>NZ_CP066119.1:0-4685881 GCF_016576965.1 Acinetobacter bereziniae | reverse complement strand
GTGAAACCCCTCTATTCCATTTTAAATTCAAAAAACACAACATTCCCCCTACCCTATGGATAAAGGGGTCGCCATTCTAACCAAGTTACCCACATCTGTCATGAACAATTCAAGTAAATTCGCTCAAAAAAGCAACTTTCTGTAAATAAATTTAAATTCAAAGCACTTGTGGATAAGGTTTTCCACATGCTGTGGATAAATTATCACATAAACTTATCCACAATCCATCAAATTAATAAAAACACAGATACCCACAGCTTAAATCTTTATTATTTAATGTAAAAAAGCTGTTTTCCACAGAAATAACCGACACTAATAATAATAAATTTAAATTTTAAATTTGAATTTATTTATAAGAACCGAGTTTTTTGTGGATAACCTCCAAGTTATGAATTTAAATTCAAAATTAGCAGGTTTTTAAATTTAAAAACATGGAAACGAATTTAAATCTAGATGAGGTTATGGATAACTTTGAGGATATATCTGTTGGTAACTCTTATTTATACTATAAAATAATAAGTTATGTTGTGAATACTTTTTTTGTTGATTTTATAGCTCAAAAGACAGTTAAAATTTCATGTGGGTAAAAATGCAACAAATATGATCGAATATAGAAGAGATATGTGTATATTCATTGACAGCATAAAGAATGCACAATACAATCGCGAACCTTTAGAAAGATCAATTTTGGAGTTTCGATATGAAACGTACATTCCAACCATCTGAATTAAAGCGTAAGCGCGTTCATGGTTTCCGTGCTCGTATGGCTACTAAGGCTGGTCGTCAAGTATTAGCTCGCCGTCGTGCAAAAGGTCGTCACAGCTTAACTGTTTAATTCGTTAAACAGTTAATACACGACTTGGGTGTTATGTCTCTTTATAGTTTCAGCCCAGCGGTGAGAATCCACTGCGCTGCAGATTACAAAGGTGTATTTGATGGTGCGCTTTTTAAAGTGCATCAACCCCATTTTATATTCTTAGCAAAAGTGACTGAACAGCCTAAAAGCCGTTTGGGTATCGTTGTTGCTAAGAAAAAAGTGCGCCGTGCGCACGAAAGAAATCGAATAAAACGTTTAACGCGTGAAAGTTTTCGCTTAAACCAGCAAAATATTGATCTGTTGGATATTGTGGTGATGCCTAAAGTCGGCATAGAAGCCGTACCCAATGCTGAACTTTTTCAGCAGTTACAATTTGCTTGGTTAAAATTGCAACGCATCGTTAAAAAGCACCATAAAATAGCTCAATCTTCCCCTCAAAAATAGAGGAAACCAATGATTCGTTTATTGCATTGGTTGATTCGTTTCTATCAAATTGCGATTAGTCCTCTCATTGGACCTCGTTGTCGTTATATTCCGACTTGTTCTCAATATTCGTTAGAAGCAATCCATACGCACGGCGCAATGAAAGGCAGCTGGTTAGCTGCAAAACGCGTGTGCCGTTGTCATCCTTGGGGCGGGTATGGTTATGATCCCGTGCCAAAAAAAACAATTCGTTTTATTTCGTTTCAGCAAATAGATTCTCAAACGCTTCATGTTCCTGTACCCTTGCGTGAACGTTTATTGAACCAAAATCACTCTAACCACTTGGGGTAATAGATATGCAACAATGGGCCAGGTTTGCAATCCTTGGGGCCATGTTAGTCACCGCATATTTGCTCATTTTGGCTTGGCAAAAAGACTATGGTCATGATGCAACAAAAGCTGCGACTCCGCAGGCTGTTGTCGCGCATGATGTCTCTGCCGATTTGCCAAAAGGTCAAGCAACTGCGGCTTCTAGCGATGTTCCACAAGCAAATATAGCTGCTGCACAACAAAATACAGCTGCGCCAGCCACAGCAAATCAACAATTGATTTCAGTACAAACTGATCTTTATCATCTTTGGATTAGTCCAAAAGGTGGTGATATTGTTCGTATTGAATTACTGAATCATGACAAGAGCAAAGACAGTGATCAGCCTTTTGTTATGCTTGAAAGTGATGCAAAACGTACCTATGTTGCGCAATCTGGTTTAATTGGATTGAACGGTCCAGACAGTAAACCAGATCGTCCAAGCTATGCGTTTGAAAAAAGTGCTTATACCCTTGCTGATGCTAAAACCGCACAAGACAAAGAAGGTAAATCTTCTCAAGTCTTAACTGTTCCGATGGTATTTAAAACAGCGGATGGTGTTGAAATCATCAAAACGTTTAGTTTCAAACAAGGTCAATACCCAATTGATGTCAGCTATCAGGTTGTAAACCGTAGTACGCAAAATTGGCAAGGACAAATGTTTGGTCAAATTAAGCGTGATAACTCAGATGATCCAGGAAAAACCTCTCAAGGTATTTTCACACTTGGAACCTATTTGGGTGGCGCTTGGGGTACACCAGATGAGCATTATAACAAGCTAAAATTTGCGAATTTTACCGATGAAAAACTCAACACTGAAGCAAAAGGTGGCTGGGTTGCGATCGTTCAGCATTATTTCGTAAGTGCTTGGATGCCAGGTCACTTTGGTGGTCAGCAATACACGGCAAAATTGGAATCACGTAAATCTGCTGATGGTATGAACATCATTGGATTTACTTCACCAACCATTAATGTTCCAGCGGGTAAAGCCATGAGCATTGATGCAACTTTCTACTCTGGTCCAAAAGTCCAGTCTGAATTGAAAGATTTAGCGGTAGGTTTAAACCAAACTGTAGACTATGGTTGGTTATGGCCAATTGCCAAATTATTATTTGCAGGTTTACAGTTCTTCCATAACCTTGTGGGTAACTGGGGTTGGTCAATCATTCTATTGACTGTATTGGTTAAACTTATTCTTTGGCCGTTGTCGTCTAAGAGCTATCGTTCTATGGCGAAAATGCGTGTGATTGCACCAGAAATGCAACGCATGAAAGAAGAGTTTGGTGAAGACCGTATGCGTTTCTCTCAAGAAATGATGGCACTTTACAAACGTGAGCAAGTCAATCCTTTGGCGGGTTGTTTACCATTACTTTTACAAATGCCAATCTTCTTAGCATTGTACTGGGTATTGATGGAGTCTGTAGAACTTCGCCATGCACCGTGGATGCTGTGGATTCAAGATTTGTCTGCAATGGATCCTTGGTTTATCCTTCCATTGATCATGGGTGTTACGATGTTTGTTCAACAATCATTGAACCCACAACCGACTGACCCTATGCAGGCGAAAGTTTTCAAAATCATGCCAATCATGTTTACAGTATTTATGCTGTTCTTCCCTGCTGGCTTGGTTTTATACTGGATTGTGAACAACTCGATCACGATTCTGCAACAGTGGTTTATCAATAAAAATGTTGCAAAAGCCAAAGTTGAAAATGAAGTTGTTTAATCTTTAACGATTAAGCAATAGCTGAAAAAATCCGCTTAAGATGGTAATCTTAGGCGGATTTTTTATTGTCAAAGTTTGAGTAAATTTAGATGACGAACACTGTAAACCAAACCACAATTGCCGCAATTGCGACGCCACCAGGACGTGGTGGTGTAGGTGTGATTCGTCTTTCTGGACCAAAGGCTTACAGTATTGCGCAAGCTTTGACACAAAAAGATCTTCCCAAAGCACGTTTTGCTGGTTTTCGTCAATTTTTTGACGATCAAGGTGAAGTCTTAGATGAAGGCTTAGCCATTTGTTTTCCCAATCCAAATTCCTTTACGGGTGAAGATGTGGTTGAGTTACAGGGACATGGCGGACCAGTGATTCAAAATGCGCTACTGACACGTTTATTGGAGCTTGGTGCCACTGCAGCCAAAGCTGGTGAGTTTTCCATGCGTGCCTTTGAAAATGGCAAAATGGATTTGGTACAAGCTGAAGCGATTGCTGACTTGATTGATGCAACCTCACAAGCTGCAGCACGTTCTGCAGTACGTTCCCTACAAGGTGTATTTTCCAATAAAGTAAATACCGTGTTGGAGAAACTGATCCATCTACGCTTGCATGTTGAAGCTGCAATTGATTTTCCAGAGGAAGAAATTGACTTTTTGGCGGATGGGAAAATACTGAGTTTGTTAGAAGAGGTTCAAACTTCGGTTGCTGCGGTACAACAATCAGCTCGTCAAGGTCAATTACTACGTGAAGGTCTGCAAGTGGTGATTGCTGGGAAACCTAATGCAGGTAAATCTTCATTACTTAATGCCTTGGCGGGTAATGATCGTGCTATTGTGACGGATATTGCTGGAACTACACGTGATGTGTTGCATGAGAAAATTAGTTTAAATGGCTTACCGATCACTTTAACCGACACTGCAGGTTTACGTGAAACAGGCGATGTGGTCGAGAAAGAAGGCATTCGTCGTGCAATTAAAGAGATTGAGCAAGCCGATTTATTGCTCTTGGTTTATGACTTGAGCCAAGGTGAAAATCCTTTAGAACTTGCACAAAATTACTTTGAAAACCACTTAGATTACAAGCGTTTAATACTGATTGGAAATAAATGTGATCTCACCGATCAATCTGCTGAATTAAATGATTTGCAAGGTTTTCGCCATATCACCGTTTCAGCCAAACAGGATGTGGGCGTGCAAGTACTCATAGATGCGATTACAGCGCATGCAGGCTTTCAGCCTGAGGAAGATACCTTTATTGCTCGAACACGCCATTTAGACGCAATGAAGCGCACACAGCGCTATTTGGCAGAGGCACATGAGCAACTTGTGGTTTATCATGCAGGAGAGTTGGTTGCGGAATCACTACGACTTGCCCAAAACGCTTTGGGTGAAATCACAGGTGATTTTAGTGCTGATGATCTCTTGGGAGTTATCTTTGGATCGTTCTGTATTGGTAAATAAGCTTAAAATAGTGAACATGAACGCTGACCAAGTGTCAGCTTTTTTGATGAAAAGTTGTGCTTTTGTAAGCTGATTTTACATCTGAGTTTGAATTGTTTACTGTAAGATCAATAACATATTCAAAAGGGTGTATTATGAAAAAGTCTCCTTTATTGCTTTCCCTCGCAGTATTCGTGATCACTTCAAATGTCTGGGCGGGTAAGGCAGATCATGTGATTATTCAAGAAGCAGCGAAAAATAATATCACCATTGAACAAGCATTACGTGCCAGTGACGAAACTGCGGTAACTTTAACCGGTTCGATTGTGCGTCAAATTAAGCATGAACATTATGAATTAAAAGACAGTACAGGAACCATTGGAATCGAAGTGGATGATGATCTGATTGATTTAAAAAAATTAAAGCCTGGCACCAAAGTAAAAATCGTGGGTGAAGTCGACACGCATCGCTACAAACCAACAGATATTGAAGTGGTTAAAATAGATATTGTTCCATAACTGATTTAAAAATAGGTGCTAAGCACCTATTTTTAAGCGGTATTTGTTTTTTAAATGTTGAATCAATAAGTAACAGCATAATGTGCCGACTCCTGCACAAAAGCCTAAAACACCGATCATTAAACCAAAATGATCGGATAAGTATCCTGCGGAAATAATTGGCACAATCGTACCAAAATAAGCAATAAACAAATATGTTGAAACCACAGCGGCACGATTTTCGATTTGGGTCATTTGATGAATCAATGCAAAAGCACTCAATAAACTGAGCCCATGTCCCATGCCAACCAAAATCACACTGATAAAGAATAAAAAACTCCAATGCATCAACATACAGACAGACAAAATCAAATAACTACTGATTAATAAAATTAGTCCGATATTTAGGGCTCTGTGCATATTCATTGATTTGGCAGCGAATTGAGCAATCGCAGAAACCATTAAAATACTGGTAATGGTTGCGCCACTGACCAAAGGACCATGCCACGGAATAACTTCACGTATAAACGAGGGCGCTAAAGAGGCAAATAAACTGAATGATCCGAAAGCACAAAACGCACTAAAACTGGTGATGTAAAATAAGCCTTTATATTGTGTCTCTGGTAATTGTAAATGAGGTGCAATAGAAAAAGATTGTTTTTCAAATTGAACAGTTTTAATGCGAAATAAACTGAATAAACTCAGCAGCGCTGCGACAATGACAGGTAAATAAGGTGTGATTAGTGGTTGATCTGAAAATTGAGCAATTGCACCACCAATAAAAGGTCCCAACCCAAAACCAATCACGGTAATAATTGAACTTAATTGTGCTGCACTTTGTTTGTGTGAATCTGGGATAGTATAGATTAATCCTAGCATTGCCGAGGTGCTGATTAAGCCAGATGCGATTCCGATAATGAAACGACCTAAACCCAGATAATAACGATTCGAGGCAAAAACTGAGAGGCTCAGACCAATAATAGCGAAGAATAAGCCGATCTGTAAGGTACGAATAAAGCCAAAGCTATTGCTCATACGCCCTAAAAACAGCAATGTAGTTAAACAACCAAACATATATGCAACAAAGATATAAGTGATTTGGCTCGGGAGCAGGTGCCAAAGCTGTTGATAGATTGGATATAACGGACTCGCAAGTGCAGTACCGATGGTGCCAATACATAAGGCAAGACTGACCATGAGAAATGGACGCCATGATTGCTGATTCATAGATCTAGGACTTAAAGTGCAAATAATCTTGCGGATAAATGCCGAAGATAAGTATTAAGATCGGCAACGAAGAAATCGCATATACCGAAAAGCTTAGAACTTAATCAGTAGGGGGTCAATTAAAACTTTAAGACTTTATCTAATCACCTGTATTGAGCTTATTTTATGAATAACGTTTAAGCAATTTTAAAAATTCTTGTAACTCATTTGCATCAACAGCTTCAGGGTCTTGAATCACATGTTCAGTGAGATGTTGCTCAATTAATTCATTCATTAAACCATTGACGGCTCCTTTCACTGCTGCGACTTGTTGGAGAACCGAAATACATGAAGTACTTTGATCATTCAATGCCTCTTCAATGGCATTCAGCTGTCCTTTTAAACGTTTGACACGGTTAAGGACTTTTTTATCTTGATGGACATGACTCATAAACTGATCCGCTAAAAATATACTCCCTTATAGTATATTTAAAAATAAAATAATATACTCATGGGGAGTATATAGGATCATGCCCACATGCAATTTAAAACTATACAACGTGAACACACTCATCAGTTTGATGAAGGTAATCCATTGGCACAAAAGAAAATTTTATGGGCAACCATTTTGACAGGTTTGATGATGCTGTTTGAAATTCTGGGAGGCTGGATTTTTAATTCGATGGCATTGCTTGCTGATGGTTGGCATATGAGTTCACATATGCTGGCGCTCGGTTTGGCTTATGCTGCTTATCGAGCCGCGCGCTATTATGCGCAGGATTTTCGTTTTAGTTTTGGTACATGGAAAATAGAGATTTTAGCAGGTTATAGCAGTGCAATTTTACTGATGGTTGTCGCTTTATTTATGGCTTTTCAATCGATTGAATGTTTATTTCATCCTGTTCAGATTCATTATAATGAAGCGATTCTAATTGCTATTTTAGGTTTATTGGTCAATTTAATCTGTGCATGGTTACTGCATGATCACCATCACCATCACCATCACCATCACCATCATTCACATGATCATGATGAACATCATGGACATGATTTAAATCAAAAAGCGGCTTTTCTTCATGTAGTAGCAGATGCACTGACCTCTGTTTTGGCAATTATTGCATTATTTGCAGGTAAATATTTTGGTTGGGATTTTTTGGATGCGACTTTGGGTATTGTGGGCGCAATTTTAGTTGGACGTTGGTCATTTGGTCTTATTAAAGAAACAGGCAAAACTTTACTGGATGCTGAAATGGATCATGTTGTAGTGGATGAAATCCGTGAAGTCATTACAGGTCTTAAAGTAAACGCCAAAATAACTGATCTCCATGTCTGGAAGGTGGGCAAAGCCAAGTTTTCAGTCATTTTGGCACTTGAAATATCTGATCAAAATTTAAATGCAGATCAAATTCGTAAAGCATTATCAATCCACAACGAATTGGTTCATATTTCCGTTGAAATTAATCAAACTGCGATTTTTAGCTGGGTTCCACGTGAAACTTCATCACCATAATTTAAATTTATCCCTTTATTATAACTCTGGATTTGAGTCGAGCATATTTTACTCAAGTTGGTTTAATCACAGTTTTCAAACAAGCTCACAAGGCAACTGTGTTTTAATAACTGACAATATATTCTGAATTTTTGATTTATGTTAAAGCACATCATTGCGTTGAGTTTAAGTTTTGCTTTTTGTGGGAGTAGTTTTGCCAGTATTGAAACTGCGAAAGCAAAACTCAGCAAAAACTATCCCAATGTCAAAATTGAGCATTTACAGACGACTGAAATGCAAGGTCTGTATAGTGGTACGTTAGATAATCAAATCGTGTATATCAATGAAGATGTTCAACATATATTTGTTGGTTCTATGATTCGTTTAAAAGATCAACATAATTTAACCAAAGATCTCGTTGTTGAAAAAAATACAGTTGATTTTAAAAGTCTTCCTTTCAATGATGCAGTAAAAACAGTCAGGGGGAATGGAAAACGCCAGCTAGCCATCTTTTCTGACCCAAATTGCCCATATTGCAAAACGCTTGAAGGGAATCTAGCTAAACTCAATGATGTGACGATTTATACTTTTATCTATCCGATCAAAGCACAATCTATTTTGCCTGCAAAGCAAGTATGGTGTTCGGCAAATCGTGAATATGCATGGAAAAATTTGATTCAAAATGGGGTAAAACCCACTGCACCAGCAAATTGTCCAACACCGATTGAGCGTAATTTAGAATTAGGTAAAAAATTAGCGCTACACGGTACACCAGCAATTATTTTCTCAAATGGCTATAAAGCAATGGGTGCCTACCCTGCTGAAGAAATTGAGAAGTTATGGAACAAATTTGGATTATAAAACGATAATTTCATAAGCACTTAGAAAAAAAGCACCCTGAATGGGTGCTTTTCTAAATACAAAATTTTAACTTCGTTTGGCAATCATGTTGTAAATAAATAACACGATAATTGCACCCACCACAGAGGCAATAAAACCGGCAGATGCACCTTTAGGGTAAAGTCCTAATAATTGACCGCCGTAGGTTGCAACCAATGAACCTACGATCCCCAGCGCTGTGGTTACAATAAAACCTGCTTTATCATCACCAGGATGGATTGCTCGAGCAATCAGACCTGCAATAAAACCAATCACAATTGCACTAATCAATGACATCATAATCTTTCTCCTTTTTCTTTATTTTGTCGTGAGTTACTGCATCGAATTAATTTAATATTCAAATATTTTTAAAGGAAGTAAAAGGTTGGATTTGCTACAAGTTGTTGCATTTTTGTTCGACGGTTGCTGGGGGAAGCCATAAAAAAAGCGACCGTGGTCGCTTAAATCAGTTTAGGTAAAATGGGTTTACCGAAGATGATCTTATAGACCAATTTCTCCAATAAATGGAATATGGCGATATTTTTGATCATAATCTAAGCCATAACCCACAATAAACTTATCTTCTACTTCAAAGCCTAGAAATTTCACGTCTAAGTCGATTTCACGGCGAGAAGGTTTGCTGACTAAAGTACACAGTTCAATTGAATTCGGTTGACGAGTACTTAATATTTCTAAAACTTTGCTCAAGGTATTGCCTGAATCAATAATATCTTCTACCACCAAGATGTCTTTTCCACGAATTTCTCCGTCTAGATCTTTTAGGATTCTGACATCACGAGAGGATGTTGTATTGCCACCATAGCTTGAAACCGTCATAAAATCGAGCTCGTGAGTTTTAGTAATGGCACGGCATAAATCTGCCATAAAAATCACTGAACCACGCAATAAGCCAATTAAAACCAATTCTTTATCACTACTGGCATAATGCGCATCAATTTTTTTACCAAGTTCTTGAACTTTTGCATGAATTTCTTCAGCAGAAATCATTACTTTCATTTCAACAGTCATGGGAAATACCTAAAACTTAAACATCAAATTCTAAAATTAAAAAAGGTGTTGACTAGCAACACCCTAAAAGATGGCATAATTTTAAAACATATCAGGTTCAGATGCATCCTTTTTACGATTTGAAAATGTAAATGCCGAAATTTGAAGCTAAATATCTAGTGCGCATCTTGTTTTAACAACAGCGCACATACGATAAAAACACCACCTATCAAAAGAAGTTTTTTCTTGGAGGGTGATGATTTAGGATTTTTTTCAGACTTGTGCATAGGCTTTTTGTCCATAAATATAGGTGGCTTGAATATTACGGTCATCCCCCATAGTGAATAAGGCGAATAATGCATCTTCAATATTTTTTGCTCGCTCTTGACGCAATTGCTGTAATGCGGTTGCTTTTAAATTCAGCACGACAAAGTCAGCTTCTTTGCCTACATTGAAATTGCCCAATCGATCATCTAAATGCAGCGCTTTAGCACCACCAAGCGTTGCATGATAAAGCGATTCCAGGGCTGAAAGTTTATCGCCTTGTAGTTGCTGAACTTTGTAGGCTTCGTTAAGTGTTTGTAAGTGGCAAAATGCGGTGCCTGCGCCTACATCAGTTCCAAGACCAACTTTGACTTGTTTTTCCCAAGATTTTTTTAATGGAAATAAACCACTGCCCAAGAATAAGTTGGAGGTTGGACAGAATGCGATCGCAGAATCAGTTGCATGCATACAATCCCATTCGTGTTCTTCTAAATGAACACAATGGGCGAAAACAGAACGCACCCCTGTTAACCCATAATGATGATAAACATCTAAATATCCCTGTTGTTCTGGAAATAATTCTTTGACCCAAGTAATTTCGTTTTTATTTTCACTTAAATGCGTATGGACATAAACATCAGGATATTCTGCTTTTAATTGCCCTGCTTTTGCCAACTGTTCTGGTGTAGAGGTTGGTGCAAAGCGTGGCGTAATGGCATAAAGATTACGACCTTTGCCATGCCATTTTTCAATCAGTGCTTTTGAGTCGAGATAAGCACTTTCAGCCGTATCAGTCAGCTCTTCTGGTGCATGACGATCCATCATCACCTTACCCGCAATTAAGCGCATTTGATGACGTTCTGCAGCTTCAAATAAAGCATCCACAGATTGCGGATGTACTGTACAGAAAACCAGTGCTGTTGTTGTGCCATTTTTTAGTAATTCATGAACAAAAAACTGTGCGATTTTATCTGCGTAGTTTTTATCTGCAAATTGAATTTCTGTTGGAAAGGTATAGGTATTGAGCCATTCTAATAATTGTTCGCCATAGGCACCCACCATTTCTGTTTGTGGAAAATGAATATGAGTGTCGATAAAACCAGGTACAATCAACTGTTCAGGATAATGATCAACGCTCATATCATTACTTAATTGCGACTGCCCTGCTTCCCAATCACCAAACCAGATAATTTTACCTTGTTCAGTAATCAATAACCCATCTTCAATATAACGCGTTTGATCTAAAATTTGAGTGGCTTGGGAAACGGTATTTTGAATATCAAGAAAACGTCCGCGAATCGCCGTTTTCTGCACAACAGAAGACATGTAAAACCTGCAATTTATCCTTTTTTCGATTGATTGTACCTGAAATTTATTTAAGCTGCTGTAAGCAGTTTTATTTTCTTGTGTGCTCAAAAATGTAATTGATGTTGAAGATTGTGAAAAAATCAAAAGCATTACACGAATATTTGAGTTTGTGACTTTATCTTTAATCTAAGAATAGGTACAGTGTCGGCAAATGATGGAAATAAGAGAAAATAATATTTATGTATTTTTGGAATACCAAAGCTTTGGCGCATGAACTAGCAGAAGATACTTTAGAAAAACGCCATTATAAAAATTATTATTTGATCGCTGCTTTAGTGGTCAGTGCAGTTTATTACTATGGTATGTTTTCACCTTATTATGATGCTCGTGTGATTGGTTTAGAAGGCATATTGACGCTGATCATTATGTTTGTTGGCATTCAACGTTGCTATGCTGCAAACGGTGGTGATGAGGGCGTGCATTTTATGAATCGTGTCACGGCACTCTCATTCCCTATTTTGTTGCAGACCACTGTTGCGGGAATTGCTTTTGGTTTGATTCTGCTCGGCATTTATCAATTTTTTGATCTTGAAAATACTGCTTTTGAAATGTGGTATGAGTGGTGTGTTTCTGCCTTTACGATTTTTTTGCAGATTGTGTTTTTTACCCGCTTAAATCAATACATGAAACGTGTTGCGGATCATACAATTTAACAATAAGCAGAGTCATAAAAGGGATTTATCTCACTGGATAAACCCCTTAGTTTAAATAGTGGATATGATATTTAGAGATTTTTAAATGTTTAATCGCCAAAATAATGACAGTGTTGTACTGAATATTGGTCTGTTTAAAATTACTCTAGAAAATAATGGGCTGCAAAATGTGCATCATTCCCAATAATGTCAAATTCATCTTCTCGAATCGACATACCTGCACAAGTATGTCCAACCATCCATAAACCCAGTGTTGGAAGTTTACCGTCATACAATGGGGTATTGACCCATTTTTGCGCAATATAACCGTATTTATCATAATCATCAAAGTAGAAGCTTCCTGAAGCAGCGCCCTGATCAATATTATCTTCTACTACACGGATATTTGCGCCTTCTCGGGCGAGAATAGGCTTTTTCACCCATTTGCCTTGTAATGAAACATTGGTATCGAAGGCATGGGATTCAAGTAAATAAGGATGGTTTGGAAACTTTTTCCAAAGTTCTACCAAAATTGCTTTATTTGACAGCAACATTTTCCAACATGGCTCGACCCATTGGGTGGAGGGTTTTAAATATTGAGAAAAGTTTTCTTCCCAGACCCATTCCCAAGGGTAAAGTTTAAATAGCTGATCAATCGATTGATCATTCAAATCCACAAAGTTTTGTCCATCCCATCCGATATTTTCCATCGAAAGTTCGGACACACGATGTCCTGCTTGGAACGCCGTATCCATTAAATATTCGAGATTTCCCCAATCTTCACGTCCGGCTTCTTGGCAAGCAGCGAAATGAATATGCGAACCTCGTGGAAAAATCGTTTTCCAGCGATTAATCAGATCTTCGTGAATACTGTTGAATTGATCACGATGCGGAATATTTTCCACTTGTTCAATCCAATGCCACTGAGCAACTGAGGCTTCGAGTAACCCCGTGGGTGTGTCTGCATTGTATTCCAGCATTTTGATTTGACGACCATCATAGGCAAAGTCAAATCGACCATAGAGCATGGGTGCATGGTTGTGCCATGAATGTTCAATGAGTGGGATTGCAGCCTGTGGAATTTGAAAATAATCAGGATAATCACCTTTTTGAATGATTTCTCCTGCCACTTGCATGCACATCTGGTGTAATTCATTCGAGGCATCTTCAAGTTGCTCAATTTGCTTTAGGGTAAATTCATAAGCAACCCCTTCAGACCAGTAAATGGAACCATCCAGAGAAGGTAAGTTGTAATAATCAAAACCAATTTTTTCGTGTTCTTGTTGCCAGTTGGGACGAGCTTGGAAGCATTTTCTTTTCATAATATTCTAAATCATAAGATTGCGTATAAGATGTCTAACCACCAAAAGAGAACCCACTGCGCCCAAAGCCTCCACGCACAGGCGAAGATTTGCTATTACTTTTGGTGACTTGAGAAACCTGCGGTTGTCCAACACTTAGATTTGTCGAAGGTTCAACTTTACGTCCTAAATAATTTACTTTGCGATTGCCTTCATAATATTGTGGGCCAATAAAGCGAGAGCCAGCATAGTATCCACCAGAAGAATGACTACCAGAAGAACTTGTTGCTGTTTCCTCTTCACAGAGATCAGTGTTCCAGTCATATGAACAGTCATATTGGCTATTATAAACATCTTGAACAAGGGGTTTGTTATTGCTACTGCATGCTGTAATTAAAAGAGGGACTACAACCAGACTGATTTTTTTTGAACGCATGATTAGCCTTAGATCATCGAGTATTTTTATCTATTTGCTTTATAACATGATAAAAAGAAATTGTTTTATGCGCTGTATGATATGAGGATGTATGTTGAATGTACAGTCTGTGATTTATAAAATTGTTTTTTATCTGGATAATCGTCTGAAAATAAATCGATATTCAAACCATTTAGACATTGAATGATTGCGAAATAGCGTTGAATAAAAAGAGCCATGAACTATACAAAACAGCTTGAACAGATGATTTATAGCTCCCCTCAACTGATGATGAGGTTACAGTATTTGCGAGAACTACATGCAGATGCCTATTTGAGTGCAGGGGTCATTCGCAATATGGTATGGTCTAATTTACACGATCAGGTTTATTGTCTTGATGACACCGAGATTGATGTGATTTTTTATGATTTAAAAGATCAATTAGGGGGTGAAGAACGGCGTTTAAGCCAAGAATTAAAACAAAAATTCCCAAGCAATGATTGGGATGTGGTCAATCAAGCCTATGTTCATCTATGGTACAAAACCGATGATGGGAATGCGATTAGTCAATATTCTTCATTATTTGATGCTTTATCTGTTTGGGTTGAAACCTCAACTGCAATAGCTGTTCGTCTACAACAGTCTGGTCAATTAGAATGGATTGCGCCTTTTGGACTCAATGATTTATTTGAGTTAAAGTTAAGATGGAATGCTCGTTTAGTCAGTTATGCCACCTTTGTACAACGAATCGAGTCTAAGCGTTTTTTGCAGAGATGGGACAAATTGGTGATTGTCGATCAACCATTTAGAGATCAGGAATAGCTCAGTAAAGAATGAATTCAATATTCCAAAGCATCCCATGATCAAGTGGTATTTAAAACGCATTCCTTGCTTAGGATGTCCTGATAAAAAAGCCCTCCGAGTGGAAGGCTTGGTTTAGTTTTATAAACGGGTTTCCTGATGCTTTTTGTTATGGCGGATCGACAGCCAAGCGGTAATGGTCAATACAATAACAATGAACCCTAAAGAAATCCAAATTGGCATATGGAATACATCCAACATTAACATTTTAAAACCAATGAACAGTAAGATAATTCCTAAACCGTAAGGTAAATAGTGCATCTTTGACGCAGCACCAGACAATAAAAAGAACATCGCACGCAAGCCTAAAATTGCCATTAAGTTCGCCGTGAGTACAATAAAAGGATCACTGGTGACCGCAAAAATAGCTGGAATTGAATCGACAGCAAAGATCACATCAGATGCTTCAACTAAAATTAATACTAGAAATAACGGCGTTGCCCAAAGTACACCATTTTGACGGACAAAGAATTTAGCGCCTTCCAGTTTAGGTGTAATGCGCATGTGTTTACGTAGCCATTTTAGAATCGCCATATCTTCGATATTGGTTTCTTCCTCATCTTGACCTTTCAGGAATTTGAATCCTGTATAAACGAGGAAAGCACCAAAGATATAGAGAACCCAAGAGAACTCTTGAACGAACCAAGCACCAATAAAGATAAATAGAGTACGTAAAATAATTGCGCCTAATACACCATAGAGTAAAATTTTACGCTGTAAGCCTTGTGGAATCGCAAATGCAGCAAAAATCATTAACCAAACAAAAACGTTGTCAATTGCTAAGGATTTTTCTAAGAGATAGCCTGCAAAGTATTCCATGGTTTTCGTATTGGCTATGGCAACACCCGCAGTTTGCTGTAAATACAGCCATAAACCGCCACCAAATAAAGCAGCGACACTGACCCACGCAATACTCCAGTAGGCAGCAGTTTTAATTTTAACGTCTTGACCTTCTTTTTGCTTAAAGCCTAAAAAGTCAATCAGTAACATCACGATGACGATAGCGAAGAACGCTAAATACAGCCATGGATTGCCTATAGATTCCATAAAATTCTCCGAATCTGGCAATCAGGCATAAAAAAACCTTGACCTGTTGCCAGATGATTAAACATCTGTATCAACATGATCAAGGTCTTGCCTACATTTTAGCGTTTATAACATGACTAAAATGCTCAGATACCGGCTTTTCAAAGCGTAATGACGATATTCTGATTGGAGGAGGCTACTCCCCTTGTTCAATAAACTGTGTAAGAAATAAAAATTTCTTTATATGCGCAGAGAATCGCACATTTATTTAAAATGTGCAAATATTGAATGTATTTTTATGTAGCTTAAATTATGTACAAAATTCAGCGCAGGTTTTTAACTGCGCAAAAGCCTGACTGAGTGTTTGATGATGGTGTTGAATAATCAGCTGCGCATTGAGTACGGCTGAATCTACAGTACTGTGTGCATCGGAAATCAATTGCACCTTAAATCCTAAATCTTTTCCTGCACGACAAGTGCTATCTATACAAAATTCAGTTTTTAAACCGCAAACAATCAGCTCTTGTATATTCAATGACTTCAATCGTTGTTCTAAATCAGTTTGAAAAAAACAATTTGGGCGAGTTTTTTCCAATACATGATCAACATCATGATCAATATTTAATTCTGTAATTAATTGAGTTATTAGACTATGAGGTGCCATAGCAGTATCAGCACCACCCACATGACGGATTGCAAACACGGGAATGTCCTTTAGATGAGCATATTCAATGAGTTGATTGATATTTTGCAATAATTGATGAGCTTCAAATGGAGGCTGTGGAGCGCGAAACAAACCATTTTGCATATCCACTACAATCAAGGCTTGTTTGTTTTGAGGGTCTGACATGAGTTTCTCCGTAACAATGTGCCTAATCACGGAGCCAAAAAATAACCCCGCACATTTGGCAGGGTTGGTTTTACAATTTATTTTAAATGCAAAAAACCACACTGCCGATGCAGTGTGGTGGTGAATAATCTAATGAAAAAGAAAGTTTGCATTGATCATCATATAATGACTAGATAACTTTGATTAAATTAAAGTTATTGAGTCGAGATGTCACTTTAAAATTTGTAAATTTAAGCTTTTTGAATAAAATCTTTACGTTGTACCAGCACTAAAGCGAGCAGCGTACCCAATACAGCAATGATACCGCCAACCACACCAATATGATTGAGCCCATAACTGGCAGTAACTAGACCTCCGAGTAGTGCCCCGCCACCGATACCGACATTGTAAAGCCCAGAATAAATGGCCATCGCCACATCTGTTGCATCAGAAGCTAAATTTAATGCTTTGGCTTGTTGAGCTAAACTAAAGCAAATAATTGCCATTCCCCAGAACAAACTTAACACACTGAAACTGACAAAATCGATGCTTAATGTGGTCAATAACAGCATAGAAATCGCCAGTATCAGACTGCTGAGTGGGATTGGCAATTTTGGATATTTTTTAGCAAATTTTCCAAATAAATAGGAGCCAAAAAAGCCTGCTGCGCCATAGATGAGTAATAAGGTTGTGGTTTGTGTTGAGCTAAAATGTGCAACATTTAAGGCAAAAGGTTCGATATAACTATAAGCCGTAAACTGTGCTGTAATCACAATCACAGTGAGTGCAAAGACCATCATCAAACTAGGGCGTTTTAGAAATACTTTTAAGCTGCTTAAAGAACCAGAGTTGACACTCGGTAAGCGTGGTAATGTTTTGGCTAAAATTAAACAGACAACAGCTGCGCCAATGGCGATCAAGCCAAAAGTATTACGCCAACCATAAGATTCTCCCACCATTCTGCCAAAAGGAATACCTAAGACCATCGCCAGCGCTGTGCCTGTGGCCAATAGACCTAAAGCTTGAAACTCCTTACCTTTGGGGGCGACACGAACGGCTAGCGAGGCAGTGATCGACCAAAACAGCGCATGCGAAAATGCGATACCAATTCGGCTGGCAAGCAGTACATCAAAACTCCATGCAAAATAAGACAAGGCATGACTGGCAACGAAAACCATAAATAAGCCAATCAGCAAAAAGCGTCTTTCGATATTTTTGGTGAGGAGCATAATAGGCAAAGAAATCGGTGCAACTACCCATGCATATAGAGTAATCATGATGCCGACATCCGTGGCTTGCATACTAAAACTTTTACCAATATCGCTGAGTAAAGCTACGGGTACAAATTCTGTGGTATTAAAAATGAAAGCAGCAAAGGCAAGGCTGATTACACTGACCCATTGCTGCGTTTCACTGGGGGCAGATTGGGGTGTGGGCGTTTGGGAAGAGGAACTGGACATGATCATATTTTCAAAGATTAGCACTAAATTTTAGGCTGATTTTTGCATAAAGTTAAGCTTAAGTTTTGATACATAAAAATTAGGATTGTCGGACAAAACTTAACAATAAACCCAATAAACTTATGGCATTTTGAATGTGCTTTTAAGTTTGTATGTATATAAAGAGTAAATAAAATGTTAGAAATTAGACACAAAGATGATGGAAAAAAAGGTGAGTTTTATATTGGTGAAGACGGTCACCATTTGGCTGAAATGGCATATACATGGGCAGGTGAAAATATGTTGATTATTGATCACACACTTGTAGAAGATGAGTTGCGTGGTCAAAGTGTGGGACGTAAGTTATTGGATCAAGTGGTGGATATGGCACGTTCAAAAAATGTGAAAATTATCCCTCTATGCCCTTTTTCAAAATCTGTATTTGATAAAGATCAATCGATACATGATGTTTTGAAATCTTAAGTTTGCTTTGTTAAAGTGGAATTGTGTCATAAATCATTAATGAGAAATAATAGATGCAATTCCAACATATCGATAATCAACATAAGGGTGAGTTTTTCTTAGATAATCCTCAAGGACAGCGTATTGCTGAAATCAGCTATGTTTGGAGTGGTGAACAGCAGATTATTGCCAATCACACTTGGGTTGATGATTCCCTACGCGGTCAGGGTATCGCCCGCCAATTATTAGATACTTTGGTTGAATTTGCGCGTGAAAAACAACTAAAAATTGTGCCAACATGTTCATATGTGGACGTGATGTTTAAACGTGAAAAAAGCTTTGCAGATGTCAAAGCATAGATAGATATACATACATTTAATGTCCTACCTGGATTGGACTGTTAAAATTGAGTTAGATACTTCAACATGTTAAAAAAAATTCTGATCGCTTTATCATTATTGATCAGCCCTATACTGAGTTATGCAGAAAGTTGTTTTGAATTAAACTTACGCGCTTATCAAAAAGAGCAAGAGATCAACCCACGTTGGGAATTAGTGGCTCAATCGAAACATCGTATATATTTTTATTCAGCGCCTAAAAACTTTTGTAAAATGAATGATACTTTTGTTATTCAAAATGATAATGTTACAGCATATTCAGTGTATAAAGATCGGGCAAAACAAGCGTGGGTCTATGTGGTATTTAATGATCCAAATCAACATATAGAAGATGACTTGGTTGAAGGATGGGTCAAACTTAAAGATTTTAAAGCTTTGCAGAAAACAGCGACCCCAGATTAAACGAAAAAAACCACATTTGGACTGAACCCCAAATCTTGGACAGTTTAGTTAACGCTGGATTGAGTTCTGAATTGAACAGGGCTCAATCCTTTTAGTTTAATTTGTATTCTCTCATGATTATAGTAATGGATGTAGTCATGAATTTGTTGCTCTAAGACTTCAATGCTTTCTGGTTTCTCTAGATAAATCGTCTCTGATTTTAATGTACCAAAGAAACTCTCCATCAAAGCATTGTCCCAACAATTCCCTTTTCTACTCATACTTTGCTTAATCTTATTCGCTTTAAGCGTACTCCTAAATTGGCTCATTTGATAATGCCAGCCTTGATCTGAATGAAGCATAAGCTTGTGTTTTCGTGAGTTTGGTAAATGACTTATGGCTTGATCAAGCATATCTTTAACAAGTTGAAATACTGGGCGTCTTGAAAGTGTATAGCTCACAATCTCATTGTTATAGCAGTCTAAAATCGGAGATAAATATAACTTCGTATCAGCAACTTTAAATTCGGTTATATCTGTCAGCCAACGCTTATTGGGTCGCTTCGCTTCAAAGTTACGTTTGAGTTTATTTTTGACTATTTTATTGGATGTACCTTTGTAGGCATTGTACTTTTTACGCCGAATCAATGAAATTAAACCAAAGCCTCTCATCAACCTAGCAATCAATTTATGGTTATGATGAAGACCTTGTTGCTTCAAGGCTAAAGTGATTCGTCTATAACCATATCTACCTTTATGCTGATCATAAATTTGGCAAATTCGTTGCTTGAGCTCTGCATATTTATCTACGGCATTTAGCTTGGCTTTATGATAGTAGAAACTACTCCTCGATAACTCAGCAATATCTAAAAGCAATGGCAAAGCAAACTCAGTACTCATCTGATCAATCAACCTTGCTTGTTGTCCTTTTTGGGTGGATTCAGCAAGGCGTCGAGCTTTTTTAAGTAAGCATTCTCAGCGCGTAAATAGAGTAGTTCATGCTGAAGCTCAGCAGTTGTTTTTTCATGATCAGGTTTATCAACAATATATTTATGTTTATTTTTAGACATGGGTGCTCTTCCTTTAGACTTTGGTTCTAGTCCAAGCATACCATCGGTTTGATAGATTTTACGCCATACACTGATCAAACTCGGGGAAGAAATACCAAAACGAAGAGCTGTATCAGATAAACTTAATCGCTCATCCTGCATAGTTGTTAATACTTTATATTTAAATTCAGCTGTATAAATTGTCTTATTCTGTTTTGGTTTTATTGCATCAATTCCACCTAAGTTGAATTGAGCCAACCATTTAGAGACATCCTTATCACTAATCGAAAAATGCTTGGCTGTTGATAAACTAGAATGGCCTTGAGCATAATAAGCAATGACTGCTTGTTTAAACTTTAAATTGTATTTCATAAAAATACCCTATAAGTTGTGTCCAACTTATAGGGTTCAGTTCAATTTTGTGGTTTTTTTCGTTTCTAGAAAACTTATTTTGCTTTTAATGCAGTAATTAGTTTTTGGTGTAATCCACCAAAACCGCCGTTCGACATGATCACTACGGCATCGCCCTCGCCTGCCTCAGTGCGAATGGTATTGATAATCTCATCTAAGGTACGAGCCACAACAGCTTTATTTGTGGCTGCATCAATCACGGGCTGTAAATCCCAATCCAAGCCTTCAGGTTGATACCAAATGACTTCATCTGCCAAACGTGCAGAATACGCCAACCCGTCTTTATGGCTACCCATACGCATGGTATTTGAACGTGGTTCAATGACTGCCCATAGTTTACGCTCGCCTAAGCGTTTGCGTGCACCTTCTAAGGTTGTATCAATCGCTGTTGGATGATGGGCAAAATCATCGTATACCTCAATACCATTTACAGTATCGAGCAATTCCATACGGCGTTTCACCCCGCCAAAATTCGATAAGGCTTTACAAGCCGTTGCAATGTCGACCCCTACGTGCTCCGCAGCAGCAATCGTTGCTAAGGCATTGGCAACACTATGCTGCCCTGTCATATTCCATTGAACTTCGCCTTTGACTACGCCGTGTTGTAAGACTTTAAAATGTGAACCATCCGCAGAAAGTTGCTCCGCATAGACTTCAGCACTGTCGTTGGCATCTAATGAAGTCCGAACCACTGGTGTCCAACACCCCATTTGCAAAACTTCATCAATATTGGTTTCAGTGATCGGTGCAATAATGCGACCTTCGCTGGGAATGGTGCGGACTAAATGATGGAATTGTTTTTGAATCGCAGCCAAGTCATCAAAAATATCGGCATGATCAAATTCAAGATTATTTAAAATTGCAGTTTTTGGATGATAGTGTACGAATTTAGAACGTTTATCGAAGAACGCAGAATCGTATTCATCTGCTTCTACACAGAAGTATTTTCCTCCGCCTAAACGTGCACTTTCACTAAAACCTAAAGGTACACCACCAATTAAAAAGCCTGGATTTAATCCTGCCTGATCCAACACCCATGCCAACATGGTTGTGGTGGTGGTTTTACCATGTGTGCCTGCAACACCTAAGACATGTTTACCTTGTAATACATGGTCAGCAAGAAATTGTGGTCCTGAAATATAGGGCAAACCTTCATTCAACATATATTCAATAGCATCAATACCACGTTTCATGGCATTACCAACAATCACAAGGTCTGGGTGGGGCTGTAAATGGCTACGGTCATAGCCTTGCATCAAGGTGATACCTGCATTTTCAAGCTGGGTTGACATCGGCGGATAAACATTTGCATCTGAACCCGTAACCTTATGACCTAAATCACGTGCCAATAATGCCAATGAGCCCATAAAGGTGCCGCAAATACCCAAAATATGCAGATGCATTCGTTTTAACTCCAGTGCTTTTATAGACTCATCACTTTGTGCTTGTGATGTAGCCGATTCATTTGATTTGAGAGCAACGATAGCAAGGCTTAAAGCGAAAAGATAGTTTTTCTTGTTACGATTTTAAAGCATAGCTTTTGCGGATAAAATCCTGCATATTTGCAGTTGAATATAGGTGCTCGCATAAATTTTATTATTGCCAAACATGTCAAAATCTCGGAAAAGAACAGCAAAAAAATTCGTCTTAAATCAGGTTTATCCTTATTCTTCGATCAGTAGTTTATTGATTGCTTTGCCAATGATGTTGATTTATGGCATTGCCTATTATTCTTTGTTGGGTGACGGTTTTTATTTAGGTCCAGTAAGCTTAACGTTTTTGCTTTATTTTGCTACAACGACAAGGATAATCCGACTATTTTCTAAAGATGTCACCATTTGGTTTGATGATCAGTATATGTATCTTCAATTCAATCAAAAAGCGCCACAAAAATATGCCAAACAGGAAATTTTAGGTTTTTACAGCTATGATTATTCAACCAAATCACCTTTATTATTCAATTCAAAAGTTTCCATTCATTTTTATCTTGATCAGGGTAAAAAAATATTTTTAAATGATTCTTCTTATAGAAATATCGTTGATGAAGAAAAGCGTCTAGTATTACTTAAATTTTTAAAAACAGCTCAAAGTGAGCTTGAGTTTTCTCCCCTTCATGCCAAATCTAGATTCTTTGCTCATCATGTGTATTGGTACGCGCGTCAGCATGATCGAGATTGAAGGTTTTTCACTTTTAAAAAAATGCAGTGTAATCTATTGAGGCATACATCATTGTTGAGCTAAAAATGGCTTTATCTCTACCGCTTTTATTGCTGATTATCTCCAATTGTTTTATGACTTTGGCTTGGTATGGTCATTTAAAGTTCCTCCATGAAGCACCTTTGTGGCAAGCCATCTTATTTGGTTGGGTGATTGCCCTGCTTGAATACAGCTTTATGATTCCTGCAACTCGCCTTTTGGCTCAACATGGTTGGTCATTGGGACAAATGAAAATTACCCAAGAAGTGGTCACACTCTTGGTATTTGTTCCTTTTATGATTTTTTTATTTAAACAGCCTTTTAAGTTGGACTATCTATGGGCAGGATTATGCTTGTTGGGATGCGTATTTTTTGTCTTTAGAAGTCAGTAAGATCAATAGACAAAGTTAAAATAATGATGATTTTAGAAGCGTCCATCATGATTTTTTAACAGAGAAAGGTTGGCTGGCTTTTTCTATTTTTATGTTGTTTAGGGACTCAAGCCTGATATTACCCTTCGACCCAAGCGTTTAAGGTGGTTAAATTAAAAAAATATTGCATTGCTACGTCTGTTAAATTTTCGTGAGATGAAAAATCAGTCTATAATAGCGAGCTTCTTGATATTCATTTAAACACTGATCACCAGTATTTAAACTTCCTTACATTGGTTTATGGAATATATGCAATGAATGCGGCCGCTGTACAAGACGCTCCTCTAGTTGGAATTATCATGGGTTCTCAATCAGATTGGGCAACTCTCGAAAACACTGCCAATATGCTTAAACAGCTTGGTGTTCCTTTTGAAGCTGAAGTTGTTTCTGCGCATCGTACGCCAGATCGCTTATTTGAGTATGCTGAAACAGCACGTGAACGTGGTATTCAAGTGATTATTGCTGGTGCAGGTGGCGCAGCGCATCTACCAGGGATGTGTGCAGCAAAAACAGATCTACCGGTGCTTGGTGTGCCAGTGAAGTCTTCGATTTTAAATGGTGTTGATTCGTTATTGTCTATTGTGCAGATGCCTGCTGGTATTGCCGTAGGTACATTGGCGATAGGTCCTGCTGGTGCAACCAATGCCGCGATTATGGCAGCACAGATTTTAGGTTTAACCCGTCCAGAGATCGCAAAAAATGTTGCAGATTTCCGTGCGGCACAAACTGATAAAGTGGCTAGTAAAAACATTCCGGGTCAAGCTTAAAACGGGACACAGGTTATGAATAAAACCATCGGTATTTTTGGTGGTGGTCAACTCGGCCGTATGATGGCGCAAGCTGCGCTACCGTTAAATATTCAATGTACTTTTCTTGAAGCCAATACAGATTGTCCATCTGCGATATTAGGGCAAGTATTTTCAACAAAAGCTGAAAATGGCTTGCAAGACTTTATTGCAAGTGCCGATGTATTTAGTTTGGAATTTGAAAATACGCCATTGATTGATGTAGATGTATTGACCAAACATAAGGACTTACATCCACCACGCCAAGCTTTAGCCATTGCACAACATCGCCTTTCAGAAAAAGCGTTGTTTGATGCGTTAGAGATTCCAGTTGCGCCATATAAAGCGGTAGATTCTCTGGATAGTCTCAAGCTTGCAGTTGCTGAATTAGGACTGCCGATTGTCCTGAAAACCGCGACTGGTGGTTATGATGGTAAAGGTCAGTTTGTATTACGTTCAGAAGATCAAATTGACCAAGCTTGGACAGAGCTTGGTCCAGCAGGTTCGTTAATTGCTGAAAGCTTCGTTATTTTCTCTCGTGAAGTTTCAATTATCGCAGTACGTGGTATTGATGGAGATGTAAAAACTTGGCCATTGGCTGAAAATCATCATCACAATGGTATCCTTTCACATTCGATCGTTCCTGCTCCAAATAGTTCAGATTTGCAACCTGTTGCACAAGACTATATCACTCGCCTTTTAAATCATTTGAATTATGTGGGTGTGTTGACTTTGGAGCTGTTTGTCACTGAAAAAGGCTTGTATGCCAATGAGATGGCGCCACGTGTGCATAACTCGGGGCACTGGTCAATTGAAGGTGCTGTATGCTCGCAATTTGAAAATCATGTCCGAGCGGTTGCTGGGTTACCTTTAGGTTCAACAGAAGTTGTACGTCCAACGGTGATGGTCAATATCATTGGTCAATATCCACCATTGGAAGAGGTTTTGGCATTAGAAGGTGCTCATGTGCATCTTTATAACAAGACTGAGCGTGAAGGTCGTAAAATTGGACATATCACTTTGATGCCAAATGATTCTAAGGAATTAACGACGCTATGCCGTCAGTTAGCAAAAATTCTGCCAAATCCACTGTCATTAAGTGAAGATATGAGCATCTAAACTCAATATTGTGTGTAAAAAAAGCAGTCAAGGTGTTGGCTGCTTTTTTCTTTTTCGATGTTCTGTATGATGGCATTCCTTTATTTTTTGGGTATTTTGATCTCAACTTACATCGAAAAATGACATATAAAAATAACAACGAGCTTTAAAAATAAGTATTTTAAATCTCAAAAAATCGATAATTTTTTGAATTCAAAACCATTCATGCTGCCAACTCAATTGTATCATTCTAGACTTATCCACAAAAAATCTAAGACATAAAGTTAAATATTTTTGAATTTAAAACTTTAAATTTAAAGCTGATGGAGATTTGAATTTAAAATCAATCTTGTGGATAACTCGCATTGTTAAATTTTGGGAGTGTGTTGTGGATAAAAACTAGAACAATTTGAATTTAAAAATGTGCAGAAAAATAAGAATTAATTTGAATTCATAAATGAATTTAAAACTGTATGTTGGGGGCTTGTGTGGATAACTTTATTTTAAATTCAAAGTTACGATGTTGAGAGTTTTGAATTTAAAATTGGAAAATGAATTCAAAATTTACGTTTTTACATCTGTCATTTTATTCACAGGCTGTTATGGTATTCAGATAATTTAAATTTAAAACTATTTTTTGTGGATATTATGCGCCATTTAACTTTGATTTGTGGATCTGTTTTATTCGCGGCATCACATGCCAATGCTGAATTAATTATTAATGGTCAGGCGGTGTCTAGCTCACCAGTGACAACAACTCAAGATACAACTTATACACCTAATTCTAATTTTCAAAGCTGTATTGCAAATTTACGTTCACAAGCTGTGAGCTCTGGTGTAAGCGGTTCAACCTATGATCGTTATACACAAAATTTAACGCCTGATTATTCCGTCATTAGTAAATTAGACTATCAACCAGAGTTTTCTACTCCGATTTGGGACTATCTTTCAGGTTTAGTCGATGAAGAACGTGTTGAAAAAGGGCGTCAAATGCTGAGCCAGCATCGGGATGTTCTTAACCGTGTTGCGGCTGCTTATGGTGTTCCTGCAGAAACAGTGGTTGCCGTTTGGGGTGTAGAAAGTAATTTTGGAGATATTTCTGGAAAATATCCATTATTACAAGCCTTAGGGACATTAAGCTGTGAAGGGCGTCGCCAAAGCTATTTTAGAGGTGAGTTTTTTGCCACGATGCGTATTTTACAACGTGGAGATTTACGCGAAGATCAACTGAAAGGCTCATGGGCTGGTGCATTCGGTCATACTCAATTCATGCCTTCTACCTATGAAGAATTGGCTGTGGACTTTGATGGTGATGGACGTCGTGATCTGGTTTCAAGTACTTCTGATGCTTTAGCTTCAACCGCTAATTTTTTGAAAAAGCGTGGATGGCAAACAGGAATGCCTTGGGGCTTTGAGGTAAAAATTCCTGCAGGTGCATCAGTGTCTGGAGAAAGTCGCCGCAATAAAAAATCACTCAGTTCTTGGGTCAATCGTGGTTTTACACGTGTCGATGGCACACCAATCATTCAAGGAAACTTATCTGAAAGCTCTCAAGCTGGTTTAATGATGCCTGCGGGTGCAAATGGTCCAGCATTTTTGGTGTTTAAAAACTTTGATGCAATCTATTCCTATAATGCTGCTGAAAGTTATGCACTCGCAATTGCACATTTATCAGATCGTTTACAGGGTAAAGGAGGGTTCCAAACGGCTTGGCCAACAGAAGATGCTGGAACATCTCGTGCAGAACGCCGTGAAATTCAAAACTATTTATTGAAGAAAGGCTATGCGATTGGCGATGCTGATGGTCTGATTGGTGATAAAACTCGCCAAGCTATTCAACAAGAACAGGTCAAATTAGGATTAAGTCCAACAGGTCGAGCAGGGCAGCAGATTTTAAAAGCATTTAGAAATGAGGCTGCAAAAAGTATGATGCAGTAAAGATATGTTGTATTCAGGGCAACGAATACAATAAAAAGGTCTGCAATTGCAGACCTTTTTATTGATTGGATTTATTCAATCGCAGATTGATCGATTTTGACAGCTTCTAATACATCTAAAATGACCGCAGTAACATCCTGAGTGTGATCTCGATCATTAAAGATTTCATGTGCAGTAATAGTCACATCGGTATCACTAGGCAATTGCTTCTGTTCTTCTTCGATCAAATGCTGGATTGGAAGTAACGTTTGTTTGATTTCAAGATGTAAAATATCTGTAAACTCAATATTTTCATCTTCCAGTTCAATAATTTGCTCATTGAAGTAAGGCAATAAAATAGAATGAAGGTATGGCTGAAGTTCAGTAATATCATAGATTTCAATATCACGAGTTTGCTCAATCGTGCTGATATGATCATTTACTTCCAGAATAATATGATAATAGCTCACAGTCATCTCCTCAATTCATTGCGTATTCAGTTCACAATAACATGAATTTGAAAAAAATAATTTAAATACATAAGAAAATTATGGATTTAAATGCTGATGATTCATTATTAAATTTTCTTATCGTTGTCTTGAGTTTAGCATGGCTAAATCAGCTTGAGTTAATCTAAAATTTTTCAAATCTTGTTCTTTCATCATCGGATACATGAGTGCTTTAGGGTCATTATTATGTGCAAGACCTAAAGTATGACCTAGTTCATGTGCAATGGTGACTCTTAGATCTGCATCGGACTCAAATTCATAAATATTAATGGTTTTACCGTCAAATACACCTTTGTCAAATTGGCGTGGCTGAAAACGCATATTAAACTGATCAACAGATTGATTATATTGATGGTTTACTGAATTAAGCTGCTCGACTTGACGATTTAATGTATCTACTTTTTGGTTATAAAGATCTAATTGTTGTTTCAATTGACTCTGTTCAATGATCAATTGATTTTTTTGTTGATCTAATTCAAATCTTGCAGATGCATCTAAATTTTGCCTTGATTGATTAAGTGCATTGATCAGTTGATTATATTGTTCAACTTTATGTTGATAACTATGCTTTTGAAAGTCTAGTTCTCGATTGGCTTGATTTAATTCAAGATGCAGTTGTTGAATTTTTTGCTTTTCACTTTGAGAATATTGTTGGGTATTTTCTAAGGTGCGTAAGGCTTGAGTTCTGGCACTGGACTCAGCTTGGCGCTCATCATAAATCAAATTAATCGTCAGCTTTGCCTGATCGTCATAAACAAATAAACTTTGCATTGTACCTAAGTGCCATATGTCAGCCGCTTCTTGCGCTAAATTTTTTACCTGTGCTTTGCTCAGATGGAAGCGAGGATCAACTTCACCAATGCGATAACGCAATCGAGTATCTAAAGGGTGTGTAATACGATCAATCGCTGAATTATGGTCGAGTTGCGGATACATCATGCGTTGAATCGCAAAATATGCCGTAAAAATAATGACGCTAACAATAATCCAGAAACGCATGCTTGCTTAAAAAAATAATTTTTGTTATCGATAATTTATCTGAAAATTACACAATCGCAAAGACTGATGAATGGAATGTTGATTTTAGGCTGGATTTTTTTAATTGCGGGCATTTGCTGTTGGGTGAATGTCATATATTGCTTGGTACAGCTCTTTCGAGCAAAGTTAGTGCTAGAAATGCCTTTGGTGCAAAAGTCTAAAAATTTTAGCGTTACTCATAAAGGTGGCTATTCAATTTGGCAGGAAGGACCATTATTTAAACTCGCACCTATGGCTTTTATTCACCCTAAAATCGTCAATCTCGATTCACAAGAGGAGGTTAAATTGACCCCAAGTCTAGGACGACCACATAAAAATAGTTTTACACGAGGTTCAAATTTAATGTTTTATTGTGAGTTGGAGGTTGGAAATTACAACTTAACGATTGTTGAAGGCTCATCATTAAATCAGTTAGAAAAACAAATTTCCCAGAAAGTGATTGATCACTTACCAATAAATAAAGTCCTTGATCAGCAATACAATCTACAAATAAAACAAAGCCTCAGCAAAAAACAACGACTAATTATGTTGATATGTATATTTGCAGGATTATTTTTATTCATGAAAGGATTGTTTACCCTATTACAGCTCAGTTTAGGAATTAGGATGGAAGGCGTGATCTGATCAATTTTATTTAGGGGCTAAACAGGATATGAATATCAATAAACAGCAGGATAAATGCCAGTGCACTTAGGAATCTGTTCATCCAAACGGATATGCTTAAGTATTCAGTAGTGATATACAGGGATTTAAATTGTAAGGGATGTCGCATGATATAACTGATTTTCTGTTTAAACGCTGCGGTGACAGCGTATTGTTGTTTTAGAACAACTTGCCGCACAATAAAAGCATTTATCCACCAAAATACCAGTAAAATCATTAAAATAATCAAGATACTCAACCCCAATCGAATCCAATCATTCTGCTCAAAAAAAGCTAATTCAGTATAAAAATGGCTCATCAGTACGATGCTGACCAGTAACATCGTGCGATAAAAACTTTGTTGGATAAATTGAAGATGCAAAGGGTGGTTGAGTTTTTGCGTATCTGAGCGACTGACAATCTTGCGGGCAACAAGAGCAAATACATGACATAGAATTTCTAGAAAGACGTATAAAGCAAGGCTTATGCTGAGGACTTTATACATGATTAATCGTGTTCAAAAATAGGTTGATACAGTGAGGGTGTCACTAAAATCATCAATAAAATACCTGAACAGACAAAGGCAAGATCGTTAAAAATCGCAGCATAACTGGTCATGTAAATCCAGTGCATATACGGCATGAAATAAAGTAAAAATGTTGGAAAAAAACTATAAAGATAGGCTTTTCTTGCCCATTCTTTTTTCAAGCATAAGCCAAAAGTGATGATGAGTATAATTAAGCCTGCAACAGACATCACTGCCAACTCCCAAGTCTGTGGGTCTTGATAGAGGGTTTTATCAAGTAGTATTAACTCAGGTTCAGTGCAGTATATGTCTATGATTGCCGCAATAACGGGCAAAAAAAACTGAGCAAGGATCAAACTATAATAAACAGCGGGTGAAACAGCAGGGGAGTTTTTCATCGTTTGATCCATTATTATTGTGATAATTAAGATAAAAGATTTAATGCGGATTAGCAATTCATCATCTTGAAAAATCACAATGGGCTTAGCTATACATGAGGTCTTATAACACGCAATCGCTAACGAAATGCTGTACCACTTCAGTTAAATTCCGTGCCAAATATTCTTGAGTATAAACCTGCTTAAAATGAGCCTGATACGCTTGTTCTGAATCAAAGCGTTCCCAGAGCAGTAAACGTCTTGGCTCTTGTTGACATTGATGCAGTTGGAACATGCTACATTCTGGTTCTTGTAGAAGGGTCATTGTGCATAATGATTGTAAAGCTTCACGGGTTTCTAAGATTTTATTTTCATCTAGTATTCTTAATTCTGCGGTGATGTAAAAGCCTGAATGAAACATGTTTTTTACTCCGATTTAAAGTAGGAAGTAAAAAGCTTAACTGCTCGAGTTCACTCTAGCTCAAGCATTTTTTCAGCATAAATTTTAATTTTATAGTCAACAATAGTTTGCTCTTGTTGAAGTCTTTGAATTTCCAGTTTTAATTGAGCAGAATGCTCAATCAGAAGCTGTTGTCTTTGTTTTAAAGTGTGTTCTCCCTGTAAACGAAATTCGGCAAAATTTTGAATTTTTTCTAAAGGCATTCCTGTTGATTTTAAACGTTTGATCCATTCAAGCCATTCTAAATCAAGTGAAGTATATACACGTTGTCCTGACAGGTTACGATGGATGTTTTTCAGCAACCCAATTTGTTCATAGTAACGTAGTGTATGGATGGATAAACCTGTTTTTTTAGAAATGTCAGAGATTAGCAAAGCACACACTCCATATAGTCAATCTGTTGAAAGATGCAAACAGTAAAATATAATTTCTCTGGACCCATAAAATCAATGCGATGAAAATAGTGTTGAATGATATAAAACTTTCATTGCCAAGCTTTAGATCTAAAGTTTAAATAGACTTGTATAAAGATGATTTGCCAGTATAAAAAAACCGCTCAATCTCTTGAGCGGTTTTCGATTAAAGCGACAAATTATTTTTTGTCATCTTTTACTTCTGTGAATTCAGCATCGACTACGCCATCATCAGCTTTTTGCTGTTGTTGACCTGCATCACCACCGAATTGGTTCGGGTCAAAGCCTTGTGCTCCACCTTGACCTTGAGTAGCTTCATAAGCGCGTTGAGTGATCGGCATAATGATGTTTTGTAAAGCTTCAGTTTTCGCTTTGATTGCTTCAACATCATTTTCTTTCGCAGTTACTTCTAATTCAGAAACTGCTGTTTCAATTGCAGTTTTTTCATCAGCAGTGACTTGCTCGCCAAGATCTTTAACTGCTTTATTTGCAGAAGCAACTAAAGCATCAGCTTCGTTACGTGCTTTTGCAAGTTCTTCAAACTTACGATCTTCTTCAGCATTTGCTTCAGCATCTTTGATCATTGCTTCGATTTCAGCATCAGACAAACCTGAGTTTGCTTTAATCTGGATTGATTGCTCTTTACCAGTGCTCTTATCTTTAGCAGATACTTTCAAGATACCATCAGCATTAATGTCAAATGATACTTCAATTTGTGGCACACCACGTGGAGCAGGTGGGATATCGCCTAATTGGAAGTTACCCAACAATTTGTTTTGTTGAGCCATTTTACGTTCACCTTGGTAAACTGAAATGTCTACTGCTGGTTGGTTGTCTGCTGCTGTAGAGAATACTTGAGATTTCTTCGCAGGAATCGTCGTGTTTTTCTCAATAATTGCAGTTAACACGCCACCCATGGTTTCAATACCTAGTGTTAACGGTGTTACGTCAAGTAAAAGTACGTCAGTTTTGTCACCAGACAATACTGCACCTTGAATTGCCGCACCGATTGCAACAGCTTCATCTGGGTTCACATCTTTACGAGGTTCTTTACCGAAGAACTCTTGTACTTTCTGTTGAACCATTGGCATACGTGATTGACCACCAACCAAAATCACGTCAGAGATATCAGAAGTCGAAAGACCTGCATCTTTAAGCGCAATTTTACAAGGCTCAATCGTACGAGCAACTAAGTCAGCAACTAAACCTTCTAATTTCGCACGTGTTACATTCATCACTAAGTGTTTAGGACCTGTTGCATCCGCAGTGATGTATGGCAAATTAATTTCAGTAGAATTTGATGAAGAAAGCTCAATTTTGGCTTTTTCAGCAGCTTCTTTTAAACGTTGCAATGCAAGAGGATCTTGTTTCAAGTTGAAGTTTTGTTCTTTTTTGAACTCTTCAACCAAATAGTCGATCAATGCATTATCAAAGTCTTCACCACCAAGGAATGTATCACCATTGGTAGACAATACTTCGATTTGTTGGTCGCCATCTAAGTCTGCGATTTCAATGATTGATACGTCAAATGTACCACCACCTAAGTCATATACCGCAACTTTACGGTCGCCTTCTTTTTTATCCATACCGAACGCAAGTGCAGCAGCAGTCGGTTCGTTAATGATACGTTTAACTTCTAGACCTGCAATACGACCAGCATCTTTCGTTGCTTGACGTTGAGCGTCATTGAAGTAAGCAGGTACAGTAATAACCGCTTCAGTTACTGTTTCACCTAAATAATCTTCCGCAGTTTTTTTCATTTTTTTCAAAATTTCTGCTGAGATTTGTTGAGGTGCAAGTTTTTTATCATTCACTTCCACCCAAGCATCGCCATTGTCTGCTTTGATGATTTTGAATGGTGCAATACCGATATCTTTTTGTACAGCTTGATCTTCGTATTTACGACCGATCAAACGTTTGATTGCGAATAATGTATTTTTAGGGTTAGTCACTGCTTGACGTTTAGCAGACTGACCTACAAGAATTTCGCCATCTTTATATGCAACGATAGAAGGTGTTGTACGCGCGCCTTCAGCATTTTCAATTACTTTAACTTTATCGCCTTCAAGTACAGCAACACATGAGTTTGTTGTACCTAAGTCAATACCAATAATTTTAGCCATAAATCTATTCCTCTAAATTCTTTTGAATCCCTTTTATTTCTCCCTTGAGAAAGGAAGTGTTAAAAGGATTTTCTTGTTATCCGATATGAGAGCCATTCAAAAATTTTCAAGTCATTATTTGAGAAAATTCATGAAAATATTTTCAAAAAGCCCTCATTTATTAAGCTTATTGACCCACCATGACCATTGCAGGGCGAAGTAGTCGACCATTTAAGGTATAACCTTTTTGCAAAACGGTACCAATTTGGTTGGCAGCTGCATTTGGGTCGATCCCTACGGCTTGGTGTAAGTCAGCATTGAAGCCATTTGTGGTATCTGCTTCAACAACACCAAATTTTTCTAAAGTGGTAAGAAGAGATTTTAACGTGAGTTTTACACCTTCAAGTACAGGCGTTTCTTCATCGCCACCTGCCTGAATCGCACGTTCAAGATTGTCTACAGAATCTAATAATTCTTTTGCAAACTTCTCCAATACCGTATCTTTATGTTTTTCAGCATCGCGTTGAATACGCTCAACGCTTTTTTGTGCTTCATATACTGCATTTGCCGTACGGGCTTTTTCCAGTTTTAAACTCTCTTCTAAATTGCTGATTTGAGCTTGTAAAGCTTCAACGGTAACTTCAACCTGTTCATTTTCAGTCTGAGTTTGCTGTTCTGCTTGCTCGTTTTGAAGATCTTGGGCTTCTTGATTTTGCTCAGTTGCCATTGATTTACTCCGTTTAAATGGGTTCTTAAACATGTACAGTCCTTATCGGCAGCAGTTTTGCACTGTGTTCATTTTTGAACTGCCATGGTCGTTTAATTCGTCAATGAATATGAAATGTGGGCGAGCTACTAAAATTCAAGCAAGATTGAATATTATTTAATGAAATTCAGCAAAAAAACTCAGAAGCGTAACTGAATAACATATAAATCTTAATTTATTGTGTGAATATTCAGCAAATACATAGATTTTTTTCCACAAATAAAATGAGAAATTGTTTTTTTTCTTATTCTTAAATTGTGAAAAATGACCATTAAATTCATAAATTAAAATTGAATGAATAGATAAAAATTATAAATTAATATATAAAACCGATTAAACTTATTGAAAATAAGGCTTTGCGAAAAACATAGAGTTTCATTATGATGCTCCTAAGATTCTATGGCTGTAGTTTCTTTTTATTTGAATATGTTTTTCATAGCTTATCCAATCTTCTTGGATAAGCTTTTTTTTTGCTTCATTAAAAATTTTAACAATGTAACTAATACGAGACTTTTACGGTAAAAATATATTTTTCAACATGAGCTTTCTTCTTGTGTCAACTCAGCGCATATTTAAAAACTCAGACAAATGAATGATTTAACCTTGATATTTTATTTAGTCAAAATAAGTAATTGATTTAATAAACTTTGCAGAACTTATACGGCAACACGTTAAAAGTCTTACCAAGCTGCAACGAACTTAGCTGAAAAAATGGCAATCATAGTCAGCACGATGATGCGGATTGTATTGTCGTTTTTTAATCGAGTGATGATAAAGGAATTGATGATGAAAAAATCAGGTCTTATTTTTATGTTATTGGCAGGTGTTGCGGTGATGAGTACAGCATGTACTTCAAGTGAAACTACACAAGCACCTGAAACCACACAATCAGCGCCAATGAGTTCAGCAGATCAGCACCAATCTGCACAAACAGCAACAGTTGATCCTGCTCAGCAAGGCACTGCGGTAGAAGGTGATGCTACGATTCAACAATCGCAACCAGCTCAAGCCACTCAAGATCCAACTTTGGGTGAACAACCTTCAGCTCAGTAAGTTCTGAATTTAAAAATCAGGCGACTTTTTGGATGCCTCCATCGCCTGATTTCTAATGATCAATAGGATCGGATTAGTATTTATTCACCTGAGAGTGAACATTCAAAGTTGGTCCGATCCACAGTACAACGTGCTCGCTTAAGCACTGACATCATGGTTGGGTCATAGACTCCTTGTTTGGTCAATTCTAAGCGTGTATCCCGAAGTAGTTTTTGATAACGCTCTTTGTCCTCTTTACTTAAATTCAGACGATATTTATTTGGAATGCTTTCCTCTTGTTTTCTGACCATTTCAAACTGCTTTGGCATTTTTTTAAGGAACCATTCTCGAGATAGGTTACCAAAACCTGGAGAAAATTTACTGGTATTAAAAATCAAATCGGCAGTGACATTGAGTACAGGGAAGTTAAACATTGCCCCATTGCTACCTAAGCCTTTTGAAAGTTCTAAAGGTTTAAATGCATAAGCTGGCGCACCCACCATATCTACTTTGCCCTGATTAAACTTCACAATAAAATCTGAAATATCTGATAAAACAGGGATTGCGCCGACACGTTTTACTGCGGCGATCTGGGCTTTATCATAGGACAATACGGCGAATTTCTTTCCGCGTCCTTTTTCAATGGTGTTAATCGATCTATCATTCACAAAAATATAAGCAGGACCGATTTGAGCGATACCCCCCACTTCATACTCCACACCGTTGATTGTTGATTTCAGTCGTTGCGTGTTTCTTTTATCTAAAACGAAATTAATGGCTTTTAAGGCGATGGCATTGTTTGGAACGCCACCAAGCGCATCAATAGAACCAGCAAATTTATTAAATTGGCGTGCTCGCATTGCTGTTAAAAAGACAGCATCACATTTACCACTTTGGAAGTCTCGTTCTGCCATTTCTTCATTTTGATAAGCAATCAGCTGTATATCGGTATTCCACGCTTTTGCAGCGAGTGCCCATTCCTCCATCATTTTATAAGATTCACCAGCTTTTCCTAATAAGTCAAATACACAGACATCCTGTTTAGCTTGAGAAGCGCTTGATAATCCTAATAATGCGAGTGATGTAAAAGCAATAAATCCCTTTTTCATGTTATATCCTTATAGCTAAAAAGTGCTTTATTTATAATCAATATAGTAATTTTATTTAGATAAAAATAGAGCTTTTGCTCTATTTCCGATGAATAAACCATTGAAAGTGTTACTTAATGTGATTTAATTTTCACTTTATTATTTTAGTGAGATGTGTTTTATATTTTTCATGTGTTGCTGTGATTAAATAAAAACTCTCTAGTTTTGATCTAGATATCTATTCACAGTGAAAAGATCAATTTTATTAATGAAAAAAGTGAATAAGTAAATCTAAAAAACATATTTTTAATAATATACAAAAACCTTACCATAAGGCAGATTCTCTTCTTTTTCCATTGATTGTCAGCTTATATTCATCATGAAATTTCAGCAGCTTATTTTACTTTGCTCGTCTTTAGCTATGTTTAGCTATAGTGGTTGGGTAAATGCACGTCCAATTGTGATTGGTTATCAAACCAATATAGAGCCTGCCAAAGTTGCACAGGCTGATGGTGTATATGACAAAGTGATTGGAGAAAAACTGGATTGGCGCTTATTTAACAGTGGTGCTGAAGTTTTAACTGCTTTGGCTTCAGGCTCTGTAGATATTGCTTTGATTGGATCTAGTCCTTTAGGCGCTGCTGTTGCCAATAACTTGCCAATAGATGTGTTTTTGATTTCAACAGATTTAAAAAGTGCAGAAGCCTTGGTGGTCAGAAATGGTTCTGGTATCCATCATCCGCAAGATTTGATTGGGAAAAAAGTGGCTACGCCATTTGCTTCGACTTCGCACTACAGTTTATTGGGCGCATTGCAACACTGGAATATTAAACCCAATCAGATTCGGTTGTTGAACCTCAAGCCTGCTGAAATTAATGCGGCATGGCGTCGAGGAGATATCGATGCCGCTTTTGTATGGTCTCCAGCACTTGCCAATATCAAAAAAACAGGCAAGGTGATGACGGATGCAGGGCAGGTTGGGCAATGGGGTTCGCCTACATTTGAAGTTTGGGTCGCACGTAAGGATTTTGCGCAAAAGCATCCTGAAGTACTCAGCAAATTTTCCTCGGTGACTTTGAATTACTATGATGCTTACAACCGTAATAAGCGCCATTGGACTGCAAACTCAGCCGAAGTACAAAAAATTGCCAAAATTACCGGAGTTGATGCGCAAGATGTTCCAACGCTTCTTGCAGGGGCAGAATATCCTGATCGTCAAGCACAACTAAGCCCACAGTATTTAGGTGGGCGAACTACACAAAATATTGCCAATGCGGTTAACTTTTTGAAAGTACAGGGCTTGGTTAAAAAGGTCTCACCAAATTATCAACAATTTATTAACACTCGTTTTATCAACGCGTCAAAATAGAAATCGGGACTATTCATCATGGCTGTATTGACTGTAGAACACGTACAAGCACAGTACCCAGGTGCTGAGCAACCGGTACTTCAAGATGTGTCATTTCAATTGGGCTCCGAACAACTCATGGTTGCTTTGGGGGCGTCGGGAAGTGGTAAGACCACATTATTAAACTTGATTGCAGGTTTTACCCATCCCCAAGCAGGAAATATCAAGCTTGATGGAGAAAGTATTGTTGCACCAAGTCGTGATCGTGGTGTGGTGTTCCAAGATGATGTTTTGCTGCCTTGGCAGAATGTTGAGGATAATATTGCTTTTGGTTTAGAACTGGCAGGTATTGATAAAAAAACACGTCAAATGCGGGCGCATGAATTATTGAAACTGGTCAATTTAGACGGGTTTGGACAGCGTCATATTTGGGAGCTTTCAGGCGGTCAACGGCAACGAGTTGGATTAGCACGCGCTTTGGCTTCAGATCCTAAAATTCTACTGATGGATGAACCGTTCGGTGCTTTAGATGCTTTTATACGCGAACAAATGCAGTGTTTGTTGTTAGATGTATGGAAAAGTACGGCAAAACCAACTTTCTTAATCACTCATGATATTGAAGAAGCAGTTTTCCTTGCGACAGATCTGATTATTTTAGCACCTAATCCTGGACGAATTGTCGAGCGATTAACACTGGACTTTGCAAAAAGATATGCCAGTGGTGAGTCAGCAAGGAGTATCAAATCAGATCCAAAATTTATTGAAATGCGTGAGCATGTGTTGAGTCGTGTATTTATTCAAAATCATCAAGAGCAATCTCACTCATCTCAACAAACGTCAGCTCAAGGGCAAAAGGTGTAATGATGACAGCACAATTAGACCCTAAATTAATGACCTCGGCGCAATCACAGCCCCAAAAAAATAATGTTCCACGTGAAGTGAATATTACCTTGATCAGTAGCATGACAATTGTGGTATTGCTTGCAATTTGGTGGTTTGTCACTGCTGTAGGTTGGATTGATGCTTTGTTTTTGCCATCACCAGTTGCAGTATTAGACCGCTTGCAAGATTTGATGACCAATGGCTATATGAGTATCAGCTTATGGAGCCATATTGGCGCAAGCTTAGGTCGTATTGGCACGGCTTTGGTTGCTGCTGTAATTACGGCTATTCCTGTGGGAATTGCAATAGGTCGAAATAAAGTAATACGTGGTGTTGTCGATCCAATCATCGAATTTTACCGTCCAATTCCCCCTTTGGCTTATTTGCCTTTGATCGTAATTTGGTGTGGTATTGGTGAGTTATCTAAAGTTTTATTGATTTATCTTGCGATTTTTGCCCCGATTGTTATCGCAACGGCAACAGGCGTACGTTCGGTCGACCAAGCAAAAATTCGTGCTGCACAGTCTTTGGGTGCAACGCCATTGCAAATTATTCAACATGTGGTTTTACCGAGTGCTTTACCTGGCATTTTAACAGGTATTCGTATTGGACTTGGCGTGGGGTGGTCAACATTGGTTGCTGCTGAGTTGGTTGGTGCTTCAGAAGGTTTAGGCTTTATGGTGCAATCATCGTCACAACTTTTGGCAACAGATGTTGTGATTGTGGGTATTTTGATTATTGCTGTGATTGCCTTTGCACTGGAAATTGGATTACGCCGTTTGCAAAAGAAATTGGTTCCTTGGGATAAACAAGCTCACTAAGCGCTTTGATTTAAATCTTTGTGGGCATGTTGGCAAGATTGATAAAAACGCAATCGCCCTCAAATTGATTATTGTATTTTTAAAGCTTTAATAATGATTTGCCTTTAAAACATCGTGAGATGATCGAGGAAGAAATGAACGCTGTTGTATCAAATACTTTTAAAATTACACCATTGAATCCTACTATTGGTGCTGTGATTGAAGGGATTAATTTTAATCAAGCTTTGACGCCTGAAGAAAAGACATTGATCGAAACAGCATTGCTAAAACATCAGGTTATTTTTTTTAGAAATCAGCCGATGACAGCTCAGCAACATGCTGCTTTCGCTCGACAGTTTGGACAGTTACATATTCATCCCATTTATCCAAATATTCCAGAACAACCAGAAATTATGGTTTTGGATACCGAATTAAATGATTTGCGTGATAATGCACTGTGGCATACCGATGTCACTTTCCTTGAAGAACCTGCAATGGGTGCAATTTTGAGTGCGAAGAAAGTTCCAGCATGGGGTGGCGATACACTCTGGTCAAGTGGTACGGCAGCGTTTGAAGCATTGTCTCAACCAATGCAAGAGATGTTATCGGGTTTAACCGCAACACATGATATTGCACGTTCATTTCCGATAGATCGCTTTGGTGGTGACCCAGCAGAGTTGGAAAAGTTAGAAGCAGCCAAGAAAAAGCATCCACCTATTAGCCATCCTGTGATTCGTACTCATCCCATTACAGGTCGTAAAGCCTTATTTGTGAGTGAGGGGTTTACAACACGAATCAATGAATTAGAAGCCAAAGAAAGTGATGCAGTTTTGAAAATGTTGTTTGAGCATATTCAAAAACCTGAGTTTGTGGTGCGTTGGTCTTGGCAAGCCAATGATGTTGCATTTTGGGACAATCGTTGTACTTTCCACTATGCAGTTGATGATTATCGCCCACAGCACCGGGTTATGAATCGAGCAACATTGATGGGTGATCGACCATTTTATCAAGCAGATTAAGTTTCCACCGTTAAAAACCAATCAGATTCGATTGGTTTTTTTACGTTTGAATGTATTAAATTTAAAATCAATAAAAATCATAAATTTACATAATTGTTTTAGCAATAAATATAATAAAGCTATTTAAAAACTAAGACGGTACATTCAGACTGGTACAAGGTTTTTGTGATTAAAAGCATTAAACTATTTGGAAATTCAAGATTTCAATGTAGGTTTTTTATGTGAAAAATGTTTAATTATTCATCAAAATTAAATAAACGATCAACATACTAAGCAAGAATAATTTATTGCTTGTTGGAAATATCATGTTGATTAATAAGAAAAAGCAAATATTTTTGCTGAGTATGCTTTCTACGTTGCTGGTGGCATGTAATGATGATAATGATCATTCAAATGTTGATCAGCCTGTAGAAGCAAAACCATTAGAGTTAAACATCCTACATATAAATGACCACCATTCACATTTAGATGAAGAAAGTATCAAATTTAAAACCAATGTGGGGACTGGGGAAGAAGAATTCAGTGTTACAAGTGGTGGTTTTGCGCGTGTAGCTAGCTTAATTAATCAACTTGCAGCAGAAAAGAAAAACGCTTTTAAAATCCATGCAGGTGATGCGACCACTGGTGATTTGTACTATAACCTTACGGAAGGTAAAGCAGATGCTGATGCGATGAATACCGTTTGTTTTGATACATTTACCCCTGGAAATCATGAATTCGATGCTAAGGATGATGGTTTAAAGAAATTTATTGGTTTCCTAGACCAAGGTACTTGTAAAGAAAAGACTCAAGTCCTGACTGCCAACGTAAGTTTCGGGGCATCTTCGCCATTGTATAAAACCAACCGTATTTTAAAGTCACAAGTCTTTGAGAAAGATGGTGTTAAATTCGCAATTATTGGTTTAACTGTGGCGAAAAAAACCAAAAACTCTTCTCAGCCGAATGCTGATACATTATTTGCTGATGAAATCGAAACCGCACAACAAGAAATTAATCAATACAAAGCACAAGGCATCAAAAATATTATTCTACAAACCCATGTGGGATATGACCTCGATCAACAGTTGGCAAAATCACTTACAGATGTCGATGTGATCATTGGTGGCGATTCACATACTTTACTGGGTCCAGATGGCTTAAAAAAATATGGGATGACGCCTGAAGGTGCTTATCCGACTCAGCTACGCAATAAAGATGGTCAATTGGTCTGTGTGGCTCAAGCTTGGCAATATAGTTATATCGTGGGAGATCTCAATGTTAAGTTCGACAAAAATGGTAATGTCGAAAGCTGTAGTGGTACGCCGCATGTTTTAATTGGAAATAATTTTACCCGTACAGCGAAAGATGCAAAAGCAGTCACCGAAACAGAAAAACAAGCTATTCTGGCTCAATTTAAAACAGACAATGCACCGTTTACTGTGGTCACACCATTACAAAAGACTTTAGATGTTTTAAAACCCTATCAGGATCAAAAGAAAAGCTTTGCTCAAAAAATTGTAGGGCAGGCGACAGATAATCTATGCTCGCGCCGAGTACCAGGAACATTACGTGATGTAAACCGTTCTACATTAGGAGATGTGTGTAATAAAAATACTCATGTCGATCAACATGGTGGTGATATTCAGCAAATTATTGCCGAAGCATTTTTACAACAAGGTAAAGTGTTTTTTGGTGCAGATATTTCCTTCCAAAATGGCGGTGGTGTCCGTGAAGATGTTGCTTTGGGCGATGTCACGGTCGGTAAAATTTATAATGTATTACCTTTTAAAAATACGTTGTTGCGTTTAGATTTGACCGGTGCTGAAGTTAAAGCAACACTCGAAGATGCGATCGACGGAGTGATTACCCAGAATAACACGGGAAGTTATCCATACACGGGTGGTTTACGTTGGAATGTTGATTTCACAAAAGATAAAGGTCAGCGCCTCAGTCAAATACAAGTACGTAATGCAGCAGGACAATATGAAAATATTGATCTGAATAAAACCTATAAAGTGATCACCATTGATTTTCTTGCCAATGGCGGGGATTACTATACGACTTTAAAGACCATCACTGGTGAGCGTCGTTTAGATGTCGGCTTAGATTATGCCGAGGCTTTCCTTAAATATGCCCAAGCTTTGACTGGTCAAGAAGGGCAAAAGAAAATTAATAAATTAGCAACGACTGAATATAGTACTCAGCTTTTTATAGATAAAGCGAAATAACCTGAAAGACAATAAAAAATCTCGCTTAGGCGGGATTTTTTATTTTTTCTGTTTGGGTAAAACCTTGATAGTCTTGAGGTTGATAGCGCATAGGAATTTCAAAACGTTTAAATTTCCTTAGACGAAGAAAATGGATTGCTTTAAAAGAATAATGAAGGCTAAAAATCTAAGAAAGAATTGCAAAAATAGATGCTTCACATTAAAATGAGCCAAAATTTAGCCACGATGGCTTAAATAATCACAATGATGACCGTTTTTTTCTTTCACTTGCCTTATTTGATCTTGTAACGTTGCCATTTGACAAGATTGTAGACGACCACTGACTGGTTGCAGGATAACCATAATATCTTGATTAAACCCAGCACATTTTAGACACCTGTTTGAAATGTAATTTGAATCTACATTTAAATTCAATATTCGGGAGAACAATCATGTTGTTTAGCGTATTTCTTATTTTGGGCTTTCAATAGACCCTCATACATTTTAATCGTTTAAATTAAACGAACAAAAACCTTATTTTAAAGAATATACATGTTCTTCGGGATCGCTTTGCTTGTAAAAAATACAGATTAGCTAAAGCCAAACTCGGACATGAAAAGAAAAAAGTGAATATATGAACGAATATATAAATCAACCTTTTGCATATACGGTGCAACATGTTGAGGTTGCGGATTTTGCTGAAATTTCTCCGATTGTAAAACTCTGGGCTTTTCGACTTTTGCTGGAGCTGGGAGGCGCAAAAGAATTTATTTCTGATCATTGTTTTAGCCATCAATGGATTGCTAAGAAACTTGGTTTTTCAGAAGCATTACTTGCGGATCAATTTAATGAGCAAGCAGCTTATCAAGAACTCAATCAATTGCATAAAAGCATTCAGCAACAAAATTTATTGAATGCTTTTCAATTTAATGATGAGTTGCAATATAACTTGAAATTAATCCAACAATTGCTGGATTTAAACGCTGTCGAAACAACGATTTTAGGTTTTGTAGTGATGCTCAACAGTGAGCAACTTTTAGATGATGTCGCTGACACGATTGGTGAGCTCACGGCTTCTAAAACGATTCGTGCTTTGGCTGTGGTTTTGGATTTACCTTATGACGAGATCCGTCAAGCGCTGTCTGTACAAGGGCGTTTACATCGTAGTGGTTTGATCAGTGTGCAGCAGCACTATCGTAACTATTTACGTGGAAAACTGAATCTGGTCTCTAACCAATTGGCGGATAAATTATTGGTGAAAACCAATGATGTTATGGATCTTTTTGTTGGCACGATCAATAAAAGTCATCCTGCTGAATTGACGCTTAGGGACTATCCTCATTTAGCCTCTGAATTGACCTTGTTGATGGCTTATCTAAAGCAAGTGAAACAGAATAAGCAAGAAGGTGTGAATATTTTTCTGTATGGCAGTTCTGGTACAGGCAAAACACAACTCTGTAAAACATTGGCACAAGAAATGGGCGTACAGCTTTTTGAAATCTCCTGTGAAGATGAAGATGGTGATGCGATTTCAGCGACAGGGCGTTTATGTGCTTATCGTGCGGCACAATGTATTTTCGATAGCCAATCTGCTTTATTGATGTTTGATGAAGTGGAAGATGTGTTTAATGACACTGAAAATGGTGTCGGCATGAAAAGCACAGCGCAAAGTCGTAAGGCTTGGGTCAACCGGATATTAGAAAAAAATCGAACACCTACGATTTGGGTTTCAAACTCTGATCAGCTTGATCCTGCGTTTATTCGCCGTTTTGACATGGTGTTAGAAATAAAAGTCCCTCCTAAACAGCAACGGAGCAGCTTTATACAACAGCATTGTGGTGAAGATCTCAATATGTTGTATCAACAAGCGTTTGCCAATGTTGAACAACTTTCCCCTGCAATTTTACGTCGCAGTTATCGTGTTGCGAAAGTGGCACAGATGGAAAATGAAGGTTTAGTGGTACAGGAAAGCATGACTCAATTGGTTTCCAATACACTGAAAGCACAAGGGTATCAAGCGATTCGGTTGCAAGATAGCAATGCATTACCCAAATTCTATGACTTGGCTTATATCAACTGTAAGTCAAATCTTGCTGAAATCACAACAGGGATACAGCAACATGGTTTCGGACGTTTATGTCTATATGGTGCATCTGGAACGGGTAAGACCGCATTTGCAAGATGGCTTTCTGAACGTATCAATCGACCATTACTGATTAAGCGTGGCTCAGATTTGATTTCAGCTTGGGTGGGGGAAACAGAAAAAAATCTTGCAAATGCTTTTCAGGAAGCGGAAGAGATGCAAGCTGTTTTACTCTTGGATGAAGTAGATGGTTTGTTACAAGACCGTCGTCAAGCAACACGTTCTTGGGAAGTTTCTCAAGTAAATGAGTTTTTGGTTCAAATGGAAAGCTTTAATGGTGTTATGGTTGCAACAACCAATCGTTTTGATGAGTTGGATCAGGCAGCAATGCGCCGTTTTGACTTTAAGATGCATTTTGATTTTTTAAATTATGCTCAACGCTTGGCTTTGTTGGAAAACGTTTGTACCCAACTGAAGCTTGTTGTGCATGAGTCAGAGATAAAGTCTAAGTTATATGCTCTAGATCGTTTAAGTGCTGGAGACTTTGCAGTGATTGTACGACAGTCCTGTTTTCATCCGTTTGAAAGTGTGAATGCGGTTGTGCAGCATCTTGCCGATGAAATGGCTGCCAAATATAAAAGCTCACAAAGTATTGGATTTACCGCATCGACTTGATGCGGTTTTTCTTTTTAAAGTGCGATCACAAGACAAATGCCACGATTTTCTGGCTTTCGTATGCAAAACACAGCATTAAAATAGATTGAATATGAAAAAAATACAGAAAAATGCTTAAAAAATAGATAAAAAAGCAAAAAAAAGGGTGAATTTGAGGAAAAAACATCCATCCGAACAGAAAGATTAAAAAAGGGGGTTGTGTTAGGTTAGGAATGCTGTAGAATGCACATCCATCGGCGGTGATGAAGATTAAAACTTCTGATAAAACAATGACTTGGTTGAATTGATTAAGTTGGGTTTTAGAAAGGAAGTTTAAAAAATAATTTGAAATCACAGTTGACTTTCTAGAGATAGAGAGTAATATAGCCGACCTAGCTTGATGCTGACGAAGCATGAAGAAGATCATTAAGAGAATATGAAGAACAACTTGTGTGGATTTTTACTGATTGATTGATCGAAATATTATCATTGATTGATTGGTTTAAATTACTCGAAGTTTATTTGAGAGAATTTGTCAGTAATTGATGAGCCAGAATTGTGACCTTAAGTCACTAATGATTTTAACTGAAGAGTTTGATCATGGCTCAGATTGAACGCTGGCGGCAGGCTTAACACATGCAAGTCGAGCGGGGGAGATTGCTTCGGTAATTGACCTAGCGGCGGACGGGTGAGTAATACTTAGGAATCTGCCTATTAATGGGGGACAACATCTCGAAAGGGATGCTAATACCGCATACGCCCTACGGGGGAAAGCAGGGGATCACTTGTGACCTTGCGTTAATAGATGAGCCTAAGTCGGATTAGCTAGTTGGTGGGGTAAAGGCCTACCAAGGCGACGATCTGTAGCGGGTCTGAGAGGATGATCCGCCACACTGGGACTGAGACACGGCCCAGACTCCTACGGGAGGCAGCAGTGGGGAATATTGGACAATGGGGGGAACCCTGATCCAGCCATGCCGCGTGTGTGAAGAAGGCCTTATGGTTGTAAAGCACTTTAAGCGAGGAGGAGGCTCTTTTGGTTAATACCCAAGATGAGTGGACGTTACTCGCAGAATAAGCACCGGCTAACTCTGTGCCAGCAGCCGCGGTAATACAGAGGGTGCGAGCGTTAATCGGATTTACTGGGCGTAAAGCGTGCGTAGGCGGCTTTTTAAGTCGGATGTGAAATCCCCGAGCTTAACTTGGGAATTGCATTCGATACTGGGAAGCTAGAGTATGGGAGAGGATGGTAGAATTCCAGGTGTAGCGGTGAAATGCGTAGAGATCTGGAGGAATACCGATGGCGAAGGCAGCCATCTGGCCTAATACTGACGCTGAGGTACGAAAGCATGGGGAGCAAACAGGATTAGATACCCTGGTAGTCCATGCCGTAAACGATGTCTACTAGCCGTTGGGGTCTTTGAGACTTTAGTGGCGCAGCTAACGCGATAAGTAGACCGCCTGGGGAGTACGGTCGCAAGACTAAAACTCAAATGAATTGACGGGGGCCCGCACAAGCGGTGGAGCATGTGGTTTAATTCGATGCAACGCGAAGAACCTTACCTGGTCTTGACATAGTAAGAACTTTCCAGAGATGGATTGGTGCCTTCGGGAACTTACATACAGGTGCTGCATGGCTGTCGTCAGCTCGTGTCGTGAGATGTTGGGTTAAGTCCCGCAACGAGCGCAACCCTTTTCCTTACTTGCCAGCATTTCGGATGGGAACTTTAAGGATACTGCCAGTGACAAACTGGAGGAAGGCGGGGACGACGTCAAGTCATCATGGCCCTTACGACCAGGGCTACACACGTGCTACAATGGTCGGTACAAAGGGTTGCTACCTAGCGATAGGATGCTAATCTCAAAAAGCCGATCGTAGTCCGGATTGGAGTCTGCAACTCGACTCCATGAAGTCGGAATCGCTAGTAATCGCGGATCAGAATGCCGCGGTGAATACGTTCCCGGGCCTTGTACACACCGCCCGTCACACCATGGGAGTTTGTTGCACCAGAAGTAGGTAGTCTAACCGTAAGGAGGACGCTTACCACGGTGTGGCCGATGACTGGGGTGAAGTCGTAACAAGGTAGCCGTAGGGGAACCTGCGGCTGGATCACCTCCTTAACGAAAGATTGACGATTGGTAAGAATCCACAACAAGTTGTTCTTCATTGATGTATCTGAGGGTCTGTAGCTCAGTTGGTTAGAGCACACGCTTGATAAGCGTGGGGTCACAAGTTCAAGTCTTGTCAGACCCACCAAGTCTACTGAACACAGAAGAGCAGATATATTAAGATCTTAAGCTGGGGACTTAGCTTAGTTGGTAGAGCGCCTGCTTTGCACGCAGGAGGTCAGGAGTTCGACTCTCCTAGTCTCCACCACTACTACGCAGTTACCTGATTAAAAAAGATTGATTATAGAAATTAATGAACTGAAGTTTATAGAGTTTATTAACTTCTGTGATTTATCACAGTGAACTACTTGCTGACGAGGCGGTAGTGAATCATTAACAGAATATATTTGAGTTGAAATAATTGTTTAACTCGTTTTATGAAGCTTAACAAGCAATTGTTAAAGCGGAATGAAATGAGAACTAGCGATAAAACTGAATCAAGCGTTTTGGTATATGAATTAAATTGAAGCTGTACAGTGATTAAGTTCACAAGCAACAAATAGAAGTGGTTAAATCCACATTGTTGATCCTCCTTGTAGGGATTAACGACTGTTTGGGGTTGTATAGTCAAGTAATTAAGTGCATGTGGTGGATGCCTTGGCAGTCAGAGGCGATGAAAGACGTAATAGCCTGCGATAAGCTTCGGGGAGGCGGCAAATATCCTGTGATCCGGAGATTTCTGAATGGGGAAACCCACTTACCATAAGGTAGGTATCGCATGATGAATACATAGTCATGCGAGGCGAACGAGGGGAAGTGAAACATCTCAGTACCCTTAGGAAAAGAAATCAATTGAGATTCCCTCAGTAGCGGCGAGCGAACGGGGATCAGCCCATTAAGTTATATGTGTATTAGCGGAAAGCTCTGGGAAGTGCTACCGTAGAGGGTGATAGTCCCGTACACGAAAGTGCACATATAATGATGACGAGTAGGGCGAGGCACGTGAAACCTTGTCTGAATATGGGGGGACCATCCTCCAAGGCTAAATACTCCTGACTGACCGATAGTGAACCAGTACCGTGAGGGAAAGGCGAAAAGAACCCCTGTGAGGGGAGTGAAATAGATCCTGAAACCGCATGCATACAAGCAGTGGGAGCCGACTTGTTCGGTGACTGCGTACCTTTTGTATAATGGGTCAGCGACTTATATTCAGTAGCAAGGTTAACCGTATAGGGGAGCCGTAGAGAAATCGAGTCTTAATAGGGCGTTTAGTTGCTGGGTATAGACCCGAAACCGGGTGATCTATCCATGAGCAGGTTGAAGGTTGGGTAACACTAACTGGAGGACCGAACCCACTGTCGTTGAAAAGCCAGGGGATGACTTGTGGATAGGGGTGAAAGGCTAATCAAACTCGGTGATAGCTGGTTCTCCCCGAAAGCTATTTAGGTAGCGCCTCGGACGAATACCATAGGGGGTAGAGCACTGTTTCGGCTAGGGGGTCATCCCGACTTACCAAACCGATGCAAACTCCGAATACCTATGAGTACTATCCGGGAGACAGACTGCGGGTGCTAACGTCCGTAGTCAAGAGGAAAACAATCCAGACCGCCAGCTAAGGCCCCAAAATTATAGTTAAGTGGGAAACGATGTGGGAAGGCATAGACAGCTAGGAGGTTGGCTTAGAAGCAGCCACCCTTTAAAGAAAGCGTAATAGCTCACTAGTCGAGTCGGCTTGCGCGGAAGATGTAACGGGGCTAAAACTATATGCCGAAGCTGCGGATGTATACATTGTATACGTGGTAGGGGAGCGTTCTGTAAGCCGATGAAGGTGTGTTGAGAAGCATGCTGGAGGTATCAGAAGTGCGAATGCTGACGTGAGTAACGACAAAACGGGTGAAAAACCCGTTCGCTGAAAGACCAAGGGTTCCAGTCCAACGTTAATCGGGGCTGGGTGAGTCGACCCCTAAGGCGAGGCCGAGAGGCGTAGTCGATGGGAAATTGGTTAATATTCCAATACTTCTGTGTAATGCGATGAGAGGACGGAGAAAGTTAAGTCAGCCTGGCGTTGGTTGTCCAGGTGGAAGGTTGTAGGCATGCATCTTAGGCAAATCCGGGGTGCTCTATGCTGAGAACTGATAGCAAGCGAGTTTACTCGTGAAGTGGCTGATACTATGCTTCCAGGAAAAGTCTCTAAGCTTCAGTTACACAGGAATCGTACCCGAAACCGACACAGGTGGTCAGGTCGAGTAGACCAAAGCGCTTGAGAGAACTCTGCTGAAGGAACTAGGCAAAATGGTACCGTAACTTCGGGAGAAGGTACGCTGCTGACGGTGATAGGACTTGCTCCTTGAGCTATTGGCAGCCACAGAAACCAGGCCCCTGCAACTGTTTATTAAAAACATAGCACTCTGCAAACACGAAAGTGGACGTATAGGGTGTGATGCCTGCCCGGTGCTGGAAGGTTAATTGATGGGGTTAGCGTAAGCGAAGCTCTTGATCGAAGCCCCAGTAAACGGCGGCCGTAACTATAACGGTCCTAAGGTAGCGAAATTCCTTGTCGGGTAAGTTCCGACCTGCACGAATGGCATAATGATGGGGGCGCTGTCTCCAGCAGAGGCTCAGTGAAATCGAAATCGCCGTGAAGATGCGGTGTACCCGCGGCTAGACGGAAAGACCCCGTGAACCTTTACTGCAGCTTGACATTGAACTTTGATCTTACTTGTGTAGGATAGGTGGGAGGCTTAGAAGTAGCGACGCCAGTTGCTATGGAGCCATCCTTGAAATACCACCCTGGTAATATTGAGGTTCTAACTCTGTCCCGTTATCCGGGACGAGGACCATGTCTGGTGGGTAGTTTGACTGGGGCGGTCTCCTCCTAAAGAGTAACGGAGGAGTACGAAGGTGCGCTCAGCGTGGTCGGAAATCACGCGTAGAGTATAAAGGCAAAAGCGCGCTTAACTGCGAGACCCACAAGTCGAGCAGGTACGAAAGTAGGTCTTAGTGATCCGGTGGTTCTGTATGGAAGGGCCATCGCTCAACGGATAAAAGGTACTCTGGGGATAACAGGCTGATACCGCCCAAGAGTTCATATCGACGGCGGTGTTTGGCACCTCGATGTCGGCTCATCTCATCCTGGGGCTGAAGCAGGTCCCAAGGGTATGGCTGTTCGCCATTTAAAGAGGTACGCGAGCTGGGTTTAGAACGTCGTGAGACAGTTCGGTCCCTATCTACCGTGGGCGTTGGAAATTTGAGAGGATCTGCTCCTAGTACGAGAGGACCAGAGTGGACGAACCTCTGGTGTACCGGTTGTGACGCCAGTCGCATCGCCGGGTAGCTATGTTCGGAAGGGATAACCGCTGAAAGCATCTAAGCGGGAAGCCTACCTCAAGATAAGATTTCCCTAGGACTTTATGTCCTCTAAAGAGCCGTTGAAGACTACGACGTTGATAGGTTGGATGTGGAAGTGCGGTGACGCATGAAGCTGACCAATACTAATTGCTCGTGAGGCTTGACTATACAACACCCAAGCAGTTGTATGTGAAGCATCATTTGATTCATAAAAGATCAAAGAAACTTGATTTAGTTGTAAAGCTAGTTACAATAACCAACTCAAATGTTCTTCTGTTAAACTCATTTGGAACAAAGTAAGGCATACCCATAAGACCCGAAAAAGTCCATAACAGTTTGCTGGCGACAATAGCAAGAGTGAACCACCTGATCCCTTCCCGAACTCAGAAGTGAAACCTCTTAGCGCTGATGGTAGTGTGGGGTTACCCATGTGAGAGTAAGTCATCGCCAGCTTTTAATTCTTAAAACACCCTCAACTAACTGTTGAGGGTGTTTTTTTATGCGTGAAGAAAAGTGAAAAAGTCCCATAAAAGAATACAAAGTGGAAAAGGAAGAAAAAAGCTATATGGCATAATTATTATAGGGTCGTATTTATTGAAATGGATGTAATACATACATTTTACGCCATTGAGGCACGCTGTACATTGTGTTAAAAAAGAATCACTAATGATGAGAAAATAATCAATATGCTCATTTTCCAATTTTTCTTCACCGATTATGATGGTGATGAAGTTTTACCCGCTCAAACTCAATATGCATCTATAGATGAAATCATAGAACTTATGCAATCGGTTTTAATTCGACCAGAAAATTTTTTAGGAATTGTTGATAAAAATGATCGAACCTTACAGTTTATTGTGAACTCTGATCATTCATTAGATGCAGATATACCTATACCTGATCAAAAAGGCTCTTATACAAAAAGGTTAAGCTTAGAAGAAGCGATTAAGATTGTACAGAAACAGACAGAGTACATTCAACTTGATGAAATTGAAGGCATGACTTTCATGAAGTGGTAGATTTTTAACGGGTAATTCGATTTCGTTCAATTGTTTTAACTAGAAAAATAAAAACCCTCAGATATCCTTGCCTGAGGGTTATATATTGGTAATATACTAGATATCTAAAAAAATCCTCAGCGTATCTAAGAAAATGCTGAGATCATCGACATTCAAGATAACGGTTTTAATCATTAAAAGTGTGCATTTAAGCCAATATATGGACCTTTAAAATCTAATTTGTACTTTAGATCATCTTTATCAGCATCAATATTCAGATAGCGATAGCCTACTTTAGCGCCAAGATCTAAAACAATAGATTTGATAAAATCATATTGAACTTCCGCTTGGGCATCTGTGATTTTTACATCATTAATATTGGTATAAGTTGCTTCAGCTTTAGCACTTAGACCAGTAAAGGGTAATTTTGCGCCAGCTTCTGCATAAATAATAGGTGCATATTCATCTACGTTGACATTTTCTGAGAATTGTTTGACTGAGCCGTTGAGCTTAGTTGCACCTAAGCCAATATCTGCTTTTACAATGTTGTCTAGGATTTCATAGTAAAGAATTAAATCGGTATGGTCTAAATCAATTTTAGTTTTGGCTAATTCAGTCTTAGTGTCAGTTTCAGTATTTAACTTTGTATACTTTAATTTTACATTTGGAATAATTGGAATAGGGTGTTCAAAAGCAAGTGAAGCTTGAACTGTACCTTTCTGATCTAAATCATATTTTGAGTTTAAGTCAATATAAGGATCTAATAATAAATTATCTGAACCTGTTTGGTTAGATAGACTGGATGTTTTGTGATTGATTTGAGATGTACCATCAATACTCCAATAACTAATATCTCCTTTTAAACCAATAAAATCAGCTTGGGCAAATGAGCTTAAACCTAGCACTGCAATAAATAATAGTAATTGAATAGCTTTCATACTTCCTTCTTGATGAAATAATTTTTCATCTGATATTTTTGTTACTTAAATAGGATTCAATACAACATAAACTGTGGGCATGATATAGAGGTTTATTAAATTTTGCATTATTAAAAAAGATGAAATCGAGGATATAACATGAGTGAGACTATTGACGATACAGTGTTTGAACTACCACTTTATGTCGCAAATAAGGCAGTAAAAACAGGGAAATGGCTCGAGGTCTATGACAAGTTTTCTGGTCAGCTATATGCAAAAGTCGCTTTAGCTGATGCAAAAACCTTAGAAAAATCGATCAGTGCAGCAGTAAACGCTGAAAAGGAAATGGCAGCACTGAAACCCTTTCAAAAGCAAAAAATACTTTTACACTGTGTTGGTCGTTTTAAAGAATTGCGTGAAGAATTAACTCAGCTTTTGATTGTGGAAGGTGGAAAGCCAAAACTTGCTGCCGCAGCAGAAGTTGAGAGATTGATTAATACTTTTCAAATTGCCGCAGATGCCGTATCCACGATGAGTAATGGTCATTTGATGCCTTTAGCAGTGACAGCTGCTGCATCTGCGTACCGAGGAATGGTGCAGCATGTACCAATTGGCGCAATTTCCTTAATTAGTCCTTTTAATTTTCCGCTGAATTTAACTGCACATAAAATAGCACCTGCGATAGCAGCAGGTTGTCCATTTGTACTCAAACCAGCCAGTTTGACACCCATTTCTGCATTAAAAATCGCAGAAATTTTAGCGGAAACAGATTTGCCTAAAGGTGCATTTTCAGTTTTACCCTGTCCGCGTGAACATGCGGATGTGTTGGTGACTGATGATCGTTTTAAATTATTAAGTTTTACTGGCTCGGATCAAGTTGGTTGGGATATGAAAGCGCGAGCAGGACGTAAAAAAGTTACCTTAGAGTTAGGGGGTAATGCTGCTGTGTTGATTGAGCCAGATACAGAGCTCAATGATGCACTGTTTGATCGAGTGATAAGTGGTGCATATAGTCATGCTGGTCAAGTCTGTATCAGTGTGCAACGAATTCTTGTTCATGCCGATATTTATACAGAGTTTAAGAAGAAGTTGGTAGCGAAACTGAAAAAGATACGTGCAGCAGATCCAAGTTTAGAAACCACAATTGTTGGTCCAATGATTAAAGCATCTGAAGCACTCCGATTAAAAAAATGGCTCGATAAAGCAGAGAAAAAAGGCACTAAAATTTTATTGGGTGGTGCTTTATCAGGTGTTTTATTTGAGCCAACGTTGCTAGAAAATGTAGACGAGTCACTTGAGATTTATCAAAATGAAGCGTTTGGTCCAGTGGCAATTTTAGAAAAGTATAAAAACTTTGAAAAAGGGATTGAGATGATTAACACAAGTCGTTTTGGTCTACAGGCAGGGATCTATACACAAAATCTCAATAAAATGCTCTATGCATGGGATCATTTAGAAGTGGGTGGGGTAATTATCAATGATATACCGACTTTTAGAGTGGATAATATGCCTTATGGAGGTGTCAAAGATTCAGGGCTGGGACGTGAAGGTATTCAATTCGCTATTCGTGACATGCAAGAAGAGCGCTTGCTTGTGATTAAACAATAAGCCATATTAAAGGAGCCTCGGCTCCTTGTTTTGTTAATTTTTTGAATAGAGTGAAAAATGATAATAAAAACTTTACCTCAGTGGATTTCATTGGTTTTCCTGTCCTTAGTTAGTGTGCAAATTTGGGCATTTCAGGCTGAAAAACTAGTCAATGACGCGCGATCACAAATCTGGAAAACACTTTATTATGATCCGAGCTATACCCAACTCAAGTATCCAATGGGCGATGTACCTTTGGTCAAAGGTGTATGTACTGATGTGGTGATTCGTGCTTTACGTCATCAAAACATTGATTTACAAAAGTTGATTCATGAGGATATGCAACGAAATTTTAAAAAATATCCGCAAAAGTGGGGTTTAAAATCGACTGATAAAAATATTGATCATCGACGGGTACCCAACATCATGACTTATTTTCAACGACAAGGTTATCAAGTCAATGATCAGAAATATCAAGCGGGTGATATTGTCACTTGGGATTTAGGCAAAGGACTCACCCACATTGGCATTATTTCAGATAAGACAACACTTTTATCCAAAACCCCTTTGGTGATTCATAACATTGGTTATGGAACACGTGAAAACGATATTTTATTGAGCTATAAAATTATAGGGCATTATCGTTTACCTAAAAACTCAAGTCCCTAATAGACCATTGATCATAAAAAGATTTTGGACAACTTTTAAATCAAGCAAAGCGATTCATCTTGAAATTCTTAGGATGCTTTAGAAAAAAATCTATGCTTTTAAGTTTGTTAGAGCAGACGGCTTTTATGGTTTAAATAGACTCTTTTTTGTAATGCCTTAACTTATTTCTTTTTGTTGTAGGGCATGCAAAATAGTTTTTTTTACTCAAATAAAAAGTTGTTAAAAATATTCTCCCTAGGGAATATGAGGTGTATCTTTCCAAGTGTTGATAAGCAATTGGTGATCGTCTCAGCTCATGATTAAAAGTTCATTTATGCTCGATCAATCAAAAATAAAAGCATAGAGATCCGTATATATTGCTTATCTTTTTAATTAACACGTCTAGAAAGCTAAAATTAACAGTAAATCAGATCATTATTTCGACAGGGTGAGATAAAAAATAGCCATAAGAGATAAATGGTATAAAAAAACCAAGAAAATTGTCACAATTTACAGATAAATCGATATAAAACAGGTATTGTTAGTCCATTAAACAGTCGTTTTCTATTGAAGCGCTTTAACCAAGCAATCAACGCAATGACTGGTTTGGAATAACAACAAAGTGCTCAAAAGGTGCTGTTTTATTCGAACAACAAAATTTTAAAATTGGTACTTCTTTTGCTCGCAGATGACAATGACAAAAAGCGGCATTGGAGGACATCTACAGAATTAGGTGTTTTATGACAGAATCTCGTGAAAACTGGACATCACGATCGGGTTTTATTATTGCAGCTGTTGGATCGGCTGTGGGTTTAGGCAACATTTGGCGTTTTCCTTATGTTGCTTATGAAAATGGTGGTGGTGCATTTTTAATTCCTTATTTAATAGCATTAATTACTGCTGGTTTACCTCTATTATTTTTGGATTATGCAACAGGGCATAAAAGCAATAACTCACCACCTAAAGCGTATCGTGCTTTATTCAAAGGGGGTGAAACTTTAGGTTGGTGGCAAGTCTGTGTCTGTATCATTATTGGTTTATATTATGCCAGTGTGCTGACTTGGGCAGGCAGCTATGTGTACTTCTCTATTGGTCAGTTATGGGGAAATGATCCTGAAAATTTCTTCTTTAATACCTATCTACAAACATCTAAAGCAACTGGTTTTGATTTCCAATTTGTAGGTCATTTATTTTGGCCTATCGTTGGAATTTGGGCACTTACTCTGATCATTTTATTTGGTGGTGTCAAGAAAGGTGTTGAATTCTCGAACAAAATTTTCATGCCATTGTTGTTTATTCTATTCACTATTCTTGTGATTCAGGCATTACGCTTACCAGGTGCAGTGCAAGGTTTGAATGCATTCTTTACCCCAAACTGGGCAGCGATGTGGGACTATAAAGTTTGGCTCGCGGCATTTGGTCATACTTTCTTTTCTCTTTCAGTTGGTTTCGGGATCATGGTGACCTATGCATCTTATCTTAAACCGAAAACCAACTTGACTGGTTCTGGTCTGATTGTTGGTTTTGCCAATGCTTCAACTGAAATCTTGGCAGGTATTGGTATTTTTGCTGCGCTTGGTTTTATGGCATTTGCAGCAGGGAAGCCTGTTGATCAAGTCGTGAGTGGTGGTATCGGTTTGGCATTCATTGCGTTCCCTAAAATCATTTCGAGTTTAGGAGCTGGTGCTGATTTATTTGGTTTATTGTTCTTCTCTTCTTTATTTGTGGCTGGTATTTCTTCAATGGTGAGTATCCTTGAAGTACCCATTGCGGCAATGCAAGACAAGTTAAAGTGGGGACGTAAAAAAGCCGTGACTATCATTGGTGGTGGTAGTGCGATTGTTTCGATCTTCTTATTTTCAAGTGTGAATGCAATTAAACTGGTTGATATTGTCGATCATTTTATCAACAATATTGGTATTATTGGTGGTGCACTATTGTCAATTATTGCAGTGGCATGGTTTAAACGTTCTGCATTGATCGAGTTGCGTGATCATGTGAACCGTATTTCAACTGTTCAATTAGGTAAAGGTTGGGATTTCACATTAACCGTCATCACTTCTTTGATTTTGCTGGTAACTTTATGTATGACCATTTTTAGTTTGATTAAAAATGGATACGATACATATAGTGCAAGTATGTTGATGTTCTTTGGTTGGGGCAGTGTGATTTTCTGTGCTGTGGTGGCTTTAGTACTCAGCAAAATGAAAGATCGATAGGAGCAGCAAAATGAATACATCAGCTATTATTATGATGATTATTTCAATGGTGTTTTTATGGGGAGGATTAATTCTCTCGATCTTACACCTCATGAAAAATCCTGAAGAATTAGACGAGGTTCTTGAAGAAGTTAAAGATCAACATACACTTTGATTTAACTATTCATCTAAAGTCAAAAAAGCAGGCTATATTGCCTGCTTTTTTAGTCTGTTAAGCGAGTTTTTTGATTCGACAATAATAAAAACCATCACCATGATCAGTTTGCGGAAGTAATTGACGACCATGAATTTGTTCAATTCCCCAATCAGCATCAATTTTTATTTCTTCGGCATCTGTATGTTCTGCAAAGAATTCCACCATTTGTTGTTCATTTTCAGCTTTAAGAATTGAACAGGTGATATAAAGCAGGGTTCCACCGACTTTAAGTTGTTGCCACATATGATTCAAAATTTGCTTTTGCAAATCGACCACTTGTTGAATATCTGTAGACTGTCTGAGTAAGCGAATATCTGGATGACGACGCATTACACCGATTGCAGAACAAGGCGCATCTAGGATAATGCAATCTACAGGTTGCGTATAAGTCCATGTTGTAGCATCAGCTGTGATGATTTCTACGTCAGCATAGGCATTTAATTCTAGACGTTCCAAATTTTCAGAAACACGTAAGAGGCGTTTAGCATCATGATCAAGCGCAATTAATTTTTGTGGATTAAAGCGCTCTAAAATATGTGCTGTCTTTCCACCAGGCGCTGCACATGCATCGATAATAATTTTATCATCTAAATTTGGTAATAACGTGGCACAGAGTTGAGCGTGTTCATCTTGAACGGAAAATCCGCCTTCTTCAAAGCCCGGCAAATGGGTAATATTTCCAGTTTGCTCAAGTACAATACCAACATCAGAAAGCATACAAAGTCGAGCATCAATCTGTTCTTCCTCTAAGATATCTAGATATTCATCACGACTAATCTGACGTTCATTGATACGCAAAGTCAGTGGTGCAACTTGTTTTAAGTTTTGACAGATTTCATCAACTTGGTTTGTCCAATCTTTTTTTAGTCGTTTGAAAAGCCAACTCGGTAAGCCATGAGTTTGGTTCAATACAGTTTCAAATTCTGATGTTTCACGTGAAACACGACGAAGGATAGCATTAACCAAGCCACTCATTGGCTCAAATCCTAGTTGTTTAGCTGCATTGACTGTTTCTGAAATCGCTGCATGTGCAGGAATACGCGTACATAAGAGTTGGTAGAGCCCAAGATATAAGCAACTTTCAAGCGCTTCATTGTCCAATGGTTTTGTTAATAGCGGAAGCGTAACGGCTTTTAAGGAATACCATTGACGTAAGCAGCCCAATGTTAGTTCATGGTATAAACCACGATCACGTTCAGAAACGGTGTTGATATGTTGGTTCAACACAGATGCTAAAGATTGACCATTTTGAACAGCAACAAGGGTTTTAATCACTTGGGCACGCAAATTCAAATTTTTTGCAGAGGATTGAATTTGACTCATGCGAATTGATGTCCTACAGATAGTTTATGACCTTGGATGATTTGAACGGGATTAACGGCTTTGCCTCCAGGCCACTGTAAACTGGTGAGACAAACTACGCCTTTACCACAGACCACATGTACGCCTTGCTTGTCCATTTCAATAATCGTTCCGACGTCTTCGCCGTTTGCAATTACATTAGAAATTGTTGCATTCCAGATTCTTAGATTATTGCTTTCATCAATTGGAGTAAAGGCAACAGGCCAAGGGTTAAATGCGCGGATAGTGCGGTCAATTTCAATAGCAGATTTGCGCCAATCAATCTGGGCTTCTGCCTTAGTCAGTTTGTGGGCGTAAACGGTGAATTGTTCGTCTTGAACTTCACGTGCTTCTAAGTATTGTAGTAATTTTTGCTCTGATTCAAGCACTGTGCAGATTGCTTGAGCACCTTGAGTTGCAAGTTTTTCATACAAGCTTGCGGAAGTATCCATTGTTGTAATTGGGCAAAGGGTTTTATACAACATATCCCCTGTATCTAATCCAGCTGCCATTTTCATAATTGTCACCCCAGTTTCAGTATCACCTGTGGCAATTGCACGCTGAATGGGCGCAGCACCACGCCAACGAGGTAATAATGAGCCATGAATATTTAAACAACCGTATTTAGGTGTGTCTAAAATACTTTGGGGCAAGATTAAACCATAAGCAGCAACCACCATCACATCAGCACCTAAAGCTGCAAGCTCCTGTTGAGCCGCTAAACCTTCTTCAGTGGATGCCTTGAAATGCAGGGGTTGATAAACAGGTAAATCATGCGTTAACGCAAGTTGTTTTACTGCTGAAGCTGTCAATTTTTGTCCACGACCTGACTTACGGTCCGGTTGAGTATACACAGCGACGATTTCGTGGTCAGTTTGAATCAGTGCTGCTAATGCTGAAGCTGCAAATTCGGGTGTGCCTGCAAAAATGATCTTCAAAGGTTGTGCTCAGATTAAATTTTAAAGTCAATTATAGCAAACATGGTTCTATGGTGGGATTTTCAAATGAAAATTTGATTTTCTCCAAATGTGAAAATTAATTATATTATTTTGACACAAAGCTATTTATTTATGATTTTGACCTATCTATAGATCTGTATGTTTCTTTTGATTAATGAATCTGATGCGATTTTGATCGCAGTATGGGTGATATTAAAAAATAATGTGATTTAAGTCACATTTAATAGACTGTGTTTTATAAAAATTAGAATCATTTTTCAGAGTATGGTTTCTTACATATTGAAATAATGATCTGTTTTTTTGTGTTTTGTAAAGTTTTTCTAAACAAAATTAATAAGTATTACTCAGAAAAACACAAAATAGTGAAAGATAAAAATAAAAAGCTATTAAGAAAAATTGTAAACACAAAGAATGTAAACTTAATAAAATATCATTTTGAGAAATAAGTCACATTTATTTTTAACAAATGTGACAAAATTTGTCACATAATTAATTAAAGATAATGTGATTTTAGTAAAACTTTACAATGTCGAAGATAAATATAACTATATGTTTTTTAAATGTAAAATATTAAAAATGTAAAATAATATAGCTTAATTTCAAAAAAATTAAACCAATTGGTTTAAAAGTTAAAAAAAGTGAAATATATCTCATTTTTTTGATTGCTTTCATTGTATGTAAATTGTTAAATAAAAAAAATTGTACATTTTATATGCATTTTTAAAGCAGAACCTACTGCCAAAAATGCATCTCCTAAGGAAAAGCGATATGAATAAAATCTACAAAGTGATTTGGAATGCGACTTTGTTGGCATGGGTTGCAGTATCTGAATTGGCAAAAGGGAAAACCAAATCTTCTAAAGTAACGGGAATTATTGGCGCTGCGACAGTTAGCTTGATGGTAACGTTTAGTCCTGATGTGATTGCAAATACCATAGATATGCAACCTCAGGGGACTAGAAATGATACAGATTGCGTATCAGCTGGAAATACAACTGTTTATAAAGCCCAAACAAATGGAACAACTGCTCCAATAACAGATGGCTCTGGTACATATTCTACAGTAGCTGGATGTAATGCTTCTGGTGGTGGTGTTCTCGCTGCAACTGTCTACGGTAGCCATTCCAAGGTTACAGGTAAGGGAGGAACAGCTGTTGGTCATAATAATGAAGCTGCCCAATGGGCACTAGCTGCAGGAGTTGATAGTAAGGCAACTGGAGAGTCTAGTATTGCTTTAGGTGCAGGAGCTGCCGCATCTAATACATCATCTATTGCAATAGGCACAGATTCAGGAGCTTCAGGTAGTGGAGCTTTAGCTTTGATGGCTGGTTCTAAAGCGAATGCCATTTCCTCTATCGCAATTGGTCAAACCTCATCAACTGGGGCTGCTGCCGAGGGTTCAATTGCTATTGGTCGAAATGCTCAAACATCGGCTAGTGGTAGTATTGCAATAGGTGATGGAGCTACGGCTACTGGTGGTACAACTGATATTAATTCTATTGCAATTGGTAAAGGTGCACAAAGTTGGGGGCAAAGTTTTGCATTAGGGACAGGTGCTTCAGCCGATTCACTCACATTTGATGTAAATGATAGTGGTGTTGCTGTTGGTGCTCAATCCGTTACAGCTGCTGGAACCACAAAAGGTACAGCTATTGGTGTAAATTCTAAAGTAACAGGCTCAACTGTTGCTGGTACTGCAATAGGTTCAAATGCAGTTGCTTCTATTGATAATAGTGTAGCATTAGGTTCAAACTCAACAACATCAGCTATTACTGGTACAGGATTTCTAACATCACAAGCTGCTCCTACTGTTGGAGCTGTGTCAGTTGGTAATGGTACAGCGGCTGGTAACCGCCGTATTCAAAACGTTGCAGATGGTTCAGCAGCTTCAGATGCTGTGACAGTTGCTCAACTAGACAAAGCTTATGATGATACAAATGGTCGTTTAGCTACTGTTTTAGGTGCAGGTAGTGGTGCTGCCTATAATGCTACAAACAATACATATACCGCTCCAACGAATATTGGGGGAACAGGTAAAACTACGATTGATGATGCGATTAAAGCAACTCAACGAAGTGTAGTCGCTGGATCAAATATTGTCATTACCCCGACGACAGCTGCTGATGGTTCAATATCGTATTCGGTTGCTACAAGCGCAACACCGACGTTTACAAGTGTAACTGTAAACAATGCACCAACAGCAGGTACAGATGCGACCAACAAGACTTATGTAGACTCAAAAGCTGCAGCATCAAAAACAGAAGTCACAGCTGGAACCAATGTATCAGGTGTCGCAAAAACGACAGGCGCAAATGGTCAAGATGTTTACACAGTTAATGCTAATGGTACGACAGCCTCAGCAGGCTCATCAGCAGTTACAGTCACTGCAGGCACCAAAAATGCAAGTAATGTCACTGACTATAAGGTGGATTTATCAACTGCTACAAAAACAGATATTCAAAAAGGTGTCGATGCAAAGACAGCTGTAGATAGTACAGGTTTAACCTTTAAAGGTGATACGACAGCGACAAGTGCGACTAAGAAATTAGGCGATACAGTTTCGATTACGGGTGACACGAACATTAGTACAGTTGCGACGACTGATGGTGTGCAGGTTAAATTAAATCCAAACTTAAACCTAGGTACAACAGGTAGTGTGACTACAGGTGCGACTGTGATTAATAATGCTGGTATTACGGCAAACAAAGTCACAATAAACAATGCACCAACAGCAGGTACAGATGCGACTAACAAGACTTATGTAGACTCAAAAGCAGCGGCATCAAGAACAGAAGTCGCAGCTGGAAGCAATGTATCTGGTGTAGTAAAAACGACAGGTGCAAACGGTCAAGACGTTTATACAGTAAATGCCAATGGTACGACAGCCTCAGCAGGTTCTTCAGCAGTTACCGTAACACCAGGCACGAAAGATGCAAATAATGTCACTGACTATAAAGTAGACTTGTCAGCGACTACAAAAACAGATATTCAAAAGGGTGTAGATGCGAAGACCGCTGTAGATAGCACAGGTTTAAAATTCAAAGGTGATACCGCAACGACAAGTGCGACTAAGAAATTAGGCGATACAGTTTCGATCACGGGTGACACGAATATCAGCACAGTTGCGACAACTGATGGTGTACAGGTTAAGTTAAATCCAAACTTAGACTTAGGTACAGCTGGTAGCGTTAAAACGGGTAACACCACGATTAACAATGCAGGTGTAACAGCTGATCAAGTTACGGTTGGTGGTGTTGTTATTAATAAAACAACAGGTATTAATGCAGGCGGGTTAGCGATCACAAATGTTGCTGCACCAACAGCAGGTACAGATGCGACTAACAAGACTTATGTAGACTCAAAAGCAGCGGCATCAAGAACAGAAGTAGCAGCTGGAAGCAATGTATCTGGTGTAGTAAAAACGACAGGTGCAAACGGTCAAGACGTTTATACAGTAAATGCCAATGGTACGACAGCCTCAGCAGGTTCTTCAGCAGTTACCGTAACACCAGGCACGAAAGATGCAAATAATGTCACTGACTATAAAGTAGACTTATCAGCGACTACAAAAACCGATATTCAAAAAGGTGTAGATGCGAAGACAGCTGTAGATACCACAGGTCTAAAATTTAAAGGTGATACAGCAACCACAAGCAATACCAAGAAATTAGGTGACACCGTTTCGATTACGGGTGATACGAACATTAGTACAGTTGCGACAACAGATGGTGTACAGGTTAAGTTAAATCCAAACTTAGATTTAGGAGCAACTGGTAGCGTTAAAACGGGTAATACCACGATTAACAATGCAGGTGTAACAGCTGACCAAGTTACGGTTGGTGGTGTTGTTATTAACAACACATCAGGTATTAATGCTGGTGGTAAAGCGATTACCAATGTAGCAGCACCAACAAATAACACAGATGCTGCTAACAAGAAGTATGTAGATGATGCAGGTGCAGCATTAACCAATTTGGGCTTTGGATTAAAAGCACAAGACGGTACGACTGTGAACAAGAAATTAGGTGAAGCAGTTGATATTGTTGGTTCAAACAGCAACATCAGTACAAAAGTAAATGCAGGTAAAGTAGAAGTTGCACTATCCAATACATTGGACTTAGGTACTACAGGTAGCATTACTACGGGTTCAACTGTAATTAACAATGCTGGTGTTACCGCAAACAAAGTCACAATAAACAATGCACCAACAGCAGGTACAGATGCGACTAACAAGACTTATGTAGACTCAAAAGCAGCGGCATCAAGAACAGAAGTAGCAGCTGGAAGCAATGTATCTGGTGTAGTAAAAACGACAGGTGCAAACGGTCAAGACGTTTATACAGTAAATGCCAATGGTACGACAGCCTCAGCAGGTTCTTCAGCAGTTACCGTAACACCAGGCACGAAAGATGCAAATAATGTCACTGACTATAAAGTAGACTTATCAGCGACTACAAAAACCGATATTCAAAAAGGTGTAGATGCGAAGACAGCTGTAGATACCACAGGTCTAAAATTTAAAGGTGATACAGCAACCACAAGCAATACCAAGAAATTAGGTGACACCGTTTCGATTACGGGTGATACGAACATTAGTACAGTTGCGACAACAGATGGTGTACAGGTTAAGTTAAATCCAAACTTAGATTTAGGAGCAACTGGTAGCGTTAAAACGGGTAATACCACGATTAACAATGCAGGTGTAACAGCTGACCAAGTTACGGTTGGTGGTGTTGTTATTAACAACACATCAGGTATTAATGCTGGTGGTAAAGCGATTACCAATGTAGCAGCACCAACAAATAACACAGATGCTGCTAACAAGAAGTATGTAGATGACGCAGGTACAGCATTAACCAATTTGGGCTTTGGATTAAAAGCACAAGATGGTACGACTGTGAACAAGAAATTAGGCGAAGCAGTTGAAGTTGTCGGTGCTGACAGCAACATCACCACGAAAGTTGCAGGTGGTCAGGTTGCAATTGAGTTAAATAAAAACCTCAACAACTTAACTGGCATTACCGTGAACGATGGAACCAATGGCACCAATGGTTCAACTGTGATTGGTAAAGATGGTATTTCAGTTAAAGACGGTTCAGGCAATACCATTGCAGGTGTAGATAACACAGCGTTGACAGTTAAAGATGGCAGTGGCAACACAGAAACCAGCATTAACCAAGCGATCAACACGTTAAATGCAGCGCAAGGTGAAACTGATAAGTTTGCAGTGAAGTACGATAAAAATGCTGATGGTAGTGTGAACTATAACAATGTCACTTTAGCAGGTACAAATGGCACAACAATCAGCAATGTTAAAGCGGGTGCTGTGACCTCAACATCTACTGATGCGATCAATGGTAGCCAATTATATGGTGTTGCAAACAGCGTGAAGAATGCAATCGGTGGTTCAACCACAATTGATGCAACGACTGGTGCAATCACGACGACCAATATTGGTGGTACAGGTTCAAATACGATTGATGGTGCAATCAGCAGTATTAAAGATTCAGCGACTAAAGCGAAAACCACGGTAAGTGCTGGGGATAATGTTGTCGTTACATCGGGTACCAATGCAGATGGCTCAACAAACTATGAAGTTGCGACAGCGAAAGACGTTAACTTTGACAAAGTGACTGTAGGTAGTGTTGTTGTAGATAAATCAAGCAATACAATCAAAGGTTTAAGTAATACTACTTGGAACGGAACAGCAGTATCAGGTCAAGCGGCGACAGAAGACCAGTTAAAAACGGTCAGCGATGCGCAAGGTGAAACTGATAAGTTTGCAGTGAAGTACGACAAAAATGCTGATGGCAGTGCGAACTACAACAACATCACATTGGCAGGTACGACTGCAAGCAGTACACAAGATGCAACAACAGGCAAGATCACCACAACAGGTGGAACAAGCTTGAACAATGTTGCAAGTGCAGGTGACTACAAAGATGTTGCCAATGCAAGCAAAGGTGTAAACGCAGGTGACTTGAACAATGCAGTTGTTGATGCAACCAATGCAGCGACCAGCAAAGGCTTTGCATTACAAGCAGCAGATGGCGCTAAAGTTCAGAAGAACCTAGGCGAAGCAGTTGAAGTTGTTGGTGCAGACAGTAACATCACTACAAAAGTAGTGGGTGGACAAGTTGCGATTGAGTTAAATAAAAACCTCAACAACTTAACTGGCATTACCGTGAACGATGGAACCAATGGCACCAATGGTTCAACTGTGATTGGTAAAGATGGTATTTCGGTTAAAGATGGTTCAGGCAATACCATTGCAGGTGTAGATAACACAGCGTTGACAGTTAAAGATAGCAGTGGCAACACAGAAACCAGCATTAACCAAGCGATCAACACGTTAAATGCAGCGCAAGGTGAAACTGACAAGTTTGCAGTGAAGTACGACAAAAATGCTGATGGCAGTGCGAACTACAACAACATCACATTGGCAGGTACGACTGCAAGCAGTACACAAGATGCAACAACAGGCAAGATCACCACAACAGGTGGAACAAGCTTGAACAATGTTGCAAGTGCAGGTGACTACAAAGATGTTGCCAATGCAAGCAAAGGTGTAAACGCAGGTGACTTGAACAATGCAGTTGTTGATGCAACCAATGCAGCGACCAGCAAAGGCTTTGCATTACAAGCAGCAGATGGCGCTAAAGTTCAGAAGAACCTAGGCGAAGCAGTTGAAGTTGTTGGTGCAGACAGTAACATCACTACAAAAGTAGTGGGTGGACAAGTTGCGATTGAGTTAAATAAAAACCTCAACAACTTAACTGGCATTACCGTGAACGATGGAACCAATGGCACCAATGGTTCAACTGTGATTGGTAAAGATGGTATTTCGGTTAAAGATGGTTCAGGCAATACCATTGCAGGTGTAGATAACACAGCGTTGACAGTTAAAGATAGCAGTGGCAACACAGAAACCAGCATTAACCAAGCGATCAACACGTTAAATGCAGCGCAAGGTGAAACTGACAAGTTTGCAGTGAAGTACGACAAAAATGCTGATGGCAGTGTGAACTATAACAACATCACATTGGCAGGTACGACTGCAAGCAGTACACAAGATGCAACAACAGGCAAGATCACCACAACAGGTGGAACAAGCTTGAACAATGTTGCAAGTGCAGGTGACTACAAAGATGTTGCCAATGCAAGCAAAGGTGTAAACGCAGGTGACTTGAACAATGCAGTTGTTGATGCAACCAATGCAGCGACCAGCAAAGGCTTTGCATTACAAGCAGCAGATGGCGCTAAAGTTCAGAAGAACCTAGGCGAAGCAGTTGAAGTTGTTGGTGCAGACAGTAACATCACTACAAAAGTAGTGGGTGGACAAGTTGCGATTGAGTTAAATAAAAACCTCAACAACTTAACTGGCATTACCGTGAACGATGGAACCAATGGCACCAATGGTTCAACTGTGATTGGTAAAGATGGTATTTCGGTTAAAGATGGTTCAGGCAATACCATTGCAGGTGTAGATAACACAGCGTTGACAGTTAAAGATAGCAGTGGCAACACAGAAACCAGCATTAACCAAGCGATCAACACGTTAAATGCAGCGCAAGGTGAAACTGACAAGTTTGCAGTGAAGTACGACAAAAATGCTGATGGCAGTGTGAACTATAACAACATCACATTGGCAGGTACGACTGCAAGCAGTACACAAGATGCAACAACAGGCAAGATCACCACAACAGGTGGAACAAGCTTGAACAATGTTGCAAGTGCAGGTGACTACAAAGATGTTGCCAATGCAAGCAAAGGTGTAAACGCAGGTGACTTAAACAATGCAGTTGTTGATGCAACCAATGCAGCGACCAGCAAAGGCTTTGCATTACAAGCAGCAGATGGCGCTAAAGTTCAGAAGAACCTAGGCGAAGCAGTTGAAGTTGTTGGTGCAGACAGTAACATCACTACAAAAGTAGTGGGTGGACAAGTTGCGATTGAGTTAAATAAAAACCTCAACAACTTAACTGGCATTACCGTGAACGATGGAACCAATGGCACCAATGGTTCAACTGTGATTGGTAAAGATGGTATTTCGGTTAAAGATGGTTCAGGCAATACCATTGCAGGTGTAGATAACACAGCGTTGACAGTTAAAGATAGCAGTGGCAACACAGAAACCAGCATTAACCAAGCGATCAACACGTTAAATGCAGCGCAAGGTGAAACTGATAAGTTTGCAGTGAAGTACGATAAAAATGCTGATGGCAGTGCGAACTACAACAACATCACATTGGCAGGTACGACTGCAAGTAGCACGCAAGATGCAACAACAGGCAAGATCACCACAACAGGTGGAACAAGCTTGAACAACGTTGCAAGTGCAGGTGACTACAAAGATGTTGCCAATGCAAGCAAAGGTGTAAACGCAGGTGACTTAAACAATGCAGTTGTTGATGCAACCAATGCAGCAACCAGCAAAGGCTTTGCATTACAAGCAGCAGATGGCGCTAAAGTTCAGAAGAACCTAGGCGAAGCAGTTGAAGTTGTTGGTGCAGACAGTAACATCACCACGAAAGTTGCAGGTGGTCAGGTTGCAATTGAGTTAAATAAAAACCTCAACAACTTAACTGGCATTACCGTGAACGATGGAACCAATGGCACCAATGGTTCAACTGTGATTGGTAAAGATGGTATTTCGGTTAAAGATGGTTCAGGCAATACCATTGCAGGTGTAGATAACACAGCGTTGACAGTTAAAGATAGCAGTGGCAACACAGAAACCAGCATTAACCAAGCGATCAACACGTTAAATGCAGCGCAAGGTGAAACTGATAAGTTTGCAGTGAAGTACGATAAAAATGCTGATGGCAGTGTGAACTATAACAATGTCACTTTAGCAGGTACAAATGGCACAATAATCAGAAATGTTAAAGCGGGTGCTGTGACCTCAACATCTACTGATGCCATCAATGGTAGCCAATTATACGATATTGCAAACAGCGTGAAGAATGCAATTGGTGGTTCAACTACCAGAGATGTAACGACTGGTGCAATCACAACGACCAATATTGGTGGTACAGGTTCAAACACGATTGATGGTGCAATCAGCAGTATTAAAGATTCAGCGACTAAAGCGAAAACCACGATAAGTGCTGGGGATAATGTTGTCGTTACATCGGGTACCAATGCAGATGGCTCAACAAACTATGAAGTTGCGACAGCGAAAGACGTTAACTTTGACAAAGTAACTGTGGGTAATGTTGTTGTTGATAAGGCAAATGACACGATCCAAGGTTTGAGCAATAAAGATCTAAATTCAAGTGATTTTGCGACCAAAGGTAGAGCTGCGACTGAAGAACAGTTGAAAGCAGTGATTACCAGTAATATCACGGAAGTCGTGGATGGTAATGGCAACAAGGTGAATATTATTGACCAAGTTGTAAATACTAAACCTGACAATAAGAACCAAGATTCATTGTTCTTAACGTATGACAAACAAGGTCAAGAAACCACAGATCGCCTAACGATTGGTCAAACGGTACAGAAGATGAATACTGATGGTATTAAATTCTTCCATACCAATGCCGATACATCAAAAGGTGATTTGGGTACAACAAATGACTCAAGTGCAGGTGGTTTAAACTCTACAGCAATTGGTGTAAATGCGATTGTTGCGAATGGTGCAGATAGTTCAGTTGCTTTAGGTCATAACACCAAAGTCAATGGTAAACAATCAATTGCAATTGGTTCTGGTGCAGAAGCTTTAGGCAATCAATCGATCAGTATTGGTACAGGTAACAAAGTCACTGGTGATCATTCGGGTGCGATTGGTGATCCAACTATTGTAAATGGTGCAAACAGCTACTCTGTGGGTAATAACAACCAAGTACTTACAGATGACACTTTCGTACTTGGAAACAATGTCACCAAAACTGTTGCTGGTTCAGTAGTATTGGGTAACGGTTCAGCTGCAACGACAGGTGCTGGTGAGGCAGGCTATGCCTTATCTGTAGCAACAAATGCAGATAAAGCCGCGATCAATAAAACTACGTCAAGCACTGGTGCTGTTGCAGTTGGTGATGCGTCGAGCGGTATTTATCGTCAAATTACCGGTGTTGCTGCGGGTAGCGTAGATTCAGATGCTGTGAACGTTGCACAGTTAAAAGCGGTGGGTAACCAAGTTGTAACGACTCAAACTACATTGGTGAACAGTTTGGGTGGTAACGCTAAAGTAAATGCAGACGGTACGATTACAGGACCAACTTATAATGTTGCTCAAGGTAATCAGACCAATGTTGGTGATGCATTAACTGCGCTTGATAACGCAATTAATACTGCGGCAACAACATCTAAATCGACTGTTTCTAATGGTCAGAATATTGTTGTCAGCAAGAGCAAAAATGCAGATGGTTCAGACAACTATGAAGTATCAACAGCAAAAGACTTGACAGTTGATTCTGTCAAAGCGGGTGATACGGTTCTGAATAATGCAGGTATTACAATTGGCAATAACGCAGTTGTATTGAACAACACTGGATTAACCATTAGTGGTGGACCAAGTGTTACTTTGGCAGGCATCAATGCAGGTAATAAAACCATTCAAAATGTTGCGAATGCAGTAAATGCAACAGATGCAGTCAACAAAGGACAATTGGACAGCGCAATTAACAATGTGAATAACAATGTTAATGAGCTTGCCAACAACGCTGTTAAATATGACGATGCATCAAAAGATAAAATCACACTTGGTGGTGGGACAACTGGTACAACGATCACCAATGTGAAAGATGGTACGGTTGCGCAAGGTTCTAAAGATGCTGTGAATGGCGGTCAATTGTGGAATGTTCAACAACAAGTAGATCAGAACACAACTGATATTAGCAATATCAAAAATGATATTAACAACGGTACTGTTGGTTTGGTTCAACAAGCAGGTAAAGATGCACCAGTGACGGTTGCAAAAGATACTGGCGGTACAACGGTGAACGTCGCTGGCACAGATGGCAACCGAGTAGTAACAGGTGTTAAAGAAGGTGCAGTGAATGCAACATCTAAAGATGCTGTCAATGGTAGTCAATTGAATACAACCAACCAAGCGGTAGTCAATTATCTTGGTGGTGGGGCAGGTTATGACAACATTACAGGTAGCTTCACAGCTCCAAGCTATACGGTAGGTGACTCGAAATACAACAATGTTGGTGGCGCAATTGATGCATTAAACCAAGCAGATCAAGCATTGAATAGCAAAATTGACAATGTCAGTAACAAGTTGGATAACGCATTCCGTATTACCAACAACCGTATTGATGATGTAGAGAAAAAAGCCAATGCTGGTATTGCCGCTGCGATGGCTCTGGAATCAGCACCATATGTACCAGGTAAATATACCTATGCAGCAGGCGCAGCTTACCACGGTGGTGAAAATGCGGTAGGTGTGACTTTACGTAAAACTGCAGACAATGGTCGTTGGTCGATTACAGGCGGTGTAGCTGCAGCGTCTCAAGGCGATGCAAGTGTGCGTATCGGTATCAGTGGTGTGATTGACTAATTCACTCGACAGGGAAGATCTTCGGGTCTTCCTTTTTCTTCGAAAATTTTTTAAGAGAGAAAAAATGAAAGCATTTAACAAAAAAATTATGTTTGGTGTATTCAGCGGTCTTGTGATGTCATTGAGCCATGCTGCTGAAGTCGAAAGTGCAAATACGCAAGAAATCCATTTTCCTGAAATCAAAGACAGCTATTTAAAACAAGTGAACCGTTATGAATATGACGATGTCGCACGTTTAGACAAGGGATTAACCAAAGATCAGATTCGCCATATTTTGGGAAATCCTCAATTCTCTGAAGGTCTTTTTGCGGTTAAGACATGGAATTATGTATTGGATATTCGTGAGCCTAACTCAAACCAATATAAGCGTTGCCAATTACGCATAGATTTTGATAAGCAATACCGTTCAGACAATCTATATTGGAAAGGTGAACAATGCCAAGGCTTAATGGCTTGGGGGATTAACAATCAGTCTGAGACGGAGCAAACGACTCTAGCCCCTGGTGGGCAGTCTGCAAGTGTTTTGTTTTATTTTGATCATGCGGATAAAAATGGTGTAAAGAACGCTGAAGTGATTCGTAAAATCGCAGATCAGATTAAACAATCTGGTGCGAATAGCCCTGTTTTTGTGGCTGGATATACTGATCGTTTAGGATCATTTCAGTATAACCAACGTTTATCTGCCCAAAGAGCGAATACAGTCGTTGAACTCTTGAAACAACAAGGCATTCGTGGCGAGCAAATTCAGTACAGTGCAGAAAATAAAACAGATGTGTACCAAAAGTGCACAGGGATTAATAAAAAGATCCAGCTGGTTGAATGTCTAGCACCTAACCGTCGTGTGAATATCACTTGGTAAGTCGTACTGCTCCACTATAAATTTCGGTAACGAAAGCAAGAAACGATATGTGTTCCACATTATCGTTTTTTGTTTTTTGAGCAGGTGTTGATTAAAAAATCAAGAAGCTGATGAGATTGCAAAAATTTCCAATTGATTTAAAACAATAAAGTACGCAAATGATGAAAAAACAGTTGTGTTAATGATTGGCTTGGGGTTTACCTTTCTGGCACAAGCATTTGATAAAAAAGTAATGATATTTCGATTATCAATATTTGAGCTTCTATGAATAGAGACCTTTTATAAAATTAAATTTAGTGATTATTGTTAAATGATAAATATTATTTATTAAAAAATAAAAAATTATTCATAGAAGTTTTGTGTCTAATCTGGCGTGTTAGCGTTATATTAAATATCAATATTCATTTATCTCTAAACCCTGTTGAAATATAAGTAAACATGTCTTGTTTAAAAAAAGATCATACTCAAGGTCATTGGTTCTACGTTAACTTATAGTATGATGTGTACATATTTCGACTGATTTATTGCTATATCAGTTTTATTTAGCCAGAGTGAATCTGATTCATTTCAAGCTCAAACAATGTTGGAAATACAAATGCCTGACTATCGTTCAAAAACATCGACACATGGAAGAAATATGGCTGGTGCACGTGGCTTATGGCGTGCAACAGGAATGAAAGATGAAGATTTCGGTAAGCCGATTATTGCGGTAGTCAACTCATTTACCCAGTTTGTGCCTGGTCATGTCCACCTTAAAGATTTAGGTCAACTGGTTGCGGAACAAATCCAAGCAGCTGGTGGTGTGGCAAAAGAATTTAATACCATTGCCGTGGATGATGGTATTGCAATGGGGCATGATGGCATGCTGTATTCATTGCCTTCACGTGATTTGATTGCAGACTCTGTCGAATATATGGTCAATGCACACTGCGCAGATGCCATGGTGTGTATTTCAAACTGTGACAAAATTACCCCAGGAATGTTAATGGCAGCGATGCGCTTAAACATTCCAGTGGTGTTTGTGTCGGGTGGGCCAATGGAAGCGGGTAAAGTTAAAATCCGTGGTACAGAACGTGCAATTGACTTAGTTGATGCGATGGTGGTTGCAGCCGATGATAATTTTACAGATGAAGAAGTAAAAGAATACGAGCGTTCAGCATGTCCAACATGTGGTTCATGTTCTGGGATGTTCACAGCAAATTCGATGAACTGTTTGACAGAAGCATTGGGGTTGTCGTTACCAGGAAATGGTTCAACATTAGCAACGCATGCTAACCGTAAGAAACTATTCGAAAAAGCAGGTCAATTGGTTGTTGAATTGGCAAAACGCCATTATGAACAAGATGATTACACGGTATTACCACGTTCGATCGCAACCAAAGCATCTTATGAAAATGCCATGACGCTCGATATTGCGATGGGTGGTTCAACCAATACCGTATTGCATTTATTGGCTGCTGCCAGTGAAGCAGGTGTTGACTTTACCATGGATGACATTGATCGTTTATCGCGTAAAGTGCCTGTTTTATGTAAAGTTGCTCCTGCAAAGCAGGATGTGCATATGGAAGATGTGCATCGTGCCGGTGGCATCATGTCCATTCTCGGTGAATTGGATCGTGCAGGTTTATTAGATACATCGGTACACACTGTGCATGAGCACACCTTAAAAGATGCATTGGATAAATGGGATATTATTCGTACAGAAGACCCAGTGGTATATGAGTTCTTCCGCTCAGCGCCAGGTGGTGTTCCAACTCAAACTGCATTCTCACAAAATCGTTATTACCAGACTTTGGATGGCAATCGTGAAACAGGTGTGATTCGTAATGCTGAACATGCTTTCTCTAAAGATGGTGGCTTGGCAGTATTGTATGGCAACATTGCTGTAGATGGCTGTATTGTTAAAACAGCAGGTGTTGATGATTCAATTTTAAAATTTAATGGAACTGCACGAGTATTTGAAAGCCAAGATGCTGCAGTAGATTCAATTTTAGGACATGAAATTAAAGCTGGTGATGTGGTTGTGATCCGTTATGAAGGACCACGTGGTGGACCGGGTATGCAGGAAATGCTTTATCCGACTAGTTATTTAAAATCAAAAGGCTTAGGTAAAGAATGTGCTTTACTGACAGATGGACGCTTCTCTGGAGGTTCTTCTGGCCTTTCAATTGGTCATGTATCACCTGAAGCTGCTGAAGGTGGTGTGATTGGATTGGTTGAAGATGGTGATTTGATTGAAATTGATATTCCAAATCGTACCATCAATCTTGCTGTTGATGAGGCGACCTTAGCTGCAAGACGTAAGGTTCAGGACGAGAAAGGTTGGCAGCCTGCTGAACAACGTCCACGCAAGATTTCAAAAGCCTTGAAAGCTTATGCTATGCATACCACCAGCGCTTCAAAAGGCGCAGTACGTGAAATCTAGGCGCTAAAATAAAATAGATCATTAGTTTAAGGTAAGAAGCATCCATAAATGGGTGCTTTTTTATTGAATTGACTTAATGGTTTAAATTTTATCAGGTTTTGGGATATTGATCATTCAGAACCGAATTGTTATAAATTTGCTTATGACTGATCAGCATCAATTTTTTCAGCATCTTCATTGAATGAATGGTATGCTTGAGCGAGTTTCAGTCAGTTTTCTCTCATTTATTTAGTGCTTATTTTGAGGCCCTTCCCATGTCACTGCTACGCCGTTGGTTTGATCCAATCCGATCGAGTTGGTTTTACCAAAAACCGGTTCGCCAAGAGGTGTTATCTACGGAACAAGGGCTGAGTATCTATCTGCGTTTAGATGATGTGTATAGTTATCTTGCGGTACAACAATTAACGCAATTGGATGATATTTTAGCTGATGATTTAAAACCCTTGAAGGTGATTATTTCCAATACATCGGCAGAACCCCCCAATGGGATGACGGTAGAAGAATGGCGCAATTATTGTTTAGAAGATGCCAAAATCTTAGCCAACCAACACCGTTTTAGTTATGATGATGAAAAACCAGAACAACCCTCTCCAGAAGCATTAAAACAAGCAGAAATCATTCTGAGAAATACACCGCTTACAGGTCAGAACTTTCTTTATTTACTCGAAGACGTCTTTCATATGCTGTGGCAACAACAGTATGGAAAATTACGAACGTTGTTTGTTATGGCGAGTCAGCACCAAAAACCACAAAATTTTCCTGAACGCATTTTTAGTCATACTCCTATTTTAGAAAGCTATTTTGAATTTGGTGGGCGAAAGTATCATGCGGTGGATGATTTATTGCGTTTGACTCGCCGTCTAAAACAACAAAAATTATTGACGGGTAATCCGATTTTCTTAATCAATCACATCGAATGGCGTGAGCATTTGATGAGTGATGCAGAAGAGCTTGCTGAAATCCAGTCCATGCATCCAGAACTCGATTTATATATTGCTTTAGAAGACCCAATCAGCTGGTTATTGCTGGCTTATATTAAAGAAGAACTTGCTAATTATTATAATATTCAATTGAATTTGTATCCGTTGAGCTATCACGGTCGAGATGCTTTTGACTGGAGTTTGGCAACACGTCTTTCCAAGCGTTCTGAAGTGAAATTTACACCATTTTGTCGTCCAACGGCTGAAAGCACTTTAAATATGGCACGGCTATATTACAGTGTGCCCGAAGAACAGCGCATAGATGTCATGTATGACATATTGCAAGCTGTGTGGACCAAAGGGCGTGATTTGTCCTTTAAACCTCACTTGCAGCAAATCCAGCAAGACTTAGCAATCGAAAACTTAACAGAGATTGACGTTGAAGCTTTATTAAAAGTGAATGATCAGCAATGCGCTGAAAAGCATCAGCCCGATTTTCCAGTTTTAGAATTGCGTATTGAAGGAAAGCGTTACGTATTTAATAGTCTATATCGCGTTTGGATGATTGAAAGTATTTTTAGTAATGTGTTAGAACATAAATATAAAACTGAAAATGCGTTAGAACGAGCTCAACACATGAGCGAAGCACAGGATGTAGAAAAAACCAATGATCAAAAAAGAGAAGTGTGAATCTTTAGAACAAGTCCGTGATCGAATTGATCACTTGGATCAAGAATTGATTGAATTAATTGCAGCACGCCAATATTATGTGGATCAAGCGGTTCGATTTAAACGTACAGCGGAAGATGTACAGTCACCAGAACGTGTACAGCAGGTGATTAATAAAGTACGTCAAAAAGCCATTGATGTTGGAACGAATCCTGATTTGATCGAAATGCTTTATCGGGAAATGATTCAGCATTTTATTCAGCGAGAATTAAAAGAAATTCGCCCATAATTGTGCAAGAATTTTAAGTTTTATATTTCATCATTTATTTTACTTTAGAGAACGGTATGAAAAAAATTATTTTAATCTGCATAACAACAATGTTGAGTCAGTATGCACTTGCGGAAAATTGGAAATTAATTATTAAAGATCCAGATGGAAGCTTTTATTTAGATACGGATCGCCTGGTGAAAAAAGGCAAAACAGTCGATTATTGGGCAAAGTTTGTTGCTGATGCCGATAATGAAGAACTCGAAATGAAAAAAGGTGACTATACTTTATCGCATAATTTAGACCATTGTGTAGAGCGCACGACCAGCATTAGTTTAGTCGAAGATTACTTAAAAAATGGTGAATTGATTAACCGAGATGATCAAGCTTCTGATCCTAGCACGGTGGATGATGATGAAATCAATTTGGCTTTCTTTCAATCAGTCTGTAAATAATCATAGAAAATCTAGATTCATTTTAACTTTTCAGTATATTTGAAAAAAATCCCTTTTTTAAAAAGGGATTTTTTTATGAATCAATATCCAAAAAATTAATGGATCTAAGCAAGGCAATATTCTTTAGAGTGTGTAATTAAATTCCCCAATCTAGCTCTGTTTGGGTAATTTTATTGATCACGGTTTGATATTCAAATCTTTTACATGCACACCACAACTGCATGAACTCTGTACCAAAATATTGTTTAAAAACAGCATTTTTTTCGAACAACTGCAATGCTTCAAGCTGATGGGTTGGTAAGAAATGTGGTGTATCGATGCCCTGCAATTGTGGGCTAGGTTTGGGTAAGTCGAGTGGGGTATGTAGCCCATGGAGTATACCGACCAATAGGGTTGCGACACAAAGATATGGATTGACATCTGCCCCTGCAACACGATATTCAAGCCGTTGATTGTCTTGATCTGCACAGGGGATGCGAATGGCAACATTACGATTATTCAATCCCCAATTGGCTTGTAGCGGTACATGATGCCCAAATTGGAATCTTCGAAAGGAATTGACATTGGGTGCCAAAATCGCCATGGATGCAGGCATCAAACCAATTAAACCTGCAATGACTTTTTGCATGATCAGGTTCGGTTTTTTAGCTGCATCTAATTGAAAAATATTTTCTTGCCATTGGTTGAGTAGACTCATATGAAAGTGCATACCACTGCCTGCTTTGGACATATTCGGTTTTGCCATAAAACTGGCTTGCAAATGGTGCTCTACAGCAATTTGTCGAATCATGCGTTTAATTGCCATGATGTCATCACAGAGTTTTAAAATATTGTGGCTATGCTGAATATTCAGTTCAAATTGTCCAGAAGCACTTTCAGCCACAATTGCAGTGAGCTCGATATTTTGGCGCTTTGCTTCAAGCTCAATGTGTTGAAGAATACGATGAAAATCATGTGGTGTATCTACATCGAAACATTGGGTCTGATGGGCTTGATTATCTTGTTGTTGATTTGATAAATAAAACTCGATTTCACCTGCCATGACAGGAAAGTAATGCATTTGGTGCAGTGTAGTTAAGATTTTTTTGAGTAGATTACGCGGTTCTAACATACAGTCTGAGCCATCATCCGACTGCATACTTAATAACAGTTGAGCATGTTGGGTGGGCTGATCTGCACAAGGTTTTAAACTGCCTAAAACGGGCATACATAAGCGGTCAGGCTCTCCGATATATTTGCCTAAACCGCTTTCTTCCACCACCTGACCATTTAAATTCATTGCATAAATCGACAATGGGAAATAACAACCTTTGTACAGTGAGTGAAGTGCATTCACCTCAATACGTTTCCCACGAATATGCCCATTCAAGTCATGTAAGCAAATATCAATAAAACGTGTTTCTGGATAATTTTCTAAGTATCGTTGCGTTTCGAGATAAAAATCATTGTTGTCCTGATGCTCACATAATAATGCTGTGGGGAAAATTTTTGTAGAACTGGCAATCGGCATATTCATGGTCAATACATCCAAAATGGGATGGAAAAAGTATAGAAAGCTTGGGTTGAGCAGTAACGTAAAATGATCGTAAATTCTTTGTCTGAGAAAAAGTCTGTCCATGAGGATAGAGCCTCAATATTTAATTGAGGCTCTATCCTAAAAACAGTGATATTTCAAATCCACAGATTGGCGTAGCATGACCTCAGCATAGAGAGGTAAAGCGACATGATGGGATTTGTCATAGGTGTGTTTGCAATTGCAGGGATGATTAAGGGAACGATTGGGCTAGGTTTACCTGCGGTATCGATGGGTTTATTGAGTTTAGTCATCAGCCCATTCCAAGCTGCGACACTGCTGATTATTCCTTCAATGGTCACCAATTTTTGGCAATTATTTGCTGAGGGCAATGTGTGGCGGTTGGTGTGTCGTTTTTATCCATTGCTATTGGGAATCATTGTTGGTTCAATCTGGAGCATTTTCCCGACCTTAGGGCATTCTCATGGCAGCTTTCATAGTGAGGCACTGTTAGGCGCAATGTTGGCTTTGTATGGGCTTTACGGCTTATTTGCCAAGCGAATGCCAAATCTTGCTCCACATGAAAAATGGCTTTCTCCAATCATTGGATATTTAGGCGGTGCTTTGACTGTTGCAACAGGTGTTGTAGTGATTCCAGTTGTACCTTATTTGCAATCTTTGCATTTAAAGCGTGATGATTTGGTACAGTCTTTAGGTTTAGCTTTTACTGTTTCAACAATATGCCTTGCCGTTTTTTTACATCAGAATCCTGTTGAAGATACCCCGATTGACTATAAATTATCACTGATTGCGTTGATTCCATCATTGCTTGGCATGTGGGTGGGGACAAAAATTCGTCATCGAATTCCAGAGCAAAAATTCCGTAAAGTTTTCTTTTGTGGTTTGGTGATTTTTGGGTTGTATTCTGTATTACATCAATTTGGCGTGCTGTAAGTGTCTTTTCCAATGACTTTTTGAGCTGCCGAGCTCAACATGCACTCGTTCAATTTAAGGCTGAGGCATCTCATCCAAAATCAGTTTAGTTTTTTGTGAAATTAAAAATTGCACAAAATGTTGGTAAGCTGTAGGAAGCTCATCAAAATTTTGTGCAGCCAATTGCAATTGGCGCTTTGCCCATTCGCCCACCAATTCGATTTGATGAAATGGATAATGCTGGTTTAACCGGATTGCAGCACGCTTTGGCATAATTGCAATTCCAACGCCGTTGGCAACTACCTGAGCAATTGCGGCAAAATTTGGTAATCTTAATCGATACTGAATGGCACAATTGAGTAATTTTGCTTGATTTTCAATAGATTGTTGTAGTGAATGATATTGCATTAGACCTACGAATGGATAATGCATCGCATCGATTAATTTTAATTGCTGCTGTTGCCCAAGCTCATGATTGGCTGGACAAATCAGCACCAATGGATCATCTGAAAATTCAAGTGTTTGCAACTGATGGTGATTAAAAAAGCTGGAAATTAAGCCCAATTTCGCATTACCTTTTTCAATCGTCTGGATAATTTCATTGCTTTCTGCTTCTCTTAGATCAATCTGGATCTGTGGATTTTCAACTAAATATTGAGGTAACAGTAGCGGTAAATATTCACTTTGCGCAGACGAATTACACCATAAGGTCATATGGTTACTGAGCCCCTGTGTATAGGGTGACATGGCTTGTTCAAGCTGTTTAGCTTGTTGGATCAACCTTAAAGCTTGCTCTGCAAAAGTTTGTCCTGCAATAGTCAGTTTGACACCTGAGGCATGGCGAGTAAAAAGGCGAGTTGTATAGTGTTGTTCAAGTTTTTTAATGCGTTCACTTGCTGCTTGCAATGAAATAGACGAGCGTTCAGCACCTTTGGTTAGGCTTCCTGTGTCCACGATATTGATAAAAAGTTGCAAATCGAAGAAGTCTAGGCGCATGCGAATCATGAAAGGCTGAAATAAGATGAAAGTATAGCTGAATCATCATACAAATATACGCTATCGTAGCGATTGTTTCTGGAATCAATCAGGCGAGATTTCAATTGAAACAATGATAGCGTGATCACGATCGTATTGGATGAGAGTGACGAGATATTTTAAATGATTGTCATGGTGAATACAGGTGCTTTAAGACTTCCAATGAATCATATTGATCATTATTTTATTTGCTCTGTCCTCGCCCAAAACGCAATCCATTGATGAAATATCAACAGATCTTAGAATAGATAAAAAATCTTTGAGAGCAAAAACAGTGAAAACGATTGGTTTATTGGGTGGAATGAGTTGGGAGTCTACAGATTTATACTACCAACAGTTGAATAAAAGCGTGCAACAAAAATTAGGAAAATTACACTCTGCGAAAGTCGTTTTAATCAGTGTTGATTTTGCTGAAATCGAAATATTACAGCGTCAAGGCTTATGGGAGGATGCAGGAATATATTTAAAAGAGAAGGCCGTTCAGTTGGAGCAAGCAGGGGCAGAGGGCATTTTACTGTGTACCAATACCATGCATAAAGTTGCGTCCTATATTGAGCACTCGATTTCTATTCCTTTCATTCACATTGCGGATGCGACAGCGAAAGAAATTTTAAATCAGAACATTCGCAAAGTCGGTTTGTTAGGTACTCGATTTACCATGGAACAAGATTTCTATAAGCAGCGGTTGGAACAGCAAGGCATCAATGTACTCATACCTCACCAAGCGCATCGAAAGATTGTTCACGATATTATTTATGATGAATTGTGTTTAGGCGTGATTAATGAACTATCTCGTCAGAAATATATCCAAATTGTTGAGCAACTCATATTAGAGGGTGCAGAAGGAATTATTTTGGGGTGTACAGAAATTTGTATGCTAATTGGAGACACTCCGTTTTCTGTTCCACTATTTGATACAACATCGATCCATACACAAGCTGCTGTGGATTTTGCTTTGTCGTGAGCTTTTAAAACGCAGTATGGGTATCAATAAAAAAGCTCCAGATGGAGCTTTAATATTGCTATTAGCAAAGGCTTACATGATTTTCACACCTTGCTGACCCGCAGGGGTAACTTTGAAGATTTCAACTTCAAAGGTAATGTTTTTACCTGCAAGTGGATGGTTAAAATCGACTTCGGTGATGTCTTCACCTACAGTTTTAACCACACCAAATAGGCTTTGTTTGGCTTTATCTTCAAACTCAATCATATGCCCTTCTACAGGACGCTGTTCGAATTTTACCGTATCAAACTTTTGTACGTTTTCAGGATTCCACGGACCGAAAGCATCTTCAGGAGGTAAGCTGACAGTACGACGGTCACCAGCACGCAGACCAAATAAGGCTTTTTCAAACCCCGGTAATAAGCTGCCATCACCCATAACTAAACTGACAGGTTCTTCACGGCTACGGGTATTATCAATTTCAACACCACTTTCAATCGCAACAGAAAAGTGCAGTTCTACTTTTGATCCATCCGCAATGCGTGTTTCGTCATTGGGATTAATAATTTGTTCAGTCATTTTGCGCTTCCGCACGTTGAATACGATGCTTTTCTAAAAAGAAGGTATCAATTAACAATAAAATGGTACCGAGGGTAATCGCACTGTCTGCAATATTGAATGCAGGAAAACTACTTCCTTGATAATGCAAATGAATAAAATCAACCACATAACCCAGTGTCATACGATCAATCAAATTGCCTAATGCACCACCAAGAATCAATGCGATTGCAGCAGGTAAAATCAGTGTTGTTTTTGGCATACGCATCAGCCAAAAAATAAAGACGATAGAGACGATACCCGCCAGTCCCGTAAATAAATAATGTTGCCATCCACCTGCATCGGACAAGAAGCTAAATGCTGCGCCGTAATTATGCAGTAATGTCCAGTTCAAAAAAGGCAGTACAGGTACAGGCTGAGCATAAGTCAGATGTGTACTTGCAATGTTTTTTGTCCATTGGTCAATGATAATGGCAAGGACAGACAGTCCAAGCCACATCAAATTATGAGGATAAAACTGGAATAAGCCCTTTTTATTTTGCGGATTAGGCATATTTTCTCTCTTCGCCTTGACCTGTAGGAAGGTTGATAATACAACGAGAACATAGACCTGGATGTTCAAGATGTGTATTTACATCTGGAAGTACATGCCAGCAACGTGCACATTTCTCACCTTCAGCCACCGAAACCTTAACTCGTAAGCCTTCAATATCCGTTACTTCACCTTGTTCAGCATAGTCATAAACAATGGCTTGTGAGGTAATTAAGACAAAACGAAGTTCATCACCCAATTGGTTCAATACTTTTTGTAGATCCGCATTTGCCCAAAGTTCAACCTTAGCTGACAGGTTACTACCAATCAGTTTCACATTACGCGCAACTTCAATCTGTTTATTGACCGCAGATTTAACTTCAATCAAAGTCTGCCAATCCGCTTCAGAGATCAAGTTGCTATTGGATGCAACTGGAATATCATACCAATTTGCAGTAAATACATATTTTTCAGTTTGTTCTGGAATCAACGGCCAAGCTTCTTGTGCAGTAAAGCTCAAGATAGGGCTCATCCAACGAACAAAGGCTTGAACCAAATGATACAACGCAGTTTGTGCTGAATGGCGAGCTGCTGAATCAGCCTTGGTGGTGTATTGACGGTCTTTGATGATGTCTAAATAGAATCCACCTAAGTCATTGATACAGAAATTCGTCAAAGCATTGGTCACGACATGGAAATTCATATCTTCATAAGCTTGTTGAATGGTTTTCTGTACATCAGCTGCACGTTGTAAGATGTATTGATCAAGGGCAATCAATTGATCAACTGGCAAGGCATCTGTTGATGGTTTAAACCCATTTAAGTTTGCCAACAAGAAACGCAAAGTATTACGAATACGACGATAGCTATCACTTACACGGCTAAAGATTTCATTACTTGCCGCAATTTCATAACGATAGTCACTTGAAGCAACATATAGACGTAAGCCATCTGCACCTAACTGTTTGATGATGTCTTCAAGCGGGATAAAGTTACCCAATGATTTTGATAATTTACGACCTTTTTCATCTACTGTGAAACCATGGGTCAACAACGCTTTATATGGCGCACGTTTATGAATCGCAATCGACGTTAACAATGAAGACTGGAACCAACCACGATGTTGATCTGAGCCTTCAAGATATAGATCTGCTGGGTCTTCAAGTTCTGCACGTTCACGTAACACAGCATAATGGGTTGTGCCTGAGTCGAACCAGACATCCAAAGTATCACGGACTGCATTGTACTGTTCAGCATCATCACCGATAAATTCTTTGGCTTCACGGTTATACCAACCATCAATCCCTTCTTTTTCAATCAGTTTTGCAACTTCTTCAATTAATTCAGGAGTACGAGGGTGTAATTCATTGGTATCTTTGTGTACAAAGAATGGGATTGGCACACCCCAAGTACGCTGACGAGAGATACACCAGTCTGGGCGACCTTCGATCATAGATTTGATCCGGTTTTTACCCCAATCAGGGACAAAACCGATGTCATTTTCGATGGCATTTAAAGCATCTTGACGTAGACCATTTGCATCCATGCTGATAAACCATTGTGGCGTTGCACGGAAGATAATCGGTGTTTTATGACGCCAGCAATGTGGGTAGCTGTGCTTAATTGGCAGATGCGCCCATAATTTACCGATACTTGATAAAGTCTCGATGATTTTTGGATTTGCCTTATAGATGTGTTCACCAGCAAAAAGCGGTGAAGTTGGTAAGTAGACACCATTTCCACCTACAGGGTTTTCTACTTTTAAGTTATAGCTTAGACCTACTTTATAGTCGTCTACACCATGTCCAGGCGCTGTATGTACAGCACCAGTACCACTGGTCGCAATAACATGCTCGCCTAAGATGACAGGCACTTGGCGATCAGTAATCAATGGATGTTGTAGTTGTAAATTCTCAAGTTTTGCACCAACAAAATCAGCCAATACTTTTGGATTTTCAAGCTTGTAACGTTCACATGCAGACTCAACCAAATCTTTGGCTAAGATGAGGTTTTGAGTACCACGTTCAGATTGTACTTCAACCAATTGATAGTCTATTTCAGCATGCAGTGCCACCGCCTGGTTGGCAGGCAATGTCCAAGGTGTTGTGGTCCAGATCACGATATCGGTTGGATGAGTAACAGTCAGTCCAATTTTTTCAGATAAGTCAGTCAGGCTGACCACACCAAAGCCGACATCAATTGCATCCGATTTTTTATCTTCGTATTCAACTTCTGCTTCAGCCAGTGAAGAACCACAGTCCATACACCAGTTCACTGGTTTTAAACCCGGTTCAATATGACCTGCTTTGGCGATTTCACCCAAGGCACGGACAATGTCGGCTTCTTGCTTAAAATTCATGGTGAGGTATGGGTTATCCCAGTCACCAAACACACCCATACGGATGAAGTCTTTTTTCTGTAATTCGACTTGGGTATAAGCGTATTCACGACAAGCTTTACGGAAGGTTGAAGCATCAACTTTTACGCCCACTTTGCCGACTTTTTCTTCAACTTTTAATTCGATCGGCAAACCATGACAGTCCCAGCCCGGAACATAGGGTGCATCCATACCATCTAAAGTACGGCTTTTTACAATAATATCTTTTAAGACTTTATTGACCACATGACCTAAATGCAATGAACCATTTGCATACGGAGGACCATCATGCAAAATATATTTTTTCTTACCAATACGCGAAGCACGAATCTGCTGATAAATGTTGTCGGCATACCACTCTTCTAACCATTTTGCTTCACGTACTGCGAGATTTGCTTTCATTGCAAATTCAGTACCTGGTAGGTTTAGCGTGGCTTTATAATCCACTGCATTTTCAGAAGTTTGCTTATCGCTCATGCAAGTTGTCATCCAATATTATCAGCACCATTGCTGACGCGTTTTACAATAAAAAATTAAGTTTAAAAAGGAAATTTGGGGGTGTTTTTACGAAACTCAAGCAATCGTTCGACATCATCATCAATCCCCGCCTGAAGCGCTTCAAGAGATGGGTAATTTAATTCACCATGTAAATAGTCGAGGAAAGTGACTCGCATCAACAGACCATACAGATTAGCAGAAACATCAGGAAAATGTACTTCTAATCGCCATTCTGGGTGCTCTTGCTTAATTGCAGGGCGTGTGCCTACATGACCTGCACCATATAAAGCATCGGTGTGATAGCCAAGGATGCCTTTTTTATCTGGGGATTCCGCTTTAACCTTTTCTGTTAAAGAGGTCGTTTCACAAATCACTTCTACGCCATAGATACCACTTAAACAAGGTCTATGACGCCCAACACGGACATTAATGGTGGGGAAGTTTAAGGTGCGACCAATTTGATCACCGTATTGCACACGACCAATCATGCTATAGGGACGACCCAATAATTTTGCAGCAAGTGAGAGATCACCTGCATGAAGCACTTGGCGAATACGAGTTGAACTCACGCGTTCACCATTAAACTCAATCGTTTTTAAATTCGTGACATCAAAACCGTATTGTTTTAAAAATTCGCTATTTCCTTGACGGTCTTTACCAAAATGAAAGTCGTCACCCAAGATCAAGCTTTGAGCATTGAGTTTGTTTTTTAATAAATCAGCGAAGTTTTCGGCACTTAAACTGCGAAATTGATTATCAAATTTGGCAATAGCAATATAGTCGACACCCAACTCAGTGAGATATTCGACTTTTTCTCTCAGTGAGGAGATGCGAGAGGGCGCTTCATAACCTTTGAAAAACTCTAAAGGTTGAGGCTCAAAGATCATCACCAAGGTTTTTAAGTTATGTGTTTTTGCAACGTCTTTCAGTTGCGAAACCATGGCTTGATGTCCCAAATGGACACCATCAAAATTGCCAATCGTCACTGCGGTTTGGGGCAATTGGAAATTTGGTGCTAAGGCATTTAGACGTAACAGCTGCATGGTTTCAAAATAAGCTTAAAATTTGAAAGGACTATATATTGCCATAATCTCACAGTTTCGTCTTGTTGTTGTGTTTTTATCCAGAAAAAAAATATTGAGAATAATTTTTTATATCAGTTAAATTGATTCATTTTATGAAAATAAATCAATTTTATTTATTAATAAGTGATTTTATAATCAATTTATCTGCTGAAATGAGGATGAAGCGATGAAAAAGCCATTTTACCAACTCGAACAAACACGAGATGTGATCCGACAGTTTACGCCAAATTGGTTCACCATGACCATGGGGACAGGCGTTGTGGCACTCATTTTACCTGAATTTCCATTTGCTCAAGGTTTTTTGTGGCAATTGGCAACCCTGCTGTGGCAATTTAACATACTGGTATTTATCACATTTATGACGCTCTATGTTCTGCGCTGGCTGATTTATCCTCAAGAAGCGAAGCAGATCTTTTCCCATCCTGCGATGGCACTTTTTTTAGGTGCAATTCCAATGGGTTTGGCAACGATTTTAAATGGCTTTTTAAAATATGGCGTTGCAATATACGGTGATGCTGCAATCCAAATCGCACAACTGTTGTGGTTTGTTGATGTCATTTTGGCGGTAGGGATTGGGATTCTTGTACCATTTTGTATGTTCCATAAACAAGAGCATCAATTGCACACAATGACTGCAATGTGGTTGTTGCCGATTGTCGCCTGTGAGGTTGCAGCAACCTCAGGTGGTTTGTTGTTAGCGCATATGGAAGCGAGTCAGCAAGCTATCGGTATTTTATTCGCCAGTTATATGCTGTGGGGAATGTCTGTATTGCCAGCGTTTGGGATCCTGACGATTTTGATGTTGCGTCTGGCATTACATAAATTACCAAGCAAAGAATTGGCAATCACAGGTTGGTTGGCTTTGGGACCAATTGGTACTGGCGCATTGACACTCTTGGTTTTAGGTGCTCAAGCACCTCAAGTTTTGACTTTGATCCACTTAGAAAGCCTCGGTGTGTTCTTTCAAAACGCAGGTATTGTCGCAAGTTTTATGTTACTGGGTTTTGGTGTGTGGTGGTTTGCAATAGCTGTTTTAACCACATTGAAGCACGCTGCGACAGAATTACCTTTTAACTTAGGTTGGTGGGGATTAACCTTTCCATTGGGCGTCTTTACTTTAGCGATATTGAATGTAGGGCATCAGTTACAGGTTAATTTTATTGTCGATACAGGTTTAGCATTTGCTGCAATTCTCATGATGCTTTGGCTAATGGTTATGGGCAAAACCGTACAAGGTATTTATCAAGGCAATTTGTTTTTTTCACCTTGTTTAAAAGCATGGTTGGAGCGAGAACAAGCTTAAAAATGCAAAGCTGACATAGACATAGCAATAGATAAAAAAATTAGCTTTTTTAGCAAAATCAAGCCGTACAGGATATAAAAAAACAGTACGGCTTTTTTAATGCTAAGCCGTTTGATATAAATCAGATCTTATGATTTTCTATTCAATCACTCCGTTATATCGACATCTCTCATGATTCAATCTGAATTTGAACCTGTTTTAATGCAAGTGATAAACGTCTTTTGCACCGAATTTCCGACTGAACTGCATAGTGTGTATGTCTATGGAAGTGTGGCAAAGGGCACAGCTGTTATTGGACAGTCTGATCTCGATTTATGTGTGGTCTTTGTTCAGCCAGTCGATGATGTAGAACGAAAAATTTCGCAGATTAAGTCGGATATTATGGCTTTAACCAGCTTTTTTTCTAAAGTTGATGTTGATATTGGTGTATTACAAGATGTTTTAAACGAGAACAATCGAAAAAGTTGGGGAGCATGGATCAAATTCTTTTGCCATGCTCTTTATGGCGATAATTTATCCAGACAGTTTGAAAATGTTGAAATTGATCGAAGTGTGATTCTCGCGATAAATCAGGGATATGATCAAGAGATACAACATTATTTCGAGATGTTGGCGACTACGCGGTTCGACTTACAAGACAGCGTCAATTTAAAAAAATCTTTATTGAAAAGAATCATTCGCTTATTGCCACTGACATGGCTTGAGATCGAACAATGGCCTGTAAATTTAGACAATACTGTACTGCAAGCTCTCCAGAAATATCCAGAACAAAAGCCAATGTTTGAATATCTGTTAAAAGAACTGGAAAATCCTGATGTACTCAGTTGTGATTGTTTGGATCAAGTGCAAGAAATTTATTTGTGGGTCTGTCGTCATATAAAATAGAAATAAAAAAAGCAGCCTTTCGGCTGCTTTAAATATCTTCAATTAATTATTCTGATTTATCGTTTAAACTAAAGAACCAGTTGAGAATCAGTGCCGCAAAGGTTGCAGTACCAATACCACCGAGATTGAAATCACCAAATTGAAGGGCAAAGTCACCTGTACCCAAAATAATGGTCACAGCAGCCACCATCAGATTTTTATTTTTGGAAAAATCGACTTTGTTTTCAATCCAGATTTTTGCGCCCGCAATGGTAATTAAACCAAACACCACAATCGAAGCACCGGTTAAAATCGCAGTTGGGATAGTATGGATAATTGCACCAAACTTTGGTGAAAAGCCTAAGAAAATGGCAAAAACACCCGCAATGACAAAAATAATCGTCGAATAAACACGGGTGACCGCCATCACACCAATATTTTCGCCGTAAGTGGTCATGCCCGGAGCACCCACACCACCTGAAAGTGTTGTTGCAATACCATCAGCAACAAACGCTTTACCAATTTGAGGGTCTAAATTTTCTCCAGTCATGGCACTAACAGCTTTGATATGACCTAAGTTCTCTGCAACAAGAATTAAAGCGATCGGTGCAATGATCAACATGGCATTGATATCAAAAACAGGCGAGTGGAATGTGGGAGTACCAAACCAAGCTGCTTGTTGAATTGGGGTAAAATTGATTGGTGTACCATTCCCCATCACATTGGCAACAATGAAATAGATCAAATAAGCCAACAATAAACCAACCAATAGCAGTAAACGTTGTAATAAACCTTTTGTGAATACAGCAATTGAGCCCATACAAAGTACAGTCACCAACGCCATCCACATATTAAAGTTATTGCCTGCAACCCCTTTTACTGTGACTGGCGCAAGGTTTAAACCGATAATCATGACCACAGCCCCTGTAACCACAGGAGGCATCAGCTTTTCTATCCATTTGGTCCCTGTTGCCATCACAATCAAACCAAAGATTGCATACAACACGCCACACGCCATAATACCGCCTGCTGCATGGGCAATATTTAAATTTGGTGTACCCGTGCCAGAAGCAGCATAACCCGTTGCAGCGATGACGACACCAATAAAGGCGAAGCTTGAACCCAAATAACTTGGGACACGACCACCCGTTACAATAAAAAATAGGATCGTACAGATCCCTGACATCAAAATAGCCAAGTTCGGGTCAAAGCCCATTAAGAAAGGTGCAAGTACAGTTGCGCCAAACATTGCAAAAGCATGTTGAATCCCTAAAACAATGCTTTGTGCAGGAGGTAAATACTCACTGGTACCGACAGGTCTTGCATCAATGCTGCCAGAATACGGACGCCATTTGGGAAACCAGTTGGACATAAATTGAGCACTCGAAAGACAAATTGGACACATCATACGCTTTCTTTTCGAGAGTTTTAATCATTTTAGTCAAACTAAACGCTTGCATTTATTAGGGAAAAAGATTGTTTTGTACCATTTGGTCAAATAATTAAGCGATGTTACTGCGTAAAATCAAAGTATTAAAAAAATTTAATATTAAAAAAAATAAAAAATTAGATGCTTTTTGATTGATTAAAAAAAGTGATTGGTCACTTAAAATATTTGAATCAGTTGGCATTTTTATAAAAACTTAGGAGAATGACAAATGCCATTCTCCTAAACGGGATATAACAAGTGATGAGATCTTCAGTAAATTAACCTGTGTTTCGTAAACCCGCCGCAATACCAGCAATACTCACCATCAGTGCATGATCTACAGGGGTATGTTCAGCCTGAAATTCAGCCAAATAAGCACGACGACGTTTCATGAGCTCAGCTTGCAATAAGTGTAACGGCAACAGATATGGTTTACGTACTTTCATTGCTTGATCAAGCACTTCATTGGAACTGAGAAGTGCTGACTCGCCTTTCATGGCTAAAAGTGTTTGAACAGCATCATGGAGACGTTGACGTAATTCAGCACCGAGCACTTTTAAATCTTCATCATCTGTTAAATGAGATTCGTAATACAGGGCAATATTTGAGTCCGCTTTAGACAGCACCATTTCTAGCATATCAATTAAGGTTTGGAAATAAGGCCATTCAGACAGCATTTCATCCAAAACAGCTTTCTGACCTTGATCAATCACTTGATTGATGGCTGCCCCTGTACCCAACCAAGCAGGAAGCATCAAACGAATTTGTGTCCAAGCGAAAACCCAAGGAATAGCACGTAAGGATTCAATTCCTCCACTGACTTTACGCTTCGCAGGGCGTGAGCCAAGCGGCAACATTTGTAACTCAAGTTCTGGGGTAACGGTGCGTAAATATTTTACAAAATGAGGATTTTCACGCACGGTCTGACGATACACTTGAACAGACAAGTCGGTCATGTTGTGCATCAAATCTCGCCATGCTTGTTTGGGTACAGGTGGCGGTAATAAGGTTGCCTCTAATGTCGCAGCAGCATAAATTTCTAAATTTTGTAAGGCGATTTCTTCCAAACCAAATTTAAAGCGAATCATTTCACCTTGTTCAGTTACTCGGATTGCACCAGAAATTGAGCCAGGTGGTTGAGAAAATAGTGCCTGTTGAGTAGGCGCACCACCACGACTGATGGAGCCGCCACGACCATGGAACAAGGTCAATTGTACGCCGTGTTGTTTTGCAATCGCAGTTAACTCTTCTTGGGCACGATACTGAGCCCAGTTTGCCGACATAAAGCCTGCATCTTTGGCAGAGTCAGAGTAACCAATCATCACCTCATGTTTGCCTTGAATATGCTGTTTATACCAATGCATATTAAATAAGGTCGTCATGGTACTTGCAGCACCATCTAAATCCTTCAAGGTTTCAAATAATGGCACTACACGTAAGGGATGTTCAATTCCCGCTTCTTTTTGAAGTAGCAGTACCGCCAATACATCACTCGGATATTCCGCCATTGAAATGATATAAGCACCTAAACTTTCTTTGGGTTGCTCTGCCAATGTACGCATCGTTGCAAAGACTTCTTGAACATCAGGATGTTCAATCAGGCTATTGGCTGGCTCGTTTAAGTGTTTTGGTAATAATGGGCGCTTGCTTTGTAATTCTTGCAATAAGAAGTTTTGGCGGGCTTGTTCAGTCCATGTCTCAAAATTACCCAAACCAAGATATTCGGTAATTGCGGAGATGGCTTGACGGTGACGACCTGATTCTTGACGAATGTCCAGCTTTAATAATTCAATTCCAAAACAATTGACACGATAGATAAAGTCGAGCAATTTCCCATTGGCAATTTCTGGCAAATTACATGCCATGAGCGAACGATAGCAAAGCAATAGTGGCTGTAATAATTCATCTTTATGACGAATGATTAAACTACGGTCAACGTCTGAGTGCTGACCACGTAATTTATCTGCCAACCATTGACGGGTAGCTTTTAAGCGTTCACGAGTTGCACGTAAATATTCACGATATGGCTCTGGATGGCTATAGCCTAAAGCTTGATGTAATTCATTGGAATACGCCTCAATTGAAAGCTCCCAACGCAAATCTTCTATATCACGAAGATATAAATCGGCGGCTTTCCAGCGAGATAGCCACAAAACCTCTTGTGTAATGTTATGCGTGACATTCGGGTTTCCATCACGGTCGCCTCCCATCCACGATGCAAAGCGAATTGGTGAAATGTCCAAAGGTAAGGCTTGAGCACAGTTGTCTTGAACAAGGTCATCCAACTCACGGATAAATTTGGGTACTGCATTCCACAACGTTTGTTCAATGGTGGTGAAGCCCCATTTTGCTTCATCAATCGGCGTAGGACGGTGTTGACGAATCTCATCCGTTTGCCATGCTGAACAAATCAGTTGTTTTAAATCAGTCAGTACCTCAGCACGTTGTTTAGGCGTGAGTTTTTGCTGATCAAATGTTGAAAGACAGTGATTAATCCCATCATATTTTTGAATTAAAGTACGACGACTGACCTCAGTTGGATGCGCGGTGAGTACCAACTCAATTTTTAATTCACAGATTTGCTGATAAAGCGTTTCAGCCGAAATTTGCTGATCTTTAAACTTGCTAAATAAATGGTCGAGAACATTGGGTGATGGGGCATGTTCATCACATTCACTTTGGCGACGACTACGCACCACATGATATTGTTCTGCGATATTGGCAAAATTTAGAAAGTGTGAGAATGCACGGGTCAGAGGCAGAATTTCATCATCTTTTAAATTTAAAAATAATTGTTCAAGTTGTTTTTCTGCTTCAATTTGACCATCACGGGCGCCTTTGCCTAAAGCGCGAATCTGTTCAATTTGATTAAACAAATCTTGTCCTGCATGTTCTTTTAAGGTTTCACCTAAAAGATTTCCGAGTAAGCGTACATCTTCACGCAGTGGAGCATCAATTTGTTGAACCATTTGTCACTCTCCAGTTCTTGTTATCTTGAATATAACGTGATTCCATCACAATCCAAGGGACTCCCTACAAAAGTATGTAAGTGACTGTGCAAGAAGTCGACTTTGATTTGTTTTTCGTTCGGTTTTATTAGGGTCTGTAGACATTTCATAAATGGCTTGTGTTGTAGGTTAAAATTGAACAGGCATGAGGAGTATACTCTGCAAGGAAACAAAGAGAATAGCGAGACTATTTTCAAGTTTCATAACGTAGCCTGAGATAATTTTAGCCACAACCCTTCGGGACTAGCGTGTTTTTTGCCGCTTCTTCGTTCCGAACTACTTATTTAGAATGACTAAATTTCGTATTTCGCGCCTAGAATCGCCTAAAAAACACACGTAGTCGCAAACATAGACGAATTGTCAACAGACCCCAACTTTTTGGGTCAATTTGCCTATGACACCTTCGAGTATGCCTGAAACAGCAATTGCACATTATTTAGTTTTTTAATAGCACCATCACGGTTTATATTTCAGCATAAATAAATCAATGCTTTCTTTGATGATTTGCTGCTTTTCTTGATCTGTTGGCGTTGGGCGAATTCCCAACAAGACCTCATGATGACGAACACCGAGCAATAATGACAAAATTAAATTGGTCTGTTTTTCGATCTGGTCTGCTTGAATAAATTTCAGGCTCGTGGCTTGTTGAAAAAAGTCTTGCCATACCGAACACATTCTCTGATGAGACGAATTATAGAATTGTAGCGCTAAAGGGTTCTTTTCTGCGGCAAGTTCCAATAGTAAATGATCTAATTTAATAGCTTCAGGCAAATTAATCACATTCATTGCCAATTCACAGGCTTGAAAAAAATGTGCATAAAAATCACTTTCAGCATTGAGACGCAATGGTCGGGCATTAATTGACTGTTCGCAAGTTTCTTCAATGGCACAGCTAAATAAAGTTTCTTTATCTTGAAAATGGTTATATACGGTCAGTTTTGTTACACCTGCTTCTTTGGCAATCTGATTCATACTGGAACCGTGATAGCCAAGCTTTAGAAACAGTTTTTTTGCTGCTTCTACAATGTGTTTACGTTTTTCTAAGTCCTTTGGACGGCCAACTGTTGTTTGCACAATAATTCCCAAAAAAACAAAATTAGGTCAATTACTCAAAACATGATTCACAATTATTGTACCATGCAGTATATTAATTAAAAAATGAGCAACAAACGGGCTTTTGACATTTCATCAATGACTTGTGTCGTTCAGTAAAACTAAGCGGGCAAAGCGTGAAACCTAGAAAATTACTTTTTCAGTTTCGGCATGCTGGCTAAGATTATTTTAACGCCAACCTGCGCAAGAACAAAGTATGGTTTTGTTTGTTTTGCAAGGTGCTAGATGAATCGTCACATGGTCTCAATATCTCATTCTCATTTGCCTGAAAAGAGCATTTAAATAAGAGCCTTGCCTATGCGTAGTATAAAGTTAGTGATCACGAGCCTATTGGTATCGTGTAGTGTCATTCTGGTGGGATGTAGTAAGCCAGCGTCTGAAGTGGAACAGATTCCCTTGGTGATGGTTGCCCAACCGCTGACTTCCCAAGAAGATCAGAAAAGCTATGCAGGCGATGTACAGGCACGGCAGCAAACTGCGTTAGCCTTTCGAGTTGCTGGACAGATCACTGCACGTTATGTCGAGGTTGGCGACCGCGTTAAAGTTGGGCAGGTTTTGGCCAAGCTAGATGTCAAAGATGCCGAATTACAATTGAACTCTGCAAAAGCACAACTTGAAAGTGCTCAATCCGCTGCGAAAGTTGCAGCAGATGAGTTTAAACGTTTTCAACAATTATTACCCATCAATGCCGTCAGTCGTTCCCAATACGATAGTGTTAAAAATCAATATGACGCAGCACAGGCAAGCCTTAAACAAGCACAATCCAACTATGATGTCAGTGCCAATCAGACAGGTTATAACCAACTGATTGCCAATAAAAATGGGGTCATTACCCAACGTAATATTGAAATTGGACAAGTGGTTTCGGCAGGGCAAGCGATTTATCAATTGGCGATTGATGGTGATCGTGAGGTGGTTATCGGGGTTCCTGAACAGGCGATTTCTGAAATTAAAGTTGGACAAAGCGCATGGATTACCTTGTGGTCAAAGCCTGAAGATAAATTTGCAGCCTATGTCCGTGAGATTTCTCCTGCTGCAGATCAATCGCGGACATTTACAGTGAAAGTGGCTTTAAAAGAAGCACAGTCGGTCATTCAACTGGGGCAAAGCGCACGTGTGTTTTTCAATCAAAATGTTCAAAATATTTTGAGTGTACCGCTGAGCAGTGTCTCAGCCAATAATAATCAAGCATATATTTGGGTGGTTAATCCTGATCAGACTATTCGTAAAGTCTCTGTGACTTTAGGACCTTACGGGCGTGACAATGTCACGGTATTGAGTGGTTTAAATGCGGGGCAATGGGTGGTGGTCGGCGGTGTTCACTTACTCCGTGACAAGCAAAAAATTAAACCAATAGATCGTGAAAATCGTGCTGTAACTATCCAAAAAGGGGCATGATCATGAGTCTATTTAACTCCTTTAATTTGTCAGAATGGGCGCTCAAAAATAAAGGCTTAGTGCTTTATTTTATGATTTTGCTGGGGATTGTCGGGTTATTTTCTTATTCCAAACTGTCTCAAAGTGAAGATCCTCCTTTTTCCTTTAAAGTGATGGTGGTGCAAACCTACTGGCCGGGTGCAACAGCACAGGAAGTCTCTTTGCAAATCACCGATAAAGTTGAAAAGGAGCTCATGAGTACAGGGCTCTATGACAAGATTATGGCGTACTCTCGTCCTGGAGAGTCCATGGTCATGTTTATGGCAAAAGATTCGTTAGTATCCAGTGAACTTCCAAATGTTTGGTACCAAGTACGTAAAAAAGTCGGTGACATCAAAACACAGTTGCCTTCTGGTGTTCAGGGTCCATTCTTTAATGATGAGTTTGGCGATACATTCGGGAATATTTATGTTTTAACAGGCAAAGACTTCAATTATGCCACACTCAAAGAATATGCCGATCGACTACAACTTCGCTTACAGCGAGTAAAAGATGTCAGCAAAGTCAATTTGGTTGGATTACAAGATCAAAAGATTTGGATTGAGATTTCCAATACTAAAGCAGTGCAGATGGGTGTGCCTGTTACAGCAATCCAAGAAGCTTTGGCAAAACAAAATAGTGTGACCAGTGCAGGTTTCTTTGAAACAGGTACAGACCGTATTCAAGTCCGTGTCAGTGGCGCATTAAAAAGCGTAGACGATCTGAAAAAAATGCCGTTGCTGGTGGGAAATAAAACTATTCAACTGGGCGATGTGGCTGAGGTTTATCGTGGTTTTAGTGAGCCTGCTCAACCGCGTATGCGCTTTATGGGAGAAAATGGTATTGGTCTTGCTGTATCCATGCGTAAAGGTGGGGACATCATTGCATTGGGTAAAAATCTAGAGACTGAATTTCAAACCCTACAAAAGACTTTACCTTTGGGCATGGAACTGAAAAAAGTTTCAGATCAGCCTGTTGCAGTACAACGTAGTATTCATGAATTCGTCAAAGTATTGGCTGAGGCTGTGATCATTGTTTTACTGGTCAGTTTTTTCTCATTGGGTTTCCGAACAGGATTAGTGGTTGCCTTCTCGATTCCGTTGGTGCTCGCCATGACCTTTGCAGGGATGAATCTGTTTGATGTTGGCTTGCATAAGATTTCTTTAGGCGCATTGATCCTCGCATTAGGACTTTTGGTCGATGATGCCATTATCGCGGTCGAAATGATGGCGATCAAAATGGAGCAAGGCTATAGTCGAATGAAAGCCGCAGGATTTGCATGGACCAGTACCGCATTTCCAATGCTAACAGGTACATTAATTACCGCTGCGGGATTTTTACCGATTGCGACCGCTGCATCAAGTACAGGTGAATATACCCGTTCAATTTTCCAAGTGGTTACCATTGCTTTAGTTGTGTCATGGTTTGCCGCGGTGATTTTTGTACCTTATTTGGGTGATAAATTACTGCCTGATTTTAGTAAAGAAGCGCAAAAAGCGCCGTGGTATCAGCGTCTTTATGCAAGATTGCGTAAACAACCAGAACCGCAACCTGTGATTCATCATGCTGGTGAGCATTTTGATCCCTACCAATCGAAATTTTATCAAAGCTTTAGAAAGTTGGTGAATTGGTGTGTGACCTATCGAAAAACGGTGATTTCAATCACTGTAGGGATATTTGTACTGTCGGTGGTGATGTTTAAGTTTGTACCACAACAGTTTTTTCCACCGTCAAACCGTGCCGAAATTCTGGTCGATTTAAAATTGGAAGAAGGCGCTTCACTCACCGCAACTGAAAATGCTGTGAAAAAAGTGGAAGCATTCTTATCCAAACAAGACGGTATTGATAATTATGTCGCTTATGTTGGCACAGGCTCGCCACGTTTTTACTTGCCACTTGATCAACAAATGCCACAAGCCAGTTTTGCACAGTTTGTGGTGTTGGCGTCATCACTTGACGATCGCGATGAAATTCGTAAATCCTTAGATACTCAAATTCGCCAATTATTGCCACAAGTTCGAACCCGTGTCTCATTGTTGGAAAATGGTCCTCCTGTGGGCTATCCGTTGCAGTATCGTGTATCTGGTGAAGACGTTGCTGTAGTCCGTCAGGAAGCCCAGAAAGTTGCTCAACTGCTGAGTGAAAATCCAAATACTGGCAATGTGCATTTGGATTGGGGTGAGCAAAGTAAAATCATTTCTTTGCTGATTGACCAAGATCGTGCGCGTCAAATGGGCGTGAGTTCGGAAGATTTGGCGAATTTCTTAAACAGTTCGATTTCAGGTGCAATCATCAATCAGTATCGTGAAAAACGTGAATTAATTGATGTACGTATCCGTGGGGATCAGGCTGAACGAATTAATGTGGAAGCATTATCAAGTTTGGCTGTACCGACCAGCAATGGCACTACAGTACCATTGGCACAAATCGCGAAACTACAGTATAAGTTTGAAGACGGTCTAATCTGGCACCGCAATCGTTTACCAACCATTACAGTACGTGCAGATATTCGGAGCAAGTTACAACCCGCAACTGTTGTAAATCAAATGGCAGAGAAAATGGATCAGCTTCGCGCAACATTACCAAGTGGTTATTTGGTTGAAGTGGGCGGAACAGTAGAGGAGTCTGCCAAAGGACAAAGCTCTGTGAATGCAGGTATGCCTCTATTCCTAGCAGTGGTATTTACGCTCCTGATGATTCAGCTGAAAAGTATTTCACGTTCTTTCATTGTGTTTTTGACTGCGCCATTGGGTTTAATCGGTGTAGTTTTATTCCTGTTGTTATTTAACAAACCGTTCGGCTTTGTGGCAATGCTCGGTACGATTGCACTATCTGGCATGATTATGCGAAATTCTTTAATTCTGATCGATCAGATTGAGCAGGATATTCGAGCTGGGCATAATCAATGGGATGCAATTTTGGACGCAACAGTACGCCGTTTCCGTCCAATTATTCTTACTGCATTGGCTGCTGTTTTGGCGATGATACCACTGTCACGTAGTATTTTCTTTGGTCCGATGGCTGTTGCGATTATGGGTGGATTAATTATCGCTACACTTTTGACCCTATTTTTCTTACCTGCGCTATATGCGACTTGGTTTAAGATTAAAAAAACTACAGAAAATACATAATTTGTTGTGAATATTAGGTGCGAAAAATTGAAAACTTCAATATAGTAGCACTTAATCTTTAACAGAAAATAACATAGGAAATTTCATTGCATAATAAGTCAATCGGTATGCAATGAATTTGAGGTCAAAAACACCCATGGGGCAAACAAATCCGGAACAGCATCGTAAGTTCATTACGAGCTCTTATTTGTTTATGTTTCTTGCATTATTTACGGTAATTACAGCAGTGCTCGCATATTGGTTAGCGCGCAAAGTAGCAGTAGCAAATGATGCAGAGGTATGGATACATGCACAAGCATTGTGGATTATGCGCAATGCTGTCATTTTTTTGATTTTAGCGGCTTTTGCTGCATTGTGGTTTATCCCTTTAATGTTTTTCTATTGGGACAGTTTCATCTGGGTAAAAGCATGTACGGTGGCAGGTGTCGTATTTAGTGCGATTGCATGGCTATATTTACTCAATATTTGGCTTAAAGGTTTTACAAAATATTTACAGAAAAAAGCAGTTTTTTAAAAAAAACTAGATTTCAAACTTGTAAAAAATAACATCGCCCCCAATTTACTCTGCATAGAAGTATTATCAAATTTTTGTGGAGCATCGCCAATCATGGCTAAACGTGATTATTATGAGGTTTTAGGTATTGCTAAAACCGCTAGTGATGATGAAATTAAAAAAGCCTACCGTAAGTTGGCGATGAAGTATCATCCAGATCGCAACCCTGACAACGCAGAAGCTGAAGAAAAGTTCAAAGAATGTGCAGAAGCTTACGAAGTGCTTTCTGACAGTGAAAAACGCAGCATGTATGACCGTATGGGGCACAATGCCTTTGAAGGTGGTATGGGCGGTGGCGGCTTCGGCGGTGGATTCAGTGCCGAAGATATTTTCAGCCAGTTTGGTGATATTTTCGGTGGTGCTTTTGGCGGCGGTGGTCGTGGTCAACAACGTGCACGTCGTGGCTCAGATCTCCGTTATGTCATGGAATTAACGCTTGAAGAAGCTGTGAAAGGGGTGAAAAAAACCATTACTTTCACTGCACCAGCACCTTGCGATGCCTGTGATGGAAAAGGTTCAAAAAATCCGAATGATGTTGAAACGTGTAAGACTTGTCATGGTGCAGGTCAGGTGCGTATGCAACAAGGGTTTTTCTCAGTCCAACAGACTTGTAGCACTTGTCGCGGACAGGGCAAAATCATTAAAAACCCATGTAATAAGTGTCATGGTTCTGGGGTTTCAGATCGTCAACAAACCCTTGAAGTGACCATTCCAGCAGGTGTGGACAATGGTGATCGCGTACGCTTAACTGGTAAAGGTGAAGCAATTCGTGATGGTCAGTCTGGAGATTTATACGTTGAAGTGGTTGTGCGTGAACATGACATCTTCCAACGTGATGGTGCAGACCTCTATATGGATGTGCCTGTGAGCATTGCTGATGCTGCCTTAGGTAAGGAACTTGAGATTCCAACTTTAGACGGTCGTGTTAGTTTGAAAGTGCCTGAAGGTACACAAACCGGTAAAATGTTCCGTTTACGTGGTAAAGGCGTGAAACCTGTACGTAGTAGCATGCAAGGTGATTTACTTTGCCGTATCGTAGTAGAAACACCAGTGAATTTGACGAGTCGCCAACGTGAGCTGTTGAAAGAACTTCAAGCGACCATGGAAAGCGATGACAATAAATCTTCGCCGAAGAAAAAATCTTTCTTTGATCGTTTATTCGACTAATTAATCTGAACGATTAAATCAATAAAAATGGAGCAACAGTGAGCTGTTGCTCCATTTTTTTATTTTGTCGGTTGATCCGATGAGGATTGGTCAAATTCATGATCATCTGGCGCAGCATCGATTGAATTGTCATCTTGTGGAAGAATCAATGCCGGAGTGGATGAGGCAGCTGTCTGAGGTTCAGCGGGGGCAGTAGAGTCTTGTGCCCAACTGAGCGAAACAGTTGTGGTCATCATTAGCCCTAAAATCATGGTTTTAATTTGCATTATATTTCCTTAAATCTCTCTATTATTTGTATGACTTCCACGCTTTAGAATATTCATTTATTAAGCTTAAATTTTATTTAAAATTGTTTCGTTATTTTAGGGTTTGTGGGCAATTCGTCTATGTTTGCGACTAGGTGTGTTTTTTAGGCGATTCTAGGCGCGAAATACGAAATTTAGTCATTCTAAATGAGTCCTAATTGTAGCTTCAAAATATAATTTTTTTTGATCAATAAAATTGATGTTATGAAAATATTGTTGAATGAGATAAAACTTTCATTGCCACGTTTTACATCTAAAGTTTCAATAGATTAGCGTAGATCATATTGTGAATCTGTGCAGTGATTTCAAGATAGAGGATATAACCCCATATCCTCTAACGCTAAAAACAACCCAAAATTATTCAAGAATCGGAGCGTCAATATCTTCGACACGAACTTCAGTTTGTGTTTCTGAAGGCGTAGTCGCGTTGCCTTGAGAGACCGTTTTTTCTTCAGCAAGTGTAACGGCTGGAGTTGGTGCAGATTCAGCCCAAGCACTGGTCATCATTGTTGCTAATACAAATGCAAAAACCATTTTATTCGAATGCATATTGATCTCCTTATAATCCATATTGTTTTCATTCGTGGCAGTAGTCTGCTGTGTGATTCTTGCACTTTGATGAAATAGATTGAGCAATATTTTAAATTTTTTCAAAGTTTTATCGATATATTTTTTAGTCTTGATCTATTTTTTCGTTGAGTCTACTTTTTTGACCTTAATTGCCGAAGACTTAAAAGAAATCAGAAAGTTCGCAGTATTTTTTAAATGGAGTCGTGGTCTTGGAACTGAGTTTTGTTATAGTAGAGCCAAATTTTCAAATTCAGATTTAGGAAGATCGTATGTCAGCAGCTCCACGTATTGGTATTTTAGGTGCAGGCGGTCGTATGGGCCGTACATTGATTCAAGCGGTACAACAAGCAGGTTATCAGCTTGCGGCAGCGGTAGAGCGTCCAGAAAGTACGTTGATTGGTGCAGATGCAGGGGAACTTGCTGGAATTGGTGCTGTAGGTATCAAAGTCGTGGGCAGTTTGGAAGACATTTTAAAAGATGTTGATGTGGTGATTGATTTCACTGCCCCAGTTGCAACAGAAAGCCATCTAAAATTATGCCGTGATGCTGGTGTTGCAATGGTGATTGGAACAACGGGTTTTTCAGATGAGCAAAAAACCTTGTTAAATCAATCTGCGACACAAACACCCATTGTGTATGCTGCAAACTACTCAGTGGGTGTCAATGTTTCAATTAAATTGCTCGAGCTGGCTGCCAAAGTTTTTGGTGATACAGTGGATATTGAGATTATCGAAGCACACCATCGTCACAAAGTAGATGCACCATCTGGAACTGCTTTGATGATGGGGGAAGCGGTTGCGGAAACTTTAGGTCGTGATTTGAAGAAAGTGGCGGTTTATGGTCGTGAAGGTCATACAGGTCCACGTGAACGTGAAACGATCGGTTTTGAAACGATTCGTGGTGGTGATATCGTCGGTGAGCATACTGTGATGTTCATAGGCGAGGGTGAGCGTGTCGAAGTGACACATAAAGCGACCAATCGTATGAACTTTGCAGCAGGCGCTGTACGTGCAGCAGCTTGGGTTGTCGGAAAAGATGCAAAAAAATACGATATGAAGGACGTTTTAGGCTTAAATGATATTCAAGCTTAAAACATGTTGCGCTAAAATTATAACAATGAGTCAAATTTTGAACATAAAAAATGAAAAAAACAGTGATGTTACTTACTTGTGTAGTCAGTGCTTTTAGCCTGACTACACAAGCAGCTTTACCGAGCAATGCCAAATTGAGTCTAAACAAAAACAACATTAAGGTTTGGACTTATAAAGATACCAATAACCCTGTTCTGTCCTATAAAGCAGAAACAACAATAGATGTACCGATCGAACGGGCTGTTGCTTTAGTTCTGGATGTCAATAATTCACCTAAATGGGTACCCAATGTTGCTAAAGCAGAAGTGCTGTCTCGAGATGATAAAAAGGGCGAATTCAGTATTTATATGGTTTTAGACTTTCCATTTCCTCTAAAAGATCGTGACATGGTGGTGAAAGGAACGATGTCTAAAGACGCGAGTGGCACGATTTATATTAAAAACTCTGCGGTTCAACAAGGCAAAGCACTGAACTCAGATTATATTCGTTTAAAAGATTATGCGGGCGACTGGACATTTCAAAAACTTGGTCCCAATAAAGTGAAAGTGATCACTTCTGGACATGCCAATCCTGAAGGTTCAATCCCGGCAAGTGTGACCAATATGCTGGTTGAACAGCAACCTTATCAAATGCTGCAAAAGATGAAATCTGAATTGGCAAAGAATACCAAGCTTGTTGCCTTACCTGAAATTTTAAAATAATCATTGATTCAGGATGCGTTATTTATAGCTATTTTGAACCCTACACCCTATGAAGGTGCAGGGAAATGAACAATATAATCAATTCAGTCGCAGATGATTTGGTAAGTTAACATTAGCTGAATTGATGCACGGGTTCTTGGCTCATTTTCATTTGGATAAATACCAAGAGCAATCCTAATGCAGTAAGTACTGCGCCTGCAATTGAAACGGCTGAATAACTCATACCCATACTGAGAACTGCACCACCTACGGTTGCGCCTAAAGCATTACCTAAATTAAATGCACCAATATTCACTGAAGAGGCTAGTCCTGGTGCTTCATGCGCAACAGACATCACCCGCATTTGGAGTGGAGGCACAACGGCAAAGGCTGCTGCTCCCCAAACAACAAGCGCCAAAGCTGCACCAAGCGGTGTTTGTGCCAAGATCGGGAACAGTAACATGGACAGCATTAATAACACTAAAAAGCCTGTCAATGTCTTATTCAGTGATCGATCTGCGAACTTCCCACCGAGATGATTCCCAATTGAAAAACCGATTCCGATTAAGACCAACATCAGTGTGATAAACATTGGACTGGCATGGGTGATATTTTGCAAGCTCGGTGCAATATAGGTGTAGAGCGTAAACATCGCTCCTGCACTCATCACAGTCGTCAATAAGGCAAAAAGCACAGGCAAGCGAGTCAAAACTTTCAGCTCAGCTTTTACATTTGGACGCAAACCTGCCACATCTACAGGCAAGGCTTTCCATAATGCCAACATGGTGATGACACCCAAGATCGCAATTGCGGCAAAGGACATACGCCAACCAATATTTTGTCCAATCCATGTTGCTAGAGGTACCCCCCCAATATTGGCAATTGTGAGTCCCATAAACATCATGGCAACAGCACTGGCCTGTTTGTCTTTAGGCACAACACTGGTGGCAACAATTGAGCCAATCCCGAAAAATACACCATGATTAAGACTGGTAATTATTCGAGCTCCCATCAGCCCCCAATAGTTCGGTGCAATGGCTGCAAGAATATTGCCCATAGTGAAAATACTCATGGCCAATATCAGTGCTTTACGCCGTGAAAAATGTCCAAACCACAATGTCATAATCGGAGCACCGATCATTACACCTAGTGCATAAGCCGTAATGAGCATCCCCGCAGTGGGAATCGAAATGTTGAGGTTTTCTGCAATTTGAGGTAGAAAACCCATTGGAGAAAATTCAGTTGTTCCTATTGCAAAAGCGCCTATGGCTAGTGCAAGTAAGGGAAAATTTAATTTCATGAGAGATCTCAAATATACAGAAGATTGAAAAAAGACCGAGTACAGTGGTGCAATCATCAGACCAATATCACAAGCACAATTTTTTGATGTTGATTTCAACAAAAACTTTTAGATCACATTTTGTTTGAGTCAAACACACATCAAAGCTTCGCAACAAAAGATATTGCGAAGCAATTGATGCCTTTCAATCGATCAGAAATGAACAGTGAAAATGTGAGAATAGATTTAGCTGTGATTAAACTGAGCAGCTAAATTAAATATCCCACTTCGGTGCTAAATTTTCTGGATCAACTTCACGACCACTGCGCTCCAATTGTGCAATCATCTGCATTTCTTCAGTAGAGAGTTGAATCTCTTGGGCTTTTAAGTTCGTCATTAAGTTTTCACGCTTGGTTGATGATGGAATAACCGCAAAACCTTTTTGCAATGCCCATGCCAACGCAATTTGTGCTGTTGAAGCTTGATGTTGTTGAGCGATTTCAGCCAATACAGGATCATTTAAAACTTTGCCATAAGCTAAAGTCATGTATGACGTCACATCAATATGTTGTGATTGTAAGAAATCCACTAACTTTGAGTTTTGTAAATAAGGGCTGAGCTCAATTTGGTTTGTTGCAATATTTTCAAGCCCAACAGCATCAATCGCTTGTTGTGACAAGTCAATATTGAAGTTTGAAATACCAATATGTTCAGTTAAGCCAAGCTTTTTAGCTTCTAAAAGGTTATGCATCATTTCAGCAACAGAAATACCTAAACTTGGTGCAGGCCAATGGATCAAAGTCAGATTGACAGCATCAGTGCGCAGTTTTTGTAGGCTCTCTTTCAAGCTTGGAATAAGTTTGTCTGCTTGATAATTGTCAGTCCATATCTTTGTTGTGATAAACAAATCATCACGATGAATATGACTTTCAGCAATCGCCTGACCAACTTCGGCTTCATTGCCATAGATTTGTGCTGTATCTACAGCACGGTAACCCACATCTAAGGCAGTTTTGACTGAGTCAATCACCGTTTGACTGGTTAAACGAAAAGTACCTACACCAAATTGAGGAACGATATTTGTCATGATATGCTTCACTTTATTTTCGGGGATTAGCGCTATTTTGCTACTTTAATTGTTGCGGAAAAATACAGGAATATGCAAAATATTATTGACTATTAATCAATAATAAATCGTGATATTACAGAGATGAAATCGACCTTAGAAGAGTTACAGGCATTTATCAATATTGTGGATAGTGGTTCGATTGTTGCTGCTGCAAGACATCTTGAACAAACGACTTCGGGCGTGAGCCGAGCTTTGCAACGGCTTGAGTCTAAACTGAATGTGACTTTACTTGAGCGAACTACGCGGAAGCTTAAGTTAACTCAAGAGGGGCAATTATTTTTAGAAAAAGCCCGTAAAATTGTGCATGATCTGAATGAAGCTGAAGATGCTTTATTGAAGTCGGACAGCGATACTTCAGGTTTGATCCGTGTCGATTCGGCGACTCCTTTTGTGTTGCATGTGATTGCACCCTTAATGCAAGAGTTTTCTCAGCTTTATCCAGACATTGAAATTGAATTAAACAGTAATGATCAAATTATTGATTTATTGGAACATAAAACGGATGTCGCAATACGTTTTGGAGAATTAAATGACTCCAGCCTACATGCGAGATTGCTGTGTAAAAGTCGTTTATACATTGTTGCCAGCCCTGAGTATTTAGCACGAAATGGTTATCCTGCAACCCCACTCGATATCCTCAATCATGTTCAAATCGGATTTAGTAAGGTCAGTCATCTCAATACTTGGCCCATCCGTGTGAATGGTGAAAAATTGACTGTACAACCTAAAATCAAAGCATCTAGCGGTGAAACAGTACGTCAACTTTGTCTACGTGGGCATGGTATCGCCAGACTTTCAGCATTTGAGGTGCTTAAAGATCTCAGAGCGGGAAGGTTGATCGCGCTATTTGAAGATCAAATAGAAATTTACGAGCAACACATCCATGCAGTTTATTATCAACAAGAACATTTACCTAAACGTGTACGTCTATTTATTGAGTTTTTAGCGCAAAAGCTGTCAAGGTTTCGATAGTCTTTTGTGGTGGTAGATCTAGACTCAATAATGGGGCAGTGTTGGGCTGTTGCGGTGTCACCAAATGAATTTCAAAATGCTGGGCGGAGGTTTGTTGGCATTGGAATTCCAAATTTTTTTGAACAGGCATATTTATTTTAACAGCCTGATCTCCACTGGCACGATAGTGATAATGTCTGACCGCGACAGCCTGATGCAAGGTTGGCTGTAGATGATCAAGCTGATAATTACCCAAACGTTGTGTCTTCAAAAAACCTTCAATCAAAGATTTGCATACAAAATGTTGTTGCTGAGCTGCTTTATTGACTTGTTGAGGCTGGCAGGCGCTGAGTACCAAAGCAAGGCTGATTAGGGCGATGATTCTCATTATTTTCTCCTTTCAAATCAATTATGTTTTAAAAACTGGCTGTAAAAGAAGCATAAATCTGTTAGGTTTACAGATACAGATACAACAAATATTAAAATTTGGGTACAGATATGGCTTTCCAATATCAGATCTTGGCACAACAGATCGCGCAAAAAATTTATTGTGGGGAGCTCGCAGTCGGGCAACGACTGAGTTCTTTGCGTCAATTTGCTGAACTACAAAAAGTGAGTTTGAATACGGCAAAGAGTTGTTATGAATTGCTTGAAGCTCAAGGCTTGATTTTTGTCAAAGAAAAGTCAGGTTATTTTGTACAGGCTTTGCCAAATTCCCCGCAGATTGCTGTACCTGACCATCCAGATTTTCAGTCTAGACCAAGGGAAGTTTCTAATCTGGAATTGCAAATTCAAATTCATGAGGCTGCGATCAATAATAAATTGATTCATCTCGGTTCGATTCAATTGTCACCTAATCTGGTTCCTATCGAAGCCTTACGTCGTTCAATCCAACGTGCTTTAAAGCACAGTAAACCGGAAGATTTTTTATATAACGATCGTCAAGGACATCTGCAATTGAGGGAGGCTTTGTCGGCACACTGGGCTGAAGATGGTTTTTATATTGCAAAAGAAGATATTTATATCAGTAATGGCTGTATGCCTGCACTGTCGATCATGATTCAGAGCCTTACACAAGTTGGTGATAGCGTGATTGTGCCGACACCAAACTATAATGGGCAGTTGCAGTTATTGGCTTTGTTGAAGCGAAAAATTATCGAAATCCCAGCCAATACAGAAGGTTTTGATCTAGATCGTTTAGAGCAAGAAATGCAAAGTCCAGGGGTAAAAATCTGCTTATTGACGGCTAATTTTCAAAATCCTCTGGGTTTTTGCCTCAGCAATGCTGAGAAAGAACGTATTGCACAACTTGCGGCGAAATATCAATGCTATGTGATTGAAGATGATATTTATGCAGAATGTAGTTTTAATGCCAAACGTCCTTTACCTATTAAATATTGGGATCAACAGGGTTATGTGGTGTATTGCAGCTCAGTCTCAAAATCTCTATCAACCTCTTATCGTGTAGGCTGGTTTTGCTTACCGCAGCGCTTACAACATTTACATGCAAGACTCATTTTACAGAATGTTTCGGTGAATACGCCTTTGCAATTGGGGCTTGCTGATATGATTTATAGCAGAGCCTATCGTCAACATCTGAGTGAATTACGTCCTAAACTGATGGCACAGGTTGAGCAGTATCGACAATTTATTCAACAGGCTTTTCATGGCGTGAGTATCCGTTTGAATCAACCGCAGGGGAGTTATGCGCTTTGGCTGCAATTCCCTGAACAAGTAGATAGTTTGGCGTTGTATTACTATGCGCAGCAATACAGTATCAATATTGTTCCGGGTATTATTTTTGGTGAAGATCATCGTTATAACAATTGTATTCGTTTAAATGCAGGACATGAATTGTCTCAGGAGGTTCAGGATGCCATCATGTTATTGGCAGATTGGGTCAGAGGCGAATTGTCAACCAAGAGTGTGGCATAAGCGCACTCAACATGATGACATTCATATCGCCTCACGTTAGAAAAAAACAGTGATGATCCAAAAAATTAAAAATAAATGAATGACCAAGATCTTCTAACACATTCTATAAAAACATAAATTTAATCAGATATGCGTGATTGAAATCAAAGCACTAGTCCGAAGAATCCGACAGTTTGACTAAGGTTTACAAACGGCATGATCCATTGCCCCATTGACGATGATGAATGTCAACGTAAATGGGGTATATTGCATAGATTAAAAATCAGCTTTTAACACAATACGATAACGTGCTTTTCCTGAATGGAGGCGTTCCAAAGCATCATTAATTTTTGACATTGGATACACTTCGATTTGAGGAGCAATATTTTTACGCGCTGCGAATTGCAATAATTGACGTAATGCAAAAGGGGAGCCTGTTGGAGAGCCAGTTACTGATTTTGCACCACTGATCAATGTACCTGCAGGAATGGGCATAGGTTCAAGCACCATGCCTAACATATGAATAGTGCCATTGGGTGCAAGTGTATTCAGATAAGCTTTCCAGTCTAAGCTCACATTCACCGTACAGAGTAACAAATCAAATTTACCACGTTGTGCTTTTAAATCATTTGCATCACGGCTATTGACGATATGGTCTGCGCCCATCGCTCGCAGTTCATCTGACTTATCTAAATTAGAGGTGAATGCGGTAATTTCACAGCCCCACGCTTTGAGTAATTTAATTGCCATATGACCTAAACCACCAATCCCAATGACACCTACATGATGAACAGCTTGAATTTGGTGTTTTAAAATCGGATCAAAAACAGTGATTCCTCCACATAATAGTGGACCTGCACTTTCAGGGTCTAAGTTTTCAGGAAGTGGAATAATCCATTGCCAACCAGCACGAACCTTATCTGCAAAACCGCCAGCATGACCAACGATGGTGGCTTTTTTTTCGCCAGTGCAAAGCACTTGTTGTCCACTGACACATGGGTCACAGTGCTGACAGCTTTCTGCTGTCCAACCGATACCAACACGTTGTCCGACTTTTAAACCTTTTGCTTCTGAACCCAACTGAGTGATCGTTCCAATAATTTCATGACCACCCACTACAGGGAAAACTGCATTTCCCCATTCATTGTTAATCACGGAAACATCAGAGTGGCATAAACCGCAATATTCAACTTTAACTTCAACTTGATGTGGTGCTAAATCGCCAGCATCAAATTGATAGGGTACAAGTTCAGCGCCTGCTTCTAGGGCTGCATAGGATTGAATGATATTGGCTGACATATGAATCCTTCCTGTTTTTTGAGCGAAATTTAGCGCGACATACAATCATTTTCATGGTCATTGACCATTCCAACCGCCTGCATGAATGCGTAGCATGTTGTTGGACCGACAAACTTAAAGCCGTTTTTCTTCAAAGTTTTAGATAACTTTAGGCTGGCTTCAGTTTGCGCAGGTGCTTGTCGATAATCAGGAACATCATTCAGCTGTACCTGTTGATCAACAAAATCCCAAAGCCAATCTACCATATCAATATTTTTTGCTTTCATGTTTTGCCATGCAATGGCATTGTCACGAATAGCGGTAAGTTTACCAATATGACGAATGAGCCCAGTATCTTGGCATTTCAATGCCAAATCTTGTTCAGTCAAGTCAGCAATGGTTTGAATTGAATGATTAAAAAAATGTGTACGATAAGATTCACGCTTTTTTAAAACAGTAATCCAAGATAATCCTGCTTGTTGCCCTTCGAGACACAACATTTCAAATAAATGTTGCTCATTGCGATTTGGTTTACCCCATTCATGATCATGGTATTCGATATAAATTGGATCATCCGAACACCAGCCACAGCGTTTATTGATCATGAAAGATGCTCCATTTTTTTTGATGTAATTAGAGTTTAAATTCGACCCATTGATCTTGTTTGTTATCCCAATATGAAAGTTGGGCAGTTTCTAGGTCAGTAAAATTTATCCAAATATCTTTACCCGCTTTATCTGCAAAGCCAGTACTGATCATGAGGGACTCATTGGTGATTTCCATAATCCAGCCTTGATGGCTTTGCCCTTTGAGGACAATTTTTTGTTGATTGCCTGATTCTGCAAATTCAACTAAACGCTCAAGCAATGCTTCTGACATGGAATATTCCTAAATATCTAATTTAAAATTTAACGTAAATACGGATAAGGATTCACTGCACCTTGTCCCTTACCTCTTAAGTATAGTCCATAGTGTAAATGAGGTGCAGTATGTCGTGCATTTCCTGTATTGCCGACATACCCAATTAATTCACCTTTTTTAACGTAGTCTCCTTCTTTTAAACCACGTCGGTGATCATTGAGATGTGCATAATAATGATAAGCACCACCAGGTCCCATTAACCAAATCACATTACCGCCTAAGTTGTTACTTTTTAAACTGGTAATCACTCCTTCAGTATTACTGTACACTTTGGTTCCACGTGAAGCCATGATGTCAATGCCCTCATGTGCGCGTCCAGCACTTCGGGACGCCCCCCACGTATCGGTGAGATTTTGTGGTTTGACACCATCGACAGGGATCGCCAACCGTGTTGGAAGCGGCATTGCTTTTAATCGGTTAATTTGAGCTTGCGGAAGATGCGGTCTTGTACCACTGGGCTTTTTTGGTGCGGTGGTACATGCGCTCAATATGATTGTAAACAGGGCAATCACACAATATTGGATACGATGCGGCACGAGACATCCTTTTTTTCTAGTTTCAAATTTCAGCTTTGAGGTTTAAAAAGGGTAAATTAAAATTGAAAAAATGATCAGAATACCCGTGCCTGACTATGTCATATTTTGATTGCTGAGATCAATTTTTTCATGGCTGTTGGTATGCCCATTTGTGTAGCTTTTTGTGGCGTGAGCCATTCACCGCCCAGTTCTGCTTGGAGATATTCAGCTTGGTCTTTTTCAACATGAATGATGTGTGCGGTTAATATCCAAGTAAAATGAGTGAAACTATGCGAAATTTGCACAGATTCAACGTTTGAAACCAGCTTTAAACGTTCACAGATCTGTTGCAGTTCAGCCTCACTTGCAAAAATTGGTAAACTCCATAATCCACCCCACAAACCACTATTAGGACGTTGCTCCCACAACCATTGCCCTTGAGACTCAATGAGCAAGACTTTGCCAGTTTTCACTGGAACAGGTTTTTTGGGTTTTTTATAAGGGAGTTCTGTTTCTAACCCTTGCTGATGGGCTTGGCAATGTTGCTGCATTGGGCAATACAGACATAATGGTTTTTTAGGGGTGCAGATGGTTGCACCTAAATCCATAATAGCCTGAGTATAGTCATGATTACGTTCAGTAGGGCACAAACTTTCGGCCAATTTCCACATTTCCCGTTCATGTACAGGTTTACTGAGATCATCTTCAATGGCAAAAAATCGCGATAAAACACGTTTTACATTGCCATCCATAATGACACCATATTGGCGTAACCCAAGTGACATAAGTGCACCTGCGGTAGAACGTCCAATACCTGAGAGCTCCATCCATTGTTCCAGAGTGTTTGGAAAATGTCCTTGTTGACTGACAACCGTCGCAGCTTTATGTAAGTTTCTGGCGCGTGCGTAATAGCCCAAGCCTGCCCAATAAGGTGCAACATCATCCCATGACGCCTGACCCAAATCATCAACGGTAGGGAAGCGTTGAATAAATTTGTCAAAATATTGCAGCACTGTTTTGACTTGAGTTTGTTGCAACATAATTTCAGAGACCCAAACTTTATAAGGATCATCTGCCACTTGCCAAGGCAGATCATGGCGTCCGTGTTGATCAAACCAAGTCAGTAATGCGTCTGAAAATGAAAATTGCGACATATCAATCTAGGGCAAAAATAGGTGGCTCAGTATAACCAAATTCGAATCGATTACAGAAAATTATCTGAATACTGTGCATGAGATTTGTGTGAGTTAAGCCATTTCGAATAGTCAGAATTTAATTTTAAAGTCAAGTTGAATGAAGCAATATATTGAACTAAAAAAGACGCAGTAGCGTCTTTTTTAGTTGACTGGCAAAGGATTAATTTTCGTTGATGATACCCCAACGCTGATCCAGTTTAAGCGGTTCATTTTTATAGCGTGGAATGATATGAATATGAAAGTGTTTATTCTGTTCTTGACCAAAAACATCACCATCATTAAAGGCAATGTGAAAGCCTTCTGGTTGATGACGGAGTTTGAGTTCATTACGTGCCAACTCTAACAACGAAGAAAGACTTTTACGCTCTTTTTCTGAAACCTCAAAAAAAGAATCGATATGGCGCAATGGGATAATGACTGAATGCCCTTTAGACAAAGGATTTTGTTCAGGCAAAATTGCACCAAATTCATTTTTATCAATGATGTCAAATTCTTCAAATTCACAATAAGGGCATTTTATCTCAGTCATTTTAAACTCCTTGTTTACTGGTTGAGTTCATACATCAGATTTAAAATCAAACCAATGTACGATTTAACAACTGATACATAGCAGTTAATCCTGCGCTTTCAGCTTCTGCGTTATAACCTAGATCTACACCATTGGCTTTGGCACGTTCATCTGCTTGTGGGTTACTAAAGCCATGTTTGGCATCTTTAAGGATGATCACTTCAGATTTTACTTGGGCATGATTCATTTCTTGTTTGAAGGATTCAACATCTGCCAAAGACACCATTGAGTCTTTTTCACCATGTAAAACTAAAACCTCAGCTTTAAATTTTCCTGATTGTGCTGGGTTTTGTGCGGAAAGGTTGGCGTGGAAAGTAACGACTGCTTTTAAGTCAGCACCAGAACGAGCTAAATCGAGCATGACTTTTCCGCCATAGCAAAAGCCAATAGCAGCTAAACGATCTCCATCCACCTCAGGTTGAGCAGCAAGTGTAGCAAGTGCAGCAGAGGTACGATCTACAATGGTATCGGCATCTTGGAAAGTTTGCATCATCCATTCATTGGCTTGTGTCGCAACGGTTGTCACTTTTTTATCGCCATACATGTCGATTGCTAAAGCAGCAAAGCCATGTTCTGCAAGCTCTCTAGCGCGTTGCTCAGTATATTCATTGCGTCCCCACCATTCAGGACCCACGATGACACCTGCAACAGGTTGTGTAGATTCAGGGGCAGCAAAATAACCGATTAAAGTTGTTCCATCTTTTGCTTGGTATTGAATTTCACGAGTTTTAATTGCAACAGCCATCTGTTCAATCCTTTTATATTTTTGAGAGCGACATTGATTAAAGCATAAATATAAAGGATTCAAATGGCTAATTTAGGAATATTGAGTATAGAAATGTGAGAAATTATGAATGATGGAATGGGTGCAGAAATGAAAAAAGAAGGACCTAGGACCTTCTTGATCATAAACAGAGACTGTCATAAAAATGTTGAGAAAAGCTTAAACTTTCCCTCTGGAAATAAATCCGACAATTGCAAGAATAACGGCAACAACAAGAAGAATTACTGCAAAGTCTTTAGACATTCCTGCGACACCGCCAAAACCAAATAAACTTGCAACTAACGCGATCACAGCGAAAATTATTGCCCAACGGAACATGATATCCACCTCCATATTGTTTTTATGCAGTTTCAGTATAAGGAGAAAAACGACACGGTCTTGTGAAGTTATGTTTGAAAAGTGTGATAAATAAAGCATTATGTAACTGATTTGTGATGTTTTTTTATTCTCTAGTTCATGTTCTTATGCTGATATAATAACAACATCTCATATGACTTCACTTTATATCATGAGCCTCGAAATACGCCCCCAATTTTGGAAAAACTATCATTTGTCTGAACTCAATCAGGCGGAATGGGAGGCCTTATGTGATGGTTGTGGTTTGTGCTGCTTGGTTAAACTCGAAGATGATGAAACACATGAAATCGCTTATACCAAGGTGTCTTGTAAACTACTGGACTGTCAAACAGCACAATGTTCAGACTATGCTAATCGCTTGAACTATGTCCCAGATTGTATTCAATTGAGTCCTGAAAAATTAGCGCAAATAAATTGGTTGCCTTCAAGTTGTGCCTATCGGCGTGTCAATGAAGGTAAAAACCTTCCGTCTTGGCACTATTTAATTACAGGCTCCAGACAAAATGTGATTAAAGCCAGAAAATCTGCAGCAGGGCGCTGCATCTCAGAGACAGAAGTTGATGAGGAAGAAATTGACGAATATATTGTGCGTTGGGTACGTTAGAAAATGACCATAATTTGGAATTGATAATCATTATCAAATAGTAATATGATAAACCAGCTTTCATGATGTGATCTCATTTAAAATGTCTGGTTTATTTACACGATTGAAAAAAATTACAATGTGCCTATGTGCGATCAGTCTAAGCTTTGTTGCGTGTTCCCTTGCTTATGCCAAGCCTGATCTAAAGCCCTTAGGACCGAATATTGCAGATCATGGTTCAAGTTATTATCAGTTTCAAGTTCACAGCTTTCAGTCAGCCGATCAGCAACGACATTATAAAGTTTGGTTAGGTATACCTAAACAGATCAATAAAAATCAGCCCCGTCCCGCTATTTTTATGCTGGATGGTAATTCAGTCATGGCGCGTTTAGATGAAGCATTATTAAAGCAATTATCAGAACAAGATAGCCCCGTTTTAGTGGCGATTGGCTATCAAACTCAGTTGCCGTTTGAATCTGCTTCACGTTCCGTGGACTATACGCCAGCAGATGAGTCTGGAAAAATATCAGTTGATCCCCGAAATCCTGAGCGCATGTCAGGAGGAAGTCCGCAATTTAGACAAATGATTTTTGAAAAAATCATGCCTTGGGTTTACTCGCAGGTGAAATTGGATGCTCAGCGCACTGCATTGTGGGGACATTCTTATGGGGGCTTATTTGTATTAGATACATTATTGAATCGCCAGCAACATGAGCAGAAATTTTCGCATTATTTTGCAGCAAGCCCATCTTTAACTTGGGCAGATTCCCGATTATTGAAAGCAGTTGAGCAGGTAAAACCTGAATCAGTTAAAGATCAAAAGCTATTGGTGATGGAAGGTGATCTTGTTCCATCTAGCACAGCGAAAATCAGCCCGAATGCTGATCGGGACATGAACCAAAACAATCGAAAATTGGTTCTAGACTTAGCCAGCAAAGGTGCAAATACCAAGCTTTTATTGTATCCACATCTCAGTCATGGTGAAGTGTTTCAGGCTTCACTGATGGATATTTTACAGAATCGATTATTTTAAAATTGAAAGTACAATATTGAATGCTTTCCATAGTAGACTAAGCTCAGCATTCATCAATTAAAAAAGCAGTATGTCAGACACTCAAATTCCACTTCCAGAACGTTTACGTCCACGTGATTTGTCTGAAATTATTGGACAAGATCATTTGCTTGGCGCTGACGCCCCATTACGTCAAATGATTGATCAAGGGCATTTGCCTTCGATTATTTTCTGGGGACCACCTGGTGTTGGAAAAACCACAATTGCATTATTATTGGCACAAGCTGTGGATCGTCCATTTGTCAGTTTATCTGCATTAAACACAGGTGTGAAAGAACTGCGCGAAGTGATTGCTGAAAGTGGTGATTTACTAACACCAGTGGTATTTATTGATGAAATTCATCGTTTCAATAAGTCACAACAAGACGCACTTTTGAATGCTGTTGAAAAAGGTAAAATTACCTTGATTGGGGCAACAACAGAGAATCCCTCTTTTGAAGTCAACAGTGCATTACTATCACGTTGTCAGGTATATACGCTGAATGCGCTCAGTAATGAAGCAATTCAAGAACTGATTCTTCGGGCGATTCAACAGGATAAGTTTTTACAAGAGCGTCATATTCAGATTGAAGAGTTTGATGCCTTAATTCAATTCGCCGCAGGTGATGCACGTAAAGCATTGAATTTAATTGATCTCATTGCCAGCACTTTTGAGTCAGATATTGAAAATATTGTGACAAATGCGATCGTCGTTAAAGTTGCCCAACAAAATATCGCACGCTATGACAAGTCAGGTGAACAACATTATGATCTTGTGTCTGCGTTTATTAAGTCGATTCGTGGGAGTGATCCAGATGCAGCGTTATATTGGATGGCACGAATGCTAAAAGGTGGAGAAGATCCAGTTTTTATCGCTCGACGTATGCTGATTGCTGCCTCAGAAGATATTGGCAATTCAAATCCTAATGCATTGTTGTTGGCAGGAGAGTGTTTCCGCTCGGTTCAAGCCATTGGGATGCCTGAATGCAGAATTATTTTAGGGCAATGTGCCGTTTATTTGGCAACCAGTGCCAAAAGTAACAGTACCTACTTAGCCATCAATAAGGCACTAGAGTTGGCTGAGAAAACCTCGAATCTACCTGTACCTCTACATTTACGTAATGCACCAACCAAATTGATGAAGCAACAGGGCTATGGGGTAGATTATCTCTATCCGCACAATTATCCAGAACATTTTGTGCTACAAGACTATTTGCCACCTGAGTTAAAAGGGACAAAATTATACGAGTCTGCACGAAATAAAAGGGAGGTTGAAGGGGAGCGCTTACAACAACGCCGTTGGCAGCAGGAACAGCAGCAACAATAATTTTCATGTTGGCTTTAAAGTAGCTGATCTATGACAGATAAAGGTTTAAAATATCGGCAAAATTTAAATTAGGCTGATGCCTTTAAAATGTAACTTGCTCAAAATACGTTTTAAATGCGCTAGAAATTTTATGAAACTTTCTATTTTGTCTTGTGCTGTTTTAATTACTTTACCTATGCTCAGTTATGCTGAATTGACAACAAAAATTTCGGCAAAAACTCAGCCTAAAATTACTCCTCCAAAATCTAGAATGTTGTATCAATTGAACTTCGCTCAGGAAGATACAATTCCTCAAGGTTGGCGTATTCCAGGAAATAATCCAGGTCATATTTATATCGAAAATGGCGTATTAAATATTGATGGACGGGCAAATGCAATGAGCCCAACCACAATTTTGTTACCTCAAGGATTTGAAAAATATAAAAATTATAAAATAAATTTTAATTTTACTTTAGATCAACCATTAAATGCTTCTCGTTGGGGAAGCGTGATTTATGATGTCACAGAAACGCAGGGTGTGGTGCCAAGTAGTTACTATCAATTTACCTTAAGGGCAGATACTACAGCGAAAAATGGCACTGAATTTGGTCGTCATAAAGCCAATGCACAATGGGAAGTTAATCAAACTAAAGGGTTTTATGAAAACATTAAAGCGAATCAATGGTATACCGCCAGTGTAGTGGTCTCAGGACAACGGGTTCAACACTATTTAAACCATCAGTTAATGCAGGATGTAGAACTTGACCAAGAATCTACAAAAGGCGGCATTGGTTTTTCCGCTTCAGGTATTGTTTTAAAAATTAAAAATATTCAAGTGTCTGAACAGCTCACTGCCTTACCTGAGCTTACCCATAATAAAGTTACGCAAGTACAAGAAATTCAAACTCATGTAGCTTTAGCACCCACCATTATTCAAAAAATAAAACACCCAAATAGTGCATTAAATTCAAGTAATCAAAAATATTATCAATTAGATACAAAGTTAAATTTACTAGATCAAACTGGGCAAGTGGTCGAAACCTTACAACATTATTTATCCAATCCTCAGCGTAAAACTATTCCTGTGCTAGAGATTAAAGACCCTAAAAGTATTGAAGCATTAAAATTACTGTCTAAATCTCAGGATATTAGTGATATTACGGTGTTATCAAAAAGTGATGACCTGCTTAAATCTGCACATCAAATTATACCGATGGTTCGAACAGCATTGGATTTAAGTCGAGAAAATCTTCAAGATCGTCATCAAGATCTGGTTGAAATTATCCGTCGCAGCAATCAAGCTTATGCACGAATTGTCGTGGTTCCTCAAAGCCTGAGAGAGAAAGCATCGATCAGTTTTATTCAACGTCATCTGATGACAGTTTGGGTGGATACATCTGCTGTTGAAGCTCAGGATGTAGCGCGCGTGTTGACCACAGGTGTAAATGGGGTGATCACCACGCAAAGTACGGTTTTTTCCAGTATATTAAAACAATTTCCAAAAAATACTTTATTGCGTAAACCTTTTATTATTGGGCATCGGGGTGTACCCAGCTTAGAGGATGAAAATACTTTAGAAAGTGCCAAACATGCAGTCGCTTTGGGTGCAGACATTGTTGAAAATGATATTTATTTGACTAAAGATCAGCATCTTGTGGTGATGCATGATGCAACCGTTGATCGTACAACGCGTTCAACTGGAAAAATTGAAGAGATGAATCTTGCGCAGGTTCAACAATTACAATCTAAGCATAAAGCTTATAAAATACCGACCCTTGCAGAGTATTTTAACTTTTTAAAACAGCATCCAAATGTTGTACTGATGATTGAAATGAAAAGTGCCAATCCAGCGTTGGTGGCAAAAATGCAGGATGAGATTAAAAAGTATCAAATGGAAAGCCAAGTGGTCACGACATCATTTAATACCGATCAAATTGTACGTGCACAAACTCAAATGACTGAGATTCCTCGAGGTTTGTTAGTAGGGAATATGCCAAACAGTCGTAACAATTTGGTCAATACTAAACAAATCAATAGCGATGTCCAAAAGTATAACTCTAGTTATAACCCTGCTTATCGGTCTGATTTGATCAATATTTTAGAAGCCTCAAAACATCGTGGCATCAGTTTCTGGCCTTGGGCTTTGAGTGATGACACATTTAACAAGTTGTATGTGGCAGGAACCAATGGGATCACCACCAATTCAGCACAGCTTTATTCTAAATATATCGTGGATATACAAGCACCGAAAAATATTAAAGCCAGAGTAGGACAAGCTGTTTTAATTGATGCTCAAACGACTCAACAAGACGGAGAAAAAGCCAAATTGCAAGTCAACAATTTTGTGGTTTTAGCTGGTTCTCCAAAGCATGAGCTAAAAAATGGGCAGTTGCGTTTTGTTGAACAAGGAATAGCTTATGTTTTGGCGGGCTACAAATATCAGATTGACCCACAAAATGACTATCAAATCTTTTCAGTACCTATCAAGGTGGTGGTGAAATAACTTATCGGGCTGTATGAGTTTAAAAAGGTACTTTGACATTTTTAGGGAAATTGGGAAAAAGAATAAAAAGCATTTTAGGATTTTTCTGTAGTCCTGAACCGTCTAAGTAAGTCCATTGATGTGAATGCTGTGAGCGGATCGCGACCATAAAAGAAGGCGATGCCTTGACTGTTTTGCCTGCCACTTTCATCGTGATGGTTTTTGGCACAAAACAAATTTCTTCTTGGTCGACGATATAGCTGTAGAGAGGTGGATTGGACTCAACCTTTTGAATTTCTAGTTTGGATTCTGCAAACATATTTTGGGCATATTTGAGCAACTTTTGGTAGTTTTCAGGACCACCGACATAATTGATCAGTGAAGGATGGGTTTTTTGTTGCATAAAACTATAATCATTATTCTTTAAATCTTGTCCTAAACGTTGTAGGTCAGGTGCAATGATTTTAGGGTAGTCCTGTTGGCAACTTAATTGTTGTGCGTGGGCAGGGGCTAAAATGGTCAAGAATAGAACGCACGCATAAATTGTTTTTATCATGTTGGATTAAATCCGCATATGTGTTGTTTTGAGTATATAAGTTTGTCAAAAAAAGTTCATCAATCATCCAGACTTAATGATACTTACCTATAGCATATCTAGATTTCGATGGTTATCACTAAGACAATAAGCATCAAACCGAGTTGTTTAACTCGGTTTGATGCGCTTTAACAAGCTTTAGACCTTACCACTTATAATTAATTTTGCCGTAATAGAATGCGCCATTAAAGCCAAAAGGTGAGAACTGACTGTACTGTAGGCTTCCACCCGTTGGTTTGTTGATGTCATAAACATCTTTATCTGGATAAACATTGGTAATGTTGTCACCGCCAAGGGTAAATTTCCAAGCTTTCAATTGATAGCTGAGGGCTAAGTCTAAAAGCCATTTTGCAGAGAATTTCTGATCGCTGGCTGAACCAGAGTTACTGAAAGTTTTGAAGCTGCCATAACGCGTGATATTGGTGTTAATACCAAAATTTCCAATTTTATAATCATTGGCTAAACTGAATTTATGTTCAGGTGTACTGCCTGCCAGTAAACCATATTGTTCACGACGGTCTAAGCGTGTCAAATTGACACCCAATGCATTTAAAATGTCAGGATTTTTATCTACATTGGTGACTTCATTGCGATTAAAGTTATAAGCTAAAGATGTGGTTAACTCTCCATAAGGTAGATTCTGCCATTGATAGTTTGCAACCAAATCCACGCCACGTGTACGTGTATCACTGGCATTATTGAAGAAACGTACACTGCTAAAGTTGGTATTGGTGATGCCTTTTGAGATCAGATAATCACGTACAGCAGGGCTGCTGGCATTGATATTCGAAGACAAGCTAATACGATCATCAATATCGATTTGATAGGCATCTAAAGTCACATACAGATTTGAAGTTGGGGTAAACACAAAGCCAAGACTGTAGTTTTTGGATTTTTCAGCTTTTAAATCCTCAGCACCGAGTAATTGCGCAACTTGAGATGAGCTTGGGAATGTACCTGCTTCAACGAATTGCCCATTGACCAGTTGAGAGGAAGTTTGGGTAAAATACTGTTGTGCTAGACTTGGCGCTCGAAACCCTGTAGAAACTGAACCACGTACAGCAACTTGCGGTAAAAGTTTATAACGTAAGGACAGTGAAGCATTATTGGTATCCCCAAAATCATCATATTTCTCATAACGATATGCGCTAGAAGCAGAAAGCTTTTGGGTAATATCCGTTTCTAAATCTAGATATCCTGCATAACTGTCTCGCGTCCATTTGCCTGCATCAGCTTGACGAAAACCAGATAAACCCGAAGATCCGCTTTTATAATAAGAACCTGGATCTCCTGCTTTAATTTGATATTGTTGGTTTAAATACTGGGCACCAAATGCAATATTCAAAGGGCTTGCAAATGCAGATATGTCATATTCTTTAGAAAGATCAATATTAAAAATAGACTGGCTATTTTTCAGCTTGCCATTATGAAATGAATTGGGTGTTGCCCCTGTGTCTTTGTAGAGATCAACATTAATGGTTCGGGTATTTACATCATATTGGTTCAAACCATAATTTGCAGAAACATCATAACGCCAATCCGCGGCTTCTCCTCGTAGACCTGCAACAGCACTAAAGTCGTCTAATTGACCTCGGATCAGAGGTAAGTAGCCATTCGGGAACAATGCTGGAACATTGTTTGAGGCATTGCTTAAACGATAAAATCCAGCAGTTTCAGCATTTCGATGGCTATAGGTAGAGAAACCATATAATTCGACGGTATCACTAAGGTCAAAGCCAGCATTGAAAGCAGCTTTTACTTCGTCTGATTTTGGGTCACCAAATCGAAATGTCCTTTGCCCATATGTGGTTGCATTTGGGTCACGTAAGTCTAAGCCAGCACGATTGGTTGCTTGATTGTCCTGCCATTCACCTGAAAAAATGGCATAACCATAATCGCCAAGTCGAGTTCCGCCTGAAACATAGGACTGCTTTTGCTCACCATCACCTTTATCATAAATACCGTAGCGTATACCCGCTTCACCCGTCCTAGGGTCAGACTTTAAGATGATATTGACGACACCTGCAATTGCATCTGAACCATAACGTGCAGAAGCACCTTCTCTGAGGACTTCAATACGGCTAATTGCGGAAACAGGTATTGCATTTAAGTCGGTGGGTGCTGAACCACGACCAATTGTTCCGCCCAAGTTAATAAAAGCGCCAGTATGGCGACGTTTACCATTCACCAAAACCAAGACTTGATCTGGGGAGAGTCCTTTCAGTTGTACAGGACGAACCAGTTCCGTCCCATCAACGACAGTCGGGCGGGGAAAATTAATGGAAGGAATAATTTTACTCAGTGCTGTGCCTAGCTCACTGGAACCTGTTCGTTCAGTAAGTTCCTGTGCACTAATCACGTCAATCGGTTGTAGAGAATCAGTCTTAGAACGCTTTAATGAGCGTGTCCCAGTCACCACAATCGTATCTAATGTTTTAACTTCGGGAGATGTATTCAGTTGTTCTTCAGCATGTGCTTGTGGGTACAGTAAGGCTAAGATCAAACTTGCTGTGAGACTGAATGAATATTGTTTTGATAATTTACGCATAACTCTATTTTGAAGCTCTTTTTGTAACTATTTGTAGTGATCATAGTGAGCTTGGCAAGATTTAGAAAACAACTTTTAAAAATATCAATAGAACAAAATCTGCAAAGAGTCTTGTTATTTAAAGCTTTCTATTCATGGCTAAAGCCAATTTTATCAGTCGTGTAGATTGATCACTGGAGCTTGTTTTAGCGTGGGACTGTAGAGGTGTAAAAAAGGCTGTCATCATGACAGCCTCCAGTAAAAAGAATTTTGCACCCTTTAACGTGGTGGAAACCCTGCTTCGGTTAAGGCATCCGCAACTTGTTGCTGTGTTGCTGATGTTTCAACTTGAACACTGCGATTTGGTGGATCAGCAATGACTTTTGCATTTGCATCTACAGATTGGACTGCTTTGGTGACACCACGTGCACAACCGCCACAGGTCATATTTTCAATATAAAATTCCATATCTCACCTGTTTGAAGAAGATTTAAAACCAATATAAACCTTACCATAATTGTAAGGTCAAGCTTTAATACTTGAACTTTCTCTTAATGCTTTTCAGAAACATAGTTTATGGTGTACTTGGGTATTTCTATTTCTAATGGTTCTTCTGGAACTTTTACCTGACAAGAGAGTCTGGATTCAGGGGTAAGCCCCCATGCACGATCTAATAAATCTGCTTCGATATCATCCATTTCAGTTAATTGATTAAAGCCTTGCTTTATCACTACATGACAGGTTGTACATGCGCCAGATAAATCACATGCATGTTCGATGGGTATGCCGTGATCTAATAAGCTTTGGCATAAATTACTTCCACTTTCCACTTCTAAGGTTGCACCATCTGGGCAAATTTTCTCATGGGGAAGTACTTTAATTTTTGGCATACATAACATCCTGAAATAAACCTATAGCTTGCAAATAAGGTGCTTAGCCATCTTATTTTCACTAGAGTGAGCAGAAAAATGATAAGCAGAAACGTGATATTTTTACTGATGATGACTGAGCCAGTTGAGCATCATATTAATTTCAGCCTCTTGTGCAAGAACTACATTCTCAGCAAGTTTGCGCACTTCAGGATAATGACCGTATTGCAATTCTATTTTCGCCATATCAATTGCACCTTGGTGGTGAGGAATCATACCGCGCATAAAATCAATATCTGCATCTCCCGAAAATGAAATCATCATATCCGCATGCATCTTGTCATTTGTTTGACGAAAAGCATCTATAGCAGCTTGAACATGGTTAAGTTCAGAAAGCTGAGCATTGTTTTCTAACCATCTTTGCATGACTTCGATTTCTAGCTCTTGGTCGATAACAATATTTTCAGCTAAGCGCCGTAATTTGGCATCAGCGCCATATTGTAGAACAACTTTTGCCATATCAATGGCACCCTGATGATGCGGAATCATCCCTTTCATGAAATCCATATCTGCATTTCCAGTGAAATCAATTTGCATTTGTGTATGCATACGGTGGTTCACGATCATATAGGCATTGATAGAAGCTTGATTCGGCAGATTTGATCCATTCATATCATGGCGTTGAGAATGGTTTTTGGGGTTATTATTACTCATTGAAGTTCCCTTTAAGTTTTAGATAAAATTTTGCATATTAAAAATCACTGTATCTATCACAATTTTTAGAACAGAAATTTTATGGAGATTGATATTTACCGTAATGATGGAAGTTGTTGATTACTCCATGAACGGTCTCAGGACTCTAGATAATTTAGAGTTGCTTAATGTTTAGTCATCCTAATCTTTACAATCATGTGAAGGTCAAGCACAAAATAATTTGCTTTAAACGTCGCAACAGCGTTTCTTATAAAGTGATGTTTTTAGGTAATTGGCAAAGCACTTTATACCGAATAAGTCATGAAACTTATCCAATACCTGAGCAATGAATTGATGTGTTTTTAAAAGATAGCAATAGCACACTTTATTTTGAATATTGCAAGCTTGGTCTAAGCTTAGTTTGATTGTATAGAGATAAAACCTCATACAATTGATCAATACTTAATTTTTGGAGCGACTTTATTAAAGTCAGTCTTGATTCAACCAAAGCAGATATACAAAATTTGAGCATTGATAGTAAACTCTGGTCTTAAACTTTAGCGCATAAGAACAGGACCATGAGAGAAGATCATTTATATTCAGTTATTTATCAAGATATTCAAGAGGCTTTGGCTGAAATTCAACAATTAACACAAGATCAGCATCTATGCGCCCTTGGTTTGGGAATGGTTGAAGATTTATGTGGTTTCTTTTATGTGGGATGCACCATAGAAAACCTTAAATCTTTTGAAGATGTGTACGAAGCATGGTGGATTTCAGAATGGCAATATTCAAGTACTGCCAATAATCATACACATGATGCGATCATGGCACTCTATGAAGCATTGGGTAAACAATGTACTGATGAACAATATATTGCTTTGAGAGAGCATTATCAAAATACCATCATCCAAGCATTACAAGATTTAAGAGATGCAGGAAAATTAAAAAATAAGCAGGGCGAAGAAATCATGGTGATTATTCAGTATGCTGATTCATTTGATGAGGACTTTGAGGAGAGTAGCTTCGCTCAGATCAATCCTGAGTTTTTGGTACCACTCTTTAAAAATCGCTTTAAACAAAAATCAGGTGAAAATTTATATGATTATCTGTTGCAAAAAATAGCAGTTTAAACACATTTAAAGCGCAATAAAAAAGCTGAGTTCAACAACTCAGCTTTTTTATTGCGACATTATTGATCTTAAAGATCTGAAAGATCAACACCAATACGTGCAGCAACTTCTTCATAAGCTTCAACCACACCACCTAAGCCTTGGCGGAAACGGTCTTTATCGAGTTTTTTCTTAGTGTCTTTATCCCATAGACGGCAACCGTCTGGAGAGAACTCATCACCTAAAACAATACGGTCATGGAACACACCAAATTCAAGTTTGAAATCAACAAGAAGCATGTTGCCTTGAGCAAATAAGTCTTTAAGTACCACATTCACTTTTTGAGTCAATTCTTTCATTTGAGCAAGCTGTTCCGCATTTGCCCAACCTAAAGCAATCGCTTGAGACTCATTGACCATAGGGTCGCCTAAAGCGTCATCTTTAAAGAACAATTCAAAAGTTGGTGGAACAAGTTCTAAACCTTCTTCAACACCTAGACGACGGCATAATGAACCTGCTGCATAGTTACGCATGACGCACTCTACAGGAATCATTTGCAATTTTTTAACCAAAACTTCAGTTGGAGAAAGAAGTTTTTCAAAATGAGTTTCGATACCCGCCGCTGCCAATTTTTCCATGATAAAGGCATTAAAACGGTTGTTCACCTTACCTTTACGATCTAGTTGCTCTATTTTTTCGCCATTGAATGCAGATGCATCATCACGGAAAACTAGAATTAGATGATCCGCGCTATCTGTTTCATAAACAGATTTCGCTTTACCAGTATAGAGCAAGGTTTGTTTTAACATGGGGGAACCTTTTGCAAAAAAAAATTGCCTAGAACGACTAGGCTGGCCAGTTTTGGTAAATCTGGGTCAATAATCCTGCAGCTTTTTCTTTATCTGCAAAACTATTGTCTGCGTTAAACACAGCAAGTGTGTTGCTTGAACCTACTGAGCTAAGTCTGAGTATATAAGTTGAATTATCGATTTTCACAGTTGCCTCATTGGCATTTTTGCTTTGACCGATTAGCTTATAATTTAGACTACTGAGGGTTGCAAGTGTGTACTGCCAAATTGTAGCAGAATTTCCATCAATTTTGATCAATGGATTGCCATTTCCGTCAGTTAAAATTTGAGGTCTGCCCACAGTTTCGGTGCTTGTTGCACTTCCATCTGTTGATGTGTTGACTTGAGCAACTTCTGGGCGAGGCACGTCATAACGATTGCCTTTTTTATTTTCAAATTTAGGTGCATGCTGAAGCGCCAGCGGGTCAACAATAGGAGCTGGATACATAGGCGTTGCAGGTCTAACTGTTGAACCTTCAGGGTACTTAAGCGGCTCTACTGTGGTCGTATTTTTATAATCTAAAGAACCATTATTGATTCCAAGGGAACTACAACCCGCCAAACTTAAAGCTGAAATGGCAAGAGTTAAACCTAAACGTAATTGCATAATACTAAGCTCTTATTAAATGAGACCTACTGCTTTGAGTTCTTCACGCAGAGGCGCACGGTATTTTTCTGCAAGTGGAGTTAATGGTAAGCGAATACCTGTACCAATTAATTCCATTTCATGAAGTGCCCATTTCACTGGAATTGGGTTCGATTCGCAAAATAGAATATTGTTTAATTTTGCAACTTGGTCATCTTTAACTTTTGCAGTACTTGCATCACCAGCAAGTGCAGCCGCACAAAGTTCACTCATGATTTTAGGAGCAATATTGGCAGTCACAGAGATATTGCCTTTTGCGCCTAACTGCATCAGTTCATTTGCTGTCGCATCATCACCAGAATACACCAACATGTTTTTACCTTGTAAACCATCAATCAATTGTTTACCACGTGGTACATCGCCTGTTGCATCTTTAATTCCAACGATTTGAGGAATATCTGCTAAACGAATGGCAGTATCATTATGTAAATCAACGCCTGTACGACCTGGAACATTGTAAAGAATGATCGGTAAATCAACAGCTTCTGCAACTGCTTTATAATGTTGGAATAAGCCTTCTTGTGTTGGCTTGTTATAATAAGGGGTCACTAAAAGTGCGGCATCTGCGCCGAGCTGTTTAGCTTCTTTGGTGAGTTCGATCGCTTCGTGTGTCGAGTTTGCACCAGTACCGGCAATAATTGGAATACGTTTATTGGCTACACGGATAATTTCTTTAATTACTTCTGTGTGTTCTGCCATGCTAAGAGTAGATGCTTCACCAGTTGTACCGACAGCAACAATACTATTAGTGCCTTGTTCTATGTGCCACTCAACGAGCTTCTCGAGACCCTTCCAATCTACGCTGCCATCTTCAAACATAGGGGTGACGATTGCGACAATTGAGCCTTGAATGGTCTGTGCTTGCTGAGTCATTTTAAAAAAATATCCTATTTTTCCATCCGCATGCGTTTGAGTAAACAAGGATTGGGATGGTTGCAGTATTTTGATTTGAGCGAAAAGCAATCATTCGAAAGATTGCATAATGCTTACCCAAATTATGACTGATTCAGCGAGACAGAACAATATGCTTTAGTCAAAGCTTGGAAATTCTTTAAAAAAAGCAACAATTCACTCACATTTAAGTTGAATAAATTTTATTTTTAAATTTTTTATGCCGAAAATACAGGTGATTTTTTGCATATATACTTGCATGAAATTTATACCAGCCTAAGTTTCAAAAATAAAACCCTAAGACATTCTATAGACTGTTTTGTATTCGGTTGTTGGGTTATTGAGAGTTTATTATCGAGTATTGAAATTGTCTTATCAGATTATTAATACACTGGACATACTTTGAAGCTGAGTTTGCTGTGGTGATAGATGCAATGATGGTGTAAATACTTCACCACTTTGAGATCATTTGATCAAGCTGCAAAACTGAATCCTTGATTTTGATAAGAAGCTCGCAAAAGTGAGCTTTTTTATTGTATGTTAGGTCATCAACGCGTGTCATATTGATCATTAGAATAGCTGAGATTTAGCCAGTATAAGGATAGGGAAATGTTGCAAACTGAGCGTAGCGTCTTAATTGTTGTCGATGTGCAAAATGGTTTTACTTCAGGGGGAAACCTAGCGGTTGCCCAAGCAGAAAGAATCATACCGACCATCAATCAATTGGCAGATCATTTTGACAATATTGTACTGACACAAGACTGGCATCCTGCAAACCATATTTCTTTTGTTGAACAACACCCTCAACATAAAGCTTATGATGTCATTCAACTGGACTATGGTCCACAAGTGCTGTGGCCCTCTCATTGTGTGCAAGACACAGAGGATGCTGAATTCCATCCTGATTTAAATATTCCTACTGCGCAATTGATTATTCGTAAAGGTTTTCATTCGCACATTGACAGTTACTCAGCTTTTATGGAAGCAGATCATAAAACCACAACAGGTTTGACAGGGTATTTGCGAGAACGTCAGATCGACACTGTATATATTGTTGGCATTGCGACAGACTTTTGCGTCGCGTGGACTGCAATGGATGCGGCTAGATTAGGGTTTAAGACCTTTGTGATTTCTGATGCAACCAAAGCAATTGATCTACATGGCTCATTACAACATGCATGGCAAGAAATGCTGGCTGCTGGCGTAAAGCGTATGGTTTCAAAAGATATTCTTGATTACCCTCAATCATAAATGACTGCATAAATTTGAGCATTTGAGAAAAGTGATACTGATTTAAACGACATGCTTTAAGATAAGCCTTGATTTTAAACCTATTTGGGTAGGGACAATGTCAGCAATTTTACGCTTTAGTCAGTTTGTGCAAAAAACTTTTGCACTTTGGGTCGTTGTATTTGCATTCATCGCATTATGCTTTCCCGATGCATTTGTATGGATGAAAGCTTATATTCCATGGGTTCTTGGCATCATTATGCTAGGGATGGGAATGACCATGACAGTCGATGAGTTTAAAAATGTATTGTCCAATCCAAAAGCAGTGGTGATCGGTGTGGTGGCTCATTTTGTGGTGATGCCAAGCGTAGCATTCTTTCTCTGTAAGATTTTTAATTTACCGCCGGAAATCGCTGTAGGGGTAATCCTCGTTGGATGTTGCCCAGGAGGGACTGCTTCCAATGTGATTACTTATATGGCAAAAGGCAATACCGCTTTATCTGTCACATGTACTTCTGTTTCAACATTTTTAGCGCCTATTTTAACACCTGCTATTTTCTATGTTTTGGCAAGCCAATGGATTCCGATTGATGCAGGTTCAATGTTTATAGATATTCTTAAAGTGGTGATTTTCCCCATCATCTTGGGTGTGATCTTAAGAAGTGTGTTCAAACAAAAGACTGAACAGTATATCCAAGTGATGCCATTGGTCTCTGTAATTGCGATTGTCGTCATCGTCGCAGCAATTATTGCTGCCAGTAAGGCATCTATTTTGCAATCAGGTTTGCTGATTCTTGGTGTGGTTATTCTACATAACGGACTAGGTTTTTTACTGGGCTATTGGGCAAGTCGTTTATTCAATTTGTCTTACCCAGATTCCAAAGCTGTAGCGATTGAGGTGGGTATGCAAAACTCAGGCTTAGGGGTAACCTTGGCTGCGCTTCATTTTGCTGCGTCTCCTGTGACTGCTGTTCCCAGCGCAATTTTCAGTTTATGGCATAATATTTCGGGTCCAATCTTAGCCACATACTGGGCAGCGAAAGCGGATAAAATGTCGGAAAATAAACCCTAATACCGTACAACTTTAGCGCTCATTTAGAGCGCTGAATTTTAGTTTTTTTATTTACAGTGATTTATTCACTATCGAGTTGTTTTAAAAACTCATCTTCAGTCAGTACAACAAATCCATGTTGTTCCAAGAGGGCAGTCGTGACACCTTTGCCTTGCACTTTTTGCCCAGAGAATGAACCATCATAAATCATATTTGAACCGCAAGAAGGGCTATTGGCTTTTAAAACAATGTGTGTAACTTGATGTTGTTGTGCAAGTTTAAGTGTTTTTTCTGCACCCTGAATAAATGCTGAAGAAACATCGTCACCATTGGCATCTTGTACTTTAGCTTGCCCCAATAAAACAGCATAACCATCACCACCCACAATTTCAGCAGATGGTCGAGGTGTACTTAAACCACCTGAAACTTCAGGGCAAATCACAACAGCTTGTTGATTGTCGAGCAACTGTTTAAGTTTATCGTGTAAACAGTTTTGAGCATCATAACGGACATTTTCACCGACAAGACATGCACTGATCAGGTATTTTGGGGTCATCTTGAGTTTAATTCGAGCTGCATTAAATCCATGCCAATATCATATAAATCAGTTTTAAAGTCGAGACTTAATTGTTCTGTAAAGGCAAATTTTTGATAGAATTTTTTTGCACGCGCATTGGTTTTTAACACTTCTAAGAAGATATAGGCTTGATGATGTTGATTTGCAATCTCAATCATATATTGCATTAAATGTGCGGCTATATGTTTTCCAATGACATCTTTGAGTAAATAAATTTTCTGTAATTCAGCACCCATACGCGCTAAATTGGGCTGGTATTGATTAAGGTTGAGTTTGGCGTAGCCGATCAGTTGAGCATGCTCATTTTCAGCCAATATCCAAATTTGTTGCGGGTCCGCTAGAGATTTCGATAAGTTTTCAAGACTAAAATCTTGGTTGAGAAAATTTTGTAATCCTTGTTCTGTCCAAATATCACTAAAATGTTGGCGATATGTTGTGTTGCCTAGTGCATAAAGTTGATTTGCATGGAGCATCGTGGCTTGGTAAATTTTCATGATGTTTTATCTTAAAATGATGGCTTATTATGATTTGATGCGATGTTCAATCATTGATGATTTTCATGTGATAATCAATCTGAAATATGGGAAATGAATGTTGCTATGAGCGTTTATGTGGATCGTGCAAAAGTACCGTTTAAAGGCAAAGAATGGTGTCATCTCATGGCAGATACACTAGAGGAATTACACCATTTTGCAAACATGTTAGGCATAGATTCGCGTTTATTTCATCGTTCTGCATCTTATCCTCATTATGATATTACTCTGCAAATGCGGGTCATCGCCATTGCGCATGGGGCAATTGATGCTGATCGGAAAACCATTATTGCTTGTGGAAAGCAGCTTAAACTTCAATTAAATCAATCTTGATAAATATTGTGTAGAGAGAACATTTATCAAGATACTTTTCTAGAGATTCAGTCTTGTTCTGATGAGGAGCGCAAGGGTAGAATCTTTGATGACGATCAATGATGAACAATGACAGAAATATGAGTGTTAAAGAAGGTCCAACAGAAATATCACAGGACGACATTATTATTTTGGCTGAAACTTTTCGGCTTTTAGGTGATGCGTCACGTCTGAGAATTCTTATGTTCTGTATGCGTGGACCTCGCCCTGTAGGTGATATTTGTGAGGCACTGGACTTGTCTCAATCCTTGGTCAGCCACCATTTACGTTTATTACGTTCTGCACGATTGGTTAAAAGTGAACGTCAGGCGAAGCAAGTCTTGTATGAAATTGCAGATACACATGTGAGTCATGTTTTGTCTGATATGGCAAAACATATTGCAGAAGAGCAGTGTGGTTAATGTTGGTATTCTAGTTTTTAGAAAATTATACCAATCAATATGATTAACTTAATATAAATGAAAAGGTACGAAAGATTATTTTTATCTTTTCATCTCTAAAAAGTAAAACATCGGCTACACAAATCGATTCAAACTTTAGAAGCATAGGGTAGTATTGCAAGCTTTATACCGTCAAATAACATGTATCATATTGATTTTATTGGTCTAAATTTCATATTTGCTGTGTGATTTTTGAATTGATTGACTATGTTATGCTAGTTTTTTTGATTTGAATCTTTATTTTTATTCATATTTTTGAGTTGGATTTAAACACGAAGAATAAACAAAGACGCTTCAAAACATAGATCCTAAGTTTGAACGTTAACGCCACATGGTTAATGTAATTCCCTTGTGGCGTTGTGTGGTTGATTGATGCAGAACTTAGTGACTATGCCCAGCATGAGGATCAATTTTGACAGGCTTTTCAAGGCTACATGAGCTATCGCCTTGCCAATCAATGGCAACAGTGGGATGTTCAATATCAAATTTGGTTTTTAATTCATGTTCAATTTGTTCGGTGAGGATCTTGATATCTACACCCGCTTCAGGTTGGACGTGTAATGTTGCCATTGCTCTTCCAGACGTGATCATCCATACATGAATATGGCTAATTTTCTGAATGCCTTGAACAGATTTTAATAAGTGCGTGGTGATATCTGTAGTACTGGCATTTGCAGGAGCACCTTCTAATAGGATATGAATTGTTTGTTTAAACAATGCCCATGCGCTACGTAATACCAGTAATGAGACAAGAACAGACAAAATAGGATCAATCGGGGTCCAACCTGTGTACCAGATCACAATCGCCGCGATAATTGCAGCAACAGAACCCAATAAATCACCCATCACATGAAGAACTGCACCCTTAACATTCACATGATCTGTGTCATTACGTGTCAGATACCATAATACAAAGATATTTACCAACATTCCGATAATAGCCACAATGAACATGGGTCCCGCAAGAACGGGTTGAGGTGATTGAAAGCGTACAACAGCTTCATAAACGATCCAACCCACAATCCCAAACAAAGTTAGAGAATTGATTAACCCTGCAATCACTTCGAATCGCATATAACCAAAAGTACGGGATTTATCTGCGGTGCGGCGACCAAAGCGAAAGGCTGCGTAAGCTAAGCCTAAAGCAAGTGCATCTGTCATCATATGTCCTGCATCCGCAAGAAGTGCCAGTGAACCAGATATGATTCCTCCAGCAGCTTCGACGAGCATGAAACTAAAAATAATGAAAAATGAAATTAGAATTTTTTTCTCATTTCCACCATTCGCTTCAGGCGCATGGTCATGATCGCTATGGCTGTTATGGATATGATTGTGATTATGTCCCATAAGGACCTCTACATTATTAGATTGCTTACATATGAATATATGTTCATATGTTTGTTTTGTCAAATGTGTTTATGTTAACTGCTCTATTTTATTATTGATCAAAATATTTAAAGTCTGATGTACTTCTATACAGGCTTATATAAAAAAATCCACACATCCATGCCATTTTCATGCATGAATTGTGTGGATCTTTTACTATGGGTATATATTAGATTTTATCAATCAGATACATATACTCAATATCTAAAATATGAATTATTCAACAGTGACTGATTTAGCCAAATTACGTGGTTGATCTACATCTGTACCACGTAAAACAGCAACATGATAAGACAACAACTGTACTGGCACACTGTAAACAATCGGCGCTAACCATCCGTTGACTGCAGGTACATTAACAACATGTTGGCGGTCTTTATTGACGATTCCACTGTTCTCATCGGCAAACACAAATAATTCACCGCCACGCGCTTGAACTTCTTCCATGTTGGATTTGAGTTTATCCAACATATCATCATTCGGTGCAAGAATAACCACAGGCATATCATTGTCAACCAAAGCCAATGGACCATGTTTCAATTCGCCAGCAGCATAACCTTCAGCATGGATATATGAAATTTCTTTAAGCTTTAAAGCACCTTCCAAAGCGATCGGGAATTCTGTACCGCGACCCAAGAATAAACAGTGTTGTTTCTCTTTGAACAGGTCTGATAAACGTAAAATTTCCGCATCATTTTGTAAGGTATCAAGAATAACCTTTGGAATATGCCATAACGCAGAGGTAATTTGTTCAATAGATTCTGCACTGATACTTTGTTTAACTTGACCGAGTTTTAGCGCTAACAACATCAAAGCGGCAAGCTGAGTGGTAAATGCTTTGGTAGAAGCAACACCAATTTCAGGGCCAGCAAGGGTTAAAAGATGATGGTTGGTTTCACGAACCATTGACGATGTTGCAACATTACAAATGGTCATGGTGCAAATATTTAAGCCTTTTGCCTGCGCGCGTTTTTGGGTGTCACGCAAGGCGGCTAAAGTATCCGCTGTTTCACCTGATTGAGAAATACAGATATACAGGGTATTTGCTACAATCACTGGCGAGCGATAACGGAATTCGCTGGCAATTTCAACTTGGCATGGCAAATTGATCAGTTGTTCAAACCAATATTTTGCAATCATCCCTGCATGATAGCTGGTACCACAAGCAAGAATTTGAATTTGTTGGACATTTTTGAAATCTAATTCAGCATTTTGTAAAAAGTCTTCACGCAATGCATTGCCGTTTAAGGCTTGAGAAATGGTTTGCTGAATTGCTTCAGGCTGCTCATAGATTTCTTTGAGCATATAATGCTTGTATTCACCTTTTGATGCATTGCTTACTGCGGCATCTAACTCCTTAACAGGACGCTTAACCAATTGATCTTTAACAAAAACCTCAATGGTTTCACGGGTTAAACGTGCAATATCACCTTCTTCAAGATAAATAAAACGATTGGTGACAGGTAAAAGCGCCAATTGATCAGAACTGATAAAGTTTTCGCCAATACCTACACCGATGACTAAAGGTGAACCTTCACGCACAGCGATCAATTCATCAGGAAAATCAGTATGTACGATACCCAATGCATAAGCACCTTTCAGTTGAGGAACAACCTCTTCAACTGCTTTCAGTAAACTTGGCGTTGATTTGAGTGCTTCAGAAATTAAATGTGCAACAACTTCAGTATCTGTTTGTGAAGTGAATATATAACCAAGCGCTTCAAGATCATCTTTGAGTTCTTGGTAATTTTCAATAATACCATTATGTACAACAGCCACATGCCCAGAAATATGTGGATGGGCATTATTTTCAGTAGGTTTACCGTGAGTTGCCCAACGCGTGTGTGCAATACCCAGTGAACCTAAAATATTTGATTCAGAAATTGCCCCTTCTAAATTGGCAACTTTACCAACACGACGTTCACGCAAGATTTGACCTTGGTCAACAAGGGCAACACCAGCAGAATCATAACCACGATATTCAAGGCGTTTTAGACCTTCAATTAAAATATTTGTAATGCTTCTTTCAGCAACGCCACCAACAATACCGCACATATTAATATCCTCTTATTTCTTGACCTTTTGGGGACGTTGATAATTTTCTTTAGAAATTTGTTTTGCACGTTCAAATGCAAGACTGTTGTCAGCGACGTCATGGGTAATCACAGAACCAGCACCTGTGGTTGCGCCATGACCAATCTTGATTGGGGCAACCAGAGAATTATTGGTGCCGATAAAGGCATTATCACCAATGATTGTTTTGTGCTTATTGGCACCATCATAGTTACAGGTGATGGTACCTGCACCAATATTGGAGCCTGCACCAATTTCAGCATCACCTAAATAGGTAAAATGATTTGCTTTTGAGCCTAGACCAACTGTGGAGTTTTTAACTTCTACAAAGTTTCCAATATGCACTTCGTCTGCGAGTTGAGCGCCTGGACGAAGGCGTGCAAATGGACCAATCAATACATTCGAACCCACCACAGCATCTTCAAATACGCTATACGCTTGAACTTTAGTGCCTGCAGCGATTTGAGTATTTTTAATCACACAGCCTGCACCGATTTCAACACCATCACCAAAGCTACAATTGCCCTCGATAATCACATTGATATCAATACGAACATCGGTACCCACTGTGAGTTGACCACGTAAGTCAAAACGTGATGGATCGATTAAATGCACACCTTGTTGCATCAACTGTTTGGCCTGATAGTTTTGAAATTCACGTTCCAAAGCCGCAAGTTGGATACGATCATTAACGCCTTCAACTTCAAATGCCAATTCAGGTTGAATTGAGGCAATTTCCATTCCGTCAGCCAATGCCATTGCAACGATGTCAGTCAGGTAGTATTCACCTTGCGCATTGTCATTACTGAGTTGAGGTAACCATTCATGCAGTTTGGCATTGCTGACACAATAAATACCTGTGTTAATTTCTTTAATCTGGCGTTGTTCTTCAGAAGCGTCTTTATGTTCAACGATTGCTTGAATTTTTCCATCTTTACGAACAATACGTCCATAACCGGTTGAATCTTCAAGCGTCAATGTAACTAAGCCAATACCTGTTGTCGTGGACACATCGATTAAACGTTGCAAGGTACTGTGTTGGACACAAGGTACATCACCAGAAAGGATTAACGAAATTCCATCTTTAGGTAAAACAGGTAAGGTCACTTTAACGGCATGCCCTGTACCCAATTGCTCAGTTTGTTCTACCCATTCAACGTTTTCTTGTGCAAATGCCTGTTGAACCAGATCACCGCCATGCCCAAAAATGGTAATAATATTTTTTGCTTGTAATTGTTTTGCTGTTTCAATTACATGACCGAGTAATGGACGTCCTGCTAAAGGTTGAAGTACCTTCGGTAAACGTGAGCGCATACGCGTTCCTTTACCCGCCGCAAGAATGATCACAGTTGTAGACATATCACACCTAACAGATCTGGCTTAAGCCATTTTAAAATATAAATAAATCATGATACATATTGCTGCCCAGACCCCTGCAATAATGTCGTCGAACATGATGCCAAAACCGCCATCGACTTTTTCATCAATAATGCGAATTGGCCAAGGTTTCCAAACATCAAATAAGCGGAACAATGCAAATCCAACCACCACCCATATCCAATTCATTTGTCCAATATAGATCAAGGGAAGAAATGTAATAGATTGCCCTGCAAACTCATCCCAAACGATTCGACCATCATCATGCACATGAATAATGTCTGCCGTTTTTCCACAAATCCAGATGCCGACCAAAGACATAATGATGATTGCCAATATGGCGCCATAAAAGCCAATTGCAAGCCAAATCGGGATAAACAATAGGGCAAAAGCAGAGCCGAAAGTGCCTGGTGCTTTGGGTGCTAAACCAGAACCAAAGCCTACACCACAGAACACAATAAAGCGTTCTGTCCATGTCATATTTTTAAAGACAATCGGAGGTTTATGCAAAGTGTTGGTACCCTTGAAGTTGCAATGAATGGTCTAAGCCATCTTTCTCAAATGCAATGCCACATTGTTGTGTAACTTTTCCAATAATTGTAGTGATTACATTGGGTTGTAATTGCAAAAGTTTATCATAATTTTGCATACTTATTGTAAAGCATAATTCATAGTCATCTCCGCCAGCCAAAGCATATTTCCATTGCTGATTTTCACTTAAATCCCTTAAAGCAGGATTAATCGGGAGTTGATTTAAATTAATTTTAGCACCGACCTTAGAAGCGTCCAAGATGTGCCCAAGGTCTTGAGCTAAACCATCTGAAACATCAATCATGCTTGACGCTAAACCTTTGAGCATTGCGCCAAGTTCACAACGAGGCGTTGGGTAGTCTAGACGTTGTTGAAGGGGATGCCCTAAATGTTGTAGCGCAAATGCGGCATCACCTATGGAACCACTGACCACAATCAGATCATCCACTTGTGCTTGCGCACGCGTCACAGCTTGACCAGTTTCAATCCAGCCAAGTGCGGTTACGGTGATGGTCAGCTGAGGGCTTTGTGTGGTGTCACCACCAATTAAACGTACCCCAAATTGATCACAACAATCATATAAGCCCTGACTAAAATCTTTTAGCCAGTCATGATCGATTTGGGCTAAGCTCAATGCCAGAAGAATGCTATGCGGTTTTGCACCCATGGCAGCAATGTCTGAAAGATTGACAGCGACAGATTTCCAACCAATGGCATGGGCAGAAGTATCTAAGGGGAAATGCCGTCCTGCGACAAGTGTATCTGTACAAATCACCAGTTGGTGATTTAAAGGCGGGGTGAGCAGGGCTGAGTCATCTCCAACACCTAAGTCAACATCAGACTGTTGCTGACGATTGAAATAGCGTTCAATAATTGAAAACTCAGCCATGTAAAAACAACTTATTTCGCTTGTTGTTTTTCTGCTTCACGCAGGCTTGTTGCTAAACGGTCTAATACACCATTGATGTATTTGTGACTGTCCGCACCACCAAAGTGTTTTGCCAATTCAATGGCTTCATCCAGTACCACGCGATATGGAATTTCAAGATGATCTTTGAGTTCATATGCGCCTAAACGTAATGTAGCAAGTTCTACACCGTCTAATGCATCAATCTCACGATCAAGTACTGGAATAAGTAAAGCATCCAATGCTTCATGGTTTGCGATCACAGTAGTGAGCAACTCATGATAATAGCTCAGATCCACTTTATGCATAGCATTTTCAGCACGTGTACGTGCTTCGATTTCATGCACTGGGTTGTGGCTCATTTGCCATTCATAAATCCCTTGTACAGCAAAGCGACGTGCTTTACGTTTCGCTGCATAAGTAGCTTGGAGTGTTTGCGACATGCTTTAAATTGCCTTTAACAGGTTAACCATTTCAATTGCAGTAAGGGCAGCTTCACCACCTTTATTACCTGCTTTTGTACCAGAGCGTTCAATCGCCTGTTCAATACTATCCGTAGTCAATACACCATTAATTACAGGTAAACCAGTATCTAAACCAACTACACCTAAACCTTTGGCACATTCACCTGCAACGAAGTCGAAATGTGGAGTACTTCCACGAATCACTGCGCCAAGAGCGATCACTGCATCAAACTTACCTGAAGCTGCAAGTTTTTTAGCGACAACAGGAAGTTCCCATGCGCCAGGTGCATGAACGACAGTGATATTATCGTCGCTTACACCATGACGATGCAATGTATCAATCGCACCTTCTAATAAATGTTCAACAACAAAGCTGTTAAAACGACCAACTAAAATCGCGTAACGGTCTTCGCTCGCGAGATGTAATAAACCTTCAATTCGGCGAATCGCCATAGCAACCTCGATAATTTTACAGATAAGTTATTTTACAGATTTCTTTGATCAAATGCTTTCTTTCATGGAATCACCCAGATCAAAGAGATCAATTGAAACAATTATGAATCAATCTCTTGTTCAGCGGTAATATACTCAACCACTTCCAGATTAAATCCTGATAATGCATTGAAACGGAGTGGTGAGCTTAGCAACTTCATTTTTTCTACGCCCAAATCACGTAGAATCTGAGCACCTACACCAATCGTTTGATATTGCTGAGAAAGTGCGGCATTTGATTTGGTCGGCTTTGGTTTGCCCAATGCTTCTAACGCTGGACCTAAATCAGATAAATGACGTTGCCCGATCCAGACCAATACACCACGATCACTATGGGCAATCGTTTTCAGTGCTTTATCTAGATTCCACGCAGGCTCACCATCTTTTTTATTGAGTTTAAGTAAGTCGCGAGCAGGATTGAAACCGTGTACACGTACAGTGGTTACACCTTGTTTAGGTTCACCTTTCACCAAAGCCAAATGAATATCTGGGTTACCGATTTCACGGTAACGGTAAAGATCAAATGTTCCATATTCAGTATCAATGCTTTGCTGATCCAAACGTTCTACCGTTTGTTCATTGGTCATTCGATAATGGATGAGGTCTGCAATCGTGCCAATTTTCAAACCATGTTTTTCTGCAAACACTTCAAGATCTGGACGACGTGCCATTGTACCGTCTTCATTGATGATTTCGCAGATCACTGAAGCTGGTTCTAAGCCTGCCAAACGAGATAGGTCACAACCTGCTTCGGTATGCCCAGCACGGTGAAGTACACCACCTGGTTGAGCCATCAATGGGAAAATATGACCTGGTTGTACAATATCAGAAGGTTTGGCATGTGCAGCAACCGCAGTCTGAATGGTATGTGCACGTTCTGCCGCAGAAATACCTGTTGTAATACCGTTTGCCGCTTCAATTGAAAGCGTGAAGTTTGTGCTGTGTTGTGCACCGTTGTGATCGACCATCAATGGTAAATCCAGTTGCTTACAGCGATCACGACTCAAGGTCAAGCACACTAGACCACGTGCATGTGTAATCATAAAGTTGATGTCTTCAGGACGTACATGTGTTGCAGCAATCACCAAATCGCCTTCATTTTCACGATCTTCGTCATCCATCAGGATAACCATTTTCCCTGCACGGATATCTGCTACAAGCTCTTCAACGGTATTGAGCGGCATCAACCTTCACCTTTTTGTTCTGTCGTGTGACATTTTCATTGGATTCATTCGGCACATAGTCTAACGCGTTTTTACGTATTTTGCCTATGCTTATCATCTTCCTTTACCGCTCATAGTTATACACAAGCTTATAGGGGTATGAAAAGAGAAGGAAAATTGATTTATGCAGATTTTGAACAAACATTAAACGCTTATTTCGAAAAAAATAAGATGAGCTTATGAGTATTAAAGCAAGTAAAAATAAAAAAGCGCTCTACCTTTATGGGTAGAACGCTTTTATGCTGATTTGAATTATAGGTCTGAAACAGGTTCAGAACTGACGCTTTGTTTTTTACCTTTTAAAATTTCTGTACGAATATTTTGTGCAAGCTCAGCACACTCATTATTCATTCCATTAATCATAAAGGCGTGGCGTGTCAGTACATTGGTAGGATTTGGCAAAGCGACCAATTGATAGCAATCACCAATATGTTTGAGTTGATCATTGCTTAAGTACAGTGCCATTTCTTTAGCAATTAAATGATTCACCAAACGTTCTGCTGCATGTTTAGCATCCAACTGCATTGCTTCTACAGAAGTGGTCACGGCACAGCGTGTTTGTAAAACGAAGCGTTTGTCTTCGCGATAACGTTTGTACAGAACCTCAGACAGCAATTGGAACACTGAACCAATCATCAGTATGGATTGTGCAGCATCGGGCTTTTCAGCATCAATACTCAAGATCGCCCCGTGTTGATTAAACGCTTGATGAATGACGAAATCTTTAGAATTGAGTTTGAAATGTTGTGCACAAAGTTCAATGCTTTTATTCAGGAAAATCTGACATAAGTTAAAATAAGGTACAGATACAGATTGATTGACGGTATTCATCAATTGTTTTGGATCATAATACTGAATATTCAATGCAAGAATTTCTTGATCATCATCGACAGTAGAAGTGACCGCAACTTTAGGTTCAGGTTTAACTTTGTTTTGAGCCTGTTGCTGTGCCTGAGCAATTGCTAAGGTGCGATTGGCTTTTTCAGCCTCCAAAGCTTCTGTTAATTGTTGAATTTCGTGTTTTAAGCGCGCCTCATTATTGATACGTGCCAAATATTCACTACGCGTTGGGCGTGCAATTGCGCGATAAGCCAACCAAAGAAAAGCGTGGATCAAAAGTGAAACTAAAATCGCAAGCCATTGGGTCCGTAAAATTTCACCAATACTCGGTTTGATTAACGTAATTTCAATCGTTCCGACTTTTTTCTCGTTCTGCAATGCATCACGAACAAATACTTCGCCTTGGCGAGTTTTTGCCATGCCGCTGGTTGCAAGCACTTGTTTTTTAGCATCAAGTATTCGAATCGAAGCAACGCTTGGATTGGTCGCATAACGATTTGCCAACAGTGCCAATGAAACTGTATTCGCAGGTTCAAGCTCAGACAGGCTGTCTGTGACCAGTTGACTGGTCATCAGTTGCCCTTGACTGGCACGGTTTTCATTTAACTGATGTGTTGTTGCAACTACCAATAAAAAGGTATGAAATGCAAAACTTACAATAAGTAGGCTAGCAAATAGCCCTTGTCTTGGCGCATTCAACGTAAACTTCCAAAGCAAAAAATTTCGATTTCGATTATGATTCTTCCAATTGTTGTAGCTCAGACCCGAGTCAATTCATGCGAGAAATCATTCTTATTTCATTTTTAGGACCTGACCAACCCAATCAGTTTACTCGATTAATGCAAGTGTTGTCCGTACATTCTTTGCAAATATTAGATGTAGGGCAGGCGGTCATTCACAATCAATTGACTTTAGGTATTGTAGTGTCGTCAAACGACCAGACTGCAACAGCTTTAGCAATGAAAGACATCCTTATTTTAGCACATGATATTGGTCTTACCGTTCGTTTTAAACCAATTTCAGGTACAGAATATGACCAATGGGTAAGCGAAGGTGGACGTACCCGCTATATCGTGACGGCATTGGCACCTGAATTAACTGCTGCACACTTACAAGCTGTAACAAATATTGTTTCAAGTCAGGGATTTAATATTGAAACAGTGACTCGTTTGTCAGGTCGTCCTGAGCGTGATGGGCATCAAGATATACTCAAACGTTCATGTGTCCAATTTGGTTTAAGTGGACAGATGCTAGATGCACAAGCGATGCGTGCAGCATGTTTACGTCTTTCGGCTGAATTAAACATTGATGTCGCTGTGCAGGAAGACAATGCTTACCGACGTAATCGCCGTTTAGTTTGCTTTGATATGGACTCAACTTTAATCGAACAAGAAGTTATTGATGAGTTGGCGAAAGAAGCAGGTGTTGGAGACAAGGTTGCTGAAATCACCGAACTTGCCATGCAAGGTGAATTGGATTTTCAGCAAAGCTTCCGTGCACGTGTAGCCTTGTTGAAAGGCTTAGATGCTGAGGTTTTACCAAAAATTGCCGCACGTTTAACCATTACTGAAGGGGCGGAGCGTTTAATTTCTACCCTGAAGTCTTTGGGCTATAAAACTGCAATTTTATCGGGTGGTTTTCAATATTTTGCAGAATATCTACAAGAGAAATTAGGTATTGATGAAGTTCATGCCAATATCCTTGATGTTGAAAATGGTCAAGTCACAGGTGAAGTGAAAGGACATATTGTAGATGGTGCACGCAAAGCATATTTATTGACTGAATTGGCTGAAAAAATGGGAATTTCACCAGAGCAGGCGATCGCTGTGGGTGATGGTGCAAATGACTTGCCGATGCTGTCTATCGCTGGTTTAGGCGTGGCATTCCGTGCTAAACCTTTGGTTCGTCAAAATGCCAATCAAGCCATTTCAAGTGTTGGTTTAGATGGTGTACTTTACCTCTTGGGTGTTCATGATAAAGACCTCACTCGTGCTTAAATGCTTTAAATAAGATTGCCAGAACATGAAAAATAGCGACATAATGTCGCTATTTTTGTTTGAAAATGAACCACTTTGCTGTCATCAAATCTAAATAATACTTTTTGAAAAAGAGATTCGTTTTAAAACTTAAATTTTTTTATTTCTATAGAAAAACAACATGTATTTTTTTGTAATGACACTGCATGATTGATGGCAATTAGATTTTGAGAAAAACAGGATTCTTAAAAAATGTAATGACAAATGCATGTTGCGACAAAGTGTGTCGTTTACCCGAAAAACAGCACTTTCCTTCTCATAAAAACCATACATAATGCAATGCATAAGCTTCTATAAGATGGTTAAAGAAAAATTATAAAGCTTGAACTTGTTGTGAAACACCACTTAGACGGTTTATGAGAGACATCATTTTGACGGAGGTTGTTATGGTATCAGCGACATTTGCAACATTGATTGGATTCGCTCTAATTGCTGCAGCGTTGGCTACTGTTTTCTTTTCCCCTTATCGTCATTGGTTAGGGTTTATGTTTGCGGGTATGATCTTCTGGGGCACTCTAGAAGCAATGCGTTACAGCGTACAGAATATTTTCGATCTTTCGGTAGCATATAGTTATTTAACGGCAATCATGCTTGCAATGTCTGCATTGATTGCGTTGTTATTACGTGAAGACAGCCGTGCCCAAAAAGCACTGGCAAATCGTCAATATATTGAACATACCCCAGTCTATGAAGATGAATAAGTATTGAGTGAACAGAATGACAATATGCAAACCAAGATAACAATAGTGACTTTAATTACACGAAAAAAATCAATTTAGACATTTTAAGGTATATCAAAATGGTATACCTTTTTTCAGTTTATACTTTGTTCTCAAAGCCATGTCTAAGAATTGACAAGTTATGCTAGGATGAGCAAATTCGGATCTAATTTAAAAAACAACAGGCTTAAATGTCATGAAACTTTCTGCAATTCCAGTTGTGAAGTTACCAATCGTTGATGCAAGTACAGATCCATTGGATTTACTTGTATTGGGTTTAGCGCTTCGTATGAAACAATTGGCGCGTACCAGCCCAAAATTTATTGAATTGACCCATGATCGTCAGTTCCGTATCCAGATTGGTACAGACTTAGGCGTGGCTCGCCAAATTATTGTCAATAACGGTCAAATTGATACAGTTTCAGGTGCTGAACAAAAAGCGGATTTCGTTTTACAGTTTGCTGACAGTGATCAAGGTGTGAAAACTTTGGTCAAAGGTGATCCAACTGCATTTATGACGGGTATGCAAAACGGCACGATTAAAATGGAAGGTGATTTTAGTTTGCTGGTGTGGTTTAACCAAGTTGCTAAGTTAATCCCACCGAAAGTACCAAAACCTGTCAAAGAAAAAATCAAATTGGCACGTCAGTTCTTAAAGGAAAAGACAGGTCGATAATTGTTTTTCAAACATTAAAAAAGCCCATTCGGGCTTTTTTATATTTTAAACAGTGATTTTGTGTTGTGTATGTGAGCTTATTCGACCTCTAGGTTGAAGGTCACAGGTCCGTCATTGACCAAATGCACTTTCATATCTGCGGCAAAGATTCCTGTTTGTACATTTTCAAATTGTGATTGCGCATATGCAACCAGTTGTTCATACAGTGCTTTGGCTTCAGTGGGTGGCATTGCTGGTCCAAAGTCGGGACGCAAGCCTTTTTGCGTTTGTGCCATTAAGGTAAATTGCGAAACCAGCAAAAGTCCACCATTGGCTTGGCTGACGTTCCAGCCCATTTTTCCTTGTTCATCATCAAAAAATCGATATTTTAAAATCTTATCAATCAGTTTTTGACCCTTTTCAAAGTTATCCTCTTTACCTAAACCTAAAAAAACCAAAATTCCTGTTTGGATTTCTCCTGTGACTTGACCATCAACCACGACTTTGGCTTCTAACACTCGTTGTAATAATGCACGCATAAGAACAATAAGACTAAAATATGATAAGACCATTCTAACAGTTATAGAACAGCAAGATTGTCTAAAAAAGTCCATCTTTAAAACATTATAAATATTTGAATAAGCATGGCTTTTGTTTGATTATTCAGCATTTTCCGATATGAAAAAGACCTAGGTGTTCGATTTTTAAACACTGTTAAATTGCAAATATAGCCATTCACAGCGAAATGATTACGTTATGCACTTCAAAAATATGCTTTAATAAAAAAAGCATAGCGAAATTACAAACAGATATGGCGCCAATCATTCAATCTTTGCTGGATACCGATTTATATAAATTTACCATGTTGCAAGTGGTACTGCATAAATTTCCCCAAACTCACAGTGTCTACCATTTCCGCTGCCGTAATCTGGATGATACCGTTTATCCATTAACGGATATTTTGGAGGATTTGAATGAACAATTGGATCATCTTTGCTTACTAAAATTTAAAGAAGACGAATTACAATATTTACGCAGCATGCGTTTTATCAAAAGTGATTTTGTTGATTATTTAGAATTATTCCAACTGAAACGCCGTTTTATTAAAGCGGGTATAGATGAAGAAGGTCGTTTGGATATTTGGGTAGAAGGTCCAATGGTTCAAGCGATGATGTTTGAAATTTTTGTTCTTGCGATCGTCAATGAGCTTTATTTTAGCCGTATTCGCAATGATGAGGTGTATGCTGAAGGCGAACGACGTTTACAAGCCAAAGTTGAGTTATTAAAGAAACTTGAACAGCAGCAACAGACGGATAAGCCCCCATTCTTGGTATCTGACTTTGGTACGCGTCGTCGTTATAGCTTGGACTGGCAGCGACATGTCATTCAAACGTTCCATGCAGCGGTACCCAATGTTTTCAGAGGAACCAGTAATGTTCTCTTGGCAAAAGAATTAAATATTTATCCAATTGGAACAATGGCACATGAGTTTTTGCAAGCTTTCCAAGCTTTGGATGTGCGTCTAAGAGATTTTCAAAAAGCCGCTTTGGAAACTTGGGTACAAGAGTATCGTGGAGATTTAGGTATCGCCTTGACCGATGTTGTTGGTATGGACGCATTCCTACGAGATTTCGATCTGTATTTTGCCAAACTATTTGATGGTTTGCGCCATGACAGTGGTGACCCTTTTGAGTGGGGTGATAAGGCGTATCATCATTATCGTAAATTAAAAATTGATACCAAAGCGAAGATGTTAACCTTTAGTGATGGTTTAGATATCGAAAGAGCTTGGGCATTGTACCAATACTTCAAAGACCGTTTCCAAGTCAGTTTTGGTATAGGAACCAATTTGACCAATGATATGGGACAAACTCCATTGAACATTGTTTTAAAATTAGTGGAGTGCAATGGCCAGTCTGTCGCGAAAATTTCTGATAGTCCAGGAAAAACCATGACAGATAATGATACATTTTTGGCGTATCTGCGACAGGTCTTTGAAATACCAGAAGTTGTCGAAGCATAGAAAATTCTTATCTGATTTTTTGCTAAAAGAATGTGAAAAATCAGCTTATTGGAAAAAAACACTGTGCTAAGATCATGCATATTCAGGGTCTTAAAATAGAAAAACTTATGACTACACCTGCCTTTAATTTTGAATTACTCATCGAAGCAGAACAACTCGTGCCTTTTTTAGGACACGATAAGATTCGTATCGTCGATTTGAGTCGTAGTTCTGTCTACGAACAATTACATATTCCTCATGCTTTACATGTTAAACCACAATTGTTGGTAAGACAGGAAGAACAAGCTTCAGGGCTTTTACCTGATGAAGACGGTTTAAATGCGTTGATTGAATATTTAAATATTTCTCCTGAGCATCATGTTGTGGTTTATGATGATGAAGGTGGCGCTTGGGCTGGACGTTTGATTTGGAATTTGCATTGCCTTGGCTTTTACAATACCAGTTTATTAAATGGCGGTATTCATGCATGGTTGGCAGAAGGTTTTCCAACCTCATCTGACGTTGAAGTGTTTGAACCAGTAGAAACATTGGTTCCAGTCAATTTAAATCACCTTGAGCAACATCGTATTGAATATGCAAAATTGTTGGAAAAGGTTCAGCAACAAAGTATTCAAGTCTGGGACTGTCGGACATCCGAAGAATATACAGGACAACGTTTGGCAGCTAGACGCGGCGGTCACATTCCAAATGCACAACATTTTGAGTGGAGTACTGCAATTAACCGTCAAAATCATTTAAAATTGCATCCTCTAGAGCGCACGCAACAACGTTTAGAACAATTAGGCTTTCAATTTGATCAACCTGTGGTGGTGTACTGTCAGTCGCATCATCGTTCAGGCTTGGCTTACATTTTAGGTCGGTTATTGGATTGGAATATCCAAGCCTATGATGGTGCGTGGAGTGAGTGGGGCAATCGCCTCGATAGTCCAATTATTACTGGAGAATCACCTGCGTGAGTCTTACATCAAACTTAAAAAAACAAATTTTTATCCAAGCTCAAAAAGTTGTTCCACAGCAACAACTCAGCCGTGTCGTAGGTAAAGTTGCAGCCAGTGAAAATCCGATTATTAAAAATATAGCGATTCAAGCGTTTAAAGCTCAGTACGGGATTGACCTGTCGATCGCTGAACAAACGGATGCATTGAAATATAAGTCGTTTAATGAATTTTTTACGCGTGCCTTAAAACAGGGTGTACGTGAAATTGATACAGACCCGAGTAGTATTGTTTCCCCTGCTGATGGTGCAATTTCACAGTTGGGTAAAATTAAAGATGGAGATATCTTTCAAGCCAAAGGTCAGAGTTTTACTGTAGACCAATTGATTGGTGACCCAAAGTTGGCTGCACCTTTTGTGCAAGGTGAGTTTGCCACAGTGTACCTATCACCACGCGATTATCACCGTGTGCATATGCCATTCGCAGGAACACTGACAGAAACTTTATATATTCCAGGTGAATTATTTTCAGTCAATCAAACCACGGCTGAAAATATTCCGGGCTTGTTTGCACGTAACGAACGTATGGTGTGTTTGTTTGATACTGAACTCGGTCGTATGGCTGTTGTTTTAGTGGGTGCGATGATTGTGGCAGGTATTGAAACTGTGGCAACGGGTAAAGTGAAGCCAACTGGGCGCTTAGAATTAAATCATCATGAATTAGCACTAGAAAAAGGTGCTGAGCTTGGACGTTTCTATTTAGGCTCAACTGCAATTGTATTGTTTGAGCAAGATAAAATGAATTGGGATGCACAATTTAAAGCCAACTCCGTTGTTGTGATGGGTGAAGCTTTAGGGCATACACTTTAATTTGCTTTATTTATAAGGGGTTGTGTTTTTTCATGTAAGAAATACAACTCTTCTTAAATGTTACAGTTGCCTATATAAAACCAAACGTCAAAATAAGTTAACCTGAGTTTGATAAAAATCCTTGATGAAAGATGGTACAGCCAAACCGCCTGATTATTCATACAAGTGATTTGGATGATTCATTTATTTTGTACTTTTGAATCATAGATGGTCTTGCGATCTTGAGGCGACATGGATGTCGCCATGTTGAGTGGGGGTATGAGGATGTACCCTCGCTCAACGAAAGATTTTTGTCACTTTTCATCTCTGAAAAGTGAGGCTCGCCTACGCAAAACAATTTAAACTTTAGAAGTAAAGCGTGGTAGTGCAAGCTTTAGATCATCAAACAATCTATTGATCGCTTTCATTTTATTGATCAAGAGAAATGAAACGCTATTGATGGTTGCGCTTGCGGAGCTCCGCTCCTCATCCTAAAATTTGATGAAAACGCAGCAAGACTCCATAGAGATTTATTATTTTTCAATGAGTTGAAGATTTAATTACATCGAACTCAGGTTAAGTTAAATTCATCAATAGTATGATTGAGAACTTGTATCGTTTAGAGAAGGTATTTTCATAGCCTCATATGTTGAGAAAATTTTTGATCGTTCGCGTAGACGATGCCTCACTTTTCTCACCCCTTTTTTTGTTTAAGCACGTTCTTGTTCATATACCCCTGCTAAACATGGCGAGCCGCAGGCTGATCCAAAAAATGGATGGAAACCCAGCAAGGATCCGGAAAGACTTATTGTTTTTCAATGGGTTGAGATGTAGTTGCATCGAACTCACATTATTTAAATTATGTCGAACTCACGTTAAGTGGATAATATTGATTGGTCTCATATAAAACTTGTTTTAGTTTTTAGAATAAATCAAAATCCATGTGCTTTTAAATAAGACAGTTTTAAAGCCTGTGCATCTGCTAAAGCGTTGTGTGGGTTTTGAGAAGGTACATGAGTTTCGATCGGATCTTGCATCCAAAGTTGCATGGAAAGTGGTGGTGTTCGTATACATTTTCCTGCTGAAAGCACTAAACTCCGCATAAATAAAGCGAAATCTTCAGGCCAATCTGCAATGATTTCAATCTGATCATATTGAAATAGAAAAATCTGCAAACGACTTTGAAATTTTTTGAATTGAATGGGTGGTTGGTTTAAACGTGGTATCACATGATCGTTTACCCAAGGTACAGGGTTTGGGCATTCTAAAACTTCATAAAAAGATTGATGCTGTTCATCGACCAATGCCAATGAAATCAGTTCACCACCAAAACCATTAAATTCACAATCTAAAAATAATTTCATTTGGATTAATCAAAAATCAGCCTGCAAAATCAAGGCGCTCTTTCGGGAACACCACTCTAAAAACTGAACCTTGGTTTTCTTTAGAATCAATTTCAAGATAAGCATTATGTTGCATTAAAACATGCTTTACGATCGCTAAACCTAGACCTGTTCCACCTGTTTGTCGGCTTCTCGCACTGTCTACACGATAAAAACGTTCAGTTAGACGTGGAATATGTTTGGGATCAATCCCAATGCCTGTGTCTTCAACTGTAAAATAACCATGTTCAGTGTCATCATGCCAACCAATCGTCACAGTACCGCCTTTAGGTGTGTATTTAATGGCATTGGTAATTAAGTTACTGAAAGCACTGGCGAGTTCTGCATCTGAACCAATCAGGTCACAATGACTGTCAATATCCAGATTTAAAGTATGTCCATAATCGACGTTATAGGCTTGCGCATCATCAAAAAGCTGATTCATTAAATTGGGCATATCAATAATTTGATTTTTCGCGACCTGTTTATTGCCTTCTAATCGCGAAAGTAACAATAAATCATTCACCAAAGCATTCATACGTCGCGTTTGTGACTGCATCTGTTCAAAGGCGCGTTTCCAACGAGGATTTAGGTCTTCTTGGTCGGTAAAAGTTTCAATATACCCACTGAGTACAGTCAAGGGGGTACGAAGCTCATGTGAGATGTTATCGACAAAGTCTTTACGCATCTGCTCAAGATTATGCACACGGGTTACATCATAAGCGACCAACAAGCGACTTTCACTGCCAAAGCGAGTCAGTTTGATTTGTACATAATGTTCTTCATAGACCGAAGACTTTATTTTTATACCATCAGGTGATTGGTCAATATTATTAAAGTATTCAATAAAACTCGGCTGGCGGATAATGGTTAAAATATTACGACCACGATCTAAAGGTTGAATACCTAAAAGTTTTTCCGCAGCAGGGTTCCACCATTCGATTTGATGGAGTTCATCTGTTAAAACGACAGCTTCAGCCAAAGCCACTAAGGAGGATTGTGCACGATCAATCAAGCCAACCATTTCAGCTTGAACAACGCGTTCTTGGCGTTGTGCGCGATAGACATTAAATAGAAGCGCTCCCCAAATACCTTCGAGATTTGGTGGAGAATCATAAGGACGGTTGGAAATCCATTCATTGACCAAATACAAAGAGCGCAATTGAAATATAAAAAAAACGGCAAAACCGATGGAAATACAAATCCAAAAATAACCGATCCCTAAACCAATAAATCCGCCAATCACCAGTAAAAAAGCCAACAGGCGTAAGTCTTGTTTTGCAAACTCCCATAAACTGCTGTAGCGAAACTTTTTATGTTCACGTGCAAGATCTGGGACGGGATAGGGTTCATACATAGAAATTTATTTACCTTAACAGTGCTTAACCTATAGCGACATCTGCGCGCGTAGAGAAGCGATAACCTGTTCCACGAACAGTTTGGACATAGCGATCTGCGCCATAAGGTTCAAGTACTTTGCGTAAGCGACGGATATGGACATCGATGGTACGGTCTTCAATATAGACATTTCCACCCCAAACTTGGTCAAGTAATTGGGCACGTGTATAAGCACGTTCTGGATGGGTCATAAAGAAAGCCAACAAACGGTATTCTGTTGGTCCCATATCTAAAATACTGTCACCAAAACTTACTCGTTGGCTGACAGGATCAAGCACTAAGCCGTTCGCATCAATGGTTTTTTCACCACTCAATGCATTGGCACGACGAAGTACAGCTTTGATACGAGAAACTAATTCCCGTGTTGAAAATGGTTTGGTCATGTAGTCATCCGCACCTGCATCAAGACCTTGAACTTTATGGTCTTCTTCGCCACGTGCAGTTAACATAATCACTGGAATTTCTGCTAGATTTTCATCTCGTTTTAAGCGGCGACACAAATCTACGCCACTTACACCACCGGGCATCATCCAATCGAGTAAGATTAATGATGGTCGTTGGTCTACGATCATTTGATGTGCTTGTTTTGCATCTTCAGCTTGCAGGCATTGAAAACCTGCCATATCCAGTGAGGTATGGATCATTTCTCGAATCGGAAGCTCGTCATCGACGATTAATATATAGTCATCTTTCACAACGCAATATCCTATGTATGAACGGTGTACCGTCTTTTATTTATGACAGGCTTATTACAAAGATTAATTATGACAGTATCATTGCAAAAACAAGATGTAGACGAATTTTTGCAAAAAAATGTGACAAAAAATGGGCGATGTGATGAAAATTAGATGACATTTTTAAATAATCTTTGCAGCTTCAACTTAAAAAGAACATCAAATTGGTGACTAAAAATGCAAATATGACAGTTTGATGACACTGTTATACTTACTTCACACTACTCAAATCAGTCTAGGGCTGAGGAGCAAAGGTATTAATCAATGACACAAAGACCACTTCACATGCTGAAACAATTTCGTCTAAGGACTGTTTAAAACCACCCATCACCCAACGCACAGCAATTTGTGTAACATAACCATTTAGACCAGTCGCAACCAATGAAATTTCCTGTTCACTTCGTTCAATATGCGGCATCATCAGCGTCACAAAAGAGTGAATTAAGCGATCAAAACGTCCCATAGTTTCGTGAATAGTCGCATGATTATGTAATTCTTGAACCAGCATGGCATCGATATAAATAATACGAGCAACACGTGGGTCATTTTTTAACATGGTAAAAATCGCTGTCAAACCGCCTTTGATCATATTTTTAGGCTCTGGCGCACCTTGCATCACGCCTTGCATCACGGTTTGTTGTAACTGTTCAATCAATTGTAAAAAAATAACTTGAAACAGCTCCTCACTCTTTTTAAATGACTCATAGAAGTAGCGTTCAGTAAGTTTTGCTTCATTACAAATATCTTTAACAGTCACGGAAAAGAAACCATGTGTTCCATATGCCGCGATGCCTGCTTCAATCAATTTTTCGCGACGGGCGAGCTTTCTTTCAGACAAGGACATACCTTTGAATTGGCGTTCTTTTGTGGTTTTATTTATGGTTTTCTTTTCAGTTAAGCGAGATTCAGTCATTGTAAAAAATTACTCGTGTCATGTTCGATTGTCACAAAGAAGTGGTTATTTTAGCAATAAAAGTCATTGAAACCTATTTAAGATTTTTTGTATAAAAAAACAACTGCTCATTCACAATATAATATTGACAATAGTTATTGTCAAAATTATATTGAGTAGGTGAGCTGCACATTATCAGTATTATTGTGTGCGGATTTTAATAAAGGATAGACAATGAAAAATTTTAAAAACAAAGTCGCTGCAATTACAGGTGCTGGCTCTGGTATGGGACAACAGCTTGCGATTTTACTGGCAAAAGCAGGCTGTCATTTATCAATCAGTGATGTGAATGAAAAAGGTTTAGCAGAAACGATCGAATTGGTTAAGCCTTATAATGTTCGTGTTACTTCTAAGAAAGTGAATGTGGCAAATGTCGAAGAAATGCGTACATGGGCTGCTGAAACCGTACAAAATCATGGCTCTGTAAACATGATTTTCAATAATGCTGGTGTTGCTTTAGGTTCGACGGTAGAAGGCGCGACCTATGAAGAGCTTGAATGGATTATGAATATCAATTTCTGGGGTGTGGTATACGGAACCAAAGAGTTTCTACCATATATCAAGAAAACAGGTGATGGTCATATTATCAATATTTCAAGCTTATTTGGTCTAACGGCTCAGCCGACGCAATCTGCATATAATGCATCAAAATTTGCGGTACGTGGTTTTACTGAATCTTTACGTCAAGAATTAGATATCGAAAACTGTGGTGTATCTGCATTATGTGTACATCCAGGTGGTATTCGTACCAACATTGCCAATGATGCACGTATGAATGACAGTTTACGTTCTTTGGGCATGAATCCTGATAAGTCAGCAAAAGCATTTAATAAATTATTACGTATGCCTCCAGAAGATGCTGCTCAACAAATGCTTGATGCGGTGCTCAAAGATAAACGTCGTTTATTGATTGGTAATGATGCAAAAACGTTAGATTTGATTCAGCGAATCTTACCAACGGGTTATCAAAAATTGACAGGTTTTGCGACTAAATTTAGTAAAAAATTAGAACCAAAATAAACCTTTCTATAAAAAGCCGTCAAATTTGGCGGCTTTTTACTTTCTCAGGAAATGTGTCAAGTTCCTTGATTGTTAATAAAAATCTTCATACTTTTACTGTACCGATCATCTACGGATTGGGATTGATAAAATAATTTGTTAAACTGACTTAGAAAATATTAAATTTTTTATTTTTATTATAAAGATAATTTGAATTGAGCATTTTATGAAAAAAGCCATTTTAAGCCTCAGTATAGGTATGATTTTATTTGCATCACATTTAGCCTATGCGTCTACTGATCAAGAGAATGCCAGTATTTTAGATAGCATTGCAGGTGTACCAGAGCATTCAAGCCCTGCTCCAGCAGACGATAAAGAACTTTATAGAGTAGAAGTGGAGCGACTCTATCCACAATATATCAAAGAGGACGAAGGGGATCAGTTATATTCAACGTTCTTAGCAGATTATCAATATAGAAAATTTTGGTCAGCATATTTTGATCGCTCTGTACAATATTTAGATTTATATCAAAGCTTAATTCAACAAGAGCAATTGCGTAAAATCGATCCTGAGCTTTCTAAGCTGGATGCGATGTTATATGCAGATTTAACCCGTATTTATCAGTCACTTGATCAGATTCAAAATCACTTAAAACCCGTGGTTGATTTTAACCGTGTGATTGTCGATCAGATTAAATTTGATCAGCCTTATCCATTGCTGGACGTGGAACAAGGCAGTGCCTATCGTTCGGCATTACGTAACATGAATGATGTTCAGAACGCAGAGAAAAAACAACTCGTTTTACTCGTCCAAATGATCGATCAGTACCAAGATCGAGTAGATGAGTTTGCAAAGATTGTATCAAAACGCGTAAAAAAACAGCATCAGAAAAATATCGATGTGTTGAATCGAAAAGTGGCATTGATTGGGCATTATTTATCTGCTCAACTGCAAGGCTACGATGCATTTAAGGCGACCTATAGTGTATTAGATTCCTATGATGCTGAAGCGCATCCAGCCTATGCTAAAAAATACCAACATGCTGCGCAGTCTGAGCAGAACCTAAAAAAAGTAAATGCGATCATGGCGGTGATTGCTCAAGAACAAAGTCCAGATACAGCGTCATCTGAAGCGCCAGATCAGGTCGGGGCTTTACAGGATTCTAGTCAATATTGTAATTATTTATGGAATGGTGAAGAAAGGGATGAGATTGCAGGTTACTTAGGAAAAACCCAACAGCAATATATTCGGGATTGTCAGGAACAAAAGACCAAGATTCAACAATTTTATAAAAGTCAGGTCTTTTTGGAAGCAGTCCCACAGCAAACTGTTACTTTACCCAATATGAATGCAATGGGAGATTTTCGTCGATATGGGGATGATCTTTACTATACCGAAACAGAGAAAAATGCAGTCTATCGATTTAATCTTATTTCATTCAAAGAGGAACTGCTTTACCAATATGCTTTAGCTGATGATGAAAGCGGTTGTATGCACAATATGTGCCGTGGTGTGGGGGCAACCGATGTGGTGTTAAGCCACGATGGTCAAATTATCTATGTAGCATCTTTAGATTATGACCAAGTTTTTGCAATTGATTTAAAGACCAAGCAGATATTGCAAAAGTTTAAAGTTGAACGTTATCCCCGCAAACTATTATTGGATCAACAGGGTGAAAATTTATATGTTTACAATGGTGTAGGAAACAGTATTTCACGCATCCAGTTGAAATCAGGCAAAATCACCACAGCCGCATTGCCAGCAAATTATCAGGAACACTTTTGTCGTGAAATCGATATGGTATTTGAACCAGACCAAAAAAGCATTCGTATTTTAGGTGATTGGGCAAATCGTCCTTTTATCTATATGAATACTGCCGATTTAAGCTTTTTTGAACTGAATTTTGATGTACCACAAAAAGTGCTCTATACAGTCGATGACTATCGTTCAGTGGTGGAGTTTTATCAAGACTCGGAAAATCAGATCGGAATTTATGACCAACGGATTGCAGATTTGGTCAGTGTGATCAATGTGCAGGATGCACCCTCTCAAGATCAAGATCAAGATCAAGATCAAGATGAGCAAGAAGACAATCGCTATACTTATCGAGATGTCTATACCAGAAGCATACCAGTGATGATGGGATATTTAGCGGATCAATATTTTTATTATGCTGAGAAGGCAAACTTTAATCGATTTAATTCATTAAATAGTGCCTTAGATCAGCAAGACTTAGATATTTATCTGCTGAATCTTGTTGACCAAACTCAAGAAAATCGCCAAAAAGTAGCATTTAAACTGCCGAGCAAACCTCAGCACATCGAACTGCTGGAAAATGGCAAAATTTTAATCTTGTTTGCTGAAAGCTATCTCAATGATCAGAAAATTTTACCGCAAGCCTTAGTCTTTGATCCAAATGATCCTGCAACGCAACAAGTCTTTGCACGCAATAAAACCAAACGCTTAGCACAATCGGAACTGAAAGTGATCAAGCTTCATCAAGAAGATTAAAATCATCTTGGGGTGAGATCATCATGGCTGATTTAAATGCATGAGCACAGGGCTGATGCATTTAAATCAAAATTTCGATGGTTTTCTTTTTCCAAACGAATTGATAATACAGACCTTGCATTACACAGAGGCTGAAAAAGGTTAGCGCAAGTGCATACCAGATGCCTTGTAAGCCAAACCACTGACTAAATAAATAAGCACAAGGCACTTCGATCAGCAAGATCGATAAAATGTTAAAAATCATCGGCACAGTGACCGTACCACTGGCACGCATGATAGAGGCAAAAATGGCACTTGCACCAAAAAATATAATCGACCACAACACAATAAATAACAATTGCTGACCCAGTTCAATCACGGATGGATCGGTAATAAACAACGCCATCAAATATTTTGAACAAATATAGGCCAACAGCACCAATGAACCTGTAATCGCAATATTGCTGACCAGCGCTGTACGGGTTACTTTTGCCAGCAATTCGGATTTGCCTGCACCAATGGCTTGTGCTGCAAAGATTGAGCCTGCAATCGCAATGGATAAGGCAGGAAATTGAATATAGTTAAGCACTTGGTTAACTGCACCATAGGCAGCTGTGGCATGTGCACCATGTTGGTTGACCAGTCCGATCACCACCAAACCTGCAACAGAGTTGGTGACCATTTGGATACCTGTCGGTATGCCTAAACGTAAAATACTGCGGCTAAACTGCGGGTGAAAGCGCACATGTTCGATTAATGCCACATCGGGCTTCAAAGCATGGTCTTTTTTATTTAAATAGACAATCAGAAACGCGAGGGTAGAAATAAAACCTAAACCACTGGCAATCGCTGGGGCAATAATTCCTAGTTTTGGCATACCCAAATAACCCCCAATCAATACAGGAGTGACGATTACACCGACAATAATGGTGAGGCTGGAAGCCATAAGAGGTGTGGTGCTGTCACCGACCCCACGCAAAATGGAGGTATAGGTGATATAGATAAATAAAAATGGGCTACTCATTAACATCCATTGCACATATGGTAGTGCAAGATGCATGATTTTCGGGTCGATTCCCAACAGCAATAAAATCTGCTTCGCGAAAAGCACGCCTAAAAAGGCAATAATGGTTCCGCCAATCAAAGTCATAAATAACAATGCGCCAACAATGGTACGCACTTTTTCAATATCTTTGGCGCCCCAAGCTTGTCCCACCAACACAGTTGCCCCTGTCGAGAGACCAATCACAAAAGCCAGCAATAAAAATAGGATCGGAAAAAAAACTGAAATCGCAGCAATTGCTTCAACACCCAGCATTTGCCCGACAAAAATAGTGTTAATTGTCCCTGACAGATTTTGCAATATATTGGTTAAGATCAATGGACCCAAGAAGATTAAAAAAACCTTCCAGAATTTGGGTTGGTGGAGCATGTCGGGACGAGCTGGCATCTTTTTTTCTACTGTCTATTTTCGAGTATCTTTATCTTATTGATAATATACAACTACTCAGTAAAAAGCCTGAGTATTTGAGTAACTCAAGCTTTATTTTATGAAAATTCAGAATTTATTCGGTTTAAATTCGATTTAAAATTTCACATGCCTGTACTAAAGTTTGATCTTTTTTGGCAAAACAAAAACGAATTAAACGTAAGTTTTCAGCGGCTTTCTGATAAAAAACAGAGACTGGAATTGCCACGATTTTGTGTTCTTCTGCAAGGAATTTACACATCTCGACATCATTTAAATCTGGACGAATTTGGCTGTAGTCAACATTTTGGAAAAACGTTCCTTTGGATGGAATAAAGCTAAATTTTGAATCTTGAATACCTGAATTAAATAGATCGCGCTTTTGTTGATAAAAACTGGCTAAGCCATCGATATGTTCAGGGTGCTGTTGCATAAAATTGGCAAGTGCCATTTGTACAGGTGTGACACCACAGAAGTTGGCAAATTGATAAATTTGACGAAACACCTTCATCAGCTCATGCGAGGCAATGCAATAACCGGTTTTCCAACCCGTCACATGAAAGGTTTTTCCAAAAGAACCCACGACAAAACTACGCTCTCTAAGCGCTGGAAATGACAACGCTGAATAATGCTTTTCGCCGTCAAAAATCAGGTGTTCATAAACTTCATCTGAGAGCACGATGATATTTTTATCTTGAATCAGTTCAATTAAATTCAGCCAGTCTTGCTTAGACCAAATTGCTCCAGTTGGGTTGTGCGGGGTATTTACGATGACCATTCGGGTTTTATCAGTGATTGCAGATTTGACTTGATCCCAATCTACAGAAAACTCAGGTGCATGAAGTGGAATATGAACCGCTTTGCCACCAACCAATTGTACGCTAGGTGCATAACTGTCATAGCTTGGATCAAAAATAATCACTTCATCATCTGGATTGATGATGGCCTGTATGACACTGAAAATCCCAATCGTTGCGCCCGGTGTAATGGTAATTTCTGTAAGTGGATCAAGGTGTAATTGATCTCGTTTTAAAAACAGTTGAGCCAGTTGTTGTCTAAGCTGCAGTAAGCCATCACCCGCTGCGTATTGGTTAAAACCATCTAATGTAGCTTGGCTCAGCGCCTGTAGTAATGCAGGCGGTGCATCAAAGTCAGGAAAGCCTTGTGATAAGTTTAGCGCATTGAGCCGTTGTGCCATTGCGGTCATGATACTGAAAATGGTGACGCCTTGAGCAGGAAGTTTGGAGTGGATTTCGATCATGACCAGACTGTTTTAATGAGGTTTGTAGAGCTGAGTGTAGCAGGTGATTTTTAGTAGCAAAATAGGTTGTTGTGATTTGTGGTGGATCGGAAGGAGTTTGATAGAAGGTAAATTAGAACTAACTTTTGAAACATTTTATTACAATATATACTAAAAGAATTTAAGGTAATCTGAATAGTGGGAGGCCTATAATTTAAAGGGAGATGTAGACTTCGTATAAGAGATTTTATGTTAAATAAGGATCTTGAAATGAGAAAAATTTGTTATAAAAAAAACAAATACGATTGATTAGACATGGATGAAATGATCTAAATGTAAGTAGATAAGATATACTAAAAACCAAATTAAGGTGTACACATAAGTTATGAATTTATTTTTTGAAAATATTGGTGATATCAAACAAGCGTCCATAAATTTTAAGAATTTAACAGTTATTTCTGGTCAAAATGATGTCGGAAAAAGTACTGTTGGGAAATTAATGTTTGCCCTTATTCAATCATGTAATACTTATACTGAGGTTTTTCAAAGAGAAAACCCTAGAAGCAATCTATTATATAATTGGATTTATACCAGATTAAGAGATCATTCATCTTTATCTGAGAATAGAGAAGTTATAGCTTTCTTTTCTAGAATGCGTATGGATTCTAGGAGATATGATCATGAAAAAATTTTAGATAAAGTAGATTATTTTATATTTAATACGAATGATGGCGAAGAAAAAAATTTTCTAGAAAAATTGAAATATATTATCAGTGATTTTTATGAAAAGGATATAAACCATGAATATCGATCATCAGATGGATTATTTGATATTATAAACAATGAATTTCGAAACAATGCTGTTAGATATGGATCTAAAAACTCTAATATTGTTTTAAAATCTATCGAAAATAATGATGAAAATGATAGTTTTTTATTACAATTTAAATTTTCTAGACGGAATCAAACTTTATATGCACGTAATGGTGCACCTAATTTTAGAGATGTAACTATTGTAGAAAACCCAGCAATATTACAATATTTACCAACTATTTTTTCTAACTCTATTCTAAACTCGCTTGGAACCAATAAAAAATTTAGAAACATTGGTGTTCCTTATCACGTAATGGATTTATGGAAAAAATTAAAAAATTCATCTATTCAAGAAGGTCAAGAAATATCTGATGATTTATTTACGCTTCAACTAGAAGATGGATTCTCAATTTCTAAAATAGAGAGTGCGGTTGATTTAGATAAGGATATCAAAAAATCAAAAGACAATGATAAACTAAATACAAGATTTATAAATGATTTTTTTGATGGAAGTTTGTATTACATGCAAAAAGAACATGGATTTGTATTTAAGAAAAAAGATAATAAAATTTTTGATATTAATAATATTTCTTCCGGTGTTAAATCTTTAGCTATTCTAGACTTATTGCTTAATGGTGATTATATAAATAATGATACTTTACTGATTCTTGATGAACCAGAGACGAATTTACATCCAGCTTGGCAAAAAAAATATGCAGAAGTAATAGCTAAATTATGTAGTTCTGGGGCTAATATCTTAATAAATACTCATAGTCCTTATATGGTTGAATCTTTAAGGGGCTATTCAGAAAAATATAACTCACCTGTTAATTTTTATTTAGCTCAACGAGATTGTGATAATAATGAAATTATTTTTTCTGAAAAAAATAAAGATATTTCTCAGATAATTAATGTACTTGCACAACCTTTAAGAGATTTGAATAATGAGTTATCAGGGTTAAAAGATGACTACTAAAGCTAAATTAATTTATGATGAGTTATGTAAGGATTTTTCAATAGGTCCTAATGAAAATATAACTAGTTGTAGTTATGATGATGATAATGATCAGCATTTTATAGAATGTGATGTTGGTATTTTAGATTTTGATAAGATTGATAATCAATGTCAGAATTTAAAGAATAGTAAAAGTAAAAATAGATCTGCAGATTGTCTTATTTATAGAGCTTCTAATGATACGCTTTACTTTTTAGAGTTTAAGTCAGGGAGCTGTAAATATAAAGATATTAGATATAAGGTTATTGATGGATTCACAAATCTATATCATTATGCACTCAAGAAGAAAATTATTTCTTCTAGAGAAGAATATATGGAAATTAATTTTAGATTCTGTTTAGTCAGAAGAAATGCTAGAGAAATTTATTTAAGAGATACAATTTTAGGTGATTTAGAAAGTGGAGAAGAGCTTAGAGGAACAGAAGCATTCAATGATCTTGAAGATTTTTTCCTAAAGAAAGTCTCCATAGTAATGACTCCAGAGAAGGTTCCAGATTTACTTTATACTATTACTGATGGGGTCATTAAGGATATTAACTATCATTATACTGATAAAGTGGTTAAAAAATTAACTACAGCTTTATCTTAGACTATTTCTTAAGATTACCTAAAATTAACATAATACGCCTTATACGAAATGCTTGAACTTTTCATTTTGTATCAATATCTTAATCAAATCCGTTCTAGTATTCAGCGTACTGGAACGGCTTTTTCATGATAATTCACGTTTCACACTTTATTAATCAAATTGTTACAATGTTTAAAAGTATTTAAATCTTTTATGTTACTCAATATTTTCAACATATGATGTCAAAAAAGAACTGTATGATCGCCATGTATATGGCTTAGTTATCAGCCTTTTTACTTCTAAAGGTTCATCCTGAGTATTGGGGACATGCTCAAAGAAATATTTATCCTTACTTTGGAAGAAAATATCAAAGCTTTGACTCATGAGTGGATCACACTGGCTTTGCTTCTGATAAATCACTGCTATTCGATTGATGTAATGATTGATCCAATCCGTTTCATTGTTAAAAGCTGAGTAGTCATTGAGGTCTCTATTAATATGTTGTAAGTCAGTCGTTGTGCCATTGCGGTCATGATACTGAAAATGGTGACGCCTTGAGCAGGAAGTTTGGAGTGGATTTCGATCATGACCAGACTGTTTTAATGAGGTTTGTGATTGTGAGTGTAGCAGGTGATTTTTAACAGCAAAATATATAGTAGGTCTGAGTTGGTAAAAATGTGATGAAACCTATAAGTAAAAGGAAGATGTAGGCTTCGTGTATGACCATTATGTTAAATAGGAGTTCTTAATGTCTTTCATCTTTTTTTAATTTTTCCCATTCAACTGCTGTTCCTCCTCCTTGCTTGTGCCATTTTTGATGTAATGCTCTATCGGCTGGGTCAAGATTTTTGGGATCAGCCATTTTTTTGGTGCATAATTAACTGATTCTTATAATGAACATCTATTGGGCTAAACCAGTCCATATTTTTAATTTTAATCATGATGGATCAGGGTTCTAGCTGTAGATAGGCCGATTCCTAACTGTTGTTTTGACATGTCATGTTTTTTGTTGTGTTATAATAGAATTCAAATGTAACACATTGGAGTCAAAGCCATGACAGAATCGACTTTCACATTCCGAGTGGATGAATCTTTGAAGCAAGAATTTTCTAGTTTTGCCAAAGATATAGACCGTAGCGGAGCGCAATTATTGCGTGACTTCATGCGTGATTTTGTGAAGCAACAGCAAGAAGCCGCATCTTACGATGCGTGGTATCAAAAACAAGTCCAAATTGGCTTAGACGAAGCAGATGCAGGGCAATTGGTTCCTCAAGAAGAAGTGAAATCCCGTTTTGAAGAAAAACGTGCAAGCCTACTCGCTAAATTGGCAGCTAAATAATGAAAGTGTTTTGGACACCAACTGCTTTAGACGATTTAGAGAGAATTATTGATTACATTACTGAGCGTAATTTGGTTGCTGCAATTGAATTGCACGATCTGATTGAGGAAAAAACAGATTTACTTTCTCACAGCAGCTTGATGGGGCGCTCTGGTCTGGTCAAAGGGACTCGTGAATTAGTGGTTCATTCACACTATGTTGTAGTGTATGACGTTAAAGATACGGTTCGTATTTTAAGAGTTTTGCATACATCACAGCAGTGGGAAGCTTAAAACTTCCATTTTTTATTTGCAACAAGACTTAAGCGTGTATCCAAAATAATAAGATTTACAGGGCAGTTTAGTATCTACGACCTTGCTTGAAGATTCTGAATACACGAAAAATTATTTTCAAATTGAGTCAATATCAACCAACAAAAAATTGAAAAATTTACTTTAGGATAAATTAGAAGTAATAGTGTTGTTGATACTCTAAAGTTTGTAAATCTAAACGATCACCACTACTAAATTGAATAGATTCAACCTGATACTGACTACCCTTAGCAGCATCTTTAATCGTAATTTGATCTGTAGATCCTTTTACTGAAATCACTTGATTTGAGCCAATATATGAAACAATTAAATCATCTATATTAATATCTTTACCGAATTTAATAGTATCGTTACCTCCAGTCTCCTGAATAATATCCTTACCAAAACCTCTTTCAAATTCGTAGGTTTCGTTACCTGAACTACCAATCAATTTATCATTGCCTGTTCCACCATTTAGAACATTAAATAAACCTCCAGTAGCTTCTAGAGTATCATCACCTCCAAATCCATAAAGATGATTGCTTCCAGTATTTCCTTTAATTATATTATTCAATTCGTTACCCGAGCCAGAAATGTCTGTATTGCCTGCTAATGTAAGATTTTCCACATTTTTTGTTAGAAAAAAATGCTTAGCTGAACTAATGACAGTATCAATACCTTCATTATTATGTTCTAAAACAAAATCAGAGTTTGATTGAACATAATAGGTATCATTACCCTTACCCCCAACCAAAACATTAACTCCTGATCCCCCATCTAGAATGTCATTACCCCAACCACCAAATAATAAGTCATCTCCTTTACCACCGTATAACTTATCATTGCCTATTCCACCATTTATGACATCATTACCATTTTTTCCAGTTAATGTTGCACCGAAAGGAGATAATGTAGAAATCACATTGGTATTAGGATTAAGGAAATTAGTCACTACAGCAACTGGTCCAGCTAAATCACCCGCATATGCATAAGCAATTTGAGTAAGTGTATTGACCAATTGATCTTTAGAAGAAAAACCGTTTTGAAATACTTCTCCTTGTATCAATAAATCAATATAATTCAGACCTTCTTTTGTGAATTGACTGATTACATCAATTAAACTTGCTCCACTTTTTAGCGTTTCCTTAACCACATCACCTAATAATTCTAAATACCATGATATGGGACGACTATCTCCACCATTTAGTTCTGAAGTATCAACACCTAAGATATGATCTAAAAGACCAAAAGGTGTAATCCCAGACCAATCTGAAAGTGTGCCACCTAGATTTTGTAGTGCTTGAGTTGCATCCATATGTACAAGACCAAATGTTCCTGCTGCACTTGGAACATAACCAGCAGGAATTATAAGATTGCCATCTGTATCATTCACGCCATACAGTAAATTATCAGCCAGCGTTTTAACTAAAATATTCGATGCTTTATAAAATTCACCATCCGCAAAATAAATCCCTTTATCCCCTAAAGCTTTTTCAGTCCCTAAGCGTACATATTGGTAAAGAATATTTGTCGGATCTGTTGTTGCAACAGCCTCAGCCACATGGAACCAATTGAGAGTGCCTGGATCGATGCCTTCTTTGCCTTTTAGGTCATTAGCAATTAATGAATAAATTGGGCGCCATAAATTATTAACATATTGCGAAGGAGCTTGCTCAAATTGCTGATAGAGTTCAGCCACTTTGTTTAAAACACTGGAGCTTACTTGATAACTTGTTTGTCCATTTTTTTCGTATATTAGTACATGTTCAGCTTGGCTTTGATTTCTCCATTCATTTTCATAATGGTTGTTTTGAGCAGATAAAGTTCCTCCAATACCTTTTCCAGTATTAACAATAATATTTGAAATTTGATTAATAAAAGCATCACCAGCCTTATGTATGGTTTCGAAACCTTTACCAAATATATTATTACCAGCAAGACCTAATGGAGCGACTGTATTCAACAAATCATTCGCAAGATTAGTTCCACCAATTAAGGCATTACCAATTACTTCGCTAGGAACATTTAACAGACCTTTAGTTGTAAGCTCTTTATCTATCCATTCATTTTTGAAATGTGTATCAGCAGGTTTTACTGTTGCGCCTAAAGAAACACCAATATTTGATACAACATTAGAAATTGAACCAATAACTTTATCACCCACTACATGAGCAATTTCAAATGGAGCACCGAAAATTTTATTTCCTGCTAAACCAATTGGAGATGTAATATCAAGAATAGTATTAATGGTATTTGCAGCAGTGACTAACCCATTGGCTACTAATTGAAGTGGGATAGTAAATACTGAACTAAATTTGAAGTTTGGTAAGTATTGATATGTATTAAATAATTTCATGTGATTTCCTTTTATTAATTTTAACTAATAAACAAAAAAATAAAGCAGCACGATATTCACATACAACTCAAAAAGGTGTTTTATTTCTGTAAGACAATTTGGATATAAATTTATATAGATGAAAAATTATAAATCGTAAGAATTTTAATTTTTTATATGATATATAACATAGTTATTGAACTAATATTTTATTTTAAAAATAATAGACATAAATGTATTTTAAAATAATATATCTTTAAGGTTGAAGCATTAAAATAGTTAAAGATGTTCATAAGTTATTTATTAATTTGGAGTTTTATTTATAAAAAACATCTAAAAAATTGGATGCTATTTGAAAAAAAAGCTTGGTGATAAAATTCAGAAGTTATTTTTCAGTTGTTTAATATCATCTTATTATAGTAAAAATTTTTCAATACGAAATCTACAATCTATTACGGATAAAAAGATTTTTTATAGAATTGGTATAATATGTTTCACATGAAATTTTTTAAATTTTATTTTATATATCAATTGATTTTTAAAAAATTTCTTTATAGTATTTAGTAAATTGAATCGGATTATTAGTTGATTTTTTATTTGAATTCTTAGAATTTCTAAAAATTCATAAATTCTTTTGTTACTAAATATTTTTCAAACATACGATTTCAAAACATCGAACTGTATAACGTTCATACTTATGGCTTAGTGACCAGTCTTTTTACTTCTAAAGGCTCATCTTGAGTATTGGGCACATGCCCAAAGAAATATTTCTCCTTACTTTGAAAGAAAATATCAAAGCTTTGACTCATGAGTGGATCACACAGGCTTTGTTTCTGATAAATCACTGCGATTCGATTGATATAATGATTGATCCAATCCGTTTCATTGTTAAAAGCTGAGTAGTCTTTGAGATCTCTATTAAGATGTTGTAAGTCAGTCATTGTGCCATTGCGGTCATGATACTTAAAATGGTGGAGCCCTAAGCAGGGAGTTTGGGGTGGATTTCGATCATGACCAGATTAATTTAATATTTTATTACAAAATATATTATAGGAGACAGAAGGTAGGTATAACGTGAAGTCTATAAGCTGAATGTAAATATAACTTGGAGAGAGTCTTTCAAAGTTTTGTATCTCCTATTTCTTTATGTTTTAATAAAGTCATTATTAATTAAATATAAAATATAAATGAAGGCATTAATTACAATCGGTTGTAAAACAGACCATGGTGGAATCATTATTTTAGGTGATCCATCTTTTTTAGTCGAAGGTAAAGCTGTACACCTTGATGGAATGACACACTTTTGTCCAAAATGTAAAGTTCAATCGCGAGCAATTGCTTCCAATCAAGGCTTTATGATCGTTGGTGGTAAAAGTATTGTCGCTGCTGGTGATACTTCAAGTTGTGGTTCCAAGTATTTAAAAATTTCTGATTTAGCAGTGATGGACAATGGATCTGGTAGGGTAAATTCAAATTTGAACCCAATAGCCGCTCAAAGGAATAGCTTTGTTGATGACGAAAGTAATTTTTATGATGAACAAATACAATTAGAAAATACAAATGGCGAACCTTATGCAAATGTCGAGTATATAGTCACTTTTGAAGATGGTTCTATCTGTAATGGCGTAACTGATAATAATGGTAATACTGAAAGACTAAAAACAAAAACTTCATTGGGAATAGTTTCTGTTGATTTAATTATTGATAGTAATTGCAATGAATCTTGCTCTTGTGGAGAATAAAAAATGGATTTTAAAGTCGTGCCAGATCTACATTTACCAGAAGTTCCCGGATTTAAGCTACCTAATATGCCTGAGTTACCATCAGGAAAATCAGTTATTAGATTTGTAACTGATAAAATCATGACAAATACAACAGCAAAGTCTAAAGTTATTCTTAGAGAGGATCAATCAAAAAAATATAGAACATTGACTGTCGGTGAAATAGCAATGTGTAAAAAAATATTTAAAGACTCGATAGATTACAATAAAGTAAAAATAATAAATAAAGCATTTTTACCAAAACAACAAGTTCCAATGACACCAAGGGGACATGCTCACTATCCAGATGGTCTAGTTGGATCAGATATTTATCAAGATGATTTTTCTGAACCTAAATTTAAAGATAATCCAATTAGGGCGAACGGTAGTGATCTAAGAATTAGGGCAAAGCTAACATTCATTCATGAAATGACTCATGTATGGCAATATCAGAAAGGAATGAATATTTTAGGTAAAGGTTTAATATTACAAAGTTTAGAGTGGACTTTACCTGATTCAATTTATGATCCTTATAACTATGAATTAGCAATAGATACTGACTTTAAAAAATTGAACCCTGAACAACAAGCGAGTATAGTCTCTGATTATTTTGGGCTAATTGAGGGCTATAAAGATATCAACCTAAGTTCTGCTTGGATAAAGCATAGGGATAATAATCTTCAATATATAAAACAGGTGATGCAACCAATCATTAATGATCCAGTGGGATATAAATTAGTTTCAAATATTACTATAATTCCAGCAGTTTCATTTATTTTTTTAATTTACTAAAGTGCATCATAATGAAATATATGGTTTTTTTAGCTGTTTTATTATCAATAGCTGGTTGTAAAGATAAAAAGGTTGATTCTTTTCAATACGAAATTGTAAATAATGAGATAATTTGTTCATTGAAACCGAAAGAAGTTTTTGAGTCTAAAGAATTTGCAAGATTCGATACATTTTTTAAAGATCTGAATGGAAATCCTAATGATGAATTATCAAATAGTATTTATACACAAAGTTTAAAGAATTTATCAAATAAAAAGAGTAAATATATTTTTTGTTTTTCAAAAAAAGACATGAGATCAGATTTTTTAGAAACATATATTCAAGTTGAACTACAAAGAGGAAAAACATTTCGGCAATACGAATTTAGAAATTATTTTTGTTTAAAAAATAATAAGTTAATAAATTTTAGTGATAGAGAAAAAAGTATAGAAATGTGCCAATAATCTAGAATTTAGATATCAATAAGCTCTAGAGAATATCATAACAATATCTTTTTTAAATACAACTTTGTTAGCTTTAGAGTGTAGTAAAAGCTAAAAATTTCAACTGAAAACAAAGATATTTAGTCTTAAAGTTTATAGAGATATAAAATGAAAATTAAATTTATCCTTTTGGCTTTCTATTTTTTGATTTAATAGGTTGTAAAAAAAAATATGAAGATACCTTTGAATATAAAATATTAGATCAAAAAATATGTGCTACAAAAAGTAAAACTATAGGAAATGCTAATAAAATAAACTGGTTATTTCCTGAAGTTAGAAATTTTAATGGTGAAGTGATAAGTGGAAATTTAAAATTTGATAAAGATGACAAAAATTATCTATTTTGTTATAACCTAGACGAATTTAAAAAAGAAGTTGGAAAAGGACCAATTCAATCAGATATTGGCATAGAAATAGATTTAACTTCATCAGTACAAGAATATAATTTAAGAAATTATTCTTGTATTCTTGATAATAGAATAAAGTTAAATATATCTAAAACAGATTTAGCAGAGATTTGTATTTAGTAAAATTAATATAAAAATCTTAAAAAGACGTACTTTTTTAGAAAAAGAATTAGGAATTATTGCGGGATGGGGCGATAGTAAGGCTGACTTCATCGTTAAAAGAGACAGTAATGATGGGAAAATTTAAACATTCTACTTATTCCATAATTATTATTTTTATATGTGGGTACTTACTCACGGCATGCCAACCAAAGGCAAAAGACATCGAGAATAACGCAATGAATCAACAGACTTACATTTTGCATTTTGGTCAACAAGGTGTTCAAGATTTTTTGAAATATAATGATGGACAGGTAGATCATCAATCAGCAGGCGCGAGCTTTAGAGAATTAGATTTTTCTCCTCCAAGTCTAGGTCAAATTAAAATAGAAAATGGAACAAATAGCCTAGTCATTGACCATGTTTTTTCCGTACTAGGGACACAATGGAATACAACTGATGGAATTCAAATATTTGATATTGATGCTGGTTTAAATAAGGAAGAATTCGTAAGCCCTGAGCAAGCTTATCACGGTTATGTTGAGTTAATGAAACGCTTAAATCAAGCAGGATGGAATACTTATTTTGCTAGATATAACCCAAGAGTAGCAAAAGAGGACAATATTAGATATTTAATGGAAGGGCATGACATCGTTGATATGAGTTATATATTTAATTTTGAAGAGTGGAAAAAAATTATAAACTCTATAGCAGGTAAAACGATAGGTTACCGTTTATACGCAAATGGTATTCTACTAGATATTAGCCTAAAACAAACTAAAAAAAATGAAGAAGGTAAAGAACAATATATTGTACGTTATAGCTTTCAAACAGTCCGTTATAATGAAAGAAACCTAATGTCTGATACCGATAAGATGACACCTCAAGAATTAGAGAATGCATTCAAACAAAGTTTAATTAAAGATAAACGGTCAAGAGGAATAGATGAAAAAGATATGAGATCTAAAGGTTATCATATAGATGAAAGCTATATAGATCCTGATGTTTGGTTGTATGTTAAATAGTTGATTTTATTTGTGTTAAAAAGATTTATTTATGTTGTCTTTATATTAATGTATTGGTCAGAATCGTTTGTAGGTCTAGTATAATAAACCCCTAAACGAATAAGGATTTAATCATGTTTTTTAAAATTCTTATCGTTCTTATCATAGTAGTTATAACAAATTCATGCTCAAAAATATCTTCACAGAATTATGAAACAAAAGTAGATGTTATCTTTGATAAATCCATAGATAATAAAGATTTAAAAATTGTGGTGAATCCGTATGGATATCTCTTGGATGGATATGAGTTAAAAAAATATATAGGAAAAACTAACAATTATACTGTTTTATTTAAAGAAGGAAGAATGCAAAATTATAAAAAAGAAGATATAAATACTTTTAGTGATTATTATATCTACGCAAAATATAAAAATCAGTATGCAAAAATGAAATATACCAATAGTTTGGTAATGGGAAGTAATCAAACTGATATAAGAATTTTTATTAATATCTTTGATAACCTAGTGTATTTATCTTCAAGTGAAACTGTTTTAAGCCCCGAAGCTATTCATCAAAATTCATTTAAAAATAAACAAGATTTTGATCAAGTTGATACAAAATTTTTAAAAATTTTGGATGATTTAAATTAAGAAAGGTATTTAAGTTTTATGAAAATATTAATTTTGATAGTCATATTCTTATTAGGATGTTCAGAACATATCAAAGAATCTACTCGCTTAAATTTTAACGTGGAAGATCAAGCAAGTTCAGAAAACTTAAATATAAATTTATATACGTATAAAAACTATTTAAATTCAAGGTGGTATGGTTTGGTTAAGAAAGAAACCATTATTAACCAAGGAAAATTGGTGAAAAAGTCTTCACTAAATTCAAATATTTTTTATTATGAATTTTATATATTTACACCTGAATTTAATAAAATTCAGCATACAGAAAATATTTTTAAAGACATAAATGTCGAAAATGACTATGTTTTTGCAAAAGATCATTTAAGTTTTAAAGTTTATAAAAATAAAGAGTTATTTAGCTCTGGTATTTTGTATTACAAAAACTTTGAAAACTCTGGAGTAAAAAAATTTACTTACTATGATCCGAACAAAGCAAAGTTTGAACTTACACAATTAGAGCCTGAGACAATTGCGACTCTAGAATCTATGACATTTGAAGAGTTGTTAGAAACAGACAAGCTATTAAATAAAGATATTTTAAAATTAAAAAATATATCTATGAATGAAAAGAAGAAATTAATAGAAGTGCATAGTTTGAAAAAATTTGAAAATTAACATCTTAACTGCATTTATATAACACAGAAGTCTTTAATCATTTTAATATCACACTACAAATCAGCAAACACACTAAGCAATTTCCGTCTGTCCCACATGGTGGTAAGCACGATTAAAATAAACCAAGCTTTGATCATGTTGGCTCTGTTGAATCGCAACAATACGACAAATCAAGATCGTATGCGTGCCAACTTCTTGCATTTGCTCAATTTCACAATCGAAATTCACCAAAGCATCTTTTAAAACAGGTGCGCCGGTTTCTAACTCGGTCCAAACACCATGTTTAAATCTTTCTTCTGGGCTTAACTTAGACGAAAAAGCTTTAGAAATATGCTGATGATGTGCGCTGAGTACATTGACAGTTAAAATTTTATTTTCAATAAAATGTGCGTGTGAACTAGATGCCTTGTTCATACATACCAGTAAGGTTGGTGGTGTATCAGTCACGCTACATACAGCTGATGCAGTGAATCCGTAACGACCCGACAAGCCCGTTGTTGTAATCACACTGACCGCACTGGTGAGCAAAGACATTGCATCTCTATAGTTTTTTGCTTCAATCATTACATCATTCCTAAATTGAACCGTACCACTTTTAGATTTAGCGATACCTTGCTATTGCGTCTTGTCGACCATTTTAACTGGATCAGATATGCGTAGGGCGGATAATTACACAGGATTAAAAATGGGGGTTATCAGTTTGCGTAGAAATATATATCCAAACAAACTGAAATGGTTCCCCTTTATACCGAATACTACGAATGAAAACTAGCGAGAAAGCTCTTTACGCACAATTTCTGCACCTGCACTTAAGGCATTCAGTTTACCTCGTGCGACTTGACGAGAGAGTGGTGCCATTCCACAGTTGGTTGAAGGATAAAGCTTATCCGCATCGACAAACTGCAGTGCTTTACGCAGTGTATTGGCAACTTCTTCTGGCGTTTCTATGTTGTTGGTCGCAACATCAATCGCACCCACCATCACTTTTTTACCACGGATCAATTCAATCAAATCCATGGGTACACGAGAGTTTTGACATTCTAAAGAGACAATATCGATTTTAGACTGTTGAAGTTTAGGGAATGCCTCTTCATATTGGCGCCATTCTGAACCCAACGTCTTTTTCCAATCTGTATTGGCTTTGATACCATAACCATAGCAAATGTGCACCGCAGTTTCACATTTAAGTCCTTCAAGCGCTCGCTCTAAAGTTGCAACACCCCAGTCGTTAACTTCATCGAAAAATACATTAAATGCAGGCTCATCAAACTGAATAATATCTACACCTGCGGCTTCTAACTCTTTCGCTTCTTCATTGAGAATCTTGGCAAATTCCCAAGCCAGTTTTTCACGGCTTTTATAATGCGCATCATAAAGCGTATCAATCATGGTCATTGGACCAGGCAACGCCCATTTAATCGGTTGCGAGGTTTGTTGACGTAAAAACTTCGCATCTTCAACGAAAACTGGTTTTTGACGAGACACTTCACCTACGACTGTAGGGACACTCGCATCATAACGATTACGGATACGAACAGTTTCACGTTTCTCAAAATCGACACCATTAAGGTGTTCAATAAAAGTCGTTACGAAATGCTGACGAGTTTGTTCACCATCACTGACGATATCAATACCCGCGTGTTGTTGCTCTTGCAATGACAAACGCAAAGCATCTTGTTTACCTTCAATTAATTGCTCATCTTGTAATTTCCAAGGTGACCAAAGTTTTTCAGGTTCTGCAAGCCAAGACGGTTTTGGTAAGCTGCCAGCAGTTGAAGTCGGTAATAAAATTTTCATAATCGATATCTTGTCTATTTAGGTTATACAGCAACGTAGTTTGAAGACCACTGCTCAAGGATGCTTTTGTACGGCTTGATGAATTGTTCTTCAGTAAATTTGCCTTGCTTAATGGCCAACTGGCTGCGCTCTTCTCGGTCATACACAATACGGGTCAGTGAATAATCCTGATGCTTTAAGCTTGGTTGATAAGTCTTTCCAGCAACAGAGTTTGCATTGTAAATTTCTGGGCGATAAATTTTTTGGAAAGTTTCCATGGTGCTGATGGTACTGATCAACTCAAGGTTGGTGTAATCACTGAGTAAATCACCACGGAAATAGAATGCTAATGGCGCAACACTATTCGGCGGCATAAAATAGCGAACCTGCAAACCCATTTTTGCAAAATACTCATCTGTTAGAGAGTATTCATCTTGTTGATATTCAACGCCTAAAACAGGATGTTGATTTGCAGTTTGGTGATAGGTTTTGCTGCTAGAAACACTCAAACAAATTACTGGTGCTTTACTAAAATTATCTTTATAAGTATTCGAATGAACGAATGAATTAAAAATGTTACCGTGAAGCTCACCATAGTTGTCTGGAAGGCTAAATTCAGCTTTATCTTTATTATGTTCTAACAGAAGTACACTAAAATCATAGTCTCGCACATAAGAGGAAAAATTATTTCCAACAATACCTTCAATACGTTGATTGTTTTTGTGATCGATAATATTGGTTTTCAAAATTTCTATTGTTGGGAAAGTTTCACCATTGCCTTCAATATCAATATCCACTGAAATAATTTCAAGTTCGACAGCGTAACGGTCTGCTTTCGGGTTATCCCAATGTGCCAAAGCATTGAAACGATTGTTGATCATCTTCAGAGTATTGCGCAAGTTGTCTTGACGACTCTCACCTCTTGCTAAATTTGCAAAGTTGGTTGTAATGCGCGTACTGTCAGCTGGATGATAGTTTTCATCGAAACTAATGCGCTTAATCGTAAATGTAAACTCTTTACTCATTGTGATAACCCTAATTTCTGAGATAAAAACCTGAATTTATTTCATGCTCTTGTCGACTACCTCAAAGTATTGTTGAAACTTATTCATCCATAGTTTTTCAATATTTTCTTATCTGAACTGCATGAAAAATTGAAAATCAATGCTGATATGGTCTGTAGCGAGGAGCATGGTGTAATTTATACCCCAAACCAGACATGAATAAAAATGATATTAATTCATAAAAAGTTGAATAAAATTCATGATTGATAATTTTATTCAATTAAGAAAGACTTGCGTGATCAAATAGTCTTATCACATCTGAATATTTCACAGCTTAAAACAATGGAATCATTACAAATGAGTCATATACTGAACTGGGTGACTGAATATGTATACAATGATATTTGAGAGGTTTCTTTGCTGAGTGATTGAACGGTTGATTAGGGGATAATAATTTAAGACCATTGATGCTCAGGATCTAAGTCAATAATAATGACATTTTGTCTCTGTAAAATGAGAACTGAAATAGAAAACATATACTTATAAAAGGAGGGTTACTTCATGCATTTCGTTAAGCTATTGATGGGCTGTTTCGTTTTTATCTTAAGTAAACTTGCTGTAGCTGCGGATTTTCCAATCTATCAGCTCAAAGCTGCACAAAATCTTCAAGATGGAATTTGGAGCTGGAAATCAACCATGCGACCACATAAGTCTACAGCAGCAGACCATACTGAACGTGGTTGTATCAAGATTAAAGATTTCATCAAACAACAAACAGATGAGATGCGAGAAAGCATTCCTCAAGAATGTAAAACTCAAATTACCAGTGATCAGCCGAATGAGGGGCGTATGGCTTTACAATGTTCAGGTGCTTTCAGTGTATTTAAAGTCAATTATCGAGTACAGCGTGTTTCAGCAAATCATTTAATTGTTGAAGCGAAAATGCCATCCAATACAACATTAATTCATGAATATAAACGAGAAGGTGTATGTAAATAGTTGATGATTTGAATAAAGAATTTAATCTATCCCAATCCATTACCTTAAAGAAAAATATAGTCATAATTTATTTGTTATTGCTTATATTGATGATGAAGGCGTTAATTATATACAGCCATGATGTTTACGATTCTTTAATCCAAGCTGAATCTGATTTTTAGAATAAACGTCAGATTCATGTATAAATAAATACAATCAAATTATTTTATCCAATGCATTAAAAATTCTTTTGAATTGGTTTCTAAATCGATACCTTCTTCTAAAATTTCAAAACCTAAAGTCTTATAAAATTGTACACTTTTTGGATTTTCTTGATAGACATTTAATTTTAGTTCAGTCCGTATGGCTTGAGCGTATTGGATCAGCCCTGTACCTATACCTTTTTCCTGATATTGCGGTGAGATAAAAATTGCGGCTATTTGGGTGTCTAGTAAAGCAATAAATCCACAGATTTGTTGGTTATGTTCTGCAAGATAAACTTCGGACATAGGAAGATAAACATGCTGCATTTTGAGCTTATGCGCTTTCCAATATGTTTCTGGAATAAAATGGTGAGCGATTAATGATGCTTCAAGCCAGATTTCGGATAAAATATTAAAATCTTCAATATCGGCTTTTCTTATATTAATTAAACTCACTAATTTTCTCTCCGAATTTAAATAAGCATTTATTTTAGCTAGGATACAAGAAGACGATTTATTTAGCATCTTATTCAGTATCATATATGGTTGACTTAGTGCTCATTTATTATTATAAAATCTATATGATAATTTTGATGAAATTAGAATAATGGAAAATAAATCAATTACATATAAAACCTTATGGGTTTTTGCACTGATCCTGAGTTTAGGTTTTATTATTTCGGCAAGTGTATTGGGATATGCTTTTAAGCAATTTGGTGGTGAAAAAAATTCAATTATTGTGAAAGGTTTGGCAGAAAAACCTATCCAAGCAGATTCTGCACGTTGGGAAATCAACCTTCAAACCAGTCGTGCGACGGACAGTGTGACAGCGTCCTATCAATTACTTGATCAAGAAATAAAGACCTTACAATCGTTCTTTGTTGAACATGGTTTTAAAGCCACAGAAATGAAATTAGGCAATAAAAGTTCGCAACCCTATTATCAAGATGTAGATCAGGGTGATGGAAAAACAATTCGTGAATTTAGAGGTTATGTTGCGATGCAGTCGTTGGTGATCAATACCCGCGATATTCAAAAAATTGAAAAAGCTGCAAAAGATGCATACCTACTGGATGAAAAAGGTATTTCAATTGAACAAAAACCACAGTATTTGGTTTCTAATCTAGAAGAAATAAAGATGTCATTGATTGCCAATGCCACAAAGAATGCTCATAGCCGTGCCAATGAATTTGCAAAAGTGGGTGGTGTGAAAGTGGGTGCAATGCGCTCTGCAAGCCAAGGTGCGTTTTATATCTTGCCTGAAAGTGGCTCAGACGATGACAGTGATTATGGCGGTGCATATGACAAAAATACCATCAATAAAATTGCTCGTGTCGTCGTCACGATTAATTATTCAATTGATTAACCAACCCTTAAAAGCTCAATTTGAGCAAATTATGTCTTAACATCATCAATGTTTAAGTAAAAAGAATGGGAGCTCAGCTCCCATTTTTAATTCATTTTATACTTGTGATTGAATGGATTTCATCGTATGCATTGTCATCGTTAGATCGCAAAATCAATCACAGCGCGAATGACACCTAAACTCAAACCAATAAATGCACCTACGACCACACCATTCACGCGTATCATGTGTAAGTCGCCACCGACTTCATTTTCAATTTTAGCAATCATCTCTGTAGAGTCCCATTCATGAATTCGTTGACTAATAAACGTAATCACTTTTTCACTATATTGATCGCTTAGATTGACAGCAATACCGCTGATTCGGTCGTTGAGCAGGTCACGAACCGATTGGTTTTGTACGAGGTTTTCTCCCACTTGTTGAATTGCAACACGCAGGTTCATCGCAATACCTGAGTCTGCTTTAAGCAGGTCAGATTTAATCGCATCACATAAAATAACCACTGCACCAGTAATAAAATTCAAAACAGGTTCACTGTCTAAAAGGGCATTTTTGGTTTCGTTTAAACGTATGCTGGCATTGCTATTATTATCTGCCAATTGCACCATCAGTTGATGTGCTGCTTGTTCTATTTTTTGGCGGATTGGATGCTCTTCATCTGCCAGCATCGACTCAACTTTTTCAATAATTGAATCAATGGTGCGTTGCTCAACATCAATCCCAATCCAGCTTGCACCTTTGGCAAGGCGTGAAACGCCCAGCTCTTTAAACAGAGTTTGTGTGAGTTCACGTGTTCTTTCAGGATGGGTCATCATCCATTCATGGGCAATGTCGAGTCCACGTTGTAACACATCTTGATGGAAATCATTGTCTAAAACTGCACGAAGCATTTCACTGGCAAGTTGGTTCATACGGGTATTACGAACCCATTGCACGCTGTTATTTTGGATAAAACGTCCAATTTGATCCTGACCAACAAATTCAAAAATTTTCGGTACTGTTTGTTGGATCACATCCACCACTTGACCGTTATTTTTTGGATGTGCCAACCATTGACCTACGGCTAAACTCAGGTCAGTATTTTTTAAACTCCGTTCAACGATTTGGGGAGAAAGAAAGTTTTCCTGAACAAATTTACCCATCGATTCCGCAATACGTGCCTTATTACGTGGAATAATTTCAGTGTGATCTTTTAAAAACTTAGGAATAGGGATTTTCCCAAAGGGATTGCGGAACAAGACCGTAATTGCATACCAGTCGGCTAGACCACCAACAACTCCAGCTTCAGCACCTAACATGAGGATATGAATAAACCATGCATATTCAGGGAGCAACTTGGCAGAAATGATTAAAGCAATCCACGCCACGACTGCCACAATCAATGCAATTGTGGCAAAGCGTTTGCTTCGATCTAGGCTGGGAATACTGTTGGCGATTTCACTGTGTTCAATTCCGCTCATTCATTTTCCTAAAACAAGTGTCTTTATCTTTATTGCTTTGATGTTACCGTATCAGGTTGTGGTTGTAGTACCTGTCCTGTCGGACTAACCCCATATTTAGGTCCTAAAGATTGCAAAATCAGACGAGCGTCAAAAGCATCGTTGGGTGATGATTTCTTATCTTTATAACATTCAATCGTATAGGAAATCTGTACGGGATCAATATTGACGACTTGTGGCATATCGTAAAATGGGTCATTCCAGAACATTGGGTGGCGACGATACCCCCAACCATATGGATAGTAGTTTGTGGATGGATAGACCACAGCTTTACGAGGAGGTTGCTGACTTCGATTGCTCGGATCATCTAGAACTTTAAAGTATGTAAAACCATTTAATAGGGTGGTTTGAGCAGCTTTGACGAGATTAATTTCTTCAGCAGTTCCAAAACTCATATTACTATTGCCTTGAAAACTAATGCGATAGCTATGATCATTGAGTGGAACTGTGGTGTATTGTCCAAGTTGGTCAAAGGTGCGTGGTTTGCTTGGTGTAGTGGCACAACCCGTAATGGTGAGTACAGCTACAATTGTCAGACCAATCAGTATTTTTTTCATCTGTTGCTCCTTGTCCATTTTGTGGGATGGAAGTGAATAAATTTCTAAGTGCTATAGTGTTCTAAGTTGATGGACTGACAATGAATTTCAAGAAGATTTTTGTTAAATCGCCATAGAGAAGATTGTAATTTGAAATTAGCTCAATTCTGAAATTGCCCTATGCGCCTATCAAAAGTTGAATATTAAACATAAATTATGTGTAGAGAATTAAATGACGATTCAAATTAGAGGTTATATTGCCACCAGTGCAGATGGATATATTGCAACGCTTGATGGATCCGTGGAGTTTTTGACACCATTTCAAAGTATTGACTGTGGCTATGATGATTTCATCAAGGAGATTGATATTATTCTGATGGGGCGTAAAGCTTATGAGGTGATATGCTCTTTTGGTACTGAATGGCCTTACCCTAATCAAAAAGGGTTTATTGTAAGTTCCAATCCCCCATTTAACATTATGTGATTCATCTCTTTCAGTATGGACAAATGGAGTGAGTGCTTTAATTGATCATCTTCAGCAGAATTATTCTGGCAATGTGTGGGTGGTTGGAGGAACTCAATTACAAAATACATTAATAGAACAAAATCTTATCAATCAGTTAGATGTCTTTATTATGCCTGTTTTATTGGGAAGTGGTATTCCTCTATTTCCTCGCTTTAATACAACTGAACGCCAATTAAAGTCATTACAGGCGGAAATGATTGAAAATAAAATCATTAAGCAAAGCTATGTTTTTTAGTGGCTGATGCAATATGAATTTTACATCAGCCACAGCGATTAAAAACTGCTATTCGGTTGTTTTAAAAACTCAATTTCTTCAGCAGTTGAGGTTCTTCCCAAAATTTGATTACGATGTGGGTAACGTCCAAAACGGTCAATAATCAGTTTATGCTTTTTCTCGAAGTCCAAATTGATTGGATTACCCAACGTTTCAAAAAGCTGTAAAGCCTGAGCATGAATGATTTTCGATTCACTGTGCATAAATGGCATATATAAGAATGAACGTTGTTCAGGCTTTAACGCTTGATCTAATTTAAGCTGAATCGCTTCTTGTGCCAATGCGAGTGCCAAAGCATCCTGAGCAAATGCATTGGCTTGATCTCGATATAAATTACGAGAAAATTGATCTAGAACAATAATTTCAGCAAGGCGACCTTCGGCTGTTGCCCGCCATGTCCATAATTCACACTGTTTGGCTTGATCTAAGGTATGTGCAAAGCGCTCATCTAAGGTTTGATCAAATGCGTCACTTTTGGCGAACCAAAAAGGTTGCGTTTCTGCACTAAACCAAAAATCGATAATTTCTTGATAATTCATAATGTTTACAATTCTTTAATGGTGATTTTTCTATACAAACACAAATTTTTGATGTCTTGTAGTCGAACTTTGTGATAAAAACTTTTTTCGAAATAAAGTGAATAATTGATTTAAAACAACGATGGTTATACGTGTATATCGATAAATAACGTTATACTGCGCGCATCCAAATATTTTATTTTAAAAAATTCTTTAAGATAAGTGAGTAAGTATGAGTCAACCCGAAATGATTTCCCAATTTATCGTGCCAGATTGGGTGGATTCTACCTTATTCAAAGGGATGTTACGTGGCATTGAACGGGAAAGCCTGCGTATGCAAAATAATGGCTTTTTATCACAAGCCGATCATCCGCTGTCTTTAGGTTCTGCTTTGACGCATCCGCATATCACAACAGATTATTCGGAAGCGTTGATGGAATTTATTACGCCTCCAAAAGAAAGTATTGCTGAAGCGCTAAATTTTTTAACGGATATACATGCTGTGGTACATCGCCATTTAGAAAATGGTGAAAAGCTTTGGACATTGTCTATGCCATGCATGTTGGATGAAAAAGAAGAAAATATTCGTTTGGCACAATACGGCACATCCAATATTGGTAAATTTAAAACCCTGTATCGTCATGGTTTGGGTATTCGCTACGGTCGCCGGATGCAGACGATTTCAGGCGTGCATTATAATGTCTCGTTTCCTGATGCTTTATTTGAACAACTACAACAACATGAACAAGACGATGCATTAAAAGCATTGAGTTTACAAGACTATCGAAGCCACCGTTACTTGGGTTTAATTCGTAATTTTATTCGTTTAACGCCGTTAGTGATGTATTTGGTGGGCGCGAGCCCGTCGGTATGTAAATGTTTTATGACCGGACGTGAGCACCAGTTATTGCCATTAATCAAAGGCACTTTATTTTTACCTTATGCGACTGCATTGCGTATGGGACGTTTTGGTTATCAAAATTCTGCTCAAAAACAATTAGGCATTCACTATAACAATTTAGACAGTTATGTGGCTGAATTACAGAAAGCGGTGAATTCACCTTATGCGCAGTTTAGTCATTTGGGGCTAAACAATGCCGAAGGTGAGCCGATCCAAATCAATGATCATGTCTTACAGATTGAAAATGAATACTATAGTCTTGTTCGACCTAAGCAAGTTCCACGAGCAGGGGAAACCCCATCTCAAGCATTGGCAGATCGGGGTATTGGTTATGTTGAATTACGTGCTGTAGATGTCAATCCGTACAGCGCAATCGGGATCAATGAAGATACCGCAGGCTTCTTGGAAGTGGTTGCCTTATATTGTTTACTGCAAGATAGCCCAGATTTATGGGATGAAGAGCAAGATGTGATTGAACAAAACCAAACTGAGGTGGTCAATCGTGGACGTGCGCCGAATGCCAAAATTATTGAGGCAGGTGCTGAATATCCATTGTTAGAATGGTTACAACAACATCTCAATGCCATGCAACCGCTTGCAACTTTACTGAATCAAAGCTATTCGACCGATTTGTATCGTCAAGCGCTCAATGTGATGCAAACACGGATTGATGATGTTGATGAGACTTTATCAGCACAAGTGATTGCCGATACCATGGAGCAAGGTGGGACATGGAGTTTTGGCAGTTATATGGCAAATCAGCATATCGAAAGTTACGAACAACATGTATTAAGTCCTGAAACTTTAGCGTATTTTGAGGGTCTTACTCAAACTTCTCTCGCAGAACAACAGCAACTTGAACAAGATACAAGTATAAGTTTTGAAGATTATCTGAGTAAATTTAGATAAGGCATTGATTATATTAACGAGGAAGCTCCATGCAATGGCGTAGTTATCGCTTCGTAAGTGGTCTTTTATTTTTAGCAAGTGTGGCCGGGATGTCTTTTGCACTCTATTTAGAGCATGTGCAAGGGCTTGAACCATGTCCACTTTGTGTTTTTCAACGTATTGGGTTGATCGGTCTTGGACTGATCTCTTTAATCGCATTTTTACATCATCCTAAAAATAATGTATTGAAACGCATTTATAGTTTCTTGGGTTTAGTGACAATCTCTTGGTCAGTCGGTGTTGCTGCTCGTCATGTGTGGCTGCAAAACTTACCTAAGGATCAAGTGCCAAGTTGTGGTCCTGGTTTGGACTACTGGGTAGATACTTTGCCTTTAAAAGCTGTTTTTGAAAATGTTTTAAAAGGTTCTGGTGAGTGTGCAATGGTGGATTGGACCTTTTTAGGTCAGTCTTTACCTGTATGGTCATTATTGTTCTTTAGTGTTTTGGCACTGATTAGCTTATGGCAGTTGTTTAGAAAGTACTAAAAGCACTATAAAAAAGAGTTGGTATTGCTCAGCTCTTTTTTATGATCTTATTTCATTACAATCACAGTCAATATCGTCTTATTAAAATGATGAAGTCTAAAATATATTTAAGTTGTCTTGGCGCAATTGCGCTTTGTGTATCTACACCCGTTTTAGCCAAGACACCACCACTTGCCAGTCAAGATGTATCCTGTCACTTTAAATCCGAATTTGATGACACCATCCCAGCAGATGTTTCTTATGTCAAATTTGGTGCCCAACCTTTTAAAATGTTTAAGACCAATCCTGATTATTTTTCGAGTCATGTTGAAGACTGCCAATTACATCATGGTCGATACTATGTGTTGTCTGTATCTCAGAGCCATCCAGCAAGAACATTGGCACAGTCTTTGATTGAAGTGACACAATTCGACTTAAACGGTAAAAAAGTTGATCAGAAATTTTATAATCAAGGTTGGACCTGTGAGTTAACACAAGGCTTGATTGCAAAAAATCAAAAATTATTCATTGATACACAATGTACAGAAAAATCAAATTTTGATGAATATGGTGAAATGCTTGACCCTAAGAAAACCAAGTCCTATCGAGTCGAAATCAAATAATCTAAAAAAAGCTGATTAAACATCAGCTTTTTTTAGGGCTAGGTTTTTTACCTTTATGTTTCTACAATGCCCTGCATGCTTTCTAATTTAATCAAATATTTACGGATTTGTTCTTCCGCCAATTCATCATGGCGTGGGTAGAACCACTTGGCGATCTGTTCTGAAACCAAAGGGTGATATTGAATATCAAAATGGTTAAGACCATAGAACACCGCTTTGTGCGATTCTGGCAGTTTTAATTGAAAGCGTGGATTAGGGTGTTCGCCTAAAGCACTCTTTAGACTGACCAAATAATCGCCAATTACTTTTAAGGTTCGATTTTTTCGATTCTCAAACTCTAAGGTGCCAGCAATTAAAAAGGTGTTGATGTGTGAGGGCAGTGGCGCAGGTTTACGGTTATCGTCCATTAAACCGATACGCGCATTATTATGTTCCCAATCATCATCACGAACACTACCATAGCGCAAGTCTAAAATCCCATTACTGCGAATATTCACAACATGGCTGATGATTTTGACGATGGGGAAATGTCCAATCTTTTCTTGGATTGCAAAACCAAAGCGTTCCAACACCGCGCCATGATGCGGAGAACCAATACATACTAGGTTTTCAACCATATGAAACCATTGGTGCATATTCTGCTTGCCATAGAATAAGGCACTACGACAAACCAAACCTCCCATACTGTGTCCAATCAAATCAATACTGGTAATACGTGGATTACGTTTGATGAGGTCTTCTAACAGATTGGCTAACGAGCGTCCATTGGCTGAAATTCTGCGCCCAGTATTGTAGTGAAAATAGAGCATGGTGTTGTTATCACGTTGTGCCAGTAATTTTTCTCCAATACCGCCATTGCCACGGTTGCTCCAATCCTGATAAGTCATACACAAACCGTGTGCGAAAATCACCACACGACCTGCCAGATCACCTTGTTGTAATGCACCGTAATGATCATAAAGTACCGGTGAAAGTGCCAATGGATTATGTGTCGCCAAAAGGTAATCGCCCAGCACACCATTTAAAGCACTGACTAAAAAAGTCATATGCGCATTAAGTGGTTTATCATGTAGATTTGGGAAACGTTCAATGGTTTTACGAAGTACAGGCGCCAACAGGTGACTACCATAATTTTGTAAAGCGTTATAACCGAATTTATAGAATTTATCGACGATTGGACGTGACTGAAAACGTTTAGCTTTTTGCTTACTTAAACCAAAAATACTCAGTAACATTTCACGCTGAATCGACTGGATGAAGTCCTGAACGACACCACTAAGCGGTGTACTCACTAACTGTGCTAAGCCTTCTAATACGTCTGCCTGACTCGGAGGCGAGCGATCCCACTTACAATAGGTTTCGTGTAAAGGGGTTAAACTTGGCATTGTTATTTCCTCATCCATATTGATCTGGAACAAAGACTTTATTTTTGCTCTAGATCCATGTATAAATTCTTAGGCAATCATCTTATCTTGTTCATCCTGAACACTATTTAAAATACCGATAATTGCATTAAAGTTTTAATTTTTTGTCGGACAAGATTCCCAAACATACAAATTAAAACAATTCTGTGATTTGAGTCACATTAAAAATTAAAACATTAGTGGTGAAAAAGCAATCTATTTTCAATGAATATTATTTATTTACATGGTTTTAAAAGTAGCTCGTTGTCTATTAAAGGGCAACAACTGAATGATTACTGTCGATGCCATTCATCGCATAATGTGCATTTACCTGATTTAAATCAACATCCAAAAGATGTGTTGGCGAAAATTTCAGCATATATTGAGCAATGGTCAGATGTAGTCTTGGTTGGCAGCAGTCTAGGGGGGTTTTATGCGACACAGTTGGTCGCAAAATACGGTGTACCCGCTGTTTTAATTAATCCAGCTATGCGACCATGGGAATTGTTTCGTCGTCTTTTTGGAACTGAGCATATGCCTTATCAGGTGACAGAACAATGGACACTGGATCATGCTCAATTGGCGTATTTGGAAGATATTGCTGTACCGTTTGTGCAAGATGCAGACAAAATAATGGTGTTATTGCAACAAGGTGATGAAGTTTTGGATTATCGTGAGGCTGAACGGTATTATAGTACAGCTCCACACACATCCTTGATCATGACAGAAATGCATGGTAATCATGCGATGGAAGATTTTGCAGATAAAATTCCCATGATTGTGGAGTTTTTATCTTACTCCGTAAAATAAAAGGAAAAACTTAAACGTGTCTCAATATACGGCTCAATCACTTGAAGTATTATCTGGCTTAGACCCTGTGCGTCGTCGTCCAGGCATGTATACAGATACCACGCGTCCAAATCATTTGGCGCAAGAAGTTATTGATAATGCGGTCGATGAGGCACTTGCAGGGCATGCCAACAAAATCACTGTCACGGTATATAAAGACGGTTCTTTATCTGTTGAAGACAATGGTCGTGGTATGCCAGTCGATATTCATCCTGAGTATGGACAAAGTGGCATCGAAATTATTCTGACCAAACTGCACGCAGGTGGTAAGTTCAGTACAGACAATTATCAGTTTTCTGGCGGCTTACATGGGGTCGGGATTTCTGTGGTAAATGCCTTGTCTGATCGTGTTGAGGTTGAGGTTCAGCGCCAAGGCAATCTCTATAAAATGGCTTTTGAGCGTGGTGAACCTGTCGCACCTTTAGAAGTTTTAGAAGGTAAAGTTGCTAAACGTGCAACAGGCACAACGGTACGTTTTTGGCCTGAAGCTAAGTATTTTGATTCGCCTAAATTTGCGCTTAAAGCGTTAAAGCACAATTTAAAAGCTAAAGCTGTTTTGGCTGCAGGTTTGCAGATTAATTATATTGATCAGATTAATGACGAGAAAATCGAATGGCAATTTGAAAATGGTTTAGTCGACTATTTGATGGATGAATTGCAAGATCGTGAAATTATTCCTGAACCTGCTTTTGTTGCAACAGGCGAAGCTGAGCGTGCCAGTGCTGAATTTGCAATTTGCTGGAATATCGAAGGTGGAGAGCAGATTCAAGAAAGTTATGTCAACTTGATTCCAACAGCACAAGGCGGTACACATGTGAACGGTTTACGTTCAGGTGTTACCGATGCGATGCGTGAATTTTGTGAATTGCGTAACTTATTGCCACGTAATATGAAATTGTCAGCAGAAGATGTTTGGGATGGTGTGAATTTCATTCTCTCACTTAAATTCCAAGAACCACAATTCTCAGGTCAAACCAAAGAACGTCTTTCTAGTCGTGAAGCATCCAATATTGTCTTGAATATTGCCAAAGATGCTTTTGCCCTGTGGCTCAATCAGAATGCCGAAGTTGCCATGCAATTGGCTGAAATCGTGATTGCCAAAGCTGGTCGACGTTTAAAAGCAGCAAAGAAAGTTGAACGTAAAAAAATCGTTGCTGGACCTACACTACCTGGGAAATTATCAGATTGTGTTGGACATACGCTTGAAGAATCAGAACTTTTTATTGTGGAAGGGGATTCAGCTGGCGGTTCTGCCAAACAGGCGCGTGATAAAAACTTCCAAGCCATTATGCCGATTCGTGGCAAAATCTTAAATACATGGGAAGTGTCTTCGGATGAGGTTTTAGCTTCTCAAGAAGTTCACAATATTGCGATCGCGATTGGTGTGGATCCTGGAAGTGACGATCTTTCAGAATTACGTTATGGCAAAATTTGTATTCTTGCCGATGCGGATTCTGATGGTTTACACATCGCAACGTTGTTGTGTGCTTTATTCGTGAAACATTTCCCAGCAATGGTGGATGCAGGGCATTTATACGTAGCGATGCCGCCTTTGTATCGAATCGACGATAATAAAGATGTTTATTATGCATTGGATGATGATGAGTTAGAAGCTATCTTAAAGAGAGTAAAGTCTAAGAACCCGCAGATCACCCGATTTAAAGGATTGGGAGAGATGAACGCGAGCCAATTGCGTGAAACAACTTTAGACCCAAACACTCGACGTTTGGTTCAGTTGGATTTAGATGATGCACATCATACCGCAGGCTTATTGGACAAATTACTGGCAAAAAAACGTGCCAGTGATCGCAAAGACTGGTTAGAGCAAAAAGGTAATCTCGCAGATTTAACTGTTTAAACAGCATATGCTTTGATAAAAGCTCTTGTAAAAAGATGAGGTCTAGAAGACCTCATCTTTTTTTATCCGCTTTTAAATCCATATTGCCCAACCTATAGTCAAACTGCTTGATTATTCATAAGCGCTAAAGCGTGGCAATAAAAGCTTTAGATCATTCAACAATAAATTCATCGCATTGATTTTATTGATCAAGAGAGGTTCTATTTTACGGTATGAGTTTTCAACAGATTGACGATATTGACTTTTTAAAAGTACAGGAATTGTCCGTTTTTATCCTAACTTATCACACTCAATCTGCACTCTCTTTGCTCATTTTTAAGCGGAAAAATCGCACTTAATTTGATCAGTGTGGACTTTAATCTCGCATTTTTAGATTCGCTATCTCTCCTTTTCTATCCTATTGGATAGGTATTTGTAGAGCATAATTCATCTGCTTTAGAGAAAAAAATAGTACTGATAGTCTTATTAATTTTCAATATGTTATTGCTTTAAGAAAGCTATTCAAAAAAATTAAATTTTCCACTTGGCATAGAAATTGAATCCAGCCTGTTAGGTATAAACAAAATCATGCATTTAAAAATGCACCAAAAGGTTTGGAGAAAAAATCATGTTCCAACAAAAAATGTTTTCAAAAACACTGTTAGTTGCTGCAATGATGGGGAGCATGGTATTGACGGGGTGTTCAAAGCCTGCTGATAAAACTGACGCGAAACCCACTACCGCTGAAAACAAGGCACCTGCTGCAAGTGGCGACACGATCAAAGTGGGTATTTTACATTCACTGTCAGGAACTATGGCGATCTCAGAAACTTCGCTTAAAGACACGGCATTGATGGCAATCAATGAAATCAATGCAAGCGGTGGTGTGATGGGGAAAAAACTTGAACCTGTCGTGGTTGACCCAGCATCAGATTGGCCACTATTTGCTGAGAAAGCGCGTCAGTTGATTACCCAAGATAAGGTGGCGGTGATCTTTGGATGTTGGACATCCGTTTCACGTAAGTCGGTATTACCTGTTGTTGAAGAGCTCAATGGTTTGTTGTTCTATCCTGTGCAGTATGAGGGTCAAGAGCAATCTAAAAATATTTTCTATACAGGCGCCGCACCGAATCAACAAGCGATTCCAGCGGTTGAGTATTTGATGAGTGATGAAGGTGGAAAGGCGCAACGTTTTGTTCTGTTAGGTACGGACTATGTTTATCCACGCACCACCAACAAAATCTTGCGTGCATTCTTAAAGTCTAAAGGCGTCGCCGATGCAGACATTATGGAAGAATACACACCTTTTGGTCATAGTAACTATCAAACCATTGTTGGAAATATCAAAAAATTTGCTGCGGGTAAAAAAACCGCTGTGATCTCAACTATCAATGGCGATTCCAATGTGCCGTTTTATCGTGAATTGGGCAATCAGGGAATCAAAGCTTCGGATATTCCAGTGATGGCATTCTCAGTCGGAGAAGAGGAATTACGAGGTATTGATACCAAACCTTTGGTCGGGCATCTGGCATCGTGGAACTACTTCATGTCGGTGAAGAATCCAGTAAATGCAGAATTTATCAATAAAATGAAACAGTACGCAGTGGAATACAAACTACCGAATGCAAGCAAATTAGTCACCAATGATCCAATGGAAGCAACTTATGTCGGTATCCATATGTGGAAACAAGCCGTTGAAAAGGCTGGAACAACGGACGTGGATAAAGTGCGTGATGCAATGGCAGGTCAAACTTTCAAAGCCCCTTCTGGTTATACATTAAGCATGGATGCCACCAATCATCACTTACATAAGCCCGTCATGATTGGGCAAATTCGCGCCGATGGGCAGTTTGATGTGGTGTATAAGAGCCCTCAACCGATCAAAGCAGAGCCGTGGAGTCCGTATATTCCTAAATAGGCATTTTAAACCCCGAAGCTTGCTGTGTTTCAGCAAGCTTAACCCATGACCAAGATCTAGCGTCATTGTATTTCAACAAGAATAGGGGGAGTTGCGTATGTCGATCAGACTAAGTTTTGCAACACTTTTTTTTATGATTTCCCAGTTGTTCCTGATTCAAACTATTTCTGCTGAATCCTCACATACAGCGCCAATGGGAGCTGCATTAACCACACAAAAAGCTGCATCTCATGATGATGCAATTCAGCAATTTGTACGCGGAGATTTCGCCAGTCGCCGTGCAATGCTCAATCAATGGCCTGCCAGTATTGAACAACTTGACCAGTTGGTTGCTTATGTTGAAAAAGATCAACTCTACACCGATAGTTCAGGCAATACTTATTTGATGAAAGAGGGGGATAAATTATTCAGTTATCCCGATGAGCAAGCAATAACGGATTGGCCGGGTGATTTAAATCAAGTGACTTTGGTCAATACCCTACACAAAGCCTTGAGCTTTGCTCAAGCAAAAATCAAATTACAGTCTACAGATGTTTCACAGCGTCTTGCCGCGATTGATATTCTAGAAAACAACTTAGATGAGCTGGATATAAAAATGATCAATCAGCTTTATCTAGATGAAAACAATAATAAAGTCAAAGCACGTTTAGCACAGCTAAAGGCCAGAATGGATTTTAATAGCCCTGATACTTTGACCAAAATTCAAGCTGCAAAAACCTTAAAAGATTCTAATCGCCCTGATGTTTTAGCCATCGTTGAACAAGCGCTGACACAACCAAACTTAAACCCAGAATTAAAATCAGTATTGGTCAGTGCACAAAGCAGTATCAAAACACGAATCCAGGTCAGTGAATGGACTGGACATGTTTTTTCAGGTTTAAGTACGGCAAGTATTTTACTGCTTGCTGCTCTTGGGCTTGCGATTACCTATGGCTTACTGGGCGTCATCAACATGGCGCATGGTGAGTTGATCATGATCGGTGCTTACACCACTTATGTGGTGCAAAGCTTTTTTAAAACACATTTAGGTGCATATCTGGATTGGTATTTGATTGCTGCCATTCCTGCGGCTTTCCTTGTTAGTGCCTTGATTGGCATGTTGATAGAACGAACCGTGATTCGCCCTTTATATGGTCGTCAATTGGAAACATTATTGGCAACTTTTGGTGTAAGTCTCATCTTGATGCAATTGGTTCGAATGATCTTTGGTGCTCAGAATGTTGAAGTATCAAATATTTCATGGCTTTCAGGCGGTATTTCAATCACACCAAGTTTAATGCTGCCATACAACCGTATTGCGATTATCGTCTTTACCATTGCTGTACTGCTGTTACTGGTCTATCTACTCAATAAAACTCGGTTTGGCTTATTTGTTCGTGCAGTCACGCAAAATCGTCAAATGGCACGGGCTGTCGGGATTCGCTCGGCACGTATCGACATGATGGCATTTGGCTTAGGTTCAGGGCTTGCAGGACTTGCAGGCTGTGCTTTGGCACAAGTAGGTAATGTCGGTCCAGATTTGGGGCAAAACTACATTATTGATGCTTTCCTTGTCGTTGTGGTTGGTGGCGTCGGGCAGGTTTGGGGAGCAGTTTTGGCGGCGCTGGGACTTGGTGTCAGTGGAACAATTCTCGAAATCGGCATGGGTGCTGTGCTGGCTAAAATTATTCTCTTGGTGCTTGTGATTTTGTTTATTCAAAAACGTCCACAAGGTTTATTTGCCATCAAAGGTCGTTTTGTGGAGTAAATATATGAAAATCACTGCATTACTTTCAGATAAACCCTACAGTGCAATCGCGATCGCAATATGCTTTGCAGTGATGCTGATTTTACCGTGGTTCCATGTACTGCCACAGGATTCAAGTCTACATCTTTCAGCGTATTGGGTCACTTTGATTGGCAAAATCATGTGCTTGGCTTTGGTCGCACTGGCGTTGGATTTGGTGTGGGGTTATGCCGGCATTCTAAGTCTGGGGCATGGGCTTTACTTTGCTTTGGGCGGATATGCTTTTGGTATGTACTTGATGCGAGAGTCGGCAGGGGATCAACTTCCCGATTTTATGCGGTTTCTCAGTTGGACTGAATTGCCTTGGTATTGGGTTGGGACTCAACATTTTGTTTGGGCCTTGGTGTTGGTTGTTTTAGTCCCAGGTGTAATTGCCTTTATTTTCGGATTTTTTGCTTTTCGTTCCAAAATCAAAGGGGTGTATTTTTCAATTATTACCCAAGCCATGACCTTTGCAGCAGCATTGTTATTTTTCCGCAATGAGACAGGGTTTGGTGGCAACAATGGTTTTACTGGTTTCAAAACGATTCTCGGAATGGATATTACCTCCGCTTCTATGCGAGCTAGCTTATGCTTCCTGACGGCTGTGGTATTACTCCTGAGCTTTATAGGTTTACGCAGTTTAATGAATAAACCTTATGGTCGAGTACTGGGTGCGATCCGTGACAGTGAAAACCGTTTGCAATATCTAGGTTATCGAACACTTTGGTATAAGTTATCTGCATGGGTCATTTCAGCAGTTATTGCTGGAATTGCAGGTGCATTGTATGTACCGCAAGCAGGCATTATTAATCCAAGCGAAATGAACCCTGTCAATTCAATTGAAATGGCTGTCTGGGTTGCCGCAGGTGGACGGGGTACTCTGATTGGTCCGATTCTCGGTGCAGGATTAATTAATGGGGTAAAAACCTATTTTACAGTTGCCTATCCAGAAGCATGGTTATTGATTCTAGGTGCATTGTTTATTGTTGTGACTATTTTCCTCCCGAAAGGTGTGATCGGGTTATTTGAACGTTTCAAAAAAGGAGATCACTAATGTCAGCACTGTTATCAGACTTAGGTTTAAATGCTCAACATGGTGGTCAAATTGGTGAAGGTTACGGTCGCCCTAAAGCCGAAGGCGCCGATTTTAGCCATGGTATTGCACTGTATTTAGAAAAAGTCAGTGTGTGGTTTGATTCCTTTCGTGCCTTAAATGATTTGTCTCTTTATATTGAAGAAGGTGAATTACGCTGCATCATTGGTCCAAATGGTGCTGGCAAAACCACCTTGATGGATGTCATCACAGGCAAAACACGTCCAACAGAGGGTTCGGCTTTTTTTGGTCAAAACTATGATTTAGCCAAAATGAGTACCGAGCAAATTGCTGAAGCTGGGATTGGTCGTAAGTTTCAAAAACCGACTGTATTTGAAAATTTTACGGTCATGGAAAATCTGCTCCTTGCTGCACCTAAAGATAAAACGGTGAAAAAAAGTTTCTTCAGCAAATTAAGCCCTGATGCACAGTTGGCATTAGATGAATCTTTGCAGCAAATTCGTTTACAAGAGTTTATTCAAAAGCCAGCAGGTTTATTGTCACATGGGCAAAAGCAGTGGCTTGAAATCGGGATGCTATTAATGCAACGCCCAAAACTGATTCTGCTAGATGAGCCTGTTGCAGGCATGACCGATGCAGAAACCGAGCGTACTGCTGAATTATGTTTGGAGTTAAAAAAGAATCATACTTTGTTGGTGGTTGAACATGATATGAGCTTTATCGATACCATTAGTGAAAAAGTCACCGTGCTTGCACAAGGTGCAATACTCGCCGAAGGCACATTGGCAGAAGTTCAGGCGAATGAAGACGTGATTGAAAAGTATTTAGGGCGCTAAGGGGGGACGTATTATGTTGGAAGTTAAAAACATCAATCAATTTTATGGCGGAAGTCATATTCTCCGTGATGTTAGCCTCAATGCGCCAATCGGTGAATGCTCGGTGGTTTTGGGCAGAAATGGTGTAGGAAAAACCACCTTATTAAAATGTTTGATGGGGATCTTACCAATTAAGTCAGGACAGATTCTTCTAGATGGTCAAGATATTGCCAAAATGAATCCTGAACAACGGGTGAGAGCAGGGTTGGCTTATGTTCCACAAGGGCGGGATATTTTTTCTACGCTGACTGTGGAGGAAAATATTTTGATCGGCATGGCAAAATTTTCTGGCGCAAAAACCCGTAAAGTTCCTGAGCACTTATATGAAATTTTTCCAGTTCTCGATGAAATGAAACATCGCCGTGGGGGCGATTTATCAGGAGGACAGCAACAACAATTAGCCATCGCACGTGCTTTGGCTTCCGAACCTAAAGTGTTGATCTTAGATGAGCCTACGGAAGGTATTCAACCCTCAATTATCAAAGACATTGGACGAGTGATTCGAAAATTAGCGGATCGTGGAGAAATGGCGATTGTATTGGTCGAGCAATTTTATGATTTTGCTGAGGAGTTGGCGGATAATTATACGGTGATGGCACGTGGGCAGGTGGTGGCACAAGGTATTGGTGAAGAAATGCCTGAAAAGGGGATTCGAGATTTAGTTGCCATTTAACAAAATCTAGAAAACATTTTGCCCACCTCCCTAAGTGAAGAGAGGTGGGGATTAAGCCCTATATTATCGAGGTTCAACTTTCTGATAATAGCCCGTTGATGAAACATTCATACCAAAGCCACAATCGGTCTGTTCAGTTAATTGTTCCACTTCAATAAAATTTCCTAAAGACGGGCTATAAGTAAAATTGATGGCAATTCGACAATTTTTATAACGATAGCTTGCTTTCTTCGCTTGAAGAGGCATTTCTGTTTCAAACTCACCAATATTAGGACCATAAATTAGGCTTCGAGGTCCCATCCATAAACCAGTGAATTCGATGTGATATTTCTGATCACGCTTTTTAACATTAACCCGATTCCACTCACCAAAACCAGCATAACTGACATATTCTCCGGTAAAGTCACTATTTGCTTGAGGGACTGCTAACTTTTTTAAATTAAATTGACTGGTTTTTGTGGGTTTAATTTGAAACCATGCTCTTGCCCATAAGGGTTGATTGAGTTTGCTATAGGTTAAACCCACATTATTATTGGCAATGTCGATGTCATTGTCTGAAACTTGGACGCCAGTCTCTTCTTGACCAACCGACTGACAAAAATCGCTCCATGATGCTTGCTTTTGAAACTGATCAAGTGCCTTTTTATAGTTTTTCTGGTCGTAAAATTTTTGTCCCAATTTACGATATTGACTAAGTTTGGCACACCCTTGTTTGACATTTGGGTCAACATAGTCAGCAGCGTAACTTGATGTATGAAGGATCAGAGCCAATGGTGCCAGTAGGCTGATTATAATTTTATTCATAGATGCTCAGAAAGTAGGCAATATTATTCATTGTTATACAACAGATTTTGGAAAAGCCAAAAACAAAATGTGTGATTTTTCATCTTGAATTAACATCCAATTCTAATCAAGCGCTTTGGCTATAGAGATATATTTAATTTGCAAGAAACTTATTTTTTAATTTCACATGCTTAATGCTTCATCAAAATTAAGTTGCATCCACACCAAATCACGCCACATGCCAAATTTCTGACCAACCTGAGGCATATAGCCAGTTTGGATGAATCCGAGTTGCTGATGTAGATAGATTGATGCTGCATTTTCGTGATCGATTGCAGCAACCATGACATGTATGCCTTGTTGTTGTGCATGTTCAATGAGTTTGATCATGAGGCGTTTACCCAGTCCTTGCCGTGCATAGCTTGGATCAATATAAACAGAATGCTCTACAGTTTGTTTATAGCCATTGATTGCTCTGAAACTCGCATAATCGGCATAACCTGCAATCGCGTGAGTAGAGGTTTCTTCTGCCACAAACACGGGGAATCGATTTTGTTCCAGTTCTAAAAACCATTGTTGATAATCTTCTAAGGTTTTTAATTGACTATTCCAAGTGGCTAAACCTGTTTTAATTTCTTGATTATAAATATGCATGATCTCAGTCAGGTCTGAGGTTTTCGCAGGGCGGATCTGAAAATTCATGAATGTCGATCAAAAGAAAATTTGTCTGTTTATTTTAAAAAGATTTATTTTTAAGGGCAATAAAAAAGCAAGGTTGAACCCCTGCTTTTTTATCAATACCTAGACGATCAATTAAAAGTGATATTTCACAAGTGCGCTGACGTTATTTTCATCTTTGCCAGGAACGCCATATTTGTTATGCCATACAGAATGTTCAACACCAAGATATAGGCGAGTATCTGGAGAAATGTGTTTACCAGCATTCCATTTCCATTGTGTTGTCCAGTTTAATTCACTTGAGTGAGCAACTTGATCTTTTTCTGCAGTTGACCAATCTAGGAAACCATCTACTAAGAATTCTTCAGAAGCAATTTTGAATGGAATTCCATAAGTGAATGTCAATTGATAGTCATCTTCTTGGATTTCGTTATTGGCACGGTAGAAGTTTAATTGTGCATATTGGAAATATGGAATCGCTAAATCTACGCCAACACCATAGAGGTAGTTGTTCATATCTTTACCACCTTCCCAAGTGGTTGCGATCAATACATCTTTGATTGGACCAAGTTCAAGTTTTTTCCCTGAAACTGCACCTAAACTGAGGCGTGGTGAAACTTCAAAATAAGTGTCTGATTGACCACCACTGTTAGTACGGTCTGCAAATGCAAAAAAATCGCCGTATTTTAGCTTTGCTGCATACTCAAACGTAATTGTAGATTGTTTTTCATCTGGCGTTAATTCATAGTTTTCACCATAAAGACCGGTAATACTAAAATCTTGCCAAACTGGCGCAGCTTGAGCCATAGTTGCAGTTGAAGCGATTGCACAAATCGCAGCGAGATGTGTAAGTTTCATGAAAAATCTTTCCCCCAAGAAAAGCGCTTCAAGGATACAGATTCCGCGATAAAAATAAAGCTAAAAATAGATGGAATGTAAATAAATATGTAAACATCAAGTAGGGAAGTGTGTTGAAAAAGTGAATCTAAAAATAAATTAGAAAATGAACTTTTATATTCACGCAATCATCATCCTTTTATATAGAGTTGATTAATTTACTCAGGATTAATGCTAAAAAATTTAAAAAAATCATTAAATTATAAAGTAAAGTAACAAGATGTCATTTTTCATATTGTTTTCATAAAAAAGTTAAAAATCCGCTTGCATATTTTTCAATATAGCCTGATATTGAAGATATAAGAACACCTATCTGCAGATCATTAAAAGTGTTCATCTTTGCAATAGAGGAGTTAAGGTTCCAATTTATTGAAGGTGAAAAGCTGTTTTAAACAGTAGGCTTTGAATGAGCCAAAAATATAAGTTTTGCACTGTTTTAGATGAAAAAAGAGGTTTTTTTATGAATATTGAAATCCGTACAGATAAAAATATTAGAAATAGTGATCGTTTAATTACTTATGTACGCGACGAGCTAAATCAAGAATTCCAACGTCATAGTGAGCGTATTACCCAATTTTCAGTTCATATCAGTGATGAAAATGGGGACAAAGGTGGGGATGATGATATTCAATGTATGATCGAAGTGAAAGCAGCAGGTCTAAAACCGGTGGTGGTAAAACATCGAGCTAAAAATATAGATCTCTCGTTACATGGTGCGATCGATCGCGTAAAACGTAGCTTAGAGCATGTTTTGGAGAAAACTGAAAATCCACGTGGTGGTAAGTTAGAACTTGCAGATGCGGATGAAGCATGAGTAGAAAAAAGGCCTTAGGGCCTTTTTTTATGAATCAAAACAAAAAATGCGATGCACTTTGTCATAAGTTAACAATAAATGCCATTTAAACCAAAAAAATGAAGTATTAAATTTTTTCAAAGCTATTTTTAAAATATTCGTCATAATGTTGATAGGAATAGAATAGTGAGATCAAAATGTTATCAGCACAACAACAAGTCTTTATACAGGCTTTAGAAGATTTAGACCTTGCTCAAGTGAAACGTTTGCTCGCAGATGGGTTTGACCCTAACTTTATGGAGCCAGAAAAAGGTCCAGCAGTATCTATCTGGTCAGATGGATTATTTAAATGGTGGGAAAAAATCTGTGATGCTTATGAAGCAGGGCAGCCCCTAAGTGCGGAACAAAAAGCTCAAGATTTACAACCACATTTAGACATTTTAAATGCTTTGATTGATGCTAAAGCAAATTTTTATTTATGGGATGCAGAAGAGTGTTATGGTCCTTTATGGGATGCAGCAAGCGCAGCGTGTGTGCCGGTAATTCAAAAGCTGTTAGATCATAAAGTTGATCCTAATACCAAAGATGATGAAGGTAAAACCATTTTGTCATCGATCAGTGATTTGTTTTTTGATTGTGAATTTGATCAAATAGATTGGTCTCAGGCTTTACCTGAAGAGAAAGAATCTTTAGAGTTACTACGTAGTCGCGGTGCGAAAATGTCCAAAGAATTACCTTAAATTTTGAGTCTTCATATGGCAATTTTAAATAGAATCACATTAGCCCTTGCTTCGAGCCTAAGTATAAGCGCAATGGCAGCAGAATTTTCTTTTGATCGTCCTGGATCAGGTTTTGGAACAGGAATTACTCCAGTAGGTCAGTTGGCTTGGGAGCAAGGTCTACCAAGTGCAACCTACACTGAAACCCGAGTAGATGGCGCAAAAGCAAAAACTGTAACCCTCAATGGCGATATGCTACTTCGTACAGGTTTAACCTCAAGTATGGAATTGCAGTTAGGTTGGCAAGGTCCAGCTTGGACACAAACCAAGTATAGAGGCGTGAAAGACGATGACTCTGGTTTGGGTGATGTTTCTATTGGGATTAAAAAAGCCATTGATTTAAAAGATGATAAGTTGTCTATGGCGATCTTGGCAAAAGCATTGATTGCAACGGGCAATGAAGGTTTTTCTGAAGAAGACGATATTTACAGTATTGGAACATCTTTAGCTTACCAGTATAACGATTTGGTTAATACGGGTATCACTATGGACTATGCGGTGCAAGATGGTCATTGGTCAGTCACAGCTATTCCTACAATAGGCTATAAAATTGCAGGCAATCTTTCAGGTTTTTCTGAATTCGTTTATTCAAAAACTGAAAGCAAAAATTATGAATATGGTCTAGGTTCAGGTTTGATCTATGCTGTGAATGAACGCACTCAGCTTGATGGCAGTGTCGGTGTTGATTTAAACGGTCGCGATCGTAGCTATAAAGCAGGTTTTGGTATTTCCTATTTATTCTAAACCAGACCATTCAGAAAAAAGGAGCAGTTAAACTGCTCCTTTTTTTGTTGCTGAGTTTTTATGCTTTTAGATAGGCAAAAACTTGGTTATGCTCTTTTTAAAATGTAAATAAATAGAGGAGGATAAAAATGTTAGAACTCTTTATTGGTGATAAAAACTATTCAAGTTGGTCTATGCGTCCTTGGCTTGTGATTCAACATTTTAACATTCCGTTCAAGGAGCGTTTAATCCCGTTTGATCACTTCGACATGGATAGTCAATTTAAGCAAAGTATTTTAAAAATTAATCCTACAGGCAAAGTGCCTGCTCTGGTTGATGATGGCTTTTTAATTTGGGACTCCTTGGCGATTTGTGAATATCTTGCTGAGAAGTTTCCTGAAAAACAGTTATGGCCACAAGAGATCAAACAGCGCGCACGGGCTCGGTCGATGTCTGCGGAGATGCACAGTAGCTTTACTGCGCTACGCAGTACATGTGGTATGAATATTGATGCGGATTTAAAAGATATTGGTTTAAAACTTTGGCAAGATCATCCAGCGCTACAGCAAGATGTGCATCGTATTGTACAACTGTGGTCGGAACGTCCACAGTTGGATGGTTTCTTATGTGGGGAGCGTTTTAGTATTGTGGATGCATTTTATGCGCCAGTGGTAATGCGTTTTATGACCTATGGAATTCCTGTAACAGACAACAGTGAACGCTATATTCAAAAAATGTTGACTGTACCAGCGGTGCAACAATGGATTGCTGAAGCACAGGCTGAGTTTAGATTTGTGGCATGTGAAGAACAATATCGAACATTGTCTGACTAAATACCAAAGTTAAGCGATTTCATTGATCGGCGCGTGATACAAGTGCACTTGATTACGCCCAGATTGTTTTGCGCGATATAATGCTTTGTCTGCCAGATGAATAATTTTACTGATATTGTCATCATCTATAGAGGTGGCAATCCCGAAACTTGCAGTCAGTTGCACATAATGATGATCAAGTGACTCAATGACTTGATTTTGGATCGCCAATCGACAACGTTCAGCAAATGCTTGAGCGCTGTCCAATGTGGTGTCAGGTAAAGCAATAATAAATTCTTCACCACCATACCGCGCCACGATATCGGAATGGCGAATTTGTGAAGAGAGCAGTTTGGCAACTTGGCATAATGCTTCATCACCAAAGTGGTGCCCATATAAGTCATTGATATCTTTAAAATGATCAATATCAATTAAAATAATGGCATAGTGGGTTTTTTTGCTTTGCATTGCATCGAGTTTTTCATTAAAAAAACGACGATTATATAAATTGGTGAGTGGATCCGTTTCGCTGAGTTTTTTGATTAAAGACTCTCTATGTCGCCACTGTGACAATAAAATTTCACATAAAATTAAACACACCATTAAAATGGGGATAATAAAATACAACATCGTTCCTACCCAGAACAGATTGTCATGACGATTATTCTCTAATATGCGTATGCTAAAGATGGGTGCATAAGGAATGATGTGCCAATAGGTAAAGAACATCATTGAAATATAAATCACTAGGGCCGTGATGAGTTGAATATAAATAATTTTTCGATTGAATAAAATGAGCCCCAAACCTGAAATACACACGAATGCAAATACTGTTGCAGGGCTATAAATTCCGACTAAAAAACCATCAGTGAGCATTAACATAATAAAAATACTGATGACGATATGGGGTAAGATGGTGTTCGCCCATGTTTTATGTTGGAAAAAATAACAAAATAGGATCAGAAAAAAAAGCAGTAGTGTTGAACCAAGATTGACCATCAACTGCGATTGAATCAAGCTGATATTGACCCATTGCCAAGTTTCTGGGGTCAAAAGGATAAAAACTTTCCATGCAATCCAGGAGAGATGCAGCGCCATAGTGAGGATGAGAATCAGAATACACTTATGCAAACTGCTCCAATTCATAATGATGTTTGAATCAAATTGTGTTTTCAGTTTTTTAAAAAAAAGATTAATGCCTAAATTTGATTCTGCCATCCATATTTATTCCTCTATTCTGTTAGTCAGTCATCATTGTATATTGATCACATTTTCTAAATTATAATGACTAAAATTTATGTTAACAAAACATTATTATGCATGATTTGTTAAAAATTTTTTATAAAAATACACACATTAAAAACAGTGCTTCGATGATTTAAAAACGTTTTGTTAAGATTGAACTCCTGTACTTGAATAAAATTGATGGCGATTGTTTTTTGCCATGTAGAGTGCTTCATCAGCCTGTTGTAAGACTGTACTGCTCATACTGTCTCGTCCCGAGACGGAGACACCACAACTGGTTTTAAGCGACAGGACTTTGTTGTTAATTTTAAACTCATGATTGTTAATCAAATCTGTTAAACGCAATGCAATTTGTTGCGCTTGCGTTTGATTGACATCACTTAAAATTAAAATAAATTCGGACTCACTATAGCGACCGATCAAGTCTGTTTCACGGATATTTTGTGATAGTTCATTAGCAATCGCAGCCAAAGCTTTATTTGCTGTCTTTAAATTATATTGAGTTTTAATCGTATTTAAATTATCGACGCTCAGCAAAATAATCCCATAATAAGATTCACTTTGTGGGTGCAATTCTTTTAAATAGCTATTAATGGCAAATTGGTTATATATGCCTGTTTGTGAGTCAATTTCTAAATCATGATTGACTTGGTTTTTGTGAATAAGCTTGGCAATAAAAGAGTGTTTCAACACTTGATTGAATAATGAGTGAATTTTACGCCGTCTTTCAGAATAAATTTTATTACGCATCATTTAATCCATCCGTGCTTGGATTTTTATTGTGTGATTCTGAGAATGTAGCAATTTATTCAGCCAAACTCAAATTTAAGTTGATGTAAATAATTGATGAATATAAACATAATTTATAAAAGGGTGACTAATTTTGCAGTAAAATTTAACAATATAGTCAAACCATCTGATTATTGATACGAGTAATTTGATTTCAATCATGCATATTCAATATATTTCAGGCTTTTATAAAAATTATTAGAAGCGTTTAGAAATTCATTTATTTTTGTATTTTTGAATCATAGATGGTCTTTCTATCGAGAGAAGGCATGGATATCGCCATGTTGTGTGGGGGATATAAAAAAACAAAGCACTGCTTTGTTTGCAGCGCAAGAATATGGTTAAACAAAAAATGGTTGAGCAATGAGTCTCATTACCTACGCAAATCTATTTAAACTCTAAATATAAAGCATGGCAATGAAAACTTTAAATCATTCAATAATATATTCATCGCATTGGTTGTATTGATCAATAGAAATTATATTTTTACTGTATACTTTTTTAAGCAGATTGACGATAAAAATAGTGTTGAAGCTGTTTGGGTAAGGCTTAAATTTCGTGATTGATATAAATAAAAAAAACAACAGTGAATTCTGCATATTCTCTGTTGTTTTTGGTCTGAGGCAGGGGTTTAAGGGTTAATCTTGATCAATTTTATGTGCAAATTCTGCGAGATCTGCTAAAGATTGCTTTGCTTCCTCAAACCATGGGCTAAACATCTGAAAATTGTGCCACATGCCGGTGTAGAGTTTGTAATTAACCTGAACATTTGCTTCTTTGGCTTTTTCTTCAAAACGTTGTGCATCCGAAAGCAAAATTTCTTTGGAACCAATTTGTACAAGTGTTGGAGGAAGACCTTCAAAATCGCCAAAAATTGGGGATAGCGCTGGCAAAGAACGATCTAGATGTTTCGGAACATAAAAATCAATGCCAGATTCAAGCGCTTCTATAGACAGCAGTGCATCATGCTTTTGGTTATAACGCAAAGACTCTCCTGTGAGCGTTAAGTCTAGAAATGGAGACATCAGGATTAATGCGCTTGGAAGTTGTTGTTTATTTTCTGCTTTAATTCTTAACGCTAATGCCAGAGCTAAATTTGCACCACAAGAATCACCTGAAATGATGATGTCTTTGGGTTGAATGCCTTGATCCAAAAGTTGTTGATAAACATCATAAATGGCGTCACCCGCTTCAGGGAACTTATTCTCAGGTGCGAGAGGATAATCCAGATGTAGCACTTGCATTTGTGTTCGTGCTGCAACTTCGGAAAGAAAAGCACGATGCGTTTTAAGCGATCCTACAAAAAAAGCGCCACCATGGATATGTAGAATCATTTGAGTTGATTGTGCTTGAGGTTTGATCTCTTCTGCTCGAATCCCTGCAATCCGTAAAGGACGTATTTGTACATCTTTACGTTGTGGGAAAACGCGTGCAAGTTGCTCTATCGCAAAGCGCGCTGTAGCAGGAGGAAGATTAAAGCGACTTGGAAATTTGAAGCTGGATTTAAGAATAGATTCTGTAAGATATTGTTTCAGGGCTGAGTTCATCTTCACGTTTATTCCATATTGTTAAATTTTCGACTTTATTTTTGTTGATTTACCAACATTTGTTACAAGGGTACACTATATAGTCACATAGAAGAATTGCTTAATTGACGCAAGTTTTTGATACTATAGATTGTCAATTAGACTAGGGAAAACAAAACAATGAAAAAAATTGTACTCGCATTAGGCGTATTATCGGCAACAGTTCTTGCAAACGCTGCAGATCCACTCAATGGAACAGTTTGGAAAACAATTGATGATACGACGAAACAACCAAAGGCAATTGTAAAATTCACTGAACAAAAAAATGGAACATTGACGGCAACGATCCAAAGTGTTTTAACACCAGGTGAAGAAAACTCGTGCAGCAAATGTGAAGGACCTTATCACAATAAATCATTGAAAGGCGTGACCATTGTTCACGGACTACAAAATGTCGGTGGTAAGAGTTATGACAATGGTACGATTCTTGATCCTAAAAATGGCAAAACCTATAAACTGAAAGGCGAACTCGCTGGGAATCAATTAAAGTTACGTGGCTATATGGGCATCTCGGCTTTAGGTCGTAACCAAACATGGGTACGTGCAAACTAAGACGGACGTTTCTATCATCTAAAAAAGCCTGATCAATCGATCAGGCTTTTTTATAGTTTAGCGTAGAACGTTTATACAGCAGTTTTTAAGGCTCTAATTTGGTCTTCATCATAACCCACCACAAATTGACCATTCTGTTCAATCACAGGACGTTTAATTAAACTGGTATGGGTTGTGAGTGCATCAATTAAATTTTGATCACTGGATAAGGCAAGCTGTTGCTCTTGTTCACTGAGTTTTTTCCATGTTGTCCCCTTTTTATTCAGCACCACATCTTTTCCTAAGCGATCTAGCCATAACTGAACCGTATCTTTGTCGATACCTTGCTTCTTATAATCATGAAACTCATAACTCAAGCCAAGTGTTGTGAGCAAATCAAAAGCTTTCTTCATTGAGTTACAATTTTTGATCCCGTAAATTTTCAACATGTCTTAACCTAACTTACAATTGTGTGATTTAACTGAAAGAGTAACAAAATTGTCGATCTAGACTGTATAGAATAGATAAAATATTTTAAAGCAGAGGGTGTTCTGTCATAAAAAATTAATATAGTAGGATTAATCTTTTGATTAAGTTGGCATGAGATCGACTGAGATAAAAGATTTTTAAAATAACTCAAAAACAAAAAAGCAAAAATAAAAAAGAGAAAACCCGCATCTAATCATCCTGATTATGCGGGTCTCATTACAACGTCCAATGTCACATCCTTGCAAAATAAATATTCAACATATTTATTTCTTTTCGTCCTACGGCGTCCTATCCCTTTGCTGTCATCCTGACAATGTCCCTGTGCCGTGGAAGGTATAATGCGCTTATTGCAGTGAAGAAAATATACGATAACACGACAAATTTTGTAGGTTTTTACCGCATATTCAGTGCACACTTGTAAACTTATTGAGTGGATTTTGAATAAAAACCACTCAAATTGGCTTAAATTTTGTAGTCAATGACCACTGGAGCATGGTCGCTATACCATTCATCTTTATACACCCAAGCATTGACGGTACGCTCTTTCCAGTCAGGTGAGCAAGCATGATAATCAATTCGCCACCCGACATTTTTTGCCCGAGCTTGTCCGCGATTGGACCACCAAGAATATAGTTCAGCTTCTTTACGTACTTCTCGGAAGGTGTCGACATAACCTAAATCATCATAAATATGATCAAGCCAAGCACGTTCATGAGGTAAGCAACCCGAAGATTTTTGATTACCCGACCAATTTTTAATGTCGATACGTTTATGCACAATATTGTAATCACCACAAACAATGATTGATCTGTCTTCATCACGCCATTGTTTTAAAATTTTTGCATATTCTTCTAAGAAATGGTCTTTACGCGCCTGAGCTTCATCACCAGATGAACCTGAAGGGAGATACAATGAGCAAATTTGTACTGGTTTATCTAAACCAAGATCAAATTCAGCTTGGATAAAGCGACCTTGACTGTCTGCAAGCTCAAAACCTAGACCATTGCTGATCGATTTAAAAGGCAAACGACTATAGATTGCAGTACCTGCATAACCTGATTTTTGCGCAGGAAACAGATGGGTAAACCAACCCTCTGGTTTAAATTTATCTGTCCATTGCTCGTGTGTAATGCGGCTTTCTTGGATACAGATTACGTCGGCATCCGACTTTTCCATCCATTCGAGTAAGCCTTTGGTGACGGATGAACGTAAGCCATTTACGTTAATTGAGACAACTCTTAAAATTTTTTGATCACTTGGATAGCTACTCTTTGGTATCATGCGCAGTCATAACCTCAATGTATGAATTTTGGAGCACCTCATGTCAACGCCAGCTCAGTTTAACCCACAAGCTTTTATCGAACTCGCATTATCACGTGGTGTGCTTAAATTTGGTGAGTTTACTTTAAAATCAGGTCGTGTGAGCCCTTATTTTTTTAATGCAGGTTTACTCAACGATGGTGAAGCATTATCGCTTTTAGCTCAAGGTTATGCAGATAAATTAACACAATGTAACAACGTCGAAGTAATTTTTGGACCAGCGTATAAGGGGATTCCTTTCGTTGCTGCGACTGCTGTAGCGCTATCTCAAGTTCACAATCAGAGTGTACCTTGGGGGTTCAATCGCAAAGAAGCAAAAGATCATGGTGAAGGTGGTGTTTTGGTGGGTGCTTCAGTTGAAGGCAAAAAAGTTTGGATTATTGATGATGTGATTACCGCAGGTACTGCGATTCGTGAAGTTGTCACGATTCTTAAAAATGCAGGTGCAACAATTGCAGGTGTATTGGTTGCACTTGATCGCCAAGAAAAAGGTCAAGGTCAGTTGTCTGCGATTCAAGAAGTTCAGAAAGAGCTTGAGATCCCAGTTCATGCTTTAATTACCATGAAAGACTTGATGGATTATCTGGATGCGAAAGGCGACAAAGATGCTTTAGCGAAAATGGAAGCTTACCGTGTGAAATATGGTATATAAGCTGAAAAATTAGATAAGATAAGGAGCATCAGCTCCTTATTTTTATGGTCAATGAAGGATTAGGTACCATATTCAATGTTAATTCTTGTGATAATCGTTGTTGTGGCTGTATTAGGCATTATTTTTGCCAAACAGATCGACCAACGACGCTGGCAACGATACCAATTTGAAAGAGATATTTATTTTCGACAATATCCTTTTCAGTGGAAAGGTTTAGAACAGTTTGAACTGGTTCTAAATATCAATGCGCAAGCGCAAAAAAAATTGATCAACCAACTGATGTTAAGACCGTCAAATGACAGCTATATCAGAAAATCATCCATACAGCGTGAACCAGAATATCCAAGACAACATTATACGATCAAAGTGATGGTACAAGATTTCACGATTGGCTATTTAGAAACAAAATACGCTGAATTATTCGGAGCGAGTCTCGATCAAACGGATTTTGAAATTGGTCGCCCAATTGAATTAAATGCTGAAATTATTGTTTTTGAAAGGGATAATGAAGTTTCCTGTCGTGTAAAACTAGATTTGCCTCGTAATCCAAAAACTGCATATCAATATTTAATTGAAAATAACCAACAACAATTTAAAGAAAAAAATTAAAAATAAAAACAGAGGAAAAGAAGCATCGGGCTGTGACTACGACAGTCCTGCATCACGCTCTTTAATTTGAAACAAGATTTTTTTGATCAACGCAAGGATTTCTATCTGTGTGATTAAGCTCGCACATAGCCTCTCACTGCTTGTAAGGCTCTATTTCGCACAGATAAAGTGTTGGCATGAGCTAGAGAGATTATCTCTCATCATCCATATGTGAATTGAGCAAATAAATACTTTGAACAATATGTTTCTGATTTTGAAAGGTATGGGCGACACGGTGTGTCTGAAACTCTTCAATGGTGAAGTTTAATGTGTATTCTTGAATAACGTCTAAACTCACCAAGTGCGTGATCAATTGATTGTGTTGTCTTAAAACTTGGATTTGAAGAGGAATGTTGAGATTGTTTTGAAACTGCAAATCCTTGTATCCATAGACCACAGTGGCATCACTGCCTAAAGGTGTAAAACGTTCATGTTCTTGATAAATATCTATAGAATGTGAATGCCTTTCTACAATCACTAAACCAGCTTTTAATGCACTGATATAGAGTGAAGACGAAATTTGGCAAATTCCACCTCCAAGATCTTCTGAAATGACCCCATTCACTAGATTGCGTCCTGCTTTATAGCCATTTTTTAAGGTGGGTGCTTTCACCAAATGCCAAAATGAAAAAATCTGCTGTGGTTGAATGATCACGCCATTTAAGGTTTGGATGGCAAGATCAATATTGTGGATTTTATTTGAGAAATAAGCATTCGATTTGATTTCCTGCGACGTTGAAATTTGGTATTCCGATAGCCATAAATTTTGTTGTGTCAACGCAAAATTTGCTGAGGAAAATAGATGTTCTCGGCTATACCTTCGCAACTGCTGATAACGTAATTTCCATGATTTAGGTAAATATTTTTTCATGTAGAGTTATGCTAGTGGGTGAGGTTAAAGAGAGGATTGTTTTTCTAAAACAACAACCAAGTAAGACGCATATTCTTTTAAAAATGAACGGCAGAATAGATTATCCAAGCTTCTGAATAGTGGACGCAAGCGTTTGGGAATACGATGAATGGGGAAGAATAAGAACCCCTGACTGGCAATCAATTTCCACTGGGTGCCTGCAATTTTTTCAATTTCCGACAAAGTCATTTGATGTCCTGCATGCCAGTTTTCTTGTTGGTGTTTGACCACTTGTCTACGCTTGGCGGAAGGAAAGTCAAAAATAAGCTGACCTTTTGATTTTAATTTTTGATGTGCCTCATTTAAAAATTGGATGGTGGTTGCATGATCTTGATGCATGATCACATGAAAGCTATAGATGGCGTTTAAGCGATGGTTAGCTATTGGTATTTCAGTTAAACGACCTTCGAGCAAGTCTTTGTTTGGATATTTTGCTTTAGCAACTTTAAGCATTTCAGGGCTAAAATCCACGCCATAATGGGCATAATCCAATAAACGACCTGTACCACAACCCAGATCCATACACTGCTCAGGTGGTATGGTTTTAAGTATTCGATTGAGAAAATCTCGTTCCTGTTGGTCTAAATACTGCCCATAACTGTTGTTAAAACGATTGTTGTCATAGTCTTCAGCGAGTTTGTTGTAGTAGGTTTTTATTTCTAATTCAGAATGATTCGACATGGGTAGCTCTTTTTATTCGGCGAATAAATTAATTTATAAACTATTTTTGGGGAAATCACACTGTTTACAATCTATAGGCGTTGCAATTTTTTCCTGACGACCTTGTGCACTCATCACCCAAGGTCGATTTTGCCAAGGCGGAAGATGGCGCATATGTTGGCGGTGCCCCATATGCGCCGAGTTAAGCCATAATAACTCTTCAATTATTTGAATTTCATCATAAATTCATTTGATCATAAACTGTAATTTCCGCTTTCGCCTGCGTTCTGACAGGCTATAAAGTATATCCTCTGTAAATTCAGAGCGCATCGGAAACAATGCCATCAAACCTGCTTTAACTTGATTTTGTATTAGAGTGAGTGGTCGCCAAAGACTTAACGGACGTTCATTCCAAAACTCAAATAAAGTTGTATGCGGAAATTTTTGCACAATCAATTTTTCTAATAAGACCGCATAGAGTAACTTACCCAATAAATAAACCTCTGCAAGCATACTTCCTTTCTTAGCGCGTAACTTATCAATATTTAATATACTTTTCAGTCGTTTAAATGCTATTTCAATCTGCCAACGTGCTTGGTAAATATTCTTGATTTGTTCTGCCGAAAGACGTGTTGGTGGCAAAGTACTGATGATCAACATCCAATTAGCCAAATACAATGTGATCGCTTTTGGTGGGTTCTTTGCACACCTTTTACTGGATTGCCTCTTAATTTTTCGACGTACTTGCTCTGCGTCTGCTTCACTTCTAGGAAATGCATGAATATATACTTTGTAGTATTTTTGCTCTGTTTTCGTTCCTCCTATCATCCAAGCTTCTATCACTTGCGGTTGATTAGAATTTTGATTTAATTTTTCTTGCCAATCTATTTGTTTGAACTCTATATGATCGTTTTTTATTATTTTTTCATAAGTCAGCATCGAATTTGGGTTGTACCGAATCACTATTTCTACCCCCATATCAACAACAGGAAGGATGGTTTTTGTGCGACTGTAGCCACGATCGGCAATCACCACATCTCCTTTCTCAAACCTATGATGTTGTAAACTTTCTGCGACTTTACGAGTACTGAGTACAACTTCAAGTAAAGATAAATTCCATAAGTCCATTGCTGTATGTAAGCGATATGTCGCTCCATCTGCACCGCGTTCTTGGATGCTTGTACTATCAACGATTACAAAACGTAAGCTGTCGTCACTTTGTCGGTGTGTGATTTTAAACATATGAATTATGAGTGATTTAATCCAGTTTATGCTCTTACATAATCGTTCTTTAATCGCATCATCGGACAGACGACCATATGTTTGAGCAAACACGCCTGCACAGCTTTTCAATGATAAATCGTGTACACAATACAACATGATAATTTGAAAAAGTTCTTCAGGGCTTTTGATTTTTCTAATGCGTTGAAATGCTTCATGTTGGTAAGCGAGTTCGGAAAAATGAGTAGGAAGGGCTTGCATTAATTGTTCAAATACATTCATGATTGTGACTTAATGATGGTTGTTGGTAAATATTCACAGTAAGAGGTTAATATCTGCCACACCATCATCACAAATTTATTAATGTTTTCCAATGCTTTAACTCTTAACTCGGCGCATATGTGGCGGTGCCCACAAGAAAGCAAAGCAACATAATGATATTCTTCATCTATTTCAAAACCAAGGATAGTTTGCAACATTTTGATGGTCTTATTCACAATTATTGCCAATAGTTTAGCGAAATTTCGAAAAAGAACGGCATAATCTCCGCTATACTGCATGCAATCCAAAAATTTATCAGAGTATCAAAATGCGTGTACTTGTTGTGATGGATCCCATCGAAAGTGTAAACCTCAAAAAAGACTCAACTATGGCGATGCTGTGGGCTGCATCACGTCGTGGACATGAATTGGGTTATGCATTGCAACAAGATTTATATATTGATCAAGGCAAAGCATTTGGTTTGATTTCACCCCTTAAAGTTTTTGAAGACTACAGTCATTATTATGAGTTGGGTGAAAAAACCAAAGAGTCTATCGCTGCTTATGATGTGGTGTTGATGCGTAAAGACCCACCTTTTGACATGAACTTTGTTTATACCACGTATATTTTAGAGCAGGCAGAACGGGAAGGTGCGTGGATCATCAACAAACCACAAAGTTTACGTGACTGCAATGAAAAACTTTTCGCAACACAATTTCCTGATTTACAAGTACCAACCTTAGTCAGCTCACAACAGCGTTTAATTCGTGAATTCTTAAAGGAACATGGTGATGTGATCGTTAAGCCTTTAGATGGTATGGGGGGAATGGGGATTTTTCGTTTATACCAAGATGGGGTAAACATTGGTTCAACCATCGAAATTTTAACTGAAAATGGTACACAACCGATTATGGCGCAACGCTACATTCCTGAAATTGTAGAGGGCGATAAACGCATTTTAATGATCAATGGTGAACCAGTACCTTATTGTTTGGCGCGTATTCCACAAAATGGCGAAGTACGCGGAAATTTAGCTGCTGGCGGTTTAGGTGAAGCGCGTCCATTAACAGAAAATGATAAAGCCATTGCTGCAAAAGTTGGTCCATTTTTAAAAGCAAAAGGTCTGGTCTTTGTTGGCTTGGATGTGATTGGTAATTATGTTACTGAGATCAATGTGACCAGCCCAACCTGTATCCGTGAGATCGATACTCAATTTGGTACTTCAATCGCAGATGATCTGTTTGATGTACTGGAGGCGGGTAAATCTGCTTAAACATCATATTTAGTGGAATGACATTTTATAGTGAGATGATCGATTTATTTTTAAATGATGCTAAAAAATAGAGTCTAGACAGACTCTATTTTTTTGGGTTGAACTGGATAAATCATGCAAAAATAAAAAAAATAACATTGAATTCTACTTTTTTTAGCAGATTAATGACAAAAGTAGTTTAAACTTTCAAAACAGTAGAAAAAAACAATGAAAGGCTTGGTGAAAAAAAGTAAATAAACTTTTCCCCATAGCGGATTGTGATTACAATTGGTTGTTTAAAATATTCGTTAAACATTTATTTTTGCATTGAAGAATTAGACCGTGACCAAACCTCAGCAAAGCACACCGAAACACGTCATGATGATGGCGGCGGGTACAGGCGGACATGTATTTCCTGCACTGGCAGTTGCAAAAGAATTGCAGCAACAAGGCAGCCAAGTGTCTTGGTTGGCAACACCAACAGGTATGGAAAACCGACTTTTAAAACAACACGATATTCCAATTTATCAAATTGATATTCAAGGTGTACGCGGGAACGGAATTGTACGTAAACTGGCTGCGCCCTTTAAAATTTTAAAAGCAACCTTAAGCGCGATGCGTTATATGAAACAGCTCAAAGTTGATGCTGTTGCCGGTTTCGGTGGTTATGTGGCAGGTCCAGGCGGTTTAGCTGCACGCTTATTGGGGATTCCAATTCTGATCCACGAACAAAATGCTGTTGCAGGGTTTACCAATACCCAATTATCACGAATTGCTACAACGGTATGTGAAGCTTTCCCAAATACATTCCCCCAAAGTGCGAAGATTGTGACGACTGGAAATCCTGTACGTGCAGAGATTACGGGGATTTACAATCCATCTTTTCGTTATAAAGAACGAGAAAATGCGCATGAACCATTACATATTTTAATTGTCGGTGGCTCTTTGGGAGCGCAGGCATTGAATGAATGTTTGCCTGAAGCTTTGAAACAGCTCAATGTGCCATTAAACATATTTCATCAATGTGGTCAAAATAAACAAGATACTACCCAAGCGTTATATGCCAATGCTCCCGATAATATGCAGGTTGAGGTTCAACAATTTATCGAGGATATGGCACAGGCTTACAGCAATGCAGATTTAATTATCTGCCGTGCAGGAGCGCTAACAGTGACTGAGGTAGCAACAGCAGGTGTGGCGGCGATATTTGTTCCATTGCCAAGTGCCGTGGACGATCACCAAACTGCCAATGCCAAATTTTTGGAAAAAACGGGTGCTGCGAAAATTTGTCCACAAAGTACCATGACACCAGATTCCCTAAAAGATTTACTCACGCCGTTGATGAACCGTCAGTTATTGATGGAAATGGCAGTTAAAGCCCGTCAACAAGCTCAACCAGATGCGACACAACGTGTGGTTGGTTTAATTCAAGATTTGTAAGTTAGAGTTGATTATGTCTCCAACAAGCCCAGCTGATAAAGCAAAGAACCTGATTAAAATTCCAGAAATGCGCCGTATTAAGCATATCCATTTTGTGGGTATTGGTGGTGCAGGTATGTGTGGTATTGCAGAAGTATTAAAAAACCAAGGTTATAAAGTTTCTGGTTCTGACATTAAAGCATCCAAAACGACAGTACAGCTTGAAGAGAATGGTATTAAAGTTTTTATTGGGCATGCAGAAGACAATATCAAAGGTGCAAATGTACTGGTGGTATCCACAGCAATTGATCCTGAAAACCTAGAAGTCAAAGCAGCAATTGAAAATCGTATCCCTGTGGTACGTCGTGCTGAAATGCTGGGTGAGTTAATGCGCTATCGTCATGGTATTGCTGTTGCTGGTACACATGGTAAAACTACAACGACAAGTTTGGTTACTTGTATGTTGGCAGAAGAAAACATGGACCCAACCTATGTGATTGGTGGTTTGTTAAATCGCACAGGCGTGAATGCTGCATTGGGAGCAAGTCGTTTTATCGTTGCTGAAGCCGATGAATCAGATGCTTCATTCCTTCATTTAGAACCAATGGCTGCGATTGTCACCAATATCGATGCAGACCATATGGACACTTATGGCGGTAGTTTTGATGTATTGAAAGATACTTTCGTGAAGTTCTTACAAAAAATGCCGTTCTATGGTTTGGCTGTGGTGTGTGGCGATGATGCCAATATTCGTGAAATCATGCCACGGATTGGTCGCCCTGTGGTGACCTATGGTTTCAATGAAGATAATGATATCCGTGCGATTGACATTGACCAAACGGGTATGCAGTCAAGCTTCACCGTATTGCGTAAAGGACGTGAACCTTTACGACTAACAATTAACCTTCCTGGTTTACACAATATTCTCAATGCATTGGCTGCGATTGGTATTGCCACTGATGAAGGTGTATCAGATGCGGCGATTGCACGCGCATTAGAAAGCTTCAGTGGGGTAGGGCGCCGTTTTCAAGTTCAAGGCGAATATCCACTCGATGAAGGCACCGTGAAACTGGTAGATGATTATGGTCATCATCCAAAAGAAGTAGAGGCAACGATTAAAGCCGCTCGAGCGAGTCATCCAGATCGTCGTTTAGTCATGATGTTCCAACCGCATCGTTTTAGTCGTACCCGTGATTGTTTTGATGATTTTGTCGATGTGTTGTCACAAGTCGACCAATTGTTATTATTAGAAGTATATCCTGCAGGTGAGAAGCCAATTGTTGGGGCAGATAGTCGCTCTTTGGCACGTAGTATTCGTTTGCGTGGTGAAGTTGAACCGATTTTAATTGACCCTGTAGAAGGTAATTTGCAGAACGTGATACAAAAAGTGTTACAAGCGAATGACTTGTTATTAACACAAGGTGCAGGTAACGTGGGAGCAATTTCTGTAGAATTGGCTCAAAACCAACTGTATTTAAAATAATTGATTTGGCTTTGTTTAAATTTGGATTTGAATAAAGCCTTAAAAATTGAAATTGACTAACTTATAAGTTTAAGGATTTAAACGTGTCAAATGCTTCTAAATTCGGCAAAGTAGCGGTGTTGCTTGGTGGTAAATCTGCTGAGCGTGAGGTGTCATTAGATAGTGGTAAAGCTGTTTTAGAAGCATTATTACGTTCAGGTGTGAATGCAGAGGCTTTCGACCCGCAAGAGCGTAGTGTGACGGAACTTGTGGACTATGATCGTGCATTTATTGTATTGCATGGTCGCGGTGGTGAAGATGGTCAAATCCAAGGTGCCTTGGAATGGATGAATGTACCTTATACAGGGACAGGCGTACAAGGTTCTGCGATTGGTATGGATAAAGTCAAAACCAAACAGATCTGGCAAGGTTCAGACTTGCCGACCGCACCTTATCGTATTATTTCAAAGGATTCTGATCTTAATGAAGTGATTGAGAGTCTTGGATTACCTTTGATCATTAAGCCCGTTCACGAAGGTTCAAGCGTGGGAATGAGTAAGGTTGAAAAAGCAGAAGACCTTATTGCCGCAATTGAAAAAGCCACTGTACATGACGCAGTCGTGATGGCTGAAAAATGGATTACAGGGCGTGAATATACCATTTCCTTTCTGAATGGTTTGCCATTACCAGTGATTCGTTTACAACCTCCAGCAGATGTAGCATTCTATGATTACGAAGCCAAATACAATCGTAATGACGTGGAATATGGTATTCCATGTGGTTTAAGCGAAGCTGAAGAAAAGAATCTTCAAGCGCTCTGTTTGCGTGCTTTCCAAGCTGTAGGTGCTAGCGGATGGGGGCGTATTGATGCGATGTTGGATGAGCAGGGTAATTTTTGGTTATTAGAGGTGAATACTGTTCCGGGGATGACCAGCCACTCTCTTGTACCTAAAGCTGCAAAAGCAGTTGGTTATAGTTTTGATGAATTGTGTGTTGCGATCTTAGCGCAAACACTCACGGAACAAGCTCACTAATTTATGGCTCAACTTCCTGCTTCGATGCGTCGCAAACGTGCGGCGATTACATCAATACACGATAAGCCACCGACACGTCAGGATAAGCTTCTGAACGTGGGTAGCTGGTTGCTTATGGTTGTTGCTATAGCTGTATTATTTGCAGGAATCTATGGTCTTTACAAAGTGATCACCGATGCGCGAGTTGCAACACTTGAAGTGGTGGGGACGAGTTCATCGGTCGAATCGCAAGCGATTACACAACACCTAAAACCTGTTGTGAAAGATAATTATTTCACTTCGGATTTGGAGCAAATTCGAGATAAAGCACTGGAAGTATCATGGGTAGACCGTGTTGTGGTATCACGCGCATGGCCAAATGGTATTCGAGTGCGCGTTATGCCGCGTCATGCAATCGCACGTTGGGGAACAGGGCGATTACTCAGTGATGCTGGAGATGTCTACAGTGAAGCAGTGGTGACCAATCATTCCAATTTGCCATTGCTCCATGGACCACTCAGCCAATCCAAAGTCATGATGCGTCGCTATAATGAAATTAACCAATTATTTCACCCAGTCAATTTACGTTTAAAAGAGCTTTATCTCACTGAACGGATGACTTGGTTTATGCAGTTTGATTCAGGTCTACGTGTGATTGTCGACCAAGATCAAACGATGAGTAAGCTACAACGTCTCAGTCACTTGGCACAAACAGACTTAAAACCCGTGTGGTCGAATATTTCTGCAATTGATTTGCGTTACCGAAATGGTCTGGCAATTCAGTGGAAAAATTCAGTTTCACCCAAAATTACCAACGGTCAGTTTGTTGTAACCAGTAATGACATAGGCGTTGCAGGTGGGATGGTTGCACAGCCATAATATGTGGCTTGAAAAAGAGGCGTAGAGCCAAACATAAACAATGAAGATAATGGTAGCAAAGCGATGAATGAAGCTGTTCCCTCAGTTGTTGCAATTGACATTGGGACACATAAAGTTTCAGTACTGATTGGTAAAGTACATGCCCCTGATAATATTCAGGTTATTGGCATGGCAAGCGCACGTAATAAAGGAATGAATAAAGGCAAAATTGTGAGCCTTGATAAAGTCACAAATGCAATTAAACAAGCCGTTCAAGAAGCTGAAGATATGGCTGAATGTCGTATACATTCAGCATGGGTGTCGATTCCAAGTACTGAATTACAAAGCCATTATGCAATTGGACGTACCCCGATTTCAAACGCAGAACGTACGATTACCACAACTGAGGTGGTACGTGCTCTAGAGTTGGCAAAAGCCAGTCATATGGCAGCTGATCACTATTTGGCGAGTGCTGTACCTTTAGGATTTGAGTTGGATGACTCAACTGAATGGGTACAAAATCCGATTAACTTATCTGCCAATAGTATGACTGCACATTATCAATTGATGATGATGCCGATCAGTACCATGCAGAACTTAGATCGCGCTATGAAAGGTGCCAATATTTCTGTTGAGAAAATGGTGGTTTCGTGTTTGGCAACTGCTGAAGGCAGTTTGCTGAAAGATGAAAAAGAATATGGTGTTTGCCTACTCGATATTGGTGCAGGTACCACCAATATCGCTGTTTATATAGAAGGTCATTTGGCTCTAGCCAGCACCATTCAATGTGGTGGTGAAAATGTCACACGTGATATTGCGACAGTGTTGCAGACCACCACTGAAGAAGCTGAACGGATTAAGTTGCTTCATGGCTGTGTCGATATCCATCAGGTCAAACCTGATCACATGATTCAGTTTGAGGCAATTGATGGTCCGCAAACCATCAGTCGCATAGAACTTGCTGAAATCATTATTGCACGTTATGAAGATATTTTAACTAAAGTGCGCTACGAACTAGAGCAGCGTGGTGCCTTGCAAAGCTTGTATCATGGTGTTGTACTGACAGGTGATGTTTGTCAAATTGAAGGCATGGTGACTTTGGCGCGTCGTATGTTGGGCGTTTCTGCACATCTAGGCAATCCACCTTTACAAGTGGTCACTGACGATCAGAACTTACCTTCATTACGTCGTTCAATGTATGCTACAGCGGCAGGCTTACTTTTATTTAGTCAAAGTGACATGCAAGAGGCGATTGAGGAGCCTGAAGTTCAAGGGGGAAGACCATTCTTTGACCGAATTGTGAATGGTTGGAATGCCTTGAATAACAAATTAAAAGGTATTTTTTAGGTGTATTTTTTTTGGGAATATTGTTAGGAAGTTGTAAGTGTTCTATCCAATACTTGACAAGCTCTGTAATGAACAGCATCCTAAAAACAATTTTTATTATTGAAGATCAAGGCAGTATACGGGCTTAAGTGACTGCCACATTATATTAGGAAATCTAAAGGTCATGGCCTCATTTGAATTTTTAGACGATGGACAAACCGATAACAACGGTCAAGCCCGTTTTACTGTGTTTGGTGTTGGCGGCGGCGGTGGTAATGCTGTACAACACATGGTGCAATCTGACATTAAAGGGGTGAAATTTGTCTGTGCAAATACAGATAAACAAGCCCTAGATCGTATGAATGCACCTTTTAAAATGCAACTTGGGGAGCAAAGTACGCGAGGTCTAGGTGCGGGTGCGAATCCAGATGTAGGTCAAATTGCTGCTGAAGAAAGCCGCGAGCAAATTCGTCAGCACCTTGAAGGTGCAGATATGGTGTTTGTCACTGCCGGTATGGGTGGTGGTACGGGCACAGGCGCTGCACCAGTTGTTGCTGAAATTGCTCAGGAAATGGGAATTTTAACTGTAGGTGTTGTGACTACGCCATTCAATTTTGAAGGTCGTCGTCGCCAGCGTTCAGCTGAAAAAGGCATCGAAGCATTAGAACAGCATGTTGATTCTTTAATTATTATTCCGAACCAACGTCTGCTCAGTGTATATGGTGACATCTCTATGCAAGATGCTTACCGTAAAGCCGATGACGTATTGTTGAATGCGGTTCGTAGTATTTTTGATTTAGTGGTACGTCCAGGTCATATTAACCTTGACTTTGCTGACTTAAAAACTGCAATGAGTACCCGCGGTTATGCCATGATGGGTGAAGGCAAAAGCAGTGGTCCAGATCGTGCTGAAGAAGCTGCACGTTTGGCGATTCGTAGCCCATTGCTTGATAACGTTAACATCATGAACGCTAAAGGTGTGTTGATCAATATCACTGGCGGTGCAGATGTGACATTACGTGAAACAGAAGTGATCACGGATGTTGTCAACCAGATCGTTGACCTTGAAGAAGGTGAAGTGTTCTTTGGTACTGTGTTTGATCCCGATGCGCGTGATGAAATTCGTGTGACAGTGATAGCTACAGGTTTGACGCGTAACGCAAGTGATGCGACTGAAGCGAAACGTAGAACACATGTAAATAGTGCTGCTCAAGCTCATTTACAACAAGCACAACATCATGCTGTAGATGAAGATGATATTCCTGCGATCAATAAACAGCGTCAGGAAGAGGGTGCACCTGTGACGGCGCCGAGTTCAAATGGTCGTTCTACGCCAATGAGTATTCAAGATTATTTGAAAAACCAACAGCGTAAATAATTGATAAATATTAATAATATTTAATATTGTCGAAAAAGGTAGTGAGATTCATTACCTTTTTTGTTTTTTATCAATGGCTAAATGTGCTAACGTATAGCGGATTTGAGAACGAAGACCGAATTAGCATGTTGAAACAACGTACCCTGAAGCGAGTCGTTAAAGCGAGTGGCATCGGACTACATAGTGGACAAAAAGTCATGATTAACTTTTTGCCTCATGTGGCGGATGGGGGTATTGTATTTCGACGCATCGATTTAAATCCACCTGTCGATATCCCTGCGGATGCCATGCTGATCCAAGAAGCATTTATGTGTTCAAACTTGGTCAGTAAAGAAACTAAGGTGGGCACGATTGAGCATGTCACCAGTGCGATTGCGGGATTGGGGATTGATAACCTGATTATCGAAGTCTCAGCGTCTGAAATTCCGATTATGGATGGAAGTGCAGGTCCATTTATTTACTTACTCATGCAAGGTGAGTTGGTTGAACAAGATGCACCAAAGAAATTTATCCGAATTTTAAAACCTGTTGAAGCACTGATAGACGATAAGCGTGCAATTTTTTCTCCTCATGATGGGTTCCAAATCAACTTTACCATCGACTTTGATCATCCAGCCTTTGCTAAAGAATATCAATCCGCAACCATTGATTTTTCAACTGAAACATTTGTATATGAAGTTAGTGGTGCGCGTACCTTTGGCTTTATGAAGGATTTAGATTATTTAAAAGCCAACAATCTAGCATTGGGGGCAAGTTTGGATAATGCTGTGGGTTTAGATGATACTGGCGTCGTCAATGAAGAAGGTTTACGTTTTGCTGACGAGTTCGTGCGTCATAAAATTTTAGATGCTGTTGGTGATTTATATTTGCTTGGACATCAAATTATTGCCAAATTTGATGGTTACAAATCGGGTCATGCACTAAATAATCAACTTTTACGCAATGTGAAAAGTGATCCAAGCAGCTATGAAATTGTAACATTTGATGACGAGAAATTGTGTCCAATTCATTTCGTCAATGTGACATAAGTCATTGTGTTCTCTAGATTGTGTTATAGTGTAACATTAATAAGTGTGAATTGAGTCATATTTTAAACAGTTTCAAATCTTAATTTTATCTATTCTGTTTACTTTTTATTGCTTGCCAAACGTAGTAGAGCTTGGCTAAGCTTAGGGTCGTTCACAAAACTAGCGGCATTTTGTAACATTTCGGATGTTGCGGGTTGCATCGAGCTTACCGTTTTATGGGGTTGTAAGGACGTTTCAGTATTGGTATTTTCAATATGTAATCGGACTTGTAGTTTTTGTAAATCACGTAGTTCATTGATTTGTGATAATTGAGAAATATACTGCTTTTGAAGATAACCGAGTTGACTAATCATGGCTTGATTTTCACCGGTAATCGTCAAAATACCGTATTGATAACAGACAACTCGCCAATTCTCAGGTTGAGGAAGTAGCGGTTGAATTAATTTAGTAAGTTTTTGCCATTCAGCAACTTGCTTTGTAAGAAACGATAAGTTTCCTGTTTTTAAGTGTTGTCTTGTTGGTTGGAAGACGTTTTTGGGTTCAGACATACATTGTTCCTACATATTTATGTCCTATCTTAAGCGCTCGTTTCACCGGATATCAAGGATGAGATCACACAAGAAACTTGACTAAGAACAGTTAAAGAGGTTTTTATGCACACGCGACGTATTTTATTAGCTTTTACACTAGCTGCTTCAGCTGCTACTGCGACATTTGCAGACTTGATTCAAACTCCAGATCGTTTAGAAAAATTATCCAAGACACTTTCTCAAGGTTCTTACAATCCAGATGATTTAGACCTTCCTGCTTCAGCAAAGATGAATGTCACGCTACGTAGTTCAGATGCTCCAATCGAGTTAAACAACGCAAGCATTGCTAAAAAATACGGTTCTAGCTCAAATTCTACTTCTCGTTATTCAGCAAGTTCTCCATATTCATGGTTAGTCACGCATCCTCTTCCAGACATGAAGCGTGTGAGTTCTGATTTTGGTGGTCGTACCATGGGTGGTCGCGCTGAACATCATTCAGGTTTAGACCTTTCTGCACCAAGTGGTACACCAATCTATGCTACAGGTCCTGGTATTGTAACCAAATCAGGTTGGGGTACAGGCTATGGTCAATATGTTGAAATCAACCATGGCAATGGCTATATCACACGTTATGCACATGCCTCACGTCTGATTGCGCGTGTAGGTGATCAAGTCAAAGCAGGTGAGCATATTGCCAATGTAGGCTGTACAGGTCGTTGCACAGGTCCACATTTACATTATGAAGTTGTAAAAGATGGTCAACGCAAGAACCCTTCTTCTTACTTAGCGATGTTGCCATAAAACAATCACGTAATTCATTGAGTGTCTATGTTGGATATTGAGGATGATATTCAGTGTCGCGTTGAATTAAATCCTGTATTCAGACTAGCATTAAATTGAATTTATATTGTATAAAAAACCGCCATTATTGGCGGTTTTTTGTTATTTTAAGTGTCATTTAGTCAACAACTATTTAGTTCCTAAATAATACCTACAATCTGCATTCGTCTGTAACGATAACTTAACAGGGCTAAAACATGATACATATAATATATAGAAAATTATTCAAGGAGTAAGTGGAAAATGGCGTATTACGGTGATAGCGACGCTCAGGAAACACAAGAATGGCAAGATGCCTTTGATTCAGTGCTCCAGCATATGGGGACTGAACGTGCTGCGTTTTTATTAGAAAAATTATATCAGCAAGCCATTTCAAAGCATGTTCCCATTCAGCGTCTAAATACTCCTTACTTAAATACCATTCCTGTAGAAGAGTCTCCAGCAATGCCGGGCGACCAAGATATGGAACGTCGCATTCGTGCATTGATCCGTTGGAATGCCTTGGCAATGGTATTGCGTGCCAATAAAACAGGTGATGACTTAGGTGGTCACTTGGCAAGTTTCGCTTCATCTGCAACTTTATATGATGTTGGTTTTAACCATTTCTTCCGCGCCAATAGTGATAGCTTTGGCGGCGATATGATTTATTACCAAGGGCACTGTGCGCCTGGGATTTATGCGCGTTCATTCTTAGAAGGTCGTTTAACTGAAGATCAATTGAGTAACTTCCGTCGTGAAGTGGGTGGTCAAGGTCTTTCAAGCTATCCGCATCCCTATTTAATGCCTGATTATTGGCAGTTCCCAACGGTTTCGATGGGTCTTGGTCCAATCATGTCGATCTATCAAGCACACATTCAAAAATATTTAATGAATCGTGGTTTGATCAAGGAAGAAAACCGTAAGGTTTGGGCTTATCTTGGCGATGGTGAAATGGATGAGCCAGAAAGCTTGGGTGCGATTTCGCTGGCAGGTCGTGAAAAACTCGATAACTTAATCTGGGTGGTTAACTGTAACTTACAACGCTTAGATGGTCCTGTTCGTGGTAATGGTAAAATTATTCAAGAGCTTGAATCGTTATTCCGTGGCGCTGGCTGGCGTGTGATTAAAGTGGTTTGGGGACGCCATTGGGACCCTCTACTTGATAAAGATACTTCTGGTGCTTTAAAAGCATTAATGGATGAAACTTTAGATGGCGAATATCAACGTTACCAAGTAAAAGGCGGTGCGTATACTCGCGAAAAATTCTTTGGCAGATATCCTGAAGCTGCGGAATTAGTGAAAGGCTTGAGCGATGAAGATATTGATAATCTAAATCGTGGTGGTCATGACCCATATAAAGTTTATGCGGCTTATGCAGCAGCAATGACCAGTAACGGTCAACCTACAGTGATCTTGGCGAAAACTGTAAAAGGTTATGGTTTGTCTGATGAAATCGAAGCAGTCAACAAAACGCATCAAATCAAGAAAATGCAACTTGATTCATTAAAATATGTGCGTGATCGCTTCAATTTGCCATTCAATGATGAACAGCTTGAAGAGTTACCATTCTATCGTCCTGGTGAAAACTCGCCTGAATTGAAATATATGAAAGCTCGTCGTGAAGCTTTAGGTGGTTATCTACCTGCACGTCGTAAAGAAAGCGAAGCTTTGGCGATTCCTGAACTTTCAGTATTTGATGGTGTATTGAAAGGCAGTGGTGGTAAAGAACAATCTACGACGATGGTGATGGTGCGCTTGATTGCAGCATTGTTAAAAGAAAAAGCCATTAAAGACCGTGTTGTTCCAATTGTACCTGATGAAGCTCGTACTTTCGGTTTAGAAGGGATGTTCCGTCAGTTGGGTATCTACGCTGCACATGGACAAAACTATACGCCTGAAGACCAAGAACAGCTCATGAACTATCGTGAAGCAAAAGATGGTCACATGTTACAAGAAGGGATCAATGAAGCAGGTGCGATGAGTGCTTGGTCAGCATTGGGTACCAGTTATTCCACCAATAACTTGCCAATGATTCCAATGTATATGTACTACTCTATGTTTGGTTTCCAACGTATTGGTGATATTGCATGGGCTGCAGGTGACTCTCAAGCACAAGGTTTCTTGTGTGGTGCAACAGCAGGTCGTACAACTTTGAATGGTGAAGGCTTACAACACCAAGATGGTCATTCACATATCTTGGCAGCAACTATTCCAAACTGCGTGGCTTATGATCCTTGCTTTGGTTATGAGTTGGCTGTGATTGTGCATGATGGTTTACAACGCATGTATGTCAATCAAGAACGTGTGTTCTACTACTTGACGCTCATGAATGAAAACTATGATCAACCTGCATTGCCTGAAGGTGCTGAAGAAGGCATCAAGCGTGGTATGTATCTATTCAACCAAGATGAAAAAGCCACAGTTCAGTTGTTGGGTTCAGGTGTAATTCTACGTGAAGTCATCAAAGCGGCACAAATTTTACGTGATGAATACCAAATTCATTCTAATGTGTGGAGCGTAACAAGCTTCAATGAGTTAGCACGTGATGGTATGGCTGTTGAAGAATACAATCGCTTGCACCCACTTGAAGATGGTAAAGAATCTTGGGTGTCTCAGCAGTTACGTGATACCGATGGTATTGTCGTTTCAGCAACAGATCATATGCGCGCATATAGCGAACAGATCCGAGCTTACCTTCCAGATAGCCGTCCATATGTAACTTTAGGTACAGATGGTTATGGTCGTTCAGATACACGTGGCAACTTGCGTAGCTATTTCGGTGTAGATGCTGCTCATATCGTGGTTGCAACATTGAAAAAACTTGCCGATGAAGGTGAAGTGGACGCACGTTTAGTGAAAGATGCGATTTCTTCGTTTGAACTTGATGTTGACCGTCCAGTTGCATGGTTACCTCAAGCACATCCATCTGTGCAAGAAGTTGCAGCTTATACTGAATCTACTGAGGAGAAATAATGATGCAAATTACAACTCCTGATATTGGTGTAGATAAGGCAACGGTTGCCGAAATCCTCGTCAAGGTCGGCGATACGATCGCTGTAGATGACAGTATCGTTTTGCTGGAATCTGATAAAGCCTCTGTTGAAGTGCCTAGCACTTCAGCAGGTGTAGTAAAACGTATTGCGGTTGCTGAAGGTGATGAAGTTTCAGAAGGTGCAGTATTGATTGAAGTTGAATCTGCTGATGCAACTGTGACAGAAGCCGCTGAAGCACCTGCTCAAGAGCCAGCAAAAGCAGAAGCTGTTGTAGAAGTTAAAACAGAGTCTGCGGCGCCTGTGGCAAATTCAGCATCTACAAATACGACATCACAAACAGTTGAAGTGAAAGTTCCAGATATTGGTGTGGAAAAAGCTTTAGTAGGCGAAGTGTTAGTAAAAGTTGGTGATGAAATTGCTGTGGACGATAGCATTGTTGTTGTCGAATCAGATAAAGCCACAGTTGAAGTTCCAAGTACAGTCGCAGGTACAGTTGAAAGTGTTGTGGTGAAAGAAGGTGACAGTGTTAAAGAGGGTGTAGTACTCATTACAGTGAAAACTGAAGGTGGTGCAGCAGCATCAACAGCATCGTCCGTTGAGATAGCGCCACAGCAAACAACGCCAGTACCTCAAGCTGCTGCACAAGAACAGTCCGCTGTGACTCAATCAGGTAAAGTTGAGGTCACTGTGCCAGATTTGGGCGTGGACAAAGCGACTATTTCTGAAATTTTAGTCAATGTGGGTGACCGTGTTGAAAAAGATCAGAGTCTTTGTGTTGCAGAATCTGATAAAGCATCTGTAGAAGTACCAAGTACAGTTGCAGGTGTGGTCAGTGCCATTCATGTGGAATTGAATCAGTCTGTGACTCAAGGTACCGCTTTGGTGACCATTGAAGCAGAAGGTCAAGCAACACCAGCTCCTCAAGCGAAACCTGCAACTCAATCATCGCAAGAAACAGCACCAGTCGCAGCTCAAGCACCGACCACTGCATCTGCAAAAGTTGAGACGCTTACTGCTGTAGACTCATGTGAGAAATTATCAAAAGCACAGCAAGCTGAAAATGCTAAAGTCTATGCGGGTCCAGCTGTGCGTAAACTTGCACGTGAATTGGGCGTTATACTTTCTCAAGTTCAAGCTTCTGGTCCACATGCACGTGTGATGAAAGCCGATGTTTTTGCTTTTGTTAAAGCGAAACTGACTGCACCACAAGCAGCGCCACAAACTACAGTTGCTCAGGTTGCTTCAGGTTTACCTGCTTTACCAGACTTCAGCGCATTTGGTGGTAGTGAAATTGCGCCAATGACACGTTTACAGCAAGTGTCTGTACCGCAGTTGTCACTGAACAATTTTATTCCGCAAGTGACACAATTTGATTTGGCGGATATTACTGAGCTTGAAGCTTGGCGTGGTGAACTCAAAGGTAAGTTTAAGCAAGACGGTATAAGCTTAACCATTCTTGCTTTTATTGCGAAAGCTGTAGCGTTCTTGTTGAAAGAAGAACCTTATTTTGCAGGTCATCTTGCTGACGATCAAAAGTCAGTGGTGTTACGTAAGGAAATTCATATGGGAATCGCAGTGGCGACACCAGATGGATTAACTGTTCCTGTATTGCGCAATCCTGACCAAAAATCAATTAAGCAAATTGCGATTGAATTGGGTGAGTTGAGTAAAAAAGCACGTGATAAGAAACTTTCTCCGAAAGATTTGCAAGGTGCCAACTTTACAATTACCAGCTTAGGTTCAATTGGTGGTACAGCATTTACACCTTTGGTGAACTGGCCACAAGTTGCAATCTTGGGAATTTCACCTGCCACCATGCAGCCAGTTTGGAATGGTTCAGGTTTTGATCCGAAATTGATGTTGCCACTGTCATTGTCTTATGACCATCGTGTGATTAATGGTGCGGATGCGGCTCGATTTACCAATAAATTAACCAAGTTGTTATCGGACATTCGTAACATCTTGCTTTAAGTTTTAAAGATGAGGAAACCTCGCTTTATGCGGGGTTTTTTTATATTTAAGCCGATCAAATCTTTTGCTTTGATTGGTGTTTAAGATATTGAATAGTAAAAATTGAAAATAAACTGAAAAGCATTGTAGAATAGTTGTACTTCATTGGGGAGTAGCCGCTGTTTGTTATCAATACGATAATAAATGGGTGATGATCAACATAATTACTCAACAGAGTATGGTCATCATAGCAAAGAACCAATTTAGCTGAAGGCATGTACTCAGCTATCTTTTGTTGGCAAGACCTTTGATTTATCACTCCGCGTTGGATAGGTGACTATTCATATTGGCTAGCAGGAGGGGTAAGTCATCGGTAAATATTGCTAGCCAGAGACTTTGACATGTTAAATGCCTTCCTCATCTCTTTGGTGGTTGTTGCTTTATCCGAAATGGGCGATAAAACGCAACTACTCGCATTACTTCTTGCTGCACGTTTCCGTAAACCTATTCCGATTTTATTCGCGATTCTGATTGCGACATTGGTCAATCATGGCGTGTCAGCTGTGCTGGGGCAATGGATTACCACGGTACTCAGTCCAACTGTTCTGTTATGGATCGTTTCACTTGGCTTTATCGCCATGGCGGGTTGGATGCTGATTCCAGACGAACTGGATGATGAATCTGAAAGCATAAATAAATGGCAGAAATATGGGGTCTTTGGTGCAACATTTGTGTTGTTCTTCCTGGCTGAAATCGGTGATAAAACTCAAATTGCGACCGTAGCACTTGCTGCACGTTTTGACAGTATCGGATGGGTCACTCTAGGGACTACACTGGGCATTATGTTGGTCAATGCACCTGCTGTATTTATTGGTAATAAGTTGGCAGATAAATTACCAATTTCTTTAATTCATAAAATTGGCGCAGCGATATTCTTTATCATTGGTGTTGCCGCATTGGTACAACATTACTTTTTTTAAGGCTGTTTTTTCGATGCAGCTTTAAGCTGTGATTGGATCAGCACCTTTTCAAGATAAAAAACTCAACCTAGTGTTGGGTTTTTTATTATTTTGAGAATAATCACACAAATAATCATAAAACTTAGGTTGTATATTTATTGTAACTTTGAAGAAAACCTTATATGTTGTATGGGATAAATAAAGATTTATTTTAAAAAAGGTTTTGGGGTTCTGGGTATGGCTTTAGATCGCACCACATCGCAAGTTTTGTTTGATAATGGCACACATAAATGTATTAGTTTTACCAGTTTGGTGAAAGGCGAAGGTGTACAAGCCAATCAATTTTTGATTCTCAATAATGAACGTGCAGCAGTTTTGGATCCAGGTGGTGATTTAACTTATGTACCTTTAACTATGGAATTAAATAAATACACACGTTTGCAAAACCTAGACTATGTGATGGCATCTCATCAAGACCCTGACATTATTACCTCAATGCCACGTTGGTTAGTGTATACCGATGCTAAAGTGGTCGCTTCTAAGTTGTGGGCGCGCTTTTTACCTCACTTAAATTCCGCTTTTATGAGTGACCGTATGAAAGGCGGTTGGCTAGAGCGTTTGATTGAGTTACCTGATCAAGGGGGTTCAATTCCTTTGGGTGAAACTCGAATTATTGTCGTTCCTGCACATTTCTTACATTCAGTAGGGAATTTTCAGTTTTACGACCCCATCTCTAAAATTTTATTTTCTGGGGATATGGGGGCATCTATTGTTGATGATGCATCTACACCGATAGATGATTTTAATAGTCATATTCCAAGTATGCGTGGTTTTCATCAACGGTATATGTGTACCAACAGAATCATTCGCTTATGGGTGAAAATGGTGCGTCAGATGGATATTGAGATGATCGTGCCTCAGCATGGCAAACCTTTTATTGGAAAGGAAATGATCAATCAATTTTTAGATTGGATTGAAAATTTACAGTGCGGTGTTGATTTGATGGATGAGACCGTGTTTACCTGTCCTCAATAAAAAAACTCAAAAAATCTATTGTGTTTGGATACGACTTTTTTTAGGATTTTCTTGCCAAAATCTTAAACTGATAACGAGAATCTTAAAAAAATGTTGTCACAAATCTCAGCACAGGATGCATGCTTAAACTGTGGGGCGTGTTGCGCCTTTTTCCGAGTCTCATTTTATTGGGCGGAGGGAGAAGCAATGCCTTCAGATTATGTAGAACCGTTAACTGCAGTATATTCATGTATGCAAGGGACCAATCAAAAACAACCCCGTTGTATTGCATTGGATGGTGTTGTTGGACAGCAGGTCAGTTGTACCATGTATGAACAACGCAGTTCATCTTGTAAAGAGGTGCAAGCTGGGGATGCACAATGTGCCAAAGCAAGGCAGGCACATAATTTAATTCCTTTGATTGATATTGATGTCATGACACCCAGTAATGATGAAGATTTTGATCAGGTGTGCTAATGCTGCAATGGGGAAGTTTAGGATATGAGAAGATTTTTTTTACAAGAGATACAAGCTCTAATCATATATTGAGTCGTTTTTTGACAGTAGCCTAGAGTTGTTTAAAAAGCAGAGACTGTCAGCTGACAGTTTGCTGTGGTGTTAAATCTACTATAATTTTATATTCAAAGCCCATTTTTATTTCAATAAGATACTGAAAAATAAAGGGTGATCGAGAATAAGATAAATCCGCACAATAAAAAATGAAAATTGAACGGAAATTTGTATATAATAGCTCACGGAAATTACCAGCGAGACTGTTATGTTGACCATCGTTCAAGAAGCGTTAACCTTCGATGATGTCTTATTACTCCCTGCCTATTCTACTATCCTCCCAAAAGATGTCTCTCTAAAGACACGCCTCACACGCGGCATTCAACTGAACATACCTATGGTTTCAGCAGCAATGGATACAGTGACTGAGTCACGTATGGCGATTGCAATGGCGCAAAATGGTGGTATCGGTATTTTACATAAAAACATGGATATTTCTGCGCAAGCTGCAGAAGTTCGCCGTGTGAAAAAATTTGAAGCAGGCATGGTGAAAGATCCTATCACCGTGACTCCTGAAACGACGATACGTGACTTGATTGCGATTACTCAAGCCAACAATATCAGTGGTGTTCCTGTTGTTAAAGACGGCAAGGTTGTTGGAATTGTGACAGGACGAGATACTCGTTTTGTGACCAATTTAGAGCAACCTGTAAGTAACATCATGACCGGGCAAGATCGTCTTGTGACTGTTCGTGAAAATGAGTCTAAAGAAAATATTCAAGCATTGTTACAACAACATCGCATTGAAAAAGTGTTGGTGGTGGATGATAACCATGCCTTAAAAGGTTTGATTACTGTCACTGATTTCCGCAAAGCAGAATCTTATCCAAATAGCTGTAAAGACGAATTAGGTCGTTTACGTGTTGGTGCTGCGGTGGGTACTGGTGCAGAAACGCCAAGCCGTGTTGAAGCTTTAGTAGAGGCAGGTGTCGATGCGATTGTGGTAGATACTGCGCATGGTCACTCTGCAGGCGTGATTGAGCGTGTACGTTGGGTCAAAGCCAATTTCCCACAAGTTCAAGTCATTGGCGGAAATATCGCAACAGGTGATGCGGCATTGGCATTGCTTGACGCGGGTGCAGATGCTGTAAAAGTCGGGATTGGTCCTGGTTCAATCTGTACAACACGTATTGTTGCGGGTATTGGTATGCCGCAAATTTCAGCAATTGATAGTGTTGCAAATGCACTGAAAGATCAAATTCCGTTAATTGCTGATGGTGGTATCCGCTTCTCTGGCGATATGGCAAAAGCGATTGGTGCTGGTGCAAGTACCATTATGGTGGGTTCACTCATGGCAGGTACTGAAGAAGCACCTGGTGAAGTTGAATTCTTCCAAGGTCGTTACTACAAAGCTTACCGTGGTATGGGGTCTTTGGGTGCAATGGCAGGTGCAACAGGTTCTGCAGACCGTTATTTCCAAGACTCTAAAGCAGGTGCTGAAAAGTTAGTTCCTGAAGGTATTGAAGGTCGTGTACCTTACAAAGGACCAATGGGTAACATCGTACATCAAATGATGGGCGGTTTACGTTCATCAATGGGCTATACAGGTTCCGCAACCATTGAAGATCTTCGCCAAAATGCAAAATTTGTGAAAATTACTGCAGCAGGTATGCAAGAGTCGCATGTGCATGATGTCACGATTACTAAAGAAGCACCGAACTATCGAGTGGGTTAATCTTTTGTAATATTTTGATTGAAAAAAGCCGTCAGTTTATGACGGCTTTTTTATTTTGGTGTAAAGTATAAACGTGAAAAATTGATTGTTATACAACGCATAATAAGTGGGTAAAAAATGAGTTATTTCGGTACAGACGGGATTCGTGGAAAATTTGGTGAACTCCCAATTACCCCTGAATTTGCACTTAAATTGGGGTTTGCCGCGGGTAAAGTATTAAAGCAAATTAGCCCAAAAACAAAACCTATTGTGGTTTTAGGTAAAGATACACGTTTATCTGGTTATATTCTTGAAGCAGCATTACAGGCAGGCTTAAATGCAGCAGGTGTTTATGTGCACTTGTTAGGACCGTTACCTACCCCAGCGATTGCCCATTTAACACGTGCATTGCATGCCAATTTAGGGATCGTCATTTCTGCATCACACAATCCTTATTTTGATAATGGCATTAAATTTTTCTCAGATGAAGGCAAGAAACTACCTGATACGATTCAAGAAGCGATTAACCGTGAATTAGAAAAAGATATAGTCATTGAAGACACCGCTAACTTGGGTAAAAGTGTACGTGTTAAAGATGCCAATGGGCGATATATTGAATTTTGCAAATCGACGTTCCCGTATCATTTCAATTTACGCCATTTAAAAATTGTTGTGGATTGCGCCAATGGTGCAGCTTATAGCGTGGGTCCTGCGGTGTTCCGTGAATTGGGTGCCAAAGTGATTGCACTTTATAATGATCCTGATGGTTTAAATATCAATAAAGATTGTGGGTCAACACATCCTGAAAACTTACAAAAAGCTGTTGTGGAGCATCAAGCAGATTTAGGCATTGCTTTTGATGGCGATGCTGACCGTGTTGTATTGGTTGATCGTCATGGAAAGCTGGTAGATGGTGACCATATTCTTTATATCTTAGCCACACAGTCTTCACAGAAACCAGCAGGTGTAGTGGGTACAGTGATGAGTAACATGGCTTTGGAATTGGCATTGGAAAAGGCAAAAGTACCTTTTGTACGTGCTAAAGTGGGTGACCGCTATGTTTTACAAAATCTAGAAGAAAACAACTGGGTCATTGGCGGTGAGCCATCAGGTCATATTTTGACTTTAGACAAGAGCACAACAGGTGATGCCATTATCGCGGCACTGCAAGTATTGACGGTGTTGGTTGAGCAAAATAAAGCTTTGGATGAATTGGTCGCCGAGTTTAAAACTTTGCCCAATGTGTTGGTCAATGTACGCCTTGAACAAATGTTTGACCCATATGCAGTGCCTGCCTTGGTTGCTGAATTTGATAAAGCAGAAACATTACTCAAAGGGCGTGGTCGAATTTTAATTCGTAAATCTGGGACTGAACCGATTATCCGTGTTATGGTAGAAGGTGATGATTTGCAAGAAGTCACTGATTTAGCAAATCATTTAGCAGATGCTGTACGCAAAAATGCTGCCTAAAAATAGTATCTAATCTGTAGAAGGTTTGGGTTCATGAGTGATGTGATTAAAGATTTAAGCGAGCTTCGTTTAACCTATCAGAAAGGTGAACTGCATGAGGAACAGGTGGATGCCCATCCACACGAACAGTTTCTCAATTGGTTTAATTTGGCTCTAGAAGCCAAACTTCATGAACCTTATGCAATGTCCTTAGCGACTGCAAATGCACAAGGTCGCCCGCATGTGAGGACAGTGTTATTGCGTGGTGCAACCGAAGCTGGTTATGACTTTTATACCAACTATGACAGTCAAAAAGGTTTGGATTTAGCTGAAAATCCTTTTGCAGAACTTCTCTTTTACTGGCCTGAGTTGGAGCGCCAAGTCCGTGTTAGTGGTCAAGTCGAGAAAATATCTGAGCAAGAGTCTACTGATTATTATCACAAGCGTCCACGCGATAGCCAAATTGCAGCGCATATCAGTACACCTCAAAGTGGGGTGATTGCGAATCGTGAACAACTTCAACAACGCTTTCAAGCACTGTATGATCAAGTTGCGGAGAAAGACCAACTGGTAAAACCTGAGTTTTGGGGAGGCTATCGTTTGCAACCCGACTATTATGAGTTTTGGCAAGGTCGTCCAAATCGTTTACATGATCGTTTAACTTATGAAAAGGTTGAGGGATTTTGGAAATTACAACGTTTGATGCCATAAATGCAAAAAATACAAATTAAACAACGACCACTGTTGACACGCCCTGATCATTTTCAGGGCGTATCACCGTTTATTGCTGAACTTTTGGCAAGACGTGGAGTGCAGTCAGAACAAGAACTTGATTTAAAACTGAAATATTTACTTGCACCCAAAATGAAAGGTTTGGAGCAGGCGATTCAGATCATTGACCAAGCCATAGATGAACAGAAAAAAATCGTCATTGTGGGGGATTATGATGCCGATGGTGCGACCAGTACAGCACTGATGATATTGGCTTTAAATGAAATGGGAGCAAATGTTCAATATTTAGTGCCTGATCGTTTTAAATATGGTTATGGTCTCACCCCTAAGATTGCCGATTTAGCTTTTAAAAAATTTCAACCCGATTTATTGGTCACTGTAGATAATGGAATTTCCAGTCATGCAGGAGTTGATCAAGCGCATTTACTGGGTATGCAGGTCATTATTACCGACCACCATTTGACTACGAAGCAAACACCTCAAGCTGAAGCTGTGGTGAATCCGAATCAACTGGGATGTGAGTTTCCAAGCAAGGCATTGGCGGGTGTGGGGGTTGCTTTTTATTTATTGGCGAATTTAAGTAGTCATCGTGCAAAACTTGCTAAATCGACTGCAAAAATGCAGCAATATTTAGATTTGGTTGCTTTAGGCACTTATGCCGATGTGGCAAGTCTGGATTATAACAATCGGATTTTGGTCGATGCAGGTGTGAAGCGAATTCAGCAAAATCAGTGTCGTGCTGGAATCAGTGCATTGTTGGATATCGCAGGGCGTGATCCAGCTGAGTTAAAAGCTTCTGATTTAGGGTTTGTCTTAGGTCCTCGAATTAATGCGGCAGGACGTATGGAAACCATGGATATTGGGATTGAATGTCTATTGGCAACTGATATGCAAACTGCCTATGCATTGGCGCGTCAGTTGAACGATTTAAATTTGGAGCGCCGTCAAGTTGAATCACAAATAAAGCAAGAAGCACTGACTGAGCTAGAACAACTTGAATTAGACCAAGACAATTTACCCGCTGCGTTGGTGATGTTTGAAGAGCATTGGCATCAAGGCGTGATTGGTATTGTTGCGGGGCGTTTAAAAGAACAATTTCATCGTCCGAGTATTGTATTTGCTGCCGATAAAGATGGCATTCATATCAAAGGATCTGCTCGCTCGATAGAGGGTATCCATATTCGAGATATGATTGAAAAAGTGGCAGAACAGTATCCTGATTTAATTAGCCATTTTGGTGGTCATGCTGCTGCGGCAGGTTTGACCATTCAAAAGCAAGATTTCGAAGCATTTAAGCAGCGTTTTACTGAACTGGTTGCTCAATCAGATGAATCTCTGTTTCAAGCGGTGTTATGGACAGACGGTGAATTACCTGCTCAAGCCTTTCAACTGCAAACGGTTGATACACTCGAACAATTGGGTCCTTGGGGACAAAAGTTTCCTGCCCCTGTGTTCGAAGGGCAGTTTAAGGTGATTGACTACCGCTGGCTGAAAGATGCTCATTTAAAATTGCGTTTGGCTTTAGCAGATGGGCAGGCTGTGGATGCCATTGCATTTAATGTTCGTGATAAATTTAATTTTGATCCGATGCAGGATCGTGTTCGTATCGTCTATGAGTTGGATAAAAATCAATTCAATGGCAATGTGAGTTTGCAATTGCGAATGTTGCATTTGGAACAGTAATTTCAAATGAAAAAGCGCTGATATAGGCGCTTTTTTATTGGCATATGATTAAAAATATAATGAGTAAACTATACGAATAAAAACAAGCCATGTGCTGATTCAATCGGCAAAAGGATTCAAATCTGCTGATATTTCTGAATTGATCATGTCCACTTTAAAAATTGAAAGAATGTCTTTTTCATATCTTAAGCAATATCTCTTTATAAAATTAATTTAATATAAATCAATTAATTATGGTTTATTATAAATATTTTATTGAATTAAGACACATTAAGATATATCTTAATATGTATAAATTAATCAATTTGAGAAAAATAAAGATGAAATCAGCTCAGCATGATCATTCACAGCATGACTTTGAACATCGTGGTCATCATCCAGAAAAAGGCTATGCTGGACGTAGAGGTCGCTTATTTGAATCAGGAAAAATGAAGCTTTTGGTACTTCATCTGATTGAACAGCAAGCCAAACATGGTTATGAAATTATCAAGGACATTAGTGATCTGGTGGGTGGCGGCTATACACCCAGTTCAGGCACTATTTATCCCACACTGACCTATCTTGAAGAAATAGGCTTTGTTCGGGTAGAGAGTACGGCGGATGATCGCAAGCAATATCATATTACTGACGCTGGAAAGTTACACTTAAAAGATCAACAGCAACACATTCAACATTTATTAGCGCGTTTAGAAACGCGTCGTGAAATTCATGAAAATGACCAATATCTGGATGTGCATCGCGCCATGGAAAATTTAAAAACGGCGTTGCGTTTAAAGCTCAAAGGTAAAGATTTTAATGCAGAACAGGTCAGACAAGTTGCTGAGATCATTGATCAAGCAGCTGTAAAGATTGGGCGTTTATAGCATGACATCCAAAAGGTGAGACATGAATATTGAAATCCAACAGAAATTACGTCACGCAAACTTAAAAATTACTCAGGCACGAGTGATTGTATTCAAAGCCTTATCAGATCAAAAAGCACAACTGACGGCTAAACAAATTTATCAGCAGTTATATCTGAACAATCAGCAGATTAGCTTATCCACCATCTATCGTGTAGTGAGTGACTTAGAAAGGGCGGGTTTGGTGAGTCAAAAATTGAATGGTAGAGATGAAGCACGCTATGCCTTGATTAACAAGTCCGAAGCTGAATTTCTCAACATTCATTGTGCTGATCTGAAACAGATCAATAAATCTTCTTTGATTGAATCACTGGAAAAGGTTTTCCAACAATTCAATATCGATATTTTAGAGATTGAATTTAACAACACATTACACTAGAAGGTTTAGAGAAATAGTATGAAACAACATCAATACCACGTGAGTGTACAGCATCTTGCAGATGCCAAAGGTCAACCATCAAACTACAGTGAAAATATCGAATTTAATGTGGGAAACCACGACGATATTTTTGAAATTGTTGAACGTTTAAAAAAAGCTGAGTTTTTTGATGATGAGACAACAAAGGCATTTGCAGTCGGACTCAAATTGTTTTTAGAAGTGATGATTACACATCGTGATCATATTTTATTTAAAGACTTTGAACCCGCAGTAAAACAATTTATGAAAAATTTAAAGCAAAATGTAAAGAAAGAGGCATGATGATTAAAACAGATACATTTAGAGTGTTGGTATAATGCAAGCAAAATCTACAATGATCGTGGGTAAAATTCCCAAATTACCCGCAAAATATGCCACTTGGTTGATGCCATTTTTCCTTTCAGGATTAATGAGTGCCACTATTTCTATGATTAATTTATGGAAAAATGTGGGATGGTTTGATGCATTTTTTACAAAATGGTTCGATGTCTGGCTATTTTCATGGATGATTGCCTTTCCAATGGTATTGATATTTTTACCGATCGTCCGCCGTTTTACTGGACTATTTGTAAATCTCACACCGCCGCCAGCACCTTAAACAAAAGGTTCTGAAAATGGATGGTGTTGGATGGAGATTAGGTGTAGAGCATTTTAAGCGCAAGCCAATATCAGAAAATACAACATCATCAGTTGAGCATCACCATCCTCATAACAAAAACCACACTATTATTGTCCTATTCATAGTATTCAGCGTATTAAGATAGCTATAGGTTGATGGATATAAAACCGCTAGGCTAGATATATTGAAATGGCAGATGTTGAAAGAACATCCTGAGCTGATGAACAACTTTAGGATAACAAAATGACCAATACCAACTATACCGAGATTTCTAATTCTGACGATTGTGAAAAATACGTGAATCAATTTATTCAAGATTTTCCAATTCGCTCAGCAGAAATAGGCAGAGGCACCGTCATTAAACGTGCATTACCAAGTCGTCAGAAACGTATGATAGGAGCATGGTGCTTTTTAGATCACGCAGGACCAGTGACATTTCCTCAAGGAGATGGATTGGATGTTGGACCACATCCACATATCGGGCTACAGACTTTTACGTGGATGATTGAAGGCACAATGATGCATACAGACAGCATTGGCTCAAAACAATTGATTCGCCCAAAGCAAGTTAATTTGATGACGGCAGGTTACGGAATTTCTCATACAGAAGTTGCACCTGATACCGAAACCCGAATGCATGCGGCACAACTGTGGATCGCCTTGCCTGATGATAAAATCAATATGGCACCTCAATTTGACCATTATCCTGTATTGCCTGTGGTCGAAAAGGACAATATTGAATTCACTGTATTAGTTGGTGAATTTATGGATACCGTGTCTCCAGTCCAAGTTCATACAGAATTATTAGGCATTGATTTTTTTGCCAAAGAACAGACTAAAACTCGTATTCCGCTCAATCCTAAATTTGAGTATGGATTTATGGCTTTAGAGGGTGATGCAATCGTCAATGGTCATGATTTAAATAGTGACAATATGGTGGTGCTGGAACCAGGAATCTCCCAGATTGAAGTGGAACTTCCGAAAGGTTCTCGTTTGTTGTTGATTGGTGGAGAACCCTTTGAGTCGCCTATTTTATTGTGGTGGAACCTTGTGGGACGTACCCAAGAGGAACTGAAAACAGCGACAGAGCAATGGATCAATCAAGATGCCCGTTTTGGAACAATTCCTGATTATGATGGTCCACGTTTAGAAGCCCCAGCATTTCCAGATAAGATGCGACCATCGAAGTAATCGGCACCATGATTGATTGCTGATCTTGAGACACGAGCTTAAATTAAACAATTTGCGTTAAAGGCTCATCCCTTAGCGCAAATACTGAGCTTACAAAGTTTCATCTAAACGAAGGTTAAATAAAAATTTCAATATTATAGGAAAATAAAATGGCAATTATTGCAAATGCAAAAGTAAAAACTTATCCAGAACCATGGTCTGGCGAAGTGCTCAGTGGTAAGCACCAACTGATTACTGATAAACCTGAATCTTTTGGGGGGCAAGACAAAGGTTTAGCACCTTATGATTTTGTTTGTTCTGGTTTGATTTCCTGTACGATGATTACGTTACGGATGTATGCGCAACATAAAGGTTTTGATTTGGGCGAGTTTACAGTTGAAGCAGATTTTAATGCCAACAAAGAAGGTAAAGAATGGATTGAACGCCGTTTATCATTTGCCAATGCTTTATCAGAAGAGTTGCACCAAAAGGTATTAGACATTTGCCAAAAAACACCTGTCACCAAAACCTTGTTACGTAGTGTAGAAATCAATACCTCGATTATTTGAGTGATATTGAAAAAATAATTTGATTTGGAAAAGACATTTTGTTGAGCAACAAAGTGTCTTTTTTTATATGGTCAATATTGCTGATGACTTATTTACAACTGATGTTATAAATTTGTGTATAAAACTGAGCTTGGTTTAAGGGCTTAAAATCTAAATCATCAAAAGAATAAAACGCAGCACCAGTTTCGCCGTCATGACTCAAGGTAATGTCATCAAATTTTTTTACGAGTTTGCTGTTTGAGGTTTGTCCTGCAAAGTAATCAGCACCTCGAAGGGCAATAGTTTTCCCTTTACAGTCGACAATAAGTTGTTTAATCACAGATTGATAAGGCAGATCAGTGTTTCGTTTGATTGGCGCAGTATATTTTTCGTAGATCACCGCTTGTTTAAATGAATCACGAATCACTTTATTTGCCTTACTGTCAATAAAGGCTTGACCTTGAGGCTCAATAGCTCCAAGCAAAATAAGTTTGGGCTGATAGGAATATGCATTGGCGCATGCCAATAATAGAGTTAAACCGAGTAAATGCTTCATTTTTATTTTTCAGTATGGCTGATATTCAGACAGATTATAAACACAGTCATTCCAGAGCACACTTAAAAAAGTGTTAAAAATATAGCAATTCAATTGTTGAAAAGCCAAGATCAATCTATAGTCAGAACACAATAATTGAGGCAATAAAAATGATTACATTACATCATCTGGATCAATCACGCTCATTACGGATTATTTGGGCTTTGGAGGAGTTGGGGCTTGAATATGAAATTAAGCACTATAAGCGTTTGCCTACCTTTGCTGCACCGCCAGAGTTAAAAGCTGTGCATCCACTTGGAAAATCACCTGTGTTGACGGATGGTGATTTAACAATTGCCGAATCTGCGGTGATTTTGGACTATCTTCAAACGACCTATGATACCCAAAATCAGTTTAAGCCTCAGAAGTCTCAAGATCTGATGCAATATAACTATTGGATGCATTATGCAGAAGGTTCTTTAATGCCTTATTTGGTGATGACTTTGGTGATGACCAATATGCCGAAACATGTACCATTTTTGATTCGACCGATAGCAAAAAAAATCTCCGAAGGGGTACGTGGTGGTTTTATCAATCCACGTTTAAAAGAGCATTCTGCATTTTTGGAAGACTATTTTAGCCAGCATGATTATGCGGCAGGAGAATTCTCTTTTGCTGATATTCAGATGAGCTTCCCTGTGATAGCAATGCAGCAACGTACTCAAAATAAGATGCCTCAAATTGCAGCTTATGCGGAACGCATTCAGCAGCGACCTGCTTATCAACGTGCTAAAGCAAAAAGCGGCGATTAATTATTTGAGAGCTCAAAGTGAAGTCTAAATGAATTTGATCTTTTTACCGGGTGCATCTGGAAGTACTGAATTTTGGCAACCCGTGATGCAAAGCTTGTCGATGAATTATGCAAAAACCGTGATTGCCTATCCAAGCTTTGGGGGATGCCCAGATCATCCTCAAATTCATAGTTTTGAAGATCTACAGACTTATGTTCTTGATCAGATTGAACAACCATCGATATTGATTGCGCAGTCTATGGGAGGCATCTTTGCTGTCCAAGCAGCATTACAAAAACCAGAATGGGTTAAGGGACTGGTATTGGTTGCAACTTCAGGAGGAATCAATTTAGCTCCATTTCATGTGGCGGATTGGCGAGAAGACTATCGTCAAACTTTTGCTGTTCCAAGTTGGTTTATGGATCATCGATCTTATTTGGATGATGTATTAACCCAGATTTCTTGTCCTGTTCTATTAATCTGGGGTGATTCAGATCCAATCAGTCCAGTTAAAGTCGGTGAATATTTACAGGACAAAATCAAAAATTCAATATTACATGTCATTCCACAAGGTGAGCATGATTTAGCTCATGTTTTTGCAGATCAAGTGACAGAATGGGTTGAAGATTTTCTTTCCGAACATGAATGTACTTTACCATAATGACAATTGTGACTCGTCTTGTCGATCTGTGAGTTGATATAGCCCCACGCCAATTAAACGGAATTGAAAATGCTCAGGAATCTGCATTTCATTCAATAAGATTTGAACCACTTGAGTCATTTCTTGTGGTGATTTAAGTGCAGTCTTAAAGCTCTTACTGTGTTGTAGTACCTGAAAATTCTTTAATTTCAGTTTGACGGTCACACCTCGTGCTTGCATCTGTTTCTTTTCTAAACTGAGCCAAACCCGTGAGATTAAATTATCCCAATAGATTGCACATTGTTCGAGATTAAAATCGTCATCAAATGTGGTTTCTTTTGAAATTTGCTGCCGTTGTCGTTCTGCTTGTACAGGTCGATCATCTATGCCTTGAGCATATAAAAACAACTGTTTGCCATATTTACCGAAATGGTGAATTAAGATGTTTTCTTCAATTTTTTGCAAGTCGCCCAATGTTTCTAAATTTAAACTTTTGAGTTTTTCTTGAGTAACTTTACCCACGCCAGGAATTTTTTTCAGGGCTAAATCTTGAATAAAGTTTTGCACTTGGCTGGGTTTAATGATGCAAATCCCATTGGGCTTGTTCCAATCTGAAGCCACTTTGGCAAGAAATTTATTTGGTGCAACGCCTGCAGATGCAGTAAGACCCGTTTGTTGGAAAATATCAGCACGAATTCGTTCAGCGACTTCCGTGGCACTGGGAATATTGAATAAGTTTTCAGTCACATCAAGATAAGCTTCATCTAAAGACAAAGGTTCAATGAGTGATGTATATTTTTGAAAAATTTCATGAATTTGACGAGAAACATCACGGTATTTTTCAAAATTAGGTTCAATCACATAGACTTGTGGGCAACGTTTTTTCGCTTGTGACATCGACATGGCAGAGCGTAAGCCGAACTCACGGGCAGGGTAAGATGCCGCAGCAATCACCGCCCGAGGGTGATGTGAAGAAATCACCACAGGTAAATGCCTCAATTCAGGACGTTCAAGTAGTTCCACAGATGCATAGAATGCATCCATGTCGATATGGATGATTTTTCTCATGAATGACACAGTGTTGCAGCGCTGTGTGTTTATTCTAACCGATCTGGTTTGTTGTAAGTGATGAATTTGGTGTTTGGTAGCGAATCTGCGACAGTCTGTGTCGAGATGAGGGTTGGCTAATTTAACTTATTCTGTTGTAAAAACTGTTTCCACTGTTCAGCATCTCCATAAAAAACATTTAAATCAACATTTTTAGCAATGCCTTGAATTGTTCCCTGATTGGTATTTTGCCAAAAAGTCCATTCACGACCATCTTTTAAATCAGGCTTATCTTTATACTCACGAATCCAAATCGGTGTGTCCTTAAATTCGCCTGTAAGAACCATGTTATAAAATACTTTGGACGTGTAAAAAATGGGTTGTTTAGCATAATGTTGATGCAACTGATCATGTATAATTTTGATTTGTTTCAGTAATTGTTCTTTGGTGTAAGTGTTGATACAGGCACTGTCATATTCCAAGTCGATGACAGGGGGCAAGGCATTACTTTTGTTGGGTACTGTTTTGATAAAGTTTTGTGCTTGAATTGCGCCGTCTCGACACAAACGGAAAAAGTGATATGCACCTACACGCATACCACGTTCACGTGCTTCTAACCAGTAATCCTGAAATTTATCATCTTGATAATCTCCGCCTTCAGTGGCTTTGAGATAAACAAATTGATACTGCTGAGGAGAGATTTTTTTCCAATCGATCTCACCTTGATGATGTGATACATCGAAACCACGAATAACATAATCTTGAGCACCAGCATTTTGTGGATAAAACACAGCCAAGTAACTGGCGATACCCAATAAACTGATACATCCGATACTGGTGAAGATAGAACGATATTTAGGTTGGTGTTTCACAAAAATCATCCTGTTGCCAATGTTATGCAATTTCTAGATTAATCGTCGCGTTGCAGTATTGATCATGTGTTGATTGTACGCGTTTCGCTTTAGGGTGCGTCATTTGACTACCCAATTGTTCAATAAATTTACATGATGCATATTTTTTGGCACGTGCTTGATATTCAGTAATCCATCTGTCTCGGTCAAGCATACGGTTTTCTTGAACTGGCCAAACCCCTAAACGTAAGGCATCTATACCAATTCTCCACGGTTTCGGACTAATCCTTGCTCGGAAACAGTTTTGGTTCTTACACATACGCACATAGTTTGGATCGGCTTGTAGTGCAATAAAAAACTGTTGAGTTTCTTCACTTCGAGGTTCAAAGAGCTGATGCATGACCAAGACCCGATAGCCTTTTGGGGTTTGATAGACACGTAAATGCCAAGTTGGATGTTGCATAGAAAATTGACGAATGGATTTTAAGGCTTGTTGTTCCGGTGAACCCTTCCATTTATTTTGAATACTCAACAATATTTCGGCAGTTTGTTTGCTGAGTACAATGGAAAAAAACACGCCGAATAGCAACACCCACCATGTTTTAAGTAATACAGTACAGACGATACTGATGAAAAAGAGCAATATAAAACTTAAAAAATACAGTCGACTATTCGGCGCATAATTAAAATCAATGTCTGCAAATAAAACATCGGGCGTATTGAGACAGAGTGCACCATAAGAATTACGTGTGATCACCACATCATCGTGTTGTTGAATAATTTCTTCACGAATGGGCAAACCTTCACTGCCATTATAAGGAATTTTATGGTCAAGTTTGCGAATGTTCTGTCCTGATCTAAGTTGCTCAAGTGCCTCTTTAACACGTGTTTCTGCATGTATTAGTGCATCATGCATACTCAAATCTGACCAACCAAATCGTTTGATGGTGACTTGGCGTTTTTCGTATTGTGTTGTTATTTTTGCTTCTGCCCAATATCTTGGAATGATCATATGATGTGTCCTTATTCTTTATTCAGTTTTATTTTGAACAGTTTAATCTCGGGTATCTTTTGGGATCTGAAAGAAAATTAAAGCAGTGATGATATTGATTGCACCTAAGCAGATCAGCGTATAGTGAAAAGCTTGAGTAATATGTGTCTCTGTAAAATATACAGTAAAAGTATTCAACAATGTGCCTGCTAAGGCAATACCAATACTCATTGAAAGCATCATAATCATCGACAAGAAACTGTTACCACTACTGGCGTCTTGTTGAGTTAAATCTTTCAGCGTCAACGTATTCATGGTCACAAACTGCAATGAATTGAGTACACCAAAAACAAAGAAGTGTAGTGTGCGCAGCCAAAGTGGCGTATCGACAGTATGTAAGGCAAAGCTGGCAATACATGCACCAATCAATAAGGTGTTGACCAATAAAAATGGACGATAGCCTGTGCGTTGTAAAATAGGGCGGATGATGGGTTTGGAAAATAATGAGCCCAATACAATTGGTGTCATCATAATCCCTGTCATCAAGGGTTCCATTTTAAAAGCCACTTGTAACATGAGTGGTAAAATAAAAGGCACCGCATTGCCACCAAAACGGGCAAAGAAATTTCCCAATACACCGATGGTATAAATTTTATTTTTAAATAAACGGCTACGAAATAATGCATTCTGATGTGTATGTGCATGATAAGCGTAAATACATGCTGAAATGATGCCAATTAAAAGTAAGCCAATACTGAAGTTTCGAGAGATCTCTTTACTGGCAATATTTTCAATACCGAGAGCCATACCCACCATTGCGATGGCTAAAAGAACAAAACCGCTGAAATCGAAAGATTTCACTGAAGCCTCTTTGACATTGGGCATGGCTTTAAAGGTGACAAATGTCCCTAAAATTCCGATCGGTAAATTGATCAAAAAAATCCAATGCCACGAGGCATATTCAACCAGCCACCCTCCTAAAACAGGACCCATCAATGGTCCGAGTAGCCCTGCCAAACTCATCAGACTCATTGCTGAAAGAAATTGTTCACGAGGAATAATTTTTAACATAGCTAAACGACCTACTGGAACCAGTAGTGCACCACCTATGCCTTGAATGACTCGGAATGCGATCAGCAAATTGAAATTGTTGGATAGCGCACAACCCAAAGAGGCACTGGTAAAAATCACAATTGCGATAAAAAAAGTATTCCGTACTCCAAAGCGATCAGCCAACCAGCCACTCAAAGGAATACAGGCGGCAACAGCCAATACATAGCTGATGACAATACCATGCATTTTTAATGGATTTTCTTGCAAACTTTCCGCCATTGCAGGCAAGGCAGTATTGATAATCGTGGTATCCAAGCCTTGCATGAAAAAGCCGATCGAAACTAAAAAAACCAATAAATAAAATTTAGGCTGTAATTTGCTGTGCGATGGCGTTGCAGTCATAGAACTGAAATAAGTCAATTTTGTGAATAGTTTAAAACAATGCTCAGCTTAAATCTGTATGAAATCGTTGTTGAACCAGCGAGATAAATGAGCTTTGGTACATGAGTCAAAAAATGAGGCATTGTACAGTTGATCTGAATGCACTGATTTCTGTGCAAAGTTAAAATGTGATCACTGAGTAAGCTTCCCCGCATTTAGAATGCTTTTGCCAAAGATACTGTGTCAAAGGTCAAGAAACTGCAATAAAAGTGTAATGTGTTGGTCATGAAATTTACACCCCTAATCCTTATAGTGGTGAAAATTTAAACTACAACGGATTGGCGCATGAACTTAAAGATTTCTGCATTGTGTTTAGCAATGCTTTCTGTGGGACTGGTGGCATGTAATGATGACAATGATCAATCAACACCACCAGTGGTTGAGGAAGCAACACCTGAAAGTATTAGCCTAAGTCTATTAGGTCGTTATGAGACAGGTGTTTTTGCTGAAAGCGCAGCAGAAATTCCTGCTTATGATGCAAGCACCAAACGAGTATTTGTAGTTAACGCCAAAAAAGGTTTGGTCGATGTACTTGATGTGTCTAAGCCAGATGCACCAGTTCATATTGGCGAGCTCTCTGCTCGTGAAGCCTTGGCAGAGTCAGAAGTAAATTCTGTGGCGATCAAAAATGGTATTGTTGCGCTTGCTGTTCAAGCCAAGCAAAAAACTGACAAAGGGTTGGTGGCGTTTTTTGATGCTAAGGATTTAAAACTCATCAGTAAAGTTGAAGTGGGTGCTTTACCAGATATGCTGACTTTTACCCCAGATGGTAAAACAGTTTTGGTTGCCAATGAGGCTGAGCCTAATGATGATTATAGTATTGATCCTGAAGGCTCAATCAGCATTATTGATATCACGAATATTCGTCAGCCAACCGCAACTGTTGCAGACTTCAAAGCATTTAATGATAAAAAAGCAGAGTTGATTAAATCAGGTGTACGAATTTTTGGTCCAAAAGCGACAGTCGCTCAAGACTTAGAACCTGAATACATTGCAGTTAGCCAAGATGGAAAAACTGCTTGGGCAAGCTTACAAGAAAATAATGCCATTGCAAAAATTGATATTGTCGCAAAAAAAGTGACTGATATTTTACCATTGGGCTATAAAGATCATGGTCTGGCAAATAATGCTTTAGATGTCAGTGATAAAGATAAAAAAATTAATATTCAAGCTTGGCCAGGTTTGATGGGAATGTATCAACCTGATTCAATTGCCCACTATCAAGCCAATGGTACCAGTTACTTAGTGACCGCAAATGAAGGTGACTCACGTGAATGGTTAAATGACACAACTGCATATTATGCTGGAGACCAAAGTAAAGGTTTTGCTGAAGCAATTCGAATGAAGCATTTATTCAATGTCAAAGGTTTTAATAATAAAGGGGATTATCCTGCGCATTTGACTCATCTTGTTGCTGGGGTAAAAGGAGCCAAATTGGATGCCACAGTCTTTGCATATTGTGGAGCAACAGCAACTGGTCCAGGTTTATGCCGTGAGGACGACCAATTGGGGCGTTTAAATATTGCATGGAATATGGGGTATGAAACCAATACCGATGGTTCTCCAAAACTAGATGCCAACGGATTATTGACCTATAACAAACTGTATAGCTATGGCGCACGCTCATTTAGTATCTGGGACACACAAGGTAAATTGGTTTGGGACTCAGGCAGTGAGTTTGAACGTAAAGTTGCTGAGTTATTTCCAAATTACTTTAACAGTGATCATGAAGCGGCTGCTTTTGATGACCGTAGTGATAATAAAGGACCTGAACCCGAAGGTTTGGCTTTAGGGACGATTGGTAAGAAAACCTTTGCCTTTATTGGCTTAGAGCGTCAAAGTGGGATTATGGTTTATGATATTAGTAATCCTCAAAAACCTGTTTTTGTGCAGTATTTTAACAACCGCACTTTTAAACAAGATCAAACTTATGTCAATTCCAAAGGTGAATCTATTTTAATTGAAAAGAGTGATCTAGGACCTGAAGGACTGACGTTTGTTTCTGCGAAAGATTCACCGAATGCTAAACCAATGTTGATTGTGGGTAACGAGGTGAGCGGTAGTACAGCAATTTATCAGATTAATTTAAAGTAGAATTTTAAATTAATCCCTTCGTTTTAAAGAGTGCTTTGGCACTCTTTTTTATTACATTTTCAACGCCCACTGCCCCAAACTTAATATGTATAAGGGAGAGTGGGAAGCATATATCTATAAATTACTGATCTAAGCCTAACCATTGTCTTTGATGATAAGCACCATCCCAAAATAACCATTCTAACTCAGCACCTTTGGTATAGGCCTTATGCATTTTCTCAAGTGTTGCGGCATCACAATGTTCAGCAATACGGTCAATAGTTGCCAAAACATTTTTAACCGCTTCATTAAACTCTTCACCAGAATAAGTATCAATCCATGCTTGATAAGGATTATTGGCGACAGATTTGTTGACAATATCTTTACCGACTTCAGCATAAATCCAGAAACAAGGCAGTAATGATGCCAATACAACAGGATAGCTTTCTGACCACGCTGTCGCTGTTAAGAAAGAGGTATAGTGATGGCAAGCAAGCGTCAGTGGTGTGTTTTCAAAATCAGCTTTGCTAATGCCGAAGTTTTGCATAAATCCATCATGCAAACTGCGTTCAACCACAATGGCTTCTTTCGCGCCTTGTGTAAATTGAATAATATCGTCAGCATCAAAGGCTTTTGCACCACAGATAGCCAATGCACGTCCATAAGCCACTAAATAATGGGCATCTTGGATCACATAATGACAAAAAACGTCTTTGCTTAATGTGCCTGTAGCAAGTTCTTGATTAAATGGTAAAGCTAATGTTTTGTTATATAAGGCAAGATTACGTTGCCAAAGCTGTTGAGAAAAACTCATGTTATTTTCCTATGCGATCATTCAAGCAATTAAAGTCATTTTGAACTGGCAAGACTATAGCAACTCTAGGTTGGTTTAGGTATTTGAATGCAGAAAATTCAACTGAGTTTGCATAAAAATATGACAAAGAACTTTTGGAGAAACCTAAAAAAGTCGTCATAATGTGCGCATTAAAAACCCAATTTTTATTTCAGTGTTCTGATTAAAAAACTATTCTCCGTAGGTCGTATTCTCATGATGAAACATTTTGGTTTCTCAATTTTTTTTACGGTTGTGTGTTTGGCTATATCTGCATATTGGGGCTTTACCCATGGTCCCAATGCAGGTGTCCAAGCCATGCTGTCAGCACTGACGATTACAGCGATTTTGGCTGTGATGGAAGTGTCTTTGTCTTTTGACAATGCTGTGGTCAATGCCTCTGTATTACGCAATTGGGATCATTTTTGGAAAATGATCTTTTTAACAGTTGGGATCTTGATTGCCGTATTTGGTATGCGATTGGTTTTCCCTGTTGTGATCGTTGCAGTGACCGCAGATATGGGCATGGTTGAAGTTGTGAAAATGGCTTTAAATGATCCAATCCAATATTCAGCAAAATTATTAGCGCATCATGCAGAAATTGCTGCTTTTGGTGGAGCATTCTTATTGTTGGTTTTCTTAAACTTCTTCTTGGATGAAGGTAAAGACACGCACTGGTTTAAGTGGGTTGAAAAGCGTTTAGCAAATTTAGCCAATGTGCCTGCGATGTCGGTTTTCCTCGCACTCATTGCTTTGTTGGTGATGGCAGCCAATGTTGAAGAGGCAAAACGTCTTGTAGTGACCATGGCAGGTATTTGGGGCATTGTCATTTATATTGGTGTACAAGTGCTGAGTCATTTATTGGGTGGTGAGCCTGAAGTTGATGAAGAGGGCAATGCCGTAGGTCACGATGCCAATGGTGCTCCAACAGGTGTCATCAAAGCAGGTATCGGCGGTTTTATTTATTTAGAAGTCCTTGATGCCTCTTTCAGTTTTGATGGTGTGATTGGTGCTTTTGCAATTACCTCTGATGTGGTCATCATCATGTTGGGCTTGGCCATCGGTGCAATGTTCGTTCGATCAATGACGATTTATCTTGTCGATAAAGGTACACTTGATGCTTATGTCTACCTTGAGCATGGCGCACATTATGCGATTGGTGCTTTAGCTTTTATTATGATTGCAAGCGGTACTGGACTCCATGTACCTGAAGTGGTGACAGGATTGATCGGTGTTGCCTTTATTGTCTGGGCTGTGATCGCATCAATCCAATATAACAAGCGAATTGAACAACAAGATTAATCCTTTTTTAATAAAAGAGATTACAATGGGAGAGCACTTTGAAAGTGCTCTTTTTTATGCGCAATGTTTCCACAAAGTTGCCACAATATGCGATGATGTGTTTGAAAATTAGCTCGCCAGTTTTGATAAGCCAGTAGATATGATGAATCCTTTAGAACGCCGCTCGACCTTTGCATTAAGTAGTATTTTTGCTTTACGCATGTTGGGGCTGTTCATGATTATCCCTGTGTTTTCCGTGGTGGGGCAGTCTTATCAATATGCGACACCAGCCTTGATTGGTTTAGCAGTAGGTGTCTATGGTTTAAGTCAGGCAATTCTGCAAATTCCTTTCAGTTTATGGGCAGACCGTTTTAGTCGAAAACCGTTGATTGTATTTGGGTTACTGTTATTTGCTTTAGGTGGCACAATTGCAGCCATGTCTGAAAGCATTTATGGTGTGATTCTTGGACGGGCGATTGCAGGGGCTGGCGCTGTATCAGCGGTTGTCATGGCATTGCTTGCAGATGTGACTCGCGAAGAAAATCGCACCAAAGCCATGGCTGTGATGGGTATGAGTATCGGCTTATCTTTTGTAGTTGCGTTTAGCCTTGGACCTTGGCTAACCAGTTTAGTCGGTATTTCAGGACTTTTTTGGGTCACGACCGTGATGGGGTTGTTGGCAATTTCAATGTTGTTTTTGGTGCCAAAAACTACTCGTCATCATAAGAACTTTAAACAAGGCTATCTCAATCAGCTCAAACAAGTGTTAAAAATGGGTGATCTGAATCGTTTGCATGTTTCAGTCTTCGCATTGCATTTATTGCTCACTGCTATGTTTATTTATGTGCCTTCACAGTTGATTAACTTTGCAGGTATTCCTTTAGCCAAACATGGCATTGTGTATTTACCACTGTTGGTGATTAGCTTATTTTTTGCTTTTCCAAGCATTATTCTTGCTGAAAAATATCGCAAGATGCGCAGTATTTTTCTCACAGCGATTGCAGGCATTATTGCTGGTCTGGTTATTCTTATATTTGGTTATGAATCCAAATATATTTTATTGCTCGGTCTGGGCTTATTCTTTATTGCTTTTAATGTGATGGAAGCTTTATTACCTTCATGGTTGTCCAAAGCTGCACCGATTCAGTCCAAAGCAACAGCAATGGGTGTCAACGCAAGTGCTCAATTTTTAGGTGCTTTTTTTGGTGGTACACTCGGTGGGCAATTAATTTTGCTCAATAATACAACAATGGGTTGGAGTGTTTTAGCAGCTATTGCTATACTTTGGTTGCTCATTAGCTTTGGGCTGGCTCAACCACGATATTTGACATCAATCGTTTTGCGATTACCTGAGGATAAACAAACCGATAATTGGACTTCTCAGTTATTGTCAATTCGTGGTATTGAAGAGGTCGTGGTAATGTCTGACCAGCAAGTGGCGTATATAAAGGTTGATAAACAGCAGATTGATGATGCTGCGCGACAACATTTAACGCAGTTGTTTGGGAAAGAGGTAGCCATTTAAACATAACTCTTATAAAGTAAAACATAGAATCGAATAGGAAGATAACATCTAATGCGTGGTGTAAATAAAGTTATTTTAGTTGGTACTTTGGGTCGTGATCCTGAGACGAAAACATTCCCAAATGGGGGGTCTCTCACTCAATTTTCAATAGCGACCAGTGAATCTTGGACAGATAAAAATTCCGGAGAAAGAAAAGAACAAACGGAATGGCATCGTATTGTATTGCATAACCGCCTAGGTGAAATTGCACAGCAATATTTACGTAAAGGCTCGAAAGTTTATATTGAGGGTTCTTTACGTACACGTCAGTGGACAGATCAAAATGGTCAAGAACGCTACACAACGGAAATCCGTGGTGAGCAAATGCAGATGTTGGATAACAACCGTCAACAAGGTGAAGCAGGTGAAAACGGGGGCTATAACCAACCACGTTTCAATAACAATCAACAAGGTGGTTTTAATAACAACCAAGGTGGTGGTTATAATCAAGGCAACCAAGGTGGCTATGGTAATGCAGCTCCACAAGGTGGTTATGGCAATGGTGGAAACAATGTTAATCAGGGTTTCCAGTCGCCTAAACCGCAACAAGCGCCGGCAACTGCTCCAGCAGATTTAGATGATGATCTGCCGTTCTAACTTGTACAATATTTAATTATTTATTTGAAGTTGATTTAATTTAAATTTCTTTAAACTCAAATACTTAATTCAATAAATAGCCTCTGTTATTTTGTAAATAAGAGAGGCTATTTTTATTTCATGCAGAGAGTAAGCTATCGTTTTTCACTTAGCTTCGGTTGAGCATGCGAGGGAGTCTAAAATTTGGCAATTTAATAAAGAAAATTGCATTACCAGATAAAATTAAAATTACCCCGATCACAGCATTGATATGCCATTGATACCCTTCCCAAAAGGTCGAAATCACCAAAGCGACCAATGGAAATAACAAGGTACTATACGCCGCTTTAGCTGCACCAATCCGCCCAACTAAATAGAAATAAGCAGTAAAGCCAATCACTGAGCCAAAAATAGCCAAATATAGTAAAGCACTCACTGCACTGAATTGCATATTTGGGAAAAACTCATCCTGCTTGATCACCGCGATCAGTGCCATTAAGATTGAACCGTACAACATGCCATAAGCATTGGTGGTAAAAATATCCAACCCCTTTTTTTGATGGCGTGCACTGATCATATTCCCCAGAGAAAAGCCGTAGGTTCCCAATATACACAGACCTATTCCTATCAGCGTATATTGATTTAAACTATTTCCCACGACATCATGCCAAAACAAGGCAATAATACCTAAACCACCGAGCAAAGCCGCAGGATAAAAATATGTAGAAACCTGTTGTTTAAAGAAAATCTTGGCATTCAGAGTGTTAAAGATCACTGCCATCGAAAAAATGACAGCTTCCAAACCACTACTGATATATTGAACTGCATAATAAAAGCAAACAAAGTTAAAACCAAAAATACAACAAGCTTGCAGCATACAAAATAAATGGTCGTTTAAAGCTAACTTTTGCTTTTTTCGGCACAACATAATCAATGCAAATAAGAACATTGCTGAAATAAAGAAGCGCCAAAACACCGCCACATTGACCGATATGCCACTTTGTTGTTGCAGAGTAATTGCAATCCAAGTCGTTCCCCAAATCACCACGACCAATACATATAGGAGTGCATTCATATTCTTTCAACCAAACTAAACGATCAGCACTATTGTGATTGATTTAAGCCACCTATTTCTTGCACCTGCTTGCGGTGCCTATCATAAGCTTGTGGTTTTTTTCTACTCACATTTTTATATCAATGATAAAATAAATTTATAGTCTTACACTCAATATTCAAATTTGGTACTGCGTATACAAGATGAAATATCAGATTTTCGATCAATTGCAACAGCACAAAGCTCAACTGCTGGATTCGGTCGAGTTGGGTTCTGGTATGCAATTAGCCATGTGGCAAAATAACCAAGATCGTGTAAATGTATGCAGTAACCACCATACCCTGAGTATGTATGTTCAAGGTGGTTATCACAGTTATCAAAAGACAGCACAGGGTTGGCACAATGGCGGTGGACCAGATCATATGTGCTTAATGCCTCAAGATTTTGAGTCAACTTGGGATCTACGAGATCCGCTCACTTTTGCGCATCTTTACTATACCAAGCAACACTTACAACGTGTAGCAGAACAGGTGTGGGATCGTGAGCCGAGTCAAATTATATTAGATCCGCAAATTTTTGTTGCTGATCCACAGATCGCAATGATTTATCGTCATTTTTTATTAAATACGACTTGGCAGCACAGTGAAAATCACTTGCAAATGAGTACAGCCACGACACTGTTGCTCAATCATCTGATTAAAAATTATAGTGCTGCTCAGTGGCAGGCGCCAGAGATCAAAGGGGGCTTGTCGCCTTATACACTCAAACACGTATTGGAATGGATTGATCAGCATATTCAGCAAAGCTTGACCCTATCTGATTTGGCTCAACAAGCTCAACTGAGCGAATATCATTTTGCACATATGTTTAAGCAATCCATGCAGATCCCACCACATCAATATGTGATGCAACGTCGTCTGGAATTGGCTCATCAAGCTTTACAACAAACCAAAGCGAGTATGATGGACATTTCAGAACAATACGGATTCAGCTCAAGTAGTCATTTTAGCAATCGTTTTAAAAAGCAATTTGGGTATTCTCCATCTCAAATGAGAAAAGCTGAAAAAAGTCGTTATTAATATGATCGAGGCTTTGAAATAGAAGCTTTGGGTAATTTACTTATTTTGTAGTTCTCAATCATCACGGGTTTTCTATTCTGAGGCGTTACGGATGTCATAAACAAGGTCGAATGATCAACCTTGTTGTATTATGGGATGACACTAAAACTAAAAGGCAGTATTTTGAAAGCGGCTTAGAAAATACGTGAGCTGTGCATATAGTGATTGCTCACTTGATTATAGCTTTGCATGATCTGTTGGCTATTATTACTGCTCAGTGCTGAATTAAATTGATGCATATAATCGAGTAATTGTGATTTTGCTTTGGTTGCAAACTCAGCAGTGATGGCTTGATCTTCATAGAGTAAAACATAGTTTTTGGCAAAGCCATAAATGATAAACAATGCTGTTTTCTCAAAGTCTGATTCGCAATCAAGAATTTGATCTTCACAGTTTATTTTCAGTTGTTTAAAGGCATCTGTACCAAAAGGAAGGTTTTGGAATTGCTCCAAAATAGCTGAGAACGTCATTTTTTAAAGTCCACGCAAAAAGAAAATCTACAGATTAATTCTTGCGAGGTCAAGCAACTTTGCAAGAACAACATGAAAATCCTTTTAATTCATAAAACCGATTTATTTTATTAAAAACTACAGTTTTACCGATTTAAATATTTTTCGTATAGTGGCTTCACAGATAAGCAATCCCTGAAACGAATTGAAGGAAGACCACATGAGTTTAATCAATACTGAAGTTAAAGCATTCAACGCAACAGCATATAAAAACGGTGAATTTATTGAAGTGTCTGAAAAAGATTTCTTTGGTAAATGGTCAGTTGTATTTTTCTATCCTGCGGATTTTACCTTTGTTTGTCCGACAGAGTTAGGTGATCTCGCCGATAATTATGCAGAATTCCAGAAAATGGGTGTCGAAATTTATTCAGTCTCTACAGATACTCACTTTACCCATAAAGCTTGGCATGACAATTCAGACGAAATCAAAAAGATTCAATATCCAATGATTGGTGATCCAACTTGGGCATTGGCAAAAAACTTTGAAGTGCTGATTGAAGCTGAAGGTCTTGCAGACCGTGGGACATTTGTCATTGATCCTGAAGGTAAGATTCAAATCGTAGAAATCAATGCCGGCGGTATTGGTCGTGATGCACAAGAGCTATTGCGTAAAGTCAAAGCTGCACAATATGTCCATACTCACCCAGGTGAAGTTTGCCCAGCAAAATGGAAAGAAGGTGATGCGACACTTGCGCCATCAATTGACCTGATTGGTAAAATCTAATTGTTCAATCATTTTTAGTCTCAAAAAAAACCAGAAGTGCTACTTCTGGTTTTTTTAAATTGGCTTTAGAGAACATAACCCTCTTGTTGAGGGGCATAAGCACGGATGCCTTCAACAAGATCCTCAATGAGTTTTTCCATCACTAAGCGTTGTCCTTTTCTGGATGCATAAACCAGTTGTACAGTCCCGATATTGGAACACCATTCAGGTAAAATATGAATCAAACGACCCGAAACAATATCTTGTTCTACGGTTAAATAAGGCAGATCGGCAATGCCTAAACCATCCAAAACTGCATAATAGGCACCCATCAAGTCATTGCTCTTGATACGCGGTTGCAGAGGAATATCGATTTCCTCTTGTTGCTCGTTATGATGTAAATGCCAATGATAATGCTGTTTGTCTGTACCTAAAACAATGCTTGGAAATTCACATAACTCGGTGACATGCTGAATTTCACGGTCGCCTAAAAGTTCAGGACTAATGACTAAGCAATGCGTGGTTTTAATAATGTCACGCACAATGATACTAGAGTCTTCATTCATGGTGAAATTGGTACGAATCGCCAAATCAATATCATCATGCAAAATATCGATACGTCGACTGGTCAATGCTAATTCAACATTGACCTTGGGATATTTTTTTAAAAACTGATTTAAAATAGGACGAACTTGGTGTTCTAACATCACGGGAGGGCAACTAATTTTAATCAGTCCCTGCAATTCAACTTTTTGTTTTAATAATACATTCTGTGCAGTATCAGCTTGATCAATAATCTTGGAGCATTCTTCAAAAAATTCTTGCCCTAAAGGTGTGACTTTAAAATGCCGTGTCGAACGTTGAATTAAAGTGACATTGAATTTTGCTTCCAAATCCAAAATACGTCGGCTAAGTTTTGACTTGGTAATGTTACTGGCTTCACTTGCAGCACTAAATCCGCCATGCTTTACAACCAAATAAAAATAATAGTAGTCGTCAAAAGAATGCACAGCTATATCTCTGAATTGGGTTGTTTAGATCATATCACTGATAGGAAAATACACTCAATCATATCCACTCAAAATAGAAATGTAAGCGCTTACATTTCTATTTGAGAGCAGATTGTCTTATTTTTGAGAAGTATTCTGATTGTAACTGTTGATCAGGTTACGGTAGTCAGGTATATGGTTGGCAAATAATGTACCTAAACCTTCGATATCATTGCGCCAGTCACGATGTAATTCACAGGCAGCACCAAACCAAGTCATTAACTGTGCCCCTGCACTGCTCATACGATCCCAAGCTGAATCACGAGTGAGTGGATTGAAAGTGCCAGAAGCATCGGTAATCACAAACACATCAAAGTCTTCTTCAAGGGCTGAAAGGGCAGGAAAAGCCACACAAACTTCAGTCACAACCCCTGCAATAATCAATTGCTTTTTGCCAGTTGCTTTTACAGCTTTCACAAAGTCTTCATTGTCCCAAGCATTGATTTGACCAGGGCGAGCGATATAAGGCGCATCTGGAAAGAGTTGTTTTAACTCTGGTACAAGCGGACCATTTGGACCATCTTCAAAACTGGTGGTTAAAATGGTTGGAAGGTTAAAATATTTGGCTGCTGCTGCGAGTGCCAATACATTGTTCTTAAATTTATCTGGATCAATATCACGTACTAAAGACAACAATCCTGTTTGATGATCGACTAATAATACGGCTGCATCTTCTTTATTTAAACGAACGTAAGGTTTGCCCATTTTTTATATCCTGAATTTAAAAAAGTTTAAATTGTGCTTAAAAACAAAACAAATTGCTTTGTATGGACTTTATCTTAGGGGGTTTATATTGAACAAATAAGTCTAAAAAATGAGATAAATAATCCCATATATAAGATTATTATCGGGCATGTAAGGGGGAGTATTGGGCTTTAATGTCCTATATTTGAGATACAGTGTATTGATGGGTTGCTGTATTCAGCACTTTAAAAAACATAAAATACAATCATATTAAAGCCTAGAGATAGGAGTATTGAGATGAAAAGAATTATCGGTGTATACCGCAATCAAAATATGCATTGGGTGGGTGATGGCTTCCCAGTAAAAAGCTTGTTTTCTTATGATCGTCTAGGTCAGGCAATCAGCCCGTTTTTACTTTTAGACTATGCCGCACCTTACACATTTGCACCAAGTCATGAACAGCATGGTGTGGGTTCGCATCCTCATCGTGGTTTTGAAACCGTAACTATTGCATATCAAGGTGAAGTGACGCATAAGGATTCACATGGCGGTGGTGGAACGATTAAAACCGGCGATGTGCAATGGATGACTGCGGGCGCTGGTTTGGTTCATGAAGAGTTCCATTCACATGAGTTTACCGAAAAAGGCGGTCTGTTTGAAATGGTTCAGCTTTGGGTAAACTTACCTGCGGCAGATAAAATGACTCAACCGAAGTACCAAGCCATTTCTGCACAAGATATTCCTGTAATTCATTTTGATGATGATGCAGGGCATTTGCGTGTGATTGCTGGAAAATATGCTGAACAACAAGGCGCTGCTTCAACATTTAGCCCTGTGAATGTATGGGATGGTCAATTAAAAGCAGACCATACGCAAATTGTTCATGTTCCTGTTGACCATAATGCGTTGGTGGTTGTCCTTGAAGGTGAAATGCTACTCAACGGTACGCAAAAAGTACTCGACAGTTCGATCGTCATGTTTGATCAAGATGGCGATGTAACAATTCAACTTGAAGCGGTGCAAGATGCTAAGTTTTTGGTGTTGACTGGTAAACCGTTGAATGAACCTATTCAGGGTTATGGTCCATTTGTGATGAATACCAAGGAAGAGATCGTGCAAGCTTTTAACGATTTCAATCAAGGTAAATTCGGCGAAATTGCAGCAGAAGCTTAAACAAAGGCGGATTGTAAAATCCGCTTTTTTATACTCGAAATTGTATGAAGTTCGGGTCTGAAAAAGAAAAAAGAGCTTTGATCTCATCAATCAAAAGCTCTCTACGCTGTAGTTTTCTTGTATTCGAAATCGCTATTCTTATATGATGGTTTTAATGTATTGCATGCATCATAATAAATGAAAAATGTGAAGTAAAGCACATATTGGGTTGTTTGCCTAAATTCTGAGCATAATGATAAAAATTGATCAAGGCTTATTATGCGAACAACAGCAAAAATTTTCATCCTATAGGTAAATTTCAAACTGAAAAAAAAGGATCTCTATTCCACACTATAGAGATCCTTTTTGTGCTGTAGTTTCTTTTATTGTCGATATAGTCATAATTATTTGTTTTTATTATAAATGTGATTTGCTTATCATTTTTATGCTGTAAATTTTAAATAAGAAAATACGGTTTGTAAACGATTTTTTAATAAATAGTTAAATTATCTTTATGTTTTTAACAGAATTTTTCAATATATGAAAATAAAAATGAAATATAAATCATGTAGATCGCATACATTCGCAATATTTAGGATTCCGATGAATGGTAAGCTTAAAATGGGCATTTTTTTCTAAAAAAATTCCAACAAAAAAAGTTAAATGTGGAACTTTTTAATACCGTGATTTAATCCGCTATAGCTCATAATAAAAAAAATGGTTACGCACGGATAATAACTTTGGATATTGCAGTGATTGGTAGTGGTATGGCTGGCCTAGCTACCGCAAGAATTCTTAAAGATGCAGGTCATCACATTACCATCTTTGAAGCATTACCTGGTCGTGGGATGGATAGTCACAGTATTGAGTTTGAAGGTGGCTTAATTGATGCACCATTACGTGTGATGAATCCACATTTATGGAAAAACACGCTTAGCCTAGCGACACATTTGGGTATAAAAACATTTCCTGTACGTACTTTTATGGCGTGCAGTTGGTTATTTGAAGATAAAACAGAAACATGGTTGACCACCTCTCGTACTCGGATTGGTAATTTTCCGATTATCAATAACCGCAAAGGCATTAAGCAGTACGGATGGCGTTTGGTGAAAGGGATGTTGCAACTTAAAACAGCAGTTTCTCAGTTTTTTAAATCTAAAAATCAAGAGATTACTCTCGCAGATTTTATCAATCAGAATGAAATCGAAGAAGTATTTTGGCATGGTGCGGTAATGCCAGTGCTCTATACAATTTGTACCTGTGACCCTAAAACGATTGGTGAATGGCCAGCAAAGCCGTTGTTAATCTTTTTAAAGCAATTAACTGATGGCGATGCATTGCTTCGTTTACATGGCGGTACACCTGCTTTTGTCGATAAATTAATCGAAGGCATTGATATACATAGCAGTTCTGAAATTACGCTGGTTGAAGAACAGGGCGAAGCTGTTTTGGTTAAAAATGCCCAAGGCGAGCAATTCCAGTTTGATCGTGTTGTGGTTGCCACCCCGACCAACAAATTGGACAGTTTTTTAAATGTTGAACAGTTTGCTGATGATATTGAACTTTTGAAAAAGTTTAAATTTGAGCAGGGTGAATTGGTCATGCACACCGATCCAACGGTGATGCCTCCAAACCGTAAAGACTGGTCCGTGTTGAGCTATATGATGGACCGTAAATTTACCAAGCAACAGTTCACGGTTTGGCTCAACTCGATTGAACCGAGTCTGGTGGGTAAGTCTCCAGTCTTCCAAACTTGGCGTCCAGTTACGACAATTGATCCTAAGAAAATTATTTCAACAGTGACCTTAACGCGAGCTGTGGTAGACTCTGAAACTGTTGCATTGAATAAAGAGTTGCAAGCGCGCCATAAAGTGGCAAATCGCAAAGTCTTTTATTGTGGTTCATGGTCTTGTGACGGTTTACCTATCCTTGAGTCAGCGGTCACTTCGGCAATGCATATTGCAGAGATATTTAATGCACCATTGCCATTTAAAGGTTTAAAGCCTAATGTTGAGGTCGCACCACAACTCGGTTATTAATGCTAAATCAGATGGGTGGTGTGTCAGCATCACTTTCAGATTGAGCATTTAAACATGAAATGGATTCAAGCAATTCAGCAACAACTTCCCAAACATAAATATGCAATCAATGCAAAGATGTTGGGCGATACCGCTGAATGTGCTTGGACCAATCTCGGCTTGTGGACAGTAACAACGTCTTCCTACCCCCAAGCCTGCCAACAGCTTGCACAAGGACTTGCAGACGCCGTGCAACTTCAATCGCATGATCGTGTGCTAGATTTGGGTTGTGGGCAAGGTGCGAGTTTAAAATATTGGTTAACGCATTATCAGATTCAGCATCTTGAAGCAGTAGAGCTACAACCACACTGCGTCAAGCAAATTCAAAAGCAACTTCCCCGTGTTAAAGCAGTTCATTGCCAATCATTTTTGAATTTAAATAAAAACCTTTTCTCTCAAGCTTTTGATGTGGTGATGTGTATTGATGCAGCCTACCATAGTGATTTAAATTCATTTCTGACTTCAGTTGCACCACTTTTAAATTCAAAAGGACGTTTAGCCTTTCATTATTTGATGCTGTCAGATGCTCATTTAAATTCAAAACAAAAGCTAAAATATCAATACCTGTTAAAAGCAGCAGATGTTCGTTTCAAAGATTTGCAAACAGAACAGCAAATTCATGAAACACTCGAACAACATCATTTGAAGCAGATTGAGATTCAAGATATTTCTACAGCGGTATTTGCTGGGTTTAGTCAATATATTGCTGCTAGAAAAGACATGGGGCGAGGATTGGACCAATTCAAAATACAGATGACCGCCAAGCTCTGCGAAACACTATTTAACGAGGGCATCGTGCGTTATATACAGATCAGTGCGATAAAAGCATAAAGATAAGATTTTTTAATTGAAGAAATCGGAAAAAGAAGACCGAATATGACGATGCAAAAAGCATCATTCAGAAACAACAAAGCCTCACTAAAAAGCGAGGCTAAGTAAAAAATGGTGCCGGCACACGGATTCGAACTGTGGACCTACTGATTACAAGTCAGTTGCTCTACCAACTGAGCTATGCCGGCAACGTGGCGAGAATTCTACAGAAAAATGATAAGAATGCAAGCCAAAAAATAAGCACTTGAGTGAGTTAAAGTTTTTTTATTTAAAATCAAAGATTTTAAGGTATTTAGGAAAGCTGTAATATTGAAAGAGAGGTTAAAAGAATTAAACTAGTAAATGCCAGTTTGTACAGTATAGATTGGTTTTTTAAGCAATCTATCATCTAATTTTAGAATTGTGCTGATTTTAGATACTTAGCCAAAAATTGTCATTGAAAAAACCACACTATTGGCAAGCAGTAAAATTGCAAATAAAACGATTTGGAAGTTTTTCATAGTATTTATTTTTTAGTGTGAAATAATATGCATTATTTTTATCAAAGTTGAATTGATAAGTAAATAGTGAAGCATTTATTATTTCAAAAAAACATATTATTTTTTAAGTGCTTTTAAATCCAAACCATATTTTTCTGATCTTGAATGATTTGATTTTCCTTAGAATTGTTGGTTGTGTATCAAACATCTTCTAGGATGGTCTCGTTGGATCAATCACTTAGCAAAAATGAGTTAAAGTGGATGGATGCGATAGAGATGAAATGGTTGTGTACTGGCAAAAAGGCTTACTGAAATGTAAGCCTTATGGTTTTTAGTGAATTTGAATAAATCTTTATCCGATTTAAAAATATAGACTTATTTTCTCCTCAAAATATGATCTAAATCTTGTGCGCATTCTTCTAGAGTGATTGCCATATCAAATTGCATTTGGGGTTTCAATTCGTTTGCGAGTTTTCTCCATTGCTCAATCAACTGGATAGCTTTCTGAATTTTATGTTTATTTACATCCTTGGCAATAGTTGGGGTGTATCCACCACGTTTAGCATTTTTGACTTGTCTTACATAATTGGCGCTGTTATTCATTGTTGCTCCCGAATAGCAGTTTTATGTCATAAACTTGTTTGAATCGCTAATAGGTACTGCATCATCATTATCTAAAGAGAATATTACATCTATATGATTTTTATTTTGTATTTCACCTCCTTTGCATATATCGAGAAGTTCTTTTCACTTGATACTAATTCAAGAAAGTATGAATTGAAATAGGGAATTGTCTGATTCATTCAGTGGATATGTATCTATTTGCTTCAAAAAACAGTTTAAATATCGTATAACTCAATGAAGTCAAAAACAGAACAATTGAGAATGAAAAGATTCAGTATTTTATTATTTTTGGTTTCGGTTGCACATGCTGAAGTTCCGAATGAATGTCAGTTGGTTGAAGAAACCTCCGCAATGTTAATGCAGTTACGTCAAAGTGGTTTGTCGCTGGATGATGTTGATTTTAATCCTGAAGCCTTATCTGCAAAAGAACAGGTATTGTTAAAAGGTATGATTGACGATGCAAAGGATGTTCCGATTTATCAAATTCCTTTAACCCGTCAAAAAGCCATTGATGATTTCAAAGTCAAGTGGCTAGAGGTGTGTCAGTCAGCAGATGTAGTGACGCCGACTGAAACGAGATAAGCTCTTATTTTTCGATCAAGCTAACAAGTTTATTGAAGTCAGACAATTTCAGATCATCCCATTCGATCAGATTGAAATAAAACCGATGTGTCTAAAACAGATCGGTTTCAGTAAAAATTACAGGTTACTTGTGCTTGATGTTTTAAGCAGATCAATCACAGTTAAGTGAACCGATAAACCTGACCTTCTATTTTAAGGTCTACAGATTTGATTTGTTTCATCGGGCAGTGATCTAAAATAATACTTAAGCCTTCATCAGTTAAGTTTTCACCATCCGCTCCCCACGTAACCACTTGACATGATTTGTTATCTTGGGTCGAAATTTTTAATTCGTCGATCCACAGGTCTTTGAATTGATTGGCTTTCATAAATTCAATACTGATCATCTGATCAACATTGGGTCTAGGGTCAGCGCTATACATAAACCAAATCAGTGGATATGCAGTGTTAGAACAATCAACACTGTATTCATTTGCTCCACAATGCTGCATTTTAATCACTGAGTTTGATGACTTTTTAACGCTTTGTATTGGTTGAGCTGATGAAGTAAGGCTAGCGGAAGGTTGTGCAGATACCTTATCTATTGCGACTTCTGACGCCGACTTTTGTGTTGGTTCAGACTGGATGATTGTCTCATGATCATTTTCTTGTGGGTTTGACTTGGATTGATTGAATAAAATATAAATAATCGCGATCAGTGCGACGATCATGATTAGATTGATGATGATTTGTGGCTGAAGTTTCATGTCATTCTCCTTTTTAGTTTTTTATTAATAGCTGATCAATGCTAAAGTTTATTTAGGCTTGAGCAGTAATCCGCCCACAATCAAAAGAATCAGTACACCACCAATAAATTTACCCACAGAAGGAAACATCACCGCAGGCCAAATCACGCCTTGCCCTAAATGGTAGGCAAATGATTTATAGCTTTGTGATCCCCAATAGTTTTGGTAGAGGGCAAATAGTAAGCCAATGATGAAGTAACCACGAATGAGCCAAGATGTAATGGATGTATTCATTTATTTTCCCCCAAGTGCAAATTTAAGAAGTAGGTAAAACAGTCCAAACATGATCATCAAGCCGATAAAGGGAAGCCCTAGAAAACAGATGATCACGATCACACAAACGATTGCTGCTATCGTTCTCATGACTTACTCCCTCAAGCATTGCAGACCGCTTTGCATCAAGTCGTATTGAAATGATTCGCTCTGGGTCAGTGTGTAGAGGTTGTTCTTTAAACTGTCTTCTCCGTATTTGCTTTCGAGTTTTTTATAGGCGCATTTGCATGCGCTGCGGTCCATACCTGTAGACTGACAGCCACTGATAAACTCGCGTTCTGATTTACTGGCGCAACCGAGTGTCAGGAGTGAACAGGTAATGATTAAAATTGAAGTGTGAATGTTCATCATTCTCTCTCATTTATTGTTGTGGTTATTTTTTAAATTTAGATTCAGCGATTTGATCAAATTCAAGGCATAGCTTGCCTGTCCAAAGAGCTGTTATGCCTTTAGATCAATCTAAGCTGAAATAAAATCTATTAATTTTGCCAAAGGCAGGGGATATGCCTAAAACGTTTTTGAGAAAGGAATAAAAATAAGAAATGCTTAGTCATGGTTGACTCCTTAGGTTAAAGAAGTCCTGCCGAATCACTGTCAATTGATTATGGTGGCAGAACGAAAAGGGGTTGACAGACTGAACCTAAGAATCAGCACACCCGAAGGTGTCCCCCTCCCGTTCTACCGCAGAGGGAGCACGAGAACTCACACCAAAAGATGAACTCTTTTAGTGCTCTTAGGAAACGGTCTGTCAAAACCGACTGACAATGTAGGTCAGCAGTTGAATGATAAGTTTTGGGGTGGGTTTAGTCAATTGGGAGTGGTGGGCGAGATGAAATATATAAATTGATTTATGATAATAATATCGTGATTTAAAAAATCGAACTAAATGTGTATAGTTTTTAATGCTGATTAGAAAAGATATTTTTGCAAGTGACTATTAAATTAATGATATGCTTTTGATAGATAAAATTAACCTATAAAAATTTGTTTTTAAGACAATTCATTCTAAGGGTAAAAAATGCAAAAGCGTGGTCGTCAAATTCGTCTGTTTTATGTAGATGGACAGCATAACGGTATCGTAAGAGCAGAGCTTATGAATTGGACGGGTTATGTTTATGCAGCACCAAGGGCAAGTTTAAAACAACTGATTGAAAAAGAAGATGCACACGGCTCAGGAATTTACTTTTTGATAAGTAAAGCCCAAGAGCTTGAAGGAAAGTACAGTGTTTATATTGGGGAAACTGTTAATGGTATCCTAAGAATGCAACACCATGATTACAATAAAGACTTTTGGGATACTGTGATTCTGGTTCAATGTAAGGATACAACTTTAACCAAAACACATTGTGCTTATTTAGAGTATCGAACCTATCAATTCATTAAAGAAAAAACCTTGTACCAATTAGAAAATAAGCAAGAACTTAAAAACTATGCAGGAAAGCTATCTGATGCTGATATTTCGGATATGGAAACGTTCTTTGATAATTTAAGTTTTGTTTTACCTGCTTTAGGCGTAAATGTTCTTACACCGATTACTTCTATTCCTGATCATCACAGTAATTCTATATTAGCTTTAAAAGAGCGTGGTGATGTAGAGTTTATGATTTCAAGCCGTGATCATAAAGTAGCGGGGCAGGCTTATATCAAGGATGGAGTTTTTTATGTTCGCCAAGGATCTATTGGAAAGAAGCAACAAACTCAATCTCAACACAATTATATTATTAATCAACGTCAATCTTTAATAGATAAGGGAATGATTCGAATCGATGATGAGAAAATAGAGTTTACCCAAGATGTTGCTTTTACCAGTACGTCAACACCAGCTGCGATGTTATTTGGTCGTCCAACTGCAGGACCTACTGTATGGAAACTTTTAGGCGAACCAAAAACAAGTTATAAGGATTGGGAGGAAAGACAAGTTAAGCAATAAATATATAATTAGAAATAGAGGCAGTTAAATTAGAGAAATTAAAAATATCATTACTAGAATTGGTTCAATAATTTATGTATGAATTAGCAACAAGACTTTTAAATAATTTTAATCAGTGGCATGAACTTGTACTGACAAGCATTAAAGCTATTATTGCAATAGGAATAATGTGTTTAGTTGCGTATCTAGTAAGCATTGGTTACATACCATCGGAAATTAGCTTTGGTGATACCCTTGTTTTTTTACTAATTTTTGTGGCATGTTCCCTCGTCTATGGCGGAATGAGCATGGTATTATTTTTCTTTGGTATATCTCTTACACCATTGGTATATTTAATTTTCAGTACAGTTGATAAATATTTACCACCTCATATAAGAATAGGAAAAAAGCTCACTTTTCCAAAGATCAGCATAACTACATTGTTTATATCAATTTACTTTTTATATGTCATTCGAGGTTTGCTGTTATTACATTGGAAAATTAGCCTATATGTAGCGCTTACATCTGCTTTCATTGCATTATTTTATTATCCTTTTTATATAAATCGGCTGAAAATAAAAGAATTTAGTAATAAATTTGAAAACTTAAAAGAAATAATTGATGATCCAAATGCGAGTGATAACCTTAAAACCTTTGCAACGACCAAACTTAAAAGATTAGAAATACATATTAAAGACAGTATACAAATGACGTTTTTTATTGTTCTGACACCGCTTGTACCGATGTTTTTGATTGGGGATATTGGTAAGTTATTTTTGGATTATACAATGCAAAAAACAGGTGTCCGTACTGAAAAAACGACACTCTATATCAAAGCTCCTTATGCGAATTTAATTGATTTACCTAAAACGACAACCAAAGAACTTAACCAAGATCAAATATTTATTTTTAAAGATATCAAAGTCTTATTTCAGGGTATTGGTAAAAATACTTTAATTTCTTATAAAGTTAAAAATATTGAAAAGCAGATCGTAATACCGAATGAATATATTACTGTGGAGAGGAATAAGAAAGAGGATAATTAATCACAAAAAAGCCTAAACCACGACAGTTTAGGCTTTTTAGCTTCCAGTGGATGAGGTTGGAATAAATTTGGCGGTGAAAGAGGGATTCGAACCCTCGATACGCTATAAACGTATACACACTTTCCAGGCGTGCTCCTTCAGCCACTCGGACACTTCACCAAGGCGAGGGATGATAACCAAAAAAAAGAATTCTGCCAAGCAACAATTGAGTTAGAGCAAAAAAAATTTCACAGTGATATGATTGCGCAAAAATAGTGTCTAATTTTTGAAGACGAATCTATGCAAAGTACTGCAAAAAAAGCCGCGTTACCTGCGATCACACTCGCAGCACTAGGGGTGGTATTTGGAGACATCGGAACCAGTCCCTTGTACGCCCTACGCCAATGTTTTCTCACCGCACACATCGCCATCACTGAAGCAACAGTGCTGGGGATCTTATCGCTGATCTTCTGGTGCATGATGCTCACCATCAGCTTTAAATATGTTACCGTCATCATGCGAGCAGATAACAATGGTGAAGGCGGGATCATGTCTTTGCTGGCGCTCAACTTGCGTTCCAACCGAATCCCAGATAACCGAAAAATCTTTCTGATTGCTTTAGGCTTTATCGGGGCATCGCTGTTTTTTGGCGACGGTATCATTACCCCAGCGATTTCAGTGCTTTCTGCGATTGAAGGGCTAAGTATTGCTACACCGATGTTTAACAAATGGTTAATGCCATTGGCGATTGGAATCCTTACCGCACTGTTCCTTGTGCAACGACATGGTACAGGGACCATGGGTAAATTCTTTGGTCCAATCACCCTGACTTGGTTTGCATCCATCGGTTTAATTGGTATTCACAGTATTAGCCAAACACCGTATGTACTCACCATGCTGAGTCCACATTGGGCATTGAACTTTATTTTTCATCAGCCTTTTGTTGCCTTCTTAACGATGGGAGCGGTGATTTTAACCGTAACAGGGGGGGAAGCACTTTATGCTGATATGGGGCATTTTGGGCGACTGCCGATTCGTTTAGGTTGGTTTATTATCGTATTGCCGTGCCTCTTACTCAACTATGCAGGGCAAGGGGCGCTGTTGCTACGTGATCCAAGTGCGATCGAAAACCCATTCTACCTACTCGTGCCTGAGTGGGGTTTATATCCGATGATTGCCTTGGCAACAGCAGCGGCAGTGATTGCCTCCCAAGCGGTGATTACAGGCGTATTTTCCATGGCAAACCAAGCCATTCAACTGCGCTATTTACCACGCTTAACCGTACATCACACCTCTGATGTTGAGCAGGGACAAATTTACTTGCCGTTTATTAACTGGATTCTATTTGTTTCGATCCTATTGCTTATCGTGATTTTCCAAAACAGTGCCAACCTTGCCAATGCTTATGGTGTGGCGGTCACAATGACTATGCTGTGTGACACGATTTTAATCGCATTTTTAGCTTATGGTTTCTGGCGTTGGCCAAAGTGGAAAGTGGCATTATTTGCGGTGCCCTTTTTAGTGATAGACAGTGTTTTTATTGGTTCAACCTCATTAAAAATCATCTCTGGGGGATGGGTGCCGATCCTAATCGGTGCAATCGTGTTTACCATTCTGATGACATGGAAAACTGGACGGGAAATTGTCTTTAACCGTTTGGAAAAAGATGCCCTGCCACTGGACCTATTTATTAAAAGCGTCAGCTTGAGTGATGAAACTCAGTTTGTACCCGGACAAGCAGTATTCTTAACAGGCAATCCAAATATTGTACCGCATGCGATGTTGCATAATATTAAACATAATAAAGTGCTTCATGAACGTAACATCATGGTGACGGTGATTACCCGTGATGTGCCTTATGTACCTGAGCAAGAGCGGATTCGTGTTGAAGTCTTAGATGATCGCTTCCAACGTGTCTTTGTTTATTATGGTTTTAAAGATCAACCAGATATTCCGAATGCACTTGAATTGGCATATAAGCAACTTGAAGTTGAGTTCGATATGATGCATATCAGCTTCTTTATCTCACGTGATCGTTTAATTCATACCGTGGGTGAGGGTATGGCACCATGGCGTGAAAAACTGTTTATTTCAATGCAACGTAATACCAGCCCTGTGAGTGACTTCTATCAAATTCCACCGAACCGTGTAGTTGAAATGGGTAGTCAAATCGAGATTTAAAAAGTCTCACAATATGAAAAGCCAGAAATCATTCTGGCTTTTTTTATTTCAATCATTGGCTTGCGTTGATGTTGGTGCGGACGATGGACGTTGCGAGAGGTCTTGATGTTGAGGAGGTGGGGAAATATCGATAATTCGGCGTGATTCAGTTGAGTTCGGATCTTTCGGGATGGTTTCCAATATGCGTGGAGCAGGTTTAATTGGGGGCACTGTGGTTTTTAAGTGCTGGTGGTGTTGGCTTTTATTCTGTAAATGAGGTTTTATTGTCAGTTTGGACTGATTTTCAATACTTTGCTTAGCGGTTGGTGAAGCAGCAAAAGCAGCGCAATTTAGCAAAGCACAGAGCAGTATCATCCCATATTTTGCTTGAAGTTTGAATCGTCGGAATATTTGCACTGTCTGTTATTCCATAAACATGATGGATGAATATAAACCCTGCGACAAATTGTGTCGCAAAGCTGTCGAAGATCTGATTTTAACATGCCATAATTTCGATGACAGCAGCAAGTCATTCGATGGAAGTAATTTAATTTCTTAATTTTTTTGCAAGCAATCAATGCTTGAGAAATTTAAAAAATTGTTTGAATAGGTAAAAATTGTAGAAGCTTTATTCAGTTGAATATTCACATAATATCTTTCGTTGCCTGAGCTTGTTAAGCTGTTTTATTGAATTCAAAAACCAAGTATGGATTGGTTCTGAATATCTTGTCTGTTATGTGGCTTAGGATGATTTTTGTTGAAAAATTCAGTAGTTAAATTGGTGTTGGGTCTGGTGGCTACTGGAAGCTTTGCGATTGCATTTGGTCAAGAGAAAATTTTGCAGTTATTGCCTTTTACTCAAGGCAGTTCTCTTAATTCTGAGTGCTTAAATCAGTTCTATCGAGATCAACCGCCGATCTTGATGAAAGACAGTTTAAAAAAGAACAGTTATCCTTTGTGTTTTAATGGCTTTAATGTGATGTATTCGGGCATTTCCAAAACACCACTTTGGACAGCGGAGTATTTATCACCACAACGGTTAAGCCAAAAGATTAAACGTGAAGACAGCTTCCATGAAGAGGAGCGAATCAGCAGTCAGCATCGAGCACTACTGTCTGATTATCGTGGTTCTGGTTATGACCGTGGACATATGTCGCCCAATGCCGATATGTCGACCAAAGCCTCTCAGTTTGATAGCTTTTCTTTGGCAAATATGGTGCCGCAAGCGCCTAAAAATAATCAGCAAGTCTGGCGAGAGTTAGAGGAAGCAACACGTGCGATTGTGACCAAACAAAAGAAAGATGTTTATGTGGTTACGGGACCATTATTTAGTGGCAAAAAACTTAAAACCATTGGTCGTGGTGTGATTGTTCCAACCGCTGTCTTTAAAGCGATCTATTTGCCTAAACATGGCATTATTGGTGCTTATTACGCGCCTAATAATAATTCATTGCAGGTCAAAGTGGTCAGCGTGTGTTATTTGGAAGAGCAGCTAGGAATGAACTTATTTCCACAGCTCACCGAAGAACAAAAGCGCAATACCTATAAATTGCCTTTAAATGCCAATCAAGTAAAAGCCAATAAAGAAATCGAATATTCTCATTGGGATGCAGAAAGTCAGTGTGCTGAAGCTGTGCCACAGGATCAGATTACCACGGTACAAAAGCAATTCCAGCCTGCCAGTCGTTCTACATCGACCAGCAATATTGAGTTGCCTAAAGTAGATGAAGAAACCAAAGATGCCTTGGTAAAACAATTGGCTGAAGCTTTGTTGCATTATATTTTACAAATTTTGAAATAATTAAAGCCGTATTAGAGGAGAATCTATCTATACTAGAGCTGTTTTATCCATCAAAAAATGATGATCAAAGCTCAATCATATGGATATTGAAAGTGGCTACTCGCTTTGCGAGAGGCTGGGTATGATGGTGCTTAAAAGAGTATATACAAGCAGGTTTTTGTTTATAACGTTAACAATAGAGAAAATTAAAATGTTTAAAGCTTTTGAAAATGATACGGAATCGCATGCAATTCATGATTTGACCTTAGAAAATCAACTGGATTGTATCAATGTCTATGGCAACTTGCAGATTACTAAGGATCAAGCAGGCTTAAAAGCTGCTAAAGTTTTACAAAGTTATTTGAATGACATTGTGGCAACTTTGGAGAAGCAAAGTGATCTGCCCGCGCAGATTGTTCGTCAAAATGAAGGTGAAATAGAAAATCCGTTTCTTTAAGCGCTATTGATTTAATTTCTATTTAAAGATTGAGATAAAAAACCTGCTTCAGCAGGTTTTTTAAAATTTAACAGACTGAATTAAAGTTCAATGTGTGTGGTTTAAACCAAAGCATTTAACTGCGTGCTTCATTTCCAACGACTTTATAAATAATTGCACCAATTATAGCACCCACGATCGGTGCAACCCAGAATAACCACAGTTGGCTCAATGCAGCGGTTTCTGCAAATAAAGCGACCGCGGTACTGCGTGCTGGATTGACGGAAGTGTTGGTTACAGGAATACTGATTAAATGGATTAGGGTTAGCGCCAAACCAATCGCAATCGGTGCAAAGCCTGCTGGTGCGCGTTTATCCGTTGCACCTAAAATTACGATTAAGAATACTGCGGTTAAAACAATTTCAATGATCAATGCTGAAACCAAAGAATATTTTCCAGGAGACAAATCTCCATAACCGTTGGTTGCAAAGCCACCTGTTCCAGCGAACCCAGCCTGTCCTTGAACAATTAAATATAAGATAAAAGCCGCGAGAATACCGCCGACGACTTGAGCAATGATATATGGAACGAGGTCTTTGGCATCAAAACGACCACCCACCCATAAACCAACACTGACTGCTGGATTGAAGTGTCCACCTGAAATATGACCGAGTGCATAAGCACCAGTAAGTACTGTAAGACCGAATGCCAGTGCTACACCAGCAAAACCTATGCCTAATTCTGGGAAAGCAGCAGCAAGTACCGCGCTACCACATCCTCCAAAGACCAGCCAAAAGGTTCCGATAAATTCTGCAAGATATTTATTCATATTGATTCCTATTTATTTTTTTGAACGGAATGGGTTATGTCGCTATTTTTTAAATAGTTGATAATCTTTCGATGAGGTACAACTTTATATTTTCAGCATCATTATCATAGTTTAAAAATATGAAAATTGAATCACAAATATAATTTATTGATAATACTATCACTTAATGTTCTGATTTAATTGTGGAAAAAACCGCAAAGATTTGCCAAAAATATGATCTAAATAAAGCATTAATAGAGGAAATTTAATAAATATTTATCATTTAAATCAGGCACGATGATGTTTAAGTATTTCGATTTTGAAGTCGCCATTGTTGCGGTGTGAGCCCAGTCCATTGTTTAAAAGCACGTTGAAAGGCACTTTGTTCGGAGTAGCTCAAAAGCAAAGCAATTTCATGTAGTCCTAAATAGCGATCCTGCAAATATTGAAAGGCGAGTAGTTGCCGAACATCTTGGACACGTTGTTGATAGGTGGTATTTTGACTTTGTAAATGACGTTGTAATTGGCGTGTAGACATATTGAGCTGCTTGGCAACTTCCTTAATTTGATAATTATTTTTTTGTAGCCCCAATAAAATACTTTGTTGTAAGCGCTCATCTAATTGGGTGGTATTCGGCAAGCTGTCCAGTAGAGCTTGTGCTTGTTGCATCAGCAACTTTTGTAAGGTTTGGTCACTTTGTTTAACCGGAATGGTTAAAGCAGAAATAGGGAAGATCATCTCAACTTTTGGTTGTTGGAACTTTACTGGACAATTGAAAAAGCTTTCATATGCCATGCTATTTTTGGGTGCTTGGTGAATAAAATTGACTTGATAAAGTTGAATATTGTCAGAAACAAATAAACGTAAAAATTGAATCATCACAGCAATCGCGATTTCATCCGTGATTTGAGTGGTGAAGTGAGCCGGTAGATTTGCCCAACCCACCGAAATATGTTGTTCATCATAATATTCGACTTTAAGTGGGCTACCATCATAAATTAAACGATGAAAATCATGATAGCGGCTGAGGGCTTCTCCTAAACTGTCACAGGACTGTGCAATATAGGCAATAATCCCTATATGCTTCGGTTGTACATAAGGTGCGATTTCTAGCCCTAAAGCAGGGCTTTGTACTTGTGACTGTATCTCATCCAAAATTTCACGCCAAACGGTATAGTCAAAGCGTTCAAGATTTTGAACCTGTTGTAACTTGGGTGAAATGTTTAAGCCTCTAGCTTCGCTAAAGGTATAGAGTAATTGCCCAAGCCCTCCATAAACGGAGCCTGCATAATCCTTTAATAGCATCATTGACACATCTTGTTGTTGTGCGATTTACATCATGTAAGATCAAACTTGGTGCTATTTTAAGCGAGTTTAAATCCAGCAAACAAGTCGCATTTTATGGGGTTGGTGATAGATTTTCTATAGTGTTCATGTCGTGATTTGTCAATGAAAATACTTTTCCATGTCAATATCTTTTTTCAGCACAGTTTTATATTAAAAAATAAGCAGAGGAGAAAAAACATGTTAAAAGGCTTTTTAGTTGGATTGGTCTTTGCGAACGGCTTTGAGTGGATTGCACATAATTATATTTTGCATGGTCAGCACCGTCCTGGAAAGCCACGTTTTAGCCCTGTTCCAAGAAGTATGAAATCGCATTGGGAACATCATCGCGAAGTCCGTAAGCAGGATTTTCATGATGATGGTTATGTGCAAGGTATATCGAATTGGCGCACCAAAAATGAAATTGTTTCATTGGCAGTGGTTGCAGGTGCTGCGAGTTTAATTTTTTATCCGATTTCAAAAGGCATGGTGGCTGCATCTTTATATAGTGCATGTAATTATTATTATATTCACCGCCGTGCACATTTAGAGCCAGCATGGGCGATGAAGAAAATTCCTTGGCACTATGATCATCATATGAATGCAAATCAAGATGCAAACTGGTGTGTGACCAAGCCGTGGTTTGACTATCTGATGGGAACACGGGTGATCTCATCCGCAGATTTACAAGAGCAAAATCCGTTGGGAATCACGCTACCTCAGCCGATTGCACACTGGGTTTCAACAACCGTTGAAAAGTATTTTCCTGCAAAATGGGTTGAGAAAAAACCACAAGTGATTGAAGAACATTCGGCGAACCGTGTAGATTCAGTCGCCTGATCTTGTGTTTTGTTAAAGTTTAGCTTTGACTCATCTGATTGGTTTGGAGCGCTATTCTTGTCTCCATTGATCTGAAAGCGCGAATTATCAGTTCGATTGTCGTGATTTGTCACAAAATATGTATGTTTGGTCAATGTATAACATGTTTTCATGATTATACTGGCTAGCATCAAGATATGTTTCAGAATGCAAATAGCTGTCGTTTCTGAAGTTTATAGGAGTCTCCAAGACTCCTTTTTTTATGTCTACAAAAACAAAAATCGCACTTCTCACATGGCACGATCAGCGTAGCTAATGGGGTTTGATGAGTATCAAATCAGAGCTAAGCTAGTACAGCTTAATCTATGGCATCCATGTCGCCAAACGCGATAGCGATGCTGGTCAAATTGATAGATGTCGGTCAAATTGGTAGAAGGGAAAACAAAATCTTTCTACAACCTAAGCGCTATATAAAATATTTGAAAGAATAGCGTTAAGTTGAACGTATATTAATTTAATCTCATTTAGAGAAATGCGATTAGATTCTGGCAATGTTTTAAGTGCTTTGTTCTTTTGAGCATCAATAGACTATAAAAAATCCCCATCAGGGGATTTCTTTATGAAGCACAATACACAGGTTGCTTTCAAATGACCATTGTATAGATCTTTGAATACTACTCTGGTTTAAGCCCTTCAGCTTTTTCCAACGATTCATCATTATTGAAGAATTTTTCACGTTGTTCTTCTAAAAACTTCTTAGCATCCGCTTCAAATACATTTAAACGTTTTTCATTAATCAATGTGGTTTGATGCTTTAACCATTCTTGCCAAGCTTGTTTAGACACAGTGTCAAATAATTCCTGTCCTTTTGCGCCTGGGAAAGGTGCAAAGTCTAAACCTTCTAACTCTTTTTGATATTTACGGCAAAATACTTGTCGAGTCATATCAAAACTCCTTATGCATAAAGTTTTTCTAAACGTGTATGAGCGCGTTCAATCGCCGCTGCCACTTGAGCAGGTGCAGTCCCACCAATATGGTTACGGGCATTCACTGAAGCTTCTAATGTCAATGCTTTTTCAAATACATCTGCCTGAATTAAATCAGAGAACTGCTGTAATTGTTCAAGCGTTAATTCGGAAAGGTCTTTAGATTCCTGAACACCCAATGCAACTGCCTTACCTACGATTTCATGGGCATCACGGAAAGCGACCCCATTTTTAACCAGATAATCTGCCAAATCTGTTGCAGTAGAGAAGCCACGAAGTGCTGCTTCACGCATTACATCAACATTTGGTACCAGTGCAGGAATCATGTCTGCGAAAGCCATCAATGAACCACGGATGGTATCAATGGCATCAAATAATGGTTCTTTGTCTTCTTGATTGTCTTTGTTATATGCCAAGGGTTGACCTTTCATCAAGGTTAACAGGCTCATAAGATCGCCATAGACACGACCAGTTTTACCACGAACCAATTCTGGAACATCTGGGTTTTTCTTCTGTGGCATGATCGAAGAACCAGTACAGAAACGGTCTGGAATATTCACAAATTTAAATTGTGCAGACGTCCAAAGAATCAATTCTTCTGACATACGTGATAAATGCATCATGATCAGTGAAGCAGCTGCGTTGAATTCAATGGCAAAGTCACGGTCTGATACAGCATCTAGCGAGTTTTCAGCAACTGCTTCAAAACCTAATAATTCCGCAGTGAACGCACGATCGATCGGATAGGTCGTACCTGCCAATGCCGCTGAACCCAAAGGCATACGGTTAACACGTTTACGACAGTCAATCAGACGCTCAGAGTCACGTACCAACATTTCAAACCAAGCCATTAAATGATGACCAAAAGTCACAGGCTGTGCAGTTTGTAAATGAGTAAACCCAGGCATGATGGTTTGGGTATTGTTGCTGGCTAAGCGAAGAATACCTTTTTGTAGTTTTTCCAGTAATTTTAAAATTGCGTCAATTTCATCGCGAACATAGAGACGAATATCTGTCGCAACTTGGTCATTACGGCTACGCCCGGTGTGTAGCTTTTTGCCTGTGATACCAATACGCTGAGTCAAGCGAGATTCGATATTCATATGCACATCTTCAAGATCGATGCGCCATTCGAATTGACCTGCTTCAATTTCAGTTTTAATTGTATTCAAACCATTGATAATGTCATCACGTTCTTGTTCTGTAAGCACCCCAACTTTTGCTAACATAGTTGCATGTGCAATAGAGCCAGCAATATCTTGTTTATAAAAGCGTTGGTCAAACTGGACAGAAGCAGTAAATTCAGCAACAAAGGCATCAGTAGCTTCAGAGAAACGACCGCCCCACATGCCTGAAGTTTGGGCTTGTGACGGATTAGAGGAATTAGAAGATGTGGTCATATCGGCTCAGTAGGAAAAAAAGCAGTAGAACTAAACGCAGTATAACAAATTCAGCCTCACTTGCCGAAGTAAAGCACAATCATTCATCAAGAAAATCTACTTCGCATTTTCAGCCTTCGTATTTTTTTAGCAAAATGGGGCATCGTCAGTATTTATTGGAATTATTTATTTCCAGTAATGTATTGGCTTTTTTATTAGCACTGGCAGAAGCACAGTCGTGGAGCAATCTAAATGTTTGGCATGTTTTAGAATATATTTTATATATTAACTGGATATTATTGGCATTTGCTGCCTTTCAAGATCTATTTGCCAAAAGGTTAGCGCAATATACTTATTTGTCGGTGATGATTTTCAGTTTTATACTTTTACAGGTCATCGTCATGTGCACAACTTTGGTGCTGAATATTGTGCATTATTGGGCTGTTCATTTTTCTTTACAAAATATTTCGACAAGCGATATCAGTCATAATCTTATTTTGCATTTAAGTTATGGGATATTACTCGGTGCATTTTGTTTGCGTTATATGTATATTCGCGAGCAAGCCGTTTTACAACAACACAGTGAATTAAATGCACGGGTTCAAGCCATGCAGGCGCGAATTCATCCTCATTTTCTATTTAATAGTTTAAACAGTGTGGTGAGTTTAATTGCAATTGATCCAGATAAAGCAGAACAAATGCTGATTGACTTGTCAAAATTGTTTAGAGCAAGCTTTCAAGAATTAAAATTGGTGACCTTAAAAGAAGAAATACAATTATCGAAACAATATATTGCCATTGAACAAATCCGTTTGGGCGAGCGTTTAAATGTCGAGTGGAATATTCCACAGCCAGGATTATTGGAATATGTGCAAATTCCATTATTAACCCTGCAACCCTTAATTGAAAACAGTATTTTTTATGGGGTCGAAAACCAAATGAAAGATGCCAAGATTGGGATACTGGTTGAAATATTGCAAAATCAAGTCAATATAGTCATTACCAACCCATTTTTACAAGATAGAATAAAAGTGAGACAAGGGCATGGAATTGCTTTAGAAAATGTAAAACAGCGTTTAAAAGCACATTTTGGCGATTCTGTTTATTTTCGGAATTATGCAGGGAATGGATTATTTACAATGGTCATTCAATATCAGTATAAAAATAGATGATTGGGACATGTATTAAAAATAAATAATGTAGGTATTTGGGTAAGGAGGAGCAATGGACATCCTGATTTGTGATGATGAACCGCTTGCAGTGGAACGCTTATCACGGTTGGTGTCGCAACTTGGGCATCAGGTTATTGCCACAGCACAACATGGAAAGCAAGCATTGGAGATGGTTCAACAGTTTGAGCCTGACGTCGTGTTGCTGGATATTCAGATGCCAGAAATGGATGGCTTAAGTTGTGCGCAACATTTGGCGCATTTTAACCCGATGCCTGCAATCGTATTTTGTACAGCGTTTGATGAGCACGCTTTACAGGCGATTCAATCTCAAGCAAAAGGATATTTGTTAAAGCCAATTGCCAAGGATGAATTGGAAACAGTTTTAGGGAATGTGACTAAACTGACGCAAGCTCAATTAACTCAGATAGAAAAAAAAGAACTCATGGAAGAAAAAGTGCAAAGGCAGCAAATTGCTGCAAAAACCTATCGAGGTTTGGAACTGATCCCTGTTGAAAATATTTATTATTTTTTAGCAGATCAAAAATATGTCACCGTTCGCCATAAAAATGGGAGCGTTTTGATTGATGAAACCTTAAAGGATTTGGAAACTGAATTTTCAGATCGTTTTATACGAATACACCGTAATGCACTCATTTCTTTGGATTATTTGGATGGTCTGGAAATGGTTGCTTCAGGACAGTATCAAGCGCGATGCCGTGAGCTTGAGGAGCGTCTGGCGGTGAGTCGTCGACATTTACCATTGCTTAGGGAACGCATGCAGAATTTATAGTTTTGTGTGAAAGATAAATCATTTTGATAATTTACTTGCATTTTTAAGATTGCAGGGTAAGTTTAGAGTGTTTAAAAGTTTGGCAAAACTGAAATGATGAAAACCTTGAAAATCGCAACTCGACAAAGCCCGCTTGCATTGTGGCAGGCAGAACATATTCGTGATCGTTTAGAACAATTGCATCCGCATATCAAAGTAGAGTTGGTGACTTTTGTCACTCAAGGTGACAAAATTTTAGACACGCCCTTGGCTAAGATTGGTGGAAAGGGTTTATTTGTCAAAGAACTTGAAGCAGCATTGATGGATGGACGTGCAGATTTAGCTGTACATTCTATGAAAGATGTCCCTATGCAATTGCCTGAAGGTTTAGAGCTGGCGGTGATCTGTGAGCGTGAAGATCCATTTGACGCCTTTGTTTCAAATCATTATGCAAAGTTTGAAGATTTACCTCAAGGTGCCAAACTTGGTACTTCCAGTCTACGCCGTAAATGTCAAATTCTGAAACAGCGTCCTGATTTGGATGTGATTGATTTACGAGGCAATGTGGGTACACGCTTGTCTAAGCTTGATGCAGGTCAGTATGATGCGATTATTCTCGCCAGTGCTGGGTTAAAGCGTTTAGGGCTTGCACAACGTATCCGTCATAGTCTCGCACCAGAACTCAGCTTGCCTGCTGTGGGACAAGGTGCATTAGGTTTAGAGTGTCGTTCTAATGACCCTGAAACTTTAAATCTGATTCTGCCTTTGATGCACAATGAAACCAATGCGTGTGTACGTGCTGAACGCGCCTTCAATGCTTATCTTGAGGGTGGATGTCAGGTACCAATTGCAGGCTTTGCAACACTGGACAATCAAGTATTGTCTTTAGAAGGTCGTGTTGGAAGTACTGACGGTCAGACATTGCTGTGTAGCAAGGTCAGTGGTACTGCCGAACAAGCAGAGCAGTTGGGTGTAAAACTCGCACAAGATTTATTGCAACTTGGTGCTGGGGATTTACTTAAAGCACTGTATCAAACACAGTAATTGGATTGCGATGCTGTTTATCAATACACGTCCGATTGACCGAGCTGAGCCTTTAACAGCATGCTTGCGTCAATCAGGTTTTACTGTGGTTGATTTGCCTTTATTAGCGTTAAAGCCCCGTCCATATGACAGTACTTTAGCTACACTGTATTCAAAACTTTTAACAACACAGTGTATCGTCGTAGTCAGCCCGATGGCTGTGCAGATTGGGATGCAATATCTACAACAGTCAGGACTCTCACTTGCACAAATTCAACATATTCAATGGATTGCTGTTGGAAAAAAAACGGCTCAATGCTTGGCTGAGTTTGGGATAGCAAGTCATGTACCCGAAGTGGAAAGCTCCGAAGGTATGCTGAGTTTACCGATATTTAACAGCATAGAGAATATTCAGAAAATTGCATTTTGGCGCGGTAAAGGTGGTCGCCAATTTATGATGCAACAGTGCCAAGAACGTCATATTGATGTTTTAAACTTTGTTTTATACGAGCGTTTATGCCCACCAGAAACCCAAATACAGTTTTCTGCTTTGCTCAATCAAATAAATCAATTTGAGCCGCCTTACTGGACTTGTATCAGTAGTGAAGCAAGCTGGCGAAATTGGTTGGCGTTGACAGAAAAGCATCCTCATTTGGTTGATGCCTGTCATTATTTAGTTTTGGGTGAGCGTTTGTATCAATTATTAATGCATGATAAAAATACGACTCAAAAATGTTTTAATATCACTCAAATTTTAACGCTAGAACCAAAAGCAATTCTACATAGCATTGTGCAGTTGCAAAGGAAATTATGAAGAAGTTTATTTATATCTTATTGTTGATCGCTCTAGGATGGCTCATTAAGTTGAGTTATGACTTCTATCATGTTTCACAACAGTTGGATGAGATTCAACAAAAACTTCATAAAAGTGAACAAAAAAATGCCAGTTTGAACGATCAATTGGTGGCAGTAAAAAGACAAGCGGATGAACCGAGTCAAGAAACAAGCAAGCAACCTCCTGTACTCAAAGAACCCAGTACGGGAATCAACCCAAGTGTGTTGATTAAACAGCAACTCGAGTTGGTTCAGTTTGCGATACAACAACAGCAATTTGTCTACGCGCTGGAGCATTTAACCCAAATTAACCAATCTTTAGATCAATACGCATTGGCAGAGGCAGTCAAGCAAAGTCTGCATCAAAGCATTGCTCAAGATATGCAGAATATCCAACAGTTTGTGATTGAAAGAAATGCACAGCAAGATCAGTTGGATAGCTTAATCAAACAAGTTGATCAAAGTTTGACTGCAGAACTGAAAAATAATCAACTCAAATTAAATACCAGTCAGAGTGCCCACTTTTGGGAGAAATGGTTCAAGGTCGATGTACTTAGTGCGGATACACCAGAATTGAGCAATCGCCGCTTTATTTTAAAAGAAACTCAATTGAGACTCTTGCTCGCTCAACAACTTCTAGTTAAAGGTCAAAATGTTGAATATAAAGCCATGCTGAATCAGGCGATTCAACAGCTTGAACTGTTGCCTGATGCTGCGAGTCAGAACATCAAACAACAATTATTAAAAATTAAACAGAGCTCACAATCTCCTGTTCCTAAGCTGAATAGCTTGGCAGTGTTGGGGTTGTGAGATGAAACATATTTTCTTGATCTATGCCTTTATTAGCCTGATTATTTTTGCGATTTTAAGTGTACTCAGTTATACCGCAGGGGCAGGTTATGTTTATGTGCTTTGGCATAATATTCAAATCCAGACGAACTTATGGGTGTTGTTATTTTTAGGCGTTATCATCAGCTTTCTTATGCATGTGATGTGGTATGCCTTAAACCGTTACTTACGCCGAGAAAAAAGAAAATTAGAACAGGTTTTAAACTTTAGTGATTTGCATCCCTTTGAACAATTGGGTGTGTTGTGGTTATTAGATGGTGAAGATGAGCAAGAACAGGTTATTCAAAATATTTTTGATCAATCGGGTTTATTAAAAGCGATTATTCAATCCCGAATATTGTTCAAGCAAGGTGATTATGCAGCAGCTTTGCAAGTTTTGGAAAATAGCCCACCCTCAGCATTTGAATTAGCCGAAATTCTCCGTATCGAAATTTATTTGGCGCAGCATGACAGTCAGCAAGCTTTGACACATCTTGAGTTTTTAAATGGTCATGAGTTGTCGCCATGGCTCAGTCAACTTTCAGAAAGTTATAAATTATCAGTACAAAAATTATGGGGACAGTTTGCAATCCAGTCACCTTGGCACTATTTACATTCAAGTCAATTTGGACAGTTGGAAGTCGCGACCAAACAACAATGGTTGATTCAGCTTTTAGGTTGCTATGACCAAGCGCAATTTGAGGACTTGGAGTTATTACAGCACAAGTTTTTTGAAATCGCACCTTTACTTGATCAAATGCCCTATGACACCAAAGTATTATGGTTGAAGTTAATTACTCGTCTACCTGAGCTGGCACAGCAACAGCAACAACTTGCCATTCAATTGCTGGATGAGAAATTCGATCAGGATGTTTTCTACTTATGGTTTCAACAACAGTTGCTTCGGCAAAATCCAGATTATGAATATCTGGAACAACAGATTATTCATCTGGAAAGTAAGTATATAAATATTCCTGTATTTAGTTTTGCAAAGTGGCATATATATACGGCGACACAACGTGAAACAGAAGCGGATCAGCTCTTAGCATTATATCCAAATGATATTTTGATGAATTATTTACGGATTAAAGCCACTCTAAATGGCAATGATGAATTAATTCAGCAATTGAATTCAATTTTTGAAAAAGACAGCAACTACATTCAGTTTAAAATTTGAGAATACATTATGAATCTATTGGCACAATTCCCTATCGTTTATGAACAAAAGGTCGCTTGGGGAGATATGGATGCTTTTGGTCATGTGAATAATGTGCAGTATTATCGTTATATAGAAAGTGCACGTATTGCATATTTTGATCGTTTAAATGTATTTGAACAAGATGTTTTAACTGTGGTTGCTTCAAGTCAATGTAAATATTTAAAACCAGTATTTTATCCAGATGTGCTACATATTGGTGCAGGTATAGCGGAAATGCGCAATAGTGCAATACGCATGCATTATGTATTATTCAGTGAACAGCAACAGGAGATTGTTGCCGATGGTGAAGCGGTCATCGTATTTGTAGATAAAGATTCTATGAAAAAAGCATTAATACCTGAAAATTTAAGAAAAGTTATAATTGATCTCGAAGCAACAGTTCAAAACAATTTGCTGAATTTATAAAAACGCTACAGTTATCATCATTATATTTAAAACGTGTATCAAAAATTACTTTTTGTTGTATGTTTATTTTGACTGGGATAAATAAACATTTTTGGCATGTTATAATCATTTTTTGTTGTTTTATGTATTTATTGGGGAATATATGTATTGCCAATTGGTATAAATAAAAATACTATTGCTGTGAATTTATTTTAAATATATTTGCGAAGTTTAATGTGGAGTGTTAATGATGCCTGATATTAGTAATTTATCTGTTGAAGAGTTAAGAAAGTTAACAGCTGAAGCTGAAGCTTTAATTGAGAGTAAAAAAGATCAAGCGATCGAAGATGCTTATAATAAGATTGTTGAAATTGCAGAATCTGCGGGTTTAAGCCTAGAGCAGTTTATTGAGTATGGTGCTCAAAAACGTAAAAAGACAACACGTAAAGCTGTTGAGCCACGCTACCGCAATAAGAAAAATACAGCTGAAACTTGGACGGGTCGTGGTAAGCAACCTCGCTGGTTGGTTGCTGAAATTGAAAAAGGCGCTAAATTAGAAGATTTCTTGATCTAATCTTCATCTAAGTGTCATTCAATGACGATAAAATAAAAGAACCAAGCAAAACTGCTTGGTTTTTTTATACGAGTGAATTGGCGATATGAAAAAATTATGCATAATGTATAAACAAGAGGGCATCATCTTGCATGGAAGAATAAATCAATGATGGTAAAGCTGGATGAATAAAAAATCAAAACAGATGACCTGGTGGATTACTGGAGTTGTCGCTTTTTTAATTTTTGTACTTTTACAAGTTCCTGCAACATGGTTAATTGCTAAATTTTATAAAAATAATCAAACCTTACACAATGTCAGTGGCAATATTTGGCAAGGGCAAGCGGATTGGCATAAAGGTAATTTACGTGGGTCAGTTTCATGGCGTACGCGTCCTTGGGATTTAATCTTATTGCGTGTTGGGGCAAATGTTGAGGTTCATAGTGGACAAACGCAACTTAGTGGGGTTGTGGGCTATGGCTTGGGTAAAAAAATCATTGTTAATCAAATGCAAGGTCAGATTGCTCCTGAAACATTGAAAAATATAGCCAACTGGCAATGGCCTGCAAACGCCATACAGATTTCGGACATGAGCCTTCGTTTTAAAAAAGATACTGGATTTAGTGATGTTGATGGTCAGCTGCATTGGGCTGGTGGTGAACTTCGCTATACTTTTGGTCAACGGCAAGATCAAATGAATATCCCTTCTTTAAATGCACAGCTAAAAGATGAAGCGGGTAAACTGATTTTTGATATTCAAGATCAACGCAGTCAAAAAATGGCGAATATTAGTTTAGATCCAAGTATGATGTTGGATGTACAATTGACCCAAAGAATGTTACTCAATGTTCCATCTTATGATGGAAAAGCTGGACTGGATACATTTGTGATCAGTTCAAGACAACCACTGATTCAAGGTGGTTTCTAATGAATATAAAAGAACAGTTTGAAAACATTTCTTGGAAAAAAGCAGAACATCTCGCACCTGTTGCCTTATTTATATTGATTTTGGCATTGTGTTGGAAATTAGCCTCTATTTTTTGGTGGGTGGTCGCACCACCTCAAGTGATGCAACCTGAACAAGTGAGTCTAGGCTCGCAACAAGCACAAGTTCCTAATATTTCAAGTTTTTCCTTGTTTAATGAAGTGGGTTCAAGCGCAACAGCAGATGACAGCATTCCAATGGTATTGCAGGGTGTTGTGGTGAGTTATCCTGCACGCTTTTCATCGGCTGTGATTAAAGTAAAGGAAACGGCAGATCGTTATGTGGTTGGTGAAACCATAGAAGGCACCAGTTATCAGTTGTCAGAAGTATATTGGGATCATATCGTTTTAAGCCAAGGTGGCAATAATAGTAAAGAGTTACGTTTTACAGGTTTGGATAATTTATATCAGCCTTTACCTGGGCAGCCTGCAGATTCGAATATGGCAACACCAACCAGTAATCCAGATCAAGCTGTACCGCCACCACAAAATACCAGTCAGAATGCGTTGGGGCAGGCAATTGATCGAATGAATGAAAATCGAGAACAATATCTAAAGAACATGGGGGTGAACACCAATAGCGGACAAGGCTATGAGGTGACAGAACAAACCCCCGCAGCACTTCGAAATAAATTAGGACTTCGGTCTGGGGATCGCATTCTTTCACTCAATGGGCAGTCAGTCGGTCAAGGACAGAGTGATGTTCAACTGCTAGAACAAGCAAAGCGTGAAGGAAAAGTAAAAATTGAAATTAAGCGTGGTGATCAGGTGATGACCATTCAGCAAAGTTTGTAAGTGGCTAGGACTACAAATAAAATTAGGATAGATAATAAGTTATGGCTTTTTTGACTCACAATCGACCACTCTGGGCTATCGTTGCAGCAGCACCCATGATGGTTGCAGTTAGTACAGCAACATATGCTCAGACGTGGAAGATTAACTTACGCGATGCTGATCTCACGGCTTTTATCAATGAAGTTGCAGATATTACGGGTAAAAACTTTGCTGTTGATCCGCGCGTACGTGGCAATGTAACTGTTATTTCAAACAAACCACTCAATAAAAACGAAGTTTATGACCTATTTTTAGGTGTGCTCAATGTCAATGGTGTAGTGGCGATTCCATCAGGCAATACCATACGTTTAGTGCCTGACAGTAATGTTAAAAACTCTGGTGTTCCTTATGATCCACGCAATAATGCACGCGGTGATCAGGTGGTCACACGGGTAATTTGGTTAGAAAATACTAATCCAAATGATTTAATTCCTGCACTTAGACCGTTAATGCCTCAATTTGCTCATTTGGCAGCCATACAAGGCACCAATGCGTTAATTGTTTCAGATCGAGCGGCAAATATTTATCAACTTGAAACCATCATTCGTAATTTGGATGGTACAGGACAAAATGATATTGAAGCTGTACCTTTGCAGCAAAGTCAGGCTGAAGAAATCATTAAACAATTGGATGCAATGAGTGCGACTGGCGCATCAAAAGATTTCGCAGGGGCACGGGTACGTATTATTGCAGATGTACGCACCAACCGTATTTTAATTAAAGGCGATACAGGTACACGCAAACGTATTCGTAATATGATTGAAATGCTCGATGTGCCATCAGCAGATCGTTTAGGTGGACTAAAAGTATTTAAACTCAAATACGCCAGTGCAAAAAATCTCTCTGAAATTTTACAAGGCTTAGTCACTGGGCAAGCAGTCAATTCAAATTCAAATAATTCTTCGACCAATAATAATTCTAGTAATAGCAGTAATTTAAACAATAACAGTAATAACTCTTCTTCAAATTCCAGCTCAGGGAGTACTATTTCAACGCCGGGGATTAATTTAAATAGCAATTCCAATAACAATAATCAAAACAGTGTCACCAGCTTTAATGCTAATGGGGTAAGTATCATTGCGGACGGTGCACAAAATGCCTTGGTGGTCAAAGCCGAACCACAATTGATGCGAGAAATAGAAGCCGCCATCCAGCAATTGGATGTACGCCGTCAACAGGTATTGATTGAGGCAACTATCCTTGAAGTGTCAGGAAATGATACAGATCAATTGGGTGTGCAATGGGCAATGGGTGACATTAGTAGTGGTGTGGGGGTTGTCAATTTCTCTAATGTGGGTACAAGTTTAGCTAAATTGGCAGCAGGCTATCTATCAGGTGGTGCGGCTGGTTTAGGAAGTGCTGTCGGTCCAGGTACGTCGCTTATTTTAGGGGATTATAAAGAAGGGGCAGATGGTTCTCGTAAGCTCTATGGTGCAGTGATTCAGGCATTAAAAGAACGAACGAAATCAAATCTACTTTCTACGCCTTCTATTCTGACCATGGACAATGAAGAAGCTTATATTGTTGTGGGTGAAAATGTACCTTTTGTAACAGGGTCGGTATCTACAGGCACGGGCGGAACGGTCAATCCTTATACTTCGATAGAACGTAAAGATGTCGGGGTCACCTTAAAAGTTGTTCCCCATATTGGTGAGGGTGGTTCAATTCGTTTGGAAGTCGAACAAGAAGTCTCAGGGGTCAAATCTAGTAAAGGGCAAGCTCAGGATTTGGTGACCAGTAAACGTGCGATTAAAACCACAGTGCTTGCTGATCATGGGCAAACGGTCGTATTGGGTGGCTTGATTTCAGATGATAGCGAACATTCACGTCAGTCTATACCGTTCTTGGGCGATATTCCTGGCTTAGGGCGTCTGTTTAGAGCAGATGGTAAATCGAATATTAAACGTAATCTTTTAGTGTTTATACATCCAACAATAGTGGGTGGTGATGCAGAAATACGTCGTTTATCCCAACAGCGTTATGACCAGCTATACAGCTTGCAATTGGCGATGGATAAAGATGGGAATTTTGCCAAACTGCCTGCCAATGTTGATGATGTATTCCAACAGCGCTTGCCTATTACCTCATCACCAAATACTCAGCCTAAACTGATTCAACCACAGCCGACGGCACAGCCATCCAGTCAATATCAGAAAGTACCCGCAGGTGGCGTAGCAACAAATCCAAACAAAAGCAATGCGGTTACAACCCCTGTTGCAGAGGAACCCAACGATATCCGTAAGCAGTAGCGGATATTTTAAGTGTTAAAATTAAATCAGTTGTTTGATTGAATGTTTAAGATTTACAGTTAATTTGTTGCAATGGCTTGTTTGATTCATGAGCTAAAGTATGGTTTTAAGTTGATTTAGAACTCTAGATGTGTCGTGTTAAAATAAATGTAAATTGGAATGAGAGAATGACGATGACTTGGAAATTACAAGCAATTTCGGGTGAGCTAGAAGGACAGGAAGTGACGATTGGCCGTGACATGTTGGTGGGTCGCCATCAAGATGCGGATCTTTTATTGCAGTCTGCGGAAATCTCACGTCGCCATGCCGCATTTTTATTGAAAGACGATGCATTATGGGTACAGGACTTAAAGTCATCAAACGGAACTTTTGTGAACGATATACGTATCGATCAAGATAAAATGTTGATGGATGGCGATATTGTTCAATTTGCCAGTATTAAATTCAATGTACTTGCACCTGTAAAAGCAGTTGAAGTGGCTGAGCAACCGATCATAGAGCCTACCTCTATCATTGCAGATGCTGAACCAGCGATTGCACAAGTTGAACCATCAGTTTCACAACCAGCCGAACAACAAGTACAACAGCCTGCTGAGGCTATTGCAACCGCAGAACTTGATACACCTGTATCAGTTGAACCGAGTGCGGCAGAAAAAATGAGTGAACAGGGCATGCCAGAGCTTTCGGCACGAGATAGTAATGTACAAATCACTCGTGAAGGAATGCCATCAGGCGTAGCTGTACCTAAGCCAGCTCCAATTCCTGATGGTGTTGACATTCATACGCCAATAAAACCTGACATTGAACAAGTTAAAGCGCCAGAAGCACGCGTTGAAAAAGAGATAGAAACTCAGAAAAATGCCAAAGTTGGCTTGATGACGGTGGTTGTCTTAATCATTTTGGCAATTATTGCATGGCTGTTGTTTAAATAATCTGTGAATGCGATACACTCAAGGCATGCAATCGCATGCCTTTGTTTTATGTAAAGTCTATACAAAGACTAAAGTTGGATTTTATTTTTAGTGCAATAAGTTTTAAAAAATTATTTTAGGTGTACAGCATGAATGTGGCAAAGCTAGACCAACGTGAACTTATTTTATTTGATTTGGATGGAACATTGGTTGATTCAGCATTTGATTTATATCGTGCTATGAATCTGAGTTTGGCACGTTTAAATCTTCCTTTAATCACTGAGCAACAAGTCCGCGTTTGGATTGGCAAAGGCACATCATTATTTTGTGAAAGTACTTTAAAATATTTAAAAGGCGAGGTTGATCCCGTATTGCATCAGCAGTTGCTTGATACATTTTTGGAAATTTACAATGCCGAACCATGTGTAGATACTCAGCCATTCTCTGGGATTTTAGCGTTTTTAGATTGGGGAATACAAAATAACAAGAAGCTGATTTGTGTGACCAATAAACCTGAACAGCCTGCCAGAAAAATCTTAGAAGAATTAAAAATGGATCACTATTTTGTTGATGTGATTGGTGGAGATCGTTTTGAAGTACGAAAACCACACCCAAAACCATTGTTGTATTGTGTGGAAACATACCAATCTTCAGTCGATAAAACATTGATGATTGGTGACTCAAGTAATGATGTAGAAGCTGCCCGCCGTGCAGAGGTTGATTGTATTGTGGTCAGCTATGGCTATAATCACGGTGAAGATATTCATCTTTGTCAACCGCAACAGGTGGTCGACGATTTAACAGAGCTTTTGGCTTAACCCCTATATTTGAAATTGTTGTGAGAAAAGGAAAGAGGAATGAATGGAAAAGGTACTTTTCGATGGCGTCACTAAGTGAGCTGTATGCAAATCAATACTTAGTAATATCGAAAATAGAGAGAATTCCTCATGACAACTTTAGCGCAATTTGAACAATTAAAATCGGCGGGATATAACCTGCTTCCTGTTTATCGCCAACGTTTAGCAGATACGGATACGCCATTGTCTGTATTTGCACGGTTACAACAGCACCAACAGGCATATTTATTTGAATCTGTCGAGGGGGGCGAAAACTGGGCACGTTACTCGATTATTGGTCTGGGTGAGTCAACTGTATTTTCCTGCAATGCTGGACAACTTACAGTTAAATTTCCAGATGGGCGAGTTGAGACACAGACATGTACTGATCCATTTCAATATATTCGTGACTTTCAGGCACAGTTTAAAGTGCCTACGCAACAAGATTTACCTGCGTTGCCAAATTTTACAGGCGGCTTGGTTGGGTATTTTGGTTATGACGCAGTACGTTATATTGAACCACGCTTAAGCAATGTGCCTGAAGCTGACCCTGTTGGGTTACCTGATTTATGGATGATGCTGTCAAAGACAGTGGTGGTGTTTGATAACTTAAAAGACACTTTGTTTTTGATCGTACATGCAGATGTTAATGATCCACAAGCTTATAACAAGGCACAACAACAACTCGATGCTTTGGAAGCCATATTGGCAACGCCGATCAGTTTGGTTGCAAAAAAACATACAGCACCACATTTTGAATCTTTAACTGGGCATGACCGTTTTCTAGAGTCGATTGAAAAAGTCAAAGCATATATTCGTGCTGGAGATGTGATGCAGGTTGTACCTGGGCATCGAATGGTCTCGGATTTCGATGGTGATCCATTACAGGTTTATCGTGCCTTACGCCATTTGAATCCTTCTCCTTATTTATTCCTAGTACAAGGACAGACCATTGCTGACCAAAAACCATTTCATATTGTAGGTTCGTCACCAGAGATTCTTTCCCGCCTTGAAAATGGTATTGCGACTGTACGACCACTTGCGGGAACACGCCCTCGTGGAAAAACCAAAGAAGAAGATTTGGCACTGGAAAAAGATTTGCTTTCTGATGAAAAAGAAATTGCAGAACATCTAATGCTGATTGATTTGGGGCGTAACGATATTGGACGCGTTTCAAAAATCGGTAAAGTGCAAGTGACTGATCAAATGGTGATCGAGCGTTACTCACATGTCATGCATATTGTTTCCAATGTGCAGGGTGAAGTGTTGGATGATGTTGACGCTTTGGATGTTTTTAAAGCAACTTTCCCAGCCGGGACACTTTCTGGCGCGCCAAAAATTCGCGCGATGGAAATTATTGACGAAGTTGAACCGGTAAAGCGTGGTATTTTTGGTGGCGCTGTTGGTTATTTAGGCTGGCATGGTGAAATGGACATGTCGATTGCGATTAGAACCTGTGTAATTCGTGAAAATAAAGTCTATGTACAGGCTGGAGCGGGGCTTGTTGTGGACTCAAATCCTGAATCAGAGTGGAATGAAACCCAAATAAAAGCTCGCGCAGTGATCAAAGCGGTTGAATTATCATCAAACGGATTGATTTTATGAGTTTTTGGGGTTTTTTTTAAAAAAAACACTTGCAAGGATTCTGAGTTTTGCTAAACTGCACACCGTTCCGATACGAAACGTACGAAACACTAAGAAACGCCGGCATAGCTCAGTTGGTAGAGCAACTGACTTGTAATCAGTAGGTCCACAGTTCGAATCCGTGTGCCGGCACCATCTTAAAGTTTTGTGTTATAATGTAGAGGAACGGCACTGAAAGTAAGTGTAAATGGTGAGATTCCCGAGCGGTCAAAGGGAGCAGACTGTAACTCTGCCACGAAAGTTTCGAAGGTTCGAATCCTTCTCTCACCACCATTAACTTCGATAAGTGGTTAATTACCAACATTAAGCGGGAGTAGCTCAGTTGGTAGAGCGGTAGCCTTCCAAGCTACATGTCGCGAGTTCGACCCTCGTCTCCCGCTCCATCGAAGATGATTGCTCTTATAGCTCAGTGGTAGAGCACTCCCTTGGTAAGGGAGAGGTCTCGAGTTCAAATCTCGATAAGAGCTCCAGATACAATTTAGTAGATTATTCTACACCAGTTTTTAAAAAGCAGGCTTATTAGTCTGCTTTTCAAGTATTAGGTGTCTAGTTTTTTAGACGATTGTCGATGCTGAGTTGTTTAACTCGTGTTCGACATAAACGAGGAAGAACAAATGGCTAAGGCTAAGTTTGAACGTAATAAGCCGCACGTAAACGTGGGTACAATTGGTCACGTTGACCATGGTAAAACAACTTTAACTGCTGCAATTGCAACTATCTGTGCAAAAACTTACGGCGGTGAAGCTAAAGACTACGCAGCAATCGACTCTGCACCAGAAGAAAAAGCACGTGGTATTACAATTAATACTTCACACGTAGAATACGATTCTCCAATCCGTCACTACGCTCACGTAGACTGCCCAGGACACGCCGATTATGTTAAAAACATGATCACTGGTGCTGCTCAGATGGACGGTGCGATCCTTGTATGTGCTGCGACTGATGGTCCAATGCCACAAACTCGTGAACACATCCTTCTTTCTCGCCAAGTAGGTGTACCTTATATTCTTGTATTCCTTAACAAGTGTGACCTTGTTGATGATGAAGAATTACTTGAATTAGTAGAAATGGAAGTTCGTGAACTTCTTTCTACTTATGACTTCCCGGGTGATGACACTCCAATCATCCGTGGTTCAGCACTTGCTGCACTTAATGGTGATGCTGGTCAGTATGGCGAATCTGCAGTTCTTGCACTTGTTGAAGCGCTTGACTCTTATATCCCAGAACCAGAGCGTGCAATCGACAAAGCATTCTTGATGCCAATCGAAGACGTATTCTCAATCTCTGGTCGTGGTACAGTGGTAACAGGTCGTGTAGAATCTGGTATCGTTAAAGTAGGCGAAGAAGTTGAAATCGTTGGTATTAAAGATACAGTTAAAACAACTGTAACTGGCGTAGAAATGTTCCGTAAACTTCTAGACGAAGGTCGTGCTGGCGAGAACTGTGGTGTACTTTTACGTGGTACTAAGCGTGAAGACGTACAACGTGGTCAAGTACTTGCTAAACCAGGTACAATCAAGCCGCACACTAAATTCGACGCAGAAGTATATGTACTTTCTAAAGAAGAAGGTGGTCGTCATACTCCGTTCCTTAACGGTTACCGTCCACAGTTCTACTTCCGTACAACTGACGTAACTGGTGCAATCCAATTACAAGACGGTGTTGAAATGGTAATGCCAGGCGACAACGTTGAAATGTCAGTAGAATTGATCCACCCAATCGCAATGGACCCAGGTCTACGTTTTGCGATCCGTGAAGGTGGTCGTACAGTTGGTGCTGGTGTAGTTGCTAAAGTAACTGCATAATCGCTAAAATGTTTTTTCTTACCGAGAGTTTCGGCTCTCGGTTTGCTTATTAGGTCAGTAGTTCAATTGGTAGAGCGTCGGTCTCCAAAACCGAATGTTGGGGGTTCGAGTCCCTCCTGACCTGCCAGTTTTTAAATAAAAAACTTGATGTCGGCTAAACTGGTCATATAATAAGTCGCGAAACCTACGACGAGTACAAAAATGTCGAACGATAAATCACGTGACGCAACAGGCGGCGCGGCAATTCCTCAAAGCAACAATTCAGCTGAAATGGTGAAGACAAGTTCTCCATTTGATTTTATTTTGTGGATCATTGCATTGGCTTTATTTGGCTGTGCTTTGATGACAAATCAATATCTTCCAGCGTATTGGGCACCAGCAAATAGTATCTGGGTGCGTATTGGGGTAATTATAGCTTGTATCATCGTAGCTTTAGGTTTATTATACGCCACCCATCAAGGCAAAGGCTTTGTTCGTTTGCTTAAAGATTCGCGTATCGAATTGCGTCGAGTCACTTGGCCTACGAAACATGAAACAGTAACCACTTCATGGCAGGTTCTCCTCGTTGTTGTAGTTGCCGCAATTATTTTGTGGTGTTTTGACTATATCATCGGTTGGTTTATGAAGTTTATTATCGGGTAAGAGAGCTATGAAACGTTGGTACATTATTCATGCCTATTCAGGCTATGAAAAACAAGTGATGCGTTCACTTAATGATCGAATCCAGCGTAGCGCTGTTGCTGATAGTTTTGGTGAAGTCCTTGTTCCTACCGAAGAAGTGGTAGAAATGAAGGATGGTAAGAAACGTAAATCAGAGCGTAAATTCTTTCCAGGCTATGTATTAGTTGAAATGGAAATGAATGATGAAACTTGGCACATTGTTAAAGAATGTCCAAAAGTATTGGGTTTCATTGGTGGTACAGCTGAAAAACCAGCACCAATTACGCAAAAAGAAGCTGATGCGATTCTTGCACGTGTGCACAACAAAGGTGAAGCACCTCGTCCTAAGACGATGTTCGAGCCGGGTGAAGAATTACTTGTTACTGACGGTCCATTCACAGACTTTAAAGGTGTGGTGGAAGAAGTTCAGTACGAAAAATCACGTTTAACGTTGACGATTAACGTATTTAATCGACCAACTCAAGTTGAATTGGAATTTCGCCAAGTCGAAAAAACAATTTAATTTGAATTGTTCAAAAGCGCCCGATTTGTTATGGATCGGGCATTGTTGTTGTAACGGTATCGTTACTTGAAAACTTGGGGAGCTCTAAAAGGCGTTTGTACCCAGAGGTAATTTGAAATGGCTAAGAAGATTGACGGCTATATCAAGCTGCAAGTTCCAGCTGGTAAAGCGAATCCATCTCCACCAATCGGTCCTGCACTAGGTCAACGTGGTGTGAACATCATGGCATTCTGTAAAGAATTCAATGCTGCTACACAAAAAGTTGAACCAGGTCTTCCAATTCCTGTAGTGATCACTGTGTACAACGATAAGTCGTTCACATTCATCATGAAAACTCCACCTGCATCTATTCTTCTTAAGAAAGCTGCTGGTATTCAAAAGGGTTCATCTGTACCAAACAAAACTAAAGTTGGTAAGTTGACTCGTGCTCAATTAGAAGAAATTGCGACTACTAAAGAACCAGATTTAACTGGTGCTGATTTAGACGCACGTGTACGTACCATTGCTGGTTCTGCGCGTTCTATGGGCTTGGAAGTGGAGCTATAAGACATGGCAAAGTTAACTAAACGTCAAAAAGCCATTGCTGCTGCTGTAGAAGCAAACAAAGTTTATACTTTGGAAGAAGCGGTACAAGTTCTTAGCAGCCTTCCTGCTGCAAAATTCAAAGAATCTTTGGATGTTGCGGTAAACCTAGGTGTTGATCCTCGTAAATCTGACCAAGTTGTTCGTGGCGCGACTACACTTCCTGCAGGTACTGGTAAAACTGTACGTGTAGCTGTGTTTGCTCAAGGCGCTGCTGCTGAAGCTGCTAAAGCTGAAGGCGCGGACGTTGTTGGTTTTGATGATCTTGCTGAAAGCATTCAAGCAGGTAACTTAGACTTTGATGTTGTGATTGCTGCTCCAGATGCAATGCGCGTTGTAGGTAAGTTAGGTACGATCCTTGGTCCACGTGGCTTAATGCCAAACCCTAAAGTGGGTACAGTAACTCCTGACGTTGCAACTGCAGTTAAAAATGCAAAAGCAGGTCAAGCACGTTACCGTGTAGACAAAGCGGGTATCATCCACGCTGCGATCGGTCAAGTAGGTTTTACTGCTGAAGCTGTTCGTTCAAACGTTGAAGCACTTATTGCTGACCTTAAGAAAGCAAAACCTGCGACTTCTAAAGGTATCTACATCCAAAAGATCACTTTGAGCTCAACGATGGGTCCTGGTCTTGTTGTAGACGTACAGAACGTTACTAAATAATTATTTTATAGATAATTATTTGCAATAAAAGAATTTTAAAGTCCTGAGTGAAGTTTAAAACATGGTTTTTAAACTTTGCGCAAAATGAGGAAAGCTTCATTCGAGGTTTTCTCATCTTGTGAGTTGGCAAGGTTTACTTGCTGATGGGTTCTCAGGCGGACTTTGAATTGATAGATGTAAGTTTATCAGCGTCAAAGACCTCAGGCGAGGCAGGTCTCAGGATTTGCTTCTTAAAATACCAGTCTGAGTAGACGCGGTGGTGTGATTGATTCCTCCTCCGCGTGTAAGTTGAGAAATTGACTTGCGAATTGGGAGTGCAGTCCATTTGTGGATTGCATAAATCACCGTTAGGAGGTTTTACAATGGCTCTTCTTATCGAAGACAAAAAACAGATCGTTGCTGAAGTAAATGAAGTTGCTTCTGTGGCGTTTGCTGCTGTTGTTGCTGACTACCAAGGTTTAACAGTAGAACAATTGACTACACTTCGCGTAGAAGCTCGTAAGTTAGGTGTTAAAACACGTATCGTGCGTAACACTTTGGCTAAGCGTGCACTTGAAGGTACTCAATTCTCTATTTTAGATGAGAACCTTGTTGGTCCAACTATTCTAGCTTTTTCAACTTCTGAAGACGACATGGGCGCAGCTGCTCGCTTGTTTGAAGATTTTGCTAAAACTAACAAAGCATTTGAACTTAAAGCTGCTGCATTTGATGGCAAAGTTTATCAAGGTGCAGATGTTAGCGTTATCGCAAATCTTCCAAACCAAGAAAAAGCACTTACTATGCTTGCCAATGTTCTTCAAGCTCCTATTTCGAAATTGGGTCGCCTTATTACAGCACTCAAAGAGAAAAACGAGTCAGAAGCAGCTTAAGCTTAAAAATTTTCACACACCATTCAATATCCATTTGGAGTTATTCTCATGGCTTTAACTAACGAAGAAATCTTAAACGCAGTTGCTGAAAAAACTGTTCTTGAACTTGTTGAACTTATTTCTGCTTTCGAAGAAAAATTCAACGTATCTGCAGCTGCTGTAGCTGTAGCTGCTGCTCCAGGTGCTGGCGCTGCTGCTGCTGAAGAGCAATCTGAATTCAACGTTGAGTTGACTTCTTTCGGTGCTAACAAAGTTGCTGTAATTAAAGCAGTTCGTGAAGCTACTGGTCTTGGTCTTAAAGAAGCTAAAGATCTTGTTGAAGGCGCTCCTTCAGTTGTTAAAGAAGCGGTTTCTAAAGAAGAAGGCGAAGAACTTAAGAAGAAACTTGAAGAAGCTGGTGCTACAGTTACACTTAAGTAATCTTAAGGGGAGTCGATTTTTTTATAATCGGCTCCACAAATTGGCTGATGGCTCTTGGGTCATCAGCCTTTTTGCGTTACAATAATCGGCTCGATTTTAGATTGATTGATATAAAAATCATCAATTTTTAAAATAAATAAACATAATCAAACGCTTACCAATATTTTTCAGTTTTAAAAATATTGTTAAGCGTTTTGTACCACTGAAATTTGCAGCATTTGTATAAAAGTGGTGGTCATATCGACCTGCGTAATTCCTTCTAAGTTCGTTCTGCAGGCGGGCTTAGTTTACTTTCCGAGGACTCCAGATGGCATACTCATATACCGAAAAGAAACGGATCCGTAAGAATTTTGGTAAATTGCCCCAAGTCATGCATGCTCCGTACTTGCTCGCGATTCAAGTCGACTCGTACAGAACATTCTTGCAAGATGGCAAAACTCCAAAAAATCGCGAAGATATCGGTCTCCAAGCTGCATTTCGTTCAGTTTTTCCTATTGAAAGTTATTCGGGCAATGCTGCTTTAGAATTCGTTGAGTATAGTCTTGGTAAACCAGAGTTTGATGTTCGCGAGTGTATTCTTCGCGGTTCAACCTTTGCGGCACCAATGCGCGTTAAAATTCGTTTGATCATCAAAGATCGTGAAACGAAATCTATCAAAGACGTACGTGAACAAGAAGTGTACATGGGTGAAATGCCACTCATGACTGAGAATGGTACTTTTGTAATCAATGGTACTGAGCGTGTAATCGTATCTCAATTACACCGTTCTCCGGGCGTCTTCTTTGATCACGATAAGGGTAAAACTCATTCAAGTGGTAAAGTGCTTTATTCAGCACGTATCATTCCTTACCGTGGGTCATGGTTGGATTTTGAATTTGATGCTAAAGACTTAGTATTTGTTCGTATTGACCGTCGTCGTAAATTGTTGGCGACTGTTATTCTACGTGCATTGAACTATAGCAATGAACAAATTCTCAATATGTTCTATGAGAAAGTACCTGTATATCTTGATATGGGTAGCTATCAGATTGACCTTGTTCCAGAACGCCTTCGCGGTGAAATGGCGCAGTTCGATATTGCAGACAATGACGGTAAAGTGATTGTTGAACAAGGTAAACGTATCAATGCACGTCATGTGCGTCAAATGGAAGCTGCGGGTTTAACTAAACTTTCTGTTCCTGATGAATACTTGTATGAGCGTATTACAGCTGAAGATATTACTTTACGTGATGGTGAAGTGATTGCTGCTAATACCATTTTAAGCCATGAAGTATTGGTTAAAATCGCTGAAGGTGGTGTTAAACAATTTAACATCTTGTTCACCAATGATATCGATCGTGGTTCGTTTGTTGCAGATACACTACGTGCAGATACGACAACAGGTCGTGAAGAAGCACTTGTAGAAATCTACAAAGTCATGCGTCCAGGTGAGCCACCAACAAAAGAAGCGGCTGAAAACTTATTCAATAACTTATTCTTCTCTACAGAGCGTTATGACTTGTCTCCTGTAGGTCGTATGAAGTTTAATCGTCGTTTGGGTCGTCCTTATGAAGTCGGTACAGATCAGAAGTCTCGTGAAGTAGAAGGTATTCTTTCTAACGATGACATCATTGATGTATTGAAAACATTGGTAGAAATCCGTAACGGTAAAGGTGAAGTCGACGATATCGATCACTTAGGTAACCGTCGTGTACGTTCTGTTGGTGAAATGACAGAAAACCAATTCCGTGTTGGTCTAGTTCGTGTTGAACGTGCTGTAAAAGAGCGTTTAAACCAAGCTGAAACAGATAACTTGTCTCCACAAGATTTGATCAATGCGAAACCAGTTGCAGCTGCAATCAAAGAATTCTTTGGTTCAAGCCAATTGTCTCAGTTTATGGATCAAAACAATCCATTGTCTGAAATTACGCACAAACGTCGTGTTTCAGCGCTTGGTCCTGGTGGTTTGACACGTGAACGCGCAGGCTTTGAGGTACGTGACGTACATCAAACTCACTATGGTCGTGTGTGTCCAATTGAGACACCTGAAGGTCCAAACATTGGTTTGATCAACTCACTTTCTGTATATGCAAAAGCCAACAACTTCGGTTTCTTGGAAACACCATACCGTAAAGTGGTTGATGGTCGTGTAACGGATGATGTTGAGTATTTATCTGCGATTGAAGAAGTAGGCACTGTAATTGCACAAGCCGATTCTGGTGTAGATAAAGACGGTCACTTGACTGAAGAATTCGTTTCTGTACGTCATCAAGGTGAATTCGTTCGTATGCCTCCTGAAAAAGTGACGCATATGGATGTATCTGCTCAGCAGGTTGTTTCTGTTGCTGCATCACTTATTCCATTCCTTGAACACGATGATGCGAACCGTGCATTAATGGGTTCAAACATGCAACGTCAGGCTGTTCCTACATTGCTTGCTGACAAGCCACTTGTTGGTACAGGTATGGAAGCAAACGTAGCGCATGACTCTGGCGTGTGTGTAATCGCAAAACGTGGCGGACGTATTGAGTTCGTTGATGCTTCTCGTGTTGTTATTCGTGTGAACGAAGATGAAATGATCGCGGGTGAAGCAGGTGTAGACATCTACAACTTGATCAAATACACACGTTCAAACCAAAACACTTGTATCAACCAAAAAGTTCTTGTGAGCTTGGGCGATAAAGTAGGTCGTGGTGACGTTCTTGCTGATGGTCCATCGACTGACGGTGGTGAATTAGCGCTTGGTCAAAACATGCGTGTCGCGTTCATGACGTGGAACGGTTATAACTACGAAGACTCGATCTTATTATCTGAGCGTGTACTTCAAGAAGACCGTTTGACTTCGATTCACATCCAAGAGTTGTCATGTGTAGCGCGTGATACCAAGTTAGGTGCAGAAGAAATTACTGCAGATATTCCTAACGTGGGTGAAGCAGCTTTATCTAAACTTGATGAATCAGGTATTGTTTATATCGGTGCTGAAGTTTCAGCAGGTGACATCCTTGTTGGTAAGGTAACGCCTAAAGGTGAAACACAATTAACACCTGAAGAAAAATTACTTCGTGCAATTTTCGGTGAAAAAGCTGCGGATGTAAAAGACTCTTCTTTACGTGTTTCTTCAAGCGTAAAAGGTACAGTGATTGACGTTCAAGTGTTTACACGTGACGGTATCGAGAAAGATGAGCGTGCTCAAGCAATTGAAAAAGCGCAACTTGATGCTTACCGTAAAGACTTGAAAGAAGAGTTCAAAATCTTCGAAGAAGCTGCTCGTGAACGTATTGTGCGTTTATTGAAAGGTCAAGAGTCAAATGGTGGTGGTACAACGAAACGTGGTGACAAGCTAACTGAAGACGTATTGTCTAACTTAGAGCTTGTTGATCTGTTAGAAGTTCAACCAGCAGACGAAGGTATTGCTGAGCGTTTAACGCAGATTCAAGTGTTCTTGAAAGAGAAGAGCCACGAGATCGATGAGAAGTTTGCTGAGAAAAAACGTAAACTTTCAACGGGTGATGAACTGACAACTGGTGTGTTGAAAGTTGTTAAAGTTTATCTTGCTGTTAAACGTCGTATCCAGCCTGGTGATAAGATGGCGGGTCGTCACGGTAACAAGGGTGTTGTATCAAACATCTTACCAGTTGAAGATATGCCGCATGACATCCATGGTGTTCCAGTGGATGTGGTACTTAACCCACTCGGTGTACCATCACGTATGAACGTGGGTCAGATTCTTGAAACTCACTTGGGTATGGCAGCGAAAGGTCTTGGCGATAAGATCGACAAGATGATGAAAGAGCAACGTACTGTTCTTGAACTTCGTGAATTCTTAGACAAGATTTATAACAAAGTTGGTGGCGAGCAAGAAGATCTTGATAGCTTGACTGATGAAGAAATCTTGGTGTTATCAGGTAACTTGCGTAAAGGTGTTCCTTTAGCTACACCAGTATTTGATGGTGCAGAAGAAGGACAAATCAAAGAGTTACTTGAACTTGGTGGTATCTCACGTACAGGTCAAACAGTATTGTATGATGGACGTACAGGTGAGCGTTTTGACCGCCCAGTAACAGTAGGTTATATGTACATGCTCAAGTTGAACCACTTGGTTGACGACAAGATGCATGCACGTTCTACTGGTTCTTACTCACTGGTGACTCAACAACCGCTTGGTGGTAAAGCACAATTCGGTGGTCAGCGTTTCGGTGAGATGGAAGTTTGGGCACTTGAGGCTTATGGTGCTGCTTATACACTTCAAGAAATGTTAACTGTGAAATCGGATGACGTTGAAGGTCGTACTCGCATCTATAAGAACATTGTAGATGGTAACCATTATATGGATCCGGGTATGCCTGAATCGTTCAACGTATTGACCAAAGAGATCCGTTCTTTAGGTATCAACATTGAACTGAAAAATGGTGACTAAATCCCCCTTGATCCCCCTTTGTTAAAGGGGGGATTTCCCTTCTTTCTTAAAGAGGGGGCAGGGGAGATTCCAAATCTCAGTGAAAAAACAATATTTGTGACCCAGCCGTAGAGAAAATGCCTCTTCGGCACACGGAGAAAAAAATTGAAAGACTTGCTCGATATCATGCGCAAAAAGACGGACTCAGACGGTCATGCTCCAGTAGAGTTTGATCGCATCCGTATTGGTCTTGCGTCACCAGAAATGATTAAGTCATGGTCTCACGGTGAAGTTAAAAAGCCAGAAACCATTAACTATCGTACGTTTAAGCCAGAACGTGATGGTTTATTCTGTGCCAAAATCTTTGGTCCAGTAAAAGATTACGAATGCTTGTGCGGTAAATACAAGCGTATGAAATACAAAGGCGTCATTTGTGAAAAATGTGGCGTTGAAGTAACAACTGCGAAAGTTCGTCGTGAGCGTATGGGTCACATCGAATTGGCTTCTCCTGTTGCTCATATTTGGTTCTTGAAATCATTACCAAGCCGTATCGGTTTACTTCTTGATATGACTTTGCGTGATATTGAACGTGTATTGTATTTCGAATCTTATGTGGTGACTGATCCAGGCATGACGCCAATGGAGAAGTACCAACTTCTTAATGATGAAGAATACTTTACTGCGTTAGAAGAACACGGTGATGAATTCAGCGCTAAAATGGGTGCTGAAGCAGTTCAAGACTTGTTGAAAGATATCGATCTTGAAGCTGAAATTTCTCGTTTACGTGAAGAAATTCCAAACACAACTTCAGAAACTAAGCTTAAAAAAGCGTCTAAACGTTTGAAGTTGATGGAAGCGTTCAAAGAGTCAAACAACAAGCCAGAATGGATGGTGATGAATGTACTTCCAGTACTTCCACCTGATCTTCGTCCGTTAGTACCGCTTGAAGGTGGTCGTTTTGCGACTTCTGACTTGAACGATCTTTACCGTCGTGTGATTAACCGTAACAACCGTTTAAAACGTCTTCTTGACCTTGCTGCGCCAGACATTATCGTACGTAACGAAAAACGTATGTTACAAGAGTCTGTCGATGCATTGTTAGACAACGGTCGTCGTGGTCGTGCGATTACAGGTTCGAACAAACGTCCGCTTAAATCTTTGGCTGATATGATCAAAGGTAAACAAGGTCGTTTCCGTCAAAACTTACTTGGTAAGCGTGTTGACTATTCAGGTCGTTCGGTGATTACCGTAGGTCCATCATTACGTTTGCACCAATGTGGTCTTCCAAAGAAAATGGCACTTGAATTATTCAAGCCATTCATTTTTGCGAAATTACAAGCTTCAGGTCAAGCAACTACCATTAAAGCTGCGAAGAAAATGGTTGAGCGTGAAACACCAGAAGTATGGGACGTTCTTGCATCTGTAATTCGTCAGCATCCAGTAATGTTGAACCGTGCGCCAACACTTCACCGTTTAGGTCTTCAAGCGTTTGAACCTATTTTGATCGAAGGTAAAGCGATTCGTTTACACCCACTCGTATGTGCTGCGTTTAACGCCGACTTCGATGGTGACCAAATGGCGGTTCACGTACCATTAACACTTGAAGCTCAGTTAGAAGCTCGTGCGTTAATGATGTCGACAAACAACATCTTGTCACCTGCAAATGGTGAGCCAATCATCGTACCTTCTCAGGACGTTGTATTGGGTCTTTACTACATCACACGTGATGCAGTAAACGCCAAAGGTGAAGGCATGGTGTTTGCGGACACACATGAAGTAAACCGTGCACTTGCGACAGGTCAAGTTGATTTACATGCTCGTGTTAAAGCGCGTGTACACCAAACAGTGATTGATGACAACGGTAACCGTGAACATCAAACTATTGTTGTAGATACAACACCGGGTCGTTGCTTACTTTGGGAAGTTGTTCCTGAAGGTATGGATTTCCAACAAATCAACGTAGAGATGACCAAGAAAAACATCTCTAAATTGATTAACTCTTGCTACCGTAAATTAGGTTTGAAAGATACTGTTATCTTTGCTGACCAATTGATGTACTTGGGCTTCCGTCAAGCAACACGTTCAGGTGTTTCTGTGGGTATGGAAGACATGTTGATTCCACCACAAAAGCAAGCAATTATTGAAAAAGCTGAAGTTGAAGTTCGTGAAATTGAACAACAATTCGAGCAAGGTTTCGTAACTGCTGGTGAGCGTTATAACAAAGTTGTCGATATTTGGGCGCGTACCAACGACCAAGTTGCAAAAGCGATGATGGATAACTTGTCATTCACAACTGTTAAAAATAAACAGGGTGAAGATGAGAAGCAAAAATCATTCAACAGTATCTACATGATGTCTGACTCTGGTGCCCGTGGTTCGGCAGCTCAGATTCGTCAGCTTGCAGGTATGCGTGGTTTGATGGCTAAACCAGATGGTTCGATCATTGAAACACCGATTAAAGCAAACTTCCGTGAAGGTTTGACAGTACTTCAGTACTTCATTTCAACACACGGTGCGCGTAAAGGTTTGGCAGATACAGCACTTAAAACTGCGAACTCGGGTTACTTAACACGTCGTCTTGTCGACGTAGCACAAGATTTGGTCATTACTGAGCCAGATTGTGGTACTTATGACGGTCTTGTAATGACTCCATTCATTCAAGGTGGCGATGTCATCGAGAACTTAGGTGCTCGAGTATTGGGTCGTGTACTTGCTGAAGATGTCAAGAAACCAGGTACAGATGATGTCCTTCTTCCACGTAACACATTGATCGACGAGAAACTTGCAACGTTCCTTGAAGATAACGGTGTTGACGAAGTTAAAGTACGTTCAGTTGTAAACTGTGCTTCAACATTCGGTGTATGTGCGAAATGTTATGGTCGTGACTTGGCTCGCGGTCACTTGGTGAATCCAGGTGAATCTGTTGGGGTTATGGCTGCACAATCAATTGGTGAACCTGGTACACAGTTAACCATGCGTACATTCCACGTGGGTGGTGCTGCAAGCCGAACTTCTGCTGCAAACAGTGTTCAAGTACGTAACAAAGGTACAGTTCGTTTCCATAACGTTAAAACTGTTCAACATGCCAAAGGTCATTTGGTATCTGTTTCACGTTCAGGTGAAATCGGTATTGCGGATGACTTAGGTCGTGAGCGTGAACGTTATAAACTTCCATACGGTGCGTCTATCTTGATCAAAGATGGTCAACCTGTAGAAGGCGGCGGTATTGTTGCAACTTGGGATCCGCATACACATCCATTGGTAACAGAAGTTGCTGGTAAAGCACGTTTCAGCCAAATTGCTGATGGTGTAACTGCAACATCGAAAACTGATGATGCAACAGGTATGACGACTGTTGAAATCTTACCTGTAACAGCTCGTCCTGCTTCTGGTAAAGATTTACGTCCTGCAATCGTGTTGGATACAACCGATGGCGGCGAACAGTTCTACTTCTTGCCACAAAATACAATCGTGACTGTTCGTGATGGCGAAACGATTGGTGTGGGTGATGTCATTGGTCGTGTACCACAAGAAACTTCACGTACTCGTGATATTACCGGTGGTCTGCCACGTGTAGCTGACTTGTTCGAAGCACGTAAGCCAAAAGAGCATGCGATCCTTGCTGAAATTTCAGGTGTTGTAAGCTTTGGTAAAGAAACCAAAGGTAAGAACCGCTTAGTGATTACACCAGATGATGGCTCTGAAATTTATGAAGAGTTGATTCCTAAATGGCGTACCATTAACGTGTTTGAAGGTGAGCATGTGAACCGTGGTGAAACCATTTCTGATGGTCCACAGAACCCACATGACATCTTACGTTTGAAAGGTGAAGTTGCATTAACCAACTACATCGTGAACGAAGTTCAAGACGTTTACCGCTTACAAGGTGTAAAAATCAACGATAAGCATATCGAAGTGATCGTGCGCCAAATGTTGCGTAAAGTTGACATTACTGATGGCGGCGATACAAGCTTCATCAAAGGCGAACAAGTGGATTACATCCGCGTTGTGGGCGAAAACCAAGCGGTATTGGCTCAGAACAAGTTCCCTGCGAAGTATGAGCGTCAATTGATGGGTATTACCAAAGCATCGCTTTCTACTGACTCGTTCATCTCTGCTGCATCGTTCCAGGAAACCACACGTGTGTTAACTGAAGCGGCTGTAACAGGTAAAGAAGATGATTTACGTGGCTTGAAAGAAAACGTTGTTGTAGGTCGCTTGATTCCAGCAGGTACTGGTCTTGCATACCACTTAGAACGTCGTCGTCAAGAAGCAGAAGCTGCTGAGCATGAGCTTGTAAATGACTTCTCCGAAGTTGATCAAGCATTCTCTCAGGCTTTAAACGAAGATTCTTTCTAAGTTAAACAGCTTTTGAAATGAAGAAGACGCCTCAGGGCGTCTTTTTTTATATAATCAAAAAATGGAAATTAAAATCAATCTAGAATGAAAATAAATACTGTAGTGAAGACCTTAACTTTGATGACGATTTGTCCATTATTGTTCATGATGTTGCTGCCTGTACCTGCATTAGAACATGGTTGGCAAATTGATATGATGCAATGGATCAATCAATTTTTAAAAATTCAAAGTACCACCACAGGTGAGCTGGAACAATTTAGCCTGTTTGTTAAGACCTACCTGAGCTTGCTGTGTCCACTGTGGGCGTTACTGATTATTTATGCGATATATAAAGACGATAAAGTTGAGCAACCTAAACTCAATCAGTTTAAACCTTTAGATGCGGTGATCATTTTTGCTTGTTTCTCATTTTGCATTGGCTTTGCAACGATACTGAGCCTATGGCATTTAAATCCTTCATTGGTGTCTATCCGTGTTAAAAACAGTTATTTATTTAGAATTTTGTATGAGTACAAATTGGGAATTATTTTGGCTGAACTGTTTTACTTTGGCATTCTCCTTTTAGCACTGACAGGGATTATAGGTGTTCTATTTGCAATCATCATCAATATCAAACAACGATTAATGTACAAGTCGGAATGATAAATTTTAATAAATCGCAGAACTAAGGGAACAAAAAAAACCGCTGGAATTCAGCGGTTTTAAGTTCAGTGAAACCCAAATTTTTATTTATGAAGATCGTGGTTTCACCCAGAGTTGATAAGCAACAGCCAATAAAGCAAGCCAAATCGCCCCAACATAAAGTGCAGGACGTGAGGCTGGAAAATAACCAATCATGGCAATGACAAAGACCATAAATGCTGTGGCTAAAATCGGTGCAACAGGCCATCCAACTACAGGGAAATCGAGCTTTTTAATTTCTTCAGCACTGAGTTTTTTCCGCATGCCAAACTGGGCTAATAAAATCATTAACCACACATAAACAGTTGCAAATGTTGCAATCGAGGCAATGATTTCAAACACATTTTCAGGAATCAGGTAATTTAAGAGTACCCCAACCAAAAGCACGCTTGCCATGACGATTACGGTCATAAACGGTACGCCATTTCTTGATGTTTTGGCAAAACTTGCTGGCGCTTTGCCTTTGATTGCCATGCCATACATCATTCGCCCGGCGCCAAAAACATCACTGTTAATTGCAGAAACAGCAGCAGTAATCACCACAATGTTTAGAACGGCAGCCGCTGATTTGATCCCTAGGCTTTCAAATATTTGCACAAATGGACTGCCATGAGAACCGATTTGATTCCAAGGAAAAATCGACATCAGTACAAAAATAGTCAATACATAGAATAGGATGATGCGAAAAGGAACAGCATTGATGGCTTGAGGTATTGCCACTTTAGGATCTTTGGTTTCTCCAGCAGTCACACCAATGATTTCTATACCACCAAATGCAAAAACAACCACAGAAAAGCAGGCAATAAAACCAGCAATACCATTGGGAAAGAAACCACCATGTGTCCAAAGGTTCGATATACCTGAACTAAATTCAGTATGTGGAATATGCAAACCGTAGAGCATGATGCCAAAACCACCCAAAATCATGGCAATAATGGCAGTGACCTTAACGATGGATAACCAAAATTCCAATTCACCATAGACTTTGACATGGATCAGGTTAATCGCACCCAAAAAGAAAATTAGAGACAGAATCCAAACCCAACGTGCAACATCGGGAAACCAAAAACCCATGTAAATTCCAAAGGCAGTGACATCGGCGATCGCAACAATGACCATCTCAAAGACATAGGTCCAACCTGTGGTAAAACCTGCAAATGGACTGATATATTCAGAAGCGTAATGACTAAAAGAATCTGAAACAGGATTATGGACAGCCATTTCACCTAGTGCACGCATCACAATATAAATTGCAATACCGGCAATCATATAAGCCAGTAGTACAGATGGACCTGCTTGCTGTATAGCCGAGGCTGAACCGTAGAATAAACCTGTGCCAATAGCAGAACCTAAAGCAAGGAAACGGATGTGGCGGGTATTGAGTCCCCGTTTTAAAGTGGAAGTTTGTGACATGATAAGCTCCAGTCTTAGCTATAGTTTATAGGAGCTTGATAACGAGTTCATGCTTTTATCCGTAAAATAAGCAATTTACCTTCCATGAATGCACCATTTGTAGCGATTGGATCAAAGCTTAAGTCATTGCCGAGTGTTAAACAAAGTTACAAATGGATGCAATAAAGCAATCATTTCCTCACGAATTTATCTTTACTTTCCATGAGATAATTTCAAGTGGAAGAGCTGTTTGATTGACTTTTTGTAATAACAGAAGGAATAAGAGCATGAAAAAGCAAATAATGACCATGATGTGTGTAGCTTTACCTATCGTGATGCTGACAGGTTGTGAAAACATGTCTGCAAATGATAAGCGTATCGGTTCCGCAGCGCTTGGTGGTGCTGTTGGTGGTGGCTTAGGTAATCATGCAGGTAATGGTATTGGTGCGGCTGTCGGTGCTGGTGGTGGCGCGGCTGTAGGAAGCAAGGCAAGTAATGGTTCAAATCGCAACGCAACTTATAGTGGTGTTGGTGCAGGTATTGGTTCAGTGATTGGTAAAGGTATTCTAGGTGGTGACGCTGGTGCTGCAATTGGTGGTGCAATTGGTGGTGGCGCAGGTGCAGCCATTGAGCAAAACAAATAAGTCACTCAATGAACGATAAAAACGCTATGTTGTATTGATTCAGCATAGCGTTTTTTTATTTCTATCGTTTATATTTAACTTATTTAGTAGACCATTAAACAGGTTTAAACGATATTGAATGTCGTCTACTAAAGTCATTAACGTTTTAACGGATGTGGATTCTTACGACGGATATAAACGGTTTTTTGTACTTCAGCAATTCGTAACCCTGAATCATCAAAAATATTTAATGTGTAGTTACGATACACAGGCTTATAGTTCTGTGCCAGATCTTTAACATGTTCGATTTCAGCAGCATCCAATCGAATATCGGCATAAACCGTACTGCGTCCGGGTGATAGAAAATTAATGCTCGCAGCTTTGTCCCACACCATGTATTTAGGACCAAGGTGATGCATCAAAAGAAGCATATAAAATGGGTCGACCATCGAATATAAACTGCCACCAAAGTGAACCCCAACAATGTTTTGATTGTTGCGTGTCAGTGGCATTTTGACCCGAATATGATAGTTTTTCAGATCAATTTTTTCGATTTCAATTCCTGCACCTTTGTATGGAGAAAAATGATTCAACATAAATCTAGATACAAATGGAATTGTCTGTAGTTTCTTGATTAGCGCATTCATGGTCAATTCTAGTTATCTATTTTTCAACCATAATAAAGAACTCAAGGCAAAGTGGCATTGATCGAAATGCCCTCTAGAGCGAAATCATAGCCAATGGTGAAAACAATAAAAGGTGACTCAATGCAAGCGCAAACTTATTGGATCTCGACGCAGGATAAGCAAAAACTTTATGCAAAAACATGGGGGAATGCTGAAAACCCCGCGTTGGTCTTGGTGCATGGTTATCCTGATAATCAGGAAGTTTGGGAACCGATTATAGAGCAATTGATTTCAAAATTTTATATTGTGACCTATGATGTTCGTGGCGCAGGGCAATCCTCTATTCCAAAACGTATCCGTGATTATGCTTTACCGCGGTTATCGCTAGATTTGGAATGTGTGGTCAATGAATTACTGCCCGAACGTCAGTTTCATTTAGCTGCCCATGACTGGGGGTCAATTCAATCTTGGGAGTCGGTTACTGAAACAAAGTTTAAAAATCGTATTTTGTCTTATACCACCATGTCGGGACCATGTTTAGATCATGCCGCATTTTGGATGCGTGAGCAGTTTTTACATGAAAAACCTAAATTTTTTAAACAATTATTGAAATCTTGGTACATTGTTGCTTTTCAACTTCCGATTCTTGCACCTACCGTCTGGCATTTTTTCAGTCCACAGCGTTGGGGTGCAATTTTAGCGCAATTGGAGAAGACGAAAGATCTACCTTTAAACTCAAATATTGCGAAAGATGGTGAACATGGTATTGGGTTATATCGCGCTAATTTTTTACCACGTTTAGCACGTCCACGTCAGCGTTTTGCGATCTGCCCTGTGCAAGCAGTGGTTCTTTTAAAAGATAAATTTGTCAGTCCTGCGTTGATTGATGAAGTGCCAAAGTGGGCAACTGAATTTGAACGTGTTGAGGTTAATGCAAATCACTGGGCGGTACTGAGTCGACCTCAAGAAATTGCACAATATATTCAAGAATTTGCACTGAAAAATAATTAAAAGCTGATACCCTGAATCGAGGTGATCAATACTGGTTACCTCGTTATTTCACCATCAATTGGATGAATTTACAGCTTCGCTGATATGAATCTGATAAAATATCGCCTTTCAAATTTTCGTAAATTTCTCTATGAATGCTGTCGTTATTGCGATTGCCGTGATGTTTATTTTATCACTGGCACGAGTTTCTGTTGTTTTAACATTGGTCATTTCAGCAATTATAGGTGGTTTGGTCGCTGGTTTAAGCTTAGCTGACACAGTTCAAGCATTTAATGCGGGCTTGGGTGATGGTGCTGAAGTGGCATTGGCATACGCTGTATTAGGTGCTTTTGCTTTGGCATTGTCCAAGTCAGGATTACCTGATTTATTGGCATACAAGTTAATTGGTTTGTTGGGGATGGAAGCGACTCAAAAACAAGCAACAAAAGTAAAATTTTTACTGTTGGGAATTTTGTTGATTGCCGCTATTTGTTCGCAAAACTTGATTCCTGTCCATATTGCTTTTATTCCAGTACTGGTTCCACCATTATTAAAAGTAATGAACCATTTAAAACTTGATCGCCGTGCGGCAGCATGTGTCCTGACATTAGGGTTAGTTGGAACTTACATTTTCCTTCCTGTTGGTTTTGGTGCCATTTTCTTAGAGCAAATTTTGATGGGTAACATCAATAAAATCGGAGCAGCATATCAACTTCATGTAGAACGAAGCATGATGCCTATCGGGATGGCAATTCCTGTGCTTGGTATGGTGATCGGCACTTTGGTTGCAGTATTTATCAGTTACCGTAAACCTCGTCTATATGTTGATCGTGATGTTGCACCCATCACCACCATTGATTTAGACAAACCGCTTCGTGCAGTCAATGTGGAAGAACTCAAAGCAGATGGTATTGCTTTAGGACAGCAAGCCAAACAAGCCCCTGTAATTGCAACGAAAACCATTTTAATGGCTTTGTTGGCAATCGTTTTAACGCTGATCTCGCAACTGTATTCTGGTTCAATGATTCTTGGGGGATTGGTTGGTTTTGCTGTATTGTCCGCGGCAGGAATTTTTAAATGGCAAGAAGCGGATGATGTTTTTGTGCAAGGCATGCGCATGATGGCATTGGTCGGTTTTATCATGATTTCTGCTGCTGGATTTGCCTCAGTCATGACGCATACAGGAGATATCAATCATTTGGTCAATGGTGTGGTACATCTGATCGGTGATAATAAAGCTTTGGCGGCATTTTTAATGCTGTTCATTGGTTTATTTGTGACGATTGGAATCGGTTCATCTTTCTCAAGCGTTCCTGTGCTTGCAGTGATTTATGTGCCATTGTGTGTGCAATTTGGTTTTTCGCCACTGGCAACGGTCGCACTCATCGGTACTGCGGCAGCGCTTGGTGATGCGGGTTCTCCTGCCTCAGACTCTACACTCGGACCTACAGCAGGTTTAGGAGTGGATGGGCAGCATGATCATATTTGGGATACTGTTGTACCTACATTTATCCATTTTAATATTCCTTTATTGGTCTTTGGCTGGATTGCAGCTATGGTTTTATAGAGTGTTATAGCGAATATTTGAGGCTGTTTATGATGCAATCTAAACAGCTTTTTTTGCTGGTTTGATTCAAAAGAACTATTTTTGTCTGCTGTAGTGAGATATCTAATATCTGATTTTCAGATGCGATAAGACATCAATTGTTATCATTGGGAAATCATAAATATGAATATAGACGAATTAGTTAATTATATTGAAGTCGGTATGACTCAGCCTGTTGTCGTAGATCGAACCTTATTAGAAGAGTATGGGCGGTACATAAGGGTTATTGGTTTTTTAAAAAACAATAAAATATTAGTATCTTACTATTTTTATGATGGAAGTGGTGATGACACTGGTGTGGACATTAACCTTCAATATGAGTCACTTGATACAGCAATACAGTCGATTGAGCAATTTCTAGGGCTTTCAATAGATCAGTGGGAAAATTATAATCGAACGGGAAATTATCCAGAGCCTTTAGTGGATTTTGTTGAAGATAAATGGGCTGATTTAATTGCAGGTATTCAACAAGGTACGATGATTCCACAGGGTTATACTGAAATTTATATGAATTTATAGCTTAGTCTGATTTTTTCTTTAATTTTCAAATCACTTTTAAATTAGATTTTTTGCTGAGTTTTCTATCTTTAAATTTTCTAAAAACTGATATCAATATCAATGTGATCTGCAAGGTTAGACACAATATCCTTGCTGGTATTGACTACAATTTTACTCGTTTCAACCACTAGATCGACAAGATCGATAGGATCCGCAGAATTAATTATATCACTTACAGTGCTAGATTCTTTTTGTTCCGATTGTTCTCGTGATTCTAAATTTTCTCTTTCTAAACTATTCATATTTTCTAAAACCATTAAGTAGGTAATTGTGAGACTTTTCAGTAGTTTTCAACACTATTAATGCTTTCAATATGTCTTAGTTATGGAACTGAGGCAATGGACTTAGCTTTTAACTCTTTTAATCGGCGCCAGTGGAATGAGATTGCTCTCAATTTTTGACAGATCAGAATATCATTTTGAGGCAGCATTATCGTTAAGATAGAAAATAAAACGCTACTTGTGATAACGATAAGTTCTTTCACTTTTAGCTTTGTATGGAGTGAAAATGAGTCAAATTAAGTTGGTGGATAATTGGTCAGATTGGTTGAGAATGGTTTTTTAATCCGATCAAATACATTTTATATTTTAAATATAACATGTATTTTGTATGCATTATTAATTTATAATAATAAACTGATTATTTTATGAAAAATTCTCAATAATCTTGATTAATTTGGTTGGTTTTTAAAACCAACTATTTTAATATGATTAAAATAAATTTATTTATATAACAATTGCTTAAAAATAAAGATTATTTTTGTATTTAAATAAATGTTGCAAAATAATTAATACCTATGTTTAATGTTAATTAATAACAACGCGGGGTATTTATAATGTTAAAGCAACTTGCTCTTATTACATTAATGGGAATTTCTTCTGCTTCATTTGCAGACTGGCAAGTCAAAGTTGGTGGTTCGGTGATTTCACCTACTCAAGACACCAATGTTGCAGGTGTTGGTACTGTGAAAGCTGATCATGAATATGCTTTTACACCATCAGTAGAATATTTCTTTGGTGAAACACCATTTTCAGCTGAGCTTTTGTTAGCTGCACCGATCAGCCATGATGTAAATTTGGATGGTGAAAAAGCAGTTAAACTTAAGCATTTACCACCAACTGTTACTTTTAAATATAACTTTAAAAACTCAACACGTTTTACACCATACATTGGTATAGGTGGTACAGCATTTGTTGCGTGGGATGAAGAATCAACTGGCGCTTTAACTGGCACGAAAGTAAAAGTGAAAGATGACTTTGGTTTTGCTGGTCAAATTGGTTTTAATTTCCAACCAGCCGATGCAAAAAACTGGGGGGTTTTCTTTGATGCACGTTATGCGCAACTTAGCCCAGAAGTGAAAGTGACTGCGGATGGTGCAACTGCTGCAAAATTTGACTTAGATATTGATCCAGTAATCTACACTTTAGGTTATAGCTATAGATTCTAAGTAGATACATTAAAAAGCTCGGTACATACCGAGCTTTTTATTTTTAAACCGATCTTTTTTTTGTTTGAAACAAGAAACCATAAAAAATAGTCATTTTTGACTATATAACAATGTACAAAATCAATTTAATCTAAAACTCATCACTTTATTTTTTTGAATGAATATGAAATTACGAATTCCAATAATATTTTTATTTAGCAGCGGCATTTCAATTACTCATGCAGCCAGTTTTAACTGTGATCATGCCCAAACCAAAACAGAGCACCGTATCTGCGAACAACGCAGTCTAAATGATGCGGATGTTAAAATGGCGACAACCTACAACATTATCCGAAAATTAGTTCCTATGGGAACACGTGGAGTCATTCAAGACCAACAAGTGAAATGGTTACAACTGCGTAATCAATGTCAGGATAATGTGCGTTGTTTGACCGATGCATATCAAATGCGACAACAAAAGCTTGAGACTTATATGAATCGAGTCTATGAACAGGGTCCATTTTAAAAAAAATTTGGTTTTACTATTGAAATATGCTCAAACCACTCCATTTCATACAGCATTCGATAAAAAAGCGTTATGAATTTACGGAGTGATTTTATGAGCGAACAGAACGCACAACAAAATTCAAAAAAGCACAGCTTCCAAGCAGAAGTGGCTCAGCTTTTACATTTAGTGACGCATTCACTGTATTCAAATCCTGAAATTTTCCTGCGTGAACTGATTTCTAATGCCTCAGATGCATGTGATAAATTGCGTTTTGAAGGAATTAATCATCCAGAATTTTATGAAAATGATCCGAACCTACACGTACGTGTCAGTCTAGACAAAGATGCGAAAACCATTACGATTTCAGACAATGGGATTGGTTTAAGCCAACAAGAAGCCATCGATAACTTGGGTACGATTGCCAAGTCTGGAACCAAAGACTTTATGTCTAAGTTGTCTGGTGATCAAAAAGCCGATGCACAGTTGATTGGTCAATTCGGTGTTGGTTTTTATTCAGGCTTTATTGTTGCAGACAAAATCACAGTTGAATCTCGCCGTGCGGGTCTGGATGCATCTGAAGGTGTCCGTTGGATCAGTGGTGGAACGGGTGATTTTGAAGTCGCTCAAATTGATAAGGCTTCACGTGGAACAGATATCATCTTGCATTTACGTGATGATGCTCTGGACTATTTAGAAGCCTATAAAGTAAAACAAATTATCAATAAATATTCTGATCATATCAGTTTGCCAATCGAAATGCAGAAAGAGGTATGGCAGGAAGAAGAAGCGGTTGAAGGCGAAGAGAAAAAGCCTGGTCAATACGTTAAAACGGATGAATGGGAAGCCATTAACTCTGCAAGCGCATTGTGGACACGCAGTAAAGGCGACATCACAGAAGAGCAGTATGTTGAGTTTTATAAGAACCTGACACATGATTTCGAAGCACCACTTGCATGGGCACACAATCGTGTTGAAGGAAGTACGGAGTATACCCAACTACTTTATATTCCAAGCAAAGCACCAAGTAATATTTTCACACGTGAAGCGAAAGCTGGCATTAAATTGTATGTAAAACGCGTGTTTATTATGGATGATGCAGATAATTTGATTCCAAACTATCTCCGTTTTGTGCAAGGTGTTGTAGATAGTGCAGATCTTCCATTAAATGTCAGTCGTGAACTTCTACAAGAAAGTCGTGATGTGAAAACCATTCGTGAAGGTAATACACGCCGTGTTTTAACCACATTAGATGCTTTGGCGAAATCTGAAGATGAAGTAGATCAAGAAAAGTTCAAAACTTTCTATGCTGAATTTGGCTCAGTGATCAAAGAAGGTCTGGGTGAAGACTTTGGTAATCGCGAAAGAATTCTTAAACTTTTACGCTTCTCTACATCGACCAATGATGATGTTTCAACTTCATTGGAAGCGTATAAAGCACGTATGAAAGAAGGGCAAAAGGCGATTTATTATGTGACTGCGGATAGCCTTGCTGCTGCTAAAAACTCACCACAATTAGAATTGTTCCGTAAAAAAGACATTGAAGTGCTATTGATGGCAGATCGTGTTGATGAATGGGCAATGGAATTTGTACATGAGTTTGATGGCACACCGATGCAGAATGTCGCAAAAGGAGCTGTTGATCTCGGTGACTTACAAGATGCTGAAGAGAAAAAGGCACTTGAAGCCGCGGCTGAGCAATTCAAGCCAGTGGTTGAGAAACTATCAGATTCTTTAAAAGCCAAAACTAAAGAAGTGCGTGTAACGACTCGTTTAGTCGATTCACCTGCATGTTTAGTCACTAGCGAAGGTGAGCTTTCTCCACAATTGATTCGTATGTTGAAGCAAGCAGGGCAAGCTGTCCCAGAATCTAAACCAATTTTGGAAATTAACCCAGAACATCCTTTGGTGAAAAAATTGGATGGTTCTGCGCAGTTTGATGATCTAGCCAATGTGATTTTCGATCAAGCGGTAATCGCAGAAGGCGGTTTACCAGATGATCCTGCTGAGTATGTAAAACGTATCAATAATTTATTATTGAAATAAATCGTTGTTGTTTTTCAGAAAGCCTATCTTTAAGATAGGCTTTTTGTTGAAAAATATAAAATGATCAAACTTAAAAGAATTCAATTGATCAGCGGTTTAGTCTTGAGCTCTACCCTGATAACCCCAGTATCCGCATATGAGCTTCCTGCTGTTGAAAAACGCCGTGCCAATACTACAGATTTATCTGTACACAATGCGATGTTTCTAAGACAAGGCACTGAAACTTCTGTATTGGGAATATTAAAAAAAAGTGGGAAAAACTATGAATTGGCGAGCTCGGATGGTCAGCGTGGTGGTTCATTTCCCATAGCTGTGCATCCAAGTCTTAAAATAGATGATGATTTAGTGGGAAAAGAAGTCCGAGCGATTGGACGCATGACTTATGAAACGATGTCGATGCCGAATTCAATTGAAACTTTATATAGTTTTAAATTAGAACTTTATACTATAGAAGCTATACGCTAGTGCGGATCAACAGACTTGTCTCAAGCGAAGTGGATAAGTAAGAACTTATCCACAGTTGCGTTTAAATATTCATCTAATGCTTAAAATAACGCTTCTAAACGAACCAAGGCACTTGGAAAGTGGCTACGGTCTTCGCGACGGTCATTAAAATAATTTAAATCACCTTGGACATAGAACCATTCACGCCAAACAGGTTGTCGCCAAGAGATAAACGGTCCCCAACTGTTCAGTTTAAGGTCATTATTATTATAATAACCTCCAGTATAAATACCGTAGTTAAAACGATTGTTTTTAAAGAATTGATGTTGACGATAGGTGCGGTTATCCCAAGTTAGATCATCGTCTTGTTCATCGGCATAGGTCAGATAAAATTGGTTGGAAATAAACGGCTGATTTGGTCGTGCGTGAGTCAATTCTAAGTTGGTTCTTAGGTAGTTCTCACTGTCGATCCCATAACGATAAATCTGTTCAGCGTGGAAGGTAAAATCATTTCCCAAAGACCAGTCTCTTTGTGCTTTTAAGCGCGCATAAACATCATCCCCTGAACGGATACCTAAGTCTGCATCTAAATCAAAGGGCAAACGTTTTGACAGTTGTGACCAACGCAGTGCAATCGAACTATTATCATCTCTGATTTGTTTACCATCGATTCTTTTGTTTGGATCACCATCTGAATGATTATTTGAAATCGCAATATTGTTGGCAATTTCATCATCTAATGAATCATCACCAAAAACCACACTTAAACGATTTTCTAAGGTAGGGAGTTTAATCTTACCTCGGATACGTGGATTTACATCATAGCCATCATGCTTATTCCACTGATTATCAACCAAAATACGTAATGTTGCAGTTGCAGGGCGAGTTGGGTCAGTTTCTCCAAACCATCCATCCATTTTATTGGCTGTACGATCTACCCAATCGCTGAGTTTTTTCTGCTTTTTATCCGCCCATGTCTGGTCTTCTGTGGCTTGTGTTGGAGGCACAATTACTTGATCAGATTGTTCAGGAAAAATCGTTGGTGTTGAGTCAACGATTTTTGGAATATAGTTGAGTAAGCCTTTTTCCTCTGCCTCAATCGAAGATAATGATTTGCTTGAGTCAGCTTTCTTTGCATCGACATTGGCATCGAGACTATGATTTAGCTCTGCAAAAGCAGAATTCCCCAAAAGACCACCTAATAATAAGGCATAAGGTAATTTTGAGAAAATTAACGATGGAATTTTCTTCATATGCATACTTTCTTAAACGTTGAGTCATTCAGTTTTTAATTTTCAACATCACTATGCCTGAAAAAAACAGTAAATTTCAATTCAATACTGAGAATAGGTACAAAAAACATAAAGTATTGATAAATGAAGTGTATAAATCAAAGGGCAGAACCATGCAAAAAGTACATTTCATCAGTAAAACTGATTATTAATTAAAAATGAAGGATTTATTTTGAATATATTTTAAAGTAGAAAAAATCACTTCAATGTCTAAAAATCATTCAGGATTGTGGATAACTTTGTTTTTATCCTCAAGTGATATTTTATCTGGTGATATACAAAAAAGCCTCCCAAAGGGAGGCTCTTCTGTCTTATAAAACAAGAAAAAATAAGAAACTACAGCGCAAGAATTTCGTGGAAACGAAAAATATGTGCTGATCATAATCTAAGAAAAAAAGTCTGAATAGTTGCTTTTTTGCAACGCTGTATTGCAAAAATGACACGTAAATATATCTAAAAAGTCAATTCAAAATAAGTAATCGAAATGTTTGATAATATTGTGCTCTTAGATGCTAATTTATTTTACTTTTCAAATAATGAATATTCAACTTTGATCTAAATATATATTGAAGAACTCCATTTGAAGAGTTCTTCAATATTGCTATTTATTTATTCGGTACATCACAAGCGTCATCATTGCAGACAGGAGCATCTTGTTGTTCAACATCTTCATCACTTGCAGTTTCCAGTGCTTTTTGTAAGACCTGAACAAATACTTCACGAGGTTGAGCACCTGCAAGAGCAACACGTTGATCAAATACAAAGAATGGTACACCTGTGACTTTCAATTGCTCATGGGCAACTTGCTCGTCAAATTTTACAAAGTCGGCATATTCTTCAGAGTCCAATACATCATCGACTTCTACAGGGTTCAAACCTATACGTGATGCTACATCTTCAATGGTTTCACGTTCACCGATCGGTAAGCCTTGTGTCATATAACTATAGAAAAATGCTTCTTCCGCTTCTGAACCAAGTCCTTTGCTTTGTGCAAGATGGATGATGCGATGGGCGTTAAATGTATTTCCTGAGTTGGCATTTTCCCAATTAAATTGAATGCCTTCCTCAAGTGCCATGGTTGCAATATTACGTTGCATGTCTTCAACTTCTGCAATAGTACGACCATATTTTTGCGCAAGACGTTCTGAGTTTGAAACTTCTTGGCGTGGTGGCGCATCTGGATCAAGTTCAAAACTATGCCAATGGACTTCAAGTTCGATACCTGCTTGTTCTGCCGCTGCTTCTAAACGTTTTTTACCGATATAACAGAATGGGCAAACTACATCTGACCAAATATCTACGCGCATAGGAAATCTCTACAATCTAATTACTGCTTATGATGGGGTTCAGTAAGGAAAATTTAAAGTCAAATTTTGATCATCAAAAGTAGACTACGTTATTTATCATAATTTTGTAGAAATAATATACAGAAATGAGTTGCTTAGGATATTCTAAGATATCTATAACATGGTTTGGAGACTGGTATGCGTCGAATTTTGATCGTGTTCGGTATCATTTTTCTGGCAATTATTGGATTTTTCTACTACGACCATACTTCAATCAAAAATGAAGAAGCAAATCGACAAGCATTCGATATGGTCATGACCGACAAGATGCGCCAACTTTCAGAGCAAGCACAAGATCGCGCTAAGCCTGTCAATATTGATATTCACGATGCTCGATTAAAAGGTGACTATAAAATTTTGTCAGAGTTCTTGCTTAAATATTGGATCAAGAATATTGATACACGAAATGCTTATTTAAATCAGCTTGCAGCGGCTAAGTGGGACCATTTTTTAGATGTAAATCGTTTGGATGCAGACCGTAAGCAAAATTATGTTGAAACCACTCAGATGCTAGGAACTGTGCGTCAAGCCATGCAACAATATCAACAGAACAATATGAAAAATAAAAACGAGGCGCTTGCTGAATTAAAAAAATCTACTTTACGTAAAGATCTGAAAAAACCTTTACAAGATAAACTTGAACAAAGTGCACAACTTGATCCTGAAAATGCGTTGATTTTAAATGAATTACAAATTTTAGGAAAAGCTGAAACCATGTTTGACATGCTGAAAAAATATCAATGGCAGAAACAAGGCAATCAAATTTTGTTTAAAGAAGATGCCCAGGTCAAACAGTTTAACCAGTTGTATCAAGACGTCCTTAAACTAAATAGTCAGATCAATCAGAAAAAGGAACAGAATGCTGAGGTGTTACAAGAAGCTTTGTGAACTCAATACATAGAATTGGATCAATGAGAAATATAAAACGATGGATGCCTATTGCAATATTTATACTGCTATTGGTTGGTGGCATAAGTTATGTCTATCAGACGCCATTTTTGGTTAAACAAGACTGCAAAAGTGTTGCATTATATCGTTATCATTTTGGTATCTATCAAATTGATCGTGATCCAATTCTTGGGTTTGATCGTTATAAAAAGGTTTATGGCTGGAAACAGTTTTTAGGTATAGCAGCCATTCTCTGTGCTGAACAAATTGAGTACGACAAATGTGTTAGCGAAGAGAAGCAAGCAGCCTTGAATGCCGAGCAGGAAAATAAACAATGGGTCCATGTACGGGATAATTTATATATCAATGCTCATCATCAATTGGCATTAAAGTTTCACTACGCAAATCGTTGCAGCCATTTATTCTCTGAACATGTTCAGCCCAGCAAGAGTCTGTCTATGTTTAGCGATCGTTTTTATACACATTTCGGTTTCGGTGGGGATAACGAGCTTTCATTGACAGGAACAATTGATAGCTCGACATTTAAGAGATTAAACCCTTCCAACTTTTATCAAGATAAACGTCATGTTTATCGTTATTTCAACATGCTTGATGGTGGTAATTTTTCTATTTTGGAAGATGCAGATCCAAAAACCTTTAAGTTATTAGGCGATTGCTATGCCAAAGATCGCCATCATATTTACGAAGAACGTTTTGGTCAGCTTAAGGATGCTGATTATGCCACTTTTAAAAGTGGCGCTGATGTTGGATGTGTCGCAAAGGATAAAAATGGTTATTGGTTTTGGGATGAGCGAAAATCTTGGAATGATTTGGATTCTGGAGAAAGAGAACGGGTCAGCGTGCTTGAACATTGAAAGTGTAAGCAATGCGATCAATACAGTCATTGATGTATTGATCAGTTTATTTCAATCAAATAACGAATGATCTGAGCGCAATAAAATGAGTGAAAGTGAGTTTTAGAAAATTATATTCTTACTCAACCTTTCCCATGATTAGAAAAGATTTTAATAAGTCTTCTGATTGTTTTAGCTTGAAAATTTTCTCTGAAATATTCTTTAACTCCATGTTTAATGCGTATTTGGCAATTGGACATAAAGTAAATTTTTCCTCACCCAAGTCAAAACAGGGCAGTAAAAGTTTAATGTCTTTTAGATGCATTCCAGCATCGTTGAGCACTTTAATTTTATGAATATCTTCAATATCTTTTTGACTATAAAAGCGATAATGATTTGCTGTTCGTAGAGGATGAATTAATCCTAATTCTTCATAATAACGGAGCATACGAGGACTGATTTGAGTCAGTGCAGCAACTTTAGCAAGGTTCATCATATACCTCTTGACTGTAACAGTACTGTTTGAGTTTATCGTCAATACACTGACCAAACAAGCTGAAGCAATGATGGACTTTGAACAGAAGCAACAACTGATCTGAAAGTCTTTTCAATATATTGAATATCGGTGACCTAGATTAAAAATTACTTGAGCCATATACAGAAGATATTGAATTATTTTTTCCTAAATTTGGACGACATAATGAAAAAGAATCAATTCAAATATTTGCTGAACGATTATCCATATCGCCCAAGATAGGCAGACCATCTATATTTCAATAATATTGACTAGCTTAGAATGCTGTTTTTTGACTAAGCCAAGACGTTTATAAAAGTCGATGAATGAAAATTATAAGCCTAAGGTTATTGAATATTTTAGTTGATTGATCACTTGAAAATGAAAATTTATAAATCTTAAAGATGCCAAAAAATACAACATCTCTCAGTAAAATATAAATGATGGCTTTTTTATTTAGAATGTTTAGTAAGAAAATATATATGATTTTTAATAAGAAAGTTAAACCTCGTTACCGTTTATCTGAGCTTTAGTGAATCCAACTTTAAATTGTTATAGCCTATTTAATAGACAATATTCAACATTTAAAAATCATTTTATTGCATCGATAATTTGATTTATTTTTTTAGGTGAAATGTATGAACTTTATCAAAGTTTCTATACTTGCAACGGCATTGTCTGTTTGGTTACCCACTGTACAGGCGGAAGAGGTTGCGTCATTGCCGACAATTAAAGTGATGGCAGATTCTGAGCTTCGTCAGGAAGCGGTAGGTGTTACGCCTTATCAAGAAGACAAAGCCGTGCGTAGAGCATTGCAACATCAAGTTATTAAAAAAGAGAACGAAATTCAAAATTATAGTATTGGCGATAATATCGGTGTATTGGATATTCAGCCTAAAGCGCTTGAACCTAATTTTAATCAAATTCCTTCAGCATTACTCAGAGAATATGTGTTAGCTGTTGCAAATGGTTTACAGTCTTCTGACCCGACTACAGGTTTATTTACCATGATTGAACCACTTTCAATGGGTATGAACCGTGATAAAGCTTTGGAAGCTGTTCGTAATGGAACGTTTCAGTTGAATTTTGATAAAGCACGTTTAGACTTGATGTTAGGTGATAAGTGGCAAAGTGGTCTGCCTAAATAATCAATATAACAGTGTTCTAAATATATGTTGAAGCCAATCTGTTGATTGGCTTTTACTATTTTAGGCTTTTAATTTATTAATTGAATTAGCGTATTAAAACGGGTTCAGTACAGTTTGAATAAAAGACTTCACATTTTTTTCCTTCATTGAGCTTTGAGCAAGTAGGTAAGGCGAGTTGAGAAGCATATTCAATTGTTTGAGCGCCTTGTGATATTGATGTAACAGATGAAGATTGACCAAACTCTCTAATTGGTTGCGCCATTACAACACATTGATTGTGATAGGCGAGTGATAGTTCACATGCCTTACCACCCTTCGATTTGCAATTACGAATCGCTTCTTTTACTGCAGAGCGACGACTAAATTGACCAGTCGATGTACCGATTTCACGCATCTCTGGAGAAGATGCCATCGCTCCCCACGTTTTTTTCCAGTAAGCCGTATTGACTGGTGGTGCAGTGGAGTAACCAAGTTGATCAGGTGGAACACAACTTGGCGTACCTTGAGGAATGCCTTGTGGGCAGTTTTGGGCAAAGGTAGATAACGATGTAAATGCTGTTAAAAAGGCTAAAACAAATCTCTTTTTATTCATGATTATTGTCCTTTTAAGTCTGATTGACTCGTTGAGAAGTGAATTCTTGTTTTAAACGCTCTAAATCATTGAGCATGAATTGAATTAGCGTATTAAAACGGGTGCTGTGCAATTTGAATAAAAGATTTCACAGGTCTTTCCATAATTAATTTCAGCACAATAAGGTAGTACTAGTTGTGTAGCCTCTTCAATAGTTGCCGCACTTTGATAAGCTCTACGTATTTGACTATTTTCATTAACAGGTCTTGCTGCTACAGCACATTGATTTTGATAAGTAAAAATGATTTGATAGTTTTTACCACCTTGAGATTTACATTTATTTATTGCCTCTTTTGATGCAGCACGTTTGGTAAAATGTCCAGTTGAAGTGCCTATAGGTACATCTGGTGATTGAGCTAAAGCCCCCCACGTTTTTTTCCAGTAAGCGGTATTTACTGGCGGAGCAGTGGAGTAACCAAGCTGATCAGGTGGAACACAACTCGGTGTACCTTGAGGAATGCCTTGTGGACAGTTTTGGGCAAAGACCGACATGCTGGCAGCGAATAAGCATAGAAATAATAATATCTTCCTGAAAATCATAATGTTCACCTTGTATGGATTTATCTTTTGAATGGATTAAGCGTTATTTATCCAATAAAAAATGATGAACACACACTTTATCCATTTTTATAATCAAGACGTTTTTTCTTAGATATTTTAGAAAGTTAGCCAAATAAATATTTTGCTAATTAACATTATTTATATTAATTTAAGATTTTATTAATTCAAAGTTTAAATTTGATTAATGACTTAAATGTAATAAAAAAATCCCCGCAATAAGCGAGGATTTTTTTCGAGGTGTTTTAATTAAAATTTAAACACGTTCGATAATTGTCGCGATACCTTGACCAAGACCGATACACATGGTTGCAAGACCGATTTGTGTATCTTGTTGCTCCATCACGTTCAACAATGTTGTGGTGATACGCGCACCAGAACAGCCCAATGGGTGACCCAATGCAATCGCACCGCCGTTCAAGTTGATCTTGTCTTGCTTGTCATAGATGTTCAAGCCTTTCATTACAGAAAGACCCTGAGCAGCAAACGCTTCGTTTAACTCGATGGTTTGGATATCATCCATCGTTAAGCCAGCACGTTTAAGCGCTTTTTGAGTTGCAGGAACAGGACCATAACCCATGATTGCAGCATCACAGCCTGCAATTGCCATAGAGCGAATCACCGCACGTGGCTTAAGACCTAAAGCTTGAGCACGTTCAGCAGACATCAATAACATTGCAGACGCGCCGTCAGACAATGCAGAAGAAGTCGCAGCAGTTACAGTACCGCCTTTAGGGTCAAATACAGGACGCAATGCTTTAAATGCTTCAATGTTTGCATCTGGACGAATCACTTCATCGATGTCACATAGAATTTTAAAGCCATTGGCATCATGACCTTCAACACCAATGATTTCGTTTTTAAAACGACCTTCTTGGGTTGCAGCCCAAGCACGACGGTGAGATTCAACACCAAATGCATCTTGTTCATCACGGCTAATGCCGTTCATACGACCTAACATTTCAGCAGTTAAGCCCATCATGTTAGATGCTTTTGCATAGTGTTTTGATGCTTCAGGGTTAAGGTCGATGCCATGCATCATACCTACGTGCCCCATATGCTCTACACCACCCACGATGAAGATATCACCTTGGTTTGTTGCAATTTGAGCAGCAGCAGTATGAATAGACTGCATAGAAGAACCGCAAAGACGGTTAACCGTTTGACCACCAACAGTTTTTGGTAAATCAGCCAACAATACGATGTTACGACCAATGTTCATACCTTGTTCTAAAGTTTGGTTCACACATCCCCAAATTAGATCTTCAACTTCATTGACATCAAACTGGTTACGAGCAACTAAAGCACGTACTAATTCAGCAGATAAGCTGTCCGCACGTACATTACGGAACATACCGTTTTTGGTTTTACCCATTGCAGAACGTACGCCATCAACGATGACAACGTCACGTGGATTTAAAGTAGCCATTCACGTTGCTCCTTAACCGTAGAATTTTTTGTTGTTAGCAGCCATGTCACGCAACATTTGTGGCGCTTCATAAGCTTTACCTAAGTGTGCGTATTTGTCGCAAAGTGCTACATATTCAGCTACACCAGTTTGGTCGATGTAACGCGCAGGACCACCACGGAATGGAGGGAAACCAACACCCATGATCATTGCCATATCTGCTTCAGACGCAGTTGCAACAATGTTGTCTTCTAAGCAACGAACAGTTTCGTTACAGAACGCAAGCATCATACGGTCAATAATTTCTTGTGGATCAAACTCATGTTTTTCAGTTGTTGCCATAGTTGCAACAAGATCATATGCAGTTGGATCAACAGTTTTAGCTTTTTTGCCTTTACGATCGAGTTCATATTTATAGAAACCAACGTCGTTCTTTTGACCAAGACGTTTGTTTTCATACATGATTTCGATTGCACCTTTGTAGTCAGGCTTCATACGGTCTGGGAAACCTTCAGCCATAACTTCTGCACCATGAACACCTGTGTCGATCCCTACAACGTCGATGAGGTATGCAGGACCCATAGGCCAGCCGAATTTTTCCATGACTTTATCCACTTGCTGGAAGTCAGCACCATCTTTAAGAAGAAGGTCAAACGCACCAAAGTAAGGGAACAATACACGGTTAACAAGGAAGCCAGGGCAGTCGTTTACAACGATTGGTGTTTTACCCATTTTCTGAGCAAGTACTACAGTTGTGGCAATTGCTTCTTCAGAAGTTTTTTCACCACGGATCACTTCAACCAACGGCATCATGTGCACAGGGTTAAAGAAGTGCATACCGACAAAGTTTTCAGGACGAGCCAAGGCTTGAGCAAGACGTGTAATAGAAATCGTTGAAGTATTCGATGCAATGATCGTATTGTCACGCACTTTCGCTTCAGTATCTTTCAATACAGCTTCTTTGATTTTTGGATTTTCAGTCACCGCTTCAATCACGATATCGACTTCTTTAAACTCGTCATAGCTTAAAGTTGGGCGGATACGTGCAAGCGTTTCCCCCATTTTTGCAGGTGTCATCTTTTTACGTTCAACTTGTTTAGTCAACAATTTGTTCGCTTCAGACATACCCAATGCAAGTTGTGGGTTACCAATGTCTTTCATGATGATCGGTGTGCCTTTGCTCGCCGCTTGGTAAGCAATACCACCACCCATAATACCCGCACCTAAAACAGCTGCTTGGTTAACAGGGTGAGCACCTTTTTCATGCTTTTTAGATGCTTTTTTCACAACTTGGTCGTTGATGAATAAGCCAATCAAAGCACCTGCTTGTGGTGTAATCGCTGCTTTAGCAAATGCTTCAGCTTCAATTTTTAACGCAGCATCACGTTTTTGGCTAACGCCTGCTTGAAGTGAATCAAGAAGAAGTTTTGGCGCAGGGTATTGGGCTGGATTTGCTTTAGCCAGTACCACACCTTTAGATGAGTTAAACGCCATCATTTGTTCAAGCATGTCTAATTTAACAGGCTCTAATTTTTCTTGACGCTTTGCTTTCCAGTCCAAACGACCAGAAATCGCTTGCTTGACAAGATCAATCGCAGCTTCTTGTAATTTGTCAGCAGCGACAACAGCGTCTACTGCACCGTCTTTAAGTGCAGCTTCAGGGCGTTTATTTGCTGACGTTGCAATCCACTCTACAGCGTTATCAATACCGATCAAACGGCTTAAACGAACTGTACCACCGAAACCAGGGATGATTCCCAATTTAACTTCAGGTAAGCCGACAGTTGCAGTCGTTGACATGACACGGTAGTCACACACCAGACACATTTCAAAACCGCCACCCAAAGCAATGCCATTGATCGCAGCAACTTTAGGAATTTCTAAGTCTTCAAACGCATTGAAGATTTCATGAACAGGCATTGCCCATTCTACAATCGCACTTTCGCCTTGCTTAAAGTTATCACCGAACTCAGTGATGTCGGCACCAACGATGAATGTAGATTTACCAGAAGTAACGATTAAACCTTTCACTTCACTGTTATTTTTTACAGCTTCAATAGCAGCTTTAAAGTCTTCAATCGTTGCACGGTTGAATTTGTTAACCGACTCACCTTGTAAGTCAAAGCGGAATTCTGCAATTCCGTCCGAAAGCAATTGGACGGTAATGGCATTGCCAGCGTGGATCATGCCCTGATCTCCTTTTTTGGAGGACTTCTAAGTTGATGTTCTGAAGTGTGTATGCTTTTCCCGCACACATTTCGACTTCACTAATCTTACGATAACTATATCTAAAAATAACCTAACAAGTTGTATCAAGCCGTGACGCAAGGGTCATCAATTTTTTTTGGATATCATATTGATTTAACCTGTTGAATTTTAAGAAATGTAAGTGATTTTTGTGTAAGTGTTTATATTTTATAAATTTAATTTATATTTTATTGAGCATTCTTTCACAAAAGGATTGAACTGAAATATTAAATTAGGTTTGTTATTTCTGTCATTTAGGTCAACTGAGTCTTAAATATGAATTAATTTTTTAGAAATTCTTAAAAAACAATTGAATAATATTTGTTATATATATAATATTTTATGCGACGTTTATCACAAAAAAGAACTAATCATGCCTATACAAAACAAAAAACTCACGCTGATGGCTATTTCTGTATGTCTTCTTGTCGTCGGCTGTGGTGGTGGTGGAGATTCTTCTTCATCAAATTCCTCAAACTCTACAACAACCGAAGACAATTTAGAAAATGGAACTCGATATTATTTTGTCGATTATGAGCTTAATGATGACTCAGATAATTTAACGATGGAGTATTACGAAGTTTTTAATAAACAGTTTAAGAACCTTCAATCAAATACAAGTTTGGATGAATATATTCTTACAGCAAATAAGCTATACACACCACGAGATATTGCAACTAACAAAGTCATATTGAATTCGACCACATCATGGACATCAACATTAATTGGTGATGTAAAAACAGATATTAAGCTCGAAAAAGTAGATATTTCTGGCAGAAATATTTTTGATACGGTTTTACCTGGTTACCGTAGCTTAGGCTTTGACAATGAAAACAATTATGGAGAAGCACGAAAATTGTTAGCTTCATATGGTAAAGAAAACTTTCCAAAAGGCAGCAATTGTTATCGAATTATCTCAACTAAGAATAACCAAGATTATTTTAGCTTTGAGACTAACCAAGAATTTAATCAGGATTTTGAAGACTTCAATCAAGATAATATTGGCTATGTAGATTATTTAAATGAACATTACAAACCTTTAGGTTTGAGTTATCGCTACGAAAGTGGTAATTGGCAAGGGATTCCTTGGACAACGATTTATGAAATTGAACTGGGCATTGGAGACGAAGATGCTGTTGCAGTAAAATATCAAAATAAAACATATTTAGCCGAGTACAACAGTCGTATCGAATGGACCAACGGTAAAGAAATTAGACAGTGGGAAAATCTATTAGGTAGAACCACGACAGATAAAGAAAGAATACCAAAATTGAATATTGAAAGATTAAAAAATGGTTGTACGGTTTATAATTCAACAGCTGCTTCTACTTTAAGTTCATTGAAATTGATTGATTGGAATTAAATTAATAGGTAAGCGTAATTAAGTAAATAAATCCAAACTTCAATGTATAAAAATTATTGTACATTGGAGTTTTTTAAAATAAATATAATAAAAACAGTTGATTACTTGGTTTTAGTTTTTTTGATTTGTAGATTTGATATAATAAAAGTTACGCTATCTAATTCTAATGTTCACAATGCTGTAGAACATCCCGATTTTTTAAAAAAGAGTGCTATATGATTAAATGGATCATATTGGCGATTTTTGTGATTTCTGCTTTGTATATCCAAAATCGCGGTAAAGTACGACATTCGTTTTATCGTCAATTTTTTGATCATTCAACGATACTCGCACCGATTAACTTTCTCATGTATATGTTTTCAAAAGTGCCGAATCAGCCGTATATCGACACGCAATATTTTAAAGATTTAAAAGTATTGGATGAAAACTGGGAAATGATTCGCGACGAAGCGCAAGCTTTATATGCTAAAGGTGGAATTAAAGCTTCAAGTACATATGATGACTTAGGGTTTAACTCGTTCTTTAAAACAGGTTGGAAGCGTTTTTATCTGAAATGGTATGATTCTGCTCATCCATCTGCTGCGGAACTTTGCCCAAAAACAACGGCTTTATTGAAAACTTTGCCGACCATCAAGGCAGCAATGTTTACTGAACTTGCACCTGATAGTCGTCTTGTTCGTCATCGTGATCCTTATGCAGGTTCTTTGCGTTATCATTTGGGATTGATTACGCCGAATGATGACCGCTGCTTTATTGACGTAGATGGTCAACGTTATTCTTGGCGTGATGGTGAAAGTGTGGTTTTTGATGAAACTTATATTCACTATGCCGAAAATACCACGGATCAAAATCGTATTATTTTCTTTGCTGATGTTGAACGTCCTTTAAAAACCAAGTTAATGGAGCGCTTTAACCATTGGTTTGGTAAAAAAGTTATGACGGCTGCCAGCTCTCCAAACGAAGCAGGCGACCAAACTGGCGGTTTAAATAAAGTTTTTGGTTATGTTTATCAAATTCGTATCAAGGCGAAAGCGCTGAAAAAATCCAATCGCTCATTGTACTATTTTTTAAAATGGTTCTTGATGTTGGGTATTTTCTTCCTGATTTTTATTCGTCCTTATATGCCGCAGATTATTGCTTTTATTCAAAAGCTAATCTGATTTAAAGCGCCCATTTTGGGCGTTTTTTTATTGTATAAATAAATGATTCAATGATCATATTTCAGCTAGAATATTATTTTGTAAAACAAATGATAAAGAACGTGATGCAAAAATTTCATACTAAAATTGATTGGTGGGTATTAGGTTTCTTAATTGCAATGACAGGTTTACTGGTTCAATTGCTGTTTACGATGTATGCCAAAGGAACAATGGTTGAATATCCTGAGCATACAATAGTTTATATTCTCACGATTGCTGTGATTTGGTGGCCTGCATTCAATACTCGCTATAGGATTCAAGACCGAATATTGAGTATTTCTTGCTTATTTTTAAAATGGCATATTCCATTGGCAAGCATTCAAAAGATCACACCTACTCATCATTCGATTGCATCACCTGCTTTATCTTTAGATCGGTTAAAAATTGAATATAGTAAAGATGGTGAAATTAAGCAGGTTCTGATTTCTCCAAGAAATCAGCATGCCTTTATTGCGGCTGTAGAGAAACAACAAGCTATCAAATAACGATTGAATCTACTTCAGTATAGGCATCAGAAAACGCGGCTTAAGCATTAAATTAAACATGAACCATCGAGAACAATAATGATCCCTATTGGTACTTTTAGCTTTCTACAATTCTTTTTGTTATTTATCTGCCCAATATTAGGGGGGATTTCATGCATCATCTTGGTTGTCTTGGGACTGAACTATTTCATTCAAAAATTTATCAATAAGGTTCCAGATCAGCATTTTTTGTCACTGAAAGTAAAAGGTTTTTTAGTATTCTTTGCGGTTTTCAATATCTGGAATATCTATCTGTTTTTTCTGTCAGAACGAGTAAGTGATGAGGTCAATGTATCGATGGAAAATAAAGAAAAACGTAAACGTTTTATATTGCCAGTGGATTATGTTTATGATGGTTTTGTATTTCCTCAAGGAACATTAATCAATGCATATAATGCGCATGACGATGGTGGTCGTTATCGTTATTTAACGCTTTCAGGGCTTGAACAAGCACGTTTTCAACAGCCGGTTTATATTGCTGATGTTTGGGCTAAGGCGATTAAGGTTGACTCAGATTATGAGTTTTTAATTGAACTTTCACAAGATCAATATATTTCACCTGTTTATATTCTAGATGGTCAGGGTGAATATAAAGTAGATTCTGCACGTGCTTCAATACATTGTAAAAAGGATCAAATCGCGCAATATACCGTGAATTCTGATTACTATCCTAATAAAGATTACACCAGTGAAGACTGGTATACACTAGAAGAGGAGCGTTTTGATCCAAAACAATGGCTGTTTAGAGGTTGTTTTTCTGCTCCGCCAATCTATGTCGATCGCCCTTATCCACAAACAAAATTATATGATGAAGAACGAATGAGCGAGGTAACGAATGCCGCAATATTTTAAAAAAAATATTTTAATCGTTAAAGCCTCATTTTTAACAATCAGTTTCAGAATTAAATACAATAAAAATGCTTGAAAATAGACTTTAAAGCATCACATTATGAGGTGTAGAGCGGAACAACAGGTTTAATGTGAACGAAAACGTACGTGCAAATATTGAAAAGATTTTAGCCCATATGACCACCTTACCTGGTGTATATAAAATGCTGGGAAAAGATGGCGAATTGTTATATGTGGGAAAAGCCAAAAATCTAAAAAATCGTGTATCAAGTTATTTTGTCAAAACCATTGAACATCCCAAAACTCAAGCATTGGTTGCACGAATCTATAATATTGAAACCTTGGTAGTTCGTTCTGAAACAGAAGCATTGTTGCTTGAACAAAATCTAATTAAGCTGCATCGTCCACCATATAACATTATGCTGCGTGATGATAAGTCATATGTTTATATCTTTGTATCCGCAGATAAACCTTACCCGCGTATTGCCTCAGGACGAGGTAAAGGGAAACACCAAGTGGGTAAGTTTTTTGGACCTTATCCCAGTGCATATAATGCGCGAGATACCCTGCTCGTTTTACAGAAATTATTTAATGTACGTCAGTGTGAAAATAGCTATTTTTCACAGCGCAAACGCCCGTGTCTACAATATCAAATCAAACGTTGTACTGCACCTTGTGTTGGACTGATTAGCCCAGAAGCCTACCATGAAGACGTTCAGAACTCGATTCGCTTTCTCAATGGTGATACCAAAGAGTTGAATCAGGAGTTGATTCAAAAAATGGAACAGGCTGCCGAGAATCTAGAATTTGAAAAAGCAGTATTTTATCGTGATCGTATGGCTTTACTTAGAGATGTTCAGGCACAACAAGCCATTTATAAAGTGAAAGGCGAGGCTGATATCTTGGCAATTGCCTATCAGGCAGGAGTGACCTGTGTACAGATCATGCATGTGCGTAATGGCAAAATGCTGGGTGGAAAAAGTTATTTTCCAGATATGCTTGGTGATGATCTGGGGCAAATGTTGGCAGATTTTATTGCCAATTTCTATTTCCAAGTGGCAGATGAAGTCCCTGCTGAATTGATTGTGAATGTTGAGGTTTCTGATCGGAAAGAATTAGAAGCAGCATTGCATCAACAATTCGAAAAGAAAATTCAGATTAAACACAATGTTCGAGAAACACGTGCTGAATGGCTGGAGTTGGCTGAAATGAATGTACAGCATGCCATCAAAGGTAAACTTGCCAACCATTTAGAGCTAAATGAGCGTTTTTATCAGCTTGAGCAAGTGTGTGGTCGCCCAATTGACAGTATTGAATGTTTTGATATTTCCCACACGATGGGTGAGGCAACGATTGCTTCATGTGTGGTGTTCGATGCAGGTGGGGCACGTAAGCGCGATTATCGACAATTCTCCATCGAAGACATTACAGGTGGTGATGATTATGCTGCGATGCGTCAAGCACTGACTCGACGTTATAAAAAAGCCATGTTGCCCGATTTATTGCTGATCGATGGGGGCAAAGGTCAGTTACATATGGCGATGGAAGTGATGCAAGAGTTGGGCTTAGAAGCGTTTATGGTTGGAGTCTCTAAAGGTGAGGGGCGTAAACCGGGTTTAGAAACCTTACATTTTACCGATGGTACAAAAATACAACTCCCAGAAGACCATAAAGCCCTGCATTTGATTCAACAAGTCCGCGATGAAGCGCATCGTTTTGCCATCACCAAACATCGCGCTAAGCGTGATAAACGTCGAGGTGGTTCAGTGCTTGAAGCAATTCCTGGTTTAGGACCAAAACGCCGCCGTGATTTACTTACCCATTTTGGTGGTATTCAAGGTGTACTCAAGGCTTCAGAACATGATTTAAAAAATGTTCCGGGTCTTGGTGATGTCATGGCACGTATGATTTATAAAGTTTTGCATGAGTAAACTGCCCCTGTTATCCGTAATACATTGTTATCAGGGATAAGGTACATTTGCCAAAACGACCATTGACGCATGAGTCATTGATCATTTTCATCTTGCTTTAAATATGGAACAGTACAGCAAAGGTCAAAAAATTGGACAGATCATGTCATTAGAATCGCTGTTTCAGCAGATTGAGCAAAAGCAATGGATTGATATTCCTCAAGGATGGTTACAAGGACGTACAATTTTTGGCGGTCTTGTCGCTGGTATGTTGATTCATAAAGCCATCACTACCATTGCTGATACTGGGAAAAAGCTGCTTAGCTGTAGCATTACGTTTGTGGGTCCAGTTGAAGAAGCACAAGTTAAATTAACTGCTGAAATTCTTCGTCAAGGCAAGTCTGTGACAACAATTGAGGTTCGACTTTGGCAAAATGAAGCTGTGCAAAGTATTCTTATTGCCAGTTTTGGAAGTCAGCGCGATTCAAAAATTCAGGTCGCAAGAGAGCCGCAAGTGCCTGATTTTCCATCACTTGATCAAATGAGTATTGTGCCGAAGTATTTACCTTTTCCTGAATGTGTAAAGAATTTTCAATTGGGATGGACCGAGGGTAATTATCCCATGTCAGGCAGTAAGCAACCTGATTTTGCTGGGCGTTGTCGTTTTGACCCTGATCTACACAGTAATCGTGAAATGCATGTTGCAGATCTGTTGACGCTGATGGATGTTTGGCCACCAGGAGTCTTGCCGATGTTTAAAATACCCGCGCCTGCCAGTTCACTCACTTGGCATGTCACCTTGGTTCATCCACTTAACAATCAGTTGAATGATTGGTTTAAATATCAAGTGATCACAGACTTTGCTGAACATGGCTATGCAACAGAGCATGCCTACTTATGGGACGAGCAAAATCGCCTCATTGCGATTGCAAGACAGACAGTTACTGTATTTGCCTAGTCGACAGTTTTATGTGAATCGTATAAAGTATGAATGAAATAGAGCTTTACTCTACATGATTATTTACCATTAAATTGGGTAAATAGGGGACTCACTGGCGGTGTCTATGACTACAGGTCGTATCCTGAATATTCCAAATATCTTGACGCTTGCTCGGATTGCGTTAATTCCAGTTTTTTTAATCATCGCCTATTGGCCACCTGCAATTGGAGTAGGTGGACATACAGGTGGCATGACACGACATATTATTTTGACTGCAATTTTTGTGATTGCTGCTGTGACGGACTGGTTTGACGGCTATTTGGCTCGAACCTTGAACCAAACCTCAGCATTTGGGCGTTTTTTAGATCCCGTTGCAGATAAATTGATGGTTGCAGCAGCTTTAATTGTATTGGTGCAATGGCAACCTACGATCGCAATGGCGTTTGCCGCAATTGTAATTATTTCTCGTGAGATTACCGTTTCAGCATTACGTGAGTGGATGGCTGAATTAGGTGCACGTACCAATGTTGCGGTATCGACTGTAGGTAAATATAAAACAGCATTTCAAATGATTGCGATCACGGTATTTCTGTTAAATTGGCAACCTCTTGAAATGTTAGCTTACGCATTACTGTATACAGCAGTCATTTTGACGTTATGGTCGATGTTTATTTATCTCAAAGCAGCGTGGCCTTATTTGAAGCAACCTTAAGAAACAAAAGTTGTTGTTTAACTTATGGTCGTAATGGGAAATTAATGTATTTCACCATTACGACATCATTCAAAGATAAAATAATTTACTTTCCCTTTGCTTTTCTCGTTACTCGTGATCAGAACTTATACCATTCAAGAAAACTTGCAACATATAGCTAGTCTGTTAAAAAATTTTTAAGTATTTGATTTTAAATTATTTGCTGTGTACCAAGACTAAAATATAAGATTGACTGTGATCTTATGCTATATTGCTGAAGAACAAGATTAGAAAAAATACTGTTGTGACGTTCTCGTCAACTACATCGTCATCAGTAGAACAAAGGAATATTTATGTCATCATTGTTTTATTTATCAAATCAAAATTTATATTTATTGGATGGAAATAAAAGTATAACCGTACCTTGCCAAGCGATTGACCAATATAAGAAAAATCTAGTTGAGATTCAGCAGCGTAAAGAGTGGAAAACCAAAGGTACCGGTGCTCAGTTTACGGGAAATTTTTCACAAGATGATCAAGTTGATTTAAATTATATTTTTCCAACCGATGTGGTCTTAACATCGGATCATAAAATGATTTATACCGCATGCTTACAAGAAGGAACATCAATTAATGTTAAATCTCTCAATGACTTGCAAGAAACAGAAGGTTTAATACTCAGAAAAAATGATTTTGTGGTTCAGGACATGGCATATGATGAAGCGAAAAAACGATTAGCACTCTCTGTCAATTCAAATGGTTATGAGCGCCATATTTGTATTTTACCTTTAGACGCGAATCGGACACAGTATTTAACTGAAGGCGACTGTCAGGACTCAAATCCATGTTTTGATCCACAAGATACTATGCAACTTTATTATGACTCTTGTGGTCTAGCTTATGGCGAGCATCGAATTGCTTATAGCCCAAAGGAAATCTACCATTTAGATATGGGGACAGGTGAGTTACAAACGGTTGCTTCGGACCCGAAATTTGATTTCTTTAAACCTAAAATGGATAGTTTAGGAAATTTATATTTTATTAAAAGACCTTATTCACGTGATGGTAGTCATCATTCGCCAGTGACCACAATAAAAGATATTATTTTTGCACCATTTAAAATTATTCGGGCAATTGTGGGCTGGTTAGATTTTTTTACACAGCGTTATACAGGGGAATCGTTAAAAACAACATCAGGGAATAATCCTGCCAAGTCTCAACAAAAGTCAGAAGAAGAATTATTTGTTGAAGGTAATCTGATCAAAGCTCAACAAAATTTAGAGCGTAATCAGAAGTCTGGAGAAAAATACCCTGGCATGATTCCAAAGTCTTGGGAGTTGGTTAAAATGTCACCCACGGGTGAAATGACGACATTAAAGCGAGGGGTGATGAGCTTCGCTTTAAAAGATGACACTATTTTTTATTCCAATGGAAAATATTTAATTGAACTTGATGCAGATCAAAATGAGCATCTTAGAATTGAAGCTAAGCTAATTTCAAAGATTATTTGTGGATGATATTGTCATTTTTGAAGTAAAGAAAACGTCATTGAGCGTTTTCTTTATGGAGCGTTTTTTTGAATTCAGCTTAGCAATGTTTTTAAATATGATTCAGCTTGACCAACTTGAAAGTGCTATCATTACATATGGTCAATCTGCTTAAAAACACCTGCAATAAAATATAATGTCTCCTGATCAATAAAATCAATCTATTGTTGAATCATATCAAACTTTTATTGCCAAACTTTGCCGCTAAAGCTTAAATAACATAGGGCTTCATCTAGGTGATGCTTCATTAAAAAGTCCTAAGGATGAGCAGTTGATTTTGACTCAGGTTTGACGTTTCTTTTATCAATACCGCACACATTAATTTTTGATAATGGTGAGTGATGTATGACCAAATCGTGATTTGGTTTGATCAGTATTTTTGAGTGAAAAACTGCCTTTCTCTGATTCTCGACAAAGAAATACCGACAGTGATTGAAAATCTGCACGACTAATGAATAAATCTTGTATAGACAGGGTCCATTTTTCTCCTGAACGCAGTTGAGCAATTCGGGTCGAAATTTGCTTGAGCAGATCCATTTTATTCATCCTGATTAAGGTGATAAATACTTTGCTATAGCATATAAAAATAGTATTTATCACATCATTTATTTTGCCCTAATTGTTACAAGATCATTTATCAAGGCTATCTAGCATGACTATTTTGTGACAAAGATATTGCATTTTCGTGACAAGTCAAAAAGGCTTTAGATATAAAATAGATAAGCTTTTCTATTTTTCTGCTGAGAAATTGGAATTTGCTAAAATATATTCTATTTCATCTTTTGCTGCTGTTTGAAGTTTACTGCGAAAGGCATCTACCGCTTGTTCAATCAATGTTTCAGCTTCTAATTCAAGACGAAGACGGACACTTTCTAGCTCCGAGGTGATCTGTGCATCTGCAACAGCAAATTGACCATTGGCATAGTCGATCGCTGGTGTATCAGGATTCTTGGTATATTTTTCACTATAAATTGAAATTTCAAGATCAATTTGCTGACGTAAATTTTGTAAGTTTAGTGTTTGTTGTTCATATTGCTGAGTTTCATCTTTTTGTAGTTCTAAATTATAAGCATCTTGTTGTGCACGTTTTTCAGCTAAAGCTTTCTCTAGTGCTAATTGTTTACGAACACGGGCTTCTTCGATCAATTGAGCTTTTAAGTCAGCATAAGCTTGTTCTACTTTGAGTTGAGCAACTTGCATTTCACGTTGGTCGTTGCTTAACCACTGTTGTACATCCGTTTTTGGGCTGAGAAGATCACAGATGCGATTGAGGTCATCTACAAAAGTTTGGCGTACAGCCTCAGGCGTGTCTAACCAACGCTTTTTAAAATCTTGACCGACATTTAATGTCACCGCATATCTCCTTGGGAAAATGTTTAAAATTTATAACTTATAGGTTTGAGGCTGAGTACCCATGTGTCGATAGGCTTTGTATTTCTCTCGACCAACTTGCTTAGCAGACTCATCATTTTCGATAATTTCTATAATGTGACTAAATTGTGTCACTTGTTCAAGTGCTTGACTGTTAAAATTAAACACAATCCATTCAGATGATTCGGGAAGTTTGGGGGAAATACAGATCGGTGCATCGACTTGATCAATACCATGCGCCAAAAAACTAGTGGGATCAAAAGACCACAAATATTCATCCAGTTGTTGTTGCATATTCACATCAGGGCAATGCAGCCAAATTTTAGCTGCATTTCGTAGAATTTTACGACATAAACGACAAGCACTTTCAACTTGTCGTTCAGGGCTTTTTTCAAACAAGTAAAAGCTAATTTTAGCCATTAGTTTTTACACGATTGGCAATGAATTGCATGAGTAATGGTACTGGACGACCAGTAGCTCCTTTGTTTGCGCCAGAGTTCCATGCTGTACCTGCAATATCCAAGTGCGCCCAACGGTAATCACGAGTAAAGCGTTCCAAGAAACACGCTGCGGTGACTGCGCCTGCTTTTGGACCACCGATATTGGCAATATCCGCAAATGGCGAGTCAAGTTGCTCTTGATAGTCCTCATAAACTGGCATACGCCATACACGGTCAAATGATGCGTGTCCTGCTGCCGTAATTTCTTCTGCGAGTTCATCATCAGGTGTAAATAAGCCTGAGACAACAGAACCTAGTGCAACCACACAAGCACCTGTTAATGTTGCAATATCAATAACCAGCGCAGGATTGAAACGCTTGATATAGGTTAACGTATCGCAAAGTACCAAACGACCTTCTGCATCAGTATTTAAAATTTCAACAGTTTGCCCACTCATGGTGGTGACAATATCGCCAGGGCGGGTTGCATGACCTGATGGCATGTTTTCAGCGGCAGCAATTGCACCGACCACATGAATCGGTAGTTTTGCTTCACATAGGGCACGGATAGTACCCAATACCGATGCTGAACCACACATATCAAATTTCATCTCATCCATGCCTAAGCCTGGTTTTAGTGAAATACCGCCTGTATCAAAAGTAACACCTTTACCAACCAATACAATTGGTGCTTGGTCTATATCTGCCTTATATTCGAGTGTAATTACACGTCCTGGTCGATCAGAACCTTTGCTGACAGCGAGAAAAGCGTTCATGCCTAAATCAGCCAATTGCTGTTCTTCGAGTACAGTCACTTTCAGCAAATCAGGAAATTCAGCGGCTAAAGCACGCGCTTGTTCTGCTAAATATTCTGGAAAACAAATATTTGGTGGGCAATTGCCTAAGTCGCGGGTAAAGTTTTGACCCTTTTGCACAGCAGAGATCAAATGCAGTTTTTCGCTATTTAAATCTGATTGTGTCGCAATAAATTCAATACTTTCTAAGCTAAATTCATTCTTTTTAGATTTATACTCATCATAACCATACGCGGCTTGAGTCAGGCTTAATGCAAATAAATAGTGCAACCCTGAAGGGAGCGCAGAAATATCAATACTGACTTGTTGGAATTTTTTTTGTGACGCTTTGATAATGGTTTGTGCGATTTTTGCTAATTTTGCAACTTTGACATCAGATGCTTTATCTAAACCAATTAAGGTACATTGCGCAACTTGAGTTAGCTTTCCGATCAGTGGTAAAGTTTCATTCAAGCTTGCTTTATATTGAACGCTATCAATCAATGTGTTTAAGTCATTGATTTTATATGTTTCTTGGACCTGTTTTAAGTTTTCAGAATCCACCAGAATAAATAACGCCTGGCGAGATGTAGACGCTGAAAATGACGTGTTAATCGTAAGTTTCATATGTTGTCTTTGTGCCTGTTGTACATTTCAAATCATTAAACCATTGAACCACTTCAAATGGTAGAATTTCAATCTAGTTTTATAATTTTAACTTCGGGTAAACTAGCGCTACGTCATGATACTACCCTTATTTGGAAGATTAATTTGATTATTCGACGCTACCTTGTCAAACAAGTCGTTTCGACCTCCTTAGTGGTGGTTGCATTATTGACACTCATCATGATGGGTGGGCAATTGATTAAGCAATTTGGTCGTGCTGCAATGGGGCGTGTAGACCCAAGTATTCTATTGAGTATTATTGGATTTCGTTTACCTGAGTTCTTGACCTTAATCCTTCCTTTGGGTTTCTTTATTGGGCTGATGTTGGTTTTTGGTCGTTTATATGTTGACCATGAAATGGCCGTGCTCAACGGGAGTGGAATCAGTCGCATTCAGGTTGCTCGATTATTAATTCCATTAACCATTGTTTATTTGCTTGTACAAAGTGCATTAATGATCTGGATTTCACCTTGGGGACTTCGTCAGTATGGGCAATTGGTTTCTACCCAAGCTGTACGAACTGGATTTGATTTAGTTCGACCCAGAGAATTTATTTCATCGGGTGCATATACCATCTATGCTGGTTCTCTGTCTGAAGATCGAAAAAATCTTAAAGATATTTTCTTTTATCAGCGTGCAGAGAAAGAAGGTAAGCCTGATGTCATGATTTTGGCGAAAGAAGCGACCCGTGTGGAAATGGCGAATGAAACTGCAAGTGTTGTGGACTTGGTTCTGGGGCGACGCTATGAAATTTATCCAGGTACGCCGAAATATAGTCAAACTGAATTTCAAACCTACCGTTTACGTTTAGAAAATAATAAAGAAGCAAAGTTTGAAAGTGATGAGGTTGAAGCACTCGGTTTTGGCAAATTACTTGAAAATAAAGATGATCCAGTCATACAAAGTGAATTGGGATGGCGGTTATTTGTCCCATTCTCAATGATTGTAGCTTTAATGTTAGCAACGGCTTTGTGTGAAGTCAGTCCACGTCAAGGTCGCTATCTTAAACTCTTCCCAGCCTTATTGATTTTCGCCAGTTTGATTGTGGCGTTGATGGCGATTAGAACAAGGATCAGTAAAGATGAAGTTGGGATTTGGGCATATCCTGCAATACTCTTGTTCTATGCGATTGCCGCTGCTTTATTTTCAAGAAAGCAGAAGTTGGCACCGAAGATTAAGAAGCAAATACAGCGAGTGAAATCATAATGTTAGCACGTAGAATTGTCGCAAAACATGTGACCAAGACCACAGTACTCGCTATGGTAGGCGCAACAGCTGTGCTTTCCATTTTGCAAATTTTATTTACCTATTTAGGTGAGCTCAGTAGCTTAAAAGACAATTATACAGCGTGGAATGCATTGCAGTATGTTTTGTGGGGGGCACCTCGTTATCTCTATGAAATCCTTCCTATTGCAGCTTTGATTGGTGCCGTTTTGGGTTTAGGCTCTATGGCATCAAATAGTGAGTTAATTGTCATGCGTGCTGCAGGCATTAGCTTATGGCGCATTGTTGGATGGGTAATGCGTTCTGCAATGCTTTTGGTGATTCTTTCTTTTGCTTTGAGTGAATTTGTGATTCCTTATACCAATGAGCAAGCCAAAAGCATTAAAAGTCACCGTAGCGTTGCAGCATTGGGTGAAGTAAAAGGCTATTGGACACGCGAGGGACAACGGTTTATTTATATTGATTATGCCAATTCACAAGGTACGTTGAAACAAGTTCAGGTGGTGGATTTCGATGAAAATTATCGAATGAAATCTTTGCTCAATTCTGAAGAAGGTCAATTTTTAAAAGAAGGGCAATGGAATTTAAAACAGACGGCTCAAGTCAATTTACTTGCCAATGGTCAAGCACAAGTGGTTGATCAAAATCAGCAAAATCTAGCTCTTGCGCTACAACCTAAGTATGTCCATATGGTGACGATTGATCCAGAAGATTTAGCACCAAGTCAGTTGTTAAGTTTTATGGATTATATGCATGAATATAGTCAAGTACCGAAAACCTATTTATTGGCATTCTGGAAAAATGTAGGTTCACCTTTTGCCTTGCTGGCACTGGTTTTGATTGCTTGTTCATTTATTTTTGGACCATTGCGTCAGCAATCTATGGGATTCCGTTTGGTGATTGCCTTATTTGTGGGTTTGGCATTTTATTATGTGCAGGACTTTTTAGGTTATGCCAGTCTGATTTATGCTCCATCACCCGCATGGTTTGTTTTTTTACCGATCGTATTTATGTTTGGTATAGGGAGCTACTTATTGTATCGGGCTCGATAAGAAATCGTTATATAAGAAATCGGTATATAGCAATCAACTACAGCGAATGAGATAAGAATTTTAGATTGTGGCAAACAGTTATTGCCATTGTCTAAGGATAGAGTCTGCCGTAAAAAAACGGTAAGATATGATGATTAATTTGTAAACAGTAAAAAGAGTGTAAATCATGACGGATGCAACTGCTGGCAAAATCCCTCACGTTCTGGTGATTATGGATGGTGTGGGTCATCGTGAAGCGGTCGAAGATAATGCGTTTTTAGCAGCCAAGACGCCAAATCTAACCATGATGCAAGAAAAGCATCCGCATAGTTTAATTTCAGGTTCAGGTGAAGACGTTGGTTTGCCTGATGGGCAAATGGGCAACTCAGAAGTGGGGCATATGAACTTGGGTGCAGGTCGTGTGTTATACCAAGACTTCACTCGTATTACCAAAGACATTCGTACTGGTGCTTTTTTTGAACATGAAGTATTGATTGATGCTGTAGAAAAAGCCAAAGCGGCAAATGGCGCTGTCCATATTATGGGCTTGTTGTCAGAAGGTGGTGTACATTCACATCAAGATCATATTATTGCAATGTGTGAGTTGGCTTTAAAACGTGGTGCAAAAGTTTATTTACATGCCTTCCTAGATGGTCGTGATACTCCTCCACGCAGTGCAAAACCTTCTTTGGAAAAATTGGATGCAGTCTTCGCACAGTACCCTCAACAAGGTCGTATTGCGACAATGATTGGTCGTTACTTCGCAATGGATCGTGATAATCGCTGGGACCGTGTAGAGCAAACCTATCGCTTAATGACTGAAGGTGAAGCTTTGCGTGTTGTTGATTCAGCAACTGAAGGTTTAGAACAGGCCTATGCAGCAAATGAAAATGATGAGTTTGTAAAAGCAACCCGTATTGGCGACATCGCCAAAGTTCAAGATGGTGATAGCATTGTCTTTATGAACTTCCGTGCGGATCGTGCCCGTGAAATCACCAAAGCTTTTGTAGAAAAAGATTTTGCTGGCTTTGAGCGTAAAGTGGTTCCTCAACTGTCAAAGTTTGTCATGTTGACTCGCTATCAAGCAACTATTGATGCGCCTGTGGCTTATATGCCAGAAGAATTAAAAAATTCAATTGGTGAGTACCTTTCATCTTTAGGTAAAACGCAATTGCGTATTGCGGAAACAGAAAAATATGCCCATGTGACATTCTTCTTTAGTGGTGGACGTGAAGATGAATACCCTGGGGAAAAGCGCATTTTAATCCCGTCACCTAAAGTCGCGACTTATGATTTACAACCTGAGATGAGCGCACCTGAAGTCACTGACAAACTTGTCGAGGCGATTAACTCAGGTGAGTTTGATCTTCTGGTCGTGAACTATGCAAATGGTGATATGGTCGGGCATACAGGTGTATTTGATGCGGCAGTCAAAGCAGTTGAAGCAGTTGATGTAAGTTTGGGGCGTTTATATGACGCTGTTATGGCAAAACATGGACATATGTTGATTACTGCCGATCATGGTAATGTTGAGCAAATGCAAGACTATGTAAGTGGTCAGGTGCATACTCAACATACCACAGAACTTGTACCGTTTATTTATGTTGGTCCGACTTCAGCAGCAATTGCAGAAGATGGCGTGCTTGCAGATGTTGCTCCAACAATCTTAACTTTAATGCAGCTTCCTGTACCGAAAGAAATGCAAGGTCGCAATTTAATTACGTTAAAAGTCTAAATATCATTATTCAAATTTAGGTGCGGGAATGGTTCAAGCTTGGAAGTATGTTGCTGTATTAACAGGGTTATTAACTTGTGGAAGCCATTCCGTTTGGGCAGCCGAAAATGCTGCCACACTTGATTTTGATGGTGATGTTGAAGAAAGCATTGCAGAAGTTCCAATTGAATCAATTGAACAATTTGTTCAGATTTATGGGATTGTCAAAGACAACTATGTTCAAGAAAAGCCGGATGATGTACTGTTCCTGCAAGCTATTAAAGGCTTGGTCGGTGGCTTAGACCGTTATTCGCGTTATTTAAGCCCTGAAGAATATAAACAACTGATGCAATATACCGAGAGTGATCTTGCAACAGCAGACTTTGAATTGGGCTTTGATAGCCATATTCATCAGTGGAAAATTCAGAATCTACGAGACAATGCTGATTCATTTAAATTAGGTTTAAAAAATGGATTCACCATTTTTAAAATTGAAAATCAAGAGTTGAAAAATTTAAATGCAGAACAAGTCGAAGATTTGTTGCATGGTTCGATCGGCTCTACATTTCAATTACAACTGAATGAGAAAAGCCCTGCAATCACAGTAGTCAGAAATCGTAAGCTTGATGTTGCTGATATTGAACCTGTGATGTTGCATAATCAGGTTTTGGTGCTTAAAGTTAAAGTTTTTCAACAAGATACTGCGAACGAAATTAAACGATTAATCGAAGAATATAGCACTCAAAAAACCAAGGCAGTTTTATTCGACCTGCGTAATAATCCGGGTGGCTTACTTTCTGCGGCCGTTGAAACAGCCGATTTATTTTTAAATCAGGGAATTATTGTTTCAACCAAAAGTCGTTCCGAAGGAAATCAACAGTTTCAGGCTCTACCCGGTGATGAATTTTCAAATATTAAATTGGGTATTTTGATCAATGGTCGTTCTGCTTCAGCAGCTGAAGTATTTACTGCTGCCATGAAAGAACATCAACGTGCATGGGTGGCAGGTGAGAAAAGCTATGGCAAAGGTGTGGTACAGAAGTTATTTCCGTTGCCAAATGGCGCAGCTTTACAGATGACTGTTTCGCATTATTATACCCCGAATGGCAATATGATTGATGGGCAGGGGATTCGTCCGAATTGGGAATATCCTTGGGCATTGGATCAAAAAGAAGAAACTTATTTAAATAATGTTGCAGACCAATTATTAAAACATCGCTGATCGAATGTGAATGACATAAAAAAGCTGAGTATTTGATGCTCAGCTTTTTTTGATTATGAACAAAATTTATTATTGTTCGAGATCAATATCAGCAGATTCTATTCATCATCAGTATCTAGACCAAACTTTTTCAAACGATAACGTAAAGATCGAAAGGTCATGCCGAGTTTTTTCGCAGCTAAGGTCCGATTCCAATGGGTTTGATTTAATGCAGATAACAAGACTTCTTTTTCAACATTTTCCAAATATTGCTCCAAGCCTTCTTTCGGAATATTCGGTGCTTTGTTTGGAAGTTCAATCGCCGTATGGTTGGTCGGAACAGACTCAAAGGATTCAATTTTGTTAATACTGCTCCGTTGTGGCGCAGGTTGGAGTTGTTGAATATCGATAGAATCCTCATCACACATCGTGATGGCTTTTTCAATAATATTGCGCAGTTCACGAACATTACCAGAATAATGTTGCTGTAAAAGAAATGCTTTTGCTGCATCTGTGAATGATTTGCTCGGAATTCGCCATTCAGTACAAATTTGTTGAATAAAATGATTGGCTAAAATCAAGATGTCACGTTCGCGATCACGTAATGGCGGGAGTGTAATATCCATGACATGGATTCTAAAAAACAAGTCATGGCGGAACTTCCCTTGTTCAACCAGAGCTTCGATATTTTGATGCGTTGCACTGATGATTCGAAAGTCAACTTCTATTTCAGTATCGCTACCCAAAGGACGGATTTTCTTTTCCTGAACAGCACGTAAAAGTTTAGCTTGCATGGCTAAAGACAATTCTGCGACTTCATCCAAGAACAATGTGCCACCATTGGCAGCCTGAACCAAGCCTTGTTTATCTTGCGTTGCGCCAGAGAAACAGCCTTTCTTATGTCCGAAAAGCTCACTTTCCATCAGTTCTTCAGAGATAGCCCCGCAGTTGATTGCAATAAATGGACTATCACTGCGGTTACTGAGTAAATGAATAAGATTCGCAACCACTTCTTTCCCTGTACCAGACTCCCCTGTAATAAAAACAGGTGCTTGTGAACGGGCAATTTTTTTAATCGATTCTCTTAATTTACGAATGATTTGCGAGTCGCCAATGAGCATGGACTCTTCAAGTGGGGCTTTAGTTACAGTTTCACTCAACTGAGGAACATGTAAAGCTTTTTGTAAAAGTTGCTGTAAATGTAGTTGATTGATTGGTTTGCTAACGAAATCAAAAGCCCCAGCTTTAAGTGATGCAATTGCGATTTCCATATTGCCATATGCTGTGAGTACAGCGATTGGCGTTTTAGGATAATGTTGCGATACATGTTTGACTAAATCTAAACCACTCCCATCAGGCAAGTTTAAATCTGTAATACAGGCATCATATTTATATTCACTAAAAAAATATTTGGCTTGCTGTAAATGATGTGCCATATGTGTTTTGATACCCATTCGCGATAGGCTCATTTGCATCAACATACATAAATCTTGTTCATCATCTACAAGTAACACCAATGGTTGTCGTGTAGTCATATCCCCAAAAACCTAATCTAATCCATGCGTGGGCATTCGATACGAAAGCATGCCCCTTGTTGTTTTTGCTCAACGTAAATTAATTTCGCTTGATTTGCTTCGCATATAGTTTGCGATAGGTACAATCCTAAACCAGTTCCATTGATTTCGGTACTAAAAAATGGCTGAAATAATTGTGAAAGGTCTTGTTTTGTGACGCCTTTCCCATAATCAATCACATCTATACAAATATGCGTGTCATTTTTAAACGCCTTGACCAAAACGTATTCCGCATTTTGATCATTATGGCGTAATGCATTACGCAATAGATTGACAAGTACTTGCCTTAATTGAGAATCATCAAAATAAATCACAAGATCTGCTTCAATTTCAGTTTGGATTTTAGCTTGAGCATCACTTAAATCGTGTAACAATAAATCTTCTAAAAATAGTGGTAAGTCGATTTGACTGGCATGGGTTTTTTTGTTTTTTGCCATATCTAAAGTATCTTTGATAATACTGTTAATACGGACAGTCTGCTTGGTAATCATTTGATGGAGTAATGCTTGCTGCTGTTCATCACTCATCAGAAAAAGATCATTTGCCTGCGCAATGGCAGCGAGTGGATTACGAATTTCATGAGCAATACTTGCTGATAATTGTCCCAATGCTGCAAGTTTAAGCTGTTGTACCTTTTGATTTATTTTTTGTGCATCTTCAAGTACAAGAAGTGTCAGCGCCTGATGTGGAACAATCAGTTTTTGTACCCGAATATCAACGGTAAATGAGGATTGCTGTGATTCAAATTGAAAACGCTCACCATCTCGAAACATCGCATCTTTTAGAATTTCATAGAGATCAGGCTGGAAATTGGATAAATGATATTGTTCATGTGCATACAGGGGTGATATTCCTAATAGTGAACATGCGGCAGGATTACTGACAATAATTTTACATTTTTCATCGAGTACCAAATAACCGACTTCGATTTGTTCTAAAATATAGCGGTTGATATTTTGTAGCTTAAAAAGCTCTAAAGATTGGTACGTATTTAAGGACTCAAGAACCTGAAAACGGTTGATTGCAATTTGCCCGATTCCGTACACCATAAAAAACAAGAAAGCCAATAAGGCACTATTACTAATATTATTTAAATTAGAAAAATCAAAATAACTGCCCAGAAATTGCTGATAGATAATGGCAATGACAGACACTAAGGTAATAAATAATGCTTTGTTTTTACTCAGTAAAAAATTTGCAGTAAAGACTGCAATCACAAATAAAATACTGATGGCTAAATTTGGACCATTCAGCGCAAATACCAAGATACTGAGGAATGGAATATCAACAATAAAAAAGCCAATAAACTGCTGTGCAACGCCATGAGGGTAAAATTTCAACAACATCATTTGCAATGCTGCAATGATGGTAAAGGTCGCAATCGAATAAAAATATAAACTTGGGTATTCGTAGTGAACAGGCTGATTTTCTAAGGTAATCAGAAAAATAATGATTAAACAAAAGGCAATAATCAGTCGATAACCTGAGTAAAGTGTGCCTAGACGGTAAATTGTTTGATAAATAGGCACAGATACCGTAGACGACATACTCACACTCAAAGGTAGATCATTGTTTTATAAGATTTATGGCTTAATTAGACCATAACGTATGGCTAGATGAGTAAGTTTGACATCACTATCGAGACCCAGTTTTTCAAAGATACGGTAACGATAAGTATTGACCGTTTTTACACTCACAAAGAGTTTGTCTGAAATTTCTTGAGCGCTGACACAATTCACCACCATCATCGCAACTTGCATTTCTCGTTCTGAAAGTGCGTCGAAGGGTGAAGTTTGGGTATCTGATAAATATGAGCTGGCAAGTTGCTCTGCAATATCTGCGCTAAAGTATTTTCCACCTTGCATGACTTTTTTGATTGCACGGACCATTTCTGTAATGGGTGCACCTTTGGTGATATAACCCCGTGCACCTGCTTTGAGTAGCAGAGACGGGTAGGGTTCTTCAGCTAAACCACTTACCGCTAAAACTTTGGTATCAGGAGCAGTTTGTAATAAACGACGGGTCGTTTCTACCCCGCCAATACCAGGCATATTGACATCTAAAAGAACGACATTAGGGTGTTGCTGCCTTACAATGGTAATGGCTTCTTCACCAGATTCTGCTTGTCCGATGACTTGAATATCAGTCTGATCTTCTAACATTCTGCAGATGCCTGTTCTTACTAATTCATGGTCATCTACCACTAAAACAGTAATCACTTACACCTCCTTAAATTTTCCAATATCAACATTTTTGTTACATAAAGCAAAAAAGACTTGCAATGACATAACAAAATTGGCAATCCTATTCCTAATATCTATTCAATATTTGCGCACAATACATTGTGATTGAAATATTCGTTTTAATATAGTCACGTTTGAGTGTAAATGTAAGTCATATTTGAGGTAATTAGCAAGTTTGTGAATACCTCCCTGAGGTGAGTAAGTTATCGTGAAAAAACCAAAAAAAACGTTAATGCATGTGCTGAGTTTGTCAGTACTACTCAGTTTGAGTTCAACAAGTTTTGCTGAAATCATCATGAATTCAGGGGGAAGCGGACAAGCGAGTGTAAGTTGGTCATCTTCCGACGCAAGCCAATTATTAAATGGCGACTCTGTTGATGATGATGGTGAAGATATTTCACCTAAAGGCTCAACTACTTTAACCACAACAATTCGTCCATCAAATGCTGCACCAACAACACTGACTAACAAGTCTGTGCAGATTTATGATACCAATAGTTATAACAGTCAACCTTCAGTTAATGCTCGTGCTGCACTCGTGATGGATGCAACAACGGGTGAAGTGCTTTACAGTAAAAATACCAATACTTCGATGCCAATCGCTTCTATTACCAAGTTAATGACTGCGGTGATTACAGCAGATGCACGTTTGAATATGTCAGAAGAGATTACACTTCAACAAATTGATTTTGCTGGAGCAGGTGGTAAGAACTCCAGCTCAACTTTAAAAGTTGGCGATAGCATGAATCGTGCTGAAATGTTGCTTGTGGCGTTGATGAAATCTGAAAATCCAGCTGCAGCAGCTTTAGCACGTACCTATCCGGGTGGGCGACAAGCATTTATTGCAGCCATGAACGCGAAAGCGCGTCAATTAGGTATGACGTCTACACGTTATGTCGAGTCTACAGGTTTAGATCCTCATAATGTGTCTTCTGCGCGTGATTTAGGCATTTTGGTGAGTGCGGCATCTCAGTATGGCTTAATTCGTCAATTCTCGACTACAGCGCATTATGATTTCAATTTAGGCTATCGTATCCTGAAGTCAAATAATACCAATGCACTGGTTCGTAATGGTGGATGGAATATCAATATTTCCAAAACAGGATATATCAATGAAGCTGGACGTTGTGTAGTGATGCACACTACGGTGAATAGTCGTCCAGCTGTTGTAGTGTTATTGGGTGCAAGTTCTTCTCAGGCACGTACCAATGACGCAACCAATTTATTGAATTGGGTGAGTAATTTACCAAAACGTATTTAAGTATTTGGGTTTCAAAAACGCTCTTCGACATGAGGAGCTTTTTTTGTCTGTTAGAAACTTAAATCAAAAAGGAATGCCTTTAAATTATATGCGCTTCATCTTAATATGAGTTTATGCTGAATAAGAATAAAACCAAAATGATGAAGTGACTCAAGTAACTGTTGATGTTGGACATAAAAAAACCAGTTGCGAACAACTGGTTTTTTAGTGCGAAGGCGTTATTACATATTTGAAAGAATTGAGTCACGAACTTGATTCAAGGTCGCATCAATCGACAACATAACAGCATCTTCACATTGTTTGATGGCAGTATCTGGATCTTTTAAGCCATTACCAGTTACAGTACAAACAATCACAGAACCTTCCGCAATTTTACCTGCTTTAATATCACGGATAGCACCACCGATTGATGCAGCCGATGCTGGTTCAACGAATACACCTTCATACATAGAAAGTAAACGTTGCGCTTCTAAGATTTCAGCATCAGTTAACTCATCAAACCAACCTTTTGAATCACGTACAACGGCTTTTGCATGATTAAAGCTTTGTGGATTACCGATACGGATTGCTGTTGCAACCGTTTCAGGATTTTCAACTGGGCCACCACGTAGGAATGGTGCAGCACCTGAAGCTTGATAGCCGACCATGATAGGGCGACCTTCAGGATTTGGACCTGTAAACTGATCTGTTTCAGCGTCATAAACCACTTGTTCAAACGCTTCAACGGGTTGGTTCGCCACTGCTTCAGTATAGCCCATCCAATGTGCAGTGATATTCCCTGCGTTTCCTACAGGTAAGCAATGGTAATCAGGTGCACGACCAAGTGCTTCTACAATTTCATAGGCAATGGTTTTTTGACCTTGCAAACGATATGGATTGATCGAGTTTACAATAGTTACAGGCGCTTTATCTGCAACTTCTTTCACTAGACGCATACCATCATCAAAGTTACCACGGATTTGCATGGTAATCGCACCGTACATCATCGCTTGAGCCATTTTACCCATGGCAATTTTGCCTTCTGGGATCAAGACAAATGCTTTGATTCCTGCACGCGCAGCATAAGCAGCAGCCGCCGCTGAGGTATTTCCTGTAGATGCACAAATAATCGCTTTAGAACCTTCTTCAACTGCTTTGGTCACAGCCATGGTCATACCGCGGTCTTTAAATGAACCCGTTGGGTTTAAACCTTCGTATTTCACATAAATTTCAACATTTTTGCCAATAAGACGTGGAATGTTGTCTAATTTAATGAGAGGCGTGTTCCCTTCATTTAAAGAGATAGCACGTGTAGTTTTCGATACGGGTAAGCGGTCACGATAGCGATCAACAAGTCCTGTATAGCGATTGGCATTAGACATGATGGTGTTCCAGTTGTATGTAGAGCAAATAAAGGTATTCTTTCGCCTCTAGCCTCTTATCAAAGAAGCTAAATTCACCATTTGGTCTGTTTGAAATGGCGAATTTATCTGCATCTTTGTTATCGATGCAGATGAGGGGAGGATTAAATCCGATTAGTTATCGAGCAATTCTAAACGAATTCGTACGATTTCGCCATGAATAGCAGGTAAGGCTTGAATTTGTGCAATCGCTTCATTCATTTTTGATTCAACGATTGGATCTGTCAAAATCACAATCGGGATTAAATCTTTTAAACGAGGTTGCTGCATAATTGCATCAATACTGATTCCTGTACGGCTTAAGATAGTGGTGACATCTGCAAGTACGCCTGTTTGGTCTTCAGCATTTAAACGCAAATAGTAACCTGTAGTCATTTCATCACTAGATAAAATAGGCAAGTCTGAAAGGGCTTCAAAAGCCAATTGTGGAATTGTACCTGAGCCATCTTCTGTATATATGATGTCACGAACAATATCGACCACATCAGCAACCACAGCAGAGGCAGTTGGACCTGCACCCGCACCCGCACCATAGTAAAGTGTTGGTCCAACAGCGTTGGCTTGTACCAATACTGCATTCTTGACGCCATTTACATTGGCGATCAATTCTTCTTCAGGAATTAATGTTGGATGAACACGCAATTCAATGCCTTTAGTTGAACGACGTGCTATGCCCAAATGTTTGATTTTATACCCAAGCTCTTCAGCATATTTAACGTCTTGTGCCGTTACTTTGGTAATTCCTTCAGTATAGACTTTGTCAAACTGTAAAGGGATACCAAATGCACATGATGCAAGAATCGTCAGTTTATGTGCCGCATCAATCCCTTCAACATCGAATGTTGGGTCAGCTTCTGCATAGCCTAGCTCTTGTGCTTCTTTGAGAACATCAGCAAAGGCACGACCTTTTTCACTCATTTCTGTGAGGATAAAGTTACCTGTTCCGTTGATGATACCTGCAAGCCATTCAATTTTATTGGCTGCCAAGCCTTCACGAATGACTTTAATAATTGGGATGCCGCCTGCAACAGCTGCCTCATAGGCAATCTGTACATGATGATCATCTGCTGCTTTAAATAACTCATTACCATGTTCAGCAAGTAAGGCTTTATTTGCAGTCACCACTTGTTTACCATGTTTGATGGCTTCCATAATGACTTCATAAGCAGGATGAATTCCGCCCATAACTTCAACCACAACGTCTACATCGGGTTGGCGAACGATCTCTAACAGATCTGCACTTTGCTTCACACTTGCTGGTAAATTTAGATCTGGACGTGGACGACGAGTGCCTACGTGGGTAATTTCAATTTCTCGACCGGTGCGACGTCTAATTTCAGCAGCGTTTTCTTGTAGTAGTTTAAGGGCTCCACCGCCTACGGTTCCTAGACCGAGTATTGCCAGACGAACTGGTTTCACGTCACACTCCAATTATGCATATAAATTATATTAAGCTTAGATCATAGCTAAAAAATGCGCCAGACTCTAGAGTCTGGCGCATCTTTATATTGAGCTATAAATAATAGTAAATTTACTGATAAAAATTATTTATTTAAACGGCTTTCGATTTCATCAGCTGTCATGTAACCGCCCAGATATTCACCATCTGCATTGTAGATTGCAGGGGTACCATTTACGCCCATTCTTAAACCTAAAGCATAAAGGTCACGGACTGGGTTTTTACATGTTGCAGGTGGAAGGGCAGTACCTGCAATGGCTTGATTGAATGCGCTATGGCGATCAGCACTACACCAAATGCTTTCCATGGTTGGAATAAACTGTTCGCCACGAGGCCAAGGGATATAGCGTATTTCAATACCTTTTGCGGTGATTTCACCAATATGTTCATGCAGTTTATGGCAATACGGGCAGCTTGCATCAGTAAACACATAAATCACATGTTTAACTTTACCTTGTGCTGGATAAACCAAGAGGTCTTTAACATTTAAATCAGCAAAGTGTTTTTTATTTTCAGCTGCTTGAAGCTTGTCACCGATACTACTGAGTTTTTCACCGCCTAAACGAATGACATCACCTTGGATTAAAAATTTACCGTCAGCAGTGGCATAGACTGAACTCATTCCTTCCATACTGATCCAATACAGATTTGGCATTTCAGTCGGTTTAGCATCCAAGATTTTAGCATTCACGCCTGCTTTCTTGAAATTGGCTTGTAGTGTTTGGATGAGGCGTTGTTTAGCGTCACGTTCAGTTAAATTTGATGCCTCACCAGTTGCGGGTGCTGTTGCAGTCAAAGTGTCATCTTTTTTTGAGTCTGGCGTTTTTGAACAAGCACTCACTGCCATCGTGCTTGCAATCAGACAAGCCAACATCAATTTTGAACGATTCAATTGCATAAATAACTCTTTTATGTTTCTTCAGCATTATTGTGTGGGGAATTAGCATAGCAAAAAAATCAAAGCCATACTTTAAAACTTGATTAAGGGATGTAAATTATCAGTATTACTTCCATTTGAAAATCTTATGCGCGTGGGTGATATTTTTCATGTAATTGCTGCATACGCACCTGTGCCACATGAGTATAAATTTGAGTGGTGGATAGATCACTATGCCCTAAAAGCATTTGCACCACACGTAAATCAGCACCATGGTTGAGTAGATGTGTTGCAAAGGCGTGGCGGAGTGTATGTGGTGATAACTCTGCTTGAATGTTTGCCTGTAAAGCATAGCGTTTGATGGCATACCAAAAGTTTTGCCGACTCATGATGCCACCATGCTGGGTTAAAAATAAGTAATCGGTTGCTGACTTATACAGCTGCGGTCTAGAGGTATTTAGGTATTGTTCAACCCATTCACAAGCAACCTCACCTAATGGGACCAATCTTTCTTTATTTCCTTTACCTGTAATTCTTAAATAACCCTGTTTTAAATTGATCAAATCGAGTCTTAAATTTAAAAGTTCTGATACACGCAATCCACAAGCATAGAGAACTTCAAACATGGCTCTGTCACGTAAGCCCAATGCTGTACTTATATCAGGTGCTTGGATCAGCGCCTCTACATCTTGCTCAGATAGATCTTTAGGCAATGCTCGTCCAAGTTTGGGAGTTTTATGCATGGCAACTGGATTATCTAAACGAATCTTTTGCTCACGTAAAAATTTAAAAAATGAACGGAGTGCTGAAAGTGAGCGTGCAATCGAGCGTGGGCTTTTACCTTGCTTGGTCAATTCTATGAGGACATCGGAAATATCGTCATGTGTCCAATCGGGTAAATAAGTATTTACACATTCACTACATTGGATTAAGTCGGATAAATAGGCATTTCTTGTATGCGGACTGACCGTTTGAGCAATTAAATAATCACGAAAACCTTGTAAAAAGCTTAAATTTTCAGGAATGGCAACTGCAGTTGGAATACGTGGTTTCTTATTTAACATGGTCTTAGCAAAGTTTAAAGCGTCTCTGTGAGATGAATGTAGACTAAAAAAATAAAGAAGTCGAATACCTAAAGTGAATGAGAATTGTAATGAACCTTACTTGGTAATTATTCTCATTTGTATGTATAATAAACTATATATCGTATTCATTTTAGGGTTAATTGCAGTGCGTTTGTCAGACTTGAAAGTAAAGCAAACTGCCATTATCTCAAAGGTCAGTCGCACCTCAGAAGATAATGTCAATCAGCCAGATTTAGTGGCAAGCCGTTTGGAAACACTAGGTTTTGTGCCTGGCACACGTGTACAAGTGATCACAAAAGGGATTTTTGGTGGTGATCCTATTTTAATTCAAATTGGTTTTACTCGATTTGCTTTACGTAAAGTGGAAGCGCAGAAAATTGAAATTCATCAGGCATTAGAAGGGGCTTCCGCATGAGCGAAACTTTACGTATTGCTTTAGTGGGAAATCCTAACTGCGGTAAAACTTCTCTTTTCAATCACCTTACTGGAACACGCCAAAAAGTTGCCAACTATGCAGGGGTGACTGTTGAACGTAAAGTTGGAGCATTTAATTTACCTTCAGGTCGCGCGGTTCGTGTTTTAGATTTACCTGGAACGTATAGCTTAAATGCAACAAGTCCAGATGAAGCCATTACCCGTGATGTGGTCTTGGGTAAAATTACAGATGAACAAGATCAACAAGCGTTTTTATGTGTGGTCGATGCGACCAACTTAAAATTGCATTTAGGTCTGGTTCTTGAAGTGATTGAACAAGGCAAACCAATTCTACTTGTATTAAACATGATGGATGAGGCTCGTCGCCGTGGTATGCAAATCAACACTCAGAAACTATCACAACGTTTAGGTATTCCTGTCGTTGAAACAGTTGCTGTGCGAAATGCTGGTATTGAAAACCTGATGGCGGCTTTGGAAGATGAGAAATTCCGTACCCCAAGCGCAGAATTGAGTGATGTGAAGCTTTCAGGTTCTAATCATGAAAAAATCGATCAAATCTTAAAGGATGTGGTGGTTTTTGTAGATCATGAAGATAAACGTACTGATTTTCTCGATAAAATTTTCCTGCATCCTGTTTTAGGGCTTCTAAGCCTTGCACTCATGATGTTTGTCGTGTTCCAAGCCGTTTTTGCTTGGGCTGCACCATTTATGGATGGAATTGAAGAATTCTTTGCTTGGTTTGGTGAGTGGATTGGACAATTTATTTCACAGCCATTGCTTAATAGTTTGGTGGTTGATGGTGTGATCGCGGGGGCAGGTAGTGTGGTGGTTTTCTTGCCACAGATTCTGATTTTATTCTTCTTTATTTTGGTCTTAGAAGAATCTGGGTATTTGCCACGTGCTGCGTTTCTGCTGGATAAATTGATGTTTAAAGCTGGCTTAAGTGGTCGAGCTTTTATCCCATTATTATCAAGTTTTGCTTGTGCTGTACCAGGTATTATGGCGACACGAAGTATCAGTGATCCGCGAGATCGTTTGGTTACGATATTGGTTGCACCACTGATGACATGCTCGGCACGTTTACCTGTATATGCTTTGTTAATTGCAGCATTTATTCCGGAAAAAATGGTTTGGGGCTTTCTGAACCTACAAGGCTTGGTGCTGTTTGGTCTGTATATGGCAGGCATTGTCAGTGCACTGATTGTTGCAACTGTACTGAAATTTTTCCAAAAGGATAAATCTCAACATGCGTTATTGATGGAATTACCAAGTTATCGTATTCCTGATATAAAAAGCGTTTGGATTGGGTTATTAGACCGTGCCAAGATTTTCTTAAAGCGTGTGGGTGGAATTATCTTCGCTTTGTCGATCTTGTTATGGTTCTTGTGTACTTTCCCTCAACCGCCTGAAGGCGCAACTTTACCTGCGATTGACTATTCATTTGCAGGGATGCTGGGGCATGTCATGCAACCGATCTTTGCACCATTAGGTTTTAACTGGCAGATTTGTATTGCCTTAATTCCAGCGATGGCTGCACGTGAAGTTGTTGTTGCTGCATTGGGTACGGTTTACGCATTGTCAGCAGCAGATGATGATGCTGTTGCTCAAGGTCTATCTCATTTGATCAGCCAAGGTGACTTGAGCTGGACAGTGGCAACAGGTTTATCATTACTGGTGTGGTTTATCTATGCACCTCATTGTTTGGCGACATTGGCAACAGTAAGACGTGAAACAGGTTCGTGGAAAACTGTGGCAGGTATGACCATATATTTATTTGGTCTAGCATATCTTATGGCATTCCTGACTTATCAAATTGCATCACGCTATTTTGGTCTATAAGGTGAATTAAAAAACCTTAAACCTTTGAGCTAAAGGAGTTCGAGATGATTGAATCATTGATTGTTGCGGTATTGGTGATATGGAGTGCGATCTTTGTGTTTAAGAAAGTATTTCCTAAGTCGGCATATTCGGTATTTTCTAAACTGTCTCAATTCTTTCAAGCGAGAGGTTGGACGCGTTTAGCACAATGGACTCAGCCTGCAATGGTGAGTGGTTGTGGTGGTGGGTGCGGTTGTAGTACCAATGAACCTGATACTTCTAAAAAATCAGAAGTGCAAGCAGTTAAATGGAAATAACTTAATCTGCATGTGCTTTTGAACCATTTCAAAGTTTAAGAGTCATTTTGTCGAAACAAAGAAGCCATTTTCAATTGAGAATGGCTTTTTTTATTGGTCTTATCTTGACCTGAGTTTGATGTAATTAAATCTTCTACTCATTGAAAAATAATAAATCTCTATGGAGTCTTGCTGCGTTTTCATCCAATTTTAGGATGAGGAGCGGAGCTCCGCAAGCGCAACCATCAATAGCGTTTCATTTCTCTTGATCAATAAAATGAAAGCGATCAATAGATTGTTTGATGATCTAGAGCTTGCACTGCCACGCTTTAGTGCTAAAGTTTAGGCGATGCCTCACTTTTCAGAGATGAAAAGTGACAAAAATCTTTCGTTGAGCGAGAGGTACATCCTTATACCCCCGCTCAACATGGCGACATCCATGTCGCCTCACGATCGCAAGACCATCGATGATTCAAAAATACAAAATAAATGAATCATCCAAATCACTTGTATGAATAATCAGGCGTTTTGGATGTATCATCTTTCATCAAGGATTTTTATCGAACTCAGGTTATCTTGTTCTATTTAGGGTTGAAGCTATTCAATCAAATCATTGTTTAATAATTGTATAACATAATGATAGAACGAGACTATTTTCATCATAGTGCGATTGAATACTGAATGTTTAAATACACTGATTTGAACAATAGTCCATCACTATCATTAGCTATGGGTTTCTTCCTCAGTATCATCTTCAAAAGTTTGAGCAATTTTTTCAATATTCAAACTTTTTGCCATGGCATCAAAAATTTCTTTATAAGTGCCATCTTGATGGTAAAGCTCATGATGTTCGCCATGCTCGACAATTTGTCCATCCTTCATGACATAAGTGTAGTCAGCATCAATAATTTGCGAAAGACTATGTGAAATCATGATCACCGTTCGACCTTGCTTGATTTCGTCCAGACTTTGTTTAATTTGTTCAGCCGCGATTGCATCTAAACTTGCTGTAGGTTCATCTAAAAAGATAATGGGTGGATTTTTAAGAAACATACGGGCAAGCGCAATGCGTTGTTGCTGACCACCTGATAACAATAAAGCATCAGCTTCGTAGGCATGTGGCAGTTTTAAAATCTGTTCATGAATTGAAGCTTTTTTTGCAGCTTGTATTACTTCCTCATTACTGGACTGAGGTTTGCCATAACGAATATTTTCTAAAATAGAACCCTGAAAAATATGATTTTTTTGTAGCACTAAACCAATATGTTCACGGAGGTAGTGGGTGTCAATTTCTTCTAAATCAATCCCATCCAGTTTGATACAGCCTGCATTCGGAAGATAAAATTTATCTAATAAACTGATCAGTGTAGATTTTCCTGCGCCTGATAAGCCCACCAATGCAGTGATTTTATTAGGTTGTATGGTCATGTTGATATGATGCAAAGCCTGATAACCATTGGGATAGGTAAAATCGACATGTTCAAGTTCAAATTTGCCTAGAATTTTAGGTTGTCGTGAGCCACTGGCTTCGATCTCATTGTCCGCTTCTAAAATATTAAAGAAGCTTTCGGAGTAAATCATTGCCGAGTTAATTTCATCATAAATACGATGTAAAGAACGAATAGGTGCAGAGACATTATTAAACAACAACACGTGGTACATGATCATACCGATACTCATTTGACCATCTAACACAAAATAAGCTGTTAAAATGATGATGAAAACCACACCCACTTGTTCAATAAACGTTTTCAAACCATCAAAAAGATAGCTGGTTTGGCGGGTTTGCATTTGATTTTCGGTGAGTGATTTTTGTAGATTCAACTGTTTGGTTGATTCAACACTTTCTTTATTAAAGGATTTAATGACAGTAATTGAATTGATAATACTGAGAATGCCTTGATTCTTTTTTTCAAAATTATCGCGCAATGCACGCCGTTTACCAGACAGTTTTTGCGACTGTTTAAAGGTCAACCAGAAGTAAATAGGAACAATAATGGTAGCAACTAAACCGACCCAAAAATTGGCATAATACATTAAAGCTAAAGCGATAATTGCGCTGCTAAATAGCGGTAAAATATCAATAAAAAAGATCTGTACAAGACGAGTCAGTGAGCTGACTCCACGATCAATACGTGTTTGTAATTTGCCTGCTTGATTATTCTGTTGATCGAAAAAAGCCAGCCGATAGGTAATGAATTTCTCAATGATTCCTTGCGAAAGGTCTTGTGAAATTAAAATCCTTAGTTTTTCACCAAATGACTTTTGCCCGAATTGCACAATGGCATTGATGACCTCCTTTCCCAATAAAACAAGGGTGATGGTGATAATGATATGCCATCCATCCGCCAACCCTTGTCCTGCTTGAATCAGCTGATTGATATTGTCTACGGCATATTTAAGGGTCAGTGCATTGACCTGTGCAGTCAGTGAACCGATCAGTGTTAACAGTAAGGTCACGATGACGAGCCAGCGATAGGGACGTACAAAGGGGCGTAGTTTTAGAAATAATTGCCATAAATTCATAAGTTTTTGCTTTTTAGGTTTGCTTTTAGTCTAGAACTGAATAAATTTTGTCACAAGTACTTCATGTGTTTTGAATTGTGAAGCGCTAAAGTAAACTTTAAGTAGACATGTGTATGATTGTTTAGCGATGAATCTAGAACTGTTTGAACCTGAAGCGAAAGATAATTTACTGCCTTGTGATGGGGAAGTGAAGGATTTTGGCTTGATCTTAGACCATGAACAAAGTCAAAAATATTTATTTTATTTCTTACAACATTTGGCTTGGCAGCACGATGAAGTGTATTTGCATGGGCAATATTATCAAACTGAGCGTAAAGTGGTGTGGTATGGCGATGATCATTATCAATATCATTATTCAGGCATGGCAAAACAGGCACATGTTTGGAATCCCGCATTATTCCGACTAAAGCAACATATCGAGCAATTGACTGGGTATACTTATAATTCATGTCTTGCCAATTTATATGAAAATGGCACACAAGGCGTAGGTTGGCACAGTGATGATGAGCCTTCTTTGGAGTCGCCAGAAAGAAATGTTGTGATTGCCTCACTGAGTTTTGGTGCAACACGAAAGTTTAGTTTCAAACACAAATGGAAAGCTGAAAAGGTAGATTTAAGCTTACAAAGTGGACAGTTGATTCTGATGCGAGGAAGGACACAACGTTATTGGAAACATATGCTCGCCAAATCTACACGCGTGGTGGAGCCACGGGTAAATTTGACTTTTCGCTATTTTTATCCAACTGAATCGCAGTAATGATATTTACGAAATAATGGCTTTTTTTATCTCAACGAATACTTGTTAAAGTGGATAAAGTTTGTCATCAAACTGTTCTAGTTTTGGAAATTCTAAAGCTTGTAACTGTTCTAAATTCTGCAAATGTTGCTGATATTGTTGTAATAATTGCTGGCGAGCTTCATCGGTAATATAGGGTACATGATAGGCAATAAATGGAGGTAGTACGTCAAATCCAACATAAGCCAGTGTGCCACGCTGAATAGGAAGCAATAAATCGTCAATAGCGCCATGAATTGCGTTTTGCCCGAACATATGGTCACGACCACCGAGGGTAAAACTGAGCATTGCTTTTTTGCCTAACATACCACCATGATTATAAAAACGTTTACCACCGTAAAAAATACCTGAAACAAAGACTCGATCAATCCATCCTTTTAAAATGGCAGGTACAGAAGTCCAATACATGGGAAAACTGAAAATTAATAAATCTGCTTTTTGCACTTTTTCAATTTCAATTTGAATGTCTTGTGCAAGATCATGGGTTTTCGATGCGTGACGTTGTTCTAAAGCATAATTCAAATATTCTTGGTTGCTTCGACTATCAAAGTCTGCTTGAGATGCAACGGGATTAAAGTTCATTGCGTATAAGTCTGAGACTTCTACAGCATGTCCTATGTTTTCTAAGACTTGCACAGCATGATCTTTAAGTGCTGTGGTAAACGAAAGTGGTTCAGGGTGAGCGTGAACGATAAGAATATTCATAGCAGTCCTTGAAAAATAATGATGATTTTATTGTTTGATATTTGGATTATTTCTAAAAAAGCATGATTCGCCAATCACCTGAATTATTTTTTTTAGGTCATCTGGGTAAATCAAATTTTTAATACAAGTCGTCTAATCATAAATAAACTAGTACGCATAAAAAAGCCTATGTTTAAGGGCATAGGCTTTCTTACTCTGAGGAGGCATTGTTTTCTGAAAAACAATGCCAAAATATCATGGATTACTGAAGAACATAATCATATTATGAGAATGTAAAAACATTATCAAGAGAGAAAAACATTACAAAATGTTAAATTATCAATTTATTCCTTCTTGTGGATGAAAGGCAGAAAGTTGATCATTGGCAGAAAGAGCTTGGTAACGTTTTTCGATTTGAGCAGCTGAATCTTGTAAGGTTTCAATCAGCTTTTGAGTATTGACGTATTCAAAACGATTTTTAGAGGCAAGTACAGTAAGCGCTAAAGGTGCTTCTTTGCTTGAGAATTTAACTGGAATAGACAGACCTGAAACATTTGGATCTAATTCACCTTGCGAAAAATAGAAGCCTTGTTTTTTGATTTTTTTCATTTTATTGATAAAAGTTTCAGCATTTTCAGCAAAGTTGACCTCTGCCAGTTGGGTCGCAAAACGATTGTAATAGTCATGAATTTTTTGCTTAGGTAAATGGGCAATGATCACTTTGGGTGATGAACCCATAAATACTGGACGAGGACAACCACGCCCATAAGATAATAACGTTTCATCACGATAAACCTCATGATGAACATCGATACAGTAGTCATCATTTAAATGTGTCAACAGGCAACACAGTTCTGTACGTTCTGAGATTTCTTGCATAAATGGCTTGCTGATACGCACCAATGGATCTGTCGTTCTAGAAATATAATCCATGACTGCAATTTTAGGACCCAGTGTATAGTCACCTGAGGTTCCATTTAAACGTTGCAAAATATCAGCCGACACTAATTCTTTCAAATAACGATAGCTGGTCGGTTTCGATAGACCAAGCTCTTCACAAATCACATCGACATTAATTACTGGGCGAGACACCGAAAATAAATCTAAGACGGTGAGAATTTTGCCAAAACTTGAAAGTGCCATTGATGACCTACTCAATAAGTGAGAATCAAAAAATAAAAAATTAATGTTACTTTATAACAAATTGTTCAAGAAAAAACAGCCGAATTTGCAATGTAATTGCAAATGATTCTAGATTTTTTACTTTAGTGCTAATTTTGAGAAAATGCACTACATTTAAGTAATGATTTAAACTATATTGTGGTTTATTATCAAAATAAGATATTTTTATTGACTTATTTGAGGTTTTTTGAAAAAATTGTCTACATGAATATCCAATGACGAAATTTATCTATTGAAAAATAGTTTAAATTTTGAGCATAAATTTTCATTGTCAATTGAGTCTTTCTCTACTCAATGGTTGTACTGAGCAAAATCCTAAATTTGTTCCTCTATTCAGTTTTTATTCATCACACTGTTTATTTCTTTAAGCAGTGCGTTTTTTTGGTCGTGAATAAAACAAAAGATAAATCGTACAGCTCAAAAACCAACATTATTCAATCATCGTGAGTCGCAAACATGTTATTAATCAAACCACTATTGGCTTTTAGACCCAATAAACTGGATTGGATTTTTGCGACTAAAACATTTATTGCTGGCATGTTGGCGTTATATATTGCGTTTGAACTCAACCTCAGTTATCCCATTTGGGCGATTGGTACAGTTTTTGTGATTGCTAATCCGTATTCGGGAATGCTGGCATCTAAAAGTATTTATCGGATTTTAGGGACCTTGTTTGGGGCGATTTTTGCAATTGCCGTGATGCCTCATTTGGTCAATACGCCGTGGTTATTTACTTTTGTCTTGGCAGCTTGGGTAGGGTTGTGTCTTTATTTGTCTTTAATTGATCGCTCACCACGCAGTTATGTGGTGATGTTGGCAGGTTATACCGCAGTTATTATTTGTTTTAACTCAATTTTTTACATTGATACCGTTTCAATTTTTGATATGGCAGTGGGGCGATTTTTAGAAATCTCCTTGGGCGTTGTGTGTAGTGCAGTTGTCTCAGCAACGATATTTCCCATGCATATTGGACCTGTTATTCAAATGCGCGTATCTAAAACCATGCAAGACACAAAACAGGCATTTGACTCTATTTTGTCAGATGCTCAACATTCTGAAAATTATACTCAGCTCTTGGCAAATATCACACGTGACACCACTGATATTCATACCATGGCGGTGCATTTAAGTTATGAAACATCTAAATTTAAAGGGATGACCAAGCCATTACAGGAACTATTGCATCAAGTGACGATGTTGGTGGCAAATTTGGTCGCGATGTCTGAAAGAATGAAACAGTTGGATCAAATTGATCTGAACTATCGTCCGTATTTGCAAAAGTTTCATCGTAATGTAGATGACTTTTTAGATAATGAACGTGTCATTCTTGAACATCAGCTAAAACATTTACCTGAGCATTTTGAATCCGATTTTCAAGCCATTGTTGATCATGCATCTCCTGAGCAACAGATTATTCTGGGCAGCTTGAAAATGGATATTCGTCATTTTATTCAAAATGTGCGTGCGGTGAAATTGATTTGGCAATGTATGCAACGGGGAGACAACACCTTACCAGAATCCATTACACCATTAACCACCACCTATCCAAGTTTGCATCGTGATTACGGTGTTGCTGTTCGAGGTGGAATTTCCGCATTTCTCACCACCTTACTTGCTTGTACATTCTGGATTTTAAGCGGTTGGAAAATGGGCTTTATGTTGGCTGAGATGGCGGCAATTACTGCCTGTATTCTGACATTCATGGATGATCCTGTACCTGCATTAAAAATTTTTATTCGTGCCAGTGTTTATGCTGCATTTCTGGTTTTTATTTATGCTTATGGCATTTTTCCTCATGTGACCGCTTTTTGGGAATTAGCTATCGTATTGGCACCTTTCATTATGTTTTGTGTGATGTTGTATTTGCATCCACCTTTACATGCACTGGGCTTGCCGCTGATTATGAGTACTGTCATGGGATTGAATTTACAAAACCGCTATATGATGGATCAAGTCACCTTTTTCGATGCTTCAATTGCAACGGTGATTGGACCAATTATTTCAGTTTGTGTCATGCAAATGGTCCGTTCGATGTCACCTGAAATGACCGTAAAACGCATGTTGACCTTACACTATAAAGCAATGCGTGAAAGTATCACGATGCCTTATGGTACAGGCTTTAGAATTCATTTAAGAAGTATTCTCGATCGTATTGGTGTTTTAAATACCAAGCAGATTCAGTCAGAACAACTCAAAGTAGAAATTAATAACGCATTAATTGAATCAAGTGCTGCAATTGATTTAACCCGTTTACAAGAGCTGGTGCGAAAGCTTTCTCCGGAATCAGCAAGCACAAGATCGATTGTCAAATTACAAGATCTGCTTGAACGGTGGTGGACGGAGAAAAAGCATAGCCAACCTACCGATCATATAAAACAGCAATTGATCCAACAATTTGATCAAGTGATCGATGATGTGCAAGCCGTTGGTGATGAAGACATTCGACATCGTATTGAAATTTCAGTGAATAATATTCGAAGCAGTATGTGTCATATTCAACAGACTGAGCGACAGCCTTCTTTACCTTTACTTGGAGCATAAATATGGGTGAGCTAAATATTTATGGTGTTTATGTCCCAATATTTTTAATCCAAGCTGTTGTGGCTTTTTTGATTTGGAAAATTGTTTGTATTGGTACAGATCGCTTGGTTGAAAAAGAATGGATTGCATTGCCAGGCATCTTCAACATCTGTACCTATTTGATTTTATTGTGGTCAATACATTGGATTTTTATTCAGATCACGACTTAGCGTCTATAGATTGTTGGTTTTAAAGTTTCAGGTTTTAAAAATTTAAGTTTAATGATTGGATTTGTGAAATGAAAACGTTTGATATACGTAAGGCTATACGCCCAATATCCTTAGCTATTGTAATCATTATTGCGATACTTTGCGCACGACATATTTGGAATTATTACAATGCTGAGCCATGGACACGAGATGGTCGTATTCGTGGAGATGTCATTCAAGTATCGTCTGATATTGCTGGATTAGTCACAGAGGTGATGGTTCAAGATAACCAAACGGTGAAAAAGGGACAGGTGTTATTTAAAATTGATGTGGCTCGTCAGGCTTTGGATGTTGAGCAGGCCAAATCCGATCTCGCCAAAGCACAATCTGGACTTGCTGAAGCGGAAGCTGCACTTGCTGAGGCAAAAGCCAATATTGTGAAGTCGAAAGCCAACATTAATCTTGCTGATAAAAATGCACGCCGATATTCGGATTTAATGGATGGTGCAATTTCTAAACAAGAGCAAGATCAAATGTTTGCGACACGAGATCAAACTCATGCTGAGCATCAACAACTTGAAGCTGCTGTGCAACAGGCAGAAGCCAGTATCAAGCAACAAAAAGCCTTGATTGAAGCGGCAAATAGTAGTGTGCACCTTGCTCAACTGAATTTACAACGTTCAGAGGTATTGGCGCCTGCGGATGGAACATTATCTAATTTTGATTTACGCGTCGGAAACTATGTCAAAGTTGGTCAAGCTGTTGCGGCCTTGTTAGATCGAAAACAGTTGTATGTGGTTGGTTATTTTGAAGAAACCAAGCTTAATAAAATTCATTTAAATGATCCAGTGACTGTACAGTTAATGGGTGATTCCATCAAATATAAAGGGCATGTTCAAGGTATTGCATCTGGGATTGAAGACCGTGAGCGAACCACTTCTTCAGGATTGTTGGCGAATGTGAATCCAACGTTCAGTTGGGTACGTTTAGCACAGCGTGTTCCTGTTAAAATTGTTTTAGATGATGTTCCGCATGATTCATTGGCATTTGTTGCAGGGCGTACAGTGACAGTACATATTTTGGAAAAAGATAAGAAATGATCAATTTCAGTCATTAAACTTTAAATTTTAAACCCATCAGATGATGGGTTTTTTTATAGATTCAAATCTGCCATTGCAGGCATATCGATTTCTTTTACACAACTTGCTTTGCTGGTTGATAATATAAATTGAATGGCAAGCACTACGTCTTGCAAAGGGATTAGTTGAGCATCACTCTGCAAAATTACTTCATCTATGGGGGTGCTGATATCAAATTCCGTGGCCAAATAACCTAAGTTTAAAACACTAATCCCAATTTGATCTTTGCGTAATGTTTCACGTAAAGCATGTACAATCCCTCGTAAAGCAAATTTAGTGGCAGAGAATACCACTTCTTTTCCAGAATGGTTATCAAGTCCCCATGTGGAACCAATTAAGATGATTTTGGCATTTGCAGAAAGGCGTAAATTTTCTAGTAAGGACTGAATTGCCAAAATGCAGGATTGAATATTGGTCTGAACTAAATTGGAAATTTCTAAATCTGAACATTGTTCAAATGCATAATCTGTATCAAATGCTTTTTCTTCCCAAATACCGACATTGTAAATCAGATAGTCGACCGTTTGACGCTGGATTTGATGTTTAACAGTATCTCTTGCTTGTTCAGGTTGAGCAAGATCAGCACAAATCCAATGAAAATTTGGCAGATATGATTCAGGTTTTGAACGAGAAACGCCAAAAACCTGATCTTGTCTTTGCGGAATTGTTTGTAAAAGGGCTTGCCCTAAGCCCTTACTGACACCATAAATTACAAAGGTCTTTGACATTTAAATGACTCAAATTATGGCGTAATCCCTTCAGGATTTCGATACCAGCTTTCGATAAATAATGCAGCTGCGATACTGTCAGCGGCTAATTTTTTTGCACGCCCCTGAGCTTGATAATGTTCAAGTTCATCTCGTGCTTCACGGGTGGTCAAACGTTCATCAACCATAACTGTTTCAATGTTGGTTTGATGGCGTAAGCGCCGTGCGAATTTACGTGCTCGGGTTGATAATTCAGATTCAGAATCATCCATATTGAGCGGCAAGCCGACCAAAAATAAATTTGGTTGGTGTTGTTTAACGATTTTTAACAGCTCATCCCAATTGGGGATGCCATCTTTCATCGGGAAAAGTGCAAGCGGTGTTGCACTTTCAATGAGAGATGAACCCACCGCCATGCCCATTTTTTGTGTACCAAAATCAAATGCAATAATGAGTTGCGGTGAATTTAAATCAGGCATGTCCAATCTCAGAAGCTAACCAAGTACGATCAATGCCTATTTTACGATAAGCTGCATCCCAACGGTCGGTATAAGGTAAATTAAATACCAGATCCATATCTGAGTCACAAATCAACCAATCTCCACGAGCAATTTCTTCTTCCAATTGATTTTTAGTCCAACTGGCATAACCCAAAGCAATTTGATAACGCCCGACCCCTTCATTATGGGCAATCGCATCTAAAATATCTTTACTGGTGGTGATACAAAGATTTTCACCCACTGCAATTGAAGAATGCCAAGTCGGTTGTCCAGTATGCAGAACAAAGCCTGCTTCTGGGCGTAAAGGACCCCCTTGTAAAACTTCATGTGGATGGACATTATCTGCTGCGATGTCTAAGTCATTGAGCAATTCTTTGACTTGAATGCCAGAAGGACGATTGATAATAATCCCTTGTGCTCCATTTCCATCATGGCGGGCAATATAAATTACGGTATTCGCAAAGAAATCATCCGCAAGATCAGGAGGGGCGATTAGGCAACGATGAGAAAGATATTGTTTGGTCACCGATATGCAGCTCCTTGCCGAACTCAGGTTAAATATTTTAATTTTGAGAAAATCTATAACTATATAAATAGCACAATTAATATCAATAGGTTGTGAATATTTCAAAAGCCTACAAAAACAGTGAGGTTTTGCAATGGGTTTGGTGAAAAATTAATCAAAAAACATACTTTAAGTTAAATGCTTCTCAATTGAGGAGCATTTATATGGCCGCTCCAAATCATGATTGAAGTAGCAATAGACACTATAAATGCATTTGTTACGAATGCTGGAATTTTAATTGTCGGAGTTGTTTGGCGTGTTGTAATGTGGTTTCACCAATTTCAATACCACCAGTCATGCGTGCCAACTCTAAAATTCGTTGCTCTTCTTCAAGTTCCACAATGGTACTGCTTGCAGGGTCAGTTTGGAGCTTTTTCACCAATAGATGTTGGTCTGATTGTGCTGCGACTTGAGCCTGATGGGTAATACAAAGAATCTGTACATGTTGACCTAAACCAGCCAATAGACGCCCAACAATTTCAGCAGTACCGCCACTAATACCGACATCAATTTCATCAAAAACCAAAACCTCAGCTTCGGTTTTTTCAGCATTCATCACTTGCATGACAAGTGCGATACGTGATAATTCACCTCCAGAAGCAACACGCGCGAGCGGTTGAGGAGGAATGCCTTTATTGGCTGTAAACAGCAGTTGGATAAAGCTTAATCCTTCCGCAGTAACAGGTTCTAAAGGTTCAAATTTAAACTCAAAATGCGCCTCAGGTAGTGCCAGCTGTTTAACTTGTTCAGTTAGTTGTTTGGCTAAAGGTTCAGCAGCTTGGCGACGGATTTGATCTAGATACTGCGCTTTTTCTATAAAAGCTTGATGGGCGTGTTCAACTTGCTCTGCCAATGTCTCAGGGTCTTCAAGTTGATGTAATTGTTCTAATTCATTTTGCCAAGTTTCATATTGCTGTTTAAGCTCATCAGGCTGAACACGATATTTGCGTGCCAGACGATGGAAGACTTCAAGTTGCTTATTGAGTTCATCCATACGCTCAGGGTCAAAGCTTTGACGATCTATAAACTGACGTAAATTGGCTGTTGCATCATCGATTTCACTTTGTGCATTAATCAAAGAGTTGTAGATTTCTGACAATTGCTCACTACGACCCGCATGCGATTCAAGACGACGAATAATAGATGAAATTTCTTGGGTAATATTCTGTTCTGACTCATCCAACACGTTTAAGCTGTATCCACAATCTTGCATGATGTGTTCGTGGTGACTTAAACGGTCAAATTCTTGTTCTATTTCTTTGTAGTCAACCCGAATCACATCCTCAAGCTCTTCGAGTTGCAGTTTTAAAGTATCAATACGTTGCAGGCGATTAGCTTGTGCATCTATAGCTGCTTGATGAATACGAATGTTTTTTTGCCATGTGCTATAGGCATCACGAACATCTTGAGCGGCTTGGTAAAAATTACTATAACGATCTAACCAGTGTTTGGGATAAGGTGGTTCCAAAAGTTGTTGTTGGCTATGCTGGCTATATAATTGTACCAACAAACGTCCTAGTTCTTTCAGTTCAGCAAGGCTACTTGGACGCCCGTTAATCCATGCTTTACTGCGACCTGTGGCAAAAATCACGCGTCTTAAATGAATTTCACCAGATTCATCATCTAATTCATGGGTGGTTAACCATACTGCTTCAGGACTTTCAGGTTGATAACTAAAAACTGCAGTAATATCTGCTTTCTCTGAACCATAACGCACATAATTGGTGTCCGTACGCTCACCTAGGCAGGCTGATAGTGCATCTAACAATAATGACTTACCTGCACCTGTTTCGCCTGTGAGGACATTGAAGCCTTTTTCAATATCAATGGCAAGATTATCCGCTAAAGCAAAATTGATCAGATTTAAGTGTGTCAGCATAAACGCATCCAAGCTGCGAACGGTGAAGTTCTAAGATAGTGAAGTTTTGTTTTAGTCACAAGTCAGAAAATATTCTAATGCGCATATTTTTAAGTATTTTAAATAGATTTAAGCTGAAAATAAAATGTCTTGAGTTTAAACAATCGATAGGCTATGTATAAAGCGAGTATTGAGGTGATATTTCTAAATAAACCTAAGCTTTATCCATCTATCCAATGATGACATTCATAATGCCTTAGAAGTGAGGGAGCCTCGAATAGTTAAGGATAAAGTAGTAAATATCACAATTCTTCAATCACTTTATATCGAACGCAAATTGAGACTATAAATAGGCATATCCTTTGCTTGTATTAGAGTTGCGTTTTCAGGCTTTGCTTCAGTGAAGAGATGAACTGATGACGATTACCCATGTCAATTTGTAAAGGCGCGAAGCCACCACAATAAAATCTTCGATTGATTAGTTTGTAGCACGACATTAAACTACATCGAACATAATTTTTATAAATGCGCATTATCTGGAGAATACGCATGTCAGCTCAGTACGATCACGTATCCGTAGTTAAAAAATCCAATGTATATTTTGGTGGTCTATGTATTAGTCACACTGTGCAATTTGAAGACGGAACAAAAAAGACTTTAGGCGTTATTCTTCCTACTGAGGAAGCTTTAACATTTGAAACACATGTCCCAGAGCGTATGGAAATTATTTCTGGTGAATGTCGTGTCAAGATTGCAGACAGCGAAGAAAGTGAGCTGTTCCGTGCCGGACAATCTTTTTATGTCCCTGGAAATAGCCGTTTTAAAATTGAAACAGATGATGTACTCGATTACGTTTGTCATTTGGAAGGCTAAACACTGTAACAATGCGAGTGTTTTGAAATTAAGCAAAGAATTTCTCAGCTAAATCGGTTAGACTGAATCATCAAATAGAATCCTGTAAAGTTGGCTTTGCAGGATTTTTCATTTCTATCATCCTGTTGTTAATGAGGTTGTTCATGGCGAAGTCCGAATATTATTATGGCGTTCATTCAGTGGAGTCATTATTAGAGTTGGAACCTGAACGTGTTTTAACCTTATTTACGTTAAAAGGGCGTGATGATCAGCGTTTGCAACGTATCTTACAGCTTGCTGAACCGTTTGGGATCAGTGTGCAAAAAGCCAGTCGTGATAGCTTGGAAAAACTTGCAGGACAACCTTTCCATCAAGGGGTGGTCGCGGCAGTACGTCCAAATCCTGTGTTGAATGAAAAAGATCTTGATCAACTTTTAGAAAGCACTGATTCACCATTGTTGTTGGCACTTGATCACATCACAGACCCTCATAACCTTGGTGCATGTATTCGTACAGCAGCAGCGATGGGGGTTGAAGCCGTGATTGTACCGCGTGATCGTTCTGCGACATTGACGCCGACTGCGCGTAAAGTCGCTGCGGGTGGTGCTGAAAAAGTGAAATTTATTCAAGTGACCAATTTGGCGCGAACACTGGGTCATATTAAAGAGCATTATCATGTTCGTGTGGTGGGCACGATGTTAGACGAAAAGGCATTGCCTATTCACAAGTTCGATTTTACAGGAACGCCTGTATGTGTGGTGATGGGTGCCGAAGATACGGGTTTGCGTCCAATTACCCAATCACAATGTGATCAAACTGTATTTATTCCCATGTCTGGGAATTTGCAAAGTTTGAATGTCAGTGTGGCGACAGGTATGGCATTGTACGAAGCATGTCGCCAACGTCAAGCAAGTTAATTCGATCATTGCGATGATTGATCGTATTTGAGAAAACATAATGATGACCGCACGTACCCAAGGCTACATTTATGTGGCAATCACCATGTGTATTTGGGGCGGATTTACCATTACCTCAAGGCTGAATGCGCTTTGGCATATCAGCCCTTGGGACATTACCGCATTACGTTTTTCTTTGGCATTTTGTATTTTGATGCCTATTTTAATTTATAAAAAAGACACAGCTTTTCTATTTAAAAAACAACCTTTTATTTTGGCTATGGTTGGTGGTGTTGTTTATTGCTTAACTTCTTATAGTGCATTCCATTTTGTACCAGCAGCCCATGCCGCAATTTTTCTAAATGGTTGTATTCCATTATGTACTGCCTTAGCGGGTTATTTCCTCTATCGCCAACCTTTTGACAAACATACATGGATCAGTTTGATTATCATGTTATTGGCAATCTCCGTGATGAGTTTCTTGATGTATCAACAAACGGGTGTGGCATTTGGTTTTGGTGATTTGCTATTTTTTCTCAGTGCAATCTGGTGGGGAATTTTTACAGTATTACTGCGTCAGTGGAAGCTTTCTGCATGGCATTCTATGGCAGGTGTAGCGATCTGGTCCGCTATCGTTTATGTACCGATTTATCTATTATTTTTACCAAAACATTTGGACCAAGCGTCAACACCGCATTTATTGCTACAGACACTTTTTCATGGTGTATTTGTCGTGATCGTGGCAACCTTAGCCTATGTAGAAGCGATTAAGCGTCTTGGTGCATTTAAAACAGGCAGTATCGTAACACTGGCACCTTTTATCGCGGCAATAATTGCTGTGCCTTTGTTAAATGAGCCATTAAGTTTGGCAATGATCTGCGGTTTGATTGGTATGGGAATTGGGGCGTTACAGCCTTGGCGTTGGTTTAACCATAAAGACAGTTTGCAACAACGTTTAGATGTTAATAAACATAATCAATGAGTATTTTTAGTTACATATCATTGATTTGGTAAGTGATTGTGCAGAATTAAGCTGTTGCAAGTTCTAGATAGTATTGATGTAAAGGTGCTAATTTTGCATATAAATGATCAATATGACCATCGTTTAAAATAATATCATCTGCATGATTTTGCTTTTCAAGTCGTGGCATTTGCGCTGCAATGATTTTTTCAATTTGCTCAATAGATTGCCCATCACGTTGCGATGCACGTAAGATTTGTAAGTCTTCACTGGCATCTACTAATAAAGTACGTTGAGTCAGTTCGTGCTGATTGGTTTCAAACAACAGTGGAGAAACCAAAATCACATAAGGGCTGCTGGCTGCTTGTAATTGTTGAATGATTGAGACTCGAATCGCAGGGTGGGTAATCGACTCGAGCTGTTGGCGTGCCGAAGCATCTTTAAAAATGTGTTCTCTTAATGCACGACGATTCAGTTCACCATTTGCCGTTAAAGTCCAATCGCCAAATACCTCTTGGATTTTTTTAAGCGCAGGTTGACCCTTTTCAACAATTTCTCGTGCCACTATATCTGCATCAACAACAACAATTCCTTGGGACTCAAACCATTGACTTGCTGCAGATTTACCACTTCCAATGCCACCTGTTAAGCCCAAGATAAAAGTCATGTTGTCATCCTCATCGATGTTTAAATTATTGACCTAAGTAAATCTTCATGATTTGTTCGCCCCATAAGAATGCAATCCAACCTGCAATGGCGATATAGGGTCCAAAAGCAAAAGGAGTATTTTCCTTACGAATTTTTAGCAGGATGATACCAATGATTGCCCCGACAACCGAGGAAAGTAGGATAATTAAAGGCAACATCAACGGTCCCATCCAAGCACCCAGTGCAGCAAGAAGCTTAAAGTCACCATAACCCATGCCTTCCTTACCTGTCACGATTTTAAACAGGTAATAGACAATCCATAGGCAAAGAAAACCAATAATATAACCCCAAATTGCAGCGTTTGCCGTGGTATATATTTCAAATGAGTTAATTCCTAAACCCACAGCCGCGAGTGTTAAGGTAAAACGATCAGGTAATAATTGTGTATCAAAATCAATAAAGGTCAGGGTAATCAGTACCCATGTCAGCAATACGCCAAACACCATTTGCAGTGTTGGTCCATATACTGCAACAACGGTTAAGGAGCCGATTGCTGTCAGTAGTTCAACCAAAGGATAGCGGATACTGATGGGGTTTTGACATGAAGCACATTTACCACGTAACGCCAACCAACTGATCACGGGGATATTTTGATACCAGCGAATCGGTGTTTTACATTGTGGACAGGTAGACGCTGGTTGACTCAGACTCAGTTTTTCTTCGTCAATGACGATCTGTTGAGAACCAGCAAGCAATTGACATTCTGCTTGCCACTCTTGCCGCCATTCCTTTTCCATCATCTTTGGTGTGCGATAAATCACCACATTGAGGAAACTCCCCACACACAGGCTAACTAGACCGACAACAATATAGAGCGCAGTCGATGATTGAATCAGAAGGTTTAAAAAATCGTGAAACATACCCATTATTAACCAACCACTGAACCCATTTGGAAGATTGGAAGATACATGGCAATCACAAGACCACCAACCAAGACGCCTAAGATTGCCATAATTAAAGGCTCCATCATTGAGGTTAAACCGTCCACAGCATTGTCGACTTCATTTTCGAAGTGCGTAGCCACTTTATCGAGCATTGCATCCAGTGCTCCTGATTCCTCACCAATGGCGACCATCTGCACAGCCATAGAGGGAAATTTATTGGTTACACGCATGGCAAAATTTAGTTGTTGACCTGTAGCCACATCTTCGCGAATTTTCATCACAGCTTGTTCGTAAACCACATTGTTGGTTGCACCCGCAGTAGATTCTAGTGCTTCAATGAGGGGAACCCCTGCCGCAAAGGTAGTTGCAAGGGTGCGGCTATAACGCGCAATAATCGCCTTGTAAACCAAATCGCCAAAAATGGGTAGTTTGAGTGCAGTTCGGTCTAGTAAGTCTCGGAATTTTTGACTACGTTTTTTTGCTTCTAAAAAAGAAGCAATACTAACTGCGATAAAGATAATCATAATAAACCAATAGCTTTGCATCCAATTGGACATATTCACCACCATTTGAGTAAAGGCAGGTAGATCTGCACCAAAGGAACTAAATAAGCCTTGAAAGACAGGTACAACTTTGACCATCAAAATAATCGTCACAATGATTGCAACAACAATCACTGTCATAGGATATTTCATGGCTTTTTTAATTTTTTGCTTTAATAATTCACTTTTTTCTTTATAAATCGCGACACGATCCAACATGGTCTCCAAAGCACCCGATTGTTCGCCAGATTCAACCAGAGAGCAAAATAAGCTGTCAAAGTAACGAGGATACTTTTTCAAGGCGCCAGCAAAAGTATTTCCGCCTTCAACTTCACTCTTGATCCCTAGGACAACTTCACGCATAGAAGGGTTTTCTAAACCTTCGGCAACAATTTCAAAACTTTGTACTAAGGGAACACCCGCCTTCATCATGGTGGCAAGCTGACGGGTGAAGATGGTGATATCTAAAGTTGAAATTTTCTTCTTCATTAAGCCTTCGAGAATATTCTTTTTCTTTTCTCGAATGGTTTTAATGGTTATGCCTTGTTTTCTCAACGTGACTTTGGCGAGTGCCATATTGCGTGCAGGCAATTCTCCTTTGACCTTGATTCCTTTACGATCAACCCCGTCATAAGCAAAGGTAGGCATCATTTGCGCTTTTTTAGCTGCCATAACAATTTCCTTAAATATTGATTATATTTATTCACTGGTTACACGGTTGATTTCTTGTAAAGACGTTAAACCATTCATAACCTTTTTTAAACCTGAACGTCGTAAATTATCAAACCCCAATTTCTCAGATGCTGCTGCAATTTGTAGTGCGTTGCCATCTTCCATGATAATTTTTGAAATTTCAGGTGTTACTTTCATCACCTCATAAATACCGACTCGTCCTTTATAACCTTCTCTACATTCAGAACAGCCCATAGGCTGAAAAATCTGTAAATCAGGATGGTTTAAGTCTTGTTCAGTAAAGCCCAGTTCTAACAAACTTTGTTTCGGAATTTCAATAGGTGCTTTACAGTGGTTGCATAAACGTCGAGCAAGACGTTGTGCAATCACAAGATTGACCGATGTTGCAATATTGAAGGATGGCACACCCATATTGCGCAATCGGGTCAAGGTTTCTGGTGCACTATTGGTATGCAGTGTGGACATCACCATATGACCTGTTTGGGCTGCTTTGATTGCAATTTCAGCCGTTTCAAGGTCTCGAATCTCCCCGACCATTATAATATCTGGATCTTGACGAAGAAATGATTTTAGCGCGACTGAAAAGGTCAATCCTGCTTTAAGATTGACGTTTACTTGGTTAATCCCCTCCAAATTAATCTCCACAGGGTCTTCTGCGGTTGAAATATTGGAACTTTCGGTGTTGAGGATATTTAAGCCAGTATATAAAGATACGGTTTTACCAGAACCTGTTGGACCGGTAATCAATAACATGCCTTGTGGTCTTTCTAGTGCTTCCATAAATAAAGCTTTTTGATCTTCTTCATAGCCCAAAGCATCAATCCCTAACATGGCACTGGAAGGATCAAGAATACGCAGAACTAATTTTTCACCAAACAATGTTGGAAGTGAGTTCACACGAAAATCAATAGCTTTGGTTTTAGACAGTTTAAGTTTGATCCGCCCATCTTGAGGAATACGTTTCTCTGAAATATCCATTTGCGACATGACTTTTAAACGGGATGCCAAACGATTTGCCAATTGCAGTGGGGGATTGGTAATGGTTCTCAGTACGCCATCTACGCGATAGCGAACACGATAACTTTTTTCATAAGGTTCAAAATGTAAGTCTGAGGCGCCCATTCGAATGGCATCAATCAACAGTTTATTGATATATTTAACAATCGGTGCTTCTTCTTCGGAAGTTTCCTCATCATCGTCATCTGAAGGTGGAGCATCATCCGTCGCAATAATATCGACATCAAAATCTTCATCGCCAAAATTAAAGCTTTCTTCTACAGTAAAATGCTTTTCTAAATTTTTTAATAATTTATGATGTTCAACGATGATTGGTTCAATGTTTAGACCACAACTAAAACGAATCGCATCAAGTGCCTCGATATTGGTGGGGTCGCTGGTGGCAACATATAAGATATTACCACGTTGCACCAATGGAATCACACTATGTTTGCTGATCAAACCGGCGTCAACAATGTCCTTGGGCAACATTTCAGGGTTAAAACTGTCTAGATCAAAAATAGGCTCGCCGAACTCGGAAGAGATCATTTCAGCGATCAGCAATGGTGAGATCGCTAATTTCTCAATCAAGTAAGGCACCAAATGGGTTTTACTTTTTTGAGCGCTTGTTAAGGCATCTTTCATTTGCTGAGCAGATAAAAAGCCTTCATCGACTAAGCGACGGATATAACCCGAAAACTTAGGTGAACCATTTTGCATAGACATCCCCAAAACACTTTAAATTTAATTTTATAATTGGAATAATAAAATTATACGATGATCCTTAAAAATATCTAGAATTAAACGTATTCTTCTAAAAACATATTTTAACCATAATTTGCGCCAATTTGACTTTTGTTGACGATCTTTGAAACGTTTTATATTTCTAGCGCATATATTCATTGACAGACTTTAGAACAGAAGTGCGAATTGATAAAGAAAAAATACTTTAAAAATCTAAATTCCGTGTAGAATGTGCACATTTTCGATAAAAGGTTAGATGTATGTCGAGTTCGACTATTATTCCTTGGGTTGTCGGCAATTGGAAAATGAACCCAATGCAAGCGAATTCGCAACAGCTCATACAAGACTTAAAACAGTATTTACAACAAAACCCAATTACACAACAACAATGTCATTTGGGTGTTGCGCCGATTTCTATTGCTTTATTGTCGGTACAGCAACAACTTCAAGATGCTCAATCACCCGTTAAGGTTGTTGCTCAAGACTTGTCTCAAATGTCAGGTACTGGCGCATATACTGGTGAAGTGAGTGCAGAATTGCTCAAAGATAGTCAGATTGATTATGTATTGGTTGGGCATTCTGAGCGCCGTGAAATTTTTGGTGATGATGTTGTGAAAGTAAAAGCGAAACTGACCAATGCGCTGAATGCTGGGCTAACTGTTATTTATTGCGTTGGGGAAAGCCTCGAACAACGTGAGACGGGTCAAGCTGAACAGGTGGTTTTACAACAAATTTGTGATCTTGCTGCGGTTGTAAAAGCAGGGCAGTGGCACAATATTGTTATTGCTTATGAGCCAATTTGGGCGATTGGAACAGGCAAGACCGCATCGCCACAAGATGCTCAAGCGATGCATGCAAAAATTCGTGAAGGTTTAACTCAAATTACAGTTGAAGCACAACAAACGGCTATTTTATATGGCGGTAGTGTCAAAGCTGAAAATGCAGTAGAGTTGGCTGCGTGTCCAGATATCAACGGTGCACTGGTCGGTGGTGCATCACTTAATGCAGAGTCTTTTTATAAAATTGCTCAAGCATTTGCTAATACAAAAGAATAGGAGTTCAGCATGCATACATTTGTGCTGGTTGTACATATCATCTTGGCCGTTTTAATGATCGGGCTTATTCTCGTTCAGCATGGTAAAGGTGCAGATGCAGGCGCTTCATTTGGTGGTGGTGGCGCAGCTACGGTATTTGGTGCTTCAGGTTCAGCAAGCTTTTTAACCCGATTAACTGCAATTTTGACGGCTTTATTTTTTATTACCAGCCTAAGCCTAGCAGTCTTTGCGAAAAAGCAAACCACAGATGCTTATGGGTTGAAAACAGTACAAACGACAACCCAAACAACTGCACCTGCAACAACAAATACGGGTGAAACTTCGCCAACTGCACCAAAAACTGGCGAATAATGTCAATTAGTCCTTTCTTTTTCTGAGGGATGCGACTAGAATGCGTCACAGCTGCGGTGGTGGTGGAATTGGTAGACACGCTACCTTGAGGTGGTAGTGCTTTCGGGCGTGGGGGTTCAAGTCCCCCCTTCCGCACCAACAATAAACCAGTATTGTTGGTGCTAGCGGCTAAAAAACATTGTTGCGGGATGGAGCAGTCTGGTAGCTCGTCGGGCTCATAACCCGAAGGTCGTTGGTTCAAATCCAGCTCCCGCTACCAATTTAATTAAGATGCAACTTAATTAAAGGTAATGTAGATCAAAAGTCTATTTTATTTGTGAATTTGTAGTATTGTTGCGGGATGGAGCAGTCTGGTAGCTCGTCGGGCTCATAACCCGAAGGTCGTTGGTTCAAATCCAGCTCCCGCTACCATTTTGATTAAGGTGCAACTTGATCAAGCAAGAAAATAGAATGATCAATGTTTTAATATTGATTGAAAAATTCAAAGTTCTTGTATATAATTTTGCAACGCTGATGCGGGATGGAGCAGTCTGGTAGCTCGTCGGGCTCATAACCCGAAGGTCGTTGGTTCAAATCCAGCTCCCGCTACCAAGTTTCTAAAAAGGGCTCACAGATAGGTGGGTCTTTTTGCATAGTGAATTACGATTTACTGTGCGATAATAGGGGCGATTACGCCCTTTTTTATTGGCTATCGTGTGGTGTGGACATCAATTGGTCAAAAAGACATGCTTCACTATAGTAAGTTGAATAAGTCCAGTGAGCGATTGAATCGCACAAATATGACGAGAGTAAATGAAGCTATCAAATAAAACTCAAGCACTTCAAGATTTAATAACTCCTGCAGTGCAAGCTTGTGATGTAGAACTTTGGGGGATTGAATTCATTCCTCAAGGTAAGCGTTCTTTATTGCGTATTTATATTGATAAAGACGTTGCTGAAAATGCTGAGCCAACCATAAATGAAGATGGTGAGGTTGAGTTGGGTCGTGGTATTGGCGTACAGGACTGTGTGCGTGTGACTCAACAGGTGGGTGCAATCTTAGATGTGCATGATCCAATTTCAGGTGAATATGCTTTGGAAGTGTCTTCTCCAGGTTGGGATCGTCCATTCTTTCAGTTGGCGCAGTTAGAAAAATATATCGGACAACAAGTTGCATTGCGTTTGATTGCAGCCGTTGAAAATCGTCGTAAATTCCAAGCCAAGTTGGTTGCTGTAGATTTAGAAAATGAAATGATTCAAGTCGAAGTTGAAAAACAGCAGGTACTTGAGATAGACAGTAACAACATAGACAAAGCGAATTTGATCTTTCAGGATTAATCCAGAAATAGAAATCTGAATAAATAGGTGACTTATGGCACGTGAAATTCTCACCGTCGTTGAAACGGTTAGTAATGAGAAAGGTGTGAGTCGTGAAGCAATTTTTGAAGCACTTGAACAGGCTTTAGTTGCAGCGACTAAAAAGAAATTCTACGAAGGAACGAATTCGGAAGAAGCGCAGTTGCGTGTAGAAATTGACCGCAAAACCGGTGATTATAGTACTTTTCGTCAGTGGGAAGTGGTTGCAGATGAAGATCACGAAATGCCAGCATGTCAGGATGCGATTTCTGATGTAGATCCTGCAAAATGGTCGATCGGCGATATTCGTGAACTTGAAGTGCCATCAATTGATTTCGGTCGTATTGCTGCGCAAATTGCTAAGCAAGTGATTGTACAAAAAATTCGTGAAGCAGAGCGTGCATTGGTTGCTGATGCTTATGAGTCTAAAGTGGGCGAGTTAATCTACGGTGAAGTGAAAAAACAAACCAAAGATGGCTTTATCATTGACTTGGGTGATAACGCAGAAGCATATTTGGCACGTGAAGAAATGATTCCAAAAGAAATTCTTCGTCCAAAACAACGTATGAATGCGATTCTTTATAATGTGAATCGTGAAGGTCGTGGCGCACAGTTACTATTGTCTCGTGCTAAACCTGAAATGCTGATTGCTTTGATGAAAAAAGAAATTCCAGAAATTTCTGAGGAAATCATTGAAATTAAAGCAGCAGCACGTCAACCGGGTGTACGCGCAAAAATCGCGGTCAAAACCAATGACCATCGTATTGACCCTGTAGGTGCATGTATTGGTATGCGTGGTACACGTATCCAAGCGGTACAATCAGAGTTAAATGGTGAACGTATTGATGTTGTGGTGTGGTCTGATGATCCAGCTCAATATATCGCAAGTGCTTTAGAGCCAGCAGATGTATCGGGTATCGTGATTGATGAAGATGCCCACACAGCGGATATTATTTTTGCAACCAGTGATCAACTTGCTCGTGCAATTGGCTCACAAGGACAAAACGTTCGTTTAGCATCAGAGCTGACAGGTTATAAGTTAGATATGATGCTTGAAGATGAGTATCGTGCTCGTCAACAAAATGAAGCTCAACAGTATTTAGATATGTTTGTTACGCGTCTAGATATTGAAGAAGATCTCGCAATGGCTTTGGTAGAAATGGGCTTTACCTCACTTGAGGAAATTGCTTATGTACCTGCGGAAACTTTCGATGAAATCGAATTGGATGCAGATACAGTTGAATTACTACAAAGTCGCGCAAAAGAAGCCGCTTTGGCTGATGCATTAAAACAGCAAGAAGATATTCAGGACCCAAGTCCAGAACTTGTTGCGATGGAAGGTATGACTTCTGAAATTGCACAGGCTTTAGCAGCACGCGGTGTAATCACAGTCGATGACTTGGCGGATCAAGCAACGGATGATATTTCTGATATCGAAGGCTTGGGCGCTGAAAAAGCGGGTCAATTGATTATGAAAGCACGTGAATCATGGTTTAACTAGGAGGTAGTACATGACGGATAAGTCAATTCAAGAGTTAGCAGTCAGTGTAGGACTTCCAGTTACAAAGCTCCTTGATCAGGTGCGTGAAGCTGGGTTACCTCAAAAGCAGGCTGAAGACAAAATTTCTACTGAACAGCAAGATGTGCTCGTGAACCATTTGAAAAAAGCTCATGGTCAAGATACGGGACAAGCAGGACAAATCACGTTGAAACGTAAAACGACAAGTACCGCGAAAGTGGCGAGTACTTCAGGTAAGGCTAAAACTATCAATGTTGAAGTTCGTAAAAAACATACGTTTACTAAGCCAGATCCTGAACAAATTAAAGCGGAAGCTTTAGCAAAAGCGCAAGCGACGGCTCAGGCAAATTCAGCGCCAAAAGCACAGCAAGTGCCTGTGGCAAATGAAGCTGAAAAAACAGAAAGCTCTGCAAAAGCCAATTTAGAAAAAATGCGTGCTGCGGCAAAACAGCAAACCGCAGCAAAAGAAACACCAAAAGCAGCAGTGGTTGTTAAACGTAAGTCGACCAATAAACCGATTACCAAAGCAACTGTAAAAACAATTGAAACACCTGAACAAAAGCGTGCGCGTGAAGCTCAGGCAGCCCAATTAAAAGCTGCTGAGGAAGCGGCTCGTCGTAAGTCAGCAGAAGAAGCACAACAACGTACACTTGAGCAAATGCGTCAAATGGCGTCTAAGTATTCTTCTGATGAAACAACAACGACTATTCGTGTAGTTGATGATTCACCGTTGGCTGCTGGTTTGGTTGGTCAAGCATATGAAGACTCATTTGCAAAAGAAGACCGTGAAATCAAACGTGGTACCAATACTGCAAATACACGTTCTCCGAAGAAAGGTGGTCGTCGTGGTCAGGAAGAACAATCTTTCAGTCATAACCCACATAAACGTGGTTTAAAAACCAGCCAAGCGAATAAACATGGTTTTGAAAAACCTGTTAAAAAGCAAGTGTATGACGTTGAAATTGGTTCAACAATCGTGGTTGCTGACTTGGCTGCAAAAATGGCAGTTAAAGTCCGTGAAGTGATTAAATCACTCATGAAAATGGGTGAATTGGTTACACAAAACCAAGCCATTGATCAAGAAGTTGCAGCATTGATTGTTGAGGAAATGGGACATAATCCAGTTCTTGTTTCTGATACACAAGCTGAAGATAACTTGCTCGAAGCAGCTGAAGGCGCGCGTGGAGCACAAACTACACGTGCACCAGTGGTTACCATCATGGGTCACGTTGACCATGGTAAAACATCGCTTCTTGACCGTATTCGTCGTGCTAAAGTGGCTCAAGGCGAAGCGGGCGGTATCACACAGCATATCGGTGCTTATCATGTAACCACTGATAAAGGGATTATTACTTTCCTTGATACACCAGGACATGCTGCATTTACTGCAATGCGTTCACGTGGTGCGAAAGCTACAGATATCGTGGTATTGGTTGTTGCAGCAGATGATGGCGTAATGCCACAAACTGCGGAAGCAATTGATCATGCTCGTGCTGCAGGTACTCCGATTATTGTTGCAATCAACAAAATGGATAAAGAATCTGCCGATCCAGATCGTGTATTGAACGAATTGACGACCAAAGAAATCGTGCCTGAACAATGGGGCGGTGATGTCCCAGTTGCAATGGTTTCAGCGCATTCTGGTCAAGGTATCGATGAGCTTCTAGATTTAATTTCAATTCAAGCTGAAATGTTAGAGTTGAAAGCATCTGAAGAAGGTGCTGCGCAAGGTGTTGTGATCGAAGCGCGTGTAGACAATAGCCGTGGTGCGGTAACGTCTATTCTGGTTCAAAACGGTACTTTGAAAGTTGGTGATCTTGTTCTTGCTGGTGCATCTTACGGACGTGTTCGTGCGATGACAGATGAAAATGGTCAACGTATTCAATCAGCAGGTCCTTCGATTCCAGTTGAGATTTTAGGTCTTCCTGAAGCGCCAATGGCGGGTGATGAAGTGCTTGTTGTCAATGACGAGAAAAAAGCACGTGAAGTTGCTGATGCTCGTATGGATCGTGAACGTCAAAAACGTCTTGAACGTCAAAGTGCGATGCGTCTTGAAAACATCATGGCATCTATGGGCAAGAAAGATGTGCCTATCGTGAATGTTGTGCTTAAAACTGATGTACGTGGTACCTTGGAAGCATTGCATGTTGCATTGGCTGATCTTGCGACTGATGAAGTTAAAGTCCGTGTAATCGGTTCGGGCGTGGGCGCAATCACTGAGTCTGATGTTACTCTTGCTGAATCTTCAGAAGCTGTACTGCTAGGCTTTAACGTACGTGCTGATAATACTGCACGTCAAAAAGCAGATGCTGATGGTATCGACATTCGTTACTACTCAATCATTTATCAGCTTATTGATGATGTGAAAGCGGCAATGAGTGGTAAACTTGCACCTGAACATCGTGAAACGATTCTGGGTGTTGCAGAAGTTCGTGAAGTATTCCATTCAAGTAAATTCGGTGCTGCTGCGGGCTGTATGGTACTTGAAGGTGTATTGCATCGTAATAAACCAATTCGTGTACTTCGTGATGATGTGGTGGTATTCCAAGGTGAGCTTGAGTCTCTTCGCCGTTATAAAGAAGTGGTTGAAGAAGTTCGTGCTGGTATGGAATGTGGCCTTGCTGTTAAAGGCTATAAAGACATCAAAGCCCTCGATAAAATCGAAGTATATGATGTTCAGTTGATCAAACGGAGTCTTTAATGGCGGGTAGTCAACGTCTTAAGCGCATGGCGGATACAGTACAACGTGAGTTGTCAGAACTGATTCGTCAAGAGCTTAAAGATCCACGCTTAGGTGGTCTTGTGACCATCTCTGCGGTGAAAGTCAGTGCTGACTTGGGTTATGCAGAAGTTTACGTGACAGTTATGGGGCGTGAACTTGGTGATGAGCAAAGCGAAGCAGCAAATAAAGAAACCTTGGATGTGTTAAATAAAGCCTCTGGTTTCTTGCGTCACGAGTTAGGTCGTCGGATCAAAACACGTATAACGCCTCGGTTGCGCTTTCATTACGATAAAACCAATGCTTATGGTAACTATATGTTTGGTTTAATCGCAGAAGCAGTAAAAGATTTACCTGAGCAAAAAGACGAAGAATAAGTATTTGTAGAAAGCCACCTCAGGGTGGCTTTCTTATATCTGAGAAAATATGGCTATCAAGCCCCATCTTTTAAACTATATTCTAAAATAATGAGTAGTTTCGCCTTAACGCACTTTTCTTAAAAAATGTATGTCATTCCCAAAAAGCTTAATTGCGAATAGATAGCAGAAATTAAACAAAACTTTGCCTGAAACTGTATAGAATGCAGATATATCAACAAATACAAATAAATATCTCTGAGGAATAAGCAATGAATTCAATGAAAAAAGGTTTGGTAGCACTGACTTTAGCGAGTACTTTGGCTTTTTCAGGTTGTGGTTATAATACTTTGCAAGCCAAAGATGAGTCCGTCAATGCGGCTTGGTCTGAAGTGGAAAACCAATATCAACGTCGTGCAGATTTAGTGCCTAACCTTGTGAATGTCGTCAAAGGTTATGCAACGCATGAAGAAAAAGTTTTAACTGAAGTGACTGAGGCGCGTGCCAATGTTGCAGGTTTAAAAGTAGATAAAGAAGTATTGAACGATCCAGAATTGTTTAAAAAGTATCAAGAAGCACAGTCACAAATGACGGGTGCATTATCTCGACTTTTAGCCGTCACTGAAAACTACCCTGACTTAAAAGCCAATGAGCAATTCCGTGATTTACAAGTGCAATTAGAGGGGACTGAAAACCGAATCAGTACAGCAAGAACACGCTATGTTCAGACGGTACAAGACTACAATACTTATGTACGTCAGTTCCCACAAGCAATGACTGCAAAAGTGATCGGAATGAAAGCCAAACCAAACTTTAGTGCTGAAGCAGGCGCATCGAAAGCACCAACAGTGAATTTTAATTAATCACTGGGCTTTCTCTTATTTGGTGAATCACTCGAAAGAGATGAAAGACCTCTCTATTATTTAAGTAAAGGTGAGTTATGCTTGAACGGAAAGGAAAATCAGCAATTCAAATAATCAGTACATTATTCTATGTGCTTTTGGCGCTGATCCTTTCTGTTCAATCTCAGGTTTGGGCTGAAACAGCAACTGCGACAGATGAACAACAAGCACAAGAAGCCATTGTTCTCGGAAAAGTTGCTCCAAATACCAACTTGCCAAATGTGCTTGGTTCATCACCAGTACATGGTCAAAAGCAAAATCAACCGACAACCACATCTCAACAATCGTCACAGAGCTCTTCATCAAATCAAGCAAAAGTCGCCAATGATATTGCAGAGGGTGAGACAGAAAGAAATATCCCTACATTGAATCAACCCGTGGTTGATCAAGCCAATGTTTTGTCTGCGACTGAAAAGCAAAATTTAGAACAACAAATCCGTAACATTTATCGTCAAGGCAAAGCACAGATCGGGATTATTATTGTTCCAACCACAGGGCAAGAAGGTATTTTTGATTTTGCAATGCGTGTTGCAGAACAATGGAAACTTGGTTCAGCAAAACAAGACAATGGTCTATTGATCGCTGTTGCTGTGAATGACCATAAAATTCATATCGCCACAGGTTATGGTTTAGAAGGTGTATTGCCTGATATTATGGTCAGTCGGATTATACGCAATCAAATTTCTCCAGCATTTAAACAAGGGCAATATGCACAAGGTTTACAAGCTGCTGTGGTAGAAATTGAACGTATTCTAAATTTAGATCCTGAAATTGCGCAACAAGCTGCCGATGAGCTCAAAGAGCGACAAAACCAAGCAATACAAGCGCAAGAAGCAAAGGATCGCACCTTAACTACGGCAATGATTATTTTGGTGGTGGGTATATTTGCTTCATTTATCGTGGGTAATCGCTTAAGTGCAGCAGTAGCTGGGGTGACAGCAACAGCAGCTGGGCTGATATATGGTTCTGGCATTGTGATGAGCCTGATTTTAGGCTTTGGTGTGTTTTTCTTATTGATCACTTCTCTAGCTCAACTAATCCTACAAATGTTTCTCTCTGGCGGTGGGCGTGGTGGAGGCAGCGGTGGTGGTTTTGGTGGGGGGGGTGGCTATAGCGGCGGCGGCGGTGGTTTTGGTGGGGGAGGCGCATCAGGCTCATGGTAACAAAAACTGATACAACAGAAATTTTGACTGAACCAAAATTACAGGAAAAAGTACAGCCGAGTTTTAAACGCTGGCTTAAGCATTGTCTTTATATGCCAGCATCTAAGCGCTACTTTTCCAAGCAGGATCAACATGCAATTGCTCAAGCAGTTCAACAAGCCGAAGAAGGTCATGTGGGTGAAATACAGGTGGTGATCGAGGGGCATATCCCCAGCCATCAAGCCTATCATCAAAATACGCGTCTAAGAGCGCAACAACTCTTTGCCGAGTTGGGGGTATGGGATACCGAATATAACAGCGGTGTTTTACTTTATTTAAACTTGTGTGAAAAAGCAGTAGAAATTGTCGTAGATCGTGGTATCCATCAGGCGACTACACAGCAAACGTGGCAACAGATTTGTGATGAGATGATTGTGCAATTAAAAAATAAACATTACCGTTTGGCAGTTGAGAGTGGTGTGAGTGAAATAGGCAAAGTATTGAATTTGTTTTACAAACAACAAAAACCTGATAATATGAATGAATTGGCAAATCAGCCGATTATTCTGAATTAATGTCAAATAAAAATCGAAATGTTTTTAAACAAGAGTGACAGGAAATGTCACTTTTTTACGTTTAATTACTTAAAAAAAAGAGATGTTAAAAAAAGCTTGTAAACTGTTACATACTCTCTAAAATCGAAGTGTGTAAGTTGGTTGTTGATTTTTTCCACAAAAACAGCCACATAAATTGCTCGAAAAAAGGCTAATAAATTTTTAAAAACATTGGAGAAATGTTATGAATGCTCAAAAAGGTTTTACCTTGATTGAATTAATGATCGTTGTTGCAATTATTGGTATTCTTGCTGCGATTGCGATTCCACAGTATCAAAACTATATCGCAAAATCACAAGTTAATCGTGTTGTTGGTGAATTAAGTACGCTTAAAACTACTGTTGAAGCATGTATTTTAGAAGGGAAAACAGCCATTACAAACACAGAAGCTTCTGCAAATGCAACGACATGTTATGCAGGTGCTACAGTTTCTAATTTATTAGGTGCTGGTACTGCATTATACAAAGGTCTTGAAGTAACTATGCCTGCCGATGCTAAAAGTACAGGTGAAATCAAAGCTACTTTTGGTAATACTGCTGCAACAGCAATTAAAACACAAACTGTAACTTGGGCTCGTGATGTTGCAGGTACTTGGACTTGTTCAACAAGTGTAGAAGAAAAATTTGCTTCAACATCTTGTCCTGCAAAAAAAGCATCAGGAACACCTTAACTTTTAATATATAGCTATATTAATATAACTGAGAGTTTAAAGTTGTTTCGAAAAAGATTGAGTTATAAAGAAATAGTAGTAGTATTTTTCTTCATAATTCTTTCTTTTTTCTATATATATATGTGTGTTATTTATCCTTATAAATGGCAACGCACTTTTTTTAAAATTGAACAGATTTATTCAAAATATCATATTGTTTGTAATGATGGTGCTCCATCATGGATGAATGAATTTTTAGAAAAAAATATCAAAGATAATAAAATACTTGGTAATCAATTGATTTATATTGATAAGAAAAAAATAGTATATCATTGTGAGTCACCAACAGGAATTTTAAATGTTGATAAAATGAGTGTGAAAACACTATTTCGTTATGGAAGTAACACAAAACCAATTACTGCAGCGTATATCTTAAAATTAATTGAAGAAAAAAAAATAAGGTTAGATACGAGTTTGAGTGAAATATTTCCAGAATTAAATAATGGAAAAATAAGAGATCCTCGCATATTAAAAGTTAAAATTATAAATTTATTACAGCATAGTTCTGGTTTTGATCGAATGTTAAGTAAAGATGTAATGTTTGAAGAGGATTCTACACCATGGTGCCCATATAGTATTGATAAATTAAAAAACCAGGTACTTGATTTTTATCCTGGTCAATATAGTGCATATGATAATAGAAATAGTTGCTTATTAGGTATGGTAATAGAAAGAATTTCGGGAAAAAAATATCGAGAAGCTATAAGTCAAGAGTTTAATTTAAAGATGAGGAATATTAATTTTTCAAATGGTCCATATGTAAAAAATGAAGTTAAATATAATTTTTTATATAATGAATATAGATTTGAGGATTATTACAAAAAGTTTGATTTTTATGCTCTATCATCATCTGCTGGATTAATAGGTAATGCATATAGCCTAGCTATACTACTGGATGATATTGTTAGAGATGACAAATATAATAAATTTTTAGCACTCACTGAGAAAGATGTTCTATGTGGAAAAAAAAATTCAGAAGAGTGTTTTAATTATTCTATGAATGTTTTAAGAAAATATAATAATTCTTTTCAATTTAAATATGGAAATTTACCATCATCCAGTTCTTTCTCATTAATTAATAAGAATAAAGAAATAGTAGTTTGGATGGGAAATGCCGAGAGATTAGACTATAGGTTTAAATTTGAAGTTTTTATAGCAGATAAAATTTATTTGTCAAATTAGTATATAAATTGTTAATTTTTGACATTTTTTTCTAATAGTAAGTATATTGTATTCTTTAGTTATACTTTTTACTATAATTATAAAAAAAGGTATTATATATGAGAGAAATAGAAGGCTTTACATTAGTTGAGCTTATGATTATTGTTACGATCATTGGTATTCTTGCTTCTATTGCATTATTGCAGTACCAAAACTTTGTTGTTAGATCTCAGCTTACAAGTGCCATAGCGGAGTTAAATGGTGCACGTCCTCAATATGAATTGATTATGAATGAGGGATCGGTTTCTACTAGTAATGCTTATACTGTTTCAAACATGTTTTTTTCAACATCATCTAAATTTTGTACTTATGCGGTTCAAGCACCAGTTGGAGGCATGGCAAGCCCTGCTTTAGAATGTCACCTTAAAAATGTTGCTTCTGCAATCAAAGGTGAATCTATATTTCTCAACAGGGATAGTGATGGAAAGTGGAGTTGCAGTACATCTTCAGGAATTGCAAACAAATATAAGCCCGTAGATTGTATTTAAATAAACTGGCAACTAAAATTATTTCACATTTAATTTGGTTATATAACAATGTCAAAACGTATAAAATTTTTTTTGGGGCATTTAACGATTTCTTTGGCAATCGCCTTGTTTTTTATTGCTGTTGTATTTTTTATTTGGTACCCAACACCACTCGCTAAAGCAGTAGGTGTCACTCAAATATTCTTGATGTTGATTGCAATTGATGTGGTTATTGGTCCATTTTTAACACTATTAGTCTATAAAGAAGGTAAAAAAACGTTAAAAATGGATTTGGCAGTCATTATACTGATTCAAATTTCTGCTTTAGGTTATGGTGTATTCAATATTGCACAAGGTCGCCCAGCTTGGATTGTCTATGATAATGCAGGTCGTTTTGATTTGGTTCGAAATAATGAGATTGAATTAGATAAAATAGTACAAGCACAACAAGAATATCAGAAAGCGAGTTGGGGGAAGCCACAAATTGTTGCATTAAAAAAAGAAAAAAGCATAGAAGCGCAAAATAAGCGATTATTTGAAGACTTGAGTAATGGGGTGATTCCAACTATGCATCCTGAGCGCTATACGAAATTAAGTGATGCAAAAAATGAGCTACTGCAAAATATTGAAAAAATTGATGTTTTGATAAATTTCAATACAAAAGAGGCTGTTTATAAAACTCTGAGTCAATATCCTGCAGCAAATGCATGGCTTCCTTTAAAATCGACAAATGTTGATATGGTCGTACTCATCAATAAAGAAAAGGGTGAAGTTGTAAAAATTGTTGACTTACGACCTTGGAAATAAATACTTAGATTTCTCAAAACTGGGCTTATAATAAGCTCAGTTTTTCTGTTTACTTTTCATATGAAAGCCATTCCTTATATCCTTTCAGCCTTACTGCTTTTACTTGCTTGGCTTTTGCCGATTCATAAAATGCCATGGACGACATTTGGTAGTGAAGCACTGACTTTTCTCTCAGCATTGGCTTTGTTAAGTGCTTTTTATCATCAAGATTTAAAAATACCCAGACCTCAATTAATTGTATTGCCTGTACTCACAATTCCTCTGATTCAATGGGGCTTTGGCGAGATTCTATACCTGAGTAATGCATTACTCTGCACAGCCTATATTGCCATGTTTTGGTTGATGGTGGTGGTGGGTTATAACTTAGCAATTGGTGGAAAAGGTCAAAGGGAACAGGTTTTTAAAATTTTCTGTCTGGTGGTGTTTACAGGTGGAATACTTTCGAGCTTTATTGCAATCACGCAATGGTTGGATATCAATGAGTATTTTAGACCCCTGGTCAATCTTCTCAATGGTAATCGCCCCTATGCAAACTTTGCTCAACCCAACAATTTAGCGACCTTTATTTGTATGGGCGTATTTGCATGCTTGTACTTTTATGAAAAGAAAATCTTACCCAATTATGTCCTTGTACCGTCTGCTTTTGTCTTACTATTGACCATTGCATTAACCCAGTCACGTACTGCTTGGGTAGTCTGTTTATTCACACTATTTTATTTAACCATTAAGCAATTTGGTCAAACCAAACGTTTTGGTTTTGTAAAACTGCTGGTATGGAGCGGTGTATTCGTTGTTCTTATCACTAGTTTGCCTCTGATTAATCAATGGCTTACTGCGGTATCAACACAAGATATTGTACAAGCTTCTTCAGTGGTGGAGCGGGCAAGTTCGGGTTATCTGCGATTGGATATGTGGAACCAAGCTTTGATTGCGATTTCAGAAAAGCCATGGTTGGGTTATGGCTGGAATCAGACAGGAATGGCGCAAATTGCTGCTTTTGATGTATATCCATCACATGAATGGTATAAAACAGCACATAACGTGATTTTAGATTTATTGATCTGGAATGGTATTCCGCTGGGTGGGTTGATCATTCTCTATGTCGTTTTTTGGTTATATTGGTTAAATAAAGGCATAAAGGAACCCGTTTCAATTGTCGCCAGTTTGATGGTCTGTGCGATTCTGATTCATGCATTATTAGAATATCCGATTCATTATGCTTATTTTTTACTGCCTTTGGGTTTTTTACTGGGGCTGATTCAAGCGCAATATCCTCGACTACCGACTGTGAAGCTGAAATCGTCGATCATTGTGAGTATTATTGTGATCGGTCTGGTATTGGTTGGTGTGATTTATCGAGACTATATTTTATATCGTCAACAAAGTGTTTTTGTGACCAAAAAGACACCTTTAAGTGCTTCACAACAATCAGTGATGAATCAAGATATTTGGTTGCTGACGCAGTTTAAAGAGCGTGTATGGTGGATTGGTTTAAATCCTTATACAACAATGACAGATCAACAATTACAGTCTATGGGGCGTATGGTGGCGAATTTAGCGTCTGCATATGATATTCATAAATATGCACAGGTCTTGGCTTTTAATGGTAAAAAGTCTGAAGCTGAGCATCAATTATGGATTCTAAAGACCTTGCATGGACAAGATAAAAGTTATCAGGAATTATTGCCTGCTTCCATTTCAACACAGTAGAATTCTTTTTTATAAAATGAATTCTTAATTTTAAAACTTGAGTTGAATGGTATATGCAATTTGTTGAAAAACTCATGCAGTAAATATAGCCTGAGTTCGACAAAAGCTCTTGATGAAAGATGATGCTTACTGGTAGTTGACGAGTTTTGCTGTGAGTAGCAATGTTGCTGTACAAGATGATTGCCTTGAGGAGCTTCGCTCCTCATGCAAAAACAAAAGATAGAAGTATGGTTAGCCGCATGCTGATCCAAAACTTGGATGAAAATTCAGAAAGAATCCGCTAAGAACATTGTTTTTTCAATAAGTTAAAAGTGTAGCTGTATCGAACTCATGTTAAATATAATTTCTTGATCAATAAAATAAATGCAATAAATATATTGTTTGATGATCTAGAGTTTGCAATGCCACGCTTTACCTCTAAAGTTTAAATTGTTTTGCGCAGGCATTGACTCACTTTTCAGAGATGAAAAGTGACAAAAATCTTCCGTTGAGCGAGGGTCTTGCGCTGCAAACAAAGCAATGCTTTGTTTTTTGCTCATATACCCCCGCTCAACATAACGACATCCATGTCGCTTCACGATAGCAAGACCATCGATGATTCAAAAGTACAAAATAAATGAATCATCAAAATATTCTAATGAGCATAAAGCTCTTTGGATATCGATGAGTGATATCAGAATCACTTGTATGAATAATCCGGCGGTTTGACTATATTTCATACTTTAAACAAAGCTGTAAATTGTCCCAAATCATAGTGCTAAAAATCCCCAGTTGGGGATTTTTTTAAAGACTCAAACTTACATTTGGCTTTGAATATAATTCTCGATGCCTACACTTTCAGTAAGATCTAATTGAGTAGTGGTCCAATCCCAATACTCTTCTTCTTTTTCTAGAATTTCTTGAACCAAATCACGTGTCACATAGTCTAAATGTGTTTCTGCCAATGCAACGGCAGTTTTTAATGCTTCAATATTTTCTTTTACTTTGCGAACGTCACAATTCAAAACTTCAACAGTATGTTGACCGATATACAGTTTTCCTAAATGTTGAAGGTTTGGTAAGCCTTCTAAAAAAAGAATACGCTCAATAATTTTATCGGCATGCTTCATCTGACGGATAGACTCTTTATATTCAGCTGAGCCCAGTTGTTCAATTCCCCAATCATTAAACATACGAGAGTGTAAAAAATATTGGTTAATTGCAGTCAGGTGATGAAAAAGCACTTGGTTGAGTTGGTTGATAACGTCACGATTGCCTTTCATGGTCAAAGCTCCATTCTAAATTTCTGCCTTAAATCCTACCCAAAATGTTTCACTCAAAAGGATGTCATTGAAATATAGTAATTAAGGCAATCTGATATCAGTCTATATTAATCAACTTTTGAGATGCTGACGAGTTATTTATAGAACGGCAAATGAAAATCGCAATCAAAAACAATAGGGATGTCGTTTTATGATGAGCAACGATCTTAAAAAATGAACCCGCTTTGAGTCGAAGCGGGGGAGGAGAATGATCCGGAGATCATTAGAAAACTTATTTATTATCGTTATAGGAAAATTCTTGGTATTGCTTTGCTAAGCTGCTACAGAAATACGTGCAGCAATTAGTGAAAGTTCTTCATTGATAATGCTTTTTGCTTCAGGTGCGCAACGACCACAGCAGGTACCCAAATCTAATAATTCACGCACTTCACGATAGCTTTCCGCACCATTAGCCATAGCGTCTTTAATATCTTGATCTGTAATACCACGACATAAGCATACGTACATGAAAACTCAACCTAGCGGTTAAATGCGATAACTAATATTATTGATAATTATTATCACTTGTCAATAGTGTTTATTTAAAATACGATAGATCATGATTGGCTTTTTGAATAAAAAAATACCACCTGATCGGTAGTATTTTTTGTATATTTTTAATACATTTTAAATCAATTGCTTAGCTAAAAACGCTTTTTTCGCAATTATTGCGGGATAATCACCACACCATCCATTTCAACCAATGCACCTTTCGGCAATGCAGCAACACCTAGCGCAGCGCGTGCTGGATAAGGTTGAGCAAAATACTCTCCCATGATTTGGTTGACCAACTGGAAATTTGATAAATCTGTCAGGAAAATATTGAGTTTTGCGATATCAGCCAAGGAGCCACCTGCCGCTTCGCAAACCGCTTTTAAATTGTCAAAAACACGTCGAATTTGCGCTTCAATGCCATCAACCAATTCCATGCTGTATGGATCTAAGCCAATTTGCCCTGAAAGATACAAAGTATTGTCTACGAGGATCGCTTGTGAATAAGTTCCAATCGCAGCAGGGGCATTTTCAGTATGAATCACTTGGCGGGACATTGATTTCTCCTTGATTTTTAATCATTTCATCATGACGCATAAACGAGACACCATTCATCAATGAATAACGGTAAATAGCGTACAGCTTAATTTAGCATGCTTTTGCTTTCAGTGTTTCATTCATTGCAATGGGCATTGCCAATCGACTGATACGAGGGAAACCAAACTGCATACGGAGCTCACGAATGATTTGTGCAATTTGTTTGCGATTATTCACCACGATATTCACATAAGTTTTATCTTCGTGTGTACGCACTGATTCGACGCCCGTTTTTGCTTTACGGCAGAGATAAATCAATTCCGAAATTTGCTCATCAGTGAGCACCAAGTCAATACTTAAGTAAGCATTGAAGTTTACATCGTCTTCTTGTTCAGAAGTCCAATGGAGCAACATGATATTTTCAGGATGTAAATGTTGTTCATGCAACAGGTTATGACAGCGCTCACGATGAACAATTAAACCACGACGTGATAAATGCCCTTGAATTGGATCACCTAATACAGGGTTACAACAATGCGCATATTTAACATCTACACCATCTGTCCCTTGAATTAAACGATTTGAAGCATGTTCTTCGGTATTTTGCGATTGCGCATATAAATGATTGGCAACCAATTGAGGAAGCAAATCACCTACAGCAATTTGTTCAAATAAGGTGTCTTTATCTTGAATATGACGCCATTCCAACAGATCAGCCCAATCTGCTTCTGATAAATCTTTAATTGAACGATTGAACAATTTTAAAGCACGGTTTAATGCTTGTTGTCCTACCAATCGTTGTTCATCAGGATCTTGATCTCGCAAAATATTTTGGATCGCACGTCGTGCTTTTTGGGTATTAATAAAGCTTAACCAATCTGGGTTTGGCGTTGCCAATACATCTGTGATGATTTCAATCACTTGACCACTGATCAGTGGTGTTGAAAGTGGCTTAATTTCCCCATTGATTTTGGCACCCACAGCATGGTTACCTAAAAACAAACTTGCTGAATAGGCAAAATCAACAGCAGTCGCGCCTTGCGGTAATTCGTGCAATTGACCATGTGGGGTATAAACCCAAATTTTTTCTTGATGTAAATAATCCAATAAGTCGCTAAATGTAGTTTTAGCACATTCATTACCCACCAAGAGATCTAGATTCTTCATGGATGCTTGAATTGCTGAACGGCAAGCTTGCGGTGCATTTTCACCTAGAACCACACCAAATCGTGCTGCTTTACGCATCAATTCAGTTTGAATGGTCAGTGACAGTGTAGTGCGTTCACCTTTGAGCTTGATCATTAAAGATTGATTACCACCAGGGAGTGGGCGACGAATATGATCTTCATAGTCTAAAACTTGGAAGTTTTCCCGTAATGCATCGACCAGACGGTCACAGTCGGCAATGCTTTGTAAAATAATTTCAAAAGCATGGCTATGGGTGAGTTCTTGTAAATCAATTTCATTTTTAACAAAATGGCGCAATAATTCGATATTGTTATTCTTCTTTTTAATACGCCCTTGAATATTATAATTATTCAGCAATTCAGCTAAATTTTGTTCCCAAACAGATTGATATTTACATCGTTCTGGTTTGGTTTTGAGTAGATTCTCTTGGACGTCATTGTACATATCAAGATCAAGATTTTGATAGCACAGATGCTCTAAGTTATCTGCCATTTCATTCATACCCACAAGACGTGCCATAGGTACAAAAATATCAAAGGTTTCTTGAGCAATGCGTGCACGTTTATCTGGGCGTAAAGCGCCGAGCGTGGTCATATTGTGATAGCGATCTGCAAGCTTGATGATAATCACGCGAGGGTCTTGCAAGGTAGCTTGGAGAATTTTACGGAAAGATGCGGCTTTATTATATTCTTTGTCACTGGAATGGCTGAGTTTGGTGACACCATCAACCAATTCTGCAACAGTCTTGCCAAATTTTTCGGTAATGTCTTCTTTGGTAAAATCAGTATCTTCAATGACATCATGCAGCAAAGCTGCCATTAATGTTTCAGCATCCATTCGCATATGCGCCAAAATACAGCTCACAGCAATCGGATGTAGGATATAGGGTTCACCACTTTTACGTGTAATACCATCATGCGCAATATCAGCATAATCACAAGCCGTAAGAACCCGCTCGACATCGCTTGGTTTTAAGTAAGCGTCGATAATTACGTTAAGCTGTTGCTTGGCTTGGCTGACCTCTTGGCCTGGCATAAAAACACCTATCCTAAATTACAAATTTGAAATCTTTTCCTAATGCTTAATGAAAAGCATATTGAGCGACTTGTCAATTTCTAGATCGAAAAAATATTTATTTTTTTAACAAATATTTTGAAATTTGTCGATCAATAGGCGATTTTTGTTGAGAAGCGACTGCAATAAAAAAGCCTAGTTGAAAAACTAGGCTTTTAGAAAAAGCTGATCTTATTGGAAAGAAAAACCTTCAAGATTAAGATTGTTTGCAGATAAAGCAAGGTCAAGACTTGATGTTTGATAATCTTGATCACGTTGTTTCAAAATATCTTTGGTCACATGACCAATCGCAATCTCACGTAATGCAACAACAGTCGGCTTGTCATTGTCCCACTCAACAGTAGGCTCAATACCTTGACGTGCCAATTGACGCGCGCGTTTGCTTGCCACTAGTACAAGCTCAAAGCGGTTGTCTACATGGTCTAAACAATCTTCAACGGTTACGCGTGCCATAGGAATTCTCGTTTGGATACAAAATTTTTAAATAGACTATGCAGTATAAAATGCTTTCATCACATACTCAAGTTTTAATCGAAGCTTATTGAATAAACTTCAACTCAAAAAATTAACTTTGCGGGGTAATTAGCTTTGTAATCAAAGCTTGATGTCGGTTCGCTTGCTGCTCTATTTTTAAGCGATTGGCGTTGATTACAGATTCTAAGTCATGCAAAGCTTTATTGAAATCATCATTGATAATAATGTATTCAAAATTAACATATTGTTGCATGTCTTCAACAGCACAGCTGAGACGGTGCTCAATTACTTCTACAGAGTCAGTTCCTCGATTTGAAAGACGTTGACGTAAATCAAACTGAGTTGGTGGGAGGATAAAGATTTGTTTAGATTCAGGAAAAAGTTTACGAACTTGTTCAGCACCTTGCCAGTCAATCTCCAAAAGCACATCATGACCTTTAGCCAATTGTTCTTTTACTGTTGCTTGTGCAGTACCATAGTAATTGCCAAACACTTCTGCATATTCGATAAAACCACCTTGATTGACTTGGTCAAGAAAGTCTTCTTTAGACGTAAAATGATAATGAACACCGTCGAGTTCGCCAGGTCGTTGACCACGAGTCGTATGAGAAACAGAAACATGTAAATTGCTTACACGTTCAAGTAGCGCCTTCACGAGAGATGTTTTGCCTGTTCCTGAAGCCGCAGAAACGACAAACAATAAACCCGACATGATATTTTTCCTGATATGATAAAATATCTTCTCTATTTTAGAGTAGAGCGCAGACAAACAAAACAGTTTTTACACATTGTTTGTGTTTAATCGCTAAAATATATCCAACCATTGAAGTGAGCAACGAGGATTTTATGGAAATTGTATTGGCTAATCCACGTGGATTTTGTGCAGGTGTAGATCGTGCAATTGCCATTGTCAATCGTGCACTTGAATGTTTTAACCCGCCGATCTATGTTCGCCATGAAGTGGTGCATAACAAATTTGTGGTGGATGATCTTCGTCAACGTGGTGCAATTTTTGTTGATGAGTTGGATGAAGTTCCAGATGATAATATTGTTATTTTTAGTGCACATGGTGTATCCAAAGCCGTACAACAAGAAGCTGAACGTCGTGGATTAAAAGTGTTTGATGCAACTTGCCCGTTGGTCACTAAAGTCCACATCGAAGTCACCAAATATGCTCGTGAGGGCACAGAAGCAATTCTCATTGGTCATGAAGGTCACCCTGAAGTTGAAGGGACGATGGGACAGTATGACAAAAAAAATGGTGGTGAAATTTATCTGGTTGAAGATGAAGAAGACGTTGCATCATTAAGCGTTAAACATCCTGAAAAAGTCGCATTTGTTACTCAAACCACGTTATCTATTGATGATACAGCCAAAGTCATTGATGCCTTACGTCATAAATTTCCGCATATCCAAGGTCCTCGAAAAGATGATATTTGTTATGCCACTCAAAACCGTCAAGATGCTGTACGAGATTTAGCAACCCAGTGTGATGTAGTGTTGGTGGTAGGCTCTCCAAACTCCTCTAATTCAAATCGTTTACGTGAGTTGGCAGAGCGAATGGGGAAACATGCTTATTTGGTGGATAATGCGGACGAGTTGCAACAAGCATGGTTTAGTCCTGAGCATAAAATTGGGGTGACTGCAGGAGCTTCTGCACCAGAGATTTTGATTAAGCAGGTCATCCAGCGTTTGCAGGACTGGGGTGCAACAGCACCACAAGAACTCAACGGTCGTGAGGAAAATATCACATTTAGCTTGCCAAAAGAGTTACGGATTCATGTAACTCAAGCATAAAGATAAGTCTTAATTTTTAAGCAGATAGCTGAATATTTCAGTTATCTGCTTTTTTATGCCTTTTATCCAACTTGTATTGGTTTTGTAAGTGTTTAAGTTATGATTTTAAATAGGGTAAAGTTTTGTTGTGATGGAGTTGTAATGCGAAATAATCGGGGATTCACCTTAATTGAGTTGATGGTGACGATAGCTGTTTTCGCTGTTATTGTTATGATGGCTGCACCCTCATTTAATAAGTTAATTGTCAATCAAAAACTAACTAGCAGTACGCGAGGATTGATCAATGCTTTTAATTTGGCTAAATCTCAAGCCGCAATTTTAAAAAGAGCTGTTGCAGTTTGTCCAAATAAAACGATTGCTGGGGCAAGTTATACTAAATTGGATTGCGCAACATCAGCAATCCCAAACTTTGCAACAATTACAAATGCTATAGAAAAGCAAGATGTGTTAGATAACAGAGTGATTTTAGTACAAATAGATCCAAAAGTAGAATTGAAATCAGGCAGTGTAACGAATGTTGTGTTTAATGAGGTGGGGTCTAGTGGAGCATCGAAAAATATAATTCTATGTGCAGGCAATAATTCAAGAACAATTACAGTTTTGCAACTTGGTAATGTGACGCAAACGACGGGAACTTGTTAAATGATAATAATAAATAATCAAAAGGGTGTGGGGTTAATGGAAGTTCTTGTTGCGCTTTTGTTGCTAGCGATAGGTGTGCTTGGTTATTCAGCATTGCAACTAAGAGCAATAGATGCATCTTCTGAAGCTTTATACCGTTCTCAAGGTATGCTAATTCTTCGCGGTATCGCTGATAATATTCGTGCAAATCCAGCTGGTCAGAGTAATTATCCTACTGCAGTGAGAAGCTATACTTCATCTACAACTGCACCTACAGCCCCAACCGTCAATTGTTTTAATGTCGCTGAAGCACAAAGATGTACTCCAGCACAGATGGCTACTTATGATGCTTACCTTGCTGAAAAAGCAGCTTTTGATTTGGGTATGCATATCACTATGGATGACTGTCCAGGTGTGGCGGCTGCACCTGTGAAACGACAATGTTTGTTTATTGCTTGGGATGATACGACTTTAACGGCTACAGCTACAGCTGCAAATATTAGTAATTGTATGTCTGACGCTGGAGTGTATGTGTCGGGTTCAAAATGTCTCATGATGGAGGCATACTAGTGAAATATAAAAATAATTTGCATGCCCGGAAAGGATTTACACTTTTAGAGTTGATCGTTGCAATAGCAATTGGACTCATCATTGCCGCTGCAGCGATGCAACTTTTTATAGGTGGGTTTTTGACATCACGAATGCAGGAAGCAAATGCAGAATTACAAAACAGTGGTATCTTTGGTTTAGATTATATGACCCGAGATATTCGCCTTGCCAATTTTGGTAATACTCGTCCTGATTTAAACGATCAGACACCTCTTGGTGGAATTATTTTAACGGCAAGAGATGCTGTAGATACAAATACAAATATTACATTTCCATCTTCGGCACCATTTATTTCTAAAGGTTTATTAAGCCATAGCAAAGGTAATCAGGAAGATGTTAGTGGGGTCAAAAATGAGTGGCAAGGTCTATCTAACGTAAACCAAACTAGTGATCAGTTGACGATTCAATTTGTAGCCCCAAATGAAATGGTGAATTGTGAGGGGAATAACGTTCAAGAAGGCGATTATGTGATTCAACGTTATTTCTTAAGACAAGATCCTGCTGATGCGAGTTCTGGAAATAATTTTGCTCTGGCTTGTGATGCGAATACGCCAACAGCTTCAGGAGTAACTCCAGTTGCAAACCCGAGTACAATTTCAGGGTTTGGCGATGCTGGACAAGTGATTATGCCGCGAGTTGATCATTTTGTTGTGCAATTGGGGGTGAGGGACAGTAATAATCGTCTTGCATATTATTCAATCAATCAATATAGAGCTGAAGCCAGCAAGGCAAGAGCAAAAACGCCTGCTGTTGTTCCTCCACGAATTGTTGCTGTAAAAATAGCAGTATTAGTACGCTCCATGGATGATACGAAAAATCAGAATATTGATTTGTCAAAAACTATATCAGTTTTAAATCAAGATATTACATTGAAGGATACATCGACTTTATATGCGCGTCGAGTATATTCAACGACAGTTGCCTTACGTAATGGTTTGGGAGTTCCTAAATGAAAAATAATTTAACAGCAAGAGGGGCATTACGACATCAAAAAGGTGCAACATTAATTGTCGTGTTGATTATGTTGTTACTTGTCACAATTCTTGGTGTTTGGGGGATTCGCACTGCCATGACATCGTTAAATATTGCAACAAATAGCCAAGTTGGACAATTATTGTCGCAAACAGGTGATACACCAAGCAATTATTTTTTGAATACTTCTGATTATAATGATTTAACAAGAATTACAACTGCTGTCGGTCAAGCAATTACATTACACAAAGAAAGGCCAGGAAGAGAAGTCATATTTTGTTATAAGCCAACCTCAAAAGAGATTATAGATACTGCTTTTGATACAACAGTTTTGGTGCCTCCTCAACAATCAGCAAATGATGATACAAAAGCAACAATAGATTCTGTTTATTCAAACCGCGGCGGATTTTGTGATTTAACCAAAGATTTTGGTAGTTCACGTGAAGCTGTTGTGACTCAAGTTGCGGTTAAAATTATCTCAGAGCCAGGTGCTATTGGTGCTGACTTAGAGCGAGGAACGAATCAAGCAGAAGGCGCCACTGAAACTAAAGATAAGGTCGATGCGAAGGTTCGTGTCACAACTACAGCAATCATGCCTAGTTTTGCGCATTCCAACATATCAGATATTCAAAATGACTGTATTGGTAGTGCAGGAACTGTGGGCTATATCAACGATAACTTAGGTACAGAATTGCAAGGTAAAAAAACCGTAGCAGATTGTTTAACTAATTACGGTGTTCCTATTAGCACGCAAGTTCAAGAGTTTGAGATGCGATCTCGTGATATTCAAATTGAAGCACCAATGTAAATTGGGAGAATGAAAATGAAAAAACAGAGAAATTGGTTCATTACTGAATTAAAACTGACTCAATTAAGTCGAGGTGTTTCATTTGTCGCTGGTTTTGTGGGGACAACATTAATCGCATCCTCTGTTGTACAGGCAAGTGATTTACAGATTTATGCAACACCAACAGCTGGGAAAAAAACCATTGTCATGATGTTGGATACATCAGGAAGTATGAGCGGTGGAGACTCTGGTCAATCAGGGTCAAGATTAACGCGTTTAAAAAATGGTATGAACACCTTTTTAGACAGTAATAATCCGATTTTAACCGATGTACGTGTTGGATTAGGACATTATTCTGTAAATGGTGATGGTAAAACAGCAAGAATTTTGGTTGAGGCAAATGCTTTAGGAACTGTAAATTCGAGTCAACGTCAGGCATTGAAGAAAGCTGTTGCTGGTTTATCTGCTTCAGGAAATACACCTACAGCTCATGCGTTTGCGGAAGCAGCTGCGTACTTAATGGGGACAAGTCCCGCTTTAAAGCTTAATAATGCCGAAGTATATTTTAGATATGGTGGAAGTAATTCATCATATTGGGCGAGCTGTTTATCATGGAATAGTGCTAAGACATCATGTACAAGTTGGGGTGGAACGTCTACATCGACACGGAATACAACAGGTTTGAGCTCACAAAGCTGTACGAAATATATTGATGACCAAGGGCGAAGTTATTCAGGTACTTGTTATTCAGGGAGCGAAGTAATTCTTTCATTGAGTGGTTTTAATAACTCAGCAAGTAGCACAAAAAATGGAAATCAATATCTCTCTCCTCTACCTCCAGTTGATGAGCGAGTAAGTTGTGATGGGCAAGGTGTTTATATTTTGTCGGATGGTGAGGCAAATGGTTCAAGTCCATCTGAAGCAACATCTATTATGTCGGTAGTTTTAGATGATAATGGAACTAACTTCTCTTGCCCATCTAATGGATTAAATACTGGATCAGCTGCTTCTTGGCATTGTATGGGGGAATTTGCCAAAAGACTGTTTGATAAAACAAGCAATCCTGCTCAAGTTTCTATTCAAACAGCATTTGTCGGTTTTGGCAGTGACTTTAATAGTTTATCACAGACGCATGTTCAGCAAGCATGTAAACTGAGCTCGCGCACCCAAGCAGATCGTACAGGTGATGATGCTTGCTCACCAGGAAATGGTTCTGTTTCAGTTACGTCTCCAGGTTATGGTAATGGAGGTTTTTTTACGACTCAGTCCGCTCAAGGTGTAACAGATAGTGTTGTTGCATTTATTAATAACTTGGGTAAAGCACCTCTAGAACCCTTAACGACTGGTGCGATTTCTGTTCCAGTGGATAATTTAAACCCTTCTGGACTCCAACCTTATGGATATTTACGAGGACTTGAACCTAATCCCCAATCTTCAGATCTTATTTGGGCGGGGAACTTAAAAAAATACCAAGTCATTCAAACAGGGAGTAATGCCGGTGCATTTGCGGCTATTGGATCAAAACTTGTGTATGACAAACAAGGTGGTTTTAATACAGGAACACGTGATTTGTGGAATAGTTCAAATGTGTATAGTGGCAAGGTTTATAATGATGGAGGGGTAATTCGCTTGGGTGGAGCTTATTCTAAAGTTCCTATGCCAATACTTGGTCAAACAGAAAATCTTGCGATTGATCCTCCGCAATATGCTTATACAGCTAATCCAAATGCTTTACGTAATTTATTTACAGATGTTCAGTCTACTGGTGGGGCAAATTTAACCAATGCCGGCAAAAATGCAAATCTGATTAAGGTGCCTGGTGGTGGTATACCAACGAGTGGAGCGGCAAACTATGTGTTGGATCAATTTAAAAACCAAACAACTTTAAAAGACTTTCCTGTTTTAACCAAAATAAAATTATTAAACTATCTTGGTTTTAGTGTGCCATACGATGAAACAGCTACAACACTACCTACTTCATTGCAAACACCGAATTCGCCTTTCTTAGCTATGGGAGGCAGTATCCATTCACTTCCTGTTCAATTGACCTATTCTGGAACATTAGATGAAACTGGTAATTTAACTTCTACACGTAGTCAATCCGTTTTATATGGCACTATGGATGGTGGATTACATATTGTGGATGGCTCAACTGGAGCTGAACAAATGGCTTTTATTCCAGCAGAGCTCCTAAGAAGTGATACAGGTTCAAAAGCTTTAATTAAAGGGCAGACAGATACAAATGCCCCAGTTTCAGGGACAGATGGTGCTTGGATATCCGATTCCACTTATCAGACTCAACGTGGTTCTGGATCAAACTCAAGTGCTGTTAAAGCGCTGTCAATGAATATCTATGGTGGAATGCGGATGGGGGGATCAAGCTATTATGCTTTGGATGTCTTGAACCCCTCTTCTCCAAAACTGAAATTTAGACTGGGCGCAGACGTTACTGGATTTGGGCGTATTGGTCAGTCTTGGTCCAAACCTGTACTTGCCAATGTCAGATATAATGGTGTTAATAAACGAGTGATGATTGTGGGAGGGGGGTATGACCAGTGTTATGAAAACCCTCAATTTGAACTAGGCAAGGCCGTGTCTAACGTAGACTTCCCTGATACTAGTTGTGATAAGAAAATACAAGCACAAGGTAATGCCGTCTATATGGTTGATGCAAATGATGGGACTTTGATCTGGTCAGCAACATATGGAGCGAATTCAACTGACGACAAAAAGTATCTAAAGCATAGCATTGTTAGTCGTATCAGTGCGATAGATCGTGATGGAGATGGTTTGGTTGATAACTTGTATTTTGGGGATTTAGGCGGACAGGTTTTCCGAGCAGATTTAGATAATTATCAAACTAAATCAGGATCAGCTTACAGTAACTTTGGTGTTAGAGTGAGTCGAATTGCGAATCTTGCAACTAATGATTCTTTGAATAATAAAGATTGGGACTATACTGGCAGTAAAGCACCTAGATTCTATGAAGCTCCAACTTTAACTATCCATGACGAAGGTGCAAATACTTTTCTTGTTGTTGGTTTAGCATCAGGAAATAGAAGTACACCGCTCGATGTTGTTCCAACAGTAGGACGAGAAAAGTTATTACCTACGACAGCGTTATCTGGGCGACCTGTTAATAATGTATACGGTCTGATTGATCGAGACTTCATTGAACCCAATTTAATGAAATCAACATATTCAGTTAAGACGAGTAGTCTAAGCTTAGATCTACTACAGAAAAACCCTCAATTGCTTACAGGTAAAATTGCAAATGCCTTTTTTGGAACAGGTAATTTAAAACAAGGTTGGTATCGTTCATTATCAAGTATGAGCAATGGTACGGAACGAGGTGGGACCGCTTTTCGCGTTGCTGGTGGAATGAAAGCCTATGAAGAACCATTTGCAATTACAGGTAATTTAATTATTCCTGTTTATGATCCACAAGGTACAGGTATTTCTGGGCAAGATCCATGTAAACCGCGTGTAGTCGGTGAAACCGATCGTCAAGTATTTTGTTTACCTTATGGTGCATGCTTAAAAACAGATGGTACTGTGGATGGGGGGGCAGCTGGGCAAGAGTCAAAAACAGGCTTCCAAACCACGACAACGGGTTGCCCTGCTGGTGTTTCTGAGTGTAATGATAATGTCATAGGTACTGGTATTCGAGGTCTAGCAATGGCACCGATTACAAGTTCTACGCCAAATAGTGCTTGCTCAGATAAAACTTTGGCGGGAAATGAAAAAGGGACTGGTAAATGGGCTTGTCAGCAAATCATTAATCCAACTAGATGGTACGATAAATGGCTCAAATAAAATCTTTTATCAACCCTTCAGCTTTTTTTAGAACTTGCCATTATGCAAGTTCTAAAAAAAATAATCAGATCGGATTTACCTTGATCGAATTGATGGTTGTAATCATCATAATTACGATTTTTACGATAATTGCAATTCCTTCATATCAAGAATATGCAAGAAGAGCAGATGCGTCTGCAGCTGAGCAAGAAATTCAGAAAATAACTGAACAAATGGAAAAACATAAAGCTCGAAACTTTACTTATAGATGTTTTGATCCTAAGTATATATATGGAGAGACTGTGAGTACCAGTGGCAGTAATCGTTGTCACAATGATAGCGCTCTGACGAGTATCGTTTTACCAACTGGGGCAACGGGTACAAATATCAAATATACAATTATGATTAAGGATTTAAATGATACCAATCTGGATCTTACGGATAATGATGCTTTAGGGCGTAATTATGCAATAAAGGCTGTTTCTAATTCAGATAAAAACTATACGTATTTATTAACAAGTACAGGCATTCGTTGTAAAAACAAAACAAAAGCTAATGTCGATTATACTTCATGTGGTACCACTGCGACGGGTATGGAGAGTTGGTGATGATTAGTAAAAAAGGTTTTACATTGATTGAACTCATGATTGTGGTAGCAATCATTGCTATTTTAGCTGCGATTGCATATCCATCTTATCAGCAGTATGTAAAAAAAACTAAACGTACTGATATGCAGACGGCTATGATTCAAATTGCTCGAAATTTAGCAAATTATAAAATGGCGAATAATAATTTTTCAGGTCTTGTTTTAACTAATAGTCAGATATTTGGAGGTACGGTATACCCAAAAAGTGGTCCAGCACTTTATGATCTGAAATTAACTGATATAGGTGGGACAAATGCATTATCCGCTAGTGGAGCTAATGTAAACACATGGCTTCTTGTTGCTACGCCAAAGTCATCAGGTCAACAATATGAGGATGGACATATTGTGTTAAATTCCCGCGGAGAGAAATGTTGGACGAAAGGTTCAGATAAGAATAACGGTACGCCATGCACCCCGTCTGCAACCACAAACTGGGACGGTAGATAAAATTTAAATTCAAAATTGTGGATAAATAAAAATTGATCTTTCTTTCATAGACAAGATAACGTAAAATACTGCCCTCTATGAAAGGGGTTTGAAATGTATCGATGGTCGGTGCAAGGATAATCCGTAAAAACTATAAGGTTCTATCATGGTTGTAATTCGTCTAGCACGCGGTGGTGCTAAAAAACGTCCGTTCTATCAAATCATTGTAACTGATAGCCGTAATGCACGTGACGGTCGTTTCATCGAACGTATTGGTTTCTTTAACCCTACAGCTCAAGGTAAAGCAGAAAAACTTCGTTTAGATGCTGACCGTTTTGCTCACTGGGTTTCACAAGGTGCTCAACCTTCTGAACGTGTTGCTTCTTTAGCTGCTCAAGCGAAGAAAGCTGCAGCTGCTGCATAATTTATTCAGCAGTAGGTAGCCCATGACACCAACACAGAATGTGCCCGAAGATCGTATTCAGATTGGACAGCTACGTTCAGCATATGGATTAAATGGGTGGCTCTGGGTCTATTCCAATACTGAACCCATGAGCAACATTTTTGACTACCTGCCTTGGTACATAGAAACCAAAGCAGGTTGGCAAATTATCGATGTAAAACGTTGGAAACCACATGGCAAAGGTCTTGTTGTTGCGCTAAAAGGTGTGATTGATCGCACCGCAGCAGACAATTTGGTTGGCGCTAATATCTGGATTTCAAAGTCGCAACTGCCTCAACCGGGTGTGGATGAGTACTATTGGTCTGATTTAAAAGGTCTAACAGTGTTAGGTTTGAATGATGAAGAGCAAGAAGTAAATCTCGGTAAAATCCATGAACTGTTTGAAACAGGTGCCAATGATGTAATGGTTGTTCGTGCAACAGCAGATAGCATCGATGGTGAAGAGCGAATGATTCCATGGCATAAAGATGTGGTACAACGCGTTGATCTCGAAGCTGGTCGTATCTACGTGAATTGGGGCGTGGATTATTAATCCTTAGGATTGGCACAGCAGGAAAATAGAGGAGTCTGCGGTGTTTTTTGCAGTCATTACGCTTTTTCCTGAAATGTTTGAAGCGATTACAGCGTACGGCATTAGCGGACGCGCGGTGAAACGTGACATTGTACAAGTTCATTGTATCAATCCACGAGAATTTGCCGAGGGCAACTACAAAAGAGTGGATGAACGTCCATTTGGTGGTGGTCCAGGTATGGTGATGATGGCTGAGCCTTTGGCAAAAGCAATACACCATGCCAAACAGCTTGCAAAGCAAGCAGGAGCAGTTCATGTCCCTGTGGTGTATATGTCTCCACAAGGTAAAACCCTAAATGAACCTGCGGTACAGCAATTTATTCATTATGACGGATTGATTGTACTGTGTGGACGTTATGAGGGGGTCGATGAACGTTTGATCCAAAAATATGTAGATCAGGAATGGTCGATTGGAGATTACGTATTGTCGGGTGGTGAATTACCTGCGATGGTTCTATTAGACAGTGTGATTCGACGTTTGCCGAATACCATGTCAGATGAACAGTCAGCAGTGCAAGATTCATTTGTGGACGGTCTACTCGATTGCCCACAATATACCAAGCCAGACCATTTTGAAGGTTTGGATGTTCCTGATATTTTAAAGTCAGGTCATCACGCAAATATTGAAAAATGGCGGTTTTTGCAACGCTATCAACGCACTTTGGAACGTCGCCCTGAGTTGGTGGAAAAAGTTGAGTTGACCAAGCAGCAAAAGAAATGGCTAAAAGATCAGCAAGACTCAGCAAAATGATGCTTGGTTCGAGCACAAGATTGAGAAGCAATGCTTCAACAAATTGATATTTAGCCTTGGTTAAATGTCTTTTATAGGCTCCTTAAACTCTCTCATATTTGAGTGAGGCTAAGGGGAAAGATAAACGGGTTGATATGCGATTTAGCCTCTGTCCCCAGCGGTTGTACAGACCTCTTCTGTTCCGCAAAATCGGAGATTCCCACAATGAGTGGTAAACATCCTTTAGTTCAAGCAATTGAAAACCAACAGTTAAAAACTGACATCCCTGCTTTTGCTCCTGGTGACACAGTTGTTGTCCAAGTAAAAGTAAAAGAAGGTGACCGTGAGCGTCTTCAGGCGTTTGAAGGTGTGGTGATTGCGAAGAAAAACCGTGGTTTGAACTCAGCGTTCACAGTACGTAAAATTTCTAGCGGTGTTGGTGTTGAGCGTGTATTCCAAACTCACTCTCCAATCGTTGCTAAAATCGAAGTGAAACGTCGTGGTGACGTTCGTCGTGCTAAGCTTTATTACCTACGCGAATTGTCTGGTAAAGCTGCACGTATTCGTGAGAAATTACCAGCGCGTAAACAAGGTTAATTTTAACTTTGCTTTACAGCTAAAAATGCGCCTTATTGGGCGCATTTTTTATGACTCATTGATGAATGAAAATAGTATATAGTCAACCTGTTGAAAAATGCACACAGTAAAATATCATTTTTCTTGATCAATAAAATCAAAGTGATCAATAGATTGCTTGAAGATCTAAAGCTTGCACTGTCACGTTTTAGATCTAAAGTTTTAATTGATTTGCGTTGGCGATGTCTTACTTTTTAGAGACGAAAAGTAACAAAAATCCTTTGTTTGACAGGGATCTTGCGCTGCAAACAAAGCAGTGCTTTGTTTTTGCTCATATCGTCCTTGACCGATGGCGGCATCCATGCCGCCAACGGCGATAGCGATGTCAGGTAAAATCTGCTGATGAAAAAGCAAAGACTATTTCAGTTATATTAAGTCAATAAGATTGATTGCTATTATAATCCTTGTAATTTTAAACGGTTGGCTTGTTCACGATAGACTTGTACTGGATCAGGTGCAAAGATTGCACGCAAGCCTAAAACCTGATTGACTTCATCCAAATGATTCCAACGATAATCATCACGAATCGTTTTACCAAATTTGGCACTACAGCGAGAGACAAGTCCATCATTGGTTTCAGGAATATTGCGACTGGTGCTGAGTAAGAATGCATCCGTTAAATCTGCAAGATTTGTTAAAACAGCACTTCCTGTGAAAGAATAAAAATAAATGCCTTTTTCCTGATATGCACCTTCTCCACATGTTGTTGTCGGAACGCCCATTGGAAATTGATGATTGAAAAGAGCAGAGCCTTCGGTGCTTAAACTTTTTGAACCTGCCAATGCATCATGCGGAAACTCTTTGGGATCAAAGCCCTTAGACCAAACAATCATATTGGAAATAAAATTAACCATGTTGACCAATGGACCTTCAGCTGGAGTGCCTTCTGCTCGTAAAATCACATCCGAAAGTGGACTCCCTTTGTTTGGGGAGCCAACAGCTGTTACCGAAGCAACGTTGTTCGGCATCACTCCGGCAACATAACGTGCAGTGGGACCACCATGTGAGTGACCAATGAGGTTGATTTTTGTTTGTCCTGTAATGGCGAGGATATCTTCAACTTGTTGTACCAATTGTTCACCTCTAACTTCTGTTGAGTTAAATGGTGAAACACGTGTGACCCATGTATTTGCACCATTACGTGCTAAGTCAGGTGCAATTTGGTACCAGTAGTCTTGTCCTGAAGCATTGTCTGAACGAATAAATCCAGCCATGCCATGTACCAATACAATAGGATATTTAGTTTTAGCATAAGTTGATGTTGTTTGACTTGTGGTGATTTGCTGAGCATTAGACGCATACACACTGGGTACTAAACAAGCCAAGATTAGACTTGCCATCAATGATCCATATTTCATGGGGAAGCTCCATTTAAAATTGTTATTTATTATTGATTCACTTCTAAGTGAAATTTAAAAATATCAAAATTGTCATGAATTACGAGCGGAAAAGTATGAAAAACAACCTTAAATGTAATATTTTATTTCGTAAAAATGTTTATTCAGTGTTAAATTCATAAAAGCCATTGAAATTTATGGAAAACTTAAAACTAGATCAAAGAATATTCATACAAGTGATTTGATTTCAATCATTCATATCCAATGCGCTTTATGTTTTATAAAAATTGTTAGAAGCTTTGGTGATTGGTTTATTTTGCACTTTTGGATCATAGAAGGTCTTTTAATTGTGAGGCGACATGGATGTTGTTATGTTGAGTGAAGGGATATGAGCAAAACCAAAAGCCATATTGTAAAAGAGATACAATATGGCTAATTTAAGTTGAGAACTTATAAACCTTGTACTTTCAAACGGTTGGCATGTTCACGATAGACTTGTACTGGGTCTGGCGCAAAGAGTGCGCGTAAACCTAAAATTTGATTGATTTCGTCCAAATGATTCCAGCGGTAATTATCTCGAATAGTTCTACCGAATTTTGCACTACAACGTGACACTAAACCATCATTATCATGACCGAGGTTGATCAATAAGCTTGTACCAAGTAGTGCTGAATCCAAGTCTAAAAGATTGGTGACGACTGAATTGCCTGTAAATGAAAAAAATTGAATGCCTTTTTCTTGGTAAGCACCTTCGCTACATGCAGTAGCGCCGACGCCCATTGGAAATTTACGATTAAATAAAACTGAGCCTTCGGTCGTAACACTTTTTCCACTGGCTAATGCATCATGAGGGAAGCTTTTTGGATCTAAGCCTTGCGCCCAAACAATGGTTTTCGAGAATAAATTGACAAGACTGACAACGGGTCCTTCAAGAACTGTACCCTCTGCACTCAAAATGACATCTGCAACTGGGCTGCCTCTTTGTGGTGAACCAATCGCGGTCACGGATGCAACGCGAGTAGGCATGACACCCGCAACATAGCGACTGGTTGGACCACCATGAGAATGACCGACTAAATTGACCTTTTGGCTACCTGTGATGGCTAAAATCTCTTCTACTTGTTGAGCCAGTTGTTCGCCACGCACTTCGGTTGAATTAAACGGTGATACACGTGTCGCCCATGTGCTTGCGCCGTTTCGTGCCAAATTAGGTAAAATTTGATACCAGTAATCGAGTCCTAAAACATCACCAACCCGAATAAATCCTGCCATACCATGAGCAAATACAATTGGGTATTTGGTTTCTGCATAATCAGAACTTACTTTTGTTGCAGTGACTTGTTGTGCATTGGATGCATGTGTCGTGGATAAAGTACATGCGAGAAATAGACCTGTGATCAGATGTCCATATTTCATCATAAATCTCCGTTGGTTTTATTATTGAGGGTTTTTTGGTATGTATCGTTTTTTAACCTAGCAAAGCTGAAGTGAGGTTATCGATGAAATTTGGATGAAAAACAACCTAAACTGTAACTTAATATTTTATTTCTTGGTAAAAAATGAATTGATGTGTTGCCATAACCGTCTTATGGCAACAGGAGTTGAGGGCTTTATTTTTAAATCAAACATAAATAAAATCTACTGTTGTTGACCTCACAGTAAATATTTTAGATTAGAAATATTATAAGCCTTCTAATTTCAAGCGATTGGCTTGTTGGCGAAATTGATCAACTGGATTCGGTGAAAATAATCCGCGTAACCCTAAAATTTGATTGACCTCATCCAAGTGGGTTTGATCATAATTATCTCGAATCACTTGTCCTAAATGGGTATTGCAACGAGTGACTAAGCCATCATTATCTAGATTTTTATATGACAAAGGTGCAAGGGTAGAAATTGCAGCATCAGTCAGATCAAGAACATTGGTCAATTGTGCTTTACCCGTCCATGAATAATGGTAGACACCATTTGAAGTCACTTTTTGCCCCTGACCACAATCTTTGGGAATCGCTGCACTTGGATATTTTGCATTAAATTCAGCTGAACCTTTTTCACTAATACTTTGTAAAGAACGATTTAAGCTGTTGGGTAATGATGGATTATTTTCCAGTAAGGTAATCACCGGCGCTAAAATATATTGACTTACAACGGTTAACAGCGCACTCGCGCCTTGATTACTCAATATATCATCTGCAACTTTAGAGCCTTTTATCGTTCCTGCAACAGCAGTTAAAGATGCTACTTTGGAAGGTGCAACGATTTCAATATAACGAATGGTTGGACCACCATGACTATGTCCAATGAGATTCACTTTGGCTGATCCTGTTAATGCCAAAACCTCATCAACTTGTTGTAAAAGTTGCTCACCACGAACCTCAGTGCTTTCTAAAGGAGAAACCTGTGTTGCATAGACCTTCGCACCATTTCGAGCAAGATCGGGGAGCACCTGATAAAAATAATCTAAGCCAAATGATGATGTACCAAGCCGAGTGAAACCAAACATGCCATGGTTAAATACGATTGGATATTTGGTTTTTGCATAGTCAGAACTGACATAGGTTGGAGTGACAGTTTGTAGCCCTGATGCTGAGACTGTCATTCCACTGAGTCCGAGGACGAGACCCAGCCCGAGTGAACCGATCTTTAATTTCATTTTAAATACTCTTTTTGTTTTAACTGGATAAATAACCCACAATTTCTAGAATTGTAAGTTGGTGTAGATTACAGTCCTTGTAACTTCAAACGATTGGCATGCTGTCGATATAAGGCTACGGGATCTTGTGAGAACCAACCTCGTAAACCAAACATCATATTGGCTAAATCGGTATGATTTAAATCGTAATTATCTCTAATCACTTGCCCAATATGCGTACTACAGCGCGGTACCATGCCGTCATTATCAGTGTTGCCGTACACTAAGGGGGCAAGTTGCATTAATAGGGTATCGATATCTAATAAATTTGTGGTTTGCGCAGTTCCTCCCCAAGAGTAATAATGAATTCCATTTTCTACTTTCGCACCCGTTTTATTACAATCTGTGGCGAGTGCAGTTGTTGGAAATTTGCTGTTAAATGTAGAAGAGCCTGTTTCTGAGAGCGATTTCATCGAGGCATCAAAGTTAATCGCTAAATCTGGATTTTCCTGTGCCCATGTGATCAGTGGACCAACAATATATTGTCCCAAAATATTCATCAAAATTTTACTTGCTTGATTATTTTGAATGCTGTCGGCAACACGAGAACCTCGAAAAGTTCCACCTACACCCGTGATAGACGCGACATATTGAGGTTTAACCGCTGCAACATAGCGGATAGTTGGACCGCCATGACTGTGTCCAATCAAGTTGACTTTGTCCTTTCCTGTGAGTGCTAAAACCTCTTCTACTTGAGTGATCAGTTGTTCTCCACGCACTTCAGTGGTATTGGCAGGAGACAATTGTGCTGCAAATACTGTTGCACCATTACGCGCCATGTCGGGTAAGATCTGATACCAATAGTCAATATTAAAACGCTCATTTCCGATTCGAGACCATCCGAGCCAACCATGTGTCATGACTATAGGATATGCAGTTTTTGCATAATCTGATTTGATTGTATCTTTGATTTGCAAAATGCCTGGAGATGCCTGTGTCAAGCTGGCTAAACCAAGTCCCAACACACAGCATATACTGAGCCCCAAACGATTTTTTATTGTCCTGTTTTTCATTTTTTTTCCTGTTATGTCACAATTTTATTGACTAATTTGCAAACGGTAATTGACCTCCTTGGTCATGTACCGTTTCAAATGTTTGTAATCTAAGTTGTTCTTGTTGATTGGAAAATTGTTGTGATTTGAGTTGTTGTATTGCACTTTGTTTAGCGGAATCACTCATATTGCTGTTGAGAATGGTGTCTCGCTCAGATAAATACTGGTTCACTTTATTTTTCCAGTCACCTCTTTGGACATCTAATGTTTCTAAACGTTGAGTTGCTTCTGGACCAACAAGATTAGTACGCATTTGATGCAGTTCTTGTGCTGAGCCACCGCGTGCTTTAATGTCTGCTGTGAGTTTTCTGAGGTCTTCAAGCTGATTCAGTTGTTGCAGATTTTCTTTCCAATCTTCAGGAAGTTGATCAAACAATGCTTTGAGTTTTTTGGCTTTTTCGCTTGCAGATAAGGATGCGTCATCCATCACAGCCATTCGATCGACGGTATATTGGTCATAGGTATCTTGCGTACCAAATAGACCTTGGATTTCATAATCTGAGAAGAATTTCTTTCTTAAATTTTTGGTATTGTCCACAATCTGTTGATAGTATTTTGCACTTTCCTTGTCCGCATTGGGTGCTTGTAAATCTGCTAATTTACTTCGGTAATCCATGTAGCGTGTCCATAAATCACTCAACTGAGATAGAACAGGCTCTTTATAGCTTGTTTGAAGATAACGCTGGAAATCTGTTTTGATTTGTTCAATTGTTTTTTCACCATACTGGGTAATGAAATATTCAAAACAGTCTTTGGTTTGTTCATTGACAATTAAGCGGTTGGAAGCATCTACTCGAATTTGACAATTAATTTGCGTGTCTTGTTGGCTCTTGCTGGCAAAACTTAGCGCTTCTGATGTTGAAAGCTGAGAAGCGGCAATTTGTCCTTCAGACTGAGTTGTATCGTCCGAAGTCTGATGTGCTTCAGCTGTTTGATGACTGGGTTTAAGCCAGAAAATGACTGCCAAAATCACCACTAAAATAATAAACAACACTATCCCAAGCGTTTTTTTTCTAGATGAATCCATCTAATGTCCTATATTTTTTGTATTTTTATTCAAAAATAATTTGCCATAAAACCGCAAGTTTCAAATATAAAATTTGTAAAAATAGATGAGTGGTTTTTGTTAAAATAACCCATCAACTTATGTATAAAGATCAAGATGTCCTCAAAAGCCCATAAGATTCCACGTCGTCATATCAGTGGTGTATTTTTATTGAATAAACCATTGGGCATTAGTTCAAATGCAGCATTGCAAAAAGTTCGTTGGTTGTATCGAGCACAAAAAGCCGGGCATACAGGTGCACTTGATCCTTTGGCTTCGGGTTTACTGCCGATTTGTTTAGGCGAAGCAACCAAGTTTTCGCATTATTTATTAGATTCGAACAAACGTTATCGTACAACCATTCAGTTGGGGCGCAGTACAACTACAGGTGATGTGGAAGGCGAGGTCTTGTTAGAAAAAGATGTACCTGAATTAAGCCAACCGAATATTGAGCAGGTTTTGAAACAATTCACTGGTGACATACAGCAAATTCCTCCGATGTATTCAGCTTTAAAGAAACAAGGACGCCCATTGTATGAGCTGGCTCGTCAAGGCATTGAAATTGAGCGTGAGGCTCGACCTATCCATATTTTTGCTGTTGAACTTATTGAGTTTACATCGCAGAGCCTGACTTTAGATATCACTTGTTCGAAAGGGACTTATATTCGAGTGCTAGGTGAAGATATTGCCAAAGCATTAGGTACGTATGGGCATTTGACTTATTTACATCGGATTCAGACAGGTCACTTTGATTTAATCCCCGAATATACCATTGAATATTTGGAAAGCTTAACTGAACAAGAGCGAGAAAAGTTGTTGCTTCCTATATATGCACCAATTGATCATTTTTTAAAGGTTCAGGTACCTCAAGGTCGTGCAGAATATTTCTGCCGCGGTATGGAAAGTAATATAGATCATGTTGCAGTCGCAGAAGTGCTTGTATTCGATGGTGAAAAATGTTTAGGGCTGGCTGAAATTACGGATAAGAAGCGCTTAGTACCGAAACGTGTTTTAAATCTTTGATTAGAAATATTGCCTCAAAATTCAGTGGATTGAAGAACGAGCACTGTTCAAATATAGCACCGTTAAAAGATAAGTGAATGTTATGGAATTTGATATTATTCTCAGTTTAGTGTTTTTTGCCTTTTGTGCAGGCGCGATTGATGCTGCTGTCGGAGGTGGGGGACTGATTCAAATTCCTGCTTTGATGGGGGCGTTGCCTCATTATCCGACGGCTACGGTTTTTGGTACTAACAAGCTTGCATCCATTTGTGGAACTGCATCCGCAGCATTTTCTTATTTAAAACAAGTCAAAATTGAATGGAAATTGCTTGCGGTTATCGGGATCACAGCTTTCATCAGTTCATTTGGTGGTGCTGCTTGTGTCTCTTTAATTCCACAGGAAATTTTACGTCCCTTTGTCTTGTTTATGTTGATTGTCATCGCAATCTATACGTTTTTTAAAAAACAGTTTGGGCAAGTACATTTTCAACAGGAAGTCACCCATAAAATGCTGTTGATCGCAGGTATCGGTGGTTTATTGATTGGTTTTTATGATGGAATTTTTGGACCAGGCACAGGCAGTTTCTTTATTTTTTATTTTATTCGTTATTTGAAAGTTGACTTTCTCCATGCTTCGGCACTTTCGAAAATCGGCAATTTCATGACCAATTTTGCAGCATTGAGTTTCTTTATTCCCACAGGGCATGTGCTATTTCAATTGGGCTTAATGATGGCAGTCGCCAATATTTGTGGCTCACTGGTAGGCGTGAAAATGGCGTTGAAATATGGAAGTGGTTTTATTCGAATTTTATTTTTAATTTTAGTCAGTATCTTGATTTGTCGTTTGGGATATCAAATGTTCATGGCTTAAGTTTTATATTCAAAACACCCCACAAAATTTAAGTTTTTTTGATACAAAAAACTCTTAAATTTTGTGGGGCTTTTTTTTGATGCTTTATTTATGATTGATGACTTATTCAGCGAAATTTATCGACTCAATAAAAAAGAAATCAGCGCTCACGTAGAATCAAAAAAAGAGGGATTTTGATGAACATATTCGAGGCTTTACGAGAAAGCCACAGGATTCAGAAGGATTTGTCTGAACAGCTCATTCATACATCAGGTGATACACCTGAACGACGGAAAATTTTTAATTTACTCAAAAATGAACTATTTGCACATGCAGTTGCTGAGGATCGTTATTTTTATAGTCCGTTAATGATGACGGATTCAGGTTTAAATATTACACGTTTGGCGCTTGCTGAATATCAAGAAATGGAGGCGATCTTAGATTCTTTAGAACAAACTGATTTTAGTCATTCACGTTGGTTGGTGTTGGCAAAAAGGTTATCAGATACTGTTGCAGGGCACATCTACCAGAAAGAGCAAAATTTTTTTATGAAAGCAGGGAAAATTTTAGATGAAAATCAGAAAATAACCTTAGCGAAAAAATATTTGTCAGAGTATAAAAAATATAAAGCAAAAGAAATAATGCGTTTGATTGGGTGATCCTACTCAATTCACCTGATCGTAACCACTAAGATTTGATTAAAATCAATTCGACTTAGCTTGACGCTAGATCTTCATACATTGGATAGGGCACGCTTAAAACAATGACTGAAAAAGATCAGTCATTGTTGAGTGCTGCTGGATTTCGTGCAGAACGGAAGGTTACCCCTACAGACGCGGTCATGATACAAATTAAAGCAATAATTTGCCATGTTGTAATATGTTCATTGAGTAAAACCATTCCAGCAATTGCTGCCAGAGCCGGGGATAAGCTGGACAAGGTACCATAGCTCATTTTACTGAGTTGTTTGAGTGCCAGTAGATCTAAAGCATAAGGGATTGCTGTTGCCAAAAGCGCAATCAGTAAGGCTTTACCCCAATATTGAGTTTGTAATAAAGCCTGTGAATCATGTACTGCGCTGATTGGTAACATCACCAGTGCCGAGAGAACAATCGCAATACTGAGCGCATGCATACCTATATTTTGGCGAACCACTTTCTGTCCAAAGTAAATATAACTTGCCCAGCAAATACCCGCACCAAGCGCAAATGCTGCACCAAGATAAGAAAAGTTATGCGCATTGGCATCATGCCAAGGCACCATCAAGGCGATACCTATGATGGCGAGGAATACCCAAATATAATCACTTTTTTGTTTAATCGAGAGTAGTGCTAATGTCAGTGGACCTAAAAACTCGAGTCCAACAGCAATCCCTTGCGGTAATTTGCCTAAAGATGCATAGAACAATACATTCATCAGACATACGGAACCACTATAATATAAAAGTTCTTTCCATCTTAGATAAGGTAAACGTTTGATAATTTTCCATGAACGGAACATCAAAATAATTAAAATGGAAGCAAAACATAACCTTAGAGTCACGACCGTAATGGGATCTAAAACTTCAAACAACTGTTTGGCAAATGAAGCACTGATTTGATAAGCCACCATAGATAAAACCATGAAAAGCACAGCAGTGAGTTGAGAGTTTGGCATGTTTATGGTGTAAAAAAGAATTGGATAGATTTTAACACTTTCTTAAATTTATTTTGGTATTTCGTAAATATATGAATATTCATTTAATATTTTGCTTTGAGATTATGGGTACTCCTCTGTAAGATGTGAAAGATTATACTTGCAATGGCACATGTGTTAGGAATAAAAGATGTCAGAACATACGAACAATACTGAAAATATAGCCTTAAATGGGGCGCAACATTCACAAGCAGAAGCTTGGTATATCGAAGTCCTCAAATTAGAACAACAAGGCTTTGCCCAAACTGAACAAGAGGCTCAGGCACGTGTGGATTTGTTGGTCAATGCATCGAATCAAGACTTTGCGCCCGCAAGTACCTTGTTAGGTCAGTGGCATGTCTTGGGACGTTATTTAAACCAAAGTATTCCTTCCGCCATTCTTTTTTTTCAACATGCCGCAAAGCTTAATCATGGTTTAGCACATTTAGAGCTCGCTTATCTTGGATTGAACCATGCAAGCGATCAGTTGACTCAGGCACAAGCATTGATGCACTTGCAACAAGCTGTCCAATTGAACCATCCAGATGCAATTTTTGTCTATGCACAACAACAACTTGCACAAGATCCGCAAACTGCTTACCAATTGCTTTTAGACAATTATTTAAAAAACCAGCATCAAAATAGCTTGAAGTTTTGTGTCGAGTTTTCTGGATTTGACCCGATCAAAGTACAAAATGAATTACTCAAAATTGCTGAAAAAGATCATTTTGCCTGTGCCTTATTGGCATTTAGTTATTTCACGCAGCACAATCTAGATGCTGCTTTCAAATATGCTGAAATTGCTCAACAACACAATGATCCTTTTGGTTGTTATGTTCGTGCTTTAGTTGAGCAACAACGTGGTCAAGGTGATGCCACGCTTGCTCAAGAGTTTTTACTCAAAGCTGCGAAAAATGGACATATTGAGTCGGCTTACTTAGCCGCAGTAAACTTGCTGAAAAACGCTGAAAATGCCAAGACTGAACAAAAACACCAAGAATATGCCACACTGGCTGTTGAATTATTATCACATGCAGCAGTTGCCGGGCATGTACCCGCACAATATTCGCTAGCCCAATGTTTACGTTATGGTTTAGGTACTGAAAAAAATCTGGATCAAGGTGTTTCTTGGTTAGAAAGAGCAGCAATGCAAAATCATCCGGATGCACAATTTGAACTGTCTATGTTATTGCCTTTGGAACATGAACATCACTTACCCTTATTAAATGCTGCGGCAGATAAAGGGCATATTCAGGCGATGCTGTGTATGTCGATTTTTGAACAGCGTCAAGACAATGCTCAAGGAGCACTAGATTGGTTAAATAAGGCAAAAGAACTCCAAGTACCACGTGCATTTTTTCTACTCGGACAAATGTATCGAGAGGGTAAATGTGTTGATGTTGATTTGAGTCTAAGTGCAGATTTATTTAAACAGGCAGCGGATCATGGTGATATAGATTCTTATTTCGAACTGTTTAAAATTTATAAAGATGGAATCGGTGTACGAAAAAATAAGAAAACAGCCAGTAAATATCTAGATTTAGCAAAAGAAAATCAGCATATTGAAGCGGCATCTATTGAGTTCTAAATCAAAGTTCAGCAGATGAATGATTTATCACATCGCATTTTTGCACATGTAGAGACATATATTCACCATACAGGTCGCTTATTTGTGGTGGGGGATATTCATGGTCACTATGATGCATTGATGCAAAAATTGGCAGATGTGCGCTTTGATTTTCAAACTGATGTGCTAATTGCTGTAGGTGATCTTGTTGATCGAGGTCCTGAGAGTCTGAAATGTTTGAATTTAATTGATGAGCCGTGGTTTAAAAGCATCCTCGGCAATCATGAGGAAATGTGCATTTTATCCCATGTCGATCCCCTGATGAAAAATCTGCACGCCCAACATGGGGGTGAATGGTTTTATGCTTTAAGTTTGCAACAACAAAAACAAGTGATTGAGAAGCTGGAAACATTACCTGTACTTTTAGAAGTCATATATCAAAACAAAAAATATGGTTTTGTGCATGCAGATATTGATCTTAATGATTGGGAAGCTTTTAAATTATCGACAAAAGCGAAAAGTAGAGAGTTGGCACTTTGGGGGAGAGGACGAATTAAAAATAAACGCTTTATGCGTTATTCGAATGTTAAAGGGGTTGAGCAGGTTTTTCTGGGGCATACTGTGGTTGATTATGTGACAAAGAAGCACAATTGCTATTTTCTCGATACGGGTGCTTGTTTTGGGCGTGAATTAACACTTGTTGAAATAGATTGCCAGCTTCCTATAGAAAAACAGCAACGTGTAATCAAATCTTAATCCAATAAAATTCTATGTTGTTTTAAATCAACTTCATTTTAGAATCACTCGTAATATTAATCATCTCATTACACTTTATGACTCTATTGATTGAAATTTATTGTTATTTTGTTGAATAAGTTAGGTACATCATAAGAAAAATAGCATCAAATTTTTGAAATAAAATGCCTATATCGAAAAATAAATACATACTAAACTTAATTTTGTTAAGTGTGTCACAAAATTAGTAAAAAAGGCGATTAAAATGAAAAACTATATAAAATGGGTACTTTTGGCATTCATTGGTCTATTTTTGGTTGCATGTAAGCCGACCGCTAAATTTGAATATAGTCCTGTTGCACCAAGTACAGGCGAAATTGTCAAATTTGATGCGACGAAAAGTACGGTATATAAAGCAAAAGAAGGCAATGCAATCCGCACGTATGCTTGGAATTTTGGTGATGGTACTCAGGGAACGGGTGCCACAGTTGAACATACTTATACGCAAGTGGGGCAATATACAGTGACATTGAATGTCACCGATCTTGCGGGACAAACCAGCTCCACCACACAAAAAATAAAAGTAAAACAGGGTGCAATCACAACCAATAAACAAGTTGCAATTCTGGTTCAAACTGTTAATGGCACATCCATTCCTGATGCAGATGTTACCATACTAGGGCAGCGTATAAAAACGGATCAAAATGGTCGTGCAAGTTTGAACCTTATACTGCCTCAAGCGACAAAAACAGTGGTCGCTCAGTTTGAAAAAGCCGGTTTTATTGGTCAGTCCATCGTGTATGAGGTGGCAAATTTAAAAGCACTATCTGTAAATTTATTGGCGATCAAACAGGTTGTCCCTGTATCTGAAATTTCTATGGCTCAAGTGATTCAATCTCAAAATTTGGGTGCAACCATTACGATTCCTGCAAACGCTTTTGTAAAAAATAATGGTGAGTTGGCAACGGGTGCAGTAAATGTCGAATTTACACCTTGGGATATCACCAATGCTGATCTAAATGCGATGCCTGCCAATGGCGTGGCAAAAGATGCTCAAGGTAACATTGTTGACCTGATTAGCGCAGGGATGATTACCGCAACATTTAAAGATGCCAATGGTCAGCAACTACAACTTGCCAATGGGAAAACAGCAGATATTCAAATGAATTTACCTGTAAAAAGTCTCAATAACCAAGAAATGAAAGCTGGAACTGAAATTCCTATGTGGTATTTCGACGAAAGCAGTGGATTGTGGATTGAGGAAGGTAAAGGTCAAGTCATTACATCAAATCAATCTGCTACAGGTCTTGCTGTACATGCGACAGTGCGTCATTTTTCGACATGGAACTGGGATTTAAAATTTGAAAATGCGGGTTCAGTCTTTGTCCAGTGTCAATCTAGTGGAGAGGCGATTCCATGTTATGTCACGGCAAAAATCACCCTAAATGATGGTTCTGCTTTAACCAAATCAAATAGTGTTGCTAAAGAAGGCTTAACCGTAGTGAATATGCCTTCAAGCGGTACAATTTATTGGTCAGCCAAAGACCTCACAGGTACGTTGTTGGGAGAAAAAACTTCAACAACCGCAGGTAATGTGATCATTGATCTCGGAAAACCGACGACGGATCATTTTATAAAATGTGAGCTTCCTAATGGCACAGCACTGTCCTGCTCTGGAAAAATAAATGAGAAGTTTGACTTTTCTGTAGCGCAAGATGGCGGACGCTTGATCACAGGTATAAACGATTCAGATGGACAGTTGGACTGGTCAGCACAAAGCGCTTTAATTTTTGAAACCAATCAATGGGTACGTTACAAAGGTAAACAAGTTTCAGGTTTGAATGGTAATGTGAATATTGTTTTGACTGATCGTGAAGTTGTTTACAGCAGTAGTAAAGGTTTAACTTTCCCTGCCGTTTGTACCAGTTTGATTGATTCTTCAAATGGACCCATTGAACCTAATGGCAATTGGGAAGTTATGCCTGAATTAATTGGAAAGTCTTGCAATATAGAAATTACGGTATATGGCTTAGATGGTGTAGAGGAGGAAACCTTAACGTTTAATGCTATTTATGGAAAACCAGTACAAATTCAACTACCAAATCAATATTCAGGTTTTCTTGCAAGTGGAAAAGGTCCTATTGCTTATTTAAGTATTTATGCATTGATACAAGACAATGGGCAAGAATGGGTTGAGCGAATTGGTTTTGAATCTGAGCCTGATCAGGATGCCATGATCAAACTATTGATGGGTGCACCTGACTGGTAGTTTTTAAATAAAACTCATTAAAACCACCTTTCGAGGTGGTTTTTTAGATTTGCTTTCTTTTTTGGGCAGTCACTGTACAGCCAATTGAAGCACTGATAATGGTGGCTAAAGCTAACCATTGTGTCCATAACAATTGTTCACCTAAGAAAATAAACCCAGAGAATGCTGCAATTGCAGGCTCAAGACTCATCAGTGTCCCAAAACTTAAAGCGGATAAATTTCTTAAAGCAATCATTTCCAAAGAGAACGGCAAAGCACTTGCCAAAATAGCCAATGTAATAAAATAGACTAAATTCGATGGCTGAAAAATTTCAATCGGCATCCCTGAGAACAAGGCAATCGGTAGTAAACACAGTGTTCCCACAAACATGCCCAAACATACGGTGTGATTTCCCGAAACACCAGAGGGACGTTGCCCAGCAACAATATAAACAGCCCAACATGCACCAGCAGCTAAGGCAAAAGCAATTCCAACAGGATCAAGGTGATGTTGTGCTTGGTCAAAAGGAAACAATAAAACTAAGCCGAGAATTGCAAGCCCGACCCAAATAAAATCAAATTTTCGACGCGCATGGAAAAGTGCAACACTCAGTGGACCGATAAATTCAAAAGCGACAGCAATGCCCAACGGAATACGGTGAATAGACAGATAAAATAAAGCATTCATTCCAGCAAGTGCCAAACCGTAACTGATAATAGATGACCATTTGACTTGCTTTAAATTGACCTGCCAGATTTTAAAAATGACAGCTAGAATCAATCCACCTAAAAGCAGACGCATCGCAGAAATCGTCAATACTGGAAATTGTTCAAACAGTGTTTTGGCAAGAGCACCGCTACTTTGCACACTGATCATGGCAAAAAACAGTAAAGCGATCGCTTGTAGATGTGGTGCATTTTTTAAATTGAGCATGCTATGAAATACTTAGAATAAGGATGATATGTATTAAGAATTTGAATTTTTAACGAAGTGCAGTCTTAGAGATGATTGTACATTTGATCTGAAGTAATGACCAATAAAAAAACCACAGGAATGTTCCTGTGGTTTTTCAAGCTTAATAGCCTTAGAACAATACGCGAACGCGGATTGTACCTTCAACTTCATGAAGAGTATCAAGCGCTTCTTGAGATGCAGTTGCGTCTACATCCATTACCAAGTAACCAACGTCACCTTTAGTCATTAAAGACTGACCAGAAATGTTGATTCCATGTTCAGCGAACAGGTTGTTGATCTTAGAAAGAACACCCGGTACGTTTTTATGAATATGCAGTAAACGGTGTTTCCCTTCAGTCAATGGAAGAGCAATTTCAGGGAAGTTTACAGCAGATAAAGTCATACCTTTATCTGAGTAAGCAACAAATTTCTCTGCAACTTCTAAACCGATATTGGCTTGAGCTTCCATCGTTGATCCACCAACGTGTGGTGTAAGGATCACATTGTCTAAGCCACGAAGAGGAGAAACAAATTCTTCACCATTGGCTTTCGGCTCTTTCGGGAATACATCTACTGCTGCACCAGCAATATGACCAGATTTGATCGCATCCGCTAAATCTTCAATAACAACACATGTACCACGTGCTGCATTGAGGAAGATTGAACCTTCTTTCATTTTTGCAAATTGATCTTTTGCAAAGAAATTACGTGTTGAAGGAACATCTGGAACATGTAAAGTAACCACATCAGCATTGGCAAGTAATTCATCTAAAGAACCAACTTGGCGTGCATTACCCATAGGAAGCTTGGTCACAGCATCATAATAAATCACATGCATACCCATGCTTTCAGCCAAAACTGAAAGTTGTGAACCAATTGAGCCGTAACCCACGATACCTAAAGTTTTTCCACGTGTTTCAAACGAGCCGACAGCTGACTTGTTCCAACCACCACGGTGTGTAGATGCAGATTTAGCAGGTACACCGCGAAGTAAAAGAATCGATTCTGCAAGAACAAGTTCTGCAACTGAACGAGTATTTGAATATGGTGCGTTAAATACAGGAATACCACGAATCATGGCTGCATTTAAATTCACTTGGTTTGTTCCGATACAGAAACAACCCACTGCGATCAATTTATTCGCAGCTTCAAAGATTTCTTCAGTTAATTGTGTACGGGAACGAATACCAATGAAGTGAGCATCTTTCACCGCTTCTTTCAACGCTTCACCCTCAAGCGCAGTTTTACGGTAATCGATATTGGTATATCCAGCAGCATTTAATGTGTCGATCGCGTTTTGGTGAACGCCTTCTAACAACAAGAAACGAATTTTATCTTTAGGTAGTGAAAGATGTTGGCTCATTACGGCTCCGCTACAAAGGCCAAATTTAGTCGCAATATGATACCATAGACCTTGTTCTATAGATATTTTGATTGTGACACTACAGTGGATATTTTATCTACGATTTCTGATAAGCATTATTCAAAAATCAAATGAAATGCTAATGCATTGATTTTTATCATGCTTGCTGATGGCTTTATATACAAAGTGTGGATAATGTGAATCAAATCTGTACTTTATCCTGAGCAGTCATCTGGGTAAAATAGTGCTGAAATCGGTGAGATTGAAGATTTAGGCTAAAAAATATGCTGAAAAATTTTCACTGACTGATTTAAAATCTCAAATGTTGTACACGACGCCTTTTATTTACTTCTTGCTAGGTCCGCAAAACGATGAATGCTCCAGTAACGATAGCACCAGAATTATTGACCCAATTGACGCAAATTGTCGGTGAAAACCGAATTAAAACCGATGCGGACAGTTTAGAAAATTGGGGTAAAGATCATACTAAGCATTTCGATCCAAAACCTTCGATTATCGTTTTTCCTTCTAGTACGGAGCAGGTGCAAGCCATTGTTCAATTGGCCAATCAATTTAATGTTGCGATCACACCCTCTGGTGGGCGTACTGGATTATCGGCTGGTGCTGTTGCAGCGAATGGTGAAATTGTCGTGAGCTTCGACAAAATGAACCAGATTTTAGAGTTTTATCCTGCTGATCGTATGGTGCGTATCCAAGCTGGTGTCGTGACTGAGCAATTGCAGAATTATGCTGAAGAACAGGGTATGTATTATCCCGTTGATTTTGCTTCTGCAGGTTCGTCTCAACTGGGTGGAAATATTGGAACCAATGCAGGTGGGATTAAAGTCATCAAGTATGGTATGACACGTAACTGGGTGCTTGGTCTGACAGTCGTGACAGGAAAAGGCGATGTATTGCGTTTAAACAAAGGCATGATCAAAAATGCTACAGGTTATGCAATGCAGCACTTATTCATTGGTGGTGAAGGTACTTTAGGTCTAGTGACTGAAGCTGAAATTAAACTTGAACGTCAACCACATGACTTACAAGTGATGGTACTGGGTGTACCTGATTTTGATGCGATCATGCCAGTATTACATGCTTTTCAAAATAAAATTGACCTCACAGCATTTGAGTTCTTTGGTGAACTTGCGATGCAAAAGGTATTAGACCGTGGTCATGTTCAACGTCCATTTGAAACTGAATGTCCATTCTATGTTTTGCTTGAGTTTGAAGCGCCGTATGAACCGATTATGGATGCGGCGATGGAAATTTTTGAACACTGTATGGAACAAGGTTGGGTACTTGATGGCGTGATGAGCCAAAGTCTCGAACAAGTGCAAAGCTTATGGCGCTTACGTGAAGACATTTCAGAAACGATTGCACCATTTACCCCTTATAAAAATGATATTTCTGTACTGATTACGCATGTTCCTGCGTTTATTAAGGAAATAGATACGATTGTTGCAGAGAATTATCCAGACTTTGAAATTTGCTGGTTCGGGCACATTGGTGACGGCAACCTGCATTTAAATATTTTAAAACCTGCAAATTTGTCGAAAGATGAATTCTTTGCAAAGTGTCAGGTAGTCAATAAATATGTGTTTGAAACAGTGAAGAAATATGATGGTTCGATTTCTGCTGAGCATGGTGTGGGCATGACCAAAAAGCCTTATCTTGATTACACCCGTACTGCTGAAGAAATTGAATACATGAAGGCTTTAAAGAAAGTATTTGATCCAAATGGGATTATGAACCCGGGTAAACTCTTTGATCTTTAAAAGTTTGAACCAAAAACGCTCCTCAGGGAGCGTTTTTTATGGACACACAAAAATAAAAATAAATTTACAGTGTTGTGGTTATTTGTCGTTAAAAATTTGTTATGTTTGTAGCGCTTAAACATTGATAAGAAACTGAAAATGATGCTGATTGATAATATTTTAATTTCTAAACAAAGTTTAGAAAGTGATGATCATTATGATGTGATTATGTCCAATATCGATACATTAAATGGATTATTTGAACACTATATCGAATACGATGAAGTGTCAGCTGAAGCGCTATATAGCTATTTTGTGGATTATTATCTCGCCCAAGTCAATAACGGTGGATTCTCTCAATTTGTGTATAACACGGGGTGGGATGCATTTATGGTGAAGCATGTTCGTGATGGTTTAAAAGCCATGAATGCCACTCAACATTTAGCTTTATTTGAACAAAGCGCTAATTTGATTGAACAATTTTCTGATGAGCAATTTGAACAGTTTTTAGAGGGTGAATATTTTGGTGAGAACCAGCAACGTGATGTACTCAATAGCTTTGATGATAAATTCTTTGCATTGAATGAAAGTGAAGATCTGATTGAAATCAATAGCCAATGGTTAAGACAGCATCCAAAGTTACGAGCAGTGGATGAAGATGAAATATTGACGGTTATTGAACAAGTTTCAGCGAAGATTCCAAATCTGGAACAGCGGAAACAACAGGCAGCTGAAAATCAACCCCGTTATTTTAAAATTATTGAAGAATTGTGTCAGCAGCTTGGTCAAGAGCTGGATCGTATTACTATCGGTGATCCATCGCATCAATATAATGGACAAGAGATTGTCGCTTGGCATTTTCTAACGGAACAAGGGCATTTCTATATGCTGGATTTAGGTGATCAAGCATTGATGTTTGATGATCAAGATCAACAAGTCATTGCTCTCGATATTGCTCATATTGCAGATGAGTCATAAAGTCACAGTTTTTAAATAGTGTAAGTTGAATGTGCATAGCATTATAAAGCGATGCTTTGAGTTTTAAGGATAACCAGAATGAACCGTTTGAGTTTAATTTCAGTATTTTGTTTAGTGACTCTGTCGGGTTGTGCAACAACACAAAATTTAATCAATAAAGTGGGTGGTTCTGAAACGCCATTGAGCCAAGTTTTAAATGAGCGTCCTGATCTGCGCAAAGATTTAGCGACTGTTGAATTACGTCAATATTTTAACCGTGTTGAATCGCCAACAGTCGCTGAGGTGAAATTGACTGAAACGGGTTTGATGGATGATTCAGTTCGTTCAATTCGTACGGTATATAGCTTTAAAAATGTAGATGGTCAGTGGAAACGCATAGACGTACAAAAGGAATATCAGTGTTTACGTGGTAAAAATACCAAGACATTCCAAAAGGCAAAATGTCCTTAATCAATGATTTACCAGGAATTATAGTTTTGAAAAATTAAAAATAGAGAACAACAAAATGGCAAAAACGAGAGTTGGAATAATTTTTGGTGGAAAATCATCAGAGCATCGCGTGTCACTACAGTCAGCACAAAACATCGTGGATGCAATAGATCGGCAAAAGTTTGATCTTAGTTTGATTGGGATAGATCAAGATGGCACTTGGCGTATTTTAGATGCTACACATTATTTAGAATATGGTCACGATCCTAAATTAATTTCTCTTGCCGCACGTGAACAGCAAGATCATTTACAGTCTAAGCCACCTCAAATTTTTGAAATTGAAAATGCACAAGGATTAGCGCCCCTTGATGTTATTTTTCCAATTATTCATGGGACCTTAGGTGAAGATGGTGCATTACAAGGCATGCTTAAAATTTTAGATCTACCATTTGTGGGCTCAGATGTTTTAAGTTCTGCAATTTGTATGGATAAAGATGTTACCAAGCGTTTATTACAAGGTTCTGGTATTGCTGTTGCACCATTTCTAACGATTCATGCTTATGACCTAAATGAGGTAAGTTTCGATGAGGTTCAAACTACTTTAGGTCTTCCTGTATTCGTAAAACCTGCAAATCAAGGTTCTTCCGTCGGGGTGAGTAAAGTTGAAAATGAACAGGAATTTATTGCTGCTTTAGAAAATGCATTTCAATATGACAGCAAAGTATTGATCGAAAAATTTATCAAAGGTCGTGAAATTGAGTGCGGGGTTTTGGGAAATTATTATCCAAGAGCCAGTGTTTGCGGTGAGGTAGTTGTAAAGTCTAGTTTTTATTCTTATGAAGCAAAATATATAGATAATCAATCTTCTGCAGTCGTGATTCCTGCTCCAATTTCAAATGAGCAAAGTAATAAGATCCGTGAGATTTCGATTAAAGCTTTTAAAGTTCTGGGTTGTTTTGGACTTGCACGTGTCGATTTTTTCTTGACTGAAAATGGTGATATTTTTCTGAATGAAGTAAATACTTTGCCAGGGTTTACCAATAACAGTATGTATCCAAAGCTTTGGGAAGCAAGTGGGATCACTTATTCTGAATTAATTACTCAACTCATAGAATTGGCTTTAGAGCGTCATGAAAATTTATTAAGAAATCCAAAATTGGTGTCCAAAGGATAGCTGTTTTTCGCTATTCATATGTTTTATTGAAGAATGGATAAGACATTTGCTTGAGAACGCACCAGATATGATGCGTTTTTAGAATATCAATAGAATCAATTAACGAGAGTGAATTTTTGCTCCCTTGTCTGAGTGATAGTTTCAGTTTAATCAGGCTTCAGCATGCTTAATCAATTCGATAAAAATAGGTATTCAAAAACTAAAGAAAATTCAAAATTCATTGAAATTAATGATATAAAACTTATAGATTACCAAAAATGTGAACATAATGAACATCCAACAAGAAATTCAAAACTTATTCCAAAATCGAGATGAACATCCACTATTTTATATCGAAAGTGGTAGTCGATTATGGGGCATGGCAAGTCCAGACAGCGACTATGATGTGCGTGGTTTCCATTTACCTTCTAAAGCTCAATATTATGATTATCGTCAACATCGTGACTTAATCGAAATCATGGAGGGGGATTTTGACTTTGTTTCATTTGATTTAAATAAGATGTTTGGACTTTTGGCAAAGAGTAATCCTACAGTACTTGAATGGGTACGAGCGCATATTGTCTATTTTAATCAATTTCCTGAGTGGGAAAGCTTTAGAGCAGGTTTGCTGGAACGAATAGACTATAAAGCGCTGTATTATCATTACTTATCGCTAGCGAAAGGCGGTATGCAAGTCATGCAAACGGCAGATAATTTTACTTATAAAAAAGTGTTTTATTCGATTCGTGGTTTGATGTCCGCAGAGTTGGCAACACAACAGATTATGCCTGAACTCCAGATCACGCAGTTGTTCGATCAAATTGATGCCAATGATCCACTCCGTCATTGGGCAGAGGATTATTTAGAAATCAAAAAGCAACAAAAAGAAAAAGCGCAATTACCGGTGATTGAACAAGCGCAGATCTTAAAATTATTGGAAGATAAGATTCAAGCTTTAAATTTAAGGGCAATTGAACCGACCAATGATATTGAAAAATTAAAGCAATATCTCACAGCATATAGCTTCAATTTAAAACAGCATTTTTACGGTTAATGCGTTTACCAATTAGAGAAGATCGACAGTATGAAAACCCTTGCCTTTATTCATCGTAATGATACGCGCTTTGCGATAGGGGATTTTTATCCTGTACTTTCTGTATTTTCATACTATGAATTAGGCAATACCGTCTCTCCCTTTCTGTTACTTGATCACTTGGGACCTGGAGTTTTAAAACCGACCAATTTACACAAAGGCGTGAGTGAACATCCACATCGAGGTTTTGAAACCGTCACGCTGATTTTTGCTGGAGAACTTGAACATCGAGATTCGTCGGGTGGCGGAGGGATCGTTTCTGCAGGCGATGTGCAATGGATGACGGCTGCTTCAGGAGTCCAACATAAAGAAGTGTTTAGTGAGGCATTCTCAAAAACAGGGGGATATTTTGAAATGGTACAGTTGTGGGTGAATTTGCCTGCCAAAGATAAAATGAATCCACCCCGTTATCAAAGTCTGCGCAAAGCGGATATTCCAGTGATTGAACTTAGACATTCCGCAGGAACAGTCAGGGTCATTGCTGGGCATTATGGAAATGCCCAAGGACCAGCCAAAACGCATTCGCCGCTCCAAGTTTTAGACATCGAAGTCCAGCCAGGGCATCGTGTGGTTCTACCTGCGAATATTGGCGACACCACTATGATTTATTTAAGAACTGGTAAAGTTCAATTTCAGCCTGAAGATGAAATTCTCGAAGAACAAGGCTTGGCTGTGATGTCGAGTTTAGGGCAGGATATTGAGATCACCGCTTTACAGCATTGCAAGTTATTGTTGCTGACAGGCAAACCACTTCAAGAGCCGATCAATGGTCATGGTCCATTTGTAATGAACAGCTATGATCAAATTCTTGAAGCATATGATGATATTAAAAATGGTACATTCATCAAGTTTAAAGTGTTAGATGATCAATGACAGCAAGCTCAACGTATAATTTACTGTAAAGTGTTAAATGCCTGTTTGTGGTTTATTTTTTAAACCAATCAGACCTTTGATCAGCAATGCAATTCCAATTCCCACACATAGACCCATCAGGAATTTGCCGAATATACCTAAACCAAGTTCTTTTTGATTGGCTGAGCTAATTGCTTTCGCTGTATCTTCTGCTGAGCCTGTCGCATTGGCTTGAGCGTCCATCATGGCAACAAAACCTGTATCCGTTTTACAGCTTGAGATAATTGAGCCAGAGTTTTCACCATATTTTTTTTGCACTAATTCTTCACATCTGGCTTGATCAGAAGCACTGATATGGGATCCTGAACTCATAAAATAAAGCCCACCACCGACCAGAAGTAAAATAATGCCGATGATGATCAATGAAACTGGATTTTTATTTTTCATTTAATTTATTCATATAGATTTATGTGACATTTAGAGTAGCCTAAGAATATTAAATGTTCAACTTCCTCTCGAAAAATGTCTGTGTTACACTACAAAAACTCAACCCTGTGTGTACTTTCTATAAACTTTTTTATAGTAGGGTTCAGTTATAAATCTCACAAATTTGCTGCAAGCATTACTTTTTTACCTATTGAATTAGACACCTTGTGAATGCGGTGTTGACCCCTTATTCAACGTAAATTCCACAACTTAATATTTAAATTTCAGTGCTTGTCATTGGGATGACGCTTATCTTTAGAAAAATAGTGTCACTCCAGCAAGCCTATAATGATATGTAGAAAACAATGCAAAATTCAGTGCAACAAGAACACACTGCAAGTTTGAGTCGCGCTACGCTCATGTTTCCATTGGCGTTGGTGCTTTTTGAGTTTTCAGTGTATATCGGAAATGATTTGGTTCAGCCTGCTATGCTCGCGATTACCAAGGAATTTGGCGTAAGTAGTGCATGGGCACCGTCGTCGATGTCCTTTTATCTGCTTGGTGGTGCATGTGTCGCAGGCTTATTGGGGCCATTATCTGACCGATTAGGACGAAAAAAAGTCTTATTGGCTGGTGTGGCATTCTTTGTTATCACCTGCTTATTGATCTTACTGACTCATCATATTGAAAGTTTTCTCGCTTTGAGATTTTTACAAGGCTTTGGTTTATCCGTGATTGCAGCGGTCGGTTATGCTGCAATTCAGGAAACTTTTGAAGAACGTGATGCAATTAAAGTCATGGCACTCATGGCTAACATTTCTCTACTGGCGCCGTTAATTGGACCTGTCGTAGGTGCTTTCCTGATTGATCATGTATCGTGGCATTGGGGCTTTATTGGCATTGCATTTTTAGCCTTTCTGAGTTGGTTTGGCTTGAAGGCTAAAATGCCAGCGCGTCGTATCAGTATTCCAAAACAACCCTTGAGTTATATTTGGGATGACTATAAGAAAGTCTTTAAGAATAAGACCTTTATGGGAATGACTTTAGGTCTGCCTATGGTGGCGATGCCTTTAATGCTGTGGATTGCTCTGTCCCCAGTGATGTTGGTTGAAGAACTAGGGCTGACGAGTCTGCAATATGGATTAGCGCAGTTTCCTGTATTGGGCGGGCTGATCTTAGGTAATATTGTGCTGATTCGAGTGATTGATCGTTTGGCGCTTGGAAAAACAGTGTTAATTGGCTTGCCATTGATGCTTTTGGGCACTGTGATTGTGTTCGCAGGTGTGATCTGGCGCGAATATTTTTTATATTGCGTCATTTTGGGCATGACTTTAGTCAGTTTTGGTGAAGGGATCAGTTTCTCCGTGCTGTATCGTTTTGCCTTGATGTCTTCAGAGGTTTCTAAAGGTACAGTTGCCGCTGCTGTTTCAGTCTTGATGATGTTTACCTTTTTCTTTGTCATTGAACTGATACGAATTTTGTACGAGCACTTCCATCTCTGGGCGTATGCTTTGTCATGTTTTGCATTGATTGCGTTATGGTTCACAATTCCACGTGGGTTATTAAAAGCAATTATGAAACAACGTCAGGCAGACGGTATTTTTTAAAATTCAAAAAGCTCCCTCTCCAAAAGGAAAGGGAGCTTTAAAACTGTGCTCAATGGAGATTAAGAAGATTGCGCTTGCTTTAATTTATGATCAAAGACAAAGGGTCCAAAAGGTAAAATTGAAGCGATTAAGCCTAAAATAAACATTTTGAGTGACCATTTTTGCTTTTGACAAACAATGAATAGAACGGCAAGAAAGGCAATAAAGAGTAAGCCGTGTCCCATACCAACGTATTTCACATAGATTGGGTTATCCCAAATATATTTGAGCGGCATTGCAATAAACAGCAGGAGAAGAAAGGAAATCCCTTCAAGAAAACCAACAAGACGTAAAGTTTTGATATTCATGGTCACTTAGTCAAATGAGAATGAATCTTGAGTCTAACCGAATTGTGTTCAAAAGTTGAATATATTTATCACTCTCATCAGTTCCATTAAGTGATGTTATTCAGTGTAAAAAATGACCTCGATCATGTTGTTAAAATATCACAATCGAAAGTCATTATTACACATCAGTTTTTTATGATTTATTGAGAAGTATGCAGAATTGGCATTGCATTAAATCTTTCATCATTCTCGATTTCGATGTTTGTTGATTACTGTGCGGCTTCAAGTGCAGCTTCTTGTTGCTGTTGTTCAAACTCGGAGATATAAACGCAACCCAGATAAGTTTTATTTTCTCCTTCATTGATAACAGGATTGGATTCAGCAAGGGTCAGTTTTCGAACAGACTTTTCAGCGTCTTTGGTCGCAGGATCAGTTTTTACAATTTTTTCGCCTGAAAAATACGGCATATCTTTAAAAAATCGATTTTGAGAAATTTTAAATTTTTCAGCAAGTTCTTTGGTATTGGCATTTTTAAATACAGCCAACATGCCACCAGCAACCAAACTAATTTCATGGCTTGTTTGACCAAAGACTTTGATGGGTTCTTTACTCACATATGAGTAATCTTCCCCTTGTTTGATCCAACCATTCTTTTTTAGATTGTCTTCAAACTCAAAACCTAGACCATAATAATCACTGAGCGTTTTCTTACATTCTAAAAATTGCTCTAAGTTTTGATTAAATTGAGTATCTGCATAACTAGATGTCATGGCACCTAGCGTGAATAAAGCGACGAATAATTGTAAATGCTGTTTAAGTTTCATTTGAACCCTCTCAAATCATGTCGTCATTTCTATTTAATTTCTAATCCAAGTAAAGTTGTTTTAAGTCTTAACAACTCAGGTAAGGTTTCCAATAATAAACTGATTTGTTTTAAGGCTAATAGTAAACCATCTGATAAATTGTCTTGATCACTTAAAGTTTGTATTTCTGCCAATTTCTGGTCAATCGCAGCCTCATTTAAAGGGGCTTGATTGAGTAAAGCCTCATTCAAGGTGTGTTTACACCAAAGCATTAAATCTAAAATTTGTTGATCATGTACCTGTTCACGATGGCTGCCGAGAGCAGATACATAACTGAGTTGACTATGACTATAGACCAAGTACCTAAATGCATGATGAATTAAATCTTGATTGGGATTGGGTTCGGCACTAAGGCTGGAAATCATGGTGGATAATTCAATTTGCGCATTGTGGGCTGCACGACGGGCTTTACGATAATCAATACTGTTTGTGCGTCCTTGTTGATATTGTTCTACCACAGCATCGAAATAATCTAGGCTTGCTTTACTGCTCTTTAGAATATTGTTGGAAATATTTCGGAAATTCCAATCTGGCCAAATAAAGCTGACAGCAAACCATGCGATTAAACAGCCTAAAAGTGTATCTATGATGCGCGGTAAAATGATGGCATAGCCTGCACCTTTAAGATTAAAAATCAACAAGACCATCAGGGTTGCCATTAATGTCGCCATGGCATATTTTTTGGAACGCAAATAGAAAAAATACACCCCAAAAATAATGGTAAGTACCAACTGACCTTCAATACTGGGTACAAAATATAAGATTGGAATTCCTAAAATGACACCTAAAACAGTGCCCAAGGTTCGCATTTTTAAACGGCTTTTAGTGGCAAAGTAGCTGATTTGGCAGACAAATAAGCTGGTCAATAAAATCCAGTAACCATTTTTGGCAAAAGGCAATAAAGACATGGCATAGCCCACAGCGAACACAAAACCAATCCGGACAGCATGACGAAACAGGGCTGACTTTGGGGTTAAATGTTGTTTGATCTTGAGCCAAAGATCTTGTATGCCGTGGATATCGTCATCCAATAAATTTAAATTATCCCGGTGTTGACTGTAGCTTTGTTGATAATTGACCTGTTCAATACTGAGGTTGGTGAACTGGTCTTGAACATTTTTTAAATTTCTTAAAACCAAAACTAAGTTTTTTACTTCTAAATTATGTGGATTTTGTTGAATCCAATCATGCATGGAACTTTCTAAATGTGCTAAGACCGTACTATGGTCTGCATGAACTGTAAAAGTATGACGTTTTAAAATAGACTCAGCGAGCTTTTGACAATGCTGTGCTTGTAAACGTACATTCTTTTGAATTCGATAAATTAAATCGGTACGGCTAAAGTTCTGTTGGATCCTTTCATAATGTAGATAATTGGATGTGGCTTGTTCATGGATATCTTGGGCGAGAAAATATAAATTCAGCCAATAAATGGTATTTTTATTGGCGCGTGAGGCTTTCAAACGAGTCAGTAATGATGCTTTGGTGGTATTTAAGCTGTGTACCACAACACTATTTTTTAATGAAAGATCATATAAAAGTTGTTCAACATTGTCTTTATTATCAGGGTCGAACAGTTTAGCTTTTGCCATGAGTAAATCGCAAAGATTATTGAAACTGTTTGATAAATTGTCCTGTACAGCTTGCGTTGGTTTAAGTAGATAAAAAATAATCGAAGTCAGACCATACCAGAGCGCCCCCATGACAAAGTAACTCGGCTGTTGATACCACTCAGAATATTCACCTAAGCCAAACATGGTATAAATTGAAAGTAACACAGTACCAAAAGAAATGGTGGCATAGCGTTGCCCCAATGCACCCATTAATATAAAAGCGGCACTGGAAAGGGATAAATAAATTAAGAATAAAAGTTTATAGGGATGTAAAAAATCTAAGATACTGCTGACGCTAAAAAATAGAACGCACACCAATCCAAGATTTCTTAAACGAATACTGAGACGATCATCAAAGTCAGTCAATGCTGTTGCAATTGCTCCAAGCGTCAAAGGAACAATCAATTGCTGATAGCCAAGAAAATAAAGCCCCAGCGTTGTTCCTGTGAAAACAATCAAAATCTGTAAGCAATAAATGAATGTTGAATTTGATTTTATATTTTGAAAGATTTGATGAACGCTATTCACAATATCGTTTCGCAGATAGGGAGTCTTTATATTTTACTCATTTATGATACTTTCAGATGCTTTATTCGCTGTGGAAATGTAAAAATTAATAGGAAAATTCAACATTTTATATACAGATTGCCTATTACGCAGCAGATTAAAAACATCCAGAATAAATCATTGAATGCTTAAAAATATCGACAATGTCAAAAAAACAAAACACCGCAATTAAACAACCGCGTTATCGTAATGCTGAGTTAACCGAACGCCGTAATTTAAAAATGGCACGTTCAATCCATGCTTATGTACGAGGCAATACTTCTAAATATTATGATTGGCTCAAACAAGCTGAAATTAGCTCCATTCCTCAAGGTCCTGCAATTTGGATTTGTGGCGATTGCCATACTGGGAACTTAGGTCCTGTTGCCAATGCTGAAGGGAAGATTGACATTGAAATTAGGGACTTGGATCAGACAGTGATTGGTAATCCAGCCAATGATTTGATTCGTTTAGGTTTATCTTTAGCAACAGCAGTACGCAGTTCAGACTTGCCGGGTGTGGTGACTGCACAAATGATTGAAGCGCTGTATGCTGGCTATATTTATGCGCTGGAACGTAGTGGTCGAACAAGTGATCAGTTACAGCGTCCTGCTTTAGTACACAGTGTGATGGAAAAAGCAGTGAAACGATCATGGAAAAGCTTAGCAAAAGAACGTTTGGAAGATGTAAAACCACAAATTACCTTGGGTAAACGATTTTGGCCGTTATTAAAAAAAGAGCAGTTGGAAATACACAATGTTTTTGCTCAACCAGATATAGAAGATTTGGTCAAAATGATTGGGCAGCGTGATGCATCAGCACAGCTCAAAGTGATTGATTCGGTGTACTGGGTGAAAGGTTGCAGTTCTTTAGGCTTATTGCGCTATATCGTTTTAATGGATTCATCCAATCATATTGTCAGAGATGGTAAAGGCTTGTGTTTAATGGATTTAAAAGAAGCCACCACAGCTTTAGCGCCTCGCTATTCAAATGCGCCGATGCCGAAAGACAATGCAATGCGAATTGTGGAAGGTGCACGACATTTATCCCCTTATCTGGGTGAGCGAATGCGAGCAACCAAATTTTTAGAGCGATCGATCTTTATTCGTGAGTTATTACCGCAGGATTTAAAATTAGAAATCGAGGGCATGAATCAAACTGGGGCGAGAGATTTGGCGTTTTATTTGGCTTTTGTGGTAGGACGGGCACATGTTCGGCAAATGGATGATTCAACTCGAAATAGTTGGCTCAAAGAGCTGCAACGAAATCAGTCTAAAACCATAGATGCTCCATTTTGGTTATGGCGCAGTATTGTGGAATTAATCAGTGTACATGAAGCGGGTTATTTGGATCATTGCCGTCGTTATGCACTTGCTCATCAAAAATAAAGTAATATGTGGATAACTGCATGGTTATCCACATATTGTAAAGCTGAATTTTCATCTTCATAGGTCTTGAGTAGTAAGATTTTTAAAGCACAACATCAAATTGGCTTTAACCGAATAGATGAAGATTGTCATTCACGATAAAAAGATATTAGAACGTATAAGCAATACCCAAGCTCACGCTTTGAGATTTATTTGAAATGCCACCGCCATCTTTGGAGCTTGAGATTTCATTGGTTTGATTTTCCATCATGACCGAATCAGTTGTCACATGTTTATATTGATTCCATGCATATTCAGTAAATAATTTTGTATCTGGTCGAATATTATAGCCTGCGTTTACAATTGCTCCATAATACCTTCCATTGCTGGCTTTAGTATCAAATGTAGTATCACGTAAGTAATGATTATCACGATCTGATGCATTGACCCAACGACTATATTTTAGCGTAGTATTCAGTTCAAAATTATTGTATTCAAACTTATTATAGATGCCGATATAAGGCATTTTAAATTTTTGCTTATAGCCAATAAGCTTCTCATTAGGGTCAAACTCTCCGACATTACTAAGTGCTGATCCTTCAACATAATCCCCATCATCATCTTGTTCAGAATAATAATAGGAACCACCCATCGCTGACCATGAGTATCTATTTTGCTGATAACCGAATAAAGTGCCTAACTTATAATGTGGTGTATCCAGTAGATTGATATTGACATTGAAATCAAACTCATTCGCAAAGTTGAGTGGTGTACGATCATGATGAGACCAATCCGTCAGTAAATCTCTATCTGTTTCCGACATCCAGTCATAGTTATTCATCACCGATGAGTTTTTAGATAATGTACTCCAGCCTCTCGCATTAAAAGAAAACTTAGGATGGATTTGCCAATTTATTTCAGCATTGATGATATTCGCGCTGTTGGTGTCCCAAGTGAGTTCGGATGCTTTGCTTTGATCATCCATATAAACCAGTTCTTTGGCTTTGGAGTTCAGTAAAAGCCCAGAAGATAAAGATATAGAAAGATCGCTTGGTGTAAATCGACTCGACCCATTATTTTCACTTGCAAACGTGGAGTTTATACACAGCATAACTATTGGTATTACGATCTTTTTCATTAAAATAAAAGCCTTTTTAAATGAGTTAATTATTTAATTTGCTAAAGTGCGGATTTAATCTATTCGATTTTTACTAGATTGTAAAATTACAAATATTATTTTAATTGCAGATAATGTCTTTTGAATTTAATTGTTAAATATATTTATTTTTTAAATATCAGTGAGTTGTTTGATTGATTTTTAAGTTATATTTATTTTAAAAAAATTCATTTTAAATTTAAATTAGGTTAAAAATTTTTTGTTTGAAGTGTTTGAAATTTTATTTTATCGCATTGGTTTTTCTAAGTGCGTGGTTGGGTAATACTTTATTAGTAAAGTAAAAATGTGTTTTATTTATTATTATTAAACCGTGATAATATTAACATTTTTATTTATTATTATTTAAATTATCTCATATTAACAAAAACCTTTTAGATTAAATTTTTATATACTTTTTGGGGAGGATCTTGAGTAGAATCCGCTATAGTCAAGCTGTTGAAAAACGCATAGAGTAAAATATAGTTTCTCTTAAATAAGAGAATCAATCCGAACGTCACTCTAATCAAACTTTTTTGTTTAACTGCATTTTTGCACTGCCAATAAAGTATTGCTTTTTTGCCGATATCCCTTCGCTCCGCATGGCGACATTCCTATCACCTTATGCTAGACATATTCACGATGATTCAACAGTACAGAATAAAGAAGTCGCCAAGTCTTTCAATAATTTGTATAAAACGATAAAGCGCATTGCATATGGATGATTGAAATCAAATGAGGTGTTTAAACAATCAAGCGCCTTGATTCTATTTCTCCTTTTGATGATGAAGATAAGAAAATTTTAATTTCAATATGATTGATGATGCATCATTTTTTATGATGTAGATACGAATTAAATGTTTTAAAAGTACAAATTACTGATCAACAGAATGATTTGGATGAGTGTCTTTGTGATACACGCTGATAGAAAAACAAGGAAAGATGTGGATAAGTATATCTTTATCCACATCTCTGGCTTTTATAGAATAATGATTTGGTTACTGGATTACACCACAAGCAATACGATCTCCACCGCCACCTAAAGGTTTTGGATGATCAGAATAGTTATCACCACCTGCATGGATCATAATGGCTAAACCTTGTATATCAGCAAGTTTCAATCGTGGGGCAATCAATGTGGTTTTAGCATTCCCATTTGAATCAACATTCAATACAGGTAAATCACCCATATGCCCATCATTTGGTGTGCCATGTCCAGTTTGGAGAGGATTGTAATGCCCGCCAGCAGCGAGGGCAGCCCCCATTTTTCCATCCTTTTCAGCAGGCGCGCAAGAGCCTTTTTCATGAATATGAAAACCGTGAAAACCAGAAGGAAGTTGGCTGAGTTGAGTCGAAATATTTAAACCGTTTGGAGAGTCTTGAAAACTAATTGTACCAATCTTGGCACCAATCCCTTGTGCTGAAACAGCATGAACATCAATCGTTTTTTGAGGTGTTTTGAGTTTAGTTGTGTGCGGTGTTGTGCTACATGCAGCTGTAAAAAGCCCTACACACATACAAAGTATTGATGTTTTAAAAAAAGTAGATGTCATTATTCGCATCCAATAGCTTTAATCATGATTTAAATACTATTCAAACAAAGCATGTATGGATAAACAATGTGAATTAAATATCTGATTGTATAAGTTTATTTAATAACTGGTAAATTGGCATTGATTATGCTGTGCCTTCTAGAGAGGTGAAAACAATCCGCCAAATAAAATATTTGGCGAATCCTGTATCAGGAGAGGGAGTTAATCAGGCTTTTTCAGGTCGTTTTCTTCAATTTCATATGCCATTGTCGCATCAGGCATTAAAATACCAGACTCCGTGGTTTCATGTAGCCATTCACGCCAAATTGCCAATAATATTGCCAAAATAACAGGACCAATAAAGAGTCCAACCAGCCCAAAACTCGCCAATCCGCCCAGCACACCAAACATAATCAATAAGAATGGAATTTTTGTTGCACCTGAAATGACCAATGGACGAATCACATTATCTGCGGTACTGACAATACAGACACCCCAAGCCATCACGCCGATTGCTTCAACTGTTTGACCTTGGGAAAATAGCCATAACGATACTGCACCATAAGCGACAGGTGGTCCAAATGGGATGAGTGCCATCAGGAAAGTGGCAATCGTTAGTACCATCGGATTTGGTACGCCTGCAACAAAGTAGCTGATGCCTGCAAGAATAGATTGTGCAACCGCAGTTAAACCGACGCCATAGACCACAGCACGTGTGGTTTCAGAGATCGTATCCAAATAATGATGGATACGAGGTCCAATTAACATTTGTAATGCCTTGCTGACTTGTTCCAAAATGGTTTGACCATCTCGATAGAAAAAGAACAACGACATGATGGCAAAGCCCAGTTTGACTAAATTTTTGGTGATCTCATTCAGTACAAACTTCCCATAGTTCAAATGTCCTTGAATCCAAAGACCAATGGTTTGAGAAAGCGATGTCGGATCTGCATTTATTTCACGAACAGTTCGGCTGACTTCCTTTCCGATAATAGGGAGTTCACGAATAAAATCAGGAACGGTCAAATGACCCGATGATAATTGGCGTTGTAGGTCAAAATACAAATTTCGACCTTCATGCTGCAAAATAAAAATCGCAAAGGTGAGTGGAATGCCAACCACTAAAACGACTAGCGTAATCATCACTGAGGCACTTAATGTAGGTCGGTTCGGACCAAACATTCTTAATATGCGCTTATACATCGGCCATGTCATATAGGCGATGATACATGCCCATAATACAGGGACAATAAAATATTTGAGAATATCGTAGCCCAAGAAAATCAGGATAAACAATAACCCAAACAATAAGATGCGTTGTAAGTTTGAAGTGAAGTCTTGCACTAACTACTCTAAAAATTGCTGAGTGATTCACTCAATATTAACTGAAAAATCAAATGTGGCAAATTTTAAGCTTGCTTTATCCGACCTGCTTTAGATTGGTTTTAGAACCAATCACTTGGATCATCTATTAAAGCATCAAGCAGTGGTTGCCATTGTTCTTGAATGGTTAAAAAATTCTTTTGGGTCTTATCAAAAATATTTAAGCCCTGCATCGCCAATTGACCATATGCTGTACGTTCTGAAATCCATGCAACGGGTTGCTGATCAATCTTTTCAAAAAATTGTTGAATATCTTTGGAACTCGCACTGTTGGCTTTCATACGATTGGCAATCAAGTGTACCGCAACTTTCCCCTTACGAATTTTTTTAATGTCTTGGATGTGTTTGAGAAAGCGTCGAGTACTGTCGATGTCAAAAAATGAGGGTTGTAGTGGTGTAACCACAGCATGACTTTCACTGATTAACTGTTCAGCGTGTTCACCGGTTAAAGCGCCAGGTGCATCAATGACTAAATAATCGAGATTTTTAGGTGCATCTCCTATTGATTTTTCATGACGCCAATCGAGACTTTGAATTTTCGCTGCTTGTTCAGGGCGCTGTTTTAACCATTGTAGTGCTGACTTTTGCCCATCAGCATCGGCTAATGCAACTTTATAACCTTTTTGTGCCAATGCTGTGGCTAAAGTAATTGCTGTAATTGTTTTTCCACAACCGCCTTTTAAATTTGCAACAAGTATTGTTTTCATCGTATATCAATAATATCTGTCCGCTAGCCCTTGTCTACTTTAGCATTAATTTTAAGCATATAGGTTACACATGACAAAACTTTAGTAGTTGTTTACATTGTGCCAAGGATTTACAGAAAGGAAAGCGCATGTCCATCTGGATGGCGATGTTGATAGGAGCATGTATTGGCATCGTTTTAACGACAATCGTGTTATCGAGTACGCGAAATGGCAAGATTAAAGCAGAGTATGAACAATATATCACTGAGCTTGAACTGGAACATCAACAGGCACTTGCACATGCGCAAAAGCGCAGTGTGAATACCAGTCGTGCTGTTCTAAAAGGAAAGATGGCGGAACAACTCGCGCCAATCATGCCTGAGTTCCAATATTTGCCGAGTGATGCCAAGTTTTTAGGTGATCCTATCGACTATGTGATTTTTGATGGCTATACCGACTTTCGAGATGGTGAAGGCTTGGCTGAAGAGATTGAAGTGGTATTGATTGATATCAAGAGTGGTGGCGCACGTTTAACCAAAGGGCAACAAGCAATTGCCCAAGCCATCCGTGAAGGGCGGGTACGTTTTGAAACTATCCATATTGATTTTGCCGATTAAATTTTTTGTGCTCTTGCCATAAACATACGTCTTCCCACTTTAGGTAGATCTTCCGCATCGAAATAATATTTTTCAGAAAACTTGAAGCCAGCGTTTAATAACTCAAGTTCAATATTGCGATTTAGATGACATCCATCAGCGAGGACTTTTTGAATTGGGGTCAAAAGGTCTTGTAACTTTTTCAAGGTCGAATTGTCATGATACTGAACATGTTCAATCAGGTGTAAGTTGCCTTCAGGTTTTAATACACGATGAATTTCTTGGAGTGCTTGCGTTAAGTCGGCAATACTACACATGGTCCATGTACTGACAATATTTTCAACTGAATGATCTGCAAAAGGTAATTTTTCGGCACTGGCTTGGATATGCTGGATATGAAAGGGAGTATCAAAGATTCGCTTTTGTGCAAGGCGGTATACATCAGGATTTGGCTCAAGTGCATAGAGTTGATCAACTGCTTGATAAAAAGGTAAATTCAAGCCTGTCCCAAAACCAATTTCTAATACTTCGCCACGAATTTTTTTAATCAGTTCTGCACGTCCTTCCATCATGCTGGGTGTTTGCATGACTTGATTAAGCAGGTGAGGAAAAATGCGTTGTTGATAATATTTATAAATCATAATTTGATCATTTTAAGAGTATGATCATGATTCTAACCAATGTGAATTTTGAATATAAGACAAAAATAGGACGAAATTTCTGTATTTTGTTACCGAAACTCGATTTTATTTTAAGTTTATCGGTTAATACTAAGTCTAGATATTTTGCTGGTTGAGTACTGAGTTTGAGGAGCATGTTATGAATAAAAAGTTAGTCTGTGCAGCATTGATGGCACTGAGTGCTTTTCAGGTCAATGCTTTTCAATCTACTGCTGTGCCAAAGGCACAATTATCCAATCCGGCCTTTAATATCGCCAATGGTTTAGCGCCGATTGATCAAAATCAGAAAGTCTCTGTTCTGGAGCCATTCCGTGGAGAATTTCGTATTTTAGGGTCAAAAGAATATCATGACGATGCACAGGCAAAATTCTCACCGATTGATTATGCTGTGACACGGGGATTATTTACTGAACCTGAAATTGCCCGTCAAATTTCAATCAATCAATATGACCGATTCCTCAATTGGAAAATGGCGCGCCCGCCTATTCCTGCACAACTGGCAACGCAATTGGTCAGTAATATGCACATCATTCCTGCCAATCCTGAAATTGCCAAAAAAATCAAACAAGTTAAACGTGGAGACTTGGTTCGTTTAACGGGCGATTTGGTTCAGGTGAATGATAAAGATTTGGTTTGGAAGTCGGCTTTAGATTGGAATGGGGTGGGAGATGGTGCTTGTAAACTGATTCGAGTCAATTCGATTCAATGGTTAGAAAAGCAAAATATCTAAATTCAATTGAGCCAAATCCGAGAAGATGCTAAGGTGAGATGTATAATTTTAGGTCAATTGAACAATAAAGAGTGTGGTAAATGAAAGGTTTAGCGTGTTTTACTTTGTTGGTTTGCAGTTTGGGGCTGGTTGCTTGTCAAAGTCCAAATCCTAGCGTAGGTAAAACACATGAATACACCCTCAAACAAAAGTGCCCAACGCTCATGGATATGAAAGTGGGAGAGGTGTTGTTGTTCAATGCTCCTGAAAATCCAAGCACGGGTTATCAATGGCAATTATTACAGCCACTTAAAATATTTAAAACTGAAGAAACCTATTTACAAAATGACAGTGAAGAAGGTGCTGTAGGTGTGGGTGGAACCAAAACTTTCCGTTTTACAGCAGAGAAACCGGGACAAGATTATATTGAATTGGTTCATATCAGAGCTTGGGAGTCTTCTAAACAACCAGATCAACAATGGCGTTGTCGCATTCGGGTTTCTTAAGCTCAAATCACGCTAATTGTTATTTTAGCTTCTTCTAGACCTTTAAGACTTTTTATTGCAGAGAAGCCTTCCTATACAGGCTTACAATGGAGTAGCGACATCCATGTCGCTTTACGGTAGAAAGCCTACGGGTATTTTATCAATCTTTGAGAGTGCTCAACTTTAAGAGCATCCAAAAATTGAATGCTCATTTTGATGAACATAATAGGGGCTGTGGACATTTCATAAATGGCTTGCGTTGTAGGTTAAAATTGAGCAGGTATGAGGAGTATACTCCGCAAGGAAATGAAGAGAATAGCTAGACTATTTTTAAGTTTCATAACGTAGCCTGAGATAATTTTAACCACAACCCTTCGGGGCTAGCGTGTTTTTTGTCGCTTCGTCGTTACGAACTACTCATTTAGAATGACTAAATTTCGTATTTCGCGCCTAGAATCGCCTAAAAAACACACCTAGTCGCAAACATAGACGAATTGTCCACAGACCCTAGTCTGATTAAAGCATTATTTACTTTCAGTGGTTTGCTTCCAGTGATCAAGCTGTTCATCGGCAGTGAACATTTCTCCCATGCCTTTGACTGCATCACTTGGATTTTTAAGCTCACCATCAGCAGATTGCTTTTTCTCATCATAGACTTTGGCTTGGTTTTCCCAATATTGATAACGTAAACCTTGAATATAGCGCCCTTGTTCTGTTTTAAGATCCAAGTCTTTCAACATATTGAGTGCCGATTCAATATTATCTCGCTTGAGTTGGCGATCAATGTCTTCGGTTAGACTGCCATCAGCAGCACGTTTTTTAAGATCAGCTTCTAAAGCATTATTATTTTCAGTAAATTTCTGATCATATTCGTCGAGCAAGGCAATATCGTGTGCATCATTCGGCGTACTCGGAAAGGCTTTAATCGGTTTGGTTTTCAGTTGGTCCATAACTTCTTGAGATGCATCTTTCGGCTCAGATGAATTGTTTTGTTGACCATCTTTAGGGGAACATGCAGCCATGAAAACGATAGATGTGAGTAAACTTGAAAGAAGCAAAGGGCGAAGTATTAAATTCATGATAAACATTCCTCATTAAAGCGTATCAATTAGCGCAGTTTCCTAAAGTTATAAACATAGGTGACATAAGGGAAGTCTATTTCATCTTGAGCTTGTTTGCCCGTATATTCCGATACAATCTGTTCGAATTTGTGTTTCAATTTGAGTTGTTCTTGTTCTGGCATCGCTGCAATAAAGCTGGTTGAGAGCAATCGTTTACTCACCACATTTTCTACCGTACCTGTGTGTAGCTGTGAAAATACTTTAGCGGTTTCAAGTTGGAACAAAAATTGATTTTCAAATACCTGCTTCCATTGCCCGCTGTGATAGCGAGGGGTATCTCCTTCAAGGGTTGCGAGCAAATCTGCCAATGCTTTCACCCAGTCTATATTCTCGTCTCGTTGATTCCAAACCAAACCTAAATGACCTTCGGGCTTTAAAACATGGTGGATTTCGTTCAATGTTTCGATATTGGCAAACCAATGAAAGGACTGAGCGCACAAAACAGCATCAATACTTTCAGATTCTAACGGAATTTGATCACTCTTCGCTTGAAGCGTTTGTACATCAGGATGTACTATTTTCAACTGCTCCAGCATTTCAGAAACAGGTTCAATTGCAATGATATTGGGCGTCGCTTGTTTCAGATAAGGTAGAAATTTTCCAGTACCTGCACCCAAGTCAACCACCTTTAAATCTGGGCTGAGTGCTAAATCTTCGATGAGCCATTGAACCACAGCCTGTGGATAATTGGGTCTGGCTTGTTGATAGAGTTCAGCAGCCGTACTGAAACCTTTTTGAGCAGCAGGATGTAAGGAATGTGTCATATTTTGCGCTTTTTTATCTGACTAGACTCTATAAAATATGACACTTGAAGCAATCAATAGGCAAGAGCCGATTGATTTAATTTCAGCCAATGAAAGAGCGGATGCTCGGTGTGCGAATGGATAAACAAATAATTTTTGAAGATGATCATATCAGAGCAATCTATTTAACAGGTGAATCTGACACTTTAGTCCTGTCATTTGGGGACTTGATCACTCGCGCCAAAGGGCTTTCAATTAATGCTGAAAAGTCTTTGATGAAATATAACTATGCTGTTGTCGGTATTATGCCTAAGCAAAAGTCTTGGTTTCCTGCATCAAGTATGGCTGCACTTTTACAGCATCTGCAACCCATCTTAAGTCAATTTAAGAATATTGTCGGTTATGGTGGATCGATGGGGGGCTATGCAGCGATCAAATATGCCAAAGATTTAAACATGAATCGTGTAGTTGCTATGGTTCCGCAATATTCAATAGATCCTTCAGAAATTGAAGATAAACGTTATACGGATTTCTATGATGCTGATTTAAACGCAAATATGCGTATTCAGGCACAGGATATTGTTGAAGAATGTGAATACATCATTGTTTATGATCCGTATTTTGAAAATGATAAAGAACATTATTTAAAAATTAAGCCGTTAATTCCTCATCTACATACTCTTCATTTACCCTATACAGGGCATGATGCGATTGCTGTTTTGGCGAACTCTGCCTTATTACATGATTTTATTGAACGCCCCTATGATCAAACTTATTTCTATAAGCAGATTCGTGAGGTCAAGAAGAACAGTAAGTTTTACTATCGCAGTGTGATTGCACGTTTGTTGGGAACACACAATGAAGCATTGGGTAAAATTCTCAAAGGAACTGATATTCAACTGGACAGTACTTTCTTTGATGCCAGTTTAAAGCAGACCATTACCCGTATTTTATTAACCAATAAACGTGTGGATGAGCAAGATCTGCAAAAGCTGGGGATTCAGGTCAATTTTGCATTTGAGGACAAAACTCAGCTACAAGACAACTTTGGTAATATCTTGGTATTTAATGTCATTACCCAGAAACTGGAAAGTTATGATCAACAGGTGATTGATGTTAATGGTAAATATATTATTCCATTAAATGTTGAAAGCAATGGTCTAGCGCAAGTCGAGATTAAGAAACAGACCTATTTGATTTGCATGAATGATCGTCGTGTGACAAAACTCTTTAAACATGATGAAGCGTTGTCATTGGATATGAATCCAATTGTGATCAAGAAAACCCCTGACTTTTATGTGTTGAGTTATAAAAACTTCTATATGAGCTGTGATATTCAAGGTCAAGTCAGTTTTGACGATGAAAGTTTAAATGAGTTTTGTCATTTTAAGATCGCTTAAGCTCAGGCAATTCATCGTATGACTAAATCGGCTTTTGCCAAAGCCTTTTTTAACAGCATCATTCAATAATATAGCTTTTTTTCTCGCCTTCTCTCAAAAAGAGAAGGCATGATCAAGAGCAATATGATTGATTATTTATCATGCTTTCGAATGTATGCAAGTGCTTTAAAAGCACCTTCATTTAAATACATTGCTTTAAATAGCGTGTTGGGAACAATGCTTGATATTTCTTAAATTCACTTTGAACGTTTAAGTCATCGAGTTTATAAGTTTCGCTAGAATGTTGATAAACACCTGTTACCGCCATGAGTGAGCCTTCTTGACCTTCTTTGTAATGATAACGAAAGGTTTTTCGTGAGGCATGTAGAAGTTTTTGATCAATAAATTTATAACTAAATAATAGATTTTCCATTTCTAAATAATACCGAGCTTCTATACGACAACCTCGATTCAATTGAATTAATCTAAAATAATTTCCTTCTGAACTTCTAAATTCTGCCTTATCTAAATTTTGAATCGACTGTAAAACGAGATCTTTTGCATGTGCTGAATATGCAGATAAGCTAAAACAGCTCATCAATAATACCAGTGAGCTTGATTTTGATTGTTTCATTCTAATATCTTTTTAAATTTCATTTGATTGACTATATCGTCTAAGTGCATGTTTGAATATAAAAAAAAGAGGACCCCATGCCGGAGATCCCCATAAACTGAAATTCAACTTGAAAAAAATAAAGTTTAAAATCTACGATTTGCGCGTTTAAAGGTTCCAAAGTCATTAAATCGCACACCATTTTCTTTCATGATTGGATAGCAGTCTTCAGCAATCGCTTGGCGGATATAAAATGGATCACGAACAACAAAGTGATGTATTGCATGAGTACCTGCAAAGTTAAAACAAAATGCCTGCAAAGGTTTCATGCGCCAATCCGTCCAAATCTGGCATTGCTGTACAACATTTCCATCCTCAACATCGCCGTAATAATGCATATTGGAACTGGTGAAGTGTAAACTCAAGGTACGGAGAAAGTTAGGCGCAGCAATACTTACCGCATAAAATTTTGTGCTGCGGTCAATAAACTTCCATAAGCTATTTTTAGGTTGTGCGATGCCAAAAGCTTTCATTGCTAATTTGGCAACACTGATCAATAGAAAGCTATGCCAAAGTGCATAATGAATATGCCCAAATGGTGCATAACTTGCAGATAGCTTTGCCTTTAATTTGAGCTTTTCAGTTTTCGATAAATTCTTCTGCGCATGAATATAGCGGTTGGTGGTTTTCATCATGGTGATGGGGCGTAAATAGACAGCCAACATATTGTCACCTGTCATGATCAAGCGTTTTAAACCCCATTTGTCACCATTGTTAATACCTCGTTCTTCTAAATCTGTTTTTGTACCTGAGGATTTATGGTGATGTAGGTGTACTTCACGACGTATCCACGGATTGACTGTACTTGGACGAAAGGCATACACGGCTGCAAGCATGGCATCATTTATTTTTTTATTCTTACGATAATACATTTGATGAATCAAATCGTGTTCCAGTTCATGCAAAATTGACATCCAAAATGCAGAAAGTGGAATTGCCACATACCAAGCCATTTTCCCGCGAGCGTATTGTGTTATATTGAAAATAATCCCTGTAATAGCAGTGCCCAGAATACTTAAACCGATTTGATCTTGATATTGAACCAGCCAAGGATGGCGTTCTCGTAACTGATTCCCAGCTTCCAAAATCGCTTTACGAATTTGATGACTGCGTTGCTCATCTTCAGGGTCAGCAAAGTTTTTGGCTTTGTTTAGCTTGGATATATGTACATCGGAAAGGGGTAAATTCATTTCCGTTTTCCTCTATATTTTTGTTTGAGAACAAGGAAGTTTTAAAAACCAACATTTGTTGGATTTTTTGAGAGATTATCTGATGATCAAAATAACGTCAACGTCAGTTTTAAAGAAAATGACCAAAAAAGTGAGTCAACCAAAACAAGAACGCTCACAAAAAAGAATGGAAAAGATGTTGGCGACTACGCAAGAATTGTTGTTATCCATTGGAATTGAAAAGATTTCTATTCCTGAAATTGCCAATGCTTCTGGCGTTCCTCGTACCAGTATTTATCAATTTTTTCCGACGAAATACGATATTTTGCGTCATATTGCACTCGCACACTTAAATGATTTGGTGAAACAACTGGGGAAGGCTGCTGTTCGCGTTTTGACGGATAATCCCAAAGCAAGCATCGAAGTATACGGGCAACTGCTTTCAGAAAGTATGATTCGGACCACGGCTAAATTTTTCAATGAATCAGAAATTGCCAGCTTACTGATTCTTAGTGGTCCTTTTACACGGCAAGCTTATCTTGAGTATCAAATCGAGTTGAAAAAAGTCAGTGATGGTGTACGTAAAGCATTGGAAATGATTCAGGTGGATAATTATGTCCCTCAACAACCCGATACTTTAACCATTTTGATGGAATTGGTTTTTACCTGTATGAAGCATGGTTATTACAATGAAAGTTATATTTCTGAAGCCATTATTCAAGAAGCCTACCGTATGACCAATGCGTATTTATTGGCACTCAAAAATAACACCTTTGGTTTTCCTCAAGTATCAACACAATCTTAAAATTATTGAATTGGAAAGGGGTGTTTTTAAAGCTGAATAATGACGGTTTACATTTCAAAATATTCTAAAGAGCTGTATGAAAATCAGTGAAATTTTCATGTTATAAACAAGATTGTGCAAATGATTGAAACCACAAGGTAAAGGCAATGAAGGCTGTATTTTTAGATTATGAATCTCTAGACAAAAATGATTTGGATTTTAGTCAGTTAAACGCAGCTTTTGATGAACTTGTACTTTATCCTTCGACCACGACTGAGCAGGTATTAGCACGTGTAGCGCATGCCGATGTGGTCATCAGCAATAAAGTATTGATCAATGCTGAAACAATTGCGCAATCGAAGCATCTAAAGCTCATTTTAATTTCGGCAACAGGAACCAATAATGTCGATTTAGATGCAGCCAAGTCTAAAGGCATCGTGGTGTGCAACTGTCAGGGCTACGGCACATCAGCAGTTGCACAGCATACGCTGACATTGATGTTGGCTTTAGCAACCTCTTTGCTCAAATATGATGGTGCTGTAAAGAATGGGGAATGGAATAAATCTCCAATTTTCTGTTTATTGGACTTTCCCATTGTAGAGTTGTCAGGAAAAACTTTAGGGATCATTGGTTATGGAGAGTTGGGGCAAGCGGTTGCCAAATTAGCTGAAGCTTTTGCGATGAAGGTTGTTGTCGGGGCATTACCAAGCCGTCCACAGCATGAAGAAAGAATTGCTTTTGCTGAGCTACTTCCACAAGTCGATTTTCTTTCTTTACATTGTCCTTTAACTGATGAAACACGTGACTTGATTGATGCACAAGCATTGGACTCGATGAAGAAATCAGCATTCTTAATCAATTGTGCCCGTGGAGGCATTGTGAATGAGCAGGCTTTGGCGGACGCATTAAGACAAGGTAAGATCGCAGGAGCTGCGATAGATGTACTGTCTGTTGAACCTCCAACGCAGGGAAATGTGTTGCTTGCAGAGGATATTCCAAACTTGATTATCACACCGCATAGTGCATGGGGAAGTGTTGATGCTCGACAGCGCATCGTAAATCAAATGTTGGAAAATTTTGAGGCATTTCAACAGGGCAAAGCGATCCGTCAGGTGAATCACTGAGGTTTTAGAACATCGTTATAATGCTATGGACAAACTTACCACTACAACCTCTCGCTTTAAATTACGATTTTCTTTGATTTTAGCTTTAATGATCTGATTTTAAGATCGTTTATCTTGGTACACCTGCATCATCATCTGTAGATATGCTGGTATCGGTATTTTGATTTGGCTTGGAGTCTGTTGATGACGGACTTGGTGTGTTGGTCTGGTTCTCTATAGGCAAACTTTGTTTTTTGATTTCAAGCTCTGGTTGTTCGGACTGAACATTTTGCGAAGCTTGTGTTTGAAGTGGTGGTTGTGCAGATACAGTCGGCTGATCTGAGATGTTTTGATTAGAAATGTTTGGGACAGTGGCTGTAACTGAGGGATTCGCTGAGTTTGCAGTAGTTGATGATTGACTCAAGCTGCCTTGTTCTATTGGCACGTTATAGCTGTTTTTACCCAGCACACGGTCTTTGGTCTGTTCAACCTTTTTGACAGCGGTATCTATGCCTTGTCGTGTATTGTCTCGGGCAATCGTTGCTTGTTCACTGGTATATTTTTTCGTATTTTCAATGGTTTCATCAAATGAAGGTTTGATTTTTTGAATGCCTTTTTCGGTTGCATCTCCTACTTTTTCAGCCGTATTTTGTACTGCTTCACCTGTCTTATGGGCTAGGACTCTAAATATATTGGGGTTATCACCATAAGGTTGTGTATGAGTGTCTGTTTGAGCATAAAGTGATGATGTTGCACATATTGCAGTGATCATACATAAACTTTTCATCTTCACCATGTTTTCATTCCTTTATGATGATGTCATTAACGCTGTGAATCATATTGAGCAATGGTACTGTTTTATTCAATCACCCGCTTAAACAGTAATAAATCAACGACAGCAAAATATAACAATATATGGTTCGTAATATTACTGAGTATTTGAAAGAAAAGCCCACGGATGTGAGCTTTTCATCTTAATATTGTGGTTTAGAGAACATCAATTGCAATTATTTAGCTGCAACTTTGGCTTCTGTTGATACGCCGACGTTTGCACTACCTACTGGTGTTTTCACATGTGTTTGTGAATTTACTTTAGCACCTGTGTTGGTTGATTTCGGCTTAACCAAGTCTTTGGTTTTTTGCCAAGTTTTACTGGTTGCAGATTTGGTTTTATCTTTCGCTTTTATCGCAGCTTCTTTGGTGTTATGACCTGCTTCTGAACTTAGCTTTTTGGTATTTTCCCAAGCACCTTTGCTGGCTACTTTACCTTTATCGATTCCAGTTTCAACACTTGTACCGACTTTATCAGCAGTATTTTTAGTGCCATCCCAAGCATCTTTAGAGACTTCACGAGTTTTGTCGACACCTTTTTCTACACCAGTACCGACTTTACCTGCTACATTCTTGGTACCATCCCAAGCATCTTTTGACACATCACGGGTCTTATCGACACCTTTTTCGATACCATCACCGACTTTAACGGCAGTATTTTTTGTACCATCCCAAGCATCTTTTGAGACTTCGCGAGTCTTATCGACACCTTTTTCAATACCATTACCAACTTTGTCTGCTGTATTATGGATTCCTTGACCAATATTGCTGAGTAGACCTCCACCATTTGCATTGACTTCAGCTGATGCATTGGCGCTGACATTTGTATTGGCGAAAATAAGAGGAGAGCTAGCTAAAAGGGCTGTAGCGATCACTGTTGTTTTAAGCATTTTCATAATTAGTTTTATCCTATACCTGAATGAGTTCAAGTTTGAGTGTTGCCTATCATAATGTGAAATTTGAGTGAAAATAGTCTTAGAGATAAAATAGCAACAGCTTATCTACACAGTTTTAACAATAATGTAAAAATTGTGAATAAAGATTAAGATCGAGTTTCTATGAAAAATTTTTTATTTTTTATTTTAAAATTCTGATACTTATAAATGAAAACTCACGACTCTAAACGTTGTGTTATTCACATCGTCATCTTGTCATTGAAACAAAAAACACATAAGCTTTGGAATCAATCTATATCTTATTCCTATAATGAACAATATAAAAATCTTAGTGTTGTTGAGTATATTTTTCAGTTTTAGACCGAGTTTTGCCTGTGCTTGTGGGGAAGAAGTCCCTTTCAGTCATCAAATGATTGGCTGGGTTACAACGGCAATCATATTTCTCATTTATTTGATTCCTAGTTTTTATTTTGTAAAATATTTTAAGAAATATCAGCTATCTATCCTACACCTCGTTTTGCCTCATATATTGATGTTAGGCATGCTTTACGCTTTGTTGAATTCTTTTAAATTGGGTTTAAATCCAATTTATTATTGGTTTGCGGATTACCTTCCGAATAGCTTAATTTTTATTGCGATTGGACTCATTGGTGTGATTTTTTGGCTCTATCCCGTGATTTATGTTGTTAAAAAGAGCTAAATGGTTGTGTATTTAGCTCTACGGACAGCGTAAGTCAAGTGCTGAGATTAGTTACATTTTTCCAGATTTGCTGCTTTAAAGTTGTTTTTGAGTGAATTGAAGTTTTTTAGCTTTTCAGCATCTTTAGGATCAAAAACTGTCTGCTTCTGTTCAATATCCGCATCGACATTTGAAAATGCTGAAATCAATTGCTCTCCTTTAAAAATCCAATGTTCAGTTGCTTTTCCTTTTTCAAAGTTCCCTGTAAATTCAATCACACAGTTATCTGTTTGGCGAATGAGTCGAGCAAGATTGTGTTTGGTGTTGGGCTCTGCTGAGATATTTTTGTGTTGTTCTAAAACAGTCGGTGCGTTTGGATTAGTGGGTGTCGTTGAGCAGGCGCTGAGGGCGAGTGTCATGAGTATTGCGGGGAATATGATTTTTTTAGTCATTACTGTTACGCTCAGATTGAAAGGTTGATATTCAGTGTATACAAATCATTGGATAGATTAAGCTTTATTTAGTTTTTGATTGTTAAAGACTATTTTGAAAATTTACATATTTTGTTTTTATTTTATTCATTTAAAAAGCATCATTTCAATGGGAAAAGAGGACGACACTTTTTCCTTTATTAATTTTGTTTTGTGCTTGAAAAATAAAACCTGCCAAAAGGCAGGTCTTATTTTTTCAGTGATTTAACTTCTTAATGTTGTAACACTGAAATATCCGCAACGCTTGTAAATAATTCTCGCAACTGAGCAAGTAAACGTAAACGGTTTGCTTTTAACTCGGCATCATCCGCCATGACCATAACACCTTCAAAGAAAGCATCAATTGGTGCACGAAGAGCTGCCAACTTGGAAAGCGCAGTGGTGTAGTCTTTTGCATCTAAAAGCGGCTGAACAACAGGAAGGATATTTTGAATCTCGCTATAAAGTGCTTTCTCTGCATCTTCTACCAGTTTAGCTTCAATAATCTCACCAGTAGGTGTAGCTTCTTTCGCCAAGATATTTGCAACACGTTTATTTGCAGCAGCAAGAGCAGCAGCTTCTGGTAAATCACGGAAATGATTCACTGCGGTAACACGCTTATCAAAATCTAAAGGTGATTTTGGTGAAAGGGCTTGAACAGCCTGAATCACATCAACGGCAACACCTTGGTCTTCGTATTTAGCACGATAACGACCTTCAAGGAATGCCACAGCATCGGCTAAAGTCTTCGCATGATCTTTCAATACATCGCCATAAGCAGCCAAAGCTAACTTGATGAGTTCTTCAATCGAAACATCAAGATTATTTTCAGTCACTAAACGCAAGATACCAATCGCAGAACGACGTAAAGCAAATGGATCTTTCGAGCCTGTTGGTGCTTGACCAATACCAAAAATACCTGTGAGGGTATCTAAACGGTCAGCAAGCGCAAGCGTTGTACCTGTTTTGGTTTTTGGTAGAACATCGCCTGCAAATTTAGGCAGATATTGCTCACCTAAAGCTTCAGCAACTTCATCATTTTCGCCTTCAATGCGTGCATAGTAAGTACCTGCAATCCCTTGCAGTTCAGGGAATTCACCGACTAATTCAGACGTTAAGTCACATTTAGCAAGCAGTGCGGCTTTTTCAACATCCGCAGGGTTTGCACCTGTGATTGCAGATAATGCCACAGCCAATTTAGCAATACGCTCAGACTTATTCCAAAGTGTTCCTAACTGTGCTTGGAACACCATATTGGCTAATTTATCTTTACGTGATGCAAGTGGCTGCTTTTGATCTTGTAAGAAGAAGAATTCAGCATCAGACAAACGTGGACGTACAACTTTTTCATTCCCTTCAATAATTTGAGTTGGATCTTTAGACTCAATATTTGAAACAGTAATGAAATAAGGTTGTAATTTATTGTCAGCGTTGACCAAACAGAAATATTTTTGGTTGTCTTGCATGGTCGTGATCAAAGCTTCTTGAGGAACAGCAAGGAAACGTTCTTCAAAACTTGCACGAAGCGAAACAGGCCATTCCACCAATGCTGTCACTTCATCACGAAGATCTGCCGGTACAATCGCAGTCGCATTCACTTCATCTGCCAAAGCTTTGACTTGTTGATCAATGATCGTTTGGCGCTCAGCAAAGTCAGCAACAACATAAGCCTGACGTAGTGCATCTAAGTACGCATCTGGGTTTGCCAATACAATAGCTTCTGGTGCATGAAAACGATGACCATAAGTCACATTGCCTGTTTTGTGATCTTGAATCGATGCATCAATTACAGCATTGTCTTTCAGCAATACTACCCACTTCACAGGACGGACAAATTCGGTACGGCTTGCAGCAGAACGCATGCGTTTAGCAATTGGCAGGTTATCTAATGCTGTTTGTAAAATTTGTGGAAGTAAAACGTCAAGGCTTTGACCTTTTACATCTTTTAGGTAACAAACTTTTTCAACTTTACCGGCTTGGAAAGTTGATACTTGATCTGCTGTAATGCCTTGACCACGCATAAAGCCTTCCAAAGCTTTGGTTGGTTTGCCTTCAGCATCATAAGCCGCTTGAACAGCAGGGCCATCAAAACGCTTTTGGGTGTCTGCTTGAGCAGCATCCACATTGACGATCTTCAAGGCCAAACGACGTGGTGCAGCGTAAGCTTCAATAGCTTCAAATGCCAAACCCGCTTCATTTAGCCCTTTTTCTGTTTCTGCTTTTAAGGCATCACGTAACGTTTTTAGGCTTTTAGGTGGTAACTCTTCACAGCCAAGTTCGAATAAAACAGTATGTTTAGACATTATTTATTCTCCTCAGCTTTTGCTTCTGCTTCAACTTGCGCCTTTAACTGTGCTAATACTTCATCACGTAAATGTGGTTCCGCCATTGGGAATCCTAATTTTGCACGGGCAGCCACATAGCTTTGCGCAATAGAGCGAGCCAAAGTACGGACACGTAAGATATAACGTTGACGCTCAGTGACTGAAATAGCACCACGGGCATCAAGCAAGTTAAAACTGTGGGATGCTTTGATGACTTGTTCATATGCAGGAAGCGGAAGCTCAGCTTCCATTAAACGCGTTGCTTCAGCTTCATAAAAGTCGAACAGCTCAAACATTTTTTCAACGTTGGCATATTCAAAGTTATAGGTCGATTGTTCAACTTCGTTTTGATGGAAAACATCACCATACGTCACTGTACCAAACTGACCTTTGGTCCATACCAAATCGTAGACAGAATCTACGCCTTGTAGGTACATTGCCAAACGTTCAAGTCCATAGGTAATTTCACCAGTCACTGGATAACATTCAACACCACCTACTTGTTGGAAGTAGGTAAATTGAGTGACTTCCATCCCGTTTAACCACACTTCCCAACCTAAACCCCAAGCACCCAGTGTTGGAGATTCCCAGTTGTCTTCTACAAAACGAATGTCATGGGTTAAAGTATCAATACCGATTGCTTTTAACGAGTCTAAGTAAAGCTGTTGGATATTGTCAGGGTTCGGTTTAAGTACAACTTGGAATTGATAATAGTGCTGTAAACGGTTTGGGTTTTCGCCATAACGCCCGTCTTTTGGACGACGTGATGGTTGAACATAGGCTGCGTTCCATGTTTCAGGACCAAGTGCGCGTAAGAATGTTGCAGTGTGGAATGTCCCTGCACCCATTTCCATATCGTAAGGCTGTAACACCACACAACCTTGTTCAGCCCAGTAGTTTTGTAAGGCAAGAATTAAGCCTTGGAATGTATCAATATGCGATATGGCGCGACTCATGCAGCATCCACTATAAGTATTAGAAAAAATTGGTTCTAAGTATAAGGATTTTGCGGAGGTGTGGCAAAGGTTAGTCTACAAATATTGACGCTCATCGCAGATCAGTTCAGGTACATTTTTTAAGATTTTCTTTTGAGATCAAATTTTTCATTTGATTGGCCTCTTTTCTTATTTTCATTTCCTGAATATGTGCCTCGATTTCTGCATCTGGGGAGTCTGTATCTATGCTGGGTTCTGAGGTAGAGTTCTCAGAAATTAAAATGAGGCCATCTCTAAAAAAAGCCCAGTCTTTTTCAATGGGCGGGGTATTCTTTACACTTGTTTTTGTTTTTAATAGACAGATTTTACCTTTCTTGATCAGTGTGAGTTCAAGTACGCTTAAAGGGTTGTTTGCAATTTCAATCTGTTGAGTTTCTAAAATTACAGGTTCATTCGATGAAAGGCAGGCGCTAAGAAAAAGACAAGAAGTTAAAGTGATTATAAGGGGTGTTTTGCTCATCATTCATAATTAAAAAGTTAAATTATATATTTGATATTAACACAAAAAAAATAAATTTATTAACTTTTGGATTGTGAACTGTCTTTTGAGTGTTAGATATTAAGCATGGATCAGGGGGATACGATGAGGCTTTATTTCATGTTAAATAAATGAATTATTTTAAGATATTTACCATGACATTTTTGAACCTTCGTTTTATATTTAAGGCTAAAATTTTAATTCAGAACTTCAATCACAATAATTTTTAATAGAATTGATCAAGATGCAAAAACAATATCGAAACAAACTTTGGATAAGCCTTTTACTTATTTTAATTGCTGTCATTTCAATCCCATCCATTCATCTAATTAAGACTAAAATGAATGAACATCAAGCCATGGAACACATTCCAACAGGCTATCGAGATGATGCTAGTCATCTGAATCTAACTAAAGTACATGGTGTAGTGGACGTTGAAACCTCACCACAGGCAATTCAGAGTCAATTAAAAACATTGCTTCAGTATGCCAATGAAAGACATTTAAAAATCTCAATTGCCGGTGCAAAACACAGTATGGGAGGACATACCATCTATCCGGATGGTATTACATTGAATATGTTGCCTTATCGCCATATGAGTCTCGATGAAAAGAATAATATTTTAACCATCGGCTCTGGCGCAACTTGGGAAGAGGCACTCCGTTATTTAGACCGTTATGGTAAATCAATTGCGGTCATGCAATCTTTTAGTAATTTTTCTATTGGCGGTTCAATAAGTGTAAATGGACATGGTTGGCAAAAAAATTCGCCTCCAATTTCGTCTAGCATTGAATCATTTACATTGATGAATGCGCAGGGGGAGATATTAGAATGTAGTCGTAGAGAAAACCCTGAACTGTTCAAATTGGTGATCGGTGGTTATGGATTATTTGGCATAATTCTCGATGTAAAATTAAAAGTGGTAGACAATGTTGCTTTGGTATTTAACTCTATTGCTGTTTCACCAAAGGATTATTTAGAACAATATCAACGGATTGTGAGTGAAGATACAAACGTGCAGTTTGCATATGGACGGTTACGTATCTCAGATAAACACTTTTTAGAACAAGCCACTTTAAATTATTTTGAAAAAATAGATAAAAAGCCTTTAGCCTTATCACAACAACAAAGTAAAAATGCCGAAACTAAACGTATTGTGTTTCGTGGTTCTGTAGATAGCGAGTATGGTAAGCGTCTCCGTTGGGATCTTGAAAGTAGTCTTAATTCAATATCGCCTTATACAACATTCAGCCGCAATGAAATTCTAAGTGAAGATGCCTCATTGATTGAAAATAAAGATCCGAACTCAACAGATTTATTACATGAATACTTTATTCCAAAACGCTATTTGGCACAGTTTGTTCAAGATTTAAAGCCTGTTTTAAAACATAAAAAAGTCGACCTACTCAATATTACTATTCGAGAAGTCGAATATGATCCTGATGCTTTTATGAATTATGCAAGAGAGGACGTTTTTGGTTTGGTTTTTTTATTCAACCAAAAGAAAACACCACAGCAGGAACAGGATATGCAACAACTGACACGGCAATTGGTCGATATTGTTCTGAAAAATCATGGCACATATTATTTACCTTATCGTTTACATATTCGTCCTGACCAGATGCGACTGGCATACCCACAGGCAGATGCATTTTTCAGTTTGAAGAAAAAATATGATCCTGATGAGCTTTTTAGTAATCAGTTCTATCTACATTATCGCTAACAGAGTGTGGTTGAGAGGAAAGTACTTGTAAAAATGCCCAATAACAGCAACCTGAAAATATTGCAATTGCATAGAAAAACCAATCACTGAATAATTTCCAGATGGGCGTTGGGAACGCGCCCGTAAAAACCAAATAACCAATCATAGTAACAATTAGCCACATCAATAATGAACCCGCGAAAATACTGAAAAAATTGAGCCAATATTTATGTGCAAGCCATAAAGAAAGCGCATATGCAATTGGAATGACGATCACACAGTAAATCAAATAAATCATTAAGCTAATGCCGAATACGGTCAGTAACGACTGCACATCATATTGATGATTCATGAAAAGAAAAAAAGTGATTAATAGGATTAAGCTAATACTCGGCGCTAAAAATAAAGCTTTTAAAATAGATTTATTGCTATATTGAACCATGATCAAAACAACAAAAGAGATTAAATAATGAAATCATGCCTAAAAATGATTATTTTTTCTACTGTGATTTTTTCCACTTTGCTATATGCGGAAAATCAAAATGTACAGATAGATGTATACAATAAATGTGTTGATCAAACCATAGAAGAACTTGGATTGGGCAATATTAATAATGCTGTTGTAGAAATATGTAGTCATCAAGGCAAAGCATTCTATGAAAAAGAAATTGTTAAAGTGTTGGATCAGATTAAAAAACAAAGTCAAAAAGACAATCAACAAGAACGTTATACGGACCTGATGAAATCTCAACGCTTATGGAAAGCATATGTTGATCAGGAGTGTCAAAACGCAGGGCGTTATATTGGTTCACCGATGTATGAATTTTGCCCTATGCAAGAATATGGCAAAAGATTAGAGCAGTTAACTGAATATACACGATAAAAAATCACTGTGTGAGAAATATAGTAGAAAAATTTATACAGCTAAGATGGATAATAAATACATCTTATAATCACAACAACGTATAATTCGCACTTCAACAGTGCAAAAGTGCAGGATCGTCGTGTTTCATACGCAACTTGAATGGTTAAATACCTTAAAACCCAATTTTAAAGTGTTACCCCTAAAAGATCGGTTACTTTGTGGCTTAGGCGCACTTTTAGGCTTGGCGATATCTTCACTGATCTGTTGGTATGTATTAGGTGGCTTTAACGCATGGTATATCGCACCGATGGGAGCATCCTCTGTATTGCTATTCGCAGTGCCCGCAAGTCCTTTGGCGCAACCATGGAATATGGTGGTTGGAAATACCATTGCTGGTCTGATTGGTGTGACATGCGCACTCTTGATTTCCAATCCAACGGAAGCATTTAGTATAGCCGTTGCATTGTCGATCTTCTTAATGATGAGCACCGATTCATTGCATCCGCCAAGTGGAGCTGTGGCAATTACTGCTGTATTGGGCGGTGATTCGGTACACCAACTGGGCTATCATTTTATTTTCTATCCCGTGTTGATCAACTCTGTATTTTTGTTGGCTATCGCAATTATTTTTAACAGAATGCTAGGCAAACAATATCCCCAAAGTGCACAGCTCAATGTTCGATCTAAAGACCCAACACCAACACAGAAGGTCACCATCCAACCCCAAGATATTCAAGAGGTCTTAGAGTATCAAACTCAGCTTTTAGACATTAGTGAATATGATTTACAAAAAATCATTTTAGAAGCACAAGAGAAAGCCAATGCACGTGCAGTTCATGAGTTTCTTTGTCAGGATATTATGAGTAAAGATGTGATTCGTTTAGACGAGCAGGACGATATTCACCAAGCTTTGGACAAATTCAAACGGGTAAATTTAATGAGTTTACCTGTGGTCAATGCCGCACATGAATTGGTGGGTACATTGGCGCTGTATGAAATTGTGGAATGGTTTAAACGAGCGGCTGATCCACGAGCCTCATGGGAGCACTTTGTCAAACAAATTATGAATCGACAGGTCGTAACTGTACAACCAACACAGCCGATTCAAGATCTTGTGCCATATTTTGTGGAACGGTCTTTTAACTACATTCCTGTGATTGAAAATCAGAAATTGGTGGGAATTATCAGTCGCGCAGATATGATCGCCGCATTGCAACAACAGTTAAATCATCAAAAATAAAGTGATGTTGAATAAAAAAAGCTACAACAGTTTGGGGGAACTGTTGTAGCAGAAAAGGGAAAAGTGTTTAAAAGAATGTTAATTAATGGGTTTTCTCTTCATAAATGGTACGTACGGGACGCTGATAACCTTGATGATCATTCAAACGTAAATTCTGTTTAGGCATCAGTAACCAAAGAATTAGATAGACCAGAATACCTGGGAATGCAGCACTCATACATGAAACAATCACGAAAATGATGCGCAGCAAAGTCACATTCCAACCAAAACGTTCAGCAATACCGCCCATAACACCGGCGATCATATTATGTCGGCTTGAACGATATAAACCAGAATTGGTCATTTAAATCTCCTTAGAAAGTTATCTGTTACAGATCATGCTTTAGCACTATAAGAACAATCTCTGTACTTTTAATAATGGAGTTCTGACACAATTCTTCAAGTAAAGTGCCGATAAAAATTGTTAATACTGTGTAACAATGTTTCTTAAATTATTCAAAATACTGTAAAAAAGCGGACGTAAAGCAAGTGCTGACGAGTTGAAAAAAAAGTGTTTTTTATACTTTTGTAAAAAAAATACCGTGAAGATTTCGAGAAGTGGTACAACGCAATACTATATGCGCATGTAGATGAATGTTTGACATGTTTTTTACTCAGTATATTTGGGTTATTGGGATTTATGCATTTGATGGTTCATAAAACAAGCTTCCTTGGAATTTTAGGTATAGGTATCTGTAGCCTATTGAGTGCTTGTGATTCTTCAAAATCGAACAGTAAGCAGCAGGGATCTTCTGATTCACAGAATTCATCTAGTGAGATTGCTTTGCAGGAAGCAACACAAGCTGTACCTGCCAGTGATGGCAAGAAGTTGAGTGAAGTTGCGGGGCAGGCGACCTTACCTGCAATGGCAGAGATTAAAGGTTTTGCACCACAGCGTGAAACCTTACCATCCAAAGCTGAAGAGTTTGTTGGACGCTATCATGTGCAAATCAGCTGTGATGATCCATTTGCCAAGTGTGAACAGGGTAGTGCAGAGTTTATTATCAACTTACTCGCAGATGGAACAGCGCATCGTACATTTGTATATATGGGCAAAATAAGCAATGAAAATAGTGATGTAAAATCAAATCGAAGCTATCAAAAAAATACATGGATTTATGATGACGCGCAGCATGAAATCATTGTAAATCGAGTCGAAGGAATTCAATTTTTTTATAAAGTGGATGAGAAAAATAATTTGGTGATGGATATTGATAAAATTCTTAATGGAACTGAAGAGAACCGTTTGTATTTTGCTCAACACCATACAGAGCCAATGAAAGCGTATGTCTTAAAGCGTTTTGAGAATTAAAACAGATAGATCGTTTTTAAATTTGGTGGGTTGTGTGGGGTTCGAACCCACGACCAATAGATTAAGAGTCTACTGCTCTACCAACTGAGCTAACAACCCAATACTTGTCTAAAAGTGTTTAAACAAAAGTAAAAGATCAAGCAAAATTTCGAGAACGGCGAAGCATCAAAAAAGATGATGTTTTGTCTAGGTCGGAATATTTGCAGGTTTCGTTTCTAGTATAGTACTTAAACAGTACAGAAAGAAGCCCGAAGAAAGAATGGTGGGTCGTCCGCGATTCGAACGCGGGACCAACGGATTAAAAGTCCGCTGCTCTACCAGCTGAGCTAACGACCCTGAGTCTGGATGTATAAAGTATCACTTTATCCGAATCAATGAAAATCTAGATTTTCATTCGGTATCCATGTTCAGATTGAAACATATAGATGGTGGGTCGTCCGCGATTCGAACGCGGGACCAACGGATTAAAAGTCCGCTGCTCTACCAGCTGAGCTAACGACCCTGAGTTAGGATGTAAAGTAAAACTTTACTTAAAGCGACATGAAAATCAGTAATTTTCATTCGATATCCATACAGGTCAAAACAATAAGTGGTGGGTCGTCCGCGATTCGAACGCGGGACCAACGGATTAAAAGTCCGCTGCTCTACCAGCTGAGCTAACGACCCTTTTGTTTTGATGGAGCGTATTTTAGCAAGATATTGATAGAGCGCAAGTAAAAATTAAGAAAGTTTGCAACGTTCGGTTATAAATAACACAAAATCAATTAAAAAAGCCCTGAAAACAGGGCTTTTATTTCTAGAAACGGTATTTATAAGCTTCGATATTGGCATAAACTTCAGCTGTGACATCACAATATGCTGTCGCACTTGGCAATAAAACCAGTAAACGATCAGAAGTTTTTTCAGGATTAAAAGCCTGTTCCTTCAATTTATTCTTCTGATATTTAAATGTTCCAGTCGTTTCTACAATCTGTTGAATACGTAAAAAAACTGGAACTGCATAAGCAGGTAAGTTCTTTTTAAAATCTGTAACCATCTGGCTTAAATCTTGTTCTGTCAGCTGTTCGCCTTCATGCAAGGTGATTGCTGCCATACCGGCACGACCATTGGTATTTGGAATCTCAACGCCGTAAACCACTGCTTCTGTAATCTTGGGATAGTCGCTACAGATATTTTCAACTTCTGTGGTAGATACATTTTCGCCTTTCCAACGAAAGGTATCTCCCAGACGATCAACAAATTGAGCATGACGAAAACCGATATCACGAACCAAATCACCTGTAATGAAATAAGCATCGCCCTTTTTAAAGACATCTTTCATGATCACGGATTTGTTTTTTTCGGGGTCTGTATAGCCATCAAAAGGAGAACGTTTGGTAATTTTACCAATCAGTAAGCCCACTTCACCTTTTTTGACTTTTTGGCAGTAGCCATCTGCGTCACGTACTGCTTCGTTACTTTCTTTATCAAACTGTACAATCGCATAAGGAGTAGGTGAAAACCCAACAGTATTATCAAAATTGAAGATATTACTGAACCCCACATTGCCTTCACTTGAAGCGTACAGTTCAAGAATTTCTTCTACGCCAAAACGCTGTTTAAACTTGTTCCAGATATTTGGACGCATGCCATTACCGATCATTTTGGTAACGCGGTGTGAATGATCAAGTTCTGATGGGGCTGCATCCATAAGATAGCGACAAAGTTCTCCTACGTACCCAATTGCAGATGCGTTAAATTTTTTCACATCTGACCAAAATGCAGAGGTTGAAAATTTACGTCGAATTGCCAAAGCCGAACCACCTGCAATGACGCCACACCAACATACCACCATGCCTGTTGCATGGTAGAGCGGTAAAGTACAGTACATTACGTCATCTTCACCTAAATTTAGGATGTGACCATAGGTTCCATAAGCGAGTGTCCAACGACTGTTGGTGAATATAACCGCTTTAGGTAATCCCGTTGTTCCAGAGGTATAGATATAAAATAATCCATCTTTACCTTTAACATTGTGGGTTGTTGCTGGATTAAATTTAGGGAATGCATCAATTTGCTGTGCAAGATTGATATAGCCTTGTGGTGCACTACCTGGTTCTTTTAAGGTGTCTTGATCTGCAAACCAGTGTAGGCGATCTGAAGCGATGTTTAAATCTTGACGAACTTCATCCACAGCAGCACGACATTCTTCTCCCACAACAATTGCCACAGGATTAACGAGGTTGACACTGTGTGTGAGTACTTTGCCTGTTTGTGAAGTGTTCACAAGTGCAGAGGTTACGCCAATTTTTGCTAAAGCGATCACTGTTGCAATCAACTCTGGACGATTCTCGATCATCACAGTGATCACATCGCCTTTTTTTATACCAAGAGAAAGATAGAAATGTGCAATTTGATTTGCCCAAGCATTCAGTTCTTTATAACTGTAGCGTTGGTTTTCAAATAATAACGCATCTCCATATGGATTACGTTTGACCGCACGCTCAAAAGCTAGACCTAGCCCAGCAGGTGTGTTGGGCGTTCTGATATAAGCTTGTTTAAGTCCAGTCAGGATATTTGGAAGCTTATTGATGAGCTGTGGTAAGCGCTCGGCTACATCAGCAAATCCGATGAGATCGGTCTGTGTTGTTTGACTCATATCAATCCTATTTTTTTTTCGTAATCCGATACAATTTCTTAGTGTGTCATTGATCTGCATAAGGTACACATCAACTTTCATGTCATGTCTGCATTTAAATAAACATGTATACATGATCAGTAGATATTATTCTTAGTTCCAGATTCGAGAATCAAATTGGAAATAAAAACCACCTTATCGTTTAGACATTTGTCTTTTTAATCGTTTAAGACTAGTGCAATCAACCTAATCTGACAAATGTCTTTAAAATCTATTCAAAATAGCAAAAAAACCTAGCCATCGAAATGACTAGGTTTCCTTTAATCGCTATATTTTAAGCAAATTTGCTGAATTACTCCGCAGCAGGTGGTGTCGCTTTTTTCGGTGGACGTCCACGAGGGCGACGAGGGCGAGCAGGCTTTTCTTCTGTTGCCGCAACATCTGTCTTAGATGTTTCTGCCTCATCAGAAGTTGCTGTTGTATCTAAAGCTAAAGCTTGCTGTGCTTTTTGTGCTTTCTCTGTCGCGGCTGTTGCGCTTTTAGACGGTTTTGCTACTACTGTTTCAGTTGCTGTAGCTGTTTTAGCTGCAACAGGCGCTACTGTGGTTTCTACAGTATTTTCTGTTGGTGCTTTTTCTTCAACAGCTTTCGGTGCAGAAATATCTACAGTTGCTGTGTCTTCTGCTTTAGCTTCAGCTGGCGCTACGGGTTGTGCTTGTTCTTGATTTTGCTCAAGTTCAGCCTGATGCTCTTGCTTTGCTTGTACCGCAGCCTGTTTTGCTAAACGACGACGTTCGCGAGGGTCATTGGCTACACGACGGTCATTTTCAGGTTTTGGTGGAGTTAAGTCTAACACTTCAGCAGGTTGTGCTTCTGGTGCTGCTTTTGTAACAGCAACATCACGTGTCACAGGTTGCTTCGCAGGTTCAGCAGTTTCTTGAACCGTTAAGGTTGCAGAATACTCTTCTGTGAACTTAAGCAATGCACGATTGAATGTTGGAATTAGACCAAATTGTTCAATCAATACCGCACAATCATCACCATAGACATGGCGAATCAAAGAACCAACTGAGTACTGGTTTAATGTCGGTACTTGTGAAGGTCTGATCTTTGGTGTTGCTGCTTTTGCTTGTGCTGCTTCACGCTGTTGACGACGTTTTTGACGAGGATCATTGCTCGCACGTTGAACAGGTTGCTGTACTTCAGCCTTTTCAATACTGAGCTCTGGTTCAGCCTGTGCATGCTGATTTTCTTCAACAGGCTTCGCCACAGGTTGAGTTTCAACAGGGCGAGGTGCTTTTGCGACAGTTTCGCCTTTTTCATGACGATCATGTTTCTTCGCTTTTGCAGGTACTGTGGCTTGTTGTGGTGTCAACGCAACAATTTCACTTTGAGCCTGATCAAGATTGACCACCAATGCAGTTGTCATTGACGCATGTTGTGGTGCATCAATAATTTCAACTTTTGGTTGTTTCTCTTGAGTTTGAGCTAACTCTACAGGTGCGTTGTGAGGCGCTGATTGTTGCTCATCATTAAATACGCTGCTGTCGCGATGGCGATTTGGGCGATTTGGGCGTTGTTGATGATTGCGATCACGACGTGGAACAGCTTGCTCATTGTTGCTATCAGCCTGTTGATCGTGTTGTGAACGCTGTTGCTTTTGTTGGCGACGTTGATCACGTTGCTCTTGACGCTGTTCTTGGCGTTGCTCTTGACGAGTCACTTGAACAACTTCTTCGATCACTTGATGTTGATCATTCGCTTGTTCACGAGACTCTTTATGCTTATTGCGATTTTTGTTTTTATTGTTGCGTTGAGATTTTTCTTCTTTCTCAACATGTTTTTCATATTCACGCGGTTCTGACTTTTGAACAGGTGTATGTGAAAGATAAGCATTGGTTTCAGGAACAATCTGAGCTTCAATCGCTGCTGAAGCATGCTGATTGATTTGACCAAACTGACCACGGCTGACAGCTCCACCATTAATCATTTGCTCAATTGCTGCTGCTGCATTATTTGCAGTGCGTGATTGATCAATGGTTGCAGCTTGTTTTTGTACAAACAAGTTTTCTAACCAAGCGCATGGGCTTGATGATGTTTGAGCAATTTGTGCTGGTACTGCTTTTTGAGCTTGAGCAGGTTGTTGCTTTCTATTTTGCTTATTGTTTTGAGCTTGAACAGGTGCTGTATTTTGCTGAGTCTGTTCTTCTTCCAAATGCCATTCAGAAGATTGGTAACCCAATTCTTTTTCACTTGAACGTGTTGCTTCTGTACGCTCATAGCTTGTCGGCGCAAAGCCTTCTGGGTTATACGAAATTTCGTAATGTGGTGTTTCTAAATGCGGGTGAGGGAGTACAGTCACGCGTACATTTGAGGTTTGCTCTAAGTAAACTAGGCTGTGACGTTTCTCATTTAATAAGAATGCCGCAATTTCAACAGGCACTTCAACTTGAACTTCACCATGACGTTCACGAAGCGCGATTTCTTCAACCTTACGCATGATTGAAAGAGACAGTGAGCGTAAGTCACGTACCATACCTGTACCGTGACAGCGTGGGCAGACATAACCTGTGGCTTCTTCCAATGAAGGACGTAAACGTTGACGGCTCATTTCCATCAAACCAAAACGTGACAATTGACCGAACTGGATACGTGCACGATCACTTTGTGTTGCTTCACGAAGTTTGGCTTCAACCATACGTTGATTACGTTCTTTGGTCATATCAATAAAGTCGATTACAACCAAACCACCGATATCACGTAAACGTAATTGGCGCGCAATTTCTTCCGCAGCTTCTAAGTTGGTGCTTAACGCAGTTTCTTCTACGTCGTGACCACGTGTTGATTTTGCTGAGTTGATATCAATTGAAACCAATGCTTCAGTTTGGTCAATGACAATCGAACCACCTGAAGGAAGTTTGACTTCACGTTCATAAGCCGTTTGAATTTGGCTTTCAATACCAAAGTGAGCAAACAATGGTTCATTCAAGGTATAGGTTTTGAGTTTATCCAATTGATTTGGCATTACTGCTTTAACAAAGTTATAGGCTTCGTTATATGCTTGCTCTGAATCAATTAAAATTTCTACAACGTCATCACGTAAGTAATCACGAATTGCACGTGTTACCACACCTGCTTCTTGGTGAACCAACATTGGTGATGGACCAGAGTTCGCTGAGTTTTGGATTTGCGCCCAAAGGTCCAATAAATGTTGTAAGTCGAGTTGTAGTTCTTCTTGTGAACGACCAATCCCCGCAGTACGTACAATGACACTCATACCACGTGGAGTGTTCAATGATGCCAACATCTCTTTCAATTCTTCACGAACTGATCCAGAAATTTGACGACTGATACCGCCACCTTTTGGATTATTTGGCATAAGCACCAAATAGCGACCAGCAAGTGAAATATACGTCGAAAGCGCAGCACCTTTATTGCCACGTTCTTCTTTTTCAACTTGAACTAAAAGTTCAGTACCTTCTGTGATTAACTCACGAATATTTGAAGTTTGACGAGGGTCTGCTTTGTAGTATGTATTGGCTATTTCGCGCATCGACAAGAAACCTTGACGACCTGCACCATATTCTACAAATACAGCTTCTAAAGAGGGTTCTACGCGAGTGACATGCCCTTTATAAATATTGGCTTTCTTTTGCTCACGGGTACGATTTTCTAAGTCGAAATCATAAAGACGGTGACCAGTGATGAGTGCAACGCGAACTTCTTCTGCATGTGTTGCATTAATCAACATACGTTTCATGGGTGTAACACCTAATAGTGATTCACACCAACAACTCGCTATCTGTTTAAGTGAAGCGAACATCTGAATATTGGATCAAAACTCAAACCATCAGTACATCTATATGATTTCAGTAATGAACCCACTTGTTTTGAGCAAGCTTGGGCTTTTGATACCTGTATTGATGCTGCAATACTTCTTTAATCTTTGCACAATTAAAGTTTTGAGGCTTTCACTGGTACTCAAAGTGGTGCATTGGATGACTGATTTGTTCGTCTTTCACTATCACATTGCTCGAAGAGTCTCTCAACTTTGGTGAGAGCGTCTTGATACGGAATGATCATCGTATCTTTACAAATTGTGCAGTTCCAATGCCTCAAACACTTATGTCCTGAAAAACACTCTAAAGCGACTTGTCTGATGTGTATCAGTTTATGTTTAAAAACCAACGTCTGGGTTGGCGACATATATTTTTAAACAAACCGATTTCTGTACTTTAAGTACAATTAAACGCAACAGTTTGTCTTTTTGCCGATATAATAAAGCCTTCGGCGTCGGCATATTCTTTTGGGACCTTTCCGCATCTGTCGTGAGGTTTACCTTTTATATTCCATTTTCAATGGGTGAAAGGAACATAATAAACTTCACTTACGGTGGTATCCGTGCGCTGACTATAGCAAACCTTGAATCATCTGCCTATGGGCTATACACTTATTTTGTATGAAAAGTATAGTCTAAATGATCAGTTTTTAATCAAATTTTAGTTTTTTATTGGATCACGTAACTGTATGAATTCTACGCAACAATGGCAAAGTGTCACTTGGTTTGAAGTGGACGAGCATCAAGAAGGTCAACGCATAGATAATTTCTTGTTTACGCGTCTTAAAGGTGTGCCAAAAAGTCGGATCTATCGCTTAATTCGTGAAGGGCAAGTACGCGTCAATAAAAAGCGTATTAAGGCTGAAACTAAATTGGCAATTGGTGATCAAATCCGTGTTGCTCCCATTCGATTTGAACAGAAAGATGAAACGGATGCTCCTGTGTCTGATAAAGTCGCACAGAGTTTACTCAGCCGTGTAATTTATGAAGATGAAGGGTTGATGGTGGTCAATAAACCTTCTGGAATTGCTGTACATGGGGGGAGTGGCGTAGCGTATGGTTTGATTGAAGGCTTGCGTGCGGCAACAGGCAAAAAATATTTAGAGCTGATTCACCGTATCGACCGTGATACTTCTGGTTTGGTCATGGTCAGTAAAAAACGCAGTACATTAAAAACACTACAAGACTTGCTGCGGGAGCATAAGATTCAAAAAACTTATGCCGCAATCGTGAAAGGACAGGTCAGTCTGGATCGTCAACTTATTGACCAACCATTATTGCGTTATGAGTTATCTAATGGCGAACGTCGTGTACGTGTGTCAAAAGATGGTAAAGAATCTAAGACGCAGTGGAATGTTGCTGAACGTTTTATGCATGCCACTTTGGTCTATGCGTCACCTCTTTCAGGGCGTACCCATCAAATTCGTGTGCATGGATTAAGTATTGGTCATCCTCTGGTTGGGGATGAAAAATATGGTCATGAGACAGAATATCGCGGACCAAATCCACGTCGCTTATGTTTGCATGCGATGCGCTTGGAAATTCCGGGTTATCCTGTGATTGAAGCGCCTTTACCCGAAGATATGCAGAGTTTGGTTGCACAGCTAAGAGCACAAAAGAAAGATTAATTGGATCAAACGATCCTATTCTTTTGCTTTATAGCATGTGGAAATTTGATGATCAAAATTTCCACATGTTTAAAATAAGTGATGACTTTAACCTGTCAAGGATGAAAATAAATCAATATCACCTCTCTTGGTCTGTGATACGGTAACCTTTATCGGGAATGTAAAGACCCAATCAACGGAACACATATTGGAAGTAATTCATGCAAAAGCCTGTAGAACTGATTGTCTTTGACTGGGATGGAACATTATTTGATTCAGTTGGGCAAATTGTTGAAAGTTTATTATTTGCTGCAAAAGTCTATGAACAACCCTTAACGCCTGAAGCAGCTAAAAGCATTATTGGTTTAGGGTTGCCTGAAGTGGCACAAGTGCTATTTCCTCAAGTTCCTGAATTGCACGCAGATATTTTGAAGTGTTATGGCGATCATTATGTTGAACACTCTAAAGATGATCAGTGGTTCGCTGGCGTTTCTGAGATGTTGTACGATTTAAAAAGTCAGAATATTAAATTGGCTGTTGCAACAGGTAAAAGCCGTCGTGGTCTAGATCGAGTTTTAGCTCAAACACAAAGTCTTGAATTATTTGAAGTCACGCGCGCAGCCAATGAGACTAAATCTAAGCCAGATCCTTTGATGTTGACTGAAATTTTAAATTACACGGGGATGGATGCTACACAGGCGATTATGGTGGGGGATACCTCATATGATTTGGAAATGGCGCAAAAAATTGCAATGCCGCGTGTGGGTGTGAGTTATGGTGTGCACAGTGTTGATGTACTCAAAACATTTAATCCCTTGATGATTGCCAATAATGTGACTGTTTTACATCAATTTTTAAAGACACAAATCAATACTTCTGAAGTTGCCTAACTGTCTCTTTACGTTGTTTGTATATGGCAAACAACGTTCTTTACTCAAAAGCAAAAAACATTACAAGAAAATTTTTTATGAGCCGCTCAATACGATTACTCACTTTACTACAACATTTACGGGAACAACGTTATCCGATTACTGCACGCCATTTAGCTGAGCATTTAGAAATCAGTGTTAGGAGCGTTTATCGGGATATTGAAAGTTTACGAGATCAAGGTGTTCATATCGAAGGCAGTGCAGGCTTAGGTTTTCAGCTCAAAGAAAACTTTTTGCTTCCCCCAATGAGTCTGGATGAAACAGAAGTTGAAGCAGTGTTTTTGGCATTGCATTGGTTAAAATCTGTGCCAGATCCTGCATTGAAAAGTGCCTCACATTCCGTCTTAACGAAGCTCAATGCAGTACTTCCAAAAAATAAACAGGAATTAATTAATGAAACCATGCTTCGTTCTATCAATCACTGGCTGGCTGTTGATGAAAAAACTGTAGAACAGGTGCGTTTGGCAATCCGCTATCAAGTCAAAATTGAAGTTGATTATTTAGATGAAAAACAGAATATTTCTACACGAGTACTTTGGCCATTTGTGTTGGGCTATTTTAACGACAAAATGCTTTTGGCTGCGTGGTGTGAATTGCGCGAAGACTTTCGAAATTTTCGTTTAGATCGCATTCAAAAAATGCATGTGTCAGAAACAGTCTATCCTGAATTTAAACGTCATCTTTTTCAGGCATGGTGGCAAAAAGAGCTAGAAAAGAAATCAAACACAAACGCTCCTGACAAAAACTGACACAGCCCATGACTATAGTTAAAGGACCACAATAAAGGAATGGAAAAAATGGGCTTAAAACTATATACCAACGCACAATCTAGAGGTCTTGTGATTGAGTGGCTAATGATTGAACTTGGTGCTGAATTTGAAAAAATTGAGTTGGCTTTTTATACTGAGATGAAATCAGAATCTTATCTAAAAATTAATCCATTTGGGAAAGTGCCAACTTTGGTTGATGGCGACATTGTGATTTATGAAATGGCGGCAATTTGTGCTTATTTGGCAGATAAATTTTTTGATCAGGGTCTTGCACCTGCATTAGATGATCCAAAACGTGGTTTATATTACCGTTGGTTACTCTTTGCTGCTGGACCGTGGGATGCAGCTAATTCGGATCGCGCCTTAAAGGTTGAAATTGCTGATGAACAAAAAAAGCATATTGGCTATGGGAATTTTCAGGATACCTATACGGCTTTAATTCAGGGCTTGGAACAAGCTCAACCCTATCTTTGTGGTGAGCAATTTACGGCAGCGGATGTTTTTGTGGGCTCGATGCTATTTTGGCAATTAAAGATGGCAGAGATTGAAAGTCATCCAGCAATTGAAAAATATCTTGATGCAGTCAAAAGTCGTAAAAATTTAAAAAATCCTCAATCGCTTTTTGCTGAGTAACTTTCAAGACGATGCAAAATCAGAAATTAGACTGGTTTTGCATCATTGTCTCGGAAAATTGAGGCGTCGCCGACAAATGAGAAATTATATTTTACGGTATGAGTTTTCAACAGTTTTACGATGACATTGATTCGAATTCATGTCGCTATTCAATATTTAGATAAAACCTGCGGCAACGTTAATACAGATCGCCAAAATTGTAGTGTTAAAGCCATAGGCTAAAAGGATATGTAAAATATTTAAGACACGCATTGAGCGAGAAGTAATGGATACATCAGCGGTTTGTGCAGAAGTACCGATCACATAACTAAAATATAGAAATTCAGGATAGGTTGGTTCAGGTGTTTTGGGAAAATCCAATCCGCCATCTTGATGCTTTGCCACAGCCAAATAAAAATCATGTGCATAATGAATGGCAAACACAGTATGCATAAATAACCATGCGAAAATAATGGTCAATATCGCCAAGCTCAAATGCCCAAATTTAAACATTGCATTGCTGGGCATATGTGAGAGTTCAACCACAATTGCAATGAAGCACATCACTAAAGCAAAGATGACCAAAAGTAAAATAATCCACTTACTGGCATCCTGTTGTTGGGCTCGCTTGAGAATGTGGGTTTGATGGGTTGCCCATAAAGTCTTCATGGTTAGTACTAGATAGATCATGATTGCGATATTCCAACCGAATAACAATTTGGTTGACCATGCCCAATCTGTACTTAGCCCCAATACAACATAAACCACAAAAGTGATAAGAAAAGTAATAAAAAAATAGGGACGAGATTGAATCCCTGTACGAATATGATGAAATGTCGATATCGCCACAATCATTCAGCCTTTACTATCATTGTTATGATTATTCAGAAATATCTTAACTGAAATAGCATCAGATGATGAGACTTATTGAGACTTATGTTGTCGTTCTTGATTAAAGAAAGTGAAAAGCTTCTAATACTTTGGAGGATATTTTTCTCTAAAATGAGAAATATATGCGATTGAAAGTAACTTATTCAAGTGTATTTGTTGCTTTCAACGATGAATAAGTTTCGCTGTTTGTAAGCAAGAGAATGTCTTAAGCACTCTGTGCGATGAATCATGTAAATACAGCATGAATTTATTCCATAGCAACATTTAATTGTCTATACGGTTGATATCAAGATGGAACGTTTTTGTCAGTAAAGCCATAAATTTTTGTACTGTAACAGCGTGGCTAAGTTTCTTATAGCTGACATATAAGTCTAAATAAGGAAGTTCAACATCTAATGGACGAATGACGGTATTACTCATTGCCAATGGAGCGATATAGCCAGGCACAATACTACAACCGAGCCCCATACCCACAGAATTGATATGAGATAAAATATTGTCTACTTTTTGCACAATATTAAATTCAATATGATGCTGCTTCGCAAAGTCTAAAATAGAATTGTGTAATGTACCTGATGGCTCTTCCGCAGGAATCACAAAATCAACGCCATTGAGTGCTTTTACTGGAATACGCTCGTATTGTGCCAGTGGATGGTCTTTAGGCAAAATAAAAATGAGTGGTTCACGCAATACAAATTTACTTTCGATTGTATCATTATGAAAATTATGCCGAGTAAAGCTGATATCCAAATCACCTTTTTTGATGGCACGTATTTGTTCGTGATTGTCTAAGCTGAGTAGCTCAATCTTTAAATCAGGGTTTTGAACTCTGAGATTGGGTAACACATAAGGGAAGACTTTCATTTCAGCAACAGGTACAAAACCTATGCGTAGTAATTGTTGTTTTGCCTTAGAAACTTGTCGAGCCATGGCAACAGCCTTATCTGCTTGTGCCAAGGTGAGACGTGCTTGCTCAAGAAAAACAGCACCTTCTTCTGTCAGTTCGACTTTCCGTTTGGTTCGATGCAATAGTTTGACACCGACATCTTCTTCAAGATCTTTGATTTGTTGGCTGAGTGAGGGCTGTGCAGTATAAAGCCTCAATGCTGCTTTACTGAAGTTCAGCTCTTCAGCCACAGTAATGAAGTATCTTAGGTGTCGTAATTCCATATAACTCGTCCAAAGAATAATCCAAAAAAAGTCTTATTAAGATTTTGCAAGAGTATAATCGATAAACAATGATCAGGTGAAGATGGTTATAGTATTTAGAAAATAAATGGATTATTAAAACCCATAGATATTTCAATATAGAAAATCCTCTTTTAAATAATTCTTAAAATATATTAATGAACAGCAATTCAATATTTAATCATTATTCTTTTAACTACAACTTTTTGAGCTTATTACCGTATGAGATGATCTAGATTTATCTCATACGGTATACAGGCTTTATCGTCTTGATTACTTTTTCAGTTTCAAATGCAAAATTGGAAAGGGATTACCTTCCGCATCAAGTTCAGAGCGCGCCATTTGTTGAAAATTATGTTTAAGATAAAACTCTAAAGCGCGAGTATTTTGTTCATTGACATCCACTTCATCCGCACCTAATTCAAAAGCTTTTTGAATCAACAGTGAGCCAATACCTTGATCAAAAAAAATAGGGTTTACAAATAGCATTTCAATTTTTTTATAAGCTAGCCCCATAAAACCTGCAATTTGCTGTTCGCGTTCCACATGAAACAATTTTACATGGTCAAAGTAATGGTGCTGAATGATTAATTCTTTAATTTGCAGAATATGTTGTTCATTTAAAAAATCATGTGTTGCACGTACAGATGCCTCCCAAATTTCTAATAATTGTGGGTGGTGCTTTGAATGAGTCATTAGAATAGGGGTTAAATCAGATTGCATAAAAAGATTCACTCAATTGTGAAAAGCAACAAAAAATAAAAATAAATCACAAGTTGTTTGGTTAATATGAGGCAGGATAGGTATAAAAATCAAATTGATGTATTTGATGATAAAAAGCAGGACAATAAATGTCAGATTCCAACAAAATTGTTGTATATGCAGCACTTTTGGGCAATTTAGCAATTGCTTTGGTAAAGTTCATCGCCGCTTATATCACCAATAGTTCGGCTATGTTGAGTGAGGCTGTTCATTCCGTAGTCGATACACTCAATGAAATTTTATTATTGTATGGCTTAAAGAAATCTCAGCAACCTGCAAATTATCAACATCCTTTTGGCTATGGTCGAGAGTTATATTTTTGGGCATTTATTGTTGCATTGTTGGTTTTTGCATTGGGTGCAATGGTTTCAATTTATCAGGGTATTCAACATATTCGTCATCCAGAAGTTATAGAATCACCTTTGGTGAATTATGTTGTACTTGGATTTGCAATGCTGTGTGAAGGAACTTCGTGGTTTATTGCCTTAAAAAGCTTTAAGAAAATGAAAGGAAAAATGGGCTATTTTGAAAGTTTCCGCCGCAGTAAAGATCCTACGACATTTACAGTGCTTTTTGAGGATTCTGCAGCATTGATCGGCTTGATCATTGCCTTTGTTGGTATATTCTGCGCACAACAGTTTGATTTACCTATATTGGATGGTATTGCTTCAATATTGATCGGTGTGGTTCTTGCAATCTCTGCTTTACTTTTAGCCAGAGAGACGAAAGGACTACTGATGGGTGAAACTGCTGATCCAAAACTGCGTCATAATGTATTAGAAGTTGCTCAGGAAGATCCTGCCGTATATTCAGCAAATGGTGTATTGACTGAACAAATGGGTGCTCATCAGGTGATTGCATCATTAAGCTTAGAGTTTAAAGATGGTTTAACCTCTGATGAGATTGAAGCATGTGTCAACCGAATTGAAGTAAAGATTAAAAGTATTCATCCCGAAATCGTGGCATTATTTGTCAAGCCACAAACACAGCAAGTTTGGCTTGAAAGAATGAAAGGGCGTTTAGAGTAATCATGTCGAAACAAGAGCCAATCGTCCGTTTGGATGATAAAACGGTACAAGACCATACAATGCAAGAAAAGACAATTCAATCTGAGCATATACAGCAATTGCATTATCGAATTGATACTGAAAATTGTTTGTCACACACCTGGTATAAACCTGTATTTAGTGTAATTGGTTCTAAGCAACACAATGGCGAACGTTTCTTTAATGAAGTACCTAAACCACAAGGTCGTAGCCGTTGGGATCTTATGAAGTGGCTGGGAACACGTAAATCCTATACTTGGAATGTAGACACTCAAAAAGAAGCAGCAGAGTTTTATGCAACTAAGCGGCTACTTCCGCAAAATCGCCAAGAAGTCGATGATCACGATTGGCAAGTCTGGTTTGTGAGTCATGCCACGGTGTTGGTACAAATAGGTCCTTATAATTTCTTAACTGATCCTGTTTGGGCAGATTATGTCAGTCCAAAACATGGTCGTGGTCCAAAACGCGTTATTCCTGCAGGAATTGCTTTAGAACAACTTCCAGAAATTCATGCTGTTTTATTGAGTCATAATCACTATGACCATATGGACTTAGCAACATTGAGATGGTTGCATAACAAATTTGCGATGCCGATCTACACGGGTTTAGGCAATGCCAGTTATTTACCTAAAGAATTTCATGTGATTGAAATGGATTGGTGGCAATCTGCACTTTTTAAAAACTTAAAAATCGTTTATACGCCAGCACAACATGGTTCTGGTCGTGGTTTACGTGATCAAAATATTGCTTTGTGGGGTGGATTCTCGGTCGTGTCTGAGCATGGTCATTTCTTTTTTGCAGGCGATACAGGCTATGGACCACATTTTAAAGAAATTCAAAAGCGTTTAGGTGCACCACGTATTGCATTATTGCCTATTGGTGCATATGAACCGCGCGCGTTGATGAAATATATGCACATGAATCCACAAGATGCATTTCAGGCACATTTAGATTTACAAGCTAAACGCTCTTTGGCGATACATTACCGTACTTTCCAATTGACTGATGAAAATCGTGATCAGCCTGAACTTGATTTACAAAAGGCCATGAAGAATTCATCGAAAATGGTGAATCCATTCTATTGCATTCGTGAAGGACGTAAATTGGTGGTCTAACTTATATCAATGGTTGAGATAAAAATGATAAAAATAGCTTTAAGTATACTGTTGTTGAGTTTGACATTCACTTCGGTTGTGGCAAAACCTGCATCAGTTGCAGCAACTGATGCAACAGATTGTGTTTCAGATGAGCTGTGTGCTGTTGCAGAACAGTTGCGTTCATCATCTGATGATTCTGAACGGATTAAGCCTCTTCATGAAAAATATGATTTAGACACAGGGGATGAATGGAAATTAATTCATCAGCATGCAGATACTCAATTTTTTGAAAGTATCACCACCATATTTGATGGTAATCAACTTATCCAAGCTTGGGTGAAAAGTGTGCATCCGAAAAAACAATATACAATTAATTATTATCAACTATTATGTAAAGATCGGACATTTACTCGACTGGAACAATTTAAGAGTCGAGATGATCAGGATTATAAACGGGTCAAAAGAGTAGAGCATTATCGTCAAACACAACCTTTTGATCAGGCAGGTGAATTGCTTCCAGTTTTAGAAAAGTTATGTTTATAAATTAAAATGGATGAACTTAATTAGAACATAATATTTATGCCTGATTAAAAAAAGAGGGAGCTGAACAATGAATAAAATTCAATGTTTCCTGTTATCACTAGCATTATCTAGCACTGCTTTTGCAGAGAATCAAAATCTAAAGATTAATCAAACTGTTTTTGAGTTAAAAAGTGCCTCGAATCAAGATGATGTTGACCTTATCCGTAATGATATTGAATTTTATCGGCATGGCAAAAAACTTTTAACGCATACCCTATATGCAACATCTGGCGACTGTAGTATCACTCAAATCGAAGTAGGTGATTATGCAGTCAAAGATAATCAGATTATTTTTTATAGTTACTGGGCTGCCGCGGATCGACAGGGGATATGGAGTTATCCCTATGGCGTCCGTAAACAAACTTATACTGTAGATGCAAAGGGAAATGTTAAACTAGTAAGTGCGTTACTTTACATTGAAGATGTCATGGATGATCCATTAAAGATAAATCCTGACGAAGGCTATCTGCAATTTCTACATCACCCACCAAAAACCAAGCAACAGCAACGTATATTGAATGATTATGTTCAAACTATGCAAACCCAATATAAAGGGCGTTTTGTTCATGGACAGGAACGGGCTTTGCTAATTAAAGAAGTAAAAACCAGATTGGCGAAACAAATTGCTCGTGAAACTCAGGGATGGAAAGAACAGTTTGGCAACAATGCCCGTATGTAAATTTACGAATGTTTAGCAGTGTCCAAAAGCTGTAATGCAACAATCGACAGTGCAGCCATAGCTGTATTCATGATAAAGGGATTAAAACCCTGAACAAAATAGTGTGGATAAACAACTCCAACCACAACGATAAAGAACAGCATTGCCATGATATTTAAATAATGTAGTACCTTTGATTGTCTAAAAATTAAAAACAATATGCCAAATATGATTTCTCCAACGCCAGAGAGTTGAATTAAGCTTGGAATGTTCAGGAATTGAATCCCTGTAAATTCCCAAAACTGCTGTTCTTCAATGACCTTATATATGACTTTAGGCACCAAGCCTTGATAAATCCATAATACAGCTAAAGTGATTTGAATACTCAATAAGGCATGGCTAATTGCTTGAAGTGGATTCATAAACAACATGTTCCAAAAAATGGTGTTGATGATGTGAAGAAATGAATAGGCATTGATCTGTGGTACCAAATAGGCGATAGCGATTTAAAGCGATTCGGCGATACACAAAGTTTCGGATAAACTTTGGAATTAAATAGCCAATTTTTAAAGCAGAAAACGGAAAGCCTAGTTCTTCAATGACTTTTAAAAATGCTGTAGATTCACGGCTTGCTTGTCCATTTTTAATCACCAACATGGTGTCAAAGTGTTCAGTGGGCATTTGATAGTAGTTTAAAATGGCTTGACCCAGTGGAGATTGAACGGAAGCCAACTTAAATCTTGCTTGAGTATCATGCTGGATTAAAAACTTTGCCCAAGCATTGCATAACACACAAATTTCATCGAATAATATAATGTCATATTGTTGAATGATCTCTTCAATTTTCTGTTGCATGTTTTCACTCTAGATGGGAGCTTTTTTTCAATATAGTTGATTTATAGACAATAAAAAACCACCCGAAGGTGGTTTTTCATGTTTCAATCAATTATAGAAAACCAGGATGCCCTTTAGCAGGATCACTGTCTCGAGCAGCTTGCGCATCGGCAACACTGAGCCCTAATGCTTTTGCAACACCTTCGCCGTATGCAGGATCACATGCATAGCAGTTACGGATATGACGATACTTGATGAAGTCTAAGGCATCGCCCATTGCACCCGCCGTATTGTCAAACAAAGCTTGTTTCTGTGTATCATTCATTAAGTTGAACAAGGCACGCGGTTGGCTAAAATAGTCTGCATCATCCTGACGGAAATCCCAATAATCGGCATCACCACTGATTTTTAATGGAGGTTCTTTAAACTCAGCCTGTTCTTGCCATTGACCAAAACTATTCGGTTCATAGTGCGGTAAGCCACCATAGTTGGCATCTACACGACCTTGACCATCGCGATGATTGGAGTGGACAGGGCAACGTGCAGCATTGACTGGGATCTGTTGATAGTTCACACCAAGACGGTAACGTTGCGCATCTGCATAGTTAAAAAGTCGTGCTTGTAACATGCGGTCAGGTGAGACGCTGATTCCTGGCACTAAATTACTTGGTGCAAACGCGGATTGTTCAACATCCAAAAAGAAGTTTTCAGGATTTTTATTCAGCTCAAATTCACCAACATCAATCAATGGATAATCTGCATGTGGCCAAACTTTGGTGAGGTCAAATGGATGATAAGGAACTTTTTCTGCATCAGTTTCAGGCATGATTTGAACTTGAAGTTTCCACTTTGGAAAGTTGCCATTTTCAATTGAATCGAATAGATCACGCTGGTTACTTTCGCGGTCTTTTGCTACGACTGCTTCAGCTTCGGCATCAGTTAAATTTTCAATACCTTGTTGTGTACGGAAATGAAATTTCACCCAAAAACGTTCGTTGTTTGCATTGATGAAGCTATAAGTATGACTACCGAAACCATGCATATGACGGAAGCTTTTCGGGATACCGCGATCAGACATTACAATCGTAACTTGATGCAACGCTTCTGGTAATAATGTCCAGAAATCCCAGTTATTGGTTGCACTACGTAGATTGGTTTTAGGATCACGTTTTACGGCTTTATTTAAGTCAGGGAATTTACGTGGGTCACGCATGAAAAATACAGGGGTATTGTTTCCGACAAGGTCCCAGTTACCTTCTTCAGTATAGAATTTTAATGCGAAACCACGAATATCTCGTTCTGCATCTGCTGCACCACGTTCACCTGCGACTGTTGTGAAACGAGCGAACATTTCTGTTTTCTTACCAATGTGTGAAAAGATTTTAGCGCGTGTGTACTGTGTGATGTCATGAGTGACAGTAAATGTACCAAAAGCACCAGAACCCTTGGCATGCATGCGACGCTCTGGAATTACCTCACGTACAAAGTTAGCGAGCTTTTCATTTAACCATAAATCTTGTGCAAGCAGAGGACCTCGTGCGCCTGCCGTTAAACTATTTTGGTTGTCTACAACAGGTGCACCAAAAGCAGTTGTTAGGTGGGTGACAGGGCATTTTTTTGAGTCTTGGCTCATTCTATTTCTCCATTTTTAATTAATCATGTATTCATTTTTGAATAGATGGAATAGATAAAGAATATTCGCTATTACATGACATTAACTGTATTTCAAAAACCAATATAGTGAACAATTGTTAAATCTATTTGTCCTTAAATTAAATGATTAATCTTTTAATTTAAGACACAGGGCAGTACTAGATATCTGCTTTAAATACACAGCTTCTATACGAAGCGTTGTGTGCTTTTTTAAAAGAGACAATTACACTTTAAGTTGAACTTTGATATTTGTAAAATTGATAAAAATATTATATTTGATTTGTTTTTGCGATTAAATGGTTGTGTATACCCATTTACCAGCTAGGAAGAATGAATCAATAAATTTTTGCAATATTGAAATCAAAATACAGCTTCAGTTGGGATAGTGGTCTCTTCTTTAAATCTGAAAGTTAAGATAATCCTGTAGAATTTCCTATAAAACATAAGATATTTCGCCTAAGAAAAGTGAATGGTAAAAATGAAGAGTCATGCGACTATCCTCTTCTTTTTAACTCAGCGATCCTCCCTTATCTGAAATTACGCTGAGTTGCTGAAGGATTTCATTTTCTAAAACTTTCCAATCTTTAAACTCAGGTTCAATCAACAATGTCTGAGAGACAAAACCATAGCAAATCCGTTGTACGTTTAGACTGATCTGTTCGAGTTGTTCATTATCCTGAATAAAAGGTTTAAGTATGTTTTGCCACATCTGTATCATCATGGCATAACTTTTTTGATAAGTTTCTATACTTGAAATCTGCCGTTCTAAGAGAAAAGACTGCGCCCATAAAAACTGTTGGGATTGGATTTGCTCAAGTTGAAAATGAATAATTTGCGCTAAATAGTCAGTAAAACTCAAATCTGTGGATAAGTCATATCTGCTTTGTGCATAACTTTTAAGAGTTTCAGCATTGTTTTTAACATGTTGATAGATGGTTAACGCTATCAAATCTTGCTTTTTAGAAAAATACTCATAAAAGGTACCTAAACCAACACCAGCAATATCGGTAATTTCTCGAATGGTAATTTTATGAGCAGGATGTTCATGTAAAAGCCGAACAAAGCTTTCAATCAACGCTTCTTGCGTGATACGAGCCCTTGATTGGCGAGGTTTACGACGTACATTGATTGTAGGTAAAGCCATAAAAATAATCCGAACATCCTTGAAGGTATTTTCTTCTATACTGAATGTAATTGGTTAAAACAACAAGATAGGATTTTCAGGATGAACACGCTACAAAATTGGCAAACCCATGAAATCAGTAACCAGTTTGACGAGTTACAAGCTTACAATCTATTTGAAACGGATCAGGTGTTGCAGGAAATATTGCAACGTTATGGCAGTACAGATCAGCAAAACCTCAGTCAACTCGCGCAGATTGTGGGTTCCACAGAATATTATCAATATGCCGATTTAGCCAATCGCCATACCCCTGAATTACATGCTTTTGATGCTCGTGGTCGTCGTAAAGATTTCTTAGAATTTCATCCAGCATGGCACCAATGGATGAAGCTCAATCGTCAATTTAATACCCATGCTTATCCATTTAATCATCCACAATCGAGTACCAAATGGGTGGATTGGGCAGCACGTTTCTTTCTGAGTGGACAAGTTGAGTGTGGCAATTTATGTCCAAATTCGATGACTTTAGGCAGTATTCCACTCATTCAAAATGAACCTGAATTATGGGCAAAAGTGGGTGAAAAACTATTATTTACTGAATATGATGAACGAGATTTGCCAATTGCTCAAAAAAAGTCAATTTGGTTAGGTATGGGGATGACGGAGAAGCAAGGTGGTTCAGATGTTCGAGCCAATCAAACCATCGCAGTACCTGTTGCTGAATCAGGTCGTGGACAGGCTTATCTACTGACAGGACACAAATGGTTTTTCTCAGCTCCCATGTGTGATGCACATTTAGTTGTTGCGAAAACTGAACAAGATGGTTTGGCGTGTTTCTTTGTTCCTCGTTGGTTGGAAGATGGCACGAAAAACAATATCCATGTGCAACGTTTAAAAGATAAAGTGGGTAATCGTAGTAACTCAAGTTCAGAAGTCGAATTTAAAAATGCTTGGGGCATCATGATCGGAGAAGCGGGACGGGGCATTCCAACCATTATTGAAATGGCAAATTATACGCGCTTGACTTGTTCTGTAGGCTCAAGTGCGATGTTAAGACAAGCATTGGTGCAGTGCATTGCCTATACGCGCCAACGAAAAGCTTTTGGTAAACATTTGGCAGAACACCCTTTGATGCAAGCGGTGTTAGCCGATTTAGCCTTGGAAACGGAAGCAGCCATGCAATTGAGCTTTCATTTAGCGCATTGCTATGAAAATACAGATGAATTATCACTGGCGTGGAAACGGATCATGACCCCAGCCGCAAAGTTCTGGATATGTAAACGTACTGTGGAATTGACTGGCGAAATGATGGAAGTTTTTGGTGGCAATGGTTATGTTGATACAGGAATTATGGCGCGTATTTTTAAAGAAGCGCCAGTGAATACGATTTGGGAAGGCTCTGGTAATGTGATGTGCTTGGATGTATTACGTGCCATTCAACGTGACCGCGATTCAATTGAAGTCTTATTTAAATCATTGGCACAAGTCGCATCTCAAGATTCAATTCTACAAAATGAATTACAAGCTTTATTTAAATTATTTAATGGCTTACAAGCAGATGAATTGCAATTTATGGCACGTAGCTTAGTCAGCCGATTAGTTATTTTGGCACAGGCTATTTTGCTGAAACAACATGCACCCGGTTTTGTTGCGGATGCTTTTATTGCAACACGTTATAGTGCGTTTTATGGAAGGGTGGTTGGAATGCTGGATGCCAAATCGGTAGATGTAGAAAGATTATTAGGTAGAGCTTTTGCCTAATTTCTTTAGCCGTGTAAAAAGGGCATTATTTACATAATGCCCTTCTTTTTAAGCGACTTTTATCAAAGTTCAAACTTAAAATAGGTTATCGGAATTACTTCTGCTTTTTAAGCTTTTTCTTGAGCTTTTTTAATTTACCTTCGTGTTTGGAGATTTTTTCCAAACGTGCTTTGATTTTCTGCTTTAAAGATTTAACTTGCTTAGACATCATGTTACTCCTTAGTTTGAGTATCCGTTGGCTGATGTTTTTTGATAAAACTACGGATAAATTTTCTTAACTCACGTGCTGCGCTGGTGTCCATCGTTTCACAGAGTTGTAAAAACTGATCACGCTCAGCACTGTTAATGCGAATTAAGAGTTGCCCATCTTTTTTATTCACCTTTGTCTTTTTGGGTAATTCAGCCATGACGTATATCCCCAAAGGTGATAATCAAAAATGTATATACAATATATATGCATTTTTTAAGTTAAGCAAATTTATATTATTGAAAATATTTAATATTTTGTGTTTTATTGATTTTTTTTGTAATTTATCTTTCTTTTATGTTGATAAGTGATTGTTACTAAAACTTTTATTTTTTGAATCAAAAAAGATTTGAAAAATAGCAAATCAATCGCAGGTTATAAGTGGATGATTTATCGTTTTAGAACATCATTTGACTATTTACTTGATTATTCTAGGCAGCATTTTGCTAAGTGTGTTGCATATGCAAGAAATAGATCTTAAACAAAACCCATTGATTTAAAATGGGTTTTGTTAATTTGAGAAATTCAATATTTCATCAGAAAAATTAATGAGACTTAATCAGCTCAACTCGGCGATTTAAAGCTTTACCATTTTCTGTTGAGTTTTCTGCAACTGGTTGAGTATCACCAAAACCTTTTGCAGTTAATCGATTTTGTTGAATCCCAGTATTATCGGTGAGGGCTTTAACAACAGCATTTGCACGCTGTTCTGAAAGGGCTTGATTGTGTTTTGCATCACCTGAACCATCGGTATGACCATTAATAGTTAATTTGAGTTCAGGATTATTTTTTAACAATTGAATGACTTGTTCTATTTGAGTCTGAGATTCAGGCAAAATGTTGGCTTGATCTGTGGCGAAGTTGACCTCGATATTGACCTTATTTTCTTTGTCTAAAGCAGTTTTTAATTGATCAGGATTTAATACTTTTGCTGTAATTTCAACAGGTTTTGTTTCAGCAACCAATAAGCCTGCATTTCCATTTCCTGTTTGAGTAAGTTGAAACCAGATATTCTTATTCGCTTGACGAACGACAAAGGTCTGGGTTGGGTTATTAAAAACATCTCCTAAACCAGCAACATAATCTACTTGGAACTTTTGTGGAAGCTTGTCTAACGCTTGTTGAGGAATTTTACTCATTGTAATTTGCTTGCCCCCCAACTGTTGAATTACATTTTCCAAATTACGTTGTAACTCTAAGAAGCTACCTTCTTTGTAATCCTCATTTTGTTGAATAGCTGCGCTATATAATTGCCCTTCAATGTTTTGAATATGTTGACCTGTCCAAAACGGTATTTTCTCAAAATTTACTTTGATTGCGTCATGAAACTGATAGCCATTCGGCAAGGAAATATAGGGGAATTGACCGAGCGTAATATTTGAAATTGGAATCTGTGAAAGATCAAAAGTGTTTTGAATAGATTCGGTTTTTACTGTTTCTGAGGCAACAGAACTTGCACTTGATTCGGTTGTAATGACTTCAGCTTTCTCAGGTTTACTACATCCCATTAAGCCGAAGGTTGGAAGCACCAACAAGAGTAGAACACTTGATAATTTTTTTTGATTGAACACATTATTCTCCAATTTTAACTTATGACCCTATGTTGTATTGAGCATGTTTATATTCAAATTTATGTGCATACTATAGAGAACGGTGTTTAAAATTTATACGTGATTTTTAATTTGATTTGTAAAACTTTAATTGAATTCAAAAGATATCGGCTGGTGAATATAATCAATTTAAGATCAATCTAAAAGATTGTCTCAATATAATATATACAAGGATTAGGCATTAAATAGTGACAAAGCTGATTAATTTAAATACTTGTATTCTGCACAAAAAAGCGTAATATCACAGTCCCACTCATGAGGTGGTAAATCATAAAATAGGTAAATAAAATGGCAAAGAAAAAAGTCATGCCTGAGGTTGTGATTCACAACTTTGTGGCAAAACACATGCACGAAGTCAACAAGAGCCAAGTGTTTGTAGATCGTAAAAAGAATGCAAAACGCGGTTATGATAAACACAAAAAAGGTCGATATTCTGATGATTATCGACCTTTTTTGTGGACTACGATTTTTGCTTAATCTTAAGAAAAATAAGAATTAAATATTCACTAAACGATTTGATTTTACCATGTCAGCTAGACCATGATGTTTAAAGTAATACTCCATCCAGCTTTTCACCATCAATGGGTTATTCATTGCCACAACTTCTTCAAGTAGCTTTTCTGCATCACTCATTGAAACGTGACAAATCGCCTTACGCACACGTAAGATATTGCTTGAACTCATCGATAAAGTATTGAAACCCATTGCCATCAGCAGAATTGCAGACAATGGATCTCCCGCCATTTCTCCACAGATACTGATTGGTTTATCGTATTTATGACACTCTTGAACCAAACGTGTTAAAGCACGCAAGATGGACGGGTGAAAGTGTGAGTAAACACTTGAAACACGTGGGTTATTACGATCGACAGCCAGCAGATATTGGATTAAATCGTTTGAACCCACCGAGAAGAAATCAACCAATTCCGCAAATTCACCAATTTGTAAAAGCACACTTGGTACTTCAACCATGATACCAATTTTAGGTTTGGTAATTTTAACCTGTTCTTCTTCTTGAACTGCAATCCAGTCTCGCTCTAGTAAATAGAGGGCTTCTTCAACTTCACTGACACTGGTTACCATCGGCAGTAAAATATGAAGATTATTCAAGCCAATGCTGGCTTTAAGCATGGCACGAATTTGCGAAGAAAAAATTTCAGGGTGGTCAAGGGTAAAACGAATGCCTCGCCAACCCAAAGCTGAGTTTTCTTCTTCAATTTGGAAGTAAGGTAAGTCTTTGTCAGCGCCAATATCTAAGGTGCGCATCACCACAGGTTTATTGGCAAAATGGCTCAACTGTTGACGATAAATAGCACGTTGTTCTTCTTCGCCAGGAAAGCGCTCGCGTAACATAAACGGAATTTCAGAACGATAGAGTCCTACACCTTTGGCGCCACGTTGAACACCACGAACTACATCAATCATCAAGCCTGTATTGACATAAAGCTTTACAGCAACGCCATCAGGCGTGATGGCATCTTTGGTTTCGTATTGCTTTAAATCTTTGGCAATTTGTTCTTCTTCTTTTTGAATTTCTTTATATCGTGTACGTAGACGGCGTGGTGGGTTAACAAAAACACGTCCTTGATATGCATCCACGATCATTTCAACATCATCAAGGGTATTGACGGGCAATTCAGTGACACCCACTACAGTTGGAATACCGAGTGCACGGGCGACAATCACCATATGTGAGTTAGCTGCACCTTCAGAGGTGACGATTGCTGCAATCTTATCGACAGGAAGCTCAACTAATGCAGCAGTGCTAATCTCATCTCCGATCAGAATACTTTCAGAGGTGATTTCCTTATGACTGGTATCACCTTCTTGTAAGGCTGCTAAAATTCGCCGTCCTAAATCTTTGAGATCAGAAACACGTTCTCGTAAATAATCATCTTCCATTTGAGCAAAGAGAGCAACGTGACGGTCAATCACATGCTTTACAGCACCTTGCGCCCAACTGCCATCTCGAATAATTTCTTTGATTTCAGTAGGCAAAGCATTTTCATCTAGCATGCGTAAAAACACACTAAACAACGCTCGTTCTTCAGCCATAAGTGAGTCTTGCATTTTGTCATCAAGTGATTGAATTTCTTCACGTACAGAAGCAATCGCATGATCTAAAAGCTTGAGTTCTTCACTAATGTCATCGGCATCACGATCTGGAACAGCCGCAAGGTCCGCGGGAGGATAAAGAATAATGGCACGACCTAGAGCAATTCCTCCTGCACCCGATGAACCTTGGAACGTTTTATAATTAGAGGAGTTACTTGGCTTGCGGAATACGTCAATATTTCCAACAGCATGAGCATGTGCAATAACGCCTGATAGCTGCGCACACAAAGTCACTAAAAAAGATTCCGCTGCTTCACTAAAGTCTTGAGGTTCAGTATTTTGAACCACCATTACGCCCATTACTTTGCGGCGATACATGACAGGTACGCCAAGGAACGAATTATAAATTTCTTCTCCCGTTTCAGGGAAATAGGCGAACCGTTCATGCTTAAATGCATTGTCTAAATTGACAATTTCTTCACGTTGACCGACTAAGCCAACGAGACCTTCACCTAATTGTAGGGAAACATTGCCAACAGACTCCTGATTTAAACCTTTGGTTGCCATGAGTACATAGCGTTGATTACGTTCATCTAACAGATAAATCGAGCATACATCTACATGCATTGCTTCAGAAACTTGATTGACCATGATTTCTAAAGATTCATGCAAACTGACCGATGCATTGATCTCTTGTACAATGCGTCTTAAGGTGTCCAGTTGCATGTTCGACATAGGTGTATGCTCCTAATCTAAGCTATGTTTTAAAGCGTTTTCATCAGTATTATTTATAACAGCACTACTTTGAAAAATCATTCATATTTTTGAAGAAATTTCAGGGGTGTAGTGTGGCATTTGCATACATAACTCCATCATCGCTTTACGATAAACATCTCGTTTAAAATTAACCACTTGACCAAGTGGATACCAATAACTGACCCATTGCCATTGATCAAACTCGGGCGGATCAGAGAGATTCAACTGAATATGTTTCGTTGAAGCTGTGAGTTTGAGTAAAAACCATTTTTGCTTTTGTCCAATACAAATCGGATCGGAGTCCGAACGAATGTATCGAAGTGGCAAACGATAATGCAACCAGTCATCTGTCTGGGCAATTATTTGGACGTGCTCGGGTAAGAGCCCAACTTCTTCACGTAGTTCTCTAAAAAGAGCTTGCTCAGGAGTTTCTCCAAATTGGATACCTCCTTGAGGAAATTGCCATGCATTGTGCCCAATGCGCTTTGCCCATAAAACTTGTCCAATATCATTTGCCAAAATGATCCCGACGTTGGGTCGGAAACCTTCTGAGTCGATCATTTGGCTACCTAAAATTTGTTAATTTCATCTGACTTTATATATGGGGACTGACACTCTTTTGTCCAACTCGATAAAGTCAAAGTAATAATGTTGTAAAATTGCTATGATCTTAACGAATTTCTATCGACTAGCGGTGATAGATTTACAATTTTTTTCTTAAATTTCAGTTTAAACGAGTATTTTCATGAAATTGGCGCTGTTTGACTTAGATCACACCTTATTAAATACAGATTCGGACCACTCTTGGGGAGAGTTTTTGGTCAATGAAGGCTTGGTCGATCCAGTTCGCCATCGTGCGATGAATGATCAGTTTTATGAAGATTATAAAGCAGGGCAACTTGACCCGATTGCTTATAATGAGTTTGTTTTTGAGTTTTTGACTCAACATGATAATGACTATTTAACTGAATTACATCAGTTGTTTATGAAAAAAGTCATTCGCGCACAAATGCGCCCGAAAGGCTTTGCTGCGATTCAAAAACACAAAGATTTAGGGCATGCTTTAGTAGGGATTACAGCAACTTCTGATTTTATCACTGCGCCTATTTTTCGTGAATTTGGAATTACTGAAATTATCGCAACCAATGCAGAAGTTAAAAATGGACAATACACGGGCAAAGTCACCAATATCCCATGTTATCAAAAGGGCAAATTAGCACGTTTGGATCAATGGCTTGAGAGACGTGATGTGACTGAATCCTGGGCATATTCAGATTCGATCAATGATCGCTTTTTATTGGAGTATGCAGATCATGCGATTGCGGTAAACCCAGATGATCGTTTAGAAGTGTTAGCCAAAGCACAAGGTTGGGATATTCAGGATTGGTCGATCTAATCCAGCTTGTTCGTTATCAGCAGCACTTCGGTGCTGTTTTTTTATAAAAATCTAGTAAAAATACAGCAGCAGAGTCTGTCATTTAAAACCCAGCAACAATAAAAAAATACAGCATGATTTGTGATAAAAAGGTAACTTTTGAACTAGATTTATGATTGATTTGCAGCGTTATTCAAGCAATGTATTCGGTCCAATCCTGTTCAAATCACTGAATAGAAAATGCTGAATGGGTTGCTAAATTTGATCTGTTCATCAATTGTAAATATTTTTATAAATGAATATTTTGTGCTTCATTTTCAGTGTAAAAATGCTATGTTGAGCTGAGAACTTTTAAAACTGATGGAGATTAAATAATGAGCCAGACACGTCCAAGAATGACCAATTTATTTGAACAACTTGGTTTAGACTCTAGCGAACAAGCAATTCAAAATTTTATTGAAAATCATCAGTTAGATGCCGACACATTTTTGACTAAAGCTGAGTTTTGGACCGATGCACAACGTCAGTTTTTAGATGAAAAATTGAGTTCTGATGGGGAGTGGGCAACCATTGTTGACCAATTAAATGAGTCTTTGCATGAAGATTCAGTCAAATAAGGCTGTGGATATTCTCAACCTAAATAAAGCGCTCATTATTCAAATAATCAGCGCTTTATTTTTTTTTATTTCATCATTTCAATTAATTCCTGAACAGCTCTGGATTGAGTACGTGCAGGATGCCAAACCATTCCCAATTGACGGTTCATCTCGAAATGAAGATCCAACTGTTGTAAATCTTGATTGAGCAAGGTTTTGGGTAAAACAGACCAACCTAAACCGATTGAAACCAGCATGCGAATAGATTCTAAAGGGTTGTTACTCATGGTGGTTTTAGGTTTTAAGCCTTTCTTTTCAAACTCAGCTAAGGTGATCTGACTGGTATACGTCTGTGCAGCTGGCAATAAACTTGGGTACTCAATTAAATCTTCAAGTTTAAGATTTCTTTTTTGCGCCAAAGGATGAAAAGGAGCCACAACAAAAACCAAAGGATCATTCCAGATGGTGATGTAACTTAAACGTTCATCTCCTTGAGGGGGAAGGGTTAAAAAAGCAAGTTCCAAGTCGCCTGCCAGCACTTGTTCATGCGCTTGTTCAGAGTCGACAAAATGTACATCCAGTTTAACTTCTGGAAAAAGTTGTACATATTTTTTTAAGTGCTGTGGTAAATGATGTAAACCAATGTGGTGACTGGTTCCAATTTTGAGTTTTCCTCTTACTTCACCTTGCTCATGGCTGAGGGTATGGTGAATATCCCCTAATTCATTGAGCCAGTTTTTTACTTTGGGCAATAGTGAATGTGCTGCATGTGTTGCTTGAACACCACGTCCTGCGGATTCAAATAGTTTGACACCAAAATATTCTTCTAGACTGTGTATCCGTTTGGTCACAGCAGGTTGGGTAATAAATAGATTTTCTGCTGCCATCGAAATAGAACCAGTTTCCATAACTTTGACAAAAGCTTCAAAAGCAGCGAGATTCATGATCTTTCCATCCATAAAGAATTTTTATGCGTATTTCATTATTGAGAAGTTTTAAGAATTAATCAAAGTAATTTTCACTTTTTTTCGATTTTGGCTATTGTGATCTGTGCTTGGTTACAATGATAAAACTTTCATACAGGTTTAAACTGTACACAGCTAAGTTGACTGATTTATAGTGTGACAATAAAAATAATCAAGGAAATATTATTTGACTCAACCTACTCGAAGCACCATTCATGACTTTCAACAACGCGCTCGTGACACATTGCCAATATCTTGGGGAAGATTTCTTGTGATTATGCTGATTCTCGGGGGAATCAGTTTAGTATTGTTATATTTATTCCAAATTTATTTTCTTGCCATTCTTGTCGGCATCATCGGTATATTTTGGTTGAGAGCACGCATACACAGACTACGAAAAATCCGCGCATGGAATGATTTTAAAATTCCTGCTGAAGTTTGGCGGGTATTTAAACAGCGACATCCCAATATTGCGACATCATCATATCCTTATATTGAAGAGGGTTTTAAAGATTATTTAGCGATTCATCTTTTGCGTAAAGATGCGTATGCTATGCCTTCTCATTCTGTAGATGCCTTATGGCATGTATTAATTGAAGAGTTTGATACATTTTATCGAACGATGTGCCTAAACTTCTTAGGTTATGAATTAATTCATCAACCCCATGATCCACTACCGACAGAAGCACAAAGAGCCTCTCAAAAAAAACAATTGCTCAATACATGGCAAAGTACATGCCATTTACATGGTTTAAATCCAGAAAATACTCAAGTTTTACCGAGATTGTTTCAAGTCGATGGTCATATTCGTTGGGAAAAAGGACTGATTTTTAGTTTGCCGTTCATGCTTGGAATGTATAGTCAAATGATGAGCTCCACATCAGACGCTTCTTCTACAGCCACGACATCCTCTTGTTCATCTTCAACCTCGTCATGTTCTTCAAGTTCCTGTTCTGGTTCGAGTTCTTCACATGATTCTGGACACTCTCATAGTCATAGTTCAGACTCTTCATCTTCTTGTAGTAGTTGTAGTAGCTGTGGAGGTGGTGGTGATTAACACCTCCCGCTACAGTCAATTTATCTAAGCTTTCACTTCTGTTCTTTGAGCAATTTTTTGATCTCTTTTATTCCAGACTTTTTCATGGAAAAAGAATGCAAAGGCTTGAACTGTAGGTTCGAGTAGACTTAATGTCACAGCCATCCAAAAGTTACCTGTCACCACATAAGCAACCAACATTGCGACAGTAATGTGCATGATGTAGTAGCTTAATGTTTTCTTGAAAACGCGTTGATTGTTTTGTAAAAAGTTTTGAATATTCGCCATCAGGTTCACCACTTATTGATTCATTATTTAAATAATAATCATTATCAATTGTAATGTAAAAAGGTTTTTTTGACTCATGCTGATTGGATTTCTAAATAAACAATAAAGAATAATTGAAAAGAGGTTGTTAACCGCCTAGATTAAGGTGAAATAAATCGATGCTCACTTTTATCATTCTATTTAAAAGTTCTGGGAAAAGTGAAAGTTAGGTCATGGTGTAATCGGTGATCTAGCAAACTGATTTCATTGGAGAGCTAGGGTTGATGAGGATTAAACTTTTAACTTCATTTAAGCTTATCTACAATGAATCTTTGAATTTTGATCATGCCTATTATTTGAAAATATGATTTTTTGAGCTGAAAATAGAGCATGATTTCAAGTCATTTATCTGGCAAAGAATGATATGGAAATAGTTTTAATGGATTCCAAAAAGTTTTTAAACTGATAAAAATGATAAATTAGATTTATGTAAAAACGTGGTTATAATCGACATTAATGAAAGAATTACCCAGTCCAGTGGAGCACATCGACATGGCAGGCGAAAACCAAAAAGCAAAAACCTTATATGATAAATTATGGGATGACCATCTAGTAAAACAACGAGATGATGGCTCTGCATTACTTTATATCGATCGTCATCTATTGCATGAAGTAACCTCTCCTCAGGCATTTGAAGGTCTGCAGCTTGCTGGGCGTAAACCATGGCGTTTGAGTGCCAATGTCGCGACTCCTGACCATAACGTACCCACTTCAACCAAAGAACGTTCTGAAGGAATTGCTGGAATTGAAGATGATACTTCACGTATCCAAGTTCAAACTTTAGATGATAACTGTAAAACATTTAATGTGGTGCAATTTGACATTAATGATATTCGTCAAGGGATTGCACATGTGGTTGGTCCAGAGCAAGGTTTGACTTTACCAGGAATGACGGTGGTATGTGGTGATTCACATACAGCCACACATGGTGCATTTGGTTGTTTGGCACATGGAATCGGAACTTCAGAAGTAGAACATGTATTGGCAACACAATGCTTAGTTCAAAAGAAAATGAAGAATATGCTGGTTCGTGTCGATGGTACATTGGGTCAAGGTGTGACGCCTAAAGATGTGGTGTTAGCCATTATTGGTAAAATTGGGACTGCTGGCGGTACAGGTCATGCGATTGAATTTGGTGGTCAAGTCTTCCGTGATATGTCGATTGAAGGTCGTATGACGGTGTGCAATATGGCTATCGAAGGCGGTGCGCGTGTCGGTATGGTAGCTGTTGATGAAAAAACGATTGAGTATGTAAAAGGTCGTCCTTATGCACCACAAGGTGAGCAATGGGATGCTGCTGTAGCTTATTGGAATACTTTGCATTCTGATGATGACGCGCACTTTGATACAGTTGTGGTTTTAAATGGTGAAGAAATTGAACCACAAGTGTCTTGGGGAACGTCTCCAGAAATGGTCATTCCAGTCTCTCAAGCGGTTCCAACTTTACAACAAGCCAAAGATGACGTGCAACGTAATGACTGGACTCGTGCTTATCAATATATGGGTTTAAATGCTGGTCAGGCGTTGGCAGATATTCAATTGGACCGTGTTTTCATTGGTTCTTGTACCAACTCTCGTATAGAGGATATTCGTGCAGCTGCTGCTGTAGCCAAAGGTAAAAAAGTGGCTTCAAGTATTAAGCAAGCGATGGTTGTACCGGGTTCTGGTTTAGTGAAACAACAAGCAGAAGCTGAAGGTTTAGATAAAATCTTGATCGAAGCTGGATTTGAATGGCGTGAGCCGGGTTGCTCGATGTGTTTAGCGATGAATGCGGATAAGTTACAGCCTGGCGAACACTGTGCATCAACTTCAAACCGTAACTTTGAAGGTCGTCAAGGGAATGGTGGTCGTACTCATCTGGTGAGTCCAGCAATGGCAGCAGCTGCGGCGATTGCAGGTCACTTTGTCGATGTTCGTTCATTCTAAGCTGGGGTAAGGAGCAAACTATGAAAACTTATACCGTTGAACAAGGTATTGTTGCACCATTAGACCGTGCCAATGTTGATACAGATTTAATTATTCCAAAACAGTTTTTAAAATCGATTAAACGTACGGGTTTTGGTGACAATTTATTTGATGAATTGCGTTATTTGGATGAGGGTTATCCTGGGCAGGATAATGCTAAGCGTCCTAAGAATCCAGATTTTGTTTTAAACCAGCCGCGTTATCAAGGTGCATCGGTTTTAATTTCTCGTGCAAACTTTGGCTGTGGTTCAAGTCGTGAGCACGCACCTTGGGCATTGGAAGAGTTCGGTTTCCGTACCGTGATTGCACCAAGTTATGCAGATATCTTTTTCAACAACAGTTTTAAAAATGGCATGTTGCCAGTAATTTTGTCTGAAGAAATTGTTGATCAATTATTTAAAGAATGTGCTGCTACTGAAGGCTATCAGCTCACGATAGATTTAGAAGCACAGGAAGTCCGTACACCAAGTGGTGAGGCATTCAAATTCGAAGTAGATCCATTCCGCAAGCACTGCTTATTGAATGGTTTGGATGATATTGGTTTGACTTTACAGGCAGCAGATGAAATTCGTGCTTATGAAGAAAAAACCAAGCAATCACGTCCTTGGGTATTTGCTGAAATTCAAGGTTGATTTTCAGTGAACATTTTACTCGTAGCGTGAATGCCTAACTCTTGCTAACATGCAAAGCATAACAAAATGAATGTTGGCTCGGTAATGCAAGGGTTGGGGTTGAGCGATGACTAAGTTTTTAGTTCGTGGTGTTTTAATCAGTTTGACAGGTTTAATCTTGAGTGCATGCCAATCAGCACAAATGGTTGATTTGGTTCGTATTAAACAAGCTGAAAAAAATCAGATGAGCCAAAATACAGTTTCAGTTTATTGCTCAGGTGCAGAGCATTGTGAATTTGCGCGATTAAATGATTTGATTATCATGCAGGAAAATACACAGCGTGCGAATCGTAAAGCCATTGATAAAGGTTATCTAAAGCTAACAGGTAAGCCTTTAGATCAAATTGGTGTGTATTTAACGATTCCACCGCAGCAATATGAAATGGTGGTTCGGTTCTATCCAATTACCAAAGATCATGCTGAAGTTTTTCATGTGATTCATGATTTTAAAGCAAATCAAAAATATACATTTAAAATGTATCGCCAAAGATCACAGGGTGCAGGAAGCTTATTGAATGTTTCCTCACCAACACCACTCTGTGTCGATATGCTTCAAGAAACTCGAACAATTCGCCGTTTCTGTCGTCCTCATAATGCAGTGACAGGGGTGAGCGAATTTGTTGAGCAAAAAATTTAATCTCAAATCAGTATAGATGCTGAATAAAAATGGAACTGCAAATGTCTAAACAAATTTTGATTTTGGCAGGTGATGGTATCGGTCCAGAGATCGTTGCCGCTGCTGAAAAAGTACTTACACGTGTCAATGAAAAATTTAATTTAGGTTTAACATGGGAACATGGTTTATTGGGTGGTGCTGCAATTGATGCTCACGGTGAACCTTATCCAGCAGTCACAGCAGAACAAGCAAAAAAAGCAGATGCAATTTTACTCGGTGCAGTCGGTGGTCCAAAATGGGACACGATTGAGCGCTCGATCCGCCCTGAACGTGGTTTATTAAAAATTCGTAGTGAATTAAATCTATTCGCAAACTTACGTCCGGCAATTCTTTATCCACAGTTGGCAGATGCTTCAAGCCTTAAGCCTGAAATTGTCGCAGGCTTAGATATTCTGATCGTTCGTGAACTCACAGGTGGTATCTATTTTGGTCAGCCACGTGGTATTCGTGAGCTCGAAAATGGTGAGAAGCAGGGTTATAACACCGACGTCTATGCAGAGTCTGAAATTAAGCGTATTGCGAAAGTTGCTTTTGAAATGGCGAATTTACGTGGCGGTAAAGTCTGCTCGGTGGATAAAGCCAACGTTCTTGAAGTGACTGAGCTTTGGAAACAAACCGTCACTGCATTGAAAGAACAGCACTATCCAAATATCAATCTTTCACACATGTATGTAGATAATGCTGCAATGCAATTGGTACGTGCACCAAAGCAATTTGATGTGATTGTTACAGGTAATTTGTTTGGTGATATTCTTTCAGACGAAGCTGCGATGCTCACAGGTTCGATTGGTATGCTTCCATCTGCATCTTTAGATGAAAATGGCAAAGGGATGTACGAACCATGTCATGGTTCTGCGCCTGATATTGCTGGTCAAAACGTGGCGAATCCGCTGGCAACAATTCTTTCTGTCGCAATGATGCTTCGCTATACCTTCCGTGAAGAAATGGCTGCAAAAGCAATTGAAGATGCTGTAGGGCAAGTGTTGGACCAAGGTTTACGTACAGGCGATATTATGTCGGAAGGGATGACCAAAGTAGGTACTGCTGAGATGGGCACAGCTGTGGTTACAGCGATTGCTTAAGTCTAGATTTTAGATCACTTTCAAAAACACAGCCTAGGCTGTGTTTTTTATTGCGTTGTGATCAAATACATTTAACAGGCTCTCCCCATATATTCAACGGACTCGGCAATATCATTGTTTAATTTAAAGCTGACTTTGCAATTAAAGTTAACATCGTAACTCGGTGTGCTTGCCGTATCATAGCGAATGACAGGCATTCCCATTGCATTTGAGCCGACCGTTGCATTGCTTCCTGTCATCGGGATATTGATAGGGCGAAGGATGGTATATGTTAATGTGTCATTGGTGGTTTGGATATGATCACTGACTTGATAACCTAAAGCTTTAAAGTTTAGTTCGGCTTGTATTTCAGCGCTGGATTTACCAATAAACTGTTGTAAATATTGATCTAAATTTGCAGGTCGGGTATCAACACTCTGACAGCCTGCAATACTGAAAGCGATCGAAACAAATGTAGAGGTGTATAAATATTTTTTCATCAGCTTCACCCAATCAAGTGAGAGTTTGATTTGAAACGCTCTATGCAATGAGTTTAATCAATCTACAAGCAAGTGTCTGTAGACAGATTGCGAAGTTGGATTGAACCCCTAAGCTTAAATTTGAAATGCGATTAAGGGAAAAGTGACGAAGATGTTGAAAATACACCACAAATAATTAGAGGCAGTGTAAAAATGAGAATTTTACGGATAATTATAAATTGATGACATGCGACGTATGGCAATCAATAAACAGATTTAACAATAGATTTTAGCGTCAGGAGCGTAATAACTAGACAATAACAATGTATCGTAAGCCAGATGGTATATTGTATAGATATTGAAAAAGCCACCTAATAGTGGCTTTTGCTTACACTAAAACTTAGCGTGCACGATAAGTAATACGACCCTTAGTTAAGTCATAAGGTGTCATTTCTACTTTTACATTATCGCCAGTTAAAATACGAATATAGTGTTTACGCATTTTACCAGAAATGTGAGCAATCACTTCGTGACCGTTTTCTAAACGTACACGGAACATAGTATTAGGAAGCGTTTCGGTGACAACGCCTTCGAACTCGATAAGTTCCTCTTTATTGGCCATAGCCTACCTGATGATCAAATTGGAAAGGCGCAAATTATAGGCAATTTTTTATAGAAAAACAAGATTATTCGGCATGGGAAGGTGGCAGATGACTTGAAAATAGGCGAACATATTGTTAAACAATTTCTACAAAAAAAAGCGGATAAATATTGTCAGTTCGGTCAATCGACGGTAATCTAAATCAAAGGTTTTAAGTATAAATGAATAACATACAAGGAAGGGCACTGCGTGAGCCAGCTAACTGATGCTTCGGTTGTTTTACGATTAGGCTATCAAGCGATCCGTCGTGCAGGATTGCCGACAGAAGAAATATTATCAAAGGCAGGCGTGGCATTGGGTCAGGTTGATCAAAATGCACGAACGCCATTAAATGCACAATTTGCATTTTGGGTGGCTGCCGAGGAAGTCAGTAACGATCCAGATATTGGTTTACACCTTGGCGAGCATTTGCCTCTTTATCGTGGGCAGGTGATTGAGCATTTATTCATTTCAAGTGAAAACTTTGGTGAAGGACTCAAACGAGCACTTGCGTATCAACGTCTGATCAGTGACGCTTTCCATGCGAAGTTGGTGGTTGATGACAATGGACGTTGTTATTTAACCAATGGTGAACAACCTTGGGGCGAAAATATTGTCAATCGTCATTTTTCTGAGTGTGCCATTTCGGGGATTTTACGCTTCTTTAAATTCATTACTGAAGGGCGCTTTGAACCGATCTACATCGATTTTAACTTTTCTCAAGGTGCTTCAGATGGTGAGTATTATCGTGTGTATGGCTGTCCTGTAAGTTTGGGGCAAAAAGAAACACGGTTGTATTTTGATCCTTCAATTTTAGACTATCCATTGTGGCAAGCTGAACCAGAGCTGTTACAGCTACATGAGCAGTTGGCAATTGAAAAACTTCAAGAATTGGCGCGTTACGATTTGGTTGGCGAAGTTCGCCGAGCAATTGGTTCAACTTTGGAGAGCGGTGAAACAACCTTGGAAACAGTGGCGGCTCAACTGAGCATCACCCCTCGTCGGTTACGCACCCAATTGTCAGAAGCCAATACCAGTTTTCAGCAAATCCTTTCAGATTACCGTTGCCGTTTAGCCAAAAAATTATTGGCGAATACCAATGAAAGTGTTGAGCGTATTGTATATCTCACAGGTTTTTCTGAGCCAAGTACGTTCTATCGTGCCTTTAAACGTTGGACCAATGAAACACCTGTGGAATATAGAAAACGTAAACAGCGTTAAGTGCAACGTTTTAATTATTGAGAAATTTTAAACTGCTTTCTAGATAAAAAATCCTTCAATTGTGAAGGATTTTTTATCTCATTTGAAAAATAATTATTCGGGCATATTTAGCCAATGTGGTCCTAGAGGTGGTCGCGGTAATTCAAACTGTTCTGGATAATCTGCATGAATGAAATATAGACCGTCAGGAGGTGCTGTAATCCCAGCAGCTTTACGGTCTTGTGCGGCAAAAATTTCGTCAATGTGATCAATTTCATACAAGCCCTGACCAATTTCAAGTAGACAGCCCATAATGTTGCGAACCATGTGATGCAAGAAGCCATCAGCCTGAATATCCAGAACCAAATAATTGCCATGACGAATTAAACGACAGTGTTTAACATGGCGTACAGGTTGATTGGATTGACATGCCGCAGCACGGAAACTTTCGAAATTATGTGTTCCTTCAAATTTTTGCGCGGCTGCAATCATCTTATCGACATCAAGTGGATAATAAGCATGGGTAACTTGCTTGTGTAATAAAGCAGGGCGATTCGCTGATTGATAGACAACATAGCGATAACGACGTGCTTGTGCCTTAAAACGAGCATGGAAATCACGATCCATCTCTTTGATCCACTGGATAGAAATATCTTTGGGTAATTGGCTATTAGATCCCATTAACCAGCCACGCATGGGACGAATCGCATTGGTATCAAAGTGAGCAACCATATTGGTGGCATGGACACCTGCATCAGTACGACCCGCACCGTGTAAGATAATGGGTTCATCCGCGATGGTGCTTAGTACTTTTTCCATTGTCTCCTGAATACTACGTACGCCAGGCTGTTGAGTTTGCCAACCTTTATATCGAATGCCACAAAACTCAATACCAATTGCAAAGCGTTGCATAAATACCTCTATTCAGGATGATCATACCAATGGTCATGCCATTGTTGCGAAGTTGGGTATTGTAAATAAATTTTTAGAATTTTGGCATAAAGATCTGCTTGACTGAGTGCATCACTGACTAAAATTTTTGAGTCCTGAATCCATTGGCTAATCGCATAACGTTGATCCATACCGCCTAGAGGGACTTGAGTTGATAAAATAATTTGGCAACCTTTGGCTTGTAAGTTTTTAAAACTTTGGATAATCATTTCATTAACCGCTAAATTTCCAACACCATAAGCCTGAATCACTAAAAATTCTGGAGGCTGTTGAATGAGGCTGTTGAGATTATTTTCAAACTGTAATAATTCAGTGGGTACCATCATCCAATTCACGATATTTAATGATTTGGCTTTTTCAATATGGGATAGCTGGATTTGAATAACAGTTGAGTCATGATCAATAGGTTCTTCCGCTTTTAAGCCTCTGAATGCGTCCAAAGCAGTACTATGGGTTTTTAACGCAGTACGAGCATGAATCACTTGATGGAAGAATGTGAGATAAACACCTACAGGTAACTTGGTGATGGCATCGAGTGCTGTATTTAAATTATCAATCGCATCAGTAAAGTCACGTGTGTCATCGCCTTGAAGATTGAGTAAAGGATATTGGCTTCCTGTAAGAATAACATGGCATGATTCAGCGAGGAAACGAGATAAAGTTGCAGCAGCATAGCTGAGGGTATCAGTCCCATGAATCACAACAAAATGTTCAAAATTTTGTAGTTGTAAGCTTTGAATTTGTTGAATCAGCATTAACCAATCAATTGCAGTACATGCACTACTGTCTTTAATACTGGGCGCTTTAAAGCATTCAATTTTCAGTTGAGGTGGGAGAATCCGTTTGAGCTGTGGAATGAATTTATGTTCAGGCATGGGAGCTAAAGGCTCACCAATACACCCAAAAGTTCCACCCATGTAAATTAAAGCAATTTTTTTGTTCATAATAAAAAGCAGCCATGAATGACTGCTTTATCTTAAATCGCTTAGTGATGTCTGACAATTCGTATTATCAAATTGCAACAGACAATAACCTCATCAAGCGATTTGGTTCAGTAAATTTTGTGATTGTTGGCGTTGCTCAGCCGTATATACAGACTCATCCTGTGACAATAATGCACGTGCTGAAGCATAAGCACCTAGATGAATATATTGCTGGGCAAGATCTAAATTAAGCTGAATTTCATTGACTTGAGCAAGCTCAGGAAATGAAGTTAGCAATGGATCAGTTGTTTCAACAGGCGTAACTGCTTCAACTTGGCTAGGTACTTCTAAATTCAACTGAGAAGCTACCGATTCAGGTTCAACACTTTCTGATTTTATTTCTTGATCAAAAACAAAAGCAGGCTGTGTTTCAACAGGTGTTTCAGCTTCTGTTGGTGTTAATTTAAATTCGAATGCTTGAGGCGCTGCCATCTGTTCTTTTTCTGGAGTTGCAACAGGCTCAGCAAAATCTAGTTTAAATTCAGGTGCAATTTCAATTTCGACAGGCTTTTCAACTGGCGCAACGATAGGCTCATTAGGTGTAAAACTAAATTCTAAAGGCGTTATGGTTTCTTTTGCAGTCTCAGTTGTTGGTTTAACTGTTTCGAAAGAAAACTCTACAGGAGGCTCTGTCTGTGTCTGTGGGGATGAATCTAAATTAAATTCGAGTGCTTGTGCTTGTGGCTTTTCTTCTGATTTTTCTTGAGCAACTGATGGGGTGAAGTCAAGTGTCTCAACATCATTGCGAGTAGGTGTTTCTAAAGTTGCAGTAGATGGTGTTGGGGGTGTTTCTATATTGCCAATCAAAGCATCGAATGCAGCAGTATTCTTGACTTCTGGAACAGCAGGCTCTGGTGTAGTTGGAACAAAAGCAATCGACTCAATCGGGCTTTCAGTTTGAGTAGCTTTTTTCTTTTCTTCAGCCTGAGCAACAATATCATCAAGACCCAATGAGCGAATATGGTTAATCAATTGATTCACTGCAAATTCATCTTTTTGTGCTAAATGCACATCCAAGAGGTAAAGATAGAGCTCATGTTGAGCATTATCTTGATTGAGTGCTTGATTGATTTTTGCTTCAGCTGAAAAATAGTTTTTTGCAGCAATCAGTTTTTCGATACTACTTTTTAATTCAGGGCTTAATGGTTTTGTTGCTTGTTGCACCACAACTTCGTTTTCAACAACAGCTGTGCGTTGTTGTTTTTGCGAGGTACGTGCAGTACGTGCTACATTCTTTTTTGACGATTTTTTATTGTTGGTCTTTTTACTCGTCGTATTGGTATTTTCTTTATTGGCATCTTCACGTTTCTTTAAAACGATGGCAACCACCAACAGTAAAACAAATGGAATCACATACAACAACATTTTATTTCCCCTTCATTGAGCACAATGAATCAATTTCCTTAATATATCCTAACTATTTGGCTTCTTTACATTTTGCTGTTGTAATTGCTGTTGCAATTGAGCAAGCCGAGCATTTAATAATTGAATTCGCTGATTCTTTTCTTGTAAAGCCGATGCAAGTTGGGTCACATTCTTCTGTAATTTAACTGTTTTTTCACGAGATGTCATAACTTTTGTAGATAATTCAGCAGTTGTCTGATTCACCTGTGTATTTTGTTTTGCAGAACCTTGTGCAGAAGATTGCTCGTTATCTGCAACCAAACTCATCTCCGCCTGATCTAAACGGTATTTGGCAGAACCAGATTGCTTTTTGGCAATCTGAGGTGCCTTAGGTGGAACTTTAGATTTCGGTTGTGGAACTTGTTGATAACTTGCAGCTAAATTCAATGCAACACCTCGACGGATACGATTGATGTCCCCTTGAATAAAGGCATCTGCATTATTCTCTTTGATTTGACGCATGACTTCAGGAACACTTTGATGTGTTTCTGCTGCGATACGAGATGCAATTTTCCAAAGTGATTCGTTGGCACGAACAACATGTCTTGGTGCTTTGTCTAAACTATTATTGGCGGTCGGTTTATTTTGTTGGGACGCTTTTTGAGTGTCAGTTTTAGGCTTGATCGTATTGGCTTTTTCAGATTTATGTTCAGCAGCAGTTTTTTCTATTTTTTGTGGTTCAGCTTTTGGTGCCGGGGTGTGTGCTGTTTGAGTCTGTTGGGATGATTTTTCAGGTTGTGCAATAGGTTTGGGTTGGATCACCACTTGCGGATTTGCAACAACAGTAGAATGAGTGTCGTCTTTATTGACCGCTACAGAGGTGGTGTTTTGCGAACTTACGCTATTGGTCACCGCAGTTTTTTGCTCAGTTTTTAGTGGGGGAGGTGCAATAACACTGATTGCCAATGATTGTTGAGTATCCGGCACTACATTAGATTTTTTGATTGTTGGTGATGTTACCGTTTGTGGTGTTGTAACTTGGTATTGAGTGCTGGTTGGCAAATTCAATGCAATGTCTTTTTCACTCACAATAATTTGAGGTTTAAGTGGCTGTTCTTTAGCATTGGCATTTACCATAGGTGCAGGAATGTTATTGCGTCCACGTGTTAAAGGTGTTCTTACTTGTTGAATATGTGTAGCACTGCCTTCTTTAATCTTGAGTAAGATATTGAGTTCAGACTCAACAATGGGGCGAGAAGAAGTAATGACGATAACCCCAGTCCCATCGCCAGAACGACGCGTATAAAAATTTAAATGTCCAGGTGCCTGTGTGGTAATTCCAATATGTTGTATATCGTCTGCATCTGCCAAACCCACTTCTATTTTTTCATTTGGATTGGCATTGCTAAATTTCATTTCTGCGTACAGAAGATCCCCAGACCCCGATTGAACTTGAATCGGATCTATCGTAATCGCACTGATTGTTTGCGACGTCATGATGGCTAAAATGGCAATTTTTAATTTGTTATATACAGTCATCTCTATCCATTGCTCTGACAAATTTCAAGGCATCCCAATGATACAATATTTCGCTGTAGTCTATATGTAAATTATTAACATTAGAGTTACACAAATATAGTTACATAAAAAAGCCGATCAAGATAGATCGGCTTTTTCAATGTTTAAGGCTTTTTTGTGACTTTAAGCATTTTTATAGTCAATTAAGATACGTAACATCCGACGTAAAGGTTCAGCTGCACCCCAAAGTAATTGGTCACCCACAGTAAATGCGCCTAAATATTCTTTACCCATATTTAATTTGCGCAGACGACCTACAGGCACAGAGAGCGTTCCTGTAACCGCTACAGGCGTAAGATCATTCATTGATGCTTCACGTGTATTGGGTACAACTTTTGCCCATTGGTTAGACTGACGAATCATATCTTCGATTTCATCAAGCGGCACATCTTTCTTCAATTTCAAAGTCAATGCTTGAGAGTGGCAACGCATTGCACCAATACGTACGCAGTGACCATCAATCGGAACAATTTGAGCATTGCCTAAGATTTTGTTGGTTTCAACTTGACCTTTCCATTCTTCTTTTGACTGACCACTTTCAAGTTGCTTGTCAATATAAGGAATTAAAGAGCCAGCTAAAGGTACGCCAAAGTTGGCTTTCGGGAAACCTTCACCACGTTGTAATTCGGCAATCTTACTGTCAATATCTAAAATCGCAGAGCGAGGATCATCTAACAAGTCTTGAGTATTGTTATATAAATAGCCCATGCCTGTAATCAATTCACGCATGTTTTGTGCGCCAGCTCCAGAAGCTGCTTGATAGGTCATCGCAGTCATCCATTCCACCAAGTTGTGTTGGAATAGTGAACCCATACCCATCAACATCAATGAAACCGTACAGTTGCCACCGACAAAGGTTTTGATCCCATTGACCAAACCATCTTTGATGACATTTAGGTTTACAGGATCAAGGACAATGATTGCCTCGTCATCCATACGTAGAGTAGACGCTGCATCAATCCAGTAGCCTGACCAACCTTCAGCTTTAAGCTTTGGGAAAACTTCAGAGGTATAATCACCACCTTGACAGGTAATAATGACATCCATTTGCTTCAGACTGGTAATGTCCGTCGCTTCCATAAGTGCTGGAGCAGTTTTACCACCAAAAGCAGGGGCTTCACCACCTGCATTACTGGTAGAGAAATAGAATGGCTCAAAATGAGCAAAATCATTCTCTTCAACCATACGTTGCATAAGGACGGAACCAACCATCCCGCGCCAACCGACCAGACCTACTTTCATGTCACTTTGCCTCGGTGCGTTAAAAAATTAAAAGGGGTTTGAGTGTATCAAAAGGACGTGTAACTGCAATAGCGTACACAATGAAAACACAACTATATTGTGCAATATATCTTGTTTATGATACATGCAAAATTGATATTAATTTATGAATCATGCAAAAATTAAGAATATAAGAGTGACAAAATATGATTTGGATAGAAATCCTTGCTGTGATCGTGATTTGGCTCAGCTTCTGGTCACTGATTCCACGAGATGAATGGTGGTTTAGGGGTGCAGATTTTCCACGACTACAGATTTTATGTGTGGGTTTGACTGCTTTGGTGTTATTGCTATTTTGGGATGCACCTTGGGACTTGGCGCGTGAGATTATTTTATTTTTATTGATTGTTGCTTTAGCTTTTCAGTTAAAAATGGTTTTGCCTTATACCTTTATCTGGAAAAAGCAAGTTCAACATGTGCAACAAGATCAATTGAATCCAGATCAACAGATTTCAGTCATTGTATCGAACGTACTAACGCCAAATCAGCAATATGATTTACTGATTGAGCAAATCGAAAAACATCAGCCTGATCTCGTGCTTACGCTTGAGACGGATCAAACATGGCAAAATGAGTTAGCGAAGATCGAAAAAGACTATCCTTATCGTGTGCCTGTTCCTTTAGATAATTTGTATGGAATGCATCTCTATAGCAAGTTAAAGCTGGTCGATAGCGAGGTTAAATTTATTCTCAGCGATGAAATTCCTTCAATCCATACCACAGTGATTTTGCCTTCTGGACAGGCTGTACAATTGTATTGCCTGCATCCAAAACCACCCAGCCCGACAGAAGCCAAAGATTCAACTTTACGAGATGCTGAATTATTGATTGTGGGTGATCAAATCAAAGATTTAGATGAAAGCTGTATCGTGATGGGGGATTTAAATGATGTGGCTTGGTCTCGAACAACACGATTGTTTCAACGGATCAGTGGTTTGCTTGATCCTCGTGTGGGGCGTAGATATATCAACACTTTTCATGCCGACTATAAGTTTTTAAGGTGGTCATTGGATCACTTATTTCACAGTACAGATTTTGCTTTAGTACATATGGAGCGCTTGCCTCATATTGGTTCAGATCATTTCCCAATCTATGTGGTGTTACAATCAAGTCGTATTTTTGAACAATGTCAAGAGGAGTTGGAACAAACTGACTCTGATGAGCAAGAAGCTCAAGAAGCTATTCAGGAAGGTATTGAAAAAGCAGAAAAAGAAGAGAAGATCGTGACCGATGAATTGGCTCAAGACTATAAAATGGACATGTCATTGTCTAACAATAAATCTTGAAAAAGGCGATTTTTTGTAAGCAATTTCTTACGTGGATTTAGTCTCTAAGCGGGTAGTATCTGCACACGATTCGTTTTAATCTTTACTCATCGACACAGGGAATGAGAACGGAAAATCTCACTAAGGAAGACGAAGTCGATGGAGCAATCATCAAGGATTTGATGTTGGAATGGATAACCACAGTAAAATAACAATAAGATTTGAAAGCACAACCTCATAAACCCGAGTTTTGCAGGACGCAGAACTCGGGTTATGCTTTATTTATAGTATATAATTTGTGATAGACAAGATCGAAAATAAAAATTGAGTCCTTATGTTGCTATCAAAAATCCAAGAATTTGCACTGAGCCTTAAACATTTTACAGGTTTAAGTAGTGATGCTTTGTTTGTCTATGCAGGTTTAATCTTGTACTTTATTGTCGCTGCAATTCATAAACGCCAACTGAAATCCAATATTGCTATGATTCTCACGGTTGTCTTGGCTTTTAGTATTGAGATTTTTAATGCGCGAGCAGATATTTTTGGTAAGGGGTATTGGCGAATTTGGAGCAGTATTCATAGCATCGTTAATATGATTTTTTGGCCTTATGTGATTTGGGCAATGGCTCGCTTTAGAATATGGAAAGGTTGATGACTTCAACCTAAAAATTATATGTATTGATTTTCAATTTTTTAAATACGCTGACTTGAATGATGATCCACAATCAAATGAAAAAAATAATTCTACTATTTTGCTTAAATTTAATTTTAACAGGCTGTGAAAAGTCGAGTGTTGAGGTTCAAAAGTCTCAAGAGGTTGAACAACGGCAAGAGAACAAACAGAATTTAAATGATTTACAATCCAGCGAGATTTGGGAACGTCTCAATCGCCGTATTTATCATTGCCAGCAACCTTGTTCACGCAAAGATTTAACCGAAATCAGTTTTTCTCAAGCTTCGTCTTATTATTTGCTCATCACTCAAAATCAAACAGGATTTATCGAAGCATTGAACTCAACTCAAGATGGCATACAAATGAGCATTCTATGGGATGATGGTTCAGGCAAGTCAAAAAATGAAGATTTAGAAATCATATCACTGGATAAACAACAGCTCAAAATAAGAGACCAATATAGCCATATCAATACATATCAATTTGTGAAATTTGATGATGATTGAATCGGCTATATTTGTTAGCCCATGTTTGAAACGATATTACAGGATATTTAACTTTGCTTTTTTAATTTTAAAATTCGAGCCAAATTAAAGTAAGAACTTAATAAATTTTTTCATAACCTTCTGGACGGGTTTTAAAACGACGATGGAACCACATATATTGTGTTGGTGCGATCCGAAGCTGATTCTCGATGATTTTATTGACACGAATAGCATCATCCAATTCATCATCACTCGGTAAGGGCTCGACGGCAGGTTCAATCAAGACATGATATTTGGGATTTTTAATATCTCCATGACGATAAAAATACAAAGGAATCGCCACAGCTTTTGATATTTTTAATAAGCGTCGATGTGCGGTTACTGTTGCCGCAGGTGTACCAAAAAATGGCGCCATCACGCCTTGTTTCAGTCCAAAATCTTGATCAGGGCTGTACCAAATCGCATCGCCATCCTTGAGGTGGCGGATCAATCCCCGCATATCGTCATGATCAATCTGTGCCTTATAAATGGTTGCACGGCAACGATAAATCAGCATATCTAACAAAGGATTATTTTGCGGACGATACACCACATCGGGTTCAAAGAATTGGGCACATAAATAACCACCTGCATCGAGCATTGTACTGTGTGTACCTAAAAGTAATATGCCCTGACCTTGTTGTTTTGCAGTTGTAATATGTTCTAAGCCTTCGATACTGACACGATTTTTAAACCACTGCGGGGAATACCATGCATTCAGTGTTTCAAATACACCTATCATTTGGTCAACAAAGACTTGTCTTGAATTTTCAAATACTTGCTCCGATGACCATTCTGGAAAGCAGACTTCCAAATTGCGCACAGTTGTTTCACGGCGTGATTTAAGTCGATCAAAGGCAATATTTCCTAATACCGTCGCGAGTCGGTGTTGAATTGCCCAAGGTAAGATCGCTAGTAACATCAAGAACACAATTGCAATCCATATTCCCCAATATTTTGGATGTAAAAACGCCCAATAAAATTTTCCAGGTTCGTATTGAAGCTTTTTACTCATAGCAATTTTGTAAATTTGGGGGTGGTTAAAACTGAAAGAAGTGTAGCATGAAGCCGTTTAAAGAAGAAAACTCGAGATGTGAATCATCATCAACAATGATGAGCAAGGAAGTAAAATGAAAATTATTCGATTAGTTCAAGGTGATATTACGCTGCAAAAGGTTGATGCGATTGTAAATGCTGCAAATACCTCTTTACTTGGTGGTGGTGGTGTAGATGGAGCAATTCATCGGAAAGGTGGGGAAGCAATATTAACTGATTGTCAAAAAATCCGTGCCAGACAAGGGAGATGTGCAGTAGGTGAAGCCGTAATCACAACAGCTGGACAATTACCCAGTCGCTTTGTTATTCATACTGTAGGACCGACTTGGCAAGATGGGCAACAAGGAGAAGCTCTACTGCTTGAATCCGCTTATACCAATAGTCTGAAACTGGCGGAACAACAGCAATTGAATACACTGGCATTTCCCAATATTTCTACAGGAATCTATCGTTTTCCAAAAAATGATGCAGCATCGATTGCGATCAAAGCCACGACAGATTTTTTGGAGCAAACAGCACATTTACAAGAAGTCAATTTTGTCTGTTTTGATTTAGAAAATTTTAAAATTTATCGACAGCTTCTTGCTGAGATTGAGCAAAATCAATTACAGATTTTAGGTATATAATGATGATCAATCATTATTCTCGACCATTTGATCATGAGAGATACTTACTTAGACAGTTGTAAGGCAACCCTTATATTTCTTGTGGTTCTCGGACACTTCCTCGAACGAATGATTGGATGGGATGACCCATTTAACCATGCCTTGTTGGGGACTATTTATTTTATACACATGCCTGCATTTATTTTTATTTCAGGCATGTTGTTTAACGAAAAAAAATGGCGGAAGAATATTTTATTTTTTATTTCGCTGTATCTACCTTTTCAAATTTTATTTCCTGCCTTTGATGCCATCTGGTCTGGGCAGTTCCAAATCAATTGGAATTTATTTGAACGCCCTTACTGGATTCTATGGTATCTGTTGGGCATGATTGCATGGACAATGATTACCCACTTTTTGATAAAAACAAAATTTCCCCTATTGATTGCACTGATTTTTGCTTTATGTATTGGTTTAAGCCCTTGGAACAATTATCAATATTCAATTGGACGAATTTTTACTTTCTTGCCCTTTTTTGTTGTTGGTGCACTATATGGAAAAGAGATTTTAGTCAAAATTCAGCAAAGTCACTTTAGCCAAGTTGTGAGCCTATCACTTTTAGGGGCGATCGCTATTTTGGTCTATTTTACGCAACTGAATCCATTTTGGTTATATGGCAGTTTGAGTTATTCGCAACTTAAAGTCAGCATACCTGTAGGAATCGGAATGAGACTAGCATGTCTGCTCATTTCATCGTTGGGGATTTATGCGACTTTTGTATGGATTAAAAGTTTAAATCAGCACTTTGTACACTTGGGGCAAAATACACTGGCTGTTTATCTATTACATGGATTTGTGGTGATGTTGGTTGCACGTTATTGGCAATTGGATTTCAATCTTTTTATTGAAGTGAGTATTTGTATCATTTTATCTGTTTTGACCTGTTGGATTTTACAACAGTCTATATTTGATAGAGGATTAAGAAAATTATCATTGTGGCTGATCAAGCCTGCTGAAAAATTGGGGTTTAAGTAGAGCAAAAGTTTTAAAATGATCTCTATCTATATTATTTCTAGCGATAAAAATTTAAAAGCTACATCATTGATGTAGCTTTTAAGCATGAGGATCATTGATTTATAAAGTGTTTAAATTCACTCGATTATTTAGTTGCAGCTTTATCCTCTACTTTTTTTGCTGTTGCTGATTTATGAGTAGCTGCATGATGTTTTTTGGCATGTCCAGCTTTATGCTGTTTTTGAACCTGATGTGTTTTCACTGGTTGAGAGGAATGTTGTGCTGGTGTTGCTGCCATTGCAGAACCTGCAAAAACTGCTGTTGTAAATGCTGCAATAAGTAATGATGTAACTTTTTTCATGATCATATTCTCACTAAATAATTCGAGATCTGAATTAGATTCGATAGTTGTATATTCAGGTATTTGTATGGAAACATCATGAAGTGCTTGTAGCAAAAATCAGTATAAATGCAATGATATGGAGTGAGATGATAGGGGAATGGTAAGTGTTTTAATTTTTTAAGATTTATTTAATTTTAATCCTTAAAGTATCGCCTCCATTTATTCTTTAAATAAGATTTGTTGCCTTTTGAACTTTCAAATTAACAATGAAAAGTCTGTTTTTTAATGCTATTCTTAACTTAACTATTGCTCTTGATAGTGATGTTTATTTTATGTCATTGTTAATAAAATAATTTTTTTATTTGATGTTTTTTTATTATTAGAATATCTAAAGAGAGAACAAAATATAATGGTTAATTATTATATCTGTATTGGTGATCGCACTTCGGGTGGTGGGGTCGTGGTTGAAGGTAATGTGAGTAATATCATTTTAGGGCGACCTGTCGCTTCAGTGGGAATGAAAGCAATTTGCTGTAATCGTCCTCAAACCATTCAACAAGGCTGGATAGGACATCTCGATCAAGATAGACAGATTGCTTATGATGGTTGTGTACTGAGTTGCGGGCATACGGTTAAAGCCAGTCAGAACTTAATGGGATGGAGTGATGGACGTAGCGATACAAGCATTCCAGAACAATTGATTTCTAAACCTCAAAAGTATTATGAATTTTTCACCCTGTATGACCATGATAATCACCCAGTCGTCAATCAAAAATATCGTTTAACGTCAGAAGACGGTTCTTTCATTGAAGGTTATACCAACGCACAAGGGCAAACAGAACATTTGTGGACTCATGAAGAATTGCCAGTCAATTTTGAAACACTTGACGATGATGAAGATACTGATTTCGATAAATACCACATCACAGATAAAGAATAAGGATAAGAAAAATGGCTGGACGTCATACAGGTGGTTCAGGTTCTACCAGTCCCAATAAAACCAAATCATCAACGACAAAACCCAGTACCAAAGGTACGGAAATTAAATTAGAAACGGGTATGAATAAAACCTATTTATGTGCACATATTTGCGCGGCAAGTAAAGCCCCTAAAATTGGAGCAATTGGACAAAAGCTTTACCAACAAACCGTTACAACAGCGATTCGTGCTGAAGCTGATTTAAACTTTGGGGTATGGGCATATCTTGCTGAAGTCGGTTATAACATGCGTACAAATCCACCTAAACCCTTAATGAGTGATAACCCTGAACGGATGCATCGTCCTTCTACATTTCCACTTGGTGCAGCACAAAAACAAATTGAAAACCTTGCCAAAGGTGATTTTCGTATTCCTGACCTGACCATTTTAACCATTAAGGCTGCAGAAATTATTGAAATGCGCATGTCAGGAACAATTGATTGGAAGCGTTTCTATCCTGAAGGGAAAAGTATTGAGCGTTTGGTTGAAATTAAGTTTGGTAAAGATGATTGGGCGCTTGGACAATACAGAGCATATGAAATAATTGCTCCCAAAAAGGTACGAGAAGTCTCCGATAAAGATTGTCGTTGTGATACCCGAAAACCACCCAGTGGTGGAATAAAAATTCCAGTTTATCCACCGATTAAAAATCCAACTCCATATAAAAATGCCATATTTCGCTCTGCTAACACAGGTCTTACAGCTAAAAAAGGCATTCCAAGCATGCTCGGTGCTTTAGGTAAATTGATTGCGCCACCCTCACCTCAAGTACAGTTTTATCGCAAGCTTGTACCGCTTCAAGAGTATCAAAGCATGATGGTTCCGATAACTGCCAGTGTTGGGGTCGCAGGGGCATTTATTTGTGGAACAGTGGTTTTGGCAGGCGCAGTAGGTGGTGCAATGGCTACAGCGGGGGCAATCGGTACAAGTGAGGTAGTGGGTGGTGGTTTGCTGATTACTGGCTTTGCCACTTTGGCACATTCATAAAAAATAGGAAACAACAGTATGATCAACAGCTATGCAGATTTAGAGCCTTATTTAAAAGATTTTCAGTGGCTAGAACATAAAAAAGATCAACCCTCCTTATTTATTACGGGTGCTGAATTTCAGGCACATTTTTTATATTTTGCAGGGCATACTCCTGAAAAGCGTCAAGCTTTAGCTGAATGTGTTGAAGCTTATAACCAATATTTTGCAGAGCATTTCACTTGGGGCATTGATTTTGATAAGAATGGAAAAATCCATTATACCGATATTACAGAAATGCCGAGTATTCGTGAAGTGCTTAAAAAGAATCCAGATCCAGATGATCAAATTGAATGGTACTGCGCATCAGGCGAACGTGATGAGGCACCAGAATATGCACTGATGGCATTTACCAATCGTGGTTGGGAAGGTCATAAGCTATTTTGCTCAACGTTAACCTTTCATGTGCCCAATCAATTGATTTTTGATCCTGAACAAAAGCAAATCCTGATGTCTTTAATCCAAATGTGTATTGATAAACTTGGGGTATATCATGCAGTGGCTGGTTTTCAAGGGGTTTTACCTTTTAAGCCAATGGGCGTTGGTGATTATTCATTGGCACAAGGCGAGCGCTTTTGGGGAATTTATCAAGGTGCTAGTATTAGGGAAAATAATATGATCTCTGATGGCATTAAAAGTATTGATTGGTTGACCTATATCAGTCATACCTTGGCGCAACGAATTTGTGAAGTTAAAACTTTCCCCAAATATTGTGAACACTTCAATCTTCAACCACAGCAACAACAGGACGGTTTTTTATTCCAACTTGAAGAATTTCCTCAATTACTGCCGATCAATCAACCTGTTTTAGACAGTTATTTTAATCTCAATAAAGCACTACGCCCTTTAAGAAATGGTGCATATTGGCATATTAGTTGGGATACGGGTAATAACTATCAAGTTTTAGATGTTGATGAAAGTCGTAAATGGATTCGACGTTTAGATGCACCTGATATTTTCCCTGATCGTGGGTATTATCAAGAGCGTAAACCCCAAAAAAAGAATATTTACTTGGAATCTGGACGACCATGCGAGATTGATGGTATCTATCGCTATGATGAACAGTTAGATTTAGATGGTCAGCCTATGTATGTTGGCTATGATGATCGTAATGATTATGAGCAAAATGATATTTATGACTACCGCCAACATGTAGTTTTATTGAAAGGTGATATTGCGCCTCGATTTTTAGAATGTTATGACCATATGGTTTTAAAACAAGCCAAGAAAATTAAATGGCATTTGGTGAGTGAGATCGTGCGAGTAAAAGAATGATCAACAGCTATGCAGATTTAGAGCCTTATTTAAAAGATTTTCAGTGGCTAGAACATAAAAAAGATCAACCCTCCTTATTTATTACGGGTGCTGAATTTCAGGCACATTTTTTATATTTTGCAGGACATAGTCCTGAAAAGCGCCAAGCTTTAATTGAGTGTATTGAAGCTTATAATCGATATTTTGGTGAACATTTGGTTTGGGGCGGATATTATGATGATCAAGGCGAAGGACATTATGCCGATTTAGATGACCCTAGAATGCCAACCATCAAGCAAGTGATTGAAAAGAAATCACATCCAGATGATGTTATAGAATGGTATTGTGCATCGGGAGAACAAAAAGAAGCTCCTGAATATATGATTTCAGTGATGACCAATCGTGGCTGGCAAGGGCACCTGTTATATTGTTCTGAAATTAAATTTTGTGTTCCAAATAAGTTTATTTTTGATGAAGAACAAAAGAATATTTTAATTTCTCTCATTCAAATGTTTATTGATAAACTCGGGGCTTATCATGCTGTAGCAGGATTACAAAGTATTCTTCCTTATAGACCTATTGCGGTTGGAGACTATGCTTGTACACAAGGAGAGCGTTTTTGGGGGATATATTTAGGAGCGGATGAGAGTGAAACTAATTTAATAAAAAATGGAATTAAGAGCATTGATTGGCTGACCTATGTCAGTCATACCTTGATACAACGAATTTGTGAAGTTAAAACTTTTCCTAAATATTGTGAACATTTCAATCTTCAACCACAGCAACAACAAGAAGGTTTTCTATTTCAACTTGAAGAGTTTCCTCAATTACTCCCAAGCAATCAACCTGTTTTAGACAGTTATTACAATCTGAATAAGGCACTACGCCCTTTAAGAAATGGTGCATATTGGGCTATTAGTGATGATGTTGGTTATAATTATAAAGTTTTAGATGTTGATGAAAGTCGAAAGTGGATTCGTCGTTTGGATGCGCCTGATATATTTCCTGATCGTGGACATTATCAAGAGCGTGCGCCAGCGAAGAAGAATATTTACCTAGAATCAGGACGACCTTGTGAAATTGATGGTATCTATCGCTATGATGAGCAATTAGATTTAGATGGTCAACCAATGTCTGTCGGTTTTGCTGATAGAAATCATTATGAAATAAATTCAACGGATGATTATCGACAACATGTGGTTTTATTGAAAGGTGATATTGCGCCTCGATTTTTAGAATGTTATGACCATATGGTTTTAAAACAAGCCAAGAAAATTAAATGGCATTTGGTGAGTGAGATCGTGCGAGTAAAGAATGATCAATAGCTATGCAGATTTAGAGCCTTATTTAAAAGATTTTCAGTGGTTAGAACATCGAAAAGATCAACCCTCCTTATTTATTAGGGGTGCTGAATTTCAGGCACATTTTTTATATTTTGCAGGACATAGCCCTGAAAAACGCCAAGCTTTAGATGATCTATACGCTTAATACTTATCAAGGAATGCTAGCGATTTATCCTGATGGGAATACCTACAGTGAAAACTGTGCTGATTTTATTGGAGCATTGCTACAATAAAAAACTCCGCAGATTTACGGAGTTTTTTGGAAGAAACAATAAAAAATTAACCTTTGGTCATCTCTTCTAATTGATCCCAACGCTCCATTTTTTCCAACAGAAGATCATCGATTTCAGCCAAGCGTTGAGAAGCTTGTGTTGCTGCATCGGCATCTGTGACAAACCATGAACCGTCCGCGAGTTTTTCTGAGAGTTCAAACTGTTCTTTTTCCAATGCCTCAATTTCGGCAGGCAATTGTTCTAAAGCACGTTGGTCTTTATAACTCAGCTTTACTTTCTTGACTGGTGCTTCAACGGCTACTGAGGCTGCCTCAGCTTTGGCGATGGCTTTTTTTACATCACTCTTTTGGTCTACAACTTTTTGATCAGGACGTTGCTCAAGGTAATCTTGATAACCACCAATATATTCATCAATATTGCCTTTACCATCAAATACCCAAGTCGATGTCACCACATTGTCCATAAAGGCACGGTCATGCGAGATCAACAACAAGGTCCCTTTATATTCACTGAGCATTTCTTCAAGAAGCTCTAAAGTCACCATATCCAAGTCATTGGTTGGTTCATCCATGACAATCAGATTGGATGGTTTAAGCAATAGTTTTGCCAGAAGAATACGATTTCGTTCGCCACCCGAAAGGGCTTTAACGGGTGTGCGTGCACGCTCAGGAGAGAATAAGAAATCTTGTAAATAGCTGTAGATATGACGGCGACCACCGTTAACATCCACAAAGTCTGAGCCTTCCGACACATTTGCCATGACTGATTTTTCAAGGTCTAGCGCATTACGCAGTTGATCAAAATAAGCCACTTCAAGTTGTGTACCTGTTTTAACCGAACCACCATGTTCAAGTTCACCCAGTATGGCTTTTACCAATGTTGTTTTACCGACACCGTTATCACCTACCAAACCGATTCGATCACCACGCAGAACCAACGCAGAAAAATCTTTGATGATCGGGTAACCATCATATTCAACACGTAAATGTTCAATATCGAAGACTAACTTACCTGAACGATTGGCTTCTTGCGTTGCCATACTGACTTTGCCTTGCTGCGAACGACGAGCTTTAGACTGTTCACGTAAATCTTTTAATGCACGAACACGACCTTCATTACGGGTACGTCGTGCTTTAATGCCTTGACGAATCCAAGCTTCTTCCTCAGCCAGTTTTTTATCAAATAAAGCATTTTGTTTTTCTTCTGCTTCCATTTGTTGGGCTTTTAAGTCGAGATATCTTGAGTAGTTGCCTTCATAACTACGTAAAATACCACGATCTAATTCAACGATACGGGTCGCAATACTGTCGACAAAAGCTCGGTCATGTGAAATAAATAACAGCGTGAGATTATTTTGGTCGAGTAAGAATTTTTCTAACCATTCGATACTTTCAACGTCTAAATGGTTGGTCGGTTCATCAAGTAATAAAACATCAGGTTGGGTAAGTAAAGCACGTGCCAACAAAACACGGCGTTTACGACCACCAGATAAATCTGCCAAATCAGCTTCTGGATCTAAGCCCATTTTACTGAGAATAGCATTAACTTTGGTTTCTAAAGCCCAACCATCAAGTAGGTCAAGCTTATGTTGCAAGTTGCCCATGCGGTCACAAGCATCCATATCACCTAATACACAAGCATCACTCGCTTCATGGTATTCTTTGAGGACTTGAGCAGCTTCACCTGCACCCTCAGCGACAATATCTGCAACCTTGCCAGAGTCCATAGGGACATCCTGAGCAAGCATAGAAATGGTGATTCCGTTTTGTAAGGCAATTTCACCTTGATCGGGTAATAAACTTCCCTCAATCAGTTTGAGTAAAGTAGACTTACCTTCACCGTTACGGCCAATCAAACAGACTCGTTCGCCACGTTCTAAATTGAAGTTTGCGCCATCGAGCAGGGCAGGTCCACCAAACGCAAGTTGGACATCCCTTATAGTAATATAGGCCATACGGTTTCCTAAACATCCCACAGTGAGGACTAAAAATGACTAAACATAAAAATCTTGATGATCAGGCGTCATTTTCCGCACCTATCGAAGATTTGCAAGTCCGAATTGCATTTTTAGATGATTTAGTCGAACAATTAAATGATCAAGTTGTGCAACAGAGCTTGGAAATTGCTGATTTAAAAAAACAAATGCAATTACTTTATCAACGTGTAGAGTCCGCTGATTTGTCAGAAGGTATTGCTGCTTTTGATCCAATGACCAATCGTCCACCGCATTACTGAGGAGATAAAATGTAATTTGAATGTTGCTGGCATGATTTAAACTGCTTATGCATTTACACAATTATCCGTTACGCTGGCAAAGGATTTGCATACCGTCATCATTCATACATAAGGTCAAGATGGATCATGAACTTAAAAAACCTTGAAGCATTTTATTGGGTGGTGACTTTAAAAAGTTTTAATAAAGCAGCGACCAAACTTCAAACTACACAACCCGCAATTTCACAAAAAATTACTGCGATTGAAAATGACCTTGGCTTTAAAGTACTGGATCGTAGTTCTCGTCAAATCAAAGCCACTCATAAGGGAACCACATTATTCAAGTATGCTGAAAAATTTATGCGGCTTGAAACAGATCTGGTTGCCGAGCTTACTGAAAGCCAATATTTAACGGGTACAATTCGTTTAGGTGTCTCTGAAACCATCGTACACACATGGTTAGTGGAATATATGGAGCAAGTCCAAAAAGAGTTTCCTAAAGTTTCTATCGAAATTGTGGTGAGTTTGACTCCTGATCTGCAAGAAGGTGTACGCGTAGGGGATTTGGATATGGCTTTTTTGCTTGGACCGACTTTACCCTTTGAATGTATTGAACGTTCACTGTGTGATTTTGAATTAAGTTTTTTAGCATCCCCTTCCTTTAAAGGAGGCATCGGACAAATGTCATTCCGTACATTGATGTCGCATACTATTTTGACTTATCCAAGAATTACTTATCCTTATAAAGAACTCAAAGCTCGAATGAAAGAACAGGCAATAGATGAGCCACTTTCAATTACCAGTTATTCATTGGCAACCTTATTACGTTTAGCTGAACAAGGTTTAGGAATAGCTGTTGTCCCTAAATTGACTGCACTCAAGGAAATTTTAGATGGTCGCTTGGAGATATTGGATACCCCGATTCAGCTCAAGACTTTTCATTTCACTGCAATTTATACTCAGGGAAATAATACTGCTCTAAAGGAAAAACTAACGGATTTGGCGGTGTTAATCTCCGATAAAGCAATGAAAAAGTTGAATGATAAAATTAAAAATTAAGTAATTATTACTGTTGTACTTTATTTTTGATTCATAATTTGATCTTTTAAAGTTCCAAAATTGTCACATTATTGATAATTAGAACTTATCGGTATCTATAATGAATCATTATTAAAATGATATTATTAAAATAAAATATATTAAATTCAATATTTTAAAATTTTATTGCTAATCTTTTTGGCTGATTGTTCTGGCTCATTTCCTATGCTTTTATTTCAAATATAGATTTGGTAGGGCACTACCAAAAAAAATCTTCAAGATTTAAAGGATAAAAGAATTTCATATTTTCAGAAAAATTGATGTTCTTTGTTTAACTTGAAATAGCGTTGATTAAGCTCAAATGGATGAGGAACGCATACATGTCTTTATTGAAATCTTCTATATTATCTGACCGTCAATGGGCAATTGTTGCATCGATATTTATGATGGCAACTTCTGCAATGGGTCCGGGGTTCCTTACACAAACTGCTGTATTTACAGTGAAATTAGGTGCAGCATTTGGCTTTGCGATCTTGATTTCTATTCTGATTGATTATGTGGTTCAACAAAATATTTGGCGTGTGGTGACCCTGACTCAGATGCGAGCCTCTGATATTGCCAACAAGGCTTTACCCGGCAGTGGTTATTTACTTGCATTTTTGGTCATTCTTGGCGGCTTCTTCTTTAGTATCGGGAACATTGCAGGTGCAGCACTTGGCTTAAATGCCTTATTTGGTTTAGATACCAAAGTTGGTGGTGTACTCAGTGGTGCATTGGCTATTCTTATTTTTGCTTCCAGAAAAGCCACACTGGTGATGGACAAAAGTATGATTGTTTTGGGTCTGCTCAAAATTATTCTAATTGTCATAGTCGCCTTTATTGTCATGCCACCCGTGGGACAAGCTGTTCAACAAACTTTTGCACCTGACCAAATTGATTTTGCGATTATCACCACGATTGTCGGTGGAACCGTCGGAGGCTATATCTGCTATGCAGGTGCACACCGTTTACTCGATAAGGGTGCTGTTGGGCCAGAAAACATTGATGAAGTTGCAAAGGCAGCAACCAAAGGGATCGTGGTTGTTGGGATCATGCGCTATGTTTTGTTCTTAGCATTTTTAGGTGTGGTGGTAAGTGGTGCAACAATTGATCTAGCCAGCCATGATGCCAATCCTGCAGCACAAGCATTTCAATATGCCGCAGGTACTTTTGGGTTTAAACTGTTTGGTTTGATTTTTTGGGCAGCAGGGATCAGTAGTACCATCGGTGCAGCCTATACATCAGTTTCATTTATTTCAGCTTTTAAAAAGAATCTAAATGCTAAACAAACCAACTATATCACCATCAGCTTTATTTCTTTGGCATTACTGTTGTATGTAGTTTTAGGTGCAACACCAGCTGGATTATTGATCTTTGTCGGTGGTTTTAATGGGCTGGTTTTACCGATTGGTTTGACAATTTTTGTCTATGTCGCTGCATGTCGTAAAGACCTCATGGGCAATTATAACTATCCAAAATGGTTATTGATTTTAGGTGTGCTGACCTGCTTACTGACATGGTGGATGGGATATATGTCATTCACAACAGTATTTAATTATCTCACTAAACTGTAATCAATCTAACACTCAATTAAAAAGGAAGTACGCTGATGTTTGTCGATTTAAATAGTGACTTGGGTGAAAGTTTCGGTTCATGGAAAATGGGCAATGATGAGCAAATTTTGCCTGTGGTCAGTAGTGCCAATATTGCTTGCGGTTTTCATGCAGGTGATCCATTAGGGATATTACAAACATTAAAGCAGGCTGTGCGATTAAATGTGTGTATCGGTGCGCATGTTGCTTATCCTGATTTAGTTGGGTTTGGTCGTCGCAATATGGATTTGTCTCGGGATGAGCTGATTGCTGATGTGCTCTACCAAATTTCTGCATTGGATGGGCTTGCCAAAGTGGCTGGTTCGGCAGTGAGCTATGTTAAACCACATGGTGCACTTTATAACACGATTGCCAAAGATGCAGTTCAGGCTGAAGCCGTCATTGCAGCGATAAAAATGTATAACCCCAAGTTGGTATTGGTCGCTTTAGCTGGGTCTAATCTGTTCGATCAGGCGCGTCAAGCAGGGCTAACAGTGGTTTCTGAAGCATTTGCAGATCGTGCTTATAACCGAGATGGTTCATTGGTTTCACGCCGTTTGCAAGGTGCAGTGCTGCATGATGCTGATTTTGTCGCTCAACGCGTGGTGTCTATGCTGAAAAACGGTGGAGTTGAATCCATTGATGGGGTATTTACCCCGATCCAAGCCGATACGATTTGTTTGCATGGTGATACGGCTGGTGCTTTAGAAATGTCTGCTGCGATTAAAGCTGAACTGTTAAAAAATGATATTCAGATTCGTTCATTTTGTGGATAAAGGAAGATACACATGTTGAAAAATATCAAAGTTGATCCAGCGCAGTTAAAAGCGACACGTGAAGCAAGACAACAAATTCGTGCAGGTTTTGATCGACCTACGGCTGGTATGGCACCGGGTATGACCCAAGTGAATATGATTTCTGTACCCAAAGATTGGGCTTATGATTTCTTATTATATGCGCACCGTAATCCTCAAAGTTGTCCTGTTCTCGATGTTCTAGAAGAAGGTGTTTATGCCACAAAATTGGCATCGGATGCAGATATTCGAACCGATTTTCCACGCTATCGAATTTGGAAAGATGGTGAAATGGTCGATGAAGTGACCGATGCAACTGAGATTTACAATGATCATCCAGATTTGGTGACATTTTTAATTGGTTGTAGCTTTTCTTTTGAAACGGCATTGCAAGATGCTGGTATAGAAGTCCGTCATATTCATGATAAAACCAATGTACCCATGTATTTGAGTAACATTAGTTGCGAACCAGCAGGGCGCATTTCAGGAAATATGGTGGTTTCCATGCGACCAATTCCTGCTGATCAAGTTTCAGAAGCTGTGAAAATTACCGCACGTATGCCAAGTGTGCATGGTGCACCTGTGCATATTGGACATCCTGAAAGTTTAGGTATTCAAGATATTAATCAACCTGATTTTGGTGAAGCATCTCGTATTGAACAGGGCGAGATTGCGGTGTTTTGGGCGTGTGGTGTAACACCTCAAGCAGCTGTAATGAACTCAAAAATTCCATTTGCAATTAGTCATGCACCGGGACACATGTTGATTACCGACATTCCAGATCGTGTCTGGATGGGTTAAAAAAGAAAGGATCAGTAAATGCGATTTTTATCAGTAAATTCCGATAGTTTCTTGATTGAACTTGCCAGTTTGCAAGAAACTTTGGCGTTATACAGCAAATTGCAAAATTTACACTTGAAAGGAATCAAAGATTTAATTCCTGCTGCAAAGACGATTTTGGTGTTTTTTGATGAGATCAACACTGACTTCAAAACCTTATCGACTTTAATCGGTAGCTTAAATATAGATTTAGATATTCAGCGACATTGCCAGCAAGTGATTATTCCCATTCGTTATGATGGTGAAGATTTAGCACAAGTGGCAGAGTTACAGGGCTTATCTGTCGCAGATTTGATTCGTAAACATCATCAAAGTACTTGGGATGTAGCATTTATTGGCTTTGCGCCTGGTTTTGCCTATATGAATAGTCCTGACCAGCCGTTTACGGATATTCCGCGTTTAAAAACGCCCCGTAAAAAAATTCCATCAGGCTCTCTAGGTTTAGCAGGTCAATATTCAGGCATTTATCCGAAGGATAGCCCTGGCGGTTGGCAATTGATTGGTACAACAACTGAAAAAATGTGGGATTTGGAACGCTCGAATCCTGCACTGTTAAGACCCGGAATGACTGTAAATTTTGAAGATGTGACACGTCATCCTATTTCTGTAGATGTACCAAAACAGATCACCTCGGTGCAAGACAATGGTTCAAAATTACCTTTATTTAAACTGACTGCATCTGGACTGCAAACTTCGATTCAAGATGAAGGTCGCTTTCAACAGACCAGTATTGGTGTTGGGACAGCAGGTGCGATGGATATTGATTCTATGCACAGTGCCAATCGAATTGTGGGTAATCCAACTGACACACCCATAATTGAGATTTTAAATGGCGGTTTAAAAGCAAAAATGCAACATTCAGCGGTTATTGCTGTGGCGGGTGCAATTTCAAATATTCATGTGAAATTTGCAGATGGTCAAAACGCTGATTTTGAGTGTTATCAACCCATCGCATTAGATTGTGGTGATGAGTTTCACATACAAACTCCTCGTGCTGGACTACGAAATTATCTTGCAGTTCGTGGTGGTTTCGACATTCAGCCTGTTTTAAATAGCTGTTCTTTTGACAGTTTAGCAATTCTTGGTCCACATCCCTTAAAAGTGGGGGATGTGCTTTACCAAGGTCAAGTTGTCCCATCCAATATCACGATCAATGACGTGGCAAAAGCCAATCTCCCTCAACTTGGCGACACGGTTGAACTGGATATTGTGATGGGACCCCGCACGGATTGGTTCGATCAAGACAGTATTGAGAAACTGTGCAATCAATCCTGGTTAGTCACCAATGAAAGTAACCGTGTTGGTTTGCGCTTGTTGGGTAAACAACCACTCAACCGTAAAGTGACCCATGAGTTGGAAAGTGAAGGTACCTGTATTGGCGCTTTACAAATTCCACCAAATGGTCAGCCGGTCTTGTTTATGAACGATCACCCACTTACTGGTGGTTATCCCGTGATTGCCTCGGTTGCTAAACACCATTGGAATCTGGTGGCGCAAATACCTGCAGATTGCCATGTCAAGTTTAGAAAAATTGCCGAATTTGTAGAGATAGAGAATTGAAATGAACAAGCAAAATTATGCCAATGAAAAACTATTAATCGCCAACCGTGGCGAAATTGCTGTACGTATTATTCAAGCGTGTCGTGATATGGGTATCACATCTATTGCCATGTATGCAGATGATGACATCGGCAGCTTACATGTCGAGCTTGCAGATGAGGCATGGGGTTTAGCGGGAGCAACCGCTAAAGAAACCTATTTAAATATCGATGCCATCATTGATGTTGCTAAGAAATCTAAAGCTACGATGGTGCATCCTGGTTATGGTTTTTTATCAGAACGTGCAGAGTTCGCTCAAGCAGTAATTGATGCTGGTTTAAAATGGGTAGGTCCATCTCCAACTGCGATTCAAAAATTAGGAGATAAAATTGAAGCACGTAAAATCGCAGCTTCAGTCGGCGCACCTCTGGTTCAAGGTACACAAGATCCTTTGAATAATGCAGAAGAAGCATTAGCCTTTGCCAAACAGCATGGTTTGCCTATTGCAATTAAAGCTGCTTTCGGTGGCGGTGGTCGTGGTCTAAAAGTGGTTTGGAAACTTGAAGAAGTGAAAGAGCTCTATGAGTCTGCGGTTCGAGAAGCCAAGGCTGCATTTGGTCGTGGAGAGTGTTTTGTTGAGCAATATTTAGATAATCCTCGTCATGTAGAAGCACAGGTGATCGCTGATCAGCATGGACATGTGGTGGTGTTGGGGACACGAGATTGTTCTCTACAACGCCGTAATCAAAAATTGGTCGAAGAATCTCCTGCGCCATTTATCAGTGATGAGATTTATCAAGAAATCCTTAGTTCTGCAAAAAATATTTGTCAGGCAGCACAATATGTCGGAGCTGGAACAGTTGAATATTTGTTGAGCCAAAATGGTACATTGTCTTTTCTTGAAGTAAATACGCGTTTGCAAGTCGAACATCCTGTGACTGAAGAAACAGCACAGGTAGACTTGGTGGTTGAACAAATCCGAGTTGCATTAGGTGAAGAACTGTCTATTCAAGATACACCAAAGGCACTTGGGCATGCTATTGAGTTCCGGATTAATGCGGAAGACCCAAGTCGTGGCTTTATTCCTGCATTTGGCACATTGAGTCTATTTGAAGCACCTTTTGGTCATGGTGTACGTGTTGATACAGGGGTGCGTACAGGCTCGTTAGTTTCAAGCCACTTTGATTCTTTGATGGCGAAGCTCATTGTGACAGGCTCAACCCGTGAGATCGCAATTGCACGTGCAAAACGTGCATTAAAGCAATTTAAAATCGAAGGTGTTGCATCAGTACTAGATTTTCATCGTGCTGTATTGAATGAACCTGATTTTACTGAAGAATTTAAAGTCCATACTCGGTGGATTGAAAATGACTTTAAGCAGGTATTAAAACCGACGCAGCGAAGTATTCCTCAACATCAGCAAGCGATGACATTGAGCTATATCGAAATTGATGGGAAATTACACCGTTTGGGACTGCCTGCGGGGCTGTTTGCCCAAAATATTATGCCAACGAGTCAACATGTAGAACAAAAAACATCGTTTGAGACTCTACCTGAGCATTTGCTTGCACCCATTAATGGTGCAATCGTGGCATGGAAAGTTCAAACAGGCGAGCACGTCACTGAAGGGCAAGTAGTAGCGATTATGGAAGCCATGAAAATGGAAGTTCAAGTGCTCGCACACCAAAGTGGTCAAATACAAATATCGGCAAACGTGGGGACAACTTGTCAGGCTGATCATGTGATTGCCAGTATTCAATAGTCTTTAGACATGTGCAATTTAACCTGAGCGTAAAAATTGGAAATTTATAGTTAAATTTCCAATTTTATTTGACCTTTTACTGAAAGCCCGCTGTAATGCACGCCACTGTTTAATTGCAAACTTTTGACCATGCCGGATACAGTTGTTCTTTTTGACCTTGAAAATAATATGCCTACAGCACCAATGCTGGGTAAAATGGTTGAGCATTACGCTACATTATATCTTTTTAATTGTACTGGGTATTTTCATTATTCACTGACTGATCTCACAGCGCTTTCCAGTTGGATCAACAGTGGTCAAGTGGTGATTTTAGACGTTCCTCAAGCGGCTCAAAAAGAATATGAGTATGCCGTGATTGCAGGGCAATTATTGGCACTCTTAACGCCAGATACACAGATCGAAATTATTTCTGCCACACCCACTTGTACGGCGCTGTTAGATATCATCCGTAATGTACATCTTGATTGCCGTCTTGTTCAAATTGATCCAACTGATCAATTGCCAAGTCAAAAACGACAGCTTCCAAGTCTTGAAACAATTCAAAATAAACCGTATTTACAAATGGTTAAAAAGTATTGTGATGCTTTAGCAAAGATGACAGGAAAGCCGAATACAATTGAAAAATTACGCAACTCTGTTGCCAATACATTGCAAATTGTGCCAGAAAAAGCACAGCATCTTGTAGGAATGCTGATTAATTTAAGAATTGTGAAATGCCTTGATGAACAAATTTCTTATCGGAAAAAGGTCTTAAAACAGTGGATCAGTCTCGATATAGAAAATTCAAATTCTCATGACCAAGCTGATCAACAGCTGGACAAACAATCGCATATTAAATTACATAAAATTGATCAAATTTTAGAAAGCTTACATGCGCATCCGCAACAGGTTATCCAAGAAATAGATGATCAGGAATCACTTGAAGCTGTACAACAGGTGCTGTTTAAAAACTTTGAGCAGATTGATCCTGTTCAAATTGAAGTGATTCATAAACTGAATGATTTAAAAACATCGAAACCCAAAGATATTTATGCATTGCGCGATCTATTGGAAAAAATGTTCCCTAAATCTGATGTTCGTTTATTGCTTAAAGAGTTGATTGAAAAAGGCTATATTTATTGGAATGGGCATGAAGTGGTCTACAGTCATGAAATGTATTTGAATTAATGCTGTTCAAGTAGATGAGAGAAACACTTCAAGATATCTCTGATCTACTTTCAGATTTTTTGATTTAAATGCTTTACAAGTTGGCAACACCACCATCTATCAATAGTTCTGTTCCAACAACAAAACGAGACTCATCAGAAGTAAGATAAATAAAGGCGTTGGCAATTTCTGTTGCTGTGGCAAGTCTTTGTAGTGGGACTAAATTTTCAATACTGGTTTTGAGCTGTTCAACTTCAGCAGGGCTGTCTGCGACTTTATTCAGTGCAGGTGTAAATGTCGGTCCAGGAGAAAGCAGATTAAAGCGTATTTTATGATTTAACAGTTCCGTTGAAAGTGTTTTGACCAAGGAGCGTAAGGCGATCTTTGAAGCAGCATACACACTGCTTTTTTCTAATGCGATATGAATGCTGGTTGAACCACATAAAATTACTGAACTGTTTGGATTAATCATGGGAAGAAGGCTTTGAATCAAAAAGAAAGGACCTTTTAGATTGGTATTTAACACCTCATCAAATTGTTCAACGCTCCATTGCCCAAAACGTTGATGGTTCACATTGCCTGCATTGATATAAATCACATCAAAGATAAAGGATAATTGCTGTAATTTTTTGAGAAAATCATGCTGTGAATTTAAGTCAGCATGGTCACATGTAAAACCGAAACTTTGCGATCCTAATTGCTGTTGAACTTGTGCAATTTGATTGATATTCCGTCCAGTAAAGACTACTCGTGCACCTTCTTCAATGGCTCGTTGTGCGGCAGCAAAGCCAATTCCACTGGTTGCACCTGTGATTAAAACAGTCTTGTCTTTTAATCTCATTTTTTCACTATAATGTCATTAAGAAACACGTATATTGTGAAAATTTATGCGCAGATGTAAGAACTTACCAAATGGTAACTAAGTCGCTGTTGGGTTTGAAATAGGCTGAAATCAGCTTTTATAAATTGTAGCTTTATGTAAGGTGAAAAATGACAACTGTGCAATATGAGCAAAACTGTTCAATTATGCGATTCGTTGCGATATTTTCAGGTAAATGGGTCTTGCCGATTGTTTATCATCTTATACAAGCTCAACATCCTGTGCGATTTAATCAATTACAAAAGGCTTTAGCACCGATTCCTCAAAAGGAACTTTCAAAACAGTTAAAGCTTTTAGAAGAATGCCAACTGATCTCCAAACAGATTTATCCAGAAGTACCTCCACGTGTAGAATATCAAATTACTGCATTGGGAAAATCTTTGGAAAGTTCGATTCGCTCATTGGGTGATTGGATGACGTTTTACGAAAAAAATAGAGATGAAAAATAAGACATTAAACTGACTTTAAAATTACAGATTCGTTGTAATTTTAATTTTAAACTTGCGTTTTATATTCAGCTTATGCAACTCTAATATAGGAATTTAAAGGTGAACTATGGAACACACTGGTCTTTGGGTTGCGCTCGTAATCGTTGTTTTTGTATTGGGCTCAATTTTTGGCTTACGCGTAAGCCCAAGAGAAAAGGCATTAGGTTTAATGCGTGAAAAAGCCCGAAAGATGGGTTTGCATCCGCGTTTGGTGGCTGCGCCAGAATGGACTAAAATCCCAATGGCAACAGAATCTCGTGCAAGTATGGTGGCTTATTATAGTGTACTTATTCCTGATGCACGTTTAGCGCTGATGCGTGCATGTGTCGAAGATGAAAAGCTTCACGTGATTCAAGGTGATGCGAAATTTAAAGATTTTCCCATTGCATTAAAGGGGATTTATGCTATTGATATGCAGGCAAATTGTGTAGGGCTATATTGGGATGAAGAATCTGACCTAAGAGCAACACAACTTGATGATATGAAAGCATATTTACTCAAATTGGCTGAAATTTAACTTAATAATAGGAACAGTGGTTTATTATGGCGAACGCTCCTCGGTCCACATCCAAAAGCACTACAGCAAAATCTCCTGATGCTGGAAAAAAGCGTGCATTAGTGATTGTGGAGTCGCCTGCAAAAGCGAAAACGATTAATAAATATTTAGGCTCAAATTACATTGTAAAGTCATCCGTAGGTCATGTCCGTGATTTACCTACAGGCGGCTCAAGTAAAACAGCAGAAAAAAAGCCAGCAACACGCACCAAGTTGACGGAAGATCAGAAGGCTGAAAAGGCACAATCCGCACTCGTCAATCGTATGGGTGTTGATCCAGAACATGGTTGGAAAGCTAAGTATGAAGTCCTTCCCGGCAAAGAGAATGTTGTTGCCGAACTCAAAAAGCTTGCCAAAGATGCAGATGAAATCTATCTCGCAACGGATTTGGATAGAGAAGGGGAAGCAATTGCTTGGCATTTGAGAGAAGTCATTGGTGGGGATGATAGCCGTTACCATCGTGTGGTTTTCAATGAAATTACCAAAAATGCCATCCAAGAAGCATTTAAACAGCCGACACGTCTAGATTTAAACCGAGTCAATGCGCAACAAGCTCGTCGTTTTCTAGACCGAGTTGTTGGCTTTATGGTTTCACCATTGTTATGGGAAAAAATTGCACGTGGTTTATCTGCGGGTCGCGTGCAATCTGTAGCTGTGAAATTGGTGGTGGAACGTGAACGTGAAATTCGTGCCTTTATTCCTGAAGAATATTGGCAAGTTTTTGCAGACACTAAATCTCAAAAAGACGAGATTCGCCTAGAAGCAGTGAAGCAAGCTGGTAAGACATTAAAATTACAGAATAAAGCGCAAACTGATGCTTTGTTGAAAATTTTAAAAGATGCTGAATATAAAGTTGCCACTCGTGAAGATAAACCGACTAAGGTTAATCCAAGTGCGCCATATATCACTTCAACGCTACAACAAGCGGCAAGTACACGCTTAGGTTTCTCAGTAAAGAAAACCATGATGCTTGCACAACGTTTATATGAAGCTGGTTTTATTACCTATATGCGTACTGACTCAACATTTTTAAGTGATGATGCAGTCAGTATGGTGCGGCAGCACATTGAAACAGAGTTTGGTGCGAAATATTTACCTGCAAAAGCCAATCGCTATGGCAACAAGGCAAATGCACAAGAAGCCCATGAAGCAATTCGTCCTTCAAACGTTGGATTAAAAGGCGACAGCTTGGCTGGCGTTGAGCGTGATGCACAACGTTTATATGATTTAATTTGGCGTCAATTTGTTGCATGTCAAATGACACCTGCAGAGTATTTATCTTCAACAATTTTAGTGGATGCCAATGGCGTAGAGCTCAAAGCCAAAGGTCGTACTCTAGTTTTTGATGGTTTTACCAAAGTTCGTGGTCAAAACAAATCTGATGATGATGTTCTATTACCAGCAGTTAAAGTGGGTGAAATTTTAAAACTTGAGAAACTTGATCCTTCTCAACATTTCACTAAACCACCTGCACGTTTTACTGAAGCATCATTGGTCAAAGAATTGGAAAAACGTGGTATCGGTCGACCATCGACATATGCTGCGATTATTTCGACGATTCAAGATCGAGGCTATGTCAAGTTAGACAACCGCCGTCTTTTCGCTGAGAAGATGGGGGAAATTGTCACAGACCGTTTGGATGAGAACTTTAACAATCTAATGAATTACGCTTTTACAGCGGATTTAGAAGGTCAGTTGGATAAAGTTGCAGATGGTGAACGTAATTGGAAAGAGCTTCTTGATAGTTTCTATGGCGATTTTAAAAAGCGTTTAACCACAGCTCAAGGTGAGAATGGCATGCGCCGTAACTTACCTGTCGAAGTTGAGGATGTTCATTGTAAAGAATGCGAACGCCCAATGCAGATTCGTACAGGGACGACAGGTGTCTTTCTGGGGTGTTCAGGTTACAACTTACCTCCAAAAGAACGTTGTAAGGGCACGTTGAACCTAACGCCTGTCGAATCACTGGCAGCACTTTCCGATGATGATGGTGCTGAAACTGCCGATTTGATGTCGAAAAAACGCTGTCCAATTTGTGGTACTGCAATGGACAGCTATGTCATTGATGGTGGTCGAAAACTGCATATCTGTGGAAACAATCCAGACTGTGATGGTTATGAACTTGAAGAAGGTGAGTTCAAAATCAAGGGCTATGATGGTCCAACCATTCCTTGTGACAAGTGTGATGGTGAAATGCAGTTAAAAAATGGTCGGTTTGGTCCTTATTTTGCCTGTATGAGCTGTGATAATACCCGTAAAGTATTGAAGAATGGTCAACCTGCGCCACCACGTGTAGATCCAATCAAAATGGAACATTTACGTTCAACCAAACATGATGACTTCTTTGTTCTTCGTGATGGTGCTGCGGGTCTATTCTTGGCTGCAAGTAAGTTCCCGAAAGTACGTGAAACACGTGCACCTAAGGTTGCTGAATTGCGTTCTGTTGCAGATCAACTCGATCCAAAATATCAATTTATTTTGCAAGCACCTGATCAAGACCCAGATGGAAATCCGACATTGGTGAAATTCAGTCGTAAGAATCAAGCACAGTATATTGGTTCGGAAACACCTGAAGGTAAACAAACCAAGTGGTCCTTGGTTTACCAAGATGGAAAATGGGTTGAAGCCTAAGTTTTAATTACTCATAAAAATGCTCACAAAAGTGGGCATTTTTTATATCAATTATTATGGGAAGCGGTATGATAAATGAATGAATAAAAAACTAAAAATTGGGGATATTGTGGAAAATACTAAAAAATTTGCGGTTTTAATTGATGCTGATAATTCATCTGTGAACTCAATTTCGTCGGTATTGGAGGAAGTGGCAAAATATGGGATTGCCAGTGTAAAGCGTGTTTATGGAGATTGGAGCAGTGATTCTCTAAAAAAATGGAGAGAAGTCTTATTGCCGCATGCGATTACCCCTGTACAGCAATTTGCATATACTAGCGGTAAAGATGCTACAGATATGATTTTGATCATCGATGCGATGGATTTATTATATGGTGGTGCATTGGATGGCTTTTGTATTGTGTCTAGTGATAGTGATTTTACCCCTTTGGCTTCAAGAATAAGGGAAAGTGGTTTAGTTGTTTATGGTTTTGGGCGTAAGAAAACACCTGAGCCATTTAAAAAAGCCTGTGATAAATTTATTTCGATTGAAAACTTGATTGCTGAAGAGAAAGAAGAAGAAAAACAAAGTACTGAAACTAAAAATAATGAAGATACCAAAAAACCTTCTCCAATCGACAAAGAAGAAACGAAAACACCCATTGATAAAGCCACTTTAAATTTGATTTATAAGGCGGTAAAAGACAACTCAGATGACAACGGTTGGGCATATCTAGGTTCTATTGGTACCTATTTAAGTACAGTAAAGCCAGATTTTGATACTCGTGATTATGGTTATACGAAGTTATCAGGACTGATAAAAGCTGTGGAAGTCTTTGAAACTAAAATAGAGGGGAGTCAAATGTTTCTTAAAAAGCGTAAAAAACAGAGCTAAATTCAATGTGGAAAAAACTTCGAATTGCAATTTTATTGATCATTCTGCTTATTGTAGGAATGAATGCTTGGCGAGATATGAATCAAGATTGGACAAAACCGATTGTGGTTTTACTCCATCCGATCAATGCAGATGGACAAGTCTCCACGTCTCATTATATACAGCAAATTTCTGTCGATGATTTACAGGAGATGACGCATTATTTGGCGCAGCAATCTCAACTTTTCCGTGGTCAAGCGCTATCTTTTCATTTTCAACTTGGGCGTGAATTAAATACTCTGCCGCCAAAGTTTCCTGAATCTTCAAGTATATTCAATACGATAATATGGAGTCTAAAGTTCAGGTTCTATGCATGGAACCAACATCAAGGAGTAGATGGAACGCCATCTGTGACCTTGTATTTGAATTATTATGATCCAAAGTTACAGAAAGTTTTAAAGCACTCAACTGCCTTAGAACGTGGGCGTATTGGCTCAGTCAACTTATTTGCCTCACCAAAGCAAAGTGCAAGTAATCAAGTTGTCTTAGTACATGAGTTATTACATACCTTTGGTGCGCAAGATAAATATGATTTATCGACAGGGCAGCCTCTTTATCCAACAGGTTATGCAAATCCTGAGCAACAACCACTTTACCCGCAACAGCGCGCAGAAATTATGGGCGGTTATATTCCACTTTCCCAAAGCAAAAGTAAAACCCCTGAACATTTGGAAGATACCATGATCAGTCGCTTAACTGCACAAGAGATGGGGTGGGTAAAATAGTATCTAGGGAATGCTGTTATTTTGTTGATTTCGTATAAAGGCAATATTTTATATGCTTTAGATGCAGATTTTATACAGACAAGATGCTGAATTAGATCAACAATCAAATCAATGAATAACAAACAAGAGAAGAATATGCGTACAGTCGGAAATGATTTAGTTCGTCACCAACTCCATGAAAACCGCAAATGGTATCTTTTACTTGGGGCATTGTTGGTCATCTTTGGATTGGTCTTATTGGCTTCATTGGGTATGGCAACACTTACAGTTGTCGTACTGTTTGGTGCGTTGATGATGATTGGTGGGGTTTTGCATCTTATCGCAGCATTTAAAATTTTTGATGGCGGGTTCCGCTGGCTTTGGGCATTGTTTGGTGTGCTGTATCTGATTGCTGGATATTATGCATTTAAGTCACCCGTGACTACCGCAGTGGTGCTTACCAATCTTCTGGCAATTGCTTTATTGATTGGTGGTTTTATTCGTATTTTTAATGCTTTTATGCTCAAGCCAATGTCTGGATGGGGATGGACATTATTTTCAGGTTTATTAACTTTGGCAACTGGGGCAATTATTCTGGCTTCACCAGATGCTCCTTTTTGGGTACTTGGATTATTCTTAGGCGTAGATATTTTATTTCAAGGAGTGAATTACCTGACTTTTGCCGCAGCAATTAAGCAGATTCCTCCTGCAAGTCACTAATTTAATCTTTGCTTCTAAAATAGATCAATAATAAAAAAACGCCTGATGTGTTACATCGGGCGTTTTTATTTTGCAGTTTCAGTTGATGAAATTTGATCTTGATCAAACATCAGATCTAACACAAATGTTGTTGGCTTATTCAGGCGCAACACGATATTGACTAGAAATAGCAATGCGATTCCATGTGTTAATCACTATCCCAATCCATTCAATTGCAGTAATTTCAGCACTGGATAAATGTTGCGCTGCCTGCTCATAAGCTTGGTCAGGAAAATGATGCTGGGCAAGCAATGTGATTTCTTCAATTAAAATTAACGCTGCACGTTCTTTTTGATTAAAGTATTCGCTTTCACGCCAAGCACTGATCAGGGCGATACGATCAGTCGTCTCACCTGCTTTAACTGCATCTTGGGTATGCATGCGCACACAAAAAGCACATTGGTTGATTTGAGAAGCACGTAATTTCAATAAATGTGAAAAACCTATATCTAATCCAGCTTGTTGAACTTTTTGCATAGATAAGTTTTCAAGTTCGATGACCGTTTTATAGAGTTCAGGGGCAGTTTTACCGAGATTTATACGTTGCATAATGATTATTTCTTGAGTGTTAATTTTTTCACTTCACAGTTTATTCGCTATAAAAAAATCGTTATGTTATTTTTTGAATATCACCAAAATAAATTTTCTCATGACTAAAGTTTTTGTTCTTGCTCCAGACTCATTTAAAGAAAGTATGACGGCTGAACAAGCCTGTTTTGCAATGCAACGCGGCATTGAAAAAGTCATTGCTAATGCGCAGTTTATTCATGTACCTATGGCTGACGGTGGTGAGGGAACCGTTGATGCTTTAGTCGCTGCTCGGGATGGTCGTAAAGTACATTTTGAAGTCACAGGTCCTTTGATCGGTCAAAATGTTCAAAGCTATTTAGGTTTAATTGATGATGGCAAAACAGCCGTTATTGAAATGGCGATGGCGAATGGTATTCACTTGATCGAAAAATCCCAACGTAATCCTTTAGTGACAACAACGATGGGTACAGGTGAAATGATCAAAGCAGCATTAGGGTTGGGTGTGTCTAAAATCATTATCGGTTTAGGGGGCAGTGTCACCAACGATGCAGGTGCAGGAATGGCACAAGCATTGGGAGCAAAATTTTTAGATAAAAATAGGTGCATTGTGAATGTTGGTGGTGGGCAACTGGAGCAAATTGAGAGCATTGATATTTCGCAAATGGACCATCGTTTAAAGCAGACCGAGATTATCATTGTCAGTGATGTGACTAATCCTTTGTGTGGAGCGTCTGGCGCTTCTTATGTGTTTGCCCCACAAAAAGGAGCAACACCTGAGATGGTTGAAAAACTTGATCAAAATTTAAAACATTTTGCGGGGTTGGTAAAACATCAATTAAATGTCGATGTTGCCGATGCACAGGGGGCGGGTGCAGCAGGTGGTTTAGGTTTTGGTCTGATAGTATTTACAGGTGCGAAAATACGTTCAGGCGTTGAGCTTGTGATTGAAGAAACTCAACTTGCTGAAAAAGTTGCGAAAGCTGATTATGTTTTGACTGGAGAAGGTGGTATGGATTTTCAGACCAAGTTCGGTAAAACCCCTTTTGGAGTGGCGCAAGTTGCTAAGAAGTTGAATAAACCAGTGATTGCTTTTGCTGGGTACGTTGGGCAAGGAATTGAGGAATTATACACTGAGGGTTTCACTGCAATTTTTGGAATAGTTGATGGTGCTTGTGACTTACAAACAGCATTGAAGCAAGGTGAGAAAAATTTACAGCGTTGTTGTGAAAATGTGGCTCGCTTAATCAATCTATAGTGTTTCTAGATCGAGTAAATTTTGATTGTTTTTTATAGAGGTTGAATCTTTTATCTTCAATATTTCTCGATCTTCGATCCAGAGTAAAGCGTCAATTCACGACTTGATCATGAGCTTAAACTAAATAATTTCATGATAGCTCTGCTAAACTAACGACCATCCATAAAGTGATGAGTGAAAATGAGTTTAGCCAACCTGATTGATGAATTAAACCCTCAACAAAAACAAGCTGCTACGACTAAAAACAAGCATAGTCTAGTGCTTGCAGGGGCAGGTTGTGGCAAAACAAAAACCATTGTTGCTCGTGCTGCATATCTCATAGATCAAGGTATTCCTGCGAATCAAATTCAGATTTTGACCTTTACTCGTCGTTCTGCCAGTGAAATTGTAGCAAGAGTAGAGTTGGCATTGGGTGATCAGGCGAGAGGATTACGCGCTTCGACATTCCACACCTTTTGCATGTATCTACTGCGCCGTGCACCGAAAGCATTTGGTCTGGACCAGTTTTCAATCATTGATCGTGATGATCAATTGATGTTATTTCGTTTGATTCGGGGCAAGGATGATAAAAAGAACCCGAATGCGTTACCCAAGCCACAACAACTTTGTGATTTATATTCTTTTGCTCGCAATACTCGTCAAAAACTCAGCTTAGCTTTAGAAAAACAGTTGCCTGAGTTTTTAGAATATAAAGATCAAATTGCTGAAATTATGAAAGAGTACGAAAGCCGTAAACGCACTCGTAGCTTTCTCGATTACGATGATATTCTGGCTGTTGTTGCATCGGCTTTGGCGCAATCGGAGGGATTGGTTGAGTATGTGGCAAGCCTATGTCAATACATGCTGGTTGATGAAATGCAGGATACCAATCCTTTGCAATGGGCGATTTTAGAACCGTTGAAAGAAAAAACCTCATTGTTTTGTGTCGGTGATGATGCACAATCTATTTATGGTTTTCGTGGTGCAGATTTTGAAAACATTCATCATTTCAAAGATCGAGTACCAGACGCAGAGATTTTCAAATTAGAAAAAAATTATCGATCTACTCAAGAGATTTTAGACCTCTCCAATTGGCTATTGGAGCAAAGCCCGATTCATTATGATAAAAAACTAGAAGCTTACCGAGGCGATGGTCTTAAACCACGTATACATGTTTTCCCAAACGAGTTTGATGAAGCAAAGTGGATTGCAATCGACATTAAAGAACGTCATTTGTTGGAAGGCTCGGCATGGAATGATCATATGGTCTTGGTGCGTTCAGCTTTTGCTGCCAGACATATCGAAGCTGCATTTATTCAAGCCAATGTTCCATACCGGTTTATTGGTGGGATGAAATTACTTGAAACGGCACATGTCAAAGACTTGTTGAGTTTATTGCGTGTGATTGCCAATCCGCTTGATGATATTGCTTGGATGCGTTTCTTAACCCTTTGGAATGGTGTTGGTGATGTCGGTGCAAGTAAGCTTGCTCAACAGCTGTTACTTGATCCTGATATTGAAAAAATTACGGAGAAACTTGAGAAATTTGGGCGTATTCCAGACCATACCTTGTTGATCATGAAGCAAATGAGTGTGTTGAAAACTGAAGTTGAAGCTTGTGTTCGGCTTGGTGTTAAAGCAATTCTCAATCAGTTAGAAGAAAATTATGCTAAAAAGGACTGGCATAAACGCGTGGGTGATTTTGATCTGGTTAAACAGCTTGCCTCAAAACATAGCCAATTAAGTGAGTTTTTAGAAGAGTATGTGCTTGACCCTGTTTCAATTAGTGAGATCGAACGTCAGTCGCAAGATGATGTGGCGACACTGATTACGATTCATTCGGCAAAGGGAACTGAACAAAAAGTGTGTTATGTTGCCAATGTATCCGCAGGACAATATCCGCATGCACGCGCACAAGGTGATTTTGATGAAGTTGAGGAAGAACGCAGAGTTCTTTATGTGGCACTCACCCGTGCACAGAACGAATTGATTTTAACCAAGCAAAATTTAAATTTTTGGGCGCATCGTCAGACGGATGAACAAGGCAGAGAAATTGAAAGTTATTTCTTCAATGATTTAACTCGAAATTTATGTACAACAGAAACCCATTACAGACAACGAGAACAAACGGTTAAAAGTGCTTTAATCGAGCGACAAGCGATTAATTTAGATTTTGGCATTGATCTGGATTAAACTATAGCAATCGTTTTTCATTCAAAAAGTAGGTAGGCGAGTGCTTTTTGATGTTTTTTGCCTCGTTTATATTTAAGGTTGTAAGATGAAAATTTTAGTTCGCAGTTTAGAACGCACTGTAACAGAAGCTGAATTATTAGAGTTGTTCCAACAATTTGGCACAGTGAATTCTTGTACATTGGTGCTGGATGCAACCACAGGCAAATCAAAAGGTTTTGCTTTTGTTGAAATGCCACATGGCAGAGAAGCTGTAAAAGCGATCAAGGGTTTGAATACTTTGCGTTTACATGGTCATGGGATTCGTGTCAAAGCTGCTGAAGAAAAACCAGAAGCTTAAATCAAAAGAGGGAGCAGGGAGTGCTCCTTTTTATTGCAAATACGATTTATAAAAAAAATATTATAAGATAATAATTTAAATATGTTTTATTGCTAGATTTTTTCTATTCATTTTATTGACATTCGACATGGATAAAATTTATTGTGATTTTTGTGAAATAAAGATTAAGCTAAGTAAAGTATGTTGACACTTCACAGATATCTGCGACAGTGGACATTTTTTCATGCCTTGTTTATGTAGTTTTAACTGATAAAGCATTGCATGGTTGAAATATCAACAGGTGTTATATAGTAAATGCCAAAATCTTAGGGAACATCCATGTCACGTGTAGCTCGCTTTCATGCGGACCGTACCAACCAAAAACTTTATTTTGCTCGTCTTTCATGTATGCAGGCAGAGCAAACTGAAAATGTGCAGCAAGCTCAAGCTCAGCGTGAAGCAGCCGTATTTCATTTACATGGCGCAGTTCTGGCATTTTTACAGGAATTGGTTCGTTATTATCGCTTAAATGATTTGTCTCCTACGTTGAAGTCGATAGAAGAGAACATGGCAGCAAAAGGGCAAGTATCACCTGAAGTTTTGGTGATGCAAAAATTGGCAAAAGAAGGATTTATTGCTGAGCTTAAAAGAGCATATCGACTTTGCCAATATGCACCTGAACCGAGTGCGCCAGAACCTGAAGACGAGACATCTTCTAATTTAATTATTAAAGTGACACAAACACCACAAGCATGGTTGCCAGATACCAGAATTTTAAGAGAATGGCATCGTGATTTATCACAACTTATTGATGGTTTTCGTAATGAAATGGTTGAATTCTGATCTTTTTGATCAGATTCACTTGAAATTTTGTTTTAAATGACTATATAAAATATCTACAAGATGCAAAGTGCATTCAGTGCTTTGCCCCATGTTGAGCATGGAGGATTTATGTCTATCGAACAGTTAAAAGAGTTATTTGGGAATCAAGAAGCTATTTTGGAGTTAGTACAACTCGAAGGTGGTGAATTGGCATTGCGTAATGCAGGATCTGAAAAGGATCCATTGGTCACGATCCAATTTAATGAAGAAGTGAAAGCGTTATTGGGTGATCAAACACCAGCAATAGCTCAACAAATGATTCAAGCTGCATTATTCGCTTTACTTGAAAAGCAGGCGGATGAATGGCATGCGGAAGTTGTTGATGTGCAGCCGAAATATATGAGCTAGTACAGCTAAGGTTTGGTTTTCTAAAATAATTAAAAAACGCACTTTAAAGTGCGTTTTCTTTGTCACATGTTTTAAATTGGCTGAAAGCTCATTTCAAATTCAATGTGTTGGTTCATGATGATGTGCAATTTGAATTTGATTCAAAATATGATTGCTCATATTTTTCGCCATTTCCTCTTTTGCATAATAGACTTCACCAACATTGTCTTTGCGAATAACTTCTGCCTCTTCTTTATTTTCAGCACAAACCAAAACTTGAATTTCTGGATTCAGTAATTTTGCTGTGTCGACAATTTTATGAATATCGACAATATCCATCGGTGAAATAACCAATAGTCTTGCATGTTGAATATGCGCTTGAATAAGGACACTGGGTTCAGTGGCACGACCTGAAACCGCAGCAATACCTTTTTCACGCAAATTTTCTACGATTTCACGATTTTCTTCTGCGATCACGACTTTAATACCATCTTCCATAAGTGTTTTGGTGATACGACGACCGACTTCACCATGACCGACAATCACCACTTGGTCACGCAAGTAAGCTTGATCGACTTCATCAGGAAGCATTGCCAAAGGGTCACCACTACGTTCAAGCAAGCGTGCTAAATGTGAGCGTTCACGAATCCAGTTCTGTACAGGCTCAATGGCTGAGAACAGGAATGAGTTTAAGGTAATCGAGAATAATGCACCTGCCAAAATTAAGTTTTGTGCTTCAGGGCTGAGTAAGCCAAGTGAGAGACCGAGTGTGGCAAGGATAAATGAGAATTCCCCAATTTGTGCCAAACTTGCACCAACAGTCAATGCAGTATTGATCGGGTAGCGGAAGAATAAAACCAACGCCATTGCTGCGAGTGTTTTACCAATCATGATGATGGCAATCACGGCTAAAATATGTAAAGGTTGTTCAATAATAATGCGCGGATCAAACAACATTCCCACAGAAACGAAGAAGAGGATTGAGAAAATTTCTCTTAATGGTAAGGTTTCTTCTTCTGCACGATGACTAAAATCAGACTCTTTTACCACCATCCCCGCAAAGAATGCTCCTAATGCCATAGAGACGCCAAAGATCGCGTAAGAGCCATAGGCAATTGAAACTGCTGCTGCAACCACTGTTAAGGTAAAAAGCTCTCTAGAACCCAAACGAGCGACATATTGCATGATCATTGGAACAAGACGCTTACCAATAATGAGCATAAAGGCAATAAAGCCAGTGACTTTGAGTAGCGTGATGCCTAAGGTCATCCAAATGTTTTGATCTGACTCATGCCCTGCGATGGGATGTCCTCCCAAAAGTACTGCGGTTGCAGGAAGCAGAACCAAAACCAGTACCATGACCAGATCTTCGACCAATAACCAGCCAACTGCAATTTTACCATTGATCGAATCGAGTAAACCTTTATCACCCAAAGCTTTCAATAAAACCACGGTACTGGCACAAGATAAACTTAAACCAAAGACCAGTGCAGATCCAAAACTCCATCCCCAAAACATGGAAACAGCTATTCCCAACAAGGTTGCAACTGCGATTTGTAAAATTGCACCAGGTAAAGCAATTCTTCGAACTTGCATTAAATCATTGAGGGAAAAATGCATGCCTACACCAAACATCAAAAACATCACGCCTAATTCAGCAAGCTGATTGGCAAGTGTGATGTCTGCGACCACACCGGGTGTATTAGGACTAATAATAATCCCAGCAATAAGATAACCAATCAAAGGAGGAAGGCGTAAACGTGCAGCGATATAGCCAAAAATGAGGGCTATACCAAAGCCAACTGCAAGCAAAATAATCAGATCTACGTCATGAGGCACTAAATACTCCTTAATTTTTAGGAGAAATCATTCAAAAAATCATTTCTAGAAGGATATGGCTCTGTGTGAAACCATAGAAAATGCACGAATAGTGCCAAATTTGTTGAAGAGTTTAACAAGCTGGAGAAAAAAAAGGCAAAAAAAACGACCCAAATGGATCGTATTTTTTAAGAAAACTAAAATTATTTAATTTTAGCTTCTTTGAAGATAACGTGTTGACGGATTTTTGGATCAAATTTTTTGATTTCCATTTTTTCCGGCATAGTACGTTTGTTCTTAGTAGTGGTATAGAAATAACCTGTACCAGCAGTAGAAACTAGGCGAATTTTATCACGCATGGTTCAGACTCCTTAGATCTTTTGACCTTGAGCACGTAGGTCAGCAACAACCTTTTCAATGCCCAATTTGTCGATAATACGCATACCTTTAGTAGTTAGACGAAGACGTACGAAACGTTTTTCGCTTTCTAACCAGAAACGGTGGTGATGCAGGTTCGGCTCGAACCGGCGTTTAGTTTTGTTGTTGGCGTGTGAGACGTTGTTACCAACGACTGGACGCTTGCCGGTAACTTGGCAAACCTTAGACATGGTGTAACTCCATTGATTTAGCCAACAGCAAATCTGTATGGCCAGTCAAAATAAAACGGATTGAATTCATTCAAGGGGCGTTTTATACCAAAATTCCGCTTAAAAGACAAGCGGAATTCGTCAAAACGCAATCTGATCTATTGTGATAGATCATGCCTTGATCAGTTAGCGTAAGAAAGTTTTCTCTAAAATTTTATTTAGGGGTTTATCGTAAGGCGCTAAGATGAATTTTAAGCTGAATAGCTTAGGAATAGACATCACTGAACGCTCATGTGATAAACCAAAGAAACCTTCTGGGCCATGATATTTGCCCATACCCGAAGCACCTACGCCACCAAATGGTAGATCGTCTTGTGCAACATGGGTTAGAACGGCATTTTGACCGAAATGCCCTGAGTGAGTACGTTGGGAAACATATTCAGCACGAGCATTGTCAAAGTCGAAATAGTATAAAGCAAGTGGACGAGGTCTGCCATTAATAAAGTCAATCACATCGTCGATTTGATCATATTCCATGATTGGAAGGACTGGACCAAAAATTTCATTCTTCATAATGTCCATAGTCGGTAAGACACCTGTTAAGAATGTTGGGGCAATTTTTCGTACAGCAGTTAAATCCTCATGATTGGGATTAATCTCAGTGAATTGAGCGCCTTGTTGACGCGCATCTTCTAAATACCCTTGGATACGATTGTACTGTTTGTCATTGATGATGCTGGTGTAATCCTGATTGTCTCGCAAGGTTGGGTACATTGCTGTAGCGATTTCTTTAAATGAATCAATGAACTCAGCAGTTTTACCTTTAGGCAGGAACATATAGTCAGGTGCAACACAGGTTTGACCTGCATTCCAAAGCTTACCAAATGCAATTCGTTCAGCCACCAATTTTAAGTCGCTAGACGGATGTACAATCACTGGTGATTTACCACCCAGTTCAAGAATAACAGGCACAAGATTCTCTGCCGCTGCACTCATCACTGTTTTACCCACATTGGTAGAACCAGTAAAAATGATTTTATCGAAGGCTAAATGCGAAAAAGCATCAGAAATTTGTCCACCACCATTCACGACTGCAACCAACTCTTGTGGGAATGCTTCTGATAACGCATTTTCAAGCACATAACCAAATTGAGAAGATGAACTGGAAATCTTTAACATGGCATGATTACCAGCAGCCAAGGCGCAAATCAGCGGTCCAACTGACAGTAACAATGGGTAATTCCAAGGTGCGATAATTCCAATTACACCTAGAGGTTGATATTGCACCCACGCTTTGCCTGGTTGGTGTAACATAGAGACATGGCGCTTAGATGGTTTCATCCATGCTGTTAAATGCTTGCTATAATATTTAATTTGCTCTAAACAGGTAAGTAGTTCACCGATTTTAGTTTCGCTGATTGAACGATTGCCGTAGTCTTGATTGATTGCATCTGCAAATTGATCTTGATATTTTACCAAAACTTTTTTCAAGCGAGCTAAACGTTCAATACGCTCTTTGGCTGTAGGAACAGGATAACGCTGATAAGCAGCTTTCTGTTGTTCAAGCAGATCGTGCATATGTTGAACTTCAGGTGAATAGGAAGTCATTGAATTTGTTTTTGTATGACTGTTCATGACAAACACCATTTACGAATAGGTTAATATAATATATTTTTTAGAGTAAATACTCTAAATAGTCAAGTCACTTTATGTTAGCTTGTGCTAACGGTTAAAAATGGTAATAGGATGTCAAGCTCCAAAACTTTGAAAACGAAAGATCGAATTTTGCAGATTAGTCTGCAACTTTTTAATGAACGCGGAGAGCGTGCAGTTACGACAAATCATATTGCAGCTGAGCTTGGGATTAGTCCTGGAAATTTGTATTATCATTTTCGAAACAAGCAAGAAATCATTAAAGAGTTGATGGAGCAATATCAAAAAGAAACATTAGATATGCTTTCATTACCCGATGACCGTAAAGTCAATGCAAATGATAAGATTCGTTATTTTCAAGTTTTGAGTAGCCAACTTTGGGAATATCGTTTCTTACATCGTGATGTTTATCACTTAATAGAAAATAATGATGATTTTAGAAAAATATATCCTCGTTTCGCTGGAAAAGTGATGCAGCAGGGACAAAAAATTTATCATGCCTTTGTTCAAGCGGGCTTGATGCAGATGACAGCATCTGAAATTGAAGCGTTGATTATCAATATTTGGATTGTACTGACCAACTGGACAAACTTCCTTTATATGTCTGGGCATTTGAGTGATTCCAATCATTTGGATGAAAAATGGATTTGGCAAGCGTTACGTCAAATGGTGTTTTTAGAAGGTCCGTATTTGCGTGGTGAAAGCCGTGAAACCTATGAGCGCTTGTTGGAAAGTTTTGGTTCTTCAGAATTATTTGCAAGTTTATCGGCAGTAAAACACGATTGATGCCGAATCAAGATTGAAAGCTGCTAAAAAAGCGTTAGAATACTCGGCTGTTTTAAACTAATTTATAAGTGATATCCTTCAACATGAACATGACTACTGCCAACACAGCACGTCTACTGATTACTTGTGAAGACAAGCCAGGAATCGTGCAAGCTGTATCGAGCTTTTTGTATCATCAGGGCGCAAATATTACCGCGCTTGATCAATACGCAACTGAAGCTCAGGGCGGACGTTATTTCATGCGTGTTGAATTTGAACTTGACCATTTGCAATCTCGTCGTGAAAGTCTGATCCAAACTTTTGCAAGTAATGTTGCTGAACGCTATAGCATGCATTGGCGTTTAAGCTTGGTGAGCGATATTAAAAAAGTAGGTATCTTGGTCTCTAAAGTCGACCATGCTTTACTTGAGTTACTTTGGCGTCATTCACGTGGCGGTTTACATTGTGAAATCACACAAGTGGTTTCAAATCATGAAGATTTGCGTGAGTCAGTAGAGAACTTTGGTATTCCTTTCCATGTGGTTCCAGTCAATAAAGAAAATAAGCGTGAAGCGTATGCGCAAATTGATGAACTCATGCAAGGCAATGACTTGCTGGTACTTGCACGCTATATGCAGATTCTTGATGAAGAGTTTGTACAAAAATGGGAAATGAAGGTGATTAATATTCATCATTCATTCTTACCTGCATTTGTCGGCGCTAATCCTTATAAGCAAGCCTATGAAAAGGGTGTGAAGTTGATTGGTGCAACAGCCCATTATGTCACAGCTGATTTGGACCAAGGACCAATTATTGAGCAAGATGTAGAACGTGTAAATCACGATTTTACTGTTGAGCAATTACGTGAATTAGGTCAGGATGTTGAGCGTAATGTTTTGGCAAGAGCAGTCAAATGGCATCTTGAAGATCGTATTATTGTCGATGGCAACAAGACTGTTGTATTTCAATAATATGTGAATGTTGGGTAAATTTTTAAGATGAAAAAGGGATGCTTTAAGCATCCCTTTTTATTTTTTTATTTGTAAAAATGATAAAAAACGCAAAAAAAGCTGTTGCAAATGAAAACACTTCTCATTTATCATTGTTGCACTTTAATTGTTCTATCCGATGAGCTTAATCTGTAAATTGACTATTTTACAGTTTACTCAATTTTAGGTATTTAGATTCTTATGAGTCAGTCTTCCTCTGCACCACTTCAAACGCCTCCACCGATGAAGAAAAAAGTCCTTGCTGCAGTCTTAGCAGTTATTGTTGGGCATGTAGGTGTATTGTGGGGAATCAGTAATATGAAGGCTTTTGAATTACCACAAATCAAGAAAGAACCTTTAAAAATCAAATTTTTAAAGCTCAAAGAAGATGCTCCACCACCGCCTCCACCTCCTGTTGAACAGATCAAGCCTAAAGTTAAACCCAAGCCGGTAGAGAAGAAAATCGAACCGAAACCTGTGGTTAAACCGAAAATCATTGAACAAAAAAAACCTGTTGTAAATGACGATCGTGCAAGAAAGCTTGAAGAGCAGAAACGTTTAGATGATCAAAAACGTTTAGAAGATCAGAAGCGTATGGATGAGCAAAAACGTCTAGATGAGCAAAAGCGTTTAGAAGATCAAAAACGTTTGGATCAACAGAAGCGTGAACAAGAGGAACGTGATCGTCAGCGTCGTGAGCAAGAACAAAGAAATACGCCACGTAATGTAAGTGACGGACAAGTGTCTTGGAATCGCAGTCCTCGAATTGCAAAAGACCAGTTACTTAAACTGATGTCACCTGAAGATGGTACAAAGGTTGTAAATCTTGAAATTACCGCAGATGCGAATGGAAATATTACCAATGTACGTGTGATCCAATCGAGTGGTAACTCAAGTTTAGACAGTTACGTTGTTAAACAGACACAATCTGCAAAATTTAAAGCCTACAAAGAAAATGGCACTGGTGTACCATTTAAAATTAGGCAGGATTTTGCGTTGTCAGTCTCTAAAAAATGATTTTTTTTAAGAATTAGGAAATGTGCATATGAACTTTTCAGTTTATTGGCAACATGCTGATGCGGTCAGTAAAACACTGTATTTCGTGTTATTGGCAATGTCTATTGCAACGTGGACTGTGTTCATTTTGCGTATTTTGGGCACGCGTCAACTCAAGCAGGTTGCTCAAGACCATCTCGCTCAAGCGTTGAGTGCATTAAAGACAAAACTTACCCCACTTGGATTTGACCAACGTAAAGCAGTTGCAGAACAAGCTTTATTGCGTCAGATTTCAGTAGAGAAAGCCAATGCTGAAAAGGGTGTTTCTGTATTAGGTACCATTGCTTCACTGGCACCATTTGTGGGTTTATTTGGTACAGTATGGGGAATTTTCCATGCATTGGTTGCTGTCGGTAAAAGCGGTCAAGCAGGTTTAGCGCAAGTTGCAACACCTGTTGGTGAGGCGTTGATCATGACAGGGCTTGGTCTTGCAGTCGCAATTCCTGCTGTATTGGCGTATAACATCTGTGTACGTTTCAATCGCACTTTGTCAAATGAATTACAAGATCAAGCACATGGTTTATTGATTGATACGATGTTGCAGCAAGAATCTTCAACAAAAAAAGTTGAAGCTGAAGCAACAAATAAAGGTTTAGTTGGAGGTCAAGCTTAATGGCTTTTCAATTGGGAGAAGACAACGATTCTGGCATGAATGAGATGAATCTTATTCCGCTGATCGATATTATGTTGGTATTGATGATCATCTTCTTGGTGACAGCAACCGTTGCTAACCCATCGATACCGTTAACCTTACCGAAAACTACCGCTGAAGTGAATGCTCCACCTCCTGAAGCCATTACGATTAGTATTAATCAGCAAGGCGAAGTGGCTTGGAATGATCAAATCATTACTTTAGATGAATTATCAAAACGATTTGATGAAGCAGGACAAAAAGCTGTTAAACCAGCTGTTCAGCTAAGAGCCGATAAAGAGTCGCGTTATGATACTGTTGCACAAGTGATGTCACGTGCAAGTGAGGCAGGATTAAATGATCTTGCGTTTATGAGTGATAATTAATAAATAACAAGAAAATGATAATATTTTTTAAAACCTCCCTGATGGGAGGTTTTTTTATACGGATTTTAAACGCTTTAAATTTTAAAAAGACTTAATCTTTGAGTAAGTCTTGGAATTGGCTATGTAATTTGAGCAGTTTAGGAGGAATGGCAAAATTACAGTATCCCTGCGCAGGGTTTCGAGCAAAGAAGTTTTGATGATATTCTTCCGCAGGATGGAAGATTGGGGCTGGACTGAGTTCAGTGACAATATTTAGCCCATCTGCTTTGAGTTGCTCAATAAAGCTTTCAGACTCGACCTTTTGCTGTTCATTGAAATAATAAATGACAGAACGGTACTGTGTGCCAATATCATTGCCTTGACGGTTTAATGTGGTTGGATCATGTATCGCAAAAAATACAGTGAGCAATTGTTGATAGCTGATCTGTTGTTCATCGAAATCAATCAAAATCACTTCAGCATGATTGGTATCTCCATTGCAAATCGCCTCATAGGTAGGATTGGTTGTATGCCCACCAGCATAACCACTTACCACCTTTTGAACACCTTTAAGCTGTAAAAAAACGGCTTCTGTACACCAAAAGCAGCCACCACCGAATAAAGCTTGTTGCATTGAGAAATCCTTTTATTATTGAATAGGAAAAATATATGATCAAAATGATCATAGCGTGAATGATGTGATTGTGTCATATCACTATTTCAGAATAGATAGTATTACAACCTGATTAAGTTGATCAGTCAGTGGAAATTGTAGCTAGATTTAACATCAAAAAAATATAAATAAATTGTCAAAGCTTATTGCATTCGTGTGAGTAAAAGACATTTGAAAAAGAATGCTTTTGGTATCTCAACCCAATACAAGATTGAGATTTACCTTATATTTGTCATTTTGATTTGTGCAAACCCCTGATATGAAATCAAGAAAAAATTAATTTTTGATGCTTTTTTTGAATTGCATAAGCTTTAAAAACAATTATTTAGTGTGAGATCGATTGTGTTAAATCGACTCGAAATTAGGTGGAATTGCACACAGATTTAAGTTAATTCCATTTTAAATAATGAATATTTTTAAGTTTGTTATTTAATTCTCTTTGCTCCTCACTATTAATTAAATAAGGGTGCTGACTATTTATTAAAATCGGATAATCTTCTTCAATATCATCAGTATATGTTGCTAACCATGGTGAGTTTATACCAAGAAGCTTTAATCGTTTAAGTTTTTCTTCGTGCCTACAATGGATTCCACTAATCCATCCCCCCATTTTATTTTTTAGTGGTGTCCCAATAACATTTATATTTAAACCTAAAGTTTTGAACAATTCTCGTGCTAGAAGTTCTGGGGCTGCTGTCACTATGATAATTTTTCGATCAGCTTTTAAATGTTTTTTTAATTCAGAAATACCTTTATCAAACCAATATAAATTTGTATTAGAAGAAGTATTAACTTCAGTTGAGAAGATTTTGAACCTTTCTATCAGTTGATTTCTATTCAGCCCGAATGTGGCGATCCATAAAAAGAATGAAGCTCCAATGGACTTATATTTCTTAACTTTCATTAGAGGAATCGCTATAGGCATAATAGAAATTGCCCCAATAAACCTGAGAGGATGTGATTTTAATTGTTTTATTAACCAGACTCTTGTGGAGTCTGTTGATAGAAGTGTTCCATCTAGATCAAAAACAACAAATTCCATAGTTTGTCTTAATCCATTTCAGTCGTTTTTCTAAAATTAACATATCACATAATTGTAAAGTTTTTTTAGTTGTTAGACTTCTCCAATCATACCATTTCTAATTTCTATTAAGTGATTATACACAGCAATACTCGCTGCTTTCGCATCACGTTGGCATAACGCATTTACAAGTGCACGATGTTGGGCGCGATATTGACTTAAACGCTCAGGCGTTAGACTACGCTGTTTTAAAGATTCCCATTCTGGTTGTTTGCGAACCCCATTTATAGCTTCATAAAGATCCGTTAGAAGATTATTATGGGCAGCAGCTAAAATAGCTTGATGTAACATTCCATCCCAATATTCAAAGTCTCGTACAGTAGTGGTTTTCTCACTTTCTTCTAAACAATAGTTAATGTGCTGTAAATCACGTCCAGAAGATCGTGTTGCAGCTAGCTCAACAAATTGGGGCTCTAGTAATAAACGTAATTCCATGACTTCGGCAGGACTAGCCCCATATATTCTTTGTAATAATGATTCGGCTTCATTATTACTTTCAGTTTTAGGAATAGTTGCGACGAAAGTACCACGACCTACATGGCGTGTAATTATCCCTTCACTTTCTAATTTATCCATAACTTTTCTCAAAGTGTTACGAGCAATACCAAACTGTTCAACTAAGTCTCGTTCAGCAGGTAAGCGATAGCCCACTGGCCAAATTTCGTCATTTATACACTTATGAATGTAGTGTAATAGTTCAACGCTGCTGTTTTGTGCTTTTTTTCGCACCCCTTTTATAGAGCCTTTCATAGAGAAACCATAACTTATAAATTGAACCAATTTTAAACCAATTAAATAAAAAAGTCTATATTTAATTGGATATGGTTTATTTTTTGTTGACATTATAAACCAATGTATTAATAATGGTTCATGAAATATGGATATTGGTTTAAAAATGGTTTAAAATATGAAGATATTAACTTTTCGCAATACAAATGGTCAAAATACTGTAGCTCAACTAACATCTACAGGAAATGTTCAGCCATTAGCTTACCCAGACGGCAGACCTGTTAATGATCTACAGGCTTTAATTGAAAGCAATCTATCATTAGCCTTACTTAAGTTTGATGGCCCTGAGCTAACTTTTGATTCAATCAAATTGCTAGCTCCAATTCCTCAACCAAAACGAAATATTTTCTGTGTGGGTAAAAATTATATTAACCATGCTCACGAATTTACTAAGAGTGGATTTGATGCTGGGCAAACTGCCAAGGATGCAATTCCAACAGATCCTATTGTATTTTCTAAAACACCTGAAACGGTAATTGCTCACAAAGATAAAATTTGGGAGGCTGAGGGTGTAAGTGATGCTTTGGATTATGAAGCAGAATTAGCTGTTATTATTGGTAAAGGTGGCCGTGGAATTTCAAAAGAAAATGCTTTAGATCATGTGTGGGGCTACACAATTATTAATGATATGACAGCTCGTGATTGGCAAAAACGTCACAAACAATGGCATTTAGGAAAGTCATTTGATACGTTCGGTCCAATGGGTCCAGTTATTGTAACAGCAGATGACATCGATGCCAGTAATTTAAATCTTAAATGCTGGATCAATGGTGAACTTCGTCAAAATACTAATACTCGAGACTTAATTTTTGACATTCCAACTTTAATTGAAACAATATCTGCCGGTATTACACTTATACCTGGAGATATTATTGCAACTGGTACACCTGAAGGTGTTGGCATTGGTTTCAATCCTCCACGTTTTCTTAAGCGCGGTGATGTAGTTGCTATTGAAATTGAAGGAATTGGCCTCCTTGAAAATGAGATTGGCCTATGAGTTCTGTAAATATTAATAATCTTTGGGTTGAAGATTCAGGAATTGGCGAAGAGGTAGTTCTACTTATTCATGGTTTGGGCGGTAGTTCTAACTTTTGGTCTCCAATACTATCAGTTTTTAGTGGTTATCGAACTATTCGTCCAGATTTAGCAGGAGCTGCACGTAGTACTAAATGTGTTGAAAAGTTAAGCATTCGTAGCCATGTTTCTTCGTTAATTACGATTTTAGATGAACTTGGTATTAATAAAATACACGTTGTTGCTCATTCAATGGGTACTATTATTGCACAACATTTAGCTGTTTCTCATCCTGATCGCGTACTGTCATTAGCATTATTCGGTCCATTAACAGCACCTACTGATACAGCACGTGAAGCAACGCGTAACAGAGCAAATCAGGCGCGTACAGGGAATATAGCAATGCAAGAAATTGCAGATGCTATTTGTCAGGCAGCGACTAGTGCTGAAACCAAAAAGGACCGACCTGTAGCATTAGCTTTAATACGTGAATCTATTATGCGTCAATCTGCCGAAGGTTATGCATTAAATTGTGAAGCATTAGCTGAAGCACAAGCTGCGGATATTAAGAAATTAATAATACCTGTATTACTTGTAACTGGTGATGAGGATCGTGTCGGCACACCAGAGGGAATTTTGGCAATGTCTGAACAATTGACTGATCATTATCAATTTATTCTGAAGGGATGTGGTCACTGGACCACTTATGAAAAGCCTTTTGAATGTATTCGCATTTTAGCGGATTTTTATAAGATTTAGTTAAATTGTAAATTCATCAAGGAAAGATTAATTAACAAGATGACTTATGAATAGTCCGTTGAAAAATAATTTTAATGGACTTTCATAAAAGTCTCTAAAAGAAATATTCAATTATTTTAGGATAAAAGTATGGAAACTATAGCTATTACTAATGTATTAATTTTTGACGGAACTGGTACTGATCCCTTCAAAGGAGAAGTATTGATTGAAGACAACCAAATCAAAGCAATTGCTCGAGATGGGCAATATTTGGAAACTGGAGATGCTAAAATTATTGATGGGCATGGTGCTTTCTTAATGCCAGGTATGACAGAAGGGCATACCCATTTTTCATGGAATGATCAGCCTAGTTTATCTGCTATCCAATTTATGCCTCCTGAAGAGCATATTGTTTGGTGTATACGTGTTGCAAAACGTTACTTAGAAATGGGATGGACAAGTGCATTAGGAGCAGCAACAGCAAAACCAAGATTAGATGTCGTAACTCGTAATGTCATTGAAGATAAGCTTTTCCCTGGTCCACGCTACCTTGCTGGTAGTCAAGAAATAACAACATCAGGAGGATTAGGTGATAATACACTCCCTCATCTTACCGACCCTGCTATGAATTTTGGTCAAGTTTGTAATGGACCAGAAGATATGCGTCGTATAGTACGAATGTTTGTAAAATATGGAGTTGACCACTTAAAGATCAATTTGTCTGGTGAATATATTACAGGTATTCCAGCTGAAGCTAACCCATTTTCTGAAGAAGAAATTGCTATGTTAGCTGCTGAAGCTAAACTTGCAGGTAAACGAGTTGCGGCTCATGCGCGTTCCAATGAGTCTGTTAAAGCATGCGTAAAACATGGTTTTGAACTCGTATTTCATGCGAGCTTTGCTGATGATGAAGCCATAGATATGTTAGCAGAAAATAAAGATAAACACTTTGTGGTACCAGGTTTAGGTTGGTTGATAAATACAATTTACAATGCTAGTGAATTTGGCATAACAGAAGAAATTGCTACCAAAATGGGATATAAGCGTGAACTCGAGGTAGCATCAGAAACACTTTCTAAAATGCATAAACGTGGTATTCGAATTTTACCAGGTGGGGATTATGGTTTTGCTTGGATGCCTCATGGTACTAATGCACGTGATTTAGAATATTTAGTTCAATATGTTGGCATGACTCCTAAAGAAGCATTATTAGCAGCAACAAAGCATGGTGCTGAATTAATGATGAGATCAGATGAATTAGGTCAAATAAAAGAAGGTTACCTTGCTGATATTATTTTGGTTGATGGTAATCCACTTGAGAATTTAGCTCTACTTCAAGATCCAGAAAAAATATTAATGGTTATGAAGGATGGTGAAATTTTTAAAAATGTTAGAACTATACTTCCTCCGCGTGGTGTAATTCATTCAGTTTATGGTGGCAATCCACTTGTAGAATCAGGTATACGCAAAGTAGCACCAATAGATCCAATGGATTCTTATACCTCTTAACTTTTTATCAATGGTTTTACCCTTAATTGATGAATAGGGTAAAACCAGCCTTCATACATATAAGGATATTTCGCCATGGCTCATTTAAATTGGCTAAAGGGTGTGTTTTTTTTCGCCTATATATTTTCTACAAATACTTCTGCTGAAAATTTTACACTTAATTCATTTTCATTTTTAATTACGAACCAAGCTAAACCTGATGCAATCTATGGCTATGGAAGTAATGACAAAGATTTACAAATGTTTCAATATGAACATTTTAGTACGCATAATTGGGGTGATATTTATTTTGATGCTGAACTATTTTATGGGAATGATGTCGGAACTCCAGTCGAAAATGGCAATAGCACACAACATTTATTAGTACTCAATCCCCGTTTAAGTATAGGAAAGCTTACTAATAAGCCACTAGATTGGGGGCTAATTAGTGATGTTAGTTTAATAAGTCGTTGGGAAGCTAGTAGTTATCCATCAAGTGATCGGTTCCTAGCACAAAATTATGGATTTTCTTTAAACTTTGATGTTCCTGGTTTTTCTTGGTTTGAATCAGGAGTGCTTTATCGCGATACTAATTTTGATCCAGACACTTGGTTATGGCGTACAGTCTTAATGTCCAAACCATTAGTAGTCAAAAACCAAAAACTCCATTTTAATCTTCTTTCTTTAATTAATGGAAGTACTAATAATGGTACTGAAGTATTTGAACGTGGCGATATCCTATGGGAAATAGGGGGAAATTCTAAAGCTCAAGTAGGAGTAAGGCTTGAATATGCAAGTTATGATAATGATCCACTAAAATTAAATGGAAATTATGACAGATTTACTCCATTTTTAATGTTTAAATATACTCCTTAGTGGATAAAATAATATTATTTGATTACAAGTAGTTAATCTCTTTAAAAGATTATAATGAATTAATTTCCTAAAATTAACGTACCATAACTTATATAATGGGCTTTATTTTCTTTAAATCAATATTTTAACTTAAGCCATTCCAGTATACTGAAATGGCTTTAATGATTTTCATATTCCAAAATTAATCAAGAAATAATGCTTCTCAATGGTATTTGTTTTAATGAAACAATCTTTATTCGTCGTCTAATAAGTCCATTTGCTTAGCAATTTGATAGAGGTTATTTGAACGATTGCCTGTGCGACAGAACATAAGGACCGGTTTTGGAAGCTCGTTAAAACGATTCGCAAACGTTCTGACATCGACTTCTGTAATTTGTCCTGCAACAACAGGTAAAAATACATAATCTAACCCAGCAGCACGTGCTGCTTCTTCGATCTGTGCGCTGGTAGGCTGTTCTGAACCACCCTCTAAATCAGGGCGGTTATTGATGACAGACTTAAACCCTTTCTCTGCAACTTGAGCAATATGTTCTGGACCTATTTGACCTGCGAAACCAACATTTTCACTCATTTCGTCACTCCTATATTATTTAAAATCAAATATGCTATATATAATAGCATTAAGCTCAGAACTGAGTTTGGACTACAAAAGATTTATAAAAGAAATATCTATAAAAGATAACGCAATGGAGTGTGTATGTACGCATATACAGTTGAACCACTGTATGTCCCGATCGGACAAGAAGTTATAGCCGCAGATTTTTATCGTCCTAAAAACTTAAAGAAACCAGCTGTAATCATTATGGCACATGGCTTTGCTTGTCTTAGACAATTTAGACTGATTGCATATGCACAAAAATTTGCGCAAGCTGGTTATGCGGTTGTGCTCTTTGACTATCGTTTCTGGGGAGGGAGTACCGGCTTTCCCCGTGAACTGATTTCTTTACAAAATCAGATGGAAGATTGGAAAACGGTCGTTAATTATGTGGCAACACAAAAGAAAATAAATTCTAAGAAAATGGTGTTATGGGGGACATCGCTGAGTGGTGGTTATGTATTGAGCCTTGCCAGTGAACTTAAAAATGTTCAAGGGATCATGGTACAGGTACCTTATGTCGATGGGGCAGAAACGGCAAAATCATTCCCGATTCAGCAGCTTCCTAAAGCTTTAAAAATATCCAGTCAAGATTATATGGGGGCAAAAGTTGGCATGCTGCCACGTACCTTACCTGTCGTGCATCCCTATGACCTTTGCTTCATTCCAACCAAAGACAGCTACAACGGTTATATGTCGATTGTGCATCCTGATTATTTTTGGAGTGGTGAAGTTCCTGCACGAGTTTTCTTTAATTTAATTCGTTTTAGACCAATTCAGACAGTAAGAAGTATTAATGTTCCTGTGTTATTTATTGCTTCTAAAAAAGACAGTTTTATCCCAATAGAATCTAGTCGAGAAACGGCGACGAACATAGCACCTTTTGTGCAATATCATGAGTGGGATATGGCGCATTTTGATATTTATCACGGGAAATGGTTGGAAAAAGCAATTTTGACCCAATTAGACTTTTTACACCAACATATAGGAGTGAGCTAGATGATTATCGTATGTCCATCATGTGGCGCAAAAAACCGTGTTCCTGAAGACAAGCTGAATGCGCAGCCGAGTTGTGGGCAATGCCATCAAAATCTTATACCACTTGCTCCAATTGAATTAAATGAACAGAATTTTAGTAATTTCGTCAGTCACAGCGACTTACCTATCCTGATTGATTTATGGGCAGAGTGGTGTGGTCCATGCAAAATGATGGCACCTCATTTTGCCCAAGTGGCGGGCAGTAATCCCAATGTGGTTTTTGCCAAAATTGATACAGAAGCCAACCCTCGTTTGAGTAGTGCATTTAATATTCGTAGCATACCAACCTTGGTTTTAATGAATAAAACCACAGAAGTTGCTAGAATTAGCGGTGCGTTACGGGCTAACCAATTACAAGAATGGTTAGATCAACAATTGAATGCCCTTAAGTAATTCACGGGCTCGGAGTTATTGTGTCAGATTCTCATGTAAAACCTGAAGGTACACTGTCTTTACAAACCATCGCAATGCCAGCAGATACAAACTGGAGTGGTGATGTTTTTGGTGGTTGGATTGTTTCACAAATGGACTTGGCTGGCGCTATTCATGCAGAACGTTTTAGTAAAGGGCGTTGTGCAACTATTTCGATTAATCAAATGACTTTCCTTGTTCCAGTGAAAGTGGGTGATGTGATTAGTTGTTATACCAAAATTTTAAAAGTGGGGAATACCTCCATTCAAATGCAGATTGAAGTGTGGGACAGTCACGACAGTTCACGTGCTGCCAAGCGTGTGACAGCAGGTGTATTCACTTTTGTTGCTGTGGACGTTACAGGGAATAAACGACAAATTCCTGAGGATGTAAAACAAAAGCACCTTGCATCACAAACAGTGTGATGGCTTCAACTAAAAAATCCCAACATTGTTTGGGATTTTTTTATGGGTTCGAACAGTACAGATTTGCTGTTTCAGAACATGGTGTTTTGATTGGCACTTGTCTCAGGAACGGGTTGTCGTACATCCCAGTGTTCAACAATCTTGCCATTTTCAACTCTAAAAATGTCGATGATCGCAACACCTCGATCTTGTGGATTCATTGTGGAATGAACATGCAGAAATACTAAATTTCCTTCAGCGACCGCACGTTTAATCACACTTTTTGCTTCCGGATTGTCTTGAAAATATTGGGTAAAGTAGTTCACAAATGGTGCTTTGCCGTCAGGAACACGTGGATTGTGCTGAATATACTGTTCACCAATATAGCGATCAGCATAAGTTTTGACTTGGTGTTTCTGAAATACACCCTCATAAAAATCAGTCACAAGCGCTTTGTTCTGTTGTGCAAGCTGGTTTGCCGCCACGACTTTTGTGCTGTTGTTAGTGAGGTTGGAGTTGATTTGATTTTGGGCACATGCTGTTAAAAATAAAACAGGACTCAGCATGAGCGTCAATACAATTAATTTAGGTGGGATATTGGATTTCATGATTATTCTCAATATTTCAAGATGATGTTTTAACATCATCTTGATGAATAAATATTGATGAATATAGTGACCAATCGTCATTCATTATGGGGACTTTAGTAATTTTTATACTTACTTAAAAGTAAGTTTTATTTACATTTATTTATTTTTTAGGCGATCTTTAGATACCCATGCCCAAACCATTTGGCACTCTACAGGTTCTTTGCCTGATTCATCCATAATCGTAACTGGAACTAGGGTTTCACCCTTTTCAGACGTTTGCATTTCTAAAATTTGTTCAGCGCTAAGGGTCGCTGTTGCTGTCATGTCACCCTTAGATGGGCGTTTGTAGTCAATATGCATACTTTTGATCAATACAATTGAGCTATCAGGAACATTCATTCCTGTCACAAAACCTGTGGCTGTTTCTGCAATTAATGCCATCGCAACAGCGTGTAATTGACCAATATGATTTTGCATAGCGCGATGGTTTTTAATCTCCACCACCACTTTTGAAGAGCTGACCTCGAGGTATTTAATATTGGCTGTACCCACCATAGGGACAACTCGACCAAAGGCTTTACTCCAGAGCGTACTACGAATGCCTTTAGGGAATTTAGAAGTCGCTTTTACAAGTTTAGATAAACGATTGGTCTGAGTCATGTCTTAACCTATAGGGCTATTAAAGACTTTAGTCTTTGAAGTTGTTAAATTGTAAAGGTACACCGAACTGTTGTTCTTTTAAAAACGCCATAACTTGCTGTAATGTATCGCGCTTTTTATCCGTTACACGAATCTTGTCACCTTGGATAGAAGATTGCACTTTGACGCCGCTTTCTTTAATGGCTTTATTAATTTTTTTTGCGGTATCTGAGTCAAGTCCATCTTTGAGTTTGATCACTTGAATAACATTCTTACCTGAAGCCGTCATTTTTTGAGGATCAAGTGCTTGGATATCAACTTTACGTTTAAAGAAATGATTTTCAAGCATGCTATAAACCTGTTCACATTGGAAATCGCTTTCAGTTGAGATTTTAATCTCTTTGGCTTTTTCGTTGATCTCGATAGAAACATCCTGACCACGGAAGTCGAAGCGTGTAGCAATTTCTTTTTGGGTGTTTTGAACCGCATGATTGACTTCAAAAATCTCTAATTCTGAAACAATATCGAAAGATGGCATAGTTTAGACCTTTACAAATAGAAAGAATATCTGAGATGCTAGGGATGTTTTCTTCATTTGCCAAGTGTTGTTTACATCAAAGGAGTGCACAATGATCCGTAAATTAGAAATTACAACATTTGAGTTCCCAGAAGATGCCATTATCTGGGATGTTCGTGACGCAAAAGCCTTTGCTGAAGGTCATGTGAAAGGTGCTGTAAATCAGCCCATCGATAGCCTAAGTGCAGAGAGCTTGACTCAAGTGAATTCGGATCAGTCCATCTACATCTTATGTGGTGGTGGAAGTAAGGCACCTCGTGCTGCTGAAAAATTAGAAAGTTTAGATGGTTCTCGCGATTATGTCGTGCTTATGGGCGGTACTCGTGCTGCACGTGATGCAGGCTTACCATTAGAACAAGGTTCGTAAAAAAGCGCCGAAAGGCGCTTTTTTATTGCCAGTAGATGTGATTAACGATCAATATGATTTGGCTTGAAGTATGGTTTCTTTGGTTTTAGTTTTTTATTGAAACGTTTGACATCCAATTTTCTCAAAAGCGCTTCTGGCACAGGGCAAGCTTCATTTAAAATCATTGCAATCAAAACTTCACTACACAATGGTGCAAATAAAAAACCTTTAGAACCCAGTCCTGAAAAAGTATAAATTTCTTTGTCTGTCTCAACTTTTCCGAGTAATGGGAAATAATCCAAACTCTGCGCACGTACGGATGCACGACCATGCCATTCTGCAACAGGTGCGAGCCTTTCTGCATATTGTGGAAATACACTGTGGATAAGATCATAGTTATGCACATGGTCTTCCGCTAATACTTCAGTATCATCTCGATTAGGATAAAAAGAAGCGCCTAAGATCAACTGTTGATCATCAAGTTGCATGCAATAACCGCCGTAGCTATAAGCATGTTTGGGATTGAGTTTGTGTTGACTGTTGTTGAGCCAACTCACTTGCCCACGGATGGGTTTAAGTAAGGGAAAGTTTTCAAAAAAATGTTGGCTGTCTTTGGCACAGCAAACAATCACATGATCAAAGTCGCCCAGATGGCTATGCTGATGATCGAATAAGGTCAGTCGCTGAACATTTGTTTGAGTAATATTTTCGATTTTGGCATGTTTTAATTGAATCAACGGATGTTCAAGAATTTGATCTTTGAGTTGTTGCGTATAGACTGAACCTGCTTGAGTCAACTGCAAACTTTTGTATTGGGTGTGCAGATCGAGTTGTTCCGCTGTTTGTGCTTTAAGTAAATCTTGAGGATATTCACTCGCTAAGTGAAGTAATTCATCCGGATTTTTTTGTGCCAGTTGCTGAACGGCAATCGGACGAAAGGCACTAAAATTTTGATAATGATTAAGCGCATATTGCCAAGCTAAGGTCATTAAATGTTCTGGACTCTGCTCAATCGGGCTGAGTTTTGGATTAAGCAATGCCAAGGGATTACCAGATGCACCTGATAATGGGGCAGATTGCTCGTAAATCGTAACTTGATGTCCACGTTGAGCTAATCCCCATGCACAACTTAAACCCGCAATTCCTGCGCCAATAATCGCAATTTGACGTTGACCAAAATGATCTGTTGAGTTGCGATGATTGTGTAGTTGTAGTTCTTGGCTTTGTTCTGCAATGGGCTCAGACGCATTCCAAATCGCTTTTAACATCTCGCGTTTATGTCCAAAACCACGTGGACGTGAAATGGTGATACCGTGTTGTGTTAAACCGCGCTTAAGCACGCCTGCTACACTGAATGAGGCAAATGTTGTTCCTATGTCAGAAAGTCTGATGAGATTGTTTAAAACATTGGCTTCCCACATGTCAGGATTGCATGAAGGCGCAAAACCATCTAAAAACCATGCATTGACGGGATGGGTTTTTGCAATAAGGGGAAAGACATCATGTGCATCACCTAACCAAAGATCAATTGAAAATCGGGCTTCAGGAAAGTTTAAACGATGGCATCCTGCAATTGGTAAGGGGTACTGTTCAATCAGTTGTTGTGAAAAACCTTTTAGCTCAGACCAGACTGCTAAAGCACGGATTAAATCTTGCTTAGACAGTGGGAACTTTTCGACGCTGATGATGTGTAAGTGACTATGATTATCGGGACGAACCTGTTGCCAAAGTTGCCATAAGGCGAGAATATTGAGCCCTGTACCAAAACCTGTCTCACCTACACAAAAATACTCAAAATCACGCAAAGCCCCTAGTCTGGTTTCAAGGTCATTGCCATTCAAAAAAACATGTCGTGTTTCTAGTAGTCCATTGTCTTTTGAAAAATAGACATCACCAAATTGTTTTGAAATTGGAACTTCAATTCCATCAACACATTGCCAGTCTAAGTCGGCAGTTTGAATGGCATTTGACAACGTGAATTACCTTTTAATGATTGAGATGTGGAGAACGCTTGAAATTATTCATATTCAAAATGATAGAGCATTATGATGCCAACAGATCACGGAGATTTACAACACTTGATTTGACGCTAGATACTATTTACAACTTTTTCCAGTAGGTAAATCGCATTTAAATGTAGTCTAGCTGTTCTAAAACATATTTCAATAAGAATGCCCTGCAGGCATAAAAATGTCGAAAACAACTTTTATACGTGGAGGGCATTAGAGTATCTGGATGAATGCGGTCTTGATCGTGGTTTACCACTGACGACGGCGTTTGGTATAGATATAGCTTGCGATTAAAAAGCCAAGTAATACACCCACGGCAATGGTAGCTGCACCATATAAAAACATTTGTGCGCTTTGTTCACTTTGTAGGACTTGAACCTGCACTCCAAGATTATCATTTTTCAATTGTAACTCTTGGTTCTGCGCCAAGGCTTCTAAATTGGCTTTTTCAAGCTGTTGCAACCGAGTTGCTTGGTCTTTAACTAAAGCCTTGACTTTGGCATCTTGAGACGCTTTTTCCTTGACAATTTGTTCAGCAGTCAAAGGTTTATTTTCTTGTGCCTGTGCCTGAGTTTGAACTGTAGCATTTGCACCAGCAACTGCAGGAATGATATTGGGTTTTGGTGGCGCGACAGTTGGGTTCGCCTGAGCGGAAGGCGCTGCTGTCGTTGTTTGAGCTGTGAGTGCCTGTGTTGGCTCTGCCCATAACATAGGAGATAGAAGTATCGTAGAACTTAAAGTCAGACGAAGTAAGCTTTGAACGACAACGCGCATTTTGTTATCCCTTAGGTAATGCTTTATTGAATGGCTTAACATCGATATGACGATAAATTCCTTCTTTAAGGAAAGGTTCGTCTTTCAGCCATTCATCTAATGCCTCACGACTTTCAAAATCAAGAATCATCGTACTGCCATAAAAACCTGCTTGGGGATTTTCACGATCAACGGGCATTGCTCCAGCCACAATAACACGACCTTCAGCATCTAATTTTTCTAGTCGAGCCAAATGCTGTGGACGTACAGCAAGACGTTTTTCTACTGTACCTTCTTGATCAGTACAGGTAATTACAAATAATGGCATGATATTTCTCGATTTTTCTAAAACACTTTATTCGTCGCCTGACTTGAAGTGTTTTCGTAATATAACAAACTGGATAATGATAAAGGAAAACATCACAATCATGTCACCAAATGCTGTAAATTCTCCCCAATATTTGCCGCCTGCAAATAAAAAAGCAAAGAAAACATGTAAACCTGACATCACAATGAACATCGCTGCCCAAGCAAAGTTTAAATTTTTCCAACCTTTTTCAGTCAGGTCTAAAACCGGACCAAATAGTCGTTGAATGAGTGGTTTTTTATCTTTACCAAAATAAGGAGAAAGCAAGAAAGCGCCTGCAAAAACTAAATTCAGAATTGCAGCTTTTAAGCGAATATAGAAGTCATCACTTAACATTAAAGTGATTCCACCAAAAATCACAGTCATAAATAAAACAAACCATTGTTGTTTATCCAGACGGAATTTTTGTGAAATGAATAAAGCACCATAGACAACAAGCATTGAAATAATCAAACCTGTTGTTGCAACAAGAATGTTATTGTTATTTACACCACCTGCTGAGCCGATCAACTGTAGTAAGGGATGATCAACATCTTTGGGATCAACCGTTTTGTATAAATAAAAGAAAATTATGAGGGGCACAAAGTCTAAAAGTGCTTTCATGTTAAAGTATCTAGTCTGTTCAGGTTGATGGGATAGTATAAAAGATGCAAGGCATAGATTTACATACTCACAGTAATATTTCTGATGGAACTTTAACACCAGCATTACTGGTTGAAGCTGCCATCGAGAAAGGCATACATACGCTTGCCTTGACGGACCACGATAGCATGGATGGCTTAATACAAGCTGAACAATTTGCAAAAAATCAACCAATTCAAATCATTTCAGGTGTAGAAATATCGAGTCAGTGGTCTAGACCCGCCACAAAAAAGAGTTATGGCGTACATATCGTTGCACTCAATATGCAAAATCCTGAACCTTTACAACGGCTTTTAACCGCACAGAAAAAAATTCGTGCCGAACGAGCAAAGGAAATTTGTGAGTTGTTGATTCCTTTGATTTACCAAGATATTTATGCCGATGTTGTGGCAAAGGTAGATGGTGAGCCTGATCGAATTACACGAACGCATATTGCGAAAACATTGGTTGAAAAGGGCATTGTGCAGCGCGCACAGCAAGCATTTGATAAATATATCAAAGAGGGCAAAAAAGCTTATGTGAAGTTTGATGGTTTAGGCTTGGCAGAAACCATACAGGTGATTCATGAAAGTCAGGGCTTTGCGGTATTGGCACATCCTACACGCTATGATTTATCAGCAACCAATATTCGATATTTGATTGAATTATTTGCTCAACACGGGGGCGATGCTATTGAGTTACCTCCTGCGATTGAAACCGCTTCAACACGCCAAATGGTTGATCGAATGATTGCTGAACATGCATTAAAGGTTTCAGTAGGCAGTGATTTTCATGGAGATAATATGCCCTGGATTAAACTGGGCAATATTCCACACGTGAAAGAAGGTCAAATTGGAATTTGGGAAAGTTTTCGATAATATTTTTTGAAGTCTTAAACGTGCAGTCTAAAATATTTTGTGTCGCTGGTGCTTAGGATTTACTGATGCTGTGTGAGCGCTACAATTCATATATTTGGAGTCTTCCATGCATTGGAAGGCATCCACATGTCATATGTAAGTACGACCATCTATGATGAAAAATACCAAACTATATGCTTAGGTTGATTTATATTTGGTGATTCTAAGGTATCGCTATGCGTGCGAGTGGTGCGTAGTAATGATGTGCATAGGTACTGTATTGATGAAATAAAAAATCCTTCTTTTTAGAAGGATTTCAGTTTGATTGGAAGATCAATCTTCCTTTACGGAATAGGGATTTTCGAAACCAAGTTTGTTTAATATTTCGATTTCTAATGCTTCCATTTCTTCGGCATCTTGGTCTGAAGTTTCATGATCATAACCCATCAAGTGCAGTGTTCCATGAACCAACATATGGGTAAAATGTTCAATCGGCGTTTTTTGCTGTTCAATGGCTTCTTGCAACACCACCGGGATACAAATGACTAAATCACCTAAAGGTAACGCATCCAAAAGTGGTAGCACTTCTTCAGGGATATCACTTGGAAAAGACAACACATTGGTGGGTTTGTCTTTTTTTCGATATTCAGCGTTTAACTGATGGCTTTCGTCATTATCTACACAAGCGATTCCAATTTCACAATCTTGATCAACTTCGATATGACGTAAAGTGGTTTCAATGACTTTCTTTAAATAGGCACGTTTGAGCACCAGAGTTGGTGCTTCAAACGATTGTTGTAACGATAAGCTAAGTTTCAAAAACAATCCTTAAACATTTTCCTGATTTGAAGCAACTGCGTCTTGGTGTTGAGCATCTGCCGCAGAATCATTTTCAGCAATTAAGGCTTCCTGACGCGCTTTACGTTCAGCACGTGCTTCAGCACTTAAACGATATTGTTCACTGTCCCATCCCTCATAAGCTTCGACGATTTTCTGTACCAGCTGATGACGAACCACATCCCGAGAATGGAAACGTGTGATATGAATTTCCTTGATTTTTTCGATGATTCGTAAGGCGTGTGCCAGACCAGACTGTTGTCCTCGTGGTAAATCGACCTGTGTAATATCACCTGTGATGACTGCACGAGAACCAAAACCTAGTCGCGTTAAGAACATTTTCATCTGTTCTGGCGTGGTGTTCTGAGCTTCATCTAAAATCACGAATGAGTGGTTTAATGTTCGACCACGCATATAGGCAAGTGGTGCGACTTCAATGACTTGGCGTTCGATAAGTTTTGCAACTTTTTCAAAGCCAAGCATCTCATAGAGTGCATCATAGAGTGGACGTAAATAAGGATCGATCTTTTGACTCAAGTCACCGGGTAAAAAGCCCAATTTTTCACCAGCTTCAACAGCAGGGCGAACCAAAAGAATACGTTGAATTTCGTTGCGTTCGAGCATGTCGACAGCGGCAGCAACGGCAAGATAGGTTTTCCCTGTACCCGCAGGACCGATCCCGAAAGAAATATCACTCTGTAAAATGCGTTGTACATAACGCTTTTGATTGGCACCACGAGGATTAATTCGACCTTTGCGGGTTTGCAACCAGACTTCATCTAAGCCTGTGTGCTCATTGTCCGAAAGGTCTTCTTGTAACTCGCGGTCAGTTTGACTGCCTTGAATCATTAAATGGATCGTATCAGCACTGATTTCTTGAGAGAGTTCAGCTTCAGCATGCAAACGCTGCAATAAGCCTTCAACTCGCTCCACTGCTTCTAATTCACCATCAATATAAAAGCTGTCGCCACGGTGTGAAATACTGACATTTAAACGTTGTTCGATTTGTTTCAGATGACCGTTATAAGCACCAAGCATGCTTTTTAAACGTTCAACTGAAATACCTGGAAAAGCTACTGTACGTCGAATCGCTGCAGTCAAGAGATATCCTTTTTAAAAGTAAAGTCTATACCCTTACATTACGCCACGTCAGGCTCAAGATTCAAGAGTTCTCCGTAAACTAAATTTAAGGTCTTAATCTCCGTAATCTCAATCTCTGCAAAGCGTCCGACCCAAGAGGCATCACCTACAAATGTTACTAAACGTGTATTGTCGGCTGTACCCACCAATAAATTTGGATCTTTGTTCGAAACATTCTCAACCAAAACGCGTTGAATAGTGCCCAACATAGCATCTGTTTTACGGATACTGGATTGCTTAATCCAATGCTGAACTTTGGCTAAACGCTCCTTTTTCACTTCATCAGGTGTGTCATCTGGTAATTCAGATGCAGGTGTGCCTGGACGCTTTGAATATACAAAACTGTAAGAATGGTCAAAGTCTAAATCTTGGATAAACTGGTAAGTCTCTTCAAAATGCGCATCTGTTTCCCCCGGAAAACCGATGATGAAATCTGAAGATAAATGCATATCTGGGCGAACTTTGCGCAATTTGGCAATTTTTTCGATATAAACATCAATGGTGTGATTACGTTTCATCGCTTGTAAAACATCATTTGAGCCACTTTGCACAGGTAAGTGCAAATGTGAAACCATTTGTGGTAAGTCGCGATAGCATTGGATCAAATCGTCATTAAATTCGAGCGGATGTGAGGTGGTATAACGTAAGCGACCAATACCTGGAATTTCTGCAACAAGACGCAATAAATCTGCGAATGTGCAAATTTCGCCTTCAAAGGTCTCACCACGATAACCATTCACATTTTGACCCAGTAGGCTAATTTCACGCACACCTTTTTCAGCCAAACCTGCAATTTCTGCCAAGACATCATCCAGAGGACGAGATACTTCTTCACCACGTGTGTAGGGAACTACGCAAAATGAACAATATTTCGAACAGCCTTCCATGATAGAAACGAATGCTTTGTAGCCTTCTACGCGCGGTTCAGGCAAAAAGTCGAACTTTTCAATGTCAGGGAATGAGATATCCACCAGCTTGATTTTATCTTTTTTAGGTTTTTCAATTTGATCAACATGTTGATCTAACATTTGCGGTAAACGATGCAAAGTTTGTGGACCAAAAACCATATCAACATAAGGCGCACGCTTTTGGATGTTGTCACCTTCTTGTGAAGCAACACAACCGCCGACACCAATAACAAGATCAGGATTTTTTTCTTTAAGTTTGCGCCAGCGTCCTAATTCCGAAAATACTTTTTCTTGGGCTTTTTCACGGATTGAACAAGTATTCATCAGTAGAATATCTGCATCACTTGGATCGCTTGTGAGCACATAACCGTGTGAGTCGCCTAAAAGATCTGCCATACGATGACTGTCATACTCATTCATCTGACACCCTTGCGTTTCGATATACAGTTTTTTAACCGTACCGTCGGCTGGGGTGTGCTGTGGCTGGGTTACAGTGTTTTCTGAGGCAGCTTTGGCACCATTTGGAATGAAGGTTTGAACCGTCATGGAGGGGTCTATCCTATGAATAAAGGGAATTTTAAATTCGCATTGAGTTTGTTATTTTAACAGACTTGCAAAAGGCGCGCTATTTTACAGCATTTAAATGGAATTCAGGGAAATATTTAAATATCACCGCTAGCTTAAGAACAGTGAGGAACACAAATGAAAAAAATCAAGAAAAACAGAATAGATTATTAATGATGAATCATGAGGTTACATAACACAACAGTAGAAATGGATTAGAATAATTAAACTAGGCACAAATAAGTGCATCAGCAAGTTAAGGCACATCATGCAGGTTGAGAGAAAAACGGTGTTAAAGCAGCAACTTAAGCAAAATAAATTAAAACTTTACCTTTTAGGCACAGTTGCATGCACAAGCCTGCAAGTGACTTATGCTGCTGAAGAGCAGTTTAATGATGCTTTGCGTAATGCGAATAATTCGAGTGCTTTAGAACAGTACCGTGTTTCAATGCAAAATGATGCTTTAGGCTACTATCCTGAATATTGGATGTTGAATGCTAATCTTGCTTTTCAACCTGCTGGCAACATTATTAGCTTTGCGCAACGTTACCCACAATCGGCAATGGCTGAAAAGCTAGCGGCAGACTATGTGGAAGAAAAAGTCAAACAGGCAGATTTTTCAAGCGCCCAACCCGTATTGCAATATGTGACCAATCCAGACCAAGCAGAACGCTGTGCAGTCGCACAAGTTCGTGCCAAAACAGGCGATGCCTTGGTTTTTGCCGAATTCAAAGATGTTTGGCTGACGACCAACACTCAACCTGAATCTTGTAATGGTTTGGGGCGGATGATGTTGTCTAGTCCACTGATGACGACACAAGATCGTCAACAACGTCTTTATGCACAATTAAGAGCAGGACAATCTGGTTTGGCTATAGCGACAGCACAATCAATTGGTATTAATTTATCTTTGACCCAGTTAAATCAAATTCAAGCAAATCCACTCAATTACTTATGGTCAGCACCGAAAACGAATGTGCAAGATTATGCCTATTTAGTGTATGCCTTGGGTCGTGCAGCGGATACAGATTTAACCAGTGCTTTGCAGTCTGTACCTAAGTTGGTTCAGGGTGTGCCAGAAGATGTGCAAAAATATATTTATCGTACTGTGGGCTATATAGGTGGCACAACAGTCATGAAAAATAATTTTAATCGCGAAGTGCTGCAAAACTTTGATGCCAGTTATGGTGTGCCTTTTAGCGCTGAAGAAGCTGAGGTGTATGCACGCCAAGCGATACGATTTGGTGCGTGGGAAAGTGTGATTCGTGCAATTGACAGTATGAGCGTCACGCAAAAACAAGAAGATCGTTGGCAATATTGGTTAGCACGTGCGTCTGAACAACGTAGTGATGCGCAATCGAAAAGAACAGCACGTGAGATTTATCAGCGTTTGGCTATGTCAGGCGATGATTATCATAATTTGCTTGCCAAAGATCATTTGGGGCAAAAATATAATGATAGCCCAGCAAGAGAGCAACCCTCGACAGACGATCAACAACGTCTAAATAGTGATATTCATTTTCGTCGTGCGTTTACTTTACGTAATATCAATGCCCCAGCAACCTATACCAATAGAGAATGGAATTGGGCTGTACGTCAGGCATACTTGAAGCATGATGATGGCTTGCTGCTTGCTGCTGCAAAACGTGCCACTGATATGGGCTGGTATGATCGGGCAATTTATGCGGCAGAACGTACAGAGAAAAAACATAACTATACCTATCGTTATGCGACACCACATCAATCTTTAGTCGTTAGCCATAGTCGAAATGCTGGGATTGACCCTGCTTGGGCATATGGTTTAATGCGCCAAGAAAGTCGTTTTGTCACCGCTGCTCGTTCACATGTAGGTGCGGGCGGTTTGATGCAAATCATGCCAGGCACGGCAAAATTGGTGGCAAGACAGATGGGTGAAACATATAATCCTGCTGCACTCAGTGATGCCAATACTAATATTCGTTATGGTACTTTCTATTTGTCAATGATTCATGGGCAATTAAGCAGTAATCCAGTTTTGGCAACAGCAGGTTATAACGCTGGACCAAACCGTGCTAAACGTTGGCAACCTGATTATCAAAATCTTTCAGCAGATCAGTATACAGAGTCAATTCCTTTGAATGAGACTCGTGACTATGTAAAAAATGTGATGACCAATGCTGCGCATTATGGAATTTTATTAGGACAAGGACCTCAAGCCATTGAAAGTCGTATGCCTGTGATTCCAACTCGTGTATCGCAATAATCGCTTTAAACTTGGATGAAACTTTGTTGGTAAATCAATGATTTTCAATATTTTTCGTAAATTAAAGAAGTTTTGCATGGCATTGACTGTATGCTGTGCGGGATTTTTTTTGGTCAATGTGCCGTTGCATGCAGCACCGCAATTACAAGGTTATGTGATGCAGGTGCAATTGACGCCAGCGGTTTGTGCCTTGGATTCGTCTAAACAAAAACAACGCAAATGTTTAGAAGGATATTCATTAACGATTTCAGGTTTATTGCCCGAAACAACTGAGAGAAATTGCACCACCAATTCATCTGCAAGCTTAACGCCCTTACAGGCAAAGGTCGTAGCTCGAGTGATGCCAGAGGAAAATGCCCGCATTCAACTTTGGCGGAGTGTGGGGGGATGTGTCCCGATGAATGCCAGTCAGTATTTTAGAACAGTTATCAATTTGGCTGATCGACTTAAAATTCCAGCAGACTTGACCAGTTCAGAAAATAAAAACGTTCAGCACAATGCTTTAAAAACACAATTTGTAAGATTAAACCCAGGAATGAACAACGATAGTATTCGCTTCACTTGTCAAAGTTCATCATCAAATCCAGTATTAACTGAAGTTCAAGTGTGTTATCGGGTCAATGGGCAGTATAAACAATGCTCGAATCATATTGTTTCAAATTGCCCAAATACATTCTCAATCAAGGGTACATATTAGCCGCTGTTGGTATTTTAGATTTTGTGTCTGGTCATCCCTGAAAAGCAGATATACTCACAAACAAAGTTGAATTGTCGTTAGAACCCATTCTTTTTGAGCTATTTTATTTATATTTCCTATCATACTTTTGTTGAAATTCATTCTCTTTTACATGCAAGTGTTAAAGGATTGGAGTACAATCTTTGCCGTTTATGATAATTCGATTAAAACGGATTTAACCGTTTAATCACATTAACGATCCTCATTGGAGATAATTACATGAAGCAACCTGTTCGCGTTGCCGTTACTGGCGCAGCTGGTCAAATCGGTTACAGCTTATTATTCCGTATCGCTAGCGGTGAAATGCTTGGTAAAGACCAACCCGTTATTTTGCAATTGTTAGAAGTTCCATTTGAGAAAGCTCAAGCTGCGCTTAAAGGCGTAATGATGGAATTAGATGACTGTGCTTTCCCATTATTGGCTGGCATGATCGGTACTGATGATCCAAAAGTTGCATTTAAAGATGCTGACTACGCGTTATTGGTTGGTTCACGTCCACGCGGTCCTGGTATGGAACGTGCTGACTTGTTGAAAGTGAACGGTGAAATCTTCATTGGTCAAGGTCAAGCGCTTAACGAAGTAGCAAGCCGTGATGTAAAAGTACTTGTTGTAGGTAACCCTGCAAATACAAATGCTTATATCGCAATGAAATCTGCTCCAGACCTTCCAGCGAAAAACTTTACTGCAATGTTACGTCTTGACCACAACCGTGCGTTAACTCAAATTGCTCAAAAAGCTGGTGTTGCTGTAGCTGACATCAAAAACCTTACAGTTTGGGGCAACCACTCTCCAACAATGTATGCTGACTACCGTTTTGCAACTGCAAATGGCGAAAACTTAAAAGACAAAATCAACGATGCTGATTGGAACGCAAACGTATTCCTTCCAACTGTTGGTAAACGTGGTGCTGCGATCATCGAAGCACGTGGTCTTTCTTCTGCTGCTTCTGCTGCAAATGCTGCAATCGACCATATGCGTGATTGGGCACTCGGCACAAATGGCGAATGGGTAACGATGGGTATTCCTTCAGACGGTTCTTATGGTATTCCTGAAGGCGTAATCTACGGTGTTCCAGTAACTTGTGAAAATGGCGAATACAAACGTGTTGAAGGCTTAGAAATTGACGCATTCAGCCGTGAACGTATGGATAAAACACTTCAAGAACTTGAAGAAGAGCGTGCTGCAATTGCAGATATGCTTAAATAATTAAAAAATTTAATCTATTTAAGATTAGTTTTGAAAAAGCACTCTACATAGAGTGCTTTTTTATTGGTGAAATTCAACACAATACAATGAAATACTGTCTGTTGAAGCAAGCTTTGTTTGAATTTTAATCACAAATTGAAACAAGAAAACCAAAAATACAACTATCTTTTGTATGACCTTTCTTATAAGTTAATTGTATATCTAATGACAAATAAACTTATATAAGGAGGGCGATATGCTCAGGACGAACAAACCATCCTTAGAGTTACTGTTTTCCCAACTGGGTTTAGCCAATAGTTCAGCAGCGATTGAACTTTATGTACGAACCCACCAGCTACCCGCAAATGTGTCTCTACATGAAGCACCATTTTGGAATAGATCTCAGCGTGATTTATTAATCAGTCATTTGGTGCAAGATGATGATTGGGCAATTTGGATTGACGAGTTAAACCAACAACTCCATTTAGATGCTTATAAATTACAAACAGCTTAACGCTTTCACTTTTCCCAAGCGCAACAAAAAAGATGGCTACACTAGCCATCTTTTCTTTTTTTATGGTTTGCCAGTTCATGTCATGGTGACTTTACACTAAATGCTTAATGTAATTTACTTTGGATCATTTGGCTGAACCAATGTTCACTTCGAACAGGTTGAAAAGCATGATGTTGTCGAAGTAGTGTTAAATCAAAATCTGCAGTTTTGATATATTTATTTAACCAATGACGAGTCAAAGCAAAATCATGCTTGCTTACAGAAGCATAAGCCAACATAAAGTAAATATCCGCATGCTCATGTTGAGTCATCGGTTTCAAGATTTGCTGTGTGATCAGGGCATAACGCGATTCTTTAGTCAGTTCAAAGTAAATCATATAGGCTTTGGCTAAATGCAAAGAAAGCTGTATATACAATGACATCGGCATTTCTTCGTATTCCAGACGCGCAGTTTCAAGCAATACAATCGCTTCTTGTAAAAAATGTATCTGTTCCTGTTTTGAATGACTTTGCGTGACTAACTGTAAACGTAGATCACCACGTTCAAGTGCAAGTTCAGGTGTATTGCCTGACAAATACAATTGATCAGTTTCACCAATACGCGAGATGATTTGTTTTGTATTATCAAACATATGCTGAATCCTCTTAATTTCTACACTCTATTATGAGGTTTATTTCAATAATTTAAAGCCAATTACTTTGAGATGGAGCGTTGCATATTTAAATACTCAAGACCAAAATGGTCAAAGCTATTCAATAGTCCTAAAAGCTTTTATAACTACAAGAACTTGCAATATGGCTGATCTTTTCGTTAAAGCACTTATAGGATAGGGGTATCGCTTCTGAGCCATGCTGTAATTGAAAGTCGTTGATGTTTAGCTTCAAGAACTTCATGCAATAAGTCGCTTTGGAATAAGGCGATTCGATTGGGTTTGGGTTCTAAAGTATGCCATACATTATTTTTGTCTTGTAAATGCAATTTACCTCCCCAGTTATCCTGCCATTCATTATGTAAATAATACACTGTAGAAATCATACGACCATTTTTGCCTTGAGGATTATCTCGATGCAAGGCATAAAACTCGCCTGCGTTATAGCAAGCAAAATGAGCTTCGATTTCTTTGATTCCCAAGTAAAATGTTGCATTGAAAATTTGAACGAGCTGTTGCAACGCTTGGATATGCTGTTGAGCAATTTCTAAATCTTCATTGATCCATAAAATATGATCACTGCGAATTTTGCTGATTACACCATTTTGAATTGCCGCATCACGGAAACGGTTTAAATTTTCGGTACACTCTTGCATCAATTGTTGTACATATTCAGCCGGGTAGGCATGGTCAATAACAGTAAATCCATGTTGATCTAAATCATCAAGAATTTGATCAACATTCCATGACTTTGGGAGGGAAAGTGCTTCCATAAATAACCAAAAATTAGTGTTTGAGGGGCTGTTGCTATATTAGAACAAACGATGGACAGTGAAGAAATATTTTTTCGTGTTAAAATAACCATTGAACTCAGGAATTAATCGAAACATGAATTACCGTCACCATTTCCATGCAGGCAACTTTGCCGATGTCATGAAACATGTGTTATTGCTCCAACTATTGACACGTCTCAATGCTAAAGACAAACCCTATCGTTATATAGATACACATGGTGGTGCGGGCAAATACGATTTATCTACATCTGAAGCGCAAAAATCAGGTGAATTCTTAACGGGCATTCACCGTCTCGTTAAGCTTGATGATTCAATTAAACGCAATGCACCAGAAGGGGTAAAACAATACCTCAAAGTGGTTGAAGATATGCGTGCAGGTTCTGGAAAAGGTGCTTATCCAGGCTCACCTTGGTTTGCACTTGAAGCAATGCGAGATATAGACAAGGCAACAATCTTTGAAATGCAGCGTGATGTGTTTCAGCAATTGTATTTTAATATCCGCGACAAACGTGCAGGCTTGCATGAACGTGATGCATACGAAGGGCTTTTAGGGGTAATTCCACCAAAAGAAAAACGTGGTTTGGTGATGATTGATCCACCTTATGAGTTAGAACGTAAAGACTTTCCGCAACTGGTTGAATTAATCGCTGCTGCATATAAAAAATGGTCTACAGGTGTATTCGCAATTTGGTATCCGATCAAAGACCGTGCCATGATTGAACGTTTTGAAAAGAAAATGATTAAAACAGGGATTCGCCGTCAGTTAATTTGTGAAGTTTGTGTATGGCCCGACGATACACCAGTTGGATTAAATGGTTGTGGTTTGTTGGTCATCAATCCACCATGGAAATTTTCTGAAGATGCGGATGAAGCATTGCAATGGTTATTCCCACATTTGCGCATGAGTGAAAATGGTGGGCATGCTGCTGTGCGTTGGTTGGTGGGCGAATAATTCATTTCTGGCAATAGCTAGAAAGGTGAATAATGATGCGAATTACAAATTATGACCAAATAATTTGAGTAATTCGTATCAATTTCACTTAGAAATGAATGTGATAAAATCTTAGGTGAGATATCAACAGCTCCAAAATAAGAGCCATAGATAGGATTCGAAAATGACAAATATAAATAAACCAGAAAGCCCAAACTCTTCAAACCAAGACCTTGGATTTGATGGCATTACTTTTGAGGTTGAAGAGGAAGAGCATACGCATGAAGGGCAAAAAGTAAAACGTCGCGGGATCTATTTGTGGCCTAACCTGATTACAACTTCAGCGTTGTTATCAGGCTTTTATTCCATTATTGCCAGTATGAATGGTGATTTTACTCAAGCGATTTATGCCATTTTCCTGGCAGCATTATTTGATGGTTTGGATGGTCGAGTGGCACGCGCAATTGGTGCACAGAGTGCTTTTGGTGAGCAATTCGATTCACTTTCAGACTTGCTGGCGTTTGGTGTTGCACCTGCTATCTTAATGTATAGCTGGAGTATGCATGATTTAGGTAGAATTGGTTTAGCTGCCTGTTTTGTTTATACAGCTTGTGCTGCATTCCGTTTAGCACGTTTTAACGTACAAATTGGTGTGGTCGATAAACGTTATTTTATCGGTGTTGCGAGTCCTTTGGCTGCAATCATTATTATCGCATGGGTTTGGGTTGGACAAGATTTCAGTTATATTTTTAATCTTAAAGATGGTGCTATTCAGGCAACCAATGCGTTTGTCATTATTGCCGTTGGTTTGTTGATGATTTCCAATATTAAATACTATTCATTTAAAACAGTGGATCGTAAGCGAGTACCATTCTTTGTATTGCCAATCGCTGTATTTATCCTTGCAGCAATGACTTATAATATTCCTGTAGGCATATTGGTGATTTCAATTATCTATGCTATTTCTGGTTTTGTAACAACATTCTTGGCAAGAAAGAATACGGTTGAATAAGATATAAAATAAAACCTATGGTAAGGAGCTTGATATGCGGTTGTTTCAAGATTTCTTAGATCAGTCTAAACAACTGAATCAAGCTCAAACGCCCACTGAACTTTGCTATCACCCTCCCAAAGATAAATACAAAATTGCGCATCAAAAGTTGGTTTTGGCTAACTTACCGGCTCCATTACATTATCTCAATTTCTATAGTTTGATCGGGCAACCGAATAACGCTGTTTTCTGCAATCAAAATGAAATCTCGACCACTGCTTTAGATACTGCCACTGTATTGGGCAGTACAAGTGCCCATATGGTGGGACAACTCAATGGCTATTCGATTCAGCATGATTGTCAGTTTCAGGTTGATGATCAATCCAAAGTAAAATTTGAGTTTGGTCAAAAAGAACAGGTTTTTGGAAAAATTCCAAATTTTGTAATGCGAAGGTGGGATAGCGAATTAAGTTTTGATTTAAAGATTACGACTTTGCCTTTGGTTTCGCATTTTATTCATTTGAAATTTGGTTTTGCTGAGAATTGGTCTTTGGTTGCGCACTGTGAAGGTTGTATCCAATACAAAGATCAAAAATATGATATTCAACAATACGCGGCTTTTGAATATATGCGTATGGTGAATTTTCCATATCTTCCTTATGCGCTCTACACTTATCAACTCATTCAATTGAGTGATGAGTTACAAATCATTTGTGTTTATAGTTGTGACCAAATGAATAATACCTTGTATTCTCGTATCTATATGCGAAATATCCAAACACTTGAAGCCAAAATGTTTGATCGACAAGTTGTATTTAATATTCAGCGTGTTTTCCCTAAAGTCAAAACGGTTAACCAACAAGAAATGTATTTGCCCAGAGAGTTTGAATGGCAATACCAAGATGAAAAAATTTCTATCAGTATCCAAGCTCAAAGTCGGGGTGATTATAAATTTGGTTTAGCGGCAGGTTATGTCGGTAGTTTTAGTTATCAACTGCAAATCAATGAACAAAGCTACCAAGGCGAAAGTGGTTATTGTGAATATATTGATTGTCGCCCTTTAAAGTGGCAAGAAATCGATAAAGAAAATAAATTATCCAGTAAATCGAGCCAACCTGCGCTCATAATGCTCAAAAAATAGATAAAAAAGCAAAAAAAAGGGTGAATTTGAGGAAAAAACATCCATCCGAACAGAAAGATTAAAAAAGGGGGTTGTGTTAGGTTAGGAATGCTGTAGAATGCACATCCATCGGCGGTGATGAAGATTAAAACTTCTGATAAAACAATGACTTGGTTGAATTGATTAAGTTGGGTTTTAGAAAGGAAGTTTAAAAAATAATTTGAAATCACAGTTGACTTTCTAGAGATAGAGAGTAATATAGCCGACCTAGCTTGATGCTGACGAAGCATGAAGAAGATCATTAAGAGAATATGAAGAACAACTTGTGTGGATTTTTACTGATTGATTGATCGAAATATTATCATTGATTGATTGGTTTAAATTACTCGAAGTTTATTTGAGAGAATTTGTCAGTAATTGATGAGCCAGAATTGTGACCTTAAGTCACTAATGATTTTAACTGAAGAGTTTGATCATGGCTCAGATTGAACGCTGGCGGCAGGCTTAACACATGCAAGTCGAGCGGGGGAGATTGCTTCGGTAATTGACCTAGCGGCGGACGGGTGAGTAATACTTAGGAATCTGCCTATTAATGGGGGACAACATCTCGAAAGGGATGCTAATACCGCATACGCCCTACGGGGGAAAGCAGGGGATCACTTGTGACCTTGCGTTAATAGATGAGCCTAAGTCGGATTAGCTAGTTGGTGGGGTAAAGGCCTACCAAGGCGACGATCTGTAGCGGGTCTGAGAGGATGATCCGCCACACTGGGACTGAGACACGGCCCAGACTCCTACGGGAGGCAGCAGTGGGGAATATTGGACAATGGGGGGAACCCTGATCCAGCCATGCCGCGTGTGTGAAGAAGGCCTTATGGTTGTAAAGCACTTTAAGCGAGGAGGAGGCTCTTTTGGTTAATACCCAAGATGAGTGGACGTTACTCGCAGAATAAGCACCGGCTAACTCTGTGCCAGCAGCCGCGGTAATACAGAGGGTGCGAGCGTTAATCGGATTTACTGGGCGTAAAGCGTGCGTAGGCGGCTTTTTAAGTCGGATGTGAAATCCCCGAGCTTAACTTGGGAATTGCATTCGATACTGGGAAGCTAGAGTATGGGAGAGGATGGTAGAATTCCAGGTGTAGCGGTGAAATGCGTAGAGATCTGGAGGAATACCGATGGCGAAGGCAGCCATCTGGCCTAATACTGACGCTGAGGTACGAAAGCATGGGGAGCAAACAGGATTAGATACCCTGGTAGTCCATGCCGTAAACGATGTCTACTAGCCGTTGGGGTCTTTGAGACTTTAGTGGCGCAGCTAACGCGATAAGTAGACCGCCTGGGGAGTACGGTCGCAAGACTAAAACTCAAATGAATTGACGGGGGCCCGCACAAGCGGTGGAGCATGTGGTTTAATTCGATGCAACGCGAAGAACCTTACCTGGTCTTGACATAGTAAGAACTTTCCAGAGATGGATTGGTGCCTTCGGGAACTTACATACAGGTGCTGCATGGCTGTCGTCAGCTCGTGTCGTGAGATGTTGGGTTAAGTCCCGCAACGAGCGCAACCCTTTTCCTTACTTGCCAGCATTTCGGATGGGAACTTTAAGGATACTGCCAGTGACAAACTGGAGGAAGGCGGGGACGACGTCAAGTCATCATGGCCCTTACGACCAGGGCTACACACGTGCTACAATGGTCGGTACAAAGGGTTGCTACCTAGCGATAGGATGCTAATCTCAAAAAGCCGATCGTAGTCCGGATTGGAGTCTGCAACTCGACTCCATGAAGTCGGAATCGCTAGTAATCGCGGATCAGAATGCCGCGGTGAATACGTTCCCGGGCCTTGTACACACCGCCCGTCACACCATGGGAGTTTGTTGCACCAGAAGTAGGTAGTCTAACCGTAAGGAGGACGCTTACCACGGTGTGGCCGATGACTGGGGTGAAGTCGTAACAAGGTAGCCGTAGGGGAACCTGCGGCTGGATCACCTCCTTAACGAAAGATTGACGATTGGTAAGAATCCACAACAAGTTGTTCTTCATTGATGTATCTGAGGGTCTGTAGCTCAGTTGGTTAGAGCACACGCTTGATAAGCGTGGGGTCACAAGTTCAAGTCTTGTCAGACCCACCAAGTCTACTGAACACAGAAGAGCAGATATATTAAGATCTTAAGCTGGGGACTTAGCTTAGTTGGTAGAGCGCCTGCTTTGCACGCAGGAGGTCAGGAGTTCGACTCTCCTAGTCTCCACCACTACTACGCAGTTACCTGATTAAAAAAGATTGATTATAGAAATTAATGAACTGAAGTTTATAGAGTTTATTAACTTCTGTGATTTATCACAGTGAACTACTTGCTGACGAGGCGGTAGTGAATCATTAACAGAATATATTTGAGTTGAAATAATTGTTTAACTCGTTTTATGAAGCTTAACAAGCAATTGTTAAAGCGGAATGAAATGAGAACTAGCGATAAAACTGAATCAAGCGTTTTGGTATATGAATTAAATTGAAGCTGTACAGTGATTAAGTTCACAAGCAACAAATAGAAGTGGTTAAATCCACATTGTTGATCCTCCTTGTAGGGATTAACGACTGTTTGGGGTTGTATAGTCAAGTAATTAAGTGCATGTGGTGGATGCCTTGGCAGTCAGAGGCGATGAAAGACGTAATAGCCTGCGATAAGCTTCGGGGAGGCGGCAAATATCCTGTGATCCGGAGATTTCTGAATGGGGAAACCCACTTACCATAAGGTAGGTATCGCATGATGAATACATAGTCATGCGAGGCGAACGAGGGGAAGTGAAACATCTCAGTACCCTTAGGAAAAGAAATCAATTGAGATTCCCTCAGTAGCGGCGAGCGAACGGGGATCAGCCCATTAAGTTATATGTGTATTAGCGGAAAGCTCTGGGAAGTGCTACCGTAGAGGGTGATAGTCCCGTACACGAAAGTGCACATATAATGATGACGAGTAGGGCGAGGCACGTGAAACCTTGTCTGAATATGGGGGGACCATCCTCCAAGGCTAAATACTCCTGACTGACCGATAGTGAACCAGTACCGTGAGGGAAAGGCGAAAAGAACCCCTGTGAGGGGAGTGAAATAGATCCTGAAACCGCATGCATACAAGCAGTGGGAGCCGACTTGTTCGGTGACTGCGTACCTTTTGTATAATGGGTCAGCGACTTATATTCAGTAGCAAGGTTAACCGTATAGGGGAGCCGTAGAGAAATCGAGTCTTAATAGGGCGTTTAGTTGCTGGGTATAGACCCGAAACCGGGTGATCTATCCATGAGCAGGTTGAAGGTTGGGTAACACTAACTGGAGGACCGAACCCACTGTCGTTGAAAAGCCAGGGGATGACTTGTGGATAGGGGTGAAAGGCTAATCAAACTCGGTGATAGCTGGTTCTCCCCGAAAGCTATTTAGGTAGCGCCTCGGACGAATACCATAGGGGGTAGAGCACTGTTTCGGCTAGGGGGTCATCCCGACTTACCAAACCGATGCAAACTCCGAATACCTATGAGTACTATCCGGGAGACAGACTGCGGGTGCTAACGTCCGTAGTCAAGAGGAAAACAATCCAGACCGCCAGCTAAGGCCCCAAAATTATAGTTAAGTGGGAAACGATGTGGGAAGGCATAGACAGCTAGGAGGTTGGCTTAGAAGCAGCCACCCTTTAAAGAAAGCGTAATAGCTCACTAGTCGAGTCGGCCTGCGCGGAAGATGTAACGGGGCTAAAACTATATGCCGAAGCTGCGGATGTATACATTGTATACGTGGTAGGGGAGCGTTCTGTAAGCCGATGAAGGTGTGTTGAGAAGCATGCTGGAGGTATCAGAAGTGCGAATGCTGACGTGAGTAACGACAAAACGGGTGAAAAACCCGTTCGCTGAAAGACCAAGGGTTCCAGTCCAACGTTAATCGGGGCTGGGTGAGTCGACCCCTAAGGCGAGGCCGAGAGGCGTAGTCGATGGGAAATTGGTTAATATTCCAATACTTCTGTGTAATGCGATGAGAGGACGGAGAAAGTTAAGTCAGCCTGGCGTTGGTTGTCCAGGTGGAAGGTTGTAGGCATGCATCTTAGGCAAATCCGGGGTGCTCTATGCTGAGAACTGATAGCAAGCGAGTTTACTCGTGAAGTGGCTGATACTATGCTTCCAGGAAAAGTCTCTAAGCTTCAGTTACACAGGAATCGTACCCGAAACCGACACAGGTGGTCAGGTCGAGTAGACCAAAGCGCTTGAGAGAACTCTGCTGAAGGAACTAGGCAAAATGGTACCGTAACTTCGGGAGAAGGTACGCTGCTGACGGTGATAGGACTTGCTCCTTGAGCTATTGGCAGCCACAGAAACCAGGCCCCTGCAACTGTTTATTAAAAACATAGCACTCTGCAAACACGAAAGTGGACGTATAGGGTGTGATGCCTGCCCGGTGCTGGAAGGTTAATTGATGGGGTTAGCGTAAGCGAAGCTCTTGATCGAAGCCCCAGTAAACGGCGGCCGTAACTATAACGGTCCTAAGGTAGCGAAATTCCTTGTCGGGTAAGTTCCGACCTGCACGAATGGCATAATGATGGGGGCGCTGTCTCCAGCAGAGGCTCAGTGAAATCGAAATCGCCGTGAAGATGCGGTGTACCCGCGGCTAGACGGAAAGACCCCGTGAACCTTTACTGCAGCTTGACATTGAACTTTGATCTTACTTGTGTAGGATAGGTGGGAGGCTTAGAAGTAGCGACGCCAGTTGCTATGGAGCCATCCTTGAAATACCACCCTGGTAATATTGAGGTTCTAACTCTGTCCCGTTATCCGGGACGAGGACCATGTCTGGTGGGTAGTTTGACTGGGGCGGTCTCCTCCTAAAGAGTAACGGAGGAGTACGAAGGTGCGCTCAGCGTGGTCGGAAATCACGCGTAGAGTATAAAGGCAAAAGCGCGCTTAACTGCGAGACCCACAAGTCGAGCAGGTACGAAAGTAGGTCTTAGTGATCCGGTGGTTCTGTATGGAAGGGCCATCGCTCAACGGATAAAAGGTACTCTGGGGATAACAGGCTGATACCGCCCAAGAGTTCATATCGACGGCGGTGTTTGGCACCTCGATGTCGGCTCATCTCATCCTGGGGCTGAAGCAGGTCCCAAGGGTATGGCTGTTCGCCATTTAAAGAGGTACGCGAGCTGGGTTTAGAACGTCGTGAGACAGTTCGGTCCCTATCTACCGTGGGCGTTGGAAATTTGAGAGGATCTGCTCCTAGTACGAGAGGACCAGAGTGGACGAACCTCTGGTGTACCGGTTGTGACGCCAGTCGCATCGCCGGGTAGCTATGTTCGGAAGGGATAACCGCTGAAAGCATCTAAGCGGGAAGCCTACCTCAAGATAAGATTTCCCTAGGACTTTATGTCCTCTAAAGAGCCGTTGAAGACTACGACGTTGATAGGTTGGATGTGGAAGTGCGGTGACGCATGAAGCTGACCAATACTAATTGCTCGTGAGGCTTGACTATACAACACCCAAGCAGTTGTATGTGAAGCATCATTTGATTCATAAAAGATCAAAGAAACTTGATTTAGTTGTAAAGCTAGTTACAATAACCAACTCAAATGTTCTGTTAAACTCATTTGGAACAAAGTAAGGCATACCCATAAGACCCGAAAAAGTCCATAACAGTTTGCTGGCGACAATAGCAAGAGTGAACCACCTGATCCCTTCCCGAACTCAGAAGTGAAACCTCTTAGCGCTGATGGTAGTGTGGGGTTACCCATGTGAGAGTAAGTCATCGCCAGCTTTTAATTCTTAAAACACCCTCAACTAACTGTTGAGGGTGTTTTTTTATGCATGAAGAAAAGAAAATAATGTTGATAATCAGTTTAATACAAGAATAGAGTAAGGATGTTGAAATGGAAAAAGAAATATATATACTTTTAGGTGCTACGATTACTGCTTTGTTTGGCTATATCGTTGCGCGTTATACTAGTGGAATTCAATTAAAAATAGCACAAAAAAATTCCGAGAAAGATGTTCAGCTTCAATTGGATCGTTTAGCCAATGAGCGATTAAAGGATGAAGTTTCTTTAGAACGGGAAAAATTGGAGACATTGCATAAAATTCTCTCAATCATTTCTTTTGAAAATTCACAAACCATGAGCTATATCAAATTAGCAGAGACTGAACTTACAGATTTCCGTAAAAGATATATTGAAAACTGTAATCGTCTTCATGATGCACATGCAATAACAGATTTATATTATCCCGAAATGTCTGATTCAATAAGAAAAATATTTGGTCAAGCAAACTGTTTTTGGGGGTATCAGGAAAGTGTTATGCAAATTGACATTAAAGCAAATAACCAAGGGTGGCACGAAAATCTATCAAAAGTTTTAGAAGCTGGTAAGGAGATTAATCAACATGTACAAAATCTACAATATAGGATTGCTGAAAGAGGTAGAGAGCTTAACAAAGCTCTAAAACTAGTCAACTTTTAAAAGTATTGATTCAAGGTTAATGATAAGAAATATTGAGTTATTACTAATAACCACTTATCCCAATCATTTCTCAAAGGAAGTGGGAGCATCAAGAATATGATGAAGATTCAATCTCGTTTTTTGATTTATAGAAGGTTTTAATAAATAATTGAATACAAAAAGAAAACCCCATCATCCTGATGGGGTTTTCTTCGTATTGGTGAGTTAGATCTGACTCCTGTCGAATCTCACGTTCCTGATGCTCAGACGTTTTGTTATTGTTGTTTTGTCTGGGAAACTTCCTGTTCCCAATAACGATAGAATAGGTTAATTTAAAGCAGCCGTATATTCGCTAAGTTCGGCAGGAGTTGTAGGTAAATGCTTACATTGAACGGATTAGAAAATTGCTGTTAACCATTTTAATAAGCATTTACTCGTGGATATTATGCAAAATTCCATGCTGAATGAAAGCATTGGCTAGATAAAAAGTAATGCTTAACTAGGTATTTAGTTTCAATCCAACAAGCTCATGACATCATCTTCAGACAATTTCACTTCATTTTCATGATCAATACTCAATACAGATTTGGCAAGATCAGCTTTATTTTTCTGCAAGGCTAAAATCTTTTCTTCGATACTTTGGTTGGTAATCAGTTTATAAACAAAGACAGGTTTGTCTTGACCGATTCGCCATGCACGATCTGAAGCTTGATCTTCAGCGGCAGGGTTCCACCATGGATCAAAGTGAATTACAGTGTCCGCAGCAGTTAGGTTTAGTCCAACGCCACCCGCTTTTAAACTGATCAGGAAAACAGGAATTTCTCCTGATTGGAATGCAGTAATCACTTCATCACGTTTTTTGGTTTGTCCTGTCAATTTTACATTTCGAATATTTAATGCTTTTAAATGTTCTTCAATGAGTTGAAGCATGGTTGTGAATTGAGAAAAAATTAAAATCTTGCGTCCTTCTTCAACCATGCCTTGGACCATTTCTAATAAATGATCCAACTTAGCAGATTCGACATTTTGATTTTTAATTTGATCAAGCTGTAAAAGGCTAGGATGGCAACATACTTGTCGAAGTTTTAGTAAGGCGCTCAAGATCTGGATTTGACTACGATGAAAACCTTTGGCTGCAATGAGTTCTCGGATATTCTTTTGCATTGTTGCACGAACAGCCTCGTAGAGTTTAGATTGCTGTTCATTCATGTCAATATTGACTTCAATTGTGGTCTTTTCTGGAAGTTCTTTGGCAACTTCTGTTTTTAAGCGGCGCAACATAAATGGTTTAATACGTGAAACAAGCTTAACTTTTGTTGGAATATCAGCATGCTTTTCAATAGGATTTCGATATTTTTTATTAAATAACTCTTGGCTATAAAGAAAACCGGGCATAAGGAAATGGAATAAAGACCATAATTCACCTAAGTGGTTTTCCATCGGTGTTCCAGTCAAACACAGACGATGTTTTGCCTTAATTTGACGAACTACTTGAGATGCTTTAGCCCGTGGATTTTTGATGTTTTGTGCTTCATCCAGAATCAGTAAATGGTACTGGTGGGGCAATAAAAATTCTTCATCACGACCAATTAATGGGTAGGTACTTAGTACCACATCCGCATTGTTAATATCTTGAAAATATTCCAAGCGATCTTGACCTTGAAGGACTAAAACCTTTAATTCAGGGGTAAATTTTTCAGCTTCTTTACGCCAGTTATGCATTAAAGATGTGGGTGCAATAATCAAGGCTGGGCGTTGTTTCAATCGCCCTGCTTGTTTTTCTATCAGTATATGCGCAAGTGTTTGAGCTGTTTTACCTAAGCCCATGTCATCGGCGAGGATACCGCCATGTTCAGTTTCACGTAAAAACTGTAACCATGCTAAACCTTGCTGTTGATAAGGACGTAATTCTCCTTGAAAGCCTTCAGGTGTCGCAATTTGATGTTGATAACTACTTTGCAACTTCTCAGCAAATATCTGTAAACGTTCGCTACTTTGCCACGGCATGCCCAAATGATGTTGTAAATCCAAAAATTGTGCAGCATCGTATTGGTCTAATGAGGCAGACTCTGGATGGCGTAAAATTTCTTTCAGATAAATCAAAATAGGTTTGATGTCCTGAACCTTTAACGCCAATTGAGACTGAGCTTCTCTTAAATGAACAATGAGAAAACTTTCATCCTTCATTTGCATAATATAATCATCTTCTAAGAGATGAGGATTATGTTGAATGGCGTAGCCCAATAAGTCGATTAGATTATAAGTTTGACCATGTATATCTTGAATGGTTGCGCCAACATTAAACCAATCTTGCTTTTTTTCAGATTCGGTTAAAGATAACTGCAAATTTTGTGTGGCGCGTAAGTTGAATTGGCTATCGGCAGTGTGCTCAACTTTCCAACCGAGAAGTTCAATTTTATTTTCAGGAATCAGTTGATCAATCCATGCAGTAGGATCTGCACAAATAATTGATTTTTCAGTAATGTTATCAAACGCAGGTCTCTTGCTTTTCGGTATTTTGGTGATCCATTGTAGGGATGGAATAGCGTCCATTAAGGTCGCAATATATTGTTTTTCTATGGCAAGATCACGTTGTTGTCGTACCGTTTTTTGTTGAACGTTACTGACAAAACATTCATCTGGAAAACCAGCTTTGATTCTTCCAGCTTGGTATTCAAATTCGATTTCTGCAAAAGCATAGTGGTGCATATGACCTAAGCGATCATATTGTGGATGCGTACCAAAACGTAAAATTGGCGTTGGTTTGCCAGTTAGGATATCTACATTTTGTGTAGATTGAGCTTGTGGAAAATCTTCAAAACATGAATAAGGTTGGATGGCTTGTTGAAATTCAGGCATAAGTTCAACAGGCATCTGAGGCATGTTCAGCAGTTCTTCAATCATTTCACTAGAATATGAAGATTCAAGCGCACCCACTTGGTTTTTGAACAAATCTAAATAGCTTAAAGGGTGAGAATGAATAATATAAATATGTTGTGCATGTTCACCGGTAATTTCTAATTGTTGATCATCAAAAAAATGTGCTTTTAATTTTTCAGTTTGTTGCTCAGGTTTAGATTGCCAATTAAATTCGATTTTATAGTTCTGTTCAGACCAAGTTAATGCAGGTCTTTGTACATCCAATCCATAACAATCACCACTCAAAATTGCAGTTTTAAGATGTTCCTGATAAATACCCGAAATATCCCATGATGAAGGATAAAAATGGGCATTATTGAAATTTAACTTTGCAAAAAAATAGAGGTGACTAAAGATTTTCTTTTCTTCTGGACTGACTTTTAGGCGTTCATTAAGCACATTGTCATAACTGGTATACAGAGCTGTATCACGAATTTTTCCATCTTTATTATAGCGAGCTTTATATACGCAAAGTTGCAGTTGAGCCGAATTATTTTTGGCCTGAAAAATGTATACCAGTTGATGCGGTATTTTTTTTGTGGCTGGCTGAATTTGAGCCAATTGTTGTTTAAATTGATTTAACCAAGCTTTTGCTGTGCCATGTGCAGTTTGATTGGCTGTTGCTGAAGTTTGCTCTGAATGGTTTAAATTTTGTCGACTCAATGCATTCGACATTTCTTGATCATAAAAATAACGGGCTAATGCTGCCGCATGTTTACAATCATAAGCTACAGGACAACTACAGTCGGTATCGACGATCTGATTTTTTAACGGATTATAAATAACTGCCGTCTCATAATAGTCGGTCCCTTGAACTTGTGCCTCTATCACTAAATTGTCACGGTCAGGATAAATTTCTAGAGATTTAAGATCAATTTTTTTGACATAACTCAAGCTTCGTTGAATAGTTGCCGGGCTAAAACGAGATAAAAATTGATTCAGTGTCGCCATTATTTCTAGAGCTAAAAATTAAAATGAAATTATTAAGAGTGTAACGGATTTTTGAAATGGAAGCTGAAATTAATACATGAGTTTTCAGCAAAATTGACATGTTTTTAATTATAAATTGATCATTTCTGCAACTTTAAATGCTTTAAAATCTGTCAGTATAAGTTTTTAAAAATAATGCTGGGAAGCACATCAAGATGAAACATAACCCAATTTACTATACAGATCAGCATTTTGCCTTTGCAGACTCAGTTCGTAAGTTTGTTCAAAAGGAGTTAATGCCACATATCAATGAGTGGGAAGAAGCTGAAACATTTCCAAAAGAACTTTATCAAAAAGCAGCTGAAATTGGCTTGTTAGGCATAGGTTTTGATGAACGCTATGGTGGAATCCCTGAAACTGATGCTTTTCATGTCCTTTTATCTTCCATTGAACTTGCTAAAACTGGTTCAGGTGGTTTGTGCGCTTCTTTATTGTCACATTCAATTGGCGCACCGCCGATCAATCATTTTGCTTCAGATGAAATTAAAGAGACAGTGCTGACGCAGATTTTAGCAGGTGAGAAAATCTCCGCTTTAGCCATCACCGAACCATCTGGTGGCTCAGATGTCGCGGCGTTGAAAACTAAAGCACTACGAGATGGTGATGATTATATTGTGAGTGGAGAAAAAACGTTTATTACTTCGGGCATTCGTGCAGATTACTATACGGTCGCTGTACGTACAGATGTAGATGCCAAAGGTCCAAATGGTATTTCTATGTTATTGATTGATGCCCATAGCAAAGGCATTAGCAAGTCAAAATTGGACAAGATGGGGTGGTGGGCTTCAGATACTGCACATTTACATTTTGATCAAGTCCGTGTTCCAGCACATCATTTATTAGGTGCTGAAAATATGGGGTTTTTGGTGATTATGAATAACTTTAATATGGAGCGTTTTTTTCTTGCTGCAAGTAGTTTTGGTTTTGCACTAACTTGCTATGAGGAGGCCTTGGAATGGGCACGAGAACGTAAAACCTTTGGCAAGCGTTTGTTAGATCATCAGGTGGTTCGTCATAAACTTGTGGACATGGCGACTCGTCTTACCACCACACTGGCTTTATTGGAAGATACAGCTTATCGTCTGGGAAAACCTGAAATGCAGGGCAATGAATTGATTGCTCAAATCTGTATGCTAAAAAATGTGGCAACGCAGACCATGCAATTTTGTGCAGACGCAGCTGTACAAACTTTGGGGGGGATGGGGTTTATGCGTGGAACGAAGTCTGAACGTATTTATCGTGATGTTAAAGTGAATATGATTGGTGGAGGCGCAGAAGAAATCATGAAAGATCTCGCCAGTCGTCAATTGGGCTATTAGAATTTGAGTAATTGGTTAAGATAGTATTGTATGGAAAATAAAGTGTTATAAAAATAAACAGGGAACAACAAGAGATGGATCATTTAAATAACCCGATTTACTACACCGCTGAACATCGTGCATTTGCTGACAGTGTGAAGAAGTTTGTGGAAAAAGAAATCAGCCCTTATGTCAATGAATGGGATGAGGCGGGAAGTTTTCCACGAGAACTTTATCAAAAAGCTGCATCCATAGGACTACTGGGTTTAGGGTTTGATGAAGATCATGGAGGAATACCAGACGCAGATGCATTTCATGTGTTCCTTGCAGCAGTTGAAACAGCTAAAGCGGGTTCAGGCGGAGTACATATCTCACTGATGATTCATACCATTGGAACGCCTCCGATCCATTATTTTGCACAGCCTCATATTCGTGACCAAGTAATGCCACAAATTATTGCAGGCGAGAAAATTTCTGCGCTGGCAATCACTGAACCTACTGGTGGTTCAGATGTTGCTGCCTTACAAACTAAAGCGATACGAGACGGTGACTTTTACCTGCTCAGTGGAGAAAAAACCTTTATTACTTCAGGCATGCGAGCTGACTATTACACTGTTGCTGTAAGAACCAATCCAGAAATAAAAGGTGCCAATGGAATTTCGATGCTATTGGTGGATGCGCATAGTGAAGGTATTACCAAATCTCCGTTAAAGAAAATGGGGTGGTGGGCTTCAGATACAGCACATTTGCATTTTGATCAGGTCAAAGTACCTGTAGACAATCTTTTAGGAGAAGAAAACGCAGGTTTTAAAGTGATTATGAAAAACTTTAATATGGAGCGTTTTTGGTTAGCTTCTATGGCATATGGTTATGCGTTGGTATGTTATGAAGAAGCTTTACAGTGGTCTAAAGATCGAAAAACTTTTGGTAAATGCTTGGTTGATCATCAAGTGGTACGTCATAAACTGGTGGATATGGCAACGCGTTTAACCTATACGCGGGCACTGTTGGAAGATACAGCTTATCGTATGAGTAAAGCTGAATTACAGGGAAGTGATTTAATCGCACAGATTTGTATGTCGAAGAATGTTGCAACACAATGCATGCAATTTTGTGCAGATGCCGCGGTACAGACGCTTGGTGGAATGGGCTTTATGCGTGGAACGAAGTCTGAACGAATCTACCGTGAAGTGAAGGTTAATATGATTGGTGGTGGTGCAGAAGAAATCATGAAGGATTTGATCAGTAAGCAGTTGGGGTTTTGATTTTTTGCAAATTAAATGATCTGTTTATGATGAAATGCCAAAGGAGAATCTCTTTTATTTTGGGGTAATTTTTAAATGATTTCGAAGTTTAATTTTCCGTAAGTCGGGCGTTATTCTCCAACACAGCGTGTAAGCTGAATTTCCACATGCCCAATAACAAATTGTCGTTGCATGAATGTCGAGGTTATCTTCTAAAAGCTGAAGAATTGTGTTCCATTGCTGATCTGAATCTAGCGTTTTAGAAGATTCCTCAAACGATTGTAAAATCGTTTCCATCAGTGCAAATTTTTCGTCTTCATTGAGTTCATTTGAAAGATAAGCATCTATAAATTCATCAATACGATTTGGATCAGCAACCTCATATTCCCAATCTTGCATAAAATGATCATAGAGTAAATTAAAGCGTTGAGCCAATGCGTGAATTGCCGAAGCGGTAATGTGTCGTTGAGAGTATGTTTTAACGATTATTTTTGTCGGTTTTATCATGAAAACAAAACTATTTCATTTCGAATTTTAAAAAAATAAGAAATTGACGCAGAGAAATCAACCAATATTTATTTCAAAGCCATACTTAAAACGGTTTCAGTCAATTCATCCATTGTCATTTTACCGTTGGGTTTATACCACGTCACTGTCCAAGCAATTGCACCTCCCAATAAGCGACGCCAAATAAAAGCATCATGTTGGACTTTATTGAGTTCACGTAGCTTTTCAATCACAGTCAGCCAAATGTCTTCATAAGCATTGCGAAGTTTAAGCAACTCATCCTGTCTTGGTTTGGATAAAGCAAACCATTCATAAACCAGAACAGCCATCGCTGAACCTGTATCACCGCTAATAGAGATCAGTTCAGCTTTAATTAAATGTTTCAATTGTTGCTCAGGATCATCTGATATTTTAATCGCATCCAACAGACGAGCATGATTATAAATAATGGTCTGTTGCATCACATGGGCAAGAATATCATCCTTACTTTTAAAATGATGAAACAAGCTACCTGATTGAATTCCAATAAAATTGGCTAACTCACGCACAGTTGTTTTGGCATAACCTTGTTTGTGAAAAAGGTAGGCAGCACCCAGCAATAAACGACCTCTAGGGCTGTCATCAAAACAGGCAATGGGTTGAATATCATTGATTGAATTAGCGATCATCGGATCATTTTTTTCCATAAAGTTAAGCCATTTTTTTATTGTTTGAAATGCGTTTTAACACATTTGCCAATTTAGGATAACATTTTGTACTTTACAAACCAAGCGCTTGCTTGGTAAATTGATGCATAAATTTTATTCAGAACAATCAAAACAAGATAGGTGTGAAAATGGACGATCAGCGTATTGTGAAAATTGGATGTGCCTCAGGTTTCTGGGGCGATACCAATACTGCCGCATTTCAACTGGTACATATGTCTGACATTGATTACCTTGTGTTTGATTACCTTTCTGAAATCACGATGTCAATCATGGCAAAAGCGATGATGGTCAATCCTGAGCATGGCTATGCTTTAGACTTTGTTAGTCGCGTGATGACACCATTACTTAAAAAAATTAGCGATAAAAATATTAAAGTGATTAGCAATGCTGGTGGGGTGAATCCTTTGGCTTGTCGTGATGCTTTGCAAAAAGTGATTGATGCTCAAGGCTTAAATTTAAAAATTGCTGTGGTATTGGGAGATGACTTACTCGCTCAACAGACCACTTTAAAAGCACAAAATATTCAAGAAATGTTTAGTGGAGAAAACTTACCCGATCAGCTTGCCAGTTGTAATGCCTATCTCGGTGCAATTCCAATTCGCGATGCCCTTGATCAAGGCGTAGATATTGTGATTACAGGACGAGTGGTGGACTCTGCTGTTGTACTTGCACCCTTATTGCATGAATATCAATGGTCTTTGGATGATTATGACAAACTTGCCCAAGGTGCTTTGGCAGGTCATATCATTGAGTGTGGTGCGCAATGCACAGGGGGGAATTTCACCGATTGGCGTTTGGTCCAAGGTTTTGACAATATGGGATTTCCGATTGTTGAAGTTAAATCCGATGCCTCATTCATTGTAACTAAACCCAAAGGTACAGGGGGGCTGGTTTCGACTGCGACAGTTGCTGAACAAATTGTTTATGAAATCGGTAATCCTCAAGCCTATTTGCTACCCGATGTCACTGCGGATTTTAGCCAAGTAAAATTACAACAACTCGAACAGGATCGGGTTTTGGTTATTGGTGCAAAAGGTCGAGCGCCCACTCAGCAATATAAGGTCAGTGCAACTTACCCAGATGGATATCGGGTGTTGGTAAGCTTTTTGATCGCAGGGCGTGAAGCACCAGAAAAAGCTCAGGTGATTGCAGATGCGATCCTTAATAAATGCGAACGTGTTTTAGCTTTACGTTCAGTGCCGCCATTTTCTGAAAAGTCTGTTGAGATATTGGGCACTGAAAGTACTTATGGGGGCAATGCAAAACCTATTCAAAGCCGTGAAGTCGTGGTCAAAATTGCAGTAAAACATATGTTTAAAGAAGCATGTCTGTTTTTTGCTTCGGAAATTGCACAAGCATCTACAGGAATGGCACCTGCACTGGCAGGCATCGTTGGCGGTCGCCCTAAAGCCTCACCCGTGATCAAACTCTTTTCATTCTTAGTGGACAAATCAACACTCAATATAGAAATAGATATTGCTGGACAGCGCCATAAAGTTGAAATTCCATCAGGTTCAAATGAACAGACCTATGATGTATTGCCTGTTGGAGACATTGCCCAATTCTCAGGTCAGGAAATAACGGTTCCTTTGGTTGAAATCGCTCATGCGCGTAGTGGAGACAAGGGTAACCATAGCAATATTGGGGTGATTGCACGTCAAGCTGAATATTTGCCTTGGATTCGTGCCAACTTGACTGAAGAAAATGTCAAAGCATATATGCAGCATGTGTTAGACCCAGAAAAATCTCAAGTGATTCGTTATGAAATTCCTGGATTGAATGCGCTGAATTTTATGCTGGAAAATGCACTGGGTGGCGGTGGAATTGCCAGTTTACGTATTGATCCGCAAGGCAAAGCTTTTGCACAACAACTGTTGGATATGCCTGTCAAAATTCCTAAACATTTAAAGCCCGTATAAGTTTCTGGCAAGGTGGAATTCTTTGCCTTGATCAAGCGGAGGCTAAGGAAATAAGCAATCTAAAAGAAAACAAATTGGAAATAAAACAATGCATTATCACTCAATATTTAGATCGGATGCTTTTCAAGATAAAGTCATTATTGTGACAGGTGGTGGCTCTGGTATTGGTCGCTGTACTGCGCATGAGTTGGCATCTTTAGGTGCTCAAGTTGTTATTACTGGGCGGAAAATTGAAAAGCTCAATAAAGTAAGTCAAGAAATTATTGAAGATGGTGGGAAAGTACATCAGATCGTTTGCGATAACCGTGAAGAACAACAAGTCAAAGACATGATTGCTGAAGTGATTGAAAAATTTGGCAAACTTGATGGTCTGGTGAATAACGCAGGTGGGCAATTCCCTTCAAACTTAGAAGGTATTTCAGCCAATGGATTTGATGCCGTGGTACGCAATAACTTGCATGCCACTTTCTACTTAATGAAAGAAGCATATAACCAGTGGATGGCAAAACATGGTGGCAGTATTGTCAATATGGCAGCCGATATGTGGGGAGGCATGCCAGGAATGGGACACTCAGGTGCAGCCCGTTCTGGTGTGGATAATTTGACCAAAACAGCGGCTGTAGAATGGGGACGTTCAGGTGTTCGGGTGAACTGTGTCGCACCAGGATGGATTATCTCATCGGGAATGGATAATTATTCAGGTGATTTTGCCAAATTTATCATTCCAAGCTTGGCAGGTAATGTGCCACTCAAACGTATGGGAACAGAGTCCGAAATTTCTTCAGCAATCTGTTATTTGCTCTCAGAAGCGGCAGGTTTTATTTCTGGAGTTACACTCCGTATCGATGGAGCAGCTTCTTTAGGGACGCGTATGTATCCATTGGCGGATGCTGTGAATAGCGAATCATTCAATGGCTTCCATCGTGCTTTTATTCCAGATGTACTCAAAGAACAATTAGGCAATTCATCAAATAACTCAACAATAGGAGAAAATACATGACTGTTCTCCAATCCGAAATTGCAGTCGGCAGTGAGCAATTTGAACAGAATAAACAAGCATTATTGAATCAAATTGCTGAAGTGCGTGCAGTTCAAAATAAGAACATTGAAAAGTCTTATGCTGCCAAAGCTAAATTTGATAAAAAAGGCAAAATTTTACCACATGAGCGTGTTCGTCTAGCCTTAGATGCGGATTCCCCTTTTGTTGAGTTGTGTGGTTTAGTCGGCTACGGCATGCATGATGATAAAGATGGATCTGATGCAGGAGGGGGCATTATTTCAGGGATTGGATTTGTCAGTGGTGTTCGCTGTCTGATTTCTGCAAGTAATAGTGCGATCAAAGGTGGGACGATGTCTCCGATGGGAGTTCAAAAAACCTTACGCCTACAAGCGATTGCTTTCGAACAAAAATTACCGATGCTGACCCTGACCGAAAGTGGCGGTGCAAATCTCAACTACGCGGCTGAAGTATTTACCTATGGTGGAATGACCTTTGCCAATCAAGCCAGACTTTCTGCGGCAGGTCTACCCCAAGTTTCTGTAGTACATGGTAATGCAACAGCGGGTGGGGCATATCAACCGGGCTTATCTGATTATGTGATTGCTGTGCGCAAACAAACCGAGATGTTGCTTGCAGGTCCTCCTTTGCTTTTGGCCGCTACAGGTGAGGTTGCCACTGCTGAAGAACTTGGTGGTGCGGAAATGCATGCACAGGTTGCTGGAACGGCTGAATTCTTGGCTGAAAATGATGCAGATGGAATTCGTATTGCACGTGATGTATTTGAACATCTCAATTGGAAAGAGCAAACGCAAAAACTCAATTTAAATTATCAAGAGCCACGTTACCCTGCTGAGGAATTACTCGGCATTATTCCTGCAAATCCCAAACAACCTTTTGATATGAAGGAAGTGATTGCACGGATTGTCGATGATTCTGATTTCTTCGAAGTGAAGCAAGAATATGATGCATTGACCGTGTGCGGTTGGGCAAAAATTGGTGGATTACACATTGGTATTATTACCAATAATGGACCGATTACTCCACAAGGTGCAACCAAAGCCGCTCAATTCATTCATCTCTGCGAGCAAACCAAGCGTCCTTTACTGTTTTTACATAACACCACAGGTTTTATGGTTGGAACAGATGCAGAACAAAACGGCATCATCAAACATGGTTCGAAGTTGATCCAAGCAGTAGCAAATACGACGGTCCCAAAAATCTCAATTGTTGTTGCGGGGTCATATGGCGCAGGAAATTACGCCATGTGTGGTCGTCCACTGTCACCACAATTTATCTTTGCATGGCCAAACTCACATGTGGCAGTAATGGGGTCTGCTCAAGCAGGTAAGGTGCTACGGATTGTGGCTGAAGGCAAACAGAAAGCTTCAGGCATGGAGCCGAATGAACAGATGTTGGACTTTTTGGAACAAAGTACAGCCGCAAAATTAGAACAACAGTCTACCGCCTTATTCAATACGGCAATGCTTCATGATGATGGAATTATCGATCCAAGAGACACACGCAAAGTATTGATTTTTTTGCTTGAAACTATTTACGAAGCTGAACATCGAAAATTGAATCCAATACGATTTGGAGTGTCAAGGCTTTAAAAATTCCCCATTGTGGAACTCAACATACCTCACCTTTAAAAAGGAACAATGTCCCACCTGATCAAAGAAAGGTTGGGGAAATTAGATTAAGGAAAAACAATGAAATTTACACCAGAACATGAAGCGCTACGCCGTACCACACGCCAGTTTGTTGAGACCGAACTCAATCCATATATTCCGACATGGGAGACCGAAGGGCGTTTTCCAATTCATGATGTTTTTAAAAAGCTGTCTGACTTGGGGTTATTGGGAATTTGTAAACCTGAAGAAAATGGAGGGTTGGGCTTAGATTATTCATATAACCTTGTGGTGGCTGAAGAACTTGGGCGTGCAGCTTGTGGTGGCGTACCATTGGCGATAGGTGTGCAAACAGATATGGCAACCCCTGCTTTGGCACGTTTTGGAAGCAAAGAATTACGAGATGAATTTTTAACTCCTGCAATCGCAGGTGATTATGTTGCCTCTATAGCAGTATCAGAAGTTCATGCGGGTTCAGATGTTGCGGCAATTAAAACCACTGCTAGAAAAGACGGTGATGATTATGTAATCAATGGCAGTAAAATGTGGATTACGAACTCATTACAAGCAGATTTCTTTTGCTTACTTGCCAATACGTCTGATGACAAACCGCATGTTAACAAATCAATGATTATTGTTCCTGCAAAATCCGCAGGCATCTCATTCTCAGAACCTTTAAATAAGCTAGGCATGCGCTCAACCACCACCGCAGAAGTCTATTTTGACAATGTTCGTGTACCACAGCGTTACTTGGTGGGTGCTGAAGGCATGGGCTTTATGATGCAGATGATGCAATTTCAAGAAGAGCGTATGTGGGCGGCTGCCAATGCCATTGGTGGTTTAGAGAATGTCATTCAGCAAACCATTCAATACACCAAAGAACGTAGCACATTTGGACAACCTTTGATCAACAACCAATATGTACACTTTCGTTTTGCAGAGTTAATGACAGAAGTCGAGGCTTTACGTGCTTTAACCTATCGTGCATGTGAAATTCATATTGATGGTGGCAATGCAACTGAAATAGCGTCTATGGCAAAACTCAAGGCAGGGCGTTTAACCCGTGAAGTGGCTGACAGTTGTTTACAATTTTGGGGTGGCAATGGCTTCATGTGGGATAACCCTGCTTCTCAACTGTATCGAGATGGGCGTTTAGGCTCAATTGGTGGAGGCGCTGATGAAATCATGCTTGGTATTATTTGTAAACTGATGGATATTTTACCGTCTAAGCGTAAATAAATAGGGAGAGTATCGATATGACACTTTCAGCATCTCTAGTAGCGCATGTATTTGATTCAAGTATAGAACTTGAGCAAGAGGGCAGTATTTTAACTTTATGGCTTAATCGACCTGACAGTCGTAATGCGATGAGTTTGAATATGGTCAAAGCGATTCAGCAGGTATTCCAAGTCATCGAACAAGATTTATCAATTCGTGCGGTCATTTTACGTGGTAAAGGTGGGCATTTTTGTGCAGGTGGTGACATTAAAGATATGGCACAACTGCGTGGCGAGGCAATGAATCTAGGCTCTCATCAACCCTATGTCGATTTTAATCGTCAATTTGGACATATGATTCAACAAGTTGATCAAGCTCCACAAACCGTAGTTGCGGTATTAGAAGGTGCAGTGCTGGGTGGCGGTTTTGGCTTAGCCTGTGTTTCAGATATTGCAATCAGCCTTGCGGATGCCAAATTTGGTTTACCTGAAACTGGTTTAGGTGTGATTCCAGCGCAGATTGCACCTTTTGTAGTCAAGCGTATTGGTTTAACACAAGCGCGTCGTTTGGCGCTGTTGGGATCACGTTTTGAAGGTCACACCGCATTGAAAGTTGGTGTAGTACATGAAGTCGTTGAGAATGAAAAAGCATTGGAAGTGTTATTGGTTGAAACCATTCAGCAAATTAAACGGACTGCACCACAAGCCTCTCGTATGACCAAAGCATTATTGCATCGAACCTTAAATGAGCCTTTAACAGCACTTTTGGATGATGCAGCACAGCAATTTGCGCAGGCTGTCGGTGGAGAGGAAGGCATGGAAGGGACTATGGCATTTATACAAAAACGAGAACCGAATTGGTTTGATAGATAGCCAAGACATTAGGATTGATTTTAAATGAGTGATTTATCATTAGGGGCTGTTGACATTTCATAAATGGCTTGCGTTGTAGATTAAAATTGAGCAGGCAAGGCATGAAACGAAGAGAATAACGAGTCTATTTTCAAGTTTCATAACATAGTCTGAGATAATTTTAGCCACAACCCTTCGGGACTAGTGTGTTTTTTGCCGATTCGTTGTTACGAACTACTTATTTAGAATGACTAAATTTCGTATTTCGTGCCTAGAATCGCCTAAAAAACACACGTAGTCGCAAACATAGACGAATTGTCAACAGACCCTAACATCCAGATAAACAACACAATAGAATATAAAAAATAGGAAAAACGAGAATGGCATTTTCAAAAATATTGGTGGCGAATCGTGGTGAAATTGCTGTTCGCGTAATGAAAACAGCAAAAGCAATGGGCTATCAAACAGTCGCTGTGTATTCAGATGCAGATCGTCATGCACGGCATGTACAGCTTGCAGATGAAGCTGTCTATATCGGTGCGTCAAAGGTTTCAGCATCCTATCTTTCTATAGAGAATATTATCGAAGCATGTCAAAAAACAGGAGCAGATGCCGTACATCCCGGTTATGGTTTTCTTTCTGAAAATACTGACTTTGCCGCAGCGTGTGCTGAAAATAAGATTACTTTTATCGGACCGCCTGCTTCCGCGATTGAATTGATGGGAAGTAAACGACTTTCAAAGATTGCCATGATTCAGGCAGGTGTGCCTTGTGTGCCTGGCTATGAAGGTGATCAGCAAGATATTGAATACTTAGAACAGCAAGCCAATCAAATTGGCTATCCATTGATGGTCAAAGCATCCGCAGGGGGCGGTGGACGAGGCATGCGTCTGGTTCAACAATCAGCCGATATTGTCGAAGCCTTAAAAACAGCACGTTCTGAAGCTGAAAATGCATTTGGTTCAGGTGAGCTCATTCTTGAAAAAGCGGTGATCGCCCCCCGTCATGTTGAAATTCAGGTTTTTGGCGATACACATGGCAATTATGTCTATCTGTTTGAACGCGATTGTTCGATTCAACGCCGTCATCAAAAGGTGGTTGAGGAAGCACCTTGTCCAGTCATGACTGAAAACTTACGCCAACAAATGGGGGAGGCTGCTGTAGCCGCAGCAAAATCTTGTAATTATGTCGGGGCGGGAACAGTCGAATTTTTATTGGATCAATCGGGTGAATTTTACTTCTTGGAAATGAATACACGTTTGCAAGTTGAGCATCCTGTAACTGAGTTGATTACTGGACTAGATCTCGTGGAATGGCAACTCCGTGTTGCCAATGGAGAAATCCTACCACTTCAGCAATCTGAGTTGAGCTTAACAGGACATGCAATCGAAGTTCGTTTATATGCAGAAGATCCTCGTCAGGATTTTTTACCTCAAACGGGGCGAATATACCGTTGGCAAGCTGCGGAGCTGCCTCATGTACGCATTGATCATGGTTTGCTTGAGCAGGATGAAATTAGTCCTTTTTATGATCCAATGGTGGCGAAAGTCATTGCCTATGGTAAAACCAGACAAGATGCTATTCGGCTATTGGCGCGTGCTGTAGATGACTGTGTTCTTTTGGGAGTAAACAGCAATAAACAGTTTTTGGTAAATTTGCTTAGACATCCGATCATTGTCAAAGGTGATACCAACACGGCGTTTATTCAAGAGCATTTTCAAACGGATCCAAGTCTACATCCACAAACATTAGCTTTAGAGCATTTGGCTGTCGCAGCAGCACTATTCACCAATGCTGCCAGTCAAAGCAGTTGGAATACAGGTATTGCTTTATCTTTACCGTTGAAATTGAAACATGACGATCAGCACATACAGGTACTGGTAAAACGTGATCAAAACTTAGTGGGTGTTGAAATTTGTGGACAGACCTTTGACATCCACTTGATTGAGCAAAATGCACAACAACTGATTTATGAAACACATTCGGTACGTCGTTTAGTCGACTATGTCTTAGATGGAAATCGATTATATTTAGATGCCGTAAATGGCAATATTGCGGTTGAAAATGTTACTTATGCACCACCAGAAAGTACAGATATTGTTGGGGATGGTAAAATCCGTGCTCCAATGGATGGTGCAATCATCAATATTCTTGTCAATCCTGGAGATACTGTTTCTAAAGGGCAGACTTTATTGATTTTAGAAGCAATGAAAATACAACAGCAGATTAAATCTGATGTGGATGGTGTGGTTGAAGAGGTCGTGGGGCAGGTTGGGCAACAGGTGAAAAAACGACAGCTGGTTTTAAATATTCAGGCTTGAGCTGTTTTAGGTTGAATGATGTTGGTTTGATATAAAACTTCAATATCGTTGGATATTGGAGTTTTATTTTTGCAAAGTAATCTCTTTGTTGTTCTCTTGACAGCTTTTCAGTCTATTGCTATTTTTCGGCAATTCTTATCAACACACAATCCACATGCCCATTGATGATGGCTTTGTTTATCAGCCACCTTTAGACCCACTCGAAATTATTTTTGAAGATGATGATTTTGTCGCCATTCATAAACCTGCAGGTTTGTTATCTGTTCCTGGACGTTTAACTGAACATCATGACAGTGCTTACTTTCGAATATTAGCACTATATCCAAATGCCAAAATCACGCATCGTCTGGATATGGCAACTTCAGGCATTTTGCTTTTTGCTAAGCATCGTGATGCTGAAGTGGCAGCCAGTAAAATGTTTCAAGCAAGAACAGTCAAAAAGAATTATATTGCTTTGGTTCAAGGGGAAATCAATAGTAATGGTCAAGTTGATGTGCCACTCATTACTGATTGGGAGAATCGTCCCCGTCAGATTGTGCATTTTGAATTGGGAAAACCTGCACAAACTTTGTTTGAATCAGTAAGCTATGATGCTGAAAAGGATATCAGCCGAGTATTACTCACTCCGATTACAGGACGCTCACATCAATTACGCGTACATATGCAGTATATCGGACATCCGATTATCCGAGATAAGTTGTATCATCCTGAACCCTTCAATACTGATTTAAATCGTATGGCGCTACACGCAAGTTATTTATCATTTTTACAGCCGTTTACCAATCAGCTTGTGGAAATCGTCTCTAAGCCAGATTTTTAGCCACATTAAATTAACGTGAATTCGATGCGATTAAATATTCAAATTATTGAAAGATAATAAATTTATGTGGATTTTTTGTGGATTTTCATCCGATTTTGGATGAGGAGCGGAGCTCCGCAAGGGTTCGCCATACTTGTTTTGGCATGAGGAGCGAAGCTCCGTAAGCGCAACCATCAATATAGCTTCATTTCTCTTGATCAATAAAATGAAGGCGATCAATAGATTGTTTGATGATCTAAAGCTTGCACTGCCACGCTTTAGTGCTAAAGTTTAAATTCTTTTGCGTAAGCGATGCCTCACTTTTCAGAGATGAAAAGTGACAAAAATCTTTCGTTGAGCGAGGGGTACATCCTTTACCCCTGCTCAACATAGCGACATCCATGTCGCCTCACGATAGCAAGACCATCAATGATTCAAAAAGTACAAAATAAATGAATCATCCAAATCACTTGTATGAGTAATCAGGCGGTTTGACTGTATCACCTTTCATCAAGGATTTTTATCGAACTCAGGTTAAATTAAATTTGACTAAGCTCAAAAAATCAATGAAAAAGCCTGCAAAATTGCAGGCTTCTTTGATCTTATCGCGCGATTAAACTTGATTGTTTACATCATCATTTTTAGTTTCACGAATTGCCAAGAATGCCAAAAGCGAAAGAATAGATGCAGCTGTTAAGTAGTAACCAACAGCTTGTAAACCGTACTTGGTCGCAAGCTCTGTTGCGATTAAAGGAGCAAATGATGCACCTAGAATACCCGCCAAGTTAAAGGTTAATGCTGACCCTGTATAACGAACAGAAATCGGAAAGATTTCAGATAAAACAGTCCCAATCGGTCCATATGTCATGCCCATTAGTGCTAAACCTACACATAAGAACAAGAACACAATCACTGTACTACCTGACTCAAGCATACTTGCAAACACTAAACCAAACAGTGCTGAGGCAACACATACCCCGATTGAGGTTGCTCTACGTCCAAATTTCTCAGCAAATACAGCCGACAGTGGAATAAAGGCAGCAAAACAAAGGGTCGCAACAAGTTGCATTTCTAAGAATTGTGCACGAGAGTAACCCAGTTGTTTGGTTCCCCAGTTGAGCGCAAATACAGTGGTCAGATAGAACACAACGAAAGTACAAACCGCCGCAATTGTGCCAAGGAATAACATTTTATAATGTTTGGTCACAACTTCTTTAAACGGGACATTTACTTCTTTCTGCTTGTTCAATACTTTTTGGAAAGCAGGAGTTTCATGCAGTTTTAAACGAATATATAAACCGACAATCACCAATGCAGCACTTGCAAGAAATGGAATACGCCAGCCCCATTGCATAAAGTCTGCTTCAGACATCAATGCGCCAAGACCAAGAAAAGAACCTGTTGCAAGAATAAAACCAATCGGCGCACCTAGCTGTGGGAACATCCCATACCAAGCACGTTTGCCTTCAGGCGCATTTTCAGTAGCAAGTAATACAGCACCTGACCATTCACCACCCAGACCTAAACCTTGACCTAAACGGCAGAGAGCAAGTAACAGTGGAGCAGCAATACCAATTTGAGCATAAGTTGGAAGCAGACCAATACACACTGTTGAAATACCCATAGTCAACAAGGCTGCGACCAGTGTTGCTTTACGACCAATACGATCACCTAAGTGACCAAACACAGCAGCACCAATTGGACGTGCAATAAATGCAATGGCAAATGTCGCGAGTGATTGAATGGTTGCCGTCATCGGATCTGTACTTGCTGGAAAGAACAAGTGTGGAAAAATCAGGACTGCGGCAGTGGCATAGATATAAAAATCGAAGAACTCGATTGTTGTGCCGACAAGACTTGCGAAAAGAACGCGAGTTTTTGAATTTGTTTGAATTTCTGGAGTAGCAATAGTTGATGACGCCATGGTGAACCTTACACTTTTAAAAGTAAAACGAGTCTTTAAAGCGTAATCTTTTTAAAAAAGGCGTAATTTCTTAAAAAAACAACGAGATCAACTCAAATCCACTCCATCAGGGTCACTGAATTTTGAGTGTCTATGAATTAAATGACGTAAAGATAGATTGCAAGGAAATGTGATCCTGCACCGATCAGAACAAATATATGCCAAATAGCATGTGTGTATCTTACGCTTTTTAAGGCATAAAACAATGCGCCTATTGTATATGCTAAACCGCCAATGACCAATAATTTTAATGCTTCTGGTCGCAAAAACTGTTGCATATCATCCATAACAAGCACAGCAAGCCATCCCATAATTAAATAGGCAGCCAAGGAAATCTTTTCAAAACGATGGATGAATATTAACTTGAATAGTGTTCCAATAGCAGCAATCACCCAAAGTGCAATCAGTAAGTAATGAGCTTTAGCTGTTGGAATTGCAATGGCCAAAAATGGTGTATATGTTCCGGCGATTAAATAATAAATCGCCGTATGGTCAAGTTTTTTATACCAATGTCGCTTTTTTTCATCGACAGCAAAGTGGTAAATTGCTGAACTTGAGAATAATAGAATCATACTCAATCCATAAACAACTAACCCAAAAAATTGCCATCCGTGTAGATCATGTCCCTTAATCAGCATAAATACAGTCGCAATTGCAGCCAAAATGGCACCAAATGCATGACTCAAAGCATTGATGCGTTCTTCGTGTGCGGCATAAGTATGAATCATTTGATCATTCGACATTAGATTTTATGACCTTAAAAATACACTTGTATAGTAATGCAGTTTTACCTTTAAAGTAAGACGTTTTAAAATAGGTAACTTAATTAATACGAGTTTTGATCATGTCTGATGTCGCGAGTTTATCTGTGCAAGAACAACAGTTTTTTGATAGCGTACAGCAAGCTATTGATAATCAAAATTTAGATCGTTTAATTTTAAGTCAGTATAAAGGTGAATTGACTGATTTGGAGAAAATGACCTTTCGAGTCATCCAATTACAACAAGAGTCTGTTTTGAGTTGTTTATATCGTTATAAAACCAATGATATTACAAAAAACTATTCTTTATCCGATGCTTTAAGCACGATTCAACAGTTGGCAGAACAGTGTAAACAAGCCAATTTATTTACCGATGAAGCAGAGATACAGCTTAAAAAGAATAAGAAGAAAGCCTTACTCACAGTAAGCAAAAACAAAGCGGGCAAATCCCCTAAAACCGAACAGCAAGCACACGACCGTAGTAAACAGCGTTTTGTCGATCAACAGAGTTATTTCCTACAACCGCTTGGAATTACCGATGCCAATGCACAAGTGATTCCAAGCATGGCACGTAAATGGAAGCAGATTAATAAATTTATTGAAATTTTCTCAGGGGCATTGACCCAGATACTGCCACAAGAACTACGCGACCAGACACAATCTCAAGAACAGCCATTAAAGGTGGTAGATTTTGGTTCAGGCAAGGGGTATTTGACCTTTGCTTTGTATGATTATTTGACTAAACATCATCAAACTGCTGATGTGACGGGGGTAGAGCTGAATGATAAAATGGTGAAGTTCTGCCAAGATGTGGCAAAAGCCTCAGGTTTTGAGCAATTGGACTTTTTCCAAGGGGACGTAAGAACCTATCATCCTTCACATCTGGATGTGATGATTGCCCTACATGCCTGTGATGTTGCAACGGACTTTGCGATTCATACGGGGATTCGTTTAAATGCACAAATGATCATGTGCGCGCCATGCTGCCATAAAGAATTACGACCACAGTTGAAAAGCCCACAAGTTTTACAACCGATGTTGCAGTTTGGTATTCACGCTGGACAACAGGCAGAGATGTTAACAGATACGATTCGTGCTTTATTACTCAAAGCCTATGGCTATGAAACCAAAGTTTTTGAGTTTGTTGCTTTGGAACATACCAGTAAAAATAAAATGATTTTGGCAACGAAACGTAAAGATTTTGTTGAACCAGACCCTGCCGTTCTGGCACAGATTCAAGCCTTGAAAACCATGTATGGCATTCACAAACAATCCTTGGAATTGTTGTTAAATAATCAATGGGATCAACAAGATATTGGAGAAAAGTGCTGATTATAGCATAGCTGAGAAGTGGATTAATCTTGTACAGATTGAAACACCCGATACTTTGTATGGGCTAGGCGTAAGTTTATACGCTTAACCCATAGTGACCTGATATTTAGGTACAAGGAAATACCAAGATCAGGTCAAAGTTTACATGCTATTCTTGGTTGGTTTTATTGAGTTCAGCTTCTGTTTCACCTGCTGTTTTTTGAGCAACAGTATCAGGGAAATATTGTGGATTATCCATTTCTGGAATCAATTGTCCGTCTATCTTATGAATCAAGATACTGGTTGCGAATACTTCACGTGGTGCTTTATTGATGAGATCAGTTAAAAAGTCTGTACCTTTCGCAACGGATTTTGCTTCACTGTCTTTACTGTCTCGTACAGGCATTTGAATATTATCAAAATTAATGACCGGAACTTTACAGCTTAATGGAACTTGAAAATTGTCATTATTTTCAATGATCTTGCCGCTTTGTTGACAGCTTTTATATGCAGAGCCTTGCGCTTTTAAGTGACGTTCAAATGCAGGCGCAACAATTTTAAAGTCATCAGTATTGAACTGTTCTTTAAGAATCTCCTTCATTTGTTGAGATGCCGTTATTTGCTTTTCATCACTTTCATCACTGTTCTTTTTTGCTTCAGCTTCTGAAATACCTGCCATTGCCGCAGCCATTTTTATATTGAGTTGATCTTGGTGATCATCTTGAGAAAATAATCCGATCATACTTTGGGTGATAATCTTGACACGATCTAGATCGGATGCTTTAGCGTAAATACTTTGAGTGGAGAGTAAAATTGCGCTATAAAGAAATACTTTAAATTTTTGATTTAGAAACATAATTATTCTACAGGTTTGGTTAAGTAAGTGATAATGAATGCATTGTCAGCATACAGTAGCATAATTTGAAACAATCAATGATCAATTTATTGGATATTAGGATTTAACAAATGAGTCGATTTGAAATTCAATCAGGACCTTGGAGCCAACTTCAATACGATGCACAATTGATTCGTAGAAAGGTTTTTATTGAAGAACAAAATATCAGTGAAGTGGAAGAATGGGATGACCAAGATGCTGTTTCATTGCATTTTGTCATGTATGAACAGAATCAACCCATTGCAACTGCGCGGTTATTACAAAATGACAGTATTGGGCGCGTTGCGGTATTAAAAACATACCGTGGTGAAGGGATCGGTAAGCTGCTTATGCAATATATTATTGATGTTGCAAAACAGGAAGGTAGAACCGTACTTAAACTATCTGCGCAAGCCTATGCAACAAAATTTTATGAGAACTTGGGTTTTCAATTACAAGGTGAAGCATATTTGGATTGTGGAATCCCACATATCGATATGTACCAAAATTTAAAAAATAGTTGAAATCAAGCAAGAGAATATCATCATCAATGCTCAGTATAAAAACCCCGTTAATACAGTCACTCGTTTTAAGTCAAATCAATCAATGTCAGGTATGGCTAAAAATGGAGGCTTTACAACCTGCTGCTTCTTTTAAACAGCGAAGTATTAGTTATGCTTGTCAAAAATATTTTGAGCAAGGCGCTCAGCGATTTGTCAGCTCTTCAGGGGGAAATGCTGGTTTAGCGGTTGCTTATACAGGACGACAACTCGGTGTTCCTGTAACAGTCGTTGTTCCTGAGACTACAGCACAACGCGCTCGAGAATTGATTGCTCAACAAGGCGCTGAAGTGATTGTACATGGTGCTTCATGGGGTGAAGCGAATGCATTAGCACAGTCTTTATTAACACAAAACGATGTTTTTATTCACCCTTTTGATGACCCACTGTTATGGGAAGGTATAATCCCAATGATTGATGAAGTGATTGCTGAGGGGGTTATACCTGATGCCGTCGTTTTATCAGTTGGTGGTGGAAGCCTACTTTCCGGTGTGGTTGCTGGTTTAAATAAACATGGGCTAGGGCATGTTCCAGTTTATGCTGTTGAAACACAGGGCACAGCATCTTTAAATGCATCAATGATGGCTAAGCAGCATATTGAGTTGGATTGTGTAAGCGGTATAGCGACCACTTTGGCTGCAAAAAAAGTCTGTCAAAATGCATTTGAACTGAGTCAACAATTTGATGTACACAGTCGAATTGTTTCAGATCAAGAGGCTGTCAATGCATGTCTAAAGTTTGTTGATGATCATCGTCTTTTGGTTGAACCCGCATGTGGCGCAACACTATCTGTACTTTATGATCAAAAAATTCAGTTTAAATTATCTGATCAGGTTTTGGTTATAGTCTGTGGTGGAGCAGGTATCACCTTAGAGACATTACAAGGATTTAATGGATAAACTGATTGAATCAGGCATAAACCTTAGATATTTTTTGAATGGAATATTTTGATTATTGAGTAGACGATAAAATGATACAAGCTGTATTATTTGATTTAGATCAAACACTTTTAGATCGAACTTCCTCACTTGTGCAATTTTTAAATTGGCAACTCAATACATTAACCCTTGTTCCACTGTCACAACAGCAAAACTTTATTCAACGTTTTATTGCTCTCGATGCGAATGGTGCTGTGTGGAAAGACAAAGTTTATGCACAACTCATTCAAGAGTTTCAGATTTCCAAATATACAACAGAAGATTTGCTCGCGAGTTATATTCAAGATTTCAACAAGTTTTGTGTAGCTTTTCAAAGTGTTGATTCGGTACTTGATCGATTGGTTAAGACTAATTTTTCGCTTGGGCTCATTTCTAATGGTCGGAGCCCATTTCAAGAGCGTAATTTTCAGGCATTAGGATTAGAGAAGCTTTTCTCTAGCATTATCGTTTCAGAAGCCGTTGGGTTAAGAAAGCCTGATCCCAAAATTTTCCTGTTGGCGTGTCACCAACTTGAACTTTTGCCTGAGCAATGTATTTTCGTGGGTGATAATGAAGTTGTTGATATTGTGGGAGCAAAATCTGTCGGTATGCAGACCATTTTATTTGATCCAGAACAAAAAGTAATATCGACACAAGCAGATCATCGTGTAAAGTATTTTCAAGACATACTTAGTATTTTAAAAATAAAATGAACAGATTATATAAGCATGGCATAGTACGACTTCAGGTTTTATTTTTATTTGGAGTCGTATTTCAATTCAGTGTATTTACACATGCCGAAACACAGCAATCAGCACCATTACCTTATGAGGTGCAGGTGGAAACAAAGCCAAAAATTTATGACCCAGCGACACAGTCGCGGATTCGAGTCTATCGAAAGGGTGCGACAAAAACTTTAATTCAACATTCATTTGATTGTGTAGGAAGAAAAGCTGGGATACGGGATTACTTAAGTGGAAATGGTGCATTATCTGCGCTAAAAGCGTACGCGAGAATCACCTTTAATATCGAAGAAGGGATGCCACGTAGTGCAATCCAGAAAGAAGCTGAAAGCAATGCGATGCGAACCTACCAACTGATTTCCTATAAAGAGTTTATTTTAAATGCAGATCAACCAGTGAATTTATATGGTTTTGTATTTGGAGCGACTGATTCATCTCGGACGAAAGCACAAGTGATTGATCAATGTGTGGATGCTGTTGCTTCTTTTAGACCTCAGGCTGGGCATGATTACGAAATTTTAGGTCAATATCAAAATAACCAATGCCAATTTCAAGTATTTGATCTCAAAACCAATGCTCAAATCTCAGTTTCTGACAAACTTTATACTTGCCCTGAAAAGTCATGGAAGTTTTGGAAAAAGGACCATTAGATGAAGTGTTTGATTCATATTTTTGGGTTGATGTTGACTGTGACTGTTCCTAATTTTACTTGGGCATCTTATGTCAACCACTGCTTATTGAGTGCTAAGGTCTTAGATGTTAAAACCCCAACAATAGCTAACGTTAACAATCAGCACCAAGATAAGCTTGTTAAAAGTCAATTATTCATCAACATAAAAGTGCTTAAAGCAGAAAAGCATGGAAGAGCTGATAGTGGATGTCAAACATTCGTCAATCAAACCATGAAAATAAAAATTGAACATCCACTTCCAGTGACTTTAAGAAAAGGTCAAATCATTGAGATAGAAAGTATCACCAAAGATGCATTTCCTCGTGAAGGGTATGACACAACATACTTGTTGAAGACAAACTAAACTAAAAAGACTTTATGCTTGTTTGGAAAATCTTTCCCAATCTTCGATGGCTTTGCGACCACAATCCAAGCCAACCTCATAGGTATATTGCAATTTTCGTTTATCCTTGCATAAACGACCAGCTAACATTTTATCGTCAGGTGGACAAACTTCTAAAATACCTTGCTGATTATTTTGAAGCATAAAGTCGACAGTTGCGTTGTAACGTTGGCAACGTTGCTTAAGACTATCTGAAAATCCAGCATATTGATTCATTAAATATTTGGCAAAAAATTGGTCTGCTTTGCTACTGGCTTTGAAATAACTTTGGGTTCGAGTACGTATAACCAATAAGTTTTTAATATTACTTTGCTGAGCTGCCCATTGCACTGGAAGAGCATCTGCGACACCACCATCAAAATAAGGTTCACCAAAAATCTCAACAGCTTTCCTTGTAAGATAGGGAATAGAGCTTGAGGCACGTAACCCCTCAATAATATTGTCTTTCCCTGCACGTAAATATTCGGCATGACCAGATCGAGCATGAGTCAAGACCATGTAAAAATCAGGATTTTGTGCAAACAGCGTGTTTTGATCTAAAGGGTTTTCCTTTTCAACAGTATCCCACATCCACTGCATATCTAATAAATCACCGCCTTTAAAGAAACGACCATAGCGGATAAATTCAGGACGCAGTGAATGGTCGAGGTATAGTTCAATATTGCGACCGTGTTGCTTGGCAAGATAATTAGCAAGATTGGTTGAACCTGATGAAACACCCACAAATAGATCAAATGGATTGAAGTTTTGTTGAAGAAAAGCATCGAGTACGCCACAGGTAAACGCGCCACGCATACCGCCCCCTTCTACAACAAGGGCATTACGTAAATTAGTCATCATTGGTTACTTAACGAGAAGATTCTGTATGGCTATCATTATGAGGCATATTTTTCATTTGTTGATCAGACATTTGCTTATCATGGTTTGAGTGTTCAGATTCTGTGTGTGCTGTTGTATGAGAGCTTACTTTGTTTTGTTGACTCGGCATGTAATCAGGTTCATTACTTACAGCCATATAGAAAAACAATAGGAAAAGACAACTAAAAATCGTAGCAAAAATAACAGCTTTCGATTTCCATAACGGTTTTTTGGGAGTTTTTATATCGTTCATAGGAAAATGCCTAATAGAATGAACTATAGCAATTATTTTATCTCAAAAATTCTATTGATAGTGTAGCTTGAAGAAGAAAGGCATAAAATAAATATGACTTTCTAGTTAGAGAAGAATTAAGAGTGATTAGCGTTAAGATTTAGCCTATGGTAGCTCAACTTTCCATCCTTCAAATCATATAAATTCCTATCATTTTTTTAACTCATTTCTCAATGTTTATAACATCAACATTTAAATTAAAGCTTAAAATATCAAAATAATAATGAGATTTAGTTTCTTTATTTTTATTTAACTTTTCAACAAATAATAAAAAAATGTATTTGAATTTAAGGACTTTAGTGTATGAAATTGTTTCTTTGAATAGAAAAAAAATGATTTTGATTTATAATAGGCTCAACTAAAAATGAATAAATTATTAAAATGAATAGCTTAGTAAATAGTATTTATAAAGTATTGGATCAGTTAGGATTAACCGCTCAAAAAAGAGCTTTGCATATTCAGTTCAGCAATCCTGATTTGACTGCCCAAGTGTTCTTGCAACGTATTGATGGACAACATGCCATCAATCAAGGCGTGTCTGTGGAACTGATCTGTCTTGCAACATCTGCAAATATTCCACTCAAACAGTTTATCGGTTGCCAAGCTGCAATCGACCAAGTCACCGACCGAGGACAACTGTTCCGTACCACAGGCATCATTACCGAAGCTGCACAGGGACAAAGTGATGGTGCACTGACGGTCTATAAGCTCAAACTTGAGGATGCGACATCACTGTGGCATAAACGCCGTAATAGCAGAGTGTTTATGAATAAGTCAGTGATACAAGTCATTGAAATACTTCATAAAGAATGGCAGCAAAGAAGTCCGCTGTTTGCTGCTAGTTTGAGTTTAGATAAAACTGGGCTGACCAAAGACTACGATGTTCGTCCATTGATTATACAGATGAACGAAAGCGACCACGATCTACTCACTCGTTTGATGAGAAGTGAAAATTTAAGCTGGTTGATTGATGAAGCAGAACTTAATGTTGCCAACATTTCAGCACCGATCCAAGCTCAAAAACTACGTTTAATTGATGACAACAGCCAATACACTGCGCTAGAACGCAGAAGCATCCGCTTTCACCGCAGCTCCGCGGTAGAACAGCAAGATACTATTACCACATTTACAGGTATACGTTCACTCCAACCGACTTCAGTACATATTCACCGTTGGCAAGCTGATATTCTTGAAACCGAAGAAGGTGCTGGCAATGTACAAAGCAGACATCAGCACAGTGACCAGTACGACAACGCCAGTCTAGGCTTAGAACAAGTATGGCACTTTAGCCCTGCATGGATACCTGACCTGAATGGGGAAGATGGTGCAACGGCATCAGGCAACAGTCAGATCGAACGCTTTAACCAAAACCTCAGCAACTACTACGATGCCCAAGCCAAACAATTCACGGCAATATCGACGGTACGAGATGCACAAGTCGGCTATTACCTTGAGCTAAAAGGGCATCCTCAAATCGATCAAAAAGATTCTGCCGATCAGCAGTTCTTGATCATCTCCAAAAACTTTTATAACCAAAATAATTTACCCAAAGACCTCAACGAACAAATCAATCGTTTAGTTGAACACAGCCATTGGCAGCTCACCAGTATCCCCACAAACAACAGTGAAGAACGCCAAGCCAATCAGCTGATCTTACAACGCAGAAACATCAGTACAGCGCCAGAATACAACCCACTCAAACACCGTCCAGTGGCGTATCCACAACGCGCCAAAGTGGTTGGTCCGAGTGGAGAAGAAATCCATGTAGATGAATGGGGACGCATCAAGGTTCGCTTCCTCTTTACCCGAAATGAAGACCACAGTCACGATGGTGGTGCAGGCTCGAATGACAATGATACCGACTCAGCTTGGGTTGATGTCTTGACCCCATGGGCAGGCGAAGGTTATGGAGCTCGCTTCCTACCAAGGATAGGAGAGATTGTTGTTATCGACTTCTTTGATGGCAACATTGACAGACCATTTGTGGTGGGTCGAATCCATGAAGCGCAACGCAGCCCGAGCAAGTTTGATGACCAAGGCAAGTTGCCCGATACCAAGAAGTTGGCAGGGATTAAAAGCAAGGAATATCAAGGCAGTGGCTATAACCAACTGAGATTTGATGATACCACCAACCAGATCAGCAGTCAGTTACACAGTAGTCATGGCGCAACTCAACTCAATCTTGGCAACCTCAGTCATCCAAAAGAGACAGATAGTAGTGAAGGGCGAGGAGAAGGCTTTGAGCTAAGAACGGATCAATGGGGTGCGGTACGTGCAGGTCAAGGCTTACTGCTGAGTACGCATGCACAAGATGGGGCATCAGGTAATCATCTAGATACAACCGCAGCCAAAAGTCAGCTAGAAAGTAGCCTGAACAATGCCAAAGCCTTAAGTGAAGTTGCCAAGAACCAACAGACCGATCCTTTAGAAGTCTTGAATGAGTTAAAACAATTCCTGAATCAAATAGAAAAAGGTGAAAAAGATAAAGCCGATGCATTTAAACAAGCCTTGATGGTTTTAGCCTCGCCCAATTCAATTGGCTTGTCGAGCAATGAAGACATTCATGTCTCTGCGGATAAACAAATTAGTCATAGTGCGGGGGATAGCGTCAATCTGAGTACGCAAAAGAATTTCTTGGTGCATGCACAAAACAAGATCAGTATGTTTGCAGCACAGGAAGGCGCAAGGCTTTATGCTGGAAATGGTAAAGTGGAGATTCAAGCCCAAGGAGATGGTGCAGATTTGATTGCCCGTAAAGGTATTCAGATTATTTCGACTGAAGATGTAATTGAAGTCAAAAGCCTAAAAGAAATTATTCTTACATCTGGCACTTCACAATTAAAAATTAATGGCTCAGGCGTATTTGTGACGACTGGTGGTATGTTTGAGGTTAAGGCTGGACAGCACAGTTTTATTGGTGGAGCAAAAGTAGATTATTCATTGCCTACTTTCTATGAAAATATCTGTAAGCCATGCCTTTTAAATGCCGCAAAGTTTGGAATGGCATTTGTAGATAAATAAAATGAAAAGAGAAATTATTCCATTTAAACCGATACAGCGCTGCATCGAAGATTATCAAGATGACTTGAATATGTATTTAATCTTGGATGCAGCACAAGTTTCAGATCAAGCCCTGTCATTTATTCATGAGTTTCAAAATGACTCAAGGATAGAATTCTATTCCTTATTTTCAGGTACCACAGAGGGGAATGCACCTTTTGAAGTCGCACCTGTTCTTTTACTCATCCATGATTCAGATCTTTTCAATGATGAGAGATTTAACTTTATTCATCAAACCTGGAAAGACGAACAGGCGCTCAATATTGTATTGAGCTCATTAGATCTGACTCAATTTGTTAAGAAAATGAAAAGTTATTTAACGGTTGAGTTTCCTGATGGAACCCAAAAATTATTTAGATGGTTTGACCCAAGAATCATCAAGAAAATTAATAAAATACTGCAAGATGAACAGGTTGATGAATTTTTTCAAGGCATTGAGCGTTGGGTGATTGCAATTCGAAATTATCAGGATGTGCATACGAATCAATTAATGATATTGGAGCATGCTTGATGTTTGTATTGAGCCAAAAAAAACTATTTGAACTTGATGTTGAACAAAACAAAGAGTTTTTATACGACTTAGTTTATGAAATTATTAAGGAAAATCCAGTATTAAAGCTGAATGGTCAATTCGATCAGTTATTAGGACCTATCCAGACGCTAGTTGATCAATATCTTGAAAAAGGAATCAACCAAATCAACACACTCAAATATATGGTGAAAAGCCATGTGTATTTGGGAATGGATTATCCAACTGATCCGCAATTTGTTTGGATTGAAAATGAAATGCAGCATCACGATATTGGGGAGCAAGTCACTTATGTCGAGGCTTTCGATAAACTTTTAGAAGACTATAAGAAACGTGTTTTAGGGCAAGATTTCAACTTTTTTTTAACAGCAATAGCTCAATTAAAACAGAATCTTAGTCAAATAGATCATCGAGAAAAATTTTCAATTCTTTATCCAGAAAAAGCTGAGTTTTTAAGAGAAAAAGGTGTATTTGATTCGCTTCAAGATCATTATTCAAATGATCTTCAATCTTATAGCGCATATGTGCTAGGAAATGAGTTTAATCAAAATGTCTTTATAAAAAATATAACGTATTTGGAGGTGTAAGATGGGTGTGGGTGGCGCAAGTCCGACAGCGGGTACTTCGTGTGCAACGTGTTTGAAAAAATTTTTAGTACATTTTCGTAGACCTCAAGACTATAGTGGTAACTATGGCTTTGATTGGTTGAGAGATGACTATATTTATGCGAATAAATTTATTGCAGAAGCAAGTAATGCGAAAAAACCTCTTTGTGTTGACGTACAAAAATTAAAAAATGAATATAAAACTGATGTTAAAAATCCAATCTCACCTTATGGACAAGAATACTTTCCTGCTTGGTTAAGTCTATTTTCTTATATTGAGGATTCTAATAGCCCACATATATCAAAGATGACAAAAGATGGAGTAAAATTAGATTTATTTATAGAAGAAATAGAACCTTTAAGTAATGATGGAACAGAATTGATTTTTGAATGTCAAAATAACTTTATTCAACTATCACCTAAACAAATCCTTTTAGTAAATGCACTTAAAAAGAAAGTAAAAGATTCAGATGGAAAAAAACAATACTATCATCTGGTTCGTAGTATTTTAATTAAATGTCAAGGTGGATGGTTAAATGACCATGAGGAAATTAAAGTATTTGCAAAGAAAGGAAGTGTGAAAGTTGAAGTAGGAAAATTAATGCTCTATAAGAATAGCATTGTGAAACATGCAGATATTATATTGATTCCAGTTGTTACTGAATATAGAGGTGGAAAACCAGTTCTACCTGATCGTGTAGATGCTTATGAATATCTGATAAAACGTATAGCATTTAATCAGGCATTGATTCGTGCAGAAATTAAAAGAGAGGCGGTGTTAGACTTAACAAAGTATCAGAATGATCCTTTAGTAAATTTTATTCAAGGAGCAACTAGCAAAACACAAGCTTCTAATTTCGCAAGAGTTTTACGAGAATTATATAATAAGTATGGTCCAATACAGGTTAATGGTGGAATTGATCAAAATGGAAATGGAATATCAAATAGTAAGAAAACATTCGTTTTCTTAACTACAAAGCAGACAGAAGCTGGAGGTGTTTGTACACTTGATGGTCATGTCTGGGGGGATATGGTTATTGTTTTTAAATCAAATTTGAATCATGCACATTCTTATCCACATGAGCTTGGTCATTCATTTTCATTACCTCATACATTTCAAAAGGGAAGTATGGCAAAACACACTTTTTATCGTGGTTCGACTGAAAACTATATGGATTATATGACAGATAGTTTGGGAAATAACAACCCTTTTCATACTGATAAAAAGTCATTTACATTTTTTAAATGGCAGTGGGATATCATGCGCCAAGACAAAAGTATGAATTGATAAAATGATGGAGAATCGTTATGAATATTTATTTTAAGATAAGTTTTTTAATATGCTCTTTTTTTATTTCATCTTGTAGTTCTGGAAATAACTCAGAGAAGAAATTCATTAAAAGAGAAAAATCTGTTTATGTCTTTGAAAATAAGAATGATATAGAGTTAAGTTCTGAAATAAACTACTCAAGGTTTGCTCCAGTAAATCAACTTAAATTAAAAGAGATACCAATCAGTTTAGGTAAAATAATAAATAATATTGAAAAGAAAGGATATAAAAATAGTGATGAATTAATAAATGAAAAACATTTTGAAGTTATTGATTATGGCTTAACTATGAAGAAAATATACTTTTTTAATAATGGGGGGGATGTGCCAGATTTTTTTTCTGAGATTTATGCAACAAATTCTAAATTTAATCAACTCAAAAGTGTTAGATTGAATTTGAGTATGGGATATAATGGAAATAAATTTGAAGAAATAAATTTGGATACAGAAATTCCTGTATCTCTGATTTCGTCGTTGGATATTGCTGATGAAGATGAGTCGAGATATATATATCAAACAATTTTGAATAAGCATGTTTTAAATATAAGAAATAATATAAATGAATATTGTAAGTACTTGGTGACAACAAGAATAAATTTTAAAGATTATTGGTTGGAATTAAATACAGAACGTATAAAAAATAATACTTACTTTAATATTTATAAGAGTGAAGATAATCCTAAGAAGTGTGATTTCTAATAAATTTAGTAATTTAAAGAAAAAAATTTCTACATTTAATGGAGAATATGAGTTTTGAAAGCGAATTTTTTTTTATAGTTTTTTTTATTTTGTGTGTGTCTTGTTCTTCTGAAAATAAAGGGGATACTCAATTAGAGGCTCATAGTGTCAATAAAAAGAATATAAATGATCCATGTTTTAATTCAGATTGTACTCCAGAGAAATTTAATTCGCCTTACTATAAAATTCCATATGAGAAGTTAAAGGATCTTGAGTTTTTAAATTATGAAAATTTTGCTACTGTCTTATTAAGCAAAGATGTCTTGAGTAGTGAAATTTTGAAGGGATATAGTTTTAAAGATAAAGATAACTCAAATTATATAGATCTTGAAAATGAAGCTATGTTAACAATCAATCCAAATCTATCAACAGGCAAGGTTAAATCGATAGATTATGAATTTTTAATGTGTTCATCAATTCAATTAATAGATAAAGATAGAATAAAAAAAATTATAAACATTTTTAAAAATACTAAAGTTAATGAAGGTTTTTTTAAATTTGATATTAATAACATTAAGGAAGGTTTTTTAACTAATACAATTTACAATGGAGATAAGATTGTTTATGAAATTTCATGTGATATTAAGTCACAGAATGGTCAATTTCATATTTATAGAAAATAAATTTTAAGTGATTTAAAATAATGATTTTTAATAAGGGTAATTACAAGATATATTTAGGGTTGGTTCTAGCTTTTACTGTTGGTTGTGATGGTAAAGTAATAACGAATAATAGTAAAGATATAGATTTGATAAATAAGTTCTGTCTAAATAAAGAACCTAATGTAAATCTGGATATAAACAAGTATTTACCTTCGGAAAGTTTAATGGAAAATCCTATAAAGAAGAATTTAGGAATAAGTGTAGTGAATTTTTTTGATAAAATTCAAAATGGAAAAACATTGGATAATATGAATATATATGAAAATCAGGGGTATATTTATATTATTGATGATAATTATGATTCAATAGGTAGGATTATAATAATTCCAGATGGAGAATATGTCAAATATATTAATTTAGAAGTTAGATCTGCTCCTGATATTTTTAAAAAAGAAATTTTAAAGAAAACGATAGTAGGTGTAATAAATGTGTTGAATAATCATGGTGATTCAGAGATCGCGTATAATAAGATGTTAGGAGACTTGTTGGTAAATATGAAGAATGGTGTGTTTAATTTAAAAAATGGTATCTATTCAGGGTCTTTTAAAGATAATGAAATTGTATATGAGATTTCAACAATTAATAAAAAATTTATTGCTTCTAAAGTTGCTAGTGGTGAAATTAAGGATGTTAATTGTAAAACTAGAAAATACCATAATTATAGTGATATAGAGCTTTCGTTTTTTTCAATATATAGAAAATAATTAATATATTTTATAGTTTTTAGGCAGTGTTTTTATGAAATTTTTAATTTTGATATTAACGATTTTTTTAATAAGCGCATTTGCTTTTTTATTTAAATCGAATAATAGTGATTGTAAGGTAAGGAATAGTGAAAATTCAGATGCTGGGAATAGTTACGATGTTCGAGTAGGTAGGAATATATCATTATTCGTTGAAAATAATAAAATTTATCTAAATTATAATCAAAATGAAATTATAAAAAGGTATTTTGAGTTAAATAGTCATTATTTAATATTGAAAGTTTTACATAGTCTTTCTCCTGAAGTTGGATTTGCAGATGGTACTGTTAATAATAGTGTGAAGAGGAATTTTGATTACATTTCCGACCTTTTAGCTAATAGTAATTTAAAGGGTAATCATATATTTTTTAGTAGCGATAACTATGTTTCTTATAATGAAAATATAGAAGAAAAAATTGTGTCTATGATTGAGGATCAGATTTATGTGGTAAGTGGTGAGAAAGTGGGTAGTGTTGATTTAAATAGTAAAGTTAATGCTTTTATAAGGAAATTACAATGTGGTGATTCAAATATGCCTGAAGTGGAAGAATGGAATATAAATGATATGCATATTATTTTAGAGGCTGATGGGAAACAAATTAAAAATAGTAAATATAATAGTTTGAACTTTTTTATTTATTTTACAAGGAAAACGGATAAAAAGTATGAAACATCAATATATTAGTTTTATTTATGTGGTGGTTAATTTTGTTTTAATTTATGTAGCATATGATGAGGTGTAATATTGATCAAGATAATTTTAAGTCTCATACTAAGCTTTTCTCTATTACAATGCTGTTCATCTAAAGAAGTATTAAGTTACCTATGCAAAGTTGATGGTAAAAAAGCTAAAGAAGAGAAATATCAAAATATAGAAAAGAATCTGTCTAGAGCTATTAATTTATTTGTTGTGGATAATGATTTGTATTTGGACTATAATTTTAAAAAAATATATAACAAGTATAAAGAGATGAAATCAAATTATCTAAAGTTAAAAGTTATAGATCGATTATCTGCTGTACAAGGTTTTGATAATGGAGTCGTTCATAATGAAAATTTTGAAGATAACGACCATCATATGTCTACGCTAGAAGTACGAACTACTGGGCAAGGTCCAAACACAAACTTTTACTCCAGTGATAATTTTGTGCCATTTGATGATAATATCCATAAAAATATTAATCAATCAATTACAGACCAAGCTTTTCTAATAGGTATTGCAGCTTTAGACAAGAAAAATATTAATGAATTCATTGAAAATTTTTTAACCAAAGGGCGCTGTCAAGGTGGAGATAAATATGGAAAAGTTATTTCTGAAAGAAATTTTAATGGTGTTCATATCATTTTAGAGTCTGAGCCAGAGTGGTTTGTAGGAAAAGGGCAAGTCAATAGTTTTGCTTATACTGTTTACTATACCAAGGTGACAGATAAAATTTATGAAAAATCATTGTATTATTAAAATTAAAGCCATATTTGTAATACTTTTTTCTCTGGCATGCTATGGCTGTAAGAATAATATTGAAGATTCTAAAAAATATTATATTTTTAAGAGTACTACAGAACATCAAGTCGTTCCAGAAATAGATTTCAGTAAAAACTCACCTGTAAATCAACTTAAATTGGAAGAGATTCCTGTTAGTTTTTCTAAAATCGAAAATGCAATCTTAACTTCAGGATACATTGAATCAAATAAAGATGCTTCAATAGTTCATAAACGATATGAAATAGAACCAAACTCATATGGTATAAATAAGATTTTCTTTTATAGTCAAGGTTTTGAACTACCTGAAATTTCTTCTACAGTGTATTCAAATGGAGAAAATTTAAAGTATCAACGTAAGATCGTTATTTATTTGGGTCATGATTTTGACAAATCTACTGGAAAATATAAAAAAATTAATTTGAATCCAGAAGTTCCCATTATTTATGCTAAAGTTTTAGGGCTAAATAAGACAGATTCAAAGAAAGTATATGAAAAATTACTACATGAACATATTGCTGATATAGAGAATGGAATAAATAAATATGGAGATTTTTTAGTCACAAATAGAATTAAAATTGCTGATTATTGGTTTGAATTCAATACTGAACAAACACATAATAATACTACTTTTTATATTTACAAAACCAATGGTACACCTAGGGTAAATGCTACTGAATAATATAACTTTTAATTGTGAAAATTTAAAATGGGTAAAATATTTTTAATTGTTATTCTTGCTTTTTTATTATCTTATGATTTTAATGCGAAACCTAGTGTTTACTTAAAAATTATGGGAGAGTATGAGCACAAAATAAATGATCCTTGTTTAAGTGCAGATTGTACACCTAGAGCTTTATTCACACCATATCATCGTATTGTTTTTACTGAAGGAAAAAGAATTGATAAGGTTGTGTTTAAAGATTTTATTGGTGGTTTGGTCTATAAGAAAGTCATAACTGAAAATGATTATAGAAATGTAAATTTTGATGATAATTTTAATTCTTTGACTATTTTAATTAGAAATTCTATTCTAATTGTTAATCCAGATTCAGGCGGTTCAGGTGTTAAATCTATTGAATATAGATTTGAGAACTGTAATCAAATTTCTGATTTTGATAAAAATAATGTCAGGAATATTCTAAATTTAATTAATTTTGATAAAACAGATAAAGATTTTTATGATTTTAGCAAGAATGGTGGTGAAATAATGATTAATAATTTTTACGAGAAGGGAGTTGGCTTGGAGGTGAATTGTGATCCAAACAATAATTCTGGACAAGTAAATATATATCGCAGATAAATATTAATTTTTTTGTTTCAAGTGATTTTTTGGTTAAGTTTATGAAATATAATATTTTTGTTTGGAGTGGGGTGGTATTTTTAATTAGTACTTCTGTATCGTACTATAGTTATGGAACGAATGTAGATCAGCGTTTTTTTATTTTTGAAGATAAAAATAAATCAGTCTTATCAACAGAAATAAATTATTTAAGATTTGCACCAGTCAATCAGCTGAATTTGAATGCAATGCCAAGATAATCCCCCCTCAAAATAATTGAACTCAAAAGTAGAAAATCGAATAATCCTGTTCAATGAGATTTTTTATGAAAACATCTAAATATTCAGACAGCTTAATCATGAGTATTTTAAAACAAGCTGAATCAGGAACACCTGTGCCTAACTTATGCCGTGAACATGGTATGAATTCCGCTACATTTTATAAATGGAAAGCGAAATATGGAGGTATGGATATTTCAATGATGACACGACTTAAAGAATTAGAAGCTGAAAATGCTCGTCTGAAACGTATGTATGCTGACGAACGCCTTAAAGCAGATATTCTTCAGGATGCACTGTCAAAGAAGTTATAAAGCCTGCACAACGTAAATCTCTTGCTCAGCGAGCTGTTGAACAATTTAAGATTTCAGTGAGTAAAGCTTGCTTTATATTTCAACTTAGTCAAACCTGTTATCGTTATAAAGCTCAATTAGATGAGCAAAATAAGATGATTGCAGACTGGCTACTGAAGCTCACCAACGAGAATAAGACTTGGGGCTTTCAGCTTTGCTTCTTGTACCTACGTAATGTCAAAGGCTACTCATGGAACCATAAAGGTGTTTACCGAATTTATAAGGAGCTTGAGCTTCACCTACGAATTAAACCAAACAAACGCATTCAGCGAATAAAGCCTGAACCGCTTACAGTTCCATCAGCACCAAATGAATCGTGGTCAATGGACTTTATGCATGACCAACTGAGTGATGGTCGCAGTTACCGAATTCACAATGTTATTGATGATTATAACCGTGAGGCATTGGATATATTGATTGATTTTTCTTTGCCAGCTCAACGAGTACTGAGGGGATTAGACCAATTAATTGCATGGCGAGGTAAGCCAAAGCGTATCCGTAGTGATAATGGACCCGAGTATGTTAGTGATTTAATGCAAGCATGGTGTACTCAACATGGAATTGAGCATGTATTTACCCAACCTGGTCATCCACAACAGAATGCTTATGTCGATCGCTTCAACAGGACGGTGAGATATGAATGTTTGAATCAATATTTATTTCGAGAGCTTGAAGAAGTTGAAGACTATACAACAATATGGCAACACTTTTATAATCATGAACGACCACATATGTCAGTTGATGGTAAACCACCTTAATTTAAACAGTGATAAGGACTTTGGCTTTTCTACTTATTAAATCAATTAAAAATGGGAGTATTACCCCAATAATTTTAGATAAAGTTATAAAAAATATCGAAAAATTCGGATATGTGAATAATGAAGTAGCCAAAAACAGTCGACACTTTGAAGTGATTTCATATGGCGGAACAGTAAAGAAAATCTATTTTTTTGATGGTGTCAGTGATACACCAGAGCTCTTCTCTGAAATTTATGCAGCGAATCCTAAATTCAATAAAATCAAAAGTATTCGATTAAATCTGAGTGCAGGGTATAATGGAAATAGATTTGAAAAAATCAATATAGATACTACTATTCCTATAAGTCTTGTTTCATCATTAAACATAGTTGATGAAAAGAAAGCGAAAAAAGTATATACATCACTAATGAATCAGCATCTTTTAAATATCAAAAACAATGTGAATGTATATTGTAATTTTTTAGTGACGACTAGAGTAAATGTTCAAGATTATTGGTTGGAATTTAATACTGAACGCATAAAAAATAATACCTATTTTAATATTTATCAGAGTAAAGAAGTGCCTGAGAAGTGTGATTTATGAAATTATTTACTTGGCTGATTTGTTTGATCCCTTTACTTACATCTTGTGATGATTATAAGAAATCTGATTGTGATCATGATTGTACACCAAGAGAGCTATCTACGCCATATTATAATTTACCCTTATATAGTAAGCTGGATTTGCAAAGTGTAACAGTTGCTAGCTTAAAGGATTATTTAATTAAAATTGAAATCGTAAAAGTTGAAAAATTAAAAAATTACGATGAAAATGATATTGATAATTCAAAATATATCCAGTTAGAGGAGTCCTCAATGTTAATTGTAAATCCATCACAAAACCCTGGTAAGCTAAAATCTATTGATTATTTATTTCCAAATTGTAATAAAATTTCAAAAAATGATTTAAATAATATTCTGAAGCTTTCAAATTTTTTAATAACTGAAAAATATGATATAAACTCTTTGTTTAATTTTGCATTTGAAAAAGATGAAATTTCAACAAATCAAGTCAAGCTTAAGACACATACTATAGTTGAAGCATCATGCGATCCAATTGACTCTTCTGGTCAATTCCATATCTATCGAGAATAAGCTATATTAGCAACACCAAAATAGATAATATATAACATGTCAAATTTACAACAACTTTTTGTTCAAACTCAAGAAAACTACGAATTGATCCCTGATTTCATTGATCAACTTTTAGCATCAGAAATTTATTGTCTAGCGACGCAGGACAAAGACAAGAACGTTGAATTCCGCATTTTGGAAACACCAGAAGGTGATCAAGCCATTCCATTTTTTATTGAACTTGAAACCATTCAAAATGATATTGGTGTAGATGTTGAATATATTGCTTTGAATACTCGTCAGTTTTTTGAAATGACTAAAGGGGCAACCTTAGTATTGAACCCAACCTCAGCATTATCAAAAGAATTCCAACCCGAAGAGATCAAAGCTATTTTAGAAATTGATCAAATAGACTCTAATAATTTAAGCATTTAATTTTTCGAGTACTTCATCAATTTTTTTCAAACGCTTAATTTCATCCCACAATGCCTTGGCTTCGGGGTAATGCTTAGACATCATTCCAAGCCATTGTTTATAACGCCCAACCATATTCATTTCTTTTTTATAGGTGCCGTTCAAAAAACGAATCTGTAAATTTAATAATTCTGACCATGTAATCAGCGGCTCATCTGTATTTTTACGGATGCATTGTGTTAAGTCTGGTGTCGTGACTGCACCACGCCCGATCATTAAATCTTCGCACCCTGATTCAAGTTGGCATTGCTTGGCATCGGCATTGGTCCAAATTTCACCGTTGGCAATCACATTGATTTTAATGGCTTCACGAATAGGTTGAAGTTGATCCCAAAAAGCAGGTGGCGTATAACCGTCCGCTTTGGTTCGAGCGTGTACTGTAAGCCATGAAGCGCCAGCATCTTCTATGGCATGCGCATTTTCAAGGGTAAAGTTTCGATCCATGTAACCCAAACGCATTTTGGCAGAAACTGGAATGTGTTGTGGAACAGCATCACGTACTGCTTTAACCAACTCATGTACAACCTCAGGCTCATCGAGAAGTACGGAACCTCCTCGATGACGGTTGACTGTTTTTGCAGGGCAACCAAAATTCATATCGATGGCAGGTGCGCCCAGTTCGGCAGCACGTACGGCATTGGCAGCCAACATTTCAGGATTATTTCCTAGAAACTGTACATGTACAGGTGTTCCAGCAGCAGTTTTCCCTTCATTTTTGAGCTCTGGGCAGTAGCTATGGTAAATATGATCAGGTAGGACAGAGTCTGTTACACGGATAAACTCAGTCACGCACCAGTCGAAACTACCGACATGCGTTAAAACATCACGCATGATGGGGTCAGTTAAGCCTTCCATGGGAGCAAGAATGAGTTTCACAGTGGAGTTACCCGATCAGATAAAACAGCGTTATACGCATTTTTGAAATAGATGTCTACTCATACAAATATAATCTGGCAGCGCTTGTCAATTTGAGGAGGCATTGTTAATTTGGAAAGATTGAGAAATTCATCTATAGGGTTTTAAGCTTGAAGTTTTGTATAGAAAGCTTAATTTTTAACTTAAGAATAGGGCGTGTTGACACTTTTAGATTAAAAAATAGCGAAGTAGTAAAATTAAATCGCCAAACCCAATTCTACTATTCGCTATGCCTCGTACCATGTTAACAGATCAACACTGGCAAAAGTTGAAAGCTATTTTGCGTAATTTATCCATTCATCTCAACTCAAATTTAAGAAATTTTATTGAAGCGATTCTTTATAGGATTAGAACTGGGTGTCCTTGGCGTGACATACCCACTTGCTTTGGACAACCGAACTCTATTTTTAAACGTTTTAATCGTTGGTCTAGCAGTGGTAAGTTACTCACTATATTTAAATTATTATCGCTGAATACAGATATGGAATGGCTGTTCATCGATGGTTCTCATATTCGCGCTCATCAACATTCAGCGGGTATCGCTGATCAGGCAATCTCTAAAAGTGCTGGAGGAAACTCCTCCAAAATACATTTAGTTGTAGATTCAAATGGGAATCCTATTGATTTCATTATTACTGATGGAACCACACATGATGTTAAGGTCGCACCTGATTTAATTTCAAAACTCAATTTAAATGAGGCAGAGATTGTATGTGCAGATAAAGGTTACGATTCAGAGCCATTAAGACAGCAGATTAGAGCAACTGGAACAAAAGCGAATATACCTAAAAAATCCAATAGCCAATCAAACAATGACCATATGGATTGGTATTTATATAAAATCAGGCACTTAGTAGAAAATATGTTTTGTAGGTTAAAGCAATTTAGAGGGATAGCCACTCGATACGACAAGTTAAAACGGAACTATGAAAGTTCTGTTGCATTAGCTTGTATATTTTTATGGCTCCCCTTGTAGGTTAAATTATGAACCCTAAATGTCAACAGACCCTAATATTACTCATCTAATTCATATAAAACGATTTTTTCCGCTTCTGTGTCAATATATTTATTTAACAATACAAAAACCGCATACTCTCGCGAAGTGCTCTGTTTATCAACGATGCAAAATCATTTCTAAAACGAATTTAGAACCAATAAATCCAATTGCCAGTAAGAAGAATCCAATCATGGTAAAGCGAATGGCTTTTTGACCACGCCAACCAAACTTATAGTGACCGATTAACAATGCACCATATACAAACCAAGACACAATACTAAAAACTGTTTTATGCGCTAAGTGTTGGGCAAAGAAATCATCAATAGTAAAGAAACCAAAACATAAGGCTACCGTGAGTAGAACAAAGCCTGTGATTAACATATCAAAAAGTAAAGATTCCATTGCTTGATAGGCGGGAAGGAAATTCACCCAAATACGTTTTTTCTGTTTCTTTTTTAATTCACGATTTTGAAACCAAATCAGTACAGCTTGTATGGTTGCCATGAGTAAAACTGCATAGGCGGATAAGGACAAGATGATATGAATGTCTAATCCTAAAGAGTGCTGTTCGATGAATTGATCGGGTTTACTAAAGCCAAAACCTAAAATCAATCCAAAAGCAGCAACGGGAATCCCAATCAAATTGAGTGAAAGTACAGGTCGATAGGTGCTGTACAACATACTTAAAAGTAACATTAATGCGGAGGTAAACGACATCAAATTAAAGACGTCATAATTAATCCCTAGTGGTGTAAGTATATCGTTATGCAGTACACTTGCATGTAATATCAGCCCTAAACCTGACACGATGCCAATAAACCAAGGGTTTGCAGGACGTTTAGACATTAAGTGCATAAACAAATACCAAAACGAAGAGGTATAGGCAATTAATGCTAAAATCGTATAAACCAAGGGTAGGCTAATCATGTCAAACCTTTTTCAGGATGATGAATATTCATGCTATATGATATAAATTCTATGTGAACTACAGTATCCTATAGCATCTTGAGCATAAATTTTCTATTTTAAGAAAGATTTTTTTGCTACTAGCTATTTTAAGCGGATTTTGCAATGTTTGATACCTTAACAGAACGACTCACGCAGAGTCTCAGAAATGTTACTGGCTCTGGGCAGCTAACCGAAGATAATATTAAAGATACCTTACGTGAAGTGCGTATGGCACTTCTTGAAGCCGATGTTGCTTTGCCTGTAACTCGTGAGTTTATTGCGAAAGTTAAGGAAGAAGCATTGGGACAAGAGGTGATGACCCAGCTTTCACCAGGTCAGGCTTTCGTTAAAATTGTTTATGATGAACTCACCAAAATGATGGGTGAGGCGAATGAAAGCCTAGATTTAGCTGCTAAACCACCAGTTGTGATTCTTTTAGCAGGTTTGCAAGGTGCTGGTAAAACCACCACTGCTGCAAAACTTGGACGTTTCTTAAAAGAACGTCAAAAGAAAAAAGTCGCCATGGTTTCTGCCGACGTTTATCGCCCTGCCGCAATTAAACAGCTTCAAACGGTTGCTGGTGAAGTTGGTGTTGATTTTATTGAGTCAGATGCTGCTGAAGATCCAATTAAAATCGTACAGCGTGCCATCGGGCAAGCCAAAATTAATTTTAACGATGTTTTGATTGTCGATACCGCAGGTCGTTTACATGTCGATGATGACATGATGGACGAGATCAAAGCATTACATGCAGCAGTTGCACCAACAGAAACACTGTTTGTTGTCGATGCAATGACAGGTCAAGATGCTGCAAATACAGCCAAAGCCTTTAATGATGCATTGCCACTTACAGGGGTCATTCTGACTAAAACTGATGGTGATGCGCGTGGTGGTGCAGCGCTTTCAGTACGTGCAATTACAGGTAAGCCAATCAAATTCTTAGGTATGGGTGAAAAACTCGATGCCTTAGAACCATTCCACCCAGAGCGTGTTGCACAACGTATCTTAGGTATGGGTGATGTGCTTTCTCTTGTCGAAGAAGTTGAACGTAAAATCGACAAAGAAAAAGCCGAGAAGATGGCGAAAAAATTGCAGAAAGGCGGAAACTTCAATTTTGAAGATATGCTGATGCAATTTGAACAAATGAACAAAATGGGCGGAATGATGGGCTTCTTAGATAAGTTGCCTGGCATGAGTAATTCAGGGATACAAGACGCGATTGCACAAGCAAACCCTGAAAAACAAGTGAAAAAAATGGAAGCGATTATTCAATCGATGACCATTAAAGAACGCCGCAACCCTGATTTGATGAATCCAAGCCGTAAAAAGCGTATCGCTGCTGGGTGTGGTATGGATGTTGTTGAAGTGAATAAACTGATTAAACAACATGCACAAATGGCGAAAATGATGAAAAAATTCGCCAATCCATCGGGTATGGCAAAAATGATGCGTTCTTTGAGTGGAATGCAAAAGCAATTTGGTGGCGGTGGTGGTATGGGACCACTATTTGGAAATAATGATAAGAAGTAAGTCTCTATTTCCTCTATAAAAAGCGCCTTAGGGCGCTTTTTTGTTAACTAAAAACAACATACTTCTCCTTATTCTTTAGATATTCTGATGTAATTACTTAGATAAAATTTAAATTTCTGATAAGAAAAGGTCTATGAAAAGAGTCTTGATCGTACACGGTTATCATGCTTCTTCAGAGGATCATTGGTATCCATGGCTTAAATTACAAATACTTGCGACGGGAAATGAGTGTGAAATTGTGCAATTGGAGCAGGCAGATCATCCTCAATATGAAGTTTGGAAACATAATCTGGTACAACAGATTAAAACACTAAATGAAGATGTGATTATTGTTGCTCATGGTCTAGGTTGTGTTGCAAGCTTAGCTTTTCTTTCTAGTGAATTACTTGGAAGAAAATTAGGTGCATTGTTTTTAGTGGCTGGATTCAATCAAAATTTACCGACATTGCCAGAGCTTAATTTATTTTTAAATAGCGCCCGTATTGATGATGCTTTGCTTCGATTAAACATCGTTCATCGTTTTATATTTTTTTCCAACAATGATCCTTTTGTTCCAGCACCATTCAGTATTCAACTAGGGCATTTGTTGAATACTCAAATGATTGAAGTGAAAGGTGCAGGGCATTTTATGGTAACGGATGGTTTTAATACGCTTACGATCCTCTGGGAAAAGCTGGTTATTTTACTCAACTCGGAACCCTAAGCGCAGGCTGTGGAGTGATATTTTTAAAATTTACTGGCTCATAAACAAAATAAATCACTGATGAATAGATCTCTTTCATAAAACAAAAAATGATCATGTTGAACGAATCACATAGGTACTGAAAGTGCCATCTCTTGAAGGTAGATGGCTATGACGAGGTGAATTTATGTTGATTTATAGTTTTAAACAGGACTGATGAAAGAAGCCAAATGTAGTATATGGTATGTAAATAAAAATAGATAATTAGAGGATTAGCTCTATGAAATTATATTCAAGTCCTTTTTCTGGTCATGGGCATAGGATTGAACAATTTCTAAGGTTCTTAGATATTCCTTTTGAATATGTCGATGCTCAAGCTGATTTCAGGGCTACTGAGGCTTTTTTAGATTTGAATCCTTTAGGTCAAATTCCAGTTCTTGTGGATGATAGTTTAATTTTATCTGATAGTTGCGCTATTCTCGTTTATCTTGCAAAAGTTTATGCTCCTAATAGTCATTGGTTACCTGATGACCCATCACAAATTGCTCAAATACAAAGATGGTTATCAATTGCATCGGGTGAAATAAAATATGGTTGTGCTATTTCTCGGATGGTAAAACTATGGGGTGGTGATTGGGATTTAGCACAAGCTCAACGAATCGCGCATCGCATTTTACATTTTATGGATCTGCATTTGGTCAAGTGTACATGGCTTGCAACTGATCAAGTAACTATCGCTGATATTGCTTGTTATGCATATGTAGCTCATGCACCAGAAGGTAACATTTCATTAGAGGATTATAAAAATGTACAACGGTGGATTAATGCTTTTGAAGCATTGCCAAAATTTAAGGCAATGCCTAAATTCGCAATTTAAGACTATTTTATGATTGTCTGTCGATCTATATAAAACTGTAAGCCTTTGAGTAATAAATCTGTTTCAATGCGAGGTTGATACTTCTCAAGGAACTGAGCAAACAGATAAGCATCACCGCCCGTTAAAATCAGCTTTCGAGGTTGTTGTTCAAGCACTTTTTCAATCGTGCTTAATAAACCCAAGAAAATCCCATGATGGACAGCATCTATGGTGTTGCGACCAGGGCTTAACTCTGAAAATGCAGCATCGGGAATTTTAATTCCTTTGGTTTTTTGAATCAAAGAGTCTCGCTGTAAATAGAGATTAGGAAGAATATAACCGCCTAAATGTTGAAAACCTTGTGTTAAATCAATAGTTAATGCTGTTCCACAACTAATCACACATAAGTCTTCTTCAGCTTTCGCAACCGCTAAAACTTGTAACCATCGATCAATTCCGAGCTGTTCAATATGGTCATAGCCACAACGTAAGCCAGCATATTCTGCATGGACTTTGGCAAAAGTGACCGGAATATCCAGTAACTTCAAAATCTGGATAATACGTTCATTGTTCTTTTTATCTTGAACAGATGAAATGCCGATGCTGTCTAAACTTAAACTACGAAAATGTTGAATTAAACCAAGTAATAAATCCGCAGGAGATTGCAAGTGCAATTCGGCTGCTTGCTCGATGATTTGGTCATTTTCAGTGATCCAATATTTTAGCCGGGTATTTCCAATATCTAACCAAAGTGCTTTCATTAACAGAACTCGTATGGGGGATACAATGAGGAGTCGCTTTAGATTGAATCCTCATGCTTTATAAATCAAATGTTTCAATAAGATCAAGCAGACATAAACTTATGACTCCGCTAAACGTAAACGTCCTTGGTATACACTGACTAAGCCTTGAGGTGTCACTAAATTGAGTGCGCCATCGTCCGAAATCCCTTTAAAAATCCCATTGATTGAATTATGGACTTGTTCAAAATGTACCGCTTGATCCATAAACGCAGCATAATGATTGAATCGTGCAGCAAGGTTATAACAACCATGATCAAACCATTGCCCAGCTTGTTGAATCGCCAAATACATTTCAGAAATGATTTGAATGCGGTTCGGGAACTGGAGACCTAATTGCATTACTGAGGTGGCTTGTTGAGTAATCTCTTGCTCGGAAACCGGAAATAGATTGATACCAATTCCAACAATTGCTTGATGCGGCGAGATCGGTTCAACCAAAATACCGCCCCATTTACCTTGAGCACTATAGAGATCATTGGGCCACTTAATTTGTAATCCAGTTAAGCCCTTTAGTGACGGCATTTGTAAGATATTTAAGGCAATTTCTAAGGCTAAACGCCCATCTAAGGGTGTTCGAGTTTCAAGCAATGTGCTTAAATAAATATTGCCGGCTGGGGAAACCCATTCCCGTTGGTGCTGACCTCGCCCTTGAGTCTGAGTTTCACTACAGACCAAAACCGTCTTGACGCCACTAAGCGCAATCTCACGTACATCATCATTGGTTGATGTTGTTGTCTGTTTTAAAAGCAGCACTTCGGGGAGCTGATGTGCTTGTGTAAGCAGTTGTCTAAGATGACGAGTCTCTAAATCCATGTTGAATCTGAGAAGAGTGAAGGAACATTTATGGAGTTAATCATATATTTAGGTATTGGTGCAATCGCTGGATTCGCCGCTGGTTTATTTGGTGTTGGTGGTGGCTTAATTATTGTACCTATTCTTTATGTGGTGTTTACCAAAATGGGCTATGATCCATCGGTCATCATGCACATGGCATTAGGAACTTCGCTGGCGACAATTATTGTTACCTCTATTAGCTCTGTCACTGCACATCATAAAAAGGGCGCAGTGCTTTGGAATGTTTTTAAAAATCTCGCACCAGGTTTAGTACTTGGCTCATTCATTGGTGCTGGAATCGCGGACATTTTATCTGGGCAACATTTACAGCTGATTATCGGTGCCTTTGCACTTTGGGTGGCATTTAAAATGTTTAAAGGGGCAAATGTTCAGGTCGATGAATCTAAACAATTGCCTTCTGCACCCAAACAAATGCTTGCTGGTGGCGGAATTGGGATTGCTTCCGCAATATTTGGTATTGGTGGTGGAAGTCTGACAGTACCTTATTTAAATAAAAATGGTGTGGTCATGCAGAAAGCCGTAGCGACTTCAGCGGCTTGTGGTTTACCGATTGCAATAGCAGGGGCATTAGGTTTTATGTTCTTCGGTGCACAGGAGCAGACTGAGATTAAGAATGCGATTGGTTATGTGCACATCTATGCGTTCATTGGGATTAGTGTGATGAGTTTTATCACGGCTAAACTAGGAGCAAGAGTTGCCCATGCACTTTCACCTGCAATGTTAAAAAAATGTTTTGCATGTCTACTCACATTGGTTGGTCTTTATTTTATTTATCAAGGTTTTATGAGGTAGTCTGTTGCTTGATATCCGATCAATAGCACTTCTCCCTCAAGCAAAGTTGACTTAAAATGCATTAAAATTGTCGGACAATGTCATGGTTTATTTTGAATTAAATCAGGTAAAACTAAAATAATGACAATTGACATTGTCCAAGAATAATAAACCGAGATAGGAACGATATGCATTTGGAAGAAGTGGACAGCCTTTCAGAACAAATTGCCAAACATATTAGCGAACAAATCATTAGTGGCGAATTGGTTGAAGGTGAACGTATACAAGAACTACGTATTGCCAAAGAACTGGATGTCAGTCGTGGCTCGGTACGCGAAGCCCTTTTGCTTTTAGAAAGAACGCATCTAATTGAAATTTACCCACGCCGTGGAGCAATCGTATCTGAAATGTCCGCACAACAAGTGCGAGCATTGTTTGATACCAGTGCTTTATTATTGGGACAGATTGTGCAACGGATGAGTGAAACATGGCGCAATCATGAAGCTGATGCAATTCAACACATGATGAATCATTTGGTTGAACAGGTAAAACAAGGCAATACAGAAAAATTTTATGATGGTATTTTCCAATTTCTCTCTGCTCAGCAAGATATGGTGGGTAATCCATATCTAATGAAGTTTTATCGTGAACTGTTACCATCACTACGTAGAAGTTATTTTTTAACCTTAAATACTTCAAGACGCGAGCTTCAAGAAGCATTAGAATTACTTAAGTTGGTGATTGATGCAATTTTAATCCGAAAATCACAACAAGCTACTTTATTTATGGAAGATTTTTGTCGACACTTGCGTAATCTCGTGTTGGAATCTCTGACACGGATGAAACAAATTGAACTCGCTTGGGCGCGGAGATCGCGTCGGTAGTAACTAGGACATTATGCGTTTAAGCAGCTTAAAACTTTCAGGCTTCAAATCGTTTGCCGATAGTACAACATTACAATTCAAAGATAACCGTACCGCGGTCGTAGGTCCAAATGGTTGTGGTAAATCCAATGTGATTGATGCCATTCGTTGGGTCATGGGGGAATCCAGTGCACGCCAGTTACGTGGTGGCAGTATGCAGGATGTTATTTTTACTGGAACGGCAAAGCGAAAGCCTGTCGGTATGGCAAGTGTAGAATTACGCTTTGAAAATACCTATGGCAAGCTTGGCGGTGCGTATAATGCTTATACGGAATTAGCCGTTCGTCGTCAGGTCAATCGCGACGGTAAATCTGAATATTTTCTCAATGGAACCAAATGTCGTCGTCGTGATATTACCGATATTTTTCTGGGCACAGGTTTAGGACCGCGTTCATATGCAATCATTGAACAAGGGATGATCAATCGTTTGGTCGATGCCAAACCAGAAGAAATGCGTGTTTTTATTGAGGAAGCTGCGGGTGTTTCTCGTTATCAAGCGCGTCGTCGTGAGACATTGCAACATTTAGAGCACACCACCCAAAATTTAGATCGTCTAGAAGATATTGCCTCAGAACTCAAATCACAATTAAAAACATTAAAGCGCCAGTCTGAAACTGCGGTTCAATATAAGACCCTGGAAACTGAGATCCGTACCCTCAAGATTGAAATTCTTTCATTTCAGTGTGAACGTAGTTCTCGTTTGCAAGAACAATATACGATTGAAATGAACGAACTGGGTGAACATTTCAAATTGGTTCGTTCCGATATGAGTACCTTGGAACATGATCTCACCTCTACCAATGAACTGTTTCAGCGTTTAATTCAACAATCGACGCCATTGCAAAATGAATGGCAACAGGCAGAGAAAAAACTGTCTGAGTTGAAAATGACCTTGGAGCAAAAACAAAGTCTGTTTCAACAAAATTCAGAAGCTTTGGGCAGTTTTGAGCAACAAAAAGCGCAAACCAAAGAAAAAATTCAATTGATGGAGTTGCAATTAGAAACGTTGCATAGTCAATTGGATCAACAAGCTGAACAGTTAAAACAATCTGAGTCTGAAACTCAACAAGGGACACAAGCATTTAGTGATTTAAAAGCACAGCAGTTGCAAGCACAACAACACTATGAACAGGTTAAAGTTCAAGTTGAAAAGCAACAGCAGCAAAAAGCTCAGATGCAAGCACAGGTTGAGCAACTTGCCAAAAATGTCGCACGTATTGAGCAGCAAAAAGAAACCTTAAAAACTCAGGCAAGTCAGATCCAAAGCCAATTTCAGACTGAAGATTTAGTACAACTCGAACAAGACAAAGCTGTAGCGCAAGCAAGTATTTTGCAATTAGAGCAGAGTATTGCTGAAACTAAAATGCAATTAGAACAATTGCAAGAACAAATCAACCAGCAAAAAACGCTGATATCGAGTTTGAAATCTGAATTACACGTTTTGCAGTCAGAACAGAAAAATTTAAATCAGCTCATTGCAAAGCATGCGGTCAAAACAGATATCCATGCAGTGCAATTGATGCAGGTTTTGCAGTTAAATGATCAGGGTAAAGCACATGCCAATTTGATCGAAAAATTCTTAGCCAAGTGGTTATCAGCAGAAGTTTTAGATCAAAGTGCAGATTTTGCTGACAGTTCAGCACGTCAGCTTAAAGCATTACAAGGATTAGAAAAAATCCAGTTGTCAGGTCTGGTTTGTTTAGCGGACTGGATTGAGTCACCGCAGTATTCATTATGGAATCATGTGGCGATTGCTGAAAATAAGGCGCAAGCACTGACAGTTCAATCACAGCTCAAGACAGGACAAAGTATATTAACCTTGGACGGTTATCATGTCGGTCAAGACTGGATGATTGGTCTGTTCTTTGATGAATCCAGTCAAGCAGCTCAGGGTGCATTAAGCCATCGTATTCGTATTGAAGAAATTGAGCATCAGCTTGCCGATCTACAGCCTAAACTGATAGATGCTGAACATGCTTTGCCTCAACTCAGCCAAAGTTTTGCTGAGTTGCAAAAACATATTCAAATAGATCAAGATGCACTCAAGCAAGAGCAAACGCGAGTACAACAGTTTGATGTACAAATTGCCAAACAGCAAAGCGCCTCCCAAGCATTTGAACTACATAAAGTCCAGCTGAATAATCAGTTGCAACAACTGGATGAGCAACTTGAAGAAGATGCAATGCAAAAAGATGATCTTGAGATCGATATGCATTCGGTCATTCTCAAACTTGAGCAAAATCTTCCAGAATTTAAGGCACTGCAATACAAGTTGGATGAGTTAAATGAGCAAGTAGAAGAACAACAGCAGCAATTACAACTTAAACAGCAGGACTTTGAAACGACCCGTCGTTTGGCTGAGCAAAATAAACAGCAGATTGAATTATTAGACAAAGATCTGTCTTTTTCTAAAACTCAATATCAACAAATTATTGCTCAAATGGAACAAGCGAAGAAATTTGTTGATCCTATTCAGTTGGAGTTACCAAGCCTAGAGTCGCAATATGCTGAGCAAGCACAGCAAACTGAAAAGTTGCAGAAAACTTGGAGTGAGTGGCAAGTTGAGTTGAACAATATTCAGTCAAAACAACAGCAGCTTACTGAAATGCGTCATTTGCACCAACAGAACGATGAACAATTGCGTAGCAAGCTAGAAGAACGTCGTTTGGCTTGGCAATCGGCAAAATCGGATTTACAGCATTATTCTGATCAATTGAAAGAAATGAATGCTGAAATTAAGCAAGGTGTCTTGATAGATTTGCCTGTACACCAAGAGAAGTTTGAAAAAGCACAACGTCAGTTTGAAAAACTAGGCGCGGTTAACCTTGCAGCTTCAGAAGAATATGAGGAAGTGTCCAAGCGTTTTGAAGATTTAAGCCATCAAATGCAGGACTTGGAAAATACCGTTGGGCAATTAAAAGATGCCATGAAAACAATTGACCAAGAAACCAAAAAACTGTTTATGGGAACTTTTGATCAAGTTAATTCAGAGCTGAAAGTTTTATTCCCTAAAGTTTTTAATGGTGGTGAAGCGAGTTTAAGCCTTGAAGACGATTGGCAGTCTGGCGTAAAGTTAATGGCGCGTCCACCAGGCAAGAAAAACAGTTCTTTGGCATTATTGTCAGGTGGCGAAAAAGCTTTAACAGCACTGGCATTGGTGTTTGCGATTTTCCGATTAAATCCTGCACCATTCTGTGTTTTGGATGAAGTTGATGCACCTTTAGACGATGCCAATGTAGGACGCTTTTGTAATTTGGTAAAAGAGCTTTCTGATCAAGTGCAATTCATTTACATTACACATAATAAAGTTGCAATGACGATGGCAACCGATTTGCTGGGGGTGACGATGCCTGAACCAGGCACTTCAAAACTCGTCACTGTGAATTTGGAAGAGGCAAGAGAGTACGGTTTAGCCGCGGAGTCGTAGTATGGAAATCACCACAATTATTGGAATTGTTGCTGCCGTAATCATCATTCTGGTTGGTTTGAGAATGATGCTACGAAAGCCAAATGATGCAGCACCTTCTCTTGAGTCTGAGTTACACATCAATGCTGACTGTCAGCAACCTGTGATTCCTCGTCATGTGCGTGACCAGTTACAGATTGCACGTGCTACGCCAGAACAACAACGTGTTGAACCGAATTTAAATGCACTAGACTCCGTTGAAGTTGCTGAAGAAAAAGTACAAAAGCTTGATGATGTCGTTCAAGATGCAAATTCAACGCAGTCAACTGAAGTAGATTCAATTAAAGATATTGATCAAAATGATCCAGCAAATGTTGAAGCGCATCAGAAAACTGATCATGCTGAATCTGAAGCATTGAACAGCACTGATTTATCTACAAAGACTGACGAGAATTCGTCTGTAGATACCATTGAATCAGACAAAAGTGTTGTAGAGAAAGAAAAAGAGTCAGTATTTCAACTCAATGCCAATGTAGAAACTGCTGAAATCAAAGAGTTTGATGAAGAAAGTAGTATTTTGGATGTGCATCTCAATGAACAGCAAAAATACGATGATGAAAGTGTGCTTTCAAAAGCGGAAACGATTATTGCGTTAAATGTATATCCAAACCCACGTAAAGCATTGTCAGGTGATAAGACACTTAAAATGCTTTTGAAGTATGGTTTACGTTTTGGTGAACTTTCTTGTTTTCATCGTTATGAAAACCCGGAGGAAGAAAGCCATTTACTGTTTTCTGTGTTGCGGGTGACAGACAACGGACCTGATGGATTTGATCTTGAAACTTTGTCGACAGAACAAGTACAAGGATTAGCATTTTTCTTGGCATTGCCACACTCAGATGTGCAGAAAGGTTTTGATACCATGGTCAGTATTGCCGGTTTAATCGCTCGTGAGATTGATGGTACGGTCTATGATGAGAACAACCTTGAGTTTACACCACAGTTGAAAGAGCATTGGCGTCATAAGGCGATTGATTATCGCTCAGGGCATGAAGCTTAGCATAAGCGTATATTTACTTTATAATTGGTATTCAAAATTTTAGGCGGAGTTATCCGCCTTTTTAGATGGTGAAATAATTTATGGAAAATAATCCTGTCGTGACGCAAATGCGTCAATTGATTCAGCTCATAGCCAAACATAACCATGCTTATTATGTGATGGATCAACCCAGTATTGAAGACAGTGAATATGATCAGCTATTTCACCAACTCAAAGCATTAGAACAGCAATATCCAGACTTAGTTCAGGCAGATAGCCCTGTGAATAAAGTCGGAGGTAAACCGCTGGCTAAATTTGAAACCATTACTCATACTGTACCAATGTTGTCATTGGGCAACGTGTTTAATCAGGAAGAATTGTTTGCTTTTGCCCGCCGTATTGAGGAACGCTTACCCAACCAGAAAATTCAGTATGATGTGGAGTTGAAATTCGATGGATTGGCGATTTCACTTTGGTATGAAAACGGGGTGTTGACTCGTGGTGTTACCCGTGGGGATGGTGAAACAGGCGAAGTGATTACTCAAAATGTCAAAACGATTCGCAATCTACCCAAAGTGTTGTCTTCTGACAAAGTTGCAGTACCTCGTTTGCTAGAAGTTCGTGGCGAAGTGCTGATGCCTAAAGCTGGTTTTGAGCGATTGAATGCTGAGAATGAAGCCAAAGGTGAAAAAACATTTGCCAATCCTCGCAATGCCGCAGCAGGAAGTTTGCGACAGCTAGATCCAAATATTGCTGCATCACGACCTTTGGCATTCTATGCGTATGGGATTGCACAGTGCGAACCTAATCATGGGTTAAGCTCGATGTCAGCAAGCCTTGAATGGTTGACTAATTTTGGCTTTGCCGTAGGCGAACGTCATTTTATTTGTGACAGTATTCAGGAAGTTCAAGAAAAATATCAGCAAATCAATCAAGAGCGTCCGAATTTGGCGGTTGAAATTGACGGAATGGTCATTAAGGTGGATGACCTACAACAACAACAAAAGCTTGGTTTTTTAAGTCGAGAGCCACGTTGGGCAACAGCCTATAAATTCCCCGCCGTTGCTGCTTTGACAACAGTTGAAAATATTGATTGGCAAGTGGGGCGAACTGGTACATTAACCCCCGTAGCTCGTTTAAACCCTGTGGCTGTGGGTGGTGTCACCGTTTCAAATGTGACTTTGCATAATATTGGTGAAATCCATCGTTTAGATGTTCGAATTGGCGATACTGTAAGTGTCTATCGCAGTGGTGATGTGATTCCCAAAGTTGAGAAAGTTTGGTTAGAGTTTCGTCCAGACGATGTGGTTGAAGTGCATTTGCCCGAAAACTGTCCTGTATGTTCGTCACCTGTGGTGATGCCAGAAGGTGAGGCTTTAGCTCGATGTTCAGGTGGTTTGTATTGTTCAGCACAACGTATTGAAGCCATTCGACACTTTGTTTCTCGTAAAGCGATGGACATCGAAGGTCTAGGTGATCGTTGGGTGGAGTCATTACTTCATCTTGATTTATTAAAAGATGTTGCTGATATTTATCACTTACATGAACATCGTGAACAGCTATTGACCATTGAGAAAATGGGCGAAAAATCTGTTCAGAATTTACTGGATGCCATTGAAAACAGTAAGAAAACAACCTTAGCTGCATTTATTTATGCACTTGGAATTCGTGGCGTCGGTGAAACGACAGCGCGTATGCTTGCCAATACATTCCAAACCTTTGATGCAATTCGCCATGCTGATCTCGAAGCCTTGAAAAAGACACCAGATGTGGGTGGAATTACAGCTGAATGGATCGTCGATTTTTTCCAAGCCTCACATAATCTTGAAGTTATTGATCGGTTACTGGCGGCAGGAATTCACTGGGATGCTCCAATAGCTCCAACACGTCAGCCTTTAAATGGTGAGAGTTGGGTGATTACTGGAACACTAGCAACGATGGGGCGTGATGATGCGACTCAGATGCTTCAAGCTTTAGGTGCTCGTGTGAGTGGCAGTGTTTCAAGTAAAACCAAATGTGTGGTTGCTGGAGAAAAGGCGGGTTCTAAACTCGAAAAAGCAGAAAAATTGGGCATTCCAGTGTTGGATGAGCAAGCCTTTTTAGCGTTGATGGCTGATTATGGTCAAGCTTAAATATGCTTGAATAAATTCCTAAGCTATTGTAAAGATACATTCTGTGTGTCTTTACAATCATCTTTAGGTCATGAAAATAATAAAACGATATGTTGCTTGCTTTCTACTGTTATTGCCAACAACCTCAGTTTTTGCCGTGAATGATTGTCAGCATACGAGTGGTTTAAAACAGTTGAATGAGCATTTAAATCAATCCATTGAAAATGATTTATACCACTATTGGTATTTGCGAATTAAACATTTTAACGAATTCATGCTTAGATCCTTTAAACAGGATCAACAATCGGTGAATGACTTGATTTGGTCAAAGCAATATACACAAGCCCAACTCAAACAAAAACTGATACAAAAAAACCAAAACATCTTCCATGATTTGAATACTCAGTTTGTCAAAATTGCTCAACAACAACAGGCAAAAGAAACAGAATTGGATGATGTTTACCACTATATTGCCAATTATGAAAAGTTATTAGAACCCTATATCGCAATGCAATTAGATAAACAACAAAAGCAACTTTTGATGGTTTATGATGCTCAGAAAGATCAAGCGATCAATGCGCTTTTTCAGTATGACATTCATGAGGACAAATTATTAAAACAACAGATCCAACAAAATTTTCATTTTAACTTTACAGAAATTAAGACGTTAAATCAGGAACATGATCAAGACAAACGAATTTCATATTGCCAAATGAAGCTAATGTTAAATCAACAAAAAAGTGTGATCTTAGAATATGCGATCGGTCAATTTGTTGATGAGCCAGATGTGTTGCTCATGCCAACTGAATTTAATGTGAATAGGTTGAATGTGGGATATGAAAATATTGGGCATTACTTAATCGTGCAATAATCAGTTTCTTCATAAAGCTTGAAAAAGTAATTTTTGGGAAGACGTTTAAATGTATTTTAGCTTGATCAAGCATGAAACCTTGATCATGAGATAAAAATAAATCTGTAAGACTTTTATTTGCAACACCAAGCTTTACATGAAAAATTTACATCAATTAAGCTAGGCGATGCTTAGCCATAGAAAGCGATTATTCATATTTCATGGATACTTAAAAGTATTGAATCCTATTTTGAATGGCGAAGAAGTCTCATATTTTTTATATGATAATCATTCCTATTTATTAGAATTTTCCATTAAAAAAAGTTTTAGATGAAAAATTACAATATTTAACAATAGTAATAGTGTATATAATAATCATTATCAATTGAAAAATAATTTGTTGAATATGAAACTTTTTTCCCAAACTCTTTTAGTTAATTCTATTGCGGTTGCTCTTCTTGGTGGGGGGACTCTACAAACAGCTTTGGCTGATACGGAGGTTTCAACCTTACCGACAATCAAAGTTACTGCTGAAAAACAGCAAGAGGAGGCAACTTTTGCCAATGGCGCTTTGAAAAAAAATACCCAGTTAGGACCATTGGGCAACAAGCAAATTATTGATACCCCATTTAGTATAAATAGTTATTCTGAGCAGTTGATTGAAAACCAACAAGCAAATACTGCGGGTGAAGTCTTAAAAAATGATGCCAGTGTAAGAACGACGACCAATCAAGGGCATCTCAATGAAAACTTTAAAATCCGTGGTTTTGATGTCAATCATGAAGATTTAAATTATAACGGCTTTTATGGTGTAGCCCCTTATGGGCGTATGCCAACAGAGTTTTTAGAATCCGTTTCAGTGCTTAAAGGACCAAATGCATTGGTCGCGGGTGTTGCTCCTACAGGAAGTGTGGGGGGGATTATTATTGGTCATTCAAAACGAGCCGATAAAGAATTAACACGTGTTTCAGCTGTATATGAAGACGGAGGATATTACCAATCGGGATTTGATGTATCACGTCGTTTTGGTCAAGAGAAAGAATTTGGACTACGTGTAAATGGTGCTTATGCAGATGGTGAGCATATCATTGATGGTATGAATGATCGTCAAGCACTGGGCTCAATTGCTGCCGATTACACTACAGATAAAGTCAAAATTAACTTAGATGCATATGCGGTAAAAGGAAATCGTAAGGGGGGCTCACCTGCGATGGTTGCGATGGGAGGAAAGGGAAGTGTTAATCAGGTTCTTGCCGCACCAAAAGGTGATTTAAACTATTTCTCAGACTTAAAAGGCAATACCAACAGTCAATTTGTGGGGTTATCTGGTGAATATAAATTTACCCCTGATTTAAAAGCATTTGCGGGTATTGGTTATGTTGAAAAATCATACGATGGGCATCTTTTTGGTACGCGTATGATTGTGAATAATGTCAATGGAAATGCCACATCTCAATATTATCGCGTGGGTTCAAAAGAACATAACACCGCAGCAAACTTTGGCTTTGAGGGGAAGTTTGATACAGGTTCTATTCAACATACATTAGGTTTACGTGCGGATTATTTAACGCGTCAGTATACCCAACATAAAGCAGCAACCAGTTCGAGTTTTACAACGAATTTATACCATCCATCCAATACCGGAAAGATGCCAACAACTTATCCTGAAATTGTGCCTTATGGTGATAATGAGTATGTGAGTTACACCTTAACTGACCAGATTTCAATGCTAGATGATAAGTTGCAACTCATTTTAGGTGCTCGCTATCAAGATATTGATACAAAGAACTTGGTTAAAAAAACATCTTATAATTCAGATAAACTTTCTCCAAGTTTGGGCATTGTGATTAAACCCTTTGGCGAGGATCTGTCTTTTTATGCAAGCTATGTCGAGGGTTTAGCAGAAGGCGTGACGGTCTCTGAGATTACCTATCCGACTGCAACCAATCAGGGAGATACGCTTGCACCATACCAAACTAAACAGTATGAATTGGGCGCCAAATATCAATGGGGTTCATGGTTAAACACTGTGGCGTTGTATCAAATTGAAAAGCCCGAGGTATATCAGGACACTATAACAAATAAGGTTAAAGATGATGCTGAGACTCGTTCACGTGGTATCGAATGGTCTTTCTCTGGAAATGTAACAGATGCATTATCTTTAATGGGGAGCTTGGCTTATATCGATGCGGAATACGTGAAATCTGGTAAAACAGCGATTCAGGGAAATAACGTTTATGGTGTTCCTGATTTTACTGCCTCTTTGGGACTTGATTATGCGATTCCTCAAATTGACGGTCTCAATATAAACACGCGTGTGAGTTATGTGAGTGAACAATATTTGAATGAAGAGAACAGCTTAAAACTTCCTGATTATACAATTGTTGATTTAGGTGCACGTTATAAAACTAAACTTGGTGGGGTAAATACCACATTTCTTGCCAATGTTGATAACGTGACCAATAAAAAATATTGGGAAGGAGTTTTTAATTCAAATTACGCTTTGGTGGGTGGTGCTAGAACATATAAGGTTGGTGTAACCTTTGATTTCTAAGCCTAGCTGATTTTGAGCGTAATAAAACAACAAGCCTTTTTCATATATGAAAAAGGCTTGTTGTTTTAAAGAAAACGTGTATGGCTGAAATGTTGGGAGACGCTAAATATATTTTTTCACCACACCATCATCAAGCAATTGTTGAAAATGCTCCACTAAACTGGTCTCAATATCACGATAGTGGATGCCCAATTCTTTGATACTTTTATCTGCATTAAAGAAGATCGGATAGCCCATATTCTTTTCAATAAAGTCACGTGAATAACCAAATACAGGTCCAATAAATTTAAAAGCTTTTTTCGGAACTTGATTGCGGGGAAAAGGAAATTTTTGTCCAAAATTTTGACGTAAAATTTTTCCCATTTCCAAGAGACTGAGTGAGCCACCACTAATAATGTAGCGACCAGACGCGTGTGGGTTAAACGCGGCTAAAATATGCGCATCAGCTACATCTCGAACATCAACAATACCATTCCACATCGGTGGAACACCAAATAGCGTCATTCCGTTGGCAAATTGTTCGAGGACTTCAACACTGCCTGACTGAGTATTTGCCGTTAGTGATGGTCCAAGCACTAAAGCTGGATTTACACAAATAAGCTCCCAGCGATTTTGTGCTTCTGCCATTTCCCAAGCTTTTCGTTCAGCCATGACTTTAGAGTAAGGATAAGGTTGATGGGTCGTTGAACTGGTTATGTTCCAATGGGACTCATCAAACTGATTGTGTTCAGTTTTTAATATATCGATTGCATCACCATAGGTTGAAGCAATACTTGATGTCACAATGACACGTTTTACAGAATCTGTTTTATTGACGCTATTGAGGACATTTTCTGTTCCTAAAATTGCAGGCTCAATAATATCTTTAATGGCATCTTTATAGTTGGTCACTACAAATGGTGATGCCATATGTAATACAACTTCACAACCTTGCATCGCCTCATCGAAAGAATCTTTTTCTAGCAGATTGGCTTTGAAAAGCTTAAGTGTTCCTGTGCTTTGCTGTGCTATTTTTTCAAGATGGGCAAAGCTTTGTTTTTTATTTAAATCCCGTACAGTTGCATGAACGGTATAACCTTGCTCCAATAGCTTTTGAATCACCCAACTCGCAATATAGCCTGTTGCACCTGTGACCAAAATTGGGGCTGAAATATTTCCCTGAACCATTATTTTTTCCTTCTAATTTTTAATATTCAATATCATAAATATTAAGGCGAATGTTGTCTTGAAATATTAGCATTAAAAAAATTAAAAAAGTGATCGCTTGAGTTTCGCGATTAAAATTTAATAGAAAACAAAATCATGATGGCAAATAAGAAGCATTTTTAATGGTTACAAAATAAATCATTGTCATTTTTAGCAATAAATCGCCATCAAAAGTATGGTGAATTATTGCAAGAGGTTATTTTATATATAGAAAATTACTTATTTGAATTGCAAATGCGTATGTTTCTCATTTTAATTTTATAAAAATCATAAACTTACACATTTTGCCTTTTGCAAATTTTATAAAATTTGCCCATACTATTGCAAAAGAATGTGGAGTAATTGAAATGCGTGGCAATCCAGAAGTCGTAGACTATCTAAATATGTTGATCGGTGGCGAACTGGCTGCTCGTGATCAATACCTCATTCATTCTCGTATGTACGAGGATTGGGGCTTAAGCAAAATTTATGAGCGTATCGATCATGAAATGCAAGAAGAAGCTTCACATGCTGATGCTTTAATTCGCCGTGTACTTTTCCTTGAAGGTACACCGAATATGAATCGAGATGATATCGTCACTGGTGAAGATGTGGTGACTTGCTTAAAAGCAGATTTGGCGTTGGAATATCATGTGCGTGAAAAACTTGCACAGGGCGTAAAACTGTGTGAAGAAAAAGGTGACTACGTTACCCGTGATATGCTTCGTCAGCAAATGAATGACACAGAAGAAGACCATACGTATTGGTTAGAAAAACAATTGCGTTTGATTGAATTGATTGGTTTGCAAAACTATATTCAGTCGCAAATGTAAGAGTTGCTGTATGAGATCAAAAGCCTTTAGATTTTATCATCTAAAGGCTTTTTTTATTGGTGTCGAGCTATTTCAGCACCAAACAAGCTCAATCATTTGTTCGATGTTTAAGTGCTAATTAAATAGCATGCCATCATAGCTAAGGCTTTATACAATTATTTTTTTGAAAATTTTTGGATATCAGCAAGCACTTGATTTGCGTGCGTTTGAGTATTTACACTGCTGTAGTGATACACAATTGAGCCTTGAGGATCAATTAAGAAAGTTTCTCTTTTTGCGATTTTGGTAATTCCGAGATTACGCACAATCCCAAACTGATTCGCCAATTGGTGATTGGTATCCGCAAGAATCGGGAAATTGAGTCCCAATTTTTCTGAAAATTTCTGATGAGATTTTACATCATCCAAACTTACACCAAGCACTACAGCATTATTCTTAATGAATTGTGGATAGAGTGATTTGAATTGATTGGCTTCTTGAGTACAACCAGGTGAATCATCCTTTGGATAGAAGTACAGAACGACCCATTTACCTTTATATTGACTCAGTTCATGCCATTTTGAATTTTGATCTTGTAGTTTAAAACTGGGCGCAGGTTTTCCAACCCATTGTCGTTCTGATTCATAAGAAGAAAAAATTGAATTTTCAGCATGACTGACCCGATTCAACATCAACAGGGTAGAAATAGAAAGTAACCCTATACCTAATATTTTAAGTGATTTCATTGTATATCCTTTGCTGCGTTGAGCCTAAATCCATACTAACAAAGTTTAGCTGTACAGCGCGTGGAGAAATGTTGGCTTTTATTTGAAACGCCTTTATGATTTTTAAAGTTGTATATCATCAAGAGAACAATATGGACGTCGGTGCAGTACTCATCCAATTGAAAATGGATAAGAAAGATGATGTGAGGGCATGGCAGGAAATATTACATCGTAGACAAGCTGAGGCAATACAGACACTTGTTGCTGAAGGTGTGCATGTAGAATCATGGTTTCATGTGGAACTGGATGGTCTTGACTATTTGATTGCTTATACTCGTGCCGATGATATTTCTAAAGCGCATGAAACTTCGAGAAATAGTCAATTTGCAATAGATCAACTCCATCAACAATTTAAAAGTACATGGGCAAAAGTGATTCCTGCAAGCTTATTGGTTGATTTAGATGTTAAGCAACAATTATTGGTTGATTTAGATGTTAAGCAACAATAACTAAAAAATTGACATTAACGTTTTGATTTTTAGATACTAATTCTGGCGTTGTAATCAGATCTGTTGTTCTATTATTTTAAGCATGCTCTAATCAACGCTTCTGATGATTTTTAACAGTGATTTGAATTGAATCGACGTATTTTGCTGATTACTGGTTGGGGCGGTGGAACAAAGCTGCTCATGGCATTACAACAACGCTTAGAACAGCAAGGTCATGCCGTTGAGCTGATTAATATTTTTAATGCCTTGGATCAACAAGTCTTACAATACTATGTTGAAAAGGCTCAATCCTTTGATGTGATTTGTGGCTGGTCTTTAGGTGGGCAGTTGGCAACCTTGTTGGTCGACCAAATCGAAAAACAATATCAGCAAAAGAAGATATTGATCACACTGGCTTCAAATCCATGTTTTGTCGCAAATGCTGAATGGCAAACGGCAATGCCTCAAACTACATTTCAAAACTTCAAACAATCCTTTGTAGATGATGCAATTGCCACACTGAAAAAATTTGGTTTTATGGTCTGCCAGGGCAGCGAAACCAGCAAAGCAGATTTTGCTAAATTGCAAAGTTTGATTAAGCCACAAAATTTAGAACTATTAAGACAGGGTTTGTTGTGCTTAGAGCAATTAAATCATGTTGAGATCTTAAAAAATTATACTGGAAAGCAATATCACTTGTTTGCAGAGCAAGATTTCTTAGTTAGTCACAAAGTCTTTGAAAATTTCCAGAAATTCAATGCAAAGTTTTTGGATGTTGAGCTATTTACAGGTTCACATGGGCTTCCAGTTTTTAATTTTGAATTGGTTTCTGATAAAATCTGCCAATATTTACAAAAAATAGAATAAATCATTGGACGAGTGGTAAATCTCGCAATTTATTTTTATTCTCTGTAGGTTTAACATCGGTACACTGTTTTTGCTGTAACTGCTTTACCTATGGATACTGGAGTAAATGGATGACCGATTTAAACAACCGAGCGAACGAATTGGTCGCAGATGATCTAGGTTTTGATCGTGAACATCTTTGGCATCCTTATACATCCATGACACAGCCCTTACCCAGTTTTAAAGTCAAAAAGGCGTTTGGTGCAACAATTGAACTTGAAGATGGTCGTCAACTCATCGATGGTATGTCCTCATGGTGGTGTGCGATTCATGGTTATAACCATCCTGAATTAAATCAAGCAGTCACCGATCAACTCCAAAATATGTCACATATTATGTTTGGCGGATTTACCCATGATCCTGCGATACAATTGGGAAAGTTGTTGCTTGAAATCACTCCGCCAAGTCTCGACAAAATTTTCTTTGCAGATTCCGGTTCTGTTGCAGTTGAAGTCGCATTAAAAATGGCAGTGCAATATTGGTCTGCTCAAGGCAACGCGCTAAAAACCAATTTTGTCACCCCCCGCTCTGGTTATCATGGAGATACATGGAATGCGATGTCTGTCTGTGATCCCGTAACAGGTATGCATCAAATTTTTGGATCAAGTTTACCCAACCGTTTTTTTGTCCCTGCACCCAAAGTTGGTTTTTATGAAGAATGGGATCAACAAGATATAGCGGCACTTGAAGAAACTTTGGCAGTACATCATGCCAGTATTGCAGGTTTGATTCTTGAGCCGATTGTACAAGGTGCGGGAGGGATGCGTTTTTATCATCCTGAATATTTACGTCAAGCCAAATTGCTCTGTGAGCAATATGATGTTTTATTAATTTTTGATGAAATTGCAACTGGCTTTGGACGCACAGGAAAATTATTTGCATGGGAACATGCGCAAGTCGAACCTGACATCATGTGTATAGGTAAAGGTTTGACGGGTGGATATATGACCCTTTCAGCGACGATTACCTCAAAGCAGGTGGCTGAAACGATTAGTCAGGGAGAGGCGGGGGTATTTATGCATGGTCCTACTTTTATGGCAAATCCTTTAGCTTGTGCTGTGGCGGTAAAAAGCACTGAATTACTCATAAATCAAGATTGGCAAAACAATATTCAGCGTATCGAAACTCAGCTTAATCGCCATTTGACACCATTACAATCACTCAAGCATGTTGCTGATGTCCGTGTATTGGGAGCAATCGGTGTGGTTGAACTCACCGTTAATGTAGATATGAAAACCTTACAACAAGAATTTGTACGTCGTGGTATTTGGGTTCGTCCGTTTGGTAAATTGGTTTATGTGATGCCGCCTTATGTGATTAAGGACAGTGAGCTTTATATTTTACTTACACAGTTGGTTGAAGTTGTTAGCGGTATGGAGCAAAACATATGAGTGCAACCAATAGATTGCTGGACCACTATGCCAAACAATTGGATGAGCTAAAGCAACAAGGAAACTTTCGACAATTTAGTTCAAATACACAGCAAGGTCGTGAGATATATATCCATGATCAGCAAATGCTAAATTTCGCTTCAAATGACTATTTAGGTTTGGCTTCTGACCTTGAACTAAGAAAGCAATTCTTTGATGAAACGCCAAATGCTCAGCACCGAATGAGCTCTTCATCTTCACGCTTGTTGACGGGGAATTTTCCAGAATATGAATTGCTAGAAGAAAGTTTAACTCAAGCTTTTAACGGTCGTGCTGCGTTGCTGTTTAACAGTGGCTATCATATGAATATTGGTATTCTGCCTGCTCTTGCTGATAGTAAGACACTGATTCTTGCTGATAAATTAATTCATGCCAGCATGATTGATGGCATCCGTTTGTCATCCGCAAAATATGTGCGCTATCGACATAATGATCTCGAACATTTGGCTCAATTGTTGCTTAAATATCATGATGATGAGGCTTTTGAGCGGATTATTGTGGTGACTGAATCCATTTTTAGTATGGATGGTGATGAAACAGATTTAACAAAATTGGTTGAGATTAAAAAGCAGTTTTGCAAAGTCATGTTATATGTAGATGAAGCACATGCAATCGGTGTTCGAGGTGAGCACGGTTTGGGTTGTGCTGAGCAATATCAAGTGATCGAAGAGATTGATTTTTTAGTTGGAACTTTCGGTAAGGCAATTGCATCAGTTGGTGGCTATTTAATTTGTCACCCAGTCATTCGAGCGTTTCTGATTAATTCGATGCGTCCTTTGATTTTTAGTACGGCTCAACCCCCAGTTTGTATGGCTTGGACAAATTTTATCTTTCAGAAAGTTTTAGGTTTAAATCAATTGCGCCAACATTTATACAATACCAGTGGGTACTTACAACAGGCTGTACAAGCGAAGGGCTTTGATTGTCCATCTACTTCTCATATTGTTCCCGTGATTATTGGCGACTCAAGCCAAACAGTGATGAAGGCAAAAACTTTACAAGAAGCAGGGTTTTACATTATGCCTGTACGTCCACCGACTGTTCCACAACACGGCTCAAGGTTACGTATTTCTTTAACTGCTCAAATATCTCGAGCTGATTTAGATCAGCTGATTCCCCTATTGTAAGCAGAACGTATTGTGAGCTGAATGTGAAATCTCTAAAACTTGATATGTCACAGATTGCGTTGCGTTTTGCGCAGGCAGGGCAGAGCTATCCAGAACAAGCAATCGTGCAAAGAAAAATTGCTCAGCATTTGTCTGATTTAATCACTCAATATGGTGTTGGTGAGTATGACAAAGTATTTGAAATTGGTTGTGGTTCAGGAAATCTAACCCAGCTTTTAATACAAAAATTCAATATCAAAGATTTGATTTTGAATGATCTTTATGAAGATGTTCAGCAGCATTTTAACTTTAATGTAATAAGTAACCCTCAGGTAAACTGGTTAATTGGGGATATTGAACAACTTGAGTTTCCACAAAACTTGAACTTGGTTGCTTCAAGCTCTGCCCTACAGTGGATAAATGATTTAGATGCGATTTTTAAACAGGCGTTTCATCATTTAACCGCACAAGCCGAACTGTGTTTTTCGAGTTTTGGTCAGCACAATTTGCGAGAAATTAAAAGCTTAACAGGGCAGGGATTGAGCTATTTATCTATCAAGGACTTACAGGCTAAATTGCAGAAAAATGGTTTTGAAATTTTGCATTTATCTGAGCAGATTGAACAGTTGACTTTTACCCATCCCAAACAAGTTTTACAACATTTAAAAGCCACAGGTGTAACCGCAACGGCTTCTTCATTCCGTTGGACAAAGCAAAGCCTTATGGATTTTTACCAAAATTATCAACAGTTTTCTTATGTTGATGAGGCAGGAGTACTTCAGTATCGCCTGACTTATCATCCTATTTATTGTATCGCGCGGAGAATGTCATGACTGGATCAGTTTACTTTATTAGTGGAATAGATACGGGGATTGGCAAGACCTATACGACGGGATATTTAGCAAAATTGTGGAATGCGCAAGGGCGTAAAACTATTACTCAAAAGTTGATTCAGACTGGTAATACAGATATATCAGAAGATATTCAACAACATCGAGAAATTATGGGCATGGGCTGGTTTCCAGAAGATGAAACCAAACTGACCATGCCAGAAATTTTTACTTATCCTGCATCACCACATTTGGCAACACAAATAGATGGACGTGAAATCGACTTCCAAAAAATTGAATCTGCCACAGATCAACTTGCACAAAACTATGAAGCTGTTTTATTGGAAGGTGCCGGTGGTTTGATGGTGCCACTCACTACAGAGCTGCTGACAATTGATTATATCGCTCAGAAAAAACTGCCAGTGATTTTAGTGAGTTCTGGTCGTTTAGGGAGTATTAATCATACGATTTTAAGTTTAGAAGCATTGAAGAGTCGTGATTTAGAGTTGTATGCGCTTGCCTATAACTTAAATGATGAATCTCAGGATGAACTAATTTCAAAAGATACCGCAGAATATTTAAAAGCCTATTTAGGGAAACATTTTCCGAACAGTATCTGGATCGATATTCCAGTAATCTCATGATAAAGCACGCTATCAAGTGCTTGATGCTGTATAAAAATACTTTGCTTTCGAGAGTAGGTTTTAACTTGAAAGCGCTTAAACAGAGAGAGGATGCTGCTGATGAGTTTTAAAATTCAAATTGAATTATTGAATGAGTCTGAACGCTCTTCTTTAGATTTTGAAAGTAATGCATCCACTCAAATTTTAAATAGCTTTGATCAAATTGATTGGTCGAAACAAGCTGTTTGGGGGATGTTAGAGCAACATCAAGGCGAGTTTCCCTTTTTTCAGGTTGAGCAGATACAGAGTGGGCGTAAGTTTGGTGGTCTTTTGATTGCCTACAGTCACGATCAATATAATTTTAATGTGCATGCAGAACTGTATCAAAAACAGCAAAAGTCACATCTTTTTGGTTTATTTAAATCTGAAAGCATGCCAAGCTTTGATAACGATGATGTGCCTTTTGAGGTATTTCGTGACTGTTTGGAAAAGTTTTTGCGTGGCAATGATTCCGAAATTGAACGACTACTCAAGATAAAATATAAAAGCTATGGTCATACAGATGCATTTAGTCGATAAATGATTGAACATTAAATTGTAATGAGGAAATTAATTAAAGATATGTTTCTGTTTGATAATAAAGAATATTTAAAAATTTTCCTAATCGCTTCTTATCGTCGTTACATTCAGCATAAAGTCATAACAAATTAGTCTTTTTAAAAAATCAAAAGTCATTTATATTTCATATCAGTAGCGTAATTTATATCCAATAAGCGCTGTGTAATAAAATAAACTGAAAACAATCAAGAGGTGAGCCATGTCAGGATGGTATGAAATTAGTCAAGCAAAAGATGGTCAATATCGCTTTGTATTGAAAGCAGGAAATGGAGAAATTATTCTTACCAGTGAATTGTATAAAGCAAAGGCTTCAGCACAGAACGGTATTGCTTCTGTACAAAAAAATAGCCCCGATGATGCTCGTTATGATCGCCTTGAAGCCAAAAATGGTAAACCCTACTTCAATTTAAAAGCCGCAAATCATCAAATCATTGGAACGAGCCAATTTTATTCGGGTGATGCAGCGCGCGATAATGGGATTGAATCTGTAAAGAAAAATGGTCCTTCTGAGAAAATTAAAGATTTAACTGAACAAGCAGAATAGACTGTTAAAATTTTCTAAAAAAGCATGTGATTTACATGCTTTTTTTATGGCAATATTAAGTTGATTAAAAATACCATTATTTATCAAAATTGATCAATTCAATGAAATTATTTAAATGAATTTTAATGAAATTGTTAAGTTTAAAATTACAATTTTGACATAAATCTTCAAATACATTTTAAAAAGATAGAATATAAAAACATCAAGAGTATTATATTTATTAGCTTTGCATTTACTTTTAAATCTTAATTGAGTTTTTATCATAAATTTATATGACTATTTTTAAGCATTTTTAAAATTTAAATATGTTATGGTCAATTTATTATCAAATTAAGTTCACTGTATCGGTTTGGTATTATTGAGTTTTAATAAATAATTTGCGATTAGGGTATTTGACCATTTAATCAAATACTTTTCGGAAAATATGTGAATTAAATTGAGTATTTTTAAATATTGCTAATGTAATGAAGAATTATATCGATGGAGTTGGGTGAGTGTATCTAGATTATAGGAGATATTCCATAAAATAATCATATTGGAATAATCACAAGAGATAGGTTTGATTTAGATTCAGCAGTCACTTAAATAAACACTAATATAATTCACATAATATTTATTAAGTGTTAAATTGGTCACAAATAAGTGAGGTTTCTCGATGAAAATAGAAATCGCTGGTAATTCACAAATTGCTGCTGAGGTTATTTCCCAAATTCAAATATGGGATGCTGCTGTTGTTGGTAACAGTCTTGAACACCTCTTAGATCAATGTGCACAAGATGTCAGTCTGTTTGACGTCAGTACTCAAATGGATGGTATTCACGCCTATAAACAGGAATGGGAAAAGTTTAGCCCTTATTTTAGCGAGAATATAAAAATTGTTCGACGTAATATGAAAATATATGCCTCAAACGATTTGGCCATACTGCATTGTCATTCTAAAGTGGAAAATACGGCACTGAAAGATAAGTTACAAATGCCTTGGTGTCGAACCACATTATGTCTTCAAAAGAAAGAAGGGCAATGGTTGGTGGTACATCAACATATCTCAATGCCAATAGATATGATGACTGGCAAAGCCATTATGTTAAAAGACAAGGCAAAATTGAGATTAGTAGTATAATTAGGGTTTGTGGACAATTCGTCTATGTTTGCGACTAGGTGTGTTTTTTAGGCGATTCTAGGCGCGAAATACGAAATTTAGTCATTCTAAATGAGTAGTTCGTAACGACGAAGCGACAAAAAACACGCTAGTCCCGAAGGGTTGTGGCTAAAATTATCTCAGGCTACGTTATGAAACTTAAAAATAGTCTCGCTATTCTTTTCATTTCATGCCTTGCCTGCTCAATTTTAACCTACAACGCAAGCCATTTATGAAATGCCCACAGACCCTAATCTTTATAAAATAAACGCTCTTTCTTGGGCGTTTATTTAAATTCAATAGCAATCATTTGAAGTGGCAAAAAAGATTTTTCAGTGCTTGTTGGTTTGCTACTTGAATCACAGATCGAGTTTTGAAAAAATCATGAAAATAATCTCAAAATGTGAAAAATAATGCCAAATTCATTGTTTGCAAAATATGGTTGGTTAAAACCCTTAACTCCACGTAATCCTCATGAGCCACATCGAGTGGCAACATCTTTAGAATTGTTGTTTGATTTGATTTTTGTGGTGGCAATCGCAACAGCAGGGCAGCAATTACATCATAGTATTATTGAAAACCATTTATCACATGGTTTATTGCTTTATTTCATGGTGTTTTTTGCACTGTGGTGGGCATGGATGAATTTTAGCTGGTTTGCCTCGGCTTATGACAATGATGATGTGTTTTATCGCATCATGACTTTTGTACAAATCATCGGTTCTTTGGTTATGGCGGCTGGCATTCCGAGTGCTTTTCAGCAGCAAGATTTTGATGTGATTATTATCGGCTACGTCATTATGCGCCTTGGATTGGTAACACAATGGTTTCGGGTTGCGAAAAATGATCCAGAGCGTAAGCAAACGGCTTTGAGATATGCTTTTGGTATTATCCTTGTGCAGATTGGTTGGTTACTTTTTCATTTTTCGCCGATTCATTTTACCCTATATCTATTTGTGCTTTTGGTGATTGCAGAACTCAGCGTCCCTATCTTTGCCGAAGCACATAATATGACACCTTGGCATCCGCATCATATTTCAGAGCGATATGCATTGCTCACCATCATTGTGTTAGGTGAGTCGATCATAGGATGTTTTGCAGCAATTTCTGATGCTTTAAATAATCAGCTGTTAAGCCAAGAGTTGATCTTTTTAACCATTGGTGGCTTATTGATCATGTTTACCATGTGGTGGGCGTATTTTGATCACGATGTTGCTGAAAGATTGAATAGTCGTAAACGTGCATTCTCATGGGGTTATGGTCATTTTTTTATTTTCGTGAGTATTGCTGCATTGGGTGCCGGCTTGGCTGCTGCCGTTGATGTTGTGACCCATAAAGCTGAAATTTCTGCTGAGATCGTAACATATTTTATTGCAATTTCTTTGATTGTATATAGCGCTAGCCTATGGTTATTACAGGATATTCATCATTTGTCTGGTATAAAGAAATGGTTTTATCCAATAACCGCTGTCATTGTGCTGTGTATTCCTATGATATTGCATCAAACGGGCTATGCTGTATTTGTGATCGCCATCATTTATGCATTACGTCTTATTTTTTCAAAATGTTATTTAGCAAGATAAGCAGAGTCTTATGATCAGGGTGGCGTAAATGGGGTTTCATGATTTTTACCGAATGAGTTCACATGCTGTTATTTTCAACGAACAACAGCAAGTCCTCTTATTAAAGGCAACTTATGCAGGTTGTGCATGGGGTTTACCTGGTGGAGGATTGGATCAAGGTGAAACAGTACATGAAACGTTACGCCGTGAATGCCAAGAGGAATTGGGTTGTGATGTGAAGATTGAATATCTATCCGGTATTTATTATCACCCTACCGTTAATTCCCATGCCTTTATTTTTAAATGTACTTTGCCAAGTGATCAACAGATTCATTTAAGTGAAGAGCATTCTGAATACCAATGGTTTGATTTTGATCAGCTTTCCCCTGTACAAAAAATTCGGGTCGAAGATTGTTTTAACTTTGATGGTCAGGTCATCAGCCGGTCATTTTAAGGTGATGTCTCTTTTTCGGAAACAATAAAAAACAGGTCATCAAGACCTGTTTTTTATTCTCAGTTCATTACCTTATTTATCTGGTAGGGCATAAGCGACAATAGAGTCACCCATCTTGGTCCCAAATGAACCATGTCCACCTGCCATGATCACAACATATTGTTTGCCGTTGCTTTCATAGGTCATTGGGGTTGCTTGTCCACCTGCAGGCAAACGACCTTTCCATAATTCATCACCATTGGTGACATTAATGGCACGAATATAATCGTCTTGCGTTGCGCCAATGAACATAACATTACCAGCTGTTGAAATAGAGCCACCTAACATTGGTACACCCATTTTGAACGGCGGTAATGGAATCCCTGGCATACTGTCACGGATGGTACCGATACGACGTTTCCATGCGACATCATGTGTTTTTAAATCGACACCAGCAACATAGCCCCATGCAGGTTGTTTACATGGTAAGCCGAATGGTGAAAGGAAAGCACTGATTTCAACACCATAAGGAACACCATACATCGGTTGAACACCTGCTTCGGTACCTGCACCTTTTGCTGTTTGCTTACGGTTAGGGTCAGCTGGAATCAATTTACTGACAAATGGCAGTCCAATTGGGTTCATCACAGCAATTTGACGGTCAGGGTTCAGTGATAAACCACCCCATTCAAATACACCTAAATTACCCGGGAAAACGAGCGTGCCATTTTCTGAAGGTGGAGTATAAATGCCATCATAATTTAAACGATGGAATGAGACACGACAGATTAATTGGTCAAACATGGTTGCGCCCCACATTTGTTTATCTGTCAATTTATCTTTAGGCGCTAAGTTGAAGTCTGAGAATGGTTGAGTTGGGGAATAGAATTCGCCTTTGGTTTGTGGACCACGTTTTACAGTTTGTGGTACTGGACGTTCATTAATCGGAACGATAGCTTGACCATTACGACGGTCTAAAACAAAGGCATTTCCTGTTTTGGTCAATACATAGATGGCAGGAACAGTTTGTCCTGTTTTATCTTTAATATCAGCCAAGGTTGGTTGAGAAGGTACATCCATATCCCATAAATCATGGTGAGTGGTTTGGAAGTTCCAGACCAATTTACCTGTCGTTGCATTCAATGCTAACATTGAGTTGGCATAACGCTCATGCAGTTTGGTCCGGTTACCGCCCCAGATATCAGGTGTACCTACACCAGTGGGTACATAAACAATATCGAGTTTTGCATCATAGGCGAGTGGTGCCCATGCATTTGGTGAATTGTTGACATATTTTTGACCAGGACCTGGAATCTGGTTTGGATCTTCAGCACCTGTGTCAAATACCCAAAGCAAAGCACCTGTATTCACGTCATAACCACGAATTACACCAGAGGGTTCTTGCGTAGAATAGTTATCGGTTGTTGAACCACCAATGATAATAGTTGTACCCGTAACTACTGGTGGAGACGTTGGAATATAGCCGCCCGGATAAGGGAATGGCATATCTTTTTGCAAATCAACTTCACCGTTATGACCAAAGTCAGAACATGCTTTACCTGTATCAGCATTTACGGCAACGATACGACCATCGTTTACAGGTAAAATGACTTTACGTGGGCATTCTGTTGAAGATGATTTTTTTGCTTGCAGGCTTGTTGCAAAACCTACAGTGTTATTTGCATCGTAGTAAGAAACACCACGACAGGTTAAGTGTTGGAAAGTATTATCTGATTTAAGTTTTGGATCAAATACCCACTTTTCTTTACCTGTAGAGGGATCAAGAGAAACCAATTTTTGGTGGGTCGTACACAAATACATGTTATTGCCGATTTTAATCGGAGTAACCTGATTGGTTGTTTCACCAGAGTCATTCTCGGTTTTTGACTCGCCTGTATGATAAGTCCATGCAACTTGCAGGTCTTTCACGTTGTCCGAGTTTATTTGGTTCAATGGAGAATAACGTAAACCTGATTGAGTGCGCCCATATGCAGGCCAATCCGCATCAGCGATTCCATCAATTGGAGCAGGGGTTGGTTGTTTTGCGGATAATGTCCCACGAATTTCTTGTGGATCATTAAAGATCGAATATGCCATAACAGCAATCGTGATTGCCAAAGTACCAGAAAGTGCAATTTTAGCGCTTTTGGCATCGAAACCACGTGTTACCGCTGGAATAAGCAACCATAAACCAAACACGCCTAAGATGTCTAAACGAGGCGCAAGTGCGAAAAAGTCAGAGCCGACTTCCCAAAGCCCCCATACCACAGTACCGAGTACCAATGCGGCATAGACATATAAAGCAGAACTGCTTAACTTACGTAATAAAATTGCTGTTGCAATGAAAAGTATGCCTGCGATGATGTAGTACCAAGACCCACCAAGTGCTGCAAGCCATACGCCACCAATAAAGAGGACTAAACCAAATACGATTGCAATCGCAATGGTAAATGTTCTAAATCCTGAAGATGGAGTTTGCATATTGACCACCTATCTATTTAATTAATTTTGAATGCTTGATCATTCCCATAAGGTTTGATGAAGCAGAGAACTTAAAAAACTAGACTTTAAATATTTTAATGCCTTGGGAGAACATATGAGTAGGCATCAAAATATTTATCGTCTACAAACTAAAATGCAGTTTGCAATTTAATGCCGCCAACCCACGCATTTTCGCCATTTTTATATGCACCGACATGGCGGATATACTGTACATTTGGACGAATTGTGAGCCAGTTGGTGGCATGTACACCATAATAAACTTCGGTGTTATATTCTTCGTCTTGTTGACGAGTTTGAATGTCATTGACATCAGAATTGATGCTAATCCGTGAAAAGCCGATGGCGATATCATCTTGAGGGCGTGCATCAAATGGACCTTTATAGACCAGTCCAATATTTTGCATATTGTCTACCGTATTGGTGGTTGAGTCATGCAAGGTTAAATTCACAAAACCCGTCAAACCACGGTTTACATCACCTTGGTGTGTAGTGAATTGTTGTTTTGCAACGACCCATCCGCCTTGTTTATGATCGGTTTTATTTGGGTTTTTGATGGTTTGCGCATCGACTGTGCTGTAGTAATAGCCCAAACGATATTCGCCGGGTAAATTGGCTGTGCTGAGTTTAGGTTGCCAAACCACTTCTGCTGGAATAATTGTGCCATGAGAACCATCTGTGCTGAGGTTGAAACCTTTGCCACGCTTTAAGTTCTCAGGATTATATTCATAAGCGCCAAGTTGCGCATAAAGTTCAGGGTTGAGATTGTATTTCGCTCGAATTGCCCATTGACTGACAGGCCAGTTGTACCATTGATCACCAACCCAGTTCCCCACTTGAGAGCCGCAGAGTGCAAGGTTTTGAAAATCACAGTCAAAACTGTTAAAATCTTCGCCTTCGCCAAAACGACCCACTTTAATATCTAATTTTTGATCAAAGAATTTTTTCTTGATCCAGAAATCAGTAAGGCGCCAAGTTTGACCTCGTCCCCAAACTTCTTGGGTCGAGCTGAGTTGTCCAGCAAGCGCGTCTGAGGTTTGTGAGAGCGAGCGACCATTACGTTCAGTGATGGTGATTTGGGCTTCTGTATCTTTCCAACCCAATACTTTCTCTAAGTCGATATGGGTACCCAATGCAAACTGATCTGCATACTCGGTACCGTGGCTTGAATGATTTTTTGAATCCAGTAATGTGGCTAATTCGCCAGTATAACCGAAACTGAAGTCATAACCTTTTTGTTGCAACTCGGTTCGCTTGCCATTCCAGTCGCCAAGCATCCACGGACTTTGTGGATCAAATGCATCAGCTGCCTGTGTACTTTGAAAAGAACAACATAAAGACAATAGGCTGATTGCCCCATAAAAGTAACCTTTAGATTTATTCATATTTGGTGACCTTGATAACACTTTGTAACTAATTGTTTATGATACTCTCATATTCGTATAAAAATCTATTAATTTTGACTTTTAATTGTAATTTATGCAAAAGGTTTATCGTATGGTGATAATTCTTTGTAAATACATAATTAAAATAAGGGTATCTTTGTGGTTAATTTATTCTGTTGTTTTTGTTGGACTAAATTTATTTGTATAGTGCTTGAAATGATTATGAAACGTAGGGGGTGAGGATTTTAGAGGCATTAAGAAGCAGGAATAATGAAGCATCATCAGAACACCTGTGTAATTGATTAGTATCAAGATTACACAGGATGCTCTGCTTACAATTCATACAAATTGTAAATAAAATGACCAATTTGTAATTTTATTTAACTTAAAAGATGTTGTAGTGAGTGTGTTGCTACAAATTTCCTTCGCCGAGTTGCTGACCAATATATTGATAACGCATTTGTGATCTTGAAAATTTTATTGGACATGCTAACTGGGGTTCGGTTTGATCTGCATTGGCTTTTAATGGAACATTGATCACCCAACCGCGTTCTTTGGAAATTTTGGAGTTTAGGGCTTCATCCAAACTTAAGACTGGCTCTACACAAACATCCAGTTGGCTAAATAAATCATTCCATGTTGCAAGTGTTTGAGTTTTAATCTTTTCTCGAATTGCTTGTTTGACCATTTGGCGGTCTTCAGGGTCAAAAGAAGTACCTTTTTCTAATAGAATTGGCAGTTCGAGCGCTGTTGCTAAACCTGTCATAAATTGTGGTTCTAAACTACCGATCGATAAGTAACGATCATCGGCAGTTGCATAATAATCATAGAATGTACCGCCATTCAGTTGTTCTAACTCACGCTGTTGATGTTGCCCACCTGCCAAACTGGCTGCGGCAGCCATATTGTTGAGCCCAACCACACAGTCTGTCATAGAAATATCAATGTACTGTCCAAGTCCGCTATTTTGACGTTCGACCACAGCCGCAAGAATCCCAATCACCGCATGTAATGAACCACCTGCGACGTCGGCGATCTGAATTCCCATCGGTGGTGGTCCACTGTCTTGACGACCACAATGCCCCGCGATTCCAGACAATGCAATATAGTTAATATCATGTCCCGCCTTATCTTTATATGTGCCAGATTGCCCATAACCTGTAATCGAGCAGTAAATCAGACGAGGGTTAATTTCAGACAGGGTTTGATAGTCTAAACCCAAACGTTGCATTACTCCGGGACGGAATTGTTCAACCACAATATCGTATTCAGAAATTTTTTCCTTGACCTGCGCTATACTGGCAGGATCTTTTAAATCTAAGGTGACAGATTGTTTGTTTCGATTCAGATAACTATGTGATGTTGCTTGTCCATTTGCATAGGGAGGAAACAAACGAACCAGATCTGGACGAGTAGGTGACTCGATATGGATCACTTCTGCACCTAAGTCGGCAAGATATAAAGTTGCGAATGGACCGGGTAATAAAGTCGAAAAATCGAGTACTTTCAATCCCTTTAAAGCGCTTGTCATAATTGTTTTTACCAATATAGTGTTGATTTTACATCCATAATAGAAATATAAAATTAACAAAACAATGTCATGTTCAGCCATTTACCTTGATCATTTCGGCAATTTATGATGTAAAAAGGTGATCTGCACTGTTGTAAATCGCCAATAAAACATTTTTTAGCGTCATTTAGGTCAATTGTTAGTGAACATCAAAGAGAGTGAAGGATTTACCATGAGTCGTGATACGATCAGTATCCATTTTGTGAATGCAGCCTTAACCGGTGTAAAACGTTTAGGAATGGACGTTGATACTTTACTTTCACATGTTGGCATAGAAGCAGAATTACTGCGTCAGCCTAAAGCACGTATTTCACCAGAGCAATATACTCGCTTCGTGAAAATGTTGTGGATGGTTACCCAAGATGAACATGTTGGATTTGATATTCAACCACGTCGTCTAGGCTCTTTTGCCATTATGTGCCAATTGATCATCCATGCTAAAACACTGGGTGACGCTTTAGAACTATCCTCCCAATTCTATAAATTATTTGGTGATGAATGGTCTGTAGCAGTTGAACGAGATAAACATGAAGCACGTTTGGTGCCTTTGATTCCAAAAACCATGGATCCTGATCACTTCATTACTGAAAGTATGCTGATGATTTGGCATGGTTTGGCATCTTGGTTAATTGAACGTCGTATTCCTCTGGAGCGTGTACATTTTGGCTACCCACGCCCAAATCATGCAGATGAATATGATGCATTATTCTTTGCACCTGTCATGCAGTTCGACATGCCTCGTACGGAAATTACCTTTGCTGCCGACTATTTGGATCTGCCGATTCGTCAGGATGAGGCGAGTTTAGAAGAGTTTTTAAAAGCTGCACCTGCACAACTTTTGGTGAAATTTAAAAATACCAATTCGTTGACATCACGTATCCGTGAAGTGTTGAAGAGTCAGATCGGCGAGGAAATGCCGACCTTGAATGATGTAGCATCCATGTTGTATTTATCCCCACAAACTTTGCGCCGTCGTTTAGCAGCTGAAGGTAAAAGCTATCAAGGTGTTAAAGATGCATTACGCCGTGATGCTGCTATTCATTTGTTATTAAATCCAGATTTAACCCTTGAAGATGTGGCTCAACAAGTTGGTTTTAGTGAAACCAGTACCTTCCACCGTGCATTTAAAAAATGGACTGGGGTTACGCCGGGGCTCTATCGCCAATTACATGGTTATCACTGATGACAACATGATGAAATCAAAAACTATTTTTTGATTATCCTCCGCCCAAGTTTGACTTGGGCTTTTTTATGTCTAAGCATTTTGTCGATGCATTTTCTGATATATGATGGAATGGGTTTAAACGATAGGGCATTAAAAAAATGATTAAACTCGGGCAGTTTGATGAGATACAAGTACAAAACTTGCTTCGCATTCATTTAGCAGGCATGCATGAGAACTCACCAATTGAACATAGTTTTGCTTTAGACCTTGCCGCATTACAACAGCCACAGATCAGTTTTTATACCCTTTGGGATCAAGATGAGCTTTTGGCATGTGGCGCTATTCAAGAACTCTCGCCAATTCATGCCGAAATCAAATCCATGCGGACTCATCCTCAACATTTAGGTAAAGGCGCAGCAACTACAGTTTTAAAACATCTGTTGCATATTGCGCAGTTGAGAAAATATCAAAAATTGAGTCTTGAAACAGGAACACATTCCTCTTTTGATCCAGCAATTCATTTGTATAAAAAGTTTGGATTTATCAAAGGTGATGCTTTCTCAAGCTATCAAGCCACCGAATTTAATCAGTTCTATCATTTAGACTTGTCTGTTACATCGCTCATTGCATGATATTCTGTAAAGCGGAGATGTATGTCAATTTCAAACTTTTTAAGTGGGGAGTTTGATCATACTTAACGCTAAATGTATGGCTAGATCAATAAATGACATGTTTAATTAGAACAATTGAAACTTTAGATATTCCACGCTTAATTGAAATTGAAAAATCGGCAACGCAAGCTTTTTTGAATATTCCTGCACTTGCTTGGTTAGCAGACAGCTCAGTTTTATCTGTAGATGACCACATGCAGTTGATTTCAAAAGCGTATGGCTTTGTCTCGGTAAATCTTGAAAATCAAGCCACTGGGTTTTTATATGCTGAAAAACAAAACCAAGATTTATATATTATTGAATTAGATGTGGATGGGACATTGCAAAAGCAAGGAATTGGACGGCAATTACTGGAATACATTATCGATTTTGCTCGGAAGCATGATTTTTCAAATCTGACATTAACGACATTTAATGATGTGATTTGGAATCGCCCATTTTATGAGAAGTTAGGTTTTCAAAAGCTGGATGACGATCATTTACCAGATTATCTCCAAAAAAAAATTCAACATGAGGTTGAATGCGGTTTTCTTCGAGAAAGTCGTTGTGCGATGACATTGAATGTTTTATCCATTTAAAGTGAATACAGTATGAATGTTAATTTGTTTACTGATGATTCTTGATTAAATATTTAGGACTCAAGATTTGGTGTAGAACAGTATGTGGATGTTGATGAGAACAATCTCAGCTTATCGTTTTATTGACATTATTTTAGGTATTTTTACCACTTTAGAAGATGCCGAAAAGGCTAGAATACAGTATATGACATACCGCAAAGATCATGATCCTTGGCATGATCAAGCTTATCGTGAGTCATCTTTAGCTGATGATCTCCGTATCATTACTGTGGATGGTAATTTCCGAAATGGGGAAATTGTTTTTGAAATTAGTGAATATATTGAGGGTTTTGGGCAAATTGTAAGGGTTTTAAAAGCAATTACGCTCACACAAGCTGAAGCGATTGCATGTATTCAACGATTAGAAGCTGTTGAACATGAATTTCCTCAATTTGCGGAAATAGACTACTTAAAAATAGGGACATTACATTCAGATTTAAGTGAAGATCAACCCATCAGCTATCCAAGGAATGAAACTGATTTAGCCCAGACAGGGAAAAGAGAATTCAGTGATATTCTCGATATCGATTTTGTTTAGCAACATGATTTTAATGCTTATATGAGTTTTAGTAGGTAATGAGCAATGTTTGGTGCTGATATATGGGCATTTAAATCTCTTTAATTTGCAGCTTTTTTCAATTGACAAAAAATATCAAGCGACTATTCCGTTCTCGTCATTGATCTCTCGACTTTATAAAGTACACTCGAAGCACATAACAATCTAGAAGTCATAAGAAGGAACAGCTATGAGCGAGGCTTACATCATTGATGCCATTCGCACACCACGCGGAAAAGGAAAGAAAGATGGATCACTCTATGAAGTGAAGCCAATCACTTTATTAACAACATTACTCAATGAATTGAAAGATCGCCACCAATTGGATACTTCCAAAGTTGATGACATCGTATTGGGTTGTGTGACGCCAATTGCAGATCAAGGTGGTGATATCGCAAAAACTGCTGCGATTGCAGCAGGTTGGGACAATGATGTTGCAGGTGTACAAATCAACCGCTTCTGTGCATCAGGTTTGGAAGCGGTGAATATGGCTGCTCAAAAAGTCCGTTCTGGTTGGGAAGATGTTGTGGTTGCGGGTGGCGTAGAGTCGATGTCTCGTATTCCAATGGGCTCAGATGGTGGACCTTGGGCGCTTGATCCTGAGACCAATTTAAAATCACATTTTGTTCCTCAAGGGATTGGCGCTGATTTAATTGCAACACTAGATGGTTATAGCCGTTCGGATGTCGATGAGTTTGCTGCGAATTCGCAACGTAAAGCAGCGGCGGCGCAAGCAGCAGGTTATTTTGATCAATCTGTTGTGGCGGTAAAAGACAAAGCAGGGGTGATGATTCTTGAAAAAGATGAATTTATTAAGCCACTCACTACAGCGGAAGGCTTGGCAAAGCTGAATCCAAGTTTTGAAATGATGGGTAGCATGGGCTTTGATGCGATTGCTTTACAGCAATATCCAGAAGCACAGAAAATTAACCATGTACATCATGCAGGAAATTCATCAGGAATTGTGGATGGTGCGGCTGTGGTGTTATTGGCATCTGAAAAAGCAGTAAAAGAACAAGGTTTAAAACCTCGTGCCAAAGTGTTGGCGACGGCTTTAGTTGGAACAGATCCTACCATTATGCTGACTGGTCCAGCACCTGCTGCGCGTAAGGCATTGGCAAAAGCGGGTCTGACCATTGATGATATTGATCTATTTGAAGTGAATGAAGCTTTTGCATCGGTTGTGATGCGCTTTATGTCTGAACTTAACGTTCCTGCTGAAAAAGTCAATGTCAATGGTGGTGCAATCGCCATGGGGCATCCTCTGGGCGCAACAGGTGCAATGATTTTAGGTACATTGTTGGATGAATTAGAACGTCAAGGGAAAAAGCGTGGTTTAGCAACCTTGTGTGTGGGTGGTGGCATGGGTATTGCGACCATTATTGAGTTGGTTTAAGGAGAAGAATAATGAGCGCAATTCAATATGAAAAAAATGCAGATGGCATTGTCATTCTAACAATGGATTCTCCAAACCAATCTGCCAACACCATGAATGCTGATTTCCGTGTGGCTTTAGAAAATGTTGTTTCAAAACTTAAATCTGAAACTGACCTCAAAGGTGTGATTTATCGTTCTGCAAAAAAGACATTCTTTGCTGGCGGTGATTTGGATGAACTCATTGAAGCAACACCAGAGCATGCGACTGAATTCTTTAACATGACTGCAAAACTCAAAGATGATCTACGTGCAATTGATACTTTGGGAGTACCTGTCGTTGCTGCGATTAACGGAACTGCTTTAGGTGGTGGTTGGGAAATTGCGTTAAGTTGTCATTATCGTATTGCTCTAAACGATCCTAAAATCAAATTAGGTCTGCCTGAGGTGACGCTTGGCTTATTACCTGGCGGTGGTGGTGTCGTACGGATGGTACGACTACTTGGATTGCAAAACGCTTTTCCATTTCTGATGGAAGGTAAGCAATTTGGGGTGGATAAAGCAAAGTCTCTCGGTTTAGTCAATGAGCTTGCTGAGAATGAGAAAGACATGCTCGACAAAGCCATTGCTTGGATTAAGGCGAATCCGAAATCACAACAGCCTTATGATGTAAAAGGCTATAAGATTCCTGGGGGAGATCCAAAAACACCGGCTGTTGCGCAAATTCTTGCTATTGCACCTGCAATGTTAAGAGACAAAACCAAAGGATGCTACCCTGCACCAGAAGCAATCATGGCTGCCGCAGTAGAAGGGGCACAAGTTGATGTAGATACAGCTTTCCGTATTGAAAATCGTTATTTCACTTACCTTGCAACAGGGCAAGTGGCGAAAAATATGATCGGTACATTCTGGCATGGTTTAAATGCAATCAAAGCTGGCGCAAGTCGCCCTAAAGATATTGCAAAATGGCAGGCGACCAAAGTTGGTGTGTTAGGTGCAGGCATGATGGGTGCAGGTATTGCCTATTCTACAGCGATCAAAGGAATACAAGTTGTTCTGAAAGATGTATCTGTTGAAAATGCTGAAAAAGGCAAAGCATATAGCCAAAAACTTTTGGATAAGCGTGTCTCACAGGGGCGTATGACGGCTGAAAAACGTGATCAAGTTTTAAGTTTGATTACAGCAACTGCTTCTGCAGAAGATTTAAAAGGCTGTGATTTGATTATCGAAGCTGTTTTTGAAAATCAAGATTTGAAAGCCAAAGTGACTCAAGAAGCTGAACAGTTCTTGGTTGACGGTGGTGTGATGGCTTCAAATACTTCAACATTACCGATTACGGGTTTAGCCAAAGCTTCTAAAGATGATACTCATTTTATCGGTCTGCATTTCTTCAGCCCAGTCGATAAAATGCAATTGGTGGAAATCATCAAAGGTAAGAATACTTCTGCTGAAACTTTAGCAAAAGCCTATGACTATGTGCAGCAAATTGGTAAAACGCCTATTGTTGTCAATGATAGTCGCGGTTTCTTTACCAGTCGTGTCTTTGGCACATTTGTACAAGAGGGTTTACGTCTATTGCATGAAGGTGTCCATCCAGCACGCATTGAAATGGCTGCATTGAAAGCAGGTATGCCAGTGGGTCCACTTGCCATTCAGGATGAAGTTGCATTAACGCTTTCTGAACATGTGGCGAAAGAAACCCGTAAAGCACTGCAAGCAGAAGGTAAAGATTTACCACTTTCAGGTGCAGATGATGTGATTGAAACCATGATTCATACCTTTGAGCGTAAGGGTAAAGCAGCAGGTGCAGGTTTTTATGAATACCCAGAAGGTGGGAAGAAGCATTTATGGGAGGGTCTAAGCCACTGGAAGAAAGATGTAGTTATTTCTGAGCAAGAAATGATAGATCGCTTCCTGTTTGTTCAGGCATTGGACACTTTACGTTGCTATGAAGAAAATGTTTTGGAATCTGTAATTGATGCCAATATTGGTTCGATTTTTGGAATAGGTTTTGCGCCGTGGACAGGAGGTGCGATCCAATTCCTCAACCAATATGGTCTGGAAAAAGCATTGGCTCGCGCAAACGCATTAGAAGCAAAGTATGGTGAGCGTTTTAAAGCACCACAGAAATTGATAGACCAGATTCCAGTAGGGAAAATTATCTGATCAATTGATCTCATTGAAAAATAGGGCAATTGCCCTATTTTTTTATTATCTTATTTTGATTAAATACTATACATTTGTGACACTTTTCTTCAATATAATGCGCGAAACCATTTTTACGATTTGCGATCAATCAGATTGCTATATGTGGAAAAATAGCAATAATCAAAATATCGACTAAAGTCTAATATTTCCCTTATAAAAAAGGATTGGGAATTCACATGGATTTAATACAAAGCAACGGTCAGCCACGTTATGGACGCTTTAAAGAAGTGCCCAGCAAAATTAATGTTCATGATTATGTCTATAAAACACCCTATGGAAAAACATTAACAGGCTGGCGCAAGCATTTAAAATATAAAAAGTTTAAATTTTGTGGTATTCAGCACGAACAATATTCAATTGGGATTGCAATAGCAGATATTGGTTGGGCTGGACACGGTTTCATCTATATATATGATCATACCAATCAAGAGGTTTTAGAGTGGAATGCCAATACCATTTTAGGACGTGGTACTTCACTTGATGAACAGCCTTTATATAGCCAAAGCCATTTTAGTAAGTCGCCGTTTGCATTCGAAATGCAACATGCCAATGGGGTGCGTTATATTCGTGCAACCCGTCATGGTGAGGAGCAGTTAAAAGCACGAATATTTTGTGCTGGTACTGAACCTTTAAGCCTATGTAGTCCTAATGGCATCAATGGTTGGACCTATACTCAAAAGAAAACAACATTGGCTGTGGAGGGTTTTTTTGTTGATAAGCATAAAGAATTGATTCATTTCAATGATCAATCACTGGCTTCTTTAGATGATACCTGTGGCTTTTTAAGACCTGAAACGGCTTGGTTTTGGCTTTCTTGTAATTTTTGGGATCAGCAAGGTCAACGTATTGGTTTAAACCTTGCATCAGGTGTAAATGAAAGTTTTGGTAATGAAAACTGCCTTTGGGTCAATGGTATACTCTATGCAGTTGCGGATGTATTGTTTGAAAAAATGGATACCAATGTATGGTCAGTACGTTCCCTAGATCAGAAACTCAATCTTCACATAGAAACGGGTTGGCGTAGATTTGAGAATTTAAACCTACGTTTGGTGGGGAGTCAATTTAGCCAATGGCAATCACGGATCAGTGGTAGCATCGAATCAGAAACAGGTGAAACCATTCAGCTTAATCAAGAATATGGTTTGCTTGAACAGCATTATGCAAAGTGGTAAGACTTCGTTTCGGAATTAAAATATTGGATTGAGCATTTAGGACAAAAAAAGCAACATAAGAAGGGTTTGGATAAAATCTTATGTTGCCGAAAAAGAAATTGATCAGCTAGGGGGGTAATTATTTCAATGTCTTATTGGGCTGCTTGCCAAAAGGCTTCACCCGCTTCAATTGGATCATTGGTTTCAGCCAAAGTATCTACCCAGACTTGATATTGTCGGATCACAGGGTGCTGACTCGGATGAAAATCGGCTTTAAACCAATCTAGGTATTGCTGACGCATGGCAGATAATTTTCCAGACTTACCAAAGAACCAAGGAATACCTTTGAGCGCAAATTTGGCGCGTTGTAAGCGACTAAAGCCGTCATGTTTTAACATCACATTGGCACGATAAAAAGTGAAACCAAACATTTGTAGTGTTACAAAAGCCAGCGCGAATTTACGCAGATTCTCTGACACTTCGCCCACTTCTTTCATCACATCAAAAGCCACATCACGATGCTCCATTTCTTCAATTGAGTGCCAAGCAAAGAGTGCGCGTACAAAGGGATGTACATCAGCTAAAGTTTCTTTATGACTATAAAAAGTTTCTGCCATAAGTGCGGTGAGGTGTTCTGCTGCAGCCGTCATGGCAATGTTGTATTGCTTAGAGCGATGTTTGAGGATGTACTCAAAATGTTCACCCATAAACTGAACAAACTGATCTACAGGCATACCTTGGCGTTGCATTTCCTGATTCATTTTGTCATGGGCTAGACCGTGTTGTGCTTCTTGCTTAATGAAATCTGTTACGCGTTGTTGTAAATCTGGATCGGTGATTTTATCGCGAAGTGCTCGTACACTTTGGATGAAATAGCGTTCACCGACAGGAAAAGTCAGGCTAAGTGCATCAAACATACGTGTTCGGAAAGGGTCGTTGTCGAACCAAAAACGTGGAACTTCATTTAATCTAAAATCTAGATTAGTTCGGACTACAGGATCAACTTGGTGTTGTACATATGCATTCATTATTTTATTCTCACATTTACCCATCAACAAAGGTGTAGCATAAGCAGACTTATAAACCTGCTTGCCAAAATGCTTCACCTGCTTGAATTGGATCATTGGTGGTAGCCATGGTATCGACCCAAACTTGATATTGGCGAATTACTGGATGTTGGCTAGGGTGGAAATCTTTTTTAAACCAATCCAAATATTCACTTCTCATTGCTGAAAGAATACCTTGCTTTCCAAAGAACCAGGGTAAGCCTTGAGCCGCCATCTTGATTCGTTCTAGACGGCTGAAACCATCATGCTTCAACATGATATTGGCTCGGTACAGCGTGAAGTTGAACATCATGATTGTGGTAAACGCCAAAGCGAAACGGCGTAAATGATCTGGAACTTCCCCCACTTGTTGCATCACATCAAAGGCCACATCTCGATGTTCCATTTCCTCAATAGAGTGCCATGCTAACAAAGCGCGAACATAAGGATGTGCTTCAGCTAAAGTTGCTTTATGACGATAAAAAGTTTCTGCCATAAGTGCGGTTAAGTGTTCCGCTGCAGCGGTCATAGCGATGTTGTACTGTGGAGAACGTTGGCTGAGTTCAAATTTAAATATTTTCTGTAGAAGCTGAATAAAACGATCAACAGGCATTCCTTGGTCTTTCATGACTTGGTTCATTTTGTCATGTGCCATACCGTGTTGAGCCTCTTGACGAATAAAGTCAGCAACCCGTTGTTGCAAATCTGGATCAGTGATTTTATTGCGAAATAAACGAACACTTTCAATAAAGTAGCGCTCTCCATCTGGAAAGGTTAGGCTCAAAGCATCAAATAAACGTGTACGGAATGGATCTCCGCCAAACCAGAAGCGAGGAACATCCTCAAGCTTGAAATCGAGCTTGGTGCGAACGACTGGGTCCACCTGATATTTAACTAATGCATTCATTTTGTTTTACTTGCATTGCTTTCGATGATTTCAGTATGTCGGGAAATTGCAGCTTTGTTTTGACAGATATTGCCAATTTTTATACATTTTATGACAGAATGAAAATTTATAATGTCAAATTGGTTGATATATAGAATTGAAAGAGTGCAAGGATATGCAAGAGCTTCAGATTCCGAACGGCTATTTCCATCTTTGGCAGATGTACTTGGCTGAGCGAGGCGTGGATGTTGCCACACTTGATTTTTTGCAGGCAGATGAAAAACAACATTTGCTGAGTATCCTGTCATTACCTATTGATACACAATCGGCTTATTTATTCTTTCAGAAATTGATTGAAAAAACCAAACAGGCTTTCGATTGTCCACAAATTGTTTTTGAAATGGCGGAATATGTTCGACCAGAACATTTTGGAGTGTTGGGTTATATGGCATCCCGAAGTACCACCGTTGCCGAAGCATTACAAAATATTATGCGCTTTAGTCGTTTGGTGATTGATGGGGATGAAGTAATTCCCATGCAGATGCAACAAAAAGGGCAGTATGTTCATTTAATTTGGCCATTTCATCATGATAAATATATTTTAATTAATGAATTTACCAATGCGCTGATGATGCATCTTGCACGGAAAATCGTACCCCCAAATCAATTTCCCCTACAAGCAGTATACTTTGCACACGCCCCACAGATGGCACTCTATCATTATCAAAAGTTCTATGCTTGCGAGGTGCTATTCAATCAACCTCACTATAGTTTTGTATTGCGTATGGAAGGCTTGGAACTGAAGATACAACAAGCTGACCCATCTTTGATGCAACTCTTGGTCAAGCAGGCAGAAGAAGCGATCGCAGCAAAACCTCGCTATAAAACCATTGCCCAGCAATTGCATATTATCGTGGCGGAGTATTTAAAACTCAAAGAACAAGCGCCAAAGATTGAGGATGTTGCACAGGAACTGCATATTTCGACACGTACTTTACAACGTCAACTCAGTGATTTAGGCACTTCTTTTAAAAAAATTGTTGAAAGTGAACGCATGAAACGATGTGAATTTTTACTGAGTGGTGACATACAACTTTCTGAAATTGCAATGCGTTTAGGTTACTCGGATCAGTCCGCTTTAGCCCGAGCCTATAAAGCATATAGTGGTCAAACGTTGTTAGAAAAAAAGCAAGATTTAAAGTCTTCATAAATGCTTTGCAAAAACTAACTTAGACAATATGGCGGTAGGCTAAGTTAATTTTTTCATGCCTATTATTTATGATTTCTATTTTAATTTTGGAAATCTAAATGCGATAGCTAAAACTGCAAATATTGCCAATACCCAGCAGTAATAAATGGAGCTGATGAGTTCCATAGGTGAAAGTTTAGCAATTGAGCATGCGAGTAAAAGTTGTGCACCATAGGGAATAATGCCTTGAATCACACATGAAAAAATATCCATGAATGCAGCAGCACGTTTGGGGTCTACACCATATTCTTTGGCAACTTCTCGTGCCATATCACCAGATAAGATAATTGCCACAGTATTATTGGCAACGAATAAATTCGAGAAAATCACCAAAAAGCTAATACCAATTTCACCTGCACGTTGTCGACCAATATTAAATCGTCGGGTTGCAGAATAAATCCGTTGAATTAACCACTCTAAACCACCTTCCTTTTGCATAATGGCAGAAAGTCCACCTAAAAACATGGAAAGTAGCGCAACCTCAAACATTCCCATAAATCCGTCATAAATTGCGTTATTTAATTTGAGTAAATCCAATTCAGGCTTTGCAACCAGACCGATTAAGACAGAAAGGATAATACCAATCGTCAACACAGCAAGCACGTGCAAACGGGTAAAAGCCAAAAAGAAAACAGCCAAATAAGGCACAATCAACCATAAGTTATAGCTTTTATACTCAATGAGTTGAGATTGGTGACTGGTCAAAAAATAAATCATGATGGTGATGATTGCAGCCGGTAGTGCAATCCAAATGTTGACCCGAAATTTGTCGCGTAGCTCTACATTTAAACTTCTCGTTGCCGCAATGGTGGTATCTGAAATCATCGATAGATTATCACCAAACATTGCACCACTAACCACTGCACTTATGGCATAAATGGGCTGAATCGCTGTGGCTTGGGAGAATCCAAACGCAATCGGAGCACAAGCTGCAATTGTGCCCATTGATGTTCCCATTGCAGTTGCAATAAAAGCTGAAATCACAAACAGCATGGGCAAGACAAATGTCGGTGGAATGATGGATAAACCAAATTGAACAGTTGAATCCACACTTCCAATGCTACTGGTCACACTCGCAAATGCGCCTGCCAACATGAAAACCATAAACATGAGGATCAAATTTGGATGGCTTGCACCATTTAAAAATGCTTCAATTGCTGAGTTTATTTTTCCTTTATACAGCAAAATCGCCAATATAATCGCAGGCAACGCTGCGATCGGGGCTTTGACTTGATAAAAAGCAAATTCAGTACCAATGATGGTATGGTAAATACCGCTGCCTAAAAAAATGGCTAAAAATACAATAAGTGGTAATAGCGCAAGCGCACTGGCTTGCACTTTAGCCTGTGGGAGTGTGGTCATAAGAGGAGATAAAAAATCAGAATCCCGCGTAGTATAAACAGCTTTTGCAATTTCTGAAAAATGATTGTGTATCTTCTAGAAGTGCTTTTTTTACCCTATAGTTATGATTTATTTTTATTTTTTAAAAAATATGTGGGATTTTCATTATATTAAAAATAGGTAACTTTGATCATTGTCCTCATTTTGAAAATAGCGCTAAATGTACATATGGGTTGTTTTATTATTTGTCATATAAAACAAGATACGTTTGAGCGACTATGTGACTCTATCCTTTGAGTAAAAAATAGCGTTACAATGCAGTGTCTTGTATTTATACATTTGGATGATGGAAGATAATAAGTCAATGAATTTTAAATTCATCTCAGTTGTCTGATCATCTAAAAACTCCTCAAGTTTGAACAATTCAAGGAATGTACAATCCTATGTCACGTTTAGCCACTCGTTTTGCACAACTTAAATCTCAACAGCGTAAGGCTTTGGTTTCTTATGTGATGGCGGGTGATCCACAACCTCATGTAACGGTACCATTGTTGCATCAGATGGTTGAAGCAGGCGTAGATGTTGTAGAACTTGGATTACCATTTTCCGACCCGATGGCAGATGGTCCTGTAATCGCACTTGCAGCAGAGCGTGCTCTGGCTGCCGGCACCAACACACTTGATGCTTTGAATATGGTCAAAGCGTTTCGTCAAAAAGACACCACTACACCTGTTGTTTTAATGGGATATTTAAATCCTGTTGAAGTCATTGGATATGAAAAGTTTGTGGCTTATGCCCATGAATGTGGCGTAGATGGCGTGTTGCTTGTGGACTTACCTCCAGAAGAAGCAAAAACATTAGATGACGTATTGCAAAAATACGATATGGATCAAATCTTTTTGCTCGCACCAACCTCTACTGAACAGCGTATTCAACATGTAGTAAATCAAGCCCGTGGTTTTATTTACTATGTGTCTCTAAAAGGTGTCACTGGTGCTGCAACATTAGACACAACTGAAGTCGCAACACGTATCCAAAAAATTAAAACCTTTACCGATATTCCTGTTGGTGTAGGTTTTGGAATCAGTGATGCTGCTTCTGCTAAAGCTGTTGGTCAAGTTGCAGATGCTGTGATTGTTGGAAGTGCTTTTGTCAAACCTTTTGCAAATCTTGCACCAGAACAAGCTGTTGAAGCAGCAGTGAATAAAGTCAAGGAGCTTCGAGCGGCGCTCGATGAGTTAGTATGAATCAAGAAGTGAAATCAGGGAAAATCCTCAGCGCAATTACGCCGTGGACAGATCGTAAAGTTCCAGGCATTGATGTGCCTGATCAACAACAAACACTCAAAGCGACGTTTACTGAACCAACCATTGAGTGCCCTGAATGTCATGCACTCGTGACTCGTACAGCGATGTCTTTTAATGCTTATGTTTGTCCGTCATGTGATGAACATTTGAAAATGAAAGCACGTGATCGTTTGAACTGGTTCTTTGATCAAGTTAACAATGAACTTGGTCAAGAATTTGTTGCTAAAGACCCGTTACATTTTGTCGACAGTAGACCTTATCCAGCGCGTTTAAAAGAAGCGCAGGATAAAACAGGTGAAACTGAAGCGCTGGTCGCCATGCAAGGGCAGTTGAAAAATATTTCAATGGTGGCTTGTGCTTTTGAATTCGACTTTATGGCTGGATCAATGGGTACTGTCGTGGGCGATCGCTTTGTACAGGCTGCTGAAAAAGCCATTAAAGACAAACAGCCATTAGTCTGTTTTGCAGCTTCTGGCGGTGCACGTATGCAAGAAGGCATGTTGTCGCTTATGCAAATGGCGCGTACTTCAGCTGCGGTTCAAAAAATGAAAGATGCACATCTACCTTATATCGTGGTGTTAACACACCCAGTTTATGGTGGTGTTACTGCGTCTTTGGCAATGTTGGGCGATGTACAAATTGCAGAACCTAAAGCGATGATTGGCTTTGCTGGTAAGCGCGTTATCGAACAAACCGTACGTGAGAAACTTGAAGAACCGTTCCAACGTGCGGAATTCTTGCTTGATCATGGGGTGGTCGATCAAATTGTTCATCGTCATGCATTACGTGATACTGTATATCGTATTGTAGCGAAACTGATGAACTTGCCTTGAACAACGAAACAGCACCTTTAAATACTGATAAATTACAAACATGGCTCGATTATTGGAGCCATGTTCACGTTACAGGAATTGATTTAGGCTTAGAGCGAGTCATTCCTGTAGCTGAACAACTCGAAATCATGCGTCCCTCAGCAAAAGTGATCACTGTTGCTGGCACTAATGGTAAAGGATCAACCACAACCACCCTCGCTGCCATACTCAATGCGCAAGGTTTGAATGTAGGTCTATATCAATCCCCACATATTTACAGATTCAATGAACGTGTCAAATTGGCTGGTCAGGAAGTTGATGATCAAACTCTGATTGATGCTTTTGTTCAAGTTGATCAAGCACGTCGTATCTGCAATTTATCATTATCCTTTTTTGAAGCAACCACACTGGCAGCATTTGTTATTTTTAAACAGAAACAATGTGATGTTTGGGTGCTTGAAGTAGGGTTAGGTGGACGTTTAGATGTGGTCAATGTGATTGACCCAGATCTCGCTGTGATTACCAATATTGGTTTAGATCATACCGACTGGTTGGGCGATACGATTGAAAAAATTGCTTTTGAAAAAGCAGGAATTATTCGTCCAAATATTCCTGTCGTCTTTGGTGGCTTACAAGCAATGCCACAAGCGATTCAGGACAAAGCACAACAATGTAATGCTCAGCTATATGCTGTAAATCGTGATTATTTTTATCAGCTATCTGAAGATGGTCAGACTTGGAACTTTGCAAGTTCAGGTACGACTTTGAAATTTCCAACAGGGCAGCTTGCTTTAGAAAATATTTCTACTGCTGTTGCCGCAGTTGTACTCAGTGATTTAAATGTTTCGCAACAGGCAATTGCTCAGGGAATCAAAAAGGCACAATTGGCTGGTCGTTTTGAAATTAGAAAAATACAAGATAAAACAGTCATCTTTGATGCGGGACATAATCCGCATGGTGTTGAATTTTTGTTAAAGCAATTGCGAAAATTCTTAGAATACAATAAACAGTACACAGAAGTTGTCTCTATTTTTTCAATGTTGTCTGACAAAGATATAGATTCTGTGGTCAAGTTGTTGAAAAATACTGTCTTAAAGTGGAAAATTGCTCCATTAACTGTGCCTCGTGCAGCATCAATGGAACAGTTGCACACTGCATTGCAGAATGAGACAGTTGAACAGTTTGATTGTGTACAAGCCGCATTTCAATCAGCGCTTGCAGAAACCAATAATAATCAGCTGATTTTGGTGTGTGGTTCGTTCCATACCTTAGAAGCGGTCTGGGAGTATTTAGAAGAATGTCAATGAATAACAAACAACGCTGGATGGGCGGTGTTGTTTTATTAAGTGGTGGTGTTCTATTGGCGGCATTGCTTCTAAAAGGTAAAGAAGAAATCCACCAAAGACAGGCTGAAACACAACCTGCAAGTCAAACTCAGCCAAACAAAACTACGCCTGCAGGCGAGGCTGTACAATTACAACCATTGACTGTGGATGTTGCAACAGAAAAACGTCTGTTGGAAGAACAAAAGCGTGCTCGTGAAAAAGCTGTGGCTGAACAAGAAGCCAAGGCTGCTGAGTTTTTACGTATGCAACAACAGGCAGAGGCTGATGCTGCACGTAAAGCGGCTGAAGAATATGCTGCTGCAAATGCAAGACGTGGTGCAGCAGCGGCAGCACAAGAGGGTGCAGATATTCCTCCTGAGCTGGTGCAAGATGAAAAAGCCAAAGCGCAGCAGAAAGCAACTGAACAGAAACAGCTTGAGCAACAAAATGCACAGTTGAAACAGAAAGCCGAAGCTGAAAAAAAGCTCGCTGAGCAGAAGCGACAAGCTACCGCAGAAGCAGAGCGTAAAGCAGCTGAAGAGAAAAAACGTAAGCTAGAAGAACAACAGAAAGCTGACGAGAAACGCAAAGTAGAAGCTGAAAAGAAAGCCGCTGCTGAGAAAAAACAAGCTGAAGAGAAGAAAGCAGAAGCTGAGAAAAAGCGTAAAGCTGAGGAAGCTAAAAAGAAAGTTGAGGCAGAAAAAGCACGCGATTTACTGGAAAATGGTGATAAACAATGGATGGTACAAGTTGCACTTGCAGCCAATGAAGCCAATGCAGATGCAGTCGCTGCAAAGCTCCGTGCCAAAGGGTATAAAGTCACCAAAAGCCCAACCTCGAAAGGTATTCGTATCATGGTTGGACCATCTAAAGATCGAGAGTCTGCTGATGCATCACGTAAAAAGATCAATGCTGATGCAAGTTTAGGCATGAAATCCGCTTGGGTGATCGAATGGGTTCCTTTGGATCGCCGTTAAGAGCTGATGTTAAGTGTTATAGATTAGGTCGCTAAAGATGGATTCGTGAGTTGCTCACGAATCCATTTTATATTTTCAGGGGTAAAAAGTTTTTCAATATTGCTCCAAATTGGATGAAAACCATAACCACCATGTTTCATTTCTTTTAATGCATCATCGACTGACCAATTCTCAAAAATAATACGGTACATGGCAACACTTGCACCCGTACGATCTGAGCCGTGATAACAGTGAATAAGAACCTTTTGCTGCTTTTTCTCAGCCGTTTGAATCGTTTTCATGACTTGAAGTAAATCATCACGATCGATTGCCCAAGTGTTGATTGGAATATGTACCAATTGAAAATCTTGTTGTGCCAAAACAGTTTTATCTCTATCACGGCTCCTTAGATTGATGACCACAGCAATATCATGCTCTTTTAAGGCAGGAATAATCTCTGTGCTGGGCTGTTCACTACGGAAAACGCTGTCACTGATACGATAAAAATTATGCTGTTTATTCACCACAGTACCCCATTGCTGTGGGCGTTGGTGATCAGGAAGTGCTGATGTCGTCATACAGCCTACAAACTGTAAACTTAAGCTGACTAAGACGGTAGAGGCGAGTAATTTCAATTTCATGATTATTTTACAAGGTAGCGGTCAAGTTCAACGGGATCATGCGCACAAATTATTTCGATGCGAGGCTCATTGTGTGCCAAACGTTGGATTTCAGAAAGTGTTTTTAAACGAGCGGTATTATTTTCTGCAAATAAGCGTTCAAGTTTATCCAATAGTGGAAGCTTATGATTTGGATCTAATTCCAAATGGCTGTAATAAGCATCCCCACAGAAGAATACCCATCCATTGTGTTGTTTAATCGCAATACCACAGTGTCCGGTGGTATGTCCCAGTAATGGAATCAATAAAATTTCATCATTAAATATATGAAAACCTTGAACCTTGTGAAAATTAAACCAAGATTCTCCATTCTTGGGCTCAAGAAAGTTCCAGTGACGATGATTTTTAAATTGTTGTGGGCGATAACGTAATTTATTCATCACCGATAGTTTTTGAGCGGCATTATATTCACTGGATAGAATATGAATCGTGGCTTGAGGAAAGTCTGAAATTCCTCCAGCATGATCTAGGTCTAAATGACTGACTAAAATATGTTTCACATCAGAAGGCTGAAAGCCGAGTTGTTGAATTTGTGCGAGTGCGGTCAGTGTAAAATCAAATTGAATAGCACTGACCTTTGAAAATAACTTGCCTAGGCGTACTTGAGGGTGAAGATAATCTTGGGTCCCAAATCCTGTATCAATCAGTACTAAGCCTTTATCGGTTTCAACTAAGAGGCAGTGGCAGACCATTTTTGCATGTAAGCCCTTTTGCCCATAAATGGGTGCACAGATTGGACACATCGTTCCACAATGTAAATGATGAATGTTGTATATCATAATGATGCTTTGTTTTTAGGATTGTGCTTTGTTTATAAACTGAATTGGAAAAAATACCAATCTAAAATAATCATAAACTACTCAAATCTCTACCTTGGAAGCGCATTTCAAAAGAGAAATCTTCAATTGGATCAATAATCACAACAAGGGCTTTGTTTGAAAATCAAAATTTTTATGCGCTGTATCTTCATAAATTAAGAGTTGAATTTAAGATTTTTTAAATAATTTTTTGATGATGGGGTAGGGTTGTATACAACTTTGTAACGAAGTTCGCATTTATTTTTAAAATCAGATATATCTTTTTGAATAAATTATGTTTGTAATATTTTGTTTTTATTAATTTTTATGTAAATTTAAAAATAATTTATAACGGCTATAGTAAATTTAATTAATTGATTAAATTTACTTAAGTTGGTGTTTTGCGTTGTTTAATAAGTGTTATTATTTAAAATTTCTTAATATAGGTGGGATGGAAGATGTTGAAAAGAACTGTATTTACCACGTTATTGTGTTTCCCTTTTGTTGTTTTTGCGGCGGATGTAGATAAAACAATTAAGCAAATTAATAAGGTTAAGGGTGTGAGTTTAGGCATGGGGGTAGTTGGGCGTACTGGAATGTATGTAGGAGAAAAAACAGAAGTTATCCCTGTTCCTGTTATTGCATATGAAAGTGATCGTTTTTTTGTTCGTGGTTTGTATGCAGGTGCTAATCTATATCAAAATCAGGTGGTTAAATTTAGTGCGATTGCAAATGCCAGTATGATGATTTTAGACGTTGATAAACTCAGTAGAAGAAAATTAGCAGAAAAAAATCTAAACAAATCTCAATTGGAAGACCGAGATTTAAGTGTTGATTTAGGTTTTGAAGGGCTTATTCATTCACCTTATGGCCAACTTTCTTTACAAGCTGTCAATGATGTTGGTGGAGCGAGTAAAGGTGCGGAGTTGCGTTTAAAATATGAATATTTTTGGAGTCTTACCCCAGAGCTCACCATTATTCCAAATGTTGGTGTAAATTGGCTCTCTGATAAGCGAGCAAATTATTACTATGGTGTATTGGATAGTGAAGTTGCTCGAGGTGTTACATCTTACAAACCAAATCAATTGCTTGTCCCGCAAGTTTCGCTAGGTGCAATCTATAATATTACAAAGAACATTAGTTTGAGTGGTGCAGTCAAGCAAGAGTTCTTACCCAATAAAGCCCAAAATGGACCTTTAATAAATGAAAAAACAACAACTATCTTTTATACGGGATTAACCTATAATTTTTGATGATCACATGATTAATATTAGAGTGATTAATGTTATTCATGTGACTTCGAGAAAGAGATCGCTTTAAAACTTAAATGTCCAGCGCTTATTCAAAAGCGCTGACATCGCCCACACCACGACGAACAATTTCTGGATTTACTCCAGAGAGATCGACAATACTGGTGGTGGTTAAAGTTCCCAAACCACTGTCAATAAATACATCAATGCGTTTTTCCAATAATTGTTCAATATCGTAGGGATCATCCATTGGTGCATCTTGACCGGGTAAAATCAAGGTACTTGTCAGTAAGGGTTCTCCCAACTCTTTTAACAGCATTTGACAAACAGGATTACTTGGAACACGTAGACCAATGGTTTTTTTCTTTGGATGCATTAAGCGACGCGGTACTTCACTGGTCGCAGGTAAAATATACGTGGTGACTGCAGGTGTATTGGCTTTAAGTAGTCGATACATTGCATTGTCTACTTTGGCATAAGTGGCGATATCTGATAAGTCAGCACAAATAATGGCGTATTGATGTTTGGCACCTAAGCCGCGAATCTGAGCAATACGTTCCATCGCATTCTTATTTCCAATCTGACAGCCTATGGCATAAGCCGCATCTGTTGGATAGACCACAACATCACCTGCTCGAATTCTTTCTACAGCTTGACTAATTAAACGTGGTTGAGGATTGTCAGGATGTACTCTTAAATGCAGCATATTTATTCTCCTGATTTATTATCTATTGATATATGGTATTGAAAATAAATGGTTAAGAACACCATTATTTGTAATTTTATTTGAACTCATTCATATTTTAATAATATTAGAACGATGGCTCAGGTATTTTGGCTTTTGAATATGACATTCACTAAAATCTATGTCGATCTAGTGCGAATGAGTGGACTCTGATTGCAATTATATCGCCAGCCATAGAATCAAGATGGCGAAATGAGTTGGTAAAGATGTTTGAGTTAACTTATTTTGATTAACCATCTAAATCATTTCGGTTGAACTCAGTGCTTTGTAATGTTTTGCCACCTCGAGTGTATGCACAAATACATTCAATAAAGTGTTTTGCATCGCGAGGAAGTTTAGTTTCACCTGAAAAAAAGTGTTGTACCTGAGCATAAACATGATCTTTAAATCTAGCACCATCACCCCCTTCACCAGTGAGATTATCCAGTGAGACTCGAAATTTTCGTCCAAATGCTTTAGAAAATAACCATTCTATGGCTTGAGGTTTGATTTCGACTTGTTCAAACAATGCTTGTTGTTCAGCTGTACGTCCGTCTGGCGCATACCAATAGCCTAAATCAGGTAACAATCGACGTTGTTCACCTGCAATGGTCCAATGACTAATTTCATGTAAAGCACTATTAAAAAATCCATGTGCAAATTGAATACGTGCAGGCTGATCTTTTGTTGCAGGAAAATATTCAGGTTCAAAATCGCCACGAACAAGTATTACATTTAGGTGGGAAAACCAACGATTAAAGTGTAAGATAAGCCAATCTACTTGCTGAGCTTCTGTTTGCAAATTCTCCCATTGGGAGCGTTGCACATCGGTCACTTCCAATGTGTTTTCAGAGGTTAAGCGGGTGTTAAATTGTAATGAAGTAGTGACTTCAGGTTGCGGCTGCAACTGATGCATGGCTTGTATTACTCAAGAGATCTGTCTAAATAAGTACAAAATTGTATCTTAATCTTTGACAGAGTACCTATGAATTTGTAGAATTGCCGCCTTAATTATGTCAGCAAATACCTTTCCGGCACAGATAGAGCCGTTTAAATGGGCTGAACAAGGCTTTACATGGTCAGGTACACTGCCATTGTCTCGCTTTGTTCGTATTTCCCGTGAAGCTGTTGGATCAATTGATGATCAATTGATCAATATAGACTGTAAGCTATCAATGGATGCGTATCATCGTATCGTATGGTTGGATGGTCATGTAGATACCAAAGTTCCAATGGAATGTCAGCGTTGTCTGGATTCTGTTGAAATTCCTCTGGTTTCTGATTTCCATTTGGCTTTAATAGATGATGAGTCACTGATAGAGCGCTTGGATGAGGATGCTGATTTCATCGTATTAGGTGAAAGTGAAGCAACAACCAAGGGAGATTATTTAACCAATACTCCTGCAACTGTTGATTTACTCGCGCTTTTAGAAGATGAATTGTTATTGTTGATGCCTTTGTCTCCTAAGCATGACGCTTGTGAACATAAGCATCAGCCAGCCGTTCAGGACATTGTTGAAGAAAAACGGGATAACCCGTTTGATGTTTTGGCAAGTTTGAAGGGTAAACTTAACTAAATTTTGTGTTATACTGTTAAGTTAAGACAACCGAATTTGTTCTGATCCATTTTTTCGATTTGTAAGGAGCCATCATGGCCGTTCAGCAAAACCGTAAAAGTCGCTCTCGCCGTGACATGCGCCGTTCACATGACGCTTTAACCGAGAATGCATTAACTGTAGACCAAACTTCAGGTGAAACTCACCGTCGTCACCACGTGACTAAAGATGGTTTCTACCGTGGTCGTCAATTATTCGCTAAAGCAGCTGATGCTGAATAATTGTTGACGCATTAGGCGTAAGCTTAGTGAAAAAATGGGAGCGAAAGCTCCCTTTTTTTGTTTTGTATATGCGTATTTTTTGTTGTATTTCGCAATTAAATAAATTTTTTTTTTCTGTAAAATTGCCGCATCGGAAACGATCAAGATTAAATAAGGGACTTTTTATATGTCTGCCAAACGACTCGAACAAGCAGCTCAAGCAACAAAAACTGCATTTTTGTTTCCAGGTCAAGGGTCACAAAAAGTAGGTATGCTTGCTGAACTTGCAGAACAGTTTAGTGGTGTACAAGAAACCTTTGCTGAAGCTTCAGATGCCATTGGTTTTGATTTATGGCACATTGCGCAAAGTGGTGAGGGTTTAGATCAAACTGAAAACACTCAACCTGTACTGTTAACAGCCAGTATTGCACTTTGGCGTGTATGGTTGGATCTTGGTGGTGTTGCACCAAAGTATCTTGCAGGTCATTCATTAGGTGAGTACAGCGCCTTGGTTGCTGCAAATGCAATGACATTGGCTGATGCAGTTAAATTGGTCAATCTACGTGGTCAGTTGATGCAATCTGCAGTACCTCAAGGGCAAGGTGCAATGGCTGCGATTCTCGGTTTGGAGGATGCAAAAGTCATTGAACTGTGTGAACAAGCCAATGTGCAAGGGCGTGGCTCAGTTGAAGCGGCAAACTATAATGCACAAGGTCAAGTTGTAATTGCAGGGGATAAGACGCTGGTTGAAGCGGTTATGGTTGCGGCAAAAGAGAATGGTGGCAAAGCGATTGCTTTACCAGTATCCGTACCATCTCATTGTTCGTTGATGAAACCTGCTGCTGAACGGTTTGCAGAAGCTTTGGAACAAACTGCCATTGAGCTTCCAAGTATTCCTGTAATACAAAATGTCAATGCTGAAATTGCCACAGATACCACACAGTTACGTCAGGCGTTAACAGCGCAATTGTACCAATCTGTACAGTGGACCAAAACTATGCAATTCATACAAGATCAAGGTATCCAGTATGTTGCAGAGTGCGGACCTGGTAATGTACTGGCAAATTTGGCAAAACGTTTACCTAATATTGAAAAAGCATTTCCACTTGATACGCAAGCACGTATGGAAGATGCACTGAATGCTATCTTAGTGGCTGAAGGGAAAATTGCATGACACAAGAACGTAAAGTTGCATTAGTGACAGGCGCAAGCAGAGGAATTGGTGCTGCCATCGCTCAACAATTAATTCAAGATGGTTATTTTGTTGTCGGTACAGCAACATCTGAAGCAGGTGCAGAAAAACTTTCTGTGACTTTTGCAGAGCAAGGTGTAGGCGCAGTACTTGATGTACGCGACGGTACAGCCATTGATGCATTGGTATCTGACATTGAACAAAAATATGGTTCAGTGATGATATTGGTCAATAACGCAGGGATTACCAAAGATAATTTATTATTGCGTATGTCTGAAGATGATTGGGACGATATTCTCAACATTCATCTCAAGGCTGTTTTCCGTTTGTCTAAACGTGTATTGAAAGGTATGACCAAAGCTCGCTTTGGACGTATTATTAATATTAGTTCTGTGGTTGCTCATTTTGCTAACCCAGGTCAAGCCAATTATTCAGCGGCAAAAGCAGGTATTGAAGCGTTTAGCCGTAGCCTTGCAAAAGAGATGGGTAGCCGTCAAATTACAGTGAACTGCATTGCTCCAGGTTTTATTGCGACTGAAATGACTGAGCAGTTAAGCGAAGACATTCGTAAAAAAATGAGTGATCAAGTTGCCTTAAACCGCTTTGGTCAACCACAAGACATTGCGGATGCTGTGAGTTTCTTGGCTTCTGACAAAGCTAGTTACATTACAGGCACAGTATTACACGTAAATGGTGGTTTATACATGGCGTAATGCGATGTATAAACTTTGAAAAAAGTAAATATTCAATTAAACTATCAGGCAATTAAAAGCCGCCACAAGCAATGAGGAGAATTCCTGTGAGCGATATCGAACAACGCATTAAACAAGCTGTTGCAGAACAATTAGGTATTAAAGCTGAAGAAATCAAAAACGAAGCATCTTTCATGGATGATTTGGGTGCGGATTCTTTAGACCTAGTAGAACTTGTTATGTCTTTCGAAAATGACTTCGACATCACTATCCCTGATGAAGATTCTAACGAAATCACGACTGTTCAATCAGCAATCGACTATGTAACTAAAAAACTTGGTTAATGTGTTGATTGTATAACACGTCGTTGTTATGCGTAAAAACCACCGTAAAGGTGGTTTTTTTATTGCTGGATATTTTTAAAGATGAAATCAAGCTTAATCACCTAAACAAAATATTTGATCATGCTGAAATAATTCTAAAATCAAAAAAATAGTGGTTACATACGGTTACTTTTCTGTCACTAATGACTACGCATTTCGCTGTGTTTTTTCGCTATAAAAATAGAGTTTATAATTTTTTATAAAAGTTCACAGTAAAAACAAGTTCCAAATAAAATATGGAGAACATAAATGGGTCTTTTTGATTTCGTAAAAGGTATCGGTAAAAAAAATACAGCGCCTGCTGAGCCACAAGCTGCACCAGCAACACCAGCAGAACCTTCTGCACAAGAAGTTGCGAACAAACTCCTTGGACTCGTGAAGAGTTTAGGTCTGTCTATTGACGGTTTATCGGTGAGTTATAATTCTCAAACAGACTTAGCTACTGTTCGTGGACAAGTACACAGCCAAGCAGATAAAGAGAAAATTGTTCTTGCGATTGGTAATGTTGATCATGTTGCTCAAGTGGATGATCAAATGACTGTTGCTACACCAGAGCCAGAAAGTAAATTCTATACGGTGAAGTCAGGTGATAATTTGTCAAAAATTTCAAAAGAATTTTATGGTGATCCAAATCAATACAATAAAATTTTTGAAGCAAACCGCCCATTACTGAAAAATGCAGATGATATTTTTCCTGGACAAGTTTTGCGTATTCCAGCTTAAGTGCTACAGATAGAATTAAAGGCACTTCTGTGCCTTTTTTTGATTTTAGACTCAGTCTGGTTTTAACGAGGAGTGTCTTGGACTTGAATAGAGAAATGGCATAAAAAAGATCACATATAAAATGTGATCTTTTGAAAGAGTAGTTAGTTTAAATAAATGACGTAGTTGCTGGTTATTTTATTTGTTCGGTTGTGGTGTAAGACGTAAATAAGGTTTAACCGCCGTATAGCCTTTTGGGAAGCGCTCTTTCAACTCCGCTTCATCTTTGAGTGAAGGCACAATGACAACATCCTCACCATCTTGCCAGTTGGCAGGTGTTGCTACTTTATAGTTGTCTGTGAGTTGTAATGAGTCAATCACCCGCAAAATTTCATGAAAATTACGTCCAGTTGACGCTGGGTAAGTAATAATGAGGCGTACTTTTTTATTGGGATCAATAATAATTAAGGAGCGAACAGTTAAAGTTTCACTGGCATTAGGATGGATAAAATCATAAAGCGTTGAAACTTTACGATCTTTGTCTGCAAGTATCGGAAAGTTCACCTGAGTATTTTGTGTTTCGTTGATGTCGTTAATCCATCCGCGGTGTGATTCAACATCATCTACTGAAAGGGCAATAGCTTTTACGCCACGTTTTTCAAATTCACTTTTTAACTTTGCAGTATAGCCAAGTTCAGTGGTACATACAGGTGTGTAGTCTGCAGGGTGCGAAAACAGAATTCCCCAGCTGTCGCCCAAATAATCATAGAAGTGAATGGGTCCCTCACTGGATTCTTGGGTGAAATCTGGTGCAATGTCACCTAATCGTAGCGTCATGATAAAAACCTCAAAATTAAAAAATCATCTGTTATTTAGCTCGTCCAAAATACTATTGCGCAGTTTTTTTATAATTAAAAATAGTGTTTTTTTATTTCTTTATGAAAAAAACAGATATGTTGGTGTGTTGATGTGAAAAAAACACAGAATTGCGCACGACCTCGCTGTAAATATCGGTTAAATTTGCTACATTAAGGCGCTTTAACTCATGCGTACCCAACTGGTCGTCAGATTTTTTTGATTGGATTTGTGCAAAACCCTTGTACTTCAAATTTCTAACACCATAATATCGTCTGAGAAAAATTTATTTCACAAGATTTAGAGAGTTTATATGTTGGCAAGTCTGATCGGAGGAATCTTCGGTACTAAAAACGAGCGCGAACTAAAACGTATGCGTAAAATTGTCGATAAGATCAATGCGCTCGAGCCGACGATATCTGCACTCAGCGATGCAGACTTATCTGCAAAAACTGAAGAATTCAAACAAAGATATAAGAATGGTGAAAGCCTAGATAAATTAATGCCAGAAGCATTTGCTGTATGTCGTGAAGCAGCAAAGCGTGTTATGGGTATGCGTCATTATGATGTGCAGCTCATTGGTGGTATTACTTTGCACGAAGGTAAAATTGCTGAGATGCGTACAGGTGAAGGTAAAACCCTGATGGGAACTTTGGCTGTTTATCTCAATGCAATAAGTGAGCAAGGCGTTCATGTGATTACGGTTAACGATTATTTGGCACAACGTGATGCTGAATTAAACCGTCCGCTTTATGAGTTCTTAGGTTTAACGGTTGGCGTGATTTATTCAATGCAATCACCAATCGAAAAAGCTGAAGCTTATCGTTCAGATATTACTTATGGTACCAATAACGAATTTGGTTTCGATTATCTTCGCGATAACATGGTTTTCTCTATGGCAGAGAAAAAGCAACGTGGTTTGGTTTATGCGATTATCGATGAGGTCGATTCGATCTTGATTGATGAAGCACGTACTCCGTTGATTATTTCTGGTCAAAGTGATGACTCATCACAATTGTATGTCGCAATCAATAGTATTCCACCTAAGCTTCATGCACAGAAAGAAGAAAAAGTTGCAGATGGTGGGCATTTCTGGATTGATGAAAAACAACGCCAAGTGGAAATGACTGAAGTCGGTTATGAAACTGTTGAAGATGAATTGATCAAAATGGGTTTGTTGGCTGAAGGCGAAAGCTTGTATTCACCATCAAATCTTAACCTTGTTCATCATGTTTCAGCAGCAATTCGCGCGCATTTCTTGTATCAACGTAATGTTCATTACATCATCCATGATGGTGAAGTGATTATTGTCGATGAAAATACAGGTCGTACCATGCCGGGACGTCGCTGGTCAGAAGGTCTACATCAAGCAGTTGAAGCAAAAGAAGGCTTAGATGTTCAACCTGAAAACCAAACTTTAGCGACAACAACATTCCAGAACTATTTCCGTTTATACAAAAAGCTTTCAGGTATGACAGGTACTGCTGATACTGAAGCTGCGGAAATGAAAGAAATTTATGGCTTGGATGTTGTACTTATTCCAACGCATCGTCCAATGATTCGTAATGACCAGAACGATTTAATTTATTTAAACCGTAATGGTAAATACAACGCGATTATTGAAGAGATTCAAAAAATCCATGAAGCTGGTGTTGCTCCAATCCTGATCGGTACTGCAACGATTGAAGCTTCTGAAATTTTATCGGATAAGCTTAAAGAAGCGGGCATTGCGCATGAAGTGCTGAATGCTAAACAGCATGAACGTGAAGCTGATATTATTGCACAAGCAGGTTCACCACGTGCTGTTACGATTGCGACAAACATGGCAGGTCGTGGTACAGATATTTTGCTTGGTGGTAACTGGAAAGCTAAATTAGCCAAAATTGAACAACCTACTGCTGAAGATGAAGCACGTCTAAAAGCAGAATGGGAACACAATAATGAAATGGTGTTGAGTTCAGGTGGTTTACATATCATCGGTTCTGAACGTCATGAATCTCGTCGTATTGATAATCAATTGCGTGGTCGTTCTGGTCGCCAAGGTGACCCTGGTGTTTCACGTTTCTTCTTGTCTTTAGAAGATGATTTGATGCGTATTTTCGCAGGTGATCGTGTTGTTGCAATGATGCGTGCAATGGGTTTACAAGAAAACGAAGCTATTGAACATAAGATGGTTTCTCGTTCGATTGAAAATGCGCAACGTAAAGTTGAAGCACGAAACTTTGATATTCGTAAAAATTTATTGAAATATGATGACGTCAATAATGAGCAACGTAAGATTATTTACTCTCAACGAGATGAGATTTTAGAAGAGAGCTCACTTCAAGATTATATTGAAGAAATGCATCGCGAAGTTGTAAAAGGTTTGATTGAGACTTATATTCCACCAGAATCCATCCATGATCAATGGGATATTGATGGTCTGGAAAATGCTTTAAAAGAAGATTTAGGGATTGATCTTCCTGTTAATCGTTGGTTGGAAGAAGACCGCCGTCTTGATGAAGAAGCTTTGGTTGAGCGTATTTCTGATGAGATTGTTGAACGTTATCGTGGTCGTCGTGAGCAAATGGGTGCTGAAACAGCAGCGACTTTAGAACGTCACTTCATGTTGGGTTCATTAGATCGTCATTGGAAGGATCATTTGGCTGCGATGGATTATCTACGTCAAGGCATTCACTTACGTGGTTATGCACAAAAGAATCCTGAGCAAGAATACAAGAAAGAAGCATTTAACTTATTCGTTAATATGTTAGGTGTAATTAAGTCAGATGTGGTGACTGATATTTCTCGTGTTCATATTCCAACACCTGAAGAGCTTGCTGAAATGGAAGCTCAACAACAAGCACAAGCAGATGCAATGCGCTTGAACTTTGCTCATGATGAAGTAGATGGTTTAAGTGGTAATGTGACCAATGATATCGTTGATGCACAATTTGCAAATGACGATGTGGTTGAGCCACCAGAAAGTCGCAATGCACCATGCCCATGTGGTTCTGGACTGAAATATAAGCAGTGCCACGGTAAAATTAATTAAACCGACTGAAAATTCAATAAAAAAGCAGAACAATTGTTCTGCTTTTTTTACAAGTTATTACGGTGAGTTAATTTTGATTGCAGGAAATATAATAAAATGGTATTAAGTTGCTCAATTGAATAGATATTCGGAAAGACAATGAAAAAACTATTACAACCTTTATTTGTTGCAACTTTAGCCCTTCCAGTATTGGCATTTGCAGATACAGCACCACAAACCACCACTGTAGAAAAAGTACAAGCAGCGACAGGTGCGGTAACAGCGCAAGCAGAAGTTAAAAACGAAACAACCACAGTGATTAGCCCACGTACAGGTATTCGTTATACTTTGGGGAATACGGGTGGACGTCCAATTATTCTCAAAACAGCAGCAATTGCGGCAGTGACACCTGCGACAGTAAATCGAGTTGTTGCATCAAATCCAGCACTTTCAGCATCTAGTCAAGAAAAAGTGAAACAAGCGTTATTGGCTGTGGATACCACAGCTCCAGCGCAACAATAACAAGCGATAGAAAGTATGAAGCCAGTAAATTTACTGGCTTTTTTATTTTATATTCAGATGAATAAACATTTCTTATAGTAAAAATAAATAAGCTTTTTAATAAGCTCGATTTTTAGCAAGAATTCTAATAAGCTGTTGTTCTTATTTAACTCATATGGACATTTAAAAATGGCTGTTGGTGACGTGTCTATGCCACATATGCATGTGGTGCAAGGTGTAAAAATTGGCTCTGCTGAGGCGTATGTCCGTTATCCTAATCGACGAGATTTAGTTATTTTTGAATTTTCAAAAGGTACCAATGTTGCTGGGGTATTTACCCAAAATGCATTTTGTGCAGCACCTGTTCATGTCTCTAAAGCGCATTTGGCACAGGCGAATCCTCGTTACCTGGTGATTAATACCGGGAATGCCAATGCGGGTACGGGAAAATTAGGTATGCAAAATGCTCAATTGACCTGCTTAAAGCTTGCTGAATTGGCGCAAGTAGAGGCTTTTGAAGTCCTGCCATTTTCTACAGGTGTTATTGGTGAACAATTACCAATTGAGCGTTTAACTCAAGGATTACAACCTGCTTTAGCAAGTTTGCGTGACGATGCATGGAGTGATGCCGCAACTGGAATCATGACCACGGATACCACACCTAAAGGCGCTTCAGAGCAATTTGAGCTGGATGGTATTACTTATACCATGACCGGCATTTCTAAAGGTGCAGGTATGATTCGTCCCAATATGGCAACCATGTTGAGTTTTGTAGCAACAGATATGCCTATTGCACGAACACTTGTACAAAAGATGCTGAAAGTTAGTGCAGACCAATCATTTAACCGTATTACGGTGGATGGTGATACATCAACCAATGATTCATGTATCTTTGCAGCAACCGGATGTGCTGGTGGTGTAGAAATCACTACAGAAGATGATGTCCGCTATACGGTAGTGCTTGAGGTTTTATCCCGTGTAATGAAGCGTTTGGCGCAACTGATCATTCGTGATGGCGAGGGAGCAACCAAATTTATTACTGTGGCAGTTGAAGGTGGTCATAATACACAAGAGTGCTGTGATATTGCATATAGTATTGCGCATTCACCACTTGTAAAAACGGCAATTTTTGCATCTGATCCAAACTGGGGACGTATCCTTGCAGCAATTGGTTATGCAGGTGTGAAAGATCTAGATGTTGAAAAAATTCAAGTTTGGTTGGATGACGTACAGATTTGTAAAGATGGTGGTGCTGCAGAAGATTATACTGAAGAAGCAGGCGCGCGTGTGATGTCACAAACTGAGATGACTATTCGTGTAGATCTTGGGCGAGGACCAGCCAAAGATACCGTCTATACCTGTGATTTATCCTATGACTATGTAAAAATTAATGCAGACTATCGCTCTTAAACATTGATATTTGAATTGAGCCTCATTCGTGAGGCTTTTTTATAACAAAACATTTTTCGAGGTGAATTTATGTGCAGTAAAAAGTACAATAAATTCACACAGGTATACCGCTAGCATGATGCCAGCGACAAGGGATGAGAAGACCTCTTATGAATGATGCGAATAATTTAATTGCCAACGAAGCAAAATCGATTGTGCAAGCGCATTTAGATCGTTTGGGTGAGCCAAAGGACAATCGTTTAAGTCCAGAGCTGAAACAACAAAAGTTTGATCAAATCAAGGCTGAACTGGAAAAGCAAAATGCCGTTTTAGTGGCGCATTATTACTGTGATCCGGAAGTGCAAGAACTTGCAGAAGCGACTGGGGGATGTGTTTCAGACTCTTTAGAAATGGCACGCTTTGGTCGAGATCATGAGGCATCCACACTGGTTGTCGCTGGTGTTAAATTTATGGGAGAAACTTCAAAGATTCTTTCCCCTGAAAAAAGAGTATTAATGCCAACACTAGAAGCGACTTGTTCACTGGATTTAGGTTGCCCAGTAGATGAGTTCACAGCATTTTGTGATGCACATCCTGAGCACACGGTTGTGGTTTATGCCAACACATCGGCAGCAGTTAAAGCGCGTGCAGATTGGGTTGTGACTTCAAGTTGTGCTGTTGAAATTATTGAGCATTTAGACAGTCTGGGTGAAAAAATTATTTGGGCACCAGATCAACATTTAGGACGCTATATTCAAAAGAAAACGGGCGCTGATATGTTGTTGTGGGATGGTGCTTGTATCGTGCATGAGGAGTTCCGTGCGCGTGGTATCGAAAAGATGAAAGCCTTGTATCCAAATGCTGCTGTTTTGGTGCATCCTGAGTCACCTGAGTCGGTGATTGATATTGCAGATGCTGTAGGCAGTACTTCACAATTAATTAAAGCAGCGCAGACACTACCGCAAGATACCTTGATTGTGGCTACAGATCGTGGCATTTTCTATAAAATGCAACAAGCTGTACCTCATAAAACATTAATTGAAGCACCAACAGCAGGTGAAGGAGCGACATGTCGTTCTTGTGCACATTGTCCTTGGATGGCAATGAATGAACTCGATGGAATCTTGGCAGTTTTACAAAATGCTGATCAAGAAATATTTGTTGATCCAGCCTTAGCAGAGCGTGCAAAATTGCCATTAGATCGTATGTTGAACTTCAGTGCGCAATTGAAACGTTAAAAATTGTATAAAAAACACCTGAAATGCTTGATTAATATACATTTGACTTGTTTTTTTAACTTTTTTTCAAGATAGGTGTTGACGTCTTGTGGCGTCACGCCTAGAATGCACACCGTACCGCACGATGTGCGATACACTAAAGCTGAGATGAACGGAGCATAGCACAGCCTGGTAGTGCACCTGGTTTGGGACCAGGGGGTCGTAGGTTCGAATCCTACTGCTCCGACCAATTCTTCAAGGCAAGGTAACGGTGATATCAGTATCATTGGTCATGCGCCTGTAGCTCAGTTGGATAGAGCATCCGCCTTCTAAGCGGATGGTCACAGGTTCGAATCCTGTCAGGCGCACCATATGTTGCTTGATATTATAGAGCCTAAAACTTAATGTGACGGTGGATGTAGCTCAGTTGGTAGAGCCCCGGATTGTGATTCCGGTTGTCGTGGGTTCGAGCCCCATCATTCACCCCAATTCCTTAAGTTTGTTGTAAATTCGGAGCATAGCACAGCCTGGTAGTGCACCTGGTTTGGGACCAGGGGGTCGTAGGTTCGAATCCTACTGCTCCGACCATTTAAGTTAAAGCTTAAATATAAATTATCCGCTTTGAAGCGGTTTTTTTATGCCTGAAATTTGTATTGCTTCAATCCATATAAAAAATGAAGACAAAAAATAGACCTCTATTGAGATCTATTTTGAATAAAAGAAAATGATTAAGGAATAATAATCACAGCTACGCGACGATTTTCAGCCTTATGCTCTTCAGTATCATTGGATTTAAGAGGTTGATCAGATCCCTTACCAATGATTTGAATATTTGCAGGATTAAATTTTTCTGCAATAAAAATATCAGAGACATTTTGAGCACGTTCTTTGGACAACTTTAAATTGTATTCAGGATTACCGACATTATCAGTATGACCTACAATTTTTAGTTTATCTAAGTGATATTTATTGAGTTGTTTCGCTAAACGAATCAACTCAACTTGATGTTCTGGCTGAATATTGGATTCATTAAAACCAAACAACAAGCGTTCAGGTAAGCCTAAGCTCCAACCTTCATCCGTCAATACGAAACCTTCTTTCTTGAGTACGCGTGCTTGCTTATAGCTTAGACCACCCAGGTTCATACAGCCTGTGAGAGCTAAGCAAACGAAAGCAAGAATAGAAAGACGTATATTTTTTGCAATCATAACAATCCTCTAAACATTAAGAATGATAAATGAACCAATGGTGTTGTAGCGATTTTGCTTTATACATAGCTTGATCTGCTTGAGAAATTAAGTCTTCTGGACTAGAGGCTTTACTTGAAATAGCAATGCCTAGACTGAAACTAAAATAAATCTCTTGTCCTTTGTAAATTAAAGGATCTTCACAACATTTAATGAGATTTTCTGCAATAGAAATTAAATGCTCAATTTTAGAAATTGAACGTAAAATTATTGCAAATTCATCACCGGCAAGACGTGCAACGAAGTCATCTTGACGAATATGACGTCTTAAACGAACCGCCATCTCTTTTAACACTTCATCACCAACCAAGTGTCCATACTGATCGTTAATGGCTTTAAAATTATTATTATCAATAAACAGTAATGCTAAATTTTGGCGTTGATGAGCATCATCAAATAAACTACAGAGCACTTGATAAAAATAACTACGGTTTGGCAGTTGTGTTAAGTGATCATGTTGAACTTGATATGAAAGCTCGCTATTTTCATTTTGAAGATGTGTATGCCAAGACTGGATTTCATCAAGGAGTTGGTTAAAAACACTATTTAACTCTTGGAACTCTTTAACATCACTTTTAGGGAATCTTAAGTTATAAGCTTTTTGATTTCTTAAAAGTTGCGCGATTTGGATAATTGGAGAAAATGAGCCCATGATATGACGGTAGGTGAGATTAACAGACCACCATACCGCAAAAACCATAAACAGCATTCCAAATGCTAGACCTAGAAAAATTTTAAAGATAAACATTAAAATTTCATTCGAGCTACCATATAAAACAACTTGTCCAACAAATTGTCCTTGGTGTTGCACATTCAATTTAATTGCTTCTTTTAAAAAAATATGATCAAAAATATTTTGAATATAAGAATAGTGTTCAATATTTTTTAAACTTTGTGCAACCTTTTGTCCTTGCGCATCGTATACCTCAATAAGACGTACAGAATGCTGGAAAGTATATTCATTGATAATTTGTGAAATCGCGATTTTGTCTGAGAATACGAGTGCTGGTTGCACACGTTCAGAAACTGTACGACTGATTAATAGTAAATTTTGTTTTGCATAAGACTCAACTGTAAAGACTGAAATCGTGACAAAAGTTGATGTGCAAATAAATAGCGTGATTGCAAAAGTTGTAAATTGTGATTTACGAAAAAGCGTTTGCAAAGAGCTCGATTTAAAAAACTTATTGATCATGATTTTAATCCGAATTTTTTGCGAGTAACAAAACACGCGGATCAACATGTATTTTAGATCGAGCTAAGCTATCTAAATTAACTTTAAAAATAGTATTCCCTGTTTTGTTGGTAGAGAGGCAAAAAACACTTCCTATTTCACACTCAGCATTATTTGAGCTAAATGATAAAATTGTGGAGTTCAATGATTTATCTATTAATGTCTGCTCAGCTTGCGCGGTGATATTCGAAAAGAATACTGCATCGCAGTGACGACTTTTTAAATCTGTTGCATGAATAGCATTTACACTAAAAGATGATTTGTTGGATTTTGCGTAATTAGAAAATTGAGTAGCATAATTTGGATTGTCTGCAACACATAATTCAGGTGAGGGTGTATTCCACTTTGCATAACTCAAAATGGATAAGGTCATCACAAAAATATTATGTGACGAGTTGGCCCAGGAATAATTGCAGCACAAGAGCAAAATTCCTAAACAGAATGTTTTTCTATTTATAAGAAGGGCCATATTTTACTTAATTTATTTAATGATAAAATCATTTGAAGTAGTTTAAAGAAAAAATTCAAATATAAATAGGTCAAAATTTAAATAAAAATTTTAAAATATGATTAATAAAAATACAACTGAGCACTAAAATCAAAAAATAATTAAAAAAAGGGGTTGTGTTGGTTGAGGAATGCTGTAGAATGCACATCCATCGGCGGTGATGAAGATTAAAACTTCTGATAAAACAATGACTTGGTTGAATTGATTAAGTTGGGTTTTAGAAAGGAAGTTTAAAAAATAATTTGAAATCACAGTTGACTTTCTAGAGATAGAGAGTAATATAGCCGACCTAGCTTGATGCTGACGAAGCATGAAGAAGATCATTAAGAGAATATGAAGAACAACTTGTGTGGATTTTTACTGATTGATTGATCGAAATATTATCATTGATTGATTGGTTTAAATTACTCGAAGTTTATTTGAGAGAATTTGTCAGTAATTGATGAGCCAGAATTGTGACCTTAAGTCACTAATGATTTTAACTGAAGAGTTTGATCATGGCTCAGATTGAACGCTGGCGGCAGGCTTAACACATGCAAGTCGAGCGGGGGAGATTGCTTCGGTAATTGACCTAGCGGCGGACGGGTGAGTAATACTTAGGAATCTGCCTATTAATGGGGGACAACATCTCGAAAGGGATGCTAATACCGCATACGCCCTACGGGGGAAAGCAGGGGATCACTTGTGACCTTGCGTTAATAGATGAGCCTAAGTCGGATTAGCTAGTTGGTGGGGTAAAGGCCTACCAAGGCGACGATCTGTAGCGGGTCTGAGAGGATGATCCGCCACACTGGGACTGAGACACGGCCCAGACTCCTACGGGAGGCAGCAGTGGGGAATATTGGACAATGGGGGGAACCCTGATCCAGCCATGCCGCGTGTGTGAAGAAGGCCTTATGGTTGTAAAGCACTTTAAGCGAGGAGGAGGCTCTTTTGGTTAATACCCAAGATGAGTGGACGTTACTCGCAGAATAAGCACCGGCTAACTCTGTGCCAGCAGCCGCGGTAATACAGAGGGTGCGAGCGTTAATCGGATTTACTGGGCGTAAAGCGTGCGTAGGCGGCTTTTTAAGTCGGATGTGAAATCCCCGAGCTTAACTTGGGAATTGCATTCGATACTGGGAAGCTAGAGTATGGGAGAGGATGGTAGAATTCCAGGTGTAGCGGTGAAATGCGTAGAGATCTGGAGGAATACCGATGGCGAAGGCAGCCATCTGGCCTAATACTGACGCTGAGGTACGAAAGCATGGGGAGCAAACAGGATTAGATACCCTGGTAGTCCATGCCGTAAACGATGTCTACTAGCCGTTGGGGTCTTTGAGACTTTAGTGGCGCAGCTAACGCGATAAGTAGACCGCCTGGGGAGTACGGTCGCAAGACTAAAACTCAAATGAATTGACGGGGGCCCGCACAAGCGGTGGAGCATGTGGTTTAATTCGATGCAACGCGAAGAACCTTACCTGGTCTTGACATAGTAAGAACTTTCCAGAGATGGATTGGTGCCTTCGGGAACTTACATACAGGTGCTGCATGGCTGTCGTCAGCTCGTGTCGTGAGATGTTGGGTTAAGTCCCGCAACGAGCGCAACCCTTTTCCTTACTTGCCAGCATTTCGGATGGGAACTTTAAGGATACTGCCAGTGACAAACTGGAGGAAGGCGGGGACGACGTCAAGTCATCATGGCCCTTACGACCAGGGCTACACACGTGCTACAATGGTCGGTACAAAGGGTTGCTACCTAGCGATAGGATGCTAATCTCAAAAAGCCGATCGTAGTCCGGATTGGAGTCTGCAACTCGACTCCATGAAGTCGGAATCGCTAGTAATCGCGGATCAGAATGCCGCGGTGAATACGTTCCCGGGCCTTGTACACACCGCCCGTCACACCATGGGAGTTTGTTGCACCAGAAGTAGGTAGTCTAACCGTAAGGAGGACGCTTACCACGGTGTGGCCGATGACTGGGGTGAAGTCGTAACAAGGTAGCCGTAGGGGAACCTGCGGCTGGATCACCTCCTTAACGAAAGATTGACGATTGGTAAGAATCCACAACAAGTTGTTCTTCATTGATGTATCTGAGGGTCTGTAGCTCAGTTGGTTAGAGCACACGCTTGATAAGCGTGGGGTCACAAGTTCAAGTCTTGTCAGACCCACCAAGTCTACTGAACACAGAAGAGCAGATATATTAAGATCTTAAGCTGGGGACTTGGCTTAGTTGGTAGAGCGCCTGCTTTGCACGCAGGAGGTCAGGAGTTCGACTCTCCTAGTCTCCACCACTACTACGCAGTTACCTGATTAAAAAAGATTGATTATAGAAATTAATGAACTGAAGTTTATAGAGTTTATTAACTTCTGTGATTTATCACAGTGAACTACTTGCTGACGAGGCGGTAGTGAATCATTAACAGAATATATTTGAGTTGAAATAATTGTTTAACTCGTTTTATGAAGCTTAACAAGCAATTGTTAAAGCGGAATGAAATGAGAACTAGCGATAAAACTGAATCAAGCGTTTTGGTATATGAATTAAATTGAAGCTGTACAGTGATTAAGTTCACAAGCAACAAATAGAAGTGGTTAAATCCACATTGTTGATCCTCCTTGTAGGGATTAACGACTGTTTGGGGTTGTATAGTCAAGTAATTAAGTGCATGTGGTGGATGCCTTGGCAGTCAGAGGCGATGAAAGACGTAATAGCCTGCGATAAGCTTCGGGGAGGCGGCAAATATCCTGTGATCCGGAGATTTCTGAATGGGGAAACCCACTTACCATAAGGTAGGTATCGCATGATGAATACATAGTCATGCGAGGCGAACGAGGGGAAGTGAAACATCTCAGTACCCTTAGGAAAAGAAATCAATTGAGATTCCCTCAGTAGCGGCGAGCGAACGGGGATCAGCCCATTAAGTTATATGTGTATTAGCGGAAAGCTCTGGGAAGTGCTACCGTAGAGGGTGATAGTCCCGTACACGAAAGTGCACATATAATGATGACGAGTAGGGCGAGGCACGTGAAACCTTGTCTGAATATGGGGGGACCATCCTCCAAGGCTAAATACTCCTGACTGACCGATAGTGAACCAGTACCGTGAGGGAAAGGCGAAAAGAACCCCTGTGAGGGGAGTGAAATAGATCCTGAAACCGCATGCATACAAGCAGTGGGAGCCGACTTGTTCGGTGACTGCGTACCTTTTGTATAATGGGTCAGCGACTTATATTCAGTAGCAAGGTTAACCGTATAGGGGAGCCGTAGAGAAATCGAGTCTTAATAGGGCGTTTAGTTGCTGGGTATAGACCCGAAACCGGGTGATCTATCCATGAGCAGGTTGAAGGTTGGGTAACACTAACTGGAGGACCGAACCCACTGTCGTTGAAAAGCCAGGGGATGACTTGTGGATAGGGGTGAAAGGCTAATCAAACTCGGTGATAGCTGGTTCTCCCCGAAAGCTATTTAGGTAGCGCCTCGGACGAATACCATAGGGGGTAGAGCACTGTTTCGGCTAGGGGGTCATCCCGACTTACCAAACCGATGCAAACTCCGAATACCTATGAGTACTATCCGGGAGACAGACTGCGGGTGCTAACGTCCGTAGTCAAGAGGAAAACAATCCAGACCGCCAGCTAAGGCCCCAAAATTATAGTTAAGTGGGAAACGATGTGGGAAGGCATAGACAGCTAGGAGGTTGGCTTAGAAGCAGCCACCCTTTAAAGAAAGCGTAATAGCTCACTAGTCGAGTCGGCCTGCGCGGAAGATGTAACGGGGCTAAAACTATATGCCGAAGCTGCGGATGTATACATTGTATACGTGGTAGGGGAGCGTTCTGTAAGCCGATGAAGGTGTGTTGAGAAGCATGCTGGAGGTATCAGAAGTGCGAATGCTGACGTGAGTAACGACAAAACGGGTGAAAAACCCGTTCGCTGAAAGACCAAGGGTTCCAGTCCAACGTTAATCGGGGCTGGGTGAGTCGACCCCTAAGGCGAGGCCGAGAGGCGTAGTCGATGGGAAATTGGTTAATATTCCAATACTTCTGTGTAATGCGATGAGAGGACGGAGAAAGTTAAGTCAGCCTGGCGTTGGTTGTCCAGGTGGAAGGTTGTAGGCATGCATCTTAGGCAAATCCGGGGTGCTCTATGCTGAGAACTGATAGCAAGCGAGTTTACTCGTGAAGTGGCTGATACTATGCTTCCAGGAAAAGTCTCTAAGCTTCAGTTACACAGGAATCGTACCCGAAACCGACACAGGTGGTCAGGTCGAGTAGACCAAAGCGCTTGAGAGAACTCTGCTGAAGGAACTAGGCAAAATGGTACCGTAACTTCGGGAGAAGGTACGCTGCTGACGGTGATAGGACTTGCTCCTTGAGCTATTGGCAGCCACAGAAACCAGGCCCCTGCAACTGTTTATTAAAAACATAGCACTCTGCAAACACGAAAGTGGACGTATAGGGTGTGATGCCTGCCCGGTGCTGGAAGGTTAATTGATGGGGTTAGCGTAAGCGAAGCTCTTGATCGAAGCCCCAGTAAACGGCGGCCGTAACTATAACGGTCCTAAGGTAGCGAAATTCCTTGTCGGGTAAGTTCCGACCTGCACGAATGGCATAATGATGGGGGCGCTGTCTCCAGCAGAGGCTCAGTGAAATCGAAATCGCCGTGAAGATGCGGTGTACCCGCGGCTAGACGGAAAGACCCCGTGAACCTTTACTGCAGCTTGACATTGAACTTTGATCTTACTTGTGTAGGATAGGTGGGAGGCTTAGAAGTAGCGACGCCAGTTGCTATGGAGCCATCCTTGAAATACCACCCTGGTAATATTGAGGTTCTAACTCTGTCCCGTTATCCGGGACGAGGACCATGTCTGGTGGGTAGTTTGACTGGGGCGGTCTCCTCCTAAAGAGTAACGGAGGAGTACGAAGGTGCGCTCAGCGTGGTCGGAAATCACGCGTAGAGTATAAAGGCAAAAGCGCGCTTAACTGCGAGACCCACAAGTCGAGCAGGTACGAAAGTAGGTCTTAGTGATCCGGTGGTTCTGTATGGAAGGGCCATCGCTCAACGGATAAAAGGTACTCTGGGGATAACAGGCTGATACCGCCCAAGAGTTCATATCGACGGCGGTGTTTGGCACCTCGATGTCGGCTCATCTCATCCTGGGGCTGAAGCAGGTCCCAAGGGTATGGCTGTTCGCCATTTAAAGAGGTACGCGAGCTGGGTTTAGAACGTCGTGAGACAGTTCGGTCCCTATCTACCGTGGGCGTTGGAAATTTGAGAGGATCTGCTCCTAGTACGAGAGGACCAGAGTGGACGAACCTCTGGTGTACCGGTTGTGACGCCAGTCGCATCGCCGGGTAGCTATGTTCGGAAGGGATAACCGCTGAAAGCATCTAAGCGGGAAGCCTACCTCAAGATAAGATTTCCCTAGGACTTTATGTCCTCTAAAGAGCCGTTGAAGACTACGACGTTGATAGGTTGGATGTGGAAGTGCGGTGACGCATGAAGCTGACCAATACTAATTGCTCGTGAGGCTTGACTATACAACACCCAAGCAGTTGTATGTGAAGCATCATTTGATTCATAAAAGATCAAAGAAACTTGATTTAGTTGTAAAGCTAGTTACAATAACCAACTCAAATGTTCTTCTGTTAAACTCATTTGGAACAAAGTAAGGCATACCCATAAGACCCGAAAAAGTCCATAACAGTTTGCTGGCGACAATAGCAAGAGTGAACCACCTGATCCCTTCCCGAACTCAGAAGTGAAACCTCTTAGCGCTGATGGTAGTGTGGGGTTACCCATGTGAGAGTAAGTCATCGCCAGCTTTTAATTCTTAAAACACCCTCAACTAAAATGTTGGGGGTGTTTTTTTATGCGTAAAGAAAAGAAAATAATAAAGAAAAGAAAAAGATAGAAATGATAAGAAATTAAGAATAGAAATAAAAGCGCTACCTTGTGGTAGAGCTTTTAACTGAAAGGAATTTTTATCTCAAATTTAATTGTCGTCTTGCATGTTTTAAAGCTGTTCTTATGCCTTCTTCCAATGTGGGGTGATAGAAAGGCTTGCTTAATATTTCATCGATAGTGAGATCTTCAGCGATCATCCAAGACAGTAAATGTGCCATATGTTCTGCAGATTCAACAAAAAGCTCAGCACCAAGCAACTTTCTGGTTTTTTTATCCACATAAACTTCAATTGCACCTTTATTTTTTCCTAAAACTAATGCTCGCCCTTGTTTTTCATAAGAAACGAATCCTGTAATAAATTCTATATTTGATTTAGACAGTGCAGCATAATTTTGACCGACCATTCCCATTTCAGGGCTACAGAAGACAATACCCAGCGGTGCCAGCGTATTTAAATCTTGAATTTTTGGGAAATTTAAACAGCTTGAAACAACATTCCTCCCTTCATGCGCTGCTTCATGTTGTAATGGCGTTTGTGTAAATGCATCTCCAACAATAAATATTGGAAAATTAGCGAGTTGTTTTGAGTTTTTATGAATAGGTAGATTTTTTAAATCTGAAAATGAAGCATCTATATTTTCTAACGCAAGAGTTGATAAATTTGAACTTCGACCTGTTGCCGTTAAAACATAATCTACCTGTATTGTATTGGTTTCATCATTTTCTATAAATGAAACTGCAACCCCAAGCTCTGTGTCTTCAATTGAGTTGGGTAAAATCTCGAATTTAATATCCAGCTCTTTTGAAAGTGTTGTTTGCGCAATTGCTTGTAAACTTGGGCTGGTCAATACACCAACTTTTTTACTTCTAGCAAAAATAGTCGTATTCACGCCTAAACGATGCATGGCTTGGGCTAATTCAATAGCAATTACGCCACTCCCAATTACTGCAATTGATTTAGGTAGCGTTTTAAGTTCAAAGACTTCATCGGATGTGATGAGTTTATTCCCAATATTCTTTTTCCAATCTTTGTCGTAGGTTGGTGTTGAACCGACAGCCAAAATAAATGACTTTGCTTGATATTGTTGACCATTGACCTCAACTGTATGGGCATTTATAAACTTAGCTTCACCATCAATTTTATGTTTCTCTTCCCAGCTTTCTACATCTTTCAGTGTTGCTCGTGCAAAGCGATCACGTAAATTTTGGACATGTTTCATCACTCGATCTGTATTAATTTCTGATTGAACACTTAAGGCAACTTCATCCGCGTGTTGAATATCATGCATTTGATTGGCTGTTGAAATTAAAACTTTACTTGGCATGCATCCGACTCGAACACAGGTAGTATCCCAAGGTCCTTTGTTAATTATCAATAGGTTGGAGGTATATTTAATTGCTTCTTTATATGCGCTGATGCCTGCTGTTCCTGCACCAATGATAATGATGTCGTACATTGTATAAACCTGATTTTAAATAATAAAAATTACATTAAAAAACATTTTGAAATAGCGTATTTACACATATAAATATCTATGGTTACATAGCACTCAAAATAATCTACAACAATTTTTTGGGGACTCTTACGTTGAGTAAAATTATGGACACTAAGAAGGTTACTGGCAAGTTAAGTGCTATAGCAATTTCAATTTTGTTAGCAAGTTGTGGTGGCGGTGGCGGTTATTATGATGGTAATAATAGCGGCTCAAATAATGGTAATAATGGCGGTGGCACAGAAATAGCTCTGACTTCAGCTGAACTTTTGTCTGTAGGGCAAAGTAAAGCAAGTTTGAATGCTGGAACTGATGATAGTTTAACTTTAACAATTAGGACATTAGATAAGAATGGTGCAATTATTCCAAAGGCTAATGTCAAAATTGAAATTGTTGATGCTGCTAATTCTGGTGCAAGCTTAAGCACCCTGGGAAATTTACCGAGTGATGACAAAGGTATTGTAACAACTAATGTTGTACTGTCAGCGAGTTCAAATTTAAATTTTAAGATGAATCGAACAATTACCATCGTTATTACATCTGGAAAAGTGAAACAAGAACTTACAATACCTGTAAATGGTACAGTTGTAGCGATATCTTCTGATGTTAGTCTACTTGAACAAGACCAAATTGGCACTGTTACTGTAACTGCAGTTGATGCTGCAGGAAAAGCATTGGTTGGTGCAAAAGCTTCACTTGTTAATGCATCGGGTGAAGAGGTTTTTTCAGCTATCCCGACTGATGTCAGTGGAAATGCTATTTTCAAAATACCGTATGTTACTGTTCGAAATTCGACGAATCAAAAGTTGGAGCTAATAGCTAAAATTGCGGTAGAAGGACAAAATCAAACAGTTTCAAATTTACTTTCCTCAGGTGGTATTATTTTAACTGCTAATATTGCCAATAAAGTAATTCAAGCAGTCTCAGATAGTAATCCTGTTGGTGTTGGTGTAAATAAGAATATTACGGTTAAGGTTTCAGCTCTTACACAAACTGAATTGCAAGGGAAGACAGTAAGCTTTGAGACAACAAATGGCACTGTAACTCCAACAGCTGCAATCACAAATATTCGTCAAGAAAATGGGCAGTGGGTTGGTGATGCTACAACTGTTCTAAATGGAGCAATTGCAGCTATCGCGACAATTTCTGCACAGTTTGGCAACAATGTAATTTATATCTCACAACAAGTGAGTGCCGGCGTTCCAAAAACTATTTCAATTCAATCCGAGGCAAGTGTTTTGGCTCCAGGAGCTAATACTAAAGTTATTGCATTGGTAAAGGATCAAAATGGTACACCAATTCCAAACATAAAAGTTAACTTTAAAACTCTGAAAGATACTTCGCTCAGTGGTCGTATTTCTCAGCCATCTGCTATCACCGATTCTGCGGGACGTGCTACAGTTATTTATACTGCTGGTTCTGCTCAAACATTAGGTGGGGGCGTTGAAATTCAGGCTTCAACTGAAAGTGCTGTTGCTCCAGCCCCAGTTTATTCTGAAAACTTATTACTTACAGTTTCTATGCAATCCGCATTTATCACAGTTGCCCATAATGAACAGATTTTAAAAATTGTTGGTGATGATACCAATTATTATAAAGATTTTTCTGCGACTGTAGTTGATACGGCGGGTAATCCTATTCCAAATCAAAAGATTAGTATTTCTTTAGATTTAGACAGTTTTTACAAAGGTGAGTTTAAGTGGGTGCGTGATTATACCTATGGTCAAGATGGTTCTGGAATTTGGGATTGGTATAGTTATCTTGATTGGTCACGTGATTATACAGTTTACGAAAATAAGGTTGCTAAGCGTGTAGTTACTTATGTTCAGTGTCCAAGTACAGAATTCCCAAATCCTATTTCTATCCTGGCAGCGGATGGCTCCATATTGAATACAAAGGGTAGCTTTGTTACTGATTCACAAGGTAAATTTGCATTCAGAATTAGGTACAATCGAAACTATTCAAATTGGTTACGAGTTAATTTAACAGCTTCAACAATTGTATCAACGAAAGATAACAAAACGGCTTTATCTTTTATGCCATCTGTTGCGGAAGATGATGTTGATAATTTAAATGGTAAATATAGACCTGATCGTGTTAGTCCCTATGGAACAGATATTTCTAGCTGTTCAAATTATAAATAGTCTGAATTAATTTAAAAAAACAGCGCTTCTGCGCTGTTTTTTATTTTACGGATGTACCCATACTCACGCCAACAGTGGGTCTTACATTCATTGAACTACATGCAGATAAAAATAGGCAAGAGATTAAGATCAGACCAACAACTTTCATTTAAATATTCTCAATTTTAAATCAGCACTATTGTAAGTCGAATTATTCGTTTGCGTGTGTAGTAAAATTATTGTCTTTATTTTTTTACTGATTACTGATTACTGATTACTGATTTAAAGCTAAAAGCTTAAACTTTTAGCCAATGTCTGTTATTAGCTTTTCAAAGCTTAAGGTGTCGTAAATTGCAAAACACGATTACCATATTGATCGACTAACTTTAAGGTCTTGTCATAGACTTGAAAGCCCTGAACTTTGCTTAAAGCTTCAGTATATTGTGTGGCGATTTGCATGCTGCTTGGACAAAGCATTTTGGTCGAAGCCAATTGCCCGATCGTAATATGTTGTCCTTTTAATGCATATTGTCCCATGATGCGATTACAGCCATCACTGCCACTTACACGTAAATCTGAACCGAATTGAATACTGGGAGCATTACGTGAGCTTGGGTCAGCCTTATATTCTGTTGCACCAATATGTGTGAGGGTCCAATTTTTATTTTGTAATAAACTGAGGTTTTGTGCTTGCTGAGTGCTACTTGTTGTTGAGGTACATCCAGTTGCAAAAAGTGTTGATGTTATTATTGTCGCTACAATAATGGCTTTGAACATGAGTGTTCTCCCTAATCTTGTCATAATTTTATATCAATAGAAATGAAGTATATCACTGGATTAATTTAAACACCGTTACATATTATTTCGCATATTCTTCTGGTAAGCCTAAACGGAGAACCTTAGAAAAATTAGCACTATTTTGATATTTAAAATGTGCATATTCATCAGTTCTTGGATTCACATGGGCTTTTTCGTACCATTCATGCATAGACCACTGATGATTTAGAGCACCTAGATCGTACAAATAATTGGGTAAATATCCAGAAGCAATTAAACGATAGTCTGTTGGAAGTTTTTGAGCTGAAATAGCTTGAACCATATCAAAAACCAAAGTTGTGCAGTTGCTGGTTAGGGTGTTATACCATTTTGGATGCTTGGCTAAATCTGCAGATTTAGATAAGTATTCTTCAAATAATGCTTGGCTTTCAGCCTTTGGTAATCGAACAGGGAAAAAATAAACTTGTTCACCTCGGATATTGCTTCGTGTATAGACAATATCTTTTTCATCTGCGGCAATGAGGCTTAGCTCAAACTGTCTAAAGAAACCACCTATCGCAGAAAAACTTTCATTTTTTTCTTTACGAATTTCGATTGAGAAGACTAAAGGTCGTTGATTTGAAAAATTAAAACTCACTAAGGTATGAGCAATTTGTGGTCCCATCCAATATGAGGTGATGATATTTACACCTGTAATATCATCTAAATTATACGTTCGTGTTTCCCATCGCTCATCATATTGATCGGCTGTGCGCCAATCGAAATTTCGAACATTATGAATTGTGACCAGTTGACCTTGCTTTTCATAGCTAAAAATTCTGGAAACTTCAGGACTCCATTCACGGTCTTGTTTAGCGGGGATATTAAAATACCAAACCAAGCTCAGAAGAAATGCAACCAAATAAATCAAACTGTCAATTTTTCGAGTAAATAGATTCTTGTTGAAATAAATTCCAAGAATGCTCAGCGCAAAAATCGCCCATAGGATAATAATAAAATAGCTAAAGATTTGACCTAAAGGTTGTTGAATCCAAATGGCAAGACAAAACCAAATACTCGTCATGAAAACAAATAAGCTAAATAAGGAATGGAGTAAACCCATTCCTAATCTGTTTAGCATTGGTTTCGTTTTTAAGCTATCCATAAGCAGCTATTTTTATTAATAAAGTTCAGTGCTATTTTCTATATGTTGCAAATTCAAAAGCAATAGCTGTTTTGTCGTCAACATGTGACTCGCTGGCGACTTTCTTAAATTCTTGAGGAATTTCTGGATAATGTGCATCACCTTGAACATCAAGATCAATATGAGTCAATTCAAGTCGATCTGTAATATGAATCGTTTGCTTGAAAATTTCACCACCACCAATAATAAAGATGCTGGTTGGTTTTTCTGAAGCCAAAACATCAGGAATGGCTTGTTCCAAAGCAGATTCAATATTGTTGGCCGTTTTTACACCCTCAAACTGCCAATCTGAATCACGTGTAATGACCCAATTTACACGCTTTGGTAGTGCGCGTCCCATTGATTCAAGTGTTTTACGCCCCATGACAACCACGCCACCTTGGGTAATTTCTTTGAAATGTTTTAGGTCTGCCGAGATGTGCCAAGGAAGATCATTTGCTTTACCAATGCAGTGTTGTTGATCCATGGCAACCACATGAACAATTTCAAAATTTTTAAATGTCATACTCAATCCACTTCGTCATCCATTCTATGATTTTCCTCCTTGAAAGAGGGAGCAAAATCACAAATTGGATTATTAAAAATTACACAGCAACTGGAGCTTTAATTGCAGCATGGGATTCATAACCCACAATTTCAATATCTTCAAATTTGAAATCAAAAATATCTTGAATCGCAGGGTTAAGTTTAAGCTGACATAATGGCAAAGGTTCACGGGTCAACTGTAATTTTGCCTGTTCAAAATGGTTCACATATAAATGTGTATCACCACCAGTCCAAACAAAGTCTCCTACGCCTAGACCACAAACTTGTGCAATCATATGAGTCAGTAATGCATAACTGGCAATATTGAAAGGAACACCCAAGAAGACATCAGCACTACGTTGATACAGTTGGCAAGACAGTTTTCCATCTTGAACGAAGAACTGAAATAAAGTGTGACATGGCGGTAAAGCAACTTTGCCTGCTTCTTTTGGATTCCAACCTGATACAATTAAGCGACGTGAGTTTGGATTGGTCTTAATTTCATTAATTAACCAACTGATCTGATCAAAACCATCATTTTCAAATAAACCATTTTCTTTTTGAGTTGCCCCAAAATTACGCCATTGATGACCATAAACAGGACCAAGTTCGCCTTCAGGACGACCAAAACGGGCAGTTTGTTCCGCAGTAGACCATTCATCCCAAATCGACACTTTATTGTCTTTTAGATATTGAACATTGGTGTCACCTTTTAAGAACCACAATAATTCAATCACGATTGAGCGGAAATGAACTTTTTTAGTGGTAAGTAAAGGGAAGCCCTTAGACAAGTCAAAACGCATTTGATGACCGAATACAGAACGAGTACCTGTACCTGTACGATCACCTTTGTCACCGCCATTGTCTAGGATATGTTGTAGAAGGTCTAAATACGCTTTCATAGAAGTTCCAATTTGGGAAGGGGGGATGGTACAAATGACAGATTATGTCGCACCATTACCCATTCGTAATACTTTCGAATAGTCTCAGAGTTTATACTAATCTGGCTTTGTTTTTAACAAAGAATATTTTTCTGTTTGTGACTTTAATCGAATATTTAGAGAATTTGAAAATGAGTATAAATTTGAATGAACTTCCAGTAGCTTTACAAGCGTATAAACAACAAATTGCGGCAACTAAAAAAGACAGCATCGAAATATCATTACTGCCTGCTGAGCATTTAGAAATTTGGCAGAGTAAGGTTGGCGGACATCCTTATTTACCTTTAGTGCAGCAATATCCGCAAAGCTCAGAAGGCGAAAATTTACAATTATTGGCGCAAATCAATTTTGCTGAATTACCAGAAAATAATATTTATCCCCAATCTGGGATTTTGCAATTTTTTATCAATCCACATGATGACTTATATGGAATGGATTTTGATGATCAGCAAAAGCAAGATGGTTTTAAAATCATCTTTCATGACAGCATTGAACATGATTCTGCAAATTTGCAAACAAATTTTCCAAGTTTTGATGGAGATGATATTTATAGCCCGATTGCAGGTCAAGCCGCGATTCAGTTTGAGAAATCTGAAAGTTATATCGATATGAATAACTTTGATTTTGCTGAAAAAGTGACTGATCCTTATGACCGAGATGATGAGGAGGAGTTCTGTGATGAATATACCGAAGTCATTTCAGCGAGTGGGCATCGTTTAGGTGGGTACCCATTTTTTACTCAAACTGATCCACGTGAATACAATGAGTCGATTCAAGACTATGTGCTATTACTGCAAATTGATACAGATGATGCAGGTGAAATAGATATCATGTGGGGTGATTCGGGAGTAGGGAATTTCTTTATCCACCCCGACGATCTCGCCAAGAGAGATTTTTCTAAAGTTGTTTACAATTGGGATTGTTATTAAGTATTTTTTGGTGAGCGAACAAGCTGATGTTTTGCATCAGCTTTGAGATAAATAGCGATGTTAATGATTTAGTTTTAGTGCCAATAAAAAACAAAAAATGTGACCAAATTGACAGTTTAATATATTGATTAAATTAAGAAAAAGTTTTACCAATACGGCTAATAAAATTATTTGTGCTTATTTTTTGATCAAACAATCCTTGCCTGTTTTTAAGCTAATCTCAAAAGTTTCAGTAAGTTGAAAGCACACAAATGAGATTTATTAACACTTACATATTTTTTTACATGTTTTAAGTCTACATTTTAAGATTTGCTGATTAGTATTCATGGCTTGTGAAAAGTTGTTATTGGTTTAAACAAGGTGGTTTGAATCAATTCAAAAGGGCAGTTTGAGGACAGTACATGATTTACGACCACAATGTTAATATGAATGAATACGTGAATCCCACGGTTCATATTCAGATTCGATCGGAAAATCAAAATAATAATTTTCGACCAGAAGAATACCTAAAAAGCAAAGCCTTTGAAAATTTAAAAAATCAAACTGAAGCGTTCAAGAAAGAAAGTTTAATCGATATTGGTAAATTCACCGAAAAACTCGTTAGCATGTCACGAAGCACTACAGCACATCGTTGTGCAAGATATGTGCGGATTGCATTAGAGTCAGCAGGTGCCCGTTTTTCTGATCATCCGGTAGCAGCATCAGATTGGGGTTCAACTCTGACAGAAATTGGTTATAAACAAATCCGCCCAGATTTTGATAATCCGCAAGAAGGTGATATTTATATCATTAACAGTACAAGCCGTCATCGCTATGGGCATATAGCCGGCTTTACAGGTACACAATGGGTTTCTGATTTCAGACAACGTAGTTATGATGTTTATAAAGATCCCAATGTGACATATGAATATTATCGTCTTGAAGCCTAGTTGATTCGCCCACTTTTCTCAAAATACCCAATACAGAAGCAAGTTTGAAATCATTCCTTTGCTTTTTTATTGGGTATTTTTGATTTGATCAATCTGATTCAAATCGTTTAGCACGATTTTGATAGATCGATACAATAAATAGACCCAATGCAGTAAAACCCACCGCTTGAATTGATATCCATAATTTATGTGATGGCGGCAATAAAAACAAAATCAGCAACAAAGCGAAAATTGGGAAAATAGAAAAAAGAATTTTAAATCCCTGAGCATATGGGGGTGTTGTGGAAAGTTTTAAGCGCAATTGGAACAAAATATGAATCAATACGCCCAATAATAAGCACACGACTGTGAAAATAGGGCTTAATTTTTCAATTGAAGCGCAATAATAAATGATTGCACAGGTCAAAACTGAGCTGATTAATTTAATTTCACGTGTACAACGTGAGGAATACCAAAAATCTAACATTATTTAGATACTTACTGTGGTGTATTTTTATTAAGTAACGACAACGGGGAAAAAATACATACTGCCAAAACCATAAAGCCGATGCCTTGTGCGCCTGGAATTAAAATTTCACCCTGATTCATATTTTTGAAAATCAAGACCAAGAGCAAAGCTAAGGGAATCCATGTCAATAAACGATAGAATAGTCCAGTTGGATTTTTCGCAGCAAAATGAATTTTACAGTAACGACAGATCAAAAAAATAAGTCCTGTGCCAGCAAAAAGCAAAATATTATCGATAGTTAAAGGTTGATACCAATATAATCCAATACTGAGTATTGCGGATAAGATGAAGAAAATTAATTTCTTGGTGATTGAGACTTTAGGATCAAACCAAAATTCAAGCATAGTAATTTCATTAAAATTAGACCTTTCTAATTTAGCATAAAAAAGGTGAAGCATCGCTTCACCTTTTAAAACTTAAACAGAAATGCTTAAGTGTTTTTTTGTGGTCCCCAATCAAAGATTTTCTTTTGATATGCATACCAAATCATCCATAGGCCTATAAGAATCATAGGGAATGAAAGGATTTGACCTTTGGTCATCCAACCAAACAAGATATAGCCCTGATCTGCATCTGGTTCGCGGAAAAACTCCATAAAGAAACGCGCACAACCATAACCCATTAAGAAGATTGCAGAAACTGCATAACGTGGACGAGGTTTGGCACTGTAGAACCAAAGAATAAGGAACAGCAATAAACCTTCACATAATGCTTGATAAATTTGTGAAGGATGGCGAACTAAATGCAATGGGTCAGTTGGAAAAATCATCCCTAAGGCAAAGTTAGGATCAGAGACTTGACGTCCATACAATTCACCACCAATAAAATTACCAATACGACCAAACATTAAGCCTGTTGGTACACAAGGTGCAATAAAATCAAGTGTTTCAAACCAAGTCTTTTTATACTTATGACACCATAACAGCATGGCAATCATTACCCCAAGGAATCCGCCATGGAAACTCATACCGCCTGTCCAAACTTTAAAAAGCCAGATTGGGTCTGCTAAGAATTTATCAAACTCATAGAATAAGACATAGCCAATCCGACCACCCAAGACGACACCAAGTGCACCATAGAACACTAGATCGGAAACCATTTCGGCATTCCAGTGATCGCGTTGTTTGGCACGATAGTTGGCAAGTCCCCAGGCACATAAAAATGCCAAAAGGTACATGAGTCCATACCAATGAACTTTGACTGGACCCAGTGATATTGCAACCGGGTCAATATTCGGGTAGGTGAGCATTCCTAATCCTTGATTTTCTATTTTGCACAGATTTTAGCTGAAAGATATTAAAAATGTTGTACATTCAGTGTGTAAACTTCATGGAATGTGCTTTATGTGTATTGTGGCGTTGGCTTGGCAGGTTTTAGATGACTTACCTGTATGTTTGATCTCCAATCGCGATGAATTCTATCATCGTCCGAGTACTCAATTACAACAGTGGTCAGAACACGGAATAATTGCAGGACAAGATTTACAGTCGGGTGGAACATGGATGGGCGTTACTCCACAGGGGCGATGGGCGATAGTGACCAATTATCGCGATGGAGCAGATAAACAGACTTATCCCACCACGCGCGGAGATTTGGTTCAAAGTTTTTTAGAATCTGAGCAAACACCTATCCGTTTTGCCCAAGCACTTGAACAACGGCAGCGAGACTATGCGGGTTTTAATCTATTTGTAGGTGATCAACATCAAGCTGTGTATATGAGTAATCGTGGTGAAGCCCCACAAGTTTTATCGCAAGGCGTATTTGTGGTTTCCAATGGATTGATGTCTGATGATTGGGAGAAAACTAAGCATTTGCGTAAACGATTTACCCAAGAATTTTTACCTATGCTACAAGTCACTTCTATTCTTGAATCAGATTTACAGCATGCAGTTTGGGATATTTTGGAGGATGAGCGCAAAGTTATTCCAGATTTACTTCCAAATACAGGGATCAATGCAGAGATGGAAGCATTATTGTCTTCAACATTTATACAAAGTCCAGTCTATGGCACACGTTGTTCAAATTTTTTAAGAATTGGTCTCTCTGAGCTGGACTGGATTGAAAAAACGCAACAAGGTGAGCATTTGGGGGAACTGGTCGAAGTTAAGTGTAATATTGAAAGATAAAAAGCCATGCAAAACTAAATCTGCATGGCTTTAAAAGCATAATACTTATTTAACCTGCAATCACACCACCATCTTTGCGTGTGATCACGACAGTTGCTGAACGTGGACGAGCAACTTTATTATTCGCATCCTTTTGTGATGCAGGCCAGTGACTTGAAGGTTTATCAAAGCTTGGTGAGTCTTCACCAGGATGTTGAACATTGATGAAAATCGCTTTGTAGTCCGGAGTCATGGTCACACCCGTAATTTCACATTGTTTTGGACCTGTAAGGAAACGACGCAGATTCTCATCGGTCACTTGCTTGCCAAAAATGGTTTCTTGCCCCGCTGAGGTGATTGCTTTTGTACCATCACCGACTTTACCTGGCAATGCGGCAAGCATCATACAGTTGGTTGTATCTGTATAAGCACCATCATCGGTTTGAATCCAAAGAACACCACGAGGGTCAAACCACATGCCATCTGGTGAAGACAAATCATTATTATCATTCAACGCAGAAAGGTTAATGTTGCTCGCCATTTTTGCTTCAGCGCCAAATAGATAAATATCCCAAGTGAAGCTTTCTGCTGTGGTTTTATTATCTTTCTCATGGAAGCGGATAATATGACCATTGACGTTGCCTTTACCGCCTTCAGGATCACTATAGTTTCTCGGGTTGGCGGCATCTAAAGCATGTGTTGTACCACGATTTGAGTTGTTCGTAAGCGTGACATAGACCTCACCATTTTCAGGATTCACTGCAACCCATTCTGGACGATCCATTTTAGTCGCTTTGACGGCATCACCAGCAAGTCGTGCAAATGTTGTGACATCCGCTTGAGATTTAAATGGATACACCGTGTTGGTATCATTTAAACCATTTTTTCCATATGCCAACTCAATCCATTTACCCGTACCATCATTGTTGAACTGGGCTACGTAAAGTTTGCCACTGTTCATATATTTATCACCAGCGCGATAACCGCCATTGACATCTTTGGCGTCCCATTTGGCATCCGATACGAATTTATAAATGTATTCGCCACGTGAATCATCACCCATATAGAAAGTCAAATTTTCGCCTTCGATTAAACGACTGGCACGACAATCCTCATGCGCAAAACGACCTAATGATGTCCGTTTTACTGGGTTTGAACGACTATCAAATGGGTCAATTTCTACGATCCAACCAAAAGTATTGGCGCTGTTACGATAATCTTTGTCAGCAGTCTCTGCGGTAATAGACGAATTCCAACGATCATATAAATCTTGACTTTCGATTGCACCAATTGCCGTTTCCCAGCCATAACGAGAACTTGCACCATCTTTTAAGCCATAGCGATTGAGTGCAATGATTTCAGAAGCAGTCCGCTTTGTATCATCCCCTTTGTTACGCACAAAATAACCAATGAAGTTTTCTTCTGTGGTGAGATAGGTTCCCCATGGTGTATAACCATTACCACAGTTGTTATGCGTACCGCGTGTTTGCTTTGCCGACGGTGAATATTTGGTTTTAATTAAATCTGAACCTGCAACAATGCCCGCAAAATCCATCACTGTAGATGCGGTAATACGGCGATTAAATGGAGAACTTTTAACAATATCCACTTTTTGAGTAGCTGCATCTTTTTTTAATTCAATAATGGATACGCCGTGTGCGTTCATTTCACGAATAACTTCATCTTCTGGACGACGACCATTGACTCTTGTTGCACCTTTAGGATGTAAAAAAGTTTGGTTGATGTATTCATGGTTCATTACCAGTAAACCCCTATTTGATGCTTTTGCATCATATTTAGCTGTACTGGAATTTAAACCAAAATAGCTCATCCCATCATGACAATCCCCTGATCGTGCAGTGAAACTCACGCCTGAAGGAACGTTGTTGTCATCCCATTCAGCAAGGTTTTGTGTCAGTGGATCTCCGAGCGCATAAAGAACTGTAGCTTCGTAGCCTGCTGGAACAGTAACGATATCATTCAGATTTTTTGCAACAGGTGTAAAGCTGAGTTTTTCTGGTTTTTTTACCGAACTATCTGTATTTGAATGGTTGTCATCGTCATCATTACAACCTGTCAAGCTAGATGCTAAAGCTAATGCAGCTGCACCACTGGCTGTTTTGGTAATTAAACTACGACGAGAAATCCGTTGTTCTAAGATGTCACGGAAATGAATGTTATTCGAAGTATTGTTATCTAACTCTTGATCTTCATGATATGGCGTGAGGTCTGTCATAAGATTCCCTATGGCTTTAACTTTAGATGAAATGTGATTTTGATTCAGCTTAAAAACATAGCGAACTAATATGTAAACTCTCTTACTTTTATATTTAATATTGGTTAAATTTAATATTAATTTAAGAAAGTAATAGGGCTGTCACAAAGAGATAAATGTTGAGTAATTTGTTGTTAATTTATACATTAAATTTATGATCTATATTTAATAGTGAGAATTTATTCGGTGTAAAATATTAATACTCACTAAGTTTTAACCAAATTATTTTAAATATTAAGAATAAAAATTAGGTGATATATCTTTTGATTGTTGAGGGGGAGATGGTCAGATAAATTTTAAGAATAAAAAAAATGGCTTTTAAAAGCCATTTGAGTGTTGAATATTTTCTTATTTTTATGATTTAGACATCTGCAGTTTTGCGCTTTTCGATCATTTTACCGAGTAATAAGCCGAGTTCAAATAACATCCACATTGGAATGGCTAACATAATCATTGATATTGCGTCTGGTGGAGTAATAAACATCGAGACAAAGAAGCAGCCGACCACTATAAAACGACGTTTTTCAGCCAATGTCTTCGTGGTTACGAAGCCAATAAGAATCAAAACTAAAGTAATAATTGGAATTTCAAAGGTTAGACCAAAGACCAAGAACAGCTTTAAGCAGAAACTTAGATAGCTATTAATATCAGTCATCGGTGCAACTGTTTCAGGAGAGACGCTGATGAAAAAGTGTAAAATTGAGGGTAAAGCAACGAAATAAGCAAATGCGATACCCGAATAAAACAGAATAATGCTGCCAAATAAGAGTGGAAATGCTAGATTCTTTTCTTTTTCGTACAGTGCCGGTTTAATAAATGCCCAAAGTTGATAAATAATAAAGGGCATAGCGAGCATCAGTGCAATAAAAAAATTCAACTTAAATGGTGCCATAAATGTTGCAGTGACATCCGTTGCAATCATGGTTGATGTTGCAGGCAATTGCTTTCTTAATGGTTCCGATAGAGCAATATAGGTTTTATTGGCAAAAGGCAATAAACAAAAAAAGATCAGAATTAATGCACCCACAATTTTAAATAGATGCTTACGCAACACCATGAGATGTTGTGTAATCGGCATTGCATCTAAAGGGGGACGTTCTGTCGATGCGCTGTCTTGTACCTGAGGCGCGAGTGAATCCGTCATACGGCTACCTTAAGTTGTGGTGCTGAGACCATCTCGATGGGAACAATTTGTGGAGCTGGCATCATGCAACTTTGCTGATTTAAACCATGATTTAACATATAAATAGAAGGAACCTGAGTTTCTAGTTTATGGTAATGGTATGTTGCTAAAAGATTTTTTTGACCTAGCTGTTCAGCATGGGTTTCTTGTTCTATCGCGATTTTTTGTTGTTGTAGCTCTTGTATCTGAGCTTGCATTTTTTGTTCAAGTTCTTGAATCTTCTGCATCTCTTGTTGCATTTGCTCTCTAAACTCAGAAAGACGTAACTCACGATCGATATCATTTTGGACACTTGTGATCGCCCGTTTAAATTTACTGTACCATTTGGCAGCAAAACGAGCAGCTTCAGGAAGCTTATCGGGTCCCAATACCAAAAGCGCAATGATCCCGAAAACTAACAGTTCTGAAAATCCAACATCTAACATGATCTACGCCTCACCGATTAGTGTTTTACAGTAGAGTTCACATCAGTATTGGTCGTTTGATGCTCTAATGTACGAGTTTCAGTGATTGAAGCTTGGGTCGCTTCTTCATCTTTGATTGATTTCTTAAAATCTTTTACTGCACCGCCAACATCTTTACCTAAATTTTTCAGTTTCGATGTACCAAATAGTAAAATCACCACGATTGCAAAAATAAGTACATGCCAAATCGATAATCCAGCCATAGTTTTAACTCCTATTTTATTTAGAGCTATAACAACAGTTATCCGTGACAGAAAAGTGACATTAATATTTCAATTTAAAGACAGAAAATATTTTTGAAATATTTTGCGATGTTAAACACTATCGATTTTGGAAAGTGCTAGTATGATCATGATTTGAGAATAAGGGGTATAGTGTGTCTTTGTTATTTCCAGTTCTGTCATTTATTTGTGGGTTAATACTGGCGAATAGCAAATTTTCAATGAATTTAAAGACGATGATGTCTTTATTGCTGGCACGTGTCTTTATCCCGATTGTCATCATCTACAATATGGTTTTTTATAAATCGGGCAGTATTGCTTTAATTCTATTTGCCTTTTTCTCGTGCTTTATCCTTTTCTTTGTTTACTTAAAACGCTCGAAAGATCGTTTGGCATCGCTATGTTTTAGTTATACCAATATGGCATGGTTAGGCTTTCCAATCGCTTTAGCAATTTTTGGTGCTGAGCATAGTATGGTCATGATTCCGCTTTATATCGGTGTTTCGATTTTTGGCAACTCATGGGCTGTGACCTCTGTAAGCTCAGCGCCTCAATCTAAAGTATTACTGTTTAAAAAAGTGCTTCAATCACCGCCCGTGATTGCTTTAATTATTGCAGGACTTTTACGTTGTTTCGATGTGCAACACTTTCAAACCCAGCAATGGGTGGATTGGATATATAACGCCTCTAAGTGGAGTATGAGCTTTACGGGGATGTGTGTATTGGGGATGTGGTTAAGAAAAACCAAAGTGCATGTGGACGACTTATTGATCAGTACTCGACTGGCAATACTGAAACTGTTTTGTGGGATGATCTTATGTAGCTTAGCGTATTTCTTTTTACCAGTTCCGCAGATTCATGACTATATCGGTGTGATGTTCTTACTATTTTGTTTACCTCCAGCCGCCAATATTGTGGCTTTAGAAACGCACTATCAAGGAACGGGTATTTCAGCAAAGTATATTGCTTCAGGAACAATAGTCAGTTGTGTGATATGTGTCTTATATGGTGTGTTGATTCATTTTTTATCATTCTAATTCTTTATTTTTGTTAATTTGTAAGGCTTTGAAAAGCCTCATGATTTATTTGTGCGTCTATAAATTTTATTCCTCCCTCATTTTAAAGTAGGGGAGGAATTTTCAAAGGTAATTTTTATTTCAAACTGGCTTTAAATAATTGCATCGCTTGACCACGATGACTTATTTTATTTTTGTCTTGTTTGCTCATTTCTGCACTAGAAATCCCCAACTCTGGTAACCAGAACAGTGGATCATAACCAAAACCATTTTCACCACGGGCTTGTTCTAGCACCTCACCTTGCCAGATACCTTGGAAAATCTGTGGTAAAGGATCATCCGCATGCTCAACTAATGCTAATACGCAGACAAACATGGCTTCGATCACCTGATTCTCTTTTCGCAACGGCTTGAGATTTTCGAGTAGTTTTGCATTATTTGCTGCATCATCGCCGTGTTCACCTGCATAACGTGCTGAGTAAATTCCTGGCGCAGCACCTAATACAGGAACACAAATCCCAGAATCATCTGCAATTGCGGGTTTACCTGAAATACGGCTTGCATGACGCGCTTTGATAATTGCATTTTCAATAAAGCTTAAGCCATCTTCAATCGCATCTTCGATATTCAACTGACCTTGAGGAATCACGTCAACAGGTAAAGCCAATTCAGCAAACAGTTTTTCAAACTCAGCAATTTTGCCTTTATTATTACTGGCAAGTACCAGTGTTCCTTGGGATAACCAATCTTTAGATGACATGATCCAAACTCAGAAAGTTAAAATAATGCTATTTTAACTGAATCTGTGAATTAAAATGTGGCTAAATTTGATGATTAGAGCTGTTTTGCGCGAGGAGGGATGTAATAGTCTAGCGCTTGCTTAAGCTCAACGATGTCATCATTACGCATCAGCCCTGAACTCAGATTGAGTTTTTGGATACTTTGGTCTTTCATGATCAAGCGTAAATAATAATGACGATCCAAGAATGTTTTTTTGAGTTCTATTTGAGCAATATCATGCAACAAAACTTCTTTCTTAATGACACTTCTGCCTTTGAATTCGATGGTTCGGATTTTATCCTGAGTCAAAACTAGAATAGGGGATTGATTTTTAAATAGTAAAACTGCTTTTCGACTCAAAAAATATGAAAAACTTGCCAATAATGCAATGACAAAAATTAAATAAAGACTTTTAACACCATTCTTAAATTCAAACAGTTCAATAATGAGGAGTAGGGTAGCGTACCAAAATGGGCAGGCAAAAATACCAGTAAAAATTGCCAGTGGAAGCATTTGACGATGTGAAGCATAATATTTTTTCTTATTCATATTTTTCCATGTATAGAAGAATCTGACTCAGCGGACAAATGCAAAAGCGTACCTTGATGAAAAATCATTTGCCATACTTGCTGATCATTCATTACCCAGATCGAAGCACGTAAAGCTGAATTATATTTTACTTGAGTATTGGTATCGACTTGATAGCTGAGGTAAGTCAACAAAGCACTATGAGCAGAGAGTTGCTGTAGTTCGAAGTCTTGTGCATGAATCATATCAGTGTTTAGATCATTTAAAAGTGCTTCAAGCATTTGGCTTTTTTTTATGATCCGACCTGATTTTGTGATTTCTTTGAACTCTGGGTGCAAGCGCTGATCCAATATTTTATGGTTTCGTCGCTCAGAATGATGTAATTGGGATTCAAATTGGATTAATTGAGCGAGCGTTTCTTGCATTATGTTGAACTCCTATTGAAATATTTAAAAGTCTGACAATCAGTGCTGATTGAAATGAGCCTTGTTATGCACGAAGTGTTATCCACTTAAACTAGTTTTTTAATTCTTGTTTGAGCTTATGTTCCAATTCAGCATAGTTTTCTATAAACCAGCATGCCTTTCCATGATTTGATTCATAAACAAAATCTGTGAGTGCCTTACTGTTATGGATATATTTTTCAATATTTCCTACAAAGGCTAAACGAATTTTATAATTGACAAATTTTTGGATGAATTCGCCTGCAATTCTATTTTCCAATTGAAAAAAGCACTTTTCTAAAGATGTTACAGGCAATGCAATCAGCGCTATATTTTCAGCAAATGCCAAACTCAACAGGTCATTGATATTGTGCAATGAATACGTTGTAGCCTCATTTTGAGGAATAATTAAAATTCGTGTGTTATGAAAAAGTTGAAGCATATGTGCCATTTGTAACTACTCGTTGTTGCATAAAAAAAGCACCCGAAGGTGCTTTATAATTTTTTCAAGCTTATTGAGCTTGAATCCATTGATCTGCACGTTGTGTTGCTGTACGAATTTGATCTTGAGTTAAGTTCGCAGCCAAAGCCGTTTTTTTACTTTGAGACATATTGATCACTTTATTGTCTAACATGCCATCGCGTGTAGAAAGTTCATACCATTGGTACGCACCCATGTAGTTTTTCTTTTGTTCTTCCATGACTGCAAGGTTAAAGCTCGCACGGTTGTCACCGTGGCTTGCTGCCTTTTCAAAGTATTGGCGTGCAGATGTTTCATTTTTAGCAACACCTAAACCGTCAGCATACATACGACCTACATTTAACTGAGCCGCAGAAATACCTTGGTCAGCTGCCGCTTTAAACCATGTAAATGCTTGTTTAAGATCTTTAGATACACCACCAGTACCGGCTTGGAAATGTGTTGCTAAATAAAATTGTGCTGCTGGTTGTCCAGCTTTCGCTGCTTTTTGTAAATCTGAAACATTCATATGTGCATACTGAGCTGCCATCGCTGAAACAGATTGTTGTTGCTGCGGTACATAGTCCGCATGGGCTTGAATACTGAGCAGCCCAAAAAATAATGTACTGCCTAATAATAATTTCTTCATAGAGCGCTCACTCGATAAATAGCGACTTCGCCGAACAAATTTGGGACAGCTTTACTTAAAAAGCTCCCTTGTTGGTTCCCATTTACAGCGAGTCGATCAATAATTTGAATCTGATTTTCAGCACATAAGGCTTCAAAATCGCGAAAAGTGCATAAGTGGATATTAGGTGTATTGTACCACATATACGGTAAGGCATCAGAAACAGGCATCTTTCCTTTCAGCGCAAGGAATGAACGTGTCTTCCAATACGCAAAATTAGGAAACGTAATAATTGCTTGTTTCCCCACACGCACCATATCGCGCAGAAGCACATCAGGTGCATCTACAGCTTGCAAAGCTTGTGCCATTACGACGTAGTCAAAAGACTGGTCAGCAAAGCGTCCCAAACCGAGGTTTAAGTCTTGTTGTATAATATTTAACCCTTTGCTGACCGCAATTGCAATCTTTTCTTGATCAATTTCTAATCCATAAGCATGAATTTGCTGTTTTTTGCTCATTTGTGACAATAATTCACCATCACCACAACCTAAATCGAGCACACTTGCACCAGGATTGATCCATTTTTCAGCCAATTGTTGGTCAATACGCATTACAAAGCCTCCTTAGGTGTTGAATTGAGGTGTTCAGTACCACCTAAAAATGCACGTAAGGATTTGACGTACAATGGGATTGGGAACAGAAAAGAATCATGCCCCTGTTCAGCATCAATATCTAAGTAGCTCACAGGTTTTTGATTGGTGATCAAGGCATTGACGATTTCTTGAGAGCGTTCTGGGCTAAAACGCCAATCCGTGGTAAATGACACCACTAAAAAGCGACATTTGGTATTGGACAAAGCTTTGGTTAAAGATTGTTGGTACTCACGTGAAGGATCAAAATAATCCAAGGCTTTGGTCATGATCAAATAAGTATTTGCATCAAAGTTACGACTGAATTGTTCACCTTGATAACGTAAATAGCTTTCGACTTGGAACTCAACATCAAAACCATACATAAATTTGCCAGATTTTAAATCACGACCAAATTTCTGTTTCATGGCTTCTTCTGAAAGATAGGTAATGTGTCCAACCATACGCGCCAAAATTAAGCCACGCTTTGGGTAACTATCTAATTCCAGATAACGACCATTGTGAAAATCAGGATCAGACAAAATGGACTGACGAGCGACTTCGTTAAAGGCAATATTTTGTGCTGAAAGTTTAGGCGCACTGGCAATAATGACGCATTTCTGTAAACGGTCAGGATAATCAACAGACCATTGTAAAGCTTGCATGCCACCCAATGAGCCACCAATAATTGAATACCAAACTTGGATTCCTAAACGATCAGAGAGAAGTGCTTGAGTTCTTACCCAGTCACGCACAGTCACTAAAGGAAAGTCAGGACCATATGGGCGATTTTCATTTTCAGGGTTAGGCGATGTCGGTCCTGTTGAACCACTACAACCACCAATATTATTTAAGGCGACCACAAAGAATTTTGAGGTATCAATGGCTTTTCCAGGTCCAATACACGCATCCCACCAGCCAGCTTTTTTATCGTCGTCATGATGGTAACCCGCAGCATGATGATGTCCTGAAAGTGCATGACAAATGAGAATGGCATTTGATTTGTCAGCATTCAACTCACCATACGTTTCCACCATGATTTCATAGCGTGGCAACACTCGACCACATTCAAGTTCTAACGGTTCTTCGAATTCAAACTTTTGTGGAGTCACAAGCCCCACTGAATCAGCTGGAAAAGACACTGGAAATATTCACCTTAAAATTTTAGGTAGCAGAATAAATTGATGTTACTCACAACGACATCATCATTATTGCGAATAAACGAATGATACGAAAGTCATTTTTCAACTGCACATGACTTTAGTCTAGGTTTAACCACTAGGTTTTAATGCCTTAAATGATGATCATTCAGCCAATACTTTAATTTTGCTCAAATTTTATTGCACAATTAATGACAATATCAAAAAACATATTTTGTGAATAGTTGCTGATCGATATTGAGTTGATCCAAATCGCATTTAGATGAAATGAATGGTCAAAGCACTTTTAACTTATCCCTGCGTCATGATGTGTAATATCAATCAATATCAATAGATAAAAGAAAGGATACCACTCAGGGGTATCCTTTCTAAAGTCATTTAATTGATATAGCTTATACAGCAGCTGCGATCACTTGATCTGTGCTGAGTACCCCTTGATCAATTAAACGATTGGTCGCTGCAATTATTGCCTCAATAGATGAGGTCACAATGTTGTCATGTACACCAGCACCAAATGCTGACTTACCTGTGCCTTGAACTTGAAGTTCAATTAATGCCAAGGCTTTGGCATGTGCACCAGAGCTGATACTACGTTCTTCATAGTTCAAGACATCAATTGGTAATTGAAGTGCATTTAAAATCGCTGAAATTGGACCATTGCCTTCACCACGTAAACGCTGACTTTCTCCATTCACGACTACCTCAAGCTCAATGACCTGATTGCCATTTTCGTCTGAAAGTCTGTAGTTTTTCGCTGAATAATGAGCATCTTTTGCAGAAACATAAGTGTCTTTAAACAAAGTCCAGATTTGCTGCGCTGAAACTTCGACACCTTCTTCATCGGCAACTTGCTGAACAATTTGCGAGAATTCAATTTGCAAGCGACGTGGTAATACAACGTTGTAGTTTGATTCTAATAAGTATGCAATACCCCCTTTACCCGACTGTGAGTTGACACGGATAACCGCATCATAATCACGACCTAAGTCTTTAGGGTCGATCGGTAAATAAGGCATATCCCAAATTTCTTCGTCTTTTTGGAACTCAAAGCCTTTTTTAATTGCATCTTGGTGTGAGCCAGAGAATGCAGTAAAGACTAAATCGCCTGCATATGGATGTCGTGGATGGACTGGTAAACCTGTACATTCTTCAATAGTGGCGATAATTTCATTAATATTAGAAAAATCTAATTCGCAAGCCACACCTTGGGTATACATATTCAAGGCAATTGCAGCCACGTCAACATTACCTGTACGTTCGCCGTTTCCAAATACACAACCTTCAACACGATCTGCACCTGCCATGATCGCCAACTCAGATGCAGCAATACCACATCCACGGTCATTGTGGCAGTGTACAGAAATGATCACTCCATCACGACGGGCTAAATTACGATGCATCCATTCAATTTGATCTGCGTAGACATGAGGACCAGATACTTCCACAGTCGCAGGCAAGTTTAAAATAACTTTATTATCCGGAGTTGCTTCCCAAATTTCGGTTACAGCATCGCAGACATCTTTAGCGACTTCTAATTCAGTCGCAGTAAAGCATTCTGGGCTGTATTGAAAAATGAATTCGGTTTCAGGCTGTTTTGCAGCATATTCTTTAACTTTGGTTGCAGCATTGATTGCCAATTGTTTGGCACCATTCACATCGACATTCAACACTTTCTTACGGAAGGTTGGAGAGTTTGAGTTATAGATGTGAACAATAGCACGTTTAGCCCCTTGCAATGATTCAAAGGTACGTGCAATCAAGTGATCACGAGCTTGTACTAAAACTTCGATATAGACGTCATCTGGAATATGACCTTCCTCAATCAATTTGCGTGTGAAATCAAAATCAATCTGAGATGCTGAAGGAAAACCAATTTCAATATGTTTAAAGCCAATTTTGACCAACATTTGGAACATTTTGAATTTCTGTTCAATGTTCATCGGTTCAAAAATTGCTTGGTTACCATCACGGAGGTCGGTACTCATCCAAATAGGCGCTTTATTGATTTCGTTGTTTGGCCACTGACGGTCAGGCAAGTCTACACGCTGGTACATGCGACGGTATTTTTTACTTGGATCAGCCAACATCATGAGGGAACTCCTTGTGTAGTTGTCGTTGCTCGCTTCTTGGGTAAAGGCAACTTACTACCGATATAGATTGTGTCTATCTGTTCAATTTACAAGTATTTTTATGGTGAAAATAATGTAAATTTCAAAAAATTATACGTGGATATCACGATATAAATTTAAACACTGAAGACTTGCAAATGGTTTAACTTGAGATTAATTCTAAAACAGTTGTCTTGGAAATAATTTCCTTAATTTGCATAAAAAATATCAGTTGAGAGAAAAATTTCCTTTGAATGGCTTAATCTTGAAAAATATATTCTTGATTGATTTCATTTATGCGAGCTGTTCCCATTAATGCCATGGTAATTTCAAATTCTTCCTTTAAAATTTTAAGCACATGTGCAACCCCTAAAGCACCTGCAACAGACAATCCATAGATTGCAGGTCGTCCGATCAGCACCGCATTTGCACCTAAAGCCAACGCTTTAAAAACATCGGTACCACGACGAATACCCCCATCCAAAAGTAGGGGGAAGTCATTCGGTACGACCTTACGAATTTGTTCAAGTGCTTTGAGTGGTGAAATGGTACTATTAAGTACACGTCCACCATGATTGGAGACGATCAGTCCTTTTACTCCAGTTTCGACAGCTTTTTGGGCATCAAGCGGATGTAGAACCCCTTTTAAAATCACAGGTAAAGAAGTTTGAGCAATCATAAACTCAATATCCGCCCATGTCGGTGCAATTTGCATTAAGCCCTGAAAAACTGGATGTTGATCTGTTGAGATTTCGGGCAGAGGAATATGTGTAGGTGTGTGTGGATGTTGCATTCCTTCGGGCAATTGAAAATTCACACGACGTTCACGATCACGAATACCTGTATGTGGTGAGTCCACAGTGATCACAATCGCTTTAAAGTTTTGTTGTTCTGCTAAACGCACCAAAGCCAACGATTTTTCACGATCACCTTGCCAATACAGTTGAAACCATTTAAATGGATTTTCTTTCTTGATCAAGCGCATATCGGTGTTGGTAAATGTGCTGAGTAGCATATTACTTCCGAGAACCTCAGCAGCTAGGGCTGTTGCTGACTCACCGTCTGGATGAAACAATTGCTGATGTCCGATGGGTGCAAGAAAGATTGGATGAGGGAATACTTCGCCTAAAATTTCACATTGCGTTGAACCTTGGGTGAGGTCATTCAGTAATCTGGGGATGAGTTGAATTTTTTTAAATTGTTCTAAGTTGTCTCTGACACTTTGTTCATCCATCGCCCCACCTTGAAGGTAGTGCCAAGTATTTTCAGCTAAATGCTGTTCAGCCTGCTTTTCATAATCAGCAATAGTCTGTAAATGGGGGGGAATTTGTGTGAGAGGGGGAGGATTTTTTTATTCATTGCTGATTTCTCATTTATCCAAATTTACACAAATGGGTTGATCAATTACCGTACAAATAACCTGTGAATTAAATTTATAAATCACTCCATTCGCGCAATAGATTGTGATAAATCCCAGTTAGACTAATTACTTGCTCATGTGTTGCAGAAAGTTCTATGGCCAATTTTTGAATATTTTGATCAAGATCAAACAACATTCGCCGTTGAGCATCCGAAGAAACAAAGCTTTGCACCCAGAAGAAAGAGGCAATGCGAGCACCTTCAGTGACAGGATTAACACGATGCAAGCTGGTGGCAGGGTAAACAATCGCATCGCCTGCGGGGAGTTTTACTTCTTGTGTTCCGAACGTATCTTCAATAACCAGTTCTCCACCTTCATATTCATCAAGATTGGTCAGAAAAACAGTACAAGATACATCGGTTCTTAGATACTGATTTAACTGAGGATGGTGACGAATCGCATTATCGACATGCATGCCAAAGTTTCCACCGTGTTGATAGCAATTGAACAAGGGGGGCAAAAAAGTTTTTGGAAGGGCAGCACTAAAAAAAAGTGGATTTGAATTCGCTGCATGTTGAATGATTTGACCTAACTCTAAGGCTTCTTGGGAATCTTGGGAAAGTTGTAAATTATTTTTTAAATGTGCGGATTGATAGCCTGTAGTGACTTTTCCATCAATCCATTCCGCTTGAGAAAGTTTTTGACGACAATGATTTAATTCATCCATATTGAGTAAATTTGGAATGTGTAAAATCATGATTTTCTTCCCCAAAAAAGAAACAGCGCCTGATCAATCAGACGCTGAATTTTAACATAGTTTGTCTACATCTTAGAATTTATAGTTAATGTTAAATACACCTTTACGACCTTCACCTGGCATCGCCCAACCATTGTTACGAATATGGGTATAGTACTTTTCATCACTTAAGTTTTGTCCTAATAATTGGAAACTTAAATCTTTGTTGTAGCTATATGTCACAGAGGCATTGTGAATCAAATAATCATCAGATTTGATCTGTTGTACAAGATTATTTGTCGCTGAACGTGTGCTTAAATACATTTCACCTTGATAGGTTAAACCGTATCCAGCTTGCCATTGATCATTAAGTTGATAAGTGGTCCATAAGCTACCTGAAACTTTCGGAACATTGACTAACTTATCGCCTTTTTGAAAATCAATATTGGGTGAACCATTGACTTTGGTTTGATCATATTTACCCTCCATATAGGCTGCACTTGCTGTGATGTTCCATTTAGGTGTTATTTCACCGGCTAAACCAAACTCAACACCCTGAACATAGTTTTTACCATCTAATTTTGCATCAGGCTGTCCCGGTATATCATTGGTTACACGGACTTTATCCTGTTCATTGCGGAATATTGCGGCAGAAATTAAGAAGTTAGGATTTGCTTGCCACTTCGCACCAACTTCATAGGCAACAGCATTTTCAGGATCAGTACTACAAGAGTTTGCTGTGATTGCATTATTGGTAATGGTTTGAGAACATCCACCACTTGCAGTGTTTTGTACAGGCTTTTGAGCATTGGCATAAGACAAATACAGACTGGTTGCAGGCGTTGACTTAAACGTTAAGCCAGCATTATAGGAAATTAAATTATCAGATTGTTTGTAGTTTTGACCACGAGTCACGGCTGCTGTAGTTGTAGAAACAGTGTCTGAACGATATTGACCATCAGTATAGTCATTACGTACACCAAGGTTGAGTAACCATTGTTCACCGAACTTTAAAGTGTCAAACACATACGCGGAATAAACATTTAAATAGCCTTCAGCTACACCTGTTTTACGGAAGTTTGTTGGACCATGCCAAAAGTTATCTGGATTATATACATTCATGTAAAGCGGTGTTGTAATGGAACTACCAGCAGATGAACCATTTGAATTATATAAATACCCAGCTGTTGTAATTGAATAGTCTTCACGACTAAAACCTACACCAGCGACAACAGCATGATCAATGATTCCTGTTTTAAATTGCATATTGATATTGGTGTCATTGGCAAATTGTTTATTGTGGGTATCTCGATAATAGCCACGGGGACCAGAAATATAATAAGAACCATTTGGTACTGTAATGGTCGTTGAACCAGAAGTCACACTACAATTCTTATAACCTGTTTGATTTGTATTTGTGATCGCTGTTGGTGATGTACCATCTGCTAAGCAGAAGGTTCCCTGTGGTGCAGATACAGTCGCTTTTTGTTCAATATCACTATAACGGGTGATTGAGTTGAGTTTTGCGTTAGGGCTGATTTCGCTTTCTACTTTGAATGTGACAACTTGATTTTCAATATTTTGTTGATCTAGATTGCGATAACCATAGCTGTTTTTATCTGAAATCCCCTTGACTGATTTGCCATTATAGTAAGGCACGCCGTATTGTGGGGCATTTTCATCTTTTTGATAAAGGTAAGATAACGTTGCTTTGGTCGTATCACTTATGCCAAATGTAACCGAAGGGGCAATTCCCCAGCGCTTCATTTCTTCATCACGACCAGCATAAGTGTTTTGATGCCCCATAACGTTTAGGCGGAATGCTAAATCTTGATCTACAACTTTATTAAAATCACCAGTAAAGCGTTTATAATTGTCTGAACCGAATCCCAATGTGATTTCATTGCTATCACGGTTTTTAGGCGTTTTTGAAACTAAATTGACACCACCACTAATTTGACCTACGCCGTTTTCAACAGAGTTTGCGCCTTTGATGACTTCAACAGCTTCATAGTTGAATAAATCTGAACGGTTGGTTAAGGCTGCGTCTCGTAAACCATCAACCGTGGTGTTGTAGGTTGCGTCGTATCCGCGCAGATTGATTTTATCTCCATAACCACCACCACCTTCACCCGCACCGAAACTTATACCTGGGGTCGTTGCTAATGCCTGCTGCAATGAAAGTAAACCTTGATCTTTAAGTGCTTTTTCAGTGATCACTTGTACTGTCTTAGCTGTATCTAAAACCCTTTCTGTCCGTTTGGTCGAGGAAGTTTTAGGTGCTAAATAGGATGCATTTTGTTCTGCACGTGCCTGAATTGTTGGAAGTTGGGTAGGAGTTTCCTCAGCAGCAGCAAACGCTAAATTGGGTAAAGCAATTGCCAATGCAACTGTTTTCACTTTTTTGTTTTTTACAGAATACTTTCGAGCCATTTTTGCATCCATCGCAGATCATATTGAACTTATCCACTACTGCGCAAAGACTTTTATGTCGCAATAATGGAGAAATTGTTAAGGTATGTAATCAATATTGCGAATTCTAATGATAATTATTTTCATTAACAATGTGTGTAAATAATTATTCATACGGAAAAACTGTTTAATTCATTCAATATAATTAAAGAAAGCTATAGAAGATATGATTGATTGAATTTGATCATATTGCTGAAATATAGTGTATTTTTAATGATTGGTAAAAAATAACTATTGGAAATTATAGGATAATTTTTTAGTGAGAATTAATAACAGTGAGGTTTATCTTTAATTGAAGGAATAACAAGCTAAATTATACGAAAAAAATGGCCCCCTATGAAAAGGAGCCATTTCAATTTAATTTTTAAAGTATTAACTATTAATATTTAAAGTTGATCGACAATACTGCATTACGACCTTCAGCCTCTGTTGCATAGTGTGATGCATAGGCTTTGGTGAAATAACGTTTATCTGAAAGGTTGTTTAGATTTAATTGTAGATCAACATTTTTGTTAACGTTATAACGTGCCATTGCATCGTAGCGAACATAGCCTGGAACAAATTTAGTATTGGCAGCATCGCCGTAAACTTTATCCATCGCTATTGCCCCAACACCTAAATTCAATTGTGGAAGCACTTGATAGGTTGTCCATAGAGTGGCTGAGTTCTTCGCTACGTTTTGAACTTGATTTCCATTGGTTGAACTTGGAGAATAAGTTCCATCAGTATTTTTTGTAAAACCAGCATCTACGATTTCACTATCTAGATAGGTATAACCTGCACTGATTGCCCATTTATTGGTAATATTACCATTCGCACCTAATTCAATACCATCTACACGAGTTTCACCAATATTACGTGTGAAACCATCAGTGTCTAATGCACGTGTATTTTCTTTCTCAGTACGGAAAATAGCTGCTGTTAAATTTAACTTATCACCAAACAGATCCCATTTTGTTCCAATTTCATAGGTTTTAACTTCTTCTGGCTTTAAGTTATTAATTGCACGAGATTGTTCATCAGTGGTGTTACGTCCTGGAACACTAATTCCTTCAGAACCATCACCAGCATCCACACCGACAGGGTTTGCTGAAGTTGCATAGCTTAAATAAATGGAACCATTTTCAGCAGGCTTAAAAGTTACGCCTAATTGGTAGTTAAAGAAGTCGTTATCAGAGGTATAATGTGTGCCAGCTTTAATTGCTGTCGCGCCTGAACCTGAATCTTGATTATATTTCATGTCAGTTTCGAATTTATCCCAGCGAACACCCAAATCGAGTAACCATTGAGGCGTAATTTCAATATTATCTAAAGCATAGACTGATTGTGTTTTAGAGGTAATATTGGTTACATTTGGATTAGCAGTTACTTTCCCTAGCCATGCATCATGAGAGTTAGGATTGTTTAAATCAGTACACCAACCATTAGAGTTTGTCAGCGAACATGCGTTATTTGCATTGTTATTACTTGAACTACCGCCAATTTTTGATGTATTCGGGTCTGTAACTATATTCGTTCCACGATCAGAATCTTGTTTTGAGTATTCTGCACCGATATTAAACTTATGTTTGAAAGCACCTGTATTTAGTTTACCTGTTAAAGCCAATTGATCAGTAAAACTGTCGGTGCTTGTAAGATTGGTGTTCACACGACGCCAAACTTTACCATTGACAATGTTGCCTTGGCTGTCATCTGGTTGAGTCCATAGGTAATTATTTTTTGATTTATTATAAACAGCAGTATTACTTAGCGTAAGGTTTTCTGTGAGATCATGTTCTAATTTTAATGTACCACTTTGATTTTCCTGTTTTTGGAAATCGCGATCTAACCAACCATAATAAATGCCTTGCTTAACATCGACAGGCTTGCCAACAGTTGCTTTTTTAGAAACATCATAATTATATGGAACACCTGAATCGGGTGTATCGTCTGATTTTAAGTAATAATAACTTAGAGTTGCACGAGTTGGCGTGTCTAAACCAAAAGTAATACTAGGCGCGATCCCTGCACGTTTGTATTCTGCGCCATCATCTTGCCCAGCTTTTTCGTTGTGATGTCCCATCACCGCAACACGTGCAGCAATACCATTACCAAAATCTTTATTTCCATCTAGGGTAATACGTTGGTAATTGTCTGTACCACCAGCGACAGAACCTTCTAGAAAGTCACCTTTTTTAGCGACTTTAGAAATCATATTAATGCTACCACCTGAAGTTCCAGCACCGCCCATAGCAGAGGCTGAACCTTTGGTTACTTCTACTTGCTCAACTGCAAACATTTCACGGTTTTGTGAAGTTGAATTACGAACCCCATCTATATACATTGAACTTTCAGAGTTATAACCACGGATAAATGGACGGTCACCATTTGGGTTACCACCTTCACCCGCCCCCAAAGTAATTCCTGGTACTGTACGAAGTGCATCGGCAAGTGTTGTGACTTGCGTATCTTCAATAAGTTTTTTTGAAATAACTGATACCGACTTAGGTGTATCAAGAAGTGGGGCAACAAATTTTGTATTAGCCGACTGATCTACTTTTAAACTTTGTTCTGCAGTTGCTTGTGCTTTAATTGTTGGTAGTTTTGCGATTTCGTTCTGAGCGATAGCTGACGTTGCAATAACTGAAAGTGATGAAGCGATTGCTCTGCTAACAATCTTTTTGCGTGATTTGATAAATGACATACTTTAACTCACAAAGAGTAGTGTAAATTTGTATGCGAATAATAATAATTCTTATTTTTTTATGCATTAGTTTGTGATTGTATTTGCCGATTGAATTAGAGAAACTTGAAGTAAAAATAAATAAATTTAGCTGTTAGTTTTGAGTTAATGGATTGAAAGAAATAATTTTTTTATACTTGTTAAATATTTCAAAATGTAAAAAAAAGTGAAGCGTGTGTAAATAAAATTTTAGATTTAGGTAAATTCATCAAAATGTATTTAATCCTGAGAAATGAATTGATTTAATTTTTTGTTTAAAAACTCAGCATAAAGATAAAAACAATCATTGAAATAAAATGATTTACACAGGTGTTTTGTATATATTCAAATGTTGTCATATAATGTGGCACTTTTTGAAAAACTGTAATTATTAAATTCTATCGAGGAAGCCATGCAAGTAACTTCTGAAGCGGTTTCGGGCGTTGCCCGTCGTTTAAATGTATCTGTACCGACGAGCCGTATTAACGAGCAGTTTGAAGCTCGCTTGAAACGCACTGCTAAAACTGTGAAGATTAACGGCTTCCGTCAAGGTAAAGTGCCTGTAAATGTTGTACGTCGTGAATATGGCGCGGGTATTTATCAAGAAGTTGTCAACGATATTATTCGTGACACCGTATTTGAAGCAATTCAACAAGAAAAAATCAATGCTGTTGGTATGCCAAACATCGACAAAGTTGAAAACAAAGATGATGCTTTAGTTTATCAAGCAACTGTTGAGGTTTATCCTGAAGTTGAAGTTAAATTTGATGGTCTAGAAGTATCTCGTAAATCGTCTGAAGTTACAGACAAAGATGTTGACGTGATGCTTGAAAACCTTCAAAAGCAACGTGCTGAGTGGACTGAAACTAAAGGCATGGCGAAGAAAGACATGCAAGTGACTTTCGACTTTGAAGGTACTGTAGACGGTGAAAAGTTTGAAGGTGGTGCTGCTGAAGACTTTAAACTTGTTTTAGGTTCTGGTCGTATGATCCCTGGCTTCGAAGACGGTATCGTTGGTATGAAGAAAGGCGAAGAGAAAGTAATTGATGTTACTTTCCCTGAAGACTATCAAGCTGAAAACTTGGCTGGTAAAGCTGCGCAATTCAAAATCACAGTTAAACTTGTTGAAAAGCAAAAACTTCCTGAAATTGATGCTGAATTCCTAAAAATCTTTGGTTTAACCGAAGAAGAAGGCGTTGAAAAATTAAAAGCTGACGTTCGCAAGAACATGGAACGTGAAGTGAAAAATGGTTTGCGTAACCAAGTGAAAGGTGCAACTTTTGATGCACTTGTTGCTGCAAACGAAGTTGAAGTTCCTGAGTCTATGTTGGCTCAAGAAATTGACCGTCAACGTCAACAAATGATTCAACAATTTACTCAACAGTTTGGTGCTCAAGGTGCAAAAGCATTTGACAGCAGCATGCTTCCAGATGAGTTGTTCAAAGAGCAAGCTGAGAAATCAGTGAAGCTTGGCGTACTTGTGAGTAAAGTATTGGCTGATGCTAAACTTGAAGTAGATCAAGCACGTGTTGATGCTTATATTGAAGATATGGCTTCTTCTTATGAAGATCCAGCTGAAGTGATTGAATATTTCAAAACTGACAAGCAACAACGTGCTCAAATTGAAGGCGTTGTGTTAGAAGATCAAGTGGTTGACCACATCTTGGCTAGCGCTAAAGTGACTGATGAAGCTGTAAGCTATCAAGATTTGTTAAAAGAGCAACAAGCACGCCAACAAGGCTAAGTTGTTTGATGTTGAAAAAGGCGCTTTGGCGCCTTTTTTTATGAGTTTAAACATTGGCTTAGTTAATCTGTTCACAATACTTATGCAAAAAATATCGGATATTTAGTTGGGAATATTTTGCATTTTCAGCAATTATCCCTCATATTGTGAACATGAGTGACGTAACAAAAATTCAGGAATAAATAACGTATGTATGTTCCATCAATTGAAAGCGCTTTAGTGCCAGTAGTCGTAGAACAATCTTCACGTGGTGAGCGTTCTTTCGATATTTTTTCGCGTCTTTTACGTGAACGTGTGATTTTTTTAACGGGTGAAGTTGAAGACAACATGGCAAATCTTATTGTTGCACAAATGTTGTTTTTAGAAGCTGAAAACCCAGATAAAGATATCCATTTATATATCAATTCACCAGGCGGTTCTGTTACTGCAGGTATGGCAATTTACGATACCATGCAATTTATTAAACCTGATGTGGTGACATATTGTATGGGGCAGGCTGCATCAATGGGTGCGTTCTTATTGAATGCAGGTGCGCAGGGTAAACGTTATTGCTTGGAAAATGCTCGTGTGATGATTCACCAACCACTAGGTGGTTTCCGTGGTCAGGCATCGGATATTGAAATCCACGCACGTGAGATTCTATTTATCAAAGAACGTTTAAACCGTTTAATGGCTGAACATAGTGGTCAGGATTACGAAACTGTTGCCAAAGATACAGATCGGGATAATTTCATGACCGCGCAGCAAGCAAAAGAATATGGTTTAGTGGATCAGGTATTAAGTAAACGACCTCAAAACTAAGCATTTATAGATATGATTTAAGAATTTGGAGTGAAAATGTCCGATCTTCCTCAAGGACAAAAGCATTGTTCATTTTGCGGTAAAACGCAGTCTGAAGTCGGTAAGCTGATTGCAGGCGAGGACGCATATATTTGTAATGAATGTGTGGATGTGTGCTTAGACTTAGTGCAAACGAGTCAACAAGTGGAAACAGGCGATTGGGCAACACGCCCATTGCCAAAACCACATGAGATTCGTGCGGCTTTGGATCAATATGTGATTGGTCAAGATACTGCTAAGAAAACGCTTTCAGTTGCTGTATATAACCATTACAAACGTTTGAAAGTTTCTCAAACTGGTCATAAGCCTAAAGATGCGGTTGAAATCGCAAAAAGTAATATCTTGCTGATCGGACCAACAGGTTCAGGTAAAACCTTGCTTGCGCAAACTTTAGCTCGTCTACTTGATGTACCTTTTGCAATGGCGGACGCGACAACATTGACTGAAGCTGGTTATGTTGGTGAAGATGTTGAAAACATTATTCAAAAGCTGTTGCAAAAAGCAGATTACGATGTAGAGAAAGCGCAAAAAGGCATTATCTACATTGACGAAATTGACAAGATTACCCGTAAATCTGAAAACCCATCAATCACGCGTGATGTCTCTGGTGAAGGTGTACAGCAAGCATTGTTAAAAATGATTGAGGGTACAGTTGCATCCATTCCGCCTCAAGGTGGACGTAAACATCCACAGCAAGAGTTTATTCAGGTTGATACTGCAAATATCTTGTTCATTTGTGGTGGTGCATTCTCTGGTCTTGAAAAAGTGGTACAACAACGTCAAGAGAAAGGTGGAATTGGCTTTACTGCGGATGTGAAAAATAAGGATGACACTAAAAAAGTTTCTGAATTATTCCGTCAAGTTGAAGCAGCTGACTTAGTGAAATTTGGTTTAATTCCAGAGTTTATTGGTCGTTTACCTGTGATCGCAACTTTAGAAGAGCTTGATGAAGAAGCATTAATGCAGATTCTGACTGAGCCTAAAAATGCTTTAACACGCCAATATCAATATTTATTTGAAATGGAAAATGTTGATCTTCTCTTTGAAGACTCTGCATTACGTGCGATTGCGAAAAAGGCTTTAGAGCGTAATACAGGTGCACGTGGTTTGCGTTCTATTTTGGAAAACGTTCTCCTTGAAACCATGTATGACTTACCAAGTCGCACTGATATTGGTACAGTGATTATCAATGAAGCAGTGATCAATGATAAAGCTGTGCCTGAGTTCAAACCTGAACGGCAACCCAAGCAAGAAAGCAATGAAGTTGAAAAAGTAGATCTAAAGGTTTTAGACAGTAAATCGGCTTAAATGTTCGATTTTACTCAATATTACTTTTGCATCTTATCTGAAACGTGTAAGTAGCTTGACTATTTACACGTTTTTTTATTTTTAAATTGTCATTGTAATGTTAAGCTCACTGTGCAGAATATTGTTTCTTAAGAATGAAAATAAAAAATACGCGGTGAGGGAAAATCATGCGTTACATCAGTCTCGTTGTTTTGATGAGTTGTGGATTAGCAGCTTGTCAGAGTCATCAATCTGTAGAACAGCAATCAACCAAAGTTGTTTCGACTTTAGATCCTATTGATTTTAAAAAAGAACAATCATTGGTTCATGAAAAGCTTGATCAATATAAAGTGAAATCTTTTTCTGTAGGTTCTTGGGTCAATCAAAAACCCGGTCAGTACTTTCATTTGGTGAAGCCACAGAATCCTCAAGCTGCTGTGATTTATTTTTATCGTCCAGATAGTCGCTGGAACAGACAAGAAATCATTCCCACCAATTTCTTTTTAAATGGTAAGCGGATTCCGAGTTTAATCAGTAATCACTACTATTGGATTGAACTTGCTGAAGGTGATTATAAATTAAGTTTAAGTCGCCCTTTAACAGTTTTTCATTTTCAAAAGCCTAAAGTTGCCTATTTCTCAGTAGAGGCGGGTGGGCAATATTTTGTCAAATATGAGGAAGAAAAATTCCGTGGTGGACCAAATGGTGAGGCAGGGCTATTACGTGTTGGACCATTGATGCAAATGCCAACTCGACAGGGCTTAAAAGAAATTGCTATGACGCAACTTAAAACACCTGGATTGAATTTTGTGGCAGAGGTGACGGCGGATGGGCGTGTGATTAAACCGCAAGAGAAAATTAAAGGTGCACCATATAAGGTGAGTGATGATGTGCACTTGGGGCAACCCTTTAAGCTTTGGAATCCAACAACTTGGTAAGCTTTTTAGTATTCAGATTAAAAAAGAGAGCGAAGCTCTCTTTTTTAATGTTTATGGGGTATTCGCTGCTTTTTTTAATTCAGCAAGTTTCTTATTTATCTCTTTAAAATCTTGTTCAGTATTTTGAAGGGTATTGCTAAGTTGAGTATTCATCATCTTCATCGTTTCTTGAGCAATTTGTGGAGACTTTTTAAGTATAGATTGCCCCACAGCACTCGAATAAAAGTCGATTTGTGCTTGTACTTCTTCCGCATTGAAAACATCTTTATAAATTTTTAGATAAAGTGGTTTGATCTGTTCCCACGATACTGTTTTTTGACTTTGAGCATACATTTTATCTGCCAATTCATTGGCAACAATTTGTTCTTGTGGACTTAATTGTTCCTTGTTTACGGACATTTTAATGATTTGATAAGCCTGCTGATCTAATTGAGGACGGATCTGTTGCATCGTTTCTTGTAAAAGTTGATCAATGTTCATCACTTTTAACAATTGTTGTACTTGTTGATCAGATGCTTGTACTGCAAAAGCAAAATTGGCAGTTAGACATGAGCCAAGCAGCACTAAATGTTGTAATAATTTCATAATATACCTATAGGATCACGTTGTTATTTATACGACAAAGGTGTTACCCACATTCGAAAACAATATAAAGCTTTATTGGGTTTGCAGTATAGGTTTTAAAATGGCTTCCATTTTATCTTTAATCACTTTTTGATTTTCTGCTTTAAGCATTTGCTTCTGTGAGAATTTAGTGGTTTCTTGCATGACTTCAGTCATCAATAGATTCATTTTCTGATTGATCGATTGCCCTAAAGGTGTGCTGAGGAACGCAATATTGGCTTGGATTTCTTCTTCAGTAAAGGTTTTTTTAAAAAGTGATTTGAATAAAGCAAGATATTCAGGATCTGTAATCATTTTTTGTTGAACATCGCTATAGAGAGCACTAATTTGCAGTGCCGCATTTTGTTGATCAATGTTGAGTGTCTGAGCGCCAGTCACTTGCCGAACAAGATCTTCAGCTTGCTCATCAAAATAAGGCTGCATATCCCGAGTACTTTGTCTGAATATCTCGGTGATATTGGAAAGTTGCATTAATTTGTCTACGCTTTTATCTGTTGCTGGAGATGCAAAGCTTGACACTGTCATACAGCATAAACTTAAAGTTAAAGCGAACTGTTTAATTTTCATGAGTTTTCCTTTATTTATTATCCTCTAACCAATGTAGTTGTTGAATAATTTCTCCCATTTTATTGCGATATTGCTGAATAAATTGAGGATCATTAATTGCTTTATGAATCGTAGCATTGCTTTCTATAAATATTTTCGTGTCAACATTTGCAAGTTTTGTGTACAGTGCTTGGCTTGGCGTTGTGTCATGCTGATAAAGTGCTTCAATTTCTTGAGGGCTTAACGATTCTAAAATAATTTGCTTGGTTTGACTGATAAATTGTGGATCTCGAAGAATATCTTTCGTCATTGATTGATAAACCGCGACAATTTCTGGGATGATTTGTTTTTCGTTATCCGTGAGTTGTATCGTGCTTATCCCATTTTTAATTAAATTTTCTGCTTGATTTTGATAAATACGCTTTGCGTCTTCATTTGCTTGAAGACGCCATATTTGATTGCCAATGATACCCTGTGTGAGTCGATCAAGGGATTCACTTTCTGTATTTGAGGCAAAGCTTTGTATAGAGATCGAGAATAGCAATAATACAGAAAAAATAATATATTTTATAAAGTTCATGACATGACTCAAAATAAAAAGCACCCTAATCATAGAGTGCTTTTCAAGTGATGCTCAAGCTTAATTTCAGCTTTTATGCAGATTAATTTGCAGCATCAACAACTGGAATTTTGCCAATTTTTGCTTGCCAAATTTTTGGTGCAGTTGCATGAACAGAAGTACCATTTACATCAACAGCGACTGATACAGGCATATCTTGTACTTTGAATTTGTAAATTGCTTCCATACCTAGGTCAGCAAATGCGACAACTTCAGCTTCACGAATGGCTTTAGATACTAAATAAGCAGCACCACCAACAGCCATTAAATAAGTTGCTTTATTGTCTTTGATCGCTTCAACAGCAGCAGGACCACGATCCGCTTTACCGATCATACCGAACAAGCCAGTTGCTTCAAGGACTTGACGTGTAAACTTATCCATACGTGTTGCTGTTGTTGGACCAGCAGGACCTACAACTTCATCACCTACAGGATCTACAGGTCCTACGTAGTAAATGAATTTACCTTTTAGGTCTACAGGTAACTGTTCGCCTTTATTGAGCATATCCACCATACGTTTATGCGCAGCATCACGACCTGTATAGATGGTACCATTTAATAATAATGTATCGCCCGGTTGCCACGAGTTCATTTCTTCTTGTGTGATATTGTCTAAATCAACACGTTTAGATGTTGAAGTATCCCAAGTCACTTCAGGATAATCTGAAAGTAAAGGTGCTTGAATATGTGCAATACCTGAACCGTCTAATTGGAAATGAGCGTGACGAGTTGCAGCGCAGTTTGGAATCATACCGACTGGTTTACCAGCAGCATGACAAGGATAGTCTTTAATTTTAATATCAAGAACAGTCGTCAAACCACCAAGACCTTGAGCACCAATACCTAAAGCATTCACTTTTTCAAAGATTTCAATACGTAGTTCTTCGATTTGGTTCTGTGGACCGCGGCGAAGTAATTCGTCCATATTGATTTCTTCCATGAGCGATTCTTTTGCAAGCATCATGGCTTTTTCAGCAGTACCACCAATACCGATACCGAGCATACCAGGAGGGCACCAACCTGCACCCATCGTTGGTACAGTTTTAAGCACCCAGTCTACGATCGAGTCAGAAGGGTTCAACATTGCCAGTTTAGATTTATTCTCTGAACCACCACCTTTCGCTGCAACAGTAATATCGACTTTATTGCCTGGAACGAGTTTGTAGTGAATTACAGCAGGTGTATTGTCTTTGGTATTTTTGCGACCAAAAGCTGGATCTGCTAAAACTGAAGCACGGAGTACGTTGGTGCTTTCTAAATAACCTTGGCGTACACCTTCATTGATCGCATCATCTAAGCTCATGGTTAAATCAAATTTAACATCTAAGCCCACGTCAACAAATACGTTAACAATACCAGTATCTTGACAGATTGGACGATGACCTTCTGCACACATACGTGAGTTAATTAAGATTTGTGCAATTGCATCCTTTGCAGCTTGGTTCTCTTCACGATCATAAGCACGGCTCATCGCTTGGATAAAGTCTTGTGGATGATAGTACGAAATAAACTGAAGCGCGTCCTTGACCGATGTGATCAAGTCATCTTGTTTGATAATAGTTGTCATATCAAAAATCTCTTGAGCGGGCTGTTAGCTAGCGGACTGAATTATACGTGATATTGCTTGTTTTGTGGTGGCTTTGATGGATTTTTAGGCTAAAGTTTTATTATTTTATTTGGGCTAAAAACTTTATACTGATGATAGAATAAAAGCTTGCAATGAGTACAGAAGCGTTATGGGAAAGCATACTCATCTTGCAGATAATATTATTGAAATTTATAACAATAAAGCCTATGCATGGACTGCATTAAGAGGGTCTTGTTTATATGAGAAAGTATGGTTAGATCGGTTTTTAAAATTACTTCCACAACGCTCAAATATACTGGACTTAGGTTGCGGTTCAGGACAACCCATAGCGGCTTATTTGATTGAGCAAAGCCATAATGTGACGGGTGTAGACAGTTCAGAAGAAATGCTGGATATGGTGCGAGAAAATTTTCCTGAAGATCTGTTTCCAAACTGTACTTGGATTCAAGCGGATATGCGCACAGTTGAACTGATTGAAAAGTTTCAGGGGATTTTAGCTTGGGATAGTTTTTTCCATTTATCACCTAAGTGGCAAAGGGCAATGTTTCAACAATTTGATCGTTTTGCAACGCCAGCTACGGTTTTAATGTTTAGCAGTGGACCTGCATTTGGAGAGAAAATTGGAGAACTGTTCGGAGAACCTCTATATCATGCCAGTTTATCGCCAGAAGAATATATCCAATTATTCCATAACTACGGCTTTAAAGTGATTAATAGGGTCGTAGAAGACCCTAATTGTACGGGACATACAGTTTGGTTGGTGCAAAGGAAATAATTGGTGTTCATTTAATCAATTGAATAAAATAGTTAAATGATTATAAATGTGATAAATATCACATAAATAGCGCAAAAATATTTTAATTATTTTTTTGAATTTTATAGATATTTTTTAGAATTATTTAGTTAATGCTTAAGATTATTATTAGTTTATTTCAATAAAAATATGCTCAAATAAGGAGAAAATGGTTGTTTATGTTCAGAGATTGATATATTTATGTAAAAAATTATGAAAATTTGTATTATAATGATAATTATTATCATTACGATTTTTTGAGGATGCAATGCGTTTTGTCAAAAAAAGCTTAACACTCATGATGCTATCAACGGGATGCCTGTTTGTTTCCACTCAGGCATTTTCTGATTCTGATACAGTTAAACAAGAACAAAAAACCAATACAGCAACACTTCCCACCATTGTGATTGAAGCAATGGCAGATGGTGACCCCATTAAAACCTATGTGGACTATAAACAGGCCAGTGTGACGCGAAATGGTTTGGATAAGAAAGATATTCCTCAAACTGTAGATACGATTGATGTGTCTAAGTATAAGTTGTATGGCGCAAATGATTTAAGCGTGATGTTACAGGGAACACCTGGTGTTTCGACCAGTTATGACACGAGAAATGATGGAATCACTATTCGTGGATTCAATGCCGATGAGAATGATATCTATCGTGATGGGATTCGTGAAAGCGGACAATACCGACGCAGTACCGCCAATGTTGAACGTATTGAAATACTCAAAGGACCAGCTTCTGTGCTCTATGGACGAAGTTCAGGCGGTGGCGTGATTAATATGGTGACCAAGGTTGCCAATTTTGACTCAAAAAGTTCAATTGGTGCTTATGTTGGGTCTTATGATAACGTTGGTGGTGTCATTGATTTCAATAAGGTACTTAATGACAACTGGGCTGTGCGTTTAGTCGGTGAAAAGTCAGATACCAATAGCTTCCGCTCGGGAATAGGTTTTAATCAGGAAATGTTATCTCCAAGTTTGACCTATCGTAGTGATGACGAAAAATTACTTTGGACGACTGAATATACTTATGACAGTTTAAACAGAACGCCTGATCGTGGTCCAGTCTATAATGAGTTGCCATCAGGGGTTTCAATTAAAACGGGCTTTGCAGGTACAAATGATAATATTGTTGATGAAACCAAGTCATTTAGAACTGATCTGAAATATGAATTTGCACCAAATTGGAAATTTCATTGGGCATTGAGTCATCGTGAATCTTTTCAAGATTTTGATAACTTCTTTAGCGGTACATGGTGTTCAGCAGCAGGGTTACAAAATGATGGTAAAAAATGCGACTGGCAAGGAAAAATTCGTCAAAACTATGCTTGGCAGCAAACCACCAATAAAACACTCTTAAATACCTTTGACATTACAGGTCAATTTAAAACAGGTGTTTTAGACCATAAGGTTATGTTTGGTAGTGATTGGTCAAATGAAAAACGAGAACCAATTTTAGGGAATTATTCAAGTGGTAGCAGTGCTGGACTCTATTATCGTTATGTCAATCCATTTGATACGTCTGATAGTTATTTATCTGATGGTTGGTCTAAGCTCAATGGTTCTCGTCCAGCAGAAACCTCTCACACTAAAACCGATGCAAGCTCTTTAAGCTTCTTCTTACAAGACCTAATTTCATTTAATGAAAAATATAAAATGATGTTAGGTGTTCGTTACGATAGTTATGATTTTGCGACCAATGATGTTCGTAATCAGCGTAAACGTTCATATCGGGATGATAGTTTAAGCCCTAATATTGGTTTTGTTTGGCAACCAGTTGAAAGTCAAAGTTTTTATACCTCTTATAGTAAAAGTTTTTCTCCTTATGGTGGTCGAGGATTGTTATTGGTGAGTACAACGGTAAATCCAAGTACATACGATGCTGAACCGCAATATAATGAGCAATATGAGATTGGGGTAAAAAGTGATTGGTTGGATGGTCGTTTAAATACTCAGCTTTCTGTGTTCGATATTACTAAAAATAACATACGTTACCAGCCTGACTCTGTGAACAGACCAAATGATTGGGAAGTAGGGCAGAAGCAACAATCGCAAGGTGTAGAGTTTAGTTTTATTGGTCGAGTCTTAGATAATCTCTATGTGCGAGGTGGTTATGGTTATACCGATGCTAAATCGAAAAGTGATAGTCGTACTGGTGTAAAAGATGAAGATATTTTAAAAGGTAAAAAGCTCGCAAAAATTTCTGAAAATACGGGCAACCTATTTGTGCGTTATCTACCAACAGAGAAATGGTATGGTGAAGTAGGGGCGACTTATGTAGGCTCGTATTATACTACAGATAAAAATTTAATAAAAATGCCAGACTGGACTCGTGTCGATGCAGCAGTAGGTTATAAAGATGATAAATGGGGTGCAACATTTGCTGTGAATAATCTCACTGATAAAGAATATTGGCGTTCAAACTCTATGCCAGGGACACCAAGAAACTATCTGTTCCGTGTGAATTATTATTTCTAAGTCCTGTGAAATAACTTGCTATGTGCCTTTTATTGATTTGAATTATGGTATTGGGCACAGAGCTGGTTGAGTTATAGAAACAAAAAAATAAAAACCCACGCAAATAATTTGAGTGGGTTTTTTATCTGTATAAAAAGCTTATTGTGTTGCTTGTTGTTCTGATTGAATCGCCGTCAATGCAATGGTAAATACAATATCATCAACCAATGCACCACGGGACAAGTCATTCACAGGTTTGTTCAAACCTTGCAACATAGGACCAACACTCACCACATTGGCTGAGCGCTGAACTGCTTTATAGGTGGTATTTCCTGTATTGAGATCAGGGAAAATAAAGACATTGGCACGACCTGCGACCTGAGAGTCTGGTGCTTTAGAACGCCCCACACTTTCCACAGACGCAGCATCATATTGTAATGGTCCATCAATCAACAAATCTGGGCGGCGTTGTTTGGCAATTTCGGTTGCTTTAGCCACTTTCTCTACTTCTGCACCAGCGCCTGAAGTTCCCGTTGAATAGGAAATCATCGCAATACGTGGGTCGATTCCAAAGGCTTTTGCTGAATCTGCTGACTGAATCGCAATCTCTGCCAGTTGTTCAGCATCTGGATCTGGATTAATCGCACAATCTCCGTACACATATACTTCATCAGGCAAGAGCATAAAGAAGATTGAGGATACTAAAGAGTATTCAGGGGCTGTTTTAATCAGTTGGAAAGCGGGGCGAACAGTATTGGCTGTAGTATGTACTGCACCTGATACCAAGCCATCCACTTGATCTAATGCCAACATCATCGTCCCTAACACTACAGTGTCTTGAAGTTGTTCACGTGCCTGCAATTCATTGAGTTTACCTTTACGCAGTTCAACCATTTGCGCGACATAGTTTTCAAGAATAAGGTCAGGGTCAATAATTTCTAAATCAGCGGGTAATTCGATGTTGCGGGCTTTGGCCACATCAAAAACAGCTTCAGGTTTTGCTAACAATACACATTGTGCAATTCCACGAGATTGGCAAATAGCCGCTGCCTGAATGGTACGTGGTTCATCACCCTCTGGAAGTACAATACGTTTTTTTGCTGCAATTGATTTTTGCACCAATTCATGACGGAATGCAGAAGGAGAGAGGCGAGGTTTATAATCACCATTGAGGATTTGAAGTAACCAATCTTGATCAATATGACTAGAAACAAAACGAGTGACTTGATCCGCTCGCTCTGTATCATCTACAGGAATTTCATTCCCTAGATTTGCCAATTGTTGCGCAGTTTCAAATGTACTGAGTGGTGTGTGTAAAATCGGTAAGCCATTTTTAATTGCAGATTGGCAGAACTCTAAAACCAATGGATTAGGTTCATGATGTTCAGTAAGAACTAAACCTGCAAGTGGAATACCATTGCTGGTGGCTAAGCTACTTGCCAACAGGACATCAATACGATCGGATGCACTGATAATTAATTCGCCAGCAACAAACTTTTGTAATTCATGCTCAATATTTGAAGCAATCAAACTGCTGTGCAAAACACGGCGTGTGTTGGCTTTACCTTGATTAATCCATGTTGCCTGAATCTGTTTTGCGAGATCAGAGATGCGGGGTACACTCAATGTATCACTGAAAGGCACCAATCCAATGATTGGGAAAACTGCTGAGCCAATGTGAGCATGTGTTTTCTGAATTTCAGTTTTGAATTTTTCGGTATCAGAGATTAAACGTAGACTTGGGTCAATGGTCACTGGAATTTGAGCAGATTCCTCTGGTAAGCCACGTGTACGCATAAACAATACACCTGCATTACGCGTAGATGAAGCACCTCCAAAGTTACGTAATTGTGCTTCGACTTTTTCAGCAGTATATTCAGGTCGATTGATGTCGGCATTGCTGACAAAGATAACTTTTGCATCTAGTGCTTGTGCCAAAGAAGCATTCAGATCACTGGCAAAAGCATCACGCGCTGTCGGGACTAAACCTTCGACAATAATAATGTCATGTGATTTAGCCACTTGACGCTGTAAACTCACTGCTTCTTCTAAAAGCTCATCAGTTTCGCCATCATTTAACTGTTGAGTAATTTTTGCATAAGTAATCGGTTCAACAGTGTCTAATTTTGAAATATGGCGATACAGAGCTGTTGTGCGATCTGGTTCTGCTTGTAATTCTTGTGAAAATGGTTTGACGAAGCCTGCTTTAACACCTTGGCATTCCAAAGCATAAACTAAGCCTAGGCATGCAGAAGTTAATCCGACACCTTCCCCAGTTGGAACCAACAGAATTGTTTTCATAGACTATTCTTTAATAAATTAAAAGATTGAAATTTGTATATACAAGAAGATCACAAAGCAGAATACACTATTTGACGCAAAATCTTTATTCATCGATACATTTGAGTCAAATACTTAGAGTTTCTGTAATTAGCGACATGATTGTATGACTTTTATTCAAAGATTACAGGAACTCTAAAATGTATAATTTTTTGCTTTGTTGTAGATCATGCTTTTAAGAATTTCATGATCTTACAATGGATCATCTTGGCACAGATTATTGTTAACGACAGTTTAAGCTGTCGCAACATCTGATTCAGGCTTTTTTGCAGCCTGTTGTACCTCATGCTCAACCACATGCACTGTTTCTTTGGCAATACGACCTTCTTCATCCGTAGGAACAACCCAAATTTGCGGACCTGTTCCTGCATCGATACGACCTTCAGTGCCGCGTTTTAAACCATCATTTTGTTCTTTGCTTAGGTTAAAACCGAAGTGTGGTAGGTATGACACGGTTTTTTCACGAATATATGCTGAATTTTCGCCAATACCACCTGTGAAGAATAAACCATCGATACGCGGTAAGCCACAGCTTAACGCCGCGAGTGATTTTGCTAAACGATAACAGAATACTTCTATGGCTAAAGTGGCATCTTCGTTGCCTTGTTCTGAAGCTTCAATCAAAGTACGCATATCGTTAGAAAGATCAGATAAGCCGAGCAAACCTGATTGGCTATTCAGCATTTTATCAATTTTATAAATATCCCAGCCTAGATTAGACGCGAGGAAGCTATGAATACTTGGATCTACATCACCACTACGTGTCCCCATCACCACGCCTTCAAGTGGCGTAAGTCCCATTGAAGTATCTACACTTTGACCATTCCAAATTGCGCATGTCGAGCTACCATTACCCAAATGTGCAGTTAACCAACCACCATGTTTATAGCTACCAGCAAGTTCAGAACCACGTTCAGAAACATAGGCATGGCTAGTACCGTGGAAACCATAACGACGAACATTGTGTTGGGTATAAAGAAATTTTGGCAATGCATAACGATAAGCATGTGCAGGCATGGTTTGATGGAATGCAGTATCAAATACAGCCACCTGCGGTAGTTCTGGGAATAGACGCATTGTTGCATCAATACCGACTAGGTGAGCAGGGTTATGCAGTGGAGCTAAAGGTGTTGCTTCACGAATTTTTTCTACAATTTCAGGTGTAAGCAATTCTGCTTTGGTCAATGTACCACCATGAACAACACGATGACCAATTGCCTTCGGTTGATATTGTGATAAACGACTCAAGATGGTTTCAAGAGCTTTTTCATGGTCTGCATGTGGAATGGAGAGTTCAAGTGGCTGATTGCCCGCAGTGATCCCTTTAATACGTGCATCAGCAGAGCCAAGGTTTTCTGCTAAACCAAAGATCCGATCTTCACGACGTTCAGAAACAAGCGCATATTTGATTGATGAAGATCCGCAGTTAATTACTAATACTGATGTAGACACGTTTTAATACCCGAAATTGTAATTTGAAAAAGTCATCCTGATTGATCTGATTACGCTTTATTTATAGGGCCAATTAGATCAGTAGTGATGTTGTACCATGTGTAGTTTTTTTGTCCTAGATAGACTTTAGGTGATTAGACTTTCGGACTATCGACCTGATATTGATTAATATTTAATATTTATCAGTTGATTATTAAAAACTATCATTCATCTTTATTTTAATCTATCTGCATTGTGCAGTTTCTTGTAAACAAACTTATATCCTTGTATAGCAATTAATCTGTCTGAGCATAAAGCGGATCAGTTGGTTTTGTCATTATTATTGATGATAGGCTTTCTTGCGAAACAAAGCTTAGGGATGTTTTTTTAAAGATTCAGCTTGATCATTTATAAAACGTTTATCGAACTCAGATTAAACAGGTTTGTGATGACGATACCTCACGATAGCAAGACCATCTATGATTCAATGAGCAAAATAAACGAATCACCTAAAGCTTATAAAAATTGGTATATAAAGATATAAGTTTTACTGGGGAATAAATGATTGAAATCATATCACTTGTACGAATACTCAGACGATTTGGCTATAGAGATGTTACTGCGCAAAAAGTCGCCCCTTATCTTTAGACAAAACTTATAAAAAAACTCAGCGCTGTAGGACACAACGCTGAGTGTTTAAAGTTTCAAAAATGCGATTAATGACGAATTTGACCGTCACCCAATACAATCCATTTTTGCGAAGTTAAGCCTTCGAGTCCAACTGGACCGCGAGCATGGATTTTATCAGTTGAAATGCCGATTTCAGCGCCTAAACCATATTCAAAACCATCTGCAAAACGGGTAGAAGCATTGACCATCACTGAACTAGAGTCTACTCGTGTTAAGAATTGGCGTGCCAAACTGAAGTTTTCAGTGATGATCGCATCGGTATGATGGGAACCATATTTATTGATATGTTGAATGGCTTCTTCAATCCCTGTCACAATTTTTACTGCCAAAATTGGACCAAGATATTCTTCATACCAATCTTCTTCACTTGCCGGTTTTACGATATTGCCTAAGATCTTTTGAACTTTGATACAACCACGTAATTCAACCTGTTTTTCCGCATAGAGCTCGGCAATACGAGGTAAAAATTCTTCCGCGATGTTTTCATCGACCAATAAAGTTTCCATGGCATTGCATACACCATAACGATGTGTTTTCGCATTTAATGCGATTGGCAGTGCTTTGTGAAGGTCTGCCTGAGCTTCAACAAACACGTGACAATTACCATCCAAGTGTTTAATCACAGGGATTGTTGCTTCATTGCTAATACGTTCAATCAGACCTTTCCCACCACGTGGTACGATGACATCGACATATTCAGACATCGTGATCAACTGACCAACTGCTGCACGATCAGATGTATTGATGACCTGTACACACGTTTCAGGTAATCCTGCTGCTTTTAAGCCGTGTTGAATGGCTTGAGCAATTGCCTGATTTGAATTCAGTGCTTCAGAACCGCCGCGTAGAATGATGGCATTGCCTGATTTAAGTGCTAATGACGCTGCTTCAAGGGTTACATTTGGACGTGATTCATAGATCATACCAACGACACCTAAAGGCACGCGCATTTTACCGATTTGAATTCCTGTTGGACGAAAAGCCAAATCAGTAATTTCACCAATTGGATCTACAAGACCTATTACATCTTTTAAGCCTTGTAACATGCCTTTGAAGCGTGTGGGGTTAAGTTCTAAACGATCAAGTAATGCGCTATCTAAATTGTTGTCACGACCTTTGGTCATGTCAATTTGGTTAGCAGCTAAGATTTGCGGTTCACTATTTTCCAAAGCAGTATAAATAGCAGATAAGGCATTATTTTTTACAAGTGTAGTCGCACCTGCCAAAGCACCAGCGGCTTGACGGGCTTGAATTCCTACAGTTTGCATATACTGTTCAATTGAATCTTGCATAGCAGTTTATTTGATCGTTTAAAAATTTCCCTTTGATAGTAGCAGTCTAAGCAAAGGCAAGGAAGTATTTCATTGAAATAAACTTATTTACCCCGCGCATAGCTACTAAATATCTTGCAATGTTTTTGCCATTTAAACTGGACAGACGGTCAATTTAGCGATTGCGTATAAATCACACATCTGTAAGAATGAAACAATAAGGACATTGATGTGATACAGAACATATACGTATCACAAATTTGAAAGAATAATGAGGGTCGAAATCTTGCATATTAAAAGAATAAAGCAAGGATGGAGGAAGGATATGAATTCCATTATCCAAATGGACACAGAATCACACCAATCTTTATCAAGCTTTGGTTTTTTCGACATATACCATAAAAATAGTTTCAAACAGGAACCCAGGACAACTTGGATCGATGGTTGGAAAGTTGAGTATATGGCGATTGCTGATGCACGAACTATTCACAATACCCCGATTGTGATTGTGGGAGGAGCATTTCAAAATTTTAACTCCTATAAATATTGTGTTGAGCAATTCTTTGAAAGTGGTCCAGTTATTCTCATTGATCTACCCTCTATGGGAGCGAATCAGCAAATTACCAATATCGATTCTGGTCTATCTGCGGGTACTTTGGAACTGCCTGATCTTTCACGTATGTTGGGTCAGTGGCTAGATATCGTGAATATTCAAAAAGTTGCTGTTGTTGGTATTTCCCTAGGATCGGTGATCGCCTCCTTTTTTGTTGACCAACGTCCAGAACTTGTTGAAAAGATGATCTTAATGGGCGTCATGCAGGAAACTCGTAAGAGCTGGCGCATGTTATTGGAAGAGTCTTTAATGTTGATGAAAGAGCAACGGATGGACGAATTTGGTCAAGCCGTTATTCTTTATTTGGTCAATCATGCCAAACTCGATAAAACTCGAATGTCGCCTACCGCGAAAAGATTGTTCTTTAAGCAAATGGCTGAGTTTTCAAATACAGAACAAGAACGTTATGAAATCAACTGCAATCGTTTATTACGTTTGAGCCACGTTCCTGTTCCACGTGTAAATACACTGGTGGCATGCGGTCAGTATGACAGTTTTACGCTGCCCCATGAAAATGCTCATTTTGCTTTGCAATGCCCAGATATGCAATTTGCCATGATTGCCAATGCGGATCATGTGCCACAATTGCAACGCCGTAAAGAAACCATGAATTTATTTACGACCTATTTGCAAGGGAAATCTATTCAGGGATTGGATGGAATTATCAATTTAACACGCGAGCAAATGCATAATATTGAACGTCGTGGTGAGGCTCGGATTCATGTGCTTGATCCACAACGTCAATTAACGCATCGTCATTCTAATAAAGTGATTCCCGTTCACATTGTTGATTTAAATTATTTTGGACTTTTAATGGATCTTGATCATCTGCCTGATTTGAGTTTTGTGAATGAACATACTCGAGATTTGGCATTGAATCTGAGTGATGATGAGGGCGAATTTGCAATTGAGTGTCTAATTTTTGAAACTTGTGAAGATGGTGTTCGTGCATTATTTAAACATGGTAGTTTTGAAAATGCAGATCGTTTGTTACGCTTTATCACTCGCCAAACTCAAGCCCAGACCTATAGGGTTGAAGATACCGCTTTAGCTTAATGAGGCAATAAAAAACCAGTTCAATGTTAACTGGTTTTTTTATATTTTATTTCTCACTTTTTATAATTGTGCATCAACTACCCACACTAAGTCGCCATGATGTTCTTCAGGATTTTGTTGATGATCTGGATTGAAGTAAAGGCGAGGTTGAATCACTTCAACCTTTTTAAAACCTGCTTCAGAGATAAAATGTCTGACTTGTTCTGGAGAGATAAAATGAAAAGTAAAGGCACTTCTAGACATCAATTTCAGTAGTTTGCTGCTGTTCCAGATAACGGCAGCCAATTTGTTTTTGACAGGTTCAGGATATAGGTCGGTGAGATAGTGTAAAGCTTTAAAGCCTTGCCCATAATTTGCTATGGATTGGATCAATTGTTTTAAAAGGTCTTTGTTAAAGTAATTGATTAAGCCTTCACTGATCACAACGAGGGGTTTCTGAGGATCAAAAACTTTGAAGGCATTTTGAAAGTCTTGGGTAAATAAGTCGACTGATAAAACCACTGGGCTGGCGGGATCTATTTGTTTTAATGCTGCTTGTTTGGTTGTTGCCATCTCAGGCAAATCTAATTCACGATAATCGATTTGAGCGTATTGTTGTCTAAACCACCATCCACGTGGAGATAATCCAGCAGCAATTTCAAGTACTTGTAAATCAGGGAATTGTTCAATCAATTGATGTAAACGATTATCCAAGATGGTGTGACGTTGTTTTAACGTGGTGCGCATACTGCCACCAACAAATTTTTCGCCCCAACTTTCGATGGGATGCGCAATCATAGCCAGTCTTTTGCCTTTCGCTGTTGCAAGCAAAGGATGGGAAATCCCCATTTGATACCAAATATAGCCTGTATAATGTGCGGTAAATGAAATATGACGATGTTTTGAAAGTTGTTGGTCTGACATAGTTTTCCTTAACTATTATTTTTTTAATTGGGACATCAAATATGGCAACACAAATTATAAATTCAACGGTTGCCTGATGTGTTCTTCCTGATTTCCATATAGGACTTTACAGTGCCTTTTAAGCCACGCTGAAAAATGAAAAATATTTGCACACTATTCATCGTGTTATCTTAGCGAGCATAACGCAAGACTAATAAACTTAAAATGCCCTCCCTACAATCTGCTATGCGTTGTGGGAGGAACTTTATCTATCTTTTTAAAGAGAATTTCTAAATTCTTCAATGACTTTTTTGACAGTTTTCCATTCATCACCTAAATCAAATGATTCACCGATGATGATATTGGGAATTTTGCCGCGCATACGTGCTAAACGTGTTTGGTTTGGTAATGGTAAGTTCTCAATACCTGCCAAAGCAATACATGCGGATTCACGATTATTACAAACGAGTCCCATATCACAGCCCGCTTCGAGTGCTGCACGAATACGAGCATCTGCACCTCCAGCAACACAAGCAGCCTGCATACTCAAGTCATCTGAAAAGAGAACACCATCAAATTTTAAAGTTTGACGTAATACTTTTTGAATCCAGTAAGCGGAGAATCCAGCAGGGTTTGGGTCAACTTTTTCATAAATCACATGAGCAGGCATGAGGGCATCCAATTGCCCCTGAAGTTGGATAAAACTCTGCATGTCATTGTCATAAATGTCTTGGTAATCTCGTTGATCAATTGCCGCAGCCACATGTGAATCTGCTTTGACCGAACCATGACCAGGGAAGTGTTTACCCGTGGTTGCCATACCAGCACGTTGCATCCCTTTCATAAAAGCACTTGCCAATGGAACAATATCTTGCACATTTTCAGCAAAAGCACGATCACCAATCACATCACTGATGTCATTGATATCCAAGACTGGAGCGAAACTAAAGTCAATCCCAACAGCAAGCACTTCAATTGCCATCAACCAGCCACATTGCTCAGCCAATGCTATGGCTTTTTCAGGTTGGCTTAAGTAAAGTTGACCAAAATGCCCCATGGCTGGAAGCAAAGTAAAACCATTTTTTAAGCGTTGTACACGACCACCTTCTTGGTCAACTGCAATTAAAATGTCTGGGCGAATTTTACGCATATGGTCAGTCAAGGCACGGACCTGAGCAGGAGATTCTATATTTCTTGAAAATAAAATCATGCCACCGACTTGCGGAGCGCGTAATAGTTCAATATCTTCTTGAGTAAGTTCTGTGCCTGCAATATCAAGCATCAATGCGCCGATCATAGGAATCCACGGTTGTATTTATATAAACTTGGAAACAATACCCGATTTCTGCAATGATTTGCTACATTTACTCAGTACAGATTATGCTAAAACTACACAACACACACAGATAAAATCGTTTAAGATGTTGAAACTGTTGAGTTCAGATTGAAAAACGATAGAGAAATTGGAAAACCCAAGGAAATATTAAGAATTTATGAAAATTCAAACTCTCGCTTGCGCTATAGCACTTGCAACAGGTGGTTTGTTCTTCACACATACCATCAATCAAGCAATGGCGGAAACCAATGCTACAAACGTTGCTCAATCGCTTCATCCTTCACAAGAACAAGCACTTGTGACTCGTCAATTGGCAACATTAATTGATCGTCAGCATTATTTAAACATGCGTTTAGATGCCAATACATCCAATCGTATTTTAGATATGTATATTGATAGTCTTGATCCTGAACATACGTTATTTTTAGCTTCAGAAATTGAACAATATAAAAAGCAATATGGCGCAACGTTAGGTGCAAAACTAAAAGCGGGTGATTTGTCTGGACCTTTTGCCATTCATGCACATTATCGTGCACGTTTAAAAGAGTTTTATGAATTTGAATTGGCTGAACTGAAAAAAACACAAAACTTAAATCAGCCGAATGAATTTATCGATACAGACCGTGAAAAAGCTGCATTTTTTGGTAGTAAAGCTGAATTACAGAATTATTGGCGCAAAATGCTGGTTTCGCAGTTGATTAATCTCACTATTGCAAAACAAGAAGATCAAGCTAAACAAAAAGCATTGAAAGACGATCCAACGCTTGCCAACGGGCAAGATTTAGCTGCATCTGAAGATCTAACGCCTGTTCAGACCTTAACTAAACGTTATACACGTCAATTGGAACGAATCGGTCGGACTAAGAGCGATGATGTGCTTGAACGTATCCTCAATGCAATGACATTAACCTATGATCCACATAGTAATTATTTCCCGCCTGTTGATGCGATGGAGTTGAATCGCCAAACGACCTTACAACTTGAGGGGATTGGTGTGTCCATTCGCCCTGAACGTGGCAATGAGGACTATACGAAGATTGAAACCATCGTAGATGGCGGACCTGCAAGCAAAACAGGACAAGTGAAGTCGGGTGATCGGATTATTGGTGTTGCCCAAGATGGCGACAAAATGGTTGATGTGATTGGCTGGCCAAGTTCTGAAATTGTTGGTTTGATTCGTGGTAAACGTGGAACCAAAGTTTCTGTGAAATTACTCGGCGCTGGTGCTTCGATGAGCCAAGCTCGCGTTGTGACCATTACTCGTGATGTTATCCAAGAAGAAGATGCTGGTGTACGTTCACGTACAGTTGAAATCAACCGTGATGGGCAAAAACATAAATTTGGTGTGTTAGAAATTCCATCATTCTACTTGAACTATCGTGCTCGTCGTGCAGGTACAGAATATCGTTCTGTATCTGAAGATACCAACAAAGCATTAAAAGCACTGGCTGCTCAAAATGTAGAAGGGATTATCATCGACTTGCGTAATAACCCAGGTGGTTCTTTAGAAGAAGTTGCCAAAATGATTGGGCAAGTGATTAAAGAAGGACCTGTCGTCCAAATTCGTGATGGTAATGGCAATGTCAGCGTGTTTGAAGACACAGATGGTGGTGCACAAACCTATGCGGGTCCTTTGGCTGTACTGGTGAATTTAGCTTCTGCATCCGCAAGTGAAATTTATTCTGCCGCACTTCAGGATTATGACCGCGCCGTGATTCTGGGAAGTACCACCACAGGCAAGGGAACTGCACAAGTTCAGTTGGATAGTTTGGCTTATGGTCAAGCAACATTGACACAACGTAAGTTCTACCGTGTTACGGGTGGAAGTACACAAAATAAAGGTGTGATTCCTGACATCAAACTGGTTGACATCTATGATGAAGAGTTCGGCGAGCGTAAAGCGAAGAATGCTTTGAAATGGGATACCATTCCAACAGCACCATTTAAGCGTGAAGGTTCAATTCAACCTTATGTGGCGCAACTCGATCAAAAATCTAAGGTGCGTGTAAGTCAGGACCCTCAATTTCAATATCTAGAAACACGTAAAGCAATTGCTCAAGAAACCAAAGATCAAAAACGTATTTCTTTGGATATTGATAAACGTAAAGCAGAGTTGGTTGCGCTTGAAATGAAAACTTTAGCTGCTGAAAACAAACGTCGTGCTGCGACAGGCTTGAAACCTTATTCTAATTGGGAAAGCTATCAAGCCAGTTTAGATGCATTGGCAGAGTCCAGAGCTAAAATGAAAGCAAATCAACGTCCAGCGTTGCCTGAAGAAGAGACTTTTGTGAATGAGGCTGCTAATGTGTTGCTCGATATGTCACATTTGAAAAGTAAATAATGAATGACCTTAAAATAGGTTGACAGTGATTTTATATAAACGCCCGATGAGCTTCATAGGGCGTTTATATTTTTAGAAGAATCTAATTTTTTATATAGTCTAAATTGATGTTTTTATAATATTTTTAAATATCTGGTATTTTGATTGATGGGCTAAATTTCATTTTTCAAAATATAGCAAAATCACCTGATTATTCATACAAAGATTTTGATTTCTATCCTTGCAAATCTATTTAACCTTTAGGTGAAAAATATGACATTGAAAGCTTATATCATCTAGCAACGTATTCTTAACGTTCATTTTATTGATCAAGAGAAATGATATTTTGTTGTATGCATTTTTCAATAGATTGACTAAAGCATTCGTTTTACTGTCCAAGCATTTTTTCTATATCATTTTGCAATAGTCTATCTGCTAAATAACATCAATTGTGATATTTCTGGTATAGCACCAGATATTGCTTAAACAGGATTCTAGATTTTGATCAACATGATCAATGAAAGGGCAGAATTTTGATATTTGGAGAAGCACTTTAATTAACGTGAGTTCGATGCAACCAAATCTTCAACTTAATTTGAATAATTTCACTTGACGTTCGAGACGGTATCTTTTCTTTCGGGATGAGGAGCGAAGCTCCGCAAGGGCAACCATCTTGCGCAGCATCATCGCTGCTCACCGCAAAACTCGTCAACCACCAGCAACACATTCAATCAGTCGCAGAAACAATACTTTATAAAAGTAGTCCTGCCTCAAACAACTGCGGATGACGTTTCCGAGTATCATATTTCATCAAGACTTTTTATCGAACTCAGGTTAATTAAACTTGATGAACAGTTTCTCTAGCAACTTATTCAACATATGAGATCATGGTTTTTTTGAAGATGTGCCTATTAGCCAGTTCTCGGTTTAAATTGTTTGTTACTTTGTCGGTTGAGGGGCAGTTATACCATCCATCCGGAGTCATTCTGTTTTGATCAACATCATGACTCTCTGCTTTAGGATCGCTTGTTTTAGGATGGGGGTTTTTGATGTTACCAGTCATGATGGTCTATGGGTCAATCAAATAATCAAACTTTGCGCATCATGTTCAATGAATGATTCTATGGTCTACACATACCCTCTTGTTACAAGCTGAAATGGTTTAAAATCTTGATCAAACAGGTTGAATGCGTTACGCAAGCAACTCAACCAAAATTTGTTCATAAATTTCAGCCAATGGCTCTAGTTCATCAATATTCACGTGTTCATTAACTTGGTGGATGGTTGCATTAAGTACGCCCAATTCAAGTACTTGTGCGCCAGTTGGAGCGATAAAACGTCCATCAGAAGTACCGCCACTAGTGGAAAGCTCGGTGTCGGTACCTGTTACGTTTTTAATGGCAGTTCGTGCGGCATTCACCAATTCACCTACAGGTGTCAAAAATGGTAAACCTGAAAGTGTCCATTCAATATCATAGCTCACTTGATGGCGATCAAGTATCTCTAGCACACGAGCTTTGAGTTGATCTGCTGTGACTTCAGTGGAGTAGCGGAAATTAAAGGTTACTGTCATTGTACCTGGAACAACATTGGTTGCGCCTGTACCTGCTTGAATATTAGATACTTGGAACGAGGTTGCAGGGAAGTATTCATTGCCGTTGTCCCAAACAGTATCACAAAGTTCTGCTAAGGCTTTGGATGCGGTATGAATCGGATTAATTGCCAAATGGGGATAGGCAACATGACCTTGTTTACCTTTCACTGTCAAGACGGCATTCAATGAACCACGACGTCCATTTTTAACGATGTCACCAAGGGTAGAAGTGCTTGAAGGTTCACCAACCAGACACCATGTCATTTTTTCATTACGGGCTTCTAATGTTTCGACCACTTTGACAGTACCATTGATTGAAGGACCTTCTTCATCAGAGGTAATCAAAAAAGCAATAGAACCCTTATGGTCAGGGTGGTTTTTAACAAAACGTTCAGAGGCAACCACCATTGCTGCCAAGGCTGTTTTCATGTCGGCACTACCGCGACCATAGAGCTTACCATCGCGGATTTCTGGTAAAAATGGATCTGATTGCCAAGCATCTAAATGACCTGTTGGAACAACATCGGTATGACCTGCAAAGCAGAAAACTGGCGAGCTAGTTCCACGTCTTGCCCAAAGATTGTCTACATCTTCAAAACGCATATTTTCAATATTAAAACCAATTGCAGACAAACGATCTGCCATGATGTTTTGGCAATTGTGATCTACAGGTGTCACAGAGGGTTGACGAAGAAGCTGTAAACTGAGTTCTAAGGTATCCGAACGATTCATGGACATTGATCAAGTAAGAAAATTGAACAATATAATAGAGGAAGATAAAACTGAATGAAAACCCAAAAGCAGAGAAAGTCTAAAAGCTTTTAAATAAGCATGAAAAAGCCTTATCTGTGGCAGATAAGGCTTTCCAAAAATCAAATTTTGGTGGTTGTGAATTACATCTTATTTTCAACTTTTTCTGCAGAATTCGTAACCGCATCCCCCGCTTTAGACACATCCTTACCAACACCTTTAAAAGTGTTACAGCCAGACAAAACAAAAGCGAATAACATTGAAACTGCTAAAATTTTTTTCATTACTATCTCCGTGTTTCACGCGTTAATTACATTTATACTATACGAAATTATTTGAAATATATCGTTATGCTTTTATGAGTGGATTCGTAAAGCACTGTATGAAAAACGTGAATAATTAAGTCTTTGTGTCAAGAGAAGACAATAAAGGTGCTTGGCGATACATATAAAATTGCTGGGTATGATGGTCATGGTACAAGCCATTGCACCACCATTTAGCAGTTGTTGAACTTTGTTTCAAATCTGGACAAATCCATTCATGTCGCTGTAAGCGATATAAACCTTGTTCAATGTGCTGTCCCCATTGTCCCAATCTACGTTGTTGATTAATCCATGAAGGGAGTGGGGCGGTGTGTCTAAAATAGGGGATATACAATTGTCCTTTGAGTACAGCCCATTTTTTTTCGATGTTTCGATCTAAAACTTGGCTAAATTGAAATTGTTTTTCAGAGAAATGATTTAATTTACGAAATAAAGTATCACTACGATTTAAGCCATACCAACGTGCTAAATGTAAATCTGCTTCACCTAAATAGTATTTTAAAGCAACTTCCCAATGCTCAATTTGTTGGGTTAGACGATTTAACACCAAAAAATCAATTTCTCCTTTTGTATGTTTTCCCTCAATGATTTGAATACTATGTTGAATCAGTTGGTAATGTGGATTGGCTTCATCTTGTAACCAAAACCAGAACAAATATTCAAAACGTAAACCTAAACGCGTACTTTTGAGTTGTTGAACAAACTCAATTAATGTTGTTGGATTTTGGTCCAATTCATCTAAACGTGTTTGATAGGCGAGAAATTGTTGTTGCCAAAACTCAGTATTATGTAATTCAAAATGATGGTGAATCTGCAATTCATCAGGGAGTGCTTGAATAATATTTGGACTGGCAATGCAAAAAGCCAATTGACGGACAATCGGATGTTGATATTTCAACCAGGGTTCAAAATAATCTGTCATTGCATCACATTTCAGGTTGAAACTTAGGATTAAATAAAGAGAGCATAATGTGGTGATTCAAGCAAAGAAGCTTATCGAGATGCAAGTTTAATTTGTTGAGTATCGGAAATAATGAACAACATGATTCTAAAATAAAATGAGCAGTGTCGTTTGAAAATATACAGCGTATATCATTTGAACGTTATACTGGGTTGTGCGTAGATTGAGTGAAGCTATGAAAATTTTGTTTTGGCGAACATTGGTGGTGTTATTTATTGTGCTTGGATTTATTGGCGCATTATTACCTGGAATGCCAACCACAGTTTTTCTTATTTTAGCTGCATGGGCAGCCTCAAAAGGTTGGCCTCAAGTTGATGCATGGTTAATGAATCATCCTAAATATGGTGCAACACTTCGAGCATGGCGAGAGAATGGTACTGTGCCACGTAAAGCGAAATGGATTGCCAGTATCATGATGTTGATCAGTGGCATTATCATGCTCTTTACCAATGCACCTTTGGCCGTCAAAATTTTCACTGATCTCACGATGTTTATTGTCGCAGTCTGGTTGTGGTTACGTCCTGAACCTCGTTCTGTTTTAACGGGGAAGCAGCAGGACCAGCAGTGATTGGGTAGATTTTAAATATGCCCAATCCTCTAAAAGAGTTTTAAAGTCGTCATACAATAAAGCTGTAATACTGGAAATATCACTTAACCTACGAATGAAAGACAATAATAGCTGTTGAATGGATATTTGATAAATAGATAAATAATAAACAAAAAAGAATAAATTAAATTAAAATGATCTATTTTTTAATCACTCACGCCTAAAATACTTAAAACATAGAGAAAAGCGTTTGACACACAGTAAAGATTCTCTATAATGCACCTCACAAACGATGAAGTCGTTAGGGCGCTTAGCTCAGTTGGTAGAGCGTCTGCCTTACAAGCAGAATGTCGGCGGTTCGATCCCGTCAGCGCCCACCAAGCTTTAACGTTGAATTTAGTGCAGCGGTAGTTCAGTTGGTTAGAATATCGGCCTGTCACGCCGAGGGTCGCGGGTTCGAGTCCCGTCCGCTGCGCCATTAAATTCAAGAATCGTTTGTATCGCAATAATATGTTGAAGTGCAGCGGTAGTTCAGTTGGTTAGAATATCGGCCTGTCACGCCGAGGGTCGCGGGTTCGAGTCCCGTCCGCTGCGCCACTTTACAGAAAAATTGTGAACAGGTGTAATAACCTAATTAGAGTCTAGATAGATTTTTATTTATTGACTCGTTTAGGGCGCTTAGCTCAGTTGGTAGAGCGTCTGCCTTACAAGCAGAATGTCGGCGGTTCGATCCCGTCAGCGCCCACCATATAAAACGCAGCGGTAGTTCAGTTGGTTAGAATATCGGCCTGTCACGCCGAGGGTCGCGGGTTCGAGTCCCGTCCGCTGCGCCATTTATCTTGATTCCTGAGGTGAAGATAAGTGGAGATGTTTAGATATAACGTTTTCGTTTGTTCCATGCATCATTTTTAAAGTTTAAACAGGGTGATCTCTGTTGATCCTCACTCAGGGCGCTTAGCTCAGTTGGTAGAGCGTCTGCCTTACAAGCAGAATGTCGGCGGTTCGATCCCGTCAGCGCCCACCATATACAGTGCAGCGGTAGTTCAGTTGGTTAGAATATCGGCCTGTCACGCCGAGGGTCGCGGGTTCGAGTCCCGTCCGCTGCGCCATTTATCTTGATATCCTGAGATTAAGATATTCAAATGTAAAATGATTGTTCTTTTTACATCTCATTTAGTTTAAGCAGTGCAACATTGTTTATTCTCCTCAGGGCGCTTAGCTCAGTTGGTAGAGCGTCTGCCTTACAAGCAGAATGTCGGCGGTTCGATCCCGTCAGCGCCCACCAAGTTTTCTTTCTTCTATTTATTTATTTTAAAATTTTGTGTAGAATATCTATATAATTATTTTAAAAATAAGTATCTTATGCGAAATCCATATCAACGCAAGGCTGCGTCTTCGGTACAGAAAAATACTGCTCAAGCGACAGATCAATATAAGGCATTTATCGAAAAAATAGTGTCTGATGCTAAAGTTTTTGCACTTTATGATGAAGGTTGGGCTTTATGTGCAACTCCTACAGGACAACAAGCTGTAGCGGTATGGCACAGTAAGAGTCTGGCGCAATTATTGGTCAAAGACAACTGGAGCCGTTTCGATGTTCAGGAAGTCAATTTTATTTCTTTTATCGAGCAAATGATTCCTTTTATTCAACAAAATGATACTTTGCTGTCAATCAATTTAACCCCTGAAGGGCAGAATATTTTGGTGTCAGGACGTAAGTTCTTGTTGGACATAAAAAGTTATTTATATCAGCTTTACATAGCTCAACCTGAGCTTTTTCGAGATCAAACCCGAATCCCTTTACCACGCAAGATTCGGATACATCCTTGATAGATGGTGAATAGAGTTGTATTTAATTTAATACTCTCCAAGTACCCAACCGCTGATATATGCAAAATATTCTCTTAACCATGCGTTATATCGAGTACTCAAGGGTGTTTCGGCTCCAATCGTGATGAAGTTGCGATAACCTTGTTTTTTTGCAATCGCTGCTGCTCGTAGTGTATGGAAATCACTGGTGACAATTGCAATTTTTGAATTTAAAGACAAATCATGCTGCTGCAAAATAGCTTGGCTGTTCTTGAGGTTTAAATCTGTACTGGTACTTTTATTTTCTTGAAGAATTCTATGGGGTTGAATCTTATAATTTTCCTCTAAGTAGTTGGACATAATTTCAGCCTCAGTTTTAATCTCACCAAAATCTTTCCCACCACTTACAATAATCGATGTTTGTGGTTGTTGTTGTGCAATATTCCCTGCACGATCTAAGCGCTTGGCGAGTGTAGGTGACGCTTTACCTTGTGTTATTCCACTACCTAAAACAATGATTGCATCTAAACCATTCTCAGCATGATTTTGTTGTGTTTTAAAATGGATATAGCCAAAAAAGCCAATGAGACTGATCAACCAAATTCCAAACACAGACCAGCCTAAACGCCAGAGTTTTTTAAGTTTGCTGTGATGTGCCAGATATTGTTGGATTACCTTTCCCCATATGGCGGTGCAGATAAAACCCAAACCAATCAATAAGGGTAAGAGAGTGCCTAAATGAATTTTTTTATACAGTAGCAAAATAAAGCCATCAAGAAATAATAATAAGCCGATAATGAATAGGCTTAAACGCAATAATTTATTTTTGTTCATGGTCTGTGATAAATAATGTCATCCAGCGCACATTGTAAACGATCTATAGCAATTGAGGTTAGTGAAAAACAAACCGAGCAATTTTGCTCGGTTTGATGGACTTATTTAGAACTGCTTAGATGCTATAAGTAGCTTAGTAAACATCACGTCGATAACGTCCATCTAGGCGTAATTGTTCAACTGTATCTTGCCCTAGAATATCAATCAAAGCTTGATCAACATCGCTTGCCATACCTTCAATGCTTCCGCAAACATAGATCACGGCATCATTGGCAATCCATTTCCGAACTTCATCAGCATGATCACGCAGTTTATGGTGAACATAGACTTTTTCTGCTTGATCACGGGAAAAAGCCAAGTCGATTCGTTGTAGCATTGCTGTATTTTGCCAAGCTTGAATAGTCTCTTTGAAGAAGAAATCATGTGCTTGCTGACGTTCACCAAAAATTAACCAGTTTTCCGTATAATCCAAGCGAACACGGGCATGGATTAAACTCATTAAACCTGCAATCCCTGTTCCATTTCCAATACAGATAATCGGGCGATTATCCGTGATTAGATGGAATGAATCATTATTGCGAATTCTTAACGCAACTTTGTCACGCAATTTTAAGTGTGAGGTCAACCAGCCTGAACCTAAACCAAGTTCACCTTGAGCATCACGTTGTTGACGAACCACTAAACGTAATACCTGCTGACTTGGAATACTGGCAATGGAGTACTCACGAGTAGGCAGGGTAGGCAACTGCTCAAGTAAATGCTCCATATTGGCAAAAGGCTCAACTTCGACAGTTAAGTCCCGATTCCAAAGGATATTTTTAATCGATTGTTGCTCATGTGAATCGACAGCTGTATCTGGATTAATTTGGTATTTATCTAAAAATTGTTGAATACGTTCAAGGCTATTTCCAGTTTGTATTTCTGCAATATCACCGGCTTGCCAGACTGTTTCATGACAGGCATGAAGTTCAATGTTGAAAGCTGGTGCGCCCAAGCTCTCTGGATTGAGTAATTCTCGTTTGCTCAAATGCCATTGATCAAACACTTTATCAATCGACATGGTTTGCAGGTCAAGTTTGGTGGCTTGAATTAAAGCTTTATTCCATTGTTGAATATCGCTATTGCTGCCATTATTCACTTCGATGGTCGTAAATAATTGCTGTGCGCCAGATTGTTTTAACCAGTGATCTATATGATGACCAAAACTACAGTAAGTTTCAGGATAGTCTTGCGAGCCTAAGGCTAAAACGGCATATTTGAGATGAGACAGATCTAATGATTTACTCATTAACTTCTTCTCAAAATGTGATGCTAAATCAGGTGCTTCACCAGTACCATAAGTGCTGGCAATCCATAAAACTTGTTTTGCTTGTTTTAAATCTTCTTCAGAAAGCTGTTGAGCAGATTTTACTGTAGTGGGTTGATGTGCTTCTTGTAGACTGATAGAAGTACGCCATGCCAATTGTTCAGATACACCTGTCTGTGAAGCATAAACAATCAACCACGGAGTTGCATCCGGATCAATTTGAATTGCTGAGCCAGATTGTTTTGCCGCAAGGGTTAATTTCTTTTGTTTACGACGTTTTAAGTACAACATCCATCCCGTGATAAAGAACAACGGCATTGCCAATGCGGCAAGCATAATGATGAATTGGAACACTGGACCAAAAAAGCTACCGCGATGAACAGGTAACATACTGCTCATGATTTTTTCATTCAGCGGTTTAACTTCATATAAATCAACTTTTTCAATTTGAGCTTTTTGATAATCATAAATCGCTTTGTTTCGTGCGCGCTCGTGTTGAGGAATTGCATCAACAAATGTCAGTTCGACCTTACCATCAGCTTTTTTAGGAATCGAAATTGTTAGGGTCGAATAATCACGTTTGATTTGTGAATTAAAACCATTCCATGTTTGTATTAGGACTTGTTGAATCTGTTCAGGTTTTAGCCCTTCATTTGCTTCTCGATGACCACCACGCGGATGTTGATCACGTCCTTGTGCTGAAAGATTGGACGGTGTGCGTGTTGGTTGCGGGTCTGCGGTATTGCTTTGGCGCCCTTTGCCTTCACCCATGCGAGGTGCTTGCATTTCGGGTTGAGGTCTTTCAACGCCCATCACCTTGAACATCCCGTCACGCCACCAGTCATATGACCAATACAACCCTGTACATGCTAGAAGTAAATAGAAAATAACAACCCAAGTTCCAACCACTGCATGCAAATCCCAAAGGAAATTACGACCTTTGAGTTTAGGCTTTATTGCAAACCATTGTTTGAAAGAATGTTTTTTTGGCCAGCGAAGATATAAGCCACTGAGTACAAAGAAGATCAGCATCAATGTACTTGCACCTGTAATCTGTTTGCCGACTTCGCCTACAGTGAGATTACGGTGAAGTTGCTGGATAAATTGGAAAAAATCTTTGCCTTTAACTTCAGGCAAGATTTCTGCTGTATAGGGGTTAACCATCATGGTATACCCTCTACGTGCACCTTCTTTAACAATATTAATATTTGACGCTTCTTCAGGTGCTTTGGCGACAGTGATACTGTTAATCTTCATTTCAGGATTTTGAACTTGAAAATGTTGATAAATTTCAGCAGGAGTTAACTTTGCATGATTTTCAACTTTTACAGTAAAACTGTCTGGATTTAACCATCTTTGAATCGGTTGTTCATAAGAATAGATTGCACCAGTAACCCCCATAATCGAAAGGATCAAGCCCGCTGTAATGCCTAAAAACCAGTGTATTTGGAAAAAAGTCTTTTTAAACATGGTGATGGAAAGGGAAGAATTGTTTGATTACAGATTATAGCTGAATATCTTGGAGAGATAATGAATTTTGCAGATAATATTTATTCTCATTATCATTTTTATTAAAATAGTCATCATAAATGTAAAAAAACCTCCAACGATGGAGGTTTTGTGAAGTCTTTACTGTTTACAGTGTTTTTGCTTCACCAACTGATTCTTTAAGATGTTTGCGTAAAGTCTCGAATGGAAAATTTTTGCTGTCCATACGCTTAGGTAAAATATACGCACCTTGCTGACCTTTTACTTTAAAATTCACAAGTAAAAATTCTGGTGTGTTATACCATTCATAAACATCTTTCCAGCCAATCGTACCGACACCTTCTTGTACGCCCATTTGCTGACGCATTACGATACCGCTTGGCTGTACACCGAGTTTGACACCTTTGATTTCTTGAACTGGAAACTCATTCATCTTACGTTTTACATACCATTCAAGCCCAAATTTGCGCACTAAGAGATAAATCGCCACACAGGCAAGAATAACCCAAAAAATAATGGTCGAGTAGTTTTTAATTAACGCAATACCCAAGATGGAAAGGACAACAGCGACACCCATGATTGCCCAAGCTTTAGTCCCAATTTTATTGGTACTGCGCCAAATCGCAAGTTGAGCACTACGTTGTTCGGCTTCCGATACTTCGTATGGAACTGGTTGTAAGGTATAAGCGTAAATATTCTTGGCAGTCATAGTGTCAGTAATGTATGTAAATCTAGTCAGAGTTTAGCACTAAATCCCAAGATTTAGTGCGCCTATTGTACCAAATATCTAGGCAAATTTTACGCTCTTTTATAAAGAAGCTAATTCTGTAGATTGATCGTCACGGGCATGGCTTAAATTTTGTTTGAGGCTACTCAATTGTTTGAGGATACTAAACATTAATGAAAGTTGTTGAAGAATAATCAATGACTTAGAGTCATCTGCTTCTGACTGCCCCAAACGGGTACGAATCGCTTGCAGCATATTATGTGCTGTTAAATCAGGCATTTCATCCCGTAACAAGGCACCACGGATATCATCCAAAGCTTGATCCAGTAGATTTAAAACTTGCTGATCCTGGATTTTTTCACGATGTGCACCCAATGCAGCGATGTAACTAAGGAAAGTATGATTTAAGCATAAAAACTCAAAAGCCAATGTTTTTTGACTTTGGTCAAAATCTGGTTCCGTTGCTAAAGTTGAAATCAATGATGCAACTTCAGCATCTGTATTGTGGGCTGCTCGACGAACAATTCGATAGTTCAAACTGTTGTTACGTCCCTGATGATATTGAGTAACAACATCAGCCAAATAATTACTTTGCGCTTCCAGAGAACGTTGAATGGTTCTTGGCAAACGACGGAATCTCCAATCTGGAAAAATAAAACTCACGCCAAACCATGCCAAGGCACACCCAATTACCGTATCAATCATACGAGGTAGAGCTGCTTCAAAGCCCAACCCATCTAAGTTAAAGTTGATCAGTGCCATGATGGTAATGAACGCTGTAGCTTGTGCGTATTGTTTACTGCGGAGGTCGAAAAATAACACACCACTTATCACAAGCAACAACAGTTGCCCTTCGATGGAAGGTACAAAGAATAAGATGGCATAACCTAAAATAATGCCACCGAGTGTCCCCACAATACGTAATCTTAGGCGGCGTTTGGTGGCATTGAAATTTGGTTGGCTGACAAAGAGTGCTGTTAATAAGATCCAATAACCATATTGAATATTGGTCAATTGCACAAAAACGTAACCGATAAATAAAACCACAGAAACCCGAATCGCATGTCTAAACAAGACCGATTCTGGGGTTAAATTTTGTTTAATGCGGATAACAATATCATCCCAGCCTTTTAAATCATCATCTTTCAGTTGTTGTTCAACATTTTTATTTTGATCATATTTAATATGACGTTCAGTCTCTAAGTTCTGTAATTGGGCATCGATGGATTTTAAGTTTTGATAAAGTGCAAATAATGAGTTGATCCAAATGAGGTCATAGTGTTCTTCTTTTCTGAGCTTATTTAACGACTGTTTTAAATTTTTAAAGGCATATTCAAAGCGGGCGTTATGTTGGTATGTGGTCCGATGTAAAATGCTATCACTTAAATCCTTACATGCTTTGCCTTGTAGTGCCAAAATACGTTGAAAGCGAAATAAAACATCACTATGTTCAAACATTTTTGCCAGTTTTTGATAATCAATGTGTGCTGAATCCGCACGCTCATGTATATCTTGCGCTACAAAGTAATATTGCAAGCTACGCCGTGTATCACGTTGCCCACGGTCGCCTTTGAGACGGGTGAGTAGTGCTGTGCGCATATCGTTAAAAATGCTAATCAGCTGACCATTCTCCATGGACAGGCTAATCATGCTGTCTTGGTAACTGGTCGCTGTCATATCGACATCAAATAAGTTAGATTTGGAAAAAAGAAAATTCCCCAATGATGAAAAACATTGGGACAGCTTGTCTTGAACCTGACGTACTGGGAAGAGCAAAAAACTGATGGTGGAAATGAGACCGTACCAAATCGCCCCAATCACTAACAGACTAGGTTGGATATACCAATGCTCAAAAAGATGAACGCCAAGCATAGAATAAACTGAAACGACCAAGCAACCATAAGAAATGGTGGCATAGCGTCGTCCCAAAGAACCCAATAAAATCCATCCGATACAAGAAACAATTAAACCTAAAGCAAAAAGTACAGGATAAGGGAATAACAAACTCACTGAGGCAGCGGTGATAAAGAATCCAATATAGGTATAAATCAAATTCATGATCCGCACTGAAAAGCGGTCATCAATATCACTCAGACCTGCGGCAACCACACCCAAGGTCAATGGAATGGTCATCAACTGCTGACCCAATAAATAAGGGACAAAAGCAGTGCCTGTAAAGGCGATGACCATCCTCAAGTTATACATGAAACTTGTGTTATAGGTGGCTTTTCGTAGTTTTAACAGCCATGTGTTCAAAGGAAATCCTTATTCAATCGATACGGTGTTATTGCTGGGGTGCTTGTTTTATTGCTGAGGTGATTTTTCACTTATCTTTGTGACACATCTTACAATGGACAGTGTAAACTTGTTCGCAATATTTAGTATGAAATTATAAACGATCTATGTCTGAAAAAAACGCTGGTCAACAGTATTCAACAGGTTGGATTATGCTTTTGGCACTATTTACCTCGTTAGGTCCTTTATCTATCGATATGTATTTGCCAGCACTCCCACAAATGGCGCAAGATTTTAATGTCACCACCCAGCAAGTTGCCAATACTTTACCTGCGTATTTCTTGGGTTTGGCTGTAGGACAATTGATCTATGGTCCAATCAGCGACCGCATAGGTCGTAAAAAGCCACTTTACTTTGGTATGACCTTATTCGCTTTTGCCAGCTTATTATGCGTTTTAGCTCCTGATCATTGGTCATTGATTGCTGCGCGAATTTTACAGGCTTTGGGCGGTTGTGTAGGTGTGGTCATGGCACGTGCAGCCATTCGAGATCGTTTAGATGTTCAAGGTTCTGCTCAAGCTTTTGCCAGCATGATGATTGTGATGGGAATCGCGCCTATTCTTGCGCCATCTATAGGTGCTGCAATTCTGTATTTCTTTCACTGGCAAACAGTATTTGTTGCTTTATTTTTAATTGGTTTGATCTGCTTAGCCTGTGTTCATTTCTTATTTAAAGAAACTTTAGCGCCATCACGTAGACTTCAACTGAATTTTAGTCAGGTTTTTATTTTATATGCTGCTATTTTTAAAGATCGAAGTTTTCGCTTTCCAATGATGGCAGGTTGTTTTACAGGGGCTGCGCTATTTTGTTATATCAGCTCCGCAGCAGCGGTATTGATGGATGGCTATCATTTAACACAACAACAGTTCGCAATTGCTTTTGGTTTTAATGCTTTTGGTATTATTTTACTGTCCTCAATCAATAAACGTTTAGCCAATCGTTTTTCAGTGATCCGCCGTTTAACCATGGGGGGATTGATTCAGGTTGCAGGTGCATTAATTATTGTGGGAGCGGGTTTAATGTCTCACGCGCCGTTAGTGGTTGTTATGCTGGGTTTATTCTTGACTGTTTCAGGGATCGGTTTTACAGGACCTAATGCGATGGCACTTGCAATGTCAGAACAAGGTTCAAGAGCAGGTACAGCCAGTGCAATTATGGGCAGTATGCAGTTTGCTTGTGGTTTATTGGGTGGTGTGGTGTTGAACTTTTTAGTTTGGAATCACTTATTCAATATGGGGATATTGATGTTGGCTTTTACTGTCGCAGGATTCTTGGCAATTTTAAAAGTATCGCAACAACTTAAGCTCAAACAACTTTCATAAATTCCACGCCATTTTTTACACAAGACATAGAAAAGGTCAAATGTAAAAAAACAAAAGCCGACGATTCGAGTGATGAGTAAATCGTCGGCCAAAATACTTCGTTTATAAAGATTCAGGCTGCTATTCTAAATCTTGAAGAAGCATAAGTTTTTAGTCTCTCTGGGGGAGTTAAGGTCTCCAAATTTAACTGCGGATGCCGTGCAATAAACTTGGTTGCTGCAGACCTTATACTTATATAACGACAACAGTTTCTGATTGGTTGACAAGAAAATGAAAAAAAATTTAAAAAATTTTATAATGTCGGTCTCATTGCAATTTAAGTTGACACTATGGTCTCTTTAAATAAATATTTTTTATGGTTTTTTCTACTTTGTTTAGTGTTAACAATGATTGCTGGCATATTGGCGGCAATTTTACCCAATGAGATTGCAGGTGTGTTCACTGCGCTACCTTATTTACTTGCCATGATTATTGTATTGTATCGTTTTCTAAAACAACAACGTCGAGCACCAACCGATCAAGAACGTAGAAATTTAACCTTAGGTTTTACGCTCATTTTCTGGAGTTATAATATATTGGGCGTTTTCACGGGCGTCTGGTTTTTTTCTCGCAACGACCCTGAAATTTGGCAATCATTCATTGCCTATATGCAAAATATCCGATTTTTGAGCACGATACTTATTATGCTTCTTTTGCTTGCCGTTCCTCTCTTTTTAATTACTTATTGGTTTTATGGAACGCAAGCAAAACGAATGGCGGCAAAAATGTTTGAGAATGAAAATTAGGTTTGCTGGTGTGCTAGCTAAAGATCAATGCACAAACATATCCATAAATTCACGTAACTCCTGAATCGCGACTTCAATATCAGTGGTCAGCCAAGTGGGTTCAAAAATACCAGCATAATGTTCTAAACGATCTTGAGGCACGACGAGACGTATTGGACAGTCTTCTTCGAGTAAGCGCCAAGGAATAATAGGAACTTCATTGTCAAGAAAGGAGTTGATATTACGAATGTCAATGATCATGGCATTGATACATTCGGGGAAGGGCATTACTGAAAATTCATCAGTACGTCTACGGAAATATTCCAGATCTCCCCACTTTAAAATATAGCTAGGCTTACTAAACTCAATGATTCCGATTAAATGATCATCTCTAGATGTATGTAAGAAGCATTGATGAGTGACATCGGTGTCTAAATCGAGTGCGACACTTTGTCGTTGATATGCCATATATACAATAGTCAACAAAAATGGGGGTATATATTATAGCCCATTTATCTGTCTCTTACCGCTTTAGATTAAAATTTACTTTTACTTAAAATATTTTACACAAAGTTGATGAATAGACTGATAGTATAAAAATACATCAAGTTGATGGAGGTGGATGTCATGAGACACGATTTCAATAAACCATCTTACGTAACCAGTAATGAAGAGATTACACATAAGAATCGCCTACCAATTTATATGCTTATTCTTGTGGGATTATTTCTCGTATCATTGCTTATTTATATGGCGGCCGATTGGCTCTAATTTAAAACTTATCAATAATTTAAACTATACATTAAGCAGAAACCCTAGTCAGCAAGCTAGGGTTTTTTGATTCTGCTTAGTATTTATGCTTTGTTTTGTTGTATTTATGCAGTAAAAATTGATCGTTATATAAGCAAATTATAAAGTAAAAGAGTAGTTCATCACGCTTTCTGTTGAAAATAAGAATGATGCTTGGAGTCATTTGAGCACACTCAAATTGTTATAAATCTATGACTTGAGGGAATAAAAATGAATGAAATTTTACACACTCAGGGGAATTTTGATGCCATGTATTATTGGAATCAATTTCACCCAATTTTAGCCGCTGTAGCTATCCTGATTGTCGGATGGATTATTGCATTAATTGTCGCAGCAGGTTTTAGAAAAATCCTAGAGAAACTGGGAACAAATTCGAAATTATCTTCTGCCACAGGGCATCGTTCAAACATCGAAAGTATCCTTTCCAGAATTATTTTCTGGGTGGTCATGGTCATTGCTGTCATTGGCGCGCTCAATGTACTGAATTTGAACAGTGTGAGTAGCCCATTCAGTTTGATGATTCAACAATTCTTATTGTTTATCCCGCAACTATTGGCTGCTGTAGCAATAGGATTCATTGGTTGGATTGTAGCAAACCTCGTCAAGGTTGGGCTAAAAAAAGCTTTGGATCGTACTCAACTTGATGAAAAGCTAAGTGCAGATGTGGGTGTTAGCCCAATCAGTCATAACATTGCTGATATTGTTTACTGGTTGATTTTGTTGTTGTTCCTGCCGATTGTTCTGTCGATTTTAGGCTTACAAGGATTATTGGTTCCTGTTCAATCTATGTTGAATGAAGCCATCTCTTATTTACCTAATATTTTCATTGCAGGTGTAATTGTTTTTGTCGGTTATATTTTGGCAAAAATTGTGCGTGGGATCGTAGAGGGCTTAATCAGTAGCTTAAATTTACAAAGCCAAGCTGAAAAAGTGGGGCTATTTAAAAACTCAGATCAGGGCTTATCTAAGTTTTTAGGTTCATTTGTTTTTGCTGTGGTCATGATTACTGCTTTAATCGTGGCATTTGAAGCTTTAGGTATACAGGCAATTTCACAACCTGCAACAATGATGCTCGGTGAAATTATGTATGCGATTCCACATATTATTGCAGCGGGATTAATTTTAATCGTTGCCTATGTGGTGTCTCGTTTTGTAGGGCGTTTGGTTGCTGAAGTTGTTGCAGGAACAGGTGTAGATTCAATTCCTGCTAAATTAGATGTGCAACGTTTTTTAGGTGAAACTAAAGTTTCTTGCATCATTGGATATTTAATCGTGTTCTTTACTATGTTGTTTGCAGTTTCAGAAGCTGCGAATCGACTTGGTTTTGAGCAGGTCAGTGGTCTGATCTCGATGTTCATTCACTTTGGTGCGAATATTCTCTTGGGTGCAGTGATATTGGTTATTGGTTTCTGGTTGGCCAATATCGTGGCAAATGTTGTACAACGTGGAGAATATAACAGCTCGCGATGGTTAGGAAATCTTGTTCGTGTATTGATCATGGGCTTAGTGATTGCAATGGGCCTAAAAGCCATGGGTATCGCAGACTCTATTGTCAATCTTGCATTTGGCTTAACCTTAGGTTCTGTGGCTGTAGCATTTGCTTTGGCATTCGGTTTAGGTGGTCGTCAACCTGCTGAACGTGTTTTAACAGATTTGATTGACAAAGCAAAACAACAAGCAAATCAACCGAATCCTCTAAATCAAAAAAATACAGATTCCGTTGTCACTCCGGCAACAGACTCTAGTCAAGTTACAGCGGATACACCTACGATCGAAAATGAATATAAATCTTTAACCGATTCATTTAAAGAGGATAAAGATGACCCGAATTAACATGTAAATCCTTACAAAGATCGATCAGGATTAAAGCTTGATCGATTTTTTATTCTAAGGTCAAAAAATAAGGGAGATTGAGATGTCCAAGAAAAAGCCAAATAATTTTATTGCTCCAATTGTGATCGCAGGTATTACGGTTGGTTTTTTAGCAAGTGCATATAAATTTGTTTTTGCAAAACCGAAGAAGCAACAAGCGGATTATGTTGAAAAACAAGATGAATCTCAAAATAAATCCCAATCGTGATTGATTAGGCATGTGTGAAGTTGTTTATATGATGTTTTTTCTTGAAAAGAGATAGACATCGGCTGATTTATTGTCTAAATTTAAATCATTCATATGCAACAAGTAAAACACCAATCGAGCTGAATAAAAGTCATTTTTAAAGGAAATAGAAATGAAAATAATCCATTTTGTACAAAAAATTCATCAGTCTTTATTTGCTAAAAAAGACCGACAAAATAGTATGGATTTGGCGATTCAACGTGTGACTCAAAAACAGCAAATCCAAAATCAACTTATTTTGTTTAAAACCGACTATTTAGAATAATTGGATAAATTTGAGTGAGGATGGATTAAACATATTCAGATGCGGCATGTGCTGAAGCCCATGCCCATTGAAAATTAAACCCACCGAGATGCCCAGTGACATCTAGGACTTCACCAATAAAAAACAAACCTTTTTGCTTTTTACTTTCCATGGTTTTGGAAGAAACCTCAGTAGTATCTACCCCACCTAAAGTCACCTCAGCTGTTCGATAACCTTCTGTACCCGAAGGTTTGACCTCGAATTGATGTAATTGCTTGGCAATGTGCTCAAGCTTTTCATCACTGAGTTGTCCGATGGCTGTTTCTGCCCATGTTGACCAAACCAGATTTTGTAATTCAATCACCACACTTTTTGGTAAGTGTTCAGTCAATAATGTTCTCAGCAAAACTTTAGGCTGAGTTTGTTTTTTTGCCTTGAAGAAATCAAACAATCCGAGACTTGGTAAAAAATCGATATTAAAAGTCTGCCCTGCATTCCAGTAGTTGGACAGTTGTAATGAACTTGGACCACTTAAACCACGATGGGTAAACAACAGTGCTTCAGTAAAACTATTGAGATCGTTGGAAAGTGTTGCTTCAACCGCATTACCACTCAGACGTGTGGTCACTTCTTTAAATTGATCTGAGAATGTAAAGGGGACTAAGCCAGCGCGTGTTGGAAAGATGTGATGACCAAACTGTTTAGCAATTTCATAGCCAATCCCTGAGCCTCCTAAAGTGGGTATAGATAAACCACCTGAAGCAACCACAACAGACTCAGCTTGAAAATAGCCTATATTGGTTGCAACCTGAAAATGATCTTCCGCACTACACGTTACCGCTTTGACTTCACAACTGGTTTTGATGTCAACCAAATGAGTTTTTTCACATTCCTTGAGTAGCATGGCTAAAATTTCTTTGGCGCCATTCAGGGTAAATAGTTGTCCGTGTTTACGTTCTTCATAGTCGATACCGTATTCACAAACCAGACCAATAAAATCCCAATTGGTATAACGACTAAGGGCAGAAATAACAAAATGCGGATTATGTGAAATAAAATTGTCAGGTTCGACATAAAGGTTGGTGAAATTACACTTTCCACCACCAGACATGAGGATTTTTTTACCGACTTTATTAGCTTTCTCTACGACCAAGACTTTACGCCCACGTGCAGCAGCTTTGGCTGCAAGCATTAACCCTGAAGCACCTGCACCAAGGACTACCACATCGTATTGGTTCGAAGACATAACACACTCATGAAAATGACAAGCAGGGGATTATAGACAAATTTAGGCAATTTTTCAGAACAATTGTTAGTGTATTATATTGTGAGACGCCCTTGTAAACCGCCAGTATGAATCAACAGAATTCTGCTGTTTTCGACAAAATAGCCTTTAGAGATCAGATCAAATATCCCATAGAACATTTTACCTGTATAAATATGTTCCAATGGTAATTGATACTCTTGCTCAAAATGATGAATGAATCTGAGTAATTCTGGTGTTGTTTTGGCATAACCACCACAACAATATGCATCGGTAAGTGACCAATTAGTTCGCTGGGTCCACTGTTGGATCTCTTGTTTAAGAAAATCTCCTTTTAAAGCTGAGAAGCCGAGAATATGTTGTTCAGGCGCGCTGCGCTCAATAATGCCTGCAATTGTTCCGCCTGTACCGACAGCACAGCAAATCACATCATATTGAGTACCGTCTTGAGGCTTTAAAATCTCCTGACAACCTTGTATTGCCAAAGCATTTGTACCGCCTTCAGGAATAATATAGGTATCGGGATACTCAACTTGGAGTTGCTGATTAAATTCAGGATCTTGCTTTAGCTTGTAATTTTCACGTGAAACAAATTTAAAATCCATGCCCATTTTTTGAGCAAGCATGAGGGTAGGATTATATGTTTTACTCGCTAATTCCTCACCACGAATGATTCCAATACTTTTAAAGCCAAATAATTGTGCTGCATAAGCTGTGGCGGCAATATGATTAGAGTATGCACCACCAAAAGTCAGAATTTTTTTAAAGCCAAGGCGTTGAGCTTCAACGAAATTATATTTAAGTTTAAAAAACTTATTGCCAGAAATATTGGGGTGAATTTGATCAAGACGTCTGACCGTGAGTTGCACAGAACAAGCTAAGTTTAAGTGCTGGTCAGAAATTGTTTGGGCAATAGGATCAAACATCGTCATCTTAAGTACAGGAAAGTGTATTTACACGTTAGTTTACTCAAATCTGCCCAGTGGAATAAAGAATTGAGTAAACATACTTGGTAAAACGCTATTTAGTTATCTCTATTCACTACGATCGTGTATCAACAGAAGTCACTACAGACATTCCCGGGCGTAAAAACTCTAGACCTTTTTGATTTGGATCAATCGCAATCCTGACTGAAATACGCTGTACAACTTTGGTAAAGTTTCCAGTGGTATTGTCAGGTTTCAATACGCTAAATTCAGCACCAGCAGCAGGTGAAATTTGTTCAACGTGCCCAGTAAATTTTTGATGCTTCATTGCATCCACCGTAAAGCTTGCCTTCTGTCCAATACGCATATCCGCGATTTGAGTTTCTTTAAAGTTGGCAATCACCCATGTTTGTTGTGGAATCAGATACATTAACTGTGTTCCTGCTGAAACATATTGTCCGACACGAGGTGTAACTTCACCTAACTGCCCATCCATTGGCGCTGAAATTACACTATAGTCTTTAGTCGTAACGGCTTGGTCAAATTGTGCTTTGGCATTGGTCACTTGTGCTTTGAGCCCTGATTCAGCAACTTGTGCTGTTTTTAAGGCTTCTTGAGCGACTAAAACGTTTGCCTCAGCCTGCTTTAATAATGCCAAATTGTTTTTTACATCTGCTGCGGCTTTGTCCTGTTCGGTTTTAGAGGTCGCACCACTGTTGCCTAATTGTTGATAACGACGAAGTTGTGCTGTAGATAGCTCATAGCTTGCTTTGGCTTGTTCCACTTTGGCTTGTGCCGCAACAATATCAGCTTTGCGCTGTTCAATCGCTTGGCTTTGATTGGCTAAAGTTGTATTGGCTTGGTCAACACCTGCTTCAGCCTGAGTAACTTTTTGATCATAAGTGGTGGTATCAATATGCATCAATGCCTGACCTTTTTTAACGTGATCGAAGTCAGTGACCAAGACATCTTTGATATAACCATTAATTTGCGAAGATAGAACAGTCGTTTTACCCTTGATATAGCTGTTATCAGTTGACTCTATTGCACTGTCAAATGGACCAATTTTCCAAGCACGCATAATTACCGCGATCCCGACCAACAACACCAAAAACATAATCAATAAGGTTCTTTTGGCGGTAGGAATTAATTTACTTGATGGCGGTGGCGTTACAGCTGCTGCGGATGCCTGCTGTGCAGGTGCTGGCGTTGCTGGTTCAGTTGGTTTTTGATCTTGTGACATAAGAGTTCTCAAATATTTTTAATGCATAGAATGACGTCATGGGGTATTGAGTTGATAAAAATCATGAGCGTTGTCTAACTGCTATTGAGGGCTTGTTGCTGTTTTTTGAGTTGGTAACGTGTCCAAGTAATATTAAAACTACTCCAAATCAACAGTAAAATGGCAAATATTCCATTTAATGCAATCACATCATTATACGCACGTACCTGAGCTTCACGTGTCACAATCTGGTTAAGGTTACGATAAGCTTGATTCTGTTCTAATGCTTGATCAATTGTATATTTATTGGCAGATTGCTGATACAAAGCAAGGCGCTGTGCAACTAAAGGGTCTGTTGGCGATAAATCACTGACAATTTCTGCACGATAATTTTGTGTACGCAATTGTTGATAGGTTGAAAAGAACGAATTTCCAATTAAGCCACCAAAACTTTGTGTTGCTGAGAATAGCACCACAAAAGTAACCATATGCGTTGGACCTTTTTGTAAGACACTGATAAATCCTGTCAATAATAAAGGACCAATAAACATACCACTGGCAAAACCCACGATAAACTGACTACGATAGAAGTTTTCTGGTCGCACATCACTGGTCAGGTGATAATCCAAAGCACAAGCGATCAGGACCAAAATCACAGCACCGACCAGATGCCATGAAATTCGTTCTCGTTTAAAGGTCAATGCACTAAAAATAGTCCCCGAAGCAATTCCTAAAAAAATCACGCTATATAGTGTAACGAACTGATCTGGACCCATGCCCATGGTCTTTAAGAAATTCACAGCAGCATAGCTTTGCTCTGACATCAGTAAACGAATTGCCAATGCACCAAAAACAAATTTTAATGTGCTTGCTGAACCCAGCCAACGGGTAATAATCAATGGATTAACCCGGTAATGTTCATAGGTCAGCCCAATAATAATTAGGCTAAATCCTGCAATGAGAGCATAACCCAACCATTTAACTTCAAACCACCAAAGAATAGGACCTTGGCTAAGTACGATACAGAGTAGGGCAAATCCTGGGGCTAATAGGGCAAAGGTCAAAAAATCTTGCTTTTCAAATACTTCAATTCTTAAACTACGCGGCAGTTTTAAAGAGACCACCATCGCCAAACAACAGATCGCCAAACCCAGCTCAAAGGTATATAACACCACCCAGTCATTGACATCGACCAGTGATGGAGAAATGATCCAAGCCAGTGGAATGCCCAACTGTTGGAAGCCCAGTGCAAGATAGATTCCACGTCCGAAATTTTCCCGTCGAAAGGCTTGCATAATGTAGTACATACCCAGTGAGCTGAGTGGGGCTGCAGCCAGACCACTGATGACACGAACAAACAGTGCCATTTCAAACGTATGAACAAAAATATGTAAAACCAAAACGCAGATAAACAAGACCAATCCGATTTCGGAAAAAAGCCGTAGACCATATTGTTGTCTTGCTTTAAACAAAATCATGTTGGAACTGATATTTGCCATGACATAAGCCGCAGGAATCCATGCAGCTTCTGACGGAGTGAGCGAATATTCACCTTGAATCAGGGGGAGGTTTGCGGTAATAAATCCATTACTTAAACTTCCTGAAATTGCCACAAATAAGCCAATAAAAAAATAAATCAGTTTTTTATAGGTTGGATGTGCAATAACAGCAGGCGAACCGGGTAAGGTTGGACGTTCTTCAGGCGTCCAATCGGGTGCAGGTTCAAGTATACGTGGTGATTTATCCATAGCAGTCCCAATTACGCCTTGATACCATCAATCAGCAAATCAACAGCTCTTGTGGCAAGTTGCACCTGTTCCTCATCAGTGAGACCTTGAAATGAGGCACGTAAAATTCCTGTAATCAGTGCATAGTCTTTTGGGGTGAGATCAGGACGGCAAATTTGATGTGCAATTGCTTGGTCAATCAACGGTTGTAAAATTGCATCTCGCCGTTGGTAGATATCCACCATCACTGGATCATTACGATCTATCACACGCCAATATTCCATTAAGGCGGTCAGATAAGGTAAATTCTCAACATGATTACGAATCAAACGAATCAGACCGTCTGGATATTCGGAAAAACTTTTTGCCCGTTCATCTAAGCGAGTCAGAGCTTGTTCCATTAACGCAACCACCAGTTCTCGACGATCCTGAAAGTTACGATAGAAAGTGGCTCTGCCTACTCCAGCCTGATCAATCACTAACTGTAGAGGCGCACGTATCCCTTGTTTGCGGAAAATTGTGAGAGCAGCATCGAGTAAATCCTCACGATTTTTTGCTGCCTGTTGTTGGCGTTTACGCATAGCGATAGAGAGAGTTAATTTTATAGTGATATTTAACGGACATTTTTGTCCGTTGTAAATCATTATCTGTGTGATTTTTTGTAAAGTCAGCGCTTATTGTGGATGGGATTGGTTAGAATATCTTTGTGATTCAAATCATAACTAGTCAAAATCCAAGTTTTTATTTATTTATTTTTTAAAATAAAACAATACGTGTGCTGTCATTGTGAAAAATTCTAAATTAATATTCATCATTATGAGCTGTATCAGTTGGGTGGCTTTGAATGGCTGTACACCATCTGAAAAAAATGCTGAACATTCATCGTCTTCAAAAAAAACATCAGAACAACAAATTGAACAACAATTCAAAGTTTGGAAGGCTCAACAAGACCCTCATTTATTGGCAGATTATTATCAATTTATATCGCAGTATCTAAAACATCCGCCAAGCTTAATGGAACTTACCACGACTCGAAACTATATGCCTGAACAATGCTATCCCAAACGTTTTGCTGTTCCTCCCAAAGCTAATTGGAAAAACGTGGTGAGTAGTTTACAACTGGTGGAAAAGTTAAATCGTAATGGATATTTTAAAACCTATACCATCACAGCGATCTATCGTGCACCTGAATTAAATAAGTGTGTTGGCGGTGCAGGGAAGAGCAAGCATTTAAGTAATTATGCGGTAGATTTTCACGTATTGTCTCCTAAAGAAACGGTTGAAAAAGATCGCGAATTATTGATTAAAAAAATGTGTCATTTTTGGAAAGTGGAAGGCAAAAATTATAAAATGGGGCTAGGGGTGTATGGGAATAACCGCTACCATATTGATACCCAAGGCTATCGAACTTGGGGGAAAGACTATAAATCGAAAAGTTCAGTATGTTTAAAAAATTAGAATAGTATTTTAAAATCAAGCATCATGAATGTGTTTATATTTAAAAATGCTTGGACTTTAGGAAAGTGATATGTCAAGAATAATAAAGAATTGTTTATTTGTAATCAGTGTCTTAACCAGTGGTTTGATTTTTGCACAGAGTAATGCCGCTGTCGAAGTAGATACTGAACAAGATCAGATTTTGGGACATGCAGGAAAGGTAAAAATTAAAGCAGAATCATGTGCTAAGGACAATTATATCTGTGATTATGTACTGTATGATGCTAAAGGCAAGCGCAAGGTATTACTAGAACAATGGAGTAAAACCGCACATGTTTATCAGTTTAATTCCAACTTAATGGGTTTTCTGATGGGAGCAACGGGTGGTGATCATAACCTTATGGTGGTGAATGATAAAAACCAGCAAAAAGATTATGGTAGTTTTCTTGCTATGAATGCCTCACAGAGCTGTTTTGTCACCTATGAATCAAATTTAAAAAATATGCCAAATTCCTTGGTTTTTTATAGTGTTCCTGATTTTCGAGTCCGTTTAGTGCTCAACAATAAAGTGCCTCAATTCAAACAATTCAGTTATCCAACCACTGCAAATTTTAATGATAATGGCAATTTTTCTTTTAATTATAATATTAAAATTGAAGGTGAAATGGGCATGCAAGATGTCATTATTCAAAACCCATGTCAGTCCGATTATCGGGTCATTATGAGTTAGGGTTAATAAAATAAAGTTATTAATTTTATTAAAAAGCATCATTTTTATTTTTGAATTAAGTTGACTATTGTAGATTTATTCAACCAAAAGGAATCTATTATGGTCACTCAACATCAAGTCAATCAAAAACAATATCAAACTAAATCAGAAGCTTATTTAAATAGTGCTGTACATGCTCAGGGGGACGAGTTTGCAAAAATGCAAAACTTAATCCAACAGCATGACTTTAAGCGAGTCTTGGATTTAGGTTGTGGTGGTGGGCATGTGAGCTATCAAGTTGCACCCATTGTAGAGCAAGTAATTGCTTATGATATTACCCCCGAAATGGTCAATCTTGTGACCACGCAATCTCAACAAAAGGGATTTGATCATGTGGTTGGACAGGTTGGTGCAGCAGAAAAATTGGATTTTCCTGCAGAGCATTTCGATTGTGTGATTAGTCGTTATTCTGCACATCATTGGCAAAATATCACGCAGGCACTCCATGAAATTTACCGAGTATTGCGTGTGAATGGCAAAGTGATCATGTTTGATATTATTGGTAACTCCAATCCTGTCTTAGATACCTTTATTCAAACCATTGAAATGATTCGAGATCCAAGCCATGTCCGAAACTATAATTTATCTGAATGGATGGCTTTTGTGGAACAGGCAGGCTTTAAAGTCGAAATCATTGAGAAACAAAGTTTAGCGTTAAATTTTCGTAGTTGGGTAGAGCGGATGCAAACACCTGAAGATGGCATCAGCACGATTCGCTATTTGCAATCTACAATATCAGATCATGTACGCAAATATTACCAAATTCAGAAGGATGGCACATTCACCAGTGAAGCGGTATATTTGGTATTGAGTAAAATTTGATTTATACACCATGTCAAAAATAACAATGAAAAGATGTTTAATCATAATATTGAGCCTGATGTTTTACACAGTAAATAGTCATGCTGAAACATTTAAACGTACTGTGGCAAACATTGGGCAGTTTTCTGTTATTCAAGAATCATGTGATGAGGATGCCAATAAGCATTGTGATTTTGTGCTGTATGAAGGTGATGATTACAGACTACCTTTGGTTGTGGATTGGGAACGAGGTTTAAATTTTGAACATCAGACCAACGATTTTTTGCATTTAAGTTATGGGTATACCTTCAATCTTCATCATAGTTTGTTTATCTCCAAAGATGGTGTAGTTCAAGCCTTGAATGATGTTGTTGCGGTAGATGAAAAGTCGGGGTGTATTGCTCGATTTGAGTTCAAAGATGCACCTACAATTATTTTTCAGAAAATGTTTCGCTCGACAGCACTTAATAAAATACAATTAAAACCTAATGAATATCCCCAAGCCGAATCTGTATGGGTGGATGCTTCGCAGTACTTTAGTGATATGAAATTTGATGAACAAGGACGTTTTAATTATCGTTATGCCAATAAAAATGCTGAAGAAATCACTGCTTACTTGAAACACCCTTGTAAAGAATAAAGTTTTAGACCAATAGAAAACATTTGAAATAAAAAAAAGCTGTATTTTTAATCAAAACTGTTATGCTCAAAGGATAAATAAAACAAAAAGTAGAGGAGATGCTATGAAAAAGCTATCCATGGGTTTGAGTGCAATATTGGTGGTGTTGTTAGTTGGATGTGAAAAAAAACCTCCTACACCGACCAAGACTGAAGTTCGCTCCATTCATATTGCAGGAATGCCAGTATATGAAAAAGATTACCGCTTAACTGCTCGCGATACACCAACCGAAATACAACCATAGAAGCGTATTTTGAAAATATTCAACCCACAGATCAAAGTTGATCTATGGGTTGAATTAAATTGACTTAATGAAAGACTGTTTCTAATGCTTTTAATCCGACTTTAGGATCAAGTAAACCATTATAAATATCGGGAATTTCACGTTCTACGCCAAAAAATGCATAAATTGCGAGCATTGCACCACGAACTGAATATTCAACAGTAAAAACAACATCATCTTCAATTTCAACGAATTGTCCCAAAAAGGCAAAGTTTTTAGAACCTTGAGGAATCACTTGAGGGCGATCACCAGACTTGCGACAAGCAAATAATGCTGATGCATAAGGCATCATTGCTGTTGTCACTGTGGTATTCGCTAATACATGTTCGAGAATATCATCAAAACCAAGTTGTTGAATCAGCTCAGTAAGGATCTCATTGCCTGTGGCTTGGGACATCGGCTTTTTGATGTAATCCCCATTTTGATCAATTTGGAAACCATAGCCCCAAAGTGTAAATGTGCCTTGAGGTAAATCAGCAAAATGTGGTTGGGCTGGGACAACAATCGATAAATGCCAACCAGACTCAAACCAAGTCATCAATGCACCTGTGCCAGGTTGATTACCGGTATATTCAATAATCCGATTTAACAGCACATCATCATGCATGGTGAGGGTGAAAGATTCCCATTTATGTTCATCGATGTTGCCATAAAAAGTCATTGGACGACCAAAGTCAGGCGCTTTTTTTGCCAAGGTTTCCCACAATGTCCAGCCATGATCAAGACGATCACGAATAAGTGCTGGCACATCATCATTGCCACCATAACGGGAATCAGCTGTAATCGAACCTAAAGTAAATATAGCCAGATCTTTTTCTTTTAAATCGATTTGCTCAGCACCTTCAGGGAGGTTGATATATAAGCGTGTCGCTCGTCGTTCTGAGGTTTTCTCATCGGTTTGGAAATCAGCATCAGTTACATAATGTCCAAAACGAACATCGACGCCTTGCTCTACCAGCCAGCGTTGTAATGGTAAAATCATTGAGTCATATTGGTTATATTTGGTTCTTTTTACGCCTGCGAGCGTATGAATACGGGGCAGTTCTTGAATAAAGCGTAGAAAATAGCGACGCAGTTCTGCTGCACTGTGCCATTTCTGGAAAGCAAATGTTGTACGCCACATACGCCAGAAATTTGTTTCAAAGAAGGTTTCATCAAAGAACTCATCTATACGACGACTGCCAATTTTTTCTTCTTTTGATGCCAATAAACGTAACATTTGTGCACGATGTAAGGTATTTAAACCCAGTTTAGATGCATCAGAAATAACATGTTGTGCATTGATCAAGCGAGCTTGGGCATGAGTTTTAATCTGCTCATTGAATTCACGACACTCTTCACGAACAGAAATATCAGGATTTTCTAAAGACGGAATACTGGAAAACAAATCCCATAGACATAAATAAGTTTCATCAGTAAGCATACGTCCACCGCGAGTGACCCATGCTTGAGATGTATTGGGTGTGTGTGCACCATCCATAGATCCACCAGATACATCCAGTTCTTCTAGGATATGAATATTTTGAGCAGGAACCTTGGCATCACGGATCGCAAATGCAGCTGCTGCCATACCTGCGATACCACCGCCAACAATCCAAAGATGTGCTTGTTTAGCATCTAAATGATTAGGTTTATAGTTGTTCATTTTTACCCCTGAATATGAAATTTTGATGATGTATAAATTAAAACCATAGTTTTATTATGGGTTTTTATAGCTTAAAAAAGAGTGAAAAGGAAAGTTATTTTTTGTGATCAAAATCTACAGTTTTATGGATTTTCAGAATATTTCAACGCGATCTATTAATTTTTTGATATGATACAAGTTATTGAAAAATAATTTTTTATTGAGCTTTTGCTCTAAAATGAGTCAAAGCTATTGTATTTGAGAATAATTCACAACTGTATAGAACAAAGTGGATGAATTCGATATGGTTTTAAACTATAGAAAAACTTCATAGTGAAATAATCAATTTTTTTGTATCTTCAAAAAACGCTTGTGGCTTAAAATAAGCTTCTTTAAATACTCTTTGTGACGAGGTAACTCTTGGAATCGTTATTGATTTTAGGCTCTATTGCGCTAGCGTTAATGTTGGGTGCAATCAGTCCTGGTCCTACATTTGTGTATGTCGCTAAAAATTCAATTGCGATTTCTCGTAAACACGGATTATTTACAGCATTGGGTACAGGAACTGGTGCAGCATTATTTGGCTTTCTTGCAGTGATGGGCTTACAAGCCATATTACTGGCAGTGCCATCTGCCTATTTAGTTTTAAAACTCTGTGGTGGGCTGTATTTACTTTGGCTGGCTTATAAAATTATAAAACATGCCAAAGATCCAATGGAACAAGCATCTGGCTCTTCGTTTAGTATGAGCTATCAACAAGCTTATCGCTTGGGTTTGATCACACAGTTGAGTAATCCTAAAATTGCCATTATTTTGGCGAGTATTTTTACCGCACTTTTACCTAAAGAAATTCCAACCTATTATTATTTTGTTTTACCCATTTTGTGTTTCTTTATCGATGTTGGGTGGTACTCCTTGGTTGCTGTTGCATTGTCAGCAGAAAGACCACGCCGTGTATATTTAAAATTTAAGAAAGTATTTGACCGAGCTGCTGGCGGTGTGATGACTGTACTGGGGCTAAAGTTGATTTTTGGATTGAAATAATCAAGTGATTATTCTATAAAAACAGCGCCTGTTATTGAAGTTCTTTTATTTTGTTAATTAAATTAAATAGTTAATTTAGTATTTGCTTGTTATAATTGGCTTGAAAATTATAATGGCTTTGACCATAGAGAGATGTAACCTTGAAAAAAATATTATTTATTGCTGCCCTAAATGGGTTAGTTCTGAGTGCTTGTTCAACCACTGAAACTTCAAAAACGATTCAAGCACCGCAAGTGACTGCTGCGACGACAACGATGAAATATACAGGCGTTAAAACACCAATCTCGATTGGTAAGTTTGATAATCGCTCAAGCTATATGCGCGGCATTTTTTCTGACAATGTTGATCGCTTAGGTGGTCAAGCAAAAACAATTTTAGAAACGCATTTACAGCAAACAGGATACTTCTCTGTACTGAATCGAGATAATCTTTCTGAATTACAACAAGAAGCTGGATTTGGTAAGGCTGCTCAGTCGATTAAAGGTGCTCGTTTTGTTTTGACTGGAGATGTTTCTGAGTTTGGTCGTAAAGAAGTGGGTGATCATCAATTATTTGGTTTACTTGGTCGTGGCAAGACACAAATTGCGTATGCAAAAGTCAATATCAATGTGGTGGATGTAAAAACTGCAGAAGTTGTACATTCTGTGCAGGGTGCAGGTGAATATGCGCTGAGTGAACGAGAAGTTTTAGGTTTTGGTTCAACCGCATCATATGATTCAACACTCAATGGTAAGGTTTTAGATTTGGCCGTTCGTGAAGCTGTCAATAATCTTGTGAATGATATCCAAACCAACAAGTGGTCAACACAATAGGTTTGAATCAACCCATGAAAATTGTTTTATTCTTGATCAGTTGCTTGGCGACCTTAAGTTTAGTCGGCTGCGCTTCTGGACCAAAGTCTCTATATCGTTGGGGAGGATTTCCTCAACAAACTTACCTGATGTTGAGCGTTCCTGAAAAAACTTCACCTCAGCAGCAAATTTTGCTGCTTGAGAAAGATATTGAAAAAGCAAAAGCCAAAAACGAAGCAGTACCGCCTGGTTTATATGCACATTTGGGTTTATTAAACTTAAATATCAATAATGCTCCACGTGCAATTGAGTATTTTGAATTGGAGCGTCAAGTTTACCCTGAGTCCACAGTATTGATGGATCGTTTACTTAAGAAAATGACCACTCGATCTGTTGAGGTTAAGACGCCATGAAGAAAATGAAACAATTGCTGATTTTGAGCTGTTTCGCGATGCTTTTTACTGGCTGCGCAGTGGCACCCAAAAACAACCGAGATTTGGCTGCATATCATGCGCATCAACCTAAGTCGATTTTGGTACTACCACCCATTAATAACTCGCCTGATACGCGTGCAACTTATGGATATTGGTCAACGGTGGCACTTCCGGTTGCTGAGGCGGGTTATTATGTGTTCCCCATTTCTGTGGTTGATACCATGTTTAAAGAGAATGGGGTCACCAATGGATTTGATGCGCAAGCAATTGCTCCTCAAAAGTTAAAAGAGATTTTTGGGGCTGATGCTGCACTTTATATCAAAGTCAACGAATATGGTTCTAAGTATCAGGTGATTCAATCTGTTTCGACAGTTGCTGTAGAAGCAAAGTTGGTGGACCTCGCATCTGGAACTTTACTTTGGCAAGGTGAGGAGCGACTTCAGCAATCCAATGATAATAGCAACGCAGGTTTACTAGGGGCTTTAGTGGGCGCTGTGGTGGATCAGATTTCTAATCACTTATCTGATAAAGCTTATGCCTTATCTGGTGTTGTGAGTTCGCAGTTGTATTCCCCTAATTTAAGCCAACAAAAAGGCTTGTTATACGGACCAAGATCGCCCAACTTTACTCAAAATACAGTAAAACCTTAGGGGCTGTGGACATTTCATAAATGGCTTGCGTTGTAGGTTAAAATTGAGCAGGCAAGGCATGAAATGAAGAGAATAGCGAGACTATTTTTAAGTTTCATAACGTAGCCTGAGATAATTTTAGCCACAACCCTTCGGGACTAGCGTGTTTTTTTGTCGCTTCGTCGTTACGAACTACTCATTTAGAATGACTAAATTTCGTATTTCGTGCCTAGAATCGCCTAAAAAACACACCTAGTCGCAAACATAGACGAATTGTCCACAGACCCTAATAATTTATTGTTCTTGTTAAAAAACAAAACCCCAATTTTAATTGGGGTTTTGTTTTAAAGCCTAAATATCAATGTACCATTGAAATCTTGTCTAAGAAGAACTTGGTTCTTTCATGACGCTCATCTGGTTTATTAAAGAAGTCATCGGTTGCACAGTCTTCTAAAATTTTACCTTGATCCATGAAAATCACTCGGCTTGACACTTTGCGTGCAAAGCCCATCTCATGGGTTACGCACATCATGGTCATCCCTTCTTTTGCCAGCTGACTCATAACTTCAAGAACTTCGCCAACCATTTCTGGATCAAGTGCAGAAGTCGGTTCGTCAAATAACATACATACTGGATCCATACACAAACCTCGGGCAATCGCAACACGTTGTTGCTGACCACCTGACAGTTGTCCAGGAAACTTGTTCTTATGTGCTGCTAAACCGACACGATCTAAATATTGTAAGGCTTTTTTCTCAGCTTCAGATTTAGAACGTTTCAATACTTTGATTTGCCCAATGACTAAATTGTCTAAAACGGTCATATGCGGAAACAATTCAAAGTGTTGGAATACCATACCAACACGAGAGCGAAACTGTGCCAGATCAGTTTTTGAATCTTTGAGCGCTGTTCCATCAACAATAATATTGCCTTCTTGGAAAGGTTCTAATGCATTGACTGTCTTAATCAGTGTGGATTTTCCAGAACCAGATGGTCCACAAACGACCACAACTTCACCTTTTTCAATGGATGTGGTGCAATCTGTGAGAACCTGAAAATCTCCATACCATTTTGAGATATGTTGTATTTCTATCATTGGCATATTGATTCTCCAATTATCGAATTATTGCTATTTTTTGATGTAAACGCTTCACAAGTCTTGAAAGCGCAAAGGAGATACAGAAGTAAACAACTGCTACAATCAGGTAGAAGGTTGCTTTGGTTTCAGCACCATACGTATTTGCTAAAGTATTTGCATTGCCTAGGAAGTCTGGCGCACTGATCACATACACCAAAGAGACGTCTTGGAAAAGTACGATAGATTGAGTCAATATAACAGGTAGCATATTTCTAAATGCTTGAGGCAGTACGACATTGGACATAGTTTGTCCATAAGTGAATCCTAAGGCATAACCTGCATTGACTTGACCTTTTGAGACAGACTGAATACCTGAACGAACAATTTCTGAAAAGAATGCAGCTTCAAAAATTGCAAAGGTGACGACACTGGAAAAGAGTGGTCCATAATAGGTATCAGATTGAAACTCAAAGAATTTAGGCAATAAAAAATAGAAAATAAAAATGACCTGAATCAGTGGAACACCACGGAAAAAGTCAACATATGCTTTAGCAAAATTACTGGCGACTTTATTGTCGGATAAACGCATCATGGCTAAAGGCGTGCCAATCAGAATCCCGCCAATAATAGATAAAATCGTCACAGTAACGGTAAACTTAAACCCTGCAATCAGTGTTTGAATCACATCGTGATTTTGTAAAATACTAAAATCCATGACTATTTACCTCCTGAACCAAGACCAGGAACAGCCATTCTTTTTTCAATCCACGCCATAATAAGCTTAATGGTGTAGGTAATGACCAAATAGACTGGTGTTGAAAGAATAAGAATCACAATATCTTGTGATGTTTCTTCTCGCATCGTTTTGGTATAAGCAAAGAAATTTAAAACACTGAGTGCATACAGCACGGCAGAGTTTTTGAAAATATTCATTGCTTCGGAAGTGAGTGTCGGCCATACAATTCGATATGCAACAGGAAGAATGACATAACGATAGCTTTGGCTTTGGGTAAGACCAATTGCAAAAGCTGCATTTTTTTGACCTCTGGAAACTGTATTGATCCCTGAGCGGACTTGTTCTGCGATACGTGCTGCTGTGTACAATCCTAATGCAAAAACCCCAACTGCGGCTGGATTGTCATTGAGAATATTTTGCCACCATCCACCATGTACCATTTCACCACTGCCTGTGCTGAGGCTGAGTGGGAGTAGTTCTGGAAAAACGAATGCCCAGAAAAAGAGTTGGACAATCAGAGGAATATTTCGAAACAGTTCGACATAACATGTGCCAATAAAGGCAAGTGGCTTGTTGGGAATCGTACGCAAGATTCCGATTAACGAACCCAGCAGGAAAGCGATAAAAAATGCAAGTACCGCAGTCCAAACCATGGTCCAGACACCTGAACCTAAGAGTTGTAACCATGTTGGTGCATCAGCAACAGGAGAGTAACTTTCACCACCTATAGCTTTACAGACGGATTCAGCCCATGCAGCCTTATCCAAACTATATTCATTTGAGGGGAGACAATATGCTGTCCAGTTAAGTGAGCCTACTGACATGTGTGCTCCTTTGTATTTTTAATTTTGTAAAAAACTTATAGACCAGACCTTGATTTAAGCCTGATCTATAAACTGTGATTTGAGCACGGAATTAATTAATGCCAGCGTCTGTAGGATTGGCTTTAAGTTTTAAGTAGGATGAACTCATTGGCATATTTAAGTTCACATTCTTTGGCGCAATTGGAGATTGGAACCACTTTTTATATAAAGCGGCCATTTGACCATTTTTCCACATTGTAGTGACAGTCTTATCCGCAATGGCTTTATATGCTGCATCACCTTTAGGAAGCATAATGCCGTAAGGCTCAGAAGAAAGCACTGGACCTACAATTTTAAAGTCTTTCGGATTTGAAGATTTCGCAATGAGACCTGCAAGAATATTGTCATCCATAACAAATGCTGCTGCACGTCCTGATGCCACCATTGCGAATGAATCAGAATGATCTTTACCGTAAACGTTGTTTACGTTGACCTTTTCACCTTTTTCACCCATTTTGATGTATTTATCAGATGTAGTTCCTTGTGTTGTCACTACAGCTTTACCATTTAAATCTGCTATTGATTTAATTGGTGCATTTGCTTTGACTGCCATGCGTACTTCTGTCGCATAGTAGTTGGTAGAGAAGCTTACTTGTTGTTGGCGTTGAATAGAGTTGGTGGTTGTTCCACACTCCATATCAATATTGCCTGCCAGCATTTCTGGAATACGTGTAGATGAAGTAACAGCCTTATATTCCACTTTAAGATTAGGCATTTTAAGGGTTTTTTTAAGTTCGTTGGCAAAGTTGTTACAGATATCAACCGCATAACCCATTGGTTTACCACCAACAACATAGGAAATTGGATCTGAAGACTCACGATAACCAATGATGACTTTTCCTGATTGCTTGATTTTTGCCAAAGTATCAGCAGCTTGAACTTGTGAAAAAGCGCCACCAGCCATAAGTACGCCAAGCGCAGTGGTGAATACTTTTTTTGATAGTGCTTTTGTAGATTGTGTCATTTTGAGTTCTCCATTACATGATTATTTTGGCATTACAATAGTGCTTGTCCTTAAATTAAGCAGTTATCGTGCCAATGCTTTTCCTTGAAAGAATGATCCATCATATTTCTTTATATCATTATTTTTATACTCACTATTCCAATAAGTAAAGGATAAAAATAATAAATTTAGCAAAACTAGAAATGTGATTGGTATCACAAAGCGAAACCTATTTTATTTAAATATTTTGAAATAAATAGCCCTAAGCTCATTTATTTTTGCTTATAGTTTTTTAAACTATATTTAGATATTTGATGGCTATTTCACCAGTACCAATATGTGACTATTCGATAAGTTATTCATAAAAATAATACATTTTTAAAATTTAACTTTAACTTATAAATAATAAATATTTTTATGTGATTTATTCATTTTTTTTGCTAGTCGTCCCATGGTTACTGTGGTATAAAAAATGAATAGGCATGAATTTTGCTTTATTCACTAAAGCAAAACAAAGTGAAATAGAGCACTGTGGGAAGTATAGGTATGAAGTTATCGGTTGGATTAAAAGTTGCAAACTCGTTGTCGCTTACGCCACAACTGCAACAAGCCATTCGATTACTACAATTATCGAGCTTAGAACTTGAACAGGAAATTCAAATTCAACTGGACAGTAATCCTTTGCTTGAAAAAGTTGAAGAAGAAACACATGAAAGTTTGGAAAGTGTACAGCAAGAACAACAAGAGTATGAACTTTCAGATGCTTTAAATGCCAATCATTTGCCTGACGAGTTACCTGTTGATACTGATTGGGATGATGTATATACCCATCAATCTACTGCAATTGAGCGTCCAGAGTTTGAAGACCGTGAAGACAATCGCCATTCCAATGCATCATTAAAAGAGCATATGCTGGGACAAGTGAATTTGTTACATTTTTCCCCAGTCGATAGGTTAATTGCGTATTGCATTGTGGATGCCTTGGATGAAAAAGGTTTTTTGGAGGCGGATATCGATGAAATTGTCAGTTCTGTTCAACATTTGCTACAACAAATGGACTATGACATTGAAGTAGAAGAAGACGAGGTTTTGGTTGTCTTAAAGCATATTCAACGGCTTGAACCGATAGGTATTGGAGCACGAAATCTTGCAGAATGTCTTTTTGTGCAAATCGAGGCTCTCCCTATAACGACTTTGTTTAGGAAAGAAGCCTTGATGTTATTAAAACATTATGAGCTTTTGGTCAGTAATGATCTCAATAAATTGATTAAGCAAACGGGATTAAATGCTGAATCATTGAAATCAGCAATTGAATTGCTCAAAACCATGAAGCCATATCCTGGGGCAGAGTTTGAGCAAAAAGAATCAGATTACCAAATTCCTGATGTGGTAGTTTCCAAAAAGAATAATCACTGGCATGTTCAGCTGAATCCAGATGTTTTGCCTAAGTTGAGAATCAACTCTTTTTATTCAGGCATGATCAAACGTGCAGATCAAAGTGATGAGAATCAGTATTTACGTAATCAAATGCTGGAAGCTAAAAACTTTATCAAAAGTGTCGATGAGCGACATAAAACGTTATTAAAAGTCGCCAGTTGTATCGTACAGCATCAACGTGAATTTTTAGAAATTGGTGCAGAAGGTATGAAGCCTTTGGTGTTGAGAGATGTGGCTGAAGAAGTTGAATTACACGAATCAACAGTGTCGCGAGTCACCACGAATAAGTTTTTACTCACACCATTGGGTTTGTTTGAGTTGAAATATTTCTTTTCAAGCCATGTAGGAACGACTTCGGGTGGTGAAGCATCATCAACAGCAATTCGTGCCAAAATTAAAAAACTGGTGGCGGATGAAAATCCTCGTAAACCATTGTCTGATAATACGATTGCTAATTTGTTAAAAGAGGATGGAATCGATGTTGCACGACGTACGGTCGCAAAATATCGCGAATCGTTACATATTCCATCGTCATCAGACAGAAAAGTCTTGATCTAGTTTTTAAAGTGTGGCTATTCTAATGATTCATTATGACGAAATAATGAATCGCTTGTTTGTCTTTTGGAGTAACTTAAATGATTGCATGATATTAAGCACAGTTTTTTCCTTGGTGAATTCTGTCATGAAATCGTTTTGGTTATGACTTTCATATTCCTATAAAAGGAGAGGGATAAAGCTATGCAAATTACAATTCGTGGACATCATTTAACCATTACACCTGCAATAGAAGAAAATATTCGAGATAGATTCGCGCAGATGACAAAGCATATCGATCAAGTGAACAGTATGCAGGTGAAATTAAGTAAAGATCATCAATTAGATAAAAGATCAAAAAAAGGCAGTGCAAATCATATCGCAGAAGCGATTGTTCGTTTGCCCGGGATCGAGCTTTTTGCGCAAGCAACTGCGGATGATATGTATAATGCCATTACTAAGCTGACCGATAAATTAAAAAGACAATTAGATAAGCATCGTAAAATGCAGCTGGATTATCAGCCGATGAATATTTTAGCGACTTAAACTTCAATATTTTTAAACATTTTAGAAAGAGGTTGAAAATACCTCTTTTTTTTATCTATATTTTTTGTACCAGCTAATGAATTATTTTAGTGAGTTATAGTAAAATAGCCAGTTTTTACACTGTTAGTCCTAATAAGAGGTCGATGCAATGAATAGTGAACAGCTCACTGAAATCTTAAAAGCAGCTTTTCCTGATGCTGAAGTTGCTGTCAGTGGACAAGCAGGTAAATTTGATCTCCGTATTGTCGATGATCAGTTTGAAGGGAAACGTCCTGTTCCTCGTCAACAAGCTGTTTATGCACCACTTAACAGTTATATTGCTAGTGGTGAAGTACATGCGGTCACTATTCGTGCGATGACTAAAGAAGAATGGCGCAAAGCCAGTATGTTTGGAGCTTAAGCGTCAATGGATAAATTTGTCATTCAAGGCGGTGTAAAACTCGAAGGCGAAGTACGCATTTCGGGTGCAAAAAATGCGGCATTACCTTTGTTGGCTGCAATGATTCTTGCAGACACACCAATTACTTTAAGAAATGTCCCAAATTTAAAAGATGTCCGTACCTTGGTTAAATTGATTGGTGGTCTTGGCGTCACCATGAGTTACGAGGGAGAAACCGTGATTGCGGACACCTCTACTCTGGATAATCAATTTGCACCTTATGAATTGGTAAAAACCATGCGTGCATCAATTTTGGTGCTTGGACCATTATTAGCGCGCTATGGGAGTGCAAAAGTCTCACTTCCAGGTGGTTGTGCGATTGGCTCACGCCCTGTAGACCAGCATTTAAAAGCGTTGGAAGCTTTAGGTGCGCAAATTGAGGTCGAAGCGGGTTATGTACATGCCAAAGTCGATGGGCGTTTAAAAGGTGGTGAAGTCATCTTTGATATGGTGACGGTCGGTGGAACTGAAAATATTTTAACCGCAGCTGTTTTGGCTGATGGGGTCACGACGATTCGTAATGCTGCACGCGAACCTGAAATTACAGATTTAGCGCAAATGCTGATTAAAATGGGCGCAAAAATCGAAGGTTTGGATACAGACACTTTGGTGGTTACAGGTGTTGAAAGCCTACACGGTTGTGAGTATTCAGTGGTTGCTGATCGTATTGAAACTGGTTCATATTTGGCTGCTGCGGCAATCACTGGCGGTAAAGTAAAAACCACCCATACTGATCCAAATTTGCTTGAATCTGTTTTAGATAAATTTGAAGAAATGGGTGCGGAAGTCACTCGTGGTGAAGACTGGATTGAGCTTGATATGATGGGCAAACGTCCAAAAGCAGTCAGTTTCCGTACTTTACCTCATCCAGAGTTTCCAACAGACATGCAAGCACAGATCATGGCTGTAAATGCAATTGGTCGTGGCTTCGCAACAATTTCTGAAACGATTTTTGAAAATCGTTTTATGCATGTTCCTGAATTGGCTCGTATGGGTGCAAATATTCAGGTTGAAGGTAATGATGCTATTGTGACAGGTGTAGAAAAACTATCTGCTGCACCTGTAATGGCAACTGACCTGCGTGCTTCATTTTCTTTAGTTTTGGCTGCTTTGGCAGCTGAAGGCGAAACCATTGTTGATCGTATTTATCATATTGACCGTGGTTATGAGAATATTGAAGCAAAATTACAAGGTCTAGGTGCCCAAATTAAGCGAGTGAGCGAGACAAGTTAATGAGCGATATGAGAAACGATGATCCAAATTTTGACGTTATGGGCAATTTTGATCATGGTTTGACTTTGGCATTGAGTAAAGGACGTATTCTCAAAGAGACGCTTCCTTTACTTGAAACTGCGGGAATTAACTTACTGGAAGACCCTGATAAATCGCGTAAGTTAATCTTCCCAACCACACATAAACAAGTTCGTATTTTAATTTTACGCGCTTCTGATGTGCCAACTTATGTTGAAAATGGCGCAGCAGATATTGGTGTCGCAGGTAAAGATGTGCTAATGGAACATGGCGCTCAAAATGTCTATGAACCATTAGATTTAAAAATTGCCAATTGTAAGTTAATGACTGCAGGTAAAGTGGGCATGGTACGTCCTAAAGGACGTTTAAAGATTGCCACAAAATATGTCAATTTAACTCGTCAATACTATGCAAGCCTAGGTGAGCAAGTCGATGTGATTAAACTTTATGGCTCAATGGAGTTGGCGCCTTTGGTAGGTTTAGGGGATTACATTGTAGACGTGGTTGATACAGGAAATACTTTGCGTGCCAATGGTTTAGAACCTTTGGAAGAAATTTGTAAAGTGTCTTCACGTTTGATTGTGAATAAAGCAAGCTTTAAGCGTAAGCAAACTTTATTAAATCCTATACTTGCACAGCTTGAAAAAGCAGTGGAAGAGCGTGAACAGCAAAAATAATATCCTCAAGTCAATGTATAATCAAAAACACCACTCAAACTAGAGTGGTGTTTTTTTATAATCAAAATCAAATTTTTAACAAATTATGGCATAACCTAAATACGGTTTATGATAAAACATCATAGTCATTCATATATAAAAGCTCAGATGAAAACGCCTCAACAACGTAAAAATCAATCTATACAGATCCTTAAGCAAAATTCAATTCCCTATATTGATCACTTACCTGTGATCGAATCTGTGGAAGAAGTGCAAATGCGTACAGCTGAAGAGATTGCAAAACGAGCGATTGCTTGTTTATGGGTCATTCAGGTGGCTTGTGATCTAAACAACGATCAATACGATGATGAAACGCAGGAATTTGTATTTGATATTTTAAAAAAAATGCAAGTTTTAGCGGAATTGACCAAAAAAGAGCAGGCGATTTTAAAGCGTGATGTATCGGAACAAGACGTTGTTAATATGGTTTGGAAATACGAAGCTTATTGGGTCTTGTTATGGGCTTTAGGTCTCGTGGATGAGCTCACTTATCCTGATCATATTATTGATTGTGATTTTGCGATTCAAGCGGTGACCTCCTGTGAAACATTTGATGCTTTTATGAGCAAAGTGAAATTACGTGAGATTGAGGAAATTTTAGATCAGGCAGATTTAATTTATCGTTATGATTGGGCTTGTGTGGATGCGCGTTTAAAACAACAGCAAGCACCTGCAAATCTAAATTCATCGGTTGTTGTTGAAAGACATGGTGCATTGAATTGGTTAATTCAGGCAGATAGTGACTGGGATTATCCAGATGTAAGTACTTAAATCAGATTTTGTATGATCAACAGTGTTTCTCATCAGACTTTCCTATCAAACTAAGTTAAATTGACCATGTGATCTTTGCCCACAAGATGTTCAAAACAAGGTAAACTAAATCTTTCTTAAACAACCTTGTGGGTAAATTGATGCGACGTTTATCGACTCAAGAGCAGAACTTTAAACAAGTCTTTGCTGACTTGTTAGCTTTTGAAACAGTGAGTGATCCTGAGCTTTTAAAAACAGTAGACCAAATTATTGCAGATGTGCGTCAGCATGGCGATGCACATGTATTAAAACTCACTCAACAGTTCGATCGACATCCAGCGCATCAATTTTCAGATCTAGAACTGTCACAAACCCAATTGAAAGCTGCATTTGAGGGCTTAACGGTTGAAATTCGTGACGCCTTAGAAATGGCAGCACAACGTATTCGTTCATTTCATCAAGCACAAAAACAAGAAGGTTGGACTTATATTGATGATTTGGGCAATACCTTGGGTCAAAAAGTAACACCTTTAGATCGTGTTGGGATTTATGTTCCAGGTGGTTTGGCATCTTATCCATCTTCTGTGCTGATGAATGCCATACCTGCACATGTTGCTGGCGTACAAGAAATTATCATGGTTGTACCTGCGCCGAATGGTGAATTAAACCCTTTGGTCTTGGCTGCTGCATATCTGGCTGGAGTACATCGTGTATTTACCATTGGAGGTGCTCAAGCAGTTGCGGCATTGGCTTATGGTACAGAAACAATTCCACAGGTGGATAAAATCACTGGACCCGGCAATCGTTTTGTTGCCGCTGCAAAACGTGCGGTTTTTGGTCAAGTGGGAATTGATATGATTGCTGGACCTTCTGAAATTTTAGTGTATGCAGAAGGTGAAAATAATCCAGAGTGGTTGGCGATGGATGTATTGTCACAAGCAGAGCATGATGCTGTTGCACAGGCAATTTTTATTACACCGGATGAGCAGCTTTTAAATGATGTGGAGCTGGCAATTGAAGCGCATTTGGCTGCTTTGCCAAAAGCAGAAATTGCGCGAACATCGATTGCGAATCGTGGTGCTTTGGTTTTGGTTAAAAACCGTCAAGAAGCGATTGATTTAATTAATCAAGTTGCGCCAGAACATTTAGAGTTGTGTTTGGATGAGGCACAATTGATGTCAGAAAGCATTCGCCATGCAGGTGCGATTTTTATGGGACGTTATACACCTGAAGCGATTGGTGATTATTGTGCAGGTCCTAACCATGTATTGCCAACATCAGGCACAGCACGCTTTTCATCACCTTTGGGTGTTTATGATTTCCAGAAACGTTCGAGTTTAATCATGTGTTCTGAGCAGGGGGTTAAACCACTGGCGAAAACAGCAGATCTTCTTGCTCAGCAAGAGGATTTGGATGCACATGCACGATCTGCACGATACCGTTACCAGTAATTAAATTGAATACCTCACTGATCATGTAATACAAATTCCTCTCAAAGCAAAAGAGAGGAAGCTATTTAAAGTAGAGTGCTGGGTCTAAAGCATTTATTTTGATAGCTTTGAATTACCTTCTCTCAATGCGCTTTTAGTGAGTTGCACTTAAAGTGGTGTAAGAGACAGATGAGACAAATAAGAGATAAGAAAATGTCAAAGATTCGTCCTGAACAAATGCGTTTTTGGAGTCCTGAGGTACGTGAGTTAGATCCGTATGTCCCAGGAGAACAGCCTAAAATTCAAAATTTATTAAAACTGAATACCAATGAAAACCCTTATCCGCCATCGCCGAAAGTGGTTGAAGCGGTTGAAGCTGTTTTGGAAAATTCCGCGGATGCATTACGACTTTATCCAGATCCCGATGCAACTGTATTGAAACAAGCAATTGCTCAACAACAGCATGTCAATATTGCCAATGTTTTTGTCGGCAACGGTTCAGATGAAGTTCTAGCCCATATTTTTAAGGCTTTTTTCGTACAAGATCAGCCTATTTTATATCCAGATATTACCTATAGTTTTTATCCTGTTTATAGTCAGTTTTTTGGGCTTTCTGCTCAAACAAAAATCATTCCTCTAAATGAGCAGTTTGAAATCGTGGTGGATGATTATAAACAGCCTAATGGTGGAATTATTATTACCAATCCAAATGCGCCCACCAGTATTGCATTGGGTTTAGATGCTATTGAAGAAGTTTTACAATCCAATCCAGATGTTGTGGTGGTGATTGATGAGGCTTATGTTGACTTTGGAGCGGAATCTGCGGTAAAGCTGGTTGAAAAATATGAGAATTTAGTGGTCTGTCAAACGACTTCAAAATCTCGTTCTTTAGCGGGATTACGCGTTGGATTTGCGATTGCACAGCCACATCTCATTGCAGCATTAGAAGCTGTTAAAAATAGTTTTAACTCCTATCCGATTGATCGTTTTGCCATTGCTGCTGCCGTTGCGTCATTTGAAGATCAAGAATACTTTGAAGCGCAATGTCAAAAAGTGATTCTCAGTCGCGACAAACTGGTTGCAGACTTAGAAGCGATAGGCTTTAAAGTGCTGCCATCTAAAGCGAATTTTATATTTGCATCTTTACCGTCTAAAGATGCTGGTGAACTTGCACAGGCGTTGCGTGAAAGGGGGATTATTGTCCGTTATTTTAATAAGCCTCGTATTAACCAGTTCTTAAGGATTACGATAGGTACAGATGAGCAAAATCAACGGCTTGTTGATACTTTAAAGCAGGATATCTTGTCATAACTGTAATTGTTGCATGTGGTCGACATGGATGTCGCCTTGCGATTGTAATGTAGATAAAATGGCTGATAGGGAAACAAAAGCCATTTTATTTATATTGCGTGAATCATGCTCATTAATTTCGTTCCGTTTATTGGTCTTTTGGCTGATACCAAGTATTGAGCAGATCAAGCATTGCGGAAACTTTATCAAAACATTCCTGATATTCAGCATCGCAGTCAGACGCAATGGTGATTCCCCCACCTGCCCATACAGAAATATCATTTTGATGTTTTTGAATGGAGCGAATCAAAATATTCCAAGATCCTGTACCATCAAAATTAAAATATCCCAAAGAACCACAATAAGCACCACGCGGAGCACACTCTAACTCTTCAATAATTTGCATTGCTCGAATTTTTGGTGCGCCTGTGATTGAGCCACCTGGTAAAGCCGTTAAGAGTACATCAAATGGATTGACTTCAGGTTTTAATGTTGCTGTGACTTCACTCACCATGTGGTGGACTTGGTTAAAAGACTCAATATTGAAAAGTTTAGGTGTTTTTACTGAACCTGTTTCGGCATATACACTTAAATCATTACGTAACAAATCAACGATCATGACATTTTCGGCCTGATCTTTTTGAGAATGAATTAACCGATCTTTGGATTGTTGATCTAAATCAGGATCATCATAACGTGGCATCGTGCCTTTGATGGGCTTAGTGATAATTTTACGATCCGCTTTAAAATCAATAAATAATTCAGGTGAACAACTCAGTAACTCAAAATCATCAAGTTTTAAATAACCTGAATAAGGTGCATCAGTCAGTTTCCAAAAACGTTCAGCTGTATCTAAAAGTAAGCCTTGCGCCTTTGCGCTGAACTCTTGTGTCAAATTGATTTGATAGCAATCGCCAGCCTTAATGTATTCTTGAACTTGGGTAAAAGCTCGTGCATAGTCTTGTTTTGTCCACATCGCTTGACAAAGCGTGTTGAGTTTAAATGTGCTTGGTGCTTGATTTGTATGTAGTAGATTCTGTACGAATGTGAAAAATTCTTCTGCACAAGATTCTAAGCTGCAGAAAACTAATTGTTGATTTTCGATGTGAATAAAAGTTTGATATTCACCCATATAAAAATTAGGCTGGGTTCTTGTTGCTGAATCAATATGTTGGGCACTGGCATAATTGTAGTCGATAAATCCAATATAACCTCCTTGAAAATTTTCAACGCTATCCGAAGAGGAGAGTGGATTAAAAGAAAAAAAATGATCGAACTTATTAGTATTTTGATCTTTTTTATAATTGCTAAAGTCGCTTCGTGTATAAGTCTGATATTGCTGTGAAGTTGAAATACAATACTTTTCAGGTAAGAAGGCGATGACATCTTGCCCTGAATTTTTTAAATAGACACAACCAAAAAGCGAGTGAAGTCGATGTAATACTGTAGCAATGCTGTTTGATGGAAAATGTAATAACTTCCGAAACATAGGGAGATTGAACTCAAAAAAGAAAAATTGATTGATTCGGCTATATTCTACCTGAAAACCAAGGTGAAAAAACTGTTTACCGTTTATCGGTTTTATCAACTTTGTGATAAACAGCGGTTGAACAAAAAAATAACATAATGTAGTGAAACTGCTTACCGTTTATCGGTTTCATCACCTTTTTGATAAACAGCAGTTGAACAAAAAGTAACATACAGTTAACTTAAAAGGGCAAAACGGACTACTCAAGGATTGGTGTTCTAAGTTGTAAAACAACTAAAAACAACAGGGAACTACGGAGAGTGGTTAAAAATGAAAAAAAATGCTCTTGGGAGAGTACAGATTATGAAATTATTTACTAAACTCGCTTTAGTTTCTGCTGTTGCGATTAGCTCAAATGCAATGGCTCTGCAAGCAATGGATGATGCTGCACTGAGTGCAACCACGGGTCAGGACGGTATCGATATTGGAATTAATGCATCTAAAATTGAAATCGCTAAATTACATATTTTTGATACAGATGGTTTGGCACCAGGTACTTTAACAGCTGGTCAAGCTGGTTTTGGTGGTACCAATAAAGCGGGTGCAATCACTTTAAATAATGTGGTAATCACTAACCAAGGTGCAGCAAACAGTAATCTGGCAACTTTGTCAATTGATACAGATGGTAGTGCAGGAGCTGGTAATGCTGGCAAACCATTTCTAAACGTTGCAGCATCAATTAATGCATTAGGTGTTAGTTTAGGTAAAATTGAGGTTAACAATACTACTAATACTGCTGGTGTTTATAAGCCAGATACAGGCTCTGCTGAAATTTTAAGCGGTTTAACGGTAAATGTTGGTGCAAGTACAGCCAATATTCAATTGGGTAATACACCGCAGGGTGCAATGATTAAGCTTGCTGGTAAAATGATCGGTGGTTTATCAATTAGTAACTTGGCACTTAAAGATGCATCTGCTGGCGGTGGTGGTTATATCGTATTGGGCGGTATCAAACTTAATGATACGGGTAGTGCTGATTTAGCTATGGATGCTGATATTGCGGTAACTCAACAAGGTTTAGCGGTAACTGCGTTGAAAAGTACAACAGGTACTGATATTTACTTAAGTCGAGTTGTGTTAGGTGGTGGTACAGGTTATGTACCGGGAACTCCAGGCACTCCAGGTACAGGTACGGGTTCTGCTTCGATTGGTGATGTTGCAATCAGTGGAATGAAATTTTATAACGGTGGTTCAGCTACAGCAAATGGTGTAAAACTAACAATCTCAGGTCATTAAGTTAGAATTGATTAGTTGTAAAAAGACGCATGCAGAGCATGCGTTTTTTTTTACAAAAAACTGCCCTAAAAACGACAAAAGTTCAAAAAAAGACTGTTTTTTTTTTCAAAAAACGGTATCTTCTAGTTTCAGGGATGTAGAGTGTTCACTCTAAAAATAAAATCAGCACTTTAGGCAAAATACTGCCGATACTTGATAGTTAAAATTATGTTAGAAATTACTTTAGGTTCGGCATTAATGTACTATTTTGCCAACCACGCACTTGATGTAAAACCCAAGCCAAAGGATGCTGTTTATTATACTGAGCTTGCGGATTCTCGGGACCCATCATTCTCACGAAATCATCGTGAGATGGTACAGATTAAACCTGCTTTAGAAAATCAATTCCGTGGGATCGTCCGTCAGGCATATGACTATAGTTGTGGCTCTGCGGCGCTCACGACATTGCTTAATGGATATGTCGGAACAAATTTAACTGAACAACAAACCATGGAAGGTTTATTACGTTTTGGAGAATACAACCGTATTATCGAACGTCGAAGTTTTTCTCTGTTGGATATGAAACGTTTTGTGGCTGCGATTGGTTATGAGAGCGGCGGCTTTAAAGGGGAATTCACAGACTTAATTAATCAAAATCAACCTGTGATTGTGCCTATTTCTTATGCAGGCTTTAAACATTTTGTCGTATTTAAAGCGTATAAAGATGGGCGAGTCTATGTGGCTGACCCTGCATTAGGAAATATTAGTTTTGACCAAGAGCGCTTTAAGCAAGTTTGGGAAAATAATACTTTATTTATGATTAATGCGCCTAAAGACCAACAACGTAATATGTTGGCTTTACAAGAGGCAGATATGCGTCATGTTGATGATGCAACAATTAATCGTTATGCATTGGTAGAGGCTCAATATTCAACAGATTACGTCAATAGATTGGCAGATAAAGCATCAACCATGCGTAAAGTAATTGACCTAGATACCAAGTCAGCAACCTATAATCAGCCAATTACAACTTACCTTCGACTCTATTATAAACGTAAGTAAAAGATGGACTAAAAATTACATAACTGAATTGGATTTTTTGGGATAGGAATAATATGAATAATCAATGGATGAAAAGAACTTTACTTGCAGTGAGTATTCAGTTTGCAATTGGAAGTTTATATGCGGCTGAAACAAATACTGAGGTTGATGCAAGTGCTGAAGCAGCAGTAGATCAAGCTGTTCCAGCTAAAGAAGATGTACAGATTAATAAAGATGAAACAAAATCTTTAGCACCAAAGTCAGGCTCTCAAGCGGCTGAAGCATTACAAAAGAAAGAAGGTGATGCTTCTCAGGAAACCAACTTACAAGAAGTTTTTACATCTAATGAGCGGCAATATTCCTTAATTAAAAAAGGTGAAATATCAACTTTCTATGATTTGGATTATTCATATTATCGTGATTCACAACTGAATTTGGGGATTAATGAAGGTACTGCTTACCAACTTCGTGTAGACGAGGATGCAAGTCATACCATTACCAATACCTTTACAGCGCAATATGGCGTTCGAGATAATTTAACCTTTACCGCCTCTCTACCTTTTATCGCAAAATCAGATAGTTTAAAAGATGCAACTGCCGCAGGTTTAGGGGATATTAACTTCGGAGCACGTTGGGAACCGTTCCCACTTAAAGCTGGTCGTTTACCGCTGATTTTATTTGGTAGTGTATCGACAAAAACAGGGGATAGCCCATACGAAATTAATCCGAATACAGATCTCTCTACAGGTAAGGGTTATTATTCTGTCGGTTTCGGTGCAAGTACCCGAAAATATATTGACCCCGTTGTATTATTTGCCTCTGTTTCGGCTAACTATGGATTTAAAGAAACTGGTTTAAACCAAGTGCGTGGTGGTGGAAATGCCAATGGTCAGGGTGGTCAGCAGCTCGGTCAACGGGTTTTAGAAGAATTTGATCCAGGAGTGACAGGCGGATTCTCTTTCGGTTTTGCGTATTCATTTAACTATGATGTATCTATGACCATGTCATATCAACAATCATTTAATATGAATACCTCCTTTACATATCAGGCAAATCCAGCAACCCCTGAAAAGGGGCGTGAAAAATATGATGCTGCGAATCAATCAAGTGGTATGTTCTCGATTGCTTTAGGTGTGCGTGTAAATCCTGAAACCATTGTGAATGGTACATTGGGAATTGGTTTAACTGAGGATTCACCGGATATTTCACTTGGATTGTCCTTCCCATTAGATATTATTGGCTTTGGTAAGAAAAAAGCTCGCTAAGGAGTGTAAGGTATGAAAAACATACGTTTGCGCCCATTAGTAACAGCAATTTTATTAACAGGGTGTTCAACTCAAGTATTTGCACATTTAGGGCTTAACCTATCTGTAGATATACGTTCATTGACGATGGGGAATGCTGTCACTGCAGACCCTCCAGGAATTAGTGCAATTCATTTTAACCCGGCTGGATTGACGAAACTTAAAGGTCTACAGACAGACGTACAAGGTATCATTGCAAACTTTGATGTTCAACGAGAGTTTTCTGCACCGCCAGGTTATAACGTATTTGGTTATTCTGATGATCCTTTAATCTGTAATGATGCACCTGATAATCCATCCAGCTTATGTACAGACTATAAAGACTCTGTACGTGGTGATGTTGAATATGCAAGTTTATACATTCCTATTTTAAAGAAAGTTGTAGATTTGGGACCCGGATGGCCGGTATTGGCGCCTACTGGTGGGGTTTCATATAACCCACCAGGTTCAAAATTAACCTATGCAACCGCAGCTTATGCACCGATGGTGGCAGGATTTGGTTCAGAAGATAAAAATCCCGGTAACTTTATGGGACAACAGGTTGCCATTGAACGTATTACATATTTATCACCTTCTGTTGCATATCAAGTCAATGATCAACTCTCTTTGGGAGCTTCGATTGGGATGTCATATAATGCCATGGCATTAAAGACGGACTTACGCTTCCCCAATGAAATGATTGGCGTATTACGAATGGTGGATGAGTCTGTTTGTGGACCATTCCGAAATAACTCCAATATGATCACGGATCTTTTGCTATTTGGTATTTGTAATGCCAATGAGGGTATGAATCCTTTTGGTCAGTTCGGGAAAATGCAGGTTTCTTTAGAACAAAGTCTGAGTCCAAGCTATAACTTGGGTTTAATGTGGGAGCCAACTGAAAACTTTGGTTTTGGTATGGTCTATCAAAGCTCGGCAAAAATGCGTATGAAAGGTAAATATTTCATCGATAATGCCAATGCGCCAAGAGAACTGATTAAAGGCTTAAACTCATCTGCGACGGGGCAGATCCTTGCTGCGATTCTTGGGTTTCCAGGTTATATACCACCAACAGAATCTGGTTTGATCGCAATGGATTTAGAATATCCAGCACATTTCCAAGCAGGGATAAAATATAAGGTTTTACCTGATTTACAAGTGAATTTCGATGTTGGGTGGACAGACTTTAAAGCGTGGGAAAAATTCCAATTTGAGTTTGATCGCCAAATTTCAGCATTAAAAATTGCTAAACTTTTATCCAATCAAGTCACAGATACTTCATTGGCTTTCCCGCTTGGCTTTAAATCACCATGGAGCTGGGGAGTTGGTGTTGAGTATTCGGCCAATGACCGTTTAAAACTTCGAGCAGGTTATGAACCTCGTGCCAGTGCGATTCCGGATGATAAACGAAATACTATGGTGCCGATCAATAATGCTCAATTATTCGGTTTAGGTTTAGGTTACCGTTTTGATGAAGATACGGATATTGATTTATCTGTGGGCTTCTTACGTAGCCGAGATAATATTCCTGCAAATACCAGTAGTTTAGCAAATAAAACAGGGGTAGATAATTTACTGCTCAACCCATATGCTGGATTGAATGTAAAAACAAATACCAAAGTCACAATTCTAGGGATTAACTACAGAACGAGATGGTAATGCATTTAAAAGCTGAGAAAAAAATAGTTTTGACTTCTTTGTGGCTGGTAATTGGTATGAGCTTAGCCACATCAGCTTGCTATGCATCCAGTTTCTATACCATTATCGGACCTGATGGGCATCCGATGATTATCCAAAAACCTGAATCATCAACAAAACCTGAAACCAAACAAAAAAATAATGAAAAGAATGAAAATAAAACTGTAAAATCTATTGAGGCTATTCAACCTCAATCCAGCACAACACAAAATAAAAATGTGACTCAACCTGAGCACTTTCCTACAAGTGCACCAGAGCCAAAAAAATCTGTGATACCTTTAACTAAGCATTCATCAGAAATCCAAACAAAGCCGCAAGAAACTGTTAAGGTTTCACCACAACCACAACCACAACCACAACCACAACCACAACCACAACCACAACCACAACCACAACCACAACCACAACCACAAAAAACTGTTTCGTCATCAGTACAGCCAGATGAACAAGAAAAAACAGCTGTAGTTGTTCCAGAAACTAAAACTGCTGAAATAGCTAAATCACAACATGAAGCTACACAAGTCGAAAAACAACAAAAGAGTTTAACGACTCAGAACTCACAAATTTCCAAAGCTGCGCTTAAAACGCAGAGTATCCAAGAAACTGAAGACAAAAACTTCACCATCATTGATGGTGAAAAGTATGTAAATAATGAATATCTGGAAGATCGTGAATTTAATCTCGAGGGGAAAAAGCGATTTTATATGACCCCAGAGATTGGTGCAGTACATGGGCGTTATGAAACAATTGAACGACAAAAGGGACTGAGTACAAGTCTCTTAAACCGTATTCGAGGCAATCCAGATGCTGACGAAAAAAAACCAGTCGTGCTATCTTCAACTTATTTCCGATTACCTAAAGACGAAGTGGTTCATAATTTAGAACAAGCTTGTTTCACAGGTAAAAAAATACTTAAAGCAAAAGGTTTATCACTTAAAAATCAAGAGATTGGTTTATGGCCTGTTGCGCCGATTAAAGCGCATTTTGCTTATGAAGTGGTGAAATTAGATGCTCAGGTACAAAATATACTTTTGACCTCCTACGCATCCTCTTCTAAGACACAAACCTACTATTGGCCTTTAGTTGTATTTTTAGATGAACAAGGCTGTGTCATTGAAGGTGTGAGTGGCTTTAAAAATGAAGAATCACACGACAACAATTTACAATATGCCGCAATGGAAGGTGTGTTGAGAAAACCAGAAAAAGCGACTTATCTATTTTTAACACCATTATCCTCAGCTATAGATGTTGAAAATAAACAGTTAACAAATCATGGACAAATTAAGCTGAGTGTTATTCAGTAAGGACGAGATTATGAAAAAAAGAGTATTAGCCCCTTTCGTTTTAACGAGTTTAGGTTTAGCACTTACTGGTTGTGGTGGTGAAAGTTCAACAGTCAATGAAGATCCTTACAAAGGTATCGTCACTTATACCAATGGCTGTGATGCATCTTATGAAAAATGTTTAGGTTTTTATGTCGATTATCCAGTGACTGGATTAAATTTTGATTGTAGTACAGATACTCGAAATCATTTCAACACCAAATTAGAAGGTGGTTTGGCTTCTGGCGGTTGTTTAATTGGTGATAAGGCAAAATTTTATATTCAGGGTTCTCAATCAGAACGTAAAATTGTTTTGGGGGATGTAGATTTAAATAAAATTCGTCCATTAAAGGTGAGGGGACAACCTGCTGCGATTGGTTTGATTGATATCGCAAGTGCCATGACAGGCAAAACACCTGCCAGTATGGATATGAATGATGATACTTTTAAAGTCATGGTTGGCTTGGTTCGTGTTTTCCAAGCGATTGGTGTAGAGCAAAATAACAACCAAGTTGGAGATATTCAGCCAATCGAGTTATCTGATAATTTAAAAAATAACCTGAAAGATTTACCAGCAGATATTGGTGTTGCTGATTTTCTTGATGGCAGCTATATAGAAAAATTAAAACCATGGCTTAATCTTGAAACGGTCGATAACGATTCGGCACAATTAACAGCACAGCGTTTGATTCAACAGTCGCTAGTTAATATTTACTCTACAAACTTCCTGATTTTTAGTGGAGCAAATGTTGATATCCAAGGCTTTACAGGGAAGAGTGACTTAAATACGAAGAACGAATCGATAGCCAATATGTATCTCGTGACGGACCGCCAAGGCTATACGACAGGTTATGCGATGCAATGGATAGGTGTTCCGCAAAAAGTCGAAGGTAGCACCATTGCTGATTCATTGTTAAAGTTCCTGTTACTCAATCAAGTGGTTCCACAAAAATTAGATGTCAATCCACAGCAAGGTTGGATCAGTCCATTCACTCGAAAAATCAGCAATCCATTGATATTCAAAAAAGATCAAACAACAACAGATCAACTGAGCATTTATCAAGGTACATTACTGAACAATACCAATGTAGCTGGTACGGAATATATGTATAAACGTGCCACTGGTGCGACCACTGCTCCGACAGATACGACGGTTTATGGCAAGTGGCGTCAGACATTCAATGGGGATCAGCTTTCAGGTGGTATTGATATTTATAAAACCAATCCTGCGAACTATCTAGATCGAAGAGTTTTCATGACGAAAAATACAGTAAAAACAGGAGAAAAATATTACTTCCCACTGTATGCCAATATTACATTTACGTTTACGAATCCTGAAGTTAATCCAAATACTCAAACCCTAGGTATTGTGATTGATGAAAATGGGGATATCCGTACTAATCTTGGTCGAAATGGTACTTTAAATTCAAATACCTGTGCGGATGTCGATCCAAGCACTTACATTGATAAAGAAACAGGTGTTCAACAATATCGACTGGGTACAACTGGAACTGCTTATATTAATGGGGATATTGAAAAATCAATTACACTGCGTATGATTTTAGCCAATCCTATTTTTGGAAGTCTTGATGGTGCTTTAGTGGGATTGAATGAAAGATTAGTCGTTACCCCTACGAGTGGGACTACCAACGATGACTTAAATAAAGCTTCAGTCTCTTCTGGCGGTATTCGTTTAAACCTTCAACGATTAATTAATGAACAAAATACCTCTAGTGGGGTGAATATAACCAGTTGGGATGGAGACAAAACAATTCAGGCAACTTGGGTCAATTTACAAGCGGTTTATCAGGCAATCTATAACAATACAGATACTAATAAAGATAAGCTTACTACAGAACAAAAAGAGTTAGCGAAGCGTCAGCAAGGGACGCTATCGGTAAGTTTGCCACAGTGTTATACAGTGAAAACCAAATAATCTTATTGTGCTAAAAAAATCCCCCAATTGAGATTGGGGGATTTTTTTAGCTCTCTATATAATTGACTATCAATAAAATAATTTTTAATCAACCTGTTTGGTCGAGACGTGTTCCTAATGTTTCTAAGTGCATTGGGAAGATATTATTTTTCCGATCTTCAAAATAATGACGTAATGTACGTTCAACGCTTGGGAATGCTAAATCATTCCAAGGGATTTCATGTTCTTCAAATAATCGGCTTTCGAGTGTTTCTTCTCCAGCACCAAAAAAACCATCTTTAATTTTTGTTTTAAACAACACATAAATCTGTCCAATGCGTGGAATATTATACATACAGTACAATTGTTCGATTTCTACTTCTGCTTCTGATTCTTCACGTGTTTCACGTGCTGCACCTTGCTCCATGGTTTCAAACAGTTCCATATACCCAGCAGGTAATGTCCAAAGCCCATAGCGAGGTTCTATTGCACGGCGACAAAGTAAAACTTTATCTTCCCAAAGGGCAAGTGCGCCGCAAATAACTTTAGGGTTGACATAATGAATAGTGCCACAGTGTGTACAAACTTTACGGATTTTTTGATCACCTAAAGGAATTTTTTCGATTGTCGAATGACCACAAACACTGCAAAAACTCATAAGCTTCATTGAAAATGTGAGATAACTCAGCATAACTGAAAAATTCTACTTTCGCATCATTTATAGCCTTATCCATAAAATTTCATATATGATAGAAAGAGAACAAAAATATTGAGTGAGATACATGCAGGATCATGAGTTAACACAAGTATTGCAAAACAGATTACGTTTTGGCAGAAGAACATTTCCTGCCAATGCTGCGGTTCTGATTGCAATTACTCAGGAAGCTGATCCTAAAATTTTGTTGACCAGACGTTCTGCATATCTATCAAACCATGCTGGTGAAGTTTCATTTCCGGGCGGTAAGCGTGATCCGAATGATACCAGTAATATTGTTGTGGCTTTACGTGAAGCTTGGGAAGAAACTGCGTTAAATCCTTTTGATGTCAAGCTGATTGGTGATTTACCCATGGAGCGAGCAAAAAGCGGAATTACGGTGAAACCTGTGGTGGGGTTAATTCCACCTGATATTCAATTGATTCCACAACCGACTGAAATCGATCGTATTTTTTATGCACCGATTAAAAAAATGATGGAATCACAACCCATTCCTTATGAAGTGCGATTGGCACATCAATCTGTATATTTTCCTAGCCTGCGAATCGAAAATGAAATTATTTGGGGTTTAACGGCTAGAATTCTAATTTCATTATTTAAATATGGATTGGATTATCAGAAAAACTGGCCATTTTTATTGAATTCTCCATCATTTAAATCTCAAATCTTTAATCGAAAATAAGTTTTATATTTAAAAGTATTGTTACAGGGAAAAATTGAAAGGAATATCACACGATGATGTATAAATTTAAAGGACTGGCACCTAAAGCGTTACATGAGCCTTTTGATGGTTGGGTTGCTGATAATGCAACTGTAATTGGTCAAGTAGAGTTGGGACAACAAGTCAGTGTTTGGTTTGGTGCCGTTATTCGTGCGGATAATGCGAAAATTCATGTAGGGAATTTCAGTAATGTTCAAGAGAACGCAGTGTTACACACTGATGCAGGTATTGAATTACACGTTGGCGATTATGTGACTATTGGACATCAAGCAATGCTGCATGGTTGTACCATCGGTGAGAATAGTTTGATTGGTATCAATGCAGTGGTTTTAAATCATGCTGTGATTGGTAAAAACTGTATTATTGGTGCCAATAGCTTGATTCCTGAAGGTAAAGTCATTCCAGATAATTCGTTGGTGGTGGGTTCTCCTGGGAAAGTCATTCGAACTTTAGATGAAAATGCAGCTAATTTATTAAAAATGAGTGCAATGCATTATGCCTCACACTATAAAGATTTTATCAATTTAGAAGAGTTTAAGTTTGATTAGCATGGTTGTTTCAAAGTGAATAGCGTCATTTAAAAATGAATAATGTCTTTGAATAAGGCTTTATTTTTCTCGGGCGAGGGGTACATGCTGTACTCTCGCTTCAATACTCATCCCATTAAGTAAAATTACATAACATAAATAAATTGCTTTCATCGCCTTATATTTTAAGAAAATTTAATCAGTTTGCTTAAGTCGTATCCATGCGTTAAAGATATTCAACGGAACACTGCCATCGAGAGCGTTAACATTTTTTTTGCTCAGGAAAAAAGTCTATTGCCTTGATTTTTTGTAGATGAATTTGATCTGATGGATTTTATCTGACAGGCTTTAGCGCTTAGTTCTCGCGCTAATGAAATGAGTGGAGTATCATAGGCAGCATTTTTAATACAGTAAGGTTGTGCATGAAATTGCTGGCATTGGAAACTGCCAATGAGCAGTGTTCCGTTTCGATTGTTGATGAAACTCAAACACTCTATTTTCAACTTGATACGCGAGCAAAGGCACAGACTCAAACGATTTTGCCAATGATTGAGCAAGGCTTTCAGCAAAACCAAATCAGTAATCAAGCGCTGACTGCGATTGCGTTTAGCCGTGGACCTGGTTCTTTTAGCGGTGTACGTATCAATGCCGCAGTGACCCAAGCATTGGCATGGGCACATGATATTCCTGTCATTCCTGTGTCTACATTACAAGCATTGGCTCAGGCAGCATATCAACATGCTCAACTGGTAGAAGTTACAGCCGTTTTAGATGCACGTATGAATGAAGTTTATATGGCGAGTTTTAAGCTCGATCAAAATAACATTATGCAACTTGTAGATGAAGAAAAATTATTAGACTATCAGCAGGCTGCAGCGTATCAAAAATATACTTTAATTGGTTCTGGTGCAACATTGGTCGATGCTGAAGCGACTAAATTTCAGCAGCTTACTGCAAATGCCAACGATATTGCGACGATTGCAAGACAACATGCATTGAAACAGCAATGGCTCAGTGCTGAACAGGCATTACCTGTATATTTACGTGATAATGCATGGAAAAAAATACCAGAACAAGGCAAGCCATAATCGTTTTTCGCTTTAATTTTTAGGATTTAACATGGATCTTTTACTGCTACTCAAAGCAGCCATTATGGGTATCGTTGAAGGTATTACCGAATTCTTACCTATTTCAAGTACAGGGCATTTAATTCTTGCATCTGAATTAATGAATTTCTGGACCAAAGAAAAGAGCGACTTATTTGTTGTTGCGATTCAAATGGGGGCAATTGCTGCCGTCATTTATGAATATTGGGGCAAGCTTTGGGGAGCTGCTATTGGCCTGTTTTCTGGCGAGCCTAAAGGTCGACATTTAGGCGTGAGCATTATTGCTGCTTCAATTCCGATCATGATTGTGGGTTTGACTTGTGGTGATATCGTAAAAGAACTTTTGTTTAATGATATTTCAGTAGCGATTGGCTTAATTGTTGGTGGTTTAATTATTTGGTGGGTAGAGAAAAATCCACCTAAAGTTAATGCAGTTGAAGTCGATAATATTACGATTAAAGAAGCAATCTATATTGGTTTGATTCAAGTTTTAGCGCTTATTCCAGGTACTTCACGTTCAGGCGCAACAATTATTGGCGGTATGATGTTGGGTGTATCGCGTAAGGCATCTACTGAATTTTCTTTTTTCTTAGGTATTCCTGTTATTGTCGGTGCAGGGTTATTAGATCTTTTTAAAAACTATCATATTTATGAAACTACTCAAGATTGGACGGTATTTTTTGTAGGTTTGATGGTTTCGTTTGTTTCTGCATTAATTCTGATTCGTGTTTTGGTGGCTTATGTTTCCAAACGTGATTTTATGGTCTTTGCTTGGTATCGCATTGCATCAGGTTTAATCATTTTATTATTTGCTTTAACAGGTTGGAAATTATGGTAAGCGAGATTCGCTTATTTACAGAATCCACTTTTTTAGAGAAAGCACAGTCTTATCAAACTGTGCTTTCTTTACGTGGAGTCGTGGTTAATATAGAGGTGATTGAAAAACTCAACGCGCGTTTTTTAAGATTAAACCCTGAACTCGCACTGTGTGTTGATGAGCAAGGTTTGAGTCTATGTGCCAATGGCATGAGAATGCAGCCTGATTGGAAAGCTGAAATACCACGTCTAAAACGTGCCAGTTTAAAATCAGAAATGATTGCTCGTGCTTGTCATCTTTCAGAAAAACCAAAATTGGTCGATGCCACAGCAGGTTTAGGTCATGACAGCTTGTTGATGGCTTATCTGGGTGCCAATATTCGCTTGGTAGAGCGTCATCCAATTTTGTTTACTTTGCTTGAGGATGCAAAAGCACAGGCTGAAAATGATCCATTTCTAGGAAAAGTCGTTGCGCGAATTGATTTAATTTTTTCGGATTCTACCGTCTATTTAGAGCAATTGATTCAAGACAAACAAACAGTCGATGTGGTTTATTTAGATCCCATGTTTCCGCAACGTGATCAACATCAGCAGGCAGTCAAAAAGCAGGCGCAAGTCAAAAAGCAAATGCAGTTATTGCACATGCTGCTTCCAGAAGATGGTGAAATGGATTTAGGAGATCATCTTTTAGTCTTAGCTCAACACATTGCCAAACGGGTTGTGGTAAAACGTCCTCGATTGGCTGTATTTTTAAATGATCAACCAACCCATCATCAGTGGCAAGGGGATGCTTGTCGTTTTGATGCTTATTTTAACAGCAATCTTATTGAGTAGTTTGGTAACTGTTTCAATAATAGTCGAATTATTGATATATAGTTAAATCAAACATTGATAATTTTTTAGCCAAGCCTAAACTAGATAGGCTGATTGAAGCGACTGCCTTAACAGAATCTATATGATAGACCTTAAACCCTCAATTAACTTTTGGCATGATTTGAAAAGTAACCAACGTGCAGGGATCTGGTTATTCTTGGGTTCGCGAAAGTCTTTACAAATTGTTCGTCCGTCAATTTTACAGCTTATTTTTTGGGGGCTGTTGGGTGCATGTGCCAATACTTTATTTAGTTGGTTGGTCGCAGGTGATGGTGGGGTATTTAATCGTCAAGGCTTAGTCAGTTATGCTTTGTGGCCATTTATTGCTTTGATTGTTGGGATATTTCTCTCTCAACGGACCAATAATCCACGTTTAATGTTGGTGCCAGCACTATTATGGTTGGTACTTGATACGCATATCATGTTGTTTCAGTGTCTTTTACAGTATCTGGGCAATCATGATCTGTTACCGTATTTCACTTATGATGTGATTCCGCTGTTGTTCTTTGCTTTATTTATTTGGCAGAGCCTTGCAGTGGTTTGGGTGTTTTCGAGAGAGTTAAAATGGCCGTGGTGGGAACGTGCACTGATCATGTTTGCTACGGTTGCGACGCTGTTTACTTGGCAAGTGTCTATTAAAGAGCAGCCGATTTGGAAAGTAGAAGAGGTTCCACCGAGTATCAGTGAAAATGCGTTCTATGCCCAAAGTCGTTTACTCAATAAGGCACTAGAACAAATTCAGTTTGGTGAGTTTGCCAAAACACACTGGTACTTTTTAGGTGTGGCAGGGGCAAGTTATCAGGATGTATTTAAATTTGAGATCGATCGAATTAAAGAGCAATTCGATACGCGTTTTGGAACATTCGGGCGCTCTATCGAGTTGGTGAATAATCCTGCAAGTATTAACGAGACTCCAATCGCTTCAAAAACCAGTATAGATCTCGCCTTACGCCGTATCGGGCAGCAAATGAATCGTGAAAGTGATGTGTTGTTTCTGTATATGACATCACACGGTTTACCGAATCGTTTTGAATTGGAAAATGAACCGATTGATTTAAGCGATGTTGATCCAAAATGGCTCAGAGAAAGTTTAGATAAATCGGGTATTCGTTGGAAAGTGATTGTTATATCAGCCTGCTATTCAGGTAGTTTTGTTTCAGCACTGCAATCACCAGATACCTTAATTATTACTGCTTCAGCAGCTGATCGTGCCTCATTTGGTTGTTCAAATGAAGCAGATTATACTTATTTCGGTCGAGCGTTCTTTGATCAAGCAATGCGTGAACAAGGCTCATTAAAAGCGGCATTTAAAGAAGCATCTGAAACAGTTGCGAAATGGGAAAATGCGCAAGGATTTGATCCATCTGAGCCGCAGTGGGTGATTGGAAAAAATATGGAGTTGATGTTGCCTCAATTGGAGCAGCATTTATTTCCACAACAAGGTGTGATTGCTTCCGCACAAAGTCAGAATGAAAAGTTAGATCCAGCTAAACCTTGATGGTTATTGTCATTTAGGCATCAGGTAAGTGATATAAGACTATAAACCTTAAACAATTTGTAAATCCAAATTTAGAGAGAGATGGCAATGGAACTTTTAAGTAACACGATTTGTTTTGATGGTGAACAACGAATTTATCAGATTCAGTCGAATTATTTAAAAGGTGCAAGCAAAATTGCTGTTTATATGCCACCTCAAGCTTTAAAAGGGCAAAAGTGTGTAGCATTGTTTTATCTGGCTGGTCTGACCTGTACTGAGGAAACATTCATTATTAAGGCGCATGCCCAGCGCTTGGCGTCACAACTCGGTTTAATATTGATTGCGCCAGATACTTCGCCACGAGGTCAAGACGTTGCTCAAGGCGATTCATGGGATTTGGGACAAGGTGCTGGATTCTATATCAATGCAACTCAGGCACCGTGGTCTGAACATTTTCAAATGGAAAGTTATATCGTCGATGAACTTTATTCTTGGGCGCTTGAAACATTCCCAATCCAATCAAATGCGATCGGTATTTTTGGACACTCTAAACAATGTTTTTTTGAAAATATGGAAAATATTTTAGTTTGTTGATTTTTATAAGTTTTTATAAGTAAGTTAAAAATTCCATAAAAAATTCCATATTTAAGCAGAAAAATTAAATTATCTTATTAAAAATTCCATATTTTTTTATTCAAGGCAGACAAAACAACAATATCGGTTATGATTAGGTAAATTCTTAATAGAAGCCAAAAAATATGGAAAATATCTTCAAAGAAATTAATGATTTTTCTTCAGAAAAACTTGAGCATTTTAGCTTAGGGAGATTTTGTTATGTCTTTCTTAGTAAACATCCCATCTTTATTGATAAATTAACTCCCCATATCGAAATTTCACTAAAAAGTAGAAATTTTCAGGCAGAGGTGATGCGTACTTACACTGATGTCTACTTAAATCAGAAATCAGCTATACAGAAAGCATTTGAAGCTAGACGGAGTCAACCAGACGCAGATTTATTTTATATGCTACAACTTGAGCAAATTGAAAAAAGTTTAGAAATAAAGACGATTGAACAATTAATTGATTATCTAGAAAATTATTTAGATGAATACCCAGGAACATTAGAAATCCTGAATAACTTTTACAAGCTTATCCATGGAGAAGATGGATATGATTATATAAAAGTTAATTACATTAGTTACTACATTGGAGATATTCTTTTTTCTAAATATCAATCGAAAAAGGGAAGAATTGATATGTTAGATTTAAAATATTCAAAAGTAGTGAAAACTGAATATGAAAAAATTGGCATCGACATAGGTCAGGAGGATGTTCAATTCTCTAAATACAGCCTTATTAGTATGAATAAGAACATCCAAATATTCAATGATAAAGATAGTCAAACAATATCTGATGATCGTTTAGATAAGTAGGCAGAGTAAAACTTGAAGTGCGACATAAACCACCTAATTAATTTAAAGGGTTTATGGAGTATATAAAATTGTCATACCATCATCTTAACTTTGAAGATCGTACTGCATTAATGCTTGAGTCAAGAAAAGAAGGCTTTTCAGCCAGAAAATTTGCTGAACTCATTAAAAGACATCCTAGTACGATCTATCGTGAGCTTAAAAGAAATAGCATCAATGACGTTTATCAAGCTCAATATGCTTCTGATAACACTTTTGCTAGACGTAGACGTGGTCACAGAAAACTCAAAATCGATTCAATCCTCTGGAAATTTATTGTTGAAGCGATCCGTTGTTTATGGTCTCCTCAGCAAATAGCAAAGCGTTTAAAGACATTTCCTGATTTGGATCAAACAATGAATGTAAGCCATACAACGATTTATTCAACGATACGAGCATTACCCAAGGGTGAGTTGAAAAAAGACTTATTATCCTGTCTACGTCATGAAAATAAAAAGCGAAAAGCTAACGGTGAACCTAAAAAAGATTCTATATTACAGGATATTAAAACTATTCATGAGCGCCCAGCCGAAGTTCAAGAAAGAAAAATACCGGGTCATTGGGAAGCTGATTTAATTAAAGGTAAAGACAATAAAAGTTCGATAGCAACACTTATTGAACGAAATACACGGCTCTGTATCTTGGCAACATTACCTGATGCAAAGGCAGAATCAGTGCGCAAGGCTTTAACTGAAGCTCTGAAATATTTACCTGCAGAACTGCGTAAAACGTTGACCTATGACCGTGGACGTGAGATGTCAGAACATAAAATACTCGAAGAAGATTTAGGCATAGATGTATATTTCTGTGACCCACATTCACCCTGGCAAAAAGGCACATGCGAAAATATGAATGGTTTAATTAGGCAATATTTACCTAAAGGGATTGATTTAAATCAGGCAGATCAGCATTATTTAAATCAAGTTGCCATGTCACTGAATACTCGTCCTAGAAAGGCGTTAGATTGGCTTACACCATTAGAGAAATTTGCTCAGCTTGTTGATTATCATATGGCTTTTGAAACTGTCGCACCTCATGTTTGAATTCGCCGTACTTTTGGATAGCTGTCCCTAGGAAATTACTTAGCTCAATTGAAGAGCTTATTAAAAATGAAATGGTGTCCGATATATCTTTCAGAGTTGATTATGTGTCAGATTTACTTCCTATGATGGAGGAGATGGAGTTTGGTGCACCATTGCGCTTAAAAATATCTTCTTTGCCTAAATTATCGAAATTTTATTCTACGGAGAAATATGAGAATAATTTATGGATTCGCCATGATGCAGAGAAGCTAAGTTTAACTTTTGAGGAGTTTATGGAAGATTTTGAAGTTGTAGGTGACGATATCGTCACACAAGTCATCCATCTTGAATACAATATAAAAGGTGATGATTTTTTTATAACCCATTTAGATCATGAGTTTATTATATATACATTGGATAACTATCAGGATAGATTAAGTGATGCAAATATCAAAGGTCATAGAAAAGTAAAAACATTTAAAATAGATAACTCAATAATTCCATTTAATATAAGGATTAATGGGGAGTTGTTTCTAGTACAAGTTCTAGATTCATATTTTAAAAATTATGACTTAATTCATGAATATTTTAGTGAATAGAGATAAATTTTTACAATATCCGGGGTAGTATGTTATTAGATTTACAATAAAATTTGTATAATCAAAATATTGACTAAAAATTGTTTATTTATAAAACTTAAGTTAGCAAAATATTCATTGATAAAATTGTCGGAGTGTTTATTCGTGGAAAGAATAGAAAGACATGCCTCATTTGGCGGTTGGCAGGAGGTATATAAGCATGAGTCGGAAGTATTGAAGTGTTCAATGAACTTTTCAATTTATTCTCCTCCATCTGAGAGTGATGAAAAGCTACCAGTAATTTATTGGCTTTCTGGTCTTACTTGTAATGAACAAAACTTTATAACTAAAGCAGGGGCGCAAAAGTATGCTTCTGAACATAAGGTAATCATTGTTGCACCTGATACAAGTCCAAGAGGTGAGAGTGTACCAGATGATGAAGCTTATGATTTGGGGCAAGGGGCAGGGTTTTATGTAAATGCAACTCAAGAACCTTGGTCAATAAATTATAAAATGTATGATTACATTGTTGATGAGTTAAGAGCATTAATTGATCAAAATTTCCCTACAAATAAAGTTCAAAGCATTATGGGGCATAGTGCTGGTGGACATGGGGCATTAGTCATAGGATTAAGAAATCCTCAGATCTATAAGAGTATTTCTGCTTTCTCCCCAATTGTTGCACCCTCTCAAGTTCCTTGGGGTCAAAAGGCATTTACTGCTTATCTTGGTACAGATCAGGCTTTATGGTCTGGTTATGATGCTGTCGAGTTAATCAAAGTCAGTCCTGTAAAGATACCTATTTTAGTTGATCAAGGTAGTGAAGATTCTTTCCTCAAAGAACAATTGAAGCCTGAAATTTTAGCAGATGTATGTAGAGATAAAGACTATTCAATTACTTTAAATATGAGAGATGGATATGATCATAGTTATTATTTTATAGCTAGTTTTATTGAAGATCACATTAAGTTTCATTTGAATATTATGAATTAATAATCAATTTTTAAATAATTCAATTTATTAGTAGTAAATAAGGGGTAGGAATGATTGATTTTTCAGCATTGGATGATGATTTATATCAAAAAGAAATTATAGATCCAATTGAAATTTTTAGAGAAATGCCAAAGCCAAAGGGATTTAATGACTTATATAGTAGCCAAGCTGATGTGCTGCGCGAATGGTTCAATAAAAGAGAGAATAAAGATAATGTTCTTAAACTCCATACTGGGGGAGGTAAAACTTTAGTTGGTTTACTTATTGCAAAATCAATTTTAAATGAATTTAAAAAACCTGTTGTATATTTATGTGTTAATAATCAACTGGTTGAGCAAACACTTGAAAAAGCTCGGATGATGAATTTTCCTGTATGTGAGTATACTAAAGGAACACCTCTATCTAAAGATTTTTTAAATTCTAAATCAATAATGGTATGTAATTATAACTGTTTATTTAACGGTAAAAGTAAGTTTGGTGTTAAAGGTGTAACACGTGATTTTGTTAATTTGGGAGGTGTAATACTCGATGATGCGCACAGTGCTTTTTCTATTATAAGAGATGTATATACTTTAAATATTGATAAAATCAAAAATAAAGACCTATATAACAAATTTGTTGATTTATTTTATAATTCTTTTGAAAAGATAGATAAAATAGTGACATTTGATGAGATGGTGACAGGACAAGATACATCAAATGTATTAGAAGTACCATATTGGGATTGGCTCGATAAATATACTCTTTTAGTATCTGATTTAAGTACGAATTTTTCAAATGAATTTGCATGGAGCTTAATTAGGGACAATTTAAAATATTGTCACGTACTTATAAATCATAATTCGATTACCATTACACCTATTTTGCCAATCTTAGAGAGTTTTCCATCTTTTAGTGAATGCCCTAGAAGAGTTTTTATGTCTGCTACAATTGCAGATGATAGTGAACTGATAAGAAGTTTTGATGTAAGTAAGCGATCTATTGAATCAGTTATTAAAAATAGATCTTTAGCTGGTATTGGTGAAAGGATGATTTTCATGCCAGATGAAATTCTACCAGAAACTATAAATCGACTTTTTAGTAAAGCTCAGACTAGAAAAGTTGGATGTTTAGTTTTGACACCATCTGATGTAAAAGCTGAAAAGTGGAGTGACTATGGTTATGTTCTTAATAAAGAAAATATCAATCAATGAATAGAGGCACTAATCAAGAGAGAGGTAGATAAACCAATCATATTATCTAATAGATATGATGGTATTGATCTTGCTGGTGATTCTTGTAGATTACTTATTTTAGATGGATTACCTATTGGAACTTCATCTTATGAAATTTTCAGAAGTAATAGTTTCTTTGGCTCGAAAACATTATCGAAAATGATAGCGCAACGAGTAGAGCAAGGGATTGGACGTGCAGCAAGAGGTGGGGGGGACTTTTGTGTTGTCATTTTGATTGGTGAGGATTTAAAAAATTGGATTTCACAAAGTCAAAACTATGAGATTTTGACAGCACCTAGTAGAACTCAATTAGAAATAGGTAGAAAATTGACAGATATGGTGACTAATGAAAGTTCGTTAGTTGATGGCTTTATGCAAAGTTTAGATAGAGATCCTACTTGGACTACTTTTCATGCTAAGACTTTAGCAACAAAAATGGATGAGTTAGATGTAATAGAATCAGATTTAGATCCAGCAATCATTGAAAGAAAGATTTTTAGCTATTGGGTGAATAACCAACATCAAATTGGATTAGATCAATTAGACAAATTTTTAGATATTTACAAAGATAAAGATAAACAAGCAAGTGCATGGTTATATCAACTTGCTGGAAGAATCACTTATAGTTTTAATCCAATCAATTATCAAGATTATCAAAGATCTGCTTATCAAAGAAATAGCAATCTTCTTAAGCCAATCACAAATATCAGTTATGAGCATCTCACTTTACCACAAAACCAATCGACTGAAGTTGCAAAATTTATTTCATCTTTTAAATTCAAAGATGGGATTAAAGCTGGACTTAAAGAGATTGCTATACATTTGAAAGCAGAAAGTAGTGCAAATATTTTTGAAAAATATTTAAATGATTTAGCAAAATATTTAGGATTATGTAGTAAAAGATTTGATGAGAAAGGAAAGGGGCCAGACCTAGTTTGGAGTTTTAGTAATAATCATGCTTGGGTTATAGAGGCAAAATCTAAAAAATCTGCTTCTTATAATAAAGATAATCATGGTCAGTTGTTAACAGCAGGAGAATGGTTTTTAAATCAGTATGCATCATCTGATTATAAGTTGATTGCTATTGTTTCTCATAATATAGCAACTAATAATTCTGAAGCTAATACTCAAAATACATATAGTTTTTTGTTAAGTGAAATTCATATATTAATTTCAAATTTAATAGGATTTTATAGTGAGGTTGAGAATGCACCTTCAGATACGGATTGGATAAAATTTTGTGAATCTAAGTTAAAGGATTATGGGCTCAGAGAAGATGATCTAGTCAATTATCTTAAAAAATTTGTAATAGATTAATTGTATAAATTTGATATAGGAGTTAGTTTATTAAACTAACTCCTATATCAGTTGCAAGGTATTGTAAAATCTTTTTATCTAATGGCCATTCATTAACAATTAGATGTTTTTTATTTTCCAGCATCCAATATACAAAAAGAATATAACTTTGTTGATATAAGTTTAAAATAGTATAGTTAGTCTTAATTCTATTAATAAGATAAGAGTGCTCATCAAGAGTATTTATTATTTTATCAATGGTATTCTCATCTATTAAGTATTCAAATGTATCGAAGACTATTAGACATGATTTTTGGTTGTAAGATTGTAATTCAACTTTTGATAAAAAAATGGAATCTAACCTTTCAATTATTTTAAACTCTGTGATTGAATTTGAACTTAAATCTTTTGTAGCATCAACAAAAAAACTATCAGTAGTTTCTATCAATGCCATACATTTTGCTACAGTACGAAGTACCGTAGGTTTGACTTTCTGTTTATTCTTATATATCGCATCATGTGTTAATTCAGCATGAGCATGTTGTAGTAAAGTCCTAATTTGCACTTCACACGGTATATTAGGAGGGATTTTAATACCATTGTATTCAATTTCAAACTTTGATCTCAAAATAAAGTGCATGGATTGATAAGAGAATAGAAGAGGTTCCTTATTTTTTTCTTCTTCATAATCTCTTGCAATAACACTATTCCAAGAATCGTGTGAAGCTATTAGCTGGCTTAGACTAATAACTTCATCTGCTAGTAAAACAACAAATCTTAGACCAACCTTATCCTCAATCTCATTATAAGGGTCCACATATATCTTATTACGATAAAATGCTTTATCCAGCAAAGATTTTATATTTTTAATTCTAACTTTAGGCTCGATTTTTAAATGATTTTCAGGATTTAAGCCAATTGATTTCAAAGAATTTAGAATTTGAGATGCGATAAAGTCTCCCCATGCTTTATAGATAGGTTCTTCAGAAAGCCATTTTTCTTCAAGCTCTTTTTCGTTCATTTCTTAATAATTAATTTTGATTTAACAATGATTTGAGTCCATTCTGGTATGTTGCCGTTTTCATCTTTCTCACCTTCAATAGTTCTAATTGAAATATCACTTTTAAACGTATCAGGATCAGCTTCAATTTTAACATTATTGCTGAATGTAACTTTGTGTAGTTTTAATTGATTTTTGATATGCTCAACATCTTTTGTAAATGATGTAATAGGTATTTTTCTATCTTTTAAATGATTTCTATAATCGTCAATTATACTTTCTTCAAAAAAATTTTCTGCAAATTCAATAGGATTAACTACACTGGATTGACCCAATTTTAAATAGGTAGTTAATGCGTTAGATAATTCATACTTTTCTTCGGAGCTTTTTTCGTTTAAGTTCAAAATAAAATCTTTAGTGGCATCATAAAAAAACTTAGTAGTTCTTGCACTTGTTTCAGGATAGCCACATCCTGCAAAAGTACTATAAAAATATTCAGCTGCGGCTTTTCCATTAACTTGACTAATTTGATTATCAGAAATTAAAACTGACCATTTATCATTAAGATTATCTGAAGATTTATCGTAATCTAATTTTTCACAAAAGCCAATTGTTTTGTATAGCTTAGATGATGGAGTCAATAATAAATCTTCTATATGCTTTAACGAAATTTGTCCATTTTCAGTAGTTATTTTTTCATAGCCACTATGAATATCGGCTTTCATAACACCAATAATTTTTTTGTTCATTGCCCCATATGTGCCAGTGAACACAACAACAATACCCCCTCCAATCGAACGACCCTTTTCAAATTGAGCTTTAGCTAATCTATGAGCAATTGCATAGGATGAATTAATAAAGTCATCATTGGAATCATCAACGGCTTTATTGATTATAGATGGTAAACCTAAGCTATCAACATCAATAATTTGCATCGAAACTGCTTTAGAGTCTGAACCCAACGCTCCAATAACACGACTATCAAAATCCATTTGTGCTTTAGTATCAAAGTTTGTATATTCAGTACTTTTTTCAGGGGATGTCATGGTGTCTGAGGTTTTCTGGAAAATTTGGTGAATAATAATTCGATGAACGGTTAGGTTTGTTAAAGACATTATTTTATAACATCCTAATATCAAATAGAAATTAAATGATATTCTGCATGATAATAATGCACCAAGCAATAAAAAAAATATATAATAAAATGATATGGTGCGACACAAAATGTCGTGTTTTCAAAATTTAATAAAAATATGAGTAATATGAGTAGTTCTGAATTTGATAACCAAGATGAAAATCTTAGAAATATTGAGAGGAAAATAAAATGGTCTATCAGTATAGCTATTATTTTGATAGTTGGGGTGTTAGGAATTTATTTTTTTAATTTTCACGGAGAGATTGATTCAAATCAAGGTACATGGGGAACTTTTGGTGATTTTGTAGGTGGGACTTTAAACCCTGTTCTTGCAGCTTTAGCTTTTTATTGGTTAACCTCATCAATCAGATTGCAGCTTCAAGAATTACGAGATACCAGAGATGTACTAAAGGATACTTCCGATCATCAAAAAACTATTGCTCTTTTAGAAGAACAGAATGTACGGACTCAGGAAAAAATATTAATATTACAAAATGATAGCTTAGAAAAACAGATTCAATCAGCTATAGAACAACAACAACAGATTGCTATTCAAAATTTTGAGAATATCTTCTTTGAACTATTAAAGACGAAGAATGATGTTATCCAAGATATTACATGTGAATATAAACGTATTACATTAGAAAATAAATCAGGCTCAGAAATAATTAAGCTTCGTGGAAAAGAGGCTATAAGCCATCACATTAAATATTTTAAAACCAATTTTGAAGGTACTTGGAAAGAGTATTATGAAAATTTTTTAGTTGGCTCATTTAGTACTTATTTTAGAGTTTGCTATCAAATTGTTAGGTTGATTGATAATAATGATGCTTTAAAAAATTTTGATGATTTTGATGGTAAAGGATACTCACATAAACAAAAACAATATTTTGATATATTTAAGGCCACTTTACAACAATCTGAGTTGGAGTCATTATTTTTTAATGGGTTAAATGGATATAATAAATATAAGAAAATAATTGAAAAATATGGTTTGTTTGAGCCTTTGTTAATTGATGTGGGAAAAGATGGCTTGATTAGATTCTTAACACAATATGCATATATGTATGATGAGTGTGCATTCTGTGATAATGATTATTTTTATGTTTATTTTGAAGATCTAAATGGGATTAATCGTGAATTCGATTTTAATATTATAGATGATTTGGTTTGTATTTTGATTGATCATAATATTATTTATAGTTTTTATCCAGATAATCAAACTAAACTTTTAAGTTTTAAAGGTGGAGATTTTGATGGTTTTATTAATTTGATTGAGTCGAAAGTAGTTCCTCGTAAAAAAGATTTTATAAATATGAGGTTGCGAGAAGTAGCTAACTCTAATGATGAAGTCTTTAAGAGTAGAACTATTGAGCAAATAGAATCTGTTGAAGAAGAAATAAAAAATATAAATAATATGGAGTATTTAAAAGCTATTTATGCTTTAACTAAGTATCATATTAATTATGAGGATTACTTTAAGTATTTTGATGATAAATTAAGGTAAATGCATGATAAGTGAGCATAAAGCATTTTTCTTATTTTTTAAATAAGATAAATGTTTTGTGTTCTTTTCCTTAAGTTGTTCAATTATAAATTGTAAATTTGGATAGGATTGTTTTAATTCTTCATATAACTCAATTTCACTGCTAAGGCTTGAGATTTCTAATTCCAGCTGTTCCTTTTCGGATATAAGCGCATCAATTGTATCTTTTGATTCACTGCATAGCCGATCTCTAAGCCTCCTCATTTCTCCTGTTTCAGAATAGGTTTTATAGGAAGTTTTGGTGTCATCAATTGCTAAATATCCCTCTTTTACAAATCGTTGTACCAAACGGTAGATATTCTGATAATTAATATTATTGTTTTCAACTCCTAACAACAGCACTTTAGAAAATATATCACTGACTTGAAAATAAGAAATTTGATAGCTGCATAGTACCCTCATGAACTGAGGGAAAAGTGGTAAGGATTCTAAGTTCATAATGATCTTTAATAAATAATGAGGATTATAGTCCGTGGATTAAAAACCTTCAATTCCTGATAGTTCTTGTATTTGGGCATTAGCCATGAATCAAGAACTTGCAGAATCCATAGGTTCTCAAATCAGAAAGGTGCGTAAGCAAGAGAGAGTCAGCCAAGAACAATTGGCACTTCTGACAGGTATCGATCGTAGCTATTTGGGTAGAATTGAAAGAGGAGAGGTGAGTGTAACCGTTGAAAAATTGGCTCAAATTGCACATGTGCTGAACGTAGATATCAAGAATTTAATACCTTAAAACATGCTTCAATTGAGTATTGGTTTTAATTCTAATAGTATCTTTTTCTCATTTTTAAATATTCTTTGATTGACCATAAGATGCTACCAACGAGAACAATTTCGAAAAAAGCGATTCGACGCATTTTTTCATAGTGCTTTACAAAAATAGGTGTCAAATCAATGATAGACTTTGATGCCTTATTTACAGTGTCTAAAAGTAAGTGTTGCATCCATATGTCTAGTAAGGTAAATAGAATCACACCAAGGCAAGGTAAAATTAAAATTGATTTACGTCTATGTACAATTTCTACAAATGTATAAAACTCATTAATCAACCAGTCTTTCATGAAGAGTTTCTCTAATTTTTATTGATCTTAAAGCTAATGATTTTATTATTATTTTCCTCATTTAGGAATTGATTTTCTTGCTTTAATCTATGATTTTCGAAGATTAAAGAGTTGATTTGGCTAAGTTGAACATCGTATTTTTCCTGAAGTTGTTTTAACTGTTGCTTGAGCTTTAAAGTTTCATTTTGCATTACAATTCTTGAGTTCTTCTTACTATATTCCTTGCCAAGTCTTTTTGCTTCAGCTTCTCTAATATTATCTAATAACTCTGCAAGTTCAGGACGAGAGCGCTTTACAGCACCTCTTTTCAAACCAGCTTCTAATGCAACTGTATCATTATTGATTTTTGAGCCTTTAAGCACTCTAATAGGCGTATTCATAATTAGACGATTCAGCGCTTCATTAAGATTCACCAAAGCTTTAGACATTTTTTACCTCAATGTATTTCTTACGAAGTTTTTCTAGAAGTTGTTCGACTGCTTTGACTTCTTGTATGTACTGCTCATATAACAAAGACTCGTTTGTGTTTAATTTTTCATCAGCAATTTTAGCGTAGGCGGTTTTTGCTAATTCCAGAGCATCAATGGAGTCTTCGTTGAAAATTGAATAAGAGCAAGGGATACATGCGGTGATATAAGAAAATCCTAACTTATTACAACCTGAAGTACGAGAGCATCCACCCAGAACTGTTTTCCGATAAGCAATTTTTCCTTCAAAAATATACTTTTCGGTCTGTTTTTTATCGGTTAAAAAGACAGGAGCTTTATTTTGATCTTTAAGTACTTGTAGTCTAGTACCTTCACCTCCAAATAAAGGTGTATCTTTTTGTACTACATCTTTTGTGAAATCAGATAATTGTTCATATAAGGTTTGATTTCTATATTCTTTAATTAGGCTAGATTCATACTCCCTATCCGAAAGGTTTTGATCTTGTATGATATTTTGAGCATTCATATAGTTTTTGCCGTAGTACAATGTCATATCATAAGTGATATGTTTCAATTGGCGTTTTAGTGTTGGAATATTCACTAAACCACTTCGAGCACTGTATACCGTCAAAGATCTACGAAACTGGTGGCTAGTAAACTTCCATGGCTTTCCAATTTCAAGCTTATAGTCATCTAACCAATTAATTAATGGATTAAAAATATTTAACTCATGTAAATCATCTTCTGTGAAAATGATGGGATCTATCGCTCTATAAATTGAATAATGATCTTCCATAAATCCGCCTAAAGGCATCTCAAAAATGGGATGGAATGATTTTTCATGCTTAATGGCGAATGATGGAAACAGAGGATACGATTCAAGTTCTAAATGTGAAATGACTCCTCGTTTAGCAGACCATGATTGATGTATTTTTGTCAGTTTCTGCAATGCATCAATAACATGGTGAATTACACTAGACGAAACCCAATACGTTGCGACGGCTCCAACTTGAGTAAACTTACTAGTAGTTCCTTTTAGAACCCATGCCGATGGTAGATTTCTTCTTTTTATCTCCTGATATGATACATAATTTAAATTTAATGCTTCTGATCGGCGCATTCCGCTAAAGCATAGTAGTAGAAAGGCACCTAAATTTTGAATAGACTGGATGAAGAATAAGACACGTTGACTAAACCTCATGTCATATTTTGCGCTTAATTCGGTTAGTCCGTGCTTTTCTAGCATTGCTTTAAATATTTTGGATTTCTGACGATGATTATTCCCTTCTTTATGTGTATGAAAGTCATTTTCACGAACCAAATTATGAATTCCATTCATAAATGGTTGTATTTCATCAAAGAATTTTAAGCCACTGTCAATAAACTGCCCATAAATCCTAGATGGAATTAAAAGAGTCTGCTTGTGTTCTTTCATTTCAGAATGTTGAGCTGCTTTTATTTCTTGAATATATTTTTCACTAAATCCAAAATTATCAATTTGATAAAGCATACCTGCTTTATTAATTGAATTTAATATGTTTATATATTTCTTTTTACTTTCCCAGCTTAATTCCGATAGATGATTTTTTAAAGATTTTAGAAAAATTCCATTATTTTTAATATTTGTAAAATCACAATTGAAGTCTAAACATAAATATGCAATTTTTCTAATGATAAAGAAATTACCTTGGATAGTTTTTAATGTAATATTGTTGTCTCGTCTTTTTCTTGAGAACATTAGATAAAATAAAACAATTTTTGTTTGATGTGACAACGTATATTTTTGGGCGGATGTGTGGTCTAGATAAAAATTAATTTCAGATTGGTCAGTGTAATTATGTGCGTAGCAACCCAATTCCCAAATTTCACTTTCGAAGTAGCTAAGTGGTTTTCCTAATTGATCTAAGCTAATGACGGTATCATTTTTAGGGTGGTGATTAAATTCTTGTTTCGATGCACCAAACGTATCTGCAATAGCAGGGATATTATTCATAAAAATTCACACCTAAATCTGTAAGTGTATTGAGCATAATTTCAAAAAAAGGGCTTAATTTTCCAGTGGTTATTAATTCAGAGCTAAGCATAATAGTTTGTTCATTCTTGGGGTCGTTATTAAGAATAGAATCCAAAACATCATTTATTTTTTGAATAACAAGAAAAATATTTTCTGAGTTTTGGTTAGAATTCGCCATTTCAAAAACTTTTTTAGCCGATAAAAGCTTATGAATATCTTCTTTGTCTGTATGAATGACATAGTTTTCGCAAAATAAACATGAAATTGGGTTTGAGCAATTGGGTGTATCTAGGTCAATATTTTGATAAATACTACGAAGTTTAGGTGCTTTAGTGAAACAATGGCCCATGTCAGTACTTAACGTGTTAGCCAAGTTTAGCCTTATCGTTGAAGCAGTATTTGATATGATCAGTGCTGAAGTAGAGATACTTTGAAAGGTATTAGTCATTTCAGTTAAGACTTGAGATTCAGTAGCTTCTGTGTATGAGCTGGCAATGATTTGAGGAGTATTCCCTAATTTTTTAGCTACTATATTTAAGTTTTTACTTTCATTATGATAAATATTTGCAATAGTGGATCTTAGCTTTGATAATGGAATCCACTCTATTTCATAAAATTTTTTTATAAACCAAGTTCTAAATATATTATGTTGGTTTTCAGAGTAAGGTATAATAAAGTTATCTTTATAAATAGCCTTAGTGTTATTTAAACCTATGAAAAGTAAATTTTCACTTTCACCTATATCATCATCAAACTTATAATTTTTTATTATCCACTCTCTAAGGTTTAAATAATCCAATAGTAATTTTCTAAATTTCAAAGGTAAAGTTAATTCAATATTTTTATAGCCAGCTCTCGGCTTTGTGGTAATAACTCTCATCCCTTTTGTTGAAGAGTGTAAGTCTTTTACGTCAGAGACTTTTAAACTGTATATTTGTGATGTGTTTAGTGCTGATGCTGATACAAAACAGTTTATAAATGCCGTGATTGCTAAATTTAAAATTTTTGCATTATTTTTATTAATCTTATTTATGTTGTTCCGTTCTATTTTCTTGTTATTAAATACTTCATAAAATGAAATATCAATATTTTTATTTTTTATGTGAATTGGTAGGTTTTTCTTGTTAATCAAGAAGTCAGAAAAATTTAAAAATATTGTTTCATTTATCTGGAAGAATTTTTTAAATTTATGCTCATCAACTGGAATATTATGTTCTTTATGTTTGGATGCGATTTCTATATAAGAGTTCTTTACCTCTTTAATATCAATCTCCAGTGATCTTGATAAAATTTCTGCAAAAACATGTTGCTTCCTATTGTATTGACCAAGATCTGTAATCGAATTTTTAAGTTTAGTTGCTCGATCAATAATTAGGTATTGTGTATATTCTTTATATATATCTAATGCTTGTGATCTTTCCTGTAATTCAAATATGCCATAACGAGAGTATAGATCTTTAACTACATTTCTAATAACTTTAAAAAAGTGTTTAATTGAGGCATGAGAATACTTTTGGGCCATATCCAACATATACTCATGTAATGGTGAGATTAATCCTGTGAACAATGAGTTTTTATCAACTAATGCGTAGTGTGTTCGTCTACTCACTGCTGTATGGTTTTGAAAAAAAATTGTACCAAAATCTAGATATGATATTTTTCCTACTACTTTTAATTTTAAAACGACATTAGGTAAAAATGAGGTTGATAGGGCTTCATAATCTTCAGGGAAAAGATATTTAATTTCTCGTTCTTCAAACATGATCTTCAATTAATTCCTTGATAATCAAATAGTATTTCTTCAAATTTTTTGTCTACTTCAGCATTAGATTTTGAATAAGCAATGTACCTAACATAGTGAATTGTACTCATGATATTTCGATGCCCCATTCTGCTTTGAATGTAGGGTAAAATTTTATCAATATCATTAACATGTTTTGAGGCCGATAGAAGCAAGTTGACTCCAAAAGTTGCACGTAAATCATGTAGAGTGAATGTCTTGATATCCTCTTTATTTTTGTGCATAAGATTAATCAATTTAGTCAGTGCTTGTCTGGCTGCATTACCTCTATGTATTGAAAACTTTATTTTTTTTGAAAATAATTGAAGATTACGATCCTCAATTTCTTTGATGGATGTGTAGTATGGGTTTCCATGCTTAGTAAGAAAGACGTAATTTTCATCTTCAACTTTATAAAGGCTCTGAGATGCTCTTTGCTTCCAAGATTCAGAACTTAAATATTGATCTATATCTTGGATTAACCATGCTGGTACTTTCAAATTGTGTTCATAGCCACCCTTAGTATCAATAATTGATTTTCCACCTATTCGAATGCTGTAGGTATCATCAACACTATTCGGCATTTGTTTGGTAAGTAACTCTTTTATATGAAATGCTCTTAACGTACAGATAGATTGTAATCTTGCCCCAGTGTATAGAGCCATATAGCAAATAAGTTGAAAATCCCTAGAACCGTATTGTTCTAAATACTTAAGAAAAATTTGTTGTTCAATCATAGAAAGAGGGTGAAGCCGCCCTCCATCGATAATTTCATCACCATATGAGGGACGGGGGCTATGTCTAATTTTTAAATTTGAAGTATCAACCTGTTTTTTATAGACATCACCTGTCGCTGAAATACAAGATACATATGTCCTAATTTTCTCATATGGCCTATTTTTTAGCTCTTCTGACGTAAAAACATTTTCTGAAATTAAGAAATCATAGAAGCGTAGAATCCTATTCATCCTTTGACGAGCAGTACTTGGAGAAATTAAACCCAGTCGAATTCTTTGCAGAAGTGACGTATGGAATTGATAAGTGACTCTTTTTTCAGGTTTAGGAGGTAAATATAAAATGTCTAATTCTGTATTCTCTAGAAATCTAAGAAAATCTATCAGATCGGATGCAACAGATTCTAATAATGCTGTGCTCTTCCTTTGATCTATTAGTAAATGATTAAAATATGCAGAAGCAAGATGCCAAACAGTATTGTCGCTTTTGATTAAAGAAGGAAATCTCGGGCAATAGATGCTTCCCATCTGATCAAAGCTGTCACTGGCAGAATTAAAATAGGTCGGACGATATTCAGTAATAAAGTTGATGTGCGCTTTTGATTTTGAAAAATAAGATTCTGATTTGTTACCCATCTTTCCTTACTCTATGTTTAGTACCTGTTTACAACATGCTCGAAATTCCATATAGTTTTCATAGCACATTGCAGAAGCATACTACATAAAGTACATTGAGTATGGGAGGACATGGCGCTTTAACATTGGCATGGAAATATCCACATTATTTTAAATCTGTGTCTGCCTTTGCGCCAATTTGCGCACCAAGTGAATGTCCTTGGGGTGAAAAAGCTTTTTCCCATTATTTAGGGGATGACCAATCAGTATGGCGCCAACATGATGCCACACAGTTGTTGCTTAATAAGGGTTCACTGTTTGATGAGGTTTTGATAGACCAAGGCTTAAAAGATCAATTTTATAGTCAATTGAATCCTGAGAAATTTCAGCAAGCGTGTAATGCTGTTGGGCAAAAGATCAGCCTGAGATTTCACGAAGGCTATGATCATGGATATTATTTTATCCAAAGTTTTATGGATGATCATTTGCAATTCCATGCTTTACAATTGCAAAAATAGAATACGATTTATCTCAAAATATTAAAAAAAGCAAATTGATGCTGAGTAAAAGTAAATAGTTGTTTGCTTTTACTCTATTTCTTTCAGTTTAGAAAAAATATACACTGGCACTGATATTTTTTATTATGAAAAACTTGAGTTCACCATCATAATTTGAATAAAGAGAATAATATGCAAGATCAAATTCCACCTCCATTTCCTGATCATTTGAATGTGGATCAACAGGTCACACCACCCATTATTCCGCAATATACAGACCAACAATACCCTAAAGTTCACCGCTTTAAGTTTCATGGTGATGCAATGGAGTATTTTGGAATATGGATTGTCAATATTCTATTGACCATTGTGACTTTAAGTTTGTATGCACCTTGGGCAAAGGTTCGTCGTTTACGTTATTTTTATGGAAACACGGAGTTTTTTCAGCGACGCTTTGACTTTACGGGTATACCAACCAAAATTTTAATAGGGCGTTTGATCGCATTGGGGATCTACGCAGCATTTTCCATTTCATCCCACTATTCAATGATAGCAACTGTGGTTGGGTTGGTTGTGTTATATGCTGCAGTCCCATGGTTGATTCGTGCAACTATGCGTTTTACTGCGCGAAACAGTAAATTCGGAAACAGCCGATTTTATTTTGCTGGAACCACTAAAGAGTCTTATAAAGTCTTTTTCTTGAGCATATTGGTGTATATTTTTACTTTGGGTATCTTTTCGCCTGTAGCGATATGGCTATATAAAAAATATTATCTCAATCATTTATATGCAGGGCAGTTAAACTTTAAATTAAATGCAGATTGGTCTGCTTATATGGCGGCTGTCTATGTGCCTATTTTTATGTCGATTGGTGTAATTATTGCATTTTCTGTGGTTTATTTCGGCATCATTGGCACTGTTGCAGGTTTCTCACCAAGCTTTTTTATTACTGGGATATTTATCATGTATGCAGTGGTTGGATTATTTATTTATCCATTGATTGCTGCACGTCTTTTTATTACCACATGGAACAATACCACAGTGGGCAATAGCCAGTTTAAAACAGATTGCAATCAGTGGCGTTACGCATGGATTATTGCCTCAAACTGGATTGTCAAAATTTTAAGCATAGGATTGATGTCTGCTTGGGCTGCGATTCGTATTCACAAATATCAGGTTGAGTCGATGAGCTTAATTTTGCATGATGATCCAGATCAAATGATGAATTTGGCACAGCAAGAACAAAGCGCTTTAGCCGAAGAAATCAGTGACATTTTTGACATTGATATTTCTTTATAATGATATGAGTTGAATAATCTATGTCACAACCAGTAGATATTATTTTCTATGATGGTGTGGTGTCTAAACCGCACCATGCACAGATTTCAGCTCAATCTGAGTCTGAAGTTCTGATTCGCTATGGTGATCGTTTAGAGCAGCATCGGCGCTATCAATATTCAGATATGGCATTGATTGGTGCGCTTGGGCAATTACATCCTGTGATTGAATTAAAAGACGATGCGCGTATCGAGTTTCATGGAGCATTACCTGAATGGTTTAATTATGGAACTAAAAAAGTTCAGCATTCAATCTGGAAACTTGAACGTTCACCAAGCCTGATCATTTTTAGCGTGATTTTTGTGGTTGCTTTTGTGTTTGCCTTAGTCAAATGGGGCGTTCCAGCTGCTTCACATTATGTGGCTTTTCAATTGCCTGAAAATAGTTTGAAAAAATTAGGGGATGAAGCCGAAACCTATGTTTTAAATAATTGGACAGCGCCCAGCCAATTGGCTCAAGGTCAAAAGGATTTAATTTCCAAACAATATTTAAATACAGTGGCTGAAGGCAAACCTGCCAAATTGGTTTTTCGTGAAGGAGGGCGCTTGGGTGCCAATGCGGTGGCATTGCCCAACAATACCATCATTATCACGGATGAATTGATCGAAATGGCACATAGTGATCAAGAAATTTTAGGCGTCTTGGCGCACGAGCAAGGTCACTTAATTCAGCGCCATAGCCTACAACAAGGCTTAACCAGTTTAGGGCTTAGCGTCTTGTATATTGCCATGACGGGAGATAGTTCGGACTTATTTACTTCATTACCTGCTGCAATGATTGGTGCAAATTATTCACGTAAATTTGAATCTGAAGCTGATCTATATGCTTTACAGTTGATGGATCGAAAGGGCATTGAAGTCTCACATTTTGCCAATTTCTTACAACGTTTAAGTGATGAAACAGAAGATTCAGAAAAAGCTGACAATGCGAGTCAAACTGCCAATGCTGATAAAAAGGCATCCGCTAGTTCGCCTTCATCGCAAAAAGAGTCGGATAAAAATCAGTCTTTAGCAATTCTGGATGCATTATCTTCGCATCCTGCAACTGAAGAACGCATTCAAATGGTTCGCGATTTTGAGAAAAAACAGCAAGAGAAGCATCAGCAGTCCAAATGATCTTCTATCTTTAGATAACGACTGATTTGATCAAGGGCTTGTTAAAGCCCTTGATTTTTTTGGTTATCCAAAATGCTTAAAAGAAAATATTTTAAGTTTGCAGTATCATTTATTGTAGTTGGAAACAATTTACACAGGATTCATCGATGGTCTGCATTAGAATTATTTTATAAATACTGATGAAGATTAAAGCTGTCTACTTTTAAATCAACCTTGTAAGGTAAGTTTGTTATAATAGGAAAAATTTTTATATCTGCTAGGTTGTTTCATGTCCAAGCCATTTCTAATTGCCCCTTCAATTTTGTCTGCTGATTTTGCCCGTTTAGGTGAAGAAGTTGAAAATGTATTGGCTGCAGGCGCAGATGTTGTCCATTTTGATGTGATGGATAACCATTATGTTCCAAACTTAACTTTTGGTGCTGGGGTGTGTAAGGCATTAAAGAAATATGGCATCAAAGCACCGATTGATGTGCATCTCATGGTTTCTCCTGTAGATCGTATGATTGGTGATTTTCTTGAGGCAGGTGCGGATATTATTACCTTTCACCCTGAGGCAACACACCATATTGATCGTTCTTTGCAACTGATTAAAGATGGTGGCGCAAAAGCGGGTCTAGTATTTAATCCAGCAACACCATTACATTATTTAGATTATGTGTTGGATAAAGTAGATCAAGTCTTATTGATGAGTGTTAACCCTGGTTTTGGCGGTCAAAAATTTATTCCAAAGACTTTAGAAAAACTCCGTGAGGCACGTAAGATTATCGATGCTTCAGGTCGTGATATTCGTTTAGAAATTGATGGGGGCGTTGGACCTGCCAATATTCGTGAAATTGCGGAAGCGGGTGCAGATATGTTTGTGGCAGGTTCAGCGATTTTTGGAAAACCCGACTATCAAGCGGTAATCAATGAAATGCGAGCTGAATTAGCCAAAGTAGGTCAAGTTTCAGTTTAGAAGTTTTCCACAAAAATTGAAAATACCCTGTGGATAACATTGTGATTAACTATATGGATAACTATGTTGATAAGCATATGGATAAGCTGGGTATAGATTAAACAATTAGTTGTCAATTGTTTAGTCGTTCATCAAGAATCGTTTAAAAAGAGTTCATATGCGCTCTTTTTTTATGAAATGTGTTGTTTATTGACCTGCTCAATGATTCAGCATTGTATAAAAAATAACGTGCTGAAGATTTATCCAATCAGTACTTATGCATTGAAATGTGCGATATTTGCCAAAATCGAGATTATTGGCTATGCTTTAGGCTCATGATGGGCTTAACAAGGTTCAAGTTTTGTTTATACAACTCCGCAAACAGCTGTGGTTTGTTTGTCTTATGGTTTTTGCCATAGGGTGGAGTGGTGTGTCTATTGCATCTGCAAAAGTCATGCAGATGAGTATGCAGCATCAACAAATGATGTCATCATCTCATCACATCGATGGGCATCAAACAAAAAAGGAATATGGGTCTGTACAACAGCTTAAAAATCTTTGTACAGATATAAATAAGAATAAAAATGGACAAAATCAGCATACAAATAATGATCAAGCGATAACGGATCAAAATGATTGTCATCAGCAAGTGAGTCAATCTGAGCCAACACAAGCGTTTAAGTGCCAAGATTGTAGCTTGTTATCCTGTCAATCTACCGTGATTTGGTTGAATAGTGATATCCCCAAATTGACCATACCTGATCATTTTCAAAATAGTGCTTCTTATCCAGCAACTTACAGAGCACAGCATCTTGCTGGTTTTTGGCAAGAAATCTTACGTCCACCCAAAGCTTAGCCTGATTTTAGAAACTTTTTATTCGTAAAGTTTATTTTTAAAATTTAGGTTAAGTTATGTCTATTTATTTAGTTCAAAAACGTTTGGCGAAAAGCCTGCTTGTCTCATTGTGTTTGTTTTCCTCAACATGGGGAATGGCGGCAGTGAGAGAGTATCGATTAACGATTGATGAAGGAATGGTCAATGTTATTGGCAAGCCCTTAAAACGTATTACTGTGAATGGTCAGTTTCCAGCACCACTTTTAGAGTTTGAAGAAGGTGATGATGCTGTTATTCGTGTCACCAATAAATTAAAAAATCAGGATTCCTCTGTTCATTGGCATGGTCTGTTACTTCCTGGAATTATGGATGGAGTTCCAGGTTTTAATGGTTTTAATGGAATTAAACCCAACGAAGAATATGTATATAAGTTCAAGGTTCGTCAAAGTGGAACCTACTGGTATCACGCGCATTCAAAAGGACAGGAACAAGACGGTTTATATGGTTCTTTAGTCATTTATCCAAAAGATAGAAAACCTTTGGCAGCGCATGAACGAACAGAACGTGATTACGTGGTCATGCTATCGGACTTTCATAAGCAGACCAGTGATCAAATTCAAAACAATTTAAAAGTCTCAGCGGAATACTACCAAAATCGACGAGAAACGGTTTTTGATGTTTGGAAACAAATACAGCGTGATGGTTTAAAGACCACGTGGTCTGATCGGAAAATGTGGAATCAGATGCGTATGTTAAAAACAGATATGTCTGATGTGACGGGTTATACCTTTTTGGTCAATGGCAAAACCCCTGAACAGAATTGGACGGGTATGTTTAAACCAAATGAAAAAGTACGTTTACGCTTTGTGAATGCATCAGCAATGTCATTTTTTGATGTCAGAATTCCTCATTTAAAAATGACGGTTGTCAGTGCTGACGGGCAACCAGTGAAACCTGTTGCTGTTGATGAGTTCCGCATAGGAACGGCTGAAACTTATGATGTAATCGTTGAACCTAAAGGCAATCATTATCAAATTGAGGCTGAGTCGATTGACCGTTCAGGATTTGCGATTGGAACACTGCATAATGAATTGATGCCTAAAGCCTCTGGTATTCATATGCCTAATGCTCGTCCACGTTCACTGTTGACCATGGAAGATATGGGAATGGACCACTCCAGTATGGGAGGAGGGAGTATGCAGGGCATGGACCATTCAAAGATGAGTGCCGACAGTATGCAGGGCATGGATCATTCAAAGATGAGTGCCGACAGTATGCAGGGCATGGATCATTCGAAGATGAGTGCTGACAGTATGCAGGGCATGGATCATTCAAAGATGAGTGCTGACGGTATGCAGGGCATGGATCATTCGAAGATGAGTGCTGACAGTATGCAGGGCATGGACCATTCGAAGATGAGTGCTGACGGTATGCAGGGCATGGACCATTCGAAGATGAATGCTGACAGTATGCAGGGCATGGACCATTCGAAGATGAGTGCTGACAGTATGCAAGGCATGGATCATTCTCAGCATGACCAAGCCTCAAAGTCTAAGAATGACCAAGTGGTTTATGGTTGGGCAAATGCTTCAACACCTCAAGGAGATAAAGCGCTTCAATACAGTGATTTAAAGTCACTCACACCACAACCAGATACGCGTGAGGCGACCAGCGAACTGGTGGTGCGTTTAGGTGGAACCATGGAGCGTTATGTCTGGACGATTAACGGTAAAAAATTTAGCGAGGCTGAACCGCTTAAAGTGAAATACGGTGAGCGCATTCGTATTAAATTTATTAATGACAGCATGATGGCGCATCCAATGCATTTGCATGGCATGTTTATGCAGTTGGAAAATGGTCAACCTCCAGTAGATATGCCAAATAAACACACTGTTGTTGTACCGCCAGGTAAAACAGTGACGGCATTGCTTACTGCTGATGAATTAGGTGAATGGGCAATCCATTGTCATCTGTTGTATCACATGACGTCAGGCATGATGAATAAGTTGATTGTTGCAAATGTCAGTGATGGCAAAGTGTCAACACAACCTATTCAAGCAACAAAAGCAAATCAAAAAACTGAAATGAAAGGAGGCGAACATGCGAATCATTAATCTTTTTTCAAAATCAGTTTTAAATATTTCATTGTTGTCAGTCAGTGGTTTAGCAATCGCCCATGAAGGTCATCAGCTGCAAGGTGTAACGAATGCAATCACTGAATCCACCACGACGATGAGCAATTCATCCATGGATCATTCCAAAATGAACTCAATGGAAAACCCAAACCAAACAGTTGATCATTCTCAACATCAAATGGATGCTGAGCAGAGTAATGACTCAGCAAATACGGGTTTATCCCATGATACACATGACCATCGAAAGGAGCATGGTGGACAAGTATATCAACGGGTAACGATCGACAATGCCTGGATGTTGGATGAGGATGGTAAAGGTACTCTGGATTCTTCATTCGAACTCAGAGTTGGAACAGATGAAAATAAACTGTTTATTAAAGGAAGTTCCAGTAAAGCCGAATCAAGCAAAGCTGAATATGATCTGAGTGCCTTATATAGCCGTAATATTGCAGCATTCTGGGATGTTCAAGCGGGTGTGCGTTATAGTGATAATCCTGAACGAGAAACTGATCAAGAACGTGTAGATGCTGCACTCGGTTTGCATGGTTTGGCGCAGTATTTCTTTGAAACAGATGCTTATCTTTATTTTGGTCAAGACAGCAGAGTGGCGTTTAGTTTAGAAACCTCACGTGATTTACTGTTAACTCAAAAACTGATTTTGCAGCCATATTTAGATCTCAATGTGGTCTTTAGTGATGACTCTCGATATGCAAAAAAGTCAGGTCTAAACAGTATGACGACGGGTTTAGAAACACGTTATGAAATCACCAAAAAAGTCATGCCTTATGTCAGTGTTGCCTATACTTACTCTAAGGGTAATAAAGAAACCCAATGGCAAACAGCAACTGATTCAGAAAACGGTTGGTTATATGGTGCAGGGTTGCGTTTAAGATTCTAATTTTTTATTTTCAAAAATAAATAAAAGGTCACTTCTGAGGAGGTGACCTTTTATGTTTCAGCGATACCTGCTACGGTTTCAAGCTGATCATTGACAAACTTAAACTCCATTCCGTGCTCAGTATCCAAATCATAATGAATGGATAGCCTTAATATGTCTGGTGAACTTAGTCGTAAATTTAACATGGTTTGAATATAAGGATTATGTGACTCAACATCGTGAATACTTAAAGCCGCTTCTCCTGACTTTTCAGGATTTTCATAGTGGTGTGCATAAAGTTTTTGGTAACGTTCGAAAGCATGTTGCTGTATTGTTTTGAGGTGTTGTTCAAAATTTTGTAGAAATTTTTGATATGTTTTGGCGAATGCATTAAGTTGTTCTTGATCAGGTTCTTGTTCTATTTCATTACCTTCTTCATCGAACTCTTCTCCCAAAAAAATTTCTCGATCTGCATGTTGATTAAAAAATGTATGTGAAAAAAAAGTTTCTGAACTAAATCCTGCCCAACTTGGATGAATTTCACCCCAATAATCATGTTTCATGGCGTATCTACTCCGCTTTTATAATGACTGTGAATGATCATAAAGCAAGCCTGATGAAAAAGTACCATTCAAATGTAAATAAGGTCAAATTTTGTAAATTTTAATAAATTTAGTCAGATGAGTTGATATAATTAGGATTCTTTAGGAGGAACGACCTCCCTCAATCTGAGAAAAATCGTCAGGACGACCTGATTCTAATTTAATTTTGGAGCTGGTCATGGCTTGGATTGTTCTCGTCTTTGCAGGTATCTTTGAAATCGTTTGGGCATATACCATGAAAATGTCTGAAGGATTTACTAAGCTCACACCGAGCATTATCACTTTATTTTTTATGATTTTAAGTTTTGGTCTATTGGCATATGCGATGCGTACCTTGCCATTGGGAACGGCTTATACCATTTGGACAGGAATTGGTGCAATTGGTTCATTCTTAGTGGGGATTTTTATCCTCGGTGAACCTGCAACAGCAATGCGTATGCTGGCAGCTGTACTGATTATTTTCGGTCTAGTGCTGATGAAGCTTTCATCCAGTTAATTGGAATATCGAAGTGCCATCCTGATTGGGGATGGCACTTTTTTGTGTGATCATATTGAGAAATAACATATAGAAAATGGTGAATATCGAATGGCATGGGTTTTATTGGCGGTTGCAGGGTTATTTGAGGTGGTTTGGGCATATTTTATGAAGGTCTCAGATGGCTTTAGTAAACTGATTCCTAGTGTTTTAACCCTTATTTTTATGATCGCAAGTTTTGCCTTATTATCTTATGCAATGAAAAGCTTACCACTTGGTACTGCCTATACGGTTTGGACAGGAATTGGCGCTGTGGGTTCATTTGCTGTCGGTATCTTCTTTTTAGGTGAACCGGCATCTGCCATGCGGATGTTGGCTGCTGTGCTGATTATTTCCGGTTTAGTGTTGATGAAATTATCTTCAAGCTAAGTTAATCTGTGAAAATAGATATCAGCAACAGTGAGTCAATTGATGCAGCTTTCATTTATGGAAATGAATTCACCTGTAGGAACATTAAAACTAGTGGCCCACGATCAAGCGTTGGTTGCAGTACTTTGGGAAAATGAAAATCCTAAACGTGTTCGTTTAGCACAATTGATTGAAAATAAAAATCATCCTGTTTTGTTGGAAACACAGCAACAATTGAATGAATATTTTCAAGGACATCGAACCCAATTTGACTTAGCCCTAGATTTTGCTGGAACAGAGTTTCAACAAAAGGTTTGGCAAGCTTTACTTACGATTCCATTTGGTGAAACGCGAAGTTATAAGCAAATTGCTGAACAGATTGGCAACGTGAAAGCCGTTCGGGCAGTCGGCGCTGCGAATGGTAAAAATCCAATTTCTATTATTGCACCATGTCATCGTGTGGTGGGTGCAAATGGTAAATTGGTAGGTTTTGCCGGAGGTTTGGAAAATAAGGATGTGTTATTAAAGTTGGAGAAAATTTAGCTCAAATTTGAATTAATTTTTTGACTTAATCTCCGTCAAAACGAAATTAAATTTGAGCAATGCTATAAATAGCTTTTCAATTCTTCACTTTGATCAAATCGTATATATGATTTAGACACTTAGAAAGAGAGTAAAACTTTCATGATTTTGAACTAAATAAGAGTTTCATACTTAAACCAACAAAACTCATAGAAAATATGCGCCTAAGCCATTTTAGTACACTCGGTTTTCCTAACACATATCGGCGCATCATTGCAGCGAAACACCCATAGAAAATAAAAACAACTAATGTAAGCAGCATAAATATTAGACTTAAGCCGAGCATGTCCAATATAGGTTGAGCGGTATGGCTAGAAATAAACTGAGGTAAAAAAGCTAAAAAAAACAAGGGAAGTTTTGGATTGAATAAATTAATAAATATTGCGTGTTTGATAATTTTAAGAGAGGAGTGCTTAGTCTCATTTTGTTCAAATTGAAAGGAGCCTTTCTCTTGGAGTGTTGACCAAGCCATATATAGTAAATAAGTCACACCTAGAAACTTTAAAATCATAAATACTGAGCTACTCATGGTAAACACGAACGCCAGTCCGAGGATTGCTATGAATATATGGGGAATAATCCCTAATGTACATGCAATTGCAGCAATCAAACTGGCTTTTGTACCACGTGATATCCCTGTGGCTATGGTATAAATGGCACCTGTACCCGGTGAAATAACAACAATAAGTGATGTAATTAAAAATTCGAAACTCATGTACATGAGCCTGCTCCAAATATAAATGAAGCTTGATTATCTTAAAGATATAAAATTAAAGTCTTGAATAAAATTGCAGGATACTTTTAACACAAATAATATTTTTGATAGCGACTTGGCGTCATTGCAAATTGACGTGCAAAGGCTCTTGTCATATGACTCTGATCGGCAAAGCCTGCAAATAAAGCAGCTTCAACTAAAGTTTTTCCTTGTAATAGGTAGTTTCTCGCTTGGCAAACACGTCGTTGCATTAAGTAAGCATGTGGTGTAATGCCAAATTCATGCGAAAAACTTCTGAGTAGTTGAAATCGACTGATATCGCATAAATCAGCGAGCTCACTCAGAGTAACTGTATATCCAGACATCTCGTCAAGATATTCTTTAGCACGCTTTACAGAAAAGTGTTGCGTGGGTCGATGTTTTTTCGAGAGTATGTGATGACGACTTGTATGCATTAAACTAAACAAAAGCATTTCTTCTAATGCAACACTTTCAATGTCAGGTTGAGACATATGTTTAAAAAGTTGAGATAAATGCTGACTCAATAACTGATCATGTATGAGTGGATGCAATATGGCATCTGCACAGCGTCCTTCAGCAAGCAATTCTTGTTGCAATAGTTCTGGTTGAAAATAAATCATTTGCCAACAACGTGGTCCATCAATAGGAATACCATCATGAATTTCACCGGGATTTACGATAATGACATCACCAGATGCTGCTTCCACTTGACCAATTAAACTCCAAGAACGTTGTGCTCCCCGTGTAATAATACCTATACCAAAGTAATCATGTGAATGCCGAGGAAAAGAGTGCTCCGTCAACAACGATATTGCTTCTGTGCCAGCAATAGGAAGGCTTAATGGGGTGATTTGATGAATACGTTTGGACAATCGTTATCTTCTCATTTTGTTATAATGATTAATTTCATTGAAAAAGCATGATCACCATTTCAAGTTATTAATTTACGCTTTTATATGGGGTGGGTAAAGTTTTTGGTCCTTGCTATTTATTGTGCTGATTTTTTAAGACGCGCTGATCATAAAATTGTTGAATCATTCATCCTCTGCCTTAGATTTTAACCATTTCCATTGCCCATGTTTAAATTCAAAGGTATCAACCCACCATCTTGCGCCACCTCGACATGAACTGGTCATTTGTTTTTTCTGAGGAATCAATTTGAGATCTGCCAATATAGAACATTGGGCATGGCTAAAATCAATCTTACTTTGATCTAATACTTGATAATCTTTGCTTTTGGGTTGGTAAAGAAAAATATCAAAGACAGCATAAACCCCCATACCCATATCTGGAGCAGACACTGCAATATCGGTATATCCATCAAAATTATAATCATTAAAATAGATCTGGTAGGAGCGTTGATAAGGCAATTCTTGCAGTGGGAATGTTTGCCGTTTTGATGCAGTTTTAATGGTGAGCTGCCCTAACTCTTCATCGCCATTTTTAAATAAAAATTGAGTTTTTTGTCCATTTACAGTGTAGTTTAAATTCCCTGTAACAGTTTGTTGTTGGGGGAAGGCAAAAGTGAGTGGACTGAGGGAAAAAACACAAGCCAAGATGATTGAGCTTTTTTTAATCATTGTTGTTCTCTGTTATGTTTGATCAATTGTCCAAAACCTTACCTATAAATGAATGGATAAAATTTTGGACATTAGTTTGTTTAGGATCATTAGGTTTAAAAACGTTTTGGAATTTTTTGCCCACCTTCGATGGGTGTTTCTGCATTTTTCAATACACCAAATAACCATGTTTCGGCGTGTTGTACCGCAATTTTAAGTTGATCACCCAGTGCCAAGCGCCCAGCAATAAAGCTCGCAAGTGAACAACCTGAGCCATGATATTCACCTGCTAAACGCGGACATTTCGATTCAGTGATCATTTCACCATTTACATATAAAGCATTGCGAATATAGTCAGGTGTATCTTCATGTCCACCTTTAACTAAAACGGCTTGAGCACCCATTTCAAAGAGTTTCTGGGTTGCCTGTTCTATATTATCTTCACCTGTTAAGGCACGTAACTCAACTGTGTTTGGGGTAATGACAGTTGCTAACGGAATCAGTTCAACAAAGGCTTTAACTAAGGTCTCTTGATTACCTAGAGAACCACCACTATTCGCCACTAAAACTGGATCAAGCACATAGAGATAGTCTGGATGTTCTCTTAAAAAATCAGCCAAAGCGGCAATGTTATCTGTAGTTCCCAGCATCCCAGACTTCACCGCTTTAATCGGTAAGTCGCCAACAACAGCATTGGCTTGAGCAAGTAAGAGTTGTTTTGAGGTCGCTTCAAAACCAAAGACTTGTTGAGAGTTTTGAATGGTTAATGCTGTACAAGCAATTGCCGCATGCGCACCACTTTGACCAATTGCTTCAATATCAGCTTGTAAGCCAGCTCCACCTGAAGGGTCTAGACCTGAAAAACAAAGTACAGTAGGGCGCACGATGATGTCCTTAATTCTCAAATTTGCGTTAGTATAGGCAACTTTGAGAGAACACTCGATAGTAATTTGATAATTGTTTGAAACGCAGATTTAAAGGATTGGACCATGATAAAGAATATTTTAATTGATTTGGATGGAACACTCACTGACCCAAAGGTAGGGATTACCACATCTGCACGATACGGTCTTGCAAAAGTAGGACATCCTATTCCTGAGTCTGAAAATATTGATTGGATCATTGGTCCACCGCTAAAAGCATCTTTAGCAAAATTGTTGAATATTGATGTAAATGATGTATTGGCTGAGCAAGCTTTATTGGGTTATCGAGAGCGTTTTGCTGTTACTGGGCTATTTGAAAATCATGTATTTGAGGATGTTGCGCAGACCTTAGCTGCACTGAAAAATAAAGGTTATCGACTGTTTTTAGCAACAGCAAAACCTGAAGTCTATGCGCGTCAAATTCTAGATCATTTCGATTTATTGAGTTATTTTGACTATCCTTATGGAAGTGAACTCAATGGTGAACGAACCAACAAAGCCGAATTGATTGCCTATATTTTAGATAAAGAACAGCTCAATCCAGAACAATGTCTTATGGTCGGAGACCGAGAGCATGATATTTTCGGTGCTCGCAAAAATGGCATTGAAACAATTGCAGTTGAATATGGTTATGGAAGTCAGCAGGAGTTAGATCTTGCTCAGCCAAAGGCTCGGATCAAAAGCTTTGCTGAACTGCTCAATTTTGTTTGATACGATCCATGTTGATGAGCTAAATTAAGTGAATTGTTGTAAGTTGTTAAAATAATTTATTTATTTGACATCAAGGTACAGTGATTCTTTAATTTCTTCCATCACAATATAACTATGTGAAGATGCGGAAGAGGGAAGTTTTTTAAGTAAGTCACCCAGTAAACGACGGTAAGCACTCATTTCTTTTAATCGGGCTTTGACCAGATAATCAAAGTCCCCTGAAATGAGGTGGCACTCTTGTACTTCTGGTATTTCCATTAAATCTTTCGCGACTTGTTCAAAAACGTCACCAGATTTTGCAGAAAGACTAATTTCAAGAAAAACCAATAAGTTACGATCGAGGTGTTTTGGATTGAGGCGCGCATGATAGCCCATAATGATGCCATCACGTTCCAAACGCTTAACTCGCTCAGAACAAGGTGTTGTTGATAAACTAACTCGCGAAGCCAATTCACTGATGGCAATGCGACCTTCATTCTGAAGAATTTCTAAAATCATTCGATCTATACGGTCTAATTTACGCATCAATAATTTCCTTTTTTTGGTGAATTTTCACGACAAAAAATTAAAACACCTAAATTTTAACATTAAAAATAGTGAAATAAACTATTGAACCAAAAATATACTAGTTAAATAAACTAGTAAATGCGTAAAGGATAAGAAATGCGTGTAATCGTATTAGGTAGTGGTGTGATTGGTGTAGCAAGTGCATATTACCTCGCGCAGCAAGGAGCACAAGTTACAGTTTTAGATCGTCAAGCAGGTCCTGCTGAAGAAACCAGCTTTGGTAACGCAGGTCAAATCTCCCCAGGATATTCAACGCCGTGGGCTGCACCCGGTATCCCATTCAAAGCTGTGAAGTGGATGTTTCAACACCATGCACCGCTGGCAATCAATATCGATGGAAGCATGTGGCAATTACAGTGGATGGCGCAAATGCTTAAAAACTGTAATTCAGAAAGTTATGCCATCAATAAAGAACGTATGACACGTGTTGCTGAATATAGCCGTGACTGTTTAAGAGAGCTTCGTAAAGATACAGGTATTCAATACGAAAACCGTTCAAAAGGTACCCTGCAAGTCTTCCGTAATGAAGCACAATTAGAGATGGTTCAACGTGATATTGCTGTACTGAAAGAGTGTGGCGTTCCTCATGAGCTATTGCTTAAAGATGATCTTGCTAAGGTTGAGCCAGCACTCGAACATGCGAAAGATAAATTGGTGGGTGGTTTGCATCTTCCAAATGATGAAACAGGCGATTGTTATTTATTTACCAATGCCTTAGCCAACTTAGCCAAAGATTTGGGCGTAGATTTTAAATTTAACCAAAATGTTGAAAAACTTGTGGTTGAAGGTGATGAAATCAAGGGGGTTCTGGTCAATGGTCAAGTATTGACAGCTGATCGTTATGTATTGGCATTTGGTAGCTATTCACGGGATTTCTTAAAACCTCTTGAGTTAAATTTACCAGTCTATCCTGTAAAAGGTTATTCATTAACCATTCCGATTGTTGATCCAACATTTGCACCACAGTCTACAGTTTTAGATGAGACGTATAAAATTGCAATCACGCGTTTTGATCAACGTATCCGTGTGGGTGGAATGGCTGAGCTGAGTGGTTTTAACCATGGTTTAAATGCTGACCGTCGTGGCACTTTAGAAATGGTTACTCAAGATTTATTCCCAGGTGGTGATTTGGCACAAGCATCGTTCTGGACAGGTCTTCGTCCAATGACACCAGACAGTACACCGATTATTGGTGCGACACGTTTTAAAAACTTATTCTTAAATACAGGTCATGGCACATTAGGTTGGACGATGGCATGTGGTTCAGGAAAATTGATCAGTGATCTTGTATTGAATCATCAAACAGATATTAGTACAGAAGGTCTATCTATTCAGCGTTATCCTCACGCAGCTTAAAAACTGCATTCATTTTTATTATTCACATTGTATTAAGGCGTTTAGAGATAAACGCTTTAATTGCAGATTCGTATTCAGGGACGAATAACATGCCTAGACCAATTACTGCTGTCATTCATCATGATGCATTACAGCATAATTTAAATGTTGCTCGTCAATTTATGCCTCAAAGTAAGGTTTTTGCAGTGGTCAAAGCCAATGCATATGGGCATGGAATTGAGCGTGTTTATGAAGCGTTTAAATCCGCAGATGGTTTTGCTTTATTGGATATTGATGAAGCAAAAAGATTAAGAAAATTAGGTTGGACAGGTCCAATCTTGCTTTTAGAAGGTATCTTCTCCGCAGAAGATCTAATGGATTGTGAAAAGTACCAATTGAGCTTTAGTTTGCATCACACAGCACAAATTACTTGGTTAGAGCAGTTCCAAACACAACATGCTCGATCACAGACCCAATTCGACGTATTTTTAAAAATGAATACGGGCATGAATCGTCTGGGTTTTAAACCAGAGGTTTATCGTACAATGTGGCAACGATTGAAACAGTGTGCTGCGGTCAAGTCCATCACCCATATGATGCATTTTTCAGATGCAGATGGAGAGCGTTTGGGAAAATCTGGGATTGAATATCAACAACGTGTTTTTGATGAGACGATTCACGATTTAGCGGGTGACCGCTCGGTCTCAAATAGCGCTGCCATCCTGAGACATTCACAAGATTTACATTCAGATTATATTCGTAGCGGCATTATGCTTTACGGTAGCTCACCTGATTATCCTACCCATTCAATCCAAGACTGGAATCTTAAACCAAGCATGAGTTTGCGCAGTGAAATCATTGCAGTTCAAGATTTACAGGCAAATGAAACAGTGGGGTATGGTTCAAAGTTCACAGCACCCCATGCGATGAAAATCGGTATTGTTGCATGTGGTTATGCTGATGGTTATCAGCGTATTTCTATGGATGCGCCAGTGTTGGTCAATTCTGTACTGACTAAAACCATTGGTCGAGTCAGTATGGATATGCTCGCAGTTGATTTAACTCATATTACGGATGCTGACATTGGCAGTGAAGTGGTGTTGTGGGGACAATCTTCTGACGGTGCTGTACTGCCGATCGATGATGTTGCTGTAAGTTCAGGCACAGTTGGTTATGAACTCATGTGTGGTGTCACTGCACGCGTTAATTTCAAAATTTCGAAATAAGGAAATAAAGATGTCAAATAATCTTCAACATGCTGATATTCAGAAACTGAATAGCAATGAAGTGATGAGTGCAGTCACAATTTTTAATAAAGTGGTTTATTTATCTGGTCAAGTACCTAAAAATACGCAACTTGATGTTGTGGGTCAAACCAAAGATATCTTGGCAACCATCGATCAACTATTGCTTGAAGCCGATACTGATAAATCACGTTTATTGTCTGCAAATGTTTACATAAAAAATTTATCAGACTTTCCAGCATTCAATGCTGTTTGGGTGGATTGGTTAAAAGGTTGTGTTGCCCCTTCTCGTGCCACAATTCAAGCAGATATGGTGAATCCAGATTGGTTGATTGAAATTGCAGTCACTGCAGCACAGAAATAAGCTTTTTAATGTCTACGCATTGATCACTGCATGACTTAAATCGTACTTATTTAGAAACAAAGCCAAAGCACATGTAAACCATGTGCTTTCGCTCAAGTTGGGTAAAACAAAATAGAACGGGAATGTTCTGTTGCCACAAGCAAGTTTTACCTCCAGAAAAATTGTCAAAAAGGATATTTTTATGACAACTTCAAGCCATACAGATGACGCACCATCGTCGCCACATGAGCTGCAACGGAAACTATCAAATCGTCATTTGCAATTAATTGCCATAGGCGGTGCGATTGGTACAGGTTTATTTATGGGATCAGGGAAAACAATTTCTCTAGCAGGTCCCTCGATTTTAATCATTTATATGATTATTGGTGCCATGTTTTTCTTCTTAATGCGTGCATTAGGGGAAATTCTACTTTCCAATTTGCATTACAAATCATTTATCGACATGGCACATGACTTGATTGGTCCTGGTGCAGGTTACTACATCGGCTGGTCTTATTGGCTGGGTTGGATTTTGGTTGGTATTGCTGATTTAGCTGCAATTATTAATTATTTGAATTTTTGGTTACCCGATGGCGTTGCTTTTACGCCCATGGGGCAAGCCCTGATTAGTGCAGGCTGCGTGCTTTTGGTCCTCGGGATTAACCTGCTTACCGTAAAATTGTTCGGTGAAATTGAATTTTGGTTTGCATTGATTAAGATTCTAGCCATTCTGGGCTTGATTTTGATTGGTGGGTATATGGTATTTAGCCACTTTCAAGCGCCAAGTGGCTCCGTTGCCAGCTTTAGCAATGTGTGGTCATATGGGGGAATGTTTCCGAAAGGCGGAACTGGCTTTTTAGCAGGCTTCCAAATTGCCTTATTTGCCTTTGTGGGGGTTGAGCTGATTGGTACGATGGCGGCTGAAACCAAAGATCCAGAAAAGAACTTGCCTAAAGCGGTCAATGCAATTCCTACACGGATTATTTTGTTCTATGTATTGGCATTGTTTATTGTAATGTCTGTAACACCTTGGACAGAAATTCCAGCTGACCAAAGTCCTTTTGTATCGTTATTTATGCATGCAGGTATTGGTGGTGCTGCCATTATTATGAATCTGGTGGTGTTATCTTCTGTGATGTCATCAATGAACAGTGGTGTGTTTTCAACCAGTCGTATGCTCTTTGGTTTAGCCAAAGAAGGTCAAGCGCCTGAAAAGCTAGCTGAGCTATCAAAGCGTGCTGTTCCTGCAAAAGGGTTGTTGTTCTCTTGTGGTTTCATTATGGCTGGTGCAGCCTTACAGTATTTTGTACCGAATACTGTTGAAGCATTTACGCTGGCAAGTTCTCTGTGCGTGATTTTGTTCATCAGCATCTGGAGTATCATCATGGTATGTTATATACGCTATCGTAAATTACGCCCAGAACTGCATGCAAAATCAAACTTTAAAATGCCAGGTGGCGTATGGATGTCATATATTGTATTGGTCTTCCTTGCGTTTACATTGGTGATTCTCAGCTTGGAGCCTGATACTTTAAAGGCACTCATCATCAGTCCGTTGTGGGCGATTATTTTGGCGGTCACTTATCAGTTCATGTATAAACCGCGTATGAGAAAACGTAGTCATCAACAAGACTAATGTTGAATATCGTCAACTTTTAACTGATCAGGAGATGGTTTTAGGTCATCTCCTGTATATTTTTTCTAATTAAATTGATTTCGTTATAAATTTTATATAGTTCACGATGTCTTGATTGGCATTATTTTTAGATTCGCAATCCATAGGCTACATCAATTTATTAACAAATTGTTCAAAATAAAATACTGAAATAAAAATAAAAAACACGTTTAATAGCACCACTTTAGGTAAACAAAAATATCTATGCGCAATAACAAGATTGATTTATTACGAGGCATTTCAATTTTATTGGTGCTGATTCATCATTTTAATATTCCTTATAAATTACACGACACATTTTTAGGTGTACAAATTTTTGGAGAAAGTCTTAATAATTTGATTGCGCGTAATGGCAACTATGGGGTGACGATGTTTTTCGTCATTTCAGGCTTTCTGATTACCCAGCACACTTTACAAAGAAGTGGATCGTTAGGACATATCAGAGTAAAAGACTTTTATGTTCGCCGTATTGCACGAATTATACCTTGTTTAGTCCTGCTTGTTGCTTTGGTCACGATATTTGGTGCGATGGGACTTAAACCATTTATGAATCAAGCACCCAATGACATTGAAGTCTCTTATGGGCTCACTGTATTTTCTGCTTTTACCTTTTGGATGAATATATTGATCATTGAGAATGGTTGGGTGAATTATGCACTTGGTGTCTTATGGTCATTGTCGGTTGAAGAGGTGTTTTATTTAGCCTTTCCAATACTCTGTTTGGCTTTAGGGCGAGGGAAAGGTTTTATTGCATTGTTGTTGGTGGTTATTTGTTATGCACCTTACTTTCGTTCTTTACATTTTGCTGAAGAAAGTGGGGCATATTTATATCACTATTTTTCGAGTTTCGATGGCATTGCAATGTGGTGTTTGACCGCATTAATTGCTCAAAAGGTGGGGACAAAGCTTGATATTCCAAAAATCATCGTGCCTGTGGTTTGTATTTTGATGATTATGTTGTACTTTTATGCCCCAATTAAAGATGTCAGTACATGGGGAGTGTCTATTTTTGCGCTATTGTCTGCGATTTTAATTTTCTGTTTTGCTCAACATCCGCAAGCTGAATCATCCTCTATGCTCTCCAAAGCTATGGAGTGGGTAGGGCAGCGTAGTTATGAGATGTATTTATTTCATCTGATTATTCTAGGTATGTTTAAAGTTTTTTATCTTCCCAAAGAAACTCTACCCGCCGAAAAATTGATGCTATTGCCCATTTATTTTATAGGTGTTTTTATATTGAGTTGGGCAATCGAAAAGTATTATTCAGCACCTTTGAATTTGAAAATTAGACGTTGGTTGATTAAGTAGAATTTAAAGTTAGATGCATACTCATGAAAATTAAACAAAGTAAGGAGTATGAAGGAATTGATTTAATCTGGCTTGATTGTGGCATTTTGTATTGCCGATTGTACATTCATTCATTTACAAGCATTAAACTCTAAAATAAATTCATTCGATATTTTTCTGACTTTGAATTGATGCTAACGAACTTACTCAAAATGGATGATTCTATCGATATTGCCAAAAAAGATATTTTTGTTTATGGCTGGACAAATATGCACAAAGTATTTTTGAAGAAAAAATACTCATGAGATCGTTGAAATTCCAAAAAAACTATTTTTATCAATGATGTTGACAATGAAATTTTAAGAAATTATTGATTGAATATTTAGTTTAAAGATACTGATTTCACTCAGCATAAACTTATTCAAATAGAAAGCACACTTTAAATTGGACGAAATGTCTAACTTTGAGTGTGCTTTTATAGCATGAGGCTTGAATTTTTTAGTTAAAACGTAGGTTTAACCACCACCAAAATAATCACAGCAAATAAAATTAATGTCGGCATCTCATTAAAAAAACGCCAAAACTTGTGTGATTTATAATGGGCATTGCCAATCAGTTTTTTACGGTAATAACCACAAACAAAGTGGTAAATCACCAACAGACCAACCAAGCCAACTTTGAGATAAAACCATAATGCTTCATGGTAGTGGCGTGTGGCATCACCCCAATCCACTAAAAAATGCGCAGTAATTAGTGTTGCAATCATTGATGGCCACATGATGCCACGATACAACTTACGTTCCATAATTTCGAAACGTTGATGACTGACCGTATCCTCACTCATTGCATGGTAAACGTATAAGCGGGGAAGGTAGAACAATGCAGCAAACCAGCACACGACTGCTATGATATGTAAAGCTTTAACCCAAAGGAAAGCTTCAGAAGGAGCATCCATCAATTTACCCTTTTAAGGGCAGTGTGCGAAAACTTGATCATTCACAGTATAGATAAACCATGAATGATCAGAATTGCTTAAATTAGCCTTCCCATTTTTTGAAAATGAGACAAGCATTTACACCGCCAAAACCGAAACTGTTACTCATCACAGTATTCAATTTTGCGTCACGTTTTTCAAGTACGATGTCATAACCTTTTGCACCTTCATCAAGTTCAGTCACATTGATGTTTGGTGCGATAAAATCGTTTTGCATCATCAATACAGAGTAAATTGCTTCTTGAACACCAGCAGCACCTAAGCTATGACCTGTCATAGATTTGGTTGAGCTGAGTGGAGGTACATTGCCTTCACCGAACGCACGTCCCATAGCCAATAATTCTGTTACATCACCAGCAGGAGTGGAAGTACCATGAGTATTGACATAGTCAATCTTGTCTACACCATGTTGTTTAGCTTCTTCAAGTGCCATAAGGATACAACGTGTTGCACCTTCACCTGATGGTGCAACCATATCCGCGCCGTCAGAGTTCGCCGCATAAGCAACAACTTCAGCAAGGATATTTGCACCACGAGCTTGGGCATGTTCAAGTGATTCAAGTACAACGAAACCACCACCGCCAGCGATAACAAAACCATCACGGTCAGCTGAGTATGGACGAGAGGCTGTTTCAGGCGTTTCATTGTATTTAGAACAAAGTGCGCCCATTGCATCAAACAATAAACTTTGTGACCAGTGATCTTCTTCACCACCACCAGCAAGCATTAAATCTTGTTTACCCAATTGGATCAGGTTGTAAGCATAACCAATGGCATCAGCAGAAGTTGCACAAGCGCTGGTAATGGAATGTGCAACACCTTGTAGTTTGAATGCAACACCGACATTGGCGGTGATTGTGTTTGACATATTGCGCGGTACAAAGAAAGGTCCGATTTTACGTGCACCTTTTTCTTCTAAAAGCTTAACCATTTCTGCGACAGAAGCAGTTGAGTTACCACCTGAGCCTCCTGCAATACCATAACGAGGATTACCACCGATTTGTTCAGGAGTTAAACCTGCATGTTCAACAGCTGCAAGCGCTGAATTATACGCATACATGGCACAAACACCCATAAAGCGTTTCAGCTTACGGTCAATAGCATCAAAATCTTGTTCAGCCGCAGCACTGACATGACTTTTAAAATTAAGTTCTTCGTAGGTTGAATTATGACGTGTTCCTGAAATACCATTTTCCAAAGAATGCTTAACAGCTTCCAATGTATTACCGATACATGAGTTAATACCCATACCAGTGATCACAACACGACGGTTCATGCAAAGTCCTTTATTTTAGAATACAGAATGAATGGTCACATTTAAACGCGTTTAGTTTTTCAGTTCAATGGCGAAAGATACTGATTCTCAGGCATCATTTACACGATTAACTTCAAGGATTAAATGTTGTTTAATTGATTGAAAACCCAAGATTTTATGGCGTGGTTTAGCATTTTAATGAATCATGAGAATTTACATCAATTAGGCAAAACCATCCATAACAACAAGTCATTATAGATGGTTTTGATTGGTGGTTTCTTAAATCAACTTTAAAGAAATATGGCTTACCACGGAGTTTTCTTTTCCCACTCTGGATCAAAACCAGATGTTGCTGCAGCGACTTTTAAATAATCCGCGTAGCTTTCTGCCAGTAAAATAGGTGGGATCTCTTTGATTGGGAGTTCATTATTGTTCCAAGAGCGGCTGGCTTTTTTACTAAATGCCAATTCATATAGCACTGCTGGAATGTTCTCTTCAGGAACATAACTGCCACTGAATGTAATTTCGACATCGATTCCCAGTTGTTTATAAGGCTTGGTATATCGGTCAAATGAGCCACCATCTTCAATGCTGGCACGCTGATATCCCAACTTGGTCACTACACCACGCAAGGTAAATGTATCGGTTAGCCAACCTTTATGATCACTGATCTCTGTGACATTATCATCTTCAAATTGAGGTAAATGATGAGTCATTTGTTCAAATAAAAACTTCACTTTATAGTCTTTGAAGTGTGCAATCCAAGCTTGGGCTTCTTCTTTACCAACTAAAACCGCATGTGAAATTTGAATCTTACTGTCAGGACTGAGTTCAATTTCATCATCGTCCAAATTCAACAGTGCACCGTCATCACTCGGTCTAAAACTGACTTTATCACCGTTGCTTTTAATTTCAAGCCAAGTCAGACGTTGAATCAAGCGACGCATAATTGGATGTTCAAAGATGTATTCTTGCCATTCAGCAACATTCCACTGACGTTCACTGCACATCGCCTCATACAAACGACCTGTTTGCATATCAACCACTTGTTTAAATTCTTTTTTACTGGTGCTGAATAGTGATTTAGCCTCTTTGATTAAGCTTTCATCATCATTTTGCCGTGCAGCAGGCAAGGCTTTAACTTCTTTTCCTTCTTCATTCTTTAAAATGAATTTGTCTTTATCATCCACAATGGCAGTAAAGTTACGTGAGCCATATTGTAGTTGTAATACACCATTTTCGTCTAAGCCGGCAGTTGGAATGGTGCGATCAGCAAGTTCATCGCTGGTCCATTGATTGCGTTCTGCGATCTCGGCGACTAAAGCATTCGCAAGGGATTGTACTGAAGCAGTACGATAACGGCGAGAAAGTGCAAGCAATAGCTGGATAATCAAAGGATCATTGCTGATGGACAATGCACTGATCATTGCTTCAATTTGCGAGCGACGCGGGTAGTGCTGTTTCATATAGTTTTGGAGTTGTTTGACTGCAAAACTTCCTTGTGCATTAGCTGTGAGTGAAAGCATACCTTTACTCTTGATTGCAGAACCAAGATAGAGCCCTAAACGTTCACGCTTAATTTCTTCAATCACCTCTTCTAAAGTGATGGTCGCGTATTTGGCATAATACTCAGGATATTTCTCACCGTAGCGTTTATAGGCATCGCGATAAGAGCTTAAGCGACTAGGCGCTTCTTTGGTTGCGTATTGTGTTGCTTCATCAAGTGGTGTTTGCAAAGTATCTTGATGAATAAAACTGTGTAATAAATGGTTTGCCAGTTGAACTTGGTCTTTTTCATCAACTAAGCCCATGTACCGCTGTAATAATTCATTGGCTTTTGGTTCTTTCAGTTTTTCAGCCAAAATCACCCACCATTTGATGATCTTAGGATCGACAGCTTTGCCATTTTTCCATTTCACTTTTGGCAGTGTTTCAAAATCAAACCAAGTAAAACTTGCCGATAGTTTTCCTTTGAGTCCGTCTTCTGCTTCTTTGAGTAATACTTCTGGTTTGAGATAGGCGCTAATATCTTGCCCTAATTTTTCTAGAGCGGTTAATAGTGCAGCACGTACAATTTCTTTTTTCTCTTTTTTCAATAAAGCGTTTAGTGGCTTGACTGCATCTTGATTTTGTAATCGTGCGAGCCATTCAATTGCTGTGATTCGAATCTCTTGTTTACCTGAGTCTAGCGCTTCAATCGCACGCTGATGGATATCAGGAAGGTGTTGCAAGGTTTCTTGAGCTTCATAACGTAGTCGTTTGTTTTCACCTAAGGCAAATTCCAATAAACGTGGAATAAATTGAGTTGGCAATGACGGGAAGCATTTCAACACAAAAATTGCATCAGATGGGGTAAAGCTTTGATATTCATTTTTTTCGAGTGATGGGGAAAGCCCTAAAGCTTCTGTTAAGTATTGTTGATTCTCAGCAAAGAATGGCCAAATTTTATCTGCGTCGTAAATATAATCCTGCAAACTTTCATAATAAGATGATGACGATAAAATACCTTTAGCAACTTTACGTTGAGGACTGAAAAATTTAGCTGCCTCTAAAGCTTGGACAATGTGACGCAACTCATATTGAGCATATTCCTCTGGACGTAGCATTTCAAATAAGTTTGGCCAATAGATCCAGTCTCGATTTCGTGTAGAAACAATTCGAGCAGCGTGGATTATCGAAAACTCAGGATATTTTTTATATTTGTTTTTATAGGTAATAATATTTTCAACATTGTGAAAATTTTTAAATGGTGCATCACCATTTAATTGATCCACAAGTGCCAATAAACTCTCTCGACTGATCTTCTTCAATTGTTTTAAATGGTCTTGTGCCCAGTTGCGCTTGTAGTTGGCAGTTTTATTTTCTTCAATCTCATCAAGCGCATTTTGTTCAGCTTTTGCTAAAATTTGCTGATAATTTTCTAAAATAACCTCTGAAAAACTCTGTGGAATTTTTTGTTCGATAAAGGGCTTAAATTCAGGGGTTTCAATATTTTCTTGAAGTTGTGCACTGTCAACGGATCTTAAGCGTTGAATTGCCATTTGTAGGATTTGTTGTACGGACTTTTGCTTTTCTTGCTCAAAAGCTTGTTCTAAAACAGCAAGATTGTCTGCACCTAAACGCGCCAATAAATCTGCTGAAAAGCCACGTTCTTGGCTAGAACCTTCCAGTAAACTGTGCTGTAAATATTTTTGACTATCTTCAGCATTGAGATTGCTCAGCAAACTGGTTGCCTTGGTACGGATCGTTTTAGACTTACCTATCGCGAGTTTTACAATTAAGTCAGGTACCTGTTTGATTAGAGAAGGTTGTTTAACAATATAATCTAAAAAGTTTTCCTGTCCGATAATGCTTAGATTGGGAATAATGTTTTTTAATTGTTCTAGGCGTTCAATAATAAATTCTTTGGTGTCTTTTAAGAGCAATAATTTTTCTAATTTATTGGCATGGTAACTGTCTATATTTTGACGTTCAAATAAATAAGCTAACAGCTCTTGCCCTAAACCTTGCTGTTCATTTTCAAGTAAATCGACCAGTTTTTGTTGTGTCCAATTTTGCTTTAATAATTTATTTGGATCAGTTTCACTAAAATGCTGGCTGTCAAAAGCAGTGATAAATGCATCTACGGTGAGGTAGATAAACCAAGAAGGTACCTTTTCATAAATATTGGTGAAATTTTTTTGCTTGGTGGCGGCTTCGAGCACTTTGGCAAAACGGGTAATTTGATCAGCGTTTAATTCATCAAAAATCTCGCCATAATAACGACGGCGTAGTTTTAATGCTGCATCAGCAAGCTTGTTTTGTTTTTTATCTAGTGCTTGACTATTTTGAGGCCAATACCAGCTATAAGTGCCAGGCTTGCCCAATAAAAGTAACGCTTTTTCATCGGTGTACTGTTGTAGTTTGATGAGAATTTCTGGGTTTTCACCTTCCAAAATAAATAAAACTACATGCTGATCAAGTTGTTCTTCAATGACAGCCAAAGGGCTAAAAATATGATAAAGCTTTTCTACTTTACTTTTGAGGTTCTCATTATATTTGTCAATATCTTCAGCTGGGGATGAGTTTGCCTGTTGTGCTTGAATGCTTTTATCTTCAGGCTTCGAAAACATAGACTCTATTTTTGAAAAAAGTTGATTTAACATATACATTCCTTTTGAGCAACTGCGTGTTGCTTTTCTATAGTCTTTAATACTTCGCTAGGTTGTTCAGCAAAATTATAGAAAAATATCATCAATTTAAATACCAGGACTAATTTATCACGACGTAACTTGTCCTTCTAAAACGATTCTTTGATTTAAACGTTGTAGTTGTAATAAAACATGTCGCCATTTTAAAAGTTGCGTTGCAAGAGCGTCTTGAGTAGAACCCATTTGTAATGTGTTGCGAATAAAACTTAAACCTAAGTCTGCAAATTGTTGGGCAAGCTCATTGAGTTTATCTTGATCATCACGATCAAATTGAGAACGACCTGTATTGGCATAAAACTCAAGCAATGTTTGTGTTTCTAAAACCAACACCTCTAAAGCAGACAGATGTTGTTGCTTTTGCCATTGTTTTTTCTGTTCCAGAAGCTTTTCAATTCGTCCTGTGATGAGTTCAGCCAAACTACTTTTCTTTTGTATTGGATGGTCATAGTCAAGACTAAAAATTTTTAATCCTTTGGAGGATTGCCAAATCACACTACATGGAATGAATTGCAACTGTTGTTGTGTTGTTTTAACACGCACCAAGGTTGCAAGGATTTTTTCATTTTGGATAAGATGGGTAAGATGCTTAATTCGAACAAGATATTCTGCTTCGATTGGAATCACTAATTTCAACGCAATGTCTTGTTGGTCTGTCACGCGATATTCAAAATATTGTTCAAGCTCGTTAAGTTCAGGTGCATTGATACTGCGATGGCGCAACAGAACATAACGTGATTTGAGTTGTTCTAGACTTGAATGTGGGACAAACATCTTTTGTAAAGTTTGCCATTCAGATACGCCGATATTCATCTGGTCTAAGTCAGAAATGTTCAACTCATTGAATGAACCTTTCTGTAAAAAACGGGTATCTGTGCTTGCACTGAGCTGAGTATCTGAACTTGATTTTGCATGGGTCAGTTCAAGTTGGTGTTGAAGTAAAAAGTTTAAAGAGCTTCCCCAAATTCCTGTGTTAGCTGCACTATGCATATCAAAAGTGCGGTCTAAATGATTGGCTCTAGCTTGAGTGACTTCTTTGATTTGTTGTTCAGAAACATCCCAAAAACACACCGTTAAACCATGCGCACCGCTGTCGGTACTCCACCATTCACAACCCAGTGGAATCAAATGAGCAATCGTTTCATTTTGATAATCACGTTGTATCACACCGCGAAGCTTGGCTAAAGCTTCTGTTTGAAACTCTGGGTTTAAAGACTCAATTTCTGAAAGTGCAGTCAAATAAGCATATAGATGTGCCAATTGATTATAAATCTGTTGTTCATCAACCTGTATATCGTCCTCTAAAAATTGCCGCATAGTGCCATGTAGTGTACGTAATAAACTGCCTAGGCGAGGAAGGTTTTGGGCGCGTGCCTGCATATTTAAAATATGCAGTGACATAACGCTTTCTTTGGCAAGATGAGATAAACCGTGTTGAATAAAGTTCTGACAAATTGTTTTAAGTTCTTCGATGAACTCACGATCATCCAAAGCAAGTTGTTGGTTTGGATTGTTTTGTTGTTCGTTTAACTCAATCGACCATTGCCATTTTTCTGGTGCATATTGCAAAAAGAAATAAGCGACGCATGCTAAATGCCCCGCAATTTTTTGTTTGTGATTGATTTCTGACAAGATGCCTTCAAATCCAGTTGCAGGGTAGAGTAGAACAGGATCAGGGCTTAAATCTGTTTGAAAAGAAATTTTATTGGTTTGAATGTCAATCTGACATTGTTCGGGTTGTGCTAACCAATTTTGAATAAATTCATAAGCTAAACGAATATTGGCTTTACCTGCCTGCTTTTGAATTTTGCTTGGATCAAAGTCCAAGAGTTGTTCTTTTGCAGATGCTGTGGCGTGCTCAGAGGTAACGGATGTATTGGAGCTTTGTTGCAGAGTTGTACTTTCAGTCGTATTTTCCAATACAAGCTGATTTGTTGAAAATTGAGCGACGTTTTCTTGAACCCATAAAATACTGGTTAAAATATGTTTGCAACAACCTTGAGCAGGGCAATTACATTGCGCCTGAGTGATTCCTTTTATCGGTAATAGAACCTCACATTCTTCAACTTTAAAAAGTAGTTGTTCATCACTGTGTTGAAGTAATTCAACGTCATTGAGCGCTTTTCGTGCACGTCTTAATAAGCCTGCATTACTGTGCATAATGAGGCTATCTTCATCGTATAGGGTATATATCTGCCAACTCATTGCATTACCTCTGCAAACCAAGTCGCTAAATGTTCAGGTGTCATTGCGGCGATTTGCATGCCACGTTCTTGGAGTTTTTGTGCCATATTACTGTCATAAACGGGATTGGCAGCTTGATCGAGTGCTGCAAGTCCAAGTAATTTACAACCTTGTTGGTTGAGTTGACTGGTGGTATTGAGCATCTGTTGAACAGATGCTCCTTCTTCAAAATCGCTGATCAAAACTAAAATACTGCGATGAGGCTGTTTGATTTTCTTTTGACAATATTGTAAAGCCTGCCCAATATTTGTTCCTCCTCCAAGTTGCATGGTGAGTAGAACTTCAACAGGGTCATGCGCCAAATGACTGAGATCAACAATTTGAGTATCAAACAGTACCAGACTGATGTTTACTGCAGGCAGTGCAGCTAAAATACTGGCACAAATCGCAGCATACATGATCGAGTCCATCATTGAACCACTTTGATCCACGCAGAGGACAATTTCCCAAGGCAAATGCTTTTGGACACGGGCATTAAAATAAGGCGTTTGAATAATCAGTTTTTGTAAGTCAGGCTGGTAGTTTTTCAGATTGGACTGAATGGTACGTTTCCAGTCAAAATTCTGTGCCTGTTTTAGCTGCGAACGTTTAAAACGATTACGACGCCCCTGAAAGGCTTGTAAAAATTGTGTACGAATTTTTTGTAGTAATTCCTCAACCACCTTTTGAATCAGCTCTCGAATAGCCGCTTTCATCTCATTGTTTAAACGACCACGCATACTCAGTAAGGCTTTGGCTACAGCTGGATTGGGTTCAAGTTGTCGAACATGTTCAGGATTTTTAAATAACTCGGTTAATTCATATCGTTCAATCGCTTGTTTTTGCATGCGTTCAAAAGTCGATTTTGGGAAAAGTTTGCGACTTTGATTCAGCCAATTAATTGCATTTAATTGGGATGCTTCTAAACCACCATGACGATTTTTACCTTGTTGGATTCCACGATGTTTATATTCATTTTGATAGAGATAATCGAGATTGCGTTCAAGCTTCAATTGCTCGCCAGAGAGCGTAGCAGCAGATAAATTTTGATCCGCGTAACGACCCAACATCAGACGCCAGCGACGTGCTTGATCCATTGCATCAAGCGAAACATGGCTGTCTGAGTTGTCATGTTGATTTTGTTCAGGAGGCAATTGGCTCATGAGTTTGCTCCCCAGTGTTCTAAATGGTCATATGCAAATATTTTATAAAGTTGCTGATTCAGTTGAACGCCTTGTAATACATCTTGCTCACTGATATGACTCAATACCTGATCCAGAATGGTGTCATTTCCAAGCCCTGTGATTTGGGCGATAAGTTTAGACACTTGTGTACTTTGTTTAGGCGTGAGTTGACTAAAGATATAACGTAAATCAGGCAAAATCTGAATAAAGGTATCTTCAGTCCAATGGCTGACCAATTGATGTAATGCATCAATTGCTACTTTTGATTGTACAAAGATTTCTGGTGCAATAAAAAACATGCCATGTAAATACTGCACCGAATCTTCAGGAGAACTGCCTGCGGCAAACGCCAGTTGTAAGTATTGTTGAAGCTGCTGTTGCTCGATTTGATGATCTAAAAACTGTAAAGTATGCAGTGCACCTTTCAATGCATTGAGATGGAACTCATCCAGTTTTGTTAGATCAATCTGTTCATACATCAAACTCAATAAATCGAAGTCTTGCGTTTTAAATACATGATGTTCAAGCGGCATCTTCTGTTGTTGGATGTTTAAAATCAGTTCATGTAAACTTTTTAGGTTTTTCAGATTTTGTTCAACTTTTTCTTCATGGGTATCATAAAGTTGATCAAGTAAAAAACAGGCTTGATAGACTGCAAAGCTTAAACTTTTTAATAGCATTTGTTCTGGAAGCTTGAGTAGTTTGCTACCATGCCATAAATAGTAGAGTTGTTGTGCTGCGCCAATTACTGAAGCCAAGTTTTGATCGCTTTCAAGATATCCATCGAGTTGCTGATTCAACAGTTTTAAATGCTGTTTCAATCTCAAACGGCAGGCGAGAGCCAATAACTTAGCAGTTTCAAATGCAGATTGCCCCATACCCTGTTTTTCATTTTCTTGCTGCAACTTGCACATTTTAATCAAAGCAATCTGTTCAAGCTGATTGCCCATTTCAGCTAGTTCAATTAAGCGTGCCTCAACACTAGGGGTCCATGCATAACGCCATTCCTCGAATAGAAGGTCCAAGCTTGCCCCTTGCACAAAATCAGGTCCTGAAATACGTTGTGCAAAATGACAGCCGATAAATTCCAATAAATGTAAGTATTGACTGATTTCTTGATGCAATGGTTTACGATAAATATCGAGTTTTCGATGACGTAAAATAGTGTCATTGAGATTAAAACGGTAAGTCTTAATTTGTTGATAGGTATTTTGAAGTAAGGCTGGACTATGTTGATTCTGTGCAACTTTACCAAGTCGTTGTCCACTTAAAAATTGAAAGATATGGGTAAATAAGTGTTGTTGCCCATCATCCATTTCACCTTTGATCAGTGCAGATTGTAATGCATCGAGTAGATCATAACGGCTAGGTTGATTGTGTCCGCGCAGTACCGCCAATTGCCATGCGATTTCCGCAGTATTTTTAAGTGCAATATATGGGGTGATATCAAGCGCATTTTGTTGATTTAAAAAATGGCACAATTCATTTAAATACTGAAAAAAAACTTGTTGTTGATCTGCTGGTGTTGGGGTGTTCTGAGTATTTAAGTTTTGCCAGTGGTATTGATAGTAGGCTGGTGATGGCATTCCAGAAGCATAACCATTCAGAGCATCAAGACGATCAAAACTATAACGAATCAGCCATGCTTGTTCTTGCCACTTTTGAGTTGAGTCTTGAACAATAAAGCGTTCAGCCTGAGCGGTATCACTCAAATTTTCAATTAAGGCAATACTATGGAACCCGCCTGTCACCACTAAAACTTTGTGTTCGGGATTCATCACCTTTTGGATACAATTCCACATCACGTCTTCACGGTGTAAAGAGGCTTCTCGTAAAAGTACCTCTCGTTCATAATCCAAACGCGCCAATGAGCACCACACAAACACATCATCAAAAAAACGTTGCGCCTGTTGTAGTTGACTGGCGTTTTGTAGTTCAAATAAATGATCCCATAGTTCGTCATGATTTCGACAATGCATGCTTTCAGCAAGTTTTTGAATATATTGGCTATGTGCAAAATATCGTTCAGACATCAAACTTTTTTGTTGCCAGTCAGCATCCTTTTGCTGACTTTTTAAAATGCTTTGCTGAGTCCAATCCAAGTCAATAAACTTAACTTCTGCATGCTGCTGTTTTGCCGCTTGAATCGCCACCCATTCTGGTGAATATTCACAAAAGGGGAAATAGGCAGAAAAAAACTCAGGTTGAGATTGATTGGCTTGATGTTGTTCATCCTGTTGTGCGCGAGACGGGGAACCGTTGTGATGAGATTGTGCTTGCGCGAAGATCGCAATCGGAGGCTCGGTGGCTTGGTCTTGTAAGCTTTGAATCAAGAACTCAAAACTGGTTGGCGCTTCAATCAATATATGTGTGGGTTTGATTTCATTGATGTATTGTTTTAAAGCAAAAGCACAGGCTGGACTATGATGGCGAATAGGTGCAAAGAATACATTTTGCTGTGCCAATTGTTGTTTAAGGTGAAATGCTTGTTTTAATCGAGCGGGCATTTCATCAATGACTGTGATTGGGTCCAGTAGTTGCATCATTAAAACTCTCGACTGGCTTCATAAAAACTTTTCCAATCGGCATCTTTACGTGCCCGTTCTTTTACTACTGTGTCCAGATAATAACGCAAGCGTTTGGCATCATCTGGATTATCTTTAAAGACAACCCCAACCAACTGTTGTGCAATATGCTCTGCTTTTAAAATACCGTCACTCAGATAGATGGCTTGAAGTCCTGCGGCATGGGCGATATTTACAGCTTCGGCTGTAGACATGACCGCATCAGGTGTTTTTAAGCTTGCACCTTGTAGACTTTGCCCTGTTCTTAATTCATTGAAAATAGTGACTAATAGCTCAATGATTTGTGGGCGTATTTGAATTTCTTGATAAAGTTCTGCAAGCTGCTGTTTCAGCTGCAATCCAACCAGCTCAATTTCAAACTTTCGGTCACGAATCGCTTTGACGGTTTCAAAATTAAAGCGGCGTTTTAATGCAGCTGACATCTCATGTACACCACGATCACGTAAGTTGGCTGTGGCAATGATATTAAAACCCTGAGTTGCAGCTAAGTTAAAATCTTGTCCCATTTCTGGAATCATCATTTGTTTTTCTGAAAGTAATGACACCAAAACATCTTGAATTTCTGGTGGGCAACGGGTGATTTCTTCAAACCGTGCAATTTGACCATTTTTCATGGCGTGAAATAAGGGGGATGGAATCAGTGATTTTTCAGTAGGACCTTCTGACAATAGCAGGGCATAGTTCCATGAGTATTTAATGTGGTCTTCGGTTGTACCCGCAGTTCCTTGTATAGTGAGATGAGAGTTTCCAGAGATGGCTGCACTGAACAGTTCTGAAAGCATGGATTTAGCCGTCCCCGGTTCACCTACCAGCATCAGCCCTTGATTTCCCATCAATGTGACTAAGGCACGGTCAACAAGTGCATCATCGCCATAAAACTTTTTTTGAATATCAAGTTTGTGATCACCTAAAATAAATGAACGAACCGCATACGCTGAAAGTTGCCAACCTGCTGGTTTTCTGTGTTGATCCTGTTCTTTTAAACGCTCAAGTTCTGCTTGATATTTTTGTTCTGAACTGTATTTAATTTGACTCTGTAAATTCTGTTTCATAATCATTGAGTAAATATATTTGAAGGAATAAAACTATCATAACTGGCAAAAGCCAAGATCACCACCCGTTCAATTGTTGTTCGCGACAAATTGTGACATCTATTTGTTAATCTTATTGTTTATAAGAAAATATATTGATTTATCGCCATCGAGTAGCGTTCAGATTGTTTATAATTGTATCGTATACTGATCTGTACTGAAATTTTATGAAATAGTAATTGTATTGGTGAATGATTCGGTACATTAATGTACAGGGGGTGTTGCTGATTCCATCGTAGATGATTTGTCAGCAGACTCAGGGTATATGTCTTAGTATTAGTAATATAAACATAGTTACAGAGGATGCAGATGGTAAATTCCAATAAAAAACATTCAAGCGGACTTATTTCAAATGCTTTTGGTGTAGCAAAAAAACTCAGTGAAACGGGTTTAAATGTGCTTCAGCATGTCGCGCCAGGAACAGTCAGTAAGCTTACACAAAGCCCTCAAGCAGACTCAGTTGTTCAAGGTACAGCCCAAGAAAAAAATGCTTTTGAGCGAAAAAAATATGAAAATCCTCAGCAAATGATGCGTGAGCATTTACCCAATGTAACTGGCAAACTGTTGGGAAAACATTCAAAAAAAATCAATCATGTTGCTTCATTTATTTCCCCAGACTTAAATGAAAAACTGTCAGATTTCCTTTTCGATAAACTCAATGATTTTGTCTCTGAGTTGACCTCTGCTGAGTCCGTATTAAAAGAGGTTGGTGCAAAAAATCTAGCAGAACTTAGTCAAGATACTGAACGTTCACGACGGATCAGTACTGCATTAGCGAATCAAAATAAGATTATTGCCGCAATTCAGGGGACATTGACAGGTGCGGTTGGAGGCGTTGGTGCGATTATTGATGTACCAACTTCCTTGGCTCTGGCGCTACGCAGTGTTTACCATACTGGGCGAGCATATGGTTTTGAGTTACAGGCTAAAGACCATACCGTTGTAGAATATATTTTTAAACAGATTGACCTTGGGACTGTCGCTGAAAAGCAGGCATTAATTGCGGCAATTCGAACATTTGCGGGTGTTTTGCAAACCCATAATGTCAATCAACTCCAGCAATTATTAGGTTCAGCAAATGATGCTGAGCTGTTAAAAAAATGGATTGCCAATGAAGATGGTTCATTTAAATTATCATGGATGAATAATCTTCCACAGTTTAATCTGTTGACGCGTTTAACACCTTTAGCCACGATGGGAATCAGCGCTGTATATAGTTGGAAATTGGTGGATGATGCCACAGCGCAAGCTCAAATCGTTTTTTCAGGAGCACGTCAATATTTGCTTCAGCACCCTGATCAAACAATCGATACTTTAGAGGCTTATGAGCAGTTTACTCAGTTGCTGTCTGATGCCAATCCATTACTTTTAGTGGATTCATCGCAAAAGAGTAATCCAGAGAAAACAGACACACAAATTGAGAACAAAACCATTACTCAAGTTGAAGTGAAAGAAAAACCCAATGAGAAAGATGTTGTTTCAAATCCTGTAGAAAAAGTTGAGCAGGGTATTCAGAAATTAGCTGATACGCATATTGGAAAAAACACGTCTGAACAGTTGGATGAAAAATCGATCCCGGCAAAACCTCGCCGCAATGTACAGAAAAAGCCAGCTACAGCTACTTCAACTTCTGCGGTAAAGGCAACGACAGCCGCAAAAACTGTAACAAAAAAACGTACACCAGCCAAACCGAAAGTTAATGCTGAAAATGCAGTAAAAGGCACTGGAAAAAACGCAGAAGCTACTGATAAAAAATCAGAAAATAAGCCGGAATAAGTTTGCTTGGTTTTATCTGCAAAGTTCGAAATGGTCAATATTTGACAGTACGTTGAATATTGACCATTTTTACATCTTGGCTTACAATTGCATGCCCTCAAAAAGTGGTAATTTTTTGAGGCTTTTTATTAACGGGAGAATTGCCATATGGCAACAACAAATCAGTTGATCCGTAAGGGTCGTACAACTTTGGTTGAAAAATCAAAAGTTCCTGCGTTGAAGGCTTGTCCACAACGTCGTGGTGTTTGTACACGTGTTTATACAACTACACCTAAAAAACCTAACTCAGCAATGCGTAAAGTTTGCCGTGTTCGCTTAACTTCAGGTTTTGAAGTTTCTAGCTATATCGGTGGTGAAGGTCATAACCTACAAGAGCACAGTGTTGTTCTTATCCGTGGTGGTCGTGTTAAAGACTTACCAGGTGTACGTTACCATACCGTTCGTGGTTCTTTGGACTGTGCTGGTGTTAAAGATCGTAACCAGTCTCGTTCAAAATACGGTACTAAACGTCCTAAGAAATAATCTTTCGAGATTCGCTTCTTAAGCCGATAGAACCACAATCCTTTATCGTCTCGCTTGTCTGATTTCTGCATTAATTTTGTGAAATTCAAGCGACGTGTAGTAAGGCCAGCGAATAGCACATGACACTTTGTGCTGATGCTGGATAAACCTGAAGTGTCATATTTATAGGTAGATTAAAATGCCAAGACGTCGCGTAGTTGCTGCTCGTGAAATCCTTCCGGATCCTAAGTTCAGTAGCCAAACAATCGCTAAATTCATGAACCACGTAATGCAAGATGGTAAAAAGTCTATTGCTGAAAGTATCGTTTACGGTGCTTTAGACCGCGTTCAAGAAAAAAACAAAGTTGACCCAGTTGAATTTTTTGAGACTACTCTTGAAAAAGTTCGTCCTATGGTCGAAGTAAAAGCACGCCGTGTTGGTGGTGCTACTTATCAAGTACCTATGGAAGTACGCCCATCCCGTCGTACTGCCTTGGCTATGCGTTGGTTAGTAGATGCTGCTGCTAAGCGTTCTGAAAAAACTATGGCGTTACGTCTTGCTGGTGAGTTGCTTGATGCAGCTGAAGGTAAAGGCGCAGCGATCAAAAAACGTGAAGATGTGCACCGTATGGCTGAAGCTAACAAAGCCTTCTCTCACTACCGCTTCTAAGCGGCTAAAACAGTCCCTTATCAGGAGAATACTCATGCGTATTGCAGCTCGATTTAACATCGCCCTCTACCAAAGTGGGGGATTTGCGGGTATTTAAGTTGCCCATTACGTATTGAGTATCCGTACGCATCAATGCTTCATTGATGCGTCCTGTTTTAAACAACAAAATTTAGGAATGCAAGAAATCATGGCTCGTCAAACCCCAATTTCTCGTTATCGTAACATTGGTATTTCTGCGCACATTGATGCTGGTAAAACCACGACTACAGAACGTATTTTGTTCTACACAGGTGTATCTCACAAAATCGGTGAAGTACATGATGGTGCAGCAACAATGGACTGGATGGAACAAGAGCAAGAACGTGGTATTACAATCACTTCAGCTGCTACGACTACATTCTGGTCAGGTATGAGTAAACAGTTCCCTGAACACCGTATCAACGTAATTGATACACCGGGACACGTAGACTTCACAATCGAAGTTGAACGTTCTATGCGTGTTCTTGACGGTGCTTGTATGGTTTACTGTGCTGTAGGTGGTGTACAACCTCAGTCTGAAACTGTATGGCGTCAAGCGAACAAGTACCAAGTACCTCGTTTAGCATTCGTGAACAAGATGGACCGTACAGGTGCAAACTTCTTCCGTGTTGTTGAACAAATGAAAACACGTCTTGGTGCACATCCTGTACCAGTTGTGATTCCAGTTGGTGCTGAAGAAAACTTCCAAGGTGTTATCGACCTGATCGAAATGAAAGCGATCATTTGGGACGAAGCTTCTCAAGGTATGAAGTTCGAATACGGCGATATTCCAGCTGATCTTCAAGCGACTGCTGAAGAATGGCGTACAAACATGGTTGAAGCTGCTGCTGAAGCTTCTGAAGAGTTAATGGACAAATACCTTGAAAATGGTGATCTTGATAAAGAAGACATCGTTTCTGGTTTACGTGTTCAAACATTAGCTTGTCAAATTCAACCAATGCTTTGTGGTACAGCGTTCAAAAACAAAGGTGTTCAACGTATGTTGGATGCTGTAATTGAATTCTTGCCATCACCTACAGAAGTGAAAGCGATTGAAGGTGTACTTGACGATAAAGCTGAAACTAAAGCTGTTCGTGAAGCATCTGACGAAGCTCCATTCTCTGCGTTGGCGTTCAAAATCATGAACGACAAGTTCGTAGGTAACTTGACATTCGTACGTGTTTACTCTGGTGTTCTTAAACAAGGTGATTCTGTTTATAACCCAGTGAAATCTAAACGTGAACGTATTGGTCGTATCGTGCAAATGCACGCAAACGATCGTCAAGACGTTGAAGAAATCCGTGCGGGTGATATCGCTGCGTGTGTAGGTCTTAAAGACGTAACTACAGGTGATACACTTTGTGATGAGAAAAATGTCATCACACTTGAGCGTATGGAATTCCCTGAGCCAGTAATTGCACTTGCAGTTGAGCCAAAAACTAAAGCTGACCAAGAAAAAATGTCGATTGCTTTAGGTCGTTTGGCGAAAGAAGATCCATCGTTCCGTGTTCGCACTGACGAAGAATCTGGTCAAACAATTATTGCGGGTATGGGTGAGCTTCACCTTGACATCATCGTTGACCGTATGAAACGTGAATTCGGTGTTGAAGCGAACATTGGTAAACCAATGGTTGCTTACCGTGAGACAATCAAAAAGTCTGTTGAACAAGAAGGTAAATTCGTTCGTCAAACTGGTGGTAAAGGTAAGTTCGGTCACGTATACGTACGTTTAGAACCGCTTGATCCTGAAGCTGGTAAAGAATACGAATTTGCTGAAGAAGTTGTTGGTGGTGTTGTACCTAAAGAATTCTTCGGTGCAGTTGACAAAGGTATTCAAGAACGTATGAAGAATGGTGTCTTGGCTGGTTACCCTGTTGTGGGTATCAAAGCGACATTATTTGACGGTTCTTACCACGATGTCGACTCTGACGAATTATCGTTCAAAATGGCAGGTTCTTACGCATTCCGTGATGGTTTCATGAAAGCAGATCCGATTTTGCTTGAACCGATCATGAAAGTTGAAGTAGAAACTCCAGAAGACTACATGGGCGATATCATGGGTGACTTAAACCGTCGTCGTGGTATGGTTCAAGGTATGGATGACTTACCTGGCGGTACTAAAGCAATTCGTGCTGAAGTTCCACTTGCTGAGATGTTTGGTTACGCGACTCAAATGCGTTCTATGTCTCAAGGTCGTGCGACATACTCTATGGAATTTGCTAAATATGCTGAAACTCCACGTAACGTGGCTGAAGGCATCATTTCTAAATTCCAGTCTGGCGGTAAAAAAGGTGACGACGAGTAATCTTTCGATTACTATAAGCCCAAACTAATTCATAGTTAAAAACCAAGTGCTCATGCAGTGACCCTGCATGAGTAGTTAAAAAAGGAAGCTCTCATGGCTAAGGCTAAGTTTGAACGTAATAAGCCACACGTAAACGTGGGTACAATTGGTCACGTTGACCATGGTAAAACAACTTTAACTGCTGCAATTGCAACTATCTGTGCAAAAACTTACGGCGGTGAAGCTAAAGACTACGCAGCAATCGACTCTGCACCAGAAGAAAAAGCACGTGGTATTACAATTAATACTTCACACGTAGAATACGATTCTCCAATCCGTCACTACGCTCACGTAGACTGCCCAGGACACGCCGATTATGTTAAAAACATGATCACTGGTGCTGCTCAGATGGACGGTGCGATCCTTGTATGTGCTGCGACTGATGGTCCAATGCCACAAACTCGTGAACACATCCTTCTTTCTCGCCAAGTAGGTGTACCTTATATTCTTGTATTCCTTAACAAGTGTGACCTTGTTGATGATGAAGAATTACTTGAATTAGTAGAAATGGAAGTTCGTGAACTTCTTTCTACTTATGACTTCCCAGGTGATGACACTCCAATCATCCGTGGTTCAGCACTTGCTGCACTTAATGGTGATGCTGGTCAGTATGGCGAATCTGCAGTTCTTGCACTTGTTGAAGCGCTTGACTCTTATATCCCAGAACCAGAGCGTGCAATCGACAAAGCATTCTTGATGCCAATCGAAGACGTATTCTCAATCTCTGGTCGTGGTACAGTGGTAACAGGTCGTGTAGAATCTGGTATCGTTAAAGTAGGCGAAGAAGTTGAAATCGTTGGTATTAAAGATACAGTTAAAACAACTGTAACTGGCGTAGAAATGTTCCGTAAACTTCTAGACGAAGGTCGTGCTGGCGAGAACTGTGGTGTACTTTTACGTGGTACTAAGCGTGAAGACGTACAACGTGGTCAAGTACTTGCTAAACCAGGTACAATCAAGCCGCACACTAAATTCGACGCAGAAGTATATGTACTTTCTAAAGAAGAAGGTGGTCGTCATACTCCGTTCCTTAACGGTTACCGTCCACAATTCTACTTCCGTACAACTGACGTAACTGGTGCAATCCAATTACAAGACGGTGTTGAAATGGTAATGCCAGGCGACAACGTTGAAATGTCAGTAGAATTGATCCACCCAATCGCAATGGACCCAGGTCTACGTTTTGCGATCCGTGAAGGTGGTCGTACAGTTGGTGCTGGTGTAGTTGCTAAAGTAACTGCATAATCGCTGATTGTGTATAAAAAAGCGCTCCTATGGGGCGCTTTTTTTATGGCTAAAACAAAACCTATAAATTGTCAGACAATTACAGTCTAAAGCTGTCCTTAACTGATATTTGTGTGACCTAATCTGCAATTATCCAAAAATTATAAAAAAGTAAGATAAAGAAAGAGAAAAACAAACATAAAGAATTTAAGTGATATCTCGCTTAATAGGAGTAACTGCAATGAATGCAAAAGTGAATATTTCAAACCGTGCTGGTGCAACCTTCCCTGTACGTCGTATGGATTTTAATTTTGACGATGTACCTGAATACTGGGCAAATGACTCTGCAGGTATTACACATTTCATGACGGCATTATCTGCTTTGTTCCCAGATGGTGAAAAGTTATTTATTGATTCTGTACGCGCAGTGCGTTATCACCCAGCAATTAAAGACAATCAAGCATTGCAAAAAGAAATCAGTGCTTTTATTGGTCAAGAAGCCATGCACACCAAAGAGCATGAAAACTTTAATGCATCCGCAAAACGATTTGGACACGATGTTGAGAAGTATGAACGTGAAACAGGTGCGCTTATTCAAGGTGCACGAAAATGGTTTGCAAGAGTTGTTAAACCATTTGGCATGACTCAAGAAATGGTTGATTTGACTGCGACAACAGCATTAGAACACTTTACTGCCACGATAGCCTCTCAACTATTGATAAATGAACATATTCAAAAGCTCATGACCGATCCAACCATGTCATATATGTGGTATTGGCATGCGGTAGAGGAAAATGAGCATAAAGCGGTGGCTTTTGATGTGTATGAAGCGGTCTTTGGTAAAGGCATTAAAGCTTATGGATTACGTACAACAGCCTTGGTGGTTTCAATGGTACTGATCTTTATGGCGCAATCTTCATTTGTTGTACGTCTATTAAAAGAGGATGGAAAGCTTAATCTAAAAGAGCTCGGCATCATTTATAAATATGCTTATAGCCCCTCAAAAGGCATTATTACAGGCATGACCAAAGAGATGTTGGCTTACTTTAAACCTGGATTTCATCCAAATGATTTAGATACAGTTAGTTTGCTTGAAACATGGAAAGCAAAATTAGGGCTTTAATGTTTCATTGAGAGCATTATCTAAGAGCAACATTTGTTGCTCTTTTTTATTCGACTAATTGTATAAATTACATATAATTCATTTTTTATATTGAGTTAATGAACGAAGATGATTCGTTTAATGCAAGCTTCAGATTTACATGTTGTGGCTGAAATTGAAAATCAAGTACAAAGCCATCCTTGGAAAATAAGTCAATTCGAGGAGTCCATCACAAGCTATGTGAGCACGGTAATTGAACAGAACCATCAAGTTGTTGGTTTTTGTATTTTGCAACCTGTGCTAGATGAGGCAAATCTATTACTCATGGCTATTCATCCAAGTCAGCAGGGGAGAGGGTTAGGTTATCAACTGTTAGAGGAATCGATAACCTTGTTAAAAAATAATCCTGTACAAATCTTTCTTGAAGTTCGTGAGTCAAATCAAGCAGCAATCGCATTGTACGAAAAATCTGGCTTTCATCAGATTGATTTGCGCAAAAACTACTATCCCAATAAAGATGGTAGCCGTGAGCATGCCATCATTATGGTCAAAACATGTAGTGATGATTTTTCGAAGTTATTTAAATAAAATGATTTAACAAAAATAGTTTAAATAACAGCTCAAGCCGATTATTTAATAATTGGCTCGTTCCACTCAGAAGGGAGTGTGGTCATTAACATATCGCCTAACTCTTGAATTTCTTTGGCGTCCAAATGTCGATTGATACGACGCCATTGTCCGTCTAGTAACAATTCAAATGGGGCATATTGGGATTTGTAATTCATTTTGTTGGCATGTGGAACCCAATAGCCTAAATAGACATAATCCAAGCTCAACGATTTAACATATTCGATTTGCTTTAGTATCGCAAAAACGCCAAGTGAGCGTTTGCTTTCACTTGGATCAAAGAAGGTATAGACCGCAGAGACACCATCATCCAATTGATCACAGGTAGACACACTGATTAAACGATCATCTTTCCACAGTTCAAGAAAGAAACTATTGGTACAGCTGTGGATCAAGAATTTTTCAAATTGATCATAGCTCGGAGGGAACATATCACCATCAGCATGCCGTTCAATAATATAACGTTCATAAAGCTGATAATGTATTTGCCTCGCCTCTTGGGTGGAAATAATTTTTACTGTGAGATCTTGATTGCGTTTCCATGCTTTTTTTTGCGCACTGTTCATTTGAAATTCAGCAACGGGGACGCGGCAAGATAAACATTGACGACACAGATGGCATTCAGGGCGATAAACAAAGTCACCACTGCGTCTAAAACCCACGCGTGATAATTCAGAAAGCGTGACCACATCAATGCGATGTACAGGATCGAGAAAAACCATACGTGCAGATTTATTTTCTAGATAGCTGCAATCATGGGGTGGAGTAATATAGTACTGTAAGTCGTTCAATAGGGACTTAGGATGATAAGAATTCATAAATCAGCCCCTCCTTTTATTGTCATTCCATTAAGCGCGAAAAATTCGCTATTGTTTTACTTGAAAATACACGCTCTTGATAACTTTTCCAATCTATAGGGGGCTGTTTTATTACATCTTGTAACGATTTAAGATATTCATGGCGAGAAAGTGTGCAAGCACCTAAGCTGATTAAGTGATCATTGACTAGCTGACAGTCAATCCATGGCAAATCATTTTCGCGACCTAAGAGCATCAGTGTATAAAACGCCATTTTAGAGACATCCGTTTGTGTGCTGAACATGGACTCACCAAAACAACCGTGCCCAATACTGACCCCATAAAGCCCACCAACAATTTTGTCTTGGTCCCAAACTTCAACACTATACGCATAACCCGCCTGAAAAAGCTGACAGTAACCTTGAATAATTTCTTCAGAAATCCAGGTTTCATCGGCATATTGACGGGGCAGTGAACACGAACGAATGACCTGTTCAAAAGCATGATTAATGGTGATTTGATAATCAAACTTTTTCATGTTGCGCAGCAGTGATTTGCTGGGCTTATAGTCTTGAGGACGAATAATACATCTTGGTTCAGGGCTCCACCAGCAAATCGGCTCACCTTCAGAAAACCACGGAAACAAACCATGGGTATAGGCTTCGTAGAGTGTTGATGGATCTAAATCTGCGCCAATACAAATTAAACCTTGTTCGTCTGGATCAGCTTCTATTGGATCGGGGAAAATAAATTGTGAAGGTGCTAATGAGTTCACGGAATATCATCAATAAAAAAAGATCAGCTTTATCTTAGCTGATCTTGAATAGAGATGTCTAAATAGAAGCTATGCAAAAAGTTTCAATTGTTGAGCAATTTTGAGTTTATCGCTGTCTAAAAAGAACTGTGCTTTTTCTTCAATAATTTTCAGGCTGGTTTCAGTGTCAGAAACAGGCTGCCCTTGTTTATCCAAGACCAACCATCTTAATTGTGTGAGGACATCCCAAACATATTGAGCAAACTCTGATGCAGAATTTAAACCATCAACAAAATGGGCACGATAGAAAAGTTGAGTAAACTGATCACTTGGGATACCAATTCCAGTTAGTGGGCATGCCAAAACCTGATAATTGGTATGATAACTGGCTTGTTCGAGGAAGTAGTGATTTAACTTTTGTGCTTGTTGTATTGTTTCGTCAGATAATTGGTGCTGACATGGCTGAGCTAAACCTAAGTGACACAAGATCACCAGCGCATTTAACAGTTTGGCATAGGTAATATCAGGCATGACTTGTTCGAGTTGAGCAAGGGTTTGTGGCTGATAGTCAGAATTTTTAAAGTGTGCGCCTAAAGGTTGGTAAACTTCTTGGAGCAAATCAAATTCACCTAAGTAGCCAGCAATAGTGGTAGGTAGCTTTTCAGGTGCAATCAATAGCACAAAAGCTGTATTTCTCAGACGATGTTGAATTTCGAGTGGGGTGAGGGTATTTTTACCACGAATAAAAAGATCTTTTCTAAATTGAGTGTTGGCAAAGTAATCTCTACATTGTTCTTTAAAGATCGGATGCTCAATGGTATTTAAAAACTGCTGGTGTTGATCACTAAAATTAATATTATCTAAATGGGTATTTAAATCAGTTGAACCTGCATAGGTCAGTTTAATTTCTTCTAGGATTCGTACCACTTGTTGAAATGAAAAACATTGCCAATCTTGATTGAGATATTCATGAACCAAATAATTGGGATTTTGTTTTTTGAGGTCTTGAACTTTATTGAGTGCATTGGGATTTCGTTGTGCAAATAACGGATTTTGAGTGAGTAAGGCTTCACTGAACTCAAGTGAGTCATTTACTTTTTGCAGTGGGTTGGTGCTGGTGCTGTTAAATTTAAAATGACTATGAAATAACTCTCGAATCGGCATATTGGCTGCCCAACCCGTTAAGCAATTATAACTGATATAGACAATCCCGTTTGGGCTTAAAAATTTTCGGATGAACTGTAAAATAATATGTTGGTTTTCATGACTGATCCAACTCCAAATACCATGCAGGCTGATGGAGTCAAACATCGGTAGATCTTTATTCAATAATTCTTCAAAACTGGCATCATAAAAATGGTGCGGAACTTGCGTTTGTTCAGCCAAAACATTGGCATGTGCTGCATGTGCAGGGTTGAAGTCAGTACCAAAAAATAAGCCGAAACTAGAAGTGGCATGGATATTCAGACTGACCCCTTGTCCAAAACCGAGTTCACAATGTTTATGATCATCTTTTGCAGGTGGGCAATCTACACCATTGAGTAGTAAACAAAATTTCTGATAATTGGGGCTAAGATCTTTGTAGTAGCCATAGGTGTAATTTACTTCAGTCTGGTAGCCATCGGTCCACGTTGTTGTCATCTTTTTTCCTATAATTGATATTTATTTAAAATCATTGATCTTGTTTATTTATAAATCAAAAATAGACAAACCGCCATGTAGGCGGTTTGTTTTTACAAAAATAATGAAATTATTCTAAGCCATCTAAATAACGGTCTGCGTCAAGTGCAGCCATACAGCCTGAACCTGCCGAAGTAATTGCTTGACGATACACATCATCAGCCACATCACCTGCAGCAAATACACCTGCAACAGATGTTGTTGTTGCATTACCTGCTGTACCACTGCGGACTTGGATATAGCCATTACGCAATTCAAGTTGATCTTCAAACATCGCAGTATTTGGTTTATGACCAATCGCAACAAACAGACCTGAAACATCAACGTCTTGTAATGAGTCATCTTGGGTTGATTTAAGACGTACAGAAGTTACGCCTGAGTTGCTGTCACCGAGAACTTCTTCAACCTGATGGTTCCAGATGATCGAAATTTTTCCTTCTTTAACTTTCTCATTGAGATGATCTTGAAGAATTTTTTCTGAGCGCAATTTGTCACGACGGTGTACAAGCGTTACATGTGATGCGATGTTGGAAAGATATAATGCTTCTTCGACCGCAGTATTACCGCCACCCACAACCATGACTTTTTGGTTTTTGTAAAAGAAACCATCACAAGTTGCACATGCACTGACACCTTGACCCATATAGGCTTGTTCTGACTCTAAACCTAAGTATTGTGCTGTTGCACCAGTCGCAATAATTAAAGCATCACAGGTGTATTCATCCATGTCGCCTTTGAGAACGAATGGACGCACTTTCAAATCAACTTCATTGATGTGATCGTAGAGTATTTCAGTACCAAAACGTTCAGCATGGGCTTGCATACGTTCCATCAATGCAGGACCTGTTAAACCTTCAGCATCGCCCGGCCAGTTTTCAACATCAGTCGTCGTGGTTAATTGACCACCCAACTGCATACCGGCAATCAATGTTGGCTTTAAGTTGGCGCGTGCTGCATATACTGCCGCACTATAACCCGCAGGACCAGAACCGAGAATAATCAACCGAGAGTGACGAGCGCTCATAAGTCATCCTTTTTATAAAAAATATAGCAATTGCTCGAATTATACGTGAAACTTGGTCAAAGTTGTGTGGCTTCAATGTCGATAATATTGATCATCTAAATCGAATTGAGCTATATAGAAAGACGAAATAAGTTTGTTGAGCATTTTCATGCAAATAAAACTTTAAATTTCTAACAATGCTTTACAACACAAGTAAATAATAGTGCATCTTTTTTTTAAGAACAGGTGCATAATATAAAAATTTCTTCTCTCAAGAAAAGCTTAAAAGCTTCAGAAAAGAGTAATTTGAATAATTGGTTACAGGATCGTATATGACTGCGGTGTCAAATGTTTATGCACAGCGCTTTTTAACAACAATATTCTTGATTTCATTTGGGATCTATCTGTTCCTTGCAACAGTGACTTATACCCCATTTGATCCAGGTTGGATGCATATTTCCAGTGATACACAACAGGTTTCAAATGCCAGTGGTGTTGCAGGTGCTTGGATTGCTGATTTATTGTTTGGTTTCTTAGGTTGGGCAAGTCTACTTATCCCTGTATTTATGTTTATTGAAGCCATACAAGTATGGTGGCCACGAAGCTTTGTGAGTCGTCCATTTCGTTATGCTGCTCAATTTTTCATTTTGCTGGCGACATCGAGTTTATTGTATTTGTTATGGAATGTGCCTGCAGATACATTGGCAAATGCCTCGGGTGGGATTATTGGCTATGAATTAGGTGAAAGTCTATCTCAACTGATGACCATCTATGGTGCTGTAATTTTTATCCTGATTTTACTCATTGTGTTATTTACTTTGGCTTTTGGAATCCAATGGAATAAAACATGGGCAATGTTGAAAGCCACACCTGCATATTTACAAGATTTATTTTATAAAAATGTGCCTGAAAGTGAGTCAGCCTATGATTTAACTTCACCACAAAAGAATAAAGTGCATTCGCATAAAGCTGAGCCGATTACAGCACAGGCAGAATTTACTGAAGCTGATCAAGAGCAACAGCCTAAAGAACATTTAATTGTTAAAAATACTAAACATAATCAAACGGCTGAGCGTTTGTTTGATGACATGATTGAACAAGAACATAAAGCTCATCAAGAGACTCACTTTGATCGAGATGATATCGATGATGAAACCTTGGAACGCACTTTAGAAAAGGCGCATCGTTTAGAACAAGACAGTCAACGTACGGTTTCATCTGGTGAAGTATGGAAAGCACTGAATCAAGATCAAGATCACAATCGTGATATAGATGCATTATTAAGAGCTTCAGAAGATCAAACTGAAAATAAATATCCTGATCATTTACCGCATGCACATACATCAGTAAGTCATGTGGAGACAAAACAAAAATCATCACTTGACTGGGATGATGATCAAGTTTTTGATGAATTATTATCTGTTGTTCCGAATGGGCAAACTGCAACAGATATTCATACACCATTCAATGCCAATACAGCACATACGCAAGTTGAATCTACAGATACAATTCAGCCCACCACGAGTTTTGCCAATGTTGCTGGAGCGACTGCACCGACTGTTGTGACAACATCAGGTTTAGCCCATGAACTGGATGAACTTGCTTCACTTGCTGATGATCCATTTGCTGAAGCACATGATATAACGCATTCAGAGCAGTCTTCCATTGAGCCTAGAACAACGGCTGAGGCAAGAACCACCAGTAGTTATGCCCAATCTTCGCCGTTTACCCGTGCCAATATTCAAACTCATTTAGCAGCATCAACTTTGGTGAGCGAAGAAGAGAAATCTCTGATTTCTTCCGATAAAGATGCGTTTAGGGAGGCGTGGCAAGAAACAGCAGGTAAACCTCAAGATGAATTGCAGACTGAGTTTGCAGAACTTGAAGATGACTTCGACTTAGATGCACCGCTTACAGACGCTTTTGGTCGACCAATGTCACGAGCAATGCAGGTTGCCCAAAAGCGTCGTGATTTACCTACTTTGCCAGGCTTTGAGTTACTGGATAAAGTTGATCCAAATAAAAAGGTTAACTTTACAGCTGAACAACTTTCACGTTTATCTGAATTGCTAGAAATTAAACTACAAGAATTCAATGTCAAAGCAAAAGTCATTGAAGCACAACCTGGACCTGTAGTAACACGTTTTGAGTTGGATCTTGCACCAGGCGTTAAAGCTTCCAAAGTCACCAATATTTCACGAGATTTAGCACGTTCAATGTCTATGGCTTCGGTGCGTGTTGTTGAAGTTATTCCAGGTAAACCGTATATCGGCATTGAAGTGCCCAATAGCAGCCGTGAAATGGTGCGTTTGATTGAGTTGCTTGAAACTCCTGCTTTTAGAGATCCAAACGGTTTGCTTTCAATGGCAATGGGTAAAGATATTTCAGGTAATCCAGTGATTACTGATTTAGGTAAAGCCCCCCATATGCTGGTTGCAGGGACAACGGGTTCGGGTAAGTCGGTTGCAGTTAACTCGATGATTTTATCGATGTTATTGAAATATACGCCAGACCAATTACGTTTGATTTTAATTGACCCTAAGCAATTAGAATTGGCAAATTATAATGATATTCCTCATTTATTGACCCCTGTTGTTACAGACATGAAAGATGCTGTAAGTGCTTTGAACTGGTGTGTAAATGAGATGGAACGTCGTTATAAACTGATGTCATTCTTGAAGATTCGTAAACTGGCGGACTATAACCGTAAAGTTGAAGAAGCTATTGCCAATGGCGAGGACTTGATTGACCCAACGTGGAAAGCCAGTGATTCTGCTACGCAGGAACGCGCACCACGTTTGCAACCTCTCCCATCTATTGTGATTGTGGCGGATGAATTTGCAGACATGATCATGCAGGTGGGCAAAAAGGCAGAAGAGATGATCACACGTCTGGCGCAAAAGTCACGTGCGGCTGGTATTCATTTACTGCTAGCGACACAACGTCCGTCTGTAGACGTAATTACAGGCTTAATTAAAGCCAACATTCCAACCCGTGTAGCATTACGCGTAAACAGTAAAATTGATTCACGCACAATTCTTGATGGTGGTGGTGCAGAAGATTTGCTCGGTCACGGTGACATGCTCTTCCTCGGGCCGGGTAAAATTGATCCCGAACGTGTGCATGGTGCATTTATTTCCGATGATGAAGTAAACCGCATTTGTGATGCGTGGCGTGAACGTGGTGAGCCAAATTATATCGATGAAATTCTTACCCCATTTGATGAGGAACCGACCTCACGTGGTTTTGAGGACGGGGATGGTGATCCAAACCGTGATGCACTGTATGACCAATGTGTTTCCTTTGTATTGGAAACCCGCAAGGTATCAGTATCATCGTTACAACGTAAGTTTAGCTTAGGTTATAACCGTGCTGCACGTATTGTCGATCAAATGCAAGAGCAGGGCATTGTCAGCGAACAAGGACCTAACGGTAAACGGGATATTCTGGTCTAACTCGATCAAGTTGCAATGGGTTTCGACCGATTGCAACTTCACTATTATATAAAAAATTTCAATTATACTTCGCATAAAAAGCTGAAATACATGTGTGGTAAAACATGAATTTTCACACTAATATAAAACAGCCATCTTTAAATGGAATTTAGCAAATGTTGATTGCATTAAGCACTTTAATCTTTATTCATTTTTGTGCACTCATCACCCCAGGTCCAGATTTTTTCCTCGTTTCTCAAACAGCAATAAGTCGTTCAAGAAAGCAATCTATCTTTGTCGTGCTTGGAATCACCGCAGGCGTGATGTTCTGGGCATTCTTCGCACTGATGGGGTTGAATATTATTTTTGAAAAAATGGCTTGGCTTCGACATGTCATTTTGGTGGTGGGTGGAATTTATTTGTGTTGGCTTGGCTATCAAATGTTGAAATCTGCATTGAGTAAAAAAGTGATGACAACTCAACATCATTTTGAGTTGCCGCAAAGCAACTTCCGCTTTTTTCTCAAAGGTTTTTTAACCAATTTATCTAATCCTAAAGCGGTGATTTATTTTGGTAGTGTTTTTTCTATCTTTTTAGCAAATCCAAATTTAGATGGATTACATTCATTATTATTTGTCATTGTGTCAATTGAGACTTTAATTTGGTTCAGCTTTGTGGCTTTTGTCTTTTCATTGCCAAGCTTTAAAGCAGCTTATCAAAGTGCCGCAAAATGGATTGATGGTGTGTCTGGTGGAATCTTTACATTGTTTGGGATTTATTTGATAGGCAATCATTGATCTTGTCTTGCATAAATAAAAAAACCTGCTTCAGCAGGTTTTTTTATTCAGTGTTCACAGAATACATCTTCAGCGATTGATTGGTTATTCAGCTGTTTTGCTTAACTGATATAGCTCGGCATTTGGACCTTCAATTTTTTCGCCTGTATCAAAACGACGTGCTTCCAGTATATTTTCACCCACGAAGTATTTACGTCCATCGGCATTTTTATCTAGACCGATAATCGATCCTGACTCATCAAAGCTAAAACTGCCTTGAGTTTTAAATGGTTTGCCTTCACCTTTAACCCCTTCATATTCTTCAATCAGTTCGTAAGTATGATCTGATTTGAGAATCAGTTTGGTTTTAATTCCTGAGCAATCAGCACATGGTAGTAAGCCAGTATATTCGCCCGCCCAGTCCAAACTATTTTGTGCATTGTGTTCAGAGTCAATAGTTGGTGTTGCTGCTTCATGAGATGCAGCAGCTTGAGTTTGTGCAGTTGTTTGAATATCTTCAGATGCTTGATGAGTCGGTTTAGAACAAGCACTTAAAGTTAACCCTAATAGTGAAATAACCAAGAGTGTTTTTTTCATCGTATCACCTAAATAGATAAGTTTTTATATCATGTTTTGTTTATGTCATTTGAACCAATAACGCAATGCATGGTTGAAATGTCAACAGATCCTAAGAATATAAGCTATCTCACTGATAAGAAATGTGAATTATGTAAGGAAATGCAGTGCAATGTAGTCTGTTTACTCAAGTTGAGCTACTATGTTGGTTCTGTTGTGGTGGTGTTATTTAAAGTTATGACTCATTTGGCTGAATATGTTGCTTGTATTTATGATATGCAAAGTAATCAAGAAACACGTAATGACCACCTCAAAATACAACATGTGGTTGAACAGTCTGAACAAACGCGTTTGAATGATATAACATTTACTCAGACCACTAAAATCTATACCTTTATTGATGGAACTCAAATAAAACAGACCATAGAACAGGACAATCAGCTTTTTGAAGTGGAAGCATGTTTGGAAAGTTGGACCGAGTATCAAGTCATTCACCAATCAAATAAAAATATTCATCCGCAAAAAATTCATTTTGATAATCATTGTCGTGAATTACATTGGATTCAGTATTTTAATTCAGTTAAAAATTGATATATGCAAATTCTTTGCAAAATTGATTTAATTTGGATGATTTACTGACAAGTTTAGCTTTTAATTATTTTTATACATTTATATATTAATCGTTTGTTTTATAGGCGATTTGCATTTTTATCTAGGATGATGATTGCTACAATCCTGCGCAAATTTTATCTGTTGGGGCGTAGGGTGTTTGAAAAATTAGCTGAGCGAAGTTTGGGATGGATGGGGTGGCAAATCGATAACCATTGGGATTTAAACATTGATCAATGCGTTATGATCGCTGCTCCACATACCAGCAATTGGGATGCACTCTATGCACGTTTAGCACTCAAAGCATTGGGTGTTCATGTTCGTATTACCATCAAAGATAGCTATATGAAATTGCCTTTTGGACCTTTTGTCCGCGCAATGGGCGGAATTGGTATTGATCGCCGTCCTAAGAAAGATGGTGAAGCTCGTCCAAGTATGGTTCAGTTGATGAGCGATTTATTTAAAAGCCATTCTAAATTGGTGATGCTAGTCACGCCAGAGGGAACACGTTCTAAACAGGAACAGTGGAAAACTGGCTTCTATCATGTGGCGATGAATGCAGGTGTGCCAATTGCATTGGCATATATGGATTATGCAAACAAAAAAACGGGTATTGGTAAAATTGTATATCCGACAGGAGACTATCAGCAGGATATGGCTGAAATCATGGCATTTTATGCGCAGATTAATCCCAAACATCCAGATTTATTTAGTGTGGATACGAGATTTATGCAAGAAGCTGAGTTTTAATCGACAACTTAGCTAAAATAATAAATACAATCTGTTGGACGTGATTTCATGGGAATAAGCGTTTTGCTTATTCCCTATTTTTGTTTGTCCCAAATAATTAGTGCTTTTCCGTTTGCACACCACCAAGTGATTCACATGCAGTCTTATAAATATCATATTGCTGTTGAACCACTTCATCTAAAGGAATTTTAAATAATTCCTCTCCTGACTTATAACGTTCAATGTAATCTGTGGCTTTTTCTTTACTCACAGCAAGTGAATGCTCGTGATAAAGATTAATTGCACTATGATTGAGTTCAGCGGTTTCTATATTGTTACATTGAAATTGGTTGAGAATTTTTTCAGCCGTTTTTATTTCACGAGATGTACCCAGTGCACATCCAGCCAAGAGAATAATGACACTGAATAATAAAAAGGCTTTCATTGTAGATATATAACAAAAAGAGATGCGAAATTTTAAGATGAATCCCTAATTAAAAATAGATTGAAATTGAACAATCGTCGGAATTGGATGGGTAATTGGTGAATAAAACGACAGGCAGCTTGGCGCGATAGTTTAAGTAATTATTCAATGCATCATTGTCAACAATACCACTTTGAAATGGATGAAGAGAAACAGGCATCTATCGGCTAATTTTTGCATTTTATATCACATCCGATTAAGTACAGATTTTGACTCAGCAAAACATGATTGATGAGTTACTTTGAAAATTCAGAACATCTACATCAATTTTTAAGAATTACTTATATGGTTGCCGTGGAGTATAAAAAATAAGCAATACACATAAAAGATTAGCTGTGAAAAACGGAAAAGCTTTTTGATGAATATGTATTTATGACTTTTTCAGAAATTTGAGCTGAATATTCATTGAGCGTAAGCAGGGATAAAACAATGAGTAATATTGTTTACTACAATACAAAAATTTATACCGTGAATGAATCACAACCTTGGGCGGAAGCCATGTGGGTCAAGGCGGGTAAAATTTTAGCAATAGGTGATCAAGATGAACTCTTGGCTTTGGCTGAGGGTGCAGAGCACTATGATTTAGCAGGAAAAATGGTTATGCCGGGTATACATGATGCGCATACTCATCTTTTAAAAGCAGCATTGCGTCGGTTGGAATATTCTTGCGAATTAAATGATCCCCAAACCTTAGATGAACTGGCACAACAACTAAAAACATACTGGGCAAAATATGCTTCAGAAAGAACATGGATTTTTGCAGGTCTCTACAATCCTTTAATTTTCACGGCAGACATATTGACACGTGAATGGTTAGATCAAGTGATTCCCCATGTACCAATTGTCATACATGATTTTTCATTTCATAACGTTATGGCGAATAGTCTCGCCTTAGAGCTTGCTGGCATTACCCGTGATACACCCAGCACAATACGAGCAAAAATCGGAAAAGATCCTTTAACTGGTGAACCCACAGGAATCTTACGTGAAGGGGCTTGGGTTAAATTATATATGGCTGCGCCTACTGAGAGTGCAGAACAGAATAAGCAAGCGCTTAAGATGGCGGCAAGTATTTGTAACCAATATGGCATAACTTCAACGCAGGAAGCCTCAGCAACACGTCCGTTCTTGATTGCGGCGCAAACTTTGGATGAAGCGCAGGAACTTACACTGGATTTGTTTTGTCATCTGCCTTGGCGAGCGGAAGTGGTGTCCCTAAGTGATCGTGAGGAAGATGAACAGGTCATTGCACAGCGCGAACAATATGCTTCAAAACGTGTCATGGTCAACGGTATTAAAGTCATGTTGGATGGTACGTCTATGGCGCCTACTTTTAGTCATGTACCTCTAGACCCAGTCACAGATCAGCCAATAACCTATAACTTACTTCTTGATTCAAATGAACTTACTGAAAAAATCCGTGAATGGACCAAGGCAGATTTGATTGTTAAGGCACATTGTACGGGGTATGGCTCCGTGCGTATTGCGCTGAATAATTATGAAAATGCAAATTATATCGAGCGAAAAGCAGGACATTTTCATGATATTGCACATGCTCATTATGTGTCTTTAAAAGATCGTCCCCGTTTTGGAGAACTCGGCATTATTGCTGAGATGTCTCCAGCAATTTGGCATATCCCTGAATATCAGCAAGCGCTAGGTAAAGCTTACGACTTTCGAAGTTTGTATGAAGCTGGTGCAATCATGACGGTGGGAACGGATTGGCTCTTACCCCCAACCCCTAATTTATTCCCAGCTTTAGCTGGCATTTTGCAACACGGTGATGAAAGTGTGCCATTGGAGGTGGCGCTACAAATGATGACTTTGAATGGTGCAATTGCCATAGGTCATCGCCATCGCACTGGAAGCTTAGAAATGGGTAAAGATGCAACTTTTATTGTTTTGGATCGCAATATTTTTGAGTCAACAGTAGAAGAAATTGCAGCGACTCAAGTCATCACCACTGTATTGCAAGGTCAGCATGTATTTCAGCGGACCAGTTAATACCGTTTAAAAATATTGTTTGTTTCGCTTAGGGAGAACAGAGATGAATGCAGTAAAACGTATCCCTGTGACATTACTGACAGGGTTTCTAGGGAGTGGTAAAACAACTTTACTCCGAAACTTGTTGGCTGATGAACGAATGAAGCGCACAGCTGTCATCATTAACGAAATCGGAGAGATTGGTTTAGATCATCTGCTGGTTGGTCAGATTGATCAAGATATGGTTTTACTCAAAAGTGGTTGCGTGTGTTGTAGTGTTAAAACTGAATTTTCAGAGACGCTCAAATTACTTTATCAACGTGCACAGGCAGAAATAATACCTATATTTGATCGGGTCATTGTTGAAACAACGGGAATGGCTGATCCTATTCCAGTGCTTAAACAGTTGTTGGTTGATGAAAGTGTAGCCGTGCTATTTAGTGTGCAAACAGTGATTACGACCGTGGATAGCTTATTACCTCTCGACCTCCCCAAGCAACATATAGAACGATTGCGGCAAATTGCGGTTGCGGACAAGATTATTTTGACGAAAACCGATTTATCTCATGCCTTTTATAATTTCGTTGAAGGGATAGCGGCTTTAAATGATGCTGCTGAAATCATTGATTCTTCAGATGTAGAAGCTGTTGCTTCATTAATTTTTGATCGCGAACAGTATCCAATTGTACGTGATTTACCGCAGATCCAATGGTTTAAACAAAATAGTCATCTGAGAAACAAGTTGGGTCAATCACTGCACCAAGGTATGAGTAATTTATGTTTATATGCTGATCAACCATTAGCTTGGCGGAGTATAACCCTGTTTCTTCAGAAACTCGCTCGCCTGCATGGAGAGAATTTACTCCGAATCAAAGGTTTGATTCATATTAGGGAGTCTTTGAGACCTGTTGTAATACATGGTGTACAGCATTATTTATTTCCAGAGTCTTACCTCGATACATGGTCAGATGATGACCCAAAAACAAGAATTGTGATCATTTTTGAAGGTGCAATTCAGCAGAATATACAAGCCTTGTTTGATGACATTGTGCTTGAACCGATGCACTGATAGCACAACTTTTTTCACCCACTCACTTCAATATTTTTCAAATGCGTACTTGAGACGCAGGGGAGTTTATATCTCTAAAAAAGCAATTTAAACAAGAAATCTAAATTTTAAATCTTCCTTTATATAAGGAGCTATATCATGCAAGAACAACCTGTTCATTCGATTGAACAACATACCATTCAGCAAATTCCACTCAATGAACGGCATGGTCGACCTTTGGACCTCTTTACCTTATGGTTTGGTGGAAATTTGATGTTATTGACCTTTGTGACAGGATCACTTTCTGTCATTATTTTTCAGCAATCTTTTATATCCGCGATTCTCAGTACGATTTTGGGAACATTGATTGGTGCTATTTTTGCAGCCTTACATGCAGCTCAAGGTCCTCAACTTGGTGTACCGCAAATGATTCAAACCAAGGGACAGTTTGGATCTCTTGGCGCATTGCCGATTTTAGGAATTGTGGTGATCATGTATGTTGGTTTTCTTGCCTCCAATATAACTTTGGCAGGACAGGCGATCAACTTGCTTATTCCCTCATTTAGTCAATCTTTCGGGATTTTACTGGCAGGTATTGTCGCTGTGACAGGTGCCATCGTTGGCTATAGGTTGATTCACCTCTTTACCAAAATTATCTTTGTCATTTGTGGGATCGGGTTTGTTTTGGCATATATATGGGTATTCATTATTTATGGATTACCGCTAGACTTTTTTGAAAGAAACTCTTTTTCTGCAACAGGTTTTCTTGCCTCACTTTCGATAGCCGCTTTATGGCAAATAGCGTATGCACCTTATGTCTCTGATGCAAGTCGTTATCTGCCTAAAGAAACAGGAGCTCATTCCGCATTTTGGGCAACTTATTGGGGATGCTCTTTGGGGACGATTATCCCCATGTCCTTGGGGATCACAATCGGATTGTTGACACCCAATGGTGATGTTATTTCTGGATTGATCAACTATGTACCAGAAATAGGTAGTGGAATTATTTTTATCCTTGTCATCGCAATCGCAGCCATAAATTCAATGAATTTATATTGCGGTGTATTGACCTTAATCTCTTTTATTCAAACCCTTATTCCATCATTTATTCCAACAGCGAAGGGTAGGGTACTGATTTCTTTTGTTTTTATTGGTATCGCATTGTGGATTGGGATTAAGGCATCCAGTAATTTCTTGCCGATGTTTACCAACTTTATCTTCTTACTGATTTACGTCCTTATTCCTTGGACAGCAGTAAATTTGGTGGACTATTACTGGGTTCGGCATGGTGAATATGATGTGAAATCATTTTTTCTACAAGATGGAGGGAAGTATGGAAAATTTAACATTTTGGCTGTCTCGGCATACATCTTTGGGGTTGTTGTTCAAATCCCATTTATTGCCACAGAGTTGTATACAGGTTCTATTGCCCATGTATTGAATGGTGCTGATATTTCATGGGTTGTGGGGTTAATTCTAACTTCTATTTTTTATCTTGTTGCCATCAAACTCTGCGGAGTTCAAGAGTATCCATCCAAAAGCAAAAACTAAAAATAATTTCAAGGAGATATTGATTATGGAAAAATCATCTTATTTTCATTCTATGTTGTGTGTTGTTGTACTTTCCTTTGTGCCTTTAGCAGCTGTTGCTGAGTATGAAATAAAATCAGGAAATCTTACTGGAGAATTGGGATTAACCATAACTGCTGCCAATCTGTATGCAGATCATATTAATTTTGGTAGTGGGCGAATCGATTTACGTGATCAGACAATGACAGGTCAACAAGCAACTTGGCAAGAAGCTTATTTAAAACCCAATTTAAACCTGAACTATAAGCTAGATTCAGATATAAATTTAATACTTGGTACATCAATCGTTGCTTCACAAACTTTTGGAGATGGTGATGCCGGTGGCTACACCCGACGTTCAGATGGTCGAACCAGTGTTGAGGAGCTTTATGCGGGTATTGGATATGGTGACTGGAAGTTGACGGCTGGACGGCAAAATTATTCGATTGCGACAGGTTTTATCATCATGGATGGTAATTTGGATCAATATCAAGATGGAACCTATTATATTGCTCCACGTTCTGCATTTCGCAATTCCGCAGTGCTTGCATGGGAACAGCAAAATTTAAAAGCACAGCTGTTTACGTTAGGTACAGATTATGATTTGGGCAGTTTTAAAATGAATGGTGCGAATCTAGATTATGATTGGAACGAAAATCTTACTTTGGGTTTAACTGCATTTAAAGTTAAAGCTCCTTCTTCCGATGCTGCCCCTAAAGATGGAATGCAAGTTTATAATTTAAGGGCATTAAATGCTAAATCAGCACTGATTCCAGCCTTAACTTTGAACGGTGAATATGCAATTCAACGCGGTCGTGGGGATGGTGTGAGTTATCAGGCAAATGCCTGGTATACCCAAGCTGACTATGTTTTTGACGGTTTGCCATTTCAACCTACATTAGGCTATCGATATTCTTTTTTTTCTGGAGATGATAATTTACAAGATAAGCAACGCCGTAGTTGGAATGCGTTAAGTAAAGGTTATATTGGGTGGGGAACTTGGTTATTGGGTGATGTTGCGGGAAATTATGCTTTGTACAATAGCAATGAAAAAGTTCAGCAATTTTCGATTAAATCCCAATTGAATGATCAACTTACATTCGGAACAATTTATTATCAGTTGGCGTTGGATAAAGCCAATTATTTTGGAACACCTGTTCATAATCGTCGTTTTGCGGATGAGTACAGTATTTATTTAGAGTGGGTACCTACAACTAAACTGTACACATCTTTATCCTATAGTTGGCTTAACCCTAAAAGTGCAGCCAAAGAGGCGTTTGGAGATCATAAAAACTTTTCCGCATTTGGAATTTATTTAAAATATCGTCTCTAACGTTCAAAAAATAAAGCTGTTATGGTGTGACTAAATTGTCGTATTTTCGCTCATGTCGTTTGAGCAAATAAGTCATCTTAATCATCAATGATTCGTTATAAATGTGTCGAATGGTTAGCTCATTCGTTGCTCCTATTCACAGCGTTAAAATCATATTTGTCGTCTATGTTTTCATCAGTAGGATGAGGTTCAAGATAGTATTATTTTAACATTGCAAGACTTATAGATAAGAATAGACCCCAATAAAAAACCAATCCGTAGATTGGTTTTTTATTTCCATTGATGTATTTCAACCCATGCTTGATGATCTAAAACTCAACGCTCTCTTAATGCTTCTTTGGCTTTATTGAATGGTTTCAACAAGTATTCAATAATGGTTTTCTGACCTGTGCGAATATCAACAGTAGCCACCATACCCGGCGTAATCGAAAAAGATTTACCTGCCTTATTCACCAGTTTATCTTTATTGGTTCGAATATAGACGCGATAGTAAAACTGATCTTGTTTTACCTCATCACGGATAGTATCCGGTGAAATCACCGTCACTTTACCCTCCAAACCACCATAAATAGAATAGTCATAGGCTGTGATTTTCACTAAAGCTGGCTGCCCCGGATGAATAAATGCAATATCTCGTGGGGAAATTCGTGCTTCAATCAATAACTGCTCATCAATCGGAACAATGGTCATCAACTTGCCATTTTGCGGTACCACCCCACCAATCGTGGTCACGGCAATTTCTTTGACCACACCACGGACAGGCGCTTTAAAGGTGGAACGTTTGACTGAGTCATTTCGACCTGCCACGATTTGCTGTAACGATTGAATATCTGCATTGGCTTTCGCCAACTCTTCGCGTGACTTTACATAGTAGTCATTACGCTTGTCATTGATCTGATTTTCAAAGTTATTGATATCTCGTTTTAGACGTAACACTTCAACTTCAGATGCCGCACCTTTGGCAACCAATGGTTGAGTCATTTGTAATTCATTTTGCACCAAAGCCAAGGCATGTTTTAACCCCGTGATGGACTCATCCAAATTGGCACGACGAGAGGTATACAGTGCCGTTTCCTCTCGAACTAAGGCTGGTACTGCCAATACATCTTTAGGGAAGCGTAGCGGTGTACCATTCACTTCCGCCTCTAAACGTGCAGCGGTGGCTTGGGTTGCCAGTAATTTAGTCTGGCTTTCTCCGACTTGTGACTCGAATCGAGTGGGGTCAATCTGAGCAAGGGTTTGTCCTTTTTGTACAATATCACCTTCTTTGACATCCAAACTGGTGAGTACCCCACCATCTAAGGATTGAATGATTTGCTCTTTGGACGAAGGAATTACTTTACCTGTGCCCGTTGAAACTTCTTCCAATTTAAAAACGCATGCCCAAATCAAGAATGCCAATAAGCCCACTGCCACGATCCAAATAATAAAACTGGATTTAGGCAAGGGCGGTTCTGAGAACTTGAGTGCTGAGGGATTGGTTGGTCGCTGTAGGATATTGGTCGCATCATCAGCTTGAGCAGGCGATTGGGTTTGGATTTCAATCTTTTGCGGATTTTGTTCTTGGCTCATGCTGAAGCACCTCCCGCATTCGGTTGATGTTGAGGATTTAAAATGGCATCTCGTGGTCCATCTTTAATGATCTTTCCTTCATGTACCACAATAATCCGATCCACCAGTTGTAATACTGCAGGGCGATGGGTTGCCACCACCAAAGTGCGATGACCCAGCCATTGTTTAAGATGTTGAATCAAGACTTTTTCAGAAACATCATCAATCGAGGCGGTGGGTTCATCCAACAACACAATATTCGGATTTCTCAACAGCAACCGGGTCAGCAACAGTGCTTGTTTTTGTCCGCCTGAAAAGCCCACACCTCCCTCAAGAATGGTATGGTCTAAGCCTTCTTTTTTCTGCTCTACGATTTCCAGTGCATTGGTGATTTGCAAGGCACGCACAATTTCTTCATCGGTTGCCAAGGGTGCACCCAAGGTTAAGTTTTCTCGGATGGTCCCAAAGAATAAATGGGCATTTTGATTGAGCAGTGCTATATCTCGGCGAATATCATCAGGATCAAGCAAGGATTGATCGAAACCATCAAGACTAATTTTACCTTGGACAGGCAGTTGCATCCCGGCAAGTAATTGTAAAAGGCTCGATTTTCCTGCGCCATTGCGTCCCAGAATCGCCACCTTTTCTCCGACCGCAATTTTGAGTTGTGGAATGACTAAGGTCGGACGTGGGTCATCTTCGGTATATTTAAACACCACCCCTTTAAAATCATAATCCCCTAACAGCACTTTACGCTGAATCAATTGAGCACGCTCAGGGCGGTCAACCGGTTTTTGCATCAACTCATCTAAACCATTCTTTGCCACTTTGGCTTGTTGCCAACGCCCAAGCACACCCGTCACTTGAGAAATAGGTGCCAACATCCGTGAAGAGAGAATCGAACACGCCACCAAGGCACCTGTAGTCATGTCACCTTTCATCACTGCAAAACAACCCACCAACACCACAATGGCATAGGTCAAGCCTTGGATCTTCTGTGTCCATGCATTTAACCAACCGACAATTTTTCGTTGACGCATGCTGACATCTGCTGAGACCTCATTCATGTGATTCCATTGATTTTGGAATCGGGCTTCAGCACGCAGTAGTTTGATATCTTCAATGCCTTGCACCGCTTCAACCAAAATCGCATTACGAATTGCCGATTCACGCATACCTTCAGTTGCCAATTGTGCCAATTTCTTTTGTACCAAAAAGCCTGGAACAATCATCAACGGTACCACCAGCAACATCACCCAGAAAATGTTGCCTCCAATCATCCAAAAAATCACCAAGAATAGGAAGAAAAAAGGAAGATCGGCAATTGCACTGATGGTGGTTGAGGTGACCAATTCACGGACCCCTTCTAGTTCGCGAATCTGCGAAATAAAAGAGCCTGTTGAACGTGCTCGGTCTTTATTGCGAATGCGCAGTGCATGACCAAACACCCGGTCTGAAATCTTTAAGTCGGCACGTTTACCGATAATATCGGATAAATAGACCCGTGCAATTCGCAGAACAAATTCAAAGATTGCGGCGATCAGTACACCACCTGCAAGCACCCACAAGGTCGGAATGGATTGAGACGGCACCACACGGTCGTAAACTTGCATGGAGAAGATAATGGTCGCCAATGCCAAAATATTGGCAATCATTGAAGCCACCATGATGTCGGTATAGCGTTTCCAGTCTTTTAAAACAATGTCCCAGAACCAGCTTTTTTCATAAGGCTTAATATATTCATCAACACGCGCATCCGGTACAGAGGTTTCAGGTCTAAATATATAGACGCGCTTGGCATGGGCTTGTAGTTGCTGCACACTGAAGCTTTGTGACAGCCCTTGATCACCACTGAGTTGTAGGCTGACATTTCCAGCAGCATCTACTTTCTCAATCACCGCCACCTGACCATCATTCAGCTCGACCACCACTGGCAAGCGCCATGGATTGAGAACATCCGTGCTAAAGTCAGCTTGACGTATATTTAAGCCGACTTGACGGGTAATCAGTGCCAGCATGTCATCAAGATTGTGATATTTATTCCAATCCAGTTGCAGACGAATTTGTTCTTCTGAGGGTTGAATACGATAATGTTGTGCAACCGCGATAATGGCTTGTAACCAGGGTTGATAATTTAATCTATTATTATTCATGGCTGAACTTCAAACCCCTGAATTTGAATATTATTTAAATGATAAGCATGTCTACTCTTTCCGGTTACATTGATAAATAATGCAATCGTGTCATAGATATCAAATCGTGCTGCTTCTCTTTCAATCCTTGAACTTTGGTACGATTGTTCTGAACTGAGTAAATCTAAAATCGAACGTTTGCCGAGTTTGTATTGTTCTTCATACAGCTCTCGGGTTTTGGCAGTTGAACGTTCTCGGTCCATCAATACCCAAATTTGTTTATCGGTGTTTTCAATACTTTCACGGGCAATCTGGGCTTGATCCATAATATTGAGATAGGTAGCATTCAGCTTGGCACGGGCGGCTTGTTCAGCATAATTTGCTGCTTTAACCTGTGAACCCACTGCACCGCCTTGATAGAAATTACTCGACATCTGTACCCCAATCGAACTGTCGGTATCATTCTCAATCCCTGTATTGGGATTTTGCCCATTCAATGCTTTGGTCACCGCACCCACCAAAGAAATGGTCGGATAGACACTGAGTTGAGTTTGTTTCTTTTGGCTTTGTGCCACATCAATTTCAGCCTTTGCGGCAATCATACTGGGGATGGTATTGACTTCGGGGTCGTCATATAGCCCTGATTGCTTGACGAATTCATCAGGAATATTGAACTCAATTTGGCTGACATCAAAACCCAATAAAGTGCGTAACTTTTGTTCTTGCTGTTTAAGAAAATTCTGCTGGGTAATCAGGTAGGAACGAGAATATTCAACATAACTTTGCGCTTGCACAGGGTCTGCATGACTGCTGATGCCCGCTTCTGCTCTTAAACGTGCAATCTCATGTAAGCGACTGACCCCATTAAATTGATCTTGGGCGATTTTTATAATATTACGATATCTCAATAAACCTAAAATATCTCGAGCCGTCTGGGTAGAGATTTCATCAATACTGATCAAGACATTGGCTTGTTCAACCGCCAATTTATTTTGTTGTGTGGTGACACTGCTTTTGACTTTGCCAAAATCATAGAGCAATTGATTGGCTTCAACAGAATATAACTGCCGCCCTTTATCATTTGAGGTGAAGTCACCAGTATTCATGCCAGCTTTTAATTGTGGATAGTATTGTGCCTTGGCGACATCAATATTGGCGTTTTGGGAAGCCAAAGTAGAAATGGTTTGGGCAATATTGGGATTGCGTTTGACAGCGATTTGCACGGCTTCTTCAAGGTTTAAGGTCCGTGTGGGTACTGCATATTGCTGGGCAGTTGGTGGATTTTCCAGATAGAGATTATTTAAAGACGCCTTTTGCCCCAGATAGGGTTTGACCACGGGCAAAGGGCTCGCAGTGCTTTGCTCGGGTTGGTATTCAAAGTCAGCGAGTTGTTTAAGTTGCACGGTACGAAAGGAGGAGTCATCTTTGGGTTTGATTAAACTCGATACACTTTCCTTGATGCCTTTTAAATAGCGGGTGTCTTGTGCATGGCTATTGTTCTGAATCAGAACACATAGACTGATTGCACCCAATCTTTTTAAAAAAATTATGGGTTTGTGAGTGATTAACATTCCTGAATGGCACCTAATCATGCTTGTAATTATCGGCATTGGTTTATTTCAAGTTTCTCGTAAATATTATTTTATTTTACACAGTAATGATTTGATTTTAGCAGAATGATTTAAATTTAATATAAATTTAGCTATTGTTTTGATTGTTAATTAAACAATGAATGATAGTGTATTGGTTGTTAATAAATGATTATAGATTGTGGCTTTGCAAAGAATATAATATTTAATTTAATGTTTATGGAATTATAATCTATACATTTGTATTTTAGAGATTATGCGGGAGATAAGAGATTATATGCTGAGCATTTTCTGGATAAAAAATATAAAAATAAAATAAAATTGTAAATGTATTCTTTATAAAAAATACTTTTTTTAACCCGTTGATATGATAATTGTTTTTTTATAAAGAAAACCTAAAAAATCATAAAAAATTTATCATCAAATAAAAAAAAGATAATGATTTGTATCATTTTTATGCTAGGATTGTGTGAGTTAAATCTCATAAAGTTAAATTTAAAGGACTTAATTTATGCGAATACATGAATGAAAAATACCTGTATTGAATAATATTTAATCTATTTAGGCTGAAGTTATCTCCCAATTTTAGTGTAAAAAATATACATAAATTTTGCTGATTTATTTTTATAAAATATTTCGGTAAGGGTATTGTTTTGCATTTTTTTTGTTGAAGTTTATTTAGTCTATTTTTGATTTTAAATTAATGGGTTTTCTATTTTTGTAATTATTTTAATCCTTATGCTTTATTGATTTGTGCTGGATGGAATATAGATTTAATTGAATATCATATAAAGATAATACGAGATATAAATGATCTGTTTTTTCATCTAAACCTGCTTATTTTAATGTTGTGAATTTATCGATTATTTTTAATGTCGGAGTACGGTGATGTCAAAAGTTATTTTGATGGTAGTGACTGCTGCAATAGGTATGACAGCCTGTGTAAGCAATCAGTATCAAAAACCATCAAATTTAAGGTTTCAAGAGAAAAGTTTGACGAACAATCAAATTGTTCTTGTGAAAAGAGATGAAAAGCTTTGTTCTGGGGATACCGCAACACATCAGAAGTGTGCGATTGATTTCTATATTGATCGTATACAAGCAGGGAACTTTTATATAAATAATACGGCAAAGTATCACTTAAAGTCTGAAGTTTATAATTTTAAAGTGAAAAATTGCAATACTGAATCATGCTTTAGCTGTGATGTTGATGTAGATGTGCAAAAGTTGAATAGTCATAATTTTTTACTTTCAGTAGATGGAGAGGGAAAACCGTTTATTTTAAATGACGGTCAGACGCTTCAATGTTCTAACAAAAGTGAACCCACTCAAACTGTCGTACCTCAAATGTAATCATACTTAATTATCGATTTATTTTTTACTCATAAATATCTCCCAACCCCATCAAAAATTTCATTTTTGTAGGGTTTCTGCGTGCATATTTTTAAGTAATTGATTTTTTAAAAGATAAATGTACATAATCTCCTTAGGTAAAAAATGGCTAATTTTGTTGTAATTGAAAAAGATTCTTTAAGTAAATCAACGGTAGATACCAACCATATCACTTTGTCAGAAGCATCAATTATTCATACTAAAATGAATAGAGATGATGTGGCTGAATATATTCGAGATGGTGATCATTTATTATTAAAGCTTAAAAACGGTGAAGTGATTGTTATTGAAAACTTCTTTGTAGTTCACCAAGAAGTAACTTCAGATTTAGTCTTTGAAGATGAAGATGGTTGTATTTTATATTGGTTTGATGGAGTTTCAGGCTTTAAAGAAATCACAGGGCTGGAAGCATTATTACCTGAAGCAAGTAGTCATTTGACTGGAATGCTTCCTTGGCTGATTGGGACAGGTGTAGTCGGTGGTGTCATCGCAGCAACACATGATAATGATAAAAATAAAGAAAATATTCCCAATGGGAAAAATAGTGTTGAAGTAAAAACGGATGGCTCAATCATTGGTAAAACAGAAAATATTCCTGAAGGAACGAAAGTTGTTATTACCATTACAGGACAAGACAAGAACGGAAATACATTAAGCAAAGACATCGAAGTTACTGTTCAGCCAGATGGAAGCTATACAGCTGAAGTTCCAGAAGAATTTGTGGATGGTGATTTGACTGTAAGTTCAGAAGTTGTTGATCGTAATGGCAATACTGTTCAAGCGGAAGATCAGTTAGGTAAAAATGCGACTGATGATCCAAATACTCCAGAGGACGAAAGTGCTGGGCTTGATCGTGTAGACAGTAACATAGACATTCACATTGATAATACAGGTAAAATCACTGGAACCACCACAGATGTTGCACCGAATAGCGATGTGGTGATTACCATCACCGGTAAAGATGCAGCAGGCAAAGATGTCGTGATTCACAAGACAGTGAAGACCGATGCGGATGGCAACTACCAAACAGAACTTACGGTCGCTGATGGCATCGTAGATGGTTCAAGTGTCACTGTTGAAGCGACTACCACAGATCGCAACGGTCAAGGTGTTGGACCCGCAAGCGATCATCTTGCAGGTCAAGGCGATAACGACAACGATCCAAGTACGCCTGACGATACTGGCTTAGACTTGGTCACAGCTGAAATTACGGTTGAGATCAATACAGCGGGTAAAATCACTGGAACCACCACAGATGTTGCACCGAATAGCGATGTGGTGATTACCATCATCGGTAAAGATGCAGCAGGCAAAGATGTCGTGATTCACAAGACGGTGAAGACCGATGCGGATGGCAACTACCAAACAGAACTTACGGTCGCTGATGGCATCGTAGATGGATCGGCAGTGAATGTTGAAGCGACTACCACAGATCGTAACGGTCAAGGTGTTGGACCCGCAAGCGATCATCTTGCAGGTCAAGGCGATAACGACAACGATCCAAGTACGCCTGACGATACTGGCTTAGACTTGGTCACAGCTGAGATCACGGTTGAGATCAATACAGCAGGTAAAATCACTGGAACCACCAAGGATGTTGCACCGAATAGCGATGTGGTGATTACCATCATCGGTAAAGATGCAGCAGGCAAAGATGTCGTGATTCACAAGACGGTGAAGACCGATGCGGATGGCAACTACCAAACAGAACTTACGGTCGCTGATGGCATCGTAGATGGATCGGCAGTGAATGTTGAAGCCACGACCACAGATCTCAACGGTCAAGGTGTTGGCCCCGCAAGCGATCATCTTGCAGGTCAAGGCGATAACGATCCAAATACGCCTGACGATACTGGCTTAGACTTGGTCACAGCTGAGATCACGGTTGAGATCAATACAGCGGGTAAAATCACTGGAACCACCACAGATGTTGCACCGAATAGCGATGTAGTGATTAGCATCACCGGTAAAGATGCAGCAGGCAAAGATGTCGTGATTCACAAGACGGTGAAGACCGATGCGGATGGCAACTACCAGACAGAACTCACGGTCGCTGATGGCATCGTAGATGGATCGGCAGTGAATGTTGAAGCCACGACCACAGATCGCAACGGTCAAGGCGTTGGACCCGCAACCGATCATCTTGCAGGTCAAGGCGATAACGACAACGATCCAAGTACGCCTGACGATACTGGCTTAGACTTGGTCACAGCTGAGATTACGGTTGAGATCAATACAGCAGGTAAAATCACTGGAACCACCAAGGATGTTGCACCAAATAGCGATGTGGTGATTACCATCACCGGTAAAGATGCAGCAGGCAAAGATGTCGTGATTCACAAGACGGTGAAGACCGATGCGGATGGCAACTACCAGACAGAACTCACGGTCGCTGATGGCATCGTAGATGGATCGGCAGTGAATGTTGAAGCCACGACCACAGATCGCAACGGTCAAGGTGTTGGACCCGCAAGCGATCATCTTGCAGGTCAAGGCGATAACGACAACGATCCAAGTACGCCTGACGATACTGGCTTAGACTTGGTCACAGCTGAGATCACGGTTGAGATCAATACAGCGGGTAAAATCACTGGAACCACCACAGATGTTGCACCGAATAGCGATGTGGTGATTACCATCACCGGTAAAGATGCAGCAGGCAAAGATGTCGTGATTCACAAGACGGTGAAGACCGATGCCGATGGCAACTACCAGACAGAACTCACGGTCGCTGATGGCATCGTAGATGGTTCAAGTGTCACTGTTGAAGCGACTACCACAGATCGCAACGGTCAAGGTGTTGGACCCGCAAGCGATCATCTTGCAGGTCAAGGCGATAACGACAACGATCCAAGTACGCCTGACGATACTGGCTTAGACTTGGTCACAGCTGAAATTACGGTTGAGATCAATACAGCGGGTAAAATCACTGGAACCACCACAGATGTTGCACCGAATAGCGATGTGGTGATTACCATCATCGGTAAAGATGCAGCAGGCAAAGATGTCGTGATTCACAAGACGGTGAAGACCGATGCGGATGGCAACTACCAAACAGAACTTACGGTCGCTGATGGCATCGTAGATGGATCGGCAGTGAATGTTGAAGCGACTACCACAGATCGTAACGGTCAAGGTGTTGGACCCGCAAGCGATCATCTTGCAGGTCAAGGCGATAACGACAACGATCCAAGTACGCCTGACGATACTGGCTTAGACTTGGTCACAGCTGAGATCACGGTTGAGATCAATACAGCAGGTAAAATCACTGGAACCACCAAGGATGTTGCACCGAATAGCGATGTGGTGATTACCATCATCGGTAAAGATGCAGCAGGCAAAGATGTCGTGATTCACAAGACGGTGAAGACCGATGCGGATGGCAACTACCAAACAGAACTTACGGTCGCTGATGGCATCGTAGATGGATCGGCAGTGAATGTTGAAGCCACGACCACAGATCTCAACGGTCAAGGTGTTGGCCCCGCAAGCGATCATCTTGCAGGTCAAGGCGATAACGATCCAAATACGCCTGACGATACTGGCTTAGACTTGGTCACAGCTGAGATCACGGTTGAGATCAATACAGCGGGTAAAATCACTGGAACCACCACAGATGTTGCACCGAATAGCGATGTAGTGATTAGCATCACCGGTAAAGATGCAGCAGGCAAAGATGTCGTGATTCACAAGACGGTGAAGACCGATGCGGATGGCAACTACCAGACAGAACTCACGGTCGCTGATGGCATCGTAGATGGATCGGCAGTGAATGTTGAAGCCACGACCACAGATCGCAACGGTCAAGGCGTTGGACCCGCAACCGATCATCTTGCAGGTCAAGGCGATAACGACAACGATCCAAGTACGCCTGACGATACTGGCTTAGACTTGGTCACAGCTGAGATTACGGTTGAGATCAATACAGCAGGTAAAATCACTGGAACCACCAAGGATGTTGCACCAAATAGCGATGTGGTGATTACCATCACCGGTAAAGATGCAGCAGGCAAAGATGTCGTGATTCACAAGACGGTGAAGACCGATGCGGATGGCAACTACCAGACAGAACTCACGGTCGCTGATGGCATCGTAGATGGATCGGCAGTGAATGTTGAAGCCACGACCACAGATCGCAACGGTCAAGGTGTTGGACCCGCAAGCGATCATCTTGCAGGTCAAGGCGATAACGACAACGATCCAAGTACGCCTGACGATACTGGCTTAGACTTGGTCACAGCTGAGATTACGGTTGAGATCAATACAGCGGGTAAAATCACTGGAACCACCACAGATGTTGCACCGAATAGCGATGTGGTGATTACCATCACGGGTTATGATGAAAATGGAGAACAAGTTAAAATTGATAGAACGGTTCAAACAGATTCAAATGGTCATTATGTTTATGAGTTAACACCAGCAGATGGTATTGCAACAGGTACGCAAGGTTCTACAGTAGATGTTGTTGCAAAAACCAATGATCGTAATGGAAATACGATTCAAGACCATGATATTGAAACAGTTGATCCTGTGATCAAAAATGATCAGTCGACGGGTGTTACAAATGGGGATAACTCCATCATTGGTACATCAGGTGATGATTTAATCGCAGGAGACACGGGTGGCTTAAAAACAAACTTTGTGGCTGGAAAGAACTATAACGTATCCATCGTTTTAGACTTGTCAGGAAGTATGCTATTTAATATGGCAGGAACGATTAGAAATGGCGCGAATGTTCCAGAAGGCGAAACGCGTCTTGAAATTGCCAAAAAAGGTTTAAAAGCCTTTATTCAACAGATGGTTGATCATGACGGTACGATTAATTTACAAATCGCATCTTTTTCAGCAAATAATGGTCTTGGAAACACCGTCAATAAAATCTATACCAATGTAAGCGTAGACAATATTGATCAAATCTTTGCGGATATTGGAACTGGAAAAAATGATGGGCTTCAAGCAGGAGGCGGAACTTATCCTGAACTAGGTTTTAATAAAGCTGTAAATTGGTTCAATGATGTGTCTGATGCTAACTTTGAAAATCAAACATATTATATTACGGATGGTGAGCCAAATAGTTCGCAAAACACACTAGATAGCGCCTTCCGTCCATTGGCTGATCAAAGTAAAGTCTTTGCTGTTGGTGTGAGTAGTGCTGTAAGTGATGCAACTGTGTCACGCTACGACAATACAGATGCGAATGGAAATAAGCTACCTAGTGCTTGGAGTGGTTCAAATCATGGAGAAGCGAAAGCAATTGCTGATGCGGATAAACTCATTGCATATTTGATCGGCGGTTCAGAAAACTTTGTACCTGCTGATGTAGGCAGCGATACCATTAAAGGTGGTGCAGGTGATGATATCTTGTTTGGTGACGCGATGAATACCAACTGGATTACATGGTCAGGTAGAGATCCTTTGATGCATCCACAATATTCAGGTTATTCAACACTGATTGCGTATTTAAAAGCAGAAGTCACAAGTGGAGCAGAACCAACCCAACAGCAAATTTATGATTTTGTGAAAGAAAATTATAAGAAATTTGTTGAAGCTGATGCGAATGACCCAGCCACTAAGGGTGGGAATGATACGATCTATGGTGGTGCCGGTGATGACATTATTATTGCAGGTGCAGGTAATGATATTATTTATGGCGGTTCTGGCAATGATATTATTTCTACAGGTCGTGGTAATGACACCATCATGTATGATGTGCTTATCAATGCTGATGCTACTGGCGGCAATGGTACTGATGTTTGGGTGGATTACCAATCAAACGATAAAATTGAATTCAGTTCTGATTTCTTTGATGGCTTACTTTCAGATAAAAGTAATATTGGAGAATTTATCAAAATTGAAGATGATGGTCGCGGTAATGCAGTACTCAAAGTAGATCGTGATGGTAGTTTAAATACTCAGCATGAATGGGCGGATATATTAATTATTGAAGGTAAGAGTAAAATAGATTTAATGGATATGATTAATCAGCAAATTGTGATCGGTTAAGTATTCTTGGCTTTGATAGATTAAATTCTAATTTTTTATAAATAAAAATGCTCCATTTGTGGGGCATTTTTATTTGACAGAATATATTGGAAAATCAATCTAAAATATTAAATCTCATTCATCCAGCAAAATCTCATCTTTATCAACCATTACGCGAAGAGTTGAAAAAATACAGATTTACTGTAAAGGCGGATTAACAAAGCTATATACTGAAGATCACGTTGATTCTGTCTAGGATAAGTTGATCAACAACAAAAGCCCAAATAATTGATTCTAAAAATAGTCCACGCAATTAAGATAGAAGTGCTTTGATTTGACTTCCATCTTAATCTTGTGATGCGAAGGATATGTTTTAATCTACGCTCCATTATAAAGAGAATAGATTAAAAACTGGGCTTACTTAATGAGCTTCTCCCCAGTTCTTGCCTTGACCAACCTCAACCTCCAAAGGGACAGATAAAGTCACAACTTTTTGCATGACATCTTTAATCTGTTCAGCCACTTGATCGGCAACAGCTTCATCGACCTCAAACACCAATTCATCGTGAACCTGTAAAAGAAGTTTTGCTTGATCTTTAGGTAGGATTTTATCAACTTCAATCATTGCCATTTTGATGATTTCTGCTGCTGAGCCTTGCAATGGTGCATTAATTGCAGCACGTTCAGCGCCTTTGCGCACCATCATATTCCGTGCATCAATATCTGGTGTATATAAACGACGGCCTGTAATGGTTTCAACAAAACCTTGCTCCAAAGCGACCTGACGAGTACGTTGCATATACTCATAAATGCCTGGATAACGGTGGAAATATTGTTTGATGTAGTTTTGTGATTCTTCACGGGTAAAGCCCAATTGACGAATCAAGCCAAACTCAGACATCCCATACAATAAGCCAAAGTTCACTGCTTTCGCTTGACGACGTTGGTCAGAAGTCACATTTTCAAGAGCAACGCCCAATACTTCAGATGCTGTGCGGCGGTGTACATCTTGTCCATTTTTAAAGGCATCGACTAAAGCCTCATCTTGCGAAAAATGTGCCATTAAACGTAATTCAATTTGAGAATAATCGGCAGCGAGTAACACACGACCTTTGGGTGCAATAAATGCTTTACGAATTTGTCGTCCAATTTCTTCACGTATTGGAATATTTTGTAAGTTCGGATCTGTTGAAGATAAACGACCAGTTGCAGTTAGCGCTTGATGATAGCTCGTATGCACTCGGTGGGTTTCATTATTCGCTTGTTTGACCAAAGCTTCAGTATAAGTACTTCGCAATTTGGTTAAACCACGATACTCAATGATCAGTTGGGTTATTGGATGATCAATTTTTTCCAAGACAGCTTCAGAGGTACTGTATTGTCCTGTTGCTGTTTTCTTGCCCCCTTTTAAACCCAGTTTTTCAAATAAGACTTCACCCACTTGCTTTGGTGAACCGACATTAAAAGATTCACCAGCGATCTCAATAATTTGATTTTCAAGGTTTTGAATTGTATTGGCGAAATCAACACTGAGTTGATCCAAAAATTTTAAATCTAGCTCAATACCATTTTCTTCCATACTGGTCAGAACGCTAGCAACAGGCATTTCAATATTGTGTAAAATTCCGCTGAGCTCTGGGATTTCTTTGAGTTTTCGTTCTAATACTTCATAAAGGCGATAAGTGACATGCGCATCTTCTGCTGCGTAATGACCAGCAGTTTCAATATCAATTTGATTAAAGGTTTTTTGCTTCGCCCCTTTACCCGCAACCTGTTCAAAGGTTGTCGTTAAATGACTCAGATAAACACGAGCAACATCATCCATACCATGACGAGTTGCTACTGAGTTCAACACATAAGATGCCAACATGGTGTCAAAGAACCAACCTTGTAGATGAATCCCATGGTTTTCAAAAATATGCGCATCATATTTTAAATGATGCCCAATTTTTTCAATATTTGGATCTTCTAAAATAGGTTTAATTTGTTGAATGATTGTTTCGCGATTGAGTTGCTGTGGCACACCTTCATAATCATGTGCTAAAGGGATGTAATAGGCATCATGCGCATCGAATGCAAGCGAGAAACCTACCATTTCAGCAACACGATAATCCAAACTTGTTGTTTCTGTATCAATTGCAAAGCGTTTTGCCGTACTTAAACGCTGGAATACTTTGTCCCAAACATCTTGACTTAATACAGTATGATACGTTGCTTCACCTAAACGGTCATCGACACTTGAACTTGTGGCTTGATCGGTGATTTCACTTTCAACAGCTTGTTCAGTTTTGATGGCACTTTGTGCAGTTTGTTTATAGGTTGAACTATTGGGATTGTTGGGATGATCTAAAGACTGTAATTGGTTACGGAACTCAAGCTCTGTATATAAGTTGCGCAATGCTTCAACATCAGGATCGCAAAGTTTTAAGTCCTCATAGCTGATGTTTAAATCAAGGTCAATGATGATGCTGGCAAGTTGATGATCAAGAGTAATCCCATCAACATTGTCTTTTAGACTTTGTCCAACTTTACCCTTGATATTGTCCACATTTTTTAAAATGCCATCGATTGAACCATATTCATTTAAAAGCTTGGCGGCAGTTTTTGCACCTACCCCAGGAACTCCACGAATACCATCTGATGCGTCTCCCATTAAGGTTAGATAATCAATAATCTGATCCGGACGTACTCCAAATTTTTCAATGACACCATCAACATCCATTGGTTTGTCTTTGAAACTGTCTTCCAATGTCACTTTATCTGTCACCAACTGCGCCATGTCTTTATCGCCAGTTGAGATTAAAACTTGATAACCTTCTTTTTCAGCACGTTTGGCTAAGGTACCGATAATGTCATCAGCTTCAGCACCTGGAAGGGTGTGAAGTGGAATCCCTAAGGCGCGAATTAGCGCATGTAAATAAGGAATTTGTTGGGATAATTCTTCAGGCATACTTGGGCGATCACCTTTATAAATCGGTGAAAGCTGATGACGAAAAGTCGGTTCAGGTGTGTCGAAAATAACAGCCATATGGGTTGGTTGTACACGACGCATAAGCTTTTGGATTGCCGAGATTGCTCCACGAATCGCATTGGTCTGTAATCCCGTTGATGTTGTTAGAGGTGGGAGTGCATGAAAGGCACGAAATAAAAAGTATGACCCATCGACCAATACAAATGGTGGCATTGATATTTTCCTAATTCAAATTACCGCTTTATTGTACGTGATTTTTCTCTGTTGCGTAGTGGCAACCATCGTGCTTGTGTTACTGAATATCTGATGAATTAACAGAATCATGTTGGAATGCTGTTGTATGATCAATATATTGAGGATGAAGAAAGTAAAAATATGCTGAAAGGGCAGAGTGAAATTCGCATTATCTGGTTAATGATGCTCATCATTATTGCGGTGAGTGCATGGTTTTTAGATGCACACGTATTGACTTATCTCTGTGGTTTAGCTTTTGTCATGAGTGTAATGCACTATGTCGATGCGATTCAAAATCCGATGTTAGATATCGCCCAAAGCATGCATTTACCGTTACATAGTACCTCAAAAGTCCCGCTCTATATTTCTTCTATCATTGCTGTTGTCGGATTAACCCTACATTTGAGTTGGATGGTGGGACTAGGTTTAACGGCATGGATTTTCTTTTTTCTTAGATGGTTGAGGCGTCTAGAACGTTATCTCACACAAGTTCAGATACAAATTCAGTCGCTTGAATATTCTGCGAATCGATCAACTGCTTCATTCTCAATTCCTTCAACGCAATCTGAAGAAGTGCCACGAGATTCCGCAACGAGTTTGATTTCACAAATTCAAGATTGGATTTTTAAGGGGAATCCTGTACTGAAAGTTGCCATATTGGTGTTGGTCATTGGCATTATACTGTTACTGCGTTTTGCAACAGAGCATTGGCAATTGAGTCTCGTAATTAAACTCACATTGGTTGCTTTATCGAGTATCGCAATCACCACACTTGGTCTGAGTCTGCAAAGTAAAAATCGTAGTTTTGCATTGGCACTGGAGGGATTGGGGCTTGCTGGATTATCTCTCACCTTATTTTTTGCATATTATACCCATGTAATTTCTAATATTTATCTGGCAAGCCTTTGCTTTGTTATGATTATGCTCATTACACTCAGCTTAAGCTTAAAGCAGCAAAGTGTTGAATTGGCACTTATGGCAATGTCAATTGCCTACATTGCACCCTTTACCTTACCCGTACGCGACGCCACTGTCGTTGAGCTTTTAACCTATTATTTGCTGATTAATATTGCAATTGCGATAATGAGCACTTTGAGACCGTGGAAATATCTGAATCAAATCGGTTTCTTGGTTACAGCAATCGTTGCGAGTGTCTATGCAATTGGTCATGGTGATTTACAAGACAAACAGACACTTACCCTTTTAATTTTTGCGCATACAGCTGTTTTTATTTGGTTGGGTTTCCGTTTTAGCCAACTAATTGCCAAACAAGATGTGGAACAATTTAAGCTTAAACCGAGTTTAGATATTGCCTTGATTTTTGGTGCTCCGATTGTCAGCTATCTTTTTTTATATTTGCTTTATTTTCATCAAAGCATGTTATTGGCGAGTTTTAGTTTAGCTTTTGCTGCGCTTTTCGCAGGTATTTATCAATTTTCAAAACGTAATCAGTCGATTCGATTGATTTCACAGAGTTATTTTAGTCTTGCCTTGATCTTTATGGCTTTGATTCCACCTATTTTATTACATGGACAATGGAGTGTAGTCGGATGGGTACTCGAAGGGTTATGTATATGGGGGTATGCATTATATCGACAATCAGCAATTAGCCGTTATTTGGCGATGGCATTGATGGTCGTTGCAGGGGCAACAAGCCTGTATTATTTATTTAAACTGCCAAACTTCCCAACTACAATGTACTGGTATTTATGTATTAGTTATATTTTTGCAGTGTTATTGGGAAATAGTCGTGAGACATTTCGACAGCAACTGAATGCGCTGTCTACCTTATTTCTGAGTTTATTGATGATTGCAGCAACGTCGATGTTGCTTATTCTACTCCTTGACTATTTTAATGGTGCTTATCGCTACATATACACATTGCTGATACTCAGCGCTACTTATCTGTTGATGAATGAATTGATGCTCAAGTTAAAAGCATTATCAACATGGTTGATCCCCAAGTGGATTGGTATTATTCCTATTTATGTTTTTGCACTGATTCTTTTATTGGATATAAGTCAAAATGGTGTATTGGTTTGGCAAACTGACATTGATCGATGGGGAATGACATTAGCAGGATTGATATTGACCACACTATGGTTAAGACCTTTTCATGCGCTACGCTTTATGGAAGAGTGGGGGAGTTTAGGCGTTTTAATCAGTTTAAGCTTAGCTAGCTTAACTTTAATTCCTTATACACCTTATATTAGTGTCGTGATATTACCTTTATTGTTTTGTGGGTGGTGCTTTATTCAGAAAAGTGCGGATTGGAAAATTTTTTGGCAAACACGAACCAGTTTGGCGCTGATGCTGATATGGATCATCTGTTCGCAATTATTTTCTCAACAGGCTTTTCAAGGCTATTTATTGCCAATCTTGAACCCATTTGATTTGGTGAGTATTGCAATGTTAATGGGCTTTTTATGGATGCTCAACTTGCAACAGAAGCTGGCTCTACAACAGGGTACAGACCAAGGTATTCTGGCTGTTTTGTCGGTTTTAAGTCTACTTTGGTTAAGTAGTTATATGGTTCTGCGTGCGCTACATGTGTATTTTGCTACACCTTATAATCAATTGGATTTATGGCAAGATGCGACGGCACAATTAAGTTTGACCTTACTTTGGGTGAGCCTGGCGTTGATTAGTATGAGTTTTGCCAGCCGTAAACAATTACGTCCTGTATGGATTTTAGGTGGCAGCATTCTGGTCATTGTGACCTTGAAGCTGGTTTTGCTTGATTTATCTCATATCGGCACACTGACCCGAGTCATATCGTTCTTGGGAGCAGGTTTTGTGATGTTACTCATCGCCTATATTGCCCCTATTCCTGAACCAAAGCGTTTAGAGTCTTAATTAAGTCTGTGGATGGTTCAAGGCGAGATATTGAAACCTTAGTGTTTATTGAGTTAAGTTCTGAGATGATTTTAGTGAGAATGTGGCTAAATTTTATTTATTCTGAACCTTCTAGTATGACTTAGAAATAAATATACCAAGTTCAAGCATATCACGAGATACTTTATTTTAGCGTTTCAATCAAATCGCTAAGATGGTGCCCAGTAATAGAAGTCCCGTATATGTTTCATCAATGTTTAGATTTATCTCAATATTAAATACTTTTTACTAAGACAAAAAAGCTGATTAGAGATTTTGATCAATGCGTGGTATATTTTTGATATTTATTTATATTTAACCTGAGTTCGATGTAATTAAATCTTCAACTCATTGAAAAATAATAAATCTCTATGGATTCTTGCTACCTTTTCATCCAATTTTAGAATGAGGAGCGGAGCTCCGCAAGCGCAACCATCAATAGCGTTTCATTTGTCTTGATCAATAAAATGAAGGCGATCAATAGATTGTTTGATGATCTAAAGCTTGCACTGCCACGCTTTACTTCTAAAGTTTAAATTGTTTTGCGTAGGGATGCCTCACTTTTCAGAGATGAAAAGTGACAAAAATCTTTCGTTGAGCGAGGGGTACATCCTCATACCCCCGCTCAACATGGCGACATCCATGTCGCCTCACGATAGCAAGACCATCTATGATTGAAAAGTACAAAATAAATGAATCATCCAAATCACTTGTATGAATAATCAGGCGGTTTGGATGTATCATCTTTCATCAAGGATTTTTATCGAACTCAGGTTATATTTAAATCTTTTGAAAATAAGGTCAATTTAATTAGAAAGGAATAATCATGAAAAGAATATACGCGCTATTGACCCTCCTTGGAATCATTCTTCCATTCTCACAATTTATCCTGTGGTTAAATCAACATGGATTAAACTTAACCCTGTTTTTTCAGCAAATTATTGATAACCCAATCGCTGCATTTGCATGGCTAGATGTCATTGTCACCGTTGTGGTGATTGTCGTTATGGTGATACAGGATGGTCAACAACTGAAAATGAATAGATTATGGGTCCCTGTCATTGCTTCGCTGATGGGCGGAGCATCAGTCGGGCTGCCTTTATTTTTATATATGAAACAATGTCACCTTGAACAAAGAGCGGTATAAATCACAGCATTCTTGAAAATTTACATGGTATAAACAAGGCGCATTTACAGTCTTATATTTTGAGAAAAGTTTTCACTGATTTGCGTAGGCGAAGCGTTACTTTACTCAATCAATTTTTTTAACGCTCTTCTTGCACTGTAAACAAAATAGAGCCTTGTTTTTGCTCATATACTCCCACTCAACATGAAGACATTCATGTCGCTTCACGATCGCAATGTCAGGCAAGATTGGCTGATGAAAAAAAGCAAAGATATTCTATTGATATGAAGTGAATCATATTGATTGGTAGCATATAGGCTTGAGCCTTTTAACAGAGGCGTGGGATGGATTTGGTTTTTTATCGAATGACATTAAAATAAAAAGGCATCAACCATAATGGTGATGCCTTTTTATTTCAGTGAGTTTTAATCTATAAGAAAAAGCTTAAAGAATTTCAATCGCCACAGCGGTTGCTTCACCACCACCAATACACAATGCTGCAATACCTTTTTTGCCACCTGTACGTTTTAATGCATGGATCAACGTCAAGATAATGCGTGAGCCAGTTGAGCCTACAGGATGTCCTAATGCGCAGGCGCCACCATTGATGTTGACTTTTTCCGCATCTAATTTGAATTCATCGATTGGACACATAGTGACCATAGCAAAAGCTTCATTGATTTCCCATAAGTCGACATCTTGAGCATCCCAGCCTGTTTTATTTAAAACTTTTTGGATTGCACCTACAGGGGCAATGGTAAATTCAGATGGATGTTGAGAGTTTGAAGCATAAGCCACAATTTTTGCTAAAGGTTGCAGACCTTTTGCCTTTGCAACATCTGTAGAGGTTAAAACTAAAGCAGATGCACCATCCGAAATTGAGCTGGCATTTGCAGCCGTGATGGTTCCATCTTTAGCAAATGCTGGACGTAAGGTTGGAATTTTTTCAATATTGGCATTAAACGGTTGTTCATCTTGATCAATAACCACATCACCTTTACGACCTGAAACAGTCACAGGTACGATTTCGTCTTTAAACCAACCTTCAGTAATGGCTTTTTGAGCACGTTGTAAAGAACGAATGGCAAAGTCATCCATTTGTTGACGGCTATAACCTTTGCTATTCGCCATATCCTGTGCAAAAGATCCCATTAAGCGACCAGTTTCAGCATCTTCCAGTCCATCAAAGAACATATGGTCTTTGACTTCACCATGTCCCATACGATATCCACCACGGGCTTTCGGCAGTAGATATGGTGCGTTGGTCATCGACTCCATACCACCAGCAACAATGATCTCTGCAGAACCTGCTTTAATCGCATCAGCGGCTTGCATAACAGCTTTCATGCCTGAACCACATAGTTTATTGATTGTGACTGCACCTGTTGAATCAGGTAAGCCAGCTTTACGCATCGCTTGACGAGCAGGACCTTGTTTCAAACCAGCAGGGAGTACACAACCCATAATGACTTCTTCTACATCATTGGGTTGTAAACCAGCGCGCGCAATTGCTTCTTTAATGGTTATAGCACCTAATTCAGGCGCAGTGACATTGGCTAGGCTACCTTGAAAACCGCCCATTGCAGTACGTGCACCATTGACAATTACGATGTCAGTCATTGTTCTGATCTCCACATGATTCTTGTTAAATATATCCAAAACTTAAGCAGTATATAAAAAACAGCACAAGAATAAATGCTGAATATGCAATATATGTAGACGCTAGAGAACAGTTTTTAACATTTTTCAGTAGGCTCCTTATTTAAAGTCGCCATTCGTCCGATTTTATAGCGGGTATTGTTGTCAGTATCATGATGCCCACAATAGTAAAAACTGCCTGGTGAACCACGTGGTAGTCCGGTATCACCTTGAAGGGTCAAGACATCACGGCTACTGGCACTCCCAATCCAAGTCAAGGTTCCATATTTAATATTTTTTTCAGTTTTAAGGAGTATGAGCTCGCCATCGTCAATCTGCTTATTTTTATTACGATCTGTAAAAATAATTATGCCTTTATGCCACGTGTTTTTTTCACATTGGATCAAGCTTTCCGACGAACATATGACAACCGTTGTTCGTCGTGCCAATGCCTGACTTCTTGCATAAGAAACATGCTGTTGAATCATGGGATGAATCGATCGAAATTCTTGCTTTTGCATCCAATCATGATAAAAAGGCAAACTGATTAGGCAAATTATTGCAACGATAACAATTATGCTTATAAGCTCAAACAAAGAAAAACCTTGTTCTTTACAATAAAAATACATGTTTTAATCTTCTGTTAAGTATTGTTTTTTATTTGAAAAATAATGACTTGTCTATTAAATCTTATTGAAACGCTTTTGTAGTAAAATATTTATTACTATCACTTTCTTTTACTGCTAAAATACAGGTAGTAAAAAGATAAGCGATTCACGAAAAAAAATTGAGTAGAAAGTTACCGAATTACAACGGAAATTGTAAGTAATTTTGTCAATAATTTACTTGATTAAAGTTATCAAGCACTTGGAAAAAGCCTCAAGTGTTTGTATGATTCAACGTGAGTAGCTTAAAAATAATACTGGGGTATTAAAATTTATCTCAGGGTAGCCAATAAATTTTAGGCTAGGCTTGAACAACAATTGTTATCTCTGGAGGATATCCATGAAATTGAGTCGTATCGCACTTGCTATGCTTGTTGCTGCTCCACTCGCTGCTGCTAATGCTGGTGTAACTGTTACACCATTAATGCTTGGTTACACTTTCCAAGACTCTCAACACAACAACGGTGGTGACAAAGGCGAGTTAACTAACGGTCCTGAGTTACAAGACGATTTATTCGTTGGTGCTGCACTTGGTGTTGAACTTACTCCATGGTTAGGTTTCGAAGCTGAATATAACCAAGTTAAAGGTGATCTTGACGGTACTGGCGTTGCTGGTTCTGAATACAAGCAAACTCAAATCAACGGTAACTTCTATGCTACTTCTGATTTGATCACTAAAAACTATGACAGCAAAATCAAGCCATACGTATTGTTAGGTGCTGGTCATTACAAGTACAAACTTGATGACATGTCTTACCACAACAACGAAGAAGGTACTTTAGGTAACGCGGGTGTTGGTGCTTTCTGGCGCTTAAACGATGCTTTATCTCTTCGTACTGAAGCTCGTGGTACTTATAACTTTGACGAAAAATTCTGGAACTATACTGCTCTTGCAGGTCTTAACGTAGTTCTTGGTGGTCACTTGAAACCTGCTGCTCCTGTAGTAGAAGTTGCTCCAGTGGTTCCAGTTGCTCCAACTCCAGTAGAACCAGCTCCACAAGTTCTTACTGAAGATTTGAACATGGAACTTCGTGTGTTCTTTGATACAAACAAATCAAACATCAAAGATCAGTATAAACCAGAAGTTGCTAAAGTAGCTGATGCGTTGAATACATTCCCGAATGCGACTGCTCGTATTGAAGGTCACACAGATAACACTGGTCCACGTAAGTTAAACGAACGTTTATCTTTAGCTCGTGCTAACTCTGTTAAATCAGCGCTTGTAAGCGAGTACAACATTGATGCATCTCGTTTGTCTACTCAAGGTTTCGCTTGGGATCAACCGATTGCTGACAACAAAACTAAAGAAGGTCGTGCTATGAACCGTCGTGTATTCGCGACGATCACTGGTAGCCGTACTGTAACTAAATAATTAATTATTTAGTTAAAAAAAGGCGACTCAATTGAGTCGCTTTTTTATTGGAAATACATATAATTGATCAATATCTAAATAAAACTGAAGCAAAAATCAATAATTATAGGTTAGTCATGAAATACGTGATTCTAGGATTGATGTTGTTGAGTTTAATTGCTTGCACGTCTACGCCCATAAATAGCAATACTGTTTCCATCCAAAAACAATATCCAAACGAAGTAAAGTCTTTGAAACATGGGCTTTCTATATATTTTCAGCCGAAATCGACTGAAATCGATCCGCAATATCGCCCAGCTTTATCAGTTGCTGCACAGTTATTGCAAACCAATAAAAATTTTGTGCTTAATATCGAAGGACATACAGACAGTTCAGGCTCATTGGCTGCCAATAATAAAGTCTCATTGACACGTGCAAATATCGTCAAAGATTATTTAGTGAGTGAATATAAGGTTAATCCTGATCAATTGATTACTCTTGGTTTGGGTCCAACAAAGCCTATCGCAGATAATAAAACTGCGGAAGGTAAAGCAAAAAATAGACGGGTCACTGTTATTTTAAAAATTAAGTAAATTCACAATAGAACTCAATTTTTTTCTATACACGTTATAATGATTTACTCAGATTTTTTAAGTGTTTGGATTGTGAATGAGTCTACAACTTCCCGATGAATTACTGAATTTAGAAGCCAATGGCGGTATTTTTGCGGTCTGGATGCTGATGCAAAATTATGTTATCCAAGTTGATATTCAAACGCTCGTTCAGCTTTGCAAGCATGACTCTGAAGATGGAACATTTACAATAGGCTTGGCAGTTGGGCTTAAGAAATTAGGTTTTGATGTTGTATTTCATACAGCAGAAGATCCCAATATTCACTTCAAAGAAATTGAGCATTACACAGAGGCAAATCGTCTAGGTTTGGCTATTGAACAACCCTTAACTTATCAAGATATTCAAACCAACATTGAACAGGGTTATGCCATAGTTGTTTATTATGACACTTTAGAGGGGGTTGGTAATCATTCCTTGGTGTATTCAATTGATGATCAAGAAATATGTTTTTATGATAGCTTTGATCCAATGCAAAAAAATATTTTTGAACAACAACGCCAGGCTGAAGGTATTTGCCAACAGGTCATCGTCATTCGTGAATATTGTCCTAAGCTCCGATACAGTTAACTTTGCGTTCGATTTCCTCTTTGCAAATCGAAACTCACAAAAAGGAAGTGCTTAACTACAATTAAGACTTAGCCTTTAATACACAATACTTGTTTAAGGGTATGCACCACTTCAATCAAATCGCTTTGATTTGCCATAACTTGATGAATATCTTTATAGGCACTAGGGATTTCATCTACCACGCCTTTGTCTTTACGACACTCAACGCCAGCAGTTTGTGTGATTAGATCTTGCTGATTGAACAAATGTTTAGCTTTTGTTCGACTCATTTTCCGTCCTGCACCGTGTGAACATGAACAGAATGAATCTGGATTGCCTTTGCCTTTTACAATAAAGGATTGCGCGCCCATTGACCCCGGAATAATTCCGTATTCATCAAGCCCTGCACGAATTGCACCTTTGCGGGTAACAAAGACTTCTTCACCAAAGTGAAGCTCTTTTTGCACATAATTATGGTGGCAATTAATCGCTTCTTTGGTCATCTGAAAGCTGGGTAATAATGGACGAATGGCTTCCAAAATTAAACGCATCATTTCACGGCGATTTTCAAAAGCATATTCTTGTGCCCATTCAACAGCTTCAACATAATCATCAAAGTTGCTTGAACCTTCTGCAAAATAGCTCAAGTCTTTATCAGGCACATGACCAAAACGGTTTTGCGCTTCTTTTTTGGCACGTTCAATAAAATACGTACCAATCACATTGCCCAAACCACGACTGCCCGAATGTAGCATGACCCAAACATCATCATTTTCATCAAGGCAAAGTTCAATAAAGTGGTTTCCACCCCCTAAAGTTCCAAGTTGTTTCTGCCAAGTGACATCAAAACTACGTAACATACGTTTTAATGCTGGATGCTTGTCAGTAATTAACTTTAGTTTTTTATCTAAAGGTGAAAGTGTTGATGCTTTGGCTTTAATTTGCTTGTGTATTTCAAAGCCAACAGGAACTTTTCTTTCAATCGCGTTACGTAAACTACTCAAGTTGTCGGGAAGTTGAGCAGCTTTTAGACTTAATCTTAAAGCATTCATTCCACAACCAATATCCACACCCACAGCAGCAGGAATGATGGCATTTTTAGTCGGAATCACACTACCTACTGTAGCCCCTTTACCTAAATGTACATCAGGCATGACTGCAATATGCGAGTGAATAAATTGCAGCTGTGACATCTTTCGTAGCTGTGTCAGGCTTTCTTCATCTACATCCGTAGTATAAATTTTTACAGGAACGCCATATTCTGCTTTGGCGTTCAAAATCATTTGTATGCCCATTTTTTCATTCTCTAAGCAAATTATTTTTATTGTCCGAAAGTTTTAAATAAATATTACCCATCCATGACTTGGATTCAGTAGGCAATAAAAAACCTAGCGAATGCTAGGTTTGAAACTGACATTCGGACACTTTGATTAAATCAGTGTCCGTGAGTAGACGACGATTTAATCTTAATTCAATGTTTTCTCAAGTTGTTGCATGTCGTACTCCTGTTTATTTTTTGATTCGAAAATCAAAGACCAAAATTCTGTTTGGATATTATCCAATGGGCGCTATTCTATAAATAAAAAAAACTTTGTCAATCCATCCCGCCAATTTTTTTAGATTAAACAGGGTCCTTTAAGCTAAAAAATAATAAAGCAGCTCGAAAGCTGCTTTATCTAAATACGCTGATTTATTCTTTTTCCACTGAAATTGGACTGACATCCATTTTGTCATAAGGTACAAATTTAGTTTTATGCTTCCATTTATAACCAAGCCAAATCACAAGGAACAGCGGAATACTGATATAAGTGGACAGCACGCTCATCCATTTGCCTGCAAGAATAGCCTCTGAATTTTGTCCAAGAATAATAATGGCACAGAGAATAAATGCAAACCAAGGACCAAATGGGAAGAATTTTGCTCGATACGCTAAATCTTCCAGTTTGTGACCTTGTGCCAAATAGCCTTTACGGAAGCGATAATGCGAGACTGCAATACCTAACCACACGATAAAACCACACATTCCTGACATATTTAACAGCCACGTAAATACCACACTTTCACCAATAAAGGTGGTCAAGAAACACAGTGCTGCAATTGCAGTCGTGGCATAGAGTGCATTCATTGGCACGCCACGCAGATCGAGTTTAGCGAAAATTCGTGGTGCTTTTCCTTCACGAGCCATATCAAATAACATACGTGTTGATGAATACATGCCCGAATTACCCGCAGACATAATCGCAGTTAAAATCACCGCATTCATTAATCCTGCTGCAAAAGCTAATCCTGCTTTTTCGTACAATAAGGTAAATGGTGAAAGGGTAATATTACCGTCGCCTTCAGCGGCAAGAGCAAGATTTGGATCTGTATATGCAACCAAGGTACCGATGATAAAAATACATAAGATATAGAATAACAGAATTCGCCAAAAGATCTGTTTGATTGCAATCGGAATGGTTTTCTTTGGATCTTTAGATTCACCCGCAGCAACGCCTACCATTTCAGTTCCCTGAAATGAGAATCCTGCAATCATGGCAACACCGACCAAGGCTTGGAATCCACCCACGAAAGGTGCATCACCAATAGTCCAATTCTTTGTAATTGAATCTGTTGGATCTAACATGATTTTGCCAATCATGAATAAGCCAATCACAATAAAGAACAGGATGGCAATGACTTTGACCAAGGAGAATAAGAATTCACTTTCACCAAAGCCTTTGACGGTTAATGCATTGATAAAGAAGATAATGGCGAGAAAGATTGCACTCCACCAGAATCCAGGAATATCGGGAAACCAAAACTTCATAATGAACTGAACTGCAACCAGCTCAAAAGCAACAGTAATTGCCCAGTTATACCAATAGTTCCAACCCAGAGCGAATCCAAAGCCTTCTTCTACATATTTATTACCATAGGTAAAAAATGCACCTGAAGTTGGATTGTGGGTTGCCAATTCACCCAAACTGGTCATTAAGAAATAAATCATAATACCAATCAGTACATAGGCAAGTAGTGCTCCACCTGGACCTGCTGTGGCAATGGTTTGACCAGAAGCAAGAAATAATCCTGTACCGATAGAACCGCCAATCGCGATCATGTTTAAATGTCGTGCTCCAAGCTTACGCTGGAGTTGTGGATGATCTGTTTCGCTCATCGTTATTCCTTACTGCTTTTTTGAGTATTGGCGAATAGCACTTTAAAGCCTTGTTGATCGGCTTTTGTAATGCATTGACCAAAGCTCTGCTCAATGAGTAATGGGTAATTTAGGAAGCGGTTTGCCACAATCCATAATTCACCGCCTGATTTTAAATGTCGTTTTGCAGTTTTACATAATGTTTCACTGGCATTGTAGTCGGTTTGAATACCTTGGTGAAACGGTGGATTGCTGACGATGGCATGTAAAAACAATGGCGCATCCTCAATTCCAGTCACTGCTTTTATTTCGAGTTGTTCTAAAGGTAGATGATTCTTTTCAAACGTCATTTGTGTTGAAGCTAAAGCAAAAGCATCAACATCTAAAGCAAAAATACGATTTTTAGGATTGAGTTTTGAGAGAAATGCGCTGATGACCCCCGCACCACATCCAAAGTCAGCAATTTTTCCTGAAGTGACTTGTTTCAAATAAGGCAATAGTACAGCAGTTCCAATATCTAATCGATTTTGACTAAATACACCAGGTAGGGCACAAATGCGAAGATCACCTGAAGGCGTGCTGACATTGTATTCTTGCGCCCATTGTGCGAGCGGTTTCGGAGTCACGGTTTTATCAGTCGTCAATTGCCACATTTGGCAATGACGTGCGCTGTCTAATTTTATGGCTTGACCATAAGGCAATAATTGTTTTGCAGCACGTTCAACACCGCCTTTCTTTTCTCCAACCAAAAAAATTGAAGCGCCGATTGCTAAACGAGCAACCAACTGATGCAGAACATAATTGAGTAATTCTTTGGATTTTGGGACAAAAACGATAGCTTGATCAAAATCAGCCTCTGCCATGTCTGTTCCAAAATGCACGTTGGCTTGTTGGTTTTGGAAATATTGGAACTCATTGTAATTCCAAGTCCAAACACTTGCCTCGATGTCATGAGCTAAATTTGAAAGTAGATCATCCGTTGGTGCATTGACCAATAAAACACGTCCAGAGAGATAGTCATGCTGTCGAATGACAACTTCACTTCTTGGCTCCATATTCACCATCCATCATTAAAATTGAACAATAATGCCCAGTCTAGGCTGGGCATTATAAAGAATTGATTCGTTATTTTTTAGTTTCAGGCAAAACTAAATTTAAAATTAAGGCAGCTAGTCCGCCTGTCGCAACACCAGAACTAAAGATATTGCGTGGTAATTCTGGTAAATGTTCTAAAATTTGAGGAACTTGGGCAACACCTAAGCCAAGTGCAAGTGAAATTGCAATAATCAACAAGGCACGACGGTCAAGTTGAATTCCCGATAAAATGTTAATTCCCGATGCTGCTACAGCACCAAACATCACCATGACTGCACCACCAAGAACGGCTTGAGGCACAGCTTGGATGATTCCAGCAACAGCTGGAAATAATCCAAGAATGATGAGCATTATCGCAATCCAAATACCGACAAATCGACTCGCAACACCTGTCAATTGAATCACACCATTATTTTGGGCAAAAACAGAACTTGGAAAGGTATTGAACAGCCCTGCAAGAAATGAGTTTGCACCATTGACCAATACACCACCTTTGATTCGCTCCATCCAAACAGGACCATCAACAGGTTGGTTTGAGATTTTTGAGGTCGCAGTCACGTCACCAATTGCTTCTAGAGAGGTCACAAGGTAGATGAATGCCATTGGAATAAACAAACTCCAAGAGAAACTAATTCCAAAGTGCATAGGTGTTGGGATTTGAATTAATGGGGCATCTTTTAAGCCTGAAAAATTTAAATAGCCCATAAAGCCTGCAAGAATATATCCAATCACTAAGGCGATTAAAATTGCAGAACTCTTAATCCAAACCACTTTAAATCGATTGAGTAAGATGATAATCGCCAATACTGTACATGACATAATTAGATTGTCTGTACTGGCAAAAGTATGGTTATCCATCGCTTGTTTGCCACCCCCCATACTGATAAGACCTTCTTTAACTAGGGTCAATCCAATCAGCAATACCACGATTCCTGTCACCAATGGTGTAATGAGTTTTTTCACCCAAGGTAAAATGCGTGATACACCCATTTCAATAAATGAACCTGCGATCACCACACCAAAAATAGAAGCCATGACTGCTTCAACAGGAGTACCCGCTGCTACCATTGCAGAACCAATCCCAATCATTGGTCCAATAAAGTTAAAGCTTGTACCCTGTACGATCAATAGACCTGCACCAAAAGGTCCAATTTTTTTGCATTGTAAAAAAGTAGCTACCCCTGAAATCACCAAAGACATCGATAAAATCATGTTGGTGTCTTGAGGCGATACGCCTAGTGCTAAACAAATGAGTAAACCCGGGGTCACAATTGGAACGATAATCGCCAATAAGTGTTGTAAAGCAGCAAAAAATGCGATAAGTGGTTTTGGACGATCATTTAAACCATAAATAAGATCGATTTGACCCTGTTTTTGATCGGAAGAGGTATGAGAATCAGACATGGTACAGAAAGAGGAAGCTGCGAGATGGCGCTATTCTAATCGCTTTACACACTATTACAAAATAAAAAGCCAGCAGTTGTGAAAAAAACTTGTAACTGTCAATAAACTGTCACTACTAAAAGTTATCTTTTTTCTGTATAATTTGCCCTCAAATTTAAAGCGTATCGAATTTACATGTCTGATATTAAAACTCTCCGTAATATTGCCATCATCGCGCACGTCGACCATGGTAAAACGACTCTAGTAGATAAACTTTTACAACAATCAGGTGCACTCGGTGACCGCGCGGGTGAGATTGAGCGTGTTATGGATTCGAATGCGCTTGAGTCTGAACGTGGTATTACCATTCTTGCAAAAAACACTGCAATCAAATGGTTAGACAAACGTACAAACACTGAATACCGCATTAACATCGTCGACACCCCGGGACATGCTGACTTCGGTGGTGAAGTTGAACGTGTAATGTCTATGGTTGACTGTGTACTTCTTTTGGTTGATTCACAAGAAGGTCCAATGCCTCAAACTCGCTTTGTAACTCAAAAAGCGTTTGCGCGTGGTTTGAAGCCAATCGTGATCATCAACAAAGTAGACAAGCCAAGCGCTCGTCCAGACTGGGTGATCGATCAAGTATTCGATTTGTTTGATAACTTAGGCGGTAGCGACGAACAATTAGATTTCCCAGTTGTTTATGCTTCTGGTCTTCGTGGTGTTGCTGGTCCATCTCCAGAAGAACTTGCTGAAGATATGACCCCGTTGTTCGAAACAATCGTAGATATTGTTGAACCACCTTCAGTTGATGTTGATGGTCCATTCCAAATGCAGATTTCTTCACTTGACTATAATAGTTTTGTGGGTGTAATCGGTGTGGGTCGTATTCAACGTGGTTCAGTAAAAACCAATACACCAGTGACTGTGATCGATAAAGATGGCAAGACACGTAATGGTCGTATCTTAAAAATTATGGGTTATCATGGTCTTGAGCGTGTAGATGTAGATTCAGCTCAGGCAGGTGATATCGTATGTATCACTGGTTTAGATGCATTAAACATTTCTGACACGATCTGTGATCCTAAAAATGTTGAAGCTTTACCTGCATTGTCTGTAGATGAACCTACAGTTTCGATGACTTTCCAAGTAAACAACTCACCGTTTGCGGGTAAAGAAGGTAAATTTGTAACTTCACGTAATATCCGTGAACGTTTGGATCGTGAATTGATTCATAACGTTGCTTTACGTGTAGAAGATACTGACAGTCCAGACCGTTTCAAAGTATCTGGTCGTGGTGAACTTCATCTTTCAGTATTGATTGAAACAATGCGTCGTGAAGGCTTCGAGATGGGTGTTTCTCGTCCGCAAGTGATCATGAAAGAAGTTGATGGCGAAATGCAAGAGCCATACGAAAACGTAACATTTGATGTTGAAGAACAGCATCAAGGTTCTGTTATGGAGCAAATGGGTAACCGTAAAGGTGAGTTGACCAATATGGAAGTTGACGGCAAAGGTCGTATCCGTATTGAAGCAACTGTTCCATCTCGTGGTTTGATTGGTTTCCGTTCTGAATTCTTAACCATTACTTCTGGTACTGGTATCATGACTTCAAGCTTCTCGCATTATGGTCCTGCGAAACAGGGTGCAGTTGCGAAACGTCAAAATGGTGTGTTGATCTCTATGGTTAACGGTACTTGCTTAGCGTTTGCATTGTTCACTTTACAAGACCGTGGTCGTCTGTTTGCTGAACCACAGTTAGAAGTGTATGAAGGTATGATCGTAGGTATGAACTCTCGTTCAGACGACATGACTGTGAACCCAACTAAAGCGAAACAGTTAACTAACATGCGTGCATCTGGTACAGATGAAGCATTAACGTTGACACCTGCTATTAAATTCACGCTTGAACAAGCATTAGAATTTATTGAAGATGACGAATTAGTTGAAGTTACACCTAAATCTGTTCGTATTCGTAAAAAATTCTTAACTGAAAATGAACGTAAACGTGCTTCTCGTGGCTAAGTGTTTTAACTAGGAATAATTTCATTTCTAGCAAAAAAACCGCAATTTTTTAATAAATTGCGGTTTTTTTATATAAATGTAAAAGGCTTTTGGTTTTTAACAAAAAACGAGTAAATTAAGCGGAAATGTACATGGAAACATAATGTATACTTCGTCACATAAAAAATACCTAAAATTGGCTTGGAGTTAAAATATGAGTATTCTTTCAGAATTCAGAGAGTTCGCCATTAAAGGCAACATGATGGATATGGCAATTGGTGTCATCATCGGTGGGGCATTTGGTAAAATTATTGACTCATTGGTCAAAGACGTGATCATGCCATTGATCTCTGTAATCACAGGGGGCGGTGTAGATTTCACACAAAAATTTATTGTATTGGGGGACAACCCGAATAATTTAACTTCATTGGATGCTTTACAAAAAGCAGGTGTGAATGTTTTAACCTATGGTAACTTCATCACGATCTTCTTAAACTTCCTGATTTTGGCTTGGGTTGTATTTCTGTTGGTTAAATTCCTTAATAAAATCCGTAAACCTGCTGAAGCTGCACCTGCTGCAACACCTGAAGATATTGAATTACTCCGTGAAATTCGTGATGAATTGAAGAAACGTCCGCAAGCCTAATAAATTGGATTGAAGTTGCAGGATTATATTTTTAAGTGGTTTTAGAAATATAAAATGATTGTAAAGAAACGAATTGAAACGGTACGATTAAGTACCGTTTTTTATGCGAGAACATAAAAGGATGATGGCTATGGTAAAAAAAAGCATAGGGATAGTGATCACACTCATGGCTTTATCCGCTTGTTCTGAGCATCCAAAAGAACAACAGGCGGTAGAAAAGGCTCAGGCTGAACGTGCAGATCAAGCCCAAGCTGCAAGTGGTTTGACATTTAGCGATATGCCGAATGAACAGACCACGTATGCCACCATTGAAACAGATTCAACAGATGAAAATGAAGCACTGTTACTTGCTTTGGAAACACGGTTGTTAAAGGCTAATTTTGAATTTATTGAAAAAGACAGTGGATCATCATGGTCGGAAAATGATTGTACGCTCAACAAAGTCATACAAGTAAAAGGCGAAGGAATTCGTTCATATAAAGCCGTCAGTAAAGAAAAATTAGGTGATGATCAACAGTATCGTCCAGATTTTGTCTTGTTGGTGTTTAGTTTTAAAGATGAAGCGACAGCTGAACAAAGTTTTAAAATGCTGGAATCAGCCGTTAATTCGGCAGGAGGTTACTGCAATGGTAAATCGCCTGAAAATATTGTCAGAAATGGCAATGAAATTTTTTACTTTACGACCAGAGCAGAGATGTTTAGGACGTATATTGATGATTATGCGAAGTTTGTCCATGAGTTTAAACCTGAACAAAGTGATTCAAATATATAAAAGAGTTTAAATTCATGAGAACAGCTCAGATTTTTATTTTTTTGGCGAGTTTTCTAATCTATGGATGCCAAGCCCATGTTAAAGTTGATGAAAATTTTATTAAGCAGTTCAGCCCAGAAATACGCCCTCAAGTAACCTCGATGTGTGAACAATATGATTCTAATGATCAGGTTCAAGGAGTTTATTTTAGTCACTACGCATTTGGTTTATATACCTTTATTGGAATTAAAAACAACAGATTTGAAATATTAAGCTTTGATGATGTCAAGTATTCTTCTATGGATCAAGTTTCAAATATTGAATTGCAAACAGGTCAATATATAAAACGAAATGACCAAATCATTTTAAAAACGGAAAAAATGACTAAGTCAGACCCCTTGGCAAACCAAAGTGCAGATTTTGAAAACTTTATTTATTTGCGAAACTCTCAAAGTGCATTTCTAATTAAAGATATTGAGGATGTAGCCAGTTCAATGTCATGGTCACAAACGATGGGAAGTGCGCGTTCGCAATTTAAGAAGATTCATTGTCATATTCAGGATTATCATCATTATAAAGGTGATGAAGAACCATCACCATCTTATCAAGCATTGCCTAAACGCTTTAAAGCACTTGTGTTTGATCAACCTTTGCATTTGACAGTAAAGTCTGCGGAAGACATTTCAAAGTCATTAGAGCGAAATGATGATTCCGAAACAGTTATAGAGCAAACAGTTCAAATTCTAAGTGGCAATACTCAGAAGTTATTTATAAACCAGCCAATCTGTATTATTCAAGGGCAAGGTAAAGGATTGTATGGATATATCAATCAACCGAGTCAGCCCCTTACTACAGCATGGATGAGTTTTGAGCAAGGTGCAAGTACGGGAATTGCCAGACAAGGCGATATCATTTCAACTTCATACCAAGAATGTAAATCTTTAAACTAAAAATCCATACGAAATTTAATTTCAACCAAATGAAAACCAAATTGACTTTTTACAGGTCCATGTAGGATATGTTCAGCCGCAGTAAATACCAATTTATCAATCACAGGAACAAGCTGTCCTTTTTTCACTTCACCCAGTTCACCACCACGTTTAGCTGAATTACACGTTGAATGTTGTTTCGCAATTTTGGCAAAATCAGCGCCATCATGGATCTTCTTCTTGAGCTGCTCTGCAAGATCTTTGTCTTTGACGAGAATATGTCGAACGATTGCAGTTTTCATTTACTTTTTCCTCGTATCTTTTTAGGCGTATCTTTGATTCGCTTAAGTGGTTGGCATTGGGGGCAAAAAACACTGGCTCTTTGTCCAAGTTTTAGATTTTCCAAAGTCGTTTCACAGTTGATACACATTTCACCTGCGCGACCATATGCCAACAAAGTTTGTTGAAAATAGCCATTTTCACCCATCGCATTGCTATAATCTCGTAAAGTTGACCCACCCAAATCAATTGCTTGCTTTAGGATTCGTTTAATTTCAATCACCAAATTTTGAACTTGTAGCTTTGATAAGCTTGACGCAGGTTGGGCAGGGTGAATACCCAAATTAAATAAGCTTTCAGTTGCATAGATATTTCCTACACCAACGACAATATGGTTATCCATGATTGCAACTTTTGTGCCGACATTTTTATTTTTTAATTTTTCAAACAAATATTCAGCATTAAATTCATCACTTAAGGGTTCAGGACCTAAAGTATCAATAAGTTTGCTTTGGCTTTGTTCATTCAGCCAAATAATGCAGCCAAATCGGCGTGGATCATGATAGCGTAATTGCATATCTTCAAATTGAATGATGAGGTGATCATGCTTTCTCATTTCATCTGACTCATCACAAATTCTAAAGCTGCCTGACATCCCTAAATGCCAGAGCATTGTATGACGTTCGAACTCAGCCAAAATATATTTGGAACGACGAGTTAAACCAATGAGTTTTTGACCTTGAAGTTGCTGAATATCTTCGGGAATTGGCCAACGTAAGCGAGATTCACGGACTTGGACATACATCACTTTCTGATTGATTAAGGGAACTAAGCTGGTTTTAGTTGTTTCAACTTCAGGTAATTCAGGCATGCATGTGTCGTATTGGGATAAGAGCTCATTATTGTATGCAAGAATGGGACGGCTTTAAAGTGCGATACTGTTAGTCCTACGACTTTAGGTTGAAGCCATAAGATAAATCGCAGAATGACTCGTTAGCGTGTTTGATAAGCTTTTGTTAATTAAAATAAAGTTTATTGATAAAATAAAGTTTTCCGATTGATAAAAAATATCTGATAGTTATATGTAAAAAAATGTGTAAATTTCTAGTAAATAATCTCTATAAATAATTTGGATTCTCCATAGTATTTTAGGCGTGATTGTGATTTTAAAATATGATTTTTATATTAATTTTATAAGGATCAAAAGTTTGAAATTAACAAAATTATCTGTATTCATTCTGCTCCAAATTAGGCTGCCCCATGAAAAAAATTGCTTATCCTTTATTGGCAATCTCTACTTTTACCATGATGTCTGTTGCATCGGCTGAAGATGCTTTTGACCTGCATGGATCAACCATGACAGGGGACTGGAATGGTACACGTACTGAGTGGGCTGAAAAAGGGATCAAATTCGATGGTACGATTGCCATGGATGGTTCATATCTTGCTGATGGTGGTTATGATGCACATCAAGCACCAACCTTTGCAACCCAGTTTGGTCTTGGAACTACTTTGGATATGGCGAAATTAGCAGGTTGGAGTGATGTTACGATTCGTGCTTTAGTCACCGCACGCCAAGGGGAAAGCACATCATTAAGAGGGATTCAGGCACCTGATGCACCACAATGGGCGAACTCTCAAGCCAATTGGGGGCGAGGTAATTCAGGAAGTCGTTTGAGTGAACTCTATATTGAAAAAAACTTTAAAGAACAAGGGCTCAGTATTCGTGTAGGTCGAATGGGTTTGGGGACTGAATTTAATACCATGGCTTGTGATTTCCAAGGCAATGCATTCTGTGCTGCACAAATGGGGAAATGGCAAGGTAAGCTTTGGTATAACACACCCGTTTCACAATGGGGCGGACGTTTGAAGTATCAAATCAATCCTGAGTTATTCGCACAAGTGGGCGTTTTTGAATACAACCCAGACAATGCTTTGGAGCGTCTAGGCTGGAACTTGGATACCAAACATGCTGATGGTGTAAATATTCTTTCTGAAGTGGTGTGGTCACCAAAGCAAGGTTTCAATGCTTTACCAGGCAGTTATCGCTTTGGTACGCTTTACAATACTGCTGACGAGGCAAAAAATCAGTACGATGTGGCTTATAAAGCAGCAACTAAGGCTGAAGATCGTACATATGGCGGCTGGATTGCCTTTGAACAGCAATTGACCTCAGTAGGTGAGGGCAAACGAGGTCTACATAGCTTTGGTAATTTTACTGTACATGATCGGACGACAACAGCGGTAAGTGATTCACAACAACTGGGTTTAAAGTACTATGGACTATTTAAAAGCCAACCCAACGATATTCTAGGCTTAGCCGTCAATAGAGTACATTTGAACGATCGTTATACGGATTATGTGAATAATAGTCGCTTAGGCACAAATTTAAGACAGCTGAATGAAGATGCAGAGTATAATGTTGAGTTAAATTACTCATATTACCCTGCCAAATGGTTCATGCTTCGTCCTTTAGTGCAGTATGTGGTGCATCCTGGTGCAACCAATCAGGTCGACAATGCATTGGTCATTGGCTTGGGGTCTAAAATTATTTTCTAAAATTATTTTCTGCAATCACCCGAGGAAACCTAGATGCAAAGAGTGAAACATTTAAAAATTAATACCACACTACTTTGTTTAACAGTCTGTATTTCCCAGAACATCTATGCTGAATCGGAATCTCAGGATTCCACTCAGCAACTCCCCACCATTAAAGTTGAAGCAACACGCTCAGACACGAGCATACTCAATACGCCTGCATCTGTTTATCGTATAGACCAACAGCAAAATCAAAATAATATGGGAGTGAACCTCACTGAAACTCTCAAAGGCATTCCGGGCTTACAGCTCAATAACCGTGAAAATTATGCGCAAGATTTACAACTGTCCATGCGTGGCTTCGGTGCACGTTCAACCTTTGGTGTCCGTGGTATCCGTTTGTATGTGGATGGTATTCCTGCAACCATGCCCGATGGACAAGGTCAGACGTCAAATATTGATTTAAGCAGTTTGGATCATATTGAAGTACTGGGTGGACCTTTTTCATCACTCTATGGAAATTCATCAGGTGGGACGATTCTAACCACGACCAAAGAGGGAACAGGGCGCGATTCGATTGAGTTAGGATACTCAGGTGGAAGTAACAATAAAGGGCGTGCTGATATTGTTTTACAAGGTGGTGCCGATAAAGCCAATGAGCCAAGTTATGTGATTAGTTCTTCGTATTTTGATACTGATGGCTATCGTGATCATAGTGCAGCAAGAAAAACCTTGAGTAATGCTAAACTCACTTGGGATTTGGATGACGGCTCAAAAATTAATTGGATCACCAACTATGTAAATATTCATGCGGATGATCCACAAGGTCTCAGTCGGGATCAATGGAAGCAAAACCCTAAACAAGTGAATGATAGTAAGAATATCTATAATGTGCGCAAAGATATTAATCAGACACAAACAGGTGTTAATTGGACCAAACCCATCAACGACCAAAATGAAATTTATTCAATGGCTTATTTAGGTCATCGAGAGGTCACACAATATCAATCTATTCCGAATACTGCTCAAAAGAATCCTCGCCATGCAGGTGGTGTTATTGATTTCTCTAGAGATTTTTATGGTGCAGATTTACGTTGGACAGGTAAAGAGCTTTTGCCGAACACGCGTATCAGTGCAGGGCTTGCTTATGATGCCATGAATGAAGATCGCCAAGGATATGAGAATTTTGATGCCAATGGTCAATATGGAGTAAAAGGTAAGCTACGCCGTGATGAACGAAATACTTTATGGAATTTAGATCCGTATCTTCAGGTGTCTTGGCAATTTTTACCAACTGTACGGCTAGATACAGGATTGCGTTATAGCAATGTCCATTATGAATCTAAAGATCATTACATCACAAGCTCTAATGGCAACGATAGTGGGCAAACAGATTATAACAAATTACTTCCATCAGCTGCTTTGACATGGGAAATTACGCCTGAGATTAGCAGTTATATCAGCTATGCCAAAGGATTTGAAACACCAACTTTCACTGAAATGGCTTATCCAACCAGTGGAACTTCAGGGATAAACTTTGCACTGAAACCTTCGACCAGTGATAACTATGAACTGGGTTTAAAGGCACAAAATCAATTGGGTAATTTCACGGCTGCAGTTTTTCAAAGCAATACACGAGATGATATTGTTTCTGCCGGTTCTGTGGATGGTCGAGCGACCTATCAAAATGCAGACAAGACATTGCGTCAGGGCGTTGAATTGTCTTGGAATAAAAAACTATGGAAAGATATTACTGCACAAGCCAGTTATAGCTTCCTAGATGCAACATTTGATGCCGATATCCCAAATACAGATCCGAAAAAAGTCATCCAAAGTGGAAACTACATTCCCGGTATTGCTAAAAATCAAGCCTTTATTGGACTTGGTTGGCTTCCAGAAAGTGGTTTAAATGCTGGGGTCGATGTTCGTTATATGGATAAAATCTATGTTGACGATCTCAATACAGATACTGCACCAAGTTATACAGTCACCAGCCTAAATGTCGGTTATATCTGGAAAAACAAAGATTGGAAAGTCCGTAGTTTTGCTCGAGTCGATAATTTATTCGACAAAAACTATGTGGGTTCAGTCATTGTGAATGATGGTAATGGGCGATTCTTTGAACCTGCAGATGGTATTAACTGGAGTGCCGGTTTGAGTGTCACCAAACAATTTTAATTCGCTGGGAAAGTAATTTATGTCTGCTCAACCGAAGTTATTTGAATCCATTCAATTTGGCTCGCTCGCATTGAGCAATAAAATAATTATTGCACCAATGTGTCAATATTCTGCAACTGATCAAGGTGAAATCACGTATTGGCACGAACAGCAATGGGCAAATTATGCTTTGTCAGGTGCAAGCTTGTGTATTGTTGAAGCGACTGCGGTTCAAGCAGAAGGACGTATCAGCTATGCAGACCTTGGTTTGTGGAATGATACACAACGAGATCAAATAAAGGCTTTATTGAATAAAGTAAAAACGATAGCGCCAACGCCTTTTGGCGTACAACTTGCACATGCAGGACGTAAAGCCTCAACGGATAAACCATGGTTGGGGAAAGGGCAAATTGCAGCAGATCATGCGCATGGTTGGCAGACAGTTTCTGCCAGTGATATTGCATTCAACATTGAAGATGTTGCACCACATGCATTAACGCTTGATGAAATACAAGTCATCATTGATGATTTTGCACAGGCTGCAATCCGTGCTGTTGAGGCAGGTTTTTCATTGATTGAAATCCACGCAGCCCATGGCTATTTGCTACATCAATTTATGTCACCATTGTCGAATTATCGTACGGATCAATATGGTGGTAGTTTTGAAAATCGTATTCGCTTAACTTTAGAGGTTTTTCAAGCCATTCGAAATGCAGTGCCTGCCAATTATCCTATAGGTGTACGCCTTTCAGCAACGGACTGGATGGATGCTGAAAATGGTTGGAACATTGAGTCGAGTATTGGTTTATCAAAAGCCTTGGCACAGTTGGGGGCGGTCTATATCCATGTATCCTCAGGTGGCTTACATGCTCAACAAAACATCAAGATTGGTGCAAACTATCAAGTGCCATTTGCCAATGCAATTAAACAACAAGTGAATATTCCAGTAATTGCTGTCGGGTTGATTACCGAGGCTGAACAGGCTGAACAGATTCTTCAGCAGGGTGAGGCAGATGCAATTGCATTGGCAAGAGCAATCTTGTATGCCCCACGTTGGCCATGGCATGCTGCAGCGAAACTGGGCGCTCACATTTCGATTGCACCTCAGTATTTACGTTGTCAGCCTCATGGAATAAAGGATTTGTTTTCAGCATACTGATGACATTACAGTTTTGTGTAATCTATTATTCTTTTAAAGTATTTATATTCATCAAAGATATATTCTAGGATATATCTTTATTTACAAGTTCTGGAAAAGGAACGGTTTAAATGATTTTTTCGGTAATTTTTCCAGTATTTTTCTTGTTATTTCTGGGTTTTATCTCTGTCAAAATCCAATTAATAAATAAAGCACAGATCATAGCCTTGAGCGCTTTTGTGATCAAAATCGCTTTGCCTGCTTTGCTCCTTCATGCCTTAGCTTCAAAAGATCTGCATGAGATTTGGTATCCAGCATATTTTTTCGTTTATGCAAGTGTCACTTTTGCCTTATTTATTCTGGCTTTCTTCATAGGGCAGAAAATTTTTAAAAATCATTTTACCCATGCCTCAGTATTTTCATTGGGGGCTTCCATGTCCAATACAGGACTATTGGGTGCTGCAATTTTAACTTTGCTCATGGGCAGTGAGGCCATGATTTATATCTCTTTGGTGGTCATCATCGAAAGTGTTTTTCTTGTGCCGTTAATGTTAACTTTGGCTGAAATTGGACGCCAACGACAAGCCAATTTAGTCGCTATCTTAAAAATAACTTTTATAACCTTACTAAAAAATCCGCTATTTCTATCGGTAATGATTGGCATGAGTTGCGCAGTTTTCAATATACAGATTCCACATCTGTTGGATTCCGTTTTTGCTATGCTTGGGCAAACAGCTTCGCCACTGGCACTCTTTATTATTGGCGGGGGAATGGTGGGGCTCACTATTCAATCCTTTAATCTGCAAACCATTTATCTTGTGGTCTCAAAAAATATTTGTATGCCGATCTTGGTCTATTTGGGCTTTACCCATTTTACGGACTTAGATCAAAAAATGATTTATGCAGGTACATTAATTGCAGCTTTGCCGATGCCTTCGATCTTTGGAATTTTTGGACAGATTTATGGTTTGAATGAAAAAGCACTGACACCGTTGATGATCAGTACATTTTTGAGTTTTATGATTGTGAGTGTTTTGATCGGTGTATGGTGGTAAAGCACACATAAGCGTGTGCTTTACCCTTTGGCAGATTATTTTTTCGGAGCAGCAGCTTTTGCTGGCGCTTTAGCTTTCTCAGCAATTAACTTATTGACCACTTCTAGGGATTCTTTCGCTTTAGGCACATTATTTTTTGCTAACTCAGCGAAAATCTTTTGCGCTTCAGGTAAGTTTTGATCAATGATATTGCCGTTGGTCAGCATATTTCCTACAGCCATTAATGCAGGAATATAGCCTTTCTTGGCTAAGTTTTGAATTTCATTGAGACCTTGATTCACCGTGGCTGCATTTTTCTTTTTTAAACCATCTGTAATGTCATAGAGGGCTTTGGCATGAATCGCAGGTGCAAAATCTTTTTTCACTAAAGGATCAAGTTTTTGTAAACCCAACTTGTCTGATGCAGGCGTACCCTCTGCAAATAATAAAACAGCCAATTCTACAGTCGCGTCATCAAAACCTTGAGATGATGATTTCTCTAAGTATTCACGAACTTTCTTTTCATCTTTGCTTAAACCTAACTGTCCTACAGCATAGCTTTGAGCCAACACATAACTTGCAACTGGATAGCCTTTTGCTGAAGCATCCTGATAATATTTCAATGCTTTTTTATCATCTTTGGCAGTACCTTGCCCAGTTTGGGTTAAATAGCCTAAGTTATATAAGGCTTGCGCATTGCCTGTTTTAGCGAGGCGATCTAATTCTTGATAGGCTGCTGGGTAATTTTTTGCTTGAATGAGTTCTTGTGCCTTCGCAAAAGCAGGATCAACATTCGTTTTAGGTGCATCAGCAGCAAATGCTGAAATACAAGATAAACTTAGAAGTGCTGCAATAAGTGTTTTTTTCATTTTGAAACGGTACCTGATTTTAATTTCAACATAATTCCATTTATGGTGTCAGAATGGATTGATGACATTTTTAATCATAATTTGAAAATTAATAATGTAAACATACCAATTGTATTTGTTGGTGCATTTATGTTTTAGATTTTTTGTAGATAAGCATAAATTAAGCATGTTTTAAAGTTATTCTTGCAGAAGAAATGAAAATCATTGCTTCTGCTTTTCGAAAAAATTATTTAACTGCTTTTAACAATAACTCAATTTCACCTGCATCACGTGCACCTGAAATACGTGTTCCATCTTGTAAGAAGAAAGTTGGCGTACCATCTACATTAAGCGTTTTAGCCAAAGCGATATTCTTTTCTACAGGGGTGGTGCAAGATTTGGTTGAACTTGGTTGTTTTTTATCAAGGGTATAATCTTGCCATGCTTGGTATGGGTTTTTAGCGCACCAAATTTGTTGTGAGACATTTTCAGCGTTAGGATGTAAACGTGTGATTGGGTATAAGAATAAATAAATCGTCACGTTGTCGACATTTTTTAATTCTTTTTCAAGATGTTGGCAATAAGGACAATCGGGATCACTAAACACATAAATGGTGCGTTCACCTTTGCCTTTGACATGCTTAATGGCTTGTTTTAAAGGTAATGCTTTGACATCAATACTTTTTAAAACCTGTTCACGTTCAGCAGTTAAATTCTTTTGTTCTTTTAAATCAATCAAATTACCGACAAAGAAATATTTCGCTTCTTCATTGGTATAGACAATACGCCCCCCCATATAAACTTCATAAACATCTTTGATCGGCGAGTTCTGTACCGATTTCACTTCAATTTCAGGATATTTAGTTTTTAAGTTTTGTTCTAATGTTTTGATGTCCGCATGTGCCGAAGTAAAGCTAAAAATACTTAAACTGAGAAGAGATAACCAAATTTTCATGATAAAACTCGAAATAATAATATCGATATTGTGCACTCAATGGTACTCAAAAATATATTGAGATCATGTAATTGAGATTAAAAAATCTCACTCAAACCTGTTGTTCATTTTTTCAAAATGCTGTGAATACCATGTTGTGCCAATTGCTGTTGTAATTGTTCAATATACTGATTTAATTCTGCTTGAGAATCTACATTTAAACTCAACTTTGAACTAAAGTTGAAGCTCATTGAACGTTTGCCATTGCGTTGTACAATTCGGAAATGACCAATACAGCCTTTTGCATGTGTTGTTCTGTTTATACTAAATTCCACCTGTTGAATCTGCGCTATAGGATAAGCAGTCAGCATCAAATTGCTGACAATCAATTTATGATTTCGAATATAAAATGGGGCAAAATTTAAATTAAACCTTTTAAATAACCAAATCAAAGCACTGAAAATAACAACAAAGATGAGGGGAGCAACAAAACCCCAATATTTGTCCGAGCTGTTCTCTGTCTTCGCCTCAACCAAAGTTGTGTGTTTGGCTTCAACCATCTTCTGTTCATCAATCCACTGACGAATATCGTCTGTACGTGGTTGAGTTTTTAGTAAACTTTGAATGGTTTGCGGGTCACGAATATGATAAACCGTGGCTCGAATCAGTTGGCTGTCACCAAGCTGGTCAAAATAATAAAAAGCATTGCCATTTTTCCATACGCTACCGCTGTTGTAATTCACATTTCCCAGTTGTTGCCAAGTCGAAACCTGTGGCTCATCTAATTTTAAAATACGGGTTACTCTGGAGGAAGATGAACCTTTGCTACTTCGATATTCACGGGCTTGTAAGTAGAGAAGTTGCTGACCATTCGAAAAAATTGCAGGCGCAATTTCTTTAAAGGATTGCCCTAAAAATGGATTATCCCCAGCACGTACCATTTTTTCTTTATTTACATCAAAATAATAGATGCCAGTGTCGTTATAAAATAACGCATGATTGCTGTGGTCACCATATTTGCTGAGCAGATGATAAGGTGCAAATTGTGGATCAAAAGCAAATTGATTGACATAAACCATGCCATCAATCGGATTGAATAAATAGCTTTGATTGTTAGAGTTCTCTATATCAAGGGTATAAAGCTTTTCATTGTCCTTTAAGCTAAGTCGTGTGTTGTTGAAGTATACGTTCGTACCATCTGCCCTAAAAATATGATTTTCTTCGCCAGAGACGAAGCGTAATTGATGAGAGTGAGCATCTGGAAGTAATTTTCCACGATAATAGGTCAATATTCCGTTACTGGCTGTATCAATGTCTGCATTGACTAAATAAGGTTGATCACCCTGTTCCAGTTTAAAATAAGGATAAAGATAACTTTGTGGTTTTGAACCAATGCCAAAATTTTGTAGTATGATTTGAAAAACTTCTTGAATCACAGATAAATTTTCATTTCGCTCAGTCATCGGTGAACAATACCAAGTCTCTTTTCCATCTGTGAAATAACTGTTGCCGATAGTCTTCAGTTTTTGCGGTTGTACACCTTTTAAAAGGATGTTGCCACAGTAGACATTTTTTTGATCTGCGCCAAGTTGTCGATATTGGTAATGGTCATTTGGCAAATAAAATGTTTTCGCATCTGCTTCGGGAATGAGGTAGTCGCCATTACTCGGTACTGAAGCATAAATTTGGTTGTTATATTTTTCAAATACTCCCATTTTCTCGCTGGTTGCACCAAAAGGTATGGTATTTGAGTCTGGACCTGAACATCTAAATAAAAAGCTCAAGCTCAACAGAAGCCCAAAAGCTGTTAAGAGGAGAGTAATGGTTCGAAGGATAGAAAAAACATTGAATGGATTCTGCATTATTCGCTTTATTTTTTAATTGTGATCAGTCCTCATGACAAGATCATTCTAATTTATTTTTTACCTATTCAGTAGCGAATTTAGTAGAGAATTGTGCAGATTGCTTGTAGCACTATATTTTCATTTAAGGCAAATAAGGCAACATGCTCTCTTTCAAAAGCTCGATTAATGCTTCATCCATGTAGGGATATTCATCCGGAATGTCCAAAACAATCACTTTTTTGTGTTGTAGTGGTTGAGGGAATTTTTCTTTGATGTTTTGTTTGTGCTTTTGCTCCATCACAAAAATCATATCTGCCCAAGCGATATCTTTGAGAGAGATCGTATGTTTGGCATGTTTGCTTGTTCCAGCAGAACGAGTGGCAATGCCATAGCCCACTGCAAAGATACGCTCAGCAGTGGGACTGCGCCATTGATTACGACTACATATAAAAAGGCTGTTCAATCAGCGATCATCCAAAACTCATATTGTGCTTGTTTTCGTCTTTTTGCCGAGGAAACACGCGGATATTCAATCCCAAGTTGTTTGGAGCGAGATCTTTTGAGTGATCTATTCCAAAGCATTTTCCAGTCTTTTTCAGGTTTCCACAGGGTTGAGGTATGTCTACAATCTCGACCACGATGTAAAAAATTGACTTTACGTCTCCATGCGCGGTTTCTGTTTATATCGTTTGCAAATAATTGTGATGTAATGTCCATAGGATAAAACTCATGAGTTGATCGGGTTCAGCAGCCGCGATAACACATGATGGAATTATTTTATAAGTATTTATTGATCCAGACAAGTTGTAAGTATGTGCTGATCAGCACTTTGAACAGACTTAAATGAATTGAAACGTTATAATTGTCATTCAATTGAAGTGATGAGAAAACCATGTTTATTAAAGCGATTAAGCGTAATTATGACAAAATTAGTCAGGACGAAAGTATTGCTGACGAAGACAAGATTGATGCGCTACTGATCAAGTTAGGTGGTGAGTTTCTTGTGAGTCAAGATGATCGTGTCTATTGCTTTGAAAAAGACGGTTTAACTGCAAAATTTGATGCAAAACATGCCCGTGCTTTTCATTTTAAGGAATATGTCTGCAAGGACATGAATAAACTGTTTCATGGTTTTTAAATAGAATTTAGCCGCTCAGGCTTAACGGTTACCAAGAGCCTGATGCGCCTCCACCCCCTGAACTACCTCCAGAACTTCTACTGCTACCCGATGATGAACTGGGGCTAGAGGAAGATGAGCTATTGCTCGATGAACTTGAGGAAGAGCTTGAATAGGATGATGAATGTGAAAAGGTTGAAGGTGTTTCTTTAAACCATTCCTGATATTCAGCAGGATAATAATGTTGATAAGGCTTGGCTATCGAATAAATGAGTGTCCAAATCAAAAGCAAGATGAATGGACAGAAAATAAAAAACATCAATACGGGAATCCAACTGTTTGGCAGAAGAAATGCCAATATAATTGGAATACTGATCAATAAAACAGCATATTTCTTTGGAATCTTTTCAGGTAAAGTTGATAATTTCATCAGTTTATAGATATTTTGATAATGATTAAATTTAGCGACTAGCCAAAGGACAAAAACGTACAAGACAAAAAGCAAAAAGAAATTTAGTCCTGTAACAATCCAACAAAATAGATGGTGAATAGGCAAAAATACGATTAAAAATAAAGGAATTCCTTTGATTCTAATTTGCTGTTTTTTAAGCGTTTGATAAATTGGCGAAAAATAGATGACTAAAATACAACTCACCATAATATTCCAAATAAAAACAACGAAATAGTTGATGAAGTGCTTTGAGGGTTGGTCTAAGTGTATGACATGCGGATTTTCTTGCTGTGGCGTAGCATAATGATATGTGCTTTGTGCTATCGTATCAGGAGTAGATTTTTGTTCAACGTCGTGAAGTTTGGGAATGTCTATGGTTAAGTTGGGTGATTGACCAAGTTCATTCTGTGCGAGTGCAATACCTGTATAGTATTCATCATTTTTAAAATGGGGTGCGAGAGTATTTCGAATAATGCGACCAGATTGTATATCTGTTATATCCCCCTCTAAACCATAGCCAACCTCAATTCGCATTTTTCGATCATCTTTGGCGATCAGTAACAACACACCATTATCTTGTTGAGCATTACCGATTTTGATGATGTTAAATATATCATTTGCCACATGCTCGATTACCTCGCCGTCTAAAGTGGAAATCATTAATATCTTAAGGTCGATATTTTTTTGTTTAAAAATAACTTCGTTGTTCTGTTTGAGCTTTTCAATCTCAGCGGTAGTTAATGTTTGCGTGGTATCTAAAATATTGTATTTTTTTAATTCTTCTAAAAGTTGTGGAGTTAGGGCATGACTGCTAATACTCAACAATAAACTCAATGCTAAAAGAATGAACTGTTGATAAATGGCTTTATTGGATAGATGCATCTTTTATGTTTTTTTAATTTGTTGAACTCATTCTAAATGGAGAGGAGCATGGGTGAAAGAGTTTTTATAAATGAATGAAGTGTCTATGTTGATTTTCTCAGAAGCCTTTGACTATGTATTCATCATTTAAATTGTATAATATCAAAAAAGAAGTTGTTTCTTCATAAGATGAACTGAGAAGTATCAAAAATGAACAAAATACTGTCAATCTTATTATTATGTTTAATTTGTCCAATGACAGTTTTAGCTCAACAGCCAAAGCTAGTACCACATCAAATCAATTTGAAAAATGGAAAGCGCTTTTCTTTAAATTTACCGGCAAATTTTGAAATTATTCCTGCTGCTGAGGGCTTAAAACGAGTCCGCTTTTTTACAAAAGCCCCTGATGGGAGAATGTTTGTCACCGATATGCATGATTTGTCTGATAATAAAAAAGGCATCATCTATATTTTGGATCAATGGAATGCTGAAACAGGTCGATTTGGCAAAATAATTCCTTATATGACTGGTTTGAAAAATCCAAATTCTATTCAGTTTTATACAGATGATACAGGGCAAGATTGGTTATATTTAGCTGAAACTGACCAACTCACTCGACGTAAGTTTACCCAAGGTGAAACCAAACCCACGGATAAAGCTGAAGTTTTAGCTACTTTTCCAGACTATGGCTTAAGCTACAAATATGGTGGTTGGCATCTAACACGGACAATTGCTGTAGGAGGCAATGGAAAAATTTATGTTTCAGTTGGCTCTAGTTGCAATGCATGTGTTGAAAAAGAAAAAGTTCGAGCAACAGTTTTAGAAATGAACCCAGATGGTTCTGAACAAAAGATTTTTGCCCAAGGTTTACGTAATGCAGTGGGTTTAAAATGGATAGGTAAAGTTTTATTTGCCACCAATCAGGGGGCAGACCATTTAGGTAAAAATAAGCCTGATGAAACTTTTTATGCTCTTAAACGTGATGCTGATTATGGTTGGCCTTCATGTTATTCGTCGAATGGTAAAATTTTTGCCGATCCAAAATTCAAACGTTCAGGTGGCTGTAAAAATGTATTAACACCGTACGCCTATTTCCCTGCACATTTATCTGCACTTGGCTTTGATTATTTTGATCATCCAGATTCAGATGAAAGTATTAAAAATTCTTTTTTGGTCGCTTTACATGGTTCTACAGATGCCTCAATTGGTCATGGCTACAAAATTGCGATTATGCGTAAAGGACAAAAGCTTGAGACTTTCATGGATGGTTTTTTAGTGGGAAAAAATGTCTATGGTCGACCTGCTGATATTTATCGAGTTGATGAAAATTCATTTTATTTCTCCGATGACAAAGGCGGTGTAATTTATTATGTGAGGAGGAAATAATCTTCCTCCATCACATGTTAAGCACCTTGACACTTACCATGAACCTGATGCACCACCACCACCTGAACTGCCGCCTGAATCTCGTTCGTCATTGGATGATGAACTGCTGCTAGAGGATGAACTGCTACTCGAAGATGAATCTTGATGACTATCAAAGGATGAATGATGATTTGATGAGTAATTATTGTCTGAATTGGAGTTTTTCCGTAGCGCCTGAAGTCTTTCAAAAGCCTCCTCGCGTACCTGTTGTCGCTCTTTTTCTCTGAGATATTGATTGTAGTAAGTTGTTAAATATTGATTTTCAGTGCGATGTTTGAAGCGATACAAAAACTGTAGATAACGTAAAAAGATTAAAATTACGCAGATAGTTAAACATTTCAACAGAAAAACTGCAGTTGCAGGGATGAAATCAACTAGATAGAAAATACCTAATCCAAAGATTGAAAAAATTTGAAGCGGCAGGCTATACAAAATGCATTTCAACATTTTATGGCTTTGATCTTTAGGTATGAAGACTGCAATTAAAAATGGTGCGTATACTGGAATAAGCGCACTCAAAAAGAAACCTAAATTAGCAAGATTTAAATAAGAAAAAATCAATAGATGAATAAATATCTCTACCACAAAAAAAGCGACAAAGGCTGCTAATCCGCCTCCAGTCCCCAGTTTGACAACCAATTTGGTATAGACCCAATACATTGGAATACAAAGCAAAATAGAAAGAAACAGGTAACCATAAAAGCTGAGATTGAAAACAATTTCTGGGTGTTTTGTGGTGACCTCTCTCAATGAAATATTTTGATTGAAAAGCGTTTTCTGGGTTTGAGAAAGACCTTGATAATAATCATTATTTTTAAAATTTGGTGCAAGGGTATTTCGAATCATTCGCCCCATTTGCACATCTGTCAAATCACCTTCCAGACCATAGCCAACTTCAAAGCGCATTTTTCGGTCATCTTTAGACACGACAAGCAACACGCCATTATTAAGTTCTGAATTGCCTATTTTAATTTGATTAAAGACTTGTTCAGCATATTGTTCTATTGATGTATCTCCAATCGTAGGGATCATTAATATTTTCAAATCAATATTTTTCTGCTGATAAAGCTGTCTATTTTGATTTTTTAATGCTTCGATTTGATTGTTGTCTAGGGTAGAAGTCGTATCAACAATATGCTGTTGTTTGAGTTGCTGTAACAGTTGAGGCGATAGCGCATGACTACAGATACTTAAGATACTGACTAGAAGTAATACGATGATTCTTTTAGATGTCATGGTGTGAAGGTATCTATTCATTTTGTTGTATTAAAATTGAGATTAATCTCATTCAGTTTATTCAATGATCAATATATTTCGATAATTGAAGTAGGGGGGAAATTGTTTAAGCTAAATTTTTTTCTATGGATGCATATCTAACGTCTGAAAGGTGATAATGAAATATTTTGTGCTTTGGCTAAATTTAAAAAACGTAAGAAAATAAAAAATTCAGTTAAATTAATACCAATACGCCAAAATTGTTCGTTAAAAATTCTTAGCGTTGTATTGTAGAAGACGAATACATCAAATCCAGCTCCATTTGCACCAAAGCCAGTTTCGAAATAAATAAACAAACCTGAGGTAATTTTGGGAATATAGGCAATCAAAGGTGTATAAAATGCTGGAATTAAACTTAAAGAAATCCAAAACAAGATTTTTAAACCTGTTTGTCTTTTGTCCCAATATTGAAGTGCACCAAACAACATAAAAACCAGTTGAATGTAAATTAAGACATATAAGATGAATACTAAAATATGAAAGGGATTGGTAAAGAGTTGATAGGTAATCAAGCCCAATCCAATGATGGCAGAAATACCATAATATAAAGCGATAAGTTTGTATTTAGGATCGTTAAATTCTAAATTATTCATTTTCATTTTTCCTTTAATGGAATTTGTGTGTTATTTAATATTTTTCTAAATCGATAAAACATAAAAATTTCAATAAAATTAAGACCAAACCCCCAAGGACTATCACCATTTAAGGTAATGGTCGTGTTGTACCCTGCGTGTAGTTTTAAGGTAGAAAAAAATGATGTATCTGTCCATTCAACGAAAAATCCAAATATGATGGCAATATTGGGGATATATAAAAATAACGGTGTGCTTAATAAGAAAATTAAACTAAAACTGATCCATTTTAATATTTTAAGTCCTGTAATATTCAATTGCCAATATTGATAAGCAGCGTAGAGTGTAATGATCAGTTGAGTCAACATCAATCCATAAATCATTTTGGAGAATAAGTTGATGTTATTAAAATCAATGAGATAAATTAATATACATATCGCAAAAAATGAAAATCCACCATAATATAAGGCAATAAATTTATGTTTGGAGTCCTGGAAACTCTGATTCATAGTTATAAAAAAGATAAATTAATATAATGATTTTTATCATTTTATAATAAATTAAAAGATTTTTTAAGTGTGATTTTAATGAAATAGCATAAAGATAACGTTATCAACGCTATCTTTATATAAAAATTAAATCGTTATTGTGGTCTAGCAACATCACCACTCAAATGCTCAGGTAGAGCTAAAACAGTCACGCCCAACTCTTCTAGAGCATCAGGACGGGCAACAACCAGTGCAATATAGCCATTTTCAAAAGCTGCACTGTTCACGACTTGAACGCTCTTATTTAGTTGTTCAGCAGGAGCAGGGACTTCACCAGTACCCTGAATAAGATGTAACCAAGCCTTAGGTTTTGCTTTAAACCAAAGACGCGCAATTACTTCCTGACCAAGATAACAGCCTTTGTCATAATTGATACCTTCACGTTGATGCAGGCGTAATTCTTGAGGTTGAAACAAACCGTCAGTCACTTTATTAATATAGGCTTGACCATTTTGAATTGCTGAAATTTCCCACGCTGCAATATCAGTTTCAGTGGCAGAAAAGTCAGTTGTAGAACCATTGAGTATTGGAAAAACTTGCCCACCCAACTCAAGTTTCATTTTAGAAAAAGCACCATATTTTTTGATGTGTTGAGCAAATTCTTCAGCTTGATCTTGTGTGGTCACAATTTCTAGATGTTCAGGATTAATCTTTTTTAACCACAAGCCAAAATGAATTCGACCTTTCAAATCGCAGATAGCCGTATATTGACTAATATTTTCAGCTAAATTTTCAACATTTACAGTAACTTGACCTTGTAAGAACTTGACCGCATCAACACCGATTAAGGTAAAAGAGGAGAAAGCTAGATCGCTCATGAATTGCTCGCTTGTCTTAAATCTAATACTAAAGAATTAATCTTATTTTCCGCTATTTTTCAAAAAAAAGCAGTTTTAGTGCAAATATTTTAATGAAGTTGTTACTAAATATTTCTAAAACCCCTGTTTTTATATCTAAGCTTATGAAATATAAACGATTTGGGAAATGGGTTTTCGACAGTGTACTATGCCAAGCATTAGACACGCAGTACAAAACGATGCAAGAGGCACAAACGCAATGAATAAAAATTATCGTAAACCCCTGCAAGGTACCCAGCTCGAATACTTCGATGTGCGTCAAGCCGTAGAAGACATCCAGCAAGGCGCATATGCAAAACTTCCATACACATCAAAAGTATTGGCTGAACAATTGGTACGCCGTTGTGATCCAGCCATTCTCGAACAGTCACTCAAAGAATTAATCCATCGTAAGCAAGATCACGATTTTCCATGGTATCCCGCACGTGTCGTGTGTCATGACATTCTTGGACAAACAGCATTGGTAGACCTTGCCGGTTTACGTGATGCGATTGCAGACCAAGGTGGTGATCCAGCAAAAGTGAATCCTGTCGTTCCAACTCAGTTGATTGTTGACCACTCTTTGGCAGTGGAATACGGTGGTTTTGACCCAGATGCTTTTGAGAAAAACCGCGCTGTAGAGGACCGTCGTAACGAAGACCGTTTTCACTTTATCGAGTGGACCAAAACTGCGTTTGAAAATGTCGATGTTATCCCAGCAGGTAACGGCATCATGCATCAAATCAACTTGGAGAAAATGTCTCCAGTTATTCAAAATCGTGAAGGTCTTGCTTTTCCTGATACTTGTGTCGGTACCGATTCACATACACCGCATACCGATGCACTCGGCGTAATTTCTGTAGGTGTTGGTGGTTTGGAAGCAGAAAATGTCATGCTTGGTCGCGCATCTTGGATGCGTTTACCTGACATTATTGGTGTAGAGCTGGTCGGGCAACGCAAAGCAGGCATTACAGCAACAGATATCGTTTTAGCGTTAACAGAATTTTTGCGTAAAGAACGTGTGGTTGGTGCCTATTTAGAATTTTTTGGTGAAGGTGCGGACAGCATGTCAGTTGGAGATCGTGCAACGATTTCGAACATGACGCCTGAGTATGGTGCAACTGCGGCAATGTTCTACATTGACCAGAACACTATTGATTATTTAACGCTGACAGGTCGTGAAGCGGATCAAATCAAATTGGTTGAAACCTATGCTAAAGAAATCGGTCTTTGGGCATCGGATATGAAACAAGCGGAATATCCACGTGTACTGCGTTTTGATCTTTCTACTGTAACACGTAATATTGCAGGTCCATCGAACCCACATGCCCGTGTATCTACAGCAGAACTCAAAGAAAAAGGGATTGCAGGTGTTGTTGAAAACCGTACTGATGGCTTAATGCCAGATGGTGCAATCATTATTGCTGCGATTACGTCTTGTACCAATACTTCTAATCCACGTAATACGGTTGCCGCAGGTTTATTGGCACGTAAAGCAAATGAATTGGGTTTAACACGTAAACCATGGGTGAAATCATCATTTGCACCAGGCTCTAAAGCAGCAGCTTTATACCTTGAAGAAGCAGGTGTAATGGATGATTTAGAGAAACTGGGCTTTGGGATCGTGGCGTATGCATGTACGACCTGTAATGGTATGTCAGGTGCTTTAGATCCAAAGATTCAGCAAGAAATTATCGATCGTGATTTATATGCGACTGCGGTACTTTCTGGTAACCGTAACTTTGATGGTCGTATTCACCCTTATGCTAAACAAGCATTCTTGGCTTCACCACCATTGGTTGTGGCTTATGCAATTGCAGGGACAATTCGTTTTGATATCGAAACCGATGCATTGGGGAATGATCAAGATGGCAATCCAATTTATTTAAAAGACATTTGGCCATCGGATGCTGAAATCGATGCTTTAGTGAAAGAGTCAGTAAAACCTGAGCAGTTCCGCAAAGTCTACATTCCAATGTTCGACTTAGGTGTGGCTGAAAAGTCTGAAAGTCCACTATATGATTGGCGTCCGCAAAGTACTTATATTCGTCGCCCACCATATTGGGAAGGTGCGCTTGCTGCGCCACGAACACTATCGAATATGCGCCCACTGGCAATTTTACCTGACAACATTACCACGGATCATTTATCGCCATCGAATGCGATCATGATGGATTCTGCTGCGGGTGAGTACCTGCATAAAATGGGTGTACCTGAAGAAGATTTTAACTCTTATGCAACGCATCGTGGTGATCATTTGACCGCGCAACGTGCAACATTTGCCAATCCAAAATTGTTTAATGAAATGGTGGTTCGTTCTGACGGTACGATTAAACAGGGTTCTAAAGCACGTGTTGAACCTGAAGGCGAAGTGATGCGTATGTGGGAAGCGATTGAGACTTATATGAATCGTAAGCAACCACTGATCATCATTGCAGGTAAAGATTATGGTCAAGGCTCAAGCCGTGACTGGGCTGCAAAAGGTGTTCGTCTTGCTGGGGTTGAAGCGATTGTTGCTGAAGGTTTTGAGCGTATTCACCGTACCAATCTTGTGGGTATGGGTGTTTTACCACTTGAGTTTAAAGCAGGTACAGATCGTAAAACTTTAAAGCTTGATGGTACTGAGCTTTATAGTGTGATCGGTAATATTGCACCACGTACAGATTTAACTTTGGTGATTGAGCGTGCAACGGCTGACGGTAAGAGTGAAATCATTGAAGTTCCTGTAACTTGTCGTCTGGATACTGAAGAAGAAGTACATGTGTATGAGGCGGGTGGTGTTTTACAACGCTTTGCACAGGATTTCTTGGAAGGTCAAGTGGCTTGATTTAATTACATTTCTTAATCCTCAAAACCCTCCTTCGAAAAAGGAGGGAGTTTTCAGTATTTCAAAAGTGAGTATTACTTTGTATGTGGGGAGATTAAAGAATGAAGTCATTGATAAGGTTTAAAAAATATCCTACTGTTAAGTAGGATATTTATTTTTAGGAAGGAAAATGATTTTATTCACAGAAAATGATCCTGAAAATCCATATAAATCAATGATAGTTGAACATTTTTTTAATGTATTGTCACAAATGCCAGATGATTTTTATGAGGAAGATAGAACTGATGAACCACCTCAAGAAAGAGAAACAATTTAATTAATTTGTGGATTCTAATTTATGGAAAGTCGTTAATAAGAAAAATCGTATTACTTTTTGAAATCATTTCTTGCAAAAATGACACCATCATTTTTTAAAATAGACAGTAGACATACATTAAAATTTGGCTATACTTTATTCACCATTTCTAAAACCTATGGAGAACAAAAATGGTTACTGCTGGTCAAAAACCTGGAACAGGCTTCTATTTTTGTGTCCAATGTGGACATCGCGTTTACTTAGAAATTGGTACAGATCGTTTACCTCCGTGTACCAAATGCCTTGGCAATCAATTCAACAACAAGAATGCCTAAGCAGCACCAACAAAACAGCTACTCGCAGTTTTAAGAAAAAGCCCTATCATCCAATAGGGCTTTTTTGTTAATTTAATAAAAAGTTTAAAAATATAATGAAAATACAGGCAGAAATATCATGATCGAAACACTTCTTAGCTTATGTATAGGCGTAGGTTTAAGCGCAGCCTGCGGTTTTCGTGTATTTGTTCCACTCTTGGTGATGAGCATTGCATCATTGATGGGATGGTTTGAACCAATGAAAGGTTTTGAGTGGTTAGCAATACCCTCTGTGTGTATAGGCTTGGCTGTTGCAACTGTCTGTGAGATTGGTGCGTATTATATTCCTTGGGTAGACAATGCCTTAGATACCATTGCTACACCTGCGGCAATGGTGGCAGGAACACTGACCACCATGGCGGTGAGTAGTGGTGAAATGTCACAGTTTGCCAGTTGGGCGGCTGCAATTATTGTAGGTGGAGGAACAGCAACAGCAGTACAAATGGGAACAGTTGCAGTTCGGGGATTATCCACAGCAACCACAGGTGGTATCGCAAATCCTGTCGTGTCTACAGGCGAATGGATCGGAGCAATTGTTGTTTCAATATTATCGCTCATTGTCCCCGTTTTGGTGGTGATTGTTGGAATTCTCTTGGTGGTTATTGCCATCCGTTGGATTAAAAGAAAAAGACAAGAAAGTACAAATCATTCAACCGTTTAAAGATAAACATGATAATTAAAAGACTTATAAAAATTAAATACTTAGATTGATTGTGGAAAATCAATAAGAACAAAAAATAAAAAGATTGATTTTTATACAATAAAGGCATATTTTTATTATGGAATTAATAAAGGCATAATTTAATTATGGGTTTATTCGTTTATTTTACGAATAAATAGGGGGAAACTTTATGATGGACAAATTTATTATCAATCAAAATCCGCAAGCCAATGGGGTGTATGAAGTACATAATGCTACTCAAGGTTGTAATTATTTACCCCATATCACTCAGCAAAATCTCTTAGGATTTTTTGCGACCAGTGATTTGGCTTTAAAGAGGGCAAAGATGAATTGGCCAAGAGAAAAAATTAAAGTTTGTATACACTGTTGTTCAGAGGCTTAGAATTTGAAATAAATTCTACATCCATGTTGGAGCATTACACAACTGCCGCATGGATGCTTTGATTTCGCTATAAAAATATGATGTAGACTCATCATTTAATACGATGATAGGAAAGGAGAAGGCCTTTAAAATAGGTGTTTGCTTGAGATTTATTATCCTCAAATTAGAAGGGGTATTTAAATATTAGATATTCATTTTTAGTTCAAACAACATTTTATGGACTGCTTCAAATTTTAGATGAATTGTTGTGATCCATGTTGTATTGAAAATAATCAATTTAAAAAAATAATGATAATAGCTGTTTTAAAACAACGATATAAATGCTATTAATTAATCATAATATCAACATCACATGGATAGGTGAGAACAATGAGAAAGTTCGATGTCGAAATCAGTTTGCCTGCGCAAGCAGTAGAATCATTTGAAGCTGAAGATATAGAACAGATTCGGGCAAAATTTTATGCGATTAACTGGCGTCGTTTATTTTTGACTCAACTTCAAGCTGCTGATTCAGATATCTCATTTGCAGTACAAGATACAGAAACAGAATTATATTTGCATATACAGTTAAATACGCAATCGAGTAAAGCTGAGCCTGTCTTCCAAATTGACAGTAATATTCAATTGACTGTAGAAAGTAAGGAGTTTTTAGGATTCTTAACACGCAAAAAGAAATACGATGTGGTGTATAAGAATTTGAATCAAACACAGGTTTCAGAACAACTTAGTCTGTTTTTAAATGGGCAAATTGATGCAATGACAGAACAGTATAGACAATTGATGCACAAAAAAATGTTGCAAGAACATCGTTTAGCCTAATTTTAGATTTACGAAATCTACAAAAATCAGGAAGTCAAAGCTTCCTGATTTTTTTCAATTGCTCTAAATGCAAATACTTAAATAATAGACCAATGAGTAAAATAAACTTGGTGCATGTAAAAAATAAAAAAAGTGAATTTTTTCACAATTTACATTTAAAAATAAATAACTTAGTTTTAAAAGTATGATCTGGTTCTCTATGTTTTTTGAAGAGTATTGTTACACTACAAAAAGATTTTAAGTGTATGCGTTTTAGAGTAATGAGCAATTTTGAAATTCACATTCAGTATCCAAATCACACCAGTGAGCATGATATGGAGCGGTTTAGCAATCTTGAGATTGCAGAAGTACTGACGAAATTTGAAAGCATCAGTTGGCGACGCCAACGCGTTTTACAATTGCAATTAGAGGGTCTCAGTACGATGTTTAAGGTGATCCATCCTATATCCAATGAATTTTTGACCATAACGCTGAATGCTTATGCTAAAACAGAAGATTTCGAGTTTAAGGTAGAAAGTAATATTACGTTGATTATTCCGCAGCGTGAGTTATTCGGATTAATGACACGTAAAAATAAAGCGCTATTTGCCATCAAGCAGAGTACACTTGAGCAGATTAAGACGAGTTTAACAGCGTTCTTAAATCAAGATAGAGTCGCTTTAGAAGACATTTTCACTCAAGTTAAACAAGCTCATTAAGAAAATCAGTATTCAACTGAAAGCATGTTTACATATAACTAAAAAAGTAATGTTGCTGTGTTGGGGGTGCAAATTTAGAAATTAAATTTGCATTTTTTCTCTATTTTATGCAATAAAAAATCATTTAATTAACTGAGTTGGGAAATTTTTTTTATATTGATTGTTTTAAAGAAAAAATTTCCTGAAAAAGACAAAAATCAATCTATCTTAGGAAAATAATCCCGAAGCAATTTGATTAATATTGTTTTCAAGGATGTAAGGGATCGAAAAGAGCAGATTGCTACCAGTTGCGTATAACGTGCGTGTAGTACTTACCCACAAGGTCTCGATTCGGCTTAGGACGCTATAGATCAAAAGTTTATAGGCAATAGGGTTAAAACTTACAAAGTTTTAATAGTTGAAGTAAACCACAGTTGTTTTCCCGCTCATCCAAAAAATTCAATAAAAATATTTACCTAAAAGTATTTCATCAAATAAATCTATTGAACTTTATTTCTTATATCAGAAAAAAACATCTAACCAAGATACTCTTCATACACAAAGCCACTCAAATATATTCTATGCTTGGTCTTAATCAGGGATTAAAAAGAACCACGATAAGAGTAGCGTTATGAACGAAAAACTTGAGAATCATATTTGCTTTGTGTGTAAAAAGAGTTTTTCCCATCGTGAAGTGGTTCCAATGGGTACCATTCGCAAAGTGATTACAGAAGAAATTGCACGCGATTTCCCAGACTGGTCTGTACAAGATTATATTTGTAGAGCTGATTTAACCAAGTACCGTATGCAATATGTGCAATCTCTATTGCAATCTGAACAAGGCGAAGTATCAAGCTTAGCTTATGAAGTGCTCAACAGTATGCAACAGCACGAACTAATCACCAAGAATACTGAAAATCAACTCGACGAAAACTGGACTTTGGGAGAACGCTTAGCAGATAAGATTGCAACTTTTGGAGGAAGTTGGGCTTTTCTAATTTGTTTTAGCTTGTTCTTGGCAATCTGGATTATTGTGAATACTGTGGTAATGGTCAAACAGCCTGCAGACCCTTATCCTTTTATTTTACTTAATCTTATTTTATCTTGCTTGGCGGCTGTGCAAGCCCCCATTATTATGATGAGTCAAAATCGTCAAGAAGCTAAAGATCGTCTACGTTCGCAAAATGATTATCAAGTCAATTTAAAAGCTGAACTTGAAATTCGACATTTACATGAAAAAATAGACCATTTGTTGATGCACCAATGGGATAAATTGGCAAAAATTCAGGAAATTCAATTGGACTTGTTGTCAGAAATGAATAAGAAAAAATAGTTTAGCGTCATTGATGTATGTGAGAGCTGAACAGAAAGGATTTCTATTTTTTTCATACTGAGACTGAGAAAAAATAGAATTAAATATAAAACCATTTAAAAATTCTTTAATCTCGTACTTTGACGGGAAATTTTTTTATATTCAGCTGAAAAGACCTCATCTTAGGAAAATAATCCTGAACAGCTTTGGGTATTATGGTTTGCAAGGGTGATCAGGGATCGAAAAGAGTAGATTGCTACCAGTAACGTACAACGTGCGTGTAGTACTTACCCACAAGGTCTTGATTCGGCTTAGGACGCTATAAACCAAAAGTTTATAGGCAATAGAGTTAAAACTTATCTAGTTTTAATGCGTTGAAGTAAACCATCAGTTGTTTTCCCTAACACCCAAAGATTTCTATTTTATAACAGTATTTATCCTCCTATATATCACTTTACCTTTATTACTATTTTAACTACAGCTAAGTAAACAGTCTCTGTTTTTTTTTAAAAAATTATGTTAAATCTATTTAAAACATTGGCTTATTGATTATTTTTTGAGTTTTTGCTTTGCTAGATTTTTTAATTAATCTATACGATAATGAAATAATAACACAAAGGATTGTGATCATATGATTAAACAGTTGGAAACGTATTTATTTATGAGTTCCATTGTTGTTCGGCGTATTACTTTACTTTTGATCATTATAGTTTTAGGAATCATTGATCTCTCAACGGGCTATGAATATTCTTTTGCTGTTTTTTATTTAATTCCAGTTTCGATTGCCGCATGGTATGACCATAAGTATGTTGTCATCATTGCCGTAATTTTATCTGGACTCACATGGTTATATGCCGATTATAGTGCAGGGCATGAGTACACCAATTCGATTATTCCTTTCTGGAATGCTTGTGTGCGACTGGGTTTCTTTAGTGTTGTAGCGATTTTATTACGTAGAATAAAAATCAATTTAAATGAAATGACGCTTATGGCGATGAAAGATCCCTTAACCTCATTGAATAATACACGGGCGTTTAATTTAGCCTATCAGGCATTAAAAAAGAGACATGGTAAAACAGAACAAACATTTGCTGTTGGTCTAATTGATTTAGATGGCTTCAAAACTGTAAATGATACTTACGGGCACAGTAAAGGGGATGATGTCCTAGTCGAGTTTGCGCAGGTGTTAAAATCGACCACACGCCATTCTGATGTCGTTGCGCGTATGGGCGGTGATGAATTTATTGTGATCTTACAAGATATTGATCTAAACGCCATTGAAGACTACGAAAAACGTTTAAGAAAAAGCTTTTTGTTAAGTGGATTAAAACAGCAGTTCGGTATTGATTTTAGTATGGGGATTCGTACTTATGATGAATTACCTGAAAATATTGACGAGGCTACTCATCAGGCAGATCTATTGATGTATCAGTCTAAAGTACATGGTAAATCGCAAACCACTATTGATGCGAAACCTTAACAGGAATTACCGAACAGTTTAACCAAGATGGGTGAGCCCTCTTTCTATGATTGATCTTGTTGGATAATGGCTTGGCTGGCTTCTTTTAAGTGATAAAGCAATTGTCCGAGTAGTACCTCTTTACTGCTTAATGTGACGATGAGCATAGGATGCTTGGTGCATGGTACAGCTGTTAATACGGCTTTGCCATTCTCAGCATCTAAAGTAATACTTTGACAGCCAATCAAATTAATTTCAGATAAAAATGCACTGACCATCGCTAAAATGGAACTACTCACCGCTGCTAGTTTACTGGAGTGAAATTGATAGCGTTTACTCACAGAAGCTAACTCAAAACCATCACTTGAACAAATCATAATGAATTCAATATGATTGACATGGTTGAGTACTTCTTGGATTTGTTGTTTAGCAAATGCAACCAATGCTTCTGGTGCTGCCCGTTGCTCTGGTAAATTCATACGCACCTCTTGATTGGTTATAAGTATTTAATTTCCAATGCTGTAATCAATGTTTCTAAGAGCAACAGTACATCTGCTTTCTTTCGTGCATCGATAAAGAAAACAGGAAAGTTGAGTTGCCGTTCTAACAACCATTGTCGATATTGGTGAGTCGGTTTAGCCAAATCATCATCGATATGGGTGATACCAATTACAATGTTGTCGCCGTATTGTTTAAAGGTGTTGATGTAATAGTCCAACTCTTCCAAAGGTGTCTGTAAACTATGGTCAATCAATAGGATTGTGCCAATAGCCCCTTTACAAATCACTCCCCACATAAAGTCGAAACGCCCTTGACCAGGTGTTCCATAAAGCCCAACTTTATTGCCATCATCAAGTGTGACTTCTCCATAGTCGATTCCTACTGTGGTATTGAGTTTTTTGTGGCTATGTTCATCCGTATTAAAGGCTTCTGTTGCCAATACAGGAACCTCTGAGAGCGATTTAATCGCTTCGGTTTTTCCTGCCCCCATCGAACCTGCAAAAACAATTTTGTATTTTTGAATAATCATCGCGTATCTATCCCTTAAAACTTAAATTTACTCTTTAATTTGTTAAAAAAGCTTTTTAAGATTCCTTTATTTTCAGTGTGTTGTTCTTCGCTCTGTGTTTTGTCGAACTGGCTGTCTTTTGCTGAAATGACCTCCGCATTATGAATGGCTAGATTGGCTGCTACAAAATGCTGAACAGTTGCAACAGGAATATTGAGTTTATCTGCAACATGTTGAATTTGTGCACCATAGATAAAGCAAGCGGTGAGTTGTAATAATAGTTTCTTATCGAGTTGATTGGGTTGAACCCAAAACTTCAAACGATAATATTTGTCAGCCGCAGGTACAGTAATGAGTTGTGGATTTTTCCAAATCAAATTAAATAACCAGTCTTCTAAGTTGAACTGGCGTTTACGTGAAACCTTAATAAAGTCGGAGGTGAGTGCTGCTGCATAATGTATTGAAAGGTCTGTCTGATACTCATCACGTGTCGCCTCAAGCCAAGCCAAATGTGCATGGTGGTCTATAATGGCAATAGTTCCTAAATGATCACTGAGAATGACTTTGCGGCTGTCCTGTGTATAGAGATCAGCAAAGAAATCAATTTCTTTAATTTCAAGTTGAGTTTCAGTGTCGTCTATAGACAGATCTAAACTGGTTACAGGTGAATCTGCTTGCTGAAGTAATTTGACATTGACCCAATCTTTAAGCGTACATTCATCATAAATTGGGATGCAAAGTAAGTTATCTTGAGCACTTTCTGTATGTTCACTGTGTTTTGATATTTTTAAATAAGGAATATTTTTATTTTGAATAATATTTTGAATATTATCATTTTCAAAAAACTGCTCATTGATCAAAATACAGTTGATATTTTGATCTGAAACACTTGTCCAATTTATACCAATATGGGTTGGTAAAATTTTTCGCAGCCTGATTTTAAGATCATCTGAGGTGGTTAAACCTAAGCCTGAAATTGCGATATTGATACATTGATTGTTCATAATATCACTTATCTGAGATTAAAAGATTAAAGTGTGTAATACATTTTAACAGTCATCATGTGTTTAAATTAACGCTAGATTTATTCTTTTTCCAGTTAAAACATTTTTTTAATGTTTAAATGTATAGCATTTAGTCGTTTTATTTATTTCGGTTTTATCCTCCTTTGTAAATTGTTAATTTTATTTAAAGTTTAGAGAATTTCATCGCTTTAACTTAACACTAGTTATTATTGAAAATCTATCTTAAACCCGAAGATTTTTTTAAATGATTTTCACCAATAGAAGATTAACTTAAAAATTTTTAGGATTTTGATTATTATTGTGCATATTTAATCATTTATAATTTTATTATTGTGATATTTATCACTTGTAATAATTAAATAAACTTAAATATTTTTTGCATGAAAAAAAGCGATCATTTAGATCGCTTTTAATAAATTTAGATTATCAGTAACATTTAAGCAAAAACTTTGCTGACAGCTTCAAAAAGAATATAGAGCACAACAAGTGCGACTACAGGTTCAGCAACTTTTGCCCAAGTTGGTTGAACTGTTTCAACAACAGTAACTTCTGGGTGGTCTGCATGCGTATCTGTAGTTTGAACATTGACCATTTGATTAAACTCCTTCATGGTTTCATCTAATGATATCTCTTCTTGCACTGTAGGTTGAGAGCCAATCAGTTCGGTTAGTTCATTTGTTGACCAAACCCAATCTTTTGCTTGACCAGATAAATGTTCAATTTGCCCAATCACCAGTTCTCTTAAACCTCTTTTTCCCAAACTTCCTGCAGTGTCTAACTGTTTTAATTCAGCAAATTGTAGTTCAAGGATTTCAGTTGTTGCTGATTCAAGTATTGTTTGCTCTAAATCAGATTTGTTCTGTGGTGATGTGGTGAGATGCCGTGCAATTTCTTGACTATATAGATGATCTTGCGAAAGAATCTCCTGATAAAGTGCATCATCATCCTTACGCCACAGGCTAATAATTTTACCTAAAGTGAGCGCATTGATTTCTTCAATATGTGCAGTTCGTTCAACAGCTTGTAGTTGTGATAATAGCTGAGGCTTTTGAATCTTTATCTGCTCAGCAAAGTATTGTACGAGATCAAAAGCCATTCAGTTCTCCTTGTTCTATTCTAAAATGCGTAAGCTCGATTTTTTCTTTGGCGCATCAGTCGTGATTTCTGTTTCATCGCTTTTGTTTGATTTTAAAGCATCTTCTTCGATTTGCACATTGGCATATTCGTCAGGATCAAAGAATAAACCTTGTCCATTTTCACGCGCATACAGTCCTAATACCGCATTCATTGGGATATAAAGATCTTTCGATGCGCCACTAAAACGCGCAGAGAAAGTAATTGCATCGTTACTCATATTTAACATATGAACTGAATGTGGTGCCAGATTAAGAACAATTTGCCCATCTTGTACAAATTGTTGCGGAACATCGGTATAAGGTTGCGTCGCATCAACAAGTAGATAAGGGGTTAAATTGTTATCGCAAATCCATTCATATATTGCACGTGCAAGGTATGGTCGAGTCGGGGTTAAGTTCAATTCTGGTTCAGACATTAGAAAATACTCTATTGTTTTGCGATCTAGGGTTTTGCCAAAAGTTCACTATATCGGCTTTTTTCTTGAAAGGTCATCGACTTCAAAAAAGCGGGTCGGCTAAAAATCCGTTGGCAATATAGTAAAATTGGACGGCATTGCTGTTTAGGCAGCTCAATTCCCATATGTTTTAACCGTACGAAAATTGGGGCTAACATACAATCTAAAATTGTAAAGTTATCAGACATAAAATACGGATAGTGCTGAAAAAGTGGTGTTAAAGATACTAAAGTATCTTTCAGTTGTTGCTGAGCTTTTTTCTTTTCTGCTGCGTTGAGCGTATCTGGGTGGCGGAGCATGGTGTCTGCAAGCTTAAACCAATCTTGCTCAAAACGCCAAATATACTGTCTTTGTTCTGCGCGTGGGGCAGGTGCATCGGCATACAGTTTATTTTGCCGATAACGGTCATCTAGGTATTCAGAAATGATATGGGTTTTAAACAATTTCAAATCGTTTTCAATCAACATTGGCAGTTGATTGTATGGATTAAGGCTTGCTAAGTCTTCATCATCTTCTTCAACGATTATTAAAGTGTGTTTAATTTGCTTTTCTGCAAGCAGAAATCTGATCCAATGTGAACGAAAGTCATCCTCGTGGCTATACAACGTAATCCCTTGTTGAGGCGCATTTTCGACTGACATATTCCAAAAACTAGAAAAAATGAATAGACTAGGATACTAAAAATAGGCAATAAAATCACCTTAACTTTAATAAGCTTACGGTATGCGCTGAATTTAAATCAATATAAGGTCTGGGTCATTCATGAATTTAATAAATAATAGCAGTAAGTTGCTTCTTGCTGTTTTTCTTATGATGAATCTTTCAAATACATATGCAAAGAAACAAATTGTAGATGCTCAAGTGCAGGAAGCGGCTGCTGAAGCTATGGAAGCTGCCGGAGCTGAAGCTACTGTGGCTAGTGACGAAGAAGCCGCATGTCGTGCTGATGATGCTTGTGATGTTGCATCTGCTGTTTCAGAGGATGAAAGGTACGGTGGAATCGAACAGGAGTATGTTGTTAAGGGTTGTAAGGTCACGATTTACAATGATGGACCTGTAAAAATGGTCAATGTAAAGACCAATAAGCCATGTGATGCACCAATTCCGAAAGACCATAAGTTTTCTAAGGAAACTCGAACTTATCAGGAAAATGGCTGTACGATCACAGAATCAAAATATGCCGACGGGATTGCCGATGCTGTCATGGACTGTTCTAAACGAGATAAAACAAAATAACTTTGAAACTTCGAATAGTTTTAATCCATAAAAAAACCTCGGCAAATGCCGAGGTTTTTTGTCCGATTCGGTAAACGAATTAACGTTTAGAGAATTGAGGACGTTTACGTGCTTTACGTAAACCAAGTTTCTTACGTTCAACTTCACGAGCATCACGAGTAACGAAACCAGCTTGACGAAGAGCAGGTTTTAAAGTTTCGTCAGAAGCGATCAACGCACGAGTAATACCGTGACGGATAGCGCCAGCTTGACCACCGATACCACCACCAGCAACAGTGATGTAAAGGTCATACTTTTCAGTTACGTCTAAAAGCTCAAGCGGTTGACGAACAACCATACGAGCAGTTTCACGACCGAAGTACTGTTCAAGAGTACGATTATTGATTACGAGTTTACCAGTACCAGCTGATAGGAAAACACGTGCAGTTGCGGTCTTACGGCGACCTGTACCATAGTTAGTAGCCATGTGCTGTATCCCTTAGATGTCCAAAACTTGTGGCTGTTGAGCAGTATGAGGATGCTCAGTACCAGCGTACACTTTCATTTTCTTGATCATTGCATAACCAAGAGGACCTTTTGGCAACATGCCTTTTACAGCACGTTCGAAGATTTCTTCTGGTTTGTGAGCAACTAATTTTTCGAAATTAGTTTCACGAATACCACCAGGGAAACCAGTGTGGCGATAGTATTTCTTATCAAGTGATTTGTTACCAGTCACTTGAACTTGCTCTGCATTGATCACAACGATGTAGTCACCAGTGTCAACGTGAGGCGTATAAGAAGTTTTGTGTTTACCGCGTAAACGACGAGCGATTTCAGTCGCAAGGCGACCTAAAGTTTTGCCAGAAGCATCAACAACGTACCAGTCGTGTTGAACTTCAGCAGGCTTAGCGCTGAGAGTTTTCATTAAACCACTACCTATTATAGTTGGTTTGGACTATGGAATCTGTCCAAACAAAAAGGAGAGCAAATTCTAGCTGAAATGAGATAGATTCACAATCGAAATATTGAATTTCAAGCGCATTATTATATTGAGTGTTGTTAAAAAAAGCAAAGCTTCTTTATACCTTGAATACTGAAGTATATTTTGTGATTGGAATTATAAAGAAATTGATCAATAATTAGCACTTAAATCAAGAAAAACACAAGGCAAAATGAAAATAATAAGTTCAATAATATTGCTATTACTCCTGTGGGGAGCCGGGAATTTTATCCGAAGTTCTGCTCAGACCGTTTGGCAAGATAAAGCGCATGTGTTGGCTAAACCTCCAGAAAAACAGCATGAGGAATTAGATACGATTCTCGATGTGAAGTGGATGACTGCTGATTTTACTCAGGAAATCGATGATGCTTTTCCTTGTGAGCCTGTTGGAATATTGGTTCAAACACAAAATATTGAGATCGGTCAAGAAATAGATGTGGTAATTGAGTTGAAAAATCGTCGAGATCATCAAGCTGTGGAATATACTGTGTACGGAAAAGTTGAACCCGATCATCACGTTAGAATTATTTTTGATCAACACATTGACCTGAATAGCTGTGAGAATGCAGAATTTGAGCAATAATCAAACCGACTTTTGGATTTTGAAATACCCGTGTGTATCAATGGCAGGATTGATCAATATTTTTTTTAAAAATTTAATTAAGTATCAAAATAAGTGGAAAAGTTAAGTGATGTTTAAGTGAGTTAAGTCAGTTTTAATAGATTGGAATAAATCGTTTTTTATTCGGATAATTGAATCAATAGCATTTATTTTTGCACTCAAATGTTAACTTTTATCCGTTTTTTCAGCATTTGTATGGGATTTATACACAAGCGTTAAAGACTGTTAGTATTGTGGTTTATGTGTGTTTTATCGCATTTTTTCTTTACAATTGATATAGATGTATCATGATTTTTAATTTAGGTTTATGCTTGGGTTGAATTTTTTTAAAAGTTACTTTTATTTTTAAATTCAAATATTCAGCATGCACTTGTGAATAACAATTGTCATGGATTTTGTGGGTCGTCTTGCAATAGTTTTTAGTTTAAGTTTATACATTTTCAGTCAAATTGATGCAAAAATTAACTTGAATAGGAAATGATGATTTGGAACCGATGTATACTATCAATGCAACGTCTGTTTAAAAGAGTTCTCGATGCTTCCTTTATATATAACCAGCGGTGAGCCTGCTGGCATTGGACCAGATATTAGTTTGGATTTGGCAGATCGTGTTGATGATCGTCCAGTAGTGGTATTGGCTGATATCAATATGCTGAGAGATCGTGCCAAAATTTTAAATAAAACGATTCAGTTGATCGAGTATCAAGGACAAAAGCAGGGTTTGGCAGAAGGTCAGCTTTACGTCGAGCATGTTCCTTTAAATGAGGATGTTGTCTTAGGGGAACTTAATCCACAAAACTCAGCCTATGTGATCGAACAATTACGCCGAACGGCTTATTACGCAATGCAAGGCTCAAGTGTTGGTGTGGCAACAGGACCTGTCCAAAAGTCAATTATTAATGATGCTGGAATATATTTCAGTGGGCATACTGAATATTATCAAGAGTATGCAGGTGTAGATCGTGTGGTGATGATGCTTGCTACCAAAACTCTGAGAGTAGCATTGGTCACCACGCATCTTCCACTGCGCGACGTTGCTGACGCCATCACTAAAGAACGCCTACATCAAATTATCGATATTCTGATTCATGATTTAAAAACAAAATTCAAAATTAGTCAGCCGCGCATTCTGGTCTGTGGACTAAATCCTCATGCAGGAGAAGGTGGGTATTTAGGGCATGAAGAAATCGATACGATTAATCCAGTACTTGAAAGCTATCGTGCACAAGGTATACAGCTCAGTTTAAGTATGCCCGCAGATACTTTGTTTACGCCAGATAATTTAAAAAATGCGGATGCAGTTTTAGCGATGTATCACGATCAAGGTTTACCTGTGTTAAAATCACAGGGGTTTGGTGAAGCCATCAATATTACTTTAGGTTTACCTTTTATTCGTACATCTGTCGATCATGGTACTGCATTACATCTTGCGGGTACTGGGCTTGCAAAGAGTTCAAGTTTACATGTCGCAGTTGATTTGGCACTTGACCTTGCCCGATCAAATTAATTGGTAAACAAACTTATATACCGCGTTGGAAATTTTTTATGTATCAAATTAATGCCTTAAACCCAAAAGATGAAGGGCATCATACGCGAAAGCGTTTTGGTCAAAACTTTTTACATGACCAACGTGTAATTGCAAAAATTGTGCGTTCTGTTGCACCACGCACAGGTGACAATATTGTTGAAATTGGTCCAGGTCTTGCGGCACTAACTTCACCTTTGATTGGTGAATGTGATGCTTTAACTGTGGTTGAGTTAGACCGTGATTTGGCAGCAGGTTTACCTGGTCGTGTCCCACATCCTGAGCGTTTAACAATCATTGAAACAGATGCATTAAAATATGACTTTTCTGAGCTGTTTCAACAAGATCGCCCATTACGTGTGGTTGGAAATTTGCCATATAATATTTCGACCCCTTTGCTTTTCCATCTTTTAGAGTTTGGCGATAAAGTCAAAGATATGCACTTCATGTTGCAAAAAGAAGTCGTAGATCGTATTACAGCGGAACCAAATACCAAAGAATATGGTCGTTTGTCTGTGATGATCCAATATTATTGCAAACCTACCTTTTTATTTGAAGTACCGCCTGGCTCTTTTAATCCACCACCAAAAGTAACATCTGCAGTCTTTCGTTTAGAGCCTTATGCAACTAAGCCAATAATCGCCAAAAATGAAAAAGCATTGGCACGTTTGGTTTCGCATGTATTTACCCAACGTCGAAAAACTTTACGTAACAGTTTAAAAGGGATGTTGGTTGAAGATGGTTTTGAGCGGGCAGGTGTTGATCCAATGGCGCGCCCAGAAACATTGAGTCTGGCTCAGTTTGTAGCATTGTCAGATCAGATGGTGGCTTAAAAATGTCACGAGAAAATGTCAGATTTAATTATGTGATTGGTGATGTACAAGGTTGTTTTGAAGCACTGAAAGCATTATTGAAAGCAATACAGTTTGATGCTGATCAAGATTACATTTGGTTTGCAGGTGATTTGGTTGCGCGTGGTGAAAACTCAGTAGGTGCATTACGCTTTATTAAAAAACTATGCGAGCGAGGCTGCGCTGCAACAGTGTTGGGGAACCATGATTTAAATTTACTGGCAGTTGCTCGTGGGATCAAAAAACTTAAAGACAAAGATCATATTGATGATGTCATTCACGCTTTGGAAAGTGATGAGTTGATTGACTGGTTACGTAAGCAGCCTTTGTGTCTTTTTCCAAACCCTCAGACTATTTTGACGCATGCTGGTATTCCCAATATTTGGGATGCAGAACAAACTGCTGTTTTGGCAAAAGAAGTCGAAACTGTATTGGCGGATGATGATTTTGACGTACTCGATTCATTTCTAAAAGAGATGTATGGTGCTGAACCTGCATTGTGGGAAGATAATTTACAGGGCAATGCACGACGACGCTGTATTACCAATTATCTTACCCGTATGCGTTTAACCGATGCTCAAGGTCGTTTAGAGTTTAGTTTTAAAGATGCGCTGGATGAACCGATGCCTGAAGGATTTCAGCCTTGGTTTGAGTTTGAATCAAAGACTGCTCAAACGCATCAGATTATTTTTGGACATTGGGCTGCTTTGCAAGGTAAAAGCATCAGTTCACAAATTCAAAATGTGGATGGTGGCTGTGTATGGGGGCATCAATTGATTGCATATCGACTAGAAGATAAAGAAATTTTTAAAGTTGATAATCCAGTGATGTGATCTGAATAAAGCCACATCCAGTGGCTTTATTTTTAAGTATGGTTTATCTGATTTTAAGATAATATGTAAATAACAACAACTTAGATTTTAATTTAAAAATCCATTTGATTTAAAATACAATGAATTTAGAAATTAAGTGCGACAAGGTTGAAATTAGAATGGGAACATATTAAAAAAGAAAAAAAGTATAACCGCTACTGTTGGCATTAAGCCTCATTCGTCACAGTACCAAACCTTTACAACTCTGAGAGATGCAAAAGCATGGGCGCAAGAATTAGAATTAAAACTAAGTCCTAATAAATTTACAAATGTATTTGAGTTCACAGGTGAACAAGGTAAACGTGACAGTATCATCGTGGTTGCTCAAATTTTTCCAGAGCTCACCGCTCGTTTGGTGGATCTGTGATAAGCGTTATCCCTCTCGGGAGGTTTTTTTGAGAGCAACTTAGTACCAAAAATAACTAATTTAGGATTTTTTTAGTGATACAATAGACATTTACTTATGCCGTTTTGGATAGTTATTAAGTTGTAACTATTGAATACTGTTTTAGAGTAAAGTTAATTGAATTTTATATATAAAACAATATTTTATATGGGTAGTTGAGATTTTTTAGTAATATAATAGCTATTAACAAAAGAATTCTTACTGATACCATAGATGTTGACCTATGCCATGTTTAATGGGTATTATAAGCATGTAGTCGCAGCGCGGTATAAATAATCCACGCCTAGACCGAGGTACGATAAATCCTGCGATAATCGTAAACTTACTGTAAGTAAGTTGCCTCTAGGTGCCGCACCTGAATTCTAGAGCCTCTAAAATTATTTAGAGGCTTTTTTAATACTTGATAATAAATTATTTATGCGAACATTTATATATTTGGATGAGAGTGGTGATTTAGGCTGGAATATGCATGATCCTTATCAAAAAGGTGGGTCAAGCAGAATGCTAACCTTAGCTGCTATTTGTATGCCTGAAGAAAAATCTAAATATATTCAACGTATCGTACGAGCATTATACAAAAAGAGAAATAGACCGCTTAGTAATGAATTGAAGTCTGTTGATTTAAATACAGCAGATAAAGAACTTTTTCTAAGACTGGTGGCAAAGCTGCTCTCAGAACACAAAGATATCCAATTGAGATCAATTACGGTTCATAAAGAGTATGTAAATTCAAAAATGAAGAAAGACCCAAACGTTTTGTATAACTACATGATTAAGTGTTTGTTATTAAAACCAATATGTGAATCAAAATTCGTAGATTTCATGCCTGATAGACGTAGTGAAAAAGTCAATACAAAATGGAATATGGGTGAGTATTTAAACCAAATGATTTTAGAGCAATCTATTGAACATTATGTGGAAAATCAATCTTGTAATGTGTCACCTATGGATAGTTCAAAATGCTTGGAGTTGCAGTTCATAGACTTTTATGCTGGATTGGTTTGGTCAGCATATGAGTTTAGGGACTCTAAAGCCAGAATGTTTATGGCTGGTGCGAGAGTAACAAACCACAAGTTATTCTTTCCACTTGAAATAAAGTAGGCATACAAGAAACCAAACCCACTCACCAGAGTGGAATGCTGATCAGTTAAGACAAAAAAGTTAAAATGCGGTAAAAATGAGTGTATATAAATATGCTCATTTTTTTATGACTTTATCTCAAAATCTAGAACTTACTTCACAACAATCTTCTTTAACATTAGCTCATTTTAGTGAGTTGATCGATTTAAACTGGATTGAACAGAGCCTGCAACAGACAGGGAAAGCATCTATTCGAAAAAGAAAATTACCTGCTGAGCATGTGGTTTGGCTGGTGATTGGACTTGCCTTATTTCGTGATCAACCCATTTGGTATGTCGTACAACAATTACAACTTGTGTTTGGAACAACTGACTATTGTGCTCCTAGCGCATCTGTACAAGCCAGACAACGTCTAGGTTTGGAACCCCTGAGTGTTTTATTTTCAATCTTAAGTCAGGCTTGGTTTAAGGATGCACAACAACAGTATCCAGATTTTCATGGACTTCAGATATGTGCTGTTGATGGTGTAGTCTGGTCAATGCCTCTTACAGATGAAAACTTTAAACACTTCGGTTCATCCAAAGGTAAAACAGCTATTGCACCCTATCCACAAGTAAGAGCAACATGTTTGGTTAACACCAATACTCATGAAATTATTGACGCCAAACTTGGCAGTATGGATCAGGGAGAACTCACACTGGCTCATCAGTTATTGGTTCCATCTGGTTGCGCTCGGCTTTTTTAAAATCGAATTGATTTTTATCTTTACAAACCAAGGCACTACCACTGTCATGATTGCATTTTAAGACAAATTTTTCAGGCAACTGATCAAAGTTAATTTCATTAAAACAATGATGTACACCAAGCAGTGGTACCACATGTGAAATGCAAATCTTATCTTCAATCAATTGTCTAACCGTAAGTTTGTCAGCCAGTGCGGTATAAAGAGAATTTCGCTCAAAAATCATCCTCGAAGTTACTTTTTCATTGAAACTTTGTGGATGATACAAGTTCGGAAGATATCCTAATTTTTGTACGAATCTTTTGCTTAGGTAGGTTTTATCTGGAACAAAATAAGTTCTGATGATTTTTGCGAGATAGGTGAGATGGTTATACATATCGATGCAACCATGTTGGACATGGTGCATATATAAATAGCCAAAGCTTAATATTCCTTTAAAAATTTGCGTAGAGTTGAATTTTATAAAACAGGTTTTATCGGGAAATTAAACATGTAAATGATGGATAAAAGAGATCAGCTTTAGCTATTTGATGATGGCAAATATGTATGATGCCGTGTTTTATGTTTACAGATTAAGTGATTTTAACGAGATGCTGTCTCAATTTGCGTTATACACAAAGCAGGACTTTAGTCCTGCTGAGCTGAAATAGGTGACTGTTTGGGGTTTAAATCCAATGAGTAGCTCATTATTTATTAGCACATTGAATTGAGCTTGAAAGGATAATTATTCCATTCTAATCCATGTTTGACTGCGACCAATCATTGATATTCCAATATAGCCACGTAGCGTAAGTCGGTTACCACTAGCATTTAGGCGTGCTTTACCATGATAAATTTTGCCTCCACGAGGATCGAGAACTTCACCGCCGATATAATTGTTGGGGTCTTTAGGATCAACTTTCATTTTTTGCAAAATGGTCAATCCTATAATTGGCTTATTGGTAAATGGAGCAGGGCAGTTATGACATTGGGTTAAGGGCACTTCACCAGGAGCAGGAAAATCTTTAATGATTTTTCCAGCATAAGTATCGTCTTTTTGTTTTTCAATTTGAATATAAGCACGGACATAACCTGTTTTGTCATCCACCGTGCGCCAAGTTCCAGTAATATCAGCGGCATGTGTCCAGCTGACGATAGTAAACAGCATACAACAGAAAAATCCTTTTTTCATCAGCATACCTACTTTGTTGTTTGAATAAAAGAAGTAGAGATTCGCGAATTAAATTATTCACGAATCCAAGTTTGACTACGACCAAGTGCCGAAACGCCGACATAGCCTCTTAATAATAAACGATTGCCATTTGGGCTGAGTTTGGCTTTCATTGAATAGATTTTACCTGTCAATGGGTCAATGATTTTGCCACCCACATAATCTTCATCACTGCTTTGTTTTAGATTTTTCAGTACATCCATACCCAAAATAGGCTTATTGGTATAAGGCTCGGGGCAATCTACACAGGTTTCTTTTGGCGTATAACCTGGTCGTGGCGTCACCTTGATGATTTTACCAGTATAAGTCCCGTTAGACTCTTTTCGTATTTCAAGAATGGCTTTTGATGAACCCGTTTTATCATCAATATTTTTCCAGATACCCGTGATATCTTTTGCCATACTGCTACAGCTTAAAATGGAAATTAATGTCCCTAAAATAAACTTATTAAACCTCATTTCTTGATTCCTTATCAAAATGGGGAAGTATAGTTCATATTAAGCTGAATAATTACCCTGTGCAATCACGTGAAAAGTTAAATAAATCACACTTATTTAAGAAACAGTATAAAGGTTGGCAACCAGATTGCGGTAAAGACCGCATTTACAGCCATACCAAATGCTGCATAACGCCCAGCAACTGCGCCACGTTGCCATGCTTGCGCAGTTCCAATTGCATGTGCAGCTAGCCCCAAAGCTAAGCCTGACGCGCGTTCGTCATTTATATTACGTAAAATAATCGATGAAAATGCAGCACCAATTACACCTGATAAAATGACGATCAAAATTACTAAAGTGACTGGCGAGTGCAATAAAGTTGCAATATTGATCGCAATCGGCGTCGTTACTGCACGTGTTGCAAAAGCCATAATCGTCGGTTCAGACATGTGTAATAAATAAGCCAAGCTCATGGGTAAAGCGACAGCACTGATACTGGCAAAGACTAAAATACCTACGATAGATTTTAACGGTAAATCATCATAACGCATTGCAGCCAGAGGAATCGCTAAAGCAACAGTGACATAACCCAAGAGGTGACTAAATAGTCCATTCATATCGGTATTGTATTTTTCATAAGGAATTTTAAATAACATTAAAATCCCAATGACAAAAAACATGCCTATCACCAGTAATGGTACTTGAGGAAAACGCTTATTGATGGGTTTTGCAGCAAGATAAGCAATTAAAGTGATTAAAAAACCAGTCAGTACACTTAACATATGTTTCTCCTATAACCACTTTTTTGCCATTTTTGCATAAATCCATAATGGAATCAGCGTACTAACAAACATAATCACTAAAAATAATGGAATTTCTTTGCCCATGCTCACCAACATGATCAATGAGCCTGCACAGATAGGCAGAAATGCAAAGCCACTTTCTTTCATTAATTTATTGTTGGTATCGACCAGTCGCGCTGGAATTTTTTTGAATTTACGCCAAACAACCAAAACAACCAATAAGCTTAATAAGCCTGTTAAATTGCCCAGTTCTGGGTGATTAAATTGCGACATGATAAATACTGAAGCTTCACGAAAAAAGATGATGAGTCCTAACGTGAAGATCCAAGCTTGCCAATCGATACCTTTTAACTGATCCATGTGTGTTTATTTATAAAATTTGACCTTTCACGTTTTAACCGATTTAGCGCTTTATTTCAAACTCTTCTAATGGTCTTTTAAACTGTTGGGCTTTCTCTCCAAGAATTTCATCAATCGGTAAATGTGCCTGTTTAATGAGCTGCTCAAGTTTATGCGGAGCAATGGCAATGCTCAAAAGGAGTTGACCGTCATCATCATAATGTTCGGATTCAATCACATTCAATTCATAAAGCTGATTTTTGAGTTTCCCATAAGCAGGTTTTAAGCGCAGTTCAAATTTTTGAATTTGTCCCATTAAACATTCATGCACTGCTCTACGAAGCAGGTCTAAGCCTTGTTTGGTATGGGCTGAAACATAAACACGCTCGGGTTGATGAGGTTTGGCATAGATGATTTTTGCTTCATCATGACTTTGGTCAATTTTGTTATACACCCTAAGCGTTGGAATATCAGCACCAATTTCTTTTAATACGGTTTCAACCGCATCGATTTGCTCCATCATGTCTGGACTACTGGCATCGATCACATGTAGCAACAAAGTTGCCTCTAAGGTTTCTTCTAGCGTAGCTTTAAAAGATTCGACTAAAGAATGAGCGAGATTGCGCACAAAACCAACAGTATCTGCAAGAACCAATGTGCCAATACCATCCCAATCCAAACGACGCAATGTTGGATCTAATGTTGCAAAGAGCTGATCAGCTGCATAAACATCACTGTTTGCCAAAATATTAAACAGTGTTGATTTTCCTGCATTGGTATAACCCACTAAGGAAACGGTTGGAATATTGGCCTTTTGACGCGCTGCACGCCCCTGAACTCGTGTTTTACGAACTTTTTCTAGACGATCTTTGAGTTGCTCCATACGAATACGTAATAAACGGCGATCTGTCTCAAGTAATGTTTCACCAGGTCCACGTAAACCAATTCCTCCTTTTTGGCTATCTAAATTGCTTCGACTACGCACTAAACGAGAAGACAAATGATCAAGCTGAGCCAACTCAACTTGTAATTTACCTTCATGTGTACGTGCACGTTGTGCAAAAATATCCAAAATTAAACCAGTACGATCAATAACACGGCATTTTAAAATGCGTTCTAAATTTCTTTCCTGAGCAGGGGATAGGGCTTGGTCAAAAATCACCAATTCAATTTCATCATTCTCGACTTGCTCAGCAATTTCTTCTGCTTTTCCTGTACCAATAAAGAATTTTGGATCAGGTTTAATCCGTTGTACGGTTAAATGGTCTAGAATCTCTGCCCCAGCAGACTTTGCCAACAAGCGAAATTCTTCTGGATCTAAATCTTCTAAGATTTGAACATTTACTGTGACTAGAATGGTTTTTTCACAACCTTGACTTTGATCAACATATTCCACAGATAATACAACTCAGCCATTGCTTGGATAAAAATTCATTCTAAAGGATATTGCAGTGTAAATCCTGAATGAGTGTTGGTGTAATGAAATAAAATTGCAAACAATAAGTGAGATGCCCGTTTTAACCGAAAAAGAACGGGCTTAACAGATGCTATAAAAAGATCATATTCTTGAAAAAATTTGATCTATTTAAAATGATAGAGCACCGATTATAATCATCAGTAGTGAGTTAAATTTTACTAAAACGATTTAAGGTCAATGCAAGTTGAATATGATTTGTATACAATAGCCGTGGTTTAATATGAAATATATTCTGTTTAGTGAATGTCTATGACTCAACAACAAGCAATCAAAAAGTCAAAATCATCGAATTTAAGTGCTTTATCTAAAGTTTTTTTATATGGTAAAAAATTAGTATCAAGTACATCTGCTGTTGCAGAAGGCTTTTATCTCGTTTATCGCCATCAATTATATAAAGATCCAAATAATCCAAAAAATACCCGTTACGTTCAATATTTTTGTCGCCGTTTGAGCGAAGTGTTCAATGTGGATGTGCGTGTCCATGGTGATATTCCACGTGAACCTGCATTGTGGGTGAGTAATCATATTTCTTGGTTAGATATTGCTGTTCTTGGCTCAGGCGCACGCGTATTTTTCTTGGCGAAGGCTGAAATCGAGAGTTGGCCAGTCTTTGGAAATCTTGCGAAAGGTGGTGGTACTTTATTTATTAAACGTGGTTCTGGGGACTCTGTTCGTATCCGTGAACAAATTGCAGATTTTTTACGTAAAGATATTCCTGTATTGTTTTTCCCAGAAGCAACAACCACAGATGGATCAAAAGTTAAGAAAGTCCATGGGCGTATTTTAGGCGCAGCCATTGAGGCTAAAAAGCCTGTACAAGTCTGTGTAATTTGCTATGTCAATCAAGATGGAAAATTAGATAACGTGGTTCCATTTATTGGTGAAACTGGTTTTGTTGAGCATGTACAAGCCGTTTTAGAAATGCCTAAAGTAGTGGCGCATTTAAAAACCTTTCCCGCGATTTCTACAGAAGGACATACTGTTGAAACGCTGACTCAACAAGTCCAAGAAATGATGCAAAAAGGTTTGGAAGACTTACAGAAAGAAGTTCTTACAATGGACTAGTTTTCAACAGGTTATTGTATTTTTCCTCATTAAATCAATGTGCGTAAGTGAAGCTTCACTTTGCTCACCCATGTTTAATTTCACTGTATTCTTGCGCTACAAACCCAGCAGCGCTTTGTTTTTAGTCATATACACCACTCAACATGGCGACATTCATGTCGTCTCATGATAGAAAGATCATCTATATGATTCAAAAGTACGAAATAAATGAATCAACAAAAAGGTTTAACAATTTTCTAGACTTACATAAAGCCTTCGATCGGCAACCATGAAATCACTTTAATGCCAGCTTTTTGCCACCATTTCATTTTGGGTTCTTTTCTAAGCGTAACAATGCCTTGAGGCGTTTCTTTCAGCCAGTTGATTTTGTTTTGTGAGTCCAAAACTAATTTATAGGCATATTTTTTTAAATGCTCATCCATGGTTTTATGTACCGCATTGGCCAATGGCGGGCTATTGATAATCACTCCAATTTCCGTGTTTAAGTTGGCGGAACGTGGATCAAAATTAAAAGAGCCAATAAATACTTGTTTATTGTCGATCGCCATCAATTTGGCATGCAAACTTGAACGGCTTAATCCTTTTAAACTGACTTTGGCTTTTTTTGAGATTTCTTCTGAATTGGCATATAAATTTTCCTCAGAGACAGCTGGAAGGAATTCATATAGCTCTACACCATTTTTAAGCAAATCATCACGGTATTTAGCATAAAACGCGTGGACTAGCGCGACATCATTGGCTTTAAATGAATTGGTCAAAACACGAACTTTGACACCTTCTTGTGCCAGTTCAATCAGCTTTGCTTCTCCCTTTTTCTGCGGCACAAAATAGGCAGAAATGAGATCTACACTTTGCGTGGGGATATCTAAACGTTTAACCATCTGAAAGTTGAGATGTTGTTCTTTTTTTGCTTTCGCCTGAATTTTATCTGGTGCGTCTTTTACGACTTCCGCTTTAACCCAATCGAGTTGGATATTGTGATGCAACCATTCATCAAAGGCATGTGTGCGATTACTTAAATTTAAATAATTTTGCACCGTTATTTCTTGGTAGTGGTGAGTGAGTTGTTGTTTTAAGTTGTCATAACGCAGGGTATAAGTATTGTGATTGACAATATTTCTGACAGGATAAGCATAGCTGTGATTCCAATATTCATCAAATGAATGGGTAATATCATCTACTGCTTGTCCAACCAACATGACATCAACATCTGAAAATTGGTAGTTGTCACTGACATTATAATATTGATTACTCATATTACGTCCGCCAATCAAAGAAATCTGATTGTCAGCAGTAAAGGTTTTATTATGCATTCGTCGATTGATACGTTTTAAATCCAGTACCATGTCAATCGGGCGCAAGCTTCTAAAACGATATGGGTTGAATAATTTAACTTCAATGTTTGGATGCTGATCCAATGCGAGATAGACACCTTCCATCTGCTTGGCATTGTTATCATCAATTAATAAACGAACTTTAACACCACGATCCGCCGCTTCAATAATTTTATATAAAGCCAATGAACCAATTTTGTCATTGTCCCAAATGTAATATTGTAGATCTAATGTTTTTTGTGCTTTTTCGATCAGATTAATACGCGCTGCAATGGCTTCAAGAGGATCATACAGAACGTGATAACCTGTTAATTCTGGATTTTGACTTTTTAAGGGGTTAATAATTTTTGCCAAAGAAGTGTCTTTGGTGTCTATATCATAGGCATATTCTGGCTTGATATTTTGCTGTTTTGGTAAAGTAGAGCATGCCGAAAGACTTAGAAATAAGCACGAGCTGAGAACAAGCACCCAGTTTTTAAACTGTTGATTGTCATCTTTTTGCTGTAATTGACTATTACGATTGATCGTTCGTTGCATAATATTTTCTAAGATTTTTCAGAGCTAGAGTATAATTGTCTTCATTGAAAAGATAAATAATGAGATGACAAGTACATGGTACTTGAGAGATTGAATATGTTTCCAACCCTAACGATAACCTCAATTTTTTATCTCTGCTTTATTGTGCTTGCCATATGGGGAGTCAGCCAAGCATGGATAAGCCAATCTAGAACTGAAACAATCCATCCTTTTAAGTCTTTCGTCCATTTGTTGGCATTTTACCTGTCTTATTTATTAATTCCGTTGTTGTTTTTTAGCATTTATGCAGGTTGGATTGGAATATTTTCCTTACACGAAAGTATTTTTGTTTTCATATTGAGCGCTTTATTGATATATGCACGGTTCATTGAACCGCACACGGTACATGTCAAACATTTATCTTATGCTCTAGGACAATCACAACGTTTTGTACGACCTGTCAAAGTTGCATTGTTAGCAGATTTACATATCGGGCTTTTTTCAGGGCATGAACGTCAACTTAAAAGTATCGTGAAAAAAGTCAACTTAGCACAACCTGATTTTGTTGTGGTTGCAGGGGATTGGACTTATGAGCCTGAAAATAAACTGGTCGAAGAACTCGCCATTTTAAAAGAGATTCAAGCACCTGTTTATTCTGTCAATGGTAACCATGATGAACAATATCCTGGACCACCTATTCAAACGTTGCTGGCAAAAGCATTACAAGCCAACAATGTAATGGACATTGAAGGAAAAATTGTTGAGTTCGATGACTTTCGTTTAATCGGGATTGGAGATTTATGGGCTGGTAAAGCCGATATGCGATATATGCCTGAATTACCTCAAGATAAACCATGGTTAATTTTATCGCATAATCCTGATACAGTGGATATGGTTCCGCAATTACCGACACGTCCATTAATGCTGTCTGGTCATACACATGGTGGACAAGTTGAGTTACCGTGGTTAACCAGTTATGTGATGAAAAAGGTGTCGATCTTAGGGCATAAACGTGGCTTATATCAGCATGAGAATGCAGATGTTTTTGTCAGTGTGGGTACTGGAATGGTGGGTGTACCATTCCGCTTTAGAGTGCCACCAACGATTGATATTATTGAATTATATTAATTTCAAATGAATTTAGGTCTTAAAATAATAAAAGGCGGCTATCCCGACCAGCAAAATGAATCCAATCAGTAGCCAGAGTGAGCTGGATTTATTTTGATGGTTTAAGTCTTCAACGCTTGCTGGGGTGGATGAATGAGGTGAAGCGCTGGTATCTTGAGATGAAAAGGTTTCTTGCGAGTCTTTATTTTGTGATTGTCCTTGCCTAAAACTTTCAGCAAACTTAGACAATGCATCAGGTTGAGTTAAATCAATATTGAATTGTTTTTTGATTTCTTGCCAATCTGGATGTTGGTCATCAATTTCGACGACTTTTCCTTCCTTATTGGTCATTTTCACTTTACTGGAAGAAAAATTAAACTCAAAAGATTTATGTTCTACCGCTTTCATTTCTTTATCGAATTCAGCAGAATCGGCAAACACAATTTGCGGATTTGCCTGAAAACTTTTCATCGCTTCATCAGATTGGCTGAGTGCATGTACTAAATTCTTTGATGTAATTGGGCTTAAATGAAGCTGTTCAATTAAAAGTTGTTCTGCTTGATCGTATTGACTCAGTTTCATTAGTGTAGAGAATTCTTGTAATTGTTGTGGGTTAAGTTGATACATAGTGCCCTCAAAATACTGATTAATCTTGATGTAAAAGATGGGTAAATAAAATTTTAGAACTTTGTTTAAACATGATTAGATGCATGTTTTTCTTAGCGGGTGCTTAACAAGTAGAGTATGAATGCAATAATGATCACGATAACAATGATAAACAAAGGTGAAAGTTTTTTCTTCGATTGATCTTCAATTCCTACCAATGGGCTTGTTGAGGCGCTTGGACGATTGTGCACGTGAAGCGTGGCATCTGTTGTGGTTTTCTGGGTTCTTGTTTGCATAGCGGTAAGATAATCCGTTGCTGAATCATAGCTTGCTCCACCACCAAATTGATCCATAATATCATCCCAGTCAGGATGATGTTCATTAATGCGTTCTTTACGACCATCCTGATATAAAATAAAAATTTCACCTGTGCTGTAGTTGGTTTGAATAGATTTGTACTGAGGATGAGAACGCTGATAAAAATCCTGGTCAGATTCAAAGTCGAGAATGTTAGAATCAGGATTCTCAGCTAATTCCTCCACAAAATCTTTAGCATCTTTTAGACCCAGATGACTTTGGTCCATGACCAATTTTATTGCTTCAATCTTACGACCTTGTTGGATGAGCGATAGAACTTCATGATGTTGTATCGGTTGGGGTGTATTTAAATCATCTGTGTTCTGATGAGCGTATTCACTGTTAAAAAATTGCGCCTGATTTTCAAATTGATCAACAAAGTCTTTGGACTCTTTTAAACCTAAATTTGAGTGATCTTTAACATATTTAACTGCTTCAACTTTACGGTTTTGTTGAAGAAGTAAACGAATTTCCTGCAATTGATGATTATTAAAATGTGTCATTGTTCACCTTTGAGTATTGGTTTTAGCACGACTTAGTAACCGCCAGTAAGCCTTAGGAATTTTTATTTATCATAGAATTAATTCATTTTTTATTACAAAACAAAGCCAAATAAAAGTAGTAATTTGTGTGCGAATAGGCAATATTTTAAAACTGTCATAAAGTTTTGTTATTTTTAAAGTCATCCTATTTTAAAACCCTATAAGAGGACGCTGCCATGACTCGTGATTTTGAAAAATTTCCAGAAGATGATAATGGTAATCTACTTTGGCAAATGCACGAAGATGGTGATGATTTAGACGAAATACATGAGCTTGAATTCTCAATGTATTTCAAGACACAGGAACTTGCTGAAAAATGTGCGATTTCTCTGTTGCTTGAAGAACAAAAAATATCACTGTATTTAGATGAAGAAGTACATCCTAATGAATGGGTGATTACCATCTATGTCAATCTTTTTCCAGAATATGAGGATATTGTGGACTTAGAACAATGGTTTACTAAGATTGCCGAGCAGTTCGATGGTGAATATGATGGTTGGGGATGTACAACTTATGTCTTTGATATCGAAGAGAGTGATGATCAACAATTAAATTGAGATCAATTATTTATAGAGCATATCCAAAGAGATATGCTTTTCTTTTTTAAGTTTCAAACTACTAAAGCCATACAAATACCAATAATTTACAGCGCTAAACTAGATATTTAACAAGAATAAATAATCAAGGATGTAAAAGATGAGTAATACTGTAAAATTGCATCGTGTTTTTAGTGCACCACCTGAACGTGTTTATAAAGCATTTTTAGACCCAGATGCACTGGTTAAGTGGATGCCACCGCATGGTTTCACCGCCAAAATACATCATATGGATGCCACAGAGGGTGGTTCATATCGAATGTCATTTACCAATTTTTCAACGGGTTCAATTCATTCGTTCGGCGGAACGTATGCGGAACTGATCCCGAATCAACGCATACGTTATTTTGATCGTTTTGATAATCCTGAATTGGCTGGTGAAATTGAAGTCATCATTGAAATAAAAAGTGTGCTTGTGGGAACGGAAGTGAATATTACTCAGTCTGGTATTCCTGAAGTCATTCCTGTTGAAGCTTGTTATTTAGGCTGGCAAGAATCGCTGCAGCTTCTCGGTCTTTTAGTCAATCCAACTATTCCTGATCAATAAAAAATAGACCAGTAGAGTTTAATAAAAGTGACAATTTATACAAAGCGTATCTATGAGGAAGTGTCTGAAAAAGATGGAAAACGTATTCTTGTGGATCGTTTATGGCCGCGCGGAATAAAAAAAGAAAATGCACATATTGATGTGTGGCTTAAAGAAATTACACCTTCAAATGATTTAAGAAAATGGTATCACCAAGATATTGAGCATCGTTGGGACGAATTTAGACTGAAATATAAGGCTGAATTAGAGCAACAACAGGCACATTTAGAACAACTGCGACAATGGGGTCAACAGGGTCCAGTGACTTTATTAACTGCTGTCAAGAATGAAGATCATAATCATCTGACAGTACTGCTTGAGGTGCTGAATCATCCAGTCTCGTCATGATGTTTATTATTCCTTATATTTGTTAGGGGTTTTAAGTTGATGAAAAATGGATAGATGTTATGATGCTTCTTTTTTAATATTATAGGAGTGAATCATGTCATTGCCTAACTGCCCAAAATGTAGTTCTGAATATACCTATGAAGACGGTGATTTGTTGATTTGCCCTGAATGTAGTTATGAATGGAAAGAAGGTGAGTTATCACAAGCTGAAGAGCAAGTTGTCATCAAAGATGCTGTAGGTAATATTTTGGCAGATGGCGATGCTGTTACTGTCATTAAAGATTTAAAAATCAAAGGTTCATCTTCAGTGGTAAAAGTGGGTACTAAAGTTAAAAGTATTCGTTTGCTTACAGATAGTAGTGATGGTCATGATATCGATTGTAAAATTGAGGGTATTGGTCAAATGAAGTTGAAATCTGAGTTTGTTAAAAAAGTTTAAACCTTTTGCTCACTGATGTTGCCTGAAATTTAAGCTATTTAAGAGAAGATGAAAGCATGCAGGATATTGAGTTTTTACAATACGCCGTGAATCTTGCTAGAGAAAATGTTGAGAAAGGTGGTCGTCCTTTCGGTGCAGTTATTGTTTATCAAGGCGAGCTAGTGAGTACAGGCGTTAATCAGATTTTAGCTCACAATGATCCGACTTCGCATGCAGAACTGAACGCAGTACGCCAAGCTTGCCAGAAATTACAACGTTTATCTTTAAAAGATTGTGTGGTCTATGCAAGTGGTCAGCCTTGCCCAATGTGTTTGGCTGCAATGCGGATGGTTGGCGTGGAGAAAATTGTCTATGCTTATTCCAATTCTGATGCAGAACCTTATGGTTTATCGACTGAACAGGTGGCTGTGCAACTTAGGCAGCCTCCACAACAGCAAGATGGCTTACAATTTGTTCAATTAAAATTGGATCTGCCTTTTCATTTATATCAAATTTGGCAGCAAAGCAGTAAGTAAGATGTGCTTTAATAAGTTTTTTTCTTAAAATTCAAGTAGCTTTAGAATCACTCATAGATTGATCTATGCGTGATTCAGTTTGAGTTTACGATTTAATGATTTGCTACAATGGCAATTTTTTTCACATTTAAGCGTTGTGCTGCTGCCATAACCATCGCGACATCTTTATATTCAGTGAATTGGTCAGGTTGTACTTTGATCTGATCTTGATCAGATTTTTGCGCAACACTTGCCAATAAAACTTCCAACGCTTGTTTGTTTTCCACCTCTTGATTATTCCAAAAAATTTTACCTTGTGGATCAATTCTCAAATTGATTGGCTCTAGTGGTTGATCTTGATTGGGTGGAGGATTGCCATTAGGTAAATTAATATTAATCGCGTTATTAGGGATTGGGATAGTAATAATGAACATGATGAGCAAGACCAGCATGACATCGATAAGCGGTGTCATATTGACATCCAACATGACATCATCATCTTTATTTGAACCAACATTCATCGCCATAAAATATTCCTCTTATTTGATCATGGTGCCGCAACAGGAGTGGTCACAAAGGCAATTTTGCCAATACCTGCCTGCTTGGTCGCACTAATGACTTCATCAATTGCCTCAAATTTGGTGACTTGATCTCCCCGGATGTGTACCTCAGGCTGAGGGCGTTTCTGAGCTTCCACCTGTAAACGACTGATCAAGGTAGTTTTATCTGCTATATATTTTTCGTTCCAAAAAATATCACCTGCTTTGTTGACTGCAATTTGGATATTGATAGGTTTGGTCACATAAGGCGTATTTTTTTCCTCAGGTAATTTGACTGGCACTGTATGTATGGCAACCGGCACAGTAATTAAAAAGATAATCAGCAAGACCAACATAATATCAACCAATGGTGTGGTATTGATGGCTGAAATTACATCATCTTCATCGCCCTCTGAATTTACGCTCATTCCCATGCTAAATACCTCGTATTATTGTTTATATTATTTAAGATCATCGGTATTTTTGATTTCACCACTCAATAACACTGTGTGCAGATCAGAACCAAAAGTACGAACATTGTCCAAAACTGCTTTGTTACGTCGAGTGAGCCAGTTATAGCCGAGTACGGCAGGTACTGCGACAGCAAGACCGATTGCAGTCATGATTAAGGCTTCGCCCACAGGACCAGCAACTTTATCAATTGATGCCTGTCCTGAAATTCCGATTGCGGTCAAGGCATGATAAATTCCCCAAACCGTCCCAAATAACCCCACAAAAGGAGCAGTTGAACCTACTGTCGCCAAGAATGCCAAGCCACCACTTAAATGACTTTGGATTTTATCTATGGCACGTTGAATCGAAATCGTGACCCAAGTGTTGAAATCAATACGCTCTAGTAAATTACCTCCATGTTTTTTTGTTGAATGAATCCCTTTTTCTGCAATAAAACGGTATGCACTTGTTTCATTTAATGTTTCTGTTGCATGGTCAATCGAAGCTGCATCCCAAAATTTAGCTTCAACTTCTTTTCCCTGACGTTTGATCTTGGCTTGTTGGATAAACTTGGTCACCATGATGTACCATGTACCAATCGACATCAGCACCAAGATAAATAAGGTCGATTTAGCAACGATATCGCCTTCACGCCATAACGCTTCTAAGCCATAAGGATTGTGAACAGCTTGACTTGTAGCAGGTTGAGGTGGTGGGGTGTGGGCACTATTATTGGCATTTTCAGTAGTTTGAACTGCTGTTGCTGTAACTGTTTCTTCTGCAAATACGCTAGAAATAGGCAGTACACTCGTACCTGCTAAAACACTTGTTAATGCAAAAAGTCGGACAGTTTTCATCATTTTATTCATTCAGGATCTCCAATTTTTTAATTAATTCATTACAAATTCATAGGGAATGTCATACCAAGAATCTTGAGGTTCACCATTTTTCAAGGCAGGTTTGAAAGTACATAAACTGAAAGCTTTTGAAGCTGCTCTATCTAAAGCTTTACTACCACTCGATTTTTTAACTTTGGCTTCTTTAACTTTGCCATCAGCACCAACAAAGACTGAAATAAGAACTTCACCTTGTTCTTCATTCTGTAAAGACTCCCTTGGATAATCAGGCTTTTTACAGCCCGCTTCACCACGAGAAACACCATGTGTTTCACCAGCAGGTTTGGATTTTGGCGTAGGATCAGATTTCTGCTCTGACTCTGTTTTTTGGGTTGGTGTAGACTCTGGGCTTTCAGATGTTTTCTGTGTTGGCTTTTCAGTTGGTTTTTCCTGAGGTTTCGAATCTGGATTGGTTTTTTGCACCTGTTTTTCACGAGGCTTTGGATCGGGTGTTTTTAATACTTTCTCCACTAACTTTGGAAGCTCAGGTGGTTTTTCAATAGGTTTTGGTTTTTCTGGTTCAGGCTTTTTGTCCTGAATGATGAGTAATTCAACTGGCTCATTAGTCGGCTTTTCCACATGCTTAGACAATCCTGTAATCAGTCCATAAAGGATGATCAGATGCAGAAGAATTACAGCTCCAATACCAATCAGGCGTTTGGCAGAATTATTTTCTAATTCTGAAAAATTCTTGCCCATTGCGACTCCTGAAATGAGAGACAAACAATAAATAGCGCAAAAGAGGCTATATAAAAATTGTGTTCAATTTTTTGTTTGACGATGTGAACGATTTACTTTCACAAACAACAGAAGAAATTGGGCTGCTGTTTGTGAAATACTCAGTTAGAACTTATAGGTCGCTCTTAAGTAATATGCACGACCTGTTGGATCGGCATAACTTGAGTCATAGCCATATTGAAAGTTATCTGTAACGTTCGAGGCAGGTGGATCTTGATCAAAAATATTTTTGATTCCTGCAGTGAGTTCAAGATTCTTAAATCCACTATAAGTACCTGCGATGTTGTAGAGGGTGTAATCGCTTACACGATGTTGGTCGTATTTTGCTTCACCCGTTGTATTTGAGTCTTTATAGCCACGGCTAAATTGTTGTTCAAAGATCATTTTCCAGTTGTCGTAGCTCCAATTTACATTGGCAACATGTTTCCAGCGTGTATACACTTGTTGATTGTAATAGCTCCCTACACGACCGATCCATTCACCGCCTTTTTCTTCTTGTTTGTCATATTTGATGACATAGGTTCCGTCAATACCAAACCCAAATCGTCCAGTTTTGGTCACAGGTGTAAGATAATTCAAACTTAAATCAACCCCTTGAGTTTTGATCCCTCCCATATTGATCAAAGTGGTACTGACATATTTGATACGACCATCTGCGTCACGGACAAAAAGACTTGCATATTTATTTGGATCTGCGAAAACAATTGAATCTGTAATGGCATCGATTAGATTATCAACTTTGATGTTGTAATAATCTGCTGTGAATACAAGGTTTTTGATCGGTTCAAATACCACGCCAGCTGTATATGATGTTGATTCTTCAGCTTTTAAATCTGGGTTTCCACCTTGCATACGCTTAAATTGGACATTACATTCTGTTTGATATTGTGGTGAACTTGCAACTCCACCTGGGCAAAGTACAGGATCATTGTATCTTGAGCCTGTGTAGGTCTGGCTTTGAGGTGCATTGATGTCGTATAAACTTGGTGCACGGAAGCCTGTGCTATAGGATGTGCGGAACATTAATTGTTTTAAAGGTTCCCAGCGCAGCGCTACTTTAGGATTGAAAGTATCCCCAAAGTCACTGTAATCATCATAGCGAGCGGCAAGTTGCGCCTCTAAATTGGCTAAAATCGGAATATGTAATTCAGTGAATACGGCTGAAATATCACGATCACCTTTACTCACAGGTTTGTCTGGATCTATTCCACTTCCAGGCACTTGTCTAACAATTTCAGCATTAATTTTTTGATCCCAATTTTGTTTGGTAAAACTTCCACCTAAAGCAAAGCCAACATCACCAGCAGGTAAGCTGTAGATGGGGCGAGATACAGTGACATCAACAGAAGTTGAATCTAAACTGGCTTTGTTGGTATCTCCGTTGACTTCAAATGATTTCCAAATATTGGCATCTGCTGAGGGACCAAATGGATTGAGCGAACCATCATTTAATGCAGCTTGAACTTTACTTTGGTTAAGATAACCAGCATTAAAGCTGTCTGTTGCCTCGCTTTTTGCATAAGTTAAACCTGCATTGATATCCCATCCATAAGCTTCACCTTCAATTCCAGCAAAAGCTCGGTGAGAGTCATTGGTTGTTTTGCCAGAGCGATTGCCACCTTGTGAACGCAGATAAAGTTGTAAATCTGCATCATTCAAGCCACTCACTTCTGGGGTGATTCCTTTGCCTGGATAATATTGACTTGTACTTGGGAGTGTTACAGAACGACTGTATACATCAGGGGCAATCGAAGTTGTCACTTCATTGCGAGAAAAAATATACTCCCCAATTAAATTAAATTGATCTGAAAGTTTAAATGTACCTCGACCAAGTGCTGAAATTGTTTCAACTTCTGGGGTAATGCCAATCAGTGCTTGCGTGTTCAAATAGCATAAGCCCCCATCTGCAATAACATTGGGTGTGTTATTACAATTTGTATTGCCATATGGGTTTGCAAGAATATTGGATTTTGGCTCAAAAAAGTTTGCAGGAAAGGCATTTGCTGAACTGGCATCTAGTCCCAGTTCAGGGATTACGCCCCCGCGACGACTGATTTTACGGTCTTTCGCCATGATATTATTGGCTCTACGATAATCAACTACGCCGTAAACGTTAAAGCCTTGTTCGTCTAAATTACCATATCCCCCAAAAATAGAAATGTCTTGTTTATCTCCACCACTGGCTTCAGGTTGAGTAGCACCAACACTAATATTGAGTCCTTCAAAGGATTTTTTTGTAATGAAATTAATTACACCTCCTATTGCATCTGCGCCATACACGGCGGAAGCACCATCACGGAGAATCTCTATACGCTCCACCATTGCCATTGGAATAATATTAAGATTGGTGGTGGATGTGCTGAAAGGGCTATAAGCCAAACGACGACCATTGAGTAATACCAATGTTTTATCTGTTCCTAAACCACGAAGGTTGGCAGAAGAACCCTCTGTATTACTTGCTCCGACGTTTTGTGAAGTTGAAAATCCTGCTTGGTTTGAACTGACTTTGGTCAACGCTTCTTCAACTGTGGTGACCCCTTGTTTCGCTAAATCATCTCCTTTAATAATTGTAATGGGGGACGCACTTTGGGCAGCAACCCCTTTGATCGAAGAGCCTGTGACCGTCACTTTTGCCACTTTGGTTGTTTGAGGGCTTTCTTCATTTTCCGCTGCTTTTGCTACAGAGAGGTACATCAAACTTAAACTAAGTATGCTTAATTTAAGAATATTTTTCCCTATTATTGGCGATTCCAAAGAACGAAACTCTTTGTTCATTTTCATATTTTCAGACATCCGTTTTTTTTTGTACTTAGCGATATTGCTGCAATGCTTTCTAGCAATACAAGTGCCAACTATCTAATTATATGTTGTAAAAATATACAAAAAATTGCTAATAAATTACGTTACTAGTGTCTAATTATCTTATTCTTCCGTGGCTTGATTGAAAAAATATAATTTTTAAAAAATATTAAGGAAAGATGAAAAGATTGTAATTAAAGGTGTTGTTTTATGGTGATTATGTTTAAGCAATGTTTTTAAAATCAAATGTTTAATATAAGTTATGAGTATTATATAAATTTATTATGATTTAAATTTTTATATTATTTTATAATAATCATATATTTATTAATTATTTTAAAGTGTTTGATAAAATAAGTGAGCAATTTTGGAACACTGGTGTGCTTAAATTGTGCAATATAAGTCATTTTGATAAAGGTTATACGAATTTAATATTTATATCAGTTATCGTACAAATTAGTATATGTCGAACTTTGATAAATCTTTAATAATTGTCGATTTATTGCGGTAAAAATAAACAAAATTTACAACGTTGATTATGGGTGGCATGAAATTCGCTTTCGATTTAGGGCTGTTATCTTGTGCAGTTTTTCACTATTGTTAATTTGATATTTGGTTTCGTACCAAAGCGGTAATGTACAGGATGATCGTACCGTTAGCATACTGTTTCATATGATCTGATTCAGAGCTGAGGCGCTTTTCAAGGTTTGCTACTCTTATAAAAATACATAGGTATGAATTTGGAATCTAAGCTTTTACGTATTGCGTTGTGTGCTTATGCAATCGGTTGTGGGGAACTCGCCATTGCGAAAACTCCTGCGCAACCCAATAAAATTTTGAATTTGGCCTTTGAAGCGCCAGATGATGGTTTTGATATGGTTAAAACCTATAATTACTACAGCGGCAATATCGCAGAAGCGATATTTGAGCCTTTGTTAAAATATGATTATTTGGCTCGACCAGTGGTACTCGTGCCCAATACAGCACAGTCCTTACCAAAAATAGAACAAGAGGGTAAGGTTTATACCTTTAAAATTCAGCCTGGAATTTATTTCACTGAAGATCCTGCATTTAAGGGAAAACGACGTGAATTGACTGCGCAGGATTATATTTACTCAATACAGCGTATCAGTGATCCGAAAAATCACTCTCCAACTTACTCTTTTATCGATGGTAAGATTCAAGGTTTAGCATCTGTTGTTGCTCAGGCAAAAAAGACCGGAAAGTTTGATTATGATGCACCGATTGCAGGGCTTAAAGCTTTAGATAAATATACATTGCAATTTACCCTTACCCGTCCTGACTATAATTTTCCATATATTTTAGCTTATGTCACTTTTAGCGGAACAGCACGAGAAGTTGTTGAGTTTTATGGAGATCGTATAGCGCAACATCCCGTAGGTACTGGACCCTATCAACTCAGTAAATATGTGCCACGTAGTAAAATTGAATTAGTGGCAAATCCTGACTATCGTGGTTTTATCTGGAATTATAAATCTACAGGAACAGCTTGGGATAATCAGTTGGTCAAGGAAATGACAGGCAAAAAAATGCCCCAAGTCGGTAAGGTTGTGGTCAGTATTATTGAGGAGGAGCAATCCAGATGGTTAGCGTTTAAATCTGGGCAATTGGACTTTGATAAATTAACCTCTAATGCTGTTCCACAGGCACTCAATGGTACACAATTAAAACCTGAATTAAAGAAACAAGGTATTCAGCACTTTCCCAATAAAGATCCAGAAATTACTTACACCATGTTCAACATGAAAGATCCAATTGTGGGTGGCTATAGTTTAGATAAAATCGCCTTGCGTCGAGCGATTACCTTGGCATATAACCAAGAAGAAGCAATTAAGCAGCTTTATAAGGGACAACCTGTCCGAGCTGAAATGCTCGTGCCAGATGGTGTACAAGGGCATAATGCCCAATATCGCAGTAGCGTGGCTTATAATCCTCTATTGGCGAACAAACTACTGGATCGATTTGGCTATAAAAAAGCCAAGGATGGATACCGAACTTTACCCAATGGGCAGCCATTGACATTGAAATACAATACGGAAAATAGTTCCAGTTCAGTCATTCATTCTGAGTTATGGAAGAAAAATTTGGACGCGATTGGGGTGCGTGTTGAATTTAAAGTCAGTAACTTTGCTGATAATTTAAAAGAAGCCATGCAATGTAAGCATATGATTTGGGGTGGTGCGTGGATTGCTGATTTCCCTGAAGGCGAAAATTTTGCTCAGTTGCTTTATGGTCCTAATTCAGGAAAAGGCAATTTAAGTTGTTATCAATCTAAAGCTTACGATTCACTTTATCAGCAAGCCTTAACCTTACCACCACAACAACGACAGCCTTTTTATGAAAAAATCAGTCGTCAGATTGAAGCCGATAATCCTTGGATTATACATACCACCCGAATTCGTAATTGGTTATTGCAACCACAAGTTCAAGGCTATAAAGCGCACCCAATGATGAATACCGTTTGGCAATATCTTGATGTACAGTCAATCAAAAAATAACTGATAAAGTTGAAGGAAATGATGAAGGATAATTTAAATAGGAAACTTAAACAGATTGGGTTAAGTGTATTGTTGGGCAGTATGATGCTTACAGGCACGATGAATGTTTTTGCCAAAAATCCAGCAGATCCAAATAAGGTTTTACGTTATGTTTTTCCCGTTGCGGAAACGGGATTTGATCCAGCTGGAACACAAGATTTGTATTCTGCACATGTGCATAATTCAATCTTTGAAGGCTTATATACCTATGATTATCTAGCATCACCTGCCAAATTAGTCCCGCGTACTGCTGTAGCATTGCCTGAAGTGAGTGCGGATGGGTTGACCTATACCTTTAAAATTAAAAAAGGTATCTATTTTGCAAAAGATCCAGTGTTTAAAGGTAAGGCGCGAGAGTTAACTGCACAAGATTATGTTTATTCTTATAAACGTTTATTAGATCCAGGTTTACATTCACCCAATAGTTGGTTGTTGGATGACAAGATCGTGGGTATAGATAAACTCCTTGATCAAGCCAAAAAAACAGGGAAGTTTGATTATGATCAACCTGTTGCAGGGCTTCAGGCAACAGATCGTTATACTTTGGTGATTAAGTTAAAACAGCCTGATCAAAACTTTCCAATGCTCTTGGCACATCAGCCAGCAGGTGCGGTGGCTCGGGAAGTAATTGAACATTATCGCGATAAATCCGGTTTTGCTATGGCTCATCCTGTAGGTACAGGTCCTTATATTTTGACCAAGTGGATTCCTGGCTCACGTATTATTTTAAAAGCAAATCCTGACTATCGTGGCTATGTTTGGGATTTCAAAGCTTCAACACCCGAAGATCAGAAAATTGTCGATGCGATGAAAGGCAAAAAGATGCCGCAAATCGGTGTGGTTGATATTCAAGTGATGGAAGAAGCGCAATCACGCTGGTTATCGTTTAGCAAAGATGAAACAGACTTATTCGTCCTTGATGGTGATTTAACTGTTCAAGCGATTCAGGATGGTCAGCTCAAGCCTGAACTGGCGAAAAAAGGCATTCAACTTTCTCGAATTGTCGATCCTTCGATTGATTATTATTACTGGAATATGCAGAATCCTGTTGTTGGTGGTTTAAGTAAAGAAAAAATTGCTTTACGTCGTGCCATGGCAATGGCGTATTCCCCAGATAACCAAATTAAAATTTTAATGAAAGGGGATGCACAAAGATTACAATTCCCTGTCCCTTATGGGGTAGTGGGGCATGATCCAAATTACAAAACCAGTATCCCTTATTCAGTCAAAGCAGCCAATTTACTTCTTGATCGTTATCACTATAAGGTGGGGGCAGATGGTTGGCGAACTTTGCCCGATGGTAAGCCGTTGGTGATCGAATTAGCAGTTTATGGGGGGAGTGCGCGTAGTCAGCAGAGTGCCGAATTTTGGAAAAAAACGTTAGACAATATTAAAGTCAAAATGACCACCAAATCCTTACCTTTTGCAGAAGGTCTAAAAGCTGAAAAGCAATGTAAAACCATGTTTAAAGGTTCTGCTTGGGTTGCTGACTATCCTGATGCTGACAACTTTATGCAATTGTTCTACAGCAAAAATATTCATGCGACCAACAATGCCTGTATGAAAATTCCTGAATATGACCGCCTCTATGAACAAACCCAAAAGTTAAAGCCGGGTCCTGAACGCGATGCACTCTATCGCAAAATGGCAAGAATATTAGAAGTTTATATGCCTGTACAAATGGCATCAACACGTTATCGAAATGCTTTGGCGCAACCGCGTGTGATTGGATTTAAAAAGCATCCTATTCTTCCATCAGAATGGATGTATTTTGATATGAAAAAGTAATTTATTGCAGTGGTTGAAAAAATAAACAGATTAAATTTTGAAAAATAAATTGAAGATTGGAGTTAAAGATGAAAATGAAGCGATTTAAGCTCTGTGCGTTATGTATGTTATCAATAGGTTTAGGACAGTGGGCATATGCACAATCGGAACGGAGTACTTTACCGAAGTTTCAAGCGAAAGACATTCCAGCCCAATGTGATGCAAAAATTGCTGATGTAAAAAGTAAACTTGCTGAATTTGCCAAAATCAAATTAAAAAATAATGCGCCTGCTGGTAATGTGTTGGCAAAGTGGGATCAAATTTTTGCTGAGTTTGAAGATTTTTATGGACCGATCAATTTGATGAGCAATGTCGATCCAGATGCAGCATTACGCAAAGCTGCTGAGGATTGTGAGGTTAAAATTAGCCAATTCCAGACTGAAGTTTATCAAGATGCCAAGTTATATCAGCAGATTAAAAAAACCAAAGCCAATAATGAGATTGACAGTAAATATCGCCAAGATATTTTAGATGGTTTTGAAGATACTGGTGTTCAGCTCTCCGCAGAAAAACAAGCCCGTTTAAAGGTCATTTTGGATGAGTTGACCAAGATCCAACAAGAATATGCGCGTAATATTCGTGATAATCCAGAAAAATTAGAATTCACACCTGCCGAGCTAAAAGGTTTACCCGAAAGTTATATCGCCAATTTAAAGAAAAATGAAAAGGGTAACTATTTATTGGGATTTGACTATCCCGAATATCGTCCATTTATGGAGTTGGCAGACAGCGATGATGCGCGTAAACGTTATCAAATTGCTTATACACGTCGCGGAACTGAAAAGAATTTAGTCCTGCTTAAACAAGCCATTGATCTGCGTTATGAGTTGGCACAACTCTTTGGTAAAACCAGCTATGCCGATTGGGCATTGAAAAACCGCATGGCGCAAAATCCTGAAACAGTCAATAAGTTCCTCAAAGACGTGCACAATACCGTTGCACCATTAGAACAAAAAGAAGTACAGACTCTCCGTGAATTCAAAGCCAAAACGTTGAACATTCCTGTGGAAAAAGCTGAAATTAATCGCTGGAGTGAAGCATATTGGAGTGAAAAATTACGCCAAGATAAGTACAAAATTGACCAAGAAAAAATGCGTGAGTATTTTCCAACCCAAGCGTCGCAAGACTGGTTATTTGCCATTTCATCTCAGTTATATGGAATCGAGTTTAAGCCTGCTAAAGTCGATGTTTGGCAAGATGAAGTTGAGTACTACGATGTAATCGATAAGCAGACAGGTCAACTTTTAGGTGGTCTGTATATGGATAAGTTTCCACGTGAAGGTAAATATGGTCACGCTGCGGTTTGGGGAGTGAGAGGCGGAAGTACACTGACCCAGCGTAAGCCCATTTCTGCTTTGGTCACCAACTTTAATCGTAAAGGCTTAAACAGTGATGAACTGGAAACATTTGTCCATGAGTTTGGTCACGCTTTACATGGAATTCTTTCAAATACGCGTTATGCCTCGCAATCAGGGACTTCTGTAGAGCGTGACTTTGTGGAAGCACCTTCCCAAATGTATGAGGAATGGGCACGTCGTAAAGAAACGCTTTCTACCTTGGCGGATTATTGTAAGCCTGCATGTCCACGCATTGATGATGAACTGATTGCAAAACTCAAAGCGGTTAAAAACTATGGACGTGGTTTGTTCTATTCTCGTCAGACCTTGTATGCGCAATATGATATGGCACTACATACTGCCAATGCATTAAAAACCCAACCCATGGACGTCTGGAAAAATCTAGAAGCTCAAACGGCTCTAGGCTATGTGCCTACGACAGAATTCCCAGGTCAGTTTGGTCATATTATGGGAGGCTATCAAGTCGGCTATTACGGTTATATGTGGTCTGAAGTCTTGGCCTTAGACATGCTTTCAGCATTTGGCGATAACTTAAATAATCCTGAAGTTGGTGCACGTTATCGGAAGACAATCTTGTCGCAAGGTGGGCAGAAGAAAGCTGAACAATTGGTGGTCGATTTCTTAGGCAGAGCACCAGATAACAAGGCATTCTTTCAAGAAATTACGGGACAACGTAACTAAAGGGAATAAGAACTATGTTGGCATATATCATACGTCGTATATGGCAAATGATTCCTACCATGTTGGGAGTTGTGTTGCTGATTTTCTTTTTATTTAATTGGGTCGGGGGCGATCCTGCATATATCCTTGCAGGCAAAATGGCGAATCCAGAACAAATTGCAAATATTCGCCAGCAATTGGGCGTTGACCAACCCTATTACATTCAACTTTGGATTTTTATTAAACAAATTATCACTTTTGATTATGGTTTTAGTTGGAGTACCGGGGAGTCTGTTTCAAATATTATTTTGACCCGTCTAGGACCATCACTCACCATCATTATTCCATTGACGATCTTACAAACTGTGATTTCAATCATTTTGGCGTTGGCTGTTGCATCGGTCCGTGGTTCTTTAACAGATCGCATGGTGATGCTGTTGTGTACCATCGGTATGTCGATCAGTATATTGGTCTATATCATTGTATTTCAATACAGTCTTGCTTATCAGCTTGGTTGGTTCCCTGTGCAAGGATGGAGTGACAGTCTGACGGGGAATTTATTTGAGTATGCCTTATTGCCAATTTTAATCATGTTAGTGGTCAGTATTGCGCCTACATTACGGCTTTATCGCAGCTTTATTTTGGATGAAGTCAATCAGGATTATGTCAGAACTGCTCGTGCAAAAGGCGTAGGGGAAGGACGTATCTTGGGGATTCATGTGCTTCGTAATGCTTCAATTCCGATTATCACTGATGTGATGGCAAGTCTGCCTGGTTTATTAATCGGTGCATTCTTAATTGAGCGTTTTTTTGGGATTCCAGGGATCGGGCGTGAAATCATCATTGCAGTTGAGCGTAGTGATTTTCCTGTGATTAAAGCCATTACTGTGTATGTCGCAGCCGCAACCATGATTTTTAATCTCATCGCTGATTTGATTTATAAAGTGGTTGATCCACGCGTACAGTTGAAGTAGGTGGGATGATGCTTGGAATTTTATCTAAAAAAGTAGAAACACAACAGCAAGCTTCTCCGGGGTTATGGCGCTTGGCTATGCGACGATTAAAAGCTGATCGTGTCGCCATGGTGTCGTTAGGGGTATTGTTCTGTTATTTCATCATCTTGATTTTATCCATGACAGGTGTCATCGCTTCTAACTGGAACAAAGAGGTTGCCGAAAGTTATGCACCTCCTACCTTTATGGGAGCAGATCAAACACTACAAAATGCTGCTCAAAAGACAGCAAATACAGCAGCTTTACCTGAAAATCCTGTTGATCCTTTAAAAGATGTTATCAAAGAATTAAATGCTCAAATTGCCACTGAGCAGGCTTCAGGTGGTGCAGTGGATTATTATGGTGTTCAAGATCCACTCGCTGAGGATATGAAGGTCATTGATCAGCAGTTGGGTGGACATTTGCTCGATCAGCAAAGCGAGTTGAAAAAAACTTTGCCTTTTGGTGCTGATAAATGGGGACAGGATGTTTTATTAAAGACCATTAAAGGCGCTGAAACCTCGATTGTTGTAGGGTTGGTTTCTGCATTGCTTGCTGTGGTGATTGGTACTTTTCTTGGGGCGATTGCAGGCTATTTTGGTGGATGGGTCGATGACGTTCTAAACTGGTTTTATAGCATTTTTACCTCTATTCCCTATTTATTACTGGTTTTGGCGATAGCAGCTGTATTACAACAAAAAGGAATTTTGTCTATCGTTTTGATTTTAGGTTTAACTGGTTGGACAGGTGTGTTTCGTTTAATTCGTGCTGAATATATGAAGCATACCTCACGTGAATATGTGCTTGCGGCTAAAGCTATTGGGGTGAGCCACCTGAGACGAATGTTTGTGCATATCTTTCCCAATGTCAGTCATATTGCACTGGTTCAAATGTCAATTTTAGTGGTTGGATTTATTAAATCAGAAGTGATTTTAAGTTTCCTTGGCTTTGGTGTTCCTGTAGGGGTTGTGTCATGGGGCAGTATGCTAAATGAAGCACAAAGCGAGCTCATACTGGGTAAATGGTGGCAATTGGTTGCTGCATCAGTCGCAATGGCAGTACTCGTCACGGCATTTTCAATGTTTACAGATGCATTACGTGATGCACTAGACCCGAAATTAAAATAAGGAGCACATCAATGTCAGAACAATATGTGACACCTCCTGTATTGCTCAGTGTTCAAGATCTGAGTGTGAGTTTTAAGGGGGAAAATAAGCAATTCATTGAAACTGTAAAAGGCATTTCTTTTCAGATTCCTGCCAATACCACCGTGGCATTGGTGGGTGAGTCTGGCAGTGGTAAGTCTGTGACGTCTTTGGCAACAATGGGACTATTACCCAAAGATCAGTCTCGTATCGGTGAAAAAAGTAAAATTATGTTTGAAGGTCAAGATTTACTGGGTTTGACAACCAAACAAATGCGTAAGATTTGTGGTAAAGATATTGCCATGATTTTTCAGGAACCGATGTCATCGCTTAATCCTGTCTTTACTGTCGGTGATCAAATTGCTGAAATTCTACGTATTCACTTAAACATGGGACGAAAACAAGCGCGACAACGTGCACTTGCGTTACTCACTGAAGTGGGGATCCCATCACCAGAAACCAAGATTGATGCATATCCCAATCAGCTTTCAGGTGGTCAGCAGCAACGGGTCATGATTGCAATGGCAATTGCCTGTGAACCGAAATTACTGATCGCTGATGAACCCACCACAGCATTAGATGTTACGATTCAAAAACAAATCTTAGATTTGTTAGAGGCTTTGCGTAAACGCCGCCAAATGTCGATGCTATTTATTACTCATGATTTGGCTTTGGTGAATGAAATTGCTGATCAAGTCATTGTGATGCGTCATGGTGAAATTCGTGAGCAAGGTTTAGCCAACGAGGTGCTAGAACATCCCAAAGATCCATATACCAAAGCTTTATTGTTATGCCGACCAACATTATCACAACGTCCTTATCGTTTACCTGTCATCAGTGACTTTCTTAAACAACAAGAAGGGCATTGGGTCGAAGGCGGAGATTTAGCAAAAACAAAAATACCAGAAAGAACACGTGGTTTAGTCGGTGGTGAGGAAATCATCCTAGAAGTCAAAGGCTTAAAAAAATCATTTTTTAGCAGTAAAGGGTTCTTTGGAAAAGAGGAATATCAAGCGGTAAAAGGTGCATCTTTTCAATTGGCAAAAGGAAAGACATTAGGCTTGGTCGGTGAGTCAGGTTCTGGTAAAACCACGATTGGCTTATTGCTGATGCGTCTACAACAGGCTACAGGCGGGCAGGCATTATTTCAAGGTAAAGATATTTTGGCAATGTCTGAAAAAGAATTCACCCAATATCAACGTAAAATTCAGATTATTTTCCAAAACCCATATGCTTCACTGAACCCACGTTTTACGGTTGGACAGATCTTGATGGAACCGATGCAGATTCATCGCATTGGTGCAAACGATGTAGAGCGCAAACAGTTTGCTTTAGCCTTATTGGAGAAAGTCAGCTTACCTGTACAGGCTTTTGATCGTTATCCACACGAGTTTTCGGGTGGTCAGCGTCAACGGATTGCAATTGCTCGTTGTTTAACCTTAAAGCCTGAAATTTTAATTTGTGATGAGTCAGTATCTGCATTGGATGTATCTGTTCAAGCTCAGGTGTTAAATTTACTTCAGGATTTACAAGATGAGTTTGGATTGAGCTATATTTTTATTTCACATGATCTATCTGTAGTGAAATATATTTCTGATCAAATCATGGTGATGAATCATGGTGATATTGTCGAAATTGCCAATTCTGATGAACTGTATCAGTCACCTAAACATGAGTATACCAAACGCTTGTTGAGTGCCATTCCAAAAGCTGTTGTTGAGTAACTGTTCTGATCCGATGCACATCAAAAAGCCACTCAATCGAGTGGCTTTTTAGCGTTCAGTCTATGTATGACTTAAAACTTTTTAAAACCTTTATTCACTACAAAAGGTTTTTTCTTTTCAGGTTGTTCACTACGTTCTTGACGGTCTGAATAATCACGACGATCATTGCTGTAACGTTCATCTGAGCGGTTACGATTTTGTGGTGAACCATAGCGGTTTTCAGAGCGGTTGCTGTTAAAGCTGTTGCCACGATTATCTGCACGATCTTGATTGTAATGGTTGCCACCAGAACGCGCTTTATTAAAACGGTTTTCAGAACGTTCATTACGTTGATCAGCACGATTTTCACTGCGGTTTTGACCATATTGATTTGAACCCGCTTTATAGTCGCGTTGTTCATTATGGTTAGTTTGTTGCTCACCTTCATTGTCACGACGTTGCTGACGAAGGAAACCGCCACGACGTGCAGCCATTGGTTTGTCTTGCATACGTTCTGTACGGCGTTTTGCCATACCAAATAGACCCGTACCTTGACGTGGTTTTAGTTCAACCGCTTTGGTTAAATTATCAATATCAGTTTTATCCAGTTCCATCCAACGACCTGTACGAAGTTCACGAGGCAAAATCACAGTACCGTAACGTGTACGTAGCAAGCGACTTACTTTTAAACCTTGTGATTCAAAAATACGGCGAACCTCACGGTTACGACCTTCTTTTACAACGACTTGGTACCAGCGATTGATCCCTTCACCACCAATTTCAGAGAAAGATTCAAATTTAGCTGGACCATCATCTAAAACAACGCCATTTGTCATGTTGTTTTTAAGTTGAGGCGTGACTTCTCCCATGACACGAACAGCATATTCACGTTCGATTTCATTTGAGGGATGCATTAAACGATTGGCAAGTTCACCATCGTTTGTGAAAAGCAATAAACCGGTAGAGTTAATGTCTAAACGACCTACCATGACCCAACGGTCGTTGGCAATTGGCGGTAAATGATCAAACACGGTCGGGCGAGACTCTGGATCATTACGTGAGCAGATTTCACCTTCTGGTTTGTAGTAAATCAATACACGACGACGGATTTCGTCTTCAATTTGGAACTGAACCTTACGACCATCGATGCGAAGCTCATCACCTGGTTCGATACGTTCACCCACTTGAGCAACCTGCCCGTTGACACTTACACGACCAGCGGCAATGACCTCTTCCATATAACGGCGAGAGCCCAGACCAACTCGTGCGAGTACCTTTTGCAATTTTTCACTCATGACAGCATAACCTTAGAAATAATCATCAACAGTGCACCTATTTAAGACTTTGGCGCTTGCGCATCCAAAGCCATAAAAGCTTCCTTGGCGTCCTGTAGGGGAGGCAATTGATCCAAAGACACTAGACCAAAGGCATTTAAAAATTGTGGCGTCGTTACCAACAACGCGGGTCTTCCTGGGAGCTCACGGTAACCAGATTCTTTAATCCAGTTCCAATCAAATAAAGTCCTGAGTATTTGACTATTATTTGTCACTCCTCGTATTTGCTCAATATCAGCGCGGGTTACAGGCTGATGATAAGCAATCACTGCAACAGTTTCTAACAGTGATGGCGATAATCTGGTTGGTCGATCAGGCCAAACTTGTGCAATCATATTGCGATATTTAGCACGAACTTGAAAACGATAACCTTGAGCGGTTTCAATCAGCTCAATAGAACGACCATGTTGTAAAACAGACAGTTGTTGTAAATACTGTTGCAACTGCTGTTTAGAGTACTGATTTTGAAATGCTTCTTTTAAACGTGCTAGAGAGACAGGGGCGTCACTGGCAAAGATAATCGCTTCAAGTTGCATCAAAACTTCATGATGTAATTCATCAACATTAAATACATTATTTTGATCTATGGTCATGCGTTTGCACCTTGAATGGAAAGAGGAGCTTCGACACCAGATGAAATAATTTGAACTTTTTGCTGACGCGTCAGCTCTAAGATTGCCATGAAAGTTACCACCATGCCCATACGACCTTGGTTTGGCTTAAGCAATTCTTGAAAACTGAGTACTCCACCAGATTGGGTCATATATTCAATATAAGCAATACGTTCTTCAAGCAGGACAGGCTCTTGTTCAATTTTATGGGTAATTGGTTCAGGGCGGTTAAAAATGCAGTACAAGGCATCTTTTAACATGTTGACATCATAGCCCTCATATACTTTTGGAATTTCACCAATTGCCACATGACTGGCAAAAGTATCTCGGTCTAAAACAGGCATTTGTCCTAAACGTTCAGCTGCTTGTTTGATTCGTAAATAAGTTTCTAAACGATCAATAAGATCTTGTTTTGGATCTTTTTCGATATTAATTGTTTTCGGTTTTGGCAACAACAAGCGCGATTTTAAATCAGCTAACAGTGCTGCCATGACCATGTAGTCCGCAGTGAGTTCAATGTTAAGCGATTTCATATTGTCCATATAAGACAGATATTGCGTTGCAATTGGAGCAATATCCAATTGTAAAAGATCAAAACCGTTTTTCTGAATCAGATAAATTAAAAAGTCGAGTGGTCCTTCGAAATGTTCAAGCAGAATTTCGAATGCAGCAGGAGGAATGTATAAATCCTCTGGAATTTCTTCTTGCCATTCATCCAATACACGGATGTTGGAAATGGATTCCATAGGATGATGAGTTGCTTGAGTCATTACGATTATTAGCCACGCGAATTTTCAAAGGCATGTTTATTCGTGCTACCACGCATAAAACAGTTGCTTTGGCGCAAGGTGGTGACGAATTACGAAAAGATAGTAGGTGCATTTTAAAGTAAAAGTTCGCAGGAATACATTGCTAAATCATAAAAACGATAAAAAACCTGAAAATAAATAGGGAATATCACGTCACAAAATATGTCAGACTGTCGATAAAATCATCGAAAATTTTAAAAATTATAGTGAGATCATCGGTTTACAAAGACCAAGCACATAGAGTATAAATGGAGAATGTTTTTATTAAGCTGTTGTAATTAAAATAATTTTTATTGGTTTTGGTTGGTGTGGAGCTAGCCATTTTATGTATGTGCTGGAGGGGAAGTCTTATAGATCAATAAAAAAAGCATGAGGATGAGTCATGCTAAAGAGGGAACTGAATTCAAAAATATTTAGGTTTTTAGTCCCTTTTATAGGATAGCCATACTAAGCTCTGAGAATTGAGCCTGAAAACTAAAAACTTTTGGTGAGTGCAAAAGTCAAGGTTGAGTCAATCGGATTAGAAACTTTAGCATTTGGGTTACCGTTACTATAGTTCTGATAGAAACCATCTTTATCCCAGGCTTTGCTATAACTCAAACTGCTTGAAATCTGATAAGGCAATTGTTTACTGATGGTCAAACTTGCATCCTGAAAGTTAGCCTCAGAAAAATTTCGAATACGTTGGTGACCATAGTGTGCATTTACAGACCAACCTTGAGTAATGGGTTGATACCAATTCAAGTCTAGATATCCAGAGCCACGAGAGTGTTGATTGTTGCCAATGGCTAAGGTGTCAGAGTTATTGCCAAAGTAGTCTTGTGTATAGGTGATGGCATATTTCAAGCTGAATGGACCATAACTGATTTCAGGAATGATCTCACCATAATTAAATCGGGTATGTGCCGTTTCTGCTGTAGTTTTTGCACCAGGGTAATAGTAATACGCGACTTTTGTACCTAGCGTAAGCTCACCGAAACTACGGCGATATCCGCTATATACATCCCATTCGACAGTCGCATCTCGGATAAAATCATCACTGACTGTAGATGCCCATGTTCCTGCAAAAAAGCGATTGCTATGATTGTAATCTAAGCCACCTTGTACAGCAGGTTTCCCCCAAGTTTGTTGGAAACCACGTGAAATATATTGGCTTGCTATGGTTAGATTCGCGCTATACGGTGATGTCGTGACTGTACTCGATTCGTCTGCATAGATGCCTTGAACGTATATGCTGCAAGGAATGAGAAATAATAGTTGCTTTTTCATCTTATTCGTCCTTGTGTAATGCGCCAGCTCAGTGCTTACTCAGCTGGCGCAATATAGACCTCTATGAATGGATTGCACGCAAAGGTGCTTGGCGTACAGGCGTTGTTCCTGCCTTGTAATAGCCCGCTTCAGATCGTGGTAACTTTTGACCACGGATTTGATCTGCAATTTTTTCTGCGATCATAATGGTGGTTGCATTTAAGTTTCCAGTAATGATCAATGGCATGATCGAGGCATCTACGACACGTAAACCTTCTAAGCCATGCACTCGACCTTGACCATCCACCACGGCCATTTCATCTTCACCCATTTTGCAACTGCAAGAAGGGTGATAAGCCGTTTCTGCATGGTTCCGTACGAAATCATCTAGCTCAGCATCGGTTTGTACTTTCTTACCAGGACTGATTTCATCACCTCGATAGGCATCCAAAGCAGGCTGTTGCATGATTTCACGAGTAATGCGAATTGCATCTCTAAATTCACGCCAGTCTTGTTCAGTGGACATATAGTTGAACAAAATACTTGGATGTTGAAACGGATCTTTTGAATTGAGCTTGATTCGACCACGAGACGGTGAGCGCATGGAACCGACATGCGCTTGAAAGCCATGTTCTTTAACAGCATTACTACCATTGTAGTTAATCGCCACAGGCAAGAAGTGATATTGGATATTGGGCCAATCAAACTCATCTGAGCTACGGATAAAGCCGCCTGCTTCAAACTGGTTACTTGCGCCAATGCCTGTGCCATTAAAGAGCCATTCAGCACCAATCGCAGGTTGATTAAACCATTTTAGTGCTGGATACAGAGAAACAGGCTGCTTACACTTATACTGTAAGTACATTTCCAAATGGTCTTGTAGATTTTCACCCACACCTGGCAAATCATGAACCACAGCAATATCCATTGATTTGAGGAAAGTACTTTGACCTACGCCTGAGCGTTGCAAAATTTGTGGTGAAGCAATCGCACCTGCACACAGTAAAACTTCCCGTTTTGCTTGCGCTTGTTTTAAATTGGCTTGGTCAGCACCCAGAATATACTCTACACCGACCGCTTGTTTCTGGTTAAAAAGAATTTTATTGGTGGTTGCATGGGTGACAATGGTTAAGTTTGGTCGACCTTTCGCCATATCCAAATAACCACGCGCTGTACTTGAACGACGACCTTTTGGTGTTACAGTGCGGTCCATTGGACCAAAGCCTTCTTGTTGATAGCCGTTCAAATCATCAGTACGTGGGTAACCTGCCTGTACGCCTGCTTCAACCATGGCATGGAACAGTACATTGTTACCATTTTTTGGCGTAGCCACAGACACTGGACCGTTGTCACCATGATAGTCATTACCACCGATATCTCGTGTTTCGGCTTTTTTGTAATAAGGCAAACAATCCGCATAAGTCCAGCCTTCCAGACCTTTGTGGGTTGACCACTGATCTAGGTCCATAGCATTACCACGGATGTAGCACATTCCGTTAATCAACGAAGAGCCACCTAGACCTTTACCACGACCGCATTCCATACGGCGATTGTTCATATGGGGTTCTGGGTCGGTTAAATACGCCCAATTGTAACGACGACCTTGTAATGGATATGCCAAGGCAGCAGGCATTTGGGTACGGAAATCTAAACGATAGTCAGGACCGCCTGCTTCTAATAATAAAACAGTGACATCTTTGTCTTCAGTCAAACGAGTAGCCAATACATTTCCGGCAGATCCTGCGCCAATGATAATGTAGTCATAGGATTGAGTATTCATAATTATCCTTTTTGTATTTCTTAAAGGTGCCAATGCAATCAAGTGATGACATGGCACATAGGATGGATTGAGAGGGAAGGGGTGAGTGCATTAAAAAATGCTTTGGTACTCACCTAATTCAACTTGAATCGATTTAATGCGTGTGTAATGTGCGAGTGTAGTCAAGCCATTTTCACGACCCACACCAGATTGCTTATAACCGCCAACTGGCATTTCTGCAGGAGATTCACCCCAAGTATTGATCCAGCAAATTCCTGCTTCGATTTGGTGAATAATACGGTGTGCTCGGGTGATGTCTTGAGTCACAATACCCGCTGCAAGACCAAAAGTCGTGTCGTTAGCACGGCGAATGACTTCTTCCTCAGTGTCATAACTGAGAATGCTCATCACAGGTCCGAAAATTTCTTCTTCAACAATGCGCATATCATCTTGACAGTGACTAAAAACAGTCGGTAATACATAAGCCCCTTTGGCTAAATCACCTTCAGTCGCACGCCCACCACCGATAAGCAGTTTTGCACCTTGTTGTTTGCCTGACTCAATGAAAGACAATACCTTTTCCATATGTGGAAAGCTGGTGAGCGGACCAAAGTTGGTGTTTTCTGACATTGGATCGCCAATGCGAATTCGCTTAACACGTTCAACAATCGCTTTTTCAAAGTCAGCGAGTAAAGATTTAGGCACAAAGACGCGTGTACCATTGGTACATACTTGTCCTGAGCTAAAAAAATTCGCCATGATGGCAATGTCGGCGGCACGGTCTAGATTGGCATCATCGCAAATGATCAATGGTGATTTACCACCGAGTTCCATTGTGACTTCTTTAAGGGTTGAACCTGCTGCACTGGCCATGACTTTCTTGCCTGTTTCTACACCGCCTGTAAAAGAAATTTTTTCAATCACAGGGTGTTCAGTCAGCCATTGTCCAATTTCACGACCTGCACCTTGTACAACGTTAAATACGCCATCTGGCAGACCTGCTTCCGTATAGATTTCTGCAAGTTTAAATGCTGTAAGCGGGGTAGTTTCACTTGGTTTGAAAATCATAGCATTTCCGGCTGCAAGGGCAGGAGCAGATTTCCAAAGTGCAATTTGAATTGGATAGTTCCAAGCACCAATGCCTGCAACCACACCCAATGGTTCACGACGGGTATAAAAAAAGCTGGAATCACGAAGGGGAACTTGTTCACCTTGAATCGCAGTGGCAAGTCCTGCGTAATATTCTAAAACATCAGCCCCTGTGACAATATCAACAGTTGACGTTTCGCTATATGCTTTACCTGTATCCAGTGTTTCTAAGTGCGCTAACTGGTCATTACGCTCACGAAGAATATCTACAGCACGGCGTAAAATACGTGAACGTTCCATCGCCGTCATGGCTGCCCAAATTTTCTGACCTTGTCGTGCGCTTTGAACAGCTGTTTCAATATCTTGTTGTGATGCTTGCTGAAGTGTTGCAATCACCTCACCATTGGCAGGGTTAATACTATTAAATGTTTTACCACTGGTCGCGGCAACATAGCGACCATGGATATACAATTGATGAACTTGTGAATCACTCATTCTGTCTCTCCTGCAAAGGTTTTTGCGCAAATTGCAATTGCGTTTTTACATAATCATAAGCAATGGATCGTGCCAGTTCACTGTCAAATTCATCATGACTGGCTAAACTGCCACGTAACCATAATCCGTCAATCAAAGCTGCCAATCCACGCGCAGCAATACTTGCCTGTTCTTTGTTCAATAACTTGAGGAAATGAAACTTCAAGTTTGAATATAGACGTTGGTCGTTAATTTGTTGCAAGCGTCCCAATTCAGGGAGATGCATACTTGCAGACCAAAAGTCTAACCAGACACGCATTGCTTGTTTATTGACCTGACTGATATCAAAGTTGGAATCAATAATTGCCTTAATCTGGCTTTCTGGATGCGTATCTGCTTCAGCTTTATTCTGGTCGGTTTTTCGACGCAAAACGTTGAGCATTTCTTGCATACAGGTATTGATTAATCCTTGTTTATCACCAAAATAGTGACTGACAATACCTGTTGATAATTCAGCTTTTTTTGCAATTTGTGCAATGGTTGTATTGGACAATCCCACTTCATAAATCACATGAAATGCGGCATTGATAATTTCTTCACGTCGCACATGCTCTGGTTTTACTCTACGCTTTGTCATGCTTTTCCATTCGCCCTAAATAGGGTTTTTATCTAACATTTCTCGATGTAGAGCATCATAACATTTTAATCATACTTTTTATTGATTGAACGTTCAATCAATAAAAAGTATAATCTGCAAAAATCAATAATTCTTTGATGGGCAATATAAGATCTAAATGGCTAAATCAAGTTCGTTGAAGGTCGGTGTGCTAAGTCGAAAAAAGTGCCTATCATCTTATTTTTAAAGAAAATACACCGTTTGCAAGGAGCAAGAGCATGGTGTCAAAAAGTCATGAAGGATCCGAATCCGAACATGTTCGATTAAATTTATTTGTATTTGGAAGTTCAGCAGTCAGTATCGGTATTTTTGGGTTATTATTTGTGTTATTTCCTGAAAAAAGCCAATTTTGGCTGACCTATGTACAAGAGCAAGCCAACCAGCTATTTGGTTGGTACTATATGTTGGTGATCGTCGGCTGCATCGGTTTCGTTGCTTGGTTAGCTTTTTCAAGGTTTGGTCAAATTCCTTTAGGTAAAGATGACGATAAGCCTGAGTTTGGCTATCTGGCTTGGGTTTCCATGTTGTTCTCTGCAGGTATTGGGATCGCCTTACTCTACTATGGTGTTGCTGAACCGGTTGATCATTTCCTACGACCGCCAGAAGGTGAGGGTGGAACCATTCAAGCAGCACGTGATGCCATGATGTATAGCTTTTTACATTGGGGCATTCATGGTTGGGTGCTCTATGCCTTATTGGGTGTGACTCTGGGCTATTTTGCCTTCCGCCTAGACTTACCTTTAGCACTACGCTCAGCACTGTATCCAATTTTTGGTCAAAAGATCTATGGTTTGATTGGTGACTGTGTTGACGGCTTTGGTATTTTAGCTACTGTCATTTCTTTGGTCACCAATTTAGGGATTGGTGCATTGGTTCTGGTCTCAGGAATTAGTTATTTACTCCCAGAAATTCCCAATAATAATATTACCTTGATTAGTGTGGTCTTGGTGATGATGGCTGTTGCGACGATTACCACGGTAGTCGGTATTGAAAAAGGTTTAGCTTGGCTTTCAAGGATTAATTTACGTTTACTCTATGCTTTATTGCTTTTTGTATTTTTAACAGGACCCACCAATCATTTATTGAATGGTCTGGTACAAAATATTGGTGATTATCTTAATCATTTTGTCGTTAAAAGTTTTGATGTGTATTTATACAATCAAAAAGCCAGTGCGTGGTTAGGTTCGTGGACAGTGTTTTACTGGGCATGGTGGATTGCTTGGGCGCCATTTGTAGGAATGTTTATTGCCCGAATTTCAAAAGGTCGTACAATTCGCGAAGTGGTATTGGGTGTATGTCTGATTCCTCTTGGTTTTACACTGGCTTGGCTTTCTATCTTTGGAAATACTGCAATTGATTTGATTTTGAATCAAAAGCAAAAAATTCTAGGGGATATGGTGTTAACTGATCCTGCTTTGTCTTTGTTTAAATTATTAGAATATTTACCTTTCAATCCTTATGTGGCTGGTATTGTCGTGGTGATCTGTTTTGTCCTATTTTTAACTCCAGTAGGTTCAGGGACATTGATGATTGCGAATTTATCAACAAAAGGTGGAAGTAGTGAAAGTGACTCACCGATCTGGTTACGAATTTTCTGGTCAGTGGTGATTACATTGGTCAGTGTTGGTCTGTTGTTGGCAGGGAGCTTCCATTCCATGCAAAGCGCCGTAGTACTTTGTGGATTGCCATTCTCTGTGATTATTTTGTTGTATATGTTTGGTATGAGAAAGGCGTTGTTACAGGATCATTTTAAACCTCAACCACCAATTTCACAGCAAGCACCCCAGCAAGAGAATTCCAGTCAAGACCCATCTTGATTGTGCAAATCCAGATACACCCATTCTGAAATATGTAATCTACTTATATTCAGAATGGGAAAATTGATAGCTAGATAAATAATTTACTTGATGATTTTGACAGTATCTTTTATCTGTGAACAGTATGACACCTTAGTCTTGGTGGTCGTGTTCAATTCAATATCTATCATTCATTGATAAGACTGACACAAATCGAAATTTTTCTCAAAATACAAGGTTGTAAAAGTGCCTTATTGATATGATGCAAGTTTTCAAAAATGGCATCATTTAGATCAATGTTGTGAACAACAAGAAACACCCAGAAGCGAAAAGCAAGCTAAGGACGATACGTTTAAACTGAATTTCAGAAATTTTGTAAAACATTTGTGCACCCATCATTGCTGGAATACTCACTGCAATAATAATCAGTGCAAAATAAGGTAAATGTAAGCGTTGAATTGCCCCTTGGTAGAGATAGACCAATAGGGTAAATAACTGAATGGCAAAATTAAAGTGTCTCAGAATATAGCGTTGTTGGGCTTTGGGTAAGTTTTTAAGCATCACCCATGCAGAAGGTGCTGCACCACAAAAACCACCTAATCCACCTAAAACTCCACCTACAAAGCCGATGCAACTGTCAGCGATTTTCCCCAATGCTTGAATGCGTGGGAATTCAGGTGCAAAAAGCATGATTGGACACCAAAGCATGAGAAACAGCCCGAGTATAATTTTAAAACTATTGCCATCAACCAAGTGTAAAAGGTAAGTTCCTAATGGAACACCGATGAGTCCTGCAATTAAATAGGGTAATACCAAAGAAAAAGAAAAGTCATGTTTTTGCTCTCGCCCCAGTGCGATGAGATGACTCCATAGAGAAGCAAAGACCACCAACGGTGCTGCCAGTTGTGGTGGTAATACCCAAACCCAAAAAGACATCGCAATTAAAGCAAAGGCAAAACCTGTTAAACCTTGCACAAAGCCTGCAATCATGGCACCGAGAATGAAAATAAACCAAGTCATTTTTTAGTGTGTTATATCGAGCTGGAAAAGGGGCATGGTATTCCGACCAAAAGGATGAGATCAAGCACTCGATTCTAAAAGAAATGAATGAATGGCTTCATTATTTATTTAGATTAAAATTGAGATTCAAATCGTCATTCTTGCATTGAATTTCAGCCAATAAAAAAGCCCCTAACTTTAGAGGCTCAATATTCATGTTATGTCTAAATAATGAGTAAATTAATCATTATTAGGTTTTAATGATTGGGTTAAACCATTGATATCACCACCTTTGATGCCTAACTCATTCATTAAACTATCAATTAACGGTGCTTGTGAGCGATAACGAAGTGCGCTGTTGACGACTTGATCAGAAAGCGCAACTTGAGTTTGTTCACCTGATTCTGAGCTTCCAGTCGAGCCAGCAACACCGCCTAAACCATTGACTTGGAGAATCTTAATATCATCAATATTTTCCATCGGTTTAACACTTTCACGAATGATTTCAGGTAGGTATTTCAATAACGCTAAACGAATTTGCATTTCAACTTGTTCAGTTGAAAGGACATTATTGGCTTCGTTCACTGCACGCGTACCCTCAGCATCCACTTGATATTGTTTCTCTTGAGCGGCTGCAAGCAGCATTTTTGCATCAGCCTCACCTTTGGCTTTTAATCGAACCTTTTCTGCTTCCGCTTGTGCTGCAATACGTACAGCTTCTGCATCATCTACTGCCGCTTGTTTTGATGCTTCTGCTGCAACAGTAATGGCAATCGCATCTGTTTCAGCAACTTGTTTCGCAGCAACCAACTCAACTGCTTTTAAACGCTCAGCTCGCTGAGTTTCTCGAACTGTGGTCACTTCTTCTTCCGCTTTTACCGCTTGTGCACGCGCTTGATCTGCTAAGGCTTTTGCTTCAGATTCTGCGCGTGATTTTTCAGCAATCGCGATGGCACGGTCTTGTTCAGCCAGTTCAATGGTTTTCTTCTGTTCTACTTGGGCTTTTTGAATCAACTGTGCTTTTTGAATATTTTCATTTTCAACATCTCGTGCTGAAGCAATCCGTTTGATTTCAACTTCACGTTCAGCGGCAATACGCGCCTCTTCGGCTTCTCGTTTTTTTGCCGCTTCTTGGGTCGCGATTTCAGCAGACTGTTCAGCTTTACGAATGGCAATTTCACGTTCTTGTTGCATTTTTGCATATTCTTCTTCGCGAAGGATTTGCAAACGCGCTTGTTCAGCTTCTAAGTTTTTGGCTTTGATTGCCAGGTCATTGTCCTGTTCGATGTCATTTCGTTTTTTACGACGGTCTTCAATGGTTTCGGTTAATTTGGTTAAACCTTCAGCATCGAAAGCATTTTGTGGATTAAAATATTCAAAACTGGTTTGATCCAAACCTGTCAAAGAAACAGTTTCAAGTTCTAAACCATTTTTAAATAAATCTTCTGAGACCACTTGTTGAACTTTTTGGACAAAATCAACCCGCTTTTCATGTAACTCTTCCATTGCCATTTCAGCAGCAACTGCACGAAGTGAGTCCACAAATTTACCTTCAACCAAGTCTTTTAGTTCTTGCGGTGACATGGTTTTTTTACCCAGCGTTTGAGCAGCGGTAGCAATTGATTCTGCAGTTGGTTTTACACGAACATAGAATTCCGCCATCACATCCACACGCATACGATCTCGGGTAATTAATGCTTGATCTGTCGCACGTTTAACCTCAAGTCGTAGTGTATTCATATTGACAGGAATCACTTCATGTAAAACAGGAAGTACAATTGCACCACCATTCAAAATGACTTTTTCACCACCAAAACCAGTACGAACAAAGGAAACTTCTTTACTCGAACGTTTATATAAACGGGCAATGATCACGCCAATAATGATCAGTGCAGCGAGCACAATGCCCGCTAAAACCAGTATTTGATATAAATTTGAATTCAACATTTTATTATGCCTTCGTTTGTTATTAAAAAATTAATCAAGAATTGCTTGAAAACCTACTTTTGTTCGCTGGGTGAGAATTACCGATTGACCCTGTGAAAAGACTTGGTCTAATTCAGGTTCAACCAAAATATAATGTGTTTGTCCAAATTGATCGATGACTTTGGCTTGAGCAGGGTAGTTCTGCTTTGCTTCGCCTAAAACAATCTGAGCTGTACGACCAATCAACTCGTCACTATGAATGGCAGTGGTTTCATCTTGGGGTAAAATTTTGGAGATCAGGGCTGCACAGAGACGGACTATGGGCATACATAAAAAAAGACTGGCTGGTGCAATTACCCAAATTGAAAAATAATGTTCTGTAAAGTGATAGAAAATTGTTTGAACAATAAAGCCAAATAGGGCATAAACAGTCAAAAAAATAATCAACCAAACTAAGACAGGAACTCGTCCCAAATAGAGCCAATCTAAAAGTTTTACAAAAAAACCATGTTCTGTATGCAGATCAATATCTGGATGATGGGCTTCTAGAAGCTGATCAGGAACAAATTGGTCTAAAAAACCTTGGCTACTCGAACCAATAATGAGAAGCAAACACTCCACCAGTCCCAACAACAACATGAGGCAAAGACTTACGCTAAAAACTAAGTTCGATGAGTGTGTAAATAATTCCCACATATTGTTTTGCTCAAAATTATTGTTAAAAAATTTTTATAGATCATATTTTAAATTTGAACTAATCCTACAATTATCATCAATTAATTCAATTAATAAATAAAGTCTATCGGTTTTGTCGAAATATTGCAACTAAATATTTTTTGATTTTAATTAAAATCAATATCTTATCATTTTTAATAGTGGAAAAGTTGTTTGAAAATGATTGCTTGCATTTTGTTCAATGATTCCTTATAACTGTTGAAGTTAACAGACGGAACTGTAGACAAAAAAATACGCAATGATTGGGGTGATCATTGCGTAGAACAACGAATCTGCTTTCACAGTTCGGTTAAGGAGAAATGTTATGAATTTTGGGGAAGATTCATAACTTAATTAGATAGTAGACGGTTCTGTCTGTTAATTCATTGGTATTCACGTAAACAAGTGTTAAATCTCGTAAATAAGGTTAAAATGTGAACAGTATCAATGAAAGAAACTTAATTTTAATCTATGTTTTTTATAGAGATTTTTAAGTTATATTGCATAAACAAACAATCTAAGCATATACAGTATTTTTTAACGAATGATAAATACACGGTTTGAAAAAATTAGATTTTGGCTATTTTTTAACATCTTAAAAAGCATTTATTAGTGCTAGTTTGAGCGATGTTATGAATGTTTTGCTGAAATGAACTGCGTTGGCTCGCTTTGTTTATTGGTGATTGCTTAGTTTAAATTAAAATCACCTCAAATTGCTGTATTGAAGTGATAAAAATAATTAAATTTCTAAAAACTTATTTTTGACGATAAGCTTCGATTTACATGACAAACAATCCATGTTCCTAATTTACTTTAATCTTCGACTCAAATGTATGTGCGTGTCCAATTTAATGTATAAATAAAACTGCTATTTATATGATCATCATAAAACATGATGGCTGAGTGTATGCGCCGTTTTGAATTGAATTTGGTATGTCATTTTTCTTGCATTTGTAGTGTTTTTTTTCATAATAAGCTTTCTTATATTTGTGCGCTTTTTATCATGTCAGCATTAGAAGTTTTTGCCGTTATTATTAGTGTGATTGGTGTTGGTTTGACAATAAAGCGCAATATGTGGTGTTGGTTATTTAATTTTTTTGCATTTGTCTTATACGCTTATCTATTTTTTACCTTTAAATTATATGGTGAAACCATTTTACAGCTATTTTTTATGCTGGTGAATTTTTATGGTTTTTATCACTGGTTTAAAGGTAAACAGCAAGATCATGAAATTCGAATTGAGCCCATTGCGATAGGTGCCGTGTTTACTCAAATGTTGATTGCTGCCTTAGGTGGGCTTTTATTCGGCTTGTCATTGCATTATTTTACTGATGCAGCTTTGCCGATGCTAGACTCGCAACTAGCGGCATTTAGTTTGTTAGCAACCTATTGGACCAGTCGTAAACACATTGCGACTTGGGTACTGTGGGTATTTGTTGATATTGTCTATGTGGCGATGTTTCTGTACAAAGATTTATTTTTGACTGCAGGTTTATATGCAGCATTTGTGGCTATGGCGGCATTTGGATGGTGGCAATGGGAACAAGTGAAAACGAAACAATTGAGTCAGTTGTATAATGAAATCTAGTGGATATAAAGGTCGAGCATGCTGATTGACTTTGTTCAAATACACAAACAGAAATTTGAAGATCTGGCACAAAATATTGTAGATAGACCTGAAAAGTATCTTGATTTTGATTCAGTATCCGATTTTTATAAAGCTCAATGGCTCAATGATTTTCCTCAAGGAACGACATGGACTGTATCTGGTCTTGATGATGGTGCAGAAGACTTTTGTATTCATATTGAATATAAAAATCATTTTTTATCGATCGATGTGCAAGGTGTGCAAAAATTAATCAAGGTTCGTTATGCAATAAGAGAATAATCGCTCGATGATTCAGATGCTTCATTTCGTTCATACAATTGTCATGTTTGCTATCTATATTGATCATATTGGATAATTTTTAATCATATTTCAATAGAAAAATTTTGAGCGCTGAACTTTTCTCAAAGAGAAATCAACCTTCAAAAGTAAAAAATAATTGAATCACCAAATCTTTGAATCATCTGTATAAAAGCATAAATTTTATTGGATGTGATTGATATTAAAACACATATTTTTTTAATCAGACAGTTTGATGATATGTTCTCGATACATCCTAATTTTTGATTTTGATACTCGTGTTATGATTCAAAAAAACACAAGACACTAAAATTAAAAAATTAAATTTTATAACTTAAATAAATACAGTAATTTTGAATATTTTTTTATTCATTTTAGAAAAAAATATATCTATAAGTATATGTATCAAAATATTTTAAAAAAAATAGCTTATTATTTTTTGAATTTTATTTACTGTAATTATACATTATTATTGAATACAAAGTTCTTTTTGTTTTGGTTTATTTAAATAAATACAATAGGTTAAATATATCTAATGGTTTAAACGAATGCTGTGTAATGTGTGAAATCAAAACAAACCAACTTATTTCATTCAATTCAGTCTTAATATTAAAATAAATAGAATTAAGAAATGGTAGTATTTAAAAAATTGACTTACTTTGACTTTTCTAAGTGTTATATTTTAATCATCGATATGAAAAATAAAAATAGAGAGTAATTCACTATTTTTGACGGGTGAATGGTAATATGAAGCAAAAAAATAGAGGGGTAATACATTCCTCCGCTGAAGTTTTTATACACGACAATATGATCATGAATTGGAGTAATTATAAAAAGTGCGGCTTGGTCCTATTACTTGGTGGTATAGATGTTTTGTTGTGGATCATATGGTGGTATTTCAGTGAAGCAAAAGTAGATATACAACCTTGGATTAATCAAGCCTTTTATCCAACGTATATTCGGATGTTGTCGCTTGCCACAATTGGTTTTTTTGTGCTCATTTTTCTGATTCGATCTTTAAAAAAAATTTCTATTTTTGAAAAAATTATCCCTTATATAACGATTGCATATTTTGGCACTATTTTTATTTATGGTGCTTATTGTATAGGTATCTTTAGTCCAGCTTCGACTGCTGGTTTTGTCAGCTTGATTACGGTTGGTTTGGTGTTGTTTGAACGGCGGGTTGTTTATTTAACAGTTATTCCAATTAGTTGTTTTATGTTGATTTGTATTGTATTGAGTCTTAGCGGTCAGATTAGATATGCCCCGATTTTCAGTGAAGAACTGCTGGTAATGCCCTTGTATCGCAATGCATTTTGGGTATATTGCATGCTGTATTTTTATCTTCCAATTTTCTTTGCAAGTTTAGTTTTGTTTGAGGTTCTTCTTACACAGTGGCGTAAACGCGAAAAAATGATTGAGCAAGTGAGTATTATTGATCCTTTAACTGGCATTTTTAATCGCCGTAAAATCAGTGAAAATATTGATATGCTCAAACAACAACAGAGCTCTTTTGCGATTGTGTTGTTAGACCTTGATTATTTTAAAGATATTAATGATAAATATGGTCACGATATAGGCGATATCGTTTTACAACAAATTGCTGGGATATTGACTGAAAATATCCATGAAGAGGATATTGTTGGACGCTTTGGTGGTGAGGAATTTATCATTTTGACCAGAGGTGGTCAGCTCGCCAAAGCTATTGATATCGCTGAGCGATGCCGTAAAGCAATTGAGAAAGAAGTGATTTTACTGGATACTCAACGCAAAATTAGCATTACTGCAAGTTTTGGCGTTGCAGCCTCAATCAATCCTTTTGGAATTACCAAAGAAGAAATTATTCGTCAGGCAGATCAAGCGCTATATTTGGCAAAAAAGAATGGGCGCAATCAAGTTCGTCATTTCTTGGAAATTAAAATTACCCATTCAATGGAATCTAAACAAGTGATTTAATGTATTTCAAATTTTTTTCGGTAAATTAAGCTGGTCAGTAGGGTGAAGCAACACAACACGACAATATAGTACATTGCACCAATATCACTATATAAACTGAGCCATTGTACTAATGGGAGCGTTAATCCACCTGCGATGGCATAAGCAACGTTATAAGAAAAAGAAATTCCTGAAAAACGAATTTGTGCAGGAAACATTTTTACCATGCTATAAGAAACTATACCTACCGTACCTGAAAATAAACCCAATAGCATATAGAGGCTAAAAATGGTGGATGTAGTTACATGCTCCAAACTGTTGTAAAAAATAGCTGAAATAACAGCGACACACAGTGAACCCCAGAACATAATACGACCTGCACCAAAGCGATCAGCCAATGTTCCTGCAATCACACAACCCAACATCTGCATTAAGATTGCAGCACTTTGCATTTGAAATGCATCTGTACGTTGAAAAGCAAAAGTCCCCGTGAGTAAATTAGGCATCGCTAAAATAATGACCACGACACAACCCGTTAAAAACCAAGTAAACAGCATTCCTATCAAAACCGCTGACTTATGGGAGCTTAAGACTTGTTTGATTGGTAGCGCTTTAGAGAGTTCTTTACGTGCTTGCATGGCTTTAAACACAGGTGTTTCTTTGAGATAGCTTCTTAGATATAAAGCAATTAATCCAAATATTCCGCCCAAAATAAAGGGAATACGCCAAGCCCAAGCGTGAATTTCTGTTTCATTAAATTTGAGTGAAATCAATAATGATGTTAGTGATCCCAATAAAATTCCTAACGATAAGCCTGCTGTGAGTAGACCATTGGCAAAGCCAATTTTCTTTTCAGGGACATGTTCTGAAACAAAAGTCCATGCTGCTGGAATTTCACCACCGATGGCAATCCCTTGTACCACACGCATAAGCAGTAATAATAGCGGAGCGGCAAGACCTATATCAGTATAGGTTGGCATGAGACCAATCATTAAGGTTGGCAGTGCCATTAATAAAATAGATAGACTAAATAGACGCTTACGTCCTACTAAATCCCCAAAATGTGCCATGACAATTCCGCCCAAAGGACGGAAGAAATACCCAGCCGCAAAAATTCCATAGGTGTTCAACATCGCCCAAAAAGGACTCAGTGTGCTGGGGAAAAATAGTTCAGCAATGATTTTTGCGTAGAATACATAAATCACAAAATCATAAAATTCGAGTGCACCACCCAAAGAGGAGAGACCAAGCGTGCGTTTATCTTCCTGATTAAGATTTGTTTTTTCATCCATGTTGTAATATCTAAAAATAGTCGAAAATAAAATTTTAATAAACAATTTTTTCCTTGAATAATCAATCTTTATTTTGATCGTGTCAAAAAATTATTATGGGTGTCTGATGATTTATGTCTTCGCTTATGAAAGCTTTAGGAAAAAAGATGCCACTATATGCGAATAAACCATGGGATGAGGCTAAGAATCATTCCAATAGCGCTGATCAACAGATTATTTTCAATGAAATAGGGAAAAATCATTAAAGCGATACCACAGATGAAGGGCACGATCATTTTTTGTTTTTTTCCATAAATAAAATAACCTAATCCAATCGAACTAAAAATCAAACCGAGAAATAAGGTGGTACTATTCATTGGTACAATCTCATGAGTGAGTGACTGTTATTTACAAGATCATGATTAAAATTGAATTAAAGAAACAGTTTTAAATTTGATATTTGAACAATAAGAGTTGAGCGCAAAAAGTGAATTGCTTGTATGGAATTATTCAATTGCGATTGAATCGCTAAATGTTAAAATCAAGGCATTGAACGATATGCTAATAAATCAGATAAGACCATGAGTATCATTTTACCCATCGCCCAACGTGGTGAAGATATTTTAAAATTAATTGCAGCCCCTGTTGCTGACACTGAGTTTTCAAGTACTTGGTTGGAAGAACTTGCCAAAGCACTAAAGACAACGATGTTGGAGCGAAATGGAGTCGGGATTGCAGCACCGCAAGTTTATATTTCTAAGCGTGTGATTATCGTCGCTTCACGATCTAATCCTCGTTATCCTGATGCGCCTGAAATGGATGCCATCACCATGGTCAATCCTGAAATCATTGAGCAATCAGTACAAACTGTATTGGGAGAAGAAGGTTGTTTGAGCGTACCTGATGAACGTGGGCAAGTGGCTCGGGCTGAACAGATTACAGTGCAGTTTTTTAGTTTAAACGGTCAGAAAGTGATTCAGACCTTTCATGGTTTTCCTGCTCGAATTGTTCAGCATGAAATTGACCATTTAAATGGTGTGCTTTTCGTCGAGCGAATTTAATTTAGCAACTGGGCGAGAATGTGCATTGATCAAACATTTAGCCCAGTTTTCAAAGAATACACTTTAACTAGACTTTGCTCTTTGTAAAGCATCATTCCATAAGCTTAAATGATATTCACGTTGATCATTGCTCATATTCGGCTCAAAAGCTCGATCTAACTGCCAAGATTCTGAAATTTCATTTAGATTAGTAAATACATTGGTTTTAAGACCTGCCATAGCTGCCGCTCCCCATGCGGTAGACTCTAAAAGCTTTGGACGTAATACAGGGACATTTAAAATGTCAGCTTGAAATTGCATCAGCATATCATTTTGGCTTGCTCCACCATCTACACGGAGTTCTTTTAAAGGCTGAGAAATATCCGACTGCATTGCTGTAAGGACATCGGAAACTTGAAATGCGATAGATTCCAAAGCTGCTCTGGCAATATGTGACTTATTGGTTCCGCGTGACATGCCACAGAGTAATGCACGCGCATCACTGTCCCAATGCGGTGCCCCCAAACCTGTAAATGCAGGTACAAGCACAACACCATCAGTCGTGTTGACTTGGCATGCCAACTTTTCTACTTCAGCACTGTTTTTGATAATGCCTAAACCATCTCGCAACCATTGCACGATTGCTCCTGCCATAAACACACTGCCTTCAAGGGCATAGTTAGAGTGGTTTTGACAGTTCCATGCTAAGGTCGTGAGCAGTTTATTTTGACTATACTGAATTTCGTTTCCTGTGTTGAATAGCATAAAGCAGCCCGTGCCATAGGTATTTTTTGCTGTACCTGCTTCAAAACAAGATTGACCAAATAGCGCAGATTGTTGATCACCTAATACACCACAAATTGGAATTTCAGCACCCAATAACCCTGTCGCAGTATTGGCAATATAACAGTCTGATTGAATAATTTGAGGAAGCACACTTGGGGGAATATTAAATATTTCTAAGAGTTCTTGGTCCCATTGCTGAGTTTTTAAATCCATCAACATGGTACGAGACGCATTACTGGCTTCGATCACATGTTCTGAGCCTTGGGTTAAATTCCAGATCAGCCAACTGTCAATTGTTCCAAAAGCAACATGGTTTTGCTCAGCCAGTTGTCTTAATCCTTCAACATTGTCCAATAGCCAAACCAACTTTCCTGCACTGAAATAAGGATCAATTCTTAATCCTGTTTTTTTGTGAATTTTTTCAGATAAATTTTGCTGGCTCAATTGATTACACCAGTCAGTTGCACGTCGATCTTGCCAAACAATAGCAGGGGCAAGTGGCTTTCCATTTCTTTTGTCCCATACAACGGTTGTTTCGCGTTGATTGGTTAAGCCGAGGGCTTTGATGTCTTTGGCAAGTAATCTGGCAGAGGCAATTGCTTGTTGAACCACGGCAATTTGTGTGGTCCATATTTCCATCGCATCTTGTTCTACCCATCCCGAATGCGGCGTTTTGATTTGGATTTCACGTTGTGCTGAAGCATATACTTTTCCATGCTCATCAAAGATGATTGCACGGCTAGAGGTCGTTCCTTGATCAAGTGAGAGTAAATAGCTCATCTTTTTTATATTTGTCCCTTGAAAAATACTGATAGTAGCGTAATTATAGGACTAGGCGCATCATTTAGAATAAATGTCGTGAATTATCTGCTTAATTTACAACATTTATGTTATGATGAGTTTGTTATCTGGGGATGTTATTGGCTTCGACGCTGATGATGAAGCTCATAGATGCATGCCGAGAGCGCATTTTCTCTCGTAAATAAAATTTGCATATTTTAGTCGCAAACGACGAATCTTACGCTCTAGCTGCCTAAGGGCAGTTTGTCCGCTTCACTGAATACTTGTGGTCAGTGAACCCGACCGAAGCGCACGCACACAAGTCCGTATAAAGCCAAGCCTCGGGGCTTTGTACTAAATTTAGAGGATCGCGTTTTGTACCCTGTTCGTCGGGTCACTTAGCGTTAAAATAATTGACGATATCTAAGCATGTAGTATTCTCGAGTGTAGTGTTGGCGGACGCGGGTTCAACTCCCGCCATCTCCACCAAAATTCAATTCAGAGAAGTTTGACTGAATGTAAAAAAGCCTTTAAGTTCAATACTTAAGGGCTTTTTTATTTGCCTGTTTGTCCGATATCATCCGACTTGATTTGACCTAATTTTTGCCTTCTCTGGGTAATTATTGGGAAAATTTACCCAATTATTTTAGTCTAGATAAAGGGTAAATACTGATGAAGCTTACTGATACAGAATGCAGAAAAGCACAGCCAAAAGAAAAACGATATCGCCTTTCGGATGAGAATGGTCTATCACTTCTCGTAACGCCATCAGGGCAAAAATACTGGAACATACGCTTTACTGTTCTTGGTGAGCGTAAGTCAGAGTCACTTGGTTCATATCCTGATATGAGTTTAAAGAAAGCAAGGGAGCTTGCACTTGAACTGAAATACAAATATTCCAAGTCGGTGTTGCACGAGGAAATTAAGCCATTCTTTAAAGAGGTGGCTGAAGACTGGTTTGAGAACCAAAGAGAGACTTGGTCATCCAAACATATTAGTAATGTGCGAGCATCTTTAGATGAGCTTTATATTGCTCTGGCCAATAAACGTATTAATCAAATTCAAGCTCCAGAGATTCTGCAAATCATTAAAAAGATCGAAGCTAGAGGCTCATTAGAGGTGGCTAAGCGTACTTTGTCTCGTTGTGGTATGGTCATGAAATATGCCATAGCTCATGGCTATAGATTCGATAATCCGGCAAGTGATTTGGTTTATGCACTTAAAAATAAAAAAGTGAAGAACCTAGCTTCATTATCAGAAAGTGAAATGCCTGAATTTTTAAGAAAAATTAAAACTTATCCAGCAGATGCCCAAACTCACCATGCAATAATTATGATCATGCTTACTGGTGTTCGAGTAAGTGAGTTACTGCAAGCACGTTGGGATGAATTTGATCTAAATGAGCGTAAATGGGATATTCCTGCTGAGCGTATGAAGAATGGTTTACCTCATCGTGTACCTTTAACAGACATGATGATCGATGAACTTCAGGCATTGCGACTGACACATAATCAGGATCTGTTATTTCCACATCGTTTAAATAACAAAGAGCCTATGCGTAGCGAATCAATCTTAGCTGTGATTAAACGGTCGGGCTATGCGGGTCGAATGACCACGCATGGATTTAGATCATTATTTAGTACAGTAGTGAATGAATCGAATTTATTCAATCCTGATGCTATTGAGCGGCAACTTGCCCATGTGCCACAGAACCGTATTCGCTCTGCATATAATCGAGCGCAGTATTGGGACGAACGTGTAAAGATTATGGAGTGGTATGGGGAGCAAGTAAAAAATTGGTTGCTAAAATTATAGCGTGAAAAAAGAGGCTGAAAAGCCTCTTATCTTTAGGAGATTAAATAGTTATAGAACGTGAAACAGATATGGAGGAGGAAGCTGTATTTTCAATTTAATGTATCACCGCTATGCCATTTAAGGTGACTTTTAACTGTTGATAAAATGCAAAAAACTATCTATACGAACTTGCTAGTATTTTAACTTTCCATCCTCATCACACATTTCTTTTAAATACATTTGATGAATTAATTCCTCTAATATTTCGTTTTCAGTTTTATTCTTGAAATCGGATAGTTTTTTTAATTCTGATTTTGCTCCCTTTGTTAATGGTAGGTGATATTGTTTTTTCACTTTATCTGCTGCTCTAAACTTTTTTTGACTCCAAGCTTTATAAAGTTGATTAGTTAATGAGTAATGAGTATCTTTTTTAAAGTGTAAAATGTAATCAAGAAATGAGACTATTAAATTATAATAATCTGAATTTGTTGATGGTCGATATTTTAATCTTTTAAAATCTCTGCTTTTATTTATTAAGTATGAGTATGCCCACTTTAGGAAATCTTCGTCTTCAAAGTTTTTTGAATTGTTGTGGTAGTCTTTTGAAATTACATCAATAAATATAGCTTTAACTTCATTAATACTATCTTTATTGAAATTAATTTCATTGAAGGTGAATTGATATATGGTATATAAATAATTATTTTCAATAAATTTAAATTCTGGTAAATTATTTCTATTTTCTAAGGAATTATTTTCTATAAAGTTAATTGCAAAATTACATAAACGTTTATTAGTTTTTAAAAATGTAAAAAGTTCTTTGTCAAAATTATTGAAATTTTGAATTCTTTTGAAAAAATATTCAACTTCTTCAATTTCCCCAATCTTTTCAAGTCTAGATTTAATTTTTTTAGTTATTTCTTTAATATTATTAAAGTCATCAAATTTAAAATTTATCTGTTTTCCTATAAGTAGACTATCTGTTTCACTATGGAATGAATATTGGTTTTTATCGACAAATATGAGTAATTTATCGTAAATCCATAACATATCTTCATCATTGAATTTTTTTAATTCCTTGTCGATAAGGTCTGCTATTGATGAATCGTAATTGAATCCAGGCATTGTTGTTTCCTTGTAGAATTGTGCGTAGTATTTTTAATAAATTTTAGCATTTTTTCAGGATGTTTTTGAAGGTTTTTTTTTTGAAATTTTTTTAACGAAACCCTTTGTTGTCAAGGTGTTTGGAACTGAAATTACAATATTTTTTGAAATTTTTGGTGTGAATTTGATGATTTTTAAAAGTATGAGAAACTTTAGATTTTAAAATTTAAATAAAATCGATAGCTAAGACGCTATAAGGTCAAAATTTTTCAGGTAAAGGTGATAGCTTTAAAGATTATAAAATTTGTACAGATGGATTTGAATTATTGTGATTTAATAAGTTCGTTGTATATTTAAGAAATGGTATTAGTTGTCTGGATTTATCGATGTAGTTTTTTATTTTTTATTGACGAATAAGTGTTGCCTTGATGTATTGCCTTCTTATAAGGTGCTATGTGGTTGTGAGTTGTGAATTAATATTTTTTTTGGTGGGTTTTTAATATTATTTAAATTAATAAAGCTAGTTGAATAGAATTTTTATTATCAATACTAAGTAAAAAATTACACTCTGTGTATTCCTATGAATTAAATTCTCATAGGTGTAACATGAATAATCAAGTTAATGAATCTAGGACCCTTATCGAAATCGAAGACTTTGTGGATGATGTCGTAAACAGATCCCGAGAACCGCGCCGGTTCTTCAGAAAACTCACTGATTTAATTTTTCAACTCGATAAAATATATAATCCTGATTTCTATTACTCTACTTGTGTGGATGCTTTAATTGAATTGCTGATCGATTTTGATAGAGATCTAAATAACTGGCAGTCTTTATATGATCAATTAAAACGAGTTTCTTTTACTGGAATTAAAGAAAGATTTAAAAAGCACCATCGCAGGCATTTACGTCAATTACGTGATCATCAATATAGTGAATCTGTAAATACGAAGAATTTAGTTGAACGTATGGAGAGGATTACTGATCATTATTCACGTATTTTAGTGGTTCGAGTAGATTTAGCTTATCCTCTTAAACATCAAGACCAAGTTGGTATTCAAGAATTTAATGAGGATATGCGAGTATTACGTACTAGATTACGTGATAAAGATAGAATATTTGAGGGTTTAATTGAATATGCATGGGCATTAGAACAGGGTAAGGATAAAGGCTACCACTGCCATTTATTATTGGTCTACAAAGGACATGAGCGTCAGAAAGCTTATGGTATCGCCAAACGAGTAGGTGACATATGGGGAAATATCACCAGTGGTAAAGGGTGTTATTTTAATTGTCATGATCCTAAGTATCTTCAGCAATTCTCTGATCGAGATACTTTAGGTATAGGGATGATTTATCGTAAAGATCAAGATCAAGTGAATAATATGTTAAACACGATCAAATATTTAGTTCGACCTGAAAAAGAAGATCAGCACTTAAGGGTCAAATGTAAAAAGCGTATGCGTACATTCGGCTAATGAAAGAAAACTGAGTCATACATCATCTACATGAAGATCACGATCTATGTGATTGCAAATGAGGGTTTATAGAAATAAACCCTTTCATATTTTTCATTGGAGATGTTTGGTATGCCAACATGTTGTCCATATTGCCAGTCTACTCAAGTACATCGAATATTTGTTTCTCATCAGCAGCAAGTCATTCATTTATTTTCAAATAAGACATCCATCTCAAAGCTTGGCTTAGCAACCATGTTCATTAAGCGGCTTTCATCTGGTTCATCATTATCACCTTGGATGTTGAAATTGGCAGAAGTGATATTGAGTGGCTTGATTGATTATTTAGTTGAATTGAGACATAGCACTTCGGAATCAGGAATTGTAATAAAGTTTTATTGTGAATCTTGCCATCGCAGTTTTAATGCATGAATTTGGTAGATGATCGTCATGGCTTTAAAATAGACTTGATAGAAGATTAACAGGTTTTCATGTGTATTTTTAAGTTTTGTTCTTATATTCTAAAGTCATAAGGAATGATGAAGAGAACTATAAATAAACCGATGTGTTGAGAGGCATCGGTTTATCCTAGTAGAAAAACTTAATTTTTTTAATTTAAAAATTAAACGAATCGATAGAGTTTCCCATCAATTTTTAAGTCAACATGCTTAATTTGCTTTTCAGGACAAGCAGGGGTGATTAAAACGTCTATATCGCTATCTGTTATGGTTTCACCTTCTGGTCCCCATGAATCGACCATACAGGAATGACCATCTTTAGATGTAATCTGTACTTCCTCAATCAAGATATCTGGATATCCAATAGGTTTACCTAAAGTGATAAATTCGACCCATGCAGGGTTTTTAGGGTTCATGCTGTACATGAAATAAAGACGAGGTATCTTTCGATTCTCACAATCAGCACTGTATTCATCTGCACCACAAGATTGAACTTTTATTGGTGAGTTTGTATTGGTTTGAATACTCTCAGTCATTTCTGTTTGATTTAGAGAAACCTGATGACTATCTCCTGGCATGTCTGGTTGGTGGGCTGTCATTGTTCCAACTTGCGAAGCGTGTATTTGATCAGGATTAATATCTGATGGAACGTTTCTGCTGATTGATGATTGCTTAGATTGATTCCATACAAGATAAGCTATTCCAGCAAGGGCAATAATAATGATCACATTGAAGATAAGTTGCAGATGATTTTTCATGTAATGATCCTTTTGATATTCTATAAAGTTAGATCACGTTAAAACTCATTTAGAACGAATAAAATGTTTCACCCATCATGAAGAAAATCAGCAACTTATTCATATATAGAAATAAATAAGCAGTTGTAATGACTCATAATGTTGAGGTCTTTGCCATGGATGACTCAGTATCGTTCTAAGGTGGAGTTACCTAGGTGTTTAAGCCTAGGCATGCCTATTTCTTTTTTGATCATGGATATAAGCAATAAAAGAATGAGCGCAACGATTAAAAATTTGAGAATTATAGCGAAGCACAACTCTCAACGAGTTCTTTAGCAAAAGCTTTATTGGCTTTTGTAGATATGAACGAAGCCATTTTTTTATTGTAAATAAAAACATCAATTTTTTTGGCTTTTCCTAGATGAGCGATAAGTTTGTTCCAATCATTTCCATTCAGTCTGGATCGTGTTTCATTGGGTACTTCAAGTGCTTTTCCATCAATGATAAAGCTGAAAGATGATTGCTTGTTAAAGCTTGCATACGCTTTACTTCCAGTTGAGAGATCCACTGAGTGATCAACGTTTAAAACACCACCACTGTTACATGAAATGGTCAATTTTTGGTTTTGACTATTTTGGAGGGAATACAAACTAAAGCCTTGTGCAAAATTATCTTGCCAGATATTGGGTGCTGCTTGAGATGTGGAATACATGCACAGTATGAATGCCATTAATGTGAATTTTTTCATGAGAAGATCCTATAGATATTTTTAGATTGGAATTTATTTAGACCGAAGGACTAAGCCACCGATGATTACAAGAATAAGTACGCCACCGATGAATTTACCCACAGATGGGAACATGACTGCTGGCCAAATCACGCCTTGCCCTAAGTGATAGGCAAATGATTTATAGCTATGTTGACCCCAAAAGTTTTGATAGATTGCAAACAGTAAGCCGATAATCAAATAAGAACGGATTAACCAAGAAGTAATAGATGTATTCATTTATTTCCACCAAACGCATATTGAGCAAGTAAGTAAAACAAACCAAAAACAATCATCATGCCGATGAATGGCAGACCCAGAAAGCAAATGACTGCAACAATACAGATGATTCCAGCAATAGCTCTCATCGCTTACTCCCGCATACATTGCAAACTGGTTTGCACCATATCGTTTTGAAAGGCTTCAGTTTGGCTTAAGGTGTAAAGATTGTTTTTAAATCCTTCCTCTCCGTACTTAGCCTCTAGCTTTTGATAGACACATTTACAGGCAGATCGCTCCATACCTGTAGATTGGCAACCTCCAAGAAACTCTCGTTCAGCTTTACTGGCACAACCGAGTGTTATGAGTGAACAACCAATGATTAAAATTGAAGTTTGAATTTTCATCATTCCCCCTAATTTATTGTTATTGCTTATTTTGGAATTGATCATTTCAACAGCATGACAAAATGCAAAGACAAAGGCGTCCTATTCCAAGGACGAATAAGTTTTTAGATTGAATGTCTGTTGAATGAAAAACTAGCTGTTTTGCCAAAGGCAGGGCAATAGCCGATAGGGTTTTAGAGAAAAGAGTAAAGATAGATAATGTTGAGTCATGGTGACTACTCCTATATGCAATAGAAGTTCTACCGAATCACTGTCAATTGATTATGGTGGCAGAACGAAAGAGGGTTGACAGACTGGGCATATAGAACCAGCACGCGCGGACGCGTCCCCCTCCCGTTCTACCGCAAAGGGGGACGAGAAGGTTTCACATAAGACTTATACTCAGAAAGTAAAATCTGATGCGCTATATACAACGGTCTGTCAAAACCGACTGACAATGTAGGTCAGCAAACAAAGGATAGATGCTGAAATTTGCTTAGTCAACATGTGACTAATCGATTGAACGAAAATAGAATATATAGATGGTTTTTATTATCTTCATTTAAGAATTTAGCTTTACTTCATGAAGAATTATTTATTAAATAAGCTATTAACTTTTAAATAATAAAATATAAACAAGGGGTAACAAAAGTGTCTGAGACGTTATACACAAGCAATGAGGAAGCATTGCCTTCAAGTTCTCATGCTCCATTAGGGCTATTGGCTATTTTAGGAGGGATTAATTTTTTTTATACAGATTGGACGGTTCTCTATACCTATTCCGTGTTGATCATTTTTTCTTTTTTTTATTTTATTTACTATATTTTTTCCTCTGGTGAATACCAAAAGATTTTAGCGAACATGTTGCTTGCTGTACTCGTCATGTGTTTGGCAATTATTCCGATTATTGGCTGGATCATTCTAATATTGTTTATTTTATACAATATTTCCAAGGCTATAGATGGGATAAAGAACTTATTTCCAGAGGCTTGCTACAGTTTAGCAATATACTTTTTACTTGGTTCAAAAGAATTATTAGATCTGAATATCATCGGTTCAATTGTTGCATTCATTCTATATTTAAGCATTACAACGACATACTTTAACCGTCTTTCTAAATCTGGTTTAGATACAAGGGGCGTGCTATTTCGGGTGTCGATCATGTTGTTATCGATTCCTTTGCTGATCATGTTGGTGATTTCCATCATGTCAGCACTTCGGAATATATTTTCTTTTAAGGTTACGCCTCAACAAGTATCAATCAAAACGCCTCAGCAAGTATCAGGTTATACAAGAGTTTCAGGGGTAGAAGTCGCAGGATATACACGACAAATAACTACAAACGTTACTCAGAATGTAGTAACCGCTAGTGCGGGCTCAGGAGCGATTACATCGACAATGACCCGAGCCATTACTGAAAGCCTGAATGGGCAAGATAATTTTGACGATGTGCAAACACCAATTAAAACTGTTTCTGGACATGATTCTGAAATAGGGGGATGGGGTAGGAAAAGCTTCTCAGAAGATTTTTTAAAAAATAATATTCCTCCAACAGATAAAAATCTGAGCTTCTATAGATTTGATGAGTTAGATAATAAAAAAATTAATAATTTTATTGCGATTACCAAGAAAATTGCTAACTGTCCAATGTTCACAACTCAAGATGTCATTGTATATTATGACGAAACTGTATTCGGAAAAGGTGATCAAGGAATCGTAATCACTGCACACTTTTTAATTGTTTATGTCAATCTATGTGATGCTAAATTTTATATTCCACTGAATGAAATTTATAATTTGACAATTAGTGGAAGGTTAAATAAAAAAATTAAATTTTGGGATGCGGACAATCAAGAATATGAGATTGAGTTAACGCAATCAAATGAGGGGGCGAAAAATATATTTAATACTATTCACTTACTTAAATAAGAATTATAAAAAATTTCAGATATATATCATCAACATGAATCCATGATTTAAATCAAATTCTGGTTGATTACACTTTGGCTTACTCCTTCAGTAAGCCTTTTTTATGCCTCAAATTTAGATTTAAACAATTTAATCTAATCCTAAAAGGAAATGAATATGTCACATCTTATTGAACAAATGGCTTATGTGGGGCAAACCCCTTGGCATGGTTTAGGCAACCATCTGACGCAGAACCAACCCATTGAGGTCTGGGCGCAACAGGCAGGTATGGATTGGCGGATTGAATCGTCTAATGTCAGCTACATGGCACAGAATGACCGTGGACAAAGTATCATCATGCCTTTTGAAGAACAGCGTGTTCTATATCGTTCAGATACCCATGCACCTTTATCGGTGGTCAGCCAACGTTATCAAGAAGTCCAACCCCTTGAAATTCTACATTTCTACAAAGACTTAACAGAACAATCTGGCTTTGAACTGGAAACAGCGGGTGTACTCAAAGGTGGTAAGAAATTCTGGGCTTTGGCGAAAACTGGGCAAACGACTGCACTCAAAGGCAAAGATGTCAGCAATGGCTATATTTTATTAGCCACGGCTTGTGATGGTACTTTAGCCACCACTGCCCAATTCACATCCATCCGTGTGGTGTGTAATAACACCTTAGCGATTGCACTGAAAGGACAGGATACAAGTCGAGGTGTGGTCAAAGTCCCACATAGCACTAAATTTGATGCTGAAAAGGTCAAACAACAATTGGGCATTTCAATCCGTGCATGGGATGAGCATATGTATGAAATGAAACAGCTCAGTCAACGAAAAGTGACTCAACAAGAAGCCGCAGCCTATTTCGATGCCGTATTTAACAACACGAACCTAAATATTGCTGAACAGGATGAAAGCATCATTCAGTTTTATCGTAATGTTGCCAATCAAGCAGAGTCGAATAAAACCGAACCGAACGGAAGAGCCATGTCTAAGGTTATGACCATGTTTAATGGGCAAGGGCGAGGAGCAACACTTTCCTCAGCCAAAGATACAGCTTATGGATTATTGTGTTCTATCACCGAATTTGCTGATCACGAACGTCGTGCAATGAGTCAGGATCATCGACTCGATTCAGCATGGTTTGGTGCAGGCGCAGGCTTAAAACAACGCGGTTTGGAACAGGCTTTAAGGATGATGGCTTAAACAACTATTCAATCTATCTGAATAATGAAATTTTAATTGAAGTAATACTTTACAGTTGCATAAAAATAGCAGACACTCAATACGGATTTATTCTTAAATCACCTGTAGTTTCTCTTTTATAGCCACATCTTCGGATGTGGTTTTTTTATGCCCAAAATTTAACAATAACAGGAATGAAACTATGAATAACCACATCAATATCAACCCCCAATCCACTCGACCCATCACATCGACAACTGCTCAAACATTTATTGCCCCAAAGCTCTTTAGTGCCAAACGCTTGGTCAATACCAAACAAATGAGTCAAGAAGAATGGCTAGAAATTCGAAAACAAGGCATTGGCAGTAGTGACTGTGCAGCAGCCTGCGGACTCAATCCCTATATGTCGATGTTGGAACTGTGGATGATTAAAACAGGACGCATCCAACAAAACATTGAGGATGAAAGTGAAGGGCATGCACCGCTCTATTGGGGCAAACGTCTCGAACCATTAGTCGCTGAATACTACAGTCTCCACACCAACTATAAAGTACGTCGGGTCAATGCGGTACTCCAACATCCTGAACCTGATAAATACTTCATGTTAGCCAACTTGGATTATTCAGTGGTCGGTGATGCAGATGTACAAATTCTCGAATGTAAAACCGCAGGAGAACACGGTGCTAAGCTTTGGCGAGATGGTGTACCTCTATATGTACTTTGCCAAGTACAACATCAACTGGCAGTGACAGGCAAGAAAGCAGCACATATCTGTGTACTGATTTGTGGACATGAAACCCGTATTTTTAAAGTGACCCGTTCTGAATCAGTGATCCAACACATCATCAATGCTGAACGGCACTTCTGGGAATGTGTGGAAAAAGATACTCCACCTGATGCCGATGCATCTGAATCAGCAGCTAAAGCCTTACAACAGCTTTATCCTGAACATGTGCCACTCAGTACCACTGACCTATCCGAAGATGAACAAGCCAATCAACAGTTTGAGCAATTGATTCAAGCACGCCATCAAATTGAAACTGGTCAAGAGACATTCGATCTGATGAAACATCAACTACAAGCCAAAATGCAACAAGCTGAACGAGCGACCTTTAAAACAGGCTCAGTGACGTGGAAAAAGTCTAAAGACTCAATCAGCTTGGACACTAAGGCATTACTCAAACAGTACCCTGAATATCTCAATCAATTTCCACAAAGTAAACAAGGCTCACGGCGCTTCAACATCTATGCAAATGACGATTGAAACAAATTTAGCCTAAGTAATTTGAAACGAAATAAACAATTAAAAGTCCCATGCCAGAGCGTATGGGATTTTTTTATGTCCCATTAATTTATTCAAAAGAGAGAAATACCATGATCAAAGGTTTAGCGATTACACCACCCATACTCGGTAGAATCAGCATTGGTAAAATTGTTGAAAAGAATGGTAAACGACTCCCTGAAAAGGATGACCAATTTACCATTACCAGCCAAATCCAAGGAAAAGACGGCTGGATTAAACATCCACTGGATGAACAACTTCGAGCCAAAGCACCGAATCAAAATCAAAAACTCAGAACAATTCCAGTACGAATGATCTTCAATGATCCTGAGCTTAATCTCAGAGCTGAGTACACCTTATTTGATCGCCAAACTGGACGACCTGTATGTATTGGTAATGGTGAGACTTGCCAGAGACAAACCAATCAAGGCGTAGAACAACATCCATGCCCATCACCTGATTTATGTCCATTGGCACAAGGAGACAACTGTAAACCCTTTGGTCGATTACATGTCAACTTAGATGAGTCGGATGAATTGGGTACTTTTATTTTTAGAACGACTGGATTTAACAGCATTCGTACTTTGGCAGCACGCTTGTCTTATTACCATGCGGCATCGAATGGTTTACTTTCATGTTTGCCTTTGCAATTAACACTCAGAGGCAAGTCCACTACACAAAGTTATCGCACCCCTGTGTATTACGTCGACTTAACTTTAAGAGATGGTGTCAATCTTCAACAAGCCATTCAAATGGCAAAGGATATAGATCAGCAAAGTAAACAGAGTGGGTTTAATCAAAATGCTTTAGATCAGATGGCTCGACAGTGTTTTAGTAATGCAAGATTTGAGGTGAATTCAGAAGAGGGTTTGGATTTGGTGGAGGAGTTTTATACAGATGAAGTTACTGAGTCTGAACAAGCACAACCTGAGTCCAAATCTAAAGTTAAGCCTAAGCTCAATCAGGGTGATGGGTTTGTGCAGGATATTCAGCAGGGATTGCAGGGGAGTGTGAGGGCAGTGAACTGAATGAGCTCAAAGGTTAAAAAATTACAGACCTTGGGGTTATTTGAGCAGTAGCGCTCGCATCAATGATCAGGAGTAAACATCATGAATGCGTTCACAGGTCAAACTTTTCAAATGAATCAAATTATTAATATTAAGCAAGTTGTCTTATTTACAGGTGTTGGTCGTTCAACGATTTATGAAATGATGGATGAGTTTTCACCGTATTATGATCCAACATTTCCAAAGAAAGTCACGATCTCACAAAAACGTATAGGGTGGTCAGCTTGGGAAATTAATCAATGGATTGAAAATAAGTTGGCAAACCGATAAAAGGTGGGAGCCTTGGCTCCCTTATTTTTTGGTTTTCTCGTAGACTGAGAGCATCTTGTAGCCTAGTTATTGTTAATAAAAACAATAGATTATTACAATCTGGCTCAATTCAAAATTTTAATTTGTTGCAGGAATACAATCACTATACCTATTGAATAAACAAATCCAAAAGCAACCCAAATTAACAATATGATAGCACCTTCAAAACGAAACTTTAATAGAAGGCTTGTTCTTATACCTTTAAATTTTTCTGATATTTCTATTAAATTATTATCTTCTTTATTAGGCGTATGCATAAGCTTAATAAGCTCGAGCTTTTCTGCTTGACGCCACAAATAATCTCGATAGTCATTATATAAAATAAAAGCATTACTAATTGCTGAATACATTGACCAAAGAATAAGTAATATTCCTAGTACATAAAGGTTGATATAGTCAAATAAAGATAAATTGGGTTTCGTATCAATTGTATAGAGAGATAATAGTGCAAATCCACCTATGAGTAGTTGAGAGGCAATATTTCTAGAGAATGACTGTAACTCTTTATTCATATTATTGTCAAAAAGCATATTTATTCCGTAATTTTGATTGTTAAACTTATATTATCAACTCAATAAAATAAGACAATATAGGCTCACACTTATTACGACAATCTATGTCGCAAAAGTAATCTTTTTTAAAATGAGTGCTTAATTTGAAACGAAAAATATGGCAAAGTAACCCCATCCTAAAATAATGATTTTGGTTAATTTTTAACATGACCCAAGTACAGCTTCAAGAACTGCAAAAAAGATTATGGAACATCGCAAATGACCTTCGCGGTAAGATGGGGGCAGATGAGTTTCGTGACTATATTTTGGGTTTAATTTTTTATAAGTATCTTTCTGAAAAAGTCTTTAACAGTGCCAACCAAGAACTCAAAGAAGAAGGCTTACAATTTACTGACTTAGATGCCAATAACGCCGAGCACCAAGAATTTTTGGAAGCACTCAAGCAAGAAAGCCTTGAAAACATGGGGTTCTTCTTAGAGCCAACACAGTTGTTCCATACGCTCGCAGACCGTGCTAAAAACAATGAGTTTATTTTGGATGAACTGATTCAGACTTTAAAAGCGATTGAGCAAAGTACGCTTGATGCTGAGTCCTCTGAAGACTTTGCACATTTGTTTGAGGATATGGATTTAACTTCGACCAAATTAGGCAACAATGCGACTGACCGAAATGAATTGATTTCTAAAGTGTTAATACATTTAGATGCGATTGATTTTGATATCTCGAATACTGAAGCCGATGTATTGGGTGATGCTTACGAATACTTAATTGGTGAATTTGCGTCAGGTGCAGGTAAGAAAGCAGGTGAGTTCTATACACCTCAAACGGTTTCTACTTTACTCGCTCGTATTGTGACACTTGGCAAAGATCGTTTGCGTAGCGTGTATGACCCAACTTGTGGTTCAGGTTCTTTATTGCTTCGAGTGAAGCGTGAAGTAGGGAACAATGTTGATGCGATCTACGGTCAGGAAATGAACCGTACCACCTACAACTTGGCGCGAATGAACATGATTTTGCATGATGTTCATTTTTCTAAGTTTGACATTAAGCAAGAAGACACTTTAAAGAAACCAAAGCATATGGACTTGAAGTTCGATGCCATTGTGGCGAACCCTCCGTTTTCTGCAAAGTGGTCTGCTGATCCATTATTTTTAAGTGATGAACGTTTCAAGTCTTTTGGTAAGCTGGCACCGAGTTCTAAAGCAGATATGGCATTTGTTCAGCACATGCTCTATCACCTTGACGAAGAAGGAACATTGGCGATTGTACTGCCTCATGGTGTGTTGTTCCGTGGTTCGAGTGAAGGGCATATCCGTCAGCACCTGATTGAAAAAATGAATGTGGTGGATGCAATTGTTGGTTTACCTGCCAATATTTTCTACGGTACATCTATTCCAACGTGTGTATTGGTGCTGAAGAAAAACCGTGAGCATAAAGACAATATTCTGTTTATTAATGCGAGTAATGAGTTTGACAAGCAAAAGAATCAAAACAAGTTGTTGTCTGAGCATTTAGACAATATTTTGGGTGCATTTGAAAACCGTCAGGACATTGATAAATATGCCAAGGTTGCCTCAATTCAAGAGGTTCGAGATAACGATTACAACTTAAACATTCCACGTTATGTCGATACCTTTGAAGCAGAGGTTGAGATTGATTTGAATGTGATTGCAAAACAGCTTCAAGCTTTGGAAGTGGAAAGTCAAAATACTGATGCGGTGATTGCAGGCTTTTGTAAAGAGCTTGGCATTGATTCACCATTTGCGGAGGTGGAGTAATGGCTTCACCAAAGTTAAGATTTAAAGAATTTGATGGTGATTGGATAAAAGTAGATATTCAAACATTGGTTGATGAAAAAATTATTGATAAGCCAATGGATGGGAATCATGGAGAAATTCATCCAGTATCAGCTGACTATGTTGAAAATGGTATTCCATTTGTAATGGCTACCGATGTTATAGATGGAAAAGTTCATCTAGAAAAGTCTAAGAAAATTAGAAAATCACAGGCTGATAGTCTCCGTAAAGGGTTCTCTATAGAGGAAGATATTTTACTTACACATAAAGCTACAATTGGTAACGTGGCAAAAGTACCTGAATTGGAAACTCCTTATGTAATGCTTACTCCTCAGGTCACTTATTATCGTGTTTTAAATAAAGATAAATTAGTTCCTGACTTTATAAAAAGTACATTTGAAGCACCAATTTTCCAGAATGAATTATTAGCTTTGTGCACAGGGGCGACTAGGCTTTATATTGGAATATCTGAACAGCGTAAGTTACCTTTCTCATATCCTTCCAAAGAAGAACAAACCAAAATCGCTTCTTTTCTTTCTGCCGTGGATGAAAAGACTAGCCAATTGACCCATAAACACGAACTGCTTAGCCTATATAAACAGGGCATGATGAAAAAGCTATTTAGTCAGCAGATTCGTTTTAAAGCGGATGATGGGAGTGAGTTTGGGAAGTGGGAGGTTAAGCAGTTATTAGAAATTGCTGACGTAAAAGGCGGAAAACGACTTCCGAAGGGATATTCTTTGGTAAATGAAAACACTGGACATCCATATATTACTGTAAGTGATATGAATCGCAGTTATGGTGTGGATTTAGAAAATATTAGATACGTACCGTTAGATGCTATTGGTACAATTAGTCGTTATACAATTACTGATAAGGATATCTTTATATCAGTAGCTGGAACTTTAGGAATTATCGGGAAAATTCCATCCTATCTTAATGGGGCTAATTTAACTGAAAATGCTGATAAATTAACGAATCTCAAGTGTCATCAAGATTTTTTAATTTATCTTCTAGATAGTGGTGTTTTGTCTGGTCTGATCGAAAGCACTGCAACTACAAGTGCTCAGCCGAAACTTGCTTTATATGCTATTGAGCAAATGGAAATCATAGTTCCTTGCTTAGAAGAACAAACTAAAATTGCTAACTTCCTATTTGCTATTGACCAAAAAATAGAAAAGGTCGCTCAGCAAATCGAAGAAACTAAACAGTGGAAAAAAGGTTTGTTACAGCAAATGTTTGTATAAAATAAAAGCAGTATTGAGCAATCTTAATACTGCTTTTTTATCGAGATATCCTCATGAATAACCTAGAACAAAAAACTGAATATTTAAGTCAAAAATTGCGAGAATGGCTCCAAAAGCATTTTGGTAATAAAGATGTTACGCAGTATAAAAATTTAGCATTGAGTCTGATTTTTTACAAATTTTTATCTAATCAATTTCAGCAATTTGCAAATGAAAACTTAAACGGTGAAATCGAGTACAGTTCTTTAGATGAGTATCAGCATCAAGACCTTATGATTGCTCTAAAAGAAGAGGCGAAAGACTCTTTAGGTTATTTTGTTGCGCCAAAATATTTGATAGGTTCATTTGCCCAAGCTTATAGCAATAATAATGAACACTACTTTTTGGAGGAGTTTGATAAAGCAATTATCCAATTTCAACAAAACCTAACAGATCAGTCGAAAGATGTTTTTAATGGTTTGTTAAGTGATCTTGATACTACAAGTGCATTACTCGGTAGTTCAGCTACTGCCAGAAATCAGGCATTAGGTTCAATATTGGTAGATTTAAATGTAATTGAATTCTACTCGAAAGATAAACCTGAAATTTTGGGGAGTGCTTTCTTTAGTTTAATTGAACTTATGGCAATGAGTTTGGGTAAAAAGAAAGGTGACTTTTATACGCCTGCTCATGTATCAGAATTGATGGCAAGTATCATTCATACAGAGAAAAACCGAGTTCGTAACCTTTATGACCCAACTTTTGGATCTGGTTCCTTACTAATTAAGACTGACCAAACATTAGATTTTGTAGATAAAATCTATGGACAAGATCTGATAGATGGTAACTTAAAAACAGCACGTATGAATTTTCTGATCAATGGATATCATTATTCAAAATTAAAACTAGAAAGTGACGACACTTTAGAAAAGCCCAAACATACTGATTTAAAATTTGATGTGATTGTGTGTAATCCAAAGTTTTCGCAAACTTGGAATAATAATGAGGCTAAAAAACATGATCCTAGATTTGCCAACTATGGCAAGCTTGCTCCAAAGTCAAAAGCAGACTTGGTTTTCATCCAACACATCATTTATTCCTTAGAGGATGATGGAATAGCAGTTGTGCTAATTCCTCATGGGGTTCTATTTAGGGGGGATTCTGAAGGGACTATTCGTAAATTTTTGCTTGAACGCCTGAATTGTATTGATGCAGTGATTGGCTTGGCGAAAAATCTATCTCCTGTGATAGACACGGAAGTTGCCATGTTGGTCTTAAAGAAAAATAGACAAGCAGACGATAAAATACTCTTTATTAATGCCAAAGAGTTTCATGAAAAGCAGAAAGCATTCAATATTATCTCGCCAGAGCAAATTGCGGAAATTACAGAAATTTATAAAACGAAGAAAACCATCCCTAAAATTTCTGAGTATGTGGAACGCTCAAAAATTGTAGAGCATGGCTACAACCTAAATATTCCTCGCTATATCGACTTGTTTGAGCCTGAACCTGAAGTTGATATAGATGATGTCGCATTCAAGTTAGAACAAATTGATGAAAACTTAGAGCAGATTGATTTGGATATAAGAAGGTTTTGTGATGAGTTAAGTGTTCGTTATCCGTTTAAAATTTGATAATTAAATAGAGCAAGGGGGGATTACCGGACTTATAGATACACCTAAGGGTCAAAAAAAGTTAATCTTTGCTGAAGTCAAAAGTCGTTCAGATTTGGCAAGAGCTTTAGCTCAAGCTGAAAAAGGACTAATCAATCAATTAGATGATGAAAAGCATCCTTTGCTTAATCGTAAGCTAATGAAAGATCAATATGATTATATTATTTCCAAAGGAAATGCATTAAGTATTATTGATGAAGAAATAGCTGTGTTTTCTAGTAAAACTTGAATAGCTTATCACTGCATGAATTTAGCCATGCAGTGATTTTCACCTTACTTTTTTAGATGTAACCAGTCAGGATGAATTACGAGCTCTTTTATATCGCGACTTTTTTTATAGCGATAATTGTACTGAGGTTTTTTCTTACCCTTTACTAGTTTTATTCGTGTAAAGAAACCTTGATTTATAACAGCCTCAAACATCTCCAACTCACTGACCTCCAAAGCACACTTTTTAGGATCGGGATGATTTAAAATACGAGCTGAACCACTAGCTCCAATTCTAAAATATAGCACTTTCGTTTTTTCATTTTCTTGCATGATTGGAAAAAGTTTCTCCCCGTTTACAGTTAGAAAATAAAAAGAATCACTAAATTTTTCATCAAAAATTGCCATAGACCTTTCGCTGTATATGAAATGCGCTTAATTAGTGCTATTTTAATACTTTAAATGATGTAAATCATTATATTATAAAGACTAGAGAAGAGATTGAAGCGTGGGTACACAAGTAGAACTTGAGTTGGAAAATAACTTTATTCAACAACTTGAAGGGTTAGGCTATGAAAGAGTGATATTACGGACAGAAAGAGCATTAGTCGATAACTTAAAAGTGCAAATCCAAAAGCTCAATCAACTGCCTCATGCTTTCTCAGATCAAGAGTGGAAACAGGTTTGGCATTACCTCACCAAAGAAACAACTGTTTTTGCTAAAGCTCAACTACTGCGTGATCGTTTCCCATTAAAATTTGATGATGGTACGGTTAAGCATTTATCTTTTCTTGGTGAAAACGCAACTAATAATACTTATCAAGTTTCTAATCAAATCGTATCAGACCATTCAGCCTTAAATGGTAAAACCAGTCGTTTTGATGTCACCTTATTGGTGAATGGATTTCCACTTATACAAGTTGAGTTAAAACGACGTGGCGTAGAGATTCAACAAGCATTTAAGCAAACCATTGAATACGCAAAAACTGCCTATAAAGCAGGTGATGGTTTATTTGGCTATATCCAATTCTTTGTGATCAGTAATGGTGTCAACTGCTTGTATTACGCGAATGGCACCAAAACGATCGAGTTTGCTTTCCCTTGGGCAGATGAAAACAATAAAAACATCAATGATCTTGCCGAGTTCACTCAAGTTTTCTTAAATCCAACACATGCCTTTAAGATGTTGTCGCAGTACATTGTGCTCCATCATTCAGATCAATTTTTAATGATCCTGCGTCCATATCAAATTTATGCCATTGAGCGCATGATTGAGCATGTTAAAATATCTAAAGAAAATGCGTATATCTGGCATACCACGGGTTCAGGTAAAACCTTAACCTCGTTTAAGGCAAGTCAATTGCTGATTAAGAATCCTGAGATTCGTCGCGTCATTTTTGTCGTCGACCGCAAAGACCTCGATGAACAAACCTATACGGAATTTAATGCGTATAGAGAAGGTTCAGTAGATAGCACCAACAATACAGCAAACCTCATTAGACAACTACGTTCCTTAGATAATCGTTTAGTGCTGACCACTATTCAAAAGCTGAATAATGCTATTACTAAAGACCGCCATCAAAAGGAGATGGCTGATCTACAAGATGAAAAAGTGATTTTCATTTTTGATGAATGTCATCGTAGCCAGTTTGGTGAAACGCATCAGAACATCAAACGCTTCTTTAAAAGTGCTCAAATGTTTGGTTTTACGGGAACCCCGATTTTTGAAGAAAATGGACTAAAAAAATCAGGTGAGAAATTCACGACTGAATTTTTATTTCCAAAGCGTTTGCATGAATATCTGATTGTAGATGCCATTACCGATCGTAATGTATTGCCTTTCCAAATTGACTATTGGGGCAAATATAGCACTACGGGTGATATTGACAGTAAGGAGCAAGTGGAGGGGATTGATAGTAAAGAGCTGTATGACAATCCTGAACGCTTGGAAAAAATCGTTCGTCATATCTTGAGTATCCACGATAAAAAGACACGGAATAGAGAATTCTGTGCCATGTTCTGTGTCAGCTCGGTTGAGACTTTGATTCAATACTACGAACTGTTTGAAAAAGTCCAAGCTGAAATGGTAGAGGAGGCAGAAAGAAACAAGACCTATTTCCAACCAATTTCAGTGCGAACAATTTTCTCATTTGGTGTCGATGAACAGGATCAGCAAAATACAGCGGACGAAATAGAAGCGGGTATGATCGCTGAAGAGCCAGTGGATGCCCCAAATACTGTAGATGAGTCAAGAAAGACAAAACTCGACAAGTATATTGCTCAATACAATGAAACCTATGGTTCGAGTTACAACACAACGGATAGTTTCTATGATTACTATCAGAATCTAGGTAAGCGAGTGAAATTTTTTAACATCAAGTATGAGAAAGATGAGCAGATAGACTTACTTCTTGTTGTGAACATGTTCCTGACAGGATTTGATTCAAAACCATTGAATACGATCTATGTAGACAAAAACTTAAAATATCATGGTTTGATTCAGGCATTCTCACGTACCAATCGTGTTTATAAGCCATCAAAGCCTTTCGGGAATGTGGTTTGTTATCGGAATTTAAAACAAGCGACTGACAAGGCTTTACGCTTGTTCTCTGATAAGAAACCATTGAGTAATGTGACCATACCTGAAATGAGTGTGTTCTTAGAGCAGTATAAAACTGCTGTAGCACAGTTAAAAACACTGACTCCAAATTGTCAGGATGTAGATAATTTAAAACTTGAAGCTGAACAGTTGAAGTTCGTAGAAAGCTTTAGAGAAGTTTTACGTCTGAATAACTTACTCAACATGTTTACTGAGTATGACAAAAATACAGCGCCATTCACAGCTCAGGATTTAGAGGACTATAAGGGCAAATACAAAGACTTATATAATCGTATTAAGCAGCCATCTGATGATAAAGATAAAGTCTCAGTCCTAGAAGACATTGATTTCCAATTAGAGCTTGTTCATAACGACCGTGTGAATCAAGACTACATCATTGCATTGCTTGGGTTAATTGCTTCTGCATCAAATCCTGCGCAGAAAGATCAACGGCGCAAAGAGCTTATGGATATGCTGAGCAATGATGCCAAGATGTATAACAAAAAAGACCTGATTGAAAAATTTATTGAACTACAACTGCCAAAGATGATCACAGGTCAAACGGTGAAACAAGAATTCTATGCCTTTTGGGATGCTGAAAGAGCGCAAGCTTATGAGGGTTTCTGCCGTGATGAACAGTTGAAAAAGCCTGAGTTTGATAAACTCGCAGATAACTTTAATTTCACCGAACGCCTTCCGTTGCCTCATGAGATTAAGGAGCTTCCAATACAAAAGCCACCATTGCTGAAACGTGGTCGTTATTTTGCAGAGTTACATGCGAAGACATCTGATTTATTAAGCCGATATAGTTTGAAGCTGTAATAAGTCAGCTAAAAAATTAATGCTGTAGCAGAGTGGCATTACCAAGGCGTGTCTCGTGTTCATTCCATATGCCCTTTGCTAATTTGCTCTATAACGAACAATTCGAAATGAATACTGACAAACCATGACTACAGCCACTTTAGAGCCAAGCGTTATCTCATTAAAAACACTTTATGAACAATCTTTAAGCATTCCTGATTATCAGCGTCCTTACAAATGGACAGAGAAGCATCTTAGAACACTGTTTGATGATTTGGACTATTTTGTTGCAGGCATTACGCCTAAGAATCGTGATGATGATCGTTATAAGTATCGTCTTGGGACTATTGTTTTACATAAGGAATCAGCTGAAGCAACAAAGGATATAGTAGATGGTCAGCAACGTACTTTGACCTTTTATCTCATTTGGCATGCCTTACAAGCGAGAAAAGCTGAACTAAATAAAGTTAGTCTGCCTGAATTCAGTTTAGAGATTCCTACGTGCCGTATTAGCCAAGAAAATCTACGCAGGAATTATGATGTTGTTGTTCGGCTAGTCGATAAACCGAGAGCTAAGCCTCTAGAAGAATACATTGATATCCTGCTGTCTAAATGTGAGTTCGTCATCGTTGAATTAGGCAAGCTCTCTGAGGCTTTCCAGTTCTTTGACTCGCAAAACTCAAGAGGATTAGATCTACATCCACATGACTTGTTGAAGGCATACCATCTGCGAGAATTTGATCCCTCAGAAGCGCAATTAAAAGCACAAGCTGTTCAGCAATGGGAGCAAAGGAAAGAAAAGGATGTACATAGGATTTTCTCCGATTTGCTTTATCCGATCAGACAATGGACGAAAGGGGAAAAGGCATTCACCTTTGGTAAAGAGCAGGTTGATGGTTTTAAAGGTTTGTCACTGCATCAGGAAGATCGTTTTCCACTAAGCCAGTCATATCGTATCTTACATATCATGGTCGATGAGTACAATTGTGATCGCTTCCGCAGAGTAGATAACCTAAATCTAGCCTATCCATTTCAAATCACCCAAACGATGATCAATGGGCGACGATTTTTTGAATGGTTTACGCATTATGAAAGCAAAGCGTTAGGTTTACTTGACCCAGATGGTACGGACGCTTGGGTAACACCATTATTGAAAACAGAAATGTCGAACAAAATTTGGCAAGTCATCAATGGGAATTCTAAAGATTATATTTACTCTGGTCGAACACGGACGGGTGATGGTTATGTCCGTAAAATACTGAATGCTTTTCTCTTGGTATACTACGATCGTTTTGGTGAAGCCGAATTTTCGAGTGCTTTAGAAATAGGGTTCATTTGGGCTTATAGTTTAAGACTCACACAATCAAGCATTTATGAATCAAGCATTGAAAGTCATGTCATAGATCACAACCTTTTTAGACGTTTGGATGAATCATTAAGACCCAAAGACTTCTTTAATTTTTCTTTGAATATCATTGATTCGAGTAAGCTAAGCGAGAGAAGTAATAAAAGCAAAGTTGAAGCAATTAAAAAGCTATTTGTAGAAATGAAATATATGGTGGAGCAGGGATAAATGTCGAAAGAGCAAACACAGCCATATACCATCTTTCAATTGTTGAGCGAAGATGTAAATTATCAAATCCCTGTATATCAAAGAAACTATGCTTGGGGAAGACTACAGATCCGCGCTTTGATACAGGATATTTATGACTATTACCGAAAGTCTCAGTCACATAATCAAAACTACTATATTGGTAGTTTAGTGGTAGCGAAAAAAGACAATTACTTTGAAGTGTTAGATGGACAACAGCGATTTACGACTTTAAATCTTATAGCTTTATTTTTGAAGTCTAAGCTTAAAACATCGCCACTAGATGAATTTAGGGAAATAAGATTAAGCTTTGAAAGCCGTGAAAAATCAGCGATTATTTTAAACTCTTTGTGGAAGTTTGCGAACGATCAAACCCTTAAAAAAGATCTAGATAGATTGAATGTAGAGTATGGTGATCACTCTATCCTGAGAGGCTATCAAATCATTGATGATGAGTGTTTGCAGATAGTTCAAGAGAATGAGCTTGAAAAATTTGCAGACTATTTGCTGAATCATGTCGTGATTTTACGCACTATGATTCCAGAGCTTGCAGATGTGACGCATTATTTTGATGCGCTGAATAACCGTGGTGAACAGTTGGAAGCCCATGAAGTCATTAAGGCACATTTTTTGAGTCTTTTGAGTGATGATGATGTAGATCGTCATGTTGTTCATCATGTGTGGTCAGCATGTCAGGATATGTACAAATATGTTGCCTATGGTTTTAACGCAGATCAGAGAAAGAAAATATTTGGTGGTTCATATCATGAATGGTGGGTCAAAGACTATGAAAAACTTAAGTCATGCCTACCTATCGAAACAGTATCGAAAGATGCGGGTACTGAAGGCAAGAGCTCATATGGGGATAAGCTCACTTTGGAAGGAATTCTAAAGCTTAATCCTGTTCCTCTTAGTCAGAAGCCGAATGAAGAGTCGGGTGAACGTTTTGCAAGCATTATTGATTATCCAAACTTCCTGATGCAAGTTTTGAAGATTTATGTCAAAACACAGTTGAAAGATGGCGATGCTAGCAAGATTGCACTCGACGATAAGACTTTATTAGAAAGCTTTAAAAACACGATTTTAGATGCAGGTCATGCAAAAGACTTTATCTACTTACTTTTGAAAACACGATATCTATTCGATCTGTATGTCATCAAACGTGAGAATAGCCCGCAGTACAAAGGTTGGTCACTCAAGAAACCTAAATATTATAGTTCTGGTAATGTGAGCTATGTAAATACCTTTTCACAATCTGAACAGGAAGGGGAAAATGAATTAGCATTAGAAGGCGGTCAAAGAAATCTAGTGATGCTTCTATCTGCGTTTCATGTTTCTTATCCGACACATGCACGTAAAAACTGGTTATTGAGCGTTTTATATTGGCTCATAGATCATAGTGACAAGGGGATTGGTTTAAATACCTATTTTACATTTGTGGAAAATTTTGCACGTACTTTGATCAAGAAGCGATACTTACATACAGACAAGGAAGACTATGAAAGTTTTATGTATGCTGATGAATTTGATTGCAAGACTTTGGTCACTGCACAAGACTTAGAAGCACAGTTTAGCTATGGAAAGATTCCTTACTTTTGTTTTAACTATCTAGATTATCTTTTATTAAAGAAGGAAAAAGGGAGTCATGCTAAGTTTTACTTTAGCTATAAAGATTCTATTGAGCATTTTTATCCACAGAACCCAAAGGTGGGTGAGCGATTGCCTCAACAGGTTCTAGATAGTTTTGGTAATCTAGGTTTAGTTAGTCAAAGTGAAAATTCTACACTCACCAATGATATGCCCATTCAAAAAACGCATTGGCTTAGGAAGCGTACCAAAGCACCCAATAGTTTAAAGTTAGAGTTGATGATGCAGATTATTGAGAAGAACGAATCTGAGTGGAATGAAGCGAGTATAGAAAAACATCAGCATGATATGATAGAGTTACTGATAGAAGATTTAAACGGAAAAGCTTGCTCTCAGAGGCATGCTTTTTTATTATGAATACCGAGTATTATCTATTTTACTCATTTCATTTTGTAGCAAAAAAACGCTTTATATTTTGAATAATATAATTATTTTGTTCTGTAATAATATTTAGGGGAAAATGGGTAAATTTTGAAGAAAAGTTTTTTATAAATATCTGTACTCATAGAGAATCTATTGTGAGTACAATTGCCGCCACCTCAACCAAATTCTTGTTATAAAAAGCATTGCTTAAAAAAGGCGATGTCACAAAATTTGGCACAAATACTAAAATCTAATAGAAACTTTTAGATTTTAATTTTCTGATAATTAAAGAATTAAATTTAATTAGAAGCTATTGAAAAGTTATTTCTAGAGTCCCACTCTCACGATCTAATTCTTAATATGAAATTAATTATTCTTATGACTTGAATGTTGTCTACTTAGTTGTAATTCGGTCATTGAATTCACTAGTTTCATAAAAAACCTAGTTAAATAAGTTATATTTAAAATGCCTATACAAAAAATCTTATGCATGCATTAAGCGAACCAAAGTTATATGAATGTTAAAATTCATTATAAAACAATAGTATATGTTGAATATAAAAGCTTGCAAGAGTTTAAAGCGTATATACTTTCATTTTTTGAATAAGAATTAATTGTTTGAGGTTTGATAAATATTTCTATATTGCACTATAAAATAACAATTTTCTATTGAAGACTAATAAAATGATTTAATTTAATACGTAACTTATCCAAATTATTAAATAAATTAAATAAAAACAACATATTAAGATTGTGGCGTGATTTTTGCACTTTAAGTACAAGTTTGTATACAAGATGGAATTCAAAAAATGTACTTAGAAAAAATGAGTGGCTGGACGATTAGTGATTGGCAACGGGCTTATCAAACTGGTGAAATTAATATCGAAAAATTGTGTGACTTAGTGAGTAACTTTGATCCGCAGGACAATGCATGGATTTCAATTGCGACTGTCGAACAAATCAAACAACAGATTGAAGATCTTCAAATCGATACTCATGACTTAGAGAATATTTATCAGCAATTTCCGTTATATGGAATTCCATTCGCAGTTAAAGACAATATTGATGTAAAAGGATTTGTGTCTACAGCGGCATGTAAGATCATCTCTCATCCTGCTGAACAAGATGCCGCACTTGTCCACTTATTGAAAAATGCTGGTGCGGTTGTCGTCGGTAAAACAAATTTGGACCAATTTGCAACAGGATTAGTTGGCACTCGATCTCCTTATGGCGCAGTTAAAAACAACTTTAATCCAAATTATGTAAGTGGTGGATCAAGTTCTGGTTCAGCGAGCGTAGTGGCTCGTGGTCTAGTGCCTTTTTCATTGGGAACTGATACTGCAGGGTCAGGCCGTGTTCCAGCTGGTTTTAACAATATTGTTGGATTAAAACCAACCAAAGGGCGTTTTTCAAATCATGGTCTATTGCCTGCCTGTAAGACTGTTGATTGTATTTCGATTTTTGCTTTAACAGTTGTAGATGCAGAATATGTTGCCAATCTATTAGAAAAATATGATTCGCGAGATAGTTACTCGCGAAAAAATCCAAAAACAGCGCCAGCACGCTTTACCTCAAAACTCAATTTTGCAATACCCGATACTTTAAATTTTTTTGGTGATCAACAATCGGAACAAGCGTTTAGCCAAGCACTAAAATTACTTGAGTCTTTTCAGGCTTCTATTACAGAGATTGATTTTACGGCTTTTGAAAAACTCGCAGTACAACTTTACCAAGGACCTTGGGTGGCTGAACGAACTGCTGCTTTAGAAGATTTTATCGAACAAAATCCTGAAGCATTTGATCAAACAGTTCTAGAAATAGTTAAACAGGGTTATCAATACACAGCGATTGATGCTTACAACGCAGAGTATCTAAAACAAGATTTGGCACGTGAAATTCAGGAAAAATTGGCTCAATTTGATGCTTTGATCGTACCAACATCACCCACAATTTACACAATCGAAGAAATGAAAATTGAACCCATTAAGTTTAACTCTCATTTTGGTACATATACTAATTTCACCAATTTGGCTGATTTAAGTGCACTGGCTTTACCCGCAGGGTTTCGAGAAGACGGCTTACCTTTTGGAATTACTTTAATTGCACCTGCTTGGCATGATGCTGCATTAACTCATTTTGGAAAACTCTGGCAGCGATATCTCGATTTAAAGTTAGGGGCAACACAAGCAAAATTGAAATCTACTCAACTGGATTTAACCCGATCTGATCATCATATCCGTGTGGCTGTTGTTGGGGCTCATTTAATAGGTATGCCACTGAATTTTCAATTGACCAGCAGAGATGCTGTACATATTGAAACGACCAGAACTGCCAGTAAATATTCTCTATATGCATTGAATGGGACAGTGCCGCCTAAACCGGGCCTTGCACGTAATGAAGCTGAGGGGAAAGCCATTATTGTAGAACTTTGGGATATTCCAACTGCTCGTTTTGGGGAGTTTGTTGCAGAAATCCCGCCACCACTGGGTATGGGAAATGTAGAACTTGAAGATGGGCGCTGGGTAAAAGGCTTTATCTGTGAACCTTATGGTTTGGACGATGCAGAGAATATCAGTCATTTGGGAGGATGGCGGGCATATATCCAACAGCGAAATAATCCAGTACTAGCTGTATCGAATTAAGGGGGGAAAGCATCATGTTTCATACTGTATTAATTGCAAACCGTGGTGAAATTGCTGTAAGAGCCATTCGAACCTTAAAGAAATTAGGCATCAAAAGTATAGCTGTCTATTCAGACACAGATCGTTATGCTCAGCATGTATTAGATGCAGAGCTCGCAGTTGCTTTACAGGGGATTAAGCCAGCAGATACGTATTTGAGTATTGAAAAGTTAATCCGAATTGCAAAAGACACAGGCGCACAAGCGATTTTCCCTGGTTATGGTTTTCTTTCTGAAAGTGCTGAGTTCTCTCAAGCATGTGAGGAAAACGATATTGCATTTATGGGGCCTACAGCCCAGCAAATTTTAGAATTCGGACTAAAACATCGTGCACGTGAACTGGCGGCCATAGCCAATGTGCCAATGACACCCGGAACAGGTTTATTAAATAGTTTAGATGACGCACTCGAAGCTGCGGAAACAATTGGTTATCCGATCATGCTGAAAAGTACCGCAGGTGGTGGCGGTATTGGTTTAATCCGCTGTGACTCAAAAGATGCCTTAATGGAAGCTTATGAAAGTGTGAAACGCTTAGGTGAGCAATTTTTTAAGGATGCTGGCGTCTTTTTAGAACGCTTTATAGATAGGGCTCGTCATGTAGAGGTACAGATATTTGGTGATGGTCAAGGTCAAGTGATTGCTTTGGGAGAACGAGATTGTTCCCTACAACGTCGTAACCAAAAAATTGTTGAAGAAACACCTGCAGCAAATTTACCTGACGCAACACGAAAAAAACTACATCAAGCTGCAATTGAGCTCGGAAAATCGGTTCAATATCGTAGCGCTGGAACTGTTGAGTTTATTTATGATGCAGCACGAGATGAGTTTTATTTCTTAGAGGTCAATACTCGACTACAAGTTGAACACCCTGTAACAGAAATGGTAACAGGGCTGGATTTAATCGAATGTATGCTAAAAGTCGCATCAGGGGATCGGTTGGATTGGGATGACTTAGCGCATATACAGCCCCAAGGTGCAGCTATAGAAGTTCGGGTCTACGCAGAAGACCCAGTTAAGAATTTTCAGCCGAGTCCAGGTGTTTTAACTGATGTTTATTTCCCTGAAGGGATTCGGGTTGATACATGGGTATCTACAGGCACTGAAATTTCTCAATATTTTGATCCAATGATTGCCAAGATCATAGTTCATGCTGAAAATCGTGAGGCTGCGATACAAAAGTTGAAACAAGCATTAGTTGAAGCACGACTTAACGGTATTAGTACCAATCTTGATTATGCGCGTGAGATTATTTCAGATATTCGCTTTGAAAGTATGCAAATCTGGACACGGATGTTAGACGATTTTAAATATACACCTCGGGTAATTGAAGTGGTTCAGCCGGGAACATTAAGTTCGATTCAAGATTATCCTGGGCGTGTTGGTTATTGGGATATTGGCGTCCCACCATCAGGCCCTATGGATGATTTTGCTTTCCAATTGGCAAATAAAATTGTAGGCAATGATGCTAAAGCTGCGGGTTTTGAATTTACTTTGATGGGGCCTACGTTAAAATTTCATGCTGATACCACCATTGCATTAACAGGTGCACCATGTTCTGCATATCTTGACGATCAAGCTATTCATTTTTGGCAACCGATCACAGTCAAGTCTGGACAGATACTTGAGTTAGGGCAAGTTGAATCCGGTTGTCGAACATATCTTTCAGTACGCGATGGTTTGGATGTCCCTGTATATTTAGGCAGTCGCTCGACTTTTGCATTAGGTAATTTTGGAGGTCATGCTGGTCGTACACTTCGTGCAGGTGATACGATTAAAATGGTGAATCCGACTTTACTTATGAATGAGTTACCTATTGCCATTGCACAACCACAAGCATTGTCTAACCACTTAATTCCAAGCTATAGCACCGAATGGAAAATCGGAGTGCTGTATGGCCCACATGGCGCACCTGATTTTTTTAAACAAGAATATATTGAAGAATTCTTTGCTTCAGAATGGACGGTTCATTTTAACTCAAACCGTTTAGGAATTCGTTTAAGTGGGCCAACGCCAAGTTGGGCACGAGAAAATGGTGGAGAAGCTGGATTACATCCTTCCAATGTACACGATTGTGAATATGCCATTGGCGCAATCAACTTTACAGGTGATTTCCCTGTTATTTTAGCTAAAGATGGACCAAGTCTTGGTGGGTTTGTTTGCCCAGTAACGATTGCTAAAGCAGAATTATGGAAAATCGGACAACTTAAAGCAGATGATAAAATCTCTTTTTATCCATTAAGCGTAGAACAAGCGAATCAATTAGAACAACAGCAGCTAGATTTGATTGAAAACTTTTCAACTGCTGTTCCAGATGTAGCCCCTATTTCTAAAGAGGAAATGGGTACGACGATTTTGGCACAGAGAGAGGCTATGCAGCTTTCTCCAAAAACAGTTTATCGTCAAGCCGGAGATAGTTATATCTTACTTGAGTATGGTGACAATATTCTGGATCTTTCCCTTAGGTTACGTGTCCACAAATTGATAGAGCTGATACGTGCTCACAGTATCGCAGGTATTTTAGAATTATCACCTGGTGTTCGTTCCTTGCAAATTAAATATGATGGTTTGATCATCCCGCAAAAAACGCTAATCGCTGAACTGCTCTATTTAGAAGAAAAAATGGGGGATCTAAGCCAAATAAAAATACCATCACGTATGATTTATTTACCCATGGCATTTGAAGATAGTGCCACCCTGAGTGCAGTTGAACGATATCAGGAAAGTGTTTGCGCCAAAGCACCATGGCTTCCAAATAATGTGGATTTTATTCAGCGAATTAATGGTTTGAAACACCGTGATGAAGTTAAACAAATCTTATTTAATGCAAATTATCTTGTGCTTGGATTAGGAGATGTTTATCTGACAGCACCTTGCGCAGTACCGATAGACCCGCGTCATCGTTTATTAAGCTCTAAATATAATCCAGCACGTACATTTACCGCAGAAGGGACTGTGGGAATTGGTGGTATGTACATGTGTATTTATGGAATGGATTCACCAGGTGGATACCAATTAATTGGTCGCACATTACCGATCTGGAATAAATTTAAAAAGAATAAACAATTTGGCGATAAACAATGGTTCCTGCAATTTTTTGACCAAATCAAATTTTTTGAGGTTAATGAAGCTGAATTAGATCAGTGGCGTTTAGATTTTGCCAATGGTCAAGCTCAAATTCAAATTGAAGAAACTGAATTTGATTATGCGCAATACTGTAAATTTTTAGAGGATGAAGCTGACAGCATCGAGGTCTTTAAAGAAAAACAACAGTTTGCTTTTAAAACTGAAGTTGAACGATGGAAAGAAGATTTTATCCATCCAGAAGAAACCCAAAAGGATTACATTGAACAGCAAGATTTTAGTCACTTTGTCGCTTTAAATGCATCAATGACAGGTAATATATGGAAAATATTGGTTGAACATGGTCAAGTGGTTAAGAAAGGTCAAACTGTAGCAATCATCGAGGCTATGAAAATGGAATTACCTGTATATGCATCTGAAGACGGTATTGTAAAAGCTGTGACTTGTCGCGCTGGTCAGACAGTACATTGTGGTGAGCCATTGGTCTATATGGAATAGGATATGACTGAAATAAAGAATTCTTTAAAAAGCTCAGACAATTTGTCTGAGCTGGTTTATCGAAGAATCAAGAATGATATTTTTGATTTTAAACTTATGCCGAGTGAGCGTTTTACTGAGTCAGAAATTGCTAAAACTTATCAAGTGAGTCGTACCCCTATACGTCAAGCTTTATATCGTTTACAGCAGGAAGGTTATGTAGAGGTTAGTTTTCGAAGTGGTTGGCAGGTGAGACCACTGAACTTTAGATATTATGAAGAACTGTATGATGTTCGCATCATTTTAGAAAAAGCAGCTATCGAAATACTTTGCGCTCAAATTGGGGAGCCATCAATTGAGTTGGCAGTATTAAAAGATTTATGGTGTATCGAACCTGAGCAATACCTAAAAGATATTAAGGCGCTTTCTCAACAAGATGAAGATTTCCATTGTTCTCTTGTTCGTGCAGCAGGTAATCAGGAAATGGCACGAATACATCGAGAACTGAGTGAAAAAATTAGAATTATTCGTCGCTTAGATTTCTCCAAACAATATCGTATAGAGGCAACTTATGCTGAGCATCAGACTATTTTAGGTTTTATTTTTAGAAAAGAGCGGGATTCTGCGCTAAATGCGACTACAGAGCATATCAAACAGAGCCGTGATGAGGTAAAGAAAATTACATTGCAAATGTTAGATACTAGTCAGTTTATTTAAAATATGCTGTATAAATGAGCTTAGGTTTTAATGGGATATATCCCTTAATTTGCCGAGTAAAATGCTTAAATTATTGGGCAAAAACTATAACGATAAAAAAATAATGGATAGAATTTCCTTCTAAGGATGATGTAACGTTAATTTTGGAGATAATAGAAATTGCTTAAATTGTAAAGGCTGTGTTAGATTGCAGTCGTCTCAATATTGAAAAAGCCTACCTTGAGAGTTGCTCTAGTCCTTGCCTTCATGGCAATGTTTCTGCAAACTGTTGTATTTATACAACCACTATTACCAGAAAAATACCGTATTGCGCTGGTCTGTGTAACTATTTCTGATGCTTTTTCTAAGACAATTAGTACCGCTCAACAACATAGTTCTCATCGTTTATCTGATCACTCTCATCAGCAACATATGCTGAATGAAGATCAAAATTTCCAGACTGTTCAAAGTACCCATCAACATGATGCTGGACATGAATGTCCATACTGTACGGTATTTGCCAACTTAACTACAGGTCTAGACTTTAGCTTTGATGAAGTGCTTGACCGTCTTTTTGTTCGAATGCTGGCATTTGAATATAATTTCCAGCATATTTATTTTGCCTTACAGCGGTTATACCTACTTCCACAGGGAAGAGCACCTCCTTTATTTGCATAAACTCCAAAATTTTTTTATTTACGGACATTCCTGCAATGTCCTAGCGGATATTTATGCTTAGAAGGAATTGAAATGTCTCAATTCAAGTTAAACCCATTCTTAAATGGGAACAATTTTATTGTCTCAAATTATGTTACCCCACAGATAAAATTTATTAATATTAGCTTTGTTTATCGTTTGGGTATTACGTTATTAGCTTATGGAATATCAGGATCAACTACGTTTGCCGCAGATGATTCACAACCTGCCGTTCAATTACCAACTTTGGTTATTGAAGCAAAACAGGACCTTAAGGTTGACCCTCTACATTTAAAACAGGTCAATACCACCAGTAGTCGACTAGGATTAACCTCTCAGGAAACACCTGCAACAGTTCAGACAATCACCCAAAAGGAATTACAAGAAAAAGGGGTGAGAACAGTTAAAGAGGCTTTTGGTAATGTGACTGGTGCAACTGTCGGTAATGTTCCAGGCAATCCAGCAGTTTTAACCATGAGAGGTTTTTCAGGAAATACCAATACAGTGTTACAAGATGGTGTTCGTATAGGAGCATCTACTTTTGTTACACGTGATTTAGATGTTTGGAAATATGAAAAAATAGAAGTACTAAAAGGTCCCTCGTCTGTTTTATTTGGTGAGGGTGCTCTAGGCGGTGCTGTTAACCTTTTAACGAAGAAGCCTAATCTAGAACAGGCAACAGTTGAGGGTATGCTGAATTATGGTAGCTTCAACACGCTTAGAACTGCTATTGGTGGAAATCTCCCACTAAATGATGAACTGGCTGTTCGTTCAGACATAAGTTTTTTAAGGTCGGATAGTTTATTCGATATTGATAACCAAAAAACGGTAAAGTTTGGTGCGGCAGGCAGCTTGCTGTATAAACCAAATGATCATTTATCTATGCTTTTTTCAGCAAATTTTGATCATGATAAAGAAACATCTAGCTATAATGGATCACCTCTAGTTTCTGCATCAACTGCCAAAAATCCAAGTAATATTCTAGATAACCCAGATGGTTTAGTGATTGATAAGGCAACACGACATAAAAATTATAATCCATACGGTGGAGAGTTAAGTGCTGATACAACGACTCTATCTTGGGCAACTGATTATCAACTTTCACCATCATGGACGTTCAATAATATTGCCACGTATTACCACGCAGATCGAAAATTCTATCTATCCCCAGAACAAAATTTTGACAGTCAAACAGGGCTATTCAAACGGACGGTACAGCGTTGGAGCCATGATCATGATGTATGGAGTGATCGCTTCAGTTTTGGTCATGATCAATTGATTGCAGGGAAATATCGTAATCGACTGAGCGTAGGCTCTGAATATAGCTATACCGATTTTAGTAGTCCCAGACCAAGTGGAAACCTAAATGCTGTTGATCCGTATCATCCAAATGTTGGAGATATGCCAGCCAGCAATTGGACAGCATGGACAAGTTACAATAAATTCTCAACTCAGATTAAGAATTGGTCTGTTTTTGCAGAGGATGCTTTTAACATAACGCCAGACTGGTTGATTGTTGGTGGGGCACGCTATGAACGCCTTGATGTAGAGCGCACAATAGATAACATCTTAACTGATAGTCAGCAGCAATTTAATCCTACTTTTAACCCATTCTCTTGGCGTATAGGTAGTGTTTACAATCTAACCCCAGATACCCAGCTATATGGTCAATATAGTACAGCGGTTACCCCTGTTTCTTCTTTACTTGTGATCTCGACAGCGAATGGAAGTTTCGATTTATCAAAAGGCAAATCTGCTGAACTTGGCTTTAAGTCGAGTGTATTAGACGGTAAGCTGGACATGGTTGGTTCAGTTTATTGGATTGAATTAAATGACATTTTAACTCGTGACCCGAACAATATTAATGTAACTGTTCAGGGAGGGCAGCAGGTATCTAAAGGTGTTGAATTTACAGCCTCTGCTGCGATTACACCGCAGTTAAAAGCGAACTTAGGTTTGGCTTGGGTTGATGCAGAATACAAGAAATTAATAGAAGCAGGCGGTGCGAATCGTTCAGGCAATCAACCTGTCAATGTTCCAGAAAAAGTTGCAAATGCTTCTTTGAGCTATCAATTTAAAACATTACCAATGACTGTGAGTGGCTTTGCAAAACATGTAAGTGGTTTCTATACCGATACTGCTAATACATATTTCGTAAAAGGCTATACGACATATGATGCATCACTTGCGTATGATCTAAAAAATATGACTTTTACACTCTGGGGAAGAAATTTAACCGATCAATTTTTTGGTGAGTACTCTGGTTATTCATCTAAGCAAATTTATATCGGGGCGCCAAGAAGTGTTGAGCTTGGTGTGACATTTAAATTTTAAAAGCTAATAAACAGTCTATTCATGAATTCAGAGTCGTATATGTCTAAATTTTTATTTCATCCACTAGCGTGGAGTATTTTTATCATTCAGTGTTCAACACATGCTGTTGCATCTGAAAAGCAATTGAGTGTAGAAGAAACCACAGAGCGGTTACCAACGATTACGGTTACTGCTGAGAAACAAGATGAGAGGTATACCTCCTCACAGGCGATTACTCAGTTTAATCATGATTTATTGGATGTACCTTTTACAAAATCCCATGTCTCAGAAAAAGATATTCAAAACTATAATGTTCAACGTATTAGTGATGCACTGTCGTTTGTAAATGGTGTGGTTTATCAAGATAGTTATGGCGGAGGTTTTTGGGACAATTACTCATTTCGCGGATTTAGTACCGATCCGAATATGGGTACGATTTACATGCGTAATGGTTTGAGCTCTGTGAGTGGTATCCATACCGCGCGAGATATGGTGAACATTCAAGCGATTGATTTTTTAAAAGGTCCGATGGCTGCGATGTATGGTCAGGGAGCAATTGGTGGAATTATGAATATCACCACTAAACAACCTGAATGGCAGAAAAAAAGTAATTTAAGTCTGAGTGGAAGTACTTTTGAAGAGTATAGGGCAGCCTTGGATACTACAGGCGCGATTAATCAGGATTTGGCTTATCGACTTGGGCTTGCCTATGAAAATAATCAAAGCTTCCGTGATCATATTGATAATCAGCATTATTACATTGCACCACAATTAGCATGGAAAATTTCTGAGCAAACCCAGTTTAATCTTGATACTGAATTTTCAGAGTCTAAAGGTGTTTTTGATCGTGGCGTACCGATGGTCAATGGGAAATTCCCAGTTAATAAGAAAACCTTTTTAGGTGAGCCAAGCGATGGTGATATTGAAATCAAAGATCAAATGTATCAACTACGTTTAAACCATGAATTCAATGATGATTGGAACAATACAACGGCAATCACTTATAGTCATGGTGAACGCGTAGGCACATCAACTGAAATTTCGTCTATTGCATCAGATGGAAGAACGGCAAATCGCTTCCGTCGCTCCCGTCAATTTGAGACAGGCACAACAAACTTTCAGTCAATCTTAAGAGGTAAATTTGATACTGGTGCAATCAGACATGAACTGGTTACAAATGTTGAAGCGGGTCATTATACGATTGATCAACTGCAACGTCGGAGTGCTGTTGGGGTTTCGAGTCAAATTGATATTTATAATCCCGTGTGCGGTCAAAATATTTTGCCATTAACCCGAATCACCAAAGATACAAAAGAAACTCAAGATATGTTTGGGTTTAACATTCAAGATCAAATTTTCTTGAATGATCAATGGAATGTACTGGTAGGCGGTCGTTTTAATCGTCTGGAACAACAAATTGAGGATCACCGAACAGGAAAGACATCAAAACAAGCTTTCACACCATTTACACCACGTGCAGGGATAAATTATCAGCCCACTGAGCAGTTGTCTTTTTACAGCAACTGGGGGAAGGCATTTGAACTGAATACAGGGTTGAATAAGGACAATGAACTGTATGAACCAGAGAAAACAGAAAGCTGGGAAGTGGGTGGTAAATATAAGTTTTTACCACAAAGTTGGTTCGGTCTAACGTATTTTGATATGCAAAAACATCACCTACTCACTGAAGGCATTACTGATAGCTATGTAGATAGTGGTCAGGTACAAAGCCGAGGTGTTGAGTTGGAGTTACAACATCAGTTCACTGATAATCTTCGTCTTAATGCTAACTATACTTATACAGATGCGGCAATTGTAGAAAGTGAAGTTGAAGATAAAGGTGCGCGCCTTAAAAATATTCCTAAACATACAGCAAATCTCAGTGCTGATTATCAACTGAACGTTTTTGGACGTAAGGCTGGATTAGTCGGAAATATTAACTATTATGGACAGCGTAGTGCGAACTATATTGATAATGGAACAACTTTGCCTGAATTTACTGTTGTTAATATTGGTGGCTATGTACAGCTACGACCAGACCTGCGTGTGCAACTTAATATTGATAATCTATTTGATCAAGATTACTACGTCGCAAGTTATACCAACTACTGGGTACAGCCTGGCGAACCATTGAAAGCGACCTTACGCTTTGATTGGTCTTTCTGATTTTTATGCGAAATTAAATAGATTAAGTTGAACAGTGATGAAGAAAAGATTATTGAGTTCTTTTATTTTTGCTAGCTTAATGATGGGTTGTGACCAACATGATCCAGCTACAAATAATGAGAAAGCCAGTTCAGAAGTAAAAAAACCTTTAGATGTCCAACTTCAAAAATGGGTAGGTCATTATAAGGGAACACTTCCTTGTGCTGGTTGCGTTACTTTTTGTGATGAATGTAATGGGATGACTGTAGATTTAAAAATTTATGCAGATCAGACTTTTCGGTTAGAGCGGACAAGTAATAGCGATCATAATAAACATGAGCTGTATTCAGGAAATTTTAGTTTCTTAGATAATGGGAAAGTAAAAATCCAATTACAAAGTGTGAAAGAGCGAAATCAGCTAATTTTAGGTCATAGTTATGTTGAAGTTTTAGAGACTAAGACGGGTTTACCTTATCAGTTCTTTGAAGATTTCCAACTCGATAAAATTGCTTAATTGGTTGGCTAGGCACTATTTTTAGTGCCTAGCCAACCAATTATATCAATCTGGATTGGTACTGTTTAAGCATGATGAAAGCAATAGCCACGGCTATGCTGATTGCTAAGGTTGGCAAACAAATTAGAAGGATAACCAGAGACAGAAGAAGAAGAAACCTCTGTTTTATGTTGCCATTTCGCCAAAGTTGTAAGCTCTGCTTTACAAAATTGGATGTTGTCTGTTTTAAATTAAATGTACGGCTCCACAGCCAGAAAGCCATAAGAATAAGAAAGCATAGAGCAAGTGCATAAATCATTAGGATCACTTGATTGATCCAGCCGAATAAAACACCAATATGCGCATCAACACCCCAGCGTGTGAGTTTTGCTGCGATTGGAAAATCTTTAAAGTGTAAATGATCAATAACCTTATTATTTCTAAGATCAATAGCGATACTATCTGCTTCTGTAGGCCAACGACGACGTATTTCAGAAACTGTCCATGTTGTATTCATCGTTGTCGGTGGTTTTATTTGAAGTTCAGCACCGCGAATACCATTTTGTCTGGCAACCTGTAGCACTTGATCAAAATCTTCTGCTTTTATAAGCGGCTGATGACCCATTTGACCCATATCGGTATGATGACGTGCATGACTATCAATCGAATGAGTAGCCGAAAGAGAGCTAACGAGAACTGGTGTTTGCCAACTCAAGGCTTGGCGAAGTATGCGGATATTTTCTCCTGTCCATTTAGACCAAGTTAGTCCTGTAATCGCAACAATGAGTAATAATGGGAGCAAGACTATTCCAATTGAGCTATGCCATTTTAAAACTTCATTTCGGACGGTCTTGCTCTGATTAAAATATTTTCTACGTTTATACCAATGATAAAGTCCAGATAGACTGAGAATAGCTAACCAACTTGCTGCAAGCTCACTATAGAATCTTCCAACGTCACCCAGTAGTAAATTGCTATGGAGTTGATCGATTAGCGTTCTTAAGGGAAGTACACCGCTCGTACCATAAACAGGTAGTTGCCCCATAACCTTTAATGTATACGGATTCACAAAAACTGCTTGGTTATTCAGTTTATTTTCTGGATCTGAATAAATAACCCGAGTGGTTTGATCCGATGCAGGTGCTGGACGTACCTCAGTAATTCTTGCTGATTCTGCCATCTTTGACTGAGCTGCAAGAACTTGCAGACTCAGTTGTTGTTGAGGGCGAGTTTCACTGTGTATATACAACTGCTCCTTATAAAGATATTGCTCTAATTGCGGAGTACTGACATACAGTAAGCCAGTAAAAGCAGCAATAAAAATAAATGGCGCAACAAATATTCCTGCATAAATATGGACTAAGCGGAATAGATTTTGCCAATAAGAGGGTTGTTGGGGCATGGCAATCAGAAGTTAATGATGAGCGATAGGGGGTAATGAAATTATAACTGTTTAGAACATATAGCACGATAGGGTAATGTTAATGCGTATTATAAGGTTGGCGGTTATATTCGATGCTGACAATATGTTTACACTTTCATAAGTTTAATGGTTAAGGCTATATCAGCTTAGCTAGCCTTAACGCATTCATTCAAACATTTTAAAATTTCCATTGCACTGTCAATGATGCATTCAATGGTTCACCAGGCTGTATCCACATTTCACTATAACTCGCCGTGTAATAAGTTTTGTCGAGAAGGTTATGCAGGTTGAACTGATAACGTATTTGCTCTCTTGGCGCATAGTAAGCATTTAAATTAATTAATGTATATTCAGGAAGATTGAATCCGTTATCGGCGCTATGACCGCTACGTTTCCCAACATAAACAGCTGTTGCCCCAACGCCTACATTTGAGTTGTTTGATAACGTCCATTCATAGTTTGTACTGATTGAACCGCTATGTTTGGGAACGTTGCTTAAGCGGGAACCTTCAGCAAGCGTTTGATCCTTCTCAATTTGAGCATCTGTGTAACTATAGTTGGCACGGAGCGATAACTGGTCATTCAGTTGTGTTTCGACATCTAGCTCTATCCCTTGGCTAGAGACCTCTCCCGCCGTTATCTGGAAGTTGTTATCTATTGGGTCTGTTGTGAGCACATTTTCCTTATCCATTTTAAATAATGCAATACTGATCAGACTTTGTGGGTTGAGTTGGTATTTACTGCCGATCTCATAACTTTGACCTTTTTCTGGGTCAAAGGTTTGATTATTGCGATCCATCCCACTATTAATTGCAAATGATTGGCCATAATTGGCATAGACTGACCATGCATCATTCAAACGATAGTTCAAACCAAAACGTGGACTAGTTTGTTGTAAGTCTTTTTGATTTGAGGTCGTGGCAATCTTATTCACAAACTCTTGTGTGACATGATCAAAGCGTAGACCAAGTAAAACACTCCATTGATCATTTAAAAATATCTGATCTTGGACATTGAAGGCGAAGTATTTTTGTCGATCCTCAGTGTCAATAAATAGGGGAAGGTTTGGTAAATATTTTCCATAGGTAGGTTGGTAAATATCAATGATGTTGGGGCTATCTGAACTGTGATTACGGCGTAGTTGCAATTGGCGATATTTCATTTGTCCTGTTTCTGCACTCAACAATATTTCATGTTTCGCCCAGTCTTGCTGGATCGTGCCTAACATTTCTGTTTGGAATAACACATCATCACTTTTATTATCTCGATAACGTCGCTGCCGTTCTAAAGTACGAGCATCGCTTTGTATACGACGAGGTTCACTTGAAAAACCTTTTAACAAACTATCTTTCACACTTACAGCACTTTTGACCTTCCAATCGTCATTTAACTCATGCGTGAGTCGAATTTGATAAAAATTATCAGTTTGTAAATGATCTCCATCACTTGGTTCACCTGTATAGGTTTTTGGATTCATCACAATTTGTTTCTGATAAGCACTAATACCTCGATCAAATAATCCTTCTACGCGAGTGAATTCTGTGTCTAAGTCCAATTGAGTTCGATCGGATAACTTCCAGCTTAATTGCGGAGAAAAAAACCAGCGTGAATTACTCACATAGTCCCGAAAACTCTGATTATCTTCATGTGCAATAGCAAAACGATATGCTAATTGGTCGTTAATAGGGGCGGTATGCTCAAAGCTAGCACGATATTTTTCTAGACTATTCGCTCGTAAATTGATTTCATTAGATGATTCCCATGCTGGCTTTTTAGTATTGATATTGAGTAAACCACCTGTTTCTCCACGTCCATATAGCGCAGCCATTGGGCCTTTTAGAAACTCTAGAGATTCAATATTGACCATATCCCGAGACGCACTGAGACCGCGATTTACACTTAATCCATTACGAATAATTTGCGGCCCGATATTCGGGTCAGTACTAAATCCACGGAATGAGAAATTATCCCAGAAGCCGCCACCATAATTGGTTTGGCTAAATACGCCACTTACTTGGTTTAAGGCATCATCTATACGTTGTACATCCTGCTGTTTTAAAGCTTCCTGAGAAAGAAAGCTTCGACTGGAAGGGGTATCAAGTACATCATGGGTAAATTTAGTTGATGCAGATGTTGTTAAGACATTTTGATCTGTATTTTGTGCTTGTATGACAATTGTGGGAAGGGAACTCGTTGGATCAGATGTTTGTGCCCAGACTAAGTTTGAGAGTAATGAACATGAAGAAATTAGATAAAATTTTGAAAGCATAGTAAGAACATACAAAGCAAGTGTAATGTTATATTATTACAATAAATTTGATTTTGCATTTTATTTCTTAAATATTTCAGAAGATTGGAGGTGCTTAATTATTCTAAGCACTCCCAATCACATATTTTTAAAAGAGCGAAAATTCACTTTCAATTAAAAATACTTAAGTAAGGTGATATGCTTAGTTCTATGTTTAAATTCAGAAAATTTAACAATAAGTGGATAGAGTAATTCACTGAGTACGATAGCAATAGCTCAAAGCGTCCAAACGCCTTCTACACCGTAATATTTGCCGTAATTTTTACCAAAAATATAGAAAGTAATAATGATGTAATTTTACTAGTCATACTTTACAATTAATTCATCAATAATTTTGATATTATTTATATGTTTTGTTTATAACCGATCGAGAATTTTATAAAATCAACTAAATCATCTTCAATATTTAACAGATCTTCAAATTTATTTTGACAGATATAACGAAAAATAATTTCATAAGCTCCGCCAATCGCCGCGTCATAAAATAAATCAGGAACAGCTACCCACAATTCAGGTTGTTTGATCTTTATAGCACTATGAATTAATTTAAGTCTTTGTCCTAATTCTGAAAAAAATAAATTGCGTTGCTCTAAACATCGACTCCCAGCTTTAGGGAATTCAATTGCCCATGCCTTAGTGAAGTCCTGTTCACTAACACACAGTTGTAAATAGGCACGTAAAGCAGACCTGATCCATTGATCGCCGTTGCTCCCCTGAGCTTTGATATCCGTAAGCACTTGTTCATACAAGGCTTTTCGACCTAAATCATCAGCGGCGAGAAAACAATCTTCTTTATTTTCAAATATTTCATAAAATGCCTGTTTAGATACTCGTGCTGTTTTAACAATATCAGCAATCGTTGTGGCAGCAAACCCCTTTTCAGCGAATACACTAATTGCTGCTTTAACTATACGTCGACGTTGCTTTTCTCGTGTTTCTTCGGTTAACAGGCTGGTACGGCCTCTGGGTAAACCTGCAGCTTGAGTACCGTAAGCACCAGAAAGTTTTTCCACACTAAATCTTCTACAAATTTTTAATCTTAGCAAAGCTATCATTAACCCGTTTATTGCTCAAGATTGTTTTGTTTAAAAAATCTTCAATTGAAAAATAAATATACAAGTTTCAATTGGATGGAAAATATTGATTGACTAAGAATGCAAAGTAATTTACAAAAGAACCAATGGGTACTTTTGTAAATTGGAAATAATATGTCTACCTTAGAAGCTATTAAAATTAATCAATCTTCTACAGCACATCGTTTGAAAGCTTCTTTCCCTGTTAGACGCTTAAGTTTTGATTTCACCAGTTCAAAGCGTTATTGGTTTGATAATGATGCTTATTTCACCCATTTGATGAATGCAATGTCCGCTATTTTTCCTCAGGGGGAATTGATGCTAATAGAAGCTTTGAGAAATATTCGTGACAAAATTGATGATCCTCTACTTCAAGCAGAAATCAGTGCTTTTATCGGACAAGAAGCCATGCATGCTAAAGAGCATTTGGCATTCAATCGTTATGCTGATGAACAGCAAATTAATATCGATAAATTACAGAATGAAGTTAAAACCTTGTACGCCATAATGCAAAAAATATTGCCGAGTATGCATATCATGTCAATTGGGTGTGCGATTGAACATATTACCGCAACCTTAGGGGCTGAACTTTTACGCAATGATCATTGGAATAATCGTTTAGTTGGTCCAGTTGCTGAACTATGGCTTTGGCATGCAGTTGAAGAAAATGAACATAAAGCGGTATTCTTTGATGCTTATGTCGCCTCAGGCGGGGGATATGTATCACGTATTTTTTATATGACCTTCGCAGGCAGTATTTTAACTTTCTTAATTGCAAATAACACACGACGATTGCTTAAAGCAGATCGAATGCTTTCACTGAAAGGTATAGCACAGTTCCTCAAAGAGGGAGTCGGTCATCGAGGATTATTAACCTTACAAACCGTTAAAGATTTTCTAGATTATTATCGACCTGATTTTCATCCTTTTGATCATGATACCAAGGCTTTAGAAAAACTCTGGCAGCAACGTTTGGATCTAAAAATTTAAATCTTAGGGAAATACATAAATGAAAACCACATCTAATATTGATGCAACTTATATTCAAGCACAATCAGAAGAAGTTGTAGAACGATTTCTGACTGCTTTGGTTGAACAAGATCATAATGTGATTAGTGAACTCCTTCATTCAGATGTGCTTTATACAAATGTTTCTTTACCGACTTTTAGAGGTGGAAAACGGGTTGCTGGTTTAATCAAACTTGCGCTCAGTAGCTCAAGAAAGTTACAAGTTAAAAATCATCAAATCGTAGCAAAAGGAAATATTGTACTCACCGAGCGTACAGATATTGTAGAAATTGGACCATTGCATATTGGATTTTGGGTATGTGGCACATTTAAAGTGGAGAATGGAAAAATAATTTTATGGCGTGATTATTTTGATTGGTTAAATTTTAGTAAGGGGTTGCTTAGAGGAGTTTTCGGGATAGGAATAACTGGTTTGCGTCCCAAGATATAGATTTCTAAAATATTTTGAAATTTTGACTTTTGGGAATTGTGTATCATTAAGGTTAAGAATAAGCAGTGTATTTGGCTGATAGTGTTTTTGCGAACAAAGTCCCGAAATGATATTTTATCTTATTTGATAAGTTCTAAAATGGAACTTGAAAAAGAAAAGAGTTGAGTTGTTCGATGAAAGTTCTCTTATCAAGTAAAATGTCATCAGGAAAAATCAAAGATAAGATTAATCAAAAGATTGCTCAAACGGCAGGGGCTTTAATCGGAGTTGTAAAACCTGAAAAGCAGGTTTTATTACCAAGGGAATTTGAACTTAGTCCGCATGTGTATTACAAACGTTTTGGTAGTACACATTATGGAATTATGGTACCTGACTTGCCTGAACCATTAAGGTATTTATCGTGGGCATCCGTAATCGGTTATATTGGTTTTGCTATAACGGATTCAGAGTACAAAATATCTCAGGATGGAAAAGGGGATACGGCATCGTTGGTACATGGAACCGCTTTATCAACTTCTGATGATGCTTATCAAACGTATTCGATTAAACGTGATTTAACGTTTCAAAGAAAACCCTTTGCAGTTCAATTTAAAAATCACACATCTTTGACTCAACATGGGAACAATTATTTATTAGAAACAGACCGTGATGATTTAAAAGTTGAATTAACACTTGAACCAACTCAAGCAATTACTTGGTTTGCACATAGTGAACTTTATAAGCATTTCAGTACGCTTATGCGTTATAAGGGATGTATTACACAACAAGGTATTAAAAAAATGTTGACGGAATATGTACGTTAGAGTCATGGAAAGCAGTTTCTACATCCTTATTAAGGAATACTTGGTTAGTTGATAATATTCAGCTACCAGTAAAGATTTTTAGTTACCAAGTAATTAATATTGATGAAAAACAACAGCTTTTATTAGTTTTTGTTTGTTATCAAGATCAGCCTATCATAACATCTGTTTATTATCGTCATGTTGATGGTACATCAATACAATATAATGGCGAAGCTCATTTTGAGGTAATGGAATTACAGCATAAGTCTGAAATTACGCCTGATGGTTTTTTGATGGATGTTCCAAAAAGTTTTGCATGGAGTGCATATCATAACGATAAGAAAATTTTAGATATTAAAGCAAATGTTGATACCGAATATTGTTATGGTTTAGCGGCTGGATTTGTTTCTGCTTATCAGTGGCAAGGCGAGTTTTGTGACCAAAAAGTTAGTGGTAGGGGGTATTTAGAATATATTGATAGACGATAATCGATTTTGCTTTTGCTCAAGATGAGATATTAAAAATGGTCGCAGTAGTCGGTTTAGATTGTAAATTGAATAATATCAATACTTTATAAAATATTTGGAGACCATGTGTGGGCTATTTTTTAAAATAAATGTAAAAATAGACCCACTATCATTACTCAAGACCTTAGGATGTTTGTATTGTCTTTAATTACTTTAAAAATTTTAATTGATATCAAACGATCTTGTATAGAAGAGCATTCATTCTTGGAATACTCTTTACAAATCTACCTTTATTGAACTTTAAGATTTAACTCTTTTTGCCAGCGTTGTTCTAGTTGTTTTGTATCATAGTCAAATGGATGAAATGACGGACGAATATAATCGAGAAATTCTTTAAGGACGGAAATATTAAATAGCCCTGTTCTCGGGTGAATGATTTGACTGATAGATTGCAAATGTTTTTTTGATAGAAACTTCTTATCTGCAATTAAAAGTCGGGCGGTTCCATAGGTCATTAATCCTGCAAAAATACTACATCCAAGGATCATCCATACAATTCGTCTTGTATATCCACCGCCTGCAGCATGATAGGCATCAAAAAACACTGCTTTATGTTCATTCTCTTCAACCGCATGCCAAAGCCATAAATCACGTAGAGGACCAACCATCTTCTGATTCCACGCATCATTACGTAATAACTCTGCACCAAATGTTCCATTACAATGTTCAATTGCGCATCCGATTGCGATACGATCCATTAACGGTAAAGTTCTATCTAGCAGAGTATATATTTGAATTAATTGCTGCTCAAAAGTTTCAATATCAATTCCATTTTGATCTGCGTAACGATGATATGCAGTATGTTCTTTTGCATGCATGGCTTCTTGTCCGATAAAAGCACTGATATCAGCTTGTAATACTGGGTCATTAATACGTTCTCTAAGCGTACGAAGCATTCTTATTAAAAATAATTCTCCTTGTGCTGTTATTGCTGATAATGTATTTAAAAAATGACTATAAAGAGGATCTTTATCAAACCAATAACGTGTAGAAGGATCAAAATTAAACTTAATATTTCGAACAGGAAAAGAGGATTTAACTTTTTGTATAGCGTTAATTGTAGTAGGCATGGTAAATATTACTCCATTAAACGGAAACGATGTGCCTTAGGAACTATTAATGTCGTAAATCGGACATAATGAATATTTTTTAAAAGTACTGAATGGTTCTTTTGTAAAATATAAGGGATGTATTTGTCAATATATTTTTGACAATAAGTATTGTCATAATTTCCAGCATTAGTTATATTTTTATATATTCCTTATATTTGATGTGATATTTTGCATAAATTTTTTTAGAGACTTTTAATGAATATTGTCATTTTCTGAAATTGGCATGAGACATGTAGAGTCTTTTACATATTACAGTACGATTTTTCTTACTCATCTTTTTACTTATGCGATTGTTAATTTAGTTTTGGAATATCGACTGGACAGCTAAATCATATACTTTGTTTAGTTATTCTGTATTTACGTTGGGCAAACTTTCACTCTTACGAATCATGCACGTAAAATTGTTGAACTATGGTTGGATGTAACCAATGGCTATAGAGCAGTTTCATTTGAAGAACATAATTTTAAAGGCATTTCGTAAATTGGTTTGATGACAAGCAGATTTAGCTTGGTTTGCAAGCTGAAACCCCCCGTTTAAACAGTTATGCTAAAGATCATTATTTAAGAGCTATAAGGCATCGTCGTAAGACCTTTGACTATGAGTGTATCTTTCTGATTTTGGTTTAAAGCGTAATCCAAGTTGCTTTAATAGTTACTGGTGAGAGATATAAGGGAATAAACTTTATTCCCTCATTCATTTCATTTTAAGAAAAAATGCTTTATCCAGTAATCAAAACTTAGATAGCGCCCACCGCCCAGCACAATTAATGCTAATAGCATGACTAAATAAGTTACAGCAAATTCAATACCATTATTTAATATGACAAATGATCCACTTGAGGTTAACCAATCATAATTTCCATGCGTCTCTAAGATTTGACGCGCCTTTTCTAACTTTTCAGTTGAAGCTAGGACTTGAGCACTAGCAAATGGAGCATTGGGATCAGCTATTGCTTGCCATCCATTTGGTAAATGTACCGTAACAATGGCAACAAGCATGGTGATAATGAGTGGAATGCTAATTAACCGGGTCAAGAAACCAAAGGCTAATAGAATTGCTCCAATAATTTCAGCAGAAGTCGCAAGGGTTGCTAACAACATCGGGAATGGTAAACCTAAGCCCCAATCTGTATTACCAAACCATTCCACGGTTTGTTGAAAATGCGCAAGTTTGTTTGTACCTGCCATCCAGAATATAGGGACTAAATAAAGTCTTAATGTAAGTGCTGCGATACCATCACCATGTTTTATGAGACTACAAAATATTTGGTATTTTTTTGATAAAGCATAAATAAAATTGTTCACGATAATTTCACACCGACTGCGATTGAATAGTAATTAGTCGGGTGATAACTGTGTTTCTTACACAATTTTTAATTTGGACTGTAATAAATGGCAGTTTAAGTCGTCTAACTATATGTACCTGAGTACAACACGGTAAATTATCTTAAAGGAATAGAACAATGAACAAACTCAACTCAATCACATCAGTCGCAGCACTGCTAGCTTTATCTGTTGCTGGTGTAACTCAAGTATCAGCAGCCCCAACAACGCATTCGACAGAAACCCATGCGAAGAAAGCCAGTGATGCAAAATGTGGTGAAGCCAAGTGTGGATCGAACAAAATGACGAAATCACAAAAAGCAGCTGAAGCAAAATGTGGTGCTGATAAAAAGGCAGCAGATGGTAAATGTGGTGCAACGAAGAAAGCAACGGATGCGAAATGTGGTGCTGATAAAAAAGTTGCTGATGGCAAGTGTGGTAGTAAATAGTCAATCAGTTAAAGAATGATGTCGCTATGAATCACATAGACGGCATCATTTCCAAATTTGGAGTATCACCATGGTTAATTTGGCTGGTGTAGGGCTTGGGCTAAGAAGGGATTTTATTGATGAGTTTTTAGGTGCTAAAAAAGTGCCAGACTTTATTGAAATCGCGCCTGAAAATTGGATAGGTTTTGGTGGTCGGCATGCAAAGTTATTAGCTCGGTGTGTGGAAAAAGCACCTTTAATCTGTCATGGGCTGTCTTTATCCATTGGTGGACCACATCCACTCAATTTAGAGTTTATTCAAAAAATTAAAGGGTTTTTAGAAGATTATCATATCCCGATTTATTCCGAGCATTTAAGTTATACCCATGATCGTGGCTACTTATACGACTTGATGCCAATTCCAATGACTGAGGGGGCAGTTAAATATGTAGCCGAACGTATTTTACGTGTCCAAGATATTTTAGGTAAAAGGCTGGTGATCGAAAATGTCTCAACCTATTTGATGCCAAATGCTGAAATGAGTGAGGCCGATTTTGTATCTGAAGTGCTTCAGCAGGCAGACTGCGAGTTATTACTCGATGTGAATAACGTCTATGTAAACAGTATAAACCACGGCAGTGATGGGTATGCCTTTATTCGAGCAATGCCAAAAGAGCGGATTCGTTATATACATATTGCTGGGCATGAACAAGTTGAACAAAATCTATTGATTGATACGCATGGTGCTGAAGTATGCGATTCTGTCTGGCAATTATTACAATATACTTATCAAGTATGTGGTGTAAAACCAACATTAATTGAGCGTGATTTTAATATTCCATCATGGCAAGAGTTACAAGATGAAATGACGAGAATTAAAACAATTCAGCAGCAGGAGGGCGGTGATGAAAACAGAGCAAATATCTTTCCAAGCTACACAGCAGCAGTTTTGTAATTGGATTCGCTTTCCTCAATCTGAGTTACCAAAAGCTTTCCCTGCGGAACGAATGCAGATTTATCGAGATTTACTTTTTAATAATGTTTGTTCTTTTATTGACTTGGTCTATCCCATTACTCGTGCAATATTGCCTACGATACAGTGGCAAAAGTTATTAACTGAGTTTTTCCAACAAGCGCAATGTGAATCACCGTTTTATAATGATATTTCCCTACAATTTAGAGAGTATCTGACAGATTGTCAGCATCTCAGCTTACACGAATACCCCTGGTTAGCTGAGCTATTACATTTTGAATGGCTTGAACTCTATTTAGATACAGTTCAAATTGAAAAAAAACTCCTTACTCAGCAGAGTGAATGGCAGTTAAATACTCAAGTCTGGGTGCTCGTTTATCAATATCCAGTCTATCAATGGTCATCAAGCACGATGATTGCTGAAGTTGAGCCTATGCCTAGTGTTATATTGGTTTGGCGAAATGATCAAGATAATATCTGCGTAGAAAGCTTATCTGTTTTATTCGCTGTGGTGATTGAACAACTCAATCAACAAGAGTTAGTTGAACAAGATATTAGAAGTTTAATAAAAGCGACGTTTCCTCTTTTTTCTAGCGTTCAGATTCAAACCCAGATCGATGAGTTAAAAGTACTATTAATTCGATTGAAATTGTTAGATCTACCCCATACAAATGATGAGGAAAATGGATGAGCGTAGAGCCTGAAAATGCGTATCAAGAAATATTACAACAACTACAAAATCCAGCTTTTGTAATAGAGTTACGACAACAAATGCTGAAATTCGCAATTCTACAACTGTCATCATTACAGCAGGCTGAAGATGCTGTTCAAGAAGCATTAATGAGCGCATTTCAACATATTGATTCTTTTACTGGCCGAGCAGCTTTTAAAACGTGGGTTTTTGCGATTTTAAAAAACAAGATTTTTGATTTAATTCGGCAAAAATCTCGTTTAATGACGATGAGTGAATTGTTTAATGATGAGGACAGTGAACAAAGTATAGATGCATTATTTGATGCTTCTGGGCATTGGAATAAATATGAAGCACCTCAGGTATGGCCCAGTCCAGAAGAAATATTGGAGCAACAAGATTTTTGGATTATTTTTGATGCCTGTTTGAATCATTTACCAGCCAAATATGCACAAGTTTTCATGCTTAGAGAAATGATTGAACTAAGTTCTGATGAAATTTGTGAAAAGCTAGGACTGACTGTGACTAATTTAAATGTGCTCATGTATAGAAGTCGGACAAGATTACGCGAATGTTTAGAAAACAAATGGTTATTGAAGGATGATTGCTCATGTTAACCTGTCGCCAAGCCACCCAGCTATTATCTGAAAGATTAGATCGAACACTTCAATTTCGAGAGCAGGGCAATTTACAAGTTCATTTATTGCTTTGCCGTTCATGCCGCCGCTATGGAAAACAAGTTAAAACACTCAGTTACCTTTCCAAAGAGTTTAAAAATTTTGATGAGGGTAAGTAGCTCGTGTCTGCTGTTTCCAAAAACAAAGTCCTCAGGCCAAGTTGATGTGAGCAATGTAAAAGAACTATTAATTAGATTTTTTTTATATAGTTAATAGATAGAAAATTATGGTCTTTTAGTCTGATCTATATTTTCGATTATTCAGTATGTTAGTAAACATTAATACTAAGAACACAATGATGACATATTGAAAACTGATGGCAAAAGTAGAAATATAAGGATGAGCAAAATGACGTAAGTAAGTGAGTGTATCGCCTCTACGCCATTCTCTGTATGATGGAAGAGCTTCGTCATCAATTAAAAACCAAACTAGATTGATAATGCATAAAATAAAGCAGAAAAATATAATACCAAGCCAACCATTGATAGATTGTTGGTTTTGATTTAACCTTGCATAATCCTCACGTATTTGTCTTACATGTGGGGCACGAAGTGGGTATCTTAAGTAGTTCACAAAGATAAGCCCAATCACTAAGAAATTACATAGTGCAAAAAAGTCATTTAGAAACTTATGTTGACTCGAAAGCGTGGATGTAATTGTAGTTGGGAATATGCCATAAAATGAAAAATCAAAACTAACAACAACTAGTGCAATTGCAACTGGAATAAGATAAAAATAATAAAAAGGCGCGGTAAGGTCTAAATAGTATAAAAATACTGAATTTTTTTCATGATTCATGTTTGTTTTTTTTACTTTCCTAAAATTAACATAATACCCCGTATGTGGAATAAATTGATTTAATTTATTTTTTCAAAGCTTTATCCATAGTTAACTGTTTGTATCTTCCTGCATTATCTATTCAGGCAATAGTGAAACTTGTCGATGAGTTGAACAAATCAGATTGAACAACACCTAGCTCGACAGTGGATTAGTTCTATATAACTAAAACTCACTTGGGATGGGCATGAATTATTAGATACGCTTAGAGATCGGAATGTTTGGAATCGTATTAAAGAGACTTCTAAAGAAAAAGGCGTAGATATAACTTTTGAATCTATTAAGGTCATGCTTGTTTTGGCTTTAACTAGTTTGTTAACGTAGAGCATTTTGGGAGGGTTGTATATGGATTTGCATATATATGATAATTCGTATATAAAGGTATCATAAAATCTCAAAAGAGCTTAATTCGATGACAACTTCATCAAATGTGAAGATTTATCACAACCCAGCTTGTGGGACATCTAGGAATACTTTGGCTTTGATCCGTAATACAGGGATCGAGCCAATTGTGATTGAATATCTCATTACACCACCTAGTCATGACGAATTAGCTAAATTGATTCAGGACGCAAAATTAACAGTGAGAGAGTCCATTCGTCAGAATGTAGATCCTTATCGGGATTTAGACCTTGATCGTAATGATTTGAGCGATGAGCAGTTACTTGGTTTTATGCTTGATCATCCAATATTGATTAATCGACCATTTGTTATTACTGAATTAGGCATTCGCTTATGCCGTCCCTCAGAAGTTGTTTTAGATATTCTACCATTACCTCAGAAGGGTGCTTTTACGAAAGAGGATGGTGAAAAAGTGATTGATGAAAATGGTCAACGAGTGAATTAAAAATTTTACTTTTATATATGATTATCTGTATATCCAAATAAGTGAATGGGAATTAAGAATGGACCAAGTTAATTTTTTTAAATGCTTATCAGATGAAACTCGACTCAATATCGTGACTTTAGTCACTGAGAATAAAGAATTATGTGTTTGTGATTTGACTGAAAAGTTGCAACTGAGTCAGCCAAAGATTTCAAGGCATTTAGCGTTATTGCGTTCCTCTGGTCTCTTACAGGACAGAAGACAAAGCCAATGGGTGTATTACAGCATTAATCCGCAGTTACCAACGTGGTGCCATGACGTTCTGAATCTTTTGGTAAGCAGTCAAACCTTAGCGAATAAAGCTTCCCAAAATATCCAAATAAATAGTTATTGTGAGTAACAGAATATGAAATTCCTTTTTTTGTGTACTGGAAATAGTTGCCGTAGCATCCTGTCAGAAGTGCTGTTTAATAGTCGTGCCCCAGAGGGTTGGAAAGCATATAGTGCAGGTAGTAAGCCATCAGGGCAAGTACATCCATTGACCTTAGAAACTTTAGAAAATCTAGGTCTTTCAACAGATGGTTTGTGGAGTAAAACCATTGATGACTGCGAAAAATATCAACCTGACGTGGTGATTACTGTTTGCGATTCAGCAGCTCAGGAAGCGTGTCCACTTTATTTAGGTGGAGCGATCAAGGCACATTGGGGCTTGGGTGATCCTTCACATTTAGATTTGCCGAAAGAAGAAAAATTAAAAGCATTCCAAGTTACTGTTGATCATATCAATCGCCGCTTAGACGCTTTATTGGCATTAAATACAACTCATATGACTCGTCCTGATTTGATTGCAGCAATCAATCAAATTTCGCATATTGAATGAGAACATCATGGCTCAACAAAGATTATCCTTTCTAGATCGTAACCTCACTCTATGGATTTTTATCGCCATGGCATTGGGGATTGCGATAGGTGTGTTCTTACCGCAAGCCTCCGTCGCTTTAGATAAAATGAGTGTGGATTCCGTCAATATTCCAATTGCGATTGGTTTGATTCTGATGATGTATCCACCGTTAGCCAAAGTGGATTATGCAGCGCTACCACAAGTGTTTAAAGATAAAAAAACTTTAACTTTGTCACTGGTACAGAACTGGGTGATTGCACCAGTACTGATGTTTGCATTAGCCATTATTTTTTTGCATAGCTATCCAGAGTACATGACAGGCTTGATCTTGATCGGTTTAGCTCGCTGTATTGCGATGGTTTTGGTGTGGAATGGTTTAGCCTGTGGTGATAACCAATATGTAGCTGCATTGGTGGCATTCAATAGTATTTTCCAGATTCTGTTTTTTAGTACCTATGCTTGGTTATTTCTGACTTTCTTACCGCCATATTTTGGTGTTGCAGGGCAAGTGATCAATGTCGATTTCTGGACGATTACCCATGCGGTATTAGTGTATTTGGGAATTCCATTTTTCCTTGGCTTTATTACACGATTCACTCTAGTGAAAGCTAAAGGTCTTGATTGGTATCAAAATGTCTTTTTACCTAAGATCAGTCCACTGAGTTTGTTGGCTTTATTATTCACGATTGTGGCGATGTTTAGCCTCAAAGGGAACGATGTAGTGAGCTTGCCACTAGATGTCTTGCGTATTGCTATTCCATTGACGATTTACTTTATCGTGATGTTCTTCATTAGCTTCTTTATGAGCAAATGGATGGGGAATGACTATCCTAAAACAACAGCAATTTCGTTTACTGCTGCTGGGAATAACTTTGAGTTAGCGCTGGCTGTAGCGATTGCAACCTTTGGTTTAGCTTCACCTGTGGCATTTACCACAGTGATTGGTCCATTGGTTGAAGTGCCAGTATTGATTGCTTTAGTTTGCGTGTCTTTATGGCTCAGAAAAAAGTTTTTTAAAGCAGAGGTGTAATTTCTATGACTCTTCCGAATGTAGATATGAATCTTTTGGATCAAGCTACTTTAGAAAAAGTACAAGCTAAAGAGCTGGATCATCCACCACGTATTTTGCTGCTGTATGGCTCTAACCGCGAACGTTCATACAGCCGATTGGCGGTGATGGAAGCAGGTCGTATCTTGGAGCAGTTTGGTGCTGAAGTAAAAATTTTTCATCCGAAAGGTTTGCCCTTACCTGAAGATGCGGACACTGAGCATCCAAAGGTGAAAGAGTTACATGATTTACTCGCTTGGGCAGAAGGGATGGTGTGGTGCTCACCTGAACGTCATGGCTCAATGAGTTCGATTTTTAAATCACAAATTGACTGGATACCATTGGCAGGCGGTGCAATTCGAGCAACGCAAGGAAAAACTTTGGCATTGATGCAGGTTAGTGGCGGTTCGCAGTCCTTTAACAGCTTAAACCAGATGCGTATTTTAGGCCGTTGGATGCGCATGATCACCATTCCTAACCAATCATCTATTCCAAAAGCTTTTTTAGAGTTTGAAGAAGATGGAAGGATGAAACCCTCATCCTTCTATGATCGAATTGTCGATGTAATGGAAGAACTATATAAGTTCACCTTGCTCACTCGTGGACAAAGTCAGTACCTCACAGATCGTTATTCAGAGCGAAAAGAGTCGGCTGAGGAATTATCAAAACGTGTGAATCAATGTAATCTTTAAATGAAGCTATGAACGGGTTGCATACCCGTTTAACTGTAAAGGTATGTTTTGATCAGGTTCTTAAGCGGAAACTGATAACAGAATGTAGATTAAATAAGGAAATTTTTAGTAGTTCTTGAAATTGATTGACCTGTTAAATAAATGTACAAAAAGCTAATGGGTCAAAATTGGGTAAATTTGAGTTGTATAAAAATAAAATTTAAATAAAACAGTGGGTTATTTATTAAATTCAACTGACGCCATCGAGCCTGTAAATAAAACTGTGTAAATGTCCAAATCTTAGTACCCTGTAATAGGGATAGATGGAGACATCCACAATGGATCACAGTCAATTGATGGCACTGGCAAAAGAATTTGCCAAAAACCTAAAAACAGATTCTGACCTGAATGAATTCAGTAAAGCTCTAAAGAAACTTACCGTTGAAACAGCCCTAAATGCAGAACTCACTGAGCATTTAGGGCATGAGCGTCACCAGCCTAGTGCCAAAGGCAATGCACGTAATGGCTACAGTAAGAAGCAACTACTAACGGGTGATGGTGAGTTTGAGCTGAATACCCCACGTGATCGTGATGGTACATTTGAACCACAATTAGTGAAGAAACACCAAACCAGAATCACCAGCATGGATAGCCAAATCCTATCGCTGTATGCCAAAGGCATGACCACCCGTGAAATCGTCAGTACATTCAAAGAACTATACGATGCAGATGTATCTCCTAGTTTGATTTCCAAGGTGACAGATGCGGTTAAAGAGCAAGTGATTGAGTGGCAGAATCGCCCACTCGATAACATTTACCCCATCGTGTACCTTGATTGCATTGTGGTGAAGGTCAGACAGGACAACAGCGTTATTAACAAAGCTGTCTTTCTAGCATTGGGTGTTAACCTCGAGGGTCACAAAGAACTGCTAGGTATGTGGATCGCCGAGAATGAAGGTGCCAAATTCTGGCTGTCCGTTCTAACAGAACTAAAGAATCGTGGTGTACAAGACATTCTGATTGCCTGTGTAGATGGTTTGAAAGGCTTTCCTGATGCGATTACTACCGTCTACCCACAAACACGCATTCAACTATGTATTATCCACATGGTACGCAACAGTTTGAAATATGTGAGTTGGAAGGACTATAAAGCCGTCACCAGTGACTTGAAGCGTATTTATCAAGCTGTTACTGAAGAGTCTGCCTTGCAGGCATTAGAAGTCTTTGCGAGCACATGGGATGATAAATACCCGCAGATTAGCAAATCTTGGTACGGGCACTGGCAGAACCTAAATACCTTGTTTGCTTATCCAGCAGATATTCGTAAAGCGATTTACACCACCAATGCAATTGAATCACTAAATAGTGTGATTCGGCAGGCAATCAAGAAGCGTAAGCTCTTTCCAACCGATGACTCGGTCAGAAAGGTAATCTATTTGGCAATTGAAGCTGCATCAAAAAAGTGGAATATGCCAATTCGGGATTGGCGTGCTGCTATGAGTCGGTTTATGATCGAATTTGAAGGTCGTTTAGACGCTTTCATTTAAGAGACATTTACACAGAAGTTTTTACAGGCTCACGCCATCTCCACCATATATCTAAAATCATATAAACTCTTATAACTTTATATGAATAACTAAGCCTTAAACTTCAACAGTTTAGGGCTTTTTAATGCCTAAATTACTATCACTAACATCATTTGAGAATAACGTACTATCAAGATATGATGTTACACAGGAGTGACACACGTGTAACAGGTGCTAAATGCTTTTAGATTCACAAGTAAAAATCTAAAAGCAAAAGAACAATAATATTCTCTTGATGATGAGGGCTTATCTATTGATTTCTACAGTAAGCTTCTTTATCAATACTATTATTCTTATTATCATAATCACCTCCACACAAGTACTAAAGATCAAAAAGGTTTCAATGACTCTGTTTCATTCATTCCGTTTATCTTGAATTAAGCTTTTCCAATCTATCTTTGAACCCGTATGTTAATGGGGTGTTGTGATTTGTTTCATATTGTTTTTGACTTTGTAGGTTCTGTTATACTCAGGTTGCAAATCTTTCCTCGAAAGGGGAAGTAATAAAAGTGTCTCAGCAATTTGATTACTCATTTTTTGGTCTGTAGTGATTAGTATCGTCTTTATCTGACATTTGTTAATAGCAAGCTTCGGCTTACAAAATGCGGTGATGCGCTTTGGTTTATTATTCTCCATCATTATTTTGCTGTTTTGTGTTTGGCATTAGCCAATGCACTCAAACAGAATCAATTTAATCCTTTAGCAATGCGAGTGATCACGAAGTTAACTCAATTATCACATCATTACATCACTGAAAAATCAGAAACATTTTAAATTGGGTAAATAACTTTTGTTTTTCATTTTCTATTCAGATATTTATTTTCATTGATTAAGCGATGGAAAGATGTAGATGAATATTTTCTTTTTCTTCTCTAACTTCCTGAGGATTGTATGGCAACAGATAATCCAAGAGCAGTTGATGATGCTGCATTAGCAAATAAAGACCATTTAAATCGTGTGGTCTTTTATATTTCAGCTCTACTTATTTTAACATTTGCACTTGTTACGATTTTATTTAACGACTTTGCTAATCATTTATTGAATGTCGTGTTGGCGTGGGTCAGTGACAAATTCAGCTGGTACTATTTATTAGCTGCAACATTGTACTTAGTCTTTGTGATTTTTATCGCTTTCTCACGTTATGGCGATATCAAACTTGGTCCAAAGCATTCGAAACCTGAGTTTAGTCTATTAAGTTGGTCTGCGATGCTGTTCGCTGCTGGAATTGGGACCGACTTAATGTTCTTCTCGGTTGCAGAACCGTTATCGCATTATATGAATCCACCCATAGGTGAAGGACAGACTTATGAAGCTGCACGTCAGGGCATGGTTTGGACATTATTCCACTATGGCTTAACAGGGTGGGGGATGTACGCCTTGGTGGGGATGGCATTGGGATATTTTAGTTACCGCTATAATTTGCCATTAACGATTCGTTCTGCACTATATCCAATCTTTGGTAAAAAAATTGATGGTCCTATTGGGCATACGGTTGATATTGCTGCTGTGATCGGAACGATCTTCGGTATTGCTACCACCTGTGGTATTGCAGTAGTTCAGATTAATTATGGTCTACATGTGCTGTTGGATATCCCAGAGAATCTCTGGATTCAGATTGCACTGATTTTAGTTGCTGTGATTGTGACTATTATTTCAGTCACCGCTGGTGTAAATAAAGGCATCAAGGTTTTGTCTGAAATTAATATCTATGCCGCAATTGGCTTGATGCTGTTCGTATTGTTCCTTGGGAATACCGAATTTCTGCTCAATGCACTGGTACAAAACTTTGGTGATTATATTAGTCGCTTCCCAAGTTTAGCTTTAGAAAGTTTTGCCTTTGATCGACCAAAAGACTGGATGAATAGCTGGACCTTGTTCTTCTGGGCATGGTGGGTAGCTTGGTCTCCATTTGTCGGCTTATTTCTGGCGAGGATTTCTCGAGGTCGTACAATCCGTGAATTCGTTTGTGGAACTTTGATCATTCCTCTGTTGTTCACTATCACATGGTTGTCTATTTTCGGTAATAGTGCCTTACATAGTGTGATCTTTGATGGTAATAGCACACTGGCACAAACCGTATTGACCAATCCTGCACATGGCTTTTATGACTTACTTGCTCAGTATCCAGGCTTTGCCTTTATTGCCAGTATTGCCACCATTACAGGTTTGCTTTTCTACGTGACCTCAGCAGATTCAGGTGCTTTGGTACTCGGGAACTTCACGACCAAATTTTCTAGTGTTGATCATGATGCCCCACGTTGGTTGCGTATCTTCTGGGCTACTGCAATCGGCTTACTGACGGTAGCCATGCTTATGGCGAACGGAATCACCGCCTTGCAAAGTGCAACAGTCATTATGGGATTACCCTTCAGTTTTGTCATGTTGTTAGTGATGGCAGGTTTGTATAAATCCTTGCGCTTGGAAGATTATCGTAAAGCGAGTCGTAGTCCAAATGCAGCACCTGTCGTAGGGAATGTTGATATTCTAAACTGGAAGCAACGTTTGTCTCGTGTCATGTTTCATCCTGGTAGTCGTGAGACACTGAGTATGCTCGATAGCGTGTGTAAACCTGCGGTTCAGACGGTTGCAGATGAGTTGGTTAAACGTGGCATGAGTATCGAAGTAACGCAAGGAGAAGTGGAAGATAGTGATACCTTGTATCATCTTGATTTAACCATCTACATCGAAGAAGAGTTTAATTTTATTTATCAGATCTGGCCTGTGCGTTATATCACACCGACCTTTAGTGAGCGTGGTAAACGCGGTATGCAATATTACTATCGTTTAGAAACTTTCTTGTACGAAGGTTCGCAGGACAATGACTTGGTCGGATACACCAAAGAGCAGGTGATTAATGATATTTTAGATAAGTACGAACGTCATATGACCTTTTTACATATCAATCGAATTAGCCCCGGAAATCGTCCTTTGTATCCTGACTCACAAGACTAATGTTTTGATATAAAACTCCCTCGATTAAGTATGTTCTACTTAAGGGGGGAGTTCAGTAAGCGTCTAAGTTAAAATCCATTTTCAATACATGGGTTTTGGTGAAAGTCTAAAAATCGTTGTGAGAGCTCAATGAGTAGAATAAGCTAAGCCGTTGAGAAAAAGACTAATGCAATAGACAGCTAAGTGGTTTTTTTATTTTTTGAGATTGGGTAAAATTACAGCAAATTTAGCACTTTATAAAATGGAAATTAGCATGTTGAACAAAATTTTACTGATTGCCTTAGCGGTATTGCCAGTATTTGCACAAGCACAAAGCTTCAAATACACAAACACCGAGTCTGGTTTTAAAAATTATCAGGGACAAGCTACTTTAACAGGAAAATTTTCACGTAATTTAGACCCTGAATATTTGGATTATATGGGGGATGATATTTGCTTTGAACCCAATAAAACCTCAGCTGCACTGATACCACGTCCAAAAGGTGACACACGAGATGTATGGTTTTGCTTTAGCAACTTTGATGCAGCAAAAAAGACTTTTAAGTTACCAGACAATATTAAAAAAGGTTATTGCCAATATGAAGGACAGGCAACGATTCAAATTAAAGACTATCATTTATTTATAGAGGAAACTGAAGGTTTTGATTCAACTCAATTAGTTTCAGCGACCAATATTACTCCTGCAAAAGCAATAAAATGTAAAGTGCAGAATTAAGACTGTTTGAATACTGTGATGAGATTTGATCGCTACAGGTAAATAGAGCTTAACTTGGTTAGCCATTCGCAAACAAAAAAGATCGCATTCATGCGATCTTTTTCTTTTATAACGAATACTTAAGCTATCCATGCTTATTTATTCTTTTTGCTGATTTTTTTATATTCTTCATATGCCTCCTCAGCAAATTTGCGTAATGAAGCTCCGATCGCAGCGTATTGGAACTCATTTAAATTGGCAAGCGAGGCACGTGCAGACGGGTGTTGAACACCAAAACCTGAACCCGGAAGCAGCACTACACCTGTTTCATCAGCAACTCGGAAAAGTAATTCTGTTGGATTCTTATTTTTCATCACCCAATCAGCAAACGCATCACCATATAGTTTTCTTGAGGTATTTTCTAAATTGACCAAGGTATAGTAATCAACAGCGTTTGGATCTTGTGGAACTTCAACGCCAAGCTGTCTATAAAGGGCAGCATCACGTTCTCTTACCACAGATTTCACTGCTTTTTTATAACTTTGACGAGAGTCCATCATATTGAATAATGCAAACAGGACCATTTGTACTTGTTGAGGTGTGGATAATCCAGCCGTGTGATTTAAAGCAACATTTCGACTATCGGCAACAAGGCGATCTATAAACTTAATACTAGATGGATCTGTGGTGAGGGATGAGTAGCGTTCTTCGAGTTCTTTCTTGTCTTTTTTAGAAAGCGCTGCAATTTTTTTATCTAAAATATTATGATTACTCAACGCAATGACACCCAAACGCCAACCTGTCGCGCCAAAATATTTAGAGAAAGAATAAACCAGAATGGTATTGTCAGGGCAAATCGCAAACAAAGATTTAAAATTATCAGCAAATGTTCCATAAACGTCATCAGTTAAGATAATCAGATCAGGGCGTTTTTTGACAATATCAGCCAAAATCGCTAAGCCTTCATCACTCATTTTAACCGAAGGTGGGTTACTTGGATTGACCAAGAAAAAGGCTTTGATTGATGGATCTTCTAATTTTCGCAACTCTGATTCAGGGTATTGCCAACCTAGATTTGGATCAGCCTCGATCAAAACCTCTTCAAGTTGATAATCGTTAAGTTTGGGAATTTCAAGATAAGGGGTAAAGATAGGAGAACCTATGGCAATACGATCACCATGTGAAATAATCTTATTTTCTTTTAATGAGTTAAAGATATAAGCCATTGCAGCCGTCCCACCTTCAACTGCAAATAAATCGAGTTCCTCTTTAGGCATACCTTGTACGCCCATTTCACGTAAAACGTATTCTTTGATAATTTTTTCACTGACTTTGAGCATTCGATCAGGAACTGGATAATTACAGCCGAGAATACCTTCGACCATTTCAAGTAAAAAAGCATCTGGATCTAGTCCTAATTGATCACGCACATAAGAAATCGCTTTCCCAAGAAAAACAACACCAGGTTTGTCGCGATTTTCTAAAACGAAATGGTCAAAGCGTGATTGCAATCCTTCTTCACGGGGAAATCCACCAAGCCCTTCTGGCATATAGGAAAAAGAAAATTCTGATTCAGTGGCTGAAAATAGACCCAATTGGAAAAAGGCACGACGTGGAATGGTTGCGAGAAAATTGGGATTGCCTCGTCCAGCATTGAGCATCATACGGTCAGTATGGCTTTGCGCCAAAGCAATCAATTCATCTTTAAGTTCAAATGGGCTGAGTTTTGCGTATTTTGAATAATCAACGTTCCCCATGGGAAGTCTCCTTCATTATATTGATATCAATGTGTTTGGGATTTATAAATTTATTTATGCTAAACCAACAATCAGTGGGCCGAGCAGGGTCAAAAATACATTTGCGAGTGCATAGGTAATTGCAAATGGAACAGTTGGAATCGAATTTCCAGCTTTGTCTAGTACGCCACCAAAAGCAGGATTGGCACTTCTTGAGCCTGTTAATGCTCCTGCCATTACGGCGACATTGTCATAACGAAGGACATAACGGGCAAAGAGCATGGAAAGAATAAGTGGGACTAGGGTAACCACAACCCCAATCATAAAGAGCGATAAGCCACTTTCTTTAATGGTTTGAATAGCCTGTAGCCCTGATTGCAGTCCAACAGCAGCAACAAAACCAGCAAGACCGAGATCTTTAAGTAGTTGTGAAGCGGCTAAGGGCATGTTGCCATGCACTTGATTTCGGCTACGAAGCCAACCGAAGAGTAGACCTGAAAGCAGAGCACCACCACCTGCGCCAAGCGTTAAAGGTACATCCCCAATTCGGATAACAAATAAACCAATGACCAAACCAACGACTAAGCCAGCGCCGTGAAAAATCCAATCTGTTTTTAAACTCTCAGGTAAGGCTTTTCCTGCTTCTTTGACTAAACGATCAAGATCACTTTTTGTTCCATAGACAGTCACGACATCACCTTGGTGAAGTACAGTATCATCACTCAACCTTTGAGCTTCACTGTTACGTTTAATCGCAAGGACATAAATGCCATGTTTTAAATAATCTGGCGTATTGGTCTTAATATCACCAAGTGTGCGGTTGACATATTTTGAATTTCTCAAAATAACATCGGTCGTATCCATGATCATTTCCATGCCTTGTGAGGACTGTAATTCAGATCCGATAGACGCAGCGATGGAAACAATACTTGCTCGTCGACCCACTACGAGCACAACATCATCTTTTTGTAAGCTGATGTCAGGGCTAACATCAATAAACTGATCTTTACGTTTCAATCGTTCAATGGTCACACTTGGGGCAATGGTTTCAAGTTCTGCAATAGTTTGTCCCGCGGCTTGTTTGACTTTGTAGATTCGTCCAACAATTTCAGGCATTGCCAGTTCTTGACCTGGTGCAAGTTCAAAAGCACCTTTTAACTGTTCTGCTTGTGCCTTCAACGCATCATCATGTATTTCTCGACCCATGAATTTTGGTAGAAGATTTACACAGACAATAATGGCACCCAAGGAGCCAAAAATATAAGTTACAGCATATCCAATCGCAACATTGGCTTGGAGCTTTTGGATTTCTGCAAGTGGTAAATCTAAACGAGAAATTGCATCTCCTGCTGTACCGATGATTGCCGATTGAGTCATTCCACCTGCAGCAAGCCCAGCGGCTAAACCTTTGTCCAGATTAAAGATTTTTGCCATTGCTAAAACAGTGATCAGACCACATACTGCCATAAAGATCGCCAACAGAATTTCTTTAATCGATTGTGGACCAAGTGATTTAAAAAACTGTGGACCACTTTCAAAGCCAACTGCATAAATAAATAGAGCAAAAAGAATGGCTTTTACGCCATTGTCTATGGGAACACCAATCAAGCTCAGAATTACTGCGACAAGCAATGATCCTGCAACCCCCCCAAATTGAAACTTACCGAATTGAAATTGACCGATCCAAAAACCTATTGCTAAAGATAAGAATAATAGGATTTCTGGACTATGTTTTAACTCGCCTTGTAGCCATTCAATCATTTTACGGCCCACCTTTATTATTTAATCTATATTTGATAATGAAATAAGATATTTAAATTTTTGCCTTCAATGAAAATACTATTTAGTTAAAGCGCTGTAAATTTTTAGGTTTATATTTAAATTATTTCATCATCATTTTTTGTTGAATTTAAATATACAGCGAATATAAAATTATTCTTAAGGGATTGCATTCTTATGATTGATTAAAGTTTTAATTGTCTAACAATTTATTATTTAGAGGTTATTTTTAATAAGTAAATTTAAATAATTAAATTAGATTAAAGAAGTTATTATAATAATTTAATAGTTTTTTGTTGCTTTTAAAGCAGTTTTATTATCTTTTTATTTTTATTAAGTATATGAAAATTTAAGTAATTTATTTATCTTTTGTTTTTTGTCTTAATGCTGTTGCTAATGTGTATCCGTAGGTAAATTATAGCCAATATATGAATATTTCAATTTTTTTATTGAGTGGTAATGCGTGTGACTTATTTTAATCGTGGAATTATAAATTGTAGTCATTATATGAATAATTTGTGAGTTTAATAAGGTAAAAATAATAATCTGTGATTTTATTTTTGTTTTTGTGGAATCGTATATTTTAAAAAGTGAATGGTAAGTGGTTTAAATTATGATAAGCATACTGATCTGAATAAAATGATGGATATATCGTTTTAATTAATAATCTTGGGGTGAAGTGAATTAACAATAGTCTGATTTATTTAATAAAAATTAATTAATTGTGAATTATAGAGATAAGCAACTTAAACAATGACAGAGTGGTAGTAGAGGTCTAAATACCACCCTATATTGAATAAAAATGACAGCCATATACTATGAGGAAAAACTAGCTTTTAGGATGTGCTTTTGGATTGCCATTGTGGGTAAATCGAGAGAATATAGCGCTGAAACTGTTGTGTTACTTTAGGATTATTTGAGCGTTTTAAATAGTCAAAAACGGCATTTAAATAAACTTCACTCGGTTGTAATTCAAAGCCTAAATTTTGACTGAGTTGAGTGTAATGTTGTTTGACCAGATCTGGATTTTCAGGAATTGATTTAATATTGATCTGCATGCCTTCAAAAATATAACGCAAACCGTCAAGGTTACCTTTCAATGGTACAGTGCCGTGATCCTCACCTTCATATTGGATATATTTATAGTTCAAATGTGCAAAGGGTTGTTGAGTTAAATATTGATTGAATTTTTGAATACCATTGTAATGGCTGTCCAAACTGGCGGTATTTTCACTGCTGCCGACTTGTGTCAAGAATAGTTTTTTATGCTGAAAATCTTTGTGCTTTACTTCCTTAAAACGCTTGAGCATGATTTCATCATCCCACCAAATACTGGGATCATGCACAATATAAGCTTGAATATTTTTGTGACCGTTGAGCATATGATTCAGTGCAGTGATTCCTCCAAAAGAATGACCAATCAATACATTTAAGCCATTAGTACGATATTTTTTTTCTACGTCAGGCATAAGCTCAGTTTCTAAAAAATTAAAGAAAGCAAGATTTCCGCCAGTTTTACCTTCGATCAGCCGTCCTTCTTTAATTTGAGGCTTTTGCGGTGTAGGTGTTAAATCACGTGCTCGATCTGTATTGACTATGCCGATAACCACCATTTCAGGTATTGAGGGATAAGGAGACTTAGATAATTTTTCAATAATCCCTGTCACATAATGAAAGTTACTTTCACTGTCTAAAAGATATACAACAGGGTATTTTTGATTGGGATATTGATTATAGCTGGCTGGTAGATAGACCTGAATTGCTCTTTTTTCATTTAATACAGTGGACACGAAGTTGTGTGTTTCTCCAATTTTGATGCTGCTATCCGCAAAACTGGGTATTGAGATTTGCATAGACAATACGCCCAAAGCCAAGTAGAGAAAAGTTTTCTTGATCATAGAAAGATCCATTCTATATTTGTGATGTCATCACACCAATTTAAAAAGTAAACACTTGCTCAATCAGCAGCAGGTATTATATGTAAATCAATACTTAGAGTATTGACCATGATGGGACTGGACCCATGCATGGTGCTTTAATGACGTTTTAAATCAAATTCATTTTTAAAATTTATATTGAATTGATGCGGTATAACGTCGTGGATCGCCATAAGTATTTGCCCACGTATTTAGACGGTATTTTTCATCAGTTAAATTACTGACATTTAGTCCAAGATTAAGATCTTTGTTGATTGCATAACGAGCCATTACATCAACTAAGCCAAAGGATTTTTGACGAAAAGCTTCATAATTTAGACCTGTTTTACTTTTATCATAAAATTCATTTTGCCAATTTACACCTGCACCAACGGTTAATTTATTTTCCATCACGGGTAAGTTGTAGGTGGTGAATAATTTAAATTGTTGTGTAGGGCGATCGGTATTGATACGTTGACCATTTTTATCTTTCGTTTCAGCTTGGGTATAGCCTGCTTGAATATTCCATTCAGGTAAAATTTGCCCTGAAATTTCAAGTTCAAAACCTTGCGTTTTTGCACCTTTGACGCCGTGATAATAAGTTGATCCCGCTGTTGTCCATCCATTGATGACAGCTTGATCTGTATCACTATATTTTCCAGCAGATTCAGCAACATTATCCATTTTTGCTTGAAAATAAGCGGCACTCATATTTAATCGGTCATCATAAAAACTTGCTTTAAACCCACCTTCATAATTGTCACCTTGCTGTGGGGCTAACATATTGTATGCATAATCACGGTTGGTTTGCGGTAAGAAAATATTGGTATAACTCGCATAAGCAGTAAGATATGAGGAGATATCAAAAGTAATCCCTGCATAAGGTGTAAATTGATTGGATTCTTTGATTTTAGAATCTGAAACTGTATTTCTAACTGTATTTGTAGAATGGGTTTTTAAATCATAATTGGACAAACGCCCACCCACAATAATATGTAAGGAATCAATCGGATTAAGTCGAGTTGCAACATAGTAGCCACTTTGCTGATAGTCTTTATTACTTACACCAGTCGCAATGCGAGCTTCTGGCGGGAGAGCAATTTGCCCATTCCATGTGTTTAAGTTAATCGTATCTTTACTACTATATCCTGCATAAGCATTGTTATTACTCTTTAGATTTTGATAACTTGCACCAAGCATCAATTCATGTTCACGTCCCAAAAGAGAGTAGTCGCCAGTGACTGAAAGATCTAAGCTATGTTCTTCTGGGCTGAAATCATTTTGTGATGCTGCAAGTGATGCAGTCATTTTGGTGTAGTCGACTTGGGCAACACCAATGACACCATATAAAGCATTAATGTCTTGTTTGGTATAGTTATAATTGGCTTGAATTTTCCAACGATTGTTGAATTCATGTTTTAACTCAGTAAATAAATTGAGTGTATCCACATTGCTATAAGCCCAACGTGCATTGGGGTTAAATTCACGATTGAACGGCATCAATGTGCCATCATCACCAAATACAGTAATCCCGTGTACACCTTGTCCATTGAGACGAGAGCGACTGAGTAGAGAACCAACACTGAACTGAGTTTTTTCGCTGAGATCTGCATCAACTACCGCATAAAGTGTGGCATCACGTTGATCTCCCCAATCACGCCATGAATCGCTTTGACCATAAGCAGCGACGACTCGCCCACGGACATCTCCTGACGATGTTAAGGCACTTTGCGCATCAAACGTTGAGCGAATCGCTTGATCTGATCCTACATTGAGTTGAATCTGACCTGTTGGTGTAGTACTGGTTGCATGTTTACGATTGAGATTAATACTGGCACTTGGATAACCTGCACCATTGGTGAGTCCAGCAGCACCTTTGAGTACGGTAATATTTTCATAAATAATGGGATTTAAATTGCTGAGAGATGAACCGTTTTTGCCACTGGTTGCAGGAGAGGTCATTACACCATCTACCTGATAGTTCAAGATTTGATTTCCCCGCGCATAATAGAATGTGTATTCACCACCATTCCCAACTGCACCTTGTGCACCATAGCGTTGTACATAAATGCCAGGTGTTTGTGATAAAACTTCTTCAACGGTATTTAAATTTTGATCTTCGATATGTTGGCTAGTCATCACCGTTACGGATTGTGGAGTTTCCTTCAAGGTCAGATCAAGCTTCGTTGCTGCTCGAGATTTTCTTTCAGTATATCTCGTGGTTTTTTCTGTATCGGCTTTTACTTCGATTGTTGGCAATTGGGTTGAGAAGTCTTCTGCGATTGCGGTACAACTGATCAAGGTGAGAGAGCTGAAAAGAACATGACGTACAGATAAGCTTAGTGTTGAAAGTTTCATTGGAATAAATTTTTTATAAAGATGTTAGTGATAATTATTATCATTTAAAATAAGGGTAAAAATCAATAAAGATTTATGCTCTTTTTAAATTTTTAATTTATTTACTTGAGGTAAGTTATTGATCCTCAATATTTTTCAAATAAGATCGAACAATTAATAGTGCTTATTATTAATATATTCTTCCATTAAATGGAGAATTGCTTAATCGGGCGAAGCTTGGTGAATATGAAGCAATCTCATTCAATTGAGCAGGGATAATGATACAGATTAGGCTAAAATATAAGCATGATTTTAAATCATACATCTTAATTCATAAGCTGTATTTCTCAGTAAAGGCAAAATTTGCTGAAGCAGTTGTTCATCAGTCATTCGATGAGTTTGTGCAATACAGTTTAGCGCTGCGACCGCATCACCTTGACCATTTAAAACAGGAACGGCAATCGCAATAACACCGAATTCATGCTCTTCTTTTGATAAACAATAATCTTGTTTTTGTACTTGATTCAATATTTGATAAAACTGAGTTTCATCTTGGATGGTATAAGCAGTAAGTCTTTTTAAACCATATTTGTTCAGCCATTGTTTTTGCTCTTCTGGACGCAGTGCTGCCAGTAAAACCTTACCTGTTGAAGTTGCATGAGCAGGTAAGCGATTACCCAAATGCATGCCGTACGGACTTACGCGTAGATTATCTTGTTGGGGTAAATAACTTCGTGCAATTGGCACAACTTCATGTTCATCTAAAACCACCAATGAAAAAGTCAAACCTGTTTGTGCACTCAATAAATTTAAAATCGGTTGTACAACTTTAGGGAGATGAGCAGAACTCAGATAAGAGCTCGATAAGCGTAATACTTTGTGTGTTAACCAGAAATAATGATCATCACTTTCTAAATAACCTAAATATTTTAAAGTTCTTAAATATCTTCGAGCTGCTGTGCGGCTTAATCCAGTACGTTCAGCAACTTGAGTCGAATTGAGTTTTTGACGATCAATACCAAAAGCTTCAAGTAAACTCAGTCCTTTGGCAAGTCCAGCGATGTAGTCGTCCTGCTTAATGGTTTCACCTGAAATTTTATTTTCGATTAAATCGTATCTCATCGTTCATTCATTCTCGATTGTATTTGACCGATATACGGTCATTGTTACCACTATACGGTGATTATCCAGTTTTCACCATATCAAAAGTACAGCAAAGAAATTAATTTAAGTGTCAGGATATGGAGAAAATATTATGGAAAATTTAACCACACAAGTTGCGATTATTGGTTCAGGACCAGCAGGGTTATTGCTTGGACAACTGTTGTTTAAAGCGGGCATCTCCCATGTGATTATTGAACAACGTAGTGCTGAATATGTAGCTGCACGCATTCGAGCAGGCATTCTTGAACAGGTCTCTGTAGATTTATTAGCCCAAGCGGGTGTGGACAAGAACTTAAAAAAGCTTGGACTGCCACATGATGGTATTGAAATTTTAACCAATGGCTTAAAGCATCGTGTCGATTTAGCTGAATTAACTCAGGGGAAGCAAGTTACGGTTTACGGACAAACGGAAGTCACAAAAGATTTAATGCATGCTCGTGAAGCGGCAGGTTTACCTACTTACTATGAAGCTGAGCATGTACAAATTCATGATTTTGAGCAAAACCCGTATGTTAGCTTTCAGCATAATGGTCAATCGTACCAGCTCAGATGTGATTTTATTGCAGGCTGTGATGGCTATCATGGGGTTTGTCGTGCAAGTGTGCCTCAAGATAGAATCAAAACTTTTGAAAAGATTTACCCATTCGGTTGGTTAGGTGTACTTGCAGATGTACCCCCTGTATCAAATGAGTTGATCTATGTGCAGTCAGAACGGGGCTTTGCTTTATGTAGTATGCGCTCTCAAACACGGAGTCGATATTATTTGCAAGTCCCTGTGACAGATCATGTTGATGAATGGTCGGATGAAAGATTTTGGAATGAATTAAAAAATCGTTTGGATGAAGAAAGCCGTGAAAAAATAGTAACAGGAGCTTCCCTTGAAAAAAGTATTGCACCTTTACGTAGTTTTGTGACAGAGCCAATGCGATTTGGAAAATTATTTTTGGCAGGTGATGCTGCGCATATAGTTCCTCCTACAGGTGCAAAAGGTTTAAATTTAGCAGCCTCTGATATTGCTTATTTATCACATGCTTTGATTGATTTTTATCACAATGACTCGGAGAAAGGCATTGAAGAATATTCTGAAAAATGCTTGAAGCGAGTATGGAAAGCGGAACGTTTTTCATGGTGGATGACGCATTTACTGCATCGTTTTGAAACAGAAAGCGAGTTTGATCATAAAATTAAACAGGCTGAATTGAATTATATTTTAGAATCAAATGCTGGATTAACCACATTGGCAGAAAACTATGTCGGTTTACCTTATGAAATTAAAAGTTTTAATGCTGAGAAATCTATGGATTAATGCTAATTGATTTGCACTGTAGTATTAAACGTGTTGATCTATTAAGCCGTCATAATTTCTGCGAAATTTAAGCACGTTTGTTTGCTTCACAAAAAAATAATCTTATATTTTGCAAATGAATTTATGTTCGACCTCAAATCGAATGTGAGATCTTAAAGAATGTGAACGTTAAGTGTGTCATCTCGCCACGTTTAACCATGGGGAAAAACGCGGCTGTTAAAATTAATTTATAATTTTGAATCAACGATCCTCGTGGTAGGATCGTTAGGATCATTCTGCAAGCAACTTAATTGCTATTCTGCTCAATCCAATGCACCAAGTCATAAATTTTTTCAGCGACTTCAATGCCTTTATTTTCAGATAATGAGTATTCAACATGCGGTGGAATGACAGGAAATTCTTTACGCACAACAAAACCATCATTTTCTAAATCACGTAAAGTTTGGGTCAGCATTTTTTCGCTGATACCATCAATTCTACGTCTCAATTCACTGAAACGATGCGTGCCTCTTCTTAAACAAAACATTACCAGTACGCCCCAACGATTAGTTAAATGCATTAATTGCATTCGAGACGGGCAATTTTTTGATAAAACATTTGCAGCTAAACAGGACGTGTCAGTTTTCATAGATTTTCCAAGATCAAGTCACTTACTTTTTTGTAAGTACTTACAAAAAGTAATTGTCTTCTTTACTATAACAAATATCAGCTGAAATGTGTTTTGCATATTTCGAAAGTCTATCTATTTCTAAGAGGAAGTTTATGGAGTCTCCGATTCTGCACTGGATTATTGATCCGATTTGTGGCTGGAGTTATGGTGCATTGCCTTTGATAAATGCAATTGAGGAAGGTTTTCCAAATCTTCAACGTTTACATCTTGGTGGTTTATATAGTGAAGATCATCAACCGCAAATGACGGCTGCAATGCGCGCACAAATTATTCATTATGATGAGCAAATCCATCAACTCACTGGCGTAAACTTTGGTGACGATTATAAAAATGGCTTGCTCAAAGACAGCACCTTAAAGATGAACTCAATTCCTGCAACACATGCATTGTTAAGTATCAAGCAGGCGCTGGGTCATGATTCGATGATGGTGTTATTAAATTTAATACAACAAGCTTACTATCTGAAAGGCTTAAATGTCACACAATATAGTGTGCTTGCTCAGCTCGTTGCTGAACTGGGTATTAGCCCTGACCAGTGGTCAAAATACTTAGAAGCTGTGGATCAAAATCAGCTAGATCAACACATAGATCAAACACGTCAACTGTTATCACGTGTTCGAGGACAAGGTTTTCCTACAGTGGTTTTTGAAAACCAACATGCGGAGATTGGTCAGCTTCCTATTCATGGTTTTTATAATAAACCACAGGATTTGGTACGTTTTGTAGAGCAACAATTACTTAAAACTTCATTTAATTCTAAAGAGAGATAAAGCAATGAAATTATTTTTAAAATCTATTCTAGTCAGTTCAGTTGCTTTGAGCGCCTCAGCATTTGCGACAGAACTTACCTATAAAGTGTATAACCCTCAAACTCAGGGTATTTTTCCTGTGACTTCGACTCTAATCTCGGGGGAAAAGGATGCAATATTAGTTGATGCACAATTTAGCACGCATGATGCTAAAAACTTGGTCAAGTTGATTCAAGACAGTGGTAAAAATCTTCAATATATTGTGATTACCGCAGGTGATCCAGATTATTACTTTGGTTTAGAACCTTTGGTTCAAGCTTTTCCAAATGCTAAAGTGATCGCTACGCCAGAAGTGGTTAAGCATATTGAAGCCACAAAAGTTGGTAAATTCGCCTATTGGGGACCGATTTTAAAAGATGCTGCACCCACTCAAGTGATTGTTCCGAATGCCACTGAAGCAAAATCAATTGAATTAGAAGGTGAAAAAATTGAAATTAAATCACCTGGCAAATATGCATCTTATCTTTGGGTACCACATAACCGTACCATTCTTGGTGGGGTAGGGGTATCTTCTGGAATTCATTTGTGGACAGCAGATACACAAAGTGAAAAACAACGAGATGCTTGGAAGAAAACACTGAAACAAATGAAGCGTTTAAGCCCAAGTGCTGTTATTCCTGGGCATTATATCGGTGATATTCCAAAGGCAACACAAGCCATTGATTTCACTTACCAATATCTTGTGGATGTCGATAAAGTTTTAAAGGATCATAAAGATTCTGCATCAGTTATCGCTGCATTAAAGGAAAAATATCCAAATTTAGCTGAAGAAAGTTCTTTGGAGTTGAGTTCTAAAGTGCTCACAGGCGAAATGGAATGGAAATAATTTAATCCTTGTTTTGATCATGTAAAAATGATCTATGATTGATACGATATGCGCTTGAAACTTAATCTATTTATTTAGGTTAAGTTTCTGGTTTTGTAGCTACTTATTATGATCAAAAAGAATAAAAGAAAAAAATGCTACGAGTCTAAATTATTCAATTAAATATTAAAAATCAAATATAACAACAGAATTACATTTTTAATTGAATCATGTTTGTCATATTTCATCAGATGAATCAGATACCTATTTTCACTGAATGATATCTGATTTAAATGTACTGCATATTTGTGTTTTAAATTTGTATGTCTAGGGGTTTTCCCTCATTCAAAACGTGTTTTACTCAAGAATATACTCTAGTTCCTAAGCCTAACCACAAAAAGATTTTTTGGAGCGTAACATGACTGAATTAAGTAAACTGCCAACCCCAGATTTAGCTGAAGATAATGCTTTTTTCCCATCCCCATACTCTTTAAGTCAATATACATCTTCAAAAACTGATTACGATGGGACAACTTATCCAACACCGTATACAGGCAATAAAAAAATACTGATGATTGCAACGGATGAGCGTTATATCTTGATGCAAAATGGAAAGTTTTTTTCAACAGGTAATCATCCAGTAGAAATGCTCCTTCCTGTATTTCATTTGGATGCTGCAGGTTTTGAAGTGGAGGTGGCTACACTTTCGGGGAATCCTGTCAAACTTGAAATGTGGGCAATGCCCAATGAGGATAAAGCTGTTTTAGATACTTATCACAAGTATGCTGAAAAACTTAAAAATCCATTGCAGCTTGACGATATTCTTACTGAGGCGATCAGTGAAAATTCGCCTTATGCTGGTATATTTATCCCGGGTGGGCATGGTGTTTTAGCAAAAATTCCAGAAAGTAAAGCGGTAAAACAATTACTAGCGTGGGCGGTAAAACATGATAAGTATGTAATTACCTTATGTCATGGTCCGGCATCATTACTTGCTGCCGCTGTAGATGAAAAGCCTGAAAACTATATTTTTAAAGATTATGAGATTTGTGTTTTTCCAGATTCTTTAGATCAAGGTGCAAATATTGAAATTGGTTATATGCCGGGTGCTTTACCGTGGTTGGTGGGTGAAAACCTAGAAAAATTGGGGGTAAAAATTCTCAATAAAGGTATCACGGGGCAAGTACATAAAGACCGTAAACTACTGACTGGGGATAGTCCTTTAGCTTCAAATAATTTGGGTAAATTAGCGGCTGAAACTTTACTGGCTGATCCTGAATTGGTTTAAACTTTGAGGAAAGTAGTCTCTGCAGAGACTACTTTCGATGCTAAAAATTTAATTGAAAAGTTTATAATAAATAAAAATTTAATGCTGATTTTTAACCAAGAGATTAAAATTGACAAATAAAGCGCTACGATTTGCACCACATCAATTGGCTGATCTATTGTTTCAGACAGTGTATCAATTGAATCAGGCGCATTACCTGCAACAGGTTTTTCAGATTCTGGTGAGTTTTGCAGCAACATTAAATTTTGATCGTATTATTGTTTGTAGTGTTTTCCCTCACAATCAAAGTGAATGGGTGGATGAAATTTTCTTTGTTTCAGGACCTTGGTCGAATGTTGAAAATATTGATGAGCGTGAAATCTATTTACGTCGTTGCCCCATCACTCGTCATATTTTTGAATATGATGAACCCTTTTTTTGGACAAAGACTTTAAATAAAAAAACCGGAAAAGAAAGCTATCGAGTTATTAAAAATACGTTGTATCAAGATGAGCTCAGCGGAATACAAGTCCCTATTTTTGGTCGAACTGGTTTAGAAGGTGCTTTTTCCTTTGCTGGAAACCTCTCTGATGTCAGTGATGATTTTAAATTAATGGTTCAAATGATATGTCAGTTTGCATTCCGAAAAATTTTATCCTATCGACCTGATACTTCGGTACAGCAGCGTAAATTGACCCAACGAGAAAAAGAAGTGCTGAAATGGGCTGCAATCGGACGTAAACAGATTGAAATCGCGGAAATCTTAAAAATTTCAGAGCGAACAGTCGAAAATCATTTAAGAAATGTTCGTAAGCGTTTGGGGGTAAAGTCCACAGCACAAGCGATAGCTTCAGCAATGGTCAGCAAAGAAATTGAAATATAGAGACGTTGCTGAGGGGGATTGATTAAATCAAGCGTGGGTCATTCAACTCTGATAAAGCTGAATTCCGATTGATACTTTTACTGAAAAAATTAGCGTATGTCTTTTAGACTTCTCACTAGATCGTGATCGTGTTGTGATGAATTGAGAGGCGACAAAAGTCGCCATCCCAAGCCATTTGTAAAGCCACTACAGTGAACGCTTATTTAACACCAGTTTTTTGCATACCTGAATCATTCACTATTCAATTATTCACTATTCAATTATTCACTAGTAAATCATGAATGATTTTAAGGTATCTATTTGACTGATTAAATCATACGAATTGAATCGTTTTTTAATTCATTCCTGAATCAAACTCCATTATTCCGCAGTTTCAAATTGTTTAAGTGCTTTAAAACGACCAGACTCAGCATCTTGGTTATGCCGACGTGCGAGCAGGCTGTATATGGTTGGCAAAACAAATAGGGTGAAGAATGTTCCAATCAGCATGCCACATACAATCACCAGCCCTAAGCCAAAACGGCTATGTGCGCCAGCACCAGTGGCGAACAGTAGAGGGATCAGACCAAACACCATTGCCGCAGTGGTCATGAGAATCGGACGTAAACGAATTTGAGCTGCTTTTAGAATGGCTTCTCGCCGATTTAAACCTTCGTGAACTTGCAGTTCATTGGCAAATTCAACCATCAAAATACCATGTTTACTGATCAAACCAATTAGTGTGACTAAACCAATTTGGGTATAGATATTGACAGTTGCAAGCCCAAACGCCAAAGGAATCAGCGCACCACAAATCGAAAGAGGTACAGTGATCAGAATAATAAAAGGATCCATCAGGCTTTCATATTGAGCAGCCAGCACCAGATAAATGACGATCAATGCCGCTAAAAATGCAAACATTAAACTGTTGCCTTCTTGCATATACTGACGTGCATCTGCTTGCCAGTCATAACTAAAACCTGTTGGCAATTCCACAGCGACCTGTTCAAGAAAAGCCAAAGCTTGACCTAAAGATACACCCGGAGCAGGAATTGCCTGAAAAGTTGCTGAGTTTTGCTGATTAAACTGAGTGAGTTTATTCGGTTCGACCTGTTCACTCAAATGTACTACAGTCGAAAGTGGGATCAGTGAGCCTTGATCTGTACGGACAAATTGTTGGGTTAATGCTTGTGATGTCAAGCGCTGCTGACCAATACTTTGTGGTATTACATCATAAGCACGTCCTTGCATACTGAAACGATTGACATAATTTTCACCGACTAATGTTGCCAGTGCTTCGCCAATATCTTGCATACGTATCCCTAAGCTATTGGCTTTGGATTGATCAACCTCTATCCGTGTCATGGGATTATTAAAATCTAGATCACTATCGACCACCACGAAAAGCCCACTGTCACGCGCTTTCTGTTTGATGTTCTGCATGGTTTGGTAAAGCGTAGAATAGTCTTGCGAAGTCCTTAATACCATCTGTACCGGTAAGCCTCCAGTAGAGCCGGGTAGCGATGGGTTTTGAAACACGAATATACTGGTACCTTCAACACTGCCGACCTGACTTTGTAGACCTTGTTGAATTTCATCAGCAGAGCGAGTGCGTTCATTCCACGAGGAAAGTGTGGTTCCACCAAAACTAGAAGCGGGTCCATCAGTCCCATTAATAATCCATGTCGTACTGGTTTCAGGAAAGCGCCAAAAGATTTTATCCAGTTCAAGATTAAAATGTTCAGCATACTTTAGGTTGGCATGTTGTGGCGCTTTAATGGCTGTCAGTACACTTGCTTGATCTTCGAGAGGTGCCAATTCTTTTTGTGGCAATTGATAGAGCAAGGGGAGACTGGCAAAAACACCGATGGCAAAAAGTACAGTGATCCAACGGTGATGCAATGAAAAATCCAATATTTTTCGATAGGTTTGCGTTAATTGTTCAAAAAACCATTCAGCTGCCTTTGCCATTTTTCCTTCTTGCTGTTTAGATTGAAGCAGAAATGAACTCATGACTGGGGATAAGGTGAGGGCGATGATGCCTGAAACTAAAACAGCGCCAGCCAGTGTAAATGCAAACTCTTTAAATAAAGAACCTGTGAGCCCTCCCATTAAACCAATAGGCGCATAGACTGCTGCAAGAGTCATGGTCATTGCAATCACTGGACCTGCAACTTCTCGAGCACCAATCATCGCAGCTGCTATTGGAGATAAGCCTTCTTCGATATGACGATGGACATTTTCCACCACCACAATTGCATCATCCACCACCAGCCCAATCGCAAGGACCATCGCCAAAAGAGTCAACAAGTTAATGCTAAAGCCACAAAGCAACATCAGTCCCAATGCACCAAACATGGACAAAGGTATAGTAATCACTGGAATCAATACACTACGCAAAGAGCCTAAACATAAATAGATCACTGCAATGACAATCAACAGTGCCTCGATAAAAGTGTGTAAAACTTCATCAATCGATGCATCGATAAAGCGTGCTGTTTCGTAGGCCAAATTGACTTTGACACCTGGAGGCAAGGTCTTTTGAATTTCAGGTAATTTGTCTTTAATACCTTGAACAATGACCAATGGATTTCCTGTTGGCTTGGCTTGTAATCCGATAAATATCGCAGGCTTTCCATCCATAGATGCACTGGTTTCTGTCGATGCTGCACCTAACTCAACTGTAGCGACATCTTGAAGTCGAATTAAATTCTGTCCGTTATTTTGAATCACCAGATTTTTAAAATCTTGAATACTGGTGAGGTTGGTGGAGACATTGACATTGGAAATCACCAGCTCACCTTTAACCTGTCCCGGCGCAGCTTGATAATTATTTTGGCGAATGGCGTTAGCAACATCAGCAGCCGTAACCCCTCGACTTGCTAGACGATCTGCATCCAACCAAATTCGCATGGCTAAACGTTGACTACCATAAGATTGTACTTTGGCAACACCCTCAATGGTGGAGAGCATTGGCTCGACAACTCTGGACAAATAATCACTTAACTCTGGCAATGACAATTGTTCTGTGGAAAATCCAATATAAGCAACATCCGTTGATTCACCTGAGGAACGTTCAATCACAGGGTCAAAAGCCTGTTGTGGCAGTTTATAGCGAACCTGATTCACTTTAGCCATAACCTCGGTTAATGCCTGAGTCGAGTCTCGATTCAATTGCATTCTAAGCGTAATGACACTACGTCCTTGGACCGTAGAAGAACTCAAATAATCAATCCCTTCAACTGAAGAGACGGCTTGTGCAATCGGTTGAGTAACAAAACCTTGTAGTAGTTCAGCAGATGCACCGGGGTATTCAGTACTGATACTAATGGTTGAGCTTTCAAGTTGTGGGTATTGACGGATCGGCAGTTTATTTAAGGCAAATAAGCCTGCCAATAAAATTAAGGTACTTACCACCAGCGCAAGTACAGGGCGTTTGACAAAAAGATCGGTAAACTTCATGGCATGACCCTCTTAAACTTCAGGTTTTACTGAAGATGTGAGGTGTTCGAGCGTATTCAGCGTAGGCTCAATTTGCATACCATCACTTAATTTTAACTGCCCAGAAACTACAACTTGATCACCTGCTTTTAACCCAGATTTGATTTCAACACGTCCTTGTTGGCGTTCACCCACCTCGACAGTAACGCGTTGTACGGTAATTTTTTGAGCGTCATGTTTGGCAACAAAAACAGTATTGCCATAAGCGGTATAGGTGATTGCGGTTTCAGGGATAACCAAACTTGAGCGTTGAGCTTCTTGAATGCTTAATTTAGCGTACATTCCGGGTCTGAGTTGGCGATCTTGATTATTCACAATCGCTTGTCCTGAAATGGTTCGAGACTTACTCACGATGGGCTCGATAGCATTAACAATCGCGGTGTAGGTTTTTTCAGGATATGCATCAATTTTTAGCTGTACAGATTGTCCCAATTTGAGTTTTGATGCCAGTTGTTCATCCAGTGTGAAATTTGCCAGCATTTGTTGTGAATCGACCAGATTGGCAATGCCTGTTCCAGCTTCTAAAAATTGACCTTGATGTATTTGGCGGATGCCCATCACACCGGCAAATGGTGCTCGAATGGATTTTTGTTTAATTGTGGCTTGAAGTTGTTGTATTTCAGCACGTGTCATATCTCGATCAGCCAAGGCACTATCCATTTCCGCACGTGAAATCGCATGGCTATCGATGAGCAGTTGGCTGCGTTTATAGGTCATTTCTGCCTGTTTCAGTTTGGCTTGTAAACGACCTAATTCGCTTTGTTCAACATTACTTTTGAGTTGTACCAATAACTGTCCTTGCTGTACATACTGTCCTGATTGGAAATAAATTTTCTCAATCATTCCTCTACTTTCAGAAGAGACTTGAACTTGTCGAATTGCTTCCAATTCACCAATACTGGAAAGTGTTTGTGGCACCGTTTGTTCAGTGACGGTACTCAGGGCAACTTTAACAAGTGGATATTGGGAGGAGGGTGATTCAGTTGCTTTACTAGAGCTGATATAAAAATAACTGCCGCAGCCGATTAACAGTACAATCATGCTCATTGTGAAAATCAGTGTTTTACTTTTCATGCAATGACTCCATGACTACGGAGTTGCTGGCGAAAATGGCTGGCAATGGTAATACTCCAAAGCCCACCGATCACAGCAATATGTTCAATCGCAAAGTAAAACGCAATTGTGGCTTGTAGCCCTGACATTGTCCAAAAAGTATGTACGATAAAAATGGTCAGGAGCAAAAAGATAGAAAGCAACAACGAACCTAGCCACATGTGCCGTTCAAATAAAATGCAGTAAGCACCAACCAGTAAAATCAGTGCGGAAGCATAATTGAAAAACCATACAGGTGTTAAACCTGCTGCCTGCATTTCCATATATCCAGCTTCAACATCTATCACTTTACCCAGCCCCGAACTTAAAAATAAAAAGGCGAGGCTACATTTGACAATGACCCACAGCCACTGGCTTTCTAAACTTAATTTAACCAAATAAGGCATAAGAATATTTCCAGAAGAAATTAGACTGAATGATTAAAATTCTTAAAAAAGAATAGCTTGTTGGTGTTGTTTACCACCGTGTCAAGCAGTCTAAAACCTCAAGTTATATTGAGGTCAACGGTTTTTTCAGTATAAAATTGAGCTGCTCTAGGTTGCTTAAGAATAGTTCGATCTCGATGTTTTGAGCTAAATTTGTAGACTAAAGCTGTGGTCTTAAACACCAAAAACTTCTTGAAAGCTTGAGGATGATTGTGAGTAGATCAATTGACAAATCAAGCGACTTAACCTATAAAACCTCAAGTAATGTTGAGGAATATTGCAATGGAAAAAGACATAAAAATTGATTTTGATCGAATGATGACGGTGGGTGAAGTTGCCAAACGCAGTGGTGTGGCTGTGTCAACCTTACATTTTTATGAATCTAAGGGTTTAATCAAAAGCATTCGAACCAATGGTAATCAACGTCGTTTTCCAGCAATTGTTTTACGTTATATCGGAATTATTAAAGTTGCACAGAAAGTGGGAATTTCTTTGGAGGAGATAAAAACGGCATTGAGTGTTTATCCAATTGGCAGCAAATTAAGTGCGGAGCAATGGTCTGAACTGTCGTCACGTTGGCGTAAAGATTTAGATGAACGAATTCAAAAACTGACACGCTTAAGAGATGAGATGGATTGGTGTATTGGTTGTGGTTGTTTGTCGTTAAAACAATGTCCTCTGCGAAATCCAGAAGATGTACTGGGGCAAGAGGGTTCTGGTCCACGTATTTTAGAGCGTGTTGAACCATAATATTCTATTTGAATTTAAAGAAAGATTTTTCACGTATTATTAAAGGGGGAAATTTGCCTTTTCTATGATTTTGTAAATGATAATCATTATTTATTATGGTATTGTTTTAGACATCGGTTAAAAAAGCTGGTACTTCAACACAGCTAATTTAGATAACGAATTGATAAAATAGAGCCAAAGGTAATAGATTATGAAAACTCAAAACGTTGAATTACTAGAAAAAGAAGATCATATGAGTGGGATGCAACATCACGAAATGACGATTACCTCACTCACTCAACCCTTTGATTCAATCATACGACTACGTGGGAAAATTGAAACGGATCAAATTGAATTGTGGAGTACTGCCAATTTAGCGGTACGGATTGATGTAGAGCAAAGTGTAAATTCGCGACCAATTTCACGTATTTATACCATACGCTCTTTTGACAAGCTCAGCCAAGAAATTGAAATTGATTTAGTGCGTCATTCATCTCCAAGTCCGGCAATGCGATGGCTAAATACACTAAAAATAGGCGCAAAGGTGGCATTGACTGGACCTCGTGTACATACCAACCCAAATTTTGAAACAAGCAAAAAATGTTATATTTTTGCTGATGACACGGGTATTCCTGCTGTATATGCAATGTTGCATCAATGGCCAGAACATGTTCAAGCTGAGATATTTTTGGACACTCACGAAGCTGAACTCTTAAGTGAATTACCTGATATTAAGGGCGTCAATTATCATCTCATTAATCAAACTGGGCTTAAGCAGAATGTTCAAAATCAAGGTTTATTTGAACAGGTGCAACAACTTGAATGTATTGATGAGATGACAATTTGGGCAGCCTGTGAACGTCAGCAAGCTCGCCAAATCCGAGAGTTCTGTCTAAAACAACTCAAAATGGCAAAAGAAGATGTACGTGTATTTGGTTATTGGAAAGCAGGTGTGAGCAGTAGCGTTATCGATGAAGCTCGATTGGAACATTATTCAAAGCTGGTTCAACAAGGGCAGGGTTTAACTGAGTTTGACGATCTTGATGTAAAGATATGATGTAAATGAAATCATGATAGGTTGATGTAGACATGCTATTGCTGCTACCTTCAATCCATCGTGATTTCTTCACAGTTTTGATGCTAAGAAAATTTAACAATTCGTGTGATATGAAATATACATGGAGAAATTATAGATAGCGTTATTTTATATTCAGCATGTGTAATGCGCCGATAATTAATGCTTGCATACTTTGGATGAATTCTGCTTCCATTTCCGCTTCTTCCATTTCTCGATGATCAGCCTTAATCGGGTCTTTGCCTGCCACAGAGTAAATGGTGTCAGCGACAGCAATGCAATGAAAAGCAATTGTTGCATTTAACCACCGTGCCTGTTCTTGAGTAAGTTGATAGGTTTCAGCAACAGCCTGATGATGGTGCTGTATTTTAGTCACCATGGATGGTGTTGATGCCATCCTACGAATTAAATAAGGGGTAAAACCTGGATTTGATTTGACCAATTCACGCAGTGAATGCATAAAAATAATGAGATATTCTTTTAATTCTATTTGATCAGGAGATTTTGGTAGGGGAATCTGCCATCTCAGAAAAATTTCTTCTGCAATTAGATATTTAAGCTCTTCCAGACTGGCAATATGTTTATATAAAGCCATATGGCTAATACCCAACGCAGCGGCAACACCTACAAAAGTAATATTCAATAAACCTATCTCTATACCAGCATTCATGATGCGCTCATGGGTGATTGTACGTGGTCGTCCGCGAGATGATGATTTGGCTAAAGGAGGCATAATTATTCCATACAATTGATTTTTTCATGTTGCCATGTGACGAGAAGTGGGTCAAATCCGTTTACTTTATTTAATTAGTTTACTACAATGCAACTAAATCTATTGATATTAATTCTCATTTGTATTTATAAATAGATTTACTGTCATTTTCTCAACAACATCAGAACTTGGCGGAACGGGAATAATCAAAACAGGTTTTTTATGTTATGTGTGCAAGTGATGTAAATGAAATTCAGCCTAGATCTATTAATCCTCTCAGCTTTGTTCTGAAACCCATACGGCTCCATTTATTTTTAGCTTCGTTGATTGCTGCTTTGGGTTCAATGCTGACTTTAGTGCCACTCATCGGCATTGCCTATTTCGTCAAAGTTTTGTTTCTTGGTCACAGTACCATGGAGATGTTTAACGTCGATTTATCTGATGCCTTATGGATATTGTTAGGCTGTTCGGGAAGTTTATTGTTGGGGATGCTATTGATCACCCTCAGTGAATTCATTGCACATTTAGCAGACCATAAAATCACTGGGATATTACAAAAAGATATTACTCAGCATCTTACTCAACTGCCTTTAGGATGGTTTACACAACGAAGTTCTGGGGAAGTAAAACAAATTATTCAAGATGATATGGGGCAGCTTCATAGTTTGACTGCGCATTTTTATCCAGCTGTTGGACGAGCGCTAGGTATTATTATTATTGCTGTTATCTTTCTATTTTATATCGATTGGCGAATGGCAGTTCTGTCACTGCTCCCATTCGTAGGTTTTGTGTTTTTTTTGCGCAAAGCCATGCATGCAAGTGAGCAGAATATCCAAGATTTTGCTGTTCAAATGGGGCAGATTAATAGTGCTGCTGTTGAATTTACCCGTGCAATTCCGATCGTAAAAACTTTCGCCCAAAGTGGACAAGCTTCGGTGGGGTATCAGCAGGCTGTTCGTACTTTTGCACACGCATTTAAAGTGTTTACTCGCCCGTTGGTTAAATCTATGGCGCATGCACATGCCATGATTTCACCGATCACGATATTGGGTGTGGTCATGTTGAGTGGCGCAATTTTCATATATCTAGGGTGGTTAAATCCCATCGATTTATTGGCTTTTGTCTTGATTGCTCCGGCAATCTGTGCCCCCGTTTTATTATTGCATACCCTATTGCATGATTTGCAAGCTAGCGATGCTGCAGCACAACGAATATTGGCATTGTTAGAAAAACCGATATTAAAGGTCTCTCCAACAACACAATCACTTGTACTCGAAGATCAGACAGTCTGTTTTCATCAGGTGAGCTATGCCTATGATCAAACGCATGAGGTGTTATCTCAACTGGATTTTTCGCTGCAACCTGGAACTTTTACAGCCATCGTGGGTCCATCGGGAGCAGGAAAATCAACCATAGCGCAATTGATCTTACGATTTTTTGACCCAAGCCAAGGTCATATCACATTGGGCGGAGTCGATTTGCGCAATATTCAGCCAAATATGTTGTATCAGCAAATAGGGTTTGTGTTGCAAGACACACAACTGATTCATGCCAGTCTCTATGACAATATTGCTTTAGGACGATCTAATGCAACCCAGCAGGAGGTTGAACAAGCAGCAAAAGCAGCCAATATTCATGATCGTATTATGCGTTTACCCAAACAATACCAAACCATGATCGGTGATGAGATTCAACTTTCTGGTGGTGAACGCCAACGGATCAGTATAGCTAGAGCAATTCTACTTGATCCACCCATTCTTATTCTCGATGAAGCGACAGCAGCAGCGGATATCGAAAATGAAATGGCTATCCAAAATGCACTGTCCAATTTTGTTCAACATCGAACTCTTTTAGTGATCGCACATCGCTTGGAGACCATTATGCATGCAGACCGTATCTTGGTGCTCGATCAAGGGAAAATCATTGAGCAGGGGACGCACACGCAACTTTTAAACCATCAAGGCTTATATGCCCAATTGTGGTCACATCTGGACAAACATACCCAACAATCAACTGGAGAAACCCTATGCTGAAAACATTTTCTCAACTGTTGGGTGACGATGTCTCTATTTTTCATCGTTATCTTGGGATTGCTCTGTTATATGGTCTAATTTGTGGTTTGAGCATTTTGCTACTGGGATTGATTTTGTCACAGTTAATCCTTGGCAATATTCAACAAATTGGACTTTGGTTGAGTCTATTGTTTGCTGGAATTGTGTTGTGTTGGTGCTTACGCCGTGTTGTTGAAGAAATGGGAATCAAGGTTGGAATTGCACTTTTAGAACATGCTCGTTTAAGTCTAGGTCAGCATGTTGCGAGCCTACCTGTCGGTTGGTTTAATCCTCAAAACACAGCAAAATTTAATCATCTGGTGACACAAGGCATGATGTCTGTTGCACAGCTTCCAGCACATGTTTTTACCCCTTTAATTTCTGGGGTGATTACACCATTGGTGATTATTGTCGGTTTACTGTTTATCTATGGCATTTTAGGATTAATTGCGTTGTTGGCAATTCCTTTAATTGTCGTCGTGTTCTGGTTCAGTTCAAGAATTGCAAAATATGCAGATGAAACTTATCAGCAGCGTTTTGCTGAAACCAGTCAGCGTGTTGTGGAGTTTGCACAGGCACAATCTGTTTTTCGTGCTTTTAATGCTGAAGGAAATAGCCAGCGATTTCTTGATCAAGCAATTGATCAACAACGTCAAGCCAGTTTTAAACTGATTTTACTGTCATCGCTATCCTCAGTAATGAATACATGGGCAATTCAAGCTGTTTTTGTCCTGCTAATTTTGGCTATGTTTATGCTCGTGAATCAGCAAATGACAGGGCATTTTCTCAGTCAGGATATGCTAAGTATCGCCATATCGTTGTTATTTATCAGTCGCTTTATTGATGCATTATTAGAAGTCGCAAGTTATAGCGAAGTGTTGCGCAGTGCAGACAGTCAGTTACAGGAAATGCGAGATATTTTAAACATCCAAGTATTCACAGAAGGAAAAAAACCACAACAGCTTGTAGATGCTTCAATTGAGTTTAAAGATGTCGATTTTCAATATACACAAGATGGGCAAAAAATATTACAAGACCTGAGCTTATTTATTCCTTCAGGAACGATGACGGCATTGATCGGGGCATCGGGTTCAGGAAAAACCACGTTGGTCAAATTGATCGCCCGTTTTTTTGATGCCAATCAAGGTCAAGTTTTGATTGGTGGGGTTGATGTTAAACAACTGCCTGATCAACAGCTTAGCCAACAGATCAGTCAAATTTTTCAAGATAATTATTTATTTGCTGGCACGATTGCAGAAAACATTCGAATTGGTCAGCCCAATGCAACAGATGCAGATATTCTAAAAGTTGCTGAAAAAGTGGGGATTTCAGAAATGATTGCTCGTCTACCAGAAGGTCTTGAGACCAAGACAGGTGAGGGGGGCGCTCGACTTTCAGGTGGAGAGCGACAACGCATTGCGATTGCTAGGGCGCTGATTAAAGATGCACCAATTTTATTGGTGGACGAAGCAACTGCTGCCTTGGATGCAGAAAATCAAGCAATTATTGCTGAGGTGTTAAACGATTTACGTGGGGAAAAAACCATATTGGTGATTGCCCATCAGCTTTCAACCATTGCAACAGCCGATCATATTGTCGTATTAGATAATGGACAGATAATTGAACAAGGAACACCTTCACAACTGTGCTTAAGTGGTGGTTATTATGCCAAATATTTAAAACAGAGTCAGAACGTTAAGGGATGGAAAATTAGCAAAAAAATACAGGCTGAGGCAACTTCAAAATGCCTTTAGCTTTATTTTTTGTTTTCTGTGTGCTTTGTATTAGTTCACTTTTGCTTGGTGCACAACAACTTGATTTTAATGGCTTGTTATCCATGTCGAGTGAAGCATGGTTGACTCTGACTGCAAGCCGTATTCCTCGTTTGATTGCCATTATTTTGACTGGTATTGGCTTATCTGTATGTGGTGTGATTTTACAACATATTGTCCGTAACCGTTTCGTCGAACCTGGAACCACGGGTGGTTTAGATGCAGCAAAACTTGGGATATTGGTGTCACTCACGCTTATTCCAGCAGCAAGTACATTGAGTAAAATGCTATTTGCAATGCTTTTCTGTCTGATTGCTAGTTTGCTTTACATTGTGATTATTCGCCAAATTCGCTTTAAGAACACCGTATTAGTCCCTGTGATTGGATTAATGTATGGCGGTATATTGACTGCCCTGGCGGAATTCTATGCCTATCAAAATAATATCATGCAGAGTATGCAAACTTGGCTGATGGGAGATTTTTCTCGTGTAGTCCAAGGGCACTATGAAATTATTTATTTTATTTTACCCATCATCCTACTGACCTATATTTTTGCACATCGTTTCACTGTACTGGGTATGGGTCAAGACATGGCATCAAGCTTGGGGCTAAATTATGCCACGATGACTGCAATCGGCTTATTGCTTGTAGCAGTTACAGTTTCAGCAACAGTGATTACAGTTGGAGCAATTCCATTTGTAGGGTTGGTGATCCCCAATCTGGTGGCTTTGAAGTATGGTGAGAATTTAGCAAAAACTTTACCCATCGTTGCTTTGGCTGGTGCTTCATTACTTCTACTCTGCGATATCGTTGGGCGTTCTGTCCTTTATCCATTTGAAGTTCCTATCGGTCTCACCGCAGGTGGAGCAGGAGGAGTGATCTTCTTGCTCTTGATACTGCGAGGGCTGCGCTAATGAATATAAACAAGCTCGGCACAATGCTATGTGCAACCGTTGCTCTTGCAATTGTTTTTATATTCTTCGGTTCCCACCTTGATATGGATTATGTCATTCCTCAGCGCCTATTTAGACTTGCTGCGATTGTATTGGGCGGAATTTGTGTGGCATGTACCTCTATCATTTTTCAGACTCTTGTGGGCAATCGTGTCTTAACACCCGCCATCATGGGCTATGAAGCGGTTTATTTACTCTGGCAAGCCCTATTGTTATTTATTTTTGGTACTCAAGGGGTGTTATGGCTTGGCATAACTGCTCAGTTTTTTATGGGTATTTTTCTGATGTTGTTCTATTCATGGGCACTTCATCTATTTTTATTATCGCGCATACACAAAGATCTTTTTCAGCTTTTGCTATTTGGTTTGGTCTTTACCATGGTGCTTGGCACTGTCACTCAATTTATTCAATTAAAAATTAGTCCGGGTGAATTTTCAGTTTTTCAAGGATTAAGTTATGCATCATTTAACCGTGTTCAGTCAGAAACCCTGATCTTTGCCGTGATTATGATTGTCTTTGTTTTATGGCGAGTGCTGAATACTTTACCAATTTTGGACGTATTAAGTTTAGGGCGTGAACAAGCAATGTCACTAGGCGTTGATCATCATCACTATGTCAAATTTTATTTGGCTTTGATTGCCGTTTTGGTGGCAGTTTCAACCAGTTTAATTGGTCCTACAGCATTTATGGGCGTGTTTATTGCCAATATCGCTTATGCCATTGCAAAAAGTTATCAGCATAAATTTACTCTAGCGATAGGGTGTCTGGTTGCAGTCGCAATTTTTCTAATCGCTCAAATCCTTGTTGAACATGTATTTAATTATAAAACGACAGTCAGTATTTTGATCAATTTGGTGTGCGGTATTTATTTTCTCATATTGGTGGTCCGTACTCGAGGTGTGACATGATCAGTGTTCGTAATATCTATAAATCCTATGGTATCAAAAATATACTCTCTGAAGTGACCATTGATTTTCCTGAAAAAAAGTTAACTTCCTTGATTGGTCCCAATGGTGCAGGTAAATCGACGCTATTGATGATGATGGCAAATTTGTCTCAGCCAGATCAGGGGGAGATTTTATTCAATACTCAAAATATTCGGGAGATACACCTCGCGGAATATGCCAAGAATGTGGCAACCCTCAGACAGACACCAGGGATGAATTTGCGGATGACCGTGAAAGAGCTGATAGCTTTTGGGCGCTTTCCTTATAGTCGTGGTTCATTGACTTCATATGATCATCACGTGATTGATGAAGCAATCCAATTTCTAGATTTAGATGCTTTGAGTGACAGTTATCTCGATGAACTCAGTGGTGGTCAGCGTCAAATGGCATTTTTGGCAATGACCATTGCACAGCAAACTGAGGTGCTGTTATTGGATGAACCTCTCAATAATCTCGATATGAAACATGCTGTTCATATTATGCAGGCCTTACGTCGATTGTGTGATGAACAGGGGCGAACCGTGATTTTAGTGATTCACGATATCAACTTCGCTGCAAATTATTCAGATCATATTGTCGCCTTGAAAAACAATACGGTTTATTTGAGTGGACCAACTCAAAGGGTGATTACTGCGGCACAGTTAAGTGACCTGTACGAGCTAAATTTTGACATTAGCTATAGTGAGCATGGCTATATGTGTAACTACTTCAACTCATCAGGAGCTTGAATCTATGAATTGGAACAACAAATCTCAACGTCTTGTGGTTGCCATTTTGGTCATGTTGAATTTCACGGCTTGCCAAGAATCCAACGATCAAATCAAACCCAAAGACCAAGCACAACAGACTATTCAACTTGATACGCCTATTGTGTTTAAACATGAACTGGGTAAAACACAACTGGATTATCGACCGCAACGTGTTGCTGTATTGGATATGAATGAGGCAGATTTTCTCGACCAATTGGATGTTCCTATAGCGGGAATGCCAAAGGACTACGTACCACACTTTTTAAGCAAGTATAAACAAGATAAAAATGTTCAAGATCTAGGTGCTATTGTTCAGCCGAATATGGAAAAGATCTATGCATTAAAGCCTGATCTTATTTTGATGACGCCATTACAAGCAAATCAGTATCAAGCGTTATCTAAAATTGCACCGACTTTACACTATGACATCAACTTTAATAACAGTCAGCATCATCATATAGACATGATCAAAACCCATTTGATGAGTTTGGGAAAAATTTTTGATCGAACAGTTTTGGCTCAACAAAAAGTGGCTGAATTAGATAAAAAAATTAGACAAGTTCAACAGATAACTGCTACTCGTCCAGAAAAAGCATTGGTGGTTCTACATAACAATGGTGCATTTAGTAATTTTGGTATTCAGTCACGTTATGGCTTTATTTTTAATGACTTGGGTGTAAAACCTGCCAGTACGATGGTAGATACCAGTTTGCATGGACAACCTATTTCGAGTGAATTCATTCAACAGGCGAATCCCGATATTTTGTATATCGTAGACCGTACTGCGGTTATGGAACATCGCCCAACAATTGATGCACAAAATGTTAGCAATCCATTGTTGCGTCAGACCAAAGCATGGAAAACAGGCAAAGTTGTTTTTGTTGATGCAGATGCGTGGTACACCACGGCAGCAAGTCCGAGTTCTATGCAAATTTTAATGAATGATGTTCTCAAGGGGTATCGACTATGAATTAAGTCTTTCTACGATAAATTTATAGCCAGATAAACATCTAGCCAAAAACATACCGTTCAGATATTCAGATCGCATACTTTTATTGAAAAAAGTGTGCTCAGGAAAGCTGTGTCTAAAAAATCAATGGATATACAGATATGAAATTTTTCAATAGCGTTGTATCGACTGGTCAAACGCAATTATTCAGATGTTTACAGTCTAAATTTAAGCTTAAAAACTTGATTTCTGCACAAATGATGTTGGGTTGGGGGCTTACATTAAGCATCCCGATTTCTTTAGTACATGCAGAAGACACCCAAAAGTTAAACTTGTCTCAATCCGCATCACCACAATTACCGACCATCAATGTACAAGCGTTACAAGATAAATCTACAACTTTTGCAGGACAGATTTCATCGCAAAATAACCTAGGTTTTCTGGGTGATAAAGACTTCATGGAAACGCCATTTAATAGTATTGGCTATACAGATCAATATATTGAAAACCAACAAGCTAAAGATATCACTGAGGTGATTGCAAAAACTGATCCTTCTGTTTTTACCAATGGGGCGAGTGGTGGGTGGAGTGAAAATTACTACATTCGTGGATTTTCATCGAGTACCAGTGATATGTCGATGAATGGAATGTTTGGAATTACACCTTTTTATCGCACCTCTCCAGAGATGTTTGAAAGAGTTGAAGTTTTGAAAGGACCTTCGGCTTTGTTAAATGGAATGCCACCAGCAGGTTCGGTAGGAGGTGTGGTTAACTTGGTGACCAAAAGGGCGGATGATGAAGCATTAAACCGTTTCACGGCAACGTATATGTCAGACTCCCAATGGGGGGGACATCTGGATTTGGGGAGACGTTTTGGAGAAAATAAAGCATTTGGTGTGCGTTTCAATAGTGTCTATCGTGATGGAAATGGAGCAATCAAAGATCAAGATAAGCAGACCCAACAATTTTCTTTAGGACTCGACTGGCGTGGAGAAAATGCCCGTTTCTCTGCAGATTTATATCGTGCAGAGGATCGTGTAGACGGTGTGAATCGAGGAATTAACCTTGCGCCCGGGGTGGATATTCCAAAACCGCCTAAGCCAAATACTTTACTCAATCCAGACTGGTCATTTGTTGAAACCAAAGATAAAGGAGCAATGATACGTGGTGAATATGATATCAATGATCAGTTGATGGCTTATGCAAGTTATGGACAGAGCAAAACTGATTATAAATATAATGGTGCAATGTCCGCCACAGTGCTTGATCAACAAGGAACTTTAGAAACTAAAATGGGTCAATTGGCATTTGATCTTGAAAAAAAATCGGCAGATATTGGCTTCAAAGGACATTTGAATACAGGTGTAGTTGCCCACCAATGGGTTGCCAATGCGACCTATTATGAACATGATCAAAATGATTATGGAGTCAGAAATGTTGCTGGTGCTGAATGGATCACAAATTTATATGATCCAGTATGGGGAAAACCAGTACCATTTAATACACCACATATCTCAAAAACTTCTTCGCGCCTCAGTAGTTATGGTATTGCCGATACTTTATCTTTTGCCCAAGACAAGGTGCAACTGACCGTGGGTGTACGACAACAGGAGGTGGTGAGCGAATCGCTTAATATTGTCACAGGCAATCGAATTTTTCGTTATGACAAAAGTGCGACTACACCAGGCGCAGCAATTTTATTTAAAGCCACGAATTATCTGTCACTCTATGCAAACTATATTGAAGGATTAAGCCAAGGAACAACCGCTCCATATACTGCTGTAAATGCTGGGGAGGTATTTGCACCCTTTAAAACCAAGCAAAAAGAGGTGGGATTAAAAGTTGATATCGGTCAATTCAGTAACACTTTAAGCGTGTTTGAAATTGAAAAACCAAGTAGCTATACCGACCCAGTGACCAATATTTTCACTGCGGATGGCGAACAGCGTAACCGAGGTGTTGAATGGAGCTTTTTAACGACACCTGTTGAGCATGTTCGTCTACTGGGGGGGATTGCTTATATTGATCCTGAATTAACCAAAACAGCAGGCGGAAAAAATCAGGGCAATACCGCAACAGGTGTTGCAAAACAACAAGCTAAGCTGGGCTTAGAGTGGGATACGTCGATCTTAGATGGCTTGACTTTGACAGCAAATGCAACTGCGGTTTCTAAGCAATATATCAATCAGGAAAATACATTATCTGCTTCAGGTCGAACATTATTTGACTTGGGCGCAAGGTATAAATCAGCGCTAATACAGTTTCCAATGACCATACGTGCCAGTGTGAATAATGTCACCAATAAAGCTTATTGGGGAATGCCGCAGTTATCCAGTTTAGCACTGGGCGCTCCACGAACATATATGTTGTCAGTTTCTTTGGACTTTTAATATGCCTTGTCTAAGTTTTTCCAAACAGTGAGAACCAGTCAGCGAGCAGATTGAAAAGAGTTTAGCTGCTCTTTTCAATCTATTGAACAATGGCATCGATCAAGCACTGCCTTAAAATATTCCAATCACTTAGTCTAAGCTTTCAACAATACTGATCATGACATCAGCACAATTTTCACGTGCCAATCTGGCTTTACGGTATTCTTCGGAGTGATAACAAGCCTGAGCTGTGGCCAAATCTACAAATTCAATAATGACATGTCGTGCATATTCAGAACCTTCCATCACCAATGACTTCCCACCACGTGCAAGAAATTTTGCTCCGTATTTTTCAAAAGCCAATGGTGCTAAAGCCATATATTGTTGGTACTGTTCTAAATCATGTACGGTGACGTGGGCAATCCAATATGCAGACATCTTTTCATTCCTTTGTTGAGGTTTAAATCATTTCACGATCTATGCTTTCAGGCATTCAAAATATTTTTTGCCACTGATGCCGCTTCTGCAATATGTTCTGCAACTGCTTGTTTGGCTTTTTCAGCATCCTGATGTAAATAGATTGCTTCACACATATTTTTAATGCGTTGATAACCAGAAATTTGTCGTTTGGTGGATTTCATGGTCATGACACGCAGACGGCTGATACGTCCATTTAAACGTTGCACAACTTCCCAAGCGATAAAATGTTTGGCTGTGGTAAAAATGGTTTCGTAAAGTTTGGCTGAGGTTGAAATAATCAGATCAATATCATCAGTAGCGAATGCTTGCTCGAGTTCATTGAGTAAACGTTTGAGTAGAGTTGTCGTTTCATCGGTGAGGTTCTTGGTGCAATCAGCAACTGCACTTTGTTCCAATAACAGACGAATTTCATAAATTTGTGATGCAAGTTCCCAATCCAACAAGGACACAATAGGTCCTTTGTTCGGCAGGATTTCAACCAAACCTTCTGCTTCCAAATAACGAATGACTTCTCGAACCACTGAACGGCTTACACCAAGTTCTTCGCACAAGGTTCTTTCAACTAATCTTTTTCCAGAGGGGAAGTATCCCGTAATAATGGCATTACGAAGTTTGTTCAAACACAACTCACGTAAAGTCACAGGTGGATTTTCAATTTTAAGATTCATGGTGATTGAACTTTCCCAATTTTAATCATGCACAATTTTGTTACATGTTTTTTTGTCAAAATTAGCATAGCAAACTCTTGCTTTTTTTTCACCATGTATTATGGTATACCATAATACGAATGACAAGTTGAATTCACAAGGAAGAGCAATGAATCTAATCCGTAAAACTGTACTGCATGTTGAAACGACCTATGCCGATGGTGGTAAAGAAGCAGCAATACCTTTAAAAATGGTAGCAGCAGCAGCGGTCATCCAAAATCCGTGGGCAGCACAGGGCTATGTTGAAAACTTGGCACCAGAAATTCGCCGTATTGCGCCTATTTTAAGTGAGCATTTAACTCGTCTGATTTTGGATGAGATCGGTTCAGGTGAAGCTGTACAAGCATTTGGTAAGAGTGCGGTTGTGGGTTTAAACGGTGAGCTTGAGCATGCTTCTGCACTGATTCACACCTTACATTTTGGTAATACTTACCGTAGTGCGGTCGGTGCAAAATCTTACTTAGCATTTAACAATACCCGTGGTCCTGCCAATGCACCGATCTTGATCCCGATGATGGATAAAAATGATGAAGGTCGTCGTTCTCATTATCTGACTTTACAATTTGCTATTCCTGATGCACCTGCAGCAGATGAATTGGTTGTGGTGATTGGTGCCGCAACAGGTGGTCGTCCACATCATCGTATTGGTGATCGTTATCAAGATTTGGAAGAGTTAGGTCATGATCTCAAAAACCCTGCAGCTGTCAAATAATCGGATTGCTCATTATTTTGAGCAGGGTGAAGGCGAGCCATTGGTACTTATTCACGGTGTGGGTATGCAAGCCGAAGCATGGTATCCACAAATAGAATTTTTCTCGAAACACTATCGTGTGATTTCGGTGGATATGCCAGGTCATGGACAGAGTACCCAATTGACCAATGATGCGCCTTTACAGGCATTTGTGGACTGGACCATTGAGTTTATATGCCAACTGAATGTGGGTGCTGTGAATTTAGCAGGGCACTCAATGGGTTCTTTGATTACCACAGGCGTGAGTGCAACACGTCCTGATTTAGTTAAACGAATGGCTGTTTTAAATGGTGTTTATAAACGCACAGAAAAAGCCAAAGATGCAGTACTTCAGCGTGCTGAAGCACTGAAAACAGGAAAGATCGACATTGATACACCATTGCAACGTTGGTTTGGTGACAGCGAAGTAGAACGCCAAGCAGCATTAAAGGTAAAAACATGGCTGCAAAATGTGAACATGGCTGGCTACGCTACAGCTTATTCAGCATTTGCCCAAGGAGATTCAACCTACGCAGATGATTGGTCAAAAATCACATGTCCTGCTTTGATTTTAACAGGAACAGGTGATCCCAACTCAACCGCTGAAATGGCAGTACAAATGGCTCAGCAAGCACAAAATGCAAAAGCAATTGTGATTGAAAATGAAAGACATATGGTGAATTTAACTGCACCAGACAAAGTGAATAATGCAATGCAAGCATGGTTGGAAACCAGCGTCTAAATTGCTTGATGAAGGGATATAGCAATGAGTGAAATGGATACGATAAATAAAATACGTGAACTACGTGATGCTTTTGGATCATTTATGACCGGCGTTACCGTAGTCACAACCTGTACAGATGATGGAACTGCGCTCGGTTTTACTGCAAACTCTTTTGCTTCGGTGTCTTTGGACCCACCATTGCTACTGGTCAGCATTGCCAAGACATCGAGCAATTATCATCATTTTGCCAAGGCTCAGCATTTTGCGATTAACATTTTGGCCGAAGAGCAGAAAGATATTTCCAATACTTTTGCACGACCAAGTGATGATCGTTTTGCAAATCTGTCTTGGAAGACGAGTCAGTATCAAAATCCAATTATTGACCACGTGAGTGCATGGTTTGATTGCACCACTTATCAAATTGTAGATGCAGGTGACCATGCGATTTTGATTGGTCAAGTAGAAAACTTTGCTTCAGCAGGCTTTGCAGGTCTTGGTTATTATCGTGGTGCTTATTTCACACCAGCTAAATCATCGACAGATGTGATTTCAAGTATGAAAGTCATGATGATGGCGTTAATCGGTCATGAAAACCAGATTTTGCTTGAACAAACTGCTGATGGCAAATGGACTTTGCCGCATTTGCTCGTCAACAAAGACGGTGCTGAAAAAGCCCTCGAAAAAATCTTCAGTGTCTATCAACCTGAGGCATCGCCAAGCTTTATATATTCTGTATATGACGATATCACCACACAGCAACAGTATATTGCCTTCTTATGTAATACCCCAGTACTTCAAGCACATAAGGGGCAGTTTATAGATTTGAATGATCTTGAGCAGCTTACTTTTGTTGATAGTGCCTTGGAAAGTATGTTGATGCGTTATCGTAAAGAAAATTACCTCAAAACTTATGGGGTGTATTACGGTAATCAAACAACAGGTACAGTTCGTCAAATTGTTAAAGAGGAAGTTTAACTATGCGTTTTTCATTATTTGTACACATGGAACGTGTTTCTGATCAGCAAACACAAAAACAGCTTTATGATGAAATGGTTGAACTTTGTCAGATTGCAGATCGAGGCGGAATGCATGCGATTTGGACAGGTGAACATCATGCGATGAATTTTACCATTGCGCCTAATCCATTTATCAATTTGGCTGATTTGGCCAACAAAACTCAACATGTGCGCTTAGGTACAGGTACAGTCGTTGCACCGTTTTGGCATCCAATCAAATTGGCTGGTGAAGCAGCGATGACAGATATTATCAGCAATGGTCGTTTGGATATTGGTATTGCCCGTGGAGCTTATTCTTTCGAATATGAGCGCATGGTACCGGGTATGGATGCATGGAGTGCAGGGCAACGTTTGCGTGAAATGATTCCTGCCATTAAAAACTTGTGGAAAGGCGATTACGAGCATCAAGGTGAGTTTTGGCAATTCCCGAAAACAACCTCTGCTCCTCAACCTTTACAAGAGCCACATCCACCGATTTGGGTTGCAGCACGTGATCCAAATAGTCATGAATTTGCAGTTCAGCATGGCTGTAATGTGCAAGTGACACCATTACATTTGGGTGATGAAGAAGTTGAGAAATTGATGGGCAACTTTAATGCAGCATGTGAGAAATTTGCAGACATTCCACGTCCTGAAATTATGTTACTTCGTCATACCTATGTCGCTGACAGTGAGCAAGATGCTCAACTCGCCGCAGATGAAATCAATATATTCTATAATTATTTTGGTGCATGGTTTAAAAATGAGCGTGAAATTAGCCAAGGGCTGATCGCACCGATGACCAAGGAAGAAATGGCGCAACATCCTTTCTATAGTCCAGAAGCTATGCGTAAAAATAATGTGATTGGTCAAGCGCAAGAAGTGATTGATCGTTTAAAAGCTTATGAGGCAATGGGCTATAACGAATACTCATTCTGGATCGATACAGGAATGAGCTTTGAACGTAAAAAAGCCTCATTGGAACGTATGATCAACGAAGTGATGCCAGCTTTTGCATAGGAGAGAAGACCATGACTTCTCCATTTCAGTTATATATCAATGGTCAGTTTGAGGATGGTGCTGCACAATTTGACAGTATCAATCCTGCAACAGGACAAGTTTGGGCAAAAATGCCTGAAGCACGTACAGATGAAGTGAATCGTGCGGTTGCAGCTGCTTCACAAGCATTAAAAGATTCAGCTTGGGCCGATTTAACCGCATCTCAGCGGGGTAAGTTGCTATATAAACTTGCGGATTTGATTGAACGATCAGCACCAGAGTTGGCGCTGTTTGAGACACAAGATACCGGTAAAATTATCCGTGAAACGTCGAGCCAGATTGCATATGTAGCCGAGTATTACCGCTATTATGCTGGTGTTGCTGACAAACTTGAAGGTCGATATTTACCGATTGATAAGCCTGATATGCTAGCTTGGACTATTCGAGAGCCTGTAGGTGTTGTTGCAGCAATCGTACCTTGGAACAGTCAGTTATTTTTATCCGCAGTTAAAGTTGGTCCTGCTTTGGCAGCAGGCTGTAGCGTGGTTTTAAAAGCGTCGGAAGAAGGTCCAGCACCTTTGCTGGCTTTTGCACGCTTAGTACATGAAGCTGGTTTCCCTGCGGGTGTGGTAAATGTGATTACAGGTTTTGCGGCTGAATGTGGTGCTGTTTTAACCTGTCATCCTGACGTTGCACATGTGGCATTCACAGGCGGACCTGAAACAGCGCAGCATATTGTCAGAAATTCTGCTGAAAATCTTGCCAAAGTATCTCTTGAGTTAGGGGGGAAATCTCCATTTATTGTGTTCGCAGATGCTGATTTACAAAGTGCTGTAAATGCTCAAGTCGCAGCGATCTTTGCTGCAACTGGACAAAGTTGTGTGGCAGGTTCTCGCTTATTGGTCGAAGAAAGCATCAAAGATGAATTTGTACAGCGCTTGGTACAACGTGTGCAAAGCATCAAAATTGGTCTGCCTGAGGATATGGCAACTGAGTTCGGTCCATTGTGTACTTTACGCCAACGGCAAAAAATTGAACAGATTGTCGCCAGTTCAATTCAGCAGGGGGCAAAGCTATTGACAGGTGGGGAGAGTATTGACCGTGCAGGCTATTACTATCCACCCACTATTTTGGATTGTAGTGATGCGACTCAGGCCGATTGTGTAATGAATGAGTTGTTTGGTCCAGTGCTGTCTGTGGTCAGTTTTAAAACAGAGCTTGAGGCAATACACACGGCAAACAATACCGCTTATGGTCTTGCCGCAGGCGTGTTTACTACAAATCTAAGTCGCGCACACCGCATGACAAAAGCGATTCAATCCGGAATTGTTTGGCTCAATACTTATCGTGCAGTGTCACCACTTGCACCTTTTGGTGGTCATGGTTTATCTGGACATGGTCGAGAAGGTGGTTTTGAGGCGGTATTTGACTACACCACCACCAAAACGGTTTGGTTACGTACCTCTGATCAACCGATTGATGATCCCTTTATCATGAGATAAATAATAGTCATGAGATAAATGATGATCATGAAATAGATGATGGTCATGTGGTAAATGATCAAACTTTAATTCAAGGAATTTAACTTCAAGGATGAAAATATATGCAGAACACTAAAGTTCTATAAATTTTTACTGTAATTGAAAAGGATAAATATTGTTGAGCTTTGAAAAAAGTCTCACATGGGGTGTCTTTTATCTTTTTTAGGCTGAATTCACGCAAACGACAGCGTATTAGTCAGCCTTATCGTCAATATCGTGGTCAGGTCATTTGAATAGGATGCTGACAAAGTAGGTTGTGAAATCTACATTTACGCTCACAAATAAATTCAGATTGAGGAAAATGAATTCCTCAAAGAGAGATTAAGGATATGAGTCAAAATGAAAAAAATGCTTTTGCGATAGAAAGCCATTCGATTGATTATGTAGATCCCTCTGAACGCAATGGCAAGGTTCGGGATCTTTTTACTTTATGGTTTTGTACCAATATTGCGCCTTTGGCTGTGATTACAGGTGCAATGTCGATGCTCACTTTTAAGCTAAGCTTAATCAGTGCTTTGGTGGCAATTTGTGCAGGACATTTCTTTGGTGCAGCGATTTTAGCACTAACCTCGGCACAAGGACCGCAAGTGGGTATTCCACAAATGATTCAAAGCCGTGCGCAGTTTGGGCGCTATGGGGCTTTGTTGGTGGTGTTATTTACGACCCTGATTTACCTTGGATTCTTTATTTCCAATATTATTTTATCGGGTAAAACTTTGCACACGGTTGTGCCTGCAATTCCTGTACCTACAGCAACCGTGATCGGAGCAATTGCCGCAACGACCATTGGGATCATCGGTTATCACCTGATTCATAAGTTCAATAAGATTGGGACTTGGTTTATGGGTGGTTCGCTGTTGATTGGTCTAATCATTATGCTGCCGCATATCAATGCTGAGGTTTTGGCAAAAGGAACATTCAACCTGAAAGGCTGGTTTGCCATGTTTGGTTTATGTGCGGTTTGGCAAATTAGTTTTTCTCCATATACCTCAGATTATTCAAGATATTTACCTAAAAGTATTGGCATTTATAAACCCTTTATTTACACCTATTTGGGTGCATCTCTCGGTACAATTTTTGCTATGGCTTTTGGAACTGTAGCGGTCAGTATTGGTTCCACAACAGATGCGATGGAAGCAGTTAAATCAGGCACAGGCATATTTGGCTACATTCTGATGATTTTATTTCTTTGTAATATTATCGGTCACAATGCCATGAATCTATATGGTGCAGTGTTGTCATGCATTACTTCGATTCAAACCTTTGCAGGACAATGGATACCGAGTAAGAATATTCGAATTGTGCTGTCAGTTGTGGTACTGATTCTGGCAACTTTCACTGCATTATGGGCTTCGAGCAACTTTATCAGTTTCTTCCTGAATGTGATTTTTGCCTTGTTGTTTATCTTAGTACCTTGGGTGTCGATCAACCTTTTGGATTTCTATGTGGTCAACAAGAAATCTTATGATATTCAGTCTATTTTTGCCCAAGATGGTGGTATTTACGGCAAGTTTAATGCCAAAGCGCTGATCGCCTATTTTATCGGGATTATGATTCAGATTCCTTTCTTGACCAATGCCTTTTTTACAGGACCATTTGCCAATGTGATCCCTGATGTTGATGTTTCTTGGGTGATTGGATTGGTGGTGAGTTTTATCGTGTATTACCTGTTTAATTTCAGCAAGATTAAATACGCAGACTCAGCTTTGGATATCAAAGTTTAACATTAAAATGTGATGTGAAAGGAATCTTCACGATGAAAAATAATAATTTACAATGGGTTATCGCTTTAATTTTGGTTGAATATATTTCACCAAGTTATGCTGGAATCAGTTTTGGTGAATCCAATAGTGAAACAGGTCAGCTCACTGTATCTGGTTATGTACGGGGCAATTACCAAGTCAAAGATTATGGTGAGAATGCTGATGATCAGAAAATCCGTTTCGATGCAGCACAACTTAAATTGGATTATGAACGTGGAAATCTGTTTGGACACGCAGAATATCGTTGTTATCAATATGAGCGGTTTTGTGATTTTTCCAGCATGATTGATGCTTATGCAGGTTATCGTTTGAATAAAACAGATCAACTTGTGGTGGGTATGCAAGCCATTCCATTTGGACCCGGACGTTTCTGGGGTAATAGCTTGTATGGTAGTATTAATACTACTGCGGGTTTGGAAGATGTGCATAATGTTGGTGTGAACTATCATGCTGAATTATCGTCAGCGACCAAATTTGATTTTGGTTATTTTGCGATTGATGGTGGTCATTATTCAGGGACCTATACGCCAGATTCAGGTCGTTACACAGCCAATTATGTACGTTCCGATGATGTGACACAAACCAACTTACAAGAGAAAAACATGTGGGTGGGGCGGGTGAGTCAAGATATTCCTTTGGGTATCGATGGTTTAGATACGCAGCTTGGTGCGTCTTACTGGATCTCGCAAATAGACAATAAGAAAACCAACCAGACTGGACGACGTAATGCTTGGTCAGTATTTACCAAAGTAAATTATGGGCTGCTTGGGTTGACTTTGACTGGAGGCAAAAATGATGTCAACAATAAAGATTTAATTCAACCTGACACTTCGCTCATGGGGTCTTATGACACTGAATATGCCGTCGCCAACAAAGCCAGTTATTACACGGCTGATCTGGGGTATGCATTTAAAGATGTCGGAAAAATTGGCAATATTACCCCTTATCTCATGCATAGCCGATATAACAAAGATCAGGCTGAAGCAAAGGATTCCATTCGAAATATCTTGGGTGTCTCCATTGATCATAAAAAGCTTTCTTTGCTTGCTGAATATATCATGAGTAAAAATGATCCTTTTATCGGTGGCAATGCAGCATCATTGGCATTGGGGGATGATAATAAGTGGAATAAGCTATTGAATTTGACTTTATTCTATTATTTTTAACGTTGAATCATAACATTCGGGCAACCGAAAATTTTTTTCATCATTTTCTTGGTATGCCATAATACAAGACTAAGTATCTGCTTATACAAACCATAGCGTTATAAGCACATACGGATGTTTGCATCTAAACAGGATGATCCATATGCAACTCAAAGACATGTCTCTCTTTCACCAACAAGCCTTCATCGCTGGGCAATGGTGCGATGCTGACAACCTTCAAAGAACAGATATTTATAATCCTGCAACTCAAGTGCTTATTGGGACAGTACCCAATATGGGGAAAACCGAAGCAGAACGAGCAATTCAAGCTGCTGCAAATGCTTGGTCAGCTTGGAAAAATAAAACAGCAAAAGATCGTTCAATCATTTTAAAACGTTGGTTTGAATTGATGGTTGAGCAGGCAGATGAACTTGCTTTTATTCTCACCAGTGAACAGGGCAAACCATTGGCAGAGGCGAGAGGAGAGATTTTGTATGCTGCCAGTTTTGTGGAGTGGTTTGCTGAAGAAGCAAAGCGTGTATATGGGGATATCGTGCCAAGCCCATATCCAGATGCACGTATTATGGTACAAAAACAAGCGATCGGAGTCGTTGCAGCGATTACGCCGTGGAATTTCCCGGCAGCGATGATTACACGAAAAGTAGCGCCTGCATTGGCGGCAGGTTGCCCTTGTATTGTTAAACCTGCACCTGAAACACCATTTACAGCTTTAGCGTTGGTTGATTTAGCTGTGCAAGCTGGGATTCCTGCCGAAATTTTCAGTGTGATTACAGGGGATGCAGTCACGATTGGAGATGCTATTTTTGAAAGTGATGTGGTGCGAAAGTTTACATTTACAGGATCTACACCTGTGGGAAAAATGCTTTATCAACGTTCTGCACAAACCTTAAAAAAAGTCTCTTTGGAATTGGGTGGTAATGCACCATTCATTGTTTTTGATGACGCAGATTTGGATGACGCCATTGAAGGCGCATTGATTGCAAAATATCGAAATGCAGGGCAGACCTGTGTTTGTGTAAATCGCTTTTTGGTTCAAGCAGGCATCTACGATAAATTCATCAACGCATTAAGTGAAAAAGTCAGTGCTTTTAAAATTGGCAATGGTTTGGATGTTGGTAGTGAAATTGGTCCACTGATTAATCTGAATGCTGTGAAGAAAGTTGAAGCCCATGTACAAGATGCCTTATCCAAAGCTGCTCGTTTGGTGACAGGGGGGCAACGTCACAGCGCAGGAGAGTTATTTTATCAGCCAACCATTATTGCAGATGTGACCGCAGACATGGATGTGGCAACTCAGGAAACTTTTGGTCCGCTTGCCGCTGTATTTAAGTTTGAAACCGAGCAACAGGTGTTAGAGATGGCCAATGCAACAGAGTTTGGTTTAGCAGCCTACTGTTATACCAAAGACCTTGGACGTGCTTGGCGTATGAGTGAACAATTGGAATACGGCATGGTAGGTATCAATAAAGGATTGATTTCTAATGAGGTTGCACCATTTGGCGGAATCAAACAATCAGGTTTAGGGCGTGAAGGTTCAAAGTATGGCATTGAAGATTACCTTGAAATTAAATATACCTTATTTGGAGGATTAAACAGATGAGTAATGAAAAATTTGAAAAAGGTCTTGTGATTCGTAAACAAGTACTGGGTGAAGATTATGTCAATCAATCGATCAACAATGCGGATGATTTTAATTTACCCTTACAGGAGTTGGTCACTGAGTATTGTTGGGGCGCAGTGTGGGGACGTGAAGAACTGAGCAAACCTGAGCGTAGTCTGATTAATCTTGCCATGATTTCTGCATTAAATCGTCCACATGAGCTAAAATTACATGTTAAAGGCGCATTACGAAATGGTGTACCAAAAGACAAAATTCGTGAGGTGCTGTTACAAGTTGCAATTTACTGTGGTGTACCTGCTGCGGTAGACAGTTTTCGTATAGCCAAAGAAGCTATTCAGGAATATCAAGAAGAACAGCACTAAACTGTAAAGAATTGACTCTGTGCAGTTGGGTTTAGATCTAAACTGGTCTGTATAGATCGATATGCGCAGATTCATATTGATCAACAGAAATTCGATTTTGCGATACATGTTTTTAACTGATTGACTAGATGGATGCTGATTTAACATTAGCTTGTTGAATAAGATCAGCTAAAATTATGACCGCACTTTCCATTTGCTTGAGATTAAAATCACCTAAGCCAAGAATTAAACCTGAACGTTTTCGTTGTGCTGAAAAAGTTGGAGAAATAGCTTTCACTGCAATTTTCATGTCTACGGCTGCTTGGGCAATGGCAAGGTCATTGATATGTTCTGCGAGCCAAAGCACCATATGCATGCCTTGATCTCCTGACTCTAAATAACCGAGATGTTCAGGGATATGTCTTGCAATTATCGTCATCAAATGTTGACGATTTTCGGCATAAACTTGGCGAATTTTACGGATATGTCGTTCTAAATACCCTTGCTCAATAAACTTGGCGAGCACATGTTGATCTGCTGAAGCAGGGTGACGGTCGATCAACACTCTTAAACCACAGAAAGGTGCAACTAAGGCTTGCGGTAAAATCGCATAACCCAGTCGAAGTGAAGGGAAAAGCACTTTACTAAAAGTACCCAAATAGATGACACGTTCAGGTGCTAAACCTTGTAAGGCTGGAAAAGGTTGCCCGTGATAACGTAGTTCGCTGTCATAATCATCTTCAATAATCCATGCTTGTTGTTGTGATGCCCATGCCAATAAGGCATGACGACGAGATAAACTCATTGGCATACCCATCGGGTATTGGTGAGAAGGGGTAACGAAAGCTGCTCGTGCATGAGGAGCAAGGTTGATGGCTGTATTGACTTGCAATCCTTCCTCATCAACAGGAACACGAATAATTTGGATGTTTTGTATAGCATTTTCTAAAATGGCTGACGTTCCACGATAAGCAGGATCTTCGAGCCATACCTGATCCTTCGGTTCAAATAAAATTTGACTGCAAATATATAAAGCTTGTTGTATGCCATTGGTAATCACAATCTGTTCAGGTTGGCAATGAACTGAACGAGAACGACGAACATACTCTGCAATTGCAACTCGCAATGACCATACGCCCTGAGGATCATCATAGCCTGAGGGTAAGCCTTCTCCTTGAGCGCGATAGCGATTGCCAAATTTGCGCCAGACATCATTGGGTTGAGTACGTCCGGTAGGAACAGATATCGCAAAGGGTAAATGGGGCAAAGGTTTAAATTCTTTTAATATCTCGGCATAGGCTTGTGCGGCTGCTGTCAGATTTGATTTAAATGTATTGGTAACAATGTCTTTTTGATGTTGTTGATGTGGCGTGTTGATTAAAGACTGTGCAACAAAGGTTCCCTTACGTGGATGTGCCTCTAAAACACCTTCGGCCAGTAATTGATCATATGCTTCAATTATCGTTCCACGGGAAACACTTAAGCTGAGCGCCAATTCACGTGACGAGGGCAAAGGATCACCTGCCTTTAAATCTCCTTGTTGTACAGCTTCTCTGAGGATCTGTATCAGTTGCGCAGTCACTTTGCCTTGCTGTTTGTTGAGCTTCGAAATTGAAGGAAGCTCAACCACTTTTGCCATTCTCGCCATAATTCTGGACTACTTAAATAAATACAAACTGGTACTTTTGAATAATCCAATTAAATCAGAAAATTTACAACAGAAAGTTCATGTTTAATGACAGTTTTAATGATTGAGAGTGAGAGGAGTCGACCATGTATATCCCTAAAGATTTTGAAATCACTGAAGTGAAAGAGATGCATCAACTGATGTGTGAATATCCGCTGGGAATACTGTTGAGTCATAGCACACAGGGTCTAGATGCTAACCATTTACCTTTTGAACTACAGTTAGAACAGTCAGAGTTGGGTACACTCCATGCCCATGTATCAAGACAGAATCCTATCTGGCAGCAGCTTCATGACGGTGATGAGGTGTTGGTGGTATTCCGTGCTGGAGATGCCTATATTTCACCTCAATGGTATCCAAGTAAACATGAACACCAGCGACAGGTGCCAACATGGAACTACAGGGTTGTACATGCGCATGGCAAAATCCGTATTCATGATGACGAGCGTTATGTACGAGGTGTAGTTGCTCGTTTAACTCGGACACATGAAGCAACTCAACCTACCCCGTGGAAAATGTCTGATGCTCCCAAAGATTATTTAGAACCGATGCTTCAGGAAATTGTTGGTATTGAAATAGAAATCACGAGACTGCAAGGCAAAGCAAAACTCGGTCAGAACAAAGATCATCGAGATATTGTTGGCGTTGCCAATGCATTATCTCAAACGGAGGATGGTGTAATTGCTGATGCAATGTATCAGGTTGCAGCAGAGAAAAATAAATAAATACTTATCTCTATGTAGGTAGAAGGAGAATTGAATGACTTGGCTAACGTCTCAGGTTTTAGAAAATGATCATGTCATTTTAAAACCGCTTGAAATACAACACATGGAAGCGCTGATAGAAGCTGTATGTGACGGAGAACTATGGAACTTATGGTTTACACATATCCCAACGCCTGAGCAAATGGGGGCTGAGATTCATCGACGATTGAACTTACAGACTCAAGGCAAGATGTTGCCTTATACCGTCATTGAAAAACAAACAGCTCAAGTTTTAGGCATGACCAGTTTTATGAATATCGAAGCGGTCCATCGCCGTGTCGAAATTGGTTCAACTTGGTATCGACAATCTGTGCAACGAACACATATCAATACAGCATGTAAGCAGTTACTGCTAAGTTATGCTTTTGATCACTTGGATTGTATTGCAGTTGAGTTTCGCACATCCTCATTTAACTTCAAAAGTCGAGCCGCGATTGAACGTTTAGGTGCAAAACTCGATGGCATATTGCGTAGCCATCAAATTGTGAAAGATGATATTTTGCGTGATACATATGTGTATAGTATTTTAAAAAGTGAATGGGCTGCGGTACGACAACATTTAAATTTTTTGCTTGGCAAGTCGAATAATTCCAAAAGTATCTAAGCAGCTTAAATCACCATGAAAATCAACTTGATTGCCAAGGATGCTCTATATTCATGGCAGTCACTTGTTGATTGCTTTTGATTGATAAACATTCGTGTCGGTCAAATCACTGATTGATTAAATATTTTTTATTCGATAAACATAGTAATGTTATGACTCTTGATCAGACATCAATTCAAGACAATTAGGCAAATTGCTGTCGTTGTAAAATCTATTAATTTAGTTGATATAAAGAATATGCGAAGTAGAGCTTAATATATGATTAAAGTCATGTTAATAAGAATAATATATTTTTACATTAAATCTAGAAGGTAAAAAATACATCCCCTGAGTATATTGTATAATGAGTAAGTGAATTGAATTTCTTATTTATATTACAGAGGGTTATAATTATTTTTAAGTGTTATTATATGGAATGACCCTTATAATTTGTTGATAATATTATGCGCATCTTAATTTTAAGGAGATTGGAAATAAGTTTAATAATAATAAAAATATTGTAGTAATAATGATTAAAAGAGCATAAAATTCAAGCAAATGCTGTTTGCAATTGACTCAATGAAACTAAAAAAAATCATATTTTGTTTAAAATTAAACCTAAGGAAACTTATTCTATTTTTGGCTGTTTTCAGTATTGTTATCCTCTTTATTGCATCTTTATTCGTAAACTACTCTATTCAAAAAAAAGAATTATTAGATACGTCTTTGTCTGTGAATATGGAGTATGCAACGAAGATTGCGCAAAAAACAGATTCTCAAATTCAGACGGTATTAAAACAACTTGATTACAGTGCCATGTTATTGGGGCAATCATTTGATGACGAAAAATTTAAACAATCAGAAGTAGACCGCCTCAAATTTCAGTCTAACTTTTTTGATAGTGTGATTATTTCTGATAAACATGGTCGAATCCTGAATTTTTCACCATCGAAAATTGCATTGAATAAAAATGTAATCAATAGAACATTGGGCTTTACTGAATCTTTAGATACCCAAAAGACCGTGATTACAAGTCCGTATTACTCAGTCAAAAAGAATTTGATTGTGTTTATTTCACAACCAATTTTTGATCGGCATAAGAACTATCTAGGTTTTGTAGGTGGTGCGATTTATTTAAAAGAAAGAAATATTATCAATGAGTTATTGACGATTAGTTTTAATTATAAAGACAGCTATATGTATGTGCTCGATAGCCAGCATAAAATCATTTTTCATCCTGATGTTCATCGAATAGGAACATATGCAACAGACAATACAGGTCTGGATTATATGGAGAAACATTCGATAGGAAAAATCAGATTGATCAATAGTAAGGGGGTTGATAATTTAGCGGGTTTTGCAAAAGTGAAACACACCGATTGGATTATTGTTTCGCAACAACCCACGCATAAACTATTAGAAAAAGTACCCAACCTTATCTATAAAATTATTGCATATATGCTTGTTTTTTATATTCTAATTTTTTTAATTATCTGGAAAATTTCCTATTATATTTCTGCGCCATTAAACCGCTTGGCAACGATGGCGAGCCATTTAAACAATCCAGAAACAGCCAACCAAATTAAAGATGTTGATGCGCTGTATTATGAAGTCAGGAATTTTAAACGATCCTTGTTGCAAAGTTCTTCAAATTTTAGCAAACGAATTTCCACACTCAACCATTATGTGAATACTGATCCTTTGACAGGGCTGTATAACCGTCGTGGGATGGAGCTGCATATTGAACGCTTGATGAAATCCAATATTCCTTTTGCCATTATTGCTGTAGATATTGATTACTTTAAAAAAATCAATGATCAATATGGGCATGAAAAGGGGGATATGGTGTTAAAGCGTACGGCACAGCATATCAAGGACTGTGTACGAAATATTGATATTTGTTGTCGAATTGGTGGCGAGGAATTTGTCATATTAAGTCCGATAGATAGCCAAAATTTAAGTATCAATATTGCTGAAAGAATTCGCCAACTGTTGGAAAAAAGTCCAATTGATGATATTCCCGCAGTGACTGTGTCAATTGGTATTGCACACTGGCCTGAAATATCTACAGATATTCATAAGGTATTTAAAGCTGCTGACGAATATTTATACTTAGCCAAAGCAGAAGGACGTAATTGTATTCGCTATAAAAAATAGAACATTGAAGCGTTAAAAACCTTTGTGAATATTATGTGATAAATATATAAAGATTATATATTTATCAATATTTTATTGTCTGTATACACTCGATGAAATATTAGATGATTTGAGTGAGTATGAATAAGTTATTAGCATATGGATTGATTACCATTTTTAGTACAGGGTTACTGCTTTCAGGTTGTTCAAAACAGACACAGGATGATAAAAAATCCATTGATAGCAATCAGATCAGTACACTCAATATAGGTTATCAAAAAGCAGCATTAAAATTGATCGTGGCGAAGCAGAATCAATTGTTTGAAAAACAATTCCCTCATGTAAAAATTGAGTGGAAAGAATTTCCCGCGGGTCCTCAGACTTTAGAGGCTTTATCTGTCAATTCAATTGATTTCGGTTATACCGGTGATGCACCGATTGTATTTGCATTATCCGCGGGGAAACAATTGAATTATTTAGGTTATGAGCAATCCTCACGACAGGCTCATGCGATTTTATTGCCGAATCAGAGTTCGATTAAAAGTCTTGCGGATTTGAAAGGAAAACGAATTGCATTAACCCGAGGCTCAAGTGCGCATAACTTTTTGGCTGAAACTTTAAAGCAAGCTCATCTATCATGGGCAGATATCCAACCTGTTTGGCTGACGCCTTCAGATGCACGTGCTGCTTTGGATAAAAAGGCAATTGATGCTTGGGCTGTTTGGGACCCCTATATTAGCGCTGCCGAAATTGATGGAAATGCAAAGATTTTATTCGAGTCTACAGATTTGCCAACGACCTATAGCTACTATTTGGCGCAGCCTAATTTTGTCAAAAACCATCCAAAGGATGCAGAAAAAGTATTGGCTGTATTAAATCAAAGTGATCAGTGGATTAATGCTCATCCATCAGAAGCAGCTGAGATTTTGGCGAAGAGCACTGGTTTAGATGTCAAAGTGACGCAAAAAGTGATTGCTAAAAAACCAAAACCAAATCCTGTTGCGATTTTAAGTTCAGAGGCTATTCAATCTCAACAAAAGATTGCAGACCTCTTCTATAGTCAAAAGTTGATTCCTAATCAAATTGAAGCTGCACAATTTGTTTGGAAACCTGCTCAATAATATGAGCATTGGGTATGTAAAAAATGGCAATAACTTTAATTCTTAGCGCGTGATTTAGTCACGGTGATGAATGGGTTTTATTGAGTAAGCGCAAGCTAATTTGTCGAGCAAGACGATAAAAAGCTTGCGCAATTTTTTAAACCATATTATTGTCATAGGACAAAATTAATTTGTCATGGGTTTTTTATGGAGCACTTTGTTACGCCGAGCAATTTAATTGGGTTGCAGCAAAACTTTAGTGAGGTTCAGCAACAGATTACAGCGATATGCCAAAAAATAGGACGTAATCCCGCAGAGATTCGCTTATTGCCTGTGACCAAAACTTTAGCGATTGAAAAAATTGAACAGGCATATCAATTAGGCTTTTGTAGTTTTGGTGAAAATAAAGTGTTAGAGGCGAAAGCCAAATATGAAGCGCTACAACATTTACCGATTCATTGGATTTTAATTGGGCATTTACAAAGCAATAAAGTGAAGTATGTTGCCAAATTTATTGATGAGTTTCATGCCTTAGACAGTTTAAAACTTGCAGAAAAACTAAATCATCGCTTATTACTCGAACAACGTAAAATTCCTGTTTTTATTCAGGTAAATACCTCCAATGAACACAGTAAATTTGGTGTTGAACCTGAACAAGCCTTAGCTTTAATTGATCAGTGTCAGCAGTTTACGCAGTTCAAAATAATTGGATTAATGACCCTGGCTATTCACAGTCAAGATGCTGTTGAGGTGAGGCGATGTTTTCAGACTTTACGTGTACTAAGAGATCAAATTCAAAAAATTTATCCTGATGTCCAGCGTTTATCTATGGGGATGTCTGGAGATTTTGAAATTGCCATCGAAGAAGGTGCAACGGATATTCGCGTTGGGCAGGCTATTTTTGGTGCAAGAGCACTGCCTGATCATTATTACTGGGCGGAGTAAGCCAAGATGAGTCAACATTTTCAATTAACCATCTATCAACAGGGCAAATTATTGGGACATTTTCAAAGCCGTTCTATGCACGCTTTAATGAAAATTAATACTTTGTTGAGTTATTTACAGCATACAACCGAATTAAGCTATGAGTTACATCAAGTGATTGAAGATTCGCGTTTTCTTATGCAAAAAGAGGGGACGATGCAGCTCTTGGGAAGTGAATATATCTATCAGCCCTGTTCGATGAATATTTTGTCGCAGGAGATGACATGAGTTATTTAATGCCCGTTTACCAACCTTTAGCCATTGAATTTCAACGTGGTCAAGGGTGCTATCTATGGGATCACCAAGATAAGCGTTATTTGGATGCTATTTCAGGTGTCGGTGTCACCTTACTTGGGCATGCTCATCCTGATATTCATACGGAAATCGTGGCACAATCCCAAACATTCTTACATCTTTCCAATTTATTTAAACATACTTGGAATGAACGTCTTGCTGAAAAACTGGCACAGATTACGGGTTTAACCCAGACTTTTTTTTGTAATTCAGGCACAGAAGCCAATGAAACGGCAATTAAATTAGCTCGTTTATATGGTCATCAGCGAGGCATTCAATGTCCCAAAATAATCGTCATGCAACACGCATTTCACGGACGCACATTAGGAGCGTTATCTGCAACAGCTAAGCCAGATTATCGTCAGGCTTTTGGTCCCTTATTAACAGGTTTTGAGTTTGTTGCATTTCATGATTTGGCTGCGATCGAAGCTTATCAAAATGATCCCGATGTTGTGGCAGTATTACTCGAGCCAATTCAGGGTGAAGCTGGGGTGAATATTGCTTCAACATTTTATCTCAAGCAGCTCAAAGTACTATGTGATCAACAGAATTGGTTGTTGATGTTAGATGAAATCCAATGTGGACTGGGGCGCACAGGAACATGGTTCTATTATCAACAAGCTGAAATTTGTCCTGATGTACTTACCATTGCAAAAGGTTTAGGCAATGGATTACCGATAGGTGCCTGTTTAACCCATCCTAAGTTGGGGCATTTATTGCAGTCTGGCTTACATGGCTCAACTTTTGGTGGGAATCCGTTGGCATGTCGAGTGGCTTATCGTGTTTTAGATTTACTCGAAACGCAGTATTTACAGTCAGTTTCTGCAAAAGGATATCACTTACTCGATTTACTGCAATCTAAATTAACAGGGTTACACAACATCAAATCTGTACGTGGTGTGGGGTTGATGATTGCAATTGAACTGATTCATCCGATTGAAAACCTGACAAAAATTGCCAGTGAACAGTTTAATCTATTGCTCAATGTTACTCAGGGAAAAATTATTCGTTTACTGCCTCCTTTGATCATGACTGATCTACAAATTGAATATTTAGCCCAGCAAATATACGGCTTGCTGAAAGCCTGTTATCTAAGTGACAAGTAGAGTGAGCACAATGAAAATAATCTATGCAATTCAAACTTTGGCATTTGAAGATTTAGGCAGTTTTGCACAGACGCTGAATGACTTAAATTATCAAATTCAGTATTTACAGTTAGGTGTCGATGCCGTGGATGAGGCTCTTGCTTCAAAACATCCTGTTATTTTATTGGGTGGACCGATCGGCGTATATGAAACGGCTAATTATCCTTATTTATCGGATTTAATTCATGCACTACGTACCCGTCTCGCTCATCACTATCCAACACTGGGTATTTGTTTAGGTGCTCAGTTAATAGCAACGGCTTTAGGTGCAAAGGTGTATCAGGGGCATATCAAAGAAATAGGTTGGAGTCGATTAACCATTACCAGTCAAGGCTTTGCCTCAGTTTTAAAGCATTTGGAAAATGTTCAGGTTTTACACTGGCATGGCGACACCTTTGATTTACCTGAATCCGCTAAACGCTTAGCAGGTTCAATTTACTATCCTAACCAAGCCTTTGCTGTGGGTCTCAATATTCTGGCATTGCAATTTCATGTTGAAGTTGATCCAAAAACATTAGAGCGTTGGTTGATTGGACATGCGACTGAACTCAATCAGGCGAAGATTGATATTTTAAAGTTACGTCAAGAAAATGTACTATATGGGCAATCCTTACAGGACAAAGCCAAGCTGTTATTACGTGATTGGCTTAATCACCTCATTCCTGTATAAAACTCGATATAGATTTTTTTATGAAAATTAAAGGCAACAGCGCTCAGGATATTCAAGATAATATTCGTACACTGATCAATGAAGGGCAGTTAAATGAAGGCGACTTCTTGCCCAGTGTCCGTGAGTTAGCAGAACAACTTGGGCTGAACCGAAATACGGTGGCTGCTGCCTATAAAAGTTTAGTGTCGATGGGCATTGTGGTGTCTAAAGGACGTTTAGGCACACAAGTCAAATCAAAACAATCTTGTCGCAGATCAGAAGGCTTTCAAGCATTAAATGAGGGCACAGTCGATTTGGCTCATGGTAATCCCCACCGAGAATGGTTACCAACTCTAAGTCAAATCAATTTTGGTCATCTGAACAGCAGTTTATATGGTGAAAACATCTATCATGCTGAATTATTAAATATTGCCCAACAACAGGTTTTTGCAGATCTTCCTCAACCATTTTCAATTGAATTTACCTACGGTGCAGTCGATGCGATTGAGCGAATACTCGCTGCCTACCTCGTTCCTTCCGATTTAGTGGCTGTTGAGCAACCAGGATTTATCACCAGTATCTCTGCAATTGAACATCAGCAATTTAAAATGCAACCTTTTACAGTCAGGAGCGATGGTTTTGTTCTTGATACAATTGAACAAGCCTTATATGCAGGCGCGCAAGCATTGATTATTACGCCACGTGCGCAAAATCCAACAGGTTATAGTTTAGATCGCACTCAGGCTGAGAAAATTTCAAAACTATTGCAAAACTATCCACATGTATTGGTGATTGTTGATGACCATTTTTCAGTGCTTTCTCAAACCTGTTACCAACATATCATTCCAACCACAACGAAGCACTGGGCTGTAGTACGTTCAGTATCCAAATACTTATCGCCAGATTTTCGTTTTGCATTTGTTGGTTGTGATGCTGAAACTTCAGATAGATTGCGACGAAAATTGAATGCAGGCTCAACATGGGTCAGTCATATCATCCAAGAAATGGTGTTCCAGTTGTTCAGTGCTGAAAAATTTTCAGTCAACTTAAATCAGGCAAAATCTTATTACCAACAACAGAATCAAAAAATTGTGCAGTATTTACAACAGTTTAATATCCCTTGTGCGATGCATTATGATGGTCTAAATATCTGGCTTGAATTGCCACATGCAGACAAAATCAGCAAGATTTTATCGCAACGAGGTTGGTTGGTACGTTCAGGACGAGATTTTAGCGTCAATCAAGAAATTGAAGGCATAAGAATCAGTACGGCTGATATGACAGAACAACAGATGAAAGACTTTTGCCAACAATTTGAACAGATTTATCAAGTTATTATTAATTTATAAATCAATTAGTTATTTAATAACAATGGATTTAACTTATACTTATTTTAGGAAATTTGTGGGTAATTTTGACGGTACTCAATTTAAATTTTAGGGTATGGCGGGTACTTGTTTCGCGATTGAGCAGTTCTGCTTGAGATCATTTCAATATTAAAGCGAACGGAAGATTTTCAAGATATTGGATGATTTCTACTAAACTGTCTCATAAAATAGCAAATTGTTAAAAAAAATTAAAATAATAATTCATTTTTTAGACAATATATCTTGAAATTATAAAGGTAAACTTATAAAACAGTATAGTCGTATTAAAAAAAGGCTGCTGTGATGACTTCTCAATATAAACCTAAACTTAACCCTATTAAAGTCATTAAAGATTGGCAAGGTGAGGATTGGGATGTCTATGAAGAATATAAGACAGAGATCGGTCAAATCATTTACAAAGGTCGGGCGTATAGTACGACCCGTGGCAGTTATGCCTGCATCCTAACACCAGAACTGGCAGATTTTATACGGCAAAACTCCCGTCAAGCTGTGATGAAGCAATTGAATTTTTCAGGCATCAAAGTTTCTCGACTTCGAAAAGAATTGAATATTCAACGGGAAAAAGTGGTATTAAATCATCAATGGGCAATCGAACATAAAGATGAGTTATTGGGGGATGGTTTTGAAGATTTGTATCAACAATATGGTTTAAACAAAGATCAAGTCAGTAGTTATGCTCGCTATTTAAGATGTTATGCAAAAGTCAAAAAACCTCATCCACAACGTATCGAAAATAAGCGTTGGCTTTTGGCAAATCAAGCAATCATTACCAGCTCAACAATGACCATGCAACAGATTGCTGAACAATTGCAAACCACCAAAGAAAAAATTGTGATTGCAAGAAAGCAGTTAAAAAGGCTTGCCAATTTGAAAATGAATATTTGATTAATATGGATGCTTTATTGAGATGTGATAACTCTATCAGTCAGTCATCAAACTATGCGTGAAATCAAAGATATGCATGTTTATTTTAATATCTATATAGAGATGAATTAGACAGGTCTGTCTAGACTTGGATTGTAATTTTTAGTACACTACATCACAATTTAAAATCCAATAATAAACTATGTCTAACAATATTTATGCTGCCTTGGATCAAATAGGACTAAGCTCCCAAAAACGTGCGATCCATGCGTCTTTTTCAAATTCGTTATTAAACGATCAAGTTTTTCTGCAACGTATTAATGGAACACATGAACTGAATAAAGGTGTTCATCTAGAACTTATTTGCCTCTCAACGAATGGAGCAATACCGTTAAAACAGTTTATAGGTGCTCAAGTTGCCATTGATATTGTTAATGATCGGTCTGAGTTAAATCGAATTTCAGGCATTGTGACCAAAGCCGATGTGGGTGTCTCTGATGGCTCTCTTACAATTTATCGTTTAACTGTAGAAGATCCAACTGCTTTATGGAAACAGCGTAGAAATTCTCGGGTATTTATGGCGAAGTCGGCTATTGAGGTAATTCAAACCGTATTTCAGGAATGGGTGCAACGTAGTCCGCTGTTTGCTTCAAGTCTCACTTTAGATCTGAGTGGACTAACTAAAGTCTATGACGTCAGACCATTCATTATGCAGAATAATGAACTGGATGGCGAATTCATTCAAAGACTTCTTTCTGAGGAAGGGATTACAACTTTAATCGATGAAGCACAGCTTAAAGTTTCTAATTCAAGTGAACAAATCCAACCTCAAAAGCTACGTTTAATCGATGATAATTCCCAATATAAAAGTTTAGATCGTAAGAACATCCGTTTTCATCGCAGTTCCGCGACAGAACTCACGGACAGTATTACGACGTTTATCGGACAACGCTCAATCCAACCGACGGCAGTGCATATCCAACGATGGCAAGCAGATGCATTGGAAACAGAAGAGGGTGCAGGCTCAGTTCAAAGTAACCATCAGCACAGTGAAAACTACGACAACACCAGTTTAGGTTTAGAACAAGCTTGGCACTTTAGCCCAGCATGGATACAAGACTTGAATGGTGAAGATGGTGCAACCAAATCAGGCAACAGTCAGATTGAAAAATTCAATGAAAACCTAAGCAACTACTACGACTCACAAGCCAAACGATTTACAGCTACTTCCACTGTTCGAGATGCACATGTTGGTTATTTTTTTGAGCTAGATAAACATCCAACCATATCTCAATTAGAGTCCCATGATAAGCAGTTTCTGATCATATCGAAGCGCTTTTATAATCAGAATAATTTACCGAAAGACTTGACCCACCAAGTTGAAACTTTACTCAAACAAAGTGATTGGCAAACCAGCAATATCATCACAAACAACAGTGAAGAACGCCAAGCCAATGAATTGGTTCTACAACGACGCAATATTAAGATTGTTCCTGAATATAATCCCTTAACTCAAAGACCAACTGCCCATCCAATGCGTGCCAGAGTTGTTGGCTTAAGTGGGGAAGAAATTCATGTTGATGAATGGGGACGGATTAAAGTTCGCTTCCTATTTACTCGCAGTGAAGATCATAGCCATGATGGTGGTGCAGGTTCTAACGACAATGACACAGATTCAGCTTGGGTCGATGTACTCACCCCTTGGGCAGGTGAAGGCTATGGGGCACGGTTCCTACCGAGAGCAGGAGAGGTGGTCGTTATAGATTTCTTTGATGGTAACCTTGATAGACCATTCGTGGTGGGACGTATCCATGAAGGACACCGCCATCCGACTAAGTTTGATGACAAAGGCAAACTACCAGAGACCAAAAAACTTTCAGGCATTAAAAGTAAAGAATATCAGGGTAGTGGCTACAACCAACTGAGATTTGACGATACGACCAATCAGATCAGCAGCCAGTTGCACAGTAGTCATGGCGCGAGTCAACTGAATCTCGGAAAGCTTAGTCATCCAAAAGATAAAGCGGAAAGTGATGATCGTGGTGAAGGCTTTGAACTAAGAACTGATCATTGGGGTGCAGTAAGAGCAGGGCAAGGCTTACTGATTTCGACCTATGCTCAAGATCAAGCCAAAGGTGATCACTTAGAGAGTGAGATTGTCAAAAAGCAACTTGAAAGCAGTCAGACCAACAGCAAAGCTTTAAGTGATATTGCCAAGAACCAAAAGACCGATGAAATTGAGTCGATTGAGCAGCTGAAAGAATTTAAAGAACAGCTTGAACAAAAAATTGCGATATTCAAAAAATCGCTACTTTTATTAAGTTCGCAAGATGGGATCGCTTTGAGCACCGCAGAAGACATTCATATTTCTGCAGATGCTCAAATAAATCAATTTGCAGGAAACAGTATTAATCTAAGTACGCAAAAGAATTGGATTGCACATGCGCAAAACAAACTGAGTTTATTTGCTGCGCAAGGTGGGATTAAAGCGATTGCAGCGCAAAGTAAAGTAGAGATTCAAGCGCAGTCAGATGCTTTAAATGTATTTGCCAAGTTAGGTATTACCATTTCATCGACCGATGATAAAGTTGTGATTAGTAGCCCTAAAGAAGTTGTGATTACAGGTGGTTCATCGCAAATCGCATTGAATAATTCTGGAATTTTCCCCAAAACGGGTGGAAAGTTTGAGGTCAATGCTGGGCAGCATCTGTTTAAACCCGGTGTGCATGTCAATGTTTCACAACAAGCATTGAAATCAAGCAATGCCAAAGGTGTGTTGGAACTATTTAATAATTACATTCATGGTGAAGCGATTAAACAAGGTAAATTTAAAGTAGTAGATGTGCAAGGTAAAGAACATCAAGGTGTTCTTGATGATAAAGGGTTTGCACGCATTTCGGGAATTATTCCTGGTTCTGTGAAAGTTTTTTTTGAGGGGGATCAAAGAGACCCTTGGGCTGAAACTAGTGATTTAAAAAGACAAGCTGAATGGCCAACAGCACAACAATTGCAAGGTTTTAATCCAGATATGATATTTAATTCAATTTCAAAAATGAAAAATACAAGATCAGATGTGTCTAAGGCATTTAGTAATGCTTCAAGTTTGGTAGCTAATCTTCATAAATTAAAAAAATAAGGAATAAAACATGGGTCTATTAGGCATGGTTCCTTCAAAGCCAGGAAACCAAACTCCAGAACAAAAACAAGCAATAATAACATTAGCAAATAGTTTAAAAACACAAGTAGTGGTTGCCCCACTTCAAAGTATTGCACCTCAAGATATTGTATCAAGTCGAAATAGCATCAATGATTGGCTAAAACAAAATATTAGTCCTGATTTTGATTTAAATACTCTTGCTCAAGTTGCAGGCGTTATTCCTGTAGTCGGTAATATTATTGCTCTTGTTGATGTGGTCGAAGGTATTATCAATTTGGTTAACAATCCAAATCCAGCCATACTAGATTGGGTAGATCTTTGTATTAATTTGATTGGTGTTATCCCAGTCCCTCCAGGAATGAATACAGCTCGTATGACCCTAAGGCCGATGGTCATGGCGGCAAGAAATGCAGTATCTACAGGTAAAACAACTTTAGCTTTGGCTGTGGAAAGTGCAATACAAGCTAGTTTAAATGATGTTCTTGCGGGTCAAATACAACCTTTCGTAGATAAAGCGACAGGGCAAATTGATACTTTAATTAATGGCTGTTCGGATTATGCGATGAAAATATCTAATGATTTTTCATCGGGCTTAATCAATATTGCAAATGGTCAGGCTGTTAACCCTATAGCGATTGCAAATGCTCAAAAAGATGCACAGAAAAGTTTTAGCAAGGTGACTACAACTAGTTTAATCCGAGACCCTAAAAATACTTTTGATAATTTGTTTAAAGCACTCACCTTATCTGCCTCAGCGCAAGTAGGACAAGTTGCAAATCAAGTTTTACAAAAAATCTTGGCAAGATTGGGTGCAGCCGGGAAAGCAGCACTTTTAGCAGTTGCAACTAAAATAAAAACATTTGGTGCAAAAGCTGCTCAAGCAATTAAGGCAAAAGCAAAGGTTTATCTATTAAAATTTATTGAAATATTAAAATCAGTATTAAAAAGAAGACCAAAAGGTGGTGCTGTAAAACCAAATACAACAACACAAGTTAAAAGTGTTACACCCGCGTCGCCTTTGGAAAGTAAATCAAAAGTTACAAAACCTAAAAAAGATCCAAATCCATGTAATTGTGGTGGGGCTGTCGCAAGTAAAAAAAGTATTAGTTTCATAACTGGTGTTGAATCTCTCACTCATCTTGATGCTGACATATTTTCAACAAGAGGAATTTTCCAAACTCGAAGCTACGCTTCTAATTTGGAAGGCTATGATAAGAGTGAGTTTGGTGCAAGATGGCTTACACCTTGGACACTGAAAATTTTTGTTGAAGATGACAAATTTTTATTTGTCGATGAGACAGGGCGAATTATTCATCTTCCTAAACTCGCTGAAAATACAACTTATTTATCAGTTGCTGAAAATTTGTATATTACCAATCTTGGTAATAATTTGGTCATTGAGTATAAAAATAAGGAACAATATTTATTTGAAAAATATAAAGATCACTACATTCTGAAAGCAATTGTAAAATCTGATCAAAGCACCATACTTATTGGGCATGAAGAAGGTATATTACATAAGATCGAGTTTTTTTATGATAAAAAACTGGACTGTTATATTGAATGCATAAAAAATTCAAATCAAAAAATTGAAAAGCTGATTCTAAACAAAGATGGTAAGTGCTTGGATATAGCAAGTTATTTTTATGATCAGCAAGGTGATTTAATACAGGCAACCACTCGGGATCATGCGAATTATCACTATTCTTATCATAAACACTTACTTACCCGTTATACGGACTTAACAAATCGAGCAATAAATCTAGAATGGGATGGTGAAACATATGAAGCCAGAGCATTTCATGAATGGGCAGACGACGGTAGCCAAGAATTATCTTTAGTATGGCTAGATGATAAGCGTTGTACCTTAGTGATTGATGGCGAAGGTAACGTAACTCAGTATCATTATGATATTGAAGGTTATAATTATCGTATTGTTTACCCTGATGAACTAGAAGAATGGTTTATCCGTGATAGTAATTCAAAAATCACTCAGCACTTTACAACGACTGGCGAAGTCTATATTTATCGGTATAACGATCAAGGGGATTTATTAGAATCTATCAATCCCGATGGCAGTTCAGTCGAATATAAATATGAAAATGGTAATCCAGTAGAAATTAAAAATGCTGAAGGGGCTATCTGGAAAAATGAATATGATGACAAAGATCAATTAACTAAAGAGATTGATCCGTTACAGCGTGAAACGTCATACTGTTATAATGCTCAAGGATTACCGACCAGTATTATTGATGCTAAAGGTGGCTCGAAATCATTTAAATATGATGCACAGGGTAATTTACTCAGTTATCAGGATTGTTCAGGCAAAGAAACCAAATGGGGATATGATGAGCGTGGTCGGGTTAAGTTTGCCGAGAATGCATTAAAACAAAAAGTTGAATACTTTTATACTGGATCAGACACTGAACAAAGAATGGTCATTATTAAAGGCGTTCCATTAAATGCTTTAGGACAACTTGAAAAAATCAAACATGCTGATGGCACTGAAGAACATTTTGTACATGATGCCGAAGGGCGGTTACTTGCGCACCTTGATCCAAATCAACAACAAACCCGATACGAGTATGATGAGTCGGGTCTAATCACTGTGCGAACAGATGCATTAGGTCATAAGCTTAAGTACAAATGGGATCAGCTTGGTCGCCTGCAAAGGTTAATTAATGAAAATGGTGCAAGTTACCAGTTCTTCTATGACGTCATGGGGCGTTTGCTGAAAGAAATTGATTTCGATGGAAAAGAAACAGTCTATAGATACGATGACAGAACTAAACAACTGACAACCAGTATCGAAGTTGCATCTGCTTATGGTCAGGATTTAAAAGACCGTGTTGCACAGAAAGACCGTATACAGCAATTTGTATTTGACAGTATGGGACGACTTGAACAGCGTACTGCAGGTTATGGCTACGACTCTCATGAAGTTGAACAGCAACAAATAGAAGAGTTTGCCTATGACAGCAATGGGCAACTTGTCTTAGCAAGAAATGCAGACAGTGCTGCACACTGGTTCTATGATGCGGTTGGTAATCAAATCCGTGAACATCATCAGGATTTAAAAACCAATAAAACAGCCGTGTGGAAACATACTTACGATGAGCTGAATGTGCGGATTCAGACGATTCGACCTGATGGGCAAAATATCGACTGGCTCACTTATGGCAGTGGTCATGTTCAAAGCCTGATCTTAAATGGTGAAGATGTTGTTAGCTTTGAGCGTGATGATTTACACAGAGAAACCACACGGCACTATGCCAATGGAATTAGCCAAGAACAGAAATATGATGATATCGGACGCTTAACACAGCAAAGGATTGTCAATGGTCATGAATTTGGTTATCAATCTCCTACCCAACAGCAAAATAATGCAATCAATAAAACCCAGCAACTGATTCAGCGTTTATATCAGTACGATAAAACAGGACAGCTTACAGGTATTCAAGATACACGTCGCGGGAATATTAACTACAAATATGACCCTGTCGGACGTTTATTGGATGCAACGAGCAAATTAGGCAAGGAAACATTCCGTTTTGACCCTGCCAACAATATTATCGACCCTTATAATATGGCTTCTGATAAGTCATCTAAGCAAAATACAGAAGAAGGACATTATGGCTATAACCGTCTGGTCAATAACGTTGTTAAAGAATATTTAGAACAACAGTATCAGTATGATGAGTTTGGGCAGCTCATTCGTCAAAAGACTGCTCAGGGTGATTTACATCTTGAATGGGATGTATTTGGTCGTTTGATTAAAAGCCGTAATTCTGAATATACGGCAGAGTATCGTTATGATGCCTTAGGTCGACGTATTCAAAAACGTAGTAAGCATCATCATACAGGCGCTGAACAAAATGTGATTTATGGATGGGATGGTGACTCAGTTGCTTTTGAATCCACTGAAGATTACACCAAACATTATATTTATGAAAAAGGCAGTTTTATTCCTTTAGTTCAAGCGGTTTATTTGGGTAAGGTAGAAGTACATCAGAGTGTAGATTGGAATGATAAACCTTATAGCATTTATCGTGATCCATTGTGGAAAACAACGAAGAAAAGCAAAGGCTTTAATGATGTCTGGTATTATCACTGTGACCACTTAGGTACACCACAGGAAATGAGTGACCACACAGGTTCGATCATTTGGAAAGCGCAATATAAGGCATGGGGTGAGCTCGTGTCAGCAAAGCAACGCTTTGCACGAGCGCAAGACGAGAGCTATGCTCGAAGTGGTAAGTCTGAAAAAGCCAAGTCGAATTTCTTTGAAAACAGTGAAATTATTTCAAACAATATTCGCTTCCAAGGTCAATATTTTGATGAAGAAACAGGGCTCCATTATAACCGTTATCGTTATTACTCGCCTTATGTGGGGCGGTTTGTAAGTAAAGATCCAATTAGGCTTGATGGAGGCAATAACTTATATCAATATGCTCCTAATAGTATATTTTGGATTGATCCTTCAGGTCTACAGCGACAGCAACAAAAGCAAGAAGTATGTGAATTACCTGAAATGGTTGATGTTTATCACTATACTGACAAAAAAGGATACAATGCTATTTCTTCACAATCTCCTTATATTTTTAAATCTTCTGCACCAGATAAAGGTCATCCAAAAGGAGTTTATGTAACTACGATGTCACCTGAACAACTTTTGCATAAACCTGGTGGCTTTAAAAGCTATTTAGGTCTAACTAGTGATAAATCGGAATATTATTTTAAATTTAAGATAGAGAAATGTAAGCTGAAAAAAATTAAGGGTGGACGAAGTTCACATGTAAACTATATAGATCATGATTTAATAGTTCCACGTACTAGTGTTATTTCACATGGGAAAACTGATAAATAAGGGGGCATAATGCAGATTACAGGTTATGATTACGTAATTATATCTAATGTTTCACCAAATATTGCTGTTATTGAGTTTAATCATAGAATTAAATCAATGTGGAACAATGTTCAAACTCATTATATGGAAGAGTTAAATGATGAGAATTGTTTTATTACATATATCAAAAATAATGAAATGGAAGTTTTTTTTGATGAACATGCTTACTCAATAACAAGAGAAGGGGATGGTCCATTTTCACTGATTTCAAATAGTTATGAAAATATTTCTATGGACGTGAATACTAGAAAAATTTCTTTAGATACTGATGATTTAGAATTTGATAATGATGAATATAATTCTTACAAGATATTATTAAAGAATTCATTTCAGTATACATTAGTTTTACCTGAATCTTTAGAAAATGATTTTTGTCGCAGTATTTTTGAAGTTTTGGAAAGTATTTTAACTAAATAGACAGATTGGATACTTAATAGAAAAGGTAGTGATGATTACTATTAACATGCAAAAAACAAGCAAGCTATCCACCAAAAGGAAAAACTGTTGCACCTTTCTTCAGATTAAAGAATACTGATTCTGATACAAAAGCAATAAAAGGTGGAGGTACTTTTGCTACTGGTGATTTAATGCCTATAGAGTTGAGGTTCTAATATGTATTTTGTTTATAGTGGGACAAATCCTTTTGAAAATTCTAATTTAACTTTGAAGTCAAGTATTGATGATTTTATTTATGAATCCATATTTGTTAATCATATTAATCTAAAAAAATATCCTTCTATTAAAAGAGAATTTTTTTTAGATAAAAATGATGATTATGAAACAATTACATTTTTCAACAATGAAATGAATGTTATCTTAGAAAATTTAAATAATTATTTAAAAGAATTTAGTGAGGATGAATTTTTTGAAGAGAAAAAAATACTTAAAGATTTAATATTTATTATGGGGGATACAAAAAAAAATAATGAAAATTTGTATATTATTTATTAAAAATTAAAGGAAAAGACTTTGATGTTTAGGAGATAATCCTTTGGTAGATTCAGGTTTTAAATGAAGTTTCCTCACCAAATTAGTTCTGAATGGCTTTGTTGCACAAAGATTTAAAAGTTAATATTTACCCAAGTCACTCAAATTTAAGGCATAACTTGAGTATGAGGGCGACCTAATTCTGTGAATTTATTCAAGACTGCTACGCGTGCATGAATCTCATTCACCTGACTAGGGAAACTCTGATCCTAGACACTATCGTGGACAGTACTTCCCTCTAAATTCTTAAAATATTTCTGCTCAAAAGCTTCAGGGCTTAACCAACCATTTGCAGAATGCCTTCTGATTCGATTGTAGTAAACTTCAATATATTCAAACAAGACCGAATTTGCCTCTTTTCTTGTAGAAAATACACTGTCATGTACCACATGCCCTTTCAATGTATGGAAAAAACTTTCTGTTACTGCGTTATCCCAACAATTTCCCCTACGTGACATACTTTGTATTGCCTTATTTGTCAGTAATACAGCTCTGAAATCGCGACTGCAATATTGACTGCCTTGATCCGAATGAATCATCAAGCCTGTTGGATAACCCTGACGTGCAAGTGCATAGTTAAACGCATCACATACCAATTGACGATCTATTCGTGTACTTGTCTGCCAACCGACGATACGTCGGCTAAATAGATCTAGTATCACGCATAAATATAACCAGCCTTCCTTCGTTCGAATATACGTAATATCAGTCGTCCAGACCTTATTTGGCTCAGTTACAGTGAACTGTTGATCTAACAAATTTGGTGCTGTTGGCAAACGATGATTTGAATCAGTCGTATGCCTATATTTACGGGCAATTTTACTGTGTAATCCTGGTTTTTTAAGCATTCGACCTATTGTGCGCACACTCATGCTGTAACCTAGGTCATGCATATCATGAACGAGGGATGGTGCACCTAAACGAGCGTGGTGCTGCCAATACACCGCTTGTAAATCATCATACTGCTTTGCTATACGTACCTGACGTTTTCTCCATGCATAGAACCCCGAAGTACTGACACCTAATTGTTTGCACAGTACAGTGACTTTAACCTTTTCCATTGCAAAGTCTTTGATTACCGTGTACTTCTCTTGCCTTGATCGGTGAGGAAATACACATGCACTTTTTTTAGTATGTCATTTGCCTCTTTGAGTTGTTTGACTTCTTTTTCTAGATCTAATATTCGCTGTTGCTCAGGTGTTAACTGACGTTTGCTTGATCCTTCTGGATTAGCAGTACGAATCCATTTATCAAGTGTCGAGTAACCAACACCAAGCTTTACCGCAATTGATGCTAATGATTCATGTGAGTTCGCAAGTGCATAATCAATTGCTTGCTGTTTAAATTCTGGACTAAAGCGTTTAGCCATGTGTACATCTCCAAAGTTAACGTTACATTATCTTCAGAGGGACAGTGTGTCCATTACTTTGGCTAGGATCAGGGTATTAATGGTGTACTTCAAAAGATGTCAAAACTCGCGGGAGGACGGGATGTAAATGTTATGATATTTGATAGTCTAGAAAGTGCCAAAGCTAAAGCGGAAGGTACAAGAATTCCAGCAAACTGTATGTAAGGTGTAAAATGAAAAAGAGTTTTTTTTAGCATATACGACAAACTTAAACCCAATTGATTTAGTTCGAATTTTTGAAAAAAAATTTGATATTTCTTTTATTGAACATAGCAGCGATTATTTGGGAAATTATTACTCTTATGAGGGATTATTTTGTGATAATTTTAAAATATTGCAAAATAAGTTACCTGATGGTGACTTGCAAATAAATGACGGTGGAATAGAAACTATTTTGAAATTGGGCTTTTTTAATGGAAAAAATAAAGAAAAACAAAGTAAGTATGAATTTATGAAAAAACAATTAGCGAGTTTAGATAATTTAAATTTACATTCATTTGATATTTTTGAAGAGGAGTAAAGGCAATAATACGATAAGAGACCATGTGAAAGGAACATAAATGAAGACTTGGGATCAAGTAATAGAAGGTGCAGTTGAATTTATATCTTTTTTGGAAAAAGGTAATTTTTATAATACTAAGTTTAGTACTGAAAAAGATTACAAGATTATTTTTGATGCTAATTTAGGGATAGATTATGCGACTAATGATAGTTTTGATGATTTTGATGATTTTGATGATTTTGATGATTTTGATGATTTTGATGATTTTGATGATTTTGATGAATGGGAAACTGTGACTGATACCCCCGATATTTTTCCAGAAAGCTTTGAATGGAGCGATCGGATTAAATATAAACTAAAACAAAAAAATTATTTTGGATTTGAAAATCAAGACTTTAACGGAGCTAAAGAAAAATGGATAACGGGTGAAGCTTGTCTGATAGTAGAGTTAATGTATAGAGATATAGGTATAATATTTCAATGTTATGCAAATGACTATTTTCCTACAATCTGGAAAGAAATTTTAGAAGTATATTTAAATGGTGGTTTTTCTTGTGGATGGGATGGCCATCTACCTGAAGGGAAAATTGTAGTTTTTTCTAATCAATAAAATTTAAAATCAGTTAAGTTATTTCAAACTATACAAAGCTCAATGATAGCTTCATTGAGCTTATTTTTATTTTAATGATTCATATAACGTACGCCAAAATTTGCTATCGAAAACTACTAAGCAAAGCAAAGGTTTCGATGACGTAAGATTCTACCACTGTGACCATTTGGGTACACCACAAGAAATGACAGACCACACAGGTTCGATCATTTGGAAAGCGCAATATAAGGCTTGGGGTGAGTGTAAGGCTGAAAAAGCCAAGTCGAATTTCTTTGAAAACAGTGAAATTATTTCAAACAATATTCGCTTCCAAGGTGCATGAGCAAAGACAGAGCATTGCTCTGTCTGAAGCGCAAGGATCAAGAAACGGGTTTACACTATAACCGTTATCGTTATTACTTACCTTATGTAGGGAGGTTTGTTAGTAAAGATCCAGTGGGTTTATTTGGTGGTCTTAATTTTTATAAATACACACATAACCCTATAGATTGGGTTGACCCTCTAGGATTGAAACAAAGAAGTTTAGATGAAATAAAAGCAGATAGGCGACGTAGAGAAAATTCTAAATCAGGAGTGTATTTAAAACATATACAAGCAAAAATGTAAAGATACTGCAATAAAATATTCTAGTTATGGAAAAACTGTTCAATACTGGGGAATAGTTTAGGTTGTAGTGCGACAACACCACAAGTTACAGCTTTCAGAAATAAAATTGAAAAAGAAGGCTTATCACAAGGCATAGAATATGAGAATGATGGTAAAGGTTCACATTATTATATTTATGATGCCGGAAGAATAATTGGCTACAATGAAGGAAAACCAAAACAATATATGCGTATTGAAGCTTCTTCAAGTACTAACGATTTTCATGGGCATCCAATATCAGAAGCACGTTATAATGGTTATTATCGTAAAAGGATTAAATAAGTATGAGTTATGAAGCTTTTTTAAATGAAAATTTTTTGCTTCCATTAAAAGTGACTAGAAACTGGATGATTGTAAAAAATTATCTATATAACGTAGATTTACAATGGTTGAATTCATTAGATGATGATGAGAAGTTTGATGTAATAGATGCATACTTTTATACAAATATTTTTTATGCGTCAAGTGAAGTTGATGTGAAATCAGTTAGATATAAATTAATTTTAGATGTATATATTATTCCTATAATTGAAAATGATATATATTTAGATTTTGAGTATGAGCTTACAGTAAATTTAATTAATTTAAATAAAAAAAATGAAAGTTTAGATACGATTGAATTTGAAGTGAAAAAAATAAGTAATTTATCAAAAATAATTGATAAATTTATGTCTCATGTATCGCTAGATTTGGTAAATCATATTGAAAGTAATGATTTTAAAATTAGTATTGCTTTAGAAGGTATTGTTAATTCACTGAATCTAGGTGAAAAGATAATAAAGGTTTAGTAATACGAATTACAGGTTGTAATTATGTAGTTATCTCTAATTTTTCACGGCTTTGTTGCATAAAAATTTCATAACTATTTGATTTTAAATTTTTATTCTTGATCTGAAATTGAGTTTATTAAAATAAATTGTTTACATATTTATGCAACAAAGTCTTGTAATGGTATGGTGTAATCGGAAAGAATAGTGGAGGAGATAATCCTTGCTCTGGTTGGCGAGATGATTCACCAGGTCATTCATTTAACGATAAAAATGGTAAAACCGAAATACCATCTCATTTGAATGCTTGGAATAAGCTAGGAGGAGTAGAGAATGTGTATTTGTTATATAAGAAGGGGCTAATCGTTAATGGAAAAAAATACTAATGAAAAATAAACCTTGGAAAAAGTTTAAATATCAAACAGAGTCTAATAAATTTTATTATATTTTAGCTGGTGAAGATTTTAACAATGAATATGGTATTAAACTGAATCCATTTTTGAATAGTGGAAATTTAATGGATAAAGAAGTTGTTGTTGTTCAACAAGAAGACTTGGCTGATTCACCATGCTTTAATATTAAGAATACTGATGCTGGTATTTTTTTGGAAATATATAGCTTGAATAAAGAAGAAATATATATTGTTAATAAAAATTTTGATATGCCTGATTTGATTGAGCTCATTTTTAAATTAAGCCAATTTAGTTATGTGGCTGCTTTGGAATATATTAAGTTTAAATATGGATTCAGAGAAAACTATCTTTTTTTTGAAAGCTAGTCTAAATTAATAATATAATTATAGTCTAAGGATTAATAGTGCCTAACAATCCTGATCTTGGTTTCAACTAAACTTTTATGATAATAGCCTGACCATTTTTTCATATCATGGGCATCCGCTGAATCCTCACTACTAAAATTAATTATATATGTTTATTTTTGTAACCACTTATTTTTAATGGGTACACTGCAAGAAATGACCGACCATACAGGTTTGATCATTTGGAAAGCTGAATATAAAGGCATGGGGTGAGCTCGTGTCAGCAAAGCAACGCTTTGCACGAGCGCAAGACGAGAGCTATGCTTGAAGTGGTAAGTCTGAAAAGATGAATCTCTAGTTTTTTCTAAAAAACAGTGAAATTATCTCAAACAATATACACTAAACATCAAACGATTCAGTCAGTCTTCATTTGATCAATGCTAGTAAAAGTATGAATGCAAATTTGAAAAGGTGTAAAAAATGAGTGAATTTATAGTAGATGAAGATTTTGACTATTTTTATAATGATAAAGGTTTTGGTCCACCTGTATTTTCAGAACCTGTTTCAGATAGCATTATTAATAAATATAAAGGAAAACTACCAACCCAACTCTTAGAGTATTGGAGAGCATTTGGTTTTTCAGGTTGGGGAAATGGTTTATTTTGGTTGGTTAACCCTGATGAATATCAAGATGTACTGGATGTATGGTTAGAAAATATCGAAACCCAACCACATGAGGAATATTTTGTCATTGCTCGAAGTGCATTTGGAGATTTAGAGGTATGGGGAACTCTACATGGAAGATGTCTTACAATTTCCTCCATAATGAATCAAATATTTCCAAATATGGAAGAAATGAAAAAAAATGAAGAGGATTTTTTGGTTCAAATGTTTTTTGCTACACAAAATAAAAAATATTTGGATTTAAAAGATTATAGAAATAAACCTTTATTTGAACGTGTTGTAAAAAAATATGGAGTACTTACGAAAAATGAAATGTTTGGATTTGAACCTGCTCTTGTTTTAGGCGGTCAAGCCAAGCTGGAAAATGTACGTAAGTTACCTATCATTTCGCATTTACAATTTTTAGCCTCACTCGATACTCCACGTATGATGTTGGATATTGGTAAGTATGTAGATGAACAAGGTATAGACCAAGAAAGCTTGAATGAATTGCAGCCTGAAAATTGGATACTATCGATCTAATTAGAGGGGTGTATTTTTAGGGAAAATATTGCCAACTTATAAAATGCCTAAATATTATAGGCACATCTCTGTAACTTTATAGGCAACAGTGAGTTTGCCTTTTTTTATTTTATAGCCAGTAATTTCGATATTGCCAATTTCTGATAAAGATTGAACATGTGTTCCACCACAAGGAAATTTAGGCAGGTCGCCAAAACCAACCTCACGATAACCTTGGTCATTTTGTTGCATCATACGGGGCAAATCACGGCGAATGTATTGCTGACATATCTCTTGAAGATGGATTTGATCGATATCTTGAGCGTTTTCTGACTGCGTAAATTGCACTTTTGCATCTTCAGGCCAATGCTGTGCCTTCACAGGATGCCACCCAAAGCTTTGCATGATATGCCCGATCAAATGACCTGCGGAGTGGAGACGACTATAAAAATGTCTTTGTTTCTGGGCAACTTGGGCAAAAGCCAGACCCAGAGCAATTTCACCCTGACAATAATGAATAATATCACCATCCTGTTGTACAACATGCACGACATTCACATCATTGATTGTACCTAAGTCACTCGGTTGTCCACCGCCTTGAGGATGAAAAGGTGTTTGTTCTAGCCGAACTGCAAATAAGCCATCTTGATTTAATTCGCAGGATAAAACCTGAACGTCTGCACTGGTCTGGTCAGATAAATATAAAGCCTGAGTCATATTAACTTCTACGCAAATTTCTAAGAAAGAATTATATGAAGCAATCCTATTGATGATAATCTAGTAAAAAATGAATTTACTTTTTCCTCATGGGCACAAATCAAAGCATTGCATTACTTCAGGAAATGGCTATTTTCGTCAAGGTTGTGGAGACAGGAAGTTTTTCAGAAACAGCACGACAACTGGGCAATACACCTTCTGCGATCAGTAAGGCCATTACTCGACTTGAACAGGCACTAGAAACCAGACTGTTGCAAAGAACTACACGAAAATTACGTTTGAGCGAAAGTGGTCAGCAAATTTATGGACATTGTCTCGAAATGCTCAATGCTGCTCAGGCTGTAATCGATAACACAGGAAAATTAAACAGTGAACCCAGTGGTACAGTAAGAATCAGCGTACCCAAAGCAGTGGGACACTATATGATTCATCCACATCTTGCTGAATTTTTAGAGCGATACCCCAAAGTCGATATTCAACTGTTATTGGAAGATCGCATTGTTGATTTTATTGATGATGAGATTGATTTGGCGATACGGATTACCAATGAGCCAGCATTGGGATTAAAGGGAAGAAAATTAATTCAGATTGATCATGTACTGGTCGCAACTCCAGAGTATCTCAAACGTTATGGCATTCCACGAAAGCCTCAGGACTTAGTGGATCATCAATGTATCTATTTGGGTGAGCAAGCCAGCGACTCAAAGTGGAAGTTTCAAAAAGGCAATAAAACCACCAGTGTTGTTGTTAAAGGAAGATATTCTGCAAATCATACTGGTATACGCTTAGATGCAGCATTAAATCATATGGGGATTGCAAGTTTACCTTACTTTGTTGCCCGTCAGGCTTTGGCAAACCATACTTTGCTGCAAGTTCTGCCAGAATGGTATTTTAAAACCTATTACAGTGGTGCTGCGTGGTTACTCTATCCACCGACACGCTATTTAGCGCCAAAAATAGAAGTATTTATTCAATTTCTCGCCCAGAAATTAAAATCCGAACCAACACTGAAACATGATGAGTCCCATATTTAAGGGATGCTATGATTCTAATGCGTTGGTGGTATTTTAAGAAAAACTGATGCTAAAATCATTTAGCATCAGTGTGTTGAATGTATATGTGCTGATTTAACCCAAACGCATTTTATAAATATTTTAAAATGGGGATGTGTTTGTTTTGATGTTTAAACTTGGAAAATTTGAGCATCAATGGATAGAGCAAAATACTCAATAGTATGGAGATCAACCATAAGGTAGAGACCTGATCTACACCATAGTATTGACCTTGTGTCGTACCGAAAATTTGCACTGCAACCAGATACAACACTTTTAAAAGATATAAATGAACGATGTAGAAAAACATTGGAACTGAACCAAAAATAATTAACGGTTTAACCCATTTTTGTGTTTCAACTTTTTGTAAAAGTACCAAAAGAATAAGCCCCATACCTGCATTCCAAAGAATAAACAGTAACGACGGTGGGTACTTGGTGAGGTTCATAAAGCTCATCCATGTTTCTGAGAATGCTGGCATAACTTGCCATGCTTGATCACCATAGAGATTGATGATTCTCAGTATGAAAAATAGTGCAATGCTGGATAAACCAAAGCGGAGCAAGATCTGATTTCTTTTTGCCGTATCATTGGATGGGGCAAAAACCTGATGACCAATACAATATCCCAGTGTAATCACACCAATCCAAGGCAAAACAGGATAAGAGGTTCTTAAACGAACGATGTCTCCAATTTCGATCCATCCACGGTCATGTAAGATGAGCCAAAGTTGGTGTAAAACTGGGATATTTTCAAAAGAGATTTGATCAAGTAGGTTATGACCAAAAATAATCATCAAGCTGATACACCACAGCAGTTTTTGCGGTAATCCAATCAGTGCTGCCAAAGCAAGCATACTTATGCCAATTGCCCAAATCACCTGTAGATAAATGACATCGGGTGGAAATTTCCCAGTCCATGCAAAGTTGATTATTAGCAGTTCCAGAAAAACTAAAAAAAGCCCACGTTTGATTAAAAATTCACGGGTCATCTGAAGGCTATTATTTTTTGCTTGATAAAGATATGCCGATAAACCCGTCAAAATGACAAAGACAGGCGCACATAAATGAGCCAAAATTCTGCTGAAGAATAAGGGTTCTTCTGTTGCTGAAATAATCATCGGATCTGGAACTTGATGATGCAGATAAAAGGTTTCTCTGACATGATCAACCATCATGATTAAGATAACTAAACCTCTTAATGCATCAATGGCTTGTAAGCGCTGGGAAGGGGACGTAGACATAAAGAAAAGATAAGGTATAGTGTTATGATATACTGTAACATTAATTTTTCTGCTTTTAAAATTAAAAAATGATCAGTAAAGTTGATGTTTTTAAAATTCAAAATATTGCTGGTTCTAAGCGAAATAAATTTTTTATTTAAATGATCAATACTATTAGCTTTTATGGATATTCATAGAGATGTATTTAATCTATTCACCAAGCTTTTGATTTTCTCAAGCCTTATTAATAAAATAAGGCTTGAGCCATACCGAATTTTTTATGGCGAAAGTATCGTTCTAGTACTTAATTTTCGTACTTTACTTGAGCCAACATTTTTTATTTTTGATCTAATCCTCCACCCAAAGCTTTATATAATTCAATTTGATTGTTCAATTTGCTTTGCTCTAATGTGAGTAGACCTTGTTGAGCAGTATAAGCAGAACGTTGAGCATCCAAAACTGAAAGATAATTGTCGATTCCTGCTTTAAAGCGAGCCGAAGAAAGTCGATAAGTGGTTTGCGTTGCCGAGACAAGTCGACGTTGCGCATCTAAACGTTCGTCTAGATGAGCATGTGCTGCTAAAGCATCGTTAACTTCACGAAATGCTGATTGAATGGCTTTTTCATAATCTGCAAGTGCAATCATTTGATCTGTTTCAGAAATTTTTATATTGGCTTTTCGAGTCCCCCAATCAAAAATGGGTAGATCCAGACTAGGTCCAATTGACCAAACAAAGCCACCTGATTTAAATAAATTTTGAAGATCTGTTGAAGCATAGCCAGTAGAACCCGTTAAGCTAATCGTGGGGAACAGTCTTGCTTTTGCCACCCCCACATTGGCACCTGCGGCAAGAAGTTGGTATTCGGCAGCTTTGATATCAGGTCGATTATTGAGTAAATCACTGCTCAAACCCGTAGCAAAAGTAGCTTGTGTACTGATACGTTCAACTGCTTGATTGGGGAGTAGGCTTTGAGGAACGCTTTGTCCTGCCAATAAGTTCAGCAGATTTTGGGCTTGTGCGACTTGCGTTTTATAGGTGGCAACATCATTTCGAGCTGTTTCCACAGAAATCTGGGCTTGACGTAAAGGAACTTCACTCTCAATCCCTACATCAAATCGCTTTTTATTCAGATGGTAAGAATCCTGTTGGGCGATTAGTGTTTGCTTGGCTAAGCTCAAATTAGATTGTGCAAAAGCATAATCTAACCAAGCTTGAGTCACTTGACTGACTAAGCTAATTTGGGTGGATTGTTGCGCACTTTGAGTGGCAAGATACTGATTTAAAGCCACATCTTTTAAGCTTTTTACACGTCCCCAAAAATCAACTTCATAGGCTGTGATGCCCAGTCCGACTTGGAATGATGAATAAGGATTATTGGGATTAACCGTTGGGTTGACTTGTCTAAGCGCACTGCCATTGGCACCGATTGTCGGAAGTTGATCATTTTTAGTGATTTGATATTGTTGCTGCGCTCGTTGAATATTGAGCGTTGCTGTATGCAAATCACGGTTATGCGCTAAGCTCATTTCAATGACTTGCAATAAACGGGTATCCGAAAAGAAATCTGAATAGCCTTGATGGGCAATTGAGATTTCTGAGCGATTTAGAGCAGAATTTTGAGTAAAATTTTCAGGAATATTAGATTGAATGACAGGCTTTGGTGCTTGTAAATTCATACAAGCGGTCAAAGCAATGGATAGTGTGGAGGCAATCAATCCACGCAATAGGAGTGTTGATTTAGGCATGATTTTTACCCATTTATAAAAGGTGAAAACATCAGCAAGATCAGAGGAAAACATCAGTTTTCTTCTGATCTATTGTGCTGTATTAAAGTTGCGGGTCTTGTTTTGATGGTGATTTTGCAGAGAATATTTTTTCTACTGCGCCTAAGACAAAAATAAAAAATACCGGGACAAAGAAAATCGCTAAAATCGTCGCAGAAATCATGCCTCCAAATACACCTGTTCCTAATGCATGTTGAGTTTCAGAACTTGCACCTGATGCAATCACCAAAGGAATCACACCACAGGTAAACGCCAGTGAAGTCATCAGAATAGGGCGTAAACGGAGTTTAGCTGCTGCAACTGTGGCTTCAATTAAACTCATGCCTTCTTCTTTGAGCATCTTGGCAAATTCAACAATCAAAATGGCATTCTTTGCCGACAAACCGATAATGGTGATTAAGCCAATTTTAAAGAACACATCATTCATCATACCTCTCGACATGATCGCAACAATTGCTCCAAAAATGCCCAAAGGAACCACCAACATGACAGAAAGCGGGATCGTCCAACTTTCATAAAGTGCAGCCAATACAAGGAACACGACCAACATTGAAAGTACCAGTAAAAATGCCATTTGAGACTCGGTTTGTTTTTCCTGTAAAGAAATACCCGTCCATTCATAGCCTATACCTTTGGGCAATTTAGCAATCAATTGTTCCATTTCTCGCATTGCATCACCTGAGGAAGTGTCGAAGTTTGGAATACCTGCAATACTTAAAGATGGTCGTCCGTTATAGCGATTATATTGTTGCGGTGCTTTACTCCATTGAGGTGTGACCACTTCAGACAGAGAAACCAATTGTCCGCTTGAGCCTGCTACCTTGAGACTTAAAATATCTTTTAATTGCATCCGTGATTTAGCATCCACTTGAACAATGACTTGTTGCATCCGTCCTTGATTAGGAAAGTCATTGATATACATTGAACCCATTGAGGTTGAAATAATGTCAGAGACATCAGAAAACTTCACGCCCAAAGCATTGAGTTTCTCACGATCAATTTTTAAAGAAATATTGTCCCCTTGCGGTAAACCTTCGTTCCAGACCATATAGAACTTTTTATTTTTGGCTGCCATTGCCATCAGCTCATCTTGAGCTGCCAGTAATGCAGGCATACCTAAATTTCCACGGTCTTGTAAACGTAAACTAAAACCTGAAAACGTACCTAATTCATCAATGGCAGGAGGTAGCACCGCCATGGTTGCGCCTTCTTTGCTATTCGCCATGAAAGCATTGACTGAATTGGTCATCTCTGTTGCCGTAGAAGTACGGTCTTTGAAATCAGTAAGCGTAGTAAATGCCATCGCAACGTTTTGACCAGCACCACTAAAGCCCCAACCTAAGATTGCTGTATTGCTTTTTACATTGGGATTGTCTTTTAGATGCTGTTCAAATTCATTGACAACGTTGCGAGTACGTTCTGCTGTTGCATCTGAAGGAAGTTGGAAGGAGGTCAGAAACCAGCCTTGATCTTCTTCTGGCATAAATGCGGTAGGCCAATATTTCATGCCTGCAAAGGTGATTGCTGTGATCACCACAAAGATCACCATCATTGGAATGGTATGTTTAATGACTTTGAGTAACAGTAATTCATATTTTTTGGTGACTTTATCAAAACTCCGATCAAACCATGCAAAAAAGCCTTTCTTTTGATGGTGACCATCAATTGGTTTTAGAATCGTGGCACATAGGGCAGGTGTTAAGATCAATGCCAAGAGTGCAGAGAATAAAATCGACACAGACATGGTCAGTGTAAATTGCTGATAGATAATACCGACAGAGCCACTGGCAAAGGCCATTGGTAAAAATACCGCAGCTAGCACCAGTGTTATCCCAATGATTGGGCTGGTGATTTCTTTCATTGCTTTAGAGGTAGCTTCTTTGGGTGGCAAGCCTTCTGTCGCCATAATCCGTTCGACATTTTCAACCACCACAATTGCATCATCGACAATAATCCCGATAGCAAGCACCATCCCGAACATGGTCAAAACGTTGATGGAAAAGCCCAAAAGGAGCATCACTGCGAAAGTCCCGAGTAGGGCAATAGGTGCAACGATGGCTGGAATCAAGGTATAACGGACATTGTGTAAGAATAAATACATCACAATAAACACCAAAACCATGGCTTCAAGTAATGTATGAATCACTTTTTCAATCGAAATTTTAACAAAAGGTGCAGTGTCATACGGGATGCTATACTGCATACCTTCAGGTAAATTCAATTTTAATTCTTCAATTTTGGCTCTTACACCTTCAGCAGTTTTGACTGCATTCGCCCCTGGGCTGAGCTGAATTGCAGCTGCTGTAGCAGGTTGACCATCTTCTAAAATGGCAAAGTTGTAGGCTTGTGAACCCATTTCAACCTCTGCAACATCTGAAAGCTTAATCACGCTACCACTGGTTTTACTTTTTAAACTGATATTTTTAAATTGCTCTACATTGCCCAATTGACCTTGAGCTGACAAAGGAACGGTAATCAATTGTCCTTTTGTCGCTGGAAGATCTCCAAGGCGTCCCGGTGCAATTTCAATATTGTTTTCACGAATTGCCGTATTTACATCGCTGATCGATAAACCATAAGAAATTAATTTATTTGGATCAACCCAGATTCGCATGGCTTTTTCAGCACCAAAAGATTGAACTTTACCAACACCTTCAACACGCTTGAGTTCTTCAACCACATTACGTACCAGATAATCACTCAAATCAACTTCTGAGTATTGTCCATTGGGTGAGTTGATACCGACCAGCATTAAAAAGCCTGATGAAGAAGCTTCTACTTGTAAACCTTGTTGACGAACAACTTGTGGTAACCGCGCTTCCACCGCCTTGATTTTGTTCTGTACATCCACTTGAGCCATTTCAACGTCAGTACCCGGTTTGAACGTTGCAGAAATTTCAGCTGTACCCGAAGTATCGGTTGTTGAACTATAGTAAAGCAGGTTCTTGACCCCCGATAATTCTCGCTCAATCAAAGTGACGACACTATCATTGATGGTTTGGGCAGTAGCCCCTGGGTAGGTCGCACTGATATTGACTTGCGGCGGAGCAACACTTGGAAAGCGTGCAATCGGCAATTTAGGAATACTCAGTACCCCAAATAGAATAATGAAAATCGCTATCACCCATGCAAACACAGGGCGGCGTATGAAAAATTGTGACATCATCATTGAGCTCCTTGTGTTGCAGCTGATTCGGCATGTACAGAGGTATTCGCTGTTGTATTGACAGGAACTTTCCATACGCTTAGCTCAAGTTTTTGGTTAGGTTGGATACGCTCAATACCCTCAACCACCACTTTATCTCCGGCTTTTAAACCTTTATTGGCAATGTAATATTGCTCATATTGTTGTCCCAGCTCGATTGGGCGAATATCAGCTGTACCTTTGGCGTTTATCACATAGACTTGCGGTTCGCCGTTGATATTACGTTGAATGGCTTGAGCAGGAATCAGTAAAGCTTGTGGAACAGAAGCGCGGTTAATGTCTACACGAACATACATGCCAGGGAGTAATTTTCTTTCAGGATTATTGACCTCGATACGAATAGTGACATCACCTGTTTCAGGATCTACATTGATGTCTTCAAACAACATTCTTGCTGTAACGTTATAGGGTTGACCATGACTGTTGGAAATTCGGAAAGTCTTTTGATCATTTGCAGACAGTTCACCATTTTGCAATGCAGTTTGTAAGCGTTCATATTCACTGATCGACTGTTTAATATCGACATAGACTTTATCAATCTGCTGTACTGTAGCCATTTTATTGCTATCACCTTGACCAACCAAGGCTCCTTCAGTGACAAAGGATTGTCCGATTCGACCTGAAATCGGTGCGCGAACAGTGGCATATTGTAAATTGAGATTTTGACGTGTGAGTAAGGCTTTCATTTGTGCTACATCTGCAAGTGCCTGTCGATATTCTGCTTGAGCATTACTGACTTCTTGCTTACTGATGGCATTGCTCGGTAGCAATTGTTGATAGCGTTCTAACTGGACTTTTAAACGTGCCACTTCCGCTTCTGCTTTATTGAGCGATGCACGATTGCTGTTTACATCCGCTTGGAATGTTTCCGAATTAATTTTATAGAGTGCTTGTCCTGCCTTTACTTCACTGCCTTGAGTGAATAACACTTTTTCAATAATACCACCGACTTGGGGGCGAATTTCAGCCGTACGGAATGCTTGTACACGTGCTGGGAGATTCTCACTGAAATTGACTGATTGAGGTTGAATGTTGAGTACACTGACTTTTGCAGGTGGTGTTTCTGGTTGAGCTGCCTCCTTGGAGCCACAGCCTTGCATCAGTAGCCCGATGGATAAAAATAATGGAAGTAATAGATGCTTTTGCATTCTGTCCAAGCCTTGGGAGTTTTTGATGTTCACATTATTTTTGATGTTTGTGTAACCTTGATCAGCAAAGTGTGGAAAAAGTGTGGAGAAAAACAGATAAATCAGCGTATCATGCAGATTGACAGAAATTATCTGATGATTCATTCATGTTTGAAGCCTCATTTTCTTTTGATTGCCGCGATAAACAGATCCTTGTTGTTGAGGATAAATATGATATTGGCGATATTATTGAGCGTTATTTAAAACGTGAAGGAATGCGGGTAATTCGAGCGATGAATGGGCGGCATGCAATTGAAATCCATTCAGCTCAACCGATTGATTTAATTCTTTTAGATATTAAATTGCCGGAAATGAATGGTTGGGAAGTACTGAGTAAAATTCGTCAAAAGGCGCAAACCCCTGTCATTATGCTGACAGCATTAGATCAAGATATTGATAAGGTGATGGCACTACGGATTGGCGCTGATGATTTTGTGGTCAAACCATTCAATCCCAATGAAGTGGTTGCTCGGGTGCAAGCAGTGTTGAGACGGACACAACAGAATATTTCGGTTCAAAATAGCCACCTCGTTTATAAAAATATAGAGATCAATGCTGAGATTCATAGCGCCTATGTCTATCAACAAGATCAACGCGTTTTACTCAATCTGACCTTAACTGAATATAAGATTCTCAGTTTGATGATTCACCATCCGCATAAAGTCTTTACTCGCAGTGAATTGATGAGTCATTGTTTGCCTGACAGTGATGCATTGGAACGAACGGTAGATAGCCATGTCAGCAAGTTAAGGAAAAAACTCGAAGAACTTGGGTTGCAACAGATGTTGATCAATGTTCGTGGAGTCGGTTACCGACTAGATCAGCCCTCAGCATCATCCTACTTTGAATCTTGATCGGTTTAATTCAGGTCATTTGATTTTCTTGTGTCGATGTTTAAATGTTGAATATACACGTTTAAATTTGTGTTTCATGCTGTGCCAATATCCTTTTCCGAATAAGGCAATGACGATCAATAATAAAATTTCACCACCAATTGCCATGACTGTCATCACCCAAGCTTTATGAGGAATCTCCAAGAACGGAATGATAGGAAAGGCAATCCAATACGCCACGGCAATCGCTAAAAGTATAAAACCGATTTTCTTGCGTAGATTTAGCTTTTGTTTAATCATCTCACTTAACTCTATAACATTTGGTCCTGTTATTGTTTGCAAGGTTTGCGGAGAAATGATCTTTAAAGTCTGGAAAAAGTGTGTAAGATCAGAAAAAATGAACCTATGATATGGATCAACACGTGGTGAATAAAGCTGGAAAGCTTATGAAGAATAAGTCAGGAATCAGTAAGCAGCTGTTCATTGCACTCAGTATTGTGAATTTGAGCGTAACATTATTCTCGGTTTTGCTGGGTTATATTATTTATAACTATGCCATTGATGTCGGTTGGATTACTTTAAGTTCATTGCAAGGGGAATGGACCGACTTTCATTTTGTCGATTGGATCTGGTTGTCTACGGTTGTTTTTTGCGGGTCAGTGATTTCATTGATTATCGGGATGCATCTTGCGCAAAGATTTATTAAGCCGATTAATTTTTTAGCAGAAGCCGCTGAGAAAATAAGCCAAGGTGACCTTTCAGCACGAGCAGATGACCGCCAGATACATTCTGCTGAAATTTCTGAATTGATGCATAACTTTAATCATATGGCACAAAAACTTGAGCTTTCAGTTAAAAATGCTCAGGTTTGGAATGCTGCAATTGCGCATGAACTTAGAACGCCAATGACGATTTTACAAGGTCGCTTACAAGGCATTATCGATGGTGTTTTTGAACCCAATGTGGTCTTATTTAAAAGCCTGTTAAATCAAGTTGAAGGTTTATCTCATTTAGTTGAAGACTTACGCACATTGAGTTTGGTCGAAAATCAGCAGTTAAGATTAAATTATCAATGGGTCAATACACAGGAAAGTATTGAACGTGTAATTAAACTGTTTGATGATCGTTTGGCTCAAGCCCAACTTATTCCTCAGCTGGATTTGACCACAACACCTGTATATTGCGATCGACGTCGTATTGAGCAAGTTTTAATGGCATTGATTGATAATGCAGTACGATATGCACATGCAGGTCAATTGACTATTTCTTCAAAAGTGATTGATCATAACTGGATTTTACAGATTGGTGACCAAGGACCAGGCATTGCACAAGAGTATCAAGACCATTTGTTCGATCCATTTTTTAGATTAGAACAGTCGAGAAATAAAGAGTTTGGTGGAACTGGTTTAGGGCTGGCTGTGGTACACGCGATTGTGATTGCTCATCAGGGCACGATTAGATATCAAAATAAAGATTCGAATAGTGTTTTTACCATCCAAATTGAGCGCAATGAATAAGCGACGCTGAGCAAAAGTGTTGCCAGAAATTGACTGATTTCTGGCAAGGAGGAATTAACCTGAGTTCGATAAAAATCCTTGATGAAAGATGATACCGTCAAACCGCCTGATTATTCATACAAGTGATTTGGATGATTCATTTATTTTGTACTTTTTGAATTATTGATGGTCTTGCTATCTTCAGGCGACATGGATGTCGCCATGTTGAGCGGGGGTAAAGGATGTACCCCTCGCTCAACGAAAGATTTTTGTCACTTTTCATCTCTGAAAAGTGAGCCATCGCCTAGGCAAAAGAATTTAAACTTTAGCACTAAAGCGTGGCAGTGCAAGCTTTAGATCATCAAACAATCTATTGATCGCCTTCATTTTACTGATCAAGAGAAATGAAGCTATATTGATGGTTGCGCTTACGGAGCTTCGCTCCTCATGCCAAAACAAGTATGGCGAGCCCTTGCGGAGCTCCGCTCCTCATCCTAAAATCGGATGAAAATCCAGCAAGAATCCACATAGATTTATTATCTTTCAATGAGTTGAAGATTTAATTGCATCGAATTCACGTTAAATTAATTTAAAGGCATACGGTACTCAATCACCCCAGGTTTCTCTGCCACCCAGTCATACAGTTTTTGTGCTGTATGATTACTTTGTTGAGTGTGCCAATACAGGCGTGCGCATCGGGATTTTTGAGCTTGTTGTTTAACATATTCAATCAAATGTTTACCGATCTGTTGACCTCTGGATTTTGGTGAAACATAGAGATCTTCAAGATAACAATAATCCTGCTCAGCCCATGTCGAGCGGTGAATGACATAGTGAACGAAGCCAAATACAGTGTCTCCATGTTTTGCTACAGCACAATAAACAGGTTCGGCATCAGAAAAAAAACGTTGCCATGTGGTTTGAGTGACTGCACTTGATAAACTGACTTGATAAAATTCTTGATAGGCTAACCAATACCCTAACCACTGTGTGTAGTCCACTTGGGTGACAGGTACAATTTGAATTGATAAATTTTCCACAGGTATTCTCCAGTCGGTATAAGTTTGAAAGCAGAGAAAGTAGTGTAATTTTATTGTGGTATCTTCATAAGATACAGTTTTGATCTTTTTGAGAGTACCAGTTGCTTTGAGACCTAAAAAAGGGAGTCTTAGTCTCCCTTGTTTTAGTCAGGTATGTCATAGAATTCCATAATGTCTAAATCACAACTATGGCAAATAGTGGGCACGATAAAAGTGTAATGGTAAAACAATGGTTTATCTTTTAAATTTTCCATTTAAGATCACATAGGACATTAATCCAATGACTAGTCCCCAAAAAGCCCCTCCAATGCCCAACAGATGAATATTTGCAGCAGTGGCTAAAAAGGTGATCAGTGCAGACTCCCGTGTGTCCTGATCATGCATTGCATTTGCCAAACTTCCTGCAATCGTTCCCAGTAAAGCAAGTCCAGCCAACGTTGCAATAAAAACACTCGGGAAAGCACTAAAGAGGCTTGCAAGCGTTAGCCCAAATATTCCAACCAAAATATAAAATATACCTGCAGCAATACCTGCAATCCAGCGTTTAGACGGATCAGTATGAGATGCTTTCCCTGTACAAATCGCTGCAGTGATTGCGGCAAGATTAAATGCATGAGAACCAAAAGGAGCCATTAAAAAAGAGCCCAAACCAGTGATCGTAAATATCGGTTTTAAACTGGTTTGATAACCATCATTTCTAAGTACCAAGATGCCCGGCATATATTGACCTGTGAGTGTGATTAAAAATAAAGGCAGTGCCACACTCAAAAGTGCATTGACTGAAAATGCAGGTACGGTAAAGACAGGCGCAGCCAATTGCAGTTCAAATGCTGAGAAGTCAATACGGGATTGTAAAATTAAAAATATCAAACCTAGCCCAAGTACACTGACAACAGCATAGCGAGCAGAAATTCGTTTAGTCAGCATGTAAACAAATAGCATACTGATCGCTAAGACGGGATCAATACTGATATTGGAAAATGCAGAAATGCCGAATTGTAATAAGATTCCAGCGAGCAGACCTGAACAAATGCTTGGAGGGATATAAGCAATCAGTTTTTCAAAATATCCCGTCATGCCTAAAATCACAAAAGCCAGTGCAGAAATCAAATAAGCTCCGATGGCTTCCGCATAAGGAATGGTGAGCAATGCTGTAATCAAAAAGGCGGCTGCTGGTGTTGACCATGCCGTAATAATTGGTTCTCGACTGATCCAACTTAGTAGAATGCCTGAAATCCCAACACCAATGGAAATAGACCAAACCCATGAAGCAGTCAGTTCAGCACTTAATCCTGCTGCTTGAGCAGCTTGAAAGATTAGAATAAAAGTACCGCCATAGTTGACAATCACCGAAATCAATCCTGCGACAACAGGATGGATCAGATCAGAAGAAAATACTTGAAATGGGCGCTGTTGAGCGTGCATGAGTCAACCCCAAAGATTTTTAATCATGTGTTTAGAGCCCAATCACTTGAGTAAAAGATGTCTTTTTTCTCAATGATTTGGGATGGTCCGATTGAGTGTAGTTTTGATTGTGGTATTTTTATAAGGTACACTTTTGATATTTTTGACAGTACCAGTTTTCTTATGCGTTCACCATCTTCAGCTGTTTTTCCACATTTGATTTTGCCAGAAGGACAGATCAAAGATGGCTTATATCGTGTTTTGCGTGATGCTATCTTGGATGGGCGTTTGCGAGCAGGAAGCAAACTGCCTTCAAGCCGTGCTTTGGCAGAGATGATGTCTATTTCTAGAAACTCAGTTCTGGCTGCGATAGAACGTTTACTGGATGAAGGTTATTTGCAGACCAAACCGAGTTCTGGAACCTATGTTGTTGAAATTATCCCTGATCATTTGATCAATTTACCCTTTGATACAAATTCGACTTCAGTCCAGCCTCCTCAGCAATTAAAGGTTAATCCGCACATCGCAAATTTGTTGCCCGCATGGCAAAAACAAAATGTTTCTGGACAGGGAGAGAAAATCTTTCATGTCGGTGTGGGCTGTACTGATTTATTTCCACACCGACTTTGGGGAAAGTTGCTGGGAAAAGCATGGCGTCAGTCTTATCGACAGTTGGGGCAGTTTCATGATTGTCGAGGCTATTTACCTTTACGCCAAGCCATTTGTGACTATGTCCGTTCGACTCGAGGACTGAACTGCCATGAACAGCAGATTATTGTGGTCAATGGCACACAGCAGGCGATTCATTTGGCTGCATATGCTTTATTGCAAGCGCAAGACCAAGTCTGTTTGGATGAGCCTGGTTATGATGCAGCATTGAATATTTTCCGCAGCTTTGGCATGACTGTGAATCCCATAGCGAGTGACGATGATGGAATGAAGATCAATGAAATCATTCAACATTATCCAGAAAGTCAGCTCATTTATACGGCACCATCGCATCAGTTTCCACTTGGGGGAACTTTAGGTTTGAGTCGCCGATTGACATTGCTGGAATGGGCAGTGAGTCAGCAAAAATGGATTTTTGAGGATGATTATAACAGTGAGTTCAGATATGGTACGCATCCTATTCAGGCTTTACAAGGTTTAGATCAACATCAACGAGTGATTTATTCTGGAACATTTTCAAAAATGATGTTTCCAGAGTTCCGTTTAGGATTCATGGTCGTTCCAGAAGCATTGATTGAGACATTTAGTCTCGCCAAATACTACACCGATACACGAAGCGCTTATCTGGAACAAGTTGCTTTGGCATTGTTTATTCAAGAGGGGCATTATGCGAGGCATGTACGAAAAGTACGCAAAGCTTGTTATGAACGACAGCAGGTGCTTATTGCAGAAATCCAACAACGACTTGCGAATGTCTTGACTGTACAGCCGACAGATTCCGGGATTCATTTGGTGTGTTGGCTCAATCAAGGATGGACAGAACAAGATTTCCTAAAAATATGCGCAGAACTTGATTTAGCTGTACAGCCTTTATCTCGTTACTGCCAAAGTCCTCCTCAAAAAGCAGCAGTTTTATTTGGCTATGCCGCGCACAGCCCTGAGGAAATCCGCTTTAATATTCAACGCTTAGCACAGCATATTGAATCATATTGATGTTATACAGTTCAGGTCAAAGCAGTTTTAAAAAACGATCACGGTGTTGGCTTTCCTGTGGCAATAATTCCAGTACTCGTTGTATGGCGTCAATTCGTTCTGGCATATGGCGAATAATTTTGAGTAATGGATCAATATCTTGCATTTGATAGATCAAATGACTTAAACGAGCATCGAAACAGTCTCGCCATGTGGTCAATAATGGACTTTCTGATTTTGCGAGGAAACTACCTTTGTACAATGAAAATGTGCTGGCTAGAAAACCAGCATTGAGTGATTGTTCTGCTCGGATAAAGTCAGTTTGAATTTCACAAATCAGTTTGTAGGGACGCGATAAAATACAATTCGGAAGCAAGGTTCTGAGTTGTGACATTTCTGCCTTTAAGGTTTTTTCGCTGATGTCACGATCGCCATACAGTGCATAATGCAATTCATCTAAATTTATTCCATCCGGATGCAAAATGAGAATGCACAAAATTTCAATTTGTCTGTGAGTTAGTGTTAGAAGTTGTTGATTGAACTGTACTTTAGGTGTACCAAAAACTTTCAGATACAGCATATTTTTTTGTTCAAACTGGATTGCGCGTTGAACCAATTCGGCACATCGCTCGACAGCCAATACACCAAGCGAGGTATGTTTTTTATATTTGGTGGATAAATTAATAATGCCGTGAAATTGACCAGAAACAGGGTCAACGATTGGCGCTGCATAACAAACCCAATCTTGTACGCTATTCATTTGATTTTCATGAGAATACACACAGCTGGAAATATGATTATTCAGCGCTAGACCGATTGCATTGGTACCAACAGCTTGAGTTGACCAATGACCCCCTTCAACAAAATGGACTTGTTCTGCGGACGAAAGCATAGAACGGCTACTCCATGTCCATAATAATGTTCCATGGTGGTCAGTGATCCCAATCGCCATTTCTGAGTCATCTGCAATTTTCAATAAATCTGCATAGTTATGTTGGATTGAACGGCGAAATAATGATTGTTCCTGCTCCATGGGCAGGCTTAAAAGTGGCGCAGCATTCATTGGCGCGATATTGAATAAATGTGTGGTTTGTAATGTTGATGTTTGATTACGCGATTGATTCAATAGCTTCATATCATATTCCTTTATGATGCGCGGTTATCGCCATTAATATGTTGTATTCATTGTCATTGTATAGTTCGGTTTTGACATCACATTCAAGACGCATTAAATCCAGCAAAATGATGGCATTAAAATTCGGGTATTTTTGTCTTGATCTACATCTACTTTAAAATGTCAGAGCTCAATTTAAAATGAGTTTTCTGCGCATAAATGTTAAATAAAGTTACCCTTCCAAAGCTATTCAACTTTGATCAAAGATACTGAGTTTTAGCCACTTTTTAAGATATTTTCACGTTTAAATGGCTGAGGAACAGGCTCGCCTTTATATTGACGATCGGCAAAGTAACTCGAACGTACCATAGGTGCACTCCAGATATTTTTAAATCCCAATAATTGTCCATGTGTCTGATAATGTTCAAACTCTTTCAACGATACAAAACGGTGAATGGGGGCATGGGACTTTGACGGCTGTAAATACTGACCAATCGTCACGTAATCAACCAAATGATCACTGAGATCATTGAGTAGAACAATGACTTCTGCTTCTACCTCGCCCAATCCCACCATCAAACCACATTTAGTCGCAATATCAGGACGCAAATGTTTAAACTTTTTAAGCAACTCAAGAGAATGTTGATAGTCAGAGCCTGGACGCATTGCCCGATATAAGCGTGGTACAGTTTCAATATTATGATTAAATACATCTGGTGGTGTTTCACTGAGAATTTCAAGTGCAAGATCTAGCCTGCCACGAAAGTCAGGAACTAAAATTTCAATCAATGTATCTGGGCTACTTTGGCGAATTTCTTGAATACAGTCGACAAAATGTTGCGCGCCACCATCTTTAAGATCATCTCGATCTACAGAGGTAATCACCACATATTTCAAATTTAAGTTTTTAACAGTTTCCGCCAAATGTTTAGGTTCATCAGGATCTAAAGTATTTGGGCGACCATGCGCAACATCACAAAAAGGACATCGGCGTGTACAGATGTCTCCCATAATCATAAATGTTGCTGTTCCACCTCCGAAGCATTGCGGTAGGTTGGGACAAGCGGCTTCTTCGCAGACAGTATGCAACTTTTGTTGGCGTAATAAGTCTTTAATGCGTTGTATTTCTTCTGGATGGCTGATTTTGGCACGAATCCATTCTGGTTTCTGTGGAATTTGTTCAGTACTGATGATTTTGACTGGAATACGTGCCAGCTTATCAGCACCTCGTAACTTTTCACCTGTGGTGATTGAACGTTTTAAATCCATTTTAAATAGTCCATTAAATAAAATAATGAATATAAAATGACACTTTTATTCTATGTGTCAATTATATTTAAAATATTTTAACTGTGAATAAATTGAAGCAAAATATTAATATTATAAAATAAAGGTTGGTTAAAGGTTTGGTTTTTTAAGTTTTTGAAAATTATAAAAAATTACAAATATTTTTTGACTCATAAATAGTTGTTTTTAATATTTTTAGTGCTTTTTTAAAATGAATATTTTTTTAGTCTAATATTAATTTTTATTAAAATAATTTTATATAAATATACAGGTTTTAAATACCAATATTTATTTTAAATATCTGGTTTTTTATTCTAAATGTGAACATTAAGGATTAAGGATATGCAATTAACGGAAGAGCAATTGCTAGCAGCATACCGACGGATGCGAGATATTCGTGAGTTTGAGGATCGACTGCACGATGAAAACAATACAGGTGATATTCCCGGCTTTATTCATCTTTACAGTGGTGAAGAAGCTGTAGCCGTTGGAATATGTGAAAACTTGACGGACAAAGATTTTATTACCTCAACACATCGTGGGCATGGGCATTGTATTGCCAAAGGATGCGATATCCACGGGATGATGTTGGAAATTTTCGGTAAGGATGACGGACTTTGTCGAGGTAAGGGCGGTTCAATGCATATTGCTGACTTAGACAAAGGCATGCTTGGCGCCAATGGTATTGTGGGCGGAGGACCTCCTTTGGCAATTGGTGCAGCTTTGACTGCTAAAACTTTAAAAACAGGTGGAATCGGTTTGTCTTTTACAGGTGATGGAGGCTCTAACCAAGGTTTAACTTTTGAAGCCATGAATATGGCAGTGGTCTTAAAATTACCTGTTATTTTTGTTTTTGAAAACAATGGTTTTGGTGAAGGCACAGCACATGACTATGCCGTTGGTAGCAAGGATATTGCGGGTCGTGCAGCTGCTTTTGGCATGCCTGCTGAAAAAGTTGATGGTACAGATTTCTTTGCTGTTTATGAAGTCGCTCAAAAAGCCATTGAGCGTGCACGTCGTGGCGAAGGTCCGAGTGTGATCGAAACCATTACCAATCGTTTTTACGGGCACTTTGAAGGTGATCCTGGCTTAATTCGTTCAAAAGAAGAACTTGATTATGTCAAAGAGCATAAAGATCCACTGAAAATTTTTCGTGAAAAAGTCAAAGGGAAAATAGAGGACGCCAAACTGGATGCGATTGATGCAGAGTCAAAAGCCAATGTGGATGCAGCGGTAGCAAAAGCACGTGCAGCCAATTATCCAGAAGCTTCTCAACTTCTCACTGACGTTTACGTCTCTTACTAAAGGAATAGTAAAACAATGCCAAATAAAAGTTATCGAAACGCGATTAAAGAAGCGATTGAATCAGAAATGCGTCGTGATCCCACGGTGATTGTGGTAGGTGAAGACGTACGTGGTGGTCATGGTGGCAAAAACACAGATGACAATAAGCTTGAAGGTTTTGGTGGTGTGTTGGGTGTCACCAAAGGTTTATGGACTGAGTTTGGTTCAGAACGTGTAATTGATACGCCAATCACTGAGTCAGCCATTATTGGAATGGCAGCAGGTGCCGCAGCAACAGGTTTACGCCCTGTAGCAGATCTGATGTTTATGGATTTCTATGGCGTTTGTCATGACATGTTATATAACCAAGCCGCTAAATTCCGTTATATGTTTGGTGGAAAAGCCAAAGCACCCTTAGTGGTAAGAGGCATGATCGGAGCAGGTTTTTCTGCGGCTGCTCAACATTCACAATCACCTTACAACGTGTTTGCCGCTGTGCCGGGTTTAAAAGTGGTTGTACCATCCAGTGCTTATGATGTGAAAGGCTTGCTGATTCAAGCCATTCGGGATGATGATCCAGTGGTTTTCTGTGAACATAAGTTGCTTTATGACATCAAGGGAGAAGTGCCAGACGAGTCATATAGCATTCCATTTGGTGTAGCCAACTACACACGTGAAGGGACGGATATTACCATTATTGCGTTGAGTTTAATGGTACATCGCGCCAATGAGGTTGCTGATAAATTAGCAAAAGAAGGCATTTCTGTTGAAGTCGTTGATCCACGTACGATTTCACCTTTGGATGAGGATGGGATTTTAGAGTCAGTCGCGTCTACAGGTCGTGTGGTCATTGTGGACGAGTCGGCTGCGCGCTGTGGTTTTGGGCATGATGTTGCTGCATTGATCGCGCAAAAAGGTTTTCATTATTTGAAAGCACCGATTGAGTTGGTGACACCACCACATTCTCCTGTACCTTTCTCACCCGTTTTGGAAAAAGAATGGTTACCAAGTGTAGAGCGTATCGAACAGGCTGTACGTAAAACGTTGGAGGCTTAGGATGAGCGAAATCAAAACTTTAGAAATCCCAAAATGGGGTTTGTCCATGGAAGAGGGGACGATTGCGCAATGGCTGATTGAAGAGGGGACGCCATTTAGCAAAGGACAAGAAATTTGTGAAATTGAAACCACCAAAATCGTCAACGTGCTTGAAGCGCCCTTTGATAGTACTTTGCGTAAAATCATTGCCAAAGCAGGCGATACTTTGCTGGTGGGCGGATTAATTGCGATTTGTGCTGATTCACAAGTTTCAGATGCAGAAATTGATGCTTTTGCCCAATCTTTAACGGGCACATCGACAGTCAGTGAAAAGCAATCCCATACAAATGCATCAGAAAGAATATCAGAAAAAGTATCTGCGACTCAGGTTGAAACAACAGTCGCTACTGTGACTCAACCGAATAATTTGACTGAACAGAATAATGCTGTAAATACTCAGAAATCTATTGCTCAAGGTGGTTATTCAATTCCCGTCGTATTGCAAGGTTATCAACAGCGTGAAGAGATTTTTGCGACACCGCATGCTTTGAAATTGGCTGAAAAGCATCAGGTCAATTTGGCAAAAATTACTGGTACAGGACGACAAGGGCGTATCAGTGTCCATGATATTCAACAAGCCGTTCAAGCTGCTGGAGGCTCATGGCCAGATATTCGCCAGCAAGCCAGTGCTAAAGCAGCGAAATCTAAAGCAGATGACAGTCTAGTGTTAGCAACACCTGTTGCACGCCGTTTAGCTAAACAATGGGGCATAAATCTGCATGATTGTCGCGCATCAGGCACCAGAGGTCGAGTCTGTAAAGAAGATGTAGAAGCCGTTTATCAGCGTGAAAACCCTGTACAGACACAAAAATGCGATCAGGACAATATAACGCAATCAGCAAAACCTACCACAATTGCCATGAACGGTATGCGTAAAGCCATTGCATCACGATTACAGGAAGCAAAACGTAATGCACCACATTTCCGTTTAACTGTAGATCTCAATGTTGAAGCAATCCAAGCGTTACGCCAGCAAATCAATAGCACTGTCCCCCAAGTGAAGTTGTCGATTAACGATATGCTGATTAAAGCTGCTGCCGCTGCTTTGATGAAAGTACCGCAAGTCAACGTACAATATGATGAAAAGAATCAACAGATTTTACAGTTTGCACAAGCCGATATTTCAGTTGCAGTGGCGATCGAGAATGGATTAATCACACCGATTATTAAAGCGGCCGATAGTAAGTCTTTGGCACAAATTTCAAATGCAATGCGTGATTTGGCGACACGTGCCAAAACTGGAAAATTAGCGCCTGATGAATTTCAGGGGGGGAGTTTCAGTATTTCTAATTTAGGCATGCTCGGCATTCAGCAATTCGATGCCATTATCAATCCACCTCAGGGTGCAATATTGGCGTTAGGTGCAGCAGAAAAACGTGCGGTCATTGAACAAGACTCGATTGTGATTCGTCAAATGGTTACCGCAACCTTGTCTTGTGATCACCGTGTGATTGATGGTGCATTGGGGGCGCAATTCTTGGCAGCATTTAAGCAGTTTGTTGAAAATCCTGCATTGATTTTAGTGTAGGAGATTAAATATGTCAGAGACACAATTTGATCTTATCGTGATTGGTGCAGGTCCAGGTGGTTATGTTGCTGCGATTCGTGCAGCACAGCTGGGCTTAAAAACCGCAATTGTTGAAAAACAACATTTGGGTGGGATTTGCCTCAATTGGGGGTGTATTCCCACGAAAGCATTGTTAAGTGGAGCAGGATTGGCGCAACAGTTTAAACATTCGGAGCAATTTGGTTTTCGTTTGGGTGCAGTTGAGTTTGATATTCAGCAATTGGTTCGACATAGCAGACAAGTTTCAGAGCAATTGGTGCAGGGTATTGGACAGTTGTTGAAGAAAAATCAAGTGACAGTTTTTAATGCAACTGCACGATTCACTGCCAAACAACAGTTAGAGCTGACTGATACGCAGGGACAAAAACAACAGATTTCAGCACCACATATTATTGTCGCAACAGGTGCTAAAGCCGCCAACTTAGCGCATATCCCTGTAGATGGTGAGCAGGTGTGGAGTTATCGAGAAGCCTTAGTTCCTACACAATTACCTCAATCCTTATTGGTGATTGGTTCTGGGGCAATTGGAAGTGAGTTTGCAAGCTTATATCAAGACTTGGGCTGTCAAGTGACTTTGGTGGATATAGCCAAACAGATTTTACCCAGCGAAGACCTTGAGGTTGCTCAATATGTACAAAAGCAATTTGAACAGCAAGGAATGAGGGTTTTAACAGAAGCTGCTGTACAAAAAATCGAACGGGATCATGACTTGGTACATTGCCATATTGAAACTGTACAAGGGGTGCAAGTTGTGACTGTCGAAAAGGTGCTTTCAGCAATAGGTGTTCAACCGAATACACAGCATTTAGGTTTAGAAGCACTGGGGATGGAGTTTGAACATGGTTTTATCAAAGTCGATCCATGGTGCAAAACCAATGTTGCTGGTGTTTATGCAATCGGTGATGTTGCTGGTGCACCGTGTTTGGCACATAAAGCTAGTCATGAAGCTATTTTATGTGTGGAAAAAATTGCAGGTCTTGAACATGTACATGCACTAGATCGTACTCAAATCCCTGGTTGTATCTTTACCCATCCGCAAGTGGCGAGTATCGGTTTGACTGAACAGAAAGCCAAAGCAACAGGATTGAATATCCATGTCGGTAAGTTTCCATTGCAAGCCAATGGTAAGGCATTGGCGTTGGGTAAAACGGCAGGCTTTGTTAAAACCATTTTTAATCAAGAAACGGGTGAGTTGTTGGGCGCACACATGGTTGGGCACGAAGTTACTGAACATATTCAAGGCTTTGCTATTGCCAAATATTTAGAAGCTACAGATGAAAGTCTAGCGCAAGTAATTTTCCCACATCCTACTTTATCTGAGGCGATGCATGAGTCGGTCTTATCGGCAATGCAACGTGCAATCCATATCTAAGGAGTCACAATATGCCTAAAGGTTTAAACAACAAAGTTGCACTGATTACAGGTGCAGGACAAGGAATAGGACGAGGCATTGCCTTACGTTTGGCACAAGAAGGCGTACATATTGCACTGGTGGATCTTCATCAAGAAAAGTTAAATGCTGTGCAACAAGAAATTGAAGCATTGGGTGTAAAGGCCACCACATTTATTGCCGATATTGCTGATCCAATACAGATTAGTGAAGCTATTGCGCATACAGAATCATCTTTAAATGGTTTTGATATCATGATCAATAATGCTGGCATTGCGCAGGTTAAAGCTTTAGCTGAAGTTACACCCAGCGAGTTTAACCAAATCATGAATGTCAATGTGGGTGGTGTACTTTGGGGAATTCAAGCCGCAGCGAATAAATTTAAACAACGACAACAGCAGGGAAAAATTATCAATGCCTGCTCGATTGCAGGGCATGAAGGTTTTGCTTTGTTGGGTGTCTATTCTGCAACGAAGTTTGCTGTTAGAGCATTGACACAAGCTGCTGCCAAGGAGTATGCCAGTGCAGGTATTACGGTCAACAGTTATTGTCCGGGAGTCGTGGGAACTGATATGTGGGTCGAAATTGACCAACGCTTTGCTGAAATCACAGGCGCATCTGTAGGTGAAACTTATAAGAAATATGTTGATGGCATTGCTTTAGGTCGAGCTGAAACCCCAGATGATGTGGCTGCTTTGGTTGCCTTTTTGGCAAGTGAGGATGCAAATTATATTACTGGTCAATCAATTTTGACTGACGGTGGCATGGTTTATCGTTAGAGTCTGAGGACATTTCAATGATGTATTGGGTGATCGGTTAGAACGACATAAACAAAGCATGAGATGCAGATAGTGGCGATGTCTTGGTTAAGTTTTCTATTATCTTTATAAGGAATAGTTCTATGAAAGCGGCACGTTTTTATGACAAAGGGGATATTCGTATTGAGGATATTCCAGAACCTCAAGTCCTTCCCGGAACTGTGGGGATACAAGTCGCATGGTGCGGCATTTGTGGTACAGATTTACATGAGTTTATGGAAGGTCCGATCTTTATCCCACCTTGTGGGCATCCGCATCCAATTTCTGGCGAATCTGCACCTGTGACCATGGGGCATGAATTTTCAGGTGTGGTCTATGCGGTCGGTGAGGGAGTAGAGGATATTCAGGTGGGGCAGCATGTTGTGGTCGAACCTTATATCATTGCAGATGATGTACCCACGGGCCCCAATGATCATTATCACTTGTCAAAAAATATGAACTTTATTGGTTTAGGTGGACGGGGTGGTGGTTTATCGGAAAAGATCGCTGTACAACGACGCTGGGTTCATCCGATTTCTGACAAAATTCCATTGGATCAAGCTGCACTGATAGAACCTTTATCTGTAGGGCATCATGCTTTTGTGCGAAGTGGGGCAAAGGCTGGTGATATTGCTTTGGTCGGTGGTGCTGGTCCCATAGGATTATTACTTTCTGCAATTTTAAAAGCCAAAGGTTTAACAGTCATCATCACTGAACTGAGCGCTAAACGTAAAGAAAAAGCTTTAGAAGCAGGTGTTGTGGACTATGTGCTTGATCCATCACAAGTGGATGTGGTGGCAGAAGTGATGAAACTGACTCAAGATAAAGGCGTAGATGTTGCATTTGAATGTAGTAGCGTCAATAAAGTCATGGATACTTTGGTTGCAGCCATGAAGCCTACAGGTGTGGTGGTGATCGTGTCAATTTGGAGTCATCCTGCCACTATTAATGTGCATAGTGTGGTGATGAAAGAATTGGATATTCGTGGCACGATTGCTTATGTCAACGATCATCAAGAAACCATACGTTTGGTTGAGCAAGGTAAAATTAATCTAGAACCATTTATCACTCAACGCATTGCTTTAGATGATTTGGTATCGCAAGGATTTGAAACTTTGATTCATAACAATGAATCTGCGGTAAAAATTATTGTACATCCTTAAAGGGGTAAAAGCACTTGAATAGACAACAGCGTCTTTGAACAATCAAACTGTAATGATCAGCTATCAATCCTATAGATATTAAAACGGTCTTCTCCCTTTGGGAGAAGATAAAGGATGATGGGCTTTTATTTGTTGAATGATGCTTTGAAACCAGTTTATAAAAGTGATGAATGGTGTAAAAAGCAAAATGACTTAAATGGTTAAGTGAGATTTGATTCATCAGATTGAGATAAAATATGAGAGAAATTGTGCGTATATTTCCATAATTATGAATTTAAAATTAAATAAATTTTAAATAAAAAAGCTAAAATTTTTATGAAATTATTTTTTTAAATATGATTAAAAGACATTAATTATCAAAAATTAATATGAATTTTTAAATTATTTTAAGTCAATATTTCAAGTAAATAATCATGATATTTATTGAACAAAAAATAATCTTGGGTGAAAATGCTCATGCTTAAAATGAAAAAAGAGGGAAGCTTATGTGGATATTCTTGAATCAAAAAATAAAGTATTTACTGTCGATATGCAGCCTATTAATGTTCAGCAGTTTAAGCCATTTGGCGTGGGCTGAAGGTAATTGTCCTCAGGGTATGTATCCAGTGGGTGGGCAGGGTGTCATGGGATGCGCACCAATTCCTAATTACGGTGGTGGAGGGGGTGGCTATCAAGCGCCAACTTATTACACTTATGCTGTTGTCGGAGCAATTGCTTCAGGCAGTAATGGGGTAGTTGGACATTCTTTCGCTAAAGTATTCCGTGGAGATCTCCGTGCAAAAGCTGTAAAAGACTGTCAGGAAAAGGGTGGAACGCACTGTGAGGTTTGGTTTACTTACCAAGAAACCCAATGCGCTACCGTCGGTCAAGCGAAGGGCACAACCAAATTATATGGACAAGTCACGGGTAGAGATCATACATTTAGAAAGAAATTTGGACGTGAGAGTGTGTTATCACAATGCCAACGTGACGGTTTTAGAAAAGATCAATGTGAGGTCGTTTACGAGCGCTGTAGCGGCATCATGTAATACTAAAATGTATTTTTTTTTAAAGAGACTGACAAAGCCAGAAATATAAAAACTGAAAACTGATCAAAAAGTTCAAAATCAGTATTTTTAGAATCTTATGTGCATTGTCAGCTTATACAGTATTTTTCTATTAAAATTATAAAACCTTAAAATATGATCTGGGTTGATAAACAAGATGATCATCCTTGGTACACATCTTTCAATATTGTAATTTTTGTTTAAATATCGACTTATAACTTGAATATTCATTTAAAAAAATAAAGTATTTTGCATGATTTAAATATAATTAGCATAAATTAAACACACTTTGTAAATGCTGACGACATAGTTTCAGCATTGTTTGTCTTGTTGAATTTGTTCATTTTCTTAGCAGGATAAACAAGGAAGTAGAATAATGAAGAAGGCACTCTTAATTTTGGGATCAATGGGTATGTTAGCGAATATGCCTGTTTTAGCAGCTGATTTAAGTATAGGCGATCCTAAAACAGAATCAGGGGAACTGAAACTCACAGGCGCAATTCGAACACGCTATATGTACAAAGATTATGTTGTCGAGGCAAATGAGGGCTCTAAAAATCAGGATTGGCAACTTGCAGATATTAAAGCTGTTTTGAGTTATGAAAACCCCAATTGGATCGCTTCGATGGATGTTCGCTGTTATCAATACAGTCGTTTATGTGATGCTTGGTTTTTAAAAGATGCATGGGCAGGCTATAAGTTTTCAGATCAGCAGCGTTTGTCTGTCGGGTTTCAATCTGTAGATTTTGGTTTTGGTCGATTATGGGGCAATAGTTATTATGAAACATTGCTGAACACTGTGGGTTTTGAAGACATACAAAATCTAGGGCTAAAATATCAATTTAAAAATGATCAATACAATTTTAATTTAGGTTTCTATCCTACTGATGGTGGAAATTATACAGGCACATCCAAAGATGCAAGTCGATACAGTGGCAATTTTGTTCAAGCAGATGATTTAAGTCAGGGTACAGATATTGAAGAAAAAAATATGTGGATCACACGTTTGTCTAGAAAGTTTGATTTGGACAAATCACAAAACTTTTCGACTGAAATCGGTGGTTCATATTGGTATTCAGAATTGGAAAACAACCGAACTCAACAAGATGGACATCGTCGTACATGGGCTGTATTTAACACCTTGAACTACCAAGCATGGCAATGGCTATTTTTGGCAGGTGAGCAAAATATTAACAATGCGGACAATTTGCTACCAAATAGTTCGACTATGGGAGCCTTCGATTATCCATACCAAGTGGCAAATAAAGGCAAGTTTATGTCTAATGAAATTAATTATACATTGGCACAGCCTTTTCATCAGTTGGAGAATATAAAACCTTATTTGGCTTATAGTCGCTACTTTAAAGATCAAACAGGTTACCAAGATTCAGATCGACTCACCGCTGGGGTGTATTTTAACTACAAAGCAATTGGCATTCAGGGCGAATATATTTGGAGTCGCAATGATCCGATGACTGGAGGCGGTGCAAACGGTCTTGCACAGGGAGAAAGTAATCAGTGGAATAAATTGTTTTATTTATCACTAGGCTATTATTTCTAAACAAAGCATGACCATTGGGCCAGCTTTATCCAAATAAGCTGGCTTTTTAATTGAACTGAGGTTTAAAGAGAGTGATGTTTAATTGATGCCTATTTGGGAATGAGCTGTTGGTGATCAAGCGTTAGCTAACTCTCAAAATTAGTGCACCGATTAAAATAATACAGGATGATAGAATTCGGGTGATCGTAGCACGTTCTTTTAAAATGAAAATCGCAATTAAAGTCGCAAATAAAATTGAAGTTTCACGCAATGCGGCAACGATGGCAACAGGTGCGAGTGTCATTGCCCACAAGGCGAGACCATAAGAGAAAAATGAACCGATTCCACCGATTAAACCAAGATGCCAATTTAAACGGAAATAATTCCCCATCTGTCGATACTGCATTTTTAAGGCAAAAATAAAAAAAATCAGTCCAGAAAGTACAAAACTCCATAAGATATAAGAAATAGCTGATCCAGAAAGGCGAATCCCATGTCCATCCACCAAGGTATAACTCGCAATCAAGATTGTATTTAACAAGGCTAAACCAATCCCTTTTCGTCCCTTTTTAGGTGCAGCGAAGATCATGGATAAAATGCCGATGGAAATCGTGATGATACCAAGCCATGCATAGAATTCGAGCTTTTCATCCAGCAACAATGTCCCTAAAACAGCAACGATAAGCGGTGCAGTACCTCGCATTAACGGGTAGGTCAGTCCCATGTCTGCGATATGATAGATTTTTGCGACCATACCAAAATAGACAATTTGTATCACTGTAGATGCTAAAATATAAACCCAGCTTGCACTGTTGGGCATCGGAAAAAAGGGCAGCAATAGCATGGCTAAAACTGCTGCTGATGTAGTAACCAGTACGGTGGTTAAGAACTTATTTGAGCCCGCTTTGACAATCGCATTCCATGTTGCATGAAATACTGCTGCCAGTAAAATTAGACCAAATATCGTTGTGCTCATAGTTTAAGCGTCAGTAGATCATCAGTTTTATCAAGCTGATGATTGATGATATTTAAAAAAACAAAAATCTAAGCATACCTATAAAAATACCTTCTCAGCGCTGTGTTGAACAGATTCTACAGGTTGAATCAACTGTCCTCGTGATAGGTTTTGGATATGTTGCAAACGATTCAATAATTCATTTTGAATAAACAAAATACAGGTTTGTAATTTGGATGAACTTTTCAAACGTGATGGATAGACTGCCCATACATCTGCATCTTGCCAATATTCTGGAAGAATGTGTTGTAACTGTCCACTAATCAATTCATCGGCAACATCCCAAATTGAACGTAAAATAATCCCGTGACCTTCTACAGCAAGCTGATGAATAATTTCCCCATTGTTTGAAATAAAGCGCGGTGTAACATGTACCGACATATCTTCTGATGCGTGACGTAATTTCCATAATACAGAGGATTGATCACGCTCACTAATGGTTAAGCAGTCATGATGCCGTAAATCTTCTAAATTTTCAGGCGCACCATTTTTAAGGATATAACTGGGTGCAGCACAAAAAATTCGAAAATTAGGCACCAGTTTTTTTGCAATCATATTGGGTGCAATTTCGTTACCAATACGAATATCCAAATCAATACTGTGTTGAATCAGATCCTTAGTATTATCAATGGTATCAAACTGTATCTCCAGTTTTGGATACATGGTCATCAGTTTTGACAAGATGGGCGCCACATGTTTTCGACCAAACCCAAAGCTGCTGACAATATCCAGATGTCCTGTTGGCGTACTTAATGGGTTATTGACCAGTTCACTAATCTCATCAAACTCGTCCAAAATATGCGCAACACGATCGAGTATAAGTTTGCCATCTTCCGTCAAACTGACATGGCGTGTACTTCTATGAAACAATTTACAATTTAAATTGGTCTCTAAAATGTTGATCCGCTTACTAATAAAAGCAGGCGAAACGCCAAGCTCATCCGCAGAATCGACAAAACTCTTACGTTTTGCGACTGTGCAAAAAACCTTTAAATCCGATAGGTTAGGTAGATTATTCACGATCCGTGTCCATTGGGGTGATAGTTTTCTTATTGATCATTTTTGCTGAAAACAGCATGTTTACATCTAAGGATATTAACCAAAGGTGTAAGGGAGCGTTATGGCAAAAAAGTATAAAGTTGCCACGATTGCAGGTGATGGGATTGGTTTAGAAGTTCTACCAGAAGGAATCAAGGTTGTAAAGGCAGCAGCTGATAAATATGGTATTGAACTTCAAATGGATACCTTTGATTGGGCAAGCTGCGATTATTACCTTGAACACGGCAAAATGATGCCGGATAACTGGTTTGAGGTTTTACAGCAATATGATGCAATCTTCTTTGGTGCTGTAGGTTGGCCTGAAAAAGTACCCGATCATATTTCACTTTGGGGCTCATTGCTGCAGTTCCGCCGTCGTTTTGATCAATATGTGAATTTACGCCCAGTTCGATTAATGCCAGGGGTGAAATGCCCACTTGCAGGTAAACAGCCAGGTGATATTGATTTTTATGTGGTGCGTGAAAACAGTGAAGGCGAATATTCCGCAATAGGTGGCAAAGCTTTTGAAGGCACTGATCGAGAGTTCGTATTACAGGAAGCGGTATTTACTCGTCATGGGGTAGATCGCATTTTGAAATATGCATTTGAATTTGCCAGTCAACGTGATGCTCAAAAGATCACAGCTGCAACCAAGTCCAATGGAATTGCTGTCAGCATGCCATATTGGGACGAACGTGTGGATGAAATGGCAAAACAATATCCGCAAATCAAAGCAGATAAACAACATGTTGATATTTTAGCTGCCCGATTTGTACTACAGCCTGAACGTTTTGATGTAGTGGTTGCATCGAATTTGTTTGGCGATATTTTGTCTGATTTGGGACCTGCTTGTACAGGAACGATTGGTTTAGCAGCATCTGCAAATCTCAATCCTGAACGTAAGTTCCCGTCATTGTTTGAGCCTGTACATGGTTCTGCTCCAGATATTTTTGGTCAGCAAATTGCCAACCCGATCGCTGCAATTTGGTCAGGTGCCATGATGTTGGATTTCTTGGCAGATGGGGATGAACAGGTGATTCAGGCAGGGCAAGACATTATGCAGGCGATTGAACATATCTTGGTTCATGGACCTAAAACGCCGGATGTTGGCGGAACTGCAAAAACTTATCAAGTTGGAGATGCCATTGCATCATTTGTAACTCACGAGAAAATGGATTTATTCGCTATGGAATAACCACCATATGGAATGATCAAAATCCAAGATGGATTGAATAGATATGGATAATCAAAATACAAAACTCTATACAGATAAGACCTTAGCTATAACCAGTCTTGCCGTTGTATTTATTTCGGTGGCTGGTTTAGCGATCTACTCATCTGAATCAATAGAATTGGCTTCTAAATGGATGCACTGGACGACTTCGGTATTTACCACACCGGTGCTTTTATTTGCTTTTTTATCAATTATTTTTACCTTTGGTTTGGCATTTAGTAAATACGGCAAAATCAAGTTGGGAGAGGGAAAACCTGAATACAGCACCATGTCGTGGATTTTTATGTTCATTTTATCGGGCATTGGTTCTTCGACATTGTATTGGGGCTTTTTGGACTGGGCATATTATTACCAAACCCCGGGCTTAAATTTAGCACCCGAATCTGCCGAAGCACTCAAATACAGTGTGGCATATTCATTCTTTCACTCTGGTTTAAGCGCATGGTCGATCTATGCACTTGCGTCTATTTCACTGTGCTATAGCTATCATGTGAGAAAGAATAAAGGCTTGAGCTTGGCTTCGATGATAGAGGCGGTCACAGGGTTTAAGTCAACAGGACCCGTTGGACGTTTGGTTGATTTAATGTTCTTGCTGTGTATGTTTGGTGCCTTAACCATTTCATTGGTACTGACCGCAGTGACCTTTACCAATATTTTGTCGCAGCTAACCGGTATTCCAAATACCTTTATGACCAAGGTCGTCATCATTTTTGCGGTATCGATTTTATTTGCCTTGAGTTCTTATGTCGGTATGGACAAAGGGATGCAGCGTCTCAGCCATATGGTTTGTCTGGGTGTGGTACTGTTCGCAATCTATGTCCTGTGCTTTGGACCGACCCAATTCATTATGAATAATTCATTGATGAGTTTTGGTCTTATGGCAACCAACTTTGTTGATATGAGTTTATTTACAGACCCGATGGGCGATGGAAAGTTCACCCGTGAATGGACGGTTTTCTATTGGTTGTGGTGGATTTCTTATGCACCGGGTGTCGCACTTTTTGTTACCCGAGTTTCAAAAGGACGCACCATTAAAGAAGTGATTCTTGCCATGGTGATAGGTGGTAGCGTTGGTTTATGGTTCATCTTCGGTGTATTTGAAAACTACAGTGTATATAACTTTATTCATGGCATGGTGAATGTTCCCCAAGTCTTGAGTCAGCAAGGCGGTGAAGTTGCGATCAGTCAACTGTTGGGTCTTTTACCAGCAGGCAAGCTGATGATGTGGATCTTCCTCGGCATTATGGTGATTTTCCTTGCAGCGCATATGGATGCGGTTGGTTATGCCGTCTCGGCAACCTGTACACGTGGCTTAAGTGAAGGACAAGATCCATCACCAAATGCTCGGTTATTCTGGTGCTTGATGCTGACCTTGGTACCCATTGCGATGATTTTTTCTAAAGCACCTTTAGACACTATGAAAACGGCAACGATTGTGACCGCCTTGCCTTTTATCGTGATTATTCTGATACAGACGTATGGCTTAGTGAAATGGTTGATTGAGGATTATTCAAAGATTCCATCACATCTGATTGAGCAAAGTAGCTTTAATGAATTGCAATCATTGGATCATACAGAAGCCAATAAGCATATGCATATTGATGTTGCCATTGAGCCGATTGCAGATAAGGCAAGTCAAAAGGAATTGTCATGACAGCACAATCGAACATGAACTATGAATTAAGTGAAGAAATGCAAAGCTTAGTATATTGGAGCAGTATTTATTCACCTGCGGATCAGGATATTGATTCAATACGTGCTGCCTATGATGCGATGTGTTTACACTACACTTTGCCAAGAGATGGCACAGTCAATATTGAAGATAGAGTCGTACCGCATATCACGCATCCAGTGAATGTTCGATTGTATTACCCACTTGGTGAAGCACCAGAAAAAGGGTGGTCATGCGTTGTTTATATTCATGGCGGTGGTTGGATGGTGGGAAATTTAGATTCACATGAATTTATCACCCGTTATCTGTGTCGTGATCTCAATGTTGTGGTACTGAGTATCGATTACCGATTAGCGCCTGAATATCACTTTCCAGCAGCTTATGAAGACTGTGAAACGGTTTACCTCTGGCTTAAACAACATGCGATTGAATGGAGTATTAATCCAGATCAAATCGTATTAGCAGGAGATAGTGCAGGTGGTAATTTAGCGGCGTCACTGGCAGTTCAGTTACAACATACGGCAAATCAAGCATGTGGTCTTGTACTGATTTATCCAAGTCTAACCACCCAGTTTGATAGCGAATCTTGCCTGCGGCATCGACAAGCACCGTTACTGAGCGTAGTAGACATGCGTTATTACTTAACAGCTTATGCACCCAATGAAAATGATTGGCAAGACTTACGTTTATCGCCGTTGTTCGCTCAGGATTTTTCTGGTATGCCAGCGAGTTTTATTGCTGTAGCAGAGTATGACCCTTTAAGTGATGAAGGACGTATTTTTGCTGACAGCTTAAAACAAGCCAATATCGAAACGGAATTTTATCTTGGAAAGGGATTGCTACATGGCAGTCTACGCTTAGTTCGTGATTGCCCAGTCGTACAGGATTTATATCAGCAGATGCTGAGTTCAATAAAGCAAATGCTCAATTGATTTGGGCATCAGCCAATTTTTAATGAAACGGTCGTTAGGACAAAAGAGTTTAATGGAGTAAAACCATGAATGCAGTTGAAAAATTACCCGAAGATTTCTGCTCAAACCCAGATGTAGCATGGACCTTCCCAAAAGTGTTCTATACATCTTCACAAGTTTTTGAACGTGAGAAAGAAGAAATTTTTGCAAAAAGCTGGATTTGTGTGGCACATGGCAGTGAAGTTGCACAAGCCAATGATTATATTACCCGCAAGGTGATTGGTGAAAACATCATTGTGATCCGTGGTAAAGATAATATTTTACGCGCTTTCTATAATGTATGCCCACATCGTGGTCATGAGTTGCTCAGTGGCAGTGGTAAAGCAAAAAACGTGATTACCTGTCCATACCATGCATGGACATTTAAGTTAGATGGTAGCTTGGCTTTGGCACGTAACTGTGACCATGTTGAGTCATTTGATAAACAAAACTCAAGTATGGTGCCGTTAAAGGTGGAAGAATATGCAGGTTTTATTTTTATCAATATGGATGAAAATGCAACTTGTGTAGAAGATCAGTTACCTGAATTTGCCCAAAAGCTCAATGAAAGCTGTGCAGTCATCAAAGATTTAAAACTTGCAGCACGTTTTGTCACTGAAACACCAGCAAACTGGAAAGTGATCGTTGATAACTATATGGAATGTTATCACTGTGGTCCTGCGCATCCTGGTTTTGCAGATTCAGTGCAAGTCGATAAATATTGGCACACCACACATCAAAACTGGACTTTACAATACGGTTATGCACGTTCTTCAGAAAAATCATTCAAATTAGATCCATCTGTTCAAGACCCAACCTTCAGTGGTTTTTGGACGTGGCCATGCACCATGTTTAATGTTCCACCAGGTAGCAATTTTATGACAGTGATTTATGAATTTCCTGTTGATGCTGAAACGACCTTACAACATTATGACATTTACTTTACCAATGAAGAACTCACTCAAGATCAGAAAGATTTGATTGAATGGTATCGTAATGTATTCCGTCCTGAAGATTTAAATCTGGTTGAAAGTGTGCAACGTGGGTTGAAATCACGGGGATATCGTGGTCAAGGTCGTATTATGACTGATAGACAACGTTCAGGTATCAGCGAACATGGTATTGCATATTTCCAAAATCTGGTTGCGCAATACCATCAGTAATTCATCAATTTAGAGGTGCGGCAAATCTAGCCGTACCTTCTTGTCACTTTATAGGATCATGACATGACAAGTTTGCAAGGTCGTCAGTTATTTCAACAACGTGGATTGGTCAATGGTCAATGGATCGATGCTCAATCTCATGACACTGTACCTGTAACCAATCCAGCAACAGGTGAAGAAATTGGTGTGATTCCGAATATGGGAACAGCTGAAGCAACACAAGCCATTGAAGTTGCTTATCAAGCATTGGCTTCATGGAAAGCGTTAACTGCACAGCAACGTGCGGATTTATTGCTTGCTTGGTATCAGTTGGTGTTGGCGAATGCAGATGAGCTGGCATATATCATGACGGTTGAACAGGGTAAACCTTTGGCTGAAGCATTGGGTGAAGTGAAATATGCGGCTTCATTTATCCAATGGTTTGCTGAAGAGGGAAAACGTGTTTATGGTGATGTAATTCCAACCACCAACAATCAACAACGTTTTATCATCAGTAAAGAGCCTGTCGGTGTTGTTGCTGCAATTACACCTTGGAACTTTCCGATTGCGATGATTACCCGTAAAGCAGCTCCTGCTTTAGCAGCAGGCTGTAGCATTGTGATTAAACCCGCCAATGAAACACCATACAGTGCTTTAGCCTTGGCGAAGTTAGCTGAAATGGTAGGTATTCCTGCTGGTGTAATCAATGTTGTAACCGGTAAATCACAAGAAATAGGTGCGGTATTTACCAGTCATGAAAAAGTTAAAAAATTAACATTTACAGGGTCTACGCCTGTCGGTCGTTTATTGATGCAGCAATGTTCAAGCACCATTAAAAAACTGGCATTGGAATTGGGTGGAAATGCACCGTTAATCATTTTTGATGATGCTGACCTCGATAAAGCTGTTCAAGGTGCGATTTTTGCTAAATTCCGTAATGCTGGACAAACGTGTGTTTGTGCCAATCGTATTTATGTGCATGACAAGATTTATCAGGCATTTACTGAAAAGTTTGTGCAAGAAGTGCAAAAATTCAAAATTGGCAATGGTCTTGAAGCAAACGTACAGATTGGTCCTTTAATCAATGAAAAAGCGGTCGTAAAAGCCCAGCAATTGATTGATGATGCCTGTGAAAAAGGGGCGCAAGTGGCTTGTGGCGGTAAACCGCATGCATTGGGGCAAACATTCTTTGAACCCACGGTTTTAACTGGTGTAAATCAGCAGATGGAAATCGTACAAGAGGAAATCTTTGGACCTGTTGCACCACTGATTCGCTTCAGTGAAGAAGCAGATGTCGTTGCACAAGCCAATGATACGATTTTTGGTTTAGCGGCTTATGTCTACAGTGAAAATATTTCGAGAATTTGGCGCGTAGCTGAACAACTCGAATATGGCATGGTGGGAATGAACTCCACCGCAATTTCCAATGAAGTCGTTCCGTTTGGTGGTGTTAAACAATCGGGTGTGGGGCGCGAAGGTTCAAAATATGGTTTAGAAGAATTCATGACCATTAAATATATGTGTTTAGGCTTATAGCAACAACACAGGTTGGTCGATCAGTGAAGATTAGCCAGCCTGAAATCTGCGCTTAAAATTAAGAAATGCTTGTATGAAGCAGCATGTGGTAAAGAGGATTTAGACATGGCAAGTCATTATGAAATGTTTCCATCAGTGGTTACTCGAGTAGAACAACTCACCCCATTGATCAAACGATTTACATTTAAACGTCAGGATGGACAAAATTTCCCTCAATTCAATGGCGGTAGCCATATCATTGTGAAAATGAATGATCAGCTTTCCAATGCTTATTCACTGATGAGTTGTGCTGAAGATCTCTCGACTTATCAGGTCTGTGTGCGTAAGGATGTCGAAGGCAAAGGCGGATCAGTGTATATGCATGATCAGTGTCTAGAAGGGTGTGAAATCGTCATTTCTGAGCCTAAAAATCTATTTCCTCTGGCTGAAAATGGTAGCAAGCATATTTTAATTGCTGGTGGGATCGGTATTACGCCGTTTGTACCTCAAATGGAGGAGCTGGCGGCGCGTGGCGCAGACTACGAGTTGCATTATGCTTTTCGTTCACCAGAACATGCAGCATTATTAGAAGAACTTAAACAAAAACATTCAGCACATATTTTTAGCTATGTCGACTCAGAAGGCAAAAGCCTTGACCTCGATCAACTGATCGCATCACAACCTAAAGCAACACATATATATGTATGTGGACCTAAGCCGATGATTGATGCTGTGATTGATCGTTGTAATTTTCATCGTTATCGTGATGAATATATTCATTGGGAACAATTTGCTTCAACTGTGCCTGAAGAGGGTGAAGCTTTTACGGTGGTACTGGCGAAATCTAATCAGGAAGTTGAAGTACAAGGCAATCAAACGATTCTACAAGCCATTGAAGCATTAAATATTGATGTGGAATGTCTCTGCCGTGAAGGGGTTTGTGGGACTTGTGAAACTACAATTATTGAGGGTGAAGCAGAACATTTTGATCAGTATTTGAGCGATGATGAAAAGTCTTCTCAACAGTCGATGATGATCTGCGTTTCTCGTGCCAAAGGTCGGAGATTAGTACTGGATTTATAAGTTGAATGATGATTTTACTTTTAATTTAATGTAGCTATTTATTTTAATAATAGTATAAAAATCTAAGAGCTGTAGCTTAGTCCTTATTGTACTTCTACAGCTCTTTTTAATGTTTCATATAAATATTCATAGTCTTTACTTCTTGCATCTTGTAATGTTTCCTTAATTTGCTCATCACTCCAACCTAAATATTTAACATGCGTCAGAAAGCTTGCAATCAAGACTAGACTATGATCACCTTTTCGTAGATAGGTACGTTTCAGTTTTTGTTTGGTTACTTTTTTTAGCAAAACTTTATACCTCCATTTTTTAATAATTTTATTTAAAAAAAGAGCAATAGACTTTCCATATTGCACATGATTTCTTGTCATTTTTAACAAAATGAGTTTTTTTATAGAGATGTTTAGCATTTATGAGTTGGAGGAGAATTTATATCAATATATTGTTTAATATGGTAAAAATATTTGCAAATATGAAATCCAAAGGTGATTTTTGGAGAGAAGTAAAAATAATTCAAATAATAAGCTTAATGATTCCTAATATTATCAAGAAAATATAATACTTAGCGGAAAATTATGTTTTTAAACAAACATAGTTAGTCTCATTATCTTGTATGAAAAATTGCCTCATACACTTTTTGTATGGATCTATATTCAAGATATTCAGTAGTTGTGAAATTGTGATTTGATCTAGTGAAAGCGCTTTCAAGATTAAATTAAACTAGTTATAAATCATATACTTTGATCATTCCGTATAAGAACAAAATTTAGGATTTATTGCATTCATATTTTTATCGATATGACGTTTTCTCCATTCTGAAGGTGATATTCCAGTCCAAGCCTTAAAGGCTCGATTAAAAGAGGTTTGATCTTTATAGCCGAGTAAAAATGCGATGTCGACAATCAGTAGGCTACAATTTTTCAGATATTTCTTTGCCAAACTTTGACGGATACTGTTTAAAATATTTCTAAAGGATAATCCATTCTTCTTTAAATCAATTTGCAATAGTCTAGGTGAGGTATTTAAAGACTTAGCAATTGTTTGAATTTTAACATCACTACTTTCTAAAGCTCGTAAAATACTCAAATTGACAAGTTCTCTTAATGAATCTTGTTTCGGCATTTTTTTGAGTAATGTATTGGCATGGTTAGTCAGAATTGTCAAAAGATTGGGGTCATGACTTTTAAATGGAATATGCAGAAGAGAACTGGACAAAATAATTTTAGTTTGTTCAGTATTAAATTGGATGGGGCACTTAAAATATCGCATATATTTTTCCAAATCTTTCGGCTCGGGTATCGCTAGTTCTAAGCTCAGGAAAATATTTTCTTCATCGTCCAGAAGTTGTTTGAATTGTTGATAGATGATTGCTACATGCATTTCTTCAACAACCTTGCTTTCTTGAATATAAATACCTGCTTGTAAGTAGGAGGGTTTTTCCCACGATATTGAAAAAGTATCGGTTTCAACACGAATTTTTTTGGGAAGATAATTGAACCAAAGTTTTTCATATTTAGGTAAGATTTGAATGTAGTCTGATAGCGTATTGCTGGATTGTGCAATATAAGCAACGACACCGATATGATTAGGTTGAAATAATCTACCCATATCCAACCCTAAACCTTCATGAGGATACTGCTTATCAATGGTTTTGATTTTCTTCAACCATTCTCCAAAAGTAATGTGATCATTCAAACTACTTTGAGTCTTTTTAGGTGATATTAGATGATTTTTTTTGCAAAATTCATCTAATAAGCCCGCTAAACTTGTTGTTACACTTTTGGTTTTTAAAAATGATTTCATCACTCCTCCAATTACTTTAATTTGACATACTTGTTAATTTGATTTAAAATCATTAGGGGTAAATTTTAACTTTTGTTTTTTGATTACAGAGGCAAAACAAATAAAAAGACAAATTGCTTTTTAAGAAAATCAGTCCATTTAGTGTGTTAAGTTTTTAAGTTTAGAATAAATCCTAAGTTTTTGTTTTAACTGGGTTTATTCTGGTTTTTACTGATTTACTATAATATTAATTTACGTAGATTCATCATAATGTTCTCTCATTGATACTCTATAGAAAATTGAGCGTTTGCATTCGCTAGCCCTGCTTTTGCTTGCGCTTTGGTTACGATATAATTAGCATAAAATAGTGTAGAAACCTTACCGTTACTGTCTACGATGAATTCTTCACTTTTTTTGCCCAAAGCTAAGCGTTTCTTGTTTTGATCTCTAATTTCTATTGCAATATTCTCGGCTTTATTTACCAAATCATCGATGGCAAGCAGTTCAGCATTATCAGAATCACGCACCCCCTCAAAAGTAATCGTCACGCTTCCATTTGGAGGGCAATTACTCATTTCAAAAGGAATTGGGATGGCTTTGGATTGACTGCCAACAGACGGTAAATCTTTGGTTGCAATTGTGCCAAGATGAATATATTTATCTTGCTCAGAATTTAAGACACCGCAAGTTACAGTCGTTACATTGCCAGAAAGTTCAATGTTTACACGCCCTAATTCAACGCTGGAATCTTGAGCATTAGAGTGTTGATGAATGCTGGAACAAAAAATCACCATAAACGCTACTATATTTTTCATTTTTTCTACTCAAAATCTACTCGGAGATAACCTCTTGATTTAAAAGGTCCAACTTGAGGTGTTTTGCCTGTTAAACTGATAGGCCAAGCTTTAATGGTTACGTTGGCAGGTTGTTGCTGCAGATTAAAGGGAATGACACTGTTAATATTATTGGGAGTCAAAATGTTATTGTTTTGATCTGCCATCTGAAATCCAATATCTGGATTATCTGAAATCATTATATTTCCGTTCGCTCTTTCTGCTTCAATTCGAAGTGTCAGCATGGCTTGTGCATTGATATTGGTGCATTGAATTCCTAGTGTCCGTGTTTCTACCTTGACATTGCTTGGTTTATTTCCAGGTCCTGCATTACTAAATGCAACTGCTGGGATATCGCCAAAAGGAATTTCTACAATTTCACTTGTCCCAATTTTACAACTTTGAGGTACATTGACAGAACCGCTGTAACTCACTGTATAAACAGGAAAAGTTAATGGATCGCCTGTGCCTATTGAGACATATACGGTAAACATGGTCTTTTTAGGAATAGGGACAAAGTCAATAAATGGCTTGATCACTTTAAGCCTAAAGGTAAAGTTTGAATCCCTAACTCCAAAAGGTCTGCCTGTACTGACATTGGCGTCATAGCCCATCTGTACATAATTTGCTGGCGGATAAAAATCACCAGCGATACTATCAGTAATTTTCATTGCACCGACCAAATAATCATTAATAGGTAGATATTGATAACGTCCGATTGTTTCAACAATTGGCAAATCTGTAACATAACTACGCTTAGTTCGATTACCACTGATACCTGAACTATGGGGTTCACATACTGCATATACTTGTGCCGAGAAGTTTTTTCTGATTTCTACAATTTGTCCAACAGCATTATTGGAACTACTGAAGCTATTGGAAAGATCATAGAAAACTTCATCCACAACGCCTTGCCCTTTACTATTCCAGCATGAAATTGCAAAACACTGGGTAGAACCAAGTAATAATAGGGAAGAGATTAAAAGCTTAACTTTCATATACACTCTCCTTATTTACATTCAAGGTCAAATTGAATAACGGGTTTGGTTAAGTCCATTTCTGAAATATCGTAATTAGCCACACACTTTCCTCCATCAGTTTCATTCCAATTCACTTCTAATGTGCCTTTAAGCGGGAGCCCAGTTAAATAGACCCGACCATCATCTCCGACCATGCTTCGAGCTGAACTTTCTATTTCAGCTACGCTACTTGCGTAAGGTAAAAACTTGCCATTATGAGTTAACGTAATCAGTGCTCTCATCCCAATACTGGTGTCGAAGGTTGCTCGGACAATAGCACCTTGAATAGGTACTACATTTTCGACGTTATTACTGATTTCAAGATTATTGCTGAAGCTATTTGAGTTGAGTGCAACACGATTGGCACGGTATTCAGTGGCATAAGGAACAATCGCATAGCCACGCCAATCTGTTTTCACACCAATATAATTTTCGATGTTGACCCCTTTTGCGCCCGGTGCTTTGACCAAAATTGAGGTAGCACCTAAGGGTTGACCAAAAGTAATACCATCACGATGGGCAAGCACACCACCTGAAGCGTTATAGGTAAATTGATTTGAGTTTTGATCATAGTTATAGCCAGCACCAATGCTGCCGTACCGACCCTCATAATTTAAACTGACTGAACCGATACTTCCTTGGTTACTGACATGACCTTGGTTGATGCTATAACTTAAATTTCGGTCTTTGAGTAACGTTCCACTTAAACCCGTTAAGTAAGATTCATGACCATTCGAGTTTTGAGTAGTTGAAAAAGTACTATAAGCATTATTCACAGGACTATTTTGGAAGTTTGCTTTAGGCCATAATTTGTCCAGAGGGAAGGAAATATTCATGGCATACATGGTGTCAGTTTGATTAATTTCTGAATATTTGTTACGACTGATTGAAAATGAATAATTTAATCCTTTCCACGAGTTAGCATAGCCTGCTTGCGCCCATTCATTCTTCTTATTGGTATTCCAATAGGTTTGTTGATTTCCTGAGACAAACAGTGAGCCATAGTTACCTAAAGAATGAGAAATATTGACTTCTAGCCGCCCTTTTTTCGGATTATATAAGTTGTAATAATCTGTAATGATTGGTGTATTGGCTTGATTGCCATCGTGCGTTTCAGAAAGTTCATAACCGCTCATATTGTTATAGCTAACATCATTCAAGGTATAAAAGCCCTTAGTTGAGTAGCGATAACCAAGAAGTTGAAAAGTCGTACCAGAACTTAAAAGCGATTTTGAATATAAAAAGCGTAATGATTGCCCACTGTGTGTAGACTGATCCGCTAATTCACTATCTGCATGAGTCACATCAAAAGATAATGCACCATAATTTCCAAGATTTGCGCCTAAACCTATAAGTGCGCTCTTATATTTTTGAGAAAATTGTGTTCCTGCATACACAGAGATTCCATTTTTCAGTCCGTGAATCGCAGTTGCCTGCACCACGGAAGGATTATCTTGAGAATCTCTACCACTGCGGTATTCACCAAAAACAACACTGTATTTGGTTCGACCTTCACGTTGTAGGACTGGGAGTGTGGAATAGGGAACAACAAAGCTTTGAATTGAGCCATCGTTTTCTTCAATAGTGACCAGAAGGTCGCCACTCATCGAGGTAGGATTTAAATCTTGGATATGAAAGGGTCCAGGCGCCACATTAATTTGATGGATCACATAGCCATTTTGCTTGATCACCACTTTAGCATTGGTTTTGGCTACACCACGTATAGTTGGAGCATAGCCTTGTTGGCTGTCTGGATACATCGCACTCGATGTTGATAAATGCACGCCACGGTAACCAAAGCTGTCAAAAATCTCACCATTTGTTGAACCATCTCCAATAATTAATTGGCTTTTTAATGGAATAATCGTTTTTTGTAGATAGGTATTTAAATTATTCCATTGATTGTATGTTTTTTCTTTGTAGGTGTTATAGTTCCAGCTACTTGAGTGCCTCAATTGCCATGATCCAAGATTTATGCCACTGTCTAAACGTAAAAAAAGACTGTTGGTATCCGTTTTTGAGTTGTCATAACCAGAAAGACTGTAGTTGGTAAATAAGCCATTGATTCCTTCATCCCATTGATCTGGAGGAATATAACCACGAATCTGATTGCTTAATGCTGCTTGAGGTATGCTAATCATCAATTTTTGTTTATCAAACTGAAATTGGCTATTTGCACCCTCAATGATCGTGCTAAAGTCAGTACACTGTTTATTTGTAGACAATTGCTCATATTGAGCTATATTTACGCCAAAACCTTGTAAAGTTTTCGTGTCTAAACAAGGAAATAGTCCCGTAGTGTCCTGAGTGTTTGGCTTTTCAATAAAGTTGATATCACGAGTAAACATATATTGATCATTGACATATACGTCGACTCGATAAAGACCAGGTAGTTGATGCGATGATTTTTCAAATCGGGTTAAATCAGAAATTTGAGTATTGGATAAATTATCTGTTAAAAATGCGGAGTTAAATACTTCCTCAGCATGATTAGCTCTGATTGTAATGATTGAAATAAGCATTGTCACAACAATCCCAAATGGATAGCGTGAAATATTTTTGCTTATACATACACTGTTGTATGGTATTGAAAATAAATTATTCATGGCGATTACTTCAGTGTTAAATCGACTTTAGGTGTTAAACCACCATAATCATTAACGGTTTGATAACTTAAGTTGATTCCCGAAGTGCTCGAAATTTTTGTTTCTGCAAATGGCATCGCCATAATATTAGGGAGCTTCTCACCATCTAAATAAAGGTTGACAAAAGAGACATGGTAGGGCGAAGGATTATTGACGATTATGCTCTCTGCAGTTTTTGAGAATTTAAGTGTTTCTAAGCTGGCTTCAGGTTTTGTTTTTAAATTTGTTGGACGAACAAAAAGCTTGATTCGAGATAATACAGCAAGCTGTAAAATGTTCTTATCTGCTAATGTCGACTTATCAATCGATGGTATTGCCTTCACATTGATCCAAAATACAGACTCGCGATCTTGAGGCAAATCTGAAGTCTCTATATTAATAATTCTGAGTGTGTTTTCAGTTTTTGCTTCTGCTACAAATAAAGGTGGAGTAATAAGAAAATCTTTAGATTTCTTGTCATTATGATCTTCAACCCATGCATTAATTAAAAAGCGCCCTTTATCATTACTATTGAGAATAGGAAGTGAAACTTGTTTTGAATCCACTGGATAAATTACGCGTGTCGATCCAAGAGATATTCCGCCTAAACCATCAGTATTGGCAAAACCTGTAGAAGACAAGCAGACTAAGGTTATATTCAGAATACCTTTTTTTAATAAGTTGAAGTTCATATAGACCCTTAGAATTCATTTATGGATAAAATACAGAAATTAAAATATGCTGTGATTGTGCGAGAGTATTTTCAAAGTTATGATTAATAAAAAGATTTATGCTCTTTTCTTTAATATTTTGATCATCTTTAGGCAAAGTAATATATTGAATAAGCCGTTGCCCTATGCTGATATACTCGTAGCCTTGAATATTAATTTCTTTATCAAAATCATTTTTTGCTTGAGGCGTTGTAAAGAAAATTTCTTGTGTATGTTTGTTTGGTTCAGATAAACCGATCGCAAGATTATCGTAGATGCTCATGGGACAAAACGAAAAATGAATTTGAACAGGGATGTGTGGAGTTTTCGTCGTCAGTCTATTTTTTTCTACAGAAATAGCACAACTTTCATGGACTAGAACCCCACGAAAATGAGCCCGTCCACCAAATACATAACTATCAGCATAAATATGAGAACAAACCAATATTCCAGCGAACAGCGTTATATATTTTTTCATGATGAATAAGCCCATTATGTTTAGTACGTTATAATTACTCTTGGGAAATAATTAATTTTTAAGTAAATAATTACTCATATTTCACAACAAATGTTGCATCAGCATTGGCTTGACCAGGTGTAGATTTACCTGTTGCAACATAACGTGCACTAAATTGAAGAGTGTTATCACCTGCAATAAGGTTTTTTGGTGTAGAGAAGCTTGAGCCACTCACACCTAAGATTTTTGAAGTATCATCCGAAATTTCAATTCCGACATTTGTTGCACTAGTAGCATTTGAACCAGCAGAAACTGTAAGTAAGTTTGGATTTGATGTTTCAGCTTGACCATAGAATGCGACAGCAGCAGTTGCTTGCACTGTCGGATCACAGTCTACAAGTTTGATTTGAAATGGTACTGGCGTGGTCTTGTCACCAGCTGCTTCTAAACGTGCAATACGATATTGACCTAAATCTACAGTTTGATTTGCAGATTCTGTACTCACAGCGCATGCAGCATTTACCAATTCACCCGTAAAGTGAACTGTACCGCCATTCACTGTTACAGCATCGGCAGCAAAAGCTGATCCAGAAATAGCCAAAGCAGATAAAGTTGCAATTTTTAATAGACTCAATTTCATAGTAAAACCTATTTATTTTAGAAAGGTTGATTTTCAATTTTTTTAATCTATTGAGTTCGGTTGACTGACTTCAATAAACTACATTTAGTCTCACTGTTTTAAAAAAAAGTGACACAGTTAAATAAATGTAGGTTCATGGTAGTTTGAATTATGTGAAATATCTTTGTAGTTTCTGGATGATTATTTGTATTTGACGAAAAATATTACTTTAATGTAATTTAATATTTATTATTAAAAATCAATATCTTGTGATTTTATTTTGTTTATTTTTTAATTATTTTTAAAAATAGAATTTCTATTAAGTAGAAATTTTGTTTGAATACTGTCACATTTTTTTTGAAAGTGTAATATTTTTAATACGATGTTAATGACTGAAAAATAAAAAATAATATAATTATTTATATTCCTATTGATCTAAAAGTAAACAAAATACAGATATGTGAAAAAGGTAATAAAATACAGGATAATAAAAACTAAAATTTGGAAAACTATTTTTTATAGTGAAGCAATTGTAATTTAAATATTTTTTATATGTAGATGGATTTACCATTATTCAATGGCTCTTTTTAATGTTGAGTACAAATAGTTGTAGTTTTGACTTCTTGCATCAGCCAATATTTTTTTAATACGTTCATTGCTCCAACCCAAATATTTTACATGGGTGACGAAGCTTGAAATTAACACCAAACTTGGGTCGCCTTTTCTTAAATACGTTCGTTTAAGTTTACGCTTTTCTGCTGATACATTTAGCACTTTAATATCCTCAAGATTTTTTTCTAATGTATTGCAGAAATCAGTCTGAAACTTTCCCTCTTATGCACGATTGCTTGGCATTTAAAGCATAAAAATTATTACACTTACTGAGTTGGATACAGATTTTAAAGCCTATGATTTAATCACTGAATTTGTTGTTCAGTTCTAAGTCAACACTTGGCATATGTTTACAGCATTTAGATTTAATGCTTTTAGAAACCATGTATTAAATATGATGACATAAAGTACATACACGTAAATCATAGATGATTATTGTTTGAATTTTCACCAACATAAGCGATTGAGCAAGAGTTTTGCTTTGGCTTATCTCAGAGATCTATTCATTACCGTGTTTATTGGGGGGATAGTTTGTTGAGGGAGCACTATAGAGATAGAGGTGAAATATGATTTTGATTAAAAATAGGCACTTAAATTTACTTCAATCGAAAAATGAATATCAACCACGACAAGCATTTCGTAGTAACTGATATTTTCCTCATTTAAATTTCAACTCACTATAGATTACATTCGCTTATCGAGATGTCGCTTGCGCCATTCGGAAGGAGAGAAACCTGTCCATCCGCGAAAAGCACGATTGAATGAGGTTTGATCTTTATATGCCAATAAAAAAGCAATTTCAGTGATCGCTAACCTCTCATTTTTTAAGTGCTTTTTCGCAAGATTTTTGCGTGCATTGGCAAGGATTAATTTAAAAGATGAGCCTCGGTCTCTTAAATCTCGTTGTAACATCCTTGGGCTGAGATTTAATGATCGCGCAACAAAATTAATCTGAACATTGTTATGCTCAAGCGCTTGGATCACACTCAAGTTCACCAATTCAATTAATGAATCTTGTTTCGGCATTTTTTTAAGTAAAATATTGGCATGATCTGACAAAATTTCAAACAGTGTCGGGTCATAACATTTAAGTTTGCTGTCTAATAAAGTATTTGAAAAAACAATTTTGGTTTGTTCTGTATTGAAGTAAACAGGGCAGTTAAAAAGTTGAGTATATTTTTCAATATTTTCAGGTTCAGGAATTGCGAGTTCGAGACGATAGAATGCATTTTTTGCTGAATCCATCAATTGTTGTAAGTGATGATAGATAATCGAAACTTGCATCTCTTCAACAATTGACGTTTCTTCTATAAATAAGCCTGCTTGAACATAGGCTGGTTTTTCCCAAGAAATTGAAAAAAAATCGTCATCGAAATTAATTTTTTTAGGAATGTAGTTAAACCATAAGCGTTCATACTTCGAGAGTATTTCGATATAGTCAGCGAATGTATTGCACGACTGGGCAATGTATGCCACGATACCAATGTGTTTGGCTTGAACCATGGCGCCAATCTCTAAACCTAAGCCTTCTTTGGAATATTGTTCATTGATGTCTTTGATTTTATTGAGCCATTCTCCAAACGGAATATGATCATTAAATGTACTGTTATAGCTTTTAGGTGAATCTAAGCCATGTTTTTTACAAAAATCATCTAATAAAAGTGTTAAACTATTACGAACGCTTTTAATTTTTAAAAAAGACTTCATAATTTCTCCAAGTTTCCAATTGACTTGATCGTAAATTGGGCTTAATATGCTGAAAAATTTGTAGGGATAGGCGACTCATCAAATTTAGACAAACTGAATATAATCGCCTAAAAAATTGACAAGTAGCTCTGTTGGCAAAATCAACTAGATTTACCAAAAAATAAAATATGATTAAAATTTAAAATTATTTATTCATTTGTTCTAAATCATATACATGCTCCTAAAATTGAAGGGTGGTTATTATATACTTGTTGGTAAAATTTAAGCATGATGTTTTTTCATTCATATTGAACAGAAAATTGCATCTTTGCATTGCCAATACCAGGCTCTGCTGTGTCCTTAGTCACAATATAATTGGCATAAAACATCAATGATGCATTTCCATTGGCATCGGCTGTGATTGGCTTACTTTTTGTCCCCAATACAACCCTGTTCTTATCTTTGTCGCTAATTTCAATGGCAACATTTTTGGCTTTTTTCGGCACATTATCTATGGCAAGTAACTGAGTATCGACAGTATCATTGGTCCCTGTAAAGGTGATGGTGACAAGACCATTTGCAGGACAACTGCTGACATCAAAAGGAATCTGAACACGTGGGGAACGATCATCTTTATTCATGCCTTTGCCTAGTCTGATGGTTCCCAGTTCTATTTTCTTATCTTGTGCTGTACTTAATACACCACAAGTCTTTTCTGTAACCTTGACTGAAAGGGTAAGGTTGATTGCATCTAATTTCAGGTCTTGTGCATAGGTTGTTTGAGCGCAACCTAAGTAAAAAATACTTAGCACAGATATCATATATTTGCTTATGGTTTGCATTTTTTTCTCCTAAGGGAAGTCAATTCGGATATAGGCTCTGGAACTAAATGGTCCAACTGCAGGTTTTTTCCCTGTTACGCTGACTGGCCATGCTTTGAAAGATAGTGTCGCCTGTTGACTTTGATTGAGTTTAAATTCGGAGAAGCTTAATAAATTGTTTGGAATCAATATATTATCGCTCATGTCTGAAATCTTAAAGCCGACATCATCATTGTTAGAGACCAACATATCTCCTTGAGACTTTTCAGATTCAATACGGAAGGTGAGTGTTGCCGCAGCATTCATGTTGGAACACTGTACTGATACACTTCTTGTTTCAGGATTGATTGAATGAGGTTTATTGCCTGCACCTGCTTGGTTAAATTCAGAAGCAAGAATGTCACCAAATTGAATGTCTAAAACCTTGCCTGAGTCGATCGTACAAGACTGCGGTGCAACAATTCGCCCACTATAACTAATGGTATACACAGGGTATCTAAGTGGATCTGTATCACTAGTGGTTACATAAACTGTAAACATAGTTTTTGATGGAATGGAAACATTTCCTACAAAAGGTTTAACCACTTTGATGCGTAGCAATAAGTCAGAGTCTCTGATTGAAAATGCGTTGCCATTGTCTGAGTTTGGATCGTAACCCATAGTTTTTTTTATAGGAGGATAAAAAGTATTTACTGCACTGTCATTAATTTTCATTGCACCCAATAAATAGTCGTTGATACGTAGATATTTAAAAGTACTTGTATTTTCAACGATCGGCTCATTGGTTATATAGGAACGAACTGTCAAACCATAAGGAAAGGACGCCGTTTCACATATTGCTTGAATGGGTTTATTGAAATTTAAAGTAATGTCTTTGCTTTGACCCACAGCATTATTGTTTTGGTCAAATGCGGTGGATAAATCATAATTAATTGAATCGACTACAGTATATCCTTTCGAATTCCAGCATTGTCGTGCAAAAGATTGGGTTGAACCGAGTACTAACAGGGTGAGTAATAAAAACTTGAATTTCATCGTATATGGCTTGACACTTAAATTGCTAAAAAAATTACAAATACTTTGTCTAAGTATTTTTGAGGAATAAAGAGCTAAAACATTAAGTTTTGAACTGAACGCTGATGTATAAGAAAGCTGTTGAAGCGCTACATTTAGCGCTTGTATTGGACTGGATAGGTATGTGGTGTGATTTTTCATATTCCAATCCTAGGGGAAGTCAATCCGGATATATGCTCTGGAACTAAATGGTCCAACGGCTGGTTTTTTTCCTGTTACACTGACTGGCCATGCTTTAAAAGAAATTGTCGCAGTTTGGTTTTGGTTCAACTGAAATTCAGAAAAACTGGATAAATTGTTTGGAATCAATATTTTGTCGTTAAAATCGGAAATTTTAAAGCCGACATTATCATTGTTAGAGACCAACATGTCCCCTTGAGACTTGTCTGATTCAATACGGAAAGTCAGTGTTGCCGCAGCATTCATATTGGAACACTGTACTGAAACACTTCTGGTTTGTGGGTCGACAGAAGCGGGTTTATTGCCTGCACCTGCTTGGTTAAATTCAGAGGCAAGAATGTCACCAAATTTAATATCTAAAACAGTTCCTGAGTTAACAGTACAAGATTGAGGTGCAGTGATTCGTCCACCATAACTAATGGTATAGACAGGGTAAACGAGTGGGTCATTCGCTGCTGTTGTGACATAAACTGTAAACATGGTTTTAGATGGAATCGAAATATTGCCAACAAAGGGCTTGATCACTTTAAGGCGTAATGTTAAATCTGAATCTCGTACTTCAAAGGGATTACCGTCAGCAACATTAGGATCCCACCCCATAGTTTTTTGAACAGGAGGATAAAAGTACCTAGCAGCACTATCATAAATTTGCATAGCGCCTAGTAAATACTCATTAATCCACATATATTGAAAATTACCATCTCTTTGAGCAATCGCTTGATCTGTTTCATAGGAACGAACGGTTGTACTGGCGCTGCCTGGAAATGGAGCGGATGAACATACGGCTTTCACACCAGAGTTAAAATTGAAACGTAGATCTTTTGTTTGTCCCAAGACATTATTCGTTTGAGAGAATGTGTTTGATAAGTCATAGTGAACTTTGTCGGTTACATAGTATCCTTTTACATTCCAACATTGTCGTGCAAAGGATTGGGTGGAGCTGAGCAACAAGAAGATCATTAATAAAGTTTTGAATTTCATTGTGTGCAACTCCTTATTGACATTCAAGATCAAATTGAATAACAGGTTTGCTCAGATCCATTTGAGAAATGTCATAAGCCGTGCTGCATTTTTCACCTGTGTTTCCACCCCAATAGGCTTCTAAGGTGCCTTTAAGTGGTAAACCTGTTAAGTAAACTCGACCGTCATCGGCAACCATGCTACGGGTAGAACTGTCTGTTTCGATCACACTGCTGGCATAAGGTACAGGTTTTCCTGCTCGTGATAAGGTCACCAAAGCTCTGACACCGATACTGGTATCAAAGGTTGCTCGAACAATGGCGCCTTTAATTGGAACGACATGTTCAACGTTGTTACGAATTTCCAGATTATTACTAAAGCTGTCCGCGTTTAGTGCGACACGGTTAGAGCGATATTCATTGGCATAAGGCACAATCGCATAACCACGCCAGTCGGTTTTGACCCCAATATGATTTTCAATATTGACACCTTTTGCCCCAGATGCTTTGACTAAGATAGAGCTTGAACCTAAAGGTTGACCAAAGGTAATCCCATCACGATGTGCAAGCACGCCACCTGATGCGTTATAGGTAAATTGATTAGAGTCTTTTTCATAGCTATAACCTGCACCAACATTTCCGTAGCTGCCGTTATAGGTCACACTCAATGAACCAATGTCACCTTGTTGGCTGATTTTGCCTTGGTTAAAGCTGTAGCTTAAATTACGGTCTTTTAGCAAAGTGCCACTGACGCCTGCCATATAGGTTTCATCACCATTCGAATTTCGGGTACTTGAAACAGAGGCATAACTATTCTGGATTGGATTGTCAGTAAACTTGGCTTTTGCCAATACTTTGTCCAAAGGAAAAGAAAGGTTCATGGTATACATGGTGTCAGTAATGTCACGCGCAGAGTATTTGTTACGGCTGACAGCAAAAGAATAATTCAATGATTTCCATGCATTGGAATAACCCGCCTGTAACCACTCATCTTTTTTATCCGTGTTCCAGTAAGTTTGTTGATTTCCTGAAAGAAACAGTGCGCCATAGTCCCCTAGAGAATGGGTAATATTGACTTGGAAGCGACCCTTTTTGGCATTATTTAAATTGTAGTAGTCTTCAATATTAGGAAGATCAGTTTGATCTTTACCTGTGTTATAGCCACTCATGTTTTTATTGGTGACATCATTTAAGGTATAGAAACCTTTGGTCGAATAACGATAGCCTAAAAGCTGGAACGTGGTACCCGAACCAAGTAGTGATTTTGAATATAAAAAGCGTAATGATTGACCACTAGATGAACTTTTATCTGCTAACTCACTGTTTGCATGGGTAATATCAAACGAGAAAGCACCATAGTGTCCAAGATTGGCGCCTAAACCCAATAAAAAACTTTTATATTTTTGGGAAAGTTGAGTACCAGAGTAAACCGTCATACCACTGTTCAATCCATGGATTGCTGTTGCTTGAGCAATAAATGGATTGTCTTGGTTTCTTAACCCACTGCGGTACTCACCAAGTGCAACACTATATTTGGTGCGATCTTCACGTTGTAAAATAGGTAGTGTTGAGAATGGAACTTTAAAGGTTTGTAGAGAGCCATCATTTTCTTCAATGGTCACGACCAAGTCACCATTTAAAGATGCTGTACTGATGTCTTCAATCTTAAAAGGACCGGGCGCAACGTTGATTTGATGAACCACATAACCATTTTGCTTAATGACCACTTTGGCATTGGTTTTCGCAACACCACGGATCGAGGGCGCATAGCCTTGCTGGCTATCTGGATACATGGCTTCAGATGTAGATAAATGTACACCTCGGTAACCAAAGCTATCAAAAATCTCACCTGAAGTTGTGCTATCCCCGATGATCAGTTGACTTTTGATAGGAGCTACGATGGTTTGCGCATAAGTGCTTAAATCATTCCATTGGTTTGACGATTTGCCTTGGTGAGTGTTATAGCTCCAACTTCCAGAGTGTCTAAATTGCCATGCACCAATATTGAGTCCATTGTCCAGACGTAAAAATGCGCTATTGGAATCTGTTTTAGAGTTGTTATAACCTGAGATATTATAATTGAGAAATAAACCATTGATGCCTTCATCCCATTGATCTGGTGAGATATAACCTCTGACCTGATTCATGAGCGATATTTGTGGCAGACTAATATTGAGTTTTTGTTTGTCAAAGTGGAATTGGGTTGTTGCACCTTCAATAATCGAGGTGAAATCTACACATTGTTGAGTGGTATCTGCAAAGCCTTCATATTGGGCAATATTGACACCAAAACCCTTTAAGGTTTTGATGTCTAAACAAGGCAATAAGCCTGTAGAATCCTGAGCGTCAGCACTCTCAATAAAATTAATATCACGTGTAAATGCATATTGATCATTGACATATACATCGACACGATACACACCAGGTAACTGATGGGTGGACTTATCAAATCTGCTTAAGTCGGAGATTTGTGTGTCAGGCAACCCATCTGACAGGAATTCAGGGTTAAACACTTGTTCAGCATGACTCTCTCTCACCATCACTGCGGATATAAGCATCGTTATCGCCATACCCATCGGGTATCGCTTAATAATTTTCCTTATACGTAACGTATTGGATGATGTTAAATGTAGAGTATTCATATGCTTACTTCAGTTCTAAATTCACTTTAGACGTTAAACCACCATAATCATTGACTGTTTGATAGCTCAAGCTACCGCCAGAGCTGTCTGCGATTTTTGTCTGCGTTAATGGAGGGGCCATCACATTGGGTAATTTTTTGTCATCTAAATAAAGATTGACAAAAGACACATGATAGGGAGATGGGTTATTGACTGTAATACCGTCAGCAGTTTTAGAAAACTTGAGTGTATTCAATGAGTCTTCAGCTTTAGTGGTTAAACCTGTAGGTCGAATAAAAAGTTTGATGCGAGATAAAACCGCAAGCTGTAAAACATTCTTATCGGTCAATGTTGACTTATCAATCGAGGGAATCGCTTTGACATTGATCCAAAACACAGATTCACGATCTTGAGGGAGATTTGGTGCAACATTGATAATACGCAAGGTATTTTCAGCACTCGCTTCTGCAACAAATAACGGTGGCGTAATCAGAAAATCTTTAGATTTATTCTCTGAAGAATCTTCTACCCATGCATTGATCAAGAAGCGCTCTTTGCTATTGCTGTTGATAATTGGCAGTGAAACTTGTTTTGCATCCGTAGGATAAATCACACGGGTTGCGCCCAGTGAAATACCACCAGAACCATTCGTGTTTGCAAAACTTGTTGCAGTCATACAGGCTAAGGTTATACCAAGAAGACCTTGTTTAAATAAGTTCAAGTTCATATAAACCTTTAGAATTTACTTATGGATAAAAAATAGAAATTAAAAAATGTGGTGCTTGAGTAGGTGAATCTTCAAATGGCTTGTTTAAGTAAACACGTACACTTTTTGGTGATTCATCGTCATAATGTTTAGGTAGATCAATATGTTGGATAAATCTTTCACCTAAACGTTTATGTTCAGCACTTTGAATATTAATTTCTTTATCAAACTCACTTTTTGTTTGTGCTGTGGTGGTAAACATCTCTTTTTTTAACTGATTGGGTTCAGATAAACTGATAATGAGATTGCTATAGTAGTCAACAGAACAGGTTGAAAAGTTAATTTGAATAGGGGATTGGGGAGCTCTAGTCGAAGTATCAACAATACTCTCAATCGAAATTGAGCAACTTTGATTGAGTAAAGCCCCCAGAAATTGAGCTTTTCCACCAAATACATAACTTTCAGCATAAATATGAGTGCTAACCAATATCCCAGCAATCAGGGCTATATATTTTTTCATGGGTAAAATAAGCTCATTTAGTCAATTGCTTAGAAATTATTCTCGAAAGAATAATTACTCATATTTCACTGTAAAGGTTGCATTTGCATTTGCTTGACCAGGTGTAGTGGCAGCATCTGTAGCTACATAACGTGCACTGAACTGAAGCGTGTTATCACCAGTAATAAGTGTTTTTGCTGTTGAGTAATCCGCACCTGTTAAGCCCAATACTTTTGCAGTGTGGTCCGCAATTTCAATACCGACATTTTTTGCTGCGGTGCCGTTTGCATCAGCAGCAGACACTGCTAATAGCTTAGCGCCAGCTGTACCACCTACAGCATTACCTTGGAAGGCAACCGCTGCAGTTGCTTGAACTGCAGTGTCACAGTCGACAAGTTTGATTTCAAAAGGTACAGCAGTTGTTTTATCACCAGCTTTGGTAAAGCTTGCTGTACGAATTTGACCCAGTGTTACAGTTTGATTTGTAGAGCTTGTACTTACTGCACATGCAGCATTGACAAGATCGCCTTTAAAGTTGACTGTTCCACCTTTTACTTCAACAGCAGCAGCTAAAGCAGATGCAGAAACACCTAATGTAGAGATTGCGATTAAACCTAATGTACTAAATTTCATAGTAAAACCTATTCGTTAAAAAAATTGATATCCAACACTTTCTTTTTGTTTATTGACTTCATTTGTTATGGCATCAATAAACTCTGTTTATTCGTACTGTTTTTAAAAATAGTGACAGATGTAATAAACACACGAACATATTGATATTTACCGCAAGGGAAAACTTTGTATTTTGAACGCGATTAGATTGTATTTAACGACGATTATTATTTTTGTGACTTTATTTTTATTAATTATTATTATTGTGAATTAAGTCTCTAATTTTGTTTATTTTTAATGTTTAAAATCATAATTTAAAATTAAAATTATTATTGAATATTATGTAGATAATGAAAATTATATGTGAAAAATATTATATTTAAAATAGTTTTGAAATATTAATTTATTACGGTGTTGTAATTTTATAAAAAGGTATGCATTTGTTTAGTATTTTTAATTTAAATTAAAATTTATTATTGTGGTTTTTTAAACAGAAACTGGTGGCTGAGAATTTATTTATTTGAGATTGTGGTTTTTGAATAATACATATTTACAAGGCTTAAATGAAAATACTTTTAATCCGTTAAAAAAATAATTTTAGCCGCATTCTTTGGATGACTTGATGCCTCATTTGTTTAAAAAAAATTAACGATTATATGAGTTGCTTGTATGTTGATGCTTTAGGTATATTTGCATTCATTAATTGTTATGTTATAACATAACTTTAAATTGTTGGTGATTGAAGATTGTCTTTTGAGTTTGGATATCAGTGAAATGAAACGATGCTACTTTATTGGATTGATTGGATGCGTTTCGGCATGTAGCCAAAACGGATTAGACTCAAAACAACAGCTCATGACGATCAACCAGTCTTTATCCAAGCTCGTTAGGACAAATCATCAAGTAGATAAACAGCCTATCAAAAACGTGCCGGCTTCCTTTTTGGTGTGGGAGCAAGATGCAGTTAACCAACAAGCGATTGAACATTATAAAAAATTTTTAAAACAACAAGGTATACATACTTATGTGCCTAATTTTGAGTTTTTCCAAACTGCGAGAGATTGGCAAAGATGCAATGCAACTGAATTTGAAATTCCTCCTCAAGCGTTGTGGCGCAATATCGTGCCTACACTCAACATTCTGGACCAGCTGATTGATCAGCAGATTTTGAATGATTTCACAGTGACTTCAGTTTATCGAAATTTAAATCTTAACCGATGCGCCAATGGTGCAAGCGCTTCAAAACATATTTTTAATGCGGCTTTAGACTTTCGAATTGGTTCTGAAATGCCAGATGAAAAAGAATTGGTTGTTATTCAAGGCACAAAAATAAAACTTTGCAAGTTTTGGCATGACTATGGTCAACAACTCAATATGGGTTTAGGCGTCTATCCATCGGGGCAAATCCATATTGATAGTGCAGGTTATCGCACTTGGGGAGCAGATCATCGTTATCACTCATCTCCATGTATGAATACTTTTCTAAACAATCATAAAAAGCAGGATCAATAAAAATGAAACAAGCTCAGGCGCAGCAAAAGCTTTTGCAAATTTTACAGGCAGAACATAAGGCAATGAGCGCATATCAACTTTTGGAAAAAGCCAAGCCTTATGGTTTTCAAGCCCCTATGCAGATTTATAGAGTACTTAAACAACTGTGTGAGCAGAAACTTATTATTAAACTGAATAGTTTAAATCTATATATCGCCACAGTTGCAAATTTGGAAACGCCTTATCAAATCTTAACGGTCTGTACCCATTGTCAACAGGTGCAAAGTATTGTCATTCCCCATTTTGACAGATGTGTCAAACAATCCTTAAACGCAAAAAAATTTAACGCCAAATGTGAATATTTAGAAGTCCTCGGTCAGTGTTTTTCGTGTGTATCGGCGCATGAAAGCCATACAATTTTAAAGTGAGAATGCCAATGAATAACTTATTAGCCACTCCCAAAAAGCTTCCTGTCACTGTTTTATCAGGTTTCTTAGGTGCTGGAAAAACGACTTTACTGAATCATATCTTGAATAATCGTGAGGATCGTAAGATCGCAGTGATCGTCAATGATATGTCTGAGGTCAATATTGATGCTGCTTTAGTTCGAGAGGGCGGTGCAGAACTTTCACGGACCGATGAAAAGTTGGTTGAAATGAGTAATGGTTGTATTTGTTGTACCTTAAGAGAAGACTTATTGGTTGAAGTCCGACGTTTGGCAGAGGAGCAGCGCTTTGATCAATTGGTGATTGAATCTACAGGTATTTCTGAACCTTTACCAGTTGCAGAGACCTTTACTTTTGAAGATGAAAATGGCATTTCACTGAATGAATTTGCCCGTCTTGATACGATGGTGACGGTGGTTGATGCCTATAATTTTTTAAAAGACTATAGCTCTTTGGATAGTTTACAAGCGAGAGGCGAGTCATTAGGGGAACTTGATAGTCGTAATGTGGTGGATTTATTGATTGATCAAATTGAGTTTTGTGATGTGATTGTGCTGAATAAAATTGATTTGATTCAGCCAGCAGAGCAAGAAAAGCTCTTTAAAATTTTACAATCGTTGAACCCTCGCGCAAAAATTGAAATTTCTCAATTTGGTCAAGTGAATTTGGATCGAATTTTAAATACTCATTTATTTGATTTTTATGAAGCGGCACAAGCCCCAGGTTGGCTCAAAGAGTTACGCGGTGAACATACCCCAGAAACAGAAGAGTACGGTATTCAAAGTTTCGTTTATCGTGCCAGACGACCATTTCATCCGCAAAGGTTCTTTGATTTTATTCAAACTGAATGGCAAGGTGTCATTCGTTCTAAAGGTTACTTTTGGTTGGCATCAAATCCTGAGTTGGCAGGATCTTGGTCACAAGCAGGTGCGTTGGCAAGACATGGGGTGGCTGGATATTGGTGGGCAGCCGTGTCTGATGAACATTGGCCAGAAGATCAACACAGTCTGGATGTCATTCAGGGAAACTGGGATGAACAAACAGGTGATGCTCGCCAAGAAATTGTTTTAATCGGACTGGATATGAATCAATCTGAATTAATTAATCAATTGGATGCATGTTTGTTGACGGATACAGAAATGGCATTGGGTGCAGAAAAATGGCAAACTTTTGATAATCCATTTAGTGGTTGGGCGGATTCTATCACAACCCATTAATCCATGATGTATAGCTCAGTCACAGTCTAGTTGTGAGTGTGGTTTAAAAAGAGTGCTTTTAGTCAAGCACTCCTTTATTCTTTTGATCAATGAAAACCTTAGATTAAATTAAAACTTTGCTCTTAATGTAAGGGTAACATTACGCGGTTCACCCCAATAAACGCCGTTATAAAAACCGACATTTAAGTAGTATTTTTCATCAAATAAATTATTGATATTTAGACTTGCAGTCAGCTCATCACTCAATTTATAACTGGCAAAAGCATTTGCCAAGTAATAAGCCTTCTGAGTGACTACACCACCGTTGTAGGCATTTGCAGGTGCTCCTCCCCATCTTTGTGAGATTTCACTTTGCCAGTTGACGCCACCACCTATCGTCAGTTTTTCTGAACCTGACCAAAGATTTTCAGGCAGGGTATAACTGCTAAATAATTTCACTTGGTTTTGAGGAATATTGCTTAAAGCATTAGCATTTGCAGAACTGACACTATTGACATAAGTATAACCAAAACTTAGATTCCAGTTTTCCTGTAATTTACCAATGGCTTCTAATTCAAAACCATTGACTTTAAGCCCTTTGCCCGTTGACATATAGGCAGTATCCATCTCATCAACTTTAGCAATGGTGCCGTTTTTTACTCCTTCACGGTATTCAACATCTTCTACAGCAAGGTCTTTGACATCTGACCAAAATAAAGCCGCACTGGTCAGTAACTTACCGTCCAATAAATCCGCTTTTAAACCAAGCTCACTGGTACTGCCCATTTCGGGATCTAAATAGTCACCAAAGCGATCTCGTCGTGTAGATGGATTGAATACTTTGGTATAGCTGGTATAAGCAGTATAAGTATCATTGAGGTCATATAAAATCCCTGCATAGGGGATGAGCTGGTCAAAATTACGTGGCTTTGTAGGAGAAACAGCAGCGTTAGGATCCCATTTATCGACTTTGTAATCATAGGAACTATAACGTGCGCCTAAAATTAACTTAAGCGGGTCAGTCAGATTTAAACGTAAAGTTGAATATACGCCGTAAAGTTCTGTGGTATTGGTACTACCTGCACCATTTTTTTCATATGTCGGTTTGGGAATATTTCCTGTCCACTCTCGATAATCTGGTATCGCAGCAGGATATGCTATTTTGCTGTTAACACTTAATGAAGTATTTTCACTTTTGAATCCACTATAACCAATGATTAAATCATGTTGGCGGTTTAACAATTGAAATGGACCAGTTGCATAAAAATCAATATTGAGTTTTTTACTTTCAGCATATGGGCTAACCATACTCCATAGACTCAAGCCTTTACCAGTACTAGGGTCTGGAAAGCCACTTCCGCCATAAGCCACGATCCAACTGTTATCCGAAGTGCTGTGTGCAATTGCAGCTTTTACCAACCAATCATTGGCAAAAGTATGTTCTATATCTGCAAAAACTGTTTTATCTGTATTGGCAATTGAGCTCCAGTCCGCAGACAAGCTAAAGTTTCGCGAAAAATTCGCTTTACTTCCATCAGCATTGAAATAGGGCACTGTTCCCCACGTTGAGCCTTTAGGGTCATTGTCTTGATATTGGAACCCAACAGAGGCAGTTGTGTTTGCCGTTAAATCTGCACTGATAATCCCCATCGCGGCTGTTGACTTTAGTTTATAACGATCCATATAAGATTCTTTGTCAGTATAAGCTGCCATGAATCGGCTTCTAACACTGCCATCTTGAGTGAGTGGAATAGAAACATCGGCTTCAACACGGGTGTTGTCCCATGAGCCATAGGTGGAGCTGACATTGCCCTTAAACTCTTTTTCAGGACGTTTACGAACCATATTGATGGTTGCAGAAGGGCTTCCTGTTGAACCTGTTAGACCTGATGCACCTTTGACGACTTCAATACGGTCAAAGAAAAAGCTATCGAAGCGAGGAGCGTTGTCACCTACAGGCATGCCATCAATTTGTCGGTTGCTGATTGCAAAGCCACGGGAATAGTAGTTAGAACGCTCACTGTCATTCTTTGTTGCTGTTACACCAGGAGTGGCAGCAAGTACATCATCCAAAATAGTGAGACCACGTTGCTCAATTTGTTCACGTGTGACTACACTGACAGATTGTGGTGTTTCTTTTAAAGATAACTTGAGTTTCGAAGATGATCGTGATGAATTGGCTTTATAACTGCCACTTCCTTCAGTTTTTTCATCTTGGGTATCTGCTTTGACGGTAATGGTTGGGAGAACAGATAGATCAGTATTGGATGATTGTTCTTGTGCAAAAGCAGTATGGGAAATTGCACCACATATCAAGAATGACTTGATTGCAATATTTAATGCCGTTTGTCTAAGTTGCTTGTCCATAATGATTAAATTGTGTAAATAAGAATTGTTATTATTATCAATAAGATTGCAAAAAGCTACGCAAATGTCATAATTTATGAATAATTATTTTGATATTTAAAGAGAAAAGAAGATTTAAATTTATGTAATATATTATTTTATATGTAATTTTTTAAAATTAAATACATGAAAATTTATTGTTCATTTCATTAAACTCATAATGATTAAATGTATCAGAAAGTAAATTGATTGGAAGCAAAATTGTTCCAAAAAAAGATTGACATTAAAGTTAACTTTAAACTTAAAGTAGAGCTATACCCAATGAGGCGATAAAAATGAAAGTCTTCGAAAAATTGATATTTCCAAATGGCTCTGAGATTGCCAACCGTATAGCGAAAGCTGCGATGGAAGAAAATATGGCAGATTTAAACCATGCACCTTCTGAAGCATTGATGCGTTTATATCAAGCTTGGGCTGATGGTGGTGCAGGACTGATTATTACCGGTAATGTCATGGTGGATCGTCGTGCAATGACTGGACCTGGCGGTGTGGTACTTGAAGATGATAAACACTTGGATATTTTTAAACGTTGGGCTCAGATAGCACGTTCTCAAGGGGCACAAGTCTGGTTGCAAATCAACCATCCTGGTCGCCAAATGCAGTCCAATCTGGGTCAAGCAACTTGGGCACCATCTGCTGTGGGATTAGATTTAGGCAAAATGTCAGATCGTTTTAGTTTACCAATTGAAATGACTCAAACCATGATCAATGAAGTGATTCAACGTTTCGCTAACACGGCTCGATTAGGTGAAAAAGCAGGTTTTACGGGAGTCGAAATCCATGCAGCGCATGGCTATCTATTGAGCCAGTTCTTATCACCACTGAGTAATAAACGCCAAGATCAATGGGGCGGTTCACTTGAAAATCGTGCACGTCTTTTAATTGAAATTGTCAAAGCGGTTCGAGCCGTGGTCTCAGATCAGTTTACGGTGGCAGTGAAACTTAATTCAGCAGACTTTCAGTGTGGAGGTTTTAGTGCTGAAGATGCTCAACTTGTAGTCGAAATGTTGAATGAATTGGCGGTCGACTTGGTTGAACTTTCAGGTGGCAGTTATGAAGCCCCTGCGATGCAAGGACAAGCGCGAGATGGTCGAACATTGGCACGTGAAGCCTATTTTTTAGAATTTGCGCAAGAGATTCGCAAGATTGCCAAAATGCCCGTGATGGTTACAGGAGGTATTCGCCGTAAACAAGTTGCTGAACAGGTCATAGAAAGTGGTGTCGATATGGTTGGAATTGCTACGGCTTTAGCCATTGATCCAAACTTACCTAATGCATGGAAGCAAGGACAAAATATAACACCAACTTTGAAGCCAATTTCATGGAAGAATAAAACGCTTGCATCACTTGCCAATATGGCAACAGTTAAATTTCAGCTACGTAAACTCAGTTTAGGTAAAAAGCCCAATCCTCAAGTGTCCCCCTTATGGGCATTGATTTTACAGCAAACTGCGATGGCAAGTCGTACTCGTCAGTATAAGCATGCGATGGCAAATATCTTAAAAGCGAGGGGGTAAGATGGGACAAAATCATGATTTGAATTGGATGATTTATGGTGCAAATGGCTATACCGGTGAATTGATTGCCCGTGAAGCTGTTCGACAAGGACTTAGACCGATATTGGCAGGGCGTAATCAAAGCAAGGTGGAGGCTTTGGCACAAGAACTTGCACTTGAGTTCCGAGCTTTTGGATTAGATGATATTGACCTTATCAGTGCACAGTTAAGGGGACTGCATTTAGTGCTACATTGTGCTGGTCCCTTTTCTTTGACATCGAAACCCATGATGCAAGCCTGTATTCAAGCAGGTGCGCACTATTTAGATATTACAGGCGAGATTGCCGTTTTTGAGTGGGCACAATCTCTAAATGCACAAGCACAAAAGGCAAATGTCGTACTATGTCCTGGAGTTGGTTTTGATGTTATTCCAACGGATTGTATTGCAGCTGCTTTAAAGGACGCTTTACCCGATGCGACACATCTGGCATTAGGCTTTGATTCAAAAACAGGGCTTTCCCCCGGAACTGCAAAAACCAGTACAGAAGGAATGGCTGAAGGTGGTAAGGTCCGTAAAAATGGTCAAATTATCAATGTTCCTTTGGCTCATCATGTTCGTCAGATTGATTTTGGACATGGGCAAAAAAGCGCAATGAGTGTGCCGTGGGGAGATGTAGCGACTGCATTTTACACCACAGGAATTCCCAATATTGAAGTGTTTGTACCTGCAGCACCTAAGCTGATTAGGGGAGCGAAAATGTTGAATCACATTCGCCCAGTATTTAAGTTGCAGTGGGTACAGAAAATAATGAAATTACTGATTGGTAAATCGATTACTGGTCCTGATGCAGAAGGACGTGCCAAGATGCCCACTTATGTTTGGGGGGAGGTACGTAATGCACAGGGGCAGACCAAAACAGCAAGAATCCAAACTGAAAATGCTTATAGTTTGACGGTGAATGGTTCATTGGCTGTGGTGAGTTATCTACTTGATCAGCGTGTTAATGGTGGAACATATACGCCTGCCAAATTGATGGGTTATCAGCTTGTTACTCAGCTTCAAGGTTCAGGCGAATTGGTGATTTGCTAATGTTCAAAAGTTGAGAGAAGTGAGATATCGATTGAGTTGTACTTCTTATTCACTCTTAATTGACTTAAAATGTATGAATAAAGAAAAACCAGATCAAGTGATCTGGTTTTTTATAACATCGAGCAATTTTTTTAAGAAATTAATTTAACCTGAGTTCGATAAAAATCATTGATGAAAGATGATACAGCCAAACCTCCTGATTATTCATACAAGTGATTTGGATGATTCATTTATTTCGCCCTTTTGAATCTATAGATGGTCTTGCTATCGTGAAGCGACATGGATGTCGCCATGTTGAGCGGGGGTATATAGGATGTACCCCTCGCTCAACGAAAGATTTTTGTCACTTTTCATCTCTGAAAAGTGAGCCATCGCCTACGCAAAACAATTTAAACTTTAGAAATAAAGCGTGGCTGTGCAAGCCTTAGATCATCAAACAATCTATTGATCGCTTTCATTTTATTGATCAAGAGAAATGAAACGCTATTGATGGTTGCGCTTGCGGAGCACCGCTCCTCATCCTAAAATTGAATGAAAACTCAGTAAGATTCCGCAGAGATTTATTTTTTTCTTCTAGTTAAGGATGTGGTTACGTCGAACTCACATTACTTTAGACTTTTTAATCGTTTTATCACAGCCTCAGCAACTTCTTTACTGGATTGAGGATTTTGTCCCGTGATGATCCTGTCATCAGAAATCACATAAGAGGTGAAAGGGAAAAACCCTCGTTTATATTGAGCGCCGTGTTGTATTAAATTGTTTTGTAAAGAAAAGGGAACTTGAGATTTAATTCCTGACAGCGTTTCCTCAATATTTGCAAAACCGGTCACAGTTCTTCCTGCAATCAGTGGTTGTCCATTTTGTTTTTTTAAAGGCAATAATCCACCGACCCCATGACATACTGCTGAAACAATCCCACCTTGTTGATAAATTTTTTCACTGATCTTTTGTAGGGCTTGATTGTTGGGGAAATCCCACATCGTCCCATGCCCACCAGTATAGTAAACGGCTTGATAATGTGCTGAATCAATTGCATTAGGTGCCAGTGTGGTATTCAGCCGTTGTACAAAATTTGGGTCTGCTAGATGTGCTTTAGCTGATGCATCCATGTAGATAGATTTTAAACTCCGTTCATCCAGTGGAACAGTACCACCTTGAGGGCTGACAAAATCCATGTCGTATCCTGCCGCTTGAGCAACATCATAAAAATGAGTAAGCTCAGTCAGCCACAATCCTGTCGTATCGGAACGTGAGGGATACGTTGCATGATTGGTCATAACCACCAAAATTTTTCCTTTTGATTTTAATGGGTTAGTTTGTTGAGTAGATTCAGATGCAGTGCTTTGACCACTTGCGAATATCACCATAAAAATGCCCATCCACCGATAAAAAAGATTCCAACGTTTAAACATAACAGCTTCCTAATCGTCCACCTGTATTCAATGCTATGCTTAAAGTGAGGTTTAAGGTCAAGCACTTTTATGATTTATAGATAACTGAACTATATTTGTTCCTTTGCATAGTAAAGATTCAGCAAGCGTTGTGCATTTTCCGCACAAGTAATTTCATCAGGTTTGTTATTGATTGCGTGAATCATGGTGCGTAGATTCAGTTTGCTGAGACTTAACTTTTGCTCTAATTCTTCAATATCTTTGATTTTACTTTCCAAAATTCCGATCAATATGTCGTGATTCCATTGTCCAACTTGAGAGGGTAAGAAAGACTTAATTTCATTCAATGAAAAACCGACTTGTTGTGCCTGTTGAATCAAAAAAAGCTGTTTAAGATCATCTTCACTATATTCTCTATAACCATTTGATTTTCTTTTTGCTTTGGGGAGTAGCTTGATTTGCTCATAATAACGAATCGTCGGCGTACTTAGTCCGCTTTGTTTAGATAATTGACTGATATTCATTTTACTAATTTCTTTTTAACACTAAAGTTTACTTTAGGCTTTCACATCATCAAAAGCAAGATGAAAAGATCAATCTGAATTTCATTGAGTGTAAGGGCAAGAACAGTGGGTCAGGGAAAGGATCTTGTATTTTCAGCAGTAGCGTCATGAAAATACAAGATTGGTGAATACCCTATGATCAAAACAGACCCGTTTAAAATTAGAATGCCCAAACAAATTTTAATAATCCGGTATGACCTTCTGGGCGATTTTCAACTTGAGTCTCGGTTAAATATTTCGCTTCGATCGACCAGTTTTTATCTTGATATTGTACGGCAGGACCAACAGCCAAGACCTGACCACGCATACCAATATTGTCACCATGTTGACGATCTGACTTGGTTTGCTTAAACGCATAACCTTCAATAGCAACTTTAACATGATCTGAAAGCTTATAGCCTATACTGTAATCTCCTGCAAAATAATCTCCAGATCGATAATGTGTATCATCGTTTTCTGTATTAAAGCTATAAGAGATTTTCGTAGAAAGGTCTAAACCATTTTCAGGTGCATAGCTATAGGCAAAAATTGGTCGTACGGTATTGTAGTTTTTTCCTATATTGGCAACCAAAGGTTGAGTGATGCTTGCTTTGTCATATTTTCCAGTAGCAAGCACTGTTTCAATTGCGCCAATCCAGTGATGATTACCACGGTGCCAACCAAGCATTGAACCGAGCATTAGGTCACCCAAGGCGGTGTTATGGTCTGACATACCTGCTGCTGAAAGGCGCAAATCGACCATCGGTTGAATCGCATAGAATCCAAGTTGACCTCCCCAATAGTTTTGCTCTGTCATCCAAACCAGTCGAGGAATAAAAGCATTGACGTCTAAATGGAAATTGGGAGGACCTTGATCAAAATGTCCTGCATGATAATTTTGATAATAAGTCAATAAGTAAACACCTGGTGGAGGTAAGGCACCTGCCATCATACCTTCTGCACCTAAGGCAAATGAGTCTGCACCATTTTCCGTAGCATGAGCGATGTGCGTGCTTAAACCGAGCATTAATGTAAGTGAAAGTTTTAAGATGAGTTGTTTCATAGAAAATCCTTTTCAATGATATTTTTATGACATCGAGCTGTACCTATAAGCTTCTGTATAGGTACATTGTGTTAGATGAAATCGTGATGTTTGAGGTTAAGCTGCTGCTCGACGGCGATTAACTTCTGTTGAGGGAACTTGTTGAGTGTCTTTGACCAATTGAAAATGAAAGTTAATGTGCTTAAAAGGCTGATCTAAATTATATTTTTTAATCTCCTCAACAGCTGTAACTTCACTTGCCGTGGCAATTAAGCCTTCACGTGTGGCAAAGGCAAAGTCATCCCACAGGTATTTGTCACCCTCAATATTGAATTGGGTGGTGAGTTTGCGATAACCCGGCGCAGAGACAAAGTAGTGAACATGAGATGGGCGATTTCCATGACGTCCCAGCAAATTGAGTAGCGCTTGTGTCGTACCTTCGGGTGGACAGCCATAACCCACTGGCATAGTGGTTTGCGCGACATATTGACCATTGGTATCTGTGAAAATACTACGGCGCAAATTAAACTCAGACTGAGATTTATCAAAGAAAGAATAATTGCCTAGACTATTGGCATGCCAAATTTCTACTTTGGCATTGGGAATTTTATTTCCAGCCGTATCTGTGACAATACCTTCAATAATCAACGCATCAACATGATCCGATTCAGAACCATCATCCATACGTGCAAAGCCGACAGATTCAGGTACACCTGCAACATATAATGGACCTTCGATCGTGCGTGGTGTTCCGCCTGTAATACCAGCTTTTGCATCGGCCTCATCAGCACGCAGATCTAAATAGTGTTCTAAGCCTAATCCTGCTGCCAACAGACCAAGCTCGTTGGCTTGACCAGCATCGGTAAAATATTCTAACCCTTTCCAAAGTTCAGTTTGAGATATATCCAAGTCTTCAATAGCTTGGAACAAGTCTCCAAGTAGGCGAACCACAATTTGCTGAACACGTGGATTTACTTCACCTGTTGCAGTGTCTACATTCATTTGTTGAACTAATTTATCTATTTCTTGGCGGTTCATCATCATCTTCCTTTGATTGATATGACTGTCGGGAGTGATCTTGTTTTGTCGAGATCACTCAACTGTATCTTTGACTAAAATTGTATAAAGACATGCGTTAGGTCTAAATGTGTCTGAAAAGTGCTGAACGTGATTGTTCCTTTGCACCATCCGCAGCACTCAAGAAACGTTCAGTATGAATATCTTTTTCAAACAAACGGCTTTGCATCAGTGTAGAAATAGCTGCATCAATCATCGGAGGCGGTCCACATAAATAGGCTTTGTGTCCACCACATTTGTGCTCGAAATAATTGGCTACAGCTTCATGAACAAAGCCTGTAAAACCTGTCCAATCGTCTGCTGATTTGGGTGCATTAAGCGCTGGGATGTATCTGAAATTTGAATATTCTTTAACAAGCTGTTCAAATTTTTCTCGGTTATACAATTCAGCCAGATCACGTGCGCCTTGGAAAAGATATATGATGCGTTGATCACCTTGTTCAAGCAGATCCATGATCATGGATTGCGGACTAGACAACCCCGAACCGCCTGCGATAAAGATGACATTTTGTGGGTCAGACTTACGTACAAAGAATTGCCCATATGGACCTGAAAGTACGAGTTTATCTCCCAGCTTTAACTGTTCATGGATATACTGTGTCCCCTGACCGCCCTCGACTTTACGAATGTGCAATTCGATGATATTGGTTTCACTGGGTGAGTTTGCAATTGAAAATGCACGAGTCCCTTCGACATTGGGGATATGGAGATTGATATATTGTCCAGCTTGAAATGCCATCTCACGATCAATTTCAAAACGGATGCCCTTAATCGTCGGTGATAAGTCGGTTATTTCGACCACTTTTGCTTGGTAGTCTTGAACCAAGTAACCTAAGAAATCCTCATCTTCATCCACATCTGCCTCGATGATCATGTCAGATTCAGGTTTACAACAGCAGGCCAAAACTTTATTTTCTTCTCGTTCAATATCCATCAATGCAAACGGTGAAGCCTCACCAACATCGTAGAAACCGTCTGTGACTTGGACTTTGCAAGTCCCGCATGTGCCATGCCCACAGGCAAAGGGTAGCCAAACCCCTTGGCGTAATGCCGCATCCAAAATAGTTTGATCTTGCTCTACTTCAATCGTGGTACCGATGGGTTCGATGGTAACTTGATAGCTCATCTTCATTCTCCTTAAACGTGTGTGCCGTTGTAACCCTGTAATTCAGGCGTAACAAAGCGTAGGAGTGATTTGTGATCAAAACCCAAATCCGCTAATGATTTAGAGAAGTCCACGTTTAACCGTTGCTGGTTAAGGTAAAACTCAACTTTTGACCAATCAATATTTGCAAAGTCAGGATGTTGCTCGAAACCTACTTGAATCTGTCCATCAAGCAACTCTTGAAAAGTTTGATGAGCTGAAACGACAAAAGTATGGGCAGAACAAAAAAGTGTATGATGGTCCCAACCAATAAATAGCAGCATATTGTCGCCGTATTTTTGCTGGAGATCTAAAGGTTCAAATTGATAATTTTCTACAATCGCTTTTACGGTCATGGGGTAATTCCTCAAATTTTTTGAATAAATCCTTGAGAGGATGCAGTCGTTAGCGACGACATCCGTTCCTTGTTGCTGTTGTTTTGAGTGGTGGATTAAGCCGCGTTACCTTTCCATTTTTTCCAGCGTTTTTGGTCTGGGGAACCTTCTATGTCAAGATTGTCTGCACCCACATTGAAATTGTAGTAGTCCCTTAAAATGCTTTCTAAGTCAGGACCACCGCAATTGCCTTGTAAAATCTGATGAACAGGCAACCAAGCTTGGATGTATTTTTCAGGCTCTCTTTCAAAAATGTCATGGCAGCCATCTGAACAGGTATGGTAGCGTTCGTCTTGGTAAATTGACTCACGATAACTGAACATGGTTTGGTCGCCATCCATCTCTGTAAATGTCATTGGAATTTGGCAGACTTGGCAAAGTTGTGGTAAGCCTGCGCTATAGAAGCGTTTACCTTCGGCTTCCATTTTGCGTGCCAGTTCCCAGCGTGGGCGATAGTATTGGTCAAAAGTGTCAGGGTATTTTGCAGATAACCAATCCATTTCTTCATCTGTTGGAATCCAAGTATGGAAGCCAGCCGCATGACCAAAGTTATAGAAAATCCACCATGCTTGGTGTGATACATGCTCTTTTTCTTTGGTGATGACCTCACTGTATTTCGGCATACGAATGCCATAGCGACTAAGGTCTTTGAATAATGCACCACCTGCTTCTTCAAAGTAGGTTTCCCAAGCTTCTTTCCATGACATGACTTTATTTGGCAACATATAGTCCATCATCATGCCGACGATGGAGAGCAAACGGGTGCCACGCCAGAACCATTTATCAATCCATTCTTGAACGATTGGCACATTATCTTCATGCTGTTCAAGTAAGAATTTTACGATTTCTAAACCGAGTGTCATGTGGCGTGCTTCATCTGATTGGGCACTAAAGCCAAAGGTGACAGTTGCCATATCACCGTTATAGGCGGCGCCTGACATAAATGGTACGAATAACAGATTGGTCAGTACATATTCAAAAGCAAAACTGATCGCCAATAAAAACTCAAACGGTCCAGCTGAACGGGCATCTTCAAAGAATGATTTCGGAACGGATAAATACCAAACACGATCATGCATATGTGCCCAATCTTGGAAACCGTCAAAGAACTTGTTGTAATGACTCATCGCGTGAATCTGGGTTTGTACATGACGTAATTCATCAATGGATTGCATCTGTGAAGCAATCCGAGCGCCGATTCCACCAAATTGGCGTCCAACATGTGCATAACCCTGATAAGCTTGATATTCCAACGGAGTCACTGCGGTTAAAAACAGTTTGATGGCATTGACATAACGTTCATTCGAAACATTCATTTGTCCATTGTTTTGCGCAAATGCATCAAAAATGGCATACAGTTTCTTTTCTTTTTCAGCTTGGTATTTCCAATAGGCATCCATGGTTAAACGGAACGGGTCTTCCCATTTTGACCAGTCAGTGATTTTGATGCCTTCGAATTCTTCATAAGGAAAGGCATCTTTTCGATCTGCATAGGAAAACTCCCAGTCCAGATCACGGGTCAATATTCGATAACGCTCTTTGGCATTGAGTTTTTTATTGCTGACTTTAGCTTGGCTATTCATTTTGATTATCCTTTCAATGGCTTGAAGCTGCCTGCTTCTGATGTTTTGCTTTGATGTAGGGCGACGGGTTTAATTCCACTTCAGGGTAAAACTGTCATCATCTTCCTCTACATTGCCACCCAATGTGATCATGTTGAGTTGCAGTTCTTGAATGTCCCAATCCTGTCCGAGCTTTTCTGATACTGTTTCAGCTCGAATCACCAAAATGCTTGTACTTTCTACACGTATCATGGCTGGGAGATATTGGATGTTTGCTTCAGGATTGTCCTGTTCAATGGCTTCAATGATGTAACGTGAGGTGTCATTGTCTTGTAAGGCTAAATAAACTTTAGAACTCATGATGGCAATTCCTTATGCTGCTGAATCAAGTAAAACCAAACCTGCCTTTTTACTGCGTTCTGAAAGAGCATTCAGTGCAGTATCAATATTGCTGTCAGGTAGTGCGTTTTGTGCCCAACTTTGAAATGCCAGTTGAACGTTTGGAAGCATTTCGGTTATCCATGATTGAATTAAAGTTTTGTTTTCTTCTGATTCTGAAATAGCAGTTTTTAAAACACTGTCAGACCACTTTCGTAAATCAGTTAAGCAGTCTTTAACAAGTTCGGTGAGGATGGCGATATCACGCCCACCATGTTCAACAAGCCATTGATCGAGTTGTCCAAAGACCAGTTCTTGTAAGAAGGTGTCGATCAGCAGATTTTGCAGGATGTAGAGTTTGAACCAATCTTGCTCTGTCAGGCTGTGTTCGCAAAGTTTGCGTAGAGGTTGCCACCTCTCATCATTCATCCAAGCTTGTTTCGCCTGCGCTAAGGATTCACCTGTATGACCGTCGAGCATCAGACCGATACGGGAAATATATTGCGCCATCCCTAAACGATCCATTGCTGCAAAAATACAGGCTTGGGTGATCACGGTTCCATAGCCATAAGCACTCCCTGACATCATGTGTAAGTTGGCAGTCTGTTCGACATAGCGAAATGGTAATAAACAAGTGATGATTTTTTGTTTGACTGCATCACTGAGGTTGTCAACCAATTGACGTTTTTCAAAAAATGAATAATTACTTTCAGCAGTATCTTGCATACGTGCGCGATGTTGCACATAAGCACCATAGTAGAACTGACGAGGATCCTTAAATGCATACCAGTCTTGCATTTTCAAAGCTGTATGGGTTTGATCATTTAACGTTTTTTCAGGCTTCCACAATGGACGATAGTGAAAGTTGGTGGATGCCTGTACATCAAAACTGACTTCCTGATAACGGGTGGCAGGTTTGCTACCAAAGCGACGTTCGATATAGGCATAGCTTTGGCGAATCGGCTCTAAATTGGATGTTTTAATTTCTAAAGTCATTTCATTCTCCTTTTCGACTTAAGCCTGATCTTCTTGATCAGCATATTGGCGCGTATGATTGAGAACAGTGGGTTCAATGCCGTAGCGCCATTTATCTTCCTGCGCGTCATTCCAAGCCTGTTGTTCTGCGGTCATTTCAATTACTTGGTTAATTTCACAAAAGTGCTGAAATGCCTGTTGGGGTAAAACCAATTCAACAAATAGGGTTGGATCATGAATTGCAAAATCAAACTCAACGAATTTGGCATAACGATCACCAGTAATTCGAATGTATTTCACCAGTGGGTGAGGGGATGTGGCATCTACCATAAGTGGAATCCTTTTGGTCAACATCAACAACAGCTTTGATGCAGAGCGTCATGCTCTTCGGATAATTCCCTGTAGATATTTCAAAAGTCGTGCCAACTTTATTTTTATATTTAAATACAATTGTTTAAGGTTTTTTTGCCGATTGAAAGAGGTGAGGTTGATTGAGATATTCATCAAATGATGAATACTGTTTGAATCAGATTTCATCAAAACAATAAACACCTTATTGATTGATCCATTCGTTCATTTTTTATTTATGAAATAAGATTTTTTTAAGCGACTGATATAGCTCAAAATTAAGATAATATACCTCTAAGGTATAAAAATATAAGAATAAGGTAGTAAAGCTTTTTAGTCGGAATTAGGTAATATCAAGGTTGCATTCACAAAAGACATATAGCCAAGGATGGATATCATGCCCCAAGCCAAAAATGTGAAGGTATATAAGCAGATACTTGAACAAAACAAAGATATTCAAGATCTATTAGATAAAATCGTTTTTGATACCCGACATGGTCAAATCTGGTTTGATGAAAATCGTATGTTGTTGATGCATACCAGTATCATGGGGTTTTTAAGAAAAGATTTGTTTCAGATGTTAGGGCTTGAAAGAACCAAACGTTTTTTTATTCGTTGTGGTTATCAGGCTGGCATGCGTGACGCAGAAGTGACCTCTAAACTTCGCCCCAATTTAAATGAAGCTGAAGCATTTATGGCGGGACCACAAATGCACGGTATTCGTGGCATGGTGCAGGTAGAAGTCAATGAGTTGCACCTCAGCCATGATCTAAAGCAGTTTTATGCGGATTTTAATTGGCTGAACTCATTTGAAGCTGAAGTTCATTTGAGTGAGTTTGGTTCTTCCGATGAACCAGCTTGTTGGATGCTCTTGGGTTATGCTTGTGGTTACAGTAGTTTTGTGATGGGACAGACCATTATCTATCAGGAAACACATTGTGTCGCTCAAGGGGATGACCATTGTCGAATTATTGGCAAACCTTTAAGTGAATGGGAAAATGCTGATGAGCTTATTCGTTTTATGTCACCAGATCCTGTTTCAGATGAAATCATTGCCTTACAGGCTGAACTCAATGCGTTGAAAAAGAATATTTACACAGACGCAGAAAGTGATTACACCATGTTCAATGCGGTGGGTGAATCAGTGGCTTACCGTCAAGTATGTGATTTACTGAAAAAAGCAGCAGGCAGTAAAGTGGCTGTTTTATTGCAAGGTGAAACAGGTGTAGGTAAGGAAGCATTTGCTCGTGGTATCCATAATGCCAGTCAGCGTAAACTCCAACCTTTTGTTGCGGTCAATTGTGCTTGTATTCCTCCAGATTTGATTGAGTCAGAACTTTTTGGTGTTGAAAAAGGTGCATTTACAGGGGCGACTCAATCTCGAATGGGAAAATTTGAACGTGCTCACGGTGGAACGATTTTTCTTGATGAAGTCATTGAGCTTTCACCACGTGCGCAAGCTGCATTGTTAAGAATGTTACAAGAGGGTGAGTTTGAACGGGTAGGAGATACTCGTACACGTCAAGTTGATGTCAGAATTGTTGCAGCAACCAATGAGGATTTGGAACAAGCTGTGAAAGATGGCAAGTTTCGAGCAGATTTATATTATCGCCTTAATATTTTTCCTGTTTTGATTCCACCTTTACGTGAGCGTAAAGAAGATATTCCTTTATTGATCAATCACTTTTTGGCACGGTTTGAAAATATGTACGACAAAACATTAAAAGGCTTAAGTGATAAAGCCAAAAGTTTCGTGATGAAATATGATTGGCCGGGCAATATTCGTGAATTAGAAAATTTGTTAGAACGTGCAACGTTATTGACGGATCATCAACAGGAAATAAAATTAGACAGTTTATTTCCACAGCAGAAAGATGTGGAAAGTACATCTCATTCGACAAACATGAATATCAATATTGATGAATTATTGACTGAACATTTTTCCTTGGAACAATTTGAACAAGACATTATTCGCACTGCTATGGACAAAAGTCGCCAAAATGTTTCAGAAGCTGCTCGAATTTTGGGAATTAGTCGGGCGACCTTGGATTATCGATTAAAGAAAATTGATCTACTATAAAGAGATCAGCATGCATCGAGATGACAACAGATTCAATCCATAGCTATATCGCCATATGAATTTATTTAATAAATCAAAGGTTTGAATCATATTCAAAATATCTTGGTGCAGTTTGTCTACTTTATGGCGAAGCTAAGATGTTGAGTGGAAAGAATGAGACTTCGCATGTAAATTAATATTCTAAAAACCAATGAATTGAACAGTAAAAACTCACCAGTGTGAGTTTTTATTTAAAACTACAGATTCAAAGAAGATTTAAAATCATCAAGAGACTAGAAAATCTGCCAAGGCTTGATTAAATTGTTGCGGTTTTTCTACATTGGAAATATGCGATGCTTCAATCACAAAGAGTTCAGACTCAGGGATTTGCTCCTGCATAAATTGCCCATCTACAACAGTTGTCACTGGATCTTGTGCACCAGCAATCACCAAGACAGGTACCGTGATGCTATTGATTCGAGTGGTTAAATCCGCTTTAGCCAAAGCCTCACAACAACTTGCATAACCCTCTGTGCTGCTAGCTGCGAGGTCGTTACTCATGGATTTTACAATCGCTGTTTGACTTTGGATAAAGGGCTCGGTAAACCAACGAAGTGCTGCTGTTTCTGCAATCGGGGTTAAGCCTTGCTCACGCACCAATTCGGCACGTGCTAACCAAGCAGATTCCTGACCAATTTTTGCAGCAGTATTGCAGATCACAACATGGTTAAATCGTTGCGGATGATGAATCGCCAACCATTGACCTGTTAAGCCACCCATTGAAATTCCGCAAAAATCTGCTTTTTGAATATTGAGCTGATCCAATAAATGAATGACATCTTGACCCAACTGTTCGATAGAATAGGGTCCTTGTGGTGCTGTCGATTGCCCATGACCGCGGGTGTCATAGGCTATGACAAAATGATCTTTTTGAAAATATTCAATTTGTGCCTGCCACATACTCAGTTGAGTACCCAACGAATTGGAAAATACAAGGGCAGGCTGAGTCGGCTTACCCCATGTTTGATAATGAATGACAGCATCATCTGACTGGAATGTTGGCATAGAAACTGATCCTTTTGCCTGTTTGATGATATTGAAAGACCAACAACTTTGGTGGTTGGATACAAAATCTTGTTTTAAATTAAAATTAAACGCGTTGAATAATCATGGCGATGCCTTGACCCACACCAATGCACATTGAACACAAGGCATATTGCCCTTGAATCTGTTCAAGTTGGTTGAGGGCGGTTGTCACCAAGCGGGCACCTGATGCACCCAATGGATGCCCCAAAGCAATCGCACCACCATTCGGATTGACCCGTGCATCATCATCTGCCAAGCCTAAATCACGAGTCACTGCCAAAGCTTGGGCAGCAAAGGCTTCATTCAGCTCAATCACATCCATCTGCGCCAAACTCAGATGTGCCTGTTGAAGTAATTTCTTGATCGCTGGTGCAGGTGCAAATCCCATGATTCGAGGCTCTATACCCACGGTTGTCGCTGCAATGATTTTGGCACGTGGTTTTAATTGATACTGTGCAACGGCTTGATCTGATGCAATCAGTAAAGCGGCTGCACCGTCGTTAATTCCTGAAGCATTGCCCGCAGTCACCGTACCTTCTGCTTTCACCACACCTTTTAATTTTTGCAAGGCTTGCAATGTGGTTGACGCTCGTGGATGCTCATCTTGATCCACCAGCAAAGCATCACCTTTACGCTGAGGAATGGTCACAGCAACAATTTCTTGTTTAAAAAAGCCCTGTGCCTGTGCTGCTGCTGTACGTTGCTGACTGTTCAATGCAAACTGATCTTGATCAGCACGGTTGATGTTGAATTGCTCAGCCACATTTTCAGCCGTTTGTGGCATGGTTTCTACACCATACATGTCTTTTAGTTTTGGATTGATAAAGCGCCAACCCATGGTGGTGTCTTCAATCTTTTGGCTACGCCCAAAAGCACTCTCGGATTTGCCCATCACATAGGGTGCTCGACTCATGCTTTCCACACCACCAGCAATGATCAGATCGGCTTCATTGGCTTTAATCGCCCGTGCTGCCATCGCAATCGCATCTAGTGAAGAACCACATAAACGATTGACTGTAGTTGCAGGCACTTCAACAGGCAGCCCTGCCAATAATGCCGACATACGACCCACATTTCGGTTGTCTTCACCTGCCTGATTGGCACAGCCATAAATCACATCGTCGACTTTTTGCCAATCCACAGTCGGGTTGCGTTGCATCAAGGCTTGAATTGGCACTGCACCTAAATCATCCGCTCTTACAGCTGCAAGTCCACCAGCATAACGACCAAATGGAGTTCGAATGGCATCAATGATATAAGCATTTTTCATGTGTTTTTCCTTAAATAATCTCTCTTAAGAAGCAGTGCTTCTAACCCTTTAAAAAGGAGAGAGACTTCAGCCCATTGTTTATTTAGGTGAAGTCCCCCTTTAACAAAGGGGGATTTAGGGGGATTTCATCCATTAATTCTGCTGTGTTGCATCAATCAATTCAGCACCCGTCATCGACTGCAATTCTTCAAAGCTGAGACCCGCTACTTTTTCAATCACTTTTAAACCGTTTGGAGTAACATCAATCACACATAGATCGGTATAGATACGGTCGACACATTTTTTGCCAGTCACAGGATAGGTCAGCTCAGCCACGATTTTGGGTTCGCCTTGTTTGGTGACATGGTCAGTGGTGATAAAGACTTTCTTGGCACCGACTGCCAAATCCATCGCACCACCCACCGCAGGAATCGCATCAGGTGCGCCTGTATGCCAGTTGGCAAGATCACCATTTTCAGCAATTTGAAAGGCACCCAATACTGCAATATCCAAGTGCCCACCACGCATCATGGCAAAAGAATCGCCGTGATGGAAAAAGCTTCCGCCTGTAAGCATGGTAACGAATTCTTTACCTGCATTAATCAGTTCAGGGTCTTCTTCGCCTTTGGCAGGGGGTGGACCAAACGCCAACAAACCATTTTCAGAATGTAGGAATACATCTTTGTCTGAAGGTAAGTATTTCGAGATTTTGGTCGGTAAACCAATACCTAAATTCACATAAGCGCCATCGGGAATGTCTTGTGCAACACGTTCTGCAATTTGGTCACGGCTTAGTTTTTGATAGCTCATGCTGCTTCTCCCTGTCCCGCATTGACAGCAACCACATGCTGTACAAAAATCCCGGGTGTAATGATATGTTCAGGATCAAGTTGACCGAGTTCTGCGATTTCAGAAACCTGTGCAATGGTGACATCCGCAGCCATCGCCATAATCGGTCCAAAGTTTCGTGCAGATTTGCGGTAGACCAGATTGCCCCAACGATCGCCTTGATGGGCTTTGATCAAGGCAAAATCAGCTTTGATCGGATACTCAAGCACATAGTCTTTTCCGTCGATATGACGGGTTTCTTTTCCTTCGGCAAGCAATGTACCAAAACCTGTTGGTGTGAATACTGCCCCTAAACCCATCCCCGCTGCTTGAATGCGGCATGCCAAGTTTCCTTGAGGAACAAGTTCTAGTTCAATCTTTCCTGCATGATAGAGTTCATCAAATACCCATGAATCAGACTGGCGCGGGAATGAACAGATGATCTTACGTACAGCTCCTGATTTGAGGAGTTTTGCCAAACCATAATCTCCATTGCCTGCATTGTTGTTGACAATGACCAAGTCTTTGACGCCAAGCTCAATCAATCCATCAATTAGCTCTGCGGGTTGTCCTGCCGTTCCAAAGCCGCCAATCATAATGGTTGAACCATCCTTGATTTTTGATAGGACTTCCACCATGGATAAAGAACTTTTATCAATCATAAGACTTAACCTTTGTCTATGTTTCCAAATTGCTATGCATAAATGAGTCAGAACATATTTATGCATAGCGATCTAAAACAGGTCATGAGATAAACGCTGTTATCTCACGACCTCACGCATAAAAAATTTCTAATTAAGCACTTGCACGGCGACGATCTACTTCAGTCGTTGGTGCATCTACTTTTTCTTTTACTAATTCAACATTGAAAGTAATGTGTTTGAATGGTTTGTTAACACCACGACGAGCAAGTTCAGCTTCATCAGTGACATCTTCAGCAGTAGCAACTAAACCTTCACGTGTAGCAAATGCAAAGTCATCCCATAGGTACTTGTCACCTTCAATATTAAATTGAGTGGTGAGTTTGCGATAACCTGGTGCAGAGACAAAATAGTGAACATGCGATGGGCGATTGCCATGACGTCCCAGCAAATTGAGTAGCGCTTGTGTTGTTCCTTCAGGTGGACAGCCATAACCCACTGGCATGGTGGTTTGAGCAACATACTGACCATTGGCATCAGTTAAAATACTGCGACGTAAATTAAAATCAGATTGAGATTTATCAAAGAAAGAATAGTTGCCTAGACTATTGGCATGCCAAACTTCAACTTTAGCACCTTCAATAATGTTGCCATCTGCATCTGTGACTTTCCCCTCGATAAACAGGGTATCAACATGATCTGATTCAGAACCATCATCCATACGTGCAAAGCCGACAGATTCAGGTGCACCTGCAACATATAATGGACCTTCGATCGTGCGTGGTGTTCCGCCTGTAATACCAGCTTTCGCATCTGCTTCATCAGCACGCAGATCTAAATAGTGTTCTAAACCTAATCCTGCTGCCAACAGACCAAGCTCGTTGGCTTGACCAGCATCGGTAAAGTATTCTAAACCTTTCCAAAGTTCAGTTTGAGATATATCCAAGTCTTCAATAGCTTGGAATAAATCTCCGAGTAGACGAACGACAATTTGCTGAACACGTGGATTCACTTCACCTGTTGCAGTGTCTACATTCATTTGTTGAACTAATTTATCTATTTCTTGGCGGTTCATACTGATTCTCCTGAAGTATGAAAGGTGTTACGTGGCTTGCTTTGCTTACTCATGGTTGATTGATGAAATATTTAAACCAACAGCTTTGCTTGCTCCATTGCTCACCACAGTCCTTGTTAATTACGGTGATAAAAAAATGATCAATACAGTTTAACTGTCATCTTCACGCACAGATGATGGGTGACGATTTAAAGCCATTACTTCAATATTCATGTAAGGGTACAGTGGAAGACCTTGTAAAATGCTATGCAGTTCTTCATTGCTCTCAACATCAAAAATACTGATGTTTGAATACTGTCCTGTAATGCGCCAAATATGACGCCACTTGCCTTGTCGTTGTAAATCTTGTGAATATGCCTTTTCAACAGCTTTAATTTCATTGGCTTTTTCAGCAGGCATATCCAGTGGGATATTTACATCCATTCTGACTTGGTAAAGCATGGGAACTCCTTGAATTATTTACGACGTAGCTTGTCAATTTTGTCTTCATCCAGTTCAATACCTAACCCAGAAGCTGTCGGAATTTTCAGCTCAAAATTTTCATATTGAAGTGGTTTTTTTAAAATTTGTTCTGTGAGCAGCAATGGACCAAATAGTTCAGTGCCATAAGCCAAGTTACTGAATGTTGAAAAAACATGGGCTGAGGCGATCGTACCTACAGGTCCTTCCAGCATGGTGCCGCCATAGAGATCGATTCCCGCTAGATTGGCTAACTTTCCAACTTCACATGCTTCAATTAAGCCACCTGACTGAGCGACTTTCACTGCAAAAACAGATGCTGCATTGCATTTCGCCAGTTCATAAGCACTTTGTGGTCCCATCAAGGACTCATCTGCCATAATCGCAATATCAAACTTTCGCGTTAAGCGTTGCATAGCATCAATATTTTGAATTGCACAAGGTTGTTCGATCAAATCAACCCCGCCATCTTGAAGCATTTTGATGCCTTTAATTGCGGTTAATTCAGACCATGCTCGGTTGACATCGACTCGAATTGAAATCTCACTGCCCAATGCTTGTTTAATGGCCAACACATGTTCAATATCTTGCTCTAAAGGTCGTGACCCAATTTTTAATTTGAAAATGTTATGACGTTTTGCGGTAATCATTTTCTTGGCTTCAGCAATATCTTTTTCGGTATCACCAGAAGCCAATACCCACAATACTGAAATACTGTCACGTAAACGCCCACCTAATAATTCACTGACAGGAATTCCCAAACGTTGAGATTGAATATCCAATAAAGCAGTTTGAATGGCACATTTTGCAAAACGGTTACCATTGATATTGCGTTGAATGATTTGCATGGTCTGTGCAATATTCAATCCAGACAAAGTCTTGAGCAAAGGTGCAAAATACGTGTCAATATTGGTTTGAACACTTTCCGGGCTTTCTTCACCATAACCTAAACCACCTATTGTGGTTGCTTCCCCCCAGCCAACAAAACCATCTTCAGTCGTGATTTTAATCAGCACCAAAGTTTGTGTTTGCATCGTCGCAACCGCCATCTTATGAGGGCGTATTGTCGGGATCTCGACTAAAAGTGTTTCTATGGACTTATACATACTGCGAATTTCTTAAGTATTAATCTATTTATATACCCTAAATTAATGTAATATCTTTAACTAGGCTGGATTTGGTATTTTTAGATACTTAAAAGGTATATTTTGGTGCGAGATAGATAAAATGGAATTAAGACATCTTCGTTACTTTGTGACTGTGGTTGAAGAGCAAAGTATTACCAAAGCGGCTGAAAAATTATGTATTGCGCAACCGCCCCTGAGCCGACAGATTCAAAATCTTGAACAAGAACTGGGCATCCTATTATTTGAACGTGGTTCGAGACCTGTAAGAACAACGGAAGCAGGGCAGTTTTTTTATCAACATGCGGTACAAATTTTAACCCATACAGCTCAAGCGGCATCTATGGCAAAACGAATTAGTGCAGTCAATAAAATTGTACGCATTGGTTATGTCAGTTCACTTTTATATGCGCTGTTGCCCCAAATCATTTACTTGTTTCGTCAACGTCATCCTGATATTGAAGTGGAATTAATTGAATGTGGGACCAAAGACCAAATTGAAGCATTAAAGCAAGGTAAAATTGATTTAGGTTTTGGTCGTTTAAGAATTAGTGACCCTGCGATTAAACGTATTGTACTCCGTGAAGAAAAGCTGAAATTGGCTGTACATAAAAATGATCATCTCGCTGAATATATCGACCAAGGTGTTTATTTATCACAAATTACTCATGAAACGATTTTCTCTTATCCCGCAACTCAAAAACCCAATTTCTCTACCTTAATTCAGTCGATTTTTACTGAACTGGGATTGGTACCCAAAAATATGGTTGAAGTGCGTGAAATTCATATGGCTTTAGGCTTGGTCGCATCAGGCGAGGGGATTTGTTTGATTCCTGAAAGTGCCAGTGATATTGGGATGAAGAATTTAGTTTATGTGCCTATTTTAGATTTGGAAGCCTATAGTCCAATTTCGTTATCAGTTCGAAATATGGATCAAAGTAGTTATGTGCCGAACATACTTGCATGTGTGAGAGAGGTTTTTGAGCAAGAAAACATTAGCTTAAAAATGAATCTGTAAATGGTCTCAATCTATGCAACTACTGCATGGAAACGTTCTTATATTCTGGATTTGGAATACATGTGCTTAGAACGCTTCCATTTAACACTTCAAGTTTTGATGAAATAGTGCAATTCATTTTTAAACCATTGATCAATGCTTTAAATTTTTTTCCATTGCAGATTTTCTTCATCAAAATTGATTAAAAAAGATGTTCCCGATTCATCACCAACCAGATAAGAAGATGGATTTACCATGAGGACTTTTAATAAGGTTCCTGCTTCAATGGTGATCGGGCGTAAATTTTCTTTCGTTAATGTAACGGGTTGAAGTAATTCAATGATTTCCATTTTTTAAATTAACCTGTTGTTTGACTAAAAACGTATTCATTCATCATGACATAAATGAAGACCTGAGGCTGAAATTTAAATTAAAAAGGTTCAATTTAATGTATATATATGTAATCTAAAGAATATTGATCAAGATTAAGCTAGATTTTGATGTGTATGCAAAATCTAGCTTTTCATGTTTACAAAGTGATGTTAGCACCAAGAACTTTAACAAATTGGGCTAACCAAGCAGGATGTGCAGGCCATGCAGGCGCAGTCACCAAATGACCATCAGTCACGGCTTCAGTAACAGCTATATCTGCATATTGACCACCTGCTAGTTTAACTTCAGCAGCACAAGCAGGGTAGGCAGAACATAGACGACCTTTTAATACATCAGCAGCAGCCAGTAGTTGTGCGCCATGACAGACTGCGGCAATCGGTTTCTTTACAGTATCGAATTCACGCACAATTTCAACAACACGTGCATTCATTCGCAAATACTCAGGCGCACGACCACCAGGAATTACCAAGCCGATATAATTTTGCACATCAACTTGGTCAAAATCATAGTTAATTGCAAAGTTATGACCACGTTTTTCACTATAGGTTTGTTCACCTTCAAAATCATGGATTGCCGTGGCTATACTGTCACCATTTTTCTTATCTGGGCAGACTGCATGGACGGTATAACCTAATCCTGTAAGGAATTGGAAAGGAACCATGGTTTCATAATCTTCAGCATAATCACCGACTAACATCAAAATTTGTTTAGACATTTTTTCACCTGCTGTTCAAAAAATAGTTCTCCTTTCAGGTAAAATAACATGCTCAGATTGCAGTTTTAAGTTGAATTTATGCGGCTTTAGTCTTAATTTTATTCAGAACGTTGTAATCAATAGATATGTAAATTTCTTATTCTAAAGCAAGACTTTTCAGCTTGAGAAAATAACGCTTGAAGCTCAATCCACAACAGGAAGAAGTCGCCGACTTATTTTAAAAGTGATGAATACAGGATTAAAAAGGAAAAATATGAAAAAGTATCTTTTGGGTATTGGTTTAGTGCTTGCAGCAACAGTAAATCATGCTGCGGCGCAACAAACAGTGTATCGGGGAATGGGGGAGGCATCTTCACAATTTCCAAGTTTTAAGAAAATGTTCAAAGATGGACTGATCAATAAAAAGGCAGAAGTTTCTAGATATGATTACAATGATGTCTATCGACTCAAGAAACCCCTAAATTTTATGGGACAAAGCGTCGTTTTGGTTTCAGATGAGTATATGTCTCAATACGCTGGGTGTTGTGTAAGTGAGGGGTGGGGAGCACTTGTCGCAAAAAATACAGATTTAAAACAATTAACTCAATTTGCAAAAGCCAATCAATGTTCATTGACTGAAATGGATCGAAGCAGTACAGACTACTATTATTACAAGCTGAAACAACTGCCAAAAGCACAATATTATGAACTTTCTTGTCGTGAACGAGATCTAGAAAACCAGCAGTAATTTGCATTCAATTCATTCGCCAAATCCTCTTTAAAGGGGATTTGGGTTTTATTCGCGATGTGTTTTATAAACGTTGCATTTTAAAGAAGTCGAGATTTCCAAGTTCAATTGAAGACAGTTAAACCTAATAATAACGTGACTACAGAATCAGTACACCTGTTCCTGCACCAATCAACATTAACCAAACTGGATGAACATTCTTAAACACACTAAGTACTATAGTCAGGACAACGATTGCAATCAGTAAAATATTTTGTGCAGATGCCTGAGCAATAATCCATGCACTGACAAGCACTAAACCTACAGTAATGGGCTTTAATGCTTTTTCAAATCTCGCACGTAATGGATGGCTTTTAAAATTATTCCAAAATTTCAGTGCATAGACAGTGATAATTGAAGAAGGTCCGAATTTAGCAAAAGATGTAACAAGCAATCCCATCGGTCCTGCAACATGCCAGCCGACTAAAGGCACAATCATCATATTTGGACCAGGCGCAGCCTGTGCCATAGCAAACATAGAACTGAATTGTTCAGCGGTCATCCATTGATGAACCACCACAACTTGATGCTGCATTTCTGGCAAAATGGCATTACCACCGCCAAATGCCAGTAAAGACAATTGAGTAAAAACTAAAGTGAGTGCGATAAGGACATACATTTTGTTTTACTCCTGAGTGAATCTACGTTGTTTAAAGGCTAAAACAGCCATATTCACAGTGACTAAAATCAACAACGTCAATGCCAAAGACAGTTTGATCAGCAACATGAAAATAATGGTCAGCAAGATGGTGAAATAAGTCAGTTTACTTTTCATGATTGGTTTCAACATTTTAAAGCCTGTGGCAAACAGTAAACCTGCTGCTGCAGCCGCTAAACCTTGGATCATGTGGCGAACGAGGACAATATCTTGGAAATTGACATACATTTGATACAGTGAAATCACAATCAATGTGGGTGCCAACATCAATCCGAATACTGCACTGAATGCACCTTTAACACCAGCAAAATCATAACCAATCGCGACAGCCATATTGACAATATTGCCGCCAGGTAGAATTTGGCAGACCCCAAGCAAGTCTGTAAATTTTTCAGCCGTTAGCCATTTTTGATCTTCAACAATTAAACGATGAGCCAGTGGCAGTACACCGCCGAACCCCATTAAGCCAAGCTTCATAAAGCCTAAAAATAATGCTTTGCAATTCGGTGTTTCAATGGCTTGCTCCATTGGCATTGCTTCACTATTCATTTAGACCTCTTCAATTTGCTGTGCTGAGTGGATTGAATGCGATTATCTGCTTGTTGAGTTATAATTAAAAATGCTATTTTTGCTGTTATTCATACCTAAAAAGTATGGTTATATTGAATTGTTTTCTACAACATGACGCATTATTCGCTTGATACATTTTTATATGAAGGGAGCCACATGATTGATATTCATAAACTCAATGCTTTTGTTGCTGTGGTTGAGGAAAGTAATATTTCTCGTGCAGCCGTACGTTTGAATATGCAACAACCACCATTAACACGCATAATCAAAAGTCTGGAAGGTGAATTAGATACCCAATTATTAAAGCGATTACCTCGTGGAGTTGAGGCAACTGAAGCAGGTAAAGCACTCTATCAAGAAGCAGTCACGATCCTTGCACATGCCCAAGCGATTCCTAAACGTGTGCAGAATATCTCGAAAGGATTGGAAGGGCAGATCAATATCGGTTTCACCAATTCAGTCGGTTTGCATTCATTTTTACCTGCATTGTTACGGAATTTCCGTGAGAATTTTCCTGCTGTATCCATTCATTTAGAAGAAGATGCCAGTAGTTCATTGATTGATTCAATTATTAATGAAAAAAATGACATCGTATTTTTACGTAAACCCGCGCCGATAAACTTGGGGTTAAAAAGCTTACATGTCTTGGATGAGCCATTGATTGTCGCTTTGCCGAGTAATCATCCTTTAGCTTTACAGGGTGATGTGATTCATCTGTTGGATTTAGAACCTTATGACTTTGTACTATATCGTCGTTTGGCGGGTCAGGACTTATTTGACAATATTTTGGCATGTTGCTATCAGGCGGGTTTTAGTCCAAGAATTGTCCAAGAAGCACCTCGCTTAACCTCAAGTTTAAATTTGATCGCTGCAGGGATTGGCTTATCTATTGTTCCAGAAGCGATTCGCAATTTTTGGAATAAACAGATCGTTTATAAAGCATTACAAGCAGATACCACTTGTATTGCACCGATTTATGCGGTGTATCAACAAGATACTGAAAATGTACGTTTAAAACATATTTTAAATTTACTGGATTAATGACATCATTTTTTGTATTTAAAGCAGGGTGTTTTTAGAACAGATATTCGTAAGTGCTATCTGACAATGACTCTATCGAGCATATGTATCGGTAAGCTAAGCGAAATTAAAAAATTAACGCAATCATTGCATTTTTGCTACACATAAAAGTTGAGCTCGGGATTAGTATTATCTTTTTAAATTCAAGCGTTAAAATTAAAATTGAGGATAGGCTTTTGAAACTCAAATTTGTAAAAAATGTTTTAGTATCAGCAATGATGTTGTCCTCTACAGTTTTATGGGCAGAAACAGTAGCGACAGCAGTTCAAATGACGCCTACCACTGTAAAAGATCAGAAAAAATCGGGGATTGACCATCAATATTTTGATCAAACTGTAAAAGGCAGTGATGATTTTTATCAACATGTGAATGGTGGCTGGATAAAAAATACGGAAATTCCAGCGGATAAATCTCGTTGGGGCACATTTGATATTTTGCATGAAGAATCATTAAAACAACTGCACGATATCGTCGATGAACTGTCAAAGCAACAGTTGGTTAATGGAAGTTCTGAACAAAAAGTTGCGACCCTATATGCTAATTTTATGGATGAAAAGCGTATAGAAACATTAGGTATTCAACCGATTCAAGCTGAAATCGAAAATGTTGATGCCCTTAAAAATAAAAAAGATATTGCCCAATTAGCAGCACATTTTTCAAGAATCGGTGTCACCAGCCCGTTTGATGTTGGTGTTGATCAAGACATGAAAAACTCTACACAAATGATTGCAATGATGGGACAAAGTGGTTTAGGTTTGCCTGATCGTGATTATTACTTAAAAAATGATGCAAAATTTAAAAAGGTACGTTCACAATATTTAAGCTATATCGAGAAAACGCTAAAATTGGCGGGTGATACTCAAGCTGCACAACATGCTCAAGCCATTTTAAAATTAGAAACGCAGATCGCGAAAATACAGTGGAGTAATGTCCAAAATCGTGATGTAACCAAACTCTACAATATTTATAAGGTTGAAGACTTAGCCAAACTTAGTCCAAAAATTGATTGGAAAACCTATTTAGAAAAACAAGAATTGGCAGATAAAATTAAAACCATACAAGTGATTCAACCGAGTTATTTTAAAGGTTTGAGCCCAATTGTTGACAATACCTCGTTGGATGCTTGGAAAGCTTATTTCAAGTTCCATTTGGTGAGTGATTTTTCACCTTTACTCAGTAAAGCCTTTGTAGATAACAGTTTTGATTTCTATAGCAATCAACTCCGAGAAATCAAAGAACAAAAACCGCGTTGGAAGCGTGGTGTGCAATTGGTCGAAGGTACTTTGGGTGAAAGTCTCGGACAGATCTATGTGAAAAAATATTTTTCTGCTGAGAAAAAGCAACGCATGGAATTACTGGTTCAAAACCTGATGAAAGCCTATTCACAAAGTATTGAACAATTGGATTGGATGAGTCCAGCAACCAAAGTCCAAGCACAGAAAAAGCTGGCAAGTTTTGCGGTGAAAATCGGGTATCCAAACAAATGGCGTGATTACTCAGCCTTGGACATAAAAAATGATGATTTGATTGGTAATGTGATTCGTTCACGTGAGTTTGAACATCAATATGCGTTGAATAAATTGGGCAAACCGGTTGATCGTGATGAATGGGGAATGACACCACAAACGATCAATGCGTATTACAATGCTTCTTTAAATGAAATTGTTTTCCCTGCAGCTATTTTGCAACCTCCATTTTTTGATATGAATGCTGATGATGCAGTCAACTACGGTGCGATTGGTGCAATTATTGGTCATGAAATCAGTCACGGTTTCGATGACCAAGGCAGTCAATTTGATGAGTTGGGTAATATGAAGAATTGGTGGACTGCCGAAGATCATCGAAAATTTAAAGAAAAAACCAATGCACTGGTGGCTCAATACAATGCCTATGAACCGATCAAAGGCTACCATGTTAATGGCGAGCTAACCTTGGGTGAAAACATAGCCGATAATTCTGGTTTGGCGATCGCCTATAAAGCCTATCAATTGTCCTTAAATGGTCAGCCAGCACCAGTGTTAGACAATTTAACCGGTGAACAACGTTTCTATATCGGTTGGGCTCAAGCATGGCGTTCAAAAATCACTGATGCGATGCAAGTGGAATTCCTAAAAAGAGATCCACATTCGCCAGATAAAGTGCGTGGCAATGCAACTTTGCTGAATCAAGCACCATTTTATGATGCATTCCATCTTAAACAGGGAGATAAAATGTATTTGCCTGCAAATAAACGTGTCACGATTTGGTAATACCAAAAAAAACCTGCCAAGTCTGTTGATGGTTTGGCAGGTTTTTCATTCTTGTCGCTACCCTTCGCTCAACAGTGCTTTTGAAAATGGCTGTTTAGGTTGAGCTTTTCTGACTTTAAATTAATTGATTATCTCTAATTCATTTTTTTGTGATTTTTTTATCATTTTATTCAGATAAATAGTGAATAAATTCAATAGAATAAGTTTGTTATTTTGGATTGATTACGCTATTTTGTTAAAAAAATACAATTGAGAAATGTTAGGTGAATTTAAAAGCATTCTTGTGGTTTGCTGGGGCTGGTTGTTTACTACAGGCTTGTACAAGCATTAATACTTCAACATCTGATACATTTAAACAATATGCGTCTCCGCAAGAAATGATTGATAAGAAAAATATCAATGATAATCAACGGTCATTTAAAGAATATGTTTATGATTGGGGACCTAAACAAGGTCATCAAATGGTACTGTCATTGACACCGAAAACTTATTTAAACAGTTATTGTGTTGCTAAAGGTGGGCGTTTTAGCCAAGTTCAAACCAGTACGATGAATCTGGTCAAAGATGTATGGACAAAGAAATTATTGAATACCTATAGCAGTGTCAAACAAGGAATTGGTGCATATCACTGTGTCGAAACGAATGGTCAACAATGGTATGTTTCAATTGAACCGTTATCTGAACGAAAGCTAGAGCAGAGTGAAACCCGTGCTGTTATCTTGCAAACCAAAATTATATCTCTGGATGAATTAAAAAAACTGTATAACACTAAATCCAATGTCACAAATGCCCAGCAAGAAAAGAAAGCAAAAAATCATCCTGCTAAAAGTACTGAAATAAAAGCCAATAATTCAAAAAATACACCTGTAAATATTGCCGTGAAAACTGCTCCTATAAAACCGATCGAGGAAAAGAAACCAGTTACGCAGATTGTGGAGGAAGTGAAAGAAAAACCGCAAACTGAAAAAGTAGTGACCACACCACAAGCACAGCAAATGCAATTATATAGCGCTGCACGTAAAGATTTAGGACGTGGACAAAATCAGATTAATGCCTGTAATAATGCTGAACGCGCCTATAATTATGGGCGTTTACATGGAGCAAGTGGAATCAATGTCTATGCAGAATCAGGTGTTTTAGTGGCAAGATGTTTAACCAATGTACCGAGTTATAGTCAACGGTTCTCTAATCCGCAAGATCGAGCTAAACGGATTTTGCAGAATTTATCCACCAACCAAAATCATGCAGTTGCGAAACATATGTTAAAACAAATGAAGTGATAATGACTTGGTCGTGGTAGCTCAGTGGCATTGATTCAAACCTCAATTAGTCTAAGATTCTTACAAGCAAATGAAATATTGCTTTGATGAGATTGAAGATTGAGCGAATGATCAGTTGAAAAATAACCTCAACAATAAATTCTTTTATAAAGCTTCCTAGTTTTTTTAAGATGCGAAAGACCCATTTGAACATTGCACTGATTTTTTTAAAGATATAATCAAATATCATTATAAAAGGTTTATGTTTATGCAATAGCCAGCACTGTTGGAGTTTGCTTATGCTGATTCTTGGAGGATGCTTACAAAAAATCAGCATGTACAGCCAAATCGAGAAAATAATACCTATACCTGAGAGTGTGATGTACAACATTGACATAAAGTTTTGTTTTTAATTTTCACATGATGTTTGTAGTGTATTCTAATCACATTCATGTCAATTTTTTTAGATAATGATCAATTTCTAAAAAAGACATTCAAAAGTATGTATCAAAAAGTATGTATAGAAAAATGCTCAGAAACAAGCGAACCAAAGAATCAACAGACTGGAAACAATACATTTTCAATTTATTTGAATTTTAGTGTTGTGCCTGAAAATGAGAACTTGATCAATTTACAGAGTCACAAAAGTGCTGATTCATCATTTATGTTAAAACTGGATCAGTCTTCAATTGGAAATTTTCCCATGTCACGCCCAGTTCTTTCCTTTATTTCAAATCAGTTCTCAAAACTTGGACGCACTGTGTTGATCGCTAGCGCATTGATGGGAACTGCACAATTTGCTGTTGCAGGACCCACAGTCGACCAACTTAGCGATTGTTTAGTCAAAGCGACAACTGCGACAGATAAAACCACTGTATTGCAATGGACTTTTGCCGCCTTATCAGCTCATCCTGACTTAAAAGCATTGAGCAATGTCAGTGATGCTCAAAGAACCCAACTTGATCAGAAATTCGCTCAGGTTTTACAACGTGTTATTGTTGAACAGTGTTCTGCACAAGCCAAAGCTGTTATTCAAACTGAAGGTTTACAAGCTGTAGGTGATAGTTTTCAAGAATTAGGACGTAGTACAGGAGAAGATATTGTTAAAAACCCTGAGGTGAAGAAACAGTTACAGGGTGTACTACGTTATGTTGACTTAAACAAATTGGTGATGACATTTTTAACTCCTGATATTTGGAATAAATTGGGTACGATTCGTCAATAAATCATCTTTCTAAGTATCTTTAGCAAAGTGCATTTTGTTCACTATATGAATTAAAAATTGTAATGCTATCCCCTGACTCTTTCTTATTTATGATTAAGGAGGGTAGAGGGGTATCCACAAAAAAAATTAAACTTAAACTGATTTTATGCCCATAAATTATAGTTGCTTGCACCTTATTGAAAGATTGGTTTTTTAAACTATTTACATGCTATCTTGATGATTGAATTGTAAGAATGCGCTAGGTCAATGGAATGGATTTTGTAAAACTGTTTCTTTATAAACAATGGTCAGATCAACGCTTATTCAAAGCCATTGCACAGATCGATCAAGAAAAATATTTAGATGAATATCAATTTGCCAAGCAGCAATTCAATCATATGATCATTGTCGAAGAGTTATTTCGAGCCCGACTAGAACATAAAAAAGCGTTACATACACAGACCAATACTGAAGTTTTACCTGCATTTGATGAGTTACAACAACGGATTGAACATTCTCATGCATGGTGGATTGGATTTGTAGAAAATATTCAATCAGATCAACTTGCTGAAATTGTGCATTTTCAATTTATCGATAAAAAAACAGGCTCTCTTTCAATAGAAGAAATTCTTTTTCATATCATCAATCATGGCACATACCATCGGGGGAATATTGCCCATGCTTTGCATCATGCTCAAGTGATTCATCCAGCGGATACATATACAGTTTTTATTCATCAACATGAACCTGAGCGTAGAGCTGGCTAGAGCATTTCATTTTCCAAATATTAAATTAAAATTTTTAACAATAGACCCAGACCTATGGACAAGAAAGCAGTCAAGATTTTACTTAAAACTATGAAGCACTCTCAGGATGAATGCTTAGAAAATTGGTTTTATTGGGACAGGTATATGAAATTTATTACGGATGATGAATTTGAATACGCAAAAAGTCATTCAGTCATGTTTGAACCAGAGACAATAAGCCACAATGAGATTTGTAAAAGAATCAAAAAAGCAGTGGATCATATTGAAAAGCACGATGTCGTAAATGCATTTATCTATAGCCTTAGCACCCGACAATTAGAATATCGTTCCTTTTTATCAAGTTATTGTATTGGCAAAAGTTTAATTGAACATGATTTTGTAGCGAGCCCAGAGCCGAATTCAACAATCTGTACTGTATGCGGTCTACATCGATTTGAATTTGAAGATCCGATTGAATTTAATACGATGAATTATTTCAAATATAAACATGGGAGTTGTACAGAGAATTTGATTTCAGTTCTATTCGATTTAGAGCAGTTTCCTAGACTTCCTGTTGTTAAACCAAGTGAGGGAGATTTCAGTATTCTCGATCAACTCAAATCAATTATTGAGCATGCACAACCCAACGACAGAATTGCGCAATTGAAAAAGAGTATTGCTCAAGCTGTTAAATCAAATGATGAAGAACGTTTGGGGCTTTTAGAAATTTTTGGTGTGATTGGTATTTTGCATGATGATGAACATTTTGGCTATGTAGACCAATATGTGACTTATCCTGAAAGGGTACATCGCCCTATTAGAAATGATGATGTAAACTATCCTACACGATGGTGGCAAGGAAAGTTTGGCGTTGATCAAGAGAAATGGGATTATTGGTTTAAGAGTAAATAATCAGCAGTAGATATAAGGCATGGCATTGAAAGCTTTATAAGATTAAACAATAGATTTATCGCATTGATTTTATTAATCTAGAAATTACATTTAATGAATGAGCTTTTCAATGCATTGACTACAAGAGATTTTTGCTTTCTGAAATAAAAAATAAGTCCTATGATCGTATCAATTGTTTTATAGATTGGTTAAGATTTAATTGTCAAAATTCAACCAATACGTATAATTAATTAAATGATACGTATGAGGTAAAATCTTATGCAAGCGAAATTGACCTTATCTATAAATAAAAAAGTGATTGAACGGGCGAAAATTTATGCTCAGGAACATGAGCAGAGTGTTTCGAGTTTGGTTGAAGCTTATTTAGATCGTATTTCAGCACACACTGAAACTTCCAGTAATTTTCAAGCACCTATTACTGGAGGTTTAATCGGTATGTTTGCCGATCAAGACCAAGGGCAGGATTATAAGACACTCCTTTCTGAAGCTCGTATGGAAAAACATAAATGAGCGAGCGGATATTTATTGATTCTGATGTGATTTTGGATGTGGCTTTAGCGCGTCAGCCTTTTGTTAAGGCAAGTCAAATTGTTTTAGCGCTGTGTGAGAAAGGGCAATTTACAGGATGCGTTTCTTCGAACAGTATTGCCAATATCTACTATATTTTGCGTAAGTTGGGGATGATGAAAAAGCTCGTCTTTTTATTCAACAACTTTTAAAATTTTTGGTGATCATCCCTGTTGATCATGTTGGGATTTCCCAAGCGCTGGTGTCTAAGTTTTCTGATTCTAAAGATGCAATTCAATATTTTTCTGCGTTGAGTTTTGGTTGCCACAAAATCGTGACGAGAAATATTAAAGATTATAAATTTGCTGAAATAAGTGTTGTTTTACCAAGTGTTTTTGTGGAGTGATGGTACTTTGCTACAGGAAAAATTGAAAAAACAATAGATTTGAATATATGCCAATTTTTTTAAAGCTAAACATACCAATGCTTTAAAAAAGAAAACCCGCTATAAAGCGGGTTTTCTTTTAAAATTAAATCAACTTAACCAATCAATTTCTTCATCAATTCATTGACTTGAGCAGGGTTGGCTTTACCACGAGAAGCTTTCATCACTTGACCGACTAGACCGTTAAATGCTTTCTCTTTACCAGATTTATACTCTTCAACCATTTTTTCATTGGCAGCAAGTACTTCTTTGATAATAGCTTCAATTGCGCCTGTATCAGTTTCCTGTTTCAAGCCTTTTTCAGCAATAATGGCATCGGCAGTTTTGCCTTCTTCCCACATAAAGCCAAAGACTTGCTTGGCAATCTTACCGCTAATCGTGTTGTCGACAATACGTGCGATCATACCGCCTAACTGTTCAGCAGAAACAGGAGAGTCAGCTAACTCTAAGCCAGCTTTATTTAAAGCACCTGAGAACTCACCCATCACCCAGTTTGCCGCAACTTTACCTTGAGCTGCGCCACCAGAAGCTGCAACAACCGCTTCATAGAAGTCTGCTAATTCACGAGAAAGTGTTAATACATGTGCATCATATTCAGTCACAGCGAAATCTGCGATAAAACGTGCACGACGTGCTTTCGGCAACTCAGGAAGAGTCGCACGTGCCGCTTCGATTTGTTCATCCGCAATGATCACAGGCAACAAATCAGGGTCAGGGAAGTAACGATAGTCGTTGGCTTCTTCCTTAGAACGCATTGAACGTGTTTCCATTTTATTTGGATCGAACAAACGCGTTTCCTGATCAATTGAACCACCTTCTTCTAAGATGTCCATTTGGCGTTGGATTTCAACATTGATGGCTTGTTCGATAAAACGGAATGAGTTGAGGTTTTTTAACTCACAACGTGTACCAAATGGTTGTCCTGGACGACGTAATGACACGTTACAGTCAGCACGGAATGAACCTTCAGCCATGTTACCGTCAGAAATTCCTAACCAACGCACCAAAGTGTGAATAGATTTGATATAGGCAACAGCTTCTTCCACAGAGCGCATATCAGGTTCAGAGACAATTTCAAGTAAAGGTGTACCAGCACGGTTTAAGTCGATACCAGACATGCCTTCAAATTGATCGTGGATTGATTTACCTGCATCCTCTTCCAAATGTGCACGAGTTACGCCTATACGCTTCACTGTGCCATCTTCAAGCTGAATGTCGATATGACCTAGCCCAACGATAGGATTGTCCATCTGGCTGATTTGGTAGCCTTTTGGAGAGTCTGGGTAAAAGTAGTTCTTACGTGCAAATACCGATGCTTGATCAATATAGGCATCAATACCCAAACCAAAACGAATCGCAAGATCAACCACTGCTTGGTTGAGTACTGGCAATACACCCGGCATCGCTAAATCAACAAGGCTGGCTTGAGTGTTTGGATCTTGACCGAATTCAGTCGAAGAACCTGAGAAAATTTTAGACTGAGTTGCAAGCTGAGTGTGAATCTCAATCCCGATAACAACTTCCCATCCGTCAATCAACTTTGAAGGTGCTAATTTTTGAGCTTCAGTCATTATGCATTCTCCTCAGCAATTGTCGCACGTTTGGTATGCCAGTCCGTGTTTTGTTGATATTGATGAACAATCGACAACAGTTGTGATTCTGACCAGTAGTTACCAATAAGCTGCAAGCCTACAGGTAAGCTGTCTTTGTCAAAACCAACAGGTGCATTGATGGCTGGTAAACCTGCCAAGTTTACAGCAAGCGTATAAATATCGCCTAAATACATTTCAGTAGGGCTGAGGTTTGCGCCAATTTTGTAAGCTGTGGTTGGTGCAGAAGGTGCAGCAATTACATCAACATTTTCAAATGCAGTTAAGAAGTCTTGTTGAATGAGACGACGTACTTTTTGTGCTTTTACATAATAAGCATCGTAATAACCCGCTGAAAGGGCATAAGTCCCAATCAAAATACGACGTTGCACTTCAGCACCAAATGCTTCAGAGCGAGAGCGTTTATGTAAATCTAAAATATCTTTTGGATTTTCACAACGATAGCCATAACGAACACCATCATAACGTGACAAGTTTGAAGATGCTTCAGCAGGCGCAATCAGATAATAGGTCGGTACATAAGCTTCAGTCATGTTGAGATCAATCTCAACCAAAATGGCACCCATGTTTTCCAATGTTTTTAACGACTCTTCAACACGTGCTTTGACCTCAGCATCTAAACCTTGAACATTGAAGTATTGTTTTGGAATACCAATACGCAAGCCTTTCACTGCTGTTGCATTTAAGTTTGCAACATAGTCATCCACTTCTTTGTTGATTGATGTTGAATCTTTTGCATCATGACCTGCGATGGTGTTCATGAGAAAGGCACAGTCTTCAGCAGAACGTGCCATAGGTCCACCTTGATCTAATGATGATGCGAAAGCAATCATCCCGAAACGAGAGACACGACCATAAGTTGGTTTTAGACCTGTCAAACCACAGAATGATGCAGGTTGACGAATAGATCCCCCTGTATCTGTGCCCGTTGCAAAAGGTGCAAGATCAGCGGCAACAACTGCAGCAGAACCACCAGAAGAACCACCCGGAACATGTTCTAAATTCCATGGGTTTTTCGTCGCACCATAAAATGAACTTTCAGAGGTAGAGCCCATGGCAAACTCGTCCATGTTCACTTTACCCAACGTCACTAAACCAGCGGCTTTTGCTTTGGCTACAACAGTCGCATCATAAGGTGAAATAAAATTATCCAACATTTTTGAACCCGCAGAAGTTTTAATTCCTTGAGTACAGAAAATATCTTTATGTGCCAGCGGAACGCCAGCCAAAGTACCCGCCGTGCCATTTTTTAATAAATTGTCAGCAGCATCAGCTTGAGCCAAAGCATATTCGGGAGTAACCGTTACATACGAATTAACACGATCATCAAGTTTCGCAATACGGTCTAAATAATGTTGAGTCAACTCGCGAGATGAAAATTGTGCAGATTTTAAACCTTCTGCCATTTCACGAATCGATAAACGGTGTAAATCAGTCATGAGTACAATTCTTTACGATTAATTTTTAAAAATAAGTTTAACTGATCAAATATTATTCAATCACTCTCGGAACAAGGTACAAACCATCCTGAACTGCAGGAGCAATGGCTTGATATTCTTCACGATGGTTGCTTTCCGATACAACATCTGGACGAAGTGGTTGTGGATGATCGAATGGGCTCTTAAGTGGCTCAACACCATCGGTATTGATCGCTTTTAAGGTCTCCATCATCCCTAAGATTTTATTTAAACTTTGAGCATATTCAGCAGATTGCGTATCATTCAGCGACAATCGAGCAAGATTGGCGATTTGTGATACAGTTTGTGCATTTAATTCTGCAGAATGCTGAACATCTGAACTTGACATGATGTCTCACCTAATCAGTTTTAAAAAAATTCAAAATATCGTGCGTTATAATAAGCGATTGACTTGTTCAAATCATCACATTTAGTTAAAGTTGCCATCTTGCGTCCATATAAAGTTTAAACTGAGAACGACCCGTGATTCTAAAACGACTAATTGGCTTGTTTTCGCCAGATCTAGCCATTGATTTAGGTACTGCAAATACACTTATTTATGCACCAGGAAGGGGCATTATATTAAACGAACCGACAGTTGTGGCGATTCGTCACAGTGGTTCGCAGAAAATTGTTGCAGCTGTGGGTTTAGATGCTAAGCAAATGCTTGGTCGTACCCCAGCCAATATTTCTGCAATCCGTCCGATGAAGGATGGTGTTATTGCTGATTTCGAAGTCACTGAAACCATGTTAAATCAATTTATTGGTAAAGTGCATGAAAAACGCCTATTCCCACCTGCGCCTCGTGTTGTGGTTTGTGTACCGTGTAAATCAACTTTGGTAGAGCGCCGTGCGATTCGTGAAGCTGTATTCAATGCTGGTGCCCGTGATGTACGTTTGATTGAAGAGCCTATGGCTGCTGCGATCGGTGCGGGTATGCCTGTAGAGCAAGCATGCGGTTCTATGGTCGTTGATGTTGGTGGCGGTACAACTGAAATTGCCATCATTTCCCTACAAGGGTGTGTATACGCAGATTCTTTACGTATCGGCGGTGATGTGTTTGATGAACAAATTATTAATTATGTACGTAAAGCACATGGTTGTGTAATTGGTGAAACGACTGCTGAGACCATCAAAAAAGAAGTTGGAATGGCAGTAGCAGACGGCAAGACTTTAGAAATTGAAGTTCGTGGTCGTAACCTTGCTGAAGGTGTTCCACGCGCAATTACAGTGACTTCTGATGAAATCACGCAAGCGATTGCTGATCCATTACAAAGTATTGTATCTGCTGTGAAATCTGCACTTGAACAAACTCCACCAGAATTATCTTCAGATATTGCTGAACGTGGAATAGTTTTAACAGGCGGTGGAGCATTATTGCGTAATTTGGATAAATTACTTGCCCAAGAGACAGGTCTACCTGTTGTTGTTGCTGAAGATCCTTTAACTTGTGTGACTCGTGGCGGTGGAAAAGTCTTAGAATTCTTTGACAATCCAAACCATGATATGCTTTTTGTAGGCTAAACTATACTCGATTAAGTTTAAGGATGAGGCGGTGCAACCGAATCTCTTTTCAAGACAACCGCCATCTTTTCGCTCTTTTATCATTGCGGTCATCACTTGCTTGGTAGTGTTGTTCTTTAACTGGCGCATGCCTCAAGTGATTCAACCTGCAAGAGAGGTCTTGTATGCGGCATATAATCCAATTTATGCCTTAGCAAGTTATCCTGTATTGTCGAAAGAATGGCTGAATCAACAAACAAAATCTGAAGCTCAGTTGCGTCGCGAAAACACTGCGATGCAAGCTGAATTGCTTCAGGCTCAGGTTCGTCTGCAAAAACTCTCAGAACTTTCTGCTGAAAATACCCGTTTACGAGGATTACTCGATACACCGTTAATTATTGATGGACGTATGGAGATTGCGGAAGTGATTGGAACAGATGCTGATCCATTACGTCATATCATTATCATCAACCGTGGTTCAGCCAATCATCTTAAAGTCGGTCAAACTGTTTTAGATGATAAAGGGATCATGGGGCAGATCATCAACGTTTATCCTCATAGTAGTCGTGTAATGCTGCTTTCTGATAAAGAACATTCTTTATCTGTACGACTTGAAAGCTCAGGTATGCGAGCCATCGTGACAGGTACAGGTGATTTAGGGCATTTGAAAATGGAATATGTTCCAACGAGTGCCAACATCAAAGTGGGTGATAAGGTTTATAGTTCTGGTTTAGGTCAGCATTTTCCAGCGGGCTATTTGGTCGGTGCTGTGTCTAAAGTGATGCGACATAATACTGGAGAGTTTGCACAAATTGATGTTGTTCCAGCTGCACAGTTAGCCGGTGGGCATCACGTTGTAGTACTTTTCTCGGATTCATTAGCGATGGAGCAGCCAAATGTTGATCGCTAAAAAGTTACCATCAGAAAAACAGCGTAAAGATCCGCTATGGATTATCATTGTTTCAATCGTAATTGCTTCGATTTTGATGGTCTATCCGATGTCCTATGCAATAGCAGGATGGCGTCCACTTTATATGTTTTTAATCATGCTATTTTGGGTGCTGTGTCAGCCAACTTGGTGTGGTATCTGGTTTGCATTTACGCTGGGTCTGTTTACTGATCTTTTGCTAGATGCACCTTTGGGCATGAATGCATTAAGTTATGTGCTGATTGCTTTTTTAACACGTTATTTTATTCGAGAGAGACGCGTGCTGACATTTAGTAACCTTTGGGTGATTAGTATGTTGGCGATTCTTGCACATTTAACCTTTACCTTTATGGCGCAAGTGATGGCAGGAACGCATTTTTCGATAACACGTCATTGGCAAACTTTGATTTCCAGTATTTTTTGCTGGCCAATTCTTTATTATTTATTAAAAAGATGGCGCATTTAATTCTTGCTTCAAGCTCGCCAAGGCGTCAAGAGCTGTTGTTACAACTGGGCTTGGCGTTTGACGTGCATAGCCCGGATGTTGATGAATCTGTAAATGAACATGAGCAGATTGATCACTATGTGTCGCGTTTGGCAAAAAGTAAAGCGCAAGCCGTTCTAAGCTTGTATCCTGAGGCGACCATCGTTGCTGCGGATACCAGTTTGGTTTTTGCTGATCAAATTATAGGTAAGCCAGCATCCAAACAGCATGCTTTCGAAATCTGGGGAGTATTGTCAGGGCGGAAACATGAGGTGCTGACAGGAGTTTGTGTTGCAAATGCCAATCAATTATTGAGTACCGTGGTTCGCACAGAAGTTGAGTTTCAAGCGTTAAGTCTCAAAGATATGGAAGACTATTGGGCAACAGGTGAACCTCTAGGCAAAGCGGGTGGATATGCAATTCAAGGCATTGCTGCGAAATATGTGACACGGATAAATGGTAGTTATAGCAATGTGGTTGGGCTACCATTACATGAAACGATACAATTACTTGATCGTCTAGATCAATGCAGTTGAGGCACGAAATTAACTGCAAAAAAGAATTTTTATAATGTTTTGAGTTGAGTTATGTCTGACGAGTTACTGATTAACGTCACACCTATGGAGTGTCGTGTGGCGTTAATTCAAAATGGTACGGTCAATGAACTGTTTGTTGAGCGAACTGTTAAAAGAGGGTTGGTCGGTAATATTTACAAAGGAAAGGTTGTGCGTGTCCTACCCGGGATGCAAGCTGCTTTTGTGGATATTGGCTTGTCTCGTACTGCATTTTTACATATCAATGATATGATTTGGCCACGTCATCAGCCCACGCCGAATGTTTTTGAACTCTTACAACCCGGTCAGATTCTAACAGTACAAGTGATGAAAGATATGTTAGGCACTAAAGGTGCACGACTGAGTACGGATCTTTCTATTCCTTCACGTTATCTGGTTTTGATGCCTTATGGTAGTCATATTGGTGTATCACAGCGGATTGAATCTGAAGAAGAGCGTGACCGTTTGCGTTCAATGATTGAAAGGATTCAAGAAGAGCATAAGCTTCCTGGTTCAGTCATTGTCCGTACTGCAGCTGATGGAATTGATGAAGCATCTATCGCGCAGGATATGGCTTATTTAGCGAAGCTTTGGGAATTTATTCAGAAAAAGCAAAAAATTATTGCAGTTCCCTCACTGATTTTTGAAGAACTTCCATTACCTCAACGTGTGATTCGTGATCTCGCCAATGAAGACACTGCTACAATTTATGTTGATTCACGTGAAATACATGCAAAGTTACAAGAGTTTGTAGCAGAGTTTGTTCCGAGTATGGGCAGTCGTTTACAACACTATCCAGGAGAGCGTCCACTTTTTGATTTGTACAATGTTGAAGAAGACATTCAAAAAGCATTACAAACTCGGGTTGCATTAAAGTCTGGTGGTTATTTAATGATTGACCAGACGGAGGCAATGACCACGATTGATGTCAATACAGGTTCTTATGTGGGTGGTCGTACGCTTGAAGATACAGTCTTCAAAACCAATATGGAAGCCACCCAAGTCATCGCTCGACAGTTACGTTTACGTAATTTAGGCGGCATTATCATTATTGATTTCATCGATATGCAGGAAGCTGTACATCGTGAAGAAGTCATGAACCAGTTTGAGAAGATGCTTGAGCGTGATCATGCCAAGACAAAAATTACCCAAGTGTCTGAACTTGGTTTGGTGGAAATGACACGTAAACGTACACGTGAATCACTGGAACATTTGTTATGTGAATCATGTCCAACCTGTCAGGGGCGTGGATTTGTGAAAACAGCAGAGACAGTGTGTTACGAAATTTTTCGAGAAATCCTTAGATATACACGAGCTTATGAATCTCAGAGTGGCTTTACTGTTATCGGTCATCCATCTGTGATTGATCGGCTGTTAACTGCAGAAGCCCCAGCTGTCGCGGATTTGGAGCATTTTATTAATCGTGTGATTAAATTCCAAGTTGAAAATTTATACACGCAAGAGCAATACGATATCATTTTAAGTTGAAATTGTAACAGGATGTCGTTAAACAGTTGTTACATCTGAAATTTTACTTTTTGAGCTGATTTCACAATACTAGATTACAAAGGTAGCCAAAGACTCTCTCCCTACCAGTCTTAGCAAGTGAGGTCATAAAATGAGCGTAAGTGAACAATTAATAAGTCGCGGTATCAAACATGTATTAGAAAACCAACCAAAGAATACATGTGTAATGTTGGATGACAATGGTCAAGAAGTGAAAATTACCAAAGACATGGTTGTAAATGTCTGTCACCAATTACTCAATAAGTGTCGTAACGTAAAAGATTAAGGGGCATTAATAAGCCCCTTAATTTTTTTAGCATTAAATTTTCGTGAATTGAATCTAAGAACAAAAAAATAAATCTAAATAGAAGATTGAGTAGAAAAGCCTAAGCAGGCTTTTCTACTGTGTTGGACTCAACAATCAGATCTTGTGCATAGACTTGTGTATCTTCGTTTTTTTCAACTGCCTTTTCAGCAGCTTTTTGCGTGATATTTTTCTGAGTAATCAGCTGTTCAAATTTTTGAATCTCATTCTCTAAATGTGTCAGTAGATTTTGCAACTTTGGTAAAGATTTACGGCAGCCAGTTAAACCCACTTCCAACTTATCTAGATAACTGGTCATAGTAATATTTAATGCCTGACCATCTAGCACAATTGATGCTGGGTAGAGGGCATCCAGTTTAGCACCATTCCAATATAGTGGTTCTCTTGGACCGGGTACGTTAGAAATAATCACATTAAACGCCTGACGCTTAGGCATAAGCCCTGATGCAATGTTGATTCCCGCAGCACCAAAAACAAAAGCACTATAGTTCAGAATTTGGTCTGAACTCATACGTTTAAAGCGATTCTTTGCATTTTGCACACTACGTCGAATGATGTCTAAACGTTCTAATGGATCTTCTTTATGCGTGCCTAAATTCGCTAAAATCATGGTGATACGATTACTCATATCTGAATCATCATCACGAAGAGAAGCAGGCACCATCGCAATGAGCGGTTTCTTAGGAAGTGCGTCTTGAGTAATTAAATAATCACGGATTGCGCCAGAGCAAACTGCGAGTACGACATCATTGATGGTTACACCCAGTGCTTTGGAAATATTTCTAAAACGATCTAGTTCAAAAGATTGGGCTGCAAAACGACGCGAAGAGCTTACTCGTTGATTAAATAAACTGCTCGGGGCTTGAAAGCTTGAAACATAATCAGGATTTTTCCCCATTTCTTTAAAGACTGTTTGAAATAATTCCTGAGTTACTTTTGGTGCTGCTTCGACTTGCCCCTTTAACGCGGCAAAAACTTTTTTGACTCGTCCAAGTTTGGTTTCTTTAAGACGTTTGGCACGTTTGCCTTCAACACACCAAGGGGGAACAATGGTTTTGGAATGCTCATCTTTAGAGAAAGACTTTTCTAAAAGACGCATACCTGCTACACCGTCAATCATTGCATGGTGGATCTTAAAGTACATGGCAAAACGATTGCCTTCGATCCCTTCAATGATATGACAGGTCCAAAGCGGTTTTGCACGATCAATCAGTGCGCTATGTTCTTGTGAAATATAAACCAATAATTCACGGATACGCCCGGGATGAGGTAAGGCGATATGACGGAAATGGTGGTCGATATCAAATTCTTCATCTTCGTCCCAAAATAAGCCATTGAGACGATTGTTAAATGGTGGAACCGGAATAGACTTTGAATTGCGAATATCAGCGACAAGGTCTTGTATAAACGTCGATGGTGCATGTTCAGGTATTTGGAATAAGAACAATCCACCAACATGCATCGGTTGTTGTCTTTTTTCTAAATTTAAAAAAATGAAATCAATGGGGTGTAATGGGCGCATGGTCTTGGATTGCCTCACTGCAATTTCTACAACAACTCATTTATGAGTGTTAGATTGTTAGAATTATAGAACCGAGTAAATAGTATAAAACTTTTTCAGGGATAAAATCCAAGCATTTCGATGAATGTAAAGTTTACAAAAAGTCATTAAATTTAATGACTTTTTTTTTACCATTATTTTTTTAAGTTACCCGCATGTAAACCGCATTCTTTATGCGTTGCTTCTTCCCACCACCAACGACCTTCACGTTCATGCTGATTTGGAAGCACTGGGCGAGTACATGGCTCACAACCGATTGATATAAAACCTTTTTCATGTAAAGGATTATAAGGAATTTCCATCATGCGGATATAGTTCCATACATCTGCACTGGACCAGTTCGCCAAAGGATTGTATTTGATCAGCTGTTTTCCTTCACCTGAAAAACCTGCATCAGCTTGAATGACAGGAATCTCTGTACGTGTTCCTGGGCTTTGATCTTTACGTTGACCTGTAATCCAACCATCTAAAGTTGCCAGTTTTTTACGTAAAGGCTGTACTTTTCGGATACCACAGCATTCTTTATGATCGTCTTGGTAAAAACTGAATAAGCCTTTTTCATTGACCAATTGCTGAACAGCTTCTGATTCAGGAAAGCAAATCTCAATTTTAATACCGTAGTGCTTACGCACAGTATCGATAAACTGATAAGTTTCAGGATACAAGCGTCCAGTATCTAAACTAAATACACGAAATGGCTTGCCTAAATTATGTGCCATATCAATCAGAACAACATCTTCTGCGCCAGAAAATGAAATTGCGATTTCACCCTCTTGAGAAAGTGCAAGTTCTAAAATTTCAGAAGGGGATTTGTCTGCATACTCTGTTGCTAGCGCGTCAACAAGATCTATGGTGGGAATGGCGGTCATATCTGCTCCTGGCAGTTAGCTTGAAGCTATGTTGTTCATCAACATTCTTAAAAGATATTTTAATTTAAGCATTTTAGCAAAAATTAAAGCAATTCAACTTTGTGTGAATGTTATCTTTGAGATGTGCAGATATTTTAAAGTAAATGAAATATCGTGCTTAGCAGATTAATTAAAATACTTATGAATAAAAAAGATTTAATCGATGGATTTATCTGAAGGGTAAAATACCAAAGATACTTAATCGGATATGGATAAAAGCAGCATAATGCTCTCACCAACACATGCTATCATTGATCAATGATTCGCTATCTCATTCTACAGCAAGGTTTTTATTAATCAGTGCCTTGTTAAGCTGTTTCACAGTCTTATTTTATAAGTATTTGAATATTCTTTTAGGAATCTGATCAGATAATCCAGATTTTTTCATTTTATTGGCATAAATCAAATAATTTGACCGAGCTTGGCTTTGATTTTTTAAAGCCAAATAAGCATCAGCTAAATTTAGATAAGCGACTGTCCGATTTGGATCGAGCTGTATAACCTTTTTCAAAATTTCTAAAGATACTTTAGGATGACCCAATTGATTTAAATAGAAAGCAGCATCATTGAGTTCAACCACATCATCAATGTTATAGGAGGAAAGTTGGCATTGTAGTGTTGTAATTTGTTGTTCTATATTGGATATGTTGTTTTTATTGAGATTTTTCAAAGTATTTGAGGTGTTGTAATGAAAATATGTGACTAAACCTCTACCCCCAGCAATATCATCAACCCAAACAGGTGTGCTTTCTTTCTTATCCCACATTCCACCGCAAGTGTTTGAAAGCATTTTAGGAATAGCGTCAACAATGACCTGATTTTTATCATTGATAATTAGACAGTAATTTTCATTGCCTTTTGCTATAGGTAGACTGAGAAAGGAGTAGTGCTGTGTGCGATATATATAATCCTTTGGAATATCTTTTAATGAGAGACTGACTTGAGCATGGGCGAGATCTAAAGCACTACAATTTGTATAGCCCAGAAAACTATCATTCGCATATACGTAAGTACATATGCTACTCAAGAGAAACGGTGCTATTTTTTTCATAGTGTTGTTTGCCTAAATTAATTTTTACATGACTCAATGATGCGGTGCTTTTGTTCCCGTTTTTATAAGTGTAACAATAACAGTTAAAGCTGAGAGAGTCTCTACATGCAGTTGTTGTACTAAGGATGAATTGTGCTGGTACGATGATCTATGACTATTCAAAATGAATTGAGTTTAAAAAACTTTCAGCATTATTTTTAAACTTTAGTGCTATGATAAGCCCAAAATTTTTAACCGACATTGGGAGAACCCATGGAAATCGTATGTCTTGATCTTGAGGGTGTATTGGTTCCAGAAATCTGGATCAATTTTGCAAAGAAAACAGGGATCAAAGAATTAGAGAGGTGGATCAGGAAATTTGAACAACACTTATAAGTGATATTTTGCTCCCCAAATGATGTTATAAACATCAATATATGGAGTATTTTATGACACGTAGACCAAGAAGAAATCATTCAAATGACTTTAAAGCTAAGGTAGCACTTGCTGCGATTAAAGCAGAAAAAACACTTGCTGAATTGAGTGCTGAATTTGATGTTCATCAAAACCAAATTATTGACTGGAAAAATCAACTGATTTCAGCTTCCTCGCAAGCTTTCGATCAATCAAAAGCTCCAACAGAACCACCCATCGATCTAAAAAAACTACATGCAAAAATCGGTGAGCAGGCATTAGAAATTGATTTTTTAGAAGGTGTGTTGAAGAAACTGGGTCGCTTCAACCACAAAAGTTAATCGATGACTCACTTCAGATTTCAGTATCTAAGCAAGCTAAGCTGCTGAAAGTCTCCCGTGGTTGTTATTACTATCGCCCAAAACCTGTGAGTGAATCAGATCTGAAGCTGATGCGCTGTATGGATGAGTTACATATGCAATACCCTTTTGCAGGTAGCCGTATGATGCGTGATTTATTGAATCGTCAAGGACATCATATAGGACGACGTCATACACGTACTTTAATGAAGAAAATGGGCATTAATGCGTTATATCGTAAACCAAATCTAAGTCAGGCCAATCAAGCTCACCGTAAATATCCATATCTGCTCAAAGGATTGGCTATTCAGCGCAGTAATCAAGTGTGGTCTACGGATATAACGTATATCCCTATGGCAAAAGGCTTTGTTTATTTATGTGCTGTGATTGATTGGCATAGCCGCAAGGTACTTGCGCATAGAGTATCGATTAGTATGGAGGTTACATTTTGCATAGAAACATTAAATGAAGCTATTGAAAAATATGGCCGACCTGAAGTCTTTAATACAGACCAAGGCAGTCAGTTTACCAGTGATGCATTTATTGATGTATTGAAATCAAATGGCATTCAAATCAGTATGGATGGTAAAGGTCGATGGGTTGATAATGTGATGGTTGAACGATTATGGCGGAGCGTTAAATATGAAGAGGTGTATCTCAAAGCCTACAGCAATGTTTTGGATGCGAAGAAGCAATTAAACGCATATTTTGAATTTTATAATTTGAAACGACCTCATTCGAGTCTGGACAAAATGACTCCAGATGAGTTTTACTATGACCAGCTACCACAACAAAATAAGGTAGCTTAACTAGAGCAGAGTATCACTTATAAATAAGCTTTTAGTTGTTCAAACAAGTGGGACCACCTCTTAGAAGCAACAACGCGTGATATTCCTGACTACGATGTGTTGATGACTCAGCGTTTAAACATCTTGAAGCAACATGGTTTAGGTTTAAATGACATTCAAGCTGTGATCGCAGATATGGGGCCATTTCCGGGTGCAAAAGAATTTGTTGAGTGGATTCGTACACATTTCCAATTGATCATTCTTTCAGACACGTTTTATGAGTTTGCACATCCGTTGATGCAGCAATTAGGTTGGCCAACAATTTTCTGCCATAAATTAGAAACTGATGAAAATGGCATGATTACAGCTTATAAATTGCGCCAGCCAGATCAAAAGCGTCAAGCTGTAAAAGCTTTGCATGGTTTAAACTTCCGTGTGATTGCAGCAGGTGACTCTTATAATGATACGACGATGTTGGGTGAGGCGGATCATGGCTTCTTATTCGATGCACCTGAAAATGTGATTCGTGAGTTTCCTCAATTCCCACCAATTCACGGTTATGAAGCTTTAAAAGAAGCGATTCGTAATGCGTCAATTCGCGATATTCCTGCTTAATTTTACTTAAAATTAAAAGGCGCTTAATGCGCCTTTGTTTTTAAAAATCATTAATAATATTTTAAAATAATTATTCAATAACAATAACTTGAAAATTAATTTGTGAACCTTTTGGATTTAAAATACAATGATTTTAGAAATTTAGTGCAACAACAGTGCAACATTGCAACAGGGTTTAAATTAGAATGGCAACATATCAAAAAAGAAAAAAGGGCATAACCGCTACAGTCAGAATCAAGCCTCATCCATCACAATCTCAAACCTTTACCACCATGAGGGATGCAAAAGCATGGGCTCAAGAACTCGAATTAAAATTAAAAAATGAAAAGAAAGGTGATTTTGATCATATCCTTTTTAGAGATGCCTTAGAAGAATATCGTGACAATATGTCAATAAATAAAAAAGGTGTTGTCCGTGAAAGAACGAGGATTAATCAATTTTTAAAAATCATGAATGTTGATATTCCTTTGAGTGATGTTGATTTTGATTATCTCGTAAAATACAGAGAATCACGCCTAGAAGAAGTTTCCTCAATGACTGTTAGGCGTGAAATGCAAGTATTAGGGGCTATATTTACTTGGTGTGTTGATACCAAGCTATATTTAAAAGAATCACCAATGCACAAAGTTAGACTGCCTAAAGCTTCGGACCATCGCGAGCGAGTCATTTTGGATTATGAGATTGAACAATTATTGCCATTTCTAAATAATGAATTAAAAGCAATTTTCTTGTTGGCTCTTGAAACTGGAATGAGGCAGTCTGAGATATGCGGTTTAGAATGGGAAAGAATTCATCTTGATAAAAGTTTCTTATTCTTAAAAACCACTAAAAATGGACGTTCAAGAGAAGTACCATTAAGTACAAAAGCCAAAGATATATTGGTTGGATTGGGTGTAAAAAAATCAGGTAAGCTTTTTAAATATGATGCTAACTACGCAAGTTATGATTTTATGAAAGCTCGAATTGAAGCTAAATTATTGGATATTGTCTTTCATGATACACGACATACTGCGGCTACAAACATTGCATTAAAACTGCCCTTATTGGACCTGTGCAAAATGTTCGGCTGGACAGATCCAAAAAGGGCAATGATTTACTACAATCCAACATCTACTGAGATTGCATCGCGGCTTTAACAGCTTTTAGCGAGTACTTGCCTTGAACATTTACCAGTTTTTTATTCTTAGCCAGATTCTTAAAAGTGTACCAAGTTAGACCAGGAATACGTTCACAGAGCTGTGTAATATTTAAAAGTTCATCGTCTTTTTCAGCGAAAGCTTCTAGTACAGCTCTTCTACACACTCGATCAAGCAAGGTTTCAAGCTCAGACTCTTGCATGACTATCATTTTAGTTTCACTCATGCTTTCACCTCTTCACCAAAGCAAGTATTTACCAATTCTGTAATTTTTGTTAATCCAAAAGCCGTTACACGCATATGTAAGTGGACTTTTTCCTCACCTGTATATCTGTTTGTGACTACTGGTGAGGCACGATTTATAAAAATGCCTGCTTCTCGTTTTGTTGAGTAGGGTTGTAAACGCCCGCTATCTTCTCTATAGATCCATTTCTTTTTGAGAAGCAAGTCGATTAACTTGCGTTCACCTATCCCAATTGTTTTGGCACATTCACGAATGTTATATGTACCCTCGGTATTAGCGAGGGTATCGAGTGCTTTGGCTTTGGGTTCAAGAATCTGTACTTTTCCTTGCAATGCCTGATTTTGCTCTTCCGCTTGTATGGCAATTTGCAAAATCTCTAAACGACTCAACTCTTTGGGAGCTTGCATTTCCAGCTCATGTAATCGCTGAATAACTTGATAACGTAATTTAATGCTATAACCAGTGATAAGAGTTTCAACTAAATCTTTAGGCAGTAGATATTCGATGTATGTTTGACCGTTTTGGGGGTGTGTCCAGTTTTGGGCATACCCTTTTGGGTCTAGACCAAGCTCATCAAACATAATTAAGCAATCACGCAAAACATGCTTATGTTCTTTCCCTGTCAAATCAGCAATTAAGCGAGTAGACATGGTTAAGGTCTGTTGTTTGGCTTGTTCTGAGAAAGTAATAGCATTCATGCAATCTCTCCTAAATTCTGCAAGGCATCAAAATGCCGTGCACATCATTTGTGATTTCTACATACGCACTATGATTTTCAGTTGTAGGGTAGAAAGATGGGAAATCCTGTTTATAAACTTTCGCTACTTTCTGAAAAATACTCAGATATTCAAGATTGAACTTCGGGTAAAACTTAAATTGGATCTCTGTAGGCTTAGGGATATCAACACGTTTAATATCTGGATATTTGCCTTCAACAAGCCTAAACATTTCAAAATTTCCACTGTGGTTTAAGCACCAAAATTCATCATCAATTTGGTGTAAAAGAGTGGTTTTAATTTTACTTTTATTGCCAACTTTACGAATTAGAGAATCAATTGCATCACCTGGTATGATTACATCCATACCAATTGTGTCTGGTTCATTACAAATTAAAGCCATGTGTCCATTGGTTGCAGCCACAAAACCATTACCGACATAAACACCAGTAAGATAAAAACGAACATCATTTTTAGCTTTACAAAGCGCAGTAGCTTTAAGATTATCATACTGAAGCTCAATAGTTTTCTTAAATTCCATTACGCAACACTCCTGTCAACAATCGGCATAATCAAGCCCTTGGCACCTGAATAATCATTGCCATAAAAATAAACATGGGCAGGGGTATCTAAACCTGTTGGTTTTAAATAAGTGTCGTCAGGATTGATCGCACCAAGTAGCTTATTGATCTTCTGAAAATCAACCATGTGGCGCCATTGAAAATGCGGTGCTAGTCCTTTGAATTGAAGCCCATCATCTTGAGGAATCATGTTTTGCCATTCAGAAGGGAAAATTGATTTGATAGATGTGAATACTTCAAAGTCGGCATCTTGAACACTTAGAGCAAGACTGTCGCAATGGTCCAATATATCAACAACACATTTAGATCGATCTTTACCTAGCTTTTTCTCAAGGTTTTTGATGGCTTTTAAAGGAATGGTCAAAGGCTTTTTCAATTTAGGTAAATCATATTTGCAGTAAAAAACACGTTCTGCATCAGTAGCAACTATATGACCATCAATCAAAGTGACACCGTTTAAATAAGGGCGAGGGTCATTTTTAGCTGAACACAACGCCCCAGCTTCTAATAAAATCCAAGGAATTGATATTTTCATTCTGGAGCCCTCAAGTGTTCTAAAAATTCGACATACAACTGTTTGGCAGGTTTGTTGAATCCCCAGTTCGGAACGATTTTTACGTTCCGAGGGAATCTTTTATTTACAACGTGGCACTGAAACTCAAAAGTTCCGCAAGGTCTTACAATGCCTTTATAGCCAATCTTGTGTAGCCAAATTACAAAGGCGAGTTGCTTGGTTTTGAGTGGTAAGTTAGAAAGGTCAGTCATTGGAGTCACCATCAACAACTTGCTTAATTTCATACTCCTCACGAAGATTCGCAGCTTCTTGGAAGTGGTATTCAAGGTTGCTACCGTTTTCAGCTATGGCTAGCTTTAGAATTCTTTCAAGGTTATTGAAAATAGGCATATAGAAATTAGGGCTTTCACGTCCAACAAGCCTTTTTGTTTCATCAAGTTCACGACGCACAGCACTTAGTAATACACGCAAATCAGACATATCACTCACTGCTTGTTCATGAATGTGAATAACCTCAGAAGCATCAAAAGTATTGGATTTTTTCATTTTGGTGCTCCCTGATTATGTATATCCATTTCAGATTTATAAGCCTCAACCTGAGAGGCTTGGTTGTAACCGAGTTCTTGAAATAAATATTTGTAAATATCCAACTGATTTTTTAAATTGTGAAAATCAAAACGAACCTCACCTAAATTTTCATCACTAAGTGATTTTTCAATCATTTTGATTCTGGAATTAATATCTTCAATTGCATGTACCGCCCATTCCATATTTTTTTCTGAAATTACATGGGAAATATGTAGGTCATTAGCTGTATAGTTTTTAGGGTAATGAGCATTAGACATTTAGCATCTCCCTATTCTGAAAGATAACTCCTGTTAAGGAATCTAAAACACCCTCAAGATTCCTTGAGCTAGCGCTTAACCCGTAAAGATAAGTTGAAATATTTTTCTCTGATAATGTTGAATTCTGAGCAAGTTTAAGAGTATTTATTAAATCTTGAACCATCTTTAAAGCGCGATAAAATTCAGCAAAACTATGGATGGTTAAAGCTTTTTCTAAAATAACGCTTATTGAATATGCATGATCAATTGAAAGGTTGAGTAGCGAATATCTTGTATTTTTCGCCAATTCTTTATCATCAATTTCATCAAAAATTACAGACGCTTCTGATAAATTGATTCCAATAATAGCCGCAAAATAACTAATATCTGAGTGGCTAATCAATGAATTTAACGCGTCATAATGGGTCTGCTGTTTTAAGTCAACTTGACTAATATTTGTGTTTTGGTCCATAATGAATCACCAGTTATAGCAATGCATCTCTGAAATTTTGGTAGAGGACAGAGAAAAGCATTAGGTTTTAAAATTAGCTCCACAGTGTGGGGCTTTTTGTGTTTGTATAAAAAGGTTAACTTAAATTAACTATAGCGTCAATAGTTACCTTTAGTTATTTTTAGAAATAAAAAAAACCTGCATTGAGCAGGTTATTTAAAGTTAATTTTAATTCTGTAAATTAAAACTTTTTAATTACCACTTTTCTATCTTGTCAATTTTCCATACCCATCCCAATATCCTAAAACCTTGCTTAACAATTTCTTCACTACTTAATATTTCTTCGCCATATTCTTCTTTGTTATCGCTAACAATTCGTACCCCACCGCCAGGAAGCCCGTATAAGCGCTTGCAGCGATATATCCCTCCATGTTCGACAGCAAAAATACGACCATCTTTAATTTGAGTTCTATTTTCATCTACATAAATTAAATCACCATCATTGATGGTTGGTTTCATAGAATCATCTTCTGCGGGAGCTGAAAAAGCTTTATCTCTATAAATGCCTAATTTATCTAATAACTGCCTCGGAACACGCATAGCTCCACGATCAGAATCATTGACCTCAACTAAAGACCCAGAACCACAAGCCAGACGCATGGTTTTGTAAAACGCTATTTCAACTTCATCAGGTCCAACTGGAGTTGATTCATCCCAGACCACTACATCTTTATGCTTTGGGTGTTTCGAAGACTCCTCACCTGTCAATAAATATTCGTCAGTTGTATCTAAGAGTTTAGCAATATCTTTTAATGCTTCAGCTTTAGGAATGTTTTCCCCTCGCATCCATTTTGTAACTGATACCTTGGACTTACCTGTTGCATTAGCTAAATCAACTTGCTTTAGGTTTTTTTCATCCATTAATTTTTGAATGCGTTCATGAAGAGTCATTTTAGGCTCTCAAGGAATTAAGTTAACTAATATTAACACAATCTATTGAAAAAAAAATCCCTTTGAGTTACCTTTAGTTAACCAAACTAAGGATTAAAGTTAACTATGAATGTTGATGACTTAATGACTCACTACAAATGCAAGTCAAAAAAGATGCTTTCAGCAGAGATAGGTATTTCTAGGGTAACTCTATGGAAGTGGTCAAAACAGGGAATCCCTTATGATACTCAAGCAGTTTTACAGCTTGAAACAAAAGGGGCTTTGATGGCGGATCAAGACAGTAAATCAAAAAATTAAACCGCCACTGTGACAGCAGGGCGGTTTTGTTTTGGAGTAAACCAAAATGAGTAAAGAAATATTAGCACAAGATTTAAATGATGCAAATGATCAGTGGAATGCAAGTCTTGAAAATTATTCAAATGCTCTCTGCGAATATTGTGAAGCTAAAAAAGAAATTCTCATGGCTTTAGGTGTTCAAACTGACTTTGAAAAAACAAGTTGGAGTGCAGAGGAAACAATTGCTGATCTTAGATTGAATCAAGAAAAGTATGCATTATTGAATCGATTTAGGTTGGCTGTTGAAAAAGTTAATTCAACTAAGTCGAAACTTTAAGAGGGCTATCATGCATTATTACGAAAGAAATATTGGTGATTACCATCGCAAAGCTGGTCGTCTTAATATTCTTCAACACGGTGTTTACAACTTACTCATTGATTCATGCTATGACCGTGAGCGTTTTCCAACACTGGAAGAGGCTATTGATTGGGTGTGGGCAGAAACAGAAGAAGAGATTGAAGCTGTTAAATTCGTGCTCAAGAAGTTTTTTAAGCTTAATGATGAAGGTTTATATATTCAAACCCATATTGAGGAAGATTTAATTAAATATAAATCGCATCTTCAAAAGCAATCTGAAAACGGTAAAAAAGGTGGTCGACCTAAAGGTTCGGTTGGTAAAAGTTCTGCTAATAATAGAAATGATTTGGATAATCATGGTTTAGGTAATGAAAGCCAAGAAAACCCAACAGAAACCCAAAATAACCCAGAAATACCTAACAAAAGCCACTCAAAGCCTAAACCAATAAACCATAGAACCAATAAACCATCTAACCAAGAACAAAAGAACCAAGAGAGCGCTCAAAAAGACGAAAATCAGGAAAGTATTGTTGATCAAGTTTTAAAAGTTTGGGTACCTGATGTTAGTCAGCTTAATGATTGCTTGAAAATTTCAGGCTTGATGCCGATGACACCAGAATTGATTAATCAAATTTTGTTTGATGTAAATTCTTACTACCAAACAAAAATTGAATTAGGTCAGGTTAATTCAAATCAGATGTATTCAAACTTTGTGAAATGGGTTAAGCGAGATCCACGTCTGTACAACCAATCGCCCGATGAACAACAGATCGAGGAGGAGGACACAACTCCACCACCTGAAATCAAACCAATACCAGTGAAATACGGTCAAGGTCTTGGAGGTGGTAAGTGAATACCCAATTTGATATTTCGGGAATGGTTGAGGACCAATTGTCCGATCCAGCTTGTGAATTGGCTTTCTTGGTTTCAATGTTCACATACAATGAATGCTGCGAGTTTATTCCACAGACAAACGAGTCAATTTTCACAATCCAAACCCATGTTGTTTTATTTCGTGCAATGAAAAAAATTCACGAAAAGGGTGAGCTAATCGACGAAGTTACAATCATGACTTCCTTAAAAACATTGGGTTCTGAAAAACAGGGTGTAAACGGAAAATATATTTTGGATTTATTTCAGAATGCACCAGTCACCCTAAGCAACAATGTTTCTGCATACTTGAAAACATTGCAAGATTTAGCAACTCGTAGACAGCTCAGAGAGGCAGCCATTCGCATTCAGAAAATTGCCAATGATTTGAGCAATGGTGAAGCTGATGACGCAATAGCAAGGGCAAATAGCGTATTGAGCGATATTGGCACTGGTAGCAATGATGATGATCCAGAGCCATTAATTAACTCATTGGTTGATCTCTATGACGAGGTTAATAAGATCCAGATTGAGAAGATGGATGGAAGTTACGCGGTACGGGGTGTGAATACTGGTTTTATTGCACTTGATAATAAAATCGGTGAAATTCAAAACGGTGATTTAGTCATTGTTGCTGCACGTCCGAGTATGGGAAAAACAGCATTTGCACAAAACATCTCAACTCACATTGCAACCAATCTTGTTAAACCTGTCTTATTTGAATCGATTGAGATGAAAAAGAAAAAAATCTCAAGACGTATTACCGCAGCGATGGGCAGTGTTGAATTAAAAAGAATGCAAAACGGAACTATGGAGCCTGATGATTGGACAGGTTTTGCTGATGCTGTAAAGCTTATGCAACAAGCACCATTTGAAATTAAAGACGGTGTTGTGACTCTTGCTGATATACGACGACATGCTAGAAAAACCAAAGTGAAATTTGGCACATTAGGCGCTATTTTCATTGATTATCTGCAATTGATAGCAACGCCTCACTTAAATCCAAACATATCCGAACATGAGCGTTTAACCGCAATTTCAAAAGGCTTAAAAAATATTGCCATGGAATTTGATTGCCCTGTATTTGCTCTTAGCCAATTAAGCCGCGATGTTGACAAGCGCCCAAACAAAAGACCTGTAATGTCTGATTTACGTGGTTCAGGAGCGATTGAACAAGACGCAGATGTAATTCTGTTTCTCTATCGAGATGAATATTACAACAAGGAGAAATCTCAGTTTAAGGGCATGCTTGAAGTGATTGCTTCCAAGGTTCGTGATGGTGAAACAGGCGAAACATTTCTTTTTTCAGAATTGCAATACAGTCGATTCTCAAACGTGTCGAATGAGAACCTGGAGTATTTCCACAACCAGTTGGCGAACGTTGATCAAAAGCCAAAATTTAAATCTGGGGTAGCAGGGATATGAAACATGCCAACATTGCAAAACATGACGAAAATTTAAATACAAGCTCAAAGGTGATCAAATGAACTCAAAAAGTAAAGTTATGGACTGGTCAAGATTCACATTTGAGGAATGGCTTAAACAGTATGGCGCTTGGATCTCAATTAGTCGTATGCGTGGCGGTCATGAGCCCGACAATCTTGAGATTAATCAAATCTACTGGCTAATACGACAAAATGACAAAGGCATTAGACCCAATTCCAAAGAAGTCATTCTTGATATAAGTGATTTTGAGGCTCTTCAGGTTGAGCAAAAGATTTATGATCTTAAACACTCAATAACGATTTGTGATTCAGCAAGGGTTTGTGTGAACCTTTTTATTGATAAATGGGTGAGTGGTCAAACATTAGATCAACTAATGAATAAAATGAAATTAAGCCGTAGTTCGATCAATGGGATGTTGTGTGCAGGTGAGTTTTATATTGCAGGGCACGATAAAAAATTAAAAGTGAAAAAAAAGCTTGCGTTTAAATGCATACCGTGAAATATTGGTTATAGTTGAAAACTATGCGTAAAACCCATAGGCTACAGAATTTTAGATTTACATACCCACTAGACCCCTCTAGTGGGTATTTTTTTTGTTTAAAAAATAAACGAAAATATATGTTGTGGATAGCTGTGAAACTTGCTAATGTGAATCTATTGACTAGTTGGAAAGACTGGTACCGAACATTAGTTTTATATACCCCTAAGCATGAACGTTCCGGGGTATTTTTTTGTCTAAATATTTTTACTTTTATACCAATTGATATATTGCAGATAGATGACAAAAGGTTAAAATTTACATAGCGATTTCTGGGGGATAGCTATGTGGAATTTTATTAAAAGTTTTAACACAATGAATACTTATTTGATTTTATCAGTTGTATTGCTTGGTGGAGTGTTAAGCCTATTTCTGGTTTAGTTGATTAAAGTTCAAAGGGCGCTTAGGCGTCTTTTTTTACGTCTGAATTTTATAAAGGTGCTTGTGACGTGCACAAGAGACATGATTGGGAGAGTTATCATGCCAGCATATGTTTAAGGGTAGTGCGCCACCCGAACCATGGGCGATTTGATTTGTGACGTTTACCAGAATAATGGTGAACTATAAGCGCAAACGGTGGGATGCAGAAACCAGCCGTATAAATCGGTTTGAATCCAATGTGATTTCGTCACACATTGAGTTAGCCTCAGAGCCCTAAAGCATGGGTGACTCCCCGACCAATGGAATTGAAAGACACAGAACAGTTCAATAGCTAACTTTGAGCTGTTTGTCGTGTTGAGTAGCGGTAGGTCAGTTGCCGAGCTGATCAATATCGTAATCTAAGGCAAGGATGTGGCAGATCACCACGTCCTTTTTTATGCGCCATTAGCTCAACTGGATAGAGCATGGGTTTTCTATACCAATGGTTGTAGGTGTTACGATTCATTGATTAAATTATGTGTTTAGCCTAGATTTACTCTTAAGTTATGCTTTATAGTTAGATCAATTCATAAAACTTCTATAATTTAATGATTGGGACGCAAAATGAAAAATTTAAATTGGTATTCTTTTTTCTGGATCTTTGGAATTTTGAGTTTTGGATCTGGTATTAGTGATATGGCTGCTGCTGGTGAGATCAATTATAAATTTCTAATTTTTGCAGCTTTAGCTTTTTGTGCATTTGTGCATGGTATGTATATAAGATATAAATTTTTTAAGAATACCGAAGTTAATAATTAAGGTGTTAAAAGATAAAGTTCACTTTAGAGGTATCCATGCTCCGATTAAAACAAATCTTCTGCCGTCACGTTTGGGAATATTCAGATTTCTTTACGGTGAGAGAGTGTCGGAAGTGTGGGAAGATTGCACAAATCTTATGATAGTCAACCATTAGACCATACTGAACGTCATAATTTGGCGCATTTGCTTGATTACAAGTCTTGACATTTCTACATAACGCGTTATTGACAATAATGCCATTAGTCAATATAGTTGCACCTATACCGTCAAATTTTGACGGTATGCATTTCCTTCTTAGCCTACCTTAACAAAAACATAGGTGTCTGATGTATGTGTTTAACCTCTCCACAAGCTAGGCTGAAGCTTAAAGAATTTGCTCAAGACACCAGCAAAATCAAATTAAGCACACACGCTAAACAGCGGATGAAGGAACGAAGTATCTCTTTCAAGCAAATTATCTGTTGCTTCGAGCATGGAGATATAACTGAAGGTCCGTATTTAAATACTCGTGGAAACTGTCAAATGAATATTACTGTGAAGAGCGCTGGCGAGCACATAACTTCAACAGTTGTGATTAGAGAAAACGAGAACGGTGAATCTTCAATTGTAGTTACTACATTTAAAGAATAGGTCAAAAAAATGTATCACTATGAAGAATGTGGTTTAAGTAACGTGTGGTTACAAGATGGCTATTCAATTGAGAATGATGAGGAATATGGTGAGTTGGTATCTATTCACTCAGTTCATCAATTACATGATGCTATCGGTCTTTTCCTGATTACTAATAGACCTGAACTGAACGGTGAAGAAATTCGTTTTTTGCGTAAAGAAATGAACTTATCGCAAAAGAACTTAGCTGGCTTATTGAGGGTTGGTGAATCTAGTATTCGTAATTGGGAAAACGACAGGGGTTCTATGGGTAAACCAACAGAACTATTGTTTCGTGCTCTATACAAAGAGCATGCACATGGTGATGGTGAACTAAGAAAGATGATTGAGGCACTGAATCATCAAGAAAGAACCCTTGTCCTCGATAATGTGACCTTCTCATATGGTAATAACCAATCTTGGCATTCAAGTGAATGTAATGTTGCTTGATATGCCTCAAAGATACTTATAATTAATATCTAAAACCCCAAACCCCTTCCGAGGGGTTTTTTAATGCTTTAACAATTTTTAGTTTACAATGTGAAAAAATTAAGTAGTCAATAACATGAAACCAATTCTATTAATATTCACATTATTCATTTGTGGTCACTCATTTGCATATGAAAACCAAGATTTTGAAAACAAATATAATCAGCTATCTAAAGCAATGGATGATTCAGTTGTTAATTCCATAGCATTTTCAAGTAGTGATAAGTCGCAATCAACTAATCTAGTTTGTTTATCAGTGCTAGATAAGATTAATTTTGTGAGTTATATAATTGATAATTATAGTGATTACACTGAAATGCTCAAAAAGGTAGGAATGATATCCCCATCAAAGGATGAATTTTTAGAAATGAAAGTAAGCTATTTATCTGAAATTGAAGAGTACAAGAAAGCGCTCACAGGAACTAAGTACAATTGTACACCTGAATAAAGTATTCAATTTTTAACCTAACCCCACACTGTTGGGGTTTTTTAATGCCTAGAGGAAAGTGGTATGAATCAGGTCGAAGCACAAAAGAACCTAAAACTACTTGAAGAAGACAAAGCACGCTTACTTTCACTTAATCATCTCAATTCGACTTGGGCGTTTAAAAATCAATGTGAGTTGAGAGTGAAGCAGATTAATGAGTATGTGAAGAATATTGAAGATGGACTGAATAAAGCAACTAGATTTATTAGCACCTAGTTGCTTCATATTTATTTAAATTTTTTAGTAAAAAAGGTGGCTAATCGATCCATTGATCTACTAACAAATTCATCTTCACTTTCATTGTCTTTGGGTTTTCCAATGAGATCGCTAATTTCACTAATAGTCTCCGGAGAAGTTGCTTCCGATATCAAATCACCCTTAAATTTAATTGCTTTACTTGGGGTGAGACTGGTCGATGTCACCATTGATGTGGTAATTGATTTCTGTAGTGTGGTTGAAATTTCAGGTACGAGATTCTGATTTTGAACAAACTCTTTAAAACTTAAATTATCTTTAGACATATGCTTTATCACCCATTTTTTTGTTTGTTGTATTTTCTATAGTAGTCACGAAATAATTTTTCAAAAATTTGCATGATTTCTCTTTTGATATCTGTTTTTTGATCTTCTGACAAAGAATTCCAGAATTTTAGAACAAACCTATAAAGCACGCTCAAAAGCCCAACTTTGAACATTTTAATTAACTCCTTTATTGACTAATTTTTAAGTTCTAAATAATACAGCATAAAGCCACTTAAAATTTATAAATTTATATTTTTTAGATATATGAGGTAAAAATGGAAGACAAAGAAATTGAGCTTCCGAAAGGGAGTGAGCCACTTAAAAACAAGCAATATGAATTGTTTTGTCATGAGTATTTGATTGATCTAAATATCACTAAAACAGCGATACGAGCGAAGTTTAGTGAGAGGTCAGCTCGTCAGCATGGATGGGTTGTATTTAGTCGACCTGAGGTGCAGGAAAGAATTGATTTCTTGAAGTCAGAGAGAGCAAAACAATTAAAAATTGAGCAAATTGATGTTTTATCTCGGCTTTGGGCAATAGGTACAGCAGATCCACGTGAATTGGTAAAACATAAGCTCGTCAATTGCCGTTTTTGTTGGGGTGAAGATCATCAATACCAATGGCGTGATGAGGCGGAATTTGAAAACGCTTTGCAACGAACATTAGCAGAAGAAAAAGAAATCCAAAAAGAAGATCCTGATTATAGGGCTAATTATCCTACCGATATTGGTGGGTATGGATTTCGCAGAACCAAAGCGCCTCATCCAGAATGCCCATCATGTGATGGGGAGGGAAAAGGCTATATACACATTGAGGATACTTCAACTTTAAGCGAATCAGCTCAATTATTGTATGCAGGTGCCAAGCAAACCAAAGAAGGCGTTGAAGTCAAAATGCATGATCAAATGGCAGCTTTGAAGTTGGTAGGTCAGCATATTGGGATGTTTAACGAGAAAGTGAAGCATGAGCATACTGGTGCTGATGGTGGTCCAATTGATTTAAGCATAAGGGTGGTATTTGAAAATGATGGAGAAGAAAGTACCCCTTAAGTTCAAGCCCCTTTATACGCACTTAATCAATAACAAATTATTTTATGTCTTTCATGGTGGACGTGGTGGTGGTAAATCTTGGGAAATTGCGGATTTCTTACTGATTGAGGGCGCAAGCAAAAAGCACCGTATTCTTTGCTGTCGTGAGATTCAGAAATCAATCAAGCAATCAGTTCACCAACTCTTATCAGATCGTATTGAAGCGTTAGGGCTGGGTAGATTTTACCTGGTGCTTGATACAGAGATTCGCGGTGTAAACGGTACAGAGTTCTTTTTCTCAGGTCTGCAAAATCACACTGTAGATTCAATAAAATCGTTTGAGGGTGCAACAATCACATGGATTGAAGAAGCTCAAACGGTATCTGCTTATTCATTGTCGATTTTGATTCCTACTGTAGTTCGTACAGAGAACTGTATGATTATTATGAGTATGAATCCAAAGTTGCCAAGTGATGCGGTGTATGCAGATTATGTATTGCCTGAGCGTGATGACACAATCGTTGTACAGATTAATTATCATGAGAATAAAAACTGTCCACCTGAATTGGTTGCTTTGGCAGAACAAATGAAAGCCACAGATTATGATAATTACGAGCATATCTACTTAGGGAAACCCAAAGAGATTGCAGACGGTGCGATTTATAAAGCCGAATTTGAGCAAATCAAACGTGAAAATCGAATCTGCAAAGTACCGCATGACCCCAATTTACCTGTTTATACCTCTTGGGATTTGGGGATTTTAGACCCTACAGCAATTTGGTTTTTTCAGATCTATGGTAAAGAGGTTCGAGTCATTGATTACTACGAAGCGAATAATGAACCACTTGCACATTATGCTCGAATCTTAGACGTGAAAAAACAACAGGTTGGCTATAACTACAGTAAACATTTTGCACCACATGATATCGCTGCGCGTGATTTATCGAGTGGCGTTAGTCGTGAGCAAACGATGGCTAAGTTAGGCTATCGTATGACCAAGGGTGCAAGACTCAATGTAGAAGATCGAATTGAGGCAACACGCCAATTCTTAAAAAATTGTTGGTTTGATGCCGAGAAATGTAAATACGGTATTCGAGCATTGCAAAACTATAGACGTGAATTTAACGATAAGTTGGAACAATTCAAGGCTACTCCTGTCCATGATTGGGCATCTCATGGTTCGGATGCGTTTGGCGAAGGTGCTTTGAATATCAATAAAATGCAAATGCCAACGAGTAAAAAATCTCCACCTCCACCACTTGCAACAAGGACAACATTGTCATGACAGAAGAGAAGAAACAAGGCACTGACATTCTTGAGCGTGTGCGTAAAATGTGTGATGAGGCTGAGGACTACTGGCACGAAATTTATGAAATGGGTAAAGAAGATCGTCAGTTTGTCACGGTTGATAAAGCTCAGTGGAGCGAAAAAGACCGTAAAGAGCGTGAGAAAGATGGCATTCCTACACTCACATTTAATGTGCTTAGAACGTATTGCAAACAGCAAATCAACTCAGCACGTTTAAATCGTCAGCAAATCAAAGCTGAACCTGTCGATGATATTGCAGACCCAGCAATAGCAAAAATCTTTAACGGTTTGTTGCGTGATACTGAAATTACAAGCGGTGCTGATAATGCCTATGATGCAGGGGTGGAAGGTGTAGTTTATGGCGGTATGGGATTCGTCCGTATTCATGTTGATTATGTTTCTCCTGATAGCTTTCAGCAAGAGCCAAAAATCCTCACAATTCACAACCCTGAATCTGTTTTTTTAGATCCAATGAGCAAAGAGCTAGACGGCTCAGACGCTCGTTATGTCGTGATTAAAACGTGGTTGCCGAGAGCTGACATTATCGACCAATACGGTGAAGATGCAGCAAGCGATTTTGATGATACAACTCAAAATAGTGAATGGCTCAATCATGATGATAAAACGGTTTGTGTTGCTGAAATGTTTGAGATTCAGCGCAAAGCAAAAACATTGTATTTGTTGGCAGATAATACAACCACATACGACAAACCAGACGATGCGTCTCTAATTGTTAAAGAGCGTGAAAGCTACGAAGAAAAATGCTGGTGGTACAAGCTTACAGGCACAAAGGTTTTAGAAGATCGTGAATTCATTGTGCCAATGTTGCCGATTATTCCCGTATATGGCGATGTGACTTGGGATGGTGAGAAGCGTTATGTGTATTCGATGGTGCATTTTGCTCGAGATCCTCAAAAGCTCTATAACTTTTGGAAATCGTCAGAAGCTCAACAGATTATAGAAGGTTTGAGAAAGCAATATTTGATTTCTGTTGAGGCTTCTCGTGACTTAACAGAGTGGTCTAATCCTAACAACTATCAGGTATTGCGCTATAACCACATTAACGACCAAGATCAACCTGTTGCACCACCGCAACAATTACCTTCATTAACTGCACTTAATGGCATTTTAAATGCAGCAGATGGAGCGAAGCAAAGCATTGAGCAAATTCTCAATATGCAACCTGCTGCAATGGGGAGCGATGAAAGAGGGCTTTCAGGTAAAGCTATTGGCATGTTGCAACAGCGCGCCGATGTAAGCCATTTTCACATCACTGATAACTTGAACAAATCGCTTGCTCAGGTTGGACGTGTGTTAATTGGTATTTATCAAAAAGCTTATTCAGTGCAGATGGTAAAACGCATCACTGGCGAAGATAACAAGACTGAGCGTGTGCAAATCAATGCGCCTGCACCTCAAGGGCAGCAAGATGGTGTGATAGATGGCATTTTGAATAACTTAACCGTAGGTCGTTATGATATTCGTATGTCGACAGGTCCAAGCTTTATCAGTCAACGTCAAGAGAATAAGCAAGCACTTACTGAGTTGCTTCAGTTTGTTCCGCAGATCGGTCAAGTCGCACCTGACTTATTACTCAAAGCATTTGATGATGGCAATATGCTTGAAGATATTGTTGAGCGCATCAAAAAATCTCTTAATCCTGCTTTAACGCAAGACGGTGAAGATCCACAGCTACAAGCTGTCATGCAACAGTATCAACAGCAAATGCAACAGCTTCAACAAGCATTACAGCAAGCTCAAGCACAAGTTGAGGATAAGAATGCAGAGCGTCAAGCCAAGTTTGAGATTGAGCGCCTCAAAGCTGAAACAACACTTGCAGTTGCTCAACTCAATAATGTCGCTAAGGCTGAGTTGGAAGAGTTGAAAGGTGCGATCAATATGATTTTGCAACACATGCAACCGCCTCAAGAATGGCTTGAGACTGATATGCAGAATCAACCACCACCAGAACAACAGATGTATCAAGAACCGCCTCAAGAGGGCGGTTTTTTAATGCCTGAAGATCAACAAATGCTTGAACAGCAAATGATTGATCCACAGGGACAGCAACAAAATTTCGTACCCGATGACGGTCAGATTGGGATTGATACGCAAAACATGGCTGTAGATGAACAAAACCCCGAACTTGGCGGCTTCCAAGGCATAAGTGAGCAGTAAAATGGAAAATACAGAGCAATCAACAGAAACCACCGAACAAACCACACCACCAGTTGAAACAGAGCAATCTGAACAGACTCAAGGTGATGGCGGTGAAACTGAGTTAACAGAAGAACAGCAAGCCGAAGCTGCCCAAAAAGCAGAAAAGGATAAAGCTGAGCAAGAGCAAAGTGCAATTAATAAACGTTTTGCGAAGCTGACTTGGGAGAAAAACGAAGCAATTCGAAAAGCTCAGGAGTTAGAGCAAAAATACGCGGCTCAAGAACAAAAGGCATTAGCAGAACCGCAGTTGCATGAATTTGATTCAATTGATGATTACGCAAAAGCTTTCGCAAAATATCAGGAAGATAAAGCCAATCAAAAATATCAAAGTCAATTTGAGCAACAGCGTAATGAGCAAATGCGACAAGCTCAAGCATTAAAGCTTGATGCTGCTGAAGCTGAATTTCAGAAATCACATACTGATTATGCGCAAGTTGTTGGCAATCTGGTCAATATCAGTGGTGGGCAATTACCTGAACAATTGGGCGCTGCGGTGCTTGAATTGGGAGATGATGCGCCTGCTGTGCTTTATGAAATCGGCAAAGACCCTGTTGATTTTGTTGATTTACTCGGTATGTCACCAACACATCAATTGCTGAAGCTTGGTGAAATCCGTGCCTCACTCAAAAATAATCCTAAAACTCCAAAAATTCCGAACAACCCCGACCCCGTAAACCCCTCAAAAGGAAGCGCAAACTTGAAGAAAGATCCATTTAAAGGATCTGACAATGACTTTTTGCGAACTCGTGGTTTAATCAAGTAAGGTAAATAAATATGTCAGACAATAAAATTTTAACGCACTCTATGATCGCTAAAGAAGCTGCTGCAATGCTTCTTGAGAAGTCTGTTTTCGTACGTGCAGTTAGCCGTGATCGTGAACAAGATGTTCGTAAGGAAGTAGACGGCTATAAAAAAGGTGGGAAAGTTACAATCCGTATTCCTCCTGTACCTGTCGTAACTGAAGGTAATGTTCTGAATGAAGATGATCAGAATATTAATGCTCAAGAGCAGGACGTTGTTCTAACAGTTGATACACATAAACACGTTGGTTTGAACTTCGGTGTATATGAACGTGAGCTTCACTTAGCAGACTATAAAGAACGTTTTTTGAAACCTGCAGTTAATTCTTTAGCATCCGTTGTAGACGCTGATATTCTTAAAAAAGCGATCATTACAGTGAACAACTTCACTTTGTATGGGGCAAATGAAAAACATCCACTTGCACCATTTGGTCGTATTCGTTCAGCAATGAATCGTGCATTATCACCAGACTCAGATCGTAAAGTAATTACCTCAAGCGATTTGCAAAATGACATTGTTGATAGTAGCGGAACCCTTTTTAATCCTAATCCTGAAATTTCAAAACAGTACAAAGAGGGATATGTAGGTCGCGCTCGTGGTTTTGATTTCTTTGAGTCTGAGCATATTTGGTCATTAACCAATGGTAAAACGACAGGCATTACAACTAATGCCGCTGCTCAAACAGGTGGTACGCTGGCTGTCAAAGGTTTGGCAAATGGAGATGTAATTGAAGCAGGTCAGGTTTTTGTTATTCCTGGTGTATATATGCTTCATCCTTTAACACGTCAAAAAACATCGCATTTAATGCAGTTTGTTGTACTCGAGAAAGTAAATGCAGGTGGTGCAACAGCGACTTTGAAAATTTATCCTGAAATTATTCCGGATCTAGACCAAAACGCTAAACGAAATGCAAATGCAACTGTAGACAAGTCTCCTGTTGATTCAGCTGTATTAGAGTTTATTGGTGATGAAGGTGATTTGATTGAACAAGCATTAGCTTTTGATCCTCATGCTTTTGCTGCTGCATTCGTGCCAATTGGTGTGATTCCAAGTGCGGATGGCTATATGTTTAAGTCCGATGCATTTGCCCTAACGATTCAAACCGGGGGCGATATTAAAACGCTTAACACTGATACACGTCTTGATGTTCTTTATGGATTTACAACAATCCGAGGCAATCATGCAGGTCGTGTAGGTATGAAACGCTAATTTATTTCATGACAACACATGCCCCTTTTTAGGGGCGTTGTCATTTTGAGGGAAAGAAAAATGAATTACCCACGAATGCTTTATATAGGTTCTGTGAAGTCTTACAAATATGAAATCGCACAAAACCAAAATCATGAATCTGAATTACGTGAGTTGGGCTATGTTGATTTTGCGGATTTAGAAATTGAACAAGTACAAATCTCCGGTGAGATGCCTAACAGTGCATCAAGCGAAGATTTTGAAAAAGCTTTTGTACCCATTGAACAATTTGATGCAATCAGCAAAGAACTTGTTCATAAAGGATTACAACTCGATGAGTTTCAGAACAATGTAGAGGCTATGAAGGCTCGTATTGCAGAAATACAAGGCGACACAACACCTATTGGTACTGTAAGTGAATCACCTGATTACAATTCGCTAACAACCCCACAACTTCAAAAAATTCTTGATGATAAAGGCATTGCATATTTAAAGCGTGACAATAAAGAGACTTTGCTTGCTTTATTGACTCAACCAGTTAAAGCGGAAGAATAACCATGAAAGTTCGTGATTTAGTCCATGCCTCAGCGCGTGTAATCGGCATTGTAGCGTCAGGCGAAAATATGACAGATGCCGAGTTAAGTGATGCAGTCTCATCATTAAATATGCTACTGGGGCAGTGGTCTACATCACGAGACTATGTGTTTTCAACTCAAGACATTGAGATCAATCTTAACGGCAATTCGTTGCATCAAGTCGAAGCAAAATTGATTTCAGATGATGCCAAGCTCAATGGCGAAGAAATCAAAATTTATCGTGATATTGCCCTAAACAAGCCTAAAAATTGCATTGAATATTTCAAAATGCCCAATGGTTATGCATTGCGTATTCCAGCAAAAATCACAGGGATATTGATTATTCAATCTTTGATTAGTCCGCCGTTTCCGCTTAAAGCAACTGATGATGTAATGATACCTAATGAGTATTTTCGTGCGATCAAATACGCTTTGGCAATTGAGCTTGCACCTGAATATCAACTGCCAATTACGCAAGATGTGCAACAACAGTATCAGCAAGCAATGCGCATCATGCATCGAGCGCAATCTACACCTACACCTGTAAAACCCGATCCAGTATTGATGGGAATAAGCAGGGGGAGACATTGGGATTATCATGATTAAACTGCCTTTGGTCGGACCTGCATACAAAATGCAAGCTCAAAGCATGAGCTGTCAGAATTGCATTAATTGGTATCCGCAAACGATTGAATATACAAACGGTTCAAGAGTTGCAGCATTGATGCCTACACCAGGATTAAAAAAGATTTTTCAGGGTGTAACGTCTGCTGTGCGTGGTTTGCATGTGTTATCCAATGGCGCTTTGCTTGTGGTCATCGGCAATAAGCTCTATCACAGCAAAGCCAATAAATTTGATTTGGTTGAAGTCGGCTCAATCAGTGCGCTTGGTACTGTGCGCTTTGCAGATAATGGGCGTGTTGCGCTGATTGTGAATGGTACTTATACATATTCGCTTGATCTTAAAAAACTAATCCTCACACGTTTGTCAGGTTCAGCAATTCCACGCTCAACACACGTGGTCTTTTTGGATGGGCGTTTTGTTTTCAATAAAGCGAATACAGGACAGTTTCATTGGTCTGATTTGTATAGTACAAATGTCAATGCTTTGTCTTATGCAACAGCAGAATCTACACCTGACAACGTGACCGCTATCATCAAATTCAACTCTTCTGAATTATGGTTGTTCGGCTCTCAAAGTGTTGAGCGCTATTACGGAACAGGCTCGTCAAATGCACCATTTTCAAGACTTTCAGGCGGTGCAATGTCATTTGGTTGTCTTGCCCCTGACAGTATCGTTTCGCTGTCTACTGGTGTGATTTGGCTTGGTGTAAGTGAGTTCGGCGGTAGTCAAATTGTGATGAGCGCAGGCGGTATTCCTGAACGAATCTCAACACATGCGCTTGAAGAAGAAATCGCATCTTTTAGCAAGACTACTGATGCGATGGCTTATGCGTATCAGATGGAAGGACACGTTTTTTATGTGATTTCTTTCCCATCGGCAAATGTCACATTCTGTTTTGATGTATCAACAGGTCTTTGGCATCAACGTTCATTTGCTAATGCTCAAGGACTCCATGAGCGTCATCGTTCTCAACATCACGCTTACTTTAACAACATTCATATTGTTGGAGATTATCGCAACGGCAAGCTTTATCAGTTAGATAACAATATCTTTACTGATGACGGTGAATTGATTTTGCGTGAAAGAACTGCACAAGCCGTCATCACAGATCAAAAGTTGACTCGCTTTAATCAGCTACAGATTATTTGTGAAACTGGGTTTTATGGTGAAGTTAAGAAAGAAGATCCTGTTAATCCTGAACCCATAGGATGTGAAGGCGCTATAAGTGAAGTGACATTCGGGGAGTTTACAGCATATGGCTTATTCAAATATTATGTGAATGGCATAGAGATTTTAGAATCTTACAAACCTTTCTTTGATGAACTTGCTCGACCAGTCAAGCAAATCTTAAAAGAAGATTTTAATATTGAAATGATAGGGTTAACCGATCAACTTAAACCAAGTATTGATCCCTCTTACAATGATGTTTCAAATGTTACTTTTATCAATAAAACAAATAAATATGTAAAAATCACGCTCGAACAAATTGACGCAAATGTAATTAATAGAAGATATGAACCAGATAATCCAACTTTGATGTTTATTGGAGGTGGAGCAGTTTTTTGCTTATCACCTCAAGGATAATTTATGGAACCACTTTTACAACTGAATTGGTCAGACGATAACGGTCATACATGGTCTGATACTCGCTTGATTCCTTTGGGGAAAAAGGGTGAGTATCGTAAACGTGTAATTGCTCGTCGGCTTGGCTCTGGTCGAGATCGAGTCTTTCGGCTTCGATGTTCCGAACCAGTCAAGATTGTAATTATTGAGGGGATACTCGAATGACACAAGGTATCCCCTCAAGAGATATACTCGTAGATAAAAATGGCCAGATGACAACAATCTGGCTTATTTTTTTTCAGCATTTGTATTCTGTCTATTCTGACTCAAGTCAAAATAATGCCGATACACTTGCTCAGATTAAAGAAATTGCTAATCAAGCAATTGAGATGGCTCGACAAGCAAAAAATGATAATGAAGCACAGCAAAAGGAAATTGATGCTTTATATGATCAAATCACAAATGCTTCAAATAATTTTGCAACCTCTCAAGATATTCAAACAGTCAATAAGCGTGTAGAGCGGACTGAATACGATATTCAGCAATTACAACTTGCTTTAGACAAGTTGAAAAAAACGTTTGAAGATGCTCAAAAAGAATCAAAAGATAAATTTACTGATCTACAAGAACAAATCAACAATTTAGCAAGATCCAGTTTTGTTGAAGCCCCATTTGATGACAAGACCTATGGACGAAAAAATCTTGAATGGGTCGAAATTGTGGCAGTGAAATTATCATTTCCATTTTTTATGAGTGATGGAACAGCTCAAAACATTCCTCTGACAAGCGATTTTCAACTTCCATTTTTCTTGTCTGATGGCACTCAGCAAAACATTCAGATGGTGACCTTATGACAATTCCTTTAAAGCACAGAACGGATGGATTAGGTGAGTTTGAGCCTGATGATGTTGTTCCCATTGAGCACGGTGGAACAGGTGCAACCACAGCAGAACAAGCACGGCAGAACTTAGGGATTAGTGGTGGCGGTGGTGATTCTTGGAATTGGGTAAGCATCAATGAGATTGGTACGTTAGTAAATGCTGATAATAATCTCGTATATGCTGAAGAATATTTTATTGATGGTGTAGGTGGCATTCAATTCTGTATCAAAGACAATATTTTATGGGTTAAAGCACTGTTTAGGATGAAAATAAGTATCAGTGGTACAGGATGGCAAATATTTACTATTACTGACCCTAATTATTTTCCAAAACTAGGTCCAAGAAATTCAACTGTGATAAGACCAGCAGGACATCAACTAGATATAGGCAACATTCTGAATCAATTCGTATATTACGTCGATAAAATTGATTCTGGTTTTATGATTCACTCAGCACAATCATTAAATGCACCAGGTATTTATAGCATTTTGCCAACAGCAATTGGATTCATTTAAGGAGTCAATTATGGGCTTACTCAGTTCTCTCACTGGCTCAGGTGCAGCCAAAGCAGCAAAACAAGCAGCATCACTACAAGCTAATGCAGCGAATCAAGCAGGCGGTTTGCTATCAGGTGCATACAACAATGCTGGTAAAACACAATCAGATGCAGCACTTAAAGGCTCAGGGATTTTGAGCCAAGGCTACCTTGATTCAAATAGCAATTTGCAACAGGGTTATGATACTGCAAACGCAACTCTAAACAGTGGTTTGGCAAATGCAGGTGCATATCAAAACCCTTATTTAAACCTTGGCACACAAGCAACAGGACTATTATCAAAGGGTTTAGCCGATGGCAGTTTAACTCGTGGCTTTGGCGCATCCGATTTCAATGCCGATCCAGGTTATGCTTTTCGCAAACAGCAAGGCATGGATGGTATTCAATCAAGTGCTGCTGCAAGTGGTGGTCTACTTAGTGGCGCAACGCTCAAGGCTTTGAATAACTACAACAGTGATTTAGCAAGCCAAGAGTATCAAAACGCCTATAACCGATACTCTAACGATCAAGCGAATGCATTTAACCGCCTTGCCACAACAGCAGGCATGGGGCAAAGTGCAGCAAACAATATGAGCAATATGACGTATAACAATGCGTCAAATGTAGCGAATAATCAGACTTCACTTTCTCAACTCATCTCACAAGGCTTGCTTGGTTCTGCTCAAGCAAATGCAAGCGGTGTACTTGGTTCGGCTGATGCTTTGGCTAATGCAGGGGTCAATAGTGCAACAGCTCAGGCAAATGGGTTATTAGGCGCAGCGAATGCCAATGCAAGCGGCATCGTAGGCGCAGCGAATGCACGGAGCCAAGGTTTAGGTAATTTATTGAATCTTGCAGGCGGTGCGGCAGGTGCGTTTATGGGAAGTCCAACAGGGAATGCCTTAATGTCTAAGTGGCTGAATCTACCTGTGGCTGCAACCCCAACCAAAACAAGTTAAGGAGAATTGAAATGTCACTTATTCCTTTGGATACTCGAGTTGCCTTGATGGCTCAGGCACCAGAAATTGATTTTAATAAGGTGATTGGGAACTCTCTTGATACTTACAACACAGTTAAAGGCATTGGGCAACAAGGCATCTTATCTCGCTTACTTGCTCAAAATACTGGTTCTGATGGTCAAGTCAATTTAGCCGGTGCATTACAATCTGCTCAAACAAATCCTAATCAAGCGTATCAATCAGGCATGGTTAATACTTTGTCTGGTTTGATTCAGCAACAAAATGCAGCCAAATTAAAGGCTCAACAGGAGGCAGAGAAGCAGAGAATTGATAATGCTAAGACTATTGCGGAAACAAGGGATAAAGAGTTAGGGAATACTCAAAAAGGACAAACTTTACTTTCTAATTTGATTGCTACATCAACAGATGCGACAGATGCAGCGAAAAAGTTAGAGATTTTAGGTTCTCAATATGGTTTGCCGCCTGAAACTATTAAAGCGACAAAAGCACAATTAACCGGTTTAGCTGCTAACAATCAAGGTGGTCCAGATGCTTTTGAGAATATGCGGAAAAGCTATGGATTGTTTGGAACTCCTGATCCTATCAAGTATATGCAACCTGAAGCAAACACCATTGCAAACAATGAAGCGAGTATTGAAACAACTCGTATGAATAATGAAACAAGCATCAAAACAACAGGCATGAATAATGATGCGAGTAAGTATACTGCCGACTCAACAGCCAAAACTGCTGCTAATAAATTGGAGCAGGATAAGATTCTGGCTGAGCAGGAACTTGCTTACAAAGAGGGTCAAATTGAAACAATGCAGGGTGAAGACGGTATTACTTATGCATATTATAAATCGGGTCCTAATGCAGGTAAGATTGAGCCTTTTCTCTTAAGTAACAACCAACCATTTAAGCAAAAACCAAAAGGAGCAGAAACACAGATTCAAAAAACTGAACGTATTGAAAAAGCTCTTGGATATGAAGATGCTGCTAAGAGTGCAGCAACTGCTTCGACTTTGGCAGCGAAATTAGCTAATGATCTTAAAGGACTTAATAGCACTGCAGGAGGCTATGGAATTGCTGCGAAAATACCAGGTTCACCTCAAAAGAAATTTGCATCACAAATTGAAACTTTGCAATCACAAGTATTTTTAAACCAGATTGCTAAGATGAGAGGTTTGGGAGCATTAACCGATGCAGAAGGTCAACGTCTTGCAACATCTATAGCCAATCTAGATATAAATCTAGACCCAAAAACCTTACAATCCAACTTGAGTGAGATTGCAAAAATTATGTCTGGGGCGGCAGTAAAAGCAAGTAAATTAGCTAAGCTCCATGCAAATCCAAATGGTGTGCAACAACCCCAAAGTCAACAAAATGCAGGATCAAACCAATCTATGTCTACATCGATGACAGAGGTAAGACAAGCTGCGCAACAAATGGGAATAAGCGTGCAAGATGCAGTAAATATGTTTAAAGCTCAAGGTGTCAACATTCAGTAGAAGGTTGATTGTTTTATGTGCTATAAATCCTTCATTACGATGGGGGATTTATGGATACTTGGAAAAATAGAATGCTTGAAATAAGAGCAAAATCAACAAAGAAAAGAATTATTAATTTTATAGCTTTTCTAATTATTTGGTTGATTATGTACTATTTAATCAATTTTAATTTTTGGATTCTTGCTTTTATTTTATCTTATATGTTCGTTTATTTCAGAACTGACAATGAGATATCGAATGGAATTATTTTTTTAGCTGATGAGTTTGATAGACATCATAATGCTTTGGCTGATAATGTTAGAGAGTTGTATGATAGATTAGAAACACTGGAAAATGAAAATGAAGACTTTAGACAAGAAATAAGTGATCTCTCAGAAAAGATTTCAAATTTAGAAGCGCCAAAAAATAAAGGTTTTGATCCTTTTTATGATTTCATTGATGAAATTGAGAATGAAGAAAAAAAAGCACCCTAGGGTGCTTTAAAAAAGCTTAGATTATTTAAACCCACTTAACTCAGTGGGTTTTTTAATGCTCGGAGAAAAGTATGGCAAGTCTATTGCAAAAACAAGTTTATCAAGCCTACTTGAATGCAGGCTTGTCACCCAATCAAGCAAGAATTATCACGGCAGAGGTTGGACGTGAAGGTTCGTTTAGTCCTAAAAACCTTTTTGGTGTTCACATTGACCCTAAAAATGGTGCAACCAATTTAGGGATGTTGTCTTGGCAAGGGAGCCGAGGGCAGGCTTTATATTCAGCATTGAAAGCACAAGGTTTGATTCGTGGAAATGGTATCGCGCCAACTCAAGATGCTTTAAACATGATGGCTCGATTTTCTATAGATGAGATGCGTAATAAAAAAGAATATCGACAGACCGCTCAAACATTTTTAAATAATCCAGATGTTGATTATCAGACAGGTGCAGCTGTGCTAGGTCGTAACTTTATCCGATGGCGTTATGACGATCCTGTTTATAAATCTGGGCATGTGAATAGAGATAAGTTTTATCAGGCAATGGGTGGAGAAGTTGGACAACCACAACCTAGTCAGCGTTTTTTAACTCAAGATCAAATTGCAAAACGCTTACCGAAAATGTCAAATCAAAATCAATCATCACGGTTTTTATCACAAGATCAGATAGCTAATGTTTTACCGCAGTTTAATCAACAACAGGAATCACAATCAAATCGCTTTTTAAACCAAGACCAAATATCACAGGTATTACCTCAATTAGGCAAAGGGGCATAACATGGCTCAATTAACAGCAGATCAATTGGTTCAACTAGCAAGGCAAAACAAAGGGAAAAGCCCAGTAGATTTAGGGCAGTCCTCCACAACAATTGGTGTTGATGGTGAGGAAATACCAAAGAAAAGTACGCAACTAACAGCAGATCAATTGGTTGCTATGGCAAAACAACAGCAACGAGCAAACTTCAAACCATTCGACTGGAAAGCATCTCAAAAAGAGGGTATGGCTCAAGCTGCTAAAGATGCAGGAAAAGTAACACTAGATGAGTCTATTGCTTCAGGTATCTATGGGTCCGAAATTGGTGGGGGTGCTGCCCAAGCATATTACAAAGCAAGAGATCTATTAAGTGAGGGGGTTAATAAAGTAACTGGTACCAAATATTTGCCAACAGATGGCTATAATAAATTTACCCGCCAATTTAAAGATTGGAAAGATTTTCAGTCCGCTCGTCGTGAAGCAAATAACCAAGGCTTTGATTGGGCTAAATTAGGTACAGAGATCGCGGTAACCGCACCACTTGCTGCTTTAGGGCAGTCATACAAAGCAGGGGTTCTCACTAAGGAAGGATTTAAATCTACTGCTAAAAATGCTCTTTTAGGTTCTGGAATTGGAGAAGCTAGTTTTGCAGAAGATTCAGGTGATCGGTTGTCCAATTCTATTGCCGGGGGCATCGGAGGGGCGGCAGGTGGTATTGTTGGACAAAAAATTGGTGAAGGTGTTAGCAAGGTTGTAGATAAATCAACTCAATTGGGAAAAATTGTATCTGCAAAATTTTCTCAAGAGAAAACTCAACAGCTATTGCAGTCAATTGATGAAAAATTAGAAGCTGCTTTACGCCCTGAAGGTATTTCATTAAATGATCTATCGCAAACTATTGTGAATAATTTACGTGATGATGCGATAAAGGCAGTCCAATCAGGTAAGAATTTAAATCCAACTGCTGTAGCACGAAAAGTTGTACTTGATCGTTTGGGCTTAAAGGGTACTAAGGCTCAAGTTTCAGGTGATGCTGCCCAATGGCAACATGAGGCTGAATTGGCAAAAATTCAAAATGCAGGAAGTATTCTTAGAGATAAGTTTATTAATGACAGTACGCAAATTACAAACCTTCTTAATGATGCTGCCAAGAATACTGGTGGAAGTTCTATTGATAAACTTGGAACAGCAAAAGAAGCAGGAGAGTCATTACTAAACCAACTTGATCAGAACAAGCAATTTGTAAATGCTGCCTATGATTATGCATCCAAAGCAAGTGGAGGGGATATTTTAATCAATGGTAAGGGTTTAGCTAATGATGTGTTTACTGAATTAGAAGATAAAGCTTTAGCTTCATTCTTGCCTTCTGATATTAAAAGTATTGTGACTCAAATTGAGAAAAATCCTCAATACTTTACGTTAAAGAAAGGTGAGGAGCTTATTAAGGTATTAAATACGCACTATAAATCATCACTTAACAATGGTGAAAAAACAGCTACAACCCATGCGTTAGGTGTTGTTCGTGAAGCTTTGAATAAGCGACAAGATGAAGCTTTAGCAGGATTATTAACTACTGGTGGTAATGATGCTGCACAAGCATATAAGTTTGCTCGGGAAGCATATAAGTCAAATTCAGAATTAAAAAATCAAATCCCAATGCTACAGGATATTCTCAAGCAATCCTCTAAAGGCTCAATAAATTATGACGATTTATACAAATCAAGAATTCTTAATGGGAAAGTGGAAGAATTATCCAAGACGATGGAGGTTTTAAAAAATGTTAATCCTCAAGCAGTAGCAAATATTAAGCAGGAGTTTATTAAAGATTTAACTGAAAAGTCACTTAGTACGAATGGGCAGTTCAATCCCTCTAAAATGAAAAATGCCCTTAAAGCATTCGGTAGCAGAAAACTTTTGGCAGTATTTAGTCCAGAAGAGGTAGCACACTTACAAGATATTAAGAAGGCTGCGGATTATCTTATTACGGAACCTAGACATGCTTATGTAAATAGATCCAATTCAGGATCATCATTATTTAACCATTTTATGAGCATTTTAAATAAACCTGGGGTGCGAGTAGCACTCAGTGCCGTTAAAGATATCCCTGAAACTAGGGCAGTGAATCAAGCAATGAACCCCTCAATAGCAGGTGAAGCAGCTCCAAGTATTATTAGCCCTGAATTAATAGACCGTCTCGTTAAAGCAGGAATAATTTCAGGATCTAACTTACCAAACCAATAACCGTCGAAAGGCGGTTTTTTAATGCAGGTACAAAATGACAGCATATCCACTAGCCCCAGTGCGATACCGTGCTTTTGACAAAAACGGACAACCCTTAATAGGCGGTCAAGTCTTTGCTTATGAAGCTGGAAGCACAACAACTGAAAAAGACACATACTCAGACAAGGGTATGCAAAACCTTAATACTTACCCGGTTATCCTTGATGATATGGGGAGTGCATCGATCTACATCTCAGGCGATTACTTTTTCCAAGTATTCGATGCTGAGGGCAATTTGATTGAAGAAGGTGACGGCATTGCTGATGCTGAGTCTATTGCTCAAGCACTCATCGATGGTAACTCAGGAGGCGCAAACAATCTTGAGCAACGTGTGTCAGACCTTGAAATAGCACGCGATGAGCATACAGATCAGATCAATGACTTGATTGACACAACAGCCGATCTACAGGAACAAGTCAAAACTGAAGTCGAAACAGATCGAGACGTAGCGATTAAAGCTGCTGTTGATGCTGCTAAAAAAGCAATGGAAGATGATTTTACAAATCAGCTTGCTGAAGTCATCAAGGAATTTGATACACAGCTTGATAAAGTCAAAATTCCGATTGATGGAGTTTATCTATCTCTCAGTAATGTCAATCCTGCGACAACTTTGGGATATGGTACTTGGTTACAAGTTTCAAAAGGTCGGGCAATTGTCGGGTGGTCTGATGTTGCAGGAGATCCAAACTGGACTAAAACAGTTGGCAGTACTTCAGGTGAATATGAAGTTGTTTTAACAAAAGGGCAGTTGCCAAAATTCGATGCCAGAGCAGTTAAAGTTCAATCATGGAATTGGCAATACGGACCAGGTAAGCGACCAGACGAAGGCTTTATTCCGAATTGGGATGACGCTAACTCAATGTCAGGAAATGACGAAGCACATAACAACGTACAGCCATCAATGGTCTTTGCCATATGGAAGCGTACAGCATAATTTAAAAATTGGGGAAAACTATGTCTGAAACACAAGGCGCAATTGAGGCAAGTACGGTTGCAATCACTCAAAAAGTTACAGTTGGTGGCGGTGTAGCTTCATTTGCTGCATATCTCGGGAATATTGATTTCATTGCTTGGGCTGGTCTTTGTGTCGCCTTAATAGGTTTATTTATTCAACTTTATTTTGCAATTGCGAAAAATCGCCGTGAAAAAGTAGAGCATGAAATGCGTAAGGCAGAACATCAATTGCGATTAAAAAAATTGAAGGAAGAGTGTAATGTCAAACAAGACTAAAATCTTAGCAACATTATTGACAGCTTCGGCTGTTTTTTTTGTTGCTGTAAAAAAGGATGAGGGCTATACAGCTAAACCTGTGATTCCTGTAAAGGGAGATGTACCGACTCAAGGGCATGGTTCTACAGTTAAGCCCAATGGTCAACCAGTAAAAATGTCAGATCCTGCTATTTCACGAGAAACAGCGGATAAGTGGCTTAGAAATGATGTTTCAAAGCTTGAGGTAACTTATAAGAATCTTTTGAAAGGTGTGAAGTTGTCTCAGACCGAATATGATCTATATCTTGATTTTTCATATCAATACGGCATGAGAGCTTTTAGCAATTCATCAATGCTTCGTAATCTCAAAGCAGGGCAGTATAAGCAAGCATGTACTTCATTATTGAAATACAAATATGTTGCAAAGCGTGATTGTAGTATTCGATCTAATGGCTGTTATGGCGTTTGGACACGGCAACAAGATCGTTATAGCAAGTGTATGGGGGTGCAGTAATGCAAGCATTTTTAGCAAAATTTTATGAAACCGTCATTATCGCAATGGCGGTTTTTTTATTTTTGGCCATATCGGCTTTAGGTGTTCAATCATGGCGTGTAAATCACTTTAAAAATGAATTCACATTATTGAATGCCAAATACAAAACAGAAGTTGCTGAAGCTAATGCACTGGCTGAACAAACCAGAACCTCGGCAGCACTTAAAGAGAAACAGTGGTCTGAACAACAGTTAAAAGCGGAGCAAAAGTACAATGCCAAAATTAAACAAATTAAGTCTGATGCTGATCTTGCTAATGCCAGCGCTAACAGCCTGTCAAAGCAGCTCAAAATTGCAAGCAGTCGCTTGTCCAGTGCTTCCAAAGAAACCATTATTGAATACATCGATACCAACAGTGAGTTATTCGAAAACTGCATTACTGAATATCGAACAGTGGCAAAAGCAGCTGATGCACACGCAGCTGATGCAGAAAGATTAGAAGAAGCATGGTTTGAGAACTAATTACTGCATAACTCTTTGTATAAAAAATCGCTAATTAAAGCCCTAAATTTTAGGGCTATACGCTTTAAACAGGATTTTAAATTTAAACAATATGTAGTATTAAATTCCAATATTGATATGATAAAAAACGAGTATTGTTTGCTCAATTAAAAAAAAATTAACTATGGTACAAGTATATGAATTCTAATAGAATGCGAAAAAATCAGATTTCTCTACTTATGAAATTTTCTAAAAAAGAAGTTGTACGTGCTGGTGAAGCTTTAAAAAGTGATAATCTAACGAAAGATGAAGATGCATTTTTACATACTATGGCAGTTCTTACATATTGGAGAAATAGCCATATAGTGCCGTTAAATATTGCACACGACTTACTAAATCGCTTTATTCATAGAATTGATAAAAAAGCATTTGTTGCGAAGAGACTCAAAAGATTTGATTCTGTTAAAAAAAAGTTAAAACGATTTGAACAAATGCAATTAAAAAATATGCAAGATATTGGTGGTATTAGGGTTGTTGTTGCTAATCTAGGGCAAGTAGAATCCGTGTATAAAATTTTAATTAATGAGCATTGCTTTTACAATAATAATCAACTTATTAAAGTGGATAATTATATTGAAAATCCCAAAGATGATGGATACAGATGTCTTCATATGGTCGGAAAGTTCAATAATGAATCAGAAGAAGAGAGAAAAATTGAATTTCAAATAAGAACAAAGTTACAACATAGCTGGGCAACAGCCTTGGAAATAGTTGATATTTTTACAGATCAAAACTTAAAGAGTAATTCTGGTTTTCTATTTTATAAAAATTTTTTTAAAGATGTTAGTGACCAATTTCAATTAATGGAAAATCTCAAGGGTTTTAAAAACGATAATCGTGAATTTTTTTTAAAAGAATACTTAAAGACAGTTTTGACAGATTATACATTGACAAGACAATGTATCGACATACAAAAAATTTTAGAATTGAAAATTGGGCTATTTACATTTGAAGAGCAATTGAGAAAATATTGCAAAGCTGCCGAAGAGATTAATCAGAAATTAGTAGGTACAAATTATAAAGATGGTTTTGTATTGATAAGATTAAATGTTGTTAATCATAAAATTGAACATGAGTTTTTTAATCGTTCGGAGTATGAACTTGCAACTATTCGTTATGGGCAATATGAAAAATTATTATCTGAAAACAACAAAATGATTATTACATTACTATCAACAGATGCAGTTGGTGGCTTAAAAGAAGCATACCCTAACTATTTTGCAGATTCTGAAATATTTTTACATTATATAGGTTATATAAAAATGGTTGTTGGATTGACTGAGTTTGACAAGTTTACTAAACAATTTCCTATTAGCTCTTAGATTTTTTAAGACATATCCATTTCAAGTGATTAATTAAATATTATTTTTAATTTGGATATTTCTTTGATATTTTCAAATTTAAAATTCAATAGATAAAAATATGAAGTGCAACAATAATGCAACTAATTTAATTAAGTTGTTGATTTTTAATAAATGTAAAGGCGCTTAATGCGCCTTTTAATTTGCACAGGAAAATGAATGATTGTCGCCATTTACAAACTTATGGCGATTGAATTGCTCATTTTTAAATTTTTTAAAATGCTATGCTTTCGCGTTTTTGATAGTTCTTGTAGGTTAGGAAGTGGCAGTTCATGATTTTCTTTTTAGTTATACTGTTTTGCCAAAAACGTCAGTATTTAAAAAATCAGCAGATGATATCAGATCAAAAATTGCTGAGATAAAAGTTTCATCATGGGTAAAATATACGGGTGTAGAAGTATTTTCAGGAGAGCTTGATTTGACTGGGATTGACCAGAATAAAAGAATCCAAGCGATGGATATAATAAAAAATACAATAAATGAAATATTAATTAAAAATCAATGTGTGTCAAAAGTCATGGTCAATGTAATTTTAATGGTTGATCAATTGGGTAAACCAATGCATTTTACTATTTGGAATTGATCGTACAAGCTAGGAGGAAATACCTAATTAGTGGTTATTCAGAGAGCCTAAAGTCTGTATTGTCTGACTTGCTATGCGGAAATCAGGTGTAAATTTCATCCATAAAAAATAAATAATTTGTTGGGTTTTTAACATGAATAATCACGAATTTGTTAAGTTCAAATGAGTTGGTTCTAAAAGTAATATTGTCGAATTTGGAGATATTAATTGCGTTTGGTAAAGAGCAATGAACATATAATAAGTTAGATGAAAGGGTTTTGTGTTTGATGTTCTAGTAGCGAATAATTCAGAAAATGAAGGAATTAGAAGCGATGACCGAATGTAACTTTTCTTTGATAAGATCTTTATTTTTAAATGGATGTAGCAAATTGATAAGGATGTTGTTATGAAAAAAATATTATTTTTGGTCTTAATTTCATGTTTAACACAAGTTAGTGCATTAACGCCGAAAAGTGGAAAAGCACCAAATTACTGTGAGCAGATTGTTTATGCGCATGGCATATTATTAAAAGCACAAATCGAATGTGGGTACCGTAAAAATAACAATAAACTAATTTCTAGTTCTGCACAGTGTGTCAAAGATCAACTTGGTGAAGAATATGGTAAACAAGTGCTTAATTCTGGTATGAAAGAGTTTGATCGACATGTCAATAAAGACGGGAAAGAATCAAGTTGTAAATATGTTCTAGAAAAATTTCCAGATTATGTATGGAAATAAATGTTTATAAGATGTTGATTAATATATAAATATAATTTTTACGTATCGATGGTTTGACTATAGCAAAAAATAAACCAAGTGGTAATAGGTATGATGAACAGTTTCATTTAAAGGATCAAATTATTGCTAAATCTTATTTGCGAAAAGCTTGTTTGAATAAATCAAATACTGAACTAAATGATATTTTTTCGATGTTTAAATGCAAACATAAGAGCCAAAGAAGCTAATAAAATAATCATGAGAATATAAATATCAGCAGTAAAAGTAAGACCGATATGGCTGACAAAATATCCCGCAATAATGGCAGGTATACTAAATGCTAAATAACTTTCAACATAAAATGTTGCCATTAACCCAGCACGTTGTTCAGGTAAAGCCAAGGGCATCACAGTACGGATTGCGCCCATAAATCCTGTACCAAATCCGACACCAGTGACAACCGAACCAATAAATAGTAAGAGTGTAAGAGAGAAGTGAATGCCAGATAGAATTATTGCTGCACCAAATAGAATACTTAGCGAACCAGTAGTTAAGATTTTAAGTGTTTTTGCGCTACGGAGGGCTAAAATTCCGATTGCACCCGAAATGGTCAAAGTAATAAACATCATACCATTGAGCCATGCTGATTGAACTTTAAATGCTTGGGCTAATAGGGAAGGCATTAAGGATAAGAAAAAGCCACTGACCATCCATAAAGAAATATTGATTGGACTAACAATCCAAAGTGCTTTACGTGCTTGTGGTGGAACAGTAAGACGCGGTTTAAGTGATGAAAATGCTCCGGAACGTTTTTCAGCAGTCTCAGGGCTAAAATATGCAATACACAAGGTACAAAAGAAAATAAAAATGAATATTTCAAAAATTAAAGTTAGTGCATGCGTTGATGTCGCCAATACAATACAGGTCATGAGCATGCCGATTGCCATACCCAACATAGGAGAAATACTGTTGATTAATGAACCATGAGTTTTACTTAAATCTAATAAAGCTGCACCAAAGGTTGATGCAGCCAAAGCTGTGGCGATTCCTTGTAAGGCTCGAGCAATAAATAACATTTCAATATTTGAGGCAAACAGAAAGAACCCCATAGAAATGATCTGTAAAAAGAGAGCGGTAAAAATAACTGGTTTACGCCCAATATAATCTGACAAAGAACCCATTACCAATAATGTTGCGAGTAAAGCAAAGGCATAAGTTGCAAAAATTAAGGTCAATAAAACGGGTGAAAAGTGAAACTGTTGTTGGTAGAGACGATACAAGGGGGTAGGTGCGCTTGAAGCCGCCAAAAATGCCATCAAAGTAAAGGTATGTGTAAAAAGTGCAGTTTGAGGGCTAAATTTAAATGAAGTCATTTGATGATTGAGATTATTAGAATTACTCATCATTTAAAACGCATATAAAAGAAAGGATAGATTCTGTTATACCTGATTTCAGTTGAAAGGCAAGAAGTGATTAAGGTTTTATTTGTGATAATTGACCATATGTTATATTTAATATAATGAATATTATGATTATTTTAATCTTGTAAGGATGTGGTTCTTCAGCTTATATCAAAGGCTTCCATGCCTAAAGCTAATTGGAATGTATTGGTGTTAAAGTGCGCCTTGAATCAAAGGATAGGCATTATCAAGTAAGATTTTTTGTGCCACCGCATTAGGATGGATTAAGTCTTTTTGCATGAGGTTTTTATTGCCTGCAATGCCATTCATAAAAAAGGGGTACAGTTTTACTTTGTACTGTTGGCTTAAGGTTTGGTAATTTTTTTCGAAAGCTTGGCTATATGCTGCGCCGTAGTTGGGAGGAATCTTCATACCCAACAATACTACTTTGGCTTGGCTTTTTTGACTTTGTTGAATCAATTGAGCAAGATTTTTTTGAATCATTTGTGGTGGTTGACCACGTAAACCATCATTCCCACCCAACTCAATCACAACCACATCAGGTTTATGAGTTTGTAATAATTTAGGTAAACGCGCTAAAGCACCACTGGTGGTTTCTCCGCTGACACTGGCATTTACCACTTGGTGTTGTTTGGGAAATTGCTGATTTAAGCGTTGCTGAAGTAATGCGACCCAACCCTGTTGTGGGTTTAAACCATAGCCCGCACTTAAGCTGTCGCCTAAAATCATGATCGTTTTTGCAAAACTACTAACGGGCAACAGACAGATCATGCTAAAAAATAAACAATGAAAAGCGCTTTTCATTATTTTCAAATTTAACAACGTTTTGATTTGCATATTTAAGGTACTTTACAATGTCTAAGGTTCAGGATGCTTTAACTCCTCCCATCATGCCACAAGTGATAATTTCTGCACAGCAACTTACACAAAAGATAGAATTACCTCATCAAACGCTTACAATTTTTGAAAATTTAAATCTCGACATTTATGCAGGCGAACAGGTTGCAGTTACAGGGCGCTCTGGTTCGGGTAAGTCAACCTTATTGGGTATTCTGGCAACTTTAGATCAGGCGAGTGCAGGTCAACTCAATGTATGTGGTGAGCATATTGAACATTTAAATGAAGAGCAACGGGCTTTGGTACGACTTAAGTACATTGGTTTTGTTTTCCAGTCTTTTCAATTGTTGCCGCATTTGTCGGCTTTAGAAAATGTCATGTTACCTTTACGTTTACATTCTGATTTTAATTATGCACACGCAGAGCAAAAAGCACTCGATTTATTGGAAAAAGTCGGTTTAGCACGCCAAAGTCAACAAACACCCAAAGTATTATCTGGCGGAGAGCAACAACGTGTTGCGATCGCACGTGCGCTTATTTCAGATCCACAGATTATTTTTGCTGATGAACCAACAGGTAATTTAGATGAACATACTGCGTATGAGATTGAGCAGTTATTATTTAGTTTGAATCAAGCATTAGGTACAACCTTAGTTTTAGTCACACATAACCCACAATTGGCAGCGCAATGTCAGCGTCATTATGAGTTAAAAGATGGTCATTTGATTGAACATTTACGATACCCACAGAGAAGTGAGGTTGTTTAAATGTTGAATCTTTTTAAACCTTTATTTCGGCAAAGTTTTGCTAGCTCAGGCATTTATTTACTGATCATTGCTTTGAGTTTAGCTATTAGTGCGACCACGGCTTTAAAGTTCAGTAACGATCAGGTTAAGCAAGCAGTTACTTTACAAGCCGCTAAAATGCAAGCTGCTGATTTGGTGCTGAGTGATACCAATCCAATTGACCCTCAATGGTTGAAAAAAGCTGAACAACTCAAGTTAAAACAGTCACATGTCACGATGTTCAGTTCTATGGCGTCGACTCGTGATCAATTTGTGATGGTTAATGTCAAAGCCATTGACACATCATTTCCTTTACGTGGTGAGTTAAGGATTCGCCAACAACAGTCCTTACAAAATGGCGGAATTTGGCTGAGTAAACGAGCCCAAGAATTATTAAAGCTCAATATCGGTGATCAAGTTCAAATTGCAAATGGTCAATTTAAAGTCACGGGCATCATTGAACATGATTCTAATCAAGAATTAGGTTTTTCCGCATTTTCACCGACAGTGATTATTGCTCAAGCTGATGTTGCAAAAACTGGGGCAATCCAGATCGGCAGTCGCATTGAGTATCGGCTGTTAATGGCGGGTGAAAAACAGTCGATTGAAGCTTATCAAGCCTTATTTAAAACTTTCAAAGCGCAAGAAAAAGAAAATTTTGCCCAGCAATTTACACAGGGTCAGCAGAAAAATTCTACGACTTCAGAAATAGGGCAGCCAGCGTCTGAAACGCAACTCATTCATACCCCATCTGAACCATCTCCACAAGACTTGCAAACAGCGGATCAAGCTTTAGATGCCCAGAGCAACTTAAGACTACGTAATGCGGATGAAGGAAACTCACGTTTACTAAAACCGATTGAAAATCTTGATACGTTTTTACAATTGGCAAATATTCTAACGATTCTACTCTGTGGTTTAGCGATTGCTTTAACCAGCCAACGTTATGTGCAACAGAATCAAGATCATATTGCCTTGATGCGTTGCATGGGCGCAACCAGAAGACAGATTTTTCAAGCTTACTTGAGTTTATTGACTGTGGTAATTTTGATTGCGATCGTGATTGGAAGTTTGTTGGGACTGGTTTTAGGTTATTCATTGCTACAACTCATGTTGCAAATGATTCCAAACCTAGAATTACAATTTTCAATATGGCAGATATTTTTAGGTCCATTACCGATCGCTATTTTCACCAGTGCAATTGTACTGATTGGATTTATTCTGCCGAGTTTATGGCAATTGCTCAATACACCTCCGATACGTGTTATTCGCCAACAGGAAAAATCAGCAGGCTCTATATTATGGATGATGGCGACAGGTTTAATCAGTCTGATTATTTTTAGCTTGGTATTGACTGAGAATCTAACGCTGACAGCAGTGATCATGGGTGCAGTCATTGTCCTGACTGGATTATTGTATGCGATGGTTTGCTCAGTCTTAAAGGCGCTGAAAGCAATGAAAAGTCGTTTCTCTGCTTATATTCGAACACCTTCCCAAACAGCTTTGCAAATCACAGCTTTGGCACTAGGTTTGAGTTTAATTACGGTATTGGCTGTATTACGTACTGATTTATTGGAGCGTTGGCAGCAACAGTTGCCTGAAGGTACTCCAAATCAATTTATTTATGGTTTACCTCCATTTGAACTTGAAGCATTTAAACAACAGTTGGCGCAACATCACTGGGAAAGTACACCACTATATCCCAATGTTAAAGGGCGTTTGCTGGCTAAAAATGGTCAGGCTTTTCCTGATTCGTTGGTAAAAAGTAATAATTCATTACGCCGTGAGTTAAATTTAACTCAAGCAGATCATTATCCACAGGACAATATCATTGTTGCTGGTCAGTCTAAATTGACAGATGTTGGACAAGTTTCGGTTGAAGCAAAATTGGCTGAAGAGTTGGGGATTAAGATAGGGGACCGTTTAACCTTTAGTTTGCCAGAAGGAAATTTGCAAGCTCAGGTGGTAAATTTACGTACCGTTCAATGGCAAAGTTTTAGCCCAAATTTCTTCTTTATTTTTACGCCTAAGACTTTGGATGAAAATGCAGGAAGCTATTTAGGAAGCTTTTATGTGTCACCTGCGGACAAAGCTAAAATGATCAATTTAATCCAACAATTTTCAAATACAGTGTTTATCGATGTGTCTTTAATTTTTGATGAAATTAGACAACTGGTTTCTGTCTTGGTGAAAATTATTACAGTATTGGCTGTCTTGGTCAGTTTGTCGGGTTTTCTAGTTTTGATTGCTTGTATTAATTTGTTGATGGATGAGCGCAAAAGAGAAGTCGCGCTATTACGTTCATTCGGCAGCTCAAAACGACAGTTAAAAAACATGATGAGCATGGAAATAGGTTTTATTGGGCTGTTGGCAGGGATTGTGTCGTGTTTCTTTGCTGAAGTAATTAGTGCGATTGCCAGTTATCGTATGGAGATGCCTTTACAATTTCACTGGGAAATTTGGTTTATTCTGCCTATTTTGATGGCGGTCTTATGTGCAGTAATCGGAAGGTACCGTTTAAGCTATTTGTCAGATATTCCACCTTTACAGAGCTTAAGAGAACTGAATTAAAACAAGATGATTGAACAGCAATCATTGCGCTATTCTGACTATTCCAGTTTATGGATATTGTGAAGTGATGGTCATAAAGAGGCTCACTTTTTGGTGAGCTTCTTTGAATTAAAACTTTAGATGTAAAGTGAGACATTGAATGCTTTATATCGCCAAACAATAATCCATAGCAGTAATTTTATGAATCAAGAAAACTTATATTTTGCTGTATGCATTTTTCAACAGATTGACTATAAATCCTCGACTGAAATACTTTAATTTTTAGGGATGATTTAAATTTTGCAGATACACTGCTGATCAAAATTGTAATTGCGCTCGCATTTGTGAAACTGCTTCTTGCCAAAGTGGCGTAATTGGACCCACCAAATGTTGGCAATACAGATATGTCGCATATGTAACAGCGATGCCTAAAATCACAATGATCATATTTACAGCAATCGGTGCTTTCATACGTTGCATGACATACCAAGCTAAAGCCATCACAGCTCCCATTAACATGCCTCCAATATGCGCAGCATTGTTGATTCCAGAAGCAAGGAAGCCGAACGCTAAGTTGATTGCAAGCACAGTTAAGAGTGATCTTTTATCCAGAACAAATCTCTGGTTTGGAGTAGGTGGGAACAAAGAAAGTAGGGTTAAAGCACCCCCTAAGCCCATTACTGCCCCAGATGCTCCAGCGGATACATGAGGAATCAGTTTTTGGTCAAAGTGCTGTAAAAATTCATAACTATTCCGAATATCCAAGTAGCCACTGAGTAGACTTCCCATCAACCCCGCTAATAAATACAGCCCTAAGAAATAAAATTTCCCAAAGGTTTTTTCAGCCACATCACCAAAAATATACAGTGCCCACATATTCATCAACAGATGCAAAATGCCAAAATGAAAAAACATACTGCTGAATAAACGATAAGGTTCCTCTAGAAAGGTTAAAGGTGCATAATCAGCACCCCAACGCAAAGCGTCCAATGTGGTAGGGTCAGTAATATTAACGCCTGACAAAACTTGGATGGCGAATAAGCCTACATTGATTGCAATTAACAATAAGGTGATTTTGCCAATCGTGTTGGGTGAGTTATAGATGGATGAGTCTTGATAATTCGACATGCTATTTCTTAGCTTTTTATTGATAGATTCAGCTTAACATGAAATGTCAGCATTTTCGGAGTAAACAGCTGAGATGAAAGCTTTTATTGTTCGTGCTTTGTTAATCATAATCAGTATTTTGATTTTGATTCAGCTATGGATTTTCTCCAGTTTAGTGTATTGGCGTACCCATGATGTAGAAACCACAATGTTTATGCGCTGGACCTATTTTTCTGATTTCAAGCCTATTGAACATCAATGGCGAAATTATGATGATATTAGCGACAACATTAAGCATGCGATTGTTGCGGCTGAAGATGCCAAGTTTTTAGATCATCATGGTTTCGATTGGGATGGGATCGAAGATGCTTTGCAACGTAATCTAAAGAAAGACAAAGTTGTCGCTGGGGGATCAACCATTTCGCAACAACTGGCTAAAAATTTATTTTTCTATAACCGCCGTTCAGTGATTCGTAAGGGGCAGGAAGCCATTGCAACGACCATGATGGAGCGTATGTGGACCAAGCAGCGTATTCTTGAAGTGTATATGAATTCTGTTGAGTTTGGCGATCATATCTATGGTGTAGAAGCTGCTTCACGTTATTATTTTGCCAAAAGTGCAAAAAGTTTAAATCGAGAGCAAGCAGCCTTTTTAGCGGTGATTTTGACCAATCCCAAATACTATCAAGAAAATCGCAATGATCCTAAATTGCTCTATCGAAAAAAACTGGTATTAAAATATATGCGTTATACCCGTATCCCAAATTAATCTGCAATATTTAAAAAGTGAAATTATGATGTTAGGGTCTGTGGATAATTCGTCTATGTTTGCGACTAGGTGTGTTTTTTAGACGATTCTAGGCATGAAATACGAAATTTAGTCATTCTAAATGAGTAGTTCGTAACGACGAAGCGACAAAAAACACACTAGTCCCGAAGGGTTGTGGCTAAAATTATCTCAGGCTACGTTATGAAACTTAAAAATAGTCTCGCTATTCTCTTCATTTCATGCCTTGCCTGCTCAATTTTAACCTACAACGCAAGTCATTTATGAAATGTCCACAGCCCCTAAGAAAAGCACAAAAAAATGTGCTTTTTTTATATCGTGATGCTTTTTTTATGAAATTGTCATAAATTTGAAGCATACTAGAATAATGACATTTTCTTGATGCAGGTTTATTGCATGAATACCGCAGTGACTCCAACAACACCGACAGAATATTCTTATAATGAACGATATATCAATCGTGAACTTTCTATCCTAGATTTCCATTTGCGTGTTTTAGAGCAAGCTGTTGATCCTCTGCATCCGCTACTAGAACGTATGAATTTTTTGCTGATTTTTTCTCGCAACATGGACGAGTTTTTTGAGATTCGTGTCGCTGGAATGATGGAGCAATTAACGCTGGGGAATGAAAGTCGTTCACCTGACGGGCTTACACCTAAGCAAGTTCTAGATCAAATCTCTAAAACAGCCCATGAAGCCATTGAACGCCAATACCGTATCTTAAATGAAGAGATCTTCCCGAAACTCCGTGAAGAAGATATTTGTTTCTTACGTCGTGGAGAACTGACACCTGCTCAATCGGTGTGGATTAAAAAATATTTTCAAGAACAAGTTGCGCCTGTATTGACGCCAATTAGTCTTGATCCTGCACACCCATTCCCACGCTTAGTAAATAAAAGCTTAAACTTTATTGTCACTTTAGAAGGTAAAGATGCTTTTGGTCGACAAATTGATTTAGCTGTTGTTCCAGCACCTCGTTCTTTACCACGTGTGGTACGTTTACCTGATGAGTTAACAGGTGGCAAAGAACACTTTGTGATGTTGTCTGCGATTATTCATGAACATGTCTCTGATTTATTCCCAGGGATGACTGCAACAGGTTGCTATCAGTTCCGTGTGACACGTAATGCAGATTTAGCGCTGAACGAAGATGTTGAAGACTTGGCGAAAGCACTTAAAGGTGAATTGAGTTCACGTCGTTTTGGTCGTGCGGTGCGTTTAGAAGTCACTGAAAACTGTCCAAAACACATATATGAATACTTGTTGGATGAATTTGATTTAGAAGAAGAACAACTTTATAAAGTCGATGGACCAGTAAACCTTGCACGTTTAGTATCAAATTTTAAACGTCCACATATGCGCTATGATTCACATGTGCCTGCAATTCCAAAAGTATTGAAAAAGTCTGAAAATATTTTTTCAGCGATGCAGAAGCAAGATATTCTTTTGCACCATCCCTTCGAATCTTTTGCACCTGTAATCAATTTGTTGCGTGAAGCAGCACGAGATCCTCAAGTTCTTGCGATTAAACAAACATTGTATCGTAGTGGTGCTGACTCTGAAATCGTACAGGTCTTAGCTGAAGCAGCACGAAATGGTAAAGAAGTGACTGCGGTGATCGAACTGCGTGCTCGTTTTGATGAAGAATCAAATATTGCTGTTGCCAATGTATTACAAGAAGCAGGAGCCGTGGTGGTATATGGTATTGTGGGTTATAAGACACATGCTAAAATGATTTTGGTGGTTCGCCGTGAGAATAATAAACTTGTTCGCTATGTTCATTTAGGAACAGGCAACTATCATGCAACCAATGCACGCATATATACCGATTATGGTTTATTAACCACAGACAAAGAACTCTGTGAAGATGTGCATCGTATTTTTCAAGAGTTGACGGGCATGGGGAAAATGGCGAAGTTGAAAAAACTTCTACATGCGCCATTTACCTTACATGCACAGTTAATCGCTTATATTGATGATGAAATTGCCAATGCCAAAGCGGGTAAACCTGCTCAAATTATTGTTAAGGTGAATGCTTTAACAGAGGTTCAGTTAATCAATAAGTTGTATGAGGCTTCGCAAGCAGGTGTACAAGTAGATTTGATTATTCGTTCAATCTGCTGTTTACGTCCAGGTTTAGCAAACCTCTCTGAAAATATTCGTGTGCGTTCAATTGTTGGACGCTTCTTGGAACATACCCGTGTTTATTATTTTGGTAATAACGGAAATGCCCGTATTTATTGCTCAAGTGCGGACTGGATGGATCGAAACTTATTTAATCGTGTCGAAGTATGTTTCCCAATCGAAGATCCTGCACTGAAAAAGCGTATTTATCAGCAAGGTTTGGTGAATTATCTTAAAGATAATACTCAAGCTTGGTTGTTACAAGGTGATGGTACATGGGTTCGTGCTCAACCTAAAGAAGATGAAACCATACATAATGCACAAAAAACCTTATTAGAGCATTTTAACGGCTAAACTTAATATTTCACGATTTAAACCCGATTGATTTCAATCGGGTTTTTTGTTTCTTCAGAATATGGCTAGAGATAAACCCGTTTATAAAACAAGATAGTTAGCTGAAAGTTAAAGCGGTTTAGCTCTGAGTTGAAAGAGTATCAAAGGAAATACAAGCAAATAAATAATTGCAACGATTAACCAGATTGCACCCGACCATTGAGTATGAAAGTGGAAATAAATACTTGAAAAGAATAAGGGAGCAATGACAGAAGCCAGACTCACGGTAGATGCAATCAAGCCTTGAAATTGTCCTTGTAGATCTGCGGAAACTTTTGCAGATGCTAACGCTTGTAAGGATGGTGTTCCAATACTGCCTAAGGCAAAAATTGGCATGATGACAAAAATGATCCAGCCTTGTTGAGCAAATGCCATGATATTTAATGCGACAAAGATACAACCTAGGCCAATGAGTATCGTATTTCGTTCACCCCAAAATTTGACAGCATGTTGAGGGAGCAAGGATTGAACCAGAACTTGGCATAATCCAAAAGTACCTAAAGAGAGTCCGACCCAAAAACTGTTCCAATGGAAGGTGTCATGTCCCCACAGTGCCCAGCAAACCCCATAAGCCTCACCACAGGCACTAAAAATAAAAAATATTAACAACAGGGGGAGTAGGTTTCGTTGAGTAAATACACATTTAAATATTTTAAATGGATTTAAACTGGCATGGTTTTGAATAGCGACATGCTGGGGGTGAGATTCAGCCAAAGCAAAGAGAGCAATTAAAAAATTCAAGCCCGTCAACAATGCAGCGATCAGAAAGGGGAGTTGGAGTCCGTATTGTCCTAATAGTCCACCGAGTATAGGACCTATAATGAAGCCCAAACCAAACATGGCATTGAATCTACCAAAGTACTTGGCGCGATTTTCTGTTGATGAAATATCAACGATATAGGCTGAAGCGACAGCCATATTGGCACTGGTCATTCCAGCAATGATTCTTCCGATGAACAACCAACTTAAATGCGAAGAGAAAGCCAATAATAGGTAGCTGATCGTTGAGCCAGCTAAAGAAATTAACAGTACAGGTCTTCTCCCTATTTTATCGCTTAAACTGCCTAAAATCGGAGAGAAAATGAATTGCATCATTGCATAACAACTGATGAAAAAACCCATCAAGAGTGCTACGTTTTGTTGTTGGCTTAGCGTTTTAAGTAATGAGGGGAGTAATGGGAATACAATTCCGATTCCAATCGAATCTAAAACAATTGTTGAAAAAATAATAAATAAAGGTCGATTCATGGTGCGTCCTATCGAAAATTCAGGCACAGAAAAACTGTGGAAACCTGTTAACGATGCTTGAAATATCCAAGCCCTTGGGAACGCTGACCAATAGAGAGATTGGCTATGTGTCGCTTACAGCATTTTCAATGATTGAAAATAAAATAAAGTAAGTCGATTTTTCGCGATTTTTTTTATCGTAACAATACATACAAAATTAGAGTGCTAACTTTGTACTGAACAAATATTAGCATCTTTGTTTACTAAAAAACATCGTCTTTAAAATTTAGTTTAATCAGGTAAAAATACAATTTGATGATTCAAAGAATCATTTGATTAAAATTAAGGATTAAAAAAGGAGTCATATTTGACTCCTTTTAGAATTTCTTAGATTAACGTAAATTGGTGGTGATCTTTTGAAGAATTTGCAATAAGACATCAAATTCGCTTTGCAGAGGTGTGCTTTTACGTGTGACCAAAGCTAAAGTACGAGAAGGTGCATTTTCAATTGGTTTTACCACAATTTGATCATTGTTTTTCAACATATGAGCATGAATCGCAATCTCAGGGAGTAAAGTATAGCCCAAGTTTGAACTCACCATTTCAACCAGTGTTGGTAAAGAACTTGCCTTTAAACGATGATCATTTTTACGTTCACCAATTGGGCAAACACTTAACGTATGATCACGCAGGCAATGTCCTTCTTCAAGCAACATCAGATGTGACAAATCTAGGTCGTCTAAACTTCTTGCATTCATGGCATTTTGATCTGCTTTATTGCAAACCAAGAATAAATCTTCTTTTGCAATTTCAGCAACTTTTAGACCGCGTGTGTCAAACGGCAATGCCAGCATGATCACATCTAAATTACCATGCTCAAGTTTTTCAACAATTTTTTCACTTTGTGCTTCGTGTAAATGTAGTTGAATCTTAGGAAGTTGTTTATGCACTTCTTCCAAAAGTTGAGACAAAATAAATGGTGCAATGGTGGGAATGATCCCTAAATGTAAATCACCAGTCAAAGGCTCACTCATTTCACGACTTAAACGCATTAAGTCTTGTGCATCGGCGAGTAGAACACGGGCTCGGGCAACAACTTGTTCACCTAAGGGAGTTAAACGTACGTTTTGGCGATCACGTTCTACGAGTACGCCACCCAATAAACGCTCTAACTCCATAATTCCACCCGATAATGTGGATTGAGTTACAAACGAACGGCGCGCTGCTTCAGTAAAGTGCAACGTCTCAGACAATGTCACTAAATATGACAACTGTCTTAGGGATGGTAATGCAGCCATAGTGTCCTAATGCTTATGATTTAAAATGATGTGCAAATAAGCCGCTAAGTTGAGGAACAAAATGCGGTGGGATATCATGCCCCATTCCTTCAATTAATTCAAATTTAGCGCCCGAAATTGCTTTCGCAACTGCCTTACCATGACTTGGAGGTAGTAAACGATCTTTAGAACCATGTAACACCAGCGTTGGCTTATTGATCTGTTTATCCAATTTAAGTAAGGAACCAGTACATAATATTGCTAAAAACTGTTGAAGTACACCCGCTGGATGATAACTACGACGATATAATTTACGTGCAGTCTGAATTGCTTCAACTTGATTAATATAACCTGGTGAACCAATCATTTGAAATACCTTCAATGAGTGATTCACTATACCTTCTTCATCACGAGATTCAGGCTTGCCTATTAGACTAAAGAGTTGCTTTGGAAAAGGCGGAGGTAGGAGCGGTTGATTGTTGCTAGTAAACAAAAGTCCAACTTTCTCAATTTTTTCTGGATATTTTGCCGCTAAAATTTGAGAAATCATTCCACCCATTGAAGCGCCAAGAATATGGGGCTTATCAAGCCCTAAACGATCAATCAATAAGGCAACATCATCAGCCATATCAAATAAATTGTAGGGCGCACCATCATTCGGTAAGCCTAATGCAAAACGCCCCATGAGTTTATACGAGTTTAAACGTGGACCTTTGTGGCGAATTTTTGACGATAAGCCAATATCACGATTGTCAAAACGAATGACATGAAAGCCTTGATCAATCAGTGATTTACAAAAAAAGTCGGGCCAAAATAACATTTGCGCTCCCAAACCCATAATCAAAAGAATCGAAGGGTGTTCGGGGTTTCCTCCTGTTTCGACATGAAGTTGAATACCATTACCTAAATCGACTTTGGTTTCATTCATGAATGAAGCATACGGTGAAATTTGGAATTGAAGTGCGCTATTCATTGTTATTTTCCTAAGCAAGGATATTTTGATTAAAAAATATCCTTGCTATTAAACCCTTAAACTGATGCAGGAATCAAGTCTGGAACCAGTTTTGTTAAACTAAGGCGTTGTTTACCTGCCGTTGCTCCTAGTAAGACGAAACCACGTAATGTTCCATCAGCATCAGTGGCTTTAGATAACATTCCATCGTCAAACTCTTCATTTTCCCACGTGACTTCAACACCAATTGGCGCAGGTAAGACCGTTAATGGTGCAGCTGGTGTTTTTACCGCGACAGGCATTGCTGGATAATGTACTGTGGTCGTTTGACCACTTAATGTTTTGGCTAAAGCGCGAGCTTGTTGCATGATTGGCATTACATATGGCAACAGTGTTCCATTTACTTCCGCACAGTCACCAATTGCAAAAATATCCGCTTGATTGGTTTCAAGTAAAGTATTGGTAATCACGCCGCGGCTGGTGTTGATTTCTGCTGTCTTTGCTAACGCGATATTCGGTTGTAGACCAATCGCGGAAAGGACCACATCTGCGACCAATGACTGACCACTTGCCAATGAAACGATATAACCGCGTTCGGTTTTAGATACTTTTTCTACAGTTGTACCTAAAACAAAGTTGATGCCCGATTCTTCAAGATTTTCTTTAAATGCTTGTGCGACATGCTGCGGAAGCAGACGACCTAAGGGTTGTGGTGCCAAATCAATCACTGTGACTTGATGACCTGTATTTTGTAAATCATTGGCAAATTCGCAACCGATCAGACCCGCACCCAAGATCACGACACGTTTATTTCCACATTCACCTGTTGTGCAATGTTCCAATGTTTCTCGAAATGCACGATAGTCAATCAGCGAGTTCACCACATGGATGTCGTCACTGCCATCACCAGCAATGGCTAAGCGAATTGGGTTTGCACCAACAGCAAGGATGAGTTTCGAGTAGGCTTGAGTTGAAGTCTGACCATCTTTTTCAAGGGTTAACTCATGCTTTTCTGCATCAATGTTTTTTACCCAAGTTTCTTTTTCGATGCGCATATTTAATTGCGTACTCATTTTTTCAGCATCGCCTAAACCTATTTGCTCAGGTGCTTTTTTGCCAACTAAGGCATTCGACAATGTAGGTTTCGCATAATTGACCGCATCATCTGCGCAAATCATCACTAACGCTTGTTCAGTGTTTAACTTACGGAATTCTCTTGCCAGTGTATAACCTGCCATACCAGAACCGATGATGATGATTGGTTGCATATCTTTCTCCATACATGCCTAAAAGAGTGGGGGATTGAATAATTTTTATGACAAATATACGTAAAAAAGACCATGTAAACATGGTCTTTACGCGATATTTTAGATTTCTACCATTTCAAAGTCTGCTTTAGAAACACCGCAGTCTGGGCAAGTCCAGTCGTCTGGGATATCTTCCCATTTGGTACCTGCTGCGATGCCGTCTTGTGGCCAACCCTCTGCTTCGTCATAAATCCAACCACAAACGATGCATTGATATTTCTTCATCTGATTCTCCGATAACTGACAGGTAGATTGCTTTTCTGCCAGTAAAATTCCATCCGCTGCTTGACTCAAATAATATGCAAATAAAGTGTGTACATATTCCTCTAAATTTTTACGCAGTTCTGTGTCTAAAGTAAAGTAAATATCGGAGTTTATCTCACTCTTGTAAAAGCTGAATGGCAGGTCAGGACAAAAGCAATGTTTATTATGCCAACTGATTGGTTAAAGTTTTTAAAGAAACTGATTTTTAGTAAATGTCAATCTGAGGTCCTAAATTGTTTAAATCATAGAATATAGACTAAGGTCTGAATGATAAATTATAAAAGTATTGTTAAAATAAAATAAGGTTAAACTATAGCCAATATTTTGTATAAAAATGGCTTTAATAAAATCAATAACTTAAATAAGTGTAAGATTTTTTTGGGTTTGGTGTCGCTGTCAATTTTGCTTAAAAAGCGTTAAAATTCACGTATTAATTTTCTTTTAAATTTCTCCCTAATGATGAACATGTCTACTGCTTTGTGGTCAAGTATTCGTACTGTCCAAGATTTTCCAAAACCAGGTATTTGTTTTTATGATTTAACCCCATTGTTTATGAACAATCTGGGTGAATTGGCTGATGCATTGATTGAAAGTATTCCTGTTGAACAATTGGCAGAGGTGGAGAGTTTTGTTGCGGTAGAAGCACGTGGTTTTGTTTTAGCGAGCTTATTGGCACAACGTACAGGCAAGGGGTTATTACTGGTTCGTAAAGCAGGAAAATTGCCACCACCGGTTGTTGGCGTGGGCTATAGTCTGGAATATGGTTTAGATCGTTTGGAAATGTCTGCTAACATTACACCACAAAAAGTGATTATTGTGGATGATGTATTGGCAACAGGTGGAACACTCAAAGCAGTCAACCAATTGATGCACAAATGTCATCATACAGTATTGGGTGCGAGTATTTTTCTTGATTTGCCTGACTTACATCAAGACTTGGGTTTAAAGATTTGGTCTGTCTTAGATGAACGCTCAAAACCCGTAGAAAAAGCAGTCGCTTAATCTGTTTAAAAGCCTTGTTTTAACAAGGCTTTTTTATATATGCATCGACAAGTTTAGTCTGTTCATAGAAATCAATAAATAAAAGTCTGTTCCATATAGCGAATTAAGCGATTTAGATTTTCGGGTTGAGCCAATCGATGATGTCCCCCTTCAACAGTTTCAATCTGCATATATGGGTCTAATTGTTCAAAAACTTTGTACATATCCAAGACTTCATCACCCAATTCAATATATGCAATTTGAGGAATATCATGCTCAAGATCAGCTTCATTGATCTCAGGATAATCGTCGCGAAAGTCAGGTTTTAAACTTGGATTGGCAATCACAGTCGGGATACGATGTTTCTGAGACATTTTTAATGACCAATAGCCACCTAAACTATGTCCTACCAATAAATCTGGCTTAATTTTTTCAATGATATCGTGATAAAAACGTTCAACAGTTTGATAGTTTAAATTGCGATAATCCACATTAATGCAATATTTTTTAATTGCATTGATGGCATGGAACTTGGTTGATTCTTTAGATGAATCCAAGCCATGTAAAAATAAAATTTTAGTATTGCTCATTGTTATCACTTGCATATTGTCTTTATATCTATAGACAGAAACAATAATTCATGGATTTAAAAACTTTCCATTTCAACTATTTTTGGTATGAAGCTAGTGTACTGAGCAAGATATTTTTTATAACTTAGCTTTTGGTCTAAGAACTTTTATTTTTTCCATCAAATAAATTAGATTCTTTTGTAATATATTGAAAAATAAATATTAAAATTATTTCTATTTAAATGCCTTGTTAACAAAAATTAATCATTTCTATCAGTGATTATACTAAGCTATATGCAACACAATTAAAAAAGAGATTGGGATGATCACATTAAAATACGATATCAAAATCCATGCAACTGCACAGAAAGTATGGAATATTCTTTGGGATACGCACACTTATTCTCAATGGACACAATCCTTTTGTGAAACGTCACAAATGCAATCGGATTGGAAAATTGGTGGTGAGACATTATTTCAAGATGCCAATGGTGATGGAATGGTTGCTACCATTGTCGAGTTAGAGCAATTTAAAAAAGTGGTTTTCAAACATTTAGGCATATTAAGAAATGGTATAGCGGATACCACAAGTGCCGAAACCCAAGAATGGAATGGCACATTTGAGCAATACCATCTAGATGAACAAGACGGTATAACCACTTTACACGCTGAGGTTGAAACTGCGGAAGAATATCAAGAAATGATGGATCGTGGGTTTCAACAAGGCTTTGCTGTTGTCAAATCATTGGCAGAACAACCTTAGTTAAATCAGACCTTTTTATTCATTTAGTAGGTTTAAGATGAATTGATGTTGGTTCGTTTTTGGGTGCATGACATTGAATAATGATCGGTTGTTCGATAGAAAAGGATGTTAATACACCTGAAATATTGTGTGGGTAAAAGCGAATTTTTTTAAGTAAGGGCTCTAATATCATTTTAATGTCGTAATTTATTTTAGGGACATATTCCATTTTTCGAATTTGTCCTTCTGTGCCAACGAGAAATTTGACATTCAATGCGATATTTCCCTGTGAATCAAATTGTATTTTAGGGTTCGAGTTTGCATCTACAGGTTGGCAAAACGGTTCTAACACACTTTGTAATTGGGAAAAATGAGGCTTGATTGCATAGCCAATTGTCTTGGGAAATTTGATAAATAAGCTGTATTTTCCATAATAATATGTTGTTCTTGCAATATTTTCTTCATCAAGATTGAGGGGTTTATTTTTAAAATCATTACTGACCTGAGGAAGTTGTGCCAATGTTATTGTGTTGGCGATTTCTAAAGCTCTTTTGTTGAGTGTTTTTTGTGTGGGGTGTGGATTCATCAATTTAATTTGAATCTTTTGAGTCTGCTGATTTGGGCTGATTTCCAATTGCCAAATATAATCTTGATTTGCAATATTTGTCGTTTCAATTTTTATTGGGAGATCTTTGCGAGTATTACTCATGACAATGATTTGCTCTGCGGCAATTTCGCCTGAAAACAACAAAACATTGAAAAGAATGATACTTTGGGCGAATCCTTGCCAGTATTTATTCATGATTTTTAATTTTTACAGGGTTCATTGAGTTATATTCATACGCATTATGTTGTAAATCTGCTATGCTATGCAACTTCCGTTTTTTAATATAATCGAGGCAGAGATGACGCAACAAAACGCTCAATCGACTTCTGAACAACCCATTTCCGAAAACGATTTAATCGCACAGCGTCATGCCAAGTTAAAGCAAATTCAAGATCATGCCAAGGAAACTGGTGTTAGCCCGTGGCCAAATACTTTTAAGCGTGAGCATTACGCACAGGATTTACAAGATCAATTTGCAGATCAAACGAAAGAACAAATTGAAGCTGGTGAACAAGTCCACGTTTCTGTCGCAGGTCGTGTGATGTTAAACCGTGGATCATTTATTGTGATCCAAGACATGACAGGTCGTATTCAGCTCTATGTTCCTCGTAAAGAACTTGCTCCTGAAGTATTGGAAACTGTAAAAAGTTTAGATCTAGGCGATATTATCGCTGTTCAAGGCTATATTGGTCGTTCTGGTAAGGGCGATTTATATGTGCATATCGAACATTTTGAATTATTGACCAAATCTTTGCGTCCACTTCCTGATAAGTTTCATGGTTTAACTGATACTGAAGTGAAGTATCGTAAACGTTATTTAGATTTAATTGTGAATGAAGAAACACGTAAAACTTTTGAAATTCGTGCAAAAGTAGTCTCTGGTATTCGTAATTACTTAACCAATGAACGTTTTATGGAAGTTGAAACTCCGATGATGCATGTGATTCCAGGGGGGGCGTCAGCGCGTCCATTTGAAACACATCATAATGCATTGGACATGCCATTATTCTTGCGTATCGCACCTGAACTATATTTAAAACGTTTAGTTGTTGGTGGTTTTGAACGTGTATTTGAGATTAACCGTAACTTCCGTAATGAAGGGGTATCAACACGTCATAACCCAGAATTCACCATGATTGAGTTCTACCAAGCTTATGCTGACTACAAAGATCTTATGGCTTTGACTGAAGGTATGTTGGAAAAACTGGCGATTGATATTTTAGGGTCAACGGATGTGCCTTATGGGGATGAAGTATATAGCTTCAAAGGTCCATTTAAGAAAATCTCAATGTTCGATGCAATTTTAGAGCATAACCCAAGTTTGACTGCAGAAAATGTATCTGATCGTGAGTTCTTGGCGACATTTGTACGCGAAGAGCTTAAAGAGCAAGTGAAGCCTGGTTTTGGTTTGGGTCGACTACAAACAATCGTATTTGAAGAAACTGTTGAAACTCAATTACGTCAGCCGACATTCATTACTGAATATCCTGCTGAAACTTCACCTTTGGCACGTCGTAATGATGACAACCCACATATTACGGATCGTTTCGAGTTCTTTATTGGTGGTCGTGAGCTTGCAAATGGTTTCTCAGAGTTAAACGATCCAATTGATCAGGCTGAGCGTTTTCAAGCACAAGTTGCTGAAAAAGATGCGGGTGATGATGAAGCAATGCACTTCGATGCAGACTTTATTGAAGCATTAGAATACGGCTTACCTCCAACAGCAGGTGAAGGCATCGGTATTGACCGTTTGGTGATGTTGTTTGCTAATGCACCAAGTATTCGTGATGTGATTTTATTCCCACATATGCGCCATAAAAATTAATTGATGCGATTAAAAAAGCCACTGAATTCAGTGGCTTTTTTTATTTTTAAATAGATTTAAGCAGATTAGAAATGGAATACACCTAAACCATTTTTGATTTCATCTAAGGTATCTTGGGTAATAACACGGCATTTTTCAGTGCCTGTTTTTAAGATGTCCATGATGTAATCAGGGTCTTTTGCAAGTTCCATACGACGTTCACGAATTGGTGTGATCAACTCTTTTAAAACACCTTCAAGGCGCTTTTTCACTGTGCCATCGCCTAAACCACCGCGACGATAATGTGCTTTCAGTTCTTCAACTTCTTCTTTATTTGGATCGAAAGCATCTAAGTAGGTAAATACAATATTACCTTCTACTTGACCTGGATCTTCGATACGCAAGTGATTTGGATCGGTATACATTGCATTGACCGCTTTTTTGATGTCTTTATCTGTCGCATCTAAGACAATGGTATTGCCCAAAGATTTTGACATTTTAGCTTTGCCATCAAAGCCAGGTAAACGACTCATATTGGATAAAAGTGCTTTACACTCAGGTAAAACCTCTTGACCAATTTGACGATTTAAACGACGAACAATTTCGTTGGTTTGTTCGATCATTGGAATCTGGTCTTCACCTACAGGAACGACTGTTGCTTTAAATGCAGTAATGTCAGCAGCTTGAGCAACGGGGTAGCACAAGAAACCTGCTGGAATATCTCGTTCGAAGCCACGCAATTGAATTTCAGCTTTAATTGTTGGATTACGCTCTAAACGTGACACAGTGACGAAGTTTAAATATAACATGGTCAGTTCATTTAATGCTGGCAAGCATGATTGAACACAGATCGTGGTTTTGGTTGGGTCAATACCAACAGCTAAATAGTCTGTCGCGACTTCAATAATATTGCGGCGAACTTTTTCAAAGTTATCAGCATTATCAGTTAAAGCCTGAGCATCAGCGAGAAGTAGATGCTGATGATGAGAATCCTGTAAGCCTACTCGTGAGCGCAAAGAACCTACAAAATGTCCCAAATGTAGTTGTCCAGTAGGACGGTCGCCTGTCAAAATCACAGGACGATTATCTTGATTCGTCATTATCGCTTCCAAAGTCTTTATAGAGACAGTCGTGTTTTGTGAATGGGCACTATTGTACGAGATAATTTATTTTAATGTCAGCGAAAAATAGCCCAGAACCAATTTTTATGGATAAATGTGAAAATCTACAAAATTTTATATAGAAAAATGAAATTTCACTTTAAAATAGTGTGATAACTAAAATTTTGGATAAAAAATGGCAAGTAGTTTATTAATATTATTAGATGATATTGCAGCAGTGCTTGATGATGTTGCGGTCATGAGTAAAATGGCAGCAAAAAAAACAGCAGGCGTTTTAGGTGATGACTTAGCACTCAATGCACAACAAGTCAGTGGTGTTCGAGCTGAACGTGAACTTCCCGTCGTTTGGGGTGTTGCGAAAGGTTCATTTATCAATAAACTCATTTTAGTACCATTAGCTCTATTGATTAGTGTGGTTGCCCCTTGGCTGATTAATCCCTTATTAATGATTGGTGGTTTGTTTCTATGTTATGAAGGTGTAGAAAAAGTACTGCACAGTTTGAAGCATAAAAAAGCCACAACTGAAGAGGGTGCTCAAGAAGAGCTTGAGCAGATTGAAACTGATTTAGCAACTTTTGAAAAAGAGAAAATTAAAGGTGCGATACGCACTGACTTTATTCTTTCTGCTGAAATTGTGGTGATTTCTTTAGGTACGGTTGCAACCGCTGCTTTTGGTACAAAAGTCATGGTGCTGTCCGTGATTGCTGTGATTATGACTGTAGGGGTCTATGGCTTTGTTGCGATGATTGTCAAAATTGATGATTTAGGTTTGTACTTGACGCAACAAGCATCGAATGTAAAACAAAGTATTGGTCGCGGCTTATTGGCATTTGCACCGAAACTCATGAAAACATTAACTATTGTTGGAACAGTTGCGATGTTCCTTGTGGGAGGAGGGATTATCAGTCATGCGGTATCTACTTTGCACCACTTGACTGAAGAAGCTGTCGATCATATTGAACACATTCCAACAGTGGGAAATATCATTGGTGCACTCACACCGACACTGATCAATCTGGTCATTGGTATTGTTGCTGGTTTGGCTGTGGTATTGGTGGTTGGACTGATTCAAAAATTACGTGGTCAATCTAAAACTGCTTTATAAAACAATCATTGTAAAACTGTTTCCAATTTAAAAATAAAAGGACAAATCTATGCGTTGGAAAGGACGTAGAGAAAGCGATAATGTCGAAGATCGCCGTGGTGGTGGTGTAAAAGCGGGTGGTATTAGCATTTTAGGATTGGTTGTTGCTTTTATTGCTTGGAAATTTTTTGGTGTTGATCCGCAGCAGGCATATCAAGCAACCAAGCAAGTCACCTCAGGTAATGTGAGCCAGAACACTGCACCTGCCAATGCGACGCCTGAACAGCAAGAAACAGCTTCTTTTGTTAAAACAGTCTTAGCAGATACGGAAGATACTTGGAAACAAGTGTTTATTCAACAAGGTGCCCAATATACACCACCAAAACTGGTGATGTTCAGTGGCGCTGTGCAATCAGGTTGTGGAACAGCTGAGTCTGCGATGGGACCGTTTTATTGTCCAGCAGACCAAAAAGTTTATATTGATACTCAATTCTTCAAAGATATGCGCCAACAAATGGGTATTTCAGGTGAAAAAAACCAATCTGAGTTATCTGCACAAGATGAAGCAGGTGATTTCGCACAAGCTTATGTAATTGCACATGAAGTTGGTCATCATATTCAAAATTTATTGGGTATTTCCTCGCAAGTTCAACAGGCTCGTCAACGTGCCAATCAAGCTCAGGGTAACCAACTCTCAGTGCGTTTGGAATTACAGGCAGACTGTTTAGCAGGTGTTTGGGCGAATCGTACACAACAGCGTACACAATTTCTTGAACAAGGCGATATCGAAGAGGCAATGGATGCCGCAGAGAAAATTGGTGATGACTATTTGCAGAAAAAGGCACGTGGTTATGCTGTTCCAGATAGCTTTACCCATGGTACCAGTCAACAACGTATGCAGTGGTTCAATACTGGTATGAAATCAGGCGATATCAATAGTTGTGATACGTTTAAATAAGTTGTTTAAGTTCAATGGTTTAAAAAAGAGCACAAGATATGCTCTTTTTTTCTAAATAGATTTTCCAAGCCAATTTTTTATGTTAAAAAATATAACGAAAAAAGTCAGACTGTACTTTTTTTTGTAAAATTATATTGATTGTTAAATGGTCTTTTATTCTATATTTAATAAAGAAATGATTGAGTGTTTGATGTGCATTTAAATTAAAAATCGAAAATAGGGTTCGAATGGGTAATTATTTCTTTCTCCAAGTTTTTACAGTAGTTTTTGCGCTTTCTATTGCGACGACCATATTTAATAAACGCATACTCGGTTTTCCTCAAGCGATTGGTGTACCTATCGTTTCTGCAATTTTTGTCTTTATCTTGCAATGGGGCGCCAGTTTACTGAATGGTAATCAATTTATCTCGATTAATATTCATAATATTGAAGAGGCAGTGCGCCATGTCGATTTTTATGATTTTTTAGTCAATGGTGTGATTTGTTTCATTCTTACATCATCCGCATTGAAATTTAAAGTTTCTGATTTAAAAGTCTATTGGAAGCCGATCAGTATCTTAGCCACAATTGCACTATTGTTGTGTGCAGTATTTTTTGCAGGATTGGTATTTGGCTTCCAGTTCTTGATTGGAAATCCTGTGCCTATTTTAGTGTTGTTATTACTTGGTTCAGCACTTGGAGCAACGGATCCAATTGGGATTAAAGGCGTACTGAGTTCAGTACGTGCACCACATCATTTGATGGTCAAATTAGAAGGTGAATCCTTATTTAATGACGCAATGTGTATTGCCGTCTTTATGACCTTATTAAATGTCCTTGAAGGTGAACATTTCAGTCTGATTGCAACCCTACAAACCCTATTATATGAAATTGTAGTGGCTGTGATCATTGGTTGGGCATTCGGTTTAGGGATTTTACGTTTATTACGTGGTAAACATGAGATGGAATCTCTCATCTTAACCACGGCATTGTTGGCGTGTGGTTCGTATCTTGTGGCATTGTTTGCGCACGCATCTGCACCAATTGCTTGTGTCATCGGTGGTTTGATCGTCGGAAATAAATGGAAAGAAATTCTACAAGACCGTGAAATTCGTGAGGTCAATCATTTCTGGCACACGGTAGAAGGGATTATTAATTCATTCTTATTCACTCTGATTGGTCTGGAAATCTTTATTTTGGATCTTAGTACCAGTCTTATTCTGGGTGGTATTTTTGCATTCTTTGCCCTGCATTTATCACGTTTTGCGGCAAATTTCCTTGCTTTTGCATTCTTCCCATCATTTCGAAAAAAGAGCTATAACGGTAGTCTTGCCATTTTGTCATGGGGAGGGGTTCGAGGAGGTATTTCACTTGCATTGATTCTTGCTGTGGCAAACGTACCAGAGTTACGTGATTACAGCAGTATTTTGATTGGTTATACTTTTATCAGTGTATTACTTTCAGGTGTAGTCTGTGGTCTAGGCTTACCTGCGGTAATGAATGCTTTTTATTACAATCCCAACGAAGAAACTCAAGGTTTCAAAGGTTGGTATCAACGCATGTGCAATAAAATGAATCGCAAAGGATTTAAATATATTGTGGGTGAGGATGCTGAAGGTCACGAAACTATTACGATTTATAATCCGGAAGCATTGGTTGATAAAAAATCTGATGATGGCGTTGCAACCGTTCATCATCCAGAAAAAGCACAGGAAGTGAAGCGCTTGGAAAATCCGGCAAATTTCTGATTCAAAAAGTCACATTCAAATGTTGAACTTTAATGTCATACCAGCTTAAAAAATACCCTTCAACATGAAGGGTATTTTTTAAGGTCTCATAGATTAGCGAATCATTATTTCGCATTTTTTGCCAAGAAATCCAAATACGGCTTAATCAACAATTGCTCTTGTTCAAGAAGTGGTAAATGTCCTACACCTTTTAAGATTACAGGTTCTTGAGCATTTTTTAATAAACCCTTCAATTCAGCAGCAGCTTCAACATTGATAATTTGATCCTTATCACCCCATGCAATTAATACAGGCTGATCAATAGAGCGTGCTGCAATCGCAAATGAGTCAGGGGTAAACAATTTAGACATTACAATCAATTGTTCAACCAATTTTGTGGTATTTGCAGATTGACTGATCATCAGTTTTTCTTGAGAGTCTTTTAATTCTTTTGGAATAAATGGTGGAAGGCTAGTCGCTATCTTCATTAAGCGATCAAAGTCGCCAGGTTTACTGACGATCATATTGCGTAAAGTGGTTGGATCTTTAAGATATGGCGTATTGGCAGATTTAAATACGCCTGCACTGTCGATTAAGAACAGTGACTTGGTATCGACAGGATACTGAGCAGCATATAGTAACGAAATCGAACCGCCCATTGAATGTCCTGCAACATTTAGACCATTCTCAACTTTGATGGCTTCTGCAAAACGACGTAACTTTTCAGTCAAATTCGGGAGTGAGTAATCAAAATCATTTGGAACTTTACTATCACCTTGACCCGGTAAATCAGGAATAATGACATGATAATATGGTGTTAAATAACGTGCCACACGGTTCCAGTTGTCTCGGCTACCTGCAAGCCCATGTACAAGCATAAGCGTCGGTTTTCCTGCGGGTCCACCTTCACTGTATGCCCAGTCAATATCACCAACTTTGACACGTTTGGTTTCCATTCCCGCCCAAGCGCGTTCTTGTTGAAAAACACTTTGAATATCAATACTTGGAGCAGCATAGGTATTGGACAAACCGAGTGATGTCACAGTGCCCATGACCAATGCGGTAGATAAAAGCAGTTTATTGAAGATTCCTTTCATTTTTGCATACTCTTGTTGTTGTATTTGAGGTAGGGTTTAAGATTAGAATATGTACTATTAAATTACATTTGCCTAAAATGTCGGAAGCTTATTTTCTAAGTCAATTTTGTTGAGTTATTTTCAACATTTTTTAATTATTTAAATGTAAAGGTCCAATGCAGAATCATGAACTGGCGCAGATGATTTTAAATGTCATCGTGCAGATTCCAAAAGGCAAAGTGGCAAGTTATGGTCAAGTCGCAAAGTATGCTGGCTTACCAAAACATGCACGGCTTGTCGGGCGTGTACTGGGACAACTTCCAGAAGATCATGATATTCCGTGGTATCGGGTCGTCAACTCACAAGGTCGTATCAGTCTGAATAAATTGGATGAACATGGTATGTGTATACAGACGGCAAAATTACGCGAGGAAGATGTGGTCGTTGTTGATGGCAAAATTAATTTAAAAAAATACCAATGGGCACCTTAAAATTAAAAAACCTCACGATAATTCTAGCGTGAGGTTTTTAGACATTGAGTCAATTTATTTAATGACTAAAACAGGAATTTGTAATTCAGTTAACAAATTTTGTGCAACACTTCCCATGATAATTTTTTTCAATCCTGTACGCCCATGTGAGCTAAGGATGACTAAATCAGTTTTTAAATCTTGTACGGCTTGATTTAATGTATGCGCAATATTTTCACCTTCAAGTAAGCGAGTTTCTACTTGGACGCCTTCTGCAGCGAATTGTGCTTTGGCTTCGTTGATATTGGCTTGAATAAATTCACGGGCACGTTCAATGAGCATATTACTTTGACCGTTTGCCAAATATTCTGATGCAACATATGGATCCAATGTCATGACTTGTACAACTGTAATTTTACTCTTAAATGCTTTTGCAAATTCCACAGCATGTTTAACAACAGATAAAGATGTTTCTGAGCCATCTACAGGCACGAGAATGTTTTTATAAGCCATGACTATTTTCCTTATTTTAACAAAAAGCTGAATTGAATATTTATACGCATCACCAGTCTACAACATGATCATAACGCGAATATGAAATGAATAAAACCCAGTAAAAGCATAGGGATAATTAATATAAATATCATAAATTTAAATCAATGCATTAGCATAAACTCCCATTAGTTATGCGAGGGCTCCTGGTGATACTGTGCTGAGACAGGAATCCGCCAAAAATGAATTTAATTCACGCTATAATTAATATGTATTTTATTGTTTTTAAAGATTAAATTACTTTGATTTATAAAACATATAGAGAATAAAGTACGGATAAAAAATCAATTGAGACAATTGGTAAATTGTAAATCAAAAACATGCTTTAGAATGAACTTGAAACAAACTCAAAGGGAATAAGACTGCTCCACATCATTTATACAAAAACATTGAGGAAATGATCATGGAATATCAAACAGTTATTATAGAAAAGAAAAATGGGGTAGGTTATTTAAAGCTTAACCGTCCAGAACAATCGAATAGCTTAACGCCTGAGATGAGTCTAGAAATTATAGAGATACTCAGGCAATGGAAAGAGGATGTTGAAGTTCGTGTGATTGTCATTGCAGCAGTTGGCAAAGCATTTTGTGCAGGGCAAGCAATAAGTCCAGAAGTTCTCAATAGTGGAGTCATTGACTTAGATGAGGTGTTGGAAAAATACTTTAATCCACTCTTAGACATTATCAATGATATGCCTAAAGTCATCATCTGCGCGGTGAATGGTATCGCTGTTGGGGCGGGGGCGAGTTTGCCATTGTTATGTGATATTACACTTGCAGCAAAATCAGCAAGTTTCTCGCAAATCTTTAGTAAAATTGGTCTTATTCCTGATTGCGGTGCAACATGGTTACTTCCACGCTTGATTGGCTTTGCTAAAGCCAAAGCATTGATGTTGACAGCAGAAAAGATCAGTGCAGAAGAAGCTGAACGAATCGGAATGATTTATAAAGTCGTGGCAGATGATCAGTTGGCTTTAGAAGTTGTACGTTTAGCTGAGTATTTTGCTACGCAAGCCAGTTTGAGTTTTGCATTGATCAAACAAGCGATGCGGGTCACCATGCACAATGATTTTTATACTCAAATTAAAGTTGAACAGGATTTACAAAGAAGGGCGGGTCAGTCGGAAGATTTTTTAGAAGGAGTCCGTGCTTTTTTAATGAAAGATCAAGCCCATTTTAAAGGACGATAAATCATAATGCCTATCTTTAAAAGCCAATCTAACAACATTGTTCAATGGATAATATTGACATGGGTGTTCTTGCTCTCTCATGCTGCTGTTGCCGATCAAATTAAAGCCATTCCTTGGATAAAGCTAAAAACAGAAAGCTCACAAGCCAAGCAAATTTGTCAGGCATTAAAAGTCAATTGTGGAAAGGATGTAGAAGTTTGGAAAAAGCAATCAGGGGCTGACACTCATTTATATTTAACTGACGATACACCGCAATTAATCGAATTTATAAAAGAAAACAATCAGTATGTTGTACTGAATTCTTGGAGTTTTCAGCAGTATCAGCATCATGGTCGTAACAGTGATTTTGATAAGGAATTAAACAATGATGGATTGAGTATTTATCCTGCATTTTATCCTTTAAATCGTCAAAAGCTTGCTATTGCTGTAGTTAAGCGCTGGAGTACGACTTACTCTGGAGGTGGACGAGCAGAAGAGATCGCTGATTTTGTCATGTTAGAACCGAATCATGCCTATAAGCTGGCGTTGGCTGATGTTGCTTTTCATTCATATGAGATGATTCGAGCCTGTTTTTCTCAAGAGGAATATCAATCTTCTCCACACTGTCATGATGAAAGTGGTTCTAATTTATCCATTCAATTTAAAGATATTGGCAAAGAATATTATCAATGGCGGTTAAATTTTAACGATTTTAATTGGGAAGCGTTCAAACCTGAATCATCAAAAGTTGTAGAAAAGTCGTATAACATTGTGGTGCCTTTTCAGCAAAAATAGTGACCTGATATTTTGAGTAAATAATCAATAAAATTACACAATACATAATTTAATTATGTATTGCATAAATTATAAATTTCTTATAGGATGAATTTAGAGTAAAAGTTCACTGTCACCAAACTGATATTTTTGGCATTAGACAGGCTGAATGATGGAATGAAAAGGACCAGCTTTCATGGTGCTTTGATCAATGAATCAAAGTAACGATAAGCTGTTCTCAGCATTAAAAAACGGATGAATTTATCTAAATAAGGGAAACTAGATGGATATTTTAGATAACCCATTAGAATTATGTGGTTTTGCTTTTATTGAATTTGTATCGACGGAAAATGGATTAGATCAAATTTTTGAAACCATTGGTTTTAGCAAAGTTGCAAAACATAAATCTAAAAAAGTGTATTTGTGGCGTCAAGGTAATATCAATATTATTTTGAATTATCAACCAGAGTCTTATGCTTCATTCTTTTTCAAAGAGCATGGACCTTCTGCTTGTGCAATGGGATTTAGAACCCGTGATGCAGCTAAAGCTTTTAAAAATGCTATAGCACTAGGCGCTGAACCTATGTATTCACAAGCAGGACCGATGGAATTGAATATTCCAGCGATTAAGGGAATTGGAGGAATGCCAATTTTCCTTGTGGATCGTGATATTTACGAAAATGATTTTGTTTTCTTTGATGATGTAGAAAAAAATCCGCGTGGCGCAGGGCTTAATGAAATTGATCATTTAACCCATAATGTGTATAAAGGTCGCATGGAATATTGGGCGAATTTCTATGAAAAAATCTTTAATTTTCAGGAAATTCGTTACTTTGACATTAAAGGTGAATATACCGGTTTGACCTCTAAAGCATTGACTGCGCCAGATGGTATGATCCGTATTCCATTGAATGAAGACTCAGACAAAGGGAATGGTCAAATTGCAGAATTTCTGGCTGATTTCAATGGTGAAGGTATTCAGCATATTGCCTTTATCACAGACGATTTAATTTCAACCTGGGATAAGTTGAAAGGTTTAGGTTTGAAGTTTATGACCGCGCCACCAGAAACTTATTATGAAATGTTAAAAGATCGTTTACCTGGTCACGGTGAGCCAACTGAAGAGTTACAAAAACGTGGTATTTTGTTAGATGGAAATACCAAAGAAGGCGAGAAAAAGCTGTTATTACAGATTTTCTCTGAAAACATGCTTGGACCAGTTTTCTTTGAGTTTATTCAACGTAAAGATGATGATGGCTTCGGTGAAGGAAACTTTAAAGCATTGTTTGAATCTATTGAACGTGATCAAATCCGTCGTGGTGTATTAGAAGCCAAATAAAGTGATTGGTATCAGCAGAAAAAGCCAAGAAAGTATTTTCTTGGCTTTTTTATTTGGGAGATAAAGCTATAACTTAACGCGTTTGAATGTATTGATTAATTGCAGCCACTTCATGTTTAAATAGTTCAAGTTTTTCACTGCCATTATGCACAGGTAGAAATACTTCACTATCCAGAGCCACAATGCAGAATTCCATAGCTTGATGTGCATTAAAAATAGGTAAACCAATAGCATTGATGCCTGTAAGAAGATCACCTTGAGCAATTGCCATACCTTGTTCTAAAGTGGTTTCTTTAAGTTGAATAAATTCATCCCAATGACTCGGTTTAATCTGATAATGATTGATTGCGGCTTTTTCCCATTCCGCAAATATCAATGGTTTAATGATTGGCTCAGGTAAATATGCTGCAAAAACTCGCCCAGCAGCTGAGTTGACCAATGGCATAATTGAACCGACTTTGGTGACTATTGAAATTGGGTGATTAGATTCAATCGATTGTACAACCAAAGGACCTTTAGGTGACCATTTACTGATTTGAATACCACAGCCAATTTTATTTTGTAATTCATAAATTCGATGCTGTACCAACTGTAGGGCATCGGTATGTTGAATGCAGTTTAAACCTAAACGCCAAGCCTGATCACCCAGTGCATATTGACCATCTTCCAGTTGCTTTGCATAGTTCATGCGTATGAGGCTGACTAAATAACGATGTACTTTGGCAGGATGCATATCCAGCTTGCTTGATAGTTCTTTTAATATAATCGGTTTGTTATGTTCCAAAAGGGCATTGAGAACGGCTAAGCCCACTTCAAGTGATTGAACGCCACCAGATAACTTTTCTTCAATCATTCAACAACCCTTGATCGCATTTAATCTTGCAGCTTTGATTTGCTGTCGATATTTGATTTTACATTCAGCACATAATGCCTGAGCATGCTACAAAATAGAAATCATCTTTTTAAATGAGATAAATAGATGAATAGCATAAGCATACTATGCATTGAGCATTTTAGTGTGACTTTACCACGTATTGTATATCAACATGCTCAAGTTAAAATAACAGACCTTGCTGAAATTTAGGCAATAAAAATCGGGATCGAAGCCATTGATCTTCCATCCCGGTCAGATTGTGCTTTATGCAGCTTGAATATTTTTAATCCTGACTGCTGTCGCCGCTTGAATGTCATCAAAACTGACATTATCTGCTAACTCAACCAGTTCTAAACCATTTTGAGTTACATCGAGTACACCTAAGTCGCTGATAATACGATGAACCACTCGGCGACCAGTCAATGGTAGGGTGCATTGAGGTAAAATTTTAGCTTGACCCTCTTTGGTCGTATGCTCCATTAAAATCACGACTTTTCGAACACCTGCAACAAGATCCATTGCACCGCCCATGCCTTTGACTTTTTTACCCGGAATCATCCAATTGGCGAGATCGCCATGTTCAGAAACTTCCATAGCACCTAAAATAGCAAGGTCAACCCGACCACCGCGAATCATGGCAAATGATTCTGAACTTGAAAAAAATGCACCACCTTTTTTAACGGTGACAGTTTGTTTACCAGCATTGATCAAGTCCGCATCTACGTTGTCTTCAGTTGGAAATTCATCAATGCCCAATAAACCATTTTCGGATTGTAACCATACATCCATTCCTTCGGGGATGTAATTGGCAACCAAAGTCGGTAAGCCAATGCCGAGATTGACATAGAAACCGTCTTGCAACTCTTTGGCAGCACGTTGAGCCATTTGTTGTTTTGTCCAAGCCATTCTGTCACTCCTTATACTGCAACTTTTAATGTACGCTGTTCGATACGCTTTTCAGGCTGAGCATTGAGTACAATGGCATTGACATAGATTCCTGCTAAATGAATGTCATCAGGATCAATTTCACCAAGTTCAACAATATGCTCAACTTCAACAATCGTATAACGACCTGCCATTGCACACTCAGGATTGAAATTACGTGCAGTTTTTCGGAATACCAGATTACCAGCTTTGTCCGCTTTATAAGCTTTGATTAATGCAATATCTGCACAAAGTGAAGTCTCTAGGAGAAAAGACTGACCATTAAACTCACGAAGCTCTTTACCTTCAGCAATACTGGTACCAACACCAGTTGCAGTATAGAACGCTGGGATTCCAGCTCCGCCTGCACGAAGTTTTTCTGCCAATGTGCCTTGAGGTGTCAATTCAACTTCAAGTTCACCATTTAAAAACTGTCGTTCAAACACTTTATTTTCCCCAACGTAGGATGAAATCATTTTTTTGATTTGTTTAGACTGCAATAACAGCCCTAAACCATAATCATCCACGCCTGCATTATTACTGATGCAGGTTAGTTGCTTTACTCCACTTTGTTTAAGCGCTTTGATCAAAGCTTCAGGAATACCACAAAGTCCGAATCCGCCCACAGCAATGGTTTGTCCATCTTGCACGATACTTTGCAGGGCTGCTTCGGCACTCGTTGATACTTTATTGACCATAATGATTACCCTAACTCAGCTTCGTGTAAGAAATGCGTATGTTGAGGTGCGCGTTTGGTTCTGCTCCATTCATCCAGCATATCGACCTTCATTTCTTCAGTAATTTTTGAAATTTTCGCATCGGCATGAACATCGTTATATGTTAGTTCTAAACGATGTCCATTCGGATCAAAGAAGTAAATCGAGTGGAATATCCCATGATTGGTAATACCGAGCACTTTGACACCATTGGCTTCAAGATGCGATTTTGCAGAAAGCAGTGCATCTAAGTCTTCAACTTCAAATGCGATGTGTTGAACCCATTGAGGCGTATTTTCATCACGTCCCATTTCTGGTTGAGTCGGTAATTCAAAAAACGCCAACACATTGCCTTGACCTGCATCAAGGAATAAATGCATATAAGGATCAAATGCTTTAGTTGATGGAACATGGTCTTCTGCAAAAGCCAAAATAAACTCCATGTTGAGCATTTTTTTATACCATTCCACCGTTTCTTTGGCGTCTTTACAACGATAAGCCACGTGATGAATTTTTTTAATTGCAAAGCTCATGATAAAACTCCTTTTTTGTTTATTCCCAATCTGGTTGTTGTTCTGGGATCGCCCTTAAGAATGCAGGCAGGCTTAGGCAGTGTTGATCAATGGATTGAATCTTTGGAAAGTCGCTTAGATCAACATTGAAACGTTTGGCGTTATACACTTGAGGAATCAAACAACAATCTGCAAATGTGGCTTGAGTGCCGAAGCAGAATTGACCATTTGAGTCTTTTAATTGCATCTCTAAGCTTTTAAAACCTTCAATAATCCAGTGTTGGTACCATTGACTTTTCTGTTCATCATTTACAGCGAGTTCATGTTTTAAATATTTCAGCACTCTGAGATTATCTAAGGGATGAATATCACAGGCGATGGTTTGTGAAAAAGCACGGATTTTGGCGCGCTCAACAAGATCTGTAGGTAATAAAGGAAGTGATGGGTAACGTTCTTCCAGATATTCCAAAATATTGAGCGACTGTATAAAAGACTGATCTTGATTAATCAAACTTGGTACAAGCTGGCTTGGATTGAGTACGATGTAGCTTTCTTGTTGATGCTCATTTTTGAGCAAATGGACAGGCTGTATGACATAATCCAATTGCTTCAGGTTTAAAGCGATCCGAACTCGATAAGCCGCAGAGCTACGAAAATAACTATACAGTTTCATCACACAATTCCTTGTGTTGCTTAAAGCTAAACTGTTTGGCTGGTAAAATCGTATTTGTGACTTGACCAAAGCCCACTCGAATAGCACCTTTTTCAGCATAGCCTTTCATCACTACACGGTCGCCATCTTCAAGGAAGCCGCGCTTTTCACCATTGGATAAGGTGAGGGGTTTTGTGGTGTTCCAAGTAAGTTCCAGTAAGCTTCCATAAGAATTTTCTGTAGGACCTGAAATTGTGCCAGAACCCATTAAATCTCCAACTTGAACATTACAACCTGAAATGGTGTGATGGGTCAGCTGTTGCGCCATCGACCAGTACATGTATTTAAAGTTGGTTTGACAAATCACTTCACTTTGCTGTGATTGTGAGCTTTGTAGTTCCACACTGAGATGAATATCAAAACTGTTGGGAGTATGTTCTTTTAAATAATCTAATGGCTCTGGGAGTTGTTGCGGACCTTTGACTTTAAAGGGTTCTAAGGCTTGCATCGTTACCACCCAAGGTGAAATTGAACTGGCAAAGGTCTTGGCATTAAATGGACCTAAGGGCACATATTCCCATTGTTGAATATCACGTGCAGACCAATCATTCAGCAAGACCATGCCAAAAATATGATTCCACGCATCTTCAATTGCAATCGGTTCACCCAACGCAGTTGTCTTACCTACGATAAAAGCTGTTTCGAGTTCAAAGTCGAGTTTACGGGTTGCCGAAAAGAGAGGGCGTTCTTCATGAGGAAGTTTAATTTGACCAGAAGGGCGGACAATCTCCTTACCGCTAACAACCACAGAACTGGCACGACCATTATAACCCACAGGTAGCTCACTCCAATTTGGAAGCAAGGCATTTTTAGGATCTCTAAACATAGTTCCAACATTGGTTGCATGTTCTTTAGAGGAGTAGAAATCCGTATAGCCAGAGATTTGTACTGGTAAATGTAAGGTGACTGTATTTTGTTTGAATAATACTTTTTGGCGTAATTCTGGATGATCACGAAGGGTTGGATTGTCTGCAGAAAGCAAGTCTTGTAGGGTTTGGCGAATGTAATGCCAATTTTTTTTACCTGTTTCGATAAATTTATTCAGGCTGCTTTGATTAAAACACTGAGTTTTGCAATTTGGAAGTAATCCTAATGTTTCTAAAGCAGCGAGGTCGATTACCCAATCACCAATCGCGACACCGACACGTTTATCTCCCTGAGCGGTTTCACTAAAAATGCCATAAGGTAAATTATGAATGCTGAAATCAGATTGAGGTGCAATCTCAAGAAAGGTCGTTAAATGTTGTGTCATGGTGCGCTTTCCTTGTCTCTTATGAATGAGAACTTATTTCGTTTTCTCTTTTTCCACTCAAGCTTATGAAAAACAAATAAATATTATTGTTTTTATTCGTCTTCATTATGCTGACTAGTCCAGAATGATCTACATGATGATTTCTATCATACTGAAAATTAATAATTACGCAATACATAATTTAATTACATAATTCATAATAATTGTTATTTGTTGAAATTTCTGCTTATATGCGCAGTTATGAGAAAAGTAAATCAATTATTTTTCGATTAGATATAGGCATTTTTGATTAACTTATGATATACGTAATTTTGAATATAAAAATTACGCGACAAGGATGAGAATAATCATATGTCAGAACACGAGCAAGGAAACCTGAAACATGGTTTAAGCAATCGCCATATTCAGTTGATTGCACTGGGTGGTGCAATTGGTACTGGGTTGTTCCTCGGGATCTCGCAGTCGATCAAGCTTGCGGGACCTTCAGTGATCCTCGGTTATGCGATTGCAGGGCTGATTGCGTTTCTTATGATGCGACAGTTAGGTGAGATGGTGGTGCAAGAGCCAGTCAGTGGCTCATTCAGCCATTTTGCTTATAAGTACTGGGGCTCATTTGCAGGGTTTATGTCAGGCTGGAACTATTGGGTACTCAATGTTCTGGTTTGTATGGCTGAACTCAGTGCAATTGGTTTATATATCCAATATTGGTGGCCTGAAATCCCAACATGGATTTCAGCATTGGCGTTTTTTATTTTAATTAACGGCATTAATCTTTTGCATGTAAAATTTTTTGGTGAAATGGAGTTTTGGTTCTCCATCGTCAAAATTTTGGCAATCTTGGCGATGATTGGCTTTGGTTCCTATTTACTTGCAACGGGTACAGCAGGACCACAAGCAAGTATTACCAATCTCTGGGCATTGGGCGGTTTCTTCCCATTTGGTGTTGAAGGTCTGATCATGGCAATGGCAGTGATTATTTTTGCTTTTGGCGGTATTGAATTATTTGGAATCACTGCCGCAGAAGCGAGAGATCCTGATAAAACTTTGCCTAAGGCTGTGAATCAAATTATTTATCGTATTTTGATTTTTTATATCGCGACACTGTTTATTTTGTTTGCCTTGTTCCCTTGGAACAAAATGGCGGAAGGTGGAAGCCCTTTTGTTATGGTCTTTGCTTCGCTGGATAGTCAAGGCGTAGCGACTCTGTTGAACTTTGTGATTCTTACTGCAGCAGTTTCGGTCTATAACGGAACGAGCTATTGTAGCAGCCGTATGTTATTGGGTTTGGCTCAACAGGGCAATGCACCGAAGTTTCTTAAACATATCAATAAACGTGGCATCCCAACCAATGCAGTGCTTGTTTCTGCATTTGTCACTGTTTTATGTGTATTGTTGAATTATGCATTTCCAGAAAAAGCATTTGGTTTGTTAATGATGCTCGTGGTTGCCGCGATTGTGATTAACTGGGTGGTGATTTCATGGACACATCTAAAATTCCGTAAAGCTATGCTAGCGCAAGGGCAAACCACCAAATTCCCTAGCATTGCTTATCCATTCAGTAATTATCTGTGCATGATTTTTATGTTCGGTATTCTTGTTGTGATGTCATTTACCCCTGATATGCGCATCGCCGTAATGATGATTCCTGCTTGGATATTGTGTTTGATGTTTGCCTACTATCTAAAACAAAAAAAGTTAAAGAATGCGCATCGCAATGTAGCTTTAAATTCAGATCTATAAGCAACAATTGGTTAAATCTTATAAAAAGGGTTAAATGAAAATTTAACCCTTTTTTGTTTTGATAAGATTGAGCCTACATTTTACTCATTGGTTTGATTTTTTAAGAATTGTATTAGTTGAAGTAGATCATCAGTCTGTAATTGCGCTCGCATTTTCAATATTTGCTTTTCATCAAGGTCATAAAGCCTTAGGGAGAGTAGTTGTGCAATCTCTTGCTCAGTAAAGCGATATTTAATGAGCTTCGCAGGTACACCGCCCACAATTGCATACGGTGGGACATCTTGGGTGACTACTGCACCTGTTGCAACAACAGCACCTTCACCGAGTTTTACGCCTTGCATGATCATGGCACGACTCCCAATCCAACAACCATCCGCAATGACTGTATCCCCGGCAGGTAAAAAACTACGGGTATCAAAAGGAAATGTTGAGATCCAGTCAGGGCGGTGTAACTGATTCCCTCCCATCATGATTACGGATTCAGCACCAAAACAAACGAAGTTACCGATATACAATTGGTCAATCGGCTTTTCGGTAGTGGATGCTTTGTCATGTAAATAACGCACTACACAACGCTCAAAACCTTGATCCCAATACGCTGAGTAATAGGAGTAATTACCTTTTATATGAATGTTTGGATTTTTAACAGTTTTGGAAATAAATTCAAATTCACACCAGTGTTTTACTGGTGAATTTATCGAGTTAGGCATTCTAAAGGTTGCTTGATGTGCGGAGAGTGTTGTGACTATTTTATATGAGCTTTATAGGATTGAGCTATATAAATTCAATAAAATAGCCTAAGTAAATCAGCATCATTTCCATGTTCTATCTTTAAAAAGTGAGAAATATCTGAATGATATTTCAACTTGGTTTGTTTTAAATAAGTTTTAAATGAAGCAAATGCGAGCCATGCGTATGACGAATATGATCTGCACGATGGTTAAAATAGCGCTCAGTGATCTGTTGACCTGATAAATCTTCCAAGACTTGATATCCCATTTTGATCACTGCCTGATGTAAAGCATCTGAACCAAAAGCACCGATCAAAGGTTCTTTAAGAAATTGAGTAAATTGAGTTAAAGCAAACGCACCAAACCGTTCTATACCTTGTAATTCTCTATAATCAATCGAGTAGTCCATAACCACTTCACTTTGTTTATGTGCAATCGAGGCAATATTTTTCAAAGTGGCTAATGTGGTTTGCGGTGTTAAATAATGCGTTGTGCCTAACCAAGAGAAAAAAGCAGGGTGTTTAGATTGGAAACCACTTCGGGTTAAAACTTCAGAAAGCTTTTCTTTTTCAAAATCAATGCTGACAAATTCAACATTTTCAGGCAATTGTTGGGATGTAGAAATCTTTTTTAACTTTTGTATTTTGGTCTTCTGTGTATCAGGATGATCAACTTCGAATATTTTAAGTTGCGGATATTGAGCTGCTAAACGTAAAACAAATGAATCTAAGCCTGCACCGACCAAGACATATTGATGAATTTGATGGTTCTCAATTGCATGTTGTAAAAGATCTTCACAATATCGTGAACGACCAACCACTTGCCCAGTCAATTTACCAAAGGTTTGATTCATCAACTTTGAATTAAGTGTTTTGCAAAACAAGGCATTATTCAGTAATACCCGCCAGCGGCTATTGGTCATTGCTAAAGCGTACGGATCTGAAAATACAGGATCGCTAGCGTTTAAATGGTGGTTGGCACGCAGAGCAGCCGCTGCTTCTGCTGTGCGACTTACACGCCCAGCTTTCATATTGTTCCTCAAGAAATTTTTATTTTCCATCAATCTAATGCAAATAGATTATTTAACAATGGCAATAAATTTGGACAAGGTGGTGATAATTGCTATTTTTAAGGCATCAGATCTTTCTCTGTATAGCCAATTTGTTAAAAACTCATCCAGGAAAATATAATTTATCCTGAGTGAAAAGATTAAAAAATTATAATATATATTTGAAAAATATAATTTTTATTTTGTTATTTTAGCTCTAAAGTGTAAATTGATTTGCGCAAGCGATGCCTCCTTAACAATTGCATATGATGGATTAGTTTTTACAGGTTATTTGAATTATTGTTGTTGTAGAATCAAATATTATTCTCGAAAAGAAAAAGGGCTGAATAATCAGCCCTCAATATGATGAGTAGTGTTACTTAGATATACTCAACACTTACCACTTCATATTCTACTTCGCCTTGAGGCGTGACGATTTTTACTTCATCGCCTTCATTTTTACCTAAAAGACCACGTGCGATAGGAGAGTTCACTGAGATTTTATTAATTTTAAAATCTGCTTCATCATCACCTACAATCTTATAGGTTTTCTTTTCTTCAGTATCTAAGTTTTCAATCGTTACTGTTACACCAAAAACAACACGACCTGTTTGCTCAAGTTCTTTTACATCGATCACTTGGCAAGCACCGAGTTTACCTTCAATGTCTTGAATACGACCTTCACAGAAACCTTGTTGTTCACGTGCTGCGTGGTATTCTGCGTTTTCTTTTAAATCCCCATGTTCACGAGCTTCTGCAATTGCAGCAGTAATACGTGGACGATCAACAGATTTCAACTGTTGTAATTCTTTCTCTAAGGCAACCTTGCCTTCGGGAGTCATAGGATAACGTTGCATTGTTGTCCCTCAGTTTCGTATTTAAAAAATACTGGTTTAGAAATGAAAAAAGCCCGCCACCGATAAGGTGACGGGACTTATCGGAAACGAATTAACCTAGTGTTTGCAAATCTTGCAAGCGATATACATCCATTGGCAATTGAATTGCTAAAGCTTGGCATACAGCATCAGCACCATTCAAGGTTGTTGTGTAATACACTTTACCTTGGAGTGCAGAGCGACGGATTGAGAATGAATCCTGCTGAGCTTGTTTGCCTTCAGTAGTATTGATAATGAGGTGAATCTCGCCATTTTTCAAGCGGTCAACAATATTAGGACGACCTTCAGTGACTTTGTTCACACGTTCACATTCAATACCAGCGTCTTTAATGACATCATAAGTACCGCCAGTTGCGATAATTTTGAAGCCTAAATCCACCAATTGTTTCGCAATACCTGGTGCACGAGGTTTGTCTGAATCACGTACTGAAATAAATACATGTTTCACTTCACCTTCAGTTGGCTTTCCTGGTAAACGATCATTAGAGCCTAACACAGCTTTGTAGAAAGCTTCACCAAAAGTTTTACCAACACCCATAACTTCACCAGTAGATTTCATCTCTGGTCCAAGAATTGGATCAACACCTGGGAATTTATTGAATGGGAATACTGCTTCTTTTACTGCAAAATGAGTTGGGATAATTTCTTTTGTGAATCCTTGAGATTCTAAAGATTGACCCGCCATACAACGTGCAGCAACTTTTGCTAACGATTCACCAATACATTTCGATACAAATGGTACTGTACGAGATGCACGTGGGTTAACTTCAAGAATATAAACATCGTTGCCTTTTACAGCAAATTGAACGTTCATCAAACCAATAACGCCAAGCTCTTTCGCCATAGCCACTGTTTGACGACGCATTTCATCCTGAATCTCTTGAGAAAGAGAGTAAGGTGGAATCGAACATGCTGAGTCACCAGAGTGAATACCTGCTTGTTCGATGTGCTGCATAATTCCACCAATCACAACATCTTTACCGTCAGATACGCAGTCAACATCAACTTCTGTCGCATCATCAAGGAAGTGATCGAGTAATACAGGTGCTTCGTTAGATGCTTGAACCGCATCACGTAAGTAGCGCTTAAGTTCATCGTCATTGTAGACGATTTCCATTGCACGACCACCAAGCACATAAGAAGGACGTACCACCAATGGATAACCCACTTTAGATGCTTCAGCCATACCTTCTTCAGCAGATTTGACAATGCTGTTACTTGGTTGGCGAAGATTTAAGCGTTGAACCATTTGTTGGAAACGTTCACGGTCTTCTGCACGGTCAATTGCATCAGGAGATGTACCAATAATTGGAGCACCAGCTTCTTCCAAAGCACGCGCCAATTTCAATGGTGTTTGACCACCGTACTGTACAATGATGCCTTTTGGCTTTTCAGTACGTACGATTTCAAGTACGTCTTCCAGTGTGATTGGTTCGAAGTACAAACGGTCAGAAGTATCATAGTCTGTTGAAACAGTTTCTGGGTTACAGTTGACCATGATGGTTTCATAACCATCTTCACGCATAGCAAGCGCAGCATGTACACAGCAGTAATCGAACTCAATACCTTGACCAATTCGGTTAGGACCACCACCGATGACCATAATCTTGTCTTTGCTAGACGGATTAGATTCACATTCTTCATCATAAGTTGAATACATATAGGCTGTATCTGATTCAAACTCAGCAGCACAGGTATCAACACGTTTGTAAACTGGATATACACCCAAGTTCCAACGATGCTTACGGAATTGCTTTTGCGAAATACCCATTAAGTTTGCGATACGCAAATCAGATAAACCTTTACGCTTAAATGAACGGATATTGTCAGCGTTTAAGTCACCAAAACCTAAAGTTTTAATTTGTTCTTCAGTCTTGATGATGTCTTCGATTTGGATCAAGAACCAACGATCAATATTGGTTGCAGCGAAAACTTCTTCTAGAGTAAAGCCATGACGGAAGGCATCAGCAACATACCAAATACGATCTGGACCAGGTACTTTAAGCTCAACTAAGATTTTATCTTTTGCGCCTTCTGTACCCACAGCGATTTGTTCATCGAAACCACAAGTACCGACTTCAAGACCACGTAATGCTTTCTGTACAGACTCTTGGAAGTTACGACCAATCGCCATCACTTCGCCCACCGACTTCATCTGTGTTGTCAATGTTGCGTCAGCTTGTGGGAATTTCTCGAAGTTGAAACGAGGAATTTTAGTCACTACATAGTCAATTGCAGGCTCGAATGATGCAGGTGTAGTACCGCCAGTGATGTCATTTTTCAATTCATCAAGGGTATAACCGACTGCAAGTTTCGCTGCAATTTTTGCAATAGGGAAACCTGTTGCTTTAGATGCAAGAGCAGAAGAACGAGATACACGAGGGTTCATCTCGATCACGACCATACGACCGTCTTTCGGATTAATACCGAATTGAACGTTTGAACCGCCGGTTTCTACACCAATTTCACGAAGTACAGCCAAAGACGCATTACGGAGTAATTGGAACTCTTTATCAGTCAGTGTTTGTGCAGGCGCAACAGTGATTGAGTCACCTGTATGGACACCCATTGGATCAAAGTTTTCAATGGTACAGACAATGATACAGTTGTCGTTTTTGTCACGAACAACTTCCATCTCGTATTCTTTCCAACCAATCAATGATTCATCGATCAACAATTGTTTAGTTGGCGAAAGATCGAAACCACGCTCACAAATTTCAATAAATTCTTCTTTGTTGTAAGCGATACCACCACCTGAACCACCCATCGTAAATGATGGACGAATGATGACAGGGAAACCAAAACGCGCTTGAATTTCAAGTGCATGTTCCATGCTTTCAGCAACATCGGCACGAGGACATTCTAAACCGATCTTACGCATTGCGATGTCGAACAATTTACGGTCTTCAGCTTTTTCAATCGCTTCTTTGGTTGCACCGATTAATTCAACATTATATTTTTTTAAGATACCGTTGGCATCAAGTGCAAGTGCACAGTTCAATGCCGTTTGACCACCCATTGTTGGAAGAACAGCATCTGGGCGCTCTTTTTCAATGATCGCAGCTACAGTCTGCCACGTAATCGGTTCAATATACGTTGCATCTGCCATTGTTGGATCAGTCATAATGGTGGCTGGGTTAGAGTTCACCAAAATAACACGATAGCCTTCTTCACGAAGGGCTTTACATGCTTGTGCACCTGAGTAATCGAACTCACATGCTTGTCCGATGACAATCGGACCCGCACCAATAATTAAGATGCTTTTAATGTCTGTACGTTTAGCCATGGTCGCTTCCTTAATTACTTCTTAGATGCTTCAATAAGTTCGATGAAATGATCGAACAATGGGGCACAGTCATGTGGACCAGGGCTTGCTTCAGGGTGACCTTGGAAGCTAAACGCAGGTTTATCTGTACGATGAATCCCTTGTAGAGTTTGATCGAATAAAGATTTGTGCGTTGCTTTAAGATTTGCAGGTAAAGTTTCTGCATCTACAGCGAAGCCATGGTTTTGAGAAGTAATCATCACTGTACCGTGGTATTGACTTTGGTCATCAATGTTTTGTACAGGATGGTTTGCACCATGGTGACCATGTGGCATTTTTACTGTTTTAGCACCAGATGCTAAAGCAAGAATTTGGTGACCTAAACAAATACCAAATACAGGCAGGTTTGTAGTTTCAACAATAGTCTTCACAGCTTCAATCGCATAATCACATGCTGCTGGATCGCCAGGACCATTTGAAAGGAACACACCATCTGGATTAAGTGCGAGCACTTTTTCAGCAGGGGTTTGAGCAGGAACCACAGTCAACTTACAACCGCGATCTACAAGCATACGTAAGATGTTGGTTTTGACACCATAATCGTATGCAACTACATGAAATTTAGTTTCAGGTTGAGAGAAGCCTTTGCCTAATGTCCATGAACCTTCAGTCCATTCAAAACCTTCAGGATCGCAACATTCTTTAGCAAGGTCTAAACCGTTTAAGCCACCAAAGGCACGTGCTTGAGCAATTGCTTCTTCTTCAGTGATGTTTTCACCTGCAAGAATACAACCGTTCTGTGCACCTTTGTCACGTAAGATTCGTGTTAATTTTCGTGTATCAATATCAGCAATGGCAACGACGTTATGTTGTTCTAAATATTCGCCAAGAGATTGATTTGCGCGGAAATTGCTGTGTAATAAAGGTAGGTCACGAATGATGAGACCATTCGCCCAGACTTTATGAATTCGACCTGATTCAGTGTCTTCTTCATTACAACCAGTATTACCGATATGAGGATAAGTTAAAGTTACAAGTTGCTGTGCATAACTTGGATCAGTCAAAATTTCTTGATAACCAGTCATGGCAGTGTTAAAAACGACTTCACCAGTCGTACTTCCCGTAGCGCCGATCGATGTACCTTTAAAAACAGTACCGTCAGCAAGGGCTAAAATGGCGGGGGTGCTCAAACCATAGCTCCTGAACTAAAACCACAAAAATAGGGCTGTAAAAAAGCGAGTAGACGAAAAAAAAGGAAGGCTAATTAAATCCTACCCTCCTCTTGTCTGCTCGCTTATAACTTAACAGCGCATTATACGCATGAACTGATTAAAAGTCCATTTTATTTAGGTGGATATTGTGAGATAAATGCCTTGCTATTTTTTACTAGTTCTGCTTTTCATATGAATTTTTTGAAATTGTAAGTATTTAATAATTGTCAGACAAATCAAAATCTAAAATTTATTTCTTCACGCTATCTTATTGTTTCGTATTCCAGGGGGAATCAATATGACGATATCTAAAGAAAGTGTGACTGAAAAAGTAACAAAAGATACAGCAGCTTTGAAAGAGGTTGTAGCTGAAACTGCGGAAAATTTAGAGAAACTGGGCAAAGATGCGCAGCAAAAAGTCTCTCAAGCTGTGGCGGATACTCAGAAAAAACTGGAAGCTGAAACAGAGCAACTGAATGAACAGGTTCAAGATCAAGTCAAAAACTTCAAACAAGATTTGGTACAACGTCTTGATGTAATCAAAACTCAATTTTCTACTTCACAAAAAGACTTGGTTGAATTAGCTGATTTGTTAAAATCGGAATTAAGCCTTTTGGTGAAAGAGTTGACTGAAGTAGGTAAAGAAATTCGTGAAGATGTTTCACAAATTTCCTCTAAGCATAAAGTTCAGCTCACTGAAACACTAAAACGTTCTAAAGAGCATACGTTGGAAGTTTGGCATAAAGTTACGACAAAGCAATAAGTTGTTGTTTGGGCTGTATATAAACAACTATACCTAAATAAAAAGTGAGGCAAATGCCTCACTTTTTATTTAAAAGACAATTCAACAGTGACGATTAAAAGGTATGTAACCAGTCGCGTTTGTTGTGAAAGTCAGCTTGCTGTCCGCTATGCTGCATGGCGAAGAAGTGTTGACCTTGTGTGGTATTCAAAACAGCACTGAGTCCTATAAATAGATCAGACCACTTGAGTTTATGTGCAAGCATAAACTCAGTCAGATCTAAACTCACATTTAATCCATAATGTGTACGCTTAAGCTGATTTAATTCAATATCGTATGCAACTACAGGAGGCATATTCTCAGGATAGCGATATTCTTCAAATTGATAGGCTTGCCAAGCTTGAGAAGGGGAGAGGTTAACTTCTCGATATTGATCTTCGCCCTGCACGCCAATAAAAATTTCAAAACAGGTATTTTCCCAAAGAAAATCTTGACGCGGATGTGCTGTAACAGGTTCAGGGTATACAATAAATTGATTGGGATCTCTTAACCAATAACCTACATTTAAGGTGTAGGGATTGACCTGCTCAATCGCACCCACTAAAGAGATACTTTGAAAACGACGATCAAAAGCATTCAGTTCGTAACTTGCCATGAAAATAAATCTTAATTAGAAAGATGAGCGTGACGAACCAAATTAGAGAGTTTTTGATTTTGTTTGGCTGCTTTTTTGTAAAGCAAAGCAATTTTACCGATGGTTTGCACCACTTCTGCGCCAGTTGTTTCAGCTATTTCAGTGATGGTTGCTGTGCGTGCTTCGCGATCTTCACCCGCAATTTTAACTTTAATTAACTCATGATCATTTAAAGCACGGTTTAATTCTTCAACGACACTTTCAGTCAAGCCTTTATCACCAAGCATTACAACTGGATTTAATGCATGTCCGATTTGACGTAAACGTTTACGTTCTTGGATAGATAGAGTCGCCATAAAAAATAACCTGATTTTAAAAACGACTTAGTATAACAAAAGCCATATCGCTGCGCTGTAAATTCTGTAGAAATATTCGATGAGGCTTATTCAAAAAAACATATCAATATCTATCGATTTTAATCCATATGTATACTGCAATGAGAATATTTTTCACGTACAATCACAAGTTAGTTATCTGTTTAGATCAAGAGAGTTATGGCTACACGCATTACCAACCAGAAGTTATCCAAAAGTAGTCGTGCGTGGATGAGAGAGCATTTAGATGATCCTTTTGTGAAAAAAGCACAAAAAGAAGGCTATCGTGCTCGCGCAGCATATAAACTTCTTGAAATTCAAGAAAAATATAAAATGATTAAACCCGGAATGACTGTAGTTGACTTGGGAGCTGCACCAGGAAGCTGGTCGCAAATCGCAGGAAAACTGGTCGGTGATAAGGGTTTAGTGATTGCTTCAGACATTTTGGAAATGGACGCTTTACCAGATGTTACTTTTTTACAAGGTGACTTTAGAGAAGAAGAAGTTTTCGAAAAATTGTTAAATATTTTAAATGGACGCACTGTAGACGTTGTAATTTCAGATATGGCCCCCAATACATCAGGTAATAGGGCTGTAGATCAACCTCGCCAGATTTATTTGTGTGAACTTGCGTTAGATTTTGCCAATAAAGTCTTAGGACCTAAAGGGCAATTTGTAGTTAAGGTTTTCCAAGGCAGTGGATTTGATGAGTTCCGAAAGCAAGTCGTGGACAGTTTTGATGTATTGAAAACAGCAAAACCTGCTGCTTCACGTGCACGTTCAAAAGAAGTTTTTTTAATTGGACAGGGTCGTAAAAAAGTTTCGCAATAGCGGGCATTTTTAAGGTATGTTCGTAGTTCGTAATGAATTGCCAACAAATGCTTGCCAAGTTGTTAAAAATTGTGCATTTTGTACCTTTTTAATCTTTATTGCGAAATTCATTACTCGCTTTTTGTTACGATCAAGCATGATTGAGCCTGATCAAAATAGTTATATATGGGAATAAAGCTTTGAGCGATTACTTCAAAAATGCCGTATTGTGGCTGGTCATACTGGGTGTGCTGATCTTAATCTTCAGCAATCTCAGTGACCGCAGTAAGCCTTCTGCGATGAATTATTCTGAATTCGTCACAGCGGTGAATGCTGGTCAAATTAGTAAAGTCACAATTGATGGTGAAAGAATAAGCGGCGAAAAAAAGAACGGTTCGAACTTTGAAAGTATTCGCCCAGCAGTTCAAGATCCTGAACTGATGCCTACACTCATCAAAAATAACGTTGTTGTTGAAGGTACTGCACCTCAACGTCAAGGTTTGTTGATGCAACTTCTCATTGCAAGTTTCCCTGTACTCTTAATTATTTTATTGTTCATGTTCTTCATGCGTAACATGGGCGGTGGTGCAGGCGGTAAAAATGGTCCAATGAGTTTTGGGAAATCGAAGGCAAAAATGCTTTCGGAAGACCAAATTAAAGTAACATTTGTTGATGTTGCAGGTTGTGATGAAGCGAAACAAGAAGTTGTTGAAATCGTAGATTTCTTAAAAGACCCTGCAAAATTCAAACGCTTAGGAGCAACAATTCCTAAAGGCGTGTTGATGGTTGGTCCTCCAGGTACAGGTAAAACTTTACTTGCGAAAGCGATTGCGGGTGAAGCAAAAGTTCCTTTCTTTAGCATCTCTGGTTCTGATTTCGTTGAAATGTTTGTAGGTGTGGGTGCTTCGCGTGTACGTGATATGTTTGAACAAGCGAAACGTCATGCACCATGTATCATCTTTATTGATGAGATTGATGCTGTTGGTCGTCATCGTGGTTCAGGTACTGGTGGTGGTCATGATGAGCGTGAGCAAACATTAAACCAGATGTTGGTTGAAATGGATGGTTTCGAAGGTAATGAAGGTATTATCGTTATTGCTGCAACCAACCGTGCCGACGTACTTGATAAAGCATTGTTACGTCCTGGACGTTTTGACCGTCAAGTGATGGTGGGTCTTCCTGACATCAAAGGTCGTGAACAGATTTTGGCAGTGCATTTGAAGAAACTTCCATCTGTGACAGGTGTTGATCTTAAAGTACTTGCACGTGGTACACCGGGCTTCTCTGGTGCGCAATTGGCAAACCTTGTCAATGAAGCAGCATTATTTGCTGCACGTCGCAATAAGAACACTGTCGATATGCATGACTTTGAAGATGCTAAAGACAAGATCTATATGGGACCTGAGCGTAAGTCGATGGTGATTCGTGAAGAAGAACGTCGTGCGACCGCTTATCATGAAGCAGGTCATGCGATTGTAGCGGAAATTCTTCCGGGTACAGACCCAGTACATAAAGTAACCATTATGCCGCGTGGTTGGGCGCTTGGTGTGACTTGGCAGCTGCCAGAACATGACCAAACCAGCCATTACAAGTCTAAGATGTTGAATGAACTTTCTATCTTATTCGGTGGTCGTATTGCAGAAGAAGTATTCATTAACCAAATGTCGACAGGTGCTTCTAACGACTTTGAACGTGCAACTAAAATGGCGCGTGCAATGGTCACCAAGTACGGTATGTCTGACAAAATGGGTGTGATGGTTTACGAAGATGAAAACCAAAATGGTTTCTTTGGAAACGTAGGTAGTCGCACTATTTCTGAAGCAACTCAACAACAAGTTGACCAAGAAGTACGTCGTATTCTTGATGAACAGTACAAAGTTGCACGTGATATTCTTGAAAATAACAAAGATATTGCGCATGCAATGGTGAAAGCCTTGATGGAATGGGAAACCATTGACCGTGATCAAATCCGTGACATCATGGAAGGTCGTGAGCCGCAACCACCTAAGGTTTATGTTGCTGATAATCCAGTGATTGATGTGACGCCTACAGATGGTCCGTCAACTCCGCCACCATTACCGGCAACCTGATTGGAATAAATCAAAAAAGAGTCTCATATGAGGCTCTTTTTTTATGCAAATACAATTTATTATTAAAAGAATTTATCTTGAAATGGAGTGTAATTGCTAAACTAATGCAAATTAATCATGGAGAAGCGACATGCAATTGGTGTCACTGCCGAATAAAATTTTGCGTTGCGGGCGTTTGAGTTTAGATCTATCAAAAGCGCATGTCATGGGGATACTGAATGTAACTCCAGATTCTTTTAGTGATGGTGGGCTACATAATCAAAAAGATCAAGCCATTGCATATGCTAGACAAATGATTGATGCAGGTGCAACTGTGATTGATGTCGGTGGTGAATCTACACGACCTGGTGCATCAACTGTAGCAATCACTGAGGAAATCCAACGCGTCATTCCTGTAATTGCTGAGCTTGCCCAATATGACGTGGTGATATCGGTTGATACTTCGCAACCAGAAGTGATTCGTGAAGCAGTCAAGGTCGGCGCACATATTTGGAATGATGTAAGAGCATTAACTCGTCCAAATGCATTGCAAACAGCTGCAGAACTAGATATTCCTGTGATTATTATGCATATGCGTGGTGAACCATCAACCATGAACCAACTGGACCAATATCAGGATGTAACTCTGGATGTGATTAAGGAACTTCAACAACGTGTCGATCAAGCGATACAAGCAGGGGTTAAGCCTGAAAACATCATGATTGATCCCGGTTTTGGTTTTGCTAAAAATGCGCAACAGAACTTAAAATTATTGAATGAGTTTTATAAATTGAACGCAATGGGATATCCCATTTTATCCGCCTTATCACGTAAGCGTTTTATTGGAGAGGCTTTAGGTAGAGCAGATGCTCAAAATCGTGCAGTAGGCAGTGTCGCTGCGCATTTGATGAGTATTCAGCAAGGTGCATGTATGGTACGTGCACATGATGTGAAAGCAATGTCAGACGCCATTCAAATTTGGCAGGCAATGCGTACCGCGATTTAGCGATAGGTGTTTCAAATTGAATTTGATTGGATCAAATGATCTTTCTTCAAAGGTATAAGTATGACGATTGGAGCGCATTTCTCTCTCTAACCAGAAAAGTGATTTAAAAAAATAGCATTAAGGTCGCAAGTAGATTTGGTGAATTGTATGGTTTGTGTTATATAAGCGCGTGAATTGCTGTTTTATTTTAGGTTGCTATGTTTAACGATCTACTTCTCCCAATGTTCGATGATGAATATTATCCCGATATTCTAGTTGCCGAAATAAAGCAACTCATTGAACAATTTGCTAAAAAGGTGGCTAAAACCAGTTTTAGCGATGCTGAAATTTACTCTTTGGCAAATCTGACTGTGACTGAAATTAATGAAATGAAGCCTCAGTTTGAAGACTTAGACTCCTCACTGGATGATACTGCTGCAGATTATATTGCTGAAGCGTTGATGATGGTGATACAGGATCAAGGTTATCTTGATCTTGAAATGGAAGAGCTGGTTGCAAATAGAGAGTGGTAAACACTCTCTTTTTTATTGCAAGATTTGAATCTTGGAAACATTAAAATTCGATAGTTGCTATAGTGCTCAATGGTTATAAAATTATTTTGGGTCGTTTGTTTTGTTTAAGTCTTATTTTATTCAAACATCTTCATCTATAAAAAATTAAATCTTTAATTTAGCGACGATTAAAATATTGTAGGTAGATTGCAGGATAATTTTATCGCTTGAATATGCTAATTTTCTGATAAAAACATAAATATGTATTAATTTTAAACATTTAAATATCAATTGTTTAAAGTGTGAGCATTAGTTTATTTAAGTGCTTGACGTAGGGTGTATAACTTTAGATAATGCGCACACAGTTTATGGCTATGTAGCTCAGTTGGTTAGAGCACCGCACTCATAATGCGGGGGTCACAGGTTCAAGTCCCGTCATAGCCACCATTTTTATAGACCATGCTCACCGCATGGTCTCTTTTTTTGTGTCCTCAAATTTTTTTAGCGCGAAACCCTATGTCGAGCACATGAGTTTAAAAAATTTGTGTGATCAGGCTGAATTAAATCAAACATTATTTTAATAAAGCTTGATATGTTTATAACCAAAACAAGAGAACTGAAATTGTTACATGAGGATGTTCAATTTATCCAACACATCGTAGTCATATATTAGCCTTTTACCAATGTACGTGTCGTGATGGTTTTTTAAATAAGTGCAAGCTTTATCAACCATGAAATTTCTAGTGCTACATATACATATCCTCAATCTGTTGAAAGCAGTTACAGTAAAATCTAATTTGCTTTGACTCATAAAATCCATGATATGAAAATGTTGTTTGATGATATTAAGCTTTTATTAATGTAACGTGAATTCGATACAATTAAATCTTCAACTCATTGAAAGATAATAAATCTATGTGGATTTTTTCTGGATTTTCATCCGATTTTAGGATGAGGAGCGGAGCTCCGCAAGGGCTCGCCATACTTGTTTTGGTATGAGGAGCGAAGCTCCGTAAGCGCAACCATCAATATAGTTTTATTTCTCTTGACCAATAAAATGAAGGCGATCAATAGATTGTTTGATGATCTAAAGCTTGTACTGCCACGCTTTAGTGCTAAAGTTTAAATTCTTTTGCGTAGCCGATGGCTCACTTTTCAGAGATGAAAAGTGACAAAAATCTCTCGTTGAGCGAGGGGTACATCCTTTACCCCCGCTCAACATGGCGACATTCATGTCGCCTCACGATAGCAAGACCATCAATGATTCAAAAAGTACAAAATAAATGAATCATCCAAATCACTTGTATGAATAATCAGGCGGTTTGACTGTATCATCTTTCATCAAGGATTTTTATCGTACTCAGGTTAATGTACTTTATATTGATGATTTAAATCGCTTAACTGAGACGTTGTCTATAGAAAGACGATCTATGTTTTATCAATGGTTATGCTTTCTCAGCAAGAAAATTTTCTATAAAGCGCTGGGTTTGTGGATCTAAGTAGAATGGTGCTATCAAAGATTGGATGATACTGTCTAACAAGCCGTGCTGTTCTAATGCACCTAATGTATGTGGAATAAAGCGATCTGCTTCAATGAATAAGTCATTTTTATCTAGACCTACAGAGTGTAATAATTCCTGTAGACTGTATTCACCAAAATATTCATAAAATGCTTCTACTACGTTAAGAATAACCTGTTGCATATATTCTGTTTCACGAAGCTCTTTCCATGTTTCATAAACTAAGATAAAGAACTCTTCAAAATCTATGGATTGAAGTTGAGAAAATGTTTCTTTTAAGGAGCGTTGTTTGATTTCAGTCCAGATGTGTGTCGCGATATCTGCTAAATCCTCATTGGGAAGCATAATAATCGTGCTGAGTTGTTTACGTATTGCTGACGCAAGTTGGTTTTCTAATTTTAATTCAATATTTTGCTGTTGGTCTTGGATAAAGCTCATGACTTTGGAACCAAGACGATTTTGTTTAACTGTGTAGTGGCGAAGTTGATTAAGCCAAGGTGTGTTACTTTCAACAATTTGATTGGCGAGTTGTAAGCTGACCTGTTGAATCTGCGGATTATGTTGTAAATTTTCTTGAAGATAATCTCGGAGCTGTTCAAGTTCTAAAATTTTGAACATCCATAATTCAAATGATTCATCTGAAAGTAAATCATTGATAACGGTTTGGCTACCAATTGCATATTGATGAATTTTTTGCGCAACGACACCAATAAACTCAAGAATATCAGCGCCCAAATTTAGTTCAAATGCATATTTTTGAACCACTGAACAGAGTTGTTCAAGTTGTATCACGTCTTTTAAAAGAATTTTGTCAGCATTCTGATAAGTTTGAGAAATAAAATTTTGAATGAATTGAGGATTTTTTTGATCAAGTAATTGTTGTTTGGTATAACGCACTTGCTCAAGCAAAAGTGCTTGAGCAAGTTCCTGAGCAAAGCTCGCTGGGAGTGAATTATTCACATTCACGAGGCTTATACACCAGGTTTCCAGCCATTTACAATCGGGTAGCGACGTTCGCGACTAAATGCACGTGAACTGATGCGTGGTCCAATTGAACCTTGACGGCGTTTGTATTCATTGCGATCAACAAGACGAATTACTTTTTCGACCACTTCACGTTCAAAGCCCTTGGCGATGATGTCCTCTTGGCTTTGTTCTTCTTCGATATAGGCGTATAAAATCGCATCGAGTATATCGTAAGCAGGTAGTGAATCTTGGTCTTTTTGATCTGGACGAAGTTCAGCTGAAGGTGGACGGGTAATCACACGTTCAGGAATTACAGGCGTTTCAGAAATGCTGTTACGATACTTCGCCAATTCAAACACGATGGTTTTATAAACGTCTTTCAGTACTGCAAAACCACCCACCATATCGCCATATAAAGTACAGTAACCGACAGAAAGTTCAGATTTATTGCCTGTTGAAAGCACTAAATTACCAAATTTATTAGATAAACCCATCAACAGTGTGCCACGCGCACGAGCTTGAAGGTTTTCCTCTGTTGCATCAGCAGGTGAGTTGCCAAAGAAAGGATAGAGCGTTTGCATGAAACTGTTTACAATTGGATGAATTTCAGCAATACCAAATGTCACTCCCATACGCTTTGCTTGCTCAGTAGCATCTTCAACACTGATTTGAGAGGTATAAGTATAAGGCATCATTACCGCTTGAACTTTATCCGCACCAATGGCATCAACAGCAATTGCAAGCGTTAAAGCGGAGTCAATACCTCCTGATAATCCAAGAATTACACCAGGAAAGCCTGAGCGTTGCACATAGTCACGTGTTGCTAAAACTAAACCTTGGTAAATCTCAGCCATGGTACTTAAAGCAGGTGCAGTTTCGACGACTTGATAGCTTTTGTTTTCGATTTGGTATTCTGTAAAGTAGAGGTCTTCAATGAAGCTCGGTGCTTGTAATGCAACTTCGCCTGATTGGTTAATCACAAAACTTGTACCATCAAAAATCAGATCGTCTTGCCCACCGACTTGGTTGACGTAGACCAAGTGCAAATTCAATTGTTTCGCTAATTCTTTCAGCGTTACGATACGGTGTTGAGGTTTACCAACTTCATAAGGTGAAGCATTGAGTACCAATACGCTTTCGACATTCAATTGAGCTAACTGTTGAACTGTATTGAGTGACCAGACATCTTCACAGATCAATACACCAAACTTATGACCCAAGTATTCAAAAACGAGGTGTTGATGACCTTCATTAAAATAACGCTTTTCGTCAAATACACTATAGTTAGGTAAATTTTGTTTGTTATAAATACCGAGTACCTGACCATCTTTCATGACAGCAGCAGCATTATAACGTTGACCATCATCTGTAAGATTTACAAAACCAAATACCAAAACAATATCTTTGATCGTGGCTAGTTTTTCAAAAGCTTGAGCTGTACGTTTAGCTAAGCTTGGGCGTAGAAATAAATCTTCAGCTGGATAGCCGATAATAGAAAGTTCGGGGAAAACAATAATTTCAGCATTCTGTTTTTTTGCTTCATTGGCTTGCTCAATCATCTTTTGAACATTTGAATCAAGATCACCAATGAATGGAGAGAATTGCGCAAGAGCAATTTTAAAACTTTTCATTTAAACCAAATCCTATTCCAATAGGGTAATTTATATACATTTTGTTGATTTTTAAAATGTAGTTATTCAACGTATGTATATATAGACACAACAAAAACTGCCAAAGGGCGAAGCTATAAAATCATCAAAAAATCATCAAAAATCTTTATTTTTTTGCAAGGCAAAAATTTCAGACATTGAGTATTTTAACTAAAAAAATGTCAGAAGCTAGTGATTCATCAAGTTTATTCAGTGCAGCATCAATGACACCATGAATTTAGAGTATTTTTTTTGTAGAAACTAGTGATTTTTCATTATTTTTTGCTTTTTACATCGGAATTAATGTTCTTTTTAAAAAAATCATGAAATAGATCACAAAAAAGTCCGAAGCAAAGCGAAAAGTGTCAAATTTTAGCTTTGATTTAATTCAAAATGATATTTTCAATTCGATTTAAATAAATGTCTTTAGCGATGTCTCCTTGTTGCTCGATATTATAGTCAAAATAAGACTTTCCTTGAACCAAAGTATAGCGATAAGGGTTATAGCGACCAAAACTAAGATACATTGCAGACTGCAAAATTGCACCTTTTAGCAGGACTTTTTCATGGCGTTGGTATTGATAGATATGGGCCATTTCATGAATGAATACAGCTTGATAGGCTAAACTCATGCATGAAAAATCTTCACAATAATCGGCATCTTTTAAATGAATATAGCCATTAGGTGCCATTAAGATGCCAACGGGTTGCCAAGGCAAATATGGGTGATTCATGATTTTTACCTGATCATAATCAATCAAGTCACCAAACACAGTTCGGCTAATTCGAATTTCTCCATTTGTTAATGGGCGATATTTAAATTGATCAATTTTGAGTATTTTTGCCAAGCGCCAAAAGTAATTCAACATTGTTAGCAGGGATTAAAATAAAGTTAGAATCAGTTTAGCATTGAATATAGGACAGCCAAATAACAATCAATTTTATAATGATGAGGAAGTCCAACGAGATCATCTGTATCAATTAAATATGCTTATCTGTGACTCACAAATTTTCTAAGAATCTTGATAAAAGTATAGGGTCTGTGGACAATTCGTCTATGTTTGCGACTAGGTGTGTTTTTTAGGCGATTCTAGGCGCGAAATACGAAATTTAGTCATTCTAAATAAGTAGTTCGTAACGACGAAGCGACAAAAAACACGCTAGTCCCCGCTGCGCCTTGCGCTGCAAACAAAGCAGTGCTTTGTTCTGGCTCAGGGTTGTGGCTAAAATTATCTCAGGCTACGTTATGAAACTTAAAAATAGTCTCGCTATTCTCTTCATTTCCTTGCGGAGTATACTCCTCATGCCTGCTCAATTTTAACCTACAACGCAAGCCATTTATGAAATGTCCACAGACCCTAAAGTTCATTGGATTGAATGAGATTGAAATCAAATCATTTTTATGAAATGACGCTATGCAATTTCAAGTCCTACAATAAAAGTATGAATAATATTTAATATTTGCTGAGGATTTTCTTTATGTGGCATATGCTTTGCACATGCAATAATTTCTAATTGAACTGTTTTAGTTGCATAATCGATAAACTGTTGAGGTTGAGCCAAAGAGCCATATTCATCCAGTTCTCCATGAATGACCAAGAGAGGACATTGTATTTGTGTTATCGTGTCTCTTAACTGCCAATGGCGGAATTGGGAAGATAACCATGTTTCAGTCCAAGCATTTAAAACCCATTGAGCTTTTTCTCCATGATATTTTTTAAGACGATTCATTTGTCCTAGATGTTGAAAGTTGGTTTTGGCATCTTGAATTCCAATAAGGGTTTGTTGTTCTACAAAAGCCTGTGCTGAAATGGTGATTAAGGCTTTACATTGCTTTGGATACTGAACAGAACAGTGAGTTGCCATCCCACCACCTACACTATGTCCCATCACCATAAAATCTTGAATTTTGAATTGCTCTAAAATGACTGAAAAACCTTCTATTGCTTCATTTTTCACAAAATCAATATCCCAGAAGTCGGGATGGGGAGATGATTGTCCAAAGCCTAATCGATCGTAGGCAATCTCATTTCTTCATCAAATCAATCTGTGACTCACCATAACGACTTTTTAAACTCAGGTTCAAGTTAAGTGGATGATTAAAAATGTCCTCTCGGGTCATTATTTATCAGCAAATACACTTGTTTCGGTTATTTGTCTGACACTTTGTTGGATAGTCATAAATTGCCAATCGATTGACCGTAAATGCTAATGGTATTTGATGCAATATGTCTTAATTTCGGCTGTATAAAAGCATGGTTTTGACTAGGAATGTGAATTTGTACTGGATTTTTAGACAAAGCTTTGCACTATAGATAAATAGATGAGGTTTTATATGTTGCTTGCTAAACCAGTCAAAAAGGTCTTTGCAAAAGTTTTTCCCAGCCAATTGGTGGATTTAACTGAGCAGGTTGCTAATATTCCGATTCGTCATTTTGATTTTAAATTCAGCCCTGATGAGCTGGATGTCAAATTTTTTATGCAAAAGGAATGGGCGACTGCTTATTTTGCAGCACTTTCAATTTTTTTGACTTATGGCGAAGAATTGGTGATTGAAACTGCACGTCACCATCGTGACCAAATCAAAGATCCAATCTTGAAACAGCGTTTAACCAGTTTAATTGGGCAAGAGGCGATTCATTCTAAAGTCCATGAAGAATATAATGAAACGATGATTCCCAATCATTTGCCAGTACAACTATACCGTTTTCTAGCTGAACAAGTATTTAACAATACTTTTCTAAAATTTCCACAGCCATTGAAGCTTTCAATGATGGCTGGAATCGAGCATTTCACTGCTGTTTTTGCTCAATATGCCATGACACACCAAGATATTTTTAATCATTCACTCGATGAAAAAACACGTGCTTTATGGTTGTGGCATATGCTTGAAGAATCTGAACACAAAGATATTGCATATGATACCTATCAAGTTCTTTCAGCAAATTATAGTTTACGCATTTTAGGATTCTTTATTGCCTTAATTACGCTTGGGGTAGGTGTCGGTGCAGGTGCATTATTTTTGCCGTTTTTACGGCGCCCGCAAAATACCTTGAGCTTAAGCTTTTGGAGAGAAGCGAAGGGGAGTTGGAATTTACTCTTTGGCTTAAAGGATGGGGTGTTTGGCAGTAGTTTAGGGCATATTTTTGATTATCTACGTCCAAGCTTTCATCCCAATGATCATGACACCAGTGAACTATTGGACTATTTCAAGAAAGAGCTACTTGATCCAGAGACAGGAACGCTGACTCCATATTTTATCAAAGAATTTACGCCAGCGATCCGCAGCTAAATCTGAGTGAATTGAACATCTTTTTAAACAAGAGTGACTAAATAGTTGCTCTTTTTTTGTATTGCTTAATAGCACATTTGACCCGTTTTGATTTCTCAACACATCACAGAACTTATCTTCATAGGACATTTTCTATCTTGAAGAACAACACTGTAGAGTAATTGTTAGACAATCCATTGTGGTTGTCATAATTTGCTAATCGAATGTCTGCATATGCCAATGGTAATTGACAAAGCATGTCGTAATTTTTAGTGATCAAATTAGAGTTTTTACTCAAAAGGCAAGCTGTGCCATGTGTTAAATAGACCTGTGCATGGGTGACCAGATTAAATGAATAAAGAGTATTTTCTATGTTCGTGAAACCGTTAAAAAAAGCTGTCGCTAAAATGTTTGCTGCAGCGCCATTTAGTTTGGCAAATCAAACACCGATTATTCCTATTCGGCATATGAAATTTGATTTTGATCCAGCAAAACTCGATCACAGATTTTATATGGATGCCGAGTTAGCAAGTGCTTACTTTGCTTCATTGTCAATTTTTTTGACACGCGGTGAAGATTTGGTGATTGATACAGCACGATATCATCGTGATTTCATCACTGATCCATTGCTTAAGCAACGTGTAACATCATTGATTGGTCAAGAAGCCATTCATTCTAAAATGCATGAAGAGTTAAACGAAGCCTATTTAATTCGTGATTTGCCTGTAAAGCTTTTCCGTACTTGGGCAGGATGGGCGTTTGAATATGGATTTGAACGTCTTCCTCAGCCAATGAAACTTTCATTGATGGCGGGAATTGAACATTTCACGGCTGTTTTGGCGGAATACATGATGAATCATGAGGAAATTTTCTTCCGTTCTCAAGATGAAAAACAGCGTGCGATCTGGATGTGGCATATGCTTGAAGAATCTGAGCATAAAGACATTGCCTTTGATGTTTTTCAAGAATTATCAAATAACTATTTATTACGTATTGCTGGATTTTTCCCTGCTTTGATCACGATTCTTGTATTGATTTCAGCAGCTTCATTTTTGGTTCCTTTTTATCGGAATCCAAAAAATTTAATCAGCTTACGTTATTGGCGTGAGATTCCTTACAATTTTCGCCTGATTTTTGGTTTAAAAGATGGTGTTTATGGCAGTAGCTTTAAGCATATTTTTGATTATCTACGTCCAAATTTTCATCCAAATGATCATGATACCTCTGAATTTTTGGAATATTACAAAGAAAAGTTGCTGAACCCTGAGAACGGTATTCTTACGCCTTATTTAACGAAAGAATTTTACCCGACATTGCGTTCGTAAAATAAAAAAATAGATGGATTGAAGAGATATGGGATTTTTTTCTAAAAAGGCAAAACCTAGCCAAAATGCTTATGCAGTGGTGACTGGTGCTGGCAGTGGAATTGGTCGTAGTTTTGCCTTGGAGCTTGCCAAGCGTGGTGGAACGATTGTTTGTGCTGATATTAATTTAGACGCTGCTCAAGAAACGGTAAATTTGATTGAGTCACAAACTTCTGGAAAAGCCTTTGCGGTGCAATGTGATGTTGGACTGAAAGAGCAAGTCAAAGCGCTGGCTGAACAGGCTGAAAAATTAATGAATCATCCTGTGAGTTTGGTTATTAATAATGCGGGTGTCGGTTTAGGTGGCAAGTTTGATGAAGTTTCTTTAGAGGATTGGCAATGGTGTATGCATGTCAATTTGTGGGGAGTGATTCACGGCTGTCATTACTTTGTCCCAAAGTTTAAACAACAAGGTCGCGGCGCAATTATTAATGTGGCTTCAGCGGCTGGTTATACCGCAGCACCAGAGATGACGGCTTATAACGTGACCAAATCCAGTGTATTGGCTTTGTCAGAAACCCTATCCGCTGAACTTCGCAAAGACAATATTCGCGTCAATGTGTTATGTCCAACATTGGTACCAACCAATATTATGAAAAATGGTCGTTTACCGGGACATTACGCAGGGCTAGCCGATGATTTGCTAATGAATCATGCATTTACCACCAGCGATCAAGTTGCTATCAAGACCTTAAATAATCTGGATGCAAACAAGCTTTATACCATTCCGCAACCCGATGCAAAGCTGTTCTGGATCATGAAACGTGCTTCGCCAGCATTGTATGCCAAGATGTTGGGTATTGGTTATCCATTATTTAATAAATACGTAAAATAAGATTTGAGTAGACGACTATGACGACTGAAACCACTTTAGATACACATCCAGAAGATAAAAGCGTGAAAAAGACGACAACGCAAACAACGTTGGAAGAGATTAAGCATGTGACTCAACCGAACACAGCACAATCTGCAAATTTAGAAGACAAAGCATTAGAAGTAAAAACCGTATCCAAGCCTGCGAAATCCACTGCTGCGAAAGTTGGCGCTGCTAAAGCGGAGATTCAAAAAACGGCTAAAGCTGCGGTAAAGTCGACTCAACAAAAAGCTACAACTCAAACAACAGTGAAACCAGAGAGCGCTGAACAGACTGCTGATAAAAAAGTAACCAGTGCTCAGAAAAAACAGCCCGTTCATACCTATGATACTATTGTGGTCGGGGCAGGTATCTCTGGAATTGCTGCGGCTTATCAAATGAATCAAGTGGGCTATCATGACTATGTTGTACTAGAAAAAGCCAACCGTGTTGGTGGTACGTGGCGTGATAACAATTATCCAGGTTGCGGTTGTGATGTGCCATCTGCGCTTTATTCTTTTTCATTCTCTCCTAGTCATAAATGGAGTCATCTGTTTGCCAAACAGCCTGAAATATTAAGTTATTTAGAAGAGGTGGTGGAAAAATACGACCTTGGTGAGAAAATTGAATTTAATAATGAATTGATCAGTGCCAAATGGGATGAAGTACAACATATTTGGCACTTAGAAACATCTAAAGGCGCTTACCAAGCAAAAACAGTGATTTTTACTACAGGTCCAATTACTGAACCTTCGATGCCTAAATTAAAAGGTATTGAAACATTCAAGGGGGAAATGTTTCACTCTGCACGTTGGAATCATGATTATGATTTAACAGGTAAACGTGTGGCTGTCATTGGTACGGGCGCTTCAGCAATTCAATTTATTCCACAAGTTCAACCTTTAGCGAAACAATTGATTGTGTTCCAGCGCACAGCACCATGGGTACTTCCTAAGGCTGACATGGAATTGAATGAAACTGCGAAAGGGATTATTTCTAAGTTTCCAGTCATTCAACAAACTTGGCGCAACAGTATTGCTCAGATTTTAAATGGGATTAACTTTGGGTTACGCAATCCGAAAGTACTCGAACCTGTCAATTTTTTAAGTAAGCAATTACTCAAATTACAAATTAAAGATGAAAAACTGCGTAAAGACGTGACCCCTAACTTTACCATTGGATGTAAGCGTTTATTGTTTGCGAACAATTATTATCCAGCCTTACAACAAGACAATGTTGACCTTGTTCCTCATGGTTTGGTGGAAATAGACGGTAATACGGTGATTGCAGCCAATGGTGAGTGTCATGAAGTTGATGTGATCATTTGGGGAACAGGTTTTGAAGTTTCTCATCCGCCGATTGGTAAACGTGTTTATGATGCCAATGGTCAAGTCCTTGCAGAGCGATGGAAAAACAGTTCTCCAGAAGCGTATTTAGGTGCAAGCATTGAACATGTTCCCAATGCATTCTTGGTCTTGGGTCCAAATATTCTGGTCTATGATTCATTTATTGGTATTGCGGAAGCGCAAGTCGGCTATATTGTTGATGGTTTACTAAAAATGCGTGATCAGAAGTTCACCCGTTTTGAAATTAAGGGAGATGTGATTACCCAACATAATCGACGTCTACAAAAGCATCTAAAAACAACGGTATTCAATGCAGGTGGCTGTAAGTCTTATTATCTGGATGAAAATGGACGAAATTTTGCGGCATGGCCTTGGTCATTGCAAGAGCTTCGTAATCAGTTAAAACAACTGGATTTAAATCATTACACGGTGACGCGAAAAGATTAAAACGTTCACTAAATTGTAGAAGGTGATTCGAAAGCCCTAAATTTATTTAGGGCTTTTCTGTCTTGTATAAATGCAATTTGAGAATAATGATCTCTGCGACAATTAAATTAACCACCCAACCTAACCAAGACTCCAATTGATAGATATGCACAGGTGTCAGCCAATCAAAATAGGGCTGTAAAGTGTAAAGTCCCATTTTCCATGTTCTTAAACTTAATGCAGAAAGGCTGAGAGCGAAGCTCCGAATCATCCAGTCACGATGTAAAATCCAACGTTTTTTCAATAAAAAGTACAACGCGGATAGGGTGGTAATTGCCCAGAGTGAACTTAATAAGACAAAGCTGATTTGGGTAGATAACCCTCCAGCTGCTGAAAAAGCTAGAATTAAACCACTGGGTAAAGAAAACCCTAAAATGGTGATCAGATACAGCCAACCACTCCAACGATGAATTCGGGGAAAACGCGTGCGAAAGACACGGAAAAACTGTGTAAATCCAGCGATGAGTACAAAGCTACTGCTGATCACATGGATTTTAAAAGCCGTCTGCCAAGGTTGAGTATTGACTACATCTTGCTTAAGCAATAAAAAATGCTGTTCTGTGTTCCAAGGAAAATATTGCAAACATATTGCGACCATGAGGTAACACAGATAGGCATAGACCAAGAGAGAAACTATACCTAAACTTATCGTGGGCAGATTGTTTTTTATTTTTGCCATACTGTTATGTAATAAAACGGGTTCAGTAAATTATAATCAAAGATATATCCAAACACAGTGTTTATATTTGGATTGAATTTGATTTTTTTGCATCATGTTGCACCACAAATACGATAATTTGTTTTAAAATTACCGTGAATATGTATCACTCATCGTCATAACAAATAGGAATAACAATGAATAAGCGATTAATAACATGTATAGGGCTTTCCGCAATTTTTACTCAAAGTGGCTATGCACTGGATATTCAACAATTACAGAAATCTTGGTCTGGAAAATATGATGAACAAAAAATCGGTGTTTTTATTCAATCAATAGATCGAAATCAGGTCAAAGGTTACAGTATTTTGGGTAAGAACAAACAGAACTTCACAGGTAAGGTGCAGAACACAGCTCAAGGCTATAAAATTACCGCAACTGAAAGCGGTGCACCTTCAAGCAGTGGGGTATTTACTTTTGTGGTAAGTCATAGTCAACCTAATTTGTTGGAGTCGAGTTGGGAGTCTACAACAGCAAAAGTAAAACCTAAATATTTTGACTTAAAACCGCAACAATGTCGTTATAAAAAAGATGTGGGTGATTATCCTGTTGCTTCTCAACGTTTATTGAAAGATCAAGATATACAAATTCCCGCAGAAGAACTGGATTGGATGCGTAATGAAATTTATGCACGACATGGTTATTCATTTGCAAATCGTGAAATTGCCAATCAATTTGCTGATCAAAACTGGTATATGCCATGTAGTACCAATGTAGAAAACCAATTAACTCAGATTGAAAAAACCAATATTCAACGAATTAAAAAAATACGTCCATACATGGCTAAAATGGAATGGGGACGTTAAGCACACAATCCATCACAAAATTTGAGCGTTTATTTTATGCTTTACTATTCTTCAGTTCGATTGAGTACTATGGTTTTTGTTCTAAGCGCATCTGCCCTGAGTTTTGCAGCAACTCCTACAGATCAAGCAGTGATCAACAGTATAACGAACCTAAACGATTCTCAAGCGACACCCGCCAAAGCGATCATGATTGATTATATGAAAGAGGTTCATTTGTTGTCTGGAGAGCTGGCTTATCTCTCTGGTGTAACATTTGAAAATGCAGGACGAAATTTTTGGGGAGGCTATATATTGACGCGCCCAAAGTTAAAACAATCTCGAATACTTGAGTTCGGTGGTCAAGCCAATGATTTCACAGTACATACGGTGCAATATCGAGCAAAACCAATCGATTTGGTTGAAATAGAGTCTGCTGGCTCGGGGCAGGGGCAAGTTTCCCAGACAACGGATTTAGTCTATTTTGATGGGTGGAAAGCTAAAATTATTGCAACTGCTGAATCTTCGAGTCATCCGGGTCGTTTTAGTGAGAAGTTGGGTGAGCAAGATTGTAAAACGGGTGGGGAAATTGTTTCAAGTTTAAAGATTTTACCCCGTCGCAATGAAGTGATTAAAACTATTCAATCATCCAATGCATGTAAAAATGCAAAAGTCACAACCCAAACGGAAAGAATCAAAATCGTACTATAAGTGCTCTTGTTGATTGCAGTGTTCGGTGATTCGATCAGATCGGATTCACTTTTTCCATCTTTGAAGAAATGAAGCATCATCTGTGCAAAGTCATTAAACTTTAAACATAAGGCAGGGTGGTCACAACACTCATATCATCACCCAATATATTCGATGGTTAATTTTATTATTGAAGATAAACGATATTTTATTGTATGTGTTTTTCATAAACTCACTATGCAATAAAGTACGGAATTTTATATTTATTATACGCATCAATGGTATATGGATTTTCAAAAAAGCGCACAGTCAAAAGGCTCTGCGCTTTTTTGATTGATATAGAGAGTTAAATTGCTTGGGTATTTTCATTTAGCCAGTTTAAAACATCACCTTCTAAGTGGGACGCTAATCGTTCTCTGACTATTTGATGGTATTGATTCAGCCATGCTTTTTCATCATCATTTAACAACTCTAAAATAATACAGCTTCGGTTAATCGGGCACAGTGTAAGTGTTTCGAATTCTAAGAACTGACCATAAGTCGTATCTTCAAAATGCTTAATTTTGTTGACGACAAGATTTTCAATGCGAATCCCATACTTTTCTTGATGGTATAAGCCTGGCTCATTAGAGCTAATCATGCCTTCACGCATCTTGGTAAAAGATGTCGCTGGCGCATAATAAGAGATGACTTGAGGTCCTTCATGAACATTCAATGCATAGCCTACACCGTGACCTGTACCATGACGATAATCCAAACCATATTTCCACAGGGTTTGACGTGTGATCGAATCTAAAAGAGGTGATTCAATGCCTTCTGGGAAGACAGTTTGAGCAAGCGCAATATGACATTTCAATACCAGCGTATAATCACGTTTTTGTTCAATACTTGTGTTTCCGATAGGGACAACTCGGGTGATATCTGTCGTACCATCTGCATACTGCGCACCTGAATCAATCAGTAACAAGCCGTCACCCGTGATTTCACTGAAACTTTCTTTAGTTGCTCGATAATGGGGTAGCGCCCCATTGGCATTAAAACCTGCAATCGTTGAAAAACTTAGTCCTAGAAAGTCCTTTTGCTTGGCGCGGAAACCAGTGATCATCTCATCGATCGTTAATTCATTGATGGATTCATTATTTGTTAGCGCTGTATCTAACCATTGAAAAAAATGGCACAAGGCTACACCATCTTTGATCATGGCATTGCGCACATGCTGAATTTCTGAAGGGTGTTTCTGGGATTTAAATAATGTGCTGGGATTGATATCTAGAATCAAGTGATTATGGTGTTCAATCGCTTGTGTATGAGCAATCGATGTTTTTGCTGGATCAATTAAAATATTTTGTTGTTTAAGTTCGACCAAAAACTCGATGCTTGCGTTATAAGGTAAGATTTCGATGTTATCCAAAGCAAATCTTCGCTGTATTTCAGTCGAAAGTTTTGCATCATCAATGAAAAGCACAGTTCGAGAATGATCTATATATAAGTGTGCTAAGAACACGGGATTATATTCAACATCACTGCCTCTACAATTTAAAATCCAAGCAATATCATCGAGTGCAGAAATAAAATGCCCCGTTGCTTTTTTCTGAATAAGTTTGTCACGGATCGCAATTATTTTTTCTAAACGTGTTTGTGCATTGAAATCATCTGCCATTTGCCAAATGGGTTGTAGGGGCAGTGCTGGGCGTTCAGTCCAAATTTCATCAATTAAATCGAAGTCTGTTTGGATAAAGAAATTGTGTTCTATTGCAAGCGCTGATAATGCGCTATATTGTTGAGTTGAAATGGTATTTCCATTGACACAAATTTTTGCATCTTTGGCTAAATGTTGTGAAAGCCAAGACAAATGTGTTGAAGCAGGATCAGGTGTCTGCTTTTGTAAAACGTAACCTGTATTTTCCAGTTGCTGTTCAGCTTGTACCCAATATCGACCATCTACCCATAAACCTGCAAAGTTTTGAGTGACGACAATTGTGCCAACTGAACCTGTAAAGCCTGTTAGCCATTGGCGTATTTTCCAATAATCAGGTAGATACTCTGACATATGTGGATCTGCACTCATGGCGATAAAAGCATCCTGCTGATATTTCTTCATAATTGTACGAAGGTTTTCTAATTTGTTGGCAGGTGATAAAGCGTTCATACTTTTTCCAATTGCATATCAAGAGATTTTTGAGAGGGGGTTGATGTTTGATTGAGTAATTTACGAATCGGTTTTTTCATTAACCATAGAACGAGTGCGCCTAGAAGTAAAGCGATGACACATCGCATAAATAGGAGGGGTAATTGCTCAACTTCATTGATAGAAACATGACCACCGATTAAACCTGCCATCAAATTCCCTAAAGCAGATGCTGTAAACCAAAGTCCCATCACTTGTCCACGAATGATGGTTGGAGCAAGTTTGGTCATTGTTGAGAGCCCAACAGGGCTTAAGCATAATTCACCTAGCGTTAAAAGCAGGAGGCTTGATGCGATCCACAATGCAGAAACAGTTCCACCATTTTGGGTGATCAAGTAACTGGCAATGCTCATTACGAGGAAACCACCCGCAGCGAGGAGTAAAGCAATAATGAATTTGGTGATATAGCCAGGGTCACGGTTTTGTTTGCCTAATTTAACCCAAAGCCATGCCAGGATTGGTGCGAAAATAATAATGAAAAGCGGGTTAATTGATTGAAACCAAACGGCGGGTATTTCAAAGCCAAAGAATTGGCGATCTGTAAAGTCTTGGGCGAAAAGATTAAAAGATGTTGGCTTTTGTTCAAATGCTGACCAGAACAGTGCAGCAGTGATGAGTAAAATAAAACAGATGATGATTTGTTTTTTCTCGGTATTATTCAAACCTGCAAAGAGCAATAGATAGCAGAAATATAAGGCAATACAAATACAAATTGTGATTGTGAAATATGTGGCGATCTGAATTGGATTGATGTTGATTATTCCAAAAGAAACTAGAGCGATAATCAAGCCAACAACTGCAAGAAATCCTATGATCATTTGGGGTGCTTTAGGATTGTAATGTACAGGACGAGCCCAGTTATTTTCATTGCCACGCACATGATTAAATTGTTTTAATTGAGGCACAGTGATTAACTTAAAAATCAGTAAGGCGATTAACATTCCAACCCCACCGATGCCGAATCCCCAGTACCAACCATGTTCTTTTACCAATAAACCAGTCAATAGTGGGGCAGTCAATGAACCTAGATTAATTCCCATATAAAAAATGGAAAATCCTGCATCACGCCGTGAATCTTGAGCCTGATATAAAGTGCCAACAATGACGGAAATACAGGTTTTAAATAAACCAGAACCGATCACAATCAAAACTAAACCAAAATAAAAAAAGAAATGTCCAAATAAGGCTGCCAATGCAATGGATAAATGTCCGAGTGCGATGATCAGTGAGCCATACCACACAGCGCGCTCTTGACCGAGATAATTGTCAGCAACCCATCCACCCAATACGGTCATTAAATACATACTGCCTGTAAATAAGCCGACAATTGCTGATGCTGTTGGGCGATCTAAACCGAGACCGCCATCAGCAACTAAAGCCGCCATATAGAGGATTAATAGAGGGCGAATACCATAATAGGAAAAACGTTCCCAAAGCTCGGTAAAAAATAAACCTTTTAATGGTTTAGGGTGACCAAAAAAAGCTTGGTCTGGGTCGAGCACTTGTTTGGATAAATATTGAGGCATCTTCAATTCCTTTGAAAATGTATGATTAAAAATTTTTAAACAATATATAAAATAAAGTTATTGGTTGGATGTTTTATAAAGTAGTGATTTGTAAGTTTTATCGAGAACATATGAATTTGAGCTTTCAATACTTATTATTAATATTGTTATATTTTGATTTTTAAAAGAATTTTAAAATAAATAGATTGTGCCAGCTGGTATGAATATGTAATAAAAAACCACCCCAAAGGGTGGTCTCTTGTTCGATCTGAACGCGTAACGAATTAACGTTTGATATCGCGTTGAGTTTCGCCAGTATAAAGCTGACGAGGACGACCGATCTTGTAAGGTCCGCTGTGCATTTCTAACCAGTGGCTGATCCAACCCACAGTACGTGCAAGCGCAAAGATTACAGTAAACATTTCTGTTGGGATACCAATCGCTTTAAGGATGATACCTGAATAGAAGTCTACGTTCGGGTAAAGTTTACGTTCAATGAAGTACGGGTCGCTTAACGCAATGCGTTCAAGTTCCATTGCAAGCGCAAGTTGTGGATCATTGATACCAAGTGCACTTAACACTTCGTCACAAGTCTCTTTCATAACTTTCGCACGTGGATCGAAGTTTTTATAAACTCGGTGACCGAAGCCCATAAGTTTAACTTCTTTAGTTTTAACTTTTTCCATGAACGGCGCAACGTTTTCTACAGTGCCAATTTCATCAAGCATCTTAAGAACTGCTTCGTTTGCACCACCGTGAGCAGGACCCCAAAGCGCAGCAATACCTGCAGCAATACAAGCGTAAGGGTTAGCACCAGTAGAACCAGCTAAACGTACTGTAGACGTAGAGGCATTTTGTTCATGGTCAGCATGAAGCGTAAAGATACGGTCCATTGCTTTAGCAAGAATAGGGTTAACTTTATAGTCACGATCTGCTGGAGTAGCAAACATCATGTATAAGAAGTTTTCAGCATAGCTTAAATCGTTACGTGGATATACGAACGGTTGACCGATAGTATATTTGTAAGTCCAAGCAGCTAAAGTAGGAATTTTAGCAACTAAACGAACTGCAGTGATTTCACGGTGATCTACGTTTTCAACGTCAAAACCATTGTGATAGAACGCAGATAACGCACCAACAACACCACACATCACAGCCATTGGATGAGCATCACGACGGAAACCATTGAAGAAACGGCTTACTTGGTCATGAACCATAGTGTGGTTGCGGACTTTGTTTTCGAAGTCTGATTTTTGTTCAGCAGTTGGAAGCTCACCGCTTAACAATAAATAGCAAGTTTCTAAGTAAGAAGCTTGAGTCGCAAGTTGAGCAATAGGATAGCCACGGTGTAAAAGAACGCCTTTATCACCATCGATGAAAGTGATTTTAGACTCGCAAGAAGCTGTCGCCATAAAACCAGGATCAAAAGTAAAGTGACCTGAAGCCAACACATCCTTAACGTCGATTACATCTGGGCCCAATGTGCCGCTGTAAATTGGTAATTCAATTTTTTTGCCATCAAGCTCTAGAACGGCTTTCTTGCCAGTTGCTGCAGACATTCAATAGATCTCCTGTCCTGGTGGATATTTTATCTAACTTGCTTAGTCATCTTGTAATGCACAAGTCAGACGGATCAAAAATTGCTATTTAGCTTAGTGAGTACTGAAATTTTGTCAATTATACTTATGGATGAAAAAGTCATGTTTTCATCTACAGTTAGTCCAACTTTAACCAGTTAGATTGAGCATCAAATTTCAGAGTCGGTCAGTATAATAAGGTAAATTCAGAGTTAGGTGCAGAAAAATAATTAGGATTGCTAGACAGGAAATGGCATTTTAGACCAATATTTTGATGTTTTTGTAAGCCAAATTCCTTAGATTCCATGTTTTAAAAACTTCTAAATTTCACGACTTACATAGCTTTTAATGTAATGGCAGTATGAAAAGCATCCAAATGAAATGATGAAATATTTATTTTCATTTTAGTGCTTAATTGATTAAAAAATAGTTTTTGCAATCTAGTTTTTGGTACAAAAAACACCCAAAACAACCGTTAAATCAGGTTTTACATGTTGTTAAAACAAGCAAATGTGCGCAATATTGAGCAGTCAAAATTGAATTATTCACAAACTAAGTCGTTCTTTCTTATTGTAAAGCTTTAAATTAAATCACAGAATAAAATAATGACCATTAAAAATGAAAATAAAGCGATATTTAGAAGCGACATAATGGGTATCTGTATAGGGTTAAATTGAATACAGAATTTAAAATTCTAGGATAAGGGTAGGAGAGGACGCTTTTGTCCGTATTGTTGTGCTTTAGTCTAAATTTATGAAAATAATATCCACCATTATGATGTCGAAAAGTATTATGTTTAAAAATCATAAAAAATAAAGGGATAGCGCTAAATGCTTGATTTAAAATATTGATATAAGCTTACAAATGAATGTAAATGATTCTTATTTGAGTGTTTTTTAAAGAAAAAGCCAATTCCGACAGTTTGTAATTTGACTGTTCACGTTTTATAATTCAGTGTCGTTTAAAGTTCAGACAATTTAACTTGTCTGACAATGCTAGCTTTCCTTCGAATTAATTCCAACAAACTCCGGATGGAGTTTTTACTTACAGGATGCCCGCTGTGAAAAGCAACAGACCTGTCAATTTGTCCATGGGTCAAGTTTTAGATGTAAACTTAAAATCCCCTGTGGCTATTGCATCAATTCTACACCGTCTTTCAGGTGTCATCGTATTTTTACTCGTACCGGTACTTTTGTGGCTTTTAGACAAGTCTTTGTCTTCGCCTGAAGGTTTTGCTCAAGTTCAAGCAATCTTTGGTGGCTTCGTTGTACGCTTCATCGTATGGGTATTTGTCGCTGGTTTATTATTCCATTTCATTATGGGTATTAAGCATCTACTTGCTGACCTAGGTTTTGCTGAAGAGTTGCAAAGTGGTCGCGTAGCAGCAACTATTGCATTAATCTTGGCTGTGATAGCAATTATCGCATCATTCGTATGGATTGTTCTCTAATGAAAAGTGCTACAGGTTTAACGGGGTCAGGTTCTCGTGATTGGTATATCCAACGCGTAAGTGCTGTTGTTCTAGCTGTTTATACTGTTGTGGTATTAGGTTGGATTCTGTGCAATGGCGGATTTAACTATGAGCAATGGTTCGGCTTTATGATGACACTTCCAATGAAGATTTTATCTTTATTGGCAGTCTTATCTCTTGTTGCGCATGCTTGGATTGGCATGTGGCAAGTATTCACTGACTATGTGACTACTCGTCAAATGGGGCCTTCAGCTTCAGGTTTACGCATCGTGTTAACTTCAGCAGTGATTATTGCTGTAATTGCATATGCGATCTGGGCAATCCAGATTTTTTGGGCGAATTGATAGGAAGATGTCATGGGCGCTTTAACCCCTAAAGAAGATTATTCAAATATTCCAAGCCAGTTCTTCGATGCAGTCATCGTTGGTGGTGGTGGTTCAGGTATGCGTGCTTCATATCAACTTGCTCAAGCAGGTTTGAAAGTTGCAGTGCTAACTAAAGTATTCCCAACACGTTCTCATACTGTTGCGGCACAAGGTGGTATCGGTGCATCACTTGGTAATATGCAAGATGATAACTGGCACTATCACTTTTATGACACAGTAAAAGGTTCTGACTGGTTAGGTGACCAAGATGCAATCGAGTTCATGTGTCGTGAAGCACCTAAAGTTGTTTATGAACTTGAACACCTAGGTATGCCATTTGACCGTAACGCTGACGGTACAATTTATCAACGTCCCTTTGGTGGTCACTCTGCGAACTATGGTGAAAAACCAGTTCCTCGTGCATGTGCTGCTGCTGACCGTACAGGTCATGCGCTTCTTCATACGCTGTATCAAAGCAATGTGAAAATGGGTACTCAATTCTTTGTTGAGTGGATCGCATTGGATTTAATTCGTAACGAAGCAGGTGATGTACTTGGTGTAACTGCAATTGACCAAGAAACAGGCAAGATTGCAGTATTTCAAGCAAAAGCAACTTTATTCGCTACGGGTGGTGCTGGTCGTGTTTACCGAGCATCTACCAATGCTTATATCAATACGGGTGATGGTCTAGGTATGGCTGCACGTGCTGGTATTCCATTACAAGATATGGAATTCTGGCAATTCCACCCAACGGGTGTTGCTGGTGCGGGTGTATTGTTGACTGAAGGTTGTCGTGGTGAAGGTGCAATCCTTCGTAACAAAGACGGCGAACCGTTCATGGAGCGTTATGCACCAACTTTGAAAGACTTGGCACCACGTGACTTCGTATCACGTTCAATGGACCAAGAAATCAAAGAAGGTCGTGGTTGTGGTCCTAAAGGTGACTATATTCTTCTTGATATGACGCACTTAGGTGCGGACACGATCATGAAACGTTTACCTTCAGTATTCGAAATTGGTAAGAAATTTGCCAACGTGGATATTACCAAAGAGCCTATTCCAGTGGTACCAACAATCCATTATCAAATGGGTGGTATTCCAACGAATATTCATGGTCAAGTGGTTATTCCTGAAGCAGCTAAAAATGAACCAGGCTTCTATGCTGGATTTGATAAAGCAGCCAATGAATATACAACCAATGGCACAATGAATTACACAGTACCTGTAAAAGGGTTCTATGCAATTGGTGAATGTTCATGTGTATCTGTACATGGTGCAAACCGTCTGGGTACTAACTCACTTCTTGACTTGGTTGTATTCGGTAAAGCTGCAGGTGAGCACATCATTGATTATGTGACAAAACACCACGGTGATGATTATCAACCACTTCCAAATGATGTGCTTGAAAACACTTTGAAGCGTATTCGTCATTTAGATGATTCAACTTCTGGTGAAAATGCCCAAGAAGTTGCAGATGCGATTCGTGACATCGTTCAAGACCACGCAGGTGTATTCCGTACTCAAGCATTGCTTGATGAGGGTGTTAAACAAATCCTTGCGATTGAACCACGTGTACGTAACATTCATTTGAAAGACAAATCAAAAGTATTTAATACAGCACGTATTGAAGCTTTAGAAGTTGAAAACTTATATGAAGTCGCAAAAGCAACCTTGATTTCTGCTGCTGCGCGTAAAGAATGTCGTGGTGCACACACAGTTGTGGATTATGAATTGCCTGCTGATGATGAGCACTATTCATATGGTCGCCGTGATGATGAGTGGATGAAACATACGTTATGGTATTCAGCAGATAATCATCTTGAATACAAACCTGTACGTTACAGCCCATTGTCTGTAGACCCAATTGAACCTAAACCACGTACATTCTAATCGGGAGAGATAAGATGAGTAGAGGTACTCGTACGTTCGAAATCTACCGCTATGATCCTGATAAGGATAAAGCGCCGTATATGCAAACTTTTAAACTAGAGTTGACAGATAAGCATCGTATGTTGCTTGATGCACTTCTAGCATTGAAAGTTCAAGACGAATCATTGACATTCCGTCGTTCTTGCCGCGAAGGTATTTGCGGTTCTGATGGTGTGAACATCAATGGTAAAAACGGTCTTGCTTGCTTATGGAACTTGAACGATTTACCTGAAAAAATCGTCATTCGTCCATTACCTGGTTTGCCAGTGGTTAAAGATTTAGTTGTGGATATGAATCAGTTCTACGATCAGTATGACAAAATTCAGCCATTCCTGATCAATAACCAACCTGCGCCACCTAAAGAGCGTTTACAATCTCCAGAAGAGCGTGAACACTTAAATGGTTTGTATGAATGTATTCTTTGTGCATGTTGTTCAACTTCATGCCCATCATTCTGGTGGAACCCGGATAAATTCTTGGGTCCTTCAGCATTATTGAATGCGTATCGCTTTATCATTGACTCTCGTGATACAGCAACTCAAGACCGTTTATCACGTCTTGATGACCCATTCTCATTGTTCCGTTGTAAAGGAATCATGAACTGCGTATCTGTATGCCCTAAAGGTTTAAACCCAACAAAAGCAATCGGTCATATCCGTAGCATGTTGCTTGACCAAGCAGGTTAATACGACGTCAATAAAGAGCGCACATCCTAGATGTGCGCTCTTTTTTTTATGCAAATTCATTGAGGAGAGAGCAGGAAAGGAGAATGTTGTTTTTTATTGTGATGATTTGCGATAAAAGCGTTGAAAACAGAACAACTGACCCGATATAAATGGAGGGATAATAATTGATTATTTCTTGTATGTATTTCGCTAATTTATAGATGGTATGTGTCAAAAAAATCAATTGAAGTGGCAGATCATGTTACGATTTAACAAACCACTATATGTGAAAAAGTGACTTTGTTTTTGGTACATTTTTTCAACATAAGTGTGACTCAGATCGGTTTATAAATCTTTTTTATAGATGCCGTTTAGAACCGCTTTAGAAAAAGCAAAAAGTCTTTTGTTTTTTCTAAGTCGATTTGCAAAAAATTGCTCAGCCTCGGTTGAGTATATAAGTGAGTGATGATGCCAATGAAGGCGTTATGATTCATTGTATGCATTAGTAATAAGCTAATGTTTATAACGCCCCATGGTCATTAGTACCTGATGGGTGAATGTCAATTTACCGATTTGGCATTATCAATCATGGGAGTGCTTAAAAAGCACCCTCTAATGTTTTTGCAATAGGAAATGGGTCCACAAATGCAAGAAGTTGCTGACGCATTGCGTCTTGATACTGAACTTTCCGCTGACAGCGCAGCGTATATTGAAGAGCTTTACGAACAGTACCTTTCTTCTCCAACCTCAGTAGGTGAGGATTGGCGTCAATATTTCGATAAATTCCCTAAAGGCGACCAACCACACGGAAATATTCGTGAGCAATTCTTATTATTAGGTCGTAATTCAAGTCGTGTTCAGCCAGTGGTTCAAAGCGAAGTAAGTACTGAGCATGAACGTCGTCAAATCGGTGTATTGCAACTGATTGCAGCATATCGTAACCGTGGTCATCAAAAAGCAAAACTTGATCCACTTGGTTTGGCTAAACGCGAAGACGTGCCTGATTTAGACCTTGCTGCCCATGGTTTAACCAAGTCTGATTTAGATACGGTTTTTAATGCGGGTAACTTGGCGATTGGTAAAACTGAAGCCACTTTAGGTGAAATGGTTAACGCAATGGAAGCGACGTATTGTGCTTCTATTGGTGTAGAATATATGCACATCGTTGACACAAAAGAAAAACGTTGGATTCAACAACGCCTTGAAAGTGCGCGTGGTCAATTTGGCTTTTCAGCAGATCAAAAGAAACATGTACTTGAACGCTTAACAGCGGCTGAAGGTTTAGAAAAATTCCTTGGCAATAAATATGTTGGTGCTAAGCGTTTCGGTGTGGAAGGTGGTGAATCTTTCATTCCTATGGTAAACGAACTGATTCAACGTGCAGGTTCTGTAGGTTGTAAAGAAGTCGTTATTGGTATGCCTCACCGTGGTCGTTTAAACTTACTTGTCAATATCATGGGTAAAAACCCTGCTGATTTATTTGGTGAGTTTGAAGGTAAAGCACTGAATAAAAAAGGTTCAGGCGACGTAAAATACCATCAAGGTTTCTCTTCAAATGTAATGACACCTGGTGGTGAAGTTCACTTGGCTTTGGCATTTAACCCATCACATTTAGAAATCGTTGGACCTGTTGTTGAAGGTTCTGTACGTGCTCGCCAAGTCCGTCGTAAAGACATTGGTGGTGATGACGTATTGCCAGTGATTGTTCACGGTGATGCTGCATTTGCAGGTCAAGGTGTCAACCAAGAAACCTTCCAAATGTCACAAACTCGTGGTTATACCGTAGGTGGTACAGTTCACATTGTAGTGAACAACCAAGTGGGTTTCACAACCTCTGATCCACGTGATGCGCGTTCAACAGAATACTGTACTGATATCGCTAAAATGATTCAGGCACCGATCTTCCATGTCAATGGTGATGATCCTGAAGCAGTATTGTTTGTTTCTCAATTGGCACATGATTTCCGTCATACATTCCGTAAAGATGTTGTGATTGACATGTTCTGTTACCGTCGTCGTGGACACAACGAAGCAGATGAGCCAGCAGCAACTCAACCGATGATGTATCAAGTTATTAGCAAAAAGCCGACGACCCGTACGCTTTATGCTGACCAATTGGTACAAGAAAAAGTATTAGACCGTGCATCTGCTGATGCGATGGTTGAAAAATACCGTGAAGATCTTGAAGCAGGAAATCACGTTGCAAATGCATTGGTGCTTGAGCCAAACAAAAAAATGTTTGTTGATTGGACACCATACCTTGGTCATGACTATACCGATGATTGGGATACAACATTCCCGATTGAGCGTTTAAAAGAACTTGGTACAAAAATGCGTGAGCTTCCAGAAGGCTTCGTGATGCAACGCCAAGTTTCAAAAGTAATTGATGATCGCTTTAAAATGCAAACAGGTGAAATGCCACTCAACTGGGGTGCAGCAGAAACTCTAGCGTATGCTTCTATTCTTGATGATGGTTATTTGGTTCGTTTGACAGGTGAAGACGTTGGTCGTGGTACATTCTCACACCGACATGCAAAACTACATAACCAAGTTGATGGTTCTGTTTACATCCCACTTTGTCATATCAAAGAAAACCAGCCACGTACTGCAATTTATGACTCATTATTGTCTGAAATGGCGGTTCTTGCATTCGAATATGGTTATGCAACTACATTGCCAAAAAGCTTAGTGATTTGGGAAGCTCAGTTCGGTGACTTTGCAAACTGTGCGCAAGTGGTAATTGACCAATTTATCTCATCTGGTGAAACCAAATGGGAGCGTGTTTGTGGTTTAACACTTCTTCTTCCACATGGTTTCGAAGGTCAAGGTCCAGAGCATTCATCTGCACGTCTTGAACGTTTCTTACAGTTATGTGCTGAAGAAAACATGCAAGTGATTACACCAACAACACCTGCACAGATTTTCCATGCAATGCGTCGTCAAGCGGTACGTCCAATCCGTAAACCGTTGATTGTGACTTCGCCTAAATCATTACTTCGTCACAAACTTGCAACATCTACTTTAGATGAGCTTGCAGCTGGTACGTTCCAGACTGTGATTGATGAAGTGGATCAAATCAACAAACAAGATGTAACACGTGTTGTACTTTGTGGTGGTAAAGTTTATTACGACTTACTTGAAAAACGTCGTGAAGAAAACTTGAACATTGCAGTTGTACGTGTTGAACAGTTATATCCGTACCCAGAAAAACGTCTTGCAGAAGTTCTTGCTACTTATCCAAACGTGAAAGAACTCGTTTGGTGTCAAGAAGAACCGAAAAACCAAGGCGCATGGTTGTTCATTGCTCCTCGTTTATATGAAGGTGTAATGAAATCTGGTCTACAAGTTCAAATTAGCTATGCAGGACGCGAAGCTTCAGCTGCACCTGCATGTGGCTCACCATATTTGCATGCAAAACAACAAGCTCAGCTCGTAAATGACGCTTTAGCGATCGTGGCTGATCAATCAGGAGAATCTAAATAATGGCAACCGAAATTAAAGCACCTGTGTTCCCAGAGTCAGTTGCTGACGGAACAATCGCAACTTGGCACAAACAACCAGGTGAAGCAGTATCACGTGATGAAGTGATCTGTGATATTGAAACGGATAAAGTTGTTTTAGAAGTTGTTGCTCCTGCTGATGGTTCTATTTCTGCAATCATCAAAAATGAAGGTGATACAGTTCTTTCTGCTGAAGTAATCGCAACATTTGAAGAGGGTGCAGTTTCTGGTGCAGCTCAAACTCAAGCAGTTCAATCTGAAGAGAAAGTTGAGCAAGCTGCTGCACAAACTCAAGCAGGTAATGCACCTGTTGTTGAGCGTGCTCAAGTGCAAGATCAAGCACCTGCAGTACGTAAAGCACTTACTGAAACAGGTATTGCTGCTGCAGATGTTGATGGTACTGGTCGTGGTGGTCGCATCACCAAAGAAGATGTTGCCAATCATCAAACTAAACCAGCTGCTGCTCCTGCAACCCCATTGAGTGTTGCTGTAGGTGAGCGTATCGAGAAACGTGTTCCAATGACGCGTTTACGTAAACGTGTTGCTGAGCGCCTTCTTGCTGCAACTCAGCAAACTGCAATGTTGACAACGTTTAACGAAGTGAACATGAAGCCAATCATGGAAATGCGTAAGCAATACAAAGATGCTTTCGAAAAACGTCATGGTGCACGTCTAGGCTTTATGTCATTCTTCGTTAAAGCTTGTACTGAAGCGCTTAAACGTTATCCAGCTGTAAATGCATCAATTGATGGCGATGACATCATCTATCATGGTTATTATGATATCGGTGTTGCGGTTTCTTCTGATCGTGGTCTTGTTGTTCCAGTTCTTCGTGATACTGACCGCATGAACTATGCTGAAGTTGAATCTGGTATTGGTGCATATGCTGCTAAAGCACGTGAAGGTAAATTGTCTATCGAAGAAATGACTGGTGGTACGTTCACAATTACCAACGGTGGTACTTTCGGTTCATTACTTTCAACGCCTATTTTGAACCAACCACAAACTGCAATCTTAGGTATGCACAAGATCCAAGAGCGTCCTATGGCAGTGAATGGTCAAGTTGAAATTCTTCCAATGATGTATTTAGCGCTTTCTTATGACCATCGTATGATTGATGGTAAAGAAGCTGTTGGTTTCTTGGTAACGGTTAAAGAGTTACTTGAAGAGCCAGCTAAACTTATCCTTGACCTTTAATTCTTTAGAATAACATCACAAGCTTAGGGCGATCCTCTAGGCTTGTTCTTGGAGATAAGCATGTCTCAACAGTTTGATCTTGTTGTAATCGGCGGTGGACCAGGTGGTTATGAAGCGGCAATTCGCGCTGCACAACTTGGTTTTAAAGTTGCGTGTATCGAAAAACGTGTACACAAAGGTAAGCCATCTTTAGGTGGTACTTGCTTGAATGTAGGATGTATTCCTTCTAAAGCATTATTAGATTCTTCACATCACTATGAAGACACACTTCATGGCTTAGATGTACACGGAATCTCAGTTGAAAATGTACAACTTGATCTTCAAAAGCTTCTTGCTCGTAAAGACAAAGTTGTTGACAATTTAACTGGCGGTGTTGCTCAGCTCCTTAAAGGAAACGGCATCGAATGGTTACAAGGTACTGGTAAATTACTTGCGGGTAAAAAAGTTGAATTTACACCATTAGAAGGTGGTGACGTTCAAGTTTTAGAGCCTAAATATGTGATTCTTGCGACTGGTTCTGTTCCTGTAAATATTCCAGTTGCAAAAGTAGATGAAGACTTAATTGTTGACTCTACTGGTGCACTTGAATTCCAAGAAGTACCTAAGCGTTTAGGTGTGATTGGTGCTGGTGTAATTGGTCTAGAACTTGGTTCAGTATGGCGTCGTCTGGGTTCTGAAGTTGTTGTGTTTGAAGCATTAGATACATTTTTACCAATGGCGGACAAAGCTTTGGCAAAAGATTATCAAAAACTTTTAACGAAACAAGGTTTAGATATTCGTATTGGCGCTAAAGTTTCTGGTACTGAAATCAACGGTCGTGAAGTGACTGTTCAGTACAACCAAGCTGGTGAAGACAAAACTCAAACTTTTGACAAATTGATTGTTTGTGTGGGTCGTAAAGCATATGCAGAAGGTTTGTTGGCTGAAGATTCAGGCATTAAATTGACTGAGCGTGGTTTGGTTGAAGTAAACGATTGGTGTGCAACATCTGTTGATGGTGTATATGCGATTGGTGACTTGGTGCGTGGTCCAATGCTTGCACATAAAGCAATGGAAGAAGGTGTAATGGCTGTTGAGCGAATGCACGGTCATGCTGCACAAGTAAACTATGACACCATTATTTCTGTGATCTATACACATCCTGAAGCGGCTTGGGTAGGTTTAACTGAAGAACAGGCTAAAGAAAAAGGTCATGAAGTTAAAACTGGTCAATTCCCGTTTGCTGTGAATGGTCGTGCTTTAGCTGCAAATGAATCAGCAGGTTTTGTGAAATTCGTTGCGGATGCTAAAACAGATCGTTTATTGGGTATGCATATCATCGGTTCTGGCGCTTCAGACATCGTACACCAAGGTATGATTGCGCTTGAGTTTGTATCTTCTGTAGAAGATTTACAATTGATGACTTTCGGTCACCCAACATATTCAGAAGTCGTTCACGAAGCTGCTCTTGCAGTTGATGGTCGTGCGATTCACGCCATCCAACGTAAACGTAAATAAAACAAAAAAGAGCGGTTTCGACCGCTCTTTTTACTTTTGATGGTTGTTTTTAATTGAATAATCATCTAAGAATACAACAACAATTTTTAATAAATGCCAATAGTTATTGTGATGGAAGTCTAGGTATTGGTGTGTCATAACAATGTGAAAAGTAGTAAAAGGTAAAAGATGAATCTACATGAGTATCAAGCGAAAGCGCTGTTGAAAAAATATGGTATGCCAGTTCAAGAAGGCATTTTAATCACTACTCCAGAAGAGGCATCAGCAGCATTTGACCAGATTAGTGGCAAATTCGCGGTGATGAAAGCCCAAGTTCATGCAGGTGGTCGTGGTAAAGCGGGTGGTGTGAAAGTTGTTAAGTCAAAAGAAGAAGCAGCTGAATACGCAAAAAATTTATTAGGTACGCGATTAGTCACCTATCAAACTGATGCAAATGGTCAGCCTGTAAATAGTATTCTTGTTTGTGAAGATGTATACCCAGTAGAGCGTGAATTGTACCTCGGTGCAGTTGTCGATCGTTCTAGCCGTCGCGTGACCTTTATGGCGTCGACTGAGGGTGGTGTGGAAATCGAAAAAGTTGCAGAAGAAACACCAGAAAAAATTATTAAAGTTGAAGTTGATCCATTGGTAGGTTTATTGCCTTTCCAAGCACGTGATGTTGGCTTCCAATTGGGGCTTAAAGACAAACAAATCAATCAGTTTGTAACGATTATGACGGGTGCATATAAAGCATTTGTTGAAAATGATTTTGCATTGTTTGAAATTAACCCACTTTCAGTTCGTGAAAATGGTGAAATTTTGTGTGTAGATGCAAAAGTTGGCATCGATTCAAATGCGTTATATCGTTTACCTGAGATTGCTGCAATGCGCGACAAATCTCAAGAAAATGAACGTGAGCTAAAAGCATCTGAATTTGATCTAAACTATGTTGCATTAGAAGGTAATATTGGTTGTATGGTGAATGGTGCAGGTCTTGCGATGGCGACCATGGACATTATCAAACTGTACGGTGGTCAACCTGCTAACTTCCTTGATGTAGGTGGTGGTGCAACGAAAGATCGTGTTATTGAAGCTTTCAAAATCATTCTTTCAGATAGTTCAGTACAAGGTGTATTGATCAATATCTTCGGTGGTATTGTTCGTTGTGACATGATTGCTGAAGCGATTATTGCAGCGGTTCAAGAAGTAAATGTAACTGTGCCTGTGGTTGTTCGTTTAGAAGGGAACAATGCAGAGTTAGGTGCAAAATTACTTGATGAATCAGGTTTAAAATTAATTTCTGCAAACGGTTTAGCCGATGCGGCAGAAAAAGTTGTTGCTGCAGTGAAAGCGTAAGGAGTATCAATCATGAGCGTATTAGTAAATAAAGACACAAAAGTATTGGTACAAGGCTTTACGGGTAAAAATGGTACATTCCATTCTGAGCAATCAATTGCATACGGCACAAAAGTTGTTGGTGGTGTAACACCAGGTAAAGGTGGTCAAACGCATATCGGTTTGCCTGTATTTAATACGATGCGTGAAGCAGTAAAAGAGACAGGTGCTAATGCAACCTCGATCTATGTTCCAGCTCCATTTGTATTGGACTCAATCGTTGAAGCGATTGATTCAGGTATTGAATTGATCGTTGTGATCACTGAAGGCGTACCGACTTTAGACATGCTTAAAGCAAAACGTTACCTTGAAACTTATGGTAATAATGCACGTTTAATCGGTCCTAACTGTCCAGGGATTATCACACCGGGTGAATGTAAGATCGGGATCATGCCAGGTCATATCCATCAGCCAGGTAAAATCGGGATTATTTCACGTTCTGGTACATTGACTTATGAAGCAGTTGCACAAACAACCAAGCTTGGTCTAGGTCAGTCGACTTGTATCGGTATCGGTGGTGACCCAATTCCGGGTATGAACCAAATTGACTGCTTAAAACTTTTCCAAGAAGATCCACAAACTGAAGCAATCATCATGATTGGTGAGATTGGTGGTTCTGCGGAAGAAGAAGCTGCTGAGTATATCCAGTCAAATGTCACTAAACCAGTGGTGGGTTATATTGCTGGTGTTACTGCGCCTAAGGGTAAACGTATGGGACATGCTGGTGCGATTATCTCTGGTGGTAAAGGTACTGCTGAAGAGAAATTTGCTGCATTTGAAAAAGCAGGCATGGCATATACGCGCAGTCCTGCTGAACTCGGTTCAACAATGCTTGATGTATTGAAAAAGAAAGGTTTGGCTTAATCCCGGTATTTCAAAAATGATCTAAAAAATGAGAGTCTAAAGGCTCTCATTTTTGTTTTAACTGTTTATTTTATTTGCTTCAATCTTCGCTATATCATTAACCTTTGACTAAGCCACCGTCAACGATGAGGTTTTGTCCTGTCACTGCTCTAGACCAAGGCGATAAAAATAACAATATTGCATCTGCAAACTGCTCAGGGGTTGTGACTTCTTGTAATGGTGTCGATGCAGCAATTAAGTCAAAGACTTGATCTGGTGTTGCACTACTGGCATCAGTCTTACGTAATAGACCACCTGAAAGCATATTGACATTGATTCCATACTGTCCAAGATCATGTGATGTTGTTCGAGTAAAAGCCAAAAGTGCTGCTTTCGCTGCTGTATAATCATGATATGGAACCACAGGATTTTGTACGAGGTTTGTTCCAATATTAATAATACGACCAAAATGATCTTTCTTCATATCTTCTAAGGCAGCTTGAGTTGTATTTAAAGCTGCTTTAACAGCACTATCTAATTGCTGTTGCATGCTATGCCAACTCAGCGCTTCGACTTTAGGACGTAAGTCTCCATCAAATTTAAAAGATAAAAGTGCATTATTAATGACTGAAGTAATGGCATGCCCATAATGCAATTTAGCTTTTTTGAACATCAAGTTCACTTGCTCTTCGTCAGTCACATCTGCCTTGTAAATAAATACTTGTTCAGCATGTTCTCTGGCAAGTTGTTGTGCGGATTCTTCGCTATTGAAATAGTTTACAACAACCCTTGCACCTTCTCGTATTAAAGCACGAGTAATGGCAAGACCTAAGCCACGTGCACCACCCGTAACAAGAATAATTTGATCACGTATTTCCATGCGAATCATCCACTGAATTGAAATAAGTTAGAGTTTAGCGTTTTTATACTAAGCATTTAAAATGGGTTAATCTTGTATAAATTTTAGTATTTTATTTTAAATATTAGCCTAAAGGCTTAGGCATTAGTTAAACAATGATTAACCTTTCATGATTGAAAAAGCTTCACCACTTTTAGAAATATCCTAAAAACTTCATTTTCAAAGAACAACAAAATTATAGATATAGGCGTCGAAATTCTTTTGCTCATCTGTGACAAGATGTTGGGAATAAAAAAGATGAATGTTTGTTCAAAAGTAAACTTATATTTTTTAGCATTTCATACTTAGAATATTTGAATTTAACTATTTATTTAATGTGTTGTGGTTTGCATTAACTCTATATATTGTGTTCTATTTATTGTTAATGTTTGAATGTATTTTATAATGATGATTATTTAATTTAATAGATTATTAAATTTGATAAAAACAATAAATAATAAAATGTTGAAAAATATTGATTTAAATTATTTTATTTAATTTTTGATTAATTTTTTTTATAAAATCATTAAAAAACATGGGTATATGTTGTGACTTTTTATATTAGTTATTTTGTTTAGTGCGTTTTATATTTCAATAATAAAATACTAAAAAATAGTTCAATTCAATTAAAAGTGCTCTCAAAAACGTTGCAAATAAAAACATGAAATTCAAAACATTTAATGAAATTATAAAGGGAAAAAATTATGTTAAATATTCAAATAGTTTCTAAAGAAACTCACCAGGTTTTAGACTTAAAGGGCTCAACCGATGTGAAGTTGGTTGAAAATTCAGTTGTTATTATTAATGTGAAAAAAGAAGATATTGCATCAACAGAAAGAGTGGGAAATGCATTGGTCATTCTATTAAAAAGTGGTGAGAAAATTTCAATTGAGAATTTTTTTGCTACCCATTCAGATAATGACATTGTTTTAAAAGATGACCAGAATAAATTATTTTTGTTGGAATTAAATCAAACACAAGATGTTTTAGAAACTGTAAACTATATTTCTATCAATGATATAGAACCACTTCTATATCATGATGTAAATATTGAGATTCTACCTTGGGTGATTGGTGGTGCTTTAGGTATAGGTGCTATTGCTGCTATAGCCAATAACGATTCATCCAGTGATAAAAAAAATGGAGATGTGACTCCACCCAATCAGCCTCTTGTTCATTCGACTAATGGTCGTTTAATTACAGGAACAGCAGAAGCAGGAAGTACAGTAAATATTACTGATAGTTCAGGTAAAGTCATCGGGACAACAACAGCAGGAGCAGATGGCAAATTTACTTTTACACCAACAACACCTATTCCAGATGATACAGCGCTAAAAGTGACGGCTGTAGATGCCTCGGGAAATGTCAGTCCGCCTGCGCAAGTCATTGTGGATAGTACTGCACCCGCTCAACCCATCGTTAATCCTACAGACGGTAGTCCAATTACAGGAACAGCAGAAGCAGGAAGTACGGTAAATATTACTGATAGTGCAGGTAAAGTCATCGGGACAACAACAGCAGGACCGGACGGTAAATTTACATTTACACCAACAACGCCTATCCCAGATGGTACAGCGCTTAAAGTGACGGCTGTAGATGCATCTGGAAATGTTAGTCCGCCTGCGCAAGTGATTGTGGATAGCACTGCACCTGCTCAACCCATCGTTAATCCTACAGACGGTAGTCCAATTACAGGAACAGCAGAAGCAGGAAGCACAGTAAATATTACTGATAGTTCAGGTAAAGTCATCGGTACTACAACAGCAGGACCGGACGGTAAATTTACTTTTACACCAACAACCCCTATTCCAGATGGTACAGCGCTTAAAGTAACAGCTGTAGATGCCTCGGGAAATGTTAGTCCGCCTGCGCAAGTCATTGTGGATAGCACTGCACCCGCTCAACCCATCGTTGATCCTACAGACGGTAGTCCAATTACAGGGACAGCAGAAGCAGGAAGTACAGTAAATATTACTGATAGTTCAGGTAAAGTCATCGGGACAACAACAGCAGGACCAGATGGCAAATTTACATTTACACCAACAACCCCTATTCCAGATGGTACAGCGCTAAAAGTGACGGCTGTAGATGCCTCGGGAAATGTTAGTCCGCCTGCGCAAGTCATTGTGGATAGCACTGCACCTGCTCAACCCATCGTTAATCCTACAGACGGTAGCCCAATTACAGGAACAGCAGAAGCAGGAAGTACAGTAAATATTACTGATAGTTCAGGTAAAGTCATCGGTACTACAACAGCAGAACCAGACGGTAAATTTACATTTACACCAACAACCCCTATTCCAGATGGTACAGCGCTTAAAGTGACGGCTGTAGATGCATCGGGAAATGTTAGTCCGCCTGCGCAAGTGATTGTTGATAGTACTGCACCAGCTCAACCCATCGTTGATCCTACAGACGGTAGTCCAATTACAGGGACAGCAGAAGCAGGAAGTACGGTAAATATTACTGATAGTTCAGGTAAAGTCATTGGTACTACAACAGCAGGATCAGACGGTAAATTTACATTTACACCAACAACACCTATTCCAGATGGTACAGCGCTTAAAGTGACCGCTGTAGATGCATCGGGAAATGTTAGTCCGCCTGCGGTAGTAATAGTAGATAGTACAGCACCAACAGTCATTATTAGTATGAGTGATACGATTCTAACTATAGGTGAATCAGCGCTTGTAACTTTTAGTTTTAGTGAGATCGTAAAAAACTTTGGTAATGATGATATCTTGGTATCAAATGGGACGTTAAGTCCAGTAAGCAGTAATGATGGTGGTCTAACTTGGACAGCCATTTTCACACCCAACGCAAATTTCTTGGCAAGCAATAATAAAATTAGTGTGATTGCAGGAAGTTTTACAGATATTACAGGTAATGTTGGTATTGGTGGTGTTGGTCCCAACTTTGCTATCAATACTACAACTGCCCCAACAGCACCAGTGGTCAATGTCACAGGCAATCCAGATGGTTCGGTGAGCGTCAGTGGCACGGCTGAGCCAAACAGCAACATTGAAATCCGCTATCCAGATGGCAGCACAGTTACCACAGCGGTGGACAGTTCCGGTAATTACGGACCTGTGACCTCTGCGATCAACCAACCGACAGGTACGGTGAGTGGTACAGTCACTGATGCTTCAGGCAACACTGGACCAAGTACCAGCACCCAATATGTTGACAACATTGATCCAGCAGCACCAGTGGTCAATGTCACAGGCAATCCAGATGGTTCGGTAAGCGTCAGTGGCACGGCTGAACCAAACAGCAACATTGAAATCCGCTATCCAGATGGCAGCACTGTGACGACGCCTGTGGACAGTTCAGGCAATTACGGACCTGTGACCTCTGCGATCAACCAACCGACAGGTACGGTGAGTGGTACAGTCACTGATGCTTCAGGCAACACTGGACCAAGTACCAGCACCCAATATGTCGACAACATTGATCCAGCAGCACCCGTGGTCAATGTCACAGGCAATCCAGATGGTTCGGTAAGCGTCAGTGGCACGGCTGAACCAAACAGCAACATTGAAATCCGCTATCCAGATGGCAGCACAGTCACCACAGCGGTGGACAGTTCAGGTAATTATGGACCTGTGACCTCTGCAATCAACCAACCGACAGGTACGGTGAGTGGTACAGTCACCGATGCTTCAGGTAACACTGGACCAAGTACCAGCACCCAATATGTTGACAACATTGATCCAGCAGCACCAGTGGTCAATGTCACAGGCAATCCAGATGGTTCGGTAAGCGTCAGTGGAACGGCTGAGCCAAACAGCAACATTGAAATCCGCTATCCAGATGGCAGCACTGTGACGACGCCTGTGGACAGTTCAGGTAATTATGGACCTGTGACCTCTGCGATCAACCAACCGACAGGTACGGTGAGTGGTACAGTCACTGATGCTTCAGGCAACACTGGACCAAGTACCAGCACCCAATATGTCGACAACATTGATCCAGCAGCACCAGTGGTCAATGTCACAGGCAATCCAGATGGTTCGGTGAGCGTCAGTGGCACGGCTGAGCCAAACAGCAACATTGAAATCCGCTATCCAGATGGCAGTACTGTGACGACGCCTGTGGACAGTTCCGGTAATTATGGACCGGTGACCTCTGCAATCAACCAACCGACAGGTACGGTGAGTGGAGCAGTTACTGAAGTATCAGGCAACACTGGACCAAGTACCAGCACCCAATATGTTGACAACATTGATCCAGCAGCACCAGTGGTCAATGTCACAGGCAATCCAGATGGTTCGGTGAGCGTCAGTGGCACGGCTGAGCCAAACAGCAACATTGAAATCCGCTATCCAGATGGCAGCACAGTTACCACAGCGGTGGACAGTTCCGGTAATTACGGACCTGTGACCTCTGCGATCAACCAACCGACAGGTACGGTGAGTGGTACAGTCACTGATGCTTCAGGCAACACTGGACCAAGTACCAGCACCCAATATGTTGACAACATTGATCCAGCAGCACCAGTGGTCAATGTCACAGGCAATCCAGATGGTTCGGTGAGCGTCAGTGGCACGGCTGAGCCAAACAGCAACATTGAAATCCGCTATCCAGATGGCAGTACTGTGACGACGCCTGTGGACAGTTCAGGTAATTACGGACCTGTGACCTCTGCGATCAACCAACCGACAGGTACGGTGAGTGGTACAGTCACTGATGCTTCAGGCAACACTGGACCAAGTACCAGCACCCAATATGTTGACAACATTGATCCAGCAGCACCAGTGGTCAATGTCACAGGCAATCCAGATGGTTCGGTAAGCGTCAGTGGCACGGCTGAACCAAACAGCAACATTGAAATCCGCTATCCAGATGGCAGCACTGTGACGACGCCTGTGGACAGTTCAGGCAATTACGGACCTGTGACCTCTGCGATCAACCAACCGACAGGTACGGTGAGTGGTACAGTCACTGATGCTTCAGGCAACACTGGACCAAGTACCAGCACCCAATATGTTGACAACATTGATCCAGCAGCACCAGTGGTCAATGTCACAGGCAATCCGGATGGTTCGGTAAGCGTCAGTGGAACGGCTGAGCCAAACAGCAACATTGAAATCCGCTATCCAGATGGCAGCACTGTGACGACGCCTGTGGACAGTTCAGGTAATTATGGACCTGTGACCTCTGCGATCAACCAACCGACAGGTACGGTGAGTGGCACAGTCACTGATGCTTCAGGCAACACTGGACCAAGTACCAGCACCCAATATGTTGACAACATTGATCCAGCAGCACCAGTGGTCAATGTCACAGGCAATCCAGATGGTTCGGTAAGCGTCAGTGGAACGGCTGAGCCAAACAGCAACATTGAAATCCGCTATCCAGATGGCAGTACTGTGACGACGCCTGTGGACAGTTCAGGTAATTACGGACCTGTGACCTCTGCGATCAACCAACCGACAGGTACGGTGAGTGGTACAGTCACTGATGCTTCAGGCAACACTGGACCAAGTACCAGCACCCAATATGTTGACAACATTGATCCAGCAGCACCAGTGGTCAATGTCACAGGCAATCCAGATGGTTCGGTAAGCGTCAGTGGCACGGCTGAACCAAACAGCAACATTGAAATCCGCTATCCAGATGGCAGCACTGTGACGACGCCTGTGGACAGTTCAGGCAATTACGGACCTGTGACCTCTGCGATCAACCAACCGACAGGTACGGTGAGTGGTACAGTCACTGATGCTTCAGGCAACACTGGACCAAGTACCAGCACCCAATATGTTGACAACATTGATCCAGCAGCACCAGTGGTCAATGTCACAGGCAATCCGGATGGTTCGGTAAGCGTCAGTGGAACGGCTGAGCCAAACAGCAACATTGAAATCCGCTATCCAGATGGCAGCACTGTGACGACGCCTGTGGACAGTTCAGGTAATTATGGACCTGTGACCTCTGCGATCAACCAACCGACAGGTACGGTGAGTGGCACAGTCACTGATGCTTCAGGCAACACTGGACCAAGTACCAGCACCCAATATGTTGACAACATTGATCCAGCAGCACCAGTGGTCAATGTCACAGGCAATCCAGATGGTTCGGTAAGCGTCAGTGGCACGGCTGAACCAAACAGCAACATTGAAATCCGCTATCCAGATGGCAGCACTGTGACGACGCCTGTGGACAGTTCAGGCAATTACGGACCTGTGACCTCTGCGATCAACCAACCGACAGGTACGGTGAGTGGTACAGTCACTGATGCTTCAGGCAACACTGGACCAAGTACCAGCACCCAATATGTCGACAACATTGATCCAGCAGCACCAGTGGTCAATGTCACAGGCAATCCAGATGGTTCGGTAAGCGTCAGTGGAACGGTTGAGCCAAACAGCAACATTGAAATCCGCTATCCAGATGGCAGCATAGTCACCACAGCGGTGGACAGTTCAGGTAATTATGGACCTGTGACCTCTGCGATCAACCAACCGACAGGTGCGGTGAGTGGTACAGTCACCGATGCTTCAGGTAACACTGGACCAAGTACCAGTACTAACTATGTTGACAATATTGTGCCAACACAAGTCGCAACGATTACAGGTATAAATGACAATGTTGCGCCAAATACGGGTCATATAGATAGCGCTGGATATAGTAATGACACATCACCACAAATTTTAGGTGAAATTAGTGCCGTTTTAGGTGCAACAGAAGTCGTTGCGATTTATCGAAATGATGGTAATACAAATATTAGAGTTGGAACGGCAACCATTACAGGTACTGGCACAACTTGGATATTTGATGATAGTGGTTTAAGTGATGGCATAAGCTACACCTATACTGCACGTGTAGAAGATGGCGCGGGTAATCAAGCGAATTTATCAAATGCATATGTATTGAACATAGATACAACACCACCTTCAGTAAGTACAACGATTAATATCGTTTCGATTACTGATGATACTGGACTGAATACGACCGATTTTATTACCAATGATACCAGTCTGACAATTAATGGTACGGTTGGGACTTTGGCAGTGGGTGAAACTGCACAAATCAGTATTGATGGCGGTTTGAATTGGATTGATCTGACTGTAAATGCAGGAACATGGCATTATGAGGATACTCGGACACTTTTAGAAGGAGAATATACTTATCAAGTACGTGTAGTTGATGCAGCTGGAAATATTGGTCAAAGTGATGATCAGATAGTGATTGTTGATTTAACAGGACCTTCAGTCAGCACTTTATTGAATATTACATCTATCAGTACAGACAGTGGGACGAGTTCGACGGATTTTATCACCAATGACCAATCAATTACCGTGAATGGTGTTGTCGGTACATTGGCAGCAGATGAACAAGTTCAAATAAGTGTGGATGGTATCAATTGGGTAAATCTAATCGTTACAGGAGGTACATGGAGTTACCAAGACCCTCGGGTTTTAAGCCCTGATGGTGATTATATCTATCAGGTTCGTATTGTGGATGTTGCAGGTAATATTGGGGCAACAGATAGTCAAGTAATACAAATAGATACGACTGCCCCAACACAAAATGCTTTTATTAATAGCTATTTTGATTTAGTTGATCCTAACACAGGATTAATGGGAGATAATACTAACACCAATGATACTACCCCGACATTAATTGGCTCAATCACAGCAGGAGTGCAAGCGGGCGATATTCTTGAGTTATATCAAAATGGTACATGGATTGCATCGATTACATTGAGTCCTGGTGATACCACTTGGACGTACTCATTATCTGGTTTGAATGATGGTATGACCTATCAATATACTGTTCGTATTGTTGATATTGCAGGTAATGCAGGTTCAATGTCCCCAGCATTTACATTAACTGTAGATACCACTGCACCAACGACAACCGTGATGATTGATAGCTATACAGATAATATAGGTATTTATCAAGGAGATAACAATACGAATACAACGACGGATGATACCACACCGCTCTTAAATGGAACTTTGAGTAGTGCTTTAAGTTTAGGGGAAGTTGTTGAAATTTATGATGATAGTGATACGCTGCTAGGTGTTGCTGTTGTCGATGCTACAGGAACAGGATGGAGTTTCCAATTACCTTCACTGAGCAATGGCAGTTATACTTATTATGCAGTCGTTGTTGATGCGGCAGGTAATCATGGAACTAATTCTGCGAACTTCACACTGACAATTGATACGCTTGCACCCACACAGACCACAACTATTGACAGTTTCACTGATGATTTGGGTACGAATACTGGAGATTATCCAAGTGGCACACATACCGATGATACAGCGCCTCGATTAAATGGAACCATCAGCGGTGGTGCATTGGCTGCAACCGACGTTGTTCTCGTTTATGAAGGGACAACACAAATAGGTGTTGCAACCTTAAATGCCAGTCGCACAGCTTGGACCTTTGATGTGGCAGGTTTAGTGAATGGTGACAATAAAAATTATACGGCAGTTGTTGCGGATGCGGCGGGGAATCTTGGAGTATTTTCGTCTCCAGCATTTAGAATAATTGTTGACACTGTGGCGCCAACACAAACCGCAAATATTACCAGTTATTTAGATCTAACTGGACCAGTTATTGGCACTTTTGGGAATGGTACAACAACAGATGACAGAAATCCCATACTCAATGGAACACTTAGTTCTGTAATTCCACCTGAATATGAAATACGTATTTATGAGGGGACAATTCTAGTTGGTGTTGCGACAACAACAGGTGGCACAAATTGGTTTTTTAATTTACCAACCTTAACAGATCCAAGTACTCACACTTATACAGTCAAAGTTGCGGACGAAGCAGGTAATGAATCTCTAGCGTCAGCGCCATTTACTCTGACAGTTGACTCCACTGTACAGCCAGAAGATATCACGATTACCCTCTATAACGACGATTATGGCGACAATATGGGGAATTATTTATCTGGAAGTCAAACAGACGATAGTTCGCCACTCTTAATGGGAACTCTTGGAAAAGTATTAAATGATGGAGATAAAGTGCTGGTTTATCAAGTTGATCAAGTACTGGGTACATCAATATTACTGGGAGAAGCTGATGTTTTTGAAACGTCTTGGAGTTATCAAGTCACAGGTTTAAGTGATGGTCTTTATAGCTATCGTGCAGAGGTGATGAATAGTTTTAACAGTGTTCTGGCACAGTCCAATATATTTGAATTGATTGTGGATACGATTGCACCGACAGAAGTTCCAACTATTACTGTCTATAATGATACGGTTGGATTATTTCAAGGCGATTTTGTGAGTGGTACTACGACTGACGATAGTCATGCACTTTTAAAAGGAACGCTGAATACTGCATTATCATCAGGAGAAAGTTTACATATCCATGATAATAACGGCAATTTAGTTGGTATTGCTTCAGTCACAGGAACAACTTGGACTTTACCTTTATCGCTAGGAACAGATGGCACTTATACCTATACCGCTGTTGTGGTCGATCAGGCTGGTAATGAAGGACCTGAGTCAGCTGCCTTCACATTAATATTGGATACAACACCACCAACTCAACAAGCGATCATTAATAGTTTTACAGATGATGTCATCATGAACACTGGTGATTATGGATCAGGTAGTTATACCAATGATACGCTGCCTGTTTTAAACGGTACACTCAACACAGGTTTAGGTGCGAATGAAGTATTGCGTATATATGAAGGCTCAACCTTTTTAGGTATTGCAACCGTTACAGGTTTAAATTGGACTTTTGAATTTACAAACATTTTAAGCAACGGCAGTCATGATTTTACTGCACGTGTGATGGATGCTGCAGGCAATCAAGGACCGATATCCAACACCTTCAATTTAATCGTTGATACGATAGCCACCTCACAAACAGCCAATATTAATAATTATATTGATAATTCCGGTGCAGTTACTGGATTGATGGGGAACAATACAACGACGGATGATACCACACCAACCTTGATTGGGGCGGTCACAGCAGGCGTACAAGCTGGTTATACCATTAACCTTTATCAGAATAATGTTTTAATCACCTCAATCGTATTAACCAATGGTCAGACTTCATGGAGTTATACACCGAATATCTTAGGTTTTGGCACATATAATTACTATGTCAAAGTTGCAGATCAAGCGGGTAATGAAGGAACTGCAAGTCCAATCTTCACCTTAACTGTTGATGCAACAGCCACACTCAGTTCTCTCATGACCGATACTGCTTATGGTCAGATTGGCAATTACTCTACCAATAATAATGCGACCAATACTGATTTGATCACTCGTGATAGTACGCCAATACTGAATGGGACGATCAGTCGTGCTTTGGAAGCGAATGAACAAGTCACGATTAGTCTGGATGGTGGGAACAGTTGGATTGTGGTGCAAACGACTTTGGGTGCAACAAGTTGGGCATATAATCCGCAACCATTCGGTTATGCAGTATCGACAACTGTTCCATTACAAGTACGGATTGAAAATACCGTGAATGGAACGCATGGCTCAACCACCACAACAACATATACCTTTGATTTAACAGCACCATCGATGACTTTGAGTAATCCAGATTTTGCCAATGCTGGTTCGATCGATGCTGATGGTGACAAAACAATCCTTGCAGGTACAGCACAGTTTAACAGCAGTGTGGATGGCACAGCTGAGGTTGGCAGTGTTGTGGCGCTGATCAATGATATTAACAACGATGGGATTTATACAGAAGGTGTTGATAGTGTCCTCAATGTTGCAACAGTCGCAGCAGGTGGGACATGGAATATGTCATTGAGTTTGACAGCAGGTCAGTACCATCTGGGTTATGTCATTTGGGATGCAGCAGGGAACCGTAGTCGCCTAAGCATGACTTCCGATATAGATGTCGTGAACAACTTGGGTAATGCGCCATATACCAACAGTGCTTTTGGTACCAATGCAACACTGGGTTATGGTAGCAGTATGGTCATTAACACGAATGGACACTGGACTTTTGTCAATGATCAAGCGGTTTATGCTGGTGCTTCAACGACAAGTTATACCACCACAGCTTTGACACTCGCTTCTGGTACGGTCAGTTCATATTCTTTCGGTGATTACAATCTGGATGGAAATATTGACATCATCGGCACAGATAGTGCCGTGAGTTCGACAGCGCCGATTTGGACGGGTATTGCTGGCGGAGGATTTACTGCTGGTACTGTAGATGCTGGACAACTTGTTGCACGTGGTGGTTCAGTATTTCTAGATATGGATGGTGATGGTTATTTGGATGCTGTGATTGGTGATAGAGGAAACGACTCCTCAGCATTTTTGAAAAATAATAGTGGTGTATTCAGTGTCTATGGACGGGCATCAGGTAATCCGACAGCAACAGGTCTGAATACATTGACCATGGATCGAGAAAATTCAGCAGTAGATTTAAATAATGATGGTAAAGTCGACCTCGCTTTACATGCCACCACTAGCCAATCTGGGGTAACAGGCGCTTATACATTAAGCTTGTTGTTAAATAACGGTAGTAGCAGTGCAACGGGTGCAAACTGGACTGAAACACAGGTCATTACCAATGTATTCGGAGCCGCTAGAGCAGATGATTCGACCACCCCGTTATCGATGACTTGGGCAGACTTTAATGGTGATGGTTATCTGGATTTATATTTAAATACAACTCAAACAGGAACCTCCGCCAATAGCAAAATTTTCCTCAATAACGGTGGTAGCTTATCAAGCAATGGAATTGCAATTGCAAATGATAGCCTAGCTGGAGAAGCGTCTGTTGCTGTCGACTGGAATGGTGACGGCAAAATGGATGCAATAGAGGTCGATTATACGACGGGTATTGCGAATCTATATACCAATAACGGTAATGTGGCTGCGGGATGGGCGACTACGCAATTGGCTGATATGGGGAATAGCACGTTAAATGGTATCGCCGCTGCTGACTATGATTGGGATGGTGATATTGACCTGTTAGCCAGTTTTAATACGAGTACACAGACACAGTTAATCAGCAACACCAACCAAGTCAAAGATGGAACAGCTTTGCATCTGCGTATCGTGAATGCAGAAGGTCATAATGTCTATTACGGTAATACCGTTCAGTTGTTCGATTCTTCGGGGCGTTTAGTATCCACCCAAATCATAAATCCACAATCAGGAAATTGGGTCAACGATGGTTCTGCATTGGTCAACATTTTTGGTTTGGATCCATCACAAAGCTACACAGTCAAATTATTGGCGAATGATCATGGCGTGACAACGACGTACTCATGGAACGTTACTCCAAGCAGTGCGGTTGACGCACAAGTGTTGACCACAACAGCTGTGACCACTGCCAATGCAACAACATTGGTGGGTACTGGCTATAACGATACTTATGTGGTTTCTAATGTGACAGGGGGGACCACAGCTTATAACGGCGGTGGTGGCTGGAATTTACCTGTCATGAAAGGTGAAAGTAAAACTTGGGTTGCTTCAGGGGGTATGGATATTATTGATTTCCGTAATGCATCTACAGGTGTAACGGTTAATCTACAAGCTGGTACGGTATCAGGTTGGGGGACGATTAGTAATATCACCAATGTTGAGGGGGTACGTGGTAGTGCACAAGCAGATACCTTAATCGGTTTACTCGGTTCATTTGGTAATAACACTGATAATATTTTTGAAGGTCGTGGCGGGGATGACATTATCACTTTAGGCTTTAATGGAGGTAATGATCGAATAGTATACAACCTGATTAATCCTGCTGATCATGTTACTGGGGGAAATGGTACTGATACGATCAATGATTTCAGTGGAGGGAGTTTAGCTTTTGCACCGAATTCTGATGCAGATATCATTGACCTGAGTGGCTTATTGACAGCTTATACTGGCACAGCCTATGTCTACTTTGATGCTGGTACAGGAACCTATGTATTGGACAGTGCATCGCTCGGGTTGCGCAATTATCTTCAAGTCATGACAGCGGGTGGTAACACTGTGATTTCAGTTGATCTAGCGGGTACTGGGAACTTTACAACGCCTTTGTTGATACTCAATGGTCTGAGCATGAGTATGGAGTCTTTGCTGGCGAATGGGCAACTGTTACTGGGTTCTTCAACTGCCGCTTTAATTCATATCAATGCACAAACCACCACAGATACTACGCCAATTGTGAGTGGAACCATTCCTTATGGCTTAAATATTGGTGAGGTTTTACAAATAACCGTAAATGGTACGACCTATAGTACGGCAAACAATACTGTGGTCGTAGATCCTGTAAATCACACTTGGTATGTGCAATTGCCTGTCGGTGCAGTCAATGTCGGGCGCTATGATGTAATGGCAAACATCGTGGATGCGAATGGCTCGATAATCATGAGTGATGCAAGTCGTATGGAGTTGGAAGTGCTCAGTTCGTCAGGTTCATTGACGCCTACTTGGGGGGATGCTGATGTCGGTAATGTTGTGGGGGGTGCAACCATGACGCTGGGGCAAAATGGTTTATGGTCATTCTTCCAAACCAGTACGACGAGTGATGTTGGAATGATCTATAACAGTACTGGATTGAATACCTATACCAATGTCAGTGTTACTGGCGGAAGTGGTGGATTGTCAGGCGCATCATTTGCTGATTTTAATCGTGATGGCTTTATGGATATTTTCACAAATACCAGTACAGGTGCTTCATCGCAAAGTGTATGGACCACGATTGATGGTATCAATTATAACCATCAGGTACTGGTAAGCGGCACATCTATGTGGAATGGTGCTGTGGTTGCTTATGATAAAACAGGCGATGGTTATCTAGATTTTGCTTATGGCGATACAGGTAATGACTCTATGACGTTTATTACCAATACTGCAGGTAGCCTGTCTTTAATGGCAGGGGGCGTGCAGGGTAAGCCTCCAACAGTAACAGGAAATACGTTCTCTGAAGTCGCGGCAGTGGATTTGACCAATGATGGTGCTGTAGATGTGGTTCAGCATACCAGTGGCGCAACGACACCGACAGCAGGTGGTGCTTATGCCTTGACTTTATTGACCAATGTACAAACTGCCAATAATACGTTTACTCAAATCAATGTGGCTGGTGTATTTAGAACAGGAGCAGCAGGTGACCCAGCCTCTGCGACCGCGATGACATGGGCAGACTTCAACAATGACGGTAAAATGGATTTATTCCTTGGTGCTGGTCGAAATGCTGCAAATACTGCTGATAGTACAGCGAGCCGTATTTACTGGAACAGTGGCACAGGAAGTCTGTTTGGAACAGCTTCTGGGACTGCGGGCGGTCAGGCAACTTACCTTTCAGATACTTTAGATGGTGGTGCTTCAGTCGCAGTGGATTGGAATCATGATGGTAAAATGGATATTGTGGAATTGCCGCGTTCTGGCGTCAGTGCAGTACCAAACCTATATACCAACAATGGGGCAGGAAGCTTTACGCAAAGTACACTGGGAACTGCAATTACAGGTGTGAATGGAGCTTTAGCAGTAGATTATAATTGGGATGGTGCAGTCGATGTATTGGCTTATAAAGGCGGTGCCAATACGATCTTATTGCAAAACAACAATATTGTTGCAGATGGTACCAGTTTGCATTTACGTATTTTAGATGCCAATGGTCTAAACGTGTACTATGGCAACACTGTACAGCTTTACAATAGTGCGGGTACATTAGTCGCATCACAAATATTGAATCCACAATCAGGTGTATTTGGTGCAGATGGTTCAGGTATCGTCAACTTCTACGGCTTGAATGCGAATGACAGCTACACCGCTGTATTGATTAAGAGTGTCAATGGTGTATCTCAGGATGTGGGTGGTTCAGCAAGCCTAGGCGGAAACAGCATTGAAAATATTAACCTCAGCTGGGCAGGTTTAACCGCTGGTGCAGCGACCCAAGCTTATGTCTTATCAGGTGAAGCAACGACCAACGTTGCGAATGGTAAATTCATCGGTACTGGTTATAACGATATTTTCTTTGCAACAGCAGGGACAGACAGTTATGACGGTAGTGGTGGAACGGCAGTGGATTTATCTGGTAACAGTAATTGGAGTGCAACTGGTGGGTTGGATACTGTTGACTATAAACTGGCAGGCAGCACTGCATTGACCATTGATTTGTCTAATATGAGTGCTCAAAACACTGGTTTTGGAACAGCGAGCTTTAAGAACATTGAAGCTCTTGCTGGTGGGAATGGGAATGACACGTTTACAGGCAATACAGCCAATAATCAGTTTGAAGGGCGGGGTGGTAATGACACCTTTAATCTTGCCAACGGTGGTCAAGATACTTTGTTATATAAAGTATTGTTAGCCGATGCAACGGGTGGCAATGGTACAGATAGTGTGAATGGCTTTAAAGTGGGTACAGTTGAAGCCACAGCTGACGCAGACCGGATTGATCTGAAATCTTTATTGATTGGGTATACTGCTGATAGTGATGGCGCTGCACATTATGTGAATGGTATTGCAACGCTTGATTCTGGTGACAATATTGGCAGTTATTTACAAGTGTCTCATAGTGGTGGCAATACTGTGTTGAGTATTGATCGAGATGGTGCAGGTGGTGCATATGCTATGACTAATCTGCTTACACTGAATGGTGTAAATACTGAACTGGAAACATTGTTAGCGAATCATCAGATTATCATTGGTTAAGTTCGCTTAGTTAAAAGAGCTGTCATGTTGGCAGCTCTTTTTTATTTATAATTCTCTAATTTCTTGCAAAAATCAAATTGAGTATATGCTTTAACTTAACTTTAAATATGATACATTTAATATAACCTATCACATATTTTTCGCATCTATATTAACCACAAAATTCATCGTAAATTGATCACCTTACTTATGCGATTTTTCTGCAAGTTTTACTTCATACTGATTATTCTATTTGGATTTAATTCACAGCTCTATGCTTTGGATCAAATGATCGTTATGCCTGAATCTGCTGCTATCGAAAATTTAGAAGGTCAGCAAAACGCTCAACAATCAGATATTGAATTGGAACACGAGACTTTATTTCATATTGAAAATCCAGAAAATAGCCTAAGCTATTTTGATGAAATTACAGATCAAAATGAAGATTTTTTACAACAAAGTGAAATTCAGAAAAAATTAGCTGAGGAGTATGAGCAGCAATTGGCAGATTATTCAATTCTGAGTAACCAATTTTATGAAAATGATCGAATTCGGATCTTTAATTATACAGCTTATAATGTACAGCAATTAAAAATTTCATTGATTAACCCAAACTCAAATAGTGCCTCTGTAAATGAACTTTATCTGTCCTTTGGTTACGGAATTGAGTTTAAGATCAATGCTTTAAATAGAGTGGGTTATGAATATATTTCCAGTTTTCCCTATGATCGAGGACAACTCATACGACTATTTTGGATTCATACATTAACCTATTAATTTAAAATAGCTTTTTATCTAAAAATAAGTAGTGTGAATAAATCATGTTGAAATAACTACACGTTGAAACACAAGCTTGCGTTGAACTTCACATTACACAGTTAAGCTTCAAAAATAAGATGAATAGGGCGCTACTGTCATGATGAAGAAAATTATTTTACTCGGTGTTTTAGGTGTTTCCTTAACGGGCTGTATTGTTGCACCATACGATGATGATCATCGTGGTGGGCATGGTCGATATGATCATCGTGATCGTGACCGTTGGGATCATCGTCATGATCGTGACCGCGATCGCTATGATCGAGATCGCAATGATCGTGACTGGAATTGGAAAACGCGTTAATTATTGATTAAAAAAATGGGCTGTAAATGCCCATTTTTTTATAATTTTTATACGCAAATTGATCAATCAAATTCATGCGATGAATTTATTGTTTAATCATATAAAGCTTTTATTGCCACGCTTTACTTCTCAAGTTTAAATAAATTCAAGTTTAAATAAATTTGCGCTAGATAGAACAAAATGATGTATAAATCACAATTGATCAAATCTCCATCATATTATTTTTTTAAACAAGCCTGCCTGTACCACACCAGCTTTGGTTTGTTTTTGCAGTTGCCACGTTGCAGGTAAATTTAATTGATTTAAAGCACGATCTGCTTCAACGTAAATCAATGCGTCACTAGACAAATATGGATCAACTTTTTGAGCCAATTCTTCCCACAAATTTAAACTATACGGTGGGTCTAAAAATACCAAATCAAATTGTTCATTCAGGTTGGACAACGCTTGTTGTGCTGTCTGAATTTTAAGTTGGCAATTTTCTACTTTGAGTAATTGAATATTATCTTTTAAAAACTTTGCCTGTTTAAGATTTGGTTCAATCATCACCACATAACGCGCACCACGAGATAATGCTTCAAAGCTTAAAGCACCTGAACCTGCACAGAGGTCCAGCACTTTAGTATTTTGAATATCCCACATCAACCAGTTAAATAAAGTTTCTCTAACACGGTCAGGTGTAGGACGCAAACCCTCAATATCAGCAAAAGGGAGAACACGTCGTTTCCATTCTCCACCAATAATTCTTAATTGGTTTTTCACTTTATTATTCACTGATATCAGCCTCATTAGATGGTGCGGTAGCTGGTTGCGGAGTATTGTTTCTATGCCCTTGAGTATTGCTATGATTCTGCGCTGAATTGGTTGCTGAGTTTGGCTTTGGTTTAGGCATTGCATTTGGATCAGCTGCAAGTGAAACATCACCACTCGGCAATTCACCCGGTTTGATCCCAGCAGTCATTAAACCGCCACTGACCTGATGATTGAGTGGAGCAATTGGATTTTTCTTACGTGTTAATAGCCAATAATCAAAAACTGGACGGGCAATTTTTGCAGCAGAACCCCCATGACGACCATTTTCCCAAATCACTGCAATGGCAATTTCAGGATTTTCAGCAGGCGCAAAGCCAACAAATAGACCGTGATCGAGCTGACGAGCTGTAAGTGCAGCTTCGTTATAACGTTTTCCTTGAGCAATACTCTTGACCTGCGCCGTCCCTGTTTTACCTGCAATTTGATACATTGGTGTACGAATACCACGACCTGTACCAGATTGAATCACGTCCACCATTGCGTCACGCATTTTGACCCAGTCATCATCGGTACCGCTAAAATTGATTTTTCCTGTAGGTGCGTTATGCACAGGATGTTTTTTTGCACCTTTGGATTCGCGTAAAACATGTGGTGTTACATGCGCACCATGATTGGCGGTAATCGCCGTTGCCATAGCAAGCTGTAAAGGTGTTGCAGTAAATGCACCTTGTCCAATACTCACAGAAATCGTTTCACCCTTGAGCCATTTGCTCTTACGGGTACGCATTTTCCATTCTGGGCTTGGATAAAGTCCTGTACTTTCACTCGGTAAATCTACTCCAGTTTTTTCGCCAAAACCAAATTGGCGCATCCACTCGTTCATACGGTCGATACCCATTTGATAAGACAAAATGTAGAAATAGGTATCACAAGAAACGACGATGGATTTATGTAAATTGACAGAGCCGTGTCCTGTTTTTTTCCAGTCACGGAATTTATGCGAGTCGCCAGGTAAATGGAAATAACCTGGATCAGAAATAGCAGTGCCCCAATCCACAGTTTTAAAGTGAATTCCCCCTAATCCTTCCATTGGCTTGATGGTTGAACCCGGCGGATAAGTTCCTTGAACAGCACGGTTATAAAGCGGTTGATCGAGATTATCACGCAAGGCAGTATAGTCATCATGCCCGATCCCAGTGACAAATAAATTGGGGTTAAAGCTTGGACTGGAGACGAGTGCTAGAATCTCACCTGTACGAGGATCAATAGCAACAATAGCGCCACGACGGTCTTTCAGTTGTTCAGCTGCTACAGTTTGTAAACCATAATCAAGTGAAAGATAGAGATCATTACCACGCGTTGATTCTTTACGACCTAAATGGCGTAGCACATTCCCGTGCGCATCGGCTTCAATAGATTCATAACCTGGAACACCATGTAATAAATCTTCATAAGATTTCTCTACACCGATTTTTCCGATTAAGTTGGTTCCTGCATAACTGTCTTTATCAATGGATTTAAGTTCTTTGTCATTGATACGACCCACATAACCAATCACATGTGCAAATAACTCCCCATGTGGATAGTAACGTGTCATCTGTGTTTCGATATCTACCCCAGGAAACTGAAATTTAACTTCACTGAAGCGTGCAATATCTTGCTCAGTTAAATTCAGTTTTAAGGTGACACGTTCGGTTTTTTTAGAGGTTTTAATACGACTATTAAAACGGTCAATATCTTCTTGACTCAGATTTAAAATAGGAATTAAACGTTGAACAGTACCCTCAATATCTTCGACATCAGCTTTACTCAAGGTTGCAGTAAAAACAGGGTAGTTGTCAGCCAATAAAATACCATTACGGTCATAGATATAACCACGTGCAGGCGCAATCGGCTGTAAGCGTATACGGTTTTTATCCGATGCTTCGCTAAACTCTTGATGATGAAAAATTTGCAGATAAGCATAACGTGCAATCAGTAGACACATAAAAAATGAAACAATACCAATCGCAAAAAAAACACGGCTCCGAAAGATGCGTTTTTCTTGTTGGACATTTTTTAAAGGAAACTGCTGCTTCATACGTCGTCGGCTTTAGATACTGAAAATAGGTGAATGCGAGGGCGAAACATTTTACCCTAGATTGAGGATTAAAAAGTAAAAAACACAAATAACTCGTAAAAATTTATTTTAACTAAATACTCGAACAAATCATGTTCGATCACATGGTGCGGATTTGACCTTAGCGACATTAAATTTATAGTGTTTTGTATATGAGTGCTAAAATAATTCTGTTAAAGTCGAGCATTAAGGATAAAGAACTCGACCCAAGTTAACGTTAGGGGTAATGGAGAAAATAATGAGAAAAATATTTCCCTTATTAATATTAGTCGCTGTAGGAAACTTCGCGCATGCTGATGTTAAAGAATATTTGCCAGATTTGAAGGGAATTTTACCAGAGGCGAAGATTAAGCCTGAGGATGCATCTAAATGGAACTTTGGTGCAGGTGTGACTCAACAAATCGTTCACTTCAATGCTGAGTGGGTCAACCCTTATGGAATTGCCTATACCAAATTAGGTGCTTTTTATAATGGCGACAATGCATTTGCTGGACAAGTGGGTTATCGAATTCCTGTTGCATTAAATGGCACTGACAAAAATGGATTCTATGTGGGACTGTATGGTGGCTCACTTAAAAGTAAAAAAGTAGACGGAAGTGATGAGGTTCAATATGGTGGTGGGGCTGATATCGCTTATGTTTTATTGAATAAAGAACGTATAAGTACATTCAGTGTAGGTATGGGTGCAGGAAGTGAACTTCATAATAAAAATGGAGATATGATCTTGGAAACTCGCCCTCAGATACAATTCGCTTATACTTTAAGTGTAGGTTTTTAAAATTTTATGATTTTATACAGATCCTTCGACCGCCAATAGAAATAAATACGAGAGTCATGCATGTTGGAATACGTTAATGGTTTGTGGCACGCTTTTACGGCTAGACCCGATCATCTTGCTATCTTAAGTATCATTCCTGTGACTGCCTTTGTAACTTGGGCACACGTTTGGATGGCACTGAAAATGGTATTCTATCCAATTACGTTTTGGGGATTTCATTTAGGTCCTTTACCCGTAGGTTGGCAAGGCATTGTGCCACGTAAAGCTGGACGAATTTCTGGCATTATTACCGACAATACCTTATCTAAATTGGGTTCTTTGCGTGAGTTCCTGGATGCAATGGATCCAGAAGATATGGCGCGCATCATCGGTGAGCAAGTCGGTTTTGAACTTGAGCATCTGATCGATGAAGTGATGTTGGATCGCAATGCTGTATTATGGGAAAATTTACCTTATTCCATCAAGCGTCGTATTTATGGTCAAGCACATAAGCAACTACCAGGTACCTTAAAAGAACTTGTGACCGAACTGACCATGAACGTTGAGTCACTGGTCAATATGCGTGATATGGTGGTCAATCAAATGGAAGGTGACCGCCGTTTGATGGTGCGTATGTTTTTAAAAGTCGGTCAGAAAGAAATTAATTTTATTTGGCATATTAGTGCTGTTATTGGAAGTTTTTTTGGTATTTTTCAAATGTTTGTGTACGTTTTTGTACCACAACATTGGACTGTTCCGTTCTTTGCAGCAGTGTGGGGGTTTCTCACCAACTGGATTGCAATCTGGATGGTATTTAACCCTATAGAACCGCATTACATTCGTTACCCACAATTTTTTGAACGTACAAAAAATCGAAAATTTCCATGGATTAAACCTGTTATTCCTCGAATAGGCACATATAATGTTCAGGGCGCGTTTATGAAACGCCAAGAAGAAGTGTCAGAAGTCTTTGCAAGTGTAGTGACTGAAGACCTCATTACGTTAAAATCGATCATGACAGAAATGATGTATGGTCCAAAGAAAGATAAAACGCGCCGTATTGTGAAGCGTCATATTAACGAAATTATGGAAACTCCATTGGTTCGTACGTCTTTACAATTGTCTTTGGGACCAAAAGAGTATGCAAAACTCAAGACAGACTTGATTGATCGATCAATTGAAATTACGATGGTGCCTGTTTGCGACCCAGCGTTTAATGCGAGCCGTGCACAGAAAATTTTTCAAATGTTTAAAGAGCGGATTAGAGAGTTAACGCCGAAAGAGTTTCAAAATTTGTTACGTCCTGCATTTCAGGAAGACGAATGGATTTTGATTGTACTGGGTGGTGTCACTGGATTCTTTGCTGGTTTAATACATTTATTTGTGGCTTTCTTATAAATTTGATGCCATTACGATGATAAGTTTTAATTTGTCATGGCAAACGGTATCATAAATATTGTTTTAAATGAGGATGTTTTTTTATGCGCATTATATTACTCGGACCACCTGGAGCAGGTAAAGGTACACAAGCTCAGTTGATCTGTAAGCGCTACAATATCCCACAAATTTCAACCGGTGATATGCTCCGTGCTGCGATTCGTGAAGGTACTGAATTAGGTCTTAAAGCTAAAAGTGTAATGGAGTCAGGCGGTCTAGTATCTGATGAGCTTATTATCGGTCTAGTAAAAGAACGTATTGCACAACCTGACTGCGTGAATGGTTGTATCTTCGATGGTTTCCCTCGTACGATTCCGCAAGCTGAAGCTTTGGAAAATGAAGGCATCACGATCGATCATGTGATCGAAATAGAAGTGCCTGATGAAGAAATCGTAAAACGCCTTTCTGGTCGTCGCCAACATCCAGCATCTGGTCGTGTTTATCATACGATCTATAATCCACCTAAAGTGGAAGGTAAAGATGATGAGACAGGTGAAGATCTTGTTCAACGTCCAGATGATGAAGAAGCAACCATTCGCAAGCGTTTAGGTTCTTATCACAATGAAACTGAACAATTGGTAGGTTTCTATCAAGGTCGTGCAGCTTCTGGAGAAAATGCACCGACTTATAATAAATTAAACGGCTTGCGTGGAATCGAAGACGTTCAAAAAGATTTATTTGCTATTTTAGATAAATAATCCTTTAAGTTAAAACTTGACCTTAAAGTTTTGACAATCGAAGAGACCTGATTCATATTAGGTCTCTTTTTTTGTTAGCGTGACATTTAGCATGAAGCTTTTATTAATTGCCTTGGTCATTATCAGTGTTCTGGTTTTATTGGGCTTGTTGTATATGAGCTTTAAATTGTTACGCAAAGCGCAAAAAGAAGAAATGCAACAACGCCACGAGATGAGAAAAACAGGTGAATACCAAGTTCATCCTCAAGTGGCAGAGGAATGGAAACGACTCGAAAAAATGAAGAAAGATTTGGAAAATAAAAAATAAAGCATCAAGGATAAATACTGAGGGGTAAATACATTCTTATCCATCATGGATGTTCAATATTCAAAACAGATGAGTTTTGCTGATTGAAAGATGTAAGCAAATAATTATAAATACTTTTTCTATCAAGCTACATGTTATATTTAAAGCACACTATTATAAAAAGACGATCAAAATGAAATGGATTGCCATAGCTAAACACAGAAGTGAATATATAGCGCCGATTACTTTTTCAAAGGGGGCTTTGCTAAAGATAGGAGAAAAATATCAAGGCTCGGAGAATTGGGACAATTGGTATTTCTGCAAAGTTGATGACGGATTAGAGGGCTGGGTTCCTGCACAAATCATTGAATGGGTTGATAAGCTTCAAGGCTATGCAAAAGCGGATTATACAGCGAAAGAGTTAAATGTAGATCAGGGCGATCTATTGGTCGGCGAAGAGCAATTAAATGGTTGGATGTGGTGTAGTAGATCGTCTGATGGGCAATCAGGTTGGGTGCCGTTAGAGGTACTCAATCAAATTTAATAGAAATTATACTAAGTCATTATTTTAGCATAAAAATTTTATACTAACGTGAGTTCGACGCAACCATACCTTTAACTTATTGAAAAAAATAAATCTGTGCGGAGTCTTGCTGAGTTTTCATCCATTTTTTGGATCAGCCTGCGGCTCACCGCAAAACTCGTCAACCACCAGCAAGATATTTAATCAGTCGCAGAAACAATATCTTATAAAAGTAGTCCTGCCTCGAACAGTTGCGGATGACGTTTCCGAGTATCATATTTCATCAAGGATTTTTATCGAACTCAGGTGATAATAAAGCAATGATTAATCAAATCTTCAATGCTATCAACGGTGCGGCTGGTTGAATTAAGCCGATTTGATTTCTTTTGTCGCTCCAAACTCAAATTTATCAGGCCAATTGCAAACGTCTGATACCACACATTCATGACATTTTGGCTTGCGCGCGATGCAACAGTAACGACCATGTAAAATAAGCCAATGATGAGAGTCGATGATAAATTCTTTTGGAATCACTTTGATCAGACGATGCTCAACCTCAAGCACATTTTTACCGACAGCAAGCCCTGTGCGATTACCTACACGAAAAATATGTGTGTCAACAGCCATGGTGGCTTGACCAAAGGCTGTATTCAAGACAACATTTGCTGTTTTACGCCCCACCCCGGGCAATGCTTCTAAATCAGCACGATTATCAGGAACTTGGCTGTTATGTTTCTCAATCAAAATTTTACATGCTTTAATGACATTTTCTGCTTTGGAATTATATAAACCAATGGTTTTAATATATTCCTTTAAGCCTTCCACACCCAATGCATAAATTTGTTCAGGAGTATTGGCAACAGGAAATAATTTATCGGTGGCTTTGTTGACACTGACATCTGTTGCTTGAGCTGAAAGTGTTACAGCAACCAAAAGTTCAAATGGTGTGGAATAATTCAGTTCAGTTTTTGGATTTGGACGTTGTTCACGAAGTCTTTCAAAGAAAATTTGAATCTGTTTTTTTGTCATATTTTTTACAGTCATTCACTTTCTCCTTGTAAAACAGATAATTGTCGTAATAATTGGTCAAGTTGATCTTGCTTATTTTGATCGGCTCGTACGCTGAGCTGTTTTTCTAATTTTTTAATTTGTGTACGTAGTTTAGCCAGTTCAATGGTGGTTTTCGCATCTGTAACGATGGGTTTCTTTTGAGGTGCTTCTACGATTTCAATCGTCGGTAAAGACTGACTATTTTGAGTAATCTGTGCAAATAACTCTGTATCAATCTCTGCACGAACTACAGGACCTTTACGATGAATACGCTGTTTTTCTTCACGTTGAATATGCGCATAGTAGCGACTGCGTAAATCATTTTGTTCGAATAGGCGTTGCTCATTATTTGGGATGGGTTGAATATCTTCAACTAAGTCGATGCAGTCTACAGGGCAGGGCGCAATGCACAACTCACAGCCTGTGCAAAGATCTGTCAGTATGGTGTGCATTAATTTTCCTGAACCAATAATGGCATCTACAGGGCAAGCACTTATACATTTTGTACATCCGATACATTCATCTTCACGAATCACTGCCTTCATCCGTTGCGGGCGACCATCGCTTTGAATTGGCCACACACTCGGTTCTGCAATCAGTTTATTTCGATGAAGCAATTCTGCCAAAGCGTCAGCAACAGGTTGTCCCCCGGGAACACATTTATTGGCATCTTCACCTTCCACAATGGCTTTGGCATAGGGTAAACATCCATCACGGTGACCGCAGAGTCCACATTGTGTCTGAGGCAAAATTGCATCTATTTGCTGAATGATGGAGAGAGATGAATTCATGTGACTAAAGACTTTAAGCAAAAATAAACAAGAGCTGGGTAAAAGCGTAGCGATGATGCGGATTTTAGCATGTTTTATGTTGAAAATCTTTGATCTAAATTAGCGCTAAAAATGCGCTAATTTAGATCAAAATCAAGGTGTATTTTATGGAATAAAATGCCAATAATTAGACTATTTTTTATAGCTTGATTAGAAATTATCATATTGAATTTAAATATTATTTGAAAAAACATTTGAAAAAAGGTTGTGGATTGTCCACAAAAGCGATTAAATACTTTGCGCCAAAATTTATCATTTTATTGAAAAGTTTGACCTTTTTTGTATCATTTTCTGCTGAGGAATGAACGTTGAAATATAGTAGCCTGAATGACTTTTTAAATTACGTAAAAGCACGTGATCCAAATCAACCAGAGTTTTTGCAAGCTGTGGAAGAAGTGATGACCAGTTTATGGCCATTTATTGAAAAGAACCCAGAGTATGCTGAACAAGGTTTGCTTGAGCGTCTTGTAGAGCCTGAACGAGCTATTCAATTTCGTGTTTCTTGGGTAGACGATAAAGGTCAAACACAAGTTAACCGCGCTTTCCGTGTCCAATACAATTCTGCAATTGGTCCATTTAAAGGCGGTATGCGTTTTCATCCATCGGTAAACCTATCAATTTTAAAATTCTTGGGTTTTGAGCAAACTTTTAAAAATGCTTTAACCACATTACCTATGGGTGGTGGTAAAGGCGGTTCTGACTTTGATCCTAAAGGTAAGTCAGAAGGCGAAATCATGCGTTTCTGTCAAGCATTGATGATCGAACTTTATCGCCATTTAGGTTCAAACACCGATATTCCAGCGGGTGATATTGGTGTGGGTGGACGTGAAGTGGGTTATATGGCTGGGATGATGAAAAAACTCAGCAATGACACTTCATGTGTATTTACAGGTAAAGGCTTGTCTTTTGGTGGCTCATTGGCTCGTCCAGAAGCAACAGGTTTTGGTACAGTTTATTTTGCTGAAGAAATGCTTAAAACTCGTGGGGATAGCTTTAAAGGCAAAACTGTCGCTATTTCTGGTTCAGGAAATGTAGCTCAATTTGCAGCAGAAAAAGCAATGTACTTGGGTGCAAAAGTGGTTTCTCTTTCTGACTCGAATGGTACAGTCTATGTAAAAAATGGTTTTACCAACGAACTCCTTGCAGAAGTGATGGAGCTTAAAAATGTAAAACGTGGACGTATTTCTGAATTTGCTTCGAAACATGGCTTTGAATATTTAGAAGGTCAACGTCCTTGGTCAATTCCATGTGATATTGCTTTGCCATGTGCAACACAAAATGAATTGAATGAAGATGATGCCATAGTATTACTTGAAAACGGTGTAATCTGTGTTGCTGAAGGTGCAAATATGCCTTCTACACTTGAAGCTGTTGAAAAATTTGTTGAAGCTAAAATTCTTTATGCGCCAGGTAAAGCATCCAATGCGGGTGGTGTAGCAACTTCTGGTCTTGAAATGTCTCAAAACTCAATTCGTTTGGGTTGGACTTTTGAAGAGGTTGATGAGCGATTACATGCCATTATGAAAGAAATTCATCGTAATTGTGTGAAATATGGTACGCAAGAAGACGGTACAGTTAACTATGTAAACGGTGCAAATATTGCTGGTTTCGTAAAAGTTGCTGATGCAATGTTAGCGCAAGGTGTATTCTAATATAGAGAAGCGATTTTTCGAAATAGATCAAAATTTTTTCTTAAACCGAGTTAAGTGATTAGCTCGGTTTTTATTTGATCAAGATACAATTTTTGTTTAAGGTTGGGTTGTCGTTTCAATAATTGAATCAAACGTATACTGGTATTGAGATTGATCTGCTGCTGGATGCAAAATCTCGGTACGTTTTACTTTAATAATTTGGGTTAATTTAGGATTGTGTGTAAAACCATCAATGCTGTCATAGAAATAACTCGGTTGTTTTTCAAGATATGTTTTTTCTCCTGTTGAATTGATAGTTAATTTGCGAACTAAAAGGCATGTTTGTGGTGCTACGCCTTCACACGGTTTGGTCTCTGGACTAACTTCTAAAAAAATCATTGTCGTTGGCTGTTTTTTAGTTGCATGCTGTTGTGTAACTTGAGTTTCAACAGGGGCTTTGGACTCAGTTTGGGGTTGTTTTGTGCATGCAATCATCAACAAAGGCAAGAGTAGAACAGGGCTTAATTTATAATTCATCGTATTTACCATGTATTGATGTTAAGTAAAAGTATTGATTACAAAGGTAGATCAGCGATAACTTGAATCAGTTGTGATTGAGTATGTTGGTGAATCAATTAAAAGCCTGCTGAATAATTTTAGATTTTTAAATAAGGAATCAAACAATTTAATCTTTTAAATAAGTAAATTAAGTTAGGTGTTATATCAATAGGTTTAACTCAAAAAGAAAAGCTGAAGTTTAACTTCAGCTTTTCATTAAATTATTTTACAGTTTCACGCTCAATAATCATGTCTTGCACATAAGCATATTTAGACTGATCAGCAGCAGGATTTTTAATTTCATAACGTTTTAAACGTACAACTTGGCGTTCACCTGGATTATGTGTAAAGCCTTCGATTTGGTCATAGAAATATGTCCAATCTTTGTCTACTTGAGTTTTTACGCCGTTGTCAGCATATTTGATTTCACGTACTTGAAGGCATTGCATTTTCATCACGCCAGCAGAACATTCTTTAGTTTCTGGGCTAATTTCTAAGAAAATAGTTTCGCCTTGGCTTTGATATTTCGTTTCAGGTGTCATTTTACCTGTAAACACAACTTTACCGCCTGTCGCATTCACTAAAGTTAAAGTTGGGCTTTCAGTATTGGCTGTGTCAAGTACAAAAGCAGTCTTGCCTGCTTGGAACAATGAAGCAGCAAAGCTTTCTTGCTTCATTAATTCAGGTGAACACATCATGTTTGTAGATGCAATATTGCCTGTAACAAGCAAGCCATTTTCAACTTTTGCACTTGTCATTAAACGGTTACAACCTGTAGCGACACTTAAGCGTTGATCAGCAAAGTTGAGTACGATTGGCTGTTTAGTTTCAGTTGGTTGGTATGACCACTGATAAGCATTTAAAGTTTGTTGAGCAGTACCTTGTTGTTGTAATACTTTCACAGCGGTATCACCTAATTTTTGAATATCACCCGATTGACAAGCAGCAAGCGCTAAAGGAAGTACAGCTAAAGCTAAATATTTGAATTTCATATTCTATTCACGTTATTGAAAACTAGGCACAGGATAAAGCATTGTCCATAAAAAGATATGGAGACAGTTTATTAGTTCGGTTTCAAAATGTATCCATATAACCAAAAATTAAACAATACTTAACAAATTGTTATCAATTGTAATGAATTTGAGCCAATTCAGCAATTTAGTCGAAGCGATAAATATCCATACCTAATGCACCCATCGAAAAACTGCTATGTACAATACTAAAGCGATGTCCAGTTCCCATTGCAAAAAAGAGTGGTGCAAAATGTTCGAGCGTAGGGTGGTTTTTTTCGATATAGGGTAAAGCGTCCCACTGCAATACTGCATCATAATCACTATGATTTAATTTACTTACGACATAATTTCTAAAGCTTGAAGCCCACTGAGGAACACGGTTATTTTGATCTTGCCAAGATAACTCTCTTAGATTGTGTGTAATGCTACCTGAGCCTATCAGTAAAATTTGTTTTTCACGTAATGGGCGAAGCGCCTGACCAATTGCATAGATCTGATCAGCATTCATGGTCATCGGTAGGGAAATTTCAATCACTGGAATGTCTGCATCAGGATACATGTGTAACAGAGGCATCCAAACGCCATGATCACGTGGACGTGTACTATTTGCATGCGCAGGGAGTTGAGCTTCAGCCAGTAAATGTAAAATTTCTTCGGCGAGTTCAGGATTTCCCGGTGCAGGGTAACGCATCTCATAGAGTGCTTGAGGAAAACCTCTAAAATCATGCCATGTTTCAGGTCGTACACCTGTATTTACTTCCAGTGCATCACTTTCCCAATGTGCTGACATCACAACGATCGCTTGTGGTACGGGAAGATTTAGCCCAAGTCGATGTAAAGCAGGACCAACTTGTTCGGGATCTAGTGCAAGCATGGGTGAGCCATGTGAGATAAATAAACCGGGAAGTGTTTGTAAGTTCATATCTTTGCGCCTAAATGATCGTTGAATAAATCAAAAGTCCATTCTAACTCAATGAATAATTGGGCGTCAGTGTTCTACTTCAATATCCTGTTGCATGAATACAACATATTCTTTAAAGCTGAAATTATCGATGACGAGATATTTAGGCGTGTAAATCGATATTCCTAAAATTAACCTGCACGATGATAAGGGTGGTTATGATTTATACTCATCGCACGATACAGTTGTTCGATTAACATGACACGCACCAATGGATGAGGAAGTGTTAGTTTAGAAAGCGACCAGTGCCACGCCGCTGCTTTGCGAACTGCTTCTGAATGACCATCAGGTCCACCAATTGCAAGCACGACATCATTACCTTCGAGCATCCAACTTTTCATGGTTTCAGCCAGTTTTTCTGTACTGAATTCACGACCACCTACCTCAAGCGCAATTAATGTTTCACCTTGTTTGAGTTGACCAAGAATACTGTCACCTTCGATTTGACGGTATTTTAAAATATCTGCTTCTGAATCATTTTTGCCACGTTTAGCCATGGGCAATTCAATAATTTGAGTTTGTACAAAAGGCTGAATTCTTTTGAAATAATCTTCAAAACCAGTCAGTACCCATGCAGGCATTTTTTGACCAATAGTCAGAATACGGATTTTCATATTAACAATTTCAAACGCTGGAATTACGCCATTATAACGTGATATTGGTTATCCTCAGGCATACAACAAAAACTGTTTTTCCTATTGCTGTTTTTTTAATGATGTTTATTGCATAACTTTTATTGAGTTTATCTATGTTGATGCATTGTCTAATGACTAGAATTTTAAAACAAATGATCCTGATGCTTGTACTGAGCTTTATACTCCCAATATGGGCTATGGCAGCTCAGCCTCTCAATATTCAGCAAGCTGAACCTGATCGGCTTAATAGCTACCTAAAACAAGTGATTCATCCTCAAGCTTTTAGAAATTATCAAAATATACAAGAGCTGGATCGCGTTGCTGCCTTTATTAAACAACAAATCGAACAGTTTTCCATCCCATGTGAATATCAAACTTATGCGGTTGATGGAAAAAACTATCGTAATGTGATTTGTCATTTGCAAATGGGACATGCCAAAAAAGTGATTCTTGGGGCGCATTATGATGTTTATGGTAATTTCAAAGGTGCAGATGATAACGCCTCTGGCGTTGTTGGACTGATAGAGACGGCTCGAATTTTGGCAACAAATCGACGCCAGTTAAAGCAAAATATTGATTTTGTGTTTTATACCTTGGAAGAGCCGCCTTACTTCCGTACAGAACACATGGGCAGTTTTATCCACGCCCAGTCAATATTAAAACAGAAAGATCAAATTCAAGCGGTCTATATTTTGGAAATGATCGGGTATTTCGATCATAAAAATGTGCAAGATTACCCATCAGGATTGGCTGCATTTTATCCCAAACATGCAAATTTTATTGGTGCTGTGAGTAATTTTAGCTCACGCGCAATAGGTGAAAAATATTGTTCGTCTATGAAAAATCTAAAGCGTTTGGATTGCCAAAGACTTATTGCACCATCATTTGTCAAAGGTGTGGATTTTTCTGATCATTTGAATTATTGGCGTTTCGATATTCCTGCTATTATGATTACCGACACGGCATTTTTTAGAAATAAGCATTACCATACTCCAGAGGATACGGTTGAAAAGCTTAATTTAAATAAAATGGCTGATGTGGTTGATGGTCTAGTCAATACTTTGTTAAAAGACTAATTCTAGGTATGTTTTTCATCAGTCAAAATTACTTTAAATAAGGAGAGCTTATGCAATACGGTGCAATGCAATTGCTCTCAATGTGGATGAAAGATCGCAAAATTCAAAATCAGTCTGAGCATACATTGGATGCTTACTTTCGAGATGTATCGAATTTTATTGATTTCTGCTATGACAAACAGCTTGAATTAAAACAAGTAGAAGCATCAGATTTACGTGAATATGTGGCTTATCGTGTTGAAAATGATCAGCTTTCCACCAGTAGTCTACAGCGCCATTTGACTTCGATTCGTCAATTCATGAAATGGGCAAAACAAGGCGGTTACTTGGAAATCAATGCTGCTGATGATTTTCAATTGAAACGTCAACCTCGACCATTACCTGGGATGATTGATATAGAAACGATCAATCAAATCATGGAGCAAGCAGAACCCGAAAAACCAGTAGAAAAGCAATTATGGATGAGAGATAAAGCGATACTTGAATTGCTCTATTCCAGTGGTTTACGGCTTGCAGAAATTCAGCGTTTAACGATTCGTGATATTGATTTCAATCGGCATTTATTAAGGACCACAGGGAAAGGCAATAAAACTCGAATCGTTCCTTTTGGCTCTAAGGCGCGTGAGAGTCTAGTTGAATGGTTGAAAGTTTATCGAATTTGGCAAGGCGAATTTAGTCCAGATGCTTTTGTTTTTATTACGCAACGTGGCAATAGTATTACACCTCGACAAATTGAAAATCGTGTGAAATATCAAGCCTTACGAGCAGGAGTAAATGTTGATTTACACCCTCACTTACTGAGACATTGTTTTGCCAGTCATATGCTGTCTAATAGTGGTGATTTAAGAGCGGTTCAAGAAATGTTAGGGCATAGTAATTTAACCACGACTCAAATTTATACGCATGTCGATTTCGATCGTTTGGCACAAGTCTATGATCAAGCACACCCAAGAGCATCAGCTGCAAAAATAAAATAAAAATGAGTAAAATAACGTTGAATAGTTTTTAATTCATGTGAAATTTAGTTTATTGATAAGAATAACTAAACATTTTGTAAATATTTAGCTTTATGAAAAATAAGAACATTGCATATTTATGTATATTATTGATGCAAATAATACTCAGAAATTGATTTATAAATAAACCATTTATCAAAAAGGCATTAGGTGGTTAAATGGATGAATATAACTATTGGGTTAGTCTTTACTCGATAATTTTTAGTGTACTGATTGCGTCCTTGAGCCTTAATTCTACTACTTGGATAAAAGATAAATTCAATAAGATTTTAGCGTTCTTCGTTTTTACGGGACTATATTCTTTCATTTTAAGTTATTTTTTTGGCAAAGCCTTTATTGGTTATACTCAACAAGAACGATTATATAAATTTATTTTTGATGGCTATAGACATCACTTATTTCATGGCAATATATATCTAATCCTAACTTATATATTATCCTTTATTCTAATAATTAGATTGTTGAGGAAAAGAAGAGCAGCTGCATGCTCGTGAGCGCATTTAACTGATGAAGGAAGTCCATCTAAGTTGTTGAAAACTTCTCATCTTTGAGAACATGCACACAGATTAGACACATTTAGCACAGAAAAAAGTCGAATAGATAATTGTTTTTAAAAATGCTCTCATGTATATCTAAGTTTCGTATTTATCAAATACATTTTTATTGATTCAATTTTGCAAAAAATTTAGGTCTTTCAATGATCCCCGAACTTGAACAAAAATATAAGCAACTGACAGAAGCTCAAAAAGAGATTTTTAAGGGCTATGGCTTACGTCAAATTAAGCATTTTGTAGAATTTAGCTTACCCAAAATTGAGGCGACATTGCCTGAAGCGGGGAAAGTCTTGGGAATTAATGCTGAAGGAAAAGTCCAAGCAATCAATACCCAAACCAATCAAACCTATCTATGGATATCAGATCAGCAATGGCAAGCCGCAAATACTGTTTCTAGCCATATTGATTTAAAAGAAGATTTTATTGAAATTTGGCAGGTGTTGGAGCTTGAAAAGCAAGATTTGATTGATTTAAGTCATATCCATCGTGATTTTTTAGAGAGCATTGCCAAGTAAGATCTCTTAGTCTTGAAAATCCTGTTTTTTAATTCGATATAACTTTTCCTCTCGTAGTGGATGATGATCATCAAAATCAGGATGCAAGAAGTCATGTGAAAAACGCATTCCGATTTTTTCCATGACTTTTTGTGAAGAAAAATTATGTTTTGCAGTAAAAGCAACAATTTCTTCAAAACCCAATTCTTCAAAAGCAAATCTTAAACAGGCATGAGCACCTTCAGTTGCATAACCTTGATTCCAAAATTTCGGATCAAGTCGCCATCCAATTTCGATACACGGTGAAAAATCAAACTTTGAAGGTTGTGGATGTAGCCCGATGCAGCCGATGAATTCTTGAGTTTCTAATAGTTCAACAGCCCAAAGCCCCCAACCTTTAATTTCAATAAGGTATTTGATTTGATTGGCTAATTCATCACTTTGCTGGCGATTTAATATTTTTGGGAAAAACTGCATCACTTCAGGATTGGAGGTTATTTTTGCAAAAGCTTCTAAATCAGAAGGTTGCCATTGTCGAAGCAAGAGTCGATCCGTACATAATTCATAAATCATCGTTGATGGGCATCCTTACTTGTTTATTATTTGCTGATGTTTGAATCTTAGCATGTTTACTTTTTAAAGGTTTGGGTTGGCTATACGATAAAGTACATGTTCTGCTAGCGCATGTTGCGCATCTAAAGCTGGATGTTGAAAAGAGCAAACATACTGCATTCCTAATCGCTGCATCACTTTTTCAGAAGGTCGATTGGATACAGCTGTAAATGCGACGATCTGTTTTAAAGCCAATCGCTCAAATGCAAATGTTAAGCAAGCTTTAGCAGCTTCTGTTGCGTAGCCTTTATTCCAATAAGGTCGATCAAGACGCCAGCCAATTTCAACACAGGGTGAAAAACTGAACGTTTCTGGTTGGTCAGCTAATCCAACAAAACCAATAAATTTTTGATTTTCTTTTAACTCGACAGCCCACATACCCCAGCCATAACTTGCGATAAGATGTTGAAATTTTTCTGCTAAAAGATCGCTTTGTTGTTTACTAAGTGTAGATGGAAAATACAACATCACTTCTGGATCTGCATTTAAATGTGCAAAAGCATCTAAATCGCTCGCTTGCCATTGTCTTAAAATTAATCTCGGTGTTTCTAACTGTATCGGAGAACTAAATTTTTTCATTGTATTGCCTTCAATGATTATAATTGCCTAATCGGTGCTTAGATCATTCATACCAACTTTACTGATTACAGGTCTTCTAAGGGAAGCTGAAAACTTTGTTTGATGATCTGACTGGGTACATCCGTTTTGACACTGGTGATACCATTTTTCTTGGTTAAATGGGTCGATTGAAATTTACGGTAACTTTCCAGATCGGGAACGACTACTTTTAACATCGCATCACACTCTCCCAAAATGATATAGCACTCCATGACTTGAGGAAGCTCTTTCATGGCTTCAATGAATGTATCAATGGTTTCAGCATCTTGTCCCAACAGCCAAATTCGTGAAAATAAAATCAATTGAAACCCAATTTTTTGTGGATCTACCACAGTAGTGTAATTCTGAATGACTTTAGCATCTTCCAAGAGACGAACGCGTCTAAGACAAGAGGAAGGTGATAAGCCAATTTCACGGGCTAAATCGTTATTCTGGATTCGACCATTGGCTTGTAAGGTTCGAATGATATTTTTATCAATACGATCTAACTTTATTAGAATAGTCTTAGATGAAATTTTCATAAAATAGAATTTAATTCGAAAAATAATTAGAATTATAGAATATTTGAAATCCTATTTTAAGCATTTTCACAGATACTATTTTCTTCTCTCATTCAGACAGAAAGGAAAATTGAGATGTCTGTATTTGTGCTTTTTGCCTTAACGGTACTGCCGTTAATTTTCACACCAGGACCTGATATGTTATTTATCCTGTCACAAGTGATAGGTAAAGATGCGAAATCAGGCATGATGGCGACCCTTGGGGTTTGTTCGGGGTATTTGGTTCACTCGATATTGGTTGCGCTCGGTATTGCGGCAATCATTGTGTCATTTCCAGTTTTGTTCGAAACCATTCGCTATTTGGGAATTGCTTACTTGTTATATCTAGCTTTTCATCTAATTAAGTCTGTATTTAACACTAAACAAATACAGATTGAGCAAAAAGCGGTATCGAATCCTATTCATAAAGGTTTTTTTACAGCGTTATTGAACCCTAAAGGAATGCTGATATATTTTGCAATTTTGCCGCAGTTTATTGATAAGTCAGGAAATACTGTTACCCAAGGTTTTGCATTGTCCTTTATTTTTATTGCTTTGATCTTTGTGGTGTATTGCAGTTTGAGTTTGGTTGTTGCCAAAGTGACGCAAAAACAACAGATCAATGAGCGTAATCAAAAATGGATTGATGGGGGTTCTGGAACATTATTGACCCTTGCGGCAGCTTGGCTAATCGTAAATTCATAAAACCATAAAGATAAGACGGGATTCAAAATCATGCCCGTTTTATCTTTTTTTGTATTTTGTTACAAGTTTAATGCCTAAATAATCACAAATTTAATGAATAAACATAGTGAGAAAAATTGCTGAATCTGTCTGAAATGACAAAGCCTACATTTGTAAATTTTTTTATGTTGGCATCCCGTTGATTGATTGATAATTTATCTTAATCATTTTGATTATTTATACAGAATTTATACAAATAATGTTATTTATCAATATATAAATATTGTCGAAATAGTATTCTTATACGTCTTAGTTAAACCTTTTAGAAAAAATGTGAACTGTACGTTCAGGCTTTTTTAAGACTTTTTAGCGCTGTTTTGTGAATTGTGACTTGACCGAAATGCCAATCACATTGCAAGATAGGACACCTAAATAATTTTAAATGAAGCGTTATTATAACTCTTCTTAACATTTACTTTTGCTAAAACAGCCGAGGATTACATGAAGGCTCTTGTTGCTGTAAAACGTGTGGTTGATGCCAACGTTAAAGTTCGCGTTAAACCGGACAATAGTGGGGTAGACCTTACTAACGTTAAAATGTCAATTAACCCATTTTGTGAAATCGCAGTGGAAGAAGCGGTTCGCTTAAAAGAAAAAGGAACAGTTTCAGAAATCGTTGTTGTTTCTGTTGGTCCTAAAGAAGCGCAAGAACAAATTCGTTCTGCAATGGCTTTGGGTGCAGACCGCGGTATCTTGGTTGAAACTACAGATGAAATTGGTGCTTTAGAAGTTGCTAAAATTCTTAAAGGTGTAGTTGAACAAGAACAACCACAACTGATCCTTTTAGGTAAACAAGCGATTGATGATGACTCGAATCAAGTAGGTCAAATGCTTGGTGCATTATTAAATGCAGGTCAAGGTACATTTGCTTCTGTTGTAACTGTAAATGGCGACAAAGTTCAAGTTACTCGTGAAGTAGACGGTGGTTTACAAACTGTAGAGCTTAACACGCCTGCGATCATTACCACTGACTTACGTTTGAACGAGCCACGTTATGCGGCACTTCCAAACATCATGAAAGCACGTAAAAAACCGCTTGATACGAAATCTCCTGCAGATTATGGCGTTACAGCAGCTTCTAAACTTAAAACAGTTAAAGTTGAACCGCCTGCAGAGCGTAAAGCTGGTGTGCAAGTGAAGTCTGTAGACGAGCTTGTTGAAAAACTTAAAAATGAAGCGAAAGTGATCTAATACAGAAGGATAAAATCATGAGTATTTTAGTTATCGCTGAGCACGACAATAAGACACTTAACGGTGCAACTTTAAACGTTGTTGCTGCAGCTCAAAAAATCGGTGGTGATGTCACTGTATTGGTTGCAGGTTCTGGTGCTCAAGCAGTTGCAGATGCTGCTGCAAAAGTTGCTGGCGTAAGCAAAGTTTTACTTGCTGATGATGCTGCTTATGCAAATCAGTTGGCTGAGAATGTTGCGAAACTTGTTGCTGAATTAGGTAAAGGCTATACCCATATCCTTGCTGCTTCTACAACGACTGGTAAAAACATTCTTCCACGTGCTGCTGCACTTTTAGACGTCAGCATGATTACTGATATCATTGCTGTTGAAGGTCCAAAAACTTTCAAACGCCCAATCTATGCAGGTAATGCGATTGCAACAGTTCAATCTGATGAAGCAATTGTTGTTGCAACTGTACGTGGTACTGCATTTGACCCAGTTGCTGCTGAAGGCGGTTCTGCTGCGGTTGAATCAGTTACTTCTACAGGTGATGCTGGTATTTCTAAGTTTATTTCTGAAGAAATCGTGAAATCAGAGCGTCCAGAATTAACAGCAGCTCGTATTGTTGTTTCTGGTGGTCGTGGTGTTGGTTCTGGTGAGAACTACCATAAAGTACTTGATCCACTTGCTGATAAGCTTGGTGCTGCTCAAGGTGCTTCACGTGCTGCCGTTGATGCTGGTTTCGTTCCAAACGACATGCAAGTTGGTCAAACAGGTAAGATTGTTGCACCAGACCTTTATGTTGCTGTTGGTATTTCAGGTGCGATTCAGCACTTGGCAGGTATGAAAGATTCTAAAGTGATCGTAGCGATCAACAAAGATGAAGAAGCACCAATCAATGCAGTAGCTGATTACTGGTTAGTGGGTGATTTGAATACTGTCGTTCCAGAGTTAGTTTCTAAACTTTAATTCTAGAATTCAGTGTCAAAAAAGCGCTTAGGATTACCTGAGCGCTTTTTTAGTTTTTGAATGATTGAAGTTAACACAATATAAATCAGATCATTAACATGGGTATTTTAAGCGTTTGTATTGAACGTTTATTTTGAATTTTAGGCTTCAATAGCGTTATTTATTCATATTTTAAAGAACTATAATTTAAGATCAATAGATCATTGCCTTAGTGAACTGTGCGCAAAAAAGCATTCTCAATTGCTATGCTTAAACCGTCTTATTATTCATATAAGTGATTTGATATTAATTATTTACTTCAAATGAACTGTAGATCTTTTATACGAATTTTTAGAAGCTTTGGATGATTTAATTTGCTTTGCATTTTTAAATTATAAATCGTCTATGGATCGTGATGTGACATAGAAGTTGCCATAGAATGTGGGCTGATATGATAAAAAAACAAGGCACAGCTTTGTTTGCAGCGTAAGAATACGTTTAAACAAGTAAACTCAAACCTTAACTGGTTTATCGTTTTTTTAATTTAAAACAAGTACGTCATTTGTTTAGTTTTACTTTATAAATCGATAAAAATAAATAAAATATTGTGATATTATTAGATTTAATGTTCGCTTTTGTGATTTTATTAACATTTAAAATTAATTAAACTTAATTTTAAAAATAAAATTCTAAAGGTGGAGTCAACATATTATAAATTGAATAGGAAATACTTTGAAAATCTCTAATCAAAAAAACATTACACAAAAAATCACGACACAAAAAGTCATAGTATTGATCTTGCCTATGATGCTCACAGGTTGCTTTTCAATCACACACCAAATGTTAAAAAAATCTGCTGTAAATACTGAGAATATTGTTGTTTCTCAGTCGGATGATGTATTGGTTGGTTTGGCACAGCGACAACAGCAATACTATTTTATTGGACAGCACTATATTCTTGAAATACCTAAGAAACAATTGAATCTTGAGAGCTTACAATCTGGTTTAAACATACAAAAAATGATCATTAATGAAAATCAGCCTTTGCAAGTGAACGTGAATATTGCAACTCAACAACAGCAAGGGTTAAATATTATATTACGTTATGAAAAAGCTGATCAGACGTTATCTGAAAAAGAACGCCAAACGCTACAGCAGAACGGTTTTAGCAAAACCACAATACAGCCTAATTGGAGTAAAACTTTCAAATCTGATTTTAAATTTTATAAAATTGGAGCGCAAACACAGTTAAATTTTCAGCCTTATACTGGGACATTACAGAAAATTCCTGTACAAATTAGCTTCTTTAAGCAAAAGAAATCATTTGATGCTGTACAAGCGCTAGACAATACTTTTAATATGGTATTGGCAGGTGCGTTGGATGTAGTGACTTTACCTTTTCAAATTTTAACAGTATCTGTGATTCGTGAAGGTATTCATCAGACCGCGGAACAACGAAAAAAATCTGAATCTCAACCTGCACAGAAAACTTTACCGCAGACTCAATAATTTAACTTTAAAATAGAAAAAATATGAAGTGTCCTAAATGTAATGCTGAAAATATTAATGAAGCTGTCAAATGCGGCATTTGTGGTGCTCGCCTAAAACATATTAAACAGAATAATATATTTACAGGGAGCAGCAATGTTGAATCGTCCGTACGCCGAGAAAATAAAAAAGCACCAACACCACCAAAACAGGGTACTCCACCAGAGTCAAAATCATTAACAGAAAGCTTAATGGATAAAAATGTTTCTATTGAGGATAAAGCACGGATTTTTTTAGATTCTTGGCAGGATAAAGCCAAAGACACTTGGGGAGATATACAAAATCCGAAGAAAAAGAAAAATTTAAAAATTGTATGGATACTTTTAGCGGTTTTTATGTTTGGTCCAGCCGTGTTGGGCATCGTTGCGAGTGTCGTGATTCCAGCTGTAATGTCAGTGATTGGTATTACAAATGTCGATCATTCTGCTACAGATGAAGATGCTGAGGCGACAGATGTTGCAACAGCCGCCGCTGAAGATATAAATGCGGATGATGAAATAGATAGTATTAAAAATCAGTTATTTTCTCGCTATAGCGCAGTAGAAGAATTTCAGAAAGATATCGAAAAGTATTATCAGAAAACAGGGAAACTTCCTACGCAGTTGAAGCAATTAGAACCCTATACTGAAACTGGTTTTAGTGATTATACTTATCGAAATTTTGCGGTGGGTCAAAATGGCTCGATCGTTGGGTTATTTCGACTGGAACCAGAAAAAAAGATCTATGCTGTACCTGAAATTCGACATAAAAAAATTGTAGGCTGGACGTGTTATAGTATTGGTATAGATGATGATTTGCTCAAAGACTGCCAATACTTAGACCATGATCCTTTTTAGTAATCGTTTAATATGAGTTCAATCAAAAATACTGAACATCCAATGTTTGGTAGAATTTACATTTTCATCGTCTGCCTTTTTGCTTTAGTAATCGGTCTGCCGCTATTTTTTAAGATGCAACATTCGATGTGGATGCAAGGTTTACTGGCATATGGGTTTCTGTTGATCTTAATTGGATTTGTTCTCTATCATTTAGCATTTATTTATCGTGCCGATGATGCTGATGTGCAAATGTGGATGGATCAATATGTTTTAAATGAGCCGACTTATTTACATCATGTGATTTTTCATTTTGTATTTTTTATGAGTTTATTGGTCATTACACATTTTGTTTTTGTATTTTATAAATTATTTAGAACTACAGATTAACAAAAAAATGTTATAAATCAGGTCAAATTTTACCTCAATTTATTTGAAAATGCTTTGAAATAGACATGCATACTCTGTGATTTTCGCTGTTATTGATTTGATCTTAATACAGCAAATCTAAGTTGGATAAGTGATTTAAATATCGACGTGTTGATCAGTTTGAGTTTTGTTGTTCTACTGCTAATTTTACAGGCATTTTTAATCTCAAAAAAATCTTAAAGTTGCTTAAAAATACTACAAAAAATCATGATTATAGTGGGGATGGATTGGCACAAAAGCAATAGAATTTATGCTATACTGTATGACTGAATTTTACATTTTGGCTCAACTTTTTTTGAGCTAAATTTTGACTAGCTAGATGATATAAATGAACAGCCGCAATGAGTGCTGTTTGTAATAAGGAGTATGCATGAGCGTATCGGAAACTAGACCGATTGCCATTGAGGATGAACTAAAAAGCTCATATCTCGATTATGCCATGAGTGTTATTGTATCTCGTGCATTACCAGACGTGAGAGATGGCTTAAAGCCCGTTCATCGTCGTGTGCTATTCGCTATGCACGAGTTAGGCAATGATTATAACAAAGCTTATAAAAAATCGGCACGTGTTGTTGGTGACGTAATCGGTAAATATCACCCACATGGTGACTTAGCTGTTTATGAAACCATTGTTCGTATGGCACAAGACTTTAGCTTACGTTATCAATTGGTTGATGGTCAGGGAAACTTTGGTTCTGTCGATGGTGACAGTGCCGCAGCGATGCGTTATACCGAAGTTCGTATGCGCAAATTGACCCACGAAATACTGGCTGACCTAGAGAAAGATACAGTCGAATGGGAAGATAACTATGATGGATCTGAGCGTATCCCTCAAGTTATGCCAACACGTATTCCCAACTTATTGATCAATGGTGTAACGGGTATTGCTGTGGGTATGGCGACCAATATGGCGCCGCATAACCTGACAGAAGTGATCAATGCTTGTTTAGCGTATGCAAATAATCCGAATATCTCTGTTGAAGGATTGATGGAACATGTGACTGGTCCAGACTTCCCTACAGGTGGTATTATTTATGGTAAATCAGGAATTGTAGATGCTTACCGTACAGGTAAAGGTCGTTTGCACATTCGTGGTAAATATCATTTTGAAGAAGACCAGAAAACAGGTCGCACGACAATCGTATTTACAGAAATTCCATATCAAGTCAATAAAGCAAAAACCATTGAGCGAATTGCTGAATTGGTTAAAGAAAAGAAACTTGAAGGTATTTCAGAGCTACGTGATGAATCTGATAAAGATGGGATGCGCATAGCGATTGACTTAAAGCGTGGAGAAAATGCTGAAGTTATCGTCAATAATTTATTCCTCAATACCCAATTAGAAAACTCTTTCAGCATTAATATGGTCTGTCTTGACAATGGTCAGCCTAAATTAATGAATTTAAAAGATATTGTTGCGGCATTTATTCGTCATCGTCAAGAAGTTGTGACTCGCCGCACCATGTTCGAATTACGTAAAGCGCGTGAACGTGGACATATCTTGGAAGGTTTGACTGTTGCTTTAGCCAATATTGATGAAATTATTGAGACCATCAAAACCTCTGCAAATCCAACAGAAGCGCGTGAACGTCTACTTGCGGGTGAATGGGCAGGTGGCAATGTTGTTGCATTGCTCGAAAAAGCAGGTGCAATTTCAGTTCGCCCAGATGAGATCGAAGGTGAAGATCCAAATCGTCCATTTGGTTTAGATGGTTTGGTTTACCGTTTGTCTCCAGCGCAAGTCGGCGCAATTTTAGAATTACGTTTGCATCGTTTAACAGGTCTTGAACAAGACAAGTTACAAGCAGAATATTCTGAAATTTTGGCTCAAATTGCTGAACTCACTGCAATTTTAAATGACTTTAATTTATTGATGGGCGTGATCAAAGAAGAGTTAGCGTTGATTCTTCAGCAATATGGTGATGGTCGTCGTACCGAGATTGTTGAGTCTCGTATTGACTTCTCACGTGAAGATTTAATCCCTGAAGAGCAAGTGGTATTGACCGTTTCTAAGTCGGGTTATGCCAAAACTCAGCCATTGTCAGACTACGCTGCTCAACGCCGTGGTGGACGTGGTAAGTCGGCTACGTCGATGAAAGAAGACGATTATATTCAGCACTTAATTGTGACTTCAAACCATGCAACAGTGTTGTGCTTTACCAATGTGGGTAAAGTATATCGCTTAAAAGTATTTGAAGTACCACAAGCATCTCGTGGTGCAAAAGGACGCCCAATGGTGAACTTATTGCCATTAGATGCGGATGAAACAATTACAGCGATTCTTCCTGTGATTGATGCACCGAAGAAATTTACAGAACGTTTAACTGAGTTTAGAAGTTTTGTGCGTACAAATGTCGCAAAACTTCGTGAAAATGCAATTATCGATTCGCACTATGAAGCATTAAAAGCTGCATTTGCTGAATTAGGCGAAAACCCAGATGATTTATCAGATGCTTTACGTAAGCAGTTGAAAGAAATTGGATTGGAATTATCTGCTTCAGATCTTGATGATGAATTGATTGCAGAATTTGCAGAACGTGTAGAAAGTGTTCGCAAAAACTTCTATGTATTTATGGCAACAGCATCAGGTACCGTTAAACGTGTTGAATTAGAACAATTCAGTAATGTACGTTCAAATGGTTTACGTGCGATTGAGTTAAAAGAAGAAGATACGCTGATTGGTGTGGCAATTACCGATGGTGAACAGCAAATCATGTTGTTCTCAAATGAAGGTAAGGCAATTCGCTTCTCTGAAACTGACGCGCGTGTGATGGGGCGTACAGCGAAAGGTGTTCGTGGTATGCGTGTTAGCTTGGCTGCTGCTCAAGCTGAAGAAGAGTCAGAAACCGATGTAGATTCAGATGATGAAGATTCTTCAGATTTGAATATCGTGAGTCGTATTGTCTCATTGGTTGTTGTGCCTGAAACTGGAGAGGTGCTTTGTGCATCTGCAAATGGTTATGGTAAACGTACACCTGTAGATGATTTCCCAACCAAGAAACGTGGCGGTAAGGGTGTGATTGCAATCAAAACATCTGAACGTAATGGTGAATTGGTCGGTGCGGTTGCAATTGATGCGTCCAAAGAGTTAATGCTGATTTCTGACGGTGGTACTTTAGTTCGTACCCGAGCTTCGGAAGTTGCAAGAACGGGTCGTAATGCTCAAGGTGTTCGTTTGATCCGCTTAGGTAATGAAGAAGTCTTGGTCGGTGTGGTTGCGGTTGAAGCAGTTGAAGAAGAATTAGCTGCACTTGTTGATGAAGATCATGCTGATAGTTCAGAGCAGTTGATTGATGCTGAAAAATTAGTAGATGAGGAAACTATCATGGACGAGGGTGAAACTGAGTCTGATGAAGGTGCCTCAGAAGAATAATTCTATACGGCATAGAAGGACGCTTAGGCGTCCTTTTTATCATTTAAAAATCAATAAAAAAGATCGTTGAGTCAATTAAACAATGAAAAAATTATATAAACTTTCTTTGATAAGTAGTGCTTTTATATTGGGTGCTTGTGATCAAGTGAAAAATTTTAGTGATCAAAAAAAGCAAGAACTCGTCGCAAAGCTTGAGCAGAAAATGAATGAAAAAATGCGAGAATTGACCGAGCAAGAGGAGCAAAATGCAGAGGCACTCTATATTGCGATTCGAGACAAAGATGTTGCAACCATAGAAAAATTACTCGAACCTAAAGCTTATCAAGAGATGCAGGATGATGAAACAGCGCTTTTAGAGTTATCCAGTTATATTCCTTACTATGATCCTTTATTGAAAAAAGAGAGAATTTCATTTGGCAATCAGTATTATGTCGGAGAAGGGCATTTTGTTATAGCCACTTATCTTTATGATTATGGTAAATCACAAAATCGCTATACGGTTACGTTTCGAGCAGATCAGACTCAAAAAAATATTGCAGGTATCAATATACATAGGACTTTTTACTCATCGCAAATGAAATTCAACTGACTATTTTTAATTATATTTTTCTATCAAACTTCTAGAAATTTAACAATAAAGGTAACACGTTTGGAAAACTTAACGATGCGATGTGTCGAAGGTACGATAGTAACAACGTCATATGATAAAAATATTGAACAATTTCGCTTAGTGATTGATCAAATTAATTATACATTCCCATTAAAAAGTGATTTCTATTTTAAGGTGGGTGATCGCGTCAAAATAATTTTCCATGGAAAACATGATGAAATAGACGCGGTGTTTAAACTAGATGATGGATTGCTATATTTGAATGATGCAATCTATCAGGTGAACGCTAAAAAACTATCTAATCAATTATATAAAACATGGTTTTCTACATTTTGGATCATTTTAATTTTAGTTTTAGAATTGGTGATTTATCAATTGGTCATGGACAGCACGGTTTATTATTTTGATATTATCCAATACGTTTTCGGTATTTTATGTTTATCTGTACTGTTGACTTGCTTTTTTTTAGTTCATCGTCTGATCAATCCTCAATATCAATATGCAGATCAAGTATTTAAATTACTGCAACTACCTAGTTTAGAACAACAGAAACTCCAATATTTCAGGATGACAAACTCGTATTTTGAAGTCATTCCAGATCTTTATTTTATGGAGCATGTACTGAATATTTCTAAAAAGCATAATTTGATTCAATCCCAAGCATTGGTTGAAAGAATGTGCAATCAGCGGAACAGAGAAAATTTAACTGAGTTTCAAGAGCTTAAATTTAAGCTGCAAGCACAAAAAGGCGAAATTAATAATATTCGATCGCAAAAGATTCCCTTGTCAGCAAAAGATACGGACCCATTTTTTGAGGTTACAGCAACATTAAATGGCTTACCGATTTATGGTTATTTTGATGAGTTTTATGTCAAGAATGGACAAAATGTTGATGTTGTTTTAACAGAATTTCCAGATGAGAAGGGCTACTATATTTGGTATTTATACGACCGAGAGCGGTATTTATACTTAGATGAAGATCAACCTACCACCCTGAGTCAACATCATGGATGGGCTGAATGTATAATCATGATCATTGTGATGGCTGCAATCTTATTTTTTATTTGGTTGTTTTTTGCTTTGGTTGCTGACTTTGTATTTTTTACCTATCTATATTTTGCAATCATGTTAATGGTGATCTTGTATCAAGTGGCTTTAGTTTTTTATAAACGCAAATTTGATACTGAAGCTAAAATGGGGTTTTATATTTATAATCAGATCACAGCACTGATCAAACTTCCAAGAAGTATTTATTTATCAGACTTAATTTTATATAAGATTGATCGAGATGAGGCATTTGAAACCAAGAGTAGAACTGGATATGACCTTAAACTTAAACCGTAGTCTCATGGTCGTTTAAAGATAAGCGAATTGGTTTTGATCTGGAGTGTGTCTATGCTTAAACTTATTTATTATGTTCCTGAATCCCATTTGGAAATCACCAAGCAAGCCATTTTTGATGCGGGTGCTGGAGGAATTGGAGATTATGAGCATTGTGCATGGCAAGTTTTAGGTATGGGACAATTTAAACCGATAAAGGGAGCTAAGCCTTTTATTGGGGAGTTAGGTCATTTAGAACAACTGCCTGAATGGCGTGTAGAAACCATTGTTCCAGAGCCAAAAGCAAGGTCTGTGGCAAAAGCTTTGAAAACGAGTCATCCTTATGCAGAACCAGCTTTTGAATTTATTCAAATGATTGATATCAACATCTAGCTAAAATATACCCGCCCTTTAGAGAGCGGGTTAGCTTGTGCTTTAAAATTAAACTTTTTGAATGAATAATTTACGATCAAAGCGATATTGTGGGAAAAACACACCATCCTCAGCACGCTCACCAGCACTGATGACCATGATTGGAAATTCTTTAGGACCTAAGTTGAGGATTTTACGGACTAAAGGCTCATCAAAACCTTCCATCATACAACTATCAAAACCATAAGCACGTAAAGCAAGGACCAGATTTTCACAAGCCAAAGCTGTGGTTTTACTTGCCCAAAGTTGAGCATCCGCAGGATTAAATGCAGTAACAGGAAGCTGTTTATCTAAAGTTCGTGCAACTTTAAAAGCCACTTTTTTAAAGTTACCGAGAGCATTGAGATAACCTGTTTTATAGTTATAGGCGATAAACTTATAATATTGCTTGACCGCTCTTGGTGCTTCTGGAAATGGAAAATCACTTAGATTCATTTTTGCCATTTCATCAATACGGTCTATTCGAGCTACACAGACGATTAATTCTGCCGCAGTTTTGGCTGATAATTGACTGAGACACGCTTTAATCAGTTGTTTCTTTTTAGATTCAGATTGAACCACATAGAACGTCCACGGTTGTAAATTAGATGAGTTAGGCGCAAGCAATGCCAAATCTAAACATGCATCTAACACTTCCGCAGGAATTTGTTTTTCAGTGAATTTACGAACCGAACGACGGCTTTCAATGACTTTTCGAAAATTTTCAATATCGATATCTTGCGGAGCCGGTTCGTAATAACGTTTTTTAGTGCTTGATGAATCTTGAGACATAATATTTGTACTGAATGTTGAATCGTTCAATTTTAGAGAATCAGAAATAAAAAAAACCACTGAATATTTGTAATACAGTGGTTTTTCGGATGAAATGAATTAATTAAACTGTGAAAAGTTTGGCTTGCGCTTTTGCATAAATGCGGCGACGGCTTCTGCCATTTCTGGTGATTTTACTCGTTGCATAAAGATGACTGCTTCATCATCTACACATTGAATAATTTCTTCGAGATTGTGCTTCATTAATGCTTTGGTTTGTTTGATTGATGCCAATGGAAGCGCGGCAAGCGTTTGAGCTTGATGAAGTGCATGACCATAAACATCGTCTTCAATACTATTGATTAGCCCCGCATTTAAAGCTTTTTCACTGTTAAATTTTTGTGCTGTTAACAACAGTTCAGCTGCTTTGTGATAGCCTGCCTGTTGAATTAAAAGTTTGCTTGAAGCGCCTTCAGGTGATAATCCTAAGCTTACAAATGGAATCTGGAACAGTGCAGTATTGTCTGCATAAACCAAATCCGCATGTAAAAGAATCGTTACACCGATCCCGATTGCAACGCCACGTACTGCGCATATTAAAGGTTTAGATAAACGTGCAGCAGCTTTGAGTAAGACAAAAGGAGGACCGTCTCCTTCCTTGCCTTCAAGCGGTTGTTGAATGAAAGCCATAAAGTCTTTCATATCATTTCCCGCACTAAAATCAGCTTCGGCACCACGTAAAATGACCACACGTACATCATTGTCTTGATCCGCTTCGTCTAACGCTTTTGCAATCCAAAGATAGAGTTCTCCGTACAGTGCATTTTTAGCTTCTGGTCGATTAATTGCTAAAGTCAGTACACCATTTTCTAAATTTGCGTTTAAATGTTGATGAGGTTGTTGAATACAACTGAGTGTCATCGTACTATCCTTGCTTTAAAATTTAATTGGATTTTATGCCCTCATTATGTCGCATATTTGAATTTATGTTGCAACTGATGAGTTCATAAAAAATTTGCTTTATGACTTATAAATTTGATTATCTGGTTTATATTGGACGTTTCCAGCCTTTTCATTTAGCGCACATGCAAACCATCAAAATTGCATTACAACAGAGTCACTTCGTGATTTTGGCGTTAGGGTCGGCACAGAATGAGCGGAATACCAAAAATCCTTTTCTGGCTTCAGAAAGGGAACAGATGATTTTATCAAATTTCTCAGCAGCAGATCAAAAGCGAATTAAATTTGTTCATGTGATTGATGTTTATAATGATGCCAAATGGGTTGAATTGGTTAAATCATTGGTCAAAGGAGTTGTATTAGACCATGATAAAATGGGTTTAATTGGACATTTTAAAGATGATTCTTCTTATTATTTAAAGCTTTTTCCAGAATGGGAAATGGTTGAGCTGGACAGCTTGGTAGGTTCTATTTCTGCTACGCCGCTACGTGAGGCGTATTATCGTGGTGAAATTTATCAAGCTGAATTTCCACTAGGCACAGCAGAGTTTTTAGCGGAATTTCAAAAAACTGAAATTTATCAACAATTAAAATACAAATACCAAACCGAAGACAAATCAAATCTTTAATCTATTTTGATGCTGATGCAATACACTGTAGAGCAGGACAAAAAATAGCAAAACAAGATTTGGAGCGGTCTATGAATTTTAAATCAGTTGCAACAAAGAGTATTGCTCTATGTAGTTGTTCGATTTTCGCACTTTCCGCTTATGCAGCAACTTGGTCTTTGACAGCAAATAGCCAGGTAGGTTTTCACATTGACTCATTGGGAGTCAATATTGTTAAAGGGCAGTTTCAAAAGGTTCAGTCGCAACTAGATTTTGATATAAATACTCCTCAATCTGCATCGACTCAATTTGTGATGGATGTAAATAGCCTAAGTATCAGTAAATCATCATTAAAAAATATGATTATGGGGCAAGATTTGTTCTATGCAGAAAAATATCCAACTGCAAGTTTTAAAAGCACTTCTTTTAAACCATTAGCCAATCATCAATATTTAATTTTAGGTCAGTTAACGTTACGAAATGTAGTTAAACCGGTAACATTTAAGGCGACGATTAAACCTCATTCCAATGATCCAAAATTATTGGATTTTACCTCGTCAACAACCATTAAACGTAGTGATTTTGGCATGAAAAAGGCAATAGGTGGCGTCGGGGAGAAAGTCAATATTCAGGTTTCTGGACAATGGAAAGCAAAATAAAAATACCAAGTTGGGTACTAAAGTAATTGGCTATCCGTATTCGATTTAATCTAAATTAAAGTGCTTAAATGCTCGATTAGAAAATCAATGAACAAACGGATATGTCGTTGTTCATATTTAATTTTAGGATATAACAGCGAAAAAGGTCGTTGCGCCCCAGCATATTGTTGTAGGACTTCAATCAGCCGTCCCTGCTTTAAATCATCTTCAATCGCAAATCGACATGTTTGCAATAGACCAGCCCCATAGCGAGCAAGCGTAATGGTCGCTAAAATATCCTCATTACAACTTAAATATCCTTGTGTTTGAATATCCATGATTTCTTGATTGAGTAAAATAGACCAAGGCAGTGCTTTTCCCGTACTCGGTAATAAGTATTGAATACATTGATGATGCTGTAAGTCAGTAATATTCGAGGGAATGCCATTTTTCTTTAAGTATTCTGGTGATGCGACTATAAGTAGATCAGCATTTTCTAAACGACGAGCAATGAGATTTGAGTCAGGAATATTTCGACCGCGAATGGCAAGATCAAATCCTTCTGTAATAAAGTCAACATTTTTATTGGTGAGTTGTATTTCAAATTTAATTTCAGGATAAAGCCTTTGGAATTTAGGTAAAAGTGGAAGTACTCTAAAATGCCCAAACGGTGTAGGTAAACTTATCCGAATCATTCCTGATAGTTGTGCTGAATCATTCTTTAATCGCTGTTCGACTGCAATAATCTGTTTCAGTACTTGTTTACATTCAAAAAAATATTCTTCACCTGCCTGAGTTAAGCGTACTTTACGAGTGGTTCTGCTAAATAGTTGCAGACCTAGCCGTTGTTCCAGCCGAGCAATGGATCTACTCACAGCTGCCGGTGTCAAACCTGCTTGATGAGCAGCATTAGAAAAACTTTGTTGTTCAGCAACTAAACAGAATATCTCAATATTGCTGAACATTGTTCGATTTAATGCTGTATCCATTATATACACCATGTAATAAGTGAATTGATATTATGCGTATTTATTGTTCATGATGTTAAGGATAGCATGAGCTTAAATCAATTCAGGGAATTAATCGATGAGACTTTTTTATACCGCAGGTGCATGTTCACTGGCTCCGCATATTGTGCTACAAGAAATTGGACATGATTTTAAGTTAGTCAATGTTTCATTTAAAAACCACCAAACGGAAGATGGACAAGATTTTTTGAAAATCAATCCGAAAGGACAGGTCCCATTTCTGATTACAGATGAGGGATTGCATCTCAGTGAGGGGGCAATTATCAGTCAGTATTTGGCTGAAATAATGCAAAATACTCATTTATTACCAGCATTTGGCGATTTGAAGCGCTATAAGGTATTAGAATGGATGAATTATATAAGTTCAGAATTGCATAAATCCTATGCACCTTTTTTCCAAAAAGGTTTTGATGAGGCGAGTAAAGATATTTTCAGAGAAAAATTATTAAAGCAATATGCATGGGTAGATCAGCAATTTGCTGATTCAGAAAATGTATTGGGGCAGGGTTTTACAATTGCAGATATTTATCTATTTGTGGTCACTCGTTGGGCATCGTTTATTAATTTGGATCTTAGTCATCTCAAGGCATTACAAGGATTTATGCATCGTATGCAACAACATCCCTCGGTACAAAAAGCAATGAAGGATGAAGGAATCATTTAACTCCAATAATCTTCAAAAGCTATACTTTTAATGATTTGTATAGCTATAGAAATTGTGTAAATCATAAAGCTTTCAATGCCATGCTTTAATTCTAAAGTTGCAATAGATTTGCTTAGGCGATACTTTACTTAGCAAGAACGATCATATCTGCTCATAAAAAAAGCCGACTTGTTTCTAAATCGGCTTTTGGGTATTTTTAAGGTAGCGGTAAGATCTTAAAACATTGACTTAAAAAAGGCTTCTAAAATATTATTTTGGGTAACAGTGATTATGTTAAATAGGGAAATCTATGTAATCAAAAATTAATTTATTTTTAGTTATAAATATCAATTTTCCAAATAGAGTTTTAATCATATAATTTAAAAAATTAGTATCTTAGGGGGAGAATATGTCAAAGGCAATGGAATGGATTGGAAAAAATCTAAGCCTCGGTGGTCTTGTACGTCATGCTGGTAATGGACTTGGTACTGTGACGAATATTACTGCACAAAGTGTAGGAGTGGTGGCTAGTTTATGTACAGATGACCCAAAAACTAAAAAGAATATAAAAGATACTTGCTCAAATATAGGAAAAACACTTGATTCTGGTATTACAAAAGGTACTGCTGTAGCTGGTCAAGGGATCGATTATGGAGTCCAGAAGGTTAGTGTTGGAATAGGCTATGCAAGTGGTAGTGCTGCAAAGTTAATGGGAGCATCTGAAGAAAATGTAATACTGGCAAAAAAAGTAGGAACAGTCGTAGGAGCTGTTGGTATCGGTGTTGTAGCTGGTGGCGGAGTAGCCGATGCAGCAATTGCTATTGGCGCTGCTTCAGGTACTGCTGGAGCAGCAGCAACAACTAGTGGATTAGCCACGCTTGGTGGCGGGTCAATAGCTGCTGGTGGTGGTGGAATGGCTGCAGGACAGGCAGTAGTAAATGCCATTGTTGCAACAGGTGGTGTATCTGGTGCAGCAACAATAAAAGAAAATAGCTGATTTTAGAAATAGATATAGCCTGATGTTATGTAAGTTTTTCTTAAAATTAACATAGTACACCTTATTTGAAATAATTTTCTATCTGACATAAATCATAGCCTTATTGTTCTATGAAAAGCCCAATACATAGTATCTGGGCTTTTTAATGACTTGTCACTTTCATCTTTGAAAAGTAAAGCTTCGCCAAAGCAAATTATTCAGAACTTTTCTCAAGATATGAGGTTGTGAAAATGCCTTATCTATACGATATAAGTTCGCAATAATGATATTGATTAGTTTAACTGATTTTTGACTTTTGATACTAAATTAAAATCGCTTGCGTATGTGAGATCAATGTGGAAGTTAACTGATCCAATTGCTTAGACTGCTGTTTCCAATGATGCCAATAGAGATGTAAATCTGTTCTAGCTTTAGGTAAAATTTCTACCAATTGCCCTGTAGATAATTCTTTCTGAATTTGCATTTCAGGCACCATGCCATAGCCGAGATCAAGTAAAATAGCATCGACAAATGAATTGGTGGAGGGAATAAAGTGGCAAGGATAACTGTTTGGCATTAAGCCAAAAAGCTGTTGTAAAACCTCGCCATGAACATGATCTTTATCATTAAAAATCACAGCTGGCGTATGTCTAAGCACTTCCCGATGTAGACCTTGGTCTAAATACTTTTGCACAAATGATGGGGTTGCCACCATTTGATAATTCATTTTGCCTAAATGAATGGCTTCACAACCTTTCATCGCTTGCGCTTCGGTAGAGATACAGGCATTGACCAGTCCCGCCTCAAGCAAATGATGGGTTTGGGTTTGATCATCAATCTTAAAATCAATCACAATTTTTTCTTTGATTAAGGTTTGTTGAAAAAGGGGAAGCAGCCAAGTGGTAAGTGAGTCGGCATTTGAGGCAATATTTAATTTAAAAAATTGGGATTGTGCAGATTGTCCTTGTAGACTCTGAATTAAATTTTGCTCCATTAAGCGATGATGCTGTAGAAAAAGTAAAACGTCTTGTCCTGCTTGTGTAACTTTGCAAGGTCTTTCTCGAATAATCAGCACTTGTCCAAGTTGCTTCTCTAAAGTTTGTACACGAAGTGTGACTGCTGAAGCGGTGATATTTAGTCGTATTGCAGCTTGTTCAAAACTTCCAGTCTCCGCAACAGCCAGAAAAGCTTCACTGTGTTTGCTTTGTAGCATTATTATCCTATTAATTCGTAGCTGTTATTTTGCTGTGTTATATCGTCGTTCAATTATAACGATAAACATAAAATAAGAAAAATTTAGTTAAGTTGAAATTTATTTAGAAATACTCATTTTATCAACTAAATTTGGATAATAGCACCATTCATTAATATGTTAAAAGTGTAGTTCGAGATGTTGCAAAGCTATATGCAGGGTTTGGCAGTTGGATTTAGTTTGATTATTGCAATTGGCGCACAAAATGCATTTGTACTTAAACAAGGTTTAAAAAAACAAAATGTATTTTGGATTTGCGTGGTTTGCGCTGCATCAGATTCGGTTTTGATTTTATTGGGCGTGTTAGGCTTTGCAAAAATTATCCAAACTCATCCTGAATTTGTCGATTGGGCAAAATATTTTGGTGCGATTTTTTTATTGGTCTATGGGGCACAACATTTTATTCAAGCTTTTAGAGCGTCCAGCGGTCTGGCTCCAAGTGAAAACAATGAGTCTCAGCTTTTTAAAATGATCATGATTTGTCTTGCGTTAACTTGGCTAAATCCACATGTATATCTGGATACTGTTGTATTGATTGGCTCTATATCGACCAAGTTTGAATCAACTGCTGTGTATTTTGCAATGGGTGCGGTCACTGCGTCATGGTTATTCTTTTTTAGCTTGGGTTTTGGCGCACGTTTTTTATTGCCAATTTTTCAAAATCAACGATCATGGCAAATTTTAGATTTCATTATTGGGTTAGTGATGTGGGCAATTGCTTTATCTTTGGTACTTTGATCCATATGCGCTAACAGATTAAGAATGAATTTGGATTGAAAATCGTTATGATTCTAGGGATTTTAAATATCCATGTTTGAGAATATTTTAAATCCCCCTGCAAGCCTAAAAATATTTCAACTTTAGCGCGAGTAGGGGGATAACCATCATTAAGCTTTTTGCAAGGTTTTTAAATCTTCTAAAACTTGTTCAGCGTGTCCCGCAGCTTTTACTTTGCGATATTCCTTGACCAACTTGCCTTGATGATAAATAAATGTTGAGCGTTCTATTCCCATCACTATTTTACCATACATATTTTTTTCTTTGATCACGTCAAAGTGTTTACATAACGTTTCATCTTTGTCACTGATGAGATTAATGGTCAATGATTGCTTTTCAGTGAAGTTCTGATGTGCTTTGACTGAATCACGAGAAACACCAATAATCGTTGTGTTCAATGCGTCAAATTGATCTTTGATGCATGAAAAACCAACCGCTTGAGTTGTACAACCCGGTGTAGAGTCCTTCGGATAAAAATATAGAACCAACCAATCTGTACTGAGTTCAGAAAGGTTAATTTCACCAGTTGTTGTTGGAAACTTTTGATTTGGAAGTTTGATTTGTTCAGTCATAGGTTATCCTTCAAGATGATTTTGTTTAAGTTGTAGTGTTAAAAAGGCATAATTTTCATGATAGAGAATATCACCTTTATCAAGCAAAAGTGGTGCTTTAAAAATAGGACCATCAATAAGGGTCGTATGAAATTCACCCGCCTCACCACAAGGATCAATTCCACGCTCAATCAATTCTTTTACAAACTCAACGGTTAGTGTTTTACCAAGATCTTCAACTCGCATACCTAGATTTAAGTTGATCGTGACAATTATGCTGACAAAACCTAATTCAATAAATTCGCTAACAATGTCAAGCCGCGGTTTCTGCCATAAAGGCATGACCAAATTTAATTGGCTTTGATCACACATGGATTGATTCCATTGTGCATGTTGAATCAGATCAATATCTCCAGTTACAAGCGTTTCAGCACCTAATCGTTTGGCTTGCTTTAGCAGGCTTAAAAACTGTTGTTCGTAGTCATTCCAAGTTGCTGATGCTTTTAATATCGGTAAACCAATCAACTCAGCCTGTGCATCTATAATATCAAGTGGCATTGCGTGAGAACGAGATTTAAGTCCTTGTTCTTCAAGCATGACAATCAGAACAATAGCTTCTCCCGTTTGCAATGCGTGATATAAGGCGAGACTACTATCTTTACCACCACTATAGGATGCAACAAACTTTTGCTGTTGTATTACAGTTCTGTTCCATGAAGTATGCATCGTATTTATACCATTTACATATAAAAAGAGCCTGCATAGGCAGGCTCTTGAACACAACAAGAATTATTTCTTCGCTTGTGCAGCTTTCATTGCTTCTTCAGTTAAGGTTTTTAATTTACCTGTTAACTGAGGACCAAAACAAGTTTGAAGGTCTTGGTTATTTTTTTGAACGAAAGCTAAAGTTGCTGGGCTTTTCTTTTGGTTAATGGCACTTTGAATTTGCCATTTTTGATCATTGGTCAATTTACCGTCAGATTCAACAGCACATGTACAGTATTTGCTAACTTCAGCGGCAGTGAGTTTTCCACCTTTCGCAGTTTCTGTTTTACAAACACCAATCAGTGCAGATTTAACATTGGCACTTTTATAGGCTTGTTGAATTGCATTTGACTCAGCAGCGAAAGCCGTAGATCCCATTAAAGCCGAAGCTGAAAATAAAGCAGAAAGAATAAGACTTGATTTTAAATTTTTCATAAACAGTACCTTGTTATTGCGGTATATAACGTGTTGGGTCTGCAATACCTGCATCTTTAAAGCCTTCTTTACGAAGTCGGCAGCTATCACATTTGCCACAAGCACGTCCTTGGTCATCTGCTTGGTAGCATGAAACCGTTTGACTATAGTCTACGCCATGTTCGATCCCTAAGCGTATTATATTCGCTTTGGATAAATGTAACAGAGGTGTTTCAAATTTAAGAGGTTTTCCTTCTACTCCAACTTTAGTGGCAAGTCGAGCCATATTGGCGAAAGCTTCGATAAATTCAGGACGACAGTCAGGATATCCTGAATAATCAACAGCATTGATGCCGATAACAATGGCTTGGGCATCAAAAACTTCCGCTGCTGCGAGTGCATAAGACAAGAAAATAGTGTTACGTGCTGGAACATAAGTTACAGGAATACCATCAGTTTCATGATCAGGCACATCAATGTTATGGTCTGTAAGTGCAGAACCACCTAAATTACCCAAGTCAATATTGATGACACGATGTTCTACACCAGCATTTTTGGTTAAAGCACGCGCCGCATCAAGTTCCGTGGTTGAGCGTTGACCATACATAAAACTTAATGCGATACAGTCATAATTGGCTTGAGCCCATGCTAAGCAAGTTGTTGAGTCTAAGCCACCAGATAGCAAAACTATGGCACGAGGGCGCATATCCAATTCTCCAAATATTAATAAATAACGGTAGATTAACGACCAGTTTCATCATTCCAAAGCAATTTATGTAACTGCAATTGGAAACGAACAGGGAGATGGTCTTCTAAAATCCATTGGGCTAAATCACGTGCCAGTTGTGGTAAACGTGTTGCACCTTTTTCAACAGCAAAAGCAGGTGAGAACCATACAGTGCTGACTTTTTGATTTAAAGCATAGAGTTCTACTTGCTGTTTTGACCATTCATAGTCTTCACGATTACAAATCACAAATTTGATTTGGTCGTGTGGAGTCAAATGTTCAAAGTTAGTGATTAAATTTCGAGTTACTTCACCTGAAGTAGGTGTTTTTAAATCTAAAACTTTGGAAACACGAGAGTCAACTTTGGAAACATCCAGTGCACCACTAGTTTCTAAAGAAACCTCACAGCCCAAATCAGCAAGACGTTGCATTAATGGCAGTGCATTAGGTTGAGCAAGTGGCTCTCCACCTGTAACACAAATATAGGGAGTTTTATAATCTAAAGCAGTTTGAATAATTTGATCAAGTGATTGACGTTCGCCACCTTCAAAAGAATAAGTGGTATCACAATAGGTGCAACGTAGTGGGCAACCTGTTAATCGAATAAAAACAGTAGGTAAACCTAAAGTATTGGCTTCACCTTGTAATGAATAGAAAATCTCCGTGATACGCAACCCCGCAGATGGATCAGAAACAGGAATAGTTGAAGAACGAAGAGAACTCATGAGATTTACCACAGATTACAAAATGAAAAATCTCTACGATCATTGTTGACCGTAGAGATGGGAGTATTAATGACTCCGTTTGGTGCTTTAGATCGATAATAAATCTAAAATGCAACCAAGAATAAAAAAAGCTTAGTCTTCGCGAAGTAATTCGTTCAAGCTAGTTTTTGCACGAGTTTTCGCATCTACTTTCTTGACAATAATTGCTGCATATAAGCTATATGTACCACATTTAGATGGTAAGCTGCCTGAAACAACAACAGAACCTGCTGGTACACGTCCATAATGGATTTCACCAGTTTCACGATCATAAATCTTGGTTGATTGACCGATGAAAACGCCCATTGAAATCACAGAACCTTCTTCAACAATCACACCTTCAACGATTTCAGAACGTGCACCGATAAAGCAATTGTCTTCAATGATTGTTGGGTTCGCTTGAAGTGGCTCAAGTACACCACCAATACCTACACCACCTGAAAGGTGAACATTTTTACCAATTTGAGCACATGAACCTACAGTCGCCCAAGTGTCAACCATCGTACCTTCATCTACATAAGCACCAATGTTGACATATGATGGCATCAATACAACATTTTTAGCTTGGAATGAACCTTTACGCGCTACAGCAGGAGGTACAACACGTACACCAGAAGCTTTAAATTGCTCTTCTGTCCAACCTTTAAACTTAGTATCTACTTTGTCATAGAAACGAAGGTCACAAGATTCGATTGGTTTGTTATCATTTAATTTAAAAGATAATAAAACAGCTTTTTTCAACCATTGGTGAACCACCCATTCACCGTCAATTTTTTCAGCTACGCGAAGTGTGCCGTTATCTAAACCAGCAATAGCTTCTTCAACAGCTTGACGTACTTCAGCAGGGCAATCTACTGCTGTAAAGTTGGCACGGTTTTCAAACGCTTGTTCAATGATCGTTGAAAGCTGAGACATAATCATCCTTCCCAAAAAAATTTTAAAGATTCTACACCAAATTGGACTCAAATTAGAGATAAAATCTAGTTTCAATCGAAAAAACTCATCCCATAATTTAAAATAAAACAATCAAATAAGTGAATTATTAAGTTTTAATTTAATTTATTTCTTTTAAAAACAACAATTAATATCTAATTGTATCAAAAAATAACAAAAAGTAATCAATTTCTCTATTAATTGTGTAGATCGAATCACATATTATCATTTCGAACCAAACACATTAATGATTAAAGAACAAACTCTATTTTTTGAGGAGACATAAATGAAAGTGTTAAAACTATTAGCGGTAACAGCTGCATTATCTGCTTCTGGTCTAGCAATGGCTGATGGGTCTGTTGTTGATCAAGGTTATGCTTTTGAAGCTAATCAATTAATCCCGACAGGTGCTCGTCTTGAAGTAGGTACAACTGGTTACGGCGGTGCTTTACTTTGGACTGCTAACCCATATGTTGGTTTAGCATTGGGTTATAATGGTGGTGATATTTCTTGGTCAAATGATTTGTCTATTGATGGCACTAAATATGACATGGATTTAGACAACAACCTGACTTACTTAAATGCTGAAATTCGTCCTTGGGGTGCAAGTGAAAATACTTTGGCTCAAGGTCTTTATGTAGCAGCTGGTGTGGGCTATGTTGACAGTAAATATGATTTGAAGAAATCATTACATAACTCAAATGATACTTTGAAAATTGATGGTAAAAACTATAACGCGCCTAATGGTAACGGTAGTATCAGTGGTAAAGTGGACTATGATAACCAAATTGCACCATATATCGGCTTTGGTTGGGCTCCAAAAATCACTAAAAATATAGGCGTATTTGGTGAAGTAGGTGCTTATTATACAGGTAACCCTTCAGCTAACTTAAAAGCTGTTGGTTTACAAGAGGTGGGTAGTAATGATCCGCTTTCTGGTGTTGAAGCAGCTGATCGTTTAGAAAATAAAATCCGTAACGATGACAAATATCAATGGCTTCCAGTAGGTAAAGTAGGTGTAAGCTACCACTGGTAATTCATTCGGGATTTGTATAGAAAAAACGAGCTTCGGCTCGTTTTTTTATGTATAGAATAAATGATCAAACTAAGCTAAAAACGATATCCCACACGAATTCCATGTGCAAATGCAGTATTTCGACCTACTTTGGATAAAGTTGAATTTTGAGTGATCGGGTTATTCGCGTCCAAATCTATAACTTTTGCTTTATTAAATCGAAAATATTTGATGCCATAGGAAATAAAACTGTTTTTATTGATGTTATATAAGCTGCCTAAGCCTAATGCATAAAAGCCGTCAGAAGGATTGAGCGTTCCAGCAGGATTATCATTGCCCGAATCCCATGATATATCAGCTGTGGTAAGCCATTGATCTGAAAGCATATGGGCAATACCGAATTTTGCAGACCATTGATTGTTTTTATAGTCAATCAGATTGAATGGTTTGATTAATTCAGGATATTGTTGGGCAGCATAATCAACCACAGCACCAAATTGTCTAGGCTGAATTTCAAAGTCTTTCCAATTGACCCAACGAAGCTGACTATAAACAATATTGTTTGCTGTTAAACCAGACTGAATTTCTAAATTGACAGATTGTGGTGTAGAAATTCGCGTTTTTTCAAACGGAATTACTGTTAAATTTTGCCCAGAAATATACTCTGTCACTGCTGATTGATGATTGATTTTAGATCGATAAGTCAGTGAGCTTTTTAAGGCATATTCTGGAATTTGATAACTTAAACCCGCTAACCATCCATGACTCGCACTTTGCTTAAATTTTGCCTGATAACCACTCATTGCTGAATAGTTTGCACCAAAAATATTTAATTCACCTTCAAATTGTTGATAAACCGCTCCAGTATAGATATTCCAGCGAGTAGTAGGTTGATAACCCACCAACATGGTGAGATTTTGACTATCAAAATTAAATTGACCAGACTCTAAAAGTTGTTTTCCATGATTAGTCTGAGGGCGGTATTGATAAGCAATGTCAACACCATAAGGTTGGTCGTAGATTAAACCAAATGACCACTGTGGTGCGATTTGTAATTTTGCTGCTGCATTGACGAAATGATAAGTATTGACCAAGTTGCCTGTAGAAAAATCATCAATACCTTGTTGTTTTAATTGTTCGTGTTGAGGTAATTGCCCAGATACATTGGCATAAAGCTCAGCATAAGATAGTTCTAGGTAATGATTCGGTTCAAGAAAAGTGCGGATGGATTGATCAGATTTTTCCATACCTGCGGCATGACTAAATAGAGGAATAACGCCCACGATGGCTAAACCCCAGATCTGATAATTCATCCTTGTCCCCCAAATGACAATATTAAAATATGATTTAGGCTAAATTTTATACTAAAAAGATTCTCTTTTGATAAATAATAAATAAAATCAATAGTTTTAGTTTTTCTTAAGAATATGTGTTGTGCTTTTGGATATTCTATTTTAATGAAGAGAGAGCGCATTTTTGCGCTCTCTCTTATCTGCTTGGCTGATTAAGTTTCATGTATAAACTTAATCTTCAGGGTAGGCGATTTTCTTTAAGGCTTTAATATCAGCCTCTGGTGAGCAGAGTGAAATAAACTCATAACCATAACCACGCAGTAAATGACCTTTACGCACTGCAATCCAAGTGGTATTTAAACCAAAAATATCAGTATCAATTTGTTTTAAACGATGATCACGTTCTGTATCGTAAGCCACATCATTGACAATACCAACACCCATGCCAAGCTCAACATAGGTTTTTATTACATCGGCATCCAGTGCAGACATCACGATATCAACATCAAGATTGGCATCTTCAAAGGCTTTATCAATTTTTGAACGACCTGTGAAACCACCGTGATAAGTAATAATTGGATATTCAGCCAATTTTTCTAAAGTAATGTCTTTGGGATTAAGTTTGGTCAGTGGATGGTCTTGAGGGGTAATAATGCTGTGTTTCCAATTATAGAATGACACGCTTCCCAAGTTTTCTTCGGTTGTCAGTGATTCAGTCGCAATACCAATATCTGCCAAACCTAAAAGTAACATTTCTGAAATTTCAACAGGACTGGCTTGTTGTAAAATCAAATGCACTTTCGGAAATGCTTTTTTAAATAAATTCACGATTGGGGGTAACACATAACGTGCTTGGGTATGTGTTGTTGCAATCGTCAATGTCCCTTCATCGACTTTATTAAAGTCATCTGCAAGACGTTTAATGTTGTCAGCATCAATCAACATACGTTCAACAATACTGAGCAAGGCTTGTCCTGGTTCTGTTAAGCCTAATAGGCGTTTGCCTTTACGAACAAACAGTTGCACACCTAATTCATCTTCTAAATCTTTGATGTGTTTACTGACACCTGATTGAGATGTGTAAAGTGCAGCTGAAGCTTCAGTTAAATTGTAGTTTTGACGAACCGTTTCTCGGATAATTCGTAATTGTTGAAAGTTCATGATGTTCCATACCTCAAATGTGGATGAGTAGGTGGGGAGTACTCATCCTGTCGACGATTACGCGACTTGATTTTCAAATAGGTGAAGTGTAGATGCACTTACCCAAACTGTTTGATTTGGTCTGTATTGATGTAATTTTGCTTCTTCTGGATTTAAAGCAATTTCAATCAGTTGTCCTTGGCGATCTTGTAACTCCGCCATGACTTTACCGGCAATCCATAATTCACGTAAAAAGGTTGCTTGAATTGCATTTTCAGTCGGTTGTGCGTGAATTTTCAATTCATTTGGTCGAGCAAAAGCAATCACTTTACCATCAGCTGTATTTTGTGTTGAAGGCAGTTGGATTCGATCATCACCAATTTGAATAATACCTTGATGGTTCTCACCTTCAAATCGATTCGCTTGACCTAAAAAGTCAAAGACAAATGGTGTTGCCGGTTTCTCATAAACTTCTCGTGGCGAGCCAATCTGTTCGATATCACCTTTATTCATCACCACGATTTGATCAGCGACTTCCAATGCTTCTTCTTGGTCATGGGTAACAAAAATAGAGGTGATATGCAATTCATCATGCAGGGTTCTGAGCCAACGACGCAATTCTTTACGGACCTTGGCATCTAGTGCACCAAATGGTTCATCCAGTAACAACACACGAGGTTCAACGGCTAAAGCGCGTGCCAAAGCAATACGTTGACGTTGACCACCAGACAGTTGCGCAGGATAGCGATCTGCCAAGAAACCCAACTGAACTAGATCCAGCAAACGTGTGACACGTTTTTTTATTTCAGTTTCATTTGGACGCGTAGATTTAGGACGAACACGTAAACCAAATGCGATATTGTCATATACGGTCATATGGCGAAATAAAGCATAGTGCTGAAATACAAAGCCTACTTGACGTTCACGTACGTGAATATTGGTTGCGTCTGTACCCTCAAGAATCACTTGACCTCGATCTGCTGATTCTAGACCGGCGATAATACGAAGTAGTGTGGTTTTACCACAACCTGAAGGTCCAAGTAAGGCAACCAGTTGACCTTCTGGAAAATCCAGAGAGATGTTTTTAAGTGCATGGAATGCACCAAAGTTTTTTTCAATATTTTTAACTTGAATACTCATGTGCAATTCCTTAAGAAACAGTAGATTCTTTACTTTCACGGTCTTGTTTTTCTTGGCGATATTCAACCCATGTTTTTAAAATAAGGGTAATAATTGCCAAAAATGCTAACAAGGTCGAAACCGCAAAAGCAGCACTAATCGAATTTGGTTCGTTATATAAAATTTCAATATGTAAGGGTAAAGTATTGGTTTCACCACGGATATGCCCAGATACGACCGACACTGCACCAAACTCACCCATTGCACGCGCATTACACAAAATTACGCCGTAGATCAGACCCCATTTAATGTTGGGAATGGTGATTTTCCAAAAGGTTTGCCAACCTGATGCGCCGAGTACAATAGCTGCTTCTTCTTCCTCTGTACCTTGAGCTTCCATGAGTGGAATTAATTCACGGGCAACAAATGGAACGGTAATAAATACGGTGGCAATGATGATTGCAGGTGTGGCATATAGAATTTTAATGTCATGTTCAATTAACCATGACCCAATCCAACCTTGCGAACCAAAGATCAGAACCAGCATCAAACCTGCAATCACTGGTGATACAGAAAACGGTGTATCAATGATCGTGGTGAGGATAGACTTGCCACGGAAATTAAATTTAGCGACACACCATGCGGCAGTAACACCAAAAATGACATTAAGTGGAACTGCAATTGCTGCTGTGAGTAAGGTGAGTTTTACGGCTGACAAGGTGTATGGATCGATCAATGATGCGAAATAAACCTGAATCCCTTGCTTAAATGCCTCAACAAAAATCAGCACCAATGGGAGCACTAAACAGCCCAAAAAGAAGAGTAACCCGATGATGAGTAAGGTATAACGTACCCATATTGGTTCACGGGTTGCATCACGGGACTGTAGTTTTTCAGCCAAAGCATTGCTGTTGGTATTTAAGCTCATCTTGCAGTTCTCCCTGTGCGGCGACTTGCCCATGCCTGAACCAAGTTAATCAGGAATAAGATAAAGAAAGAAATAATGAGCATTACAACTGCAATGGTGGTTGCTCCAGCATAGTCATATTCTTCTAAACGAGTAATAATCATTAACGGTGCAATTTCAGTTTCGTAAGGAATGTTTCCTGCAATAAAAATAACTGAACCATATTCACCCACGCCCCGTGCAAATGCTAAGGCAAAACCGGTTAACAATGCTGGGAAGAGAATAGGTAAAATGATTTTAGTTACGATTTGAAAACGATTAGCACCGAGTGCAGAAGCGGCTTCTTCCAGTTCTGTTTCAAGGTCGCTCAATATAGGTTGCACTGTGCGTACAACGAAAGGGATGCCGATAAAAATCAGGGCTAAGGTAATACCCAGAGATGTGTAGGCGATTTTAATCCCTAATGGTTCAAGCAATTGTCCAATCCAGCCGGTTGAGGCATATAAAGAGGTCAGAGCAATACCTGCAACAGCGGTAGGTAAAGCAAAAGGTAAGTCGACCAGAGCATCGACTATACGTTTGCCTGGAAATGAATAACGGACTAAGCACCACGCCAATAAAAAACCAAAAATCACATTGATCAAGGCTGCAATGAGAGCGGTGGTAAAACTGAGCTGTAATGATTTTAAAATACGTTCAGAGCTCAAGATTTCCCATAAACCATCCCAACCTACGCCTAATGATTTTATGAATACGGCAGAAAGTGGTATCAGTACGATTAAAGATAGATACGCTAGGGTGAAGCCTAGTGAAAGACCAAAACCTGGCAGCACTCGGGATCGCTGCGACATGATGACTCCTCAAAAGAGAGAAAGCTTATTGAAATCAATAAGCAAATTTAAAACGATTTTTGCAAGCTTAAAAGGCAATGGTTAAATTGCAAATTTAAAAAACAACTTGGTATCATCAGTATTACTCATAAAGATTTTTTGTTGCTCTATGATTAAGTGATCATAAATTTCTGGAAAATGTCCAAAACCTGAAGCAACATTGATATGACCGACTTGACCTAAATTTCTTGGCTTGATTTTCCAAGCACGCGCCAATTTTTGTGCATCTTCAAAGTCTAACCAAGGGTCATTTTCAGAAATAATCATTTCAGCTGGAACAGCAATATTTAAGGTTTGAAAATAATTTTCATAATTGCCAATACTGTTTCGAGCAAAACCAGCTTCACCAAAACGTGCAGGATTAGCTGGTGCAACTAAAATAACTTTTCTCACTTTAGTGGTAATTTCAGGATGTTGTGCCAAAGCTGCAACAGTCGTCAAGCAACCAAAACTATGTGCAACAATTTGAACAGGCTGAGGTGCATTCAATACAGTTCTGACAAATTCAGCAACCCAGTCTTTTAATATAGGTAAGTTCCAATCCTGTTGCTTTACACGAGAGCATGACATGAGTTCACGTTGTAATTTAGACTGCCAGTGATCGTAATCGCTTCCACCAACGCCCGGAACAATAATGGTATGAATCATGTCGGTGCTCCTGTTTTTTAGTTTAAGTTGATTGAGATCAGTTATTTACTGCTCGCATTGGCTTTAACAATTTGATCAAATACACCATTGTTGTCAAAGTGTTGTTTTTGAACTTTTGTCCAACCGCCAAACTCTTTATCAATTGTCACCAATTTCAATGGCTTGAATGTGGTTGCATATTTTTGCAATGTCGCAGCATTACGAGGACGATAGAAGTTTTTAGCTGCAATTTCCTGACCAGCTGGTGAATACAAGTAGTTCAAATAAGCTTTCGCTAGATTTAAATTACCGTCTTTTTCAGCATTCTTTTCTACGATCGCCACTGGTGGTTCTGCCAAGATCGATAATGATGGAGTAATGATCTCAAACTTACCTGGTTGCTCACGGGTAGACAGATAAGCTTCGTTTTCCCAAGCCAATAACACATCACCGATGCCTCGTTCGGCAAATGTGGTTGTTGCACCACGAGCACCTGAGTCAAGCACTTTGGTTTGTTTATAAATTTGACGAACAAAATCTTGCGCTTTTGCATCTGAACCATATTTATGCTTTGCCCAAGCCCACGCTGCTAAATAGTTCCAACGTGCACCACCCGATGTTTTCGGGTTTGGCGTAACGATTTCTACGCCCGGCTTAACCAAATCACCCCAGTCTTTGATTCCTTTTGGATTGCCTTTACGAACCAAGAATACAATGGTAGATGTATATGGTGTTGAGTTCTGAGGAAATTTCTTTTGCCAGTCTTTTGGCAATAAATTGGTACTTTGTGCAATCGCATCAATATCTGCTGCTAAAGCAAGGGTAACCACATCAGCCTGTAAACCATCAATCACTGATCGTGCTTGTTTGCCTGAACCACCATGAGATTGTTTAAACTGAATGTCTTGCCCTGTTTTAGACTTCCAGAATGTCGCGAATTGTTTGTTAAAGTTATCGTACAATTCTCGTGTTGGATCATAAGATACGTTTAAAAAATCTTTTGCTGCCACGCTGAAAGATGTGGTTGAAATCAGTGCTGCTGCTACAGCAAATTTAAGTTTAGAGAACTGCATTTTTTGCCCCATTTATTTCTGAAGTTCGGTAAGATGGTGTAAGCATAATGCGAGTCTTTATTCATAAAAAATAATAAAAAACGAATTTTATATGAATAAAAGAGAAATAGATGTTGTGTATGTTTCAAAATGTAATTGGGTAATGCCACAGGAAATTGTTTAATGATCTGCTTTAAAAATGCTCAACAAATTGATTCTATTCCACTTTTGGATCGAGCATTTCATTATGGTGATGGTTGCTTTACCACAGCCAGATTTCATCAAGGAAATTTTGAACTGGAGTCTTTGCATCGTGCACGAATAAAATTGGCGGCTGAACGGCTTTACTTAAAATTTGATTTTGAGCTTTTGGATCAAAGCTTGGCGTTACTCAAGCAACAATTTAGTATTTTAAACGGGACGCTCAAACTTGTTTTGAGTCGAGGTGAGGGGGATCGTGGTTATGCGATGCCTGATCATGATGCTGATTTTTATTTGATGTTTTACCCAAAAGCGACCAGTCATTTTCAACCTGAATTTATTCAAAGTGGTGTTTTAAATCAGGCGATTGGTTTATTAATGCCCAATTTAGTGGGTTTGAAAACATTGAATCGTTTAGAACAGGTCATGCTAAAAAAAGAAGCACAACAAAATGGTTGGATAGAAGCACTGGTGACCGATGTACAAGGTTCAATTGTCGAAGGGATCAGCAGTAATTGCTTTTTTCAAATAAACAATACATGGATTACCCCTGAACTTCGCTATAATGGTGTGCATGGGGTGATGCGTGCTGAAATATTGTCACGAATGCAACATGATGGTGTTTCCTGTGAACAACGTTTTATTGATATGGATGAAATTAAGTATATTCAGAGTTTATTTTTCTGTAATGCATTAAGTCCAATGAAAGCGGTGACAACATTGAATCATCTGAATTTAGACACTCAACCTTGTGTTGAGTTATTTAACACTTTAAATTTAAGTCAGTTTAATTCTCATGCCTAAAGCGAAATCTAAGCCCAAATCTAAAAAGAATACTCAAGCCAAAGCAGGCACTAACATCTATAAAGGCATTGCAATTTTTGTGGTGGTTTTTTTAGTCATCATTGGCATTATTTTAAAAATGAGTCTTTTTAAAAGCTACCCAGTTTCTGGAGCGAAACAAAAGCTTTCCATTACAAATGGAGAAACCTATACAGGTTTTATTGATGATTTAGCCAAAGAAGATAAAGTCAATTTTCCAATTATTTTAAAGTTGTATCGTAAGATTTTCATTCACGATACCATGAAAGCTGGAGTCTATGAAGTCAGCAAAGGCATGAGTGTACGCCAAGTTTTAGAAATGGTGTCAAATATTGAAAATGCTCAAATGAGTCGACTTTTGGTCATTGAAGGCACAACGGTAAAGCAACTGATTCAATCTTTAAATAAAGATCCATTGATTGAAAAATCAGTCATTCAGCTTCCTCGTGCCGAGATGCTAAAAGTATTGGGTATTCCTTATCAGCATCCAGAAGGATTGTTTGCACCAGACACCTATTTTTTTGATAAAGGGGCTACCGATAAGCAGATTTTGACAGATTTGTATCAGCGTCAAATGAAAATCTTAGATGATGCTTGGGAAAAACGCGCACCAAACTTACCTTATAAAACAAAATATGAAGCCTTGATTATGGCGTCGATCATAGAGAAAGAAACCAGTGTTGACAGTGAGCTTAGGCAAGTTTCTGGTGTATTTTGTCGCCGTTTGAAATTGGGAATGCGTTTACAAACGGATCCAACCGTAATTTATGGTATGGGGGATAAATATACAGGTAAGATTTCAAAACAAGATTTGCGAACGCCAACCGCCTATAATACCTACACGATAAATGGTTTACCGCCTACGCCGATTGCGCTACCAAGTAAAAAAGCGATTGAAGCGACAATGCATCCAGATGATTCTGAAAATATTTATTTTGTTGCAACAGGAAATGGTGGGCATAAATTTAGCTCAAATTTAAATGACCATAATCGTGCGGTACAACAATATATTGAAGTTATGCGATCTAAAGTTAAGGAATGAGTATGTTTATAAGTTTTGAAGGAACTGAAGGGGTAGGAAAAACCACACTCATCCAAAAATTGTATGAACATTTTCAACAGCAAGGTAAACAAGTTGTTTTAACGCGTGAACCTGGTGGCACACCTTTAGCTGAGCAAATCCGTTCATTGTTGCTGTCTGTAAATCATGAAGAGCAAATGAGCCATGATACTGAGTTATTGTTGATGTATGCAGCACGTGCGCAACATTTGGCAGCTGTGATATTACCTGCATTGGCACAAGGCAAAATTGTATTATGCGACCGTTTTGTCGATTCAAGTTTTGCCTATCAATGCGCTGGTCGTGGTTTAAGTCGGGAAAAGTTACAACTGTTAAATCAAAATTTTGTTTCTAAAATGCCAGATATTACTTTTTGGTTAGATGCACCGATTGAACTTGGGATGAATCGTGCACGAGCCCGTGGCGCTTTAGATCGTTTTGAACAAGAAAAAGTGGTGTTCTTTGAGTCTGTACGTAGTGGCTTTTCTGAAATTCATTTACGTGATGCGCAAAGAATGAAACGTTTAGATGCTACTCAAACACCAGAGCAAGTCTTTGCAGAAGCTTTACACTACCTAAAATAACTGTAATTGATTCATTTATTCTGATGTTTTCAATCTTAAAAGTCTTTATATTGTTTTAGGTCAAGGATATAAAGACGTGAATGATGAAAAGTACAAAAACTGAAATCGTTGAATTTTTACAGCAATTTTTTTCACCAAGCTTAGCGCGTTGTGAAATCGAAGAAGTGACTGAAAAAGGTGCTTCTTTGGTTTGGCATGTCAGTGATCAAGACATTCGCCCAGGTGGAACAGTATCAGGTCCAACCATGATGGCATTGGCTGATTTTGCCTTATATGTGGCGATTTTAGGAGAAATCGGATTAATTGGCTTGGCTGTAACGACCAATATGAATATCAATTTCCTACGTAAGCCTACTGGCGGTGTGGATATTCGTGGTGTTTGTAAATTAATGAAGGTCGGTAAAGCTCTAGTCGTCGGTGAGGTATGGATTTACTCTTTAGATTCAGATGATCCTGTTGCTCATGTCACTGGAACATATTCAATTCCTCCACAAAAATAAGCAACGTGTATAAAAAGCACAAATACTTCACTTATTAGGTGAAATATATCATTTAATCTAGCTGGAATTGGCTTTGAGATGCTATATTGAGTTATCTCGGGGATAATGCTAATTTATTCATAATAAATAGTTTATTTTTAAAAATTAAATCATTTTATAAAACGGAATAGAGAATATGTCATCAGATCATGAAGTCGTTCGTTTGTTTAAGGAACATGTTTTTCCCTTATCAAATAAATTGACAGAGATGTTAAATGAACACTATTCGCATCAGACGGAACGCCGAGGTTGTGGATACACACAAGCAACACGAGTCTTGGCTGAGTATATTAATTTTCCTCGTGACAACGTTGAAGCGACAGATTTAAAAATATTTCAAGACTATGACTTTAAAAGATTAAAGAAAATTATTGATCAAAAAAATATCTATGGTTTTGATATTGAGGATTGGCATAATCTAGATCAAAACCGCTCAATTGAAAACTTTCTCGCTGACCCGCAGCAACAAAAAAATGATGATTTTAGAGTCCTTGTTGAGCAAGAGGTTACAACCCAAGCAAGTTTAAGAAAATTATCTCAGCAGGCTGAACTTGAAGAAAGCCAAATCATTTGTTGTATGCTGGAAGATGTGATTTTACCGAAAACAGCCGAGAAAACAGGTTATGTTGAAATCCAAACATTAGCGGGAAAACCTAAAGTAGGTTCTTGTCCAATGGCTGAAAATTTTTTCCTGAAAATCGCGCACCGTTCAATGCTGAGACAAGGTTCAATCAATATTTTTATCGATGAACAAAACCGCCCATTATTGATTGAAAAAATGAATATGGGGGATGATCATTCCTGTATCAACTTACAACCTTTAATCATGAATGGTATTCGCATTCCAGTTGGTTCTTTATTTTCGGTAGAATATGATATTGAACAAATTGACAATAAAGTGCCTAATCAAGAATTCAAAGGTTATATCATTCCATATAAAGAAATTCAGGGTTTTTGGTTTTTACGATTGACTACTTTAGCGATCTCACCTGAGAATCGGAAAAGAGCATTCACCACCCATTTTGAACAACAAGTGAATAATGGGTTATTTAGTCCTGATACAACCTTAATTAAACAGCTGAATGACGTTGCATTGTCACAATTGAGAGTCGCTAGTCTCGGATAACTTTATGTTAAATGTTTGTTTTTCATCGCGCTATTTTGCTCAAACACATACCAATAGCATGGAAAAACTTGTTGCAGTTGCTGAGCAATTACAACAATTCAATCATTTTAAATTTCACGAACCCCAACCTATAGATCCAGAAATTTTAAAAGCCTTGCATTCCCCAAGATATGTTGAGGCATTTTTAACAGGACAACCGACTAAACTTGCAACTTTTGCTGGTTTTAAACCATGGAATGAACAATTACGAGATGCAGTTTTGTCCATCAATGGTGGGCAAATACTGGCGACGGAGCTGGCTTTTCAACATGGTATTGCAGCCAATATTGCACAAGGTTTTCATCACGCCAATTATGACTATGGCGGTTCATATTGTACCTTCAATGGCTTGGCACTGATTGCGCAGCATTTTGCGAATAAACGAATCTTTATTTTGGATTGTGATCAGCATGGTGGCGATGGAACTGCTGAATTTACCCGAAGATTAGAGAATTTATATAATTTTAGCATTTATGGTTTGGCATTTGGCTATCCAACGTATGAACGTGCCGAAAGTCGCCATGTACATACGAAGCATGGGAGTTTTGCGCAGTATACCATGGCGATATATGAGGCTTTTCAACGAGCCAATGAGTGGAAGGCTGATATAATTATTTACCAAGCAGGCATGGATTGCCATCAAGCAGATCCTTACGGTTCAGCGTGGTTGAGTACAGAGTTAATTCAAAAACGCGATGAAATGGTATTTAATCTTGCGAAGCGGGAAGGAATTCCACTGATGTTTGTGCTAGCAGGTGGATATCAGAAGCTTGAGGATTTGGTCAATTTACATGCTCAAACTTTTCATACAGCACATCAGATTTATTATAAAAAACCATAAAGATAAAATTCATAAAAATTTGGCTGGATTACCCTATTTTTTGGCTCAATTGGGTAATGTGTATTCATGTGAGCACAATAAAATGATAATTATTCTTATTTGAGGAGCCATGCCATGTTTATCCAAAATTTAGAAAATTTTCCAATCATCCCTGTGAGCTTCCGACCCGATGATGCCGTTTCAGTCAGTGAAACCATTGCCATATATGAATCATTACTTAGCCGAAAAGAAACATTTGTCTTTCTCAGTGAAGGCGCATTTCCTGCACAAAAGGCGGATCACGAGGCACGTAAACAGGTTGCTGCTTGGGTAAAGTCAAAACGTGAGATTTTGGCACAATACGTTAAAGCATTTATCCATATTGAGCCAGATGCAGATATTCGCTTGGAAACTCAAAAGTTTGCCAATAATTTTATTAAGTTCTCAGGTTATCCGATGTTTATTGTTGATAATCATCAACAAGCGAATAAAATAATTGATGCTGTGCTCAGGAGAAAAATGGGCGAATAATGATGCAAAATGAAACCTTCCATTCACGATTGGATCAGCATAATTTGCCTTTATTTGTATTAAAAATCGATCGGCAAGTTCCAGACTGGGAACTTGCTTCTCACCAACATGAGCAAAGTCAGTTATTGGCAACTACAAGCGGATTGATTACGGTTGAAACACCATCAGGAATTTGGGTAGTTCCAGCGCAGCATGCCTTATGGATTCCATCAAATACCTTACATAAAGTCAGTAGTTACGGTATTTCAACAGGTTATGTAGCATTTGTTAATACTGTGTTGCAGCATTTTTCAGCACACACATGTACCATGTTACAAATGACCCATTTAATGAATGCAATGTTAGAACGGGTTGAAACATTTTCTGAAACATCATTTGTAGAAAACAATCGACGTTTAATGGACTGTTTGCTAGATGAAATACAGTCTACTGCTCACCCAATATTTTATTTACCGATGCCAAAAGATTCGCGTATGTTACAGATCGCGCATGATTTATTAAAACAACCAGATCAAAATCTAAATTTGGCTGAATGGGCGAGTCGTTGCTGTATGAGCGAACGCAGTTTGACACGGATTTTTCATCACAATACTGGAATGAGTATTAATCAATGGCGACGAAAATTACATGTGGTCTTGGCACTGCAATGGTTGACTGATGGGGATTCAGTCCATCAAGTTGCAATGAAATTGGGCTATGATAGTGATAGTTCTTTTATCGTCATGTTTAAGAAAATTATGCATCTATCGCCAAAAAGCTATATGCGACAATCATGAGAAATAATCAATAAAACCCAAGTGCGTTATTATGCAAAAAATGAATAATAGCCAGAATCATCTGGCTATTTAACTGTCCTCTTTAAACTTCAGCATTCACTAAAGGGGTTTCGACCGTAAAGTTAGGAGGGGTCAAAACGGTTTTTCTTAACTCGTTAGAAAGCTCGGGATAGTCCAGTGTGTAATGTAGACCCCGTGACTCTTTACGTTGCATCGCACAGCGCACGATCATTTCTGAAACCATGACCAGATTACGTAATTCAATCAAGTTCTTACTGACATGGTAGTCTTGATAATACTCAGTAATCTCTTTTTTAAGCATTTCAATACGGTGTAAGGCACGTTGCAAACGTTTCGTGGTACGAACAATACCAACATAGTTCCACATGGTTTGGCGTAGCTCATCCCAGTTTTGTAAGATGACCACATCCTCATCTGGATTTGTCGATTGTGATGCATCCCATTCAGGAACATTCGGGCTTTCAAATTGGTGGTCAAATTTGGCTTCAATATCTTTTGCCGCACTCATGCCATATACGAAACACTCCAGCAGAGAATTACTTGCCATACGGTTTGCACCATGTAAACCTGTATAGGATGTCTCGCCAATCGCATATAAACCTGCAATGTCTGTTTGGCTGTTTTCATCCACAACGACACCACCACAGGTATAGTGTGCAGCTGGTACGACTGGAATCATATCCTGAGTAATATCAATTCCCAACTCCAAGAGACGAGCATACAGGGTAGGGAAGTGCTCTTTGACAAATTCTTTAGGTTTATGACTAATGTCCAACCAGACATGCCGAATACCTAGACGTTTGATTTCATAGTCAATTGCACGGGCGACAATATCTCGTGGAGCAAGTTCAGCACGTTCGTCAAAGCGTAACATGAAACGTTCGCCATCAGGGAGACGTAAATACGCACCTTCGCCTCGCATCGCTTCAGTGATTAAGAAAGAGCGTGCTTGAGGGTGATATAAACAGGTTGGATGAAATTGATTAAACTCCATATTTGCAACACGACAACCTGCTCGATATGCCATGGCAATTCCATCACCAGTCGCAATATCAGGGTTCGAGGTGTACAAATAAGCTTTCATGGCGCCCCCACAAGCAAGTGCGGTAAATGGGGCTAAAAACGTATGTACTTTTTCGTTGCTTTCATCTAAGGCATAAAGACCCACTGCTCGGTTCTGTTGTTGTTTGTGCCCCAGCTTATGTGTAGTGATTAAATCAATCGCAATGTAGTTTTCAAAAATTTCGATATTTTTCTTTTCACGGGCTCTTTCAACTAAGGTGGTTGAAATCGCTTTCCCAGTGGCATCAGCTGAATGGATGATACGCCTTTGAGAATGTCCACCTTCACGGGTCAAGTGTAGTTGCTCATCTTCATCTAAGGTAAACTGAACACCGTGGTTTAACAGGAAATCGACTGAAGGTCGTCCACCTTCAACAGTATGCTTCACTGCATCAAGCTCACATAAATGCGCGCCTGCAATCATAGTGTCATCAATATGCTGTTGAATGGAATCAGTTTCATCAAGCACAGCAGCAACACCACCTTGAGCATAATAAGTGCTTGCATCTGTCAATGTAGATTTTGCTAAAACAGCAATATTGAAATGTTCAGGTAAGGATAAGGCTAAACTTAAGCCTGCACCGCCACTACCCACAATAATCACATCGAATTGATGAGTTGTGTTTAAATTAGGCATGTCCATCAGCTAATTTGAAAAATGTTTGCTAATAACACTCTTTTTTTTAACAAATTACAATAGTTAGATGCGTCAGATTTTAGTATAAATAGGCTATTCTCAGTCTCTTAATATGATTTTAAGTAAAGTATTGTTTTATAAAAAAATGTAAACATATTATTACGCAAAGACATCAAATAATATGTTACAAATATTTTTTAAGCACAATCATCAGATGTAGGTTCGTGATAAATGAGTAATGGTCTAATGCAAAAAGGAATGTATGCAGCAGTATTCACTGTCGCTGCGGCTACATCACAAGTACAAGCTTCAACACCTGTCGATTTCTCTAATTTGGTTGAACAGGTGAGTCCGGCAGTTGTTAGTGTAAACGTTGTGAAAAAACTGTCTCAGGAAGAATTGCTACAGCAGCAAGTGCCTGAAATTCTGAAACGTTTCTTTGGTAATCAGATCATTATTCCGCAACAGCGAGCGCCACAAGAAAAAACAGCTTATGGCAGTGCATTCTTTATCAGTAAAGATGGTTATCTACTCACCAACCATCACGTGGTTGAAGATGCTTCTAAAGTGACCATCATGCTCAATGACCGTCGCGAAATTGATGCTAAAGTGGTGGGGAGTGATGAACGTACAGATGTGGCTTTGCTTAAAGTTGAAGGAAATAATTTCCCATCATTGTCGGTAGGCAATGTCGATCAACTTAAAGTGGGGCAGCCTGTACTTGCGATTGGTTCACCATTTGGTTTTGACTATTCTGCATCAGCAGGTATTGTCAGTGCGAAATCGCGAAATATGATGGGCGAAACTTCTGTTCCATTTATTCAAACTGATGTTGCCTTAAACCCTGGTAACTCAGGTGGTCCATTGTTTAACCAACAAGGTCAAGTGGTTGGAGTAAATTCACGTATCTTTAGTGGTACGGGTGGATATATGGGCTTGTCATTCTCTATTCCAATCGATGTCGCGATGGATGTCGTGGACCAACTGAAGAAGAATGGTAAGGTGACACGCTCATATCTTGGTGTAATGTTACAAGATATCGATCGAAATCTTGCAGAAGCGTATAAGTTGGATAAACCCGAAGGTTCATTGATTACTCAAGTGGCACCAAATTCTCCAGCGGAAAAAGCGGGCTTTAAATCAGGCGATGTGATCCTAAAATATAATGGTTCACCAATTTCACGTACTTCAGAATTATTGAATTATTTGAATCGTACTCAACCAAATCAATCCGTGAAACTTGAAGTATTGCGTGATGATAAGCCGAGAGTGATTACAGCAACATTAACAGTTGCTCCTGATGATACTCCAGCAAAAGTTGATAATACGACAACGTCAGCTAAGCCTCACAAAGGTCCTGTGATTGGTGTTGCGATTCGTGCTTTGACTGAGCAAGAAAAGAATCGTTTAAATGTGAAAGGTGGTGTGTTAATTCAAGATGTAACACGAGGCGGTTTGGCTGCTCAATCTCGAATCTTGCCAGGTGATGTGATTACGCAAGTGAATAATAAGAAAATCAACACACCGAATGATTTCGTGGATGCTGTAGCAGAGTTGCAGAAAAATACCGTTGCACGTGTGGCAATTGTGCGTGAAGGGCAACATGCGATGATTGGATTACGTATTCAATAAATCGAATTGATGTGAATCAGCCACTCTAAGAGTGGCTTTTTTATGTCAAAATGCAGAAGATTTTTTAAATAGTGATCAAGAGAGAAGGAACGTTTACATGAGCTCAGTATTTGATTTGGTTCTTCAAGTTAAACCAGAACATATCGATGTTTTAGGTCATGTGAATAATGTTGTCTATGTGCAATGGATGCAGGATGTGGCTTCAGCACATATTGAAACTTTAGGTGTAGGCTTAGATCAATATTTGGAAATGAAGCATGCTATGGTGGCAGTAGAACATCATGTGCAGTACCGCAAAGCAGCGATGTTAGATGATAAGATCATTTTACGGACATGGCTCTATGATATTAACGCCTTGTATTCTTTCCGTCAGTATGCGTTTTTTAATGCCAAAGATCAGACTTTACTATTTACAGGCAATACCAAATGGGCGTGCATTGAAATTGCCACAGGTCGTCCAAAGCGCATGTCACCAACCTTTATACAGGCTTATCAACCTATAAATACAGACATAGATCCTTATGATTTAAACTCAATCGTAACAGTTTGAATCAAGACTCATGATTTGTTTTGAGTTTGATCATTAAAATAGTTTGGATTAATTCATCCAATAAAATATTACAGATTGAATATTGCTTTATAAGTTAAAGAAAAAGGTAAAATTCAAGTGCGAGTGAAAACTTTAAATTTAAGATTTATTTTTCTCAAAAGCAACAGTCTGTAGTTGAATTGACGTTGAACGTAATCGTGGGCGGTAGCTGTGATCAAAGACCAATTTAACCCGAAAATTTAGCTCGATTAGAATAAGGGTAATGTAGGTCAAAGCACAGACAGATAATAATTTTGCCAAACCTAAAGCAAGTGGATAACCACCATCAAAACTCCACAGAAAACCTGCACTGATTGCGGCTAAAGCATATAAAATATTGGCACTAAAACGAGTTCGACCAATTTGTTTGGTTTTTGAGGACAGTTTTAGGATGATTGTTGCGCTATACCATCCCCACAGCGCACCAATCACAATATCTAATGGCCAGTGAACACCAACCACCACACGGCTTAATGCGATCAACGTTGCCAATGAAATTACACAGAAAGTAAATGCTCTGTGATATCTAAAACTATTGAGCTTAATATATTTACTCAATACACCCGCCAGTACAAATGCTGTTGCGGCATGACCGGAAGGGAAGCTATGATATTTTAGTGTCTTTCCGATGATCTCAACATTGTCTATGCCTAGATAAGTAATCGGACGAACAATTTCAAGGAATTGTTTAACGACATGTACACCTAAGCCAGTAATGAGTACTGCAAGAAGACCTAACCAAAGTAGATGAGCGTTGTGACGACAGAAAAATATCAACAGGACATAAGCCGTTAAACCATCTCCCATAAAGGTTATATTTTGCCAAAACCAATCTGAGTGTGGTGGCATTCCATTGATCATTAAGAAAAGCGGCGTATTGATTGCATAATAGTGATGAATAAGTTCCCAAGCTAAAACGCAAAATATTGGAACAATAAAGAATAGAATCATCATGAACTTCCTTTCATTTTCGGAAGTTTGACTAAAACAACACCTCCTTTGTTGAATAGAACTTCTGCATTAGGAAAGGCTTGAAGATTTTCTAAACCTGTAAAAACCACCTCGCCAGGTCTAGGTTCTCGTATAGGAACAACTTTTTGTAAGTAGATACTGAAACTGGGCATGTCATGACGCCACATCACAATGGGTTGCGTAATCTTCTGCGCAAATATTCCAGCTTGTTTGACAGGTTGCTGCTGAATAGATCCATAGGCAGGTATCACTACATGAATGATGGTTAAACTGAAAATGATGCTGGCTAAAACCTGACGTAGCCAAAGCACGTATTGACTACGGAATAAAATGATGAGTATGAGGAGGAGCGCGAAAAAAATAGAAAGCCGATATTGCAAATCCAAAAATGGTAATCCATCCCGGACCATTGCCACCACTTCAATTTTCTTTTCATGCGCAATAATGTACTGTCCAATTTCTGGAAGAAAAATCAGCAGCAGCATCAATAAAACGATGGGTAATGCGACTAAGTAGCGTGATCGCAGTTGATCGCGATATTTTGCCATCAGGATAAAAATTGGTGTTACACCATATAAAAGATAATGTGGAAGCTGGGTTTTAGAAAAGCTGAAGAATATCAGCACAAATAAAAACCAGCTCCAGCAAAAAATATCGAGTGAATCAAGACGCTTTAAAGCAGAAGAAGAAAAAAACAGCCGCAGATGACTTAATAACTGAAGAAAGAAACCTGTGACAGGCATAAAAACCAATAAACTTACAGGCAGGTAGTAAAGTAAATTCCCACCATGATTTTCCATCGTATTGGAAAATCGAGAAAGATTGTGCTTTAAGAAAAAGCCGTCAATAAATGCTTGCCCTTGTGCGAGATATTCAGCAATGTACCAAGGTAAGAAAACTGTAAGGCAGATTAACCATCCAAGTGGATTGATCAGCAAACCTTGCCAAGCTTTAAATTTTTTACTTAATAAGGCGTAAATTGTGATGCTGGCAATGGGGATTAAAATAGCAATCGGACCTTTGGTCAGTACACCTAAACCGACCCATAAATAAGCGCGTAAGGCATATTTGGATGAAGCCTGAGAGTGTGTATGCTGTTGGTTGAAATGACGATAAGCATCAAATAAAGCAAGACAGATCCATAAATTAAGCAAAGCATCAGCTGTGGCTGCGCGTGCGATAATTGAGATAATCAGTGAACTCGCAAGCAGGATACAGGCTGTTGCTGCTTTTGAGGTATCTAAAAGCTGCCGACAAAACTCATAAATTGCCCAACACCACAGTGTGGCACATAATGCAGATGGAAGGCGTAATGAGAATTCATTTAATCCAAATAGAAAGACAGAAATGGCTTGCAGCCAGTAGATCAAAATTGGCTTATCAAAGCGCAATTCACCGCCCATATAGGTGGTGATATAATCGCCTCGAATTAACATTTCCATGGTCGCAGAACTAAAAGCACCTTCATCAAGATCAAATAATGGTGAGCTTCCCAAACCTATTAAAAAATTCAAAGCGAGCAATAAAATTAACCAACGCGATTGAAAAAGTTTTTGGGTTGATTGAAAAAGCGGGGAGATTAATATTGATGTCTGACCTGTCATTGCCCCCTCCGATGCTGATAAACACGGCGAATGAGATAACTTTTATGATTTTTACTGTCTAGATAAGTTCGAGTAATCAGTTCAGCGATAATACCAGTCATCAAAAATTGTAGTGACATCAACACGCACATCACGCCAATGAGCAGCATGGGACGTGTACCGATGGAGTGACCCAGAATATATTTATCAATTGCCAGATAGGTCAGCATCACACTACCGATACAGCCCAAGAGCAGTCCGATTGAACCAAATAAATGACCGGGACGCATAAGATAACGTTGAAAGAACATCACTGACATTAAATCTAATATCACGCGAATCGTTCGAGAAATACCATATTTGGATTGCCCGAATTGTCTGGCATGGTGACGTACTGGTACCTCTCCAATACGTGAAACGGGAACGACACTGGCAACCCACAAAGGAATAAAACGATGCATTTCGCCGACTAAACGGATTTGTTTGATAATTTCGGCACGGTATATTTTTAGGCTGCATCCATAATCATGTAAGCGTAGACCTGATATTCGACCAATCAATCGATTGGCGAGTAAGGAAGGAATTTTTCTTAACAATAAGGCGTCTTGTCGGTTTTTACGCCACCCCACCAATAGATCAAGATCCTGATCGATCAGTTGTTGCAACATGGCTGGAATATCATGTGGATCGTTCTGTAAGTCACCATCCATCGTCACAATGTACTGCCCTTGAGACTCGTCAATTCCAGCCTGCATGGCTGCTGTTTGCCCATAGTTGCGGCTTAATTGAATCAGTCGTGCATTCAAAGGGCTTTGAAGTAATTTTTGCTGAATAGTGTATACGGTAGCATCACAACTACCATCATCAACCACGATTAATTCCCAAGGTCGCTGTTGAGTGCCTAAAGCCTGTTGTATGGTGTCGATTAAAGCGACAACGGTTTCCTCTTCATTGTAAAGAGGAATTATCAGTGAGAAAAAAATAGATGAGTAAGAGGGCTTAAGTAGATATAGCTCTTCCTCAGGTTGTAATAAAAATGCGTTATGCATAGCTGATGTAATTGTTATTGATTCGTGTTTGAATTATATATTGTTAAATTTAACTGAAAGATTACGATTCCATGATTTTTTAATGACAATAACAAAAGGTAGCGCCTGTGTTTGAACAGAGAGATCCAAATATAAATAATCAAGTTGGCAGGCGACCCAAATATTTGCCACAACTGTTACTGATGATTGCCATCGTTTTGTATGGTACGGTGATTGAATGGTGGTTTGGTTGGTTACAAGTTTTTGAGGCTTGGGCACATGTGCCTATCCAATATTTGATTATGGCTTTGATCCTGCTGCAGATGACTTATCTGATACGAGGTTGGCGAATTTATGATTTCTTTTTACCCATCACCCGTGGGCAGGGGATGACATGTTGCCGAATCATGCTGATTCATAATCTACTCAATAACTTATTGCCTTTTCGTTCTGGAGAAATCAGTTTTCCTATACTGATGCGACGTTATTTTACTGTAAGCCTTAGCTATGCGACTGCGGGATTATTACTGCTTAGAATACTTGATTTACAAGTGCTGCTTGGATTGGGTTTTTTCGCCCTTTTATTGTTAAAACACTCTAATAATGTATGGTTGTGGGGGGGGATGGTTTTATGGTTCACGTCACCATTAATAATATTACTTTTTACGCCGTGGCTAAAACGTTATTCAGAAAAGCTCAATACTCAGGGGCGATTGAAAAATTTACTTGAACAAGTTTTATTGGCAATGCCATTGCATTTGAACAGTTTACTGCGGAGTTGGTTATTCACGCTCATCTGCTGGGGAAGCAAGATTATGGTTTTTGCAGCTGTTTTAGGCTGGTTCATTCCATTGCAATGGTGGGAAGCAGTGGGTGTGAATATTGGAGGCGAGTTGAGTTCTGTGTTACCTATTCATGCCCCAGCAGGACTTGGGACCTATGAAGCCGCAATTTTGGCAACTGGAAAACTGTTTAATCTCTCAGAAGCTAAAGCATTATTATTTGCCGCTGTACAATTGCATTTGCTGATACTCATCAGCACACTATTCGGCGGTTTAATCGCGTTATTTATCCCTGCTCATGTTCAGTTTCCAACTAAAACTAAGGCAAATAAAAAGCAGGAAAAAGATGAAATAGATTGAAAGGGAAACTTACATACACCCTGCTCATGTTCAGTTTCCAACTAAAACTAAGGCAAATAAAAAGCAGGAAAAAGATGAAATAGATTGAAAGGGAAACTTACATACACCCTATCGGAGAGATAGTTTTTCTCAAAGCCTTACTATATTTTTAACATTGATCTGCTTATACTGTGCAGCAATTGGGAAATTTCATTTTTTGCACGCCATAAGTACTTTTGATATTGAGTACATGATGGTGGACATATTTTTAGAGTAGTTTATGGCAGTAGCTAAGAAGTCTGTTAATATCAATAACATACGCAATTTTTCTATTATCGCTCACATCGACCACGGAAAGTCGACTCTTGCTGACCGATTTATCCAAATGTGTGGTGGATTACAAGATCGTGAAATGCAGGCTCAGGTTTTAGACTCTATGGAGCTTGAGCGTGAGCGTGGAATTACCATTAAAGCGGCTTCGGTAACATTGTATTACACACACCCAAATGGTCAAGAATACCAGTTAAACTTTATTGATACTCCGGGACACGTTGACTTCTCTTATGAAGTTTCTCGCTCATTGGCTGCCTGTGAGGGTGCTTTATTGGTGGTCGATGCTGCACAAGGTGTAGAAGCACAATCAGTTGCCAACTGTTATACCGCCATTGAACAAGGTTTAGAAGTACTGCCAATTTTGAATAAAATTGACTTGCCTCAAGCTGAACCTGAACGTGTAATCCATGAAATTGAAGAAATTATTGGAATTGAAGCAACACATGCACCGACTTGTTCAGCAAAAACAGGTTTAGGTGTTGAGTCAGTTTTAGAAACTTTGGTTGATATTATTCCTGCACCTCAAGGTGATCGTGATGCACCGCTCCAAGCACTGATTATTGACTCATGGTTTGATAACTATTTGGGCGTGGTTTCTTTGGTTCGGATCAAACAAGGTCGTGTGCGTAAAGGCGATAAGATGTTGATGAAATCAACAGGCCAGTCTCATATCATTACCTCAGTGGGTATTTTCAATCCAAAACATACAGAAACAGGCATTTTAGAGGCTGGTGAAGTTGGTTTTGTGATTGCGGGGATCAAAGATATTTTTGGTGCGCCAGTGGGTGATACGATTACACTTGCAACAACACCAGAAGTTGAAACTTTACCGGGCTTTAAAAAGGTCAAACCACAAGTCTATGCGGGCTTGTTCCCAATTGATGCCAGCGATTTTGAACCATTCCGTGAAGCCTTACACAAACTGCAAATCAATGACTCTGCATTATTCTTTGAACCTGAAAGTTCAGATGCGCTTGGTTTTGGTTTCCGCTGTGGCTTCTTAGGCATGTTGCACATGGAAATCGTACAGGAACGTTTAGAACGCGAGTATGATTTAGATCTGATCAGTTCTGCACCAACAGTGATCTATGAAGCATTGATGAAAAATGGTCAAACGATTTATATCGACAGTCCATCTAAAATGCCAGACGGTTCAACTGTAGAAGATTTACGTGAACCCATTGCAGAATGTCATATCCTTGTTCCTCAAGAATATTTGGGCAATGTGATGACGCTGTGTATTGAGCGTCGTGGTGTACAAAAAGATATGAAGTTCTTGGGTAATCAAGTGTCGATTAGCTTTGAAATTCCGATGGCTGAAGTGGTCATGGATTTCTTTGATAAATTGAAGTCATGCTCACGTGGTTTTGCCTCTTTAGATTATAACTTTGTCCGTTTTGAAAGTTCATCTCTGGTTAAGGTTGATGTATTAATTAATGGTGATAAGGTTGATGCTTTAGCAATGATTTGTCATCGTAATGATGCACGTCACCGCGGTATTGCTTTAGTTGAAAAAATGAAGGATTTGATTCCACGTCAAATGTTTGATGTTGCGATTCAAGCCGCAATTGGTGCGCAAATCATTGCGCGTTCAACGGTAAAAGCGATGCGTAAAAACGTATTGGCTAAATGTTATGGTGGTGACGTTTCTCGTAAGAAGAAATTGTTATCTAAACAAAAAGAAGGTAAGAAACGTATGAAGCAGGTGGGTAGTGTTGAAATCCCACAAGAAGCGTTCCTTGCTGTGTTAAAAGTAGAAAGATAAAAACTAGAGGTCTGATTGGTCATGGATTTTGATTTTAATTTAATTCTCGTTCCTGTAACGCTGGTATTTTTTGCGCTGTGGTTACTTGATAAGTTTGTACTGAAACAACGTGCAACAAAAGGAAAGGGGAATGAAAATGTCGTTATTTCATGGGCATATGATTTCTGGCCTGTTCTAGCGGTTGTTCTTGTTTTACGCTCTTTCTTCTTTGAGCCATTCAATATTCCTTCTGACTCTATGGTTCCGACCCTAGAGACAGGAGATTATATTTTGGTCAATAAGTTTCAGTATGGCGTACGTTTACCAATTACCAATACCAAGATTCTGGATATTGGTGAACCACAACGTGGTGATGTTGCTGTATTCCGTTATCCAGAAAATCCAAAAATTAGCTATATCAAGCGTATTATTGGATTACCGGGTGACCATATTGAATTTAATCAAGGTCAGTTGACTATTAATGGCAAAAATGTAGAGCAAGTTCCAGCTGAATTTAGTCGTGAAAAAGATATTTTAGATACACCAAAATCGATTTACTACTATGAAACAATGGGTAACCATAAGCATTTAGTTCGTTTATTGGAAGGTCAAAACCCGCTTGTTGCTGCATTCAATTATGCACAGAACAAACAAGACTTACCTTATGTAGCGACTGCAAATGATCGCTTTGTGAAGTCAAATGGTCAAAGTTGGGAAGTGACTGTGCCTAAAGGTCAATATTTTGCGATGGGTGATAACCGTGACCAAAGTGCCGACAGTCGTTTTTGGGGATTTGTACCTGAAGAGAATTTAACAGGACATGCAATTTATGTTTGGATGCATAAAGAGCCAGGTCTAAAAATTCCATCATTTAGCCGTAATGGAGCAATTCAATAAAACCGAGTTGCAGCAAGTGTTAGAAATAAAGAAAGGTCAATGTTTATTGACCTTTCTTTTTTATCTGTTAAAACTATGAAGTTATATTGATTTATAAGAAAAATAAAACAGAACAAATGATTTGAACTAGCAACTTGACGTCGTTTAAAGGATAATAGTGGCGATAAATTTTTTATCACAGTATTGTTTTCCAGTGTATAAGAAGTTTATAGCCAATTGAAAATGATGAATCTGCCTAAATCAAATGGTTTGATCTTGGCGTTTGCTGATTTTTTAATTGTCATTAGGGATTATTTATTCTTACCTGTTGGATAAAAAAATGCGTAAAAATCAACAAGGCGCTTCATATATTGGAATTTTATTGGGGATAATTGCTTTAGCTTTTATGTTGAAAATCATAGTAGCTGTATGGCCATTATACTGGGATGATCGTGTGATTAACGGTCAAATTGTAGAGCAAATCAAAAATAGCTCTGCTGAAATCACACCATTGAAATTTGCAACAGAAGTTGACAAAAGGTTAGAAATGAACAATATCCGAGACACTAAATTCGAAGATATTGCGACTGTTTCAACTAAAGATGGTTTACAAGTGACTAAAAAATATGAAGTACGGAAAAATTTCATGCTGAATATTGATTTAGTCCTCACTTTCGAGAAGAGTTTTGATCAAAGGTCAGTTGAAAGTAAGTGATCTTCGCTTACAAAGTAGAATCGGTTACCAGTTTAAACAACCCGAGTTATTACAACTCGCGCTGACTCATCGTTCGGTGAGTCACAAACACAACTATGAGCGTCTAGAGTTTCTGGGTGACTCATTGTTGGGGATGATCATCGCAAATTACTTATATAATGCCTATCCGCATGAAAATGAAGGGCGTTTAACCCGTATGCGTGCAACTTTAGTGCGTCAAGAAGCGTTGGGTAAAATTGCCAATGACTTAAAATTAAGTCAAAGTTTAATTTTAAGTACAGGTGAATTGAAATCTGGCGGTCATCATCGTGAGTCAATATTGGCAGATACTGTTGAAGCGATCATTGGGGCGATTTTTACAGAAAGTCAAGATTTACCTTTGTTGGAATCCATTGTTCTCAAATGGTATGAACCTTATTTGGATCATATCGAACCTACAGATCAGTTAAAAGACCCGAAGTCACGCTTACAAGAGTATCTACAAGCCCGTAAAAAACATCTCCCTGTTTATGAGGTGGTGGATATTCAAGGTGATGCACCCAATCAACATTTTAAAGTAGAATGTACTATAGATGGCTTACCTAAAATGATGGGTGAGGGATCGAGTCGCCGTTTTGCAGAACAGGCAGTCGCGGCGGATTTTTTAAAGCTATTGGAGCAGTAAACTGCATGAATACACATTCCGATCACAATGATGCTGATCACGAGTCGTCTGAAAACGGCAATGATTTAATTAATCAATTTTTTAGTTCACAAGGCACTGAAATTCCTTCGGATTATCGCAGTGGTTTTGTCGCAATCGTGGGACGTCCAAATGTGGGTAAATCCACTTTGATGAATCATTTATTGGGTCAAAAGTTATCGATTACTTCACGTAAACCGCAAACCACTCGCCATAAAATCATTGGTATTGATAGCCGTGAAAAGTCGCAGGCAGTTTTTGTGGATACTCCGGGTATGCATAAAAAAGAAGTGCGTGCCATCAATAAAATGATGAACAAAGCTGCACACTCTGCTTTACGTGATGTCAATCTGGTTTTATTTGTGCTTGATGCCCAAAAATGGACCCAAAACGATGAGTTGGTTTTAGAGAAACTTAAAAACGCAGAAATGCCAGTGGTTCTCATCATTAACAAGATTGATACCTTAGAAAATAAGCGTATGGTGTTGCCGTTGATTCAAGAACGTGCAAAGTTAATGAATTTTGCTGAAATTGTTCCAGTGTCTGCATTGCGCGGTGCAAACTTGGATCATTTGCGTGATGCGATTGAAAAATATCTACCTTTCCAACCGCCATTGTACTCATTGGATCAGTTGACTGACCGCTCTGAACGCTTTCTTGCGAGTGAAATTATTCGTGAGAAAATTATGCGTCAGTTAGGTGAAGAACTTCCTTATGATTTAACAGTTCAAATTGAATCCTTTAAAACAGAAGAAGCAACGATCAATGAAAAGACTGGTCGTCCTAAAGCTGCATGTACATACATTGATGCTACAATTTTTGTTGATCGCCCTGGTCAGAAAGCCATCGTGATTGGTGAAAAAGGTGCTAAGCTGAAAAAAATTGGTATGGATGCTCGTATCGACATGGAAAAAATGTTTGAGCAAAAAATCATGTTAACGCTTTGGGTCAAAGTTAAAGGTGGTTGGTCTGATGACGAACGTGCTTTAAAAAGTCTAGGCTATAGCGATATTTAAGTCATTTTGTTGGGAACTGTCATGATCCGAGTTATTTCCATTCTTGCATGCGTCATAATCCTACAAGGCTGTATTACTAAAATTGTGACGGTTCCAGTCAAAGTTGCTTATAAAACCACAAAAGGCGTAGTCAAAGGGACTGCGGCTGTTGTGGGAGCTGTTATTCCTGATGGAGATGACGATGAAGACAAGAAAAAAGAAAAGGATGATTAAGATAAAGCAAGATGCGCAATGAAATCTTGCATGGTTATTTAATCCATCATCGAAAATACCGCGAACGTAGTCATATTGTGCACTTGTTTACGCAAGAGCATGGTCGTGTCGATGGTATTCTTCGACAAACTCCACCTCCTCAATATCAACCGATTACCTTGCAAGCTTCAGGAAAATCTGAGCTTAAAAACTTTTCTAAATTGGAAATTTTAAATCAGCCGATTTTCTTTTATGGAGATGCCTTTTTTTCAGGTTTCTACCTCAATGAGATCATTCTTAGGCTTTGTCCACTTGAAGAAATGATGCCTGAAACTTTTCAGCAATATCATATGACATTGCAACATTTGCAGAAATTAGCTGAACATACACAAGCAGATTTATTTCTTCGACAAATTTTACGTCTGTTTGAACATGCGCTTCTGGAAGAGTTAGGCTTTCCATTGGATTATGAACATGATTCAAATCAACAGATGATTATTCCCGCACAACGTTATCAGTTCCAATTATCAGAAGGCTTTACTCCTGTATCACATACTTCTTCAGCCACTTTGCTCGGACAACAAATTTTGAGTATGGCAAGCTATGAAAAAGGTAGGGATTTTAGTCCAGAACAGTTACAATTATTGTCCAAGCTCTACCGACAAATGATTACATCGCTTTTGGGTGATCGACCATTAAAAAGTCGTCAGCTTTGGGTTCAAAACGCTCAATCTAAATCTTTGAGCCGTTAATTTCACTTTATTGGTTAATTAGGAAAATGTTATGGCTGCATTGCTAGGTGTAAACATTGATCATGTTGCAACACTAAGACAAGCACGTGGAACAACTTATCCTGATCCTGTGAAAGCAGCATTGATCTGTGAACAAGCAGGGGCGGAAGGCATTACTTTACACTTGCGTGAAGATCGTCGTCATATTCAAGATGATGATGTACGCCGTATGCGACCAGTATTGAAAACCAGAATGAATTTAGAGATTGCTGTAACTGATGAAATGGTTGCATTTGCAACAGAGATCAAACCGCATCATGTTTGTTTTGTGCCTGAAAAGCGCCAAGAAGTGACCACTGAAGGTGGTTTGGATGTTGTTGGGCATTTTGCAGATGTAAAAGCGGCAACTCAAACACTCACCGCAATTGGCTGTGATGTTTCATTATTTATTGATCCTGACTTTGCGCAAATTGATGCAGCCATTGCCTGTGGTGCGCCTACGATTGAGTTGCACACAGGTGCATATGCAGATGCTGAATCTGGTGCAGAACAACAAGCGGAGCTTGAGCGTATTGTGAAAGGTGCGGAATACGCAGCAGCTCAAGGTTTGGTGGTGAATGCGGGTCATGGTTTGAATTTGGACAATGTTGCTGCAATTGCTGCTATTCCACAGATTCATGAATTGAATATTGGGCATTCTATTATTGCCGAAAGTGTATTTGTCGGTTTGGCGCAAGCTGTAAAAGACATGAAAGCCGCTATTCAAGCTGCAGCTTAAGTTACCTTTTGATTTACCTTATTGAATTTTGATCATGTCGAATATGAATTATGATGAACTCATGCAACCTGTGATTGCTTTTTTGGGCTGTGAAACGCCAAAAGCTTGGTTGGATGAAGCATTAAACAATCTCCCATTGCTGATGCAAGATCATGCGAATTGTGAAAAGAAAGCAGCAGGAACAGCAATGAACTTGATGTTTCGCTACAGTTTTTTTACCGATTTACAAGTGAAACTGGCACAGCTTGTTCGTGAAGAAATGTTGCATTATGAGCAAGTCTTAGAATTTATGCAAAAACGTGGTCAAGCGTGGCAGGGATTAAGTGCCGGGCGTTATGCAGGTGGTTTACGTAAGGAAATCCGAACTTACGAGCCTGAAGCTTTAATTGATATTTTAGTCATCGGTGCTTTTGTTGAAGCTCGGTCGTGTGAGCGTTTTTACGCATTGGCACCGTTGGTGGATGATGAGCTTGGGCGTTATTACCGTTATTTGCTAAAATCAGAGTCACGCCACTATGAAGACTATTTGGCATTGGCTTTAGATGTTGCTCAAACTGCAAAATTAAAAGATCCTGAAGAAGATATTCAACAACGTATTGAATTGATTCGTGAAGTGGAAAAAGAGTTGATTTTAACTCCAGACAAAACTTTCCGCTTCCATAGTGGAGTACCCCTCAAGGGACGTGCTTAAGTCGAGATCTGTAGAAAAGACCAAAGTACTATTTTGGTCTTTTCGATTTTATAATCAAAAAAACGATAAAAACACTGATTTAAAATTTTTCTATTCCAGCCCAACCCGCTTGAGGATAGCGATCTCCTTGTATGTGCTCAGGGCTAAAGAGTTGATCTAGTTGCTGAATCTGTATATCACTCAGCATGACCTGATTAGCTTTTAAGTTATCTTGTAAATAACGTGATTGTCGGGTTCCAAAAATAGGCGTGACATGAGTAAATTTACCCATTAACCATGCTAAAGCGACTTGGGCATTGCTATGTTTCCATGAAGCACATATTTGACTAAACTTTTCTAGCAAAAGCTGATTTTTCTGGAATGAATCCCCTTGTAATCGAGGGAGGTGTTTTCTGAAATCTTGTGCATCCATTGTTGCTGGATTTAAATCAGCCGTTAAAAATGCACGTCCTAATGGACTATAGGCAACAAACTCAACATTGAGTTCTGAGCAGGTCTGGAGTAACTCTTGCTCTGGCTCTCTTGACCAAAGTGAATACTCACTTTGTACTGCCGTAACAGGTGCAACCGCATTTGCTCTTTTGAGCGATTGAGCAGAAATTTCGGAAAAACCAAAACTTTTGATTTTGCCTTGTCGAATTAAGTCTGATAGTGTCCCTGTTACATCCTCAATCGGGACTTCAGTTTGTCGACGATGACAATAATATAGATCAATCTGCTCAATGCCTAAACGTGTTAAAGATGCTTCACAAGCTTGGCGAATATAGTTTGGCGTGTTGTCGATACGTCGTTCATAGTGATTTTGATCACGTACAATTCCAAATTTAGTTGCAATCACTATCGCATCTCGTTGATTTCGATAATGTGCGATAAACTGTGCTAATAATTTTTCGTTGTGTCCATGTCCGTAAGTATCTGCGGTATCAAAAAAATTAATCCCAGAATCAAATGCTTCCTCTAAAATTCTAAGTGAATTTTGATCATCTGTTTGACCATAAAATTCACTCATTCCCATACATCCTAAGCCCATTGCTGAAATTTCAAGTGATGTCTGATTTAAATTCTTCATTTTGCTTGACCTATATAAGAGGGTTCATCTTTCAACCATGAGTCGTGTAGCCATTTTTCTGTTTTACGATGTCCAGGAAAGTTAATCCAAACAATATCTCTTTCAAAAATAATTGGATGTTGATTTTTTCCAACTATGACCCAAAACCAACGACCATCATTTAAATTGCGCATTTTGACTTTCATGCCTGAAATTTTTTGATTATTTCCATTGAGCTGTATAGTTTCATCATGCTGATCAACCCATTGAATTTTTCTATGTTGCAGTAAATCAGGTGCATAACGTTGTAAAAAATCATCAGCAATTTTTTGTGCCTGTACTTTGCTGGGTAAATTTCCATGAACCAGACTTGCATCTAAATAAGAAAATCCTTTCAAATTATGTGCAGCGTCTGATAAATAGCTAAAGTTTTCTTCACCTAATCTAAATGATGGTGATTTTTGAAAGCGTATCCATTGCACTTGTTGAGCATCAGTCGGGACAGGTTGCTCATGTACTTTTTGATAATGTGTGGGCATAAATTCAGCCAAAAATTGAGATACTTTACTTTCCTGACTGGGGGTATTTATCGGTGCTGTAACATTTGCAGAGCATGAAGCAGTAAATAAAGCACTGCCAAAAATTAAGGCGTATTTCATAGGGTGACTCCTAAATTGTTAAGTTAAGATTTGCGGGAATAACAGCAATAGCTTCTACTTCAACTAAAACATCAGGGTGAAATAATTGTGCAACTCCGATCAGACTACTTGCAGGTGGCAATTGCGGATCAATAAATTTGTCTCTAACTTTACGAATCATGAGCAACTGATCAGGCTTTAGATCACGGATATAAATAGTCACTTTTACTAAGTGTTGAGTGCCGATACCTGCCTGATGTAGTGTTTTTTCAATATTTTGAAAGGCTAAATGAAGTTGTTTCTCCAGATCAGCCAGTAAAATTTCTCCTTGTTCTGTTATTGGCACATGCCCTGACAAGTACATGAGTTGTCCTTGTTGCACGACGATTGCTTGTGAAACATTAGGAATATTCAAATGGATCGGATTGATTGCATAGAGGATTGGATTGGTTGATGGTGTTGTTTGTTGATACATATCGACCTCATGTGAATTGTTATTGTGTGCGTAGCTTAAATTGCTGATAAAGAGCAAAACGAAGAAAAATGGAAAAGCAAAGAAGCAGTAACGCATATTGGAGAACCTATTTAGAAAGCTCATTTGATTGTGCTTCGATTTCATTTTTTATAGAATGGTTATTATTAATGGTTATAAATTCCAAAAATGAAATGTTAGATGATTTGAGTTTATTTATATCGATAGTCAGAGCTGGAAGCTTGAATATGACATCGGAACAACAAAATATTCCTGCTGCTACATTGACCCGTCGTTTAAAAAAATTAGAAGAAAGCTTGGGCTGTAAGTTATTACATCGAAACAGCCGAGGAATACAGCTAACTCAGGAAGGGCAGCGTTATTATGAACGTTGTCAGCCTTTACTGAGCGCGTTATTGCAAAATACGTATGAAATAAAAGAAGAAACAACCAAAGCTAAAGGTCGTATTAAAATTTTGGCTCCGATGAATCTTGCGATTTTTCCTTTGCAAGAATTTTGGAATACTTTTCTAAAACGCTATCCAGAGATTGAACTTGAATTGCAGTTAGACAATCAACTTGATGATTTAATGACTCAAGGTGCAGATTTAGCTTTGCGTGTCGGTAAAATGCCCAATAGTGTATATATTCAAAAACGATTAGCCAGTATCAAAACCTGTATCGTGGCTTCTCAAGACTATTTAAATCAGCATGATATTCAGACGCCAGAAGATTTAGCGCAACAAGATTGGTTATTGGCTTATCCTTTAGAACAAATTGAACTACGATACCAACAACAAAATTATCAATTTAAAATTCAAACTAGTCGTTTAAAAGTGAATGAAATCAGTCTATGTGTCAGTCTTGCAGAACGTGGCTTGGGCTTATGCTATGTTCCATTTACCCAATGTGAAGATGCTTTGAAGGCTGGAAGACTCAAGCAGGTTTTATCTGAATGGCAATTGCCAATCAGAGATGTCTATGCTGTTTGGCATGCTCAAAAAGTCATGCCTGCAAGAGTCAAAGTTATCATTGAAGAGTTAGATATTTTTTTCCAGAAACAGACTTGGAATCATACATAATTCAAAATTTTATTCTTATAAAAACAATAAGCACTATTTTTGATGAAATTTACGTTATAGCACTAGTTTTTATTGAACTTTAACATCATATAAAAATGATCTTTTTTAGCAGTTTATTGAGCTGCAAAGGAAGTATGTATTATCGTTTGCAAGATAAATTAAATTTTAAATATTTAATTGATAAATAAATTATTTTATATGAGGTATGTCGTATGATTCTGAGGAGTGAATCTATTAGAGTTTGTATTATATACTGCTATAACTTGTTGCTGATGAGGCAAAAGTGAACAATTTAGGGAAATATGCTTTTAATAGAATTACGATTGTTCAAATATTTTAACCCAATATTTTTTTACTCTTTAACAACTGAATAAAATCAATAAGTTATATTGGTAAGTAAAAACTTGGGTCATTTGATGATTTTTAGGTTTAACTTACTGTTATCACTTTATTTTTTGATCTAAAATTATAGTTCACTACCGCATAGGTAGCTTAGAAATGAAGCAAAGCAGGCATTCGATGCAATGGGTGGTTCACTACCGCATAGGTAGCTTAGAAAGTTTGAGGAAGCATTCCCAATACCAGCACACTGTTCACTACCGCATAGGTAGCTTAGAAATTTCAAAGCTAGTGCATTCGCAACTTCACTGGGTTCACTACCGCATAGGTAGCTTAGAAATCATTGATGTTAAAGAGGGTTACAGTCCAACAGTCCACTACCGCATAGGTAGCCTAGAAAAATTGTTAAACCTCTCTTATGATTTTAAAAATTTATAGTTGTATAAATTGTTTATTTTATAGCAATAAAAAAAGCCCACTTGAATGAAGTGGGCTTTTAGAATTTGGCTCTCCAACCTGGGCTCGAACCAGGGACCTGCGGATTAACAGTCCGTCGCTCTACCGACTGAGCTATTGGAGAATCTGCATGCGATTATAAGGATATATCACGAGTGGTCAAGCCTTTGATGTCATCTTTTCTTCATTTTTGACTTGTATGCTTTTTATTTAAACAAAAAAGATCAAAATTAAAAAAATGAATTTGAGTGGTTGCAAAGCGAGAGCTGACTTGTTAGATTAAAAACATAAAGAGTGTTTAAGTTTGACTTAAACCGTGTGGATTTAACCAACTTGCCAGCACTAAAATGGCTAAATAGGAGACAGCGCAATGACGACGCTAAATATTTCTCAAATTTTTGAAAAATTTTGTTTTTATCAAGAAAAGTACCTTTCTATCCTGCAAAATCCTGAACAATATCATATTGAAGTTGAGCAAGCATATTTAGATGTTTGGCCTTTTTCTGAGAAAAAACTGTACTTGGGCGATTTGTTACAACTGTGGTTTAGTGAAAAGTGGCTGATTAATTCAACATGCAGATTATTACTGAATTCATCGACATTAGATTCATCTGATTTAACTGCTCAACCCACTCAAAAACAGATCCAAAGAACACAGGATTTATATTTATTTCAATTAAGTGGCAGTACTTTATCAGGTTCAAACCATGCACAAGTCTGGTCTGTTTCTGAACAGAAAGTACTGTATGTCTCTTTAAACAGTATTTTTAAATATTACTGCTATTTTGAATCGATTGAACGTCCAAAAAATTACCAAAACCATCAATTTAAAACTTTTGGTCAAGCCATCTAATCCACAATTTGAGAAGCTTTTAAGTTGAGTATTTTAAATCTGCTTAAAAGCTTCAATTGCGCGGATGCGACTTTGTTTTAAATCAACTATAGGTTGAGGATAATTCAGTTGTATTTCTGAATTTTTGGCATAAGGTTCATGAATGGTTTTTGCATCCAAATCAGCAAGTTCGGGTACCCATTTTCGGATATATTCACCTTCAGCATCAAACTTTTGTGATTGACTGACTGGATTGAAAATACGGAAATAGGGAACTGAATCTGTGCCTGTTGAAGCGCACCATTGCCAACCACCATTATTTGCGGCCAAGTCGCCATCAATTAAATGTTGCATAAACCATTGTTCCCCTAATCGCCAATCAATCAAAAGATTTTTGCTCAGAAACATGGCAACAATCATTCGTACACGGTTATGCATCCAACCTGTCTGTAGTAATTGGCGCATCCCAGCATCAACAATCGGGATGCCTGTCTGCCCCATTTGCCAAGCGATTAGATCCTCAGGCGCATCACGCCATGCTAATTTTTGTGTTGTTTGTTTAAATGGTAAGTGCTTTGATACACGAGGAAAATCAAACAGTATATGTTGATAAAACTCTCGCCAAAGCAACTCGTCCATCCATGTTTGTTGACCTATATTTTCAATCGTAAATTGACCGTGTTGCGATCTAAATAAAGCATTTAAACACTGTCGAATCGAAATGATGCCAATATTTAAATATGCGGAGAGTTGACTGGTGGCTTCAAGATTTGGAAAATCTCGATGTACTTGATAATTTTCAATATGATTGTCTAAAAATTCATCTAAAAGATGCCATGCATGTGCTTCGCCTACTTGCCATTGCGTTTTGGCATTTTTCTCTACACATTCAAATCCGAGAGTTTTTATTGTTGGAAGCGGATTTAAATCATCTTTGTAAATACTCATATCCAAAGATTGAATTTCAGGGGCAGGATAACACTGAGGTACTGAAATACTCAGTTGTTCATAACAATATTTTTTAAATGCACCAAAGACTTGATAGGGTTGATTTGATTTATTACGGATCGAGCCTACAGGAAACAATGTACGATCATGATATAAAATTAGATCATGTCCATTTTTATTCAAACGCTTTTGAACGTCAAAGTCTCTATTTAACTCATTGACGCCACACTCAATATTGGCATGAATATTTTCAATATTTAATTTTTGACAGAGTTGAGTGACTTCTGTTGCTATATTTTCCCACAATGGAATGGTTTGAATGATCAGCGGAATATTTAGCTTCGTTAGGGCGTGTTGCAGCACCTCGATTTGACGTAGATAGAAGTCGATTTTAATCGGTGCATCATCATGTTTTTGCCATTGTTGAGGTGAAAGTACAACCAGTGCGATCACCATGCCTGACTGGCGAGCATGCCAAAGGGCGGCGTGGTCATGGATACGTAAATCTTGTCTAAACCAAATGAGTTGTTTTTGCATAAAATTTTCACAAATCGTTTTATTGATACATGATGCAAATCACTTTAACGCGATACATATAAAAAAGGCAAAGTAAAAACTTTGCCTTTTCAGATCAGATGAAACAGATCTTAGTGGTGATGACCACCTGCGCCATGTACATGACCGTGTTCTAATTCTTCTGGAGAAGCGTCACGTACTTCTACGATTTCTACTTCAAAAGTAAGATCTTGACCAGCCAATGGGAAGTTAGCATCAACGATTACGTTTTCGCCTTCAACTGCTTTAACTGTAACGATTTGAACGCCATCATCAGTTTGAGCTTGGAACTGCATACCCGCTTCAATGTTTTCAACGCCTTGGAACATTTGAGCAGGAACTTCTTGAACGAGGTCAGGATTGTATTCACCATAACCTTCAGCAGCAGGGATAGTCACTGTAAATTTGTCACCTACAGTTTTACCTTCTAAAGCTTTTTCTAAACCAGGAATGATGTTACCTGCGCCATGTAAATATGCAAGTGGTTCACCTTGAGATTTATCAAGAGTTTCACCCTCAGCGTTAGTTAACGTATAGTGGAAAGAAACCACGTTGTTATTTGCAATAGCAGTCATGTTATTGATCCATTCGGTAATCGATAATTTTAAGGCTACATCATAAAGTGAAAAGCAATTTTTGTAGACTAAATTTAATAAAAAATTGCATTTTCAGCTGTATTTTGACCATTTTTTCATAGATTGGGACTAAAAATTAGATTTCAATGCAATTTAATTTTAGGTGCAATTTTTCGTGTAACAAAATCTTTGGCTGTTAATAGACCTGCATGTGCATAACCATAAATTGTGGCTTGATGGATACGGTATAAAGAGACATACATTGATTTTGCAACAAAACCTTGCACATTGACTTGACCCAACAATTCACCCACAGCTTTATTTTCACTTAGAGAGACCAGTGAACCTTTGTCTGCAAATTGGAACATCGGCTGTTGGCGTCCTTTGATACGTGCATGCATGGCATCTACCAGAAAAGCGGCTTGTTGACTTGCTACTTGTGCACGTGGACCAAGCGGGGCTTCACGTGCATCTAAGATACAGTGTGCGCAATCTCCAAAAGCAAATATATTTGGATCTGCTTGGGTTTGTAAGGTTGCATATACTTTCAAACGACCCATGCGGTCTTTTTCAAAACCTTCTAGGTTTGCAATTACTTTAGGTGTTTTGATACCCGCCGCCCAGACTTTTAATTGTGCTTCTACAGATGTACCATCATTGAAATAAACCGTTTCAGCATCGACTTTTTCAACACGCTTTCCAGTTAAGACATCAATTTTCATGCGTTTTAATTGCTGAGTTGCATGTTCAGCTATTTTTTCAGACAGTGCAGGCAAGATACGGTCAGCACCTTCAACCAAGGTGATTTTGACATTGTTAGGATTGATTTTATTCAAGCCGTATTTATAAAAGTTTTGTTTGGCTTGAACCAGCTCTGCGGAAAGTTCAACACCTGTTGCACCCGCACCAATGACAGCAATATGCAGTTCACGATCAATATTTTTATTTTGTGCGTCTAAGTACAAGTGGAGCAAGTCTTGTTGGAAAATTTCCGCTTGTTGTCGGCTATCCAAATAGTGACAAAATTCTTTAACGCCCGGTGTATTAAAATCATTGGAAACAGAACCAACAGCAAGAATCAAAGTGTCATAACTGAGCACTATTTTTTCTTGGTTGGATTCATACTTGCTGATTTGCGTTTTACTTAGCTCAATGGTTTTATGCTCACGATCGAGCTGTTCAAACCGCCCTAAAACAAACTCATAATGATGTTTAGCGGCATGTGCATAGTAGTTGGTTTCTTCATCGCTTGGGTTCATGGTTCCTGCAGCGATTTCATGGAGTAGCGGCTTCCAAATATGGGTGAGTTTTTGGTCAACAAGGGTGATTTTGGCTTTCTTACTTTTACCAAGCGTATCACCCAGTTGTGTCACCAACTCTAAACCACCAGCACCACCACCAACAACCACAATATGATGTAGATTAGACATAAAAAACCTAAATAGTTGTTATAAAAAAGGATGGCTTAAATATGCCATCCTATTTAATTATTTAGGTTTTTTTTGTATTACAGGTTACATAATTACAATAAATCTAAGTAAATTGGTTGGTTTTATTAAATCCCAAAAATTGACTTGATCCATTCCAATAAACGTTCGAACCAAGAGGCTTGTTCAATATGAACCTCATCTTCAATGTCGAAGCTTTGGATAAGTTGATTGTCTTGATAAACATTCACTTTAGCCAAATGCATGATTTTTTCTAAAGGTGCGGTCAATGATGTTTCATTGAGTTGAACATTTAAACGCGTTTGTGTTGTTGTCAAAGGTTCTACAGCTGTTAATAATCCATTGCTATCAGTTTTCATGACACGGCTATTGACTACATCAAAGGTGTTTAGATCAATTGGATTTACATCGTTATAAAGTGAGGTGGTAACCAACTGAGGCTTTCTTGCCTCAACTTTAAACATTTTTAATGTGGATTTGACGACAGGGAGTTCAGCAATTAATTGTTTGTCTTTGATTGCTACTTCGTCTCGTGTATAGGCATAGCCCAAATTTAACAGCTTATGGGCAATTTCAGCACGTTTAACGGCACTTTTAGCACCCATGACCACAACAATTAAACGACGGTCAGGAGACTCAGCAATGGCAGAAGGGCGGTGTGCTGTTAAAGCTAAATTATAACCAGCAGCTTTGGTAAAACCTGTTTTTAAACCATCAACACTTGGGTCTGTTTTTAAAACAAGATTGGTTGCGTGATGAAAATGTTGGTTATAACTGAAACTTGGCATGACTGAATAATGCATATATTCAGGGGTTTGTGAGGTTACAGCTTGACCCAAGATCGCCATGTCATGCGCAGAAGAAAAATGATCTGGCATGGTGATCCCTGGTGGATTGGCAAAATGAGTATCTTTCATTCCCAAAGCTTGTGCTTCTTGGTTCATACGCGCAACAAATGCGGGTACGCTACCAGAGATGCGCTCTGCCAGAGTCACTGCTGCATCATTGGCAGACATGACAATCAATCCAGCAAGAAGTTGATCAATCGAGATCTGCTCACCTTGTTTCAGGTACATCTGAGATTCATCCCACTGTACGACTTGAACCACAGGTGTCGCGGTAATAATCTCTTCTTTTTTAAGATGACCTGCTTTTATTTCTTTTAAGGCAATATATGCCACCATCATCTTGGTCATGGATGCAGGTGCACGCTGAACATGACTATTATATTCCGCAATGGTTTGACCTGATTGCGTATCTAATATTGTCCAAGCTTCAGCTTCAACAGATTGCGGGTTAATATTTAAGAGTGCGGCATTAACAAACGTGGAACAAACCAAGCCCGTTATTGCAATAAAAGAAGCAAGAATTTTCAACAGATTTACCTTTAAGCCAATCCAATGGCAAGAGTAGACAAACTGTGCGAATGCTATGCCTTTTTTGCATTCTACGCTAGTAAGAATTGCAGACAATTTCGACTAAAATCGCCCGACTTTGTAAAAAAATGCTAATCTAATTGGTAATTTCTCACTGTCTATTTTCGAATATATATTTATGTTGCATTATCAGATTGAATTTGACGATTATCGTCAACACCTCATCCATGTCACATTGCGCTTTCTTGCGAATCCAACTCAAGTGTTGTCACTGCCGACATGGATTCCAGGAAGTTATTTAATTCGCGAATTTTCAAAGCATATCGAATCGGTTAAAGCTTATGATGAAGCTGGTCGTCAACTTAAAATAAATAAATTTGAAAAAAATAAATGGCGTTTATATAACACAGATCATGAACTGATTACGGTTGAGTACGATGTTTATGCCTATGATCTTTCAGTGCGAGGTGCATATGTTGATCAAAGCCGTTTGTATGTGAATCCAGCTTGTGTATGTTTAGGGCTTCAAGATCAACAAGATTCTGCGATTGAAGTTGAAGTGTTTTTACCCGAGGAGTTAAAGCATTTTCAACTTGCAACGGGTTTAGTATCGAAGAGTTTGGTGAAAGGTCGTTTTACCTTAAAAGCCGATCATTATGCCCAACTGATCGATGCACCATTTGAGTTGGCAGAACAAACAAGATTTAGCTTCGAGGCGAATGGAATTCCACATGAGTTTGTGGTTTCTGGTCAACATGCAATGAATGCTGAGCGTATGAAGCAAGATCTTGAAAAAATCTGTAGTACAGAAATTAGCATGTTTGGTTCAGCACCTTTCGAAGACTATACGTTCATGACAATGGCAACGGGCAATAGCTATGGCGGGTTAGAACACCCAAATAGCACGAGTCTGATTACTCCACGTAGTGACTTGCCAAAGTTGAACGAGCCTGAGGAACCATCGGCAGATTATCAACGATTCTTGGGGCTTTGCAGTCATGAGTATTTTCACTCATGGTTGGTTAAATTTATTCGACCAGAAAACTTTGCCAATTATGATTTAGATCAGGAAGGTTACACCTCTTTATTGTGGATTTTCGAAGGTTTCACTTCATATTATGATGATTTGATTTTGTACCGCAGCGGCGTGATTTCTCAAGCGTCATATTTGAGTTTGCTGAAAGGACAAATTGATCGTTATTTGCAAAATCCGGGACGTTTTATTCAGTCTGTTTCTGAATCAAGTTTTGATGCTTGGATTAAATTTTATCGTCAAGATGAAAACTCAAACAATGCTGGAACCAGTTACTATAACAAAGGCTGTTTAGTAGCACTAAGTTTGGATTTGGGATTACGTTTACGTGGCTCTAGTCTAGATGCTTTGATGCGCCGTTTGTATGAAAATACTCAAAAAGGTATTCAAGTCAATGAGCGCACAATTGTTGAATTATGTAATGAATTGACAGGCAGCAATTGGATTGAACAAATTAATCATTTGATCAATACCACTGATGAATTGCCACTGGATCAATTGTTCCCTGAATTTGGTTTGAGTTATCGTTTAAAAAATGAAAAGGCATTGCCATTTGGACTGAAATTGGTGGATAAACCTGAAGGGGTGCTTATTCAACAGGCGAGACGTGAAGGTACCGGTGCGATTGCAGGACTTTCAGCCAATGATGTGATAGTTGCGATTGATGGGTTAAAAGCCTCAGAAAAACTTTTATCCCAATATTCCAAACAACAAGATAGATTTACCGTGTATGCCTTCCGCCGAGATGAATTTATGCAGTTCGAGCTTCAAGGTGGGGAAATTGATTTAACTACAGTTGAATTGACTGTTTTAGATCAAGACAAAGCAGAAAAATGGCTCAACGTTTAAATTGGCTTGAACTGAAAACCGATGTTTGATACATCGGTTTTTTAGGGCGGAATTTAAACTAGGGTTGATTATTTAAGTTTAATTACCACGATAAGTCGAATAACCATATGGGCTGATGAGTAACGGAATATGATAATGCTCAAGCGTACCATCAATTACAAAAACCACAGGGACTTCAGGAAAAAAGCTTCGTTGGTTCTTTTGTTTAAACCATTCACCTGTTTCAAAAGTAACTTTATAGACACCTTTGTCGAGCACTTTATTTTCAGGGTATAAGGCTAAAATTCTTCCATTGCTGTCAGTAGTGCCTTCATTAATTTTTATCCATTTATCTTTTTGCTGAGCTTCAAGAATGACTTTAACATTGCTTGATGGTAGACCACTTTCAAGATTTAGAACATGCACACTCAATGGATTTTGAGCAAAACAAAGCCCAGAAAAAAAAGTGGCGAACATTGATAAGGTTAGTTTTTTCATCATCATGTTTAGCTTAGATTAAAATCTCTATGTTAAAGTCAATGTACAATTGTGCCGCTAAAAAAATGTAAGATTATATTAACTGTTCAAATTTATTTTGCTTACTTTCTTTTATATCATTTATTAAACAATGATTTAGTTGAAGTTTGTTCATTTATTTAAAACTGTTCTTTTATTCATTTGATCTGCTGATTCAAGGCAAAGTACGATATTTTCTCAATACAAAGCAAATTTTCTCCTGTGTCTAATCATTACTTGGCATCATTTAGATTTGATTTTGTATAGTAAAAAGAATGAGCAATTCGCTTTTTTGAATTTTCGATGATATATTCAAATTTTATTGTTTAGTTTTATAGAAATAATATATTAATTAAATTTTACAGTGAATTATCAAATTTATATTGTGACAACGAGTTGGAAAAATAAAAAGTTGTTTGCAATATTTGATTAAATCAGAAAACAAGGAAATACAAAATGGGACAATTTCAGATGTATATTTTACGTATCGTGCTGTGTTGCAGCCTTTTATTCACGGTATCAGTTACACGAGCAGATAATACCGGAAAACTACAGTTTTTATATACAGCATATTTGGATGTACCAGCACTCATTTCAAATGTGCTCAAGTCTTGCGAGCAATTCGATCCCTCGACCAGAAAAGAGTTGCAGAATATGTATGATGAATGGAATCAAAAACATGGGCGCTATCAAAATGAGTTACAACAACTTTTATTTAAATTTCTCAGTCAGCAGATGGGAACGGAGAAAGCACAGGAGTTGGTGACTTATCTCAAAGTAGAAGTTCAAAAAGAGCTAGGAAGTTTGCATTTTCCTCAGAATCATACATGGAAAGACAATTGGTACTGTACTCAAGGATTACCTGATGACTTAAGAGGTAAAGGTTTAATGCTGGATTATGCAGACTACGTAAAAGAGCTTAAGCAAAATTTGGATCAACTTAAACAGGAAGTGGAATAAGTTATTTTATTGATTTCAAATTTTAACTGATTTTGTCTTGGTGGCAATTCAGTCTTATTCATAAACATGTAAGCACAATTCAAATAAAAACAAATAAGTATTTTTGCTTACTTATGATTAATAAATGACAACATATTTGTCATTCAACCCCTAAACGACATATTTTAAGATCGATAAATAATAAATTTAATTTTTTAAATTTAAAATGAATAATTCAAAGGGTTGTATCAATGAAAAAACTTTTCCTAAATACCATCATCATTTCATGTGGTTTAACGGCTGCGCAACTTGGATTTGCAGCAAATTGCACAGGTGCAATCAACAATAATGCGGTGTCGAATTTAACAGTACCCGCAGGTGCAACTTGTATCTTAAATAGTAGTTCTGTCGATGGTAATGTTAATGTACAAAATGGAGCCAGTTTGATTCTCAACAATTCTTCGGTGAGTGGTAGTGTCCAAGCCAATTCAGCCAAAGTGTTGAAGTTAGTCAACTCTTCAGTAGAGGGGGATGTGGCTGCATCTCAAGTTTCAACGACATTGAGCTTAAATAAGTCGATGGTTTCGGGAAATTTACATTGTTCAACATTAACAAAATTACAAAGCAATATGAGCAGTATCGAAGGTAAAACAATTGGAAAATGCCGTTAACAACTGCTGATACTAAAAAAGCACGCTTTATAGCGTGCTTTTTTAGTATATGCTTGAATCAGTTTTAAGCTTCGATCGCTTGGACTGCAATTTTCTTAGCAGGATCTACTTTACGACGAACTTGTGGAACAGGCTCTCCATAATATTGACGATCAGCAAAATAACTTGAACGAACCATCGGTGCTGCCCAAATATTTCTAAAACCTAGTTTTTGCCCATGCGCAGTATAACGTTCAAACTCTTCTGGCGTTACAAAACGATCAATAGGGGCATGTTCTTTTGATGGCTGTAAATATTGTCCAATAGTGACATAGTCAACACCATGAGCATGCAAGTCATCTAACAATGCAATCACTTCGTCTTCAGTTTCACCAATACCAACCATTAGACCACATTTGGTAGGGACATCAGGACAGTATTCTTTAAACATTTTCAATAGATTTAAAGAGTGCTGATAATCTGAACCTGGACGCATCGCCTTATATAAACGAGGTACTGTTTCAATGTTGTGGTTAAACACGTCAGGCGGACATTCAGTCATGATACGCAATGCAATGTCCATACGACCACGGAAGTCAGGCACTAAAATTTCCAGTAAAGTCTTTGGACTAAGCGCACGAGCTTCTTTAATACAGTCTACAAAATGCTGAGCTCCACCATCCAATAGATCATCACGGTCTACTGAAGTGATCACCGCATATTTCAAACCTAAGTTTGCAATCGTTTCAGCCATGTGACGTGGTTCATCTGGGTCAAGCGCATTTGGTCGACCATGTGCAACATCACAGAAAGGGCAACGACGGGTACAGATATCACCCATAATCATAAAGGTTGCAGTACCACCACCAAAACACTCAGGAAGGTTTGGACAAGCAGCTTCTTCACAGACCGTATGTAATTTTTGCGCACGTAATGTGGTTTTGATACGTTGAACTTCATCAGGTGCAGCCATTTTCACACGAATCCAATCCGGCTTTCGTGGTGCTTCAACCGTGGGAATAACTTTTACAGGTATACGAGCAACTTTTTCCGCGCCACGTAATTTGACACCCTGTTCTGGTTTACGGTTCTCTGACATATTCAACTTTTCCACTGTTTTCTACGGGGGAGATAAACCATTATAGCGGAAATGCAAAACGATAGGGCAAAAACACTATTCATATACTAAATGTCGTTATCACAGAATATATGCATGTGAAATACAGAAAATTGTTTCGGTTTAGTTCATAATATCGCATGAGAAAAGATATAGACTGAATTTACTATAAGGAGCTTTGAATGCCACGTAAGAAAGAAGTCGTTAGTGGGAATTTTGTGAAATACGATGCAGTCGTACTTGGCTCTGGTCCTGCTGGTGAAGGCGCGGCAATGAAGCTTGCTAAATCGGGTAAGCGTGTTGCAATTGTAGATATTCGTGAGCAATTGGGTGGTAACTGTACGCATGTCGGCACTATTCCAAGTAAAGCTTTGCGTCAAACAGTTTCAAGTATTATCCGTTACCAACGTGATCCAATGTTTAAAAAAGTGGGGGATTGGAAACAATTCACCATGAAACAAGTATTGCGTAATGCACATAAAGTGATTCAACAGCAAGTTGATACACATTCACGTTTTTATGACCGTAATAATATTGATGTTTTTCATGGTCGTGCATATATCCAAGATAAAAATACCGTCATTATTTTTAGTGAAGATGGTATAAAAGAAACTTTGGGCTTCAAGCAACTCGTTGTTGCGACTGGTAGTCGACCGTATCATCCACAAGGTTTAGACTTTAATCACCCACGTGTATTTGATTCGGATAAAATTTTAGATCTCGATTTCACTATTCATAAGATTATTATCTATGGTGCAGGTGTTATCGGCTGTGAATATGCATCTATTTTCATTGGCTTGGACCATAAAGTTGATTTGATTAATACTCAACATCAACTCTTAAGCTATTTAGATGACGAAATTGCAGATGCATTGTCATATCACTTGCGTGAACAAGGGGTGTTGATTCGCCATAATGAACAAATTGATCATTTAGAGACTTTTGATGATCATGTTGTACTTTATTTACAAAGTGGTAAGAAGATTAAAGCAGATGCCATTCTTTGGTGTAATGGTCGTTCAGGAAATACGGATGGCATGGGACTTGAAAATGTCGGTCTTACACCAAACAGTCGCGGTCAACTTGCAGTCAACGATCAATATCAAACAGAAGTTGAAAATGTGTATGCTGCGGGTGATGTGGTAGGTTGGCCATCACTTGCTTCAGCTGCATATGACCAAGGTCGTTGCGCAGGATCGAACATGGCTGGTGAAAAAGATGTCAAGCCTGTAAAAGATATCCCAACAGGTATTTACACGATTCCAGAAATTTCTTTCTTTGGTAAAACTGAAAGTCAGTTAACTGAGGAAAAAATTCCATATGAAGTGGGTCAAGCATCTTTCCGTCATTTGGCTCGTGCGCAAATTACGGGTGACACAGTGGGTGAACTTAAAATTTTATTCCATCGTGATACCTTGGAATTGTTAGGTGTCCATTGTTTCGGTAACAATGCTGCTGAAATTATTCATATTGGGCAAGCTGTGATGCAAAGCGGTAACAACACCATTAAGTATTTTGTTGAAACCACCTTCAACTATCCGACCATGGCGGAAGCTTATCGTGTTGCGACCTTGAATGGTATGAACCGATTATTTTAGTCAAAGCGGTTCATGTAAGTAAGTACTAGCACGATCATCGAATAAAAACGAAAGCCTTTCTCTTGAATAAGGGAAAGGCTTGTTAGTTTCAATGACGCTGGTTTTTATTGCCAACCATAACGGCGGATGTACATTGTTTTAACCCACTGTGTCAGACACATATAGGCAATTAAAATAAATGGTAAGTAGAGGAAATAACTCAGCGGTAATGCTTCCAGTTTTAAATAACTCGCCAATGGTCCCATAGGTAAGAATATACCAATACACATAATGATTGCGGTCATGACCAATAAAGGCGTTGCGGCACGGCTTTGAAAGAATGGTACTTTGGCTGTGCGAATCATATGTACGATCAGTGTTTGAGTGAGTAGTCCCACCACGAACCAGCCTGATTGGAATAAGGTTTGTTGTGCTGGCGTATTTGCTGAAAAAACAAACCACATTAAGGCAAAGGTTAAAATATCAAAAATTGAGCTGATTGGTCCAAACACAATCATAAAACGACCAACTTCACCCGGCTGCCAACGTTGTGGTTGAGCAATTAATTCTTCATCCACATGGTCAAATGGAATAGCGATCTGAGAAATATCGTAAAGTAGATTTTGAATCAATAGGTGAATGGGCAACATTGGTAAGAAAGGAATAAAGGCACTGGCAACCAATACTGAAAATACATTACCAAAATTGGAGCTTGCGGTCATTTTGATATACTTCAGCATATTGGCAAAAGTTCTACGACCTTCAATCACGCCGTTTTCCAAGACCATCAAGCTTTTTTCGAGCAGAATTAAATCTGCGGATTCTTTGGCAATATCCACGGCTGTATCAACCGAAATCCCAATATCTGCAGCGCGAATTGCTGCCGCATCGTTGATTCCATCGCCCAAGAAGCCGACCACATGCCCATTGGCTTTGAGTTGTTCAACAATACGTTCTTTATGAACAGGACTAAGTTTTGCGAAGATATCATAGTGCTCAACAGCTTCTTTCAGTTGTTTATCTGACAGCGTTTCTATAATTCCACCAAGTAAGATGCGTTCACATTGAATACCAATTTCACGACATACTTTCTGTGTGACAAATTCATTATCTCCAGTCAATACTTTGACGGTGACGCCATGCGCATGCAGGCTTTTTACAGCAGCCGTGGCTGATTCTTTCGGCGGATCTAAAAAGGCAACATAACCAATTAAAATCAGATCACTTTCATCGGCGACAGAAAAATTTTCTTGGTCAATTGAAAATTCACGATAAGCCACAGCTACGACACGTAAACCATCTTGGTTATAACGTTGAGTCAGTGTTTCGATAGCCATTTGCTTTTGTACGGTTAAGGCTTCTACTTTGCCATCAATTTCAACATAACGGCAAACTTTGAGCATTTCCTCAACTGCGCCTTTGGTGATCATGCGGACTTTGTCTTGAGGGGTTTTGACTACCACTGACATGCGTCGACGATCAAAATCAAAAGGTACTTCATCTATTTTTTTATAACGTAACTTTTGTGTTTTGATCTCTGGGTCAACGGCGTCTAATACAGCAACATCAAGTAGATTTTTCAAACCAGTTTGATAATAACTGTTTAAAAATGCCTGCATTAAAACATAGTGTGAAGTTTGACCGTGTATATCGACATGTTGTGATAGAAAGATTTTGTCCTGAGTTAAGGTTCCTGTCTTATCCGTACATAACACATCCATTGCGCCAAAGTTCTGAATGGCGTCCAGACGTTTAACAATGACTTTCTTCTTAGATAAAAATACTGCACCTTTTGCTAAAGTTGAAGTGACAATCATCGGCAACATTTCAGGTGTTAAGCCAACTGCTACTGAAAGTGCGAATAAAAAAGCTTCTGTCCAATCGCCTTTAGTGAATCCATTGATAAATAGCACAATAGGTACCATGACTAGCATAAAGCGAATCAGTAACCAACTGACTTTGTTGACCCCCATTTGAAAAGAGGTTGTACCACGATCTGTTGCCGTTACACGATGAGCCAAAGCACCAAAATAAGTCTGTATTCCTGTGCTCACCACTATTGCATGTGCTGAACCTGAAACCACATTGGTTCCCATAAATACAATATTTTCTAGCTCCAAAGCATTGCTTTGCTCTAGATTTGACTGCACAGAGAATTTTTCTACAGGCATCGATTCGCCTGTCATAGCTGCCTGCGAGACAAATAGATCTTTAGCAGAGAGAATGCGGCAATCAGCAGGAATCATGTCTCCAGCGGAAAGTAGAATAATATCACCAGGAACCAGATATTGAATTGGCATTTCAAATTGGGAATTTTTTTGATGTTTAACATCAATTCCATAGCGTTGTTGCATCAAGACAAGATCATCATAACTCAGCTGATCTCTTAAAACTGTTGCAGTATTACTCACCATCGCTTTTAAGGCATCGGCGGCTTGGTTGGATTTAGATTCCTGCCAGTAGCGAAGTAGTGTGGAAAGAATCACCATGACACTGATAATACATGTGCCTGTCAAATCATCGGTGAGAAATGCCACCAGCGCTAAAAGACTTAATAAAATATTGAAAGGATTGCGATAGCAATACCAAAGGTGTTGCCACCACATCAATGGCTTTTCATGGGAGACTTCATTTAAGCCGATAACCTTTTGTTGGGCATTTGCTTGTTGTTCGGTTAAGCCTGCTTCTGAACTGTTAAATTTGTGGAGCAGTTGCGCAGAGTCAAGTTTCGCAGCCTTCACTAATCGGGTGGATAATGTTTTGCTGATTTCTTGTGCATAACTGGATTGATGCAATTCTTTAAAAGATTGACTGCGCCCAAAGAAACGCATGAGGTGAAATCTTTTGAGAAAGGTTGTAAATAGCTTGTGCCAGAGTTTCATATCGAAGTCCTCTTTTTTTAGGCGTGCAAAGTCTCTGACCTTATTTCAAAAATAAAGCCGATTTTAAAAAAGTATTTATAAAAAGAAGTGGTGAATTAAGCTTGTAATTAAGGTGTGTAACTTAATCCGATTCCATACCATCGCTGTCGGAAAGCATTGAAACGATCACCGAAAGTAGCTTCGAGTGTTAAGGTATTTGGAATCAGGCGATAGTGCACAGCGGTCTGAAAGAAGGGCGCATCACGATCTTGATTATAGGTTTCTGCACTTAACGCCCAACGATCGTTAAGCGAATAATGCGTCGCAACTCCCCAACGAATTAAACGTGAATGATCAGGCGCATATTGATAACCCAAGTTGGTGTCAAGTTCTAAACGCGGAGCTAAATTAAAACTCATCGGTAGATTGAGAAACCAATCGAGATCAGAAGAATGCTGAGACTGTTCGTCTTGTGACAGCATCAGACTACTTGCAATTCCCCAGAACTGATTCATAGGTTTTAATACAGTTTTTACTTGAGCTGAAAAACCATGGACATTATCAACATCTTTCGATGCATGATATCCTACTGAAATTTCTAAATTTTCAGAAAAGTTACATGCAGGAGTGACTTGGTATGACCATGTATCTGATGTACTATGTGAATAAGCACTTTCTAATTGGCAGCGGTGTGCTGCAGTAATGGACGCATCGTCAGTATTTAAAAGAGGATCAGCTTTACTCTTTTGAGCAAGCACAATAATCCCACAGAGTAAAAATACACTGATTGCACAATACCATTGAATGGAAGCATGTAAAAACATCGGCTTCTCCCCATTTTTAGGTGAGAAACTAAACGGGTTGTAGTCAACACATTAAATTTTTGCTGATATGTAAAAATTTTATAGGGGGGGATTAAAGTATAATTTTTTCAAGGCTATCTCATTGCAAGATAGCCGACCTAATAGGCTATATTGCTCAGTATTCGCTTTGATTTAAAAGATAATTAAACCCGAACCTCGAACAACTTCCCATTTAGGATCTCCATTGAATAAACTCAACGGCATTATAGTGCAAGTGCTTGGATTAACAAGTCCTATTTGATGAATTTTTTATTATAAATTTAAAATTAACAATCAATGCTTTGTAAATAAAGGACTTGGCTGAGTTTTTTTATTTTATAAGCTTCTTAATAATTATGAGTCGTCAGAATAATTCGATTTAATTATTTAGATAATATTTGTTTCTATCAAGACTTAAAAGTCTAAATAATGATATTGAATATGGCTGTTTGACTTAAGCGGCATACTTTTTAGAAATTAGATCTATGAACAACATAGTTTTAATAGGTTCAAAGGTTTATCATAGCGACAGCTTAATGTGTGGATAGTGTTATGAAAATTGTTGCAGATGAAAATCTAGCATTTACTGAATATTTCTTTTCAGAATTCGGAGAAATTCATCAAGCAGCAGGGCGCAATCTTAGCCACGACAATGTTAAAGATGCTGATGCTTTATTGATTCGATCGGTCACAAAGGTTAATCAACAGTTAATCGCAAATACTGCATTAAAATTTGTAGGAAGTGCGACGATTGGTACAGATCACTTAGATATTGAAGCTTTAGAAAATCATCAAATTACATGGTCGAATGCAGCAGGATGTAATGCACAAGCTGTTGCAGAATACGTCATCACCGCTTTATTACATCTTCATCCAGAATTCTTGGACGCAGGAAAACAGTTTACTTTAGGCATTGTAGGTTTAGGTAATGTGGGAACACGTTTAGCTTACATGGCGCAATTATTGGGCTGGAATGTGATCGGTCATGATCCGTTTGTGCAAGATGGCAGCATTAGACAAGTTGAACTTGAAGAATTACTTAAAAATTCCAACGCAGTGACCCTACATGTACCTTTAACACACACTGGGCAACATCCAACACATCATTTAATCAACGCTGAAACATTGGCGATGATTCATCCAGAAACAATCCTCATTAATTCTGCACGTGGTGCAGTAATTGAAGAAGCGGCATTGATTGCAGATATTTTAACAACTCGACGTCAAGTGGTGCTCGATGTATTTGAACATGAGCCTGAAATTTCGCAACGCTTACTTGATTTAATTACTCTCGTAACACCCCATATCGCAGGCTATAGTTTAGAGGGCAAGGCGAGAGGAACACAGATGATCTACGAGGCATTTTGCAAACGATTTGATTACTCAACACACAAGAAATTTGAATCACAATTGCCTGCTTGTGAACAATATTTCTATGGCAATAGTATTAAACAGACACTGAAAAACTATTTGACTGAAATCTATAATATTCAGCGTGATGATGATAATTTGCGCGATTGTCTAAAAGATGGAAAGGTAGATCAAAAAGCGTTTGATTATCTCCGTAAAAGCTATCCTTTACGCCGTGAATGGTCTGCTCATGGAGGTCCAAAAGCATGATGACTAACTTTAAACCGACTTGTGATCTTCGGGCACTGAAAGCACGTGCAAAATTGTATCAGCAAATTCGTCAGTTTTTTGAGCAACGGGATGTTTTGGAAGTTGAAACACCTATCTTGTCGCAAGCAGGTGTCACAGATGTTCATTTGGCTTCTATACAAGCTCAACGACATCTACAAGGTAAAAAGCTGACGCATTATTTGCAGACTTCTCCTGAATTTGCGATGAAGCGTTTATTGGCAAGTGGCAGTGGGGCAATTTATCAAATTTGCAAAGTGTTTCGTGATGATGAGCATGGTCGCAAGCACAACAGTGAATTTACCATGTTGGAATGGTATCGTCCGCACTTTAGTTTAAAAGACTTGATGTTTGAAGTGACAGATCTATTAAATGTTGTTTTGGCTGAACGTTTTGGTGATGTTCGTCCGACAGTCTTGAGTTATAAACACGCATTTATTGATCGTTTAGATTTAAATCCGCTTAAGGCAACCTTGTCAGAACTTAAAGATGCAGCCCACCGAGTCGGGTTAAATCTGGATTTGGGTGATGACCGTTTGGCATATATTGATTTGTTATTTTCACATATGGTTGAACCGAGTTTAGGCTTTGATACACCTGTATTTTTAACTGATTTCCCACCAGAATTGGCATCATTGGCGAAAACTAAAATTGATGAAGATGGTGAGTTAGTTGCTGCACGTTTTGAGCTTTATATCGAGGGACTTGAGCTCGCCAATGCCTATGATGAATTGATAGATGCAGCAGTTTTACGTAGTCGTTTTCAAGCGGATAATGCTGAGCGTGAAAAACTTGGTTTACATGTCATGCCTATCGATGAGTATTTATTGACGGCTTTGCCGAATATGTCAGAATGTGCAGGGATCGCTTTAGGAATCGATCGTCTATTGATGGTGGTCATGAACCAAATGAAGCTGGAAAAGGTGATTACATTTCCTGCGGATGTGTCGTAGTTAATTTTGCATACCTAGTTAGTTTTTAGTTGGGTATGCAATCATATTATTTTAAATAAAATAAATAATTAAAGAGTGACTAAATGAAACCATACTTTATACAAGATGATGATGGAAATTACTTAAATCCAGATTATATATTTAATATTCAAGTTATTAGATTTTGTAATTTAGGCTCATTATTTGCATTTGAGACTGTAAAAAAAGTAAGAACGAGTAGTCCTGATTTACCAAGTTTTAAAAATATTGAAACGTATAATGTTCATAGTTGGATGGAAAGTTTTCATAAAATATTCCCTGATTTTGAAGAAGAATTGAATAGTTATAGTTGTGAAAATTTAAACTTAAAATCTTTTGAAATATCTGATCTAATCAATGTAGAAAAACATACAGCATTGGAAAGTGATAAAATTTCACATATAAACTCTATTTATGGAAACAATACTTTAAAGTATTTTGAGATCATCTATATAGATTCTGATCAAGCTACTATCAAAGAATTTGAATCAGAAGAACTAGCACAAGCTTGGATAAATGAGAATTTTACGATTATTTAAATATTAGTAAAATGATTAAAGGAGACGGTCATGAGTTTTTATACAGAATTACATATAACCAATAATAACTTTGAAGAAATTGATATCTCTGAGCATAAGCAAAAAATTCTTGAAATTTTAAAAGAAGATGCTATTCATGAGGATGTGTATCTTGATTTACTGAATGCTTTTAGCGAGGGGAAAGCAGATTTTGCAGTTCATTCACTTTATCTATTTGAATTATTGGTGAAAATTGTACCATTATTACCTCAAGCAAGTTTTGAAAGTCGAGGTTTAGGTGAAGAATTTTTTTACACATGGATACTCTGTGTAGAGGACGGTAAAATTATTTATAGAAATGAGCCGTGGAATACACCAAACCCATTTAGCTAACATTTTGAATTTACAAAAACCTCTCAAATTTCTGAGAGGTTTTTTTGCTTAAACCGTATGATGATGACCTAATTGATCTTTTAAGTGCGCAATCGCCTCGATGCGTTTTTGAATCAGCATCTCACCAATATCTGCACCTTGAACTTCTGATGGTAAGTCTGAGGCTTTGATGCTACGTACAGTTTTCATCACCTCTAAAAGGAAATGGGCTTGAGGGTATTCACGATCTTCTAAACCTAAACGACCTTTTGCATCACATTCACAGGCTTGAACAAACGCTTCAACACGCTCTGGACGGCGCAATACGTCTAAACGTTGTAGTAAGCGCCATAATGTGCCTGCTTTTAAAGTAAAGGCTTGGTGGCATTTTAAATGCTCTTTACATACAGCAAGAGCCAGTTGTTTGGTTTGAGTTGGTACACGCAAACGATCACACACCGCCGTAACAGGTTGAATACCACGTTCTTCATGCATGATATGTCGTGGTAGCTCATCTTTTGGCGTAAGCGCTTTACCCAGATCATGTACCAGTACAGCAAAGCGCACATCTAAAGCATAATTGGCTTTACATGCTTGTTGCAGAGACATCAGGGTATGAATACCACAGTCAATTTCAGGATGATATTCAGGTCGTTGTGGTACACCAAACAGTGCATCAATTTCAGGGAATAAAACTTTTAAAGCACCACATTCACGTAATACTTCAAAATAAACATCAGCATGATCTTCCAATAATGCACGAGAAGTTTCTTTCCAAACTCGTTCTGGTGTTAAAGCTTGTAACTCACCAGACTCAGCCAATAGGCGCATTAAGCTGATGGTTTCGTCAGCGATACTGAAACCATATTGAGCATATCGAGCAGCAAAACGTGCAACACGCAACACACGTAAAGGGTCTTCTGCGAAAGCGTCTGAAACATGACGTAAAACTTTATGTTCAAGATCATCTTGCCCATGATAAGGGTCATAAACTTGACCAGCATCGTCCATTGCCATGGCATTGATGGTGAGATCACGACGAATCAAATCTTCTTCTAAAGTGACATCTGGATCAGTAAAAAACTCAAAGCCATGATACCCATGTCCTGACTTACGTTCAGTACGTGCGAGCGCATATTCTTCTTTTGTTTCTGGGTGTAAAAACACAGGGAAATCTTTTCCCACAGGTTGATAACCTTGGGCAAGAAGTTGTTCTGGTGTAGCACCAACCACAACATAATCTTTTTCGTGATAGGGATGACCGAGTAAATGATCTCTAACGGCACCGCCTACTAAATAAACTTGCATGAAAAAACCTCTATTCTTGATGCCATCATGCAACAGAATAGAGGTTTTCTCAAGTACAGAACTTGAGTTGCTTGACTAAAGTTCTGCAGTATTTACAACTAAGCTGGGTTAGCCTTGAGCTTGTTGAATTTCAGCAACAGTTAAAGCAGTCATATTCACCAAACGACGTGTTGTTGCAGTTGGTGTTAAGATATGAACTGGCTTCGCAGCACCAAGCAAAATAGGGCCAATCGTTACATTATTGCCTGATGTAGATTTTAACAAGTTGAATGAAATGTTTGCCGCATCAAGATTTGGCATGATCAACAAGTTTGCAGAACCTTTGAAGCGAGAATTTGGGAATGCAAAATGACGAATGTTTTCGTCTAATGCCGCATCTGCATGCATTTCGCCTTCCACTTCCAACTCTGGTGCAATCTCAGTCAAGATTTCAAACACTTTACGCATTTTCTGTGCGCTTGGATCGTTTTGGTCTGAACCAAAGCTTGAATGCGACAATAAAGCAACACGTGGCGTCATACCGAAACGACGAACTTCTTCAGCAGCTAAAATTGTCATTTCAGCAAGCTGTTCAGCCGTTGGGTTGGTGTTTACATAAGTATCGGCAATGAAAATATTGCGATCTTCAAGCATCAATGCGTTTAGAGTAAAGAATGTGCTACGACCTTCTTTCAGACCAATTACATTTTTAACAAAGTCTAAATGAATGTCATAACTTGCATAAGTACCACATAACATACCGTCTGCTAAACCATGTCGAACCAACATTGCAGCGATCAGCGTAGAACGACGACGTGACTCACGTTGAGCATACTCAGGCGTTACGCCTTTGCGTTGCATCAAGTTGTAATAGTCATCTGCAAACTTATCGTAATCAGGGTTTTTCTCTTGATCAACGATCGTGATGTTTACACCATGTTCTAGACGTAAGCCCAATTTCTTAATGTTGGTTTCGATGACAGAAGTACGTCCCACAAGAATAGGTTGTGCTAAACCTTCATCCACTGCAATTTGTACTGCACGTAATACACGAAGATCTTCACCTTCAGCATAAGCAATACGTTTAGGTGCAGTTTTTGCTTGCGCAAAAATAGGTTTCATCATCAATGCTGAGTTATAGACAAACTCAGATAAACGTTGACGATAAGCAGAGAAGTCAGCAATTGGGCGACTCGCTACACCTGAGTCCATCGCAGCTTGAGCGACAGCAGGTGCAATTTCCAAAATCAAACGTTGATCAAGTGGACGCGGAATTAAATAATCACGACCAAACGATGCAGATTTTTCACCATAAGATGCAGCATCTGCTTCAACATGTGCCATACGTGCAATTGCATGCACACAAGCAATTTTCATCTCTTCATTAATTGTTGTTGCACCCACGTCAAGCGCACCACGGAAGATATAAGGGAAGCACAGCGCATTGTTGACTTGGTTTGGATAGTCTGAACGACCTGTTGCCATAATCACATCTGGACGTACTTCATGTGCATGTTCAGGCAAAATTTCAGGATCTGGGTTGGCTAAGGCAAAGATGATAGGATCTGCTGCCATCACTTTAACCATTTCTTTGGTCAAGATACCTGCTGCTGAAAGACCTAAGAACATATCAGCATCTGCAATCACATCTGCGATTTGAGAGCCTTCAATATCTTGTACATAACGCTTTTTCGACTCATCTAAGCCTTCACGTTTTGTGGTTAATAGACCACGTGAGTCTGCCACAATGATGTTTTCTTTTTTCGCACCAATCGCGCAAAGTAAATCTAAACATGAAAGTGCCGCAGCACCAGCGCCAGAAGCGACAATTTTGATTTCATCAATTTTCTTGCCGTTTAATTGTAAGGCATTGAGAAGTGCTGAACCAACAATGATAGAGGTACCGTGTTGATCATCATGGAACACAGGAATTTTCATGCGTTCACGAAGTTTTTGTTCAATATAGAAACATTCTGGTGCTTTAATGTCTTCGAGGTTGATTCCACCAAAAGTAGGTTCTAATGCTGCTACGATATCAACAATTTTATCAGGATCATTTTCAGCAATTTCGATATCGAAAACATCGACACCCGCGAATTTTTTAAATAATACGCCTTTACCTTCCATTACTGGCTTAGATGCCAATGGACCAATGTTACCCAGTCCTAAAACGGCTGTACCATTACTGACCACTGCGACCAAGTTACCACGCGCAGTATAAAGCGCAGCTTTAGAAGGGTCTTTTTCAATTTCTAAACAAGGTGCTGCGACGCCAGGAGAGTAGGCAAGTGCTAGATCATGTTGATTGACCAATTGCTTGCTTGGTGTGACGCTGATTTTTCCTGGTGTTGGAAATTCGTGATAGTAAAGGGCTTGCTGTTTTAAAGATTGATCATCCATCTGAATCTCGATTATTACATGTTCCAGCGAGGCTGGTGGTTTGACTAAATTTGATCGAATATAACATTTGTTGAACAATACCGACAGTCAAAAAGCAGTTATTTCCAACAAAGTTATAGATTTAAAGTCTAAAAAAATTAGCAAATCGTAATTAGCTTATGCTGTTCTAAATATTTTGTACTGTCTGCTGAAGAAAGTGCTTTAGAAAAATAGAATCCTTGTAAAATATAGCATCCATGTTTTTCTAAAAATAATGCCTGTTCTTTGGTTTCTACACCTTCAGCAACAAGCGTAATCCCTATGGCATTTCCCATGGCAATAATTGCATTCACAATCGCTTCGTCTTTCTCTTGACCAATTTTTGAAATAAAGGCTTTATCTATTTTTAAAATATCAAATGGATAACTGGTGAGATAGGCGAGGGAAGAATAACCTGTACCGAAATCATCTAAAGAAATTGAAATATGACGATCTTTCAGTTGTTTTAAAAGTAAATTGACTTGGTCTGATTTTTCAAATAAAGAAGATTCGGTTAATTCAAGTTCAAGCATATCACCAGAAATATTATATTTTTTAAGCGCATAATCAATATCTTCAATCAACTGACCACGATAGATTTGTTGGGCAACAATATTGATGGATACTCTAAAGTGATCAAAGCCAAGAGATTGCCAATACTGAATCTGTTTACAGGTTTCATGCAATACGATCAATCCAATATCAGAAATTAAACTGGTTTCTTCTGCGAGTGGAATAAAAATATCAGGCAAAATATAGCCCAGTGTAGGATGATGCCAACGCACTAAAGCTTCAAAACCATAAATACGCTGTGTTTTAACACAGATTTTAGGTTGATAGTGGACAGTCAACTCTTTATGTTTAATCGCTTTTCGAAGTTCGCTTTCTAAGTTTATACCTTGATTCAGTAAAGGTGTTTTCTTATCAGAATAAAAATAAACTGTATTGCCACCTAAGCGTTTGGCTTCTCTCAAAGCAGATTCTGCGTGACCATTTAAACTATCCAGTTGCAGCCCATGCTCTGGGTACAGGGCAATCCCAATTGAAAGCGTAATGGTTTGTTCTTGTGCATTGATTTCAAACGGCTGTTTAAATGCATCTAAGATGTTTTGTGCATGCTGATGAATATTGATATTACTGTTTAAATTATATATCACAGCAAAATCATCATTGTTCAAATAGGCAATAAGCGAGGCATTGCTACAACATAATCTTAAGCGATGTGCCACTCGTTTGAGTAATTCATCACCTTCTTTATGGCTCATGAACTCATTAAACAGTTTAAAACGATCAATGTTAATGCGTAAAACCGCAAAGTTTTTAAATGTACTCGAATAATGGGTTAAATAATGATGAAGTCGTTGCTTGAAATAAAAGCGATTAGGCAGATCGGTGAGGATATCGTAGTGTTCTAAATAAGAGAGTCGTTGTTCCTGCTTTTTGCGATCAGTTAAGTCCGTAATAATGCCTACATAGTTTGAAATTTTATTTTTTTCATCATAAATCGCATTAATATGTACCCAAAGCACCAACTTTTTCCCTGATGTGAAATCAATTTGTAATTCTGATTCAAATTCACCATGTTGGACTAAACTTTGGGTAATCACCGTATACATCTTTTGCGTACGTGCATTGTTGTTGAGTGTAATATCAAAGAGATGGCGACCAATCAAATCATTTTCGGTATATGCCAGAAGTTGTTCAAAATAGGGATTTACTTCTAAATAACACAAATTATTGTCTAAAATAAATACACCTTCAGCCACTTGTTCTAAAACATTCGCAGCCAGTTTTAATTTTTCTTGATCTGTTTTTTCTTTTTGAATATTGCGTTGAATACCCACCATTCTTAATGGTTTATTATTAAAGTTCTTTGAAACTACTTTACCAATATCCTGAATCCAGCACCATTGATCATCGCGCTTTACACGATAAATTGCTTCAAAACGTTCAGTCTTGCCTTTGAGATGTTGTTTAAGTAGAGTTTTATAATTTTCAATATCTTCAGGATGAATGAAATCATCTACACTGTTCTGTTTAAGATTTAATTGTCTAAATTCAGCATCACTCTTTGAGTCGGCTATTTCAAAGGTACGCTTCTCTATGTTCCAGACCCATGAATGGATTCCAGCGGTTTCATGTGCAAAGGTAAGATTGGCTTGATGATTCTCAAGACGATCATTCATTTGCTTAAAATCATATGTTCGTTCTTTAACTTTTTGTTCTAATAAATGATTATGCAGTTGCAACTCATTTTTCATGGTTTCAGTTTTGGAGATTTCATTTTTGAGTTGAAGCTGTAAACCTTTTGATTGTTCAAGTTGTTGCTGAGATTGTCTAATCAATACGCGATTTTTCAGATTTAAAATTTCCGAATTCAAGTAAATTTTATGTGAGATATACGCACTGAAAAATAACAATGCGAACCAAACAATAAATACTGTGCTATACACTTCATTGGTATTTTGTGGAAATAGTAATGGAATGCTGAAAACAGGAATCGAAGACGGGACAAACAAAGCGGTGAAATAACTGAATCGTTGATTCAGAAAGTTCATCGCCATGACATAAGAAAAACTCAACAAAAAACTGGATAAAAGAAAAGAATAAAAAGGGTTAAGTGTATCGGGTAATCTGGTCAATTCTAAATTGATAATATAGATGCCAATACCAAAGAGACTGCCTAGAATTAGACTAAAAAATTGAAAAAATACATGCATATGCTTAAAAGATTTTTTTTTCTTTTGATACAGCATACAAGTTAGAAAAATACAGATCGACAGGATAAATAAAACAGTGGTAGCAAACCAAGATGTCAGTAAATCGGTATGTGTCTTAAACAAATAAAGATAAATAAAGGCATCACAAATGCACGTAAATAATACCCAAATAAAAAAAATTCGGATATTTTTAACAGTCTTTCTGATGTTCGATGAATTCACATCATATGAAAGAAGCTCTTCCTGAACATCATTCATTAGCTGTTGCACCTCTGCTATTTTTAGAATGCGTAGGTTTAAGGGGAGCAACTATTGAAAATTTGTTAATTAATAGTCTCTTTGCTACTAAAATACTGTGAAATCACCAAATTTGCAATTGCTTTGTGTGATAGAAGTCACTTTAATGGGAAATAATAATTCAAAATAGACAGGGCAACGATAGGTGCAGTCTCGGTTCTTAATACACGTTGACCAATACACCAATTTTTAAAGCCATATTGGTTCGCTGTCAAGATTTCTGCTTCACTGAGTCCACCTTCTGGACCAATCAAAAGTGCAAGATTTGAGGATGCATTTGCTAGAACATCGGTTTGCTCTTTTTCAGGAGCAAGAACAAAACGAGTCTCTGGTAATTTATTTTCCAGCCAGCTTTGTAAGCTCAAAGGAGCAAGAATTTCAGGCACAATATTCATCCCACACTGTTCACAAGCAGCAATCGCAATACCTTGCCAATGATCAAGCTTTTTTTGGTCGCGGTCATATTTTAAACGCATTTCACAACGTTCAGAAGTCAGTAATTGAATTTTGGATACACCAAGTTCAACCGCTTTCTGTATGGCATAATCCATACGATCACCTTTACTCATGACTTGTCCTAGCAAAGCATTGAAAGCAGGCGTCCGATTATCGGGGTGAAATGATTGCACCGCAACAGAAGCTGACTTTTTAGCAACCTCTGTTAAGCGCACTTCATATTCTCCACCTTGTCCATTGAACAAAGTGGCTTGTTCACCGACTTGTGCACGTAATACCTTAACCCAATGATGAAATACGGTTTCAGTCAGTTCAACTGTCGTATCGACAGCCAGATCCGTTTCAATATAAAAGCGAGGCATTCAGTTTAACTCACAAGTAAGGAATTCAATTTTTTGATTTAAGCTAAGCCAAGATCAAGGACAAGCTGACGATTCGGTTCAGTATGGTTCATCGTATAAAAGTGCAAACTTGGCGCACCACCTTCGATAAGGCGTTCACACAGTTTAACGACCACCTCATGACCAAAGGCTTTAATACTGGCAGAGTCATCACCATAAGTGGCAAGTTGCTTACGGATCCAGCGTGGAATTTCAGCACCCGTACCATCAGCAAAGCGAATTAAATTACTGGCATTGGTAATTGGCATAATGCCTGGTGCAACAGGAATATCAATTCCTGCTTTTTGGATACGATCTACAAAATAGAAATAGGCATCTGGATTAAAGAAAAATTGAGTAATGGCTGCATTTGCTCCAGCATTTACTTTTTCAATAAAGTGTTGAATATCTGCATCATAGCTTTCCGCTTGAGGATGCATTTCTGGGTATGCTGCGACTTCAATTTTAAAGTGGTCACCAGTATGTTCACGAATAAAACGAACCAAATCGGTCGCATAAGGGAGTTCACCTAGCCCAACTTGACCTGATGGTAAATCACCACGTAATGCAATGATACGATCAATACCCTGTGCCTTATAAATATCTAATAATTCAGCAATGCGTGCCTTATCATCTCCAATACATGAAAGATGTGGGGCAACAGGTGTACCTTTACCATTAAAATCATTAATTGCGGCTAAAGTACGTTCACGGGTAGAACCACCAGCACCATAAGTAATGGAAAAAAACTCTGGATTGAATTGTTGCAATTCTTGATGAACGATTTTAAGTTTTTCCGCACCTGCATCGGTTTTGGTTGGGAAAAACTCAAACGAAATGGGAATACGTTTGCTCATGATTAAATCCTTTTTTATAAATGCTTTTTAATATCTTTCACTTTTACCCAATCCTCTCCCTAAAGAGAGGATATCCACTTTCAATATATAAACTTTGAAAGTGTAGGGTAGATAGAATGAAAACTTAGTATTTATAAGCTTCAGATTTAAACGGACCCTCAACTTGCACACCTAAGTAGTCTGCTTGTTCTTGAGTCAATTGTGTCAATACACCACCAAAACCAGCAACCATTGCAGCAGCAACTTCTTCATCCAGTTTTTTAGGAATTAATTCAACACGGATTTTTGCTGCTTTTTGATCTTCTGGAAGATCTGCAAATTTTTCAGCAAATAGATGCATTTGACCTAATACTTGGTTGGCAAAAGAACCATCCATTACACGAGAAGGGTGACCTGTTGCATTGCCTAAGTTAACCAAACGACCTTCAGATAAAAGGATCAAATAATCGTTTTCATTTTCTGTACGATAAACTTGGTGTACTTGTGGTTTAACTTCAACCCATTTGTAGTCACGTAAATAGTTGGTATCAATTTCAGTATCGAAGTGACCAATGTTACACACCACTGATCCTGCTTTTAACGTATCCAACATTGCTGAGTCACACACGTGGTAGTTACCTGTTGTGGTCACAATGAGGTCAGTATTTTGAAGAAGGTCTAAGTTAATATCTTCTTTCTTACCTGTTTGAACACCATTTTTGTATGGAGAAACGACTTCATAACCGTCCATACATGCTTGCATTGCACAGATTGGGTCAATTTCAGTTACGCGAACAATCATGCCTTCTTGACGAAGTGATTGAGCAGAACCTTTACCCACATCACCATAACCAATTACGAGTGCACGACGTCCAGATAAAAGCATATCTGTACCACGTTTGATGGCATCATTCAGAGAATGGCGGCAACCGTATTTATTGTCATTTTTAGACTTGGTAATCGAGTCATTGACATTGATTGCTGGAACTTTCAATGTTCCATCACGGAACATTTCATGTAGACGTTGTACGCCTGTAGTTGTTTCTTCAGTGATACCATGAATTTTAGCGATGAGTTCAGGATATTTTTCATGAACAACAGCAGTTAAATCACCGCCATCATCTAAAATCATGTTGGCATCCCAAGGTTTGCCATTTACATTGATTTGCTGTTCAAGACACCACATGTATTCTTCTTCAGTCTCACCTTTCCAAGCAAATACTGGAATACCAGAAGCAGCAATAGCCGCAGCAGCATGGTCTTGAGTCGAGAAGATGTTGCATGAAGTCCAACGTACTTCTGCACCAAGTTCAACCAGTGTTTCAATCAAAACAGCGGTTTGAATGGTCATATGGATACAACCAAGAATTTTTGCACCAGCAAGTGGTTTTGCTGCTGAGTAACGCTTACGTAAACCCATCAATGCTGGCATTTCTGCTTCAGCAAGTTTGATTTCTTTACGACCGTAATCGGCTAGGGAAATATCAGCAACTTTATAATCTGTAAATGAAGCATTAACCGCGTTCATCACGATCTCCTTTATAAATAACAAATATTGATCATTCAGTTCGCGGATGCCGTTGTTGACCAGCACGAATGTCTGACCGAATCGTCGAGCCTAGCGATTTCACATTTATGTGCCTGTGAAAAAGTCGCAGCATCCCTCGACTGGCGACTATTGTACCTAGATTTTATTAGAGTTCAAATGTAGTTGGTTAATATTCAACTAAAAGATAGAATTAGTTTTTGGGCAAAATCTGTATGAAAAATAGTTCAGTATCAATAAAGCGATCAACATCATAATAAAGGCAAATAATGCATTCATATCAAATCAAACAATATTTAGGCGTTATATTTGTAGCTGTATTTGTGATTTTTGGCATATTTTTCTATTTTATTGCAGATGAAAATATTCACATTTTTCTCTATGTGTTCTTGTTCTATATCATTTTCTCTGTATTTCTAGGGCGCAAATTTTCTCTTTCCAAGCACAGCCATGTGCATGCTTTGGTGTTGATCTGTAGCTATTTTATTTTGCAGTGTGTTTATACCGCTTCACCACGTATACAATTTGAAGAATTTAAACTCTGGCATCCGACTTGGGAAAAAGTACAACACGTTCGTATCATTGATTACTCTGCTGAACAGTATCGAATCGGGCGCAGTACCAGTTTTGCTTATATGAATGTGATCTATGAGTATCGTTATCAACAAAAGATGTATACAGTCGAACAACCTGATATTACTCGGCAGTATTATCTGTGGGTTACAGATCAATCTGATACTTTAAAGCAATCTTCACAGCAAAAGTTTGAACATTCAATAAACAAGCATGAATTTGAGGTTTGGGTTAACCCAGCACAACCCCAAGACGCTTTTTTATTTTATTCTCAGAGGTGGTTTGATTTAAGAGGGTCGTGGCTCGCTAAAATCTTTTTTATTGCCCAGTATTTTTTGGTTTTTGCCGTGGCTATTGCCGGTTCGATGTATGTAGTGGGACGATTAAGAAAGCATTTGTCAGGTTTTAGCCAAGCACTGAATCGTCAACCCGCTTGGTTGAGATATGTGCTGATCAGTGTGATATTTATTGTAAGTGTGATGACGTTACTTTTTCTTTGGATTGGTTTTATGGTTTTAAAAAGTCAGTATTGGGGCTGAAAAAATGATAGATATCGTTAAAATTATTGATTTACATACTTTTGCACTCAAACAAGCGATTGAACAAGCCTCAATTGAACAACGTAAAAGTTTGGTCAAAGCCCTTTTTAGTTTTTATGAGAAATTACCTCATTTTTATGTTTTTATTGAAAAAAATTATCAAATTACCATCAATAAATCCCAACTATTTAATGATATTGATCATGAGCTTTTGATTCACTATCAACAAAAGATTCAGCGCTCTAATGCGGCAATTGATGAATATGCAGATGATTATGAGGAACTGGATGAAATTGAAGTGATTTGTTTAGATGCTTTTGCAATGATGGTATCAAAACAAGATAAATCTCAAGCATTGGTGGCTTTATTAAGTGGGGTCATCGAGCTACTAGACTACTATCAAAACTTTTCAGATCAACCTGAGTATTGGAATGCCATATTAGAAAAAGAAGTCCTTTTTCAAGAACAGATCATGAATGATATTTCGACTCACATTACTTTTGATGTCGCTATTTACGCTCATCGTTATCAAAATATTGAATTTCCTGATTTGGATGGAATTTAATATTGTGATAAACAGAAATAGAATTATTCGTCAAAGTGGGTAGAACTGAGTGCTTAGATAGGGCAGATTATTTGTTTATAAACGATCCTAAATACATTTTTTTCATAAATAAAAAAATGATCATGTTGAACGAATCATATTAATATTGAAAGTTCGTTCTCCCAAAGGGATAAAACAAGGATGGGGAAGATTTTGTGTTGAATTATAATTTTTAAAATGCCTGATGCAAGAAACCTAATATCGATATGAATAAAGATTAGTATTTTTAATGTAAATATGGGTTTAAAATTTATATATATTTTCTCCTATTTTATGAATATATTTTTTAACTTTTGATGTTTAAGTTTTTGTAATTAATGACAAATATGCTGGTAATAAATGTATAAATTTATTTTATTGAGTGTGGGGTGGTTTTATTTATAATAATTTTTTTATTTTAACTATATTGAGTGATTTATTATATTGGAGGTTTTATTTGTCAATACAACCTAGGTCTAATATTATATTTTTTATATCCAATTAAATTGGAGCTGATTGTCTATTAAATGATCTTTATAGGTGAAATTCAATAATTATAATTTTATTGAGGCGCCAGATTTATGGGAATCGAATGGTCAATCTGAAAATATAATTTTCCAAAAGGATGGTGATAATAATGGATATTAGTGCAACAAAAATATTGGGACAGCTGAATATACCTGTCAATCCGAAAACTCAAGCAGAATTAGAACAAAGATGGCAAGGAATAAAAGCGCTAAAAAAAACGGTTCAGACTCAAACTAAAAATGACCATGATATTTGTGTCACAAATACAGCTGGAGGCGATCATGTTAAATAAAGACCTCTTAAACCTTTCAGTTGTCGAGTTGGCTAAACGCATTCAAGACCGTAGTGTAAGTTCAGTAGATTTAACTCAACTCGTATTGCAACATGCTCAAGATTACAATGCAGAAATCAATGCATATATTTCATTTCGCGCAGATAAAGCCTTAGCAGAGGCTGCTCAAGCAGATGTAGAGATTGCGCAAGGAAACTATAAGGGCATATTCCACGGTATTCCAATGGGGATTAAGGACAATATTTATATTGGTGGTGAAGTGACCACTATGGCTTCTAAGATTCATGCCAATTTCATTTCTAGTGATGATGCAACTGTGATTTCCAAACTCAAGGCTGCGGGCGCAATCATTATCGGTAAGTTAAATATGCATGAGTATGCATGGGGCATTACCAATAACAGTCCACATTTCGGTCCGTGCCGTAATCCATGGAATCTTGATAAGATTCCTGGAGGGTCAAGCGGTGGTTCAGGTGCAGCTGTTGCTTCAGGAATGTCGACCATTACATTAGGAACTGACACAGCAGGTTCAATTCGTATCCCATCTTCAGCATGTGGTTTAGTTGGGTTAAAACCAACTCATGGTTTAGTTGCAAAGTATGGTTGTTTTCCATTGGCATGGACTTTAGATCATATTGGACCAATGGCTAAAACTGTTGCAGATGCTGCTGCTATGTTAAAAGTAATAGCAGGATTTGATGAGCGAGATCCGACCTCTAAACACGTTGAAATTCCAGATTATATTGCCTTGCTCAATAGTGATGTCAAAGGTAAAGTCATTGGTATTAACGAAGACTATTTCTTTCATCAAGTCGATGCGCCGATTGAAAAATTAGTTCGTGAACAAATTGCTCAGCTTGAGCAGCGTGGTGCTATCATTAAGAAGGTCACAATCCCAGCATTGAAAAATGCTGAATATGTAGAATTAGTGACGAGTCTGTCAGAAGCCGCTACGATTCACCATGATGATTTACAGCAGCGTCCAAATGATTTTGGCGATGATATTCGTCTATTATTTGAATTGGGTGAGTTGCCAACGGCAGTAGAATATTTACAAGCTCAACAATTAAGAAGGGAACTAAAACAACAGTTTGCCCAAGCCTTCGAAGAAATTGATGTTTTGATTGCACCAACATTACCTATTTTGCCACCTGATATAGGCAGTTCAGTTGCAAAACTTAATGGTGAGCGTGTCGATCTATTAAATCATATTATTCGTTTTACGGGTCCGAGTAATTTAACAGGTTTACCTGCATTAACTATCCCATGTGGTTTGATTGATGGGCAACCAGTAGGATTGCAAATCATAGGTCCTGCTTTCCAAGAACCAAAGGTATTTAATATCGCCTTAGCTATTGAAGAACAGGTTAAGTTTAATTATCAACAGCCAGTTTTAGACCGCATTTAAACCTTTTAACGTTTTAGTGCTAAGACAGGATGATAGAAATATGAGTCAAGGCTTGTATTTCTATTGGTTAAAATCATCATGCTGAGTTCAATTTTTGCAATGATAGCCGTATTTGCCAATGATTCAACAGGTTATGTGAGGACAGGTGGAATTGAATACCTTAAAAATAAGAATATTGCGGTGTACAGTGAAGATTTATGGATCAGTAAGAAGTTAATTAAAGAAACTCAGCATCAAGCCCATATTATTAGACTTGATGCACTGCTTTATTTTTCAGTATCTTCAATCGTTTTGACTTTATCTGCCCAGAAGTCTGCTTTTTCATCATCAATATCAACACCTAAGCCATGCTCATAAACACAGACCAAATCACGCATGGCTTGAATTTCACCTAATTTCGCGGATTGTTCTAGCAATTCCACAGATTTAAGTAGATCTTTTTCAACCACATCACCACGACGATAAAAATTAGACAATTCTAATAATGCAGCAGGGTGTTGATGTTTTGCGGCTTGTTCTAACCAGCGATATGCATGCTCGAAGTAGGTTTTGGATTCATCTGGGTCTTCTTCCAAAATTTCTTTTGCATAATAAGTATAGCCTTCACCTAACCAGTACATGGCTTCTACATGTCCTAATTGTGCTGCTTTCAATGCCCATTCTTCGGCGAGTTGGTTGTTATCTTCATCCTCACTTTGCATGTAAATTTCAGCAAGTTCAAATTGTGCAGCAGGATTTCCCATCGCAGCACGATTTAACAATTCTGAAGGGATTGAAAGTGGTTTAGACATAAAAATACCAATGTAAAGACAAAAGAGTTTTAACAAAAAAGCCAATCTAAGATTGGCTTAAGAGTATAACTGATTTTGACCAAACAATTTAGACCAGTAGGATGATGCCTGTAATACAACTTACAATGAGGCAGATGATTGCTACAGTTTTTATTTTAGTACTGTAATAGCTCAACAATGATCCTACGAATAATGCTGAAAAAGTGAGTATGCCCACCCATAGACTCAGCATACTACTCGGTTTTCCTGACATTAAGCAGATGATTAAAGAGATGAACAATAAGCCCCAACCTGATAGTGTCGCAAATAGGGTTGGTTTTTTTGCTAATTCATGACCATAAATTTGTTTTTGATGTTTTGACATAACGCTGGCAAGTGCAATCATCGCTAAACTGGATATAGACCAAATCAATAAGAAGAAAATCATACAGCGATCTCCTTGGTTGCTGGTACATTTTTAGCTTTTTTGACTGGAAGCCCTTTATGTTTTTTGACTTTATAAAATGACAAGAAAAACAAAATTGCGATTGCCCATGTCATTAAATCAAAAGATGCAATCATCCATTGACCATTGGCAATACTGTTCCAAAGTGCTTGACCGCCTGTCATAAAATTAATGAGTGGTAACAGGGCATAGGCAATGGTTGCCAGCATTAAAAGTTCTAACCAAGCCTGACGATGTGGTCGGATTGCCGCATAAATTAAACTTGCAAGCCATGCGATAAAGAAGGCACGAATTTCCCAGTTTAGACGTGCTTCTACTTCAAAAGGAATAAAACGATTGGCATAGAAATAAGCTGCACAAGCAATCGGTAATCCAATCACTGCAGCAATATTCATGACCTCTACAAAGCGATAGCCAAAAGATTTATAACCTTGTTTTTGCTGTTGAGGCGCTCTTTTTACACACCACAAGATCAAGCCCGTAGCCACCATTAAAGTGCCCAGAACACCAGAAAAGAACAATAACCAGCGGAAAGTCAAATCTAGTCCACGTGCTTCATGTAAGACAGTCACAACGTTGTAGATACCCATTGGAACAGAAGTATTTCTGGCTTGTAGATCATCAGAGATGTCTTTCCCCGTAACACCATCAAACTTTAAAACAGGATATACACCACGTTGTATTACACTTTTTGCATAAAGTGCTCTAAGTTCAATGCTTGCATTGGTAGTGTTTGGTGCAATGATCTGGATTGACGCAATTGGATTATCTTTCCACTGGGTTTGTGCATTTGCAATAATTGGTGCTAAATCAGTGAGTGCTGCGGGCTGTCCAGCTTCTTGTTGATGTTTAGCACGTCTTTCACCACGTGAACGTTGTTCATTGCCCGCAGTTTGTTGAGCTTGACCACTTTGCCCTTGAGCTGTGTTTGCAGTTCCGTTACGATTTTCTGTTGTTCGATTACGTGTATTATTCTGTTGAACACCACCACGCATTTCCTGAAAAAACTCTTGTCGATCTTCATAAACTTGGTTGATCCCCCAAGGCATAAACATAAACATGAGCAATAACAGACCACTAAATGTGATCATGATATGAAAAGGAAGTGCAAAAACCGCTGTAGCATTGTGTGCATCTAACCAAGAGCGTTGTCCTTTCCCAGAACGGAAAGTAAAGAAATCTTTAAAGATTTTTTTATGTGTAATGATGCCACTGATGATCGCAACAAACATTAACATGGTTGCTAGACCGACTAACCAACGTGCCCAAATCCGATCTACGCCATAGAGTTCAAAGTGAAAGCGATAAAGAAAACCACCACCCCGAGTGTCTCGTGCTTCGATAACTTGACCTGTTGCACTGTCAATGGTGATGCGTTCACCACCACGGCGGGCTTGTAAATCTTCACCTTGTTTGCGGATGTTTAACTCAGTGGTGGTTTGTCTCGAATTTGGTAATTGGATGGTCCAACTGCCTGCATCGGGATAATTCTTCTGTAAATAATTTAAAGCAACTTGAGTTTGTTGTAATTGCGATGAGCTTGGAACAGATTGGTGAGTTTCAGGTTTCATCCAAACAGAAATTTCTGACTGAAAAAAGCTCAATGTTCCGGTTAAAAAAATCGCATAGAGTAACCAACCCAAAATTAGACTTGCCCATGTATGTAGCCAAGACATGGATTGACGTGGACCTTCAACTTTTGCATCTACACGCATGTTAGTTCCCCATCATTTTTAAAATGATCAATAAAATGATGCATGGAACAACGATCCCTAAACTGGCTTTAAAGGTTTTGTTGACCATAAATACCCAAATGAAAGCGGCGCAATGAATACAGAAAGCAAGTAGGGTAGATGCCATCGCAGCTGAGGCTCGATAATCTGCAAAAGTTTTTGCGATCACCATAGCGGACAAAGAGGCAAGTAAATAGCCACCTAAAATTGCTAAGGCAAATCGATAAAAAATCATGAAGCGGTATTTTAACAGGGAGGGTGTGGATTTAGCTCGTGCAGAGACAGTCGGAGTTGAAACTGATGCATTCAGCGCATCGAGTTCAGTCTGGCTATTCATAGGCAATCAAATCAATAAAGGTTAAAAATTAAGTAAATAATAACAATTATCATTTACTTTTTAAACATAAAAGTTAAATTTCATTCAAATAAAGCAGTGGATTTATTTTAAATTTTATGAATTGATCGTATGTAAACCGCTCAGACCTGTTGAAAAAAATGTGTAAATTGATCGATCTAGCGAGCTTAGCTTTGATTTGAATTTTAAAGATATCTTAGCTAACACAAACCACACAGCGTATTTTTACTTTTATTTATATCTTGTAATGACCGCAATAAAAATATGGAAATAAAAATGTTTATTCATGCCGATGATGCAAAACAGCTGGCAGCAAACTCAAATCTCAATATCGAATTATATAAGATTCGCCTTGCTCAAATGATTGAAGAAAATGCAAAGCAGGGCAATACCGCAGTATTTACAGTTTTACCCAAGCATTTAGCCTTAGAAGATATACGAGCACTATCTTCCGAGTTGACACAATTGGGTTATCACATTCGTTTTGAAGTCGATGAGTTTTTTTATACGTTCAATGTGTTTTGGAACTAATGATTCAATCGTAGATATATCTTGTAAATATCGACGATTGATCAAAAGCAAAGCTCTATAAAACTAAGACAGCTGGCTTTGGTATTCGTTGATGACTTCAAGTGCAGCTCGAAAAGCTTCTTGAGTTGTCGGTGCGCCACAGTAAGGAAGGCTGTGTAAAAGAACTTCCTGTATTTCTTCTACGCTTGCACCATTGTTTAAAGCACCACGAATATGACCTTTAAGTTCAGTTGGACTTTTTTGTGCAACCAGAAATGCGATGGTAATCAATGAGCGATATTTACGAGGCAATACATCTTCACGTTGCCAAGTCGAGCCCCATGCATGCTCATTTATCCAGTCTTGCAGTGGTTGTGTAAAAGGCACAGTATTGTCTTGGGCACGTTTGACAAAACTTTCACCCATCACTTCTGTACGGACTTTTAAGCCATTTTCATAATCTTGTTTAGACATCATCGTTTTTCCTGTGCTGTTGTATTTTTGACACTATACTGAAATAGTTTAATGCCCCCATTGGCAATAGGTCTAAGAAAAAGCAGTGAAGGTGATTCACTGCTTTTGATAAAAGTTTATAGCATTGAGAATAGTGTATTCCCAAATATTTCTATGTTTGATGAAGATGGGGGTTATCTAGTTCCAATACGCGTTCCAGTTTTTCGTCAAAAATATCGGTGAGCATACTGTCATAGCGTAACGCATTATATTCCGCCAACTTATTTGCAAGATCTTGCTGAATTGCCCCACGACTGACTGCATCAGCCAAACGTTCCTCAAATGTAAGACCTTGATATTCACCTTTAGATTCCGCCTTTTTAAAGTGATTCCACTCATTTTCTACTGTTGTCAGTAGATTAAAGGTTGCTTCCATTCGACCAAAGGCATCCTGAGGATTAACCGAATAATAGACTTGAGTTTTTAGATAATCACGGAATGGATTGTTCTGCATGATCAATTCAGCAGCTTCACTCTTTTGACGATCACTTGGTTTTTTGAGTGGTCTACCGAATGGGAAGCAAACAAACTTCACCAGACCTGAGGCGATTGGAATCGGGAAATTATCAAACAAGCCGAAAAATGCTTCTTGTGCCAGATAAAGCGTTTCATCTAAAGCAAGTTGGGCATGTAATTGTTCGGCTTCACTTCTTTGACCATGTTCATAAAATTTGAGAATCGCCGTTGCAATGAACATATGTGAATGAATATCGGCTAATCGCCCTGAAAGCATTTCTTTACGTTTAATATCTCCAGCTAAAAGCCCTAAGCACATATCCGCAGTCAGTGCAAAGTCAGCACTCAAGCGATTGATGATTTTGTAATAAGGTTGAGTAAACTTGTCTGCGGAATCTGGTCGATGCTGGCTTGAACCAAACCAACCATATGTAAATGCTCGGGCAGCTCGGTTCAAGGTATAACCTAAATGCTGGTAGAGCATGGTATTAAAGGTTTCGAGAGCCACATTTTTATCCTCAGCTTGTAAAAGTTGTAGCTCTTCAAACAAATAGGGGTGACAGCGCATAGAACCTTGTCCAAAGATCATGAGGGAACGACTTAAAATATTTGCACCCTCGACCGTAATCGAAATTGGAATAGCTTGGTACATATTGGCAAGGAAGTTGCGTGGACCTTGTTGAATACCACGACCGCCTGTAATGTCCATACCATGATTGACCAGTTTACGCATGGTCTCAGTTGCATAGTATTTTGCCATTGCTGTCATCACAGCAGGCTTACCTCCTTGATTAAGCCCACAGGTGACTAAATAACGGAAAGCTTCAAGTTTATAAGTACTACTGACGATTTCACTGCTAACTTCTTGTACCCCTTCAAACTGACCTACCGAAAGCTTGAATTGTTGACGAATTTTTGCAAATGCACCGACAGATAAATAGGTCATTTCACTGGCTGCGGTAGATAGGGCAGGCAGTGAAATTCCTCGTCCGACGGCAAGACATTCCATCAACATTCGCCAACCTTTACCTGCGTTTTCAGCACCACCAATGATCCAGTCGATTGGAATAAAAACGTCTCGTCCTTCAACCGTACCATTCATAAAGGGTGAACCGCCCGGATGGTGGCGAGGTCCTACAACAACGCCTTCATGAGATGCAGGAATAAGCGCACAAGTGATGCCATATTCAGTTTTGCTTTTATCCCCCAATAGCCCTTCGGGATCATAAAGTTTAAAGGCTAAACCGACTACAGTGGCGACTGGTGCTAAGGTAATCCAGCGTTTGGAGAAATTCATCTTTAAACCGAGGGTTTGTTGTCCTTCAAAATCGCCATAACATACAACGCCTGTATCTGGAATTGCCCCAGCATCAGAACCAGCTTCTGGACTGGTCAAACCAAAGCATGGAATTTCTTCACCTTTGGCTAAGCCAGGAAGATAACGATTTTTTTGTTCGTCAGTTCCGTAGTTGAGCAATAACTCACCAGGACCCAATGAATTTGGCACCATACATGTCACTGCCGCAGTCAATGAGCGAGATGCAATCTTGCTCATAATTCGGCTTTGAGCAAATGAAGTGAATTCACGTCCACCATATTCTTTGGGGATGATCAGTCCAAAAAAGCCTTTTTCTTTAATGAATTGCCAAGTTTGTTCATTTAAGTCTTTATTTTGATGGATTTCCCACTCATTCAATAATTGACACAGTTGTTCAACTTCGTTATCTAAAAATGATTGCTCTTCTTTTGAAAGTGTCGGATAAGGGTAATCATTGAATTTTTCCCAATCGGGTGCACCCATAAACAATTCTTTTTCCCACCAACTGGTACCTGCATCAAGCGCTTCACGTTCAGTGGTGCTCATACTTGGCATCGCATTGGCAAGCGTATTGTAGGCAGGCTTGGTCAATACTTGCATTCGCAACGGTTCAATGACTAACACCAGACTGATTAAAATCAGTGGAAGACCAATGATCAGAGACCATGGGCTGATCAATGCAGCTAAGATGGAAATCACTATGATGATCACAGCCCCTATGTTTCGAGACAGCGCGAAAAAGAAAATAGCCCAAAGTGTGATAATTTGAATAAGTATCGCAATGAGTAACAGCATAAACATATTACCTCTAAAGTTTTAATATTAGTTTTGGGAAATACGAAGACCTGATGACATTAGATTTATTCTTTCATTAAAAAATAAGGTGAAAAAATAAACATATTATTTATTAATAACGATTTTTTATCTAAACATTAAGGTAAAAGTATTGTTGTTTTGTGAGTATAAGTTAATCAATCTTGGTCACGATCTTACTCAAAGTCCATATAAGTGTGATAAGCAGAGTTTATTGGGTATTTATTCTATGAATACTTTTCAATTTTTTAGCAGTCTCCGTTTTGAACTGATTGAGCGCAATCCAGCGTGGATCCTATATTTATTTTAAAAAATGAATCTGCTGATGTTATAAATTTGTGTTAATTTCCAGAATATTGATGATTTTTATTAAAAATGCTTATTTTTTGTGCAAATATTCGCTTTGATGCAATATTTGTGATGTACCATTTTTTTTCGAAATGTCGTTATCACAGATCTTGCGTTGACTCTCATAGCATGAAGGCTGATACTCTCAGGGTTAATTTTAAGCAAATCGGTTCGTAGGAGTCGGGTCACAAGCTCGGTTCTCAAAAACACAATCAACAGCAAGGGGCTATATATGGCTGGTGGAAAGTCAACAATCATTTACACACTGACTGACGAGGCGCCACTATTGGCGACTTATTCGCTACTGCCGATCATTGAGACCTTTACTAAGCCAGCTGGCGTAGAGATTGTCAAAACTGATATCTCTGTAGCTGCACGTGTCCTCGCTGAATTCGCGGACTATTTAAGCGATGAACAGAAGGTATCTGACAACCTTGCACAGTTAGGTCGTCTTACTCAAGATCCAGACACTAATATTATCAAACTCCCGAACATCAGTGCTTCTGTTGCTCAGTTAACAGCTTGCATTAAGGAACTTCAGTCTAAGGGTTATGCAATCCCTGATTATCCTGAAAATCCGACTACTGAAGAAGAAAAAGCAATCAAGACCCGTTATAGCAAATGTCTTGGTTCAGCAGTAAACCCAGTATTGCGTGAAGGTAACTCTGACCGCCGTGCGCCTGCTGCTGTTAAAAACTATGCGAAAAAACACCCGCACTCTATGGGTGAGTGGAAACAGTGGTCGCAAACTCATGTTTCTCACATGGATGAAGGTGATTTCTACCACGGTGAAAAGTCAATGACACTTGACCGTGCGCGCAATGTGAAAATGGAATTAATTACAACAACAGGCGAAACCATTGTACTTAAGCCAAAAGTTGCACTTCAAGATGGTGAAGTGATTGATTCAATGTTCATGAGCAAGAAAGCACTGTGTGATTTCTATGAAAAAGAACTTGAAGATTGCCGTGAAGCAGGGATTTTGTTCTCTTTACACGTAAAAGCAACCATGATGAAAGTTTCACATCCGATCGTATTCGGTCACTGTGTGAAAATTTATTACAAAGATGCTTTTGAAAAACACGGTAAATTGTTTGATGAGCTCGGCATCAACGTGAATAACGGTATGGCGGGTCTATACGAAAAAATCGCGACTTTACCAACATCTCTACGTGAAGAAATCATTGAAGATCTTCATGCTTGCCAAGAACACCGTCCTGCATTGGCAATGGTGGATTCTGCAAAGGGCATCACAAACTTCCATTCACCAAATGATGTCATTGTTGATGCGTCAATGCCTGCCATGATCCGTGGTGGTGGTAAAATGTGGGGTGCTGATGGCAAACCTTATGACTGTAAAGCAGTAATGCCTGAATCTACTTTTGCCCGTATTTACCAAGAAATGATTAATTTCTGCAAATGGAATGGTAATTTTGACCCACGTACGATGGGTACTGTGCCAAACGTAGGTTTGATGGCGCAAAAAGCTGAAGAATACGGTTCTCATGACAAAACTTTTGAAGTTTCAGCTGCTGGTGTTGCAAACATCACTGACCTAGAAACTGGTGAAGTTTTGATGTCACAAAATGTTGAGGAAGGCGATATCTGGCGTATGTGTCAGGTGAAAGATGCACCAATTCGTGACTGGGTAAAACTTGCTGTAACTCGTGCGCGTAACTCTGGTATGCCTGCAATTTTCTGGCTTGACCCATACCGTCCACATGAAAATGAATTGATCAAGAAAGTACAAAAATACTTGAAAGAGCATGATACAACGGGTCTTGATATTCAAATCATGTCTCAAGTTCGTGCGATGCGTTATACACTTGAGCGTGTTGCGCGTGGTTTAGATACGATTTCTGTAACTGGTAACATCTTGCGTGATTACCTCACAGACTTGTTCCCAATTATGGAATTGGGTACTTCTGCGAAAATGTTGTCTATCGTTCCGTTAATGGCGGGTGGTGGTATGTACGAAACAGGTGCGGGTGGTTCAGCGCCTAAACACGTACAACAACTTGTAGAAGAAAACCATTTACGTTGGGATTCTCTTGGTGAGTTCTTGGCATTGGCTGTTTCTTTAGAAGAAATGGGTATTAAAGAAGACAACGCACGTGCGAAACTACTTGCGAAGACTTTAGACCAAGCGACTGGCAAGTTGCTCGACAATGACAAATCACCGTCACGTCGTACAGGTGAGTTGGATAACCGTGGTAGCCATTTCTATCTTGCGAAGTTCTGGGCTGAAGCTTTGACTGAACAAGAAGAAGATGCAGAATTAAAAGCAAAATTTGCACCTCTTGCACAAGCGTTAGCGGACAATGAGGAAAAAATCATTGCTGAACTTGCAGCAGTTCAAGGTAAACCAGCAGATATTGGTGGCTACTATGCTGTAGACACAGCCAAAGTTGAAGCTGTAATGCGCCCAAGTGCTACACTGAATGCAGTGCTAGAAAAAATCTAGTAAACCAATCAATTCATAGATAAAAATCGGTGCTTAGGCACCGATTTTTTCATTTGAGTTTCTTCTTATCTTTATTTAATTTAAATTCAATGTTGTTCAATTAAATACCGCCCCCATACAATCATAAAAAAAGCCCACCAAGGTGAGCTTTAAGCATCATTAAATTTCAACGACCATTACGTCCACGACCACGCGGAGCTTTGGTATTTGGGCGTGTAGTTCCATTGGTTTTACGACGCGGTTTTTCGCTGTCATCCATCTGCCAAATACGTTTGGTTCCAGATTTTTTAGTAGAACCGTCTTTGTTCTTACGTACCATCGGTTTTCCGCCAGTACCGCCTGGTTTTTTGACATAAGAACGCGAACGATATGGTTCTTCCGCAGGTACATTTTGAAAATCAGGATAAAGCAATGGTTCGATTTCTTTTGTTTCGCCCGGTTGTAAACCCATCTGAACTAAATCAATTGCACCGATTTTGGTGCGAATCAAACGTAAAGTTGGGAAACCAACAGCAGAGGTCATACGACGCACTTGACGATTACGCCCTTCACAAATCGAAATTTCTACCCATGAGGTGGGGATATTGGCACGGAAACGTACGGGTGGATCACGGTCCCACAACCATTCTGGTTGTTCCACTTTAGCGGCTTGAGCGGGTAAGGTTATACCGTCTTTTAACTCAACACCTTTGCGTAACTGCTCAAGTGCCTCTTCAGTAATATCACTATCGACTTGAACCAAATAGGTCTTAAACTTTTTATTGGTTGGATTGGTAATATACTGATTTAGACCACCATGATCAGTTAAAAAAACTAAACCTTCAGAGTCCATATCAAGACGACCAGATATACGCAAGCTAGGATCGTCAACGAAGTCAGATATGGTCATATGTGCTTCGTCTTTACGAAATTGGGAGAGGACGTCATAGGGTTTGTTCAGAATGACAATTTTCACTTTAAGCCACTAATATATATAAATAAAATTTTTTGGGTTTGATTTGTTACCCGATTGAATACCCGTTTTGATAAAAATGGGGTGGTTTAGGTTGCAAAAAGCCCAGTTGATTGTGGACTACTATAACAGATTCAGCTTTGTATTCTTCAACTTTATTTGTCATTCAACAGGAGGAGTAAAAGAGCGCCTGACTTTGATTTTAGATTTTTGAATATTTACAGGGGCGCTGGTTTTCCTTAAAAAATACTGTCTACAGTCATTTAATTGGTTTTTTAATGCATTAAGATTCAAATGAGAGGAGCGTTCTGTGATCTTTATTGATTTATTTTAAGGATCAAAATTTATTGATTTTGTAGAAATAAAAGAAAGCTATGATTTTTATAAAAAATACATTCTAGAAAAGCATTAAATCATGAAACAATGCGTTTTATTAAGTTGAGAAATGTTGTTATTCCTCGTATAAATCTCAAAAAATGATCGAATTCGATTACACTGATCTTGCTAAAAAAGTGGTCGCAAATATTGCTCATAGCGCAATTTTTTTGGATTTACTCACTATAAGAAAATGGAGATCCTGAACAATGGGTTATCAGAAGATCGTAGTACCTGCAGATGGTAGCAAAATTACTGTAAATGCAGATTTGTCACTGAATGTTCCAAACCATCCGATTATTCCTTTTATTGAAGGAGATGGTATTGGTGTGGATATTACACCTGCTATGAAGGCAGTGGTCGATGCCGCAATTCAAAAAGCTTATAGTGGCAAACGTTCGATCGAATGGATGGAAGTTTACTGTGGTGAAAAAGCCAATAAAATTTATGGCACTTATATGCCAGAAGAAACTTTTGAAGCACTCAGAGAATTTGTAGTTTCGATAAAAGGTCCACTCACAACGCCTGTAGGCGGTGGAATTCGCTCACTTAACGTTGCTCTACGTCAAGAATTAGATCTATATGTCTGTGTGCGACCTGTGCGTTGGTTTAAAGGTGTACCATCACCTGTTCAACATCCCGAACAGACAGATATGGTAATTTTCCGAGAAAATTCAGAAGATATCTATGCAGGTATTGAATGGAAAGCTGACTCCCCAGAAGCAAAAAAAGTGATTAAATTTCTTAAAGAAGAAATGGGTGTTACTAAAATCCGTTTTGAAGATAATTGTGGTATTGGGATTAAACCTGTTTCAAAAGAAGGTACCCAACGCTTGGTGCGCAAAGCGATTCAGTTTGCGATTGATAATGATAAGCCGAGTGTAACTTTAGTGCATAAAGGCAATATCATGAAATACACTGAAGGTGCTTTTAAAGAGTGGGGGTATGAACTTGCATTAGATCGCTTTGGTGGTGAACTGATTGATGGTGGACCTTGGGTTAAAATTAAAAATCCAAGAACAGGCAAAGACATTGTTATCAAAGACGTGATTGCCGATGCGTTTTTACAGCAAATCTTAATGCGTCCTGCTGACTATTCCGTGATCGCTACTTTAAATTTAAACGGTGACTATATTTCTGACGCACTTGCAGCAGAAGTAGGTGGTATTGGTATTGCGCCGGGTGCAAATATTGGTGGCGCAATTTCTGTATATGAGGCAACACACGGAACAGCACCTAAATATGCAGGACAAGACAAGGTAAATCCGGGGTCTATTATTCTTTCAGCAGAGATGATGCTTCGAGATATGGGTTGGACTGAAGCTGCCGATTTAATTATCAAAGGCGTTTCAGGCGCGATTTCTGCAAAAACTGTTACTTACGATTTTGAGCGTTTAATGCCAGGAGCTACTCTACTTCGTTGTTCAGAGTTCGGGCAAGCGATCATTGAAAATATGGATAATTAATCAAGAGACAACTTAATCTAAGGTCTGCCAAGTGCAGACCTTTTTTATCATGGTTCATTATTAACGATGCCCAGCTACAGCAAAATCAAAGCATGACTTTGTTTGCAATGTAAATATTGGCATTGTCTGAGAGGAACATTGCCTGTGTGAATCATTCGAAATTTTTTCAAAATATTAGGTAGTAGCAATAGCTTAATGAGGTAGATTTCCAAACAGGAGGTACGCTTTCTATCTCTTTAAAAAGCTGTACTTTTTTCAATATCTATTTATTTCAAATCGCATGCTATAGATACCATGTATATCACTATCATTAAATAATATATATTCATCTTAGAATACAGTTATTTATTTCAAAAAATTGCCCAATCATTCATGATTTTATTCAACTTTAGGCGGCTTGTGATTGTACTTCATTTGGATTGCTGTAGACTGAATTTAGATTCTATTCATACGTTAAATTATTATATTTAAAAAGGTTTAGTTCCATGAATACAGAAATAGATCCGTATGTATTGGTTGCACCTGTTCATCAACTTAATTTTATTCATCAAGACCAACAATGTATTGATAAAAATATCACAGCATCACAAGCTTATCACCTAATGACCAGTACACCACCAAAATGGTTAAAGATAGCTTTTAAAATTCGAGACTTTTTCAGTCTGCATCTGGGTGGTGTACAGCCTATACAAGGTTTTAACTCTCAATCTATGGCACTTGAGCAGGGTGGAAAAGCAGATTTTTTTGATGTTATTCAAGTTTCAGATCATGAACTTTTTTTACAATCAAGCGATAAGCATTTAACTGTATTGGTGGTATTAAAGATCGAAAACTATGATGAGCAGAAAAATCTGCTTAGAATTTTTACCAGTGTTGTCACTTATAATTTTTTTGGGAAAATTTATATGCTTCCCGTTTCTATGGTACATGGTGTGATTGTACGTCGCCTATTGAGAAATTTGAAATAGCATGAAATTTACCACAATGTGAACATGACAAAATGCTGTAAAGATTTGGCAAAAAAAGTCATATTTCACCCTTTATTGTGACAAGAAAAGCAATAATTAAAAAACTCCTGTGTAAATAGCAATTTAGCTTAAATGTTGATACTTTGTTAAAACTTAAATGGAGTGTGTGTTGTGAAAAAAGTCGTGTTGGTTGTTTTAGCTATAGGGTTTTCTCATCACGTTTTAGCTAAAGAAGTACATAAGTGTGTGGTGAAGGGCTCAGTAACTTATCAGTCTCGACCATGTGCGGGAATGGCTGTACCAAATCCACAACAACAGCTTCAACAGAAGCTAACGCAGCGAACGGCTACACAAAACTCCCAACAAAACGTAAAGTCTCAACCTGAGATGCACAAATATTCTCAACAGCAGCATCTTCAGCGTCATTCGAGTAATGGTACGAGCAATGAAATCCCAGATACAGTTGAAGGAAAGAAGAAGAGTTTAGCAATTGCGCAAGCTGCTTATCAGTCTGCTAAAGATCGATGATTTCTTTGAATTTATGGTTCATGTTTTTTATATAAGTATTTGATCTTTAAGGTAATGTTTAAAAAGAAAGCTAAACTTGTATCTTGAATAAGCCGTCATGATGAAGTGTTGGTTTTTTAAATTTCGATTTTTCATATATTGAATAAGTTTGTTCTGTTATATTATTACGCCTACTTAAATTTATTGAAAGATTTAAATGTATGTCACAGACAAGTTCGAAGAAGTTTCCTAAAATTTATTTGCTCGCTGCATTGGGATTATTATTTCCAGTTTTTTTAGTGGGGATGGCATTTTTAGCTGCAAAAAGTGATGCAGAAACTCAGCGAGAGTATGATCGAATTCGTCAAGAACATGCAGAACGGATTGAATTACAAAAACAACAGCAAAAATCGCAACAAGACACCACTCAAACAATCCAGAATTCTACCACTGTATCTTAATCAGATCACAGCAAAAAGTCTTGACCAATAAAAACCGCCATTTGGCGGTTTTTATTTTTTAAACTGAATTATTTGTTTTTGTCTTTTAACTGAGGAACTGCAGAACCCGTACCTACAGCCAATAAGCCTGTATTTGTATAGATGCTGAGTTTTGCACGTGTATCGGTAATATCAAGATTACGCATGGTTAATTGACCAATACGATCGGCAGGGCTAAACATTGAATCACCTTTTTCCATCGTCAAACGCTCAGCTTCATAAGTGAGGTTTTCAGATTCAGTGTTCAAGATGGTGTAGTCATTACCACGACGTAACTCTAAAGTTACTGTACCTGTTATGGCTTTTGCTACCCAACGTTGTGCTGTTTCACGAAGCATTAATGCTTGAGAATCAAACCAACGACCTTGGTATAATAAACGCCCTAAACGTAAGCCGTTAATACGATATTGTTCGATAGTATCTTCATTGTGAATACCAGTAACAAGGCGTTCATATGCAATATGAAGAAGAGCCATACCCGGAGCTTCGTAAATACCACGAGATTTTGCCTCAATGATACGGTTTTCAATCTGATCAGACATACCTAGACCATGACGTCCACCAATACGGTTTGCTTCAAGAATAAATTCAACAGGATCTTCGATACGTTTGCCATTTAATGCAACAGGGAAGCCTTCTTCGAAAGTAACAGAAACTTCTTCAGCTTCAACTTTTACGTCATCTTTCCAGAACGCAACGCCCATAATTGGATCAACGATTTTGATACCCGCATTGAGATATTCAAGATCTTTAGCTTCATGTGTCGCACCCAACATGTTTGAATCTGTTGAGTAGGCTTTCTCTTTCGACATTTTGTAATCAAAACCATTGTCGATTAAGAATTGTGACATTTCAGCACGACCACCCAACTCATCAATAAACTGTTGGTCTAACCACGGCTTATAGATTTTAAGTGCAGGATTAGTCAACAAACCATAACGGTAGAAACGTTCAATATCGTTTCCTTTGTAAGTTGAGCCATCACCCCAAATATTTACGTCATCTTCTTTCATTGCGGTAACAAGCATTGTCCCTGTTACTGCACGACCTAAAGGTGTAGTGTTGAAGTAAGGAACACCACCAGTACTGATATGAAATGCGCCACACTGAATCGCAGCAATACCTTCTAATGCAAGTTGTAAGCGGCAGTCCACTAAGCGTGCTTTAACAGCGCCGTAGTTTTCAGCTTTACGCGGAATTGCATCGTAGTCATCTTCATCAGGTTGCCCTAAGTTTGCTGTATAAGCATAAGGTTCTGCGCCTTTTTGCTTCATCCACAATAAAGCTGCTGAAGTATCTAGACCACCAGAAAAAGCGATACCCACTTTTTTGCCTACTGGTACATTCTGCAAGATCGTTGCATTGTCAGTCATTGCTCGTCCTAACTATTTCGAAAGAGGCACCACATACACGGGTGACCATTGAGAATTTTATAAACGCGGTATTGTAGCACTTTTTCGGTCAATGTTTTATGGGATTTAAATGTTATCATTGAAAAAAATAGCAATTTATGCAGTTAAAGTAATCTACTTAAATTCCAGTTCGTGCCGCTTTTGAAATTGTTGAGATAATTCAAAATTCAGATCAACTGGATTTTTACATGTACTGTTTGCTTTGGCTTATATGGTTGATTTTTGGGGAAACTCATACAGTAAAATTAATTTTAATTAATTAATAAAATCAACAGAATATATCTATTTTTTAATCTAACAAAAGTCAGAATCTGTTCGTGACGCTAAAATAAGTCTGACTTATGCTGTTTAAAGCTGATCATTCAAGCCGATAAATTGCTTTTCAATTGGGGTAAAGACATGCTCACTTCGAGCAATTAAATAAAATCCTATATCTCGATATTGTTCAGGTGTTTCACGATAATACTCAATATTAAATTTTTTGATCAGTGATTTTGCGATCATTGAAATTCCCATACCCAATTGAGTGAAATTCACTAGCGCTTCATGATCATAAATATGGGTGAGCTCACCTTTTGTTAAGTTGTAGTCCGTATAAATATGATCTAAGGTTGTGGCATAACAACATTCTTCTGAAGCCAACAGAATATTTTGGTGATTGAGGCAATCCTCAAGATTCTCATGATTAATAACACTTTTACCAATGATGACCAGTTGATCTTCTGCCTTTTGGATGTACTGTATGTTTTTCTGTTTGGGATGCCCAAGTACATAACCGATATCTAAATTGCCTGATAAAATTTCATCTTCGATGTAGCCTGTTGCACCAGTTTTCATTGTGATTGAAAGCTCTGGATAGGTTTCATAAAGTTGGCTAAAAGACGGGTAGAAGCGCATGCCTCCTAAGCTGGTATTGGTACCAAAACGAAGGTATTTTTCTTGCTGATAAATCTTATTTTCAGTCTCTTCCCAAGTAAAGATCATCTTTTTGTATTGTTGGTAAAGATTCATACCAGACTCAGTCAGTTCAACGCCTTTGGGTTTACGGATAAATAACTGACGTTTGTAGTGGTTTTCAATTTTTTTAATTTTTGCGGTCATATTTGACTGCAAATAGTTAAGTTTGTGGGCAGCAGCAGAAATACTCTTCATTTCGGCAACCGTTACAAATGACTTAATATCTCCGATGTCGATATTCATGACAATTCCTCAAACTTATTCGCTTTTAATAACAATGTTAAATTTTTAAATGTATTAAAAAAAATGATGGATGTATTAAAACATAGCATTATTCATGATGTCATTTATTTTTTAAACTAAGTCTACTTTCCATCTGTATGAGTACAGCAAATGAATCTTAGAGTAATGGGTGCAATCGTTTTGTTGTGTCTCGTTTGGGGATCATTATGGGGGCTGGTCAAACACAGTTTGCAGGTTTTTCCTCCATTTTTATTTATTTCTACACGGTTGATTTTAGCTGCCTTGACTTTGATGTTGGTTCAACGTTTATTGCGTAAATCTATTTTTCCACAAAGAGGAGAATGGAAAAAACTGATGATTTCAAGCGTGATGATTTGTATTGGTTTTTATGCGACTCAAACTTTTGCCATGCAATTTGTAGATTCAGGCTTATCTGCGGTTTTGGTGTTTACTATGCCAATTTTTATTGGTGTGCTGGCACACTATGTACTCAAAGAACGTTTAAATACCCAGAAAATGCTTGGACTAATTTTAGGTACTTTGGGGCTAGTCGCAATTCTTTGGCCACAATTGCATGATTTACATTTCAACCTATCTTTGATTGGACAGGCTTTCTTGATTTTATCGGGCTTCTTCTGGGCACTGACAACCGTCTATATCAAACAGAATTTTGCCACTTATGACAAAATGAAACTGACCATTTGGCAGTTATTAATCGGTGGTTTTGTAATTCTAATCGGTGCTGTTACTTTTGAGCCTATTGATGTGCATGTATGGATAAACCCGCTCAATGACTCGATGTTGTTTTACATTGCGGTAGTCGGAACAGGGTTTGCTTTTGCACTCTGGAATTGGATTGTGAGTCAGGTGGATACTTTTGTGGCATCAATTTCGATTATGTGTATTCCTATTTTAAGCTTATTTTTTGGCTATATGCTTTGGCATGAACCGATTACTTTGAATATCTTGATTGGTGCGGCATTTATTTGTACAGGTATCATGATGAGTTCTTTAAAGATTCAAATGAAAAAGAAGGTCGTTACACCTATGAATTGTGAGCATCGCTAAAGTAGAGCAAAGGAATTTATATTCATAATAATTTCTGTATCGTATCAATCCACAAAATCAGTAAAACTTTACTGATTTTGTTTTTTATATGATCTATAGCATGCATCAAAATTTTGAATTTTTAAAATGATCAGACCAATAATGAAAGTGTGTGATTAATATCGTAATAAAAATATGTTTTGATATTGGTTAAAATTTGCTTTTTAAATATCATTTTAGACTAAAGTCGTATAAAAATAATAAACCTTTAAAAAAAACCTTTAAAAACAAAACTTTTAAAAATCTATGTGTCTAAGAAATGAGAAAATATGCAATTAAAATAATAAAAACACTCTTGAAATTGGTCATACCATTTTATGAATAATTGGGTAACTATTGATCTTTAAATCAGCAAAAATTACTATAAAGTAAAAATACGCGTTATTTTTTTGTTTTTAACTTTATATTGGTCATACCAATTATTGAGAAATAAATGGGTGATTTTATCAAACTCGAAGTTCTGGCAAGCATTTCAAGGAGATGACAATGCTTCAACATTGGCAACAGATTTATGATCCAATGGGTAATATCTGGGTATCCAGTGCCATTGCACTCATTCCAATTATATTTTTCTTTTTGGCCCTAGCTGTATTCCGCATGAAAGGAAGTGTTGCGGGGACAATTACAGTCATATTGGCATTATTGGTTTCTTTATTTGCTTATCAAATGCCTACCATGATGGCATTGGCATCTATGGTCTATGGCTTTTTCTATGGCTTGTGGCCAATTGCATGGATCATTATTGGTGCAGTATTCCTGTACAAAATTTCGGTTAAAACAGGGCAGTTCGATATTATCCGTTCTTCGATTCTATCGATTACAGAAGATCAGCGTTTACAAATGCTGTTTGTCGGTTTTGCTTTTGGTACTTTCTTAGAAGGGGCGGCTGGTTTTGGTGCACCTGTGGCAATTACCGCAGCATTGTTGGTCGGGCTTGGGTTTAAACCACTTTATGCTGCTGGTCTGTGTTTGATTGTAAACACGGCGCCTGTTGCATTTGGTGCTATGGGAATTCCAATTATTGTTGCTGGTCAAGTCTCAGGTGTTGAAACACATGAAATCAGTCAGATGGTCGGACGCCAGTTGCCATTTATGGTGCCCATTGTACTGTTCTGGATTATGGCGATCATGGACGGATGGCGTGGTGTTAAAGAAACTTGGCCTGCGGTGATTGTTGGTGGTGGTGCATTTGCGATCGCTCAGTATTTAACGTCAAACTTTGTTGGTCCTGAATTGCCAGATATTACAGCATCTATTGCATCTTTGATTTCACTTACGATTTTATTGAAGTATTGGCAGCCTAAACATATCTTCCGTTTTGCCAATGAAGATGCCAGCATGAATGAAAATCTGGCTGAGCAAAAACAGCAAAAATATACGCTTGCACAAATTGCGAAAGCTTGGTCGCCATTTGCCATTCTGACAGTCATGGTGACGATCTGGAGTGTAAAACCATTCAAAGACTTGTTTACCAAAGATGGTGCATTGCATGATTTGGTGATTTCAATCAAAGTGCCTTTCTTGCACCAAATGGTGCAAAAGATGCCGCCAGTGGTATCAGAAATCAAAGATTATGATGCGATTTATAAGTTTGATTGGTTTTCAGCAACAGGGACAGCCATTATTTTTGCTGCAATCATCACCATCATTTTCTTAAAAATGAAGCCTAAAGAAGCTGTAGTCACTTTTGGCGAAACAATTAATGAATTAAAAATTCCAATTTATTCGATTGGTATGGTATTGGCTTTTGCTTTTATCGCTAATTATTCAGGGATGTCTGCAACCCTGGCTTTGGCATTGGCACATACAGGGCAAGCATTTACTTTCTTCTCGCCATTCTTAGGCTGGTTAGGGGTGTTCCTGACGGGTTCGGATACTTCAGCCAACGCATTATTTGGTGCATTACAGGCAACCACGGCACAACAAATTGGAGTGCCAGAAGTATTGCTTGTCGCAGCGAATACCAGTGGTGGTGTGACAGGAAAAATGATCTCTCCTCAATCGATTGCAATTGCCTGCGCAGCGGTCGGGCTTGTTGGTAAAGAATCAGATCTGTTCCGTTTTACCGTGAAACACAGTATAACGTTTACAGTAATGATCGGTATTATTATTACCCTACAAGCTTATGTGTTCCCATGGATGATTCCATGATACTCAGCGACACTGAACCAATGCAATATTAAGGAAAGCAGATGAAAGTCTCCGACAAAGTGGTCCACAGCCTACGCATGTTAATCGCAGAAAAAAACATGCAAGTCGGAGAACGATTGCCTGCTGAACGAAAGTTGTGTGAACAACTCGGTGTATCCCGTTCTTCTTTAAGAGAAGCGATTTCGCAATTGACCAGTATGGGTATACTGGTCAGTAAAGTAGGTGCGGGAACGTATTTGCAACAAATCCCTGTGAACTGGTCGCAAAACCAGATTGTTAGCCCGTTAAGTAATTTAATTGATCAAGACCCTGCCTATCGTTTTGATGTGCAAGAAGCACGAACAATTCTTGAGGGTGGCTCGGCTTGGTATGCAGCACAACGTGCAACAACAGAAGATCTGGCTTTGATCCGTAAATATTATGATCAGATTTCATACTTTCAGTCATTAGGGGATGATGAACAAGCTTCACTGGCGGACGCTAAATTTCACTTGGCGATTGCTGAGGCATCGCACAATTTAGTCTTGATTCAGATGATGCGGGGCGTGTTCGATTTGTTGCAATTTAACGTATTACTGGGCAGACGTAAGGTTTACTCAGAAACACATCGATTTGATCAATTGCATGATCAGCATTTTAGAGTGATGGATGCAATTGAACGTCATGATCCAGATGCTGCAAGAGATGCAGTATGTGGACATATAGAATTTGTAGTGCAGCAAGTACGGATGATTGATGAAGAAGAAGCTCGTCGTCAACGTGCAAGCCGATTAAACAGGATATGAACATGATTATTTCTTCTGCAAATGACTATCGTGAAGCAGCGAGACGTCGTTTACCTCCATTTTTATTTCATTACATTGATGGCGGTGCATATGCTGAATATACACTGAAGCGCAATGTAGAAGATTTATCAAAAATCGCTTTGAGACAGCGTGTTTTAAATGATATGTCTCAGTTAAGTCTAGAAACAAAGTTATTTGATGAAACTTTATCAATGCCGGTTGCATTATCTCCTGTCGGCTTAACGGGGATGTATGCACGCCGTGGTGAAGTGCAGGCTGCAGTTGCAGCAGATAAAAAAGGCATTCCATTTACTTTATCTACAGTTTCAGTCTGCCCAATTGAAGAAGTTGCCCCAGCAATTGGTCGTCCGATGTGGTTTCAGCTGTATGTTTTGCGTGACCGTGGCTTTATGAAAAATGCCTTGGAACGTGCTAAAGCAGCAGGTTGCTCAACTTTAGTGTTTACTGTAGATATGCCTGTACCGGGTGCACGTTATCGCGATGCACATTCAGGGATGAGTGGTCCGAATGCAGCAATGCGTCGTTATATGCAGTCTTGTTTCCATCCACATTGGGCTTGGAACGTGGGCTTACTGGGTCGTCCGCATGATTTGGGGAATATTTCCAAATATTTAGGCAAACCGACTGGACTCGAAGACTACATCGGTTGGCTGGGCAATAACTTTGATCCCTCTATTTCGTGGAAAGATTTAGAATGGATTCGTGAGTTTTGGGATGGTCCGATGGTGATTAAGGGCATCCTTGATCCTGAAGACGCTAAAGATGCGGTTCGTTTCGGTGCAGATGGTATTGTTGTTTCTAATCATGGTGGTCGTCAACTCGATGGTGTGTTGTCATCAGCACGTGCACTTCCTCCAATTGCGGATGCTGTGAAAGGCGATATTAAGATTCTGGCAGATTCGGGTATTCGTAATGGTTTAGATGTTGTGCGAATGCTCGCACTTGGCGCTGATACGTGTATGTTAGGGCGTGCATTTGTCTATGCCTTAGGTGCCGCAGGTGGTGCTGGTGTATCAAACCTACTTGATTTAATTGATAAAGAAATGCGTGTTGCGATGACATTGACGGGTGCCAAAACCATTGCTGACATTACTTCTGATTGTTTAGTCAAACTAGATCAAGCACTGACTGATTAATATATTTTTGAGGTTGAGCAAATATCCATCAAGCTATCGAATTTGCTTGCCTAAATATTAGCTGTGAGCGTTGAAGCCAAACGTTTTGAGCAGTTGATATTTCTAAAAGATGAAACTAAAAAATATTGACCAAGTTTTGCGGATGACTTTGGTTTGATCTATCTTTTTAAATTGAGATACATTAAATCGAAAGCTTTCCATAGTCGCAATTACATTGAAATAATGTCGCTGCAATGAATGCTGAACTTATTTGTTGAGTCAGCATTCATAGATAGGATAGGGAAAATGCAATCGAATTTTGATTCACAGCAAACCATTCAGCAATTGATTCAAATTGTTGGTCAACAGCATGTTTTGACCCAAGATCATGATACACGCCTCTACCGTCAAGGGCGTCGATACGGTTCAGGCAAAGTACTTGCTGTTGTTGTTCCAGGAACTTTATTCGAACAATGGCAAGTGTTACAAGCTGCTGTCAATGCCGATTGCATCGTGATTATGCAAGCTGCCAATACTGGATTGACTGGTGGTTCAACGCCATTTGGTGATGATTATGATCGCCCCGTGGTTTTAATGAGTACGCGCCGTTTGGCTGGCATTCAGGTCATTAATCAAGGTCAACAAGTCATTTGTTTGCCAGGGGCAACATTAGATCGTTTGGAAAAAGAATTAGCTCCATTTAATCGTGAACCACACTCTGTGATTGGTTCATCATGTATCGGAGCATCAGTTTTAGGCGGGATCTGTAATAACTCTGGCGGTGCACTTGTTCGTCGTGGACCTGCCTATACCGAGTTAGCACTCTATGCGCGTGTCAATGATTCAGGTGAGTTGGAGTTGGTCAATCACTTGGGAGTTCATTTGGGTGAAACTCCAGAGGAAATTTTAACCAAGCTCGAAAGTCAAAATTATCAAATCAATGACATTGTAAATAATCCGAGTTGTTGTGCCTCAGATCATCGTTATGCGCATGATGTGAAACAGGTTGATGAAGCTACGCCTGCACGATTTAATGCGGACCCATCACGTTTGTTTGAAGCTTCGGGTTCGGCAGGTAAAGTCTGTGTATTTGCAGTACGTCTAGACACCTTTGAGAAAATACCAAGTCAGGTCTTTTATGTCGGGACAAACTCACATGATGATCTCACCGAAATTCGTCGTTTTTTACTGAAAGATTTACTTAGACTGCCAATTGCCGGTGAGTATATTCATCGTGTTGCCTATGATATTGGCGCTGAATACGGCAAAGATACGTTTATGTTTATCGAAAAATTAGGTACAGCAAAAGTACCTGCAGCATTTGCGATGAAGGATAAAGTCGATGGTTATCTGGAGAAAATTGGTTTACGTAATTTGTCCGATAAAATTTTGCAAATAGTGACCAAACTCTTACCGAATCATTTGCCTAAGCGCATGAATGAGTTTCGTGATTTATATGAACATCATTTGATGATTCGTATCGAAAATCAAGACGTCGATCAAGTTGAAGCTTTTTTACATGACTACTTTCAACAGCATTCTTTAGGTGGTTTCTTCCGTTGTACTGAGGAAGAAGGGCGCAAAGCATTTCTACACCGTTTTGCCGTTGCAGGTGCGGCAATTCGCTATCGAGATACACACCGTTCAGACGTGGAAGATATTGTTGCTTTAGACATTGCACTACGTCGTAATGATCGGGAGTGGGTGGAAACCTTACCCAAAGCGATGGATGATTTAATCATTCATAAGTTGTATTACGGACATTTTCTCTGTCATGTATTTCATCAAGACTATATTGTAAAAAAAGGTGTTGATCCTTTGGCAATGGAACATCAAATGTGGCATTTGTTGGATGATCGTGGAGCTGAATATCCCGCAGAACATAATGTAGGGCATCTCTATGTGGCTAAACCAAGTTTAAAAAATCATTATCAAAAACTTGATCCAACCAATAGTTTTAATGTGGGTATTGGGCAAACCAGTAAATTGAAATATTGGAAATAAAATTGGGAAATTAATTTTGCAGTTCGCAATAGATTAAAATTTTTTCAAAAAAAGTTGTTTAAAAACCATGAGTAATACTGATCGCATTGCTCATGGTTTTTTGTGGCTCATATGTCAACCTGTTCTACTTTGTTTCTCCAATTTTTGAAGAAATGAATCCCAATACAAAAGCACTGATGATAAAAATAAGTACGCTATACAAAATCGAAGAAGTAGAAAACCAAACACCGAGTGTTAATAAGGCAACAATTGCTGTACAGATCCAAATCGCCAATCCTGATGCTGTTGTTGATGGTGGTTTAGTGTCTAACATCGGTGATGGGGACTGTTCTAGGGAATCTGATGCTATACTGCTACTGAGTACATCTGCACCGTAAAAGAAATAAGCCTGATCATCGAAACGTGCAAGATCACGACGTTGCACAGTGAAAAAATCAATATTTTCGGTATCACCCATTTGCGCATTTTCTATGTGTGTTAAGGGTTGAGTTAGAAAGTTTGCGTCATTTAAGTCTAAAGGTAATCCATTGGTTCGTAACAATATAAAGTGAGGATAATATTGTAAGATATAAGATTTAAACTCTTCAAAATGAGGAATATTTTCTTCACCAAAAATAGCTATAAATAAGGGCTTCCGTTGCTCTAAATTATTTAAAGCCTGTTGCTGCTCGATCACTAAATAGGCATAGCAGTTTTCTGCAAAATCTTGTTGATATTCTTCCAAATCACCCTGATTTCTTTGGTCGTTGTGATCCAATTCATCGATATATTTAGCCCAATGCAGATTGTCCTGTTTAAACAGCATTAACCATAAAATCGGAATAAATGCATTGGCTTCCAGTTCAAAAGAAGCTGTTTGAAAAAAATCTGCCCATTGATTTTCTTGACCGATCGGCATATGGCTAAACGTGGTACTGGTTAAAAATACAGGATGACTCATTGTTAAAATGCCTTTTCTTATTTGCTTTTATTCCAAAGTAATAGTGCAAAATAACCAAAATCGCTGCTTTACAGTATTATAGAACTGTATTTTATTGATTAATTAAAATAGATCAGGATGAAGTTTTTTTAATAAAAAATAAATGCAGTAAATTGACACTATCTACCAAGAAATTATCAAAATAAGCCATCCAAAAAATTTTAAAACTCGATAAAGTAGTATGCAACAAGTTGCAAAGCCAAACTAAAAAGGATTCACCATGACAACTAGCTATGCACATATTTTAAAACCGCTTCATTTAGGATTTACAACGATCAAAAATCGTGTGGTAATGGGCTCAATGCACACTGGATTGGAAGATCGTTTTTATCATTATCCCAAACTTGCCGCATATTTTGGCGAGCGAGCTAAAGGTGGCGTTGGGCTGATTATTACAGGGGGGATCTCTCCTAACCGTCAAGGTTGGTTGTTGCCAGCAGGCGGAACGATGAATACTTTGGGTGATATTGCACCACATCGTTTAGTTACCCATGCTGTACATAAGCATGGCGCAAAAATTCTTATGCAAATATTGCACTCTGGTCGTTATGGATACCAGCCTTTTGTGGTTTCAGCAAGCCCGATCAAATCTCCAATTTCAATGTTTAAACCACGTCAGATGAGTGACAGACTGATCCTTGAAACGATTCAGGATTATGCAGAAACTGCAAGCTTGGCAAAAAAGGCGGGTTATGATGGTGTGGAAATTATGGGTTCAGAAGGATATTTGCTGAATCAATTTTTAAGTCGCCATGTCAATCAACGTACAGATCGTTGGGGCGGTCCGATTGAAAACCGGATGCGTTTTGCTGTAGAAATTGTCAAAGCGATTCGTTCCAAAGTGGGTGAAAAGTTTATTATTTGCTTCCGTTTGTCGATGTTGGATTTAGTCCATGATGGCAATACGATGGATGAAGTCATCACTGTCGCACAAGCATTGGAAAAAGCAGGCATTACTTTATTGAATACAGGGATTGGCTGGCATGAAGCACGTATCCCAACTATTGTGACCTCCGTTCCTCGAGCAGCCTTTGTTGATTATACAGCTGAAGTAAAAAAACATGTTTCAGTTCCAGTTATTGCATCAAACCGAATCAATATGCCAGATACTGCTGAAGAAATTTTAGCAGCAGGTAAAGCGGACATGGTACAAATGGCACGTCCATTATTGGCGGATGCTTTTTGGGTCAGTAAAACTGCAACTAATCGTGTTGATGAAATTAATACTTGTATTGCCTGTAACCAAGCGTGTTTAGACCATAGTTTTCAAAATAAACGTGCAAGTTGTTTGGTTAACCCACGTGCTGCGCATGAGACAGAATTGGTTTATCTCAAAACCAAGAAACCAAAGAAAGTTGCTGTTGTTGGTGGTGGTGTTGCAGGTATGTCTGCTGCGACAATTGCTGCAAGTCGTGGGCATCAAGTGACTTTATTTGAAGCTTCTACAGAAGTTGGTGGTCAATTTAATCTTGCCAAAGTCGTACCGGGTAAAGAAGAGTTTCATGAAACCATTCGATATTTTAAAGTACAAATCGAAAAAACCGGTGTGGACTTACGTTTAAATACCAAAGTCAATCGTGAGCAATTAGAACGTGAAGGTTTTGATGATGTTGTGATTGCTACGGGTGTTATTCCTCGTGGTTTAAAGATTGATGGCAGTGATTCACCACAAGTTTTGTCCTATGCAGAAGTGTTGCGAGGTGCACCAGTGGGGTATCGGGTGGCGGTGATTGGAGCGGGTGGTATTGGTTTCGACGTCTCAGAATTTTTATTGAAACCTGAACATCAGCCACAACCACAGCCTTTGGCAGAGTGGCAACGTGAATGGGGCATCGACCCAAATCCAAACTATATGACCGAAGGAGGCTTTGTTCCTGCTGAAGTCGAACCACCGATTCGTCAAATTTATTTGATGCAACGGAAAACAACACCTTTAGGGATTGGTCTAGGTAAAACTTCGGGTTGGGTTCATCGTGCACAATTGAAAAAACATGCGGTAAAAATGTTGCGTGGCGTGCAATATAAAGCTGTGACCAATGAAGGATTGTGGATTGAAAGCAATGGTCATGATCAATTGTTGCGTGTAGATACCATCGTGGTATGTGCTGGACAAGAGTCTGTTAAGGATTTGATGCCAAAAGAGGGTGAATCTACTTTAGCCAATTATCATATTATTGGTGGTGCTAAATTGGCAGGTGAACTTGATGCCAAGCGTGCAATTCGTGAAGGTGCTGAAATAGCAGCTAAACTTTGATCAAAATCAGTGATTTTGATGAAACAATATGCATTTGAATGCTTTAAGCCTATTTTTTTCTTGTCATCGTTAGAAAAGCTTAGTATTCTTGCGCACATGGAAGCGTGGCAGAGCGGTTTAATGCACCGGTCTTGAAAACCGACGAGGGTGTGAGTCCTCCGTGAGTTCGAATCTCACCGCTTCCGCCAAATATTTAAATAAGCCCTTGTTTTTACAAGGGCTTATTTTTTATCTGTGTGTTTACCCCTCAACCTACCCCTCATCAAATGTTGGATGTAAAAAGTAAAAACAAGATGATTTCGGATAGGATAGGAAACAAATATAAAAAACGTTAATAATTTTAAACTTATCTAGAATAGGTAAAAGAGATTTTAAATATATAAAAAAGGGTTCACGAATGAACCCCTAGAGATAGCAAGATAATAAATCGAGATTAGACATTGCCTGTATATGCTTTCCACGCATAGGTAATACCGTTACCTTTATAGCGATAAAAACCAAGTGGTTCATGGACTCGTTCGATTAGTTGTAACCATGCTTTTTGAACTAAACCTTGTCCATCATAGCAATGGGTGTGCTTAGGATCTGGAAAAATACCTTGAAGCTGGTAATCCCCACATACAAATTCCCATTGTTCTTGGAGTAGAGGTAAATAATCCACTTTATCACCTAGGACGTAAATAAATGCTTGTGCTGTTAGCTTCTGATCAAGCCCTTTAACGATCCGCCATTGAATATCATAGAGTTTCTCTGTGAGTTGCCCAGCTTTATGTAGCCATTGAAAATATTCCTTTAACACTTTTAAAGATACTTTCTCTGCATCTTCCTGAGTCTGATAATGAGGTGGATCAGTTTGAGTAATCAATGGCAGTTCTAGGAAAATACAATTAGCTTGGTCATGGGTTTGCATCACGCGTCTAAAAACAGCTTTTTGTTCATTACGAAGTTTTTGAATCTGTGCTTCGTACTTTCTTGTCTGAAGATTCGCTTTAGCTATATAAAGTTCTGCGCGCAAACGACAAAATAAATTTTCCCACATATGATTAGGAATTTGCTGAGGTGATCTCATAAGTTGTAAATTTTCAACAGCAAATTTCTGGAATACGTTAAGATAAGGATTTGCTTCAAAGCCATTAAAAAGGTCTACAAAATGAGAAAATAATGGCATTTGCTGGAGAACAAAATAACACAATGGATTCATCGGTGGATAAGGTACAGTTGCCGTAGCTTTAGGAAACATCTTAATTTTATCCTGTTCTAGCAGTTTCGTACCATTGATCAAACCGAATGCGATTTGATTAAACATTGGATCTCCATAAGTAGGTCTGACCATTGTGCCATTAGTAAGAAAGCCATTATTTCCATTCGGATAAACATGTGGTGGTGTTTGAGCTACATTAAAAAATTGCTGCTGCGTATTTGGTATAAAAACTTGGTTCATGTTGAAACTCGCTGTAATTAGGTTAAATAGATTGATAGTGTTTAGTTAGATTTGGGCGACCCATCTCTCTACGGAGATGAGGCAAAACCCCTGTATTTAGAGTCTTGACGCGTTCTAAGTCGCTATGTAAGACGTACTGTTCAAACTTGGCAAAGTAATGAATAACTTTAGCGATATAGTCGTACTTGGTTTGATCATCACGGTTAATCACCCCCAAGGCATCGTATTTGTACTTCTTACGATTCTTGCTGGTATTACAGTTAAAATAGCTATGATTACCATCAATTTGCTTATCCCACATTTCGCCAATCATTCGGCCTAAGCTAATATCTTCACGGTGATGACTACCATTGAAAAAGAAAAAAACGTGCAAGTGTAAGGCCTGATCTACGCCATACTCCAGCTTCGTAACATAGCCCGCTAAATGTATAGACTCTCTACGACGCAGCTTCTGCATCAAAGTGTGAAAATGACTCACGATTTCTTTAGGTGTAAAACTCTTCTTGTCATCGGGTAGATACAAGTCAACACGTACACCGATTAAACGTGAGTAATGTTTACGCAGTTTATTGATATATTGGAGTACTTTCTTTTCACGCCGCCTCGCTACCTTTCGACGATCATTCACACGCTGTACATATTTGGGAGAATGTAAATATTCAAATAACGTTTTAATGAATTGATTAATGAGCATTGCGACAGAGATTTTCTGACCTGTAGGTACACCACTGGCATCAACTTCATTCAATTGGTCGTATGGATATGCAATTAAGTCATAAATACAATCTTGATACGGCCTTAATATCTTATTAAAAGCTGCCATGACCACATCATATTGCTCACATCGATAGCTTATCGGGGACTTTAATTGCTTTGAATTAACGAGAAAGCTTCGAATCAGCTCTAGTATTGGAGGATATATAAGCATCCATTTATCATTGAATAAGCTGTGTGATTTTTGCTTATCTCTTTGATATAGATAGGTAGCTTTGTGTATATTTACTTCGTTACATAAGCTAATCGCATTACTGCAAACGCTAATTGCGGGATTCCATTGTTTCTTCTTAAATAAGCTGATTACATGATGTTTTGAGAATTCATCATGATTATCTATTTCAGGATAACAGGCATAGTAATGCTCGACAGCCTCACCAATTTCATCGTTAAATGGTGTTGGTAACTCTTCAGTTGGTTCATCAGATGATGACTCTTCTAACTCATCTAAATCTGATCCTACAATAGAAACATGAGGCTCAATTGCCAGTGCCATTTCTAATGTGGTAGGCTTTAATTCAATTGTTTTTACATCTGGGTATTCTTGTCCCATAGATATAGCTCCAATTAGTAAAAAAATACAATTGTCTAAATCTGACCTATACTATGTGTAGAATGTAGATATGATTAATTAATCTAATATATTGAATATATTAGATATATCTAATCATATAGAGTCCAGCAGTAAAGATCAGAGACAATAGCGGTGTATCAGGGGACTTGAGATCAAGCCCCATCCTTAATGTCGGTAAATTACTGTTTCTGCGTGATTGAAAAGATAAGCACCTGCTGGCTTATGCTTTTTTCGATAAAAGCCAATCATTAAGCTCGTGTTGAAACCAGCCTACGGCACATACTGAAATTTTGATGGATTTGGGGAACGTAGGATCATAACGAGGTGACTTCTTGTTAAGAAGCTCATAGATACTTGATTTGGAAATACCCGTGATATCTACAACTTCTTTGATCCGTAGAACTTTTAGTGATGGCTGATTGTTTTGCATAGGAAAACCCTCCGATTACGAGAGTATTCTGTGCTAACGTAATTCGAATTAAGTCCATTTCGTAATTCGATTTTTTAATATGAGATCAAAAAACATACAATTCCCAAAGGAAATTATTCATCACGTATTTAGAAACCTGATTGTTCAATCAATTACAATTCAAAAACTTGATAAAAGTCACCCTAAACTTATTAGTAATATGAAAAGGTTAAGGGATGAGATGCATGATGATTTTGTTAATGATTTTTTTGAATTTTATACATGTCACAACTTAGATTCAGAGCGGAAGAGAACACTGATATCTTCATTGTTTAAAAATAATCGTTTTATAGATCATGCTTTTAATTATTTTGAAACGGGAGCCCTAGGTATATCTGAGGATATTTTAAAATCTCATGCACTTACGCTCGAGCAAGTCGTGAATATTATTAAATATAGAGAGCCTGAGTTTTTAGAAAATGTAAGTAGGATTAGTAAGCATCTTGAAATCGAAAATTTCCTTGCTGACACAACACGTGAATACTACATTTCGGATTTGTTGATTGATTTACCTATTGATCAACTGGTTTATGACTACATTTATTTTCAGTTACTTATTGAAAAGTATCAATATAGTGCTGACGGAGAATATCAAGCAGAACTGAGCAATCCAATTGATATCGCAAAAATGTTCAGGCCACTCAATCATTATTTACGCTTTTTTTCACCAAAGTTTACAACCTCATTTGTGGAATACAAAGAAGTAAAAAAAGGGCCATTAAGGTATGATTACTTAAGCTATAACCTAAGAATTGATGAACCCACTGAGAATATTGCGGATAGTATGACGACATTTTTTCTGCAATACATTGCACATCGGGTCTGGTTTTATCATGAAGTTGCCGATGTTGATAATGGTCAAAAGGGGATCAAGATTGAAGAATTACACGAAATCAGTAAGATTTTACAGACACTGGATTTGAGGTCGAATGTAGAACATAACTATGAAAAAAATATTTCAGTGCAGACAGATTTAGTCGCATTGTGGTTGTATGAAATAAACAAAGAGAAAAAAGCCAATAAACGTAATGAGATTTGTAGGCGGGAATTAGCCAAACTTGAGAACTTAAATCCAGAGGAGAGGCCTGATAAGGCTAAGTTTTTTAATACAGTTGATTTGTTACTTCAACAAGAAAAAACGGATATGAAGCCGTTGGCATTCTTGCAAGAAATATCTGAACGATTAAAAAAAATTAATGCTCTTAGTAGATATGATCTAGATATTAAATTCAGCGTGACAGATAGACTGCTCAAACCAGAGAACAAAACAGAAACCAAGGTGTTGTTGTGTTCTGCCTATACACCAGTGAGTGGAAATTCAGAACGTACAAAATGTGTAGAATATATGATCTTAAACACAACAATTAGCTCGCAATATAAAGATTTACTGCAAAATATGGAAAAATAATCTAACCGTAAAAAAGCATTATTTTTCTAAAATAAAGACTAATCTTTTCAAAGCCTGAGCTTATCAAAATTGCCGTTTTTAGTATCAAATTGGCTACACTGCTGACTGGAATCAGTCAGCAGTTTTGTCGGGCATAACATCAAATTTTACGTTAGCAAACGCATCAGAATTTGATGTTTTGAATACCTAAAAATTATAGGTATAAGTCAAACCGCTGTTGGTGGTGACCGTCACTTCACGAACATATTCGGCAGAACAGCCTAAGTAAACCTTGGCTACAGAGCCATAACGCATATTCTGATAATCGTAAGTGCCTTTACTTCTACAATTACCACGATTGATTAAAACTCCAGTGATGGTAGTTGGCGCATCGTTTAAGGAGATGATGTTCAACAGGTCAGTGTAGCCTGTCATGGAGTATTGAGATTCTTCACGACGGACACGTACCTCAAACTGTTCCTGTGGTGCTGCTTGTACAGGCTCAACAGGTGGATCATTGAGGTCATATTCAGAGCTATCCACCATCGTGGTTTTAAACTTATCATCAGCTGGATCTTCAGTTGTTTGTGACGGGGCATTTCCAGTTTGGACTTTAGTCTCAGTAGGTGGGCTACATGCACTGAGGCTGGCGATCAGCAAGCTTGAGAGCATCAATGGTTTGACCAGATTCATTGTTCAATTCCTATTCTTAAATTATTCGTATTGCATCGGTTGAGCCGTTTGGCTCAACCGATAGCTCGTTTTTGTTTTATTGATTGAGTCACTTGATTTACTACTTACATTTACCCTGACGAACTGACTCAACCATACGTGGTTGAGTCTGCTCAGCACTCAAGCGTAGGCAAATAACTTTTTTAGATTTCGAAGAACTGGAAATAAATTCTTCACCCTGAATCGGACTTGCTCCGCCAGCGTTATAAACCATGTAGCGTTTGCCGTTAGTTGCTTTAAAAGTGAATGCATCTCCCGATTCACTAAATCCTTCAATCTTCTTTACGGTGACAGTGATGGTATTGGCTTTTGCAAAAGCAGTACTACACAACACACTCAACCCTACAGTTAAAAATAGTTTCTTCATCTTGAATCTCCTTATCCTTATTTATTTCCTAAAAATAGTCACAGGCCAAACCGCTGCCTTGCCGAGGTTGTAGGAATAAGGCATGTGGGCAGTGCTACTACAATTTTTGAAATAGACCGAGCAAATCACGGCGATGACGATGTAGCCAATAATTAAATAGTTTTTCATTTCTAATCCCCTGAGTTATTCCTTGCATTGCTGTACGGCATTCGCCATCACCTTGTTAAAATCTGGTGGTGGCTGCATGGTGTCTCGAACGGTGACATCTGCCATGCTTTCCATAAACTCAGGTGAATAATGTGCTTCAACCTTGTCGTAAATACAGGAACAAGTTGAACGATCTAGTCCACCTGCCTGACAGCCTGCTTTAAAGTCACGTTTGACCTTACTATCACAGGCAATGAGTACACTGCTACTTAGAACAATAGTGATGACCCCGAACCACATTTGATATTTCATAGATTTCCCAATTCATTGTGATTTGTTGTTTTTTTAAATCGTTATGGATTGCCTATTTATGCCAACCTGCCAGATAGACCAGCAGCCATAAAAACCCCAGCAATAAAATAAAGCCTGGCCCAAGAGCCACCACGACGATGACAACCAAAATAAGCTGTGCGATGAATTTCATGATTTTTACCCAGCAAAAAACACCACTGACCAAAATGGATTCAGTAGTTGATTAAAGCCTTAAGTAAATCAGGACACAGCGAAAGCGTGCGATAAATGAATCGGTTTGAAATGCCTGAGAGGCGGTGAAAGTGCAGGGGAATAAAGCACAGTAAATTGCGTCATGATTGACTCCTGTATGTATAAGAAGTTCTACCGCATCACTGCTAAATAATGGTGGCAGAACGAAAAGGGGTTAGCAGACTGGACATACAGAACCAGCACGCGCGAACGCGTCCCCCTCCCGTTCTACCGCAAAGGGGGACGAGAAGGTTTTTACGCATACGGAGAATACTCAGAAGAATAAACCCTGATGCGCTGTATGAAACGGTCTGCTAAAACCGACTGACAATGTAGGTCAGCCCTTGCATGATAATCGCTGCAAAAAAACAGGTCAATTGATCTGTTTAACCAATATTCAAAAAATGCCTAAAACTTATGTTAAAAAACGCATTCTAAAAAAATACAAACACATAGCATCTTAATGAGAGCAATGCTTCAAATACACACAACCATCATTTTGCCTGCGCCCACAGCAGGCTTTTTTTATTCATTTACAGGATTTATCACAATGAGTTTGCCATGCCCTTATTGCCGGTCTCGAGAGACGGTACAACTGCAATCCCCCCGACATTTACCCAGTACTTCAACCAATAATCCTATTTCAAATAGTGTGATGTCACCAATGGCACTTGCCACTTTGGGAGTCAGTGTTTCTAAAAGTCTAAATATTCCACCAATTGCAGGCGCAATTGTTGGGGTACTGATCGGCGGTATCTGGATGTTGATCACGGTTGAAGAACAGCAACAACCACTACACCCAACTTATTGCAGACAGTACTACTGCAATCACTGTGACCGCAGCTTTAGCCCAAATTTACGCAATTAAGTATTCAGCAAAATTTAAATCGAACCCTTTTACCCATTCAAAATTGATACAGGAATTATTCTTATGGCACATTTAGTTGAAACAATGGCATTCACAGGACAAACCCCTTGGCATGGCTTGGGTAATCAATTGACACCGAATCAACCTTTAGAGGTTTGGGCACAGCAGGCAGGGATGGATTGGCGGATTGAATCATCAGATGTTAGTTACATGGCTCAAAACCATCGAGGGCAGAGCATCATTATGCCCTTTGAAGAACAGCGCGTTTTATACCGTTCGGATACCCATGCACCCTTATCTGTGGTCAGCCAGCGCTTTCAGGAAGTGCAACCGATGGAAATTTTGGAGTTCTATCGAGACTTAACTGAACAATCGGGTTTTGAACTGGAAACTGCGGGTGTACTCAAAGGCGGCAAGAAATTCTGGGCATTGGCAAAGACTGGACAGACCTCAGCTTTAAAAGGAAAGGATGTTAGCAACGGCTACATTTTATTGGCGACTGCCTGTGATGGAACATTGGCAACGACAGCACAATTCACCTCTATTCGGGTGGTGTGTAACAATACTTTAGCCATCGCTTTACGTGGACAGCAAGGAAATACGGGTGTAGTCAAAGTTCCGCACAGTACCCGATTCAATGCAGAGAAAGTCAAACAGCAACTTGGTATCTCAGTTCGTGCATGGGATGAACACATGTATGAAATGAAGCAATTGAGTCAACGTAAAGTGACTCAACAAGAAGCTGCCGCTTATTTTGATGCAGTGTTTAACAATACCAGTCTGAGCATGGCTGAGCAGGATGAAAGTATTATTCAGTTCTATCGAAATGCTGCTATGCCGAATCATGCCAACTCATCTCGATCAGACAATAAAACAGAACCGAATGGACGTGCCATGTCAAAAGTCATGACCATGTTTAACGGACATGGACGTGGGGCAGAGCTCAGTTCAGTCAAAGATACGGCGTATGGATTATTATGCTCAATTACTGAATTCTGTGATCATGAACGTCGTGCCATGAGCAGAGATCATCGCCTGGACTCTGCATGGTTTGGTATGGGAGCAGCCATTAAACAACGAGGACTTGAACAAGCTTTAAGAATGGTGGCTTAAATCAAGATATCCATTCAGTTTGAATTAAGCTTAACGTCCTAATCTAAAACTACGGTAACAACCGTAGCAAGCAAAGCAATACCCTTTTGGCCACATCCTCAGATGTGGCTTTTTTTATGCCCAAAATTCAGCTTTTACGATTTTACCGATACAGGAATATTCTCTATGAATAGTTATACCCAAATTCAGAACACCCTAAATCATTCACCTTTACAGCCTTATCCCATCAAGATTGAAACAGAGCATAAGGTTGAGGTGGGCACACGAACCAAGAAAACACCAAAGAAAACTAGTCAACTACCTTCAGCAAAACGTCTTGCCAATACCAAAAAGCTAAACTACCAACAATGGCTAGAAGTCAGAAAACAGGGCATTGGCAGCAGTGATGCAGCAACGGCATGTGGACTCAATCCGTATATGTCAATGCTGGAATTATGGATGATCAAGACCGGTCGTATGCAGCAAAATATTGAAGACGAAAGTGCTGGTTATGCACCTTTATATTGGGGAAAACAACTTGAACCGTTAGTGGCCCAATACTACAGCATGCATACCAATCACAAAGTCCGTCGCGTCAATGCAGTACTTCAACATCCTGACGAAGACAAACACTTTATGCTGGCTAACTTGGATTATGCCGTGGTGGGGCATGAAGAAGTCCAGATCTTGGAGTGTAAAACAGTAGGTGAATACGGTTCAAAACTATGGCGGGATGGTGTACCGCTTTATGTTTTATGCCAGGTACAACATCAACTTGCAGTGACAGGAAAACAGGCAGCCCATATCTGTGCCTTGATCTGTGGACATGAAACCCGAATCTTTAAGGTCACGCGCAGTGAAACGGTAATCAAATATATTGTGGATGCAGAGCGTTACTTCTGGGAATGTGTAGAGAAGGATGTGCCACCTGATGTTGATGCATCTGAATCAGCAGCTAAAGCGCTACAACTTTTATATCCAGCCCATATACCACTCAGCACTACTGATCTATCTGAGGATGTCACAGCCAATCAGTGCTTTGAGCAACTACTGCAACAACGTCATTTGCTGGAGCAACACCAGAGCAGTTTTGATCAGTTGAAGCATCAAATCCAAATCAAGATGCAGGATTCAGAACGAGCCATATTTAAGGCAGGTTCAGTCACTTGGAAGAAATCGAAAGATTCAGTTAGCTTAGACAGTAAAGCCTTATTGCAACAGCATCCAGAGTTTCTACAACAGTTCCCACAAAACAAACAGGGCACACGTCGTTTCCAGATTTATACAGATGCTGATTAATCCAACCGAATTAGCCTAAGCAAATCCTTTCGAACTTCCACATTACTTTCCCAAATCCCATTTCATCAAAAAAGCGCAAAACAGCCCCCGTCGCCAGCAAGTACCGTGAAGTACTTACTGACGACTAAATGGACTGTTCTGCGCTGAATTTATGCATTTAAAAAATGTTTGCTTCTTACACATATCAAAGGGGCAAACGTTAAAAATTACCGCAGAGGAAAACAACATGATTAAAGGTTTAGCAATCACGCCACCCGTATTAGGTCGTATCAGTATTGGTAAGATCATCGAGAAAAATGGCAAGCGTGTCCCTGAAAAGGATGACCAGTTCACCATTACCAGCCAAATCCAGAACAAGGATGGCTGGGTAAAACACCCACTTGATGAGCAGTTACGTGCTAAGGCACAAAATCAAAAACTCAGAATAATTCCAGTACGGATGATCTTTAATGATCCTGAACTCAACTTACGCGCTGAGTACACCTTATTTGATCGACAAACTGGTCGACCAATTTGTACAGGTAATGGAGATACCTGCCAGCGATTTGGACAAAACGGGGTTGAACAACACCCATGTCCCTCACCTGATTTATGTCCTTTGGCCCAAGGTGGGCAGTGTAAGCCTTATGGCAGACTGTACGTCAACTTAGATGAATCGGATGAGTTGGGCACATTCATTTTTAGAACCACAGGTTTTAATAGTATCCGGACTTTGGCAGCACGGCTTCGTTACTATCATGCTGCTTCTGGTGATTTGCTTTCATGCCTGCCATTGCAACTGACTTTACGTGGGAAAAGCACGACGCAAAGTTATCGAACACCAATTTACTATGTGGACTTAACCCTACGTGATGGAGTAAATCTTAATGATGCTATTACTTCAGCCAAGCAAATGGATGAGCAAAGTAAGGCAACAGGTTTTTATCAGGAAGCTTTGGATCATGTAGCACGACAGGGTTATGGCAATGCTAATTTTGAGATAGAAGCAGAGGAGGGCTTGGATATTATTGAAGAGTTCTATATGGATGAAGCGAATTCAAAGCAGCGTCAGCAATCTAATGATTTAACACATGTTCAGGACATCCAGAAAGGGTTGCAGCAGTCGGTACAAGCTCTCAACTAGAATGAGTTTAATTAGAAAAGAGTATTCGTACTCTTTTTTTTTGCAGTTTTGGTAATAGATTCGAACATATTCATTCTTGAATGTTGAAGAGATGGATTTACTTTAATAAAGCTTTTTAGTATTTTGTTAACAAATCAGTAGTATGTCCATCGCCATGCGTTCAAGTAGGTTGTCTAAGCTTATACTCGCATTTGTCCTGTTTTTGTTTACGATAACAATTACGGGGATTCATGCGTGGGCGCCTGTCTTACTTGAAAATATAGAACACCAACATGAATTAAGCATTGTTGTGGAAGATGATGCCTCTAGTCATTGGTCTTTGCAGCACTCAGGTGATTCTTTTACAAGTACTATTGATCATGATGTAGAAACACACACTTGGAAGAATTTTGATGAGCCAATCTATCATCACTCAGTAAAACCAATTTCTTCTGATAGTGATCTAAGCATAGATCCAGTCTTTATTCTGAGTTTCGCACTTCCACTAGTTTTATTCTTTTTCCAGCTTTTTGAAAAGCCTGTTTATCGAGCCTTTTTAAAGCGGCGATCCCCTCTAATATTTAGTAATTCTTATACCTACTCTAAAGACTTAATCGTCCTACGTAATTGATCTTTCTATACAAAAATTAATTTTAATTTTTTTGTATAGGTAAAGTCATGTCTAAAAAATATCAGATATTTCTTACCTGTGGATTTGTAGCAACAGCAGCAAATGTATTCGCAGAAACGAATTATGCTGAACTACAAAAGCAGGTAATCGCAAGTGATGCTGTACTCAATAGCTTACAGCAGTCCGAGCAAGCTTATGAAATCAATCAAAAGTTTGCTGGTAGATTAAATAATCCAACTTTCAATGTGGAGTTGGATAATCTCGGTAATTCTAAACTGAAGGATTTGGATGGCCCAACAACCTTATTGGGACTGTCACAAGAGATTCCTCTTAGTAATAAACTTTCCTTGAGAAAACAGATTGCGAGTTTTCAAGGTGATCGTAATCAGTTCGAAATAGCAAAGCGTCAGGCTGAACTCAAAGCAGATTTAAGAATCTGTATGGCGAACTGGTATGTAGCTACTCAGCGTGCTGAAATTTATTCTTCTGAGAGTAAATTGAATGCCAGACAAGCTAACGTTCTTTCCGAACGGCTTAAGTACGGGCGAGTAATTCCTTCCGATGCTCAACTAAGCATAGCACTTTCTTCTGAATCGAAATTGCGCCATCAAAATGAAGTGAAGAAGATTCAGTTCCAGAAAAATCTATGCACTAAGTTCACTTCCAACCTGCCAAGTAATGCATTGGAGGTTCCGCTAAGCTTTAATTTCACAAACAAAATAAGTTTGTCTGAGCAAGAAGCAATGCTGAGTTCAAAACTGAAAAAGACTCAGTTTGAACTGGCCCGTAAAGAAGCAATACCTGATATTACTTTGGGAGTCGGGGTTAGGAACTACCAAGAAACCAATGACAAAGTTTTCCAAGTTTCGACGTCAATACCTCTCAATATCTTTAATCGAAATAAGGGCAATATTGCGATTGCTCAAGCAGAGCATACGAAAGCAGAAACACAGTCTGTGCTTGTGAGTCGTAACTCTAAAATTGAATTGGAAAACAAATCTATTGAGGTTTCCAATTTAATTGATGCGATTAAGCAATACGATCAAACAGTTTTGCCCGCAACAAATGAAAGTCTGCGAATTGCAGAGATGGGTTACCAAGCAGGGAAAAACTCTTTACTTGAGTTCAATAACATCAAGCAAATTTGGCTAGACAAACATCTTGCTCGATTCGATTTGTGGTTGGCTTTGCAGACAGAAATTGCAGAAGTCGAGCGCAACTACATTACTAATTTAGATCAAGAATAGGGGCAAGAATATGAATAAACAAACCAATACATTGATTGCAACTGGTGTCGTTGCCTTACTTATCGTCTTATGTGCTATTGCTTGGTATAAAACTGGTAATAAGACACAAGTGAGTGGACATGGTGAGGTCGCCGAAGAAAAAGTAGCTGTAGCTGGAGATGAGAAAGGACCTCACGGTGGTCGTTTGTATCGAGATGAAGATTTCTCTGCTGAGGTTAAGATATTTGAAGAAGGAGTGGAACCACACCTCCGTGTTTATGGGTATTTGAAAGACAAGCCGCTTAAACCTGAAGACTTAAAAGCGAATATATACATTAAGCGTTTGGATGCTGAGCAGAATATTCAATTTAAACCAGAGAGTGATTACTTGATTGGAAATGAAATTGTCTATGAGCCACATTCGTTTCTAATGGTTGTAAATGTCGATTATCAAGGGAAAAAACATACTTGGAAGTGGGATACGAAAGAAGGTCGTGTCACCATGTTAGACAGTAGTATTAAGAGCAGTGGTTTAGAACTCCTAAAAGTTGAACCAATGATGTTTGAAAATGCTTTGGAACTGAAAGGTGAATTGAAGTTTCCTGATAATTTTGAAAGCCTTGTTGCACCAAAAGCTAGTGGAACACTGATAAAAACCTACCGTAATATTGGGGATAAAGTAAGTCAAGGAGACTTACTTGCTGTTGTCCAAAGCCAAGATTTAATTCGTTTGAATGCGGATCGTAAAGTTGCTTTGGATACTCTACAGTTTGCTCGCCAAAAAATGGAACAAGAACGAGCATTATGGCAAAAGCGCGTATCACCTGAGATTGATTATATTTCTGCAAAGAGAGATTTTGATGCTGCTCAAACTCGTGCAAATGAGTTGAATAACTTAATAAGCTCTTATGGCGGTTCAGGTAATGGAACAGTTGAAGTTCGTGCAGCAATGTCAGGAACAATATTAGAAATCCTTGGTGCTGTTGGATCTAATGTAAGCGCTTCAACCCCTATTTTTAAAATCGCAAATACTTCGCAACTCTTGGCGGTAGTAAATGTTCCTGCTGACAAGCTTAATGCTATAAACCCTACAAACAGAGTCAAAGTTAAACCTCAAAGTCCGACAGGCACAGAAGAGGCATTGGGCAAGATCAAATATATTAGTGATGTCATCGATACTAAAACACGTACAGCGCAGGTATTTATTGAGATACCAAATCAGTTTAAGTGGCGTTCTGGACAGTTAATCACGGCTCAAATTTTTGAAAATCAAAGTCAAAAGCCAATGGTTGTACGTGAAGATGCGTTACAGAATTTCCGTGATTGGGACGTGGTATTCATTCGTGTTGGTAACGATTTTGAAGCTCGACCTTTGGAGCTTGGCGATAAATACAATGGGTATGTGGAAGTTAAATCTGGATTACGAATAGGACAGGTTTATGCCGCAGGAAATTCATATCTTTTAAAAGCAGAGCTAGGTAAATCTGGCGCTACTCATGACCATTAAGGGGAGTAGCGAATATGTTTGATCAGATTGTTAAACTCTCGATTAAGAATCGTTGGCTTGTACTTATCGTATTCCTATTTGTTGGTGCATTGGGGGCTTATAACTATTTTAAGCTACCAATTGATGCTGTTCCAGATATTACGAATGTACAAGTTCAGATTAATAGTGAAGCTCAAGGACTCTCTCCAATGGAGATGGAGTCTCAGGTGACTTATCCTATTGAAACGGCTTTGGCTGGTATTCCAAATTTAGACTATACCCGATCAGTCTCTCGGTATGGCCTGTCACAAGTGACGGCAATTTTCAAAGAAGGGACGGATATTTATTTTGCCCGACAATTAGTGAATGAGAAGCTACAAGGGGTGACACCAAATCTTCCCGTTGGAATTTCAACTTCTATGGGGCCTGTTTCTACAGGACTTGGCGAAATCTTCATGTATACCGTTGAAAATGCCAAGAATAATCCTAATCCACTTTCACCAACAGAATTACGTACCTTACAAGACTGGGTAATTAAACCTCAGCTTCGAAATGTAGAAGGTGTTAATGAAATCAATACCATTGGTGGTTATCTCAAACAATTTGTAGTTCAACCTGATTATGCTTATTTACGTAGCATAGGGCTGGATCAGAAAGTGATTTTAGAGGCTATCTCTAAGAACAGCATGAATAAAGGCTCGGGGTATATTGAGAAAAATGGTGAACAGTATTTAATTCGTTCTGATTCTCAAATTAACTCGATTGAGCAAATCCAGAATATCCCGATTACGACGAGCAATGGTTATATTCTCAGATTGAAAGATGTTGCCAAAATATCTATTGGTCACGAATTACGTACAGGTGCTGCAACTAAAGATGGGCAAGAAATTGTACTGGGTACAGCATTCATGCTTATCGGTGAGAACTCACGAAATGTTGCTCATGCTGTTGATCAAAAACTACAGCAAGTTCAAAAATCATTACCAGAAGGTGTAGAAGCAAAAGCTGTCTACAACCGTACAACTTTGGTTGATGCAACGATACAGACGGTGAAAAAGAATCTTTTAGAAGGTGCGATTCTGGTAATCGTTGTTCTGTTTGTATTTCTTGGTCATTTCCGTGCTGCGCTGATTACAGCTTTAGTTATTCCATTATCAATGTTGATGACAATCACAGGTATGGTGAACCAGAAAATTAGTGCCAACCTTATGAGTCTTGGGGCACTAGATTTCGGGATTATTGTAGATGGCGCTGTTGTAATTGTTGAGGCTTCCTTAGCAAAATTGGCAATTAAACAAAAAGAGCTTGGGCGAGTTTTAACAAGGCAAGAACGCTTTACGACTGTGTTTGAGGCGACTAAAGAATCCCGCAAAGCGATTCTCTATGGTCAATTGATCATTATCTTGGTGTATCTACCTGTAATGACTCTGACTGGTGTTGAAGGAAAGATGTTTACACCAATGGCTGCAACAGTGGTTATGGCTTTAGTGGCAGCAATGATTCTTTCAATTACATTTGTCCCTGCAATGGTGGCATTGGTCACTACCGGTGAAATTAAAGAAGAAGAGTCAAAAATCGTCCATGGCATCAAAAGATTTTATAACCCAATTTTAGATTGGTCTTTAAATCACAGATATTTGCTAATTGCTTTTGTCTCTATTTTCTTTGTTTTTAGTGCAAGTCTTTCGACTCGTTTAGGCTCAGAGTTTATACCTTCCTTGGATGAGGGAGATGTAGCACTACATGCCTTGCGTATTCCTGGCACGTCGTTGACTCAAGCAATTGAAATGCAATACACGTTAGAAAAAGAGATTAAGAAAATTCCAGAAGTTCAGACTATTTTTGCCAAAGTGGGGACTGCTGAAATTGCGACTGATCCTGTTCCACCTAACGTTGCAGATAACTTTGTCATGCTGAAACCTCGTAGTCAGTGGCCTAATCCTGATAAGGAAAAGTCTGCAGTTGTTGCTGAAATTGAACGCGTATCTAAAGGCGTATATGGAAACAATTATGAGTTTACACAGCCGATTCAAATGCGTTTTAACGAACTTATTTCAGGTGTCCGAACAGATGTTGCCGTAAAAATTTATGGTGATGATTTGGAACAGTTGCTTGAATCAGCAAACGCTGCCGCTAAGATTTTAGAGGGAGTCAATGGTACTGCTGATCTTAAAGTCGAGCAGATGTCTGGTTTACCCATGGTTTCTGTTGAGCTGAAAAAAGACATGATTGCCAACTATGGGCTTGATGCAGAGGATGTACAAAAACAGGTTTCTAGTCTAATTACAGGCGAGACAGCAGGTAAGGTGTTTGAAGGAGATCGAAAGTTCGACATTGTGGTACGCATGGACCAAAACTCGGTAACAGACCTAGAGAAGCTTTATCAGATTCCTGTGAGGTTAGCTGATGGTTCGAGTGTTCTTTTATCGGAATTGATCGAGTTAAAAAATGTTCAAGGACCAAACCAGATTTCTCGCGAAAATGGTAAACGTCGTATCGTCATTACAGCAAATGTTCGTGGAACTGATATTGGTAGTTACATTTCAGAAGCACAATCTAAGCTGAATGCTGATTTTAAATTACCAGATGGCTATTGGCTGACCTGGGGCGGTACGTTTGAGCAAATGGAATCTGCTTCAAATCGTCTTATGGTTGTAGTACCGATTGCTTTAATTCTGATCTTTGCCATGATCTATATGGCTTTAGGTAATGTTAGAAACAGTATCTTGGTTTTCACAGGTGTGCCATTTGCATTAACAGGTGGTGTGATTGCTTTAGCACTACGTGATATTCCATTCTCAATTTCTGCAGCTGTAGGTTTTATTGCCTTATCGGGTGTTGCTGTGCTGAATGGCTTGGTTCTTGTCTCGGCCATTCAACGACTTAGAATTCAAGGTGAAAGTGTCATTGATGCAGTGAAACACGGTGCAATGGAAAGACTCCGTCCCGTGTTGATTACAGCTTTGGTCGCTTCATTAGGTTTTATTCCGATGGCCTTAAACGTAGGCATTGGCTCTGAAGTTCAGCGCCCGATTGCAACTGTCGTTATTGGTGGGATTATTTCATCAACTTTACTGACTTTGATTATTTTGCCGACCTTATATGTGTGGTTTAACCAAGGTAGGTCAAGAAAATCAAACGATGCCACTGAACAGGTTGTTTAGGGGCATCTTTAATGACAAATATATTGCGAGATAAACAAAGCAAATTTGTGATGATGTGGCTAGTCTGCATGATCAGTCTCGCTTTATGTTTGCACTTTAATGAGCATGTAACTGAAAATGAATTTCAGAGACACGTTTCAATTGATGCAATTCACTCTCACCATCATGAGATAAGCCAACAACATTCACATAGTCACCAAGATAATTACTATGAACATTTTGTTGGCTATGACGCACTTAAATCGACCGTTTTAGCCCATCTCTTAAAGGGGATGTCGATTCTAGATTGGTCAAAAGAATATGTTTATCTGATAGTGAGTCGTATTTTTAAACCGCCCAAAAAGTTAATGGATTTTCAATTCATTTTAAATTTTGGAGTTTGATATACATGCAAATTATTGCTTCACACATTGTGAAATTAAGTGCTTACATAAAGCTATTACTTGCTTTATTCATTACATTGGTAAGTCCTACACTTTTTGCTCATGGAGTAGCAGAAGGTGATAAGGGCTATATTCAAGAAATTTATGGCGTTCATGTAATTCCATTCATCTATTTGGGTGCGAAGCATATGGTCACTGGATATGACCATCTATTATTTCTTGTTGGCATTATCTTCTTTTTATATCGAATGAAAGATATCGGCTTATACGTCAGCCTATTTGCACTTGGGCATTCGATTACGATGCTAGTAGGTGTTTATTACAACATCTCGATAAACGCCTATATCATTGATGCAATCATTGGTTTTTCAATTGTTTATAAGGCTCTTGATAACTTGGGGGCTTATCAACGTTGGTTTGGTTTTCAACCAAACACGAAAATCGCGACTTTAATTTTTGGTCTGATTCATGGTTTTGGACTCGCAGTAAAAATTCAGGAATATGAAGTTCCGAGTGATGGACTGTTGGCAAATTTAATCTCATTCAATATTGGGGTTGAATTAGGTCAGTTTATGGCTCTGTGCATCATCTTGTTATTAATGACGTTTTGGAGAAAGACACCTTATTTCTTTAAAACAGCTTATCAAAGCAATGTCTTCCTCATGTTCCTCGGTTTTTTACTTGTTGGCTATCAACTTACTGGCTTCATTACTCAATAAGGATCTAAATTATGTATAACGCTGAAATTCCAAAAGATATCGAATTACCTTCATCAAAAAAGTTAATTAAATCAACAGCAATTGCTGCCGTAAGTGCCGTTGTTGTGCTAGTTACCTGTGTCATGCCTGCGGAGTATGCAATTGATCCGACAGGTATGGGTAAAGTGCTTGGTTTAACGAAAATGGGAGAAATCAAACAATCACTAGCTGAAGAGTCAGAAAATGGTATCAATGCTGCACAGGCAGTGAATAGTGTTGAACAAATATCAGTAGAAACTTCGACTCAAATAGCGGCTGATAATGCTCAAATGATTATGCCTGCTATTAATAAAGAGAGCATTAGTATTGAGCTTAAACCGGGCCAAGCAACTGAAGTGAAACTGACAATGCCACAAAGTGCCAGTGTCAACTTTGATTGGAAAGCTGTAGGAGGCGGTCTTAACTATGATACTCATGGTGATCCAGTGAATGCTCCTAAAGGGTTCTATCATGGCTATGGCAAAGGAAAGAATGAGACAACTCAGCAGGGCGTCTTAAAGGCAGCTTTTGATGGCAAACATGGTTGGTTCTGGCGTAACCGTACTGAAAATCCAGTGACTGTAACTCTACTTGTAGAAGGGCAGTTTAGTGAAATGAAGAAAGTCTTTTAAGTTTTGATCAATCTCCTTGGAATAATATTCCAAGGAGATTGAATTGCTAAAGAAGTCAGGTTCTAAAAGGAATCCATAAGATGCTAGAAGTACTAAAAAACACAACATATCGGCATTTGTTTTTGGCCCAAGTAATAGCACTAATCGGAACGGGGTTAATCACAATCGCTCTAGCTTTACAGGCCTACGATATTGCAAAGGGAGAAGCAGCCCAAGTTCTCGGTATTGCATTGGCAATTAAGATGATTGCTTATATCGGTGTAGCACCTATAGCATCTGCATTTGCTGAGAGATTACCAAGAAAACAAGTATTGGTTGGACTAGATGTTATTCGAGCATTAACAGCATTGTGTCTACCGTTTGTAACGCAAATTTGGCAAATTTATATTCTCATTTTTATTTTGCAATCTGCTTCTGCTGCATTTACACCAACATTTCAGGCAATGATTCCAGATGTTCTTCCTGAAGAAAAAGACTATACCAATGCTTTGTCATTGTCTCGCTTAGCCTATGATTTGGAAAATATTATCAGTCCAATGCTGGCAGGTTTCTTACTCACTGTCATGAGCTACCATAATCTGTTTTTAGGGACAGTATTAGGTTTTATCGGTTCTGCTTTGTTTGTGGTAAGTGCAAAATTACCAGTTGCCAAAGTACCTGAATTTAGAGCTGTTTATAGTCGTATAAAGCAGGGAGCTAAAATTTATTTTAATACGCCAAGACTTAAAGCGTTGCTTGCTTTAAATCTAGCAATTGCATCGGCGAGTGCGGTTGTGATTGTAAATACTGTTGTACTGGTTCAATCGACATTTAAACTTACTGAAAATGCAACGACATGGGCATTTGGTTTATTTGGTCTTGGATCAATGTTATCGGCTTTTGTTTTGCCAAAGATATTGGATAAATTTCCTGATCGATCAGTTATGTTGACTGGTACAACAATTCTTGTAATCGGGCTGTTAAGTGGTTATTTCATTACATCTTATAATGGTTTGCTTGCACTTTGGTTTGTACTTGGTATTGGATATTCTGTTTCACAAACACCTACAGGCCGTTTAATTCGCAAGTCTGCATCGAGTGAGAATAGAACCTCACTGTTTGCCGCACAATTTGCTTTCTCTCATGCTTGTTGGTTAATTACTTATCCATTAGTTGGATGGTTAAGTACCAATATAGGCACAATACAGACTTTTATTCCGATGGCTGTTATTGCGATTATTGCTCTCATTCTTGCATTACGCTTATGGACAACTAAAGATGAAGATTTTCTAGCACATAGCCATGATGATTTACCCGCAGACCACGATCATGTGGTTCAGCACCAAGTCAATGGTGTACATGTGCATGAGTATGTGATTGATGACTATCATCAAAAGTGGCCTAAATAATTCTTTTCGACTAATGGCTTAGAAGTAACCCGTTTATTTGTTGTACAATTTCAAACTTGTTTTATCGTTCAATAAAAAAGGGGAACAACATGAAAAAACTAATCTTTGTATGTTTAATGGGGCTTGCGGTAACAAATGCTTTTGCTCATTCAGGTGGTACTGATTCTTCAGGCTGCCATACAAATAGCAAGACAGGGGATCGTCACTGCCATTAATAATAAAAAGTGAGTAGAGCATAATGTTCTACTCACTTTGAATAACGATCTAATAACAATAAGTATTTTTGCATTTCTTCTTCATCAAAATTTTGGTCTCCTTTTAGTACATGTTCTCTTAAATGTTGCTCTAGCAGTTGCTGCATTAACCCATTAACAGCACCTTTAATTGCTGCAACTTGTTGTAAAACATCAAGACAGGAGCTTTCTGGCGTCAAAAGTGACTTTTCTACAGATGCAACTTGTCCTTGAATCCGTTTAATGCGATTAAAAATTTTTTTATCTTGATGCAAATGAGACATGATTTTTCCTTAAAAAAATATATACTGGGGGGGAGTATCTTGGAAAGATAAAACTTATGCAACTTCATAGTAACTTGGATCGCTATCATTCTCATCAATTTGATGAGGGAAATCCCTTAGCTCAAAAAAAGATTCTTATCGCTACGATCTTAACAGCGATAATGATGGTACTAGAAATTTTTGGTGGTTGGATTTTTAATTCAATGGCGCTGCTTGCAGATGGTTGGCATATGAGTTCACATATGGTGGCTCTAGGCTTGGCCTATTTTGCGTATCGAATGGCTCGTCATTATGCTCATGACAAAAGATTTAGCTTTGGTACTTGGAAAATTGAAATTTTAGCAGGTTATAGCAGTGCCATTATTTTAATGGTAGTCGCGATATTAATGGGAATTCAGTCCATTGATCGTTTAATGAACCCTGTAAATATTCACTATAATGAAGCGATTCCTATTGCTATTGTTGGTTTATTAGTAAATATAATTTGTGCATGGTTATTGCACGATGGTGGAGACCATCACCATCACCATGGTCATGATGACCACCATCATGATCATCATCATGATTTAAATCAAAAAGCAGCTTTTATTCATGTAGTGGCTGATGCGGTGACTTCTGTACTTGCAATTGTGGCTCTTATTGCAGGTAAATATTTTGGTTGGAATTTCTTGGATGCTTTACTTGGTATTGTTGGCGCAATTCTAGTTGCAAAATGGTCATGGGGTTTGTTGAGTGAAACTGGAAAGACTTTACTTGATGCAGAAATGTCGCATCCTGTTGTAGATGAAATTAGAGAAGTTGTTGATCAGTTTACTCAAGTTAAAATTACTGATTTACACGTTTGGAAAGTTGGGAAAGGGAAATTTTCATGTATCTTGGCTTTAGAGAGTACAGGTATTGATTTAACGCCTGATGTTGTAAAGAAAGCACTTTCTATTCATGAAGAAATTGTTCATGCGAGTGTAGAAATTCATTTTATTTAATAGGTTTTTAATTAAGAGGAGCTTTTAAAGCTCCTCTTAATTTTTAGGCTCCAATGTATAGAATCAAACCACATAAGGCAGCGGCAAGAATCACATACATGACTTTGACTTCAAAATGGAACAAGGCAATAAATGCCGCTATTGCAATGAATGCTGCTTCATAGTTGAAAGGATGATTGAATCCATTTGGCCATAAGACGTGATAGCTAAAGAAAAGTGCTAAGTTTAGTATCACACCGACAACAGCAGCAGTGATTGCTGTTAAAGGCGCTGTAAACTTTAGTTCATTGTGAGTTGATTCAATAACAGGAGCGCCAGCTAGAATGAAAATGAATGAAAATAGAAACGTAAACCAAGTGACGATTACTGCACCAATTGCACCCGCTAGAAATAAATGCTCGCTACCTAATAATGCATGATTATAACCGCCTAAAAAACCTACGAATGCAACAACCATGATCAATGGACCAGGGGTGCTTTCTCCTAGAGCTAAGCCGTCAATCATTTGTGTTGGTCCTAACCAGCCATAAAAATTTACAGCACCTTGATACACGTAGGGTAATACAGCATAAGCTCCACCAAATGTCAGCAGCGCTGCTTTAGTAAAGAACCAAGCCATTTGTGTATAGGCATGATCCCATCCCAAGGTTAGAGTCAAACCTATAATGGGCGTAAACCATAAAATTGCACCTATAAATAATATTTTTCCTAAGTGCTTCCAACTAAATATGGCATGTTCTGGGGTTGGAGTATCATCATCAATTAATGCTGGGCCATAATCTTTTTTACCTTGCTGATGTGAACTTCCACCCGTAAAAAAGCTTGGATATTTTTTACTTGCCAAGTATCCAATGATTGCAGCGCTTAGAACAATTAAAGGAAACGGAAGGTTAAAGAAAAAGATAGCAACGAATGCAAGTGCAGCAATTGCCCATAAAAACTTATTCTTTAATGATCGGCTGCCAATCCGGTAAGTTGCATGAAAGACGATAGCAACAACAGCTGGTTTGATTCCATAAAAGAGACCAGCAATGATAGGAACATCACCAAACTTTACATAGACCCATGAAAGGGCGATCAGGATAAATAAAGAAGGTAAAACGAATAAGACACCTGCAACAATACCACCTATAGTCCTGTGCATTAACCAACCTATGTAGGTTGCTAATTGTTGAGCTTCAGGTCCAGGTAATAACATGCAGTAGTTGAGAGCGTGTAAGAAACGTTTTTCGGAAATCCAACGTTTTTGTTCAACAAGTTCTTGGTGCATGACAGCGATTTGTCCCGCTGGCCCACCAAAACTAATAAATCCCAATTTAAGCCAAAATAAGAAGGCTTGCCAAAAATGAACTGGCTGTGCTGGCTCATCGGGTGCAGCGGCTTGTTCTTGTTCCATGATTATTCTCTTGATAGGTTGGCATATAAGCCATCGAAAATGTGATTCGATAATGCAAATAATTGGTCATCGTCACTTATCTGACTTCGAATTCCTTGAATAACTTTTTCAATACCGATTGCTTCGGGAGGTTCAATCCCACCTACATCAAGGTAATGAACAATTTCAGCGATTTTCTTTAATGCGGGTGTTTCTAGATCAAAACTATGTAAAAGAACTTCGAAGGTCACCCAATGATTGATATGACTGAAAGTTGCACCATCAAAATCGAATCCAAATGCTTCTTTTGGGCAGTCCCTTGGTGTTTCTAACCAAATGAATGTTGGTGAGGTATCAATAAATGTCTTTATTAGCCATGCAGAGGCTAGGCGATCAATCCAAGGTCTTTTACGTGTTGCCCAAATTCTATTTTGATAACTAGCTTTATCTAGAAGTTGAATGTGAGCTTGTATTGCTTGAGGCTCATTCACTTCACCAAGACGTGCAATTGAAAGTTCTAATGAAGATAGCTCATTTAAAACCTGTGCTTGAGTCTCATCGGGGTAATAGTCAATTTCTACCAGTGCATCGATACTTTTTCTTAATTTCCGGATTTGCTTGAGCAGCTCTTTCTTTTCATCTTTGGTCTGCCGATCTCTTAATTCAGACAGTTGTTTATAGAGGATATCGTATTCTTCTTTCCGACTGAAAAAAGGAGCAAGCTCAAGATTTAAGGGTTGCTCTGCATGAAATATATAAGCAGTTCCTTGTTCTGAAATAACATCATTAGCAATAGGTTCAAACTTTGCACTATGAGAAATAGGGAGCAAATAGACGCCATCTCTTAGAATTGCCGCGCCGCTTGCTTTGAGAGATCGCCAGACTCTCATACGAGTGGTTGTGTTCTGCGTAGGCAATGAGGATATGAGTAAGGATATTTTCATGTAATATACTAAACTTATTTGTTTATTATATTACATTATTTTTTTTATACTACAAATATGAAGAACTGATTTCTTATATTAGAATTAATATTAAGACGAGCAGTGGATAAGTTTTGATGAAAGTAGAGTTAAAGTTGAGAACCATGTGATGTGTTGGAGATACTAGTCTATTGTGCTGAAAAAAGCTCAGTAGTATGAATGATCTTCAACGATCATGAATCGAACCTACAAGCAAAGTACAGCCTATTTGACAGACAAACAGGGCATTTAATCTGTACAAGCAATGATGAAACCTGTCAGTGATTGGGAAAAATGGGATTGAACAGCATCCATGCCCATCCCCTGATTTATGTTCATTGAATCAGGGTGGATTATGCAAGCCATATCGTAGACTCTACGGCAACTTTGATGGTTCGGTACAATCATCTTTAGAACCACTGGCTTTAATTGCATTCGTACCTAAGTCGCTTGATTTCGTTATTATTAAGCAATCAGGTGATCTGCATGACTTTCATGCCATTGCAGTTGATCTTAAGAGGTAATAATACTTCTAAGGGTATCGCATTTCGATTTAATACGTGGATCTAACATTACGTGATAGTATTAATTTATTTTGAGCAATATATACTTCTGATATTAATTTAGATTAAAAGCAATTAAATAAGATATTTAAAGATTGCCGAACTTTTAATTGATTGGTAATCTCAATTTAATAAACAGTATAAACCTAGTTTAACTAGGACATTATGTAGAAATTAAGAGAATATGCCGTTTTAGGTGGATGTCATGAGAATTTATAGATTTGAAATAGGGTGAGTATGATTGTCAAACATAGCGCACCAGGTCCTTATCTTGGGTTTGCTCTTCAGCCTGTTAGGCTTTGCTACCATTTGCTCAATAGCCCAGAAAGTGCGAGTGTCTCACTTGAAGTATTAGATGATATTGCTGTTCACTTTGCTGATGGTAGCCTACTTCTTGAACAATGTAAAAGTGCGCTATCTCATAATGCGCTAGCTGACTGGTCAGAAGACTTATGGAAGACATTGGGAAACTGGCTTGACTTATTAACATCTGGAAAAATAGATGTTTTTAAAACCTCATTCCAGTTATATGTCACACCACCCAAAACTGGAAGGGTTAGTTCGGCTATGCACCTAGCGAGTAAGCCTGAAGAAGTGCAAGCTATCGTCCAGTTAGTAAAAGGAAAGCTAAAAGCACGTAAACGTCTGCCAGAATGCATTAATCATGTTCAAAAGTTTTTGGATGCAACCGAAGCTCATCAGAATGCTCTCATTATTGGATTCCAGATAGTCAGTGATGACAATGATCCAGTTGAGCCTTTGCGTGGACTATTAGCTCCTACCATACCTTCAGCCTCTATTGATGTTATCTGTGAATCTGCAATTGGGATGGTTAAGGAGCGAGCTGACCGATATATTCGTAGCCATGAACCAGCGATAATTTGTGCCGCTGATTTTCGAAAGATATTTCATACATTTATTCAAAGAAATAATCTTCTTGGCTATTTAACTTCTTTTTCTACGAGGTTGCCTTCTGACAAAATTGAAACCATCTTGCAGAGTTGCCCCACTTTTATTAAACAATTACAGTTAATTGAAGTTTCACAAGATCAGCAGTTACGTGCGGTCTGTGATTACATGCGAACAATTGGTGACAAGGTAAAATGGGCAGAACAAGGGCTGGTATTCGAGGATAGCTTTGATGAGTGGGAAGATACTCTCTTGCGTCGTCATGCAGCTATCCAAGGTGAATTAAAAGATACATTTTCAAATAAAGATAATGTTATTCAAGGGAGGACAACTTATAACCGCTGTTCTGTCCTTGATGTGCCGCTTGAGAGCCGTGTAGTGCCTGGACATTTCACACATGGAGGATTCAATGATCTCGCGAATAGAAAAAAACTTGGTTGGCATGTTGAGTATAAAACTCTTTTAAATAAGGAATAGGAATCGTGACGGATGCCAATTTGACAAGTGCTTTAAGTGAAGCTGTTTTAATACAAAACGAAGCATTGGGCGCATATGCTATTTGGAAATTCGGGCTAGGTTTCCAAGATATTGAAGGTCGAGCGGCCACATTACCTCTTAGTTTTCTCATATTGCCGTTAGTTCTACATGCTCCTACTTTAGCGATTGTGTTGAGTACCCAGAAAGCTTCTGGACTTCACTTATTTGCAGGTAAGTTAGGGGAGAAGAGAGAGAATCTCATAGCTATTCATAATCGTGCCATAGCGCTGCGGCAGTGTACCCTAGAGTCACTAATGCGTGCAGAGCAGTCAAGCTTGATTCGTATTGATCCTGCAGAAGCAACTTTGTGGGCTGTTGGTCTAAATGATGACAAATCTGTCCCTCTGTTGCCTGAACGTATTAGACGTATTGGTATGGCATGTGAAAGGATAGGATATTGGTTTGCAAGTGTTTCTGACCAACAAATTGTGCGCACTCTTAAAGTGGAGTTTTAATGTACTTTCAATTAAGACAGGTCATCTTATGGCCTCGAAAAGGTGGTGAACCTCGTATTGTGAAATTTGAACCTGGAAAGGTCAACGTCATTAGTGGTTCTTCAAAAACTGGAAAGTCGTCAGTTATCCCTATTATTGATTATTGTTTGGGAGCTGAAAAATGTGCAATACCAGTTGGTGTGATTCGTGAAACTTGCTCATGGTTTGGTGTACTAGTAGATACTTTAGAAGGCCAAAAGCTATTTGCGCGTCGGGAACCAGGGGAACTTAAGAGTTCAGGTGATATGTTCGTTATAGAAGCACCTGAGATTCAATTACCCAATGAAATTCAAAGTAAAAATCACAATGTCGATCATGTTAAGGCAATTTTGAATCGTTTGGCTGGATTGTCCAATCTGCAATTCGAACCAGGAACTGAAGATCGTTTTAAATTTCGCCCTAGTTTTCGAGATTTGATGGCATTCTTATTTCAGCCACAAAATATCATTGCTAACCCTGACGTAATGTTTTTTAAGGCGGATACGACAGAACATAGAGAAAAGCTGAAAACAATTTTCCCCTATATTCTAAATGCGATTAGCCCCGAACTTTTGCAAGCTCGTCATGAACTTGACCGTCTCCAACGTATACTCAGACGAAAAGAAAGTGAACTTAAAGTTCGTAAAAATTCTGGAGAAGCATGGCAACGAGAGGGTTCCACATGGGTCCATCTAGCAATTGAGTATGGGCTTTTACCATCTAATACCGTGATTCCAGATGACTGGCTTTCAATATTAGATCTTTTACGTTCCGCATTACATAATGATGCACGTATAGCCATGCCGACATTGAAGTCAATGGATGTCATTATGACTAAACTGACCGAATTACGTAGTACAGAGTCCAAATTAGCGATAGAGCTTTCTCAATCGCGACAACGATTACAGGAATTGCGTCGTTTGGATGAAAGTAGTGATGAGTATGGTAATGGTTTACGTATTCAGCGTGATAGGCTCAGTTTATCATCATGGATAAGAGACCTATCTACAGCCAAACCAGCAATTGTTCTTGAGCCAAGCGTTAATAGTCGTGCAAGAATTGATCAATTGTGTGAGGCTTTAGAGGGGATAGAGTTACGCTTACGTACTTATCCCACTGTAACAGAGTCTTTAGGTAGGGAAACACTTCGGCAACGTGAATCAGTAGATCAATTGTTGGGTGAACTGGCGATAGTCCGACAAGAAATCCGTATCCTTGAAGGACGGTCGGAAGATGTTCGCAAGGTGACTTCACGAAGTGAGGAGATATCAAGATTCCAGGGGCGACTACAAGAAGCTTTGAGGCTGTATGAAACAGCCGATACTTCATCTGCTCTCAGTGAGGAGGTCGTTGCACTTAAATCTAAGATAGCAGATATTTTAAAATTTGTGTCGGAGCATGAGATCGAGCAAAAGTTGGAGAATGCTCTAAATACTATTCAAAATATTTCTGGACGCTTAATCCCAAAGCTTGATGGAGAGTGGCCAGAGGCACCAATTCGTTTAATTATTCAGGATCTAACTGTAAAAGTTATTAGGGGGACGAGGGACGATTTTCTTTGGGAGATCGGAAGTGGAGCTAATTGGTTGGCATATCACATAGCTTTAACTCTTGCTCTGCAGGGATATTTTTTGTCGCTTCCGAATCACCCTGTACCTGCACTTCTAATTTATGATCAACCGAGTCAAGTATATTTCCCTGTGCGTAGGGTAGAGCGAGGATTTAGTGATGAACTTGATCCTATATGGAAAAATGAAGATATTGTTGCAGTACGAAAAGTCTTTTCGCTGTTTAATTATGTGGTTGGAGAGCGTACGAAAGGGCGTTTGCAGATCATTGTTTTAGACCATGCTGGTGAAGAGGTATGGGGAAAACTGGAAAATGTTCATCTTGTTGAAGAGTGGCGTGGTAAAGGATTGGTTCCTGTTTCATGGTATTCGTCAATGGAGATTGATTTAGATTAAGGGGAATACATCTAACTCTGAAAAATATAACATTACTTTTGGTACGTTTATTTTTAAATTGGTATTTTAATGGATATTAAGGTTTGAGTGTCCGAACCATTATTCGACAGTATTTTTAGAACAAAACACAGCCCAATCATTCATCAGTCCTTTACGTTTTTCAAGATAAGCCCCACGTAGGTAAGCAGCTTCAACCTCATCTGGTAACTTATGTGCAAGAACATGTTCACAGACTTCACGTGGGTAATCAGTTTTATCTGCTGACCAGTCACGGAAAGTAGATCGAAACCCATGTGTTGTAATCACTCGATTTTGTTTAGGATCAATATAGCCTAAGTCATTTTCTTTAAGCTTTTGTTCATGCATACGTTTGATCAGCGTAGTCAACGACATGTCAGAAAGCATTTCACCACTACGAGGTGCAGGGAAAATAAAATCTTGTAGTTGAGTATGTTCTCGAATGGAATTAAGCAAATTAATTGCCTGTTGAGACAATGGTACACGGTGTTCCTTTTCCGCTTTCATACGTTCTTTAGGAATAATCCAAATTTTATTCTTAAAATCAATTTCTTGCCATTTGGCTCCAAAAACCTCGCCAGAACGACATGCGGTTAAAATTGTAAATTCTAGAGCTTTCGGTGAAATTCCTTTTTTCTGTCTTAGGTGCTGTATAAACTCAGCCACCTGCTCATAAGGTAAAGATGGGTGAGGGCGTGATTCCTGTTTTAGATTACCTAAGATAGGCTCAAGATTACCTTTCCATTCGGCAGGGTTATCACCTTCAAAATATCCCATAGCCTTGGCATAATCGAAAATAGTTTCTAGACGCCCACGGATACGTTTGGCGGTTTCATTTTTTTCAATCCAGATTGGTTTAAGAACCTCAGCAATATCGACTTTGGTAATCGTGCCAATGCTAATATCACCTAACGTTGGATAGATATAAGTTTCTAGTGTTGATGACCATTGTCCAATATGCTTTTCATTTTTGAGTTCACGAGTTTTATTGGCAATAACGACTTTTGCACACTCCATGAATGTTCTGTTCCGTAGCTGCTGGACATGAAGATTTTTAAGTTGTTCCTGCTTATGTGCAATTGGATCAATGCCACTTCGTATTTGTAGTCTTAATTCAGTGGCCTTGGCACGAGCTTCCGCTAAGGAAACTTCAGGGTAGGGGCCAATCCCGATATCACGGCGATGAGATTTTAACTTGCCATCTTTATCTAAGCGTTTACCTACTACAGCACGTAAAATCCAGACCCGGGAATTGCCTTCAACATTTAAGCAAAGACCATCAACACCTCCTACAGAATGTCGTCCAGTCGCTTTAATTTTTGCTACACTGAGCGCAGATAGCTCTTTAGATTTCTTTGGCATGTCTTGATTTACCCCACAACCTACCCCTCATAAAATACTGGAAATGGCAGGAAGAGACAAGACTGGTTAGGATGATTAAAATATTAAGATGCTGTAAAATATAAATTTTTAATATTGGTTTGGATCGCTTAAGACTAGTGTTATACGGACACCGCTTCCGCCAAATATTAATGACAAAGCCCCGATTATCGGGGCTTTGTTGTTTCTGGGGTTTGGGTGGCGTAAGCATAAAATAATTTCAATGGGTTTATTTAGTAAGCCCATTTTCTAATATATTGTTGAGTATGTATTTATTAATTTATCTTTGATATTAAACTTTCATCATTAGGGTTATTGGAGAATAATTTAGATGGCAGAAGCATTTCACTATCTACCCGAGATACTCAGCCACTAGTCGATACCATTCCTTTGCTATGTCGTAGTAAGAAAGATGTTTTTTTGTTTTTTCGTGGTGCTGGAGTAGCTCAGGATGATCTTGGTGAAGTTGAGCGGTTAGTTGCCGTTAATAAATTCTCAATAACAAAGTATGAGATCGCTAGAAATATTCTTACAAAAGTCAATGCTCGTGGTGATAGTGCGCTTGGCACACGCCGTGAAATTATTAAGAGAGTTGTTGAGTTTGAAAGTTTTGAAACGTGTTGGGAAGGTGATCAATATAAAGCTAAAGGCTTAGTTACAACTATTCGGGAAGCTGTGGGTAAAAAAGATACATTCACTCGTATAAAACAAGAACGAGATGTTGAACGAGAAGAGCGTATGGCAAAGTCACGTGCAGAACGTGCCATAGCTACAAAAAAATCAGAGGATATTGATGCTATTAACCGCCGTCTTTCGGCATTATTCGGCTTGGATGAGAAGCCACATGAAAGAGGTAAGCTTTTAGAAAGCATATTAAACGATTTATTTAAATTTTATGGGATACTAGTTAGAGAAGATTTTCGCCGTAGAGATCCAGATACATCTATAGTAGTTGAGCAAATAGATGGAGTGATTGAATTAAATGGTCAGATTTATCTTGTCTAAATGAAGTGGCTTAATGCACCAGTTGGCATAGGCGAATTTTCACCACATCTAAGTCGCTTGTTTCTTCGTCAAAATGCTAATGGAATTTTTATTTCAGCAAATGGTTATGCCTCATCGGTAGAGTCTGTATGTAGAGATGCTCTTAGTCAAAAAACAATTTTTTTATGTTCATTACGTGAAATTGTTATGTTGTTACAACGCCAAGGCGATCTTGTGGATTTCCTCAGTAAGAAGTCAAATGCTGCAATTATTGATAAAAATCCATTTTTGGAGATTCTTTCATAAATTAGATTTAGTCTAATCATATCTAGTTTTCTCAACTAACTGTTGTTGAGGCATAGCAATCGCTTCCAACTCATCATAAGAAAGAATGGGTGGGAAAGCATCTACAGACAGTGCTGTAAATGTTTTATTCTTTCTGACTTCCTCAATACAATCCAATCGTTTAAGAAATTCTTTAGAAACCTTAGCCATATCAAGAATTACCACATTCAAGATCTTGCCTAAATGTCTAAAGGTGTTATTGAACATATTTCAATTATTAGAGGTCTAATCGACTCATTGTTGTTGTCAAAAGTGTGTAATTGTTAATCAAAATATACTATATAAGTCAAAGTGATTTGAGAAAAAATAATGAATTTGAGTATTTACAAAATGTCATAATTTAGAAATAATTAAATGTGAAATACATCACAATTACTATTGACATGAAAAATTTAAAATTAAACCAAATTTCTTTGGGTGTTTGTTTAATACTTTTGGGAACACTAACAAACGCGGCAGACCCACAATTTCCTCAAAATTTGGAAACAGATGCTACTCAACGTCAACAACAACGTGATGAAGCATTACAAAAGCAATTACAACCTGAACCTGTGGTACAGACGGGATTAGAAAAACAATTAATTACACAACCACAGCTACAATATTTACAGTCACATAGTGAAAAACTATGTTTTGACATTAAAAAGTTTGTATTGATTGGGGATGATGCCCGCCAATTTACTTTCGCGATGCGTCCCGTGATTCAAGGTGAGCATAATTTGATTGGTCGCTGTATCGGGGTGCAAGGTTTAAATCAAGCATTGGATTTGATTCAAAACCGTATTATTAGTCATGGCTATGTGACAACGCGTATGCTGTTGCCCCAACAAAATATCGCATCAGGTGAAATTAAGCTTCAAGTCATCGCTGGTAAAGTCGATCAAATTCAATTTGTTCAAGGAACATCTAAGCGCGCACACAAATTTAATGCGTTGCCTGTGCGAACTGGCGATATTTTAAATATTCGAGATATTGAACAGGGGTTGGAAAACTTTAAACGTGTACCGACTGTTGAAGCTGATTTTAAGATTAAACCTTCAGAACAGCGTAAAGAACCAGGCTGTAGTGACTTGGAACTGGCATGGCAACAATCAAAACCTTACCGCATTCATTTAGGGATTGATGATGCAGGTTCAGATTCAACAGGTAAATATCAAGGAACTGCGACTTTATCTTTAGATCATCTGTTTACCGCAAATGATTTATTTTATGGCAGTTATAACCATGATTTAGGTGGTGGGGATTCTGGAAAGCGTGGGACAGATGGCTATTATTTAAGTTATAGCATTCCGCTGAAATACTGGATATTGAGTACCAGTTATAGTCAATCTGACTATAACCAGACGGTTGCAGGCGCCAGTGAAAGTTATAGCTATAGTGGGAAAAGCAAGCTCATTGGCGCAGATTTATCGCGTGTACTTTATCGAGATGCAAAACGCAAAACCACAGCCAGTGTCGGTGGTTGGTATAGAGAGTCACAAAACTTCATCAATGATGTAGAAATTGAAGTGCAGCGCAGAAAAACGGCTGGCTGGAAAGCCAGCTTAGATCATACAGAATATTTAGCCAATGCAACCTTAAACGGAAATTTAACCTATAAACGTGGAACAGGTGCATTTAATGCAATGCGTGCACCTGAAGAGGAATTTGGCGAGGCTTATACCCATGTTGGCATATTACAAGCCAATGCCAGCCTGCAAGTTCCTTTCAAGGTGGGCAATCAATCGTTGCAATATCTTGCTGAATGGCGAACCCAACATAGTCAAAAACCATTGACACCTCAAGACCGTTTTTCGATTGGGAACCGTTATACCGTGCGCGGCTTTGATGGTGAACAAACCTTATTGGCAGACAATGGCTTCTTAGTCCGCAATGAAATCAGTGGCTCGATGTCTAGACTTCCAATGCAATGGTATACCGGCATTGATTTTGGTGAGGTCGGTGGAAAAACTGCGCACGAACCTAATCCATTGTTGGGTACAAGTTTAATGGGGGCTGCCTTTGGATTGCGAGGTCAAATTTTAAAATCCGTCAGTTATGACGTTTTTGTTGGCACGCCATTGAAGAAACCAGCGCACTACAGAACAGACAATGTGACTACAGGGTTTAGTTTGAACTGGATGTATTAATCCATTACATCAAGATCCATATACAACTTTCGATATTGAAAAAACATTAAAAAATTAGGTCAGACATTATGAATAAGAACCGTTATAGAGTTATTTATAGCCAAGCGCGTGGAATGTTTATTGCAGTTGCTGAGATTGTAAAAAGCCGAACAAAAACAGCAGGACAATCACATGCTGTAGGTGAAATCGAAATAGAAGATATCACTGGTGCATCTTCAATCACCTATAAAAAGCTAAATCCAGTCAATTTTGCAGTGGTCAGTCTCTTAGGGGCAGCAATTTACACCTTGCCTATGGCGACGATCGCTGAAAGTCATATTGTGGCTGATAAGTCTGCACCAAACTCACAACAAGCGACCATACTTAATACCAGCAATGGATTGACTCAAGTCAATATTCAAACCCCAAGCGCTGGCGGTGTATCTCGCAATACCTATACTCAATTTGATGTGGGGCAAGAAGGTGCTATCCTGAATAATGCCCGAAACAATACCCAAACCCAATTGGGCGGTTGGGTACAAGGTAATCCATGGCTCGCCAAAGGTGAAGCCAAGGTTATTCTGAATGAAGTGAATTCTAGCAATCCAAGTCAGCTCAAAGGCTATTTGGAGGTCGCAGGTAAACAAGCTCAAGTGGTCATTGCCAATCCATCAGGTTTGGTCTGTGATGGCTGTGGCGTAATTAATGCAGACCGCTTTACCTTAACTACAGGTCAGGCGGTGATGCATCAAGGCTATCTTGATTCATTCCGAGTACGTGAAGGGCAAGTCACGATTGAAGGAAAAGGTTTAAATGGAAGCTTAACCCCGTATACAGATATTTATGCGCGCGCTTTAAATGTCAATGCAGGCTTATATGCCAATGAATTAAAAACGGTATTGGGTCAAAATGACATTAATGTTCAAGACCCATCTGTACCACAAATTGCCAAAGCCACGAGTGGTGTTAATACAACATCTCAGCCTAACTTTGCCCTTGATGTTGGTCAATTGGGTGGTATGTATGCTGGAAAAATCTATTTGGTGGGAACTGAAAATGGTTTAGGTGTACGTAATGCAGGTTCAATCAATGCGACTACAAGTCAACTGAGTTTGAATGCCAATGGTGATTTGATCAATACGGGTAATATGATTGCTAACAAAGATCAAATTATTGTTGAAGCTCAACAGGTTAAGAATAGTGGCAATATCAGCAGTACCCAGCATCAGATCCAAATTCAAGCTGAAAATATTCAGAACAGCGGTTTGATTGCGACCAATGATGAAATTAAACTCAAAGCGCAAGCCAAGATTGACAATAATGAGGGTGTCATCAATGCTGGGCGTATTGATTTTACTGCACAAAACTTAAGCAACAATAAAGGTAAAATTGAGCAAACAGGTCAGCAACAGCTGAATATTCATGCAAAAACTTTAGACAATACTCAAGGTTTGGTTGGACAGGCGACGAAAGAGAGTAGCGGAACAGGTGGAACATCAGGCGGAACAACAACGCCGAGTGTGACGGATCCAGAGCAACAGTCTTCCGCACAAGATTCGAGTAAAGTTGAAGTTGCGCCAATAGATTTAACACCAAAAACTTTCGAAGCAGGCAATATTCAGATTGCGCAAGACATGAGTAATATTGAGGGTGCAATTGTTAACAATGCCGACATTAGCTTAAATGTACGAGACAGTATTAAAAATAATAGCGGTGAAATTCAACTGCCTGAATTGCAATTTAATGGACAAAATTTCGAAAACCAACAAGGTAAATTGACGGCTAAAGTGATAAATATCACGGCACAGCAGGTAGATAACCAAAAAGGCTTGATTGATGCCAATCAAAGCTTTGATCTCAATGCAGTTCAGCTGAATAATACACAGGGACGTGTGCAAAGTGCTAAGGCTTTCAATTTAAATTCAACAGAGATTAATAACAACCAAGGTCAAATCCTTGCAGTAGATAGATTAAGTTTAAACTCTAAGACCACCAATAATTCACAAGGTGTTATTGGTTCAGTCAACGCGGATGCTGAGCTTTCTATCCAAACTTTAGATAATCGTCAGGGAGAGATTTCTGCGCAAAATGTTCAACTCAATGGACAAAGTCTAAATAATCAGCAAGGCACAATTCAAGCGAAAAAGGCAGATCTAACGATCAATGTTGATCAAATTGATAATGGTACGACGCAAGATTCAGCAGGTCATTTGATTGCTGGGCAAAATCTCAAATTGAATGCCTTGCAGTTACAAAGTACGGGACAAATTTATGCTGGCAATAGTGCTGATTTAACAGTGAATCAGTTGCAACAATATGGTCAGCTTGCGGCACTAAATAAAATCAATGTTCAATCAAATACGATCACCAGTGATAAAAATGCGGTATGGGCTGCTGGATTGGATTCAGAAGGGAAACTGAGCAATGCTGATGCCACATTGACTCTTGATGCACAAAATGTACAGATTGCAGGTAAGATTTTATCAGGCAAACAAATTCAAATTAAAGCAGCTCAAAGCACAGACTTAAGCCAAAGTGAAAGCCAAGCGCAGAATATCAATATTGCAACCACTGAATTGAAGACCAACAATGCCAAAATCATTGTAAATCAACAATTGGATTTAATTGCAACACAAAATATTGACAATGAAAAAGGGCAATATAGCGCAGAACAGATCAATCTCAATACAGTACAACTCAATAACGACCAAGGTTTAATTCAACACACAGGTAAAAATGATTTTATTCTGGATGTGGCAAATCGGATTGATAACAATGCAGGTCAGATCATTACTAATGCCGACAATACTGAAATTAAAACCAACACTTTAAATTCCAAAGCGGGTGAAATTTTACATGCGGGTGATCAACAGTTAAAAATCACTGCAAAAAACCTACAAGGACAACAGAGTAAGATCCAAAGTAATAGCCATCTAAAACTTGATCTAGGCATTACCAATTTAGATCAAGCGCTTACTGCCGCACAAAATATTGATTTAAAAGCAACTGAGCTCAGTCATCAACAAGGGCAACTAATTCAAAGTGATGCCAATGGGCAATTGAATGTGAATGTTGCGCAAACATTGAATAATACCTCTGGTGTGATCAGTGCTGCTGGTGATGCTCAGCTCAATATATCGAAGCTGAATAATCAGCAAGGTGTGATTCAAACACTTGCTGACAAAGACCTAAAACTGGTGACACAACAACTCGATAACCAGTCAGGTAAAATTATTGCAGGACGTGATGCAGTTATAGCAACAACTCTATTGAATAATGACACAGGTACTGTCTACGCAGCAGGAAAATTTGGACTGCATGCAACACAAGATGTGTCTAACCAACAGGGTTTAATTGCTGCAAAACAGCACCTTATACTAGATGCAAAAAATCTAAATAATCACAAAGGTCAGATTCAGACTGAATCTGGTGATGCGAATCTCATCATTGCTGAAACTTTAAACAACCAATCTGGAAGTATTCAAAGTGCAAATGCACTTAATATCATGGCTGCCCAAGTTGAAAACCAAGCTGGGCAACTGCTTTCAGGTACCGATACACAACTCGAAGTCACAGATTTGAATAATCAATCTGGGACAATTTACGCTAAGAAACAACTGGATCTCAATGTCTCAGGTACAACTGACAACAGTGCAGGTACCCTTGCAGCAGAACAAAATCTAAACCTAAATACACAGCACTTATTGAATCATGTAGGACAAATCCGTTCAGAAAATGCCAATTCCAATTTAAGAATTGTTCAAGATATTCAGAACAACCGTGGCTTAATCTCAGCAGCAAAAAATCTGAATCTAAAAGCGCAGAACGTTACATCACAAAAAGGTAAAATTCAGTCGGGTGCAAGTGCCGATATTCAACTGAACAACTTAGATAATACTGAGGGTGTGGTTTACGCTGGTGAACAATTACAACTTTCGGCAACAACTGAGCTAAACAATACTCAAGGTGTTGTTGCTGCTGAACAATTGACTGATCTCATAGCTGGTTCTGTCATCAATAATGCAGGACAAATTCGTTCACAACAAGATCAACTTAAACTGAATGTGCAAAAGGATATCAGTAACCAAGCGGGAGAAATTTCGGCAGGTAAATCTATTGATCTGAATGCACAAAATCTCAGCAACCAAAAAGGTAAAGTGATTGCAGGACAGGCGCTTAATGCAACGGTAAAACAAGTTGATAATACTGATGGTACTGTTTACGCCAAAGATCAATTACATCTCAATGTTGCAGATCAACTCAACAACCAATCTGGTACTATTGCAGCCAATCAACACGTACAAATACAAGCCAATAGTATTCACAATACCGCAGGTAAAATCCGCTCAGAACAAAATAAACTCACTTTACAGGTTCAACAGGATTTAGATAACCAAAAGGGAGAAATCTTTGCGGGTACAGATGCTGATATTCAGGCGAGTGGAATCGATAACCAAACAGGCACGATTTATAGCAAAAATCAGTTGGGTTTAAACGCCAAGCAACTGAACAATCAGCAAGGGCAGATCTACTCAGAGGATCAAGCGCAAATTGATGTTCAAGGGGATATTCAAAATAATAATGGCGTATTGCTTGCTGGAAAAAATTTAGATATTCAAAGCCGCCTTTTAGATAATACTGAAGGTACGATCAGATCAGAAAAATCAGATATTTACATTGCAGCACAAGGACAGTTGCTTAATCAAAAAGGGGATATTTATGCAGCACAAAATGCAAGTTTAAATAGTGTTGGTTTAGATAATACAGCTGGGCAGATTGCGACACAGAATCAGCTCAGTATTGATACCCAAAAACAGCAGCTCAGTAATCAAAACGGTAAAATCATTGCCAAAACTGTAGATTTAAAAACAGGCAAATTGGATAACCAAACAGGTTTAATTCAGGCTGAACAGTCAGTTAAGATTGATACACAACAAAATGCCTTGCTGAATAATAATTCAGGTAACAATGCTGGAATACTCAGCCAAGGTAGTCTTGATCTGCTCAATATTACTCAGCTTGAAAATACTCGTGGTTATATTGCGGCAATTGGTTCAGCCAACATTGCTGCGCAGAATATCAATAACAATAGCGGTCAAATCAATAGCCAAGCAGACTTAAACATTCATCAGCAAACATCGGATGGGCGTATTGATAACCTTGCTGGGCAAATTCAGGCACAGCAAAATGTCAGTTTAAATTCGGATACGATCAATAACAGTGGTGTAGGCAGTCATATTGTTGCAGGTGAAAAACTGACCGCAACCGCTAATCAATTCATCAATGCACAGACCAAAGATAGCACTGTACTAGGTGGGCTTGATGCTAAAAATATTGAAATCAATGCACTAACTCTCGATAACCAAGCTGGTGTGATTCGCGCCAGCGACAATGCAATATTGAATATCAACAACCAATTGAGCAACCAATTGGGTTCAATCAGTAGTTTGAATACACTTAGCATTGGTACAGTGAATAAGACGCTGAATTTAAATAATACAGATGGTGAGTTACTCGCAAAAAATCAACTCAATCTGAAAGCCAATGAATTGATCAATAAAGGTAAGATCGTCAGTGAGGGTAATGTCGATATCGACTTAAAGCAAAGCTATACCCATACCCAAGCAGATCAAATTTCTGCGAATGGCACACTGAAACTCAGTACAGAACAGGATTTAATCAATCAGTCTGAATTGACAGCAGGGCAAAAAGTTGAACTCAATGCAAAAAATATTCAAAATCAAACAGGTGCGAGTATTTCATCGAATGAGACGCGTCTGATTGCACAAGATACCCTACACAACCAAGGCTTAATCAATGGTGAGCTCACCCATATTCAAGCCAATCGTGTTTGGAATGATGGTGCACGAATTTATGGTACACATGTTGCGATTCAAGCCAATACTCTGGATAACAAGTCCAACTCTTTCGGTACAGGCGCTGTGATCGCATCACGCGGTGATATGGATTTAGGGATTCAAATCTTAAACAATCAGTCAGGTGGCGTTGTTAAAGAAAGTGCTAGAGACAATGCTTGGATCTTCAGTGCAGGAGATTTAACGATTGGGGGCAAATTAAACCCTGATTTAAAAGCCCAAGGACAAGCACATACTGTCAATAATTTAAGTGCACGTATCGAGTCATTGGGAGATATGACCCTTATTGCAAAAAATATTAATAATATTAATCAAAATTTTGAAACAAAACTCGTTCAAATTGGTGGGGTAACTGACAAAATTTATATCCAGCCTAAAGACAAAACGACAAAGATCCCAGTAGAAAATTTATATTGGAAAAATTGGAGTCGTGCAGGGCTATATCGTTATGATACGACGCCAAATGTGTTGCCTGAAAATATTAAACTGGGTGAAACGCCGATCCCGAATGTTGAATCAGTCAACTGTGTTGGAACTGGAGATGAGCAAAGTTGTAATGTTAATTACAAAAAGTCAGATCCTGTATGGGCATATTTTAATATTACACCACCATCAACAGATGCACCTGAAGCGCCAACCTTAGTTCAACCTGTTCCCCCAACAGGACAGTCAAGTTGTGAAGTTGGTTTAGGTTATGATGCTGTTGCATGTGCAGCATATCAAACAGCGTATACGCAATACCAAAAAGATCAGCAGACTTATGATCAAGCGCAAGCCCAATATAAAAAGGATTTAGATGCATGGAGTTCGAGTGACGAAACTGCTTATCAACAATTAGATGAGGCAATTCAAGCCTATAATTTAAAATTTGATAATACGGAAATAAAAGCATGGACACAGTACGAAGTTAAAGAAACCAAGTTTGAAAGTCAGGTTGTGACTTCTGCTCCAGCAGAAATTATTGCTGGTGGTGATCTCAATATTTATGCTGATGCTTTTAAAAATGATAAGAGTTATGTACTTGCTGGTGGAAAACTCAATGCTGAGCTTGCACAGGCTGTAAATAATATTGATGGTAAAGGTCAGCAAATACTCAAACAATCTGGGATCAGTACATATACTTATTCGAATTGGCGTGGCGGTTTTAAACGCTATCACGAACGTAAGTGGAATAAGTCACAAACCTATAATCCTGCAGATGAAATTAAAGAAATTGATTTGCCTGTGAATCAATGGTTGGGGAATGTTAAAAATCATACCTTAAATCAGAATATTTCAGCGGTGAGTACAGGCAATCATGCAACTATCACCACAGATACTGTTAATACCCCAGAGCAATTGGTAGATCGTCAACAACAAAGTCAACAGGTCGATATAAATGTAAATGCTGGGCAATCCGTTACTGCAAATGGTCAAGAAACAAATACACCCAATACACCTGATCAATTAGATGTGAACTCTGGAGAAAAAGCGCAGGTCAACTCACAAGCGCAAAATCTTCAATCTCTGGATTCTGCTGAAAAATTACAAGCAAATGCAGCGCAAACAACAGGGGTCAAAGGTCAAGGTGATCTTGAAATCCGTAGTGTATCTATGGACTTCATGAGCTTGCCAAGCAATGCACTTTTTAGTACGAATACAGAGAGCCAATCAAAATATTTAGTAGAAACCGATCCAGCATTTATCAACTATAAACAATGGTTGTCTTCGGACTATATGTTAGATGCGATGGATCTTGACCCAGCATTGAAACAAAAACGCTTGGGAGATGGCTATTACGAACAACGATTGGTTCAAGATCAAATTGCGCAATTGACAGGATTTAGATTTTTACAAGGTTATGCAAATGATGAAGCCCAATATAAGGCTTTAATGAATAATGGTCTAACCTTTGCTAAAAATTATAATTTACGTCCTGGGATTGCATTGACGGCTGCACAAATTGCACAACTCACCACTGATATTGTGTGGTTAGAAGAAAAAACCATTAAACTTGCGGACGGTACAACGACCAAGGCACTGGTACCACAAGTCTATGTAAAAGCCCGTGCAAGTGATTTAAAGGGTGATGGTACCTTAGTCAGTGCAAATCAGGTGCGATTGAATGTACAAGGCGATGTACTCAATAGTGCGACAATTGCTGGACGTGAAGCATTACAAATCTCAGCAGATAGCATCAATCAACTCGGTGGGCGGATGCAGGCGAACCGTGTTGAACTCAATACTACTAAAGATTTAAATAATATTGGTGGAACGATTAAGGCAATTGATTCAGCAAAACTTAATATTGGCGGTGATTTTAACCAACATAGTACAACTCAGAGCACTGTGAATAATCTCGGTGCAAGCGTATTTACGCGTGAGGGCTTTGACCGTCAAGCCGGGCTTTATGTTGGTTCGTCTTTAAATTTAGCAGATTACAAGACAGATCCGTTAAGTACTACTTTGGTGATTAATGTTGGTGGCAATACTTCATTAAAAGGCACTGAAATTATTAACCTTAATGGTTCGAGTCTGCTTAAGACGCAAGGAAATCTCAACATAGAAGGTGTAAATACTTCTGTGAATAATCGTGGTTATACCAATAAGGATAACTACAACTATGATAAAAAACAGCAAGATATTGGTTCATTCATTCAGAGTGCTGGCGATACACGTTTTCAAGCTGAAAATATATCAGTGAAAGGTTCACAAATTTCTAGTGAACAAGGTTCAACGATACTTTCAGCACAACAGAAGATCGATATTTCTGAGGGTCGAAAACTTTCAGATTCAGAGACTGCCTATAAAACCAAAGACAAGAGTACATTTAGCACGACTACAGAGAAAGGTCGCGTACGAAACATGAGTAATGAAGCGATTGCTAGCACAATTGATGGTAAAAATGTCATTCTTGATGCCAACAATATCAATATTCGTGGCAGTAATATTATTTCAGATGAACTCACGCAGATTCAGGCGAAAGAGAATGTTAGTATTACGGGTGCTGAAAATAAATATTTAGATTATTCAGAGTCGAGCGTTAAAAAATCTGGGTTGATGTCGAGTGGTGGGATTGGTTTTAGTGTAGGTTCAAAGAAAGAGCTGACAGAACAACAAAATACCCAATCGACCAACACAGGTTCAATGGTTGGCAGTTTAAATGGCAATACCAATATCATTGCAGGCAAAACTTACCAACAGACGGGAAGTACGGTTTCCTCACAAAATGGCGATGTAAATATATTGGCACAACAAGTCAATATTGAAGCTGCAAAAGAACAAAGTACCCGTGATTATAAATATGAAATGGAGCAAAAGGGCTTAACCCTTGCTGTGAATGTTCCAGTGGTCAGTGCAGTGCAATCCGTAGTGGATTCAAGCAAGCAAGTGGGTCAGAGTAAGAATGATCGTGTCAATGCCATGGCAGCAGCCAATGCTGGTTTTGATGCTTATAAAGCGGGACAGGCTTTAGGCAAATTACAAGGTGCACTGTCGGATGCAAGTAAGCTGAATGGAAATGTCGAAGTCAGCGTAAGTCTGACTTACGGAGAGCAGAAAAATACTCAATTTAGTCAGACACAAAGTAGTACAGCCAGCCAAAGTCAAGTTTATGCAGGTGGCAAAACCAATATTGTTGCCACAGGCGCAGGTGAAAAATCCAATATCAATATCATTGGTTCGGATGTTGTGGGTATGCAAGGGACTCATTTGGCAGCCGATCATGATGTCAACATAAAAGCGGCTGAACAAAAAACCATTGAAGCGTCTGGCAACAAGAGTGCAGGTTGGAATGCAGGGGTTTCAGTCAGTAATCAAACAGGGTTTGGGGTCACTGCTGGAGGAAATCTTGGAAAAGGCAAAGGCAATGGGACAGACACCAGTTATGTGAACAGTCATATTGGTTCTAAAGACAGTTCAACCACGATCAGTAGTGGAAATGCAACCAATATTATTGGTGGTCAGGTACAAGGTAAAGGTGTACAGATTGATGCCAATGAACTAAATATCGAAAGCTTACAAGACAAAGCAACCTATCAAAGCAAGCAACAAAATATCTCAGGGCAAGTTAGTGTCGGAACCAATGGTGCTAATGCATCAGGCAGTTTTAGTAAGTCGAATGTAAATGCCAATTATGCATCGGTAAACGAACAGTCAGGAGTTTTCGCTGGAGATGATGGTTATCAGATCAAGGTGAAGAATAATACTGATTTGAAAGGAGCGATCATTACCTCGACACAAACTGCTGAAAACTTAAAGAAAAATATTTTGGATACAGGCACATTGACGCATTCAGATATTCGTAATGTCAGTGAGTATGATGCCAAAGGTATTAGCTTAAGTGCAGGGTTTAATGCAGGCAAAAGCGATGAAAAAGGTGGTAAAACCCCTGATACTGTACTTTCTACACCAAACAAAATTGATCAGCATGCATCCACGACTACAGGTGTAAGTAAGTCGATCGGTTTTGGTTTAGACAGTGATAAAGACAGTAGTGTGACCAAGAGCGGTATCAATACGACAAATATCACCATTCGAGATGAACAAGGTCAGCAAGCATTAACAGGTAAAACCGCTGAGCAGATCAAGTCAGACATCTTGACCAGTGTGACAACAGATACAGCCCGAGAAAATAGTGGTGCGTTAAAAAATAACTTTGATAAAGACAAGGTTCAAAGTGAAATCAATTTGCAGATGGAAGTGACGAAGAAGTTTGGAGAGAATGCGCCTAAGGCTGTAGCTGACTATGCACAACAACAAGCATTAAAACAAAGATTACTTGGAAATGAGGCAGAAGCAAAAAAATGGGATGAAGGAGGAGTTTATCGAGTTGCAATGCATACAGCTATTGGTGCTTTAAGTACAGGTTCAATAGAAGGTGCTTTAACAACAAGTGGTATTGCAGCAGCTGCACCTACACTAAATAAAATTCAAGAAAATATGGTCAAAACATTGACTGAAAAAGGAATGAAAACTGATAGCGCAGAGGCAGTTGTTAACGGTGTAAGCAGTTTGGCACTATTTGGTGCAGGAACTGTGGTTGGATTAAATACGTCAATTGTAGGCACAGCAGTAAATGTCGATTCAAATAATCGTCAGTTGCATCGAGAAGAAGTTAATCTCATTCAAAAGCTAGCGAAAGAATATGCAAAAGAAAAAGGAATTAGTGAAGATGATGCGAAAACAATCTTAACCCGAGGCGCTTTATACAATATCGATGAAGGGTGGAAAAATAGTATTGATCGGAGTCTATCTGAATCAGAAATATCAAAATATCAAGAAGGCTATCAATATTTACGTGCTAAAACTGCCAACACTTCTGTAAGTGATTTGAATAGTGATGGGTTACCTAACTTAGAAATCACTGCACCAAATGGTGGTGCATTTCCAACGATTCGAGTCGAGGCAACAAGGGATACATATGCAGGTCATTTAACTGATTCTGAAATAGAAAAGGCTAAAACTTATATAGATACTGAGGGTAAAGGTTTTACTGCATCGCCAGATGATTTTAAAAATAAAGATGTATTTCTAACAAATACTCTTGGAGGAAGTGCGGATACAAAATCAGCAAATTACAACGATAAAAAAGAGTTTATTCAGGATCATGGGGCAATTAAAAGTAGTGAACTTGGTCTTGGTGATCAATTACTTCAACCATTAAAACGTGATGCGGGTACAGCTGTAGGAACTGTTGAAGGATTAAAAACAGGTATCGAAGGTGCTGTAGAAACAGGATGGAATATATTAAATGGGATTGTTGATTTTGTTGAAAAACCTGCTGAAAGTACTCAAAAGGCGATAGATACAACAGCTACGGTTATTAAAAACGCCCCAGAAATTGCGCAAAAAGTTATAGATGCTGAAGCGATTAATAGAGAAAAATACACGACCACATTAGATCTATACCAGATGCAACAAGATGACTATGAGAAAGCGAGACTTGAAGCACAAATATATGGTGAGTTGATAGGTGGAGCTGGTATTGGTGCAGTTGGGAAGAAAGCGACTACTGAAACGGGTAAAGCCCTGCAAGAAGTCGTTAAAAACGTCGATGATCATTTAACACCAAAACCTGCAACGGTAGCTGGGACACCTGATGTCAATGGTGGAGCAACTACCATGACTGGAAAGCCCGATGCAAATGGAGATGTAGGAAAATCTGAAGTTATTGGGGCGACTATGGCTGTGGGAAGTGATTCAAATAAAAATAGTGGTCTTAGTGATTTAGAATCAAAGAGTAATTCTTCAAGTAGTACTACTATTCCTAAACCAAAAATTGATATTACTGATGAATTTATTTTCAAAAATCAGAATGGAATTATAACCATGAGGTATGGGAATCCTGAAGGTGTAGCAGGGATAATTGTTAATGTTGATAAAAATGGTATTTTAGGTTTTGATATAAGATCAGCACCTGATCATCCTTATATGAATGCATCTGGTGTTGATATGTTTAGTAGTGCAATTCAACGTTTGAATCAGGAGGGTATACAAGTAAATAAAATACGTGGGGCATGGATTTCAGGAACCGATAGTGTTAATACAGCACAATATTCTGCTAATTTAGCAAAAGGTATGTCACCTAATGATGCTGCACTAAATACTTGGACAGGAAAAATTGCTCAAAGACATGGCAGAGTAAAACTTGAAGTGCGACATAAACCACCTAATTAATTTAAAGGGTTTATGGAGTATATAAAATTGTCATACCATCATCTTAACTTTGAAGATCGTACTGCATTAATGCTTGAGTCAAGAAAAGAAGGCTTTTCAGCCAGAAAATTTGCTGAACTCATTAAAAGACATCCTAGTACGATCTATCGTGAGCTTAAAAGAAATAGCATCAATGACGTTTATCAAGCTCAATATGCTTCTGATAACACTTTTGCTAGACGTAGACGTGGTCACAGAAAACTCAAAATCGATTCAATCCTCTGGAAATTTATTGTTGAAGCGATCCGTTGTTTATGGTCTCCTCAGCAAATAGCAAAGCGTTTAAAGACATTTCCTGATTTGGATCAAACAATGAATGTAAGCCATACAACGATTTATTCAACGATACGAGCATTACCCAAGGGTGAGTTGAAAAAAGACTTATTATCCTGTCTACGTCATGAAAATAAAAAGCGAAAAGCTAACGGTGAACCTAAAAAAGATTCTATATTACAGGATATTAAAACTATTCATGAGCGCCCAGCCGAAGTTCAAGAAAGAAAAATACCGGGTCATTGGGAAGCTGATTTAATTAAAGGTAAAGACAATAAAAGTTCGATAGCAACACTTATTGAACGAAATACACGGCTCTGTATCTTGGCAACATTACCTGATGCAAAGGCAGAATCAGTGCGCAAGGCTTTAACTGAAGCTCTGAAATATTTACCTGCAGAACTGCGTAAAACGTTGACCTATGACCGTGGACGTGAGATGTCAGAACATAAAATACTCGAAGAAGATTTAGGCATAGATGTATATTTCTGTGACCCACATTCACCCTGGCAAAAAGGCACATGCGAAAATATGAATGGTTTAATTAGGCAATATTTACCTAAAGGGATTGATTTAAATCAGGCAGATCAGCATTATTTAAATCAAGTTGCCATGTCACTGAATACTCGTCCTAGAAAGGCGTTAGATTGGCTTACACCATTAGAGAAATTTGCTCAGCTTGTTGATTATCATATGGCTTTTGAAACTGTCGCACCTCATGTTTGAATTCGCCCATGGTTATACAAAAGTTGAAGAAATTGAAAGCAGTGGAGGAGTAACATATGTCATATTCGGAAAATAGTGAATCTTTTAATGAAATATTAAGTGGTAAAAGGCCAAGTGAAGTATTCAATTCATTTCTTTTAGAGAATAATATTTTAGATAAATATGACTTAGCAGATATGTTTTTAGCTCATTTTACAATGTTAGACAGCAAAGTTTTACCATTAATATGGAATTGGAGAAGTATAAAATCAATAAGAGGAATAAGTGATGAACAGTTTGATGAGCTAATTATTGAAAATATGAAGAATTCTGGTTATGAACTCCCTTAAAATACTATTTTTTTAATGGATTGCTAAAATTCTGAATTTTCATATAGTCAATTAGTGCAATTGCGTTTAGGAGAATCTCAAATTGATGGTTATACATGGGACCACAATGCTCAATCATCACCAAAAAATATGCAATTAGTTCCAGCTGAATTTCATTCGAATAAAGCTGTACCTCATACAGGACAAAATTCTTTATCAAGTGGTAATAATTAAGGTAGGAAAATAAGATGCGTATTTATGATGATAATGGACAAGTATCCTTAGATATAATACATGAAGTTGAGAGTATTTTAGGATATAACTTTCCTACAAGTTATATTAATTTAATAAAAGATCATGATGCTTTATCTCCAGTTGAAAATATTTTTGATTTTAAAAATATTTATAAAAAAGAAGATGAGCGGGATTTAAATTTTTTAAGTTTTAAAACTGATCATTTGGATGGTGATATTTTAAGCAATCAGAGTAATGTAAATGATCTTGAAAATTATGGTATAAAAAATCTAGTTGTTTTTGGAATATGCGCAAATGGTGACTATATTTGTTTTGATTATAGAGATAATATTGAAGGTACAGAACCCAAAATAGTATTGGTTTATCATGATGACTTTGTTGATTATGAAGATGGAGCAAGTTCTATGGTTGTTAATAATGTAGCTAATAATTTTGATGATTTTTTAAATTTGTTACATGAATAGTAGATATTAATAAAAAGGGCTGTTATTTGCTTAACAGCTCTCATATTTTAATCTGTAGAAAATAAAATATAAAATTAATATAAATATATTTGAAAAATAAAAAATAAAAAATAAAAAATAAAAAATAAAAAATAAAAAATAAAAAATAAAAAATAAAAAATAAAAAATAAAAAATAAAAAATAAAAAATAAAAAATAAAAAATAAAAAATAAAAAATAAAAATTATGTTTATGAGAAGTGATTCTAGGCGAATTCAAACATGAGGTGCGACAGTTTCAAAAGCCATATGATAATCAACAAGCTGAGCAAATTTCTCTAATGGTGTAAGCCAATCTAACGCCTTTCTAGGACGAGTATTCAGTGACATGGCAACTTGATTTAAATAATGCTGATCTGCCTGATTTAAATCAATCCCTTTAGGTAAATATTGCCTAATTAAACCATTCATATTTTCGCATGTGCCTTTTTGCCAGGGTGAATGTGGGTCACAGAAATATACATCTATGCCTAAATCTTCTTCGAGTATTTTATGTTCTGACATCTCACGTCCACGGTCATAGGTCAACGTTTTACGCAGTTCTGCAGGTAAATATTTCAGAGCTTCAGTTAAAGCCTTGCGCACTGATTCTGCCTTTGCATCAGGTAATGTTGCCAAGATACAGAGCCGTGTATTTCGTTCAATAAGTGTTGCTATCGAACTTTTATTGTCTTTACCTTTAATTAAATCAGCTTCCCAATGACCCGGTATTTTTCTTTCTTGAACTTCGGCTGGGCGCTCATGAATAGTTTTAATATCCTGTAATATAGAATCTTTTTTAGGTTCACCGTTAGCTTTTCGCTTTTTATTTTCATGACGTAGACAGGATAATAAGTCTTTTTTCAACTCACCCTTGGGTAATGCTCGTATCGTTGAATAAATCGTTGTATGGCTTACATTCATTGTTTGATCCAAATCAGGAAATGTCTTTAAACGCTTTGCTATTTGCTGAGGAGACCATAAACAACGGATCGCTTCAACAATAAATTTCCAGAGGATTGAATCGATTTTGAGTTTTCTGTGACCACGTCTACGTCTAGCAAAAGTGTTATCAGAAGCATATTGAGCTTGATAAACGTCATTGATGCTATTTCTTTTAAGCTCACGATAGATCGTACTAGGATGTCTTTTAATGAGTTCAGCAAATTTTCTGGCTGAAAAGCCTTCTTTTCTTGACTCAAGCATTAATGCAGTACGATCTTCAAAGTTAAGATGATGGTATGACAATTTTATATACTCCATAAACCCTTTAAATTAATTAGGTGGTTTATGTCGCACTTCAAGTTTTACTCTGCCCTAGCTCATTAAGACCTAAGAGCTTAAGATTAACATTTAAAGTTGATGGGGGAGTTTGAGCAAGTCTTTAAAAATGAAGCAGGTGGTGGTAAATAATGCAATTGCAATTTGAGATATTGAATAAAATTGTACAAGAAGTACATAAATATCGACCTTTTGATTATGATTCATGGAGATTCGAATACAAATTTAATCCTGATGAGGGGTGGTCTGAATATGGGGTATTTTTCTTTCGCAATCATACAGAGTATTTACCTCCAGATTTTAATTACGATTTGATTATAAAATTTAGCCAGGAACTTCATGATGAAATGCAGTCACATACAGGTGGTGATTGGAGGAAGTTTATATTAAATCTAGATGAACAAGGAAAAGCAAAAACGCAGTTTATTTATGAAATACAGTCATGTATGGGTGAATTTAATGATTAATGCAAGAAACCTCTAAAATTTTAGAGGTTTTTTTAAGAGTAAATTTTTGGAAATTAAGTGGATAAAATATTCCAATTATAAGAGCCAGTAAATTATTTTTGTAAGTTTTAATAGTGAATATTAGGACTTCCACTGAGACCAAATCTAAGCTATCAAAAACTAGGTGTATTGGTTGATACGATATCAACAGGATTGTCAGCGCCTACGAGTTCAGGTTTAGGCATAGCGACAGCAACATTAAGTCCTGTAGCAAGTTATGAGATAGGTCAATACTTTAAATCTAAGGATGCAGAAGGAAGTACAGCGCATATTTTAGCGCATACCGTTCTAGGTGCAGCAGTTGCAGCAGCGGGAGGAAATGATGCATTGACTGCTGGGCTTTCAGCGGGTGGAGCGGAAGCAGCAGCACCAAAACTTGCGCAATACTTATATGGTAAGGATGCGAAAGATCTAACGGCAGATGAAAAGAGTACGATCAGTGTAATCACTGGATTAGTCGCCTCTGGCGTTGGAGCGACTACAGGTGATGTATCAAGTACAGTTCAAAGTGGTCAAGTTGCGCAGAATGCGGTGGAGAATAACTCTTTAGCAGGAGATGATTTACGCAAAAATGTTAATGAATTTTTCAATGGGCTTTCATCTAAAGTAAAACATCCAATAGATCAAGGCGCTATCAAAGGTTTAGGGAGCGTTGCCGATGGTATATTAATGATAGCTGATGCATTTGGTGATACAGCAGTATCAGCAATACATTGTCCATTAGGAAGCTCTGCATGTGCAGATGCAATGGAAAATAATCGTCTGAAAGGGCAGGCAGTTATTGATTTTTTAAAAATTAATAACTTAAAGAAACAAGCAGCAGCAATTGAACAATCTTATATTGACTTAAATAGTGGAGATCCTGAAAAAGTAGCGAATGCACAAAGAACACAGGTGGAAGTGTTTACCAGTTTAGGTGTAGGTGCAATAGGGGGTAAGAAACTCGGATACGAAGGTGGTCAAGTTGGAAACTTGACTAGTATTAAACGAATATTAGAAAATGATCCTGCAAAATTACCTTCAGTCAAAACCTCAACATCAGGAAATATTAGTGCGAAGCAAATTACTGAAAATGGGAAAATTATTGATCCGCCAAAAGAAGTTTTAAATAAACAACAGCAATTACTCAATAATACAGATAATAATAAATCTGGTATTTTACGAGAAGAAATTGCGGATAGTTACTTTAAGAATAGTGGTTATACAAAACTTGAAAGTAAGTGTGGAAGTAATTGTTTTGATGGTGTTTACATGAAGAATGGCGAAATTTATGTTGTTGAAGTAAAGCCTTTAAAAGAAAGAGGTTCAGTAAAGTTAAGTGATAACAAAAACTCACCGAATGATATCGGTGTTCAGATGTCAGACAAATGGATTAAGAGTAGAACAAGTGTATTAGCTCGTACAAATAACCCTGATGCTATTAAAACGGCAAAACTAATAAGCGATGCTGTTGAGCAAAGTAAACCAATCAATAAGATTGTACTTGGTGTTAATGAAGGGCGTGCAGTTACTTTAAATCTTGGTAATAAGGTTGCAAAATGATGAAATATAATTTATTAAATCAATTTCAAAGCCTAGAAATTTTTTATGAAGATGGCGACAAAAATAAAGTTAACTTAATTACTGAAAGGCTAAAGAAAAATCAGCAACAAGGCGCAGTTTATGAGTCTTTAGCAACATATTGTATCTATAATGGCTTTAAAAGTTATATTTTTGAGCAAAATGTAAAGCAATTAAAACAATGGTTTTATGTGTCAAGCTTATTAAGGGTAGAAAGTGCAAGATATCCTGGTGGATTCTCTTATACAATGTCTACTCCTGATGAGTTTATCTTTCCAATTTTATCTGACAGTGAGGAAGTGATTAAAAAGTTTGCTAATCTTGATACAGTTCATTTACTTTGGGGTGACTATGAGCCTAGTTATGAAGAAGCAAAATTTAAACCATCTAAAGATGATCCAAGATATCGTACTCATGCTATGCAGGCAGTTTTACGACATGATTGGGAAGATTATCAACGAATAAAAGACATAGCCAACCAAAAAATTAATAAATTAAGAGAAGTAGTAGAGTTTGAATTTGGTGTATATGATGCAATTTATCATAAGGATAAAGATAAAATTATAGATATTATACAGACTTTACTAAAACCAAAAGTACACAAAGCATACAACAAAGATTTTGGCGAAGAGTTTAGTGGAGAAATTTGGTCACATCATCCAGTTATGTTTACCAAATTGGCATGGATGAATGGACTTGAGATAGAAATAGATAATCCGCTTGTTCCAATGGAACTTATGCCAATAAAACCTTTAGAGCATTACGATTATCATTACGACTTTTTAGACCCGAACTGGAAACCAAAAAGCTTTTTAGGGAGATTGTTTGGAAAAAAATAATAATAATGGATTGAGGTATTCAAATCTTGGGTAGAATTTATTAAAAAAAACCTATTGAAAAATATTAGGAAAAATATGACTTGTGAAAACAATGTGAAGAAAGTATAGCCCATACCGTTCTAGGTGCAGCAGTTGCAGCAGCGGGAGGAAATGATGCATTGACTGCTGGACTTTCAGCAGGAGGAACTGAGGCAGCCGCACCAGTTTTATCTAATTTCTTATATGGTAAGGATGCAAAAGATTTAACGGCAGATGAAAAAAGTACGATCAGTGCAATCACTGGATTAGTCGCCTCTGGCGTTGGAGCGACTACAGGTGATGTATCAAGTACAGTTCAGAGTGGACAAGTTGCGCAGGTTGCTGTTCAGGATAATTTTTTATCACAAGAGGAATAATGTGAGTAAATTTGAAAAGATTAATATTTTTAACATTATTGGAGTTAATTTATGACAAAAAATTTCATTATTTTTAGTTTTTCTTTTATTATGACTGCATGCAATAGTATTCAACCTTCACACCAGAATACAGAAACGGCAGACTTGTCTAAAATGGCGAACTGTGATCAGGTTAAGGATACTCTTAAAAGTACATTAGTTAATCTAGATGACTTAAAAAAACAGAAAAAAATAGCTAGTACCGGTAATGCAATGAATGCAGCGGCTGCATTATTGAGTCTGAATCCGCTGGCATTATTTGATCATAGCCTTACAGGTAATCTTGATGATTTGATTGAAAGTTATTAAAATCAAATCGTATTACTAAATAAATTACAGCAAGAAAAATGCAGTCAATGATTTTAAATATTTGACATTTTGATTATATGGAAAAATACAAGAAGGTCTTTATGAAAAAACACCTATTATTAATTTTTTTATTTATATTTGCAACTGGTTGTGCAAGTATAAATAAAATAAATGATTCAATCTTAAATCAGGGAGTTCGATATAAAGAACCTGTCACTGGTAAAACTGCAAATGTTCGGGTTTTTTATGGGTTAGGTGAAAGTATACGAATTTTTCCAAACTCTATCAAAAAAGAGGATATAAAAAATGATAAAGATAAAGGAGATGCTTTCACGAGTGTAAAGACATCAGGTATGTTAGGAGCAACAAAATTTGAATATACTCCTAAAAGTTTGGGTATGCCTAATGTCCCAACAAATAATTTAAATTATGGCGAGTTTAAAGTTCCAGCTAATAGACCTATTCTAATCTCCATGACATACAGCTATAATAATGGTGCTAGAACAGAGTTCTGTAAAACAAAGATTTTTAAAGTTCAGTTTGAAGAAAATAAAAATTATTTTCTAGCAATAAATGTTAATTCAGGTTGTTCTTATTTAATTGAAGAATATGTAGGTAATATAAAAGTACCATTAGGTAATGTGGAAGTACTATAGTTTTTACAGTGCAAATGTAATTTTTTGACTTTGAGTGCACAGAATAGAATAATCGTATTTTATTTGAAAAATTTAATATATTGAATCTATTCTGTCTTTTTATAAATTATTTTTACTCCAGATTTGGAAAATACAGGCGTACGAGATAGGCGAGAAACTGCTGTAGGTAAACTTGGTAAGGAAAAAGATGTTGGGGGATATATTCAAGCTTCTGCATTTGGTCGAACATGCGATAGTTATAACTTATTCTCTCAAATTTCAATAATTCAACTTATAAGGTATATTTTGAAAGGGGCTTAGGAAGTAAAAAAGGTTTATTGCGGAGTAATTTAAGGAAATCGAGGTATAAATTACTATACCGATGATTGAAGTATATTACCTTCTGACTTGATCCTACACGCCCCCCTAACAAATCAACAACAAGCGATACTCTCCATCACTTTCGACTGGGGCTCGATGAACACAAGGCAAAACTTGCTGTGTTGGATGATCAACGGCTAAACGCCAAAGATGACCTAAGCCTAAGTTAATCGGTACGGCGTTGGGTTTAGGCTGATAATGTAAATCAAAAAAATAGTCTTTTAAAAAGTTTTCAAACTCTGCTGCTGACCCATCATGGAGTGCTTTAAGTTTTTCTCGAATTTCAGGAATAAGTATTTTTTGCTCAGCCTCAGCGTTTGGTAGAATATCACTAGACGCGCCATGATAAGTGCATAAGAAAGTATCTGTTTCAATCGGAGAGCGGTCAACATGGAAGGAATAAACATCAGTTGAAATGAATTCTAATTCCTCATCACGTTCATAATATTGAATGAGGTTTAGTGTAGGCGAAGCACCAAGCAGCGTTAATTGTTTTATATCTTTTAAAATGATTTCTCTTGCCAGTTCACCTTGTTCAGTAAGTTTTAAAGCAAAAAGATCTTCCTCAGAAACTTCAGTAATATTTTCTTTTAACTCGAGTTTAGACACAATCTCTTTAAAATCGCCCGTTAAATTTCTGTGCCAACACATTGCATTGGTATCACCTTGAAATGCTGTTTTGATCAGTTCGTCAAAACTAGAAACAAGGCGAATTTGAGGATGGTCTGAAAAAGTATGGGTCATAGAGATGGATCATAATAGGGAAAATAGATTGAAGACTTTAACTTAGTTTTAGAGGTGGGGATTAAAAGCTATAACACTGTCTCTATAGTAGGATATTGTAGCAATAGTGGATATAATTTAAAGAATTTTACATGACAAAAATCATAAAAGGCTCAACTCTTTTCAATTATATTAAAATTTTATATCGTTAATTGATTAATATTCTTCAAATAAATATCAATCTGACAGTCACTATAATTGGATTAAACTGTCAGATTAAATTTGAAAAAGCATCATGCAGGCTATACTTACATTCTGATGTTACCTAAGCGCTATGCATCGCATCTATTCATATAAAAACGATGGCTTAAAGTTGAATCCAAGTAGTCTTTAATTGAGTAAACTTATCGATTGCATGTAGCGATAAATCACGACCAAAGCCAGATTGCTTGTATCCACCGAAAGGTGTGCAGACATCTAAAGCATCTACGGTATTGATGGATACAGTCCCAACTAAAAGTTGCTTGGAAAGAATGATGGCTTTTTGGATATCTTGCGTCCAGATCGAAGCGGCAAGTCCATAGATTGAGTGATTAGCAAGTTCGATTGCTTCTTCTTGAGTTTCAAAGGTCGTGATGCTCACCACTGGACCAAAAACCTCTTGGTGAAAGATATCGAATTCTGCTGTAACGCCAGTCAAAATTGTTGGCGCAATATAGCTTGCTTGATCTAAATCATCATCTAAATTTAAAGTAATGCTATGACATTCAGCACCTTGTGCCTTAGCTTGGTCAATTGCTAGTCGTACATTGTTGGCATGTTGGCGATCAATTAAGCAACCCATTTGGGTATTGGGATCAAGTGGATGCCCAATCTTGATATTTTTGGCTTTTTCGACAAATTTTTGAATAAATTGTGGTGCAATACTGCGTTCCAATAATATACGCGAATTTGCAGAACACACTTCACCTTGATTATAGAAAGCCCCAAAAATCGCTTTATCAAGGGCTTGATCAATATTTGCATCTGCAAAGATAATATTGGCACTTTTTCCGCCTGTTTCAGGCCAAACAGGCTTCATATTGGATTCAGCTGAATAAACTAAAAACTTTTTGGCTGTTTCCGTCGAGCCTGTGAAGACCAAACAATCAATATCAGGGTGGCGTCCTATGGCTTGTCCAGTGACTTGCCCTAAGCCTGTAAGGACTTGCAAAACACCATCTGGGATTCCTGCCTGTTGGGCAAGTTCTGCCAGTTTAAGTGCCGTAAAAGGAGATTGTTCAGCAGGCTTTAACAGCACGCAATTGCCTGTTGCCAATGCAGGTGCAAGTTTCCAACTCGCTAAATCCAGTGGAAAGTTCCACGGCACAACAGCTGCAACAACCCCGATGGGTTCACGAAAAATCATCGCCAACTGATCGTGGTGGGTCGGGGCAATTTCATCATACATTTTATCGATGCTTTCCGCATACCACTCAAAACAGAATGCTGCACCGGGAATATCAACATTGAGTGAATCTTGAATCGGTTTGCCCACATTGAGACTTTCAAGTAAGGCAAGTTCTTCAGCATGCTCAAGAATCAGTTCTGCAAGTTTTTTGAGTTTCTGTTTACGTTCACGTGGAGCTAATCGTGACCACACCCCGCTTTGAAATGTATTTCTGGCATGTTGCACAGCTTGATTGACTTCTTGTGCATCACATGCTGACATGCTGACTAAAAACTCGCCAGTGGCAGGGTTTGTGATAGGGTATGTTTGTTTAGCCTCAACATATTGTCCTGCTATAAAATAAGACTTTGGGAGTTTAATTTGAGAAAGTTGATCCAACCAATCCTGTTTGAGTTTCATTGAGTTTCCTTAGAATTTTAATGTTATGGCACAATAAACCGTATAATTTTTAGATCAGGTTGTGAATTCGTTTTATATAAGCTTTTGCTTTAGAAAAAACAAATTACTAGGCATCCCTATTTTCTTATAGATATCAATACTTCATCTAGTAAAACAGTTGAACCTTTATATCGTTTTGAAATAAAATTTTGCAGTCTGCATCATGTTTAAGCGGCAATATGATTGAGCAAACGCTCAAAAAAAGCATCACATTCATCCATCTGAGAAATTTCGATATATTCATCAGGCTTGTGTGCGACTTGAATCGAACCTGGACCACAAACTAACACAGCCGTATTCAATTGCTGTTGAAATAATCCGCCTTCTGTACCAAATGATATTTTCTGTAATTCAGTTTCGGGTTTGAGCAGTGATTGTAAGAATTTAACCGCTTGAATGGTCGTCGATGTATTCAGTCCGGGGTATTGATTGATTTCCTGAATATTGACAAATTTTGCAGAAGGACTCTGTTCAATATAATTAAAAATTTTTTCTTGTATGGTATCTGTTGTTTGTTCAGCAATATTACGAATCTCATAATCTAAGATACATTCATTGGGCACGATATTTAACGCTTTACCGCCGTGTATTTTTCCTATGTGTACCGTGCTAAAGGGTACATCATAGTCCGTGTCAAAAATAGAACCTTCTGCGATCTCTTTTTGCGTAATGCGAATCGCCTCAATCAAACTTTGCGCATTATGAATTGCATTGACATACAATGGTGCTAAAGCAGAGTGACCTTCTTGACCATGACATATGGCTTTGAATACTGCTTTACCTTTATGACCTGTTGCGATATTCATACTGGTGGGCTCACCAATGATACAAAGCTCTGGTTGAATAATAAATTCGGAGAGCAAACCAAGAATACCGCGTACACCAATACAACCGATTTCTTCATCATAAGAAAGACATAAATGTAGTGGTTTATTTAGTTGAGGCAAGTCTACTGCCTTGATCATGGCGTGAATTGCACAGGCGATGAACCCCTTCATATCCGCAGTACCCCGACCATAAATTTTATGATCTTTGATCAATGCTTGAAATGGATTACTACTCCATGCTTGTCCTTCAACGGGAACGACATCCGTATGCCCAGACAATAAGATGCCAGCTCGGTCTTTAGGTCCAATCGTTGCAAATAAGTTGGCTTTGGTTTGCTCAGCATTTGAATTTAAAAATATACTGATTCCCTTAGATTCAAGTAGATTTTTGACATAAGAGATCAGCGCTAAATTACTTTTATGCGATGTCGTATCGAATTCAATAAGTTTTTGAAGCAATTGAATACTAGATAAGTTAGACATCTGAGGCGTCCTTTTGTGTTTGGTTTTTTATATAGGGATCGTAGAAATGAGCAGAGCTCATACCAGAAATAAATTGATCAGAGATAAAGCTTTTACAACGACTAATAAATGCTTCAACGACAATATTCTTTGGTACATTTTTAGGGGTTGCTATACCGATATACATGGGGCGATGTTCTTCAGCAATGCGTATTCGTATCAATCGCTTACCATCAAGACTGTAATTATTTTTAGGGCGAACATTTAATATAGTATAACCAATATTATTGGCAACCATAGAACGAACCACATCAATATTCTTTGAAGAGCGGACAACATTGGGTTTGAGATTTTTAGTGCTAAATAACGATAAAAAATATTCATTGCTAAAGGGCATATCTAAAAGAATCATGGGATATGTTGAGAGTTCCTCTAGGGTGACAGCAGGCAATAAAGCTAAGGGATGCTGTTCACTGACCAGTGCGTGTGGGGGTAACTTGGTTAATGGTTCAAAATGAATAATATTTGCATCTATATTCAGGTCATAGGTTAAAGCCAAATCAATATCGTTACGGATCAGTGCATTGAGAAGAGCTTGTTGATCATCTTCATAGAGATCTAAAGAAACTTGCTTATATAAATTGGAAAAGCCATTGATGATGTCGGCATAAATCATCGGTGTAAAAGCAGGAAAGCACCCAAGTTTTAAAGGTCCACGAATTGAACCTGAAAATTCAGCCGCAAGTGAGTATAGGCTGGATGCTTGATTTAAGATTTTTTTGCATTCCAACATGACACTTTTGCCCACAGTGGTTGGGATTAAGCCTTTGGCATGTTGTCGGATAAAGAGTTGAGTTTGTAATTCGGCTTCAATATGTGCAATTGCAGCGGAAATAGATGGAGAGGATACATGTATCTTCTCCGAAGCAATGATGATGCTGCCACATTCTGCGGTTGCAACAAAGTATTCCATTTGTCTTAAAGAAATTCGATTTAACACTTTGGATACACCTCCATTGTATACCCTAAAAAGGTTTATTCATTTCCTGGAACACCAAAGCTACGCGCGCGCATTGGATCTAATGCTCTTAATATATAATCATCAATTTGCGGTTGATAAATCTGCCATAGTTCGATGAGATCGGAAATGGGTCGCTCTGACCAGTCTACGCGTAAATCAATGATTGGCCATTCCAACTTGTCAACAACTAAAAGACCAGCAGAATGTATTGCTCCAGCTTCCCCACCAGCCTGTTCTCCAGCTTTTAGTGCTTTGAGCAAACGTTCTGCTAAAACACCTTTACTTTGTTCGAACTGTTTCAGCATAACATGGGGCACTTGATCATTTGCGAGTAAATTACCTGCACATACTGCATGCTTCCCAATATGTTGTGCATAAATCCCTAAGGTGTGTTCTCCACTAAATGCAAAAGGCTCATTCACGGCATCTAATAAACTCAACTGTCGATATTCTATGAAATCTGTATTTCTAGTTAATTCCGTGATCGCGCGATGTGGTGATATATTGTATTTGGTCATTTCAAGTAAAATGTTGGCCAAACTTGGGTCGGTTATATTTTGACTTGCTGCAACCCCGACACCAGCTTTGGCACGAATACATCTTGCGGCAACAGCGGGAGAGGATGAACTGATCGCAGCACCAAATTGTCCTGTTTCACTACATCTTGCAATAATTGAAAATGTCATAACGTTCTCGTGTCGTTGCTTATTTTAATCAGGAATCACAGCAGTCGCATCGACTTCTACAAGCCACTCAGGTCGAGCTAAAGCAGAAACAACGATTCCAGTTGAAACGGGATAGACGCCTTTAAGCCATTTACCTACGACACGATAGACATCTTCACGATAACGTGGATCGACGATATATATGGTGATTTTACAAATGTCAGCTAACTCACCTCCTGCTTCTTTAAGCAGCATGTCGATGTTAAACATGGCTTGTTCAGTTTGACCTTTGACATCAGCAAGCGCGACACTTTCAGATGTATCTAGATTTTGCCCAATTTGCCCACGAAGGAATACAGTGCGACCACGTGCCACCACAGCTTGGCAAAGATCATTGTCCAAGTTTTGTTCTGGATAGGTTTTTTGAGTATTAAAAGTCCGAATACGGGTATGTTTCACAGCTGCGTCCTAAGTCAATGAAAGTATTCATCTAGTATGCTGACTTCGCTTAGAGTCACAATTTGTGTTTTCCTTTCTATTAATTTAGTTTTTCCGTAGCAATCTAAAGCGCAATAAAAATTTAAAAATATTTAAAATTTATTGAGTAATTTCATTGGTTTGGTTTTTGGGTTCAGTTTTCTTGATTCATTTGTTTTGGATATCCTATTTTCTCTTTACTCATCAACTGCCTATATTTTTCTTAAACAATGTTTTTGTTCTTTTCGATATTTCACGTCTGCAAAGCGAAATATAAAGCAAAGCATATATACAACCCGTTACAGCTGGGAAATACAACATTGGAGTGGATTCAACAATGAATTGTTGAAAATAAATGACTCAGTTCGACAAGGATTAAAAATGAGTTTAGATCAATTAGAAATAGATACTGTGGTTATTGGTGCAGGTCAAGCTGGTGTGGCAATGAGTGAACATCTGACTGAATTAAACATTCCTCATGTGGTCTTAGAAAAAAATCGAATAGCGGAAGCTTGGCGTACACGCCGTTGGGATTCTTTAGTGGCCAATGGACCTTGTTGGCATGATCGCTTTCCCAATATGGCGTTTGATGCAGATCCAGATAGTTTTGTACACCATGATCAAGTTGCGGAGTACTTTGAAAAATATGCCAAGCGATTTAATGCGCCTATTTATACACATGTAGAAGTCAAAAAAGTACAAACCAATCCGCAAGGGGCAGGATTTATTGTTGCAACATCTCAAGGTACCTTAAAAGCACATCGGGTTGTGGTGGCAACAGGGCCATTTCAAAAAGCCATGATTCCTGAGATAGCACCGAAAAGACAAGATTTGTACCAGATACATTCTGATCAATACAAGAACCCAGAGCAAATGCCAGATGGTGCTGTCTTGGTTGTAGGGGCAGGTTCTTCAGGTGTGCAAATTGCTGATGAATTAAATCGTGCTGGCAAAAAAGTCTATTTATCTGTGGGGCGTCATGAGCGACCACCTCGTGTTTATCGGCAACGTGATAATGTGTGGTGGCTAGGTGTATTGGGCGGATGGGACAGCAGCAAAACCGATACAGGACCTTTAAAAGGCTTGGCGGTCAGTGGGGCACATGGAGGGCAATCGATTGATTTTAGACGATTGGCAATTGAAGGCATTACGCTTGTAGGGATGACAAAACAATTTGATCAAGATAACGTAAGTTTTCACGATGATCTGCAAAAGAATTTACAAGAAAGTGATCAGGCATATTTTGAATTTCTAGATGCCGCAGACGCGTATGTTCGACGTACGGGTATCGATTTAACCGAAGAACCAGAAGCTCGCCATATCTTGAAAGATGCTCAATGTATTCAACAACCGATCTTAACGCTGGATTTAGCTCAAGCCAGCATTGGCTCAATTATTTGGGCATCAGGTTTTGGCTATGACTATGATTGGTTAGATGTAAATGCCTTTGATGTGAATGGTAAACCCAATCATAAGTTAGGTGTATCCACTGAACCAGGGGTTTATTTTGTTGGCTTGCCTTATCTATATGGGCGCGGTTCAAGTTTTATTTGGGGGGTATGGCATGATGCCAAACGTATTGCAGGGCACATCGATATTCAACGTAAATATTTAGAATATCAAGATAAAACACAAAGACTTTTATTCATCCAACAAGAAAAAACTGCATGAAATAATATTTAAATTCAAATCTTTAATCTTCACTCTAGGAGGGAGGAGCAGATGACAGGACAAAATAATAAGCATGGACGCAGTTTAATTTATCATGCGAAAACAATGAGTGAGAAAAAACTAAGCTTGTTTAATTTAATCGCTATTGCCGTTGGCTTGGTCCTCTCGCAAGGGGTGATGGTGATTATTTTGCAAGGCTTTGGTTTAAGTGGGATCAGTTTTTTTATCCCACTGATCATCGGTTTTTTTCTAGCTATCAGCTATGCAACTTCATTTGCAGAGTTAGCGCTTCTCATTCCTAAGAGTGGCAGTATCAGTGATTATAGCCTAGTAGCAACTGGGCATTTGCCCGCGATGCTTTCGGTATTTTGCGGTTATATTTTGGTTGCGATGTTTGCTGTTTCAGCAGAATTGATTTTAATTGATGATGTCATTAGAAAGATATTTAAACTAGATGTACCTTATTTTGGCATCGGTTTTATTATTTTATTTATTTCAGTCGGTTTAAATCTGCTGAAAATTGATATTTTTTCAAAAGTTCAAAATATCGTGGCTTTTGTCATGGTTGTTTTACTACTTTTGCTGGGAATTTTTGCAATTACCGGTTGGTATTATCCACATACTCAAGTCGTGGATCACCACATAAAATTTGATAGCAATACTGTAGCACTTGTTGCTTTAGCATTTTGGGGATTTGTCGGGGTAGAGTTTGTGGTCCCGATGATCGAGGAATCAAAAAATGCCAGTAAAAATATTCCCCGAGCGATGTATATCGGGCTTAGCACGATATTTATCACGATTTCATTATATGGTTTGGGAGCGCTATTTTTTTTACCTCAAGATCATCTGGTCAATTCTTTGACCCCACATATTGAATATGCAACAGCGGTCTTTGGTCCAACAGGATTGTTGTTTATTGCTGTTGGTGCATTATTTGCAACCTTAAGTACTTTAAATGCGACCTTAGCTGCCTTACCACGGATGTTGCAGGGAATGGCGCTGAATAAACAAGTTTTATCCATATTTGCTCAAGTCAATCAGAAAAATAATGTGCCATGGGTGGGTGTGCTTTTCGTTGCGGTCATCATCATGATTCCAATGTTGTTATCGCAGCGTGAAACCGAAGTCATTAAAGTTCTCTTAACAGCGGCATGTATCTCTTGGTTGATCGCTTACATCATTGCACATATCAATGTCATGGTTCTGCGTCAACGTTATCCCAAAATGTCCCGACCTTATAAAGCACCATTTTATCCATTCCTACAAATCAGCGGCATTGTTGGGATGGTCTTAACGATTTTCTATGCCGTTCCTACGCCTGATTTGAGAGTCAAAATATTTACTTGGGTGGGTGTTGTTATTGGACTGACCACCATCATCAGCATTCTTTGGATCAAATTGGCAATGAAGCAACAACTCTTTCAACCTCACTCAATCGAAAGCTTGATGAAATGAAATTTTAACAAGGAGTTATCACATGAAACAGTTATCAACAACACAAATTACTGAAATTTGGAAGAAAGACAAAGAACACCATATTCATCCTTGGACTGACTTTGCGACTTTTAAAGATGAAGGTGCAATGATTCTTGCACATAGCGAAGGATGTTATGTTTTTGATGCAGAGGGAAATAAATATCTAGATGGAATCGGTGGTCTATGGTGTGTCAATGTTGGCTATGGACGCAAAGAAATCGCTGATGCCATTTCAGAACAGGTGATGCAAATCCCTTATTATTCTGCATTTGGGCATCATACTTCGATTCCTGCTGCACAATTGTCGGCAAAAATAGCAGAATTGGCACCAGGAAATTTAAATCATGTGCTGTTTGGTTGCGGGGGTTCAGTTGCTAATGATACAGCAGTACGTGTGATTCACTTTTATTTTAATCAGTTGGGAAAACCGACCAAGAAAAAGTTAATTTCTCGAAAAGATGGTTATCACGGTAGTACCTATATCAGTATGTCACTCACAGGTGTTGAGTTTGATCATATTGGTTTTGATATTGACCGTGAATTGGTACACCATATTTCATGTCCAAATCCATACCGCAGAGCAGAAGGTCAGAGTCTTGACGAATTTTGCAATGAAAAGGTACTGGAGCTCGAAAATAAAATTTTGGAACTGGGTCCAGAAAATGTCGCTGCATTTTTTGCCGAACCGATTATGGGGGCTGGCGGAGTGATTGTGCCACCTGAGGGTTACCATACAAAAACTTTAGAAATTTGCCGTAAATATGGAGTTTTATATGTATCAGATGAAGTGGTGACTGCATTTGGGCGTATTGGGTATTTCTTTGCTTCGGAATCTGAATTCGGGATTGTTCCAGATATTATTACCTGTGCCAAAGGTTTATCTTCTGGTTACTTACCTTTGGGGGCAACAATTATTTCTGATGAGATTTATGAGGTCATCAATCAACCTCAAGCAGATGGGGCACTATTTACCCATGGTTTTACCTATTCGGGGCATCCTGTTTCCTGTGCAGCTGCTTTAAAGAATATCGAAATTATTGAACGTGAAAATTTGCTTGAACACGTTCAAGATGTCGGACAATACTTTGAAGATCAATTAAAAACGCTGGTTGATTTAGACATCGTTGGAGAGGTACGCGGTAAGAAATTTATGATGTGTATTGAAAATTTAGCCGATAAAAAAACCAAAACGCTTTTCCCGAGTTCTGTCAATGTCGGTGCTCGAATCGCTGAATACTGTCAGAAAGAGGGTTTAATTATTCGTCCTGTCGGACATATGAACATCATGTCTCCACCATTAATCCTCAATAAACAACATGTAGACTTCATGGTTAGAACTTTACGCAAAGCAATTTTAAGTACAACAGCTGATTTGAGATTTGAAGGTCATTTAGCTGCTTAATCTGAAAAAAATAAATTAACTTTAAAGAAATCAAGATTTAAATGAAATACATTTAAATCTTGATTTTTTATAACAAATTATATGATTCATCGAATTAAGTTAAACTCATGCTAATTCAACTTACTTTTATTCCAGCAAAAATTTTATATAGAATTCAAAATGTAAATTAATTTTGCTTTTCCTTTTGCCTATTTTATTTGAAATTGCTATCGCGTTTGGTGGTATAGATACTGCCCTTACTCAAGAGTGATAAGTATCTACCTTCGACCAACAAAGGGCTTTTGCTACTTTTCTCCCAAGAAAAGTAGAGCACCTTCTACACAAATTAAGCGAAATTTTGGACAAAATTGCAGGCATTGAAAACACTTTATTTATATGATGCGAGTTTTCAAGAATAGTGATGATGAGTTTAATTTGTGTGATGTTTGATATGACTTAATAAAAATACTTCCCCTCATTGAAAATCACTTCTTTGACTATTTTCGCAAAAATCTAATATCCAGCATGTCGCTCATTCTTTTATCATTGAAGTCGTTAAATCAATACAACTCTTGATCATCATTCGATGAAGTCTTATTTTTAAGCTAACTATAAAAAAAGAATGTAGGGGGTTGCATTTTTGTTATATGTAATTTATTGATATTAAATAATAATTTTTAATTTTTTTACTAAAATTCTGATTTAAATATGTTTTATTCATATGTTTTAAACTATTGTGTAATTTAGTACATATGATTTTTTAAATTTTTATATAAAAATCAATAGGTTATTCTGTGGTTTTTTCTATTCTTTTGTGTGTTTATTGAGCGGTATTGAGTCGCATGTAATGATTTGTTCGCATTCACATTTAATGTGTCGCAGTTAACAAATAATACATATCATGGGATTTAGTATGAATATTCTTAAAAAATTAACACTTTCTTTACTGTTGGGCACAGGGTATATCGCAACTGCACAGGCTGCTGTCACTGGTCAGGTAGATGTAAAACTCAATGTTTCAACAGGTTGTGCTGTAGAAGGCTCTTCAGTGGCAGGTAATATTAACCAGTTTGGTACGTTGGATTTTGGAAAAACATCGGGAAATTGGGACAACATCCTGACTGCGCAAGTTGCAGCTTCAGCGACAGGGAGTCATCTCAATGTAAAATGTGACAGTACGACACCTGTTAACTTTACTGTAGCAATCGATGGTGGGCAACGTGCTGACCGTAGTCTTAAGAACACAGCAAGCGCGGACACAGTAAGCTATAACGTATACCGTGATGCTGCACGTACAACACCCTATGCAATCAATACACCACAAAATTTTACCGCTGCTTCTGGCGCAGCTGAACAGGTGCCAATTTTTGGTGCAATTGCTGCGAATAGCGGTACTGCAAAAGCACAAGGTGACTATGAAGATACTTTATTAGTGACTGTTAATTTCTAATCTGTATACGTAACAATGAGCAGATTTGTTATGCGTAGCAAATCTGCCTAGAGGAGGAGCGTATGCATTTATTTTTTAAACAATGCGTGGGATTTCTAACTTGTGGTTTTATTGCAACATTTGTACATGCAGGGCAGTTGGGCGCTAAGCTCAAATTGCAGATAGAGCTTGAATCTTCCTGTCAGGTCAATAACCAAACTGTGAGTAGTGGGGCAAGTGGGTTAAATCTAGGTCAATTGGATTTTGGCGAAACAATGGCTTCATTTAATCATGTTATTGAGACTGGCTTAACCAATGCTTCTGGTTCAGGTCTAACGATTCAATGTTTGAATAATTCGCCAATCAAAATCACTTTCGGAAATGGTCAAAATGATGGGCAAGTGCCATTGTCTTTTCGTACAAATTACTTCCGCGCAATGAGTAATGGCACCGATTATCTTGCTTACAATATTTTATATGGAAGTAATAGAGATGTGCTTAGACCAAATCAATTCATTACTTTGAATAACAATGGTCAACCACAGACACTTGATTTAATTGGGCAGACTGTCAATAACGGGCAGCCAGTTTCTCTGGGTCATTATACCGATACGATTCCAATTACTATTGAATTTTAAAGAAAAATCATGAAAAAAATAGCTTTGAGTATTCTACTAATGTTGAATGCAGCGGGTGCTTACTCACAAACTACAGCCACATTTCAGGTTCAAGCGACCATAGATAAAGGGTGTGAGTTGAGCAAAGTTGAACAGTTAATTGATTTTGGTCGTCATCCTGTGGTGTCGCAGGACAAACTTTTGTGGGGTGGGTCGAATACTGCACAAAGTTGGAATATTCGTTGTACTGAGCAATTGCCTGTAAAGATCATGTTGAATAGCGGAGATTACTTTTCAAATTCCTCCCGACGGATGAAACATGCTCAAGAAAATGAGTTTATATCTTATCAACTATATCGAGATATTAATTTGCTGAGTGAGTATGTAAGTGGAAATGCCTACACACTTACCCCAACCACTGTTTCAGATCCGTTATTGAATTTTTCTGTGTATGCTTTTACAGATTTAGATAACAACAATCAACCACGATCGGCTGGACTTTATAAAGATATGGTCGCAATAACGATTACCTGGTGATGATATGAACGTATATAAAATGAAATTATGGTCAGGCAGAACATTATCTGCTGTATTTGTGTCGATAATGGCTTCATCAGTATTTGCCCAAGCGACTTTTTTGATTTGGCCCATTTATCCAAAAATTGAAGCAAACGAAAAAGCATCAGCAGTATGGTTAGAAAATACTGGAAAATCTGATGCGATGGTACAGGTTCGAGTTTTTAAATGGGATCAAACAAATCAACAAGATTCCTACCAAGAGCAAACTGAAATCATTCCCAGCCCGCCTGTTGCTAAAATAAAGGCGGGTGAGAAACATATGTTGCGATTGACGAGAGCGATCAACACAGGTGCTGGAAAAGAAGATGCTTATCGAATCGTTGTTGATGAATTACCCATTAACTTAGATTCAAATTCAGATCAGAATACATCCACTGTAAGTTTTCAGATGCGTTATTCAATTCCGCTTTTTGCTTATGGAAATGGATTGGGGAGTGGTTTGAGTGAAAGCTCACAAAAAATAAATGCCAAAAATACATTGGCAAAGCCGATATTGAGCTGGTGGATTAAAAACAACCCACAAGGTGTACCAGAGCTTTATATTCAAAATAAAGGAATGAAATTCTCTCGGCTTTCGGGTATTCAGTTGAGTCCCAATTCAGAGCAAATCGTACTCGGGAAAGCAGCCTTTGGATATATCCTGGCAAACAGTACGATGAAATTTGAGTTGGATCAGTCAGTATTTACGCGTTTGAATCAGCAGAATACTTTGTATGGTGTAGATACTTCAGGTACTAAACAAGCTCTCATTGAAATGAAAAAAGAAGGAGGGCAGTAATGCGCTATATCTCCGACTCAAATCCACCTTCTTTTTTATGCAGAAGTCTCGCACTTATTTTGATGTCTAATCTTCCTGCATTTGCAACGCATGTATATGCAAATAGTTTACCGCCAGCACCGAAAGATGTTTCTGAAGTAAATGGGTTATTTAAACTTTATTTAGACTTAATCGTCAATCAGCATGCAACTCAACAGGTCGTTCCTGTGATTGTTAAGGGCGATTATTATTTTATTCAACACTCTAAATTAGATGAATTGGAAATCAAAATCCCACTTCAAAATATAGACAGCCAGCCTGAAACAATACTGACTGATTTAGAGATTTTTACATTAGGGTTTTCAGGGAAGGCATCAGACTGGGTTGCTTTAAACCAAATCCCTGAACTGAAATATGATTACAATTCAGCAAAACAGTATTTTAGTGTGGATATACCTGCCAGTTGGATGCCTGTGCAAATGCGAGGACAGGATTCTTGGTTTAAGGCACAAACAGCAGAGTCTGGAACAGGTTTACTGAATAACTACGATTTTTATAGTTATCGTCCTGAGAAGGGGGGAAATAGTACATCACTATTTACTGAACAGCGTTTTTTCTCTCCTTATGGTGTACTGAAAAATACAGGTATTTATCAGAAAACAGATTTAAAATCTATTGTAAATGACTCGAAACTCAACAATGATGGCTATCGACGTTATGATACGACTTGGCAATATGATGATCCAACCACGGTATTGTCCTATTTAGCAGGCGATGTCACGACTGGCAATAAAAACGCTTGGGGGAGTTCTGTTCGCTTAGGCGGTTTACAAATTCAGCGTAATTTTGGTACACGACCAGATTTGATTACTTATCCTTTACCGCAGTTTAAAGGAGAAGCAGCATTACCGAGTACAGTTGATTTATTGATTAATGGGCAAAAAACCAGCTCTACTGAAATACAATCAGGTCCTTTTATTTTAAATAATATGCCTTTTATCAATGGTAAAGGCGAAGCTGTGATTGTGACGACTGACAGTGTAGGGCGTCAGGTGTCTACTGCAGTTCCATTTTATGTTTCAAATACCTTACTTAAACCTGGTCTATTGGACTATTCATTATCTATGGGGCAGGTAAGAGAAGATTATGGAATTAAGAACTTTGAATATGGCAAATTTGCAGGTTCAGCCGATGCACGTTACGGCGTAAATGACTGGTTAACCACTGAGGGACGTGTAGAACTTTCAAATGCTATTCGATTGGCTGGAGTTGGTTCAGTCATGAAACTTAAGCATTTTGGGGTGTTGAGCAGCTCTGTTTCTCAGAGTTGGGCTGACCGTGAATTAAACCGTTTTGAAAATAAAAATCTCAATGGAAATCAATATACATTGGGTTATAGCTACAATCAGAAACGTTTTGGTTTTGGTTTAAATCATTCACAGCGTGACAAAGAATATGCTGATCTTTCTAAGCTTCAATACAGCAATTTGATTTCTGCAAATAGTACCAAAAATTGGGTAGCGAATACCTACTTTGCAACTGAAAATTCAGGTAGTTTTGGTGTTGCTTATATTCGCTCCAAAACCAATGATATTGAAAACAAGTTGATGAATCTGTCATGGGCACCTATTTTGCCACCTTATATGCGTGGTGCGACCGTTTCGTTGAGTGCCAATCGCGATTTCGTTGAAAAAGATTGGAGTGTTGCATTTCAATTGTCTGTTCCTTTAGCAAAACGCAATACCTCAACAAATTTAGGTTATAGCAGACAGTCAAAGGGAGACTATGGTTATGTTAATTTTAACCAGAATATTCCAACGGGTGGCGGCTTTGGGTTTGATGTAAGTCGACGTTATAATGAGAATAGCGATGACTTTAATCAGGCACGTGTAAGTTATCGTAACCGATATGTGAATACTGATGTAGGTATGTCAGGGGATAAAAATTATAACTACTGGTTAGGTCTGTCAGGTTCAGTCATTTTAATGTCTGGAGATATATTTGCTTCAAATCGACTTGGACAGTCTTTTGCATTGATCGATACCAATAAGACCGCCGATGTCCCTGTACATTATGAAAATAATCTGATTGGGAAAAGTAATTCTAAAGGCTACATTTTTGTACCATCGGTCACGCCTTATTACGCTGCCAAATATAGCATTAATCCAATTAATTTAGCCTCTAACTTTAATGCCACCCAAGTTGAAAAACGAATTGCTGCAAAACTGGGTTCTGGTGTCGTTGTCAAATTCCCAATCAAACAATCCTATGCCGCGAACGTTTACCTTGTTCAGGAAAACGGACAACCGATTGCTGTCGGTGCTGTGGTTCATCGTGCTGATCATGATTCTAGCTATGTAGGCATGGACGGAATTGCATATCTTGAAAATTTAAAGGCTGAAAATAGCATCAGTATTCAGTTATCAGATAAAAAGCTATGCAAAGCAGACTTTTTATTGGATCTCAAACAAGCGCAACAGCAAATTGCTGTTGTTAAGCCTGTTGTTTGCCGTGAGGTTGTACAACCATGATTTTTAATATAAAAACCTTGAATTTAAAAACCTTGATACCGACGGGTATTGTGCTGACAGGTTTAATGCTTATTTCTAGTCAGAGCCAAGCGATTTGTTCAGTTAATTCCAGTGGAAATACCAGTATGGGGACCATCTCATCGATCAGTTTGTTGGAAAATGGAACACAATCCAATCAATTTAGTGCAGGCTTATCATGCGTAGGTTTTAGCTTAGCAGCAGCGAATAGAACTTATTTAAAATATATGGTGAGTGAAATGCCGACCAATTTTATTAATGACCAAACGGGTGAAAATTTAATAGTTAATTATTTGGATATTAATAACAATCCGATTGTGATTGGTGCAGAACGAGATCTGAGTACTTTTTCATTGCTCAATATTTTTTCTACAGTGGATGGTGCTTTACCATTTTATGCGAAAATATCTTCTGGACAATCTATACCTCCTGGAACATATAGAGCCAATACGCCTTTCAAAGTAAAGTGGTATTATTCCGTACCTTTCGTTGCTGTAGGTGGAATAGGATTTTTTGAGGAAAGCCCTGGTTTCTATCGCGGTGTCTTTGGGGCTGGAATGAGTTGGGGTTCGGGACGTGATGCATCTCTGAACCTTAGAATTAATGTTTTACCAGATTGTCGTATTTCGACCAATGATATTAACTTTGGAACAGCTGCATTTGCCAATGAGTTTGAACCTGTACAGACTTCTATGGGTATTCGTTGCTCAGCAAAAACACCTTATATGGTGAGTTTGGATGATGGTTTATATCTACAAAATGGGTTTCAGCGTGCAATGAAGTCAAATAGTGGAAATAATTTTTTACTTTATGAAATTTATAAAAACTCAACGACTGAGCGATGGGGGAATTGGGGCAGTGAACGATGGTCAAGTGCCAATGCAACAACCAATGCTGGTAATTATGATGCATTAACGCAGCAAGGTTATTCATTTACTGCAAAAGTGCTTGATTTTAATCCAGATAACTTACCTGCAGGTAACTATAGCGATAAATTAACTGTTAAGGTCGAATTTTAAGATGAAAACCCCAAGATTAATTTATGAATAGATAAGTCATATTATCTGTATGATATGACTGATTATACTTAGAGCAGATTTAAATTTTTATTTAAAGCGCTGCTCTAATTGTGATTGGTAATTAAATTATATAATAATTAATAAATAAAATAAATTTTTAAACAATATATCTATCAGTTTTATAATGAACCCTTATTTTTGGTTAAGATTGTCTTGCTGATAAATAAATGTTCCATATGTGTTTTTAAATATTAGATGGTTCTAAATATTTCTTGAATTTTGGATGTAGGTATTGTTGTTTAAAGAGGAACTATTGTGCGTGCTTATGCATATTTTAGAACTGAAGAGGTCTCAAAGGAGGATTTTAATTATGTTGATTATCTTAAAAAGTATGGTTATGAAATTCCAAAAAATAGATTTATTTTTGAGCAGGTGAAGATCGGGATACCATTAAAATTTAGACAAAAGTTAATTATATTAATTAATTATACACTTGAAAGTGGAGATCTTTTAATCATTGATGGAATAGATTCATTAGGAAGTGATTTTAAAGAAATATATTCAAATGTCAGTACTATTTTTAAAAAGGGGATACGTTTAGTGTGTTTAGAGTTTTCAAAAAAAGAAATAAAAGGAGATGTTAAAAAAATATTCTTCCATTTTTTAAAAATGTGTTCTGATTTTGATCGAAAAGTTAAACTCGAAAAAATGGGCGGGCGTAAAAAGATAAATAAAATAGGTCGACCCGAGATATTAACTAAAAAGAAGAAAAAAGAAATTATAGAAAAATTTAAAAATGGGCAAAGTGTATATGCTTTAGCTCGACAATACTCTGTAGCTAGATCGGTCATTCAACGACTACTTTCTCAGGCAACTGCAAATATTAATTATGAGGATTAAAATGAAAAAGAAAACCAAAATAAATCGTTTAGTAAGAGCTAGGCATAAAGACAATATAGAAAAAACGATGGCTGTTCAATTAAGATATCATTTTAATAAAAATCCTTGGGTAAGTGATAAAATTCATCAAATTGAGATTTACTCTGTAGATGGTCTGATTAAGTATAAGGTTTTAAATGTTGCTTATGAGGGAAGGCGTATTACTTTTTTATATGGTTCTCTCACATATGCTGTTGATTTGAGAAATTAATTTTTATATTTAAATTCTTTGATCAAAACATTTGTGTGTTGAGTGATATAAATATCGAAGGTAACTTCTCTCGATGAGAGATGTTTAGGATAAAAGGAAAATTCATAATAAAAGCTACTATAAAAGTAAACCCATGAAGCCCTATAACCAAATGATGACATTCATTTGGTTATTTTAAAACTTAAAACCCATTATTCCAATGTTCTAAGTGGGTGCATACCATCGACCATGCCCATAAAGGGTGGATAGATGGAGTATCCTACCAGTGCCTGAAGGGGAGGTGAAAGCGACTTTACAGTCTCTTTTGATAGCTCAAGCAAATAATTTTCTTGCTGTCGTAAATAAGCCTCACAGTACTGATGTGTCACCGCTAAGCGAGGTGCTTTGGTCTGATTTTCTCCTCCACCATGCCATGTTGTACCCAGAAAAAACAATACAGAGCCTGCTGGCATTACAGCAGATATTGCTGCTGATCTTTGAGCAATTTGATCGTCACCCCAACAATGACTTTTCGGCACAACCACTGTCGCTCCATTGTGTTCAGTAAAGTCATCAATTGCCCAAATTGTTGCTGCACCGAGTGCTTTTCTAGGGCGAGGTAGGCGATAGAATGCATCATCATAATGTAAATGTTGTGCTGACTCTTCTGGAAGAATATTGATCATTTGGCTTTGTGAAAGTAGAAAGCCTGGTTCAAACAAACGATCCATTAAACCTAGAATTTGTGGGTGTACTGCAAGTTGATCAGTGACGCGCGTTTTAGCGAGGACATTATATACACGTTGTGTTTGCAGTCCCTCGAATGAATTTCGTCCTTTTCGCTCAAGCAAGGCATATGCTTCTTGTTTAATTGCTTGGCAGCTTTCTTGAGAAATTAAATTTTTGATAATGACATAGCCATCGCGCATCAATTTTTCGAAATCTTGATCAATTTCAGCTGTATTTCGCTCCGAACCTGTCTGTAACTGACGATATGTTTGTGCTTGATCACGCTGTTGATATTCATGAATATTGAATTGCTTCATCCTTCAAAACTCCCTTTTTGATGTTCCTTAAAACAAAATATTGATGCTCAGTATTTAGTTCAGTTTTTTATTCATAACGACTTTGGATGTATGGGGTGTTGGGATAGGTTCAAGTTGTAAAGTATTGCTGATCAGTAACCAAAGCTGTTCCAACAATGTTGTATTCGATGGCTTTTGCTCTGTAAGCAAAGCTTGATCTATGGCAAGGCGTAAGCCACCCATTAACATGGCTACTGTGATTTCAGGATCAAGTGTAAGAGGAATTAGTCCTAACTTTTGCCCTTGAGCAATATTGCGAACACCTTGTTCGATTAAAGCTTGGATATGTGCACGTTCGATATCGAGTACTTCAGGTTCACGAGCAAGACGACCTGCAATCAAGGGCGCTAGAGGATGACTATAAAAATAATCAATGATTGCTTTGGTACGTGCCTTTTCTCTTTCACGCCACTCGAGGCCTATTGAAATCCCGTTACCTAAAGCAATTTCTCTGAGTGGTTCATAAAATTGGTCAACAACTGCAGCGATTAAACCTGTTTTGGAACCAAAGTGGTGATAGGTGAGTCCTACAGAGCTATTTGCTCGTTTAGCAATCGCACTAATTTCCATATGACCATTGTTTGCGATTAACTCTTGTTCTGCCGCAGCAATGAGGCGAAGGTAAGTGTCCATCTTTTTATCAGTCATTTTTTGTTCTTTAAAAATTGAATTGAATTCAATTTAGTTTGATTTTAGAAATAGATCAAGCCAATAGCAGTTATTTCTTAATTACATTTTTGTAATACACTAAAGCTTAATAGGTCTAGAAAAATGATCAGTCCTGTTGAATAGCGATGAGTCAATGATTAAATAGATCGGTTTCTTTATAATTTCTGGAAAGAAAGGAGAATAAGTACCCAAGCTATACATAGAGAATGTCTAGGCTTGTATGACGAACAAATGTTTGTTGTGTATTTATTTTGATGAAATGATGATTAGTCTTACGATCTGAATAACACACTATATATGAGGCGTATTTGAGTTACTGCGATGTAATTTAATTCGACTTAGGGGCTATTGACACTTCGCTGTCGCAAGCATCTGTGAAGTGTCAACAGACTTTATCTATTTTCAAAATGCATAAGCCATATCTAAAGCGGTTTTAGCAATAAAATGGTGATAGGGCTTGTGAGTTTTTGTGCTAAATTGGCTCATCAAGAATGATCAGTTAAGTTGATTTTGTCTTGCTTCGTTTTGTTGAGAGAATCTTTACCCCAATTAAACTTTTGAGCACAGATGCCAAGAGCAACAATAAATACCGCAAGAAGGGTTGTATAGGAAACCTCTTTAAAATAAGTTCCTTCAATTACCATCGTAATTAAAGCAACAACAATAAAAATGATCACCACATAGGTTAGCCAAGGAAACAACCACATTTTGAATGGAATTTTTTTTCCTTCAGCTTCAAGTTTTTTACGCAGTTTTAACTGTGAAATCGCGATAACGAGGTAGACATATAATGAAACGGTACCTGTTGCTAGCATAAGAACGTCATAAATATTCATACTTTCTGTTGCAGTTAGATATGCAGCAATAATTGAAAATATACTTGAAAAGATGACCCCAATCCAAGGACTATTATTGCGATTCGTTAATGCGAAACTTTTGGGCGCATCACCACGTTTTGAAAGGGAATACATCATCCGTGAACAGGTGTATAACGCAGAGTTAAAGCAACTACATACAGAGGTTAAAACGACAAAATTGACAATATGTCTAGCTTCTGGGATACCAAGCGCAGTTAAAGTTACACTGTATGTTCCCCAAGTCGGGTCTTTGAGTAAAGGGTTATTGTAAGGAATTAAACAAACAGTAATGAACATTGAACCAACGTAGAATAATATGATTCGCCATACAATTGAGTTTGATGCTTTTCGAATTTCTTTCGCAGGGTTATTTGTCTCGGCAGCTGCAACAGTGACAATTTCTGCACCCATGTAAGCAAACATAACACCAAGTAATGCCGTGATCACGGCTGAAAATCCATTGGGCATAAATTCATTAGAAGTCAAATGAGTAACACCACCTAGCATAGAGGCATCACCCCAAGGCCAAAGATGTAAAACCGCTAAACTTCCGATCACCAAGAAGAGGACAATCGCAACTACTTTAATCATGGCAAACCAGAATTCAAACTCACCATAGTTTTTGACATTGCGTAAATTTACCCATACTAGGCTTATTGTCACCAGTAACATATAGCCCCAAATCGGAATAAACGGAAACCAACTATTAAGGATCTTTCCCGCAACAAATGCTTCCCAACCCATTAATAAAGTCCAAAATGACCAATATAACCACCCGATAGAAAATCCTGCCCAACGACCAATTCCTCTGTCTGCATAGGTTGAAAATGATCCACTGTCTGGGTTGAGTACAGCCATTTCACCTAACATTCGCATAATTAAAAGAACGAGAAGCCCTCCTAATGAGTAGGCTATAAGCGCAGCGGGCCCTGTGGAATAAATCACACTTCCTGAACCTATAAATAAAGCGGCGCCTATTACTCCAGCAATTGAAATCATTGTAAGATGACGTGGCTTAAGTCCACTTTTTAGACCTTGAGATGAATCATCTATTGAGTTAGGTTGATTTGTTATCATATTATTTCCCTTAATATTCTTTATATGGTTGCAAGGTGGTGCTATCTCCATCCTTGAACTATTTATCCATTGAAGCGATGACTGATGGCTTAAGTATCGACTTAAAATTTAGCCAGCTTAAAATGTGATAACACTACTGTTTGCTTGAGTGGTAACTGCTGCTATCTGATTGTTTTAAGCTATAGTGTTGGTAATCTCTCTTTTTTGTTATGAGGTGACTAGAGCCATTTTTTATGTATTTAAAGGAGCCAATTTATTTAAATAATGAAAAGTGTATGAAAAAACGAATTAGGCAGCGCATGAATAGAAAATTTATAAAGAGATTTTTTAAAGCTGAATTATGATTAAAATACTGAGTTACGATTATTTCTTAATTTAAAGTTTGAATACCTGCATCACGTAAACATTCTAATAAGATACCGAAAGCAATCAGTATCTTTTGTTCATTGACACAAGCAAAACCAAGCAATAGTCCCTTATGCTGGGTAGAATATTGTTTGGTATAATATTGAGAAAGGGCTCGAACTTTTACGCCTTTCTCTAAGGCATTTGCAGCAATCAATACATCATTACTGTCACTTGGTAATTTTAAAATAAGGTGCAAACCCGCTGCTGTATTGTATTCATGAAGAAAATTTTGTCCCAGATGCCTATGGATTAAGTCAACCAAGAAGGCATGGCGTTTACTGTATAGAAGGCGCATCCTGCGAATATGTGCTTCATAATGCCCTTCACGAATAAACTCAGCCAATATGGTCTGATCTAGTAAATGACCTCCTCGATACAATTCTGAAGCTGCAACTCGTAAAGGTGAAAATAGCTTTTTGGGGACAACCAGATAACCTATACGTAATGCTGGATAAATTGTTTTACTGAATGTTCCCATATAAATGACGGGAGAATCGTCTTCAAGACCTTGCAAGGAAGGGTAAGGTTGTCCTGAAAATCTGAATTCACTGTCATAATCATCTTCGATAATCCAACTTTTATGCTGACGAGCAAATGCGATGAGCTGCTTGCGTCGTTCAAGGCTCAAATGTGATCCCAAAGGATATTGATGCGAAGGCGTGACAAAGATTAACTTTGGCGATTCTTTAACATCAAGGTCAGGAATAATACCATGTTGATCCACAGGTAGAGCACGTATGTGAACACCATTGATGCGTAAAATATTACGAATTCCCCAATAGGCAGGGTCTTCAATCCAGACGTCATCTCCTAAATCACTTAAGGTACGTGAAACTAAATCAATGGCTTGATGTGTGCCTTCGGTAATGATGATTTGATCTGCATCACACTGCACAGACCGTGCAATCGTAAGATATTCGGCAAGTGCTTGACGTAATTCAATAGATCCACCTTCATTACTGTAAATCAATTGACTAACACTGGGTTCACGGCTTAAACGGGTCTGGATTCGACTGAATATATGATGCGGGAATTCGGTTACATCGGGTGCACCTGGAACAAAAGCCCCCCATTGATAAGGAGATGCTGCCGAATAACCGACCAGATAAGAACCTCTTTGAGATAGGTTATAGGACTCGTTTTGTTTATTTTCTTCAGTGTGGCAAATGTTATTTTCTGCTTTGATCAAGAACGATTCAGGTATTTTTTCTGCAATCCAAGTCCCTTGCCCTGTGCGGGCTTCAACATATCCTTGTGCTCTTAATTGTTCATAAGCACTTAACACTGTGTTGCGTGATACTTTTATTTCTTTTGCAAGATCTCGTGAAGCGGGTAAGCGAGTCTTGGGAGCAAGGACACCCTGAATAATGGCATTGCGCAAACAGCGAAAAACACGCAATTGTAGTGTTCCTTCAACATCTTGCTGCAAGCGTTGTAGTAAATAATCTCCAAGTAAGCTTTGCAAATTGGCTCTCTCCCAAAAATAAAAAGTGGCTCTCGCGAGCATAATATCAGCGATGCAAAATAATGAGATTAGGTCAATGCTCTGCGTATTTTTCTTAACAATCACGGCAAATATGATTTTTTTATATGTCAGAGCATATACAGACTTTTTGAGAAAAGCAAAAAATCTGAGCTTAATTTTTAGTAACACAGATTGTGTTATTAAAAACATGAGGCAATCAATTTATAGGTCCATTACTCAAAATGAATCACTTTTGCTGAGGCAAGGAAATGCAACAGCAGATAAAAAAATAGGAATAAATAATGAACACTTTATCGCAATGTTTTTTAAAGCAATGGCTAATCGCGAAGGCTATGAAGCAAGATCTAAAACAGCAAGTCTATTCAAGGCAAGATTTTATTAATCCCACTAAAATGCAGGATATTTTTCCTGTTGGATAAAATTCAATTTTGATTATTGAGAATGATTGAAACTCGAAATTCTAATTTTATAAATAATTTGATTTAAACATATTTTCATTAGGGAACTTTTATGACGTCACCACATTTTTTTATAAAGTTATTTGTATTGGTAAACAGTGCTACATTAGTCACTATTCCAACTCTAGCAAAAGCGGAAATCGTGTCATGGGGCAATGCAGATACAAATTTAGGTAAACTTACGGTATCAGGATGGGTGAGGGCGAATTATCAGGATAAAGATTATTCTGATAATGACCACAAATTAAAATTTAATGCAGCCAAAATTGACTTGAAATATGATGCAAAACAATTTTATGGAAATGTGGAGTATCGTTGTTATCAAGGAGATACTTTGTGTGATTTTTCAACACTCGTGAACGCGAATTTAGGATATAAATTGACTGCTGATAGTCGAATCACGGTTGGTCTACAAGACATGCCTTTTGGTATTAGTCGATTTTGGACGAGCAGTTGGTATGGTAGTTCTCTGGATAATGTAGGGCTAGAAGACACTCATAATCTAGGGATAAATTGGCAGCAACAACTTGGACAAAATACTCGCTTAGATTTGGCTTATTTTGCTCGAGATGGGGGAAATTATGGAGGTCTTGGGGACGCTGCTCGCTATTCTGCAAACTATGTTAAGCCTGATAATCCAAGTCTCGATGATACGATTAAAGAAAAAAATATGTGGGTGGCTAGAGTTAATCAAAAAATTCCACTAGATAGTTCTCCAATAAAACTGAATGTAGGAGGATCTTATTGGTATTCCGATTTAGAAAACAACAATGGACGAACAGGTCATCGAAATGCATGGAATGTTTTTAGTCATTTAAATTATCAAAAGGCAAATTTGACAGTGACAGCTGGACAGAATCGCGCCAAGAATGAATCTTTGGTTGAACCAAACTATACAACAGTAGGTTCATTCGAATCAAAATATTATGTGGCGAACAAAGCTAATTATTATGTCGCAAATTTTGATTATCACATTGATGATTTTTATAAAGACTATGATTTATCACCCTATATCAGCTATGCAGTGTTTGATAAAGATCAATCAGGTTTTGCGACATCTTTCCGAACTATTTTGGGGGCTCAATTGGATATTCATCAGTTTTCGTTAGTTACTGAATATATCATTGGCAAAAATGATGTATTTATTGGGGGAGATGCGAATTCTTTGGCTAAAGGGGATTTTGCTGGGAATAGTAAGTTGTTGAATTTATTGTTTATCTATAAATTCTAATTTTAAAGTTATAAACTTATTTTTAATATAAGCCAACAAAAATAATCCTTCTGCCTAAATCCTTTAGGGAGAAGGCGCTTTCAATATCTAAATGTCTCACTGTTCATACTTATCTTAATTCATAATAGCTCAACAAAAAAACATCTATAAACAGATACTTTTTGTTCAGAGCTTCGCAATTGATTAACTTTAAAACGTTATACATCTCTGAAAAATTATAAATTGGTTCTCTTTAACTCACCCAAAGTGGCTCTCGTCTCTTATTGCTAAAAGTGCAAAATTGGATCAATGACCTGCATCTCATCAACCATATGATCGAGATACTAAGATTTACCATTTATGAATGAAAAATAATGAGGTATGACATGAGTAGTAAGCACATTTCAATAAATACACGTAAACAACAAGCAACACCTCGAGGTGTTGGTGTGATGTGTCAATGGTATGCTGAAAAAGCTGAAAATGCGACGATCTGGGACATGGAGGGTAATCAATTTATTGATTTCGCTGGTGGAATCGGTGTATTAAATACAGGGCATCGCCATCCCAAAGTTATTAGTGCTGTTACTGAACAACTATCAAAATTCACCCATACCGCATATCAAGTTGTACCTTATGAAAGTTATGTCTCTCTTGCTGAGCATATCAATGAACGTGCACCAATTAATGGCAAGGCAAAATGTGCATTCTTTTCAACAGGGGCAGAAGCTGTAGAGAATGCAATAAAAATCGCCCGTTCATTCACTCAGCGTCATGGCATTATTACTTTTAGCAATGCTTTTCATGGTCGTTCATTTATGACCATGGCAATGACAGGTAAGACCGCGCCTTATAAAAGTGACTTTGGTTTAATGCCTGGAGGCGTGTTTCATGCACGTTATCCATCCGAGTTGAAAGGTATAACGGTAGATGATGCGATTCGAAGCATTGAAGATATTTTTGCAGAGGATATTGCTGCACATGATGTTGCAGCGATCGTACTTGAGCCTGTACAAGGCGAAGGCGGTTTTAACGTAGTGCCTGCTGAATTTTTAAAGCGTTTACGTTCCTTGTGTGACCTACACGGTATTTTACTGATCGCTGATGAAGTGCAGTCTGGTTTTGCGCGTACAGGTAAATTATTTGCGATGAACCACTATGAAACGAAAGCAGATTTAATCACCATGGCAAAAAGTCTGGGTGGTGGTTTTCCAATTTCTGGTATTGTAGGGCGAGCGGATGTCATGGACGCTCCAAATCCTGGTGGGCTAGGTGGGACTTATGCAGGAAGCCCAATAGGTGTGGCTGCAGCACTTGCTGTTCTAGATGTGATTGAAAGTGAAGACTTGTGTAATCGTGCAAATGTATTAGGGGCAGAGTTAGTTGCACTTCTAAATACGATTAAAGCGACAACACACATGATTACAGATATTCGTGCACTTGGATCCATGATTGCAGTTGAATTAGAGACAGCTGAACAAGCCAAAATCATACAAAGTTATGCAATGGAAAATGGTTTATTGATTTTGACTTGTGGTCGTCATGGTAATGCGATTCGTTTCTTATATCCATTAACGATTCCTGCTACACAATTTAGCCAAGCATTGAATATTTTAAAACAAGGATTTGCAAACTTAATTGCATCATAAGCAAAAGGACTTGAAATGCTTCAAAATCACTTAAGATATTTATTACAGCATTCAGATGTTTGTTTCGAAATGCCTAAAGATGGCTGTTATATCGAAGTCAAAGATGCTGCAACACATCAATCATTAGCATGGGTAAAAGCTCACAATCGTGAGGCTGTAGAGGACGTTATTACGCGTTCACAAACAGCACAAACGACTTGGAAAGCTCAAACAGCATTACAGCGCGCGGATATACTTTGGAATTGGTATAAATTAATCATAGATAATCAAGAGCATTTAGCGCAGATATTAACTGCTGAACAAGGTAAACCTTTGGCAGAGGCACGAGGTGAAATTGCTTATGCAGCATCGTTTATTCGATGGTTTGCAGAGCAAGCGCGCCGTATTGACGGTAATGTGCTTACACCTACGCAATCACATCAACGTTTATTGGTTATTAAACAGGCTATTGGTGTGACTGCAGCAATAACTCCTTGGAATTTTCCAGCAGCAATGATTACACGAAAAGCAGCTCCTGCTTTAGCCGCAGGTTGCTCTATGATCGTGAAGCCTGCTGAGCAAACGCCTTTAACTGCCTATGCTTTGGAAGTTTTAGCAGTTCAGGCAGGTTTACCACAAGATGTATTACTTCATATCAGTGGTGATGCGATTGAAGTTGGTAAAATGCTGTGTGAAAGTGCCACTGTAAAAAAACTCAGCTTTACAGGTTCGACACAAGTGGGGCGTATTTTAATGCAACAATGCGCACCAACAATTAAAAAATTGTCCCTTGAATTAGGCGGCAACGCCCCAGTTCTGGTTTTTGATGATGCAAATCTTGAACAAGCTGTTCAAGGTATTATGCAGAGCAAATTCCGTAATAGTGGTCAAACTTGTGTGTGCGCAAATCGTATTTATGTACAAGAGGGGATATATGATCAATTGGCTGAAAAATTAACTGAAGCTGTCGCAAAGTTAAAAGTTGGTGATGGTCGCCTTGAGGGTTCAACCCAAGGTCCATTGATTGATGAGAAAGCTGTTGCTAAGGTGCAATCTCATATTCAGGATGCACTCAGTAAAGGTGCCAAGATAAAAGTGGGTGGGCAACGTTCAGTTATAGGTGGAACTTTTTTTGAACCTACTGTTTTGACTGAAGTGACTCAGGATATGGATGTAGCAAAGGAGGAAACCTTTGGTCCTTTAGCGCCATTGTTCCGCTTTAGTCATGAAGAACAAGCTGTGGCGATGGCGAATGATACTGAGTTTGGATTAGCAAGTTACTTATTTACGCAGAATACTGCACGTCAATGGCGTGTGGGTGAAGCACTTGAGTACGGTATGGTCGGGATAAATACGGGTCTTATTTCAAATGAAGTTGCACCATTTGGTGGGATTAAGCAATCAGGTTTGGGACGTGAAGGTTCTCAGTTTGGGATTGATGAATACCTCGAAATGAAATATTTCTGTGTAGATTTATCGGTATAAGCAATTTTTATAGTAGACCTCTTTCATAAATCAAAAATGATTATGTTGAACCAATTACATGGGTTTCGATTTATTCCAAGTCATGACTTGGAATAATCCCAACTTAAAGCAAATACAAATTGAAATCATGGACTCTATAAATTTTTGTGTCCACATCATATATAAAATCATCACGATAAAGAACAAATCATACTAATTTTCATATGACCATTGTTTGCAATCAACTCTTGTTCAGCTGTAGCAATGAGACGAAAGTAAGTGTCCATCTTTTTATCAGTCATTTTTTTTCTTTAAAAATTGAATTCAATTTGGTTTGATTTTAAAAAGAGATCAAGCCAATAGCACTTATTTCTTAATTACATTTTTGCAATACACTAAAGCTTAATAGGTCTAGAAAAATGATCAGTGATTATGAAAGAATAGCATCTTTCATGTGATATATATCTAATTGATCATGCTTATGCACTATTCAGTTAATATTATTTGATATGAAAATTAGAATTTTATTTCTAAAGGGTTGAGATTATAAATATTTTATTAACTACCACTTACGGTATCTTAATTTAGAATCACAACAATAAAATTTAAAAAACTCTCATCAAAATTCAAAAATTAAGGATTAATTCATGAGTAAAATTGAATCTAGCCCTAAATTAGGGACTTTAAGCGCAGATTGTGTAAGAAATTTTACTGTCCATTTTAGACGTCCATATGAAATTGGTCGACCTTCTGATCGATATCATGGAGAGTTTGGGTTTGATTGGGTGCGTGATGAATATATCTATCCTTTGCTTAATATAGAAGGGAAAAAAGATACGGTTCTAATCGTTCCCAACTACAGTTCACTTTATCAAGTTATGTATAGTAATATGGATAGTACTTATCATCTTAAAGATAATTTTTCATATTTCCCATCTTGGCTCTATTTTTTTGCTTCAAATTATAAAGGAATATATGGCAGTGAGGAAATAAATAAAGATGGTGTATGTTTAGATATAGAAATTCATCAGCAATTTACTGACAAAAATGACCAAGGACTGATTGATGAAAAAGAACCTCTGACAGATAATGGAACTATTCTAAAGTTTCAGGCTTCGAGTAAGTTCATCACACTATCAACATTTAATAATAATCAAAATGCTCAGACAGTATTTGAAAATGAAAATAGTATTGAATATAAACCCTTATGTGAACCTTTAAGTAGCTTTATCAACACAAAACGAGAATTTAAAAAACTAGATGCTCGTGAAGACATAACAACAGTTAATGGTGAAACTGTTAAAAAAATTGTAGAAACCAATAGATATAGTTATAAAAAAAATAATGCAATTACAATTCGTTGTTCGGGTGCAGTATTAAAAAAGAATGAATACATTAAAGTTATCGCATCACGAAATGGATGTCCGGATAAAGAGGTTGGGGTGATATATATTGGTCAAAATTCTGCGATCAGCGTCATTAGTATGGTTGAAGTTGATGTTAAAGTTAAAGGAGAAATTTTAGAAAAACCCAAAAACTATGAGTGGGAACTTAAAAACAGATATTTTAATCAATCTCTGATGGTATTTAAGGTTGTGAAAAGAGAGCTTTTTGATTTAGATTTATTGTCAAAAACAGACCCAGAAGTCCGAAGTTTTGTAAAAAAATGGTGGGAAGATGAGATAAAGAGTAAATATGGCATCAAATATTTGGAAAATATAACTGGTGAAAATGAAATTAAGGAAAATAATTTAAAAAGAAAGAAAAAGTTTAATCTAACTGAGGCTATTTATACAGAGTTTATTAGAGAGTTAAAAGAACTCTATTGGCGTAAAATGTGGGTAGAATTTCGATCGCCATATAGTGATTTAGAAAGAAGAACATTTATTTTTTTCACACCGATTCGTATGAGAGCTGTACCACCTGAAAATCGAAATGATAACTGGGGTGGAATCTCAGGAAGTGCAAGTTTTAAAGCTTATCCAAGTCTAAACTATTTTAAAGGAGAACTTTCTAGTCAAGATGAATTTGATAATGCTATTGTTTTCTTTAAAGATGGTGTTGAACAAGGCTTTTTGGAAACGTATGCCCATGAGCTTGGTCATGCATTAGGATTAACGCATATTTTTGAATATGGGGAATTATTTGAATCATATCAGGGGTATACAGATAATTTAATGGATTATGACTACACCACAAGTAATGCTATATCTAAGTTTAAAAATAGAGTAAATATATTATCTAAATATCAAATTGATAATATTCGTCTAAATCAACGTATTACAGGTATATTATGGATTTGGGTCGGAAAAGAGGCTAATTATTGAATTGTAAAGAAACACAAACAGGCTTATTTTTCCTCATAAGCCTGTTTTAAATTAGTTTGATTTATTCCAGGTCATTATTTTAAATAATCCAAACATAAAGCAAATCCAGATTGGAATTAAAATGACGGACTCTTTAAAGCCTTGTGTCCACATGATATATAAAATCATCACGATAAAAGTCAGGACGAGATAATTACTGAAAGGCGAAAATAACGCAGGGAATTTAGTCTGAGTACCTTCTATCTGAGCTATTTTTTTAAACTTTAAATGGGTAAAACTGATAATTGCCCAATTTAAAACCAACGCAGCAACAGCCATATACATAAGATGGCTCAATGCTTGTTCTGGTATAAAATAATTCAGCAAAACGCAACCAAAAATAAGGACAGAAGAGAATACCACCGCAGGCACGGGTACGCCTTGTTGCGTTACTTTGGCAAAAATCGCAGGTGCATTGCCTTGAATAGCAAGTCCGTGGAGCATACGGCTATTGGCGTACATACCACTGTTATAAACAGAAAGTGCTGCGGTCAAAATAATAAAATTGAGCAGATGAGCTGCCCATTCAATACCAAGCTGACTAAAAATCATCACAAATGGACTTTTGTCCAAACCACCCAAATCAAGTTGATTCCATGGAATCAAAGACATGATGATGGCAAGAGAAGCGATATAAAAGATTATAATTCTAAAAATCACTTGATTGATGGCTTTAGGAATACTTTTCTCAGGATTTTCTGCTTCAGCAGCAGTCATACCAATCAATTCAATACCACCAAAGGCAAACATTAAAAAGGCAAGCATATAAAATAATCCTGAAAATCCATGCGGGAAAAACCCGCCGTGCTGCCATAGGTTATTAAAACTTGCTGTTGAATCTGCGCCTGCTGTAAGTAATAAGTATAATCCAAACACAATCATTGAAATGACGGCAGTCACTTTGATAATGGCTAACCAAAATTCAGATTCACCATAAAACTTAACATTGCCTAAATTAAAGCCTGTAACCACGATAAAGAAAAATAAAGTGGATACCCATGCAGGTATATGTGGCCACCAATAATGGATGTATTTGGCGATCGCGGTGAGTTCAGTCATCGCGACTAAAATATAGACGACCCAATAATTCCAGCCAGATAAAAAGCCTGGAAATCTTCCCCAATATTTCTGTGAAAAATAACTAAAAGAACCAGCCACTGGTTCTTCTACAATCATTTCCCCCATTTGACGCATAATTAAAAATGCAATCAAACCCACGATGGCATAGCCCAAAATAATCGAAGGTCCAGCAGATTGGATGACTTGTGCAGAACCTAAAAATAGTCCAGTACCCACAGCGCCACCCATAGCGATCAATTGGATATGACGATTTTTAAGTCCACGTTTTAATTGGGGAGAAGATTGGTTCAAAATACAATGCGCTGACTAAAAACGGGTATTGTAATAGATTGACTATGGATCGCCTAGTTTGAAATGACGATTAAAGCAGTGTCTTGAAATAATTCTAGAAACGCTGATGATAGAAAAGAACATGTTTAAAGATTTAACCGAGCTGATTAGAAGTGTCTTGTACTTTAGTGTCTAAAGTTAAAACATAACAATGATCGATGATTTCTTTATTTTTATTGAAATAGATCTCTTGGTTTGGTCAAAAATTGAGTAGAAACGACCTTTGATTTATAAGGTATTGCATAAAATTAAAATGATTAAAAAACCTACTTTCGTAAGCGTTCTAATGAGTTAAATGGAACATTTAAATTTAAATGTTCCACATGGGACTAAGCGCTTTCGACCTTTGATTTCGCACCCCAACTTAGAATAACTCATCTAACAATATGTAATAACGAATTTTGTCATAGTCTGGCGTCATACCTAGTTCATCAAATAATATGTCAGGGTTAAAGTCAGGATAAGCAATACCAGAGTAAACACCAGAAAAGTTATGCTTCAAGCTACGATAACACAGAGCAATATCTTGATAACGATCAGCGATACCGCTTCGACCTAAATCAATTAGTGCACTAATATTTTCTTGATCAATAAAAATATTGGGTAAACAAAAATCTCCATGTGAAAAAACTAAATCTTCTTTAGGACGATGCTCATTTAGCCAGGATAAAAGCGCTTCAGGAGATTGAAAACCAGAATCTCCATAGGTACCTACTTCCGCATCCTCAATACTATATTTTTTATGAAGTACATTTTGCTCAGCAATTTTGAGTTTATGGTCCAAAGATAGGTCATAAGGGCAGTTTTGAATGGGTACTGCCCATAACATTTTTAAACATTGGGCTAAAATTTTGACCAACTGTTGAGGATGACTGAGCCAGTAACCTGAACATGCGAATTCACCTTTTGCACGACTCATCAATAAATAGCTAAATTCTTGATCTTGAATGGACAGAAGAACTTCAGGTACAGGTAACTTATTGGCTAACCAGCCTAACATGGTATGTTCATGATTAGATTCAGCTTGATGTGCTTCTACTTTTAACACCATGTCTTCATAGAGCAGAATATTGGCATTGGACATCCCAATATCATCAATCTTCGCTTGTTTCTGTCCTATTTGTTCTTGAATACTTAGAGGTAGTTTTTCATATTCAATTGGCATACTCGTTTCCACTTAAATATATACTTTCGATGAATTTAATTTTCATACTAACTGGATTAGGTTGTAAATGTTAATTAAATCATGACTTGTATGTGTGATTAGGGGCTGTAGACATTTCATAAATGGCTTGCGTTGTAGGTTAAAATTGAGCAGGTATGAGGAGTGTACTCCGCAAGGAAATGAAGAGAATAGCGAGACTATTTTTGAGTTTCATAACGTAGCCTGAGATAATTTTAACTACAACCCTGAGCAAGAACAAAGCACTGCTTTGTTTGCAGCGCAAGGCGCAGCGGGGACTAGCGTGTTTTTTGTCGCTTCATCGTTCCCTTGCGAAACAGTGTTTCTCATCATTTAGAATGAGTAAATTTCGTATTTCGCGCCTAGAATCGCCTAAAAAACACACCTAGTCGCAAACATAGACGAATTGTCCACAGACCCTAAAGTATTTCTTAGAAAAATGAATTAGCTTTTGACGATGCAATATACAAAGTCTAAGTAGATCTGTTAATTGTTTAGGGGGACGACGGACACATACACGTACATAAGTGCAGCTACATATATTGGATATATAGCTGTAATAATAAAAAATCTCCGTCCTGATTGAGAACAGGATCACCTCAAAAAAACACCAAAATAACACAAAGTAGCGATGAAATGCGCTTATTCAAATCGTTCAGTTACTCGATGATTTAATTTTTACAGGAACAGGTAAATGCAGCACCACTTGTGCATCCTCAACAACATCTAAGCGTAAGATGGTGGATGCATCTAATTCATTTAATAACTGACTTAGTGGTCCGCCATGACGAATCAATTTAACATGTTTTGGCAAGAGTTTTTGAGTGAATGAAAGTGTGTTGGTCAAAACCTGAGTTTGCTGCCATTGATGATCAACTTGATGCAACATCGTTGTTTTACTGATTCGAGATTCTGGTTTTAGTTTCTTTAATTTCGGCGTTGTTGTCGTTAAACTAAGATCTGGTTGACCTATAGTATCTGTGAGATGTGCATGGATTGTCGATGTATTGATATTGACATGAATTTCAGTCAGCCATTTAGGAAGTTGATAGCCATGTACTCCTCTGATACGTGCAATTTCAGTATCTACAGGGAGCGCGACAACATGAGCATAGAAATGGCGTTGACGCATGGAACGGAATAATTCTAAGGCATGTGAACCTTTTGCTTGTGGTTGGCGTACAACAATTGCGACTGAAACTTCGTTATATGGGTCATTATCACAAACATCATAATGGAAAAATGTCAGTGCCACTAAGCCATAACCAGGGAATGCTTGCAGTGGCTCTAATGGTTGTGGAAGTTTGTTTCTGAGTTGTTGAATGGGTGCCAACATTAAAAGTTGAACATTAGAACTCTTATAATAGAAATTCGGCGCCCAAACCAGTCCGACTCTTGATGCTATTTGCTTCTTAGGAATTTTTCGAAAAAAATCGATATTTCCAACAGTAGCGTCTTAAGCGACTTGATCCAAATCGGGATTCATCCTAAAGCGATCATAATATCCACCTGATGGGACTTTGACCTTATATTGTCCAAATTCAACTTCAGTAAACTGCTTATCAGTATTCATTTTAGTTAACCTTTACATGGGAAGCAGGACTAAACCATATGGATTGAGTGGCTTAGAGCTTGATGTAATCACTATAAGTTTGAAGTGGACTTTAAGGTCAAGTCGAAAAATATAAAAAATAAATATGCTTGGGAAGCATGTTGCAAGATTGTAAGATGGAGACCTTTTTTAAAACTGAAATTTAAAAATAAATTGATAGCGATCAAGGCTCAAACATAAAACCGTTATTTTCAACTGATTTTTTGATTTACATTTTTACTATCAGGCGATAACTAAAAGTGTTGACCATCAAGTTTACTTTAATCTTAGTATTGAAATGTAATCCAACAATTCATTTCCAATGGGAATGGGATTTGTACGCATTGATTAAAACATAGATCAACAATTGAAATGTAAATCTCAAACGGGAGAAATAAGCATGGCATATGTTACAACAAAAGATGGTGTGGAAATTTTCTATAAAGATTGGGGACCGAAAGATGCACAAGTTTTGTTTTTTCATCACGGATGGCCGCTTAGCTCGGATGATTGGGATGCACAATTATTGTTCTTTTTAAATGAAGGCTTCCGAGTCGTTGCCCATGACCGTCGAGGACATGGGCGATCAAGTCAGGTTTGGGATGGGCATGATATGGATCATTATGCGGATGATGTCGCAGAAGTTGTTAAGCATTTGCGAATTAAAAATGCTGTGCATATCGGACATTCGACTGGCGGTGGAGAGGTTGCACACTATATTGCTCGACATGGAGAGGAGAATGTTGCTAAAGCCGTCTTGGTCAGTGCAGTACCACCATTAATGTTAAAAACAGAAAATAATCCAAACGGTTTAGCTAAAGAAGTTTTTGATGATTTACAAAGTCAGTTATTTAAAAACCGTGCGCAGTTTTATTACGATTTACCAGCCGGTCCTTTCTACGGATTTAATCGTCCAAATAGCAAAAGGTTAGAGCCTGTGATTTTAAATTGGTGGCGTCAAGGTATGATGGGAGGTGCAAAAGCACACTATGATGGCATCGTGGCTTTTTCCCAAACAGACTTTACGGAAGACCTTAAAAAAATTTCAGTGCCAGTTTTGGTCATGCATGGCGATGATGATCAGATCGTACCCTATGAAAACTCAGGTGTTCTTTCTGCGAAACTGGTTCAAAATGGTACATTAAAAACCTATGAAGGTTACTCACATGGCATGTTGACCATTAATGCTGATGTGATCAATCCAGATCTTTTAGCATTTATTCGTGCTTAATCAAATCGACATGAATTTAAAATAGAGGCAGTGATGTCTCTATTTTTTGCTCGGTTGATGTAGTAAGGAGAAGAATAATCTCATCTAAAATTTAATTTAAGTATTTGAAATTATTTTTAATTTAATTTTTAGTCTGATTTTTAAGTGCATTATTTAATATATTAAATTTCATTGATAAAAACACACAATATTTGATCTCAATTTTGCGGCTCGTAATACAATAAAAAGGAAGTATTAATGTATGCTTTGTTTATTTTTTGTTCATATTGGGGCATTCAGTTATTTGCTAAGAAATAGCATGATTTTTATACATTAATAAGTAATCTATTCAATTCATTGAGCTTTTTAACTTGTTTATTAAAACTTCAATCTAAAGTCAAAATCACTTGAATTATGCTTGTTTACAGCTCAGTTACAAAAAAATAATAATTTAATTAAAACTGAAAAATCAATTTAATGATTATTTAAGATATTAAAAAATATAAATAAATAATTGATCTCAAAAATTGATAGTTTTGCTAGGAATCGTATCTCTTTCTTTAAAAAGTGTGACATTGTTTACATTTTTGTCTGAGTGTGCATAATACACATCGACCAACACTAATCATTTTTGTTTGTATAGGACACTTGGTATGAAAAAGATTTTTTTAGCGGCATCAGTTGCAGTTTTAGGGGTTTCTAGTGCTTTTGCAGCAGATGGTACAATTACAATTAACGGTTTAGTTACTGATAAAACTTGTGACATCGTTACACCACAAGGTAAAGACTTTACAGTAAGCCTTCCAACTGTATCTAAGCAAACACTTGCTAAAACTGGTAATGTTGCTGGTCGTACTCCTTTCACAATCAACTTAGCAAACTGTTCAGAAGGTAAAGTTGCAACTTACTTCGAACCAGGTTCAACTGTTGACTTCGGTACTGGTCGTTTAAACAACCAAAATGCAACTGCAAACGGTGCTAAAAACGTTCAAGTTCAACTTTTAGGTTCTAACAACCAATTCATTCCAGTACTTGCTGCTGGTGCTTCTGGTGCGCAAACGAACTCTCAATGGGTAGACGTTGCTGATAAAGGTTCAGCTGATCTTAACTACTATGCTGAATACTATGCAACTGACGCTGCTGCTGCTGGTAAAGTTACAACTTCAGTTCAATATACTATTATCTATCAATAATTTTTATTGAATTGTGCAGAGCTAAAGTGGGTTAGCCCACTTAGCTCTTTTACTTTATTTTAGGTAGAGATAATCGTTATGTTCTTGAATCATTCCTTTTTTAAAAAAGGTTTACTGGCACTTTTAATTCCGTTTGGTGCAGCAAATGCTGAAATCATTATTCATGGTACACGTGTGATTTATCCATCTGATTCACGTGAAATTACCTTACAAGTGAGTAATAACGGAAATAATCCTGCATTGGTTCAAGCATGGATTGATGAGGGTGATGCTAAATCTACACCTGATCAATCAAAAGCACCTTTTATGATTGCACCACCAATTTCACGGGTAGAAGCAAAAAAAGGACAGTCTTTACGTATTAGCAGTATGCCTAAAGCAAATGAATTAAGTAAAACTCAAGAAACGTTGTTTTGGTTGAATATTTTGGATATTCCACCGAAGCCTTCCGCTAAAGATCAAAATGTTGTGCCAGAGAACTTTTTACAACTCGCGATTCGTTCACGTATTAAGTTTTTCTATCGTCCGAGCGGAATTAAAGAAGATGCTGCTTTAGCACCTGAAAAGTTGCAATGGAGCAGTAATGGGACACAGTTGGCAATTAAAAACCCGACGCCATTTTATATTACCTTGACTTCGATTATGCAAGATCAGTCAGGTAAACGCGTTGATTTACTTGCTGAAGGTTTAATGTTGAAACCGTTTTCTGATGGAACTGTGAACTTAAAAGGTTCGAATGTCGCAAAAATGACTTTCACCACAATCAATGATTATGGTGGTCGTGTAGAGCGCAATATTAAATTGCCTTAAATTGGCAAGGCTTTAAATTTCACTGTGATGCGTCATTTAAAGCACCTTTGAATAATGATGAAACACCTTTAATCATTCCATTTAACTGAGAGTAAGCGAATTAAAAACCTATTCATTTGTCAATAGGCAGACTTCTTTATGCAAAAAAATGAACAAAGCTATAAGTGGATCAAGCGACATATTCGTTATTATGTGGCTTGTGGCGTGATTACACTTAGCATTCCAGCTCTAGTTAATGCAACTGAAACTGACTTAGACGGGACAGAACAGTCTCCGACTGCTGCAGAAGCAGAATTTGATTCGGCTTTTTTAATTGGCGACGCTAAAAAGATTGATGTTAATCGTTTTAAATATGGTAATCCTGTTTTACCTGGCGATTACAATGTCGATATTTATGTCAATGGAAATTGGTTTGGCAAACACCGTATGGTGTTTAAAGCCACTGAAAATAATCAAAATGCCTATACCTGCTTTAACTCAAGCCAACTTTTAGAATATGGCGTTAAAGCAGAAGTATTAAAAAAAGGCGAAAGCACTTATCCAACTGGATGTCAGAAAATTGAACAGTGGGTAGAAGATTCGTTTTATGAATTTGATACCTCACGTTTACGTGTTGACATCTCTATTCCACAAGTGGCTATGCAAAAAAATGCACAAGGCTATGTTGACCCAAGTGTTTGGGATCGTGGCATTAATGCTGCATTTCTTTCATATAATGCCAGTGCCTACAAAACTTTTAATAAATTGCAGGGGGGTGAAGAAACCACCAATGCCTTTACTTCAGTAACTGCTGGGGCAAATTTAGCGGGTTGGCAATTTCGTCACAATGGTCAATGGCAGTGGCAAGATCGAACAACGGTTGATCATACTTCTAAATCAAGTTATGACGCGATCAGCACCTATGTTCAACGTGCGTTTCCTCAATACAGAGGTGTATTGACCTTAGGTGAAAGCTTCACTGATGGTGAAATCTTTGATTCATACGGCTATCGTGGTGTCGATTTCTCCAGTGATGACCGTATGCTTCCAAACAGCATGATTGGTTATGCACCACGTATTCGCGGCAATGCAAAAACCAATGCAAAAGTCGAAGTACGTCAACAAGGTCAACTTATTTATCAAACGACGGTAGCGCCGGGTAGTTTTGAGATTAATGACCTCTATCCTACAGGTTTTGGTGGTGAGTTAGAGGTTTCTATTTTAGAAGCCAATGGTGAAGTTCAGCGTTATTCAATTCCTTATGCATCTGTTGTACAAATGCTACGTCCGGGAATGAGCCGTTATTCTGTTTCAATGGGGCAATTCCGTGATAAAGATATCGACCTTGATCCATTTATCGTACAGGGTAAATATCAACGCGGGGTCAACAACTCAATTACAGCGTATGGTGGTGTACAGTTCTCTGAAGATTATTCAGCTGTGACACTAGGAAGTGCATTTGCTACACCGATTGGTGCAGTCGCACTCGATGTGACACACTCTCAAGCTGATTTTGAGCGCCGTAAAAGTGAAAGTGGGCAAAGTTTCCGAATCAGCTACAGTAAGTTGATTACCCCTACAGATACCAATTTAACTTTGGCGGCTTATCGATACTCTACTGAAAACTTCTATAAGTTACGTGATGCTATCTTAGTTAAAGATTTAGACAAGAAAGGCATTAGTTCTACGCATGTTGGCAAACAGCGTAGTGAATTTCAGATCACGTTAAATCAAGGACTTCCAGAAGGCTGGGGGAACATGTACGTGACAGGTTCATGGGGAGATTATTGGAATCGTCAAGAAACGACACGTCAATATCAGGTCGGTTATAGCAATTCTTACCGTGGTTTGACTTATGGCTTGTCAGCGATCAATCGTAATATCGAAAATAAAGCCACAAAAGTAACCAGTAATGATACTGAGTATATGCTGACATTATCATTGCCATTGTCCTTTAAGAAAAGCTCAGCCAACTTAAACTCAATCATGACGCAAGATAATGCGACAGTGGGTGTGAGTGGTGTGGTTGGTGATCGCTTTAACTATGGTACGTCTGTATCGACGCGTTATGGCGACAATCCAAGTGCTAACTTGAATGCACAGTATCGTACAAACTATGCAACTGTAGGTGGTTCTTATAGTGTTGCTGATGGTTATGAACAAGCAATGTTGACAGCACGTGGTAATATTGTTGCACATCCTCAAGGCGTATTGTTTGGACCTGATCAAGGTCAAACCATGGTCTTGGTTTATGCTCCTGAAGCAGCAGGTGCAAAAGTCAATAATGCGACGGGTTTAAGTATCAATAAATCAGGTTATGCCGTTATTCCATATGTGACACCTTATCGTTTAAATGACATTACACTTGACCCTGAAGGTATGTCTGCGGATGTTGAGTTGGATGGTACCAGCCAACGTATCGCTCCTTATGCAGGTTCAATTTCACAAGTCAGTTTTGTGACTAAACTGGGTAAGGCAATTTATATTCACAGTATGAAAGAGAATGGTGACACGCTACCTTTTGCAGCAGAAGTATATGATACAAAAGGTGAAAATGTCGGTATGGTTGCGCAGGGCAGTATGGTTTACTTGAGAACCAATACCACGGCAGATACAGTAACGGTTAAATGGGGCGAAAATGCCGATGAGCAATGTCGCATTCAGTATGATGTTTCGGCGCAAGCAGCAGACAAAAAGCAAACCATGATCATGGCGGAAGGTGTGTGTCAATGAACTATAAAGTTTTAAACAGTGTATTCCTGCTTTTAGCTGGAGCAGTCAGTTCAGGGGCTTATGCTGCTTGTATACCTGATCGAGGGTTCTCAACAGTAGATGTCAGTATGGCAGTAGGACGTGTGGTTGTTCGACCAAGCGATGCTGTTGGCAAAGTTTTGAAAAAAGCTTCCTTTCCAATCAAACCGAATGGGTCAACCTATAGTTGTGGCAGTTCTGGTACGCTTGAGGCAGTTCATACTCAAAATTATTCATTGAGCCCTATCGGTAATTCTGTTTTTAATACCAATATTGATGGTATTGGTATCCGTTTATATCGAGAAGCACCGTCAGCTCCAGGTTTTGCTGATTATTATCCTTACCGACGTACTGCAACGGGTAGACGTGTTTTGGCTGAAGGTTTTTTTATTGTTGAAATTGTAAAAACTGGAACTTCTACAGGCTCGGGTGCACTCGTTCCGGGTACATATAGTAGCTATCGTTCAGCAGATCGCCCAAACCCACCTTGGTTAACCAGTACAGTTTATGGCAATGCCATTACCATTGCTTCGTCTTCATGTGAAATATTAGGTAATATCAATAAAACGGTAAACCTTCCAACCGTGAATAAAGCTGATTTCAAAGGTGTCGGTTCTACCCAAGGCGAACAAGCATTTGACCTGAACATTTTATGTAATGGCGGTAAAAATCCAACAGGTTATGAAGAAACCAATAAAATTAGCCTAAGTTTTGATTATGATGCGGTGAGTAGTAGCATGCAGAATGTCCTTGCCAATACTAACGCTACTGGAACCAGTGCTTCAGGTGTGGGCGTACAATTGCAGTCTCAATATAAGAATGCCAATCGTGTAATTGCTAAAAATGACAAGCTGGAATTGGGTACTTTAAAGTCAAATGACAACATTCAATACAATGTTCCAATGACTGCACGTTACTATCAAACAGCAACCAAAGTGACCCCCGGAAAAGTCCGAGCTATGGCAACCGTCACAATTGAATATGATTAATTGAAGTAAATCATATTTTACTTCAATTATTTTTTTATTTATCCACTGGATAATCTTGTATTAATAATAAGGTTATGTAATTAATTAACTACACCATTTCTTTAAAGGGGATTGAGATGGAGTTAATTAAAAAATTAGCCTTTTTATTAATAACATTTAGTATATCGATTTTAAGTTTAAATGCATCTGCTGAGGAGATCATGTTTTACGGGGATATAGTAGAATTTACCTGTGAAAGAGATTCAAATAATTCAAATTGCAAAATGATTGATAGCACTGTTGAAGCGATTAAAAGCAAAGCAAACGTTGATAGCCTTAGCTTTAACAGCTTGATTGAAAAGCAAGGCAATAGCATGGTTCACCTCAATATCGAAGATTTAGAAAGTGATCTACATAAAATATTGGTTGTGGATTATTACTAAATAGAAATTATGTTAATTGCATCACGTTTATTTTAATATTTATATTATGTTTGGCTTTAAATATGGTTTAGTTTTTAATTAGATTATATTTAAAGCACTTTTTAATATATTTGTTGAAGTAAACATTATTGAATCGGTGGAACTATTCTTTTTAAAATATCCATAAAAGTTTTTAAAATAATATTAACATTTTTGCCTTTATGTGTAATAAGACATATAGGTGTACTATAATGCATAACATTTTGCATAATAGGTTTCATAAAGCCATCTACGACCCATTTTCTCGCATAGTGATCGGGTAAAAAACCAATAAATTTACCAGTCAGTATAAGAAAAGCGATTCCTTCTCGATCACTTGCAGTAGCAGAACAGTTTAATAACTGATGTAACTTCATTGCTTCTGGGCTAATGGCATAGTTTGGAAGCACTGTATTCCATTGCTTGAGGTCTTTTGGGTTGATTTTACCTGTGTGGTTGAATAAAGGATGATTTTCCCCACAATATAAAAATGAGTTTTCTTGATATAAATGAAAGTAATCCAATCCTGACAGTGGACTGACCAAGGGGATGGCACCTGCATGTAAACGGTTATCTAAAACACGACATTCGATATCGGACAATGTACTCATGCTGATATTGATCACCACTTCTGAATTTTCTTCAGCGAGTTGCGCCAAAGATTTGGTGATATAAGCACTTTGCATGGTGACCAGATTATTAATGATCCCAATGTTGAATTCACCTTTCAATTGATTGTGCATTTGATTGATTTTGGCACGAAAGTCTTCAATCGAGGCGGTCAACATTTCAATGTATTGTAAAACCTCACGCCCTTCATCGGTGAGTGCAAAGCCCGCTCGCCCTCGTTGGCAAAGCCGAATACCTAAACGATTTTCAAGATCACTCATATGTAAACTAATCGCAGATCGGCTAATGCCAAGGATACTTTCGGCAGCAGTAAAGCTGTGGCAATCACATACTGTTTTAAAAATTTTAAGCAACTTTATATCAAAATCAGTCACTTGGTTTAATTTTTTCGGTTTCATTTAGCTTTACTTTTTTATATCTAAACTCAAGATAATTTGAATTTATCAAAACTATATCGCTTTGTACACTCAAGACATAACCCTAAAACAAGAAGAGTGATTATGTTTGAGATCGATACATCAACTGACCGTGACTATGCAGCGGAAGCAAGTCAATCCAATACGCAGATGAATTTGAACTATCAAGCTTACTGGATGCCGTTTTCTGCAAATCGTAATTTTCATCAAGATCCACGTATGATCGTTGGGGCACAAGGATCGTATTTAATTGATAGCCATGGGCGTGAAATTTATGACTCATTGTCAGGTTTATGGACCTGTGGTGCAGGGCATACGAGAACTGAAATTCAACAGGCAGTCAGTCAACAACTGGCGAAATTGGATTATTCACCGGCGTTCCAGTTTGGTCATCCTCTGGCTTTTCAATTGGCTGAAAAAATTATTCAGCATATGCCTGAAAAACTACAACATGTTTTCTTTACGGATTCAGGTTCAGAATCCGCAGATACCGCGATCAAAATGGCACGCGCGTATTGGCGAATTCAAGGAAAACCAAGTAAGACCAAATTGATTGGTCGAGCACGTGGTTATCATGGGGTAAATGTTGCAGGTACCAGTTTAGGTGGCATTGGTGGGAACCGCAAAATGTTTGGGCAATTGATGGATGTTGATCATTTGCCTCATACTTTACAATCCCATTTGAGCTTCACCAAAGGCTGTGCAGAAACTGGTGGCGTAGCGTTGGCGGATGAATTGCTCAAGCTGATTGAGTTGCATGATGCTTCTAATATTGCAGCAGTGATTGTAGAACCAGTGTCTGGCTCGGCAGGCTGTATTGTGCCACCTACAGGGTATCTACAACGCCTAAGAGAAATCTGTGATCAACATGATATTTTACTTATTTTCGATGAAGTCATTACGGGTTTCGGACGTATCGGAAAATGGACTGCGTCGGAATATTTTGGGGTGAGCCCAGATATATTGACCTTTGCTAAACAAATTACCAATGGTGCAATTCCTTTAGGTGGCGTGGTGGCGAGCCATGAAATCTATGATGCCTTTATGCAACAAGATCTGCCTGAACATGCGGTTGAATTTACCCACGGCTATACCTATTCAGCGCATCCAGTCGCGTGTGCAGCAGCATTAGCAACCTTGGATGTACTTGAAAAAGAAAATTTAATTTCTCAGTCTGCACTTTTAGCCCCAAGTTTTGAAAAACTGATTCATGAATTAAAAGGTGCACCTCATATTCTTGATATTCGTAACTGTGGATTAATCGGTGCCTTACAATTAGCCCCTCGTGATGGAGATGCGACAATTCGTGGCTTTGAAATAGGAATGAAGTTGTGGAAAGCAGGCTTTTATGTTCGCTTTGGTGGTGACACCATTCAATTTGGACCGATGTTTAACAGTACCGAAGCACAGCTATCTCGATTAATGAATGCTGTTGGAGATACCTTATACCAAGTGAAATAAGTTTTGTAGATGAAATCAAAGCTCATGGAAAATGACGGTAGACAAGGAAAAGTGATGAATAATTTAGAAAATTTTAGTCCAGCATCATCAGATACAGGTTTTACAGAAACAATCGAAACGGTTGATGTCGTTGGACATTTTATTCAAGGTGGTCTGGTTGCTAAGACCACCAGAAAACAAGCTGTGTATCATCCAGCAACAGGTCAGGTTAGCAAACAGGTGGCACTTGCTGATACTGCACTGGTCAATCAAGTCGTTGAGCTTGCGCAACAAGCATTCCCGGAATGGCGTGATACACCTGTGATTAAGCGAGCGCGAGTAATGTTTAAGTTTAAACAATTACTTGAAGAAAACGCAGATAAACTCTGTGAATTAATTGGACAGGAACATGGCAAAATTTGTCATGATGCCAAAGGTGAATTGCAACGTGGCATTGAAAATGTTGAATATGCTTGTGGAGCACCTGAATTTTTAAAAGGTGAATTTTCAAAAAATGTCGGTCCAGATATTGATTCATGGAGCGAATTTCAACCTTTAGGTGTGGTTGCTGGAATTACCCCATTCAATTTCCCTGCGATGGTGCCACTGTGGATGTTTCCAATGGCAATTGTCTGCGGCAACTGCTTTATCCTGAAACCCTCAGAAAAGACTCCATCAGCAGCCCTATATTTAGCTGAATTGTTGAAACAAGCGGGTTTACCAGATGGTGTGTTCAATGTGGTCAATGGTGATAAAGAAGCAGTCGATGCTTTGCTCCATCATCCAAAAGTACAAGCCATGAGTTTTGTTGGTTCTACCCCGATCGCTGAATATATTTATCGTACAGCAACCTCAACAGGCAAACGTTGTCAGGCATTAGGCGGTGCAAAAAATCATGCCATTATCATGCCCGATGCGGATATTGATAATGTAGTCAACTCATTGTTGGGTGCTGCTTTTGGCTCATCTGGTGAGCGCTGTATGGCATTGTCTGTCGCCGTGGCAATCGGTGATGAGGTTGCCGATCTTGTGATCGAAAAACTCAAACTGGAAATGCAACAGTTAAAGTATGGGCACTACGCCGATGAGCAAAATGACTTTGGACCGCTCATTACACAAGCACATAAAGAGAAAGTAGAAGCTTTTATCCAAAGTGCTGAACAACAAGGTGCTAAAATTGTTGTGGATGGACGCAATGCGAAGCCATTAGGTTATGAAACAGGTTTTTTTGTTGGTCCTACTTTGATTGATCAAGTCTCATCAGAAATGGTCAGCTATCAACAGGAAATTTTTGGTCCTGTTTTACAGGTGATCCGCGTAGCAACCATGCAAGAGGCGATGCAATTGATTAATGAGCATGAGTATGGAAATGGAACTTGTATCTATACACGTGATGGAGAGGCCGCACGTTATTTTACCAGCCATGTTCAAGTAGGTATGGTGGGCGTAAATGTACCATTGCCTGTACCAGTCGCCTACCATAGTTTTGGTGGTTGGAAGCGTTCATTGTTTGGTGACTTATATGCTTATGGTCCAGATGGTGTGCGTTTTTATACGCGTCGCAAGACCATTACCCAACGTTGGCCCTCAGCTCAAATCCGTGAGTGCAAACAATTTGCAATGCCAACTTTAAATTAGCGTTGCGATCCAGAGAGAAAATCCTTGGTTTTCTCTCTTTATTTTTAATAGGAATTTAAAAATGTAATTCACAGTTTTATAAAAGCATGACCATTTTTCAGAGCGTTGTGACAAAGCTCAGATTTTAAATGGAAACTGCTGCTGATTATTTTAAGGAAAAAAATATGAATAGTGCAAAAACAACAAAACTAGGTGAAGGACTTTCCAACCGACATATCACGATGATTAGTATCGGTGGTGTAATTGGTGCAGGTTTATTTGTTGGTTCTTCTGCTGCAATTGCAAAGGCGGGTCCTGCTGCTGTACTTGCTTATATTATTACCAGTGTGATCGTTTTTTTAGTGATGCGCATGCTTGGAGAAATGGCTGTTGCACAACCCGATACAGGTTCTTTTTCTACCTATGCACGTAAAGCGATTGGTCCTTGGGCAGGCTTTACCGTTGGATGGTTGTATTGGTGGTTTTGGGTCTTGGTGATCCCGATTGAAGCGATTGCAGGTGCTGAAATTTTACATGCTTGGTTTCCACAAGTCTCCAGTGCGATTTATGCTTTTGCATTTATTATTTTACTGAGTCTTGCCAACTTCTTTAGCACAAAAAGTTTTGGCGAGTTTGAGTTCTGGTTTGCTTTAATCAAAGTGATTGCGATCTTGTTGTTTATTGTGATTGGTGCAACAGCAGTATTTGGACTTTGGCCTTTGGCTCGAGATGTAAGTGGTGTGGGAAATTTATTTTCCAATGGTGGATTTATGCCTCATGGCATGGGCGGTGTGTTGTCAGCGATCTTAATATCTGCATTTTCATTTTTTGGTATTGAAATCCTCTCTATCGCAGCAGCCGAATCAAAAAATCCTCAGGAAAAAATTAAACGCGCGACCAATTTAGTGCTTTATCGCATTATCTTGTTCTTTGTTGTCTCAATCTTTCTTGCTGTTGCTTTGGTCGATTGGCGTTCACCCGACTTACAAAAGTTAGGTACATTTCAGTATGTATTAGTGAGCCTAAATGTCCCTCAAACTAAATTGATTATGGATATGGTGGTATTCATTGCGGTTGCGAGCTGTATGAATGCGGCGGTTTATACTTCTTCACGAATGCTGTTTGCTTTGGGAGCACGCCAAGAAGCACCAAGACTGGTTACTCAAATTAATGGTTCAGGTGTACCGACGATTGCTGTATTTGCTTCGACTTTTATTGGCTTGATTTGTTGTGCTGTGAATTATATGTTCCCAGGGCAGGTTTTTGGCTTCTTACTGTCAACTACAGGCTCTATTGCTTTGGTGGTTTACTTGGTGATCGCTGTTTCGCAATTGCGTTCACGACATCAGTTGGAAAAAAGGGGTGCGCAGATTAGCTTTAAAATGTGGATGTTCCCTTGGCTGACTTGGTTTGTAATTGCCATCATCATGAGTGTGTTGTCTTATATGTTTTTATCACCACAGTATAGTTATGAAACAACCTTGTCCTTGGGTGTAACTTCTATCGTAGTGATATGTGGTGTACTGGTGACCCGTAAGAATAAAACAACCAAAAGAGTAGTCGTACAAGTAGATTAGAGACTTTGCTCCAGTTTGGTCAAAAGATCAAACATTGCTAAATTGAGTTGATCAAGCTGTCAGAATTTATCCACTTTGAAGCCTCTATTCGTTGGCTGATAAAGTGGATAAATTTTATTTAAAAAATAATTTGATTCGTTCAATCAATTGTAGGGATATTCTTGAGTGTTTCTACCCACCATTGACCAAAGCTTGAATATGTTGAGGGAAATTTGCTTCAGCACCTGCAGCATTCACATGGTCAAAATATTGATACCAACCACTGGCACGAATACCATCAAGGAGTGCTTCGCGCGCTTGTGAATTGGAAAAACGCCAAATTCCTAAATATTGATGAGCTGTACTTTGGTCAATTGGAGAAATGGTTTCCGTTAGAGTCAAAACTTCAACCCCCATACTTGATAAGTTTCCTAAAGCCTCGCCAACTTTACTCAGATATTCCATTCGTTGTTCATTTGGAAGTGTCTGCCAAGTGGTATTTGGTGTATATAATTCAACGAGATAATGATACATATAATTTTTCCTTTCTTCGGTGGTTTTAAAATTTTAATTGTGCGTGATTTGATTTTGATGTTTTAAGCTTCTTTTTCATGAATCAGGTTTTGACTCACTTTTTCCAAAAGCGCAGTGAGCTGTATGCGTTCTTGTATCGTTAAGTTGCCAAAAATCTGTGCAATCCAACGACTATGTTGTCCAAACACAGTTTTCGCTGTTTGTTTGCCTTGCTTGGTCAGATGAATCTTTAAAGCACGTCGGTCATCATGGTCAGCATGACGTATGATGAGTTCATCCCGTTCTAATCCATCCAACAAACCAGTCACTGTTGCACGCGTAATACCTGCTTTATCAGCAATATCTTTTGGAGCTAAACCTTGAGGTGATGCATCTAATAAGAATAGAACGATAAAACGACCTTCGGTTAAACCATGTGGGGCGAGTTGCATTGCACAGTCATGATCAATCAAAGATGCGAGTGAAAGGGTTTGAAAGCATAGTTTTATACTTTCAAGGTTCGCAATGTTTTGTTTGCTCGCTTCATCCAAGAGGGCTCGGTATTTTTGTTCTAGCTTCATTTTGTTAGCTGCCATATAGTATGGTGGCTAACTATATGCGTCATATCAAATATTGTCAACTTAATTGAGTCAAGCTTTAGTTAAATTTGAGTCAAAAAATATTGATGAAATTGTTGAATTTTTTATTTAAAGAATAAATTTAAAATGATGTGTTTTAAGTTTTTATAAAGATATTTTTCATAATCAAATTTTGATGATTGAATAAAAGTGGGTGATTGGATTGCTTTTTTGATCTTTATTTTTTTGGAGTCTAGAAATCAGTCAATATAGATATTTGCTAAAGTGGATCAAAAACAATCATGGATAGAGTAGTTAAAAGCTTAGAAAATTTGACAGATTTTTTTACAATTACTATAAATCAATTAGAGCAGAATAGAATGAAAACCTTGGAGTGAGCATATCTTTAAGCTCATCGGTAGGTGTTAGATACAATTCAATATATGTCCTGAGTTCAAGAATAACTATGAATATGTCAATAACTTAGCATTTCTATATTTTATTTAAAGGGCTAAATTTAACGATATTAAAAGTCAGTTTTTTATGTAAAATTATTAGAAATTTAAATGAAAATGATTATAATTGCGATTAAATTTTTTTTGGCTGTTGTTTAATGCAATTTAACAAATCCTCCCTGACATTTTCTGTACTTGCCATCATGGCAAGTACTGCCTATGCACAAACTGAAGTTGGTCTTGAACAGCATGCAGATACTCAAAAACTGCCCACCATCACGGTTCAAGCAGAAAATAATCAGCAGCCTTATGCAGCAAAAACAGCAAATGCTGTTTTAAGATCGAATACGCCTTTATTTGAAACAGCTCAGTCGATTAGTGCAATCGGTCAGCAACAGATTGAACAAAAGCAAGCGAAAACTGTTGCTGAAGCCTTGGAAGGTGTGGCAGGGGTCACGTCAGGACAATATGGTCGCCGTGGGTGGGATGACTTTATTATTCGTGGGCAGATTTCAAGTTCGCAAACTTTTATTGATGGTCTACGGATACAGGCATCTGATAATGTTTTGCGTGCTGAAGATATTTCGGGTTTAGAATCCATCGAAGTAGTCAAAGGACCAACTTCCGTGGGCTTTGGACTTGCCTTGCCTGGAGGACTGGTAAATTTAACGACTAAGCGTCCACAAGCTGAAACAGCCTATAAAGGTACACTGAGTTATGGAAGTTATGGTTTAAAAGAAGGAACATTTGATCTTAACTATGCACCCAGTAATAGTGCAAAAGGTGCTTTTCGAGTTGTCGGACGAGTATCTGATCAGGATGACCCTACTGATCACGTTTATTTTAAAAATCAATATATCGCACCATCTTACAATTTTGATTTAGGTGATAAAAACGATCTTTCTGTCATTGCCAGTTATCAACATCGTGAATATATTCGTCAACAAGGCATTCCATATAGCAAAGGCAATTATAAAAACTATCCATCAAGCCTATTTTTTGGTGAACTTGATCATGGTTATGATGTTGATGTTTATCGTCTCGGTGCAAATTATGCCCATTATTTTGACAATGACTGGGTGTTTAAACAGAACTTTGCCATCACTAAAACAGATACACAGGGCAATCCGATATTGGCATCAGGAAGCAATACATTACCGACAATAAAACGTGCAATTAACAACCAAGATAAACAGGACTTGAACTATACCTTAGACAACAATTTGCAACGTAATTTTGATCTTGGAAAGGTCAATTATGATGTGATGGTTGGGGGCGATATGATGCGTGAACGAAGTGATTATGCACGTCGAACAGATACCATTAATGCTTTTAATGCAGATCGTCCTGTCTATGGAATCACCAGCACAAAATTAGGTACACCAACTCAAGCATTGACTTATAGTCAGTACGCAGGGCTCTATCTCCGCAATACCATTAAGGTGGATGATCATTGGATTATCGGGCTATCAGGTCGTCATGATTGGACACAAATCGAAATTGATAATGTTTTAAAAAATACCAGCACTAAGAACTCAGATCGTGCATTTACTGGTAGTGGTTCAGTGATGTACCGCATTAATGATATGTTTGCACCTTACATCAGCTACTCTACTTCATTTATGCCTGTGACCGATGCAGGAGAAAATGGACAATTATTGAATCCTGAAAAGGGTAAACAAGCCGAGGTTGGGGTTAAATTACAAGCACTTGATCAGCGTTTACAAGGTTATGTAGCCTATTATGATTTAACTCGCAGAAATGTCACAGAAACAGATGCTTCTGGAAATTTTTCGATTCAAACAGGTGAACAAGTCACTAAAGGGTTTGAAGCTGAAATAGCAGCAGCAATCACCAATCAATGGAATATTTCAGCGAATTACAGTTATATCCCAACGGCAAAAGTGACTGAAAGTGTGATCAGCAGCGACATTGGTAAGCGTAGTAACTATGTGCCTAAAAATGCCAGTTCATTGTCAACTCAATATTATTTTAGTCCAGATAAATTAGGTTGGAATATTGGTGCTGGCATTCGTTATCAAGGTTCTCGAACTGCACAACGTAATGCTGACTTCGTCTATCTACCAAGTTATGCATTATTTGATGTCAATGCAGGATATGAGGCTAAAAATTGGGGTGTAGGGCTGAGTATTAAAAACTTATTTGATCGAGAATATCTAGCTGGAACGACACCGAATGCTCAATTGGTCAATTGGGGTGATCCAATGATGGTGCGCTTAAATGTGAAGTTTAAGTATTAATCCATTCCTCTCAGCATGAGTTTCATTTTAAAGTCTCGTGCTGAAAGAATTTTGTGAATGTTCAGGGGGCGAGAACAAATAATTGTATTTATCCTTATGGGTGATAGGTTAAATAAGCCTCATATGCATACATATATAAAAAACTTGTGTATTTCACGAGGTCATTGATCTAGCAATTTAAGATACTTTTCCTACACATTGAACAGCAATTGCTTTAATTTGTGATTGATCCAATTTTAAATTTTCCCACGCACACATCTGTTGCAATATCCATTCAAAATCTTCAGCTTTGGGTGCATTTTGCATTCCAAAAGATCGAATAATATTTTGAATCTTATAAAAGGCTTGGGTATGAATCAAATCAGAACAATTAAAACGTATAATTTCACTGTGTTCTAACATTTGCCAGACTTGTTGAAGGGATTCAAGTGATCTCAAGTCTTGTTGTGCTTGTTGAATGGCAACTTCAAGTGCATGTAACGTATGAGGATGTGTTTGTGCCCATTCTTGCGTCGTTGCTAAAACTTTGTCTGCAACTTCAGGAATAATTTGCTTGCTTTCCGCAATGACCAGACCATGACCTTGAATTTGTGCTTGAATATTCCAAGGCTCACCAACACAAAAGCCATCAATCAGTTGAGTTGAAATGGCATCAACCATATAAGGTGGGGGTAGTGTTAACAATTGATGTGTTTTTGCAGTGTCTAAATCTGCCAAAGCTAACCATTCTCTTAAGCAATAGTGGTGAATAGACTGTTTAAATACATGCGCCAATTTGATTTGATGACCTTGTTTGATTGAGTCAACAATTTTGCTTGCGGACTGTTGTGGTGTGTCTTGAGCAGAGATGTCTAAATCATAACAGAGCTTTTGACTGAGACTGATAAATGCGCGATTGGTGCTGAGTACTAATGTGCTTTGTAAAGGAATTCCCAATTGATCATTGCCTGTAGCAGCGGCTGGAAGCATTGCCGATAAACAATGTGCTACATCTAAAAGACCAAAAGCCAAACGGTCACGCAGACTTGCCCAAGATGGCTCTTTGACCAATGTGACATTTAAACCTTGTGCCGTGAAATAGCCTTGATGCTGTGCCCAAAGGATTGCAGTACAGTCCAATAATGGGATATAACCTAATTGAATATTAATTTTTTCAAGTGTTTGCATAGGTTATTCCTTAAATTGTGATTGAAGCAAAGCCTGTGCTTCAATTAATTTTCGCGCCATTTCGCCCATTGTCATACGATGACTCATGGCATTTTTACGCAATAAACTGAATGCTTTTTCCTCTTCGATTTGATGCATGTGCATCAACATCACTTTAGCTTTTTCAATGTCTTTACGGTCTGCAAGTTTGCATTTGGTCTCGTTTAAATCTTTGAGCAATTTTTTGTGTTTTTTAAATTGTTCGATTGATATCTCTAAGATACTTTCTAATTTTTCAGGATCGATTCCATCCACGATGTAGGCAGTTACACCTGCTTCAATGGCACTTTTTATGGTGTCTTTTTGCGAATTTTTGGTAAATAAAACAGTCGGTAAATCAAACTGACTGACGCAACTTTCGATGATGTCACGATGAGGATGATCCATATCGAGCAAAATTACATCAGCATGTAACTGTTGTAAGTCTGTACTATTTAAATGGTCAATCATTAGGCAAGCAACAACCTCGAAGCCATGTTCGATTAACGATGATCTGATAAAAGATGCGCGTTCTATATCATCATCAATGAGTGCAATTTTTAATTTTGACATGCAACGACTTGAGTGTGTCTAGACATAAAGATTGACTCAATGATAAGCAATTAAGATGCCAATTCTTTTACAGCACTCTGACTTGTTTATGGATGATGGATTGGTTTGTGGATGATGAATTGGAAAAAGGGAAAAATAAAATGCACTCTATTGAAGCAAATTGCATTCTAAACATGCATGTGTAGCGAATATAAAGGGGAGATCAGTGTTTAGGTCTTTATATTTTAATTCTGAAGTCATGATTATTTTTATTTAATAAAACCTAAAGGAATGAAATTAAATTTAAAAACAGTGGTTTAAAAATATTGGCACGAACTATGCTTGTACATGGGTAAGTCAAAGAAGACTTTCAAAATTTGCAAGACGGCCAACGACGTCCGTTCTGATCGTTACTGATATGCCTTGTGCATAACAGCAACTTATATGCGTTCAGTTCAGGAGATCGAAGCTATGTCTTCAAATTTAGATGCTAAAAAAGCAATAAAAATTAATCTGTTTAGTTTCAGCAGCGCAGCAATGCGGGCCTTCCATATGAGTTGGCTCGCTTTTTTTGTCTGTTTTTTTGCATGGTTTGCCTGTGCACCTTTAATGCCTGTGATTGCGGGTGAATTTCATTTAACCAAAGATCAAATCGCCAATATCAATATTGCTGCTGTTGCCATCACTATTTTAGTCCGTCTGATCGTTGGACCCTTATGTGATAAATACGGTCCACGTAAAACATATACGGCACTGTTGATTATCGGCAGTATTCCAGTTTTTGGTGTAGCTTCTGCAAATAGTTATGAGTCCTTTTTATTCTTTCGATTATTGATTGGTGCTATAGGTGCCAGTTTTGTCATCACGCAATACCACACCAGTATCATGTTTGCCCCAAATGTCGTAGGTACAGCAAATGCAACAACTGCAGGTTGGGGAAATGCAGGTGGTGGTGCAACTCAAGCATTGATGCCGTTGATGCTCGCTGCATTGGTCATGTTTGGTGTAGAGCAAGCGATGGGGTGGAGAGTTGCACTGATTGTACCGGGTGTGCTGATGCTGATTGTTGGGGCGATGTACTGGAAGTTCACGCAAGATGCACCACAAGGGAATTTTAAAGAACTCCGTGCACAAGGGCTACAGGTTGGCAGTGATAAGAAAGGCGGTATGGCGATTTTAATACATGCTGCAAAAAACTATCGAGTGTGGATCTTATTTGGTGCTTATGCAGCATGCTTTGGGATAGAAATTTTCATTCATAACATTGTCGCAATGTATTACGTAGACCATTTTAAATTTGGTTTAAAAGAAGCAGGAATGGCGGCAGGTATTTTTGGTTTATTGGCACTCTTTGCACGTGCCTTCGGTGGCATTGTTTCAGACAAAGTTGCGACCAAGAAAGGTTTAGACGGGCGTACGAAAGTGCTGTTCGCCATGATCTTGATGGAAGGTGTTTTTCTCATCGTGTTTTCACAAATGAATACAGCGATTTTAGCGATCCTTGCAATGACAGTATTTGCTTTATTTACCCATATGGCTTGTGGTGCAACCTATGCACTGGTGCCATTTATCGATCGTGATGCATTGGGTGGTGTTGCTGGAATCATTGGTGCTGGTGGAAATGTGGGCGCAGTCGCAGCGGGTTTTTTATTAAAAGGCATGTTGGATATTCAAACCACATTGATGGTATTGGGCGGTTTAGTGGTGATCGCTGCAAGTTGTGTGTTGATGATCCGCTTCTCAGTTGAACATAAAGAGAAAGAGCAAAAGTTATTTGAAGCCGCTGTACTTGAACGCAATAGCATGGAACAAAATGCGACCACAAGTATAAAACACAACAGTGCGGCTTAATTGAATCACAAATAACAAAAGCAAAAGTGAATTGAGGAGAATGAAGATGAAACTTGTCATGATTGGTCATGGAATGGTTGGGCACAAATTTATTGAATCTGTGTTGGAACATGCGGGTGATGAAATTGAAATTACGATTTTGGCAGAAGAACCACGCCTCGCTTATGATCGGGTGCATTTAACAGAATATTTCACTGGAAAATCAGCAAAAGATTTAACCCTTTGTCGCACAGACTTTGCTGATGCTTATGGCATAGATCTTCGTTTAAGTACCAAAGCCATCGCAATTGATACAGTTAATAAACGTATCACCACCAATCAGGGAGATGTCATTGCCTATGATAAATTGGTACTTGCCACAGGTTCTTATGCATTTGTCCCACCTATTCCGGGAAATGAACGCGAAAACTGTTTTGTCTATCGAACCATTGATGACTTGGATGCAATTCGAGCAGCGAGTTTAAATGCCAAATCAGGTGTTGTTATTGGTGGTGGTTTGCTTGGTCTTGAAGCAGCAAAAGCTTTAAGAGATTTAGACCTTGAAACGCATGTGGTTGAGTTTGCACCTCGTCTCATGGCTGTTCAAATTGATGATTTAGGCGGTAAGGTCTTACGGGCAAAAATCGAAAACCTGGGTGTAAAAGTGCATACCCAAAAAGCCACTTCTGCGATTGAAGCAGGTCAAAACAGCACGCACTTGATGAAATTTGGTGATGGCTCTGAACTAGAAACAGACATTATTTTATTCTCAGCAGGAATTCGCCCACGTGACGAATTAGCCCGTCAAAGTGGTTTAGTGTTGGGGGAACGTGGCGGTATTGTGATTAATGACTATTGCCAAAGTTCCGATCCGGACATTTATGCGATTGGTGAATGTGCATTATGGAATAACAAAATTTATGGTTTGGTTGCGCCTGGTTATGATATGGCACGTATTGCAGCCAAACACGTGATGCAACAAAGTTGTGGTGCCTTTGCTGGCGCAGACATGAGCACCAAGTTAAAACTGATGGGAGTAGATGTTGCATCCGTAGGCGATGCGCATGCCATGACACCGAGTGCTTTAAGCTACTTCTATGCAGATGAAGATGCGATGGTTTATAAAAAAATCGTCGTCAATGCTGAGAAAACACAATTATTAGGTGCGGTACTGGTGGGCTGCGCCAAAGAATATAATGATTTATTGCAAATGATGTTGAATGGCTTGGCTGTTCCAGAAAATCCAGAAAGTTTAATCATGCCGGGATATGCTCAGTCTGCTGCTAAAGCAGGTGGGAGTGGAGTCGATCTATTGCCTGATAGTGCCACTATTTGTTCGTGTAATAACGTATCTAAGGCAGATATATGTCAAGCAATCGCTGATGGTTCGACTTCATTAGGTGCGTTGAAAAAATGCACCAAAGCTGCAACGGCATGTGGTGGCTGCGCACCTTTAGTTACACAAGTTTTAAAATCAGAGTTACAGCGTCAAGGCGTCACAGTCAATAACCATCTTTGTGAGCATTTTGCTTACTCTCGTCAAGAGCTGTATCACTTGGTTCGGGTCAATGAAATTAAAAGCTTTGATGATTTGATTCAACAGCATGGACATGGTTTGGGCTGTGATATTTGTAAACCAACAGTCGCCAATATTTTAGCCTCATGCTGGAATGATTTTGTATTGAAAGCAAATCATGCTGGACTGCAAGACAGCAATGACTATTATCTGGGCAATATCCAAAAAGACGGCTCTTATTCTGTCGTACCACGTATGGCAGGTGGTGAAGTAACGCCAGATGGTTTAATTGCCATAGGTCAAATTGCTAAAGAATATGGTTTATATACCAAACTTACAGGTGGACAACGTGTTGATATGTTTGGTGCGCAAGTGCATCAATTACCTGAAATTTGGCAAAAACTAATTGATGCAGGTTTTGAGTCTGGACATGCCTATGGAAAGTCATTACGAACAGTAAAGTCATGTGTAGGCAGTACATGGTGCCGCTATGGTGTGGATGATTCTGTAGGTTTAGCAATTTTTCTTGAGAACCGCTACAAAGGCTTACGTTCACCACATAAATTAAAAATGGCGGTTTCAGGCTGTACCCGTGAATGTGCAGAAGCACAAAGTAAAGATGTGGGAGTGATTGCAACTGAAAAAGGTTGGAACCTCTACGTCTGTGGGAATGGTGGAATGAAACCACGTCACGCTGAATTACTGGCTTCAGATTTAGATACGCAAACTTTAATTCAATACATTGACCGATTCTTTATGTTCTATATCCAAACAGCCGATCGTTTACAACGTACTTCAGTGTGGCGTGACAATATGGAAGGTGGTTTGGATTATCTAAAAGATGTGGTGATACATGATTCTTTAGGCATCGCGACAGAATTAGAGCGCCGTATGAGTCATGTGGTTGGAACTTATCAAGATGAATGGCGCACTGCAATTGAAGATCCTGAAGTTCGTAAGCGTTTTGTGACATTTATCAATGCCAAGTCGCAACAACAACAAGACCCACATATCCAATTTGCAGAGGTTCGTGGACAAATTCGCCCTAAAACACAAGCGGAACGAGATCTTAGTCGTATTGCTGTAGTTGAAGCTTAAAGATAAGGGAGAGTCTCATGACAATTTTAAAAGAAATGAATGAATTAGATTGGTTGGATATTTGTGCTTTGGACGATATCACACCGAATACTGGTGTCGGTGCTTTGTTGAATGAGCAACAAGTGGCAATTTTTCGTGTAGGGAATGAAAAGCGAGTATATGCGCTCAGTAATCAAGACCCATTTAGCCAAGCATTTGTAATGTCACGTGGAATTATTGGAGATCTTCAAGGTGAGCGTGTCGTAGCTTCACCCATCTACAAGCAACATTTTAGTCTCGCCACAGGACGTTGTTTAGAAGACAAAGACCAAAAGTTGTTGGTCTTCCCAAGCAAGATTGAAGATGGTCGAGTCTGGATTAGCCCAACGCCACAAAAAACCTATATCACTAACAATGGCATGACTCAGGAAAAAATGAAGCTGGTTTTGATTGGCAACGGTTTAGCAGGGATGCGTTGCTTAGAAGATCTGTTGGATATGGCACCTGAGCGCTACGAGGTCACGGTGATTGGTGAAGAACCATGGGGGAACTATAACCGAATTATGCTGTCACCTGTTTTATCGGGAGATAAAACGATAGAAGACATCATGTTACACCCACATGCATGGTATGCCGATAAAAATATTCGTTTCATCGCAGGTGATCCAGCCGTGCGTATAGATCGCCCTCGTAAGCAGATCTACACCCAAAAAGGTTTAATGGTGGATTATGATCGTTTGATTTTGGCCACAGGTTCTAAACCATTTATCCCACCTGTTCGAGGTTCTGATCTCAAAGGAGTATTGAGTTTTCGTGACATTTATGATGTCAACAAAATGCTTGAATATTGTCAGTCCAAACGCAATGCGGTGGTGATTGGTGGTGGCTTATTGGGCTTGGAAGCTGCTTATGGATTAAAACAACGTGGCATGAATGTCACAGTTTTACACTTGATGGATCGTATTATGGACCGTCAATTGGATGCCAAAGCCAGTCAAATGTTGCAAACGGCAATCGAGCAAAAAGGTATTTCAATTATCACGCATGCCAATACAGAAGAACTGTTGGGTGAAGACGGTCATGTCAGTCAAGTACGCTTAAAGGATGGCACGATATTGGCTGCCGATTTGGTTATTTTTGCCGTTGGTGTTCGTCCAAATATGGCTTTAGCACAAAGTGCAGGATTACGTTGTAATCGTGGTGTGTTAGTCAATGACACCATGCAAACCTATGACCCGAGTATCTATGCTGTGGGTGAGTGTATTGAACATCGCCAGCAAACCTTTGGTTTGGTTGAGCCACTATGGGGGCAAGCTTTTATCTGCGCATCACATTTGGCAGAGCATGGCAGTTTGACTTTTAAAGCACCCACTGTTCCAACTCAACTTAAAGTCAGTGGTTGTGATGTTTTCTCCGCTGGACGTATTGATATCGAAAATAGCCAAGAGAATGAGGGCTTTGAAGATATTGTGTTGAATGATGAAAAACGACAAATCTATAAACGCATTATTATTCAAAAAGACCATGTTGTGGGTGCGGTGTTATTTGGAGATACAGAAGACGGTGCATGGTATGCAGAGTTGATTGCTGATCAAACTCCGATTTCTGTAATTCGCAATAAGTTGCTATTTGGTCGAGATTTTGCATTGAAAAAAGCAGGCTAATTTTATTCATGATTTTATCCCACCCACGCTGTATATGGCGCAGCTCAAGTGTTGTCTAAGGCAATTACAGCATTTAACTTCTCTGATTTTGAATACTTCGTTATGAACGAATGTTATTGATCCAGTCTAGTTATAGCGTGGGAATGAAAACCTCTAAAAATTGTTAACTCCATGCACAAGATAAGGAGCACCGCAGAAATGAATAGTATCCCTGTCGTGGAACTGCATAGCTCTACAGAAACTAACATCAAAATCACCCACACCACATGTCCTTATTGCGGTGTAGGTTGCGGTGTGAGTGCGACAGTTGAAGAGACTGCATTTGGGCAAAAGCTGTCTGTTGCAGGAGATATCGATCATCCATCCAATTATGGAAAACTTTGTATCAAAGGAAGTAACCTTGCTGATACTGTTGGTTTGGAAACACGTGTTTTACACCCCATGCTTGGAGGTAAAACAGGACGTCAAGAAAGTGACTGGGATACTGCAACTGATTTGATTGCAGATAAATTTCAACACTATATCCAGCAATATGGGCCCGAAAGTATTGCATTTTATGTCTCTGGGCAGTTATTGACTGAAGACTATTATGTGGTCAATAAATTTGTTAAAGGTTATTTGGGAACAGCCAACATCGACACCAACTCAAGGTTATGCATGTCTTCGGCCGTTGCGGCACATAAACGTGCTTTTGGTGAAGACTTAGTACCTGCCAGTTATGAGGATTTTGAACATACAAACATGGTGGTGTTGGTTGGGTCAAATACGGCATGGTGTCATCCTGTGTTGTATCAACGAATCATGCAAGCCAAAGAGCGTAGACAACAGCAACAAGATGATTTATTTGTGGTGGTCATTGATCCACGGTTTACCGCAACATGCGAAGCAGCTAACTTACATCTACCAATTCAAATTGGACAAGATGTCGCACTGTTTAATGGGTTACTCCAATATTTATATCAACATAACTATACCGATACCGAATTTGTAAATGCCCATACACAAGGGTTGAACGAAGCATTACAAAGCGCTGAAACGGAATCAAGCTTAGAAAATGTTGCGAGAAAAACAGCAATTTCACAGGAAAAATTACAGTTATTTTTTGAAAAATTTGCACACACAGAAAAAGTGATGACGCTTTTTTCAATGGGCGTTAATCAATCCTCTCGAGGTGTGGACAAAGCCAATAGCATCATCAATTGTCATCTGTTGACTGGAAAAATTGGAAAGTTAGGTGCAGCGCCATTTTCGATGACGGGGCAACCAAATGCCATGGGTGGACGTGAGGTGGGGGGACTTGCCAATATGTTGGCAGCACATTTGGATTTGGAGAATCCTCTTCATCAACAATTGGTACAAACATTTTGGAATAGTCCAACGATTGCTCAACAGGTGGGTTTAAAAGCAGTAGATTTATTTGAGGCAGTTGAACAAGGGAAAATTAAAGCCATTTGGATTATGGCAACTAATCCTGTGGTGAGTTTACCCAATGCAGATCAGGTTAAACGTGCTTTAACTCAATGTGAGTTTGTGGTGGTATCCGATATATGTAAAGACACAGACACTACAGCATTTGCAGATGTGCTTTTACCTGCTTTGGGGTGGGGAGAAAAAGATGGAACAGTGACCAATTCAGAACGGCGTATTTCAAGGCAACGGGCTTTTTTAGCAGCACCTGAACAAGCAAAAGCAGATTGGTGGTCTGTGTCGCAAGTGGCAAAAAAATTGGGTTTCTCAGGATTTGATTTTGAAAATAGCCATGAAATTTTTAAAGAACATGCACAGTTATCTGCATATCAAAACCAAAGACTGTCATCTCGTTCAGAGACCGGCACATTTCGATATTTTAATTTGGCAGGTTTAACTGGACTTTCATTTCAGCAATATCAAACGCTTGCACCAGTACAGTGGCCTATTTTGGATTCAGAACATCAGCAGGATGTTGCTCAATTATTTTCTTCTGGGCAATTCAGCCATACCAATGCACATGCCAAATTTATTGCCACAACAGCGATTGATCCAGTGCATTCAACAACACATGAATATCCTTTAATTCTCAATACAGGGCGGATTCGTGATCAGTGGCATACCATGACTCGCACAGGTCTTTCTGCAAATTTGTCTAGCCATAAGGCAGAACCTTTTTGTGAAATCCATCCTAATGATGCATTGAAGTATGGGGTGAAGGACGCTGAACTGGTTGAGATCAAATCCGCATGGGGCTTGTGTGTTTTAAGAGCAATACTGAGTGACAAAATTCGCCGTGGACAAATTTTTGCACCAATCCACTGGAATGATCAGTTTGCATCAGATGCACGGATTGGAAAAGTGGTCAATCCAGTTGTTGATGCGATCTCAGGAGAGCCTGAATTCAAGCATACTCCAGTGATGATTCAACCATTCTATACACAATGGCAAGGCGTGTTTTATGTACGAGTGGGTTATGAACATCTGGTTCAAAACAGTATCGAAAGTACAGTTTGGTGGACCAAAATTAAAACCACTCAGGCGATACGTTATGAATTGGCAGATCGGCGTCGTTTTGAGCAAATTACCCAGCATTTAAAGCAGCTTTTACCTTTTCAAGATGAAAGCTTTGAATGGCTGAATTTAGAAGATCAAACCGCACATATCAGTCATAGTGTAGTGTTAAAAGATGGTCGCCTGATTGCGAGTTTATATATCGCACCAAAAGCTTTATTACCTGATCGGGACTGGATTGCCAGTTTATTTAAGCGTGAACGACTCAGCGCAATGCACCGAAAAGCACTTTTGGCAGGACAAGCCATGTCGATAGCAAATAGTGATGGTTCACTGGTTTGTAGTTGTTTTAAAGTGGGTAAAAATCGAATTATTGCCACCATTAAAGAAAAAAACATCCAACATGAAAAACAAGTAACTGCATGCTTAAAAGCAGGTGGTAACTGTGGTTCCTGTCTACCTGAGATACGTGGACTGATTAAAGCCTGTCAAGCGGAGGCGATAGAATGAAAAAAAGTAGCGCAATAACAACAAAGCTGTCGACATACCCTCAAACTGATTTGGTGATCCTTGCCGGTGGTCAAGCAAGACGTATGAATGGAATAAATAAGCTTTTGCAAAAGTTTGATGATCAAATTCAGTTGCTAAAAATCCATCAACAACTGAAACATCAAGTTGCACAAGTCTGGGTCAACAGTCATCGTGATTATTCGATTTATCAAAAACTTATTCCCAATATTTATTGCTATCAAGATGATGAAAGAGGCTTTTTAGGTCCTCTCATGGGAATGAAAAGTGCGTGGTCTTATGTGAAATCTGACTATGTGTTGTTTGTGCCCTGCGATGTGACATTTGTTCCAGTACAGGTGGTTGAGAAATTACATCGGGCTTTAGCACGAGTCCCGTTGGCAGAGGTGGCTTATGTTGAGTTCAATGGCAAAGCGTTATACCCATTCTGTCTGTTAAAGCGTAGTGCATTCGCCATGATACGCACTCATCTTGAACAGGGACAGCGTAGTTTAAAACAATATTTTAGTGATTTGCACGCTCAAAAGGCAGCTTTTGAAAATCATGCACTATTTTTTCACAGTATAAATTCTTTAGATGAGCTACAGCAATATCGCCAGTTAAAACTATTGTATTAAAAAATAGATTATTGTTTGAAATCATAAGGTTAGTTTTTAGTAAAAAACAACAACAGTGGTTTTATTTTAAGTTCGCTTCGAAATGATCAAAGTTGGAACACTTTTTGCAATTTTAAGCTTAAGAAAATAGCGCAAATTTCAAGTTCAAGAACATTTTGAACCTAAACAGTGCTTCAAGGGATGTGTGTATGAATGCAATGACACCACATAAACAGAATACTGCCTTTATCGACCAACATGGTCGCATTAAGCGTAAGCTTCGAATTTCAGTAACTGATCGCTGTAATTTTAAGTGTGTTTATTGCATGCCTGAACATCCTAAGTGGATCAAAAAACATGATTTACTCAGTTTTGAAGAGCTGTATGTTTTTTGCGAATTTATGGTGCAGCGTGGAATCGAGCATATTCGTATCACAGGTGGAGAACCGTTGATGCGTCAAGGTGTAGTACATTTCATCGATGAATTACAAAAATTGAAAAAGCTGGGTCTAAAAAGAGTTTCGATGACCACCAATGCTTATTATCTTAAACAACACGCAGTGCAGTTAAAACAAGCAGGACTTGATGATTTAAATATCAGTCTAGACAGTTTGCAACCTAACCAATTTAAAGATTTGACCAAAAAAGAATTATTGCCTGTACTTGAAGGAATTCGTGTTGCACAACAGGTCGGATTAAAAATAAAGATCAATGCGGTACTCATCAAAGGTAAAAATGAAGATCAAATTTTACCTTTGGCACATTGGTCGATTCAAAATAATTGCGTCGTGCGTTTTATAGAATTTATGCCTTTAGATGGTGTAGGACATTGGACACAATCAGATGTTGTGAGTGAACAGTATATCTTAGCGCAATTAAAGCAAGATTTTGAAGTCAGCTTACGACAGGGGCAATCCTCTGAGCCTGCTCGACAATATTTAATTAATGGTTATCCGATTGGGATTATTTCAACCATCACTCATTCATTTTGTGGTACTTGTGATCGTGTGCGTCTGACAGCTCAAGGCGATTTCTTCCATTGTTTATTTGCCCCTCAAGGTATTGCTCTCAAGGCACAGATTAGAGCATTACAACAATCATCAGCTCGGATGCATCCAACATATTTCGCTCAAACACCTTCGGTGCAAACCATATCTTTTGCAGTACACGCTAGATTGCCTCAACGCTTTACTTTTTTTCCTAAGACTTTCAATTTACAGTCTAATTTACAACTTCAGCAGACTCTGACTGATTATATTTGGCAGAAAAAAAGAGGTTTTCATGATATCGCTCAAGAAGCAAAGTTAGATCACTCCCCATCCCGAAAAATTAGTATGTATATGATTGGAGGCTAATATGTTGAATTCTTCCGTTCTTTCTAAAACAGCAATAGACCATGATTCAAAGCAATTATCGCCAACGATTGAGATTAAAATTGAATGTTTTGGTGCGATAGAACGTTTATTACCTTCAGATTTAAGTCTGCAAACTAAATCTGGAATGACAATCTCAGACATTTTAGATGACCTAATATGCCGTTATCCCAAGGCAGAATCATTGCTTGATCGTTGTGCCTGCGCGATTGGTGAAGACATTATTCCACGTCAAACTTTATTAGAATCAGACAGTACCGTGGTTTTACTGTCTCCAGTGGCTGGAGGTTGATATGCATACTTTTAAACATAGTCTCAAACAATTTAACCGTATTCAGCATTCAGCACTGCGCTTAGAAAGTTTTGACCCGATTCAAAACTTTCCTGAATGTGGTGGAATTGGTTTTTTTATTGGAACTGTGCGGAATCATCATGAAGGTAAAGCGGTTAAGTCATTAAAATATACTTCCTATGCGCCTGTTTCTGAAAAAATGATTCGTCAAATTGAACAAGAAATCCAACAGCAGTTTGCTGTGCCTTATGTTCGAGTGATCCATCGGATTGGGACTTTGGATATTGGTGAAAAAGCCATTATTGCAGTGGCTTATGCAGCACATCGTCGTGAAGCTTTTGCTGCGTGTGAAGAAGCTGTAGAGCGAGTAAAACATGAAGTTCCTGTGTGGAAAGAAGAGTTTTATCAAGATGGAAGTAGCCAATATGTTGCAGGCTGTTGTATCCGTAAGGACTATGTAGGATCAAGTCAAGTTTCACATAATGAATCTCACATGCAACAGCATTGTGAACACCAACATTCAGCACATAAATCATTGCAGTCAGATCGTGAGCAAAACGTTGTACTGAACAAGACTTGTGAACAGACTATTTATCAATGGCATATGTAAAACATATTCAGCACAACACGATTTGCCTTGGAAAATATCGCAATAGAAGGAAGATGTAATGAAAAATGTGGGCATGAAAGCAGAAAGCTATCGTACAGCGGTTGCAACAGGGATATTACATGCACCTTCGCATTGCATCGAACTGTTAAGAAATGGCAATACTGAAAAAGGTGATGCATTAAAAACTGCCCGAATTGCAGGAATTTTGGCAGCCAAACGTACCGATGAGTTAATTCCACTGTGCCATCCTTTGCCAATCTATCGTGCAGATGTGGAATACGAGTTAAATGAAACCCATGTGGTGATCATGGCTACAGTTGAAACAATAGGTCCAACTGGCGTAGAGATGGAAGCATTAACAGCAGTGAGTTTGGCAGGTTTAACCTTGTACGATATGTTGAAACCGCATTGTGAACCCGAGGACTTATGTCTAGATCAATGCAAATTACAGAAGAAAAAAGGTGGGAAATCGCACTTTACGCGTGTATTGAAAGAACCTTTGATTGCTTCAATTATTGTTTTATCTGATACTGTTGCTTCAGGCAAAAAACCAGATACTGCTGGGCAAAATGTATTGGAGATCCTCGAACAAGCCAATTTTGTGGGAATTGACTATCAAGTGATTCCTGATTCACCTGAACAATTATTGGCTTTAATTGAACAACAAAAAAATCAATATCCACTGATTTTAACAGTGGGTGGAACTGGATTAGGACCAAAAGATCTTACTGTTGAAACCATTCAACCCTTACTTGAGCGTGAAATTCCCGGTTTGATGGAAGCTTCACGCAGCTTTGGTCAGCGCCGTACACCTTATGCTGCCTTGAGCCGTGGGGTTGCTGGTTATATTGAAAAAAGCTTGGTCATCACCTTGCCGGGAAGTAGACAAGGTGCGCAAGAATCATTGATTGCGATTTTACCTGCTTTGGTTCATCTCTTTGATGTGCAAAAAAACATCCCACATGCAGGAGGCTATCAATGAATCAACAGGTTGTTATTCAGGGTTGTGGTGTAGAGAAGGGCTTAATTTCTATTGATCATGCTTTAGCGCTTATTTTGACACATAGCCATTGTTTAGATACAGAAGTTTTACCACTGAGCCAAGCGCTTAATCGATATCTTGCAGATGATATTTTTTCAAAGATTGACTTACCTTTGTTTTCGCAAAGTGCTGTTGATGGATATGCATTATCTAGTCAAGAACCGGTAGAAGCGGGCACACAGTTTGATGTTGTGGGTGAGGTGCGTGCAGGGCAAACAGTCGATGTGAAACTGTTACAAGGACAGGCCTTACGAATATTCACAGGAAGTCAAATACCGATAGGAACTACTACAGTTGCCCGTCAGGAAATTGTGGAAGTGCTTAGCACGCAAGTGATTAGAATTGATGAAAAATTAAAACAATATGCAAATATTCGTGAGAAGGGTGAAGAGGTGACGCAAGGTCAGCGACTTGCGCCTGCTGGTCAGAAGCTAAATACGGGAGTGATTGCTGCGTTGAGTATGGCAGGAATAAAGCAATTAAAGGTTTTTAAATACCCTAAAATTGCTGTAGTAATTACAGGGGATGAAGTTGCTGAGACTGTCGAGTGCTTAAACTCAGGTAAAATTTTTGATGCAAATGGACCTTTGATTCAAGCATGGTTCCAAACACACAATCAAAGCATAGATGTGATCCATGTTGATGATCAACAACAACAAGTCCTCAATTTATTTGACGAACTCAAAAATCAATATGATTTGATTATTAGTACTGGTGGTATCTCTGTTGGGGACTATGATTTTGTTCGACCTGTTGCACTTAAGTTAGGTTTTGAGCAAATTTTTTGGAAAGTCAAACAAAAACCTGGCAAACCGATGTTGTTTGCGAAATATCAGCGCAAAGATCAACGTCATTGTTATTTATTGGCATTACCGGGAAATCCAGCTGCGGTCTATATCGGTATGCAAGTCTACGTCTCAACTTTACTTGGCGCTTTGCAAGGGCATCAATCTCCCCCACAGTGGCAAAATGGCATCATCAGTCACGCACTTAAATCTGATGCACGTGAACGATTTTTAAGAATGAGTGCTGTCTTTGAACAAGGTCACTTAAGTTTAAAAAGTTTAGCAAAACAACAATCTCATATGCTCAGTAATCTCATCCATGCCAACTGTATTGTACGGGTTCCCGCAGAGCAAGACATACAGAAAGGACAGATTTTACCTGTGTTATTCATTCAAAATTGAGGGAATAAAAAATGCGTAGACCGATCAATTTTGTGCTTGCTTTCACGCTGTTTTCGACGCTATCACATGCTGAAACCGTTAAGATTTATTCGGCAGCAAGTTTGACCAATGCTATTACAGATATTGCCAAAGTATATGAAAAGCAAAATCCAGAGATTAAAATTGTGCCTGTGTTTGGTGCATCATCAGCACTGGCAAAACAGATTGAAGCAGGTGCACCCAGCGACATTTTCTTTTCTGCCGATCAGGATTGGATGAATTACTTGGTACAAAAACAAAAAATTCAACACAACCAAGTGAAGCCTTTTCTGTTTAATCAGCTGGTTTTAATCAGCCCAGTTCAAAGTAAGCAACAGTTTAAAGCTGTACCACAGTTCAATTTTGCGCAATCCTTTCAGGGTCGCTTGTGTACAGGACAAATGGAATCTGTACCCGCAGGTAAATATGCCAAACAAAGCTTAATTAAATTGAATTGGCTCGATAGTTTGAATGGTCGAATTGTTGGCACTGACGATGTTCGCTCAGCCTTAGCATTTGTTGAACGTGGCGAGTGTCAGGTGGGAATCGTCTATAAAACAGATGCGTTGATCAGTAAAAAAGTCAAAATTTCAGGTGTTTTTCCACGCATTAGCCATCAACCCATCGTCTATCCGATTGCTTTGACTAAACAGGGGCAAAATAATCCATCTGCAGTCAAATTTAATCAATACTTAAAGGAAAATCCGCAAGCTAAAAAAATACTGCTTCAATATGGATTTACCCTTTAAGGCCATCGTCTATGTTAAGCCCTGAAGAGTGGAGTGCGCTGTATTTATCTGCAAAAGTTGCGACTTGTGCAACTTTATTCTGCCTGCCTTTTGCTGTGATGCTGGCTTGGATACTGGCGCGTTATGACTTTAAGTTGAAGTTTGTTGTTGAAGCATTACTACAGATGCCAATGGTCTTACCGCCAGTTGTTTTAGGTTATTTACTTTTAATCTTATTTGGTGCACAGGGTTGGATTGGTCAATATTTGAATCAACTCGGTATTCAAATGGCTTTTAATTGGAAAGGTGCAGTTTTAGCATCGATGGTGGTGGCTTTCCCACTTATGGTACAGCCGATTCGATTGTCTTTTCAAATGATCAATCAGCAATTAGAACAGGTGGCAGGCTCTCTAGGTGCCAGTCCATTCAAGGTGTTTAGAAGTATTAGTTTGGTTTTGGCGTTGCCCGGTATTTTAATCGGGAGTATTTTATGTTTTAGCCGTAGTTTGGGGGAATTTGGTGCAACCATTACTTTTGTCGGGAATATTCCAGATGAAACCCGCACTATCCCAATCGCCATTTATTCCTTGATTCAACAACCTGACGGCGAGCAGGCTGCCATGCGTTTGGTGGTGCTGTCATTGTTAATCGCTTTCTCAGCATTGATTGCAAATTATTATATTTTGCAGAAGTATCAGCGAAAACTAGGAGGCAAAGATGCTGCAATGTGATTTTCAGTTTCAATATGCTGACTTGAATCTACAGGTACAGTTGCACATGCAACAACAATTACTCGGGATCATGGGACCTTCAGGATGTGGTAAATCAACCTTACTTAAAAATATCACTGGGTTATTACAACCGAGCCAAGGCTCAATATTACTGAACAAACAAGTATTATTTGATGATCAGAAAAAAATTCGTGTCCCGATGCATCAGCGTCGTATTGCTTTGGTTTTTCAAAAGGCATGGTTATTTCCACATATGAATGTTCAACAGAATTTAAAATATGCCGAACATTTACGCACTGATCTCGACAAAAAATTTGCTTTTGAGCAGATTGTGGATTTATTGGAACTAAGGAACTTACTTAAGCGCCATGCACATCAACTTTCTGGTGGAGAGGCGCAGCGTGTTTCAATTGGACGAGCGCTGTTGTCTTCTCCAGATTTATTATTGCTAGATGAACCTTTAACAGGTTTGGATCAACGCTTAAAACAGCAAATTTTACCTTTCCTTGATCGGGTAAAAACCCAGACTCAATTACCGATGATTTATGTGACACATCACGCCGATGAGTTGGCTTATTTAAATGCGCAAGTGCTTTATATGGATCAGGGAAAAATCTTGAAAATTTAAAAACAATTTAGCTTTGCCAAAAAAGTGCTGCTGTGTTTAATAGGCTATTGATTTGTTCCACTTTGAGACCTGAGGAGTGGTATAAAATGTTACAATAATAAGAATCTCTACACTTATATTTTAATAATATTTATATTTCTGTGTTAATTTAATCCATTGATAAGACATCTTGATGCAAGCTTATAAAAGTCGCCATATAAAAAATTAGCATTGAGAATTCAGCATGACTATTTAACTTTATATCCATCTGACTTTATTGGTCAGAAAAATATTCTTATTGATTTACATAGCAAATTAATAAACACAGCTTTATAAACACAGCAAAGAGAAAAAGATGTGCTTTAAACATGCAGTCATTTTGACCGTTTATTTTATCGGAATAGCATTGGCTCCATCTGTGCAAGCGATAAATGAAATCAATATAAACACCGATGGTCGTCTATCGATGCACCCATTCAATCATCAAATCAAAGGAGAAAAGATTATGCAGAAGAGTACACTGCCTGATTTTAGCCGCCCTGTTAAAAGCGAAATGCAATTAAGTCGATATGAAAGAGGTTGGGAAAAACTCAAAGAAATTGATGGCGAAGCAGGTGAAAAAGTCATTCAAAGTCTAAAAGATGTCTCGCCTGATCTAGGCACATACATTATTGAATACGCATTTGGTGATGTTTATTCAAGAACTGGGCTTGACCTAAAGTCTAAAGAAATCGCGGTTGTTGCTGCGTTGACGGCAATGGGTAATGCGCAACCACAATTAAAAGTTCACATCAACGGGGCATTAAATACAGGAACTAGCATCAATGAACTTAAGGAAGTCATTTTACAATTGTCTGGATATTCAGGTTTTCCAAGTAGCATCAATGCAATGAATATACTCAAAGATGTTTTAGTAGAAAGAAAAAAGCAGGGCATCCATGATGAAATAGGTAAAACAGCGAGTAAAATTAATCATGTTGATCGATTAAAATTAGGTGAAGATGAATTATCACAGTTGGACAGTCAGCAAGTAGATCGGCTAAAAACAGCATATGCTGAATTCTCTCCCGAATTGCTCAAGTTTATCCTTGAGTATGGATATGCCGATATTTACGCAAGAGATAATTTAAGCAAGCAATACCGACAAATTGCGACGATTGCGGCATTAACTGCATTAGGAACAGCACAACCCCAACTCAAATTCCATATCCATGCAGGGTTGAATATTGGATTAAGTGAAACGGAAATCAAGGAAATTATGCTTTTGATGTCAGTTTATTCAGGTTTTCCCTCTGCAATCAACGGAACTAATGTACTTAAACAAGTCTTAGCAGAACGTATAAAAAACTAAAACTTTATAAAGAGTCTGATCCGAAATTTTTAGTATGGTCCCTTTCAATTTATAAACAGGTCATTCGAAAGGCTGCATGCCAGATAAAATTGTGTCTAAGCACAGTAATTTGATGCAAAACATTCTATAATTCTGACTTAATTTTTTGTTGTTTGTCTTTTTACATTTGTATTTTATGTCTAAGCTTTCCCAGTATTTTGCGCAAAATCAATTTTGTTGCTTAGTAGAGTATCTCCCTACAAAAAAACAGGTACTGCCTGTCAGGGAAAGTTTGGCAGGTTTTCCAGCCTGTATGACTTTGTCTGATCGTGTGCGTACTGATGAGGATATTGCCCCTTTGATCGCTGCACAAGCATATCCAGATCATATCGAGAAGGTTTTACATTATGCAGGTAAGGGGCGAGACATTGATGATTTTAAATTATTTTTAAAGCAAGCAGATTCAGTCGGATTACGAGATATCTTGTTACTGACAGGTGATAAGCTTAAAAAACACCATGATGGACAGGGGCAACATGCCAGAACCCGCTATTTAGAATCGGTCAATGCGGTTATGGCTGCTCATCAATATGGCGGTTTCCATATTGGTGTGGCTTTTAATCCCTTTAAATATACGCCAGCTGAACAACAAGCACAGTATTTAAAACTACATAAGAAATTAAATGCAGGTGCAGATTACATCATTACTCAATTGGGTTTTGATTTGTCTGCTTTAAAACAACTGCAAACTTTTTTAGCCCAAGAAAAATATATCCAAAAAACGCTCGCTTGTGTCATGCCACTGACTTTAGCGCGAGCACAATTTATGGTGAAGCATAAAGTTGCCGGTATCGTGATTACCCCGCATATGCTAGAGGTTTTAGCACAGGATCAAGTCAATCAATGCCCAGAAAATGTGTATAAGCGCTGTGCTTTACAAATTTTGATTTGCCAACATTTGGGTTATGCCGGTGTACACCTTTCAGCATGTCATAAAGCTGATGAGCAAATGCTGTTAGAACAGTATATTGAACAATATCGCGACCTGAATTTGTCTCAATGCGAGATACTCTGGAATCAATTGTGGCAGTTGGCAGAGGGTGAACAACTTCGACCAAAAGTGGCGGCTAAACGGATAAAGTCAGCATTGAACAACAAGGTGAAATATCAGTTTTTAGACCTGATTCATCGTGCTATGTTTCAGTCTAGCTTTATGAAAGGGGTGGGTACTTTTATTTTTAATGCCAGCTTCTGGAATAGAAAAACTGCCGCCAAAGTACTCTTACAGACTGAATATTTAAGTAAGCATTATTTGCTGGGCTGTGAAAGTTGTGGTCAATGTCGTTTGGCTGAAACTTTATATATTTGCCCAGAAACTTGCCCCAAAGGGTTAGCCAATGGCCCTTGTGGTGGTACCGATTTAGATCGCTGTGAGTTTGGCGATAGGGAATGCATTCATTCGGTCAAATCGCGTTTAGCGCATGATGTAGATCAAATTCAACTGTTAAAAGAACAACTGATTCCAACCGTTCCGATTGAGGTACGAGGAACCAGCTCTTGGAAAAATTGGTATAAGGCAGAGTAGCTAAATTTAGTGCTCTTCATCCATAGCATTACTATAAAACTTTTCACCTAATTTAATTCGATCACGGCCATTTTTCATACGCCAGCGATTGGTATCACGTAATGAATACACACAGCCACAGTATTCCTGCTGGTAAAATTCTTCGCGGTTACTGATTTCAATCATACGATGCGCACCACCATTTTTGCGCCAGTTATAATCCCAATATTCAATTTCAGGATAATGTGCTGCTGCTCGGATTCCACAGCCATTGATCTGTTGCATGTCTTTCCAACGAGATATACCCAAGGAACTACTGATTAAGCGAAAACCATGTTCATAGGCATATAGGGCTGTTCGTTCGAAACGCATATCAAAACACATGGTACAGCGAATACCTTTTTCAGGTTCGTTTTCCATGCCTTTGGCACGGGCAAACCAATTGTCGGTATCGTAATCGCAGTCGATAAATTCAATATTGTGCTTCTCGGCAAAACGAATATTTTCTTCTTTTCGTATCAGATATTCTTTTACTGGATGAATATTGGGATTATAAAAAAAGATCGAAAAATCAATTTCTGATTCAATTAAGGTTTCCATCACCTCACCTGAACACGGCGCACAACACGAATGAAGCAACAATTTATTGTGACCTTGAGGTAATTCGAGTTTTTTTCGTTCCAGCGTCATGTTGAACAATATAAAAAGTGATGGATTGAGTATTGTAAAAGTTTTTATGCGATATGGGATTGCGATTAGGTGAAATGTTTTCATGTTAAGCTGAATGATTTTATATTTAATCCTTTTTATTGAGCATTTTAACCGTTATATCAGTGCTTTATTTTAAAGTTGATGCACTTTAAAAGCTAAATAGAATATCGTAGAGATTATTTGTTTTTTGTTTTAAGGTGAAAAAAAATAATTATAATGAGCATTAGGTGAAAATAATTAAACATAACTTTAGTGAATCAGTTATTCTATAGGCAATGATTTGCGTCACAAACTCATCTGGTAAAGACTGAATGTTAGAACTTCGACATCTAAAAACACTGACTGCTCTTCGTGAGCATGGCTCATTAGTGGCAGCCGCAGGAGATCTGTGTTTGACCCCATCAGCATTGTCGCATCAACTCCGAGAGCTGGATCAATGGTTTGGTGTAGAAGTAGTTAACCGTCGTTCACGACCTGTCAGTTTTTCCAATGTAGGACAGAGGTTGTTGAAATTGGCAGATGATATTTTGCCTCAAGTACAAATTACTCAATCTGATATTACCCGTATCGTGCACGGGCAAACTGGACGAATTGTTTTTTCTTCTGAATGTCACAGTTGTTTTGACTGGTTAATGCCGTTGTTAAATCAATATCGTCAACAATATCCCGATGTAGACTTAGACTTTGCTTCTGGCTTTGAAGCAAATCCACATGAATTATTGCAAACAGGTGAGTTTGACCTGTTAATTACTGCTGATCCAATCGCATTGAAAGGCATCGAATATTTCCCAATTTTTGAATATGAATCACGTTTGGTTTTATCTCAGACCCATCCTCTGGTGCGTATGAAGGAAATTACGGTTCAGGAATTAGCAGAAGAAACTTTAGTAACCTATCCTGTAGATAAGCATCGTCTTGATATTATGTCTAGACTATTTATTCCTGCCAATATTCAGCCCAAACATATTCGTACTACAGATCTGACCCAAATGTTGATCCAGTTGGTTGCCAGTGGTCATGGTATTGCTGCTTTGCCAGATTGGGTGGTAAATGAATATGAGCAAAAAGGCTGGGTGGTGTCTCGACGTCTCGACTGCGTCGCACCTGAAGGTTTACGCCGGACTTTATATGCAGGCTATCGTATTGAAGAAAAAGAAAAAGATTATTTTGATGGTTTCCTTAAACAACTGGATAAATTTTCTAAGAAAAGAGCAAGCTATTATTAGACAAGATAATTTTTCGGACATTTAAAACGGCTTAAAGCAAATCGAGTGACTGTTAAGACAGTAGCAACCTTTGCTATTGTCTAAATTAAGCCACTTAAAGCAATTATAGAATACTGTGAGCCACCCAAGCATAAATCCAATATGTCGAAAATGAAATTGGAAATTTTGCATATTGGACTGATTTTATCAGCAATTATATTCAATATGTTCATTGCCGTGCTTAGGTTTATGTGGGAAAAGCAAGTATTGCGAAATAAATATCTTCATCACAGTGAAACAAGCAAGATTAGATCATCTAAAAAATAAGGGGGACTTTGTCGACTATTGTATGTAAACGATCTCGTATAAGGTTCAACGACCTTATAAAGTCACTGGAGAATGGCAGAATGGATTTATAATCAATAGGCTAAGAGATGATGATCGAAGTAGAAGAGCAATTATTGCAAATTATCGAAGAACAACAGATTCAATTTTAAAGACAAGCTTTAGAAGTAATGTAAATAAAATTTATGAATATTTTTCAAAGCCTTAAAGGGTGATTAAGAGTATATACAGCAGTAATACCTCAGCAACAAATTGTAATTTATCACAAGGATGGTCATGGCGTTATGCGTATAGTTAAATTACTCGTTGTTATATTGGGATTTTTGATTTTTCTCATAGGATATATGTACCTTTCAACAAAAGGAACAGTGAGTCAAAATGAAAAAAATCAAGATGTATCACAAGTTTCTGGGAAAAATGATGATTGGGCTAGTGGTAAAAACCTAAATCCTGAGCTTAACAAAAAAATAGCTTTGAATATGACCGAAGACATGTTCGACAAAATCATGAAAGAAGGTCTAGTCAACGGAGTTATTTATACATCTTTAAATGAATTGGATGAGATTACCAGAGCATCTATCAAACAAGCATTAAAAAATTTAAATGAAAAGGGAAGTCTCAGTGGTGGCGTGAAAACTAATGAGTTTAGTGATTTAGAAAAAGTTAGAGAAAACTTAAGAGACAAAACTTTAGATGAAATGGTAAAAGACCTTGATGGGTTTAAAAGCACGCCGAATAAGATTTTAGAACAATACGGTCTGCAATTGACAGGCGCTCAAAATTTTGGATCCTATAACCAGGGTGAGGGATGGAGTGGGATATATAAACTTTATGAAAATAATAAAAGTAAGGTTGAGATAGAGCAAATTCATTTAAAACCAGAAAAATCAACTCAACAGTTGGTTAAAGAGGCTCTAAATAGTTCACTTGCTAATGATACTCCTGCTATTTATGAAAAATTACCATCAGAAATGCTGCAGAAATTAACTTTTGTTAGTGATAGAAATTATTACCAGATAAATGCTTATAATTTAAGCGAAAATGAATTGATAGAAATAGCAAATTCTATAATAAAAAGTCCTGAAAAATAAAATTTTAGTTGAATAGTAAGTTAAATTTTTGATGAAAAAACTTCTAAATATAAAAGTAGTGGTGGCTTTCATTTAAATTTAATGAATTCAGTTCATTGATGTTTTCAATGTCAATGAACGAAAGAATGGCATTGTTTCCCACACGTTTTGATACTCGCCCTAAGGCTGACAATCGCCCAGGCAGAAGCAGAGAAATAAAACTAGATAGGCTAAGTCGCTAAATCTTGTCTTTCACTTTTTTGATTCAGTAAAGTCATGAGCGAATGCTTTTTTATGGCTTTACCAATCGCATCTCTCCATCTAAATAAAACGATTTTTGACCATAAATGGCGCTTCATTTTTAAAATAAGCCTAAAATGCACCCATATTGCTCAAAATAAGTATGACAAAATCTAAAAATCGTAATACTGAATTGGCATAGCCTTTGCATTCCTTAGCCCTATAAAAAGTGATCTAGGGTTCCGATATTTGTGCCATGCAAATATGTCTGGACCGAGAGTTCGCGGTTCGCAAGAACTACACGGAGGGATAAAAGCCCGGGAGGAAGTCAATCAACTATCCGAACAGGAGTGGCTATGAATACGACAAATTATCATGATCAGAATGAGATTTGGTCTGAAAAATTACCAGGTGGGCATCACTGGTCAGGTCGCATTCCAAAAGGAACTGTACTGCAACTTAAAGCCTTAGCTAAAAATGCCAATGTGTCTTTGTTTTGTGTCAATGCGAATGACAGACTTGAACGCTTCAATATGCCTGACAGCCTAAAAGGGCAACATACTGCATATTTAACACAAGGTCATGTTTTATATTCTGATTTGGGACGAGTCATGGCATCAATTGTTCGTGATGATCATGGCTGGAATGATGTTTTATGTGGTGCAAGTCGATCTGAACAAATTCAGCGCACTTTTGGAACGAAAAGATTTCAAGATGCCCGAAATCAGATGTATCAAAATGGTTTAGATGGTTTGCTGATTGAAATGAGTAAGTATTCTTTGGGGCAAATTGATTTAAGTGCCACGATTAACTTATTTTCAAAAGTCAGTCCAGATCAAACAGGTGCATTGAGTTATGTTACTTCGGATAATCAGGATCAAATCATTCAACTCCGATTTGAAATGGATAGTTGGGTGTTTTTATCCGCTGCACCACATGCTTTAGATCATTCTACGGATTATGCTCCAGCGGATATTGCTTTAAGTCTTTTTCCTGCCTTGCCTTTGTCAGAACAAGATATCTGTCGGGATTCTTGTCCACAAAATCAACGCGCATTTAACAACAATGATCGTTATTTTGCACGCCATTCATTACATAACATCAACGCATAAAGAGGGCAACGATCATGACCATATTCAGTTCAATCGAGCATCGTGTGTTCGACCAAGTACTTGTTGATGACGTATGCCTTGCAGGTGAGGCATGGATGGGCGAAATTAAAAAAGGACAGTATTTTCGCATTGTTGATTTGGAAGGCAATCAAGCAGTCGATACTTTGTTCATATCTGCAGAAAACCCAGCTGAACGTTATAGTGCGACGGACACTTTGACCATAAATCAACATATATATTTAGAAAAAGGTACCACTTTATATAGCAATCATGGTCGTGCGATTGGCGTGATTCATGATGATAACTGCGGTCGACATGATACCTTGGGCGGTGCATGTTCATGTGAAAGTAATACAGTACGTTATGCACATGAGACTTATCCAATGCACAGTTGCCGTAATAACTTTATGTATGCATTGGCGAAACATCCGATTGCACAAAAACACCAATTGAATGTTCGACATATTGGTCCAAATATCAATTTCTTTATGAATGTCCCTGTGAGCTCTGAAGGTCATTTGACCTTTGCTGATGGTATTTCGGCAGCAGGAAAATATGTTGAAATCAAAGCAGAAATGGATTTGATTATATTGATTTCGAATTGCCCCCAATTAAACAATCCATGTAATGGGTATAACCCAACCAAAATTCAATTGATTGTCCATACTGGTACGGAGGCTTAATTATGTTTAAAAAAGTTCTCATTGCCAACCGTGGTGCAATTGCCTGCCGTGTCATACGCACACTGAAAAAATTAGGCATCGCTTCCGTTGCTGTTTACTCAGAAGCCGATCAAGATTCTTTACATGTGACTTTGGCAGATGAAGCATTTTGTATTGGTGCAGCACCAGCACAACAGAGTTATTTGAATATTGAGAAAATTCTGGAGATTGCAAAGCAGACAGGCGCTGAGGCAATTCATCCGGGATATGGATTTTTATCTGAAAATGCGGAGTTTTGTGATCTTTGTGAAAATCAGGGGATTGCTTTTATTGGTCCAACATCCAGTCAAATGCTGGATTTTGGCTTAAAACATACTGCACGTGAACTTGCAATTCAAAGCCAAGTCCCATTATTGCCGGGAAGTGCTTTGCTGGCTAATGAAAACGAAGCCATTACTGAAGCTACACGGATCGGTTATCCAGTCATGCTGAAAAGCACCGCTGGTGGTGGCGGTATTGGGATGCGTTTGGTTTGGAATGAAGCTGAACTCAGAGATGCCTATCAAACTGTCTCTTATCTCGCTCAAGCAAACTTTAAAGATGCAGGTGTGTATTTAGAAAAGTTTGTGCAACATGCTCGGCATATTGAAGTACAAATTTTTGGTGATGGTACAGGACAGGTATTGGCATTGGGAGAGCGTGATTGTTCTGTTCAACGCCGTAATCAGAAAGTTATCGAGGAAACGCCAGCACCCCATTTAAATGCTGAACAGCGCGAATATATTCAAAAAATTGCAATTCAACTGATGCAATCAGTGAATTATCGTTCGGCAGGGACTGTTGAATTTGTCATGGACACGGAAACAGAGCAATTCTATTTCTTGGAAGTGAATACGCGTTTACAAGTCGAACATGGAGTGACTGAACAAGTTTATGGTGTTGATCTGGTCGAATGGATGGTGACTTTAGCCAGTGGTGACTGGTCTGCTCCACAAGAAAAATTAGTCCCGAAAGGGCATTCGATCCAAGTACGTTTATATGCTGAAGACCCGATTAAGCAATTTCAGCCTAGTGCAGGATTATTGACGCATGTGCAATTTGATTCGCAGGCGCGTGTCGAAACATGGGTCGAAACGGGTTCTCATGTTTCTTCATTTTATGATCCGATGCTGGCCAAAATTATTGTCACAGCAGCAGATCGAAACTCAGCAATACACGCAATGCAAGCCAGTCTTGCAGTAACTCAAATCTCGGGTATTGAAACGAATTTGGAGTATTTACAGAATATTATTGCAGGCGAAGTGTTCCAATCAGGAATGCAAACCACGCGTTTTTTAAATACTTTTGTATGGAAAACTCAAAAAATCGAAGTTTTACAATCAGGTATTCAAACTTCGATTCAAGACATCACTGGTCGTTTAGGCTACTGGGATGTTGGTGTACCACCGTCAGGTGCAATTGACCCTTTAAGCTTAAATGTTGCCAATCAACTTTTAGCAAATCCATACAACACGGCAGGACTAGAATGTACCTTACAAGGTCCAACTTTAAAGTTCCATTGTGATAGTCAAATTGTCATCACGGGTGGAGAGATGGCGGTCACACTTGATGGTATCGCTCTACCGATGTGGCAAACAATCAATGTTAAAAAATCTCAAGTCTTAAAGTGTGGCACGATCAGCACAGGTTGCCGTAGTTATATTGGGATTAAAGGCGGATTTGACGTTCCAGAATACTTAGGTTCAAAAGCAACCTTTACCTTAGGTCAATTTGGTGGACATGCAGGTCGTAATTTATTGATTGGAGATATGCTTCCAATCACTGAGTATTGTTCTGAAGACAGTAAGCGTTTAGCCAAAGATCAAATTCCAAGCTTTAGCCGAACTTGGGAAATCGCTGTGATGTATGGTCCGCATGGAGCTCCTGATTTCTTTACTACAAAAGACATCGATCAGTTTTTTACCAATACCTTTGAAATTCATTATAACTCCAGCCGTACAGGGGTTCGTTTGATTGGACCAAAGCCAGATTGGGCACGTGAAGATGGTGGTGAGGCTGGCTTACATCCTTCCAATATCCATGACAACGCTTATGCAATTGGTGCAATAGACTTCACTGGGGATATGCCAATTATCTTGGGACCTGATGGTCCAAGTTTAGGTGGATTTGTATGTCCCGCAGTAGTAATTCATTCTGAACTTTGGAAAATTGGTCAGTTGAAGGCAGGAGATAAAGTCAAATTTATACCTGTAGGTTATGCGCAGGCAAAAAGTCTCGACCAAAAATATCATCAAAGTTTAATCGCTACAGACACGACTACTGTTGATTTCAATCCTCTGATTCAGCCTGAGCATGAAACTTTAAGCAATGCTGTACTCACGAACATAGAGGGGCAAGGCAAGTTGCCAAGTGTCTGCTATAGACCCGCAGGAAACAGTTATTTATTGGTTGAATATGGTGAACTGGTTTTAGATTTGAATTTACGATTCCGTATTCATGCCTTGATGCAATGGGTAAAAGCTCAAAATATTCAAGGGATTATTGATCTCACACCGGGTATTCGTTCTTTACAGATCCATTTTGATTCAATTCAAGTTGATCAATTGGAATTGTTAAAGAAATTACAAAGTGCTGAAGCTGAACTCGTTGATATTGATCAGATGCAAGTTCCTTCAAGAACAGTTTATTTACCTTTGGCTTGGGAAGATTCACAAACGAAGTTAGCGACTGAACGCTATACCCAAATTGTGCGTCCAGATGCACCTTGGTGTCCTGATAATATCGAGTTTATCCGTCGTATCAATGGTCTAGCTTCTAAGCAGGCAGTGAAAGATGTGGTATATAGTGCACATTATTTGGTGATGGGCTTAGGAGATGTATATCTAGGTGCGCCCGTAGCCACTCCACTTGATCCACGCCAGCGTTTGGTCACGACAAAATATAACCCTGCTCGGACTTGGACACCTGAAAATGCGGTGGGTATCGGCGGTGCCTATATGTGTGTTTATGGAATGGAAGGTCCGGGAGGATATCAGTTCGTTGGACGAACTACACAAATGTGGAGTCGTTATCGTCAAAACGCAAATTTTGAAGCAGGCAAACCATGGTTATTGCGCTTTTTTGATCAGGTAAAATTTTATGAAGTTTCCGAGTCAGAACTGCTAAAAATGCGTGAAGATTTTAAAGCAGGTCGTTTGCAACTTCGAATTGAAGAGGGCGTGCTCAACCTTAAACAATACAATGACTTCTTAGCCGAAAATCAAGACAGCATTCAGGCATTCAAACACACGCAACAAACCAATTTTGAAGCTGAACGTCGTCGATGGCATGCGGCTGGTTTACAAGAATATGTTTCTGAAAGTCTGGATGCTGTAGACGATGCAGAAGCCGTCATTATCCCGCAAGGTGGGTGTGCAGTTGAATCACATATGCCCGGTTCAATTTGGAAAATAGAATGTGCTTCAGGTGACATTGTGGAAGAAGGCGCAACCCTTGCAGTGATCGAAGCCATGAAAATTGAAATTCCAATCATCGCGCCTGAGCGAATGAAAGTTGAAACTATTACCATTGAAAAAGGGCAGACAGTTAAAACAGGGCAGGTGTTGTTTACCTTAGCACCGGTGGTTTGAAAAAACCTCTAAAGAGAGAACAACACCAAAACAGAGGGCATCATTAAGATGCCCTTTTTATCAAGTATGAAGTAAATGCTTAAGAATTTTGTCACCGTGTTCGACCGCTTCCCGTTTGATTTTAGACGCTGAGTGACCAGATAAGGGTGACACATCAAAAAGTAAAAAAGTGCCACTTAAATTCATTTGACTATATTGAATGGAGTGATGAACAGATTTTAAAAAGCTTTCGATTAAATTTTCGTGTTCATTGATTAAATTTTTTTCTGACTGTCCAACAGTCATACTCAGCAAAACTTTTTTATTTTTCAATTTATCTCCTTGTGAACCATAAGCAAATTGATAGCTAAAAACTTCATCGAACCATAATTTTAAAATAGCGGGCATATTAAACCAAAACATTGGATATTGCAGAATGACCGTTTCATGTCGCAGTAATGCCTGCTGTTCCGCAGCGACATCAATTTGATAATCAGGGTAGCTTTGGAAAATATCTCGAACTTCTAAATCTGGATACTTGTCTGTCAGTTGATTGACAATGGTCTTGTTTGCAATCGACCGTGTGTAATAGGGATGCGCCAAAATGAGCAGTGCCATAATATGTACCTAGTAACTATAAAAATAATAGTCACTATATTTTTTATATGGATGGCGTACAATAACTATCAAAGTTGATAGCCTAGAGAGATTGATGGAACCTATTGAAAATAAATGTGAAATAAAAATGAATGGTAAAATCTATCCATGTCATATCAGTATGGCAATGGATTTGGTCGGTGGGAAATGGAAAAGTGTAATTCTTTACTATCTCAAAGATGGAGCAAAACGCTTTAATGAAATCAAACAACTGATGCCAACGATTACTGAAATGACACTCAGCCTGCAACTTAAGCAATTAGAACAAAGTGGATTGGTTTCTAGAACCGTGTATGGAGAAAAAGCACCAATCAAAGTAGTCTATGAAATGACCGATTTAGGGCATTCTTTTAAGCCTGTTTTAGAATCATTGTCTGTTTGGGCACATGGCATGCTTAATGAAGATTTAGATTAAAAAATAATTAAATACTATTGCGGAATAAGACTAAAAATAAATCTGATTGAAGAATATAAAGACTTGAATGTTTTCGCCCCATCACTGCGCATGGGGCATTTTTTTGCCCACAAAATAGTCATAAATTTTGATCAATCGCAGTAAAAGCACGCTTAGAAATTGGCACATTTTCTGCATCTATAGGGGCGTAATACAAAAATTTAATTTGGTAATACTGATGTCTATTCTTCTATGTGTACAAATGGCAGATGGTCATCAGACCCTTATATAGGAGTGGTGCGATGAATCATGTAAAAACAGTAGACAAAAAAGTACATCCGCTCAAAACATTTTTTGTCGAATTATTCAGTGTACGCGCTGGTCTGTATATCAAACAAACACACTCAGTCCATAAACCAAAAGGATAGCACTGTGCCTAAACAAAAATTGGCTCGGATCAGTATTACTGTACCTGAAATGACACTCAATGCCCTCGATCAGAAAATTGTTGATCAACACTATGAAAGCCGATCACAAGCAATTGTAGACATGATCAACAAACATTTGATTGCAGAGCAGGTTCAAGCCAATGAAGTGATGGTGGGGACATTAACCATTCTTTATGATGCAGGGCAGATGCCACTTAGAAATCAACTAATTGATTTACAACAACAGTTTTTAACCCAAGTGATCAGCTCACTACATATTCAACTTGATCAGCAAAAAATCTTGCAGGTGATGTTGATGCAAGGTGCAAGCTCAGAGCTCAAGCAAATTAGTCAGCAATTTATTGCACTTAAAGGCGTGATTAAAGGGCATTTAGAACTTATGGATGCAGTGATGCCTCCGATTCTACAAAATGAATAAATTAGGAGTATGGTCATGCAAGACTTATGGACGATCCAAGATTGGAAAAATGCGTATGCAAATCAGCAAATCAATATTGATGGTTTAATCGACTATGTTAAAACCATAAAAAATGATGATCATGCTTGGATTGAAATCGCATCTTCAGCACAAATACAGATGCAAATTGAGTATTTAAAAACTCAAAATAGCGATGATCTACCCCTCTATGGTGTGCCCTTTGCAGTCAAAGACAATATTGATGTTGCTGGTTTTCATACAACAGGTGCATGTAAAGAAGCTGAATATTTAGCAACAACAGATGCAACGGTGGTTGCAAAGTTAAAAAAAGCAGGTGCTATTGTTATTGGTAAAACCAATCTTGACCAATTTGCAACAGGTTTAGTCGGAGTACGTTCGCCGTATGGTGCAGTAAAAAATAGCTTTAATCCAGAATATATCAGTGGTGGTTCCAGTTCTGGGTCGTCTGTGACTGTAGCGAATGGAGTTGTACCTTTTAGTTTAGGTACAGACACAGCAGGTTCAGGTCGAGTTCCAGCAGGTCATAACAATATAGTTGGACTGAAACCTACAAAGGGATGGTTTTCCACCACAGGTTTAATGCCTGCGTGTAGAACACTGGATGTGATTTCAATTTTTGCACTGACCAGTGATGATGCTTGGCTGGTTGCAACATTGATGCAAGGTAATGATAAAACAGATGCTTATTCGCGTAGTCATCCTGCCAATGTTGCAACACAATTTTCTAAAGGAAAAATTGCGATACCTGCTCAACTTGAGTTTTATGGTGATATTGAATCTGAGAAAGCATTTAAGATTGCAGTAGAACGTGTTCAGGCACTTGGATATGAGGTTGAATCTATTGATTTTACGGATTTCAACCTTTTGGCGAGAGCACTTTATAATGACGCTTGGGTTGCAGAGCGAACGGTTGCTGTCGAAGCGCGAGTCTCTCGGCAACAAGCGCATCCAGTGATTGCTGAAATCATTGCGCAAGCAGATCAGTTTAAAGCTACAGATACATTTAAAGCTGAGTATCAACGGGCTGAATTAGCACAAAAAATTAATCTTCAATTACAAGCCTATGATGCATTGATGGTACCGACTTCACCGACGATTTATCGGATCAGTGAAGTTGAAGCAGATCCACTCAATAAAAATTCACATATGGGGGCATATACCAACTTTGTAAATTTTGCTGATCTATCTGCGATTGCCTTACCAAATACCATTCGTGCAGATGGTCTGCCTAGTGGCGTGACTTTTATTGCATCTGCTTGGTATGACCAAGCTTTGGCAAAATTTGCCCAACAATGGCAAACACTCACAGAACTTCCTCTTGGCACGTCATCATATCGTTATCAAAAAAGTCTTGAAATTGAATCACAAAACTCGGTAAAGCTCGCTGTGGTCGGTGCACATCTCTCAGCGATGCCTTTGAATTTTCAATTGACAACCCGGCAATCGACATTGCTCGCAAAAACCCGAACGGCTAAAAGCTATAAGCTATTTGCTTTGAAAAATACCGTTCCACCGAAACCGGGATTGCAATTTGATATTGATGGCACTTCGATTGAAGTTGAAGTTTGGGATATTCCTTTGGCGAATTTTGGGGCAATCGTCGCAGAAGTTCCATCACCACTAGGCATTGGCAATCTACAGCTTGAAGATGGGACATGGGTGAAAGGTTTTATTTGTGAAGCTTATGCAATTCAAGAGGCTGTCGATATCAGTCATTTTGGTGGTTGGCGTGCCTACATCAAATCACTCAGTCTATCAAATACAAAATTTAACTGTGAGAACGTTGGGGGAGTTTCGGTATGATTCGTAAATCTTTTTTATCTATATCCATTTTAACTACAGTTTTAATATCGGGTTGTGACAACACAGCAAAAGTGCCAGAAGCCAAAGAAAATAAGCAAACCACAGCAAAGGCACAACCGATTACCATTGGTTATAGTGATTGGCCGGGATTTGTTGCATGGCAAGTTGCGATTGAAAAGGGGTGGTTAAAAGAAGCGGGATTAAATGTTGATTTTAAATGGTTTGATTACTCAGCATCGCTTTCAGCTTTTTCAGCAAATCAATTGGATGCGGTATTTGTCACCAATGGAGATAATTTGGTGACTGCTTCAGGCGGTACGCAAGGCATGATGATTATGGCAACAGATTATTCTGCTGGAAATGATGTCATTATTGCCAAAGAGGGGATTAATCATATTCAGGATTTAAAAGGCAAATCAGTTGGTGTTGAAAAGGGATTGGTGGACCATTTACTGCTTGCAACAGCGATGTCAGATCAGAAAATTCCCATCAATGAAATCAAATTGGTGAATTCTGCGACCAATCAATTACCTCAAGTGTTTTCAAGTCCTGATATTTCAGCAATTGCAGTTTGGCAGCCTGTTGCCAGTCAAGCATTAAAAGCCGTTGCAGGATCAAAAATCATTTATACATCGCAAGATAAACCGGGTTTAATCTATGACACATTGACGGTCAATATGAGTCATTTAACTGCACATAAAGAGGAATGGAAAAAAGTTCTGCAAGTGTGGGATAAAACGGTGAAATATATCAACGATCCGGCTACACATGCAGATGCAGTCAAAATTATGGCAAATCGTTCAGGTGTCGATCCGAAACAATACGAAACGATGGTGAATGGTACACATTTACTGGATATTTCAGCCAATAAAAAAGTCTTTAGCAAAGGTAATGGTTTCGATTCGATATATGGCTCGTCCTATCATGTGAATAAATTCAATGTACAGAATGGCATCTATAAAACTGAGCAAAATGTAGATAGTTTGATTTATCCAACCTTATTACAAGAGTTACCATAAGGGGATTTGCGCCAATAGGATTGGTCTGGAGAGGCATCTTTATGACCAATCGCGAATTAGCTAAAGACCCAATAGCCTAAGCAGTATCATTCTGGAAACTTAAATAATTAGATAAGAAGCTTCACTGCTTCTTATCTTGTGAAAAGCTTTGATCAATTAGTGCAGACGATGCCTTAGTTTTCAGAGATGAAAAGATACCATCTCGAACATTGAGCTAATTCATTCAAATTAAGTCGAAGGTATGTTATTTTCTTCATCTAATCATATTGATCCGTATCATCGCCTAACTCAGTTGGGCTTTTAATTGTTTAGATCAAATTAAGCATAACAATATTTAAATCTGTTCATTCAGTATTATCTTTTTAAATATAGTCAATCTGTTGAAAAATTCATACAGTAGAATATCATTTCTGTTGATCAATAAAATTAAAGCGATCAATATATTGTTTGATGATATAAAGCTTGCACTGCCACCCTTTAGCTCTAGAGTTTAAATTGTTTTGCGTAGGCGATACTTTATTTTCAGAGATGAAAAGTATCAAAAATCTTCCGTTGAGCGAGGGGTACATCCTAATACCCCCGCTCAACATGGCGACATCCATGTCGCCTCGTGATAGCAATACTGTTTATGATTCAAAAGTACAAAATAAATGAATCATCCAAATCACTTGTATGAATAATCAGGCGGTTTGACTATATGAGTCCAAATTGACCAAAAAGGAATTAAAAAAGAAGATTGAGGCAAATGAGTAGCCTCAAAATTTCAGGCATAAACTGTATTTAAGTGAGTTCTGTACTATTTGAAAAAAGATGAATAATTGAAATCCCAATAATCATCAGTGAAAGTCCAAGAATAGCGGCTAAATCCAAGTGCTGTTTATAATAAAAAAAGCCGACCAAAGAAACCAAAATAATCCCAGCGCCTGACCACAAGGCATAGGTAATACCGACTGGAATGGTTTTCATGGTCAGGGATAAGAAATAAATCGCCACGGCATAGCCACAGATGGTGATGATTGAAGGAAAGAGTTGACTAAATCCTTCTGAAGCTTTCATGGCAGAGGTCGCAATGACTTCTGCCACAATTGCAATAATTAAATAGATAAAAGACATGGTTAAAATATGTTTCCTAGACACTTATTTTTGCATGATGGAAAAGGTGGTTGTGTTCCTGATCAAACCAGGCAAGGCTGGCATTTGATGTTGCTGTCTCTGTGGAAAAACAAAAATCTTGATCAAAAGTATCAATGGTGAAATATAACTGGCAACGTTGTCCTTGAATTAAGCGTTGCTGTACCAATGTGTTGTCATCCAACTGAGTAAAGTCATCAAGTTCTATTTGTGTGCCAACTTGCTCCGTCACAGTACTGAGGTCAATCATTTGCTGTCCAAAACTAACCGATACTTCGTAATCTTGGATATCTTGAACAGTGAAATCTTGCTGAGCAAAGGCTTCGGTCAAAGATTTCTCCATTTCTAAACGTTGTTGGATCTCAGGACGGCGTGATCGTGCAAAGGCAATAAAATGATCACAAATAATTAAGCCACCATCCGCAGGGTAGCTTGTATTTAAATCCAGATTGTCAATTTTAAATAAACGTAAACCCAGAAAAAGCCCACGTTTGGCTTGCTGACGCCAGTCTTCAACATAAGCATGGCTCGGGGAAAATTCTAAAATGGCATTGCCAATGGCATAGAGTTTTGCTGGTTCAGGCCATTGAACATGATTTTGATAATTACTGGTGATTTGCCAAGAAAGTAGTTGCTGTTGCTCATCCCACAGTGTATTGCCAACCCAGCCTTGTCGCTCCAAAACGGGTGTTGTGTTTTGGCTTTTTAAACGTAAATCGATGGTGAATGATTTAGACTGAAACCAATAGACCAGGGTAGTTTCGTCAGTGAGCCCATTGGCAAAGCTAATACTTTTACGGCGAAAAGCACCCAACAAATACTCAGGGAGTAGGCATTTTGAAGTAGCAGATACTTTGAGTTGAGTGCAGAGTGTTATGAGATTCATTGTGACTCCTCGTTTTGGTTTAAACCAAAGGAGTAAAGTGGTCTGGCATTTTCAAGTTGAATTTCACCACGTGCGACTTTATCTTTGAGATATTGAAATGTTTGCGCTGTTTGATTAAATAAATGCTCCCCACCTTTTAATGGCGCATAGTGAGCAGATTCAGGATTGAACAATGGCTGAATGATGTAGTCATAATCACATGAGAAAAAGAATGGAAAAGAATAACGTTCCTCAGCCACTTTCTTCACACGATGTTTGGTGGCTAAATAACGTCCATTGGATAAAATCTCCATCATATCGCCAATGTTCATAATCAAGGTATTTTCAAGCAATGGTACATCTATCCATTGTCCAGCTTTATTGAGCACTTGTAAGCCGGGTGCAGTCGGGAGAAGTAAGGTAAAACATTCATAATCCGTATGCGCACCTATACCTTCTTTATCCTGAATATCCGCAATATATGGATAATGTATCAAGCGAAGTTGACTGGGTGCTTTTGAAATATGTGCATCAAAATAATGCTCATCCAAGTCCAATGCTAAGGCAAAACTTTGAAAAATTTGCTGCCCAATTTTTTTAATATGTTGATAATAATTGGAAACATGCAATTTAAAGCTAGGATCACCAGGCCACTGAGTTGGACCTACCAGTGGGCGTCGATCTTCCAAACTGAGGTGATCATAATTCACATCATAAGCTTCTTTGAGGTCATAGGTATTTTCTACAAAACGTTCTTCCCCAATGGGCACATAGCCACTGTGATTCTCCGATAGACCAATATAATTCTGCATCTTTAAGGCTGTATCTTGGGCAAAATACTGTTGCGCCGTTTGATGGAGTTTTTCAAATAATTCAGGCTTAAATTGTTCACCTTTTAGATAAAGAAAACCAACATCTTTACAGGCTTGATCTAAAGCATGTGCGACTTTCAAGCGTTCATTACGATCAGCGCTACACAATAAAGAAATATCCAAAAGTGGTAAAACATAGCGATTTGTCATGAATATCACCAAAGTTGGTCGTCCAACAAAGAACTAAGCAATTTGGGTCGTCCCAAATGCGATAAGAAAGCGTTTATGGCTTATTTATCCGTACTGATTTGTGTCATACGTGGAATTTTCGGTAAATTTTGTAGTGCTGGATCAAGTTCATCTTCTTGAGCATGCACTAACTGATCAACGCGAGCTCTGAGTTGTTTGAATGCAGAGCTGTTGATTAAGTCTGTTGAACGTGGACGAGGTAAATCGACTTCAATGATCTCTTTGATTTCACCGGGGTTGGCTTTAAGTGCCACAATACGATCAGCCAACAATATGGCTTCATCCATATCATGGGTCACAAAAATAATCGTGATGTCTACGTTTTGCCATAAATCCATCAGATGTTTTTGCATCTTTTGGCGAGTATGAGGGTCTAATGCGCCAAAAGGTTCATCCATCAATAAAATTTTAGGTTCATTGACCAAAGCACGTGCAATAGCGACACGTTGTTTCATCCCACCTGATAACTGATGAGGATATTGATTTTCATATTTTTCTAAACCAATGATATTAATCCATTCACGTGCATGGGATTCAGCAGAAATTTGACTGATACCTTTCATTCGTGGACCAAACATGACATTTTCTTTGACTGTTTTCCAAGGAAATAGCGTATAGCCTTGGAACACCATACCCCGTTCAGGACTAGGACCTGTAATACGCTCGCCATCGACCAAGACCTCGCCACTGTGATAAGGATCTAAACCCGCAATCACACGGCTTAAGGTGGATTTCCCGCAACCAGAAGGACCAATCACACAAACAAATTCTCGTTTATGGATTTTTAAATCAAGCTGTTGTAACACCACTCGTTCAGACTTGCCATGTTTAAATACTTGGCTGAGTTGTTTGGTCTCTAAAATGACAGGACGTGCATAGATCTTTTGAAAATATTCATGTGAGTTAAAAGTTGAATCATTCATTATTTTGCTCCTATTTTCCATGCAAACATACGCTCACCCAACTTCATCAACACCCAATCACAAACTAAGCCGATCACCCCAATAATTAAGATTGCGGCATACACATTGTCAAAGTTTTGATAGCGCGCTTGTTGGGTGATAAACCAAGTGATACCAGAGGTTGTTCCGATCAATTCAGAGACGATTAAATAGGTCCATGCCCAACCCAGTAGCACTCTTAAATCGCGGTAGATATCAGGAAATGCGGCGGGAATAACGACATGAAACAGACTTTTCAATTTATTGGTTCCTAGGGTATAACCCGCTTCAATCAACCCTTGATCAACCATGCGTGTGGTGTTGGCGATAATCAAAATTTCCTGAAAAAGTGTACCAATGACAATGATTGCAATTTTCGGTGCATCATTAATTCCTAAAATCGCTACAGCCAAGGCACCGAATGCAGGTGCAGGCAAATAGCGAAAGAATTCAACAAAAGGTTCAGTGAGTAGAGATATTTTTTGTGAGAAGCCACAAAGAATTCCCAGTGGGATACCAACAATTGAGGAAATCAGAAAAGCTGAAAAAACAATTTTAATACTGTGCCACAAACTTTGATGAAACCAAGGCGTATCAGGTTGTTCGGGTGGCGTGGTAAAAGCAGTCACCAATGCTTTAGCAACTTCATGTGGAGCTGGTAAGTAAATTGGATTGACCAAAATACCTTCTGGTGGTGCAGAATGGTGATCTACAGTATTTTGTGCCTCACTATAGAACACATTTTTATCGACACGGCTTCCGACTTGCAGATATGAAACACTTCCTGAATCGGTAATTTGCACTTGGGGATGCCAAATAAAAGGTAAATAACTAACAGCACACCAGAGACATATAGGGATCAGAAAAGAGCACAAGCTTAAGATCAGCTTGTTCTTTTGACCCATATCCTTTGCGACATAACCCATATTTGTCATCCTCATTCTTTGCTTGAGTATTACGATTATTAAAAAACGTAATATTGATTAAGCAAAATGAGTGCCATGAGTCAAAAGACATGAGATTGAAGTAAATAAAAAAGTAAGTGATGTGTTCAAACAGTTGAAAGGTTTGAAACATGATGCTTTTAAAAAGCATTTAAAATAAAAAGATAATCGAAAAGTGTTGAATGAAATTATTGAGAATGAAATATAGTCAAAACGTCTGATTATTCATACAAGTAATTTGGATGATTCATTTATTTTGTACTTTTGAATCATAAACAGTCTTGCTATCACGAGGCGACATGGATGTCGCCATGTTGAGCGGGGGTATTAGGATGTACCCCTCGCTCAACGGAAGATTTTTGTTACTTTTCATCTCTGAAAAGTAAAGTATCGCCTACGCAAAACAATTTAAACTCTAGAGCTAAAGCGTGGCAGTGCAAGGCTTATATCATCGAACAATATATTGATCGCTTTAATTTTATTGATCAAGAGAAATGATATTCTACTGTATGAATTTTTCAACAGTTTGACTATAGATAGAGTATTTAAGAATAAAGAGGACAAACGTTGTGCGCTTTGAGGGTGATGTTCATGAATTGAATTCACACTTGTTGTTAAAATTGAACCATAAAGAAGCCGTTCTATTCAATTGAATACAACGGCATTTTGATTGCACAAAAATATAGATCATGATTCACTAAAGTTGAACATCAAAGCATATTCAATTTAGGTGGATAAAATTTAATTTAAAATGGAAGCGGTTCTAATCCTTTGACGATATCGTTAAATTCAGAACCGTTCAGCCAAAATGATTTCTTTAAAAATAGTGTAGTCATGATACTTTCAGCATCATCACTGTTGGTGTTTTCACAGAATAAACCATATTGACTGCCAAGCACATTATTGTCTTCAATTAAACGAATATAGTACGCATGTTGTTCATCAGCATAACCAAGAATTGCATCACGTTGAGTAGCCATTTTTATGTCTCCACATAGAAAATCAATCAAATAAGTGCATAACGAAGACCAGAGAACTTGTTCAAAAAAATCAATAAAATAACATTGAGCTTATATTGTAAATTATTGATTTATGATAAGTATATTGATTGTCTTTGACATCCTTGTTCAAAGAAATGTATCAAAACTGATCGATAGGGTTATTGTTATTCAAAAAAAACTTGCCGTCAACTTGAATTTGTAACTTTTTCAAGGTATATTGATTTTACTGGTTTTTATGTAGCATACAGGATAAAAAATGACTAAAAAAGTAGAATTTGAACATGGAGGTGCGAGAGCCAATGCTGGACGAAAAGCACAATTCAGTGAGCCTACCAAAGTAATCCGTGTGCCTGAATCCCAAGTTGATTTTATCAAAAATTGGTTACTGAAAAATTTCAGCAACGCGCAGCTAAGTGATTTTAGCTCGACTATGAATATCCAAACAGTTCAAGCAAAAAACGATAAGATTTATCAAATTCCTTTAGCGACCGAACGAGTTGCAGCAGGTGTGCCGTTTTCTGTTCAGGACACGATTGAACAATCTTTGGATATGAATGAATATCTGATTCGAAATGAAAGTTCGACTTTTATTGTTAAAGCCAATTCTCTTTCAATGTTGGATGTGGGGATAGATATTGAAGACCCGTTGATCGTCGATCGTAGTATCACGGCAAAGTCTGGTGATATTGTGATTGCGCGTATTGACAATGATTTTACCGTGAAGCGCTTAATGATTGATAAGCATTTTGATCCACCTAAAGTTTGGTTAAAAGCAGAAAACCCTGAATTTAAGAATATTTATATTGAAGAAGGGCAAGAGTTTGAAATTTGGGGTGTCGTCACCTATAACTTAAAGCGTATGCGTTGATTAGCTTCTTTTTTAATTGTCTCTAATTACTCAAGCTAGCAACATTCGTGTTGCTTTTTTTGATCGAATTTTAAGTAAAGTGAATGCATTACATGAAAAAAATGAGTTGATATATCCACTACATTAAAAACCTGCCTTTAGCTGAATTAGCTGTTTATAAACATGCTCGCTTCAAGCAAGCATGCTCAAAATTCATAAATACCAAAATTTAAAAAATATTAATTCGGCATATTTCTTGCTGTTGTTCGCTTAATTAATTTATCGAATGGTAAAAAATGAAAGAGAAGATTTTTCCTTGTAGCAACGGACAAGATGCCGAATTCGTCATTTTGTCTTCAGGTTTAGGTGGACATGCAACATTCTGGCAACCGCAGATTGAGCCGCTAACGCAATATTTTCATGTCTTGGTTTATGATCAAGAAGGCTGTCACGCAGATTCAGCCCATTTGCCTCAATACTATTCCATTCAAAATATGGCTGAACAAGTCCTCGCAATTTTGCAAAAGTATAAAATCGATAAATGTCACTTTATTGGGCATGCCTTAGGTGCAGTGATTGGAGCTGAACTGGCTGTGCTGGTACAAAATACTTCGATTTCTTTATTGAGTTTAACCATGATCAATGCTTGGGATACTTTGGATCCCCACACACAAAAATGTTTTCAAACTCGAATCGCTTTATTAAAAGATTCTGGGGCAGAAGCTTATGTGCGTGCACAGGCTTTGTTTCTTTATCCTTCTGCTTTTATTTCAAAAAATCACCAAGAAATACAACAGATAGAGAATATAGGACTACAAGACTTTCCTCCATCGCACAATGTAATGGCACGATTGAAAGCACTGATGAAATTTGAAATTTTACCCATTCATCGAAATGCTTTATTGAATACAGAGTTGTATTACATTGCCAATAAAGATGATTTTCTGGTGCCTTATCAAAAAAGTCATGATCTTCAAGCAGCATTAGGGCATGGGGACTTAACTGTATTGGACTATGGTGCACATGCTTCAACAATCACTGACAGTAAAACACTCAATCATTTGTTGATTAAAAACTTAAAAGGATAAGCGCGATGAGTAAGCAAGAAAATATAGATTTAGATCAATTGTTTCATCAAGCCAGAACACATAATGGCTGGTTAGATCAGCAAATCTCAACTGAACAAATTCACAAAATCTATGACTTGGTTAAAATGGGACCGACATCAGCCAATTGTTGTCCTGCACGATTTGTATTTTTAACGACGGCTGAGTCAAAAGCCCAGCTTAAACCTGCGTTGTCTATAGGAAATATTGAGAAAACCATGTCGGCGCCTTTGACCGTATTAGTCGCCACAGATCAAAAGTTCTATGATCAATTTGGTAAATTATTTCCGCATGCTGATGCGAAGTCTTGGTTTACGTCAAGCCCTGAACTGACACAAGAAACAGCGTTTCGTAATAGTTCAATGCAGGCTGCTTATTTGATTTTAGCTTGTCGGAGTTTAGGGCTAGATACGGGACCAATGTCTGGCTTTAATCCTCAAAAAGTAAATGATATTTTCTTTAAGAACACGGATTATCAAATTAATATGATCATTAATATTGGATATGGAGATCATACAAAAATATATTCAAGACTACCTAGGTTAGATTTTTTGGAAGCATGTAAAATATTATAAATAATATTTAAATAAGAAAGAATTAAATTAAACCGTATCTATTTTTGATGCGGTTTTTTATTTGATGTAAGTATTTAATTGAGAAGTTTTAGAAATGATCTAATTCGGCGCATTTTGCACCATTTTAGTTTATTGGTGTTTCCATAATATAAAACTATTTTTTACCAAAAGGTAAAATAAAAATTGAATATAAAAAATTAAATATAATAAACAATAGGATAAATTTAGTGGCACGCCCTATGCATTATTAAAAATATCAAAGCGTCTAAATTTGAGTTTATGACGAAGTAGTTTTGTTTAGAATATTTTTTATGCAGTGAGGTTTAAAGATGAAAATAGGTGTATTTTGTCCGATTGGAAACAATGGCTGGTTGCTTTCAGAAAATGCTCCGCAATATAAACCAACATTTGAGTTGAATAAACAGATTGTACAACGCGCTGAATATTATGGTTTTGATTTTGCACTTTCTATGATTAAACTCCGCGGTTTTGGCGGTAAAACTGAATTTTGGGATTATAACTTAGAAACTTTTACATTAATGGCAGGTCTTGCGGCTGTGACCAGTAAAATTAAAATTTTTGCTACGGCAGCAACGTTGGTGATGCCTCCAGCAATTGTGGCACGAATGGCTTCAACCATTGACTCAATTTCTAATGGAAGATTCGGTTTAAACGTTGTTACGGGATGGCAACCACCTGAATATACACAAATGGGCATGTGGCCTGGGAATGATTATTTTGCCAAGCGTTATGATTATTTGTCGGAATATGTCGAAATTTTACGTGAGTTATGGGCAACAGGAAAATCAGATTTTAAAGGTGAGTTTTTCCAAATGGACGATTGCCAAGTCAAGCCAACACCGCAAGCGGACATGAAAATTATCTGTGCAGGGCAGTCTGAGACAGGTCTGGCGTTCTCTGCACAATATGCAGACTATAACTTTGTTTTTGGAAAAGGGCTAAATACACCAACTGCCTATGCTGAAATCAATGATCGCTTAAAAGTACATACAGATCGAACCGGGCGTGAGGTTCAAACTTATGTGCTGTTTATGGTGATAGCAGCTGAAACAGATCAAGAAGCAATGGATAAATGGAAAAATTACAACGCAGGTGCAGATGTAGAAGCAATTAACTGGCTGATGAATCAAGGGGGTAAAGATCAAACATCTGGCACAGATACCAATATTCGTCAAATGGCGTCTAGCGTATCTCCTGTCAATATCAATATGGGTACGATCGTGGGGGCGTATGACAATGTTGCCAAGATGCTGGATGAAATTGCTGAAATAGATGGAACGGAAGGGATTTTATTAACTTTTGATGATTTTGTACAAGGTGTGGAGGATTTTGGTCAGCGTATTCAACCCTTGATGAAAAGTCGTGAAGCTGTTGTTGCAAGTTATCAAGAACCTAGCCAAACCATTTTGGAGAAAAGCGCATGAATATGATGGAAAAAAACCAAGCTCTATCGAACATTGTTTGTGCTGATTTTACCTCTCAAGCAGGTACGGGAAAACTTTTAAAGGCTGAACCTGAATCTATTCAACTGGCACCTGAGCATACAGCACTTATTGTGATTGATATGCAAAATGCTTATACCTCGCTCGGTGGTTACTTAGATCTGGCAGGCTTTGATGTTTCAAAAACTCAACCTGTGGTCGCAAATATAAAAAAAGCGGTTAATGCTGCACATACTGCGGGTATCCAAGTGATCTATTTTCAAAATGGTTGGGATGATCAATATCAAGAGGCAGGTGGTTTAGGTTCACCGAATTTTCATAAATCCAATGCATTAAAAACCATGCGTAAAAAACCAGAGTTGGCAGGCAAATTATTGGCAAAAGGTGGCTGGGATTTTGCATTAATCGATGAGTTAAAACCTAAAGCTCAAGATATTGTTATTGAAAAACCTCGTTATAGCGGCTTCTTTAATACTGCTTTAGATAGCATGTTACGTGCTCGTGGTATACGAAATCTGGTTTTTGTCGGCATCGCCACCAACGTTTGTGTCGAGTCAACCTTGAGGGATGGTTTCTTTTTGGAATATTTTGGCATCGCGCTAGAAGATGCTTGTTATCAGGCAGGTCCAGAAGAAGCTCAAGTCGCAGCTTTATATAACATTAAAACTTTTTTTGGATGGGTGTCAAATACCGCTGCATTTGTAGAAACTTTTCAATCACCTCAAGAAACTACAGTGGTTTTAAGTCAATCTGCCTAAGTATTTTTTAATGATTTATTCATTTTTGCCACCTGTTAATGATTCAGTTTATGGCGGAGATGGACTTTGTAAAATAAGGAATTTTAAATGTCTAAACAAGTTGTAATCCCAGCAGGAACTTCTAAACCACTCGCCCCTTATGTTCCTGCAACTAAAGCAGACAATATCGTTTATGTTTCAGGCACTTTGGCATTTGATGAAAATAATGATGTGGTTTATGTCGGCGATGCTGCGGGACAAACTCGGCATATTCTAGAAACCATCAAAAGAGTGATAGAAACAGCGGGTGGAACGATGGATGACGTCACGTTTAATTCAATCTTTGTCAGAGATTGGGCAGATTATGCTGCGGTGAATACAGTTTATGCTGAATATTTTCCTAATGATAAACCCGCACGCTACTGTGTTCAGGTGGGGTTAGTCAAACCCGATGCTCTCGTTGAAATTGCATCTGTTGCACATGTGGGATAAGCCTTCGTTCAATTTTATTAATCACCTGAATTTAATTTTTCAACGATATTTTTAACCCCTTTGAGCATTTGCGCATCGGGGTGGGAGAGCCATGATGCAAATGATCAAACCAACCAACACAGTCGTAGGTGAAATAATTGAATTCACTCAAGCCAATGAAGCCAACGTTCATTTAGAAGTCGATCAAACCTTATTCAGACAGGGGATGTCTAATTTAGGTGCGGCAGTCAATGTAATCACCACTAAAGGCAAGGCAGGGCAAGCAGGTTTTACAGCTTCCGCAGTATGTAGTGTGACTGATACACCACCCACTTTATTGGTTTGTTTAAATCGATCTTCTTCTGTTTACAGCACATTTTCAGAAAATAAAGTTTTATGTGTCAACACATTAGGGTCAAATCAGGCAGATTTATCTAATTTATTTGGGGGAAAAACACCCATGCAAGAAAGATTTGCACAAGCCAACTGGAGTGAGCTGATCACTGGCTCACCCGTGTTGGAGAGTGCATTGATTTCGTTTGATTGTGAAGTTGTTTCGAGTCAATCCGTAGGAAGCCATGATGTGCTGTTTTGCCAAGTCAAAGCAATAAGACACAATCCAGACTTAAATGCGCTTCTCTATTTTAAACGTAACTATTGTGAACCTCAAAACGTATGTTGATTTTTAAATATGGGGAATTAAAAAATGGCGACAAAAGAACCGTGGTTTGCTTCATTTAAACCTTATACAGGAAATTTAGACCAAACACCTGTGCAGATTGACGAGTATTTACCAGCAGGAAAAAGCATCGTACTGGGCTTACAACATGCTTTTGCAATGTTTGGTGCAACTGTTTTAGCACCTTTATTGATGGGTTTTGATCCGAACTTAACCATATTCATTACAGGGATTGGCACAATTTTATTTTTCCTCATGACTGGTGGAAGAATGCCGAGTTATCTCGGGTCGAGTTTTGCATTTATTGGTGCTGTAGCAGCAGCAACAGGTTACGCAGGTGTTGGAACAAATCCCAATATCGCAGTGGCTTTGGGAGGAACTATTGCCTGTGGTTTGGTTTACGCTGCCATCGGTTTAATCGTGATGAAAACAGGAACAGGTTGGATAGAAAAACTGATGCCTCCGATCGTTACTGGGGCAATTGTCATGATCATTGGACTAAACCTTGCACCGGTCACCATTAAAAGCGTTTCAGCCAATTCTTTTGATACTTGGATGGCAATTCTCACAATCGTGTGTATTAGTGTCATTGCTGTATTTACCCGAGGGATGATGCGTCGACTTTTGCTTTTGCTGGGGTTGGTCTGTGCTTATGTCCTGTATTTTATTCTTGCCAATGTCATGGGACTAGGTAAAGCCATTGATTTTGCCGTGATCAATAACGCTGCTTGGTTTGGATTACCACATTTTGTTGCACCGACATTTAATGCCAATGCGATGCTTTTGATAGCACCTGTTGCCATCATTCTCGTTGCGGAAAACTTAGGTCATTTTAAAGCGGTCTCTGCCATGACTGGGCGAAATTTATCGCCTTATATGGGGCGCGCATTTTTTGCTGATGGTGTTTGTACAACTTTATCAGCATCAGTCGGTGGCACAGGAATGACCACTTATGCTGAAAATATTGGCGTGATGGCGGTGACCAAGATTTACTCGACGACCGTATTTGTGATTGCTGGTATTTTTGCCATCTTATTGGGGTTATCACCTAAATTTGGTGCGGTCATCAGTACCATTCCAGTCGCTTTACTTGGCGGAGCGTCTATTGTGGTATTTGGTTTAATCACTGTGGCAGGCGCAAAAATTTGGATAGATAACAAAATTGATTTTACTAAAAATAGTACCCTTATCATTGCTGCTGTCAGTCTGATCATGGGGGCGGGGAATTTTAGCGTGCATATTGGCTCGTTTGATTTAGGCGGTATCGGTACAGCCACTTTGACTGCAATTATTCTAAATTTATTCCTCAACCGCGGCGAAAAGCCCTCTGGTGCAGTGCAGACGGAGTCTGATGAAAGTATCAAGTCATTTACGCATAGTGCTTAAAACGGAGATGAATGTGATGAGCAATAATACAAAAGACAGTGAGTTGCCCCATGTCGCATTCATTGGGCTTGGGGCAATGGGATGGCATATGGCTTCCCATCTGCCTAAGGTATGTAAAACAGTAAAAGTCTGGAATCGAAATTTTGAAAAAGCCCAACAACATGCGCAAAGCTTTGGAACAATTGCTGTAAATTTACAAGAAGCAGTACAGGCAGACATCATTTTTTCTTGTTTACCCACCAGCGCAGATGTTGAAAACTTGATTGCAAGGGTCAGCTTAAAAGCTGGAAGTATTTGGGTGGATTGTACCAGTGGTATTCCCAGTTCAGCGTGTCGATTGGCAGAAAAGCTAAAAAAGTTAAATATTGATTATTTGGATGCACCTGTTTCAGGACAAACCATCGGAGCAGAAAATGGCACTCTGACCGTGATGTTGGCAGGTCATTATGATGCCTGTCTACGTGCAAAGCCATTTATTCAAGCCTTTGCTGATCTCATTGAATATGTGGGAGAAAGTGGTTCTGGTTTTGCAGTAAAAGCTGTTAACAATAGTTTAATGGCTGTGAATCTTTGGGCAGCCGCCGAAGGGCTAAGTATTTTAAAAGCCCAACAAGTGGATTTAGCAGCGGCGCTTAACTGTATCAATCATTCCAGTGGGCGAAGTGGTATGTCTGAAACCATCGTTGCACAGAGAATCTTGAATGGTGCATTTGATCGAAGCTTTGCTTTAAACCTGCTTCAAAAAGATATGGGGATTGCTATAGATTTAATGCGTCGTAGCCAGCTCGAACTTCAAGTATTGCAAACAACCCATGCTTGCTATGATCTGATTAAAACAACAGATGCAGCATCCATGGACTTTTCAGCAGCAATACAACGTTTGGAGCAAGACACAGGCTACAAATTACGGTTTTAATGACTTGGTTTTAAATATTTGAAATTTAAATAATATTTAATTTATCTTATTGCTATTCTAGCAATAGAAATATCTCAAAAATGTTGATCTTTATATTGAATGCCCTGTGCGACAATTTTTGTCGCACAGGGCATTTTTGTATCTAGTAATAGTTTTCCCAATTTATATAATAGAACCTGTAAGCACGATGAGATTTAAAATATGAATGATTTAATTAAAGTACGCGAAGTTTTAAAGAATATTCAAAATCAACATAATAAAAATCGAGCCATTTCTTTGGTAGGAATGGTTGATTTAAATGAACTTGATATTACATGGTTGATTGAAGAAAATTATATTGAAATTGATGATGCTATTTCATATTTAGATAATAAAAACATTGTTTTTATTAAGGATTTGACTTTTAAAGGTAAAAAATTACTCTACCAACTTAGTGTCTAGTTAAGTTTTATAAAAACAATAAGACATGAATAAGAATAAGATAAAACAATAATCGTTTTTTTACTTTTTTTGAAAAAAATAATAATAAGAATACGGCTGAATAACAATAAGTGAAAAAGAAAAATAAATAACAATAAAATATGATAATTGATAATTTTAAATCCAAATCAATAGGTCAATATTGGTTTGGATTTTTTACGTTTAAAATAAGCAATATTATGCATGGGCGCGTCATTCACGAATTAAAACTTGTATCGTGGTGGAACACTGGTTAAAAATGAATAACGATCAATCGATACTAAAAAGGATTTTAGGATGAAACGACCAAAGTATATGCAAAAATCAGAATGGGAAGCACGTTGCCAGTTGGCAGCACTGTATCGTTTAATTGCATATTTTAAAATGACAGATTTGATTGATACACATATCAGTTTACGCGTTCCCGATGAATCTGATCATTTTCTGATTAATCGTTATGGCGTGACTTTTGATCAAATGACTGCTTCTGATTTGGTCAAAATTGACCATCAAGGCAATATCGTGGCGAAAGGTGATCAAGGTAAGATGGTCAATGTTGCTGGATTTGTGATTCATTCTGCCTTACACCATGCCAATGATCAGATTAACTGTGTGATTCATACCCATACAGCAGATGGTATTGCCGTTTCTGCACAAGAAAAAGGGTTATTGCCTTTGTCTCAACATGCACTGAAGTTTTATAACAATATTGCCTATCATGAGTATGAAGGGATTGCTTTTTCAACCGAAGAACGTGAGCGTTTAGTTAAAGACCTTGGTGAGCATCGTTGTATGATCTTACGCAATCATGGTTTATTGGCAACAGGGAATAGCATAGCTCGAGCATTTCATGAAATTTATTTTCTTGAACGTGCCTGTCAGATTCAGATTAAAGCCATGAGTAGTTCAAAGTTACATTATCCGAGTAAAGAGGTTTCAGAATATACTGTGAAGCAATTTGAAAGTGAAGCTGCTGAACCGATTATCTGTGCAGCTTGGAATGCTGCATTATCATTGATCAAAGATCAGAAAAAGGATTATTGTCGTTGAGTGGGGGAGTACTCGCCCTATCTTGAGCTGAATAGGCAGTTTTGAAATAGTATAAAAAAACCTCCATATATTGCATATGGAGGTTTTTATTTCAGCAGGATTAACTGTTTAAATCAAACCAAATAAATTGGCTGTTTTCATGTGCAGTGAGTGTTGAATCTTCATCAAATAAGTAAGCATCGCCTGCTTTCAGTACTTGACCGGCAATATCAATCTCACCTTCGATCACATGCACATAGTTAAATTTTTGAGTCGCTTTAACGTCTAAGCTGTGATCTTTTTCCAAATACGCTGCTTTGATTTCAGCATTTTGACGAATGTGCATTGGAGCATCATCATTTGGACCAACAATCAATTGCCATTCATTCGGTGATTTTTTAGGATCACGTTCGATTTGTTGATAATTCGGTTCAGCATCACGAACATTTGGAATTACCCAGATTTGAAGCATATGAACAGCTTCATCACCTTGGTTAATTTCGCTGTGTTGTACACCAGTACCTGCACTCATCAATTGCCATTCACCTGCATTGATATGACGTTCATTTCCCATACTGTCTTTATGTGAAATTGTGCCTTTCAATACACAGGTCAAGATTTCCATATTGTCGTGAGGATGAGTACCAAAACCATTGTGTGCGGCAATCGTATCATCATTGATCACACGTAATGAACCGACGCCCATGTATTTTGGGTCATACCAGCTACCAAATGAGAAGCTGTGTTTGGTGTCCAACCAGCCCATTTTGACATGACCACGGTTTTCGCTGTGATGTAAAAAAGTATTCATCTCAAATCTCCAATTCTTTATTTTTTAACATGAGTTGAGTTTAATATTTAAATATTTGAGATGAAATAATGAAATTACAACACATTGTTTTGTTTTTGCAACGCTGTTTAACAGGTACTTTAAATAAAAAACCAGTGCATTAGCACTGGTTCTATACGGTTAAAGTCTTTGATTATTCAAGGAACTTAACGGTAACACCTGATTTCACTTTTTTACCGAGATCATTTGCATCCCAGTTGGTTAGGCGGATACAACCATGCGATGCAGTCTTAGAAATCGCAGATGGGTTTGGTGTACCATGAATACCGAATGATTTTTTGCTTAAACCAATCCAGATATTACCTACAGGTGCATTAGGACCAGGTGGTAATGACAGTGGTTTCAAGTTTTTACCTTGTACAAAGTTGCTCGGTGAGTAGCTGTACCACGGATTACGTGCTACACCAGTTACTTTATAAGTACCTGTTGGTGACGGAGTATCTGAACTACCAATGGTTGCAGGGAACGAGCCAACCATTTGGTTTTGCGCATTAAACAAATACAACTGTTTGGCGCCTTTATGCGCAACGATCAAATGAATGTTTTCAGGTAATTCGTTACGGATATTGGTAACAATGATTTTTTCGCCAACTTTGTTGAAGTTCGCTTTGGGATTAAGTTTCTTTAAGAAATCTTCATCCATATGGAACTTTTCGCCCAACATTTCTGTAACACGTGTGTAGTACAAACCCGGCATTTTTGCTTGTAATGCATAATCATGTGGGATTGATTTTGCATATGGACCTTTTAAGTCCTCCGCAGTGATAGCGTATTCAACAAAAGCTGGTTTGTTGCCTTGTTGAGTCACAAGTGCATCCCAAGTTTCTTTGGTTAATTCACCTGTCGGTTTAATACCATTCATTTGTTGGAATGAAGCAATGGCTTTCAAGGTGTTCATACCACTTGAACCATCAATAGCGCCAGGAGAAGCGTGAGCATTATTTAACATGACGTGCGCACGTGCATAAACAGGGAATTGTCCTCTGCCAATATTTTCATACCATTGAGCGTTGTTTATTCCGTCTAAAGTCCAAGATGCTTTAACTGCATTCGGATTTGTAGGTGTTTTCGCTGGCGTAGTTTGTGGTGCAGATGGCGAAATTGCTGTATCTGAAGTTTTATCCTCAGTTTTTTCTAAATTCTGTAGCGTGTTTGCTGCTTTGTCCAAATCTTGTTGCTCTTGCGGACTGATCTGTGCTTCTACACTTGAAGCAGAACTGTCAATGGCAAGTGGATCGATAGGATCTTCAACAGGAGCAGCAACTTTTTTAGGCGTTAGCGGTTGCTCAGCTGTAGATGCAGCAAATGCTGTACCTGTTAACACACAGCTTAAACTCAAAGCAAGAATTGAGCGAACGAACATGTAGATCAACCTTAAGAATTATTCATAATTTATGACTAAAAATCTGCTTAAGTATTACAGAATTTATAAGGTGTTGCAGTATTTGTTTTGTGTTAATCATTTTTTTCTATAGACATTTTTGTCCCAGATGAGTTTTGTTTTGTTTTCGTATACAAAATTGCTGCTCAAATCAATAAGCTCAAAACTTTATTGAGAAAAATTTTCAAGAAATGAATATCAGTGGGACCTTTTTGTTATGATGGTGCGAAATTAATATTTGATTGGGAAAGTAAATGACGACCTTAAAAAATGATCGTTTTCTACGTGCCTTATTGCGTGAACCTGTAGATACCACACCAGTTTGGATGATGCGTCAAGCAGGGCGCTATTTACCAGAGTATCGTGAAACACGTGCTCAAGCGGGTGATTTTCTTTCTCTTTGTAAAAATACTGAATTTGCTTGTGAAGTGACGTTGCAACCATTACGCCGCTATGCATTGGATGCTGCCATTTTATTTTCAGATATTTTGACAGTACCTGATGCTTTAGGTTTAGGGCTTTATTTCGAAACAGGTGAAGGACCTAAATTTCATAAAACTGTGCGTACAGCACAAGATGTCGCAAACTTACCCAAATTTAATGCCAAGTCTGATCTTGCCTATGTCATGAATGCAGTTTCAACTATTCGTTCTGCATTGGCGGGTCAAGTGCCTTTAATTGGTTTTTCAGGCAGCCCTTGGACATTGGCTACCTATATGGTTGAAGGTGGTTCAAGCAAAGACTTTCGATTCACCAAACAAATGATGTATGCGCAACCCGAAGTCTTACATGCATTATTAGACCGTCTCGCTGATGCCGTAATTGATTATTTAAATGCCCAAATTGAGGCAGGTGCTCAAGCTGTTCAAATTTTTGATAGTTGGGGTGGTGCATTAGCACATCGTGAATATCTAGAATTTTCACTGAAGTATATGCAAAAAATCGTTGCTGGATTAAAACGTGAAAATGAAGGGCGTAAAGTGCCTGTAATTTTATTTACTAAAGGTGGTGGTCAATGGTTGGAACCAATGATCGCGACAGGTGCAGATGCGTTTGGTTTAGATTGGACAACACCTTTAAATGTTGCACGTCAAACAGTGAATGGACGAGCAGCATTACAGGGTAATTTAGATCCTGCAACGCTCTATGGCTCAGCCGCGACGATTGCAAAAGCAACTCAGGCAATGTTGGATGATGCCTATGCGAATGGTGAAAAAACAGGTTATGTCGCCAATTTAGGTCATGGCATAACCCAGTGGGTGGATCCTGATCATCCAAAAATATTTATTGATACTGTACATGATTATAGTGCGAAATATCTAGGCTAAGTGTTTGTTATTAATCATATGATGAACTACTTTAAATCATTGTTTGAATTTCTATCTAAGGCAGCTTCAGCTGCCTTATTTGGTATTTTATTGCTGATCGCATTTATCATCACGGCTAAAATGGGAAGCCAAGAGTTTTACGGTTTTTTCCGTTATGACTATCTTTTGTTTTATGCACTCATTATTCAAGCCTGTTTGCTTTATCTAAAATTAGAATCATGGGCAGAAGCTAAAGTCATTGCTTTGTTCCATATCATGGCAATGGGCATGGAAATTTTCTTGACTCATCCGCAAATTGCTTCTTGGCAATACCCGCAACCTGCTGTATTTAAAATTTTAACTGTGCCTTTGTTTGCAGGGTTTATGTATTCAGCAGTCGGAAGTTTCTTTGCACGATCATTGCGCTTATACCAAGTCTCATTTTTAAATTTACCTCGTTTTGGCAATATGCTGAGTTTAGCTGTGTTGTCTTATATCAACTTTATGAGTAAATTTTTTATTCCAGATTTTCGTAACGCACTGTTTATTTGGAGCGTGGTTATTTTCTGGAAGACTCAAATTCGTTTTAAACTTCAACAGCATGAATTACAACTTCCGATGTTGCCTGTGCTGATTATTTTGGCATTTATTATTTGGATTGCTGAGAATATCAGCACTTTTTATAAAATATGGTTGTATCCGAGTCAGGTCGATGCATGGCATATGGTGGGTTGGGGTAAACTCGGTTCTTGGTATCTGTTACTACTTTTAAGCTTGGTCTTGGTGCTTAAGATTTTGGGAAATCGAATGGAAAATGGTGATTGGTCACTTAAAAAATACAAAAATTAATTTTTAAGTGATTAAATTTTGATTTGCTTATCTGAATTTATGTGATAAATCTACGTGGGTGTAACATCCGTTGCATAGTTTGCAAAACAACAATTCACATATGTTGTATTAAAAATAATACATATGAAAATTCTGGAGACTTATATGTTAAAAAAAATCGCTTTAGCTGCTGTATTGGCTGCGGGTTCTAGTGTTGCTATGGCTGATCCAGACGTCGGTTGTGGTGTGGGTTCTCAAGTTTGGGCTGGTCAATCTGGTAAAGTGCCTAAAATTTTAGCAGCTACCACAAATGGGCTGTTTACTAACCAATTACTCGGTATTACTTTTGGTACTTTAGGTTGTAATGGTAATGGTAAAGTGACTGCGCAAGTGGTTACTTTTACGAATGAAAATTCTGAATCACTGGCACGTGATATGGCTGTAGGACAAGGTGAAAGCTTAACTGTACTTGCATCTTTGTTAAATGTTAAAGATGCTGATAAGGCACATTTCTATGCTGTGGCTAAATCTAACTTTGCCAATATCTATTCAGTAGAAAATCAAAATTCTCTACAAGTATTGGCATCACTTCAACAAGTGATGGCAAATGATGCAGTTTTAAAAGCTTACGTTTAAGCCAGAAAAACCCTGCTTTGGTGCAGGGTTTTTTTATTCAAAATTATTGCTCAATATACGATTGAAAATGAAACAAGATAAGCTACATGAAACAGGGAAAGTCGTGAGTTGATCCCAACTTATAATTACCGCATTTTATAACCATGATAAATTGATGATTGAATGAAATACATAGCACTTAGTTTTAGCGTATTCAGCACATTACTGACCATTTATTCCCATGCAGAAACACCAACATTAGAACAACAGACCTTAGCGAACTATTTGCAACTAGCTCAACAAAAACAATTGGCTGAACAGGTAACATGGAAACGTTTACTTTATGCTGATGGCACTGCTGAACATGGATCAAATCAAAAAAAGCGCAATCAAAGTGAAGTCAGCTATTCAGGTTATTTTTATGCTCCAGATGGTCGAGAGAATATTCAACATGAACTGAATGCTGATATTTCAGCACTATTTCAATCAGCGGATCCGAATCAATCTATACGCTGTAAATTTCCTGCCCGAAGCCAGTGGTTGATGCAGCAGTTAAATATTACTGAACAACAGTTACCTGTTATTTCTTGTCCGGAATTTGATCAATGGTTTGGACAAATTAAACCTTATAAAGCCACCTTGATCTATGCGACGGATTTTATGGGAAATCCAAGTTCAATGTTTGGACATACCTTACTTCGGCTTGATCCAAAAGATCAGAAGCAATTGAATTTGGTATCTTATGCAATTAACTATGCTGCCACCGTCAATAGTGAAGACAACTGGTCATATGCGTGGAAAGGTCTGGTTGGAAAATATCCAGGTGAATATTCATTAATGCCGTATTATCGAAAAGTAAAAGAATATGGTGATTTTGAAAGTAGGGATCTTTGGGAATATGAACTCAATTTAAATCCAGAGGAAACTGCATTTTTAGTCAAACATATTTGGGAAATGCAAAAAGTCAGCTTTCCTTATTATTTTGTCAGTGACAATTGCGCTTATCGATTGCTTGGTTTACTTGATCTTGTTCGTCCCGATTCAAATTTACGAAAAAAATTTACTTATGCTGCCATACCGATTGAAACCATTAAGGCAATTGATCAACAAGGATTAATTCAAGAAACGGTGTATCGCCCTGCATTAGAAACACAATTAAATTCGCAAGCCAAACAGCATGGTCATCAGCTAGCTAAGATAGCACATGAAGTTGCATCATTAGAACCGCAACAGATGCCACAAGCGATTGCTGCCTATAATGAAGCAGATCGAGCTAAAATTTTAGAAATGGCGTATGACGATTTATACTTACAGTTTGTAGCGCGACAAGTCGATGCAGGCTATACACAGCCACGTTTTAGACAATTGCTCGGGTTGCGTAGTCAGATTTCAATTGCAAAGCAACGTCAAGCGCCCGCTGAACCTAAGATTAACCCCGTCAAAGGGCATGATGCACGTAAATGGTCAGTTGCTGTAGGTGAGGTTCAAGGAGATAAGTATGCTGAGCTTGGTCATCGACAGGCTTATCATGACTTAACTGATCCACAAGGTGGTTTCCGAATAGGGACCCAATTACAGTTCTTAGATGGTGCAGCGCAGTGGCGAAATGACCGTTTAAAGCTCGAACATCTTGATCTACTCATAGTGAACTCGTATAACCCGATTACACCTTTTAAAACACCAATAACCTGGGGCTTTACTTTGGGTTGGCAACAAGAAGCAATTCAAAATGGGCAGTTTACAGACCAACAACAACATGGTGTCATGAGTGCAAAAGCGCAGTCTGGTTATACCATTGCGGATGATGATCGGAAACATTTGTGTTATGCCGAGTTGCAAACTCAGTTGCAAGCAGGAAAGTCATTGGATAAGGGATGGCGGCTAGGATTAGGTCCAACTGTAGGTTGTCAAAATATTTGGTCGGATCGGCTGAATAGTGTAGTTCAAGTGGAATTGCCATATTGGCAAGATACAAGTCAGTGGAATTTACGGGTGAACAGCTTGTTTCAATACGCACTAGATTCACAAAATAGTGTGCACCTAAAATGGGAATATCAACAACAAAATCAAATAGATTGGCAGAAAGTCGGTTTGGGTTTTGTTCACTATTTTTAGGCAGTTACAATCATCGAAAAAATTATCCAAGTAGGTTTTGGATTCGTATTCGAAGAATTTGTTGCCACTTGCGTAAAAAAGGGCTTTTGCATTTTGTAAAATAATCACCTTGATCAAGCTCTCGGATTGTATCGAGATAACCTGCGTCAAGTGCTTCTTCGAGTAGTTTAAAATCCGCAAAAACTTCAGCCTGAATTTGATAAGTTCGGGCGCAGATCAATTCGCCAACTTTATTTTTTAAATATGAAATTTCAGATTTTAGTGTGTTGAGGCTGATATTTTCATCCTCATATAGATAAAGGTGTAATTGTTCTAAGCTTAAGCCCATCGGATTGAGAATTAAAATACAGATGATTTCAAATTGGCGTGGTGTTAGAAGTACAGGCTGGTGATTGATTTTTATTTCATATTGGTTTGAATAAGCTTGGATGGACAAACACGGTATTGGTTCTTGATTTATTTTTTGTACAATCATCTCCGCACATTGCGTTGCAGCCAATTGTCCAAAAATATTTTCTTGTTTAAAACGGTTAAATAAAATCACCTCGCCATAAATATAGTGAGTTTTTAAATCGAAAATAGGAGCTTTGTAAACATATTCATTCTGTGATTCAAAGGGATACTTTATGTGTTGTTGTGAAGGCAATTGACTCGGATGGGATGTACACCAAAACAAACCTTTATACATATCCCAAATTTGTATCGTAATTAAAGCCAATGATGCGGTATTGAGTAAGTCATTTTTACAGGCAATTAACGCAAATCTTAGCTTTTGATTTGCAAGTGAATCCTCCTGTATTTGTTTTAGATTTTGATTCAAAGCATCAGTTTTTTCATCCATGGTCTTGGTCACATTGCACTTTATTTGTGTATAAATTCTAAATACTATATTAATTTTATTAAATAAATAGCAACTATGTATTTTTACTCCTTTTAATTTTTGCTTGATGATCGTTTTGTCCAAGTTCTATTTTTAAATGTTCTTCAACTTTTTTCCTACCTTTGTTTGTTAGATTGAAATTGAATCTGTTTTAACGGAAGAAACAGAACACTGATTAAAACAAATGAATAAAAATTGATGTGACCCAAGGAAAGGCACTTTTTTTGCTTATACAAGAAAAGGCAATTAAAAAGGAACGATGATGAGCGATCACAATGAACCATTATCTGTCGGTAAGGCGGGTGATTCCAAAGATTATTTTGCACAAAGAGAACTTAAAAAAGGCGCAGTCGGTTGGCTGTTATTGGTTGGTTTGGGTGTTGCCTATGTCATTTCAGGAGATTTTGCAGGTTGGAATTTCGGGATTGCACAAGGCGGTTGGGGCGGGATGTTTGTCGCGGTTGTTCTTGCTGCCATTATGTATTTATGCATCTGCCTTTCCATGTCTGAAATGTCGACCATGATGCCCACAGCCGGGGGAGGTTATAGTTTTGCTCGGATGGCTTTTGGTCCATTTGGGGGCTATCTGACTGGAACTGCGATCTTGATTGAATATGCGATTGCACCAGCAGCAATTGCGACATTTATTGGTGCATATTGTGAATCCCTTTTTGGTATTGGAGGGTGGATCATCTATTTGATATGTTATTTGGTCTTTATGGGGCTTCATTTAAAAGGTGCAGGTGAAGCGCTTAAAATCATGTTTGTGATTACTGCGATCGCCGTCGTTGCAGTTGTGGTGTTTTTAGTGGCTATGGTTCCCCATTTTAATAGTGCGAATTTATTTGATATCGCAGTTGATTCATCAAAAGTAGGTGCAAGCAGCTTTTTACCTCAAGGTTATTTAGGCATTTGGGCAGCAGTTCCTTATGCGATTTGGTTTTTTCTTGCAGTTGAGGGTGTTCCATTGGCTGCGGAAGAAGCAAAAAATCCTGCGCAATCTTTACCTCGTGGTTTGATTGGAGCCATGTTAATTTTAGCTGCATTTGCTATTCTGATCTTAATTCTCAGTGCTGGCGCAGCAGGTGCAAGTGTATTGAAAGACTCAGGTGCGCCGTTGGTGGATGCACTTGTTAAAGTTTATGGGCATGGTTGGTTAGCCAATTTTGTTAACTTTGTCGGTTTGGCTGGTCTAATCGCAAGCTTTTTTTCCATTATCTATGCCTATTCACGACAAATTTTTGCACTTTCTCGGGCAGGTTATTTACCGACTTCGTTGTCTTTGACCAATAAAAACAAATCGCCTTATTTAGCCGTAATTATACCGGGCATTATCGGTTTCTTATTATCACTAACCAAACAGGGTGATCTGCTGATTTTAATCGCAGTATTTGGAGCAACGATCTCATATGTATTGATGATGATGGCACATATTAAGTTGCGCATTTCTCAACCTGATGTATATCGCCCATATCGAACACCAGGAGGGATTGTAACCTCAAGCATTGCTTTGATTTTGTCGGTTGTTGCGGTGGTTGCAGGATTTCTTGTTGATCCTAAAGTTTGGTTTATTGCTTTGGGGATTTATGTGGTCTTTATTCTGTATTTTCTTGTATATAGCCGCCATCATTTGATTTCAGGGACACCGGAAGAAGAGTTTGCCAGTATTAAGGCAGCAGAACAGGAATTATAACTATGGCTTATCGGCACAATGTTGCACAGCAACAATTTATTTTCCAAGACTTAAAAACTTTAATGGCAAAGGCGACACCGCTGCGTTCTGGAGATGAATTGGCAGGCGTCGCTGCTAGCAATGCAACAGAACGAGTAGCGGCACAAATGGCGCTTGCCGAAGTCCCGTTAAAAACCTTTTTAAATGAGGCTGTCATTGATTATGACAAAGATGACATTACGCGCCTCATTATGGATGAGCATCGTGCAGATTTGTTCGCACCAATTTCACATTTTACTGTAGGTGACTTTAGAAATTGGTTGTTAAGTGAAGAAGCAACGGCTGAGACACTGGCAAATTTAGCCAAGGGGCTTACACCTGAGATGGTGGCTGCTGTCAGTAAAATCATGCGCAATCAAGATCTGATTCTGGTGTCCAGTAAATGCGAAGTGGTCACACAGTTTCGTAATACGATTGGCTTGAAAGGGCATTTATCTACACGCTTACAACCCAATCACCCGACCGATGATGTATTGGGGATTTCTGCAAGTTTATTGGATGGTTTAATGTATGGGAATGGTGATGCGGTCATTGGCATTAATCCTGCCACAGATAACTTACATAATCTCTCTGAGTTGCTCAAACTGCTTGATCACATTATTCAAGAGTATGAAATTCCAACCCAATCTTGTGTATTGACTCATATCAGTTCAGGCATTCAGCTTGCAGAAAGAAATATTCCCATTGATCTGATGTTTCAATCAATAGCAGGAACACAATTAGCAAATGATGGTTTTGGAGTAACGCTCGACTTGCTCCAAGAGGGCTATGAAGCGACTTTGGCACTGAACAGGGGAACAATTGGTCAAAATGTCATGTATTTTGAAACAGGACAAGGCAGTGCCTTATCCAGTAATGCTCATCATGGCGTAGACCAACAAACCATTGAAGCACGGGCTTACGCTGTCGCACGTAAATACAATCCTTTATTGGTTAATACTGTAGTCGGTTTTATTGGTCCTGAATATTTGTATGACGGTAAACAAATTATTCGAGCCGGTTTAGAGGATCATTTCTGTGGCAAGTTACTCGGTGTGCCTATGGGATGTGATATTTGTTATACCAACCATGCCGACGCAGATCAAAATGATATGGATGTGCTGTTAACTTTATTTGGTGCGGCAGGCATCAATTTTATTATGGGCATTCCCGGTTCAGATGATGTGATGTTGAACTATCAAACCACTTCTTTCCATGATGCGCTGTATTTACGTCAGTTAATGGGCTTAAAACCTGCCCCTGAATTCTCAGCTTGGTTAGATCATCAGGGCATTTTTCATCAAGAACAACGCCAGATTCAATGGCCGAATAGTATGCCTAAAAATTTTGCTAAATTATTATCGTAAAAGGAGCATCAAGCATGAAGCTCTCCAAATTTGAAACCTTCTCTAATGGTCTGTATGAAGACCCGTGGCACAAACTCAAACAATATACCGATGCGCGAATTGCAATGGGGCGAGTCGGCTGCAGTATTCCGACTCAAGAATTACTTAACTTTCAGCTGTCACATGCTCAAGCCAAAGATGCTGTTTTTCATCAATTGAATATTGAAGATATGCAGCACAAGTTGACGGATTTAAACTTTCAAAGCCTCGTGGTCGAAAGTAAGGCAACAAACAAAGAAATTTATTTAAAACGCCCAGATTATGGACGTCAGTTATCTGAACAATCGCAAATGCAATTAACCGATTATGTGGCTGACCATCCGCAACAATATGATGTATGTATTGTCGCAGGTGATGGACTTTCCGCACGTGCCATTGAGGAGAATGCAATTGCCTATATCAACTCGTTACGGGAGCATATTGTTGCTGAAGGATGGACACTTGCCCCGATTGTGATCGCGACAGGAAGTCGAGTTGCCTTAGGAGATGAAGTAGCTCAAACGTTTAATGCCCCAATGCTAATTATGTTGATTGGCGAACGTCCGGGTTTAAGTTCACCTGATAGTATGGGGATTTATTATACTTGGAAAGCTCGGAAAGGCTGTTTGGACTCAGGTCGAAACTGCATTTCCAATGTAAGACCTGCGGGATTAAGCATTCAAATTGCAACTCAGCGTTTAATGGCACTCATGCGAAATTCATTTAAATTACAACTTTCAGGTGTTGATTTAAAAGATGATCATGTGGTGCCTTTGCAAAATAATCAACAGCCTCCCAAATTGTTATTTTAATTGTCAATATTACTTTTTCATTACAATTTTAAGTACCAAGCAATACCTGAATCTTATTGGGTATTGCTTTTTTCTTCTCTGGCAAAGCCTTAGGGAATATCTTGGCATAAAACGTCACTGTGCAATACTTTGGTGAAACTTTATACAATTGAACAATCTCTGAGCGCAGTATAAAACAATAAAACAAGTTGTACGTCCGTATTGTAAATATCAAATGAGCTACTCACTGCTAATTGTTAAGAAAAATAAATACAAGGAGTTGAAATGTCTGCTTTAAATATACCCCAACCGATGACTGCCATGATTCCACGTACGTTGTTTGATTCGGAACATGAACAATTTCGTCAAACAGCCCGTCGTTTCTTTGAAACAGAAATTGCACCTTATCGGGAACAGTGGGAAGCACAGCAACATCTTGACCGTCATTTATGGCAGAGAGCTGGAGAATTAGGTTTGTTGTGTTGCACGATGCCAGAACAATATGGAGGGTCGGGTGTTGATCGATTATATTCAATGATTTTAATGGAAGAACAAGCCAGAGTAGGTGACTCAGCTTCGGGTTTTGCTTTGCACTCGGATATTGTTGCGAATTACCTTAATAATTTTGGAAATGAACAGCAGAAGCAACAATGGTTGCCACTTATGGCAACGGGTGAGGTCATTGGAGCGATTGCAATGACAGAACCAGGAACAGGTTCAGATTTACAAGCGATTCGGACCACTGCAATAGAAGATGGAGACGATTATATCGTCAATGGATCTAAGATTTTTATTACCAATGGCTACCTATGCGATATCGCTATTGTCGCAGTCAAAACGGGCAAAGGGGAAAGTGAAGCACAAAATGTTTCATTGCTGATTATCGAAGCAAGTCGTACTGGTTTTACTAAAGGTAAACCACTGAAGAAAATTGGTTTGCATGGACAAGATACTTGTGAACTCTTTTTTGATCAAGTTCGTGTTCCGAAATCGAATCTTCTCGGTATGGAAGGTTTGGGTTTTATCATGTTAATGAAAGAATTGGCTTGGGAGCGGATGATGATCGGAATCATTTGTGCTGCAGGCGCAGAGTTTGCCTTGGCAAGTACTGTTGAATACACCAAGCAGCGCAAAGCTTTTGGCAAACCGATTTCCGTATTTCAAAATACACGGTTTAAATTAGCCGAAATGCGCGCAGAGATACAGATTGCACGGACCTATATTGATCAATGTATGCAATTGGTCTTAAAAAATGAATTGTCTATAGAGGCTGCCTGTACCGCTAAATACTGGGTTTCCGATCTTGCTTGCAAAGTAGTAGACGAGTGTCTGCAACTTCATGGTGGGTATGGTTATATGCTGGAATATCCTATTGCCCGTGCCTATTTAGATATTCGACCAAATCGAATTTATGGTGGTACCAATGAAATTATGAAAGAACTGATTTCACGTACGATTTAGCATTACAACTACAGTCATTGTTCAAAATAACAAGATATCAGTCAAGGAATCGAAATGTCAGAATTACGCTTTGATGGTCGTGTTGCCATTGTTACAGGGGCAGGTGGCGGCTTAGGACGCCAACATGCGCTTACACTTGCTGCCCGAGGTTGCAAAGTGGTTGTCAATGATCTTGGTGGTGGTGCACATGGTTCTGGTCAATCGTCAACTGCAGCAGACAAAGTGGTCGAGGAAATCCGGGCAATCGGTGGCGAGGCTGTCGCAAATTATGATTCTGTTGAAAATGGTGAAGCGATTGTGCAAACAGCTTTAACGCATTTTGGAACAGTGGATATTGTGATTAATAATGCTGGTATTTTAAGGGATGTCAGTTTTGCCAAAATGACCGAACAGGATTGGGATTTAATCATGCAGGTACACTTAAATGGATCAAAAAGTGTATCTCATGCTGCATGGTCAATTATGCGTGAAAAAGGTTATGGACGAATCATCATGACCACATCTGCCGCAGGAATTTATGGTAATTTTGGTCAGGCAAATTATTGTGCTGCCAAACTGGGGATACTGGGTTTAGCCAATTGCTTGGCGGAAGAGGGACGCAATAAAAATATTTTAGTTAATACAATTGCGCCTTTGGCAGCATCCCGTTTGACAGAAACTGTGATGCCAGCAGATTTGCTTGCCTTACTTCAACCAGAAGCTGTGAGTCCTTTGGTTGCTTGGCTCGCTCATGAAAACTGCAAAGAAACGAAGGGTTTATTTGAGGTGGGTGCAGGTTTTATGGCAAAACTACGCTGGGAACGCAGTGAAGGTTATGTCTTTCCAAATCAGCATGTATTGAGCGTTGATGATGTTGCCCGACAGTGGGACAAAATTACTGATTTCACGACATCCACTCACCCAAGTTCAACCACAGAATCATTTACCCCAATTCTTGAAGGTATTCAACATCCTAACTTAGGGGGAAATGAATTTATTGACTTAGATGTCGCATCTAAAGCTCAACTTGAAATTGAGTCAAGTTATGATGAACGTGATTTATCTTTGTATGCATTAGGGATTGGGGCAGCTCAAAATCCTTTGGATCATTCAGAACTTGCCTATGTCTATGAGTTGGGGAGTGAATTTCAAGCTTTCCCGACTTATGGTGTGATGCCCCAAATGAATGCCATGCTGAATATGGCTAAACAGGGTATTACCTTGCCAGGCATGAATTATGGTTTTGATCGGGTCTTACATGGTGAACAATATACTGAGATCAAACGACCACTGCCACCGCATGCAAAATTAACACATACCTTTAAATTAAAAACTGCTTATGATAAAAATCCGAATGCAGTGATTACTTTTGCGATTTCTTCTAAAGATGAAAGTGGTGAAGAATTAATTTATAACGAAATGACAGCATTTGTCCGCGGCGCTGGGGGATGGGGAGGTGATCGCGGTGACTCTTTAGAGACCAATATTGCCCCTGATCGTGAACCAGATGCTGTCATAGAAGAAAAAACGGATATCAACCAGACCCTATTGTATCGTTTGTCAGGAGACTGGAATCCATTGCATGCAGATCCAGCTTTTGCCAAAGCTTTTGGCTTTGATCGTCCAATTTTGCATGGTTTGTGTACTTTTGGTTTCAGTGGAAGACATGTGATAAAAGCATTTAGCAACAATGATGGTCGCTATTTTAAAAGTATTAAAGTACGTTTTGCGAAAAGTGTTTATCCTGGAGATACACTATTGACCAAGATGTGGAAAATTTCTGACACTAAAATTATTTTTGAAACATGGGTCAAAGAGCGAAATGAGATCGTCATCAAAAATGCAGCGGTTGAATTGTATAGCGAAATTCCACAAGCCAAAGTTCGTGCTCCAGATATGGCACAGTCTTCAGAGAAAATAGCGGATACCCCTCAAGAAAGTTCATCTGAGCCAACACGATTAATCGCTGAAGATGTATTTAACGTCATTGCAGAACAAATCGCACAACATCCTGAGTGGGTGGATAAAACTAAAACCCAATTTTTATTCAAACTCAAAAATCCAGATTCAATATGGACGTTGGATTTAAAGAATACGCCTGCTTCATGTATACAAAGTGAAACTGCCCATCCAGATGTCATCTTGGAAATGGACGAAGTGCATTTACAAACAGTGGTGACAAGCACTTTAGCTGATGTACAGAAACTTTTTTTTGGGGGGCAATTAAAAATTTCTGGCAATGTCATGGCATCGAATAAGCTCATGATATTACAGAAAATTGATCCTTCAAGTTTTGAAACGGCTAAAAAGCAGCGTTTGGCTACGGCAAAAGAGCATTTATCAACCGCTTCTGATTCAGATACTTTAACTGCTATGCATCTTGAGATTACGCTTGCAGATGTTTTTACAGCTGTAAATGAATATATCAATACGCATCCAAACATGGTCGAACGCACGAATACAACATTTCAGTTCAAGATTAAACATCCTGAATCGTCATGGTTTATCGACCTAAAACATGACTTGGGCGGTGCAGGTGCTGGGGAGATTGCTGTCCCTGATGTGACCTTAGAAATGGATGAGCAACATGTAGAGACTATATTTAATGGCTCGCTTGCTGATGTGCAAAAGTTATTTTTTAGCGGACAGCTCAAAATTTCAGGAAATGTGATGGCATCCAATAAACTGGTCATATTACAGGATATGGATAAAAAACTGATTGCTCAGGCAAGAGATCAACGGGTAGCAGTAGGTCAAGCACCATTACAAGCTTCGATTTCTTCTCATCAGCAGACCACAACTAAACAGCAAGCCAAAGCATCTGAATTTTTGAGTAAGTTGCAAACCTGTTTTCAAATACATGCTGAAGTACCTTATGTTTATCAGTTTCATATTACTGAACCGCAGCAATCTTGGAAGATAGACTTTGCCAATGGCACTGTGCAACAAGGTGATGATCCCAATGCTGATGTGATTTTAACATTAACGGATCAGCATTTTTATGCACTGGTTTCAAAGCAACGAGATTTACGTGATTTATATCAGCATGGTGAGCTGATGGTAGAGGGTGCTATTCGATATATTCAGCATCCTGCATTTTTGCATATCCTGACAGACAGTTTTGCGGCTACAGCAGATCGTATATGAAGTTAAAAATAAATAAGCGTTGCATAGATACAACTACAGATATCCAGATAATGGCAATCAGCACAGGACTATTGCTGATGGAATTCAAAAAACAATGAGGATTAAGGAATGCTAAGACGTGTTAATGTGATTGGCGTGGGTATGACCAAGTTTACCAAACCGGGTGCGAGTGAAGAATATTATGTCATGGCAAAAGAAGCAGGAGAGAAAGCTTTAAAAGATGCAGGAATTGGCTATCAAGAGATTGAGCAAGTTTTTGCAGGTTATGTTTATGGTGATTCGACATGTGGGCAACGGGCTGCTTATACATTGGGTTTAACAGGAATTCCAATTTTAAATGTCAATAATAACTGTTCTACAGGTTCAAGTGCTTTGTACCTGGCAAGACAAGCTATAGCGGGAGGACTTGCTGAGTGTGTGTTGGTTTTGGGTTTTGAAAAAATGGAAAAAGGTGCCTTAGGTGCAAAGTTCAATGATCGTGAACCACCTATGGGGCAACATGCACAAGTCATGTTGGATGTTCAAGGGTTTAATTCATCACCACCAGCGGCACAAATGTTTGGTGGAGCAGGACGAGAGTATCGTTGGAAGTATGGTACAAAAAAAGAAACCTTTGGAAAAATTGCTGAAAAAGCACGCCGCCATGCCAGCCATAATCCTTATGCTTTATTTGGTCAAACACTTTCCTTAGAGGAAATCATGGCTTCAGAAGAGGTATTTGATCCGCTCACACGTTTTCAATGTTGCCCACCGACTTGTGGTGCAGGTGCCGCTATTCTTTGCTCAGATGAGTTCGCAAAAAAACATCAGATTTCTAATCCAGTCTATATAGCGGCACAATCAATGACCACGGATTATGCATCAAGTTTTGACGAAAAGAGTATGATCAAAATGGTGGGATATGACATGACGAAACAAGCCGCTCAACAGGTATATGAGGCTGCAGGTATCGGTGTGGATGATATTGATGTCATTGAATTGCATGATTGTTTTACTGCGAACGAATTATTGACCTATGAAGCTCTCGGTCTATGCCCCGAAGGTGAGGCTGAAAAATTCATTTGGGATGCGGAGAATACCTACGGAGGAAAATTTGTCACCAATCCTTCTGGTGGACTGCTGTCAAAGGGACATCCACTTGGGGCAACAGGTTTGGCTCAATGTACCGAATTGGTTTGGCAATTGAGAGGAACAGCAGATCAGCGTCAGGTCAATCATGCCCGTATTGCATTACAGCATAATTTGGGATTAGGCGGAGCATGTGTCATTACCATGTATCGGCGAGATTAATTTTTTCTAATAAAAGCCATAAAAGGGATGCAATGACATATAAATGAGTCGAAATGACCTATGGAATTACATTCAATTGGGTAAAATTCTAAATACAGCACCAGCTAAATTAAAAAAATGATAATCAGCCAGAGGCAGGATGAACCATGGGAATATTAACGAAATTTATTAAATCTGCGGTATATCATGAACCATTACCGATTCGCCGTGATGTAAGATTTAACTTGCCCGCAGAGCGAATTGCAGATTGGCACACACCAGCAGGTCCAATTTTTACGGCATTATTAAATACATTTTCCATTGTATTGCCTATTGGAGAACGTTTCTTTATTGATGCTGTTCGAGCACACCGTGATTTAGTTCAGGATCCTGAATTGCAAAAAGCAGTTACCGCATTTATTGGACAAGAGGCGATGCATGGTCGAGAACATGAAGAGTACAACAATGCTTTATTTGCTCGATCACCCATTGCGCCAAAATTCGAAGCGCTCGTACTGGATATTTTTGGGCTGATAAAACAGCATTTACCCGCTTATTTTTGGTTGAGTGGGACGATAGCGTTAGAACATTTTACGGCGTTATTGGCCGATTCAGTGTTGCGTACACCTGAATTATTTGATGGTGCAGAACAACATTATGCCAATATTTGGCGCTGGCATGCCTATGAAGAAACAGAACATAAAGCAGTGGCTTTTGATGTATGGAACACCGCAATGGGACAGGGTCCTTATGCATATACAATCCGTAGCTTTGGTTTGGTAATCGCAACCATTGTATTCTGGGGATTGGTGATTCCTGTGTTTCTTAATATCGTCAAAGGAGAAGGAAAGCTCAGCGATATTTCAAGTTGGAAAAAAGCCTATCGTTATACTTTTGGTGATATAGGTGCACTGAGAAAACAATTGGGAAATTATATTGATTATTTTCGTCCTAATTTCCACCCTTGGGATCACGATAACCGTGAGTATATGCAACAAATGGAACAATTGATTTATCAATTGTCAGAAAAAAAGAAATAAGGAATATCAGAGTCTGTTGACCATTTGTCTATGTTTGCGACTAGGTGTATTTTTAGCCGATCCTACGCGATGAAACCAAGAAAATAGTCGCACTATTTTCTTGGTTTAATGCTTACGATGTATAGGTTTTATGCTCAATTTTAACCTACAGCCAAGCCATTTATGAAATATCAGCAGACCTAGACCAAGCACAATGCGTTTGATGAGATCAGCAAACTTTGATGAGTTGCTCAATCCATTGTGCTTGATCGAAATATTGGACTGTGTTGTAAATATTGATTTATAAATATAGAGTAAGGCACATGACATTGAACCCAGCTATGAATTGCCGACATCTATCAATAACAACAAATCAGGTCTTATTCGGCTCAAATTACTCATAAAATAAGGTTGCAGAATATTGATGAATATATCTCATTCAAATGCTATTCGACGCAGTCAAAATGAACGTAGTGAAGCAATGCGAGCACGTTTGATCGAAGCGACATTACAAAGTTTGATTCAAGAAGGCTATGCGAAAACTACAATTAGTAAAATTATCCAAATTGCACAAGTCTCAAGAGGTTCGCCAGTTCATCATTTCCCATCCAAAGCTGCACTGATGGAGTCGACAGCAGAGCAATTGGTACGTCGTATATACATTGCCTTAGGGAAACTGATTAAGAATATGCAACAATCGGATGATCGTTTACATGATCTTGTTTCAGCAGGCGCAAATTTACTTAAAACACCTGAGATCACAGCATTATTAGAATTATTGGTGGCGAGTCGTCAAGAACCCGAACTTGCTGAGAAATTACAGAAACTATGGATGGCTTCGTACCATACTGTGCATAGTGCTGCAGCACACTATCTTGAACCGATTACTGAGCAAGATCATGTTGGTGATTTAATGATTATTACACTATGGTTTTTAAGGGGAATGGCGGAAGATCGACATCTAAGTCAAAATATTCAACAAGCTGATGAATTTTTTAACCGTTATATACAATTATGGACATCTATTTTAGCCAACCATTTACAGGCTAAAGTGAATGTGAGCTCACCACCACCCAAACCTGTATTTTGGGATCATCTTACAGAATCCTGACTGGCTAGGCACAACTGAATATTATTAAAATAAATAGCCATTTTGACTAAGTACTGTTTTGGCTTTTAAAGTGACTTCTAGTTGCACGTCAGGCGTTTCACTTGTACCCAACAGATTTCGATAAATTATATATTGATAACCACCACTGTTAAAAATATAGTGATGATCTCCCCCTGAACCATCCATTACAACTTTACCCTGATTTAAAATTAAATCAGGTTTTTCAGTTTGTGATTGGTTCACTCCCCATGCAGCATAACGATATTGACCATTTGGCATTTCATCGATACGTATTTGAAATTTGGTTGTTTTGAACTGTAAATCTGGTTTGCTGAAATTTCTCAGTGACGGATATAGTTTCTGTTTTTGTTGGGATATAAGTTGTGCCTTTAATTTTTGTTCTGCATCACTACTATAGTTGACGGCTTTAATCTGATGACCTTCTAACCAAACTGTACCGCTATCCAGCATGACACCACGCCAACCCACACTTTGCCACTGTGATGGCTTGGAATTGGCGATATTTTGAATCAGTTTAGCGTCAAACACTTGGTTAAAGCGTTGTTTCATTTCAGTGGGGTTTTGGATACTTGGAAGTGGTTCTTCACGTGCTAAGGGATAAACAATATGATTTGAAATCGCTGAGATATTTTTTTGTTTAAACAACGCAATTACAAGCTGAACATCCTTGAGTTGTTGACTATTTAAGTTGTCAGCAAATGCTGTAGAGGAGCTTAATATTGTGATAAAAATTAATAAATTTTTCATTTATAAAAAGAACTCAATTTTGTTTTTCTAAAGCATACATCTGAACTGAAAATAGAGTCAAACCTTTTGCCTATTTAGACAAGTGATTTGATTTCAATCATTCTTATCCAATAGACTTTATGGTTTGTATAAAATTTTTAAGAAGATTTGGTGAGCCATTTATTTTGTACTTTTGAATCATCGATGGTCTTTCTATCGTGAGTCGACACGGATGTTGCCATGTTGAGCTGGGGTATATGAGCAAAAACAAAGCACTGCTTTGTTTGCAGCGCAGGAACCCAGTTAAAAAAACATATTTTTTAGATTGCTGTAATTAAACTTCAACCACTACAAAATATTTTTTTACGGCTTCTACAACTTCAAATGTTCCTTTAAATCCGGGAGGAATAATACCTGCTTCGCCAGCTTGGATTTCTATAAATGTTTGGGTTAGTTGATCATGTAGACGAACAACGCCTTCAATCATTTGGAAAAATTCTTGTTTATTGTCTGCAAATTGAATATGCCAAGCACCAACTTCACATCGCCAAATACCACAGTTCATATTGGGATGTTCATATAAGCTTTCTGTAAGGCGTTTTGGATTTCCCTGTACCAAACGGTCTGCACGAGGATGGTCTACACTCGTTTCACTTTGTGTTAATCCATAACCAGCAAGCCAAATTGAAGACATGATAAAATCCTAAGTAAAATAAAGCCTCAGTAGAATGAGGCTTTAAGAATTATATTTGAAGCAATCAAATAAACGTCTTAATGTGCCTCTGGAACAGCAGAAAGAAACTCACGGCGTGCTTCTTTATCTGTTTTAAAGTCGCCGACAAATGAGACTGTACGTGTGGTTGACTCTTGTTTGCTTACACCGCGCATCATCATACACATATGCGCTGAATCAATCACTACAGCAACACCACGTGCTTGAGTCACTTCAGCAACAGCATCCGCGATTTGTTTGGTCAGTTGTTCTTGAATCTGCAAGCGACGTGCAAACATTTCAGTAATTCGTGCAAATTTGGATAAACCGAGTACATTACCAGACGGAAGATAGGCAATATGTACACGACCATGAAATGGAAGTAAATGGTGTTCACATAAAGAATAAAATTCAATATTTTTAACCAAGACCATTTCGTCATTATCAGAAGGGAAGACCGCATTATTGGTCACTTCTTCAAGCGTTTTGCTATAACCAGACGTCAAGTACGAAAAAGCTTTAGCCGCACGCATAGGCGTATCTTTCAGACCAGGACGGTCTAAGTCCTCGCCAACGGCAGTTAAAATATTTGCGTAGGATTGCTGCATAGACATAAAACGTGTTCACTTATACGGTTTGAACAAGGACGGCATTGTAGCAGAAAAATCGATAAATTTTTTCAATTACAAGATAAACCGTCACTGTGGGAGATTTTGGGATTGAATCAAATAAAGGATTATGAGTTACGATTAAACTTTGGGTTTTTTTCAGCACGTTTAAGTAGCACCAAAACAGCACCAGTACCGCCTTGTTTTTCAGGAGCACTCACAAATGCCAGAACATCGCGGTGCTGACGAAGCCACCCATTAACATAAGTTTTAAGAATAGCTTCAGGACCTTTGCCATGCACAATTTTAATGACATTTTGATTTTCATCTTTTGCCATTTGGATGATTTGTAAAACTGCGGAACGCGCTTCTTCAACAGTACAACCGTGTAAATCAACGGCCTCAAACCAACGAAGATTTCCAGCCTTTAAATCTTCAAAAACCTTATGTTGCAGTGTTGCAATGCGATAACTTAATGCAGCTTGACTGGCAACAGGGTTGAGCATTGCTTGAGTATCTGATAATTCAGCATCATCAGCTTCAAATGCACCTTCAGCGGCAGCACGTTTTGCGAGCGTTTTTGCATCTGGTTTTTTTCTGACATCATTACGCTCAATTTTAGCAATATTGCTGTTATCCAGTTTAGTGACACCTGTTAAAGCAGTTTTAAACAAATCGGCATCGTTAACGTCATCTTCATGGGATGAAAGCACATGTTTGGTTTCAGGTTGTGCTGCAACTTTTGACGTGTGTGGATGAGTGATTTGTTTTTTGAACTGCTTTAATAAATCCAGTTGAGACTTGGAAAATGTAGAATCAGACTTACTCATAATTGCAAAAAACAATGGACGGCGATATTTGGTGCTAATTATAGTCTGAAAGTGAATAAATTTGAACTGAATTGCATTCGCAAGATGGTGTGAAATTTAAGAGTGCCAAGAAGTTTATGGTTTATTGAGATATGATTCGATTAATTTTAGTACACGTTTATTTTTATATTTCTTTGCAACTTCTAATGCTGATTGTTGCTCATTAAATTTTGAAATACAGACTTTTTCTATTGAAGCGCCTTTGTTGAGTAAAAGGGCAACAGTTTGAAATTGATTGAGGCGTATTGCTTTACCCAGTGGTGAACACATCGTGAAATAAAATGTGTAGGGTTCGATTTCATCTATCACGATTTGGTTGAGCTGTCTAAGTCTCATATTATTTAAAAAATCCAGATCATGATGTTCGATGGTCGCCATAATTAAATCAATATCATTAAACTCAGTATTTTCGATTAAATATTGAAGATATAAAGCTTTGGCTTTTTTATAATCATTGACGTCCTGATTATGAGTAAGATTTTTAATTAGATTTTGCATAAATTCATTCATATCATCGAAATGATTGATCGCCGCATAAAACATTAATGTATTCAGCATATAAGGTTCTGCTGACAAATTTTTACCCAGCCAATCTTGAGATTTGACATTAAAATTTTGTTCAAACTGATTTAGTATTTCGAATGAAATCGGTTGAGATTGAATATTGATTGCTTTGCGCAATCTACGTTCCTGTCCTTTATAAACAAGATGGTATGTTGATTTTTGAACTTTTTTATTTTCGGTGTCGATAGTAAAGTCAATATGGATGGGTGGTCCTTGATAACTGATAATTTGAATTTGGTTGTTTTTAAACAGGTAGTTTTTTTGCTCAAGAAACTCTATATCTATATTTGGAAAAATTTGATCAAGATCAAGTTGAGCAGCAATGATACCTTCAGATGGTTGGGGGATATTAAAATAGAGTATCCGTTTTGAATCAATATAATAGGGTGAACCAGTGTAAATGGGTATTTCCTTTGCCCAACTCATTTGCTGTAACGAATACAACAGCACTAACAATAAAAAAACAAAACTGCGAGTTATAGATTTAGATTTCATTATTCTCAATTCTCAATTCTCAATTCTCAATTCTCAATTCTCAATTCTCAATTCTCAATTCTCAATTCTCAATTCTCAATTCTCAATTCTCAATTCTCAATTATAAGCAGACTTAAAATAAATTATATTGTTGGTATTTGTGAGAACAATCTATGTAAATATTACTTATATTTAAAATGTAAAACCATAATGCAACAATCAATAAAAGATGAAAGTTAAATAAAAAACTTTTCAATCATTAAAAAAATTCTATCAATAGAGGCTAATTATACAGGTATAAAGGGTAAGCAGACTCACCCTTTATTCAACAGTTATATGTTTTCAGGTGTGCCAAAGAGCGCTGTAAAAGCATGATCAGGTCGAGGTTGTTTCATAAAGCTTTCACCCACCAAAAATGAATGAATATCATGTTCTTGCATCATTTGAACATCACTTGGTGTTGCAATACCACTTTCCGTAACCAACAAACGTGTAGGTTCAAGTAATTTTTTCAAACGCAGTGACGTATTTAAATCGACATCAAAGGTTTTTAAATTACGGTTGTTCACCCCTAATATACAACGATCTGAAAGTTTTAATGCGCGCTCAAGTTCAGCTTCATCATGGACTTCAACTAAAACATCAAGATTGTGTTCAAATGCCGTTTTTGACATTTCTTCAAGTTGCTGATCAGACAAGCAAGCCACAATTAACAAGATGCAATCTGCATGTAGGGCACGCGCTTCAATCACGCCATATGGATCAATTAAAAAATCTTTACGAAGGGCGGGTAAATTACAGTGATTTCGTGCAATTTGAATATTTTCATCAGCGCCCTGAAAGAAATCAACATCTGTTAAAACGGACAAACAAGCAGCGCCTGCTTGTTCATATTGTTGAGCGATTTCGGCAGGATCAAAATTTTCACGAATAATGCCTTTTGATGGCGAAGCTTTCTTAATTTCTGCAATCACACCTGGGCGTTTACTATGTAACGCTTGTGCAAAATGCCGAACAGGGCTTGCTGCATGAGCAAGCTCCTCAACATCCTTTAAACTACGTTGTTTTAAACGAGTTGTAAATTCTTCATGTTTACGATCAACAATTTTACCTAAAATCGTATTGGCAATATCTAGCATGGTCAAATCCTTCTATCCTTAAGCTTCATATTCTTTAAGCGTTTTGGTAAATTCAGACAAAATGCTCATTTTTTCCAAAGCTTGCCCACCGTAGATAATATCATGTGCTAAAGCGACGCCCTGTTTATAGGTATTGGTTAAACCTGAAACGTAGATGCCTGCACCAGCATTTAAAGCAATCATACTTGCTGCTTTTTCACCTTTTGCTGATTTTTTCTTGCCCAACGCATCTTTTATTAATGCAAGGCTCTCAGCTGAACTTTCGACTGAAAGCCCTGTTAAGGTTTGCGATTCAATATCGACTTCTTCTGGTTGAATTGTCCACTCTGTCACTTCACCATCTTTCAACTCAGCCACATAGGTTGAGGAAGCTAGACTGATTTCATCTAGACCATCTTTAGAATGGACCACCATCGCATGTTCAGCACCTAGTTGCTTGAGCACTTCAGCCAAAGGACGGCATAATTCTGTCGAAAAAACACCAATTACATAGCGTTTTACCCCAGCCGGATTCGTAAGCGGGCCGAGGAGGTTGAAAATACTGCGGAAACCGAGTTCTTTACGAGGACCCGCTGCATATTTCATTGCTTTGTGATGATTAGGGGCAAATAAAAAACCAACCCCCATTTCTCGAATACAACGTTCAGTTTGTTGCATATTCAAATCAAGATTGATGCCTGCTTGTTCCAAAAGATCAGATGAACCAGACTTTGATGACACACCACGATTGCCATGTTTTGCTATCGTTGCACCAGCAGCAGCAATGACGAATGAGGATGCTGTCGATACATTAAATAGATTTTGTCCGTCACCACCTGTACCCACAATATCGACTAAATGAGGAATGTCACTGACTTCAAGTTTAATCGCAAACTCACGCATGACACGCGCGGCAGCCGTAATCTCGTCAATACTTTCACCCTTTAAACGTAAACCCATCATGAGTGCGCCTATTTGGGCATCAGTCGCTTCACCTTGCATAATGGTGCGCATCACTTCTTCCATTTGTGGTTGAGTGAGTTCAATATTTTTGGTGATATTATTTAAAGCTTGTTGAATATTCATGATTTGCTACTACACTCATTTCGCATAAATTTCTAAAAAGTTTTTAAAGATTTGATGACCATGCTGGCTCAGAATTGATTCAGGATGGAACTGCACACCTTCTATCGGTAGTGTCTTATGTTTTACACCCATAATTTCTTCCATTGAGCCATCTGTTTCATTGGTCCAGCAGGTAACTTCAAGGCATTCAGGAACTGTGGCTTGATCAATCACGAGGGAGTGATAGCGTGTCGCTGAAAAAGGTGAAGGTAAATTGCTGAAAATCCCTTGATCGCTGTGATACATGTCAGATAAACGACCATGCATCACGGTTTTGGCACGAATAATATCGCCACCAAAAGCTTGACCAATCGCTTGGTGTCCTAAACAAACGCCAAGTGTTGGAATTTTTCCAGCAAAATGTTGAATTGCTGGAATAGAAATCCCTGCCTCAGTTGGAGAGCAAGGACCAGGACCAATGACCAGATACTTTGGTTGCCATCGTTCAATATCCTCTAAAGTCACGGCGTCATTGCGAACAACTTTTACGTCTTGGTTTAACTCGCCAAAGTACTGGACAATGTTATACGTAAAGCTATCGTAATTATCGATCATTAGAAGCATATTGATACTAACCTATAGAAATTTATCAATTTATTTTGTTTGGTGATTTTGGATACCCGTTAGGGTACCCGTTTTGGCAAAAGTACCTAGTCACAGCACAAAATAATAAAAGCCTGCTAGGTGCAGGCTATAATATCAGATTCTTGTTTAAATTCTTCCACTTTTTGCTTTACATAGGACTCATACCAGAACACATTTTTTTCCAAAATTCGATTGGGCTGTTTGATATTTCCTTTGTTAATTTCAGAGTAAAAATTTTTGCGAAAATATCGAAATATCTTTATATACCGATACTTTTATAGTTTACTTTTTAATTATGAATTTTCTTCAAAGAACTCTTATACATCCCGTATTTCTTAAGAAATATATCCATCTAAGAATATTTCATCTTAATTTGCAACTTGAAACTACTGGGTAGCATTAATGTAACTTTGATGTGGTCAAAATTTTCCTGATTAAAAAATAGTTTGTAAATTTATAAGTTTTTATTGTTTTGATAATGTTATTTTTTGATTATCATTATAAAATATTAATATATAGTTTTTTAATGATTTTCCATTTGAGTTTATACGGAATTTTCCAGTAACAGGAATTTTCCATTGAGATTCAACATTGCTTAATAAACCAATCCAAGCATACCCATTAAAAATTAGTGTTCGGTTATTTTCAATGTGAAAATCTTCAAAATAAATCGCATCACACCAAAAAATATTAGATTTACCAAAGCCTAATTTATTGAATTTCCAACAACTTAAAAATGCAAAGTTATTTTCAAACCATCTATTTTGGTAGTTTAACTGAATATAATCATGAATTTCTTTAGCAATGGACTTTTCTAATTTTAGAACTCTTCGTTGAATACGTCTTTTACTCGAGTTAATAAACTTTGAATATTTCTCTTCTTGATATTTATTTCTTTCCATAGTTTTAAAATTAAATTTTAGTTTGTCTAAGCTTATCATAATACAGTATAAGTGAAAATTTAGGTAACTTTTAATTTTAATAAATGAATTGCACCTTTCACTCAACTAACTAAATTAGAGTATGATAGAGAAATTACATTCAGCATATGTATTTAATTCCTAAGAGAGATGTTTTTGAGTAAATTATATCATGTATTCAAGTTTTTACATAATTTTATGATAAAATTTCAAATAGTTAAAAACTTAACATCATAAATAACTAGAGTTTATGAAAGGAATCTACATTAGTTTTTTATTATAGATAAATATATAAAGTTTGCTACACTATAAAAAACCTTACTGACTGCTGTTATGCCTAAGCCATACTCCAATGATTTTCGATACAAAGCTCTAGACTACTACAAAGAATGCCAGAATAAGTCTAAAACATGTACTGTTTTTAAGATTGCAAGAACGACTTTAGATCTCTGGATTCAGCTCGAACATCTCCAAGGAAATGCGAATAGACCACATCCCGAAAAAGCAGGTCGACCCTATAAAATTAAAGACCTAAAGGCTTTCAAAATCTTTGTTGAAACAACATCATTTTCACAGGCTAAATATCTGGTGCCATTATTTGAGCAAAGATTTGGTTATTCCGTCAGCTATGCCAATATCTTATTTGCTTTAAAAAAACTGGGATGGAGTTATAAAAAAAGAGTTTTCTCTACAGACAAGCCTGCAAAATAGGACGAGCAGTATTCCAATGGTTCCTGCCACAATGGAAACAGCAATATGGTGAAGAGTATATTTTATACATTGATGAATCAGGTATAAATACCAATGAGGTTGCTGAATATGGTTGGTCTGAGAAAGGAAAACGTTGTCGTGCATTAAGAACAGGTGGGCATGGAAGTAGACTAAATATAATCAGTGCTGTTCGATCAAGTGCAACGTTTAAATTCATTGCTCCCCTAATTTTTAAGGGCTCATGTGATCGCAATACTTTTACTGGCTGGCTTGAATATTTACTCAAAGATCTAACAAGAGATAAAAATGGTCAGCCTCAAAAATATTTACTAATTTTAGATAATGCTTCTATTCACAAAGGTCGAAAAATTGAGGAATTGGCTCGCCAGTACAATGCTAGACTGATGTATTTGCCTGCTTATACTCCAGACCTCAATCCAATTGAAAAAGCTTGGTCTATACTAAAAAGAAAAGTCAGACATATTGTTAGCCAACAACAGAAAACTATTCTTGAGGCTTTAGATATTGGGTTTAATCAAATGTAGCATAGTTTATTTAACTAGCTATAAGAGCAGGTAAGGATAATTTCAAAATTCATTCATCTGATAAACGAAAAAAATTAAAAATTCTATGTTTTTTTGATTTATAATGGTTGGCAGGATAAATTAAACTCAAAACTTGCGGAAATTCCTTGGTTATAAATTGCTAAAAAATCATCGCATTGAGCTTCTTAAAAATTTAACCATTTTTGAGATAAATTTAACTTTTTTTATTTCACATGAATTATTATTGTGAATAATAAGATGTTTTAGCATCATCTCGATTAGATCATGCTCCAACATTAGTTAAGAAATTATCAAGAAGTAATTTTTTTTGTTTAGATTATTGAATAGTTATTTTAATATTTAAAGCCCCTTTTAGCTTAGTTAATTAGCAGATATTCTAATTCTAGCAATGACACAGAAAGCCCCGCCTGAAATAAATCCGCAAATTAGGGAGAAGATGATCCCATAGATGTCAAACATCCGTTCTGGTCCACTATTTAGTAAATAAATGTAGAGATAGAATGCAACTGGCCCAATTAGAGTACACCAAAGACATAATTTTAAAGAAGTGAGAGCATTTATTTTACGAAGAAAAATGGCCATCGGTAAAACTAGTGCAAAAGTAATAGTATATGTAAGGGGAAGTCCAAACATAAGACATAGAAAAAACATAGCAAAAGCGCCAGTAATATCTCCTTGGAAAACAATAACTGTACCATATACTATTCCAATAATTAAAGGAACAACCAATGGGGAGATAGATGCACTTTGTTTCAGACTTTCACGATGCTGAATTTCATATTTTTTCATAATATATATTCGTCAATCAAGTGCTAGTTTGATTAGTTTTTCAATTAAACAATTTTAGCATTAAGCAAAGTTTTATAAAAGATTTTCAATTAGATAAATAAATTTATTGAGATTTAGTAGTTCCACATAGTAATGGTGATTTAATGATTTGATTAAAGCCGAGTTATCACAGTCCAGTTTTTATACTCTCGTAAGAAGACTATTCAATAGTGGTTAGTTTTTAAATAAATTATTCATAAATTTTTGCTATGTAGAATCTGGTTTAATTTGCTCTCGATAATCTAATTCCGCACATGGATTTGTAAAATAGTAACTATAGACACCTTCAGCAAACTCATTTTTACTGAGTTTCCCATTTTTATCATCATCTAATTTCTCGAATATACTTAACCGATTGGGGTCTTTTTTTGATGGTGGATCTACCCATGGCATTGGCTCTTTTAATAGATTTAGTGCAACCCACTCATTTTTTTCAATGAATTTATTTTGGTTTTTATCAGCAGCTTGAAAAAGCATTGCCCAATCTGGTGTTGCAGGTTCACAGCCGTAAACAAAGTTACTTGCGGTTGTACACAACATTATCAATATATAGTGTCTTATTTTAGAAATTTGCATACCAATTCACTGTTAAAAGATGGAATCAATAATGCCAAATGTCGTTTTAGCTTACAATAAAGAAAAAATTAGCAATTTGCCCTAAACACTTTCTAAGATCATTTTTGTAAATCAATTAAAAATGGGCGTATCACATGACTGACTCAATCAAAGTGGTTTTTATTTTAGAAGATTTAAATTAATGAAAATTTAATTTCTGATGTACTTTAGATGAAAACTCATTTAAATAAAGTGTTAATAGTTTTACACATATTTAGTCGAATAAATATTCATTTTTTCTTTACACTTTGTTACATTGAGTGCACTTTATAATAAGTGGTCATGATATGGAAAAAATCACATTTGAATTAACTATTGTGCTGAGCTTTGTTTCATTTACCGATTTGGGACGTGGTCACCAATTGTTGAATCGTACGTTTTCTATGACCATGTGAGTGCACTGATTGTGAAATATATTGCAGGTGCGCTCATTATTATCGTGTTATTAATCGGATATTTCATCAATAAAAACAACAAGGAAGACATGGCACGATTAAAGATGGCTGAAATTCAGCAAAATACAAGACTTATGCAGAATAAGATAGATAGAGGTGGATCAGGAAATTTGAACAACACTTATAAGTGATATTTTGCTCCCCAAATGATGTTATAAACATCAATATATGGAGTATTTTATGACACGTAGACCAAGAAGAAATCATTCAAATGACTTTAAAGCTAAGGTAGCACTTGCTGCGATTAAAGCAGAAAAAACACTTGCTGAATTGAGTGCTGAATTTGATGTTCATCAAAACCAAATTATTGACTGGAAAAATCAACTGATTTCAGCTTCCTCGCAAGCTTTCGATCAATCAAAAGCTCCAACAGAACCACCCATCGATCTAAAAAAACTACATGCAAAAATCGGTGAGCAGGCATTAGAAATTGATTTTTTAGAAGGTGTGTTGAAGAAACTGGGTCGCTTCAACCACAAAAGTTAATCGATGACTCACTTCAGATTTCAGTATCTAAGCAAGCTAAGCTGCTGAAAGTCTCCCGTGGTTGTTATTACTATCGCCCAAAACCTGTGAGTGAATCAGATCTGAAGCTGATGCGCTGTATGGATGAGTTACATATGCAATACCCTTTTGCAGGTAGCCGTATGATGCGTGATTTATTGAATCGTCAAGGACATCATATAGGACGACGTCATACACGTACTTTAATGAAGAAAATGGGCATTAATGCGTTATATCGTAAACCAAATCTAAGTCAGGCCAATCAAGCTCACCGTAAATATCCATATCTGCTCAAAGGATTGGCTATTCAGCGCAGTAATCAAGTGTGGTCTACGGATATAACGTATATCCCTATGGCAAAAGGCTTTGTTTATTTATGTGCTGTGATTGATTGGCATAGCCGCAAGGTACTTGCGCATAGAGTATCGATTAGTATGGAGGTTACATTTTGCATAGAAACATTAAATGAAGCTATTGAAAAATATGGCCGACCTGAAGTCTTTAATACAGACCAAGGCAGTCAGTTTACCAGTGATGCATTTATTGATGTATTGAAATCAAATGGCATTCAAATCAGTATGGATGGTAAAGGTCGATGGGTTGATAATGTGATGGTTGAACGATTATGGCGGAGCGTTAAATATGAAGAGGTGTATCTCAAAGCCTACAGCAATGTTTTGGATGCGAAGAAGCAATTAAACGCATATTTTGAATTTTATAATTTGAAACGACCTCATTCGAGTCTGGACAAAATGACTCCAGATGAGTTTTACTATGACCAGCTACCACAACAAAATAAGGTAGCTTAACTAGAGCAGAGTATCACTTATAAATAAGCTTTTAGTTGTTCAAACAAGTGGGACCACCTCTGATGAAGTTCAAGCTCAACGAGAATCAGAAGCGAGAATAAAAGCAAAAGCGCTAGAAAAATCGGTGAAAGAAAGACAAGAAGCTTACATTTATGAAGCTCAACAGTACTCTTCAAATGAAAGTTATCATGATATGAGTAAACAAACTGAAAACGAGTCGATTCCAAATCGATATAGTGAACAAGAGTGGAAAGATATTTGTAGATCTGCGTCATTGACAGCAAGAACGGTAATGCATAACAGACAACGTGGTCATTCAATGAGTGATCAATTTGATGCATTATTACCGAATTCAGAACCTCAAATCAGAAGTTTAATTGAGAATATGATCAAACTAGCATATGGAAGGACACGATATAGTACACCTGAGAGTATGAAAAGGGCTGAATTAGAGTTTGAAAACGAATATCACTTAATTTGTTTACGCTCTTATACTTAAAAAAGGCTTTGTTGCACAAACTTGTTCTTAAAGGCTTCTTTATTAATATAATTTTTGAATAAAGAAGTCTATCCCCGAAAATCTATCGTACTAAGAATTGGTCATCGTACAACCAAGCTCTAATTAGTCGTGGTGATTTCATCATTTGGTTTGATCCAAATACCTAATAGTACGCTAAGGAAAATGGCAAACAATGGCGCACTCCAACCTATTCAGATGCAGCTTCGATAATTCCACCCAGGAAAAATACCAAGCCTTGGAAAGATAAACGAGCGAGTTCAATTGAACGTAATGCACTATTTGATACAGTAAAACGTCTAGGCAGAACAATATGGAAGAAATAGGCAGGGTATTATTGCAGAAGTTTGGTTGAGACCAAGATGCACTGCATCAAATTATTAGGCGATAAATTGCATGCAAGGAACTTCGAAAGTCAGGTCAATGAGGTTCATGGATGTATTGCCGTATTCAATAAACTTACTGAATTAGGTCAACCACATACCCAGATTGTATCTTAAATTCGGTCAACCTAAGAAAAATTGGCTTTTTTATGTTTGTGTAACAAAGCCGATAGGCGGAAATTATATTTTTTAACATAACTAAAAAATAAACATTGTGTTACTGTTCTATTCAGCGTATAACTGTCACTCATTGCTGCGGGATGGAGCAGTCTGGTAGCTCGTCGGGCTCATAACCCGAAGGTCGTTGGTTCAAATCCAGCTCCCGCTACCAATGAAAAATTTAAAGTTTATAGCCTAGTTAGCTCTATGCTTTCTAGGTTTTTTTTATTCAATGCCGTACTTATTAGTAATTAGTTTAGAATATCGGATAAGTTATTTTGGTTAAAGTATTGAAAAATATATTTTTCTATTGATTAGAATTTAAATCAGGGTTGGCTATGTTCCAACTCATATATGTATTCCCTATAAATATGCTGATGTAAAAATTGGAAGTTTAATTTTAGGCGCAATTGCCTCTCACAATTGGATTTTAAAATATCTCTCTCAAATAGTGAATGACTGAACTGTTTTACAAAACCTCAATGAAATGAGTAAAAAATGAAATTAATAAATGGATGGACGATTGCTAAAGCAGTCAATGGAGATCAAATTCAAGTCAGAATTATTCCACTGAAGCGTAAACAAAATAATGTTGGCGGCATTTCTTGGGTTGAAGTAGGCAAGCAAATTCAACTCGAAACAGGACAGAAGTGTAATTTTAATCTCGATGGACGATCTTTCTATATTGGATTAAACAAGCTTTATCGAATAACACTCTAAAATGTTCCATGTACCTTTGTTTTGATTGAAATTATCTTATGGCTTGCTTTGGCTTCTTAATTATTCAAATATTTTTGCATTGTTGAGTTAAAGATTAACTTGGAAAATTTATAATTTTTTGATAAAGAAAAGAACCATAATCGAGAGGGGGTATTTGAATCAATATCACGCTGATGGTCAAGAAAGATTATCAAATGATGAGCTTTTCTATAGCCGTCATATATATTAAAATTGAACCATGAAAAGATTACAGAAAAAACTCCAAAGTCCTCTATCGAATTGGACCACGGATCAAGACTGCTATTTGATTGAAAATAGTGTATTACCTATAGAAAGTTTAGTTCATCATTTACCTTTTACCGAGGAAGAAATCCGTAAAAGAAAAGAAACTCTTGGATTGGTTAGAAGACAAAGACAAATGATGAAAGCAATTCAATAGAGATATATTTATTTAATTCAATGTTTTATGTTTATAAAATTGAGGTGGTCGATCTAAATTATTCACTTTAAATGATAATCATTTGCATTTATGTTGAGTCAATAGTATAGTCTCTAGCAAGAATTAAATAGAATAAAACAGGACATACTAGACCGCCCAGCTTGCATTCTCCTCAAGCTGGGCTTTATTTAAACTGCCTATTCTCATATCAAAAGCGGGACTAGTTTTAAACTAGATTAAGTGCTATCAAATTTAAGTATTTAGAATGCATCCTGTTTGCAGGAAAGTAATCTCTTTTATTTTTTAATGGAAAAATCTTCAAATAATGTCGCATTTTTTATAACTTAATTTAAACAAAGTAAATGAAAAGATTGATGGTTTTTTATAATTAATTGATATAAATTAATGATTTAATATGTATTTTTGAAGATAGTTGTAATTTCATTATTTATACTGAATTAGGTGTTGCATCCCTCATAATCATTGATTGTGCTTATTAATATGAGATTTTTACCATGTTTACTCCTACAATTACTGAAACGAGAATGCACCAGAATCAATCACAATATTTTTCAATTGAGCAACTCAAAAGATTTTTGAAGAAGCAAATCAGATTAAAAGCAGATCAAGGCGAATTGTTTGTGAGCGAATGTCTTGCAAAAGATTTCGCTCTTCATGAACTAGACAAATTAAGTGAAGAATTTAAGAAAGCTGGATACAAGGTAAAGCTTAAAATGATAGGAAAAGAAAAAATATTTTCTGTTTTCTGGAACTGATAGGCGATTATTTTTTTCAGCACAGTAAAAAAATTGTGAGTTTCATGAATTCAACAATTTGGTTATTATTTTCTGCTATTGTTTAATTTTTAAGCAAGATTGGGCTAGATATGAAAATCATTTCGATTGTAAGTTTAGTTTTATTATTGGGCTTAACTGCGTGTCAAAAAAGAGATTCGGATACGCAAAAACAAGATCAAACCACGACACCGCATTCGGTAGATAAAGACAGTTAGATCTTCATACTGCTCATTTTAACAAACAAAGTAGATTACATTGGATTACTGACAGGTTGTTACTCTTGGTGAATTTAGCCTCGTTTTGCGAGGCTTTATACCAATATCATATATGATGAAAGATTTGGCAGTACAAAATAAGAATAGTTAACAATTCACATCTCAATAAGCAATCACAAGTCGCATTCGAACAATTCAATCTGGTCTTATTTAAAAGCCTTGTGACTCAATAATATATCCTAGGATGCAGTGTGATTTGTACCAGCAAATCAGAAACAACGATTTTATAGAATCTTTTAGTATATGAGAATGAGAGATTATCTCACTTAAGCTCAGCATGAAAATGATTTAATATACAAATGTTATTAAAATTTTTAAATAAAATATTAAGTTTCATTAAATTTTTTAATTGATTAATATGTACCTTTGGTGGAGTTGGGGTAAATGAAATTCAGATGTTATGATTAAGTTATTGAATTATATGTATTTTATAATAAATAATTTATTTTATATATTTTAATGAAAATATTTTATTTAAAGCTCAGTTATTATATTCTTGTATTTGAAACATTAAATTGTATATTAACTTTGCTACAATTTTTTCACACTAAAGATAGTGTTTTTTGTTTTATTTTTTGATAAAAATGATAAACTGGTCACACTCTATACGAGGCCGTGGGGGCTAAATGAAAGAAGAAGTAAAAATTGCGATATTTGGCTTGAGCTTAAATGTACTTGATGCAATAAAGCAGAAAATACGATTGATGTATGATGACTCACTTCAAGTAAGTTGGGCAAACATTGCTGATCCGCATTTAGATATTCTTCTTGTGAATGATATGTTTTTTAGTTCTCCTACAATTCAAAATTTGGTGGGTGTAAAAAAAATACCTTATCTAAGGTTAATCAATAAAAATGAAAAATCAGGGCAAATCGAAGGGGATAAACTGTATTTACCTTTTTCTGCCACTGATGAAATTAGAAAATGGTTTAAAGATCGTTATTTCCATGTGCCTGTTAGCCATAAAACAGTGCATATTGTAAATCAAATTTCAAAAACTTTAGATCTCACAAAAATTGTTCCAGAGTTTTTTAATGAAAGAAACGGTAATGTACAAGTTTTTGATGCCAAGGGTAATATTGCATTAGTGAATATTCGAACTCAGCAAGTATGGGTGGATGCATTACGTAAAATTCAAGGCACTGATGTTTCTTTAAATTTTACTTATGCCACCATGCAAATGGCGCAATCAGTGAGTTCAAATCAAGGTATCGAACTTAAGTCTTGGTTGTGGAATCTATTGTGGTATTCCAATGATATTAATACCACAATCCACAAAGGGGACTATTATCAACTTATTGATTGGCCACAGCCTAATCATCAAAATGAAAGACAAATGATTTTTAAAATAGCAGCTTGTTTTGAGCAAGGAGCGACTATTGCCCAAGTGGTGCAAAAAACGGGTTATAGTAAAGATCAGATTTATAAATTTGTCTCAATTGGTTTATTGAGCAATATGCTCAAAAATATACCTGAAGAAGAAGCAAAATTAATTGTTGAGGAAAAACAGTCGGCAGGTGTTCTACGTGGTTTCTTTGGTAAATTACGGAAAAAATTAGGGCTGTGATTTGGTAGCTGATTGTTCAACTTGAAAATTGATTGCATAAACATGGTTTTTTTAAGTTGAAAAATAAGTACTACAACTTAATCAATGTGTAGCAATAAGAACTTGAATAAAGGTGATAATGTGATTTTACAACAGTATAAAATTGTATTTGGTGGCAAGATGGGGGCAGGTAAAACTGAAGCGATTAAGTCTTTGTCTGAAATTTCAGTTTTATCTACTGAAGCACAAAATACTGATGAACAATCACACAGTAAAGCGTTGACCACTGTTGGGATTGATTACGGCGAAATCCGTTTAGAAGATGGTGTTGTTGTAGGTTTATATGGGACACCAGGACAAGACCGATTTGATTTTGTCTGGTCAGTGATCTGCAAAGGTGCAATAGGTGCTGTAGTATTGATTGATCACTCTCAAAAAGACGCAATTGAGGATTTGAAGTTTTACTTTCAAAGCTTCAAAGAATATGTAAACAACATTGTTGTTGGAGTAACGCATGTCGACGAAAACCCACAGCAGCTGCTAAAACAATATAAAGATTGGATGAGTTTAAATCAGGTCAATATGCCCATTTTCGCTGTAGATGCGAGAAAGCAAGATGATGTATTGTTAATGGTTGAAGCATTGATTGCTCGAGCAGAAGTTGAATTTTGATAAAATCATCAGCTCTTTATAAGAATACGTTCAATATGAACGTATTCTGTCTGAATACACAGTGTAGCCATTTTATGGATACACTTTTTTAATGTGCTTGAAATGATTGAATGTCATCATCACTGTGAAAAATTTGAAAGTAAGCACCAAGATAAAACATTTTAACGAATATGCACAAAAATAGTGCGTTAAAATAGTGCTGAATGATTTTAAAATAAGAAGTGTGTCTGAATATGGTGCAATTCTATTTGCACTCAGTATAATAGAAGCGAAATAATGGTTGCTAAGCTTATTTTCTGATAAGAAATTCAATAAATTAGCAATTATTTTAAAAGTTGGTATGCTAATTGCTTTATAGATACCAACTACTAACACGCACTTCACAAGTGCAACAAAAATTCATTGGAGCAAAATGAGCATGGCGAACAAGGTCCTTCAACTCATACAAGAAAGTGGCGCAAAATGGGTCGATTTTCGCTTTACTGATACTAAGGGTAAAGAGCAACATGTAAGTTACCCTTCAGATACTATCGATGAAGATACTTTCGAAGATGGTAAAATGTTTGATGGTTCTTCAATCGCTGGTTGGAAAGGCATTGAAGCATCTGACATGATTTTACGTCCAGATCCTGAAACTGCTTTCCTTGATCCGTTCTTTGCTGAAGCGACAATTGTCGTGACTTGTGATGTTATTGAGCCTTCAACTGGTCAAGGTTATGACCGTGACCCTCGTTCAATTGCTCGTCGTGCTGAAGAGTATTTAAAATCTACAGGTATTGGTGATACTGCATTCTTTGGTCCAGAACCAGAATTCTTTGTTTTTGACGAAGTTAAATGGGACATCGACATGTCTGGCGCTCGCCATACTTTGATCGCTGAAGAAGCTGCATGGTCTACTGGTAATTCTTACGAATCTGGTAACTCTGGTCACCGTCCACGTGTGAAAGGTGGTTACTTCCCAGTTCCTCCTGTTGATTCTCATCAAGATATGCGTGCTGAAATGTGCGCGCGTATTGAAGACATCATGGGTCCTGGTCGTGTAGAAGTACATCACCATGAAGTTGCATCATGCCAATTAGAAATTGGTGTGAGTTTCAACACGATGGTTCGTAAAGCAGACGAAGTTCAACAGTTCAAATATGCAGTGTGGAACGTTGCTCATCAATATGCAAAAACTGCAACCTTTATGCCTAAACCAATGGTAGGTGATAACGGTTCTGGTATGCACGTTCATATGTCGATCTCTAAAGATGGCAAAAACTTGTTTGCTGGTGATGAATATGCAGGTCTTTCAGAGATGGCATTGTACTTCATCGGTGGTATTATCAAACATGCTCGTGCGTTGAATGCGATTACTAACCCTTCTACAAACTCGTACAAGCGTTTAGTACCACACTTTGAAGCGCCGATCATGCTTGCTTACTCAGCACGTAACCGTTCTGCGTCTATCCGTATTCCTTACGTTTCTAGCCCTAAAGGCAAACGTATTGAAGCTCGTTTCCCAGATCCAATGATGAACCCGTACTTAGGTTTCGCGGCATTGTTGATGGCTGGTCTTGATGGTATTCAAAACAAGATTCATCCAGGTGAAGCTGCTGACAAAAACTTATATGATCTTCCTCCTGAAGAAGAAGCAAAAATCCCAACAGTTGCTCACAGTCTTGATATGGCGCTTGAAGCACTTAAAGCGGACCATGACTTCCTTCTTAAAGGTGGCGTGTTCACCAAAGAAATGTTAGATGCCTATATCGAACTTAAAACTGAAGATGTTCGTCGTTTAAATACAACGACTCACCCAGTTGAATTTGATATGTATTATAGCTTGTAATTCAGATCTGAATTTAAGCGATAAAAACCTGCCTTGTGCAGGTTTTTTTATTGATTAATCATTCAAATTAATCTCTATAATTGACTTGAGTTCCAATATTTTAATTTTACTGATTGCTTGGTATTGATGGAAGGGTAATTGATTCAAAGCGCAGTCAATCTGTGAGAGATACATACAGTAAAATACAATTTCTTTTGATCAATAAAATGAATATTAAAAGTACGTAGTTTGAGATATAAAACTATCAATGTCATGTTTTACATCTAAAGTTTAAATAGATTGATGAAGGCAATATCTCAACATAGAAAGACAATCTATGATTTAAAAGTACAAAACAAATTAATTACTAAAAGACTATAAGAGTTTGTACTAAGTTGTGCATTATTTTATTGTAAAATATTGAAATTTAATAATTTTTAAAGTGATTTAGAGGTTTGACTATATTTTTGAAAGAATAAATTTGAGTAAAAAAAGCCAGTACCATGACTGGCTTTAGTACACATGGATAGATAATGTTAATGCGATACAACACTACTTGGTTGGTATTTTTGAATATATTTTTCACGAATTTCATTGCGTTCATCTGATGTAGATGCTTTTTGCATTTTTTTCCGCATTTCATTACGTTCAGATGTGCTCATTTGTTGCCATGCTTCACGCATTTTTTGCTTTTCTTGTTCAGGAAGTTGAGTAAACCAGTCCATACGTTGTTGTAAAGCAGCGCTTTGTTCAGTTGGGAGCTCTTTTAAATTTTGGTAGCGTTTGATTAATGCTTTTTGTTCATCTTCAGACAGCGCATCCCATGTTTCATTGACTTGCGTATTCGCATCTTTGGAAAAAATCCAAAAACGTTCAAATCCAGCAAAACTTGTTTGTAGAAAACCAAAAGCACAAAATGCCAATGCTAATTTTCTAGCTACCATGAGAATTTTTATCCTCACCAAAAACAGATAACATATCTAAATCTTCCATCATTTGTGGTGAAAGTTTAGGGCTAATCACCACTTGTTGCGGTGTATGAGCTTCATTGGAAACATCGAAAGCATTTGGTACAACAACAAAGCCTGTAATTGCTGCTGCAAGTGCAAAGCCAGTCATTTTCCAATTGCTAAAGCGTGATGTTGGCTGATCTTGGATACGATCTAACACATTATTCATCACCACTGCTTTATTGCGGTGATGACGTGCAAGTTCATCCAGTTTTGCCGTCACTTGTTTGGTGAAATCATCATTATTCATGTGATGAACCTCCATACGGATTTAAATGTGATAGCGCAGTTCTCAATCCTTGAATTGCTCTATGGTAATGGGTTTTTACACTACCTTCGCTACAGTTCATAATTGATGCCGTTGTCTGTGTATCAAAGCCTTCCCATGCACGTAGCATAAATGCTTGTTGTTGGCGTACAGGTAATTCACTAATCGCGTCTTGAATTTCTTCAATAGTGACATCTTGATCTAAAAACTGAAGCGGGTTTGGTGTAGATTCATCAACAATTTCCATCGCTTCTTCATCATCAGAATCTAAATCGATTTTTCGAAATAGGGAAAAAGGAGATGCTCTACGTGCTTCTTTACGACGCCAATCTTGTAGTTTGTTATTTAAAATAGTGTAGAACAATGGATACCATTCTTCTGTGGACTTATCCGCATAAGACTTATGTAAGGAAATAAATGCTTCCTGTACCAAATCCATTGCAATCCCATTATGACCTTGTGTTGCATTTTCCATCATGACCAAGGCACGACCTGTCACATCCTGCATAAAAAAACGCAGGCGCTGTTCACTGGTACTCGTTTGAGCACTGGCTGTTTCAGTCTGTGACTTCTTTGGTGCTAAGTCCATAGAGATGGAAAATCCCGTCATTGGGTACCCACCATTATTTTAAATTCATATCACTATAACGTTTAAAAAATGGTTTGGGTTGACACGTAAATCAATTATTTTTTTCAGTTTAAATGATTTTCTTCAATAACGGGCGATATTTAAAATAATTTAACTTTATAGTCGTTGACGAACCATTTCAAAGAAACAAATTGAGCCTGCAACAGCGACATTGAGTGATTCTTGACCGCCTGGTTGTGGAATAGATACAGCTTCTGCACGTTTTAATGCAAATTCTGAAACGCCTTGACCTTCATTACCCAAAATCCACACACATTGTTTACGTAAATTTTTGGAATACAGACTTTCTGCTTCATGTGAGCTGGTCACATAAACAGGAATTTTGAATTGCTTTAAAATATCCTCAAGTACAACATTCTCATAGGTTTGTAAGGAGAAATGTGCGCCCATACCCGCACGCAGAACACGTGGTGACCATAATGAAGCAGAGCCTTTTGTACAGACAATTTGTTCAATGCCTGCAGCTGCGGCAGAACGCAATAGCGTTCCGACATTACCAGGGTCTTGAACATTTTCAAGAATTAACGTGTCTTCGCTAAAATTCAATGCTTGTGTTGAGCTTGGCAAATCAACGATTGCAAGGCAGGCAAGGGTGGTTCCTAAGGTGCTTAGGTCCTTATATAATGCTTCGCTGATCACGAACACCATCCCTTGGTATTGGTCAATGATCTCACCAAGATCCTCATGATCCAATGCATGCTCAGTGGTGAAAATCGAATTAATTTTGCGTCCCTTTTCTAACCATGCAAGACTCAGGTGTGTGCCTTCAAGTACAGTTTGTCCTTGTTTCTTACGATAAGTATTTTGTTCAATTAAACCTCTTAGGTGTTTAATTTTAGGATTGTCTTTTGATTCAAGGAAAATTGTAGGCATGGGAGAGTAGATCCAAAAATAAGTAAGATCTGTTGATCATTCCAAAATGAATTTACAACAGACCTTTACTGGTTTTACGCGCTTAAAGCGCACGTAAAAATGAAAGAATTAGTGATGATAGCTTGTAACAAGTTCAACTTCATTCTTAGAGCCAATCACGACTGGAACACGTTGATGTAACTCAGTAGGTTGAATATCTAGGATACGCACGCGACCTGTTGTAGATGCACCACCGGCTTGTTCCATTAACATGCTCATTGGATTGGCTTCATACATCAAACGCAGGCGACCTGCTTTTTGAGGGTCTTTGGTGTCGTATGGATATAGGAAGATACCACTGCGGCATAGAATACGGTGAATATCACCCACCATACATGCTACCCAACGCATATTGAAGTCTTTTTCGCGTACAGAAGTTTTACCTGCTTGTAGCTCATCAATATAACGTTTTACAGGCGCTTCCCAATGACGTTGATTTGAAGCATTGATTGCGTATTCTTTAGTATCCGCAGCCACTTGAACATTTTCAGAAGTCAGTAAAAATTGTTGAGTTTCTGGATCGAAGGTAAAAAATACAACACCTGCACCAACTGTAAGTGCCATCATGGTTGATGGACCATAAAGAACATAACCTGCAGCAGCTTGTTGTGAACCTGCTTGCATGAAATCTTCAGCTTGTGTAATGCTATTTTGAGCAGGAAGGATCGAAAAAATTGTACCTACACACATGTTAATATCAATATTACTTGAACCATCCAAAGGGTCAAATAAAACAAGATATTTGCCGTTTTCTTGCGCTGGGGTAAACTCATCTAATTCTTCTGATGCTAAGCCACCCACATTTGAGTTAGCTTTGAGTGCATCAATTAAATAATCATTTGAAATAACATCAAGTTTCTTTTGTTCTTCACCTTGTACATTTTCATGTTGAGCACTGCCCAGTACACCTGCTAACGCACCTTTTTGTAGCGCCTGATCAATGGTTTTACATGTGTTGGCAATCGTTTCAATCACATTGGCAAGTTCAGGTGTTAAATTCCCTTGTTGTTGTTCTAAATATTGGGATAGAGTGCGATATGACATATCAGAGGTGCTCCAAAAGCGATAAATTTTGACACATTAAACAATAACGGTATTTTAGATGAGTTCAGCTCAAAATAAAAATTATCCTGTGTTATTTGTCGTGAAATTACCCTTGCAAGTATTTTAGAAAGTGTTATGTTGGATATACGGATAATAACGTAAAGGAGCACTCACATGACAACGGCAAAGTTTGAAGCGACTCCGACTCAAAATGAAGGTATTGATCTTAAAGAGATTAGTGCTGAAAATGTGAAAGAAGCATGGAAGAATTACGAAGCTAAACCTGAGTTCAAAGAATTCAATAAGCACGATATGATTGAATCCATGCAAAGTCCCAAGCCAGACGAGTCAAAGGCTTAATCAATAAGAAGCGTTTATCACTTTGATAAGCGCTTTTTTATTTTATAATCCAAGTAAATTTCGAAGACTATCGCATCAATCATGATTGAAATTCATCATAAAGCAGATATCGTCTTTCCATTTCATCAAATTGGAGAGCCAGAGTGGGAGGTAAAAACCCAACGCATTTTGCAATCATTTGCAGATTTAAATGATGAAGAAGTTGCATCTCCAATAAATATTGATGAAATTGATCAACTTGAACTGCGCTTAAAAACCACTTTGCCAGTTTCTCTAAAAATTTTCTATCAAACATTTGGCATTGCGGATATTGGTGAAGAGCTACAACAGTTTGATGATATTGGCTATTTAAAAGATATATGGGCTGCCGCACCAGAATATGCACCTGAATTCACTTCAAAAGATCTAGAGGTTTTACCGCATTTGATTACTTTTAGTGACTATCTCGGTAATGGCAATATGTTTTGTTTTCATGACATAAGCAAAGAAGTCTATTATTTTGATCATGATGATAGACCTTATTTGGCAAAAATCTTTGATGATGTCGATGAATATCTCAAATGTTGTTTAATCTTGTTGCAGTCGGATTTATTTGGTGATGCTACCCCTGATCAAGTTGAGCAATGGGTAGAAGATATGGTGATTGAGCTCATCGGTGATCAAAAGCTCCAAAAATGGCGGTATTGATTTTTAATCAATTGAAAGTCTCGTTTTTAAAATTTAACTATAGATGTCAAGCGTGGCAGTGCAAGCTTTAGATCATCAAACAATATATTGATTGTATTCATTTTATTGATCGAGAGAAGTAATATTCTTCTGTATAAATTTTTCAACAGATTGACTATAAATGTCAAAATCATCAATTGGTCGGCTAGCCTAAAATAAAAATGCCCAATTGAATTGGGCATTTTTATATTGTTTTTAAAAATTATTTTAATAACGGTGGAACAGCTTCATAGTTAATTTCGACACGACGGTTTTCTTTCCATGCAGATTCATCATGTCCTGCATTGATTGGCATTTCTTTACCATAACTTACCGCTTCTAATTGGTTTGGCTTAACACCGTTAGTGATTAAGTAGCTTTCTACAGCTTTTGCACGACGTTCACCCAAAGCCATATTGTATTCACGGGTACCACGTTCATCCGTGTGACCTGTTAGAGCAACTTTTGAATTTGCATTGGCGATTAGGAATTGTGCATGCGCTTGAAGTGTCTGATAGTCATCATTTGAAAGATCACTACTGTCATAGTCAAAATGTACAACACGCTTTGCTAAAAATGCTTTGTTTGCTTCAGTTACACCTTTGGCTGAAGCGCCTGCTAAATTTTGTGCATTTAAAGCTGCATCTTCACTTAAGCCCGTCGTGTTTACCGTAGTCGCACTATTGGGATTTGTTCCAGACTCTACTGTTGCAGCAGGTTTACGGCTGGCACAACCAGTCATGACTAAGCTTGCTGCGAGTAATGGTAACGTTAAATATTGAATAGCTTTCATGTTGATCTCCGATACTTCCTTTTTAAATTAAGTCATGCGACATGGGTAAATCATTTAGGTGCCCAAGCAGGCTCACGTACTTCACCTTGTTCACTCGGTAAATTCATACGGAAACGACCATCTGTTGACATGATTGCCAATAAGCCACGATTTCCTTCACGCGTTGCATATACCACCATTTGCCCGTTTGGAGAGAAGCTAGGTGATTCATCGAGACTTGTTGGAGTGAGAATATTGGTAATTCCAGTAGAAATTTCTTGAATCGCGACCTTGTAATTGCTGCCAGAAGGGCGATGTACCAATGCAACATATTTGCCATCTGCACTGAGCGTACCACGAGCATTGAATGCGCCACGGAAAGTTAAACGTTTTGTTGACCCGTCATCAAAGCTATAGCGATAAATTTGCGCTGAACCACCGCGGTCAGAGGTAAAAATAAATGATTTCCCATCAGGTGCATAGCGTGCTTCTGTATCAATTGCACTGTCATTGGTCATTCGTTTAACTTGACGAGTGTCTAAATCCATTTGATATATTTCAGGATTGCCGTGCATAGATGCGGTGAACAACATAGATTTTCCATCAGGAGAAAAACTAGGTGCACCATTCAAACCACGGAATGAGGCTAATTTCTCACGAGCGCCAGAAGCCAAATCTTGAACATAAATGGCTGGACGTTTTGTTTCAAATGATACATAGGCGATCTTTTTAGCATCTGGTGTCCAAGCAGGAGAGAGAATAGGATCTCTTGAGCTCAACACAGTTTTAGGTTGTTCACCATCGGTATCTGCGATTTGCAAAGTATAACGTGTATCAGGTGTTGCAGGGTTGCGTAGCACATAGGCGATACGTCCAGTAAAGTCACCTTGGATACCTGTTAATGCTTGATAGATAGCATCACTGATCATATGTGCTGCGGTACGTACACGCGAAGCAGGAACTGTGAGCAATTCATTGAGCAAGAATTTTTGCTTTTCGACATCATACAGTTGGTAATGTACAGCCAATGAACCATCAGCATTTACTTTTGACTCACCTAGAACGACATAAGGAACACCAGCGGCTTTCCAAGCTTCTGCATTCACATTATTTACGCTGGCAGTTGCAGGTAAGTTTTTAGAAGAACTGGTAAAGCGACCAGAACGATTTAAATCCTGTTCGATGATCGGGTAGATGGATTGATCATTGCTAAAAGGAAGAATGGCAATTTTAGGTGCGGACTCAGGAGCTTTAGCAATTTCTAAATGCAATTGTGCATACGATGTGGTGATCAATGCTGGGCTCAATGCAACAATTATCGCTAATCCTAATAGACGTTTAGGCATGATTTTCATTGGACTTCATGTACTCAAATATCAATTTTTAACTATGCTTAGCTTTGTAGCATAAAGACATTATTTTAATCTATATAAAGCATGTAATTATGAATAAAAGATGATAATTCGCTGTTTGTTGATAAAAAATAAATCTAAATGTATGACTCAGATGAATGACAGCTTGATAAGTTATCTAAACAAATTGATTAAAATCATAACCGTTGACGAAACATAGGATATTATTCACTGACAGCGAATTGGAGAGGAATTTCTTGAAATTGTTTTTTAAGCGATTGTTCATTAGGCATTTCAAAGGGAGCAGCTTTATAAATCGCTGTTTTGATTGAAAGCGCAAATTCATCACTAAACTGTCCACCCACGAATAGAATATCTTCAACATTTCCTTGTTCATCTAGATAGACCCGAACATTGGCTTTCTCTGCTAAATCTGTTGCAGGGCGTTTCCAATATTTTGTAATACGATTCATTCTGCTTTTGTAAATTTGACTGGTGATTTGATTTTGTCTAAGTTGTTCATTTTGTGTAGGTGTATTTTTTTGCTGGGGTGGAGCAGTTGGTGGCATTTCATGTGTAAACGGGTTAGAAGGTATTTGTTGCCTGTTAACCTCAATTGGCGGGTTGATTTGATTTTTTTCAGCAAATGAAAATGTTGAGAAACAAATAAGAAAGCTGCTAATCAGCAATGTTTTAAATTGCATTTTATTTTTCCAATGTGTCTATATGACTTGGTTGATAATAGATATTGTTTTAACTATAGAGAATGCAAATTCTATTCTACAATAAAGTTGACTGAGAAACTTTGTACATCTCTCCTAACTTCTGGTTGAGTGGGCAATGTGAATGGCGCTGCATCGTAGATCGCTTGCTCTATACTTGTTTTGACATCTGGAGCTGCTGAACTGACAACGATTGAGTCAATGGAGCCATTTTGTGTAAGCTTTATACGTGCGTTGGCTTTTTGTTCTGTTGCACCTGTTGGTATATGCCAAGCCCTTAGAATTTTATGGACAAATTCTTTTTTTATGCTGAATGCCAGTTTTTTAGCCTTCGCTTTTTGCTCGTTGGCAAGATCACTTTTCTTTTCAAGGGCTGACGCAGTTGTATTCAATTCCATTGGATGGATTGATGCAAAATTAGTTTCAGTAATTTGGCTATTTTGATTTGCAAGCGTGCTTTGATAGATCAATGCAAGAAATATAAATAAAAAAAATTTCACAAATACCTTATCCATAACGTGAATCAAATAAAAACCCTGCTGAAGCAGGGTAGATTACAGATCTTATTTTGCTGTAAATGTAGAGGTTACAGATTTAGCAAGATTTCTAGCTGTTGGATCAGATGGCATTGGATATGGAGCTGCATTTTTAATCGCTGCTTTAATACTTGCATCCAATTGTTCATCTCCACTAGGATTTGTGAGAACTACAGAGAGAACTTGACCTGAATCAGATAGAGTAAATCTTACACTTACTTTTTTTCCAGCTGTTCCTGACGGAACATTCCATGCTGATCTTACCTTGTTTGTAAAATCACGGGTTGCATTTGAGGCGATTGTTCTGGCTTCTGCCTTTTTATTCGCAGCTGCTTCTTTTACTTTCTCAGCAGCAGAGTTCTTTTCTTCCTCTAATTCGCGAGCAAGATCTGCTTTGCGTTTTGCATCTGCTTTGGCTTTAGCATCTGCATCAGCCTTGGCTTTTGCGTCTGCCTTGGCTTTCGCATCTGCTTTGGCTTTAGCATCTGCATCAGCTTTGGCTTTAGCATCTGCCTTAGATTTTGCCTCGGCTTTTGCTTTTGCCTCGGCATCAGCCTTGGATTTTGCATTCGTATCTGCTTTACGTTTAGCTTCAGCATCTGCTTTGGCTTTAGCATCGGCGTTACGTTTGGCTTCAGCTTCCGCTTTGCGTTTAGCTTCGGCATCAGCTTTGGCTTTTGCATCCGCTCTGGCTTGAGCAGCTTTTTCAGCAGCGTCTTTTCTCACTTTTTCTGCTGCTTCAGCTTTACGTTTAGCTTCAGCATCAAGACGAGCTAATCTTGCTTTTTCAGCAGCATCGGCTTTAGCTTTTTGGAGGGCTTCTTGCTTCGCTTTAGCCGCCGTTTCAGCTTTAATTTTTGCATCAGCTTCAGCTTTGGCTTTTTCAGCTGCATTTTTTGCCTGTTTCACTTTTTCAGCGGCTTCTTGTTTCGCTTTCTCCGCGGCTTCAGCTTTCGCTTTTGCTTGTTCTGTGGCTTTTTCCTGATCAGCTCGCGCTGCAGCGAGTGCCATTTTTTGTTCTAAAGCGGCTTTAGCTTCATCAGCTGCTTTTTTTATATCCACTGCTTTAGTATCAGGCTTTGATTCGACTGGAATTTCAGGCGCAGTTTGGTCTGGTTCAGCAGTTTGTTGGATATTTTCTGAAATTTTTGAGTCAGCTGTTTCCGTTGAATCACTGTCTACCAATGGTTTTGGTTCTGGAGGAGGTAAATCTTCAGGTTTGATAAGAACAGTTTTAATTTGCTTCGGAGGTTCTGGTGGTCGACTAAGACCTAAAAAGAGTAAGCCTGTAATCGCCACCACATGAATACCAAGGGTAAATCCAAGTGCAATCGCTTTATCTTTAGATTGTGGCTTTTGAGTATTTTTCATAACTTACTTTACAGACTCTGTCAGTAAGCCAACTTGGCTTAAACCCGCATCTTGTAATGCAGACATAAGTTTCATCACTTCACCATATGGGCGTGACTCACTGCCATTAATCAAAACACTCAATTGTTTGCTGTTTGCTTGAGCTTGCTTTTGATTTTCTGTAAGGACAATTTTAAGCTCTTCTAAAGTAAGCACATCATTGTTATGTGTTTTATCTTCGAGCTGGATGCTTCCATCCGCATTAAGCGTCACGATAGCAGGTCGATCCTCAGATTGAATCGGATTGTTATTGGCTTGTGGCAAGTCAACTTTGACACCCGTCGTAATCATAGGTGCTGTAACCATAAAAATGACCAATAAAACCAACATAACGTCGATATAGGGAACAACGTTCATATCACTTTTTAAAGGCTTTTTGACACGGTCAAAACGTCCTGAGCGTTGGATTGCCATTATTCAGCTTCCTGTGTAGTTCCCACAGACTGACGTTGTAACAGCGCCACCATTTCTTCGGCAAATAATGCACGATCTGAGTAAATTTCTTCACCTTTTGCAGTGTAATGGTTAAATGCCAATACTGCTGGAATTGCCGCAAATAAACCAATCGCAGTTGCAATCAGTGCTTCGGCAATGCCTGGTGCAACAGTGGCAAGAGTTACTTGTTCAACCTGTGCCAAACCGATGAAGGCACTCATGATGCCCCAAACAGTACCAAATAAACCTACATAAGGAGCGACAGAGCCTATGCTGGCTAAGGCACTCAAACCTTGTTCTAAACGACCTTGATCACGACTTAAGCCTACTCGCAAAATACGTTCTGTACCTTCAATCATGGGTACAGTATCAGCTTGGCGCTTTTTCAATTTCAAATATTCACTTAAACCCTGATAAAAGATGTCTTCCAGACCATCGCGTTTAGAGTTAAGTTGCGCATTGTTATAGAGGGTATTAAGTTCAGCGCCAGACCAAAATATTTTTTGAAAATGGTCGTCGCCTTGGCGTGCTTTCTTATAGCCCATATGTAACTTGGCAATCAGATACCAACTAAAAACAGATGCAAGTACTAAGACCAGCATGACCAATTGAACCACAGGGCTCGCTTGTAAGATTAAATCAGAGATGTGCAGAGAAGATTCTAGTTGTGTTGCCATAGTTACATGTGCCAAAAATATTTTTTATTCGTGGGCTAATTCTCGAAGAATTAAATCACGGATTTCGTCAGGAATTCTACGAGGTTTCATATCTGTACTTAAACATGCCAACTCTACCTCGCCAGAAGCAAGCATGATTTCACCACGATATATATTTTGTTGCAACACAAATGACGAAGCTTTACATGAAACTACACTTGCTGTAACAGTAATCAGGTCGTCCATCAGTATAGGACGTGAGTATTTCAAAGCAATTTTATGGACGACAAAATTGTAATCTTTTTGATGCCAGTAATGATCAATCCCAGAAGCACGTAGCCATTCAGTACGAGCACGTTCCATGAAGCGAATATGATTGGCGTGATAGACGATGCCGCCAGCATCTGTATCTTCAATATATACACGGATTTGGAATTCGAATTTGTTACTCATGTTGCTATGCATTCCTGTGTTGTTTATTGCATATCTATCAATAGTTTGTCAGTACTTACTTGTGCTGATTCAATTTCAGATTATCTAATCGGAAAAAAGAAGAACTTTAAATGACGAACCAAATAGCTGAATTGAATTTTACAAGATCTATAAAGAAACATCTCAATAGTACCTCAGCAGCTATGTGGTTTTTTGAGCGACATAGGTATCTACATGAACAACGACGGATTGTTTGAACAGTATCTGTACATAGGCTTTAAAATTAATATTGCAGAAAAAAATTGATTCGGTCCACTTATAGATTTTCACAAGAATTCAGCACTGACTTTGGCGCAAATTTTAGCACAAGGTATGTTTTCTCAAATGGCACAAGATTACATTCCGAGTAAAGTGAAAAGGGCTGAGTATTAGCGAATTGAACATGAGTTAAAGGTTTTGATGCAACATTGAACTTTAGAAATTGCCTAAAAAAGTAAATATCTGAAAAATAGGACATCTAAACCAAAAGTGCTAAAAGATTATGATCAGGATCGACATATCAAACTCAAGTAGACCTAACTTTACAAAACACTGTACATGCCAATAGAGCTACAACATCTCGAGGTGTTAAAATCAAAGTTAATGCCCCCAGATGTTATAAATTGAGTTGACTTTAGATATTCTTAATTATAAAAATGAAGTAAGAAAGCTAATTTTTATAACTGAGATAAAAGTGAAAAAAATAACACTAATTTTTGTATTTTTTGCCTCAATATCTTTTTCCAATGCTGCACCACGACAGCCTGTAAGTGACAAGGAGCATGAATCAAATTGTCGTGATTTAATGGAGATAGCTCATACAGTTATGCAGGAAAAACAAAAAGGAATGTCTTTAAAAGAAATGCTTGAAAGAAATGATCATGCAAATGAATCTGAAAGTAATCAATATTTGTATGAGATGATTCAGTTAATAATTAGAGATGCATTTACTCAATCAGAAAGCGCAGATAAGAATAGACAATTAAGTAACTTTTCATCTAAATATTATCTAGGGTGTATGGAAATGTATAAACCACTATATTGATTTTTCTTAGTTCTTTAAACTTGTACCCACTTACTAGTGGGTTAGTTTTTGTCAGGTGGAAATATAAATATTTCTTTATTATTTTTCAAATTCTGTAGTCATTGAAACTTTATGATCAGTCATAAATTGATAAATGGGTGCTATTGTATTTGGGTCTGATCTTGTATTTTGATAAATTTGGACATTTGGGGTGCCCAATGTTCCATCAATGTTTTCTATGTATGCGGCATAAGAATATTTATTTAAGTTGTCAAAAACCACAATTGCAGCATCAGTATCACATAGGTGTGCTTTACAACCTTGTAATACGACATATTGACCAGCTGTTGTAACTTTTGCACCTACAGACAGTCTGTCTTTAAGCTTTTGGAAGTCTTTTTTGGGAATGTTATTTGGAAGAGCTTGTAAAGCAAGTTTGTTTTGAATGGCTATATAAGGGTGCTTACCGACCAAATAGGACATATCATTTTTAAAATTAGCTGCAATTGCACTTGAAGCTATAACTATTAATAAAACACATAAATATTTCATGTTAAGCCCTTTATAAAATGTTAATTATTCTGCCTTGATTATATCGTGAACTATATTTGAGATACTTTAAATTAACAATAGGAGCTGTTCATATATCCATCTGATCCTTGAAGTTCCATAAATAAAGATCATTTATGTAAAGTCGATTGATTTCTCAAATAAATAAGAAGTTTTTGTTCATTACTTAAATTACATTTAAGTAATATTAAATTTTAAATGTATTAATTCTTCACTATCTCTGATAATTTTTGTATGGTTTTGATGCAAACGAGAATTCTTATTATTTTTTTTTGCATATTTCTCAAATCTGATCTCGTCAATCTCATGGAATTTTATGTATGACAAATTTTAATCTTTGACCAAATACAATTGCGCTTTTAGGTATTTTTATAAAAAGAAAATAAGTTTTAAATTTAGTAATTTCAATTATTTATTTTGAGGTAATCAAAGATGCAAGCATTTATAACAAAAGATTGCTTTACTGACCATGGTGGGCGAATTCTCGAAGGTGATGATTCTTGGATCGTTGAAGGCAAGGGTGTTCATCTTGAAGGGATGACACATTATTGCCCAAAATGTAAAGTTTTATCTAAGGCTATTGCAACACAAAGAGGATTTATACAAGTTAATGGTCGCAATCTTATTGTGGCTGGTGATACTTCAACTTGTGGGGCTAAATACATAAAAATATCTGATTTGGCTGTTCGTTGTAGAGGTCTGCAAAATAGTTCAATAATGAAAATAATACAATTGATGAATGAACAGCTTTTTTCTGATGAATTTATGCTGATTGATGTGGAAACAAGTAGCATTATTGCAAATATGCCCTACAAGATACATAGAGAGAACGGACGTATAGAAGAGGGGGTTACTGATGAGAATGGTTTAATATCATCACTACAAAATACTAATCGTGCTGAAAAACTTAAAATAGAGATTGTTAATAATTTCTTTAACTTAGATGATTTTTTAGATGAACATTTTTAATAAAACACTTACAATGTCAGGAACAGAAGCTAAAGCCCCAGTTAAAATAGGGATTAAAACAAACTATAGAATAACCATTATGGTCAATGACAATACAGTTATCCTTGGCACACATGCTGGGATGTTATTGATAGGACCAAATACATTTGAAATTTATGACCCTAATGGTAGCTTTCATTATCCTGGTATTTCGGGAGGATCTTTAGGATTATTCCCTGTTGATGACTTAGGTAAACAGCATGACGTTTTTAAAAAATATCTTGAATATCAGTTAATTAATGGTGAGAGAGTTTATTTGTATTCATTTTATGTATCTAGAAAAGAGTTCTATCAAATTGAAGAAAATATTCTAAATCAAGTTGGCTGTGGACCAGTTTTAAATTGTACTCAATGTACCTCTGGTGCAATATCTGGAGTTGGTATTTTTAAGAATATACCATCTGGTATTTTTCTTCCTTCTAATTTAAAAAAGGAAATGGATAAAATTTCAAAACCTTTAAAAATCATAACAGGAAATTAGGGTCTGCTTATGAATAAATATGTAAGTTATATTGTTTTAAATACTCAACTACTTATAGGTTTTATTTTTTCATACAATTTTATAGATAGGGCGTTAATTAAAGAAAATTTTTTTATATATATACTTCTTGTTTTTATTTGTTCAAACATATTATTTTTTATGGGTAATTTCATTAAATATTTCTCAGTTAAAGCATTCTTATCAATTTTTATTTCTAGTTTTTTTATTACCTTGATTGTTCTTAAATTTAATAAACCTGAGATGGAGTTAAGACCTATTGATTATGCGTTAGTAATGGGATATTTAATTGTAATTTTAAAGCTTTATATAACGACTCCCATAGTTTTAATCATAGAAATTTTATTAAAGAAAAAGTATAAGTTTTAATACTTCTTTGGTGCTGAAAAAATCCCTGCCTTAATTGTTGAGAAAAAGAAGTAATTTCATGAAATTAAAAATATTATTTTGGCTTTCTACTTTAAATCTGTTTGGTATATTTTTAGTTTATATACTTTCATTTATGACAAGAAATAATCACTATGCCATATCTATAGATATGTTTTTTGTAGGCTCATCGGTTGTTTTATTTGCATTATCACTATTGCTCAGAAACACAAAAGCAATATCAATTAGTTTGTTATCTATAGGGCTTGCGGTCGGTATGAATTTTTTTAATATCAGTATTAGCTATCAGAAATGGATTGAACGTGAGCAACCTGAATTAGGGCATAGATAGGCTTTTCACTGTTTTGAAAAAGTGAATAATGAAAAAAAAATCTTAATGATTATTGAAGAAGAGCATAATAGCTCAGTTTCTGCAATGATTTTTTATGGTATCTCCATAAAAAATACAGCGAGCCTAACACTTAAGCACAACATAAATTTAACAGTATATCCAGCCTAAATATGGACTGTTAAAAATTTTTTTGGTGGATCATCAAGCATCAACCTTCACTCAATTAAGACAATGTTATCTGATTAAAATTAACTCCCTATTCCCCAGAATTGAATCCCATGGAGCAAGTCTGGCAATTCATCAAGCGGCATTGATTATTAAATCGCTGTTATAAGCGTGATGAGGCTATTGCTCATCAAGCTGTCATAACTTGGAATATGATTTGTTGTAGATAATAAGAAAGATAAGCATTGATTGCAGTCTATTTATGATTCTGAAAATTACATTTAAGTAATATTTAATTTTAAATGTATTAATTCTTCACTATTTCTGATAAGTTTTGTACGGCTTTTGATGCAAATGAGAATACTTATTATTTATGTTTGCATATTTTTCAAATCTGATCTCGTCCATCCCATGGAATTTTATGTATGAGAAAGTTTAATCTTCGTCCTGTTTCGATAGCGCTTTTAGGTATTACAACAAGCACAGTCTATGCAAATAACAATGCAGAAGTGAATTCTGCTCAACAACTTGCCACTATTGTTGTTTCAGCTGCAGGCTACGAGCAAAAGTTAAAAGATGCACCAGCCAGTATTACGGTGATTACCGAAAAAGATTTAAAAGATAAACGTATAAACTCTATTGCAGACGCGTTAGTCGATATTGAAGGTGTTGATATTAGCCCTCAAGCTGGAAAAACAGGGGGACTGAATATTCGAATTCGAGGAATGGATGCTGAATATTCTTTGGTGCTAATCGATGGTCGCCGTCAAAACAGTACAGGAGATATTACTCCCAATGGATTCGGTGAATCCAACAATAGTTTTATCCCACCGATTTCAGCAATTGAACGGATTGAGGTGATTCGAGGACCTGCTTCAACACTTTATGGATCAGATGCAATGGGGGGTGTTGTCAATATCATTACTAAAAAAGTATCCAATGAATGGACAGGTAGTTCAACCATAGAAGCAACCTTACTGCCAAATAGTTCAAGCTTTGGTAATCAACGTGCTGTAGATTCTTTTATTACTGGTCCAATTATTAAAGACTTACTAGGTATACAACTTCGCACCCGTAAAGCTGAACGGAGCCAGTCCAATGTAGGCTATCTCGATCAGAATGATAACGTTGTAGAGCTAGGAATGGGGAATAATCCGACTAAATCGGATATTGATACGATTGGTGCTCGTTTAACACTAACACCAACCAAGCAGCATGATCTTTCTTTAGAGTATGAAAAAACAGATCAATGGTACGATAACAGTAAGGGGCAACTGGGTACGCTTGGTGCAAATGGTGGCTACGACAAAGCAAAAGAATTTAACCGAAATCGAACCGTACTTGCGCATACATGGCGTAATAAGATAGGGACTTTAGATTCGAGTATTAGTAATACCCAGACCGAAACAATAGGTCGACTTATTCCATCCCGTGCACAAGCAGGTTCAAACGCAATTAACCCTCGACTTTTAGAGAGTAAAGATACGATTTTTGATACTAAATTAGCGACGCAATATTTTGATGCACACAACATTACCCTCGGTGGACAATGGTGGGATGCCAGTATTAAAGATGGATTAAGGGTAAATAAAGACGTTTCTTTTAAACAGATTGGTGTTTTTGCAGAAGATACATGGGCACTTACTCCAAGTTTGGCTCTCACAACGGGTTTGCGTTTTGATAATCATGATACCTTTGGCTCCTTTTGGACACCTAGAACCTATTTGGTATGGAATGCAAATGATAATTGGACCCTTAAAGGTGGTTATAGTGAGGGATATAAAGCACCTCGCTTAGAACGTTTGACCAATGGGATTTATAATGTTGGTGGACAAGGGCGAACGCCACTTTTTGGTAACCCTAATCTAAAACCAGAAACAAGTCGTAATCTTGAGTTCGGTACTTATTTTAATAATCAATCCAATTTTGATGCCAATATCACTGCATTTTACAGTCAGGTAAAAGATAAGATTGTTACTGGTCCTACAGAGAGAACCTGTGATGCCAAGGACGCTATAATAAAAGCTGATTGTGAAAAATATATGGCAAGCATTGGTACATCATGGTTAATGCAATCTGGTGATACAGGTTCACGTACTTGGAGCGTTAGACGTCCAATCAATGCGCAAAAAGCTGATATTTATGGTATTGAAACTGGTTTAAATTGGGAGTTCGTGCCGACTTGGAAATTGGGATTGAACTATACATGGACTGAAACGGAAATTCAGGATAAAGCACTGGGAAATCCACCTTTAAACGATACGCCTAAACATATTGTGAATGCATCAATGAAATGGCAAGCCGATGATAAAATTCAATTATGGGCGAGGGGTGAATACCGAAGTGAACGTGCGCGTTATACGTCTAGCTATAATAATTTAACAGCAACCGAAAAGGGGGTATATGATGCCCTCGGTGATTTTAAAGCCTATGCTTTAATGCACGTAGGATCAAACTTTAATGTAAATGAGAAGTTGGATATCGGAGTAGGCTTATACAATGTATTTGATAAAAACTTTATTGATTATCAAAAAGTAGGTTCACTTTATTATAATCAGTACAGCAACACGCAAGAAGGTCGTCGAGTTCAATTGAGTACTACCTTTAAATTCTAGCATGAGCTTATATCGAAACTTTATCCTGATAGAGTTTCGATATTTTATAAATTAAAGCATTGATTTTTTGTATTTAAAATTAATCCAAAGAATTTTTATCTTGATGGATACAAAACCATCAATAGGGATCGGGAATATTTAATATTCCCGATCTAACTTACTTGGATTCGGGGGGCGTCATACCAAATTGCAAATAAGCTTGATTAGTCGCAATACGTCCGCGTGCTGTACGCATCGCATAGCCTTGCTGAATCAAATAAGGTTCAATCACATCTTCTAAAGTACCAGAATCTTCAGCCATCGCAGCGGCTAAAGCTTCAACACCTGCTGGACCACCATCAAAGCGTTCTAATAACATCGACAAATAACGACGATCGAGTGTATCTAACCCATCTTTATCAACATTCAGCATATCTAAGGCACGTTGCGCCATTTCTTGAGTGACTTCACCTGTTCCTTTGACTTGTGCATAGTCTCGCACACGACGTAATAAACGGTTGGCAATACGAGGTGTTCCACGTGCTCTTCGAGCGATCTCTTTTGCACCATCAGGTGTAGTAGGCACATCCATTAAATGTGCTGAACGAGCCACAATGTGGGTTAAATCTTCAACGGAATAGAACTCAAGACGTTGCACAATCCCAAAACGATCACGTAATGGAGAAGTGAGTAGACCTGCACGAGTTGTTGCGGCAACCAAGGTAAATGGTGGCAAATCTAGCTTAATTGAACGTGCGGCTGGACCTTCACCGATCATAATATCAAGCTGATAATCTTCCATGGCAGGATAAAGGATTTCTTCAATTACAGGCGAAAGGCGATGAATTTCATCAATAAAGAGCACATCGCCTTCTTCAAGATTGGTCAGCATGGCTGCCAAATCACCTGCGCGCTCCAAAACAGGACCAGAGGTTGATTTTAGATTACCTCCCATTTCACGTGCGATGATATTGGCTAAAGTGGTTTTACCTAAACCCGGTGGACCAAATATCAAAGTATGATCAAGTGCTTCACCACGACCACGTGCAGCGCCAATAAAGATTTCCATTTGCTCACGGACTACAGGCTGACCGATGTAGTCATCCAATGATGTTGGGCGTATGGCACGATCAAAATGATCTTCAGGTTTTTCAGTCCCACTAATTAAACGGTCTTGCATGAGTATTTTGATCTGTCTTATTTATTCATGGATTTGAGTGCAGCACGGATGATGTCGCTTGCTTCAGTATAGTCTGCTTTCACGGCATTAATCAGTTTTTGTGCTTCTAAAGGTTTATAACCTAACGATTGTAATGCTGCTTCAGCTTCAGCAACAGCAGAATTACCTGTAAATTGTATTTGAGCTGTAGTCGAGTTATTTGAAGTGCTGCCTGTCGAAAATGCCTTAAAACGATCACGAAGTTCAATCATTAAGCGTTCCGCTGTTTTGGTACCGACACCTGGAACTTTAACCAAAGTTTTGACGTCACCATTTTCAACAGTATGCACTAACATTTCTACACTTAAGGTAGAAAGAATACCCAAAGCCATTTTAGGACCCACACCGTTTACTTTGAGTAGGGTACGAAAAATGGTTTTTTCTTGCGCGTTTGAAAAGCCATATAACAATTGAGCATCTTCACGAACAGCTAAATGCGTCCATAAGGTGACCTGTTGTCCTTTTTGCAGTTGGCAAAATGTTGAAAGTGGGGTGTCAATTTCATAGCCCACTCCATTAACATTTAAAAGTACTGTTGGTGCTTCTAAAGCGAAGACTTCACCGATAAGACATCCGATCATTGCATTGGTTCACTTAATTTTGTTCATGGTTGAATAGTAGATGCCATTTGCTCTAAACGCAAAATTGCTTTGAGGATTTCTTTACGATTTCGTGCAGATTTTATCCAAGCAGGTAAGCGAGAAAAATAACTGGAATTTCCTGTATTTTGTGTTCTTTCACGTAAATCAGCGAGAATAAAGGATTTGAGTACTTGTAAATGCTCAGGATTGTGTATGTAGAGATTGCCAAGTCGGGTATGCGCAGTCAAATACAGTTTAAGCCCAAATTGCGTATGCTTAAGTCGATTTGCGTTGGCATAGTCGATATCTCGTGGTTTTACGCTGAGTTGAGAAGTTTTATTGCATATAGGACAAATTGCCTTTATATGTGTCACTGGATTTTTAAGATGATATATTTTCTGGTTTACACTGAGTTGAGTTCCACCACAAAAATGACAGCGTTCGGTAACATAAACATAGTAATGACCATTAAATTCTTTATTGTATTCTTTAGAATGACTGTCTAAGTGACGGTTGCATTTACGACATGTAAATACAAAATGCGACGTGCATTCACAACTGAACGTTGTTTTGTCTAACTTTTGATAATGGATGACTCCTGGGGTTTCGCAGTCAGGGCAATGCACCCATTGATCGGCAAAAATAAACTGAGATTTATACACTCCATCATCAATATAGCGTGATGTCATCAGAAAAACCCTACCTTATTCCCTTGAAGTTCTTGCGCCAAATTATAGGCTTGGTGATCTGAGAACTTACTGACAATATCAAGAACTTGCATAATATTGTCATAGTGGTTATCACTAAAGCGAGCGCCAAAACGTTCTAAAATGGACATCAAGCGGCCATCTTTAAAACTTAAAGTTTTATGTGGTGTGGTCAGTGGAATAAATGCATCTAAGATATGTTGCAGGCTTTGATGTGCAATAATTTCCAACCCTGACTTTTGTGGATGTTCAAAGATCTTTTCACGAGCGAGGTTTTTGGCACGATCTATTCCCAGTTCAATATCTTCAGAACAGTATTGCAATAAAGAGCCTTTGAGTTGTCCTGATATAATTTGGAAATGTTGCTTTACAAAAGCAGTCGTGACTTCTTCAACCAAACGTTTCATCACACGACCACGTAATGCTGCAATCTTTTGTTGCCAAGTGGTGTAGGGCATATTTAATTCAGCAGGTATACCAAAATCTCCTAATAAATCAAGAAAAATAGGTTCAACTTCTTCATAAGAAAGCATGTTGAGAATAATCCCGTCTTCTAAATCAATTAAGGCATAGCAAATATCATCTGCAGCTTCTAATAAATAGGTTAAAGGATGGCGACACCAGCGATATTCACCTAATTGAATTAAGCCAAGTTGGTCTGCAATTTGTTTGAGGATTTCTTTCTCAGCTTGATAACAGCCAAATTTTGCCCGTTTACTAGCAGGTGTATTACCTTGAGATTCTATGGTTTGGGATAACCACGGATACTTTAAGTAAGCTCCTAACGTTGCGTAAGTTAAGCGCATTCCTCCATCATGAGGATGGTAGTCAATTTTGGTCAGCAAACGTAATCCTTGCGCATTACCCTCAAACTGACGAACATCTGCTTGTTGTTCAGAACTTAAGTCTTTTAAAAAATCAGTATGTGCTGCATCGTCAAACCATTCACGAATGGCATATTCACCAGCATGCCCAAAAGGTGGATTGCCAATATCATGTGCTAAACATGCTGCTTGTATGATTGCGCCAACATCGGCTGGGGAAATCCAGATTGGAAGTTCTTTTTGTATTTTTTCGGCTGCCAGCATACCCAATGAACGACCAATACATGAAACTTCTAGAGAGTGCGTGAGTCGTGTATGGATACCATCGTGTTGAGTCAGTGGATGGACTTGAGTTTTACGATTCAGTTGTCTAAAACTTTGTGAAAATATAATGCGGTCATAGTCTTTATGAAAAGGGCTTCGTGCTTGTTCTGTACTTTGTTTCTTACTTCCTAAACGAACAGTTGAGAGAAGTTCTAACCAACGCATTTGAGTCATTTATCATTTATCATTTTTTCGTTAATTGTATGATGCCAAATTTATGGAAGATGTACTAGAGCTGGGCGACATAAGTTGTCATGTTGTTGATTTATTTTCATATGAGAAACATAGCAGGATGCAATCAGAATGACCTATATGTCTGGTAAACCACCTAAATTTAAACAATTATAGGGGCTTTGGCTTTCTATTTATTAAATTAACTAAAAATAAGAGTATTACCAATTTGACTTTAATTTTACAGTGATTGAGTAATTTAAAAAATAAATGCTAAAATTATGATTTATAAATGATAAATAATTAGGTTTAGTAAATGACTTTAATAAATCAATTCATAAGTTTTGTGGTTATTTTATGTTTAGCAATCATTTATGCCCATGCTAAAGACTATTCTATTATTGATCCTTCAAAAGAAATTTCTACTACCGAAAATGCATTGGGGCTACGCTCATTTGAAGAACGTACAATAATTGATTACACATTTTATCCTCACAAGCAAACTGGGCAAAATCAGGTATTTAATGCAGATGAGATGAAACAAATAGAATTAGAAAGTTTTGAACTCAAGAATATAGTTAAAACTTTGTATCCATTTGAGATTGTACAAATGAATGATTCACAATTTTCACATTCAAATACAAAGTTATTTACTGCTGTTCAATATAAATACTATGAAAAATGTAATTGTGTTGAGGGTAAAAAACTCATTGAGAAAAATATCGTCGTTTTCCCCCATAAAGTTATTAAATTCAGAAATATAAAAAAGGAAAAGCGTTTTTTACTTCCAGTCGAAATATTTAAAATGAACGGTACTGGACGAGAAATACGCATTACAGATCCTAAATTGGAACTTTATCTATTTAAGCAATTAAAAACTGGAAAATATCAATTGGTTACTCGAACACCAATAAATTATGAAGGCATCGATTCTTATGAAGGATTTGAAATCTCCCTAAGTAAGTTGAGTGTACCTGAAATTGCTTCAAATATTAGGTTAATTGGCGCAGATAGGAAGGGAAGTTTTTTCAGATTATATGCGATAACAAATAATGGAGCACAGTACTCAGATTGGTACGTCTTAAGTCTGAAAGAGGATGAGTTTCTACGAAGCTATTTAGTCTCAAATGCGAGTGAGGACACAACAGAAATGTTTTATAGACCTAAAGCGCACAAGTTTGATTCAAAACTTTCTTTTATTCCTGTAAAAGGCCAATCATATTATCCAATAAAGATCCAATATAAAGGTAATAAATTTATTTTTTCTAACTATAAACTGGAAGATAAAAATCAGATAAATAGAGTAGAATTTGATCCAACCTTAGGGATTTATAGCTATGATTCACCGACTATGCAACGTATGTTGTCAAAATAACGCAAAATAATAATGAAGGGTATTCAGTGAATAATAAATTTATATTGCTATTCATAATTTTTTTGTCAGGATGTAATCAAACTGATAAAAACTTAAGCAGCCAAAATAAGCAAATCGAAACTCAGAAAAAAACCGAAGAGAGTAAATTTGAAATCGAAGAAAGCATTCCTGTGAAGCCTGAACCAGCAGATCAAGCTTTAGCAACTTTTGCTTTTCAGAAAACCTCAGATGGTCATCTGACCAGTAATTGTATCTGGACAGATGATCCAGATGCACAAGGAAAAGTGTATTGGAGCGTCATACCGAGCAGTATGTTGAATGGAAAATCTAAATTTACTGCAGAGGATATTACGCCAAGCAAAGTAAAAATTGGACAACCAATAAAAAACTGCAATGAAGGTTATCAAAATGAAACAGCAAAATATGCTTATGCGATAGATCATGATGGTGATCTAGTGAATACGGTTGCCCTCAAATTAGACAGGATGACAGAAACAGCAGACCACCTTTATACAATTGATCTGAATAAAAACGCACATCCTGAAAAAATTTATGTTTGCTATAACATGGAAAGTTTAGATGTATTTTTTATAGATTCTGTACCCAAAAATCCCGATTTAAGACATGTAAATGTTGAATTGTCCTATGCAATTGATGGGGAAATTGAACCAGATATTTCATGTGGAAAAGTTTTTTATCAAAAAAGTGGAATCATCGCAAAAGAAGATCCGAAAACAGGCGAGTCTAGTTATCGTGCTCAATAATTCAATTGTTACGAATCATGTTTAAAGACGAAAGTCAAAGTAAATCGAATGTTTAAAAGCAAGATTTCAGCATTTTTTAAGTTGGATATGACTAGCTGAAATCTTGCTTTCACAGTAGAATATGCGCTCTCTTCAAGTCACATTGAGGTAGGTTGCCAAAGCCTGCCCGTGGAGCCAAAAACAGCATGTTTATCGTTGCCGGTGCACCTGCACACTCTTCTTTTAAGCAAACACAACTATTAACACGCCTTGCGTCAATCAGTTCTGTTCAATCAATAGAAAGCCAATGGGTTTACCTTTTCGACCAAGCGCTCAACGAGCAACAACAGCAATCTGCTTTACAGCTTTTAAACGATGGTGCATCGTTTGAACTACATCAGGCAACCAGTGATGAAGTACAGATTTTAGTCACGCCACGTGTCGGTACAATTTCGCCGTGGTCGTCTAAGGCAACCGATATTTTTGCCAATTGTAATACGCCTGTACACCGCTTAGAACGCGGTGTTTTGTTTACTTTAAAGGGTATTTCTGAAGTATCTGAAGAAGTGAAACAAGTTTTACATGACCGTATGACAGAAAGCGTTTTCAATAAAATTGATGATGCATCCGCATTGTTCTCAGAAACTGCACCTAAGCCGTTAAACTCAATTGATATCTTAGGTCAAGGTAAAGATGCATTGGTTAAAGCGAACTCTGAATTCGGTTTTGCATTATCAGATGAAGAAATTGATTATTTAACAGCAGCATTTAATAAATTAGGTCGTAACCCACACGACATCGAGTTGATGATGTTTGCTCAAGCAAACTCAGAACACTGTCGTCACAAAATTTTTGGTTCTGAATGGACAATTGATGGTGAAAAACAACCATTGTCATTGTTCCAAATGATTAAAAATACCTATAAAGAATCTCCGACAGACGTATTATCAGCCTATAAAGATAATGCATCGGTGATTGTTGGTTTTGATACGCAACGTTTTTATCCTAAAAAAGATGAAGCAACTGGGCACTATGTTTATAAATATAAGAGCCAAGCTGCACACATCTTAATGAAAGTGGAAACCCATAACCATCCAACTGCAATCGCACCATTTGCTGGCGCGGCAACAGGTTCAGGTGGTGAAATTCGTGATGAAGGTGCAACTGGTCGTGGTGGTAAACCAAAAGCTGGTTTAACAGGCTTTACGGTGTCTAACCTGAATATTCCGGGTTTTGAACAACCTTGGGAAGAGAATTACGGTAAACCATCACGTATGGCTTCACCACTTCAAATCATGATTGATGGTCCATTGGGTGGTGCTGCATTCAATAATGAATTTGGTCGTCCCGCACTTAATGGTTACTTCCGTACTTTTGAACAAAACGTAAATGGTGAAGTAAAAGGTTTCCATAAACCGATCATGATTGCAGGCGGTTATGGTAACATTCGCCCTGATCATGTCGAAAAAGATGCGATTCAACCTGGTGATTTACTGATCGTCTTAGGCGGTCCTGCAATGCTGATCGGCTTAGGCGGTGGTGCAGCATCTTCTGTAGACAGTGGTAAATTAGGTGAAAATTTAGATTTTGCCTCGGTTCAACGTGAAAACCCAGAAATGGAACGTCGTTGTCAAGAAGTGATCGATGCATGTTGGAGAATGGAAGATTTTAACCCGATCGTATCTGTGCATGATGTTGGTGCTGGCGGTATTTCCAATGCAATGCCTGAATTGGTCAACGACCATGAATTAGGTGCAATTCTCGATCTTCGTAAAATTCCATCATTAGAACCAGGCATGTCGCCAATGGAAATCTGGTCAAACGAAGCACAAGAACGCTATGTGTTGGCAATCAAACCTGAATCATTAGAGTTGTTTGAATCAATCTGTGCACGTGAACGTTGCCCATTTGCAGTATTAGGGGAAGCAACAGAAGCACGTCAACTTACTGTGAATGATCCATTGTTTGATAACAAAGCAGTGGATATGCCAATGCAAGTCATGCTTGGTGGTACACCACGTATGAGCCGTTCATATGAAACAATTGAACGTAAAGGCAATGCATTCGATGCTTCTAAAGTTGACTTGAAAGATGCAATTTTCCGTGTATTGAAAAATCCAACTGTTGCGTCTAAATCTTTTCTAATTACCATCGGTGACCGTTCGATCACAGGTATGGTTGCACGTGATCAAATGGTGGGTCGCTGGCAAGTTCCTGTTGCCGATGCCGCAGTAACCACAACCAGTTTGCAAGGTTATACCGGTGAAGCAATGGCAATGGGAGAACGTCCACCAGTCGCATTGTTAAATCCTGCCGCTTCTGCACGTTTAGCAGTTGCCGAAGCAATCAGCAATATCATGTGTGCCAATATTGAACAGATCAGCGATATTAAATTATCAGCAAACTGGATGGCGGCAGCAGGTCAAAAAGGTGAAGATCAAGCATTATTTGAAGGTGTAAAAGCCATTGGTATGGAAATGTGTCCTGCCTTGGGTATTGCGATCCCTGTTGGTAAAGACTCACTGTCTATGCGTACCACTTGGAATGATCAAGGTGAAGATAAAGCAGTCACTTCACCAATGTCAGGTGTCATCACTGCATTTGCACCTGTATTAGATGTACGTAAAACTTTAACCCCTGAATTGAAAAATGAAGACTCCGTTTTAGTCCGTATTGATTTATCTAAAGGTCAGTTCCGTTTAGGCGGTTCGATTCTTGCTCAGGTATATAAAGCAATTGGTTCTGTAACGCCAGATGTTGACAGTTTTGACGATTTCAAAGCATTCTTTGCTTTAGTACAAGACTGGAATAACCGTGGTTTAATCAAGGCTTATCATGACATTGGTGATGGTGGTCTATTGGCAACTGTTGCTGAAATGATGTTTGCTTCACGCTTAGGTGTGTCACTTGAAAACCAAACGAATGAAAGCTTATTTGCTGAAGAAATCGGTGCAGTATTGCAAATTTCTCAAGCAGATTGGGCAACTTTGGCTGATGAGGTTGCAGTCTCAAGCTTAAGAGATGCGATTGCTGTAGTCGGTACAGTCAACGATTCTGATCAGCTTACTGTCAATGGTCTAGTGCTAGAGCGTGCTGAATTACAACAAGCTTGGACTGAAGTTTCTCATCAAATCCAGCGTTTGCGTGATAATGTAGAAACTGCTGACTCTGAGTTTGCATTGATTGGCGACCGTGAGCATAAAGGCTTAATCGCATTACCAACATTTGATTTAAATGAACCTGTTGAAGCGCCATATATCAACGAACGTCGTCCAAACATGATGATTCTACGTGAACAGGGCGTTAACGGTCATGTGGAAATGGCTGCTGCATTTGATAAAGTCGGCTTCAATACTGTTGATGTCCACATGAGTGATTTACTTTCAGGTCGTGTTGATTTAGATGATTTTGAAGGTTTGGTTGCTTGCGGTGGCTTCTCTTATGGTGACGTTTTAGGTGCAGGTGGTGGTTGGGCTAAATCTGTATTGTTCAATACGAAGTTGCGTGATCAATTTGAAAAATTCTTTAATCGTGACAATACTTTCTCCGTAGGTATTTGTAATGGTTGCCAAATGTTGGCACAGCTTGCACCACTGATTCCAGGTGCAGACAACTGGCCACGTTTCCGTCGTAATACTTCAGAAGTATTTGAAGCACGTGTAGTCAATGTAAAAGTTGAAAAAACGCCTTCTATTCTTTTAGAAGGTATGGAAGGTTCTATTTTACCAATTGCTGTTGCACATGGTGAAGGTCGTGCAGAAACTTCTGCGGAAAACTTTGCTTCACTCAATGCGGGTAATCAAGTTATTTTACGTTATGTCGATAGCTTGGGTAATGCAACTCAACAGTATCCATTGAACCCGAATGGCTCGCCTGAAGGAATTTCTGGTGTAACCTCAAAAGATGGTCGTGCCAGCATTATGATGCCACACCCTGAACGGAATTTCCGTGCAGTTCAACACTCTTGGAAACCTGAAGAATGGACTGAAGATGGTGCATGGTTACGTATGTTCCGTAATGCACGTAAGTTTATTGGTTAATTAGATCTATACCAACGAATTGTAAAAGCCCCGTAAGGGGCTTTTTTAATTGATGATTTTTTGAATTCGAATAGATATCGTTGATTTCATATTAAATGGATTCAATAAGGAATATTGCTAGGGAGGTATCCATCGAGCAATAAGACCTTTACTGCTAAGTATCGAAAAAATTTATGCCTGCATTGATAAATTGTTACATTTTTTGAGTTGGTTTATTTCTTGCTTGTTATAAATTGTCTATTAAAAGACCAATGTTTTGCCCCAAAGGTGTTCCAACATGTAGCAAGAATGAGGTGATAAAATGATAAGAACAGTAAATTATTCAACAGCAGAAAAGGTCATCCTTCGCCAAAAAGGATGGAAATGGTTTGGTGCAGTTTTACTGCTACAAATAGTGATTATTTTGAGCGCATATTTTATTGCTTAAACAATGCTTTTATTCACATTTAATCGCAAAAGCCACTTGATTGTGGTTTTTGCATATAATTTTTATAAATGATGCTAAGTATATGCAAATGATAAAAAAAATGATGATTTATAAAGTTAATCTTATTTCAAAAAATATTTAACGCTATACTTTCACAAATAATATTATTTTAAATATCAGACAAGCTTATCGCGCTGAAGAAATAATGAGAGTAAATAAAATAGGATTTCGATATGACAAGAATAATCTTTGCGATTTCAATACTTTTTGGATTGCAATTTACGCATGCTCAAGAAGTTCAAATTGGATCATTAATTGACATCAAAGCTTTGAATTGCGACATGATTTTTCAAAAGCCTGAAAGCAAAATTGCAGTATTATTGCGTGACTTTAGCGCAAATGGACCAAAGCAGGTCAAATTAAATAAATCAAAACAAATGATGACGATTGGAGGGCATACTTATGTGGGAATACAAGGTCATCAGTATTATAAAACAGCACATACTGAACAGGATGATTTTGCGGTTGATACTGATGTTTTTGGGGTTCGACTAATCAAAATTGCATTACAAAAACATCAATTGGCAAATACGCAATCCAAGGGCTATTATTTTGTATTTCGAGTGGAGCCAACCACAGTACTTTATCATTTACGTAAGGTTGTAGGTGATGAATGGAATATCGAAAATGCTATAGATGAAACACCTCAAGGAAATTCAAAATTAAGTTGTGGTTATACAAGTTAAATCATGAATAGAGCTATATTTTTAATTACTTTTATAATTGCTTTAACTGGCTGTTTTCCATATATAGTGATGACAGAGCCTAAAATTAATCTGATTGTAAAAGATTCAGATGGGAGATTAGTCGATCAAGCCCATGTCGTTTTAGCAACAATATTAAAAGATGGAAAGATGACTCAAACATATAAGTCCCAATATACTGAAAATGGGATGGCATATTTTGATATTAGAAAATCGTTGACATTAAATATGGGAACAAATAGACAGTATTTTTGGTCGATTTGTATCTCTAAAGAGGGTTATAAACTGCAAACACATACGATTAAGGACCAAAGTAATCTTGAGATCCATTTAGAAAAATTGCAAGACTTTGAAGTAAATCAAAAGTGTCCAACTCATATACGTCGAGTAGAAAGGTAATTGTCAATAAAGAAACAGTCTTTTAATAGATATTTCGATTTTAAGGAAGATGAATGTATGGACAAAAATATTTTTTTAATTCCCTTTTTCATCTTTTTAACAGGATGTTTTCCTGTTTATAAAACACAAAAGCCGCAACTGACTGTAAATGTTGTAAATGAACGGGGAGTCGCTATTCCTAAAGTAAAAGTCGTCTTAGTGACCAGTGTACGTCCAGCAAAAATAGATGACCAATATGATGAAAAGTATAGCAACCAAATAGGCGTCGTAAACTTTGAAAAGCAAGCGCAATGGAAAGTTGAAAGTCTAATGATTCATGGTGTGCAGTTTTACGATTGGCATTTATGTGCGGCAAAAGAAGGCTATATCACTCAAGATTTTATTGTTGTCACTAAAAATGAGCAGATTAAAATTATTTTAAAGCAGGGTAATACACCATCAAGACAATATGCTTATCAGTGCTAAGATGTTAAATATTAATGCTGATTATCATACTTAAAGGTAAATAACTCATAATAAAGCTTGTTCTCTCCTAAGCATTTAACAGATATGGTCAACTTGATGAAAAATTCAGACAGTAAAATATCATTTCTCTTGATCACTAAAATGAATGCTATTGAGATATTGTTTGATAACCTAAAGCATGCACTGCCAAGCTTTACCTCCAAAGTTTAAACCGTTTTGCGCAGGCGATACTTTGCTTTTCAGAGATGAAAAGTAACAAAAATCTTCCGTTTAACAGGGGTCTTGTGCTGCAAACAAAGCAATGCTTTGTTTTTTGCTCATATAGCTCCGCTCAACATGGCGACATTCATGTCGCCTCACGATAGCAAGACCATCAATGATTCAAAAGGACAAAATATATGGTAATACTCCCATTTTTAATTGATTTTATAAGTAGAAAGGCAAAGTCCTTATGATTGTTTAAATTTAGGTGGTTTACCATCAACTGACATATGTGGTCGTTCATGATTATAAAAGTGTTGCCATATCGTTGTATAGTCTTCAACTTCTTCAAGCTCTCGAAATAAATATTGATTCAAACATTCATATCTAACCGTCCTGTTGAAGCGTTCAACATAAGCATTCTGTTGTGGATGACCTGGTTGAGTAAACACATGCTCAATTCCATGTTGAGTACACCACGCTTGCATTAAATCACTAACATACTCGGGTCCATTATCACTACGGATACGCTTTGGCTTACCTCGCCATGCAATTAATTGGTCTAATCCCCTCAGCACTCGTTGAGCTGGCAAAGAAAAATCAATCAATATATCCAGTGACTCACGGTTATAATCATCAATAACATTGTGAATTCGGTAACTGCGACCCTCACTCAATTGGTCATGCATAAAGTCCATTGACCACGATTCATTTGGTGCTGATGGTACTGTAAGCGGTTCAGGCTTTATTCGCTGAATGCGTTTGTTTGGTTTAATTCGTAGGTTAAGCTCAAGCTCCTTATAAATTCGATAAACACGTTTGTGGTTCCATGAGTAGCCTTTGACATTACGTAGGTACAAGAAGCAAAGCTGAAAGCCCCAAGTATTATTCTCGTTGGTGAGCTTCAGTAGCCAGTCTGCAATCATCTTATTTTGCTCATCTAATTGAGCTTTATAACGATAACAGGTTTGACTAAGTTGAAAGATGAAGCAAGCTTTACTCACTGAAATCTTGAATTGTTCAACGGCTCGCTGAGCAAGAGATTTACGTTGTACAGGCTTTATAACTTCTTTGACAGTGCATCCTGAAGAATATCTGCTTTAAGACGTTCGTCAGCATACATACGTTTCAGACGAGCATTTTCAGCCTCTAATTCTTTAAGTCGTGTCATCATTGAAATATCCATACCTCCATATTTCGCTTTCCATTTATAAAATGTAGCGGAACTCATACCATGTTCACGGCATAAGTTAGGCACGGGTGTTCCTGATTCAGCTTGTTTTAAAATGCTTATGATTAAGCTGTCTGAATATTTAGATGTTTTCATAAAAAATCTCCTTGAACAGGATTATTCGATTTTCTACTTTTGAGTTCAATTATTTTGAGGGGGGATTACCATATGAATGATCAAAATCTTCTAAGGAGTATATAGGTTATTGAATATCAATGATTGATCGCAAAGTACTTGTATGAATCATTAGACGGTTTGACTATATGCATAAAAAAACCACCCAAAGGTGGTTTTAGTCATCTTAAAAAATTAATGTGTGGCATCAAAATTATAAGATTTTTGTTTTTCAGTATCGAATTTGCCTTCCCATTTACTGATTACAAGAACAGCAAGTGCGTTACCAATTACATTTAATACTGTACGTGCCATATCTAAGATACGGTCAATACCCGCAATAAATGCCAAACCTTCTAGTGGAATACCCACACTGCCCAATGTTGCCAGTAGCACAACGAAAGACACGCCTGGAACACCTGCGATCCCTTTAGAGGTAATCATCAGTGTAAGCACTAAAACAATTTGTTGTGTGATGGTTAAATCAATACCATAAAGTTGAGCAATAAAGATTGCCGCAATACTTTGGTAAAGCGTAGAACCATCTAGGTTAAATGAATAACCAATCGGTACAACGAAACTGGTGATTGACTTAGGCGCACCATAAGCTTCCATTTTTTCCATCATACGAGGTAAAACGGTTTCAGAGCTTGCAGTCGAATAAGCAAGTATCAATTCATCTTTTAAGATTTTGATAATTGTCCAAATACTGAAACCACAGAATTTAGCCACAAAACCAAGCACGATAAAGATAAAGAATAGAATTGCTGCATAAACCAATACTGCCAGTTTAATCAGTGGCAATAAAGAACTGAAACCAAAGTTTGCGACAGTGGCAGCGATCAAGCCGAAAACACCAAACGGTGCAAACATCATGATCATATGCGTTACTTTAAACATGGTTTCAGAAACAGCTTTTAATACATCGATTAAAGGCTGTTTGGTTTCTTTAGATAATGATCCAAGACCGATACCAAAAATCACTGCAAAGAAGATGATTGGCAACATATGCCCATCGCTCATTGCAGCAAAGATATTCGGTGGAATAAGTGAAAGAACGGTATTCACTAAACCATGAGCTTCATGACTGACTTCCTGTGTCGTTTCTTTATATTGAGAAATATCAGAAGTTGTCAGTGTAGACATATCAATGCCTGCGCCTGGCTGGAATACATTCGCAGCAACTAAGCCCACAATGATGGCGACGGTCGTAATAATCTCAAAGTAAACAATGGTTTTTAAACCTAATTTACCGACACTTTTACTGTCACCTGCATTGGCAATCCCTAAAATCAGCATGGAAAGCACAAGTGGGATTACAATCATTTTGATCAGATTAATAAAAATCTTACCCAATGGTTGTAGAAAGTTTGCAACGATGTCATTACGAAGTTCAGGAGAGTTGTGCAAGAATGCACCAACAAGGATACCTAAGAAGAGCGCAATAACAATTTGCCAAGCTAGGCTAATTCTCATTTTCTTCATACTGAGCCCTTAAAATTCAGATTTTGGCGAAAAGAAAACTCTATCAAAAAAATGAAAAAAAAATCCCGCTAAAGTATGTGGGTACTTTAGGGTGGGAGATTCTGAACATTCAGAGTATTTTGAAAATGGTGTATTCTGACGCTATTTGACTCTGTAATACTAATATTTTTATTCAAAATGCGTTCAATTGATTAAAAATAATTCAGTTTGATTAAATTATTCGATTTTATTGTGAAATTTTATTAATTATATAAATTATATTTTACATATTCATTCTATTTGTTTATGTCTTTTGCTGAGTCGGAGATAAGCCCATATCATCAAAATTGCAAACAGCGATCCAAGATAGATCAACTTAGGAATAACGATGAAAGTGGGTACACCCATTTGATTGAGTTGGATAAACAAATTGATGCCTTGTGTGGATGGTAAAATATGAGCAAACGCTTGCATCCAATGCGGCATTGCCGCTAATGGCCAAGCAGCGCCAGATAATAAAAACAAAGGAATTGATGTAAAAACAATAACATGTCCAGCCCGTTCTGAAATATCTAGATAACTTGCTAGAACCATTGCCATTGCAATTACACAGCTAATAAAGATGGGTACTGCAAATAACATTCCCCAAAAGTTTCCACCTCGTGGATAATCATTGAGCCAATAGGTAAAACCAAATAAATAAAAACAACCCAAACAACCGATGGTTAAAGCGGCTAAATAAATCGCAACAAGCTCAGACAGGGTGGCACGCCAGTATTGTTCACGATAACCAGCAAGCAGCATGCATAAACCTAAAACGATGGTCTGGTGGATAATTAATGGTGCAATTGCTGGAAAAATATAACTGCCATATCCAGATAAAGTATTAAATAGTGGAATTTGATGAACAGGAATTGAGGGTTGAAAGTGTGAAATTTTCCCAAACCTTTCTGCATGCTCTGCAATTGTATTTTCAATCGAAGTGGCTAGACCTAAACCAATTTGTTTAGTTTTAAGAAAATAAGCACTACTTAAATATAAACCGATACCGCCTTCTTCGCCCCGTACAACACTATTGGATAAGTTCTCAGGCAACAATAAAATACCATCGGCTTTTTGTTGTTGAACCATTTGTTTAGCATGTTCAAAATTACCCGTAATTTCTGTAATTGCTACATTGGGGCTTTTAGAAACTTCGACAATAATTTCATGACTGAGAAAGCTTTGTTCTTCATCTACAATAATGATCGGTAAGTTTTCTGCTGTTTGGGCTTTATAGGCAGTAGGATAAAAAAAACTATAAAAAAATACTGAGAGTACCATTGTGGTCAATATGGACGAATTTTTCGCTATATTTTTAAAAGTGGCAAAATAGTGTTGAGCGAGTGCTTTAAAGAAATTAATCATATTGCGCCCCTTGAACCACTTTTTTGAGGAGCAAAGTAGAGATTGCACCATATAAAATACAATAAATGGTTAAAATTCCGAGAGGAAGCATCGAGATAAAAATGGGACTGCCCACGACCCATTGTTCAGTTTGTAATTTTGCATAAGGTGTATAAGGAATAATATTGGCCCAAAACTGAGTGAAGATAGGGGCATTATTCAAAGGCAGGGTGACACCTGCAAAACTCAAAGAAGAACCGCCATAGACTGCAATAAAGCCAAAGGTTTTAGATAAATTTTTGGTTGCAAGTACAACTGTGCTACTGATTAGGGCATAAGCTGTATAAAGTAAAAATTGTCCAAGCAAGATCATCCATAAACTTCCAGCAATAAACCAACCTCGAATTTCAACCAGCCAAAACATCCAGACCCATGTCCAAAAACAGAAGATCAATACATAGAGCATATTTTTAGCCAGTAATGCTGTAAAGACAGATCGTCCTTGAACCCATTGCTTAACACTTGCGTATTTCAGTTCTTGACCAACTGCAAAAGCAACGCAACAACAAAGCAAGAGGTGCAAAATTGCTGGAATCATAAAAGGTTCTAGATAGAACTCATAACTCAGATTTGGATTAAATAATGGTGAGATTTTAACATTCGGTGTCGCGATTTCAGCATAAGGAATTTTGTTTTGATAATAAGAGTGTTGTGCAAAATCACCGATTGCCTCAACTGTTGAGAGTAACATTGCAGATGAAATGCCATTTCCGATACTGAAATAGGACTGGTTAAATGCAATGCTGATTTGCGCATCTTGTGCTTGTACCAATCTTTGTTCAGCACCTACAGGAATATGTACATAACCCCAAATTTTGGTTTGATTCAGTAAATGTTCAACTTGATTTGGGTCATTTGAAACCGTGTAAATCGAAAGTGTGTGGTTATGACTGAGATATTTCTCGATATTACGACTTAACTCACTTTGATCTTGATCAATGATAGCAATCGGTAAATGTTCTGCTTTGCCTGCATAAAACATGCTACTAAATAAAACAATAACAAACAAAGGAGCGAGTGTGACTAAGCATAAATCCCACTTATGTATAAACAGATATCGAAGCTCTCTTCGCATGCTCGCCCACATGTTTATTGATGCTCTTGAAGTTTAAAAATCACACTCATACCAACCTTCAAATCAGGCAATGCTTCAGCAGGCGTCAATTTAATTTTGAAACTACGAATATCATAACCGCCTGTTTGACGTGTGGTTTTAATGGTTGCAAATTCACCTTCTGCATCAATGTTTTTAATGTGAAATGAAACAGTTTTGTTTAATGCAGGTATAAATCCATCGAGTGATTTTGCTTGATAAACCTGTGCATATTGATCTTCTCTAACATTTAAGCTGACCCATTTTTCTTCATCTTGGATAATACTCACCACAGGAACGCCAATTGCAACCAATTCAGATGGTTTGCCATAGGTTTTGGATACAGTGCCATTCACAGGTGAATAGAGTTTGGTTTCTGCTTCTAGCGCATTTGCTTCTGCAACAGCTGCTTTAGCAATCTCAACTTGTGCATCAGCACCTGATTTTTGTTCAGCAGTGCTGCCACGTTTGGCACGCGCATATTGTTGATAGGCAGCTTCACTCATTTGCGTGGCGGATTGGGCAGCAGCAAACATTTCATCACGGCGTTGGCGTGAAATTACGCCCTGAGCAAAAAGAGTGGAACCACGTTGGTAGGTTGCTTTAGCAAGATTTTCTTGTGCCTTTACACTTTGCCAATTGGCATAGAGGGTATCAATATTTTCTTGTTGCGAGCCACGATCAGTTGTGGATTGCAATGCCAAAGCTGATTGTAGGGTGGCAAGAGCCTGCTGTTTTTTTGCTTCAATTTCTGGACTGCTCAGAGTAACTAGAAGTTGACCCTTATTCACTTTTTGTCCATCACTGACAAAGATACCCTCAATTCGACTGGGTACTTTGGTACTGACATGCAGTGTTTCTGCTTCTACACGACCTTGCACATCTACAGTTTTAGGTTGGTAACTTTTCCATAATCCAAATGCAATCAATCCGATAAGAATGATGAGAATAATCAAACCAATTGCAATTACGGTTCTTTTTTTAAAGGCATTTTCCTTGACTGTAGAATGCTGAATTGCTTGTGCTGGATCGTCAGTTGACTGAGATAATGTGGAGTTTTCAGCCTCATTGGTTACACGATCATGCTGTGAGTTTGAGTTGTTCTGATGTTCCTTAACTTGATCTGAGGCTTGGGTATTAGCGATGTTGTCATGCGAACTTTCAGCATTTAACTTAGCGTCTGATGTTGAATCATTATGCGTATTCTGATGGTTATTTTCTTGTGTCATTTTTAGCTCCATCTTCAACGAATAAAATCGGTGTTGGTTTGATTAACATAGTCTTTGAACTGAGAAATTGAGCCATGACTTTGCAGTAGGGTCGCCAAAGCCATTACATATTTATAAGCATTGAGTGCTTTTTCAGTTTTTAATACACTCAATTGATTCTGTGCATCAATCACTTGGCTCGCTGTCCCCATATCTTCTTTAAATGACAATTGCTGAATACGGAGATTTTCGAGCGCAGCTTGTTCATTTTGTTGTAAAAGTTGATTGGATTGTTGGGCTGTACTTAACTCACTATAAGATTTGTAAATAATATTCTCAATCTCTTGTTGGGTACGTGCAGTCATCAATTCAGTCGCATATCGCTGCAATTCAGCAGCTTGTACATTTTTATTTTTATCAATGCCTGAGAATAAGTTGTAACGGGCAGCAACTCCTACAATCCAGTTTTGATTGTGATCTAAACTATATTCCCCAAAAGCAAATAACGTAGGTTTTTTGGTTGCACTTTGAATTTTGACATTTTGATTGGCCAACTGTGTATCCATCTGCATCTTTCGAACTAGACTTGATGTTTCAGGATAAGAATCAAGCAATTGATTTAGGGATTGGCTTTGTTGACGATTGACAAAAAGTGGGGTTGTTAGTTGGTCTATACTGGATTTATTGAGTAAATTTTTTAGTTGAAACTGACTGGATTGTAAATTCGCCGTGGCATTTTGTTCAGTTCGCAAGGCATTATTTCGTGCAACCTCAAATTGCATACGCTGTCCTTTGCTGACAAAACCCTGTTTCTCCAGTTTGAGGGCATTGTCATAGTGTTGTTGCATTGCTTTAAGGTTGAAACGGCTGGCATCTGCAAGTTGTTGTTGTAATTGCACATTAAAATAAGCCTGTATCACTTCAAAACGTTGCGTATCTTGTTGCTGTTTAGCGTCCAACTGACTACGTTCAGCTTTTAAATTTGCAATTTGTTTGGTGCTGGATGTAACACCACCAGTATAAATTGGCATCATTACTGAAACTGTTGGGCGAACAACTTCATCTTCTAACACAACGTTTGCTGTATCTGGAATTAAACCAATACCACTATGAATGCCTTGTGTTAATCCCTGTTTTAAAGGATCCGTGATCGTGGAAGGAATATTTTGTTCTGATTGCCATTGATCAACACGTTCATTGACACCTTGCGATAAGGTTTGTTCGAGATTATTTTTCACACCGTTTAATGGAAGGTCTGTTTCAGTATGAAATTTATAAGCACGGACATTCAAGTCTACACGTGGTAAACCAATATTTTTTACAGCCTCAGCTTGAAGTTTTGATGCTCGATTTAAAGCGTCACTGGCTTGAGTTGTATAAGAATTTTCAAGTAAATATTGTTCTGCTTGGCTGTAGCTTAAATTCTCAGCAAAACTCATTTGCCCCAAGATCAGGCTGTAAAAAACATATCCGAAAGTTGAAAGTTGAAGTGTTTTGGATAATGCTTTTCTATTTTTAAGGTGTTGTGATTTGATCAGCATAATCTTTTGCATCTGACTAAATTTAAAAACTATTTTACATGGAAAAGGCTGGAGTAAATAATCTAAATAGCCCTAAGAATATGTGTAGTTTTGTAGTTTTATACAGTATATAGGATTGATTAAATTATAATCGCTGGGGCGATATTTAAATAACAATCGAATCGAAAAACAATTATGGAGAAGAAAATGTCAAAAATTATCGTGGAATCTTTAGTTAAGGCACCCATAGATGTGGTATGGCGTATTTATAATAACCCTCAGGATATAGAGCAGTGGAATACAGCTTCACCTGATTGGCATACGGTAAATTCGAAAAATGATCTGCGCATCGGTGGCGAGTTTTCAAATCGTATGGAAGCTAAGGATGGCAGTATGGGCTTTGATTTTGCTGGCACTTATACAGAGATTATTCCAAATGAAAAAATTGCATACTCATTTGGAGAGCGCCAAGCTGAAATTACCTTTACTCAACAGGACCAAGCTATATTGGTTCGCATAAGCTTTGATCCTGAAACTGTATATCCTGTTGAACAACAGCGTGCAGGCTGGCAAGCCATATTAGATAATTTTGCGCGCTATGTGGAAAACGAAAATTAGCGCTGTACAAACGTATAATACAAAATATTTTAAAGTACTTAACTTAATGATCTGAAAATATTTTAGATCGAAGTTGGGTACTATTTTGGAAATCTTATTGTATACCTTGAGTGTGATGTATAGCCCTGGTCCAGTCAATTTTATTGGGTTAAATTCAGGATTAACTGGCAAAATTTCTTATTTCGTGTCTAGTATCAGTTAAAAAACACGTGTAGTCGCAAACATAGACGAATTATCAACAGACTCTAGTAGTAATTGATTGAATTATAGATTATAAACTTAAAATACACGGCAATTTTGACCAATAAGTCTACTACAAGCCAAGACGGTTTATGGCTATATCCATCTACTTGATTGCAAACCAACAATATCTCTAAAGAACCCAAATATATGATCAGTTCAACAAGATTATGTTTAAAACCGTTTACTTCTGATGACGCTGATGAGTGTTATGCCTGCATTACGCCGACATTGACAAAGTATATGTCCTGGGACCCACCTCAAGATCGAAATGCTTTCGAAAATATTTGGCAGACATGGTTAATCACCATTCAAGATGAGTCAGATTGGGTTTTTGTCATTCGAGATCAATTGAATGATGAATTTTTGGGTTTGGTTGGTTTTCATCAAGCAAAGCAGCCTAGACCTGAGTTAGGTATCTGGATTAGAGAAGATCGCCATGGTTTTGCTTATGGAAAAGAAGCCGTGACAGCAATTGCCGATTGGGCTTCAAGACATTTTAATTTTGAAGCTTTCATTTATCCTGTTGCAATTGAAAACTATGCAAGCTGTCGTATCGCTGAATCTTTAAATGGAACGCCAATCTATTGTTCGCAACAACCAAAATATAAATCAGTGACCTACTTGATCCCTAAAATTTAAACAATATTCAAATTTTGTTATTGAAAACTTAGCTCTAAATATGCAATTACATTGAAATATTGACTGATAAAGCTACTGCAAGAAAAGGCGATTTGTGGTTAAATGCGCCTATTTCATTCGTTTCACTTTATAAAAGGGAAAAATCATGCGCGCGTACAATTTCTGTGCTGGTCCTGCTGCATTACCTACTGCCGTTTTAGAAAAAGCTCAAGCTGAGTTATTGGATTGGCATGGTAAAGGCTTATCCATCATGGAAATGAGCCACCGTAGTAAAGACTATGTGGCTGTCGCTGAAAAAGCAGAAGCAGACTTACGTAAATTGATGAATATCCCTGAGAACTACAAAGTACTGTTCTTACAAGGTGGCGCATCACTTCAGTTCTCTGCAATTCCACTTAATTTATTGGGCAAAAACTCAAAAGCCGATTATATCCATACCGGGATTTGGTCTGAAAAGGCTACTCAAGAAGCGCAACGTTATGGTGATATTCATATTGTTGAGGCGGGTGCAACAATTGAGGGGAAATTAGCCATCTCTGAGCAAAGTACATGGGATTTGTCTGATGATGCTGCTTATGTTCATTATGCCGACAATGAAACGATTGGTGGGATTCAATTTGCCAATATTCCTGAAACCAATAAACCTTTAGTTTCAGATCTATCATCAAGTATTTTATCTGCGCCACTGGATGTTTCAAAGTTTGGTTTGATTTATGCTGGTGCGCAAAAAAATATTGGTCCTGCTGGTTTAACTTTGGTGATTGTTCGTGATGACTTGTTGGATCAAGCAAAACCTGAAATTCCAAGTTTACTGAAATACGGTGCACAAGCTAAAAATGATTCTATGGTCAATACGCCTGCGACCTATGCATGGTATTTGTCTGGTCTTGTGTTTGAGTGGTTGCTTGAACAGGGTGGTGTAGATGCAATGCATAAAACCAACCTTGAAAAATCTAAATTGCTTTATGGTTATATTGATTCAAGCGATTTTTATAACAATCCAATCGCAGTTCAGAACCGTTCGATCATGAATGTACCTTTTACCTTGGCTGATGCTGCACTCGATAAATTGTTCCTGAAAGAGGCAGAAGAAAATCATTTATTAAATCTTGCAGGTCACCGTTCAGTAGGTGGAATGCGTGCAAGTATTTATAATGCTGTACCTTTAGAAGGTGTACAGGCATTAGTCAACTTTATGGATGATTTCGCTCAACGTAATGGCTAATAGGCTGTTCTGAATAAAAACATGCCATCTTTTAGAGAAAGCAAGGGCGAAGATTAAAGCGAATAAAAATCCCTCTGATCATCATCAAGAGGGATTTTTTATGTAAATAGATCATGTTGCGCATTAAGTCGTTGGAAAGATGCCTAATATATGGATCAATATTGCAGCTAAAAACATACCCAGAACAAAAAAGCAACATGCTCCTTTATCCAAACGTAAGTGAAAACCACTAACTTGATTGATTAGACTAGTCGATTGTTCAGGTATAATTTTCATTACTGAGCCTAGATTTTAAATTATTGTTAAATCCTACTGGTTCGTCGTATTTTTAACATAATTGACTGGTTAAATAAAGCGCTAAATCTAATTATTATAATTTTTGAGAAATTATTATCTCTAAAAAAATATAAACAGTATGAATTTAAAATATGGGTTTTGTGGATGGTTTGTGGATAACTTTAGCTGTTTCAAAATTTTATCGGAAAAAATACGCAGAAATGCATGCTAAACGAGCCTAGCCTATACACAAATCAATGATATTTAATAAATTAATTTTTAGGGCTAAATGTTTGTTTTTAAATTTATTTATAAATTCATAAATCTCTACTTTGAGAAACATAGGGATCATTTGATTATTAAAATAATTCCTTATATTGCTTAATTTATTAACAAACAAATTGGGGGAGATTAATTCATTTTGAATTTAAATTGTGGATAAGTCGTTATTTTGAATTCAAAACAAGAAAAATTTAACAGCAAAAATTCAATATATCAAAAATGTTACAAAACGTGTAATAAAAAAGCATGATGGACCTTCATCATGCTTTTTTAATGCTATACAAGTTTATGCAGCAGAATAAATATTGGCTTGAATCCAAATATTGCCACGAATGTATTGACCAATTTCGAAATTTTTATAAGCAGGGTCTTTGGTTGCAATTCGAACAAGAATCGCAGGTTGATTTTCTTCAAGAATCAAGGTCACATCGTAAAGTGTGTAATCTTGTTGCATAAACTGCATTTGGGTCTTTCCAACGACTTTGCCTTGGAACCATGCTTCATCTTCTTGTCCGAGTGTTTCACCGTACAGATATGCCACCATTTTTGAAAAATCAACGGTTACAGGAGCTTTATCGTCCTCAGATTTGGGTTCCCATGCATCGATTTGCTCTTGCAAGTTTTCTGGAGCAACACCATTGTTTTGTGAAAGAATATCATTCAATGCACGATGATGTTTGATTGAAGCAGGATCATCAACAATGATTTGTTCATGATCAGAAACTTTCTCTAGTTCATATGCCCATGCATTTAATTGAACTCTATATTGCTGATCTTGTAGGTATTGATGACTGTTGACACTGTATAAACTATCAAAGGCGTAGACCACACTGTTAGTTCCAACTTTTAAACTCAGTACTGCTTGAGTATTGGTTTTACAGGTGATAATACGATCAATAGAAGCATTTAATTGATATGGGCTTTCAAAACTAGGAAATGCGGTTTTGACGGCTTTAGGCTTATTATTTTCAACATCGATGACTTGGCATAATTGCACAGCAGAGCCATTTGGACCTTGAATCAGCCAAGTTGATACATCCATATCGCACTCTTGTGAACATAGACCCATCGGCATAACAGGCGCATCTAAAGCAAGACCTAACCATTTGGGCACTTCTGTTGTTGGATTCTCAGTTAAAAGATTCCAATGTTCGACATGGCTACCAAAATTTTGATCTTCGATGATAATTGTTTCAGGTCTGTTTTGATTGTTCATTTTCACGTATTAAATGCCTCTCTTATTCTATTAAATCGAGGATGATGTATAAATTTCAAGTCACGAAATGTAAAATCATAAGAAAAACCAGAAGATTAAAGCGAATTTTCGACAAGAATGGCTAGGGTTGTATTTTAAATGAACAATATAAGAATCTTCTTGTGAAGATTAATATGATATTGAGGTAGCATGAACAAATAAAATAATAAGCATAGGACACGTCATAAGCATTTTGCTAAAATACTGGAAAATCTTGATTAGAGATATTTTGTGCTGCCATTTAAACTTTGGGTCGATGCAGATGCACTTCCTAAAATTCTTCGTGAAGTGATTTTACGCGCTTCTGATCGTTACCAACTCGAAGTCACTTTTGTTGCCAATCAACCTGTTGGAATCACGCCTTCGGTTCGAATTAATTCAATTCAGGCGATGTCTGGTGCTGATCAAGCCGATCAAGAGATTGTTGAGCGTATGGGTGAGCATGATATTGTGATTACTCAAGATATTCCTTTGGCTGCTCAAGTTATTGAGAAAGGGGGTGTTGCAATCCATCCACGTGGAGAGGTGTATACCTCAGCCAATGTAAAAGCTCGACTGCATTTACGTGATTTCATGGATACTTTGCGTGGAGCAGGTGTACAAACAGGTGGACCGCCGCCAATTTCTGAACGTGATAAACGTGAATTTTCGAGCAGCCTAGATCAAACAATTCAAAAGCAGAAACGGAAAACTTCGATTTAAGCCATTTTCATTCGCTTTTTATTTTAAATTTTTATAATTGTTTGATCTTATCATCTCTAACTCGACAATCCATTGAATTGAACTGATGACTTACAGGACAAATTATGCCTTCCAAATCTAACCTAGTGACGACCTATATTTTATTGGTCTTCATTTGGGCAAGCACGCCTTTGGCGATTGTTTGGAGTGTGGCTGATTTGCATATGATGTGGGCGTTGGTATTGCGTTTTTTTATCGCATTGCCGATTGCATTACTTTTACTTTTAATCCTCAAAGTCAAACTACCGCTCAATAAAATTGCTTTGCATAGTTACCTTGCAGGATCATTCAGTTTGATTGGTTCGCAGATTTTTACTTATGCAGCAACCAGTTATTTGAGTTCAGGAATTATTGCGTTAATGTTTGGTTTAGCACCGATTATGGCGGGATTGATTGGTCGTTTTGGTTTTGGTCAACGCTTGCTCGGAATTCAATGGTTAGGCATGCTGGTCGCGGTATGCGGTTTGGCAATCATCTGTATGAGTGGTAGTGCAAGTCAACATGTACATCCTATCGGTATCGGGTTGATGTTGATGAGTGTATTTACTTATGCTTTGTCAATTTTTTGGGTCAAAAAGGTCAATGCCGATGTGCTACCCATGGCACAAGCAACAGGTTCAATTCTTGTTTCAACCTTAGCAGCAAGCTGTCTTATTCCTTTTATCTGGCAACATGCCCCAACACATATCCCAGAAACTAAATCTTTATTTGCCCTGATTTATACGGTGTTGATGGCATCATTGTTGGCGATGTTCTGTTACTTCAAATTGGTTCAAAATATTAAAGCAACGACTTTATCCTTAACAACGGTCATGACACCCATGATCGCCATGTTTTTGGGGGCAATGTTGAATAATGAAAAACTGACAATAACGGTATTTGTTGGTGCAGCCGTATTAATTTGTGGTTTATTTTTATATTTCTATAAAGATTTTAAAGCCAGTCGAAGACTTGCTGAAAAAATCAAAACTTCATCTTGATTATTTATACTGAGTAAATTGCAGTATTACTCTCAAAGTTATATATTTTTGTTTTAAACACAGCAATATGAAAAGATGTGAGAAAACAATATAAATAAGCCATAAAATAATATAAAAAATTTCATGATAATCATCGAAGATATTAAGATAAAAGAATAGACATAAATGGCATAGGATAAAAATAATATGAATACCGATGTTGAATAGAAATGACTAAGCAAATTAGCTTCAATGCTTTTGAAATGAATTGTATTGCACATCAATCTCCGGGGTTATGGCGTCATCCATCAGACCGTTCTACAGAATACAAAGATATTGAATATTGGACTGATCTCGCCAAGATTTTAGAAAAAGGCTTATTTGATGGGATTTTTATCGCAGATGTGCTGGGAATTTATGATGTATATCATCAAAGTGCTGAGCATGCTTTAACAGGAGCAGTACAAGTTCCTGTAAATGATCCGCTACAAATTGTCCCAGCAATGGCAGCAGTGACACAGCATTTAGGTTTTGGCGTCACCACCTCTATTTCATTTGAGCACCCTTATCCCTTTGCGCGAAGAATCAGTACTTTGGATCATTTGACTAAGGGGAGAGTAGGTTGGAATATTGTCACTTCTTATCTAGAAAGTGGCTCTAAAAATCTGGGGTTAAGCGCACAACTCAATCACGATGACCGTTATGACGTTGCAGATGAATATTTAGAAGTACTGTATAAGCTTTGGGAGGGCTCATGGGAAGAAGGAGCAGTTTTAAGAGATAAACAAGCTGGTCAATTTGCAGACCATACCAAAGTTCATCCGATTTTGCATGAAGGTAAATATTTTAAAGTACCTGGTATTCATATTTGTGAACCATCACCACAGCGTACGCCTGTATTGTACCAAGCAGGGGCTTCATCTCGTGGACAAAAATTTGCCAGTCAAAATGCGGAATGTATTTTTATTGCACCACCTTCAAAAATTGCTGCAAAGAAAATTGTTCAGAGCATTCGTCAGAAATTGCGTGAGGAAGGGCGAGACCCTTATGCTGTTAAAATTTATACATTATTGTCTATTGTGACTGATGAAACCGATCAAAAAGCACAGGATAAATTTAAAGAATATCAAAGTTATGGAAGTTATGATGGGGCGCTAACATTGGTTTCAGGCTGGTCTGGAGTAGATTTCTCACAATATCAAGCAAAAGATAAAGTGGAATATATTGAAACCAATGCTATTCAATCAATGTTAGATGCTTATGTTAATGCAGATCCTAATCGTGTATGGACGATAGAAGAAATTGCACAATGGAATAGTGTTGGTGGAAATGGTCCTGTAATTGTCGGTTCAGCTCAAACGGTTGCTGATGAATTGCAACACTGGATTGAAGAAACTGACGTAGATGGTTTCAATCTGGCTTATATTTTGGCACATCAAACTTTTATCGATGTGGTGGAGTATATTGTCCCCGAGTTACAACGACGTGGGGTCTATCAAACTGAATATCGGACTGGAACGCTAAGAGAGAAGTTATTTGGGCAGGGTGCATATCTGGTCGAAAACCATCGTGGTGCACAATTCAGAAAAGGAATTAAAGACAAATTTGCACAAGCCAGTTAAGTGTTTTCATCAGGTTTAAAGGTTTTTAAATTTGTTCATTAAATATATAAATGTGCTGGTTTAAGCAAGTATTCAATGTTTTATTTAAAGCTTAATATTTAGTAAAATAATAAGCATTATGCATCGTTTAGAAATAAAACATGATAAATTCAATAGAATGCCCACTTTATGTGGGTATTATTTTGTGATTTTATTGATTATGAATTTTAATGATAAATTTATGATTTTATTTTGAATATTGAATGCATTTATTGATATAAATGACTGAAAAAAATAATGCTAGTTTAATGTCATGCTTATTTTAAGAGAGTGACAACAATGACTGATTTAAACCAAGAAAAATTTTCTTCGCAGACGGCGGTACCTTTACATTTTTTTGAGCTCAGCCAAGATGCGCATGTGATTCAATCAGATGCAGAAGCTGTTCAAGTGGCTCAAGCTTTGGCGAAAGAGTTTGCCAAAGAAGCTTCACAACGTGATTATGAGCGCCGTCTCCCTCTTGCTGAAATACAACAGTATTCACAAAGTGGTTTGTGGGGAATCAATATTCCTAAAGCTTTTGGTGGAGCAGAAGTCAAATATCGAACTTTAGCAGAAGTGGTCAAAACGATTTCAAGTGTTGATCCATCCTTGGGGCAAATTGCACAAAACCATTGGGCATTCATTGAACATTTACGCTTGGATGCAAGTCCAGAACAGCAAAAGTTTTTCTTTGGAGAGATATTAAAAGGGCGTCGTTTAGGAAATGCCTTTTCAGAAAAAGGCAGCAAAACAGTTGCTGATTTGGAAACGAGAATTCATCAAACAGCTCAAGGCTATGAAATCAATGGGCAAAAATTTTTTGCCACGGGTGCATTATTGGCGCATTGGGTCCCTGTAGTTGCGGTCAATGAAGAAGGTTTGCCGGTCGTAGCTTTAACACCTCGAACCACAGCTGGATTAGAGGTGATTAATGATTGGTCCGGTTTTGGACAACGTACCACAGCAAGTGGCACAGTGGTATTGAAACAAGTACAAGTGGATGCCCAATATATTGTGCCGATCTATAAAGCATTTGAAAAACCAACAGTGGCTGGCGCAATTTCTCAGTTTATTCAAGCTGCCGTCGATGCAGGAATTGCACGTGGTGCGATTGAAGAAACCATTCAATATGTCAAATTGCATTCCCGTCCTTGGGTAGATTCTGGTTTGGAAAAAGCATCCGATGATCCTTATACCATCGCCAATATTGGTGAATTAAAAATTAAATTAAGAGCGGCTGAAGCCGTTTTAGACTTGGCAGGTGATGCAATTGATTTAGCAATTGCTCAACCTTCAGAAGAGCACGCCAATGAAGCGACATTGTTGGTCGCCGAGGCTAAAGTGCTAACTACTGAAATTGCAATTTTGGCATCCAATAAATTGTTTGAGTTATCTGGTACTCGTTCAACTTTATCTGAGTTGAATTTAGATCGTCATTGGCGCAATGCACGTACCCATACTTTACATGACCCAGTACGTTGGAAGTTTAATTTGGTTGGTAATTATTATTTAAATAACATCCACTTGCCACGCCATGCGTGGAGCTAAGAGTGATAAGAATAGGATAATGGAGAGCCAGCATGAGTGAACAAAATATTCAAACCAATATTAATGATGATTTATCAATCACAGCCAATTATGAAAAAGTTGCAGCAAAGTATCGTCCAATTTTCGAAAAAATCGCCGAAGGAACTCTCGCGCGTGAACAGCAACGTTCATTGCCATATGAACAAATCAACTGGTTAAAACAAGCGGGTTTTGGGGCACTTCGTGTTCCTGTGAAGTTTGGTGGCGATGGTGTTTCTCTACCTCAATTGTTCCAGTTGCTTATAGAACTTGCCAAAGCAGATTCTAATATCGTGCAGGCATTGCGGGGGCATTTTGCCTTTGTCGAAGATCGTTTAAACGCGCATAAAGTTGCTGATCAAACGCTGTGGTTTAAACGTTTTGTTCAAGGTGATCTGGTGGGAAATGCTTGGACTGAAATTGGTCAAGTCAAAATTGGGGATGTGATCACTAGGGTAAAACAAAAAAATAATCAACTGTTGGTCAATGGGAAAAAATACTATTCAACAGGCACTATTTTTGCTGATTGGGTCGATCTATTCGCCTATGACGAAACAACTGACCAACATGTGATTGCTGCTATTTCTCGCCATGCCTCGGGTGTGCAGGTATTGGACGATTGGGATGGTTTTGGACAAAAGACGACGGGAAGTGGTACGTTAAGCTTAACTGATGTTGCAATTGAGCGTGATCATATATTGCCTTTTGAACAACGATTTAAATACCAAACAGCATTTTATCAAGTCATTCATTTGGCGACCTTGTCGGGTATTGCTCAATCAGCTGTTGCCACATTTATTCATGAAGTACAAAAGCGTGATCGTATCTTTAGTCATGGCAATGCAGATCTGGTTCGTAATGATCCGCAAATTTTACAAGTGATTGGTAAAGCATCTGCACAAGCCTATGCCAGCGAAACCATTACCTTACGAACAGCAGAAGCTTTACAAAAAGCGTATCTTAGCCATTTTGGAGAGTCTGAGATCAAAAATATTCAGGCGAATAATGATGCTGAACTTGAGTCGGCACAAGGTCAAGTGGTGATCTCTGCGTTGGTGTTGGATCTAACCAGCCAATTGTTTAATGCATTGGGTGCATCAGCCAGTACAACATCTAAGCAGCTCGATCGCTTTTGGCGAAATGCGCGAGTCGTGTCTTCACATAATCCTTTAGTTTATAAGGAAAAAGTGATTGGAGATTGGGAGGTGAATCATGAGCCTTTACCTTTTGTATGGCAGATAGGCGCGAGTCCAAAGGTTGGGGCAGCTTAAATTTTTCATGTGAACATATCAAAAGCTTGCATATGCAAGCTTTTGTTTTTGAGGCGAGATAAAATTAAAATAATTAATGTACTGGTGAGTACATAAATTGGAAGTTTTAATACTATAAGAATAAAATAAAATTTAGTAGATTAGAGTCTGTTGACATTTCTATCCTAACCCTTTGGGATAGGAGCTTTTTTGTTGCGAAGATGTTGGTCTTGTTAACTTAGACTGGTTAAGTTTTGCAAAGCCTGCCTTGTGCGGTTAAAAATGTCGAATCTCGCCAGCATCTGTGAAGTGTCAACAGATTCTAACCGTCAAAAACAAATACAAAGAGGATGTTATGTCACTTCAAGGAAAAACACTTTTTATCACGGGTGCAAGTCGTGGAATAGGGCGTGAAATCGCACTAAAAGCTGCTCAAGATGGCGCGAATATCGTGATTGCTGCAAAATCTGCAGAAGAACATCCAAAATTGGGCGGTTCGATTTTTACTGTTGCGAAAGAGGTCGAAGCAGCAGGTGGGAAGGCGCTGGCAATTCAATTGGATGTGAGAGATCAAATTGCTGTGGCAGCAGCCATGCAACAAGCCGTCGCGCAATTTGGTGGGATTGATATTTTAATCAATAATGCGGGTGCAATTAAATTATCTGGTGTTGAACTACTTGACCCAAATCGTTTTGATTTGATGTATCAAATCAATACCCGTGCGGTGATGGTATGTAGCCAAGCAGCATTACCTTATTTAAAAAATAGCGATAATCCGCATATCCTCAATCTTTCTCCGCCCTTGAATTTAGATGAGAAATGGTTTGCTAGTTATGCACCATATACCATTACTAAATATGGTATGAGTATGTTGACTTTGGGAATGAATCAAGAGTTCGCTAGCTATGGAATCAGTGTAAATTCACTTTGGCCAAGAACGATTATTGCAACTGCTGCAATTGAGTTTTCTTTAGGCGGTAAGGCGTTGTTCAGTAAGGCACGCAAACCAAATATCATGGCGGATGCTGCTTATCATATATTGAATAGCCAACAACGTGCGTTGACTGGGCGATTGTTGATTGATGAAGATATTCTTCGAGAATCAGGCATCTCAGATTTTTCTGAATATCGCTATGCTGATTCAGACGATGAATTAATGGGTGATTTATTTGTAAAAGAATAGAAATGAATACAAGTCAAATGTACCGATTTTTCATCACTGGTCTGATTGTTTAAAATCGGTACATTAAAACATTGGAAATTTTTATAAAAAAGCAGAAGATATAGCACCGAATACAAAAAATGTGAGAGTTGTAATTTCGTGTTTGAGTTAGATTGTAAGTTGCTCAGTATTTTTTACTATATCTACAAATTTAAAAGTGTGTCTGTTGCTGCAGACCATTTAGCAATGAGCCAACCTACAGTAAGCAATATTCTGAACAAAATTCGTGCTCACTATAACGATCCGTTATTTTTACGGATTGGTAATGAAATGGTGCCTACAGAATTGTCGAAACAGCTTTATCCTCTGGTGAGCGAGGCTCTGAGCAAAGTTGAAATTATCAATAACTTTAGTGTGAACTTTGACGAAACAGCATCGCATCAACAGTTTACTGTTGCTATGACGGATGTTTCACATTTGGTTTTGCTTCCAAAGATTTCTCAATACCTCAAACAACATGCACCTCATGTTAAATTAAATGTTCGTGCCATTACTTCTGAAACCAGCTATCAAATGGCAAATGGAGAAATTGATTTAGCCATTGGCTTTTTACCGCAATTGGAAAATGGCTTCTATCAACAAAAATTATTTGAACAGTTCTATGTGGTGATTGCTTCAAAAGACCATCCACGTTTAAATCAGCAAAGTATGACTGTTGAACAGTATTTGAGTGAATCTCACATCGATATTGATGCAGGGGTGGGGCATTATCACATTGCCAATGAGCTATTGAATTTGGATTTAAAACGCAATGTGTTGATGCGCATTCCAAGTTATCTCGGTGTGGGCTTGGTGGTACAAGATACTGACTCGATTGCAACCGTTCCGTATTATTTGAGCGAAGTTTTGTTGTCTCGAGGAAATTTACAGATTTTTCCTGCACCTATCTCGTTTCCGACCTATTCGATTAAACAGTATTGGCATATGTCCTGTCACCATAAAACCAGCCATCAGTGGCTCAGACATATGTGTTATGAAATTTTTAGTCAAGTTAATTCCATGCCATTACCTAGTCAGTTACTCAGCCCTCAAAACGAATTAGATATATAGCAAATCATAATGTCTTAATTAAACAGAAAATCTGATAAAAAACAATGAATATCAGTCATTTGAGGTTTCTGAATCAGTTAATTTATCAGGTGTCATCAGGGCTTGATTGACGTAAAGTTTAATCAAGCGTTCACGAGAGCCAATTGACTTTTGATAATGGGTTGAATTTAACAGTAGGGATGCGCCATAGGTGACTGTCCAAATATAAGACAGATAATCACGGATCGACATAATGCTGTTTAATGATTTGAGATGTGCACCAAAGAGATCTTTAATTTCTAAAATTCGTTGCTCACGGATTGAATAAAGTTCTTCAAATAAATCTTTGAGCTTGCGTTCATTGTTGGTTAAGCGCTCTTCGATCACATGTAATAGAATCGTACGATTCGAATTCAGCATGTTATACAGCATATACTGAGAGACATAAATTTTAATGTCGTGATGGTAGGCTTTGGAAATATCTAAGAGTCTTTTTTCATTTAAGATAATCAGTTCAAGGTAGAGTTGGTTTTTACTTTTAAAGTGCTTGTAAATCGTGCCTTTAGCAATATCAAGTTCTGCGGCAAGCTCACTTAAAGTAATATCCTGATTATTATCAAGCAATAAGGTTTCTGCCATTGCTAAAATTTTCTCTTTACGGAGAAGAAAATTTTGTTGGCGCACTGAACTCATTCTATTAATCCAAAACCACTGATGAAGAACTAGAATCAGAGTATATCAGCTATTTGAGTTATTCAATAAAACTATAGTCGTCATTTTCAAGAAAATATTTCAAAAGAACCCTGAGATTCCAAGTCAAAAATCATTGATTTATCAATTGGCAAAAGATAAAGAATTTTCTTTTTTAAAGTCAATAAAATTGAACCTATGAGGTCAAATTATGTAAATATATTTCCATTATTTTAAGAATTGGATTATTGTTTTTTGACTTACTTTTGCCTTAAAAAGCTTATGATTTATTTATTTTTACAAATTATATAAGGCTTTAGCTAAGGGGTGTTTAAAGAAAACAAACTTCTAATGTTGATCAATCTTTGTAAATTTATGTATGTTTTATATATAAAATAGCTAGGTTGATGAATGAGGTGTTTGCTTTTTTAATGCAAAAAGATTTATACACGGCTTTAGTCGCAACTGAAAAGTCATGTCACAAGGAAAGCAATCATGCCAATTTACAATGCACCACTGAAAGATATGCAATTTATTCTTCAAGATGTGTTTAAGGCTGAAACGTTCTGGCAAGAGAACGAGAATTTAGCGCATTTGGACATGGCAACTGCCAATGCAATATTAGAAGAAATGGCAAAATTTTCTAAAAATGTCATTCTGGATTTAAATCGTAGTGCGGATGAAGAAGGCGGTGCTGAATTTAACCAAGGTGAAGTTAAAACCCCACATGGTTTTAAAGAAGCTTTTCAACAGTTTGCCCAAGGCGGTTGGATTGGTTTAGGTGCCAATGAAGCATGGGGTGGTCAAGGCATGCCTAAAATGCTGACCGTGCTTGCAGATGAGATGATTTGGAGTTGCAATCCTTCATTTATGTTGTATCCACTGTTGACTGTGGGTGCAGGGATGGCAATTGATCAAGCAGCATCAGAAGAACAAAAAACCACTTACTTACCAAAATTTTATACAGGGGAATGGTCAGGGACCATGTGTCTAACAGAACCCCATGCAGGTACTGATTTAGGGATTATCAAAACAAAGGCAGTACCTAATAATGATGGTTCATACAATATTTCAGGAACAAAAATATTCATTACCAGTGGAGAGCATGATCTCAGTGAGAATATTATTCATCTTGTATTAGCCAAAACGCCGCATGCACCAGCAGGTTCCCGAGGTATTTCTTTATTTATCGTACCGAAATTTCTTATCAATCAAGATGGTTCATTGGGTAAGCGTAATACGGTGAGTGCGGGTTCTATTGAACATAAAATGGGAATTAAAGGCTCAGCAACATGTGTCATGAATTTCGATGCTGCTCAAGGATATCTTGTAGGTAAAGAAAATGAAGGCTTAGCAGCCATGTTTATTATGATGAATTATGAGCGCCTTTCTATGGGGATTCAGGGAATCGGTGCGTCAGAGTTTGCTTATCAAAATGCAGCGCAATATGCCACAGATCGTTTGCAGGGGCGATCTGCATCAGGTCAACAATCTCCAGATAAGCCTGCTGACTCAATCCTGGTTCATGCTGATGTGCGCCGTATGTTGCTTAACTCACGTGCCAATAATGAAGCATCACGTGCATTTGCTGTGTATGTTGGACAACAACTTGATATCACCAAATTCTCAACAGACATTGATTGCATAACAAAAGCCAATGAGCGTGTGGCATTGTTAACACCTATTGCAAAAGCATATCTGACCGATAAGGCACTGGATGCGGCACTTGAAGCGCAAATGTGCTTCGGTGGGCATGGTTATATTCGTGAATGGGGAATGGAACAATGTATTCGTGATTTGAGAATTTCCCAAATTTATGAAGGAACAAATGGTGTTCAAGCACTCGATCTAATTGGACGAAAAACAATTAAATCGAATGGTGCCTTTATCGCAGACTATCTGACAGAAATACGTGAATTTGCCGACAGTATGCAGGACGCAATGTCAATTAAGGCGGTCACATTGGATGTCTGTGCTCAAGTCGACGAAATCACGAAAATAATTATTGAGCAGTCAAAAGTGAGTCCAGATTTTCCGAGTGCAGTTGCCGTAGATTATTTACATGTGGTTGGCTTGTTGAGCTTTACTTATATGTTTGCACGAATAGCTCAAGCGGCTCAAAGTAAATCAGACACTTTTTATCAAAACAAATTGGTCTTAGCACAGTATTATGTTGCTAAAGTGCTTCCAGACTTAGCAACAAGAATACAGCGTATCCAAGCTGGTGCTGATCTCATTATGCAACTGCCTGAAGATTATTTTACAGCACAGGCTTAAAATTTGAGATTGACAATGGCAAACCATAAGGGTGTTTACTTCTTTGTGGTTTAAAACAAGATTTAAAATCAATGGACAGGGAGATAAAAATGATCGTAATTGTTGAAGCAGTACGTACAGCAATGGGGGGATTTCAAGGTGCTTTATCAGCTTGTACAGCCCCGGATTTAGGCGCAGTTACCATTAAAGAAGCAATTGTTCGTGCAGGTTTACAGCCTACAGATATTGATGAAGTGATTTATGGTTGTGTGCTTCCTGCGGGTCTAAAACAGGGTCCTGCACGTCAAGCCATGCGCCAAGCCGGATTGCCAGATTCAACGGGTGCAACCACGATCAATAAAATTTGTGGCTCAGGTATGAAAGCAGTCATGCAAGCTGCTGATGCAATTAAGGCAGGTTCGGCGAATATTGTTGTTGCGGGCGGTATGGAGTCTATGACAAATGCACCATACTTGCTTGAAAAAGCACGTGCTGGTTATCGAATGGGGCATGGTAAAGTCATTGATCATATGTTTCAGGAAGGTTTGGAAGATGCTGAAACAGGGTTGTCCATGGGTATTCTGGCGCAAGAAATGGCAGATCAAAAGGGCTATACACGTGAACAGCAAGATGCTTATGCAATAGGTTCTTTGAATAAAGCGGTAACGGCGATTAATAATGGTTATTTTAAAGCTGAAATTGTGCCTGTTACAGTATCATCTCGCAAAGGCGAAGTTGTGGTCGAGCAAGATGAGCAGCCATTGAATGCCAAAGCAGATAAAATTCCAACTTTACGTCCAGCATTTAAGAAAGACGGTACCATTACCGCCGCGAATTCAAGTTCAATTTCTGATGGTGCTTCGGCATTGGTGATTACCTCAAGTGAAGAAGCCAAACAACGTGGTTTAAAGCCACTGGCACAAATATCAGCATATGCGACACATTCTCAGCACCCCTCTGAATTTACGATTGCACCGGTCGGTGCGATTGAAAAAGTATTAAAGAAAACAGGCTGGAATGTTGAAGATGTTGATTTATGGGAAGTGAATGAAGCTTTTGCAATGGTTGCCATGTTGGCGATAGATGCTTTCCAACTGGATGCAAATAAAGTCAACATCCATGGTGGTGCTTGTGCATTAGGGCATCCGTTAGGTTCTTCTGGTTCACGCATTATTGTCACGCTTATTCATGCTTTAAAACGCACTGGTGGTAAGAAAGGTATTGCAGCACTATGTATTGGTGGTGGTGAAGCTACAGCAATTGCCATTGAATTAATTTAATCCTATCCCTTTCATAAACGAATAATTCAAAATCTCCTCTATCCCTGTTCGCAGGGGTGGTGGGCGCTTTCATGCTTTATTTTTATATTTTTGAGATTTATTTAAATGATTAACGGTTTGGAACGTGTACGCTTAAATTGCCTGCACAGTAAAATAATGTCTGCTGAACAGGCTGTGAATTTAATCAAAGATGGTTCAGTGGTCGGTGTAAGTGGTTTTGGCGGTGCAGGCGAGGCAAAAGCAGTCCCTTTAGCATTGGCAGATTATGCGCAACTGCATCCTTTGAAAATTACTTTGGCGACTGGTGCAAGTTTAGGTAACCGTATAGATGGTCGCTTAACTGAAGCGCATGCTTTGGCACGCCGTTACCCTTATCAGGCTGATCCTATTTTACGCAAAGCAATTAATGCAGGCGAGGTCATGTATATTGATCAACATCTATCTGAAGTTGCAGATAATATTCGCCATCATAATTTAGCAAAAACCAATGTGGCGATTATTGCAGCCACTGCGATTACTGAAGATGGACAAATCATTCCGACAGGTTCATGTGGAAATGCAGCAAATTTTGTTGAAATGGCGGATCAGGTAATTGTTGAAATTGACACAACTATTCATCCGATACTGGAAGGGGTGCATGATATTTATCTTCCAAAGAAGCGACCTTATCGCGATCCAATTCCTCTTACTCAAGTGAGTGATCGCATTGGAACTTTTGGTATTCATATCGATCCTAGTAAAATCTCAGCCATTGTTTTGAATGATATTCCAGATACTTCATTTAAGATGGATCAAGCAGACGATGAAACACTTGCTATCGCACAGCACTTGATACACTTCTTTGAAAATGAAGTAGCACTTGGGCGTTTACCTGAAAACTTAGGTCCATTACAGTCTGGCGTTGGTTCAATTGCAAATGCTGTTTTTGCTGGTTTTGCACATTCAAACTTTCATGATTTAGAAATGTATTCAGAAGTTTTGCAAGATTGTACATTTGAATTAATTGACTCTGGCAAAATGAAGTTTGCTTCAGGTTGTTCAATGACTTTGTCTGATGAATGTGCCAAGCATGTGATGACAAATTTTGAACGCTATAAAGATAAAATCGTGTTACGTCCACAGGAGCTGTCGAATCATCCTGAAATCATTCGGCGCTTGGGAATCATTGCAATCAATACCGCATTAGAGTTTGATATTTATGGAAATGTAAATTCAACACATGTGGGAGGTAGCAAAATGATGAATGGTATTGGGGGATCAGGGGACTTTACTCGCCATGCCCATTTGGCTATTTTTGTGAGCAAGTCGATTGCCAAAGATGGTGCAATTTCTTCAGTTGTACCTATGGTCAGTCATTGTGATCACGCAGAACACGATATTGATGTTTTAGTGACAGAACAAGGATTGGCTGATTTAAGAGGATTAGCTCCTCGGGAGCGTGCGCTTAAAATTATACAATGCTGTGCACATCCATCTTATCGGAATGAATTGACGGATTATTTTGAACGGGCATGTGTATTAGGTGGGCAAACACCACATCTTTTACGTGAGGCTTTGTCTTGGCATGCGCAGTTTGAAGAAACAGGAACGATGAAATCTGTTTAAAAACATAAAGCCAATAAAAAACCTGATCTTAATCAGGTTTTTTATTGGAAAATACTACATGACTGAATTAATCAGCGCGACGCCAAATTGTACCTTGACGAGTATCTTCGAGTACTACTCCTTGAGCAAGTAAAGACTGGCGAATTTCATCAGCACGCGCAAAGTCCTTATTTTTTTTGGCATCTACACGTTGCTGGATAAAATCTGTAATATCAGCTTCAGATAAGCCTAATGCTTCTTGCCCAATATCAGACTTTAAAAACTCATCAACATTGTACTGAACTAAACCTAGAATATTAGTCAAATGGCGTAAAGTCGAATAATAAAGCGTTGCTTGCTCTGCATTTTCTTCTTTAACTGCACGATTCAGTTCTTTAATGATTTCGAACAATACTGCAATTGCTTCTGAAGTATTGAAATCATCCCGCATCGCGATATTAAAGCGTTCCACAAATGTTTCATCAAGTACATCTGTAGATAGATCAGCATACACTTGCTGATATGCCTTAAATGCATGATAGAAACGAGAAAGTGTTGTTTTTGCTTCTTTTAATGCAAAGTCAGAAAAGTTCACCGGGCTGCGATAGTGTGAAGAGACAATAAAATAGCGAATCACTTCTGGGTGGAACTTCTCCATCACATCACGAATGGTAAAGAAGTTGCCTAATGATTTAGACATTTTCTCACCATCTACATTGATAAAACCAACATGCATCCAGTAATTCACATATTGTTCATCTGTAGAAGCTTCTGATTGTGCAATTTCATTTTCATGGTGTGGGAATAAAAGGTCTGAACCACCACCATGAATATCGAAATGATTGCCTAAGCAGCAGGTCGACATTGCTGAACATTCAATATGCCAACCAGGGCGTCCATTGCCCCATGGTGAAGCCCATGAAGGTTCATTTTCTTTGGCATGTTTCCAAAGCACGAAATCAAATGGATGTTTTTTCTCAACGTCTACATCGACACGCTCAGAAGCGCCAGCTTGCATATCATCCAGTTTACGTCCAGAAAGGCGACCGTATCTGGCAAATTTCTCAACTTCAAAATACACATCACCATTTGCAGAAGGGTAAGCAGCACCTTTATTGACTAAATGACCAATCATATTTTGCATCTGATCAATATAATCGGTGGCACGTGGTGCTTCATCTGGATGTAGACAGCCCAGATTTTCTGCATCTTCATTCATCGCTTGAATAAAACGGTCTGTTAATGCCGTAATACTTTCACCATTCTCATTGGCACGTGCAATGATCTTGTCATCAATATCGGTGATATTTCGAACATATTTTACATTCCAGCCTTGGCTGCGTAGAAAACGAATGATGTAGTCAAAAGCAACCATCACTCGAGCATGTCCAATATGACAGTAATCATAAACTGTCATACCGCACACATACATGTCGATATGTCCTTCTTTACGGGGAACAAATTCAACTTTTTTACGTTGCTCAGAGTTGTAAAGAACAAATGGTTGCATAGGTTTTCTAAATGTTTCAACAAAAGGGTGATTTATCTTAACCTAAGCTCCATATTTCATAAAGATTTATACGTTAATTTTCTAAGAAAATGAAATTTATACATTTAGGAAAGCAGGCTATTGTATTGCTATGCTAAAATAGCAAAAATATTCCGTTTGATATTCAAAACTCGTCTAGAGTTAAGGTAAGTCCATTTTGAATTCTGAAAATAAGTCAAATCATGTTGATTTTCAAAAAGTTGCGCTTGAAACCCTGCGCATTGAAGAGCATGCCTTAGAAATTTTAGCGACCCAAATCGATGAGCGTTTTACCCGCGCCTGCGAAATTATTTTGCAATGCCAAGGTCGTCTAGTGATTACTGGGATGGGAAAATCAGGGCATATTGGACGGAAAATGGCTGCAACTTTTGCCTCTACAGGAACGCCTTCATTTTTTATGCATCCTGGCGAAGCTGGTCATGGTGATTTGGGCATGTTGGTTAAAGGTGATGTACTGATTGCGATTTCAAACTCTGGAAAGAGTGATGAAATTATGATGCTGATGCCACTCATTAAATATTTGGAAGTACCATTAATTACCATCAGTGGTGATGATAAAGGTCCGATGCCACAAAATGCTGATGTGGCGCTAACACTGGGAAATATTAAAGAAGCTTGTCCATTGGGCTTAGCACCGACATCGAGTACAACTGCAACATTGGCATTAGGTGATGCTTTAGCAGTGGCATTGTTAGATGCACGTGGTTTTACTGCGGATGATTTTGCGATGTCTCATCCCGCTGGAGCGTTAGGTAAGCGTCTGTTATTGCATGTGAAACATTTAATGCACACAGGCAATGACTTACCCAAAGTATTACCCAATACACCTATGAATAAAGTACTGTATGAAATTTCTAATAAACGTTTAGGTTTAACCACGATTGTCGATGAAAATGACACCTTATTGGGTATCTTTACCGATGGTGACTTGCGTCGTTTAATTGATAAGCAACAAGGTTTTGATGTGAATTTAGCAGTGTCTGAGGTGATGATTAAAAACCCATCAACGATTTCTAAAGAAGCACGAGCTGTGGAAGCTTTGGAAAAAATGAATGAAAAGAAAATTAGTCAATTTGTGGTTGTCGATGAGATGCATAAAGTGATTGGGGTTATTAGTATGCATGATTTGATTCAAGCTGGAGTAAATTAATCAATGGCTTCTTATGTTTTATTAGAACAAGCGCGTCATATTGAAGCATTGGTTTTAGATGTAGATGGAATTTTGAGTGATGGTTTTGTGACTTTGACCAATTCTGGAGACGAAATCAAATCATTTGATATTCGTGATGGATTGGGCATGAAATTGGTCCAAAAATCTGGGATTAAAGTCATTATCATTACTGGACGTAAAAGTCACATCGTAGAAAAACGTATGTCTGATCTCGGTGTCGATTTGATTTTTCAAGGTCGAGAAGATAAGGGGGTTGCGCTTAAAGAAGCATGTGCACAACTTAATTTAGATCCTGAAGATTGTTTATACATGGGCGATGACTGGCCTGATCTTTCAGCATTTGCACTGGCTGGAATGAAAGTTACAGTACCTAATGGTCATGTTGAAGTTCGCCGTCGAGCAGATTTAGTCACACAAGCAATGGGTGGACGTGGGGCGGTACGGGAAGTTTGCGATATGTTGCTAATGGCTAAAGGCACTTACCAAGAACTACTTGAAAAATATACAGCTATACCGCATTAATAGCTTAAATTCAGATTGATCAAATGTTGAATATAATTTATGGATACTAAGGTTCTATATGTGACCGCTGTTGTCATTGCGGCAATTAGTGGTGGCTATTACTATTACAGCGGGAAAGGTAAAAAGCTGGATGGAAATTCAGCACAAAGCATGACCTATTCTGCTGAAGGTATTCAGTTGGTCCAGACCGATGAAAAGGGCAATCTTTATGTTCGTGCTCAAGTTGATCATCTAGAACAAGATTTACAAAGAAAAACGTCTAAACTCAGCAATCTCAATGCTTCAATGTTTAATCAAAATCAAGTTGATTCAACTTTTTTTGCCAAAGAAGCAAGAGGATTTAATGACAATGAGAAGGTTGTTTTATCTGGACAGGTTAAAGCAACTAAACTTGGTGAACGTGGGACGATGGAATTTCAAACAGATGAATTAACAGGCTATCCTAAAACTCGTCAGTTCGAAACGACTCACCAAGTTACTGTTAATGCACCTGATGCAGAATTTATTAGTCAGGGTTTAAAAGCTGATTTAAACCAAGGTCAATATGAATTTGCAAATATTCGAGGAAAGTATGTACCTAATTAAGATCTTTTCACTGAAACAATCTTTCCTGAGAAAAGCGATCTGTACGATCAGTATGTTGAGCTTGTCAGCAACGGCATTTGCATTACCATCAGACCGTAATCAGCCTATTTCACTTGTTGCTGATAAAGCAACGTATAGTGAAGCGACAGGTGTGACAACCTATACCGGCAATGTCATTATTGAACAAGGTACAATGAAGCTACAAGCGTCTTCAATTGTTGCTCAATTGAATAAAAGTAAACAAATTAGCACTATTACTGCGACAGGTGGACCAGCAAAATTTCAACAGCAGGTAGACAGTGCAAAAGGCGTGGCGCGCGGTGAAGCACAAAAAATTGTTTACAATGCTGAGACTGGTATTATCAACCTGATTGGAAATGCTTATCTATACCAAGATGGAGCAAGTATTCGAAGCAGCACTTTAAAATATAGTATGAACAAAGGTGATGTTGAAGCTTCGGGTTCATCGAATACAACAGGTTCATCTAAAGGACGTGTGCAAATTATTATTCCACCAAACAGTGCTAAGTCTTTCCCTGGAGCACGTGATTAATGACAGCTTCGAATCAAAGCCAAACACTGTGTATTAAACACTTAGCCAAAGTTTATAGTAAACGCTGGGTGGTAAAAGATGTTTCTTTTAGTATGCAAAGCGGGCAAATAGTAGGATTGCTTGGTCCAAATGGTGCTGGTAAAACAACAAGCTTCTATATGGTTGTTGGTTTGGTTCGTATGGATAAAGGCGAAATTCATTTAGATAATGAAGATATTTCCGACTTAGCCATGCATCAACGTGCACGTAAAGGAATTGGTTATCTGCCACAGGAAGCTTCTATTTTTAGAAAGCTCACGATCGCTGATAATATTATGGCAATTCTTGAGACTCGAAAAGATCTCAATAAACAACAGCGACAACAACGTCTAAAAGAATTGTTGGAAGACTTTAAAATTACCCACATCAAAGATTCATTAGGCATGAGTGTTTCGGGCGGTGAGCGTCGCCGTGCTGAGATCGCAAGAGCTTTGGCAGCAGATCCCAAGTTTATGCTATTGGATGAGCCTTTTGCAGGGGTAGATCCAATTTCTGTTGGAGATATTAAAGATATTATTCGGCAGTTGAAAGATCGCGGTATTGGTGTTTTGATAACAGATCACAACGTTCGTGAAACTTTAGCAATTTGTGAGCATGCTTATATTGTGAGTGAGGGAGCAGTCATTGCAGAAGGCACTCCTGAAGAAGTATTGGCAAATGAAACAGTACGTCAAGTTTATTTGGGTGATGATTTTACTGTTTAATTAATATTATTAAAAGAATGGAGTTTTATACTCCATTTTTTTTTGTTAATACAAACTATTGGTTAAATAAAAATAAATTCTTAATTTATTAAATTTGCATAATATGTTTTTTTTGCAATATTATTTACATTGATAAAAAAAATTACATTTTTTATATAAAATTTAATTTATCAATAATTTTTAAGTTTCAATAATACCCGTAAATTTTAAATGGAAATAACTTGGCTATAAAAATGAAGGTTAATCAGCTTACACTGTAGGTGGTTTTTATCAGAATGTAAGATTATTAATAAAAAATTAATAAATTTGCAAAAATGATGAAAGCAACAGTAAATGATGAATATAAGGCGATAATTAAATTTAATTGCGTATAGACAGTCTAAAAATATTGAATAAAAATAAATAAATGATAAGCACATCACGAATTTTTTTTAAATAGATTAGTTATTATAGACAACTAATATTTTTTATAATGTTATCCATTTTTATTATTAAAACTATACACTTGTGAATTTTGTCGCACTTATTTATCTTTTTTGTATAAGAGTGAATTATAAGACGGAAGAACTATTATGAAAAACATCACAATTTACGAAAAAGGAACGGCTAAAATTCTGACTCAGGATTTAGTGAATAAACATCACGCTGTTTATAAAGTCAATTTAGATAGTGCTGAAATAGCCAAAATTGTTAAAGTTAATAATAATCTGGAGGTTTATTTACAAAGCGGAGAAAAAGTTGTTATTGAAGACTTTTTTATTGGAGAAAAACCAAAAGAATTTACTATAGAAACTTCAGATGGAAAACATTATTTACTTGAATTCCTTGAATTTGATGCAAATGGCACTGTGACTAAAATTGATTATCTGGGTATTAATGATTTTCATGAATATTTGGTTGGGGAGCATGCAGCAGTACCAGTATGGGCATGGGTTGCAGGTGCAGCAGGAATTATAGGTATAGCCGCAGCTGCAGGAAGTAGTGGTGGAAGTTCAAATCATTCTGGAAATGGTGATAAGACTGCTCCTAAAATAACACATCAGATTTTAGATAATCAAAAAATTAAAATAAATGCGGATGAAGCAAGTAAGATAACAATAGTTGATTCTACTGGAAAAACAATTGGTAGTGGTCAATTAAATCAAGCGGGTTCGTTGGATATTACTTTGACAAGACCATTGGTCGATAATGAAAAAATTACAATTACAGCAATTGATAATGCTGGAAATAAAACAACAGAAACAATAAATGTTGGGGATGTTACAAAACCAGAAGTTGAAGTAAATATTGTTGATAATAACACTATTCATATTGTTTCAAATGAACCAGGTAGCAAAGTTATTATAAAAAATGAAGCTGGTCAAACAATTGGAGAGGGAGTCATTGGTTCTAATGGGGAGCTAAATGTTGATTTAAATACTACATTAACTGATGGCAGCAAAATTATTGTAGATGTTATTGATACTTCAGGTAATCAAACAGAAAAAGTAATAACGGTAGGAGATGTAACACCACCGATTATTGAATCAAATATTAAAGACGCAACTCATATAGAAGTTACCTCAAATGAACCAGGGCAAGTAAAAATTACCGACAGCAAAGGCAATGTAATTGGTACGGGCACGATCACTGGGAATAACGTGGTTGATGATATTCAACTGACTCGTCCATTGGCTGATGGTGAAAAGGTTACAGTTACAGTGACAGATGGAGGAGGTAATCCAAAAACGATTGAAATCACAGCTGGGGATGTAACCGCGCCAACAATCACTTCTACGGTTCAAGATGCAACGCATATCGAAGTTACCTCAAATGAACCAGGGCAAGTAAAAATTACCGACAGCAACGGTAATGTGATTGGTACGGGCACGATCACTGGGAATAACGTGGTTGATGATATTCAACTGACTCGTCCATTGGCGGATGGTGAAAAGGTCACAGTGACAGTAATAGATGCTGCGGGCAATCCTAAAGCCATTGATATTACTGCTGGGGATGTAACAAACCCGCAATTTGAATCTGCAAATGTTGATAATAGTGGGACACAGTTAACGCTGACCTATAGTGAAGCTCTTGATTCGACAAATTTACCAACACCAGATAGTTTTGTTGTAACTGCGGGGGGGCAATCCGTAACTGTTACTGGCGTATCAATTAATGGCAATAACGTTATATTGACTTTAGCTCCACCAATTACAACAGGGCAAAGTGTTCAAATAGCTTATACTGATCCAACGACAGGCAATGATACCAACGCGATTCAAGATGTAGCTGGCAATGATGCAGCGAGCTTACCTGCAACAACAGTGACCAATGATTCGACAGTTCCAGGTACGGACACTACACCCCCTATTTTTGTTAGTGCTACAGTGGACAACACAGGAACTCAATTAGTTTTAACTTATAATAAAGATCTGGATAGTGCTAATTTACCTTTGATCAACAGCTTTGCTGTAACAGCAGATGGTCAGATTGTTGCAGTGACTGGTGTGAGTGTGAATGGTTCAACTGTTGTGCTTACTTTAGGTACACCAGTGACAGCAGGTCAAGCGGTTGAAGTGGGTTATACCGATCCAACGGCAGGCAATGATGTCAATGCAATTCAGGACATTGCGGGCAATGATGCAGCAACACTACCACCAACTTCAGTAAGCAATGGTTCGGTGATTCCAGGCGGAGATACCACAGCACCAACCTTTGTCAATGCGACAGTTGATCCATTGGGTACGACCTTAACGCTGAACTACAATGAAGCGCTTGATCCATTAAATCCACCAGTTGCAGGCGACTTCGCAGTGACTGCGGATGGTCAAGTGGTTGCGATCACGAATGTATTAGTGGTGGGCAGTAGTGTGGTGTTAACCTTGGGTGCGCCAGTGACAGCAGGTCAAGCGGTGCAAGTAGGTTATACCGATCCAACGGCAGGTAATGATCCGAATGCGATTCAGGACATTGCGGGTAATGATGCAGCAACACTACCACCAACTTCAGTAAGCAATGGTTCGGTGATTCCAGGTGGCGATACCACAGCACCAACCTTTGTCAATGCGACAGTTGATCCATTGGGTACGACCTTAACGCTGAACTACAGTGAAGCGCTTGATCCATTAAATCCACCAGTTGCAGGCGACTTCGCAGTGACTGCGGATGGTCAAGTGGTTGCGATCACGAATGTATTAGTGGTGGGCAGTAGTGTGGTGTTAACCTTGGGTGCGCCAGTGACAGCAGGTCAAGCGGTGACAGTGGGCTATACCGATCCAACAGCAGGTAATGATCCGAATGCGATTCAAGACATTGCGGGTAATGATGCAGCAACACTACCACCAACTTCAGTAAGCAATGGTTCGGTGATTCCAGGTGGAGATACCACAGCACCGAGCTTTGTCAATGCGACAGTTGATCCATTGGGTACGACCTTAACGCTGAACTACAGTGAAGCGCTTGATCCATTAAATCCACCAGTTGCAGGCGACTTCGCAGTGACTGCGGATGGTCAAGTGGTTGCGATCACGAATGTATTAGTGGTGGGCAGTAGTGTGGTGTTAACCTTGGGTGCTCCAGTGACAGCAGGTCAAGCGGTGCAAGTAGGTTATACCGATCCAACAGCAGGTAATGATCCGAATGCGATTCAAGACATTGCGGGTAATGATGCAGCAACACTACCACCAACTTCAGTAAGCAATGGTTCGGTGATTCCAGGTGGCGATACCACAGCACCAACCTTTGTCAATGCGACAGTTGATCCATTGGGTACGACCTTAACGCTGAACTACAGTGAAGCGCTTGATCCATTAAATCCACCAGTTGCAGGCGACTTCGCAGTGACTGCGGATGGTCAAGTGGTTGCGATCACGAATGTATTAGTGGTGGGCAGTAGTGTGGTGTTAACCTTGGGTGCGCCAGTGACAGCAGGTCAAGCGGTGCAAGTAGGTTATACCGATCCAACAGCAGCTAATGATCCGAATGCGATTCAAGACATTGCGGGCAATGATGCAGCAACACTACCACCAACTTCAGTAAGCAATGGTTCGCTGATTCCAGGTGGCGATACCACAGCACCAACCTTTGTCAATGCGACAGTTGATCCATTGGGTACGACCTTAACGCTGAACTACAATGAAGCGCTTGATCCATTAAATCCACCAGTTGCAGGCGACTTCGCAGTGACTGCGGATGGTCAAGTGGTTGCGATCACGAATGTATTAGTGGTGGGCAGTAGTGTGGTGTTAACCTTGGGTGCGCCAGTGACAGCAGGTCAAGCGGTGCAAGTAGGTTATACCGATCCAACAGCAGCTAATGATCCGAATGCGATTCAAGACATTGCGGGCAATGATGCAGCAACACTACCACCAACTTCAGTAAGCAATGGTTCGCTGATTCCAGGCGGAGATACCACAGCACCAACCTTTGTCAATGCGACAGTTGATCCATTGGGTACGACCTTAACGCTGAACTACAGTGAAGCGCTTGATCCATTAAATCCACCAGTTGCAGGCGACTTCGCAGTGACTGCGGATGGTCAAGTGGTTGCGATCACGAATGTATTAGTGGTGGGCAGTAGTGTGGTGTTAACCTTGGGTGCGCCAGTGACAGCAGGTCAAGCGGTTGAAGTAGGTTATACCGATCCAACAGCAGCTAATGATCCGAATGCGATTCAGGACATTGCGGGTAATGATGCAGCAACACTACCACCAACTTCAGTAAGCAATGGTTCGCTGATTCCAGGCGGAGATACCACAGCACCAACCTTTGTCAATGCGACAGTTGATCCATTGGGTACGACCTTAACGCTGAACTACAGTGAAGCGCTTGATCCATTAAATCCACCAGTTGCAGGCGACTTCGCAGTGACTGCGGATGGTCAAGTGGTTGCGATCACGAATGTATTAGTGGTGGGCAGTAGTGTGGTGTTAACCTTGGGTGCGCCAGTGACAGCAGGTCAAGCGGTGCAAGTAGGTTATACCGATCCAACAGCAGCTAATGATCCGAATGCGATTCAAGACATTGCGGGCAATGATGCAGCAACACTACCACCAACTTCAGTAAGCAATGGTTCGGTGATTCCAGGTGGCGATACCACAGCACCAACCTTTGTCAATGCGACAGTTGATCCATTGGGTACGACCTTAACGCTGAACTACAATGAAGCGCTTGATCCATCAAATCCACCAGTTGCAGGCGACTTCGCAGTGACTGCGGATGGTCAAGTGGTTGCGATCACGAATGTATTAGTGGTGGGCAGTAGTGTGGTGTTAACCTTGGGTGCGCCAGTGACAGCAGGTCAAGCGGTGCAAGTAGGTTATACCGATCCAACAGCAGCTAATGATCCGAATGCGATTCAAGACATTGCGGGCAATGATGCAGCAACACTACCACCAACTTCAGTAAGCAATGGTTCGCTGATTCCAGGCGGAGATACCACAGCACCAACCTTTGTCAATGCGACAGTTGATCCATTGGGTACGACCTTAACGCTGAACTACAGTGAAGCGCTTGATCCATTAAATCCACCAGTTGCAGGCGACTTCGCAGTGACTGCGGATGGTCAAGTGGTTGCGATCACGAATGTATTAGTGGTGGGCAGTAGTGTGGTGTTAACCTTGGGTGCGCCAGTGACAGCAGGTCAAGCGGTTGAAGTAGGTTATACCGATCCAACAGCAGCTAATGATCCGAATGCGATTCAGGACATTGCGGGTAATGATGCAGCAACACTACCACCAACTTCAGTAAGCAATGGTTCGCTGATTCCAGGCGGAGATACCACAGCACCAACCTTTGTCAATGCGACAGTTGATCCATTGGGTACGACCTTAACGCTGAACTACAGTGAAGCGCTTGATCCATTAAATCCACCAGTTGCAGGCGACTTCGCAGTGACTGCGGATGGTCAAGTGGTTGCGATCACGAATGTATTAGTGGTGGGCAGTAGTGTGGTGTTAACCTTGGGTGCGCCAGTGACAGCAGGTCAAGCGGTGCAAGTAGGTTATACCGATCCAACAGCAGCTAATGATCCGAATGCGATTCAAGACATTGCGGGCAATGATGCAGCAACACTACCACCAACTTCAGTAAGCAATGGTTCGCTGATTCCAGGTGGAGATACCACAGCACCAACCTTTGTCAATGCGACAGTTGATCCATTGGGTACGACCTTAACGCTGAACTACAGTGAAGCGCTTGATCCATTAAATCCACCAGTTGCAGGCGACTTCACAGTGACTGCGGATGGTCAAGTGGTTGCGATCACGAATGTATTAGTGGTGGGCAGTAGTGTGGTGTTAACCTTGGGTGCGCCAGTGACAGCAGGTCAAGCGGTGCAAGTAGGTTATACCGATCCAACAGCAGCTAATGATCCGAATGCGATTCAAGACATTGCGGGCAATGATGCAGCAACACTACCACCAACTTCAGTAAGCAATGGTTCGCTGATTCCAGGTGGAGATACCACAGCACCAACCTTTGTCAATGCGACAGTTGATCCATTGGGTACGACCTTAACGCTGAACTACAGTGAAGCGCTTGATCCATTAAATCCACCAGTTGCAGGCGACTTCGCAGTGACTGCGGATGGTCAAGTGGTTGCGATCACGAATGTATTAGTGGTGGGCAGTAGTGTGGTGTTAACCTTGGGTGCGCCAGTGACAGCAGGTCAAGCGGTTGAAGTAGGTTATACCGATCCAACAGCAGCTAATGATCCGAATGCGATTCAGGACATTGCGGGTAATGATGCAGCAACACTACCACCAACTTCAGTAAGCAATGGTTCGCTGATTCCAGGCGGAGATACCACAGCACCAACCTTTGTCAATGCGACAGTTGATCCATTGGGTACGACCTTAACGCTGAACTACAGTGAAGCGCTTGATCCATTAAATCCACCAGTTGCAGGCGACTTCGCAGTGACTGCGGATGGTCAAGTGGTTGCGATCACGAATGTATTAGTGGTGGGCAGTAGTGTGGTGTTAACCTTGGGTGCGCCAGTGACAGCAGGTCAAGCGGTGCAAGTAGGTTATACCGATCCAACAGCAGCTAATGATCCGAATGCGATTCAAGACATTGCGGGCAATGATGCAGCAACACTACCACCAACTTCAGTAAGCAATGGTTCGCTGATTCCAGGTGGCGATACCACAGCACCAACCTTTGTCAATGCGACAGTTGATCCATTGGGTACGACCTTAACGCTGAACTACAGTGAAGCGCTTGATCCATTAAATCCACCAGTTGCAGGCGACTTCACAGTGACTGCGGATGGTCAAGTGGTTGCGATCACGAATGTATTAGTGGTGGGCAGTAGTGTGGTGTTAACCTTGGGTGCGCCAGTGACAGCAGGTCAAGCGGTGCAAGTAGGTTATACCGATCCAACAGCAGCTAATGATCCGAATGCGATTCAAGACATTGCGGGCAATGATGCAGCAACACTACCACCAACTTCAGTAAGCAATGGTTCGATTGTTCTTCCGCCACTTAATGCTGTAAATGATGAATTTGCATTAAATCTAGGTCAGGAAGTCCGAGTAAACCGTACTGAAGTTGCAGGTTCAGATATCGCAGTTGTTGATATCTTGGGGAATAATGCTACTGGTTTAAATTTCTCAATTCCACAAACACCAGGAAGTGCAGGTAAGGGAGCGACAGGTAATATTTCTGTCACAGTGTCACAACAAGACCTGATTTCGGTCGGTGAGGCTGTTCAGATTGTTATTTATCAGCAAACTAGCAATGGACCAGTGGAAGTTGCACGTGGTACGAGTCAAGGTGGTATTGTCACTGTGGGTGGTATTGGAATCATTGGTGTCGTGAATAGTAACGACTCAATTAAGCTTGATTTCACTAATTTACCTGAGGGTAATTATACGGTTGCAGTTCAGGCTGATGATAGTGCTCTAACAACTTTACTCAAAGACGTTGCGATTACTGACCTTGGTGGCGAAGGAGAAATTCTGGGTGCTTCAAATGCGGCAGCTATCGAGGCAGCAATTAATGCAGTACTTGGTCCATTAGGTGCTCCAGTTCTCGCTTTAGTCAATACAATTTTAATTCCTGTAAATACACTCGGTTTACCGCTTTCAAGTGTCGTTAACCAACTATTAAATGTATTGCCAATTAGCGTAGTTGATTACATTGTTGATGCAGCTGTTGCTCCTCTATTGTCAAACTTATTAACGATTTACGAAAAAACAAATATTAGCGTAACTGGAACTGAAGAGGTTTTTGCAAACTATGCAGTGACAGGTAATGTTTTTGCTGATAATGGAAATGGTCAAGATGTAATTGGTGGTGGTTCAATCACTGAAATAGATGGTGCACCTGTTGCACAAGGTAGTGTTACAATTCAAGGAGAGTATGGAAGTCTTGAAATTAACACACTAACAGGAGTCTTTACTTATACTGTGACAGCTGGAGAATCGGCTGTTGGAAAAACTGAAATATTTGATTATAAGCTGTCTAATGGAGCAACATCTGATACGGCTCAAATCATTATAAATATTGCAGGAACACCAGCAGACCCTGGTGACTTAACACCACCAGATTATGTTGATCAGGTTGTTGCAAATGATGATCTTGCAACTGTTAAAAATTATCAAGAAACCGTGGGTGATGATGTAGGAGTACAAGGAAGAGCTTCTCAATTATTAGGCGTAAATTTACTAGGACTTAATGTTTCTTTAGGCAACACAGTTCCATTTAATTTTGAAGTTGAAGAGAACAGTACTTCTAGTATTAATGTAAATGTGAGTGGAAGCTTTGTAAATGCTGCACTTGGTGGGATTGTTGGCACTTTATTAGGTACCTCTGGTAAGGTATTTAATGCTGTACTTGAGCGTCAATATTTGGATGAGAATGGTGTCGCGCAAAAAGAATATTTTATTGTGCAAGATGCCGTTAAATTGACAGCAACAGGTCTATTGGGAGCCGTATTTACTTATTCTGGTCAGATTAATGTGGATAGTTTGCCGCCAGGTGTTTATACAATTGCATTGCAAGAAAATCCAACGGATGCTGGTTTATTACAACAGATACTAAATCTTTTGGATTCAACTTTATCTGCACAATTGTTCGGCGGTGTCGAGTTGACCATGCAAGCGCAAACCAACAAATATTTGGGTTCAGGCAGCATAGAAGGTAATGTTATTTCAAGTGTAGATGGTGCAGATGAAGTTAATACAACGACATTTGTGACACAAGTCGAAAATGAAATTGGTGGTCCAATTGTGACATTGTCTGGTGCAAATACAGTTGTGGTTGGGGCTTATGGAACATTATATATATCTCCAAATGGACATTATAAATATGTAAGCAATGGTGCACCTGAGGACATTGGTAAAGTAGATACCTTCACATATACAATTCGAGATTTTAATGGAACTCAAGCTACTGCCCATTTGAATATTCGTATTGATGGAGATAACTCTGGTGTGGTTTGGGATAATGCAAATCCTCAAAATGATGTGACACTTCCTGCTCCAATAGTGCTTGATAATTCAGATCATGCGGTGATTGGCGCTGTGACAAATATTCATCAAACAGTTACATCGACTCAAGGTGAACTTAAGGTTGCATCGGGTCTGTTTGGTGCTGGTGGAAATGGTACTTATACTCCGACAACATTTAGTATTGCAAATACAGATTCCGCTCATGTGGTTGTAAAAGTAAATATACCTGCACTTTCAATTGGTGTAGCACCACAAATTATCCTTACAATAAAAGATCAAAATGGCGTTACAGTCGGAACAATTACGCAAACACCTGTTCTTACGGTATTAGGTGGAACAGTCACTGTAGATATTCCTAATTTAGGACCAGGAACTTACACAATTACATCATCTGCTTCAGGAAATACTGGTCTGGCATTTAATGCAGCAGTGACAGTCGATCAAAACATTACCCACTATAATGATATTGCTCCAGTTACTGCGGCTCCTATCACAGGTAATATGTTAACTGACGATACCTATAATCATGCTTATGCTAAATTTAGCATAGATACGGGGAATGGTCAGTTTACCGAAGTTGGGTACAACGGTATTACCATACAAGGCGACTATGGCAGTCTATTCGTGAAAAGTGATGGAAGCTATGTTTATACACCTAAGGCTGGGGAAATTGGTCGTCAAGAGGTATTTGATTATAAGCTGACTGTTTTCGGTCAAGATCATATCGCTTCACTTACTGTGACGATTGATGCAATTACGACGGGTGATGCTCTACGTAATACGCTCATTAGTGGTGAGCTGAATGATAGTTTCACTGGTAATGGTGGCTCCGATGTACTTGTTTATCATGTACTAGAAAATGCAAGTGCAACGGGTGGAAATGGTACGGATCACTGGACAGATTTCCATGCTGGAAATGTGACCACTGATAGGAATGCAGACATCATTGATATTTCTGATTTACTGATCGGTTTTAACAGCGCGAATATCACCACTGACTTAACAGCTTCAGCAAACTATTTGAAAAACTATCTTGGTGTAAGAGTTGATGGCAATAATGTCACACTCACCCTAGATCGTGATGGTGCAGGAACTACCTACACTGGAAAAACTGATTTGCTTCAATTGGATAATTTGGCGCAATCAGGTGCTGCATTTAACGGCAAGACAGAGGATGATATCTTGAAACTCCTGCTTCAAAATCATCAACTTGTTCTCTAATCATCCAGTTGTGCTTAAACCCTAAGTTCGCTTAGGGTTTTTTATTGCCCAATATTTTTAAAATCCACGTTATAATCAGAACATATTGAGTTTGAATGTTTTATTTTCATTATGGTTTTTACACTTGCATCCGAAACGTTTTTTGAAGAAGAGATCAAAAAAAGTCGATTTCAAGCCATTGCAGCGCCAGTTGAAAATGAACAACAGGTTAAAATGTTTTTAGAAAAGCATTTAGATCCTACAACCACTCATCAGTGCTGGGCATGGAAAATAGGACACAATGTTCGTTTTAATGATGACGGTGAACCTTCAGGTACAGCAGGTCGCCCGATTCTTGCAACCATTGAAGGAAATGATTTAACCAATTCAATTGTATTGGTCAATCGATGGTACGGTGGTATCAAGTTAGGTACAGGTGGCTTGGTTCGTGCTTATGGAGGCTGTGCAGGGCAGTGTTTGGTCTCGGCAGAAAAAATAGAACTGATTGAAAAGAAAAAAATATATTTTCAATGTCAATTCAATGAGTGGGCAATATTTCAATATGAATTAAACACACAACATATTGAATACAATGAACAATATACTGCTGAGGGTGTCGAGGTCGAAGCATTGTTGCAAATACATCAACTCGATCCAGTACGTTTAAAAATTCAAGATGTTACACGTGGACGTGAACAACTTAAATTAATGGATGAAAGCAATGACTGAACAAGATCCATTATTAAAATATCGAGAACAGCATAAACACCGTTTAAATTATATGCCTTGGCTATATTATTCACTTAAGCCGAAAAATCGAATTTGGGCTGAACAGTGGCAACAAGAATATCAAACATATTTAATGGAAATGGAAACTGTCGAAATCGGAGAAAATTGCTTTATATCTCCGCTTGCACATATCTTTGCTGAGCCAGGACGAAAAATTAGTATTGGAGACAATACCTTTATTGCAGCTGATTGTACCTTACATGGTCCTTTAGAAATTGGCAGTGAGGTTGCGATTAATCATCACTGTATTTTAGATGGAGGTCGTGCAGGGATTAAATTACATGACCAAGTACGAATCGCAGCCTATTGTCATCTCTACGCATTTGATCACGGTATGGCGTTGGACCAACCAATTTATCAACAAGCAGTAAGTTCTAAGGGCATTGAAATTGGTCAAGATGTTTGGTTGGGTGCACATGTCGGCATCAAGGATGGAATTAAAATTGCCTCACATGCTGTAGTGGGTATGAATAGTATGGTAACTAAAAATATTGCTGAACGAGAAATCGTCGCAGGCAATCCAGCGCAATTGATTCGTTACCGTGAATAACCGCACAATTTGTACAAATACATAATTAAATTATGGAATTAATTACATAAAGCTGTCCAATTTTATAGAAACTTATGCTAATTTAAAATCAAATAGACCCAAGGCGATATCGCCAAAGTGAGGTTAAAAATGAATAGAGTAGTTGCTTGTATTGACTCTTCTCCTTGTATTAATGCATTGGCAGAAGCAGCAGCTTGGATTGCTCAGAAAACTGGTCGACAACTGGTTTTATTGCAAGTATTAGACTATTACCCTGCAAGTTATCATTTAGGGGAAATTAGTGGGGTAATCGGTTTTGAAAGTAATGCAATGTTACTCAAAGAGCTTGCAGAACTTGAGCAAAAACAAAGTGAATTAGCACTCGATTATAGTAATAATCTTCTTGAACATATTTCTGAAATGATTCAGGAAAAGTATGGTATTACCCCTGGGCGAATTCAGGCGAAAGGTGATTTTCTTGAGCAAAGCTTTAATGAGTTGACTGAGGATGATATTGCAGTCATTGGTCGAGTTGGCGAGCGTTCAGCTGAAAAAAATAAAACACTGGGAAGTAATGTAGAGAATTTCATTCGTGGTGCTAAAAGTACGGTATTGACAGTAGGTCAAACTTTTAAACCACCAACACGTTTTATTTTTGCTTATGAACTTTCTGAAGCATGCCAAAAAATGCTGAAACGTGTAGAAAAAAGTGACTTATTAAAACTTTTACAATGCCATTTACTTTATGTGGGAGATCATCCTGAAATCCTCAATGAACCCGCACAACGGTTAAAAGATGCAGGCTTAGACGTTGTTGTTGAATATCGTTACGGGGATGTTGCTGAAAATATTTTGGATTATCAAAATCAACATCAAATCCAATTAATTGTATTAGGCGCATTTAGCCACAGTAAAATACATCAATTTTTCTTGGGCAGCGTGACAACGACAATTTTTAGGAATTCGGCTGTTCCGTTGTTGGTGACTAAATAATGAGACTGAAAAATGTGATCATGAAATTAGCTTTTTTTGAATATTGATTACATTTTTCTCTATCCAAGTTCCTGCGATTATCAACATAGAAAAAAGCCATAAATCAGAGAACTTATGGCTTTTTTCTATTAAAAAATTTTGAATAAATCTTGCATTTCTAAAAGCAAGTGCTTTTGAAACTGTAATGAATTTAACTGGTTGAAAATTAATCTATCATTAAAATATATTATTTTTCATTGAGTTATTTGGTAATACATAAGTTATCCACAATTCTACAAACAAGTTCAGGGGATAACTTTAAGAAAAAAAATTATGACCTAAATTTTAGTAGAAAATTAGGCAATAAAAAACCACCATTTTGAACTGGCGGTCTTTTGTCATTACATCTGTATTTCAGCAGGGTATTTGAATATTTATTTGACGATCGCAATTGCAAATCCATCATGCCCTTTACTGCCTACTGTTTGTAAAGCTGTGCATGATAAAATTTGGGGGTGATTCTGCATCGCTTTATACATATCCCGAATGCCTTCAATGCTTGGTTTAATGTTATTTGGATCAAGAATATCACCTGCGCGGATCACATTATCCAAAACAATCACTGTACCTGAATGTGATCGCTTTAAGCTTAATTCTAAATATTCAGGATAACTTTGTTTATCTGCATCGACAAAAATAAAGTCAAAAGGCGCAGTATCTTCAGGCAAAGCTTTTAAAATATCAGCAGCACGCCCACACTTTAATTCAACAGTTTGTTTAAGTTTTGCGAGGTCAATATTTTCTTGACCTAAAGCTGCATGCGTATCACGTCCTTCAATTGTTAAAATATAACCATCTTCAGGTAGAGCACGCGCTAACCACATGGTGCTATATGCTGCAAAAGTCCCTAACTCTAAAACACGTTTACATTTGTTCATTTGAATCAGCATTTGCAACAGCATGCCTTGATTTGCAGCAACAGCGAGATGGTCTGGAAAGCCTTTATCCGCAGTATTTTTTAATGTTTGTGTGAGGATCGGATCTTCAGGAATTAAATGTGATTCGATATAAGCATCGATGTCTGACCACATTTGTTGCATGTTCTACCACCTCATTGGATCTGTGTTAGATGCATTTTAATCGTTTAAAAGAAGAGTGCAATTTTAATAAAAGCTTTTGGATTAAATTTAAGCATTCTCAATCGTCCTTATCGTTAAATCGAGAAATGAAGGATCGTGAAACCTACTTATATAAAGTTAAAAGAAGTCATCAAGACCTCTTTCTTAAAGTTAATATTTAATTGAGCTAGGCAGCGAGTATTTGACTAAATCCAGCTTTTCTAAGCAGCTTTCTATACATGCTTGAACTGCGATCAGCAGGAAAGTGTGCTTCCATGGACAGGTCTAAAGGTAAATATTCTGGTTTCTGCGTTTCAACAATCAAGCGGTCTTCTTCAAAAATCTTAAGGTTGTATTCATAGGCTTCTTCTATGGGTAAATCTTTATCGTAGTTACGACAAATTGGGGCAAATAATCGTGTGCTTCGTGCCGTCATTGGTGAGGCAGCATTCATGATGACTTGTTTGCAATCATTGGGAAAATGTATTGTGAGTGTTGCTGTAAATGGTAAATGAACCTCAAAATGACGTAACCATTGAAACCCTTCTTGTCCGAATTGATCTAAGCCAATTGGATAACGTCCAACATGACTAAGATAATCAGCACTGAAGCCATAATGGGTTTCTTGAGTTGTATAGTCAGCTACCTCAGGATGCTCTGGATCTCCAAATGTATCAGCATGAACCCAAGCAAAATGAGCGACGTCAATAAATCCTTCCAATTGTCTACCCGCAAAACACTTTAAATCAATCCAAGGGCAAACCAATTGTTGATATTTTGCTTGATCCCAATAAGGCATATCGGGAATATTTGGGCTATCTTGTTCATCTGCCAATAAACAGCACCAGATTAATCCATATCGTTCAATGGTTGGATAAGTTCTCAAGTGAAAACGATCTGATATTTTATGGTTTGGGTGGGCAGGAATTCGATTGCATTTACCTTTCTCACCAAAGCGTAAACCATGATAACGACAAACAACCCCTTGACCATCATGTGTACCAAGACTTAACGGTACGCCTCGATGTGGGCAGGCATCCTTTGCAACAATAATCTCATGATTAAATTTGTAGATGACCAAAGGCATATCCAATAACATGGTAGCTTGAGGTTGTTCTGATATATCACGTGCTAAAGCAATTGGATACCAATACTGTGCCAATAACAACCAATCCTGTTGCGAAAAAGTCATATGGACAGGAAATTCGGAATGAAACATGTATTCTGTGCGACTATTCATATACAAATCTTCTGTTTAGAATTGATTTGAATATAAAAGAATCCAGTGTTCTTAGAAATTTCAATTATTGCGATCAATATTTGCAAAAATTAGAACAGTACAGTAGATCAAGTTAAAACAATCAGTTGTTCAAAAATATGCTAGTTGTAATAGGTTTTTAACATTTGGGTAAAATTGAAGAAAAAAGAACTTAATACAATGAGAGCAATAGAAAAGCTACTACAAAAGAAAATTAATTTTTGATAAGTATGCGCACAACTATTCATTAAAGGTAAATAATAGACATGGTACATTGAACGTAATGTTTGCATGGTTAAGATAAACAAGCTGATAAAACTAAAGCTACTCACTATGTTTTGAACGATAAAATATTGACTAATTTGTGACAATAATATGTAGATAATCAAACAGCTCATATAGATAATGAAGGTGATCATACTTGCCGAAGCGACCATTTTCAGAAAAGTCTCATGCCATTCTTTTCGGTTTAATGAAGTCATTTTAGTTGCTCTTTTTTTATTAATTTTAAAACTTTTTGCATTAAAAATTAAGCTTACTACGACATGAAATGTCGCGGTATCAATAGGGGGATAATAGAAGTTTTGTGACATTCACATGAAATATTACAATTTGAAGGGCATTATTCTAAATTTATAAAAATAAAATACAGTTTATTACATATTGAATTTTAAAGATTTTTAATAAAATCAAATGCGAATCATCAATTATCATAAAAGCGTCATAAAGCTGTAACTTATTTGTCATATTTTAAAATCAAAATGCAGTTATCCGAAAAGTACAACACAAAAAGAAGTGGCGTACTTCAAATTGCAGTTTATTTAAGAGAGAAAAGAATGCGCATTAACCATATCGCACTTGCATTAGCAGTTTCAGGGGCAGCAGTGGCAGCAAACGCTCGTGATACCATCCAAATCGCTGGTTCTTCTACTGTACTTCCTTATGCAAGTATTGTTGCTGAAGAATTTGGTAATACTTTCCCTCAATTTAAAGCACCTGTAGTGGGTTCAGGCGGTAGTTCTGCTGGTCTTAAACAGTTCTGTTCTGGTGTTGGCGATAATACAATCGATATCGCGAATGCTTCTCGTAAAATCAAAGATACTGAAATTGCAGCTTGTAAAAAAGCAGGCGTAAATAAAATCCAAGAAATTAAAATTGGTTATGATGGTATCGTTTTTGCATCAAATGCAAGCAAAGCAGCTTATAAGTTACGTCCACAACACGTATTTGCAGCTTTAGCAGCTGAATTACCATCAAATGGTAAATTGGTACCAAACCCGTATACACGTTGGAACCAAATTGATAAATCTCTTCCAAACGAACCCATTACTTTAGTGGTTCCAGCATCTAACCACGGTACTCGTGAAGTATTCCAAGAGAAAATGGTTGAAGCAGGTTGTGAAAGCTACGATTACTTCAAAAAGTTAGATAAAGATGCTCAGAAAAAAGCATGTTCTGCTTTCCGTAAAGACGGTAAAGTGATCGAAATCGCGGGTGACTATACTGAAACTCTAGCACGTTTAAAAACATCTCCAAGTGCGGTAGGTGTATTTGGTTTAGGTTTCTATGACCAAAACAAAGATAAATTACGTGTTGCGACAGTAAACAATGTAGTCCCTTCAGAACAAACTGTTCTTAATGGTACTTACCCAGTATCGCGTCCTTTATACTTCTATGTTAAAGGTGAACACTTACAATCTATCAAAGGCTTAAAAGAATATACTGAATACTTCTTAAACAAAAAAGTATCTGGTAAAGGTTCTAAATTAGACAAAGCTGGCTTGATCTCATTGTCTGACTCTGAGCGTGCAAAAGTACTTGCTGGTTTCAAAGCTGGTAAATAATAAAACCGTAATCATGGAGCTGATGGTGGGAGACTACCATCGGCTTTCATTGCTAAGCAGAGTTTTTTCAAATAATTAGGATTGAAAAAACGGTGGAGAATACATGAATCTGCTACTCATTGGCGTGTTATTAGCTTTAATTGCTATCGCATATCAAATTGGGCTACGAAAAAGCCGAAGCCTAGCAGGTAAGGGAAATAACACTGCAGTTTTACATTCACGTCCAGGCTATTATGGTTCTTTGGTGGCGTTGTGGTGTGGAATCCCAGCTTTTTTAATTTTAATTGTTTGGAATTTGGTAGAACCGAGTGTTTTACAACATTTAATTCTAAAGAATGTTCCAGCAAATGTTGCTGCATCTCTTGATACGGCTGGAGTAGATGTACTTGTAGATCGCATCAAGGCAATTGCTTCTGGTTTTGGTGTAACAGATACGCCTGCAGCCTATGAAGTAGCCGCTGCAGAACAATTAGCAAAGTTTGAAAGAATCAGTTCTTTTGCCAAATTTGCTGTTGTGGTCTGTGCAGCAATCTTGGGATTAGTGTGGGCAAGAAAAAGAATTAGCCAACAATTCCGTGCACGTAATGAAGTTGAAAAAACCATTAACGTAGTTTTGATTTTATGTTCTGGCGTTGCAATTCTTACTACAGTAGGCATCGTGATGTCGATGTTCAGTGAAGCGATGCACTTTTTCCATTTTGTCAGTCCAATTGACTTCTTCTTTGGTACAGAGTGGAATCCAGGTTTTAGCACTTCAGGAAATGCTGAAGGTAGTTATGGTTTACTACCATTACTATGGGGAACACTCATGGTCAGTGGTATTGCTTTATTGGTTGCTGTTCCATTGGGTTTAATGATTGCAATTTATCTCGCTGAGTATGCATCACCTAGATTCCGTTCATGGGCTAAACCAACGATTGAGGTTTTGGCAGGTATCCCAACCATCGTTTATGGTGTATTTGCCATGATGGTGATCGGTCCAATCTTTAAATCAATTGGTGATTCAATTGGTATTGAAGTGAATGCAACCAGCGCACTTACTGCTGGTTTTGCAATGGGAATCATGATTATCCCATTTGTATCTTCACTTTCAGATGACATTATCACTCAAGTCCCTAGATCATTACGTGATGGTTCTTTGGGTTTGGGAGCGACCAAGTCTGAAACAATACGCCAAGTGGTACTGCCTGCGGCGTTGCCGGGGATTACTGGCGCATTCTTGCTTGCTGTATCACGTGCTATTGGTGAAACCATGATTGTTGTACTTGCGGCAGGAAACAGTCCTTTACTACATATCAATCCACTTGAAGCTGTTTCTACGGTAACCGTAACGATTGTAAAACAGTTAACTGGCGATACTGATTTTGCAAGCCCACAGGCATTGGTTGCCTTTGCATTGGGTCTGACGCTATTCACTATTACATTGTGTCTAAACATTGTCGCACTTTACATTGTGCGTAAATACCGTGAGCAATACGAATGAGTACATCAAATACATCTCCAGTGGATCAAAATGTATTTGATCCTCAAGTTGCCGCAGAACTACGTGAAAAGCGTAAAGCTAAAATCGCAAGTTCATTATCAAAACGTCATCGTAAAGAAAAGACATTCCGTTTTGTTGGCTTTTCTGCCGTGATTATGGGACTGGCATTTGTCGCGATTTTGTTTGGAAGTATCTTATACAAGGGGCTTCCTGCATTTTGGCAAGCAAGTATGACCGTACCTGTCTATTTTGATCCAACTGTGATTGATGCTGGTCCAAAACCAACACAAAAAGTCGGCGAGTCTCCAGCTGTGTTTCAAGAGCGCTATGTAGACTGGCAAACTAAAATGGGTATGGTGGATTGGGATGCGTTGATTGTAAACGGCATTATTTCTAAAGATCCATCACTTGAAAGTCGTCGTGACGACCTTTCTAGCCTTTATACCAGCTCTGAAGCATATCGTATTCGTGATATGGTTTTTAAAGATCCATCTTTAGTGGGTAAAAAAGTTGAATTAAATTTCCTTGCAGACGCAAACATTGATGTTTGGTTAGCAGGACATATCGATCGTTCATTACCAGATGATCAGCAACAGTTAAGCCCTGAAGTACGTAAGCTTTCAGATGATTTGGCTGCGAAAGGCATTATCAGTCGTACGTTCAACACGCAAATGTTTACCAACCCAGATTCACGTAGTTCACCAGCAACGGCTGGTTTGGCGGGTGCATTCATGGGTTCATTATTCATGATGTTGATTGTGATTGTGATTTCTATTCCATTGGGTGTTGCAAGTGCGATTTACCTAGAGGAATTTGCACCAAAGAACTTTATTACAGACATTATTGAAGTCAACATCAATAACCTTGCAGCAGTTCCATCGATTGTATTTGGTCTGCTGGGTGCAGCGATCTTTATTGGTTGGATGCATCTGCCTATATCAGCACCGCTGGTCGGTGGTTTGGTGCTCAGTTTAATGACTTTACCAACGGTCATTATTACTACACGTGCTTCACTTAAAGCAGTACCCCCATCAATTCGCCAAGCGGCACTTGGTATAGGCGCTTCGCGTTTGCAAACCGTATTTCATCATGTACTTCCTTTGGCATTACCGGGAATTATGACAGGTGCGATTATTGGTATTGCTCATGCACTGGGTGAAACAGCACCGTTGCTGTTAATTGGTATGAGTGCATTCGTTGCGAATATTCCAGTATCTCCACTCGATCAATCTACAGCTTTACCTGTTCAAGTTTACTTATGGCAAGGTAATGAATTGCGTAACTTCTTTGAGGGTCGTACAGCTGCTGCAATCATTGTGTTATTGGCACTAATGGTGGGTTTAAACAGCTTTGCAATTTGGTTACGTAAGAAATTTGAAGTTCGTTGGTAAAAGAGGGCAGAATAGATGAATACTGTAGAAACTAAAAATTCCTTAAAACAGGATACAACCGTGAATTCTGAACAATCTCAATTTACATCCACTGAGCATCAACAAAAGCAAGCAAATACATCTTTTGTCTCTCAGTTTGAATCTTCAACACCGAAGAAAGAAAAAAATACGACAGTCAAACTTAGTGCTGAAGATGTACATGTTTACTATGGTGAATCAGAAGCGATTAAAGGTATTGATCTTCAAGTTTATGAAAATGAAGTGATTGCATTTATTGGTCCATCAGGTTGTGGTAAATCAACATTTTTACGTACTTTGAATCGTATGAATGATACGATTGATAGCTGTCGTGTGACGGGTAAAGTACGTTTAGATAACCAAGATATCTATGACCCAAATCTTGATGTGGTGCTGTTACGTGCTCAAGTCGGTATGGTTTTCCAAAAGCCAAATCCATTTCCGAAATCAATTTTTGATAATGTTGCTTATGGTCCAAAACTACACGGTTTGGCAAAAGATAAGTACGATTTAGAGGAAATTGTTGAAAACAGTTTGCGTAAAGCAGGTCTGTGGGATGAGGTTAAAGATCGACTAAGCCAACCGGGTACGGGTCTTTCTGGTGGTCAACAACAACGTTTGTGTATCGCACGTACCATAGCTGTAAGTCCTGAAGTGATTTTAATGGACGAGCCGTGCTCAGCTTTGGACCCAATTGCAACTGCAAAAGTTGAAGAGCTGATTTCTGAACTCTCTACTCAATACACCATTGCAATCGTGACCCACTCAATGCAACAGGCAGCGCGTGTATCTGATCGAACTGCATACTTCCACTTGGGTGATTTGATTGAAGTGAATTCCACAGAGAAAGTATTTACACAACCAGATCATCAATTGACTGAAGCTTATATTACAGGTCGTTTTGGTTAAGTTCAGCGAAGTATTAAAATGAAAGAGCCGAAAGGCTCTTTTTTATATTTAAAAAATATTGTTTTGATCCGCAGATGAATAATCAATACCTATTAAATAATGCTGTGAAATAGATCAATCCTGACTGTTTGAGTAAGGAAATAAATCAATCTAATTGGCATGAATGATCATCATTGAATGAAAAAGGAATATTTTTATTTAGTACACCGACTGATTTCAAAATCAGATGAGTATATTGGGGGGAGATGTATGATTTAAGCATCTGTATCGGTGCAGTTTAATCGAATCAATTGTGTGGTCATTAGATTTAGATCAATAAAAAAGAGCCTGATGGCTCTTTTTTATACTCAATTTTTAACTAGTCCATTGGGTCTTCACGATGTTGTTCTACTGCTTTTTCATCATAATGTGACTTTGGTGGGTGAGCGAATGCGGCAGCCAATTTATCTTTGTCTAATGCATTGTCCCAACGCGCTACAACGATTGTTGCGCAAGCATTACCGACTAAATTGGTTAGTGCGCGACACTCTGACATAAAGCGGTCAATACCAAGGATTAAAGCCATACCCGCAACAGGCACAGCAGGAACGACAGAAAGTGTTGCAGCCAAAGTAATAAAACCTGCGCCAGTTACACCAGCAGCACCTTTAGAGCTGAGCATTGCTACAAGTAACAAAAGAACTTGATCTTGAATGCTCAAATCAATATTACATGCCTGTGCGATAAATAGGGCAGCCATCGTCATATAGATATTGGTACCATCCAGATTGAATGAGTAACCTGTTGGAACTACGAGTCCCACCACAGATTTTTCACAACCAGCTTTTTCCATTTTACGCATTAACGATGGAAGTGCTGCTTCAGAAGAACTCGTTCCAAGCACCAGCCACAATTCATCTTTGATATAACGAATCAGGTCTGTAATTCTAAATCCATTATAGCGTGCAACAGCACCTAAAATAACCAGAATAAACAACAATGCAGTAATGTAGAAAGTCATGATTAAAAGTAAAAGATTACCAATACTTTCAATACCATATTTACCAATTGTAAATGCCATAGCACCGAATGCACCAATCGGAGCAAATTTCATCAGCATTCCCACCAAGTGAAATACTGGTGCTGTTAAGTTATTTAAAAAATCAACAATAGGCTGACCTTTTTCACCCACCGCAGCAAGAGACAAACCAAATAGTACAGCAACAAAAAGGACTTGCAGAATGTCACCACTGGTTAGCGGGCTAAGGATGGTGGTAGGAAGGATATTCATTAAGAAATCAACGATAGAAGCATCGTGTGCTTTCTCAGCGTATTCAGCCACTTTGTCTGATTTTAATGTTGTTGGATCAATATTTAAACCATGCCCAGGTTGAATAATATTGGCAACAATCATACCGACAATTAATGCCAGTGTAGAAAATGTTATGAAGTAAAGCATCGCTTTACCAGTAACACGACCTACTGTTCCCATATGTTTCATGCCTGAAATTCCTGTGACCACTGTCAGAAAAATTACCGGAGCAATAATCATTTTAACCAATTTGATGAAGGCATCACCTAAAGGTTTTAAACTCGCACCAATATCTGGCCAAAAGTGCCCTAAAAGGATACCAAGTACGATTGCAAAAATGACTTGAACATACAGGATTTGATAAAACTTTTGCTTTTTAGGTGGTAGGTGTTCATCGTGTGAAGAGATATCCATACTCATTCCTTATCCTTGATGTTGATAAAATTCAACATTTCCTAAAGAAATGATTATTAAAAAAACCATAAAATTAAAAAATGTGATTCTCGTTTTAACGTGTTGATTTTAAATAAATAAATTAAAATAACAAATATGTTATTTAGATAAAAAAATGTGATAAATATCAAATTATCAATAAATTAAATACCTAGTATTTTATTTTTGTATGATGTAGTTGGAAAAATCATGTCTATGTTTTTTTTGTGAATTTGTCCTACAAAGATTGGCATAAAGTTATATAAAAAGCATTGAAAGCTGTTTTGTATCATTGATGACTATATTTTTATGAATTAATCATCATTTATTTAGACGTAAAAACGATTAATAAAAAGTGGATTATTTTAAGTAAAAGTATCGTTAATCTTGGAGGTAGTTAATTTTTTATAAAAAAAATATATACGTTTTATAACTAAAATTTTGGATTGCTGATCTGCGTTAAACAAATTGGAAAACATCTATAATTTTTACACCTGTATTTTAAACCTGAATCGGTGTTAGCAAAACAATAAGTGGGACGTAAAGTGACTAGGGCGTGTTGACACTTTTAGATTAAAAAATAGCGAAGTAGTAAAATTAAATCGCCAAACCCAATTCTACTATTCGCTATGCCTCGTACCATGTTAACAGATCAACACTGGCAAAAGTTGAAAGCTATTTTGCGTAATTTATCCATTCATCTCAACTCAAATTTAAGAAATTTTATTGAAGCGATTCTTTATAGGATTAGAACTGGGTGTCCTTGGCGTGACATACCCACTTGCTTTGGACAACCGAACTCTATTTTTAAACGTTTTAATCGTTGGTCTAGCAGTGGTAAGTTACTCACTATATTTAAATTATTATCGCTGAATACAGATATGGAATGGCTGTTCATCGATGGTTCTCATATTCGCGCTCATCAACATTCAGCGGGTATCGCTGATCAGGCAATCTCTAAAAGTGCTGGAGGAAACTCCTCCAAAATACATTTAGTTGTAGATTCAAATGGGAATCCTATTGATTTCATTATTACTGATGGAACCACACATGATGTTAAGGTCGCACCTGATTTAATTTCAAAACTCAATTTAAATGAGGCAGAGATTGTATGTGCAGATAAAGGTTACGATTCAGAGCCATTAAGACAGCAGATTAGAGCAACTGGAACAAAAGCGAATATACCTAAAAAATCCAATAGCCAATCAAACAATGACCATATGGATTGGTATTTATATAAAATCAGGCACTTAGTAGAAAATATGTTTTGTAGGTTAAAGCAATTTAGAGGGATAGCCACTCGATACGACAAGTTAAAACGGAACTATGAAAGTTCTGTTGCATTAGCTTGTATATTTTTATGGCTCCCCTTGTAGGTTAAATTATGAACCCTAAATGTCAACAGACCCTAGAGATTTGTCGAATTTTTCAAAATATGTATTGAAATTTATTCAATCCGTCCGCATCTTAATGGAAAAGCATTTATCCAGATATTCGAGATTATAAATTCTATGTTATTTCATTTACCTAAAGTTCCCGCAGAAATTCGTATTAGTCATTTAAATGCACGAATTAATGAACAAAGAAAAAGAATTGCTCAATCAACTGCATCTAAACTTGAGCTTTTGCAGTTGACACAACAATTGGTCAAAGAAGCACGTGTACGTAAAAAGCATAATCAAAAAATCTATGTTTTAGATTTTAAAGGTGATGTTCAAGCTTCTGCTGTAGAGAATTTACGTGAAGAAATTACCTTGATTTTAGCAACAGCAAAAGCTGGGCGAGATCGAGTAATCGTGCGTTTAGAAAGCCCAGGTGGAATGGTGCATGGTTATGGCTTGGCAGCAGCACAATTGGTTCGTTTACGTGATGCTGGTTTTCACTTGACTATTTGTGTGGACAAAGTTGCTGCTAGTGGCGGTTATATGATGGCGTGTATTGCCAGTGAAATTGTTTCTGCGCCATTTGCTGTAGTGGGTTCGATTGGTGTGGTTGCGCAAGTGCCTAACTTTAATCGACTGTTAAAAGAGCACCATGTTGATTTTGAACTATATACCGCAGGGCAGTTTAAACGTACCGTGACAATGTTTGGTGAAAATACACCTGAAGGCAAAGCTAAATTTGAAGAAGAACTACAACAAACCCATCAATTATTTAAACATTTTGTTGAAAAATACCGTCCGCAATTGAATGTGGAAAAAGTAGCCACAGGCGAGCATTGGTATGGTGAAGATGCACGTGATTTGAACTTGGTCGATAAGTTACAGACTTCGGATGAATATTTACTGAGTTTGCTCCCACAACACGATGTTTATGTGATTCAAACACGTCGTAAACCGACATTGGGTGAGAAACTTGGTTTACAAGCAGCGCAAATGGCAGATGCCTTAATTCCATCCCTTGTTGGAAAATTATTCAATGAAGTGACTAAATTGAATTCTTCACTTCCTATGCTGAGAGACAATAAGTTCTGATTCGTTTGTTTTAATCTACACAAATGATCGAAATCTCGATATATCACCAAAGAGCAGTTGGTTTCAACCAATTGCTCTTTTTTTATAACAAAGTCTTATAAAGCAGCTTTATGGATTGGCAAAAGTGCCAAAAAAAAATGACCTCATGCGATCATGACAAGCTTAAAAAAAATGATTAGGATGCTATACATCATAAAATCAAAAACTCAGGTTGAAAGGAATATAAATATGTTGGCATATGATGCAGATTTAGAACTTTTTCGTGATAACTTCAAACGCTTTATGGCAGAACATGTTGCTCCATTTTATGAGCAATGGGAAAAAGAAGGCTTGATGCCACGATCAGTGTGGTCATTATTGGGTGAAAATGGCTATCTTTGTGTCGATGTTCCTGAGCAATATGGCGGTTATGGCGTACCAACGGAATACTCTTTGATGTTGGTTGAAGAGTCGGCGCGTGCAGGTTATGGTGCATTATCTACAGCAATCTCTTGTCACTCTGAAATCGCAGCGCCTTATATTTTGCATATTGCCAATGAAGAACAGAAGCAATACTGGTTACCTAAAATGGTCGCTGGTGAGGTCGTCGGTGCTATTGGGATGACTGAACCTGGTGCAGGTTCGGACTTACAGGGTATGCGCAGCAGTGCTATTTTGAATGGTGATCATTATCTATTGAATGGTTCAAAAACCTTCATTTCAAATGGTCAGCATGCAGATTTAGTCGTATTGGCAGCAAAAACAGATCCACAAGCTCGTGCCAAAGGTGTTTCATTGTTATTGGTCGATACTCACTTGGATGGTTTTAAAAAGGGAACCAATCTCGATAAAATTGGGTTGCACTCTCAAGATACTTCGGAATTATTCTTTGATAATGTGAAAGTTCCTGCCAACCAGTTATTGGGCAATGCTGGTCAAGGCTTTGCTTATTTGATGCAAGAACTTCCTCGTGAACGTACTGCAATTGCTGCAACAGCATTGGGTGCGATTCGTGGAGCAATTGATGTAACGACTCAATATGTGCAAGAGCGCCAAGCATTTGGTCAGAAAATTGGTAGTTTTCAAAATACTCGATTTGTTTTAGCACAAGCTAAAATTGACGAATTAGCAACTGCAGCATTTTATAATCAGAATTTAGCATTATATAAAGAAAATAAATTGGATGTTGAAACTGCGGCGGCGTTGAAAAGTTTCAGTACGGATATGCAAATGAAAATTATCGATAGTTTGCTGCAACTCTTTGGTGGTTATGGCTATATGACGGAATATCCAATTTCTCGTTTCTTTGTAGATGCCCGTATTCAACGTATTTATGGAGGAACAAATGAGATTATGAAAGAAATCGTCGCTCGTGGAATCATTGGTCGTTAATTTTTTTTAAGAAAAATGAATATCTAAACTGTTCATGCTTTTTAGGGAGCATGTGCAGTTTTTATTTTTATGATCAAGACTTGAAGTGGTTTAAATTAAACGATTAAAAATAAGAATTTTATAAAAGTAGTTCTGCCTCAAACAGTTACGGATGTGTTTCCGAGTATGATATTTTATCAAGAATTTTATATTGAATTTAGGATCAGGTAGTCATATTGATTGTTCTTAGAGGGGGGTAAAAGGAATACATATAATCATGAGGAAAGTTTAAATTTTAGAGAAAATTAAATGATTGACAATGAAAGACAATTTTCAGTTGAATCCACAGTTCAGCGCTATTCTGGTGCTGGTGGCTGGCACTATGTGATTGTTCCTAAAAAACAAGCCATGGAAATAAAAAACTATCTACTTCAAAGGCAAAGTTGGGGTCTTATATCTGTTACTGTGACAGTAGGACAAAGTGTATGGAAAACTTCAATATTTCCAGACAAGCAATCAGAAGGTTATTTGCTACCACTTAAAGCAGAAATTCGTAACAAAGAAAAAATCTACTTAGGCGACAGTATTTTATTCTCAATTGCTTTATCTGTTTAATCAATAACAAGAAATTATCAGGTTAAATTTGAATATAAGGTTTAAAATGTATCTTTGGTTTAATGCTGAACAGTGAATAAAAATTCAATTAAACGCTCAGTACATTTAAACATTCATCGATAAAAACGGGCAATTCATAGGTCGAACGTGAAGAAATATAAAGATTATTGTCGTTCACAACTTCACGATCAAAAATAACCGCGCCCGCATCTTTTAATTCTTTGATCAATTCATCAATCGAGGTCAAACGACGACCAATTGCAATCTGTGCGTCGATCAAGAGTTGAGGGCTGTAACAACACAGAAAAATCGGTTTTTGTGCATTGGCAAAACTGCGGAGAAAATCAATGAAACGCGGATCTTTCTTTAAATGATAAGGTGATTGCCCGCCTGGAATCATTAAGGCATCAAAATCTTTAACTGAAATATCATCAATCCCTAAATCTATACTGACGGAAGATTTACGTTGTTGGCTGTAGACAATGTTGCCTGCGGATTTTTCTATATTTCGAACAGAATGACTTGCGGCACGAAAAGCTTCTACGGGATGATGATATTCCGTATCTTCGAAATCATGGGTGATGAGAACAGCGATTTTTTTATTCATTTTCTTTGTCTCGAAATCCGCTTTTAATTTTAATCATAGTGGGCAATGATTAAAATTCCATAGCTACTTTGTAAGTAATGGATAGCGGAGTTTACTCATACATTGCTGATATTTTATTCAAAGTGGTGGCAATAACGGAATCATCGATAAAAGCGTTATTGCTCAACAAATTTAACTGAACTATTGTTATACTGTTTTGGGTCTAAAACTTAGACTTTTCGTAATTCTTGACTTTCAAAGGGCGATATAACAATGATCAACGATGATCAAAAAACGACTTCTCTAGATCTTGCTCAAATCCGTGAAGATATTGATTCTGTAGATCAACAAATTCAACAACTCATCAATCGCCGTGCAAAACTGGCGGAAGCAGTTGCTAAAGCAAAATTTGCATCAGAAGAGAATCCGTTGTTTTATCGTCCAGAACGTGAGGCACAAGTTTTACGTAAAGTTATGGAGCGTAATGAAGGACCCTTGTCAGATCAAACAATGGCTCGTTTATTCCGTGAAATTATGTCGGCATGCTTAGCACTTGAAGCACCACAAAGTATTGCATTCTTGGGTCCAGTCGGAACGTATACTCACTCAGCAGTCTTAAAACATTTTGGTCAAGATGCTGTGGTTCGCCCATTGCCAACAATAGATGAAGTATTCCGTGAAGTTGAAGCAGGAAGTGCGCACTATGGTTTAGTACCCGTTGAAAACTCATCAGAAGGGGTTGTTAACCATACATTAGATTGTTTTAAAGCATCACATTTGAATGTGATTGGTGAGGTTGAATTACGTATTCATCATCAATTCCTGATTTCATCAAATACACGTAAGGACAGCATTAAACAAATTTATGCGCATCAACAAACCTTAGCACAATGTCGCAAATGGCTTGATGCTCATTATCCGGGTGTGGAGCGTGTTGCTTTAAGTTCTAATGCAGAAGCTGCTCGTCGTATTCGTAATGAATGGCATTCGGCAGCAATTGCATCTGATGTCGCTGCAAGTATTTATGACTTGGAAATCTTGCACGGCAATATTGAAGACAATCCTGAAAATACCACACGTTTCTTGGTGATTGGGCGTGAGAAAGTTCCACAAAGCGGTAATGATAAAACGTCATTGTTAATTTCAGCACATGATCGTGCTGGTGCTTTGTTGGAAATTCTTGCACCATTTGCCAAGCACAATATTAGTCTGACCAGTATTGAAACCCGTCCAGCATTGCCTGAGAAATGGGCATATGTATTCTTCATCGACTTAGAGGGTCATGTGGAACAAGACAATGTTAAAGCTGCGATTGAGGATATACGCCCGTTAGTTAAAGAAGTACGAGTACTGGGTTCTTATCCAATCGCTGTACTTTAAAGTTGTTGTGAAGAGGGTAGTTTAAAATCGTCATGTCACAACCTTTATTTAAAAAAGTTGCTTTTATTGGACTTGGGCTGATTGGCTCAAGTTTGGCGCGTGTGATCGCAGCAGAACATCTTGCAGAAAATGTTGTTGCTGCAACACGTTCAAAAAAAACCTTAGCAGATGCTAAAGCTTTAGGGATTATTTCTGAAGGTTTTAGTGATCCAGTTGATGCAGTTCGAGATGCAGATTTAATTGTTTTGGCTTTGCCTGTTCGTGCAACGCAAAAAATTCTCGAAACAATAAAACCTTATCTATCTGAAAATGCGATTATTACCGATGTAGGCAGTACCAAAGGCAATGTGGTCGAAGCTGCACATGCTGTATATGGTCAGAATATTCCGGTCGGTTTTGTACCCGGACATCCTATTGCTGGTGCTGAACATACGGGTGTTCATGCAGGTAAGGTGGATTTATTTGCCAATCACAAAGTGATTTTAACGCCATTACCGAGTAGTGCGGAATGGGCTGTTGAAAAGCTGATTCAACTTTGGCAGGCAGCTAAAGCTGAAGTGATTTGTATGGATGTTGAAAAGCATGATGAGGTTTTGGCACATACCAGTCATTTACCGCATTTGATGGCATTTAATCTGGTTGAACAGCTTGCAAACCGTGAAGATAATTTAGATATTTTCCGCTATGCAGCCGGTGGATTTCGAGATTTCTCACGTATTGCAGCCAGTGATCCACAAATGTGGCATGACATTTTTTTTGCCAATAAAAAAGCCATACTCAAAGCTGTAGATGGATTTGAAGCGCAACTCGCAACTTTGCGTCAACTGATTGAAGATGAAAATTCACAAGCCTTGATGGGATTGCTTGGTCATGCACAAGCGGCACGCCAACATTTCAATCATATGCTCGCCAATAAACCTTTGATGGAGAAAAATAAGGTGACACAACAATTTACCATTTTGCCGGGTGAGAAGACATTTAAGGGTAAATTTACCATACCAGGTGACAAGTCAGTGTCTCATCGTTCCATCATGTTTGGAGCGATTGCTGAAGGAACTACACATGTGACGGGCTTTCTCGAAGGTGAAGATGCTTTAGCAACACTTCAAGCGTTCCGTGATATGGGGGTAAGTATTGAAGGTCCGAAAAATGGTGAAGTGACCATTCATGGTGTGGGAATCAATGGCTTAAAAGCGCCTAAAACAGCGTTGTATATGGGGAACTCGGGCACCTCAATGCGTTTGCTCTCAGGAATGTTGTCTGCACAACAATTTGACTCTGTTATGACGGGTGATGCTTCTTTGTCTAAACGTCCAATGGAGCGTATAGCCAAGCCTTTGCGTGAAATGGGCGCACAGATTCAAACTACGGGCGAACGTGGTACACCGCCTGTTTCTATTACGGGTGCTCAAGCATTGAAAGGAATTCATTACGATTTACCTATGGCTTCTGCACAGGTGAAATCAGGGATTCTGTTGGCGGGTTTATGGGCTGAAGGTGAAACATCTGTTACTGAACCAGAACCAACACGTGACCATACAGAACGTATGTTGCGTGCATTTGGTTATGAAGTAAAAACAGAAGGAAATCGTATTTCACTGCAAGGTGGTGGAAAGTTGGTAGGTACTGAGATTCAAGTTCCTTCAGATATTTCTTCTGCTGCCTTTTTTATGGTGGGTGCTGCGATTACAGAGGGTTCAGATGTTACGCTTGAAGCCGTTGGGATTAACCCAACACGTACAGGTGTGATTGAAATTCTTAAACAAATGGGTGCAGACCTCACTGTTGAAAATGAACGCATCGCTGGCGGTGAGCCGATTGCGGATATTCGTATTCGTGGTACGCGTACGTTGAAAGGTATTCATATGCCTGAAGATCAAGTGCCATTGGCGATTGATGAATTTCCATCTTTGTTTATTGCTGCTGCATGTGCTGAAGGGCAAACTGTTCTGACAGGTGCAGCTGAATTAAGAGTCAAAGAATCTGACCGTATTCAAGTGATGGCTGATGGTTTAAAGACTTTAGGTATAGATTGTACGCCTACAGATGATGGCATCATCATCGAAGGAAAAGGTAAGTCAGGAGACTGGTCCGCGATTTTCACTGGTGGTGAAATTGAATCACATCATGATCATCGTATTGCAATGAGTTTCTCGATGGCTGGTTTACGTAATTCTGGCGAGATTAAAATTATGGGAACTGAAACAGTTGCCACTAGTTTTCCTACATTCACTCAGCTTTCGAATCAGGCTGGACTTGAGATTCAAGTTTCTGAATAAAACGGAATCGTGTCTCCATAATACTTGTCTAATATTTGTATAATTAATTGAAAACAGCCAAGCAAAAGCTTGGCTGTTTTGTTTATATTGCTTATTCTAAAACCATACAACTATAAAGCCTTTTGGATGAAGCAATGAGAACATTACAATTTACTGCAAACTGCGAAAATCATGTTAAAAGCAATGGTTATGGTCAAAATGCATGCCATGTTACTCAGGCGTATGTAACGGATTTATTGTTAAAACAACTTTCTCAATATGGTTTTAAGGCGGAAACGACATCTTCTCATGAAGATTTGGCAGTGAGTGTGGAAAATCATCCGATAGGTTTAGGGGTGAATTGTCGTTTAAATGATCAAGGCTTGTTGACCTGTGAGATTTCTGCACATGCTGATGAAGAGCAGGTATGGTTTAGAAAAATTGCCACTCAAAGCATGATTAAGCAATTGGCAAATGCTGTGGAAAATTCTTTAAAACAAGATAATGCCTTTAGTGGTTTTGAGTGGAAAGGCTAAGCTTGAGCCTTGGTTAAGCAATTTAGGTTTGAGAATAACAATGCAATTACAATTATTTATTGATAAGTTTCCTGTAGATCAGGTGGGCAATACAGTCAACATTGAAATTATTAAAAAATATCAATCTTATTTACCAGAAGCGTTGTTAGAGCTCTGGCGTGAGCATGGTTTTGGTTTCTATGGGAATGGTCTAATTCAGATCATTGATCCTGAACGTTATCAGGACGTATTGTGGTCATGGTTAATGAAAGATGAACCTGATATGACGCGGTTGCCTATTGCAATATCTGCTTTTGGAATAGTGTTCTACTATCGGCGTCTAAGCGATGCAGGCGATGAAGATATTTCATTTATGGATCCACACAATTCTGATATTGGAGTAACGGTTTGGTCATTGAATGACTTTTTTAATGAATGGTTGTGTGATGATGAAATCATAGAGCAGTTTTTAGAAAAATCAGCACTGAGCCAAGCACAAGAAAAATATGGAAAATTAGCGCATGATCAAATGTATTGTTATCTGCCTGCACTTCGATTAGGTGGTCGTGCCAGTGATTTGAATTTGGATAAGGGGGTTGCTCCCACCCATTTGGATTTTTTATATCAACTTGCTTTAGACAATTAAGTCTAAGTGTTCAGCGTTATTATTGGGGTGAAATAAAAAAGACAGCTTATATAAGCTGTCTTAATGAAAAGGTTAAATTACTCTACACGTAACCAAGTTTGGCTACGACCTACGACTGAAATACCTAAATAACCACGAAGAAATAGTTTTTTACCATTCGGGCTGATCTTGCCTTTTAGGCGGTAGATTTTTCCAGAAACAGGATCAATGATTTTTCCATCGGTGTAATTCACATGATCATCTGTTTTTAAGCCAGAGATTACTTGTAAACCAATGATCGGTTTATTGGTATAAGGGGCAGGGCAATTGGTACAAAATTCTTTAGGTGTATAGCCTGGACGTGGTGTTGCTTTTAAAGCTGTTCCTGCATAAGTTCCATTACTTTGTTTTTCGATTTTAACCAAACCTTTGGCTTCGCCTGTTTTGTCGTCAATATAACGCCAAGTCCCTGTGATATCCTCTGCAAAAGCTGAAGATGTAAAAAGCACCATAGACATTGCCCCAAATAAAACTTTCTTCATTTCCCTTATCCTTTATTTGAATATTTTAGTTCAATTTAAAAATACATTGATCTAAGGTATTGATTATATAATGGATAGTCATAATAAATATTTACATAATGTGCCAATAAACATGAAAATTAATATGAATTGGCACATTAGGATAAGTGATTAAAAGGGTGGGCAATTTAATGGTTAAGCCATCATAAGGCAAAGATTAAGTCACCACACGGATCTTAAAAATATCGTTTAATGCTTCGATCTGAATATCACAGTCTAAAAATTTTTGAATCATTTCAGCTTGGGTTTTAGTGTGATCGCTCAATACTTGTGCTGTAAATTCACCACCTTTGCCTAAAGCCAAAGGTAATAAAAGTTGGTCGGCTAAATATTCATCAACCACAGCATGTGAGTTCAAATAGGCTCTCACCTCTTTGGCTAAATCATGTGCCACTTTTTCAGCACATTTTTTCTTTTCACCTAAAGCTGAAAAGACTTGCTGATGGTGTTCATAATTTAAGATAACAAATGCAGTGTTGCCTTGGCTGATCCCTTGAAAATTAATACGTTTACGTTGATTTAAACCAAGTTTATTATTCAAGACATCTAACTCTCGATCTGCAATATCTTGTTGGATGTTTAAGGCTGCTGCAAAACCATGTATTTCCAGTAATTTTCCCTTGGTTAAAATAGATTGCTCAAGTTTATTGTTCCATGGATGAATGGTGATATTGATTTGACCTGCACCAATCGGAAAAAAGCCAACGCGTTCGCATTTAAAATCAACTTCTATGCCAAGCTTTTGAATAAAAGGCAGGAAACAATGTTGAATAAAATCTGCTGTGGGTGCCAAAGGATTATGTGTTCCGCCGTGAATACTCAATTGACTTGCTTCTGGTTGCATCATGAGTGCAGGAAGGAGTGTTTGCAAAACCAAAATTGTGCTGCCTGCCGAACCGATATGAAAATCATACTTCCCAGTTTCAACTTGTTGAGGTTGAAAATACAGTTTTTGGGAATGTAACTCAGCACCTTCAACAATTGCATGACTGATACGTTGAGAAGCTTGCACACAAACCAAATGCTGACGCATTAAGCCAGGTTTCTTTCGACCTGCACGGATATTGATAAGCTCAAAAGGAATACCTGTTAGCATAGATAGGGAAAGCGCAGTTCTTAAAATTTGCCCGCCGCCTTCGCCCAGTGAGCCATCTATTTGGATGGATTTATTTTTTACTAATGTGTTCATTTTCTATTTCATCATTTCTTGCTAAATCATTTGGTTTTCGGACATGTTTTATAAAATGTAATTCATTTACACCATATTATGGATCGTTATACTGTGCCTCAGCTAAAGAGATCGCATTCGCTCCACTTTTGAATTTGCATCATTATTTTCTACACAGTCATCTTCCCAAAAAACAAACGGGACAAATTTCATAGTCAAAATTACCCGAGGCTGATCTCGAGTGTCATGATGACAATAAAAACAGGGGTAATTCATTCAAACTCCAAAAAAAAGGTGAACATACTGTCAGTACATGGTAATGCTAGGTGCATTGTGACTTTGCTTTCACAAAGGTTTGCCTTGTTTGTAGTGATGGGTTGATTTGTGCTTATGGTTTTAAGCTAACCCGCTCGCTCATCAAGCCACTACACTATTTTCAATCCTGTGTTGTGGAGGTAGAGGATCTTGCACTCGCCCAGTATGTTCGGGTGATCTCAGATGACGAATCATTTGAGAAAAATTGAAATATATTGTCAGTACGTGGTAATGCTATATAAATAGTCACTTTGATTCACAAAGGTTTAAATGATGCTTAGTGATGGATTGATTGGTTCGTTTCCGCCCTAAATCCGCTTCGCTGTCATTACCCAAAAATGATGCTGACTTTTATTTCAATCTATACAGCCTTAGATCTTGTACTCGCCCAATATATTCCAAATCTGATCGGCTAAAGCCGATCAAAGCTTTTAAATGATCGCTTTAAACGTCCAGTAAATCAACTTGCCAGTTTGTGGCTTGTATTAATACATTTAAATCACGTAATTTAGCACTGATATCATCGGATTGTTTTTGCAAAGATGATACTGGAATTACCTTATGCCATTTGATTTCACGTGTACTATAGCGATCTGGTTCACGTTGAGTGTTGCTGATGGCAGACGTTAAAATTTTATGGCGCTCCACAAGCTCATCACGTTGAGTCAGTAAAGCCAATAATGAACGACCATCAGTTAATTTTGCCAAAGCATTGGTTTGATGAATGGCATAAACAAGTTTTTGAGATTCTTGAGTTAATGCAAATACTTGCTTTAATAACTCGTTTGGATCTTCCGATGGTTCATCACCGTCTTGTACCAATACATTTGCATTGATACGTTGTTTCAATGAAGCGATTTTCTTTTGTTGATCGCTTCGTAATAAAAGTGCTTCTGCAAGTTTCATTTTATTTTTCCTATATCTTTAATTGATATTTAACACCACAATTTCATATAAGGTTTGCTGACGTAATGTATCAACGTGGATTGATTCGGCAAACCTTATAATGTCTTCTAAGCTTTGGTATTTTTCTAATTTGGTCATCATGATACTAACCCTTTACACAAACAACCTGACTTAAAGTGTAAACCACTTCCACCAAATCGCTTTGCGCTTTCATCACATCTTCAATTGGCTTATATGCCGATGGAATCTCATCAATCACGGCTGCATCTTTACGGCATTCTACACCTTGGGTCTGTTCAATCTGATCTTCTACAGTAAACAACTTTTTCGCTGCAGTACGGCTATGTACACGACCAGCGCCATGCGAACATGAGCAGAAAGATTCCTGATTTCCCTTACCTTTGACAATAAATGACTTAGCACCCATTGAACCCGGAATAATCCCATACTCACCCAAACGGGCACGTACAGCACCTTTACGTGTTACCAGTACTTCTTGACCAAAGTGTTCTTCTTTATCCACATAATTATGATGACAATTAACCGCCTCAACCTTAGCATTAAAGGGTTTATTTATAATGATACGCAAAGCTTGCACAGCCGCTTCCATCATTAACTCACGGTTTTTCATGGCAAAACGTTGTGCCCATCCAACCGCAAACCAATAGTCGTCAAAATGCCCCGTACCTTCTACCAAGTAAGCTAAATCTTTATCAGGCAAGTTAATAAAATGCTTTTGCATATCTTTACGTGCCAGTTCGATAAAGTGATTACCGATTGCATTTCCTACACCGCGAGAGCCTGAGTGTAGCATGATCCACACCTGTTGATGTTCGTCTAAACAGATTTCAACAAAGTGATTCCCAGTTCCTAAAGTACCTAACTGTTTATGGTTATTGGTATTTTTTAAACGTGGATGCTTCGTACAAATGTATTCAAAATCAGTCACTAACTCAGCCCATGCCTGATCAACACGTTCAGTAGGTGTATCCCATGACCCTCGGTCTCGACGACCACGACCTTTGGTCATTCCATGCGGGATCAAGCGTTCAAGCTCGGTACGCAGTGCATGTAAATTATCGGGTAAGTCTGATGCAGTAAGTGAGGTACGTGCTGCCATCATCCCACAACCAATATCTACGCCAACAGCAGCGGGAATAATTGCACCTTTGGTTGGAATGACACTCCCAATTGTTGCTCCGATTCCGACATGTACATCTGGCATCACTGCCATCCATTTATAAATAAATGGCATTTGCGCTGTCTTTAATAATTGTTCTTTGGATTTCTCATCGACAGGCACACCTTTGGTCCACATTTTTATAGGGACACCTTTTTTATCCTGAATAATATTATAAGCACGTTCATTGGATGCTTGTTTTTCAATTTGTTCTGATACTGACATAGTCATAGCTTTATCCTTTGCAAAACCTGCCTGCCAAGCGGTTGCAGGCAGGTGATATTTATATACATCTCATGATGTATGTTCTATATATTGCAGAGAGTGTGCCAACTTTGTTTTTTAATTGATTTTATTTTATAAGATATTGATATTTAATTAATAAATGTATTTAAATTTTTCTTTAAATACATATTTCAAAAAAAATTATGCAAATTTAAATATTATTTTAGATAGTAATCTATCTATTTTTATATTTTAAATAAAATATAAAACAACCAATGCCTAAACATAATAAGAAAAGTAGGCTAAAACCAATAGAAAAGATGAGGTTTATTTTAGAGCCTTGTAAATATGCAAATAAAGTAATTGAAAACATTAGGTTATAAATACTACTCAGCAAATATCTTCCACAATGTGGTGCAAATTTAGTAGTAAAATAGCCGAACCAAATTGCAATTGGAAAGATTGATATAATTGAAAAATAATAAATTTTTGAGCAGGTTGGGATGTTCTCTTGAAGGAAGCCGCAACCCAAAGTGAGTGAAAGCCAAAAAACGACATAGAAGAAAAATAAAAATACAAAAATGAGTAAAGGAAATAAGAGGAAAGCAAACCAAGCACGCATTGTTATTATTCAGGGTATCTATCACGTTGCAGAGTATAGTACGAAATCTAGCTTGGGAGAATTTCTTCTCCCAAGCTGAGTTTGATGAAATCTGTGATTCTTAATCTTTGCTTATATCCCATACCGTATGATCATCAGTGGATTGATAATGTTCTTCGATATGGATTTTTAACCTGAGTGAGAGAGGATCATCTTCTAGGATTTGGCTATGCCCATGTAAAAGTTTCAGTTCGTTTTTTTACGACTTTTACTTGGCGGTTTTTCATGATAATTCTGGCATTTCTTATACCAGTGGTTGGTTTCTAAATAGTATTTTTTAACTCTTAGTTTCTCTAAAGCAAGATCGAGATTGTCGTCTTTCACGAGGACTTTAATAGACATGTTTTGCGTTTTAAGGACTGACACCTGTCTCTGGTTTTAAATTGAACGATTAAACTAGCAAATCGTCGATCAATTCACAAGCGATATTCTTAAAACACGGGCTTGATACAGTTTCATCTGTATGAGGTTTACCTACATTCGATAAAACTCTTAGTGAAATACCATACTTGGATACCTTATCCGTAACTGTTTGAGAGAGTGTGATCCAAAGAAAGAAAAAAAAGCGCAGTAAGGCTCCGCTAAGAACATTATTTTTCAATCAGTTGAAGATGTCGTTACTTTCAACTTACGTTAAATAAAACGCAATCACAACAAATTTTGATCAGATTTTCGTGAGTCATCACGATCGGGACTTGAACCCTGCGCAAAAGCGTTACCATGTAATCCGATCTGCATTTGTAATTGCTTAATTACAACATGATTTATGATGATCAAGTATACATCAACAAGGAGTTGAGGACGGTCGTGGCTCTACCGACTGAGCTACTGTGTGTTGCCACACAGGGTGGTATCGAAACACCGACAAACGAGTAATGTAGTCCTCATTGCATTTGATATACTTGAATCATGGTTACCGCATTGCATAAACAAAATGTTGAAGACGTTTCGTTGCTCTATCCAGCTGAGCTACTTTTCAATCTTAGCTAAGAATGAAAAGGATGGATTTGAACCATCGACCTACGCATTAAAGATGTAGTCCTCAACGCATTTTATGCATTAAATATTGCCAACAAGTTTTCGATAAAACATCAATTATTCAAAGTAATGTAGTTCTATCTGCATTTGGCAACAGTTTTACTCAGCACAACAACTTTATATAGAAACACTTCATTCTGGAAAAATGTAGTTCCTATGGCATTTGTGCTTTTTATCTAACATCATTGCCTCAAGTTACATCATTTGATGCAGAGACTTGAATACAAGATGTTAAATGAGGGAGCAAACTCAGCTAACATGTGACTGAATTTGCGTTAAGTCTATGTTTTCGATTTCACTTATCCAATGATTTACATGCATTTCATTATTGGCAAAGCTTTCAATCAATTTAAATACGTTATCTGAAAACCCGCCAATGTTCATGACATCTTTTTGCTCGGGGAGTTGAGTTGTCGCATAAGGTTGTAAATCAACACATACCAGTTTTGCATCAGGATTAAGTTGTTTTAACTGTTTCCAATAATGCATCATCCCTGTTTGGCGATGCGCTCTTGGGATTTGATCTGCCCAAGATTCATTGTCCGAGAAATAAATCACCATATCGACTTTGGCATTTTCTTTGACCAATAGTGCTAATGGCTTAGAACAATCCGTTCCTCCACCACACATATTGGCAAATTTTTTTGCCAGAGCAAAAATATCAATTTCTAAATTTGGCTGTTTCATCAGATTTTTTCTTTTCAAATATTCTTGCACTTTGCTTAAATTGGATAACTGACGTACTTCTGTATCAAAAGCCATCAAGCGAATATTTGGATTTACATATTTAAATGCACTCGCAAATAATGCTGCTACATCCACACAACGCAATTGTGAGGTTGCTCCCTGACGGTAACCAGTGATGGAACTTGACATCGAACCAGAAACATCAATCGCAATCACAACATTACCTTGGAGTTTAGGTACATTTGAAATTGAACATTGCACCGCAAACTTTAATGCTTTGGCAATTTCAGGTGGCATACCTTCAGCAAGTGCAGACCATGCCATCATCAATTGATAGGGGAATACACGACTTTTTTTAATCGCTTGTTCATCCATCAATTTGTCAGCAATGATTTTAGTCATTCCTTTGATTTTGAAGACATCGTGACGTAAAAATGTATTTAAGTTCATACGAAGCATTTGCCAAGAACCATGACAGGCAATTTCCGCCCACTGCTGTGTAGTAAGATTCAGATGGGTTAAAAGTTGCATAGGTACTTTGGGCAATTCTGTGCTTACACCTGATCGAAACTTTTCCAATGCCTGTACTTGGGCAGGGAGCTGTTCAAACTGATATTCTTTGCCTAATACATAAGCAAAAAATGCATCTTGTTCAACAGTCTTGGGTTTTGGATGCGTCATTTTTAGTACATCAGCAAGTGAAGGGCTGTTCCCAATATTGGCAGCAAGCAATTGTTGAGCAGATGTAGAGAGAATCCATTCGTTTACCATGCGTTTTGGTAATGAACCTAAAGACTTACGACCGATCATTCCTGAACGCATGATTTGTACAAAATTTCTAAGCTGTTTTCCATTATCAATAATTAATGGAAAGATTTGCTTAAAGAGGTCCGTATCTAGCTCAGACAGTAATGCCAATAATACGACAGGTGTATCTTTCATCTGTGCTTTTTGACGTGCATAAATTGCAGTTTTAGCAACAAATGCAGGCTCTACTTCAAGTGCGAGGTTGAGAATATGATCAAGTTGTACTTGTGCATTTTGATAAAAAGTCTGATTCAGTGTACCTGTCGCTGTGAGTTGTGCTAATGCGGCACGAGATTTTAATGTATATGCACGCCCACCAGCTTCATTATATTCAATGGTTTTTGGCTTTGCCTGTTGTTTCGAGGCAAAAATTGTCTTGTTCGCCATGACAGCATCCTCAAGTAAACTTTAATATCTTGATTGTTATATTGCAGAGAGTGTGCCAAGTTTGCTTTTTAAGGTGAAATATATTTTTAAATTTTTGATTTTTATAAGATAAAATTATTTTATAAAATTTAATTTTCAACTTTTTAATGGTTTAGAATATAAATTTAATATCTTTATTTATATAATTTTATCTTTTTTTCTATTTTTTTATAATTAAAAATTAGAGTCTCTAATGTTGTGTAAATAAAAAAAGAGATAACCAGCACCTAGAGAGAAAATAGTCTTACTCGCGGAATATAAAAATATAGAAAAAGTGGGTCGAAAATTCCAAATTGTAAAGACTACAGAAAAAAATTCATTTTGAGCGGTGTAGCATATTTTCTAAATAGATGATCCAATCAAATCGCCAAGACAAATCATGCGGTAAATAAATATAGTCAAACCGTCTGATTATTCATAAAAGTGATTTGGATGATTCATTTATTTTGTACTTTTGAATCATAAACAGTCTTGCTATCACGAGGCGACATGGATGTCGCCATGTTGAGCGGGGGTATTAGGATGTACCCCTCGCTCAACAGAAGATTTTTGTTACTTTTCATCTCTGAAAAGTAAAGTATCGCCTACGCAAAACAATTTAAACTCTAGAGCTAAAGCGTGGCAGTGCAAGCTTTATATCATCAAACAATATATTGATCGCTTTAATTTTATTGATCAACAGAAATGATATTCTACTGTATGAATTTTTCAACAGATTGACTATGGTTAGTGGCTTTTTTTTACACACCTCGGAATTCTTGATGAATCCTATCCACAGCTGATCAAACCAAGAACAATGATGAGAATAAATAACAAGCTTAATACAATCCAGAGGATACATATGAATTCTAAAAGGTTTTTAATGTGAGCTATTTATCTTTTATAGACGGATATTTAAAACGAATATAGCATTAAAGAAGTCTTGGGAAAATCACTTTCCCCAAGGCTAAAGTTATTTAATAAGCGTGAGTTCGCCGCTCGCACTAAGTGTATAGCGATGGAAATCATCAGCAATATAAAAATGACCATGATAATACTCTGCAATTTCATCATGAATTTTTTGAATACCATCAGCATCGTGATAACGCGCACTGAGATGCGTGGCAATCAAATTCGGCAAGCTCATCATTTGCGCAAATTCTGCGACTATTTTTGCAGAGCTGTGCATTGGACCAGAACCAACTTTATCTAATACCGCTTGTGTGTAGGTGGTTTCATGAATTAACAGCGCCGCATTTCTACACGCATCTTTCAATAATTCAGGCTGGTCGTTATCTCCACTGACAATTGCAGATACATGCTGTGTATTTTCAATTACAAAATCTTTTCCATGAAGAAGTTGTCCATTCCACTCAATAGTTAGTCCTTGTTGCAAATAGCCCCAAAGCTTACCTTTCGGAATTTCTAATTGAACTAATCGTTGATGATCCAGTTTGCGCTGAAATGATGTTGCTTTAAAAGCATAAGCATAACTAGGTACACGATGATGTAAGGAGTGAACCTCAATCGAAAGTTTTTCATCCAATTCAAAACTGCTATTGAATGTATGGGAGTCAATAAAATGAAGCGGGTAGGGTAGAAACAACTCAGTTAAATGACGAGTTGCTTCCAACCAGTCTTGAATCTCTTTAGGTGCAATGATGGTGATAGGATCTTTACGTCCGTTCATGCCTGCACTTGCGAGCAAGCCCATCAAGCCATAACAATGATCGCCGTGAACATGAGTAATGCAAATTGCTTTTAAGTGCTGTAAGGATAGTTTGGCTTGTTGAACTCTATGCTGTGTTCCTTCACCGGCATCGACAAGAATCCAATCTTTAGTTTTGCCATAATGAATGGCTAAGCCTGAAACATTGCGTGTTAATGTGGGTACACCTGAAGATGTCCCTAAAAAAGTAAATTCTAACATGGGAAATTTATGCCTGTAGTAAAATCTTATCTGTGGTTATTGTTGTGACAAAGCAAGGCAGTTCCATCAAAAGAAGTGTCGAATCAGACAAAGATGGAGGAAAATAAGTAAAAACTTTGTACGTCAGTAGTATAGCATGATCATGTATATGAAAATAAATAGTGATTTTTAAAAAATATTAGGCTCAATACAGCGAATAATATTTGCTTATTGATAAAATAAAACTATGATTTAGACAAGATATATAAATTTTTATAGATTTATAGAAATATGCAAAAATTTAAAAAAACAGTTGTAATTGGTTTTGTTGGTTCTACCTTAGATCAAGGAAAAAAGCCCGAACGATGGCAACGATGGCGTCCTACGATAAGTTTGTTGATGCATGATGATTTAGTTGTTGATGAGTTGGTGCTATTACATGATCGACGTAATGCCGGCTTGATTGCGCATTTACAGCAAGACGCCTTTGAAATTTCCCCACAGACCAAAATCACAGGACACAAAGTCAATATTCGAGATCCTTGGGATTTCTCGGATATGTATGGAGCACTCTACGATTTTGTAAAATCCTATCCTTTTGATACCGATAATAATCATTATTTACTGCATATTACGACAGGTACACATGTCGCTCAGATCTGCTGGTATCTCTTGATTGATGCGCATTATTTGCCTGCAAAACTCATTCAAAGCTCACCCACAGGGAAACAGCAACCTGAAGGTGAATATCGCATCATTGATTTGGACTTGTCGCGGTATGCAGCATTAACACAGCGTTTTGAACATGAGCAATCCGAAAATTGGCAACAGTTAAAAGCCAATATTGCGACAAAAAATAAAGGTTTTAATCAACTCATTCAAGAGGTTGAATTGGTTGCCACCCGTTCAAGCGCACCGATTTTAATTATGGGTGCAACTGGTGTGGGCAAATCACATTTGGCCAAGCAAATTTATCAACTGAAAAAGGAAAAATTTCATCTCGCTGGTCGATTTATTGACGTGAACTGTGCAACTTTGGTGGGTGATAGTGCAATGTCCACTTTATTTGGTCATCACAAAGGCGCATTTACCGGGGCGATTGCAGCACGTACTGGTTATTTAAAAAGTGCGGATAAAGGCATCTTATTTCTCGATGAAATTGGTGAATTAGGACTGGATGAACAAGCAATGTTACTTAAGGCACTGGAAGATAAATCTTTCTTCCCCGTGGGAAGTGATAAAGAAGTTCAAGCTGATTTTCAATTGATTGCTGGGACTAATCGAGATTTACGTGAAGAAGTTAGAGCAGGTCGCTTTCGAGAAGATTTATGGGCACGCTTAAATACATGGACATTCTTCTTACCCAGTCTAAAAGATCGTGTTGAAGATATTGAACCAAATATCGCATTTGAATTACAGCGCTTTGCTACTGCACATCAGCGACAATTGCGCTTTCATAGTGATGCACTTGAAAAATACTTAAAATTTGCTCAATCAGTAGAGGCAATTTGGCAAGGCAACTTTCGAGATCTTACTGCAAGTGTGACTCGAATGGCGACACTGGCAAATGGAGAGCGGATTGGCTTAAACGAAGTAAATACTGAAATCCAACGGCTTCAACGTATTTGGAGCATCTCTGAGCAAGAAAAGGACAACAAGCCATCTATATTGACGGATATTCTAACCCATGAACAAATAGTGCAAATTGACGAGTTTGATCGCATTCAGTTACAAGGGGTTATCGAAATATGCCAAAAGTCGAAATCCATGGCAGATGCAGGGCGGCGATTATTTTCTGTGTCACGTGAGCAGAGGCAAAGTACCAATGACAGTGATCGTGTGAAAAAGTATTTAGCGAAATTTGGGTTACAGTGGGATGATATAAACATATCAATAAGGTGAGTGAACCACCTTATTGATTTCATTTTTTCTGTAATACTGCTTTAAGGCACTAATAAGAAACGTGAAATTGCAACACGCAATTGTTTTAAATAACCTGTAAAGAAATGGTTAGCGCCCGGAAGTACGGTGATCAAATGGCGTTGTGGTTTTGCCCATTCAATTAAATCACTGAGTTTAGTGGTCGGGTCTGCCTCACCATGAACAAAGAGAATATCGCCTTTGATCGGTGGTGTAACATAATGGCGTAGACCATCAACTGTAGAGGTTGGCAAACCACATAAAATCACTTGTTTGGGTTTAATTTCGTCAGGTAAGGCATGATAGGCTTTTGCCATCACATGCGCACCAAAACTAAATCCGCCAACATAGAAAGGTAGACTTTTGTGTAATTGTCTAACGTATTTGATGACATCTAAAATGTCTTCAGTTTCGGCAAAACCTTCATCATGGACACCATCACTTTGTCCTGAACCTCGAAAGCTTGGACGATAAACGACACAACCTTGTTCGTTGAGAATTTGTGCAAGTAAAGCTGGAACTTTATGTTGAGGGGTACCACCTTGAAGTGGGTGAGGATGACAAACGACAGCAAATCCTTTTACTTCGCCCACAGGATAGTCAACAAAAACTTCGATTTTGCCAACCGAACCTTGAATGAACAGTTGTTCGGACATAATTTAAACGATCATAAAGCAGGGAAGTGATATAGTTTACCGATTCTGCTCACAGAAAACATGAATTGGAATTAAAATATTCCGACTGTTATAGTTTGATTAGTTATTTTTTGATCAGGAAGACCATGCTCGCCTTAATTTCCCCTGCTAAGACGCTCGATTACGAAACCGCACTGCCGACTGATAGCCACACTTTACCAAGACTATTAGACCAATCTCAACAGCTTATAGACCTAAGTCGTAAACTATCTGCATCCGATATTGCTCGTTTAATGCATGTTAGTGAGAAGATTGCCAATTTAAATGTTGAACGTTTCCGTGATTGGAATGCTGATTTTGATTTTTCTAATGCACGACAAGCCATTTTTGCATTTAAAGGCGATGTATACACTGGGCTAGATGCTTATAGTTTGTCGCAAGATGATTTAAAGTTTGCACAAGATCATTTGCGTAGTCTTTCAGGATTATATGGTTTATTGCGTCCATTGGATTTAATGATGCCATATCGTTTAGAAATGGGGATTAAACTTGCCAATGAGCGTGGTCATAATCTTTATGATTTTTGGGGAGAACGCATCACTCAACTCATCAATGAAGACTTGCAGCAAAGTAATTCAAAGTTGTTGGTGAATATCGCTTCTGATGAATATTATAAATCAGTTAAGGAAGCAAAAATTCAGGCAGATATCATTAAACCTGTATTTTTAGATCAGAAAAATGGTCAGTATAAAGTGATTAGCTTCTATGCCAAAAAAGCACGTGGCTTAATGGCACGCTATATCATACAAAATCAATTGGAAAAATTAGATGATTTAAAATCATTTAATCTGGACGGTTATTATTTTGATGCTGAAAGTTCATTGAAAGGTGAGCTTGTATTCAAGCGTGATGAGCAAGCTGCTTAAAAGACCATTTATTTTGAGAATTGGCTTAGCATTAAGCCAATTCACGTTCAAAAATACGATATTCATTACCTAAAGAATTCATTACCATGATTTGAATAAAATCAAATGCATTTGCTTTGAGTTGTTCAATAGAAATAATTTCCCCTGAAATGAGTTCAATCTCACCAACTGCATTGGTTAAACTCTCCATTTCATCATCATCTTCATAGTCAATATTGTGATAAACCTTTACAATCACTTCAAAGGTGTCTTGCTGATCTTGATCTATGAATTCATGAATGACTGGGCGATGAGTAAGTTGTTCAGATGTAAATTCATCACAAAACATTGGATCGTAACCATGTTTTGCACCATCAAAAAGTAATATTTCTTCATTGCTTTCAATATCGACCGCGTATATCAATTCAGGTGCAAAATCTGTCCCACAAATGAGCTGATATTCTTCAAACAGCTCACCATAATATTTAATCTTAAAGCGCTTATTCTGTGTAGAAGATTGTATTTGTCCTCGCCATTCGATCTCCATTAGGTCATTAAAATAAGCCTCATGTTGATAAGTGACAAAATGATTTAAATGTGTAGGTGCTGAAAATTTTGATTTATTGATCATGTGATTACAGTCAAAAATGTTGTATTAATAGATAAAAGTAGCATGTATCCAATACATATGATCATAGATAGCACTGAAAATATCGTCAATTTATTCCGTAAATATTGGCTTGAGTTTACCCAAAAAGCTGAGATGTCTAAAGTACAAGATAATCTTTTGTATGAAGTTTTATTACGTGCTTATACTGAGCCTCAACGGCATTATCATACACTGCAACATATTGTGGAATGTCTGAATTTATTTCATCAAGTGAAGGCTTACTTAGACGATCCTACGGCTGTTGAGTTGGCGATTTGGTTCCATGATGTGGTGTATAACCCTCAAGCCATAGACAATGAAGTGCAAAGTGCTGAACTTATGTTAAAGCGCTGTCAGAATACGTTTAAACAGGCTGTTGTTGAAAAAGCGTATCAATGGATTATTGCAACTCAAAAGCATCAGCCCTCTCAAGAAGATGATCTTAATTATTTATTGGATATTGATCTGGCGATTTTGGGGAGCTCTGAGGCACGTTTTCTGCAATATGAACAGCAGATTCGATTAGAGTATGCATGGGTAGAACAAGAGCTTTATCAAGTAAAAAGGGCAGAAGTGCTACAGCATTTTTATCTCATGCAACCTTTGTATCAGACTGAATATTTTAGAGCGCATTTGGAAGAAAGTGCTAAAATGAATTTATCTAAATCTTTATCATCTTTATAAATAATGGCTTATTGTTAAAAAATGATATGTCAAAAAATGATATGTCAAAAAATCAAAATGATATTGTCAACGTAAATTGCGATTCGGCATCTTTATTCAATATCAAATATATAGAAACACTGAATGAGAGAATATTTTGAAAATTTTAAATCTTGTTGTACTGAGCAGTATCTTATTTTTGACGGCTTGTCAGAAACATAAGCAATCTCAAGAAGATATAAAAACACAACAGCAGTCGATTGATTCTCAAGCAGTCGCAAGTCAAGTGAAAAGCGAAGCTGAAGTAGAAATCCCACCGACTGTTTCAGAGCCTAAAAAGAACGCCAATACTTCAACTATTACTTATCCAGAAGCCTTGATTAAACAAGTGACTGAGGCAGAACAACGCTGTCAAACACCTGAAAAACAAGATTTGAACAGTATCATAAAGATAGTCGATTTAATGGGGGATGAACAACCAGAATATATCTATGAACCTGATTCAATTTATTGTATTGAGGATGGGGTATTTAGAGGTCATGGTGGTGATCAACTGGTGATCTATCAATCTAAAGATGGTAAAAGCATTCAAGAGATTTTTAACAGCACTGTTTTTTCATATCAAGTTTTAGAGCATCAACCCAAGGCGATCGTGCAAATCGAAGTGGGTGGTGGCTATTGCGGTCAAAATATGGATGAAATCAGTCGAGCCGAAGCAATTATGTGTAAACGTAATTTAGAATGGGATGATGCATCTAAGCAACTTAAAATGGGTAAAATCCAATTGATAGAGAAGCAGGCTGATACAGAATAAGTGCTATTCATGATGAATAGCACAACTGATTCGTTTATGGACGAATAATCATACAGGTCGCTGTGGCATGTGCATATAACTTGCCATCTTCATCAACCAGTTTTGCTTCAGAAATTGCCAGATTTTTACTTGAATTAATGACTTGACCAGTGGCAAGTAATTCTTTGTCTTTTGGGACAGGGCGGCACATTTTTACATTTAAGTCGATGGTGCCATAACCAACACCTGCCTCCAATGTGGTATGTATCGCACAACCTGTTGCTGAATCTAATGCGGTAGCGGCAAAACCACCATGTACGCCACCTAAAGGATTTAAATGGCGTTGATCCGCTTTGACTTTAAAACAGGCATAACCTGGGGCGATTTCATGTAAATCCATCGGTATTGTTTCACTGATGGATGCTCTTGGAATATCCCCATTTGCCATGGCTTGTAAAAATTCTAGTCCAGTCATTTCTTGTAGCTGTTTCATCACTTTGTCCTATTATTAAAGTTCTAAAAAGGAACTTAAATATTAAAATAAAATGCTTGATGATGGCTGTCAAATATTTTTGGAAAAAGGAATAATTTTTTAGTATTCGATATCGTAAAATTTTTCGATATGATCGGATTGGTGCAGTATTTTTAACGCTATTTTTTCACCTGTTGCCCATGTTGCAACCGATTGACTTAAATCCACATCAATAATATCTAATTCTTTACACAAGGTCTGATGGCTTTCAATCACAATAAACTGTGGTGATTGAGTTTTTAGACATTTTGCAATATACCGTTGAATATGATGAAGCTTATAAACATCTATAATCTTATAACGCATAGTTTTCCAACTATTCTATTTAAATTGTAGTGATTATTAATCTAGAGCTAATTATGTTAGTTTTCAATTATAATTAGATTACAAAATTCAGATTTGTATAAAAAATCTATGCTTCACCATAACATCAACAGTTAAATATAGTACCGTAACTGGAAATTTCTAAAAACAAGGATATATCTATGAAAGGGCAATGTGTCTGTGGGAAAACAACATTCAATGTGGAATTAAAAAATCATGATGTACATGCTTGTCATTGCTCAATTTGTCGCAGACAAACCAGCGGTGTGATCATGACCATTGATGTCGAACAGGGCGGATTAAACTTTATTAACAATGATCATTTAAGTATTTATGATTCGTCAGAATGGGGCGAGCGTGGTTTTTGCAATGCTTGTGGGACCAATTTATTTTGGCGTACTAAAGATCAAAGCTACTGTAATATCAATGCTTTTGCTTTAGATGAACAACCACAAGATATTCATTTTGATATGGAAATTTATATCGACAATAAACCCGCTTTTTATAATTTTGAAAATCAAACTAAAAAGCTGACTGAGGCTGATGTTGTCGCCTTATTTACAGGAAATGGTGAATAATTTTTTTGTTGTTTGTTTTCGTCAAAGAAAATTTTAAACGCATACTCGTTAAAAACGCCAGTCAATTTGACTGGCGTTTTACTATGTTTCTTAGGGTTTATATATACCAAGTTCAATCAGATGTAATCTTAAAATACGGCGAAGTTCTAATACTGCTTCAGGTGTCTCTTGAATTGAATGTCCACCTTTGATGATTACTTCAGAAGCGGCACCATCAAGGTGTGAACTGGTATAAGGAACGACACCATCAGTCATGACTTTGGGGTCTTTACTGTCCGTAATATTGCCCATGATTGAATGATAGACCATTGCTTTTTTAGGCATTACATTTTCAGTTAATTGGGTAAATTTGGAATTATGGCTTAGATCACTTGGTCCATTCTGAATAATTCCATGACCTACATCTTTTAGAAAGTTTTTCGCATTTAGATCACGTTCATCAATCGAGTCCGCTAAAGCGCCGAGAAACGCGCCTGGTAGTTTGATGATACGCCGAGCAGCCAATGTAAACCATCGGTCAGCAAATGCTGTACCACGGTGAGGTGCTGAAATAAAAATGGCACGATCAAAGTTAGGTACTGATTGAATGGTTAAACGTGCTTTAAAGATCGGATCATCTTTGAATTTATCAAACTTACGGTTATTCAGCATTTTTAATGCAGGCTGAGTGAGATCAGCATCACTGACCAATAGGCGTGCGATAATGCCACCCATACTGTGTCCAATCAATACGGCATCTTTTGCTGAGGCTGATTTTTGGTCAATTGAGGCAAAGCTTTGATTGATGATCGCATTGATTTGATAACGACTTTCTAAAATTGGCATATTGGTTGAGTAGAAAATTTGCCAAACCTGATAGTGTTCGCGGAGGACATTGTCTCCCATAATATCGTTGGTTAGTCGAATCCATGCTTCTGGGCTACTGGCTAAACCATGCACCAATACAATGACTTTCTTATTGGGGTTATAGGGTTCAAGCATGTATAAGTGTGGCATGGTCAAGCTTTGATCGCGATCAATTAAGCTAAGATATGCAGCGATTCCTAAATTATTTTGTGCAAGCCATAAACCATATGGTGCTGAAAAATTAGCTGCAAGCGGGTATTGTTTACCACCAATTTTAATATTTTCGACACTATATGGATCATAAATATTTAATTGGAAATTTGGGCTATGCAAGATGTTGTGCAATGATTCATTGGCATTTTCAGGTTGAGCCGCAATACTCACCGATAAATAACGTGGTTGGTGAATATTGGGATTTATGCCATGTTTATATTGGTATTCAAACGGATTGACAATATATTTGTTTTCTTCAGGGGCATCAGTTTTCGGTAAAATCGCAACAAACTCTGCGCCGAAACCATCTCTACGGTTGATCGAGCGTAAACCTGAAAAGTTTAGATTGTAGCTGGAGACGAGATCTTCTAACTCTGTATTGGCAATTGCAGGATAGCCATTAAAATTGATGCGGTATGTACTTGTTCCCACTTTAATTTGTTTGGCGACTTTTTGATTTTTATGTCGTGTCGCATAGGTGGAAATGAGCTTTGCCAATGCCTGATTGTAAAAATCACGTATTTGAACCTGTCGGTTATTGAAAATACGATCTTGGGGTTGGCGTTCTGTCTTAAATAAATAAGCATAACTATAACGAATGCTGTTATCCAACATGACCATTTGTTGGTCTAAACATTGTTCATAATTTTTCTGGGTGCTTTGCTGCTTTTCTGTAGATTGATGCTTAGAAAATACGCTGATTTTACAATTGGATGAGTCAGCTAAATTAATTGCTTTAGTCAGATAGATTTCGCTGGCTGTAGACAGCAATTGTTCATCTTGAATCTGTGGGATTTTAGCCAAATCTGCAACACATTTTTCAGGTTCTTCTGCACATGATTTTGCTTCACGACCCGTCATGGAGAGCACATTTAAACTTGCCTCACTCATTTTGGAGCGTGTTAAAATGCTATCACGCTCATTGGTGATCGTAACATTAACCTTTTGATTTTTTACACTTACAACCTGACATCCAGAGAAAATCAATGGGCTGATGGCTAAAACATAGAGCAAAATTTTATTTTTTGAGTTTTGCATAAACATTAACGAGATCAATCTTTTCTGAATAATACGATAGTTTTCTAGAATTTCAATTTATAAGCAAAAAAATAGACTGAATGCTCAGTCTATTTTTTCAGCCTAGAAATTATTTCGCGAGCGCTGGGTTTTTCATCACTTGCCAAACATTATAACGACCTTGTTTTTCAATTTCTTGAATCAAGCGATCAGCAACTTCTGCTTCTTCTGGGTATTTCACTTTATAGTTTTTCAAAGTTTGGACAGCATTTTTCTTTTGTTCCATACCAATATAATTATTGGCAGAAGATAGATAAGCCTCTTGAACACCAGCTTTCATTGCTTTGTCTAAATATGGCATCGCTTCTTTTTGACCGCCACCTTCAGATAAAGAGAAACCAAACCATAAGTTTGCCTCTGGATCTTCTTTATTGATCTTCAGGATACGTTGTGCATAATCCAATGATTTGGTTGTATAAGAAGAACCAAGGTCAAGGTTACGCCCGAGAATACTGGCTTTAAATGCACGAATCAGAATATCAAAAGAAGCATTCGGTGCAGCAGCAAGTTGGTCGAGTTGAGTAGACACTTCTTTTAATTTGCCTTCAAAACCTTTACGTTCTTTACGGTCGCTAAATTGTGGTGGGTAATGACGCGCTTTACCTTCAACCATTTGCAAGAAATCATCAATCGCCGTAATGTCAATTTCATTGCTACCTGCTAAAACAGCATATTTCATAGCACGTTGCGAGCTGTTCACTGTAGGTACAATTAATTTATTGGTATCCAGTACAATTTTTTGATTTGGATTCGCTGGATCGGTCACTTCTAGTTTATTGACAGGTTGGGCAGCAGCTTTTTTCAATTCAAGTTCAAAAACAGGGGGTTGCGTGTAGTCGAATGGATTTAATGCATAAAAGGGTGGTGATAATTCTGGTTCAGTATAAATGAAAGGCTCATTTGCATCTATTTTGTTACTTTGTTTGGTCGGTGTAATAGAACACGCAGTAAGTAATGATGTTGCGAGCAATGCATATGCCAAAGGCTTAATCGTCATGTGTTTCTTCCATTAATTTATATTAAAAAAACTGCATGCGCATCAGTCTATGAAAAGACGTCTGAACATGCAACTTGATTTAGTTCGTATTATTAAAAATTATACATGAGGATTTGTTGTCAATTCGTCATGAAATTTAAAAACAACGCTAGTATTTCGTTATTTTATGCTGAATTTTAGACTAGAACGCAAACCATTTAGCCAACATCAACAGATTAGAAAATATCAATATGCCCTAAGCTTTTGAAGACGTTTTTTGCGCTTCACATTCACGTCTAACTTCTTCAATGATTTTGATTTCTTCATCGCTTAAAGGTTGTTCTATCGTTTGTTGTAAATTAAATGTTGGATCTAAAATCGATAGGCGTGTACATAAACTATGGATACGTTGTTCGTTTTGTTCAAGCCGATCTAACAACACGCGCATACCTTCAAGCATTGGGTCGGGTTGTTCTTGAGTCGCTGCATAGGCTTGGAACTCAGTATTTTCAACGGTATTGGCAATTTGCTCAGGACAACGCGGTTCTGCGGTTGTAATAACTTCTTTGTCTTTAGTAATAAAGCGAGCAGGGTTGCCTACGGCTGTTGCACCATCAGGAACTGCTTTGGTAACTACCGCATTTGAACCAACCTTGGCATTTTTACCTACCACAAATGGACCCAGGATTTTTGCTCCGGCACCTACGACTACACCATCGGCAAGTGTTGGGTGGCGCTTACCAGTATTCCATGTTGTACCACCGAGCGTAACGCCATGATACAAGGTCACATCATCTCCAATTTCAGCAGTTTCACCGATAACCACACCCATGCCATGATCGATAAAGAAACGTTTGCCGATCTTAGCACCGGGATGAATTTCAATTCCTGTTGCAAAACGACTGAAAGAAGACAAAATTCTGGCTGAAGTTTTACAATCTTTTTCCCATAATTCATGAGCGATACGATGCATAATTAATGCATGTATGCCTGGGTATGTGGTTAAAACTTCAAATGTATTTCGCGCAGCAGGATCTCGCGCAAATACAGCTTGGATGTCTTCTTTAAGCTGTTTTAGCATTAGTTTTGATCCTCATGTTTTGACTTTTTCCATGTACCATTATTTAGGGCTTGAACTCGGCTAAAAATGCCCCTTAATAAATGATATTCCATCTTATCTAATTGTATACGCCCAAATAATCGACGCAACCGTAAAGGAAGAAGACGTGGGTTTTTAGGGTCTAAAAATTCAATTTCAGCCAACATTTTTTCAATGTGGGGATAAAATTGTTCCATCTGTTCATGTGTGACCAGTGGTTCATCCCAGTGCATATCAGTTGAGTCTGTTACTTGCATCACGGCTTGCGTATCAACAGTTTTCTCTGCCAGTGCCAAGGTCGCCATACGCATTTCATAGCAGATCACCTGAATAGCTTGAGCGACATTCAATACGCCATAATCACTATTTACAGGAATTGTGACATGGTAGTTTGCTAGTGCAAGTTCTTCATTGGTCAGTCCACGGTCTTCTCGACCAAAAACGACAGCAACCTCCTGTTGATTGTGAATCACAGACTGCATTGATTTTTCTGCGGCAGGGCGAGCATCTAACAACGGCCATGGAATAGTACGGCTACGTGCACTGGTACCAAACACTAAATGGCAGTCTTTGATTGCATCTTCTAGGCATTCTACGATTTCAATCTGTTCGATTAAATCTGTTGCGCCTGCTGCCAAAGCGTCAATATCTGGATGTGGATAAGTTTTAGGTGCGACTAAAACCAATTTAGATAATCCCATTGTTTTCATTGCACGTAAGGCGCTACCAATATTTGCAGGCAGTGTGGTATTGACCATCACAATACGTACATGACTTAAATGCTGTGAAATAACAGCATTGTCAAAAATGTCCATTGATGTTCCAAAAATTAAATAAAGAGAAGATAGGGGGTGTTAGGAGTATTGATTTGCATCAGCGAGATACTCATCCATGCTCATATTGTCTGGAGGTGGTGCAACTTGAGTAGTTTGTGCCAATTCACGATGGTCAACTGCCTTAGCCGCCTTAGATTTGACATGGTATTCAATATGAATCGACTCCTTACCAAAATAGTCTCGTAATTTTGATAAGAGTTCATCTAAAGGTGCAACTTTCCATTGTTGTCCAAAATGCAAATCAGCCGTTGCATAATCATAGTCCAGTAAAATGTGTATAGGGATATGTTGGCACATATCTACATTGCAAAATGGCAGTAAAATTTTTTGAATATCTGAGGCTAAGGTTTTGCTGATGACTTCTGGGTTTAATTTAATCGCAATATTATTGGCACGTTTTTGACGAATTTCATTGAGTGTAAACGCTTTGGTTAAGCGCCCCATTGGACGATCAAAGCCTTCTCGTTCATAGATTTCACCTTCAATCACCACCACTTTTTCATTCTGAATGATATCTTTAAAGCGTTGGAAACGCTCATGATTGGAGGAAACTTCGATACGAGCTGTACCATCATCCAATGTGATGACCATACGATTGGGGAAGTTAGCCACATCGACCACTAAGCCGGCAAACACTGTAGTTACACCACGACGTGTTGGTGTCAGTTCATTAATCTTATGAGGGATAAATGCTTTTAACTCAGGACGATATACATCAATTGGGTGACCAGTCAGGTATAAGCCAAGCGTATCTTTTTCACCTTTTAAGCGTACCTCATCTGACCACGCTTTCACAGGTTTGGCTGGTTTACGTTGAACTTCTTCAACTTCACCAAACAGATCCATAATGCCTGTTTCACGGTTTGATCGGGCTTGTTCTGCTGCTTGAACTGCTTCGGGAAGTTGAGCCATTAAGCTCGAACGTTCAATACCTAAACAATCCAGTGCGCCTGCACGGATTAAGGCTTCCAAGGTTCGTTTATTGATTTTTTTCAAATCAACACGGTGGCAAAAATCAAATAAATCTTTATATGGACCGTCTTGTTCACGTGAGTCAATCACGGACTGCATGGCTTGTTCACCGACACCTTTAATTGCACCTAAACCATAAATAATGGTTGTCGCATCACTGGCATAGAACTGATAGAACGACATATTTACGGATGGAGGCAATACAACTAAATTGTTGATTCGACAGTCATCAATTAAAAATACAATATTATCAGTATTTTGCATTTCAGAAGACATGACTGCTGCCATAAACTCCGAAGGGTAATGTGCTTTTAACCAAGCGGTTTGATAGGCAACTAAAGCATAGGCTGCCGCATGTGATTTGTTAAAACCATAACCTGCGAATTTTTCCATATAGTCAAAGATATGGTTTGCGGTAGCCTCATCAATATCCTTTTTCGCAGCACCTTCAATGAAGGTGGCACGTTGCTTGACCATTTCCTCGACTTTCTTTTTACCCATTGCACGACGAAGTAAGTCCGCACCACCGAGGGTATAGCCTGCACAAAACTGTGCTGCTTGCATAACCTGTTCTTGGTACACCATAATCCCATAAGTCGGTTCAAGTACACCTTCGAGAAGCGGGTGTAAATATTCAAATTCACCGCCATGCATACGATGAATAAAGTCAGGAATTAGATCCATAGGACCTGGGCGATATAAAGAAACGAAGGCAATAATTTCTTCAAATTTACTCGGGCGAGCTTCTTTGAGCATTTTTTTCATGCCCACGGATTCAAACTGAAACACCGCTGTTGTATTTGCATCAGCAAAAACAGCATAAGCTTTTGGATCATCCAAAATAATATTTGAAATGTTTAATGGTTGATCCGATTGAATTCGCTTATTGATATTTTGAACTGCATCTTCAATTACAGTGAGGTTACGTAGCCCCAAGAAGTCGAATTTAACTAAGCCTGCCGCTTCGACATCATCTTTATCGAATTGTGCAACTCGACCCGTACCGTCAGCTTCACAGAGGATTGCTGAATAATCAGTAATCTTGGTGGGTGCAATCACTACACCACCAGCGTGTTTACCTGTATTTCGGGTAATACCTTCAAGCTTGAGCGCCATTTCCCAAATTTCAGCAGCATCGTCATAATCTGGATTGGATGGATTGGTGACGATGTCTTTGAGTTGGGGTTCTGCTTCAATAGATTCTTCTAAAGTTAAACCTAAAGGTTTTGTTGGAATCATTTTGGAAATACGATCAGCCAAACCGTAAGATTTTCCTAAAACACGAGCGACATCTCGAATTGCACCTTTAGCCGCCATGGTACCGAATGTTGCAATTTGAGATACAGCATCACGACCGTAGTGGCGTGCCACATAATCAATAACTTTATCTCGCCCTGCGATACAAAAATCAATATCAAAGTCGGGCATGGATACCCGTTCTGGATTTAAGAAGCGTTCGAAGAGTAGATCATAACGAAGTGGATCTAAGTCAGTGATTTTTAAACTATATGCAACCAGTGAGCCTGCACCCGAACCACGTCCCGGACCAACTGGAACACCATTGTTTTTTGACCATTGAATGAAGTCCATGACGATTAAAAAATAACCAGGGAAATCCATTTTGTTAATGATGCCCAACTCATAAGCCAGTCGCTCATCATAAGGTTTACGAATTTCCGCCCAATCTTCATTTCGTGTTTCAACAGGATAAAGAAAGTCTAAACGTTCTTCTAAACCAATTTCAGACAGATGCCCGAAATAGGAGTGAATGGTGTGACCTTCAGGAATCGGATAATCAGGCAGGTCATGGAAGCCTAAACGCAGAGAGACTGTGCAACGTTTTGCAATTTGCAGTGTATTTTCAATAGCACTTGGAAGATCAGCAAATAGTTCAATCATCTCAGCAGATGTTTTAAAATATTGTTCAGGACTATAGTTTTTTGGACGTTTATTGTCACCTAACACATATCCATCGGCAATACAGACACGCGCTTCATGCGCTTCATAATCTTCTGCGGTGATAAAATGCACATCATTGTGTGCAACCACACCAATCTTATATTTTGCGGCAAGTTTAACGGCTTCTTGATTGAAGTCTTCTTCAAGTGGACGACCTGTTCGAGTTAGCGCCAAATAGACCCGATTGCCAAATTTTTCAATCCACTGCTCAAGTAAAGGTTCAGCTTTTTCTGGGTATGCTGAACAGAGCATTTCACCTACATCACTGTGTAGACCTAACAGAAGAATGATATCTTCGGATTGTTCAAGTATCCATTGCTTTTGAATACATGGAATTGAAAGTTGTTGACCTTCAATAAAACCTCGAGAAACGATTTCTGTCAGTCCACGCCAACCTTTATTGGTCATTGCAAGCAGGGTTGCTTTATGGTTGGCATCATTGAGACGAATCACACTGCCGAAAATAGGCTTAATGCCTTTACTTAATGCTTTATTATAAAACTTGACTGCGGCATGCAGGTTAGAGAGGTCAGTGATGGCTAAAGCAGGCATTTCATCAGATGCAGCAGCTTTAATCAGATCAGGTATACGTACAATCGATTCGGTAATCGAAAATTCGGTATGAATACCAAGATGAACAAACTGCATAGACCAATCCTATATGAAACTGCGTGCTATTTTATCACGCCTAAACTACGATGTGCTGAAATATCATCAGCTGACGAAATTAGTAGTGGAATTTTAAATGATTGAAATATATATAGAATATAATGTTTTAATATATTTGATATTCAATTGCATGTAATTCCAACAATTCTGATATGTAACATGTTGCAGTTGAATGTGTTTAGGGTCAGTGGACATTTCATAAATGGCTTGCGTTGTAGGTTAAAATTGAGCAGGCAAGGCATGAAACGAAGAAAATAGCGAGACTATTTTTAAGTTTCATAACGTAGCCTGAGATAATTTTAGCCACAACCCTGAGCAAGAACAAAGCACTGCTTTGTTTGCAGCGCAAGGCGCAGCGGGGACTAGCGTGTTTTTTGTCGCTTCGTCGTTCCCTTGCGAAACAGTGTTTCTCATCATTTAGAATGACTAAATTTCGTATTTCGCGCCTAGAATCGCCTAAAAAACACACCTAGTCGCAAACATAGACGAATAGTCCACAGACCCTAAATACACGTGTTGTTAAAACATGATTTGTTGTAAGTGAAGAACAACATAATCAACAAAATACCCTGATATTCGAATCAGGGTATTGGTTGGCAAATACTTGAAAGAAAGGATAAAGATTAGACTGATTTTAATCGCTCAGAACCAATCCAGTGCTTAGAAAACTGATATGCGGCACGCCCTGAACGTTGTCCACGCGCTTGACACCATCTCAGTGCTTCAGCGCGAACTTCCTCGCCAAAGGGCATGGATTCTTTTTTAAGATAATGTTCAACAATTTCCAAATAAAGATTCTGATCCATGGGATAAAATGACAGCCACATTCCAAAGCGATCAGATAAAGAAATCTTCTCTTCAATGGCTTCTTGAGGGTGGAGTTCTTTATATTGAGGTACATCGACTTTAGTAACGGGGGTGTTCTCGTGCATAAACTCCGGCAATAAATGACGACGATTACTGGTTGCATAGATCACAAAGTTACTCGAACCGGACTGTAAAGAACCATCTAACACACTTTTTAAACTACGATAATTTTCATCTTCAGCATTAAATGCCAAATCATCACAATAAACGATAAATTTTTCAGGACGATTTTGGATAATTTTTTGAATTTCTGGAAGATCTGATAAGTCATCACGTTCAATTTCAATTAAACGTAAACCTTGTTCAGAATACTGAGTTAACAAGGAGCGTACAATAGAAGACTTCCCAGTACCACGCGATCCAGTCAGTAGGATATCATTTGCAGGTAATCCATGCAGGAACTGTTCGGTATTTTGTAAAATTTTGGCTTTTTGCCTTTCGATTCCTTTAAGATCATCTAGGTGAATGGCTTTGGGATTGTAAATGGCTTTGAGTTGTTGATCATGCCATCGAAAAGCAACTGCCGAAAAGTCTGGTTCTTGTTTGGTTTTAGGTAAAAATTGCTGTAATTGATCAAGAACTTGAGATAATTTTTGGATGATATTGTCTGGTAAATCTAAAGTTGCCATATCCGTTCGCTATTTTCAGAAATTACAAAGTATGGATGATATTAGCACAGTAATTTTATTGAGCTCATCTCAATTGGTGATTATTGGCGTTGATTGCCAAAAAATTAAATGACTTGTGGTAATTGATTATCTGCTTATTTTTAAGCATAGTTTACAGATGAGTCTTCATCCTCGGGTTGAAATCAAAGGAAAATTAGAAATGCTATTAGAACTCACTCAGGATTTAAATCCGCACCAAGCCTATCGAATCAAAAAATTAAAGCGAAAACTTGAACATGCGGAGAATTACGAAGAGTGGAAGTCGATAGCATTAAAACTAGATGAAGAAACCGGTGCGCAAGAATGGAAATTTGACAATGGGTCTCCTTATTTTGATGCTGAGATCATTTCACATCGTTTAAACCTTTTGCGACGTTATCGACAGCAAAATCGTACACATGACTTGATGTATATCCTCAGAGAAGGATTTAGTCACGATGTTGCAAATATTGGGCATCCAATGTTGTTCGCACATACCTATGTAGGGACTAAAAAAATCATTGAAGACTATATAGATGAAGTGAGCAACAGTTTGGCATTTATCGCTTCTGAAAGTTGCCATTCATTATGTTTAAACAGTAAACGAGATTTTTTTAAAAACTGTGAAAAAGCCTATGGTCAACCTGCACTGATGTTTTCAGGTGGTGCGACATTAGGTTTATTTCATAGTGGTGTGTGCAAAGCACTTATGGAACAAGATTTGATGCCAAAGGTACTTTCTGGTTCAAGTGCTGGAGCGATCATGACTGCGCTGTTGGGTGTCAATGAACCAGTAGAAATTCCAAATCTTTTGTCAGGTGATCAGTTCTATAGTGAGGCTTTTCATTTTCGTAGTTTTAAAGAATTAATTAAAGGCAATGGTGGTTTTGCAGATGTGCGTTATCTGAAAAAGTTTTTGATTGAAAACTTAGGTGATGTAACTTTTGAAGAAGCTTTTGAAAAATCTGGTTTAGACATTAACGTTACTGTTGCACCATATGATGTATCTCAAGAAGATGCACGGATTATGAATAAATATACTTCACCAGATTTATTGGTATGGAGTGCGGTGTTGGCTTCTTGTGCAGTACCGATTTTATTTCCGCCAGTCCGTTTAATCAGCAAACGTTATGATGGTGTTCATACGCCGTATTTAGCCAATACGCGTTGGGTTGATGGTAGTGTACGCAGTGATTTTCCTCAAGAACGTATGTCTCGTTTATATAATTTAAATTATACCATTGCCAGTCAAGTGAATCCGCATATTGTCCCCTTTATGCAGAACGATGAAGAACGCTATCGTAAAGATCTATTGAGTTGGCCAGAACGTATCGTTCGGATGCAAGGACGAATGGCGGCAATGGGGGTTATGGATTTTGCTCGTGGTCGAATGTGGCGTATACCTTCAATGAGACGTCTGCTTGATCATGGTTATGGCGTGATTGACCAACGCTATTATGGTGATGTCAATATCATTGGAAATTATAGCCTGCGTCATTATAGTTATATGCTACAAAATCCGCGACCTCATTTATTTAAGTTATTGCAAAGAGAAGGGGAGCGGGCTACATGGCCGAAGATCTCGAGTATCGAAACACATGCCCGTATTGGTAAGACAATTCAACACTGTCTGGAAGTGCTGAACCATTCTATAAATCATTCTCAAGCTGTTGGGCAGCTATCGGAAGTATGAGCCAAAACAAAATTATTCTTCCAGTCGCATCAAATTCAATTCAAAGTCAAAAATTTGGTCGCCGTGTTTATCAGCTTAAACAGGGCGATCAATTTTTTTGGCTAAAGCTACAAATAAAAAATATCAATCAGGATTATGAGCAAAGTTTTTTAAACGAGTTAAATTGTTATACACAATTAAATGCTTTAGAGACACCGACTCATAAGGTGCTGTGCGATTTTTCAATCATTGATCCGTATCTACAATTTCAGTTAGATGAAGCGATAATTGAACAGGCGATCTGGATTAAAGATACTGAGCTTCTGTTTAAACCTGTGAGTGATCAATTCTCCCAAGAAGATGTCTACGGTAAATTGATGTCGAGCTTGGAGGTGCTGGAAAACTTGCATAACTATGGTTTTATACATGGTGATTTAAAACTTCAGCACTTTCGCTCTCAACAACAGCGCAGTTATCTGATCGACTTTGAGCAAGCTTGCAGTATTGACCAAAATCGCTATGGATTGAAGCCGATAATAACTGCAACGCCTCGTTATATGGCACCGGAATTATTTCATGCACAACAGAAAACGTTTCAATCTGATATTTACGCATTGGGCATTATTTGGTTGGAATGGTTAACACAGCGACGTTTGTCTGCAAAAAGCTATCAAGACTGGGCAATTTTGCATTGTCAAAAGCTGAATGTGTGTTTACCAGATCGTTTTAAATATTTAGAGTGCATTTTAAAAAGTATGTTGAACAAAAAAAATGAGCAACGTTGCTCAAATATTTATCAAATAAAACAAGTATTAAGCCAAATTGTTTAAACAAAAAGCAGTATTTGCAGCTTTTGTTTTTTATTTAAACAAACGAGTGGTTTTTTCGAAAAAAGGGCTTGTCATAACAAAACGATCTCTATAATATACACAGCCATTGGGGACGTGGCGAAATTGGTAGACGCACTGGATTTAGGTTCCAGCGCCGCAAGGTGTGAGAGTTCGAGTCTCTCCGTCCCCACCAAGCAATTCATTTTGTGGCATCAAAATGAAATGTAATAGAGGATTGGTGTAATGGTAGCATGACGGTCTCCAAAACCGTTCGTCAAGGTTCGAATCCTTGATCCTCTGCCAACTTATTTTAAACTATATTCGTATAGTTGTTTTATCCGGGGACGTGGCGAAATTGGTAGACGCACTGGATTTAGGTTCCAGCGCAGCGATGCGTGAGAGTTCGAGTCTCTCCGTCCCCACCATATTCGAAAAAGCATGATTTTTATCATGCTTTTTTATTGCCTGTAATTTTATATTTAAGGCAATAAAAAAGACCAAATCAAAAAACAATTTGGTCTTTTTCAGAGAGACTTCATTAAATATTAAAAATAATAGAGACTTGAATTAAGCTTTTAAGTGATCCTCAAATTCTTCACCCAGTTGCATTGCCAAATTATTACCAGATAAATCACAAGTCACTAAACCATATTCTTTTTTAAAACTGAAAGTAAATCCTTTACCATCCGCTAAGTTTTTGACTGAATAGCCTAATTTTTCTAACCAAATACGAAATGCAATTAAATTTTTTGCCTTAACAACTTTTTTCACAGAAGATCTCCTTAATTCCTGCCTACAAATTTAATAGGGATGACCTTTAAACTTTTAAAGGGGGAATTTGTTGAATTTTATTTTTTATATCAATATTTGAGCACTTTGAGAAATGACGCTTTTGTATCAATGCGTATTTTTTTGCTATCAGTATGAATATAATATGAATAGTTGTTAAAATACTAAAATAAAACAAATGGTTATATTTATTATTGAAAGATGTTTGTAATATTTTGATGCAAAGTTATGGTTTTTTAAAAGAAGAAATTTTCTCATTCTTGTTGCTTTAAATGTAAGTAAATTTAACAGAAATAGAGGGGATTCAGCTTATATTGAATGATATTGTTGTAAGAATTCTAAAATATCGCCAAATAACTGTGTTTGATCACCTCCAAGTGTCATGAGATGTCCTGTATTGGAATAATTCTTAATCTTTTTTTAGTAAAATTCACATGATCATAAATTGTCTGAGCACTCGATTGATAGAGTGCATCATCAAGTTCTTCATATAATAAAAAATCGGTGCTATTACCGACGCAGTGTCTTTAATTGTCGTCTGAATGAGCTGTTGAAGTGTTTGAAGCTGGTTCATCGATTTTTTTGCTCAGTCTAGTGAGTTGAGCGTTGTCTTGTTATTTAGAAACTGATTAAGGTAGTTGTTATATTGCTCTAGGTGTTTAAAAAGATCGTTTACCTTTCATTCTAGTGGTGCAGACATGCTAATGCATGCAGAGACAGGGAACTTTTTACTGAGTTCAAGGGATAATATCGCGCCCAAAGATACACCGATGACAGCAATTTGCTCATAACCTTGTTGTCTTAAGAATTGATAAGCCTTATGGCTATCCTGTAATCAATCTATTGAGGTGTAATTTACAAAATCATCAATCGCTAAGCCATGTCCTGAATAGGAAGCTGTGTAACATGTGTAGCTGTATTGATGCAGAAATTCTGCCAATGCTTTCATATCTCGCACAGCACTGGTATAGGCGTGTAGTCACAATACTGCGCATTGAAAGGCTGGTAAAAAAAATAGGTTTGGGTTGGCTTAGCTTGAATATGCAAGTTTGGCTCAGTATAACGCGTTAAAAATTATCTTTAAGCGCCCGAATTCGAGCAAATTCTTCAGCACTTTCAACACGTAAAAATGGATTGGTTTCAAGTTCGATTTCAATGCTGCTGGGTAAGGTAATTTTTCCTTGTTGTCTCAGGTGTTTAATTTCTTCTGCTCGTTGTTGAATGGCGCGATTCTCAGGTTCAATGTGTAAAGCAAATTGTGCATTTGAAAGAGTATATTCATGGGTGCAATATACTTGAGTTCTTGGTGGGAGCGCTGCAAGGCGATTGAGCGAATGATAAAACTGTTCTGGCGTTCCTTCAAACATGCGACCGCAACCCATAGCAAAAAGCGTATCTCCACAAAATACGCTATCGAGCGCATCTATGAAGTAAACAATGTGTCCTAAGGTGTGTCCTGGTACCGCGATAATATCAATTTTGACACCATGGAATTCAAATTGATCATCATGTTGTAGTGGGTGAGTTATAAAGGGGATATGACTTAGTTCTTCACGTGGTCCATATACAGGAATATTGCGATTCGCAATCAGTTCTGGAACACCACCAATATGATCTTTATGCCAGTGTGTGAGCCAGATTTGCTCTAAATTAAGTTGCTGTTCTTTACAATAATCCTCAACCAATGATGCTTCAGTCGGATCAATCGCAATAACATTATGGCTTTGTTGGTGTTCGATAAGCCAAATATAGTTTTGTAATTGGTTTTTAACATCGATGACGTGAATTTTAAATTGCATCATTGTATTCCCTGTATACGCTGACTTAAATTTAATATCAAATTCACTCAATAGACAAGTTGGAAAGTCACTAAATCATCTCGCTAAGCATGCATTAAAGCAGGGAGTGAGAATGAGAAAGTAGGCTGTTGGTTAATCTGAAGGATTTTAATTGTCAAGCATAGCCAATCAATGATCAGCTATGCTAAGTCAACTTAACAAGCCATTCCTTGGTTGATTTCAAGTTTATTTAGCTTACTGTTTTTGAAATCAAAATGGACATAGGCGGTATAACCTATTTCAAATTCGGTGGATTTTTTTAAATATTGTTTCGCTTCAGCACTGGTTAAAATCAGAACATCTGTGCCGTTCTTTGCGCTGTTTGGAAAATCTTTTTTAAATTGATTGAGTGTGTATTGATGGGTGATGGCTTGGTTATTCACGAAAATACTGTCATTGATGTTCTGACTATTTGACCAAGATAACCAAACACGCCCTTTGGTTGTTCCCAGTTGTTGAAAGTTTTGTTTATTTTTATAAAAACTGTCAGATTTAATTTGTGGGTTGTCTTCAGCAAATATTTCAAATTTCAATTTTTTTCCAGATGGTGTAGAGGTTGAATATTCATAGTTTCCTGTACATTCTGCGTACTCTTTGGTGATCTTTTGACTATTTTTCCCCAATAATTTGTCAACTTGTACTGCACTAATTGCTTGATTGAGTTCTATTCCATTTACTTTTACTGTTGTGGTGTAATCTTCGGAACCATGTGCAAAACTTCCCATCGTAAAAAGAAAAAGTGTTGATATAATAAGTGTTCGATTAAATATTTGGTTAAGTTTATTCATTTTAAAGATGCCTCAATTTTTCCATAACTTACTTAGTTATGAGTGTTTGATCAAGAGAATAGCGAGTAAGGACTAAGTTTTATAGGGTTCAATTCAAATTATACTGAGTGCAATCAAAAAAATACCCTCAAAGTAGAGGGTATGATTTCAGAATCACGATTATCTCAGTTTAGATAACCAATTTCCTAAGCTTTGAACAATTTGGACTAGAACCAACAATACAATAACAGTGAGATAGACCACACTTTGGTCAAAGCGTTGATAACCATAAGAAATAGCTAAATCACCAATACCGCCAGCACCAACGGCCCCTGCCATAGCAGTTGCACCAATCAAACTGATGGTCGCTGTGGTTAGACTCAGGATCAGAGAACTGCGTGATTCTGGAATGATAAATTTAAAAATAATCTGCCAAGGAGATGCACCCATTGCTTGAGCTGATTCAATAATTCCTTCATTCACTTCGAGTAGCGACGTTTCCACTAAGCGTCCAATATATGGACCAACATAAATCGTTAACGGAACGATTGCTGCCCATGTTCCGATGGTAGTACCCACCAGTGCTTTTGTCAGTGGGAATACAGCAATAAGCAGGATAATGAAGGGGAGTGAGCGTAAAGCATTTACAATCGGGTTCAGAATTTGATAAACGGCACGATTCGGCAGAATACCATTCGGGCGAGTGACCAATAAGATAATGGCTTGAATAAAGCCCCAGATTGTACCGAACAACATCGCAAAGAAAACCATTTGTAAGGTTTCTTGCATTGCTGTAACAAATTGGTCAATGCTGAGTGAGCTTTTCCAAAAGGGAGCGGTCAATGTTGTTAGCCACTGTACAATGAGCTCTCTCATACTCTCACTCCTGACTGTTCAACTTTTACACCATTTCTTTCAAAAAATTCAATCGTCTGACGAATATTATCTGCATCACCGAGAAGCTGGATAAACATTTGACCGATCACTGAACCATTAATTTCAGTCATATTGGCAAACAATATATTCAAACTGACATCAAATTGTTTAATTGCAGCTTGAACGACAGTTTCTTGAGCAGATGTGCCAAGGAATTGTAGGCTGTAAATACTTTTATGATTTTGATTTTCTAAATTATTTAAAATATTTACAGGCAATTGTTGCTGTAAAACAGTCTGTATGAAGTTTTTTGTCGTAGGGTGTTGTGGTTGGCTAAAGATTTCAAGAGTTGAACCCGTTTCGATGACTTTCCCTTGTTCCATGACAGCCACATAGTCACAAACAGATTCGATGACATCCATTTCGTGGGTAACCATCACCACAGTAATTCCTTGTTCCTGATTAATTTTTTTAAGCAAAGCAAGCACAGATTTTGTGGTTTGTGGGTCGAGTGCAGAAGTTGCCTCATCACAAAGCAAAATTTTTGGATGATTTGCCAAGGCACGGGCAATACCGACACGTTGTTTTTGACCACCTGAAAGCTCATCGGGATACGCATCTTTTTTATGCTTTAAGTCAATAAACTCAAGCAACTCATTTAGGCGTTTTTCACGTTCAGACTTGTTTACGCCCAATAATTTCAGAGGCATTTCAATGTTGTCTGCCACTGTTTTGGTTTGTAGTAAATTAAAATGCTGAAAGATCATCCCGATGTTTGCACGTTCTTGACGTAATGTACGTGCATCAAGTGCCGTAAAGTCTTTTTGATTGATAATGACCTGACCTTCATTGGGGCGCTCAAGCAGGTTAATCAAGCGGATTAAGGTACTTTTACCAGCGCCACTATAGCCAATAATGCCAAAAATACTGCCCGCAGGAATTTCCAGATTAATCTGATCCAACGCACGTATGGTTTGACCTTTTAACTCATAGTGTTTTGAAATGTTTTTAAATTCAATCATATCGTCAAAAACTATACTAAAAAGAAAAAACAGGCAAAGTCGCTTTGCCTGTTTTGTTTATAAGCCATTATAAGACTATTTTGCTTCTGTGAGGTAGCTTACTGGTTTATTCACATCCACTTTAGTACCACCAAAGTGTTCTTGAACATATTTACCAACAGCTGCAACATGATATAACTCACCCACTTTTTTCAAGATAGGATCGTCTTTACGCGCATCAGCTACCGCTAATACATTGACATTCATTTTGGTGGTTTGGTCTACTGGTTCATAGTAAATTGAATCTTTAAGTACATTTAAACCACCTTCCATTGCGAGCGTGTTGCCTAAAACAATCGCATCAACTTCATCTTTAGCACGAACCGCAGTTGCCATTTGAATTGGTTTGATCACGATCTTTTTAGTATTTTCTGTGATGTCAGCAGGTGTACCTTTAACAAGATCAAAGCCATCTTTTAATTTGATTAACCCAGCAGATTGAAGCAACAATAAAGCACGTGATTCGTTTGCACCATCGTTAGGAATCGCAATCGTTGCACCATTTGCGAACGCTTCAACTTTTTTAACTTTGTTAGAGTAGATACCCATAGGCTCTAAATATGTTGTAGAGATCGGTGCAATTTTTTCTTTGTTAGAATCATTGAAAGCCACAAGGTAAGCGTACGATTGGAAAGCATTAATATCGACTTCTTTGTTGGCAACAGCAGTGTTCATTGCAACATAGTCAGTGAAATTTTTAACTTCAAGCTTAATTCCTGCTTGTTTGGTTTCAGGGAGTGTTGCGATATAACGCCAAATATCTGCATCCGAACCCGTTGAAGCCATAGTTACGACTTGTTCTTTTCCTGCATCTGCTTGAGCAGTGTCATTTTTTGGAGCTTCTTGTTTTCCACAAGCAGAAAGGGTAAGCACAGATGCGCTGAGTAAAACGCCAAACAGCTTTTTCATGAATCAGTCCTAAGTAGGAAATGCAATCGAATAGAGTCCCTTGCATTCTCGATGGTTTAAATCGAATTTTTAACATCTTTGAAAATAAATAATGCGTTGACGTACATGTCGTATTGCGCTATCTATGATCTTTACATTTGGGAATTAGAGTGAAGTTTTAAAGGAATTTTAATTGTTTAAAACCGCCCCTAAAGATTTGTTTATCATATCAATAAATCAATGTTATACATAGTGGTTGTTTTTTAACAATGTATCATGCTGCATCAGATTGAATATCAATGTTTTTATTAATTTATGAGGTAAAACAATCGCTTTTGTTGAATTTTTTGATAACGTTGTTTAAATTTTATGCTTATTCATTATATATAAATTTTTTAGGATTTTTTATCTCAATTTTAGATATAGGAATTTGATAGGGATGGCCAAAACAAAGGGAGTATTTAAAATATTTTTATATCTCGTGCTTAGTTAGTCTCATAAAAATATCAGTTTGAATATATTGACTGGCTTGTCTCATTGAATGTTTTAGATCATAACGTCAGTTGGGTATATATTTCATGATTTAGCTTTTTCGCTGGCTCGGAATGAGTTTATTTCTGATGTGAATTAATTTGTTAGTGTGATGTTCTCAATGCGGTATGAATTCACTTGACACTCACACTACTGTCATACTTTAGCATGATGAATGTCCTGTCAACAGAGTGCTAAACTTATGAGATTTATCATTGTTGTATTCAGTTTTTTTCTATTGATCAATGCAGCATTTGCGCAAAATAATATTTATATTATTCATGGCTACGGTGCAAATGTGAATGATCATTGGTTTGGTTATCTTGAGCGTAACATAAGCGATCAAAATAACCGTGTTATAAAAATTGCTTTACCTGATTCAAGTCATCCTCATCTTTTAGCGTGGAATAAAACGTTAAAAGACAATATTCCTCGAATTGATAAACATACATTTTTCGTTGCGCATAGTTTGGGCTGTATCACCTTACTTGATTTTCTTGCGCAATCGAAATTTCAACAGATTGGTGGGGTGGTTTGTGTGTCAGGATTTTCTGAACGATTGAAAGCCTTACCTCAGTTGGATGGATATATTCTTGCTACGAAAAAAGACTTTTCTTTTAAAAATAAAATTCTGCATGGACAGATGTTTATTTCTGATCATGATCAATATGTCCCAAAAGAATTAAGTCTAGCGTTGGCTCAAGAACTTAACTTTGCTTATACAGTGATTCCCAATGCTGGACACTTCCTTGCCAGTGATGGTTATATTGAATTTCCACAATTGCTAGATTGGTTAAGAAATGCAACTGAAGCTCATGATTAATTTGAGGGGGCTAATTTAATAAACGAAATTAAAATTTGTACTTGAGTGAGCAATAAAAAAACCCGCATTGAAGCGGGTTTTAAGCTTCTTTGAGATTAAAAGCGATGACACTTAAAACTGTCTGCTGTCGCAGGCATTTGTGAAGTATCAAAAGACTTTAGGCATTTTCACGTGCAATTGCGCGGTAACCGATATCTTTACGATATTGAACACCATCAAAAGTTACTTTTTGGCAAAGTTCTAAAGCTTTCGCCTGTGCTTCACCAATTGTGTTACCTAAAGCAGTCACGCAAAGTACTCGACCACCCGCAGTGACAATCTCACCATTGGCATTTTTAGCCGTGCCTGCATGGAATACTTTTGCATCAGCCATTTCTGTATCTAAACCAGAAATGACATCATCTTTGCTCGAAGTTTCAGGATAACCTTTCGATGCGAGAACGATCCCTACAGTTTTACGCTCATCCCATTCAGCTTCTGCCGGAAGTTGACCGTCGATACCCGCTTCAACCAAATCAACCAAAGATGATTTTAAACGCATCATGATCGGTTGTGTTTCAGGATCACCAAAACGACAGTTGAATTCAATCACACGTGGTTGACCTTCATCATCAATCATTAAACCTGCATAGAGGAAACCTGTATAAACATGACCATCTGCTTTCATGCCATCTACAGTTGGACGCATCACTTCTTTCATCACTTTATCAAAGACTTCAGCTGTGACCACAGGGGCAGGAGAGTACGCCCCCATACCACCAGTATTTGGTCCTTGATCGCCTTCAAAAATACGCTTATGGTCTTGTGATGTTGCCATTGGAAGAATGTTTTCACCATCAATCATACAGATGAAAGACGCTTCTTCACCTGCAAGGAATTGTTCAATCACAACACGAGAACCAGCATCGCCGAACTTATTGCCTGCAAGCATGTCATCAATCGCATCAAATGCTTCTTGATTGGTCATTGCAACAATAACGCCTTTACCTGCAGCAAGACCGTCAGCTTTAATCACTATCGGCGCGCCATTTTTTTCTACGAATGCTTTCGCCGCATCTACTTCTGTGAACACATCATAGAAGGCGGTTGGAATATTGTGGCGTTTTAAGAAATGCTTAGCAAAAGCTTTTGAACCCTCAAGCTGAGCAGCGAATTGAGTAGGTCCCCAAATTTTAAGTCCAGCAGCTCGACCTGCATCTACAACACCATTTACAAGTGGTGCTTCTGGACCAACAACAATTAAATCGACTGCATTATTCTTAGCAAAGTGAATAATTGCAGGGTTGTCGAGGATGTCGAGCGCAACATTTTCACATTTATGCTCTGTAGCTGTACCTGCATTGCCAGGTGCAACAAACACTTTTGTGACTTTTTCATCTTGAGCGATTTTCCATGCAAGTGCATGTTCACGACCGCCATTACCCAAAACTAAAATGTTCATTGAATGTATCCTTTTTAAATTCTTTCCTCTCATTTATTGGTGAGGCGGGAATTTAAAGCGTCCTATATTTCGTAACAAATCCCCCTTTTTATAAAGGAGGATTTGGGTGAATTTTCTAATTTGATTTATCGTAAATTAATGACGGAAATGACGCATACCTGTAAAGACCATAGCGATTCCAGCTTCATCAGCTGCTGCAATGGTTTCTTCATCACGCATAGAACCGCCTGGTTGAATAATACATTTAATACCTGCTTTTGCAGCATTATCAATACCATCACGGAATGGGAAGAATGCATCAGATGCCATTACCGCACCTTCAACCACTAAGCCAGCATGCTCAGCTTTAATAGCCGCAATACGTGCTGAGTTGACACGGCTCATTTGACCTGCACCTACACCGATAGTTTGACGACCTTTAGCATAGACAATTGCATTTGATTTAACATATTTCGCAACTTTCCATGCGAAGATCAAATCATCAATTTCAGCTTCAGTAGGAGCACGTTTTGTTACGACTTTAAGATCATCCTTGGTGATCATGCCAAGATCTTGGTCTTGAACAAGTAAACCGCCATTAACACGTTTATAGTCATATTGTGCAGCACGTTCATCAATTTTTGGCAATTCGCCACAAACTAAGACACGAACGTTTTTCTTGGCACCAGTCACTTCAAGAACGCCATCTGCAATGCTAGGTGCAATGATCACTTCAACGAACTGACGATCGACAATCGCTTGAGCAGTTGCTACATCAAGTTCGCGGTTAAATGCAATGATGCCGCCAAAAGCTGATTCTGGATCTGTTGCATAAGCAAGATCATAAGCTGTTTGAATCCCATCAAGTGATACAGCAACACCACAAGGGTTGGCATGTTTTACGATCACGCAAGCTGGTTTAGCAAATGATTTCACACATTCTAAAGCTGCATCTGTATCAGCGATATTGTTATAAGAGAGTTCTTTACCCTGTAACTGTTTTGCAGTAGAAACTGATGCTTCAGTTGCAGTTGCTTCAACATAGAAAGCAGCAGACTGGTGAGGATTTTCACCATAACGCAGGTCTTGTACTTTATTTAATTGTGTATTGAAAGTACGTGCAAATTTATCTGCTTGACCTTCTTCTTTACCTACTCGAGCGCCTAAGTAAGATGCAATCATGCCATCATATTGTGCAGTATGTTCAAAAGCTTTTACTGCCAAATCAAAACGAGTTGCATAAGATAGTGCACCCTCAGTCTTGAGTTCATTGATCACCGTTGCATAATCGGCTGCGTTTACCACAATGCCCACAGATGCATGATTTTTTGCAGCAGCACGAACCATTGTTGGACCACCAATATCAATATTTTCAATTGCATCAGCAAGAGAACAATTTGGTTTAGCAACAGTTGCGGCAAATGGATAAAGGTTTACAACAACAAGATCAATCGCATCAATATTGTGTTCAGCCATGACAGCTTCGTCTAGTCCACGACGAGCCAAGATGCCACCATGAATTTTAGGATGTAATGTTTTTACGCGACCATCCATCATTTCAGGGAAGCCAGTGTGCTCTGAAACTTCAACTACAGCGACATTGTTGTCTTTAAGCAACTTATATGTACCACCAGTAGATAAAATTTCTACCCCAAGAGCAACAAGGTTCTGGGCAAATTCAACGATCCCGGTTTTATCAGAAACAGAGATTAAAGCGCGTTTAATAGTCATGATCTTCGTCAACAGTTTTTAAGTCTAGAGATTGAACAGGTAGGCAAAACGTAGGTAAAAAAAATGCCCACGCAAGCCGTGAGCATTTTATCATTTATTCACTCATTAAACCGTGAGCTTTTAACTTTTTGCGTAAAGTTCCGCGGTTTAGTCCGAGAATTTCAGCAGCGCGTGTCTGATTCCCGCGCGTATATTCTAGAACGACAGATAAAAGAGGTTTCTCCATTTCTGCTAGCACCATATCGTACACTTGAGATGGTTGCTCACCTTGCAATTGTGCAAAATAGTGACGAACTGCGCGATCTACGTGAATACGAAGAGCGACATCAGATTGTGCAGTAAAAATAGGAGATTTGCTATTCATGCGAGTTAATCCGAAAAATCAAAATATTGCTTGGGTAAAGCAATATAAATGTGGTCTAAAAAAATCTGAGCCCCGTTTTAGATCCTAAAACGGTTGGCTCTAAAACAAGAACAATTAGCTTGCCACAAATCGTCGAGTTGAGTGAAAAATAAGCGTAACAATAGATTAATATTTGTTACTACACTCTTTTAAACAAAAAAATGTTCTACTTGCGCGATATTGGATATAAAGCACATAACAAAACAGTAGTTTTTGTGAAAAATTGCGAGGAGTTTGCAGGACAAAGCTTTCGTGGCGCGTATGATAGCATTGTCTCAGAAAAAATGAGCAAGAAAACTACATTTTTTTTCATTTTTTTGTAGTTTTTTTTAATTTTATGGATGAATGACGTCTAATTGATAGTCATCAAAACTTTTTCTAGGCTCTGTAATGACAAATTTAAAAGGATATGGGCTATTTTGTGGAATTCGTTTAATTCCTATCAAACTCTTGATGAGATAGTCTTCAGCTGGGATTGAATAAGTTTTGACTATTTTATCATTTGCTTTGAGTGTGACCTTTATTATCGGGAGCTCTAAACTTTTAGAGTACTGATTATTGATTTGACCTGAAAATTGAGTTTGTTGTGAATCAATTGCCTTTACTCTGAGATTACTAATCACGATATGTTTGTAACGTTGATCAACAGTATCACAATGAAAAACTGAACATGCTTTGGTGAAAACAGTATTGATTGCAGGATAGCGGTCAGTCAAGTTTGGGTTAAACCAAACAATTTGGAACATTAAAATGCTAAGCAATGAAAGATTAATGAAACTCCAAGCCAGATAATACAAAGTACTTTTCGGTTTGAGCAGATCATCGCCTTTGTGATTGAGTCCCTTCGATAGATTTAAACTGGGAATATTATGAACAGGTTCATTATTAAAGTAGTTCAAATTATTTAAGTAGGTTCTCAGATCTATATTGGAATGTTCAACTTTACGATTGAATATATCCAGCACGCTGGTTTCATTCCGACGATTATCAAAAGACTCCTGATTCGATTTGTGTGCTGTTTCAGGGGTATTTATCGCTTGCTGATCAGAAGGAGAGGGCTGAAGATGAACCAGTGCATTAAAGTTATCGCCACATTTTGGACAACAAACCATACCTTGCGCAACAGTAAGCTGTGTAACTGACACTTTATAAATTGAAGCACAATTAGGGCAGCGGGTTTGTTTTTCAGCCATAGATAGTTAAATATTCATCGATTAAAATTTCTTACGCGAACCAGAAATTCTGCACCAGTTTTCTTCGCGTTTCTCTACCTCTACTATATCAAAAAATTCAGAATAAACACTAGAAACATCAGCAACTTGCTCTTCAATTACACCTGCAAGTGCGAACTCGCCCTCAGATTTAATTAAAGTTGAGAATTCTTCGGCAAGGGACATCAATGGACCAGCAAGAATATTTGCAACCAGTACATCTGCTTGTTGAGCCTTAAACGTTTCGTTAAATTCTTCTGGAAGCCCGACATAAAGATTTTCAAGTACACCATTCAACTCAGCATTTTGTTTTGTCGCTAAGACTGCTTGTGGGTCAATATCAGTTGCATAGACTTTTTTTGCGCCTAATAACAATGCTGCAACACCCAAAATGCCTGAGCCACAACCATAATCAATCACAATTTTGTCTTTAACATCAGTTTTACCCAGCCATTGCAAGCAAAGGAAGGTGGATGCATGGTTGCCTGTACCAAAGGCTAAGCCCGGATCAAGTTTGATATTGACAGCATCAGCTTCAGGAGGCTCTAACCACTCAGGTACGATCCAGTATTTTTCACCAATTTGAATAGGTTCATAGTAGTCCATCCAAGAGCGTTCCCAAACTTGGTCTTCGAGGAACTCACTTTTCATTGGGGCAGTCGGGAGTTGAGTGCGAATAAATGTCTCTAAAGCCGCTACATCGATTTCTTCATGGTCTTCTTGAGCGTAAATGCCTGTAACAATGACTTTATTCCATAAAGGTGTTTCACCTGGAAGAGGCTCAAGCAAGTCTTGATTTTCAGCATCATCGAGCGTCACACTTACTGCACCTAAAGAACTTAATAAAGTTTCAGTAAAATCAACTTGAGCTTGTTCAACTGTAATATGAATTTGTAACCACTTCACGGGAAAGACCTAAATCGTTTTCTTAAAGCCAATATTGTAACGGAAACTGTCAAGGTGCGCCTAGCTTCAGCCAAAATAAAAAAAGTGGATGTATCAACATCCACTTCGGTTTTATAGGATCATTTTTCATGCACGTTCAATTACAGATTCTTGCGTGGCATGTCTTGAAATCAATGCACCAAATATCGCTGCAAAAATATACATAAATATCGAATAAACTGCAGCAGGCATTGCCACTGTTGAATTTGCCATGACCGTCAATGCGATGGTCATTGCCAAGGTACTGTTATGAATACCTATTTCAAAAGCGCAAGCACGTGCTTGCGCACTATTGATACCTAATAATCTTGGGACAAAATAACCGATGAGCAAACTACAAATACAGAAAATTACTGTAGCTAAACCGACTTGAGTGAGATATTCCAGAATATGTGCGCGCTCTTTAGCAATTGCTCCGATAATGATGAGTATCAAGAAGACCACTGAGAAAATGCGCAATGGTTTATTTAATTTTTCCGTAAAATGAGGTGCATAATGTCGAATCAGCATACCGATACAGACAGGAACTAAAATAATTGCAAAAACCTGAAGAATTTTGCTGAACTGCATACTGATTTGCTGTCCATCATTCATAAAGTATTGAATGGAGAAGTTAACAATCAGAGGGAGGGTAAAAGCTGCGATCACAGAATTAATTGCAGTCAAGGTAATATTCAGTGCAATGTCACCTTTAAATAAATAGCTAAATAAATTTGCGGTACTTCCACCTGGTGATGCAGCGAGTAACATTAATCCAACTGCGAGTAAAGGTGGTAGGGCGAGTACTTTACAGATGACAAAGGCGATACCGACCAAAAGTACCAATTGACAAAATAATGCAATCAAAACCGCTTTGGGATGTTTTGATACCCGAGCGAAATCTTTCGGAGTGAGCTCTAAGCCCAAACCAATCATAATGATGGCGAGGGCGAGTGGAAGCATGATGGTGATTATTCCTGAATCCATAGTTTCATCCTTTTTGTTGTTTTAAATCATTTAAACAGGTGAATATTCCTTACTCAAAATTGAGTGTAATCGAAACAATCAAAATATAAAAATAAAAAACATGACTGATGAATAATTAAAAAAAATACTCTTTTGGAGAATAATAAATTTTATTAAAAAATTAATAAATACAATATTTTATATTTAGAATAAGTGGAGTGGATTCAAGTGGTCATTCAAAGACTATCCCTAATTTTAAATCCCAAAAAATAAATGAATCACCAAAACTCCTAACAATTTGTATAAAGCATAAAGTTCATTGGATATACATGATTGAAATTAAATCACTTGTATGAATAATCAGGTGGTTTAACTATAGGATCCCTGAATATAAAAAAGAGATCCCGTTAAACGGAATCTCTTTTAATCTCAACATTTATCCATTTTTCAACATAGATGAATGAAATTATCACTCACTCCATCAAGATAAGAAGAAGTGTTGAATTAGAGGAAATTATTGAGCTTGAATTGGGTCTTCGCTTGGTGCAGCTTGGCTAGGTTGTTCAACCGCTGGCTGTTCCGCTTGAGAAGCGTCATTGGTTGCAGGTGCATCAGCACTTGCAGGAGCAGCTTGTTCTACAGCAGGACGATTTTCCATCGCAGGTTCTGGCGCTGCAGCAGCACCTGTTGTGTTACTGCCTGCTGGTGGTGCAGGGAAGCTAAATTGAAGCTTACCATTTTCATTGGGTTCACACGTACCATTAAAAGTTACACCTTTATTGGCATAAGTGACCCAATCACCTTGCTTTTTCTTAGCACACACCTGAATTTGCTTTTTCACTTCAGCTTTACTGGTGTTTTCCTCAGCAGCATGAGCAAAACCAATTGCCATACAACTCAACAATGAAGCCGTCATCATCTTAGACAATGTATTTTTCATAATCGTATTCCTTGTATTCATGATGGAAAATTTAATTATCTGAGTGATTCTCATGGTATAGCGGTTTTTTGCTAAGTTAAATTTGATTTGTAGGGACTTACTGAAACGAAGTGTCAATTTATGTTGCCTATGTATCTAAATGTTTAATTGGAAATAAGTGTGATTTGTGAGATAAATTTTTGTAAAACCGCCTAAAACTGAGCGTAAATTTTTGCTATAATTTCCTGTCATTCTTTTTATCTCTCATTTATCACTATGCATTATCCTAAAGTTTACGATGTCATTGTTATCGGTGGCGGTCACGCAGGTACGGAAGCAGCACTTGCTGCGGCGCGTATGGGTCGACAGACTCTGCTTTTGACTCATAACATTGAGACTTTAGGGCAGATGAGCTGTAACCCTGCTATTGGCGGGATTGGTAAATCTCATCTGGTTCGCGAAATCGATGCGTTGGGTGGAGCAATGGCTCTCGCTGCTGATAAAGGTGGTATCCAATTCCGTATCCTGAATTCGCGTAAAGGCGCTGCTGTCCGTGCAACACGTGCTCAAGCCGACCGTATTCGTTATAAAGCTGCAATTCGTCATACTTTGGAAAATCAAGCCAACTTAGACATTTTTCAACAAGCCGCTGATGATCTTATCGTTGAAGGCGATACGGTGAAGGGTGTCGTCACTCAAATGGGTATTCGCTTCGATGCGAAAACAGTTGTGTTGACAACAGGTACATTCTTGGGCGGGGTTATTCACGTTGGATTGAATAATTCGTCGGGCGGTCGTGCAGGTGATCCTCCTTCTATTTCTTTAGCTGCGCGTTTACGTGAATTAAACTTACCAGTGGGGCGTTTAAAAACAGGTACGCCACCACGTATTGATGCTCGTTCAGTTGACTTTTCTGTGATGATCCCACAACCGGGTGATTTTCCATCTCCAACCATGTCATTCATGGGAGATGTGTCTATGCATCCAGAACAGGTGAATTGCTATATTACGCATACCAACGAACGTACCCATGAAATCATTCGTGGTGGTTTGGATCGCTCACCGATGTATACAGGTGTGATTGAAGGGGTTGGTCCACGTTATTGTCCATCTATTGAAGACAAAATTCATAAATTTGCTGATAAAGACTCGCATCAGGTTTTCTTAGAGCCTGAAGGCTTGGACACCCATGAGCTTTATCCAAATGGTATTTCAACATCATTGCCATTTGATGTTCAGTTTGAGTTGGTACGTTCAATTCGCGGTATGGAAAATGCACATATCCTTCGTCCAGGCTATGCAATTGAATATGATTATTTCAATCCGCAATCGTTGAAATTCTCGTTAGAAACAAAATCCATCAATAACTTGTATTTTGCTGGTCAGATCAATGGTACGACAGGCTATGAAGAAGCCGGTGCGCAAGGTTTATTGGCAGGTTTAAATGCTGCTCGTCGTGCTTGGGATCAAGAGCAATGGACACCTAAGCGTGATGAAGCATATATGGGTGTTTTGGTTGATGACTTGATTACTTTAGGGACTAAAGAACCGTACCGTATGTTTACTTCGCGCGCAGAATACCGTTTGATGCTTCGAGAAGACAATGCAGATCAGCGTTTAACAGCGATTGGTCGTGAAATGGGCTTGGTTGACGATGAGCGTTGGGCTGCATATTGTGAAAAAATGGAAGCAGTTGAAAAAGAAACAGGTCGTTTGCAACATCTATGGGCGGCACCAAATAACCCGATGGGTAAAAAATTCGTTGAAATGACTGGTGCAGATCTTTCCAAAGAGTGTTCTGCGATTGATTTGCTTAAACGTCCAAATATCAATTTCTCTCAAATTGCGGAATTGACAGGCTCTGAAGTATCTGCATTTGTGGGTGAGCAAATTGAAATTGCGGTGAAATATGCAGGCTATATCAACCGTCAGCAAGAAGATGTTGCTCAAATGAAGCGTTTGGAGGATACCAAAATTCCTGCTGATTTTGACTATGATGCTGTTTCAGGTCTTTCTCGTGAAATTACCATGAAACTTAAAAATGTATTGCCAGAAACGCTTGCACAAGCGAGTCGTATTCCAGGGGTAACACCTGCGGCTGTTCAATTGGTGATGATTACGATTCGTAAACATAACCAAATGAAAAAATCTGCCTAAGTTTGAATCCTTAAAAAAGCCCGCTTATTGCGGGCTTTTTTATAACCCAAAGAATGTATAGTTGCTTGTTGAAAATATATGGTCTTTATGACAATATAAAATAAATGAGTAGTTCTGAGAATAACATGAACAAGCAAGATCGAATTAAAGGTGCAATTTATGGGCTATTGATTGGAGATGCAGTCGGTGTGCCTTATGAGTTTAATCTGCCTGAACAGTTACCTGAATATAATCAAATTGATATGCTTCCACCTGCTTATTTTTCTAAGACTTATCCAGAAATTCCACTAGGGACATGGTCGGACGATGGTGCACAAGCGCTAAGTTTGCTCGATTCACTCCTGTATAAGCATAAAATGGATGCAGAAGATCTCATGAAGCGGTTGTGTAATTGGTATCAGTATGGATATATGGCAGTTGACTATCAAGTTTTCGATGTCGGTGTGCAAACTGCTGAATCGATAAGAAAGTATTTAATGGGTGTCCCTCTATCTCAGGTTGCTAAAAATGATGAACATGCCAATGGTAATGGTTCACTTATGCGTGTATTGCCTTTAGCGTTGTGGCATCAAGGTTCAGATCAACAGTTGATTGAGGATGCGTATACTCAGTCTCATATTACCCATGCACATCTAAGGTCAAAGGTATGTTGTGCTTTGTATTGCTTATGGGCTAGATCAATTCTGAACGGATTGGATATTGAGCCTGCGTGGTCGGATGCAGTTGCAAGACTACGCCAATGTTTACAAGATCGACCAGAAGATTTGCAACAGCTTGAGTTATATATTCGTCCTGATGAATTCGTTCAGGGGACGGGGAGTGGTTATGTGGTTGATTGTTTAAATTCAGCAAGATATGCCCTCCAAAAAAGTCATATCAAGATGTGATTAAAAGCTCGATTGCATTAGGCAGAGACACCGATACAACTGCATGTGTGGCTGGTGGTATAGCTGGACTGTATTTTGGTTATCATGCCATTCCTCAGCTATGGTTGGATCAATTAAGAGGCAAAGCGTTGGTGGAACCTTTATTGGAAAAACTCAGTATTTACATCGCATCTTCAAAATGAATATTTATATCAATTGAAAAGTCATTTGAATGATGAAGCTTTGATTTTATCAGTAGATTCATCAAGTAAGCATATCTTGATAAAGATTTTAATTGCGCATCTTATTGGTTTTTGTTTGCGATAAATTCTAAATAATTAGATTGAATCTAAGGTTATACAAATAACGCTTAAACAGAATTGGTGAAAAACAAAGCAGTTTTAATTATTTTTCAGTTTGAAAAATCGTGGTTATAGTCAATCTACATTCAAACGAGAGGTGGTTACTATGACGATGAAATCAATCCGTTACAACAATGCTGAACTTGCGTGCTGTCTGATGTGATGTTCAACTTACTCCAATGAAAACTCATGTCTTGTGGACATGTAAAAATGTGACATGAGTTTTAATCAGCGCAAAAATAATAAAATTTAAAAAAAACAAAAACAATAAGATATCAGAGCCGAGAGGCTCTTTTTTATTGGGGCTTGTATGTAGAACTTGTATCTATGCTAGTTAATATTGATTATTCAATTTCATGAACTGCATTAAAAACTTCTACAGGTTCGATTCGAACAATCTTTTTACCGAAGCTTCTCAGCCACCATACCAATTGTGAGGTAAAGGGAACTACTGCACTCACTTGATACAGTTGTTCATTTAATTGTTCAACTTTTTGCTCTTTGCTAAGCTGACTTTCTGTAAAGTACTGCGCATCATCTTCGTGCATCACCAGTTTTAATTCAACATTCTTGGTCGGTTGAGAAAAATCAACTCTAAAACCAAGTGCACCTGAATCAATATACTCATCAATATCAAATTTAACAGGATGTAATGCTCGCAAGTCTAAGACTGTTGCTGATTTAAAACGATGTAAAGCAAAAGTTTGGACTTCGGTTTTATCATGTCTGGTACAAATCAAATAAATGATCGCACCTTTTTGTACCAAGCCTAAAGGATTGAGAATATAAGTTTTTTCCTCACCTTGATGACCACGTGAACGGTAAATACATTCAATTTGCTTGTCTTGGAGTAATCCTTCATAGATTGCCTGTTGCGCCTGTCTCTCAACCAAAGGAGGGATTACAGGCTGACTAGCAGGAACAATACGAACTCGATTAATCCATTGTCGAACATTATTTTGAGTTGACAAACTGCGACGAGCTAGATCAAACCAAGGATTCATTTCATCAATCAAACTTGGTGGTAACAGGTGCTTTAAATGTTCCTCAACCATCATAAATGTGACTGCCTGAGAGCTGGTCATATGAGGCAAGCTTTGAATTGGTGCATCTGAGCGCCAACGCCAACCTTGAGGCACAGTCTTATTGCTTTCGATGGGAAAGCGTTGCGCAATTTGATTGAGATCACGTTGAATAGTACGCAAACTGATCTCAATTCCTTCACGTTCTAAGACTTCTTGTAACTCACGTGTGCCCATCCATTTACCCGTAGAAAGTCGGGACAAAATTTGCCATTGGCGATAGAGGCTGTTGGAGGTTTCTTTTTCTTGTGCAGACATGTCAAATATCGTTGAAATCGTGAAGGTTTAAGGGAAATAAATCTGCTACACAATAGAAAAATAAAAAACTTTCTGCAAGTTCTATCCTTAAATTAGTTTGTTAGACCTTGAAAACACACACTAAAAAATTTTGAAACAAGTTCGATCAAAACTCACATTGAGCTAAACAATAAACAATGAATTAATAAAAGCTGGTTAAAAGATTTCAAACCTGATGCTGAAAACATTTTAAGACTCAATGATTGTTGGCATTGATATTGCTTGATTCATCCTGCCACCAGAGAACATAAGAAGAGGTTTGTATGCTAAAAGAAACGATGGATACAAATTCAAGTAATGAAAATTATGCAGAACGTTTTGCTGTGTCAATGATTGAAGAGCAGACTCAGTCGAATACAGGTGAATTAAAAGAGATAAAAAATATTCAGGTAGCTGTTCATTTAAATATTGAGATGCAGCAACCAGCAGTGCATTTACTTAAACAACTCGATTCTATTTTCTTTAATGAAATGACTGATGATCATGTTCTTTCACCTGAAACTGCGGAAAAAGTTGAGCATTGGTTATCTCAACATAGTATTTATGAGCTTGAAAAACTAAATGAAACAGCTAAAGCGCATTTTTTATATCAAGGAATTACCTTTGCTGTATATGGAGAAAAATCTGGGATTGATCGCACCATTCCTTTTGATTTGATTCCCCGAGTGATTGCCAAACAACAATGGAACAAAATCGAGGCAGGATGTACACAACGTATCAAAGCTTTAAATCTATTTCTTGCTGATATTTATCATGAGCAAAATATTTTAAGAGAAGGTTTTATTCCTGAATTACCAGTGCTTTCACATGAAGCGTATCAACCGATCATGATGAATCACAGTTTAAATGGAAATATTTATAGTCAAATCAGTGGTATCGACATTGTCCGTGATCGACACGGGGAGTTCTTTGTCTTAGAAGATAACTTACGTACTCCTTCTGGTGTGTCTTACATGATTGAAAGCCGTAAGATGAGTCAAAAATTGATGCCTGAATTATGCAATCAGCAAGTTGCAAGTATCGAGCAATATCCACAGCTTTTGCGTGAAATTCTCGTTGAAAATTCAAGAGTCACTACACCCACAATCGTGGTGCTGACGCCGGGTCGTTACAATAGTGCATATTATGAGCATTCATTTTTAGCAAGAGAGATGGGTGTACCCTTGGTGACATCTCGTGACCTTTTTGTTGAAAACGACAAGGTTTATGTGAAAACCATCCGAGGACGTCAACAGGTTGATGTAATTTATAGACGTTTAGATGATGGTTTTTTAGACCCTTTATGTTTTAGACCTGACAGTACTTTAGGTGTTGCAGGGCTGATGTCAGCTTATTTGAGTGGAAATGTGGTCATTGCAAATGCACCAGGTACAGGGGTTGCTGATGATAAGTCAATTTATCCTTATGTGGATCAAATGATTGCTTATTATCTGAATGAAAAGCCAATTTTATCAAATGTACCCACTTATCAATGTCGTGACGCTGATGCATTGGATTATGTGTTGGCAAATCTCGATCAATTGGTCGTAAAAGAAGCTCAAGGTTCTGGTGGTTATGGGATGCTGATAGGTCCTAAAGCAACTGAACAAGAAATTGATTTATTTAGAATTAAATTAATGGCTTCACCTTCAGCATATATTGCGCAACCGACATTAGATTTATCAGTAGCGCCAACTTTAACCTCACAAGGAATTGCTGAACGTCATATTGATTTACGACCATTCATTTTAACCTCACCTGAACGTATAGAAATCGTTCCTGGTGGTTTGACCCGAGTTGCAATGCAACAAGGTTCATTGGTGGTTAACTCATCACAAGGTGGTGGAATTAAGGATACATGGGTGATTGATGAATATTCAATTTAATCAGTCCTTAGCAATCCCAACCAAAGGAGAGAAAAGATGATTTTACTCAGTACAAATGCACAAAATATATTTTGGTTAGGGCGTTATTTGACTCGCATACAATATTTATGTAGCCAGTTCCCTTTTAAAACCAATGAATTGGCATTAGATTATGCAAATGCATTTTGTTTACCGGCATTCGATGCCAGCTCCTTGAATGAACTCATTTTGGACACTGAGCAGCCTGCATCATTTCACCAACAGTTTTTATGTGCCAAAAATAATATTCATGACTTGCGTGGGGTTATTTCTGCGAAATCATTTGCTGAGTTGAATCAGCTTTTACACCAAGCCGAAGAAAATGCCAGTTTTATCTGTGATGTCTGTGAGGAGTGTAATGATGTTCTTGAAGCAGAAGATGATGAGTTATTGTTCTTATTCTTTAGTCTTGGGCAAAAAATGGAACAGTTCGACCGTCAGTTACGGCTAAGCCAAGATAAATCGCTAACATTGACGCAATTAAATGCGGTGATTAGTAGTTTGAATCAGCATGGGATGTGTAGCTTGCCAGAAGTGTGGGAGGAGCTAAAAAAACAGCCTAATAGAATGAATTATTATCATTTTAGTGATCATATTGATTCTTTATTTGAATTGGATCGCTTATGAAACTCATGATTAATCATCAAACCCATTATCAATATTCTGACTGGGCAAAAAACAGCATTCAATATATAAAAATGACCCCGCAATCGAATTTACATCAACAAGTGACGGGGTGGCAAATTAGTATTCCTGGAGAAAAACAATATAAAAAAGATGCTTTCAATAATATTTGGTTGACCAGCTCGCAAACAGAACCTTATCAACAAATGTTGATTATGGCGCAAGGGATTGTTGAAATTAATACAGACAATCAACTTGGTTTACAGGATACACTTGCTCCCGCCGTATTTTTACAACCTACAACTGCAACGCTGTGTAATGATGAAATGATTGCATTTGCAGAATACTATTTACCGCAAAAAAGCTGGGCTAATTTTCAAAAATTAGCCGAAGCATTGCTACAGTACATGCCATATATCACCGCAAGCACAACGGTTACGCATACGGCTATAGCATCCTTTTCTGCACAACAAGGGGTTTGTCAGGACCATAGTCATGTATTGATTGCAATGGCAAAAGCTTTGGGTATTCCTGCACGCTATGTCTCAGGGTATTTGTATGTTAATAATCAGTCACATTTGGCAAGCCATGCTTGGACAGAAGTCTACTTGGAAGGGCAATGGCATATGATTGATGTCAGCAATCAGCTTTTTAGCCCACAATCACATGTCTATGTCGCTGTTGGTCGAGATTATTGGGATGTTGCTCCAGTTCGAGGTATACGTGAAAAAGGGGGTGCAGAATCAATGTATTCTATCGTTCAGGTACTTGCATGCTGATGCAGAATGATCAATAGTGTCTTGTATTGCAAAATGATTAATTTCTAATTTTAGTTGTATAGGTAGCTCCATGACGTATTGCTGTGCTTTAAGACTCAAACAAGGTTTAGTATTTATTAGTGATACTCGAACCAACGCTGGAGTCGATCACATTTCGGTATATCGAAAGCTCTATACTTTCGGGATCGAAGGCGAACGTTTTATCTGTATACAAACTTCGGGTAATCTGGCGACGACTCAAGCAGTGATTGGGCATTTGGAAAATCATTTAGCTCTAAAACAAGAACCCAATCTATATAGCGTCAACACCATGTTTGAAGTTGCTGGCTTAATTGGTCAGACTTTACGAAAAGTGATTGCTGATGTGACTGAAGATACTCAAGAGCAAAGTAATTATTACTGTAGTTTGTTGGTGGGTGGACAAATCAGCGGTGAAGAAATGCAGCTTTATAATATCTATCCACAAGGGAACTTTATTTCTGCGACCAGTGATACGCCGTATTTCCAGATTGGAGAAAGTAAGTATGGTAAGCCGATTTTAGATCGGGCATTAAGTTATGATATGCCTTTGGATGAAGCTTTACGCTGTAGTTTGATTTCATTTGACTCCACACTACGTTCGAATGTTTCAGTCGGTATGCCATTAGATGCCATGATTTATGATAAAGACAGCTTAAAAATTCCTAAAGGAAAGCGTATTGTTGAAGATGATCCATATTTTCAGCATATCAGTAAGCAATGGTCGGAAACCTTAAAAAAAGGATTACAGGATTTGCCAAAACCTACTGTGGACTATTTTGAGTAAACTTCTCAATAGATGGGAACGTGCATTAATTAAAATTTAATCTCGATCCATTATTTTAATAAGTACTCTAATTTTTTAAATGTAAAGAACATGGAATTAGTTCAACTTTGTTATGTATCAAGCATAAATTTAAAAGATTTGCGTTTAATGGCTGAATTTAGGAATGCGATGCTTCGTGCAGCCACTTTTTTTACTGAGCAGCATATACATGGTGTTTCATTTTATGCAAATGAACACTTCTTACATTGTTTTGAGGGTGAAGCGGAATCAATAGATTTAATTTATCAACATATTTTAAATCATCAAGATCAGAATTATCGTTTTTGTTTCCTTAACAATATTGAAGAGTTTCACTTTGAAGCTTGGCAAATGAAGTATGTCGATCGTAATGGAGTAGTCAGTATTTTCTGTAAAAAATGTGGCTTAAATCATTTTAAACCCATGAGTTTAACTGATCAACAAATCGACGAACTTATGCAAATAGTGTCTGTTAGAACAGTATCAAAATAGAATTAAATATCTAAATAATAAAAAGTTAAGGCTTGTACATTAAATGATAATTGTTTATAACAATATAAAGATAAAAATAGAAGAATTACATGACTTTTCAATTATGCTGTGCAAGTAAAACAACATCACCTCATCATCAATTACTGAATGATCTAAGAGAAATTCTTGGTGAAGCGAGAGACTTTAATGTACTGCATCAAGTTCGAGGCGTACTTTATTTTGCCGATGAGCATTTTTTTTCAATGCCTTGAAGGCGAACAGTCGGTAATTTTACGTCTGTTGGAGAAATTATATAAAGATCCTAGACATCATCAGATAAAGCTATTTAGAGCTTTACAGGTAGAAAGAGGGCATTTTTCTCAGTGGTCGATGAAGTATGTCAGGCGAAACAGTAAAATTCAGCAGTTTTTTGAGCACAAAGGTTTTCTGCGTTTTCAGCCATTAAATTTAGATAAGCAAGATATACCCAATTTACTCAAATTACTTTATGAGATCGAATAATTTGAAGACATTGAGGATGATTTTGTTTAAAGCCATTTTTTAATGCTATTTAAAAAGTACTTTTGTGGGCTGTGCTTTGAGTATGAGTTTTTTTAAGATGATAAAATTAAACATTCAATCCTTACTTTTGTGTTAACAGTTAAATAGACAATCGCAGATATTGAGTGAATCTTATCTGACTTTTTTGCCTATACTTCCGAGACTATTTTTTCTAAAAATGATAGAGATATTAAGTGTATCTCTATCATATACATGGCTTTTATTCTGCACGATGGGTACAATTTGGTATAAAAAGATTTAAATCTTTTTACGTTTTGGACGACCTGTCATACGACATAATAATTCATAGCCAATCGTACCATTTGCTGTCGCAACTTCATCAACTAAACGGTTTTTACCCCAGAGTTCTACGACTGTCCCGATTGGTGCATTCAATCCAGTGACATCAATGGCAATCATATCCATTGCAACACGACCAATAACACGGGTTGCTTGCCCATGAATAGAAACATAATTCTGCGAGAGGTAGGCACGAGGATAACCATCTCCATAACCAATAGAAACGATTGCGATATCCATCTCTTGCTCTGAAACGAAAGTTGAACCGTAACCGACAGATTCACCTGCTTGAATATGATTTAAAGCAATAATTTCAGCGGTAAATGTCATTACAGGACGGATATCGAGATCATGTGCAGATTGGTCTGCAAATGGTGACGCACCATAGAGCATGATTCCTGGTCGCACAAAATCAAAATTTAGTTCAGGCCATTTAAAAATAGCGGCTGAGTTACAGCACGACGCCAAAATAGGTGAACATGCTTCTTTAACTTGCAAAAATTGTTGCTTTTGCAATTCATTTAAGGGGTGATGATCGACATCAGCGTTTGCGAAGTGCATAGCAAGTACACAAGTAAAACCTTCAGCTTGTAATGAATGGATCACTTCAATAATTTCAGCTACTTTAAAGCCTAAGCGATTCATACCACTATTGAGTTTGACCCAAACTTTCAGTCCTTTTTGGATATATTGGTCTTTGTAGGCGCTTAACCAATCAAGCTGCTGTTGATGGTGAATCATTAGCTCAAAGTTACTGTCTAGAACAATTGGCATTTCATCTGCATTGAAAATACCTTCAATCAGGGTAATCGGTTGTTGATAACCTAATTCACGAATTTCCAAAGCTTCTTCAAGGCAGGCGACACCGAAAGCATCAGTTGAACTTAAGGCGGCTAAGCAATCCTTGACGCCATGACCATATGCATTGGCTTTTATCATACTGACAATTTTTGCGGTTGGGGCAAGTTGTTTGACACGGTTTAAATTATATTGCAGCGCTTCGCTGTCAATATAAACTGTTGCTTGGCGCACCCTCGTTACTCCTTGGGAATGGCAAATACAGCATAAAATTGATGAAATTATGCGGTTAGAAATGTAATGATGGTTCTATATTGTCTTAAAAAGATCATGATCAAGAACCAAGATTATTGTAGTCTGATCAAGGCTAAATGGACACGAACATTTGTGTTTTTAATGAGTTATTGATTTTGTATCGATAAAATTCTTGTATTTTTGCTTAAACATAATTTGTAAAAATATTGATCTTTATTTTTTTTACAAAATCGTACATTTTATATTCAATTTCATGATTAAGGTATACGTGTATGGGAACATGGTCACATGAACCTTTTGGCAATGATACAGCCAGTGATTGGGCATATGAATTTGAAGAACATAACGGTTATGACGTGATTGAGGATGCATTTGATCAAATCATTGATATGACCACAGAAGAGTTTATTGACGCTGATTTGGGATGTATTGCGCATGCGGCAGCAGAGGTGTTGGCAAAATCTTTTACAGCGAGTATAGCTGACAACGAATATTATCCTGAACCTGTAGAAAAATGGCTAGAGCAGAATAGAAATAAGCAAAATTATGCATTGATTCCAAAAGCCCTACTTGCATTAAACTTATTGACATCTGAAAGCTCTGAATTGGATGAGCTATGGCAAGATTCAGATGATTATGAAGACTGGATCAGAAATATTGATGAATTGAAAGAGACTTTAAAATCAAAGATCTGAGTCCAAAGTCTCTTCATTATTTATTGGTGATAAACCTTATTCTTCGTCTTCGTATTGAGCATAGTACTCAGGAGATAAATTACTGAATCGGGTGTATTGACCTTCAAAGGCAAGACGTACTGTACCAATAGGTCCATTACGTTGTTTACCAATGATAATTTCGGCAGTGCCAGCTTCTTTTGATTCTTTGTTATAAACTTCATCACGGTAAATAAACATAATTAAATCGGCATCCTGCTCAATCGCACCAGATTCACGTAAGTCTGACATAACAGGACGTTTATTTGGTCGATTCTCCAAAGAACGGTTAAGCTGAGACAGTGCAATAACAGGACACATCATTTCTTTTGCAAGCGCTTTTAAGCTTCGTGAAATTTCACCGATCTCACCCACACGGTTGTCACCCATACCAGGGACTTTCATTAATTGGAGATAATCGATCATGATACACCCCAATTTACCACCATGTTGTTTGGCAATACGCCGTGCGCGTGCACGTACCTCTGTTGGAGGAAGTGCAGAGGAGTCGTCGATATAAAGATGCTTTTCTTGAAGTTGTAAAATCGTACCAGTCACTTTAGACCATTCATCACCATCCAGTTTTCCTGAACGTAAGTGTCCTTGATGAACTTTACCATAGGCAGAGATTAAACGCATTGCAATAGAGTCTGCTGGCATTTCCATAGAGAAAACCAGTGCGGGTAGGTCACAGTTGAATAAAACGCTTTCGACTAAATTCATTGCGAAGGTCGTTTTACCCATGGACGGACGTGCTGCAACAATAATCATATCACCTGCTTGCATACCTGAGGTTTTATTGTCCAATTCCATAAAACCTGTGGTTAAGCCAGTGATATTACCATCTAGCTGAGATAATTCATTTAATTTATCAAAAACGTCAGCAACCACGGAAGTAATTGCTTTAGGACCTTGTGCCTTCGCATTATTATTGTGTTGCTCTGCAATAGAGAAAATATTGGTTTCAGCAAGATCTAAAATCTCACTGACATCACGACCTTTGGTGTCATAGGCATTCTGTAAAATTTCATTGCCGACTTTAATCATATTTCTCAAAGTCGCAAACTCTTTGATTTTTCCAGCATAAGTTTCTAAATTATAGAAACTTGAAGGGGAGTCTGCCATCAATTGCATTAAATACTCTTCACCACCAATTGCATCGAGTAAATTTTGCTTTATCAGCCAGTCATTGACCAATACCGCATCATAAGGTGAGCTTTCTTGAGCAAGTTTTTCGATTGCACGAAAGATATATTTATGACGCGTTGCGTAAAAATCATTTTCACTTAAAGTATCGCTCACTTGTTCAAAAGATTCAGCGACAGTCATTAACGCAGCAAGTACAGCTTGTTCAATTGCCAAATTGTGGGGTGGCGTACGAAACTCTTTTAACTGTGCATTGTCTTTATTTTTTGCATCAGCATTGAAAGAGTTTTGTTGAGCAGTGGCGGTTGCCTGAGACATAGAAGACCTTGTTTTAAATCTTGCGAAAACATTATTTAAAATAATGTATGGAGACACTTCAGTACTTACTTATCTTAATGTAAAATTGAGAAAGTATCTAACAGTAATACCGATAAGTAGAGACTTAATGAAGTGAAAAAAAACAACTGTAAAGTTTGAAACTAAAAGCTTAGAGATAAAAAAAGAGCATACAAAAGTATGCTCTTTTTTTTGCTTGAAAATTACTCAGATACGATAGTAACGAGAACTTCAGCAACAACATCATGATGCAATTGGATTGCGATGTTGAATTCACCAGTGTGACGAAGCGCACCGTTCGGTAAACGAACTTCTGCACGGTCTACAACAAGACCAGCATTTGTTAACGCGTCAGCGATGTCACGAGTACCGATTGAACCAAATAGTTTACCTTCATCACCAGCTTTCGCAGTGATAACGATATTTACTTCGTTCAATTGATCAGCACGTGCTTGAGCAGCAGCTAAAACTTCAGCTTCAGCTTTCTCAAGTTCAGCACGACGAGCTTCAAAAGCAGCAGTGTTTGCTTCAGTCGCAGCAACTGCTTTACCTTGAGGGATCAAATAGTTACGACCGTAACCAGCTTTAACTGATACTTTATCGCCTAATTTACCAAGGTTTTTAATGCGTTGTAATAAGATAATATCCACGGCTCAACCTCACTTATGATTGTCAGTGTAAGGAATCAACGCTAAATAGCGAGCTTGTTTAATAGCAAGCGCCAATTGACGTTGGTAACGAGCTTTAGTACCTGTAATACGGCTAGGAACAATCTTGCCATTTTCAGTGATGTACTGTTTTAAAGTGTCGATATCTTTGTAGTCGATGTACGTAACGTTCTCAGCTGTAAAGCGGCAGAACTTGCGACGACGGTAAAAACGTGCCATTGATGTTCTCCTTATGCTTCAACAGAATCTTGAGCTTGTTGTGCTTCTTCACGTTGAGCTTTACGCGCACGTTTTTCTTCAGCACTCTTAGCAAGTAATGATTCTTCAGTGATTGCGTGTTCACGACGGATAATCACGTTACGAAGGATTGCATCGTTATAACGGAACAATTCTTCTAATTCATTAAGCGTAGTTTGGTTACATTCGATGTTCATCAAAATGTAGTGCGCTTTATGAATTTTGTTAATTGGGTAAGCCAATTGGCGACGGCCCCAATCTTCAAGACGGTGAATTTGACCTTCAGCATCTTTGATGTGAGAAATGTAGCGTTCTACCATTCCCACAACTTGATCGCTTTGGTCTGGGTGTACCAGAATTACGATTTCGTAGTGACGCATTGTCAGCTCCTTACGGTTTATACAGCCCCATTCAAAAGAATGAAGCAAGGAGTCACAATCTGTAATGCCTTTAAACAAGAGTTAAAAGCAATAGATTATGCCGCAAAAATTGCGAGCGCCTATTATAGGAAAGTTTATGAGCAAACACAATTTAATATTCAATTATTTATTGGAAAAGCCACTAAATTTTTACAGAGGGTGAATTGAATTTTGTATTGTCACTATTTAGATTAAAACTGAATAAAAAAGGATAGCAACAATGACAAACTACCGTATTGAGAAACTTGAAACCATTGAATCTTATATTGAAAATCCAACACAAGAGTTTTACTTTGAGGTATTTGATGGTCGTTATGACATTGTCATGGTGGTGGATTGGGGTGAGGAGGATGATGCAATCATCACATATTGTGAAAAAATTCTAGAAACTGGACAACTGTCTGCAAAATTTGAAGCTGCCAATAACAAACGAGGTTTTACCATTACGATTCAGTTGGGTGAAAAAACATTACTGATTCCTTATCAAGGTGAGGGTGCTGATCGTGATACAACTTTACGAGCACTCAATGAAATTTTACATCCAGAGTATGAAATCCGTTTCTGTAAAGCTTCTGATGGTTCAGACACATTAGAATTTATCCCACTGCCCCAAAAATTATGGCATCAATTAGATCTCAAATATGCTGAAAAAATGGATGATTTGTTTGCTCGGTTTGAGCATGATTCTGTATTTTTTGGAAGTTAATTTAACTTTTTAAATCAGCCATTAAACTGATCAAAGGATCGGTTAATTAGGGTGTTGCTTGAATATTGAACATGTTAAATAGTCGTTAGAATTGAAGTTGAATAAAATCCAATTAAAAACAAGTTCTTAGGATGGAATGTAGATGTTTTTATATATGCTTTTGGAAAAAATGTTCATTGTTGCTTTGAAATAAGTATGTCGCTTTTTAAATTATAGTCACTAATTTTTAGTAAGCTATGTGTTGGAACTGCATTGCTGTTTCTTTGTTTTTACATGTTGCCTTTTTAGGCTGAAAAGTAATATTGAATAATTAAATCACCAAGTCGAGTAAATACACAACAGTGTTAGCACACAAGCATTTTTTAGAAGATGGAGATTTGATCAAATTGTTATTTTTTTAAGTTACAATCAAATCATTGTATTTAAAATCGATATTGATAGAGTTTTTTATATTCAACAGGACTCATATCTAAATTCCTCATAAATAATTGCCTTAAAACCTGTTGATGATTCAAGCCACATTGCATTGCAACTTGTTTAACAGCCAACTGATTTTCTCTAAAAAATTTTAACCAATTCTAGACACATTGCTTTTGACCATTTTGCTGAAAATCGTCCAAATTCTATTGAAAAGATTGGTGATTGGTGATTGGTGATTGGTGATTGGTGATTGGTGATGTGCTGTAATTCCAAATTTATCGGCTAAGATTTGTCTATTCATCTTTTAACGAAAGAAAAGTAGCGCGAACTTTAGGCTGATCCTGAAATTGAGTAAAACCCAGCAAGACTGCGAAGCAATTTATTTTTTCAATAAGTCAAAGAGTTGGTGCGTCGAAATCAGGTTGGATAGTATTCAATTAAATATAATTGCAATGTCAAAAAAATTAAAAATTTTGCTCGATATAAATTTTTACAGGATGAATATTTTCAAACGTAAATAAGATTTCAATTATTTTGAGAATGCATTTATGGAAAATTAAAAGATCAAAAAAAAAGATAGAGTAAACTCTATCTTTTTTAAAACAGTGGCAAATGTGGTGCAGGGGAGACGTAACTAAAACTAAAGCTAAAACTGAGCGCTGTAATTAGAATTACTGAATACAAAAAATATTTTCTTGCCCAAACCTGATCATTCTCTGCTTTAAAGCCAATAATAGACAAATAGAGCCAATAGGCACACAAAGCATTAAAGGTGATTAAAAAGAAAATGTTGGTATAGCCAAAACAATATAACCCATTTAAAACCGCAGCAAAAAGTACAACATAAATTAAACTTTCAACTTTGGTTCGAAAAATCGAACGTGCTACAGGCAAAATAGGAATATCTGCATTTTTATAGTCATCGAAACGATAGATTGCAATTCCCCAAGAATGTGGCATTTGCCAAAGTGCATATGCTAAAAAAATCAGCAAAGCGGCAATATCAAATTCATTGGAAACAGCAGTATAACCAATCACAGGAGGGCTTGCGCCAGAAATACTTCCAATCACAGTTTGATGAATGGTGGTACGTTTACTCCAAAGACTATAAAAAATCACATACACAACAAAGCCGAGTACAGCGAAGCCAAATGCGTAGGCGTTGACAAAAAACCACAACAAAGCAAAGCCAATTAAACCCAGTACAGCAGAAAATATTAAAGCAACTGTTGGACTGATGGTCTTTTTGACAAGCGCACGATTCATTGTGCGTTGCATTTTTTGGTCAATGTCTTGGTCAATGACGTTATTCACAACACAGCCAGAAGCAACAACAAGTGTTGTACCGATGAGTGTGATGAGAAGTAAAAGGAAATCTACTGAACCTTGAGCGGCTAAGAAAAAGCCGCCCAAAGTGGTAACGAAGTTACCAAAGAGAATTCCTGGCTTAGTCAGGAATAGATATTTTTTCAACATGACACCCTAGAGCATCATGTTTGAATGTAAGTAGTTCATGATCCATACAGAACCAATTAAGAGAACGGCAATCGTCAGAATCGTATAGATGAATGCAATGACGTTCCAGCGTTGTTCAGAAGATGAATTCATGTGCAAGAAGAAAATCAACTGTACAAGAACCTGAGCAACAGCAGTGATCGCAATTGTTGCAACAACAGCACCACCAGTCATGCCTTTCATCACCATCCCAAATGGGATGATGGTCAAAACGACAGAAAGGATGAAGCCGATAGAGTATTGTTTGATGTTTCCGTGCGACGCACCAGCAGCATTATGATCATGACTCATTATAAAGCTCCCAGTAAATAAACTACGCTGAATACACAGATCCAAACGATGTCAAGGAAGTGCCAGAACAAGCTTAGGCAAGCAAGACGACGCGTGTTTGGTAATGTCAAACCATATTTCTTGATTTGAACCATTAACACGATCATCCAGACTAAACCAGAAGTTACGTGGATACCATGCGTACCAACTAGAGTAAAGAACGCAGATAAAAACGCACTGTGGCTAGGACCATGACCCTCAAGAACTAAATGATGAAATTCATAAAGTTCCATGCCGATGAATGTTGCACCAAAGAGCCAAGTGATAATTAACCACATTAGCACTTGGTTGACATTTTTCTTGTATGAAGCAAGAACCGCGAAACCAAAAGTCACAGAAGAAATCAAGAGAGCGAAAGTTTCTACAAGTACGAAACCTAAAGACTCACCAAATAACTCTTTTGGACTTGGAGTACCAGGCGGAATATGACTGCTTAATACAGCGAACGCGATGAAGAGTGTACCGAATAAAATCAAGTCACTCATCAAGTATGTCCAGAAACCAAAGACTGTGATGTCAGTATCATCGTGATGATGATGCTCATCGTGTCCATGGTTGTCGTGATGAAGTACTTCAGCCATATCCTTAGTCCTTCTTCAAGTGTTTTTCAAGTAAAGCATAACGCTCATTTTCGATACGTTCTACTTCAGCAGCAGGTACATAGTAATCCACTTTCTTCGTGAATGAACTTACGATGAAGCTAATAACAGCACCAAGGAAAGTTACAACGACTAACCACCAGATATGCCAGATTAAAGCAAAGCCCATTGATGTAATGAACAACGCAATAACAAAGCCTGCAGCACGGTCGGTTGGCATATGAATATCTTCATATTTCTCAGGACGCGCATATGCAACACCATTCTCTTTGTCATTCCAGAAAGTATCAATACCATTGATTTTTGGAATTTCAGCAAAGTTATAGAACGGAGCAGGGGAAGAAGTAGACCATTCAAGTACACGACCATCCCATGGATCGCCAGTGTGGTCCATGTTGTCATGACGTTGTAAGAAACCTACGATGACTTGCATTAAGAAACAAGCAATACCGATAGCGACAAGTACAGCACCGAATAAAGCAATAGCTAGGTACGGATCCCATTCAGGGTTGTCATATGTATTCAGACGACGAGTCATACCCATGAAACCAAGGATATAAAGTGGCATGAATGCAAAATAGAAACCAAAGAACCAGAACCAGAAAGATGCTTTACCCCAAGTCTCATTTAACTTCCAACCAAACATTTTTGGCCAGTAGAAAGTGATACCTGCGAACATACCGAATACAACACCACCAATAATTACGTTATGGAAGTGAGCAATCAAGAATAATGAGTTGTGTACTAAGAAGTCAGCTGGTGGAACAGCCATTAATACACCAGTTAAACCACCGATACCGAAAGTCACAAGGAAACCAAGTGTCCAGTACATTGGTGATGTAAATGTAATACGACCCTTATACATGGTGAATAACCAAGAGAAGATTTTCACACCAGTAGGAATCGCAATAATCATGGTCATGATACCGAAGAACGCGTTAACGTTGGCACCAGCACCCATGGTAAAGAAGTGGTGTAACCATACGACAAATGCCAGTACAGTAATTGCAATTGTTGCATACACCATAGATTTGTAACCGAATAACGTTTTACGAGAGAACGTTGAAACGATTTCTGAGTAAAGACCAAAAGCAGGCAATACCAAGATATAAACTTCTGGGTGACCCCAAGTCCAAATCAAGTTCACGTAAAGCATTGGGCTACCGCCAAGCTCGTTGGTGAAGAAGTGGAAATCGAAGTAACGGTCAAGTGTTAACATTGCAATAGTTGCTGTTAATACTGGGAACGATGCGATGATCAAAACGGCTGTACAAAGTGCAGTCCAAGTAAAGATCGGCATGTCCATAAGTTTCATACCAGGCGCACGCATTTTAATGATGGTAACAAAGAAGTTAACACCTGTCAGAAGCGTACCTAGACCCGAAACCTGAAGTGCCCAGATATAGTAGTCAACACCAACACCAGGAGAATATTGAATGCCTGAAAGTGGAGGGTAAGCCATCCAACCAGTCGCAGCAAATTCACCTAATACAAGTGAAACCATCATCAAACCAGCAGCACCAGCAAATAACCAGAAACTTACAGAGTTCAATAATGGGAATGCAACGTCACGTGCACCAATTTGAAGTGGTACAGTAATGTTCATCATACCTACAACAAGACCCATGGCTACGAAGAAGATCATAATTACACCGTGTGCGGTGAAGATCTGATCGTAGTGGTCTGGATGTAAATAACCTTCACCACCACCTTTTGCAAGGAACAGTTGAAGACGCATCATGATTGCATCAGCGAAGCCACGAAGTAGCATCACTACAGATACAAGGATATACATGATACCGATTTTTTTATGGTCTACTGATTTAAACCATACATTCCAGAGATATCCCCATTTTTTGAAATAGGTGATACCGCCTAAAACTGCAATTGCGCCAAGGGCCATAACGACCATTGTCACAAGTACAATAGGCTCTTTAGGGATCGCGTCCCAATTGAGTTTACCTAATAACAAAGACATGTCTTATTCCCCTACAGAAGCAGTTGCATGTTCAGCACCTGCATGTTCAGCACCTGCATGTTCAGCACCTGCATGGTCTGCACCATGATAGTTGCTCATGTAAGTGTTGATAATGCTCTTGAACAAGTCAGGCGTAACTGAAGAATAATAAGTCACAGGATGAGGCTTAGTAGGGAATGGACCTTTACGTTCAGCTTCGTGTGCAGCTTTAATTTCTTCTGGCGTATGCGCATTGTTCAGCATTGCTTCAATTTGGTGTTTAGAACGGTCACCATCTTTGAGCGTAGCAAATTCAGTCGCATCAAGCGTGGTTTTTTGGATTGCTTCAGGATTAATTGAAGTTCCTTTACCTGCTTTGATTGCGTCTACCCATGCGTTGAAATCAGCATCAGAAACAGCGTGCGCACGGAAACGCATTTGCGTAAAGCCATAGCCGCTATAGTTCGCTGAGAATCCACGGTAGCCTTCTGCTGGACTTGGATGTTCTGCAAGCATATGTAACTTAGTTTGCATACCTGCCATTGCATAAACCTGACCTGCTAACTTAGGAATGAAGAAAGAGTTCATCGTAAAGTTAGAAGTGATTTGAAATTCAATTGGTTTATTGACTGGGAAACGAACTTCGTTAATTGTAGCTATCTGTTGTTCAGGATAGATAAATACCCATTTAAATTGTTCAGCGACAGCTTGAATTTTTAAATGTTCTTCCATCTGACCTTGAGTATTTGTTAATGGTCTGTAAGGGTCATACTTATGTGAACCCCACCATGTTAAATACGCAAGAATAGCAATAATAATACACGGGATACCCCATACTACAATTTCAATTGCAGTTGAGTGTGCCCATGTAGGTTTATAGTCTGCATCTTTATTCGACGCGCGATATTTCCAACCAAACCACAATGCCATTAAGATCGAAGGAATTACGACCAAAAGCATTAAATAGATCGCAGTCATCATCAGGCTACTTTGACCTTCAGCAACTGGACCTTTCGAGTTTAGAAGTACTAAATCACCACCACACCCAGTTAAGAGTGCAGCCATCGCAGATAAAGACAATACAGCTAAAGTCGTTTGTCTCATTTTACAACCTCGGTGAAGAGTCCCATTCCCTATATAAATATGGGATAGCGATTAAAGTGTCGCATGATTGAAAATGACTATTGTTTACAAATAGAAAACATTCTCAATGATCTGACACCGCTACGTTGTAGGGCATTATGCCTCATATCGGCAAACTTAGCTATAGATAGGGCATGAATATATTAATGTAAAAATACCTGATATTTTTAGTCGGAATTATAAAAAAAACAAAAACATAAATTATTATTTTTTCGTGATTTAGTATCAAAAATGGCGGGGTCACCGCCATTTCATTTATTCTGCAAGATCAATCACTTTGGTTTTTGCCAGGCGATCATGGAGTGCATAGTTGTTTTTTGAAAAAAACATAAATAAATCAACAATAAATACAATTGCAATAAGCGGAACAATGCTCATCAACTGAGAGAGAATCAGAAATAAAAACGAACGTACAAAAAAGCCTCTGAATGAGCCCGGTAGTTGATTGGTATTCACATCAACGATTTGAAGTTTGAATATTTTTTTACCAATCGACTGCCCCGACTTGGTAATCATAAAACATTGAATAATCAAGATTGCCAATACGAATACCATTAAACCAATATTGACATAGTTTGGTATGCTTTTACTGATTATTTCAGCGATCTGCATTTGGCTTTCTCTAGAAAATCCACCTTCAGCAATGTTGACTGCACTTTCAGGCATAAAATAAGCAATAGCAAGAATTTGCGGTAAAAACAATACTGCAAAATCGACGAGTTTTGCTGAAATACGTTTACCAACAGGTGCAGCTTTAATTGCTTTTTTAGTGGATCTTTCAACTTTTATGTTGGTAATTGCTTGGTTTTGTTGAGTGGGATGTTCAGGGGTAAAAGTTGTCGGTGTAATATAACCAACAGGTTCATAGACAAGTTTACCTTGTGTAAGTTCACCAAGTGCTTTCCATTCAGTCATTCCTTGATGCCAAGCTAAATCAGTTAATAAGACTTGCTGACTCGCAAGCATTTGATTCAGTTGTTCTATGGAATAGGGTCCAGCTTGTTGGTTATTTCTCGCCAAGTAAATTTGCATAAAACTCAATTCTCAAAATAAATCTAAAATACAAAAAGCGTAGATGATCAACGATAGCGTTATCATCAATATTCATCTACATTGTAATCCACTATGTATACTCGATTTTTGCACATATTAATATTAAATTTACACGAAATCTTAAAATATGAAGCAATATCATGTTGCTTTTATAAGGAATTAATATCGTGAAAATGTGTTTAACTTTAAAACTTAGCGATGGAAATTTTAATACATAACTGCGTATTCAGCAGTTGAGTTCAAATGAATTGAAGTTATAAATATTATTTCAAAAATAAAAAAGACCCTACAGGAGGGTCTTTTTTAGAGCATACAAATTAAGCTTGTTTGGTTTTTTCTTCTGCAAGGAAGAACCAAGTATCTAACACTGAGTCAGGATTTAAAGACACAGACTCAATACCTTGTTCCATTAACCATTTTGCAAGATCTGGATGGTCAGAAGGACCTTGACCACAAATACCGACATATTTCCCAGCTTTACGGCATGCATGAATCGCCATAGAGAGGAGGGCTTTAACCGCAGCATCACGCTCATCAAATAGGTGAGAGACAATACCAGAGTCACGGTCTAAACCAAGAGTTAATTGTGTTAAGTCATTTGAACCGATTGAGAAACCGTCGAAATGTTCAAGGAATTGTTCAGCCAATAATGCATTGGTTGGCAATTCGCACATCATGATGACTTTAAGACCATTCTCACCACGTTTCAGACCGTTTTGAGCCAATAACTCAATAACACGCTTCGCTTCAGATACAGTACGTACGAAAGGAATCATGATTTGAATGTTGGTTAAGCCCATTTCATCACGTGCTTTTTTCAATGCGCGGCATTCAAGTTCAAAACAGTCACGGAAGTTGTCAGAGACATAACGGCTTGCACCACGGAAACCAAGCATTGGGTTTTCTTCTTCAGGCTCATAGAGCTTACCACCGATTAAGTTCGCATATTCATTTGACTTAAAGTCAGACATACGAACAATCACTGGTTTATCTGCAAATGCAGCTGCAAGCGTAGAAATACCTTCAACCAATTTTTCAACATAGAATTCGATTGGAGATGCATAACCTGCAGTACGTGCCATAACAGCAGCACGAGTTTCGCGTGGCAGGCTGTCAATGTTGAGTAATGCTTTAGGGTGTACACCAATCATACGGTTGATAATGAACTCTAAACGTGCAAGACCAATACCTTCGTTTGGAATTTGAGCGAAGTCAAATGCGCGGTCAGGGTTACCAACGTTCATCATAATTTTGAACGGAAGTTTAGGCATAGATTCAATAGAATTACGTTGGATTTCAAAATCTAACGAACCTTCATAAATAAAGCCAGTATCACCCTCAGCACAAGAGACAGTCACTTCCTGTCCATCGACAAGCACTTCTGTGGCATTACCACAACCAACAATTGCAGGAACACCTAATTCACGAGCAATAATGGCTGCGTGACAAGTACGACCACCACGGTTAGTCACGATTGCTGCTGCACGTTTCATTACTGGTTCCCAGTCTGGGTCAGTCATGTCTGAAACGAGTACGTCGCCTTCTTGTACTTTGTCCATTTCTTTAATCGATGTCACGATACGGACTTTACCAGAACCGATACGTTGACCGATTGAACGACCTTCACAAAGAACCGTACCTTTTTGTTTAAGAAGGTAACGTTCCATTGTGCCAACATTTTCACGGCTTTTTACTGTTTCAGGACGTGCTTGAACGATATAGATTTGACCATCATCACCATCTTTTGCCCATTCAATGTCCATAGGCGCTTGATAATGTTCTTCAATAATCAATGCTTGTTTAGCAAGCTCTTGAAGCTCTAAATCATTAAGAGCAAATTGTTGGCGATCTGCTTTTTCAACATCAACCACAACGACAGATTTACCTGCAGCACCTTCTTCGCCATAAATCATTTTTTGGTGTTTAGAGCCAAGGTTACGACGGATAACAGCATGTTTGCCATTTTTGAGAAGTGGCTTTGAAATATAGAATTCGTCAGGATTGACTGCACCTTGAACAACCATTTCACCTAAACCATAAGAAGCGGTAATGAATACTGCTTCACGGAAACCAGATTCTGTATCGAGTGTAAACATTACACCCGCAGCGCCAGTTTCAGAGCGAACCATACGTTGAACGCCAGCAGAAAGGGCAACGATATCATGTGCAAAGTTTTGGTGTACACGGTAAGCAATCGCACGGTCATTATAAAGAGAAGCAAAAACTTCTTTAATTGCGATCAAAACATTATCGATACCACGAATGTTCAAGAAAGTTTCTTGTTGACCAGCAAATGAAGCATCAGGTAAATCTTCAGCAGTCGCAGAAGAACGAACAGCAACTGCAATGTCAGGATTGCCATTAGAAAGTGCAGCAAATGCTTCGCGAACTTCAGCCTCTAGACCTGTAGTAAGTGGAGTTTCTACAATCCATTGGCGGATTTTTGCGCCAGTTTCAGCAAGTGCAATGACATCATCAACATTTAATGCTGCAAGTTCTGCATTGATTTTAGCATTTAAGCCACTTTGCTCTAGGAATTCGCGATATGCATCAGCAGTCGTTGCAAATCCACCTGGTACAGATACGCCAGCATTTGCTAAATGACTGATCATTTCCCCAAGTGAAGAGTTTTTACCACCCACGATCTCAACGTCGTGTTTACCTAATTTTTCCAGACCGATTACGCGTGCTTCCAAAGTTGTTACTCCACTTATGCAGTATTAATCACTATCTTGGCATGAAATTATAACAAAAAACTTAGCATTTTGATTCAACTAAGTGATAGTCATGTAAGATGGGCTTACTATAAAGATTATACATCGCTAAGACAAATGTTTGAGGAGATTTTTAATGTCAGAAAGTAACCAAATAAAGCGGAGCGTATTTTTTATTTCTGATGGTACGGCGATCACAGCTGAAACCCTTGGACATTCATTATTAGCGCAATTTCCTCATGTAAAGTTTGATATTCATATCATTCCCTACATTACATCTGAAGAAGCGGCGATGAATGTGGTCGAAGAAATCAATCGAAGAGCTGATAAAGATGGTCAGCAACCATTGGTATTCGATACTTTGGTTGACCCTTATGTGCGTGACATTATTAATACTGCAAATGCAGTGAATCTTGATGTTTTTGAAGGGCTTATTAGTAAGTTGTCTGATGTTTTAGGAACTCAGCCTACAACTTTAGTCGGACAAACCCATGCTGTAACAGATTCTGAGTCTTATAAAGCACGTATTGATGCTGTACATTTTGCTTTAGACAATGACGATGGCGCGCGTACGCGACACTATGATAAAGCGGATTTGATTTTGATTGGGGTTTCTCGTTCAGGTAAAACACCGACATCTATTTATTTGTCATTACAATTTGGAATTCGTGTTGCTAACTATCCGCTCACTGAAGAAGACTTGGACGATAACCGTTTACCTGCTGTACTCAAAGAACATAAACATAAACTATTTGGTTTAATGATTGATGCTGAGCGTTTGGTTGCAATTCGTTCAGAACGCAAAGCCAATAGTCGCTATGCAAGTTTTTCACAATGCCAGATGGAACTTCGCGCTGTAGAGGGTATTTATATTTCTGAAGGAATCAAATATCTCAATGTTTCTGAAATGTCGATTGAAGAAATCTCAACACGAGTCCTACAAATGACAGGCTTAAAACGCAGAATTGGATAAATTGTCCTTAGCTTTGATCTTGCGAATATGATGGAATGACTGCTAAGAGCAGAATGCACATTTTGCTCTTATAAAATATGTATAGATGATTATGATAATGTTGAGTTGTTATATGAAAAAGATATTAAAAATAAGTTCATTTTCGATGTTTTTTTGTGCGCAGGGCATGATACTAACGCAGTTGCATGCCGAATCCTTAAAGGATTTCGAAACAACGTTGATTCAGAAATATTATCAAAATAGTTGTTCGTCGCGAAATGAATGTGATCAATACAATGAAAATATTTCTAATGCGATTGAAACAAAAATAAAAAAGGATCCTGCAAGTTTCACTTATTCTTTTCCTAAACTAACCGAAAAGAATATGTTGAAAATTCATTACAGCCCAGATCGCAAAATTAAATCTTATACAATGGATATTTCTGCTGGCGGTACGATGCGAGACTCCACGAATTTGATTCAATTGAAAGGCAAAAAAGGTCCAATCACTCAAGATTTAACAACAGTTGGATTTATCAATAAAATTGAGCAAGTTAAAATAAAAAATCGAGATGTATATTTAATCACCAGTGTTTTTGTTGGGAGTACATGCTCAAGAACTTATCGTATAAATTCATTCATATTGAACCAAGATAAATTCGCCCCAGTTCAAATTTTTGAAACGAAAACGAAAAATTTGGACTCAATAGACGTTGCAAACGATTGTCAGGACTGGGAACGTCCATTGGAAGATTTTATCCGTATTTCTAAAGATTTAAAGAATATCGATATTATGCTGATCAATAACGCTGGAAAACTGACGAACAACTACTTGCGCTATCAAAAGACTGCCAATAGTTATCGCTATATCGGACAGACAAAATAAAAGGAGGCAATACATGCCTCCTTCAATTAAATTTTATTCAAATCTATGATGTATAGGTACTAATAACAACATCAACGACATACTCTGTTCCATCCATACCGTGTATTGAATTGGATGTAATTTTAACAATTGGCCAAGCAATATGCTTGCATCGAGGATGTTGCAAGGCTGAATAATAATTATCGGATTTCAAAAAGACTTTATTTTTCATTGCCAGATTAGGCGTAAGCTGGCGTTTTAACCACTGGTCTTGGACTTGAGCATCTAAATATCGAATAGCCAACATTGCTTTAATTCGATGATTAAACAAACGACGATTTTTAATAATTAATGGATGCGAAATGAGTTTGTGTATGCCACGTTCTGTTTGTGGTAATACAAAAGCAGGCGAAATCTGAAAAACTTTGACCAGTTCAGCTTGCTTTAATAGCTGATCAAGTTGCGTTACAGTAAATTGATCAACCCCAATAATTGCAACTTTTAAACCAGAAAAGTCATGCAGTTTCATGTCTGTGGACGCAATGATTTTACCTGTATATGGCTTAAAAAACTCGGATTGGTTTTGAAAAAAACCTTCGTTTTGGCTCTTGTTCCTGGTGAGCATATTTATTCCTTTTTTTATTTATAGGTCGCTGAGAATCGCGACATTTATTGATATAACCAACTTAATCACAGAGGTAAAGTCTTTTCAAAATCTCACCAGTCATATTTTATAGACGCAACGCTGTAATGAAAAAACACACAAACTATATCGAAAATATGATTTTGCAATTTTGAGGTTTAAAAAAAACTATTTCTGATGTACTTGAATATCCATATTCGTCAAGATTTTAGTCAATAACACCAGAGTTGAATTCAATTCTTCTGCGTGATGAATGGTCAATATTGTTATTTATTCTATTTCATCTCATTTTGAAAAGATTGGCGAAATTATTCATTATCAAGTGATGAAAATATCAACTCGATAACAACTCAGTGAATTATTTGTCATATGAAAAGATTGTTGAGACATATAGTCATCCTGATGAAAAAACCATGTAGTGAAATATCATTTTTCTTAATCAATAAAATCAATAGATTGTTTGATGATCTAAAGTTTGTACTGCCACGTTTTAGCTCTAAAAGTTTAAACCGTTTTGCGTAGGCGATGGTTTACTTTGTCCAGCTCATTTTTATCCAATAGCATTATTTGCGCTGCAAACAAGCAGTGCTTTGTTTTTGCTCATATACACCCGTTCAACATAGCGACCTCTATGTCGCTTTACAATAGCAAGACCATCTATGATTCAAAAGGGCGAAATATATAAATGATCAAAATCTTCTAAGGAATATACAGTTTATTGAATATCAATGATTAATAACAAAGTACTTGTATGAATCATTAGACGGTTTGATCATAGGGCTAGACGAGGTACTTTTTTGGAGGCACATTTCGGTAATTTCTTCTGTATTTTCATGTATTAAAAAAGCCCAACAAAAGTTAGGCTAAGCGTTTTCCATCATTTTATCTGTTGAAATTGAATCGCGTGTCTCTCAATCTGATTAATTGATCAATACCTAAATTATCAGTGCCTTGAACAAATTATAATTTATCATCCTGTGTTTCGATCTCTTTTATTTCCACTTGGGATGGAAGAGAATGGGTTAATTCAGGTTGTGTATGTGTTCTCAAATACTCTAAATCACGAATGTTTTTCTGTACTGCAACAGCTCCGAATAGGCTGAGTAAAAATGCCATAATATAAAAGCCTTTTTCGCTCAAAGCCATGTTGGCATTCCATAAACCTAGTGCTAAAAGTACAACACAAATCACCACTGAGACCCAACATAAGCCATAGTAAATAGCGGTAACTTGTTGTCCTTCTAACTTATCTCGAACAATTTTTTGCAATGAAACAGCAGAAAATAATCCATAAAGAATCAAGATGAGGTAATAGCCTTTTTCGTTTAAGAGAATTTGTGCATTAAACAGACCCACACAGTAGGCGGCAGCGCCAGCAAGTAGTGCCACCCAGCTTACTGCAACAAAAGCAGGTGTTGGCTTATTGATATATTGATTCATTGTTGTTCCTAGTTGATATTCTACTGATTTTTATATGTTCTATTATGCTGATTTGAAAAGAGATGGCAAATCTTTTCATTTTTTCTGTTGTATTAATCTATGTTTTAAATCATAAATTACTGTAAATTTATATTTAAATTAAAGGTTTAGTAATATTGAAATCAAAAAAAACCAAAATGAAAATTCATATTTCATTTTGGTAAAGAGGAAAAGATAATGGGTTTGTATTATTTTTTTAAATCCATTAATAAACTAAAGTTATCTAAACGTTTCGATGTGTCATAGATGTCACAAGTGAAAATAAATTCATCCACTTGATATTGTTCAAGCAGTCGATTCAAACCTTTTTTCACTGTTTCTGGTGAGCCAATTTGCGCCATTGCGAGGAAATTTTGCACGGCCATTTTTTCTGAAACAGACCAGCGACCTTCCATACTTTCAACAGGTGGTTTGAGTTTTAAACTTTGCCCTGTCAGCAAAGCTTGAATTCGCAAATAGACACTGGTTGCAAAATATTCAGCTTCTTCATCTGTTTGAGCGACGACAGTAGGTACACCCATAGAGACAAAAGGTTGATCCAAATATTCAGAAGGTTGAAAGTTTTCACGATAAAGCTGGATGGCTTGTCCCAACATTCTCGGTGCAAAATGTGAGGCAAATGAATAGGGAAGCCCTAATTTTGCTGCAAGCTGAGCGCTGAATAAACTTGAACCTAAAAGCCAAACTGGAACATGCGTGCCTTGTCCAGGTGTTGCCTTAATTCTTTGGTTTGAATGAGCATCTGCAAAATAACTCAATATCTCTAAGACATCTTGTGGAAATTGATCTTCAGTTTCTTGGCGACCACGTCTTAATGCACGCATAGTCAGAGGATCTGTACCGGGCGCACGTCCTAAACCTAATTCAACGCGATTCGGATAAAGTGTTGCCAAAGTACCAAATTGTTCAGCAACCACCAGTGGTGCATGATTGGGTAGCATGATCCCACCTGAACCAACTTTGATGCTATGCGTATTTGCCAAGATATAACCTAAGAGTACTGCTGTTGCAGAACTGGCAATGCCATCCATATTATGATGTTCAGCTAACCAAAGACGATCGAATCCTAAGGTTTCAGCATGTTGAGCAAGTTCTAAGCTATGTTTAAGAGAAAACCCAACTGTTTGATCTTCACGTACAGGTGCAAGCTCTAAAATAGAAAACTTGGTAGTTTTTAATGCCGAATCTGCTATAGATGTCATTTTTTAACTCGATATAACTATATATCGAAATACTACGATATATGTTGAGTAATGTATATCGAAAATTGTCGATATTTGTATTTAAAGCTGAGAAAATACGACGGATAAAAAAAATCAAGCATCGGTAAATGCTTGATTGAATATATTGTTATATCAGTAGAAGCGGGAAATTAACTCTACCAACGGTTTTTATATTGACCATAGTGATGCCCGTTGTCATGGCGATAATTACGATTATTATAACGATAGTCTACATTGCGGTATCCGTTACGATCATAACGGTCATTATAACGTCCATAACGGTTGTCATAACGGTCATCATAACGACGATCTTCACTGACTTTTTTACCTAAAGCTGAACCACCAGCAGCACCAAGACCTGCACCGATATATCCACCTGTGGATGTACCTGTCACATTACGACCAACAGTATAACCACCTGCGCTACCTAAAGCGCCACCAATGATTGCACCATTTCTATCGCGTTTATTCGATGCCGCACCAGCACCAACACCACCACCGATCGCTGAACCAATCATTGCACCAGTGGAGCCACCCATTTGTTGACCAATTGCTGCACCTACAACACCACCAAGTGCAGATGTTAAGGCTGTATTGGTTGAGTTACCTGCATGTGCAGTTGTGACTAGAGTTGCTGCAAGAACAGTTGCACCAAGTATTGCTTGTAGTTTCATTTCAAACTCCTTGTCGAAGCTTCTTCAAATTATTTAACTTGAGCTTAGAATAACGAAACAATTAGCAATAATTATGGATGTGGATGTAAGCAATTTCTGTGTTTTGTTTCTAGATTGTATTTCTTGCTCTTTAATTGGTTCATATTATGTGAATGTTAAACTTTATTCTCAGCGCGATTGATCAGAGAGCATTCATATTAAAATTATGCAACAAGCGAGACAAAATAGAAGATTGAACTTTAAATGCGACTATCACAGCCTAGCACCTCATAGCAAAAAATAAGTCGGGTGAGCCGTCAGTTAGATTTAAAATTAGATGAAAATTTAACATGAGTTCGTGAAGATTATTGTTATCTCAATCAGCTAAATAACTTGTTAAATTAATCATATAGGGCTTAGGTAGCGACAATATTATTGACTGAATATAGGTGAAATGTTCTTTGCTTTTTCCATCAGCCAATTCGAGCTGATGCCATTATCATGCTGGGTGGCATGGATACAGTCGACCATTAAAGGCGAGATGGAATCATTTTTAAATATTGAGTGTAAAAGGCTTATATAACAAATAAAAAGCACCCGAAGGTGCTTGATGTCATTCACGGATCAATTAGTGATGACGACGATGTTTTTTGTAGTACTTTTTATTATACTTGCGTTGATCGGCATGACGGTCTTGAGATACTTTTTTACCTAAAACAGAACCACCCGCTGCACCTGCTGCTGCACCGATATAGCCGCCAGTAGTGCCACCCATATTTTTACCAACAGTGTAACCACCCACACCACCTAAACCGCCACCGATTGCAGCAGCAGTACGATCTCTTCTATTGGTTGAAGCTGCTGCACCGCCAGCACCACCCACTGCTGAACCAATCATTGCACCAGTGTTACCGCCAATTTGTTTACCTACAGCTGTACCAACAACACTTCCTAAAGCCGAAGTTGCTGCAATACGTGTTGAGTTGTCAGCATGGGCACTTACTGTAAACATTGAAGTTACTGCTAAAGCAGTACTAAATAAGATTGTATTAAATTTCATCTGTTGCTCCATGTCCTTAGATGGACAGCTCTATCTGTATTCGATGAAGCAAATGTAACAAAAGTTTTTCCCAAAAATGTGGAGATGAACCCGAAAATTGATAACGTTTGGTATCTGAATGTATGTTTTCTATTAAAAGTGATTTTAAAACATGCAAACGCTGGGACAAAAAGGAGAATTGATGAAGATAATACGGTTATGAATAAGCATAAAGCTCGTAAATTGGCAGATAAATTCGTTAAGTTCACGGCAGAGCGCCTATATAAATGTGTCATTTAAATGGCAGAATCGGTAAACTATGCACAATTTTAGAATTTTCTTAGCCATGTGATTGAGGTTGTATTTTAAATCTTAAAATGTGGTTAAGGCTTAGCTTGAGAATGTATTTAAAATGAAAGAATCGTTACGTTTACGATTAGATCAACTTTGTGATCGGCATGAGGAATTAGAGGCATTATTGGCAGACGTTGAAGTCATCTCTGACAATAAGCGCTTTCGTAATTTATCACGTGAGCATAATGATTTATCAGAAATTACTGAAGTTTGGAAAAAATATAAGCAAGCTGAAGAAGATATTGAAACAGCTGAAGTGATGTTAACCGATCCAGATTTTAAGGATATGGCTGTTGAGGAAATCAAAGAGAATAAAGCTTTAATTGAGCAACTCGAATCTGAGTTGAATATTCTCATGATTCCAAAAGACCCGAACGATGCGAACTCGGCATATTTGGAGATTCGCGCCGGCACAGGTGGTGATGAAGCGGCGATCTTTTCAGGTGATTTATTCCGTATGTATAGCAAATATGCTGAGTCACAAAATTGGCGTATTGAAATCTTATCTGAAAACGAGGGTGAGCATGGTGGCTATAAAGAAATCATTTGCCTCGTCAATGGTGAGGGCGTTTATGGGCGCTTAAAGTTTGAAAGTGGTGCGCATCGTGTACAACGTGTACCTGCAACAGAGTCGCAAGGGCGAGTACATACTTCTGCGTGTACAGTTGCAATTCTTCCAGAAGTTGATGTAGATACAACAGTTGATATTAATCCTGCTGATCTACGTATCGATACATACCGCGCATCTGGTGCAGGTGGTCAGCACATTAACAAAACTGATTCAGCAGTGCGTATTACTCATATTCCAACGGGAACAGTTGTTGAATGTCAGGATGAGCGTTCACAGCATAAAAACAAAGCCAAAGCGATGGCGTTATTGGCATCACGTTTAGAAAATGCAAAACGTGCTGCGGCAGATGCTGCAACTTCTGAAATGCGCCGTGACTTGGTCGGTTCTGGTGACCGTTCAGAACGAATCCGTACATATAACTATCCACAAGGTCGTATGACAGATCACCGTATCAATTTAACCTTATATAAGTTGGATGCTGTTATGGAAGGTGATTTGACTGAACTTTTAGATAGCTTGCATCGTGAATATCAAGCTGATCAGCTGGCAATGCTTGCTCAACAAAACGGTGGATAATGAATATTGCACAGGCATTAGCCTTACGTGGAGAGCCAGAAAGTTATGAGCGTCAAGAGAATGCTTGGTTACTTGAGCATATTCTAAAAATTGATGCTTTTGATTTGTCACTTAAATCAGCCCAGGAATTAACCACTGAACAAGAACAGCAATATACGGATGGTTTAGCACGTATTCAAGCTGGTGAACCTTTGGCTTATGTGACGGGTTCACAGCCGTTCTGGACATTGGATTTAACAGTGAGCAAAGATACTTTAGTTCCTCGTCCTGATACCGAAGTTTTGGTGGAAACTGTACTGCATTTAGATTTACCAGAAGATTGCCGTATTGTAGATCTGGGGACAGGGACTGGAGCGATTGCTTTATCATTGGCAAGTGAACGTCCGAATTGGTCTGTAACAGCGACAGATGTTTATGAGCCAACTTTAGAGGTTGCACTATACAATGCTGAAAAGCATGATTTAACACAGGTGAAGTTTTATTTGGGCAGTTGGTTCAATGCCTTAAATCGGCAATATTTTGATGTGATTGTTTCCAATCCTCCTTATATTGATGCTGAGGATGAGCATATGCCACAGCTTGCTTCTGAACCTGAACGTGCTTTAGTTGCCGATCAACATGGTTTAGCAGACATTGAACATATTATCCAGCAGGGTAAAAAATGGCTTGCAACACAAGGTTGGATCGTGCTTGAACATGGTTATGATCAAGCTGAGGCGGTACAACAGATATTTAAAGGTGCAGGTTTTAAACAGGTTCGAACTGTAAAAGATTATGGCGGTAATGATCGTGTGACTTTAGGTCAGTGGCCCAATTAATTTCTTGCTGTATCAATAAGGCGTTACTAGGTGTTTGGGTAGACAGATGGTAAAGCCTTTTTATTTATTCTTGTTTTTTATTCTATAGTCAATCTGTTGAAAAATTCATACAGTAGAATATCATTTCTCTTGATCAATAAAATTAAAGCGATCAATATATTGTTTGATGATATAAAGCTTGCACTGCCACGCTTTAGCTCTAAAGTTTAAATTGTTTTGCGTAGGCGATACTTTACTTTTCAGAGATGAAAAGTAACAAAAATTTTCCGTTGAGCGAGGGGTACATCCTAATACCCCCGCTCAACATGGCGACATCCATGTCGCCTCGTGATAGCAAGACTGTTTATGATTCAAAAGTACAAAATAAATGAATCAGCCAAATCACTTATGTGAATAATCAGGCGGTTTGACTATAAATATTAAAGTGAGTGCCAAAAGCAGTTTTATTTTTCTTAAAAAGTTTTGCACACTCATTTTCATAAGTTCAAGCCAATTATATTACTGATGATCTGCATGACGTGCATATATTAAAATGCTATGAAGTTAAAAATCGGATCAATTAAAAAATCCATATTAAGTCAAATTACTTTTAACCAATTGGATCGGTTCGAGCAATTCCTCGCCCAGTGAACTCAGCATTTCTCTTTCGATTAAACGGGTAATTGCATCTAATGGCAAATCATTTTCTTGTAAGCCAAAAGGTTCTTCGAGTTGCGCACTCAATGCATCCAAGCCTAAAAATAAATACGCAATTAAGCTAACAATCACAGGTGTCCAGATACCAAGACTGGCTTCTAAACTAAAAGGTAGAATTAAGCAGAAGCAATACACGGTACGATGTAGTAATACTGAGTAAGAATAAGGTAGTGGCGTACTCAAAATACGATCGCAACCAGCCTGAATATTTCCCAAAGCAACAATATGTTGATTTAAACCTTGGTAAATAATATCTGAAATTTCACTTTGATGAAGAGATGATACTAAGGATTTTTGAATATGCTCTAAAACATATTGTGAGGCATTGATGTGATGAGGCAGTTGATCGAATATAGAGTCATCTAAGGTAACTTTGTTTTTATAAAACTCAATGGCTTGATTCTGATTGCGTAGGCGATTTCTGAGCAAGCAAGTAAAAAGCATGACACGATACATCAGCACTTGACGTTGCTGTTCAGGTAAAACATGACTGTCTCGTGAAATATGGCGAGATGTGGCGATCAATGCCCCCCACAATTTACGACCTTCCCACCAGCGGTCATAACAAGCAGTATTTCTAAAGCTTAAGAAGATAGACAGGATAATACCAAATACAGTAAATCCAATTGCGGGTACGGCAGGAAAGGTAAAATAATGATGGGAAGATAAATAGACTAAAATTGTGGAGATCAGCACAACGAATGCCAATGCAGGCAAGACTTTGGGAAGAATGGTGCCATGCCAAGCAAAAAGTAGGGCAAAGCTATTACTTTTATCGCGAATGATCATACTGTCTACCTAAATGTAACGGCAACAGTGTTCCATAGGAAAAACCCTAAATGCAAGTTTCAGATAAGGAAATTAAAAAATACGGCTTAGAAAAGCCGTATTTGATTGATTTACGTCCGCCAACGTAACAACCAGTTTTCAATCCATTTCATCATGGTGTCTGTTAATTTACCAAGAACAGCCAATAAAATAATCGCGATAATTACAATATCTGGTCGTGAAGTTTCGCGACCATCACTAAGTAAATAACCAATCCCTTGTGTTGCTGCAATCAGTTCGGCTGCAATCATAAACATCCAAGCCAAGCTTAAACTATTTCTCAGCCCCACTAAAATTCCTGGTGAAGCTGCAGGAAGAACGATTTGAAAAATTATTTGCATATGGCTTAGTCGATAGACTTTTGCGACTTCAAATAATTTTTTATCTACATTATGAATGGCTGAAACTGTATTGGTATAGGTGGGGAAGAATGCACCGATGGCAATTAAAGTAATTTTTGAAGCTTCATCAATTCCTAACCACAATAGCAGTAGTGGAATCCATGCAAGGCTCGGGATTGATTTAATTGCAGAAAATGTCGGTTCTAAAAATGCTTCAATATGTTGGTTTAAACCAACAGCGATTGCAAAGATAAGCCCAAGTGCACTTCCTACAAAAAAGCCAAAGAAAACTCGCCATGTACTGGTATATACATGCGTGAATAAATCACCCTGTGCCAAATCTCGAAATGATGCGAGTAAACTGCTGGGTGCTGGCAGTAAATAGGGTTCAATCCACCCTGTGCGAACAAGGTATTCGCATAGGAGTATGATCAAAACAGGGAGGGTGATTGCTTTTAGCCACTTCAATAAATGAGCTTTAATTACAGGGTTTTTAACAACTGTAGGCACATTTGTATGTGATGCTGAAGCAGAAATTTTGTTCATTATTTCCCTACAACCTTTTGCGCGTATTTACTGTCAAATAACTGATCGATGACTTGGTTAACATTGGTACCTTTACGTACTAACTCCTCTTCATTCAAAATCGCTCCTGCCTTCTTTAAGGCATTCAAATGTTTTGTGGTTGGAATGTTTTGGTCGAGATTGGTTCGGCTAAGTTGAAGTTTAGCAACTTCAAGTGGTAATTTTGCTTCACGGGCCAACAGTTCAGCTACTTTGTCAGGGTTGGCTTTTGCCCATTTACGTGCTTGTTCATAAGCTTTGATTACGGCATCTATAGCTTCAGGACTTTGTGCTGCAAACTGATCTTTAACACTTAAAACACTATAGCTATTAAATGAAACATTACGATAAAGCAGCTTAGCACCTGATTGTAACTGTGCAGAAGCCATAAGTGGATCAAGCCCAGCCCAAGCATCGACCTGTCCTCGTTCTAAAGCAGTTTTACCATCTGGATGTTGTAAATGTACCAGTTGTACATCGCGTTTACTTAAGCCAACTGTTTCAAGTGCTTGGAGAGTGAAAAGGAATGGATCAGTCCCTTTGGTTGCCGCTATTTTCTTACCCTTTAAGTCCTTTAGTGATTTGATGGCTGAGTTTTTAGCCACCACCAACGCTGTCCATTCAGGTTGGCTTTGAATATAAACAGTTTTAATTGGGCTTCCATTGGCACGACTTAATACTGCAGCCAGCCCAGCTGTTGATGCAAAGTCGATACTGCCATTGTTTAGATATTCGAGCGAACGGTTACTCCCTTGGCTGAACACCCATTTGATCTCTGTTTTTGGCAAGGCTTTTTCTAAGAGTTTTTGCTCTTTGACGACTAAACTTGTTGGAGCATAATAAGCATAGTCGAGTTTTAATATTGTTGGGATGGCAGCGAAAGATGCTGTAACTGTTAAGCTAAGAGCAACGCTAGACACTAAAGCTGTTATTTTTTGACCAAAAGATTTCATAAATACCCCATAAAATTCAAAGAGAAAAACAGAGTAGATATGTATAGTTTTTATGGCATCAGTACAAAAAAGAATAATAGATAAGCACTTCAATAAAACAGAATTATCATTTTTTTGCGATTAATTGATTGATTTTTATATACAATAATTATCCTAATCTGTTTTTGATGTATTTAGTAGATTAGTAGAAAGCGATAGTAAAAAAAATTCTTAGCACTTTTTGCGATTTAAACATAAAAAAACGGCTTGATTTCAAACCGTTTTTTATTGAACTACTTTTATATTGGATAATCTTCGAGGCTATCTGCAATTTCAACTTGGTCTAAGGCATTGGTTTCAAGTGCAAGACACAGTGCTACAATTTTCGCTGTATCTGCAATATTTTCTTTTTTCATTGCCAAACCAGATTGGATCGCTTCAATACGCTCTTGCTGGATATCGAGTGCTTGAGCAAGATCTGAAGCATTGTTGATGTTCAGAAAGTCATTGATCGCATCTGCAACATCACGATCTGAAGCTTTTAAAATTCCTTCTATCAACTCATCTAAATGTTCAGTTTGAGCAGAAAGGGAATGGATAAAATTTTGAACTAGATTTTGCTCTAGTACATCAATCATCTTAATCATGTTAGTGACCTGAAAGCTGATTAAAGGGGAGGAGGGTACCACAGGAAGTAAGCAGAAAGACTGCTTTGAATTGAGTGAAAAATATACTAATAATGGCGAATTTGCAACCATGTTCAGATAAGCTGTAAAACTTTATACAAGCTTTTCAAATTTATAAGAATAAAATTAAAATACCTTTAATACATACTTGAGTAAGAACATGAAATCATTTTTGCAAAGCCATTTAAGCTTATTCTTTTAACCTAAATGTTTATGTTCGCGATAAGCACCAGGGCTTACACCAGTCCATTTTTTAAAAGCACGGTGAAATGCACTTGCATCTTGAAAGTTTAATAATTCGCTGATGTCTTGTAAGGTATGCGTTGTTTTGGTTAAAAGATCAATTGCCATGTCACAGCGAATATCATTTTTAAGCTGTTGATAGCTTGTACCTTCGCTTTTTAAACGACGCTGAATTGTTGCTTCAGAAATATTCAGTTGTTCAGCTAAATCACCTAACTCCAACCAAGCACAAGGTGAAAGAGAAAGTAATTTTTTTCGTACCATAGAACTCAATGCCAAAGGATTCTTAAACCTTAATAGCAAGTTTTCAGGACTGTTTTTGATAAATGTATACCAAGATTTTTGGTCACGTTTAATCGGGATACTTAAGTAATTTGCATCGAATTGCAGATAGTTTTCGTCTGTTTGATAAGTGATATGTTCACAAAAGCGAACGCGATAATCTTGATCGTCTTCTGGAGCTGTGCATTTTAATTGTAATTGTTTGAGTAGAATACGTTGATCAGCTAACCAACAAATCAAACTATGAATCAGCATAATGTAGGTGGCATAACAGAACATGGCTTTGGTTTGTAATTTATCTGTAATGACAATGTAGGCATAATTTTCATCAATTACCAATTTACTGGAAAAATCATCAAGAACAAGATTAAAAAATTGTAGGATTTGTTCGATGGCAATGTGAAGTGTATCGGCTTGCATCACCATCTTCGTGAGTAATTTATAGCAGCCACGGCGCATTTGATGAGAATCCATACCAAAGAATTCATCATTCATTTGATCTGCAATTTCAGTCCAAAGTTTTGCATAGCTTGAAACAGCAATTCTTGCTTTAGGCGCATTAAAAAGTTCAAGCGGAATCTCGGCATTGGCTAAGATTTTTTCAATATCGAAGCCTTTGTTTTTTGCACCAATCAACGCCTCATGTACGAGTGCAATTGAGATGGTTCCTTTACTTTCAATGAAGTGTTGATTGTTCACAGTATATTCCATTATCTTGTGAGCGCATTTAAGACGTGGTTAAGTGACCCAAAAATTCTAAATTGTCCAAATCCATCATACAGGATGCAACTTTTGGAAATTGTACTCAAGCTGGACTATGTTTACTCTTCATCTTAAGTCGAAAATGGGTTTAATTTAAAATCTATAGCTATTTATTTAAACAATGAATTAAGGAAGAAAAATGAAAATTGAAGGAAAAGTCTTTGTGGTAACAGGTGGTGCATCTGGACTCGGTGCTGCAACGGCAACACATTTGGTGGCTCAAGGCGCAAGCGTGATCATGGTAGATATGAACCATGAACTGGGTGAAGAAATGCAAAAACGTCTTGGTGAAAAATCCAAATTTGTACCATTGGATGTGACCAATGAAATTGCGGTAGAACAATTCTTTAAACAACTCGAACAAGATTATGGACAACTTAACGGTTTAATTAACTGTGCAGGTATTGGTCCTTCTGCAAAGGTATTAGGGAAAAACGGTATCCATGCTTTGGATGCATTTCAGAAGGTTTTAAATATTAATGTATCAGGTACATTTAATATGCTTCGTTTTGCCGCAGATGTTATCTCACGTTATGAACTTGCAGCTGGTGAAGAAGATCGTGGAGTCATTATCAACACAGCTTCAGTGGCGGCTTTTGATGGACAAATTGGGCAAACTGCATACGCTGCGTCCAAAGGAGCTGTTGTCGCAATGACTTTACCTTTGGCAAGAGAGTTGTCGCAACATGCAATTCGTGTCATGACGATTGCTCCCGGCATTATGGAGACACCGATGTTGAAAGCTTTGCCACAAAATGTTCAAGATGCTTTAGGGGAAATGGTGCCTTTTCCTAAGCGTCTTGCCAAACCTGAAGAATTTGCACAACTCGTTGGGCATATTTGTGAAAATAGTTATTTAAACGGAGAAACAATTCGTTTAGATGGCGCGATTCGTATGCAACCGAAGTAAGTTACATCCCTTTATGCTTTTAGATGGGATTAGCTTCAACTGTTGATTACGCCATTTATAAAGCAAAACACCTGAAAAATAATGTCCCATACTGCTTAAAAGGTGGTATTGGGCAAATTTGACTTTAAATTTTGTTGATCAGTTCCTGTGCTTGATTTTGAGATAGGAATTTAAATATTCAAAATTGTTAAAAACGAACTAAAAGGGAAGCTCGATGATACTCAATGATGATCAAAAGATGGTTCAAGAAATGATGCGGAATTATGCTCAAAATGAACTCAAGCCAACTGCTGCTGAACGAGATAAGCATTCACAATTTCCGAAACAGCAATTAGCAGCATTGGGAGATTTGGGTGCATTAGGAATGACCGTATCAGAACAATGGGGCGGCGCAGGTTTGGACTATATGTCCTTGGTCGTTGCAATTGAAGAGATTGCGGCTGGTGATGGCGCGATTTCTACCATTGTGAGTGTACAAAACTCATTACCGTGTGGGATTATTCAAAAATATGGCTCAGAGCAACAAAAACAAGATTATTTAATCCCATTGGCAACAGGGCGATGGCTTGGTTGTTTTTGTTTAACAGAGCCACAAGCAGGTTCAGATGCTGGTGCTCTATTATGTAAAGCTGAACGGGATGGAGATACATGGGTCATTAATGGCACCAAGCAGTTCATCACTTCGGGACAAAATGCCCAAGTTGCGATTGTATTCGCCATGACGGATAAGACAGCTGGAAAAAAGGGAATTTCTTGCTTTATTGTTCCAACTGATACGGAGGGATATATTGTTTCCCGTATCGAAGACAAAATGGGGCAACACTGTTCTGATACTGCGACGATTGTTTTCGAAAACTGTCGAATTCCTGCTGAAAATTTATTGGGAAATGAGGGTGAGGGCTACAAAATTGCCTTATCCAATTTAGAGTCAGGACGAATTGGCATTGCATCGCAATGTGTAGGTATGGCTCGTGCAGCATTGGATGCCGCCGTTGAATATGCCAATGAGCGTAAAGCTTTCGGTGTGGAACTGGTTCAGCACCAAGCGGTGGCATTTCGACTGGCTGACATGGCAACTCAAATCGAGGCAGCACGTCAATTGATTTACCATGCCGCAAGTTTGAAAGATGCTGACTTGCCTTGTTTAAAAGAAGCATCTATGGCAAAACTTTTTGCATCGGAAATCGCTGAAAAAGTTTGTTCAGATGCCATTCAAATACATGGTGGCTATGGCTATGTTTCAGATTTTCCTGTTGAACGGATTTATCGAGATGTGCGTGTTAGTCAGATTTATGAAGGTGCATCAGATATCCAACGTTTGGTCATTGCGCGTGCTGTGATTCAATAACACACAACTGAGAAAACTCCTTTTAAAAGCAAATATAGACCAGCTAAATGCTGGTCTTTCTATTGTTGTTTGGAACGCAAGTAGTAGTGTCCAAACACCGCAGAATGATTGAGGTATTTGGAAATTGTGTATGATTTATAATCATGTTTATCTATATGCATAGGAACAAATGCTGAATGATTCGGCATTTTAATAAGAGCTAGAACGCAGATATATGGAATTGCACATCGAGATGATGTGTGTAACAAATACAAGGATATTGCCATGAAAACATTGCAACAAGCTTATCTCGAATTCGACTATGAAAAGTTGATCGACGAACAACTGGCTGGAAACCCTCAATCAATCAATGCCTATGAAGAGTGTTGTGGGCGCTTTGTTGGTTTAAATAAAGTTGCTTTGATCTGGGAAGGAAAAAATGGTGAATCAGCACAATGGACGTTTGAGCAACTTGCAGAAGCTTCTGGACAGCTGGCAAATTATTTCCAATCGATTGGTTTAAAACCAGGAGATTGTATTGCTGGATTATTGCCACGTACACCAGAATTACTCATTACTATTTTGGCAACATGGCGAATTGGTGCAATCTATCAACCTTTATTTACTGCATTTGAATCTAAGGCAATTGAACATCGTATAACAACAGCCAATACGCAGTTAATGGTCACCAATCAAGAACAACGTAGCAAATTAGATCAAATTGAATTACCTCATATTCTGACAGTCCATCTCAAGGACTCAAGTCAGATAAAAGAAGCTGATTTTTGGGAAACCTTAACCAAGCAATCAGCCATACATAATCCGGTTATGTTAAATTTTGAAGACGATTTTTTAATGATGTTTACATCAGGAACTACGGGTTTAGCTAAATCAGTTCCTGTGCCACTCAAAGCTGTTTTAGCATTTAAAGAATATATGCGTCATGCCGTTGATTTACGCGAAGAAGATTCATTTTGGAATCTTGCCGATCCAGGTTGGGCATACGGTTTATATTATGGTATTACAGGTCCGCTGGGACTCGGACACAGTATTATTATGGATGAGCATGCATTCAGTGTCGATCATGCCTTAGAGGTTATACAGAAGTATAAAGTCAGTAATTTAACAGGTTCTCCTACGGCTTTTCGAATGTTCTTTGGTTTTAAAGAACAATTCGATGGTTCAATCAAAGACCATTTACGTGTGGTCAGTAGTGCGGGAGAGCCTTTGACCCCTGAAGTGATTCATTGGTTTAACCATGATCTAGGCGTTAATATATATGATCAATATGGACAAACAGAGTTAGGCATGGTGATTGGAAACCATCACGCTTTAGCACATCCAATCAAGGTAGGTTCGGCAGGTTTTGCAAATCCTGGGCATCGTTTTGCAGTTTTAAATCAAGATTATAAAGAAGTGACAGTGGGCGAGATCGGAACTTTGGCGATTGACTTCAAGCAATCACCGCTCACTTGGTTTAAAGGATATGGTGGGAATAACCGTAAATCTTTTATGGGAGATTATTATTTAACTGGAGATACAGTTCGACTTAATGAACTAGGTGGGATTGATTTTATTGGTCGTGCAGACGATGTCATTACAACGTCAGGCTATCGTGTTGGTCCGTTTGATGTAGAAAGCACCCTGTTGGAGTGTGCAGAGGTTTTAGAATCAGCCGTGATTGGTAAACCTGACCCTGAACGAACAGAAATTGTAAAAGCTTTTATTGTACTAAAACCTCAAGTTGTTTCATCTGATGAATTAAATGCAAAATTGCAAAAATATGTTCGATCACGTTTATCCAAGCATTCTTACCCACGTGAAATTGAATTTGTGGAAAGTTTGCCAAAAACATCCAGTGGTAAAATTCAACGTAATTTACTCAAGCAACAGGAAGTGGCTAAGTTACAGCAACTGCAATTCGAGGCTTAATCTGTAATATTTTATAAAGTTGTTAAAGCCCCATGCTCTTGCACCCGAAAGGGTGCTTTTTTTGTAAGAGAGCATTTGAAAATTTCCGCAATTTTGAGGGCTTATACTCACCCATATAATGTTTGATTATTCATCAATAAATAAATGCGTATAAATCTATCATTCAAATTCACGATATTGTCATTAATAAAAATTAATCTGCTGTAAATTTCAACAAACGTTAAAAATCATGCAAATTTTAAAACCTCATACTCTATGTTTAAGCCTAGCTTTATTGGGCTGTTCATTTCCAAGTTATGCTCAGTTGATGTTTAGTCAATATATTGACGGCACAGCAAATAAAAAGGGATTAGAAATATATAATCCAGATGCATCCACTATTAACCTTGCGGATTATGAGATTCAACAATATACCAATGGAGTAACGAGCAAAACTGCAACATATACTTTACAAGGAAATTTAGCCAGTAAAGCAAAATTCATTCTAGGTCGTAGTGAATTACAGGCAGAAATTGGGAATAAAGTAAATCAGGTCGCTGGTTTGGCATTTAATGGTGATGATGCATTGGTGCTTTTATATAAAGGAACCCCAGTCGATCGTTTTGGGCGTATTGGTGAAGCTCCAACAGGTGGTTGGGGAACAACATTTAAGAGTGCTGGAAATAGCCTAAGCAGAATAAAAAATAAAAATGATGTGAGTTCAGTAGATCCAAATAGTGCTTTCGACTTAGATAGTGAATGGACAAAATGGTCAGATCGTAATGCCTTTAGTATCTATTTAGGAGGAGATACAGCAACGCCACCAGCAACAGCAGTGAGCTGTAGTACAGCAGATACCCCCATCGCAGATTTGCAATCTGCAACTCAGAATCAGCAATATGTTGTTCGTGGTGTAATCACAGCTGACTATCGTTATCAAGATGGATTTTCAGGTTTTTATATCCAAACACCTGACACAAAAGCCAAAGCGAATTTAAGTAATGCCATTTTTGTGTATATTCCTGCTGGAAGTACAGTCACTGGTGGAAAAGTGGGTGAGGAAGTTATTCTCAAAGGACGTTTAACGACCTATCAAAATCAGTTGCAGCTTGATCAACTGAGTAACAATATTGGCGCTTGTAATAATCAAGCTGCTAATTTGATCAGTGCAACACCGATTCAACTTCCATTTTCAAGTTTAACGGACGCAACTGGTCATTCACCTAAACGTTATCAGGGAATGTTGGTGAAAATGCCACAAACCTTAACGGTCAGTGAAAACTATGATTATGGTCGTTATGGTCAGTTGTCATTAAGTTTAGGACGTTTATATATCCCGACCAACTTATATCCAGCAAAATCAGCCGAAGCAGTCGCATTAGCTAAAACCAACCTTTTATCAAAAATCATTTTAGATGATGGATATAATAATCAAAATAGAACACCTTGGCTTCCAGCGAATTTTAATGCTGCCAATACTCTACGTACAGGTTATCAGTTAAAGAATGTTGAAGGGATTTTAGAATATCGTTTCAATGCGTGGCGCATACAACCCATTCAAAATAAAACACTGCCAGAAATCGTCAAAGACACCAACCTACGTAATGCGAATGTTCCTCTTAAAGATAGCAAACAAGTCCGTGTGGCGGCATTTAATGTATTGAACTATGACAACTCTCCATTAATTGGTGTTAAACCAGATCGTGGTGCGAATACCTCTTCAGAATTTAATCGTCAACACGCAAAAACGGTGAGTGCGATTAAAGCAATTGATGCTGATGTCTATGGTTTGATGGAAATTGCCAACAATGGTTATGGTGATAAAAGTGCAGTCGCTTATTTGACCAAGGCTTTGGGGGCAGATTGGAAATATGTTATTCCACCAAATATGGATAAATTAGGTACTGATGTGATCGCAGTTGCGATTATCTACAACAGTAAGCGTGTCAAAACTGTGGGTAACCCAGTAGTTTATGATGACTTGACCCAGAAAAACCGTGTCACTATGGCACAAAGCTTCCAAGCGCTAACAGGGGGTAAAACCTTTACGGTCATACCGAATCATTTAAAATCCAAAGGCAGTTGTCCTGATGATAAAACGTCACCTGAAGCCAATCAAAATGATGGTCAAGGCTGCTGGAATCCAACCCGTGTAACTGCTGTACAAAAGTTAATTCAATGGATTGCAACAAATCCAACCAAAGCTGAAAAGCCTAATTATTTATTGGTTGGAGATATGAACAGTTATGCCAAAGAAGACCCAATCTTAGCCTTTGAAAAAGCCAACTATAAGGTATTGTTAAATGATGAAAAAATCGGTCAAGGTAAATTAGCATATAGCTATGTCTTTGGAGTTGCGAGTGATGCAACGGGTAATGGCGGCGCGGGTAATCTAGATCATGCCATAGCAGATGCAAACTTATATCCAATGGTTAAACGTACTTTTGCATGGCACATCAATGCAGATGAGCCAACAGCTTTAGACTATAATGAAGAGTTTAAAACAGAAGAACAAATTGCATCTTTCTATAGTGAAGATGCATTCCGTTCTTCTGATCATGATCCTGTTGTTGTAGATTTAGACTTAAATGAATCAACTACAACAAGTGGAAAAAGTAGTGGGGGAAGTACTGGATTATGGTCTTTACTTGGCTTGATGTTATTGACAGCAACATCGGTATTGGCACGCGCTAAAAAGAAATAAACTTGAACAGTCCAAACCAAGAGAAACTAGAGATCTAGTTTCTCTTTTTAAATTCAGTCATTTTTATCTTTTAAGGGCAAGATAGCACGGATGAGTGTAAATCCTTGCTGTGAATGTATTTCAAAACTCCCTCCAATTCGTTTGACCCGAACCTGCATGCTTTGTAAGCCAACATGTAGCCCTGACTGGACCTGATCTACTTCAAATCCGATGCCATTGTCTTGAATGGTTAAAATCAATTGCTGGCGTTCATTTTCAACTAGGGCGACCTCGACATCTGAAGCTTGACTATGTTTTATAATATTGGTCAAAGCTTCTTCCGCTACACGCGACAAGGTTAAACAAATCAAAGGTGGTGGTTTGAGTAGCCAATTTTCAGCAAATACCCATGTCGATTCAATTTCCATTTCTTCGAAAAGTTGAATAAATCGATGTCTTAAAGGTGCAGCCCACATGATTGGATTTTCAGGAACTTTTTCACCTAAACTTGTACCTGAGTCAATCACTTGTCGGAGATCATTCCGTAAAAGTTTAAACATGGAGAGCACTTGTTGTTTTTCGATATGTTCACTATGCTCGAGTAAAATCATTGAACGTACAATTGAACCACCCAGCCCATCATGCAATTCATGAGACAAGTTCAAGCGTTCTTGTAAACGCATATTATCGATTTGCAGTTGGTGCTTTTTCTCTAAAGACTGTTCTAAATCAAAAGTAACTGTCTCAACTGTTTCTTCAAGCGTTTGATTGAACTTTTCAATTCGAGAAACGTTTTGTGAAATTCGATAAGCGAGAATAAAAGAAATTGCCAAACTCGTGATTGGTGCTGTAAATGGCGTCCAATAGAGCTCCTGATCATCATGATGGAGCATGATGTAGAGGTCATGAACAATAATCACCAAGTAAATTAGAAAAATAAAGGCTAAAAGTAAAATGTCGACTTTGGGTTTTTTAAAAGCAATCCATTGAAACAGCATGCAGTTAAAAATAAACACCAGACCTGCATAAAGAAATGTAATCAGTAAGCTTTTGGTCAAATATGCGTTAGGCGTAAAGAGTAATGCTATGATGCAAATCATGAAGCTTGCGAAAAGCGAACGTTCAAGATAAGTGTATTGTTGAAGTGCAAAGCGCCATGCAAATAAACATAGACAATATACATAACCCACTAAAAAGACTAAATTCAGTCGAGCTGTGAATAAAGTATCTGTAAATGGAAGGGGTACGGTGGATATAATGTTATACGCAAATAACACCCAGAAAAATGAGGTTAAGCCAAACCATCCAAACGCTTTTTCTTCACGCCGAAACAACCAAATCGTAAAGCCAATGGTTCCTAGAACAAAGCTGATGATAATATTGATAAGAAATAAAGTACGTCGTTCGAAAATCAGTTGATCATTTTGATTGATAATATCTTCTGCACGCCCAAATCGAATTTTGCCTAAGCCAGAATGTTGTGATGAAACACCAACAACACGGACTAAAATTTCATTTTGCTTATTTTGAACAGAGGAAGACGGAAGAACCCAATATCTTGGCATGTTCCAACTTCTTGATAATGGTTCAACGAGAGACTTATCTTTCCATAACAATTCATTATTGCTATAAATTGCACCAGCTAAATTAATACGTTCTATCAAAAGTGCAACGGCTTGATGGTCTTGATTACATTGGTAACGCCATTGAATTTTATACCATGCGCTACCCGTATAGTGAGCCCAACGTTTTTCCCAGTCATCAGGTAATTGAACACGCTCCCAGCCAGATTGAGGAGCATGTTCTGGTTGATTCGCCGTCGCTTGTGCAACCTCTATATTAAGAATTTCAAAATGACAGCTGCTATTTGCTTCAAGATGTTGATTTAAGAGATTTGCTTGAGCAAAAGATGCATTTTGCAACATAGCGAAAAGCAAATACAGAAAACCAATAATATTGAGAGTTAATCGAGTAAGCCCATGTTGCGTGCTGTATCGATGGCTTTGGCTCTGTTGCATACCGCAAGTTTCCGGTAAATATGTTTAATATGAGATTCAACGGTATAGCGAGATAAATTGAGTTGATCTGCAATTTCCTTATTGCTTAAACCCTGTGACACCAGCTCTAAAATTCCAAGTTCTCTTTTTGATAAAATACTCTCATTTTCAATCGATTTTTGGCTATTTATCGGTTTATTTCCATTATTTTTTTCATTGAAGTGTAATTGTTTTAAAATTTTTTGCGCGATAAATGGATCTATAGGCGCACCGCCACGTAAGACACTTTTAATTGAAAGTGCGACTTCAATATCATCACGTTCTTTAAGTACATACCCTGTTGCACCAGCACTTAATGCGTTGAGAATCGCATCTTCAGTACTCCACGCCGAGATTACTAAAACCGTAATGGTCGGATCATAGTTCTTTAAAATTTCAATAAACTCAATCCCATTTCCGTCAGGGAGACCTAAGTCAACCAAGGCAAAAGATGCAGATTGTGTTTCAAGTAATTCTTTGGCTTGCGCTAAACTTTGGGCAAAAGCTAAGTCTGATGTTGAATAGCCAATATTCACCAATATATCTGATAGCCTTTTTTGTATAAGCGGTTCATCCTCTACTATGATGACAGGTACAGGTAAACTTAACTCATTGTTCATGATGTGAAAAAGCTCATTGATGCTTAATGTATCTAGTTTTTCAGATATTTAGATACTTCGCTATACCTGATAATAGGTATTTTTACGATTTAAACATGATTTAGAACATGGAAATTATAGTTTTTTGGAGGGTGTCTACGGAAAGCAAACAGCATACAACCTAAGTTGATGCCGTTTAAATTTTAAACATGCAGTTCACTCGCAGTAAAAGTACACCACATGCTTTATAACATTTCTCAAATCATGAAGTAGCGCTTGCTGTTGATGAACTAAATTGATCTACAAGCGTACGGCTTGCTTCATTCATACCGATCACTTCAACTTGAACATTATTCTGTAGAAATTTATTTTGTACCTGCTTTAACATATTGACCGAGGTGATATCCCAAATATGCGCATGAGTTAAATCAATAGTGACTTTTTCTGTTGTTTCATGAAAATCAAAAAATTGAAAAAACTTTTCGGCACTGCTAAAGAAAATCTGACCATAAACATAATAGTGACGGCTTTGGTCTTCGGATAATTCAGAACGAACACTGACTCCGCTTTCAAGTTTATTTACCAAGAACAGTGCAGATAATAGAACGCCAACCAATACACCCAAAGCTAAGTTGTGGGTCATCAATACAATAACAACCACTGTGAGCATGACTGTATTACTTTGTTTAGGATGTTTGGAAAAGTTTTTGAGCGAATCCCAATTAAAAGTTGTGAATGCCACCATAATCATAATTGCTACCAAAGCAGCCATTGGAATATATGCCAACCAATCTTTTAAAAAGACCACTAAACACAGTAAAAATACTCCAGCGACCAGCGTTGACAAACGTGTACGTGCACCTGAAGAAACATTGATAATCGATTGTCCAATCATTGCACAACCTGCCATACCACCCATAAATCCACTGGCGATATTGGCAATACCTTGACCACGACATTCTTTATGACGATCGCCTTCAGTTTGCGTGACTTCATTGACAATTGTGGTCGTCATCATGGTTTCAAGTAAACCTACAGTTGCCAATGTAACTGCATAAGGAAAAATGATTTTTAAAGTATCAAGGTTAAGCGGTATTTCAGGAATAAGAAAAATAGGCAATGTATCGGGAAATTTGCCTAAATCACTCACAGTACGCATATCTGTGTTGAACAGCATTGCGACCAGACTAAGTACAATGATACATACCAAAGGTGAGGGAATCAGTCTGCCAATTTTTGGAATATATGGAAATAAATAGACAACAAGAAGTCCTAATCCAACAAATAGATAGGCGGTCAAATCCATTCGTTGCAATTCGGGAATTTGTGCGACAAAAATTAAAATTGCTAATGCATTCACAAATCCATACACCACAGATTGAGAAACAAAACGCAGTAATTTTGCGACTTTGAAATAGCCCGCGAGGATTTGAATAATGCCTGTTAAGATTGTGGTAGCAAATAAATATTGTAGACCATGATCTTTGACCAAAGTCACCATAAGCAATGCCATAGCGCCTGTAGCAGCGGAAATCATGGCTGTGCGACCACCAAAAAAAGCTATGGTCACAGCAATACAAAATGAAGCATAAAGCCCGACTTGAGGGTCAACACCCGCAATTGCAGAAAATGCAATAGATTCAGGAATAAGTGCTAAGCCAACGACTAATCCAGCGAGTACATCTGTACGAATATTGGAAAACCATTCTGCTTTTTTCAGACTAATCACTACAAACCTTTCATCATTCTTTAAAGATGCGTATGTTAAAACATCTTTTAGTGAAAATGCAGCTAAGTTTGACTTGAAAAAGTCTTCGTTTTGCTGAATATTCAAGTTGTAGCAGTTTTATAAATTTAAGCTGATTTGCAAATTTCTATGTTTCTTAACTTGAAATTACCGATGAAGCCATTTACAACTTAAACAGTCATATAACAAGGATTAGATATGAAGTTATATTATTCACCAGGTGCATGTTCTTTAGCTGCTCATATTCTATTGAATGAAATTAATGTTGATTTTGATCTGGAACGTGTTGATTTAAAAACGCATAAGACAGAAAAGGGTGCTGATTATTACGAAATTAATCCAAAAGGCTATGTCCCCGCTTTAGAAATTAATCCAGGTTTGATTTTGACTGAGAATGTCGCGGTTCTTCCTTTTATCGCTCAACATGATCCAAAACAAGATTTGATCCCACCATCTGGTTTGGGACGTGCCAAAGTATTGGAATGGCTAGGTTATTTAAACTCAGAACTACATGATGAATATGCTGTATTTTTTGATCCAGCAATAACAGAAGATGAGAAAGTGCGTGGCTATGCTACATTAGATAAAATGTTGAAATATATTGATGATTATTTGGCAGAATCAGAATACGATTATTTGGTTAACGACCGTTTTGGTCCAGCAGATGCATATTTATTCGTGCTAACCAACTGGTCGAATTATATTCAACATGATTTAACGCCGTTTACCAATATTGTAGCTTTACGCAATAAAGTGGCTGAACGCCAATCTGTGCAAATTGCAATGCGTGATGAAGGGCTGATTCCTTGATGTGCTGATCATTTTAAAAACACCTTCGGGTGTTTTTTTATGCATGATTAATTGCCATTGCATTTCGATCAGTACTTTAAATCATGTGTTAATCATAATTGTTGATTTTTAGTCAATAATATTTTGCTTATTTTTGCATTTTTTGCGATAAAAATTCTCACTATAGTGGCGCCATAAACTTAATACATAGCTGAGACACAGGTGAGCAATGAGTAATATTTTGATTGTAAATGGCGCAAAACAGTTTGCACATTCAAATGGTGAATTAAACGATACCTTGACCACTTTAGCTGAACACGTATTATCTGATTTAGGGCATAGCATTAAAATCACTCGTACAGATTCATCTTATGATGCTCAGGAAGAAGTAGAAAAATACCTTTGGGCAGATACCGTGATTTATCAAATGCCAGGATGGTGGATGGGTGCACCGTGGACAATGAAAAAGTATATTGATGATGTATTTACCACTGGTCATGGAAGCTTATATGCCAATGATGGTCGAACTCGTTCTGATGCTGCTAAAAAGTATGGTTCGGGCGGCTTAATTCATGACAAAAAGTATATGTTGTCACTGACATGGAATGCACCTATAGATGCATTTGATGACCCAGAACAATTCTTTCATGGCGTGGGGGTAGATGGTGTTTATTTACCTTTTCATAAAGCCAATCAATTTTTAGGTATGCAAAGTTTGGATACGTTTATTGTGAATGATGTCATTAAAGCACCTCACGTTGAACAATATGAGCAGCAATATCGTGATCATTTGAATCGCCTTTTTGCTTAAGTAATGCAAATTAATAGCCCATTGACAATGCCGAGAAAGATAAAATGTTAACAATTATTGCTGAAATTTATGCTCATCCGAATGGCATACATAAACAACAGATTATTCAAGCCTTTAGGAAAATCACGCCAACAGTACTGCAAGAACAGGGCTGTCATGGCTATCAGCTTTTAGTTGATGCCAATGTCGATGTGAATTATCAAACTCAGGATGCTGATTTGATTGTCATGCTTGAAAAATGGGAAAGTATTGAGCATCTTAATGCTCACTTACAAACAGAGCATATGCAAGCATATCAGCTTGCAGTCAAAGACCATGTGGCTGAAGTTAAAATCCGTATTTTAGAGCACGGGTTCTAATACTGCTTTTCTTCAAACTGTTGCTTCTCCCTTTAGGAGAGGCTAACGGTGAACATAAAGCGCAAAGTTGATCTGCTCCAATTTGAGTAAAGGTGCTTTGTTTAATTTTGACTGTGATATTTGTGGTGAACGTTTAAGGTCAAGCTCAGGAGTGCTTAAGCTCTGTTTGAATTTTCTGGTTAAAAAATCAGTACTTTCACTACGACTATTGCCTGATGGTCGATCAAAGTAATGTAAATCGTAGCCAATTAGATAAAATGCTTGGTTTTGATAACGGAAGCTATATAAATTATTAAAAACCTCCCATGACTCACAACGAAACCCAAAATTTAGAGAGATTTTGAGTAATCCATTCTGGATAATGGGGGAGTGGTCTACGATCAGAGGGTCAATTAGGCATTTCTTTTCATTGCTGTTTTCCCTTGGCAGTGAATCGTTACTGGCGATTTGATGGTAAGTTTGATCATCTTTAAATAAAACCAGTAATTTTCGTTCATTTAGGTTCAGTCTTTGATTTTCTGAATTTTTATCATATGAGTCATGATGAACAATATTTTTGGGGTCAGTATTTTCAATAATCAAAGCAAGATCGGGTTGTTGATCACCATTTAAATCACCTTCAGCTTTACCTAGTATTTTCCAACCTTTTGGAATATACGTTTCAAGTCCAGTAGTTTCACCAATATCTGCCATAACCAAGCTTGAGCAGTTTGCGAGCGCAAAAAATAGACAGAATAAATTTTTACGATACATTGTTTTGATCCCATATAATTTTTATTAAACCTATAATGAATTTGTTTTTATCATTCATTTAATGTCGGCTTGATCAAGTTTAAAACGTTTTTATTCATATTCTCCATAGTTTTTAAAGTCAATTCGTTCCAGTGTGAGTGCATATTTTTGTTTTAACTTTGACCATGATACTTGGGCAGTTTGTTTTTGATCTTCAAAGCCATTGCCACCCGTAGTTTTTTTGATTTTTCCTGTTAAAAAATTGATACTTTTTGCATTGGTTTCACCAGACGCACGATGGAAGTCTTTAACATCATATCCAATCAGCTGAAAAGATTGATTTTGGTAGCGGAAAGTAAAAACATGATTGCTCACATACCATGAACCACAACTGAGCCAATAATGTAAATTAATTTGCACTAATCCATTTTTGATGGTGAGTGGATTACCTTCGCCTAAAGGGTCGGCAAGACAAGGAGATTCTTGGTCTCCTTCGCTGGGTAAAGTGGAATTACTTGCTGCAAGACGATAGCCTTGAGGGGATTTAAGTAAAATTAATAGCTTTCGTTGGTTTAAATTCAGTTGAGGGTTACCTAAGCGATCATTGGTCACAATATTTTTGGGATCAGTATTTTCAATAATCAAGGCAACATCAGTTTGCCGATCACCATTTAAGTCACCTTGTGCTTGACTCAATACTTTCCATTTTTTAGGAATAAATGATTGATAGGGTGTGGTGTTGTTTGCACAAGCTAAAGTTGAACAGGTCGTCAATGCACAAAATAAAACTAAATCAATTTTGTTTTTCATTATTTTTTTCTCCAATAAATTGAGCACTAAAATTGAAAACTAACGCTTCATTCTCCCAAGGTACAGTTTCCACAGTGTGGCTTTTGGCTGAATTGATTGTTTTCCAAATCACTTTAGGTGGCGTTTCAACTTCAGCAAAAATATTTGGAGTTGTGCTGAGTTTGGCTTTACGTGTCAAAAAGTTAATACTAATTTCGTCTTGTTGACCAGTAATTTTATCCAGATAAGATGAGTCATAGCCAATTAAATGGAAGTGATTTTGGTTTAGTTTAAAACTATATGTGGTAATTAAACCATAGGTATTGCTACACGATGACATACTATTGAATAACAATTCCAAACGTTGATTTTTAATGTTTAAAGATGAATCATCAAGCGCATCTTCCGCACAAGGCTCATTTGCACGGTAGGTCCACTTTGGAATGTGTTGACTTAGTTTGAGTTGTAATTGCTGATCCGTTTTTAATAATATCAAAAGTTTACGTTTGTGTTGATGTTTGTTTTTCGGTTGGATGAGCAGTGCAATATCTTCTTTTCCATCCTGATTCAAATCACCCTTGGCTTGAGAAAGTATTTCCCAATCATGCGGTACAAATTTTTGTAGAGCGCCTATTGATTGATTTGCAAAACTTATGACGGGTAAACAAGCCATTATGAAAAGACATGTATTTATTATTTTAAACATCATTTTTCTCAATTGATTTATTAACTGTTTATTAACTGATGTTACGCAGTAACTCTAAAATTAAATTTTGGAGCTAGAAGAATATGGATACGCGAAAACGTCATCCGCAATTGCTTGAGGCAGGACTCCTTCTAATAAGTAAAGTTTCTGCGAAACTTTGAATATTTTGACGATAGTGAACGAGTTCTGCGGATGACAATGGTTTTGGGTACTTTTGCCAAAACAAAAGTACCTCGAGCCGAAGGCTATTCCATAAATTTAAACTTTGGATGTAAGACTCCGTCGTGTAAATTTAGCTTTTTCTTTTTTACCTACTTAATTTAAATCAAGTGCGTAACATCAGTTAGTAAGATATTTTCAGTCTAAAAGAATTTCGAAAAACCCTTTTAGACAATCTAAGTCTTTGAGTGAATCATCAACAAGCGATTTGGTTGAAGTTATTTAAAGAAATAACCTGTTTCAGGTGAACTTGCATTTGCCATTCGCTTACGTGGCATGCGACCTGCCAAATAAGCTTCACGACCCGCTTCGACAGCTTTTTTCATTGCTGAAGCCATCAAAACAGGATTTTGTGCAGCAGCAATTGCTGTATTCATTAATACACCATCACAACCCAATTCCATTGCAATAGCTGCATCACTCGCTGTACCAACACCAGCATCGACCAACACTGGAACCTTTGCATTTTCTTTGATGATGGAAATGGTATGTGGATTTAAAATTCCAAGCCCTGAACCAATGAGGCTGCCTAAAGGCATAATCGCGACACAACCCATACTTTCAAGTTCTTGTGCAACAATTGGATCATCCGATGTATAAACCATCACTTCAAACCCATCATCAATAAGCGTACGTGCTGCTTCGAGTGTTGCGGTCACATTCGGGTACAGGGTTTTTTCATCACCCAAAACCTCAAGTTTGACCAAGTTGTGTCCGTCCAAAAGCTCACGTGCCAACATACAGGTACGTACCGCACTATTGGCATCAAAACAACCTGCGGTATTTGGAAGGATGGTATATTTCTCAGGTGGAATCACCGACAATAAATTCGGTTGATCTGGATTTTGTCCAATATTTACACGTCGAATAGCAACCGTCACGATTTCAGCACCACTCGCTTGGATGGCTAAATCTGTTTCCTGCATGTCTTTATATTTGCCTGTGCCGACAAGAAGACGAGACTGGAAGGTGCGTGAACCAATAATAAGTGGCGAGTTTTTAGTCGTTAAATCTAGCATGGGAGAGCTCCAAATTAGCCGCCACCAACCGCATGAATGATTTCAATACGATCTTTTTCAGCAATAGGGGTGAGTTCAAGTTTGCTTTTAGAAATGATCATTTCATTCATTTCAACCGCAAAGCGTTTACCTTCCAGTGAAAGTTCTTGAACCAGTTGTAAAAGATTTTGGCAAGAGGTTTCTTGGGGCTCACCATTTAAGAAAATTTGCATAGACATTCCATTTGATTGCGCAAATTGTGATTTCAAAAGTCAAAACAGAATTATTTTGCGTATTTTAATGCATTCCAGGCAAGCACCAACCATCCAGCAATCATCAATGCACCGCCAATCGGTGTAATTGCACCTAAGCCACGTGGTAAGCCAAGTGCCATGATATATAGCGAACCGCAAAAAAATAGAATTCCGATTTGGATCAGCATAAAACTGGCTTTGATTGGAAGTTGAGGAATGACTTTACTGAGTATTGCCAATGCCAATAAACCGAGGGCATGATAGAAGAAATAATCAGTTGCTGTTTGCCACCAAGTCAACTGTGCTTCTGTTGCTCGGGCTTTTAAACCATGTGCCCCAAATGCACCTAAGATTACTGCAAGTGCTAAATTCAGTGCTGAAATTGCAATCCACATAAGCCATTCATCTGCATCAATTTGCGCATAACCATAACATAAAATTTAACTCGGATTAAAGGCAAAATCTATGAAGATACGAGATTCAATAAAACTTTAAGCAAAATAAAAGGGCAGATCGCCCTTTTATTAAAACCGATGTTTTCACGGATAGAAGTTAGTTGGATGACATGGCAATCTTAATTTTATCCATAGCATTTTTTTCTAATTGGCGAATACGTTCAGCTGAAACATTATATTCTGCCGCTAACTCGTGTAATGTAGATTTATCATCATCTAACCAACGGCGTTGCAAGATATTTCTTGAACGATCATCTAACTGTTCCATCGCATCATGTAAAGCCGAAGTACTTTGTTCTTCATAATCTTCTTCTTCAACCAAACGCGCAGGATCATAACGGTTATCTTCTAGATATAATGCAGGGGCAACATGGGTTGAACCTTCATCATCGTCATCACCTTGAGCTTCGAAAGCTGCATCATAAGCAGTCAATCGACCTTCCATTTCCAAGACTTGTTCTGGTGTAACATTCAAGTCTTTAGCAATTGATTGTGCTTCTTCAAGGGTCAGTTTTTTGCTCGACTTTTTAAGACTACGTAAATTAAAAAATAATTTACGTTGCGCCTTTGTGGTCGCAATTTTGACAATTCGCCAGTTGCGGATCACATATTCATGAATCTCAGCCTTAATCCAGTGCACTGCAAAAGACACTAAACGCACGCCCATATTAGGATCGAAACGTTTAACAGCTTTCATTAAACCGAGATTACCTTCTTGAATTAAATCACCTTGTGGCAAGCCATAACCTGCATAACTGCGGGCAATATGAACCACGAAACGTAAGTGAGACATCACTAACATTTTTGCAGCATCTAAATCTTGATCATAGAAATAACGATCAGCTAACTCTTTTTCTTGCTCAGCTGTCAAAATTGGAATCTGATTTACGGTGCTGATATAAGCACCTAAGTTAACACCTGGTGCAGATAAGGACAGGGGCATCAACTGATTGCTGCTGTCACTCATGAGTTCTCCTTATAGGAATTTCGTCGTATTACTAATGCATTCATCTTAATTCGAATATTGTACATAAGTAAGAAAATTTGGGTATAGAAATGTAAATATATATGCCAATTTGCAAAAATAAATTTTAATTGAAAATAATTAAGATTCAATTAAGTAATGAAATTCATGCTCGGATACTTGAGTCAATTGACAGTCGAGCTGATGTATTTCGCAGTAACGGGCAATGTCGATCATACTATGTGGGTCAGATGACTTTAACAAGAACATTTGCTGAGGCAGTGCTTTTTTTAATTCACGTTTCAACATTAACAAAGGCATAGGGCAGGGTTTACCCATACTGTCAATTTCAATTGGATTTGTATCAATAGGTATTTGACCTAAAGTTTCATTCATTTTATGGCAAAAATATAACACTGTTATGGAAGTATTATTTTAGCAAGTTTCTTAGAACTACCCAACACAATTTGCAATATTCTTGCGTTGATAAAAAATAATATTTAAGGTGTTTAAAAAATAAGCTTGATATCGAAAATAATTATCAAAAAAAATTCTATTAATTGTCATAAACCCATGTTAAGCTCGTTGCGTATTTAGGATTTGTCAGAAACAATTGTTGTTTTGAACCCTATTACAAATGGATGTAACCGGGATTTTGTTAATAGTTTTACAGAATGATTACAAGCTTTGAAATTACAAAATATTTTAAAACTTTGTTTGCTCTGCTGTTTGCAACACCGGGTGGTCCCTTTTCTTAATAACTGAGGATTAACTTATGACAGCTCGTGAACAAGGCGTAGTTAAATGGTTCAACGACACTAAAGGCTTCGGCTTTATCCAACGCGCAGGCGGTGATGACGTTTTCGTTCATTTCCGTGCTATTCAAGGTGAAGGTCATCGTTCACTTCGTGACGGTCAACGTGTTGAATTTAGCGTTGTACAAGGTCAAAAAGGTTTTCAAGCTGAAGAAGTTCAGCCTTTAGACTAATCTTAAATTTTTAAAAATTTAAGTGGCGCTCCAATTTTTTATAAATTGGGGCGTTTTTTGTTTATAATGGGCGCAATTCAAAGTGTCTACAGTTAGAGCTCGTATTTATGTCATCAGGTTTCGAAACCCTTAATTTACATCCGCAACTTAAACAAGCGATTGATGCTTTAGGGTTTAAAGAAATGACCCCCATCCAACAAAAAGTATTGAAGTATACTTTGGCAGGTCATGATGCAATTGGGCGTGCTCAAACAGGTACTGGAAAAACAGCAGCATTCTTAGTCAGTATTATTAATGATTTGCTCAATAATCCGATTCAAACACAGCGTTTTCGTGGTGAACCACGTGCTTTGATTCTTGCACCTACACGAGAGCTGGCGATTCAAATTGAAAACGACGCCAAAGATTTGGTGAAATATAGCGGTTTAAATGTCGTCACTTTGGTTGGTGGTGTAGATTTTGACAAGCAGAGAAAGCAGTTGGATCAAGGTTTTGTTGATATTTTAGTCGCAACACCAGGGCGTTTAATTGATTTTACTGAACAAAAAGAAATCTGGTTAGATCAAATTGAGTTTTTAGTCATTGATGAAGCTGACCGTTTATTGGATATGGGCTTTATCCCTTCAGTAAAACGCATTGTGCGTTTTTCTCCACGTAAAGAACAACGTCAAACTTTAATGTTTTCAGCTACTTTTAGTTATGACGTACTTAATCTTGCACAACAATGGCTTTTCGAACCTGTCACTGTAGAAATTGAACCTGAAAAGAAAACCAATGCTGATGTTGAGCAACGCGTTTATGTGGTCGAAAAGAAAGACAAATATAAGTTATTACGTGAAATTTTAACGGATGAACCAATCGAAAAAGTGATGATTTTTGCGAATCGTCGTGATCAGGTCCGTAAATTGTATGATCATTTGAAGGCGGATGGTTATAAAGTGGTCATGCTGTCTGGCGAGATTGCACAAGACAAGCGTTTGAAAATGCTAGACCAATTTAAAAATGGTAAACATAACATCATGATCGCAACAGATGTTGCAGGTCGTGGTATTCATGTAGATGGTGTATCGCATGTGATCAATTTCACTCTACCTGAACAGTCTGATGATTATGTACATCGTATTGGGCGTACTGGGCGAGCTGGAACACAAGGGGTAAGTATTAGTTTCTTGTCGGAAGATGATGCCTTTAATTTGCCAACGATTGAAAAAGCCATTGGACAGAAATTACCTTTGACCCGTTTAGAAGGTTATTGCTAAACACATAAATTAACTTGGCATAGATCAAATTAAAAATCCCACTTTAATCGTGGGATTTTTAATTCAACTCATCGTATTAGTTGGCTTTACAGCTAAAGGTTAAAGTGCTTTGGTAGTCAGTATCTTTTTCAATACCATAATTTTTACCCATGACCGAGCCGATTACGCCAGCCGCAGCAGTGATCATTTTACCCGTCTGCTCATCGACCACACCATTTAAACTGCCATGATATTCAGTTTTTTCATTGATTAAGACAGGTGCTGCTTTTTTGCCACAAGTTTTGTTGGCAGCAACAATGGCGTTGTTTTTTGCCATAATTTGATCTTTACCTAAGCCTGTGACTTCATATTGATTGTCGGCTTTTTGAATTGCTAATGTTTGTGTTGGGTTTGATGCACATGCACTAAGAAATAGTGCAGAACTGGCAAGGAGTGAAAGAGCAGTAAATTTATTCATATTGACTCCAAATGATCAGTGAAAAATAAAAAGAATTTTATTAATTAGCTATGATTTGAACATAGAATATGTGCTAAATATTGAAAAACATGTATAAATTTTGCAGTTTTTATGGGACTTATTGCTAAAAACGCCTATTTGTTGATCATGGTAATTCTCAGAAAATAAAGTTTTGTCTGAGAGTTATTTAAAAAAATAGACATAGCTGTTGAGTAAATTTCTGCTGAGATAGCGTAATGATTTTAGAGTGTGCTAATCTTACAAACAGTTCATTTAAATAGATTACAGCTAGGTCAATGTCAGATTTAAATTTCAAAGCAGTACATGACAATATTCACAAACGTCAGTCCATTGGTCATTTGATTGAACCTGCGCCCTCACATGAGCAACTGAATGTGGCATTTCAGGCAGCGCTTACAGCACCCGACCATCATCGTTTAAAACCGACACAATTTATTGTGATCGAAGGTCAACAGCGCGAAGCTTTTGGTGAGTTATTGGCTCAATCTATTGCGGACTTAGGGGAAACTGACCCAGTTCAAATTGAACGCGTAAAACATCATCCATTTCGAGCACCGATTTTGGTTTTGGCTGTGACTAAATTTCAAGATCATCCCAAAGTTCCATTTTTTGAACAGACATTAAGTAGTGGCGCAGCGATTCAAAATTTTTTATTGTCTTTACAAGCACAAGGTTTTGCAACAATGTGGCGTAGTGGGGCAGTGGTTGAATCTAAACACTTAAAGTTAGCACTTGGTTTAGATGAACGTGATTTAATTTCAGGTATTGTCTATGTGGGTGCTGCTGCAAAAGAAATTGCACCGCGTCCCGAAAGTGACACTCAAGCATATGTTCATTTTTGGCAGAATTAATCACAAAAATAACGAGATATCAACTGTGAAAACTCGTTAAACATTTACATGTAATATTTAGGATAGGTTTTTAGGATAATAATAATGTCGGATTTACGCTTTAAAGATTTAATTGAACCCGTGGTATTGGATCAAAAAACAGCATTACGTGTGACTGTACTCGGTGGTGGTAGTTTCGGCACAGCAATGGCGAACACAGCAGTACGCAATGGTTGTGACACCATGATTTGGATTCGTGATGAAGCTATCGCGGCAGAGATCAATGCGACGCATATCAACAAACGCTATCTTCCAGACTTTCAATTAGAAGCAGGGCTACGTGCTGAGTCAAATTTGGAAAAGGCTGTACGTGATCGTGACATTATTCTGGTTGCTATTCCTAGCCATTCATTTCGTGATGTGTTGCGCCAGATCAAGCCGTTCATTAGTGCACAAGCTGTGGTGTCTTTAACCAAAGGTATTGAAGCCAAAAGTTTTAGTTTCATGAGTGATATTATTCGTGAAGAACTGCCAGAAGTACCTTATGGTGTACTTTCTGGTCCAAACTTAGCCAAAGAGATTGTGGCTGGACAACCTGCAGGTACAGTCATCGCAAGTGACAGTGAGTTGGTGCGTTATGCAGTACAACAGGCTTTACACAGTGCATTATTTCGGGTCTTCGGCAGTGATGATGTACATGGTGTCGAGCTTGGCGGTGCATTGAAGAATATTTACGCTGTGGCAATGGGTATGGCTGTGGCGTATAAAGTAGGTGAAAACACACGAAGTATGATTTTAACCCGAGCATTAGCAGAAATGAGTCGTTTTGCTGTTAAGTTGGGTGCTAATCCATTGACATTCCTTGGCTTATCTGGGGTTGGGGATTTATTTGCAACCTGTAATAGTCCATTGAGTCGAAACTATCAAGTTGGTTTTGCATTAGGTTCTGGAAAGACACTGGAACAAGCGACAAAAGAACTGGGGCAAACCGCAGAAGGCATCAATACCATTGTACAAGTAAATGCGCGTGCTAAAGAATTGGACGTTTATATGCCGATTACCACAGCACTTTATGAAGTTATTTTTGAAGGTGCACCACCACTCAATATCGCAGTTTCCTTGATGAAAAATGGACATCGAAGTGATGTAGAGTTTGTGTTGCCACACAATGAGGTTTAATTGATTACAATTTGAGGTTGAGAGATAGATTTGTAACAAAGCCTCGTTATAATCAGTGCGGTATTAAAAAGGAAATCTTATGCAACTGACTTTGGTGCGTCATGGTGAAGCAGCCCCAGCAATCAATGGTGTGGACAGTAAACGTCCTTTAACAGAACGTGGGCATTTACAAGCGGAACAAACAGCACAATTTTTAAAAGAAACAGTACAACCAGATGTATTTGTTGTGAGCACGTTATTGAGAGCACAGGAAACATTGTCCCATATACAGGCTTATTTTCCTGAAGTATCAGTATTGATCTGTGACAAAATTAAGCCTGAAGATGATGCAAAATTAGCAATTGAATGGTTGTCACAATTACCATTTGAACGTATTGTGGTGGTATGTCATATGAATGTGGTTGGGCATATTGCTGAACAACTGACACATGAGCATTTTAATCCTTTTGCCTTGGCAGAAGCTCGTATTTATGAGCAAACGGTCATTGCAAATGGTCTATCTACTCAAAATAAAGCCTTTATTCCAACTGTATAAAAGCATTGTTAAAAGAACACACGGCAGAAAACGATAAATGTTGTACTTATGGATGCCTGAAGCCAATGGGGTTTGGCAATGGTCTCGAGGAAGTGATTGGACTACATCTTCGAGTCTGGAACAATTAATACAAGATATTAAACTTTACCAAGGTGAAGAAGCGGTTGTGTTCTTTCCAAGTCGTGAAGTGCAAATTCTTCAACAAAAGTTTAGCAAAGCTCAATATAAACAATTGGGCCCAGATGGTGTTAAATATTTACTTGAAGAATATGTCATTTTACCGATTGACCAAATGAAAGTGTTTTCGCACTTTCAGCAACCCGATCAAGTTTCAGTATTGGGTGTGAATCAACATACGATCACTACAATTCAGCACTCTTTGTCTTTGATTCCTTTAAAGATTGTTTCTTTATTGCCTGACTTTCTAATGTTGTCTATTCCAGAAGAAAATCAGCTGATCTTAGCCAATGTCAATGGGCAATTGTTGGTGCGTGAGAATGAGTTTCTAGGTAATTCAATCGATGATCTTGGTCTGTATTTGGATTTTGCAGATCGAGAAAAAACTTTTTTATATAGTGCGTTGACTGATGCACAAGCGACCAGTTTATTTGCTGTAGCGACAGCTGAACAACGTGAGCCATTTAATTATCAGTTTACTGAAATTAAAAAGGCAAAGCAGCATCCATTTAATGTCTTGCCTAAAGCCAAACAGGCAAATGACGGAGTGTCTCGTTATTGGCAAGCATGTGCAGTTTTAGTGGTGGCTTTGATTGTTGCACAGCTGAGTTATGATGCTCTGCGCTGGTTTAAACTGAAAAAAGTTGCCGATCAAACAGCATTGATTGCAGTAGATCAGTATAAAAAATGGTTTCCCAATGAACAGCGAATTACTGAGGAATCTGTTCAACGTCAGTTTAAGAATAAACTAGAACTTAGTCAGGGTGCGAATACACAGGCATTGCAATTGCTCAGTCGTGTTGGTCCAATTTTGATGCAGCATCAGATTATTGCCAATCGAGTTAATTATGAAACTTCTGTCTTGAACATGGATTTAGTTGCCAAGAGTTCAGAAGCATTACAGACATTGGTCACGCAGTTAAACCAACAAGGTTTTAAGGCGGAGCTGGGTAATATTCAGACACAGGGTGCGACTGTGGTTGGTTTAGTGAAGATACAATGATGAAAACAATGGAAAGCTTTCAAAACCGTTTAGACACGTGGTCCGAAAAGATGACTGACAATTTAGAAAAAATGTCAGCACGTGAACGTATTATGGTTATTTTCACAACGATTTTTGTAATAGTTGCCGCCGTTGGTGCAGCCTTGTGGTATACCCATAAAGCTGCTGAAAAACAACAGTTGCGTTTAAATGAAATGAAAGACCTCGTGGTTTGGATGCAAAGTAATGTAGTTACCATGAAACCTGCGGATGATTTAGCATTAACCACCGCAGATAAAATTCAACGTGTTGCACAACAACAAGGGCTTTCAGTGGCTTCACAACAGGTTGGTGAACAATTTCAAATTGTTGCACAACATCAGAATTATGCTGTTCTGGCAAACTTTCTGACTCAAATCGCGCAGATGGGTGTTAGCTTGGAAAAGATGGAACTGGTTAAAGAGGGCGCACAGATTAAATTAACAGCGACGGTACAGTAAGTACTGAAAATAAACACAGTTCAAGCATAGCCTTTTCAGCATACTGTGCCTATAATGTGGCAACTTAAAAAGCAGTAGACTTTTATAGCTATGTTGTATTCACTTGCTCGCCCTTTGTTGTTTTCTTTAGCACCAGAGCGTGCACATGAACTCACATTATCCATGCTTAAATCTGCCCATAAATTGGGTGCGATGCGTCAAGCTGTTGCGTCAAAACCAGTCACCTGTATGGGGATTGAGTTTCCTAATCCAGTTGGATTAGCTGCAGGTTTGGATAAAAATGGTGCATATATCGATGCCTTAGCGGGTTTGGGTTTTGGTTTTATTGAAATCGGAACCATTACACCTAAACCACAAGAAGGCAATCCACACCCACGTCTTTTCCGTATTCCACAAGCAAAAGCCATCATTAACCGTATGGGTTTTAACAATGATGGGGTAGACAAATTGGTTGAGAATGTCAAAGCAGCAAAATTTAAAGGCATTCTTGGAATCAATATCGGAAAAAATGCCACAACGCCTGTTGAAGACGCTGTTTCAGATTATTTAATTTGTCTAGAAAAAGTTTATCACTACGCATCTTACATTACGGTGAATATTTCTTCACCGAATACGAAAAATTTGCGCTCTTTGCAAAGTGGTCATGCACTGACTGAACTTTTAGAAACCCTCAAAAAACGTCAGTTAGAGTTGGCTGAAGAATTACAGCACTATGTTCCACTTGTTCTCAAAGTTGCACCAGATTTAGATACAACAGATATTGAATTTATTGCTTCACAATTGTTGCAGTTTAAAATTGATGGGCTTATTGTAACCAATACAACTTTATCTCGTGAAGGTGTCGAAGGTCTACCATTTGGTGATGAAGCTGGTGGGTTATCTGGAGCACCTGTATTTGAAAAGAGCACAGCTTGTTTGGCTGCCTTTTCAAAACTATTACAGGGTAAAATTCCGTTAATCGGTGTTGGTGGAATTTTATCGGGTGAACACGCTGTTGCAAAACAACAGGCAGGTGCGAGTTTGGTTCAAATTTATAGTGGTATGATCTATACAGGTCCTACACTGATCAAAGACTGTGTTAATGCTATGACCTAAATATGAATACCCTAGACATTATCATACTGATTATATTGCTCATTGGAGGGCTAAACGGTTTGCGACAAGGATTCGTGAAAGCCTTTGCGAACTTGATAGGATGGATTTTTGCACTGATTGTTGGTGCTAAATATGCCAATATCATCGCACCTTCCATGTCTGCACTCAGTCAAGATCCTGTGGTGCAAAAAATTGCAGCATTTGCATTTATTGTCTTGGTTATTATCGTTTTAACATGGATTGCAACAGCAATTCTCAATCAAATTTTAAAGAGCTTAAAACTAGGTCCTTTAAATCGTTTGGCAGGTGGTGCACTGGGGACCTTGAAAGGTTTATTCATTGTCCTCATAACAATGCAAGGATTAGGTCCTTGGGTTGACAGTTCGCCAACATGGAAACAGTCAAAATTTATTCAAACACTTTTGCCGTTTGCACCCTTAGCTTCAGAAATTTCTAAAGATGCTGCAAATGAAGCATTAAATCATATACAGTCACAAGCGCATCCCGATGACGCTGCTGTGAGAAATACTGAACGATCATCAACATCTGAAGAGGATGATCAATCAGCACATTCGACAAAAAATCCGTTTTATTAGTCCTAGCTGGTCTGCGAGGTAGTTATGTGTGGAGTCGTTGGTATAGCAGGTAAAGCACCTGTAAACCAAATGTTATTTGATGCGTTGACGATGTTACAACATCGTGGACAGGATGCAGCTGGGATTGTGACTTGTCATAATGGTCGTCTTTTCTTGAGAAAAGACAATGGTATGGTTCGTGATGTATTCCATACTCGCCACATGCGCGCATTGCTCGGTAACTATGGTATTGGTCATGTTCGTTATCCAACTGCTGGTTCTTCAAGCAGTGCTGAAGCGCAACCTTTTTACGTAAACTCACCTTATGGGATAACTTTGGCGCACAATGGTAATCTTACCAATGCTGCTGATATTCATGATGATCTGTTTAAAACTGACTTGCGTCATATGAATACAGATTCTGACTCAGAAGTCTTGCTGAATGTGTTTGCACATGAATTGCAAAAATGTGCCTCATTAACACCATCTCCAGACGATATTTTCCATACAGTTAAACGTGTACATGAGCGTTGCAAAGGTGCCTATGGTGTTGTTGCAATGATTACTGGACATGGTTTGGTGGGGTTCCGTGATCCAAATGGTATTCGTCCATTAATCTATGGTTCGCGCCTGACTGAAAATGGTGAAAAAGAATATATCATTGCTTCAGAGTCAGTTGCGATTACTGCATTGGGCTTTAAAGTTGAGCGTGATATTGAGCCGGGTGAAGCGGTATTTATTAACGCTGAAGGTGAGTTCTACTCCCAGCAATGTGCCAGTCAACCACGTTATCGTCCATGTATTTTTGAATATGTGTATTTTGCACGTCCAGATGCCACTATAGATGGAATTTCTGTCTACAAAGCACGCTTGAAAATGGGTGAGACGCTGGCGAAGAAAATTCTTCGTGAATGGGGTGAAGCGCATGATGTTGATGTGGTTATCCCGATTCCAGATACAAGCCGTACATCTGCTTTAGAATTGGCGAATATTCTCGGGGTGAAATTCCGTGAAGGCTTTATGAAAAACCGTTACATCGGTCGTACCTTCATTATGCCAGGTCAACAACAACGTAAAAAATCTGTACGTCAAAAGTTAAACCCAGTTGAACTTGAGTTTAAAGACAAGAACGTGTTGCTGGTGGATGATTCGATCGTACGTGGTACAACCTGTAATGAAATCATTCAAATGGCACGTGACGCAGGTGCAAAAAATGTTTATTTTGCCTCTGCTGCACCGATGGTGAAATATCCAAATGTGTATGGGATCGATATGCCAGCTAAAGCAGAATTGATTGCATCTCATCGTAGTGTTGAAGAAATTCAAAATATTATTGGCGCTGATCGTTTGATTTTCCAAGATTTGGATGATTTAAAAGCTGCGGTGAGAACCAGTAAAGTACCAGAAGTTCAAGAGTTTGATTGTTCGGTTTTTGATGGCGTTTACGTGACTGGCGATATTGACGAACAATATTTAAATGATCTTGAGCAAAGTCGTAATGATACTGCGAAAAAGCAAAAAGATGGTTATATTGATGTCAATATTGATGCATCTTCGGTTGATCTATGTGGTATTAAAGAAGAGATGTAAATCAGAATTGATTTTCATTGAGAAAAAGCGGGAAGTTCCCGCTTTTTTCATTTATAGTGTTTTGCAATGTAATGAGGAATTTTACATTGAAAGATGTCAGCCATTATTTGATAAAAAACAAGAATATGTTGTGGTCTGCGAGTATTTGTTTGCTTGCAGTCATATTGACTATTTTTATTCTCAATACCGTTTTGGGGTTATTGGTACATTATGTCGATCGTGAACAGCAAATTTGGTGGCATGTTTTAAGCCCTTACTGTGTTGGGTTGATTATTATCATTATTGGTTGGTCAATTGCCTATGAATTTTATGTTTTTCGTACTGGTGGACACTCATTAGCCAAACAGTTAAAAGCACGTCGTTTAAGTCAGATCGAAAGTACCCCAGAAGAAAGTGTAGCAATTCATCTTGCAGATAAATTTGCAGAAACCTTTGAGATTGATGCACCGACTTTATATGTTTTACCGGATGAAGTTGGTGTTAATGCCTTAACTGCAGGTTTCCACCCAAGAGATACTGTAATTATTTTAACTTGGGGTGCATTGCAGAATCTTGATGAATTAGAACTTTACGGGTTGTTGGGGCATGAGTTTAATCAAATTTTGTCTGGCGAAGCCCGTGAAAATACTCGACTTAAGATTCTTTATAGCGGACTGATTACATTTAGTCAGTTAGGAAGCAAAATTGCCAAGCAAGGTTTTAATCGCTACAACGCCAAAGGCAATCAACATAAATTTGAAACCAGTTTTGTTGCTGTGGGTGGTGTGATTTGGCTATTGGGTAGTATGGGAATTTTAATCAATCGTTTGATTAAATATTTCACATTGGGTGGACGTACTTTTTATAATGACTATAAAACGAAGAAGTTATTGCTGAATAATGCTAATGTGCAGACTTTATTACGTATTTATGTGCATCATGCAGGTTCGCAAATTCATAGTGAATTTTCAGAAGCAATTGCGCATATGTGCTTTGCCAATTCACTGAGTCCACAAAGCTGGTTGAATATTCACCCCAACATTGAAGATCGGATCTATGAGTTGAATCCGACTTTATTGCAAGATTTACAATTAGAAAATTTAAAGAAATTACGCAGTCAGCCGTTGTTTAGCTTGTTGCGTCCCTTAGAAGAGTCTTCTGGTGAAGTCTATAATCCGTGGGTGTCGCCACAGCCATTGCCTTTGTTACGTTTATCGCCCATTAGCTTTGCCCTGAATGATGCGATTAAACCCTTAAATCCAGAAGTGCGCCGTCAAATAGAACGCTCAGATTTAATCCAACGTGCAATGCAGACTGCGACTGGGTCACGTGAGGTTATGGTTGCAATTTTAATGATTCGGCAATATCGCGAGTTTATTCCATCTGATGCTGCGGTGAGTCGAGCCATTATTGACTCATTGTTAAGTATGGATGGGCGTATCCACATCCAAATTTTTCATGATGCTTGTGAAAATCTGGGTAATATGCCTGCAACGAGTGCGCGTCAATTTGTAACGAAACTTGCGAAAATTATTCAGGAAGATGGCGAAATAGGCTTATTGGATGCGCTGTTAATTGAGCGGGTAAAAGCTGAATTACATTTGCTACCGATGCATACACCTTCATCACTTGAAACTGTAAAACCTCAGATTGTGCGTTTAATTGATGCTTTATTGCATGTTCAGCAAATTAACAGTGCCAATCAACTCGATGTACGTTATGAGATTTTAGAACGTGTTTTATCCAAGGATGAGCTTGAGTTATTTGAAGAAATTTCAGATGAGCCGATTGATTTAGGTGAAATCTTAAATGATATTGCAGGTCTATTATTACGTGATCGTTTAAGTATTCTTGGTGTTGCAGAAATTTGCTTATGGAATGATCGGATTATTACCCAAGATGAATTGGATGTATTGCAATTATTGTATTGGCGACTTGGTTTTAAGTCAGATGATATTGTAGATCAAATGCAGAAGAAAAATAGTGTAATGATTATTTAAGCGAGCTTTTAGAAATACAATTTTTAGAAATAGAACTTTTAGAAATAGAGTTAAGAAAGAAAGCTAAGAAAAAGTGAAGCATTTTAAAGCCAAGCAATGTTTCTAACACCATGCACAAAGACATGATGTTAGAATTTAAGCATTAATTAACTTGCCATTGCATCTACAGAAAGTTCAGCAACAGTTGGTTTGGCTTTTTCAGCTTTTAGACCTAATTTATTGAATAACTGTTTGTCTTTGCCTTCACCAGCATTCGGTGTGGTTAATAACTTTTCACCACTAAATAACGAGTTTGCACCAGCCATAAATGCCAAAGCTTGATCTGAGTCGGTCAGTGATTCACGACCAGCAGAAAGACGAATATAGCTATTCGGCATAATAATACGTGCAACTGCAATGGTACGAATCCACTCAGTAACATCAAGCTTTTCTACATCAGCAAGCGGTGTTCCTTCTATTGGAACTAACATATTGATGGGTACAGATTCAGGATGTACAGGCAGGGTTGCTAATTCATGTAATAAACCAATGCGGTCATTGCGGTTTTCACCTAACCCCACAATTCCACCACTACAAACTTTCATACCTGCGTTACGCACATGATCTAAAGTGTTTAAACGATCATCAAAAGTACGGGTGCTGATAATGTGCGAATAATATTCGCGGGAAGTATCTAGGTTGTGATTATAATAATCTAAACCTGCTTCATGGAGACGCTCAGCTTGTGATTGGTTGAGCATACCTAGTGTCATACATGTTTCTAGACCGAGTGCTTTCACTTCACGCACCATTTCTAAGACATATGGCATATCGCGTTCATGTGGATTACGCCAAGCTGCACCCATACAGAAACGAGAAGAGCCAGATTCAAGTGCTTCTTTGGCTTCGCTGATGACTTTCTCTACTGCGATACGCTTTTCAGCTTCTAGTTTTGAGTCATAGCGTGCAGATTGCGAACAATATTTGCAATCTTCAGGGCATTTTCCTGTTTTAATTGAAAGTAAAGTACTGACTTGAATGCTATTTGCTTCAAAATGCTCGCGATGAATTTGTTGAGCCTTAAAGACTAAGTCTAAAAAAGGCTGTTCATATAAAGCTTGAATTTCTTCACGAGCCCAGTCATTACGTACTGTCATTAGTTTAATCCATGATCATCATTATCTATCCCTGTATATAATACATAATTCATGCCAATTCCATAGGGCAAAAATGTTCAAATATGATGGTAACTTACGATTGAAAAGTTCAATCATATAGAAAACTAAAATTATAAATATAGTCGCAAAGTTAACCAGATTTCTTGAAATTTACTTACTAAATTTTATTTTTAAGATTTTAAAAATTCTGGGTTTTAGTCATTAAAAATTAAAAAAAATAACAACTTTGCAAAGATCTGAACATTAAAAGTCAGTCGTTTGATAGACCAAGAATATATTTATAATGAAGATTTTTTATTCAATTGCTCTGCAATAGCCCAGTCAATATGGACTTGCACAACTTCATCATGCGATGTGCGATGTTGGGTCAAAGCTTGAATAATTTCGCTTGAATATGGTGCATTGCCTAAACCTATTGCGATATTTCGCATAAAACTTTGATAACCTGTGCGGCGAAGTGGGCTACCTTCAGTGCAACTTAGAAATGTCTGTTCATCCCAGTGCCAGAGGTCTAATAAACTCATTTGGTCCAAACCATGTCGAGGGTTAAAATCTGTGATGGATGCGGTTTTAGCAAAACTATTCCACGGACAAATCAGTTGGCAATCATCACAGCCAAATACACGATTTCCTATACCACGCCTCAAGTCTTCAGGGATGATTCCTTTATATTCAATGGTTAAATAGGCGATGCATTTGCGTGCATCAAGCATATAAGGTTCGACAATGGCTTGAGTTGGACAGATGTCAATGCAGGCAGTACATGAACCACAATGTGACGTTGCTGGTTCATCAAATGGTAAATCCAGTGAAGTGAAAAGTTCACCTAACACAAAAAAGGAACCTGATTTTTTATGAATGAGTAGGGTATGTTTGCCTGTCCAGCCCATTCCTGCATTTTCGGCAAGTGATTTTTCAAAAACAGGCGCGGAATCTGCAAATGGGCGTGATTCAAATTCACCCACTTTATCTTTAATGATTGTGGCTAAAGTTTTTAAACGGCCACGCATAATTTTATGATAATCACGCCCACGAGCATAACGTGCGATGATGGCCAAATTAGGCTCATCAGGAACATAGCGTGGTTTAGGTGTTTCGACCAAATAATTCATTCGCACACAGATGATACTTTTTGTGCCTGGAACCAATAAGGTAGGATCAGCTCGTTTTTCTAGATTTTCCTCTAAAAACTTCATGTCACCATGATAACCGCGCTTTAAATATTCTTTAAATCTTGGTAATTCAGCTTGAGCATCAGGACGTGCAATGACACAATCAGCAAAGCCCAGTTGCAAAGCCTGTTGTTTGATCCAAGCTTTTAATTCTTGAGGATCAAGCTGTTGCAAAGAAATTGATGAAGTGGTTGATGTTGCTGACATAGTAATCAATGTGCTGAAAAGAGTGAAAATAAAAGGATAAATACATGCAAGCTCAAGTTTATCATAGCCATGAAATTCAAGCATGGGAACGTCGATGGTTTAGTCAACAAAATAGTGCTTTTGGTTTAATGCAACAGGCAGCATGGTCGATTGCTCAGCATTTGCTTCAACTCTTTCAAAATAACTACCCCGAAGTTAAAACGATCGCAGTTTGGTGTGGTCATGGAAATAATGCAGGCGATGGTTACTGTATTGCTAGTTATTTAAAGCAAAGTGGCTATGCTGTAGAAATATTTGCCGCCGAGATTGGTGCATCGACTGACTTGAAGCAAGCCATTCAACTGGCTGAACAAAATCAATTAAAAATTCATTTGGATTTTGATCTTCAAGCATCGTTTGATTGTCATATCGATGCCTTGTTTGGTATTGGTTTAAATCGTGATTTAGATCAAGCATGGCAAACCATCATTCAAAATTTTAATACGCAAACAGGGATTAAAATTGCCGTCGATCTACCAAGTGGTTTAAATGCCAATACAGGTCAAACACAACCTATTGCGGTCAAAGTAGATTATACATTTACTATTTTGGGGCTTAAAGCAGGATTATTTACAGGGTTGGGTAAAGAATATTCTGGACAAATTGAAACGATTTCTCTGATTCCAACTGACTCAGCACTAAAAGCAGTAGCACTATTAGCGCCTCAACAAATTCAATTGCCACAACGTCAAGCCTTTGGACATAAGGGCAGTTATGGGCATGTCTTGGTCGTTGGTGGTCATGCAGATATGGGGGGAGCAGTGATCTTAGCTGCTGAGTCTGCATTTTGTGCGGGTGCTGGAAAAGTGAGTATTGTCTGTCACCAAAAACATCATACGGCTATTTTGGCGCGATCACCTAATATTATGGTCAAAGATATTAATGTGTTTACTGAAGATGAGATTCAATCTTTAATCAATCATGTGGATGCAGTGAGTTTTGGTATGGGCTTAGGTCGAGATGATTGGGCTGAACAACAATTTTTAAAATGGTTTAAACCCATCTGTGCAAGTACACATTTACAGGTGGTTTTTGATGCGGATGCTTTATGGTTTTTGGCAACGCAAAACACCCAACTCAGTCCAAACACTTATCTGACACCACATCCCGGAGAGGCAGCGAAACTACTCGATTGCTCCATTGCTGAGATTGAGTCTGATCGTATAGCTGCCATCCACAGGCTAAAAAAGAAATACTCAGGCAAGTGGGTATTGAAAGGAGCAGGCAGCTTAATTCTCGAAGATAAGCTGTGGATTTGTACTGCAGGCAATCCTGGTATGGGCACTGGCGGAATGGGAGATGTTTTGGCAGGAATGATTGCCAGTTTAAAGGCTCAATTTGCCGAAAATGTGCAATTACATGATATTGTCACTTTACATGCACAGGCTGGTGATTATCTTGCACAACAAGGTATTCGTGGTTTACAGGCACAACATATGGCACATGCTGTGTACCGTGTGATTAATTCGTGTCAGGAGTAAAATAGACAATGTATGCGGTTAAACTGTTGATATATGGTAATGTACAAGGTGTTGGCTATCGTCGCTGGTTTGAGAAAGAAGCACTACAGTTAGAACTCAAAGGTTATGTCAAAAACTTAGTATCTGGTGAGGTTGAAGCGGTTGTCGTTGGAGATGAGCAAGCAATTCTACGTTTAATTCGTCATTGTTATGTCGGACCGTTAAGGGCTGAGGTCACCAGTATTGAACAGTACAAAATCAATCATGATTTAGATTTTACTGATTTTGAAATGATTCGTTAAATCAGCCATTTGGCATAAAAATACTTGTAGATATGTTAAAATGATCACTAAAATATTTTTATTCAGTTGCTTTTTGATGTGTAGTATTCACAGTAGTGTTGTTGCGCAAACAAATGAAAAAATGGCTGAAAATCATCATGCTAAAACTATTCTAAAAGATTTAGACTTTGAAACAGTGATCAATACTTTTTATCAAAAACAGCTTCAAACTACAAAGATTGATCAATTGGATCAGCAAAATATTTCCTATATCGGCATTAAAAATGCAGAATATACCAATGCTTTAAATAGTGATGATGCGGTGGTGGTGTTTAGTCCCGCTCGTACCTATCGAAATGCACAAAATGAATTACGTTATGTGTTCACAACTACTGAAGTTTCAGTAGATAAAAATAACCATGAGCTTAATTTTTGTGGGGCATGTGCGACTTTTACCCGAGTTTACATCTTTAAGAAAAATGCTTCTTCACAATTTGAACTGATCAGCCAAAGTCAGGATGAAAACAGTTGGATGAATGCTGATTTTAATTATTTGCCATATCCGACCTCAGATATTGTAAAAAATATTCGTAAAGTGGGACCACAAATCAAAGCCTATGTGGAAGAACAAGAATTTAGTCGTCAAGGTTACTCAAGCACCACTTTATATATCGTTCCTTTTGATGAAAAACCGTATATTAAAAAGTTAATTGTTGCAGAAATTGGCAATGACAATGAAGTCTCAGGGAGTGAGCAAATTTATAATACCCAAGGTGATTATCAATTCCTAAGCACCGTACATGATGGTTTATATGATATTGAAATTGCCTATACAGGTACCCAACGAATTTATATCGCAGATCGTGCTAAAATTATCCCTATAAATGAAACCCATGTTTATCACTACAATGAGAAACAGCAAAAATATATTCGAGTGAAATAAAATGTTAGAGAAGTATTTAATTGTTGGAATTGTTTTTGCAGCATGTATTGTGTTGATTATATACACGCAGATGGATAGTCGTAAAAAAGAAGATAAAACACTGAGCTTCAAAGAGAAGTTACAGAAAGAGTTTCCGAATTATAAAATTCTTGAACGAAATCAAAGTTTCATTATTTCTCGTGAGGGTAGTAACCCACGTATTCCAGAAGAATTGGTCTTAATTCGAGTCGATCCAGAACAGAAGAAAAATTTGAGAAACTCAGGAAAGATGTTGATTGCAACGTACTCTAAACAACCCAGTATTCGAGAGGTGCGTAAAGATGCACTGCCTTATTTAAATTAACTGAGGCGATTGAAATATAGCGAAGTGGATTCTTATTTAAAAATTTTCTAATTCGATAAAATATTTTGGCTTGATCTAAGAACGTATAAAACTTGATTTTGTATATTTACAGGCTAGGTACAGATGAGGCTTCATCTGTACCTTGATTTATAAATTGTAGATTGTGTGAATATATTAGCGTCTACGACTACTATTGCGGCTACGTCCTCGTGCCATACCACCTAAGGCATTCAGTACGGCTAACTTACTCATACTGCCTGAAGCATGTGCGTGGCAAATTGCGGCTGCAAGCGCATCAGCAGCATCTTGTTGAGGCTTCACTGAAAGATTCAAAAGCTTCATCACCATCATTTGCACTTGTTCTTTGTCTGCAGCACCATAACCGACAACAGATTGTTTAATTTGCCGAGCAGTATATTCAGCAACTTGCAGATCTAAATTGACCAAGGCTGCAATAGCCGCACCACGGGCTTGACCTAGCTTTAATGCTGAGTCTGGGTTTTGTGCCATAAACACTTGTTCAACCGCTGCTTCTGTCGGACCATGGAATTGAACAATACGATCGATTCCTGCAAAAATTCGTTTTAAACGTTCAGGCATTTCGGTTGTTTCAGTACGAATCGTACCTGCATCAATAAAAGAAAGTTTTTGACCATCTTTTTCAATAATCCCGTAACCTGTTAAACGTGAGCCGGGATCAATTCCAATAATTAAGGGCATAATACTGTTTATCGTAAATCTTGTTTTGATTATATGATGCTATCCAGCGATTGTAAGTAAAATTTTAACTTATTGGCTGTATAATCAAACAACAAACAGGAGTGTTTGCTTGAAGAGTTTTGTACAAATTAAAAACCAGCATGTGTATTGGATTCATCGTTTAATCACATTGATCTATCTGCTGGGTTTTATCTTACTCGGTTTTGGAATATTGCAGAAATTTGACTTAGATGCATTGATTGCCTTTTTGATATTAGTATTAGTTTTCGGCTGGATGATGTATTTGCATTTTATCGCCTCATTAGAAGCTGAAAAAGGTTCAGAAAGAGGGCGTCGTATTTCGCGATTTATTGCAGTGATTTTAGTGTTTCTATTTCCGATTGGGACAATATTGGCACTGTATTTATTTTATAAAACATCCTCTAATGAATGGCAAAAATAAAGAAATTAGAGATTAAACACAAAATTGCCCTTTAAAAATTTGGGAAAGCCCTTATAAATATATCAGTGATGAAATTCATGGCATTTAATGTATGACTTTCAAAGCTGAAATTTAATTTATCTTTGAGATGCTTTGTTTCGATGAAACTTTTTCCTATTATTTTGATTGGTATCATTCTTGAAATTGCTGTGTGGATTGGCGTTGCACAATTCATTAGTGGTTGGTACGTATTCTTCTGGTTTATCATTGCTTTTGTGATTGGTTTAAATCTATTACGTTCCAGCACTTCAACCATCATGCCACAATTACAGCAAATGCAAATGACAGGAATGATGGGAAATGATCCTGCGATTGCTAAAAAAATGGCAACAGCATTTGCGGGCATTTTATTGATGATTCCTGGTTTGATCACAGATGTTTTAGCCTTGTTGGTGATTTTACCGCCTGTTCAGAATGCAATTAAAAATGCAGGAATGAAATATATGGCGAAAAAACAGCAAGCCATGATGAATAATATGATGGGGGGAATGGGTAATATGGGGGATGCGCAAGGGCAAAATCCATTTGCAGATTTAATGCGTCAAATGCAGGATATGCAAAACCAACAATCTGGTGGTCAATATCGTGATTCCACAATTATTGATGGTGAAGCACATGAGGTTGAACCAGAACATAAGCAAATTGAACTCAAAGATGTGAATAAAAAATAAAGCCATCGCTAATATGATTTAACTTAAAAGCTGAGTCGAAAGATTCAGCTTTTTTTATCGCTAAAATTTGTAGTTTTCAATTCAATATGTTTGATCAACAAAATATTGATCATGTCGGGTGACGATTTTTGTTGAGTTGAATGATGTAGCTTTGATTGAGATCGACATCGGAATATTAGGTACTTGATTGTTTAGGTATACTTTCTGAGCGAACAAACAATATCACTATTCAAGATGTAGGATTATTTCTTAAATGATTGATCAAACGGTATAATTGGCTCGCCCTAAGCGATAAGATTAAATTATGTCGATGTTATTGACCATTTGTGCACTACATTTTGTAGCACAACTCAGTCCAGGACCAGATGTTTTATTGGTTGCTAAAAGCTCAGCATCTACTACACGTGCCAATACACTTAAAATTATATTGGGCATATCTGCAGGTGTCGTGGTTTGGGTGATTTTAACGCTATTGGGCTTTACGGTTTTATTAGAACATTGGCCTTGGATTCAGCAAGTATTGATGTTGATTGGTGGATTCTTTTTGGCTCGAATGGGTTACGCCATGCTAAAGGGTGGTATTGCCACACTTAAACAAAATACCAATCTCGATGGGGTCATTGAACATGCACCTAAAAATTATTTCCTTTTGGGACTTTTTACAAATTTAGCTAATCCTAAAATTGTGATTTATTTCAGTAGTGTTTTTTCATTGGCGTTAAGTTCAAGTGCAGGATTAAACTTAAAACCACAATTGGCAGTGATCATTCCGATTCAGACATTTTTAGTGTTTAGTCTATTGATGTTGATTATGTCGGTTCCCAAAATAAAAGCAATCTATCAACGTTCTGGAAGCTATATCGATATTCTCTCTGGAAGCTTCTTCTTATTATTTGCAGCCTTTCTTTGGGTGGATGTACTTAAAATGTTTTATTGATTTTCATTATTTTGAGAAGTTGTTTTTTCATTATCGACATGTTTTGTCGGGTTCTCGCCAAGCTGTTCTTGGGTCTGATAACGATGTGGATCTAAAGTTTTGATATTGTTTTCGGACTCAGCGTATCTACGGCTACGGTTGGCGCGTTCACGTAAACCACCTTTTTTGATCAGTTGTACCAAAATAATCTCCAAAAAATTTAATATTTGTCTAGGGTTGAATTATACCTTGAATACGTATGATACAGGATATTGAATACTGGGTATTGAGTGGTGTATAGGTTTGAATTGAGAGTGTTTTTTGGTTTTAAGCTGAAGTTTATCTAAGCTTATGAATTTTAAAGTAAATAAATAGAAACAAAATTTGCTTGTCAAACATTACTATTCATGTAAACTAAAAATGTAGTTAAATTTTTACATTACTTATATGGATATAATAGTAGTGTAATAAATAAAAACAATAATAGTGCGACAAGAAGGAGATCCAAAGATGATTTTACAATATCATTGTGCTTGCTGTAATGAAACAGTGACTTCGACACAAAAAGTTTGTCCGAAATGTGGCTCTCAGCATATCAAAAGCCCATATGGCTTATGGACTTTTTGCTTAGTGGCTTGTTTGATTGTGGCTGTCACCTTTAAAGTTGGGCATTTATATATTCAAAATCATAATACTGAAGCGCCTGAACAAATTTCAATATTAAGTGTTTTACAACAGGATGCTAAGCCTGGTTCACAGTAATTGATTTTTTATTTTCCAAAATAAGATGAAGTACATGCAAATAATAGAGATAAAAGAAGATAAGTGTTTTTTGATTTAATTTAAATTGAAACTGCTAGAGAGGAGGGAATTTTTTGAGGTATATATTTCCATATCTTTAACAAACAAAAAAGCTCGCATTTGCGAGCTTTTTTACGATGAATTTTTGAGAAATTATAGATTTGCTGATGCTTTAAGCGCTTCAACTTTATCTGTTTTTTCCCATGTAAATGCAGTGTCTGAACCTTCGCGACCAAAGTGCCCATAAGCAGCAGTTTGCTTATACATTGGCTGAATCAAATCAAGCATACGGGTAATGCCATAAGGGCGTAAATCGAAGTGTTCACGTACCAATTGAATGATCAATTCATCAGATACCTTACCTGTATTGAAGGTATTGATTGAAATTGAAGTTGGTTCAGCCACACCAATTGCATAAGACACTTGGATTTCACACTTATCAGCAAGTCCTGCTGCAACAATATTTTTTGCCACATAACGACCAGCATACGCTGCTGAGCGATCAACTTTTGATGGATCTTTACCAGAGAAAGCACCACCACCATGACGAGCCATACCGCCATAAGTATCAACAATAATTTTACGACCAGTTAAACCACAGTCACCCACTGGACCACCAATCACAAATAAACCTGTTGGGTTAATATGGAATTTGGTTTCAGCATGGAACATTTCAGCAGGGATGATCTTTTTCACGATTTCTTCAATCACTGCTTCTTTTAAATTCGCTTGTGAAATTTCAGGATCATGTTGAGTAGAGAGTACCACTGCATCTAAACGAACAGGCTTGCCATTTTCATAAGCAAACGTAACTTGGCTTTTGGCATCTGGACGTAACCACGGCAATGTACCATTACGACGTAATTCAGCTTGTTTTTCCATTAAGCGGTGTGCATATGAAATAGGTGCTGGCATCAGCACATCTGTTTCACGGCTCGCATAGCCAAACATTAAGCCTTGGTCGCCTGCACCCTGATCTTCAGGTTTTTGACGATCAACACCTTGCGCAATTTCAGGTGATTGTTTACCAATCATGTTGATCACAGCACATGTTGAGCCATCAAAACCAAGATCTGTATGGTGGTAGCCAATACCATTAACCGTGTGACGAACAATCGATTCAAAATCGACATTTGCTGTCGTGGTGATTTCACCCGCAAGAATCACCGCACCAGTTTTTACTAATGTTTCGCAGGCAACCCGTGCATATGGGTCTTCTTTTAAGATTGCATCCAAGATAGCGTCACTGATTTGGTCAGCCATTTTATCTGGATGGCCTTCGCTCACAGATTCCGAAGTAAAAACAGCATACTCGCGCATGAAAGTCCTATCACAGTAATTTATAAAGACGCAATATGTTACATCGACTTCAGCCTGAGGACTAGCATTACCTGATTAAAAATCATGAATAAAATTCATTTTTATGTGTTTTTAATTGATATGTTCATTAGGAAAATTGATAAAGGTGCTTGAATTGTGCACATATTGCCGATTTTTAAAAAACAACAAGTTGTTTTAATTGAGCAATTTATTGGTTATGCGATTAAATTAAACTTTGTTTGGTTCTCTTCATTTTTCATTGTGATCGTGATAAAAACTCAGTTTAAAAATCTACTGTAGTGCTTTGAGTTTATATAACGGTTGATGCAAAATCATGACGGTTATCGATCAGTATTAATGTCGTTTCGGCTGTATTTCGTTTATTTTTTAATTAATTTGCAACCAAAAGGGATAAATATAGACTTAAGTCTTTACCCTGATCGTTTTTTTTAAGACAATACATCACAGTTTTTGAATATCTATTCATCTTCCTATATTTTTTATTTATTGGACTCTGATCTATGACAACCCCGTTGAATGAACGTCGTATAGCTAACGCAATTCGTGTATTGGCTATGGATGCTGTGCAAAAAGCCAATTCTGGACATCCAGGTGCACCAATGGGGATGGCAGATATCGCTGATGTCGTATGGCGCGAATTTTTAAATCATAATCCAACAAATCCGCAATGGGCAAACCGCGACCGCTTTGTATTGTCTAATGGTCATGGTTCAATGTTGCAATATGCGCTGTTACATTTAACTGGTTACGATCTTTCTATTGAAGATATTAAACAGTTCCGTCAATTACATTCTAAAACACCAGGTCATCCAGAATTAGGTTATGCACCGGGTATTGAGACAACGACTGGTCCATTGGGTCAGGGTATTGCTAATGCGGTTGGTTTTGCACTGGCTGAAAAAACTTTAGCTGCGCAATTCAATAAAGATGACATTAAAGTTGTAGACCATTTTACTTACTGTTTCTTGGGTGATGGTTGTTTAATGGAAGGTATCTCCCATGAAGCATGTTCACTTGCTGGAACTTTAGGGCTTGGAAAACTGATTGCTTACTATGATGACAACGGTATTTCTATTGATGGTGAAGTAGAAGGCTGGTTCTCAGATGACACTGAAGAGCGTTTTAAAGCTTATGGTTGGCAAGTTCTTCGTGTAGATGGTCATGATGCTGATGCTATTCGCGCTGCAACAGTTGAAGCACGTGAAGAAATTGCAAAACCAACGTTGATTATCTGTAAAACCATTATTGGTTTAGGTTCACCCAACAAGCAGGGTAAAGAAGACTGTCACGGTGCGCCATTAGGTAATGATGAAATCACATTAACCCGTGAAGCATTAGGTTGGAAAGAAGAAGCATTTGTTATTCCTTCTGATATTTATACGGCTTGGGATGCAAAAGCGAAAGGTTCAGCGTCTGAAGCGACTTGGAACGAAACTTTTGCTGCCTATGCTGCAAAATATCCAACTGAAGCAGCTGAATTTAAACGCCGCGTAGAAGGTGATTTACCAGCAGATTTCTTGGCTCAAGCAGATGCATATATTGCTGAAGTCAATGCGAAAGGTGAAACAATTGCAACGCGTAAAGCGAGTCAAAATGCTATTCAAGCGTTTGCGCCTTTACTTCCTGAAATTTTAGGTGGTTCTGCGGATTTGGCAGGTTCAAACTTAACCTTGTGGAAAGGTGCCAAAGGTGTTGAGTCTGATCCAGCAGGTAACTATGTACATTATGGTGTACGTGAGTTCGGTATGACTGCGATTGCCAATGGTGTTGCCTTACATGGCGGTTTCATTCCTTATGTTGCAACATTCTTGATGTTTATGGAATATGCACGAAATGCAGTACGTATGTCTGCTTTGATGAAGCAACGTGTGATTCATGTCTATACACATGACTCAATTGGTTTAGGTGAAGATGGTCCTACACACCAACCTGTAGAGCAAATTGCTTCTCTACGTGGTACTCCAAATTTAAATACTTGGCGCCCATGTGATACGGTTGAAGCTTCGATTTCTTGGAAATCTGCATTAACACGTAAAGAAGGTCCAACAGCATTAATCTTCTCTCGTCAAAATTTACCATTCCAAGCACGTACTCAAACACAAATTGAGAATGTTGCAAAAGGTGGTTATGTATTGGCTGAAGAAAAAGGTGAATTAAAAGCAATCATTATTGCAACAGGTTCAGAAGTTTCATTGGCGATGGAAGCACATGCACAACTTGAAGGTGTACGTGTGGTATCTATGCCATGTGCAGAAGAGTTTGTTAAACAAGATGCTGCGTACCGTGAAGCAGTATTGCCATCAAACATCCGCGCGCGTGTTGCTGTTGAAGCAGGTCATGTGGATTACTGGTGGAAGTTTGTCGGTTTAGATGGCAAAGTTATTGGTATGACAACTTATGGCGAGTCTGCTCCTGCAAAAGACTTGTTCCAATTCTTTGGAATCACCACAGAAGCTGTGGTTGCTGCTGTAAATGAGTTAACTGCTTAATATTCAGCTTTTTAAAGCGATAAGAACGCCCCAAAGTGGGCGTTTTTATTTTGTAGATAGTTTTTTAATGTTGTCGGTAAATTCAGCAAATTTTAGTAGCAGTTTTTAGCAAAAGGTATATAGTTGTGCCATTCATTCTGTATTCATGAAATATGGTGATACATATACCATAAGTGAGGAAAATATGAGCCTTTATGAACAGATTAGTGATGAAATCACTTTGATGGATGCGGGTGAGCAAAAGTGGATTGGGCAGGATTTACCACTTGAATCCATGGTTGCAGTAGAGTTGCTATTACAGGACTTTCAAGAAGACAAAATCATCAAGATTCGACGCAAAAACCATGAAAAGCACTCTGGCTTAAAACAGGTTGATCGTGTCTTGGTTGAAAAGCTTTAAGACTAAAAAGCCCCGAAAGGGGCTTTTGATTGATATAGATGAATATAAATAAACCTAAATTGTACTAGCTCAGATCTAGCTCAGTCTGAATCTGAATATTTGAGGTTAATAGTTTATGAACAGGGCAACTTTCTGCAACTTTGAGTAGGCGTTTGTGTTGTTCTTCAGTGAAATCGCCTTTCAGTTGAATTGTTCGCGTTATAATGTTTTGCCCAGCTTCTGGTTCATCTTCTGGATTTAATGCTAAATCAAGTTGTACATGTTCAATTTTCAAATCTTTATGCTTGGCATACATTTCCAATGTGATGACTGTACATGCACCTAAAGCAGATAAAAGAATTTGGATAGGATTTGGTGCAGTATCTTGTCCTCCCTTATCGTTTGGCTCATCGGCATACCAGATATGTCCTTGAGGGTTGGTTAATGTGACCTGATAAGGGATTTGCGTACTTTGAGCTTGAGCAATGTTTACCATAAAATTATTCATCACATAAAAGACATGTTCTATAAATATAAAATTTTCACTTGATGATCTAGTGAAATTTATTTCATTCTTGATTCCAAGTACTCAAACGAAGTGTGGATTTCTGATCATTTGAAATGCCAATTCCTCATTTTATGTCTATAAAACAAAGCATTGTATAGGTAGATAAGGTTCAAAGTTATGTATCATAAGATAGCAATTTGAATCGTTGCATATATGCAACATATCGTATTATCAATAACAGTGAATTTGTGTTGGAAGCGTATAGAATAATAGTCATTCGATAGCGAGATTAACAATATGAACTTTAAAGCATTAACATTAGGTTTGGCGGTAGCTTCAGTTGCAACTTTTAGTGTTGCAAAACCAGTTGATTATAAAATTGATCCAACGCACACAGCGACAGTTTTTACTTGGAATCACTTTGGTTTTTCAACTCCTTCAGCAAATTTTAGCGACATTCAAGGAACAATTTCTGTTGATAATGCAAAACCTGCTGACTCATCTGTCAACGTGACCATTCCATTAGCAAGCTTAAATACCAATGTAAAAGCTTTGGATGAACATTTAAAAACTCCTGATTTTTTTGATGCTGAAAAATATCCAAACATCACTTTTAAAAGTACCAAAGTACAAGCTTTAGGTAAAAATAAATACAAAATCACAGGTAATCTTACTGTGAAAGATGTGACTAAACCTGTTGTTTTAGATGCAGTTTTAAATAAACAAGGTGTGCATCCAATGACCAAAGCACAATCTATTGGTTTTAATGCAACAACTTCGTTTAATCGTTCAGCATTTGGTGTAGGTGCATATGTGCCAAATGTGGGTGATAAAATCACTGTAAACATTACGACTGAAGCTTCTGTTCCAGCAAGCAAGTAATTATCAAAACTGGCTTACATTGGCAAAAATCAATGTAAGCCTTTTTTTGATTTGTCGATTAAGTGGTCTGATTATTTTCAATAAAACAATATTTAATATTAGCCAAAATACCCTATTAAAAATCAGCATTGTTCTTAACGATTTTGAAGGTTTGGGCTCAATGATTTATACAGCACTTTTTAAGGTCAATTATAAGTACAAGACTTGAAACCATTCCAATGTGGTTTTGATCATTCTATTCATATGAATGAGCTGTAGTTATAGAGCATAAAAAAATTTTTTATTCTAAAGCATCTTATTTCAGGGATGCTCTAAGCAAGATTATTATCGATCAAGTCAGTGGATAATCAATAACGGTTCAAATAACCGAATGAATTATTTTCATTTTTGGCTGAATTTTTATAATTATTCTTTATACAAGAATTAGGCTAATATGGCATGGCGCAATGGACTTGCATATTTATAATATCTCATTACTAAAATAAGATATTGCGCATACCAACTTTAGCAAGTTGGTTTTTTTTCGATGCAACTTTTATATCATCAGCTGTCCTTAATCAATCTCTTTGGGGATTGTTTTTTGTGCAAAGAACTTTTAGCTGAATTGCTACCGAATCAAGAGAATACTTATGATAATTCGCTTGCATTTTGATACTTCACCTGTTTAAGGATTATGCTGTAGCTTTATAAAGCTTATGGTTTATTTTAATCTTTAGAAGGCTTATTCATACAGGAAAAAATAAGGCTAAAGCTTGCTTAGTTAAAGCTTGGGATAAGCTAAAAATTCTTATCGATTATGCGCATTGTTGTTGGTGCTTGGCATCAAATGAAAACAAATTTTAAATGTACTGTTTTTCTTTTTTTTTAGATTTAGATGAATTTATGGATTAGATTGTTACGGCAATATCTATGTTTAAATAAAAAGTGTAATGTTTGATTTTTAGCTTTGTTTTTATTCATTATTTTTTAAATCAATTAAAAGTGATAAGGAAGATTCTCCATGTTGAGTACAGCAAATGGCATTCTAATCATTGCTGCATTATTTGATGCTGCAGCTGCAATCGCACATTTGGCTTGTCTTGCTATCGGTGGTTCAGCCTTTCGATTTTTAGGGGCAGGTGAACGTCTAGCAGGTGAATTTGAAGCGGGTAAAATTCAACCAATTTTGGTGACCATTTTGATTGCGCTCATTCTTTTTTCATGGTCTATTTTTGCACTTTCTGGTGCTGGGGTAGTGGCTCTACTCCCATTCACGAAATGGATATTAATGGCAGTTTCAATTGTATTAATCATCCGTGCTTTGGGGGTTTCCTTATTGAAACCCTATTTTCCTGAAAATTCGATGAAGTTTTGGCTTATTTCATCAGGCATTTGTTTTGTAATGTGAATCGCTCATTTGTATGGCGTAATGTCACTATGGAATCAATTATAAAGCATAGGTGAAAGAGAGTTTTAATTTAACTTTGGTCATACCATGAATCATTAAAATTTGTTTTGATCGAGAAATGGCTTTTCGATTTGACATGTATCGGAAAGGATTATATTTTGTAAATGATTTTAATTATCATTTAAGGCTTTAATCCAATGAACATGAAGTTAAAAATTGCAGTGCTGGCAATGACTATGGGATTCAGTTTCTCAGCAAATGCCGACTTTAAGCAAGCACCTTTACCATATAGTGTTAACGCATTGGAACCTGCAATAGATGCGACGACAATGGAAATTCATTATGGTAAACATCACAAAGCCTATGTTGATAATTTAAATGCGCAAATTAAGAATTATCCTGATCTAGATCAGCTCAGTATAGAAGCGGTTCAAGCACAAATTTCAAAATACAATACAGCAGTGCGTAACAATGGTGGTGGACATTTTAATCATGCATTTTTTTGGGAAAGCTTATCTCCAACAGCATCTTCAGGAAAACCTTCAACGAAATTATTAAAACAAATTAAAAAAGATTTCGGTTCATTTGAAAATTTTCAGACAAAATTTAATGAGGCTGCAACAGGTCGATTTGGTTCAGGGTGGGCTTGGTTGATCGTGCAACCGAATGGCAAATTGGCAGTGAGTTCTACACCCAACCAAGATAATCCTTTGATGGATGTTGCAGAAGTAAAAGGGACACCGTTATTGGGATTGGATGTATGGGAACATGCTTATTATTTAAAATATCAAAATCGTAGAGCAGATTATACTAAAGCATTTTGGACAGTTGTGAATTGGAAAAAAGTCAGTGATCGTTATGCGCAGGCAAACAAATGATCCACAATTAAAACCACTTTCAAGTGGTTTTTTTAAACCTTGACGAAAGGAGGGAAGGCGAGAAATAAAATTATTTTTATTGAATGTATCTATTGAACCTTTAATGAAAAGGGTTGTAGCGATTTTTCCTCAATTCAAGAAATGCTAATAGCGTTGCTACAATCGCTAGAATCCCAACAGATAATATGATGAGATCAGACAAGTAAAGTCCAGCTATGATACCAAGCAAGGCAATAATAAAAGATATGATTAAGATAACTTTGAGTACAATACTGCTCATGAGGCATTCCTCGTTGGATAAGTAGAATAAGGTTTAACTGATAATGATAATCAATAACAATATTTTACATTAATCTTAGGTCTAATGAAATCTAAACGAAAGATGTTAAGTGCATATGAATAAACTCATTAAATCTACTAATTCAATGGATTTACGTGGTATCTCAACTAAAAACAACGCAAAATTTGTAAGTTTATTTGAGCAGTGAATAGTTCTTTTATTTAAGCTTATGTTTTTGCGTAAGAGTTTTTTAAATTCTACACTCGTTAAAAATTATATATTTTCTAGCACTTTTGTTATATTGAAGAAGTATAAAAGCAAAATTCCGTTGAAAATTTCATTTGCTCGTTGAGCTTATCAAAACTGAAATTTTATAGGAATATAAAAAAATAAAGCCATTACAATAAGATATTGTAATGGCAATAAAACATTAGGTATTCATTTAAAGTTTATCCTGGCTGCGCTTTTGAATCTTCTTGCTGAGCACTTCTAAATAACTCCCATTCCTCGACGACTTTGCCATCTGCTAAACGACAGTATCCAACTTCATTGCCACGAGAATCTTTCTTCACGATTGATGTGCCGCCAACTTTATTACAATAAACACTGGCAGGATTTGCCATACCAAGCGATTGTGGTTCTGGTGTCTTCACTTCAGGTGTTGAACAAGCTGAAACTAGCAAGGTTGTGAGCAAAGATGCTCCAATCAGTATTTTTTTCATTGCAAGATGGATATAAGTTATGAAGTATAAATTATAAAACGATCACCTCAACCCAATGTATTTAATATGTTATCTATTACGCATAAATTAGACATTCTATTCGCTAATAGAAGATCAACGATTTTGATATTGATCGATCATAATCATTCATTTGAGGCAAATATTGTTGATCTTAATATTTGCCAAACCTTCAAAGCAAAACTATTGATCAAAGTTTTTGAGATAATGTTCAATAACAAGTGGTGCTTGTAATTCTAATTGTGGGGCATATTTTTCATTATCTGCTCGCAATTGCGGAATATTTAAACCCGCTTGACGAAGTTCACTTGTATGACCAATCAACCACTTTTCCATATACTCCGCTGCAACTTCTAGATGAAATTGTAAGGCGAGAATATTTTGTCCTACTCTGAAAGCTTGATTGGTATAAATCGATGAGCTTGCGAGTAATTCAGCAGTCACAGGTAAGTCAAAACTATCCCCATGCCAGTGTAAAACTTCGTGATTGGCTAGAGGCAATAAAGGATTATTTTTTACCAAACTGAGTCTTAATTTACTCCAACCAATTTCTTTTTGATGTCCTGGATAAACTTTTGCGCCCAAGGCATGCGCAATTAACTGAGCGCCTAAACAAATCCCTATAGTTGGGAGATTTTTAGCGATCCGCTGCTCAAGATATTTAATTTCATCATTTAGGAATGGGTAGTCTTCGGTCTCATAAACCCCAATCGGTCCACCTAAAATAATGGTCAGTCCTTCAAACTCAAGTGCAGGTTTTAAATTATCCACACCCGCTTCAAAGTAGCGAACACGATAGCCGAGTTCATAAAAAGTATCTTCGAGTGTTCCCAGATCTTCAAACGCTAAATGTTGGATGGCATAGATCGTTTTGGGAAGCGTTGTATTAGAGATAGCCATAATTTGACAGTGGATTGAATAAGGTTATTGCTATTTATACCAGTTTATACTTCGTTGAACACGTGGTTTATACTGTAATTTATAACATTGCCTGTATCGCTTTTTTACTCGACTCTAAAATGATCAATTTAATGTTTTCATCAGCGATACTGCGTGCCATTAGAATCGCACCCACCAATTGACATAAAACGCTCCAAGCTTTTTCTTCACTGCCTAAATGTTTCGAAAATAGCGCATGTCCGCGCTGTAATTCTTTTTGATAAAGTTGTTTAATTTCTAGATCTGAACGGGAAATTTCAGTGGCTAAGGCAGGTAAAATACATCCATACTCAGCGTGTTCAACATGTGAAACTGTGAGATATCGATTCAATTCGAACTCTAGCCATTGTTCTGCTTGGTCATAAGGGTTATTTTCCCATTTTTCGATACTGTCTTTCAGTTCATTTTCAACAAGTGCTTTAAATAAATCCTGTTTGGATGAGAAGTGTGAATAGAACGCTCCGCTTGTCACACCTGCAGCTTTCATGAATCCATCTATACCAGTTACGGCAAAGCCATTCTTTTTAGCGAGTTGTCCACTAATTTCAAGAAGTTGCTTTCTTTTTTCTGCTTTATAGCCGGATTGGTATCGCATAGTTTTACATCAATCTTTTCTTGACCTTGTTTTAAAACTATAACATAGTAATCGTTATAATAACGATCGTTATGTAAAAGGGTGATATTATGCAAGCTCATAGTCAAGGACAAAGTAATAAAGTCGCGCTAGTCATTGGTGCTGGAGATGCAACAGGAGGTGCGATTGCCAAGCGCTTTGCCCGGGGCGGTTATATCAGTTGTATGACCCGTCGTAATGCGGAAAAGTTACAACCGCTGATCGATGAGATCGAGGAAGCAGGTGGGCGAGCCTATGGTTTTGCTTCAGATGCACGAAAGGAAGAACAAGTTATTAAATTGATTGAAGATATTGAAAATAATATAGGACAAATCGAGGTGTTGGTTTTTAATATTGGTGCAAATGTGCCTTGTAGTATTCTTGAAGAAACAGCACGTAAATATTTTAAAATTTGGGAAATGGCATGTTTTGCTGCTTTTTTAACTGGACGTGAAGTTGCAAAGCGTATGGTTACACGACAACAGGGAACCATTATATTTACTGGCGCAACAGCAGGTTTGCGTGGCGCTGCATATTTTTCTGCATTTGCTGGGGCAAAGCATGCACTTCGAGCGCTTGCACAAAGTATGGCTCGTGAACTTGGTCCACAAAATATTCATGTGGCGCATGTTGTTGTTGACGGTGCAATTGATACCGATTTTATCAAAAATTCTTTTCCACACATTTATGAAAAGAAAGATCAAGATGGTATTTTAAATCCTGAACACATCGCTGAGAATTATTGGCATATTGCTCAGCAACCACGAGATTCATGGACACATGAATTGGATTTAAGACCTTGGATTGAGAAGTGGTAAGTCACTTTCTAGAAGAAAGTTTGATCAAGGGATTTTTAAAATAATAAGCCGAGTAGGCTAAAGGATGATAGAACATGAAACAGATTGAATTTTACTTTGATCTAGGAAGCCCATACAGCTATCTTGGTTTTTATCAGATTCAAAAAATTGCAAAGCTACATCAAGCACAGATTGTATGGAAACCGATATTACTCGGTGGCGTATTTAAAGCGACAGGGAATAGTAGCCCCATGACTGTGCCTGCCAAAGCACGTTATTCGATGGTTGATATGCAACGGTGGTCAAATCTCTGGGATATTTCAATACAAATGAACCCATATTTTCCAATAAATACGCTGAATTTGATGCGCATAATTACTGCGGTCCAGCTTTATCGCCCTGAATGTTTTTTGACAGTACTGAATGCTTTATTTGATGCGATGTTTGGGCATCCACAAAATTTAAATGATATTGATGTATTAATGAATTTGATTGAATCTCTTGGCTTTAGTGCTGAACAGGTGCAAATATGGCTATCTGATGATCAAGTTAAAATGCAACTGAAGCAAATCACAGAAGAAGCAATCGAATGCGGTGTGTTTGGTGCACCTACATGGTTTGTAGGGAAAGAAATGTTTTGGGGTGTCGATCATCTCCATTTTGTTGAAATGGAATTGAATCAACAATAAGCTTATCATTTGGGCTAAATTAATATTTGATGAATTAACCACTTCAATGAAGAAATTACATTGTTTCGTTTTTTGCTAAAAGTGCTGTAATTAACCACAGCACTTTTTATTGGTAATTGAGTAGGCTTTAAAATATTTTATACAAGTTAGAAGTTCTTTTTTCATATTGAGTAGATCAAACTCAGAACCTGTTGTTCAACTGCTAATGATAAAAATACTGCAATAAACTCAAAATTAACGCCAAACTAAATACAGACAATACCGTTTGCATACTGATGGTTGCAGCCATTAGTTGATAATCACCATTTAATAATTTTGTTAAAATATAAGCAGATGATGCCGTTGGAATCGAAAAGAAGATCATAATGGCAATGACTGCTGAAGCATTAAATGCAAATAATTGCATCATGATAAATGCCAGTAGTGGAATAACCAATAATCTGATTAGGCTAATGATGAACGATTTTTTCAGATAATATTTGAGCGTTGTAAATTGTATTGCTGTTCCAACACATAACAGTCCTAGCATGAGACTACTGCTGGAAAAAGCGCTGAGTAAATTCGCAAACCCTGACCAAATTGGAATATGTAGGACGTTAAATGCGATGCCAAAAATACATGAGCTAATTAATGGATTTTTGATTAAAGATAAAAAGATAGCTTTAATGTTTAACTCATTTTTAGGGCTCAATGAAAGAATGGAAATGACATTAACCGCAGGAATTGCAATTGCCAGAATATTGACCAATATGCTTTTGATTTCAGGATTATCTAAACTTGTCGCAATGGATAAACCCAAATAGGTATTAAAACGAATCAAGCTCTGTATATACACTCCAATTTGTGCCACAGGTGTATGATTCAATTTTGCAAATAAATAGACAGTGACGACGATCAGCGCCATTATTAAAAAAATCATAGCTAAAATACTATGCAGATGTCCCATATTCATATCTGCATTGGCAAGAGAGCTAAATAACAAGGCTGGAAATAAAATATAGTAGTTGAGCTTTTCTGCACCATTCCAGAATTTTTCATCAATTGTGCCAGATTGGAATAGATAAAAACCTAAACCAATTAATGCAATGGATGGAAACAGAATTTGAATCATTTGCAACATGCTGAATGCTCTATACAAAATTAGCCGAACAAGTGATTTAGATATCAGTTTAGGCGCGACGTATGTAACTTTAGATAAAGAATATGACTTATGTCGATTCATGGTAAAATGAGTTTTTACTCATGGATAGAGTAGCCATGACATTTACCCAACTCAGCATCTTTGCCATGCTGGCTGAACAAAAAAGCTTTACAGGGGCAGCACAACGCTTGCAAATCACTCAGTCTGCAATATCACATGCAATTAAAGGTTTGGAGCAAGAGTGGGCTGTAACACTTTTTTATCGCAATCATAATGAAGTTGAGCTGACTGAAGTAGGGATTAGGCTTTTAGTTCATGCCAAAGAAATTCTAAATACATCTAATCTTTTAAAACAAGAAATCTCTGACATACATGGTTTTCATTCAGGAACATTGAGAATTGGATCATTCGGTGCATCTTCTTCTAATGTACTCATTCCCTTAATATTAGAGAAATTTAGTTTGCAGTTTCCAAATATTGAAGTGTTTATCAAAGAGGGAACTGACAAAGATATTTCACAATGGATTCATGATCGTACAATTGATGTGGGTTTTGTGGTATTGCCTGAAGAACGTTTTGATACTTTTCCAGTAATTGAAGATATTTTTATTGCCCTCATTCCCAAGTCAAATCCATTGGCTCAACACAGTGCAGTGAGATTAAATGAACTGGTTGAATATCCTTTTTTAATGACCTCTGCGGGGAGTCAGAATCACGTGACTGAGATGTTTAGAAAAGCAAATTTAAGTCCAAAGATTAAAAGCTATTTTTCTCAAATTTTAACCATTATTAATATGGTGAATAATAATGCTGGTGTATCAATTGTTGCAGATATGGCGCTAAATAAGGATTTGATGACTCTTTTTCCAAATGTACAAAAGATGCCGTTGTCTCCAAATGTTAAGCGATCTATAGGTTTGGCTGTAAAAAATAAAAAGCAAATCAGTCCAATTGCGCAAGCGTTTATTGATATTGCTCAGACGGTTTAACAGGTTTTTGAAACTAAAAATCTCTTTGGATGTTTTTGCAAAAAATAGGTAGAAAGATGATGGCTCAATTGTTCTATAAATTATTAGAACAACCAAAAAAAGCATTTATATTTTGCCTGATTATTGCCAATCTTTGTTTATGGGCAATTGGTTTTATCAAAGGTTTTGAGGTTTTATGGGTACTTGGCTTTCTTTTTTTTACTGCTTTTTCTGCATTTTTTATGTCTTTGGTATTGGCTGATACCGTAGAAAAAAAGTTTAGCTATAAAATATACTTTCAATTATTTTTTTATGGATTATTTTTTATTTTATATTTGGCATTGAACAAATATAAAACACTTGGTGAGCAGAACTTCTATACGCAACGTATTTTCATGTTTCTGGTTGTATTTTTAACCATGTTATTGATGTTGAATTTAAGAGCAACGTTAGGCTATAGCTTTGAAAGCATAAAATTATTGTGGCGTAAATATAGATAAAGCAATGAATAGCATTATCGTAGCGTTACTGTTTTATAAGCAAAAAAGTGTGTGTTAATAAGAGTTTATGGATTTTGATCTATGCATTTAGAAGATTTACAAAAACAAATTTGTGAGAAATATAATTCAGAATATATCCCGCTTGATGATATGGAGATGGTGGCTTTTGCAATGCAAAGTTTAGGTCAACAACCAATTTATGCAGTACGTATGGTTCTTGAAAAAGAGGAAAATGTATCTTGGTTTATTCATTGTGGTGAATATTCTTCAGCGTCTGATTTTTATCAAGCGATGCATGTATCTCATTTGCATCAATACTTACCTGAAATTTTACCTTATTTGGCGCTTGAACCAGGTTTTCAGGTGATTATTGATAAACATGGTTATGAAGATGTTTGGTTAAATCCTATAGCTCAATAAGCTGAGTTCGATAAAAATTTTTGATGAAAGATGATACAGCCAAACCGCCTGATTATTCATACAAGTGATTTGGATGATTCATTTATTTTGTACTTTTGAATCATAGATGGTTTTGCTATCGTGAGGCGACATGGATGTCGCCATGTTGAGCGGGGGTATGAGGATGTACCCCTCGCTCAACGAAAGATTTTTGTCACTTTTCATCTCTGAAAAGTGAGGCATCGTCTACGCAAAACAATTTAAACTTTAGAAGTAAAGCATGGCAGTGTAAGCTTTAGATCATCAAACAATCTATTGATCGCTTTCATTTTATTGATCAAGAGAAATGAAACGCTATTGATGGTTGCGCTTGCGGAGCTCCGCTCCTTATCCTAAAATTGGATGAAAACGCAGCAAGACTCCATGGAGATTTATTATTTTTTCAATGAGTTAGAGATTTAATTACATCGAACTCAGGTTAAATAAAATAATAACTGTTTAAGCTAAAATGATGATTAAACCTGTATAAATATTTAAATCATGTAATTAAAAAAGCGAACCGTAGTTCGCTTTTCTATGAATCAAAACCAAGCTAAGAACTTAGAAGAAACCCATTGCTTTGGTTGAGTAGCTCACCAATAAATTTTTGGTTTGTTGATAATGATCTAACATCATCTTGTGATTTTCACGACCAATACCTGATTTTTTATAACCACCAAATGCAGCATGGGCAGGATAGATATGGTAGCAGTTGGTCCATACACGACCCGCTTCAATTGCACGACCTGCACGGTAAGATGTATGCGCTGAACGTGACCATACACCTGCACCTAAGCCATACATGGTATCGTTGGCAATTTTGATTGCATCATCATAATCTTTAAAGGTTGTAACCGACAATACAGGTCCAAAAATTTCTTCTTGGAAAATTTTCATGCTGTTGTCGCCTTTAAAAATCGTTGGCTCAATATAGAAACCTTGTCCAACTTCTTGGCGATCTCCACCACCTGTAAGCAGTTGTGCACCTTCAGCACGACCTGTTGCAATACAACCCAGAATTTTATTTTGTTGTTCTTCAGAAGCTTGTGCACCAATCATGGTGTCTGTATCTAAAGGATGACCTGTCTTGATACGTTTTACACGTTCGACTGCCAATTCCAAGAATTTATCAGCGATACTTTCTTGAACCAATGCGCGAGATGGACAAGTACACACTTCACCTTGGTTCAATGCAAACATTGCAAAACCTTCAAGTGCCTTGTCTAAATAGTCATCATCTTTATCCATCACATCTTCAAAGAAGATGTTTGGAGACTTACCGCCGAGTTCAAGCGTAACAGGAATAATATTTTCGGTTGCATATTGCATAATCATTTGTCCAACAGCAGTTGAACCTGTAAATGCAATTTTAGCAATGCGTGGATTGGTAGCCAGTGGACGACCTACTTCAACACCGTAACCATTGACAATATTGAGTACACCTGGCGGTAAAATATCTTGAATCAGTTCAGCAAGCACCAAAATACTCGATGGTGTTTGTTCAGCAGGTTTTAAAACAATACAGTTACCTGCTGCAAGTGCAGGTGCAAGCTTCCATGCAGCCATGAGAATTGGGAAATTCCATGGGATAATCTGACCCACTACACCCAAAGGCTCGTGGAAATGATAGGCAATCGTATCTTCATCAATCTCAGATATGCCACCTTCTTGAGCACGTAAACAACCTGCAAAATAACGGAAGTGGTCAATCGCCAAAGGAATATCCGCGGCAAGTGTTTCACGAATTGGTTTACCGTTTTCCCAGGTTTCAGCAACTGCCAATAACTCTAAATTTTCTTCTAAACGATCTGCGATTTTTAACAGTAAATTAGAACGTGTTGTTGAAGATGCTTTGTTCCAAGAGGCTTTCGCTTTATGTGCTGCATCTAAGGCAAGTTCGATGTCCTCAGCGGAAGAACGTGGAATTTTAGTAAAAGCTTTACCATCTACGGGTGAGATATTGTCAAAGTATTGACCTTTGACGGGTGCTACCCATTTGCCATCAATGAAGTTTTCATATTGAGCTTTAAACTGAACCTTTGAACCAGGTTGGTTTGGATCGACATAACGCATAAGAGTATCCCTTTACTTATTTTCATGATCATTCATGATTTGCTGGATATTGCATGTATGAACAGTGATTGTTTACATGATAGCTTGAGCATAGAGAGTCAAAGGTAGGAGAAAGGTTGGATGAAAATCTAAAGAAATTTGCGCTATGATTTAATTTTTGAAAGTGTTTTCTTGTTTGTTGAAAAGCAGCTAAATATTGATAAAAAAGATTTTATTCTAACGCTTTGGTATTAGTTGTGTTGACCAAGGTGAATGTAAAGATGATAGTGTGCTAGAGTGATTTATAAGCAGTTCCGTTGGATAAAAATAACAGAAGGGAATCGGATATTTTTGGACAAATTACAGAGGAATGTAGCGTATGTTAAGCCAACAAGAGTTAGCACATAAACGAAGTTTAATCGAACAGTTACGTCAAAGCAGTAGTTTGTCTTTAAAACATGCTGATCAACTTGGACAGAGTATTTTAAGTTCATGGCAGCGCTCTAATTCAGCTGCAATTCCTAAAGATCGTGAAGCTGCACCTTTAATGAGTGTCAAGCAAGAACGTAAAACTGTATTAGAAAGAGCGATTGAACATTGCAGTGATGAGTTGACGCATATTGCGGAACAATCTGCAATGGTCGCTGCTGTGGGTGATATAGGTAGTACCATCATTTGGTCGGCTGCTAGTGGTCAAATGCGTAATGCAGCAGAACGCGTGCATTTTATTGCAGGGGGACAATGGCGAGAGGATTTGGTTGGAACCAATGCCTTGGCACTTTCATTGAAAACCCAGCAATCGAGTTGCGTGTTTTCTAACGAACACTTTATGTCTTCTGTACATGATTGGGTATGTTATGCATCACCGATTATAGATCCATATTCCAAACAAGTTTTGGGTGTCATTGATCTTTCGACTACATGGAACTATCACAACAGTTTGGGTTTATTGGCTGCTGAACGTTGTGCTTCAATTATCCAATCTGCATTACTTGAATTTCAACAACAACATTTATTTATTCGTGCCTTCGCTGTTCCGCAAGTTTTATTCAATGGCAAAATTGTGGTCTTGACGCCACGTCAAATCGAGATTTTGACTATACTTGCATTATGCCCCCAAGGTATGAATTTGGAAAATTTACATCAAGCTTTATATGGCGAGCGTAAAGTCAGTGTGGGTACTTTAAAAGCTGAAATGTCTCAATTGAGAGATATTTTAGGGGGCATGTTAGGGTCACGACCTTATCGTTTGTTGGCTCATGTTGAAGCTGACTTTTTACAAGCTGAAAATGCATTGGATGCAGGATATATCGAATCTGCATTAAAATTATGCAAAGGCGTTTTTTTAGCTAAAACAGAAAGTCCGTTTTTATCTGCTTGGCGAGATTGTTTGGAATCACGATTGAGTGAAGCAATTTTTAAAGCCAATGAAACAGATGTATTACTGAAACATTTGGCGCATTTCCCCGAGGCAATCGATGCGGTGGAGCGCTTGATTGAGTTAACACCAGTAGGGCACCCAGCCCATCAGATGCTCATGAAATATAAAGATGAGCATTGATTGGCAAGTTCTGAGTGCATCATCAAACAAAAGGTGATGAACTCATTCAGCTTAACTCTGTTTTTGCGTAAGCCATGCAAACAGTTGCTGGTAGACTTCAGCTCTGACTGGCGGTGCAGATAAAACTAAATCATGTAAACCATTCTGTATGGTCATCACATTAACATCACCTTGGATTTTGTTGGCATATTTGATGATGTCTTTCACTTCTAAAATGACATCTGTAGACTGTGCATCCTGATTAAATTTTTTAGGATACGTGGTTTTATGTGAATGCATAATTAAACTCGGTATATTGAGGCGTACACCATGATGAATTTCTTTTTGCGCTTCAAAAATTGCATGGACAAAGCTTAAATACACTTTCGGATAAGTTTTCTTTTTCCACTCTAAACTAAAGTTCCATTCGCCTTGCAAATCTTGATGCAAACTGGTGACATACCATTTATTTAATTCACTTGGGAATTTTAAATTGGGTAAACGTTTACCCAATGCACTGAGTCTTGGAAGTGCCAGTTTCTTTTTCCAAGAGGGCATATTGAAGTCATAAAATGGGCTGTTACACCATAAAGCATGAAGGAGTGGGTGTTGTGGGTTGTGGGCAGCATATAAGGTTGCAATCAAGCCACCTGTCGAATGTCCTGCCAAAACAATCTCTGTATGACCTTCTTGCCCAATTATTTCTAATGCTTGAGCTATTTCTGCATCATATTCGTTCAGATTTAACACATAGTAATATTTTTGATGAGGGAGATGAGAACGTCCATATTTTCTTAAATCAAGCGCATAAAAGTCATAACCATGCTGGTTGAATTGCTCTGCCATCTCAGTTTGAAAGAAATAGTCAATAAACCCATGAATATACAGTACGGCTTTCTGTGTAGATTGAGCTGCTTGCTTGCGAACTAGAGTTGCGGTGACTTTACCATCATAATCATCAGGAAAATTTAAAGTCAGTTGTTCATAACCTGCACCAAGAATATCTGCTTGGTATTGTGGAATTTGAGTGGTCATGGTGAATTCCTGTATATTTATTTAATTAGAGCCTGTTAACACTTCATAGATGCTTAGATGAAATGTCAACAGACTTTTATAAAATCCCAAAATTACAAATAGTCTTTTACAAGATGATAAGAGACATCATATAGTTTTTGAGCAAGTTGCATATTTTTCGCTTTTGCTGAACGAAAAGCAGGCGTTTGCAAACTCGCATATTCACCATTACGTTTTGACCATGATGGATCAAATGCAATTTTTTTGATTAATTCAGCAGGCTTTGAGGGTGGAATGAGTCCAAGCTTGATGATGGCATATTGCCATTTTGGCAGTTCGCGATAAATTTCTGAATCTACTCCACCTGGATGTAGTGCATTGCTGGTGACATTGGTTCCTTGTAGTTGTTGGGCAAGAATATTGCTGAATAATAAATTAGCAAGTTTACTGTTTGCATAACTCAATACACCATTATATTTTTTAATTTGATCCGCTTTAAAAATTTCTGGTTTGATATTGCCTAATACGTGCATCATAGATGCTAAATTGATAATGCGCCCTTGTTCTGACTTTTGGACAAGCGGAAGCAGTTTAAGTGTCCATAAGAATGGACCGAGAAAATTCACACCAATCTGCTTTTCAAAACCGTCTTCTGTTGCTTCGAGTTTCGGTGTCATCATACCTGCATTATTCACCAATACATCTATTTTAGGATATTTAGAAATAATTTCATTTGCTGTCGCATTGATTTGCTCCAGACTATTCAGATCAAGGGTAATATGATCGACTTGACCTGTGCCAAAAGATTGTAAGTATTGTTGAGCTGCTTGAGCTTTTTCAGGATTACGGCAGGCAAGAATAACGTGATGACCTTCTTTGACAAATGTTTCTGCAGTTGCGAGCCCAATCCCTGTATTTGCACCAGTGATGATGATGGTTTTGATTGTTGTTGTCATTGCTGAAATAATCCGCTTATGTTTTAAGCATCATAGACAGGGTTGTTGATCTTTTCAATGTTTATGACAATCAGTATTGTCACATTTAGGTTAAAATTAAAAAAGGACATAAAAAAAGGAATATTGTCGAAACAATATTCCAGAACACAACATGGGCTAACAAAAAAAGCTGTTAGCTAAAGTAGTAAAGTGAAATACAAATGAATTACATTGCAGATTCGAAGATCGCAATCACTTGAGCATCAGTTGCTTTACGTGGATTTGTTAACATACAGGCATCTTTTTGAGCATTTGATGTCATCACAGCATGATCTTCAGCTTTAACTCCCAGTTCTGCTAAACCAGATGGAATACCAATGGATGCTGATAATTCACGGATTGCATCAATTGCAGCAAAAGCAGCTTCAGTGGTGGTTAATCCGTCTGTATTCACACCCATTAACTGTGCAATTTTTGCATAACGATCAGGGCAGGCGATTAAGTTAAATTCACATACGTGTGGCAATAAAATCGCATTACATACGCCGTGCGGAAGATTATAAAAACCGCCAAGTTGATGCGCCATTGCATGTACATAACCGAGAGAGGCATTGTTGAAAGCCATACCCGCTAAATATTGTGCATATGCCATTGCATCACGCGCTTCGATATTTTCACCATTCGCCACCGCTGGACGCAACCATTCACTGATCATTGAAATTGCTTTTTCTGCACAGGCATCTGTAATTGGGTTTGCAGCAGTAGATACATAAGCCTCTACAGCGTGGGTCAGTGCATCCATACCAGTTGCAGCTGTTAAAGCGGCAGGTTTTGCAATCATCAGTTTAGGGTCATCAATTGCAACAAGTGGGGTACAACGCCAGTCGACAATTGCCATTTTAACATGGGTATCTGTGTTGGTAATAATACAGAAACGAGTCATTTCAGAAGCTGTCCCTGCTGTTGTATTAATTGCAACAAGCGGAGTCATTGGTACTTTACTTTGATCAATCCCTTCATAATCACGGATATGACCACCACCAGCTGTAACTAGACCAATCCCTTTTGCACAATCGTGAGATGAACCACCACCCAGTGAAACGATAAAGTCACAACCGTTTTCATTATACTCATTCACACCATTGTGAACGTTAATATCTGTAGGATTTGGTTCTGCGCCTGGGAATACGTGACTTTCTACACCTGCTTCCTTGAGATATCCAACAATAATGTCAGCAACGCCAAATTTGAATAAACCTGCATCAGTAACGATGAGCGCTTTCTTCGCCCCTAAATTTTGAGCTTTTGTACCGACTTCTTTGGCACAGCCAGGTCCAAAAAGTGATACACAAGGGATATAAAAACCGTTTGTTTGGTCTGCAATATTTTTAAAAGCCATGGTGCGATTCCTTCTACCATTGTTATTTCATGTTTCCAATAGGTGTTGTTCACCTTGAGATTGAGTATCAATATTGCAGACCAGATTGCATACCTACTAAAAACCTACCAAACACCCAGCTATCTTTTTTCTAAATAAAATGATGATTTATATGGTTTAAAAAAAGATATAAAGTTTTTCTTTATAATCTTACAGACCAAAATTAGCGAGTTTGAATTAAAACAAGTCAAAATGATCAAAAAACAATTTTATTTGGCATTTTTTGTTTTGACAGAGGGTGAAATGTCAAATAAATGAATATTTATCTTATATTTTTACAAGATAGAAAGGAATCTATAAAAAATCATTAAATTCTCACTTTTTGATAATGTGTTGAATTAATATAAAGTGAAATTTTATGTGAGATATTTAATATTTTTATTTTAATCTTTTTTATGGAAAATAGACTTTATAAATATCATATAATTGTTAATTTATGCTAAATGGTAAAATTAATATGTTGTTATAGAAGAAATATTAAAAATTATTTTAAAAAAATAAATAATATAAAAATATCTTTTATCAATTATTGTGAATGTTGTTGATCAGAATTTAAACCATAAATATTGTTTTTTATGTATGTTTTTTAGGCGGACTACCAAGGTTGGGTAATCTCAAATTTAAGGATAAAAAATGAAAAAAACATCTGCTTTAAAAAGAATAGTTATTGCAAGTTCATTATTCGCTATTGCCAGTTTGAGCTCTGCACATGAATACAAACGTTTTTCAGTATCAGCAGGTTGGTTACATGTCATGCCTCAAGGCAAAGCCAATCCATTTAATATTGATACCCGTGTCAAAAATGGTACGAATGCAACGGTCGGCAGTATTTCAACAACCAGTTTTTTAAACTCAGTTGATCCGAATGCGATGGGAAAAGACTTAGGCGGAGTTCCATTCAATCAGAAAGAGGTTTTAACTGAGTTTCTTAATGATGACTTTATGAAGACGTTGTTAACCGATGGTAAGGGGAATATTTTGCCAGAGGTTGCTGGAAGTGCAAATATTCATGGTCTAGAGCATTGGCAGTCAGCAGGTACAGGATTGGAGGCTGATGATGTCGATACCTTGGGGTTAACATTGAATTATTATATTAATGATAATGTTTCATTACAATTGATTGGAGGGATTCCGCCAAAAGTTGATATCAAAGGAAAAGGGGAAATCTTTGCACCAATGACGGGTTTAGCAACTTCACCCAGTGAGCTGGTTGGCATCTTATTCCCCGATGGTATTGATTTAAATCAGGCAATACCAATAACCAATTTAGGCAATAAATCTAAAGCTGCGTCAGTTCGTGCTTGGACACCAGCAGTTGAAGCACAATATCAATTTGGACAAACAGGGGTAAACAAACTTCGTCCATATATTGGTGTGGGATTGATGTATTCACGTTTTACAGATATTAAATTAAATCATCAGATTAACAATGATTTGATTGCAGCTGGGCATATGATTCAGAATGTTATGGATGGAAAGGCAGGGGCTGCCTTAGATGGGAAACCGTCCAGCGCCAATCCTTATGTTCGGGTCAAAACAACTGATGCAATTGCTCCGATCGTGAGTTTGGGGGCGACCTATGACATTGACAGTAATTGGTTTGGGATCGCTTCTGTGTCTTATGCTAAATTAAATAATCAAGCCAAAATAGATGTGATTGATGCCAATACAGGCAATCGTTTAATTCATTCAAAAACCAAAGTAGATATTGACCCCTTAATCACTTATTTAGGGATAGGGTATCGTTTTTAAAATCAACACTATTTTCCCTAAGAATAGTGATGGTTTTAAATGGTTGGCTTCGGCTAACCATTTTTTATAACTTATAAAAATGAACATAAAAAAAGCATCCATTACGGATGCTTTTTTAAATTTGATTATGTTTTAAGATGAATTGAACTTATTTTTCTACAATAGCCGTTACGCCTTGACCACCTGCAGCACAGATTGAAATCAATACACGACCTGAGCCTTTTTGATTAATCAGTTTTGCAGCAGTCGCTAGAATACGACCGCCTGTGGCTGCAAATGGATGCCCAGCAGCTAAAGAAGAACCTTTAACATTAAGTTTGCTACGGTCGATTGAACCCAATGGTACATCTAAACCTAAACGTTCTTTACAGAATTTTGGATCTTCCCATGCTTTTAATGTTGAAAGTACTTGAGATGCAAAAGCTTCATGAATTTCATAGTAATCGAAGTCTTGAAGTTTAATGCCAGCGCGATCCAACATACGTGGAACGGCATAAGCAGGTGCCATCAATAAACCTTCTTTTTTACCAACAAAATCAACGGCAGCAGTTTCGCTGAAGGTTAAATATGCAAGAACTTCATGACCATTGGCTTTTGCCCATTCTTCAGAAGCTAAAAGTACTACAGAAGCACCATCTGTTAGTGGGGTAGAGTTACCAGCAGTCATTGTTGCAACGTCACCTTTACCAAATACAGGCTTGAGTTTAGCTAATTTTTCCACTGAAGAGTCTGGGCGTAAGTTATTGTCTTTGTCTAATCCCATGAATGGTGTGATTAGATCGTCAAAGAAACCTTCTTCATAGGCTTTCGCCATTTTTTGATGTGATGATGCTGCGAGTTCATCCTGAGCTTCACGAGGAATACCCCACTCTAAAGCAGTAATTGCTTGGTGGTCACCCATAGATAAACCTGTACGAGGTTCACCATTTTTTGGCGCGTCCATCAAATCTTTAACATTGATTTTTGCCAATGCTTTAAGACGATCTTTACCTGTTTTTGCAATGTTGAGTTCAAGCAATGCTTTACGCAGACCATCACCAAATGCGATTGGAGCGTCAGATGTTGTATCAACACCACCAGCAACGCCGACTTCAATTTGACCTAATGCAATCTTATTGGCAACCAAAAAAGCAGCTTGTAAGCCAGTACCACACGCTTGTTGAATGTCGTAAGCTGGTGTTTCAGGAGCAAGCTGTGTATTGAGAACACATTCGCGTGTCATGTTAAAATCACGGCTATGTTTTAAAACAGCACCTGCGACAACTTCACCCAAGCGTTGACCCTGTAAGTTGAAACGTTCAACCAAGCCGTTTAAAGCGGCTGTTAGCATATCCATGTTTGAAGCACGGAAATATGGACCATTTGAACGCGCAAAAGGAATACGGTTACCACCGATAATTGCGACACGACGTACAGTGCTTTGACTCATAGTTTTGTCCTGTTGACCAGAAGTTTGAGTTTTAGTAGATGATGGGGTTGCTTTTTTTGTGGTTGATGCAGCACTTTTACTACGTGAAGCTGTAGTTGTAGCACGAGCCGGTTTTTTTGTCGTGCTTGCTGCAGTTGCTGCTACAGAAGTTGTGTTTGCAGTCTTGGTCGTACGAGTACGAGCTTTTGATGTATTTGACACAGATTCTGTTGCAGAATTTTCAACATTTGAATTGTCTTGAGTTGTTTTGCTCATAAGGCTTTTCCAAGCATGTTCGCAATATTCTTAGGGCTTACATTAACATATTCAAGGGTTGCTCGAATTGACTAAAATGACATTTGCATATTCTTTCAGGTCAAGTCATCATTTTGGCAACTCAAGTATGATTTAACAGAAACTTATGGATCATAGATATTACACTGAAGTTTAAAGATAACTTATGATCTATATAAAATTAATTTGAGATGAGAGATAACAAACATGTCTGACCAATACCAAGCATTTGCAAAATCTCCAATTGGTAAATTTGTCATTAAAAATCTAGGCTTACCTTCACCAATTCAATTAGAGCGCTTTGAATCTGCGACGCCTGTGGTAAAGGGTGCTGTGTTGTTTGGTGCAGCACCAAAAGGACATTTTACCAGTGAAATCGCTCAGGTTTTAAGTAACATCCATGCGAATACATATGCAGGTAATAATGCAGAGCTACAGCAAGCCGCTGCAAAATCAGGGTTGAATGTAGGTGCTTTTAACGAAGGTGATAAAGAGTCTAAGTTTAAAGCCGTTGTATTTGATGCATCTGGTATTCAAAATTCAGAACAATTACAAGAATTACACAAATTTTTCAATCCTATTGCACGTCAAATTGCGACTTCTGGTCGTGTTATCGTCATTGGTTTAACACCTGAAACTGCACCAACGATTAAACAGGCGATTGCGCAACGTGCATTAGAAGGTTTTGTTAAATCTGTTGGTAAAGAATTTAAAAAGGGTATCGCTGCTGATCTTATTCTGGTTGATGCAGATGCTGCACAAAACTTGGAGTCAGCGTTACGTTTTGCTATTTCTCCACGTTCAGCTTATGTTTCTGGACAAGTGATTCGTGTTTCTAAAGGTGACCTTGTTGATGTGGATTGGGCGAAACCACTTGCAGGTAAGACCGCGTTAGTGACTGGCGCAAGTCGTGGTATCGGTGAAGCAATTGCACATGTATTGGCGCGTGATGGTGCGCATGTGATTTGTTTAGATGTACCGCCACAACAAACAGATCTAGACCGCGTTGCTGGTGAAATCGGTGGTTCAACTTTAGCGATTGATATTACAGCTGCAGATGCTGGTGAAAAAATCAAAGCTGCTGCAGCTCAGCACGGTGGTTTGGATATTATTGTTCATAATGCCGGTATTACACGAGATAAAACTTTGGCAAATATGAAACAAGAGATGTGGGACCTTGTCATCAACATCAATCTTTCTGCTGCTGAACGTATCAACGATTATTTACTGTCTAATGATGGGTTAAATGCCAATGGTCGTATCGTCTGTGTATCTTCAATTTCTGGTATTGCAGGTAACCTAGGTCAAACCAACTATGCCGCATCTAAAGCAGGTGTGATCGGTTTAGTTAAATTTACAGCGCCTGTACTTAAAAATGGAATTACCATTAATGCTGTTGCTCCTGGTTTTATTGAAACTCAAATGACAGCTGCCATTCCATTTGCAATCCGCGAAGCAGGTCGCCGTATGAACTCAATGAGTCAAGGTGGTTTACCTGTTGATGTTGCTGAAACTATTGCGCTATTTGCTTCTTCAGCTTCTACTGGTTTAAATGGAAATATCGTACGTGTTTGTGGTCAAAGCTTATTGGGTGCATAATCCCTAAAGCAATGTCCTGTTTTAATGTGCAGGAAATGAGAGGTGTGGTTCATTGATGTGAATCAGCCTCTGATTAACTTCTGTATGAAAACACTGCATTTTCTAACTGATAATTCGTGATTTCCAACGTTAGTGTTGGATTTTTTAATATTTAATAAGAATTAATTTGCAAAGGTCTAGTATGAATACTCGCCATTTTAGTCAACTTCCAAAACCATATTTAGCTTATCCAAAAGTCATTCAGGGTTTGGTTTTTAAAAAGCCAAAAGGTGAAAAGGTACTACCGCAAGTTGAATATGTGGTGGACTCATTTAAAATCGATCCAAACCATTTAAAAGCTTATAATGAAGTATGTGGTTTTAAGAACAATGGATATATTCCAGCAATTTATTTGGCTGTTTTATCACAAAGTTTGCAAATGCATATGATGACTTCAGAAGCATTTCCTTTTGCAATTTTGGGTTTGGTGCATATCCGCAACCAAGTAAAACAGACACGTAAAATTGGTGTGAATGAACAGTTAACTTTATCGTGTCAATTTGGTGAATTAAAACCGCATGATAAAGGTGTTCAATTTGATTTTGTAACTACTGCAAAAGTAGGTAATGAGATCGTTATGCAAGGTTTAACCACTTATTTGGCACGTCAAAAAACACAAGGTGTGGTTTCTGAAAAAGCCAAAGAGTCCAAAGAGCCTAATTTCCAAGTCGCTGCGGTATGGGAAGTTTCTGAAAATACAGGTCGTCGTTATGCAATCACATCAGGCGATTTTAATCTGATTCATATTCATGCGTTGACTGCAAAAGCCTTTGGTTTTAAACAAGCGATTGCTCATGGGATGTGGAGTAAAGCAAGAGTTTTAGCGAGTCTGAATTTACCAGATGCTTATGAGGCAGATGTTGTCTTTAAATTACCCATGTATTTACCTTCAACGGTTGAATTCTTGACAGCAACATCAGGCAAAGATACTGATTTTCTGATTCGTAATCAAAAGTCACAAAAACCGCATGTATCTGGTGTAGTGAAAACTTTATAAGATAAAATACAAAGCCTAAGTCGAGATGATTTAGGCTTTTTTAATAAAAAGGCATGAATAAAAATAGGGTAGGAAAATGAGTAGCTTGACGGATATTATTTTTGCAAATACTAAAAATTATCAAGGTTATGTAGATGAGCGTTTTGAAGATCTTGCAATTCAATTTAGCCGTTTACAGGATGGTCGATGTGAAAATGGTGGAGCTGCTTTAACTGTATATTTCCAGCAAGAGAAAGTTATAGATATTTATACGGGGCAGAAATCTCTAACAGAACAATGGAATGAGCATACATTATCTGTTTGTTATTCCACAGGAAAGGGTATTCTTGCGACCTTAGCGCATATTCTCGTGAGTGAAGGCTATTTAGATTACGATACGCCTATTGTAAATTATTGGTCTGAGTTTGGTGAAAATGGTAAACAAAATATGACTTTACGTCATATTCTCAGCCATCAAAGCGGCTTGTATGATATCCGAAATATCATCAACAGCGCCGTGGAAATGGCGGATTGGCAGCATATGCTTAAAGTGCTTGAAAAGGCGACTCCGCGTTTTGCAATAGGTACAGATATTGCTTATCAGGCACTCACTTTTGGTTGGTTGGTTGGAGGTGTATTGGAAAAAGCAACTCAACAGCCACTTACTGTGTTAATGCAAAAATACCTAGTGGAACCACTGCAACTTGATGGTGCATATTTTGGTGTACCTAACACCGAATTAAATCGTGTTGCGCGTTTGATTCAGAAAGCAATACCCGAACAAAAAGCAGAAGGTAAATCAACTAAAAACAAAGCCAAGCAACGCAAACCCTCTTTTTCAGATAAATTGGTGGAATTAACTGGTCAGAATCCGCAAGACTTTTTAGATGCGATGGTGCCAAAAGGAATGCGCGATTTTAGTTTTTTCAGTGATCAAGGATTGCAGGCGATTATTCCAGCAGCCAATGGTGTATTTACTGCAAATAGTTTGGCAAAAGTTTATGCCATGATGGCAAATAAAGGTGTTTGGGATGGAAAAGTATTTATTCGCCCTGAAGTTTTTGCTGAATTAAGTCAAATTCAATCGATTAAGAGAGATCGTGTCATGCCAATTCCGATGAAATGGCGTCTAGGCTATCATCGTGTCATTAGCATGGGGAAGCGTGCAAAACAAGGCTTTGGTCATATTGGTTATAATGGTTCTGGAGCTTGGTGTGATCCGCAGCGCGAACTCAGTTTTGCTTATACCCATAATTTTGCAATTGGTTCAATCACAGGTGACTATCGTCTGTGGGGATTGACTCAGGAAACGCTGCGTTGTGCGGATAAGCTTTTAAAAGGCAGTAAAGGGTGGTTTTAATTGAATCCTTGTTGTTAAAATAATTCCATTTTAAGCACCAACTCTACATGGTGCTTAAAAGAATGATTATCCAATCCTTTTAAACCCAATTCATAAATGCCTTCTAATCCACAGACAAATGCAATAAGCCGCCATGCGATATCTTGGCTTGAACTCGAAGTGGATATCTTGAATTCTTGTTGACCTCTCCCATATTCAATCGTTGTCACTAAAGCAAGATGCCATTTTTCCATTGCGATATTATAGGCTTTTTTAATTTCTTGATCCTGATCAATCAAAACTTCTGCTTCGTTCCATAAACGTAAATAAGGTTGGGTTTGTTCAATATTTTCAATACCGAGTAATAAGCATAAACGTTCGACACTACTCTCTGTGGTAATGAGATTTTCAACTTCATCAAGCTGATCCATTAAAGCGATGAATACCTCTGCTTTTAAGTGTGAGCTGGATTCAAAATGATGATGCACTTGCCCGGTAGAAACTTGGGCTTCACTCGCAATTCGACGTACCGTTAAACCATTTAGTCCATCTTGAAGCGCCAAACGTTTGGCTGCATCCAAAATCATGTTTCGACGTTGCTCGCGATTTAAATAATTCATACTTTGGTTTTCAACTTAATTTACAAAACAGATATTAAACAAAGTTGGACACTTGTTCAAGTGTGGGTATAATGCGCTACACTTGAACAAGTGTCCAACTTTTAATTAGGTGTGTTATGTACCGCAAATGGGTGATTCTCGCAATCATCGTACTCATTTATTTACCTGTTTCAATTGATGCAACAGTACTCCATGTTGCCATTCCAACATTGAGCACGGCATTATCATTATCCGCCAATGAGATGTTATGGGTAATTGATATTTACTCCCTAATCATGGCAGGTTTGATTTTACCAATGGGTGCATTGGGTGATCGGATTGGTTTTAAACGTCTGATGTTGATTGGTGCCAGTATCTTTGGTGTGGCTTCCTTAATGGCTGCTTTTGCGAATTCAGCCTATATGTTGATAGCAGCCAGAGCATTTTTAGGTGTCGGTGCAGCCATGATTTTACCTGCAACTTTGGCAGGTGTTCGGAATACTTTTTTGGATGAGAAGCAACGAAATTACGCATTGGGTATTTGGGGAACTGTCGGTGGCGGTGGGGCGGCCTTTGGTCCACTACTGGGTGGTTTTATTTTAGAGCACTTTAGTTGCGGCGCTGTTTTCCTGATCAATGTACCGATTATCATTCTTGTGCTAATTTTGACCTTATGGTTAGTCCCTAAACAAACAGTACAAACAAATCAACCTTTAAACCTATTACAAGCCTTGATCTTGGTTAGTGCCATATTGATGTTGATCTATTCGATTAAGACATCAATATATGCATTCGATCTGTCTATAGTATTGGTTTTTGTTGTGGGCTTGGGTTTGCTGACGGGTTTTGTTCGTCATCAACTTCGTACGGTCCAGCCGATGATTGATTTTACTCTGTTTAAGAATCCTGTAATTTCAACCAGTATTGTGATGGCAATGGTTGCTATGATTGCATTGGTTGGATTTGAATTATTGCTTTCTCAAGAATTACAGTTTGTGTATGGTTATACGCCACTTGAGGCTGGACTATTCATCTTACCATTTATGATCGCAATCAGTATCGGTGGTCCTTTTACCAGTATCTTAATGAATCACTATGGTTTAAGACCTGTAGCAACAATTGGAATGTTGATGTGTGCGGTCTGCTTTTTTGGTTTGGCAATGACTGATTTTAATGCTCAAAATATTCAAGCATGGGTGTGGATGGTGTTTATGGGAATTAGCGTCGAAATTGCTTTATTGTCATCTACAGCTGCAATTATGTCAGCCGTGTCTCCAGAAAAAGCGACTGCTGCGGGTGCGATTGAGGGAATGGCGTATGAATTGGGTGCTGGTTTAGGTATTGCTATTTTTGGTTTGCTGTTATCTATATTCTATGCGCAATCCATTGTTATACCGTCTACACTTCCAGAGAGTTTGGTAGCTGGAGTAAGTTCATCCATAGGTGAGGCTTTGTCTGTGATTCAGCATGCAGATCCTGCATTGGTGCAACAAGTAAAACAAGCCGCCTCAGAAGCATTTATCCATTCGCATAGTAAGGTATTGAGTATTTCTGGTGTGATGTTTTTAATTTTGTCAGTATTTGTTTGGCGTGCATTACCTGATAAGAAACAAATAGTAAATTAGTTGCATTGATAGTCTTGTAGTTAGAGCTTAATAGCAGTGTTTGATTGAGTTCTAACATTTTACCATTTGAAGTTGATAATAGTTTTGGCTAATTTTAATTTTTAAATGACTTTGGTTGGATTCATAAACTTTACGCTGTGAAAGCATTGTGCTAAAAAGTGCAAAACTAACTTCGATTTTAATTAAATGATAAAAAGAGAATTATCAATTACAGAATTATTCGGTGTCTTGTCTGTTGTTGCATTAACCATATCTGTATTTTCCAATGCATATTTTTATTATTCTTTAGATGCAATTTGGGTCATGTCGATTTTATCACCTACATTTTATATTTTTGAAATATTGAAAGTTCTTGTATTAATGGCAGGAAGTATTCTTGTTGTTGGCTTTTTAATGGATATATTTAAATGGATGATTAAAAAATCATATAAGTTTAGACAGAAAAAACGTTTCAAATTATCCACTCAAAATATTTTAACTGACTGTAAATATAAAGAAATTTTTAAACAAAATGAATCATTTCAATTTTGGCAAACAACATTTGTCATTGTCATTTGCACCATTATCGTTGTTTTATTTACCTTGTTTGGTTTGATTAAGTTCAATTCAATGCTGTGGAATAGTTTTCTCATTGGATTGACCTTAGGAATATTCACAAATAAGGAAATAAAAAAAGATAAAGAGCTTAAACTATTTGTATTCATTGTCTTTTTTGCATTAACAACTTGTTTCTCTGCACAAATTAAATTAAATGATATTGAAAAATTGCCGGTTGCGAAGTTGAAAAATGACAAAGAACTTATAAATTGGTATGTTTTAGATGGAAGCCAAGACAAGCTAATTCTCTTACAACAAAGTTCAAGAAATGTCATTAAAATCGTCAAATTTGAAGAAATTGATCGAATTATCTCTAATAAAAAATAACTCTACAGTTCTTCATTCACTAATTGTCAAAAAAACAGTATCCTTAGACCTGTAACTAGGAGCTTCCATGTATCAGGTACTTGCACGTAAATATCGCCCACGCAACTTCAATGAATTGGTCGGACAGAACCACGTTTCTCGTGCGCTGACCAGTGCTTTAGATCGTGGACGTTTACATCATGCTTACTTATTTACAGGAACACGTGGAGTCGGAAAAACCACAATTGCGCGAATTTTAGCAAAATGTTTAAACTGTGAAACTGGCGTAACTTCGACACCTTGTGAAGTTTGTGCAACATGTAAAGCTGTGAATGAAGGGCGTTTTATTGACCTCATCGAAATTGATGCAGCATCACGAACCAAGGTTGAAGATACCCGTGAGCTGCTTGATAATGTACCTTATGCGCCTACACAAGGTCGCTTTAAAGTATATTTGATCGATGAAGTGCATATGCTCTCTACGCACTCATTCAATGCCTTGTTAAAAACATTGGAAGAACCACCAGAGCATGTAAAATTTTTATTTGCGACAACCGATCCACAAAAACTTCCTATTACCGTGATCTCCCGGTGCTTACAATTTACATTACGTCCATTGGCTGTGGATGAAATTACCCACCACCTCAGTAGTATTTTAAATAAAGAAGAAATACCAGCAGAGCAAGATGCGATTTGGCAAATTGCGGAATCTGCACAAGGTTCATTGCGTGATGCCTTGTCTTTAACTGATCAAGCAATCGCTTATGGTCAAGGTGCAATTCATCACCAAGATGTTAAAGAAATGTTGGGCTTGATAGATCGAACCATTATTTATGATTTGATTTTGGCAATACATCAGAATCAGCGGGAACGTGTCAGTCAGTTGTTATTACAATTTAGACAGCAAGCCTTAGATGTTTCACTGGTTTTGGATCAATTTATTTCAACATTACATGAGTTGGCAATGTTGCAATATTTGCCAGATCTCAGCCTAAAATATAGTGCTGAAATAAATCAAAAAATTATGCAGTTATCGAAAATCGTCTCTGCTCAAGATTTACAGCTCTATTATCAAATTGCATGTAAAGGACGGGCTGAGTTGCAACTTGCTGTGACACAAGAGCAAGGTTTTGAAATGACGGTATTGCGTTTACTTGCTTTTAGACCAATGCAAGTCAATGAAGTTGTAATTTCTCAACCACAACAGCATATTGAAAAGCAAGCGCTTTCAGTTGAAACTCAAGATAAACCTTTGGATATTGAACCTCATCAGACTGTAAAATCATTTGCACAAGCAAAAGATCAGAATCTGATTGATACTAAGATAGACGATGAGGCAAAGATAGACGCTGAAGTTAATATAAAAAGTGAGGCTATTGAACCTGATCTATCTCAACAACAGTTGGAGCCATTAAAATCTGATTTTGCTGTAATGCCACAAACACTCCCTGTAGTGAGTGATCCTGCTTTTGATGCAGTTGAGGATGAGTTATCACAGCAGATTATTGAAGATCATGAGCCGTATAGTGATGATGCTTTTAATGAGCAATTCATTGAAGATATTGATAGCACAGTAAACACAGCACAAATACAGACTGTGGTTACTGAACCATCTCTAATCATTGATCAGCAGGCAAATCATAATGTTCAAAATGAAATGTCTATTGATTCTACCGCACCAGATTTAACGCTCTTTGGTGCTGAGCTTCATTCACAAAGTACAAATGAAAATTCTTTAGCATCAACAGCAAATCAGGATGTGTTCTTTTTAGCTCCTGAAGCACAAGATCAACAGCTTAATATTGAAAATGCTGAAGCTATCCAAAAACAGCAGCCAAGTGAAAATCAAGTTCAGGTGGTTAAGTCTGAGAATCAATTAGGCTCCTCTGATAATGCGCAAACACCGCAACAAATATTAACGTTACAATCTCAAGATTTAGAAGGAGATTGGACTGTTGATAAATGGGAATATTGGTTTAGAAACAGCTCGCTTTCTCCTGCTGTTCAAGAACTGGCACAACATGGTTTGATGATGGGTATGATTAATGGTCAGTCTATTTTTCAAACTTCACCAAAATATGAAAAATTACTGAATCAAGCGCAACATGATCTAGAAGCAGCTTTAAAGCAACAATGGTCACAAACGATATTTACAGTTCAGTATGGTGAGGTCGAGTCGATTACACCGTATATGATGCAAAAAGAACGTAAAGTGCGTGCTTTTGATCGTGCAGCTGAAATGCTTCAACAAGAGCCCGTAGTAAAAAGTTTGATTGATGCATTTGATGGTCAGATTGAAAATATTCAACTCAAAAGTTAAATACATTCTTCGATAACATTTGATCTGCATTCAATATAATCATATATAGAGGATGGGTGGTGTTTAGTGTGCAACAGGGACGTTGCCAGTGCATCAAACAAGGCAGGCTAAAACTTAAAGTGTGACTGCATACAAAATTTTAATATTGTTGAATGATCTTATAAAATAAATATCAATTAAAAAATGCGGTTTTTATTTAATGACTTTGTGGTTATAATCGCGCCAATTTCAACAAAGGGGTATCTAAAAATGCCAAATAGTTCGTCGAGGTGCTGTAGTTTATCTATAGTGATTCTAACTTATTAAGCAAGGTACTTTTGAGAATGTTGTCTTGCAATAAGATTGCATTTCTATTTTTAAATTACATTTCCTCCTTAAATAAAATGCCTACTCAAGGTCTGTTTTTATATCTCTCGTTTTATCGTCCTGTTATTAGGGGCTGTGGTTAAAATTATCTCAGGTTACGTTATGAAACTTAAGAATAGTCTCGCTATTCTCTTCATTTCCTTGCGGAGTATACTCCTCATGCCTGCTCAATTTTAACCTACAACGCAAGCCATTTATGAAATGTCCACAGCCCCTAATGTAAAGAAGGCAACTTTGGTTCAAATATCAGACTATTTATATCTAACTGATTTTTTGAAATTGAAAATCTTTAAAGTGTTGAGTTTTAATACTTTGCAATACTTTTGTCATTTGCATGTGATAAAACAGTGAAGGATTTTTATTCCGTTATTCATGAGATATCAAAGATATAGACCATAAATTAAAATAACTGTGGAGCGTATAGATGCAACTCCAATTTATGCAACATTTAGAATTAACAAACATGCTTGATACATTGATTAGTCTTTTTTCTGCCTTTATTTTAGGTGGTTTGATTGGATTTGAGCGACAGTATCGACAACGTACAGCTGGTTTGAGAACCAATGTTTTGGTGGCTGTGGGTGCTGCTATTTTTGTTGATATTGCCAATAATTTAACTGGCGCTGATGGTTCTGTTCGAGTAATTGCCTATGTTGTTTCTGGTATTGGCTTTTTAGGTGCAGGCGTGATTATGCGCCAAGAGGGTAATATTCAAGGTCTGAATACGGCTGCAACGCTATGGTGTTCTGCCGCCGTGGGTGCAGCAGCAGGCTGTGATCGTATTGTTGAAGCATTATTGGCAACACTCTTTATTTTGGCTGCAAATACTTTGCTACGTCCGATTGGTCATATTATCGACCGCAAGCCACTCAATGTTGAGTCAGAAATGCAACATGAAATTTATGTGGTGTGTCAAAAAGAACATAGTAAGTATGTTATGGATGAGTTGAGTAAAGCTTTAAAGCATTATCACTTTCCAGCCAAAGATTTTGACGTAGAGCCTTTTGGAGAACAAGATGTTGAGATTAAGGCAATTTTGATTGCAAACTCGGTTGAGGAAAAAGAAATTCAGCCCATTATTGAAATGTTAAATCAAATGCCTGAAGTCAGTCAGGCTTTTTGGGATCAAAATACTTTAGCTTAAAATATTATCTTTGAAATATAGTTTATTCGATCTGGCTTAGCTATAGAGCTTAAAATGAATTATTCACTAAGATAAATCTGCAAAGCATCTCGCATATCTTGAGGGATTGGGGTGCTTTTTTTTGTCTCACGAGAGACAAATACATGAACAAATTGCCCCTGAGCTGAAGCTTGGCTTTGTCCTTGTTTAAAAATTGCTAAATCATAAGTCAGTGAAGCGTTTCCTATTTTTGAAATGGCAACGCCTACTTCAATAATTTCGGGATAAGTGAGTTCTTGAAAAAAATCACAAGAAGAATTTACAACTAGGCCAATGATCGGCGATTGATGGATATCAAAGTCCGCTTTTTGAATTAATAATGCATTGGCTGCGGTATCGAAATAACTATAGTAGGTTACATTATTCACATGACCATAAATATCATTGTCAGCCCAACGTGTTTGAATTGGGAAAATAAAGGCATATTGATCACGTAATTTTATTTGTGGTTTCATTTTACTTTACTCTGCGCTAAACGGACATTTACATTAAAACGATGACAGTGTGAATAAGAAGCGATGTACATCAAATTTAATCAATTTCTCATCATATCATTCTACAAGACTGAATAGATATGACGATGTTTTTCGTATAAAGCGTATCTTTTATACAATTTTAGATTTATTTATCTTACTGATACGGTAATACTCCCATTTTTAATTGATTTTATAAGTAGAAAGGCAAAGTCCTTATGATTGTTTAAATTTAGGTGGTTTACCATCAACTGACATATGTGGTCGTTCATGATTATAAAAGTGTTGCCATATCGTTGTATAGTCTTCAACTTCTTCAAGCTCTCGAAATAAATATTGATTCAAACATTCATATCTAACCGTCCTGTTGAAGCGTTCAACATAAGCATTCTGTTGTGGATGACCTGGTTGAGTAAACACATGCTCAATTCCATGTTGAGTACACCACGCTTGCATTAAATCACTAACATACTCGGGTCCATTATCACTACGGATACGCTTTGGCTTACCTCGCCATGCAATTAATTGGTCTAATCCCCTCAGCACTCGTTGAGCTGGCAAAGAAAAATCAATCAATATATCCAGTGACTCACGGTTATAATCATCAATAACATTGTGAATTCGGTAACTGCGACCATCACTCAGTTGGTCATGCATAAAGTCCATTGACCACGATTCATTTGGTGTTGATGGTACTGTAAGCGGTTCAGGCTTTATTCGCTGAATGCGTTTGTTGGGTTTAATTCGTAGGTTAAGCTCAAGCTCCTTATAAATTCGATAAACACGTTTGTGGTTCCATGAGTAGCCTTTGACATTACGTAGGTATAAGAAGCAAAGCTGAAAGCCCCAAGTCTTATTCTCATTGGTAAGCTTCAGTAGCCAGTCTGCAATCATCTTATTTTGCTCATCTAATTGAGCTTTATAACGATAACAGGTTTGACTAAGTTGAAAGATGAAGCAAGCTTTACTCACTGAAATCTTGAATTGTTCAACGGCTCGCTGAGCAAGAGATTTACGTTGTACAGGCTTTATAACTTCTTTGACAGTGCATCCTGAAGAATATCTGCTTTAAGGCGTTCGTCAGCATACATACGTTTCAGACGAGCATTTTCAGCCTCTAATTCTTTAAGTCGTGTCATCATTGAAATATCCATACCTCCATATTTCGCTTTCCATTTATAAAATGTAGCGGAACTCATACCATGTTCACGGCATAAGTTAGGCACAGGTGTTCCTGATTCAGCTTGTTTTAAAATACTCATGATTAAGCTATCTGAATATTTAGATGTTTTCATAAAAAATCTCCTTGAACAGGATTATTCGATTTTCTACTTTTGAGTTCAATTATTTTGAGGGGGGATTACCATACCATCTAAGAAAACTTGGATAATAGAGATCAGACATTTTCACAGCCTTATATTTTAACAAAAATTTTAATTGATTTACTTCAGTGATGTCTTACTTTCCAGAGATGACAAAGATCTTTTATGGGATGAGAGCGTTGTTTGTTTTTATTCAAAATGATGATGGTTTTAAAGCGATTCTATTTTGTTGGATACATCGCAGGATGATATGTATTAAGGATGATTTAAAAAATAAAAAGCTCATTAAGTATGACTCAATGAGCTATAGAAAATGAAGACTGATCTCAATCAGACTTCATTAATTAGAAACGGTAGCCTAGACCTAAATAAGTCACAATTGGTTTAATTTCGATACTGCTTTGACCTGAGATCAATGTTGTAGTACCAGCTGGTGTAGTACCATTTACATTTAATTTAGCTTTAGTTGTAAGGTGCGCATAAGACACAGAAGCTGTTGCATACCAGTTTTTGTTGATGTTGAAATCAGCACCAAGAATAGCCACTGGTGCAAAAGCATCATCAACTTTTACTTTACCCAATTCTGGATTGAACGGAGCAAGATAAGGATTTGCCTTCAGTGCCTGATTAATCGCGCGGTCAGTTTCAACATTTGAGAAGTGAGCATACATCAATCCAGCACCAACATAAGGGCGGATTTTATTGTTGATCGAGCCAAAGTGATAACGACCAGAAATGGTTGGTGTATAGGCATCTGTAGTTGCAGCTTTGTCATATTTGCTGAGGTCAATGACATTGATCCCATGAACTTTAATGCTGCCTTTGCCTGCAAGTTCCATTTCAGGAGGTGCGCCCAAAGTTAATTCTAATGAAACGTTATCATTGACGAAATAATCAAGCATCAAACCTGCAGTATCAGCATTTTGTACTTCAAAACCAGCATCAGGATTAGCTGCTTGTAAATTAGCCAAGGGACCTAAGTAAGGTGAATTACCTGTTTTCCCATTGACACCTTGTCCCTTACTTTGTGGCATTACATGCAACCAACCTGTAGAAACAGCAAAAGTTTTACCGTCTGAAGTCGCTGCATGAGTAACAGTGTTTAAGCCAAACGCTGCTAATGGTAAAATCGCCAATGTAAGTTTTTTCATAGAATCATTTCCAATACTGTCTGTTATCTTAATTTCCCGATTAAGATCGTCGGCGATTTTAGAGTAATTATTTTAGAAGTTAAACGGAAAACACGGTAAATTATCAACCAGTCAGTCATACAAATAATAAGTAATTAAAATAATATTATGATAATTAAAGTTATAAATAGATATTTTCTAAAATACGCAATAATCTATTTGATTAAAAAATAGAATTTTATTGACTGTTTTTTGCACATGTTGATAATTTAAGGTTTTTCTTGTGAAGATTTGTTCGCGGATTTTAGCAATTTCTTATGCTAGAGGAATCAGGCTAGTCTTTCATGATCAAAAGACAGTTTTTACTTTTTGTTTGAAATGTAGTGCATTACCTAAGTAAATCGCTTTATAGCTTAACTGTATTTAAAGATGATTTTACAACATCAATCGCAAGCATTCTGATGATGTGTTTTAAGTTGGTTGATACTTTACAGATGCTTGTAATAAAGATTTTTTTAGATATCACTTGGCAGGTTTTGTGAAACTCAGTGATGCTAAGTCAGCAAAACCTAAGGTAGACCTCGTAAAATATCTCTATTCAGCTGGTTGTGATTAAAGTCTTCCTCAACTGCATTTCGAAACTCGACAATAGTATGGCGATTGTTGGTATTTCACTTCTTGTTTATGTCGTATTAATCGATAACGCAATGTGCTGTTGAAATCTCAATAGACCCTAATAAATTGCCTGATAAATGTTGAGTGTATCGGTGTAGTTTAAAACCTTAGGATTGTTTTGTAATAAGCGTGTTTGAAGCATTGCATCTTCTGCAAGGACTTCAAGTTGTTGAGATTGTACATTTAACTCTCTCAGTTTTAGGGTTAAGCCACTATTGTTGAGATGGTTTTGCATATGGTCGATAAATAAATCACAGAGACCTTCAACACTGCCTTTACTATATGGATCTAACCATTGCATCAGTTCAGCGTAGTGAGCTTTGGCTTCAGAGGCATTAAATTTTAAAACCTCTAATAGAACCAAAGCATTGGTGTGTCCATGAGATAAGTGGAAATGTCCACCTAATGGATAGGCAAGGGCATGAACAGCGCCAACAGGCGCGTTGGCGAATGCTTGTCCTGCAAGCATTGACCCTAGAAGCATATTTTGACGTGCTTGCACATTCATCCCATCCGCCAAGACAAGTTTCAAGTTTTTATTGAGAAGTTTCAGCGCTTGTTTTGCCAACATGTCAGCATAAAAGTTTTTCTTTATTTTTGAAGTATAGGCTTCGATGGCGTGCACCATTGCATCAATGCCAGTTGCGGCTGTGATATGTGGTGGCAGACCAGTGGTAAATGTGGCATCAAGGATTGCGATATCCGCATATAAGATCGGTGAGACAATTCCTGTTTTTGTCGTTTCACCTGTCGTAACAATGGAGATCGGCGTAACTTCAGAACCAGTACCGGCAGTGGTTGGAATCAGAATTAACGGAAGTCTTGGTCCATGAACATTATTGATACCGTAGATCTCTTGAATACTTTGGGTTTGTTGAGCATGAGCCAGTACTGCAATAAGTTTGGCAACATCCATTGAGCTGCCTCCACCAAAACCAATCACAACATCGACTTGATTTTTTTTGGCAAACTCCACTGCGGATAGAACAATATGTTCTGCAGGATCAGCCTGAACGTCAGCGTAAATTTCATAAGCCAAATGAGCATCTTCTAAAATTTTCAGTACAGGTAAATGCAGTGCATGTTGAATCATCCCTGCATCTGTTACAAGCAAGGCTTTTTTATATTTGTTAGCTAAAATTGTCTTTAATTCTTGGACTGATCCTAGCCCAGAAATAATATTGGCTACAGTTTGAAATTGGAAATGCTGCATTGTGTACTATCCTTAATCTGTCATCACAAAATTAACATTATTGTTTTAAGGTTCTATAGGATTCACTTGCTAAATAACTTAACATAAGCGCTTATAAAAGAAATGATCATTTGAGGCGGTTTATGTTATCCAAAATGCCATACAAGGTTTTATGTGTGTGCTTAGGAAATATCTGTCGTTCACCTACAGCAGAAGTCGTCTTGCGACATTATTGTAATGAACAGCAATTGAACGTGATTGTGGATTCAGCTGGAACGAGTAATTATCATCCGAATAAATCACCTGATCACCGCAGTCAAAAACATGCAATAAAAAGAGGCTATGATCTTTCAGATTTGCGTGCTAGACAGTTAAAAATACAAGACTTCTTGGATTTTGATTTAATTCTTGCAATGGATCATGAAAATTTAGCGAATATCAAATCTTTACTTCAACAAGCGATTCAACAATTTGGTGTACAGTCTGTTAAAGCGCAAGTTGCGCTGATGAGTGAACATGATGCTGATTTTCCGAAGCAAGCCATTCCTGACCCTTATTATGGTGAAGCAGATGGATTTGAGCGTGTTCTTGATCAATGTGAGTCAAGTAGTTTAGCGTGGGTGCAAGTTTTTCAGCAACAGTTTCAATATAAGTAATTGATATACATTAGGAATGAAATTTAAGTTATGAATATTGAATCTCAGGTTCAACTTAAACCATTTAATACACTCCGTTTAGACTCAGTTGCATCACATTTTGTCAAAGTACAATCTGTTGCTGACCTTCAAAGCGCACTGCAATTTTCCAAACAAAATAATTTAAATGTGCTGGTTCTTTCAGGTGGAAGCAATATGATTCTTCCTGAGCATATTCATGCCCTGGTTGTTGCGATCGATATACAGGGGATAGAGTTTATCGGTGAAGATGAACGGAGTAAAACAATAAAGGTGGGTGCAGGGCAAGTCTGGCATGACTTTGTATTGTGGACGACTTCACAGCATCTTTATGGTTTACAAAACCTTGCATTGATTCCTGGTTTGGTAGGTGCTTCTCCTGTACAAAATATAGGGGCTTATGGCGTTGAAGCAGGTGAGTTTATTGAATCTGTGGAAGTATATGATCGTGAATTAGAGCAAATGCATTCCATCTGTGCTCAGGATTGTCAATTTTCTTATCGTCACAGTATTTTTAAAGATGATCCAAATCGTTATGTTATTACTCATGTGATTTTTAGATTACTGAAACAGGCTGATTTAAAAATCAACTATGGTGATTTAAAAGCAGCAATGGCAGATGACTTGAGTGCGGAGAATTTGCAAAAACAAGTCATCCAAATTCGACAAAGTAAACTTCCTGATCCTAAGGAATATCCAAATGTCGGAAGTTTCTTTAAAAATCCGATTATTGGGCGAGATGTATTTTCACAATTAATTGCAAAATTCCCTAATATTCCACATTATCCTCAAACAGAGGATCGCGTTAAAATTGCAGCTGGTTGGCTGATTGACCAATCAGGATGGAAAGGTAAGCAACTTAATCAAGTCGGCATGTTCCATAAACAAGCTTTAGTTCTGGTGAATTATGCGGATGCAACATTGTCAGATGTTCAAGCGGCTTATCGAGCTGTTCAGCGGGATGTGTTTGATCAGTTTGCTGTGCAGTTAGAGCCAGAACCTGTACTTTTTAACGAAATGGGATTAATTCAGAACCATTAACATTGAGTCTATATATGGTTAAACAACATTGGATGGTCAGATTTTTACGGATGGTTGCAATACTATTTGTACTTTTTGGCTGTCTGATTGTATTTTGGTATACGCCATTTTATTCGAACCTTATGGTGAGGATTCTCAATACATTTGTGCCTGTTGAAGTCAATCAGGTTGCCGCAAAAAGCCAACAAAATGCGGCATTATCTGAAACAGAAAACTTAGAACCAGGTTCGGATTTGTGGATTGCTCGTCAAGCTTATCTAAAGTTGATGGAAGAACTGTTAAAGAACAACGATGCTAAGGATTTGCTTGCTCTTCAATTGCGTTATCGAGCTTTACAGGAAAAAATTGCCAAAGAACAAAAAGAAGATGATGAAGAGCAAATCAAACCAGTGATTCCTTTAGTGTCTGAACATGCAGCTTCTGATGCTGTAGAAGACCAGCCTAATGATGTGGTTAAAAACTTATTAGATTTAAATAGTGAAGACAACAAAGCGCTGATGGATGAATATTTAACTTTCTTAAAAAAATATAAGGTTGATGATAAGGCTTTATATGAAAATCCCTCAGCTTCTGCCGTTGAATTATCAAGTTCACAAGTACAACAAGATTTAGAAAGCTTACCCAATAAAAATAGTGAACTCCCAAAACCAGTCAGTCAACCTTATGCCATTGTGGTTTTGGGTGGTGGTCTAACTTTAGATAAAAATCAGAAAGATATTATTGTCAATGATTACACTAAACTAAGACTGGAAACGACTATTGAACTAGAGAAAAAAATCAAACTGCCTATTGTGTTGAGTGGCGTTGAAGCACCTTATATGCAAAAGTGGTTGGCTGAACGTGGGGTGCAGGCAAAATTATTGGAAAATCGCAGTATGAATACCTGTGAAAATACACGTTTTAGCTCATTACTATTACAAAAAAAAGGTGGAGCACCTACAGTCATGTTGATTACAGATCGTTATCACATGCCTAGAACACGTCGTTTATTTGCATTGAATGGTATAGAAACCATTCCAGTGGACGCACCAATGCCTACTCAACTTACAGAATGGCAACCAAGCAAACAGAATTATGATCATAGCCGCAGAGCCAACTATGAAACTTTAGCAACAATTCGAGATATGTTGTTTGGTTCGAGTGGCTGTAGAGAGGTGCCTTAATGGCGGATATCCCATTTTTAAATCCTACAATTTTAAAACAACTTGATTTGCCAGTACCAAGTCGTGATACCACACCACAACTATTAGAAGCTTTAAATTTAAATCGTACCTATGTGCCAAACCAAGAAATAAAGGCTTATCAACGACTTTATGGTTTTGATCAATTAGATTGTGTTCAATGGCAAGGCTTTATTGACATGCCGTTGTTTAAACTGCATGTTCAGGTATTTAAGCCTAAAATTGAAAAAGTAAAAGGAACAGTCTGTTTATTACATGGTTATTTAGAGCATAGTGGTATCTATCAACCGATTGTTAAAGAAATCCTTGAACAAGGCTTTAGTGTTATTACTTATGATTTGCCAGGACATGGTTTAAGTAATGGCTCTCCAGCAAATATTAAAAATTTTGACCACTATCAACAAGTGCTGCATGCTGTTTACCAATATGTTAAAAACTCACAGCATCTTCCTAAACCTTGGTTGGGGGTAGGACAGAGTACAGGTGGTGCAATTTGGATGCATCATTTACTTGAATATGCACAAAAAAGAGAAAATCCAATTGTTGATCGTGTTTTACTCTTATCACCTTTGGTGAGACCAGCTAAAACCGCATGGTGGCACAATTCTATTGGTTTGGGTATTATTCGTAGAATTAAAAGAGAAGTTCCACGTCATTTTAAACGCAATAATCATAATCCAGAGTTTTTAAGATTTGTACGACTAAAAGATCCTTTGCAACCCCGTATGATGGGAATGGACTGGATTCTTGCAATGTCGAAATGGATGCAGGAAATGGAAGAATTTCCAAAATGTCGTATACCTGTGTGGTTGGCACAAGGTGCTCAAGATCAAACAGTGGATTGGAAATATAATATTGATTTCGTACGTCGCCAATTCAGATTGCAAACTTTATTAATTCTTGAAGAAGGATCGCATCAACTCATTAATGAACGTGCAGATATTCGGGCAGCATTAACGGGATTAATCCCTGCTTTCTTACATGCACATTCTTCAGGTGATTATTTTTGAATAAGAATCAAATAACGACTATTGATTGATGAGGTCTTTTTTAAGATTTTAAAAGCATGAGTTTAAAGAAGTGCTTAAAAAATGAGTGAAAAATGCAGTTTTTTTTGCGCTTTTTGTTGAAAAAATAACCATGTGGTTGAAAAAGTTCAAAATAGGGGTTGCGTGTCTATAAAAAATATATAGAATACGCAGCATCCCGACGCGATACAGCAAACGAACTTAGCTTAGAGGGTTAAGTTGTTGAATGTTTATTGCGTCTTATTTATCACTGACGAGGTGGTAAATTGATCATTAAGAGAATATGAAGAACAACTTGTGTGGATTTTTACTGATTGATTGATCGAAATATTATCATTGATTGATTGGTTTAAATTACTCGAAGTTTATTTGAGAGAATTTGTCAGTAATTGATGAGCCAGAATTGTGACCTTAAGTCACTAATGATTTTAACTGAAGAGTTTGATCATGGCTCAGATTGAACGCTGGCGGCAGGCTTAACACATGCAAGTCGAGCGGGGGAGATTGCTTCGGTAATTGACCTAGCGGCGGACGGGTGAGTAATACTTAGGAATCTGCCTATTAATGGGGGACAACATCTCGAAAGGGATGCTAATACCGCATACGCCCTACGGGGGAAAGCAGGGGATCACTTGTGACCTTGCGTTAATAGATGAGCCTAAGTCGGATTAGCTAGTTGGTGGGGTAAAGGCCTACCAAGGCGACGATCTGTAGCGGGTCTGAGAGGATGATCCGCCACACTGGGACTGAGACACGGCCCAGACTCCTACGGGAGGCAGCAGTGGGGAATATTGGACAATGGGGGGAACCCTGATCCAGCCATGCCGCGTGTGTGAAGAAGGCCTTATGGTTGTAAAGCACTTTAAGCGAGGAGGAGGCTCTTTTGGTTAATACCCAAGATGAGTGGACGTTACTCGCAGAATAAGCACCGGCTAACTCTGTGCCAGCAGCCGCGGTAATACAGAGGGTGCGAGCGTTAATCGGATTTACTGGGCGTAAAGCGTGCGTAGGCGGCTTTTTAAGTCGGATGTGAAATCCCCGAGCTTAACTTGGGAATTGCATTCGATACTGGGAAGCTAGAGTATGGGAGAGGATGGTAGAATTCCAGGTGTAGCGGTGAAATGCGTAGAGATCTGGAGGAATACCGATGGCGAAGGCAGCCATCTGGCCTAATACTGACGCTGAGGTACGAAAGCATGGGGAGCAAACAGGATTAGATACCCTGGTAGTCCATGCCGTAAACGATGTCTACTAGCCGTTGGGGTCTTTGAGACTTTAGTGGCGCAGCTAACGCGATAAGTAGACCGCCTGGGGAGTACGGTCGCAAGACTAAAACTCAAATGAATTGACGGGGGCCCGCACAAGCGGTGGAGCATGTGGTTTAATTCGATGCAACGCGAAGAACCTTACCTGGTCTTGACATAGTAAGAACTTTCCAGAGATGGATTGGTGCCTTCGGGAACTTACATACAGGTGCTGCATGGCTGTCGTCAGCTCGTGTCGTGAGATGTTGGGTTAAGTCCCGCAACGAGCGCAACCCTTTTCCTTACTTGCCAGCATTTCGGATGGGAACTTTAAGGATACTGCCAGTGACAAACTGGAGGAAGGCGGGGACGACGTCAAGTCATCATGGCCCTTACGACCAGGGCTACACACGTGCTACAATGGTCGGTACAAAGGGTTGCTACCTAGCGATAGGATGCTAATCTCAAAAAGCCGATCGTAGTCCGGATTGGAGTCTGCAACTCGACTCCATGAAGTCGGAATCGCTAGTAATCGCGGATCAGAATGCCGCGGTGAATACGTTCCCGGGCCTTGTACACACCGCCCGTCACACCATGGGAGTTTGTTGCACCAGAAGTAGGTAGTCTAACCGTAAGGAGGACGCTTACCACGGTGTGGCCGATGACTGGGGTGAAGTCGTAACAAGGTAGCCGTAGGGGAACCTGCGGCTGGATCACCTCCTTAACGAAAGATTGACGATTGGTAAGAATCCACAACAAGTTGTTCTTCATTGATGTATCTGAGGGTCTGTAGCTCAGTTGGTTAGAGCACACGCTTGATAAGCGTGGGGTCACAAGTTCAAGTCTTGTCAGACCCACCAAGTCTACTGAACACAGAAGAGCAGATATATTAAGATCTTAAGCTGGGGACTTAGCTTAGTTGGTAGAGCGCCTGCTTTGCACGCAGGAGGTCAGGAGTTCGACTCTCCTAGTCTCCACCACTACTACGCAGTTACCTGATTAAAAAAGATTGATTATAGAAATTAATGAACTGAAGTTTATAGAGTTTATTAACTTCTGTGATTTATCACAGTGAACTACTTGCTGACGAGGCGGTAGTGAATCATTAACAGAATATATTTGAGTTGAAATAATTGTTTAACTCGTTTTATGAAGCTTAACAAGCAATTGTTAAAGCGGAATGAAATGAGAACTAGCGATAAAACTGAATCAAGCGTTTTGGTATATGAATTAAATTGAAGCTGTACAGTGATTAAGTTCACAAGCAACAAATAGAAGTGGTTAAATCCACATTGTTGATCCTCCTTGTAGGGATTAACGACTGTTTGGGGTTGTATAGTCAAGTAATTAAGTGCATGTGGTGGATGCCTTGGCAGTCAGAGGCGATGAAAGACGTAATAGCCTGCGATAAGCTTCGGGGAGGCGGCAAATATCCTGTGATCCGGAGATTTCTGAATGGGGAAACCCACTTACCATAAGGTAGGTATCGCATGATGAATACATAGTCATGCGAGGCGAACGAGGGGAAGTGAAACATCTCAGTACCCTTAGGAAAAGAAATCAATTGAGATTCCCTCAGTAGCGGCGAGCGAACGGGGATCAGCCCATTAAGTTATATGTGTATTAGCGGAAAGCTCTGGGAAGTGCTACCGTAGAGGGTGATAGTCCCGTACACGAAAGTGCACATATAATGATGACGAGTAGGGCGAGGCACGTGAAACCTTGTCTGAATATGGGGGGACCATCCTCCAAGGCTAAATACTCCTGACTGACCGATAGTGAACCAGTACCGTGAGGGAAAGGCGAAAAGAACCCCTGTGAGGGGAGTGAAATAGATCCTGAAACCGCATGCATACAAGCAGTGGGAGCCGACTTGTTCGGTGACTGCGTACCTTTTGTATAATGGGTCAGCGACTTATATTCAGTAGCAAGGTTAACCGTATAGGGGAGCCGTAGAGAAATCGAGTCTTAATAGGGCGTTTAGTTGCTGGGTATAGACCCGAAACCGGGTGATCTATCCATGAGCAGGTTGAAGGTTGGGTAACACTAACTGGAGGACCGAACCCACTGTCGTTGAAAAGCCAGGGGATGACTTGTGGATAGGGGTGAAAGGCTAATCAAACTCGGTGATAGCTGGTTCTCCCCGAAAGCTATTTAGGTAGCGCCTCGGACGAATACCATAGGGGGTAGAGCACTGTTTCGGCTAGGGGGTCATCCCGACTTACCAAACCGATGCAAACTCCGAATACCTATGAGTACTATCCGGGAGACAGACTGCGGGTGCTAACGTCCGTAGTCAAGAGGAAAACAATCCAGACCGCCAGCTAAGGCCCCAAAATTATAGTTAAGTGGGAAACGATGTGGGAAGGCATAGACAGCTAGGAGGTTGGCTTAGAAGCAGCCACCCTTTAAAGAAAGCGTAATAGCTCACTAGTCGAGTCGGCCTGCGCGGAAGATGTAACGGGGCTAAAACTATATGCCGAAGCTGCGGATGTATACATTGTATACGTGGTAGGGGAGCGTTCTGTAAGCCGATGAAGGTGTGTTGAGAAGCATGCTGGAGGTATCAGAAGTGCGAATGCTGACGTGAGTAACGACAAAACGGGTGAAAAACCCGTTCGCTGAAAGACCAAGGGTTCCAGTCCAACGTTAATCGGGGCTGGGTGAGTCGACCCCTAAGGCGAGGCCGAGAGGCGTAGTCGATGGGAAATTGGTTAATATTCCAATACTTCTGTGTAATGCGATGAGAGGACGGAGAAAGTTAAGTCAGCCTGGCGTTGGTTGTCCAGGTGGAAGGTTGTAGGCATGCATCTTAGGCAAATCCGGGGTGCTCTATGCTGAGAACTGATAGCAAGCGAGTTTACTCGTGAAGTGGCTGATACTATGCTTCCAGGAAAAGTCTCTAAGCTTCAGTTACACAGGAATCGTACCCGAAACCGACACAGGTGGTCAGGTCGAGTAGACCAAAGCGCTTGAGAGAACTCTGCTGAAGGAACTAGGCAAAATGGTACCGTAACTTCGGGAGAAGGTACGCTGCTGACGGTGATAGGACTTGCTCCTTGAGCTATTGGCAGCCACAGAAACCAGGCCCCTGCAACTGTTTATTAAAAACATAGCACTCTGCAAACACGAAAGTGGACGTATAGGGTGTGATGCCTGCCCGGTGCTGGAAGGTTAATTGATGGGGTTAGCGTAAGCGAAGCTCTTGATCGAAGCCCCAGTAAACGGCGGCCGTAACTATAACGGTCCTAAGGTAGCGAAATTCCTTGTCGGGTAAGTTCCGACCTGCACGAATGGCATAATGATGGGGGCGCTGTCTCCAGCAGAGGCTCAGTGAAATCGAAATCGCCGTGAAGATGCGGTGTACCCGCGGCTAGACGGAAAGACCCCGTGAACCTTTACTGCAGCTTGACATTGAACTTTGATCTTACTTGTGTAGGATAGGTGGGAGGCTTAGAAGTAGCGACGCCAGTTGCTATGGAGCCATCCTTGAAATACCACCCTGGTAATATTGAGGTTCTAACTCTGTCCCGTTATCCGGGACGAGGACCATGTCTGGTGGGTAGTTTGACTGGGGCGGTCTCCTCCTAAAGAGTAACGGAGGAGTACGAAGGTGCGCTCAGCGTGGTCGGAAATCACGCGTAGAGTATAAAGGCAAAAGCGCGCTTAACTGCGAGACCCACAAGTCGAGCAGGTACGAAAGTAGGTCTTAGTGATCCGGTGGTTCTGTATGGAAGGGCCATCGCTCAACGGATAAAAGGTACTCTGGGGATAACAGGCTGATACCGCCCAAGAGTTCATATCGACGGCGGTGTTTGGCACCTCGATGTCGGCTCATCTCATCCTGGGGCTGAAGCAGGTCCCAAGGGTATGGCTGTTCGCCATTTAAAGAGGTACGCGAGCTGGGTTTAGAACGTCGTGAGACAGTTCGGTCCCTATCTACCGTGGGCGTTGGAAATTTGAGAGGATCTGCTCCTAGTACGAGAGGACCAGAGTGGACGAACCTCTGGTGTACCGGTTGTGACGCCAGTCGCATCGCCGGGTAGCTATGTTCGGAAGGGATAACCGCTGAAAGCATCTAAGCGGGAAGCCTACCTCAAGATAAGATTTCCCTAGGACTTTATGTCCTCTAAAGAGCCGTTGAAGACTACGACGTTGATAGGTTGGATGTGGAAGTGCGGTGACGCATGAAGCTGACCAATACTAATTGCTCGTGAGGCTTGACTATACAACACCCAAGCAGTTGTATGTGAAGCATCATTTGATTCATAAAAGATCAAAGAAACTTGATTTAGTTGTAAAGCTAGTTACAATAACCAACTCAAATGTTCTTCTGTTAAACTCATTTGGAACAAAGTAAGGCATACCCATAAGACCCGAAAAAGTCCATAACAGTTTGCTGGCGACAATAGCAAGAGTGAACCACCTGATCCCTTCCCGAACTCAGAAGTGAAACCTCTTAGCGCTGATGGTAGTGTGGGGTTACCCATGTGAGAGTAAGTCATCGCCAGCTTTTAATTCTTAAAACACCCTCAACTAACTGTTGAGGGTGTTTTTTTATGCGTGAAGAAAAGTGAAAAAGTCCCATAAAGAACAAATATAGGAAAATATGAAATAGAATAGCAAAAATATACCATTCATATATTTTAACCAATAGTAAATAGTGTCTAAAATAATTTAATCTGGTTAAGCCGAATACATCGTTTAAACATAAAAGCATGAGGACTATAAAAATGCCATCATATACTTTGCCGTATTTTGGAACTATAAACTCAGAAAACTTAGAAGAATATTATGAAGTCGATGCTGAGGTGAATGGAAAAGTGGTTCAAATCGATTTGAATTTTGAAGCGAATACTTTGAGTTTAGAAAATTTTGAACGAGTTAAATCATTTATAGAAAATATAGAAAAATTTGACCAAAACAACCACGCTTATATTCAACAAAATTTTGAAGGTGAGCAGGACGGGACTGTCAAAGAATATGTGGATTTTCATCTTGATGAATTGGGTGATGATTTCTTAGCACACATCGGGATTTCCAACTCAATAGACAAGACACAACAGTTTTTAAACAAGTTATATTTAACAAGGATAGGGCTTTATCCCGATGGGAAATATGACACATCGTATTTTGCAGTGTTTGATTACACAGTTAACAGTGAATTATCTGATCAACTGATGGTGGTTAAAACAGATCATCAAGGTCATTTAGATCATTTGAGTTGGGAGAGCTGATATACAGAGTTAAACCTAACATGTTCATAACTTTGCTAATATGAAACAAAGCTAAAGCTTTAAGCTTGATATATTTAGTATTGAGTTTATATACTTATTTGCACAATCATCAGTACTCAAGTTTTAGCTCAAAAATGAATAGTGCAGTTGAAAAATAATGGATGAACATGGATAGAGATACTCCCATTTATATTTCTTTAACAGGTACGGATAGCCATCAAATCAAAATTCCTGCTGGTCAAGGGAGTTTCTCGATTGGGCGAATTGGCATGGACAAGAAAAAGTTTGATGTTCTTGTTGGTGAAAATGCTGTAATCGATTGGGATGTCTTTAATACCTTTTATACGCCACATGGTCAACAAAATGCGCATTTGCATCCTTATGGAGATTGGCCAAGATTTTTTTACTATTGGGGAAATGATACTAGTTTTGTGGAGTGGTCGAAGAAGAGAGTAATTGAAAATTTCTTTTGGCAACCCTCTCGCTCGTTGTGTCTTGATTTGAGTGATGCCCAAATTCGTAATCTTGCAATAAAAAGTAATGATGATCTGATCAAATTGACTTTGGATCATAGTAATAATATTAGTTTATATTCACTTCATCTCTCTGGAAAAATTGAGCTTTTTGAAATTAAGACCAAGCAAGAAATTCATCATATTCGAATAGAACCCAATACTGAGAAAGATCAATCTGTATCCGCGTACCATCTTCCAATTATTACTGACTTGGCAAAAATTAGTTCACTCGATGTAATTGTTAAACCAATTGGTCAGGCTTTTGATTGTGAAAGCTTACTACAGTTTCCTAATTTGAAAAATTTGAACTTAACCGGGAATATAACCAATACAGCATGTTTAAAACAACTTCACCAACTTGAACGTATTGGAATACGTTATGCAGTAAATTTGGAAGGCTTTCCTGCTTTAAATACTTGGGAAAACTTAAGCTCTTTCATTGCATGGAATATTGATGAAAAAACTGGGAAAACATTAAATACCCAATTAAAGCATTTGGCTAAAGAAAAACAATTGGATTATTCTTCGGTGTCTAAACTGAGAAGTCCAATATGGTTTAGCACTGAATATGGAATTCCATTTGAAAGCTGGCAAAGCAAAAATGCAAAAATTGCGATCAAAGCATATAAATCTGCTTTAAAAAAAATCTCCAAAGCACAGAATGAGCAAGATGTGAAAGAATCAATTATTGAACTTATAGAGATGATTAATACATTGCCCAATATTGAAACTGTTGAAAGGGAAGATACAGGAGTTGCTGTACAGCAACTTGTTGAATCTTCAAAATTTGATATAGATCAAAAAATAGTAAATGCGTGGTTTGATGAGTTTCGAGATTTTTAGAAAAGGGAATTGTAAAAAAAAACGGCAAGTAAACTTGCCGTTTTTTGTGTAAACCTTCGATTTGGAATTAGAAGCTATATTCCATACCTAAGCCAACAACAGTTTTCTTTTTCTCAGCTGTAGCAGAAGCAGCCCAATCACGTTTTTGTTGCCCCACTACACCGTAGAAGCGAACTTGCTTGTTGATGTTATAATCTGCGCCTACACCGTAAAGATCTTGTTGACGATCATCACGACCATCTAATTCAGTGGTAGATGAGATATATTGAGCTTTCAATTTAATTGGTGTTGAAGGAATTGCATAAGCAGCAGTGATACCATATGCATTTTCTTTTAAGCCTTTAAATGAAGTTGTTGTTGTGACTGGAGGAGTGCCAGCGGTTTTAGAAACAGCAACAGTATCATCAGTTGGTTTAAATGTTTGCCATAATGCACCTAATACTAATCCATCAAGACCTAAAGGTTTGAAGTCTAAAGAACCTGTAACACGGATTGCATCAGAGTAGATAGAGCTGCCACCAAGTTCAGAGCTATATGCATTGTATTTTGATGCGATACCGAAGTTCCCACCAACAGCAGCTGCTAAACCATAGTCTTTATTTTCATAAGTGAGCGATGTTGAAATACCATCACCAAAGCCATCGCGACTGCCTTTTTGACCTTTTGCATCATTTTTCAATGCAGATGATTCTTCACCTTGCTGGAACATGATGTTAAAGCCTAAACCACCCAATAATTTTTTATCAGTTTCAAAACCAATAACGTTATTGATACGGTCTTCACCCGCCAAAATCGCTGTCATATCGAGTTCAATAAGGTCATTGAAGATATCTTGATTGTTTCCTGCTGTATTTCTTAAGTAAGTATCGAAACGACCCACTTTTAATGTTGCAATACCGTCTGATTTAATCCCCACATAACGGTTACGCATACTTAGGTCAGTACCGTCACCATCTGTATTTACTTGCCATTCTGCTAAGTAGAGAGCAGATAATTTATCTGTTAATTTTTCTTCACCTTTGATACCAATACGAGAGTTGTTAGAGGTTACATTGGTAACGCTTTCATCTACGAATTTATTTTTATCGATTTGATCTAAACTTACGTTGAACTTACCGTACAATGTAGGCGCTGCTTGAGCTGCGCTTATGCTAAGGGTAGTGATGGCTGCAGCGAGTAGCACTTTTTTCATTGAGTTTTCTCCAAAACATGTTCAATGGGTTTGCTGATACTTTTTTTATTCAGTAAGTGTTGGTTAAGCACTACTTACTAACTTGCATGCAGTATCTGTAAACTTTGTTACATATAAGTGAAGAATAAATGACAATTTGATGACGTAAGCGATACATAATAAGAATTTGAAGCAAAAAAATGAGGCAATAAATGCCTCATTTCTAAAGAAAATTTTTTATAAGAGTGCGGACTTAATTTTTTCAGCCAACACTTTAATTTTTTCTTGATCGCCCATTTGTACAGCATGACGACCTAATTCGTGTACAGAGCTTGGAATAAGATGAAAGTGTACGTGCGGCACAGTTTGTCCAGCTGATGCGCCAGAGAGTTGCATTAAAACAATCCCTTTTGCATCTAAAGCTTTTTCAATTGCCTGAGCAACTTTTTGTACAATTTTAATGGTATAGGCAGCAGCTTCTGGTTCTAAGTCCAATAATGTAATGGCTTTGGTTTTTGGAATAACTAAAGTGTGACCATCTGCCTGTGGCATGATATCCATAAATGCAAGTACATGATCATCTTCATAAACTTTTAATGCTGGAAGTTCGCCACGTAAAATTCGAGCAAAAATATTCTGATCATCATAAGCCATATTTACTTCCTTAAATGTATGAATGTAATTATTTACAATTCAATTCTTTCTGACGTTCCTTGATAGAGTCAAGTTTTTGTTGCTCTTTTTCAGTAAATTTAGGCTTACTTGTATAACAATTGTCATTATTATATTTTGCCTTTGCTTCAGGATCTTTGAAACAGAAACCTTTTGATGCATAAATCACATTGTAATCATCCTGCAATTTTTTGCATTCTTGTGCATTATCTGCGAAAGCTTGTGTGCCCACAAAAATGGATAAAGCAGACAGTGTAGCAATAAAATATTTGTTCATGAGTTTGCCTCAAAATTGACATAATCGTGTGTCACTTGATTAGATTATAGGGGCTGGTTGTGATTATTCAATGACGAAAAATTAATCTAATGTAATTTTGCTCCATGATTCATACATTTTTACCGCAGTTGAAAAGTCACTGTCTGGTGTTGCAAGACTGTTTGCTGCTTGGATTAGGCTTTGTGTTAAACCAAGAATTGGTGTAGAGAGTTTCGCCTCGCGAACTAAATCAATGGCAATTCCTGTATCTTTTGCCAATAAAGGTAGCCCAAAGGTCAGTGGAAAACTTCTGTTGAGAATACGTTGCGGAAGGATTGATTCAGTAACACCACTTTTTCCACTTGAAGCATTAATACAATCTAATGCCTCATGCAAATTTACGCCATGCGCTTTGAGTGTGGTAAAACCTTCTGCGGCTGCACATAAATGAACTGCCATCATCATATTATTAACTGCTTTAACCGCAAATCCAGCACCGGAATCGCCAACATGTTTAATTAGTTTTCCCATTGCTTGCATTGCAGGCAAAGCGCGTTGGAATGCATCATTCGATCCGCCCACCATGAAGGTGAGTGTGGCATTTTCAGCACCAATGGTTTGTCCGCTTACAGGTGCATCCAAGAATTCAATATCAAGTTGTTTAAGCTGTAATGCTTGTTGACGTGCTGCATCAGGCACACCGCTGGTGCAATCTACCCAGATCGCACCTGATTTAATTTTTAGTCCCTGAATTAAATCATCAACATCTTGGCTGGTGGGTAAGCATGAAAAAATTATATCAGCCTGAACAGCCTGTTCTAAAGCTACCGCCTGAGTGCCGAACGCAGTTGCATGTTGTTTGGCTTTTTCAAAATTTCGATTCCATACATAAACAGTATCAAAATGTTGAGGCAAATGTGCTGCCATACGATAGCCCATAGCACCTAAACCGATAAATGCAACTGTAGTATTCATAACTGTCTCTTAACTTTTAGTCGATCGTTGTTCTAACCATTTGGATAATGTCGGCCAAAATTCTTCTGCACTTTTTTGGCTAGACATCAGTCCTAAATGTCCTCCAGGGATTAGAGTAAACGTGACATCGCTACTATTTGTCAATTCGATTAAAGGCTTAACTGCATCGGCAGTGACCATTTGATCACTTTTTCCAGCACCCACCAACAAAGAACAATTGATATTTTTAAGTTCTATTTTATGTCGGCTGAGTTGTATAACACCATTTTTTAGTGGATTTTGGAGCCATACATTAAACAACATGTCTTGATTAACACCCCCAGGATAATCCACCATATGATTGAGAAAATTGCCAAGTGTGGCATGCTCATGTAAAAGTGCTCGATCATCTAAATTGAGTAATAATTGTTTGTGACCTTCATACCAGCCTTTGGGATCAAGAATTTTAAATCCAATCGCATTTAGTAAACCAGGAGTATGGATCAGTTTTCTCGGTAAGCCTCCTTTATAAAGTGTATCTTTAAGTTTTTGGTTTTTGATAATCAGACTATTGATTCTTTGATACAGTTTTCCAATTCCACCAGAAGCATAACTGTCGATAGGACTGGCGAGTACAATGAGATTTTTTACATGATTGGGCTGACGTAAAGCACTGTATAGTAATACAAAAATTCCGGCCATACTCCACCCATGCAGTGAAATTTGATCACTTTGTGAATGCTCTCGGATCTTGTCGATACATAAAGGCATCGATTCGTCGATAAAGTAAAGGAAGTTTAAGTCACGATCTTGATAGCTTAATTTTCCCCAATCCAATAAATAAACATCAAAGCCTTGTTCTGTAAAATGTTTGATTAATGAGCGATACGGGTATAGATCATAGATCGCCATATTGATCGACAACGGTGCGGTAAAAACCAAAGGTTCTTTAAACTTTTTTTCTGGCGCAGCATAGTAACGTACTTTGGTTTGATGATGCTCTGCAATGACTTCATAAGGTGTACTTTGAGATAAAACCAGTGACTTGCCATTGAAAATCCGTGTCGTCAAATTTTTTAACTTGGCTTTCCTTGCTTGGAACTTGGCTGATACTTGGGTCATAAGCGATGTTTGTCTCATTTTTATACAGATTTATGCGAAGTGTATGTGATAATTTGCGATTTTACCTTGACCTTAAATACATAGGACGCTCAAAATGTTGGCAATATTTTACAAAGGCAGTTTTAGGACTGAGCAGTTGAAATGAGCCAGCACGACGACATTGAATACCAACTTGACACCTTAGCGATTCGTACAGGTCATACTCGCAGTTTTGAAGGGGAACATGGGGAACCAATTTTTCTGACTTCATCATTCGTTTATGAAAATGCAGCTGAAGCAGCAGCAAAATTCTCAGGTGCAGAGCCAGGCAATATTTATTCACGTTTTACCAATCCGACGGTTACGATGTTTGAAAAGCGTTTAGCTGCTCTTGAAGGTGGTGAACGTGCTGTGGCAACAAGTTCAGGTATGGCAGCGATTATGGCTGTAGCGATGTCTTTCTTGAAAGCTGGCGATCATGTGATCTGTTCACGTGCTGTTTTTGGTTCAACAGTCGCGTTGTTTGAAAAGTATGTTGCTAAATTTAATGTTGCCGTGACTTTTGTTGATTTGACTGATCTAAGCGCATGGCAAGCAGCTGTTCGCCCTGAAACAAAATTACTTTTTGTTGAATCGCCATCCAATCCATTGGCAGAAGTAGCTGATATTCAAGCCTTATCTGATTTGGCACATGCAAATGATGCTTTGTTGGCGATTGACAATAGTTTCTGTACGCCAATCTTGCAACGTCCTCTACAATTTGGTGCGGACTTAGTGATTTATTCAGCGACTAAATATTTGGATGGTCAAGGTCGCGCATTAGGTGGTGCTGTTGTCGGTAGTCACAAACTTCTAGAAGAAGTATTTGGTTATGTAAGAACGACAGGACCGTCGATGAGTCCTTTCAATGCTTGGGTGTTTTTAAAAGGTCTAGAGACGCTAAGACTGCGTATGAAGGCGCACTCTGAAAGTGCACAGATCATTGCTGAATGGTTGGTTAAACACCCGAAAGTGGAAAAAGTTTACTTTGCTGGATTGCCCGAGCATGTTGGTCATGAATTGGCGGCAAAACAGCAAACAGGCTTTGGTGGGATTGTTTCATTTGAGGTGAAAGGTGAGCGAGAAGGGGCTTGGAAAGTCATTGATCACACACAATTTATTTCAATTACTGGCAACTTGGGCGACGCCAAATCGACCATTACTCATCCTGCAACAACAACACATGGTAAGCTTTCGCCTGAAGCAAAAGCTGCAGCGGGCATTCGTGAAGGTTTAATTCGTCTGTCTGTTGGTTTGGAAGATGTCAATGATATTATTCGTGATCTTTCTCATGGATTAGATTTAATTTAAGATAAGCGTCATTGCTCAAATACAGTCTTGCGCCCATTTGTGATTTTTGAAAAAAAAAGCCAATGTGTGCAAGACAAAAATTTATTTAAAGACTTTTTGTTCGGAGTACCTTATGAACATTAATATGTTGATGCAACAAGCACAGCGCATGCAAAAAGACATGGAAAGTAATGTTAAGAAAGCAAAAGAAAAACTTGCTCAAACTGAAGTTCAAGCAGAAGCGGGTGGTGGTTTAGTCAAAGTGACGATGACTTGCCGTAATGTTGTTAAGCGTATCGAGATCAGCCCAGATTTATTACAAGATGATCCAGAAATGATCGAGGATTTGATTGCAGCTGCAATGAATGATGCTGCACGTCAAGCAGAGGCTATTTCAGAAGCAACCATGAAAGAAGCCAATTCAGGAATGGGTCTACCACCTGGTCTTTCAGGTTTGTTCTAAGGAATCTTAGGTGTTTAGCGACCGTTTTGATCAGCTTGTACAAGCGTTACGGATCTTACCAAGTGTTGGACCAAAGTCGGCTCAACGCATGGCATTACATCTGATTATGAAAAACAAAGAAGGCGCGATTGGTTTGGCGCATGCGTTAAATGAAGCGACTTCTTTTATTCATGAATGTAGTATTTGCCACTCTCTGACAGAAAATGAAGTTTGTGATATTTGTTGTTCGAATGATCGTGATGATCAACTGCTTTGTGTAGTCGAATCTCCAGCTGATGTTATGGCAATTGAACAAAGCGGAAGTTTTCGTGGAAAATATCATGTATTGGGTGGTCATTTATCGCCTTTAGATGGAATTGGTCCAGAAGAAATTGGTATACCTTACTTGGTACAGCGTTTGAGTGATGGCAATATTACTGAAGTGATTTTAGCAACCAATGCAACTGTAGAAGGGCAAGCGACAGCACATTATCTTGTTGAAGCAACCAAACATCTTTCACTACAGATGACAAGAATTGCTCAAGGTGTTCCACAAGGCGGTGAGCTGGAATATGTGGATAGCCATACACTGAGTCAAGCAGTACACAATCGTATGCGGATGAAATAATACTTTTTTGTCTTCATCAGATGTTGGGTTTGTTTATTTTCATTCACTTTATTTTGAATTCAAAGGTGTTTAAAAGATAAACAAACTCGATTTTATTTAAAATTATTTACATAACTTTGAGAAAAATTAGGTAAAATCCCTTAGATAGAACGGTCCGTCTATGATTCGTTATTTTTTCTAAAGGATCAATTCATTAAGTTCTAAAACCTATATATAAAATGGATATTTTAAAAATAATTTTATTGAAAAATAAGACATTTATCTCAAATTAGTTCAAAAATATTATATTTAAATTTTATATATTAAGGTAAAATCATATTTCATTTGAATGTAACATTTTGACTTAAACTGACATGTTCCAATTTATTAATCAACAGACTGAACTTGAATCTGTGTTGAATTTAATGCAACACACATCAACATACGGTCTAGACACTGAATTTATCAAGGTTGATACATTTTGGCCTAAACTCGGTGTATTTCAAATCAATGTCAATGGTCAAGTGTTTTTACTCGATGGTACCACGCTCAATTTAGATCAGTTCTGGCATCGACTTTTTCAAGCGCAGCAAAATATTTTTCATGCTTGTGGTGAGGATATTGATTTAATCTACCATTATGCTGATAAAAAGAATCTTGAGAATGTGTTTGATACGCAAGTGGCGTTATCTTTCCTAGGGCATGGCTTACAAGTCAGTTATCAAAATGCCTTAAAACTGATATTAGACATTGAGATTGATAAAGATCAGACCCGTTCAGATTGGTTAGCTCGTCCTTTGACCACTGAGCAGATGAATTATGCTGCAAATGATGTTCTATACATTATGAGATTGGCTGAAAAAGTTAAAGCGCAGTTGGAACAGAAGAACTTATATCAACAAGTATTGGAAGATTGTCAAAATCTCACCTTTGAAATTGCTTCAGAAACACCAAAAGAAAAGTTATATAGTGATATTGGTAACTATCGTCATTCGCGCAAACAATTGATGCAATTACAACAATTGTGTGTGTGGCGCGAAGAAATGGTCAAGGCACTGAATCAACCCCGCAGTTTTATTCTTAAAAATGCCACGATGATTGATTTGGTTGAAGTTAATCCGAAGAATAACTTTCAATTGTCTAATGTAAAGGGCATTCGACCTAATATTGTTCGTGAGCACGGTAAAACCATTTTAGACTTATTAAAATTTTTACCAGAGATGGATGAGTGGCCATTACGAATCGCACGACCAATTAAACACTCCTCGCAAGGTATCACAGTTGAAGTTGATGAGTTAATTTCACAAATTTCATTGGATATGCAAGTCCCTAAAGAAGTACTCATGCGTAAAAAGTGGTTGAATGCTTTGTATCATCATGTGGTGTTTCAAGGCAAAGAACAAGATTTGCCACGCTATCTACTGGGGTGGCGTTATGAACAATTGACGCAACCACTGATTCAGTTATTACATGCCGATGTTCACTATTTAAGTATGCAAATGAAAGTGAATGAATAACTTGATGTCATGTTTTGATGGTCTGTTTGCTTAGCTTTTCAACAAGATCTGTAAATGTGGTGTCATGATATGTGATGCTTTATTTTTACTCAAAGATTTTACAAATGATCATAAATAACGACTGATACGTTAAATTTCGATAATGTATCTGTCGTTTTTTTCATGTATGCTGTCACATAAGTTTTATGGAAGCTGTTGTTTAAAATGCATTGTGATATTTATAAATCGAGCAAGAAAGATGAAATGTATCTTTATGTGGCTCGTCCTAATCATCCAGACCATGACGAAAGTGCAGATCCTTTAGAGGTACTATCTGAACCTGTACGTATTGCTTTTGGTCGTGCAACGCATGTCATGCACCTTGAACTTAATGAATCAAGAAAATTAGCACGAGTAAATGTTTTACATGTGATTGATTCACTGAAGACGAAAGGCTTCTTTATTCAAATGCCGCCAGAAGGTTTAATTAACCCTAATGCGGCAGAACCAGAGGGATTACGCGGTGCTTGATCAGTTATCAGGAATATGGACAAGTTTTTTAGATCTATTGGATTCGATCCCAGAAGATAATATTGCAATTTCTGTCTATATTCTTGGGACGCTCTTAATTTTATGGTGCTGGTATTCGATTTCAAAACGATTGCCATCACCACTTGGTGGGATCACATGGATTATTGTATTTGCAGTTCTTGCAACGCCCACCATTTCTGAAGGACCGAACTCAGCAATTGCACCTGCAATATTTGGCTTGTTATTTGGTATTTTAACCAAAGATTCAGCATTGATTTGGTCAAACATTGCCTTGATTGCATTTGTGATGGGGCTGGGATTAATCATCGGATTTTTTTGGTCTAAATACAAAACCAATAAAAATACGCAAGCCAACGCTGTCGCTAAAAATATTTCACCACTTTAAATAAAAAATAAAGGTAATCTATGTCTGTTGATGCTCAACAATTCACTGGTACTGAACAGTATATCGCAACTGATAGTTTAAAATTAGCCGTAAAGGCTGCTCGCGCACTTCAAAAACCACTACTGGTTAAAGGTGAACCTGGGACAGGTAAAACTTTACTGGCAGAACAGGTTGCTGAAAGCTTAGGACTTAAACTGATTACATGGCACATTAAATCGACAACAAAAGCACAGCAAGGCTTATATGAGTACGATGCTGTATCACGTTTACGTGACAGTCAGTTGGGTGATGATCGTGTCTATGACATCAAAAACTATATTAAGCCCGGAAAGTTGTGGGAAGCGTTTACCAGTGAATCACGTTGTGTATTATTAATTGACGAAATTGATAAAGCAGACATCGAATTTCCGAATGACTTGTTGCATGAATTAGACAAGATGTCTTTTTTTGTTTATGAAACAGGTGAAACGATCACTGCTACTCAGCGTCCTATCGTGATCATCACTTCAAATAATGAAAAAGAACTTCCTGATGCCTTTTTACGTCGTTGTTTCTTCCATTATATTGAATTCCCTGATGAAGCGACCATGCGTGAAATTATCGCAGTACATTTTCCCAATATTTCTGGAACTCTGGTTTCTGAAGCTTTGCAAGTCTTCTTTAAATTGCGCCAAGTTCCAGGCTTAAAAAAACCACCCTCAACGTCTGAATTGATTGATTGGTTGAGTTTACTCATGGCAGATGATATGCCAGAAGATATTTTGCGTAATCATGATAAAGCGAAAGCAATTCCACCCTTATATGGCGCATTGATTAAGAATGAGCAGGATGTTCAATTGCTTGAACGTTTAGCTTTTATGTCACGTCGTTAATGAGGAGATCGCCATATGTTTGTGCGATTATTTTATACCCTCAGAAAATATGGTGTACCTGTATCTACCCGTGAATTGATTGATCTCAACCAAGCGGTGAGTGAGGGCTTGGTGTTTGCAGATCAAGATGATTTCTATCAATTGGTGAAAACGGTCATGGTCAAAGATGAGCGCTTCTTTGATAAATATGATCGTGCCATGAAAGATTATTTTGAAGGAATTCACACCTTTGATATTGATGATTTGCTCAGCAAAGTTCAAAAACTGCCAAAGGATTGGTTTGATTTAGAGCTACTTGAAAAGCATCTGACACCTGAGCAACGTGCTGAATTAATGAAAGCAGGTTCGCTTGAAGAATTGATGAAAATGTTGGAAGAACGTTTACGTGAACAACATAAAAAGCATCAAGGTGGCAATCGAATGGTGGGTACTGGAGGTACTTCTCCGTTTGGTGCTTATGGTGACCACCCAGAAGGTGTTCGAATTGGTGGACCAAGCCGCAAAAACTCAGCAGTCAAAGTATGGGAGCAGCGTAAATACCAAAATTTGGATGATGAGCAAATTTTAGGTACACGGCAAATGCAAATGGCTTTACGTCGGTTGCGTAAGTTTGCTCGTCAGGGTGCTGCTGAAGAGTTAGATATCAACAGTACTATTTATGAAACTGCCAAGCAGGGCATTTTAGATGTACAAATGGTCCCCGAACGGCGTAATCGTATTAAAGTTTTGATGCTATTTGATGTGGGTGGCTCGATGGACGCTCATATTGCACAATGTGAAAAATTATTCAGTGCAGCAAAAACAGAATTTAAAACTTTAGAATATTTTTATTTTCATAACTGTTTATACGATTACGTTTGGAAAGATAATCATCGCCGTTCTTCTACACGAATGAACACATGGGATTTGTTTAATACTTATGGTAAAGACTATCGTGTAATTGTTGTTGGTGATGCCAGTATGGCACCCTATGAATTAAAATCGGTGGGCGGTTCCGTTGAATATATGAATGATGAAGCTGGTGATGTCTGGTTACGTCGTTTACGTCAACATTTTGAAAAAACAGCGTGGCTGAATCCAGAAGAACAAAATTACTGGCACTACACGCAAACCATTGCCTTGATTAAACAGATATTTGAGGACCATATGTTTCCAATGACTTTAAAGGGCATTGAAGATATGACCAAATATTTGTCACGCTAAATTTGGGATCGTATCAAGGTCTAGTTTGTTTTTTGGGTTGGTAAAAAATAGCTTCTGAAGTAGGCTAAAATTGCGCATGAGATGTATATGGCGTGAGACATGAAATACAACAATAGTGAAGCTATTTTTAAATTTCATGTCGATGCCTATGATCGTCTAAGATAATTTTAGCCATAGGCTGAGCCAGAATAACGCAAGGTCGAGCTTGTAGCATCAAGTATAGTGAAGACTAAAATGGTTCTACTATGGGCTTGTTGCCTTGTGAAATAATATTTTTATCATTTAGAATAATTCAATTTCGTAAGTTGTGCCGTGTATGAGTTAAAACATTGAGTCGAAAATATTGCAGAACTGTCAATAGACCCACTCATTCAACGGCTTATATTTTAATGAGGGATAGATATGGATCATCAAATTAATGGTATTGCACTGCCAAATGAACAAGGATTTTTTGGTGAATATGGTGGTCAATTTATTCCACCACATTTAAAAGCGGCAATGGACGAAATCAACATTGCTTATGAAGAAATTCGTCAAACTGCTGAATTTCAGAATGAGTTAGCGGATTTATTTGCCAATTATGTTGGTCGCCCAAGCCCTTTATTTTATGCCAAACGCCTTTCTGAGCAATTGGGCGGTGCACAAATTTATTTAAAGCGTGAAGATTTAAATCACACTGGCGCACATAAAATTAACCATTGCTTAGGTGAGGCTTTACTTGCCAAGTATATGGGTAAAACCAAAGTGATTGCAGAAACGGGTGCGGGTCAGCATGGTGTAGCCTTGGCGACTGCTTGTGCACTTGTAGGGATTCCATGTGAAATTCATATGGGACAAGTCGATATTGAAAAAGAGCACCCAAATGTTGTCAAAATGAAAATTTTAGGCGCTAAATTAGTTTCAGTTACGCAAGGTACGGCAACATTGAAAGATGCGGTAGATAGCGCATTTGATGAATATTTAAAAGATCCACAAAACTTTATTTATGCGATCGGTTCTGTGGTTGGTCCACACCCATTTCCAAAAATGGTACGTGATTTCCAATCTATTATTGGCAATGAAATTAAAGTTCAAGCACAAGATCGTTTTGGTGCTCAACCCGATTATGTGGTTGCCTGTGTAGGTGGCGGTTCAAATGCAATTGGCGCATTTACGGCATTTTTAAATGATGCAGAGGTTAAACTGGTTGGTGTGGAACCTGCTGGTCATGGTTTGGATACTCAACAGCATTCAGCAACATTGACTTTAGGGAAGCCAAGTCAAATTCATGGTATGGCTTGCTATGTACTTGAAAATGAGCAGGGTGAGCCGTTGCCTGTGCATTCGATTGCATCAGGTTTGGATTACCCTGGTGTTGGACCACAACATAGCTTTTTGAAAGATTTGGGACGTGTGGAATATTCAACTGCGACTGACCAAGAATGTTTAGATGCATTTATGATGCTGTCCCGTGTAGAAGGTATTGTACCGGCATTGGAAAGTTCACATGCTGTGGCTTGGGCAATTCGTGAAGCACCGAAATTATCGAAAGAAATCAAAATTGTGGTCAATCTTTCTGGGCGTGGTGATAAAGATGCAGACTATGTTGCTGGCAAGTTAAATCTCAACTGATTTAAAATTCAACAATCTAAAACCTGGCTTCGGCTGGGTTTTTTATTTATCTGTTATCATAATGAAATTATTGAACTTTATTGGAGAAAAAGAGTTTAAACGACGCCATTAGCATAATTTATTTGATATGTAAATTATATCAAATAGCATATTTTTAATAAAAATCATTGAAGCATCATCGCTTAATTTTATAACATTGTTGAGTTATTACATTGGAAATCAGAAACCGTAAATATATAAATTATAATTTATGGCAGCAAGAGCATATTGCTCAAGTCATGCCTATTTCAAATTTAACAGAAAAAATTTCCTTAAAAAATTGTTTAGGTAGAAAGCTTGCAGAAGATATTTATGCTAATTCAGCACATCCGACTGTAGCATTATCAGCAATTTATGGGAAGTTTTTGAATATTCAAGATGATATTACTACTGTAGAACAGTATAAAGAAATCGAAACGATACATTTCTTTCGAAATTTAATGAATGGGGAAAATCCATTTGCAATTAAACAGACAAACACATTCCTATCTGATATAGCTCCATATATGAAAATAGGAGATATAGCAAATACGGTGATACCCTTAGAGCAACATTTACCTTGGTTTAGAGCAGCCTATCTTAGTCCTGAAAAAGGAGATGTGTTGGCTGATATAAAAAAAGGAACGGGCATTGTCAATATTGGGGCTGACTACCAAGAGAAAGATTTAGTTTTAAAAAAAGATGATATTATTACAAATGCAAAAAAAGCCTTACTAAGACAGGCTGGCATAAGTGAAATAAAAGTTTATAAAAAATTAAGATTTGCTGTGCTGTGTGTAGATTATGACCTCGAAAATTTGAATAAAAATTTTGAAATGGAATATATTCAAGATTGCATGCAAAGTTGGGGTTTTGATTTTGAAGTAATTAAAATAAAACCATTCAAGAATGTCCCGCTAGATACAAAAACTACGGATGACAGCATTGCGACTAGTTTTGAAACTTATTTAAACAATATTCAGCAGGTGACCCAAAACTATGATTATATTGTTGCGTGCGGTTTAGCAGATCATCGTTTTTTCAATCAATTAGGTTTGTTTAGATCTCTGAATGAGTTAAGAAGACTATACTCACAAGGTGAATATAATCAAAAAATTCAATCGTCTGGCAATCATTTCAGATTATTTTCAGGTGATTTAAGAAACCCAGTATGCCGAGAAGAGGTAAAATTCTACAATCAACAAGGACGTTTAATTGTCCAAAGGACGATGAAGTATGAAGATAAAGCGTTGATGGGCTATATCTCAGGTTATATTCTTGACATCATTGTAAATATGCATTTATTGGTAAAGCCAACAATATTGCAACGGATGTACCGAAAACCATTTTTACCTGAATGGAAAGTAGGAGTATTATCCCATGATTATAGTTTTGATATTGACCGAGAATATAAATACAAAATTTTATGGGCTTATGTATCACGTACGGCTTATGATGAAAGGTATAGAATTGTGACCAAAGAGATTCCAGAAATTAAAATAATCAATGTAGAAAATGAACGTCCTGATATGCTGAATTTCTTTAAAGAATGTAATTGTTTTATTCCAGTATTAAATGAAGATCATCAGTTAAAAGCAGGTGATTATTTTTATTATCTAGAAATTTGAAAAATGATTGAAATATTCATTATGATTTATAGTCATTGATCATGTAGCCCTCCATTTGAAGGGCTATATCTATCTTTTTCTTAACCTGAAATATATTGTTGTAATTGTTCAATTAATTTTCTTTGATCTTCCATCGTGGCTTTAACAAGATCACCAATAGATACAAAACCAACTAATTTTTCTGCTTCAATTACCGGTAAGTGACGTAAATGACCATCGGTCATTAGACCTAAACACTGCTCGACTGTATGGCTGCGTGTTACAGATATGACTTTGGAGGTCATAATCTCAGCAACAGTTGTATGATCTGAAGTACGCTGCATAAGGGCAATTTTACGCGTATAGTCACGCTCAGAAAGAATGCCGACAACTTTGGTATCTTCTGTGACTACGACAGCACCAATACCTTTATTTGCCATAAGTGTAATGGCTTCTAATACAGTGGCAGAGGGGGAAATCGTGTAAATTTCGTGACCAATTTTATCTTGGATGACTTGTGCTACTGTCGTCATAATTATTCTTCCTTTTCTTTGGTGCTGATCAATCTGCACCTCTTTAAATTAACTGTATTTTTTAACTTTGCAAATACTCTACAGTCACAAAATATAAAGTTTATTTTTTACAACATTTTGAAAACATCAAAATATACTGCTTGTTCTTTACGCCGTTTGAAATTGAGCGGTATTGTGAAAAAAGAAATGATCCATTTGAGTGGTTGATAGTTTGAATTTCCGAGATGAAGAATTAAATAATGCAGGCATGATGTTCAAGCGGGTAAGCGTTGGCAATAAAGATTCTCTAAAGTCTTTTGGTGTTATTTTGCGTGGTGTATAGTGAGGCCAGTGAATCTTGGCATACTGATGTGCTTGAACCGCATTCAGCCAAAATGGGAAGTAGACTTCTTCTGAAGCTGATTTCATTGCCCATCCTTCATGGTAAAGCCCCCAAAGTACACCACAATACATCAGTGATTTTAGAATAGAAATTTTAATAAACAATTCGTTCGATATTGGTTGGAGGTGGATATACTTCTTCATAGTCGATAGTCTGTTTATGTACCAGTGTTATTGTAATAGAAATACATTTAAGAACTGTGAGTACTTTATAGTGAATCGTAAGCATTTATTAAAACAATAAAAATTGTATCAAATGCGTAAGTATTTATTAATTAAAAAATCCTCAGGCATTAAAAAACGCCACCTAGGTGACGTTTGCTTATGCTTGCATCGTGGCCATCTTTTGCCAGTACTGCGCTTTTAAAGAATCACGTTCTACGCGGAAACCTTGGTAGTAAAGTTCTGCAAGAAACATTGCTGCTTTACCATGTCCAGCTTTTGCTGCATCTTCTAATGCTTTTACTGCTTCTACAAAGTTCATTTCACATTGGATTGTGTTTACAGCATCCGCATATACATGTTCTAAGTCTTGATGAGAGATTTGGTGAATCATAGGTAACTCCTTATTGTAATTATGATCTTTTAACATAGCTCCCCATCGGAGCTTATACTTAACTAATCTAACTTAACTTTATTAAACTAATATTACAGTTTGCGTTACTTGTCAAGTAATTTGAAATCTACACTTGACGAAAATAAGATTACATGATTAAACATTAAACAGAAATAATATTTATTAAAATCAATATGAGAATTAAGACAAAGGGAGAGCAAAAATGACAAACACGATAGATGGCTTTACTTTTGATGTACCCGCTGCTGAGTCTCAGATTGTTGAATTAGCTCAGTATCATCGTCGGCAGTTGGATGAAGCAATTTACCATCAAGAAATTCATCTTGGTGATTATTGTTTAGCCCAACGAAAACGTGTTTATGATTATACCAGAAATTTAGACCCAGTGCAAAAAAAGAACTTTTACCATGTTTATGATGGGGAATTAAGACGTCTCGCTGATGATGACGATCTACATCCTGCACATGCTGAAGGCGGTGTAAGTATTTTTGCTGTATGCATAGCTTTAGCAATTATTGCAATCATTCTATATTTTGCATTCTTACGTGCAACCATTCTTTGATCGTTGAGTCTTGAGCTTATTAACAACTTTATCTGGTTTGATTTAAAGCCCTTTTCTAAAATAGAAGAGGGCTTTACATGTATATTAGCCATGGAGCAGTTGAGAGGGTAAAAGGTCATATTGCATGTTCTGAAAGTCAACTCATCTTGTCATAGAGCAAAGACAAAACATCGATCTTTGCAGTGTTGTTCAGATGTCGTTCAGAAAGCGCTATATTTTTATATTCAGAATGATAAACTATCTGTAATTAGAGGTAGTTCATGCAAAAAATCAAAGATTATTTTCAAAAATTATGCTGTTCATTTCCTGTGGAAAAAATCTTGAATTCTTTTGTCGTTGTGATCATCGCACTGATGATTGTTCTTGCAACATTGGCCTTATTGCGTCCAATAAGCCCAGAACAATATCAATATGTGATTCAATATTCCCAACAAGCCGCTTATCCTCAAACCCAAAATATAGCTAAACAATTACAACATCAGGATCAAATCAGTGTTGCTGATTATCTGCGTTTGTTGCGAGCTTATCACTTTGAACATCAGCGTGTTAGGGAATATCCTGCTGTGGATATCACTGATCCTGAATAATCCTCAAAAGCTATTTTAAAGACTCTTCTTGAGGGCGAATGGTTTTTTTGATGATCAATGCTGGGATATCTGGCATTGGATTTTTCTTTATTTCGTGAGTTTGACCTGATTGGATTTGAGGATTGGCACCTATATCATCTTTCAGCATTTGTTTAAGTGCTTGTTGATCCAGTGTAGGTGCAACAACAACCAAAGTGAGACGATCCGCGCGGAGATGCTTTTGGATTGCTGTTTGAACCTGCTTGACGGTAATTTGACTCAATTGTTTCTGATATTGGGCTAAATAATCGGCAGGCAGTTGATAAAATCCAATTGATGCAATCTGTGCATTAATATTAGCATTTGAACTAAAGGTCATTGGAAAGGAACGTAGCATCCCTTCTTTGGTTTCCTCAAGTTGCTTCTTTTGTACAGGTTTTTTGACAAAATCACGCAATGCTTGATGTGCAACTTGAATACTGTCCATCAATTGATTTTGTTCAGTTGCATAGTTCAAGCTAAAAAAGCCTTGTGCTAAAGTGGTCGCTAAGGTGCTATATGCGCCGTAGGTATAGCCACGTTTGACGCGAAGTTCTTTCATAAGTACTGAATTAAAACCACTACCGCCAAACATTTGGTTAGCCACTTCTAAAGCTATTCGATCAGGATCACTTCGTTTTACACCCAGATGCCCCATCATGACATTGGCTTGTGTAGAATTAAATGGAATGTAATGAATATTAAAATCATGTTGTTCTTGCGGTTCTGGTAATACTTCAGCTGCTTCACCTTGCGTCATATTTTGGCTAATGGTATTGGCAAGTTGAGTCGCATCAGCAGCAGTTAGATTCCCTGTAATGGCAATATTCATATTTTGAGCGACGAGTAATTTTTGTCTAAATGAACGTAGTAGCTCTGGCGTAATTTTTTTTAAACTGCCGTTGGTGCCAACAGTGGGTTCAGCATAAGGATGTTGTCCATAGAGTGCGCGATAAAAACGGATGTTCATCATTCTGCTTGGATTTTCTTGAATTTGTTTTTGCCCAACTTTGGTATTGTTGAGGATAAGATTTAAACCAGATGGATTAAACTGGGCATGATTGAGTACATGTAACATCATATTGACAGCTGGATTTAATTTTTCCGGATCTGACAATACGCGTAATCTTACGACAAACATATCTCGATATGCGGTTACATTGAATTGTGCACCTAAGCCTTCAAAGGTTGAGGCGATTTCTTTTGCAGAATATTGATCTGTACCTTCTGTAATCAGTTTGGCAGCCATATTCGACATACCAAATAAGCCCTGTCCCAATGCTTGATCTTGAGAAGAACCTGCATTGAATGTCAGTTGAATATCGACGATCGGGAGGTCCGTGGTTGAAACGAATAAAGTTCTGACTTTTTGGTTATTTTCCAAGTCTTGAACAAAAGGTGTTTGATATTGCTGCTGTTTATCTAAATTTTTTAAGCTTTGTAAGGTTAAATTGGCCTTTAATGTGGAATCATCCATCACGTTTTCACTTTCTTCGTGGTTATCAAGTTCGACTTCAGCATAGTTGACACTTGAGTAGAGTAAGGTGATCAATACGAGTAATGGTGTTTTAAATGAATAAATAGAGAATGGTTTGAAATTCATGATGCTTCCTTATTTATTCTTTTGAATCTTCGGGTAATAAATACATACTACTGAGATTGTCTTTGACAAAATAAATATTGGCAATCCGTTTTAAATCCTGTGGTGTCACTTTGTCATAATGCTTTGGCAATTCATCCATCAAACGAAAACTTAAACCATTCACTTCTAAGTTGCCAATCATGTTGGCCTGACCACCAATATCATCTTGGCTGTAAATTAAATTGGAAACGAAGTTATTTTTTACGCGATCTAGTTCGGCTTGATTAACTAATTCTGTTTTAAATAAGTTCATTTCTTTTTCTATTGCTTTCTGCGCATCTGGCAGGGATACACCATCGCTCGGTATTGCCGAAATCATAAATAAGCTGTCACCTCGATTATACGGATCATAACTGACACTAATGGCAGTAAGCACTTTTTTATCGCGAATTAAACGATCTTGCAAACGTGCTGAAATTCCCCCATCGAGTAAGGACTGAATGATGGTCAATGCATAAGCATCTTGTGGGTTTTTTGCTGTAGCGATAGATTTAACATTCCATGCCATAAACAAGTTTGGAACTTGTACTGGGAGGTGGACTTCCATATGTCGATAACCCATTCGATCAAATTCCAGCACATCATTGCGATCAGGAAGTTCTTTTTTCGGGATTGCTGCAAAATATTTTTCGACTTGTTTTAATGCTTGTTCTGAGTTGACATCTCCTACAATAACGAGTGTTGCATTATTGGGTGTATACCAAGTTTGATACCAATGTTTGAGATCATCTAAACGAATATTTTGTAGATTTTTCATAAATCCAATCACGGGTTGTCGATGATGGCTGGTTGGATAGGCAATCCATTTAAAACGTTCAAAAGCAAGATTACGTGGATTATCATCTGTTCTTTGCCGTCTTTCCTCCATAACGACTTTGATTTCTGGGTCAAAGTCCTGCTGTCTCAACACCAAATTGGTCATTCGATCTGCTTCAAGTTCTAAAGCCAAGGGAAAATATTTTTTAGGGTAAAGCTGATAATAATTGGTGTAATTGGTATAGGTTGCTGCATTAGTACGTCCACCATAAATTCGGCTTAACCGAGCAAACTCATCATCTGGAACTTTCTTTGTTCCCTTAAACATCATATGCTCAAGTACATGAGAAATACCGAGTACATTCCCAGATTCATCACTACTGCCGACACCATACCAAATTTGAGTCATGACAATAGGGGAGCGGTGATCTTCGCGGATAATGACTTTTAGACCATTCTTTAGCGTGGTTTCAAAAGTTGTACGTGCAAGTTGACTTTCTGGGGCTGAATGAAGCTGAGTATTGAAAGTATAAGTGCATAAGAATAATAAAGGCGCAATAATAACTTTGGAGTGTTGCATAAGTTGTAAGAATTTAGATTTCAAAATATACACAGATGACCTAAAAAAATTATTCTAAATTTATAACTATTCTTAAAAAATGAATCAGTTAAAGCAAGGCGATCGTGTTGCATTTTGGTTTGCTTGTTTTATCACTGCTTTAACGCTAAAAATGTTTCAATCTATGCTAAACTCATTCTTTTTTAACGCTATGCTTTTCAAGGAATCGGCATGCAAGAACAGCAAAATAAATTCTTGATTGATGCGGATATCGGGGATGACGATGTCACATTACCTAGTTTACCAGCCGTCAATGTGCCTATTATTGAAAATAATAAAGTAGAAATACCGAAAACGGAATCTACTCAAGCTGATAGTCAAGAACAACAGATTGAAGCGACTGAAGAAAAAGCCAAAGGTGGTTTTTTCAGTCGTATGAAAGAAGGTTTGTCTAAATCACGCAAAAGCTTCGCAGATGGTATGGTCAACATATTGATCGGCGGGAAAGAGATTGACGATGAATTGCTAGAAGAAGTTGAAGAACAGCTTTTAGTTGCTGATATTGGTGTCGAAGCGACAAAAACCATTATTGCGAATTTAACTGAGCGTACTGAACGTGGAGATTTGATCTATTCACATTCATTGTATAAAGCTTTGCAAGAAGAGTTGGTGACATTACTTGCCCCACGAGTAAAACCATTGCATATCGACCCAAATAAAAATCCATTTGTGATTTTAGTGGTTGGGGTAAACGGTGTGGGTAAAACAACTACAATTGGTAAGTTGGCAAAACGTTTACAGGGTGAAGGCAAAAAAGTCATGCTTGCCGCAGGTGATACATTCCGTGCAGCAGCAACTGAACAGCTTCAAATCTGGGGGGAGCGTAATAATATTGCTGTTGTTGCTCAAGGTCATGGTGCTGATAGTGCGTCTGTAATTTTTGATGCTTTTGAAAGTGCGCGTGCTAAGGGAATTGACGTTCTTATCGCAGATACCGCTGGACGTCTACACAATAAAAGCAATTTAATGTCTGAACTGACCAAAGTAAAACGTGTAATGCAGAAAATTGATGCGACAGCGCCGCACGAAGTGATGTTGGTTGTGGATGCGGGTACAGGGCAGAACGCGATTAACCAAGTGGAAATGTTTGATGAAGCTGTAGGTCTTACAGGTCTAACGATTACTAAATTGGATGGTACTGCAAAAGGTGGAGTGCTATTTAATATTGCCAGTCGTACACATGTACCAATCCGTTTTATTGGTGTTGGTGAAAAAATAGATGACTTACGCCCATTCTCTGCTAAATCATTTGTAGCTGCTTTATTTGAAACAGATAAATGATTGTAGTCTGATTCGCTGATTTGGAAACTCCGCTTGATGCGGAGTTTTTATTTTCTGTTTAAATTTATGCTTTAAAGTATTTAGCGTACCAGATGCTGAGAATAGCTTGATCTGTGTTGAATTAAAGATGATTTTTACCTTAATTTCTTTTGTGGTCTACGCAATAACAATTTGAAGAAAATGGCAACAATATTTTTTTAAAATTAGCTGCATGGATTTAATTTTTATAAAAATCAGTATATTAGTGTGATTTTGGATAGGGGTATAATTGTTTAAAAGTCTTTCTATTTCTAATATTGTTCTAAATATAGAACACATTGTTATGTATTTATGCATGGAAACAGTCAAAATCATGCAATAAACTTTGTCTATGTTAAAGAAAACGGCGTATCGCGCCAAAGAAGGATTATCATTATGTCATTTTTAAATCAAATCAAACAACGTCGGACAATTTATGCATTGGGTAAAGATATCAGCTTAGACCAAGCAAAAGTTGAAGAAATCATCAAAGATGCAGTAAAACATAGTCCATCTGCATTTAACTCACAATCTTCTCGCGCAGTAATTTTATTTGGTGATTCACACGTAAAATTCTGGACAATTGTTTTAGAAACTTTACGTAAAATTGTTCCTGCTGAAGCATTTGAAGGAACTGCTGGTAAAATTAATAGCTTTATTGCTGGCGCAGGTTCGGTGTTGTTTTACGAAGATTTAAGCGTAGTGAAAGGTTTGCAAGAGCAATTCCCACTTTATGCAGATAATTTCCCGGTTTGGGCTGAACACTCGACTGCAATTGCGCAATTTGCAGCTTGGACAGCTTTATCTGAAGCAGGTATTGGTGCTTCATTACAGCATTATAACCCGATCGTGGATGATGAAGTTGCAGAAACTTTTGAAATCCCTGCGGATTGGAAACTTCGTGCGCAATTGGTATTTGGTTCAATTGAAGCACCTGCTGGTGAAAAAGCATTTATTGATGATGCTGCACGTTTCAAAACATTTAACTAAATTTGTATCAGATCAAAAAAATCAAATCTCAAATCTATGTTTGATTTATGCCTGATTTTCGTTTGATCAAATTTAACCTGCTTAAGAGACCAATTTTAAGCAGGTTTTTATTTGCGTTGATTTTATCAAATTTTAAAACAAAACAACCAACCATAGAGTGTCTCAGTTCACTTTAGTTATTCCTTAAAAACGAGTTGATCATACTTTCCAGACAATCATTGAGCTAAAAATTCAAGCCATAAAGGATCGAACAATTCTTTACATAGAAATATCACTTTACTTTATCGACATTTAGCTTTATTCGTGGCTTAATCTTTGCTCAAGGAAAAAAAGTGTATTAAAAAATGAGTAAATTAGCGTAGATTCAGCACTTTGGTCTAATTTAGACATTTTAAAAAATTTATACACTGTAAATAGCCATTCAAGTTGATGATATTGTCGGATTTCTGATCGTTATTTTTTAAGTTAATGTATGTATTTATTTTAATTAAAATGATCACTATTTAGGAATGTGATAATACTATTCAGCATGGTTTAAATCGGTATACTAGAAACTCTTGTTATAAAAAGTAGCAATATCAGGAAAGACAATGACTGCACGTATTCAAAAAGGCAAGTTAGCGATTGCTAAAGAACTTTACGATTTCATCGAAAATGAAGCACTACCAGGTTCTGGTTTAGACAGTGAAACATACTGGAAAAACTTTGAGCAAGTTGTTGTCGATCTTAGCCCAAAGAATAAGGCGCTTTTAGCAAAGCGTGACGAGATTCAGGCTAAAATTGATGAATGGCACCGCAACAATAAATTTGAACTTGAAGCTTATAAAGCTTTCCTAAAAGAAATTGGCTACTTATTACCAGAAGTAGAAGATTTCCAAATCAGCACAGAAAATGTAGATGAAGAAATCGCATTATTGGCTGGTGCGCAGTTGGTTGTACCTGTGCGTAATGCACGTTACTGCCTAAATGCAGCAAATGCCCGTTGGGGTTCTTTATACGATGCACTTTACGGCTTTGACGTGATCTCTGAAGAGGGTGGCGCAGAAAAGGGTAAAGGCTATAACCCTGTTCGTGGCGACAAAGTTATTGCATTTGCAAAGAACTTCTTAAATGAAACATTCCCGCTTGCAAATGGCTCTCATGCAGATGCAACTCGCTATGCAGTTGAAGATAAAAAATTAGTGGTCACGCTAAAAGATGGTTCAACAACCACTTTAGCAAAAGAAGCTCAATTTGTGGGTTTCAATGGTGAAGAATCTGCACCCGTTGAAATCGTACTGCTCAATAATGGCTTGCACGTAATTATTGAAATTGACGCAAATAGTCCAATCGGTAAAACAGATGCGGCTGGCGTTAAAGATCTTGTGTTAGAAGCAGCAGTAACGACGATTCAAGATTTGGAAGATTCGATTGCAGCTGTAGACGCAGAAGAAAAAGTTGAAGGCTACCGTAACTGGTTAGGCTTGATGAAGGGTACTCTTGAAGAATCTATCGAGAAAAACGGTAAAACCGTTACCCGTAAATTAAACAAAGATCGTAGCCACAAGAACCTCATTGGTGGTGAAACGACACTTCATGGTCGTTCTTTGATGTTGCTTCGTAATGTGGGTCATTTAATGACAAACCCTGCGATCCTTGTAGATGGTGTTGAAATTTACGAAGGCATTATGGATGCTTTAATCACGCCATTGCTTTCTTTTGCGGACATCAAAGGTCAAAACGAAAACAAGAACTCTCGTAAAGGTTCTATGTATATCGTTAAACCAAAAATGCATGGTCCAGAAGAAGTTGCTTTTGCTGTTGAATTATTTGAACGTGCTGAACAAGCATTGGGTCTACCAGCGAAAACTTTGAAAATCGGGATTATGGATGAAGAACGCCGTACTTCTGTAAACTTGAAAAACTGTATTGCTCAAGCAAAAGATCGTACGATTTTCATCAATACTGGCTTTATGGATCGTACTGGTGATGAAATCCATACATTCATGGAAGCAGGACCATTTGTTCGTAAAGGTGAAGTAAAAGCGCAAATTTGGTTCCCAGCATATGAAAACCGTAACGTGATGGTAGGTCTTCAAGCTGGATTACGTGGCAAAGCACAAATTGGTAAAGGCATGTGGCCAAAACCAGATATGCTTTTAGACATGTACAAAACCAAGATCGAGCATCCTGAAGCTGGTGCAAGCTGTGCTTGGGTTCCATCTCCATCAGGTGCGGTGATTCATGCGATTCATTATCATCAGTGTAATGTTTCAGCTCGTCAGCAAGAATTGTTGAAAACTGAAGCTTTACCTTTAGATGATTTACTTACTCCACCTTTGGCGACTGATACAAACTGGACTGAAGAAGAGAAAACCAAAGAGCTTGAAAACAATCTTCAAGGGATCTTGGGTTATGTTGTACGTTGGGTTGACTTGGGCGTAGGCTGTTCTAAAGTGCCTGACATTAATAATGTTGGTTTAATGGAAGATCGTGCAACATTGCGTATTTCATCTCAACATGTTGCGAACTGGTTACGTCACGGCATTGTAACTCAGCAACAAGTTGAAGAGGTTATGCAACGTATGGCAAAAATTGTGGATGAGCAAAATGCCAATGATCCAGAATATACCAACATGGCACCAAGCTTCGATGGTTATGCTTACAAAGCTGCTTATGATCTAGTCTTTAAGGGCGGTGAGCAACCATCAGGCTATACTGAACCATTATTGCATGCATACCGTTTAAAATTAAAAGGTTATACAGGTGATTAATTTTACACTGTAGATTTTAAATCAAACATAAAGCCTCTTCGGAGGCTTTATGGCTTTCTAAAGTGGCAAAAAGACAGTTTTAAGTCCAGAAAATTTGTTTTCGCTGATTCTGGTTTAAGCCAACAACATGAAAACTCTGCTACAATTTAAAGGAGTTAATTATTATGTTGAATTATAAATGACATCAATTCTGAAATTAGATGCGCTGAAAAATGCTGAAGTCGTCACGACACCTTATCCGTTTTTTGTGGTTGAAAATGCGTTGGCAGACAGTGAAGTTCAAGCAGTGATCAAGGACTTCCCAAAGATTGAACAAGGTGGAAGTTTTAATATTGAAGATGTAGAAATTAAGCCTAATTTTGATCGTTTTTTAAAATCTTTAGATACACCAGAGTTTCGCCAAATTCTGACAGATAAATTTGATGTTAATGTGATGGAACATCCGATGATGATCACTTTACGTGGTTACTCTCGCCAAAAAGATGGACGTATTCACAGTGATTCTAAAAGTAAACTGTTGACTATTCTGATTTATCTAAATGAATCATGGGATGCACCGAATGGTCGTTTACGTATTTTAAATGACGACAAAGATATCAATAACTATGTTGCTGAGATTGGCGCTGGTCCTGGTTCTTTGGTTGCATTTAAAGTTACTGATAATGGTTGGCATGGCTATATTCCTTATGAAGGGCAGCGCCAATCGATTCAAATTAACTTTTTGACCAGTGAAAAAGCCAATGCTAAACATAAGTTTTTCCATGGTTTAAGTGCGAAAGTTAAAAAAATCTTTGGATAAGCTATTTTAGATGGACTTAGGTTAATTCTGAATATATCAGGAGTATTGAGTTAGATCACATTCATAAAATAAAGAGAATGAATGTGATCAATCCATTATCATTTTTTATGTGTGCTAATTTTAAACCGATCACAGCCATACAAGTAAAACAACTTGGCTTACCTGCTATTCCTTTTACATATCAACCAGAAGTATTTCCTAGTTTTGCAATGCCATTACTTTTTAACGCTCAAAAAAGTCTTGAGTGGCGTTTGGTCAATTTTGGTTTAATTCCAAAATGGGCTGAAGATAAAGAGGCGGGGAAGCATACTTATAATGCGCGTAATGAAACATTGATAGAAAAACGTAGTTTTACAGAAGCATTGAGTAAATGCCAATTCGGGGTTATTCCCGTTACTGAGTTTTACGAGTCTAAGTATGTCAATGGAAAGCCACAGCGATGGGGTGTTAGACGGAAGGATGGTCAGGCATTTTATATTGCAGCATTATATGAAATTGCACGGTTAAAAAATGGTGAAGTAATTCGGTCAGCAACTATGATTAGCATGGATGCTCATTTTCATCCCATGATGAGTGAGTTTCATGAGCCCAGAACAGATAAGCGTTCTGTTGTCGTGATTCCACATCATCGCTTGGATGCGTGGCTGAACTTGAAACAGCCTGATATTTCGAGTTTTATAGAGGGATTTCCTGTGGAGGAGTTTGAATGCTTTTATTGTCCTAAACAACGTAATGACATCAACTCTCCACAGTTAAGTATATTTGATGAATAATTTTCAACATCAATGTGCAAGATTTTTAAAAATAATTTTTAAATTCTCTATGGTTTTTTCAATTTGAAGTGGGGTAAGTCCTTCAAAGGATTGCTCTAAAATCACACCCATTAAGTCATTGATTTTTTGGGTTATTTGTTTCCCTTCTTCAGTTAAACAGACGCGTGTAATCCGTTTATCTTTTTTGCAAGAATACGTGTCTACCAACCCTTCTTCTTTTAAACGGTAGACAATTTTTGTGGTTGTCGACATTTTAGAGACAATCATTTCGGAAAGCTCAGATACACTGGCATCAGGTTTGGCTTCTAAGGAAACCAATAAACGACGCCGTGAATTATCAACCCCATACTTTTTGAGCACTTGATCTAAGTTTAAGACGTACTGAGCATGGACTTGTGTAACCCAATAATAAGGAAAATTTTCAATATTAAAATTTTCCGCAGAAGGCAGAAATTTTGAATATTTCTTAGTCATCTGAATGTCCCTGTTTTTTTGTAATTATTGCCATATGTTAAGCACTAATAATATTTTATTTCGAATATCTGAATCAATATGTGCGTCACACTTAATGCCAAAAAACTAGAAAAATCGACGAAAAATAGATCCATCTAGAAAATTAACTTAAGTTAAACTATTCCAAAAATACATTAAAATGCAGTTTTTATATGAATAGGTGACAACTTCATATAGCGGAAAATAGTTGCTTCTTCATGCAATTGCTTGATTACCAGTTTCATGTTTTACAGTCTTTATAGTGCATTATAATTTTTTTAAAAAAACTGAATTGATTAGTTACTCTTAAAAAAATCATACTATAATCGACAGTGAACCCCTTTGATTATTGCTAATCAAAATGAAAGATGGTTTAGCCATTGTTTGAAAAACAATCATGAAGAACTTTGTTCAACGTTTTTATTTCCATGATTCAAGCCATAAATTTCAACAATGTTTTGCAACAAAATAGGTTTATTTGTTAAACAAATTAACATCAATTGTTATTATATCTGAAAAATAAAAAAAACCAAGTTGGCTTTATGAAAAATATTGTCGATTGTAGCCAATGAATTTCACAATTTTTTTGTATAAATGCATAATATATCAATTTTTAATTTAAAAAAATCAATAAAATCAACAGGTGAAAAATAATTAAAATTTATCGAAATCTTCGACTATTTTCTAAAGTTATTGAATCTCTTATTGGCAACAGCGCGAAAGCTTGATAATCAGATGTAGCTTTGAAAAAATCGATAATACTTAAAGATTAAATAAATGTAAAAATTTCATGAAATATAATTACAAGTCGTCGATATTGTGCATAATTAAAGTAATTTAGTTGAAAAGGTATCATTCATGGATCCGTCGCCGTGTAGGTTAAGCTTATTTTTCTCCAATTTATATACTTATAAGAATAATCGGGAGATCTAATAATGGAATTTTTATTAGACCCTGGAATTTGGGTTGGACTTTTAACCCTTATCGTTTTAGAAATTGTACTGGGTATCGATAACCTGGTATTCATTGCCATTCTTGCAGATAAACTTCCTCCAGAACAACGAGATAAAGCACGTGTCATCGGTCTTTCTTTGGCGTTGATCATGCGTTTAGGTTTATTGACGATTATTTCTTGGTTAGTCACTTTAACTAAACCTGTAATTGCATTTGGGGGACTATCCTTTTCAGGACGAGACTTAATTTTATTATTTGGAGGATTGTTCCTCGTTTATAAAGCTGTCACTGAATTACACGAAAAAATGGAAGGGAAGCCTGAAGTCAAAAGTTCAGGTGCTGCTGTATATGCCAGCTTCTGGGCTGTTGTTGCCCAAATCATTGTTTTAGATGCTGTATTTTCACTAGACTCGGTGATTACTGCGATTGGTATGGTGGATAATATTTATGTGATGATGGCGGCAGTTACGATTGCTGTAATTGTAATGTTAATTGCATCTAAGCCATTGACGACATTCGTAAATAAGCACCCTACAGTGGTGATTCTATGTCTAAGCTTCTTATTGTTGATTGGGGTTAGCTTGATTGCGGAAGGTTTTGGTTTCCATATTCCGAAAGGCTATATCTACTCAGGTATTGGCGTTGCGATTTTAATCGAAGCATTTAATCAATTCTCAAGCCGTAATGCTGAAAAACATCAAGCTAAAACGCCATTGCGTCATCGTACTGCGGATTCAATTCTAAAATTGATGGGCAGTAAGTTAGATGCTGATTTATTGCAAAGCCCTGAAGCTTTAGCAGCACAAAAAGCGTTTGGTGATGAAGAACGTTATATGGTCGGTGGCGTACTTACCCTTGCGGAACGTTCTGTAGCATCGATTATGACACCAAGAACTCAGATCTCATGGATTAACCTAGAAGATGATGCAGAGAGCATACGTCAACAAATTTTAGCTGTACCGCATAGTTTATTCCCTGTCTGTCGTGGGCAATTAGACAAAGTGGTTACGGTTGTTCGTGCTAAAGAGTTAATTGATGTATTGGACGAGCCAGAACAGCTTCAAGCTTTATTGAAACGTAATCGTCCCATCTTTATTTTTGAGAAAATGAAGGTCATTGATGCAATTCATACACTAAGAACTTCCAAAGGTTCATTGGTTTTGGTGAGTAATGAGTTTGGAAATATTCAAGGTTTGATTTCTCCGCTTGATGTGTTTGAAGCCATTGCAGGTGAGTTTCCAGATGCAGATGAACAGTTGGAGCTGATTAAAGTGGATGAAAACACTTGGAAGGCATCAGGTATGCTTGATTTGTATCAACTTGAATTGGAGTTGGGAATGCTTGACCTTGTTCAAGAGGATTCTGGCTACTTTAGCGTCGCTGGATTAATTCTCGATAAAACGCAAGGCGATGTGCATTTGGGTACGCAAATAGAGCATGAAGGGATTTGGTTTGAAGTGATTGAAATGGATGAGAATCGAATCAAAACGGTAAAAATTACTCGTCCAGAACAGTTTTCATAATCATTGTTTGTAAAGTGATTTAAATCATTCATCCTTGATAAAAATGCCTCAGTCCTGAGGCATTTTTTTGAATAAAAAGAGCACTTAAACAGGATTACGTATTTAAGTGCTGAAAACTAAAGTTTTTGATTAAATATTTTTTGGGTCATGATTGGCCAGAGATTTTGATGGCTTTTCTTAAACATTGACATATGCCCAATCACTTTATGACCATGTTGTTGTGGGCTCAGCTCGATCATATCAGTTACGGCTTTAGGGTAAAGACGAAGCAGGTCTTTTACATTAGTGGAAGTTGCAATCTCATCATCTGAAGACCAATAAGAGGTGATAGGGCACTCGATCTCATGATGATAATCTTCAAATACGGTTTTACCTACAGCATTTATTACATAACCTGGTTGGCTACAGAATTCAGCCCATTGCTGTGCTACTTTTTGCGGTAGATTCTCTCCCATGCCGAGCATTTTAGTTGCACCATAGCCTTTGATGCGATTGGAAATTGGGAAGACTAAATTAAACATGACAGGTGCTAAGCGTTTAGTACGACCTTTAAGTCCTTTGACGTGACCAGTAGAGCCAGATATCGAAATAACTTGTGCGACTTTCTTATAATTTGGAACAATACCGAGTAACTGACCCCCTGCACTATGACCAATGAGAGTCAGTTGATTCTTTCCTGTCTTGTTTAAAAGTGACTCAATGGCGGCCGGAATGTCGAGCTGTCCCCAATCTTGAATACTTGCTTTGGATTGAGATAATGGTCCATGTAATGAGTCTCCAATACCACGGAAATCAAAGACCATCACATCTAGACCTTGTTGAGTAAGCCATTCGATAAAATGATGATAAAAGCCCTGTGTAATTCCTGTAGCAGGGCAAACCAGTACAGGTAAGTGCTGAGTTGATTGTTTTGCCGGATAAAAACGTGCACTTAAGCTATAGCTATCTGCGCAGCTTATGGTTAAATTTTCATATATTGTCATAGTACAATCCAAAGCTGTTCAATTTAAAACTACTTTACACAAGTTCTAAAAAGAAACTTGTTTGAAAGATGACTCTTAAGTCAGATCTGAATGTGATAAGGAAAAATAGGAACTTTATTAAATGGATTTAATCACTTTAAATTTATCGGTAAAACTGGCACTTATTTTTAGTGGGGTTTATTTGTGGGTAGGGATGCTCACAGGTGTCTGGAAGTACGTCCAGATCAGTCGTTCAGAACTTGCCAGAGCACACTACTATGTCGATATAGCACATCGAAGTAGCTTGCTTTACGCGCCTGCTAGCTTGATTTTAGCTGTGATGGCGTATTGTTCGAGTTTCCAGGAAATAATTAATTTACTCTGTGTGATCGTAAATTTAGTTTTTTTTAGTTTTTCTATTGCAAGTTATGTTTTACATGGTTGGCTCAAAGATACGACCAACCAATTTAAGCAACCTCATCAATTAGGTGCTGTACATTTACCGAAAATTTTACTTCGTTTAGCGATGATTTTATTGGTGATTGGAGAGATTTTTGCGACAGGAATCTTGCTTTTAGGGATGATTAAAGGATTATTATAATTTTTTGTTATAGATAAAGATGGATGCTTGGCATCCATCTTTTATTCAGTGATTTTTGCGAGTTTTCGCGATTTATGATCTACAACGTCCCAAATATAGAAAGCCGCAGATACCGCTAATGCATAAGCAAAATATTCAGGTTTTAAATTGCCTTGAATAAGTCCGTGGATGAGCAGAGTAGCCAAAAGGGCAATTGTTGTACTCAAATATGTGACTAATTTTGTGTTTGCCTTCAAAGAATTAATGAAGACTTGCTTGTTGAAATGTAATGATAACATCTCCATACCTCCTGTCTGCTCGACAAAAACCAAATTGTTTTAGTCTGGATTGGTTTATTTAGTTGTACCACATTTAATTATTATTTCAAGAGCAAATACCTCTATTATTCAAAATAATTATGACATATTTATTACAAACATGACTTATTTTATAAAAAATGAAAATATGAGTGATTTTTTTCTTAAATAGTGTATTTTTTGTTGAAGAAGTGTGAAGTGGTTATCAAATTAAAATACAGGAACTTATAACAAGTGCAAGAGAATTTTGACTAAAGTCGATGAAAGTTATGCAATATTTATGCAAATTTTATAAGAAATTATGATCAATAATGAAAATTTATATTTTATTGCGGCAAATTGTAAGTTGATATGTTTTTATGGTTAAACTTTAATCAGTTGGTTGCTATGTATATTCAAGGAATGTTCTTGTCATCTAAAGAATAAAAATGATCAACAAAACTGAGAATGCAAAAGTAATTTTTAGCAGTGTGTGATTAATCACATGCAATACATTGAATGATTTTAAATTGTGTCGCAAACAATAACAGTCTGTTGGGTAAACATGACAATTATTGATCACAGTTAAAATTAGATTTGGGTAAAATCAAATTTTAAGGACGATGGCTAAGACGCTTTATTTCTTAACTTTATCGATAACGACACAAATAATTAAAACAATCAATGATGGAATAAGCCAAGCAAGGTTTTGTTCATTTAAAGGTAAGTTTTGGATCAATAGCGGTAAACTATCTTTAAATTCCGTAACTTTAATACCTTCAATAATTCCAAATAAGAATGCAACGCCAGTTACTGGTGCAACCACTGTTGCTGGATTATTAAATTTACTCCAAAAGAAGCTCAATAGAATAACGACAATAGCGGGCGGGTAAATCGCACTGAGAACCGGTACAGAAAATGCAATCAATTTAGTCAAACCTAAATTTGAAATGACTAAAGAGAATAAAACCAGAATGATCACTAAAACTTTGTAAGGAATCTTAGTCAACTCAGAGAAATATTCAGCACATGCACATGTTAGACCGATCGCAGTGACCATACATGCGATAAAAATCAAAGCAGTAAGAAATAATGAGCCAAGATCACCAAAAGCGTGCTGAACATAAGCATGCAAAATCACGGCGCCATTTGCTGCATTTGGTGCTGCATCATGGCTACCTAAACCGAGCTTAAATAAGCTGATATAAACCAGTGTTAAACCTACGCCAGAAATTAAACTTGCAATGATTGCATATTTAGTTACCAGTTTTTTGTCGGTGACACCACGAGAATGTATGGCATGGATAATCACGATACCGAACACCAATGCACCTAAAGTGTCCATGGTTAAATAACCATTTACAAAGCCTTCAGAAACAGGGCTAGTTGCATAATTATTTATGGCAGGCGAGATTGAACCAGTCGGGATGATAAAGGCTGCAATACCAAGAATGGCAAGTGCAATAATTTTAAGAGGTGCAAGAATATGACCTACGGTATCCAACAGTTTGTTTGGATAAAGAGACACTAAAGTAACAAAGGCAAAGTAGATCACACTATAAATAAATAGCGGAGTACCACCTGTACCAAAGTAAGATGAAAAACCGATTTCATACGAAACTGTAGCGGTACGTGGTGTAGCAAAAAGTGGACCGACTGATAAGTAACACACTACAGTCAAGATTAAACTTGCAACTTTGCCTAAAGGAGAACTTAAAATTGCAATCGAACCTTCAGTTTTTGAAAGCGCCATAATGGTGATGACAGGTAAGCCTACAGCGGTGATTAGAAAACCCAATGCTGCTAGCCATACATGTTCACCCGCTTGTTGAGCGACAATGGGTGGAAAGATAATATTGCCTGCCCCAATAAATAAGGCAAAAGTCATGAACCCTAGAGCAATAATATCCTTGGTACGGAGATTAGTCATAAAGTGTGGTTAAAAACGCAAAACAGCGATTTTAGTGGAAATGCGAGATTTTTTGTATTTTATTTTATGGGTAATATTCCTGTTTTTTATAAATTTTAACCAATTAACCATATGAGTTATATTTATGTGAATGATTCAGCGCTTAATTTGGTTAAATTTGTAAAAGCCAATTTTAAAGAAAATTTTATAGGATTAAAAAACGCAAATTTGTAGTTTAAAGCTTATTTTTATAATTATGCGTACCAATCGACATTTTTAACTCTCATCATCAACAAGAAAAAGCCCTAAAGCAATCGAAAAAGCATATAATATCGGTTCACTTTTGCGGACAGATCCAATGAAAGCTTCAACAGTCACCATCAAAACTGAACAAGACCTTGAAAAACTCAGAGTGTCAGGGCGTTTAGCTGCCCAAGTTTTAGCAATGATTGGTGCATATGTTAAGCCAGGGGTAACCACTGAATATTTGGATGACATCTGTAATGATTATATTGTGAATACACTCAAAGTTATTCCAGCCAATGTGGGTTATTATGGTTATACAAAAACCACCTGTATCTCTCCCAATGAAGTGGTATGTCATGGTATTCCATCTAAAAATACTGTTTTGAATGATGGCGATATTATTAATATTGATGTAGCAATCATTAAAGATGGTTATTTTGGTGATACCAGTCGTATGTATTATGTGGGTACTGTAAAGCCTGAATCTAAAAAATTAGTAGAAACTACATATGAGGCAATGGTTGCAGGTATTCATGCTGTAAAACCCGGTGCAACACTTGGAGACATTGGGCATGCCATCCAAAGTGTAGGTCAACGTGAAGGCTATAGTATTGTTCGTGAATATTGTGGTCACGGCATTGGTAAAATTTATCATGAACAGCCCAATGTATTGCATTATGGAAAACCAGGACAGGGGCTAGTGCTTAAACAAGGCATGGTATTTACCATTGAACCTATGATTAATGCGGGTAAAGCCAGTGTCAAAGAATTAAAAGATGGTTGGACTGTTGTGACAGCAGATAAATCTTTATCTGCACAGTGGGAACATATGGTTGCTGTGACAGAAACAGGGTTTGAACTGTTAACACCTTGGCCTGAGGGTACAGGTAACTATCCAGAAATCTAATACTTTAGTCTTAAGTTTGGAAAGTTTGATGATTGTTATATATTTTTATGCTTAAAAAGCGTGATGTGTTTAGTGTTAATTTTTTATAATTGTGAACAGTTTAATTTTATTTTGTAAGAAAAACTATTCACTAAGTTTTTTTAAATATTGGTTTGAGTAATTATTCATCACTATAATCTGCACCAGATTCTTTTTTGAAGTTTCTATTGTTGTTTCAAGTTTCGAGCTTATCCATCCTAGGGTAAGCTTTTTTTTAGCTAAAATTCCCTTTCTTTGTATTGGTGTTTTTACAGTCAATATGCTAAAAAAACATACATAAATATAATTTTTAGATCAATAAATTAGTGTGATGAGTCTATTTTTTGATGATATAAAACTTGCAATGCGACGCATTACATCTAAAGTTTAAATCGATTTGCGTATGCGGTGCTTCACATTACATAACCCATTTTTTTTGTTGAACATTATTCTTGCGCTGTAAACAAAGCAGTGTTTTGTTTTTACTCATATACCCCTGCTCAATATGATTAGTTATTGTTTTGAACAGTAGAGGTGTGAATACATTTATTCAGTTAAATTTTAGATAAGGTAAGTCAAGCAACTCACCTTATCGGGTTTGATTATTTTCTGACTCTAAAATTTAAGATAAACGAAACGGCAAAACCAAATAAAAGTCCCCAAAAAGCAGAACCTATACCGAAAAACTGTATTCCTGAGGCACTAAAGAGAAAGGTCAGTAATGCAGCTTCTCGGTCTTTAACTTCATGGAATGCAATCGCAATGTTGTGGCTGATCGTACCAAATAGAGCAATACCTGCTAAAGCAACGATAAATAAGTGCGGGAACGACATCAATAAGCTGGTTAAGGTGGCAGCAAACAAGCCCATTAAAATATAGAAAAATCCACAACTCATACCAGCAATATAACGTTTAGATGGATCGGGATGCACTTGATCATCTAGGCTTACTGCGGCACTGATTGCAGCAATATTCACGGTATAGCAGCCAAAAGGTGAAAGTAACGTTTGAGCGGTTCCAGTCCAACCTATTAACTGATTGACATGCGGTTGATAGCCATAACTTTTAATCATCGCTATCCCAGGTAAGTATTGAGATGCCATATTGATCACAAATAGTGGTAGCGCTAGCCCTAAAATTGCTGACCATGTAAATTCAGGCATCATCCATACAGGTTTTGCCAATCCCCAGTGAAGCGTTGGAACATGAAACTCCATAAAGAATGGGCAGATGATAATCCCTGCAATCACTGTGATGACAATGCAATAACGTGCCCATAAACGTTTTGTAATCACATACACAGCCAATAAACTGAGGATAAAAGCCCAGTCATTTTGCATGCTGGCAAATAAGGCAATTCCAAATTTTAGCAATACTCCAGCCAACATCGCACTGGTCAGACTTTGTGGAATATAATTGATGATTTTTTCAAAAATACCTGAAAATCCAAGTACAGCTGTAAGCAAACCTGATACTAAAAAAGCGCCAATTGCTTCATAAAGTGAATAACCACTTGCTGTTGCTATGATTAATGCGAGTGCAGCAGTAGACCATGAGGTTGCAACAGGATATTTAAATTTCCAAGACAGAATTAAACCTGAGAGACCAATACCTAGACCTAATGCCCAAAACCAAGAGGTAATTTGTTCTGGATTCGCGCCAAGTAATTGTGCAGCTTGGATCACTAAAACAGCTGAAACACTGATACCGATAAGGAAAGTAATAAAGCCTGCAAATACGGCAGGTACTGAGAAGTCTTGGAGAAGCTTTTGCATGATCCCTTGCTTTTAAATTTGATTGAATGGTTGAAAATGCATCCATCATACATGGATCATTTTAAAGCTGACAGCGTTAATTAGAATTTAATATCAAAAGCAAATAGAAAAATTGAATTTATTATCATTGCTGGATAATTCAAGCTTTTTATGATCAAGCAATTCTACACATTAACATTACTTGATCCTGACTTAGGCGATGCTTCACTTTGCTTAACTACTTTTTTTTGTTTAACCCCATTATTGCATTACAAACAAAGTAATGCTCAATTTTAACCTTCGAAGCTGTATACCCCTAAATGTGGAAGACGCTTTAAATTTAAGCTTACCCAACTCATTATATGCTTTTACATGGTCGAAACTGCGAGCTTTATACCAAAGGCGCAAAACAATAGACCGACCGCTGCAACACATCCTGCCGCAACTTTATAGCGGGTGTTAAAGAAGGTTGCGAGTTTAACCCCAGAAAAAATTAAAATGGTTAAATAACTCATACTAATGATTTGTAGAATCACAGAAAGAGCAGCAAAACTTAGCGCTGGGTAAGGATAATCTGGGTCAACAAATTGCACAAAAAAAGACAAATAAAATAAAATCGCTTTCGGATTTAACAAGCTGATCGTCAATGCTGTACGAAAAGGATGAAATTGTTCAGTCGTGGTTGATGAGAGAGCATCTGATTGAATCGTTTGTGGTGTGCTACGCCAAGTTTTAACACTGGCAATTAATAATCGAATTCCTAGATAGGACAAATAAGTCGCGCCCACAACTTTAAGAATTACAAATAACCAAGGAAAGGCATGTAATAAGGATGCAGCACCCAATACGGTACAAAGGATCAGGATTAAATCACCAGTAAAAACACCAAACGCGCCGATATAGCCTATTTTAATCCCAAATCTTGACGCAATGGACATCACATAGAGCGAGTTTGGACCCGGGAGAATGACGATAAAAATTGTCCCTAATATATATGTCACGACATCCGTAATACCAAACACAATATTCTCACAGTTTAAGAAAAGCGAATAAAAAAAGCCGAGTGCTTATGATAACAAACTCGGCTTTAGAATGTGAGCAATTTTAGTGCATTTTAAACACTGTGAATGATTGAAACTCAATCAATAAAATCAGCTTCAAGCCCAAAGGATTGGCGTAATAATAAAGCCAATTGTTCACGGGCTTTAATAAAGCCATCAATTCCACTTTGTAATAATTGGAATGCCATCAAATCTGTTTCAAGTTGCTGTTTAAATTCAGCTTTAGAAATTTCTTGATGTGCTTGATCTTGATGTGATTGTTCATGGTTCAACTGAGCGCTTACTGTACGTTGATCATTTTCCAGTTTTTCAAGAAGTGCAGGAGCAACAGTCAGTAAATCACAACCAGCAAGTCCTAGAACTTGGTCTACGCTACGGAAGCTTGCGCCCATAACTTCTGTTTTAATTTGGTTCTGTTTGTAGTAGTGATAAATCTGTTTGACAGAGCGTACACCCGGATCTTTATCAATCGGGTAGCTGTCAACATTTTCAGCTTTTTTATACCAATCTAAAATACGCCCAACAAATGGAGAGATCAGCGTGACTTTAGCGTCAGCACATGCTTTGGCTTGATGTAAACCAAATAATAAAGTCAGGTTACAATGAATGCCTTCTGCTTCAAGTGCTTTAGCCGCCTGAATACCTTCCCAAGTAGATGCAATTTTAATCAAAATTCGATCTTGATTGATTCCGTAGCTTTGATACAGCGCCAATAGTTCTTTGGCTTTCGCAATTGTTTCTTCGGTATTGTAAGAAAGTGCCGCATCAACTTCCGTAGAAACTCGTCCTTCAACAAGATTTAAAATTTCTACACCGAGTTTTACTGTCAGAATATCAATGGTACGTTCGACCAGTTCATCAAGTGCATAGCCTTCTTGTTTAGCTTGTGCATAAGCATCTTCAATCAAGGTGCGACTTTCAGGCTGTTGAGCGGCAGCTGTAATCAGTGAAGGGTTAGTCGTTGCATCTAGCGGGCGAAATTGTTGAATAGCGTTTAAATCACCTGTATCAGCAACAATAGTGGTTAAGCGTTTTAATTGGTCTAATGCAGATTGAGTCATTACCGGTTATTTCTTAGTTAAAATATTTGTGATTTAGTTATAACACAATGCGATTTCAGCAAAATAGGAAAATGTACTGAAAGACATATTATTTTGTATGAATTCTTTGATTTCGAATGTGATTAATCAAAAAACGAGCAGCTGAACCTAAATTACTCTCACGACTCCAAACCAAATCAACAAAATATTCAAATTTTGGTGTGAAATCGAGCAAATCAAGTATTTTTAACTTATGTTTGAGCTCTGGGTTTTCATTAAACATTTCTAAGGGAAGTACTCCCCAACCTAATTCCTTTAAGATCAGCGAACAAGCTGAGTGATGATTGTCAGTACGCCAGTAATTTTTAGAATAGAGTAACTCTGGTTTAATCGTGCGATCTCGGCTGGCGACAACAATTTGTCTGGATTGCAATATTTGTTCAAAACTTACTTTTGAGTGGGCAGATAGAGGGTGATTGATTGCAGATACAGGCACTAAAGCTTCTTTTTTTAACTCAACAAATTGTTCGCGGCTTTCTAACATTTCACGTTCAAACATCAACGCCAATTGCGCTGTCTGATTCATGAGCATTTTAAGTGCATCTTCTTGTGGCGCAGAAAAAATGTTGATTTGTAAACTTGGAAACTGTTGAGCAAGCAATGCAATATATTCGGTCCAATCGGTATGTACCAACTCTGAAACCACCACAATATTCAGTGAGGATTCCAAACCTTCGCTGAGGGCAATTGCTTGTTGTTTCCATTGATTCATTTCAATTAGAAGTTGTTCGGTTTTTTCATATAGAAGCTGTGCCTGTGATGTTGGTATAGGTTCGCGTCCGACCCGTTTAAAAAGTTTAAGATTTAAATCAATTTCTAAGTTGGCGATCGACATGCTGACCGCAGATGGAACTTTTCCAAGCTGTCTTGAGGCAGCAGAAAAAGAACCTGTTTCCATGACTGTTTTAAAAATCATCAACTGTTCTTGATTGATATTCATATTGGACCGCCATTAGTAAATGAGATCATGTGAAAATGAAAGAAATATCGCAAAGAGAATAAAGTTAATCTTTCAATAAAATTGAAAGAATCTGACTCGATTGATCAATATTATAAAAATATAATGCAACAGTCGAAACAAAAAGAGTAGTTTTAAATGATGATTTCCAAAAGAAGGATTATTCATGCATTGAGCTATGAAATCATCCTATTGGTGATCATAGCGATTGCATTAAGTTTTATTTTTGAAGTTCCAATGGAAGTTACAGGTGTATTGGGTGTGGCTATGGCTGTGACATCTGTAGTTTGGAATATGATTTTTAACCATTTCTTCGAGAAATTTGAGCATAAAAGAAAGCTTAAACGTACTATTGGCGTGCGTATCCTGCATGCCATTGGTTTCGAAGGTGGCTTGATGTTGGCGACTATTCCAATGGTTGCTTATGCAATGGATATGACATTGTGGCAGGCGGTCCTATTGGACTTAGGGATGACCACATGTATTTTAATCTATACCTTTATTTTCCAATGGTGTTACGATTTGATTGAGGATCGTATGGGAATCAAACCAGTACATTCTTAATGAAACTGTAAACATGTAATTTGAAATTCTGTCAGAATTGCCACTGTTGCTTGAAAGGGTTCTGCTGTTCAAAATAGCAGAACCCTTTTCGTTTAAACCCACAATGTAAATCGTTTGTGAAATTCTCCACAGAGACTTAACAAACTTTTGCAAAAGATAATCTAATACGATTTGTTTTGTTAAATGGTTCGCATAGAATATTTAACTCGATAGAATTTTAAAGAGACGGATTAAGCAGATTATGGTGCAGACAGTTCAAGATCAGCTGCCAAACAGACACCAACTTGCTGCACAAGAATTAATTCAAGTTTCAGCAAGCTTAGAGCGTATTTATCTTGATCAGCTTCACTATTTAAAAGCGGTGAATGCAGATAACTTTTTCCAATTTGATCATGCACAGCACAAAATCGGTATAGCCAACCAATTATTGCAGATTAAATTTGATGAGACAGCAGGGCTGTCTTTTGAGTTTGATCAGGATAAGCTGGCACATTTATCTGAGTCACCGCATTATCCTAAGCGACTGATTCAATATGTGTCGCAAGAGGTATTTTTTTATACCAAATCTTATGATGCAATTCATCCCACTGATTTAAAAACCAAAGCACAAATTCTTCGTCAAACATTGATTGAGCAGATCTTTGATTGGATTGATGGTGAAAACAGAGTAGAGCAGTATTTGTATAATATCAATCAAGCAGATGCTGAGCAGATTGATCGAATTTTAATCCATTATAACTATTTTGATCATGCTTATATTTCTGATTTTGCTCAATATGGTAAAGCTATTCCGTTAAGTGTGGAAATTAATATTAAGCATTTATTGCTGATTAATTCTGTCTTGGGGCAAACGTTCTTATCTATCCAGCAATTTATTCCAAAATTCCATCAGGCTATTTTTGCATTAGACCAGTTCCTACCCAAACATTTTTTTCGGATTTTTAAAGTTTTTCACCCCGAGTCATTACGTTTGTGCGAGATTGAGCAATATTTTACAAGTTATCAATTATTGTCGAAACATGCACAAGAGTTTCCACAAATGCTGGCATATGCCAAGCATATGAAACGTGGTTTTTGGCAGTATCAGGACTTATTGAGTAAACAACATTTTTTGCAGGCAGAGGATGAATATTGGGAGTTGGATCAACTTGTAAAATTGCCGATATTTGCTTTAAAACGTACTGTGAATTGGCTATATAAACAAAATGAACAGGTTAATGATTGGATTAGTCGGCATATTATAGATGTAAACGTTAGAGTGACAATCACGGTATTAAGTCTCATTGATACTTCAAAAATCTCTCCTGAAGTAATATTGGCTGTATTAAAATATTTTAAAAATAGTGCTGCACGGTTATTCTTAATAGAATGCCATTCATTTGCCATTACAAATGAATGGCAAAATCATCCCAAAAATAGCCGTTACCGCTTTATAGAATCGGTCAGTGAACATAAATCACAGCAAAAGTTGATTTCAAATTCTTATTTATATATCGAAGAATGGTTGGATTTCGCTACATTGATCCTTGGTGATCAAGCCCAATCTTATAAGAAAATATTTGTCAAAATTAGTCGTGTTGTTCAGGCATTTATGTTGTTTGTTCAGCATATTGCCAATCAATTACCTGCGCCATTAATCAGATTCATCGATCCTCAGTTGCAGCAACATCCTGATTTTTTTATTCAAATGCGCGAACATAATATTCAGGTAGATGATTTTCGTAAGAAGTTTAAACATATCAATACCGATCGAATGCCGCATTATAGTATTTATGACAGTTTTGTTCTGGACTATGTGATGCATTTATTTAATACGCATCATGAAATCGAACGTAATGTGACTTGGTCTGGTCTTTATCAACAAGCGAAGCGATGGCATTTGCACAATGATCTTGTTACGACAATGTCGAAACTCAAAGAAAAAATTACTGTGGATTCGTGGAATCGCATTGCGCCGATGCAAAAGATTTATTTTGAAGATTGGTGTTATGAGGAACTCAACAGTCTACAACGAATTACTCAAGAGTCAGTCGTTTTCAAACATTGTTTAGCTGTCTCCTACAGCACCAGAATAGTGGAGCGTGAATATGCAGCATTCCATATGTCAAATATAGCTGAACCCAATCAAGTCATGACTTTAGGTTGTTACTATAAATTAGGGCAGTTGAGCTTTGATCAACTTCGCTTGCCTAATAATCATATTCCAGATCAATCTTATATAAGCAAGGCACTGGCATTTATCGAAAATGTGAATCAACATTTAAAATGGAAAAGTAGTATTCAACCGAATGAAGAACTCGGTAACTTATAAACATCGTCAACAGGGTCTATTCTTTTTTCTAAGCTATTTTTGGCTTAACTTTTTAATTAAAAATCGTTAGGCTATAGCCGTCCCATCCTGTTAAGGTAATTCAAGGCTGTTATGAAACAAGAAACTGCACTCAAACTCATGAAAGCGGGTGAAAATGTCTTTTTGACTGGCTCTGCTGGTGCAGGAAAAACCTATACGTTGAATCAATACATCAATTATTTAAAAGTCCGTAAAATACCTGTCGCAATTACAGCCTCTACAGGGATTGCAGCGACGCATATGAATGGAATGACCATTCATACATGGGCTGGTATCGGCATTAAAGATACGCTTTCAGACGATGATTTGAAGAGGATGAAAGAGCGTAAATATCTCAAAGAGCATCTGGAAAATGCTCAAGTATTGATTATTGATGAAATTTCAATGTTGCATGCCAAACAGTTAAATTTGGTCAATCAAGTTTTGAAATATTTTAAAGAATCTGATGATGCTTTTGGTGGAATTCAAGTGATTGCTGCTGGCGACTTCTTTCAGCTTCCGCCTGTAGGAAAAAATAATGAGCTGAATCGTGATAAATTTTGTTTTATGTCTAATGCATGGGTTGAGGCAAAATTTCGGGTTTGTTATTTGACTGAACAGCATCGTCAAGATGATTCTGCACTCAATGATATTCTCAATGCAATTCGTGCACAGAATATTCAGCCACAACATATTCAAGCCTTACAAAATACGCGTCATCAAGATATAGGTGAAATGTTCACCCGTTTATATACGCACAACATGGATGTGGATAGCATCAATTTTCAGCATTTAAATGCAATTGAGGGTGATGATCATCAATTTGTTGCAGTGACAGATGGGAATGAAAAGCTGATAGAAACATTAAAATCTTCAGTTCGTGCGCCTGAAGAACTGACATTAAAAAAACATGCCAAAGTGATGTTTGTTAAAAATAATTTTGACATGGGATATATCAACGGCAGTTTAGGTGAAGTGATTGGTTTTGAAGAAGATGATGAAATGGGGATGTTGCCCAAGGTGAAAATGACCGATGGAACAACTTTATTGGTCGCTCCTGAAACTTGGTCAGTGGACAATGAAGGCGGTAAAACCATTGCCAGTTTACAACAAGTTCCATTACGTTTGGCGTGGGCAATTACTATTCATAAATCACAAGGCATGACCTTAGAAGCTGCTGAAATTAATTTGAGTCATACTTTTGAAAAAGGACAAGGTTATGTTGCTTTGTCACGGTTAAAATCAATAGAGGGGCTTAGATTGCTTGGCTTCAACGATCAAGCATTAGAACTTGATAGTTTGGCAATCAAAGCAGATCGTCGTTTTCAAGAGCTTTCCTGTGAAGCTGAACAGCACTATGCGGAGGTTGACTTAACACCCCAACATAATGCTTTTATTCGCCATTGTGGTGGGACATTGAACGCCACTGAAATAGAACGCAATGAAAAAAAATTGGCGCGTAATAACGGTAAAGCCAACTATGCTTCAGCCACATTGGACGAAACGCGTGAGTTGTTTGAAAGTGGCTACGAAATTCAAGATATTGCCATTGAGCGAGGTTTAACCCCAGCAACAATCATCAATCATTTGGCGAGACTGCATAAGGAACAAGGGCTTGATATTTCTGTTGCTAATCCGGGTGAAGAGGTGGTCGAGAAAATACGGACAATTTATAAAAAATTAATGAAACGGCAAGATCCAAGTCATTTTAATGATGATGGTGCGATAAAATTACGCCCAATCGTAGAGTTGACCAGCCCTAAAATGGGATATGACCAAGTGCGTTTAGCCCTACTGTTTGTCGAATAAAAATCCTTCTAATGATGGAAGTATGAATAAGTTGAGAAAAAATTACTTAATTCGTATATTGCGATATTCCCAGAATATAAGCATATGGAGGATTATAATCTCAGCTTTCAGTTGTGCTGATTTTATCATACACGAACATCGATAGATTGAAGTGTTTCTTTTGAACAATTTGATGATTATGAAAATTTAGAATTGATCATCAACTCTAGCGTTGCATCTCAGATGCTATAAGTTGTACAGATCGAGTAAAAACATACTATTGCAGGCTCGCAATGCTAGATCAAATGTGAAACTTTGATATCGCAAAATTATGTTTGAAAATTGGTCAAGTATTCTTTATGATAACTAAACTTCATTGGGGAGTAGCCGCTTTTTACCTCGGGTAAAAAGGTGATGGTCAACATAATTGCTCAAATGGGCATGGTCATCATAGCAAAGAACCAAAAGATCTTTTTGATCATAATTTCTTTTTGTTGGCAAGACCTTTGATTTGTTACTCTGCTTTGGCTAGCTAGAGTTATAAATCATTGGGAATTATTGCTAGCCAGAGAAAAGTATTATGATGTCTGCTTTCCTTATCTCTCTTGCTGTTGTTGCCTTATCTGAAATGGGTGACAAAACTCAACTTTTAGCTCTGCTTCTGTCTGCACGATTTCGAAAACCCATTCCCATTCTATTGGCGATTTTTTTAGCCACACTTGTCAATCATGGTGTTTCAGCCATATTGGGTCAATGGATCACCACGGTATTGAGTCCAACTGTACTGCTATGGATTGTTTCATTAGGATTTATTGGGATGGCGATATGGATGCTTATTCCTGATGAGTTGGGGGATGAATCCGAAAGTATCAATAAATGGCAAAAATATGGTGTATTTGGTGCAACATTTGTGCTGTTCTTTTTGGCAGAAATTGGGGATAAAACCCAAATTGCAACAGTTGCTTTAGCTGCTCGTTTTGACAGTATCGGCTGGGTGACAGTAGGGACTACTTTGGGAATTATGTTGGTGAATGCTCCAGCAGTATTTATCGGCAACAAACTAGCAGAAAAACTTCCAATTTCATTGATTCATAAAATTGGTGCACTGGTATTCTTAACGATTGGTGTTGCTGCTCTCGTTCAACATTACTTTTTCAAAGTTTGAAGCGTTTAAGTGCTATGCGCCGATTTAATCAATTGCCGATAGATATACAACGATGGTTTTTTGCATTTTATTTGCTTTTGCCTGTCTTGATTGTCTTTTTCACATTGGGCTTTGCTGGAAGCTGGGCGGATAGTTTACGTTTGGCATTTTTAGCAATGCCAGGTGTTTGGTTATGCTTCCAAGCGAGTAGCAAGTCAAAATTGTTTTGGAAAATATCCGCGATACTTTGGTGGTTTATTTTTTTCTTGCATACAACCTTACTTTCACTGAGCTGGTGGTTATTTAACAGTGATGCAGAAGGCTATTTAATTGTTGAGTCGATTGCAAATACCACATTCAATGAAAGTTTAGAGTTTATACAACAGCATGTTGGATTGTTTGGATTTTTACTTTTGTGCTTTTTAACCACATTAGGATTGTATTTTTTAGTCTTATTCAAATATTTTGATCAGCCACATCACCATATTTATCCAATGCGTATCGTCGGGCGCTCAATCCTCGGTTTTTTGATATTACTGTGTGTGGTCAGTTACGTACTTAAGCCTTCTTTTGCTTTGCATCCACTTGCTTATTGGTTTGGATATTATGGCAAAATTAAAGATTTTCAGTCACGTGTTTCACAACACCATCATATACATCAAACTTGGACGTCCAACGCAGAAAAAAGATTGGATAGACGTAAACCGTTTGCTGAACAGCAAACCCATACAGTGGTTTTAACAGACAGTATTACCAGTTTTAATTTTGGCTTATGCGGTTATCCTCGAAATACAACACCTGAATTAAGCAAACGTAGTGGGCAGTTCAAAGTATTTTGTCGAGGTTATTCGCCTGCATCTTCAACCATTCAATCGCTACGTTATTTATTTAATGATGGCACACGCAATGCGATGGATGACCAAGCACCAGAAAATATTATGGGCTATGCAAAAGCTGCAGGATTCAAGGTGTATTGGATCAGTAATCAAGATGATGTTTATATCTCATCATTATTTGCAAACTATGCCGACGAAGTGGTTTTTATCAATAAACAGTCCGGTCGGAGTAGTCGTTCATTGGATGAAAATATTCTTCCAGCTTATAAAGCTGCGTTAGATGATCCAACGCCTCGTAAGCTCATTATTCTACATCTGATTGGTTCACACCCAAATTATAAGTTACGTTATCCTGAACAGTTTTCTAAATTTAATGATGCGACAAATGATGAGGTTGAAAGGACGCTAGAGCAAAATAAAATCAATCATTTTATTCAGTTAAAACGTAATGAATACGATAATAGTATCCTTTATCAAGATTGGATTGTTTCTAAACTGTTTGATTTGCTTTTGTCCAAAAGGGCTGATTTTAGATCTTTTACTTTTTTATCTGATCATGGAAATCAAGTGGGTCATGAACTCAATTATGTAGGTCATAGTTCGGATACCGAAGCAGGTTATCGTGTACCAATCCTGATTTGGTATGATCAAATGCCGAAAAAGGGAATAAGTAGCCAAAGACCTGTCGATGCCAGTGATTTAGACCGTTATGTTTTACATTTAATGGGACTTCATGATCGATTGGAAACTCAAGAAAAACTATGTTGGTTAGATGAGAAATGTCATTTTATTCCGAAGTTATTATGGCGCTAAATTTATTTTTTCGTTCAGTATACCTGCCTTGGTTATGAGGTAGTGTATACGTCGTGGTGGTGAAATAAAAATTAATGAATATGATGCAACGATCAGAAAGTTACATTCAACAAGATTTTGGGAGTGGAGAATTCTAAGCAAAAAGTTGATAACCAATGCTTTGATAATAGTGCTATATCTAAATTTTTGCTTATTTTTTAATGAAGTATATACAACTAAAGTTATAAATTTGCGTTAATTTTACAGTTTCTAGAGTAGGGATGTTATACTCAATACTAATCTATAATATTTTCATATGGTTAACACGATGCCACAAATGTTTATTGATTATTCAGACAATATTCAGAATTTAGATCAAAAGAAATTGATGTTGGGTTTAAATCATGCTTTGTTTGATACGGGCTTAGTCAGCGATGCACATGATATTAAGTCGCGTATTCAATCAGTTTCAGATTATCTGATCGGTTTTGGAGACAATCAACAAGCATTCATCTTTGTTCGTTTACAAGGTTTAAGCGGACGCAGTGAAGAACAAAAAAATTTAATGACGGAAAATCTGTCACAATTTTTACAGTCGTTTCAAGACTATTCAGCTCAAGGTCTGGAAATTCAGCTGTGTGTCGAATTTGCTGAAATGCCGAGAGAAATATATAAGAAAGTATTTGTAAAAAAATGATCAATCATGGGGCTTAACGATAAGCCCCATTTTTTATTCACGCTTTAATTGAGCAATTTATTCAAACAGTACAACTGACGAAGTTTTCAATCTCTTGTAATGTGCCCTCAAAAAATTCTTTTCCTATAAGAATTAACCAGCACCTAAAATAAAGAAAACGATCATCTGATAAATAGCCATTGAAATGATATAGTCCATGCTCTTTGGTAAAGTTTGATTGCAAAATTGTGGCAAGTTCTGCAATTTCAGTAGGATAAAGTCATGAAAGTTTTAAGTTGCAGTTTTTCCAAACAAAATAAATGGTTGCTGATCAAACCTAGACAAATATGCAATTAAATCTTCTACATGCTGTTCAGTATTATCCTCTAATTAATTTCAGATTAATTTAGAGACCTAATACTTGAATATCACTGTATTCCCAAATTTTATTGGCACTCATTTGGTAAATTTCATCGAGGAACGCCACATTAAAACTTCCCACAGCCGAGGCTTTTTCAAAAGCCAATTTTCCAGCAATGGCAAAGTGAATATGTGCAGAAATAGTGGCAATTGCTGGAGTGGTCACAGTGCTATATGCCGCAATTAAAGCACCTAAAGCACAACCTGTCGCCGTAATTTTAGGCTGTAAAAAACTTCCCCCATTAATTTGAATCACATGATGAAGTTCTTTTGAAAGGACGAAATCGGATTCACCAGAAATTGCAACACATTCACTATGATTTAACAGCGCTTGAGCTTGTAAATAAACTTCATTACTTGACACTGCACTATCAACACCCTTGGATTCAACTTGGTTGCCTGCGAGCGCACTGATCTCAGATGCATTGCCACGAATAATAGTCGGATGAAGTAAAACCAATTGATCGACCATTTCACTACGCCATTTTAGAAATGGACCATAACCCACAGGATCAAGTACCCAAGGTGTATTTTTATTTGCAACAGTCTGTGCTGAAATTTGCATGGCTTGCATTTGTTCAGATGTTGGTGTTCCAAGATTAATACTCAATGCCGCTGCAATAGAGGCAAAACTTTCTGCTTCAAAGGGATTATCAATCATCGCCGGTGATGCACCAGCCGCCAATAAAATATTGGCTGCGTAATTGGCTGCAACGCTGTTGGTAATGCAGTGTACCAACGGTTGTTGGGTTTGTAATTCTGTCCAAGCATCCACAACTTTCTGTAAGATAACATCAGTCTGGATATGAAGTTGATCCGTTTGAGAATGGGTAATATTTTCAGGATGATTCATATAAAGTCCTTACTGAGTAAAGTAGTGATCTTGATGCTTGCAGTTTCGACAGAGCAATGTCACGTAATTTTGTGCATCATATTCAACAGTGAGTTCATTTGAACCACAGTACATACAGCGTTTTTGTGAATAAAAGTTTAAGCGCGGTTCAATCTTTTTCCAAGACTTCCACACTGGTTGGAAGAAAATTCCTTCATCGTAGCCTAAAAAATGATAAAACAGAATTTCACTCATGCGACTTAAAGGGATGTTGGGTGGGCGAGGTAGCGTCGATGTTTCCCATTTTTCTGCGACAGCACGTTCACGATATTGCTGAACGGTTTTTTTTAGAATATTGGTGTTAATAAAATTTTCATTTCGGACTTGCAAGGCTTTTTTCTGATATAAATATTCCAAAGCGGTCTGAATCAAATAGAAAATTTGCCCTACAGCCAAAACATCAAGTAGTCGATAACAAAATGTTTGGAAGTTCTTATTGCCCGAAATTTGAATTCCCCAAGTACGACAATAATGTTGAGTAAATTGCACGATTTCTTGATATAACAACACGTAGAGTGTATTTTTGACTTCTTCTGAATGTCTGAATGGTATTCCTTGGCTTAAATTTTCATAAAACCAATGGCGAAGCTGTGTGGTAATGCTAAAGAGGCTGGGTTCGGAATAACCATCTAAACGGACATTGATATAGTATTGATGTGCATCATCACTAAAATCTTTTGGCACAAGAACGTTTTCTTTAATCAATTGATTGAGAAGTTGACTTTGAAAATAATAATTGGGTGTAATTGATTGATATTTAATGATTTCCCAATCAATAAACTCTTGATGTTGGGTATTTTCATGTACTTGATTGTCTAAAATACTCAATAAAAATAACTTATGTAAAAAGCTGAGTTGATCTAAACCCAATTCAAAATCATCTTTTCTTTTGAGTTTTCTTGTTTCTTGCAGGCGCGTTTCTTTAATTAATTTACGTCGTTTATTTTGACACGTTTCACAATGACAGTTGCCTTGATTATTGGGGAACACTTGATGATGACAATGACTGCACTGATGGAACTGAACGTCTTTTTCAAACTCCACAGCCTCGACATAATACATACTTGCCTGACACAGTGGGCAAAATGTACTTTCATCAAGCTGTTTCTGTAGAATTTGAAGCATATAGGGCTAAATACAAAATTATTGAGGATTTTTCATTATACACATCTATATTGAGGAAAGCTGATTGCTTAAAATGAATGTTTTATAAAATATTCATATCTGATGATGATTGATGCAATCGTATTGCTTTTCAATGAGATTGAAAGATTAAATCTTAATTATCGCATTCAACTGATTGATACATTAGAAGTATCAGTATGGGATCATTTTTTAATTTTTCCAACACCAAATTACATTGAATGTGGTTATGGTATTTTTCCACTGAGGACAGTTCGACAGATTCAAATTAATTCAATCGAAAATCGTTATATTGGTCAACGAGTCGCTTTGAAATATATTGACCATTCTGAATTATTGGAAGAAAAAATGCAGCAATTAGGGTTGCATTATCATATTGAAAACCAAATATTCACCATCGCTTTGCAAAAATAACAGTGTTGAGGTTGTCAGTGTTAAACGGTTTTTAATGAAAGTGGCAAATACAAGCTGAATTCTATTTGCCACTAAAAGTTGAGTTAAAGTGCGACGCTCATACTGATATAAACTAATAAGCAGCAGGGCAAGGTAATTTTGAGTCCTCAAAATGCTCCATTTTAGCCTGCAACAAAGCTTTTGCCTTTTGAGCTGAAACTTTGTGCTGTCCTAGGCAATCATACTGTCTTAAAATACAGCTGACGTCTTCTGTGGATAAAGGAATACCTTCACAGGTCATAAACAATGCAATCACTTGATGATCTATTTTTGCATCATTTAGCATTTGCATCGTCTTGATATTTTCAACACGGACAATATGGTCTTTAAAAATCATGTTGCACCTCTTTTCTGTTGAGTATTTTTATTGTGCGATATACACCCATTTAAACAAGCAAGAACTGTGCTCAAAATGTAGTCGCTTTGAAAAAAATGTAATGTTATGCACAGTGAGCTAATTGTTATCTCGCGCCTATTGGCTGGTACAATCCTTCACCTCGACCAATCTGTGCTTGATAAATCGGAATCCACGGTGCAAAAAAGATATTTTGTTTCCATTCGTTTAAGACATTGAAGCCATTACGAGCAATAGCGATTCGATGCTGTAAATTAGCGAGATTTGTGGCTGTAAAGGGTGCGCGAATAATGAGATAAGGTGTAAAAATCAGTTTAAATTTATTCACCCCAACAAAAATATCCCCCCTTAAGCCTAAATTCTCTAGGCTTAATGACAGCATAAAATTGTTGATGTTGGCAAAGTCTCGCATCAAAGGCTTGTCCCACATCGGTTGTAAAATTTTTTCCTGTTCATGTATACCAAAACTGATAGCAGCATTGGTTGCGAGCTTTTTAAACTGTGATGAGTAAATTCCAGATCGCAATGCTTCCTCATCTGCAAGTTTCTGTAATTTAAATGCTTGAGACAGGTTTGCACCGTAGCCACTGAGCTGTTGTGCCAAAATTGTTGAATCATAATGCTGATGCATGACACTTAGCCCACCGATATCTGCCATCACATTGGCTTGTCCTTGAATTAACTCATTATTGGCTTTGGCGATGGTCGATTGCAATGTTGGGATTGGCATTCCAGCAATGACAACATTTTGTCCGTTTTTGACATTCAAAGGATCTAAGGCATTGGATAAAGAATAGCTCAATGCATATGTAGAACGTACATCATTAGCGACGAAAACTCCTAGATTTGGCCAATAAAATTTGGGATTGTTCCGACTGAGTGCATCGTAATACATCAAGATAAATGCATTGGTTGCCAGTAAAACTTTCTGTTGGGCACGGGTGCCGTAGGTATTCTCAGCCAACTGTTGTACGACTGCAAATTGTTGACGGATTTTGCTGCGAACATTTTCGTACTGCTGAACGATTGAAAAAATAGATGGGTTGTATAATGAATTTTGGCTATTGGCGATATTATACAATTGCTGATACAGAGTTCTTTCAGATGTTGTCAAATTACGCTGTGCCATATTGGCATTCATGCTATAGGCAACACTTGAAAGCTGGGCTGGTGTAATCGAAGTTACATTACTGTTTGCTGCCACCACTTGAGTTGTGATTGATGTTGCTGAAATTGAAGCTATGCCGATGATACAAGCCGTTAATATCGCTTTATATCGAGGAGTAGGTTTCTGTTCCATAGTGAATATATCCCTGTTGTTTTTGTTAGAATGATGAACTTCTTTGTTCGAATATTTGTACACGAAGTTCCTGTTTACTTATAGTAGAGTCAATATAGCTTTGACATGTGTTTTTAGGACAAAGAGATGAGTGGTATTATTTCAGATGAATACAAGATCAGATATATGCTGTAGATGCCAAAAATCAATTGTTATTTCACATACACCATAGTGCTATTGTATTTTTACGATAAATTGTTCTGATTTTTAAATCACTGTAATGAAAACTGTCACTTTTAAAAAATATGGTCGGTATGATCATTTAAAGTGTTGTGATAAATTGCACAAGGATAAAATTACCATTTTATATGTCAAATAAAGATTCAATATTTTAAGCAAGAATCGATTTTATATTGACATAGACTTGGGGTAAATCTCTGTCAAATCAGATGCTTTTGATCAATATGGTGACTAAAAAATAAATCCTATAAACAAAAATAAAAAACCAATGATTTAAGCTTCATGATAAAACGCCAGTTGTTGTCATAAAACTGTCATCACCACATTGCATAGTGCAATAAATTTTACATATTTTTGACATAAGAGTAGAGCAACATGGCATTTAAATACGGAATTGCTGCATTGGGTTTAATGTTGAGTGGGTCAGTTTTTGCAGCAGTTACGCTATCTGCGCCAGAAGAAATTGTTGTATTGGCTGTGAATGATCAAGAAGTCAATTCAGGTTTGATTCGTAAAAAGAACGAGTATCAAGTTGATCCCGGTCAGACTGCTGTGAGTGTACGTTATCAGCAATATTTTGAGCATTTAAATGGTGAACACGATATTTTAAAATCAGGTGTGGTCACGATTACAGCACCTGATTTAAAAGATGGACAAAATTATAAGTTGGCTCTGGTGGGTGCTCCAAATAACTTTGATGATGCAAAAAAATATGCAGAACAGCCAACGATTGCAATTTTAGACAATAATAATCGACTCGTGGTTCAACAAACAGGTGCCAATACTGAAGCAAAACCTTGGTTTGGTTCTGGCGTATTTGGGCGTGTGATTGATTTAACCACAAGTAATAAAGCGCCTGTGAATCAACCTGCGCCAGTATATACCGCACCATCTCACGCAGTTGTTTCAAATGCTTCGCCAAAAAGTGTACCAGCTGTAACCAATAGCAATGCTGCTGATCAACAATTGATTCAAATTTGGCAAAAAGCAAGCAAAGCAGAACGTCAAAAGTTTATGACTTGGTTGGCTGATCAATAGCGTCAATTGACACTTCGCAGACGCTTGTGACAGTAGAAATTTTTTAGATAATATCAAAGACCATCTCGATGGTCTTTTTTAAGAGTTGATTGATTAAAGGAATTATTTTCTTGTTTAAAGAAGATATCCGATCTTAATATTTCTATTCAAATCTACGATTGAAGATTACTCTTCAAAACCGCTTTTCAAAATAGCCATTAGGTTTTATAAAGTCATTTGCTCACAATAAAATGATAGACCTAAAATTCAATGAAACACTCACTTAAATTTAGAACTGCACAAATTTTAGATATTCAGAAATTGATTAATTTGATCAATTCAGCCTATCGGCAACAACAGGAAAATAGTTGGACCAGTGAAGTAGAAATGGTCACTGGCACTCGAATCAATGCTGAACAATTGGCACAAATGTTGGCAGATGATCATTTCAAATTATTTGTTGTTGAGCACGCTGAAGAGATCGTGGGCTGTATAGGTTTAACATTTAATCCAATCCAAGTCGAAATTGGCACATTTTGTATAGCACCGAAAATGCAAAATCATGGTGTTGGTAAGAAGGCACTTGATTTTGCAGAACATTATGTACGTGATCAGATGCTGTCTATTCATCCTGATTTAACGCATTTTGTAATGTGGGTGCTCAGTGTTCGTCATGAGCTGATTGCATATTATGAGCGGCGTGGTTATCAATCAACAGGGCACATTGATGATTATCCTTTAAGTGCAAATGTAGGTATCCCCATTGTGGGTTTACATTTAGTTGAAATGAAAAAGAGTATAGCGGATAGGATTTGAGTTGATATGAAACAATAAAACCCTGAATAAATCAGGGTTTTATTGTTTTTTAGATTAGGTTAAGAACCAAGTGTAATAGCCCCACAACATAAGTGGCCATGCCACATAAGGGCTAAACAACCATTTCCATAACCAAAACTGTGGCAGAAATCCTACACCATGTATAAACCCACCTGAAATGCCAATCATGACCATCATTAGGGCACTATGGTTGTAGTGTCCATTGGCATCAAGCATTGCACCAGGGTGGATGAGTAATACTGCTGCAAGTGGCAATGCCATCAAAAACGAAATGGCCATTGCAAACTTGTTCGGCTTCCTTTCTTTTGTTGTCATTGCGATCTCTGCCATGGTTTATTCCTCATCCAAATCTTGATGATGTTCGATATAAAGGGCACTCAAGACACCTGCAAAGCATGCCATCAAGATCCCTAAAATCCAAGCGAAATACCACATAATATTCTCCTATTTGCTTTGACACAGCCTTAGTACAGGCTGTGTGAGTTCTCTTGAACATGTTTGTTGGTAATGACGCCCCACATTTTGTAATAGCACCATGTGGTATAGGCTAAAATCACTGGAACAAAAATTGAAGCTACAACGGTCATTACTGTTAGGGTATTTTTACTGGATACAGCATCCCACATGGTCAAGCTTACAGTAGGATTGATACTGGATGGCATTAAGAAGGGGAACAGTGCAAAACCAGCAGTTAAAATTGAACCTGTTACAGCCAGAGTCGAACCAGTAAAGCTCATACCTGCTTTATTTTTTCCTGCACCGAAGATGATCAGGATGCCTCCCAAGATTGCTGAAACTGGGGCAAGTATTGTGATCGGGTAAGTTGAATAGTTATTCATCCAACCATGGTTGCCTGTAGTCAAAACTTCTTTTGCCAATGGGTTTGCAACAGCATTGGTATCAAATGGTTTGACTAAGGTATAACCCTCGATTCCACCAAAGTAGAGCCAAGCACCAACAGCTAAGAAACAGACCAAAAAGATTGTACCCATGAGTTGAGTTGCTTTTGCAGAGCGTTGACGTAATACGCCATCTGTACGAAGCATTAACCAAGCGCCACCATGTGCACAAAGCATCGATAAACTGACAATACCGCAAACTAAAGCAAATGGATTGAGTAGCGCAAAGAAACTACCTGTATAGGTTGATCGTACAGTTTCATCTAAGGTAAATGGTACACCCAAGAACATATTACCAAAGGCAACACCGAACACCAGTGCAGGTACAGCACCCCCTATGCATAAACCCCAATCCCATGAATTACGCCATTTGGTATTTTCAAGTTTAGAACGATAGTCGAAACCAACGGGTCTGAGGAATAATGCAAATAAGACCAGTAACAGTGCCCAATACATACCAGAAAATGCTGTAGCATAAACCATTGGCCAAGCTGCAAAGAGAGCACCACCGGCAGTGACAAACCAAACTTGGTTGCCTTCCCAGTGCGGAGCAATCGTGTTAATTGCTGCACGACGCTCGTCATCTGTTTTACCTACAAATGGCATCAATGCCATTGAGCCCATATCGAAACCATCAGTGAGGGCAAAGCCGATCAGTAAGACACCAACCAAAACCCACCAGATAATTTTGAGAAGTTCATATTCGATCATGATTGAGCCTCCCCAGCTTGAGCTTGTTGAGCTTCAAGTTTTTCAAAGTGATATTTACCTGTATGTAAAGAACTTGGTCCTAAACGTGAGAACTTGATCATTAGATACATTTCAATAATCAACAGCACAGTATAGAACGCAGCTAATGCAATGATTGAACCCCATACATCACCAGTGCTTAAACTTGATGCAGATAGGTGCGTAGGTAGTACTTCACCAATGGTCCAAGGTTGACGACCACCTTCAGCGACATACCAGCCAGTTTGTGCTGCAATCCAAGGAAGCGGTAAAGCAAATAGTGCAAATTTAAGTAACCATGGTTTATTTTCAGCATTGCGTTTTGCTACTGCAAAAGTTGCAAGGATAAATAGAAGTAGCATTAAGAAACCAGAAGCAACCATTGCGCGGAAAGAAAAGAACAATGCTGTTACGTTAGGAATCGTATCTTTCGTTGCTGCCTGAATATGTGCTTCAGATGCATCAGTTACATTTTCAGTATATTTCTTAAGAAGTAAGCCATAACCTAAATCTTTTTGATTTTCTTTGAAAGAAGCCATAAGTTCTGGCGAACGGTCACCAGCACGAAGTTTTTCAAGTTCACTATAAGCCACCATACCGTTACGGATACGTGCTTCATGTTGAACCATCAAGTCTTTAAGACCCGTTACTTCTTTATCCAATGAGCGTGTTGCGATAATACCCATTGCGTATGGAATTTTTATCGCATAGTCAGTGCGTTGCTCTTCTTGGTTTGGAATACCAAACAAAGTAAACGGTGCAGGAGCTGGGTGAGTTTCCCATTCAGACTCAATTGCCGCCAGTTTAGTTTTTTGAACATCACCCAGTTCATAACCTGATTCGTCACCCAGTAAAATTACAGAAAGTGTTGATGCTAAACCAAAAATTGCAGCGATGGCGAAAGAGCGACGCGCAAAAGGTAAATCACGTTTTTTCAATAAGTAATAGCTCGAAATGGCTAAAACAAAGATTGCCCCAGTGACATAACCTGCTGAAACAGTATGAACAAATTTTACTTGAGCAACAGGGTTAAAAATCAAAGCGCCAAAATCTACAAGTTCCATACGCATGGTTTCAAAATTAAATTCTGAACCGACAGGATTTTGCATCCAACCATTGGCAACTAAAATCCACAGTGCAGATAAATTCGAACCGAGTGCAACTAGCCATGTCACACTTAAATGTTGAACTTTTGAAAGGCGATCCCAGCCAAAGAAGAATAAACCAATGAAAGTTGATTCTAAAAAGAATGCCATCAATCCTTCAATGGCAAGTGGCGCACCAAAAATATCCCCGACATAGTGAGAGTAGTACGCCCAGTTTGTACCGAACTGGAATTCCATAGTTAGACCAGTGGTTACACCTAGAGCAAAGTTAATACCGAAAAGTTTGCCCCAGAATTTGGTCATGTCTTTGTAAATTTCTTTACCAGAAATCACATACGTGGTTTCCATAATGGCAAGAATAAAAGCCAGACCGAGAGTAAGAGGTACAAATATAAAGTGATACATCGCGGTCATTGCAAATTGGAACCGCGAAAGATCGACCACGCTTTCAGAAATCATCAACGTGTCTCCTTGATTTGGGAAGGACTGCCAGCAATACGCTCAGCAACTTGGTTATCAAAATCTTTAGGAATAGTCGGTGCATCAAACCAGATATGTTTGATCGTCATTAAAAGTGCAATCTTAATTATTAATATGATTGCAATTTCTCTGACTAACCGACGGTTTAAATCATTAGGTTTTAAGCTCATGCGTTAAGCCTATTATTTAAATATGCTTATATTATTAAACAAAACACAACAAGAAATAAATAGATAAAACACTTAAAATAAAAATATATTATTAAAATTAATTAAAACAGATACTTAATATTTTAATGTGTTAAAAAATATACTAAGAAATAATGATTTTAAAGTTGATCAAAATACTTAGAATTAATAAAAATAAAACCAACCAAAATGGTATTGTTTAGATTTTATTAAACCAACCAAAATGGTTTGAATTATTCTTGATTAAAAATAATTCTGATCAAAATGGTTGGTTTAATTCCGATGTTTTATTTTTATTGAAATAGAGTTTAGAGAATCAGAAAAATAATTGTTGATTTTTATAAGGCTTTATTAGCCCTGATTAAAAAATTTAAAACTGATGATTTAAATATGAGGTCGCATTTATTTGATTATGAAATATAAGTTCTGCGTTTTGTTTTTGATGTATGCTGGGTTGGTTAAATTTTGTTCATCTTAACTAATTAATCATTATTTATGGGATAAAAGAGGGGGTTTTATGAAATGCTTAGTTGTCATTGCGCATCCAATCAATGATAGTTTATGCCATCGCATGGCAAAGACAGCAATTGCTAGCTTAATTGCCAATGGTCATGAAGTAGTGGTTGAAGATCTATATGCAGCAGATTTTTCTCCTGCATTCACCTATGAAGAACGTTTGAGTTATTACAAGATAAGACTGCATGTGATTCTCAAGTAAAAAAATCAATTTGCAGACTTAGTTTCTACAAAAGTGCTAGCATTTGTTTTTCCGATATGATGGGTTGACTGTCTAATCATTTGGCAGCCACTAAAACGGATATTGAAAATTGCATTATTGGGTATCTGCGCACCAAACTCATAGTTGTACATGTTATCTATCTACAAAGCTGAAAAGTTAAGCCAAGCTCGAGTCGATTCATATCTTAAGCGTATTCAAAGCAAAATTTCAAAATGGGTAAAATGATACGCTTTTTACGCGTACAAGGTGTGAATGATCAATCAACAGCTCCTAATCACAAAAATAGATGCTGAATTAATATTGATCTGAGCTAAATAGCTGGTTGGATGTGGAAATTTTCTTGGCTATATAATGTGATTTTCTGAAACGTATTAAGATGATTTGTGATTGAAACTCTAATTCACCGAACTCAGGTTCGACTTGGACATAGTGGAGTTGACCATTTTCATCGCGGACACGCGCTTGTGCGGAAAATCCAGGTCGTGCATTGCCACTTGATACTGTTGCAAGGCGTCCGAGTAAGTCCACTTGATTCTTGGTGATTTTGGGTTTAATCACTTGATCAAGACAGTGGATCATAAATACAGTAAAAAAAATTGCGATGACCAAAGCAGGTAAAATTACATAATACCAAGCAGCAAATTCTTGTTTGCTGGCAAATATTGATAATTGTAAAAAATAGCCTGCAAAACTAAAGTTAAGCAATAAAAAAACGAAGATAAGAACTTTTGAAAATTTTACTTGTAAAAGAGGGGATTCAATCAACCAATCAGGAGACACTTTTTTAAGAAACGTACTAGGTCGGATACCAAGATAATATCCAAAAGTTTCTGCCATGCTAAGTAAAATTAACGCCAAAACACTCAAATGAAAGGGCATTAATTCATGTTCAAATAAGAATTCCAGCATGGCAGTTGTCCTTGGTTATTAATCTACAATGTAGATTCCACCATCTGAATGAACTGAAATATTCACTTTTTCCAATTTATCACCAAGGCATGGTCCAGAAATACATTCACCTGTTTCGACTTCAAACAAAGCGCCATGTGTTGAACACTGGATATATTCGCCATCTTGATCTAAAAATTGATTTTCAAGAAACTCAAGCTCAGTTTGAAGATGTGGACACACATTTTGATAGGCATAAAAAGCCCCATCCCGTTGAGTGATAAAAATTGTATCACCTGTCATTGTGTCGAAGGCACGTGCTTTGCGCTCTTCAATTTCATCGGTCATTGCAATTTTTTCAGCCATTTATGCACATTCCTTTTTGAATGTTTCGAGCAGAGTCGCATATTCTGCAATTTCTAAACGAGGTCCAAATTTAGCCACTACCTCACTAGAAACAAGAATAGCAAGTTGCGCAGCTGTTTGTAAATTTTCACCACAATTTAACGCATATAGGAATGCGCCTGAAAAGGCATCGCCAGCACCATTCGCATCAACAGCATTGACTTTACGACCAGGGACATAAAAATGTTGATCTTGATTGGAGACTAAAGCGCCTTTTGCACTTAACGTAATCACGACGTCTCGGCTCAAGGTTTTTAACTTTGCCAAAGCAGCTTCGACAGTATCCGTTTCTGTATACAGCATCGCTTCTTGTTCATTACAGAAAATCAGATCTACGCCATCGTCGAGTAATTCGTTTAAACCTTGACGAGCATATTGCACCATTGCTGGGTCGGAAAGGGTAAGGGCGATTTTAACATTGTGTTCGCGTGCAATTTGACGTGCTTGTTTGACCGCTAAGCGAGCAGTATCACTGGTGGATAAATAACCTTCAATATAGAGCCATTGTGCTGTTTTTAAAGGTTCAAAATCCATTTGTTGTGCTGAAAGTTCTGCAGTGATGCCTAAATAGGTCTGCATGGTGCGTTCTGAATCATCACTGACAAGTACCATACATGTTCCCGTCACACCTTCGCTGATCGATTTTTGTGAAGTTATGATTCCAGCATCATTCAAGCCGTCAAGATAAATGCGTCCTAATTCATCATTGCCTACACGGCAAGCATAAAATGCAGAAGACCCCAGCGCACTAAATGCAACTGTGGTATTGGCAGCAGAACCGCCTGAAGCTTGTCCTTTATAAACTTGGCTGGCATTTAAATTGTTGTAGAGTTGGGCTTGAGTATCACCATCAGCCAATTGCATGGTACCTTTTTGCAAATTTTGTTCAGTCAAAAACTGATCTGAAACTCTAAATTCTTGGTCAATTAATGCATTACCAATTGCAAAAAGATCAACTGTTGCCATGTTCTTCATCACATCAATGTTAAAAAACTAAAGTTTACACCAATGCTCAACTTTACAGTAGATTGTTGAAAAAAATTCATTTATGACTCAAGTAGTACATTCATGAATTTTTATAAGTTCTGCTATTGCACAGTAGTTGAATAGTTCCTAAGATTCAAACACAAGCTCTATCTTGAGTTCGCTATATCATCAGGTTATATATCGAGAATAGATACAAGTTGAGTCAATGGTCTATCGTTTTAAAACACATTGGAGATTGAGTGAATATTTTAATTCAACAGGTTGATCAATTGCCTGCACAAATTCAAGATTTAGCCGCGGTTGCTGAAAAAGAAGGTTTTCAATTTATTCAACGGTTGATTGATGAGTATCAACAAGGAAAAAATAAATTTAATCGTCAAGGTGAATTTTTACTGGTTGCATTTAATGGCGATAAACTGATTGCTTGTGGCGGTCTCAATATTCAAATGAGCGAAGATAGTGAGACCAATCAAAAGCCTGAAACACAGCATAAAATCGGTCGTGTACGTCGTTTCTATGTGTTACCTGAATATCGTAAAAGCGGTATAGGTAAGCGTTTATTGCAAGACCTCGAAAAAAAAGCAAAATCTCATTTTTCTGCACTGTGCTTAAATAGCGAAAAAGATGCAGCTCCATTTTATCAAAAGCAAAATTATGTATTTGTTGAAAATCATCCCAATTATAACTATTTCAAATACTTGATATAGTGAATTGAAAATCTTTGCCCAATAATGAGCCTTTAATTAAAGATTAGAAGAATCAATAAGTAGACATGCGCATCATCTGAACTCATGTAGGGGCTTTATGCTTTTGGGGATTGATCTAAATTAATCTCCAAAACTTAAATATTGATTTTTATAATTTTATTTTTCAATAAGCTATAGTCAATCTGTTGAAAAATCCATATAGTAAATATAATTTCTAGATCAATAAAATCATTGCGATAAAGATATTGTTTGATGATATAAAGCTTGCAATACAAAGCTTTATATCTAAAGTTTAAATTGGTTTGTGTAGGCGATGCTTCGCTTTTCATAACCACTTTTTTGTTGAACAACATTCTTGCACTGCAAACAAAGCAGTGCGTTGTTTTTGCTCACATATCTACGCTCAACATGGCGACATCCATGTCGCCTCACGATAGAAAGAGCATCGATGATTCAAAATGCAAAAATTAAACTAATCACCAAAAGTTTCTGACGCTTATATAAAAAATCAGATTCAAGTCATTATCAATAAAAAATTTAAGTTTTACAGTGATGATCGAATCTTTTGATCATCACTTTTTTTATTTAACTCATTGCTCATTCTTGATATTTCAACGACGAGTCCTGATTAATCCTGATTGATTTACTAAGAATTAGTGTTAGGAATGAATCGCATTTATTTAAGTTTCAGTTATACTTAAACGTATAGATAAACATTTAATATTGGAGATCGCATGACTGTAGATGTCACTGAAACCTTATCTCAAACTGTTCATCCTGCGTTTCAGCTGGTACGTCAACACCATGTAGAAGCTTTAGACATTTTAGTGTCTGAATATAAACATAAAGTGACTGGTGCAATGCACTACCATTTGGCAACCGATCACGACGAAAATGTGTTTCTGGTTGCTTTCCGTACTCAACCGATGGATTCAAAGGGTGAGGCACATATCTTAGAGCATACTGCGTTATGTGGTTCAGAGAAATTCCCTGTACGTGATCCATTTTTTCTGATGATTCGACGTTCTTTAAATACATTTATGAATGCATTTACTGCGGCGGATTGGACAGCGTATCCATTTGCGACACAAAACAAAAAAGACTTCCAAAACCTGTTGGAAGTTTATATGGATGCTGCTTTTGCTGCTAATTTAAATCCTTTGGATTTTGCACAAGAAGGCATTCGTATTGAGCTGGAAGATGGTCAGCCAGTTTATAAGGGTGTGGTATTTAATGAGATGAAAGGTGCAATGAGTTCACCTTCTGATCAACTTTATCACCAGTTGGCACATCATTTATTCCCGAAAACCACTTACCATTATAATTCTGGTGGTGATCCTAAGGATATTCCAGACTTGAGTTATGATGAGTTGGTGACTTTCTATAAATCACATTATCACCCAAGCAATGCAATCTTCATGACTTTTGGTGATCAATCTGCCTATCATTTACAAGAGCAGTTTGAAAAGTTAGCACTTTCTAAGTTTACGAAAGGCGAAACGATCTATTCTAAAGAAGAGCAACGTTTAACGGCACCGATTGAAGTACAAGAAACGTATGCGGTTGATGCAGAAGATTTAAAAGATAAGACATACCATATTTTGTCGTGGTTATTGCCAAAAACCAGTGATGTTAAATTACGTTTAGGTATGCGTTTGGTTGAAGGGATTTTATTAGAAAACTCTGCTTCACCACTACGTCATTATCTTGAGACTTGTGGTTATGCGCAGTCTACCGGTCCAATCATGGGTGTAGATGATTCAAACTATGAGATGACTTTTTATTGTGGTGTACAAGGCTCCAATCCTGAACATGCCGAAGCATTTAGACAAGGTGTGTTGAACATTTTACAAGACGTTGCTTCAAAACCAATTGACAAAGATATGGTTGATGCGATTTTACATCAAATTGAATTGCATCAACGTGAAATCAGTGGTGATGGTACTCCATATGGTTTAACACTGATTTTGAATGGTCTAGGTAGTGCAATTCATCACAATGATCCAATTCATGCATGGGACGTAGATACCGTTATTGCTGAAGTCAAAGAAGAGCTCAAAGATCCAATGTGGTTATCGAACTTAATTCAAGTTCATTTATTGGATAATCCACATCGTGTACAAATGACCCTTGTACCAGATGCAAATAAATCTGCACTGGAAGCACAAGAAGAGAAAGCACGTTTGGCAAAAATTGGTGCAACTTTAACGGATGCTGATAAAGCTGAAATTATTGCACAAACAGAAGCTTTAAAAGTTCGTCAAGAGACTCCCGATGATTTAGATCTATTGCCTAAAGTGGGTTTGGAAGATATTCCAGCTGAGTTGCCAATTGTACAAGGTCAATTGCGTGAGATTATCTGTAATGGTGTTGATACGCCATTGAATTTGTATCATGCAGGGACTAATGGTATTTACTATCAACAAGTGCTGATTCAAATTCCTGATCAAATTGTAAAATCACCTTATTTCAACTTATTGTCCGTTTTAATGGGGGAAGTTGGTGCTGGTGAATATGATTATTTGCAACTTCAACAACTTCAAACTGCGGTGAGTGGCGGTTTAGGCATGGGCGCATCATTGCGTTCTAAAACCGATGATAAAGGTCAAATTAGTGCTTGGTTAACCCTGACCACTAAATCATTGACAGATAGATTTGATGCGATTGGTTTACTCAAGCTTGCTTTTGAGCAATTACGTTTTGATGAGAAAGATCGCATTATCGAACTGTTACAACAACGTAAGACACGTTGGGCTTCACGTTTGTCTGGCTCTGGTCATAGTTATGCAATGCAAATTGCATCGCGTCAGATGAGTGCTCTGGCAAAACGTGATTATGATAATACAGGCTTGGGTGCTTTAAATTGGTTGGGTGATCTGGTTGCTAAAATTGAAAATGATGAAGTGGCTTATGATGAATTCATTGAAGAACTAAAATCAATTCATCGTGGTTTAATGCTTGCACCAAAACAGTTCTTATTGGTGTGTGAAGAACATCATTCAGAACGTCTGGTTGAAGAAGTCCAAATCGTTTGGGATAAATTGAGTGTAGATCAAGCACCAGTATATTTGTCTAAGGTTGAGCAAGATGACAGTCATGCTGATCAAGCTTGGTTGATTCAAGCCAATGTCCAGTTCTGTGCCTCTGCGTATCAAGCGGTGGAAGTTTCACATCCAGATGCTGCACCTTTGATGGTTCTGGCTGGTTATTTACGTAATGGCTTCTTACACAGTGCAATCCGTGAAAAAGGCGGCGCATATGGGGGTGGAGCGAGTTATGATGGCAATGCATGTGCTTTCCGCTTTTATAGTTATCGCGACCCTCGTCTTGCAGAAACGTTCCAAGACTTTGAAGCAAGTTTGGATTGGTTGTTGAACAAGGAGCAGCATGCTTATCAACTTGAAGAAGCAATTCTGGGGTTGGTTTCAAGTATGGATAAACCTGGTTCTCCAGCAGGTGAAGCAATCACGGCATGTTATGCCTTGCTTCATGGACGCACTCCTGCGTTTAGAAAGCAATTACGTGAACGATTATTAAACGTTACTATTGACGATCTTAAGCGTGTAACACAAACTTATTTGGTTGAGCAAAAGCCTGTAAAAGCAGTCGTAGCACCAGTTGCCAAAAAAGAGTTGTTAGAACAATTAGGTTTTGAAATTAAAAAAGTAAATTAACTCAAAAAAGGGTCTGTGGACAATTCGTCTATGTTTGCGACTAGGTGTGTTTTTTAGGCGATTCTAGGCGCGAAATACGAAATTTAGTTATTCTAAATGAGTAGTTCGGAACGAAGAAGCGACAAAAAACATGCTAGTCCCGAAGGGTTGTGGTTAAAATTATCTCAGGCTACGTTATGAAACTTAAAAATAGTCTCGCTATTCTCTTCATTTCATGCCTTACCTGCTCAATTTTAACCTACAACGCAAGCCATTTATGAAATGTCCACAGCCCCTAAATTCTTTCTGGAGAAATCTATGTCGTTCAAAAGTTTTGAACGTACACCAGTGAATCTGAGCATCTTAATGATGCTCAGTTTTGGTTTGGTGACCACTGTTTATGCAGACGATGCGGCTCAAGTGAATCCTGCAAGCACTCAAGCTTGTGTGGCACTAGAATCAAATGCTGATCGTTTAGCCTGTTACGATAAGATATTTAAAACGCCTGCAGTTCCTGCGCAAGTACTGGTTTCAGAACAACGGGCAGCGATGGACATCGAGAAAGCAAAGCCAGAGCCAGTAACGCTTAAAGAAAAAATTGGGCAAACTGCTGAAAATTTATTTGCCATTCATGGTGATAAGATTGACCCAAACACATCGTTATTGGATCGCCGTTGGGAGTTGTCTCAAGACAGTAAGTTGGGCACATGGAATATTCGTGCACATCAACCTGTTTATTTGCTTCCTGCTTTCTGGACCAGCAAGAAAAATGAATTCCCACATAGTCCAAATCCACAGAATACTGTAGATGAAAATCAAAATTTAAAATCAATGGAAGCTAAATTCCAAATTTCCTTAAAAACTAAGGCAGTGGAAAATCTGTTTGGAAATAATGGTGATCTTTGGCTGGGCTATACACAATCTTCGCGTTGGCAGGTTTATAACAGTGAAGAGTCTCGTCCATTTCGTGAAACAAACTATGAGCCTGAAGCAAGCTTGATGTTTAGAACCAATTATAATTTATTAGGTTTAAATGGTCGTTTGCTTGGATTAACCTTAAATCACCAATCTAATGGTCGTTCTGATCCGCTTTCACGTAGTTGGAACCGTATGATTTTAAATCTTGGTTTTGAAAAAGATAATTTTGCCTTAATGGTCCGTCCATGGTATCGCATCGAAGAAGATTTCAAAGACGATAATAATCCAGATATTAAAAACTATATCGGGCGTGGCGATTTAACCGCATTCTACCGTTGGAATGATAATGACTTTTCACTGATGCTGCGCCACTCTTTAAAAGGTGGTGATGATTCACATGGTGCGATGCAATTTGATTGGGCGTTTCCAATCAAAGGTAAACTTCGTGGGCATTTTCAATTGTTTGATGGTTATGGTGAGAGTTTGATTGATTATAATCATCGTGCAACTTATGTCGGCTTAGGTGTTTCTTTGATGAATTGGTACTAGTGATGATTGATGTTTAAATTATCTCTTTGTGTGAAAGAAACGGCGCTAGATTTTAATATTTAAGTCATTTGAGCGGTATTTTTCATCGTACAAATATGATAGAAATGAAAATTTACTTAGCTGTATTAGAGAGGTTATTTATATGGATATCTATCTCTAATGACTAAAAATGATAAAGCAAGTTTGGATCAAGTCTAATGTCAAATGAACAGATTAGCGCACATGATGCTAATTTATATGCCATCAATAACCGTTTAACCTTTAGACTCTTTCAACTCGGCAATACGCTTGATCGGATGAGTAGTAAAGAACTTGGTGTTTCTCCAGTGCATTGGGCTGTACTTGGGGCATTGTCAAGAGAGCAGGTAAGAGAAGGAATGTCTTTTTCTGATTTGACAGAATATCTTGGAGTAAGCCGACAAAATTTAGATGGTGTTCTTAAGCGTTTAGAGCGTGACCAACATGTCATTCGTTTTGCGGATCAAATTGATCGCCGTGCTAAGAAAGTGATGTTAACAGAACAGGGGCACGTATTTTGGAATCAGTTGCAACTGAAAGTATATGAATTTTATCGTCAAGCGATGGATGGTTTTTTATTTGATGATAAAGTCACTTTTGTGCATTTCTTGAATAAATTAAATAAAGGGATGCAGAGTGTAGAGCTTGAAGATCAAGAATAAAGCTGTGAAGTTTAAAAGAGTTTAAACGCTTTCTTCAACAGAAAAGCCACGTCTACAAGATGACGTGGCTTTTCTTTTTATTAGCATTTCATTAATTGTACTAACTCAGGCTTGCTTGTTTCTCTTCATCTTCCTGTTTGATTTTTTGCTCAGGTTCAAGTAAAAAGCCACCAGTCTGTCTTTGCCACAAGTGAGCATAAATCCCATTTTGAGCAATCAACTCTTCATGTGTGCCTTGTTCCGCAATATGACCTTGATCTAAGACAATTAAGCGATCCATCTGTGCAATAGTTGAAAGGCGATGAGCAATTGCAATGACTGTTTTATTTTCCATCAACTCATCAAGGCTGGATTGAATCGCAGCTTCCACCTCAGAGTCCAAGGCGCTGGTAGCTTCATCTAAAATTAAAATCGGTGCATCTTTTAAAAATACACGTGCAATTGCAATACGTTGACGCTGACCACCAGAAAGCTTTACACCACGCTCACCAACATAGGCATCGTAACCTGTACGTCCTCTTAAATCGGAAAGTTGAGGAATAAACTCATCAGCTTTTGCTTTACGTACTGCTTCATACATTTCTTCATCAGTCGCATCTGGGCGACCATATTTAATATTTTCGGCAACTGTACGATGTAATAATGAAGTGTCTTGTGTCACAAGTGCGATATTTTTTCTCAAGCTGTCTTGAGTAACATCTTCAATATTTTGACCATCAATGCTGATTTTGCCATTATTGATGGTGTAGAAATGTAGCAATAACTGAATCAGTGTTGATTTACCTGCCCCAGAGCGACCCACAATACCAATCTTTTCACCTGGTTGAATATTCAAATTAAATTGATCAATCACATTTTTACTGTTGTAGGCAAAAGTGACATCATCAAATCGGATATTGCCTTGGCTTACCACAAGCGGTTTTGCATCCACTTTATCTTGAATGTTAATCGGGCGACCAAGCGTTTGCATACCATCTTGAATTGTCCCTACATTTTCGAACAGGGCAGAAGTTTGCCACATCATAAACTCAGCCATGCTGTTTAATTTAAGAATCATAGCAGTGGTTGCGGCAATCACACCGATGGCAGCTTGACCCTGTAGCCATAACCAAACTGCGGTCCCCAAAACCCCAAAAAATAAAACCGCAGTCAGTAAATTAATGCAAATTTCATATGAAGTACCTAAACGCATTTGTTTAAAGACAGTGCGCATAAATTCTTTCATTGATTCTTTTGCATATTGGCTTTCACGCCCTGCATGTGCAAATAATTTTACAGTTTGGATGTTGGTATAGGCATCGGTCACTCGACCTGTCATCACTGCGCGAGCATCTGCTTGTTCTTTGGAAATACGTCCTAATCTTGGAATAAAATATTTTGCTGCACTGATAAATAGTGCTAACCAAACCAGAAGTGGAATCAGTAAAATTGGAGAAATTGAGCCTAATACAATACTGATGGTAATAAAGTAAATCACGACATAAGTGACCATATCACCCAAGATTACCCAGAACTCACGCACAGCAAGCGCAGTTTGCATGACTTTGGCTGACAAACGCCCTGCAAAATCATTGTGGAAAAAGTCCAAACCGTGACGAAGCAATAGATTATGGAATCTCCAACGTAAACGCATCGGAAAACTGCTGTACAAAATTTGATGTCTGACAATGGATTGCATATTGGCGAAAAAAATATTCGCTAATAAGATAAGTGAGAGTACAACCAAATTTTGCTGGTGATTGGTCAAAAACGCTTCAGGTTTTGATTGTGTCAACCAATCAACGAGATGACCAATTTGTGAAAAAAATAGTGCTTCAAAGCTGGCTGTTGCAGCAGTGAAGAGTATTAAGATCAATAAATAGCGTTTAACACCAGTGGCAGCCTGCCAAACAAAAGCAAAGAATGTCGTAGGTAATGGTTCGTTTAAACCTTTCGATGGATATGGATCTACTAACTTTTCAAACCATTGCAGCAACATAAAATCCTCATGGAAATTTTATAGATTGATTAAATTATAGCGGTGAAGTGATGTCATTGACTGAAATGCTGGAATCAGTTTAAGCAAAATTCAGCAATATTGGGAGAGTAAAAAAGTGAAATTGATTGTATCGTTTTAGTGGGGATTACACCAGTTTTTTATATCGAAAAAAAACGATTTGATTTATTGATCATGTCAATTATATCTTTGATGGATCTGTTTGAATCACTGAAATGGATATTCAATCGTTGAATATCCAATTTGACGTGAGTCGGCGAGGCTTATCTTAAAATGCTTTTATCAATGTCCTGAATATTCACTTTCCCACAGAATGCCATACTTAAATCCAGTTCTTTTTGAATGATTTCCAAGACGCGATATACGCCTTGTTCTCCATAAGCGCCTAAACCATAAATAAATGCTCGACCAATTAAACAGCCTTTAGCACCTAAAGCGATGGCTTTTAAAACATCTTGCCCACTACGGATTCCACTATCAATATAGACTTCTGTTTTGTCTCCGACAGCGAGTACAATTTCCTCAAGAACTGAAATGCTTGATGGAGCACTATCCAATTGTCGACCACCATGATTGGAAACAACAATTGCATCTGCTCCAGCATTTACAGCAGCTATTGCATCGTCCACTTCCATAATGCCTTTGATAATCAGTTTACCGCCCCATTGTTGTTTGACCCATTCGACATCTTTCCAGCTTAACTTCATGTCAAATTGCTCAGTTGTCCATGCAGCTAGAGAACCCGTATTACTAATCCCATCGACATGTCCGACGATGTTACCAAAGCTTCTTCTTGGAGTCTTAAGCATAGCTAAGCACCAAACGGGTTTGGTACACATATTGATAAGATTGCCCAAGGTTAATTTTGGAGGTGCTGATAAACCATTTTTAATGTCTTTATGACGTTGTCCCATGATTTGTAAATCAGCCGTTAACACCAATGCAGAACATTTAGCATTTTTTGCACGTTGAATAAGCTGTTGCATAAAATGTCGATCTTTCATCATGTACAGCTGAAACCAAAAAGGTTGTGTGGTTGCAGCAGCGACATCTTCAATCGAACAAATACTCATGGTTGACATAATATAAGGAACACCAAATTTTTCAGCAGCTTTGGCTGCAAGAATTTCGCCATCGGCATGTTGCATACCAATTAAACCCGTTGGTGCAAGTGCAACTGGCATGGAAACAGATTGTCCTAACATTTCGGTTTTCACGGAACGATTGTCCATGTCCACCAAAACCTTTTGTCGGAACAAGTATTTTTTAAAATCCTCACTATTTTGATGCCATGTCTGTTCTGTCCATGAACCTGAATCACAATAATCAACAAACATTTTAGGAACACGTCGATGATAAATTTCACGCATATCTGCAACGCAGGTGATTTTTTGTAATGTGGTCATGATGATTCCTTGTTGAATTGTGCAATTGCAATTCAAATTGTTATTGGGGAAGAGTGATAAGGATTATTCTAAGACGATTATTTTAACAATAAGTAAAAAATAGATGAAAAGTAAACTAAATGGTTGAATTTTATTCACTGGTTTTGACTCAGCCATGTTTCATATAAACACTGTATTGTTGCTTATTCATACAGTGTTTTATTTGTTAAAGTAAAAATGTAATTCAGTTTTTTTGTCTATCTTGTCATATATTTTTAAAGATAAAGACTCAAGAACTCCTTGGAGGAAAGGGTACTGCTATTTTTTGGTTTTAGGTTTTAAATCATTTATCGACAGAATTAATCCAAACAGTAGCGGTGTGCTGAGCACACATAAAGCAACAAATGAAATGCTATCGCCATACTCTAGGTTATAGAGCAACAAGGCAATGACAATGCAAATGAATGCAGTGAGTTTTACAGATTTAACATGTTTGCTAAGCACAGAAAATCGACTCTTCTGTGTTTTATTAATCTGTTTAGAACTGACAAGGTAAAGTCCATAACTTGCTATTAAAATCAATAATGATGCAAGAGCAAATATCATGAGCTTATTTCCTGAATTTGTTTGTGGGTTAATTTTTTCTGAATTTTTGCCACAGCTTTATTTTGAATTGGTGTAATTTTTTGATGTAAAAATATACCTAAGAACGCAATCATCCAAATCATGACATCTACACGTAGGAATAACCAATAATCATGGATTGAATGAATATAATGGTTTGAAATAAGATAATAGAGATTGAAAATTGGCAATGCTAATGTCATTACAATAATTAGTTTAAGCTGTGTTTTCCACAAATATTGCTGTTTAGAAACTAGAGCAATAATCAAGCTGAATAGCCATAAATAAAAAAAAGTATAGATTTCATAATTAGGACCATCTGCTTTTATACTGACAATTCGGTTGGCATATAAGTAACCTAACGTGGCAATCGGTAAGCCAAGAATCAGTGCTGTGTTTAATCGATTGACCAAGTAGTGTCCAAAGTGAAATTGGTCATTTTTCTTTTGAAGTTGGCGTTTTAGGCTCCATAATAATAAACCAGAGGCAATCATTGCACAGCCCAGCAAGCCAGAAAAGAACAAAGCTAATCGCAAAAGTGGTTGAGCAAAATTTGCCATATGTAAACCATACATGCTCGCATTTAATGTTGCGATGGCACTGTTATTACGCGTGTTGCCTAAGATTGTGCCTGTAGCGCCATTAAAACTCATTTGTGCTTGATTTCGAGTGATGGAATGGTCTTCCAAAGCTGTGACTGTTACTTTGGCTAATTGTGTGTTCGGTTGGTCCACAGCGATATGATCAAAACTGGTTTTTCCCCATTGTTGTTGCGCTTGTTGGAGAAAGTACTGAATTGGTTTCATCTTTTCAGGTATTACAGTTTGGTCTTTCGCTGTTGTTGAAATATTGCGAATCTCATCGAAATATTGAAATGGATTGTCTGGATAAGATTTTTTCATACCCGCAGGAAAGAGCAAGTAGAAAAAGATAGCTAGCCCTGTAAAGGTAATGGTTAAGAAAAAAGGCAATGCAATGACAGAGCTCATATTGTGGAAATCCAAATACGAGCGTTGACCTTTAAAGGCTCTTAAAGTAAAGAATTCAGTGAATATTTTTTTATGCGTAATGATGCCCGAAATTAAGGTAATAAACATAATCAGTGCAGCAAAGGTAACAATTAAACGCCCAATTGCATAGGGAATGCCATATAACTGATAATGGAAACTATAAAAAAAATCGCCGCCTTGTGTTGCAGAAAGACTGAGTTCTTGACCATTATTGGCATCTAAAGTTTTACTTTCGTATCCACCATCTGCTTTTTGCCAATAAATCTTATTGACTGGGCTATTCGGATTGGCGATACCGATATACCAACTTTTAGCATTGGGTGCATTTTTCTGTAGATAATCATAAGCAGATTGCACAGCCGTTTGCTGATTGACTTGCATACTGGCAAATTGTGGTTGCATCCACATATTCACTTCATGCCGATAGTAAGTCACAGTACCGGTTAAAAAAATTGCAAACAGTAACCAACCAAAACTCAGACCAATCCAAGAGTGTAACCATGCCATAGATTGACGAACAGATTTATGCATGAGCTAACCTATGAATTTTGAAAAGAGAAAGAGGGCAATCATGAGTATGAGGCTGATTATCGACAGCTTTTTTAGAGAACGTACACAAAAACTGATAATCACAAAAACAATGTAAAAAAACAGTGCGATAAATGCGGCCAAATAAATAGACTCGGCTTTTGCCAAGTAAGGATAAAATACATCAATCAATGCGACTGATAATAAATAGCTACCTGCATAGCCAATACCGAATGCCAGTATAAAGCGGTATAACACTGATAAGGGGTAAAGAACAGTTTGCATAAAGGGCACTTTTTTACAATTAAAAACGCCTTAATCACTTAGGACTAAGGCGAGTTCCGATTAATATTTAAATTTTACAGCAACACTATAGTTGGCTGGCGCACCATAAAATGCCTGACCATCTGGAAAACTGTATAAATATTTTTTGTCTGTTACATTGTTTGCATTTGCCTGTAGCGATATATGATTGTTTAAATCATAACTGGTCATCAGATTCACTAACGCATATGCATCTTGGGTAATTGTACTATTTACAGAAGAATCATACAGCTTGGTTGCCTCTTGCCATTGCAATGATGCACCCACTTTAAGCTTTGGTAGTGCAGGTACAGTATAGGTGGTCAAAAGATTAATGGTTTGATTTGGATTATAGGTCCGTGCATCACCACCATTTTTTAAATCTTTTAAGCTAAATTGGCTATAACCAAATGCAATATTTAAGTGATCTGTTAATTGCCCAGCCAAACCAACTTCAACACCTTGAGAGCGTAAGTCGCTGGTTTCCACCTTACGATTGAGTGGGTTTCCGTCAGAATTGCGTAGAGGATAATTCGTTTGTTCTGTACGGAACACAGCCAAGGTTCCAGTAAGTTTGTCATCTAGCCATGAACTCTTAATACCCGCCTCATAACTTTCACCCTCAACAGGCTTGAGTGCTTTATTATCCGTTCCTAATCCAGATTGTGGACGGAAAATAGAGGTATAGCTTAAATAACCTGTATATTCTGGAGTGAAGTTATAGGTAATTCCAGCATATGGGGATACTTTGTTTTCATCATATGCCATTGATGAGCCATAACTTTTACCTTCACTCTTAGCTTGAACATAATTTAAACCAAGTAATAGTTTTAAATCATCATTTAAGTGTACGCGTGTCGCTGCATATACTGAATTGAGCTTTTGCGTATAGTTTGCAGCCTCACTAAAAGCTGACCAAGTGACTGATTGAGGTGTCCAGCTTGCCCAGTCTGTAGTGAATTGGCGTAAGTAGCCTAATGAATTATCGTTCCTGATATTGCTATCATTAATTGTGCCTGATGTCTGTTGATCATATTGCTTGTTTTGTAGATAACTATAACCTAGAGTTGCTTCATGCTCACGACCAAATAGTGAATATGAGCCTTGTACATTCAAATCAGCAAAATGACTTTTTAGACTTTCTTTGCCACCCCAAGCAGTAAGAGCGACATCTCCACCATTTTGATCAGGATAACCATAATAATAGAGTAAGTTACTGTTATGATCGGTTTGGGTATAATTATAACTAAGCTTGGCTGTCCATTTTTCATTAATCTTTTGCTTTAACTCTGCAAAAGCATTTTGTGTTTTGTTGTCCCAATATGCCCAATCTGGATTAGGGTTATAATCACGATTATAGGAAAGTTGCTTTCCATCTGCACCTAGAAGTGGCAAAGCACCCCAGTTATTTGCATTTGGTTTATTTTGTTGTTGACTATAACCTACGGTAAGTAGGGTGGAATCTGTCAGGTCTGCATCAATGATGCCTGAAAAGCCATTCTTCTCTGATGAATAACGATCGAGATAAGAATCCCCAGTTTGCTCGTAGCCCATCAAGCGACCACGAATGCTACCATCTTTATTCAACGCACCAGAAACATCTGCCTCATAACGTTGAGTATTCCAAGAACCATAACTAATACCCGCATTGGCTTGAAACTCTTGCGTTGGTCGTTTACGAATATAATCAATAGTTGCACTTGGATCACCGAAGGCATTGGTCAGTGCATCTGCACCTTTAATCACATCAATTCGATCATAAAAATAAGTGTCTGGATTGGTGTTGTTATAATTATAACTACTTGAAGGGAATCCAACCCCATCCGTTAATAGATTTGAGATTTCAAAACCACGAGCAGTATAGGTTGAGCGCTCAGTTTCTTGATTGCTGACAGTGATTCCAGGCGTATTACTCAAGGCATCTCTGGTACTATTCATTGCAAAATCATTCATTTGCTGCCGTGTAACGACATTGACTGTTTGCGGAGTTTCTTTAACAGGGATATTCAGCTTGGCAGCGCTGGTTGATTTTTTAACGATATACGATTTGCTTTGCTCGGAGCTTAATTCCGTTTGTTCAGCTGTCGCTTGAACGGAAATCGTGGGTAAGTTTTGTAAATCATCAGCAAAACTTTGTTGCGCAGTGAATACGGCTAAACTCATGAGCGAGAGTTTAAAGCGGGTTGGGAGAGAGTTGATCATTGTGGTCTTAAATGATAATAATTATCGCTTAGTTTATTGTTTGTCTATCTGTGAGACAATAGTCGGCTAATTGAAAATATAAATAGAAAATAGATTAATGATAGAAAACTGAGTGAATTGTCATCCAATATCATTGTTATAAGCCGTTCAAATTCATGTAAGGCTTTATCCTGATTGTATAAAGGCATTGCGGTGAAACTAATTTGACTATGCTATGATGCATGTATACTGCAAAATGGGAAGAATATCTTGCAAAATCGGAAGCTTAAAATTGGAATTGTGGTCGGTGAAGTGTCAGGAGATACTTTAGGGGCTAAACTTATTCGTAGTTTTCGTGAACAGGGTATAGATGCTGAGTTTGAGGGGATTGGTGGACCTCAAATGATCGCGGAAGGATTCAACAGTTTTTATCCAATGGATATTTTATCTGTAATGGGGATTGTGGAAGTCCTTAAAGATTTAAAAAAGCTGTTTGCGGTACGTGATGGTTTGGTTGAAAAATGGTCAGTCAATCCAGTCGATATTTTTATTGGTATTGATGCTCCAGATTTTAATCTACGTTTGTCGAAGAGTTTAAAACAAAAAAATCTGCCAATTAAAACGGTTCAATATGTCAGCCCATCCGTTTGGGCGTGGCGACAAGGACGGGTACATGGGATTAAAGCCTGCATCGATCTCGTGCTTTGTTTATTTCCTTTTGAAAAAAGCTTCTATCAAAAATTTGCAGTTCCAGCTGCTTTTGTGGGTCATCCGCTTGCTAGTCAGCTGCCTTTACAAAATCCAATCTTGGATGCCAAACAAGAGCTGGGTTTGGATCTCAGTCAAAAGCACATTGCGTTATTGCCCGGAAGTCGCCGTGGTGAAATTGAACGACTTGGACCTTTGGTTTTAGATGCTGCAAATATTATTCATCATAAATACCCTGAATATCAGTTTGTTATTCCTGCAATTAATGATCAGCGCAAACAACAAATTGAAGCATTATTAAAGCATTATCCAAGTGATTTGATCGCAAAAATTCACTTGTTGGAAAATACCGATAAAGAGTCAAAAATTGGTCGTCAGGTTATGAATGCTGCAAATATTGTCGCCTTGGCTTCAGGTACAGCAACTTTGGAAGCTTTATTGTTGCATCGACCAATGGTCACTTTTTATAAACTCAATTGGCTGACTTATGTGATTGCCAAATTACTGGTCAAAATTCCTTATTATTCTTTACCGAATATTATTGCGGGAAAGAAAGCAATTCAAGAGTTGATTCAAAAAGATGCTACGCCTGAAAAATTAGCACATGAGATAGAAAAGTTGATGGATATTGAAACTGCTCAAATTCAGGTGATGCAGTTGATTACAATGCATAAGCAGCTTTTGGCAGGAAATAGTGAAGATCCAGTACAAGCAATTTTAGCACTGTTAAAATCATGACTATAAAGTTAATCGTTTGATTAAATGATTGAATTAATTTATTTAATTCTAGCAATATTGAGTTATAGACTTTTGATATTGGTTGTTTGCAAGTTTTCAGGAAGCCTATTGGTTTGGCAAGAAATTTAATAAAAAACTCCTCCTAGATTTAAATCAGAGAGGAGTTTTATAAATATTAAATTCGACACAAAATGGATGATTACTCTGCCCGAACTTTTAGTTCATAGCCTGTATATTTACGGATATTAATCACACCCGTATCCATAATTAAATATTGACCTTTAATCCCTTGTAATTTGCCACGAATAATTGGTGTTTTATCTAGATTGTGAGATTTAATCTTTTCAGGATAAATATCAACAGGGTAGACAAATTCACGCGGTAATTCTTCTTCAAGCAATTCAACTGTCTCGTTAAACTCAAGGTGTTGTGCAAATTCATCTCGAATGGTTTGAATTTTAGGTGCAAATTCTTGTACCAACTCATTACGTATTTCAATCAGATTAATCGGTTCAGCTTCGCCTTTTAACAACTTGCGCCAATCTGTTTTATCAGCAACCTGTGAACCAAACATCACTTCAAGTTGTCCAGATAAACGGCGTGAACCCACTTTCATAATTGGTAAAGCTTGAGTTGCGCCTTGATCTAACCAACGTGTAGGCATTTGACCTAAGCGGGTAATTCCTACTTTTAATGCACTTGAATTCGCTAGATATACAATATGCGGTTGGAAGCACACTTCATGCGCAAAATCATCTTCTCGACAGGTGCCCAAATGATAATGGCAAGTTTCAGGCTTCATAATGCACATATCACAAGATGCTTTGGTTTTCATACATTTAAAGCAGTGACCTTGTGAATAAGACTTAGGCGTTTTCGCACCACAAGAAACACAGTATATATTTCCAGTTGCTTCAATCTCAATTTCTTGTCCCAAGCTAAATGGAAGCTCGATTTCTGAGCGATCTAATATAAATTTATATTCAACATTTGCCTTATGTGTTTGCTGATCAGTTAAACTAAGGTCTTTAAGACCTGCATGCATTTTATGACAAATGCCTTGTAGTTCCATGTTTAATTACTCGCTTCAAAAAAGGTGCAGTTATGGCTGAGCAAAATGTCATCACTTCAATGCTAGACGATTTATCGCAAGAACAGCCAATTCAAACTGCATTGTGTATTGGGCAAAATTTGGCGCAATACTCTACAAATTATTCAATTCAGTGGTCCTATTTTAACGTATCTGAGTTTTTAAATCTGCCTTTTACCCAGCGATATGATTTAGGATTTGTTGTTTTAGATACAGAAGATATGCTAGGTGTTTCAGATTTGCATAAATCGCAACTGTTGGTGAAGTTGCGTGATCTTTTGGCAAGACGAATCGTGGTGGCTTGCAGGCTCAATGATGAGCATTTGCTTAGATCACTGGGCTTTACTCAATTGATTGACAAGACCTCACATGAAAATGATTTTGCACTATGGCAATTTAATATTTTAACCTACAAACATGTACCAGACTGGTTTAATTCTAAGTTTTGGGCAAACCCTGAAAACTGGAATAAGTTTCGTTGGTAATGTCTGTGTGTGTGGGGTAAAAATTACATTAAGACATTGCAAAAATTAACAATTCCAATTTTGGTGAATATATTAAAGCCAAGTATGCTGTAGTCGTGTCATAAAACTTAAAAAAGGAAAACTTCATGACAGATTTAACAAATATTGTTGAAATTTTAGCAAAACAAGCACTTGGCGGACAACAACAATCACAAGGCGGGCTTGGTGGCGGATTAGGCGGTGTATTGGGTTCAGTGCTTGGTGGTTTAGGTGGTCAACAACAGTCACAAGGCAGTGGACTGGGTGGGGTATTGGGTTCAGTCCTCGGAGGCTTAACAGGTGGTCAACAACAACAAGCACCTAAGGCAAGTGGTTTTAATGCTTCTTCTTTATTGATTGCAGTGGTTCCGCTAGTTTTAGGGTGGATTCAGCAAAATGGTGGGTTGCAAGGGGCTTTGGCTAAACTGCAAGGTGCAGGTTTGGGCGGACAAGTTCAAAGTTGGGTTGATCCATCACAAGGCAATAGTGGAATAAATGTAGATCAAATTCAAAGTTTGTTTGGTGGTCAACAAGTTGAACAAGTTGCTCAACAGGCTAATGTTCCGACCAATGAAGTGTATGGTGCAATTTCAACAGTGCTACCGCAAATCATTGATTCACTTACACCACAAGGTGATGCTACGGATCATAATGAAGCCAATGGCGATATTCAGAATGTATTGAACCTAGTCTCAGGTTTTATGAAATAAGCTGTATTTTTACCGAAAAAAGCCAGTTAAAGCATTTTTAACTGGCTTTTTGTTTATTTGGATTCAGGTTCTGGATCGTCACCAATAGCTTCACTGCTTTTCACTTCACCATTGGCTTTTCTTTTAATATATTTAATTTGCCCATAACCTTCAGCATACCATTCATCTAGCGTGCTATCGCCAATTTGCGAGACAAAATGACATGCATTGTTGAATTTTAAAGTATTGTTGTTATTGTCAATTAAGCTGAGATTTTCAAAACCAACAAATTCAATATCAACAGTTTTATTATTTTCAGACTTGTCTGTATTGTCTAGTTGAGATTCAATAACAGCATTATAAGTCATCTGAAATTTTTGATGAGGCTTAAGGTTAGATGGAAAGGTTGGAAGAGGAGCTTGATAGGTGGTTTTGACCAATACGTCATTGGGATTTGAACCCAGTGCGGCAATACCATAATCTAAATTCGCCAACATGGTACGACCCGTGAGATCGTAGATATAATCTGTACGAACACCAGCACCTTGTCTCACAATTGCAATTGCATTCTGACTGTTAAATGTCGTCGGAACAATTTGAATCTCAGTTTCATCACTGTTGTTTAAAGTGAACTGTTTATTGGCTTCTAACTTAAAGCAATCATCTGAATTTGCAGCTTTCAGCGGTTTTTCTTCTGCTACTTTTTCTGCCTGATGCTCTACATTGTCATGCGGTTTGTTTTTAGAGCACGCAACAGTCAAGATTGAAAGTAAGCCGATAACAACAACAGTTTTGTTCATTTTTATCCTAGCGATAAAGTTTAATTTCACGTGGCTATTCTTAACGATAGGCACATAAAAAACAACCATATTCTTAGCAAATATGGTTGGAGTAAACTTTATATTTATGAGTGATTTATTATTCACTGATGTTACGCACTTGATTTAAATTAAGTAGGTAAAAAAGAAAAAGCTAAATTTACACGACGGAGTCTTACATCCAAAGTTTAAATTTATGGAATAGCCTTCGGCTCAAGGTACTTTTGTTTTGTCAAAAGTACCCAAAACCATTGTCATCCGCAGAACTCGTTCACTATCGTCACAATATTCAAAGTTTCGCAGAAACTTTACTTATTAGAAGGAGTCCTGCCTCAAGCAATTGCGGATGACGTTTCCGCGTATCCACATTCTTCTAGCTCCAAAATTTAATTTTAGAGTTACTGTGTAACATCAGTTATTCAGCTAATACAGTTTTATCCTCCTCTTCATCATCTTCAGTGGAGTCCATGCCTAATTCTTTGAGTTTACGGGTTAAAGTATTGCGTCCCCAACCCAATAACTCAGCAGCATGTCGTTTGCGTCCACGTGTTTGTTGTAGTGCTGCATTAATCAAGGTCCGTTCGAACATTGGCGTGGCAATGTCTAAGATTTTCATCTCGCCATTTTTGAGTTTTTGAATCGCCCATTGACCTAAAAGTTCATCCCAATGGTGTAGTGCAATACGATCAACGCCTGCTTGAATTTGTCCTTGATCGTCGGTTTTGCTGATTGGAATCTGTTTTAGCTCAGAAGGTAAGTCTTCTGGGTAAACTTCACGACCCGTAATCATTACAGTTAACCATCGGCAGGTATTTTCCAATTGGCGCACGTTACCTGGCCAAGGAAGTTTCTGGATGTATTCTTGTGTTTCTGGGCGTAAAATTTTAGGACTTACGCCCAGTTCTTTACCAGCACGTGCCAAGAAGTGCTGTGCCAGCATTGGAATATCTTCAGAACGATGTGCCAGTTTAGGAATATGAATGCGAATCACATTTAAACGATGGTATAAGTCTTCGCGGAAACGACCATCATGTACAAGTTTTTCTAAGTCTTGATGTGTGGCAGCAACAATACGTACATCTACACGTACAGGAATATGTCCTCCAACACGATAGAATTCACCATCAGCTAAAACACGTAGCAAACGGGTTTGTGTTTCAAAAGGCATATCGCCAATTTCATCTAAAAAGAGCGTACCGCCATTGGCTTGCTCGAAGCGTCCTTGACGCTGTGTGTTGGCACCTGTAAATGCACCTTTCTCATGTCCAAATAATTCAGTTTCAATCAAATCTTTTGGAATTGCAGCCATGTTTAAAGCAATAAAAGGTTTGCTGCTTCTTGGTGAATGGCGATGTAAAGCATGAGCAACTAATTCTTTCCCTGTTCCAGACTCACCATTGATTAATACGGTGATATGAGATTGTGAGAGTCGTCCAATTGCACGGAAAACCTCTTGCATGGCAGGAGATTCACCAATGATTTCAGTAGACTGAATCGGGGTTGCTTTTGCTGATTCTTGTTGTTGTAATTTATTGATGTGTAGGATGGCACGATTGACCAGTGCAAGCGCTTCATCAATATCAAAAGGTTTTGGTAAATACTCAAAAGCACCTGTTTGATAGCTCGATACTGCAGATTCTAAGTCTGAGTGGGCTGTCATGATAATCACAGGAAGATCTGGATAACTTCCTTTGACTTTGCCTAAGAAGGTGAGACCATCAATACCTGGCATTCGAATATCTGTCAGAATGACATCTGGCGCATCAGTTGGCAGTTGATCTAAAGCAGATTGTGCTTCTTCAAAACTGGTCACATCAAAACCTTCTTCTTTGAATGTTTTTTCCAAGACCCAACGCATAGCTCGGTCGTCATCGATCACCCAAATTTTATTATGCGACATGGTTAGACTCCCAAGGTAAATATAGGCTAAATACTGTTTTTCCCGGAACAGATTGGCATTCAATCATTCCGTTATGTTGATGCATGATGTTTTGTGCAATGCTTAAACCGAGTCCAGTCCCTTTGGCTCGACCGGTGACAAGTGGATAAAAGACGGATTCTAAAATTTCCTCAGGTACACCAGGACCGTTATCTTCGATATCAATACGAATAGCTGATTTATTTAGTACGCCATTAATGGTGACAAGGCGTTGGATGCGTGTACGCAATATTAATTCGGGTTGATGATCAATGAAGAATTCTCGATTTTCTGTCATCGCTTGAACCGCATTGACACTAATATTCAACATGACTTGAATCAATTGATCTCGATCTGCTTTTACATCAGGTAAAGAAAGATCGTAGTCACGCGTAATTTTAATTTTTTTCTTGGTTTGATTCACGATCAGTGAACGAACGCGTTCCAATGGTTCGTGAACATTGACCGCTTCATAACTTGGAAGTTGGCGTGAGCCGAGCATGGTGTCTGCTAAGTTTCTTAAGCGGTCAACTTCACTGATAATAATATCTGTGAATTCTGCATATTGAGGATCGTTTAAACTTCGTGCTAAAAGCTGAGTTGCACCCCGAATACCGCCCAATGGATTTTTAATCTCATGTGCAACGCCACGTATGAGTTGTCGTGCGACTTGGTGTTGCTGAATAAGATTCTCTTCTTTTGAAATTTTCAACATCCGATCAATTGGATTCAATTCTATTAACAATAATGGGTGATAGGGTTTGCCAGTATTCAGTTGAGATACCGAGTAATCAACATGCATGTCTTTAAAATTGACATTGATAATCGCTTCACGGCGTGTATAGGCTTGACCTGTTTTAATGGTGTTGTTGAGTGCATCCAAAGTATTAAAGCTATCGTTTGGTGCATGCAAGATATTGATTACAGGCTGACCAGCGGCGCGAAACAAACTAATATCAAACAGGGCTTCGCAAGATGAATTGAGATAAAAAATATTTAGATTACAATCGACCAAAAGGATTGCTGTGGTTAAATTATCCACAAGCAGTCGATAGTCAATGGTTGGGTATTGATCCATTAGCAGAGCTTTCCTGTCTTAAAATAGCGCAATGGCATCTGCACCTCTATTCTATTTATCCCAATCAAGGGTATTGAATTGATATAAATCGTGCTCATATAAAGCAAGATGCGCGCCAACTTTTATTTGTTGCGCAGTTTTCTTACATGAATAATAAAAATTGCGCATTTAACGACCTTTATTCTCTGTACATCAGTCATCATGATATTAAGCTATCATGATAGTGTTCCAAAATGGTGCAATGTTGGAATTTTATTATTTGATTGGATGTATTTTGGTGCATTATACAAAGAGTCGTGTTTCCACCTGTTTTTATCTCTGGAAAAGTCATACAATACGCGGATTATAGTGGAGCGCAGATTCATGAAGTCCCCCAAAGTCGGTTTTGTATCTTTAGGTTGTCCTAAGGCATTGGTAGATTCTGAACGAATTTTAACTCAGTTGAAAACTGAAGGTTATGATGTTGCATCAGATTATGATGGTGCTGATTTAGTTGTTGTGAATACCTGTGGTTTTATTGAATCTGCAGTACAAGAGTCTTTAGACGCTATTGGCGAAGCCATGAGCGCAAATGGTCGTGTAATTGTTACTGGCTGTTTAGGTAAAGACGAAGACAAGATTCGCCAAATGCACCCTAATGTACTCAAAGTTACAGGTGCTGCTGCATATCAGGAAGTGATGGAAGCTGTACACCAGTATGTTCCAGAGCCACCTAAGCACAATCCTTTTATTGACCTTGTCCCAGAGCAAGGAATTCGTTTGACCCCAAAACATTATGCCTACTTAAAAATATCAGAAGGATGTAACCATCGTTGCACGTTCTGTATTATTCCAAGTATGCGTGGTGACCTTGTATCACGTCCTGTGGGCTCAGTGTTGAGTGAAGCACAAGCATTGAAAAAAGCAGGGGTAAAAGAAGTCTTGGTGATTTCACAGGATACTTCTGCTTATGGTGTTGATACTAAATATAAGCTTGATTTTTGGAATGGTCAGCCTGTTAAAACCAAGTTCTATGACATGTGCGAAGCATTAGGTCAGTTAGGAATTTGGGTGCGTTTACATTATGTCTATCCATATCCGCATGTTGATGCGGTGATTGACTTGATGGCGCAAGGCAAAATCCTGCCATATCTAGATATTCCTTTTCAACATGCCAGTCCGCGCATCTTAAAATTGATGAAGCGACCAGCCCATAGTGAAAATACATTAGAGCGTCTAAAATTATGGCGTGAAAAATGTCCTGAACTGGTGATTCGCTCTACATTTGTAGTCGGTTTCCCAGGTGAAACTGAAGAAGATTTCCAAATTTTACTGGATTGGTTGCAAGAAGCTCAGCTTGATCGTGTTGGTTGCTTTACTTACTCGCCTGTAGAGGGTGCGACTGCCAACGATTTGCCAGATCACGTTCCAGAAGAAATTAAGCAAGAGCGCTATGAACGCTTTATGGAAGTTCAGCAAGCGATTTCTGCTGCCAAATTACAAAAACGTATTGGTCAAACCATGACAGTTTTAGTGGATGATCTTGAAGAAGAGTTCCCTGTGGCTGTTGCACGTTCTTATGCGGATGCACCTGAAATTGATGGTAACGTATTTGTTGAAGATATCGATAAATCATTGATTAAAGCAGGTGACTTACTTGAAGTCGAAATCACAGATGCAGATGAATACGATTTATTTGCAAAGTTGATTAAAATTAAATCGGCATAAAAGTAATTGATTTCAAATTGATTGAATACGAATAAAATTGTAGATATAAGTATTGGAGTTTTGTGATGTTAGATTCTAAAAAGCCGCGCTATGAGCGAATTTTGCTCAAACTTTCGGGTGAGGCGCTTGCAGGTAATAAAGACATGGGGATTGATGCTCCTGTGTTGGATCAAATGTCTTTATCTATTGCTCACTTGGTCGGTTTAGGTGTGCAAGTCGGTATTGTTGTTGGTGGTGGTAATTTATATCGCGGCAGTCAACTGCAAAAAGATGGGCTTGTTGGTCGAGTAACAGGCGATCAAATGGGTATGCTTGCGACTGTCATGAATGGTCTGGCATTACGTGATGCTTTGGTACGCCGTAACATTAAAACACGTTTAATGTCTGCGCTTCCAATTGGTGCAGTAGTAGAGTCTTATTCAAGCCGTGATGCAATTCGTCATCTTACTCAAGGTGAAGTTTGTGTATTTGTTGCAGGTACGGGTAACCCATTCTTTACTACTGATACAGCAGCGTGCTTACGTGGTATTGAGATTGAAGCTGATCTTATTTTAAAAGCAACAAAAGTAGATGGTGTCTATAACAAAGACCCAAGTAAATATGACGATGCAATTAAATATGATCATTTAAGCTTTGACCAAGTATTGGATGAGAAACTTGGTGTGATGGATTTAACTGCAATTTGTTTGTGTCGTGACCATAATGTACCACTTCAAGTGTTTGATATGAACAAATCAGGTGCATTACTTTCTGTAGTAATGGGTGAAAAAGAAGGGACACACGTTACAAACTAATGTACGTGTGGGATAAAGCTCTTTATACTACTGCAATTTTACGTTATACACATTTATAAGTAAGGAAGATCATATGATTAACGATCTTAAAAAAGACGCTGAAGACCGTATGAATAAATCATTGGAGTCTTTGGAACATGGTTTTGCAAAGGTTCGTACAGGTCGTGCGCATCCATCAATCCTCAATGGTGTTATGGTTCCTTACTATGGTTCTGATGTGCCATTAAACCAAGTTGCAAACGTTGGTGTTGAAGATTCACGTACTTTGTTGGTACAACCATTTGAGCGTTCAATGGTATCTGCAATTGATAAAGCGATTCGTGAATCAGACTTGGGTTTAAACCCAGTAACTGCTGATGCAATTCGTGTACCGATGGCTGCATTGACTGAAGAAACACGTAAAGACATGCAAAAAGTTGCACGTAATGAAGCTGAAAATGCCAAAGTTGCGATTCGTAACATTCGTCGTGATGTTTTGGGTGATATTAAGGCATTATTGAAAGATAAAGAAATTTCTGAAGATGATGAGCGCCGTGCAGGTGATGATATCCAAAAAATTACAGACAAGTTTGTTGCTGAAGTAGATAAACGTCTTGCTGCTAAAGAAGCTGAATTGATGAAGGTCTAAGATTTATAATGACCGCATCTGAAGACAACCATCTTCCAAAACATGTTGCCATCATTATGGATGGCAACAATCGTTTTGCTAAAAAGAAACAACTACAAAAAGGTGATGGGCACCGTGAAGGTAAAAATGTCCTTGACCCAATTGTAGAGCATTGCCGCAAAGTGGGTGTTCAAGCCCTGACTGTGTTTGCGTTTTCAAGTGAAAATTGGAATAGACCACAGTATGAGGTTGATTTGTTAATGAAATTGTTGGAAGAAACAATTCATGAGCAAATTCCCCGTATGGAAAAATTCGAAATTGCGTTGAGATTTATTGGTGATCGTAGTCGGCTTTCTCCAGAGCTACGTGAATTAATGTTGCATGCTGAACAAAGGACTGCTAAGTTCAGTAACATGACTTTAACAATTGCTGTGAGTTATGGTGGTATGTGGGATATTACAGATACTGCACGTAAGCTTGCGCAACAAGTCAAAGATCGAAAAATTGATGTGAATCAAATCAATACTGAATTATTTGCACAACAAATAAGTTTGGGCGATTTGCCACCTGTAGATTTGTTGATTCGTACTGGCGGTGATTACCGCTTATCTAACTTTTTATTGTGGCAAGCTGCGTATGCTGAGTTGTATTTCACTCAGACTTTGTGGCCTGAGTTTACGGTACAAGAGTTGGATCATGCGTTTAATATTTTTTCAGGGCGAGAAAGACGTTTCGGAAAAACATCTGAACAAATTCAACAAGAACATATAGAGAACTGATAATGTTAGAGCGGATTATAACCGCATTGGTATTGGTTGCAGTCGTGCTGAGTTGCATGTTTGCAACAAAATCACAATATCCGATGTTAGTGTTAATGATTATCGCAGCTGGGGCGGCAGGTTATGAGTGGTTTAAACTCATGCCACATGAATCTGACTCTGTAAACAAGTTAAAAGCTGCTGGATTTGGTTTACTCACCGCTATCTTTTCTGGTTTAGCATTATATTTTAATGATTTGGCACTTATCCTTTGGAGTGCATCTATCCTCACTTGGTTGTGTAGCCTGTATTGGGTTAAAAATTATCCTGAATATGATGGTTGGTACAATGTTACTTTAAATATCGTTGGATTGGTGCTGATCAGTGCTGCTGTTACCGCTATTTTTGAAGTGTGGAAGAGTTCACCGTGGTGGCTGATGTACCTGTTTTTACTGGTTTGGGGTGCGGACAGTGGTGCATATTTCGTTGGTCGTAAATTTGGTAAGCGTAAATTGGCACCAGATGTGAGTCCAAATAAATCTATTGAAGGTTTAATTGGCGGGATTATCACAGTTGCTATCGTTATTGTCATTGTTCAATCGATTTACCTACATTTAACGCTTTCACAACATATTCTTTTCCTTGTTCTGTCTATTGTGACGGTATTTAGTTCAGTGTTAGGCGATTTGTTTGAATCTATGATCAAACGTCGCGCTGGAATTAAAGATTCAGGTCGTATCCTTCCAGGGCATGGTGGGGTACTTGACCGTATTGATTCATTGCTTGCTGCAGCTCCTATTTTTGCAGCAGGAATGTATGTTTTAAAACTTATTGGTGTAGATTTATAGATGTCACAATCTGTTTGTATATTAGGTGTTACAGGTTCTATTGGGCGCAGTACTTTAAAAATTTTAGAACAGCATCCAGATCAGTATTCGGTTTTTGCTGTGACTGGATATAGTCGAATAGAAGAACTGAGTGAAATATGCAAACAGTATCGACCGAAGTATGTGGTTGTACCTTTCAGTAAAGTTGATGAATTAAAACAACGCTTAACTACATACAAGATTACAGATATTGAAATCTTGAGTGATGAAGCAGGTTTGATTGAAGTTTCACAACATCCTGATGTGGATGTGGTGATGGCTGCAATCGTTGGGGCTGCAGGATTACTCCCAACATTAGCTGCAGTAAAAGCAGGTAAGCGTGTATTGCTTGCAAATAAAGAGGCCTTGGTGATGTCGGGGGATCTGATGTTGCAAGCAGCTCAAGAACATGGTGCTTTATTGTTGCCTGTAGATTCTGAGCATAATGCGATCTTTCAGTGCCTTCCACAAAATTATTTGCAGATTGAGCGTCAAGGCGAACCGTTGTTAGGGGTAAAGCAAATCTTATTGACCGCTTCAGGCGGTCCTTTTTTGAATCATACGCTTGAACAACTCCAAACCGTAACACCAGCACAAGCTTGTAAGCACCCAAATTGGTCAATGGGGCAAAAAATCTCTGTTGATTCTGCAACATTGATGAATAAAGGCTTGGAATTAATCGAAGCGTGTCATTTATTTTCAATTAAAGAACAATTTGTTACAGTTGTTGTTCATCCACAAAGTATCATTCATTCAATGGTTCAGTATGTGGATGGTTCGACTTTGGCTCAAATGGGTAATCCAGATATGTGTACCCCGATTGCACATGCACTAGCATGGCCTGAGCGGATTGAAACACATGTCCCACCTTTAGATCTATTCATCCATTCGCAACTTGATTTTCAAGCACCAGATATTGTTCGTTTTCCAGCACTTAAGTTGGCTCGTCAAGCCATGCAGTCTGGAGGACTTGCACCATCAATTCTGAATGCAGCCAATGAAATCGCTGTTGCAGCTTTTTTACAGGAAAAGATTGCTTTCTTGGAAATTTCACAAGTGGTTGAACATACTTTAAATCACGTTCAAAATGGTTCAGCAGATTCGATTGAAACGATTTTGCAGACAGATCAACTTGCCCGCCAAGTTGCTTCACAACGCATTATACAATTGGGACGCTGATCATGAGTGTACTATTTATCATTGTCGCTGCGATATTGCTATTGGGTCCATTGATTGCAATCCATGAATTTGGACATTATTGGGTAGCACGAAAGCTTGGTGTAAAAGTCCTTGTTTATTCAATTGGATTTGGTCCAACTTTATTAAAATGGACCTCTAAAAAATCAGGTATTCAATATCAACTGTCAGCTTTGCCGCTCGGTGGTTATGTCAAAATGCTGGATGAGCGTGAGGGCAATGTGAGTGCAGAAGATCTGCCTTTTGCATTTAATCGTCAATCTCCGTGGAAGCGCATAGCCATTGTTGCAGCAGGACCATTTATTAACCTGATTTTTGCAATTTTATTATTTTGGATTTTATTTTTACCAGCACAGGAACAACTGAATACACGTGTCGGTGCTGTTTTACCGAATACGCCTGCAGCGACTGCTCAGATGCAAGTGGGTGATAAAATTGTTGCGATTGATGGTACACAAGCAAGTACCTGGGAAAAGTTGAATTACGCAATTGTTGATCGTGTTGGCGAAACGGGTCATATTGATGTACAAGTGGAGCGTAATGGGCAAGCGCAAAGTTTTGCTTTACCCATTAAAGATTTCTTAAAAGATCAAAGTCAGTCACCATTTGATGTGCTTGGCTTTACTCCTTATCGACCGCATATTCCTGCCACTGTCTATAAGTTAAGTTCAGATGGTGCTGCAATTCGCCAAGGGATGAAAGAGGGTGATCAAATCATTTCGATCAATCAAGTGAAAATGAAAGATTGGTTTGATGTGGTAGATGTGGTACAAAAATCACCTGAAAAGTTACTCAATGTGGATGTGTTACGCCAAGGGCAAATTGTACATTTACAAGTGATGCCTCAAGGTAAACGTGACAACATGGGGAATGTGACAGGTATGTTGGGTGTGCAAGCACAGACCGATAAATTGTCTATTCCTGCTGAATATAAGCAAACCATTCAATACAATCCTGCTGAAGCATTTGTTGTTGCTGTTGAAAAAACAGGGCAACTTTCAGCAATGATTTTGAATTCTATGGTCAAAATGGTACGTGGCTTAATTGGATTAGATAATTTATCTGGTCCAATTACCATTGCTAAAGTTGCTGGTCAAAGTGCTGAAATGGGGTGGCAAACCTTTATTTCCTTTATGGCTTTGATGAGTGTAAGTTTGGGGATTTTAAATTTATTACCTATTCCAATGTTAGATGGCGGACATTTGGTTTACTACATTATTGAAGCAATTCGTGGTAAGCCTGTTTCTGAACAAATACAATTGGTTGGGTTAAAAATTGGTATGGTACTGCTCGGTAGCATGATGCTTCTTGCAATATTTAATGATTTTATGCGTTTATAACGCGATACTGGATTAACTTACTGGAAAATAATAGGCATGCAGCACTCACATTTATTTATGCCATTGGCACTCGTTAGTGCAATGGCAGCTGTACAGCAAGTACACGCGGCAGATGAGTTCATTGCACGTGATATTCGTGTAGATGGATTGGTTCGTTTAACGCAACAAAATGTCCTTGCACTTTTACCAATAAATAGTGGTGACCGTGTTAGTGATCCAGTTATCGCAGAGTCTATTCGTGCTTTGTATGCATCAAATCTTTTTGATGATATTCAAGCTTCAAATCAAGATAATGTATTGGTTTTCAAAGTTGTTGAACGTCCTGTTATTTCAAAGATTAACTTTAAAGGCAACAAACTCATTCCGAAAGAAGCTTTAACAGACGGCTTAAAGAAAATGGGGCTGGCTGAAGGCGAAGTGCTGAAAAAATCAGCATTACAAACTTTGGAAACTGAATTAGAGCAACAATATGCTCAGCAAGGTCGTTATGATGCTGACATTAAAGTTGAACAAATTGCACGTCCAAACAACCGTGTTGAACTGAATATCAATTTTAATGAAGGAAAAGCTGCTAAAGTTTTTGATATCAATATTATTGGTAATACTGTCGTTAGTGATGATGATATCAAGCAAGCATTTGCTGTAAAAGAAAGTGGTTGGCTTTCTGTGATTTCTCGTAATGACCGCTATGCTCGTGAAAAGATGTCTGCGAGTTTAGAGTCGCTACGTGCATTGTATTTGAATAGAGGTTATATCAACTTCGATATTAACAGTTCAAACCTCAATTTGAGCGAAGACAAAAAACATATCTTTATTGAAGTTTCGGTCAATGAGGGTGAGCAATTTAAATTTGGTGAGTCTAAATTCTTGGGTGATGCGTTATATAAACCTGATGAACTTAAAGCATTGCAAATTTATAAAGATGGCACAACCTATTCACAAGAAAAAGTCAATGCGGTGAAACAACTCTTACTTCGTAAATATGGTAATGCGGGTTATTACTACGCGGAAGTGAATGTTGTCCCTGAAATCAATAATGAAACCCATGTGGTGGATTTAAACTACTATATTAATCCAGGTCAACAAGTCACAGTTCGACGCATCAATTTTACAGGGAATACCAAAACTGCTGATGAAGTGCTTCGTCGTGAAATGCGTCAAATGGAAGGTGCTTTAGCAAGCAATGAAAAAATTGACTTGTCTAAGGTGCGTTTAGAGCGTACAGGTTTCTTTAGTAAAGTTGATATTAAACCTGTGCGTGTACCGAATACACCAGATCAAATGGACTTGAATATTGATGTTGAAGAGCAACATTCAGGGACCAGTACATTGGCTGTGGGTTATTCTCAAAACGGTGGTATCACATTCCAAGCAGGGTTAAGCCAAACCAACTTTATGGGTACAGGTAACCGTGTTGCAATTGATTTATCTCGTTCAGAAACTCAAGATTATTATAATCTAAGTGTTACAGATCCATACTTTACCATTGATGGGGTAAGCCGTGGCTATAACATGTATTATCGTAAAACCAAACTGAATGACAACTATAACGTCAACAACTATGTCACTGACAGTATTGGTGGTGGACTCACCTTTGGTTATCCAATTGATGAAAATCAAAACATCAGTGCAGGTTTAAATATTGATAAAACCAAGGTAACGACTGGTGCTTATGTTTCGACCTATGTTCGTGACTATTTACTAGAAAATGGTGGTAAGACACGTGGTTATGGAACACGCTGTGCTGTTGATCTGATTACAGATCCGAGTAACCCAGATGGACCGAAAATATGTCCAGAAGGGCAAACTGTAACTTTTGGAAATGCATTTGAGGGTGATTATTTAACCTATAATTTAAATTTAGGTTGGTCATACAACACCTTAAACCGTCCGATTTTCCCAACCAGTGGTACAGCACATCGAGTGAATGCTGAAATAGCATTACCTGGCAGTGATGTTGAATATCAAAAGATCACTTATGATACTCAGGCGTATTTCCCATTAGGGCGTGATTTTGTGTTACGTGGCTATGGTAAGTTAGGTTATGGTAATGATCTACCATTCTATAAAAACTTCTATGCAGGTGGTTTTGGTTCGGTACGTGGTTATGACAACAGTACTTTGGGTCCCAAATATCCTGGTGTAACATATAATGAAAATCTTACAAAAGATTATGATCCTGAAGAAGTCGGTGGTAATGCTTTAGTGCAGTTCGGTACTGAGTTAGCTCTTCCTGTACCATTCAAAGGGGACTGGGCACGCCAGATTCGTCCAGTGATTTTTGCAGAAGGCGCACAAGTATTTGATACCAACTGTAGTACGGCAACTGGAAAACTGTACTGGAATGGTGGGGCTTCAGATCAAGGTGTAGATGCAAAACAATATTGTAAAGACAACTATGACTTTGATTTAAGCAACATGCGTTATAGTGTTGGCGTAGGCTTTACGTGGATCACCATGATTGGACCACTTTCATTGAGTTATGCATACCCATTGAACGATAAACCAGGCGATCAAACTAAAAATATCCAATTTGAGATTGGTCGTACTTTCTAAGTGCGATCTTTCTTTAATATTTAAAGACGATAAGGAACACATATGAAAACAATGAAAATGATGGTGATGGGCTTAGGCTTAGGGTTTGCTGGACTGGTTCAAGCAGCGGGCTTTGGCGTGGTTGACTTGGAAAAAGTTGTAGAGAGTAGTACGTTCTTAAAACAGCAAAATGCAAGTTTAGAGCAATCTGTTAAACCGCAAACCACTAAATTAGAACAAATCACTAAAGATATTGAAGCGTTGAAGCAAAAAGCTCAAGCTCAAGGTGCAAATGTTCAGCAAATCAATGCGCAATACCAAGCTAAAGTAAATGAATTCCAAACGATTCAGCAAGGTGTTCAGGCAAAAGTTCAGAGCACAATTCAAAATACCAATACGACTTTTGAAACGCGCGTAAAGCAAGCTGCTGAACAATTGCGCCAAGAAGCAGGTTTAGACTTTATTTTGAATAAAAATTCAGCACTTGCGTATGACGCAAAGAATGATTTAACTGCTAAAATGATCCAAAAGGTTAATGCAATTAAATAATCAATGCGATCAAATCAATTTCATCTCGATGAATTAGCTCAACTTGTTCAAGGTGAGCTAATTGGTCAACCAAAGTTGCTACTCAGTGGACTTGCGAGTTTAGAACAGGCTCAATCTCATCATATTGCTTTCGTCAATGGCGATAAATATTTAGCTGAAGCACAGAATTCTAAAGCTGGTGCTTTAATTGTGACAGCTGCGTTAAAAGAGCAACTTTCCAATCACCAGAATTTCGTTGTGGTTGCAAATCCATATCTTGCTTTTGCAATGCTTACGCATCAATTTGAGATTAAAGTGACCAAACGTGGGATTGAAAGTACTGCTCAGATCGCTCCATCTGCGATTATTGCTGACGATGCTTATATTGGGCATTATGTGGTGATCGGTGAAGATTGTGTCATCGGTTCCAATACGATTGTTCAATCTAATACTCGAATAGATGATGGTGTTGAGATTGGTAAAGACTGCTTTATTGATTCTCAAGTCACACTGACTGGTCAGACCAAGATTGCAGACCGTGTTCGAATTCATGCCAATACTGTAATTGGTGGCGAAGGTTTCGGATTTGCACCTTATCAAGGAAAATGGAATCGTATCGCGCAGTTGGGTTCTGTCCGTATTGGAAATGATGTGCGGATCGGTTCAAACTGTAGCGTGGATCGTGGTGCTTTGGATGATACGATTATCCATGATGGTGTGATTATTGATAATCTTGTGCAAATCGCGCATAACGTTCAGATTGGTGAGAATACGGCTATCGCTGCGAAGTGTGGTATCGCCGGCAGCACAATTATTGGCAAAAACTGTATCTTTGCTGGTGCTGTTGGGGTGGTTGGTCACATAAAAATTGCCGATAATGTGACGATTACTGGAATGTCAATAGTCACAAAAAGTATTTCTGAAGCAGGTTCTTATTCTTCAGGAACTGGACAATTTGAAACAAATCATTGGAAAAGAACAGTTGTTCGCTTAAGACAATTAGCAGATGTGCCATTGACCAAATTGGTGAAACAAATAGATCATATGCAGGCTCAAATCGAGTCCATTGAATCAACTTTAAAGTCGCGTAAATAATTATGACTGAGTCTAAATCTCTACCTTTTACGGTTCCTGAATTACCAATGCAAACCCAAACGATTCGTGAGTATCTTCCTCACCGTTATCCGTTCTTGCTTGTAGATCGTGTAACTGAAGTTACAGAGAATGGGATTGTAGGATACAAAAACGTTTCAATTAATGAAGAATTTATGCAAGGTCATTTCCCTGGCTATCCAATTATGCCGGGTGTTTTGATCGTTGAGGCGATGGCACAGGTTTCTGGTGTGCTTGGTTTTATCATGAATAATGAAAAACCTCGACCTGGTTCGTTGTTCTTATTCGCTGGCGCTGAAAAAATACGATTTAAAAAACAAGTCGTACCAGGTGACCAACTCGTGCTAAAATCTGAATTACTCATGCAAAAACGTGGCATTTACAAGTATTTATGTACTGCCAGTGTTGACGGCGTGGTAGCAGCGACAGCTGAAATTATCATTTCTCATCAGAAATTAGAGCAGGCATGAGCAGTAACGATTTAATACACCCAACCGCTATTATTGACGCTTCTGCAGTGATAGCACCTGATGTTCAAATTGGTCCCTATTGTATTATTGGACCTCAAGTGACCATTGGTGCTGGTACCAAACTCCATTCACATGTTGTGATTGGTGGGTTTACCCGAATTGGAAAAAACAACGAAATTTTTCAGTTTGCGAGTGTCGGTGAAGTTTGTCAGGATTTAAAATATCAAGGTGAAGAAACTTGGTTGGAAATCGGTGACAACAATAAGATTCGTGAACATTGCAGTCTACATCGTGGAACTGTACAAGATCATGGATTAACCAAAGTGGGTAGCAACAACTTACTGATGGTCAATACGCATATTGCACACGATTGCCAGATTGGAAATAACAATATTTTTGCAAATAATGTTGGTATTGCTGGTCATGTTCATATTGGTGACTTTGTTATCGTTGGTGGAAACTCGGGTATCCATCAGTTCTGTAAGATTGATTCTTACAGTATGATTGGCGGAGCATCACTCATTCTAAAAGATGTACCAGCTTATGTGATGGTTTCTGGTAATCCTGCACATGCATATGGTATGAATGTTGAAGGAATGCGTCGTAAAGGCTGGTCTAAGAACGTGATTCAAGGCTTAAGAGAGTCTTTTAAATTGATCTATAAAGAAAATTTAACGACTGAACAGGCAATTGAACGCATTCGCCAAGAGATTCTTCCTGAAGTTGAGGAAGCACAATTGCTGATAGATTCTGTATTAGAATCTAAACGTGGTATTGTGCGTTAATCATTTCATGATAAAAAGCTGAATATAAAAAATGCCTCACGATGAGGCATTTTTTATAACTAACACAATGACTTTGTTTTTAGCCCTTTTTGAAATAACCTGCTTCTTCAGACTTAGGGTAGGTGCTTAACAATTTACTTTTATAGACATTTGCTGTTTGCGTATTTTTATTGACATCTTTTGCAATACTATAAAGTTGGTATAAAGCACGTGGTGCTTTTGACGAGTTAGGGAATTTAGCAGCGACGATCTCGTAATTCTTTTTAGCTTCATTGTAGTTCGGTGGATCAATTGCCAATTGAAACTCAGCCAACCAAAAATAAGCATTTCCTGTATAAATACTGTTTGGATAATTTTTAATAAAATTTTGCATTGGCGCAATGGCTTGTTTTGCACCACCTTTCTTATAAGCATCTAAAGCAACAGTATAGGCGGCTTTTTCAAGCGCAATAGGATCACTGGTATTGTTACTGTTTGTAGGTGTTGCTGAGGTTTGAGCTGTTTGTGTTGCAGGTTGCTGTTGTGTGGCTGTTTGATTCGGTGCTGCTGTCTGTGTGGTCTGTTCTGAATTTTCGACAGCAGGATTTGTCGTCGGTGCATTTTCAACAGGTGCTTGTTGCTCTTGAGAATTATTGTCTGGCTCTAACTTTTGGTTCAATAACTCAAGACGTTGATCGAGGTCGGTATAGCGATTGCTTAATTCTTTATTGAGCTGATCAATAGCGTGATCTTGTTCTTCAATTTTGCCACGTAATTCACGAATCTGATTTTCGAGTTGCTGATTCTTTTGAATAAGATCCCAATTCATATTTCCAGTAATTGGAGCAGGGGAATTCGCTATATCATTTCCTGAGGACGCGTTGCTTAATCCACGAGACTCAATTGGAATCGCATATAAAGATGCTGAACTGAGTAAGGCAATCGAAAAGATAGCATGCTTTTTTAGCATAATTGAAAATCCATTAAAGTCAAAATCTTCCCAAATAAGGAATAAAGTTGCTTGAAAACCAGTAAATGTGATCATTAAAAACGGCTAGAAGCGGAATTGCAAGGTGCTTTTACAATGTTCAGATAATTCTAGTGGAATGTGAAGGCTTTTTGTAATAAATCCGTTGATCAATGGGGAATTAAGCTTTTGAGATGACGAATGTGTTATAGCAATTTATCTAATGACTGTGGTTCCAATCAAGCCATTGTTATTTATTGAGTACATTTTATTTATCATGGTTGCGCTGAATCTTTGTTATGGATAAAGCAATTTAATTTTAAAAGGTAAAGTTTGTTAATTGAGTCTCATCAAAATGTCTGAATTCTCGATTATATCTAAACCTAGTGTGGATTTCTGGATCGATGTCACAGTTTTGTTAGACATTGACGAATGTTTAAATTTAATAGAACAAGTGCGAGTAGGTATTATTTATCATTTTATAGTCAATCTGTTGAAAAACTCATACAGTAAATATAATTTCTAGATCAATAAAATCAATGCGATAAATATATTGTTTACTGATATAAAGCTTGCAATGCCACGTTTTACATTTAAAGTTTAAATTGTTTTGTGTAGATGGTGTTTCACTCTTGCGCTGGAAACAAACCAGTGCTTTGTTTTTGCTCATATATCCCCACTCAACATGGCGACCATCCATGTCGCTTCGCGATAGCAAAACAATCAGTAAATCAAAAATACAAAAACTGTTTAAGCAAAACTTTTAAAAATTCATATAAAAAGCATAAAGTTGATTGAAGATGAATCACTTGTATGTAAATAGGCGGTTTGACTATATTTGTTAAAAATGATGATTGGTTAATCATATTGAGTATTCTTTCTTATCTTTGATAATAGGGAAGCTTCGAGATCGGTCAAACTTTGAGAAAAAGTGAAAAGAGGGTGAGCTATTCTATGAAATTTTCATTATATAAATATGCTAGCTTGATTTTTATGTGTATTACTCCATATTTGATATTAAATTTTTAATATTAATATTATTTTTTAAGTTTTATTTATGTCTAGATCACAAATTTAATCATTATGTACAAAAAGAAATACATTTTTGTTTGAGAGTGTATGATTATTTTGTGTATTATATTGGGACTGTGAACTTTTTTTATATTTGATGAAGTTGATGCTTTGATTATATTTTTAAAAACGATAAATTATTGAAGTGTTTTTAATTTTCAATAAATTTATGATTTTATTTTTGAATCATTTTAAATTATATTTTTGAATTTTTATAATAATGATATATAGATTTTTATAATTAATCATTTTCACTTCGTCTGAATTTAAATGTCAAAATTGTTTTTTTGTATACATTCTTAATGTGAATTATTTAGTAAAAATAAATTTATATTTAAGGATGAGTGTATGAAAAATCAGCTATTGTATGTAAACATTGTACTTGGCGTATCATACTTATTTGCTAGTCATATGGTATATGCTCAAGATTTTAAAAGATTTTCCATTTCAGCGGGTTGGCTGAATGTGCGGTCAACAGGAGATGCTCAACCTTTCAGGATTAATACTTCTGTTGCTGAAAAAACAATGTCTAAAGTAGGGATGATTTCAGGGGCTGCTGTTGCTAAAAATCTAGATCAAGCTCGAATCAATCAAATGGACCCGCAACTGATTAGTTTGGTCAATATGCAAGACCCTACGACAGGGAAATATGTGCTTGATAATCTTTTGGAGCTGGTCCCAAATGCGGAGAATCCTGAAGCTGCGCTTGAATATGCTACAGGTATCGCTGAAATTAATGGCTTAAGTGCATGGACGGCAAATGCAGGATTGGAAGTTAAAAACGTCAATACGGCTGGGCTAATGTTTAATTATAACATCAATGAACATGTTTCGATTCAGCTGATGGGCGGTATTCCACCTACTGTAGATTTAAAAGGAAAAGGGCAGATATATGCACCATTTTCAGCGACCTCACAGCCATTCGGCGGGGATTCCGGAAATTTATACTTAAAAAATAATTTGTTAATTACAAATTTAGATCAATATAACTATGCCGCCTCAGCACGAGCTTGGACACCAGCATTACAAGCACAATATTATTTTGGGCGACCTGGTATTAATAAATTAAGACCATTTCTAGGTTTTGGCTTTATGTATGCTTATTTCAATGAGATTAAAGTCAATTCTGGCGTTAAAAATGATTTAATTGCAGCGGGGCATATGATTAAAAATATTGATGATCATAAGGCAGGTGCTGCTTTGGATGGTAAAGCTTCAACAGGAAAAATGCGAGTTAAAGCAGATGCAAACGATGCTTTTGCTCCGATCTTTTCTGCAGGGTTTACTTATGACTTTAAAGAGAATTGGTTTGCCACGGCATCTGTATCATATGCAAAACTTGACAATACAGCCACCATTTCAGTTTTAAATGACAATACTGGAAAACAATTGATTTATGCCAAAACTAAAATTCAGATTGATCCATTGATGAGCTATTTAGGCATTGGATATCGTTTTTAAAGAGAGCAGGTGAATCCTTAAATATGAGTAAGCCATAACACGTTTTAATGATGATTAAGTTTCCCCCTCAAGCCATAAAGCCCGAGTCTAATCCACTCAACTTTTTTTTATGGCTTTTTTTTATGGCTTTTTTGCAAAAGATAACCACATTGATGATGAAATAAGCAAACGAATGAATAACTTGAGAAAATCACAATGTTTGGCTTGCAAGAAAATAAAAAATCTCTATACTCTGTTCTTGCAATGGTAGCCCTGCTGGTGGTTTCGCAATTGTACTCTGAAAACCCCGCCAGGACCGGAAGGTAGCAACGGTATCAGAACTATGATGTGCCGAAATTTTGCTAGTAGGGTTGCCACCAGATTTTCTAAATTTAATAATTATTCAAAATATAATTTTTTTCTTCTATTCCACAATCACTACATACTTTTATCTTTAACTCATTTTAGATATTTATTATCCATCCTCATTTTCTTTTCTAGAAATCGCTTTCATAATCGCGTCCATTTCAAAGCCACGATATTGTAAGAAACGAATTTGTTTAGCTTTGATTTTAGGGTTTTTGCTTACCTCAAAACCATATTTTTTGACTTTGAGTTGATAAGCTTGTTCATACCAATCAATTTCAGCAATATCTTCTTGTACTAAGCTTTTATCGAGATGTTTAGCACGCAAGGCCAACTTGATTCGATTAGGTCCTTTGCCTTTGCGAACTTGGCTACGAACCGTCATTTCAGCGACACGTTGATCGCTTTGATAGTTATTTTCAGATAATTCGTCCACTAATGTTAAAACTTCTTCACGGCTTTGTGCCAAAGTCATCAGTTTTTCAATAAGATCTGCTTTGGAATATTCTTTACGGGTTAAGACTGCAAAAGCATATGATCGTAAACGTGTTCCCGTTAAGCCCTGTGGTGCTGGTGTGCAATCTTGATTAGCGATAAAGGCATGCTCATTATTGACCTCATTGCTTATTGTGCTAGTTGGAGGAAGAGGTGCAGTTTCATCCTCGCCAAACTGCTGCTTTAGTTTTTCGTAGTCTAGCATCTTAGGAAATTTAGCTTGGCTCATATCTTTAATAACAATAACTTTCGTTGGTATTTGTCATAGTGTAGCGCCTATTTGGGGTTTTAACAGCGCATAAGCTGTACAGATAGATGAATAGGTGAACTGTCATGTCAGGCATATTATTCAATTTACTAAATAGGCTTACCAATACTGTCTGATTCAATCTGATCGATGATAAAAATCGATTTTGGACGTAAATATCGTGGTGCCTTTTGACTGATCCAATCTTGTAATTGATTGAGATCTAAATATTGTTTAAGGATGATTTTAACTGCTAAACATTGTCCTAGATCTACATCATCTACCGCATATGCTTGAGCATATTCTATGAGAGAGTGTTGGTATAAAATATTTTCTAAGTCAATTGGATAAATATTGATCCCTCCACAGATTAACATATCATCACGTCGACCTTTTAAATAATAATATCCTTGCGAATCTCGGACAGCTAAATCACCACATTCAATCCATTGATTAGGGGTAATTGACCACGCACACTTACTCCATAAAGTACCAATTTGACCCTGTTCGAGAATTTCTCCTGATAGATCAGTAATTTTAAACTCAACACCTTGAATAGCTCTACCAATACTGTCCGGATGTGTTTTTAAATCCTTAGGGGTTGCGATCATATTAATCCCAGTTTCTGAACTTCCATATAGATTGAATAATTGAATGTAAGGGTAGTGTTGTTGAACTTGATGAACCAAATGAGCACTTAAAGGCGAACTTCCTGTAATGATATGCTGGACCGAGCTGAGCATTGAGCGAGACTTAATCAGTCTATGTAAGATTGTGGGTACTAAGTTTAGACAATCAATTTGGTAGTGTTTAATCCATAAACAGGCACTTTGTACATCAAAGCGATTTTGCAAGATGACGGTCTTATTAAAGCTTAAAGCCATTAAACTTGCAGTTAAGCCAGCAGCATGGCAGATCGGTGTCATGACAAAAATCCGTTTAATTTTAAAGAACTTTAATTGTTTAAGCATGAGATCTAGTAAAGGCAGGCATTGCAGTGGATTTGAATGTCGTGTTGCTACTTTAGGAATACCCGTAGACCCTGAGGAACAGACACTAATTTTGTTAAAAAAATAGCGTTTGATATGAAAATGTTGTGAGTCGTGTTGTGGTGGAATATCTGAATAATGCTGAACTTTAATTTTTTTTAATCGCGCTAAATGTCCAATCAAATAAAATTTTTTCTGATCTAGCAGCGTTTGAAGTTTATGTTCGATTAAATTGGGATTAATGATCACAATATCCTTGCCTAAACGACTTAAAGCAAATAAAGCAGCCAGGCTATCTAAATCTTGTTCAAGCATGAGTGCAAGTTGATTTGGAAGTTGACTTTGATATTCTGGTTTTATCCATTCACAAATAAGTTGATCAGTACGATGTTTTAAATCCTGAAAACTCATCTCTACACCATCGATAATCAATGCCGTTTTATTTTTATTGATTCGGGTTTGCGCATCTAAAATACTGTATAGATGCACACCATGTTTCATAACACTGAATAACAGACTAAGACACCATTTGATTACGAATCGCCATGACATTTTACTTTTTCCGTCCAAGAATAAAGCGATAAAAATAATAAATTGGTCTTGAGAATAGACTTGATGTAACTTGTGCCCAAATTAACCACCATGGCTGCCATTGCCGTTTATGTCCGATCAGGCTATCTAAAATTGCATTTGCTGCACTTTGTGCCTGCATTGCAGGCATGTGATCATAGTGTTTGGTTGGCAAAATCATACGTGTGCGTACCAATGGTAAATAAATGATACTAGTATCAATTTGCTGAATAGCAAGTTCGGGTTGGATGGCAAGGATCCATTGTTGCATAGCAACTTTAGATGCTTGATAACTTGACCAAAGTGGGGGAGCGAATAGTTTGGCATTAATGGTAGAAACAACCAAAATTTGCCCACATTTCAGTTTTAAGTCTGGCAATAATAAACGAGTGAGTTGAGCAGGGTTGATGTAATTAATTGCAATACAGCGATCAATATCTTGAGGTCGATCTAAACTCTCCCAGATCGAGCGTTGAATGGATTTACCTGCATTATGAATCAGAATATCAACATGCAAATTTTTATCTTGCAGACTTTGAAATATATTTTCAGCTGCTTCCAGTTCATATAAATCTACACTGACCATTTCAACATGGCAGTGACCACGTTCTAATTCATTTTTTAGCTGTAAAAGTTTGTCAGTACTTCGCGCAACTAAAATCAGGGTACATTCAGTATGTGCTAAACGTTTCGCACATGCTTCACCAATTCCAAAACTGGCACCTGTAATCAGAATCGTCTTATTTTTAAAATGTTGATCTATTTTTGCTTGAGTAATTCTTGGACCTTGAAAAAATAAAAACTCAGCCAATCTTGTAATATTTGTCTGCATAAGAATAAATATATTTGATGTTGAATATCATTTTAAATCAGTTATAACTGAAATTTATTAGAAATCACAATCAATTTCAATTCAATAATTTGTATAAAAAAGCGCCTCGAAAGGCGCTTAGGAAAAATAAAGAAATGACAAAATGATAGATCAGATTAAACATCTAAAAAGTCAGGTTCTTCTTCTTTTTCTTCAACAGGTGCAGCATTTGCTGTAGTTAAGAGCTTTTCACGAATCATACGATCAAGATCTTGCGCCAGTTGTGGATTTTCTTCTAAATGGCGAATGACATTGTTTTTACCTTGACCGATTTTATCGCCTTGGTAGGAATACCATGCACCAGCTTTTTGAACCAGTTCTTGAGCAACTGCAAGATCAACCAACTCACCCAAGTGATTAACACCTTTACCATACATGATTTGGAAAATCGCTTCACGGAAAGGAGGAGCCATTTTATTTTTAACAACTTTCACTTTGGTTTCAGAACCAACGATCTCATCGCCTTCTTTGACTTGACCAATGCGACGAATATCTAAACGTACTGAAGCATAGAACTTCAATGCATTACCACCAGTTGTGGTCTCAGGGCTACCAAACATAACACCAATTTTCATACGGATTTGGTTAATGAAAATTACCATACAGTTTGAACGCTTTGCATTACCAGTGATTTTACGCAATGCTTGGCTCATCAAACGTGCTTGTAAGCCCATGTGAGAGTCACCCATTTCGCCTTCAATTTCAGCTTTAGGAGTCAATGCAGCTACAGAGTCGACAACGATCAGATCAATCGCACCTGAGCGAACAAGCATATCGGCAATTTCAAGTGCCTGTTCACCATTATCTGGCTGTGAAACTAAAAGATTGTCAATATCAACCCCAAGTTTACGGGCATATTGTGGATCTAAAGCGTGTTCGGCATCAATAAAGGCACAAGTTCCACCCGCTTTTTGGCATTGTGCGATTGCCTGTAAAGTCATTGTGGTTTTACCAGAAGATTCAGGACCATAAATTTCAACAATACGTCCTTTGGGTAAGCCCCCGATTCCTAGTGCAATATCAAGTGTTAAAGAGCCAGTAGAAACAGCTTCAACAGCTTGTACAGTATTATCCCCTAAACGCATGACTGTATTTTTACCAAATTGTTTTTCAATTTGGCTAAGTGCCGCGTTCAGTGCCTTGCTTTTGTTATCATCCATCTCGTAAACCTCAAACGATGTAATATCACTAATATCTTAAGTGGATGTCATTAAATTTGATCTTTCGTCCACAGGAGTAATAGTGACAGAAAATTAAAAATGGTTCTATCTTTAAAAACAGTAGTACGACATATTTTGTCGTACTTAACTTAAACGAATTCAGTCATCATCATAGGACCAAGATTGGTCAAATTGCTGATCATTTTCTTGCTTAAATTTGCTTATTTGTCGTCGATCTTTTTTACTCGGTCGATGATCAGGTCGCGCTAGATTATGCAATTTTCTTTGGGTTGAAATCAACTCTCTACGTGCCACACTGACTTCTGTTTCTTCATATAGTTGTTGTGCAATAGGCGCACCGCCACGAATTGCAGACAATGCTTTGATCACCACTGTTTTTCGATCAAATCCTTGCTGTATGGTTAATTCCATGCCCACACGAATTTCTTTAGAAACTTTGACACGCTCATTATTGTGATGAACTTTGCCGCCTTCAATTGCATCTTTGGCAATCGAGCGTGTTTTAAAGAAACGTGCAGCCCAAAGCCACTTGTCTACACGCATTGTTTCAAGTTGTTGTTTCTCAGGCTGTTTTGACATCGACATCCTTATTTTCTAAGTTTAACTTGGTGAGTAATGGTAAAAGCTCAGTTAAATGATGAATTGCAGGGTATTCCAACTCAAGGACATGACGTGCTGCACGACCACTTGATGGTTGAGTAATCGTAATCAAATGTTGTATACCAAATTTCTCAGCACCTTTGAGCACAGGAGTAGTATCATCAACCAAACAAGCATTTTGAGGATCAAAAGGATACTTCTGTTGAAGAATTTCCCAGAATTCGACAAACTCTTTGGAATATCCAATTTCTTCACTACTGATCATCACTTCAAAATAAGGGCTTAGGTCGATATTTTCAAGTTTAAGCTGCAATCCTGCGCAATCTGCATTGGTAAGTAGCCAGCAACGATAACCTTGTGCTTTTAATTGTTTCAGTAGTTCAAAGCAACCTGGTCGAGTTGCAATTTTGTCTTTATATTCATATTGTAATTTTAAAACATCTACGCCCACTTTCTCAGACCAATATTTTGAAGAATACCAACACAGTGTGTGATTATGTTGCTGATAAAATGTATTCAGGGTGTTATGGCTCTGCTCTAAACTACATTGATGTGTTTGTGCGTGACGCTCAGGGAGTTTGGTGTTCCAGATGAGATCGTCAAAAGCCAAATCGAGGAGCGTACCGTCCATGTCAAAAAAGATGATCGGTTTTTGCATTCAAGAAACTCCTAAGATTTTTAAAGTACATCAAAGCTCATCATAATATGTAAAAATACTAAATTTTTTAACTCTATAATTCAGGATTAAAAATTTTTAAAGCCTTATAAAGTTATGTATGCTTGAAGAAAAATTATGTACATATGTGTGCATATATTTAAAAACAAATCTCATGACAACCAAGTATAAGAGATTTGAATTCTTAAATCATGGGATTCACTAAACGTTGGTTAAAATCTAACAATGGAAAAACAGAGATAGATTTGAAATCGTAATTGTTCGTGATCGCTTATTGGTGTCTGTGCATATGTCGTCAAAGAGAAAATAGCCTTTCAATATTGCTGTCTTTTTAATGGAGAAGTCTAAGGTTTAGATATTTGGACATAAGCTTCGATTAAGACTTGAATTTCAATGTAAACACAGAAATGTGTTAAAAAATGAACATTGATCGACTGTCCACTCTATTGTTTAGGGTCAATCCACACAATTTTTTAATTTCATATACTAACTTGCTTCATCACTGGGTATTTTTGTCTTTGAAATTAAAATATCAGTTAAATAGTTTATTTAGATAAACTAATGTTAAATATTGATTTAAAAGAAAAAAATTGAAATAGTCATATTCTGCCAATGTGATAAAAGTATTTTGAATAGAAAATCCTTCTTAGAGACTGCGAATGTGTTTTCTATCTCCTTTACTGGAGTTTTTTGTGTGATGGTACATGTTATTTTGTTATGTAGACCATTTTTAATTTAGACAAATTTTTAGCTAAAATGGATTAAAATGAACATCTGTATTGGTGGACCGTGGAATGGATGCAAGTTATTGGGAGATTCCCATGATAAATCTTTTAAAGTTAAAGATAATAAATTACAGAGAATAGTAAAATATAATAGAAAAATAATTCACATCAAAAAAAATGTATACATTTTTTGGATCGTAGATGAATTGAGCGAATCTGAAGCTTCTACTTTGATGAATGATTATTTGCGTGAATACTTCATTAAGGCTGAAATAGAATTAATTGGGGATGAGTAATGAGGCGCTCAAGGACCTTTCTTTCATGAATGAAGTATATAGTCACTTATGGCTGGTGAATTCAAATATAATTAAGAACGGTTTTCCTCTGTTAAATTAAATATAAAACAATATATTAGATCGATTTTATGAGTCAAAAAAATGATCATGTGGTCCGAATCATATGGGGGATTGAAAGTACCTTCTCCCTTCGGGAGAAGGTTAAGGTGCAGGGGCTTTAATGTTGATTTATGGTATTAAAAACGACTTATGAAAGAAGCTTATTGTGTTTTTATCAATCTATTTTGAAAGATCATTGGTTTGGTAAGAATATAATTTTTCAAGTTTTTAGAGACAGCTTAGTCTAGTCAATTAAATAAATACCTAAAAGTCTATGGTGATATTCAAAAGCATATCATCTCTTTAAAGTACAATTAATTGTTTAAAAGCTATTGTTTTCATGCACTCAACATAAAAAAATGATAGGCTTAAGCACAAAAATCAGACATCCTACAGGTCAGATCAATGTTTATCACTACTCAAGCACCACAAGATGACCAAATTTCTAAATTGGTTCCTGTTTTGGCCAAAGCAAGTCAAATTTTACTTGAGGAATACCAAAACTATTGTGCTGGGCGAGCATTTAATATTGATCAAAAGGATGATCAGTCTCCAGTAACCCAAGCTGATTTAAAGGTTAATGCTTATTTAATTGAACAATTGGCACAAGTTACGCCCGAAATTCCTGTGTTGTCTGAAGAAAGTGATTATTCAGAACGTCATGCTTGGGCGGTGTGTTGGATGCTAGACCCTTTAGATGGAACCAAAGAATTTATTCATGAACGTGATGAATTCACCATCAATTTAAGCCTGATTCATAATCATAAAACCATATTCTCTATTATTGCTGTACCAACTGAACAAGTTATGTATTTGGGTTATTTAACAGAACTTCCATATAAGTATTCATTTACTCAGGGAACATGGGAACGCTATTGCAAGTTTAAAGAAGTTGAAGAAGATGCAATCCAAATTGGTTTAAGCCACAGCAGTAAGAATCCCAAATATCAGCAATATATTGATTATATCGAACAAGAGTCACCTGTCATTAAACGAGAGGCGGGCAGCGCCTATAAATTTTGTATGATGCTGGAAGGTGAAATTGATATTTATCCACGCTTCCACCCAACCTCCGAGTGGGATACGAGTGCAGGGCAAGGTTTGCTCGAAAGTATAGGTGGTGGATTGGTCAGCTTAGCGGCAGTACCCTTTACTTATAATCAACGAAATACTGTATTAAATGAAGGTTTTATTGCATTTCGGAATGAGGAAACCAAACAAATTGCCTTGGATGCACTTGGTAATGTTAGCTTTTAATATAATTTAGCTTTTTAGATAATATAGATATCTATTTTACAGATGATTTAACACTTTGTGACTTATGTTATAGTAAAGCTGTATAAAAAGAGTTTTGAGTTGATATGGCGTTAGATTTATTGCCGAAAAGCATGCTGAAAGCAATAGATTTATTGCCAGATGCGCAGACCCCTGTGACTTTATTTACGCGTCATTCAATTCGTGAAGTTGTTAATGGACAGGGATTGGCTGGCTATGATTTACAACTAACAACTCAGGGGCGTGACTTAGCACATGCTTGGGGTTCATATTTAATAGATCATACCGATCGTGTCATTCAGCATTGTATTTCTAGTCCAATTCAACGTTGTGTAGATACTGCTGCTTTGATGATTCAAGGGGCAGATGGTGTCTCCCCCCAACCCAATACCCATCATATTGAAATTGTCGAAAAAGGCTTATTGGTTGAGCCTGGAAGTTTCGTGCTGGATATTAAGCAAGCTGCGCCATACTTTCGCAAGCAGGGTGCGCTCGGTTTTATCAATAGCTTTGTGAATAATGCCTTGCCCGGAATGAAGCATCCAATTCGTGGGGTAGTTGATGTGCTTGAATTGATTTATGAAACACATCCAACAGTAAGCAATGGTATTAGTTTAGCTGTAAGCCATGATACGATTCTTGCTGCAATTATTGCTGTGATTTCGAAACGTACTCAAATTGATCAAAGTGATTGGCCTGAAATGATGGAAGGGTTGTTTGTTTGGTTTGAGGGAGAGCGCTTTGTGGATAGCCATTTAAAATGGATTTGGCGTGGCGAAAGAGGTGAATTGTTGATACGTGACTTTCAACAATAATATGATAAAAAATGGTTGATTATTATTGCCTTACTTGATCGTTGGTTAAGCTTGTAGTAAAGCCAATATAACGATGACTAAAATTATAAACTTAATTGTATTCTATTCAGATTAATCACTACTCTAGATGACAAGCACAATCGTATTTTGCTGTTGTGATAGGTTTTTCGTCGGTTAATGATAAAAAAATGATGAAATTTAAATTGGTGTGTTATATTTAAGTTATTGAAATTAAATAATATTTCAATTTTGTCTCAAAAAACATGGATAGAGATAAGTCGTTATAAATATTGGGGAAGATCTGTGATGCACTTAAGGTTTAAATATTTAACAATTTGTACGCTTTCAGCAATGTTGATTGCATGTGGGGGTGGAGGGGAAAGCCATTCTGTAAATGATCAGCCATCAAATCTGCCACAAAATCCAGGAGATGGTACAAATGAACTGCCTGGAGATGGTACACCAGAAATACCAGATAATGGTTCGGGCGGTTCAAATAATGGCTCTACAGAAACTCCACCAAATAGTGGTTCAGATGGCTCCAACAATGGATCTATAGAAACACCTCCAGAGAATGGTTCGGGCGGTTCGAATAATGGCTCTACAGAAACTCCACCAAATAGTGGTTCGGATGGCTCTAACAATGGCTCTACAGAAACTCCACCAAATAGTGGTTCGGGTGGCTCCAACAATGGTTCTACAGGAACACCACCAGAGAATGGTTCGGGTGGTTCAAACAATGGCTCTACAGAAACACCACCTAACAATGGTTCAGATGGTAATACGGGTACAACGCCACCTGTTGCTGAAAAATATCCAGAGCCTGTTAAAAATAAAATTTCGAATAAGATATTGGGATTCTATGATTTTAATGGACAAGGCGAAAATCGATTACTGCGTAATGATTTAACGGGTAATTTCGCTGCAATGGTACAGTTTGTTCAAAGTCATGCGGTCAATCCTAAAAATAATGAACAGGATAAAATGCCACGTTTGACCACTGACAAAGATGCTTTGTTATTGGTAACGCCTTTGGTTGCGATGGGGGAACTCAACCAATTACAAGCTGAAATTTATCAAGGTAATCAACTGATTCGTACAGTTAATTTAAAAGAACCATCACGCCTTGCAGCTTCAGATCAATCCAATCAGGACGATCGAGCACGTGTCATGTACTCAAAGCAAGCATGGTCACTTGCTTTGAAGTGGAATGAAGTTCGTCCAGGACTTTCTATTCGCGTCATCGATCCAGTCAATAATCGTAGTGGTACGCTTGGCGGAAGCGATATTGACTTTGCAGCGCCCGGAGAGCTTGTGGTTCAAAGTATTCGCTTAGGTTTATTGACCGATGCACCAAAATCCAATGGGCACTATATGCTTTTGGAACCAGAAAAAGCGGGTACTGATTATTTACAAACCATCCCAGCTGCAAAAATGATTGTCAGTAAATATGAGGAAATGAAACTCAATCGTGTGATGGTTGCGAGTGGCGTGATTTATGATTCAGCGAGCGCGACCAATGGGGGCGTTTATGATGGTGACATGCGTGAGAATACTGCGAAATCTACATTTAGTGTCGGTATAAATTTAGCTAATTGGGGGGTGACCAGTTCCTCAATGCAAAGTCAGGAACAACCACAGCTGACACAAAGTGTTGTGATTCATCATGCCAGAGGTAAATATGCCAATGGTGAGTCAAATCATGGCTTGAGTGGTGGTAATGGGATTTTGACATTGATTGATTCTATAGGAAATGAATTCAGTCATGAAATTGGACATCATTATGGATTAGGACATTATCCAGGCTCTGTTGAAACCAGTGGTAGCCCAACCAATTATTTCTGGTCTGCACATCATGCGGATAGTGGCTGGGGCTATATTGCATTTCGTAATAAGATGCGCGGCAACTTAAATTGGGGCAGTACTAATTTAGGAGATGGGAGTAATGGGGTGCCTAACTTCCAAAATTTATATGCTTATGGCTGGGATGCAATGAGTGGTGGCGCAAGTGCCAGCTCGATTTCTAAATATACCCACTACACAGGTTATAGTACTTGGTTGAAAATTCAGCCTGCATTTGATAAGTATATTTGGGATGCAAACTCAATCACAGGTTATAAAAAGTGGAATGCAAACACACGAGAAATGGTGGATGCTCAACCCAAAACGCCAAACTCAGGCAATGTTTGGTACAACAGTGCAGATGGAAATTTTTTAAAGCCGCGTCTATTTAGTGTGCCAGTTTATACAATTTTAGGGGGATATGACCCTGTAAATCAGGTGGGTATTGTTTATCCTGCTGCACGTGGTAACTGGGGCAATGTATTCAATTTGCCACAAGTCAATACCTCTAGCACTGCTGCAAGTTGTTGGTTGAATGTACAATATGCCAGTAAAGTTGAACATATTGCACTTGCACCACAACGGGTAAATGCTGGAAGCAATGCCAATAAGTTCCATGTCAATCTTGCACAAAGTGATACACCTCAAAATGTGGATCTTTATTGCCAAAAAATGGGTCAACAGGCAGTTAAGCTCTCTAGCATCAGTATTCCTGTTGCAGTTGAAGCTATGACGCCTTTTGTGAGCATTGGTAAGGAAGCAGAATATTCTGCTTTAAGAAAAATTGAAATGCCGCAGCTTGAACAAGCTTTACTCAATAATCAAGGTAAAGCGGTGGTTAAACTTGATGCGAATTCACGTTTACTATTTGATTCTTATCGTCTATTTAAAACTGAACTTTCTCCAAATGCACAGCTTGAAATGGTACGTTACACCCAACAGCAAATAAAACTTTATCGTTTAAATCGTTGGATTAATGCTTATCGAGTTGATTTGGAAAGTGGTAATGCTGAAGCGATTGAGGCATTTAACCGATTTGTGGCTAAATTGGAATTGAATAATGATTTTAATTTAAATGAAGTTTCTAGTCTAAAAAATGGAACCAACTGTTTGAAGGTAGAAACACTGTCTGATGGCAAGCTAAATGCCTACATCAGTGGTAAGAGTGCTTGTACAGGTGATGACTCTGAGCAATGGATTTATGATGCGATGGGTAAAATCCATAGTAAGAAATATATGGATCAATGTTTAGCAAGTCAGGCTGGTGTGATCAATCTTGCATCATGTAATAATGAGAGTTCAGCGCAGGCATGGATGATTAATTCTACATTACAACGCATTGAACAAGGTTCAAAATGTTTTGATTTAGAATATGGTTATTTAAATAACAATCGTGCCCGTTTGATTAGTTATAACTGCGGGACAGGTGGGAATCAAAAATGGACAAGTTTACTCTCCAATAATAGTTTGATTTTGGCTGCGACAAGTTCAGCAAACTTACCATTGATCAAACAATTATTGATTCATTAAGCAGAATCAGATTGTTTAGATCGCTATAAAATAAGCGCCTAAGGGCGCTTATTTTTTATCATACTGGATGCTTTTATATTGAAATCGATCAAAGATATCAAGGGTGTTATATTTTTAAGAAAATTGGTCTGCATGCATTAATGAGTGTTGTAAATCTTCAGTTGCTTTACGTCCTTGAAGTTGTAGACTGACTGCATGCATTAACCCTGTCCATGTCTCATTGGGTTCCCACACTTGATGCAACAACTCTTGTGCTGTTGGCATATCCATATCCATAAAATATTGACGATATAAATACATTAGGCTACTGACACGCATGTTCTTGGCACAATGTACCCACACCATTTTTTCCTGCACTAAATGTGCAATCAAATCTAGAGCAAATAAACATTGGTCATCTGCAGGTCGATCCCAATGAATGGGAATTTGGATATAGTTTAAGCCTAACTCAGCACAGATTTTATCTTCATGTTCTAAATGTACCGACGCATCTGTAAATGCCAGATTGATGATTGTATCTACGCCGTATTCTTTAATTTGCTTCAGTTGTTCAGCCGTCGGTTGACCTGAAGTCAGTAAATGTTCATGGACAAACTGAAAGTTTGCGATTTGACAGAGTTCTTGTTCAAGTTCGTTCATAGCATTCTTACAGAAAAATTTTAATAACATCATAAACAAAAACGCCATCTATGTAGATGGCGTTTTTATACTAATTAACGCTTAGGTAAAATATCTTTTAAGGCTGCATCCATTTCAAGCAATGCTTTTTCTGTAGTTTCCCAGTCAATACAGCCATCAGTCACTGATTTACCATATTCCAAATCGCTTAGATTTTCTGGAATATCTTGACGCCCACCTTTGATATGACTTTCAACCATGATGCCAACAATCGATTTATTCCCATCAAGAATTTGTTCTGTGATATTTTTCAATACCAATGGTTGCAAATATGGGTCTTTATTTGAGTTTGCATGACTGGTATCAATCATAATTTTCGTACTGACTTTAGCTTTTGCTAGTGCGTTTTCTGCTTCTGCAACTGAGCCTGCATCATAGTTCGGCTTACCATTCCCGCCACGTAATACAACATGCGCATACGGGTTACCACTGGTACGAATCACTGAAACTTGACCTTCGTTATTCAGACCTAAAAAGCTATGACCATGCTTCACGGATTGCATTGCGTTGGTTGCAACAGTTAAGCCACCATCGGTACCATTTTTAAAACCGACAGGTGATGACAAACCAGATGACATTTCACGATGGGTTTGGCTTTCTGTGGTACGTGCGCCAATGGCAGACCATGAAATTAAATCTTGATAATACTGAGGTGAGTTTGGATCCAACGCTTCAGTCGCACAAGCTAAACCTTTGTCATTTAACTCAAGCAGTAATTTACGTCCTAAACGTAAACCTTTTTCGATATTAAAAGAATCATTCATGTCAGGATCATTGATCAAACCTTTCCAACCTACAGTTGTACGAGGTTTTTCAAAATAAACACGCATGATGATGTAGAGCGTATCTTTTACTTTTTCGCTTAAAACTTTTAAACGATCTGCATAATCATGGGCTGCAACAGGGTCATGAATCGAGCAAGGACCAATCACAACAAATAGACGTTTATCTTTACCATCTAAAATATTACGGACTGTTTCCCGACCATGAAGTACAGTTTGGTAAGCATTTTCATTTAATGGGAGTTCAGCTTTAAGTTCAGCTGGAGTTACAAGCGTTTGAATGCTTTGGACATTCACGTCATCAATATCTGATTGAATAATTGGATTTGAATTTAATGTATTCATTGCCGTCACTGGGTATTAGAACATACAGAAAGTATTTTTAGTGGTCAGAATATAACATGAATTGGTTCAAGTTTTGTTATAAATAAATCATTAAAACTTCACAACCCATTCATAATGATAAGTTATCAATTACAGATTAAATTTAAACCTGCTGTTGTTGAACCGTTTGAGTAACCATGACTGCCTGTGGTTTTTCAACAGGTTTAGATTTAACTGGATTTAAGATAAAGTTAATACCTAGAGCAAATAGGGTGATTCCAAGTACTTTACGGATCATCTTTTCAGGCATTTTCGAGCTGATTAATGTGCCAACAATAATCGCAGGAATAGACCCAACCAGTAGCCATCCGAGTAATTGAAAATCTACGTTGCCTGAAGTCATGTGTGCAAAACCTGCCACAGAGGTGAGTAAAACTGCGTGTACCACATCTGAACCAATGATACGAATCATCGGTAAGTTCGGAAACATCAGAATGAGTGCCATGACACCAAAAGCGCCAGCACCTACAGAGGAGAGCGTCACGAATACACCCAGTACAATGCCCATGAGCACGACGTATACACGCTTACCTTGAATGTTAAAATTATTTACCTCTTGAAAGTCGTGTTGATCTTCACGAAATTTGGCAAAAAACTTTTCAATTCTGGCACGGAACATAATGGATAGACCTGTTAGCGTCAGCATAAACCCTAAAACCATGGTTAAGATGGCTTTGTAATGGGTTGAACCGCTCAAATAGTTTTCTAAAACCCAATGGGTCACAAATGATGCTGGAACACTCCCTAAAGCGAGCCAAAGTACGATAGGCCAAACAATATTGAGTTTTTTTGCATGTACAAGTGAACCGCAGAACTTTGAAATCGCAGCATAGAGGAGGTCCGTTCCGATGGCGATGTGTGGTTCAATTCGAAATAAACTAATCAAAATAGGTGTCATCAGTGATCCACCACCGACACCGGTAATACCTACACAGAAACCGACTAAAACGCCAGCCAAAATAAACTCAACAGGACCAAACATGACTTATTTGCCAGATATCAAAAAACAGGCATATCTTATGACTTTTTTGTATAAGTGGTTGTCTTGATTGTTGATTTACTTATGCAAAAAAATGCTAAAGCCTCTATTGTTAAAAATACCCAATTTTTTAAATGTTTGGCTAGGTGGTGGAGGCATTTTATAAACAATAAATCAGCTGCTTGATCATTTATTCTTTGTCGCAAAGTTTAGTTTTGATTTGGGGATTTAAAGGTTTAATTAAACTTTTATAGTTATTAAAAAATACGTAAATATTCATATAAATGGTAAAATTTATATGAATATTTACAATAAGTTAATTTATACCTTGATGGATTGGTAACGTGTTGCCCAGGGTTGTGCTTGTTCTAGCTGTGCCGCCAATTGTAATAGCGTATCTTCATGCCCAAATGGGGCAATAAATTGAGAGCCTAAGGGTAAATGATCTTTGTTCCAATATAAGGGTACAGACATGGCAGGCAAGCCCGTAATATTTGCCAGTTGTGTAAAGGGTACCCACTGCAAATTATTTTTAATCAATTGTTCAACCAGTTTTCCTTTAGCCAGTAAGTGTGCTTGGTCAACTTTAAGTAACGCTTTTAAAATAGGAATTTGCCAAGCAGGTGTTTTGACTTCACCATTTTTGGGTGCAACAGATGCAGTGGAGGGGATAAGGAGTAAATCATATTGGCTAAAAAATTGATTCATTTGAGTTACATAAGTTCCCCAGTTATTCAGGTTGTTGATGTAATCCAATGCAGATGCTTTAGCACCAAATGCAGCAATGGCTAAAGTATCTAATTCAAAATCTTGATCTTTTGCACCAAACTGCTGTTTAACTTGTTTTACAGTATAAGCACATTGGCTGAACCATGTGGTAATAAAATCTTTAGCCAAAGCCATTCCATCAATCTGCGGTGAAGCTTCTTCAACGATATGCCCTAAGGATTGTAGCAACTTTACGGTGTTTTGAATGGCATTGACGGCATCTTGTGATACTTGAGTACCAATGGGTGACGTGACTGAAAAACCAATACGTAATTTTTTTGGAGCTTTTTGAATGATCTCTAAATAGTTTTCTGTTGGACGTTGAATATTAAAAAGTGCACTGTGATCTGAACCTTGTGTTGCATCCAGCATTGCTGCGCTGTCTCTTACGGATTTACACAATATATGCTGCATTGCTGCACCATGCATGGCTTCACTAATTTTAGGTCCCCAAGGCGTACGTCCTCGACTTGGCTTTAATCCAAACAACCCACAATATGATGCGGGAATACGGATTGAGCCTCCACCATCACTTGCCCCTGCAATAGGTACAATTCCAGCAGCAACACTTGAGGCTGCACCCCCTGATGAACCACCACTGTTATATTTGAGATTCCATGGGTTTTTACAGCTTCCCCATGCTTCAGGTTCAGTGATGCCTTTAATGCCAAATTCAGGAGAGTTGGTTAAACCAAAAGTTACGACACCTGATTTAATCCAGCGAGTAACGATTTCAGCGTTTTCTTTGGCAATATATTGGGCATTTTTAAAAGATTTTGAACCGAAAGAGGTTGCCACACCTGCGAACTCTTGGTGGAGATCTTTTAATAAAAAAGGAACGCCAGAAAAATGACCTGAATGGTGGTTATTGGCATTTTTCATTGCCTGTTCATACATCGGAATCACGATGGCATTGATTTTAGGATTGACCTGTTCAGCACGTTGAATGGCGATTTCAAGTAATTCATGCGCTTGTATTTGTCTGCTTTGTACCAGTTGTGCTAAACCGATGCCATCATATTGAATATATTCTGAATATTTCATTGCATTCCCTCGCAATTTAAGGTTAATGGGCAAATATTTTTTGATCTTGTTGAATATCTGTTTCTAAACAAAGTTGATTTCTTCCTTTTTCTTTCGCCAAATACAGTGCTGCGTCTGCACGTTTGATGAGCTGTTGAAAGGGAATACAGTGGGGTAATGTTTGGTAACTCAAACCTATACTTACACTGATCTGAAGTGTACGTTGATCATCTAAATAAATAGGGGTATCGAAGGTCATATTACAGATTCTTTGAGCAATTGCGATACTTTGATCTAAGCTTAAATCTTTCAGTAAAATTGCAAATTCCTCTCCCCCTAAACGACCGAGCAAGTCATGGGCACGTAGCTGTGCTTTTACTTGTTGGGAAAATGTTTGTAAAACATAATCCCCAATCAAATGTCCGTATTGATCATTAATTTTTTTAAAATGATCTAGATCCAGCAGTAATATCGTCACACTATGCGCTGTTTTTTCAGTATTTTTGGCGATTGTACGTTCACTTTCCTCATAAAAATAACGTCGATTTAACGTAGTTGTTAAACCATCATGATTGGCGAGATATAAAATCTGATGATATAACTTTTGTCGGTTACGACTGATAATGGTTAGCGTCAACGGTCCTAATGCCAGCATAAACAAACCTATTCGAACGGAAAGCGTTGTTTCTAGATAGGCATTTGGTGATTGGGTAATATAGTATGAGGTCAATGCATTATATAAAAGCATACATACCCCACAATTGATAATTGAGACAAAGAATAGATTATAACTGAGTGCAGCCCATATCAATGCCGCAATTGGGAACATGATTGCACCCGGACCGATAAAAAAGTGGGTGAGTGTTACTGAGAAAACAACACCTAAAAAAGGTAAAATAAGTTGGGCTTGAACGGGTTGTTGCTTAAATTCATGGAAATAACTTTGTAACGTAGTGCGGTTTGGAATTGCTAAGACGATTGGTAAAAATGCGATGACATTGAGGATTTCTCCAGTCCACCACATCCCAAAGTCGATCCAGATTCGATCGATAGACATAAAGGTATTGGGCAAGTGAGGAACCGTTAAGCAAGCAACTGTAGCTGCGGCGAGACAACCACCAAATGCACTGATGCCAAAAAGATATAAAAAAGTTAAACCTTTATTATATTGTTTATAGTCTAGTTTAAAGAAATGAATAAGTAATAAGGTTACCAAAGTGTGCGATAGATTGGCTAAGGTTAAAAATAAGGTCACTAAAAAACTATTTCCAGTGATCAGGTCTGCAAGCATAAAACCTGTAAATGCACCTAGCCACCCACCAATATTTTTGAGCGTGGTAAATCTTAAAAAGAGTCCGAGTAAGACGGCATTTGCTGGCCAGAAAATAGCAAGAAAGGAGAGCGGTCTACCCAATATTCCAGCCAAAGCACAGGCAAATATGATCACTGCAATCAGAAAAAATGCAGAAATATTGTCCTTAAACGTTTGACTTAAATACAGTATCGCTCGTGGCAAATGACTAACCTATTTTAGAAGAATGCTTAATTCCAATTCCAAGTCACGTGGCTTTGTCTTTAAGGTAGTAATGATAATCATATCTATGTATATCGATAAATCAATAGTTTTAATCGCCTTTAATCCAGCATTTTAGAAATTTATTCTGCAGTTGAGCTTGGATAAAGATTGTTCTTATATGGTTAATTTTACATGTTTTATTATAAATGTATGATAGTTTATACATGATAAAATTTGGCATACAAGATTGGGTATGAAAAAAACAGCACTTATAATTTCTTTACTGCTTAGCTTTTCTTCTTACACTAAAGCTGATGAGGCACCTCCACGCGCTCAAGCAACAACGACCAACAATGTAATGGCGACAAATACAACCAGCACCATTCGAATTAGTACTCGACCTGAAATTTTAGGTTTATGGGGAATGGAAATTCCTGAAAATAAAAAATGCATCGAATATTATAATTTCCGAGGTTCCAATGAAGTTGTTGTCAACAGTGCCAAAGAGTGGTCAGTAGGACTTTTTGATTATCAACCCTCGCCTGATAATACTTTAGAAAAACCTCCTGCATTGATCATGCAAATTCGCTATGAAAATAACGAAACCGATTGTTCCGGGCGTAAAGAAGATCAAACTGGGGATGTGTCGCAGTATTATGTAAAGTGGATTAATAAAAATACCATGAGTTTTTGTGCGTCAGATAAAGGGGATCAATGTTTTGCCACTTTGCGCAAAGTCTTGCCTTAGGTTTGAGATATATAATTTGAACAGTGCCATGGCTTAAAGATGTTGTGCTGATAGGTCACTGAGTTAAATGATAAATCGATTTCATTGATATTAAAAAACCTCTGTTTTGAACTGAACCCTATAAGTTGGACACAACTTATAGGGTATTTTTATGAAATACAATTTAAAGTTTAAACAAGCAGTCATTGCTTATTATGCTCAAGGCCATTCTAGTTTATCAACAGCCAAGCATTTTTCGATTAGTGATAAGGATGTCTCTAAATGGTTGGCTCAATTCAACTTAGGTGGAATTGATGCAATAAAACCAAAACAGAATAAGACAATTTATACAGCTGAATTTAAATATAAAGTATTAACAACTATGCAGGATGAGCGATTAAGTTTATCTGATACAGCTCTTCGTTTTGGTATTTCTTCCCCGAGTTTGATCAGTGTATGGCGTAAAATCTATCAAACCGATGGTATGCTTGGACTAGAACCAAAGTCTAAAGGAAGAGCACCCATGTCTAAAATAAACATAAATATATTGTTGATAAACCTGATCATGAAAAAACAACTGCTGAGCTTCAGCATGAACTACTCTATTTACGCGCTGAGAATGCTTACTTAAAAAAGCTCGACGCCTTGCTGAATCCACCCAAAAAGGACAACAAGCAAGGTTGATTGATCAGATGAGTACTGAGTTTGCTTTGCCATTGCTTTTAGATATTGCTGAGTTATCGAGGAGTAGTTTCTACTATCATAAAGCCAAGCTAAATGCCGTAGATAAATATGCAGAGCTCAAGCAACGAATTTGCCAAATTTATGATCAGCATAAAGGTAGATATGGTTATAGACGAATCACTTTAGCCTTGAAGCAACAAGGTCTTCATCATAACCATAAATTGATTGCTAGGTTGATGAGAGGCTTTGGTTTAATTTCATTGATTCGGCGTAAAAAGTACAATGCCTACAAAGGTACATCCAATAAAATAGTCAAAAATAAACTCAAACGTAACTTTGAAGCGAAGCGACCCAATAAGCGTTGGCTGACAGATATAACCGAATTTAAAGTTGCTGATACGAAGTTATATTTATCTCCGATTTTAGACTGCTATAACAATGAGATTGTGAGCTATACACTTTCAAGACGCCCAGTATTTCAACTTGTTAAAGATATGCTTGATCAAGCCATAAGTCATTTACCAAACTCACGAAAACACAAGCTTATGCTTCATTCAGATCAAGGCTGGCATTATCAAATGAGCCAATTTAGGAGTACGCTTAAAGCGAATAAGATTAAGCAAAGTATGAGTAGAAAAGGGAATTGTTGGGACAATGCTTTGATGGAGAGTTTCTTTGGTACATTAAAATCAGAGACGATTTATCTAGAGAAACCAGAAAGCATTGAAGTCTTAGAGCAACAAATTCATGACTACATCCATTACTATAATCATGAGAGAATACAAATTAAACTAAAAGGATTGAGCCCTGTTCAATTCAGAACTCAATCCAGCGTTAACTAAACTGTCCAAGATTTGGGGTTCAGTCCATTTTACAGAGGTTTTTTGTTAAGCAAAGATCAGTTAAGCATCATTTTCATGACCTTGAAGTTGCTTTAATAAATGTTTTTCAAGGTAATGAATATCCATCGCTTGCGAACAGAAGTTCTTATCTTCAAGAATCAAATCTTTATGTAATGGAATATTGGTTTTAATCCCAGTTAAAATCATTTCATCTAAAGCTTGTTTCATTCGGGCAATCGCAGTATCACGATCTTTACCATAAGAAATCAATTTTGCAATCATTGAATCATAATATGGTGGGATGCTATAACCTTGATAGATATGAGAATCTAAACGAATCCCTGCGCCACCGGGTGCATAGAATGATTCAATTTTACCCGGTGAAGGTAAGAAGGTAGATGGATCTTCGGCATTGATACGACATTCAATGGCATGACCTTCGATCTTAATATCTTCTTGTTGAAGATTAAGACCTAGACCAGCAGCAATACGCAATTGCTGTTCAATAATATCTACACCTGTGACTTGTTCAGTCACAGGATGCTCAACTTGAACACGTGTATTCATTTCAATGAAGAAGAATTCGCCATCTTCAAATAAGAATTCAAAGGTACCAGCACCACGGTATTGCATTAATTTACAAGCATTTACACATGCTTCTAAAATATGAGCGCGTGCTTCTTCTGGTAGACCAGGTGCAGGTGCTTCTTCAAGGACTTTTTGATGTCGACGTTGTAACGAACAATCACGGTCATATAAATGAATTGCTTGACCATTACCATCTGCCAAAACCTGAACTTCAACATGACGAGGTTTTTGTAGGAAACGTTCCATATAAACGGTATCGTCGCCAAACCACATTTCTGCATCACGCTGTGCAGCTTGAACAGATTCGAGTAGGGTGTCTACACGTTCAACAATACGCATACCACGACCACCACCACCTGAAGCAGCTTTGACGATCAATGGAAAGCCAATTTCTTTTGCTTCAGCCAAAGCATTGTTTGGCGTCACTGCATGTGCAGAACCAGGAACTGTTGGTACACCTGCTTTACGCATCGCCGTAATCGCTGAAACTTTATTGCCCATTAGGCGAATGTGTTCAGGACGTGGACCAATAAAGATAAAACCTGAACTTTCTACAATTTCAGCAAATTCAGCATTTTCAGATAAAAAACCATAACCGGGATGGATTGCATCTGCACCAGTAATTTCTGCAGCTGTAATAATGGCAGGAATATTTAAGTAACTTTCACTACTTGCACCCGGACCAATACATACGGCTTCATCACAAAAACGTAAATGCATTAAATCTTTGTCAGCATCAGAATAGATTCCGACTGTTTTAATCCCTAAAGTTTTGCAAGCGCGAGTGATGCGTAGCGCAATCTCACCTCGGTTTGCAATTAAAACTTTTTGCAACATATCAACCCCCGAGGTATTACGCGCGGTAGCGGAATAAAGGTTGACCGAACTGGATTACATCACCATTTTTTACAAGAATTTCTTCAACTACACCACTTTGGGTTGCTTCAATTGGGTTCATAATTTTCATTGCTTCGATGATACCTAAAGTCTCACCCGCAGAAACAGTTTGACCAACATTGACAAATGGAGCTTCGCCAGGACTTGGTGCAGAATAGAACACGCCGACCATAGGTGAGGTTTCTACAGCACCACGAGAGGCAGCTTTAACTACTGGTGCTTCAGCAGCTGGGAGTGCAACAGGTGCTACACCAGCAGCAACCACAGGATTACGACGAGTTAAAGCAATCGATTGATCGCCTTCTTTCACTTCAATTGCTTGAAGATCAGATTCGATCATCAAATCGATGAGCTTTTTAATTTTGCGAATATCCATGGGTTCGTATTCCTAAATTATGATTGAGTTGAAGATTGAATTTTGTCGATAGCGTAATCAAGTGCAAAAGAATAACCTTTAGCACCAAGACCACAAATTACGCCAACGGCTTTATCTGATAAATAAGAATGATGTCTAAATGCTTCACGGGCATGAACATTAGAAAGATGTACTTCAATAAAAGGGATAGCGACACCTAAAAGGGCATCACGTACAGCAACGGAAGTATGTGTAAGTGCGGCAGGATTAATAATAATAATTTTGACGCCGTCTTGTTGTGCTTGATGAATACGATCCACCACAGCACCTTCCCAATTGCTTTGAAAAGTATCTAAAGTAATATTGGCTTGCTGAGCTTGCGTTAGGAGTTGTTGGTTAATGTCATCCAATGTGAGGTGACCATAGACCTCTGGTTCGCGCTTTCCTAGCAAGTTTAAGTTTGGTCCGTGAATGACCAAAATGGTCGAACTCATTGAGACTGCTCCAATTCAAAAGTTGCAAAAATCTTTGCAAGATGTCTGCAAAGTTTGCATATTATGGCATGTTTTTCCACAAATACTTTATATTTTCTTTGAATCGTCGCGGAAATGCTGTGCCTTGTACGGCATATATAATGTAAATTTTGTCGTTAAATGGCAATGTTAAAATATGACATTTTCATGCATTGTTTTAAAGTGATTCCATTCTAAACTGAGTGACCAAAACTATTCATTTGATTTGTGTAACAGCCATATGACTATCATCAATACATAAGATATCACTCCAGCGTGTCGTATAACTTGGAGAGCGATTTTGTTGACGCATTTTCCATGTTTCACTACTGGAATGGTAACCCACTTGAATACAATCAGGACCAAAGCGTTGCTTCATATTGGACAGCGTATCCATGAGTTGATCACGTTGCTGAATAAAGTCTACGGGATGCCATAAGTCATTGATGTGTTGGCTTTTGTGATGAAGGGCAGAAAGCATCACTGCGACTTTTACATACTTGATATTTTCTTTAAATAAAACATCTATTTGCTGCAATGCTGCCTTAGTTAAAGTCATCAAATCATCTGTTGCATATGACAAGCCTGAAGCACTGCTTTGGGCTTTTTTATAAGGTGCCTGAGGAATTTTTTCATACAAAGAGACATGCACAACTGCACAGAGTTGTTGCTGTCGAGTAAGGCGTTGATGTGCTCGATTAACATGAAAAATAATCGCCTGTTTGATGATTTCAACATTGGTTAATGCTGAAGCAAAACTTCGAGAAGAAAGAATCCGTTTAGAGGGCATTTCAGGATCGTCCAAAGCAATGCAGGATTGACCTTTTAGCTCACGAATAGTACGTGCAATGACCACTGAGAACTCTCGTGCTAGGTAGTGTTCATTGGCAAAAGTTAAGTCATAGCAATTATAAATATTATATGCTTGTAACCGTTTGCTGGTTTTACGTCCAATGCTCCACACCTCAGCCACATTGGTTTCGAGAAGCAAAGCTTCAAAGCTACATAAATCTAAGCCAGTCAAATCGCAAACATTCTCAAATCCATGCCGTTTTTTTGCAAAACTATTGGCAAGCTTGGCTTGCGTCTTACTATAACCAATGCCAATACAACACGGTAAACCTAACCATTTTTGAATAGTTTTCACCAATCTGCGGCAATATTCTTCTAAGTCAAATAAGTCTCGATAAGAGCTTAAATTAATAAAGCATTCATCTATTGAGTAGGGTTCTAGATCATCCTCTTTAAAAAAGGTTTTAAGTGTTTTAAAAAAACGTTCTGAGAAATCGCCATATAAAGCATAGTTGCTTGAATAGGCGATAACACCTGCTTTTTTCGCTACTTTTTCAACCTCATGCCAAGGAACAGCCATATCTATATTTAATGCTTTGGCTTCATTACTGCGTGAAACAACACAGCCATCATTATTACTTAATACGACGACAGGTTTATTGTTTAAGCTTGGATTGAATACCCGCTCACAACTGACATAACAATTGTTGATGTCGATTAAAGCAAAAACTTGTTCACTCATGATGATTTTGAAAAAGTTACAAATTCAAGTGAAATATTAAAAGATGTTTAAAATAAATTCAAATTTAAATAGGTGTGGATAGCTTGAATTTCACAGCATAAAAATTTTGCTATTCAGTAGATCAATATAGCGCTTTGTAAGGATTGTTGTGCTTCATCGTGGTTTAAGTAATCCACGTAAAAAGCTTCAACCTCGAAGTTATTCTTTTAAAACATGAATCTCATATTGGGTGTTACGATGTCGAAAAATGAAACATCTATACGCTTGTTTCCAATGCTGAGCGCGTTAAATTAATAGTTGTCGTCGATTTGTACGGCATATCCCAATATGTAAAAAAGGATGGATATGAAAATGGCTAATCAACACAACCAGCAACAAAATCAGCAGAATGACCCACAACGTCAACCTAACCAATCTAATCAACAGCAAAAGCAACAAAGTCAGCAGGACCAACAGAAGCAGCAAAATCAGCAATCAAATCAACAGGCTCAACATAATCAACAAAGTCAGAATAAAGCTCAGCAAAAGTAGCATTCAGACTTAATTTACGCAATAAATAAAAGTACAGCGCCTCAATTAAGGATTGAGGCGCTGTACTTGTGTTTGGTAGTAGATGAGTAGGTTTTCTAATTCAGCTTAAATACAGATTTGAGCTGATCTTTCACCTTATGAACATTGTTGTAGAGCACGATTAAAAAGCTGACTAGGGTGGTTTATTAAGTTAGGGCATTGATTAAATTGCGCAAAATTAAGTAGTTCATCATTGAGTGCATTGAGAAAGTGATCATAATCTATATGTTTATTTTTAAAGCAATGATCTTCTAAATGCAGATTCAATACTTCAAATTCCTTTTTGGTTCGATGTGCTTTACAGTCGATACGCCCCACCATTTGATCAGCATATAAAATAGGTAAACAAAAATATCCAAATTGTCGCTTAGTTGGGGTTACATAACATTCTAAACGATAATCAAAGTGGAACAGTGTATTTAGACGTTCTCGGTGTATGACAAGATTGTCAAAAGGGGACAGAATTTTAACTTTTAATTCAATCTGATGTTTGCGTTCTAAAGCATCTGTTTTAATATAAATATTTGAACTTTCTTTATCGGTATCACCTAACTGAGATAAGGGGATGATCACGCCTGCATCCAGTTGTTCCTTGACTATTTTACGCATTGCTTCGCGAATTTGACTGCCGACTTTAAGATGCAGTAATTGTTTCCAGGTAAATATACCGTGCGCTCTCAGCGTAGTATTAAATAAATAGCGTGCATATTCTTCTAACGTCGGCATGGTTAAGTTGAGCTGGCTAGGGAGACAACGCTCAGTCAGGTTATAGACCTTTTCCATCCCATTTCGTTCGCATATCATCAAATCGCCTTGCATAAACAATTGATCGATTGAACGGCGTGCTGAACTGGAGTTCCACCATCCCCCTGAGTTTAGTCGATTGCCTTGCTCGATATGACGTAAACGAATGCTACCTTCAGCGCGAGTCTTTGCTAAAATTTCTTTCATCAAATGTTGATCACCCCGATTAAAGTAGCGATGTTCGCCATTTCGTACTGATGTCATATGAGGAAGCGCATAGCGATAATCTTGAATCGGTAAATAAGATGCTGCATGGAACCAATATTCAAAAATATGTTGTTGTTGTACCAGTTGATTTAGATGATTGGGCTGATAGTCTGGGACTCGACTCCATAAGATATGATGGTGAGCACGTTCGACGACTGAAATAGTGTCAATTTGCACATAACCTAGATGTTGAATTGTTTGAAGTGTTCCAGATAAGCCTAAACCAAATGCAGGTTGAGAAATTAAACCTTGATGCGAAAGTGCTAAACGTCTCAATAATTCAGTCATATCATTTAATTTCCATGCAAATCAATCCTAGATAAGGAAGGGGTAGCTTTAATTTAATTAGGCAGCAAAATCAATTTTGCAGTTTATTTGAGTTTTTTCAAAATACAGGTCACAACGCCCCAAATCATAATCTGCTCTTCACTATGCGGATGAATATCGGGGAAATCTGGATTTTCCGCTTTAAGCCAAATGTTATATGAGCCCGTGGATAATTTTTTATGCATAAATCGTTTAACGGTAAATTCATTATTGATTAATGCCAATACTACATCACCATGTTCAGCATCTAGACTACGATCAATCAGAATTTCATCACCAATTTCAATTCCCGCATTTTTCATCGATAAAGAATTAACTTTTAAAATAAACGTTGCAATAGGGTTATGAATCAAGTGTTCATTTAGATCAATTTTCTTTTCAGTATAGTCCTGTGCTGGAGAGGGAAAACCTGCAGCAACAGTTTCAAGCGGATAGGGGATTTCTATTTTAAGATGTGGGTGAAAAAAATATAAGTTTTGAGCGGATATTTCATCTTTGATGATCATGTCCTGTTGAGTGGTTCGAGATCTCGGATATGCTTTGAGGTCAACGAGTCCAGACTTTGTCTGTGAATATTGCTGCATTATGTTTGACCTCGAATGATCTAATTTGAATACGTTACAAAATCAAGTTTAGCAAATTATTTATTTTTTGCAATGCTGTCTATCGTTTGAACAGCATGTGAATTTAGTTGTGATTGTCAAACTGTCAGCTTACAATCTCACAAAATCAGGTTGTTTGAGAATAGATATGTTGCAAGATTTTGTAGAAGAACAAAAATTGGTCTGTGAAGAGTTTGATTCACGTTATATCAAAGTCAATGAAACAGATCTGGTTGCAATTGCCAAACACACTTTAAATAAAGAACCGATTGTGGGTTTACGTAAACAACCCGATGCTGAAAATGTTTCGTGGTTTATTTATGGGGGAGAGTTAGAAGAAGGTGAGGACTTCTTTGATGTCATTAGTGTAAAAGAATTAGAAGACGTTTTTCCAGATGCAATCCCTTATTTAGCTTTGGAGCAAGGCTTTCGTTTTATGATTGATGCAGATGATTATGAGGATGTTTGGAAAGCTGATGTCATATAAATGAAAAGGCGTGCTTATGAAGCATAAGTTTATTTTGCAGTTATTGGTGATGACGGGTATTGGATTAATGACATCAGTTTTTGCTAAAGACCAGACGCAAAAACTTACACAAGATGAATATAACCAGCGTATTCAAAATTATACTGCTCAAGTCAATGCAACCAAACAGATTCTAGATGATGAAATAATGGGAAACCAAGACGCGGATCAACAGAGAAAAGCTTTTTGTTCTCGTTTAGAAGCATATCAAGGGATTGCGCAAATTTCTCAAGAAAATTTGCAATTGGATACAGCAAACATGATGTTAATGATTGCCAATGATTTCTTGGACCGACAAAAGCAGAGCATGCAAATTTCAGGAGTGGCACTGGAAAAATTTTGTTTGGTTGAAAAATAAACAAAAATATCCTTTAAATTTTATTTTGTCAGGAAATGACATTTAATTGGCTGAAAATGACAAGGAAATTTTTTAGAAATCATGAATAATAAAGGCATTAAAACATGATGATAGTTGATTTTCCCTGGTCTTTGATTCATCTTGTTTTAATCGTCAATTTCGCGATTGATGTATCCTAAACTCGCTTTATTGCGAGTTTTTTTATGGGGAAAATAAAACTAATATTCGAAGTAAATCGATCTGATAAAGATGAAAAGTAGTTTATTTATGGCTGTAAAGTATTCAATAAAATAAAGCAATATTGTGTAATTCCGCCCATTAAAAATGCCAGACTCAAGCGATGAATGAAAAAAAGTAAACTTTATTGTTAATTAAAATTAATTTTTTATTTTATTTCACATCTGATATAAATTTAGATGTAACAAAAAGAAAGTTAACTTAAATCATTACAGTAAACCAATTTGGATCTATTGAATGAAAACTCGATTTACCTATCCATTCGCATGAGTTTCATGAAAGGATTTCTATGAAAACAATTCGATTATCACCTTCGCTAACTTTAGCACTGGTACAGGCGCGTGAAGCCACCAAAACCTATTTTCGCCCTGCTTTAAATGAGATGGGCTTAACTGAGCAACAATGGCGTGTGATTTGTACGCTCTATCAATACGATGAGCTTGAGAACAACCACTTGGCAGAATTAACCTGTATTTTAAGACCAAGTTTAACAGGCATCGTCAATCGTATGGCTGAGCAGAATTTAATTATCAAAAGTAAGGATTTACATGACCAACGAGTGAGCTTAATCAAACTTACCCAAGCAGGTCGAAATTATTTTGAAAGCCAAGCCTTAAAAATGGAGGAGTCCTATAAAAATATTAAAGAACAATATGGTGCTGAAAAGATCCAACAATTAATGGAGTTGTTGCATGATTTATCAAAAATAAAATCCAATTAAAAGCTATAAAATTATTTTAAAATCAGTTGTTTGGATTAAAGACCTTAAAGTATATTCGGTTGAAGGCATTCATTTGGATATAATATAAAAGTGTAATGTAGCAATGCTATGTTGAATATATTACACAGTTTAAGTTCTTAATAAGCTTTAGATCATGCGCTGAAAATTTTAAGCAATGCCCAACAATGATATAAGCAGAACATCCATGTCATGCCAGCAAGATCAAAGTGAGTGATTGGTAAGGGTGTCCATAACCCAGAGCAAGAATAAGGTAATGCTTTGTTTGCTGCGTAAGTTGCAGTGAAAGACTCGCGTTTTTTGCTGCTTGGTCATTTCCTTGCAACAGTATTTCTCATCATTTAGAATGACTAAATGTCGTATTTCGAGGCTACTATCGCCTAAAAAATATCTGGTCGCAAATATAGACAAATTGTTAACAGCCTCTATAAGGACTCATTGAATAATTTCTGAATATCTTTAGGTGCACCTTGTTGGCTCTGGATTTCACCTGAGGCATCTTTCCAAACCATTGCTGGTGTGGCATAAAAACCGTACTTATCCATCAGTTTAGTATTGGCATCCAATTTTTCAGATAGCGCTTTTGGTAGATTTTTCATTTCAACCAATTTGTTTTTACCATTACTTAGATTGTACTGTTTAAAAATTTCAGCAGGATTTGCACTATTTAAAATCGTTGCTGCTTGCCCTTTACTACTTGGGCGAATCACACCGACCATAATATGACGTAATTGTACTTTTCCAGATGCAACAAATGGACGTGCTTGTTGCCAAAAGGTATGACAGTAGGGACAGTTAGGATCATTAAACACATAGACAATTTTTTTAGCGTTTGTATCACCATCTTGAATCCAAGTGGATTTTTCTAAGCTTTTCCAAATCTCATCGAGGACTGCACCTTTAACATGCGTATTAATCGCTTGTTCTGTTAAATTTTTTCCAGATGCATCAAAAAGATCGCCCACGATATAGTGTTTTTGATCTTTAGCTATAAATAAGGTAGATGGATATTCGTCTTTATAGCCTGTCCAACCTTCCATACCTTCAGGGGCATCAATCTTTTTAACGAAGTTATAACCTTCTTTTTCAAGTTTATTTTTGAGAAAATCAGCATCTGCGGCAAAAAGTGAGCCACTTAAGACCAAACTCAACGAGTAAATACCGAGTGTTTTTAAATCTATCATTAAGAAACTCCTTATGTTGAAAACTCATCATGACAAAATCAGTGATGTTGACATCATTTAATCCGAAACTAAGTTTTGAATTTTTTGATGTAAGGCAGCATGGGTAATTTCTCCCATATGTGTATCGATTAATTTGCCTTGTGCATCGAAAAATAAAGTGCTGGGTAAACCAAACATTCCCATTTTTTGAGCAGTTGAACCATTTGTATCCAATAAAACTTCATCTAGTTGCAGTGAGTGTCGTTGCAGATAGTTTTGCACAGTTACCGCATCTTCATTTTGATTAATAAAGATTAATTTCACATTGGGATATTTTTTCTGTGCTGCACTTAATACGGGCATTTCACGTCTACATGGTGGACACCAACTTGCCCATAGATTAATCACAGTCGGTTTTCCTAAATATTTTGTGAGTTTGATAGGTTGCTGTTGTAAATTCAGTAGTTGAACGTCAGGAAATTGTTGATATTGCAGTTGTATTTGTCGATAGGTGTAATGAGCTGAAACACTTAATAAACTAAATATTGTGAGTAGCAATAGGATAAAGCTTTTTTTCAGCAAGCGATTTTTCCATATGATCCAGAGAAAAGCTGTAATAACGCCTAAATAAAGATTAAATCCTTTGTCTTGAATTTTGATGATTTCAATAGGATGGTCTAAGTAAACCTCTAAATTCAATAATACAAAGCCTATACGTGCACATAACACACCAAGCCAAATCCCAGTCCAAATCGAATCTTTAAAAGTTGGCCACTGTGAAGTTTCTAGTTCAAAGTAACGGTAAGTCAACTTTCCTATGATGACGCTGACTAAGATGGCGACCATCAAGATCGTCAGCGTCCAAGGTAGCATGAATGGACCGAGATGAATGGCTTGTAGGGTTATCATGGTCATTGTGCGTTCACGATTTCTTGCACTTGTGCTGTTTGTTTGAGCAATTGTTGTGCTGAGAAAGTTCCAGTGAAGCGCAATTCACGAATTTCTTCTGCATGATGATTCAAGAACAACATCGTTGGTGGACCTAATATTTCGCGTTGTTTTAAAATAATGTCCTGTGAGGCATTATATTCGGTTAAATCTAACTGAATCAGTGTGAAATTCTTTAATGCATCCTGTACGTCAACACGTGGGAAAACCTCTTTTTCAATGGGTTGGCATGCCACACACCAATCTGCATAAACATCTATAATAATCGGTTTATTTTGCTGTTTTGCTTGAACCAAAGCATTTTCAAGTTGTTCAGCGGTAGTGACTTTCTTCCAGACCAAATGTTCGGATTGACTATGTTGAATTTGATAAGCAGCATAACCTTGTTGAATGTTCCAAAGTCCCGCAAAAAGACTCAGTACGGCAATCACTGTAAGTATGGCTTTATTGACAACTTTTTCACTATCTCGCAAGGCAATAAATAAGTAGATTGCTAGCGCGATACACAATAGAGCGAAAATTGCAGCATAAACCGTAGAAGGCAGCATTGGACGAATAAAGTACAACGCAACCATGAGCATCACAAAGCCAAAGCTGACTTTGATTCGATCCATCCATTTTCCTGGTTTTGGTAATAATTTAGAACCGAATACACTGGCAATAAATAAAGGTACGCCGATACCTAGACCTAGAATAAATAGATAGAGACCACCTAAAGCAGCATTTTGGGTTTGTGAAACAAATAATAATGCACCTGCCAGTGGAGCACTCATGCAAGGACCTACAATCAGTGCGGATAAAGCACCCATCACCACAGCACCTAAAATGGTGCCAGCTTTTTGATTGTTTTGTAGATTGCTGAGTTTATTGGTTATAAATTGCGGTAAATTGAGCTGATATAAACCAAATAAATTCAATGCCAATATGACAAATAACACAGCAAATAATGAAACAATCCAAGGGCTTTGGAACCAGCGTTGAAAACTATAACCGATCTCAGCAACTACAATTCCCATAATGGCGTAAATGACCGCCATACTCACCACAAAGGAGAGGGCAATTACTACCGCTTTATAGCCTTTAGCCCGTTGAATAATGATGCCTGAAAGAATCGGGATGAGGGGCAGTGAGCAAGGTAAAAAAGCAAGCAAAATTCCTAAACCAAAAAATACCAATAAATTCAGAAACAATGAATCTTTTGATAAAAGTTTAAAAAATGATTGATCATCATTCCACTGTAATGACGTTGTGTGGTCATTTGTTGAAGAATTAGCATTTAGGGGGGAGGAATTGGATTTTTTTGTAATGACAGCGCTTGAACTCAGTATCTGGTTAGGATCTACACTAGCCTCAGTGGATTGATCTTGATTAATACTTTTTTGTACATTCGTTGTCGTTGCTATAGTTGAATTTTTTTCTGCATTATCTGCATTCGATGTTGGGATTTTTGCATGATCTGAATCATTTTTAATATTTTTATCTAGAGATGGAGCGGTTTCAGATTGGCTCAACAAGGAATTATTTGTACGACTGCTCAGCATGTTTTTAGATGCAGTATTGTTTTGAGGCAATAAACCATCTGCATCTGTAGCAATATTTTTTCTTTGTAGTGGATAACATAAACCATCAGCGGAGCAACCTTGGTACATTACTACATATTGAGTATTGGGTTTAACCTGAATAGTGGTGCTTACACTTTCATAGTGAACTTCAGTTTTACCAAAGGTTGGATCATCTTTGATATGTCCTTTTGGTAAGCTAAATGGTACTGCTTTATTATTTACAGTGACCTTGAATTGATCATGATAGAGATAATAATGAGGTGCAATCGTCCAATTCAATTGGGCTTTGTTTTCTGAAAGTGATTCTGCTGAAAATTGAAAAGCTTGATCTGGAGCTAAAAATTCAGGATTTGCATGGGTAAACGTGCTAAGTCCTAACCAAGTAAAACAGCACACACTGAACAATGTTCGCAACTTCATAATGACATATCTTTGTTTCGTTTAAAGCCATTATCCATAATTTCAGATTAAGAAAGCATTATTCTGCGTGTTTCTTTGTAAAAATATCGTTTAAAAGCAATCAATACCTTGTCGATTTAAGCTTTGCTGTGTGTTTGGATCTAGATGATCAATTCTCTCAAATCTTGTTGGGCGACGATCATTTTTAGCGGTATAGTTGATTGTATAGAACATCGCACCTTGATAAATCACTTCATAAGTTCCCAACAATCGATTATTGATAACTTCTTTATAAAAATAATGAAATTCGCTTGGTCTGCCTGTTGCTGTATCTATTGCATCATAATGAGAAAACTTCAAATCAATCTTTTTTAAATATGGATAATATTGAATCGTTTTGATCTCAGGAAACTCCTCAGCAGAAACCAGCAAAATATTTTTCTGATGCTCTGTTTTAAAGCAAAAGTATGATGCTGTCGCTTGTGCAGATGCAGATATATTCAAGAGATATAAAGTGATCATAAATAGCCTAAGCATTTTAATATTTTTTCCTATATCTTGATATTGCACATTGTTCATTAATTTTCCAGCTATTGCCCTTGTCTAAACAGGGTTATAACTTCTGATAACAAGTGTATATGTCTATTATTCAATTTTTATATCTACTATCGAATCGTGATTTTAACTCAAAAACTAAAAACGCTGATTGGGTTCAATCGAATTCACTGTATTGGGTGCACCGATCGATATGCACATACATGAGACTTCTTCGCTTGGTCAAAAATAAGTATTTAGTTTCCCCTTATAGAAATCATTTCTAAATGCGCCTAGCGAACAATGCTATTCAAGAATGCTATTTTTGTATAAATAAAGGGCATCTCGCACGTTTTTTGCATTCATTTGCTTTGAAACGATTGAAATTAATTTCAACTACACCCATATATAAATGAATAAACAATACAGACAAATTGTGAAATTTGAAGCATGATCAAATTCACAACACTACGTCTAAACTCAACAATAGGATTAGGACATCATATGAATATTGCGGCAAACCCCATCGTTGAAGCAGATCAAACCATATACTTAAAAGATTATCAGAAACCATCCTATGTTGTAGATTCTATTCATCTGGATATTCAAGTTTATGATGACCATACTGATGTAAGTTCAAAATTAGTAATGAAACGCCAAGCAGTCGGCGATTTAGTCTTGCTGGGGCGTGATTTAGAATTAAAATCAATTAAAATTAATGGTAAGCCACTTACAGAAAGTGAGTATAAGTTGGATTCAGAACAACTCGTTATCAGCAATGCGCCAGAACAGGCACTTGTTGAAACGGTTGTCATTATTCATCCTGAAACCAATACACAGCTAGAAGGACTGTATCTCGCTGGTACTGATTTATTTGTGACCCAAAATGAGCCAGAGGGATTCCGAAAAATTACCTTCTATCCAGACCGTCCAGATGTATTGTCTGTTTTTACCACACGTGTAGAGGCTGACAAAAAATATCCAGTACTTTTGGCAAATGGTAATTTGATTGAAGCAGGTGAAACTGGTGAAGATCGTCATTATACAATTTGGCAAGATCCTACTAAAAAACCCGCTTACTTATTTGCTTGTGTGATCGGTGATCTCGCAGTATTAAAAGATCGTTATACGACTTCAGAAGGTCGGGATGTTGCTTTAGAAATCTATGCAGAAGAGAAGGACATTCCAAAATGCCATATTGCAATGGAAGCACTCAAGCATTCTATGCGTTGGGATGAGGAACATTATGGTCGAGCTTATGATTTAGACAATTATATGATTGTTGCCACCAGTCAATTCAATATGGGGGCAATGGAGAATAAAGGTCTGAATATTTTCAATACTTCATGTGTGCTTGCGGATGAAGAATATACGACAGATGCAGCGATTATGCGTGTGCAATCTGTGATTGCGCATGAATATTTCCATAACTGGACAGGTAACCGTATTACTTGTCGTGATTGGTTCCAATTGTGTCTCAAAGAAGGTTTAACGGTTTTCCGTGATCAGTCTTTCTCTGAAGATCTTCAATCTGCTGCGGTACAACGAATTGATGATGTTGCTGTTCTGAAAGCACATCAATTCCCAGAAGATGCGGGTCCATTGTCTCATCCACCACGACCAGATCATTTTGTAGAGATCAACAATTTTTACACAGCAACAGTGTATGAGAAAGGTGCTGAAATCAATCGTATGATGTCCACCTTATTGGGTAAAGAAAAATTCCGCAAAGGTACAGATGAGTACTTCCGTCGTCATGACGGGCAAGCGGTGACAGTTGAAGATTGGGTTGCTGCATTGACAGCAGGTTCAGGGGTAGATTTATCAGCATTCCTCATTTGGTATAATCAACCAGGAACACCAAAACTTGAAGCCAAAGGTGAGTATGATGCAGTTGCTCAAACTTACCGTTTAAGTTTTAAACAAAGTTTAAAACCCCATGCTAAATATCCAAATTTAAAAGCGGTGCCTATTCCTGTTGCTTTGGCATTATTTAATGCGCAGACAGGAGCGCAATATACCCTGAAATCAGATGCTCTATTTGAAAATGATGTGAAAGATGGTGTGTATTTGTTTGATCAAGCAGAAGCGAGCATTGAGTTTACAGGAATAACTGAAAAGCCAATTGCTTCTTTGTTGCGTAATTTCTCTGCACCAGTAAATCTTGAATTTAATTATTCAGATGCAGAGCTGGCATTCTTACTGCAATACGAAACCAATGGTTTTAATCAATGGCAAGCGACACAAACTTTACTTGAACGTATTTTGCTTAATGGTCACGATGCCCAAATTTATGTAGACGCAATACAACAAACTTTGCCGAATGTAATTGAAAAAGATCCGTTATTGGCATCTCGTTTGTTTGATGTACCTACAGAAGGTTACTTGGGCAGTCGCATTGATCAAGATTATAATCCATTGATTGTCAATGAAGCGCGTGAAGCACTTTTAAATCAATTGGCAAAAGTATTGGGTCGTTTTGCCAAAGACACTTATTTGTCACTTGATCCCGATTCACAACATGAATTTTCACAAGCGATGGGTGTCCGTGCTTTGAAAAATATTATGTTGAGTTTAATGGCACGACAAGGCGATCGTGAGGTTTTTGATTTGGCTTATACTCAATATGAAAACTCAATGAATATGTCGGAACGTTTGGGTGCATTGAAAGTTTTAGTTTGGAATGATGCTCCTCAAGCCAAAGCAGCTTTACAAGACTTTTATACACGTTTTAAAGATGAGGATTTGTCATTGGATCAATGGTTTATGATTCAAGCTGCGCATCCAAAAGCAACTGCTGAAACAATCAAATATTTAACTTCACATGTAGACTATGATTTGGGTACACCAAACCGTATACGTTCAGTGAGCGGTGGTTTAAATGCTAATCCTGTAAATACATGGAGTTTTGGTGTTCAACATTTTGTTGAATTGGCGAAATACTTAGATGAGAAAAACCCAATCGTCGGTTCTCGTTTATTACAAGTATTGACACGCTGGTATACTTTGGCTGAACCACAACGCAGTGAAGTGAAAGCATCACTAGAGGCGTTAAAATCTCAAGTGAAATCAAAAAATGTCAGTGAGACACTAAACAGTATGTTGAGTGTTTAATTTACCATTAAAAATATTGCTATCCCTTTGATCTCAGGGGGATAGCTTAGTTTAAATGAAGAACTACATTGGTCATTCATCACTAAAGACTAATGGCACTCTCATTATGAATATCCTCCAGCCAATCATTTAAGTCCAAATCATTGGTAAAAGAGTGTTCTTGATCTATTTTAAATACTAAAAGCGAATCATGGATACTGATAATGCTGGTTAAGTGTTGACGAATGATTGTTGCATCATAATGGGTATGTATGAGCCAAGTTGAAGGGTTAACTCGAATCGAAGCATCATAGTCACAGATCAGTTTATGAACTTCCTCAAAATGATGTTCATGAGAAGAATTCAAAATAATTAAATAATTCATATACACAACCTCCATAAAAGAGATCAAAACAAATAAATTTTTTTATGTAATGTGATAAATATCACGATTTATTCAATCTAGCACCAATCAACGAGGATGGCTGAAAAAATGTCGGACAATTTAGAGCAGTTTTATTGAAAGTTACTTTTATGTTTTAAATCTGATTAATCCTTGTCTAAATTATGTTACATAAAAACAGAATCAAAATTTTAAAATCTAGCTAAACTGAGATACACTTAACTTTAATTTATTTAAATAGTCTGCTCATCACATTATGAGCTTTTTCACCTTTTTATGATTGTATGAAAATTTGAGGCGGTAAAATGTTGGTTAAAATAGAAGATGGTTTTTATCTAAACTCTCTACATATTATTGCAGTGCATGTTTCGAAGAATATGATTACACAAGATTTTTCTATTGATATTAAATATACACCCCATAGTCAAAAGGCGAATGGAACGTATCATAAAAAATGTCAAAGCAAAGCAGAGGCAGACTTGTTTTTGCAAAGTTTGCATCAACAAATTGCTAAAATTTAACAGTAAGTTTTGTTGATTTTGACATGTATTAAAACAGCAAGAAAAGTGTTTAAATCTAGGTTATATTGCCATCAATATATTTAAACTCATCAACGCTATGGTGAGTGATCGTTTTGAGTTTAATATGCTTAGATTTAATATTTTTATCTGTGCAATATCTTTATTCACACTTTCTGCTTGTCAAAATGTACAGAAAAGTAGCAAAGTCATCGCGCGAGTATTTGATACATCAACACATTTTCAACAATTGTTGATGGATAAACATGCACCTGAACAGGTGGTTGTACATCATAATATTGCTTATCAAACAACGCCAAGATTAAATTTTGATCTCTATCAGCCTGAGAACATTAAACAGTCAACACCACGACCAACCATTGTTTGGATTCATGGTGGTGGTTGGATCTCTGGTGCTAAAGACAACGCAAGAGGTTATTTTAAATTACTCGCAGCTCAAGGCTATAATGTGGTGTCAGTAGAGTATCAGTTTGCACCTGAAGCCATTTATCCCACTCAACTCAATCAAATTAATCAAGCATTACAATTTATTCAGCTAAATGCCAAACAATATGCAATTGATGCAAACCAATTATTTTTAGCTGGAGATTCTGCAGGTGCGAACTTAGCCAGCCATTATGCAGCCTTACTCACAAATGTTGATTATGCAAAGCAGTCTTCATTTACCCCACTCATTCAACCATCCCAAGTAAAGGGTTTAATTTTGCATTGTGGAATTTATGACATGAATGCGTTTGTGGATACAGCACCAGAAGAAATTAAATTGATCGAATGGGGTGTCAATACGCTTGTTGAAGCGTATACCGGAAATCAAAAAAATAATGCTGACTATTTAAAGGCATTATCACCAATTCATTATTTGACAGCCCATTATCCACCTGTTTTTATCAGTGGTGGCAATAAAGATTTCTTGACAGAAAACCAGTCCATCCCATTTGTGAATGCGTTGCAAGAAAAGAAAATTCCTGTAAAAGCTGTGTTTTATCCTGAATCAAAAGAATGGTTGGTTCATGAATATCAATTCTTTTTAGGAAAACAAGCCAGCCAACAGACCTTTGTAAAAACCTTAGATTTTTTGAAGAATAATACTCATTTACAGAAATAAACTTAAAAAAATTCCCTTTTTAAATGGAACTGTCATAAAACAGTGTTATAAAAAATTAAAGCGTTCGCGGGGAATTAAAGATGGAAATTAGTGTTAAGCAGATTAATAAGCGTATTGAAGAATTTCAACAGTCCGGAAAGCAAGCGGAAACTTTAAAGATTGGATATAAGACTTATGCGAAGTTGATGAATGAAGATAAATTTGCTGATGCACTGAAAAAAGATGTCAATGATCCAATGATTCGTTACTACAAAGATATAAAAATTAAATTAGTCACTGAAAAGCATCACTTCGAAGTCAAATAAAGGGTTTTAGAGATCGATCACTCAGGGAAGAGTGTAATATTCATGAAAAAAACTCATTAATAGTTCAAAACAATAGATTTATGCAGCAATATCTTAATTTTTATACGATTAAAATCATTGTTGTGGTTTTATCATCACAGATCATTATGAAAAATTGCTTATCGTATTAGTCAATAAACCCCTCCAAAATATATTGTTGAAATATATAATATGATTAAGTATTTAATTTATTTAATTTTTTACCAAAGGGTAAAGTGGTTGACCTATTTTCTATTAAGTATTACTAATTAAAGTTAAAATATCTGTATAATATCTACTTTTTGTATAAAAATTTTGATCAGTATAGAATAAAATGAAAATAAGTAATGATTATTGAATAAAAACAATTATATGATGAAGTTTATCATTCCAAAAAGATGACTTAAACCTTTATTTCTCAAATAAAAATTGTGCAAGATCACAGAAATATGAAGAAAATATGTATTTTGAGTTTTAATCATACTTAATGATCTTACAAATTGTGACAAAATATATTAGAATAAAAAAGTGTTTTATTTTGTGACGAAGAAAAATGGAAATTCTTAATTTTATAAAAAGTTTCAATACTTTAAATACTTATCTAATTTTAGCGATAACGGTTTTGATCTTTATCATTTCATTTTTTTATTTTATCAATCCGATCTAAGTTGAAAAAGTGAAAAAAGAAAAGGTGGAAAAAATGGATATTCCACCTTTTTTTATAAAAAGTATAATTAAACAAAGAGATACAGAAATAGTATAGCACAAAACTTCAACATTTTTTCATGCTTGATATTTGAACTTTTCATTAAAATTATATAGCATACCAACCATTCGGTATCTTTTTTGGTTCAAACGATGAACTCAATCCTGTTTGCTTATATTTTGTTGGCGATTGCAATTATTGCAGAAGTTACAGGTTCTACTTTTTTGGTCAAATCCCAAGGTTTTACCAAACTTGCCCCAAGCTTATTGGTGGTCCTGTTTTACGTCATTTCCTTTTATTTACTTTCACAAGTGATTAAAACCATACCTTTAGGTATTGCTTATGCAATATGGGCAGGTGTTGGAATCATTCTTACCGCTTTGGTCGGTTATTTTATTTTCAAGCAGAGTTTGGATATTGCTGCAATTATCGGTATTGGGTTAATTATTTCAGGTGTATTGGTGATTAACTTGTTTTCAACTTCTGCAGGGCACTAAGCGAGCAGTGGGTAGGATAGTGTGAATATTGGTAAAACTATAACAAATCCTTATCAGCGTAAAAAAGATCCTGAGCGCGTTAAAAAAAGTATTATCGAAAATGCGATGTATTTGGCGGCAGAAAGAGGTGTAAATGGGATCTCAATTCAGACGGTTGCAACTCGGTCTGGTATTACAAAAGGTGGTGTGTTTCATCATTTTGCCAACAAACAGATCCTTATTGAAGCAATGCTTGAGGCTTTAATACAACAACTTGACGAACGAATCAGTGTGGTGATGGAAAAGGATGCTATTCAATATGGTCGATTTACGCGTGCTTATATTGATGTCACTTTAAGTTCAGAATTTGGTGTAGATACGTTGTGGAGTGCTTTAAGCATGACAGTAATGACAGATAAATCCTTTAGCGATAAGTGGGATTGTTGGTTGGCACAAAGGTTATTACAACATGCTGATACAGACCATTCAATTGAATTGAAAATCTTACGCTATGCAGCAGACGGGCTTTGGTTTATTGAAAGTTTAGTGCCAAAAAAACAAGATGATTATATGGAAGTAAAAAAAGAATTGTTAGCTAGAACTTATTTGGAAGATGAGCGGAAAGTTCATGTGAAATAAAATATTTGTAAGTTGATGAAGTTAAAATATTATTTTTTTGATCAATAAAATCAATATGATGAATTTGTTGCTGAATGGCATAAAGTATTTATTGCCACGCTTTTTATGAAATGTCGAAATAGATCTGCGTAGGTGATGCCCCGCATAACATGGTGACATTCTTGTCGGCTCACGATAAACAGACTCTCGATGATCCAAAAATGTAAAAACAAATGGATCTCTAAGCTGTTAATAATTTGTGTATAAGCATAAAGTTCATTGGCTATGAATGATTGTAATCTAATCACTTAGATGGATAATCAGGCGGTTTGCCTATAGATGGTGCAATTTTATTTTGCAAAAAATTTACGTTTAATCGCAAGGTTTCAGCTGAAAAAACCAAGTCAAATGACTTTGACTTGGTATGGAAAATGATACAACTCATTTAAACTTACGCTTAGTTTAAGCTTGGTCTAGGGTCATCAAACTTGCATTCCCACCAGCCGCAGCAGTATTAATACTGATGGCTCGCTCAATGAGTAATGCTGCAAGTGGAATCTTATCGTTGGCATCATGATGTGTGACGCCAACAATAGCACCTTGACGTTGTGCAATTGTGGTTTGTAAGACTATCAAATTTTGTGTAGAACCTTGATGGAGTACTGCATCAAATTCATCATTGGATAAGTCATTGATCATAAAAAATTGTTGCTGTAAGTTCTTTGGCATGGATTGAATCATTTTTAATGCTAAAGCATTTGTCGCTAAAATGCCCACTTGACTATTTAAAGTCATTACAGCATTGAATTGATTCAATAACGCATTTTCTTGTTCGGCAATTACGGCAATGCGATGGCGCGCAACAATATGATATTGATTTGATTCTCCTGTTGGTCCAGGCAGTGCGTATAAAGCCAGAGGTGAAGTATATGCGTGCAGTTTAATCTGCGGATACTGTTGCTTTGCCCATAGCTGGAATTGCTGTTGCACTTCGGAAGGTGTCAAATTTAACTGCTCAGAAATATTTTTAACTGTACCAAAGGCAACAGCAGCTAACTCTGCTTGTTGCATGAGTTTATATAAGTAAATAGGACCACCAGCTTTAGGACCTGTCCCTGAAAGTCCTTCACCACCAAACGGTTGAACCCCAACAACAGCACCCACAATGTTTCGATTGATATATAAATTACCCACTTCAGCATGTTCAATAGTGGTTTGAATCGTTTCATCAATACGGGTATGTAGACCCATAGTCAAACCATAGCCTTTGGCATTAATTTGAGCCAAAAGTTGTTTTAACTCTCCGTATTTGTAGGTAATCACATGCAATACTGGACCAAAGACTTCACGTTTTAAATCATCAAGATTTGGTAGCTCAATCAGAGTCGGAACAATAAAAGTCCCTAAATTTAAGTCTGAACTTGGTGTGTCATAAGCCAATTGATGTATTTTATGACCTTTGTTACGCATCATTTCAATATGGTTGGCAATATTTTGCTGTGCTTCAAGGTCAATTACAGGTCCAATATCAGTCTTGAGTAAAATCGGTTGACCGATATTTAATTGCTGCATGGCGCCTTTCAACATTTTGATTAAAGTTGCTGCATTGTCTTCTTGTACACACAATACTCGCAGTGCCGAACAACGTTGACCAGAGGTGGTCCCACTTGTTTGAACAACTAAAAGCTTATTTATAAGTGATACTCTGCTCTAGTTAAGCTACCTTATTTTGTTGTGGTAGCTGGTCATAGTAAAACTCATCTGGAGTCATTTTGTCCAGACTCGAATGAGGTCGTTTCAAATTATAAAATTCAAAATATGCGTTTAATTGCTTCTTCGCATCCAAAACATTGCTGTAGGCTTTGAGATACACCTCTTCATATTTAACGCTCCGCCATAATCGTTCAACCATCACATTATCAACCCATCGACCTTTACCATCCATACTGATTTGAATGCCATTTGATTTCAATACATCAATAAATGCATCACTGGTAAACTGACTGCCTTGGTCTGTATTAAAGACTTCAGGTCGGCCATATTTTTCAATAGCTTCATTTAATGTTTCTATGCAAAATGTAACCTCCATACTAATCGATACTCTATGCGCAAGTACCTTGCGGCTATGCCAATCAATCACAGCACATAAATAAACAAAGCCTTTTGCCATAGGGATATACGTTATATCCGTAGACCACACTTGATTACTGCGCTGAATAGCCAATCCTTTGAGCAGATATGGATATTTACGGTGAGCTTGATTGGCCTGACTTAGATTTGGTTTACGATATAACGCATTAATGCCCATTTTCTTCATTAAAGTACGTGTATGACGTCGTCCTATATGATGTCCTTGACGATTCAATAAATCACGCATCATACGGCTACCTGCAAAAGGGTATTGCATATGTAACTCATCCATACAGCGCATCAGCTTCAGATCTGATTCACTCACAGGTTTTGGGCGATAGTAATAACAACCACGGGAGACTTTCAGCAGCTTAGCTTGCTTAGATACTGAAATCTGAAGTGAGTCATCGATTAACTTTTGTGGTTGAAGCGACCCAGTTTCTTCAACACACCTTCTAAAAAATCAATTTCTAATGCCTGCTCACCGATTTTTGCATGTAGTTTTTTTAGATCGATGGGTGGTTCTGTTGGAGCTTTTGATTGATCGAAAGCTTGCGAGGAAGCTGAAATCAGTTGATTTTTCCAGTCAATAATTTGGTTTTGATGAACATCAAATTCAGCACTCAATTCAGCAAGTGTTTTTTCTGCTTTAATCGCAGCAAGTGCTACCTTAGCTTTAAAGTCATTTGAATGATTTCTTCTTGGTCTACGTGTCATAAAATACTCCATATATTGATGTTTATAACATCATTTGGGGAGCAAAATATCACTTATAAGTGTTGTTCAAATTTCCTGATCCACCTCTACCCGCACTATCAAAAGCTGAGTTAACTGCATCGATCACGACTTGTTCAGTCAATGCTGATGAATCCACGATCATGGCATTTTGACCACCTGTTTCAGCAATCAGTGGAATGGGTTGACCTGTTGGACTCAAACGTTGTGCAACTGTTTTTTGCAAAATTTTAGCAACTTCGGTGGAACCCGTGAACATAATACCTTGAATACGTTCATCTTGACTGAGTTTTGCACCGACTGTTTCTCCGCGTCCAGGAAGTAGCTGCACGACAGATCGTGGAATACCTGCTTCCCAAAGGATTTGAATTGCTTGTGCTGCGATCAAAGGGGTTTGTTCTGCAGGTTTGGCAATCACCGTATTGCCTGCAACTAAGGCTGCCGAGATTTGCCCAGTAAAAATAGCAAGAGGGAAGTTCCATGGACTGATACATAAAATTGTCCCAAGCGGTGTAAGATGTTGATCTATACTTTGCATCTGTGCGGCATAGTAACGCAGGAAATCAACAGCTTCACGTACTTCAGCAATGGCATTACTGTAGGTTTTGCCACTTTCGCGGCAGAGTAATACCATAAGCTCTTGCAGACGTGCTTCCATTAGGTCAGCCGCTTTCAGTAGTAAGTTGGCACGAAAATCCTTAGAGGTATTTTTCCATGCTTCAAATGCACGATGTGCATTGTCCAATGCTAAATCTACCTGTGCAGATTCCGCTTCAATGACATGACCGACAATATCGGTATGATCTGATGGGTTGAGAATTTTTTGTGAATTTGCTGCATCAAAATCCGATACATTAGACTGATCAATTAAACTATAACTGTTCCATTGATACTTTAAAAAATGTTGAACGGTTTGATTTAGAGCTTTTAATTGGCTGTCATCGGCAAGATCAAAACCTTGTGAGTTTTGACGAATTCCCTGATATAACTGATGCGGTAGTGGAATTGCAGGATGTTTTAAACCAATTTGATGCTCTTTTTGCGCAGTTTCAATAATTTCCTGAGCTGGATTCTCAATCAAATCTTCAATGGGAATATTTTTGTCTGCAATACGATTAACAAAAGAAGTATTGGCGCCATTTTCCAAAAGACGACGTACAAGATAAGCCAACAAGGTTTCATGATTGCCGACAGGTGCGTAAATACGGCAAGGAATACCTAATTTCTTCGCCGAAATATCTCCCACCACTTGTTCGTATAAAGGTTCACCCATGCCATGTAAGCATTGGAATTCATATTGACCCAAATAATATTTTTGTGGATCTGCCAGTTGATAAATCGTGGCAAGCGTTTGCGCATTGTGCGTGGCAAATTGAGGGTAAATTTGCTCTGGTGCTGCAAGTAATTTTTTTGCACAAGCAATATAAGATAAATCGGTATGAACTTTACGGGTAAAGACTGGATAGTCAGAAAAACCATCAATTTGTGCTTTTTTGATCTCACTGTCCCAATAAGCACCTTTAACCAAACGGATCATTAAGCGTTTATGACTACGTTGAGCGAGGTCTATTATATAATCAACCACATAGAAACAGCGTTTCTGATAGGCTTGTATTACAAAGCCGATACCTTTCCAATCAGCAAGTTGTGGCTCAAAACATAAACGTTCGAGCAATTCCAGAGAAAGTTCTAAACGATCTGCTTCTTCTGCATCAATATTTAGACCAATATCATAATTTTTTGCCAAAAGCGCTAAATTTAAAATACGTGGATAAAGTTCGTGATGAACACGTTCTGTTTGCGAGCGTTGATAACGTGGATGTAGTGCAGAAAGTTTGATGGAAATACCAGGACCTGTATAGACATCCTTGCCTTCCGACGCTTTACCAATCGCATGAATTGCTTGAGTATAATCATCAAAATAGCGATCCGCGTCATGTTCAGTGAGTGCAGCTTCACCCAACATATCGTAAGAATAACGAAAGCCTTTATCTTCAAGTACTTTGGCATTATCCAATGCTTCTTCAATGGTTTCTCCAGTTACAAACTGTTCACCCATCATACGCATCGCAACATCAACAGCCTTACGGATAATACCTTTACCTGTACGTGCCAGAAGAGAGGTAAGTACGCCTGAAAGGCTAGACTGTTTTGGTGTTTCCATTAATTTGCCTGTCAGCATTAATCCCCAAGCTGCGGCATTGACAAACATCAGATTACTTTGTCCTAAGTGATCTTTCCAGTTGCCTTGATTAATTTTATCGCGAATTAATAAATCTCGAGTGGCACTATCAGGAATACGCAGCAATGCCTCAGCCAGACACATCAAGGCGATTCCTTCTTGAGACGATAAAGAAAACTCTTGAAGTAAGCCTTGTACAATACCAGCTTTACCTGATGAGCTTTTACGATCTCTTAGACTATGCGCCAAATTAAATGCGGTGTCATAGATCTTTTGACTCATCTCTTCAGACAGTTGACTGTGTTCAATTAGATTTTCAACACACTCTGGTTCAGCACGTCGCCATGCTGAATTGATTGCATCTTCAAAGTCTGTTTTTTCTTTGAATTCAGTGATGTAATCTAAACTTGGTGCGAGTTTAGGGTCTAAAATTTGGGGTGAATTCATATTCATTGTCAACGTCCTGTGACTCGCAAATATTTTTGTTGAGCTGTGTGGTTTATATAATTTATGATTGCAGAATATTTGGTGAATAACTCACTATAATTTTAAGAATATTTAGAGAATTATTCTATGGAAAGTGCATATTTAACGCTGGATCGTATAGATATTCGGATTTTAGAAATTTTGCAAAAAGATGGAAAAATTTCCAATATTAAACTCGCTGAAGAAGTTAATTTGTCTCCTACAGCAGCCTTAGCCCGTGTACAGAAACTCACAGCAGAAGGGTATATTCTTGGTTATGAGGCAAAGCTTAACCCCAAGATGCTGGGAGCAAATTTTGTGGTATTTGTTGAGATTTTATTAGACAAAACGACCCCGAATGTCTTGGATGCCTTTTCAGAGGCTGTGGTTCAATATCCTGAAATTATGGCTTGTCATATGATTAGTGGAGGCTTTGATTTTTTGGTGAAAATTCGCTGTGCCAACATGGAAGCTTTTCGGCATATTTCGGGACAAGTATTGTGGCAGTTGCCTGGTGTCAAGGAAACACGAAGCTACCCAGTCATGGAAGTAATTAAAGACAGTTCACAATTACATCTTAATTTTAAATCCAAAGTAAAAGCGAAAAAATAATAAAGGGGCATCAGCCCCTTTATCGTTTCATGATCTACGCTTATAAATTTTTCATTTCACGGTCATATATTTGTTCAGCATCATCAAAACGATCAGTGACTTCTTTTTCAGGCACTTTACCCAATAAACTTACCACAATGATACTGATCAGAGAGAAGATAAAACCAGGAATGATTTCATAAAGCCCAGTCGCTGCCATGGTGTTTTTCCAAACAATTACAGTCACAGCACCGACAATAATTCCGACCAAAGCACCATTTAAAGTCATGCGTTTCCAGAACACTGAAAGTAAAATCAATGGTCCAAATGCCGCGCCAAAACCTGCCCACGCATAAGCAACTAAACCAAGTACTTTACTTTCTGGGTTAAAGGCTAAAATAATGGCAAGCACAGAAATCGCAAGCACCATCAAACGACCGACCCAAACCAATTCAGTTTGTGACGCTTTTTTACGAATAAAAGACTTATATAAATCTTCGGTTAATGTACTTGAACAGACCAAAAGTTGGCAGCTTAGGGTACTCATCACAGCAGCAAGAATTGCCGCCAAAACAACACCTGCAACCCACGGGTTGAATAATATTTTGGTGAGTTCCATAAATACCGTTTCAGGATTTTTTGCCACAATTGCTGCTGAAGGTATATCTGGATGTGCTTGAAAATAAGCAATACCGACATAACCTACTGCCACGGCACCAGCTAAACAAAGAATCATCCATGCCATACCGATACGGCGTGCATTTGGGATTGATTTGACTGAATCAGCAGCCATGAAGCGGACCAGAATATGCGGTTGACCAAAATAGCCTAAGCCCCAAGCCATTGATGAAATAATGGCAATAAAACTTACCCCTTGGAACATATTTGCAGCATGTGGACGAGCGGTTTCAATTAATTGCGTCACATGTTGTAAATCACCTACAGCCAAGAAAGTCATGATTGGCGCTAGCAACAATGCGAAAATCATTAGACCAGCTTGAAAAGTATCTGTCCAAGAGATAGCCAGGAATCCACCGATGCAGACATAACTGATGGTTGCAATCGCGCTGACCCAAAGTGCGGTGGTATAGTTCATTGCAAAAATACTTTCGAATAAACGTGCACCTGCGACCATACCTGAAGCGCAATAAATACCAAAGAAAATCAAAATGACCAATGCAGAAATAATGCGTAAGACTTTTTTCTTATCGCCGAAACGACTGGTGAAATAATCTGGCAATGTCAGGGCATTGTTCTGTACTTCAGTGTGAACACGTAAACGACCTGCGACCAAATACCAGTTTAACCATGCACCGATGATTAAGCCGATCGCAATCCATGACTCAGATAAACCCGTGAGATAGATTGCACCTGGCAGCCCCATGAGCAACCAACCACTCATATCAGATGCACCTGCCGAAAGCGCGGTGACAAAACTACCTAAACTTCGACCACCCAAGATATAGTCTGAGAAATCAGTGGTCTTTCTATAGGCATATAAGCCGATACAGACCATTGCAATAATATAGAAAATAAAGGTCACAACTGTGGGGTTGATTGAGTCCATATCTAATTCATTCCTTGTGGAGCAAATCTCCAAGTTTTATTTTTTTCACATGAGTTTCACGAGCGGATTCTTTCACATAAATAAAAAATATCGCTGTAATTTTTATAAGGTGATTATGCAAGCTTTTTGTATCCAATTGTACATTTGGATACAAAAGCGAAAATCAGCATTTATAAAGCAAATTTAAATAAAATGCTGTGCATTTTCACATTGAAGAAGTATAAGTGAATGTGGTTACATAAAGTTACATGAGCAACAATACCTATATCATATCGAAAAATTGCGGATAGAAATGACATATTTTGCTAATACAAAATTTTTATAGAGAGAATATGATAGGAAATGCAAGGCTATAGTGCATAAATAACGAGAATATCCCATGGAAACAGTCCAACTTGCTGCAGAAATTACAAGAATAGAAAAAGATTTATTGGGAAGTAAAGAAGTACCTATAAATAGTTACTACGGCATCCATACCGTTAGAGCTTTAGAAAATTTTAATATTTCTAAACATACTGTCGGTGAACAAAGCTTTTTTATCCGCGCATTAGCCCAAGTTAAAAAAGCTTCGGCACAAACTAACTTTCAATTTAATAAAATATCGGAAGAGATGAGTTTAGCCATTCAACAAGCTTGTGATAAGTTAATTGAAAATCCTCAAGACTGGAAAGATTCATTTCCATCGGATGTTTACCAAGGCGGTGCGGGTACATCGATCAACATGAATACCAATGAAGTGATTGCAAATATTGCTTTAGAGTCACTTGGTTATGCAAAAGGTCGATATGATATTATTCATCCCAATGATCATGTCAACAAATCACAATCCACCAACGATGTTTATCCGACAGCGTTACGTCTAGCGACATATTATTCATTCGATCTGTTATTTGAAAAAATGAACAATTTGATCAGTTCGCTCATTTTAAAAGCATCAGAATTTCAATTTGTACTGAAAATGGGGCGAACTCAATTACAAGATGCCGTGCCGATGACATTGGGTCAAGAATTTCATGCCTTTGCCACCCTATTAAAAGAAGATGTACGTTTAATTAAAAAAACACGAGAACTTTTATTGGAAATTAATTTAGGTGCGACTGCGATAGGGACAGGTGTAAATACACCGCATGGTTATGCAGCACAAGTAAATCATAATTTAACCGCATTAACAGGTCTAAAGTTGATTGGCGCTGAAGATTATGTCGAAGCGACCAGTGATTGTGGTGTTTTTATCATTCTTTCCAGTGCATTGAAGCGTTTGGCTGTCAAACTTTCTAAAATTTGTAATGATCTACGCTTGCTGAGTTCCGGACCACGTACAGGATTATGGGAAATACGCTTACCCGAATTGCAAGCAGGTTCATCAATTATGCCTGCAAAAGTTAATCCTGTTATTCCTGAAGTGGTCAATCAAATTGCTTTTAAAGTAATTGGCAATGATTTGACGATTACTTTTGCTGCTGAAGCAGGGCAATTACAGTTGAATGTAATGGAGCCTGTGATTGCGCTCTCGATGAATGAATCCATTGAGTTATTGATTCATGGGATTCAAACCTTGGATGAGAAATGTATTCAGGGCATTATTGCCAATGAAAAAACCTGCTATGACGCTGTAATGCGCAGTGTGGGCATCATTACTCTACTTGATCCTATTTTAGGGCATGCAAAATGTGATGAAATCGGGAAACAGTGCATAGCTGAAAATAAAACCATTCAAGAGGTCGTATTAGAACAAGGCTTATTAACACAACAACAGTTAGATGAAATTTTCTCATTTGAAAATATGATTTCTGAAATTGCAGTGCAGTCTTATGATGAAATAGGGCATACAGGTTAAACAAGCATCAAATAAATAAAATAGATCAGTTCTTAATACAGCATTTCGATGCTGTATTTTTATGCATGGTAAAAATCGGAAAATGTCTTTATAATCTCAAAAACTTAAAAATCATTAACTAAAGTCAATAATTTATGAATAATAAACATTTAATCCTCGCGCTTAGTCTTGTTCTAATTTCTGGATGTGCAAAAAAAGCAGAAGAAGCTGCTGAAAGTGCATCTGCACAAGATTCACAAGTGGTTGCGCAAGATGCTGTACAAGCCGCTGATGCTTCTGAAAAAAGTAATGAACAAGCTGCTGAAAATACTGTTGATACCACACCTGTAACTGAACAAAAGCCTGAAACCATTTTAAGTACCGATGTCAGTCAAGCAGAAAAAGCACGTCGTATGGTGCGAGAAGCACAAGTTAATTTTACGGCTAAGGATGTGGTAAAAACTGCTTTAGAAATCGATAAGCTTACTTTTCAGGCAGGTGGTTTTATTGAGCAGAAAAATATCAGCTTTGATGTGTTAGATAAACAAACGCAAAAAATTGGTGATGGTAAAATCCGAGTTTTTGAAAAAGTTGATCCGCATGCAGAAATTATTGTACGTGTGCCTAGTGACAAAGCTGCTGTGTATGTAAATCAATTGTTGCCTTTAATGTACTTTTTGAACCAGCAACAGTATTCCGCAAAACGTTTTGAGTTAAAGCTATTGGAAGAAAAAATGGCACAAACTCAGACTGTACCAGGTGATACTAAACAGTCTCAACTGAATGAAATCTCTCGTTTAACACAACTTGAAGTGCAAGACCGTGTTCGTTTCAGCACCATTAGTATCACCATTAAACAACCAGCAATGGTTCGTGAAAGTTTAGATGTCGATGTAGATGCAGTAGCACGTTTAAATGGTGATGGTTTTTGGAAACGCGCTTGGGAAGGTGTTCAATACGGTTGGCAATTTATTTTGGACTTGTTGGTTATTTTAGTGACCATTTGGCCACTTTATTTACTGATCATGGTTGGATGTATTATTTATCGAGTGACGAAGCCTTTATTGAATAAGTTATTCAATGATTCATTAGCAACTAAGCCAATTAAGGATGAGAAGAAAGAGCAAGCTCACCCAAATGATGAAAATAAATGATTCATCAAAGTGTATGATGAAGTCTTTAAAACCAGTGTAATTACACTGGTTTTTTTAATGCTTTGTAAATTTTTCAAAAAGTTGCTGCATACCATCCGTTGCGTTCATTTTTAGACATTCATATTGTACTGGTACACGCGAATGGCTGGCTTGAGGGTCAATATAATATGCTTCACAATATTGTGGAATTTCATAAATCAAACCTGCGACAGGATAAACAGCCAAGGCTGAACCAATTACAATAAAGATATCTGTATCTTGAACAGTTTGGATTGCCTGTTCATAAGCAGGCACAGCTTCACCAAACCAAACGACGTGTGGGCGGAGTGGATAGCCTTCAGGGCATTGATCTTTTTCTAAATCCAACTTCCAACCTTGAATGGGGTAAAATTCATTGCTGTATTCCGCATGTGGTTTTGAGCTTTTGGCGAGTCGAATGTTGCCATGCAGATGGATCACCTGTTGACTTCCTGCACGTTCATGAAGGTCATCTATATTTTGAGTAATGACATGTACCTCAAAGTATTGTTCAAGCTCAGCAATGATCCTGTGGGCGAGATTGGGCTTGGCTTCAAGTATGTTTTTACGACGTTCATTATAGAAACGCTGAACCAATTCAGGATTACGTTGCCATGCTTCAGGGGTAGCGACTTCTTGGATATTGTAGTTTTCCCATAATCCACCACGATCACGAAAAGTATCAATACCACTTTCCGCACTCATTCCTGCGCCTGAGAAAATCACAATTTTTTTCATCATATAAGCATTTGAAAATTTTTAAAATACTAACATAAATACATTTAAATTTTAGGGAATTCTATTTCCTAAGGAGTATTTTGTTATAAACTATTCACATTAAATATTTCGATATTTGGAATATTTTTATAAAAATCAGACTGTAATGTAGTAGAAATACGTTAAATGGAATAGCATGGAAACACGAGATATTGTCAATGCACCTGAAGTTAAAAAAACAATAGTAGAACGTAGCCAACGCCGTAAAGATGACCCAGAAATTACCCAATGGTTTGAAAAAAAATTCTTTGAATATGTGATTAAACATTTTAATCCTGTCTTTCATGTCAATTCAGTTGCTGCTTGGAAAATCTGCCAGTTACCTCAGCCGATTCCTGCATGGTTTTTGAAAAAACTCGAACAACAACCAGATAGCCACATGCTGTACATTGATCCTTTGCATGAACAGATTTTGGCGCTAGAAAAACCACTATTAGAATTTTTTAATTCCAGACTCAAAACAAATCTAAAAGGCAAATTCATGAAAATGACTTATGACCAAGTGTTAGACGCTTGGCATAAAGATCATGAAGCAATGAAAAAGCGTTTGGAAAAAGGGCAATGGGACAGTTCTGAACACGCGATTAGCGAGGTTTTAGCGGTAGATACGGGACGTTTTATTGAAATTACCGCCACAGGAATGTTGTTGCGTAAAGAGATGGCTTTTGAGTCACGTTATATGCAACATTGCCTAGGACAGTTCGCTAACCTGACTGAGCTTAAAGATGGCTATGGTGAGCATTATGTGACACAGAAAGAATATGGTCTATTTCGTTATTTTAGCCTAAGAGATGCTTCTAATAAGCCACATGTCACCATTAGTTTAGAATGGGATGGTGAAGCGTGGTGCATTGAGCAAATTAAGGGGAAACAAAACCAAGTTCCAGTTAAAAAATATGTGGATGATGTTTTATTATTTTTAAATCATATTCAACCAAAAAATAATCACAATTCAGATTGTTCGAATCTTGGAATTATATATCGTCCTGAACTTTTAGACTCACAGCAAATTGATGATTCAGTTGAGCAACAGAAAAATAGCTTACTGCACATTGAACAACTGCCATATTTTTACTTTTATGAATTAAGCGATCCATTGGTTGTTGAAGGAATTGTGATGCAAAATCCAGATTTAATGGATCTATGTACACAACAAAGCTCAGTTTTACAATGGATGATGTTGGCAACAAATAAAGAGGAATACATTCAAAACCCGCAAAATATTTTAATACAACAAGTCATGCAATTTAATCAAACAGATTTTGATCAAAGAAAACTAAATATTCCACTAAAATTTGAAAAGAAAAAAACACTTCCACTTATTTTACATTTGATCTTATTGCCTTTTTATCTCATTTTTTTAGTGTTAGGTATGCTCAGTCAAATTCCTTGGATTGGCTGGATATTTAAAATTTTAATGTTTGTTTTTGCAATCCCTGCAATGCCATTTTTAAAAAGTAATGCAGATCAAAGAAAAAAATGGGCTTTGGCAACAGGTGATTTGATTTATGTACGCAATAAAATTTCTTGTGATGATGTGGATACACTAATGCTTGATGATTTTAAAAATAATGAAGCAAAATTTAGAACACATTTAGACCAACTTTTGAAACTAGAACAAAATAGTCAAATTGAACGTTTGCAAAAAATTGAATTCTTTTTAAAAGAGTATTTTTATGTTGGCGACTTATATGGTTGGTATGATTTGAATCAAGAGGTTCGACCTTATTATCGTGATGTTTTGGTCTATGCCCACATCCAAAAAATTATCATGATGCGCTTATTGCATCAATTTGAATATGTCGGTGAAGATGAAGCTTGGCAATACATTTTGGCTTCGGCTCAAATTATCCAAGAGTGTTGTACAAGCTGGCAGGAAATGGGGCAATATTATGCACAAGGTCGTGAAATTGACTTGATTGTGCGCCACTCGGACTATAACAATTATGATAAATCTGCACGCCATGAAATCCAGCAATACCTTGAAAAACGTTCATGCAATTGGAAATCTTTGGACTGGAATTTAACACTTTTACCAGAACTTGCAGACTTAAAAATCCAGCCCATTATGTTTGATTCCGCTCGAACATCACCAGATTACAGTATGAGAGCTTCATCATGATTAAAGCTGAGTATGTCCATGAAAGTTTAAGAAAAGAAGGGCAATATCCACTGGGTCTACTCGAAAATAGACAATATGAAGCCTTAGAGCAATTTTTTACCCAACTATGGAATAGCCGTACTGAGAAAAGTGCTTTTCAATGGGAAAGTGATTGGTTTGCTTACCCTTATCAAATGTTTTCTGAGATGTTTTTAAATCAAGGACCTCAGGCACTTCAGCACCTTGAAGAGTGGTCAAAAACATACCCTGAGAGTTTTTTTCCTTATGTGATCAAGGTACGTTATTGGGCATTTTGGGCTTCTGAATATCGCGGGGGAACTTGGGCAAATCAAGTTTCAGAAGATATGTGGGATTGTGCTCGTGAAGCACAAAAGCAGATTTATATAACTGCAATGCAAGCAATCGCTTTTTCTCCAAATGCTTGGACTGTTGTGATTCACTTACTCAATGCAGCAGCAAAGCTGGATGAACCAAAGTGGTTTGATAAGTGGTTATTTAAACAAAAGCAACCTCAAAATTTAAAACATGTCATTAAACCCAAATTACAGAAAATTGCCAAGTTAAGTGGATTATCAACAGATTTAGCTTTGACATTGCCTCAACAAATTCCAGACATGCTTAAACCGTATCTGGATTTAAAATCTGAATTGGATTTACCGCAAAATGAAGCGGCATTTTGGTTGAAAGTTTTTCTTGATCAGTCTCAGTATGGTCTTGTTGCTGCAATTGACTATTGCTGGTATTTATTGCCACGTTGGGGCTATAACTATCAGGCAATCATCGAGTTTATACAATCTGATTGGTGTGATCATTTTACTGAAATTGAAAAAAATGAACTTCACTTTGTGATGTGGTACGACTCGGTAGAGGACAGCTATTCCGATGATCAAACGGGCGAGATTAAAAAACATATTCAAATCGCTTTAGACTTATTAAAACGTCCTTTGAGTGAAAAAAATCGCGCTAAGATTTATTTGCGTTTGGCGTATTTTTATACTTTGTTGAATGAGTCTGATGCAAAAATTCTAGATTGTTATTTGCATACGATTGGGCATGATGTATTTGATGAATATGATTTGCAACGTGCAATTTATTATTGGTTTAAATATGTAAAAGATCATGATTTTTTAGGTCATATTGCTATTTCCAATCGTAAAACCCTAGCCAGCGCAGCGGTTCTTTATGGATTACTTACTCAGCATGGTTGGTCTGGTGTAGAAAAAAATCCATTGGTGGCTCAGTCTTGGTTTGAGTTCGCTAAAAGTTTAGAAAAACCTAAAGCTTTTCCTGAAGGTGAATACTGTTGCTTCTATCGTGTTTATAAAAGTTTTGATGAACTTGAAAGCTATCCTGATGTGATTGATATGTTACACGCTGCATCAGAGCTTGGTTATGTCAACCCAAGTTTTACGAGTGGTTATATTCATTCAAGAGAAGATTCGAGTTTATATGATGTAGATATAGCAAAGAAGTATTCCAACAAAGCTGCTGAACAAGGGCATTATATTGCCATGTATAATATGGGGGTAAATTACCTTAATCGGGGTATTAAAGATGATGAAAGCAACCCATTTCCATTATTAAAACAAAGTTTGGATTATTTTGAACAAGCACGAATAGGACTTGAAAAATCACGCACAGATGGTACTTATGAGTATCAAGAACTTGAAGATGACATCATAGATCTATATGCGGATCGCTTATATCACTACAGTTATTACCCTGAGCTGGGTGATATTATTATTCCGCAATTGATTTCGCATGGTTGGAATCGGCATATCAAGGCAATGAGTGCATTAGCAAGGCTTTACGCAGATCAAGCCAATCGTCCGCACTACTTTGACTATACGATGGCAGTTAAATGGTGTGAGGCAGCACGTTTACAAGAACCTGAAAACGATGATGTGCTTGATGCAATTGCTGTGGTTGAAACAGATTCGATGAAAAAGATTTTGAAATATCAGTTTACTGTCGACAAAATCCCCGTTGAAGATATGCCAGGTCGACAGGACGTATTGTTTTAAATGGCGTTTCATGGTCAAGGTGTTGAACAGAAATTTATATAGGGTCTGTTGACATTTAGGGTTCATAATTTAACCTACAAGGGGAGCCATAAAAATATACAAGCTAATGCAACAGAACTTTCATAGTTCCGTTTTAACTTGTCGTATCGAGTGGCTATCCCTCTAAATTGCTTTAACCTACAAAACATATTTTCTACTAAATGCCTGATTTTATATAAATACCAATCCATATGGTCATTGTTTGATTGGCTATTGGATTTTTTAGGTATATTTGCTTTTGTTCCAGTTGCTCTAATCTGCTGTCTTAATGGCTCTGAATCGTAGCCTTTATCTGCACATACAATCTCTGCCTCATTTAAATTGAGTTTTGAAATTAAATCAGGTGCGACCTTAACATCATGCGTGGTTCCATCAGTAATAATGAAATCAATAGGATTACCATCTGAATCTACAACTAAATGTATTTTGGAGGAGTTTCCTCCAGCACTTTTAGAGATTGCCTGATCAGCTATACCCGCAGAATGTTGATGAGCACGAATATGGGAACCATCGATGAATAGCCATTCCATATCGGTATTCAGTGATAATAATTTGAATATAGTGAGTAACTTACCACTACTTGACCAGCGATTAAAACGTTTAAAAATAGAGTTGGGTTGTCCAAAGCAAGTTGGGATATCACGCCAAGGGCACCCAGTTCTTATTCTATAAAGAATCGCTTCAATAAAATTTCTTAAATTTGAGTTGAGATGAATGGATAAATTACGCAAAATAGCTTTCAACTTTTGCCAGTGTTGATCTGTTAACATGGTACGAGGCATAGCGAATAGTAGAATTGGGTTTGGCGATTTAATTTTACTACTTCGCTATTTTTTAATCTAAAAGTGTCAACACACCCTAGTCAATCTGTTGAAAAATAGACATTAAATATAATTTCTAGATCAATAAAATCAATGCGATAAATCTATTGTTTGATGATATAAAAGCTCGCAATACTGCACTTTACATCCAAAGTTTAAATTGTTTTGTGTAGGCAATTCTTTACTTTGCTAAGCAAATTTTTTGTTGAATCGCATTCTTGCGCTGCAATCAAAGCAGCGCTTTGTCTTTGCTCATATACCCCGGCTCAACATGGTGACATCCATATCGATACTTTGTTTTTTTAAACAAAGCTAGATTCAAGATTCGCTGGTGTTCTTGCAAAGTGTAGAGGGGGATTATTTTAATAATTTAATATGTTTGATGAAATAAAATGATTCATCGTCACTTGGACCTGCAACACGTCCTGCATTTTTCTCTAATTTAATGTCTGCTTGAACTTTTTTTTCAAAGTATTGCTTTTTAAGTGTTTGTCCATCTATTTCTTCATCTGGATCAAACCATTTGCCACATTTCTGATCGCAGTAGGCATGAATCGTCTTACCTTGTACATTTTTCAACATTAATGAAAGGTCATCTACACCACCACCATCCACCAAAATATAGTTTTGTGTTTTGGCATAGGCACTCAGACTAATCGCGAAAGATATAAATATAAGTGAGAGTTTTTTCATTATTTCCTCAAGATATTCTATAGTCTTATGATTTAATGCTATATTTTACATGAAAATTTTAAGGTCTGTATAAACAGACCTTAAATCATTGCAAGAGATTAGTGATCGTGATGTAAATATTTGGGTTGTTTCGGTAGTTGCATACTACAGAATAAACAAATTATCAGCATAACAATCACATAAACGAAGAACGTGTTTTCATGTCCTAAATCTTTTAATTTAAGCGCGACAGCGGGGGCTGAACCGCCAAAAATTGCATTTCCGACGGCATAAGCAAAACCAACGCCTAATGCACGAATATGCGGTGGGAACATCTCAGCTTTTACCAGTCCACTAATAGAGGTATAAAAGCTCAGTAACATCATTAAGAACACCAACAATGCGGTCACAATAAATGCTGAACCACTAAAATATGGCATAGCGATTACCATGACTGGATAAATAAAGATTGCACAACTGATACTAAACAGCATCATGGACGATCGACGACCAATTCGGTCTGCCAGCATTCCAAACAATGGTTGAGCGCACATAAAGATAAACAATGCAATGGTCATCATATAACCCACTGTTTTATCAGCAAACCCTAAACTGGTGATATAGGTTTTTGAATATACCGTGATGATATAAAAACACAAAGAGCCTGCCGAGGTATAACCAACCACCAGTAAAAAGGTGCTCCAATTCTTGGTCAGTAACTCTTTTAGACTTCCTGAACCTTCTTTACGTCCATCATCTTCAGAAAGTGTTTCTTTCAAATGACGACGAGCAAAGAACGAAAGAATCGCAACTACCCCGCCAATGATAAATGGAATACGCCATCCACCATCCATAAGCTGTTCTTTTGACATCAGTGCCAACATGATCACGCCAAGTAGACTCGCCAAGAGCTGTCCGCCAGACAGGGTTACATACTGGAATGATGAGTAAAAACCACGTTGACCTTTTAAAGCCACCTCACTCATATAAGTGGCTACTGTCCCATATTCACCACCTACTGAAAGCCCTTGCAAAAGTCTGACCGCTAACAATAAAAATGGGGCAGCCATACCGACTTGTTCATAGGTTGGAAGTGCTGCAAATAAAAATGAGCTGACCGCCATTAAACTAATGGAAATGATCATCGACTTTTTACGCCCAAAAGTATCGCCAATCCATCCAAATAACCAACTGCCGATTGGGCGCATAAAAAAGCTGGCAGCAAAAACACCCCACACATAAATTGCTTTGGTGGAGTCATTCATATCGGGTGCAGTTAATGCATGGGTAAAATAGGTGGCAAAAGCGGCATAAATATAAAAGTCAAACCATTCCACTAAGTTACCAGATGCAGCGCCGACAATAGCCATGACACGATTACGTTTTTCGTGAGGCGCGTAGGTATGTGTTTCAGTCATAAAACATCCTTATTTTTGTGCTGCAATAATTTATGTTTAAAAATGAGAAAATTAGACTTTTTAAATTCCAAATTCTTTTGATGATTTTAGATTTAAATCATGAATGAAAAGCGACATTGGAACAAAAAATACACAGCTTACTACATGTCAATCTATAAAATTATGCATGAATGCTATTGTTTTTATTTGCGTAATATGAGAATTTATAGATTAATAGCATGTTATAAAAATAAATATATAACATTAATAATCAGACATGTTTAGTGTACTTACGAGTTTTATAATTTTTAAATTTCCTTGGTTAAAAACATATTTAAACTGATCGAATAAAATGAGAATTTTAACGGGAATGGTGAATTGAGTTTTTATTTGTCATGTTTATATAAAAATAACTATAAATTATATAATAACTCACAGAATTGATAGGCAATCATGCAATAAATTTAATTTCATAATATATACTGTAATTTATAAAATACTGTGAAAATTATCAATAAATCAATTAATTAGGTTTCATGTGAAAAATACTTTGTGGTAGACAAATCATGATATTTTATTATATGGTGATGGTGAATTTAGAAAAAATACACAATAGATCATGTTTAATAATATTAATTTTGTTTTGGAAAAAATGGGACTTTCTGCTCAAAAACGGGCTTTACATATTCAATTTAGCAATCCCAATTTGGCTGCCCATGTATTCTTGCAACGTATCGATGGGACACATACCATCAATGATGGCTTGAATTTACAACTTATTTGTTTATCTACACGAAACAACATCGCCTTAAAAAGCTTTATTGGGTGTCGTGTAGCCGTTGATATGGTCAATGACCGATCTGAGTTGCATCGCATTTCAGGAATTGTGACAAAAGCTGAGCTGGGTTCCTCGGATGGTGCGTTGACAATTTATCGCCTTTCTGTAGAAGACCCAACTGCGCTTTGGAAGTATCGAAGAAACTCGCGAGTATTTATGAATATGTCTGCTTTACAGGCAGTAGAAGTCATATTTAATGAATGGCGAGAAAGATCTCCACTGTTTGCTTCAAGTTTGACTTTGGATAAAAGTGGTCTAACCAAAGACTATGATATTCGACCCTTCATTATGCAGAATAATGAACGAGATATAGATCTTATTCAAAGGCTTCTAGCATCGGAAGGCGTGACGACTTTAATTGATGAGACACAGCTTAAAGTGTCTTATTTTAATGAACAAATCCAACCTCAAAAGCTTCGTTTAATTGATGACAATACTCAATATAAAAGTTTAGAACGTCGCATTATCCGTTTTCATCGAAGTTCGGCTGTCGAACAGCAAGATACCATCACAGCATTGACAGGATTGCGTTCACTGCAACCGACGTCTGTGCATATTCAACGATGGCAAGCTGATATGTTAGATATAGAAGAAGGCGCAGGCAATGTTTTAAGTAAGTATCAGCAGAGTGAAAACTATGACAATGCCAGTTTAGGTTTAGAACAAGTATGGCAGTTTAGTCCTGCATGGACCCAAGACTTGAATGGAGAAGATGGAGTAACGCCATCGGGTAACAATCAGGTTGAACGTTTTAACCAAAACCTCAGCAATTACTATGACGCTCAAGCCAAACAATTTATTGCCGTATCGACAGTAAGAGATGCGCAGGTTGGCTATTACTTTGAGCTTAACCAACATCCAAACCTAGATCTAAAAGATGTTGCCGATCGACAATTTCTGATTATATCCAAAACCTTTTATCACCAAAATAATTTACCAAAAGACTTAACTCACCAAGTCGAAGCACTCATCCAACAAAGCCAATGGCAACTTGCCCATATCACCACAAACAGCAGCGAAGAACGCCAAGCCAATCAGTTGCTGTTACAACGACGCAATATAGCCGTTGTCCCTGAATACAATCCGCTGAAACATCGACCTACTACATATCCAATGCGAGCGAGAGTAGTCGGACCGAGTGGGGAGGAAATCTATGTCAATGAACGAGGTCAGATTAAGGTAAATTTCTTGTTTACCCGTCACGAAGACCACCAACATGATGGTGGCGCAGGCGCGAACGATAATGATACTGACTCGGCTTGGGTGGATGTACTGACGCCATGGGCAGGAGAAGGCTATGGAGTACGATTCTTACCGAGGGTCGGGGAGATCGTCATGATCTCGTTCAGTGATGGTGACATTGATAGACCATTTGTACTGGGACGAATTCATGAAGGGTATCGCTATCCGACCAAGTTTGATGACCAAGGAAAGCTACCTGATACTAAAAAACTTTCTGGGATCAAAACTAAGGAATATAAATCTGAAGGGTTTAATCAACTGCGCTTTGACGATACCACCAACCAGATCAGCACTCAGTTACACAGCAGTCATGCGACAAGCCAACTGAATCTTGGGAATTTAAGCCATCCAAAAGAAACCGAGACCAGTGAAGGGCGCGGAGAAGGTTTTGAATTAAGAACGGACCAATGGGGCGCAGTACGTGCAGGGAAAGGCTTATTACTATCGACTTATCAACAAGAACATGCCAAAGGCGATCATCTTGATGCAACGCCTGCCAAGAAACAACTTGAAGACAGTCAAAACAAAAGTAAAGCACTCAGTGATATCGCCAAGAAGCAAAAGACCGATGAAATAGAATCAGTTGAGCAACTTAAAATATTTGCTCAACAGCTCCAACAAGAAATTGCCAAATTTAATCAAGCGGTGCTTTTACTGAGTTCCCAAGATGGTATTGCTTTGAGCACACCTGAAAATATCTATTTATCTGCGGATGCCCAAATCAATCAAATTGCTGGTGACAGCATTAACTTTAGTACGCAAAAGAACTGGATTGTGCATGCCAAAAATAAAATAAGTTTATTTTCAGTGATGAATGGCATCAACATTATCGCAGCACAGGGAAAATTTAATATTCATGCACAGGCAAATGCCCTAGATATATTTGCCAAACTTGGGATCACAATATCTTCGACAGAAAATCGTGTTGAAATCAATAGCTCGAAAGAAGTTCAGATTACAGGCAAATCCTCAAGGATTACCTTGAACGGTGCTGGTATTTTATGTGAAACAGATCGAATGTTTGAGGTAAAGTCTGGGCAACAGATGTTTCAAAGCGGGGTTAAAATTCAGCCTATATTACCAAGCTTTAGTAGCTTAGCAATGAATAAAGAGAGTTACTTATTTACAAATCGTATTGATGCTTTTGATCTATTTAAAAATTATGAGTTTTCAAAGGTTCATTACCGAGCATTGCTGAAAGGGGAGAACATATATAAATCTGGGACATTAGACGAATATGGTCGAACCGAACGTTTTGCAAGTATTGATAATAAACAGGAAGATTTACAAGTTATCATTGATGATCCAACCTATGAATGGTTAATTATTGATGAAGATTTTCAAGAACAATAAGATAATGAAATAGAAGGCTAAGTTTATGAAGTTTGAAGTGTTTTTTAATGATAGATCAAAAAATCCAGTTGATGGTTTACGTTATAGAATTTTGGTTCTAAATAATGAACAAAAAAATACAAAAAGAATATTAGTTGACTCAATTACAAGGAATGGTAAAGGAAAAGGAGAAATGCTAGTTGGTATAGAAAAATTAATTTTTGAAGTAATGGGATTCCCGACGCCATATAAATCATGGACAGAAATAGGTTGTTTTTCATATAATAAAAGAATGGGTAAAGATGAAAAAAGAACAATAACAGTAAATGTCCCGTCAATAATAATTAATACAAAAACATTTCCAAAACAAGAAATAGCTGGTAGTTATGAAAGGAGAACGCGTGTTCTAAATAAAATATTAGATAAGGATATTTATTTATATCCTAGTATTATAAAGCATACAGTTAAATCTGGAGAAAATTTGGCTATTATTGCAAAGCAGCATGGTGTATCTATTGAAGACATAAAAGCGAGAAATAATGGTATTAATGTTAATACTATTAAAGTAGGGCAAATTATTATCATAAAAGATGAAATAGATGCTAAAAGGCAAGAATTAGCCGACCACAAAAAATATAAGATGTATATAAAAGAAAAGTTTGAGGTCTCTAAAAATAATTCAAAAGTTATATTAAAAATTGAAGAAAAGTCGAAGGGTACTCAACTCATGTATGTAAACTTTTCTGGTGCAATTGCTGCTGTTATTGGTGCTGGGGCTAGCATACAAGTTGGCGTTGCAAGGACACCTTCTGGGAAATGGGGAGTATTCGTTGCTCCAGGAGTTTCAGCAGTACAAGGTACTCCTTCTCTTTCTATAGAAGGTGGGTATTTAATTAGTGAAGCTACAAGTTTAGATGATTTGAAAGGGTTTGGTTATAGTATAAATGCTAATGCTTATATTCTTCTAGGAGGCTCAGGAGTTGTTGGAGCAGGACTAACGCCAGAAAAGTTATACGAGGGTAAATTTGATGAGGGGACAACGCCTATGGTAGGTGCTGAGACTGGTGTTGGAGGTGGTTTTAATGTACAACACAACCTTAGCTATACTTTTGTTATTCCTTTAAATTAAGCTTGGAGAAAAAATGAAATTTTTGTATGTATTAAGCTTATTTGCATTTTTTACTATTACTGGATGCGAGGCAAAAAGAGAGAGCGGTGTTCAAGGTATTAAGTCAGCTATTAACATTCAGGAATTTAAAGAAATAGTAGAAAGTAGTGATGAGATTAAACAAAAAAAATTATTCCAAAAAATACAGGAGTATGCTGAGAATAAAGACGCTAACGCTCAAAATTTATTAGGAGTTGTGTATGAAAATGGATTTTTAGGACAACATGAAGATATTAAAAAAGCTATTCATTGGTATAAAAAATCGGCTGATAATGGTAGTGGAATAGCTGAAAATAATATTGCTAATCTTTATTATAGAGGGCAAGGAGTAGAAAAAAATGATGAACTTGCTTATAAGTTTTACAAAAAATCAATGGGGAAAAATACTCCAGAAGCTATAAACTCGATTGGGCTTATGTACTTTAATGGTGCTTTTGTGGTTGCAGATAAAAAACAAGCATGTGACTATTTTAAAAAGTCTGCAGATTTAGGATATTATTTAGGAGAGTCAAATGTAGCGAACTGTTATTTAAATGGTTGGAATGGTTCGATTAATAAAAATAAATATTTCGAATACTCTTTGAAAGCTGCAAAAAGTAATTATTCTCCATCACAGTTTAATGTTGCGGTAATGTATGCGAAAGGTGAGGTTGTAGATAAATCTATTTCTAAATCAATATATTGGTATGAGAAAGCTTTGCAACAAAATGATCCTAGAGCTGCTTATAATTTAGCATCATTATATGAAGATGGTAATGATGTTGAAAAAGATATTAGGAAAGCATATAGATATTATGAGTTAGCATATGAAATGGGTTTAGGGATTGCAAAAGATAAAATGGATGAATTGAAAAATAAAATTGAGCGATAAGTTATATTGGCAGTTTATTTTAAGAGTGGTTAACACTGCGATAAAAATTATTGTATTTTTAAGTTAGTTAAAATTTTGGATTATTGATATTAGTTCCAGTTGAATCTGGCTCTTTTTTTTGAAAAAAAGAAAGGTTATATTTGATTTTATGAAACTTGGTCTTTTTTGTTGAGTGGGAATTGATGAATATTTCTAAAAATAAAATATAAATTTTGTTAACCTAATTTTTAAAATGTGTTGATTTAAAAATATTATATTCTGATGAGGTGCGTTCAATGAGATTTTTATTTGTAATCATTTTTATATTTAGCGTTTGCACTGTACAGGCTAAAAATGATATTAAATATACTGGTTACGAGATTGGTAATAGGTATAAATTATTACAAAGCTTTATTGTTGATTATGAGGTTGAAAATGGAGGTCCTATATTAGATGGTAAGGTAAGTATATATAAAGCTAATAAGAATGAATGTGTTCTTGTTTCAAAAATTGATGGTGATTCTGGAGTATATGGTACAGAAACCATCTTATATTTTTATAACTCAAAAGTTTTATATGGATACTATGTAAATTACAACTATATATTTTTAAATGGTGAGGGTTCTATTAAATTAAATAAGGTAAATTATGAAAACCCTGAAAGTGAAAATTCACTGATTAAGTTGAAAAAAGAATTTAGTAGGTACATAAGTAATATTAGTAAAAATACTTTAAGAAAGTGTTCTAATTAATTAAAATTTTTTCTGTTTACCTACTCCCATTTGGAAGATGGTAAATTGCATTTGGGTTCCAAGTCTGATACTAAAAAAATATAGAAATTTTAACTATGGTAGCTCAAATAGCATCGAATTATGATTTGTAATGGGGAGAGGCATGGGAAAAAAGGGCGATCATTATTTTTAATTATATCAGAATGGCAAGACTTGGCGTATTTTAAAGCTACAGCTTTTGTAATTAGGAATAAGTAATTATAAAAAAATAACTTTTTAAAAAGATGACTTTATTATGATTCTAAGAATTTGCATAGCCTTAGTGTTTTTTATAACTATAAATGTCAAAGCAAAAGATAATTTACTTACTGGTGAAGAAATCAGTAAAAAGTATAAAGTAGTACAATCATTAAATATTCCAGCAAATTATGATAACGGTATGGTATTAACTATGTATGCACATATTTATAGAATTAATGTTGCGCAATGTGTAATTGTTTCAAGGTTAGATAATGAATCTAATTTTGGAGGATATGAAAGTATAGTTTATTTTAAAAAAGGAGTAATGTTGAGAAGTTCACAACAAGAATTTGCTTCTATTTTTTTAGATGATGATGCTAAAATTAAATCAGATCAAATAAAATACGGAAATTATTTAAATGGAAAAGAGGTGCAAATAGGTTTAAAAGAAAATTTTATAGAATATAGGAAAAAATTTAATAAAAAGACTTTAGCAGCGTGTTAATTTTTTAATGTTATGATTTTTTTTAAATATTGCGATAAAATAAAAAAAGCAATGAATAACTCAATACATAGAGTCCACAACAATATTTTATTTAAAAAATAATATAAAAACCCCATCTAATCAATGAGGCTTTATAACAAGGTTAAATGAATTTTTACTTTACTGACTCGGTGTAGAATCCTGAACTGGCATTGGAGTCTGAACTTTTGACTGCTTAGGCGTTAACAGTAAATGACTGATCATTCCAATACAAATACCCCAAAAAACCGAACTAAACCCTAAAAAGTGCATTCCAGAAACCGTAGCGAGAAATGTAATTAAGGCGGCATCTCGCTGAGAATCATCTTTCATAGCAACACTCATATTGGTTGCAATTGCCCCTAACAATGCCAATCCCGCAAGTGCTGCAATCAGTTCTTTCGGTAAAATACTAAAGAGCATGACTAGGCTACCTGCAAATAAACCGCCCAGAATATAAAAAATACCATTGGCGATACCTGCAATATAGCGTTTTTCTTTAAGCTCATGAGCATCTTTACCTGTACACAGTGCAGCTGTAATTGCAGCAAGTACAATGGTGATTCCACCTGTGAATGCAACTACAATCGAGGTGATGCTTGCGACAGTTAAAATAGGTTTTGCAGGAGTTTGATAACCACTCAGTTTTAAAATAGCCATACCGGGTAAAAACTGCCCAGTTAAGCTGACAATGGTGAGTGGAATCGCAAGGTTTAGTGTAGAAGACCATGTCCATTCAGGGTAAATCATATGTGGAATCGCAAGAGAAAAATCCATTGCAACAGGTTGGATTTGTCCTAGACTGAAACTCAGTACAACACCTGCAATCAGTACCCAGATAATGGCATAACGGGGAGAATACCGTTTTGCCAATAAAAAACAAATCAGCATACCAAAGACAAGATAAGGCATGTGATCCGTGGCTTTAAAAAGTCCCAGACCAAACTGAAAAAGAATGCCAGCCATCATACCAGCCGCCAGTCCTTGAGGAATCCATTTTAAAAGTTTATCAAAGGAGCCAGTGATGCCGATCAAAAAAATAATCACTGCCGATGTGATATAAGCAGCAACGACTTCATTTAATGAAATATGCGGGAACAATGCCACAAGCAATGCTGTTCCAGGCGCAGACCATGCTGTAATAATTGGGGTTTTAAACTTAATGGATAAAATAATACCCGCAATCGCCGCGCCAATCGAACTACCCCAAATCCATGATGCCATCATGGAAGAAGAAACGTTGGCTTGTTGGGCGGCTTGAAAAAAGATAATCATGGGTCCCGCATAAGAAATCAGTACAGCTAAGAACCCAGCGACCGTTGCGGAAATTGACCAATCTTGCTTAAGTGTTTTTAACAGGGTTGCCATTGGGCAAAGCCTCCATGCGATGAATTCAATGTTCCTGTTGCATAAAATGGGCGATCAGTTTATCCCTGATCACCACCACCGACAGGAACAATCGTACCAGTCATATATGAAGATTCATCTGATGCCAAAAATAAAATGGCATTAACCTGTTCTTGGATCGTGCCATATCGTCCCATAAACGTCCGATCTATGGTTTGCTCAACGACATCCTGCATCCATTTTTGTTCGTTTTCAGTCAATGCTGCGCTATTGCGTGGTACTTTACGAGGTGGCGCTTCTGTTCCTCCAGTCGCCACAGCATTGACGCGTATTCCATCTTTGGCATGTTCAAAGGCGAGTCCAGTCGTTAAACCATTGACACCACCTTTGGATGCAGAATAGGGTACACGATTGATACCACAAGTGGCGATCGAAGAAACATTGACGATCGTGCCATGTTGATTTTTGATCATCTCAGGTAAAACTGCACGACAACACCATAAAGTCGGAAACAATGAACGATTCACTTCTTTGATAATTTCCGCTTCAGAAAATTCCTGAAAAGGTTTCATCCAGATTGCACCACCGACATTATTGACCAAAATGTCGACTCGTCCGTAGCATGTAATCGCTTTGCTGATGACGGATTCAGCACCTGCAAAGGTTTCTAAATCTGCTAGAATCGTGACACCTTTACCCCCAAACTGTATGATTTCTGCCAGTACTTCTTCGACATAAGCCGAGCGATCTGCCATAACCACTTGCGCACCTTCGGCAGCCATTTGTAATGCTACACCACGTCCAATACCTTGAGCGGCACCGGTAACAATCACCACTTTATTTTCAAATCTTTGTCTATTTGACATTTGCTCAGCTCCAAAATCAGACAAATTTAATTGGCTGAGAATTTTTCAAATAAGAAATTTGCAGGTTGAATACCTTCTTGATCTAACCATGTACGAACAGCTTCAACCATAGGTACAGGACCACAGAGATAAACGTCGACATCACCTTGATTTAACCAGTCATTTTCAATATGACCCGTCACATAACCTTTACGTTCATGTGTCGATTCTGGATGGGCAACGACTGTTCGAAATTCAAACCACGGTAACTTATTTTGGAGTTCATTGAGCTTATCTAATGCCACAAGATCAAAGTCATTGGTGACACCAAAAACCAAACGTACAGGCTGTGTTGAACCTTTTTCTTCCAGTACCTGCAACATGGATATAAAAGGAGCAATCCCCGTACCGCCAGCGAGCATAAGTACTGGGCGTACTACATTGCGAAGGTAAAAACTTCCAAACGGACCTGTAAACGTCATTTTATCGCCAGCTTTGGCATTGACACTTAAAAAATCACTCATTTTTCCATTGGGAACATTACGAACCACAAAGCCTGTTAAACGTTGTCCCGGTTTAGAGCTAAAAGAGTAGGAGCGTGTTTCATTGGTTCCTGGGATGGCAACGTTGACATATTGTCCTGCAAGGAAATGGATATCAGGCTGACCTTCATCCAATTGAATATCAAATGTAATGGTTGAATCGGACAGGTTTTCTACTCGTGACAGCGTACCTTGAAAGGCATGAATTTCAGTTTTGCATACTTCAGAAGAGGCTTGAATTTGAAAAACAGCATCCGAATTGGGTCTACATTGACAAGCTAAAATATAGCCTTGCTCAGCTTCTTCAGCTGTTAACGCATCTTCAATATAGCTTTCTTCAGGCATATCAAAAGTACCTGATTCACAAAAAGCACGACAGGTTCCACATGCACCATCACGACAGTCTAAAGGAATATTAATTTTTTGACGGTACGCTGCATCAGATAAAGTTTCACCTTGTGCAACAGATATAAAACGAGTTACGCCATCTTCAAATTGAAGTGCAACATTGTGGTTTGACATGGCTGGTGGTCCTATAAAAATCTTTAAACATTAGATTGCTGTTAGCCCAAATATGCTTGAGCTAGAGCGAATATCAGCTTATGGTGTCAACACAATTAGAGGTGATATATATCAATCACTTGATTGATGTAGTCATTTTTCAACACCACATATTTATTTAAAATCTGGGGTTGAGGACCTGAAAAGTCGATTTCGTAGCGTGACATTCCAAAGTAGCTATAACTGGTTTTGTAGCGGAAACTTAATGTGTTCCAATTAAAACGAACCGTGACTTTAAGTCCATCAGTAGCAACCACTTCAATATTATTGATGTTGTGACTGGTACGTGTATCGGGCATTGTTGCTGAAGAACGTTCGGTTTTGATACGGAAAACACGGTCTTCCAACCCTTGACGATCTGGATAGTAAATCAATGAAATTTCTGATTGCGGGTCTTCTGTAAGGCGATCATCATCATCCCAAGCAGGCATCCAAAAAGATGCAGTGGGTGCATAACATGCTAACCATTGGTCCCATTGTTCATCATCTAAAAAGCGGGCTTCACGGTAGAGAAATTGAGCAATATTTTCTAAAGACACTTGTTCAATAGGTGCTGTTGCATTCATGCGACTTCTCCTTGCGTGTTCACTTCTTTTTGAGCAAGTTGTTTTTCTGATTGGATAGCATGTTTCATCACCTCTAACCAGTATTGATGTTGTGCAAGATATAAACCTTCGTCTTCTGTTTTAATGCCACTGAGTTTTGGTTTTAAACCGATTTCATTGGCAGCATCGTCTGGACCTTGGATCCAATGCTTTGAACCTCGACACATATCATTCCATTCCAGTTCAATACCCGCATAACCTGCTTGGCAGGCACGGAACTCTTCGAGGTCGTCAGGAGTCGCCATACCCGATGCATTAAAGAAATCTTCATATTGGCGGATACGACGAGCACGTGCCTCTGGCGCTTCTCCTACAGGGGCAATACAGTAAATCGTGACTTCAGTTTTATTGACTGAAATCGGGCGAAGTACACGTATTTGTGATCCGAATTGATCCATAAAATAAACATTTGGGTAAAGACATAAATTACGAGAGCGTTCGATCATCCATTTCGACATGGGGGCGCCAAATTTTTCAGTATATTCTGCGGCTTTTGGATAGTTCGGACGATCTTCAGGATTTGCCCATTGGGTCCATAACAGCATGTGACCATGCTCAAAACCATAAGAGCCACCGCCTTGCTTACCCCATGCACCTGCACTCATGGCACGAACATTATCATTTTCCTGTTGTTTTTCTTTTCGTTGTTGGGTGGTTGCGGCATAGTTCCAATGTACTGCAGAGACATGATAACCATCTGCACCATTTTCAGCGGTAAGTTTCCAGTTACCATCGTATGTATAAGTCGATGCGCCACGTAAGACCTCTAAACCTTGATCAGACTGATCTACAATCATGTCAATGATTTTGGTTGTTTCACCAAGGAATGAAACCAAACTAGGTACATCAGGGTTTAAACTTCCGAAAAGAAAACCTTTATAACTTTCAAAACGCGCAACTTTTTTTAGATCATGAGACCCTTCTTGGTTAAAGCAGTCTGAATAACCTGCTTCACTTGGATCTTTCACTTTGAGTAATTTACCTGAGTTGTTAAATGTCCAACCGTGAAAAGGGCAAGTATAGGTTGCCTTATTGCCACGCTTATGACGGCACAACTGAGCGCCACGATGTGAACATGCATTGATCATTGCATTTAATTCACCATTGCGATTTCGTGCAATGATGATAGGTTGGCGACCAATATGGGTGGTGTAGTAATCATTATTGTTGGGGATTTGACTTTCATGTGCCAAATACACCCAATTACCTTCAAAAATATATTTCATTTCAAGATCAAATAGACTTTGATCTGTAAATACTGAGCGATGAAGTTTAAATTCACCTGTTTCAAAGTTATCAACCAAAAGCTCATCAATACGGTCAAGATGGCTGGTGTTTATCACTGGAATACGTGGCATGTTATTTCTCCGGCTTTCCAAATAAGATTACGAACCGAAATGTTGGGATTAAAAGCACTCGGTTCTATACGTATGATTAAGCGCTTGCGCGTCGACGAATGACTTCAGTCGATGGGGCTTGGTCTTGTGTCTGAATCAGTTGAATATTGAATTCAATCTTTTTAAAGGCTTTGTTCAAACCATAACGGGCAATCTCTGCTTCATCAGTGATGTCTACAGCAGTAGCCACCAGACCTTCACGTGTAGCAAAAGCAAAGTCATCCCAAAGGTATTGATCACCTTCAATATTGAATTGGGTGGTCAGTTTTCCATAACCTGGTGCTGAGACAAAATAATGCACATGTGATGGACGATTACCATGACGACCCAAGTGATTTAAAAGTGCCTGAGTTGTCCCTTGAGGTGGGCATCCATAACCTACAGGCATAGTCGTTTGAGCGACGTATTTGCCATTGGCATCGGTCAAAATGGTGCGACGTAAGTTAAAATCAGCTTGAGATTTGTCAAAAAAAGAATACGAACCTAAGCGATTGGCATGCCAAATTTCTACTTTAGCATTGGGAATGAGGTTGCCGTGGTGATCTGTAACTGTACCTTCAATCAATAAGGTATCAATCAGATCATCTTCAGAACCATCATCCATACGGGCGAAACCGATTGATTCTGGTGCGCCAGCAACATAAAGTGGACCTTCGATAGTACGTGGTGTTCCACCCGTAATGCCTGCTTTGGCATCGGCTTCATCAGCACGTAGATCTAAGAAATGCTCAAGTCCTAAACCTGCCGCCAATAGTCCAAGCTCATTGGCTTGACCTGCATCAGTAAAATATTCTAGTCCTTTCCATAGTTCAGTCTGGGAAATATCGAGATCATCGATGGCTTGAAAAAGATCAGCGACTAAACGAACCACAATTTGTTGAATACGAGGATTAACATTAGCTGTTGCTGTATCAATATTCATTTGCTTGACTAAAGCATCGATTTCTTGACGATTCATACTAAGCTCCTTAAGTATGAGTGGTTTGGCATCACATGCTGAATAAAATTTGCTTGCAACTTTGCTGCCCACTTTCCATGTTGTTGGCAACAAGACTTCTAGCTTAGACTGGTTTGTAAATTCATTTGGCTAACAGAATGTCATTCTTGGGTTGGCTTTGAATCACTTAAATTTTCAGTCTTGCTTTGCATCTTGCTTTTGATATACCTTAAAAGAATGAATGATCGCTGTCTAAGATCAAATTTGCATTTTTTTATATCTTAAAGGTATGGAGTTTGAGATGGAACTCAGGCATTTACGCTATTTTGTTGCTGTTGTAGAAGAACAGAGTTTTACCAAAGCGGCTGAAAAGCTTTATATTGCTCAACCCCCGTTGAGCAGACAGATTCAAAATCTTGAAAGTGAATTGGGTATCTCACTTTTTGAACGAGGAAGCCGTCCATTAAAAACCACTGAAGCGGGGCAATTTTTTTATCAACACGCCGTTAAACTTTTGTCTAATGCAGAAGAAGTCAAGTCGATGACCAAACGGATTGGTTTGATCGAAAAAACAGTCACCATGGGTTTTGTTGGCTCACTTTTGTACGGTTTGCTCCCTAAAATTGTTTATATGTTTCGACAACAGCAACCTCATTTAAAAATTGAATTGGTTGAAATGAGTACCAAAGATCAAATTCAAGCGCTAAAAGAGGGGCGTATTGATGTTGGATTTGGGCGTCTTAGGATTTCTGATCCCGCAGTTCGACGAGTTTTATTACGAGAAGAACCATTAATGTTGGCTGTTCATATTAGCCATCCTTTGGCTGATTCAAAAGGAACTTATTTTGCAGATATTGAAGATGAGAATCTATTTCTATACCCAAGCCATCCGAAGCCCAACTTTTCAACACAGGTTCGTCATCTTTTCTCTGAACATGGTCTAGATCCTAAAAATCTCAAGGAGGTCCGTGAGATTCAATTGGCTTTGGGTCTAGTTGCAGCAGGAGAAGGCGTATGTGTTGTACCTGAAAGTGCAAAAACCATTCAATTGCCGAATCTAATCTATATCCCCATGTTGGACAGCTCTGCAAAAAGTCCTATCTTTATGGCGATTCGTTGTATGGATGAAAGCGAAGATATTCGATCTTTGTTTGATTGTATTTATCAAGTTTATGATTTGGAAGGGTTTCAATATGACCGTGCGAGTTTTAGCATAATGGATTAAATTAAAAATATTTAGGGGCTGTGGACATTTCATAAATGGCTTGCGTTGTTGGTTAAAATTGAGCAGGCATGAGGAGTATACTCCGCAAGGAAATGAAGAGAATAGCGAGACTATTTTTAAGTTTCATAACGTAGTCTGAGATAATTTTAGCCACAACCCTTCGGGACTAGCGTGTTTTTTGGCACTTCGTCGTTCCCTTGCGAAACAGTGTTTCTCATTATTTAGAATGACTAAATTTCGTATTTCGCGCCTAGAATCGCCTAAAAAACACACCTAGTCGCAAACATAGACGAATTGTCCACAGACCCTAACCAAATCATCAGGCTTATTCGCATAATTCTCATTTGGATTGGCATTCCACCTAAAATCATCTGTTCATGCAAGCCTTCTCTCACTGGGAGAAGGGACTCTCATATTATTTTGTCTTCATTATTTTTGAATAAGGCAATCGTTATTCTAAAATATACAAATCGAGAATATTAATCGCTAAGCAATTAAAAAATGAATAATGGTTTATATATTATGTGAAAAGTAACATATTAAAAGTACACAATAAGCTTTTTGCTTTGCTTAATAAATCTAAAAACAGCCATTTAAAAGTTCAAATAAAAAATAAATGAGCAAAAATATAAGGCTGAATTATTTTATTCAAGCTTTTTAATCTATTGTTTATTCAAATAAAAACATTAAACCGACTTTTTAGGTATGGATATATATGTAATCGGTTTTGGACAAAAAATAGCGCTTACGCCATTGTCTGAGAAAACTTAGATGACGTTTCTCAGCAGGAGGCTGAATATGCAATTAAATATCAATCGGATTGTCGATGACGCAAAATTTACTCCATTCCATTGGGGAGTTTTATTGTGGTGTTTATCTATCATTATTTTTGATGGTTATGATTTAGTCATTTATGGCGTAGCTTTACCATTGTTGATGCAAGAGTGGGGGCTTACCGCTGTTCAAGCGGGAATGCTTGCCAGTACAGCACTATTTGGCATGATGTTTGGTGCGATGAGTTTTGGGACTTTGTCGGATAAATTAGGTCGTAAAAAAACCATTATGATTTGTGTGGCGATTTTCAGTGGATTTACTTTTTTAGGTGCTTTTGCATCAACACCAATTGAATTTGGGATTTTACGATTCTTAGCAGGTCTTGGAATCGGTGGTGTGATGCCAAATGTGGTGGCATTGATGACTGAATATGCACCTAAACGTATTCGCAGCACATTGGTTGCAGTGATGTTTAGTGGATATGCGATTGGTGGCATGGCTTCAGCATTATTGGGAGCGTGGTTGGTGGTTGATTATGGCTGGAAAATTATGTTCTACATCGCCATCATTCCTTTTTTAGCGCTCCCTTTGATTTGGAAATTTTTACCTGAGTCTTTGATGTATTTGACTCAACAAGAAAAAAATGACCAAGTCCGTGAGATTGTGCAAAAAATTGCCCCGCAACAAGATTTAACAGCATCCACTCAGTTTGTGCTGAATGAAGTCACTGCTGAGGATCAAGCACCATTACGTGCGCTATTTCAACAAGGACGTACTTTTAGCACCTTCATGTTTTGGATTGCATTTTTCATGTGTTTATTGATGGTTTATGCATTGGGCAGTTGGTTACCAAAGCTGATGATTCAGGCAGGTTATTCATTGGGTGCAAGTATGATTTTCTTATTTGCACTGAATATTGGCGGAATGGTCGGTGCAATTGGTGGTGGTGCATTGGCAGATAAATTTCATATTAAACCTGTATTAACCATCATGTTTGCTGTTGGTGCTATGGCACTCATTTTGCTCGGTTTTAAAAGCCCACAGGCTGTACTTTATACACTTATTGCGATAGCAGGTGCAGCAACAATCGGCTCGCAAATCTTACTTTATACCTTTGTTGCTCAATTTTATCCTGCGGCTGTTCGTTCCACAGGTATGGGATGGGCATCGGGTATTGGACGTATCGGTGCAATTGTAGGTCCAGTCCTCACTGGCGCACTGCTCACGTTTGAACTTCCTCATCAAATGAATTTTCTTGTGATTGCAATTCCAGGTGTGATTGCTGCAATTGCAATATTTTTAGTCAACTTAAAGGCTTCTGTCGAAAAAAATACAGTGCTTTCAGCAACTTCACCGCAACAAAATATTGTTGGCAATACTACAAATTAATCGATTTTTCAGCCTGAATCACGGAGATTAAGGCTGGTTCAAAATAATCAATCGTAGAGAATAGGATGCTTTCTACAATGAAAAAATTTAACTACAACGTCGTTTTAGTTTCAATCGGTTTGTTTAGTCTAAATATGGCTCATGCAGATTCACTTTCAGAAGTTGAACAATTAAGGAGTGAAGTCAAACAGTTGCGTGAAATGCTTGAGCAGCATCAGAAACAGCAAAATCAAGCTGTCCAACTGATACAAAATCAGCCACAGTCGAATCCGATAACAGCGACAAATTCATCAACATCATCCTGGTTAATACGTTCTAAAGCAGGCGCTGAAATGAGTCTATACGGCAATGTCCGTGCAGACTTGTTATATCAGTCAGAAGGCGGAAGTGCTGAGCGGCTTTATAATCAAATCAATACCGTTCCATTGAAAGGTAATAACGAAAGTAGTGATGTACTAAAATCAACCCTAGCAGCAACGCGCATAGGCTTAGATTTTAAAACCGCAGATCAGGATATAAATGCGAAAATAGAAGTTGATTTCTTGGGAGCAAATGATGCATTGAGGATTCGACATGCCTATTTTAATTATGGTTCATGGTTGGTTGGTCAAACTTGGTCAAATTTCGCAGTTCCAGATTATATGCCAGAAACGATTGATGCTTTGGGCTATGTTGGCGGGGCAGTAAAGCGTGATGCACAAGTCCGTTATACGCATAAATTTAATGCAGAAACTCAACTTGTCAGTGCTGTGGAGGATTCAAAAGATGCACTATCCAGTATGCGCTTGCCAGTATTTTCTACACGCCTGAATCATAGCTTTGCAGATCGTGCGGGGACTATGAGTTTAAGGGCAATGATGAGTCAAAAGCGTACTACAACCGATGATGAATTGGCATGGGGTGTGGGTGTCGGGGCAAAATATGAACTGAGTACAAAAACTACACTAAAAGCAGATTATTATCATGTGAAAGGAGACTCTAGTTTAGTGTCATGGACCAATGCTGGGTTTTCTATGGATGCCAACAAAAAAATCATGGCATTGAATGAATTTGACTCTATCACTTTGGGTGTGACTCAACAGTTTAATCCACAATGGCGTTCGACTTTGGGCTATGGTTATATGAAAGCTGATGAAAATCAGAAATATATCCAATATTTGAGTGATCCTACAAAAGCCAATAAGCATGTATGGCAGGCTTGGGCAAATGTATTTTATAGCCCGAAAAAACCATTAAGCTTTGGATTGGAATATGTCTATGGTGAGCGTCAAGCTTTTGCTGCTGGTGCAAATGGACAAGATACAGGAGAAGATAATCGTTTTAATGCAGTGGCAATGTATAATTTTTAAAGACTGAGTTTTAAAATCCTCGTTTAATTGGCTTTAAACGAGGATTTTTTATAAATATCGCTTATGCAGACTGTTTTAGAAAAGAGCGAATTTCTTGACTAAACTTGACAGGTTCAGTGATAAGAGGAGTATGTCCGGAGCGTTTAAATATAATATTTTTAGCATTGATCAAACTATTGGAAACTTGCATTTGTCCTTCAGCTGGATACAGTGAAGACTTTTCACCAATAAAGAAGGTCGTAGGGCAAGCCAATTGAGCAATGGCATCACGATAATCTTCATTATGATTGAGATAATTGTCGATATACCACGTTAAATAGTCCATGCGACGGATAGGCAATAAGTGTTTTTGGAGTTGTGGATGTTTTAAGGCTAAATTAAACATAAATGGACTTAATTTATTACTGCCTTGAATTTTAATGAAATTCAACCAAATTTGAATCAGTTCTGTTCTTGGCTCAATCGGCAATTCATCGACAAAACGATACTGAGAATACTGATGTAAAAAGTCAGAAAAATCTTTGAGTAAGCGCTTTATTTTAAAATATTTTTTGCCAAATAAACCAAATTCCCAAGTATCGTCTGTTGGAATTTTAGGGGTTTGATCGATATGTAAATAAGCTTTTAATTTGCCAGCCAAATTTCCATACTGCATACCATGCATGGCTGTGGTTGCGCCCATGGAATAACCCATGAGAATAAAATTATCTAAATTCAGTTGATCAATTAAGCTGTCAAGGTCACGCCAGTGATTTGATATTGCATCTATATCTTGTGGAATATTACACGTCTTCGAGCCACCAAAACCACGCCAGTCGGGGATATAAAATTTGTATTGTTTAATGTTGGGTAATAAAAAAGGTAACCACTGCCAGCTATGCATGCCTAAACCAGACAAAACAACTACAGGCTCGCCTTGACCAATTTCACGGACAAATAATTTCTCGCCATCAGGCATTGTATAGTGTGGCATGCATATTCCTACGGATTGTCTTTATTCTCAAATGCTTTTAGTCGTGGAATCACTTCATTGAGCCAGTTGATCCAGCCAGTTTCCAAGTCTATTCCCAATTGTAAAATCATTTTATGGATATATAAAGTACGATCAAGTGTCTCTGTGTGTTCAAAATCTTTGGAAAAAATTTGAAGATAGAGTTTTAAATTTTCTTGATGCAATTTTAAATGACGTTCTAATTCAGGTAAAACAGTATTTCCACCAAATTGTGCTTCAGCACGTAAGCGTACCATAAGCTCTTCACGAAGTTGAGCAGGCTGTCCTTGCTTAACCATCCAGTCAGCCAACTCGACACGCCCAAGTTGTTCAACCTGATAGGTTTTTTTACGACCTTGATCCGCCTGATCTTCTAAAGTCGAAATCCAGCCTTTTTTTTGCATGCCGTTGAGTTCACGGTATATTTGCTGATGGGTCGCATTCCAAAAGAATCCCATGGATCGGTCAAAGCGTCGAGCCAACTCAAAACCTGTGCTTGGTTTTTCGATCAGACTGGTCAATAAAACATGGGCTAATGACATTGTGTAATATTAGGTCAATAAAATGAATATAAAGTCATTATGCAACATGTTGCATAAAAATCAAATCTCGATTATAAATACCCAAACTATGCAACTTGTTGCATTAAAAAATATTAGACTTTTTCATCAGATTGATAGCTAGCGAATGCACGCCAAGGAGTTTACATGTCTAATTATCCGCATCTACTTGCGCCTTTAGATTTAGGCTTTACTACATTAAAGAATAGAGTGTTGATGGGTTCTATGCACGTTGGACTGGAAGAAGTTCAAGGTGGATATGAGCGTATGGCTGCATTTTATGCAGAACGTGCTGCAGGTGGTGTAGGACTGATTGTTACAGGTGGTATTTCACCCAATGATCATGGTGTAACATTTTTTGGTGGTTCAAAATTAGATCATTTAGAAGAAGCAGAAAAACATAAAGTCATTACTCAAGCAGTTCATGATGCTGGAGGTAAAATTGCACTACAAATTTTACATACTGGACGTTACTCTTATCAGCCTGAAAACGTTGCACCTTCAGCGATTCAAGCCCCAATTAATCCAACCAAGCCACATGCACTAACGTCAGCAGAAGTTCATCAAACGATTGCAGACTTTGCCAATTGTGCCCGATTGTCACAAATTGCAGGCTATGACGGTGTAGAAATTATGGGATCAGAAGGTTATCTGATCAACGAGTTTATTGCTGCAAGAACTAATCACCGTGATGATGAGTGGGGTGGCAGTTATGAAAACCGTATCCGTTTTCCAATTGAAATTGTAAGAAGAACACGCCAAGAGGTAGGTGAAAACTTTATTATTATTTATCGCTTGTCTATGTTGGACTTGGTTGAAGGTGGTTCTACGCTCGAAGAAGTCATTCACTTGGCGAAAGAAATTGAAAAAGCTGGTGCAACGATTATCAATACTGGAATCGGTTGGCATGAAGCACGAATCCCGACGATTGCGACCAAAGTACCTCGTGCAGCGTTTACTTGGGTGACTAAAAAATTAAAAGGTTCTGTTAAAGTACCTTTAATCACATCGAACCGTATCAATACCCCAGAAATGGCAGAGCATGTCTTGGCTCAAGGCGATGCTGATATGATTTCTATGGCGCGTCCGATGCTTGCAGATTCTCATTTTGTGCAAAAGGCTGAACAAGGTCGTGCAGATGAAATTAATACTTGTATTGGTTGTAATCAGGCGTGCCTAGATCATATTTTCTCCATGAAAATTGCTACATGTTTAGTCAATCCACGTGCTTGCTATGAAACTGAACTGATTTTTAAGCAATCCGATGTTATTAAAAATATCGCCGTGATTGGTGCAGGACCTGCTGGTTTAAGCTTTGCAACGTATGCCGCAGATCGTGGACATAAAGTCACCGTTTTTGAAGCATCTAATCAGATTGGCGGTCAGTTCAACATTGCCAAAACCATTCCAGGTAAAGAAGAGTTCTATGAAACCTTACGTTATTTCAAACGTAAAATTGAATTACAACCCAACATTAAACTGGTACTCAACCATACTGCGACATATGAAGAATTGAATGCTGCAAAGTTTGATGAAATTGTTGTGGCTACAGGTGTGACACCACGCCATCTAAATATTGAAGGCATTGATCATCCGAAAGTATTGTCCTATATCGAGGTTTTACGTGATCGTAAGCCTGTTGGCAAAAAAGTCGCAATCATCGGCGCAGGCGGTATTGGCTTTGATACCGCTGAGTACCTTTCACATGAAGGTGAGAGTGGCAGTTTAAATCCTCAGAAATTCTATGATGAATGGGGGATTGACACATCTTATGCGCATGTGGGTGGCTTAAAGCAGCCAGAAGTTGAGCAATCGCCTCGTGAAATCTATTTACTGCAACGTAAAACCGATTCTGTGGGTGCGGGTTTAGGTAAGACAACTGGATGGATTCATCGTACAGGTCTGAAACATCGTCATGTCAATATGATCCCAGGTGCACGTTATGACAAGATTGATGATCAAGGCTTGCATATTACCGTTGGTGACAAGGTCATGATTTTAGATGTTGATCATGTGGTGATTTGTGCTGGACAAGAGCCATTTACTGCGATGTTTGATCAACTTCAAGCGGAAGGAAAATCAGTTCATTTAATTGGTGGCGCGAAGGAAGCGGGAGAATTGGATGCTAAACGTGCGATTCGTCAAGGCGCAGAATTAGCAGCAGTGATTTAATCCAATTTAAAAACTTAATCAAAATCCTCTCTTTGTTGAATTGTCTTTAAAACTTTTATTAGGGAGGATTCTATTCAGGATGAAAGAAATGAGTTTTACACAAAGCAAATCTGCAATACAAAAATGGCATCAGATGCTAGAAAGCCGTGATATGAGTATTTTAAATGAACTGCTTGCGGATGATGTGGTTTTTCGCTCGCCAGTGGCTTATCACCCATATGAAGGGAAGCAAGTTGTTTTTTTTATTTTAAGCAATGTGATCCAAATTTTTGAAAATTTTACCTATCATCGAGAGTTTTATACAGACGATGAGCAGAGTGTAGTGTTAGAGTTTTCAGCCAATGTTGCTGAGAAAAAGTTAAAAGGGATTGATATGATTCGTTTTAATGAGGCTGGAAAAATTGTAGATTTTGAAGTGATGATTCGCCCGAAAAGTGGATTGGAAGCTTTAGCTGCCCAAATGGGGCAACGAATGGCTGCCTTTATACCCAAAGCATAATGGTATAAATAAATACTGGGAGCGTTGACTCCCATATTTAAAGTATGATTATCATAAATAAAAAGTTGAGGTGGAAAATGTCTGTACTCCATAAGTTTACCGAGATTACCCAAAGTTTATTAGATCAAGTGACTGGCGCTGAATTGCCAAAGTTGTATTTTAATCAGCAAGGTGCAATGTCTGAGATCTTAGATAAACTACCTCAATTACAAGACAAATATCGTCCTACACCGTGGTTGACCAATACACACGCACACCTTTTATATTTTGATTTAATTAAAAAAAAGACAGTTAAGTTGCAATATGACCGGATTGATCAAATCACTATGCAAGATGGTGGCGTTACTGCTATTGCATGGTATGGTTATGATCTACCTGAAGAGACACCGACCATTGTGATCATGCATACCATTACTGGAACGCCAGAAAGTATGCGTGAATTAGTTAAAGATTTACATGAGTATACGGGTTGGCGAATTGCACTATGTTTACGCCGTGGGCATGCAGGTCTACCTATGCCTGTTCCATTGATGTCAATTTTTGGTTCAACATCCGATCTAAAAGAGCAATTGAGCTATATACAGGATTTATTTCCACAGACTGAATTGTTTGCGGTGGGATCATCCGCAGGTACTGGATTGTTGGTACGCTATTTGGGTGAGCAAGGTCTAGACACACCATTTAAAGCAGCATTTGCGATGTGCCCGGGCTATGATACTGAAATTGGTTTTGAAAATGTACATCCTTTTTATACCAAGGTGATGACCAAAAAATTGTTTAAAGCATTTATCACGCCTTATACACAAACGTGGACACCAGTACATTCAGTACAAAATGTATTGAGAACCAAAACATTACAAGAGTTTCAGACTGAATATTTTGAAATGGCTGGTTTTTCAGATTATGAAAGTTATTCAAAAGCCACCAATCCTATTTATGTTTTTGAAAATGTTAAAATTCCACTGATGATTCTAAATGCAGAAGATGACCCGGTGTGCTCAATTAAAAACTTGGAACCTTATAAGGAAACCATTCAGAATATGGATAACGTGGTGGTGGTGACGACCAAAAAGGGCAGTCATTGTGGTTTTTATGAAGGCTTGAATACCAAATCTTGGGCTTCACGTTTAATGGCGGACTTTCTAAAACAGTATTCAGTATAGTCAATCTGTTGAAAAAACCATACTGTAAAATATCGTTTCTCTTAATCACTAAAATGAATGTGATCAATATATTGTTTGATGATCTAAAGCTTGCACTGCCACGTTTTACATCTAAAGTTTAAATTTTTTTTGCGCATGCGATGACTCACTTTTCAGACATGAAAAGTGACAAAAATCTTTCGTCTAATAGGGTTCTTACGCTACAAACAAAGCAGTGCTTTGTTTTTGCTCATATACCCCCGCTCAACATGGCGACATCCATGTCGCCTCACGATAGCACGACCACCTATGATTCAAAAGGGCAAAATAAATGAATCATTAAAATCGTATAAAAAGAATAAATTTTATTTAATATCAGTAGTATATAAATATTACTTGTGTGAATAATTAGGCGGTTTTACTATATCTTAGTATTATATTTATTATGAAGATTATAATTAGCAAAAAACCAGTCATGAATTGAACTGAACCCTATAAGTTGGACACAACTTATAGGGTATTTTTATGAAATACAATTTAAAGTTTAAACAAGCAGTCATTGCTTATTATGTTCAAGGCCATTCTAGTTTATCAACAGCCAAGCATTTTTCGATTAGTGATAAGGATGTCTCTAAATGGTTGGCTCAATTCAACTTAGGTGGAATTGATGCAATAAAACCAAAACAGAATAAGACAATTTATACAGCTGAATTTAAATATAAAGTATTAACAACTATGCAGGATGAGCGATTAAGTTTATCTGATACAGCTCTTCGTTTTGGTATTTCTTCCCCGAGTTTGATCAGTGTATGGCGTAAAATCTATCAAACCGATGGTATGCTTGGACTAGAACCAAAGTCTAAAGGAAGAGCACCCATGTCTAAAAATAAACATAAATATATTGTTGATAAACCTGATCATGAAAAAACAACTGCTGAGCTTCAGCATGAACTACTCTATTTACGCGCTGAGAATGCTTACTTAAAAAAGCTCGACGCCTTGCTGAATCCACCCAAAAAGGACAACAAGCAAGGTTGATTGATCAGATGAGTACTGAGTTTGCTTTGCCATTGCTTTTAGATATTGCTGAGTTATCGAGGAGTAGTTTCTACTATCATAAAGCCAAGCTAAATGCCGTAGATAAATATGCAGAGCTCAAGCAACGAATTTGCCAAATTTATGATCAGCATAAAGGTAGATATGGTTATAGACGAATCACTTTAGCCTTGAAGCAACAAGGTCTTCATCATAACCATAAATTGATTGCTAGGTTGATGAGAGGCTTTGGTTTAATTTCATTGATTCGGCGTAAAAAGTACAATGCCTACAAAGGTACATCCAATAAAATAGTCAAAAATAAACTCAAACGTAACTTTGAAGCGAAGCGACCCAATAAGCGTTGGCTGACAGATATAACCGAATTTAAAGTTGCTGATACGAAGTTATATTTATCTCCGATTTTAGACTGCTATAACAATGAGATTGTGAGCTATACACTTTCAAGACGCCCAGTATTTCAACTTGTTAAAGATATGCTTGATCAAGCCATAAGTCATTTACCAAACTCACGAAAACACAAGCTTATGCTTCATTCAGATCAAGGCTGGCATTATCAAATGAGCCAATTTAGGAGTACGCTTAAAGCGAATAAGATTAAGCAAAGTATGAGTAGAAAAGGGAATTGTTGGGACAATGCTTTGATGGAGAGTTTCTTTGGTACATTAAAATCAGAGACGATTTATCTAGAGAAACCAGAAAGCATTGAAGTCTTAGAGCAACAAATTCATGACTACATCCATTACTATAATCATGAGAGAATACAAATTAAACTAAAAGGATTGAGCCCTGTTCAATTCAGAACTCAATCCAGCGTTAACTAAACTGTCCAAGATTTGGGGTTCAGTCCAAATGACTGGTTTTTTGCTTACAAAACTAGTTCTTTGTTGAAAAATAAGCTTTTAGTTTTTCAATGCAGGTGTAGCTGCAGCGATTGCAGCAGCAACTGCGTCATCTTCAGATTGAGCAGTGCCAGAGTTTGCTTTAGGCGCAGTCTGGGTCTTTGGTGCAGTTTGAGCTGTTTCAGTCTTCACTGACTCTGCTTTTGCAGGTTTAGCTTCTGTTGCAGCAGGTTTATTTTCAGCAGCCTGTGTTGTTGCAAGCGCTTCATGCGTTGGTTCACGACGAATTTCTGTTGTTGTATTCGCTGTTTCAGTACGTTCAACTTCTACATGCGCAGGAATTTCGACTTGTTGAGTATTTTGTTCAGCACTCGGTAAGCTTTCAAATTGAGCTGGTTCAGATGCCGCTGTTTGAGCAGTTTCAACTTTCTCTTGCTCAGTCTCTTTCGGCTCTTCTTTTTTTACACAAGCAGATACAAGTAGTGCTGTCGCAATTGCGCCACAAATTAAAAATTTCTTATTCATAATTACTCAAAACAAAACAGATTAAAGAGATGTTAACTAGTATAACAGCAAAATGATATTTAAAAATCACCTTATCAAGTGCTAAATTTTTATTGGAAATGCTGATAGAATAGCCAATTGTTTATTGTTCTATGAATTGATGTGAATTGACTTTGCTTTCTTGGTACAAGGTAAAGTAAAATCGCACAACATTGTAGGCCAATTTAGGCTCCATTGTACGAGAAACTTGATGACCCATTTTATATTCGTCACTGGTGGTGTTGTATCATCACTAGGTAAAGGTATTTCAGCTGCTTCAGTTGCTGCACTTTTAGAAGCCCGTGGTTTAAAAGTAACCATGGTCAAAATGGATCCATACATTAATGTCGATCCTGGGACGATGAGCCCATTCCAGCACGGTGAAGTATTTGTCACAGAAGATGGTGCTGAAACTGATTTAGATTTGGGTTATTACGAACGTTTCTTACGTCGTGCCAAAATGACCAAATTGAATAACTTTACGTCTGGTCGTGTATATCAAGATGTTTTGAATAAAGAACGTCGTGGTGATTATCTCGGTGGTACAGTCCAAGTTATTCCACATATTACGGATAATATTAAAGAGCGTGTACTTCGTGCAGGCGAAGGTTATGACGTTGCTATCGTTGAAATCGGTGGTACAGTCGGTGACATTGAATCCCTCCCATTCATGGAATCTGTACGTCAGTTGATGGTTGAGCTTGGTCATAAACGTACCATGTTAATGCATTTGACTTTATTACCTTATATCAAGTCTGCTGCTGAACTTAAAACTAAGCCAACTCAACATTCAGTGAAAGAGTTATTGTCGATTGGTATTCAGCCTGACATTTTGATTTGTCGTACTGAGCATGATGTTGATGCCGATACCACACGTAAAATTGCACTCTTTACCAACGTTGAAGCGCGTGCGGTTGTGGTCTGTAAAGATGCACGTTCGATTTATCAAATTCCACGTACATTCTACGAACAAAATGTTGATGATTTAATCTGTGAACGTTTTGGTTATATCAACTTGCCAGAAGCAGATCTTGCAGACTGGGATCACGTTGTAGAAGCTTTACTTAATCCTGAATACACCATTCGTGTTGCAATGGTCGGTAAATACGTTGAATTGCCAGATGCTTATAAATCTGTCAATGAAGCACTTTTACATGCTGGTATTCAAAATCGCGTTAAAGTTCAAATTGATTATATCAATGCAGAAGAATTGGAAAGCCAAAATCCTGCTGAAATCTTAAAAGATGTCGATGCGATCTTGGTACCTGGTGGCTTTGGTGAGCGTGGTACTGAAGGCAAAATGCAAGCTATTCAATATGCACGTGAAAACAAAGTACCATTTTTGGGTATTTGCTTGGGTATGCAATTGGCTGTGATTGAGTTTGCTCGTCATGTTGCAGGTATGCCAGAAGCAACGTCTACAGAATTTAATCGTTCAACAAAATTCCCATTGATTGGTTTAATCACTGAATGGTTAGACGAACGTGGTGAAATTCAGCATCGTAGCACTGAGTCAAATCTGGGTGGAACAATGCGTTTAGGTGCACAAACATCCGAGTTGGTTGAAGGCACTAAAACACGTGAAGTGTATGCGAAAGCAGAAATTACTGAACGCCATCGCCATCGCTATGAAATGAACGATCGTTTCATTCCTGCAATTGAACAAGCAGGCATGAAAATTTCAGGCTATTCAACTGCGCAACATCTTGTTGAAACAGTAGAAATTCCTGACCATCCTTGGTTTATTGCTGTACAATTCCATCCAGAATTTACAAGTTCACCACGTGATGGGCATCCATTATTTGCTAGTTTTATCGATGCCGCAAAAAAGCAGCACCAAAACAGTAAGTAAGTGTGTAAAACAAACTAGGAAGTTTAAATGTCACAATTAAAACCACAAGAAATTGTACGTTTAGGCGATATACAAATGGCAAATCACTTGCCATTTGTACTATTCGGCGGAATGAACGTACTTGAGTCGAAAGACTTGGCTTTTGAAATTGCAGAGACTTATGTCGATATTTGTACGCGCTTAAATATCCCTTATGTATTTAAAGCCAGTTTTGATAAAGCCAATCGCTCAAGCTTACATTCATTCCGTGGTCCAGGTTTGGAAAAGGGAATTGAATGGTTAGCCGACATTAAAAAACATTTTAATGTGCCGATTATTACAGATGTTCACGAACCTTACCAAGCTGCACCTGTCGCTGAAGTGGCAGATATCATTCAGCTTCCTGCATTTTTAAGTCGTCAGACAGATTTGGTTGAAGCAATGGCGAAAACACAAGCCATTATCAATATCAAAAAAGCACAATTCCTTTCTCCGCGTGAAATGAGCCATATTCTCAACAAGTGTTTAGAAGCTGGTAATGACAAACTCATTCTGTGTGAGCGTGGTACATCATTTGGCTACAATAACTTGGTTGTTGATATGCTTGGTTTTGATACCATGAAAGAAATGAATGTTCCTGTATTTTTTGATGTCACCCATGCCTTACAAACACCAGGCGGTCGTGCAGATTCAGCGGGTGGACGCCGTGCGCAAATCACTACATTGGCGCGAGCAGGTATGGCAACAGGTTTGGCTGGGTTGTTCTTAGAAGCACATCCAGATCCTGAAAAAGCAAAATGTGATGGACCTTGTGCATTGCGTATGTCTCAACTTGAGCCATTCTTAGCACAATTAAAAGAATTGGATACCTTAGTTAAAGGTTTCAAAAAGTTAGATACTCATTGATGCCCTTAAACAGCATCTTATTTTTAATCAACTGAGGAATTATTCATGAGCCAAATCGTTGACATTCGTGCACGTGAAATTTTGGACTCTCGTGGTAACCCAACCATCGAAGCAGACGTAATCCTAGACTCTGGCGTTGTTGGCCGTGCATGTGCACCATCTGGTGCTTCAACTGGTTCTCGTGAAGCTTTAGAACTTCGTGACGGTGACAAATCACGTTACTTAGGTAAAGGTGTTCGCACTGCAGTTCAAAACGTAAATGGTCAAATCAAAGACTTATTAAAAGGTCAAAACGTATTTGAACAAAAAGCGCTTGATGACAAAATGATTGCGCTTGATGGCACTGAAAATAAAGAAAAATTAGGTGCAAACGCAACTTTGGCTGTATCTTTAGCTGCTGCACGTGCTGCTGCAACTGAGAAAAAAACTGAATTGTTCCAATACATCGCAGACTTACGTGGTCAAACAACTTTGACTATGCCAGTTCCAATGATGAATATTTTGAACGGTGGTGCTCATGCAGATAACACTGTTGATATCCAAGAGTTCATGATTGAGCCTGTAGGCTTCACTTCATTTGCTGAATCTTTGCGTGCTGGTGCGGAAATTTTCCATGCTTTGAAATCTGTATTGAAAAAGCAAGGTTTAAACACTGCGGTGGGTGACGAAGGTGGTTTTGCACCAAACTTACGTTCAAACGAAGAAGCGATTACAGTTATCCTTTCTGCTATTGAAACCACAGGTTATAAAGCGGGTTCTGACATCATGTTAGCGCTTGACTGTGCATCTTCTGAATTCTACAAGAATGGTCAATACATTCTTGCTGGAGAAGGCAACAAAGCATTTACAAGCAACCAGTTTGCTGACTACTTAGCTGGTCTTGTAAAACAATATCCAATTATCTCAATCGAAGATGGTTTGGATGAGTCTGATTGGGAAGGTTGGAGTTATTTGACTTCTATTCTCGGTGATAAAATCCAATTGGTTGGTGACGATTTGTTTGTAACTAATCCTAAGATTTTACAACGTGGTATTGATGAGAAAGTTGGTAACTCGATCTTAATCAAATACAACCAAATTGGTACATTGTCAGAAACTTTAGATGCGATTTATCTTGCTAAAGCAAATGGTTATAGCACAGTTATTTCACATCGTTCTGGTGAAACAGAAGATTCTACCATTGCGGACTTGGCTGTAGGTACTGCTGCTGGTCAAATCAAGACAGGTTCACTTTGCCGTTCTGACCGTGTTGCAAAATATAACCAATTACTTCGTATCGAAGAGTTGACTCATGCAGCTTATCGCGGTAAAGCTGAATTCAAAGGTCTGAATTAATCTCTTTGAAATGTTAGAAGTCTTTAAAACTACTTCAAGTAAAGTGATTGCAATACTGGCGATTTTAATCGTTGCAGTATTGCAATATCGCTTCTGGTTTGGTGAGGGAGGTCATTTTCCTCACCAAGCTTTAGTACAGCAAATTGAACAGCAAGCTGAAGTCAATGCTGATCTAAAAGAACGCAACCGTATCCTCGCTGCTGAAGTGTATGATTTGAAAAATGGTTCTGAGGCCATAGAAGAACATGCACGTTTAGATCTCGGTCTAGTGAAGCCACATGAAACATTTGTACAAATGAGTACGATTAGTACCCATTATAAGCAGATTTATACAGATCCAAATGTAGACTTAAGAACCAATGAAGACGATAACGAACCTGTACCAGACCAACCGTAAAATTTGGGCAATTGTCCCGGCTGCTGGCTCAGGTCGTCGTTTTTCAAAAACAGAACTTAAGCAATATCAAATTATTCAAAATAAAACAGTCTTAGCGCATACCATCGACCGTTTAAATGAATTGCCACTTGCGGGTTATGTACTTGCAATTGGTGAGCAAGACCATTATGCCCAGACATTGGCTCTAAAAAATAAACATTTAAGTCATTTTTGTTTAGGTGGCAATGAACGTGTTGACTCCGTGCTAAATGCATTAAGCTATCTCGAACAATTTGCCCAACCTGATGATTTTGTCTTTGTACATGATGCTGCACGTCCATGTGTAACACGTGAGTGTCTTGTCAATCTACTTAATACAGCAATCAACTTAAATAGCAATGCGATTCTTGCAATCCCTGTGAGAGATACCTTAAAGCGTGTTGATCAGCAACATAATATTGTTAAAACAGTGAATCGTGATCAATTGTGGCAAGCACAAACGCCTCAAATTTCAACATTTTCAATTTTAAAAACAGCCATTGAAACAGCGCTTAACGATGGAGTCATGATTACAGATGAAGCGAGTGCTTTAGAACATAGTAATCACACTGTCCAAGTCGTGATGGGGCGTTCAGATAATATTAAAATCACTTATCCTGACGATTTAGAGTTGGCGAAGTTAATTTTACAATCACAAATAATGCATTAAAAAACTGAGAAATTAAAAATAATTCTCAAAGGATAGATGTTCTCCTTGAATATTTATCTCTATAATTTGGCTAGATTAAGCTAGGTTTAAGATTTGCATTCATGACACCATCGCCCCAGTATAAGTTTTTACGTCAGTCCGTTCGAGATGGTTTAAGTATTAATCAGAAGATGTCGAGATGGGATAAATTGCATCTTGACCCATGGTTATTGGGCTTATTAATCATCAATGCTGTTCTTGGTTTATTGATGGTTTACAGTGCTTCTTCGGAAGACATGACTATGGTGATTCGTCAAGCGGTCAGCTTTGGTGTGGGTTTTGTTTTATTGTTTGTCTGTGCACAGATTCCACCCAAAGTTTATCAAGCGATTAGCCCATGGTTCTATCTATTTGCCATTCTATTACTGATTTTGGTCTTACTGATTGGTGACGTACGCTTAGGCGCAAAACGTTGGTTAACCATACCCGGTATTGGCAGTATGCAACCCAGTGAGTTTATGAAGTTTGCAATGCCTTTAATGATGGCATGGTATTTTGCACGAAATCCTTTACCTCCCAAGTTTAGACATATTGTGGTGGCTTTGATGATTATGGTAGTGCCATTTGTATTGGCACTTCTGCAGCCAGACTTGGCGATTGGTATTGTGATTGGTGGGGTTTTCGCCTTATTTCTCAGTGGCATGTCATGGACTTTAATTATTGGTACACTGGCTGCATTAGCAATGGCTTTTCCATTAATTTGGACATTTGTCTTGCAAGCATATCAAAAGAAACGAATTATGACTTTGTTTGATCCTGAGTCCGATGCACTGGGAGCTGGTTGGAATATTATTCAGTCTAAAATTGCAATTGGTTCGGGGGGCATGACAGGGCGAGGATTCTTGGAAGGGACACAGTCTCAATTAGGCTACTTACCAGAACACCATACCGATTTTATCATGTCGACATATGCAGAAGAATTTGGCTTTATTGGAGTATTTTTCTTATTTGCCTTGTATACCGCGATGATTTTTAGATGCATGATCATTAGCTTAAATAGCTTTCATAATTATGGACGTCTTTTAGCTGGAACAATTGGCTTATCCTTATTCTTCTATGTTTTTGTAAACTCTGGCATGGTGAGTGGAATTTTGCCTGTAACAGGCGATCCTTTACCTTTGATGAGTTATGGCGGTTCAGCCGTGATTGCTTTGTTGGCAAGTTTTGGGATTGTAATGTCCATTCATACCCATCGATGATTTTATCCTTAAGCTGATGATGACAAAGCTCGCTGAATCTTTATAGATGAAGCGAGCTTTTTTAATTTAAGCGATATGATCAGTCATAATTATCTACTTTAACCTGAGTTCGATAAAAATTCTTGATGAAATATGATACTCGGAAACGTCATCCGCAACTGTTTGAGGCAGGACTGCTTCTATAAAGTATTGTTTCTGCGACTGATTAAATATGTTGCTGGTGGTTGACGAGTTTTGCGGTGAGCAGCGATACCGCTGCGCAAGGTGATTGCCCTTGCGGAGCTTCGCTCCTCATCCCGAAAGAAAAGTATGGCGAGCCGCAGGCTGTTCCTGAAATTGGATGAGAACTCAGCAAGACTCCGTCGAGACTTATTGTTTTTCAATGAGTTGAAGATGCGGTTTCATCGAACTCACGTTACTTTATCATTAGACTGGCTGAATATTTATACAAATGATTCATTCAAAGTGAGTTTTTCAGCAGATTAGCGCTATATGTATGCGATTTAATTCAGGAATGTATAAGAAGCGTAAAGGGATAAAATATATTCTATAATCATTATTAGTGAATATGCGTGCTTTCTGAGCTGAGCAAGACTTTTATCACAATACTATATGCTGAAAGTGATATACCTTGTTATATATTCTATGAAAAAAATGAAAATGATTATTTTAAGATAAAAAACTAAATAATTCAAAAGTATAAACCATAGTGACAGTTCCATACGAAATCTGTGTTGCCAAATTATTTCTAAGTGCTACATTAAAAGAGTGGCAAAAATTCAGATTAGAATAGATAACTTTTTATTATAAGACGATAAATTCGTATAAGGTCGGTTCAGTATGCATATCATCATCATGGGCGCAGGTGTTATTGGTACAACATCGGCATATTATCTCAAACAAGCAGGTCATGAGGTCACTGTAATTGACCGTCAACCGAATGTAGCACTTGAAACAAGTTTTGCGAATGCAGGTCAAATTTCTCCAGGTTATGCCTCTCCTTGGGCTGCTCCAGGGATTCCTTTAAAAGCATTTAAATGGATGTTTCAACCCCATTCGCCGCTCGCCATTAAACTAACTGGAGATATGTATCAGTATCAGTGGATGGTACAAATGTTAGCTGAATGTAATATCAATCGCTATCAAATCAACAAAGAGCGAATGGTGAGAATTTCAGAATATAGCCGTGATTGCTTAGATGAACTGCGTGCAGAAACCCAAATTCATTTCGATGAACGTCAGCTTGGGACATTGCAACTGTTTCGTAAGCAGCAGCAATTAGATGTGGCAGGCAAAGACACAGAAGTATTAAAGCATGAAGGTGTGCCATTTGAATTATTAGATAAAGCTGGTGTGATAAAAGCAGAACCTGCATTGGCGCATGCGACTGTTGATTTTGTTGGTGGTTTGCGCTTGCCTAATGATCAAACAGGGGATTGCCAAAAATTTACCACTGAATTAGCAGAACTCGCTGCGCAGCAAGGTGTAAATTTTCTTTTTAATACAGTGATTGAAACAATTGAAAAAGATTCAGATCGAATTACAGCCATTAAACTCAAAGATGGCAGTACATTGAAAGGTGATGTTTATGTGATGGCATTGGGCAGTTATAGTCATGAGATGTTAAAACAACTCAATATTGATGCGCCCGTATATCCTTTAAAAGGTTATTCGATCACCACAAAGATTATTGATCCAGCATTATCACCAATCTCCACGATCTTAGATGAGTCTTATAAAATAGCTTTAACACGTTTTGATGACCGTATTCGAGTTGGAGGAATGGCTGAAATTAATGGTTTTGATCGCTCTTTAAAATCAAGTCGTGAAGATACCTTGCTGATGGTACTCCAGCAATTATTTCCAAATGCCAGTGATATTACGGATGCACATTTTTGGACGGGTTTAAGACCTGCAACGCCTGATGGTACGCCGATTGTTGGTAAAACCAAGTATCAAAACCTATATACCAATACTGGACATGGCACATTGGGTTGGACCATGTCTTGCGGTTCAGCAAAACTACTCTCCGATATTATTTCAAGAACAACACCAAAAATTGAATACGATGATTTGAACGTGTTTCGATATGATGCAGTAAATAATTAATTACATTTAAGAAAGAATCAATGAGTCAACATATTTTGGAACACGAAATCACATTCAGCAATGAGCATTTTTGGCATTGGTTTATTGCATTATTACGTGGTTTTGATGAAGAAAAAGAATTGAATTTGGATGAGGCGATTGAGGAGAAGACAGGAATAGATCTTTATAGCAAAGAGCTTGAAGCATGGTACAGGTCTTTTTTACCTGAACATACTGATCGGGCAATGCGGTATTATCATTTAGCAATTCATTCTAAACTCTACATTGATATTCAATTTACACCAGAGGAAATTCGTTATTTTCTCAATGATCTGTATATCGGCAATATTGGCGGGCATTTTGAAGCATGGTTTTTGAGTTTGAAAGAGTTTCAACGCTTACAATCGACAGATTTAGATTTCTTATTGTTGCTACCGATGCTTGCTGTTGAACAGAACCAGTTAAAGGTTGTCACAGAGCTGATTGCCAAGCGATTATCGAATATAAAATCTTTTCAAGGTCATGAAGAATATATTGCCAGCTGTATAGTGAATGGTTTGATCATTCAAAATAATTTTTATCTGGATGAGGCTGTTGGAGTGTGTAATCACCAAAATCATAGTGTACGTAATTTGCAACAGCACCCTGATGATATGGAATATATCCAAAAGTTAAATAAACTGTTAAATACAATCTAAAGATTAGGGGCTGTGGACAATTCGTCTATGTTTGCGACTAGGTGTGTTTTTTAGGTGATTCTAGGCGCGAAATACGAAATTTAGTCATTCTAAATGATGAGAAACACTGTTTCGCAAGGGAACGACGAAGCGCCAAAAAACACGCTAGTCCCCGCTGCGCCTTGCGCTGCAAACAAAGCAGTGCTTTGTTCTTGCTCAGGGTTGTGGTTAAAATTATCTCAGGCTATGTTATGAAACTTAAAAATAGTCTCGCTATTCTCTTCGTTTCATGCCTTGCCTGCTCAATTTTAACCTACAACGCAAGCCATTTATGAAATGTCCACTGCCCCTAAATTTCAGACTACAGTTGATCGACTTTACAGTCCGATAATGGGTAAAGTGGAATAAGATCAGATGTAATCAACAAATTTAATCAACAAATCTAGTCAAGATTATCGAGTAGAAAATGAATGCGTTAAAAGTTTTACGTTTTGCTGTAGATGGTATAGCTGTAATCGCGAATACTCAGAATCGTCAGATTCAACATTTATTAGATAATTTTTCAGCTTATGCCTATGAGTCAGAATTTGAAAGAATAATGTATTTTTCCGCGACTGATTTATACGTAGAATTAAAACTGGATGCGTCACATATACAATTGTTGGTCAATTCTTGGGCAGGTGAGACTTATACACAATGCAATATGAGTGTAGAACTCAGTGAAGCATTGGTTTCCGAAAGTGGAGTCGCGTTGATTTTAACTGAGCAAGATATTGATGAAGCTATTTGGTTGGAGCACTTATACGCTGAAAATATGGCTGAACTCGATGTAGCATTAACCAAAATTGAGCAAACAGCACAATTAGAACAAAACAGTATTCAAGCTTATATTTTAAGATTCTTGACGGACGAGGATAAACAGCAATTTTTAGCAGAGTTTGGTAAAGCAGAATAATTTTTACGATTCATTACCGCAAAAGTGTATCTATTTTATTCAAAATGGCATATACATTGCTATATAAAAGGAAAGATGATTGCAAGAGAGAAGTCTCTTGTAGACTCGCCGAAGGAGCAACGACCCCGGAAACTCTCAGGCAAAAGGACTGTAATTATTGTAAAACCTCTGGAGAGAAGTCATTCTATTGAAAACAAAAAAGAAATGGCTCACCGAAGGGGAAGGTAAAACCTAAATAGTTTAGGTTTTTATCGAAGCTCTCAGGTACACATGACAGATGGGGCATACATTGACAATGTAATGAGAAGAATTACATTTCAAAGGAGTGTGTGTATGTGTCATGTGGTCATAATTGGTTCGGGTATTACAGGTGTAACCTCAGCTTACGAACTTGCTCAATTAGGTTATCAAGTAACTGTTATTGATAAACATTTATTTCCTGCTATGGAAACCTCATTTGCCAATGGTGGACAACTATCTGCGTGTAATGCAGAAGTATGGAATCAAAAGTCTACGGTACTCAAGGGCATTAAATGGATGGCAAAAAAAGATGCACCATTGTTGCTCAATCCTTCTTTTGACTTACATAAATATGCTTGGTTAGTAGAATTCCTCGGTAATATCAAACATTATGAAACTAATACACAAGACACGGTTAGAATGGCGCTGTTAGCACGTCAAAGATTGTTTAGCATTGCTGAACAAGAAGGTATTGATTTTGATTTAGAAAAACGTGGAATTTTGCATTTCTACCATTCTGAATATGATTATAAAGTTGCAACCAGTGTCAATGCTTTGTTATGTAAAGGTGGTCTAGAGCGTCATGCCGTTACCAATGAGGAAATTAAATCCATTGAACCCAGTTTAACTGGTGAATATTACGGTGGTTTTTATTGTCCAGGTGATGCAACAGGTGATATTCATAAGTTTACGACAGGTCTCGCCAAAGCCACTGAAAAATATGGGGTTAAATATTTATTTGGTATGGAAGTCGTGAATGTTGAACACACTGCAAATGGCGTTAATATTCAATACCACCCAAGTGTTGAAAATATGGAAGGTCATTCGGTTGCTATAGAGCAATTGAGTGCTGATGCAGTTGTGATCTGTGGTGGAGTCGGCAGTTATCAACTAGCCAACCAACTTGGTGATCGTGTGAATGTTTATCCTGTAAAAGGTTATTCAATCACTGTACAGCTTAATGATGAAAAAAGTATCAATGGTGCACCTTGGGTCAGTTTGCTCGATGAAAGTGCAAAAATTGTAACGTCTCGTTTAGGTGCGAATCGCCTACGTATTGCAGGTACTGCGGAATTCAACGGTTATAACCGTGACATTCGTTCTGATCGTATTCAGCCTTTAACAGATTGGGTCAATAAAAATTTTGATATATCGACAGAGCATTGCGTGCCTTGGGCAGGGTTACGTCCAATGATGCCAAATATGATGCCTGTGGTAAAACGAGGTAAACGTGAACGCATATTCTATAATACAGGGCATGGGCATTTGGGTTGGACATTATCTGCTGCAACTGCTGTAATGATCAGTCAAGAAGTTGCAAGCTCACATCCTTTATAAAGATAAGCCTTATAAAACTAAAGAAAGCATTGATATACTTAATTGCAAAGAGCGGATATAAGCCGCTCTTTGCAAATCTACGTGTTCTATTTTAAAGACGAGTAATCAAATCTTTTTGAGCTAAACGAGATTTGGGCAATTTAGCGTTGAAATCGACATCACTGCGATAACCGAGTGTCATAATGACAGAAGGAATCAAATTCTTTTCAGTTAAATCCAATTCTTCTGTCAAAATCGCTTCATCAAAACCGCCTATCGGCGTCGCATCTATGCCTTCAATCCCTGCGGCTAAAAGCATTTGCCCAAGTGCAATAAAGGTTTGATTTTCAGCCCAGCGCTGAATGTCTCCTTTTTCATTACGATAATATGAGATATATCCATTACGACCATCGTTTTGATCTTGTTTAGCTTGTGCATCTTTAAAACGCCCACTTAGATCATCTTGTTGTAATAAATTTGCCAGATGTTGTTCACTGATATCTGCTTGGGTGCAGAATACAATTGTATGTGATGAATCTAATACTTTGGGTGCGTTATAGGCATATTTACCAACAAGGGCTTTTGCAATGCGTTGTTTAGCCTCATCATGATCTGCAATAAAGAAATGCCATGGCTGAATATTAATTGAAGAAGGTGTTAAACGTAAGATTTCAACTAAACGCTCGAATTGTTCTTGAGGAATTTTCTTTGTCGCATCATAAGCCTTGGTGGTATAACGTGTTTTTGCTACCGTCAATAGATCCATGAAATTATCTCATATATCGTAAATTATCGATATATTCTATGCTAAAACACCTAAAAGTGAATGTTAAAATCGTAAATAAACATGAAAATTATGAGCGATTTGAAATATTTGAAAATCGAATTTACTATATTCTTATGATGTGAATTTATAACAAATAGAATTGTCATGAATTATAAAGTTTTGTGCCATAAATATGCAAAATAGGGAAAGATAAAAAGCTTGAAATGCTCGTTTGAAATAAATATTAAATCGCTATAAAGTGATTGTATAACAAGATAATAATTAAAAGCTGGAGAGGGAAACATGACGGCATATTATATTCATTTACCGCAAGATTTTCATGATTACGAATGGGAATATGAAAAGAAAGGTTGGTTACTATTAATGATTGATATTTCAGGGAAAAGTTATTTTTTTACTTTTTATGATCCTGTTCGTCTAGAGCAAACGATTAAAGATAATTTAAGTGAATATAATTATTTTTTTGAAGAAAATTTAGTTGTGATTGACAAGGTAAATTTAAAAAATATTCAAAATTTTATCGAAAATATGATTAATACTGAAAAATAAAGTGTTTTATTGAAAAATAAGATGCAAGGTTATATAGATTTTAACGGATTCGCCATTTTATAAATTGCCATTTTCCAGTTTCATCTACCTCTAAAATCATGGCTTCTGAGGTTTTTTCTCGCCAATCGCCAAGGACAATTCGAGGTTTATTCTTTACATCGTGGATTGCAGGACGATGGGTATGTCCATGAATCAAGATATCCGTATTTTCTAAAGCCTGTTCTACAGCCTTTGAATTGACATCCATAATTTCATAAGATTTATTTTGCTGAGATTCACGACTTCGTTTACGAAAACCATTGGCAAGTTTTTGTCTAAAGTTTAGTGGTGTATTTTTTAAGATTTTTAATACAAGAGGATTACGAATGACTTTCTTAAATCTTTGATAAGCAACATCATCAGTACATAAGGCATCGCCATGTTCTAAACGAAAATGTGTTTGTGCGATTGTCAGTGTGTAAATATCAGGCAGCAGTTTGCCATTGAATTGATCAAGAAATGCTTGCCCTAAAGCAAAATCACGATTGCCGACTTGAAAGTAAATTTGATTACCTGCTTGGTTAAATTGTTGTAAATGTTGAACAACTTCATCTAGCCATGGTGCAGTATAATCGTCGCCAATCCAAGTATTAAACCAGTCACCCAGAATAAATAATTGAGTATTTTGAGTTTTATATTGATCCAATAAATCAAAAAACCCTCGAACCAGTCGAGGGTGTTCTGGTGACAAATGTAAATCAGCGATAAACAGATAGGTCACTTTTTTTCCTATAAAATTATCCTACTCAGCAGCACCTTATAACAGAACAAGCTGCATTGTTGTTCTTTAATCAAAGAACACAGCCTAGGATTTATTTATTATTCAGCAATGATTTTTGCAGATTCGATAACCACATTTTCAAGCGGAACGTCAGCGTGGTAACCACGGTTGCCAGTACGAACACCTTTAATTGCTTCAACAACATCCATACCTTCAGTCACTTTACCAAATACGGCATAACCCCAGCCTTGTGCAGTTTTACCTGTATGGTTAAGGAAAGAGTTATTTTTTACGTTGATAAAGAATTGTGCAGAAGCAGAGTGAGGTGCTTGTGTGCGTGCCATCGCAATCGTACCTTCGTCATTGCTCAAACCGTTGTCAGCTTCATTTTCAATTGAATCACGCGTTGTTTTTTCTTTGAAGTTTTCATCCATGCCACCGCCTTGGATCATAAAACCGTCAATAACACGATGGAAGATTACGCCATCATAAAAACCATCACGAACATATTCTAAAAAGTTAGCAACAGTTTTTGGTGCTTTTTCAGAGTTAAGTTCAAGAACAATACGTCCTTTGTTGGTGTTTAATTCGACTTGAGGAAAACTCATTCTATAATCTCCTAATCATGACGAAAAATGTCATGGGTTTTTGGTTGAGAGAAGCATAAGCAAACTGTAAACTACATAGCAAGTAAAAATGTGAAATTCTTTTGTTAAAAAGGATAAAATCGCATTTTCTATATTCAATTTTAACTTTTAGAAGTGATTTATCAACTATGAAGCCAAATGATGTTGTTTCAGAACTGCCGAAAAGCCCGACAAATAATGCCAGCCCTGTCGATAATGCGCAGCAAGAACAACAACCGGGCTTAGATTTCGTACGTCAAGTGATTACTGATGATCTATCAACAGGTCGTACACAACAAGTCGTGACTCGTTTTCCACCTGAGCCAAATGGTTATTTGCATATCGGTCATGTTAAAGCGATTTGCTTGAATTTCGGTATTGCCGAAGAATATCAAGGTTTATGTAACTTACGTTTTGATGACACTAATCCAGATGCTGAAGAACAAGAATATGTCGACGGAATTGCCAACGATGTAAAGTGGTTGGGCTTTGAATGGAATGGTGAACCACGATATGCATCAAGCTATTTTGACCAATTGCATACTTGGGCAATCCAGTTAATCAAACAAGGTGATGCTTATGTAGATTTGCAAAGCCCTGAAGAAATTAGAATTAATCGTGGTAATTTCGTAGAGTCAGGTAAAAACTCACCTTATCGTGATACTTCTGTTGAAGAGAATCTTGTTCGTTTTGAAAAAATGAATAATGGTGAATTTGCTGAAGGCGAAGCAGTATTGCGTGCCAAGATTGATATGACATCTCCAAATGTGCATATGCGTGATCCAATTTTATATCGTGTACTTCATTCAGAACATCATCAAACAGGTGATAAATGGAAAATGTACCCAATGTATGACTATGCGCATCCATTGTCAGACGCGATAGAAGGCATTACACACTCTTTATGTACATTGGAATTCCAAGATCATCGTCCATTCTACGATTGGATTGTTGAAAAAGTTCATTCTAAAGCTGTGCCACGTCAGTATGAGTCTAGCCGTTTAAACGTAGATTACACCATTACGTCTAAGCGCAAATTACGTAAGTTGGTTGAAGGCAATTATGTTAATGGTTGGGATGACCCACGTATGCCAACTGTTGTGGGCATGCGTCGTCGTGGATTTACTCCTGAAGGTTTACGTGATTTCTGTAAGCGTGTTGGTGTGTCTAAAACGGATGGTATTGTTGATGTGGCAATGCTGGAGTTCTGTATTCGTCAGTCGCTTGAAAATACAGCAGCGCGTGGTATGGCTGTATTAAATCCTTTGAAAGTAACATTAACCAATTTACCTGCGGATATGGAACTCAATCATGCACGCCATCCAAATGTTGATATGGGTGATCGCATTATTCCTTTAAGCACAGAAATCTATATTGATCGTAAAGATTTTGAAGAAGTGCCACCAAAAGGCTTTAAACGTTTGGTTCCAGATGGTGAAGTTCGTTTACGTCATGCCTATGTGATCAAATGTGACGAAGTGATTAAAGATGAAAATGGTGAAGTTGTTGAGCTGAAATGTTCTATTGACCCTGAAACTTTAGGTAAAAATCCAGAAGGTCGTAAAGTAAAAGGAGTTATTCATTGGGTCTCTGCAACTCAAGGTATTCCTGCCGAAGTGCGTATTTATGATCGTTTATTTACAGAAGCTGCGCCTGATGCTGATGATGATTTCTTGAAGTTTTTAAATCCTGAATCTTTAAAAATCGTACAAGCAGTGGTCGAACCTGCTTTGGCTCAAGCAAAACCAGAAGATCGTTTCCAATTTGAACGAGAAGGTTATTTTGTTGCAGATCAATATGACCATGCAGCTGAAAAACCTGTGTTTAACCGTATTCTAGATTTGAAAGACAGCTTTAAGCCGGTTAAATAGCGTGAGTTGGATGCAACCACATCTTCAACTCATTGAAAAAAAATAAGTCTCGACGGAGTCTTGCTGCGTTTTCACCCAATTTAAGGATCAGCCTGCGGCTAGCCCTACTTTTCTTTCGGGATGAGGAGCGAAGCTCCGCAAGGGCAACCACCTTGCGCAGCGGTATCGCTGCTCACCGCAAAACTCGTCAACCACCAGCAACATATTTAATCAGTCACAGAAACAATACTTTATAGAAGTAGTCCTGCCTCAAACAATTGCGGATGACTTTTCCGAGTATCATATTTCATCAAGATTTTTATATCGAACTCAGGTTAAATAATTTAATAATAGTAAGAAACCTAGCTTCGGCTAGGTTTTTTTATGTTCAATAAAATTGATTGAGCTGAGGGATATAAAAGCGATATATTAAACGTACAAATAATAATCAGGGTCAGCCAATGTCTTCTCAATTTGATGCAGTTACGGTTCATATCAAGCCCAATGTACATTATAAGGGGCGATCAATCAGTTACGTTATCGAATGCCAAGATGGTTCTAAAAAAACATTAGGCGTGATTTTGCCCACAGACAAACCTTTAACTTTTGAAACACATGTCTGCGAAAAAATCGAAATTATTTCTGGAAAATGTTTTGTAAAAAGAGAGCAGAGTGAAGAAACTGAGGTGTATCATCCAGGTGAATTTTTTACAGTTCCTGCAAATAGCCGTTTTAGTATGCAATCCACAGAAGTAGTCGATTATATTTGTCATTTGGAATAAGCCCATTCTTTGTTGCAGTATGATCAGTGAAGCTCCGTAAAGGTAACCAACTTAAATATTGACAACGCGACCGTAAATAGATCATAGCGTTTCTCAAAATATGAGGTTGTGAAAATTCCTAACAATAAAAATTTTCAATAATGATATTGATGAATTAAAATTATTTTTGACCTTTGGTATAAGTTAAATTTTAAATATTTAAATCAATTAGGGTCTGTTGACATTTAGGGTTCATAATTTAACCTACAATGGGAGCCATAAAAATATACAAGCTAATGCAACAGAACTTTCATAGTTCCGTTTTAACTTGTCGTATCGAGTGGCTATTCCTCGAAATTGCTTTAATCTACAGAACATATTTTCTACTAAGTGCCTGATTTTATATAAATACCAATCCATATGGTCATTGTTTGATTGGCTATTGGATTTTTTAGGTATATTCGCTTTTGTTCTAGTTGCTCTAATCTGCTCTCTTAATGGCTCTGAATCGTAACCTTTATCTCCACATACAACCTCTACCTCATTTAAATCGAGTTTTGAAATTAAATCAGGTGCGACTTTAACATCATGCGTGGTTCCATCAGTAATAATGAAATCAATAGGATTCCCATTTGAATCTACAACTAAATGTATTTTGGAGGAGTTTCCTCCTGCACTTTTAGAGATTGCCTGATCAGCAATACCCGCAGAATGTTGATGAGCACGAATATGGGAACCATCGATGAATAGCCATTCCATATCGGTATTCAGTGATAATAATTTGAATATAGTGAGTAACTTACCACTACTTGACCAGCGATTAAAACGTTTAAAAATAGAGTTAGGTTGTCCAAAGCAAGTGGGTATGTCACGCCAAGGACATCCAGTTCTTATCCTATAAAGAATCGCTTCAATAAAATTTCTTAAATTTGAGTTGAGATGAATGGATAAATTACGCAAAATAGCTTTCAACTTTTGCCAGTGTTGATCTGTTAACATGGTACGAGGCATAGCGAATAGTAGAATTGGGTTTGGCGATTTAATTTTACTACTTCGCTATTTTTTAATCTAAAAGTGTCAACACACCCTATTTATTAAAGTTTTTAAAATGCTCTTGCAGATATTCAATTAAAACTTTGACTTTGTTTGGCATGAGTTTTCGATCAGGGACTACAGCATAAATCGCGGTAGGTTCCACCGTAAATTCAGGAAGAACATGGATTAATCTCTCAGTCATTAAATCATCGTGAACATGCCAAAAAGAGTGATTTGAAATGCCTAGACCTGCCAATGCAGCTTGACGCACACCTTCACCGGCGTTGGTAATAAAGTGTCCTTTGACATGAATATTTAATAATTTATCTCCTTTTAAAGGATCAATAAAGTTCCATGTATCAGTGATGCCTTTTTGATGGCGTTGAACGATACAGCGATGTCGCGCTAAATCTTCAATATGTTGAGGTGTGCCGTACTGCTCAAGGTATTCTGGAGAGGCGCAGAGTAAGCGCTGATTGATACATAACGGTTTAGCAATTAACGATGAATCTTGAAGTTTTCCAATCCGAATTGCAATATCCATTCCTTGAGCAATCAAATCTACGTTCTGATCATTAAGATCTAAGTTTATCGACAATGCTGGATGTTGCTTTAAAAATTCAGCAATCACTTTAACCAGTATTTGTACACCGAAACTCGCAGGCGCTGTGAGATTAATATTTCCAACAAGCTGTTGATCGCGATGTTTAAGATTTTCAGTCAATATCTGAAAACTTTCTAGTAGCGGTTGCCCATGTTCAATCAACGTCTTAGCTTCTTCAGTCAAACGCAATTTACGGGTAGTGCGATAAAATAGCCTAAGCGATAAGTGATGTTCTAATCGTTGAATGCGCTGACTTGCCACTGAAACAGCGATATTGGCATGCTTTGCTGCTTGGCTGATCGAGCCAAGTTCAGCAACACGAAGAAAGAATTGAAAATCTTCTGTATTCATTTTCCATAAAATCGAAAAAGTATTTTCTGATTATCCTGATTTTTTAAATAAATTGAAATTGCTATTTTTGCAATATCGATTATTGAAACAAGGTGAATGGTCATGAAATATAATTTTCTAGGAAGTTCGGGATTAAAAGTATCCGAGCTTGGTTTTGGTGCGGGAACTTTTGGTGGAAAAGGACCTTTATTTTCTGCATGGGGACAGATCGAACAAATTGAAGCCAATCAAATGGTTGCATCTTGTATAGACGCAGGAATTAATTTTTTTGATAGCGCTGATACCTATTCAGAAGGTGAGTCAGAGAAAATGCTAGGAATTGCATTAGCACCGTATCGACAAGATGTAATTATTTCAACCAAAGTGGGGATTCGTAAAGATCCCCAAGTGAATCAAGTCGGTTTTAGCCGTGATTATTTAATGCGTGCCGTTGAGCAATCATTAAAGCGTTTAAATACCGATTATATTGATGTATTACAGTTACATCAGTTTGATAGTTTTACTTGTGTAGAACAATTGATGAAAAGCTTAGATGCGTTAGTGCGTAGTGGAAAAGTGCGTTATATCGGCGCATCAAACTTCTCAGGCTGGCAATTGATGAAGGCGCAGTCAATTGCTGATCGTTATGGTTATGAAAAAATGGTGGCTCATCAAGTCTATTATTCGCTGATTGGGCGCGACTATGAATGGGAGTTGATGCCTTTAAATCATGATCAGCACATTGGTGCTGTGGTTTGGAGTCCTTTAGGGTGGGGACGTTTGACAGGAAAGTTTGATCGAGAGCATCCCATCCCAACTCAAAGTCGTTTACATGCAACAGCGCAGTTTGCACCACCAGTAAATGATCAATATCTCTATGATGTTATTGATATTCTAAAAGAGTTATCGTTGAGTACAGGTTATTCAGTTGCACAAATTGCATTAAAGTGGTTGCTTACGCGCCCTACAGTTTCTACGGTATTGATTGGTGCTCGTAACGAGCAACAGCTAAAAGATAATCTCATTGCAAAAGATGTCATATTGACAGAAACACAGTTACAGCGTTTAAATCAAATCAGTGCAGTATATCCACCATATCCATATTATCCGTATTGGAATGGTCAATTCTCCGAACGCTATCAAGCTTTAGTAGAATCTTCATTTATTCAAAACTAAGCTTTTAAATTGATTAACAAAAACCTGATACTGATTCATACGCAGTTGTGTTATCAGTATCATCCTATTGATCCAATTGTTATTCCTATAAATTAAATAGAGTCATAAGAATGAATCCAACCATTGAAACACAAATGTTAATTCGTAAACCTGTAGCTGAGGTTTTTAATGCTTTTATAGACCCAGCAATAACCACTAAGTTTTGGTTTAGCAGTTCCACTGGACCACTAAAAGAAGGAAAAATTGTGCAGTGGAGTTGGGATAAATATCAAGTAAAATCGAAGGTCATGGTTTTTAATATTCTTGAAAATAAATTGATTCAAATTGCATGGGGCGAAGATCCTAAAACGTCTGTAGATTTTATTTTTGAAGCGGTCAGTGTTGAGCAAACTTATGTCACGATTCGTAATTATGATATCCCATTGCAGGGTTCTGAATTGATTAAATTTATTATCGATGCGACTGGCGGATTTACGACGGTATTGGATGGTCTAAAAGCATATTTGGAACATGGCTTGGTGCTGAATTTGGTCGAAGATAAATTTCCACCTTTTTAAAAAAACGAGAACATCATATCTCATGATTTAGCACTCAGTTTTTACTTGAATTGGGTGCTATAGATTGCTCATTATATAAATGAATAAAGCCTAAAACTTTTACTTTTTGGTGTGTTGGTCTTTCATCGAAAGGTAGGCAGGAAGTTTAAGTTTTGATTGAGCCCTGAGTTTCATTTTTATATATAACACCAAAGCAAAACAGGTGGTTGCCACGGTTAAGAATAATCCATTCATATAGGTCATGATTGAACTAATATAACCGATTGTGGTTAAACGATTCATCATTTTAACCACTTGTGGACTACTTTCTACCCCTGTGATTGCCCAGCTACAAAGATGTTCACAATTATTGATAATTAAATGATAGCTGTTTTCATGCATACGTGAGCGCATACGACGTACGACATGACGACCTGAAAATTTGGGTTGCTCATAAAGACGCACGCGTATGGATTTACCATGCGAGAATTTTTCGAGAGAGGTCATTTCTATAGGACGCTTTTTAAAGAAATGTGCAAAACCAGAATAATGAATCACACGACCTCGTCCTGCATAAATACCATGATGGCTATAGCCAAAATGTTTGACGATTAAATGTGCTCCAATCGGATATTTGGTTATTTGTTTTGTCTGCATATTTCACTCAGTTCAAATAAATTGTACACATGTATTTAATTGAAAGGATAGAATGATTATAGCGATGCGTAATGAATTTAATAGCCCTTAAAGTGCTAATTAAGTAAAAAATTACATTTAAAATGCAAAATAGCATACATTATGAATTAAAAAATTGAAAAGATGATTTGGAATTAAAGTTTATGCGTTTGAGATATTGGATCTATACCTTTTTGACCAGTATAGGATTGAGTACTTTTCCATTTCAGCTACATGCTGAGACGACTTATACTAAAATCAGTAAAGATCAGAAAGTGATAGCAGATGTGGTTCGAATTGATGATCTGAGTAAGCTACAGTTATTCCTCAAAGATCCACAGGCTCGACCCTATAAGAAATTCGCTGCGTTACAAAAGAACCTGAAGCAATGTAATATCAGTTTTGCCATGAATGCAGGGATGTATCATGCCAATTTTACACCTGTTGGGCTGTATATTGAGCAAAACAAACAACAGGTCGAATTAAATCAACAAAAGAATAAATTTGGTAACTTCTTTATGCAACCCAATGGTGTGGTGGCATGGAATGATCATCGAGCTGTCATTCAAACCACAACCCAGTATCAAAAGTCTAAGTTTAAAGCACGCTTTGCGACACAATCTGGTCCGATGCTGGTCATCAATGGACAAATTAATCCAATCTTTGTAAAAGACTCAGACTCGTTGAAAATTAGGAATGGGGTTGGAATTAAAAATAATCAGCTCTATTTTGTGATTAGTCGTGGCAAAATTAATTTTTATGAGTTCGCTGATATTTTTAAAACACAGCTCAAGACTGATCAAGCTTTATATTTAGATGGAAGCATTTCAAGTGCATACATTCCACAAGCAAAAAGGAATGATCAAATATATGACTTAGGTCCTATGTTTGTTTATACAGAAGCTGAGCAGTGTCATTAATTTTGGATTAAAAAATAGCAGAAGAATATATGGATGTAGGTAAAGACACATCCATATATTGTTGTTGATTAAATTATTTAACCATCCCAAAAATTGATGATTGTGCTTTACATGCTTTGATCGCATCTTCTTTTGGCATTTTTTTGATTTCTTCTTCAAATGCCTTTTTCTGTTCTTTCAGCGAATCTTCAGGAATACCACTTTGTTTTGCTAAATCTTCCATATGTTTCCAAGATTCTTCGCATTCCTTTGGCAAGCCACCACATGCTGTTAATGCTGTAGTTAAAGCAATCATTGCTGTTAAATTCAATAATTTCATATTATTACCCTTAAATTGAAAATTGATTTTTATTCATATTGATCGTTAAAGTTTTTAGCATTTATAAATGACGATGAAATGAATTCTTTGAATAAAAAAGACTTCATTCTTCAAATATATACGCCAGAATGAAGTCTACGCTAAAAAATAAATTTATCCAAATCGTTGTTTTTAGAACCGATAGCCGATTTTTAAACCATAGCCAATGGCATTATTGTTTCGATAGTCACCTTGTTGTGCGATTTCAGAAGCACCTGGAACAGGAATATAATATGTTCCATCCTGTGCTGTTGCATCGCCAATCCATTGATATTTAACCCCACCAGCAATAAAGTAATCAGCAGTTGGATTATATTGAACACCAATCCCCAATCCCCACCCACCTTTGGTTGGATTTAATACTGAAGCAGGATTACCTGTACCAGAGTCCCATGACACATCCGCTGAAGCTGCCCATTTTTCAGTAAACTGATGTCCCAGACCAAGTGTTAAATTGTATTGGTCTTTTTGATAATCATCGAGATTGAATCCTCCTGAATACAATCCTTGGCTCAGTTCAGCCGTTGCGAGTTCGGTTAAGGCACCGAATTGGGTAGGGCGAATTTTAAAATCTTTCCAATTTACCCAACGCGCATTTAAATACGCAATTGTGTCTTTATAAACACCAGTTTGTAAGTCAACATTGACGGATTGAGGTGTATTGATTTCAGTTGGTTGATCCCCAGTAAAAGCCAATGCTTCACCAAAAATCGTTTCTTGCGCATCAATTTTATGTTTGATTTTAGAACGGTAGGTTACTGCGGCTTTTAAGGCAATTTCGGGTATTTGAAAAGCTGCACCTGCCATCCAACCTACAGCACTGTCTTGTTTGAATTTTGCATCGTAGCCATTAAACACACTCATCGAATTGCCACGTAAAGATACTGATCCTTTTACAGTTTGATAAACGCCACCGCCATACAAATTAAAATGTGTATTCGGCTGAAAACCGAATAGCATCGTAATATTTTGTGTATCTACATCGGCAGAAGTACCTTTCATGGTAATTTCATTATCCGAGAAAGTATTATTCGTACGTAAAGGATATTCAATATCTGCACCATACGGTTGATCGTAAATCACACCAAAAGAAACTTTTGGCGCAATTTGAAGTTTCAATGTTGCATTATAGTATTGGAATGAGCGCGCCATATTGCCAGTACTTAGATCATTGCTACCTGCATTGACCAAATCTGGACGATTGCGAACTTTACCAGAAACATCTGGATCAACAGCGGAAATGCTGGCTTCAAAATAGTTTTTGTCTTCAAGAAATGCCAGTATTGATTGTCCTGATTGATCCATGGCAGCCGCCTGAGCATAAGCTGTTGAAAATAGAGTAAGTATACTGAGAAGGAGGGGCTGTGTTTTCATGCTGTTCGTTCCTTGAATTTTTTTGTTATTGCGGTCATAAAAGTCAAATAAAATAGCAACCATTAAACTATCTTAAGTAATTAGTTTCACTGGTTTTATTTAGGGGCTGTGGACATTTCATAAATGGCTTGCGTTGTGGGTTAAAATTGAGCAGGCAAGGCATGAAATGAAGAGAATAGCGAGACTATTATTAAATTTCATAACGCAGCCTGAGATAATTTTAACCACAACCCTGAGCAAGAACAAAGCACTGCTTTGTTTGCAGCGCAAGGCGTAGCGGGGACTAGCGTGTTTTGTGTCGCTTCGTCGTTCCCTTGCGAAACAGTGTTTCTCATCATTTAGAATGACTAAATTTCGTATTTCGTGCCTAGAATCGCCTAAAAAACACACCTAGTCGCAAACATAGACGAATTGTCCACAGACCCTAAGCACTTTATAAGGTGAGTGAAGCATTTTTGATCATGTGAAAAAAGGGGATGAGTGACCAAATAAAGGGGGGATTAACGGACAAAGTGAGATTGTTCTGTATCTAAGATAAACAGTTTGATATGGCATTTTGTGCTTAATCAAAGTTTAATGCTGGCTGTGCATCTGGTTGTATTTGGCTAAAATCAACACTTAACAGATCATGAAAATACATTGGTGAAGTTTATATATCAGTATGAAATTGCAGAGATTGATAGCATATTGATTTAAAATTTATTAATATTTAGCTTGAACGATTTAAGCCTGAATAGGATTTGCATATTACTATGAATTATAAAAGATCCTCTGTCATGGAAGAAAAAATGCAGCAGAATCGAGAGATGATTTTATTGTCAGCTCGTGAACTGGTGGCACAAGGGGGATTTAAAGATGCGCAAATTCAAGCAATTGCAGATCGTGCTGGTGTTTCAAGTGGCTTAGTTTACCGCTATTTTGAAAATAAAAATCAAGTGTTGATTGAAGTTTTAAATGCCGCTATTCATATCGAAGTGAATATTCTGAATGATATTGCTCATACTGAATTAATGGCTGTTGAAAAATTGCATCGTGCAGTCACAACTTTTGTTAAACGTGCAATGAATAGCCCACGACTGTCTTATTCTCTGTTGTTTGAACCTGTTGATCCACAATTTGAGCTTGAACGTTTCCAGAGTAAGCAGTTGATTAAAGAAAGTATTATTAAAATTTTAACTGAGGGAAGACACTCAGGTGAGTTTATTTTTGAAGATTTAAATACCACCGCATTGTGTATTGTAGGTGCAATGACATTTGTGGTGATCGAACCGCTCAGTATTGCGAAAACCAAGCGCTTTGATAAAACCTATAAAGAATATTTTGTTAAACAAATTGCTGATTTTTGTCTGCAAGCCGTTAAAGTTAAACATACGATCGTGTCAGAGTCTTAATTACTGATCTATTAATTATCAATCAGTTACTTAAAAATTAAAACTTAGAGGGGTAAATCATGGCAAAGGACTTTAATCATCCCGTGGTTGTAGAAAGTTATGATGAGCATATCCGCAAGTTGATTCCTGGTTACGAACTGATTCACTTACAAGTTCATGCTTTACTGAAAACCTATTTGCCTCAACAAGCCCATATTTTGGTGGTGGGATGTGGTACAGGATATGAGTTGCAGTACTTGGCAGAGCAATTTCCGCAATGGAATTTTACAGCAATTGATCCTGCACCCAACATGATTGATAAAGCCAAACAACATATTGATGGTTTAGGGCTTTCATCAAGAATTGAATGTATCGTTGGTGATACCTCTATATTGCACAATATCGACACAACCTTTGATGCCGCATTGGCGATTTTGGTATCACATTTTGTGCCTGTAGAAAGCAAATTAGACTTTTTTAAAGATATTTCAAATAGCCTAAGCAATACAGGCTTATGTTTAAGTGTAGAGCTCACTCAATTTGAAAATGAGCAACAGTTAGACAGTCTAAAAACTTTGACATTGGATTCAGGATTACATGAAAAGCAAGTAGAGATTATGGCTGATCGTATCACTCAAGATTTTGCATTAATTCGTCCAGACGAGATCATTGATTTGTACAAACAGGCTGGTTTTGCTTTAGTAAAAAGTTTTGCACAAGTGCTCAATTACTATGGTTTTATTGGGTTAAAGTATTCGATAGGCAGATAGAACTTTTATCATCGAATTTTAGTGATCTTCGCTGTGTCTAATTCTAATATCTATACTGGGTATTTTATCAAAACGATTGGTTTCGATTTAATCCCAGTATAGATTTATTCAAATTTACGATGCAGTTATTTATCCTTTGAATCTTTTTCAGGCTCTTTCACCACATTGACATCATATAAATGTGCAAGGGCTGAAAGTAGGCGAATTTTAGGATCTGCGTTTGAAATGCTGATGATTTGATCTGCATCAATATCAATCAGTTTTTCAGCACTGAAATATTCCAGAACATATTCAATCTGGGTATCAACTTCAGTTTCGTCCCATTTTAAGAAAAATGCTTTATGGATCAAGGGATATTGTTCAATCACTTGTGAGCATAAGGTAGATTTTTCAATTTTAAACATCTGTTCTTCAGTGTGCTGTTTAAATACTTTTGCGATTAAAGCAGGCAGAATAAAGGTGTGTAGGATGTTATTACTAAAATATTTGAGTAAGCCGACTTGTATATCACTGACTTTTACCCAACGTTCATTGTCATGTTCAATCAACTCAACTTGTTTGAGTTTCATGGCATATTGAATGATTTCTTTGTTGGAGAGTTCAGTGATTTGCATACGATCATCATAGCGATGATGTTTCAATAAATTGCGGAATTGTTCTAAACGAACCAAAACTTCTCGTTCAGCCAAACTATGCGTTGGTGCGTTTAACAACACCAAAGAAATCAAACTGATTGGATTGATCACAACCGCTTTGTTGATATTTTCCAAAATATCGATTGCAACATCATTCACTGTGGCTTTGACACTGTCAGGAATTTCATCATGCAATCCGACATGTTGCGGTGCTTGATTCTTTTGCAAAATATCTTCAAGAAAAACAGGCTCACCTAGATTGACATGTACCACACCAAATACTTTTTCGATTTTTTGAATAGATTTTAATAAACCAAATAAAGATTCAGCTTGTTTCTTTTGACCGCCCAATTCTTTGATGTATGAACTTCCTTCAATCAGCTTTTCATAACCAAAATATGTAGGAATAAAGGCAATTGGTTTACTGTTTCCACGTAGATAACTTTGAATCGTCATTGCCAACATCCCTTTTTTAGGCGGCAATAATAATCCAGTTCGTGAGCGTCCACCTTCTATAAAGTATTCCATCGGTGTATTGCGATTTAACATACTGTAGATATATTCTTTAAAAACAGCGGTATATAACGCATTTCCATTGAAGCTACGGCGAATAAAGTACGCACCTGCGCCACGCATTAACTGTCCAACGATAGGCATATTTAGATTAATACCTGCCGCAATATGCGGAACCATCAATCCACGGTTATAAATCACATAGGACAGCAGCAAGTAGTCGATATGGCTACGATGACAAGGGGTGTAGACAATCTCATAATCTTTGGCAAGTTCGCGCACCGTATCAAAGTTATGTACTTCGATTCCATCATACAATTGCGTCCAAAGCTTGGTTAATGCAATCTCAGCAAAGCGTAAGGTTGAGTAGGAAAAATCAGAAACGATTTCATCTAAATATTTGTGTGCTAAGTTTTCAGCTTCATTGATGCTGATTTTCTTGTGAATACTTTCATTTAAAATAGCTTCTTTTATGGCTTCAGTGGTCATCAATTTATTGATGACATTGCGACGATCTGAAATATCAGGACCAAGAATGGCTTCTTTATAACCATTAAATTGTTTATTCAGCTCGGTAACCACATAGTGAGCAGGTGAGAAATTCGGTGTAAGCTCGATTGCTGAATTGATCAATTGACGTAGAGAAATCGCTTGATGGAACTCGATATAATTTTCACGCCCATACAACGTGATATTGAGTGCTTGTTTGATACCTGTCGGTTTTGCCCAAGCATCTGCCATCAATGCCTTATACCAACTGTCTTCATTTTCAGGCGCACGTCCCCATAAAATTGTGGTCGGGATCAGCAATACATCTTGTTCTGGATGCTTCAACAAAAATTCAACCAGACGAATGATTTTATCTGGGTAATAAGCTGAAGCATTACTTTTTGTTGGCTCTAAAGTAATAAATGAATCATCTTCTTGGTAGTCAGATGAGAGCTGAAGTGGTGCAAAAGCTGGGCTGAGTTTTCTCTTTTCAGTTTCATTATCGATCAAGACTTTATTGGATGTAGAGTCGTCTTGGATAACATAGCAAATTGGAAAATGAGGTGTATTTGGATCGTTAATTGTATTTTCAAGTGTTTGTGTATCACCCAAAACTTGTGGGCTGACAATTTTATCTAAGATTTTTTTTGTAAATTGACGGTAAAATTTTTGATAAGCACTGCTTGCCATAATCTTCTCTTCAGATGAGTTATGGGGTTATTATGCTTGAAATAATATACAAATATATACTTTGATTTGCTGACAATTCAGTCAAATACATTGCGTAAAAACTAAACTTATGATTTATATGAATAAACTATTTTATTGTTGCTATAATTAAATTCAGTTACTGAATGTCAAAGCTACATAAAAAAGCATTATGATAGATTGATATAAATTAATTTTTAAATTCAAGGAAAGACCATGTCTACAGATCCAAATTTCCCAAGCACAGAAAATTTAGGTATTGCTGTATATGCCAATAATGCTGAATCGATTGGTAATACACCACTGATTCGTATCAACCGTTTGATTACGGGTGGTGCGACTGTATTAGCAAAAACAGAAAGCCGTAATCCTGCGTTTTCAGTGAAAGACCGTATTGGTGCAGCACTTATTGCTGACGCAGAAGCCAAAGGGCTTTTAAAGCAGGGGATGCATATTGTTGAGCCAACAAGTGGTAATACAGGAATTGCATTGGCATTTGTAGCAGCAGCAAAAGGTTATGAAATTACTTTGACAATGCCTGCCAGTATGAGCCTTGAACGTCGTAAAGTATTAAAAGCTTTAGGTGCAAACTTAATCTTAACTGAACCAGCAAAAGGGATGAAAGGTGCGGTAGAAGAAGCTGTACGTTTAGCCACAGAGCAACCTGAAAAATATTACTTACCGCAACAATTTGAAAATCCAGCTAATCCAAAAATCCATGAGACGACAACGGGTCCAGAGATTTGGGCTGCAACAGGTGGTAAAGTTGATATTCTTGTGGCTGGTGTGGGCACTGGGGGAACAATTTCGGGGATCTCTAGTTATTTTGAAAATGTTAAAAAACAGGCGATCCATTCAGTTGCTGTAGAGCCAGCAGACTCTCCAATCATAGGTCAAACCAAGCGTGGCGAAACGCTAACACCTGGTCCACATAAGATTCAGGGGATTGGTGCAAACTTTATTCCTAAGAATTTAAACTTAGATTTGGTCGATGAAGTGATTGCGATTGAAAACCAAGTTGCTATTGATTTTGCACGCAAAAGTGCAACTCTGGAAGGTATTTTTGTGGGGATTTCAAGTGGTGCAGCATTAGCAGCAGCGGCACAATTGGCAGCTCGTCCTGAAAATGCAGGAAAAACCATTGTCGTAATATTACCGGATGCTGGTGAACGCTATTTATCTTCAGTATTGTTTGAAGATATTTCAGCGGATTAAACGCCAATAGCCAGTAACTGTATCTGATCGACAATACACTTAATGGTGAAGTCGACAAAAAACAAACCCTCTCATACATAATTCAGAGAGGGTTTTTTGATATTTAGATGTAGGCGATGCTCAACTTTTTAGAGATATTGCCAAATCTTGCGCTGCAAACAAAGCAGTGCTTTGTTTGCAAAGTTAAGTTGAATTAATTTTAACTTTATTCTGGGGATTGATATTAGATTTTAGTGCTAAATTTTATAACGAAGATTTTAACTGTTTTTCGTGCTGTTTCACTTGTTTGGCATATCTCTTACCTTGGCGTTTCATTTTACGATTTGATTCATAATTTGTAGGACCCACATTGTAATAACCTAAAGCTTTTTTCCAACTTCCTGCAGATTGGTTATATTTCGCTAAGATCATGGTTCCGCAGCGTACATTGGTATATTCATCAAATAGATCGCCCGGGCAAGCTTGTTGCCAATAACGTGGCATGACCTGAGTTAAGCCAACCGCTCCAGAAGGTGAAGTCACATAGCTACGATAACTGGATTCTTGGCGAATTGTAGCTGCAATCAGTAAAGGATCAACATCATATAGATCTGCACTTTGTACAATAAAAGGTGAGACTCGATTTGCAATATCAGGAGAAACTGAATAAGCCTTTTGTATACCTGTAGAAAGTTTAGCTGCACGCTTTTGCACAGAACCACCGCCTAAAGACGAACACGCCGTAATTGCAAGTGTCACACAAATGATAGAAATTATTTTTAATTGATACTGAAGATTCAAAACAAAACCAATACTGCTGATCTAAGATTGGTCATGATGGTAAGTGTCCAATTTATACCTGTCAATCTCACTATATCAGTAGATTTATTCACGATTTGTATCTTTAGCTTTGAACGACTTGTTATTGAGCAATTACAGCTTTGGAAATATTTTATTTAAATTAGTTTAATAAATATAATTTTTATTTGTGATTGAAATTAAATAAAGCTCTTTGAGTATTAAGAAGAATTTGATAAAAAATGTTTATGCTTATGGTTCAAAGATATAAAATTTATCCAATAAAGACAATTAAAGATTGGTAAGGTGAAGAGTGGGATGTGTATGAAGAGCGAAATACACAAGCTGGGATTATGATCTACAAAGGTTCGATGTATGAGCGAATTGCAAAGAGTCAATATATTTTCATTTTGACCGATGGTTTGGCTGAGTTTTTAAAGAAATATGATTTGGCTAAATCAATGAAATTACTCGGATTGCTAATTAAAATAATCACTAGATTTAGATGTGCATTGGGTCTTCAAAAAAATATGAGTATACAGTATTCAATCAAAGAGATTGCGATAGGACTCAATAAAACTGACCAAGAAATTTTAACTGCTTGTTCTTATTTAAAAGAATTATTAGGTGAAAAAAAACGAGTTCCTCTTCTAAATTGGGTAAGAACGCCTAAACAGGAATTAAATACACTTTCTATAAAAGAATTATGCGAAAAATTTAATTTAACTATGGGGGCGGTAATGTATCGGAGAAAACTATTGAAAGGAAATGAAACATAATGAATTATGTAGATAAAATTAAACATGGACAAAATATGATCTTTTTTGTAGAATGTGTTTAATTTAGAACAACTATACAATTAATCATGTTTAATAATATTTATTTTGCTTTGGAAAAATTAGGTCTTACTGCTCAAAAACGTGCTATCCATGCGTCTTTTTCAAATACTGAACTTAATCAACTAGTATTTTTACAACGCGTTGATGGGATACATGCCATCAATGATGGGATGAACTTACAACTGATTTGTCTATCTACGCTGAACGATATTGCATTAAAACGCTTTATTGGCTGTCGTGTAGCCATTGATGTGGTCAATGATCGCTCCGAACTCAATCGTATTTCAGGAATTGTCACCAAAGCTGAGGTGGGTGCCTCTGATGGTGCTTTGACGATTTATCGCCTCACGGTTGAAGATCCAACCGCACTATGGAAACAGCGTAGAAACTCGCGCGTATTTATGAATATGTCTGCTTTACAGGTAGTCGAAGTTATATTTAATGAATGGCGAGAAAGATCTCCACTGTTTGCTTCAAGTTTGACTTTGGATAAAAGCGGTCTAACTAAAGATTACGATATTCGACCCTTCATTATGCAGAATAATGAACGAGATATAGATCTTATTCAAAGGCTTCTAGCATCGGAAGGCGTGACCAGTTTAATTGATGAAGCACAGCTTAAAGTGTCTCATTTTAATGAACCCATCCAGCCTCAAAAGCTTCGATTGATTGATGACAATACTCAATACGAAAGTTTAGAACGACGCACGATCCGCTTTCATCGAAGTTCATCTGTAGAGACTCGCGATTCGATTATCAATTTTACAGGACAACGCTCCCTTCAACCGACGTCTGTGCATATCCACCGTTGGCAAGCCGATATTCTTGAAACCGAAGAAGGTGCGGGCAATGTACAAAGCAAATATCAGCACAGTGACCAGTACGATAACGCCAGTCTAGGCTTAGAACAAGTATGGCACTTTAGCCCTGCATGGACTCAAGACTTAAATGGAGAAGATGGTGTAACGCCATCGGGCAACAGTCAGGTTGAACGTTTTAACCAAAACCTCAGCAATTACTACGATGCCCAAGCCAAACAATTTATCGCAACTTCAACGGTACGAGATGCGCAGGTGGGTTATCACTTTGAGCTAAAAGGGCATCCTCAAATCGATCAAAAAGATTCTGCCGATCGGCAATTTCTGATCATCTCCAAAACCTTTTATCACCAAAATAATTTACCCAAAGACTTGAGCCATCAAGTCGACACTTTGTTAAAACAAAGCCATTGGCAAATCAGCAATATCACCACAAACAATAGCGAAGAACGCCAAGCCAATCAGCTCATTCTACAACGACGTAATATTACAGTTGTTCCTGAATATAATCCCTTAACTCAAAGACCCGCAGCCCATCCAATGCGAGCGAGAGTGGTTGGTCCAAGTGGAGAAGAAATTCATGTCGATGAATGGGGACGTATCAAAGTTCGATTTTTATTTACTCGCAATGAAGACCACAGTCACGATGGTGGCGCAGGCGCGAACGACAATGATACCGACTCAGCTTGGGTCGATGTACTCACTCCTTGGGCAGGCGAGGGCTATGGAGCACGCTTCTTACCGCGTATTGGAGAGTTGGTCATAGTTGACTTCTTTGCGGGGGATATTGACAGACCTTTTGTGGTGGGACGTATTCATGAAGGATACCGTTATCCAACCAAGTTTGATGACAAAGGCAAGTTACCCGATACCAAGAAGTTGGCAGGGATTAAAAGTAAGGAATATCAGGGTAGTGGCTATAACCAACTGAGATTTGATGATACCACCAATCAGATCAGCAGTCAGTTACACAGCAGTCATGGCGCAACTCAACTCAATCTTGGCAACCTCAGTCATCCAAAAGAGACAGATAGCAGCGAAGGTCGAGGAGAAGGCTTTGAGCTAAGAACGGATCAATGGGGTGCGGTACGTGCAGGGCAAGGTTTATTGCTGAGTACTTATGCTCAGGATTCAGCATCAGGCAATCATCTTGATGTCTCTGAAACGCAGTCACAACTTGAATCGAGTCTCAACAACACAAAAGCACTAAGTGAAGTTGCCAAGCATCAACAAACTGATCCTTTAGAGGTTTTAGAAAATATCAAAGGTTTTATCGAAACTTTGACTGAACAAGATCCGAAAAAGGCAGATGCATTTAAATCCGCAGTGATGATGTTAACTTCACCGAATTCTATAGCTATGTTGACCAATAGCGACGTTCATCTTTCAGCAGATGGGCAAATCAGCCAGCAAGCAGGCGAAAGCATGAATCTCAGTACGCAGAAATCTTTGATTGCACATGCAAGTGCTAAAATCAGTCTTTTTGCGGCACAGGAAGGTGCAAGGCTATTTGCAGGAAAAGGTAAAATTGAGATTCAGGCACAAGGTGATGCAGCAGATCTGATCGCACGTAAAGGCATTCAAATTATTTCGACTGAAGACACGATTTATATCATTAGTCCAAAAGAAATTAAATTTATCAGTGATGGCACTGAATTAAAGCTCAATGGTTCGGGGGTGTTTGCAACCACAGGTGGTTTGTTTGAAGTAAAGTCTGGACAGCAGAAACTTACATCGTCCGCTTCGATAAATCCACCTAGTTTAGATTTGCCTGATTGCTCAGCAAAACAAGGACATGCCGCTCAAAATGGATCAGCAAAGGTGATCTTATGATGGCTGAGCATTACCTACAACAGACAAGCATTTTGCCTGAAAATAATTCAGTGGAAACGATTTATCAAAAAATGCAGACAGTGTTCTTTCAGCATGGTCGATTACTGGTATTGCTTGATGAGACTTTAGCACCAGATATCTTTGATGATCTAAAAAATAACTTGAGAGTAGATCAGATTATTTATATTCCGCTAGCTAAGGGGAATGGATATAAAGATACCAGTCTGTTTTTTATTGAAATATCAGATGAAAAGATATTGAAAGACATTGGATTTGAGCTGGCTGAACACTTACTCAAGCATTTTGATATTGCAAATGATCGGTACTTGGTTCACGGTTTTGGGGCTTCTCAATATGAAAATGATGAATTAAATCGAAGATTTAAAACGACATTGGTATTGCAAGATATAGAGTCCAAAATTTTATTTCGTTGGTACGACCCTCGTGTGATGATTTATTTAGATCAAATATTCAACGAATTGCAGTTAAATAGTTTATTGGCAAATTTTATCCAGTGGCATTTTATTCACCCGACGGGGTACTACCATTGGGAAAATATAGATCAGAAAAAATTACAACTTAAAGCGATCAACAAAATTAATGTGCAACAATCTCTACAACTGGATTTAATTGAAATCAGTAATACTGTTTTTAGGAAAGCACATGAATTAGAACAGATCGACAGTCATGATTTAGATCCTCAAAAGATTCTTAAAAACTTATATCAAGCTCATGAGCAATATCATATTAAAAAATATATTGATTTGGTAAGTTATGGTTTATATGCGGAGCTATTAGGGCAAGGCTTTATACAACATCCTCATGTTGTAAATGTGCTTAAACAGTATTGGAATATTGAACCTAAAAATTATAATTTTACCGAAGCGATGAATTTTATCGCTGAAGACGATTGGGCATTGATTAAAACAGAAATACTTGAATAAGGAGAATAATATGGGTGGTGATAAAGAAGCTTTTGCAAGAAAAGAAAATAAAAAAGCAGAACAACGTAGACAGCAAGAAGAGATTTTGGCTGCACCAAATGCGATTACCAAAGCAGCGAATGCTGCAATACAAGTCAATCAACAGACTTCTGATGCAAAAGGCAGTAAAGATCAATGTAATTTTTGCCGTAAATTAGGATTACAGATTTTGCCTTTACGTTACACCGTTACTCGAGATAAAGCACCTCAACTTAATTCTCAGCTTGGAAAAAATGTAAAAAACGTTGCCTTGTCGTATTCACAATATACAACTGAAATGATCGATTCTGGTTATGTGTACGCCATGATCAAAAGAAAAAAAGGTTATGAATGGAGTGGCTACATCGTGACGCCAAAGGGGTATTTGTCATCCTTCCCATTGGATAAACCTGCACCCGTATCTGTACTTGAGTTTGCCTGTCAGGGAAATGAACATGCGGTATTTGCTTCATTTGTCACAGTTGAATATATTGCAACAAATTTGGCAGAAAAAGCGTATTTGATTTATACCCATGCGCCCATGACTGATAAAAAAAGAGAGGAATATCAAGCCAAAGCGGATGAATATGTTAGTTCAGGCAAATGGCAGTCTGTAGATGTTGCAGCATGGGCGAAAGGAACGTCTCAACAGCAACATTGTTTAAACAACACGACCTTAAAGGGTGGTATCAGCCAGCCTTTTTCATTTGGTACTGATCGTTGGAAGCAGCTCGTGAAGAAATTCACCGAAAAGCCGAAAGCTTTTTCAGCTGTTGTGTTATATGATCCCGTTGGAATCACGATAAAATTAAATGAATATCGAAATGAAGCTTATGTCCCTGTAGATGACTATTTAGAAGCAAAAGATAAATATGGTGTCACCAATCAGCGTAAACTGGACTCCGTACAACGCGTGAAAAGCATAGAAGGTTCATTGCTTAAAAATAAGGAAAAAATCGTACAGCGCGAAAATGAAATTCATGAACAAACAGCACCCGCCATTGAAATAAGATATAAAAGCAATTTAAATGCGATTGAGCAACGACTTATCTATGCGAGGAAATGGAATAATACAGCAGAAATTGAGCAACTTGAACAAAGCAAAAAATTGTTGATCGAAGAACATGAACGTACCATGAAAAAACGGGCGGGTCATGGCGAAGAAGTGGGTGAAGCCAATTACCAAACTGACCGCAAAGTTCTACTCGATAATTTAAACTATAAAGAAATTGAAGCGTTTAAGCAGGAAGTAGCTCAAAAATATGACACAGCTTTAAAGGTTGCCAATCAACGTGCTCAAGAACATTTAAATTGGGTGGTTTCTGAAAGTTTATTGGATGCTTTAGATGCCTATGATCAAAAGGATTTACAGAGTGGATGTGCTTTTAAAGCGCATGTAGCGACCATGCTATTTGGAATGGAAGGTGCTGAAGCAGGTGCAAAACAGTTGGATGACTGGGTTAAAAAGCCAGATTATGAGCGTAAAAATTTATTTATACGTGGTTTGTATAGTAATCAGTTAGAAGCCAAAGCCAAGCATGAAGAACTGAAAAAAGCTGCAACAGATTTTACTGCTGTGGGTATAAAAGCCATGAAAGGCGCAATAGACTTTTTAAAGAAAACCGATTCTGCATGGGATGAATGGGCAAGAAATCAGGGAATCGACAAAAATAAAGGCAATATCGCATTCTCTAAAGTTGAAAAAAAGGTCATGCTGTATGTTTCTAACTTTGCCCGTGTGGTGTTTAGAGCAGGCATGGGTTCAACTGCTGAAAGTCGATTTGTCACTGCGATTTCGCAAAAACTGTTGTTTGCTCAGATGGGTGAGTTGGCAGGAAAATTAAGATTTGATCAAGTTGTATATAATATAAACCCTGAAAAATTAAACTCTGGAAATATCAAACTCAGTCCTGAAATTGGTGAAAGAGTCGGTGGTCAGCTTTCAAAAAATGCAAAGGAAGCAACAATGCGTTCTTTGGATGTATTGATCGATGATGCGATGGCAAAAAAGCAACAAGTGGCATTAACTTTAGAAGAAATTGAAAAAGCGGGTAGTAAAGGTATGGTGAACCATACCAACAATTATCATCAGGTGCGCGCATCAGGCATTCTTGTATTTTTAGAGGCGATTAATTTAACGCATATGCTTAGCTCTGGAAAATATAAGGATAATGTACAAATTGCAGCTGTGGTGGCATCTGTATCCGCATTGATGGCTTTTGCTTTGGATATATTCTATGGTTTGGCAAAAGGGGTGCGTGAAGTTGCAACTCAAACTAGCTATGGTGGTGCAGGCGCAGCAGCCACACGAGGCGCAGCAAATATTCAAAGAGCGGGTATTAAATGGGCGGCAGGGAGTTTAAGTACGGTTGCAGGAAGTATTACATGCGTATTAGATTTATTTAAAGCTCAAAATTATGAAACTAAAGTAGACTCAGTGAATAAATCATTAATGTTTCTTTACTATACTCGAGGTTTGGTAGGTGCAGGAGGAGCTGTATTTGGATTATTAGCAACACTAACCTATATTAGCCCATTAATCAATTATTTAAAAAAGGTTGGTGAAAGTCCTGTAATTCAACGTATAGGAGGTCGACTAATTGCGACTAAATTTACAGAGGAGGCACTTCGTGTCGCCTTGCTTCGTGGTGTGGCATGGGCAAGTGGTATCGGATTAGTTTTAACAGTAATTGAGATTACAATATTTATTTATATGGAAGCGACTAAACTTCGTCGTTGGTGTCAGTATTCTACTTTTAGAGCTTTAAAAACCAATCAACCAATGTCTGAAAAGCAAGAAATAGAAGATTTTCAGACATTATTTGTATAATAGAGTATTAATACATGAGTTTGAAAAAAACAGACAAAATAATTGACGAATTGGCGGAAAGACTTTTTATCGTTGAAGGAGAAGTCACAGACTTATTGACCAGTGAAACCATGCAAAACTTAAATGCCAATATGCAAACGGCTACAGGTGCTATAGCAGTGGGTTCAGCACTGGTCGGACAAATTGGGAATGCAGCTTTAGCCAGTTTTGCTGCCAGTGATGAAGGAATAGAGGTAAGTGATTTTGCCATCGAAGTTACTGATAAAAGCAATCAAAAGCATTACTTTAAAGGGTGTTTCCCAGTGGTCATATTTAAAAAAGGCGATATGGTTAAAGTGATTGCAGAACCGCTTTCTGGTCAAAATAAATATGCTTATGTAGCAGCTATTATTGATAAAAATAATAATTATATATGGACTGCTCAGCAAGTATTTAATGGACGGCTTCGATATAGATTTTTTTTAACGAAACTATTTGGGTTTATTAGTTTTTCTGTACTGATTTTTGCTTTGGTTGTTGATTTTTTTATAACTGATTCAGTAAATCATATGTTAATCAATGATTTGGGTATTAAAATCATTTCTTTTTTATTTGTATTGGTTTTTGCGTTTATTGGTTGGAGAGTAGGTGCAAGCTTTGATGAGCAAAGTGTTGAATTGGAAGCAATATTAAAAAAATTAGGATTTAATAAACCCAGTATGGCAAGTTTAAATGATTTTTCAGTTTCTTCTGTAAATAGAAAGAATAAAATAAATATGGATGAATATCCTGATCGTTGGGAGCAATATACTTATCGTTTAGACTTAGCAAAAAAATATGATGAAGAAAAATATGGGAAAAAATGAGTTTAAAAAAAACAGACAAAATCATTGATGAATTGGCAGATCGGCTTTTTATCGTTGAAGGTGAAATAACCGATTTGTTAACCAGTGAAACCATGCAAAACTTAAATGCCAGTATGCAAACGGCTACAGGTGCAATAGCAGTGGGTTCAGCACTGGTCGGACAGATTGGAAATGCAGCTTTAGCCAGTTTTGCTTCCAGTGATGAGGGTATTGAGGTGAGTGATTTTGCTGTAGAAATCACTGATAGCAATAATCAAAAGCATTACTTTAAAGGATGTTTTCCTGTCGTGATATTTAAAAAAGGCGATAAGGTTAAAGTGATTGCAGAACCACTTTCAGGTCAAAATAAATATACTTATGTATCAGCTATTATTGATAAAAATAATAATTATATATGGACTGCTCAACAAGTATTTAATGGGAGACTTAGATATAGGATTTTTGGAATGAAGTTGGGGGGGAGGGGGAGTTTTTTCAATAATAGTTTTTATTTTATTTGCTTTATTTGACGGGGATATCACTTTTATTTTGTATCCTCCTATATTTATTACTTTATGTGTATGTATGTGTGTGTTTATTTTGATAGGTTGGCGAGTAGGCGCAAGTTTTGATGAACAAAGTATAGAATTAGAAGCAATACTAAAAAAACTCGGATTTAATAAACCCAGTATGGCAAGTTTAAATGATTTCTCAGTTTTTTCAGTTAATAGAAAGAATAAGATAAAAATGAATGAATATCCTGATCGTTGGGAAGAATATACTTACCGTTTAGACTTAGCTAAGCAATATGATGAAGAAAAATATGGAAAAAAATGAGTTTTAAAAAGACAGACCGAATGATTGATGAATTGGCAGATCGGCTTTTTATCGTTGAAGGAGAAGTCACAGACTTATTGACCAGCGAAACCATGCAAAACTTAAATGCCAGTATGCAAACAGCTACAGGTGCAATAGCAGTAGGTTCAGCACTAGTTGGACAAATTGGGAATGCTGCTTTAGCCAGTTTTGCAGCCAGTGATGAAGGTATAGAAGTGAGTGATTTTGCCCTAGAAGTCACTGATAAAAATGCTCAAAAACATTACTTTACGGGCTGTTTTCCTGTGGTGATGTTTAAAAAGCAAGATATGGTTAAAGTGATTGCAGAACCGCTTTCGGGTCAAAATAAATATGCTCGTGCAGCAACTATTATTGATCAAAACAGCAGTTATACATGGACTGGTCAAGAAGTGGTTAAAGGGCGGTTTCGATATAGAGTATTTGGAATGAAGATGGCGGGAGGGGCATTTTTATTTATATTAATTGTGCAATTTATAATTGATTACTTTATGTCTAATTCGATAAGTGAAATGGCGAATGCTAAATTAGGTATTCAAATAAATATTTTAGTTATAATGATTATATCACTATTTATTGGTTGGCGAGTAGGTGCTAGCTTTGATGGTCAAAGTATAGAATTAGAAGCAATATTAAAAAAATTAGGATTTAATAAACCCAGCAGAATAGATTTACAAAATTTTGCATTGAGTGATTTGAGTTGGAAAAATAAAGATAAAGATTTTATCCATGAGCGTTGGAAAGATTATACCTACCGTATTGATTTAGCCAAACAATATGATGAAGAAAAATATGGAAAAAAATGAAATTATAAAAAAGATGAAGCTAATATGATGATTAAATATATTTCTACATTCTGCCTATGCCTTTATAGTTGTGTATCTTATGCTTCTACAAGTTTGAATGTAAAACTGGAAAATACAAGCACATTGATTGTACGGAAAGATAAGAACATAAAAAAATAAATTTAGGTGAAATTAACGGATATAAAACTAATTGTAATAATAGTTATTTAGTAGTTTGGGGGATTCCTAAGAAATTCAAAAATAGTTCCCCTCAAAATAATGAAGTTGTTTTTTATAATTTGTATAATAAAAAGCAGAGAGTTGTTAAGACAAGTCATGCCATATTCGATGTTGATTTTTATAAAACTGAAGATAAATCAATTTTAAATTCAGCAACTACGAATACTGAAATTAATTTAAAGACGGGAGAACAAAGTGACTTCCCAGAAATAAGCCAATCCACTTTAAACCAACTAGTAGTTTGTAAAAATTTAACTCAATTTAAAAGATACAAAGAGTAGTAGTTACAGTGTCTTAGATAAAAAAGGATTTAGTCTTGAGAATTAAATTAATAGAAGTATTGACTAAAAATAACTGGAATATTGAAGAGAGACCTTACAAAGGAGATGCCAATATAACAGGTTTTGATTATTTACCTATTGAGTTACAAGAAATTCTTATGAATTATAAAACAATAAGCAATCCAAGTGATGTTGCTTGGTTTTTTACAGTTGCCGAAATTACAGGTGAAACAGAATCTGAGTTCGATTGGGAAGAACTTAGACAACAAAGCTTAGATGCAGCAATGAATGATGTAGAAATTAACCGAATTAATAATTTTTGGGATCATCATTTTTGCTTTTTGATGTCAGTTAAAAATGGTTACTCATATTTGGCAATTTGTTTAGAAGGCAAAAATAAAAATAAGGTTGTGTATGGTTATGAACCTGAATATGAAGAAGTCGATGTCATCTTTGATTCATTTGATGATTTTTCCAATACACTTATAAAATATATATCAAACCAGAGCAGATTCAGAGTTTTTGATCAAATATTTTAAATGTAATAGACCTCTGGCATTGTTTGAGATTCGAGTAGGGATGGCTTTTGATTTAGAAGCTGTCGCATCAAGCACAAATGAGCAAAAACCTACTTTCGCAAAAGACCTAATATAAAATATTTGAACTTTTACTCTTCACTTATTACAGATTAGCCGATAATGGCAGATTAACTCCACCAATATCTTAAAATATGGAAAAAGATCGGTGCTGAGAAACAAATAGAATCAATACGATCTAGCATACCACCATGACCGTGAATCAATTGTCCCCAATCTTTAACGCCACGATCACGTTTGATTGCAGACATAACCAAACCGCCAAAGAAACCAAAAATACACACCACAAGACCAATAAATGCTGCCTGTAAATAACTAAATGGAGTTAACCATGCCATAGCAACACCTAAAGCTGTGGCTAGGACGATACCACCAAGTAAACCCTCGACAGTTTTAGACGGAGATAAAACAGGGGCAACCTTGTGTTTGCCAAAAAGCTTTCCGCACACATATTGCAAAACATCTGAAGCCTGCACAACCATAATTAACCAGATTGCCAGCCAAATCGGTTCACCCTTAAAACCGTGTAATTTTAAATTGAGTAGTGCAGGAACATGAGAAATACAGAAAACACAGACCATCAAACCCCATTGAATTTTTGAACTACGTTCAAGAAAATGTTTGGTGTCTTCTTGTTTTAAACTGGCAATCGGAATCAGTAAAAACACATACAATGGAATAAAAATAGAATATAAGCCATACCAGTCGATAGCGATTAAATAGTATTGATATGGAATTACAAAATAAAACGCAATCAACAGCGGAAAGTAATCACCACGCCGTGTCGGCAATAGACTGGTAAATTCACGCAATGCAAAAAGTGAAATAATGCCAAATAAGATAATAAATGCAGTTTGACCAAGCAGAATTGCTGCACCAATGACAATTAACATCACCCACCAAGCATTAATTCTCGCATTTAAATTATCAATGACTGGTGCAGGCTGATGTCCAGCTTTTTGTTTAAGAATAAATCCGACTGAGGATGCAAAAACCAAAATACCAGCAAAAATACCAAATAAAAGATAGGTTTTATGTAGATTATCAACAATCATTGATTTTCAACCTCTTTTAATTGCAATAGTTGTTTTTGGGCATAGTCGATAAAAGTCGTTTTATCCATCTCTAAATGTTGTTCTAAAGGGCAACCAAAACATACTGTAGATAACAAAGGTAAAGGAATAAATGAACCTTTAGGCATGACACGTCTTAAGTTTGAAATCCAAACTGGAACGATTTCGATTTCTGGAAATTGCTTATGCAGGTTATAAAGACCACTTTTAAATGGCAGTAACTCAACATCATCATCTAAATTACGTGTGCCTTCAGGAAAGAAGATAATTGAGTATCCTTGTGCAAGTGCATCTTTTACAGGCTGTAATGGATCAGAACCATCCTCACGGTTACGTTGGATAGTGACCCCATTAAAAGTATCTTTAATCAAAAATTGGCGAAAACCATCTTTCAGCCAATAATCTGATGCTGCAACGGGTTTGGTCTTGCGACGCATTAATTTTGGCAGTGAAGACCACAATAAAATAAAGTCGATATGACTGTTATGATTGGCGTAGTAGATTCTTTGTTTCATTTCAGGCTGACAACCAATCCACAAACTACGTGCGCCTGTGATCAGTCGTGCGCCACGTCGGGTCAGAAATGCAATAAAACGAGCAACTGAGCTTGAAGCAAAATTTCCGCGAGGTGTCTCTAAACTCTGCATTTTGTTGAGTGCAGGCATATTATTTTCTATTTTTTGATCTTGTTCAGGACGCTGTTCGGGTAACTGATTCATTGTTTAAGCCAATTGATATTTAATCTTTTTTGTACTGTTCATATGATATTGAAATGATGAAAACTTAAATTTCTGCTTTAAAAAGAGCAGAATAATATTCAATTCAACAGCCCCACATGATCGATTTTAAATTAACGCTTTTGAATAAATAGTAAAAATCATTTATATCACAATATTAATTTATCATTTTTACTTTTTAAATCATAGCCTAACTTGAAGCAATTTCATTATCTTAGTCCTTCAAATACAGCGATTTTCATGACTTTGCTTTGGTCGAAGTTAAAGAAAGAAAAACTAACTACCGTCTATATTCTGACTCAAATGTTCACTTAAATGATTCGATAAATTAAAATAATTAAAACCAGATACTGTATCAATACTAAGGCAATTTGCAACTTAATTAAGCGAAAACAGCCAGCAAAACGCAGTGTCCAATCTCGACCGACTTTATTTTGCGGAAGAAGTTTCATTTCAAGTAAGCTTTGATCGAATTGCTGAGTAAGATGTTCAATGCTATCAGCTCTAGATTGGATCGCCAGCATTTCAATCAATTCCGCATCAAAATTGACACGGAATGAAAGGTAATGATGAACAGCCATGAGCAATAATGTAATGACAATGAATATCCAAAGCTCTATGGTCTGCCAACCTTTAAATAGGATCGCAAAAATAGATAAAGCAAAAGCAACATAGCCAGAAAGTAGCAAACCACCAGTTGCAGATAAAAGCTTGGCAACAATGAAAAATTTCATTTTCATGGCGCCAAGCCTTTTAATTTGAGTTGATAAATTTCAAGCTCTTCAATTTGTGGTGCTTTTAATACCACCCACGGACGTGCCTTGCGGATGATTTCAACGACTTCTTCAACAGTGCTGTCTTGGTTTTGTTGCATTAACCAAGCACTGAGTAGTGCGCTGCTTCTTGAATATCCAAGGGCACAACAGATGAGAATGTTTTGCGATGGCGTGCCATCAATTTTGGTGAGTAAGAGATTGAATTGATTTACCGCATACTCAAGTTGATTGGCTTGCAAAGGAATCAAATCAAGACTTGGGTACTGTTGATATTCAGATCCACTGTTTAAGGGTAATTCTGCAACACAGTCAAATACTGCGGTATATTTTTCGCTGTCTTTTTGAGTGGGGATACGCCCAATAAAGATTTTTCTATGCTCTGAATCAATGACCAATGAATCTTCAGGATGTTTTTTAGTCCAAATTCGGCTATTGAGCCAAGCAAAAATAAGGTACGGTGCAAGTAAAATCTGTGCAGCGATGGTCATCTTTCCATTGGTTTGCTTTTGGAAAAAATGAGGACGTACAAAACTATAACTATGTGCAACGATAAATAAGCTGACCGCTGGATAGATTAGCCATAATCCCCAAGGGTTTAACTCATAGGCTAAGATCAAGAAAATTACAGCACCACACAGGTAGTAACTGCCTAGTTTTAAATGTTTTGCTGTTAACTGTTGTAAGCCATCTTTTCTAAATGGTGATTTAACGGTTATTGGGAATAACCACAAACACAAAGCACCGACTAAAATTCCTGTAGGAAGGTCAATAAAGTGATGTTGCCATGTCGTAAGGATGGACAGTCCGATCAACGCACTCCAAAAGTCCACCAAGTATTTCCATGAACCTTGTACATGTCTACGATAAAAATCCCAAAGAATCACTAAAAGAACAATATGCAAAGAAGGTGCTTGGTTAAAAGGCTTGTCAAAACCCATCAGCACATCAAACCATAGTCCAAAAAAACCATCTAAGGCAGGGCGTTCAAAACTAAATTTTAACGGGAACAATAAAAAGCAACTGATCGAAATCACTTGTGCTAAAAACAATCTGAGCGCCTGTTGTTTCAGTTCATATTTGTTCCAGCACAGTAACAGAGACAGACCATAAAACAGGTCAATTGACCAGTAAGGGACAATAGTCCAAGCCCAAAGTGGAATATGCTTTTCCCAGTCAAATACAATACTTGGAACATAGGCGAGTCCAGAAGCATACTGATTCGCAAAACCATAGGTCAGAAAAAAGAATGGTGCCAGGAAAACCAAGCAGAGTAAGCCCCATTTCCATGTTCCTGTTTCTTTGATGAGTGTTGGCATATAACATCCATTATTATTTTATTCGTGATGGCTGAATAAAATTAATATCCAGCCATGAATTTTAATGACAGTTTTTTATAGCTTTTGCGCCACTGAAACGGTAAATATTCCAAACTCATCAATGCACTGATCGACTTTTTTAAAGCCAGCAGCTTCAACAAGTGCATCCATTTCAGCTTGTGAACGTAAACGCATCACCCATGCATCACCTTGACGATGTGAAGTGAGCGCACGAGCAATAAACTCTTGTTGTGGGTGCCAGATTTGACCTGTATAAATCAAGTAACCATCTTTTAGAACAGCTTTGCTTAATCCATCGAGTGACTGGCGTAACAAATCATTATCACTAAATAACTCATATAAACCAGATACCACAGCGAGTGATGGTTTTGGTTTTACCGATGCCAGAGATTGAGTATCAAAAGCATCTGCTTGAACAAATTCTGCAATATCCGTTAAGCCACGTTCAGCAATCATTTTCTGTCCAGCAGCTACATTAATGTCACTATAGTCACGGAGCAGAATTGACTCAGGCTGTTTAGGCAATTGAGCAACTGCATCTAAAATATAGCGCCCATGACCTGATGCAATATCCATAATTCGAAGTGGTTTACGCTTTTTAATCAGAATATCAGCGTACTTTTGCAGTAAAGATTCGATATTTTGTTTGCGTACTCGGATACCACGCCAACCAATTGCATTGAGATATTGACGATCAATAATTTTACCAATCGGGTTGCTACTTTCGGTTTGATTACGATAAACAAAATCTAAAGTACTGCCTGAGTCATAACCCGTATCTTCACCAATTTTTAAACCTTGAGAGAAATGACTACCTATTTTTAGGTTCTTTTTGGTGACTTCCCAAAATGCATTTTTGATTGATTTAGCCGGTAATGGTGAGCTGAGATCTTCTGCAATTGCGCAGCTTGGACCAATTTTATCGGCATTTAAAACATCAGGTGCCTGATAAGCAGTCGCAAAACATTGTTGAATAAAGCGACGTATTTTCTCCGTTGCAATATGTCGGTCTTTTTCACCTAAAGTGTCGTGAAAGAAACCATCTAAAATGTGTAATTCTTTTTTCGGATGCGAAAGTTTTTGATAAAATTCACGTTGTGGTTTTTGGAAAACGACAAAATCTGAGCCTGAACATAATACTTGGGTCGGCACAAAAATATTTTGTGAGTCAGCAACAATGCGTTTTGAGGCATCATAAAGCCCGAGTAACATTCTTACCGAAATCGCTTTGGCAATCTTCGGATCAGTATCGTAGCTTTGCGCTCGATCTTCGTCATGAGTCAGCATTTTGGCTTTGACATAGCTTTGAATAAAGAAGTTGCCACGTAGCTTTGCCATGACCCTTAAACTTGGTTCAGCAAAGGGGACATACAGCTTAATGTCAAATGCTGGCGATGCTAAGCACAAAGCACGAATTTTAGGAGCATAGTCGTGCACCCATGTAGCTGCAAGTACCGCGCCCACACTTTGTGCAACAACTGCAATATTCTCTGGGTCAATGGCATAGTTTTGCTGAATGTGTTGGACAAAGTATTGAATATCTTTAACACAAGCAGAAAAGCTTGGGGCATCTCCACGTTCGCCTGGAGAGTCACCATGACCTCGGGCATCCCATGCAAAGAAATCAAAATCTGGAAGATTAAGTTCCTCAACTAAATGTGCCATACGTCCAGAATGTTCATGACCACGATGAAATAAGATAATGGCTTTTTTTGTTTCCGATGGTGATTGTGTTGCCCAATGTTGGTAGAACAATGCTGTGCCATCGTGACTGGTGAAGGTGTGGTGACTATTGTTATACATAGCAATTTACCCTGAAAGATGAAACTATTTTATGAAGCTGTTTTTAAACTATTTTTAATTCGGTTATAGATTGTTAAAGCGAGTAACACACCCATTAGGCTGAGTATGCCATTACAGATTAAACTGAGTAGTTGTAAATTTGTATTAAACAGTGGGAAAAATACAATCACCACAGTTATTAAGCTAAACCAAAATGCACGGTCACTTTTTCCCATAGGACCATCATAACGACGTTGTTGACCGATCAGAGGTGCCATGACACCTGTATACTCACTTAAAATAGCAAGGAAAGCCACTAATAACAGTAATTTTGCATGGATAAAAGCAAAAGCAATTAGACAGACATAGAGTGCTGTATCTGCAATGACATCACTTAATTCATTGTAAAAAGCACCTAAATTGGATTGTTGATTAAATTCTCGTGCCAACATGCCATCAATTGCATTAAAAGCCATTCGAATCAGCATCCACAACGGAAACAATAACAACCACCAATTCACAGGATGATTCAAATAATATAAGTATAAAAAAATGCTTAAAGCCAATGAAATAAACATCGCAAAAAGTGTCACTTGATTGGCAGTTACACCTCGCTTAAAAAGCCATTGTACTAAGGGGCGGAGTAAGTTTTGAAAGGCTGGTTTTAATTGATAGATAGATGGCATTGTTCTATTAAAATAAAGTCTTTGTGGTAATTTTAATCAGGTTGTTCAAGATTTTACAAGCGATAATTTTAAGCGACGAATGTTGAAAACGAATTTAAAAATTTTAACAATCGTCCTATAATTTCAATATCTTTTTAATTTCCATATCTTGTTGATCATATGACACCTGCTTGTAAAGTTTTAAAATCAAATAAAATTGAATTTTCTATCCATGAATATGAACATGATGTGAACGCCAAGAGTTTTGGCTTAGAAGCGGCGGAAAAACTAGGCTTAAACGTTGAAGAAGTGTTTAAAACACTAATGGTGACTGATGATAAAAATTATTTTGTCGCTGTTGTTCCAGTGAATCATCAACTGAATTTGAAGAAAGTGGCAAGTGCTTTTGGCTGTAAAAAATTGCATATGGCAGATCCTAAAGATGCTGAGCGCTTAACTGGCTATTTAGTCGGTGGCATTAGCCCTGTTGGTCAGAAAAAACGCTTAAAAACCGTCATAGATGCAAGTGCAGCGTCATTAGTAAAAATTTATGTCAGTGGTGGAAAACGAGGTCTGGATATTGGCGTGAAGCCACAAGATTTGGCACAGGTTTTGGGTGCAAATTTTGTAGATGTTTTGGATATCTAAGCTTTCTTTAGCGAAGAATTAAAAAAATGTTATTCATGATATTTTTAATTATTTTTTAAAATCTCCTTTTTGAACAAGCAGAATAGCCATCAGTTCAAACTTTCTCCTATCTAAAGGAAAAGCAAGTTTTTTAGGTCGATTTATATTCATCGTTAAAATAGAACTAACATGAATAAATATAAAAAATTACATGATTCTTGTAGCTTGATGTGCTGCTAATATTTTTTTGATTTATGATGAATCAATGACAAATTGATAAAATTAAAGATGAATAATTTTTTACTAGAGATTATTTTCATAAAGGAATAGATAAAGTGATCATGACTAGTCATCAGATTTTTAAATTTCCTATTTTTGCTGGTCTTATTATTTTTTTAGCAATTACCAATGTTTATGCAGAAGGCAATTGTCCATCAGGATATTATCCAATTGGTGGGCAAGGTGTTCAAGGGCGAATTCAAACATGAGGTGCGACAGTTTCAAAAGCCATATGATAATCAACAAGCTGAGCAAATTTCTCTAATGGTGTAAGCCAATCTAACGCCTTTCTAGGACGAGTATTCAGTGACATGGCAACTTGATTTAAATAATGCTGATCTGCCTGATTTAAATCAATCCCTTTAGGTAAATATTGCCTAATTAAACCATTCATATTTTCGCATGTGCCTTTTTGCCAGGGTGAATGTGGGTCACAGAAATATACATCTATGCCTAAATCTTCTTCGAGTATTTTATGTTCTGACATCTCACGTCCACGGTCATAGGTCAACGTTTTACGCAGTTCTGCAGGTAAATATTTCAGAGCTTCAGTTAAAGCCTTGCGCACTGATTCTGCCTTTGCATCAGGTAATGTTGCCAAGATACAGAGCCGTGTATTTCGTTCAATAAGTGTTGCTATCGAACTTTTATTGTCTTTACCTTTAATTAAATCAGCTTCCCAATGACCCGGTATTTTTCTTTCTTGAACTTCGGCTGGGCGCTCATGAATAGTTTTAATATCCTGTAATATAGAATCTTTTTTAGGTTCACCGTTAGCTTTTCGCTTTTTATTTTCATGACGTAGACAGGATAATAAGTCTTTTTTCAACTCACCCTTGGGTAATGCTCGTATCGTTGAATAAATCGTTGTATGGCTTACATTCATTGTTTGATCCAAATCAGGAAATGTCTTTAAACGCTTTGCTATTTGCTGAGGAGACCATAAACAACGGATCGCTTCAACAATAAATTTCCAGAGGATTGAATCGATTTTGAGTTTTCTGTGACCACGTCTACGTCTAGCAAAAGTGTTATCAGAAGCATATTGAGCTTGATAAACGTCATTGATGCTATTTCTTTTAAGCTCACGATAGATCGTACTAGGATGTCTTTTAATGAGTTCAGCAAATTTTCTGGCTGAAAAGCCTTCTTTTCTTGACTCAAGCATTAATGCAGTACGATCTTCAAAGTTAAGATGATGGTATGACAATTTTATATACTCCATAAACCCTTTAAATTAATTAGGTGGTTTATGTCGCACTTCAAGTTTTACTCTGCCAAGGTTGCGCGCCGATTCCTAACGGAGGTGGTGGAAATTATAATCAAAATCCAACATTGTATCCTATGGCTGAAAACTTATGGGGAGCGATTGCAGAAGAAAAAGGCAGAGAATTAAAGGGACGTTCAGTTGGTTTCTCAAAAAACCATACATCGAAAGATGCAGCACAAGCTGATGCATTAACAGCATGTCAGCAACATGCTGTACAGAAGTGTGAGGTATCCCATACTTATAAAAATGGTTGTGTTGCTGTGGCAGATCCAATCAATGGCGGTCAAAAATCTGAAATTAAATATAATGTTTCAGAGGATAAGGCGAAAGAAGCTGCACTAATGTTTTGTTCTTTAGCTAACCAACAATCCTGCCGTATTATTTATTCTGGATGTAGCTTGTAAATGATATCGCTAAGATTGAACAAAATGATAGATGAAGTTATAGGATTTTGTGAAATCAGGTTTTCTTTAAATTTTAATCAATCATATCTTTTTCAAAATGGTCCATATTTTTATATCATCATTTCCGTGAAAGATAGTTCAGATAATATTAATCATTAACTGTATGATTTCCAAATAAAAATACAAGGTCAATCTTATGGAAAATAAAATAACAGTTTTGGTTTTTTTTACGGTAATTTTGTCCTTACAGTCTGCTTATGCATATAACTTCATTAATCGACTCATTATGGGGAAAAATGGTATGGTCGTAGATAAAGATGAATTCTTTACTCCGAGAATTCAGCCCGAATGGATTGTACCTGTCAGCCCTCAATTTAGTCATGAGAATGCTGAATATGTTCACCAAACAGCGAAACAAACAAATTATTTTGTGGAGCTTGAATTTTGGGTCAATGAGAAAGGTGATGTTATTGATGCTCAAATCTTGAATGCCAATCTAGCTGATTTTAAAACTGAAGAAATATTGAGTGCCGCAAAAAAAGCCAAGATGACTTATAATTTTAAACCAAATACACATTTTCCATTTCGCTTCATTTCTTCTTTCTACTTTTTAAATTAATTTGTGATGTTGAACAAGAAACTATACAAATAATGCAATTTGATGAAAATTTTCATGAAATCTCTCAATCCTAAATGAGAATATTATCATTTATTACAATTGAAAATTTTAAGATATCAATGATCGAAAAAAATACGATGTATGATAAAAATTCATAAAATCATCAAATTAACTATCCTAATACATGAAAAATACAAAATTGCATTCTTAAATGAGAATTATTAACATTAAGATCGATTTGTGCTGAGCATGACAGCATGATCCAAGAAAAAACATAAATTAAATTTAGAACTTTTTAGTGCAGTAAAAAGTCTTGTACAGAGGATATGGTCAGATGAAAGAGCTTGCCAGCCGATTGGCGATGCAGCACCTAATCAATGCATACTCACAAGAAACAGGTAGTGGAATTTTACTTGAAAAATATCAACAAAATTCTACTCAACTCACGTTTAGCCAAGGCTTGACGTTGTTAATAATTCCTTTGGAATCAATTCAGTCTCAATTATTTGTTCCATTGTCATATAATAGTTTTGTTGGCAGACACAGAATTGCCAGACTTCCACAAGTCTTTACTAAAGGACAAATACAACAGTTTAGTGCAATTGCGATGGTCAGCTTGCTGTTAGAAGAGTTGGTACAAAATGCTTCACAAACACTGGATTGCGCATCACTGGTCGAAAAATGGATTCAAAGTCGTGATGCATTGCTTCAGTTTTTAACACATCGACAGCCTGATTTTGATCGTTTAATTCAGGCAAAACAGGATTTCATTCAATCAGAACAAGCATTAATTCTTGGACATAGTATGCATCCTGCGCCAAAAAGTAGATTGGGATTTATCCATGAAGACTGGTTGAAATTTTCTCCTGAACATCAAGGTAAAACTCAGTTGTATTACTGGTTGGTTGCACCAGAATATGTCGCTGAGAGTAATGCTTCGTGTGCAGAGGATATCACTTCACAACTTAGGCAAGAGATACATTGGTATTTAAATGAAGCTGAAATCACTTTGCTAAATACCTATTCAAATTATAAGTTATTGCCTTTGCACCCTTGGCAAGCACGATATTTACAAAGTAAAGACTGGTATAAAGAATTAAAAGCTAAACATAAGATAATCAATTTTGGCGAAAAAGCTTGGCAATTTTCAGCAACCACTTCAGTAAGAACCTTAGCAAGTTATGCTGCGCCGTGGATGGTTAAGCCTTCATTATCGGTGATGATCACCAACTCAATTCGAATTAATTTAGCCAAAGAATGTCATCGTGGTGAAATGACGCATCGTTTATGGCATGGGCAGATGGGACAATCAATTGTTAAACATTGTCCTACACTCAAAGCAGTGAACGATCCCGCTTGGACTGCTCTAAGGCTTGATGGCAACATTGTCAATGAAACCATCTGTATTTTCAGAGATCAACCTTTTGACAAAACGCAGCAAGTCACCTGTATTGCATCCTTGTGCCAGGATCATCCTGAAAAAGATTTAAATCGTTTTGATCATTTATTTGAAGACATTGCCCAAGCTGAACCACAGCACAATATTGAACAGATCGCATTGAATTGGTTTAAGCAATTCTTGGAAATCAGTTTAGTGCCGATGATGTATCTCTATCATCGTTACGGCATGGCATTTGAATCCCATCAACAGAATGTCTTGGTTGAGTTTGAAAATGCCTATCCTAAAAATTTATGGTTAAGGGATAATCAAGGTTTTTACTATATCGAAGAATATGCTACTGAAATATTAAAAGAGTTTCCTGAACTTGATGAAAAAGCACATGCTGTTGGCCCTAAGTCTTTTGTAGATGAAAGATTTAGCTACTATTTCTTTGGCAATACTATTTTCGGCATTATTAATGCAATTGGCGCGACTGGCAGTATTTCAGAGCAAAGACTCATACATGTCTTACAGGATAAGTTATCTGATTTGCTGCAACAGTATCCTGAAAGCACTTTATTACATGCTTTGTTATATCAGCCTACGTTGCCGTATAAAGGTAACTTGCTGACGCGTTTATATGAATTAGATGAGTTGATTGCACCTGTTGAACAGCAATCAGTTTATGTTCAATTGCCGAATCCTTTGTGTCTTAAACAGAAGGATGCGATCTATGCTTGATTTTATTGCTGTTGGTTTAGGTCCATTTAATTTAAGTTTAGCCAGTCTGTTACACAAAAAATCTGATTTGCAATATCTCTTTTTTGAAAAAAAGGAACAGTTTGATTGGCATGCAGGTATGCAGTTGCCCAATACCTTATTACAAGTTCCATTTATGGCAGATTTGGTCTCTATGGTAGATCCAACCAGTCCATTTAGCTTCCTTAATTATTTAAAAGATCAGCAAAGGTTATATAAGTTTTATTTTCTTGAGCAGCCACATATTCCGCGTAAGGAATATAACCATTATTGTCAATGGGTTGCTGATCAGCTTGAATGTATTCAGTATCTGTCTACAGTGACGGATATCATCCCGAAAAGCTATGGTTTTGAAGTGTCTGTGCACCAAGATGGTATTCAGCAACGCTACAATTGTCGAAATCTTGTATTGGGTGCTGGGAATGTTCCTTATGTACCACAATGTGTGCGTAAGTTTATGCAAGCGTATCCTGAACGTTGCAAGCATTCAGCAGACTATCTGAAACATTCAACGCAAGATTTGCAAGGCAATGTGGTGGTTTTAGGCTCGGGTCAGTCAGCAGCTGAAATCTTTTTAGATTTATTTGATCGACAGTATCAATTTGATCAAGTGTCTAAACCACAGTTTAACTTAAACTGGTTGACACGTGCCAATGGCTTTTTCCCGATGGAATATACGCCTTTAGGATTGGAACACTTTAGTCCAGATTATATTCAGCATTTTTATAAATTTGATGATTTAAATAAGGATGTGCAGTTAGCGAAGCAAGCCTATCTTTATAAAGGTATTAGTGCTCAGACCATTCGAGAAATTTATAAAAAGTTTTACCATAGAAATATTGCCAATCAACAACTTGCGACACATTTGCATAGCCAATCGAATTTAATTGATGCTGCGCTGACAGATAAAGGGAAAATCAAACTGATTTTTCAGGATCGTGTCAGCTTAAATCAGTTCAGTATTGACAGTGATTATGTTGTCTGCGCGACAGGCTATACAAGTCCAGAGTTTGAATTTCTCAAGCATGTTAAACCACATATTCAAACCAATGCACAGGGACATTGGGATATTACAGTTGATTATCGTACTGCATATACAGGTATTGGCGAAATCTATGTACAAAATATGGAAATGCATAGTCATGGTGTAGGTACACCAGACTTGGGTTTGGGTGCATATCGTGCGGCAACGATTGCTAATCAGTTATTGGGTTATGCCTTATATGACCTACCTGAACAGTCGCAATGTTTCCAGCATTTTGATCCTTTGCAAAATCCACAAGTACAAGCGATTCAGAAAAATCCAGCAGTACATTCATATAGACCATCTAATGAAATTGAGCATTCGGCAAAAAATCTGAAAATGACATCAGCAACTTTGTCGCAAAGTTCTCAGCATAAACAAAACCCACAAAGATATTCAAATATTGAGAAAAGCATATGAGTTTTGCACAGTTACAAATTAATCAAAAGCAGTGGCGGAGTGCAGGACAACGCCTGATCGAAATGGCAATTGCTGAATTTTTATATGAGGAAATTATTCAGGCTGAAAACTTAGGCGGTGATTTATTTCAGTTGACGCTGGATGACCGCCGTTATCAGTTTAATGCCAAACAATATTTGTTAGGGCATTGGTTGATTGAAGAAGGCTCAGTACGTGATTTGAATGCAGATTCCACCCAAGCGGCTTGGAATCTGCATCAATTTATTGCAGCATTTTCTAATCAAGCCGAAGTAAAGCCCTTTACCAAAGCTTATTTGATCAAAGAAATGAATAATACGTGGTTGGCAGAAGCGCATGTCTTTGATGAAAATCGCTTAAATAGTACAGCGGTACTCACAGAATCACACCATAAGATTGAAGGGATGTTACGTGGACATCCATGGCTTATTATGAGCAAAGGGCGTATGGGATTTGGTTATGACGACTACCTCAGTGCTGCACCCGAAGTCTCACCTAAAGTCAAATTACTCTGGCTAGCTGTACATCGCGATTTGGCTGAATTTCGTTCAACACCTGAATGGCAAGCAGGTGACCTTTATCTGTATGAGTTTGATGCTGAAGAACTGAATAAATTTCGTGAAACAATGCAAAGCCATGCTTTGAATGCAGAGGATTATTATTTAATCCCTGTACATGCTTGGCAATGGCACCAATGGATTGTACCGACTTATAGCAACGAAATTGTCCATCAGCGAATTGTAGAGCTTGATATTGGTCAAGATGATTATGTACCAATGCAATCTATTCGTACATTATGCAATACATCAAACACACAACGTCATTACATTAAACTACCAGTAAGTATTTTTAATACAGCAGTTTATCGAGGATTACCATCAAAACGAAATTTAGCTGCCCCAGCTGTGACGGCTTGGCTAAAAAATTTACTCAAACAAGATGCAGATTTACAAAAATCTGGCGTGGTTTTTCTAGGTGAAGTTGCGACGCTAACCATTCAGCAGCCTTGTTATGACCAAATCGAAGGTGCGCCTTATCAATTCAAGGAGTTATTTGGCTGTTTGTGGCGTGAAAGTATCGATCCTTATGTCGCAGATCATCAGCAAGTACTCTCCCAAGCTGCGTTATTACATCGTGATATTCAAGGCAGATCTGTTCTAGACGTGCTTGTTCAAGCATCAGGTCTAACACCTTTGGCATGGTTAAAACAATTCGCAACAGTCAGTTTAAAACCCTTACTGATCTGCTTGTATAAATATGGTCTTGCATTTTCTCCACATGGTGAAAATACCATGCTAATTCACGAAAATGGTGTACCCAAAGCCATGGTACTGAAAGACTTTATTGATGATATTAATCTGGTAGATGAAGACTTCCCTGAGCTTTCAGAACTTCCAGAAGAAGGAAAAATTTTACTTCGCCATTCGGCTTTGGAGCTCAGTCACTTTATTTTTACAGGTTTATTCATGGTGCATTACCGTTATATCAGTAATGTATTCCTTCAAGACTTTCCAGAACATAACGAAGTGGAATTTTGGCAAACAATTTCGGATGTGATTGCTGAATTTCATCAACAGCACCCTGAGCTTTCAGCACGTATTGAAAAATTTGCAATGTTTAGAAGCCAATATGACAAGATCTGCTTAAATCGGGTGCGTTTATTTACCACCAGTTATAACGATGAAGCTGAGCGTCCTGTTCCTGTCTTTTTAGATTTAATTGCCAATCCTGTCAGTCCAACCACATTACAACAGTGGGCAGAGCAACAATCGCAACGACAGCATTTAACACAAAAGCATTCAGCAAGTCTGTCTGTATAGCATTGAAAATGAATCTTAAATATTGAATTAATGAATTTTATCAAGGTGACATTAATGAAAACACTATCAAGCCAATTACCTGATTTTTATGAATACTATGAGAATGGTACACAATTTTATCTGCGCCAAGTGAAATATCCTGATGATATGGCACTGTTACATAAGTGGATGCATGAACCGCATGTAATTCCGCAGTGGCAATTGAATAAGTCTGAAGTTGAACTCAAAGTATATTTTGAAAAACAATTGGCTGACGACCACCATCGTTTGTTAATTGTTGGCGTAGACGGGCAAGATGTAGGTTATACCGAAATTTATGAAGGAAAACGTGATAGATTGGGGCGTTATTATTCGGGACATGAATTAGATTTAGGTTGGCATCTACTTTTTGGTGAAAAATCAGCATTTGGTAAAGGTTATTTAAGAGCAGTCATGCGTTTATTAAGCTTTTATATTTTTGAAAATGCAGCATCTCTGAAAATCGTGGGTGAACCTGACTCTAAAGTCAAACCTTATGCAGCAGTGGTAGAAGACATGTGCTATGAAGCTCAGGGTATAATTCCAATGCCTGAAAAAGATGCCATGCTGTATTATTGTTTTAGAGAGACCTTTTATCAAAAATTTGGTGATTTTCTTACGCAGTCCCAGCAATATCTTGCGCAAAAGAAATTTCCCAACCAAACAGAGCGAGTTGAACCCTCCATATGAGTTACCAGTCTACACATATTCAAATTATGGATATGACGTTTTCAAAAGATGTATCAATTGCTGAATTTGAGCAATGGCTCGCAGAAGTTGAAAACTTTTTGCATCATCAACAAAATTTTGCACTGGTGATGCAAAGTCTAGATGGTACGACTTTCCCAGAGGAATATCGCCAAGTTCAAGCCGCTTGGTATAAAAAAAATAAAGTCAAATTTTTTAAATATTGTGTGGGATTGGTGCGGATTGCGCTTGATGATGCAGATCAACAACGCCTGAATTCACCAGCTTTACATGTGGCTTGGCGTGTTCCTTATTACGTCACGTTGGATCGTTGCGATGCACTGCAGTGGGCGGTGCAGAGGTGGATATGCAGAACATAGATAATTCAAAAAATACATCAATGACACAGCAGATTTCAATATTAAGCTTGAGTGTTGTGATTGTTCTGTATTTAGCACATGCTTTGCCTTTGTATTTTTACAATGTGGCACTGCCTGCAATTTTAAGGCATCAAGGGGTTGATTTACGCTGGATTGGAATGTTGTCACTGTTATATATTCCATGGGCGTTTAAGTTTTTTTGGGCGCCGTTGATTGATCGAATATATGTTAAAAAATTAGGAAAACGAAAAACCTGGTTGCTGTTTACGCAAATTGCTTTGGTACTGGGTGTATTGGCACTGGCATTTACCCAGTTTTCATATGGTTTGGCTGTGTTTGTCGTGATTGGACTATGGATTTCAACATTTGCAGCAACGCAAGATATTGCCATAGACGGCTATACTGTTGAAGCTTTTTCTGAACAAGATTATCGCTTTGGCAGTATGGCGCAGAGTATTGGTGTTGCCATCGGGAGTATGATTGGTGGTGCGGCGACATTATGGCTCTATCAATATCATGGTTGGCAAACAGCATTAACCTGTTTAGCGGTGATGACAGCTTTAACCATGCTGGCTGTGTTTCAAATCAAAGAAAAACCCAAAGAACATATTGCACAAAACCCTCCAAGCTTGATTCGTGCATTTAAACGACCAGAAATTCGTTGGGCTTTATTGTTAATTGTCTGCTATCGCTTTGTCGAAGCACCTGCAATGGCAATGCTTAACCCAATGCTCATTGATCAACACTGGTCACTGTCACAGATTGGGGTATTGATGTCTGTAGTGGGTGCAGGTGTGGGGTTGCTGGCTGCGGTTTCAGCAGCACTCTTATTGAAAAAAATAAAGGCAACACAGTTGCTGGTTTGGGCGGGCTGGCTACGAACCTTAATCTACGGATTATTGGGACTTGCTATTTTGCTCGGTTGGTTAAACCAGTGGCATTTATTATTGGGAATTTTTGTCATTGCATTTTTGGCAATTCGTTATATTGCAATGACTTCGCTCTATGCATACTTTATGCAAAATAGCTCAAAAGAACAAGCAGGAACTGATTTTACAATTCTGGTGTGTTTTGAATTGTTGGTCTATTTCATTGGTGGGGCAGGCTCAGGTTTTCTGGCCAAATCATTAGGTTATGGCAATTTTTATATTGTACTGGCCGTAGCATCTGTAGTGAGTGTAATTTTATCACATCTCATTATTTCAAAATCGCAAATAAATCCAAAATCAAAGATTATGGAAGGATAACTCATGAGAAAAAAATCAATACATATACAACTGACCTGTTTAAGTTTAGCTGTATGTACTCAACTTTATGCGCAAGAGCCTGCGAATAATAATGATAATACCGTATCAGAAGTGAAAAGCTTGGCACCCATCGTTGTAACCGCCACGCGCTCTGCAAAAAGTATTTCCGAAATCGCTGGAACAGTGTATAGCATTGATCATGCTGAAATCGAAAAGCAAGCCAATGCAGGTAAAAGCACCGCAGATATTTTAGGCTTGTTGGTACCGTCTTTAACGCCGAATACGGGTACAACATCAAACTATGGTATGACGATGCGTGGGCGTGTGGTCCAATACATGATTGATGGTGTACCTCAAACAGGTTATCGCGATGGTTCACGACAACTCAATAGCATTAGCCCATCTATGATTGAGCGAATTGAGGTGGTTTCTGGCGCAAGTAGTATTTATGGCTCTGGCGCAACAGGTGGAATCATCAATATCATCACAAAAAATGGTGGCGAAGAACCTTTAAGTTTTGAAACTAAAGTCGGTGTCACGTCTGGCAACAACTTTAAAAGTGATGCAATGGCTTATGAAGCATCACAAAGCATTTCATTCAATCAAGACGCTCTAAAAGGAACACTCGGTATTGGCTATGCTAAACGTGGTGAAATCCAAGACAGTCATGGCGATCGAGTCGGACCTGAAGTTGCGCAGACGGATCGTCAAGATACTGAAACCATCGATGTGAATGGACGTTTGACTTGGAAAATTGCCGATGGTCAAAGTCTCAGTTTTGGTGGTCAATATTATAACGATGAACAAGACAGTGATTATGGTCCAGACTATGGTCCAGGACTTGCGGTCTTATTTGGCGCACAACCGAGCCAAAAAGCCGTTAAAGGATTACAGCTCGATGATCAGCCAAGAACCAAACGCTATAGTTTTAATACCCAATACCAAAATGATGACTTCTTTACGCAGATTTTAAATGCTGAAGCCTATTATCGTAATGAGCAAGCTCGTTGGTATCCAGCAGTGAATCCAATTGCTCATACTGCATTACCAACGCCAGGTAGCACTTATTTAGTCTATCAATCTGATACAGATATTGATGTTTGGGGCGCTCGACTTGCTTTACAAAAAGATTTTAATTTACAAGGTCGTAAGTTAGGTCTGACCTATGGGGTAGATTATGAAAATGAGCAAGACCGTCAGGATATGCAACGTTATGATTTAGCCACATTTATGGGAAGTAATGGTTTAGCCTTTAAACCGCTTAAGCGCTATCAATTCGGTCCAGATGTAGAAACCAGTAAGCTGGGTTTTTTTGCGCAAAGCCAATTGGATATTACCGACCGTATTGATTTACAAGCAGGCATAAGATATGAGCGCGTTGAAAGTGATGTTGATTCGTCAACACCTTACACAGAAGCAGTCGTTGCTGATATAGTGCCAACTTATCAAGCAAAAACCTTAAATGGTGGAACGGTTAAACATGATGCAACTTTGTTTAATATTGGGGCTGTCTATCATTTGACCGATGCACAACAAGTTTTTGCCAATTTCTCACAAGGTTCAAATTTACCAGACATACAACGTATGCTGCGTGATGTACCTGCAAACTTTGTAGTAAGTAGTCAGACGATTGATCCAATTAAAGTTAATAACTATGAATTGGGTTGGAGAATTCAAGGTGCCAAAGGTTTAAATGCAGGTATTACTGCGTTTTATAATGATTCAGACAAGAGTCTGAAATTTGGACCACCGAATTATGCTATAGAGGTTATTGACACGGATGAACGTGTGTATGGTGCAGAAGCGAATCTCTCTTATCCAATTTCATCGAATTGGACTGTCGGTGGAACAGCAGCATATACCACTGGGCAATATAAGAATACTCAAGGTAAATGGCAAGAATTGGATGCAATCCGAATCGCACCATTAAAAGGAACGGTTTATTCAGATTGGCAGTTTGATGATGGCATTGGTGTGCGAGTACAAGCCTTAGCCATAGGTGGGACAGACAAAGCGCGTCAAGATGCGATCGACAGTGGCTCAACTCGTCCACCCGCTGAGATTAAAGGATTTACAACGATGGATGTGATTACTAATGCCAAAGTTGGACCTGGGACACTTGGATTTGGTGTGTATAATGTCTGGAATACAGATTATAAATCAGTATATAGCCAAGCTGTTTCAACTGTTTATGGTGCAATCTCAAGCTTACCTGCACAAGGTCGTACCTATGGTCTAAGCTATAGCGTTAAATATTAATTAAACCTTTAGCCTCTTTTGCCAATCAATCACGTAAAAGGGGCTTTTTAATTTGATCAATATGGAAATGCGTCTCAATTGCATAATGTATTTGATTATCTGCTCACTCTGATATTTCAATAAGGTCTAAATGAATAAAAACAATACGATTTTATTAGCTGCAAGTCTAGCAAATGGAATGAGTTTTTCCATGATTTTGCCTTTGCTTGCTCCCTTGATTCGGCAGCTTAAAATGTCAGAACTTCAAGCAGGCTTATTGGTTTCTGCAAGTGCTTTGTTGATGAGTTTAACAGCAATGTGGATCTCAAAAAAAACTAAATTACAAAATCAATATTATTTACTCAGTTTAGGTTTTATTGGTATGACCATCACATGGGGACTGTTCTCAGGTGTACTCAGTTATGGATTGCATTATAGTGTACCAGCAGGACTGTTATTTGCTTTACTGTTATTAAGTCGCAGCAGTACAGGTATTTTTATGGCAATGCCGCAGATTGCTTTACAAAGTTATGTGATGACACGCTATGAAGAAGAAAAACAACGTAGCCAAATGATGGCAAAGTTTGGTGCATTCAACAGTTTAGGATTAATTTTAGGACCATTTCTAACGACATTATTGATCGTTTATGGGATCTTAATTCCCATGTGGTTGGCTGTGGTGATTCTCGCAACCTTGAGTATATTGATCGTAAGCTTTTACCAAAAAAATAATCAAAATTCGGTCGAATTTCCAGAAAATTTGCATCAAAACCCTACAGATTTAGCCAATCAACCACTGGATATTGGTGAGCAGTATCAAGCACAAAATCAAAATAAACATACGTTAAACAAAGCTTTTATCTGGCTAATCTTAGGATTCAGTTTATACGTCGCCATTGTTACCCTGAATTTAACGGCTGGCTTTTATATCCAAGATAAATTTAAGTTCAGTATTGAACAAAGTGCATTGTATTTTTCGCAATGTTCATTAATTGTTGGTATTGCATTGGTTGTTATGCAAGTAGCAATTTCAAAATGGTTAAAATGGTCATTGCAAACCTTATTGGTGGCTGGATTATCGGCAATGTTGATAGGGTTGTTGATGTCGACATATACCCAAGAGATCATCATCTTTCAGCTCGCTTATATTTTTTATGGGATCGCCGTGGCGTGTTTGATGCCTGCATTTACCACAGGTGCATCACAGTCGGTCTCAATCCATGATCAAACGAAAATAGCAGCCTTATGTACAATGGTGCAAGCGCTCAGCTTAGTGTTTGCCCCTTTGTTGAGTACAGCACTGTATCAATTCAACATAATTTTTCCATATTATTTATTGATTGGTATTTTTGCCGTATTTTATGTTTATTTCATTGTTTTTAAATGGAATAGAGAAAAATAATATCGATAAAGTCATATCAGTGTCATATTATTTGACTAGTTTCTTCGGCATTGTGATGCGCGACGAGATAATTTAAGAAATTTTTGATACAAATAAGGAAATATACTGTTTCATCTCTTGCAAAGGTTTTACATAACTTTAAAAGTTTGCCTACGCACTGTGTTGTATGAGCTAAGAATTCTCTTATCCCAATATTTCTATCTATTTTTGCAAATTCTAGTTTTGCGGGTTTATCACGAATCGTTCCGTGACTAAAGGCGTAACCAAATCTACCTATTGTCTGAGCATCAATCCATTCAACTTTTGAACCATTATTAATTTGAGCTTGTAATTTTCCATGCATCTGACCAAGTGTATCAGTCGCCACTAATGCTGCACCTCTAGCAAACAATTCTACATAAGATTGGTTTTTAGGCATATTTGCCATCAATTGCGACACCAGACGACGTTTTCCACCCATCCACGGCACGATTGGCTTGGTTTTCATTATTTCACCTACTGCAAAAGTATTTCATTTTCTGATAGCCTCTATTTATCCTGTACAGGGTAACGAGGCTTTGCCTGCGGTAGTGCATTTATCAAAGGGGAGAATCTTGCACCAACAATATTCGTCACCTCGATTTATTATTAATTTTTATAACTTCTAATAAGACGGAAATGGTTCCAGTGAGAATTGTGAATGAGTACATTTGTTTTTGATTGCCCAAACTGTAATGCTAAAAAAAGCACATTTGATGTAAAAGGACATACACTGAGAATTTCACTTTATGAGTTTAGAGAATGGTATCTTTTTTCGACATGTAGAGCATGTTATGCAACTTTTACGATTAATGCTGTAATTAAATTAGAAAGAGCCATCAGTTTAAAACGTAACACTCACAATAATTTTCAAACTATTATGACTGAGATTAAGAATTATCTAGATTCTCATGTAGATATTTTTATATGGTTTGAAAATTTTAATTACTCTCCAATTTTACCTAATGCTGAGTTACCGCCAGAGTATATTCCTTCAGATATTGAAAAAATTTTTAATGAAGCTGCTAAATGTTTTGCTATAGGTTGTTTCAATGCTTCAGGAGCTATGTTTAGACTTTGTCTAGATATAACAACAAAACATATTCTTTTTCAAAATCAAAATTTAAGTCCATCAGCTAATGATAATAAATCTATCCATAGTCGGTTGAATTGGATATTTACTAAAAATATTTTACCTAGAGATTTAGAAGACTTATCTCGAGGTATAAAAGATGACGGCAATGATGCAGCACACGATGGCACACTAACTAAGGATGATGCTGCGGATCTCCTAGACTTCACTTATATTTTACTTGAGAGAGTCTATACTGAACCTGCTCGTGTTCAAAATGCACAACAACGAAGAATGGCTCGAAGACAAAATTAATATATTGAGTTGAGCTTGATTATCTTACCTACTGCAAAATCTTCTCATTTTCTGATAGCCTCTTTTTATCCTGTACAGGATAACGAGGCTTTGCCTGCGGTAGTGAATTTACCAAAGGGACGAATCTTGCTCCAACAAGGTTTGTCGCTTCGTTTTATTATTTTATTTTTATAACTTTCTAATAAGACGGAAAAAGATTCTATGTCAGGGCCTAATAAAGATTCAATTGTAGAAACTAATATTGAAAATGTAAGTCCAACTTTTTATAAAGAATGGTCATTCTGGTTTGTAGTAATCTACTTATTATTTATAGTCATTTACACAGCTCTTTTTATTCGTAGTGATGGCAAAAATTTTATGCTATCATCTAATGAACTAGGTGATTTTTTAGCAGGGTCATTTGCACCACTCGCTTTTTTATTTTTATACCTAGGTTATAAACAACAAGGTATTGAGCTAAAACAGAATACTAAAGCATTAATAATGCAAGCAGAAGAGTTGAAGATTTCAAATGCTACACTTAAGCAACAGGTTTATGAAATGCAGAAATCTGTCGAAGCTCAGCAAAATATGTTTTTACTTGCTGAGAAACAGTTTGAAAGTGTACTTCAAGAAAAAGAATATCAATCTTTGCCTCGACTCAGCTTAAGTGGCACTAACCTCATAAAAAATATTGAATATTCAAACATTAAGAATTCTTTTTATTTAGTTTTTATAAATTTAAATATTCCAATAAAATTCATTAAAATAACATCACAGGTGTGGAGTATGACAATAAATTCAACCTTAGAAGTTCGCCAAATATTAAATATAGATGAGATGAAGCCCACTGATGTTACTAAAATAAAATTTTATACTTTATCATATCAAAAAAATCCCATATTTAAAGATGAGGTTATTAAAGTTGAATTTAGTGATTTAGAGAATAATACATATTGCTACTCTTATACTTTAGAAGAAAACGAAAAATTTGTTTATTTCAATAAAATTGAATAACATCTTTTCATACCTTCAAATGTTTGTGAGCAATATATATGCAGTCTATCGAGAAAAAAGCTTTACTAGCCGAAATTAATTTTGAGATAAGTAAACTAAAAGATTACGACCCAACAATTCAGATTATTGATGTATCTGTTAATGCCAATGGACTTATTGATTATTTCCTATCCAATCAATATGAAAGTCCAAAGTTGTTTCTAGCATTAGAATATATGGAACAAATTGATCATATCTTTCAAGGTAAGTACAACAGAATTTATTAAAAATACCTGACATCACTAACCCTATCAAAATCATTAGGGTTCATTTCAATCTGCTAATGACTTGGAAGTGTAATAAATTCAATTAGGGCAGATGGATTCTTACTCGCATAATCAGCCAATAAATGTGCAATACCACTATCCCCTGACGAACTTTATCATTGCTGTTTGATCCAGTTGAGGGGATACGTGCCACACCTTTGATCATAATAAAAGCTTGATGGTCTTCTACGATGTCCTGATCCGTTGGCATATTCACAATATCGCCATCTTCTAGTGCAGCTTTAAAATGTGGTGTGTTCTCGGTACCATGAGTCTGTCAGTATGATTGCTTTTACGATCACCGAATTTGACTTGCATGGCTTCCTCAGCTAAGAAATCACCGTTACCACCAGCATCATGTGCACCTTTACTAAAGTTGGGTAATATAGTAACAATCAATTTTAAAAATCTTTCTTGTTGCTTTTAGGGAGTTTTAAACAAGAATGTGATTATGCGCGTTATAAAACCAAGAGTTATTATTATGATTATTTAAAGCTTAAGCAATGCTATAATATTCAATAGTTTGCTATTTTAATGTGTGGGAGATATACGTCTCCCTTTTATTTATTTTCTATAGGTCAAGTGTGAAGTTTCATCAACATATTATTCAAGCTGCGATCTTTGACATGGATGGCACTTTACTGGATACAGAACGGCTTAGATTTAAAGCTTTACAACAATCCTCTTTAGACATTATGCAGCTTGAATTCTCACTGGATTATTTAATGCAATGCTTAGGGCTTAATGAGTCAAGCTCTGAACTTTTAGCACAGCAATTTTATGGCGCAAATATTCCTTATCAGCAGATTCGTAAACGTGCAGCTCAAATTGAATTGGCAATGATTGAGTCAAATGGCGTGCCATTAAAAGAGGGTGTACTCGAAACATTGAAGTATTTGTATTCACGTCAGATTCCCATGGCAGTCGCTACATCAAGTGCGCGGGAGATTGCGGAGAAATACCTTCAAATCGCCAATATTGAGCATTATTTTAAATTTTTAGTGTGTGGTGATGAGGTATTACAAGGAAAACCTCATCCAGAAATTTTTAAAACTGCGTGTGAAAAATTCAATTTAGCACCAAAAAACTGCTTTATGATTGAAGATTCAGAAAATGGGCTTCGTTCAGCACACGATGCAAGTGGTGTAGCTATTTTGATTCGAGATATTAAAGCGCCAAATCAGCGCATGTTGGACATGGCAGATGATTATTTTGAGTCAATGAAAGATTTTAAAAGTAAGCTTGAACAATTAAATTGAATAAAATTCTCTTTTGATTGAACAACACTCATGCAATTTAGTAATTAAATCAGTGGATTCCATGCTTTAATAGAGTCATTCAAACGAATGTGAATTTTAACATGTTCTTACATTCCCAAAGTACCACTGTAGTAACACAAGCATATGATTATCCTGAGTGGCACAAAGGGAGGGAAAACTACGCTTTATGGTACATTGAAATTAAGCATCCAGCCTTAGTTGATTATCTAAATCAATTGAGACAAAAGTTTTCAAATTTTTTATTTCATCCCAACACACGACAATTTCATATCACGATATATATTTGTGGGTTTTTAACAGATTTATCTCCACAATTCGATGATGATTTCCAATTCAAACAATTACAACAGCATCTGCAAGATTTAAAGAAAAGTAATCTTCAACCTTTTAAACTCAAGACGGGTAAGATAAATAGTTTTAGCAGTGCACTTTTTGTTGATATTCATGATGATCAAAATAGCCTAAGCAATATTAAAAAAATTTTATCATATTCAACCCAAGAAATAGCACCTACACAATATTGTCCACATATTACTCTAGGACTTTATAAGGCAGAGTTTCCATCACAACAAATTTTAGAAGAAATTGAAATGACACAGCAACAACAGTTTGAAATCACGATAGATCAACTGCATTTTGGTTTTTATAAAGCAAACGATCTACAAGGCAAATTATTTGATTTAGAATACTATTCACTCAACTCAAATACTAAAAAAGTATCTTTGGAGCAGAATCCATGCTGCAACTAATTTTGGGGGGCGCACGTTCTGGAAAAAGTAAACTTGCAGAACAGATTGCAAAAGATTCAGATTTAAAAGTGATCTATATTGCGACTGCCCAAGCTTGGGATCAGGAAATGCAAGTACGCATAGCTCACCATCAGTCGCAACGCCCAAGTGAATGGGAATTGATTGAAGAAACACATTATCTTGCGGATATATTGGAAAAAAATGATCAAAAAGGGCATTTGATTCTAGTCGATTGTTTAACTTTGTGGATGAGTAATTTGTTAATACATGATGATCAAAATCTACAGATTCAGGAATGTCAAAAACTACTGCAAATCCTGCCTAAATTAGAGTCTCAAGTGATCTTGGTGAGTAATGAAACTGGACTTGGTGTTGTTCCTATGGGAGAAATCACCCGTAAATTCGTTGATGAGTCTGGGCGCTTGCATCAGCAGTTGGGGCAAATTGCTGATAAAGTTTTATTTTGTGTTGCTGGTTTTCCAATGGTTTTAAAAAACGAAGCTCTATGATTTCTAGTGGTCGAAATCATAGATCGAATTGATATTTATATGTTTAAAAATGATTGATATGGAGAAAAACAATGAGTTGGTGGTTAGAAGCATGCAAAGTTCCAAGTGCAGAGATGAAACAACAGGCTGAACAACGTCAATCGCAATTGACCAAGCCGACGGGTTCACTTGCTGCTCTAGAAAATGTCGCTGTGCAATTGGCAAGTCTACAAAATAATCCTAAACCACAGCTTGAACATCCTTGGATTACAATATTTGCAGGTGATCATGGGGTAATGGCAGAAAATGTGTCAGCCTATCCGCAAGCGGTAACACGACAAATGCTGCAAAATTTTGCAACTGGCGGCGCATGTATCAGTGTGATTGCCAAAGAATATGCAGCGACATTGCAAGTGATTGATTGTGGTACGGTCGGAGACGCTTACGAATATCAAGGTGTTGAACGTCACTGTATTGCACCAGGAACAGCAAACTTTGCAAAACAAGTGGCGATGACTGAAGAACAATGTGCTAAAGCTATGGATTTAGGACGTAAAAGTGTTGAAAAAGCCTTTGCCAATCATGCTTCGATTTATATTGCTGGAGAAATGGGAATAGGAAATACCTGTGCTGCTTCAGCCGTTGCAAGCTTTTTATTAAATGAACCAGCAGAGCAATTAACAGGTGTAGGTACAGGGATTCGAGAAGAGCAATTGATACATAAGAAAAATATAATTAAAAATGCTGTTGAAATGCATAAAAATTATGTTAAAAGTGATGTATTTAAGGCGCTTTGTGCAGTCGGTGGCTTAGAAATTGCAGCAATGACGGGTGCATATATTCGTTGTGCTCAGGTCGGTTTAGCTGTGATTGTGGATGGATTTATCAGTTCTGTTGCAGCTTTGGTAGCAGTTCAGTTGAATCCTGCAGTTCGTCAGTGGATGTTGTTTGGGCACCAATCTGCTGAATATGGTCACTTGCGTATATTACAAGAACTCAATGCTGATCCATTATTAAAATTGAATTTGCGTTTGGGGGAAGGAAGTGGAGCAGGAGCCTCACTAGGGGTCATTAAACTCGCATGTAGCTTACATAACAATATGGCAACATTTGCTGAAGCTGCTGTGATTGGTGAAAAAGTTTAAAATATTCAAAACAAGAGCAGATAAATGAAACTGAGGGTTGATCTATTACGTCACGGCGAAACCACGCTAAGTCATACTTTGCGCGGCTCGACTGATGACGATTTAACAGAATTGGGCTGGCAGCAAATGCACCAGAGCATATTCTTAGATCAAAACTCAGTTCAAACACAGTGGGATTATGTGTTCAGCTCTCCTTTAAAACGCTGTGCACAATTTGCTCAGTCTTTTTCACAACAAGTCAGGATTCCGTTGATGCAGGATCAACGGCTTCAAGAAATACATTTTGGGGACTGGGAGGGTATTTCTGTTCAACAGATTTATACAGATTCTCCTGAACTTTTGGCAAATTTTTGGCAGTACCCAACTCGTTTTACCCCACCCAATGCTGAAAAATATTTAGATTTTCAATCTCGAATCAATCAGGCATTGTATTCGATTCAACAACATATGCTGGCATCAAACAGTCAAACTGCTTTAGTGGTCACACATGGCGGTGTGATTAAGTTATTAAAATGTATGGCACTGCAACAATCTTTAGATGATATTTTAAAAATGACTGCTGATTTAGGGCAATTAAATCGCTTTATTTTAGACAGTGAAACCATGCAACTGGAACTTTTGGAGGATGGTAAATGACTCCATTTTTTATTGCATTGCAGTTTCTAACGATTGTTCCTGTTCATTTAAGAAAAATGCCTTCACCGCAGCAGAATGGCTGTTCATTATTATTCTATCCAGTGGTTGGTTTATTAATTGGCTTAGTGCTTTATGCAGTAGCCAGCCTATTGCATATTTTACCTGTTGTTTTATTAAGCACTTTTATTCTGGTGATCTGGATTTGGTTAACAGGTGGACTTCATCTGGATGGTTTGGCCGATACTGCCGATGCATGGGTAGGTGGTTTTGGCGATAAAGAAAATACCCTTAGAATAATGAAAGACCCTGCCTGTGGACCAATCGGCGTATTAAGTCTGATCATTGTTTGTATCATTAAATGGTCTGCATTGTATGTTTTACTTCAAGAACAACTCTACACTGCTTTGGTGTTATTTCCAGTTTTTGGACGTTTAACGCCACTTTTTTTATTTCTGACCACAGAATATGTTCGTGAAAGAGGTTTAGGTTCTACCATTGCACAATACATCCCTAAAACATGGTCGATCATCATTTTTAGTATCAGTCTATTGGCTGTCGGATACTTTGTTTGGGTTGGATTAGCGACAGCAATCATTTTTATTTTAACGCTCATTTATCTCCGACATAAATTTATTCAAAGAATTGATGGCATTACAGGGGATACGATTGGTGCGAGTATAGAGATTGCAGAAACTGTTTGTTTGCTTAGTTTTGTGATTTTGGGTTTTTATCTTTAATTATTCTTGATCGTTCTTAGTGTGGGAATATTAATCAAGACTTTTTTTGATTAAGTGATTTCAAAGTCACAGCTATATTTGATATCTATTGATACCAATGCATTGATTGCGTGACAAAAATACATATGGTTAGTGCCAGAATGCTTATTTCAAGATCGTTCATTGCGCTGTTTAAGCTGGATTGTGTCGATGATTCTTTTCGATTCACCTGAGCACACAATCCATTTTTTACATAATTAAATACGTTTTAATCTGACCCAAAATTACCACATTAAATCATCTGGAATGACGTAAGCTGCATACGGATCTTCTTCATCTGTGACCTGTTCATTCTTTTCAGAATTATTGACAATAATAAAGCCAGTCATTTTCTCATTGATACGATCTGCTAAAGCTTTAGGTAATATGGCATAAGCATCATGATCATGTGCAATCACTAAGCTACCTGCAACCAGAGCATTGTAGACTTGTTGATTAAGATAAATTTTCTTAATTGAACCATCAATAAACTGATAGGTAACATCACCATCTGTATCTTTGATTTTATGTTGCTTGATCATTTGGATGATTGATGCTTTCAATGCTTTTTCATCTAAAATTCTTTGTTTTTCTTGATTCAGTGCCTGGTCTTTAGAGACTTTTTCTTGTTTGTCTTGCTCAATTTTTGCTTTGAGTTCAGCCTCATTACTTTGACCAGTACGCTGTTCATGTTGTGCTTGCTTAGAAAGCTTCTTTGCTTTTTTATTATCAACTAAGCCAGCTTTGAGTAATTGCGCTTGTAATGCGTTTTTAACCATAATAATAACCAACGATTAACTGTGTTTCGAGCCATGCCGAAAATAAATAAACCAATACACTAAGCTTAATACTAAACTTAATCCAGCAGGGATAAGGAATGCATTCAATTGTAAATAAGGATGGACAATACTGGCAATGATTCCACCCAGAATAAATCCAAAAAGAATCAGTAAATGCAAAGTTATGCGGCGTTTTTCAACCACAAGCCCTCTGAAAAAATAGCCTAATGCTAATCCTAAATCTGTTAATACACCTGAAAGATGCGTGGTACGAATAATTGTACCTTTGTAATGGCTCACCATGGCATTTTGTATACCCATGGCGGCACTTGCCCAAAGTAAGGCGTATTGCGGATGATAGGGAATAAATACCCAACACAAAAAAATAAAAATACTGACTAGACTCAGCGGTATGCCGTATCTACGACCAAGTTGAAAATGACTATTACCTAAAATATAGCCACTATAGCTTGAACCCAGCACATAACTGATGATAATCAGCAGCAGATATACAACATGACTATATTGTTGATGTACCAGTGCTTGAGCAAACAAACTGGCATTACCCGTCATATGAGAGATCGATTGGTGTAGAACCGTGATTAAGCCCAATACATTAATTATGCCTGCATTGACTGCAAGCATAAAAGCACCAAGCTGAATCCAGGCTGGTAAATATTGAAGAGGCATAATTCCTTCTTTTCTTCATACCTTCGGCAAATTACCTTTTTGAGAGGTCAATTGCTGCTGTAAATATAACGTCAGTAGATGAATTTAATGCAGTTTCTGTTGAATCTTGCAATACACTGATGACCATCCCAATCGCCACCACTTGCATCGCGATTTCTGAAGGAATCCCAAACAAACCACATGCAATTGGAATCAGTAGCAAAGAACCACTGGCAACACCTGAAGCACCACATGCAGATAAAACAGATACAATACATAAGATAACCATGGTGACAATATCAACATGAATATTAAGGGTATGTACTGCTGCTAGAGAGAGTACCGTAATCGTTACTGCTGCGCCAGCCATGTTGATTGTCGCACCTAAAGGAATCGCGACGTTGGCAGTGGTATCATTTACACCCAAACGCTTCGCCAAATCAAGATTGACTGGAATATTGGCCGCAGAACTACGCGTAAAGAATGCAGTAATTCCACTTTCTCTTAAGCATTTGAGTACCAAAGGGTATGGGTTTTTACGCATCACAATACCCACGATCAATGGATTGATCACCAACGCAACAAACAACATTGTTCCCACAAGGACTGCAATCAAATGTGCATAGTTTTTTAGCGTTTCCAAACCAGCTTGTGCAAAAGTAGCGACCACTAAACCAAAAATACCGACTGGCGCAAATGAAATCACAATACGAATAATACTGTTAACTGCATCTGCTACATCTGTAATCACTTGTTTTGTGGTTTCCGAACCATGACGAAGTGCAGCACCTAGACCAACAGCCCAAGCCAGAATACCAATAAAATTGGCTTCATGTAGTGCTGTGATTGGGTTGGTAATAAAACTCAGCAGTAAATTTTTTAATACTTCAGCCACACTTCCTGGTGGTTGTAAAGCTGCTTCACTGGCATGCGTGAAAATGAGTGTACTTGGGAATAATGTACTAATTATTATTGCGCTGATCGCAGCCAATAACATTCCGATGGCATATAAAATCAGAATAGGTCTTAAATTGCTTGCACCGCCACCCACTTTAAAATTAGCAATTGAAGCGAGAACCAATACAAATACCAGAATCGGTGCAATAGATTTTAATGCTTTAATAAAAAGCTCGCCTAAAATATTGAAATATCCGGCTGAATTTGGAAATAAATACGCAACTAAAAAACCAAGAATGATGGCAATAAGAATACGTGTAACTAAACTTAAACGTGCTAGGGCAGCAAACATATTGAACCTTTTTGCCTAAACTGGTCTAAAATCAATGAACAAGCCGGCTATTCTATACCTAAACGCGAAAACTTAAATACCACATTTTCACCATAAAAATTAAGATATTAAAAAATATATAGCTTTTTCAGCAATCATATTAAAAATTGTTGATAAATTAAATGATTTTTTATCTGAAAGTTTGAGCATCTAAGGCATGCATTGCTTGGTAATGCGTCAAATAGACTGTCCCACTCAGTTCATTGATTAAATTCGACTGTTTTAAACGATCCATAACTGGACCTTTAATCTCAGTAAAATGCATCTGAATTTTTAAATTCTTTAATTCATTATTGATTTCTTCCAATGTTTCTAAAGCACTTGCATCAATATTGCTGATACTTGAACAATTAATCACAACATGATGCAGTTCAGGATGTTGACTGACTTCAAAAATCACAAATTCTTTTAAAGTATTAGCATTTAAAAAAGTTAAATTCTCATCTATACGGATTGAGACAATATTGGTACTGGTCAGCACTTCATGGCGGGAAATATTACGAAAGTGTTGAGTACCTTCAACTAGACCAATCACAGCGATATGTGGGCGACTGATTCGCCACAATAACAAAATGAATGTCGAAATAATGCCGATGATTAGACCTGTAGAAATGTCGATACACAATACGCCAAAAAAGGTCACCCACATTGCAAGACCATCTGCTTTTGAATAGCGCCAAGTTTCAATAAACGGCTTAAAATCGACTAACTTCCAAATCGACACCATAATGGTTGCTGCAAGAATTGCCAGAGGCAACTCTTTAAATAATCCTGTAAGATATAAACTGACAATAACAATAAAAATAGATGATAAAACTCCAGCCATCGGTGTTTTTGCACCAGCATCTGCATTGACTACAGTACGGGATAAGCTACCCGTCACAGGAAATGCCGAGGTAACACCAGCACTAAAATTGGCAAGACCTAAGGCTATAAGCTCTTGATTGCTATTTAATTCACTACGTTGTTGAAAGGCAGTCGTCTGAGCTATGGATATAGACTCTACAAAACTGACCATTGTAATCATGGCTGCACCAGGCAGAAGCTGAATCACTAAATCCCAGTTCCAGTAAGGCATGGCAAACGGTGGAAATCCTGAAGGAATTTCACCGACAGTTTTAATTCCATATTGATCTATATGTAAAAAATGAATCAATGCAATTGAAATAAACACCAATATAAGAGGCAGTGCCTTGATCCAAAATTGCACAGAAGTTGAAAAGGTATGGCAGATTTTTGACTTCAAAAGGTTTGGCATATAGAGCAAAAACAGTGTTGCAGCGATACCAAAAACTAAAGTTTCAATACTGGTAAATCGAAGATATTGCCAAGCACTTTGGATAAACTCAACGATATTTCCTGATTTTAGTGGAATATCCAACATAAACTTCACTTGGCTGAGTGCAATCAACACAGCAGAGGCGATAATAAAACTTTTAATTACAGGATGGCTGATTAAACGAATTAAAAAACCAAACCTAAAAATGCCAAGTAATGTCGAAAGTATGCCAACTAAAATTGCCAATAAGCATGCGGCTTGAATATAAACAGGTGATCCAACCTCATACAAAGGTTCAAGCGTTGCAAAGGTCATCATCGAAATCAGTGCAACAGGACCAATGGACAAAGTTGGGCTTCCGCCAACGATGGCATAAATGATCATTGGTAAAATACTGGCATATAACCCCGTGACTGGAGGCAAGCCTGCAACCATTGCATATGCCATTCCTTGTGGAACCAGCATGGCAATAACGATTAAAGCGGCGAGTAAATCGGCTCGAAATTTAGGAACAGTATAGTCTTGTAACCATTGCCAAGCAGGAAGCATTTTACTAAATTGCAATCTAGGAGTAGCCATTGGATTTTCAATATCACATTTTCATATATATTATGCAGAAAAAATGCTAAGAAAAATAGCGACAATAAGTGCTTAAGAGATAAGTTTCTGTTTTTATTTTTAAAATTATAGAAAAGTTTAAATTTTAGGACAGTAAAGGTCATACAGCATTTTTAAAACAGTGGTGAGTTTGTCATCTTTAATCGAATAATAAATCTGTTTTCCATCTCTACGTGTCGCAACCACATCACTTTTACGTAACATCATTAATTGTTGTGAGAGTGTTGGTTGATTAATTTGAGTATGTTCTTCAATTTGTGAAACATTCAACTCTTGTTGAGCCAAATGACACAAAATGAGTAAACGATCAGTATTCGCCAAAGATTTTAGGATTGTAACAACTGATGAGGCAGAGTCACGCATGACATCAATTTTAAGATCGTTGGGCATAAAACATTTCCATCATGGTTTGGCTTAGTATAACTGTGTCCAAGCATGTCGCATGGGTTCGAACATATGTTTTTTCGTGAATTTCTAAATCAATTTTATAAATATATACATGTTGATATTTATACAATATTTAGCGGTATTTTGACATGTATGAAAGATGTTGAATAAATAGACAAAAATACGTCTTATGTTATGATAACGAAAACAACGCAAACAGACTGGGGATTTTTCCATGAGTCAATTTACAGTCATGAAAACTTCATTACGGGAAGAAGCAACAATTCCAATGCTTGCTATTGATGCATTTCATGATGCATTTAGGCAGGCGAGTTTGTCTGATGCGGGTGTCACCTATGTTAAAGATCGACTACTTGTTCAACAATTGCATGGTGAAGTCACCGTTATTCAAGATTTATCTACAGCATATATATTACCTAAATTAAAACGTAGTGTTTTAAAGCGTAAAAAGAAACAAGAGGTCTTGGCATAATTTTTACATGCGACCACCACGAATAAGAATGTTTGCTGGTCCGAATGGATCAGGTAAAAGTACCATCAAAGATTATTTAGCTCCGAATCAAATTGGAGCGTATTTAAATGCTGATGAACTGGAAAAGCAGTTGCTTGCTACTCAGCAACTCTGTTTAAATGATTACCATGCAGCTTTATCAGCTCCTGCCTTATTGACGTTTTTAAAACAAAATAAACGTAAAAGAAATGAAACATTAGTACCTCTATTATTCACTCAACCTAAAATCATACATGATCAAGTGATTGTTTTTGAATTAGATGAAGTAGATTCATATCTTTGTGCGCGCATCATTGATTTTATTCGAATGGAGTTTTTAAAGCTCAAAATAAGCTTTACATTTGAAACAGTGATGTCACATGCCAGTAAAGTCGAATTCTTAGGTGAAGCAAAACGTCAAGGGTTCAAAACATATTTATATTATGTTGCAACAGTAGATCCTAAAATAAATATTGCACGTGTTAAGTATCGTGTTTATGCCGGTGGACATGATGTTCCAGAACATAAGATCTATGAACGATACTATCGCAGTTTAGATTTATTGATGTCCGCTATTGAGGTTTCTGATCGCGCATATATTTTTGATAATTCAAGTGATGGTGAAAAAGCTTCTTTTATTGCTGAAATTGAGAATGCCGAAGTATTAAAATTAAATCCAGCTGTCCATTATTTTCCCAAATGGTTTGTTGATAAAGTATTGAATGAATTTAATGAAGAATGATTCTGTATTCAATTTTTCATTCAAAGGTCTGTCAATGTATCAACGAGTTATGAGTTGGTCTAGCCAAACTCATAGCGCTTAATTTTGAAAATTTATATTATTCATGTGTTTGCAGAAAAGTTTATATCGATATACAACAATGATATTGAATAAATTATTAAAACATATATTATAAAAATATATATTGTTTGGGTTTAAAATGATGCATGACTTTATCCTTGCTTTCATTGGTGGCACTTTACTTGGGCTGGCTGTTGTCGGCTATTTATTGGTGAATGGTCGTATTGCGGGTATTAGTGGTTTAGTTGCACAAGTATTAAACCCTAAAACCCTATTAAAAACGCCTGCATTATGGTTTTTATTAGGTTTGTTGATTACGCCATTTTTTTATAATTCTATGGTTCATCCTCAAATTGAAATGATGACTACAGATCCAATTTTATTGATCATTGCAGGTCTTTTGGTTGGATTTGGTACGCGACTGGGTTCAGGCTGTACCAGTGGACACGGTATTTGTGGGATTAGTCGCTTATCTAAACGCTCATTCGTTGCAACCTGTACTTTTATGCTGACAGGATTCATGACTGTTTATGTGATGCGTCATGTGTTGGGAGCATGAACATGAAAAATATATTTGCTTTTGTTTTTGGTGGTTTATTTGCAATTGGTCTCATGCTTTCAGGCATGTCGAATCCTGCAAAAGTGATTGGTTTTTTAGATATATTTGGTCATTGGGACCCAAGTTTGGCTTTTGTCATGATCGGCGCGATCATGGTCGCATTTTTACCATTTCAGAAGGTGAAACGTCAGCCAGTCACTTTATTTAATGAAAAAATTGACTTACCGATCAATACGAAAATCGATACAAAGTTGATCCTCGGCGCTGTGCTTTTTGGAATAGGATGGGGAATCGCAGGTATATGTCCAGCTCCTGCATTTACTTTGATCGGCGCAGGTGTTTATCCCGCACTGTACTTTATTATCGCAATGTTGGCTGGTGTCCTTATTCACCGTAAGGTTGTAGGAGTGTAGTTGGTGATGAATCCAATTGTTCAAGATTTTTTTGATGAAAACAGCAATACGTTCAGTTATGTTGTGACTGATCCAATAAGCAAATGTTGTGCAATTATTGACAGTGTATTGGATTATGATACAGCATCAGCGACCACCAGCACCACGCATGCAGATCAAATCATTGAATATATTCAACAACACCAACTTTGTGTTGAGTGGATTTTGGAAACACATGTACATGCTGATCATTTAACGGCTTCACAATACTTAAAGCAAAAGCTTGGTGGACGAATTGCAATGAGTGAAAAGATTGCTATCGTACAGGATACTTTTAGCCAAATTTATCATCTGGATATAAAGGCATTAAACTCTCATCAGTCATTTGACTATTTATTTAAAGATCATGAAGTTTTTAAAATAGGTCAATTAGAGGCTTATAATATTCCGACACCTGGTCATACTCCTGCTTGTTTAACCTATGTGATCGGAGATGCGGCATTTGTTGGTGATACATTGTTTATGCCAGATTATGGTACTGCTCGTTGTGACTTTCCAAAAGGTAGTGCGGCACAACTTTATGATTCTGTCATGCAGATTTTTAAATTAGCTGATGATACTCGCATTTTTTTATGCCATGACTATCTTTCTGAGTCACGTACAGACTATGCTTGCCAAACGGATCTTAAAACTCAACGCCAAGAAAATATTCATATCCATAGCGGTGTCACAAAACCAGCATTTATTCGCATGCGTGAACAGCGTGATGCTAGCTTATCCATGCCTAAATTGATTCTTCCTGCGATCCAAATCAATATGGATGCAGGGAAGTTTCCTGAAGCTGAAAGTAATGGGGTTCGATACTTGAAGTTGCCGCTAAATTATTTTAAATAATAAAAAAGTGATTTTAAACAATAGTCAATTGTTTCAAATATTATCCGACAAACTTCAATTGATTATTGTGAATAAACATGTCAGTGTTAATCTGATGAAGATAAATTAGAAAAATAGTAGACAATAATTTAAACATAGATTTTATTGATAAATTTGTCTATAATTTCGCATTCTTTTATTATAAATGTGACTTGATTCAATTTATTTTCTGATAAATGAAAGGGTTAACATTTCTGTTAATGATTGCAAAATAAACATGTGGCTAAAATATATCATCTAGAAAAAGAGTTTATATTGAATTTGCACTGATATTATAGGATTAATCTATGGCTGGCGCACATTTACCTTATGATCGAAATATAAATCAGGTGGGTTCGTCTCGGAATTCTATAAAGCCGCAGTGTGTGCAAATTTCAAATGAAGTTAAGTTTGCCTTAGACCAAGTTCCACATTTAATTTGGATGACTAAATTTGGTGAAGGCTATTGTAATACTGCTTTAAAACAATATTTCGGAATTGATCATAATGAGATTGACGCTCATCAATGGATGGAGTTTTTACATCCAGAAGATAGAGCGCTGATGCAAAACATTTGGATGAAAGCATACAAAACAGGTCAACGTTTTGAACAAGAATGCCGTATCCGACGCCATGATGGTAAATATCAATGGTTTTTATTGAACGCACAAAGTGCGTTATATCAAAAGCAATATTTTGATTGGACAATCACATGTAGCAATATTCATGAACGCCTTTCAAAATTACAGGAAACTCAACAATTATTAAAAGCCAATACTGACATGCTCGATGCGAGTGTTGACTGTATCAAAATCATTAGCCCAGATGGTTATGTTTTACACATGAATAAATCGGGCAGTCTCGCACTACTCGGACAAGAAAAAGTCACAAGTTTTGGTATGGAATGGTTGGGATTGTTGCCCCCTGAAGTGCGTGAGCAAGGTAAAAAAGCAATCAAAGAAGCGGCTAAAGGAAAAAATGCCCGATTTGCTGGAAAGAGTATTTTAAATAATGTCACCATGTATTGGGACAATATATTGACGCCTATTGTCAATGCACAAGGGCAAACGACCAGTATTTTGTGTGTATCAAGAGATATTACGAAACAACGCATTGCTGAAGAAAAGCTACGATTAAACAGTGAATTTGATGAAATGACGAGTTTGATGAACCGTCGTGTATTCAAAAAAAGGCTAAAATCTTCGATCAGTAAAGCCCGAGATTCCCGTGGCAAAATTGGATTATTATTACTTGACCTCGATCATTTTAAACACATTAATGATACTTTAGGGCATTCAGCAGGGGATCATTTACTCAAAGTTTTATCGAAACGACTAGCCAATTGTCTTGATGAACATGCCTATATTGCGAGACTGGGGGGGGATGAGTTTGCTGTAGTGGTTGAAAATGTAGAAAACAATCAAAAAATTGAAACAGTCTCAAAAAAATTATTAAAACAATTAGAAGCGCCAATTACTTATACTGGTAAGTTATTAAACGGCGGTATGAGTATTGGTGGAGCAATTTACCCTGATGATGCTAAAGATGGATCGGGTCTTTTAAAATGTGCCGATACAGCATTGAATGACTTAAAAGAGCGTGGACGTGGTGGTGTGCGTATGTTTGGGGCTGATATGTTGGAGACTGCACAACGTAAAGCTAAACAATTACATACTGCACGATACATGATACGAAGTAATCAGGTTGAGGCATTTTACCAGCCTAAAGTAAAACTGGATGATTGTTCAATTATTGGCTTTGAAGCATTATTGCGGTGGCGAGATGTAGAAGGAGAGGTCTATTTCCCCTCTACCGTAGCAGAGGCGTTTAATGATTTTGAATTGGCCACTAAAATCAGTGAAATTATGCATGATCGTATTTTTACCGATATGTCGCATTGGATGAACCTGGATTTAAAGGTTGTTCCCATTTCGATTAATGCCTCACCTGTAGAGTTTATGCGAGATAATTATGCCGAAACTTTATTAAAACGACTGACAAACTATGCAATTCCTGCACATTTGATTGAAATCGAAATAACGGAGCATGTACTTGCAGATCGTGGTTATGAATATGTGGTTCGGGCATTAAAAAAACTTAAACATGCAGGGGTTCGTATTGCTTTAGATGATTTTGGGACAGGGCATTCTTCAATGTCACATATCCGAGATTATCCAGTAGATAGCCTCAAGATTGACTATAATTTTGTTAACCGTATGCATGAGGAAGATTCAATCAAGGCGATCGTCGAAGGAATTGCCAAGCTTGGTCCAATTTTATCACTAGATATTGTCGCTGAAGGAATTGAAACCACACAACAATTGGACAGTTTAATCGCGATAGGATGCAAATTCGGTCAAGGTTTCTTATTTAGCCAAGCGATCAACGCAGATCAAGTACAAAAAATGTTAGGCAAACAGATTCTCGTTTCGCCGGACATGTATCATTAAATGCATAATTAATTCAGTTTATTCAGCGCATTTATATAAAATCAAAATATTTTTAAAAATAGCTTGAAAAGTCATGGCACAGCGAGTATTGTGAATTCAAGATAGATTTTTATGAACGACATAAAGATGTTAAAGCAACCTGTAATCGCTACTTCTTATTATTTTTGGCAATTCTTTAGATAGTTGCCTGAAGTCGTTCGGGCACTGAAATGGTTGCCCATCAAAGTTAATACCTGATCGGCAACCCTGATCAGGTTTTTTTATGCCTATATATTAACCTTTTAAAATAGATTGAATTTAAAGTTTTGGAGAATGTCATGATGAAATTTAACGCTGTATATTTTAGCAACTTTTATTGGTTTTACTTTGGTCAAATGAACAATTTGATTGCCCATTTGAATAGATCCCATACGCTCAAATAAAAGTTAGGACTGAGTGAGAGTCCAAAGGAATACATTATGAATGCTCTAAATATCGCTTTACAACAAAATCAAACGATAGAAACTCAGTTAGCTTTGCCTTATGAGTTAAAAGAAAAATTCCCATTACAACATAAACTTGCTTTTCAAGTTGCTGAACAACGTCAAACAATTCAAAACATTCTCAATGGTTTAGATCATCGTTTACTTGTGATCACAGGTCCATGCTCAATTCATGATGAAAAATCTGCACTTGAATATGCAGATCGTTTAATTCAACTCCAAGAAAAAGTTTCAGATCATATTTTTTTAGTGATGCGTGCATATAGAGGTGGTCCCACTTGTTTGAACAACTAAAAGCTTATTTATAAGTGATACTCTGCTCTAGTTAAGCTACCTTATTTTGTTGTGGTAGCTGGTCATAGTAAAACTCATCTGGAGTCATTTTGTCCAGACTCGAATGAGGTCGTTTCAAATTATAAAATTCAAAATATGCGTTTAATTGCTTCTTCGCATCCAAAACATTGCTGTAGGCTTTGAGATACACCTCTTCATATTTAACGCTCCGCCATAATCGTTCAACCATCACATTATCAACCCATCGACCTTTACCATCCATACTGATTTGAATGCCATTTGATTTCAATACATCAATAAATGCATCACTGGTAAACTGACTGCCTTGGTCTGTATTAAAGACTTCAGGTCGGCCATATTTTTCAATAGCTTCATTTAATGTTTCTATGCAAAATGTAACCTCCATACTAATCGATACTCTATGCGCAAGTACCTTGCGGCTATGCCAATCAATCACAGCACATAAATAAACAAAGCCTTTTGCCATAGGGATATACGTTATATCCGTAGACCACACTTGATTACTGCGCTGAATAGCCAATCCTTTGAGCAGATATGGATATTTACGGTGAGCTTGATTGGCCTGACTTAGATTTGGTTTACGATATAACGCATTAATGCCCATTTTCTTCATTAAAGTACGTGTATGACGTCGTCCTATATGATGTCCTTGACGATTCAATAAATCACGCATCATACGGCTACCTGCAAAAGGGTATTGCATATGTAACTCATCCATACAGCGCATCAGCTTCAGATCTGATTCACTCACAGGTTTTGGGCGATAGTAATAACAACCACGGGAGACTTTCAGCAGCTTAGCTTGCTTAGATACTGAAATCTGAAGTGAGTCATCGATTAACTTTTGTGGTTGAAGCGACCCAGTTTCTTCAACACACCTTCTAAAAAATCAATTTCTAATGCCTGCTCACCGATTTTTGCATGTAGTTTTTTTAGATCGATGGGTGGTTCTGTTGGAGCTTTTGATTGATCGAAAGCTTGCGAGGAAGCTGAAATCAGTTGATTTTTCCAGTCAATAATTTGGTTTTGATGAACATCAAATTCAGCACTCAATTCAGCAAGTGTTTTTTCTGCTTTAATCGCAGCAAGTGCTACCTTAGCTTTAAAGTCATTTGAATGATTTCTTCTTGGTCTACGTGTCATAAAATACTCCATATATTGATGTTTATAACATCATTTGGGGAGCAAAATATCACTTATAAGTGTTGTTCAAATTTCCTGATCCACCTCTCATTTGATCAAATTGTTGTTTTTTCAGTAAAAATAGAGTGCTGTAATTTAGCATAGTTATCTATCACATCTATATGAATGTTTCATCAGTCGATTAGTGAATTTCATTGAGTATTTTTTTGTCTAGTTTTGTTTTCCTGAACTTTTAAAAAATGATCACCCGTGTAGCATTTTATTAAATTCTTATGGGAGATAACGAATGTTAGACTATCTTAAGAGCTTTCATAACATCAATACATATTTAATTTTATCCATTATTCTATTATTTTTGGTGTTAGCTTTAGATTATTTTTAATCAGTATCCATGATAATTTTCTATGATTAATGAAAATTCAACAAATAAAAACTCACTCAGTGTGAGTTTTTATGCAGTCTAAATCTGTGATAGATTTAGACAAATAATTGTTATTCAAGTTAATTTTTTTAAGCTTTGAAAATATGATAATGCCATTATAAAATATAAAAATTGCTTTTTTTATTTGAAATTTTACATTTATGATGAACAAACTCTTAACTACCTTAATAACATCAATAATTGCATGTTCAGTGTATAGTGCTGAAGATATCTTTAAGAAGCCTCAGTCTTATGTGTTTCTGCAAAATGAAACGCAACATGAAAATAACAATGATAACCAAGTTGATTTTTTTGAGCTTTCAAGACAGCAAGAAAAAGATCAGATCAATCAGAGGTGGTCCCACTTGTTTGAACAACTAAAAGCTTATTTATAAGTGATACTCTGCTCTAGTTAAGCTACCTTATTTTGTTGTGGTAGCTGGTCATAGTAAAACTCATCTGGAGTCATTTTGTCCAGACTCGAATGAGGTCGTTTCAAATTATAAAATTCAAAATATGCGTTTAATTGCTTCTTCGCATCCAAAACATTGCTGTAGGCTTTGAGATACACCTCTTCATATTTAACGCTCCGCCATAATCGTTCAACCATCACATTATCAACCCATCGACCTTTACCATCCATACTGATTTGAATGCCATTTGATTTCAATACATCAATAAATGCATCACTGGTAAACTGACTGCCTTGGTCTGTATTAAAGACTTCAGGTCGGCCATATTTTTCAATAGCTTCATTTAATGTTTCTATGCAAAATGTAACCTCCATACTAATCGATACTCTATGCGCAAGTACCTTGCGGCTATGCCAATCAATCACAGCACATAAATAAACAAAGCCTTTTGCCATAGGGATATACGTTATATCCGTAGACCACACTTGATTACTGCGCTGAATAGCCAATCCTTTGAGCAGATATGGATATTTACGGTGAGCTTGATTGGCCTGACTTAGATTTGGTTTACGATATAACGCATTAATGCCCATTTTCTTCATTAAAGTACGTGTATGACGTCGTCCTATATGATGTCCTTGACGATTCAATAAATCACGCATCATACGGCTACCTGCAAAAGGGTATTGCATATGTAACTCATCCATACAGCGCATCAGCTTCAGATCTGATTCACTCACAGGTTTTGGGCGATAGTAATAACAACCACGGGAGACTTTCAGCAGCTTAGCTTGCTTAGATACTGAAATCTGAAGTGAGTCATCGATTAACTTTTGTGGTTGAAGCGACCCAGTTTCTTCAACACACCTTCTAAAAAATCAATTTCTAATGCCTGCTCACCGATTTTTGCATGTAGTTTTTTTAGATCGATGGGTGGTTCTGTTGGAGCTTTTGATTGATCGAAAGCTTGCGAGGAAGCTGAAATCAGTTGATTTTTCCAGTCAATAATTTGGTTTTGATGAACATCAAATTCAGCACTCAATTCAGCAAGTGTTTTTTCTGCTTTAATCGCAGCAAGTGCTACCTTAGCTTTAAAGTCATTTGAATGATTTCTTCTTGGTCTACGTGTCATAAAATACTCCATATATTGATGTTTATAACATCATTTGGGGAGCAAAATATCACTTATAAGTGTTGTTCAAATTTCCTGATCCACCTCTTATATTGAAAAGCCACGCACAACAGTGGGCTGGAAAGGTTTTTTATACGACCCAAATTTAGATGGGTCTGCCAATATGCAATTGGGTTTAGAGAAGTCACGCCAACTTTATTTGCAAATTATTGAAAAAGGTTTACCGATTGCCAGCGAAATTTTAAGCCCGATGGCAACAGCTTATTTTGATGATTTGTTGGCTTGGGGTGCGATTGGTGCTCGTACCAGTGAGTCACAAATTCACCGTGAAATTTCAAGTCACATGCCTTTCAGTATCGGCTTCAAAAATGGTACAGATGGTTCAATTCAAATTGCTTTAGATGCAATCCAATCTGCAAGCCATGCTCATCAATTCCTTGCCATGAGTCAAAAAGGTACACCGTGCATCATACATAGTCAGGGCAATCCTTTAGCGCATATCATCTTGCGTGGTTCTAACAAAGGAACCAATTATGATGCTGCATCGATTCAGCAGATTCGCCATCAACATCAAGGAAAATTACCTGCGCTGGTGATTGACTGTAGCCATGGTAACAGCAGTAAAGACCCTTTAAAGCAACCGTTGGTTTTACAGCAAATTATTGAAGAAAGACATTTAACTCATGTTCGTGGTGTGATGTTGGAAAGTCATTTGGTTGATGGCAATCAAAAAATTTCTTGTGATATGACTTATGGTCAATCTGTTACGGATGGCTGTTTAGGTTGGAGCAAAACTGAGCAGTTGCTTTTGGAAGTTGCTGAACAGCTTTCTGAAAAGACTTTAGCGTGTTCGGCTTAATAAGTTGTAGAACTGTACTAATTTTCGATATGAAATTAAAAAGACCAGAAAATTCTGGTCTTTTTATAAAGTGCTTAAAAATTAAAGTCCAGCTTCATATTCAGTGTTACTGAGTAACTTTTCAACATCAGCAATATTGTCTGGCTTAATCTTATAAATCCAACCTTTGCCATATGGGTCATCATTGACAAAATCTGGATCATCTTCAAGCGCGGTATTTACTTCGACCACTTCACCTGAGACAGGAGCATGAATATCAGAAGCAGTTTTCACTGATTCAACAACACCTGCCTGAGCGCCAGCAGTTACACGGCTACCTACTTCTGGAGCTTCAACATAAACAAGGTCACCCAAAGCATCTTGAGCATGATCTGAAATACCGGTAATCACGAGATCACCCTCAATTTTTACCCATTCATGTGTTGCTGCATACTTCAAATCAGAAGGATGATTCATAATGACTCCATTAATCCATTTATTTTTGCCACGAGTTATACCGCTTTTTCAAACAAAACAAAAAGCAGAGATACTGATAAACTTATTCATATAAATCAATAATCAGTGCAAAGCATATTATAAGTAAGGATCTTTACGCCAACTGCTAGGACTGCGTCCACTCCAACGTTTAAATGCACGACTAAAATTTGCTACATCACTGTAGCCAAGTTCATCAGCAATTTGCTCAAGGGTATAGTCGGTACGTGAAAGTAACGAAGTTGCGTGACGGTAACGAACTTCGTCAACCAATGTTGAAAAAGAAGTTCCTTCAGCTGCCAATTGACGTTTTAAGGTACGATCGGACATATGTAGGCGATCTGCAACATTTTCGATACTGAGATAATGCTGTTCTGAATGAGTTAAAATATCACGCACACGCATTGCTAAACGGCGTCTTTCGCCTAAAGCGGAAAGTTCTGCTTCACATTGGTTAATCGCAATTTGACTGGCAATTGGGTCGGCATTGACCATCTTTAAACCCAAATAAGCTTTGTCAAAACTGGCAATTAAGTGTGGCTGTTCGAAACGCATAGTATATTGCTTTGACAGTTTTTCAACGTATTTGTCAAAACCTTCTGGCTTTGGAAAGTCAAAATCAATATCACCATGCAGGTCATTAATTCCAGTTAATGCCTTTGCCATGGTCATGATCCCAAAAGTCAAACCCATCACAATTTCAGTGCGCAAAGGTTCGATTTCAATATCACATTGCAACTGTAATGTCGCTTTTTCACCGAATGTTGAGAAGTACAATTGCAAAAAGGGCATACGCAATTGAATAAATCGGTTTGCCAGTACCAATGCATCAGTAATGTCATTGGCAGTCATGATGGCATAGCCAATAAAGCCATGAATTGAAATACGCATCTGTGTTCCGAGGTGAAAGCCTAATGTGCTTTCGCCTGTCAGTTTCAGCGCATGTTTAATGAGCTCATTGGCAAGTGGTGTAGGTATTCGACACTCTGGTTCTGCGAGCTGTTCACTGGTAAAGTTAAACGGTGCAAATAATGTTTCCGCACTATATCCCCAACGCGAAACGATATCTAATAATAATAGTCCATAAACACCAGGAATTCCCTGATCTTGGCGAGCTGAGACTGTTTTCATGTGCTTTCCATTGCTCTGAACATTGCTTTTACTTGTTTCATCATATTGTCATGATATGGAAAAACCCTTAAATATTGTAAGACAAATTGAGGATTAATGCGCATCAAAATTACGTTTAAATACCACGATTTTGGTGGTTGAAATAAGTAATACATCATCATTTTGGTTTTTAGCTTGTGTGATATAGGTCACAATAGCACGATCATTTTTAGTTTTAGAAGGGGTAATCGAAACAATTTCAACATCGACATGAATTCGATCGCCAACTCGTGTAGGTCTGGGCCATCGTAAGCTGGACTCTGAACCAATCAGTCCATATGCAACAGGGAAGCATTCAGTCCAGAGTCGCATGGTGACTGCCGATGTATGCCAGCCACTTGCTGCTAATCCTTTAAAAATTGGATGATCTTTGGCTTTTTCTGCATCGGTATGGAACACTTGCGGATCATACTTATGTGCAAATTCTAAAACTTCATCCAAAGTCATTTCGTATTCACGACTTTTAAAATGATCACCTACGTTTAAATCTTCCAAATACAACATTGTTTATACATTCCCTTAATTTCACAAGATACTTATAAATCATGAATTTCTAAGTATAAAAATTAAATTATCTAAACATTTTCATTGTAAATTACCGTTAAGCAATTTCAATGACTGTTTTGCCAAGGATTCATTTTTTTAAGTCGCATTAAAAAATACATTTCAGTTTTTAAACAATTCTAATCTTCGCATTGTCCAATGACTTTAAAGCAATGAAAATACGACTAAAGTTAATTAAGTGCTAGGTTCAAATGTTTTAAGCATCCAAACTTCACAAGCATGACTATGACCTGTGTTGCCTTTAGGCGCGGGCAAATGCTCAAAGCCTAATTTTTCATAGAGTTTTATCGCTTGCCACAGGTTTTTAGTGGTTTCTAAATAACAGGCTTGAAAACCATGATGTTGGGCAAACTCAAAACATTGTTCAAGGATCTTTTTTGCAAATCCCAGACCACGAAGTTCGGGTAAAAAATACATTTTTTGAATTTCTAAAATAGAGGAATCGCCCTGTAATGGTGAAATACCGCCACCGCCAACGATTCGACCATTGCCATCCTCAATCACCCAATATTGTGCATTGTCTTGTGCGTATACTTGATATAAATCATCCAGAATAGGATCGGCAACAGCAAAGCCAGACTCAGGTGCAAGACCAAATTCTTTAGATACCTCCCGAATGACTTGTGCAATCGCAGCATTATCTTGTATTTGTATGGTTCGAATTTGATACATATGAATATGAAAATAAAAAGGTAGAATTTTTATAGCAAAAATTCTACCTTTTGTGATCAGTTGATAATTTAATTGATCAAAACTATAGCAGTTGAGGTTTGATCAACCATTCGAAACTATTTCAGTTCACTGGATGATTTTCCTAATTCACGACGGGCAATAATCAACTGTTGAATTTGTTGTGTACCTTCAAAAATGTCGAGAATTTTTGAGTCACGTGCCCATTTTTCAAGCAGTTCATCTTCGTTATAGCCCACACTTGCGGCGAGTTCTACACATTTCAATGTAATTTCATTGCCAATACGTCCAGCTTTAGCTTTGGCAATTGAGGCTTCGCGCGAGTTGGGTTTTTTATTATCCGCCATCCAAGTGGCTTTAATGGTGAGTAAACGAGCAGCTTCCCATTCCGCTTCCATTCGATAAATTTGCGCTGCTAAATTGGAGCTCTGTAAATATGGAGTGGCATAGTCAGCATCAAGTTCATCTTTAAAAATTTCCTTGATTCGTTCTAAAGATGCTTTGGCACAACCTACAGCCATTGCTGCAACCAGAGGGCGAGTATTATCAAAGGTTTCCATTACCCCTGCAAAGCCTTTTGCGACATCAATTTCAGCATTGCCAAGTAAATTCGCGGCAGGTACTCGACAGTCAATAAAACTGATTGCAGCCGTATCTGATGCTTTAATTCCGAGTTTATGTTCTAAGCGTTCAACTTTCATGCCTGGTGTACCTTTAGGTACAACAAAAGATTTGATCGCAGCTCGACCCAATTTTTTATCTAATGTTGCCCAGACCACCACAGAATCTGCACGCTCACCTGAAGTTACAAAGATTTTCTCGCCATTGAGAATATATTCGTCACCGTCTTGTGTTGCCGTGGTACGAATAGCAGCGGAGTCAGAACCACATCCCGGTTCAGTAATCGCCATTGCTGCCCATGTACCTTTAAATCGTTCTAGCTGTTCATCATTGGCAACCGCAGCAATCGCAGAGTTTCCTAAACCTTGACGTGGCATAGACAGAAGTAAACCAGTATCGCCATAGCACATTTCGATAATGCCTAAGGCGGTTGACATATTGGTCCCATTTTTATTGCTGTTGTCATGGTCACCACGTTTGTTGATTGCAGCACCAGCATTTAAGCCATCGCCCCCATCGTTCATACCATCAAGTAAAGAGGCAAGCATATCCAACTCTTTTGGGTAGGCATGTTCTGCTTTATCGTATTTACGTGAAATTGGACGTAATACATTAACAGCTGTTTCATGTGCTTGGTCTAAAAGCATTTTGAATTTTTTTGGATTTTGTAAATTCATGAGTAATATCCTTTTTATTCGTTTTAAGCATGTAAACCAGAATGTAAAACAGCTGTAGCACGCAGATCACGGTACCAACGTTCAGCAGGATGCTCTTTGGTAAAACCATGTCCACCTAAAATTTGTACGCCATCTGTGGCGATTTTCATCGACTTTTCAGCACAAAGTAAGCGTGCTAAATATGCTTCACGATGGAAAGGTTGCCCTGATTCTGCCAAACTTGCAGCGTTGAGGATCAGCATACGCATTGCATCAATTTCTATTGCCATATCGGCAATCATAAAAGCTACACTTTGACGATGTGAAATAGGTTCACCAAATGCAGTGCGTTCATTGGCATATTTGATACTGTATTCTTTGACTGCTTCACAAGTTCCTACAGCCAGTGCACACCACATTAAATTACCTAAATCTAAAAAGGCAGGGTAGTTAAAGTCCTCATCACCCAATCGTTGTGCAGGCGTTTGATCAAACTTAAGGGTCACTGTTTCCGTCGCTTTTAGACCCATTGCCGGTGTTTTTTTCACCGTAATACTGGAGTCACGGTTGACAATAAACACATCAGGCTTACCATTAAACTCAGCACTAACCAGTAGTAGATCAGCCGTTTCACCAAGCAAAACCAACGTTTTTTCACCCGTTAAGCTAAACTGACCATTTTGTGATGTTGCTTTGGTTTTTAAACGCATTGGATTAAAGGCAGGGGTTGCTTCTTGTACCGCAAAAGTGGCTTGAATTTCAGTATCATTGGCAAAACTAGGTAAATAAAGCGATTGTGATTTCTCAGAACCCCATTGCGTAATTGCATTAATCACACTAAATGTTGAGAGCAATCCCGCTGCAAGAGAAAAGTCACCTTTTGCTAAGCGCTCGGCAATCAAAATATTACTGACAATATTTTTCTCAGAAGCAACTCCACCTAAGGCTTCAGGCAACGCATAGTAATTCAAACCTAAGTCGATGCTGTGCTGCCAGAGTTCTACAGGAAATTTTTCATGATGGTCGGCTTGATGCGCCAATGGATAAAGTACATCTGCGGCAAATTGATCCATTGCATCAACAGTCATTTGCTGTTCTTCTGTCAAGCTTAGATCAAAAAGCGATTTTTGTTGGTTGGGCAGTCTTTGTTTAGACACATTTGGATCTGATTTAAAGGCTTTTTGCGTGGCACTGAGCGTTTTAAAACCTGCTTTTGATCCTTGATAAAGTGATCTTTCAATAAATTTGCGCAATTTAAATTGATCAAGTAAATCGCTGCCTGCAATTTTTGTAATTAGATTTAAGCCCAACCCCTGAGCTTTATTTACCATATTGGTCATTCCGAAATACCCTGTATTCTAGTGTTGGTATGCGATCATCCTGACATGCAAAAAAAGAAAAAACTATGTCATAGATGACAAACTGATTGACCGTAGATGAATGGTTGTTAAAGTTGATTTATCAGATTTAATATGTTGTATTTATTTAATTATTTTTAAATAAAAATACCCAACAAATGTTGGGTATTGGTAAAAGTGACATTTTTGCAAAGTCACTTTAAAGAACTTTAAGATTGACCTACAGAAACGGAGTAATCATTTTACGTACATTGGTTTTGGCTTCAATTACAGTCATAAAGGTATAGGCACCAATAAATTTACGGCTAATAAACATAAACTCTTTCGGTGGCACACTGAAATAACGTGATGCCATTGATTTGGAAGCACGCTGCATCACACGACTATGTAATTGGCTTTTTTTCCAGTCATAACGATTATGTTGATCCATCACACCAGCAGGTAGATCAGGATTATTTAGTGGTGTGCTGAATGCTTCTGTTGCCAATAAGAAAACTTTTGCCATATCGGGTTTAATACTGAGCGGCATTGCATCAAAAAACTCATAGCCAGACATTGCATTGACCATCGCTTCAGCATCATGGTGATAACCTGCTTTAATCAAATTACAGGCAACTTTAAGAAGTTGGTTATCAAACTGACGAATCGCGCCAAAATCTAACAAGATGATTTTATCTTTGATGTCTTCTCCATTACCTAAACGAACCAAATAATTACCAAAGTTCGGGTCTGTCTGCATTTCACCCCATTCAAAGAGTTCACGCACTGCAATTTCGAGTGAAGCTTCACCCAAAAGATTACGTCTTTCTTGAGGTAATGACAGCATAACAGGGCTGTTAATCGGCACACCACGTTCAAATGTCATACACAACACTTGATTGGTACAATAATCATCTATAATTTGTGGAACGCCATAGCGAGGATCTTCTTTGAGTCGTTGTGCGAAACGTCGAGTTGTTGCCGCTTCGACCTCGTAATTTACTTCACGATGCATCATTTCGCGAACTTCATCAAACCATTGATCAAATTCACGTGTTTGCGGAACCATACGCGTTAACTTGAGCATATTTTTAAATAGGCTCATGTCTGAGTCGATGGCATCCGCAACGCCTGGATATTGAATTTTTAAAACCAGTTCTAAACCATCAGATTTACGCGTTGCACGGTGAACTTGGGCAAGGGAAGCTGTACCGATGGGTTCGTGGTCGATGGTTAAATCATTCAGTTTGGAGCCTAACTGGCTGACCAATTGTTGTTTAATTGCTGGCCAAGCAAGTGCAACGGTTTGATTGTTTAATGTATTGAGCGCTTGAGTAATTTCTTCAGGTAAAAAGTGTTCGCCATAGAGTGCCATCATTTGACCAATTTTGACGATCGAGCCTTTTAACTTGCCAATTTCCTGAACCAGATAATTGGCTTGTTCTTTCATCGCTTGTTTACGTTTTTTCTCTTTTTCTTCTTCACTTGAAAAGATTGAACTCGCACTTGAAGCTGCCCAGCGTGTACCAGCCAATAAGGATGCTTTTGCAATTGATAAACGGCGATCCATTGACGAGGTTTTTAACTGTTTGAGCTTTTCGTTCTGATCTGACATGAAGATAAAATCCTTTATAAGCGATTCGAAAAGATAAATAAGAACTAAGTGTAAGGAATATTACATGGAATGGCTGTATTTAAATAGTTCAATTCGCTGAATGGGGGAATTAAATTGATTCAATAGACCGTCAGCAAAATAAATGATTACATTCTGAACTGAATTTTAATCTCATTCCGAGCAGATAAGCTTAGTCGATTGACTTCAATATGTTGGCTGATCATGTCTTTAACTTGTTGGCTTGTAAATCCAAGTGCATAACCTTTGACAATAATGATACTCGGCAGACTAAAGAAAAAATATTTTACATCTTCAAGTGAAGGGGTTTCATAAACACCTTTTTCACTGAGTGTTTGTTGAAAAAATTGCTTTTCAGCTTTTACAGTTGCTGTAGATTCATCATTCCACCAAGATTGCCGCATGGCCATGAGATTGTTGTGTTTGTAACTCATAAATTAACTAAATTCAGAATAAATTTGAGGGCATTTCTATATATAAAGGCGAATCCATATAATTTCAAGCGAAGCCTTACTTGCAGTCGATTGCTTAACGATTTCAATACTGAAAATCTAGACAAACATGAGGAGATTGTATTTTATTTGAAATCTTTTAAACTGCTATTTTAAGCACTTAAATTAGAATAACTTGTTTATGGGGAATTTGATGTATTTAAAATATTGGGCATTGGGATTGGTTTTGGCTTTGCCGATTCAGGCACAGGCAATGGGTTATAGTACAGATTATATAAGTTGTATGAATGCTGCTGGTACACATTCCGCAAGCCTAGCAAATTGTATGCAAAGTGAATTTAGCAAACAAGATGATCGTTTAAAATCACTTTTTAAACAGACCCTTGATCTGTATTCGGATAAAGAAAAGAAAACGCAAAAAAAATATCAAAAACAATGGTTAAAACAACGTAGTCAACAGTGTGATAAAGCTCAAAAATCTGTTTCAGACGATTATAAAATGAAATATTACAATTGCGCCCTGAAACAAACTGTAAACCGCGCGAATAGTCTAGAAAAACTCACTTATCGCCTGTAAATTTTGACAAAGTGGATAAATAATTGGCAAGTAAATTGTAGTAAAGGATTATAAATCTGGTTGAAAACAAGGTATCATAAGGCGTTTGAAATTATGACCTTGGAGAAACCCTAAGTGGATCGACCGACTATTAGCCCTGAACATTTACAGGAAGCTGCTGAAAACCTTTCAACAATTCGTGATTTTATTCGTTTTGGGGTTACAGCTTTACGTCAATACGATGCACATTTAGGTCAAGGTACAGAAGATTATTTTGCTGAAAGCTCTGCACTGGTCTTACAAACACTATCTCTAGAGTGGAATGCTGATGCTGAAATTTTAGATTCAAAATTGTTGCCAAGTGAAAAAGCTGAATTTCTTAATTTATTAGAACGTCGTATCAATGAAAAAATTCCGACCTCTTATTTATTAAACTTGTCTTATTTCTTTGGTAAACCTTTTTATGTCGATGAACGTGTATTGATTCCACGTTCACCGATTGCTGAATTGATTGAAAATCGTTTTGCACCCTATTGTTTGGATGAAAATGGACAGCTTCTTGAAGCTAAAAATAATTTGCCAGAAAATCCAAATCCAAAAACGCCTCAACGCATTTTAGATATGTGCACAGGTTCGGGCTGTATCGCGATTGCATTGGCATATGCATTCCCAGATTCAGAGGTTGATGCCACTGATATTTCTAAAGAGGCTTTAGAAGTTGCTTCTATCAATACCGAACATCATAACAAGCAGTATCAAGTTGCATTACTTGAATCAGATTTGTTTGCAAAAATTCCTGCTGAAAATCAATATGATTTAATCGTTTCTAATCCACCATATGTGGATGCTGAAGATATGGCTGACTTACCAGAAGAATTCCATCATGAGCCAGAATTGGCGTTGGCAGCTGGTCAGGATGGTTTGGACTTAGTCCGTAAAATGTTGGCTCAAGCGGCAGATTACTTGACTGAAGATGGTTTGATTGTCATCGAAGTCGGTAATTCTGAATGGGCAATGAAACAGAATTTTAATACGATTGATTTCTATTGGTTACAGTTCCAAAAAGGTGGTTCAGGCATATTTGCGCTTACTGCTCAACAGTGTCGCAATTTCCGTGATTTATTTATTCAATCGATTCAAGCATAAGGAGTTGTAAACATGGCAGGTAATAGTATTGGACAGCTCTTCCGTGTAACGACTTGTGGTGAATCTCATGGCGTAGGATTGATGGCAATTGTGGATGGCGTACCGCCCGGATTGGAATTATCTGCCCAAGATTTACAAATTGATCTGGATCGACGTAAACCGGGGACTTCCAAGTTTTCTACACAACGTAAAGAACCAGATGAAGTAGAAATCATTTCAGGTGTTTTTGAAGGTAAAACGACAGGTACGTCAATTGGCTTATTGATTCGCAATACAGATCAAAAATCCAAAGATTATGGCAATATCGCACAAACATTCCGCCCAGGGCATGCAGATTATACCTATACCCAAAAGTATGGTTTCCGTGATTATCGAGGTGGTGGTCGCTCAAGCGCACGTGAAACAGCAATGCGTGTTGCTGCGGGCGCGATTGCTAAAAAATTCCTTGCTGAAAAGTTTGGTATTGTGATTCGTGGGCATGTGACGCAGATCGGAACTGAAAAAACAGAAACATTAGATTGGAATGAAGTACCTAATAATCCTTTCTTTTGTGGTGACATCAATGCAGTGCCTCGTTTTGAAGCCTTAGTGACTTCTTTAAGAGAACAAGGCACAAGTTGTGGGGCAAAACTTGAGATTTTGGCAGAAAAAGTGCCTGTAGGTTGGGGCGAACCTGTATTTGATCGTTTAGATGCAGATATTGCACATGCGATGATGTCAATCAATGCAGTCAAAGGCGTAGAAATTGGTGATGGTTTTGCTGTTGCAGAACAGTTTGGTCATGAAACGCGTGATGAGTTGACCACAGATGGCTTTCTTGCCAATCATGCAGGCGGCATATTGGGTGGAATTTCTTCTGGTCAGACCATTCGTGTCGCGATTGCACTCAAACCTACTGCAAGTATTACGACTCCTGGCAAAACCATTAATTTGAATCGTGAAGATACGGATGTATTAACCAAAGGTCGCCATGATCCTTGTGTGGGGGTACGTGCAACGCCTATTGCTGAAGCAATGTTGGCAATTGTGTTGATGGATCACTTTATGCGTCATCGCGCACAGAATGCGGATGTCGTTGCTCCTTTTGCGCCAATTGAGCCTAAATGATTTCAATATTCGGGGGTATTTTTTAATTAAAAATACCCCTTATGATTTTGAAAAGTATGAGAAGTTGCATAAAAATGGTAACTTCTATACATAAAAAACCAGACTTGATGTCTGGTTTTTTATTCAAAGCATTGAAAATTTAATTATTTTTCAACGATCTGACCTGTATAACCTTTTAAGAAAGTCAAGTAAGCAGAAGACTGTTGTCCATCAGCTTTTAAAATTGAACGTTCTACATCACCTTGATTAGTAACCAATTTAAGCGAAATTTCTTTACCGTTACGGAACGAGTTTAGGAAACTTACTGGAACATTGATTGAGTTTGATGACACTGTACCAGCGTATTGTGTGCTATTGATGGTTGAGTAGGTATAAGGTTGACCATCAACAAGGAAAACGAACTGAGTAATATCATATTTGGTTGGATTATCGATTTCTGCAGTAATCTTAAAACCATCACGGATTTCATCTTTCCAACGCATCGAAAGCTCAGGGCAAACTTCATTTGCTTCACAGATTAAAGGTCCTTTGGTCACGACTCTTTCTGGATAAGAACCAGCACAACCTGCCAAAGTTAAGCATGCTAAAGAAGAAATTAAAGCAAATTGAAGTTTCATAACGCTTCCTAATAAGTTCATTCGTGTTATTGATTGTTCATAATGTATATAAAATTTACCGCTTTTTAGTAAAAAAGTGAATTAAAATATTTCAGTAAATTGTACAGCGCCTATATTTGAAGCAGTTATGTTAATCAGTTGTTAAAATATTCAAAATTTCTCTGGCGACATTGGCGGTTAATTGCTCTAAGCGAGCAACAGGCGTTGCATCGATGAAATATTGGTAACTGTATTTTCGTTGCTGATAAAGGATACTAATAAAAAATGTACCTTCCGGTTTTTCAGCCGTTGCACTACCTCCTGGTTTAAGCAAACCAGTACAACTCACCATGATATCTGCCAAAGGAAACAGTTGCTTGCCATGAACCGCCATTGCCTCAGTTACTTGAGCTGATTCAGCTGTATACTGTTCGATAAGAGAAGGAGCGATTTTCAGCACAGAAACTTTAATAGACGGATCATAGCTGACTAATCCACCCAATAAAATATCAGCACCACTATGTTTATAAATTGAAAATTGACTACATAAATAGCCAGAACTGGCACTTTCAATAAAGGCGACTTTTAAACCTTTTTGTTCGAGAAGGTTACAACACTGTACTAAAGACATTGGTTCTGAACTTTTGATGAATTATATTGTATTCAATCAGTTGAATGCAGAAATAATAGCAAATTTTATCAACCTGCTGAATAGTGTACTATTGTGAGTAAAAAATAATCAGTCTGAATGTGCCTCCGTGATTTTGAAATAACACTGTCATATTTCTTTGCGATACTTTACTCAGACAAAATAAAAACAAAAGATAATTACAAAATCAGTTAAAAATATAATTAGCGTAAACGTCTGTATCTACAGCCGACCCACTTTTAATCAGTGGGTTTTCCTTTTTATGCCATTTGGAGAATTACTATTCAATATTATCAAATTTTATCTTTCAAACAGCTAAAAAAGTGATATAAATAAAAATAAAGTGCATATGAAAAAGGAGTGTGAATAATGAAAACAACAGTTAAATATGTTGTCTTAAAGAGCAGAGAATATCAGCTTGGCACACCTCTATTTGAAGAAAGTATTGAAGCTGAAGGTGATTATTTTGATCAAATACCCGATGTAATTCATTATCAAAATCACGAATTCAAGGTCAAGTCAAAAGAGCTAAATCGAAAACAAATTTTTGATGATTTCGAAGAGTCGCAAACCATTTTAGTCAAAGTGATTGCAATCACATAATTTTCTATTCGTTTTAATTATTAAAGCCCACGATATCGTGGGCTTTAATATTGAACAAATTAAATTTATTGTTTAATGATTAACACTGGCAACTGAGTTTGTCCAAGTACGTCTTGAGCGAAGCTTCCCAATAAAAACTTTTGGAAGCCTTTTCGTCCATGTGATCCCATAACAATCAGATCAGTGTTCAATGACTCCGCTGTCTTAATGAAGGTTTCTGCAGACACCGAATTTCTCACCACTTGAGTTTCGATTTGTGCACCTTGTTGTTCTGCCAGCTGTCTCGCTTTGCTTAAAGCTTCCTCAGCATTTTTGATTGCTTCTTGAATATATTCTTTCAGCATATCTGGAGAATAATAGAAGTCCGCTGCTGCAAATGGATCATCTGCAACAACACTGATCGCAGTAAGTTTACTGCCAAATGCTTTGGCAATAGATGCAGCATGCTTGATTGCTGAGAAAGAAATGTCTGAACCGTCAACTGGAACAAGAATATTTTGATAAGACATAATTTCACCTTTTAATTATTGAGCTTGAAAATACTAATCTTCACTGAGTGTTGATTTAATAATCAGTACAGGCAGTGGACAAATCGATAAAACTTCCTGAGCAACGCTACCTAAAAAGAATTTTTTGAAACCTGTACGCCCATGTGATCCCATAACAATAAGATCTACATTCAATTCATCAGCAGCATTCAAAATACCGGTTGCTGGAGGAACTTCACGAACAACTTTGGTATCCACAGCACTCACGCCATGGTGCAGTAATGTTTCTTGAATATCTTTTAAACGTGCAAGCGCATTTTTCTCAGCTTCGAGTAAATATTGTGTCACCGCAGGCGCAACTTTATAGAAGTCGACTCCCTTAAATGGGTCGACAGCAATCACGCTGGTTACGGTAATTTTACAGTTAAAAGCAAGTGCAAGTTTCTCAGCATGTTCAACTGCAGCATAAGAAATAGGAGAGTCATCTACAGCAAGAAGGATATGTTGATAAGCCATTATTAGTGTCTCCTTTTTATCTGATTCTTGATTCATTGATAACACATTGTAGCCATTGTCGCAATTCGATAATTGCATTTAAATTTGATTAAATATCTGTTATTTCAATATTTTGTGAAATACACATATTTTTTTTATGGTTTTATTTTGTAATCTTAACTTTTCATTTCAAAATACTGGATAATTTTATAAAAAATATGAATTTCATTTTATCGTTAAAGTTTTAAATATGCTGTCATTGATCTATACAAAACAAAAATTGGCATGATAAATGCATTAATTTAATGCAAAGCAATATGAATGAATAAATTTTTGGCATCAATTTGGAACATTTTAAATGTGATGTCTAATCAAAGTGGATGAGCATGAAAATTTATACACAACGTTTAGAAAGCATACACCCAGATAAGACAGTAGAAAGTGTAGCGCTCACTTTTGATACTCGGCAAAAGAGCCGTTTTCGTGCAACTTTGAATAATGGGCACGATATTGGTGCAGATTTACCAAGAACAGGTATTTTGCGTAGTGGCTCTTATATCGCAACTGAACAAGGAGAAGTGCTGAGAATAGATGCAAAACCTGAAAAGTTGATGCAAGTTATTGCGTCGAATAGTTTTGATTTATTAAAAGCGGCTTATCATCTGGGTAATCGCCATGTGCCTTTAATGCTGACCCCAACGGCACTTTACTTTGAACCAGATCATGTGCTCGCTGAAATGATTATAGGGCTTGGTCTAACAGTGAATGAAGTTGAACATCCGTTTGAGCCTGAAAGTGGGGCTTATGCACAACATCAGCATGATCATCGTTTAAGCCCAATTAAGGCTTTGCACCATGTCCATCACTAATGCAACGCAATTACTCAGCTTACTCACGCTGTCATCTACAGCTTTGCCTATTGGTACCTATTGCTATTCGCAAGGTGTAGAAAGTGCAATTGAGCAAGGCTTAATTCATGATGAAGTGTCAAGTATTGCTTATTTTAATGAAGTGTTAGAGATGTTGTTGGTGCGTTTTGAATTGCCAATTTTAAAACGCTTGATGCAACACTATTCGAATGATGAACAGTTTTTAGTTTGGGCGAATTTTTATCGAGCGAGCCGTGAATCCAAAGAATTGTTGGCTGAATCACAGCAATTGGCATTTTCCTTAAATGCATGGATTCGAGATGTGCTTTTGCAAAAAGTTGAAGTGAAAAAGCAATTTGGTTTTGTCCCTGTCTATGCACATTTATGTGGCAGTCTAAAACTGAATTTGCATGATGTACTGACCGCTTACACATTCACTGTTTTAGAAAACCAAGTTCTTGCAACGGTAAAGACTGTTCCACTTGGACAAATGAGTGGACAAAGAATTTTATGGCATCTACACAGTTTAATTCCTCAAGCAATAGAACGAGCATTACAACTTGAAGATGATGAATTGAGCAGTGCTTTACCTAACTATGCGATGTTAAGTATGTCGCATGAAACGCAATATTCACGATTATTTAGATCATAGTTAAACACATACTGATTAAAGTATCTTTTTGATAACTCAGTATCATACACAAAAAAAGGAAAAATCATGACAGAACGTAGCCCTTTGCGTGTCGGAATAGGTGGACCTGTAGGCTCGGGAAAAACAGCCTTAACTTTAAATCTCTGTTTAGCATTGCGTAACAAATATAATATGGCTGTGGTGACCAATGATATCTACACCAAAGAAGACTCCAACTTTTTAACACGTCATGAAGCCATGTCGCCTGACCGAATCGTAGGTGTTGAAACTGGGGGCTGCCCACATACTGCAATCCGTGAAGATGCTTCCATTAATCTTGCGGCAATCGATGATCTATGTGAAAAGTTTGATGGACTGGAGCTGATTATTATTGAAAGTGGTGGTGATAATTTAGCAGCTACATTTAGCCCAGAATTATCAGATTTAACCTTGTATGTAATTGATGTTGCAGGCGGTGAGAAAATTCCGCGCAAAGGCGGACCAGGAATAACCAAATCAGACTTATTGATTATTAATAAAACAGATTTAGCACCGATGGTTGGGGCGAATCTTGACGTCATGGATCAAGATGCAAAGCGTATGCGGGGTGAAAAACCATTCTTATTTTCGAATATGAAAACGCAAGATGGCTTAAATCAAATCATTGAGTTTATTGAAAAACAGGGCTTATTTAAAGCTTAATTCATAGATTAAATATTGTAAAAAGTTAATAAAAATTGAAGGAGAATTAACATGCGTTTAATTCAAAAAAGTTTGATTACACTGATCGCATATATCCCTGTTTTTGCTTTGGCTCATCCTGGACATGATCATCATACAGGCTTTTGGGCTGGTTTTATTCACCCATTTACAGGTTTGGATCATTTGATGATGGCAATCGCTTTTGGCGTGTTGATGTGGACAGCGAACCAGCGTTGGAAATTATTTGGTTTGATTGGTCTTGCCATCGCAATGGTCGGAGGCTTTATGATTGGCAGTCAAGATCTAATTCCGTCATCAGTTGCTGAATATGGCATTATCGCTTCTTTGGTTTTATTGGCGATCGCGCTGTGGAGTAAATCCAATCAAGCCTTGCCGATTGCAGCTGTGTTATTGGCAAGTTTTCACGGAGTCGCACATGGCACAGAATTAGGTCAATCTGGTCATGCCAGTCTTTTAGTTTTGGGTATGGTCACAGCAATGGCACTGATTTATGCAGGTGGATTAGGCATTGGTGCATTGATTAAAAAATATGTGCCTTATGGCAAGCAGATCATTGGCACATTGGCAGCATTAGTCGCTGTGATTGGATTGGCTTGATGTTCAATAAACCTTTAAAAGCCTTTGATGTATAAAATGTATAAATGGTCATGACAAATTTAATTACCCAACCATGCCATGATTCTTTGTGGTATGCCAAATTAGAATTGGGCTTTAAGGTACAGGCTGATCGAACCGTACTGAGTCATCGCAAGCATTATGGTCCTGTACGTGTTCAAAAAATGCTTTGGCCAGAAAGAACAGGAATTTGTCATGCCATTATTGTTCATCCGCCTGCGGGTATTGCAGGCGGAGATCATTTAACCTTTGATATTCATGTGGGTGCTTCCGCACATGCATTGGTCACTACGCCGGGCGCAGGGAAATGGTACCGAACCAATGCCAAACAGGCATTCCAACATATTTTTATCCACGTAGAAAATGATGCAGTTTTTGAATGGTTGCCACAAGAAACCATGTTGTTTGATGGTGCGAATGCGCGCTCAGAAACCATTATTCAACTTGATTCACGGGCGAGTTTCATTGGTTGGGATATGTTGGTGATTGGGCGACAGGCACGTGAAGAAAAATTTCAAACAGGTGCTTATAAAAATCAATTTAAACTGAAACGCAATGAACAATTATTGGTCGCAGATACATTGCATTTTAGAGGCGATGATCGTTGGTTAAGTTCTAGTCTAGGAATGAATCATTATGCAGTGATGGGGAGTTTTTGGGCGGTAGCCCCTGAAAAGTTTCGTTCGAGTTTTTATTTGGATCAACACATCGACTTAATCCGAGAATTGATCATGAGAATGAATCTGCCCGTCACTTTAACCTTACTGGGGGATGTGGTCTGTGCTCGTTATCTCGGTGATGATGTTCGACATTGTCATGATGCTTTTGCTGCAATTCGTGCCAAATTAAGACGTTTTTGGTTTGATTTAGATGAGGAATTTCCAAGAATTTGGCGAACGTGAAAATTTTCAATCATACTCAATATTGTTGCATAGATATTGCATGTACAACAAATGAATTAGCTAGGAATAAATCATGGAACTCAACCCTACAGAAAAAGACAAACTTCTGATTTTTACCGCTGGTTTGGTTGCAGAACGACGTAAAGCACGTGGATTAAAACTGAACTACCCAGAATCGATTGCTTTTATTTCCGCAGCATTGCTTGAAGGGGCACGTGATGGCATGACGGTCAGCGAACTGATGCACTATGGTACGACATTACTCAGTCGCGAAGACGTGATGGATGGTGTGGCAGAGATGATTGCTGAAGTACAGGTTGAAGCAACTTTTCCAGATGGCTCAAAGTTAGTCACCGTTCATCAACCGATTGAATAAAATAAAATTCTAAATTTGGGAGCAAGACGATGATACCCGGTGAAATGATCACGCCTGATAGTGATATTGAAATGAATGTTGGACGAGAAGTCTTAAAAATAAGTGTAGCAAATCTAGGCGATCGCCCGATTCAAGTCGGTTCGCATTTTCATTTTTATGAAGCCAATGATGCTTTGCAATTTGATCGAGAGCGTGCCAAAGGCTTTCGTTTGAATATTGCCGCAGGCACGGCAGTACGCTTTGAACCGGGGCAAAGTCGTGATGTAGAAATCGTTGCACTTGCAGGTAAACGTGAAGTATATGGCTTTGCAGGTCGCGTCATGGGCAAATTAGACCAACAGGATAATGAATAATGAAAATGTCACGTCGCGCATATGCTGAAATGTTTGGTCCTACAGTAGGAGATCGTGTTCGATTAGCAGACACTGAGCTATTTATTGAAGTTGAACAGGACCTAACCACCTATGGTGAAGAGGTTAAATTTGGTGGTGGTAAAGTCATTCGTGATGGTATGGGGCAGTCACAACTGTTGGCAGATCAGGTTGCTGATACCGTGATTACCAATGCTTTGATTGTCGATTGGTGGGGAATTATCAAAGCAGATGTTGGCTTAAAAAATGGTAGAATCTGGAAGATAGGCAAAGCAGGTAATCCTGATATTCAGCCAGATATTATCATTCCACTAGGTGCGGCAACTGAAGTTATTGCGGGTGAAGGGCAAATATTAACAGCAGGGGGAATAGACACACATATCCACTGGATTTGTCCGCAGCAAGTCGAAACAGCATTGATGTCGGGAACGACTACAATGATTGGCGGTGGTACAGGTCCCGCAGCAGGAACTTCAGCCACAACTGTAACCCCAGGTCCGTGGCATATTGCGACGATGTTACAAGCGATAGATGACTTGCCTATGAATATCGGTTTATTAGGCAAGGGGAATTTGAGTCAGCCTGCACCCATTGCAGAACAGATTCAAGCCGGTGTGGTTGGGCTGAAACTTCATGAAGACTGGGGTTCTACACCAGCTGCAATTGATAATTGCCTAACTGTCGCAGACGAGTATGATGTACAAGTTGCGATTCATACCGATACTTTAAATGAAGGTGGTTTTCTTGAAGAAACATTAGCCGCTTTTAAAAATCGTACAATCCACACGTATCATACAGAAGGTGCAGGTGGTGGACATGCACCTGATATTTTAAAAGCCATTGGGCAAGCGAATGTTTTGCCATCTTCTACTAACCCAACACGACCTTATACAATCAATACCATTGATGAGCATTTAGATATGCTGATGGTCTGTCATCATTTAGATCCAGCAATTGCTGAAGATGTCGCTTTTGCAGAAAGCCGTATTCGTCGGGAAACAATTGCCGCAGAAGATATTTTGCAAGATCTCGGTGCTATCTCGATGATGTCATCGGATTCACAGGCGATGGGACGTGTGGGGGAAGTGATTTTAAGAACATGGCAAACCGCGCATAAAATGAAAGTACAACGTGGACCATTGGAGGGTGATAATCAATATCACGATAACAATCGTGTAAAGCGCTATATTGCAAAATATACCATCAACCCTGCGATTACTCATGGTTTAAGCCATGAGGTAGGTTCAGTTGAAGAAGGAAAGTTGGCAGATTTAGTATTGTGGAAACCTGCATTTTTTGGGGTTAAACCATCGATGATTATTAAAGGTGGAATGATTGCTGCTGCGCCAATGGGCGATATTAATGCTTCAATTCCTACGCCACAGCCCGTTCATTATCGTCCGATGTTTGGCGCATATCCAAGAGGTGTTCATAATACCTGTATTACTTTCCTATCTCAGGTTGCGATTGATCAGGGTGTTGCAGAAAAGTTGCAACTGAAAAAGCTGATTTCTCCCTGTAAAAATACCCGAAATATCAGTAAAAATGACATGAAACATAATTGTTATTGTCCTGTCATGGATGTACACCCTGAAACTTATGAAGTTCGTGCAGACGGAGTTCATTTGACTTGTGAGCCTGCTGAAGTTTTACCGATGGCACAGCGTTATTTTCTGTTTTAATCATTATGGGTAAAAAGCTTAAAACTCCTTTTTAGTCAAAAAGGAGTTTTAAAAAAACATGACAACCAAACACCACTATATTTTAGCACAAAGCTCTGTATAGAATGTAGACCAAAGCTATGTTTCATCAATTTTCAGAGTCTTCTCCATGTCTCACTTTTGGTCCAAATGGTTTCAAGTCTTATTTAACAAAGCACAGCATAAATCTAATAAAACTAAGCCCGATTACTCTAATTCAAATATCGGTATTGCTATTGACTCTGATAACAATATCATTGGTTTTGCCCAAGATAAAATCACTCGGATAAGTTCCAAAGGTATTGATTTGATTTGTAGCTTTGAGGGCTTAAAGTTGAAAGCTTATGATGATGGAGTCGGTGTAATTACAATTGGTTATGGGACAACCCGTTATCCGAATGGAAAAGCTATTCAATATGGTGATCAATGTAGCATTGAACAAGCTAAAAGCTATATGCAATTTGACCTGAAACGTTTTGAACAAGCTGTGAGTCGTGCTGTTCAAGTGCCATTGAGTCAAAATCAATTTGATGCATTGGTATCATTGGCGTATAACATTGGAATCAATGCTTTTCAAAATTCGACTTTATTGAAACGATTAAATGCATTGGATTATCTTGGTGCAGCTCAGCAATTCGATGTATGGATTAAAGCAGGTGGGAAAACTGTACAAGGTTTAGTCAACCGTAGAACGGTCGAGAAAGCGTTATTTTTAAAACATTGATTGAATGTTTTTGCTTAAATGCTGAACATCAAAAAATATGAAGTACTTTTTATAATAAAACAAAGTAGAGCAAAGTTTAAATGAGTATTTATTTAATTCGCCATGCGCAAAGCTTAGGAAACGTTAATGGAAGAGTAGAATCGCATGCCAGTATTCCTTTGACAGAATATGGACATCAACAGGCTCAAAATCTGGCAAATACTCTACCAAAAGCCAAGCAAATCTATATTTCACCTTTTTTGCGAACACGACTGACTGCCGAACCTGTTTTACTTCGGGATCAAATTACACCTGAAGTTTTGAATATTCAAGAATTTTCATATTTATCAGATCGACGTTGTAGAAACACCACTTTAGAAGAACGTAAACCATGGGTAGATGACTATTGGAGTCGTGCCGATGTTAATCTAATCACAAGTGATGATGCTGAATCTTTTGCCAATTTTTATCACCGCGTGACAGATTTTATGCAACATTTAGATGCACTTAAATCGCATTACACCGATCAACATTTGCTGGTCTTTAGTCACGGTCAGTTTCTACAACTGTTAAAAATCATGATGGCACAGAAGCAAGCATTGAGCTCAACATTGATGCGTGAATTTCGCTATGATTTACTCAATAATCAATTAGGCAATGCCGAGTTTTTTATTTACAAATAAAATATGAGAAGAACATCATGAAACCTATGATGAGAAAAATAGCTTTATTGGGATTACTGGGTGGTATATCGCTGTCCACATATGCAGATATTGTGACCTTAAAGGCGGATTTAACTCAACTTGCCCAACCACTGCAAACACAATGTAAGGGAGTTGATTATTTGCCTCTTAAAGTGTTGGGTGAATTTTTAAAAAGTGATAACTCAGAAAAAATAGATGTTTATCAGATGGATGTTATTTTTGTTTCTGATTTTTTAGGTTATCTAGACAATAAAAATTGTGCCTTAGCTGCTTCTGACTTTACCATTGCTGGCGTTAAGATCTTGAACCAATATCGTGATTTATGGGAGAAAGACTTAGCTAAGGATAGAAAAGTGATGAGATATGAAACTTATCTTGCCGCAGGTGATGCAAGTTTGGTGAAATACAAATGGACGCACAATCCACAATACCTTGATGATGCCGATCATCTTTATAAGCAGTATCTCCAAACAAGTGCAATAAGCAAACAACAGAAAGCACAATGTGGCAAGAAATGTTCAGATGATTTAGTGTATTTAAATCAAAAGCAATATTTTAGATTGTCTGATTATGCTTCGATTTCATATACATATCAGCAGCTTTTTGATGAGATTTATCGGCAATATTCTGATCAGGATCCAAATTTTACAGATGCTAAAAAAAGCCTAAATGCAGTTTTTGAGCGTACAGATCAATTTGAAGTGAATGCCATACAAACAACAGGATTAAAAATACTCGATAAGCATGTTGCTACATTGAATGAATTAAAAACTATTTTTAATTCAGGTGATAAAGATTTAATTGAAATTTTTACTCAGCACTTAGATCAATATCTTCAAAATAGAATCGTGAATAAATTATTAGATCCACAAATGGCTGAGAAAATTTATCAATTTTTAGTCAAAGAATTCACTGAAAATAACTCAAAAATGGTACCGAATCAATTGGCTGAAAATCAGCAGAGCAATTACAGTTTTCAAATTGGGAAACACCAATATATTTTTAGTGGAGATAAAAAGCATTTGCAGTTAAGTTCTCAACCCATGCAATAGCGCATCAAGAAAATTGGCATAAAAACTGCTTAATCATTCACACTAAAAAATGGTGATTGAAAAGTTTAAAGGCGGTTTGAGTGAGTAAAACTTATTTACGTGGTCAAGCACTTATTGATCAAATTCAAAATGCTTCTTATTCACGGGATTTGATTGGTTATCACGGTTCAGTTCCTAAAGTGGAATGGCCCAACCAAGCTCGACTGGCAGTACAGTTTGTATTGAACTACGAAGAAGGTGCTGAAAACCATATTGAACATGGGGATGCTGGCTCTGAACAGTTCCTGTCCGATATTGTCGGTGCTACAAGCTTTCCAGATAAACATATGTCTATGGATTCAATGTACGAGTATGGTTCTCGGGCAGGTTTTTGGCGCATTCATAACGAATTTCAAAAACGAAATTTACCCATGACCATATTTGGAGTCGGGATGGCATTGGCACGCAATCCCTATATCGTCAATGCAATTAAAAATGCCAATTATGATGTGGTTTCACATGGTCAACGATGGCTCAACTACCAAAATGTCGATATAGACACAGAACGTCAACATATGGATCAAGCGATCAGTGTGCTTGAAGCATTATTTGGAAAAGCTCCCATTGGTTGGTATACAGGTCGAGATAGCCCCAACACACGGCAATTATTGACCGAATTTCCGCAGATTAAATATGACTGTGATTATTATGGCGATGATTTGCCATTTTGGACGAGTTTAACCAATGCAGATGGCGAAAGCCGACCTCATCTAATTATTCCTTATACCTTAGAAAGTAATGATATGAAATTCTGTGCACCAGCAGGTTTTAATAGCGGAGAACAGTTTTATCAATATCTTAAAGATGCTTTTGATGTGCTTTATACGGAAGGCGAAACAGCGCCAAAAATGCTTTCGATTGGCATGCACTGTCGTATATTAGGGCGCCCGGGACGTTTTAAAGCACTCCAACGTTTTTTGGATTATGTTCAGTCACATGACAATGTTTGGGTATGTCGGCGTGGAGATATTGCAGAACATTGGTTTAAATACCATTCAGCGCAAAAAGCATCAAAGCAATGTTAAAAATGAGCAGAAAAGCTTTAAAAAAGCGCTTCAATCTTTAGTCATTTTGAATGATAGGTATAACTTGTGAATTTAAATGAATTTAATCAAATTTCAGAACAACAAGCTCAAGCAATGCTTAATCATTGTGTACAGATTCCACGTTGGACACAAGATATTGTTTCTGCACGTCCATTTACAAGTTTAGACGACCTTCTGGATTATGCCAAAAAACAGGCATTAACTTGGACTTGGGATGAGATTTTAACAGCGTTAAACAATCATCCTCGAATTGGTAAAAAAAAGGCTAAAGTGAATCTGACTGAACAAGAACGTGAATTTTCCAATCGTGAACAATCTGCAATAAAACACAGCAGTGAAATAGAAGATGCTTTATTAAAAGGCAATTTGTCCTATGAAAAAAAGTTTGGATTTCTGTTTTTGATTCGTGCATTAGGTTTGGATCACAATGAAATCTTACAGGCATTGAAATACCGTTTGTTGAATGATGTTGAAACAGAACAACGTATCGTGAAACAACAGTTGAGTGAAATCGCAATTTTACGTTTAACGCAGGCATTGTCTGAACATTAGAATTTGAGTCATAAAGGAAATCCGATGATTAGTAGCCATATTTTAGATACACATTTGGGAAAACCTGCAACAGATGTTGTGATCAAATTATTTGATGCACAGGAGCAACTGATTGCTGAGTCTAAAACGAATAAAGACGGGCGTGTTGCAGATTTCAATTTAAGTGAGATACAAACGGGGCAATATCGTTTAGTATTTTATACTGCAGATTATTTTAATCGCTTTGATTTAGCTACTTTTTTTCCTAAAGTTGTGATTGACTTTTCTGTAAACGATATTAATCAGCATTATCATATTCCTTTATTAATCAGTCCTTTTGCATATTCTACATATCGTGGAAGTTGAAATATAAAAATAAATTTTATCAAGGACTTAAGGCTCATTTATTTGAGCTTTTTTTATATATTTTTTACCAATTATAAAAATATTGGCTTTGTTTTTGCTTATCTATTGTGGTGTTTATCTTTGTTTCTTGTGGGGAATTTATAAAATGAAATTGACACAGTTTGCTGCGTTCACAACTTTGCTATGTACCGCACTTGGCACTCAAGCTGCTCCAATCTGGCAAGATTTTAGTATTACAGGGTTATACGGTAAAAACTATGAACTGATTGCTCGAGAAGATGATCAGTCTACAATTACTTTTGAGTACGCGGCAAAATTGAAATATGGTGATTTTTTTGCATTTGCTGACCGCACCAATAATGACGTTTCAGGTAATGAAACTTATTTTGAAGTTTCACCACGCTTGAGCTTAGGGGCGATTTCAGGGCGAAAGTTAGAGGTTGGTCCTATTAAAGATGTTTTGATTGCAACTACTTGGGAAGGTGGAGAAGGTTTTAATAATTACTTATATGGGATCGGTGTGGATTTGGCGATTCCATATTTTCAATATGCCCAATTAAATTTCTATAAAGCTGACAATTATAAAAATACAGATGATGACTATCAATTGACTTTCGTCTTTGGTGTGCCATTTACAGTTGCATCTGAAGATTTCTTGATCGATGGTTTTCTGGATTGGTCAACTGCAGAAGATGACCATGCCAGTGAGTTAAACTGGACCACACAATGGAAATGGAATGCGGGCAAACATATTTCACCCAACACAAAGTTATATTTAGGTGTTGAATATTCGGTTTGGAATAATAAATATGGTATCTCAGGAAAAGATGAAAATAATGTCAGTGCATTGATTAAGTATCATTTTTAATGATCTAAATGCATTGAAAGCCTGAGAAAAGGAATCGAGGATACTGGTCTTTATGATAATTAAATTATGGTTTTATAGCGTTTGTGTCGCATAAATCTATGTTACTTTGGCTTATTACTGAACCCAATGGTTTAGCAATAAGCCGATGATTAAAAAGTTAACACAATATTTTCTTCGAATGGAAAGATATCACAATTATGACCTTCTCCAATACGATCGACCACGACAAAATCACTCGGTGCTTCAAGCGTCAATAATGGATGATGCCAAGTTCCTTTGTGATAATTAATGGCTTGTTTTCCATTACTGATAAATGCATAAATGTGTGCTAGATCAGGCGTATTTTGGTCAAGTTGTGTTGCAACGACAATTAAAAAAGATTGACCATGCATCGGAATAAAGGCTTGTGAACCTTGAGGATGGCGTTCAAGCATTTTGATTGTACAGGGAACAGTTGTTTTTTGAATATTCCGAAAAATACTTAAACCGACTTGTCCTGTATTGGTTTGTGCTAAAGCTAAGGCATGATAACGTTCGGTTAGCGCATTATTGATCGGAAAAAAATCATTGCCTTCACAGGAAATCACGTCACCAAAAGGTGCAAAAGCATCTTTGCTGAGTGGTTGAATTTGGATATAGTTCATGAGATCAGTCAATGATTTTCCCCCATAGACGAATCCGACTGATGCCCCCATCTGGAATCATGTTGACGCGGATATGAGAAATTTTTTCATGTTTTAAAATTTCATCGATGTATAGATGGATATGATCCATTTGCATATCTTGGGGATGTAATAAATAAGACCAAAACATACTTTGTGGAATTAATTGCGGGTCTGTCGCATTTTCAACATAAGTGGCTTGAATGGAGACTTGAGCAGGGTAATTACCTTTAAAATGTGCAGTATCGATTTCAATTTTTTCAATCAAACCATTTTTGCCGAGTGCTAAAACACACCAATCAAAGCCAGGGGTTCGACGGCGTTTTGTTTCCCAGCCATCTCCCATATTGATTCCACGTCCTGGATTGATCAAATTACGAGGGTGTCCAAAATGGGCATCACTATAAGCTATTACCCGCCCACCATTTTCCAATGCCAATAAATCTAAAGTCTGTATTTGGTCTTGAATCTGAATACTCACTTCACCATAAACTCTAAAACGTGCAATACCGCCATCTGGGAAAATATTTAATCGAACATGGGTAAAAATATCTTCACTTTTCACATTGAAGAGATGATGTTGGCTAGGTCCAAGTATAGAATTGGCTAAAATGGGTTGCCACAGTGCATCATTCAGGTTCCCATTTGGTGCATAACATGCCTCTATAGCAGCCGATGCAGGGTAGTTGCCGGTAAAAAAAGTAGTATCTATGTCAAATGCACTGATTTTACCTGCAACTCCCAATTCAATAATTGCCCAATCATAACCTGAATGACGCTTACGGCGGGTTTCCCAACCATCCATCCACTTACCGTGGTCATCAAATTTATCTTCGACAAAAATAGGCGCATCGAATTGCAACATTCGTGAAGCCTCAGCAAAAAAATCATCTGAACATTCAAGTACTTTTGCCCCAATTCGGGGATCTGCCAAATTTGTATATCGCTGTAAATGTGCAGGAAGTTCAAAACTTGGTGCAAGTAAAGTTGCCATATTTATTTACCATTCATATTACTATTCACATTAATAGAAGCGTTGTTATCAGTGACAAATATTTTATAAGCACTCATAAAAACAATATCTTATGGCACTTATCATGCACAGCCTATGCCAATTCTTCTCTAAAAATGTATGGATTTTTATATAAATGGCACGTTTTTAGCATTTTAGGCAACAGTGCGAGAAAACAATCAGAGGAGAAATAGATGGAGATTACAATTATTGGTGCAGGTATGGGAGGACTAACCGCTGGTATTGCACTAAAAAAATTCGGTCATACGGTCACCATCTACGAACAAACTGAGCAGATCAGGGCTGTAGGAGCAGCAATTTCGTTATGGTCAAATGGCGTGAAGTGCTTAAATTACTTGGGCTTAACGAAACAAATTGCCAAACTTGGTGGTCAAATGGATCATTTAGCCTATTTCGATGGTTTAACGGGCGATAAAATGACGCAATTTAGTTTACTGCCATTAATTGAAGAGGTTGGACAACGTCCGTATCCAGTCTCGCGTGCAGATTTACAAAATATGTTGATGGATGAGTTTGGTCGAGACGATATTCACCTTGGAAAAAAAATGGTGGCGTTAAAACAAATCGATCAACATGTTCAGGTTACATTTGCAGATGGAACTGAAATTACCACAGCACTGGTAGTTGGTGCCGATGGCACACATTCCTTGACACGCCAGTATGTTTTAGGTGAGCAGGTTGAACGACGCTATGCGGGATATGTCAACTGGAATGGTTTGGTTGAAATTTCTGATCAGTTGGCACAAGCAGATCAATGGACAACATTTGTTGGTGATGGAAAACGAGTTTCGTTGATGCCGATTGCTGAAAATCGCTTTTACTTTTTCTTTGATGTTCCATTGCCTGTGGGTTTAGACAATAACAAAAGCCAATATAAAACTTTATTTAAGCAATATTTTCAGCATTGGTGTGCACCTGTACAAAACCTAATTGAGGCAATAGATGTAGAAACCACCAATCGTGTAGAAATTCATGATATTGAACCTTTTACCCAATTTTATAAAGGGCGTGTAGTGATCATGGGCGATGCTGCACACAGTACCACTCCTGATATTGGTCAAGGAGGTTGTCAAGCCATGGAGGATGCGATCTATTTGGCAAGAGCATTGCAGATCAATACTTTAGGTTTAGAAGATGCATTAAAACGTTATCAAAATAAACGCAATGAGCGTGCCAATGAATTGGTATTGCGCGCGCGAAAACGTTGTGATGTCACGCATATGAAAGATGAGACTGTAACCAAAGAATGGTATGCAGATTTGCGTCGCGAACAAGGTCCTCATATCATGCGTGGCATTATTAATAATATTGTCGGTAATCCTTTGGATTGATATATGGTTATATCGGTTTAATTCAAAGTTGATTTGGGTTAATGACATCTTAGATGTTTATCAACTTTTATTGAGTGCTGACAAGGACGTTAACTTCAATATGCGACAAGATGTGCTTCAGACTGCTGCGTATCTTATAAGAAAATGTATATCAGATTCATCCCCTACAGCGCTTATTGATAATCAATCAATTTGAGCTTAAATCGCTCTATTTGTTCAATCAAATGCTTAATCATGACTTGTGAAACACGAGAAAGCTGTCGCTTTGGTGCAACACATAAGGCTAGTGTTAGTGGGTACAAACCTTTTTCACGAATCGGTTTAAAGCAAAGTTCATCTCGTTCTAAATAAGGATAGACATCGATATAAGAAAGTAGACCTATACCTAAATTTTTCTGAATTAATGACATTATCATTCGGATGTCATTACATTCTAACTGGTGTTGCGGTACAAGTTGATAATGTTTATACAGTGTTTGCACATAATCCTGAATGATTAATGGTGCACTTGGAATTAAATGTTGATCATTTAAGGTATCTGATAAATGGATTTTTTCAGTTTTAGTGAGTGGATGATCTTTAGGTAAAACAAACCCGATTGGAATTTCAACAAATGCTAAAACCTCAAGTTGGTGATGTCCTTTAGGATTCAACAAAATGCCAAAATCAATCTCAGCGTCCATAATCATATTTGAAACTTTTTCACTGTCTTGAATATGAAAGTTAAAATTGATCCAAGGATAGTTCTCATACATATATTGAATAGAATCGAGAACAAAACCATCACTGAGCGCAGTAATCAGCCCACAGTCAATGGTTCCGCGTGAAAGCCCTTGTATTTCATCAAAACGATTACGGGTAAGTTGGAATTCTTTCTGCCATTTGATTAAATCTGCATAGAGTAATTCTCCAGCAAGGGTGAGCTTTAAGCCATTGGGTAAGCGTTCAAATAGATCGATTCCAAATTCTTCTTCAGCTAAAGCAATTTGACGGTGTATTGCAGAAACAGAAATATACAGCTGATCCGCAGCTTTTCTTAAACTCCCTGTTTTTGCAACAGCGATAAAATAATCAGAGAATCGAGAAAAAGTCATATTTATTGGCATATAACGCTGTCCATGGTGATACGGATGACATTTTGCTCATTCTTTCAGTTAAGCAAATAACAAGGTCAGTGAAAAGCTAAGCGATTTCTATGCCAATTTTTCGTTCTAAAATAAAAATAATATTCTTTCAATGTGTTCTAATTTTTAGAATGATCGACATTAAACTTTCTAATAGACAGAATTTAACTAAATTTGTAATTTTAAAGTATGCCTTAAGCACTTAACTGAAATTCAGTACTGCATCATGGCATAGGTTAATGAAGTTAAATATAAAATTTGTGAGTTTAGTATGAACGCCATTCCAGTTCTTCAACTATTTAGCCAACCGCAATGTAGTACATTTGAACCTAAAGACTGGGAGACACTTGCTCAACACTGGTATCCAGTGGCACGTATTCAAGACGTCACAATGCAACCGCAACAAGTCCAGCTGTTAGATGTGAAAATGGCACTCTACCAAACAGAAAGTGGTGCAATTCAATTGGTTCGTGATATTTGTCCTCACCGTGGCGTACCGTTAACAAAAGGCTGGGTAGAGGGTGAGGAGATTATTTGCCCATATCATGGCTTGCATTACAACACCAAAGGACAATGTACCAAGATTCCAGCACAACCTGAACTCAGTAAAATTTCTGAGCGTTTTAGCCTGACAAAATTTCCTGTGGTTTTAAAGTATGGTTTGGTCTGGACCAGTTTATTTAGCCGAGATGAACAGCTAGCAAATTTTCCTGTTTTAGATACATGGGATGATCCAGAGCATCAGGCAATATTGCCTCGATTTGTTGATATTGCAGGCTCTAGTGGTCGTCAATTGGAAGGTTTTATTGATGTTGCACATTTTGCATGGGTGCATCACCAATCTTTTGCAGATGCAAATAATCCGATCGTTCCTAAATACACCACTGAACGAACATATTATGGTTTACACACTGAATATGTCAGCGGTGTGAGTAATTATCCGCATGGCTTACAACATTTAGCACCAGAAGGATTTTTGTGGAAACGTATTTTTGATGTTTATCCACCATTTTCGGCGGTGTTAAAAGTTGAATTTCCACGACAAGGTGTATTAAAAATTTTAAATGCATGTTGTCCTGTTTCATCTAACAAAACCCGTTTATTTGTCCCACTCACACGTAACTTCGATACAACAGGAGATTTACAGGCGGTTTATGATTTCAACGCTCAGATTTTTGCAGAAGATCAGGACATGATCGAAAGTCAAAAACCTGAAGAACTTCCATTAGATATTTCAATGGAAGCCCACTTTGAAGCAGACCGCTCTTCTACCATGTACCGTCGGATTCTCGCTGAGTGGGGCTTAAGTAAACGCTATATTATTTAATTTTTAATGTTTTGTGCTTTGCACCTTCGGGTGCTTTTTTAATGCCTTATAAATCTTTAAAGCATCTTTTATAAAACCTTTCAGCTTAGGTGTCAGTTTATTAAACTTTCTTCCAGTTCTAGAAATAATCTGATAAACCATTTGGTTATGCTAAATTGGTATGCATTATTAAATCAAAAAATTTAAAAATATTTTAATTAAGGACTGCGAGGAATTTATCTTTAAGTTGTTGCCAGTTGGTTGAAACCCAGCATACCAGCGAACCTGCTGTCACTAAAATCACACCATACCAAAATTCTGTAGGTAAACGGGTTTGTAAAATCGTCATGGAAATCACGGTTGAAATGACTGGACTAAAATAAGACAAGGTCACCAAAATGGTAATATTGCCTTTGATAATTCCAATATTCCATGCGGCATAACCCATTGCCATAACAAAAGACACCATGGCTAACAGCGCAAAGGTAGACAGTTCAAAATGCTGGATTACATTAAAGCTAAATTCATGTGACCATAAATATTTTGCCCATAGTACACAACTGATCGCTACAAAAAAGAATGAAATCGGATTGTGTCCATCACTGTATTTTTTGGTAATAACACAATATAACGACCACAACGATGCACCAAGGAAAGCAAGAATATAGCTGGTTGGATTGGCTTGAATATTGGATAAAATATTTGTCCAGTTTAAAGCGCCTTGTCCAGCTTGAATCATGACAATGCCACTTAAACTAATAGCTAAACCAACCACAACAAAAATATTAAATTTGATTTCTTTAAATAGAATCAACATGGCAACCGTTAAGCCAGGCCAAAGATAATTTACTAAACTGACTTCGATCGCTTGTTGAGCCGTTTGTGCTAGAGCGATTGCATAAGAAAAACACAACTCATAAATCACAAAGAGCAAAGTTGAAAAGATTAAATATTTCTTTGAAATGAGTTTTAAATTTGGAATTTTAAAGAAGAGCAACAAAATACATGTGCTTAAGCTATACATAAGTAGTACTGCTAAATCTGCGCCCATACTAAAACTGATTTTTTTCAGTAAACCTACGATGGATGACCACTGCAAAATTGCACTGAAACCAATCAGTGTAGCGAGATTTTTTGACATAGCAAACTTCAGATTTTAGGGGCTGTTGATTTTTCATAAAAGGCTTTCGTTGTTTATTTACAACGCAAGCCACAGCGGGGAGAGTGGTATTTTTGTCACAACGTTGTTAGCTTGCTAAACAATGCACCTCAGCATATAGCATGACTAGATTCCGTATTCAGTGTGAATATCACCTAAACAACAGGCGTAGTCAAAAACATAGACGATTACTCAACAGACCCTTATTGATACAGAATTTTATGAAAGGTAAAATAATGTAAGTAATTATAACTTAAACATTCGATGAAAAGGCACACTAGGTCTCGCTTTCAGATGGAAATTACAAAAAATATTTTTGGAAAAAACACTTATTGGTTTCTTATTCAATAAAAAATTCAACTGATCTATGCAGTATTGAGCAGATAAACATTTGATGCTCACACAGGATGATTTAGATAGATTTTCGATTAGCGCCAGACAAGCATTATCAATTTAATAAAATAATTCTATAATAGCGCCCATTCTGACTAATATTCGTTGATGTTAGTTTCTTTTTAAGTCAATTTGTTGTGTGTTATTTGACTTATTTTCAATATTTAAATTTATGTGTCCGTGTTCACACATAAGATTCTTTAGGTGCCCACATGGAAATCAAGGTTAATTATCTCGATAATCTTCGACAAGAAGCGAAGTTCGATGATTTTACCGTTATTGCTGATCAGCCAATTCGCTATAAGGGTGATGGTTCTGCACCGGGTCCTTTTGATTATTTTCTTGCATCATCTGCGTTATGTGCAGCTTATTTTGTTAAAGTTTATTGTGCTGCACGAAATATCCCGACTGATAACATTCGTTTATCTCAAAACAATATTGTTGATCCAGAAAATCGTTATAAACAAATTTTTAAAATTCAAGTCGAACTTCCTGCTGATATTTCTGACAAAGATCGCCAAGGGATTTTACGTTCGATTGACCGTTGTACAGTTAAAAAAGTCATTCAAACAGGTCCTGAATTTGTCATTGAAGAAGTTGAAAGCATTGATGCTGATGCGCAAGCTTTGCTGATGCCAAACTTAGCAAAAGAAAGTTCAACTTATATTGAAGGTAAAGATTTACCTTTAGAGGAAACCATTGCCAATATGTCAGAGATTCTGGCAGGTTTGGGCATGAAAATAGAAATTTCCTCTTGGCGAAATATTGTTCCCAATGTTTGGTCATTACACATTCGGGATGCACAGTCACCTATGTGTTTTACCAATGGTAAAGGTGCAACCAAAGAAAGCGCTTTGGCATCTGCTTTGGGCGAATTTATTGAACGTTTAAACTGTAATTTCTTCTACAACGATCAGTTTTGGGGGGAAGAGATTGCCAATGCTGAGTTTGTGCATTATCCAGATGAAAAATGGTTTCAACCAGGTCCAAATGGTGAACTCCCTAAAGAAATTCTGGATGAATATACTTTAGAGATTTATAACCCAGACAATGAATTGTTAGGTACGCATCTCTATGACACCAACTCAGGCAATACAGCACGAGGGATTTGCTCGTTGCCTTTTGTACGTCAGTCTGATCAGGAAGTGGTTTATTTTCCTTCAAATTTGATTGAAAACTTATATTTAAGTAATGGTATGAGTGCTGGAAATACTTTAGCCGAAGCGCAAGTCCAATGTTTATCTGAAATTTTTGAACGTGCAGTTAAACGAGAAATTCTGGAAGGTGAAATTACTCTTCCTGATGTACCTGGAGATGTTTTAGCCAAGTATCCACGTATTATTGAGGGTATTAAAGGTCTAGAAGAACAGGGCTTCCCAGTCTTAGTTAAAGATGCATCGTTGGGTGGTGAATTTCCAGTGATGTGTGTCACCTTAATGAATCCGCGTACAGGTGGCGTATTTGCATCGTTTGGTGCGCATCCTAAGCTTGAAGTGGCTTTGGAGCGTAGCTTGACTGAGTTATTACAAGGTCGAAGCTTTGAAGGTTTAAATGATTTACCTAAGCCGACCTTTAGCAGTAATGCCGTGACTGAACCGAATAACTTTGTTGAACATTTTATTGATTCAAGTGGTGTGGTGTCTTGGCGTTTCTTTAGTGCTCAAGCTGACCATGACTTTGTCGAGTGGGACTTTAGCAGTACAGGTGAAAATGCCAATGCTGATGAAGTTGCAACCATGATGGGCATACTTGAACAAATGGGTAAAGAAGTTTATATGGCGGTCTATGAGCATTTAGGTGCAACTGCATGCCGTATTATCGTGCCAGATTATTCTGAAATTTATTTGGTCGAAGACTTAATTTGGGACAATACCAATAAAGCCTTGTTGTTCCGTGAAGATATCTTAAATTTACATCGTTTGGATGATGATCAGCTTGAAGCTTTGGTTGAGCGTCTTGAAGAAGTTGAGGTTGATGACTATACCGATATCGTGACGTTAATTGGTATTGAGTTTGATGATAATACAGTGTGGGGACAACTCACTATTCTTGAGTTAAAACTGTTAATTTATCTTGCTTTACAGCAGTTTGAAGAAGCCAAAGACTTGGTGGAACAGTTCCTTCAATACAACACCAATACCGTTGAACGTGGTTTGTTCTATCAGTGTATGAATGTCATGCTCGAAGTCGAACTGGATGACGAGATGGATCTGGATGACTATGAAGCGAATTTCCGCCGTATGTTTGGTGATGAGCGTATGGATGCAGTGATTGGCTCTCTAGAGGGAAGCATTCGTTTTTATGGTTTAACAGAAACCAGCATGAAGCTAGAGGGTTTAGACCGTCATTTACGTTTGATTGACAGTTATAAAAAATTGCATAAGGCACGTGCTAAAGCGGTGGGTCTAGCAAACTAACAATGTGTTCTTGAAAAGTATGACCATCAAATAACTTTGCTGGTCATACACCGTTCAAATAAAGCTTTGTCATTTAGGAAGATTGATTAATCCATCAATAAATTCTGATATTTGTCCGCCTGTGCTCTTAAAAAATCCCAGACCAATTTAATACGGGGTTCGTGCTGTAAATCAACCAAAGTCAGCATCCAAAAGGTATGAATAAAGCGAACTTCTTCTGCTAAAACCTGTTCAAGTTCAGGTTTATTGTCCGCTAAAAATTTGGGCAAAATTGCCAATCCAGCACCAGCACTGACAGCGATCTGTTGGGCTAAAATACTGCTACTTCGAAAATTAGCATTCAGTTGTAAAGGTAAACGTTCTAAACAATACAGTTCAGGGCTGTAAATTAAATCATCAATATAATTCACAAATTTATGATTTTTTAAATCTTCAAGTTTTTTAATGGGTTGGGTGCATTCTAAATAGGTTTTACTGCCATAAATTTTAAGGCAATAATCCGTTAAGCGGGTAATAATATAAGGACCAGATTTAGGACGATCAATTGAAATTACAATATCAGCTTCACGATGCGAAAGTTTAATCATTTTAGGCACAGGGATGAGATCAATAGTGAGCAGTGGATATTGCTTGGATAATTCTGCCAATAACTGAGCTAAAAAAGCAGTACCAAAGCCCTCTGGTGTGCCAATTCGCACATGTCCCTGCAAAGGTAAGTTCGGTTTTTCAATTTGCAAAAAGGCTTGTTCCATCTGTTCGACACGAGGTACAAGTGCTAAACCTTCCTGTGTAAGTTCATAGCCCGTTGCTTCTCTTCTAAATAATGGTGTACCTAAAGCAAGCTCTAAAGCCTGTATTCGTCGAGATACTGTGCTGTGTTCAACCCCAATGATCCGTGCAGTATTGGTAAGCGTTTTTGCGCGAGCCAGCACCAAAAAAAACTGTAAGTGATCCCAATCTACTTTCATTGTTCAAGATGTCCTTGTGCATATTTGCACATTCATTGTGCGTTAATTTCTATTGGTCATCTATATTTTCTTTGTTAGTTTGAATTGAAACAGAGCTGATGAAAATACTGCTTTTGGCTATTTTCTAAGAAAGTAACAACAAAAAAATAGTGCCTATGGAGAGGTTATGAACACGATGTCAAATATTCATTCGACGACGGCTAAATTATTAATTAATGGAAAATTTACCGAATCCAATACAACCGAATGGCAAGATATTTTAAATCCTGCAACACAGGAAGTTCTGGGTCGTGTACCTATGGCGACTTTGAATGAAGTGGATGCGGCAATTGCGGCTGCACAGGAAGCTTTTAAAACTTGGCGTTTAACACCAATCCAAGCACGCATGCGCATTATGCTCAAGTTACAGGATTTAATCCGTGACAACATGAAAGATATTGCCCGTGTGTTGACTGCTGAACAAGGCAAAACTTTGGCAGACGCAGAAGGTGATATTCAACGTGGTTTAGAAGTGGTTGAACATGCTTGTTCAATTGGCACTTTACAAATGGGCGAATATATCGAAGGTGTGGCACGTGGTGTAGACACCTATACCTTGCAACAACCACTGGGCGTATGTGCAGGTATCACTCCATTCAACTTTCCTGCCATGATTCCTTTATGGATGTTTCCAATGGCAATCGTGTGCGGCAACACCTTTGTTCTTAAACCTTCTGAGCAAGATCCATTATCGACCATGATGTTGGTTGAGTTGGCTGTACAAGCAGGCGTTCCAGCAGGTGTATTGAATGTTGTTCATGGCGGTAAAGAAGTAGTGGATCGTCTATGTACACATCAAGATATTAAAGCAATTTCTTTTGTCGGTTCAACTGCTGTGGGCACACATGTCTATAACTTAGCGGGTCAACATGCTAAACGTGTGCAATCTATGATGGGGGCAAAAAACCATGTTGTGGTAATGCCAGATGCCAATAAAGAACAAACCTTAAATGCCTTGGTGGGTGCTGCTTTTGGTGCTGCTGGGCAACGATGCATGGCGCTTTCTGTTGCGGTGATGGTGGGTGAAACCAAAAACTGGGTTGATGAATTAGTCGAAAAAGCCAAGACCTTAAAAGTCAATGCAGGGCATGAACCTCAAACCGATATTGGTCCTGTTATTTCTCCACGTGCCAAAGCCCGTGTTATAGATTTAATCAATAGTGGTGTTGAACAAGGCGCTCAATTATTGCTTGATGGTCGCGATGTAAAAGTGGCTGGCTATGAACATGGTAATTTTGTGGGAGCAACTATTTTCAACCAAGTCACAACCGATATGCGCATTTATACAGAAGAAATTTTTGGTCCTGTGCTCGCCATTATTCATGTTGATACGCTTGAACAAGCTATGGAGTTGGTCAATGCAAATCCATTTGGAAATGGCGTAGGTTTGTTCACTCAAAGCGGTGCGATTGCCCGCACTTTCCAAAACAACATTGATATAGGACAAGTCGGCATTAATATTCCAATTCCTGTACCTGTTCCGTTCTTTAGCTTTACAGGTTCACGAGGTTCGAAACTCGGAGACTTAGGACCTTATGGCAAGCAAGCCGTGCAGTTCTATACGCAAACCAAAACCATTACTAGCCGTTGGTTTGAAGATACACAAGAAAAAGGTGAAGTGAATACCACCATTAGCTTGCGTTAATCGAGGAGTTCAAGGATGAATATTGCATTTATTGGTCTAGGTAATATGGGCGGTAAGATGGCTCATAATCTCCTCAAAGCTGGTTTAAAGGTACATGGCTTTGATTTGAGTGAAGTTGCCATTGCTCATTTTACTGAAGCAGGAGGCATTGCACATGTCAACCCACAAGCTGCTGCTGAACAAGCCGATGTGGTGATTACTATGCTCCCAGCTGCAAAACATGTCAAAGAGGTTTATTTGGGTGAAAATGGCGTACTTGCAGTACTCAAAAAAGGTAGTTTATGCATAGACAGCAGTACCATTGATCCACAAACAATCAAAGACATTGCAGTCGTAGGCGCAGAGCAAGGGATTCAAGTATGCGATGCACCAGTATCAGGCGGTACGATTGGTGCACAAGCAGGAACACTGACATTTATGGTCGGTACAGACTTAAATACCTTTGAACAAGTTCAATCTGTACTCAAACCGATGGGCAAAAATATCGTGCACTGTGGCGAAGTGGGTGCAGGTCAAATTGCGAAAATTTGCAATAATCTTATTTTAGGCATTTCGATGGCAGCCGTTGCTGAAGGCATGGCACTTGGCGCAAAACTCGGTATTGATCCGCAAGCTTTAGCAGGGGTGATCAATAGCTCAAGTGGTCGTTGCTGGAGTTCTGAAGTCTGTAACCCTTGGCCGGGTATTTCTGCAAATGCACCTGCTGGGCGTGGCTATAGTGATGGTTTTGCCACGCAATTGATGTTGAAAGATCTTGGTCTAGCCATTGAAGCAGCAGGGCAAGTCAAACAACCTGTTCTTTTAGGTGGTTTGGTTCAGCAGTTGTATCAGCAACTGTGTATGCAAGGAAATGCCCAGCTCGATTTTTCTAGCATTATCCAACAATACTTAGCGAAAGAAGCTTAATCCAAATATCAGCCATTTCACCATCAAAGGATGGTGAAAGCTATAGATTCACTCGTGTCATGAATAACAATAAATCCAGACTGGAGTAAATAATATGTCGAATTATCATCAAGTTGCTAATTCATTTAATTTAGACGGTGCAGTAAAAGCAATGTTATCGGGTTCAGTCGAGCAACTGAACGCATGTTATGAATGCTGCGATCGACATGCAGATGCTGATAGCGAAAAAATTGCCTTATATTGGCAAGGCAAAGATGGACGCAAACAACAGTATACGTTTAGTCAACTGAAAAAGTGGTCGAGTCAGTTTGCTAACTTTTTAAAATCACAAGGTATCCAAACAGGCGATCGTATTTCGGGTTTACTACCAAGAACACCAGAATTGCTGGTTGTGATTTTGGGAGCTTGGCGAATTGGTGCAGTTTATCAGCCACTTTTTACTGCATTTGGTCCCAAAGCCATTGAACATCGTCTTCAATTGGCAAAAAGTAAATTGGTCGTAACTGATACAGCGAATCGAAGCAAATTGGATGAAATCGCACAATGTCCACAAATAATGACGGTTGCTGATCAGCATGGTCATGGTGTTATGGATGGCGATTTAGATTTTTGGCAAAAGGTCGAACAACAGTCTGAACACTGTGATTTGGTCATGCAAAATATTCAAACTCCATTTTTGTTGATGTTTACCTCGGGAACCACTGGACCTGCGAAACCCTTAGAAGTACCACTCAAAGCCTTAATTGCTTTCGGTAATTACATGAAAGATGCCATTGGCTTACGTGAAGAAGATAACTTTTGGAATATTGCTGACCCAGGTTGGGCATATGGTCTGTACTATGGCATTACAGGACCATTGTTGTTGGGGCATGCAACTTTATTTTATGAAGGCGGTTTTAGCATCGAAAGTTTATGTCAAATTATTGAGGATTATAAAATTACCAATTTGGCAGGCGCACCGACCGCTTATCGTATGATGATGGCTGCAGATCCTGCCCAAATGGCGCAACTGAAAGGTAAATTTCGTGTAGTCAGTAGTGCCGGTGAACCTCTAAATCCTGAAGTTTTCCGCTGGTTTAAACAGGCACTCGATGCACCTATTTTCGATCATTATGGACAAACTGAGGTTGGCATGGTGGTGTGTAACCATCATGGTTTGGAACATGAGGTGCGTGTTGGTGCTGCTGGTTTTGCAAGTCCAGGATACCGTGTTGCTGTGCTTGATGAACAAGGCAACGAGCTCCCAGCAGATACACCTGGAATTTTAGCAGTGGATATCCAGCAATCACCGATGATGTGGTTCGGTGGCTATCAAGAAAGCCGTAAATCACCTTTTGTAAAACATTACTATTTAACCGGTGATACTGCTGAACTGCATGCAGATGGCAGCATGAGTTTTGTTGGGCGTAGTGATGATGTGATTACCACCTCAGGCTATCGAATTGGTCCTTTTGATGTAGAAAGTGCTTTACTTGAACACGATGCGGTCATTGAAGCAGCTGTGATCGGTGTTCCTGATGCGGAAAGAACTGAAATCGTCAAAGCTTTTGTGATTTTAGCAGAGCATCAAATTGCTTCTGACAGTTTGGCAGAACAACTGGGGCAATTTGTTAAAAAGCGCTTATCGGCACATGCTTATCCAAGACAAGTGGAGTTTGTGACAGAGCTTCCAAAAACACCTAGTGGCAAAATCCAACGGTTTTTATTGCGTAATCAAGAGATTGCCAAACAACAATTAGAAAAGAATGCAGGTTAGTATAAATCCTGCATAAGCTGAGTAGGCTTTATGCAGGTGATGTAACAGATCAAGGAATGAAAAATGCAATTTACTGAAGAACAATTATTGATTCAGGATATGGCGAAAAATTTCGCTCAAGAACAAATTAAACCTTATGCAGCCGAATGGGATAAACACAGTGTATTTCCAAAAACAGCACTGTCTCAAATGGGACAATTGGGTTTTATGGGGATGTTAATTTCTGAACAATGGGGTGGTTCTGATACAGGAAATTTGGCTTATGTGCTTGCATTAGAAGAAATTGCAGCAGCAGATGGTGCAACTTCAACCATCATGAGTGTACATAATTCTGTGGGTTGTGTGCCGATCGCTAAATTTGGTACGGATGAACAAAAACAAAAATACTTAATGCCCTTAGCGCAAGGGGAAATGATTGGCGCATTTGCTTTGACTGAACCGCATACTGGATCTGATGCCGCAGCACTGAAAACACGCGCAATGAAAGATGGTGATGATTGGGTAATTAACGGTGCTAAACAGTTCATTACGTCTGGTCATAATGCAGGTGTCATTATTGTCTTTGCAGTAACTGATCCTCAAGCAGGTAAAAAAGGGATCAGTGCCTTTATTGTACCGCGTGAAACACCCGGTTATGAAGTCATTCGTACAGAAGAAAAACTGGGTTTACATGCCTCAGATACTTGCCAAATTGCATTGACAGATGTTCGTGTACACCAAAGCTTGATGTTGGGTAAAGAGGGCGAAGGCTTAAAGATTGCCTTGTCTAATCTTGAAGGCGGACGTATTGGGATCTCAGCCCAAGCAGTAGGTTTAGCCCGTGCAGCATTAGAAGAAGCGAGCAAGTATGCCAAAGAACGTATTACTTTTGGGAAACCTATTTTTGAACATCAAGCGATTGCATTTCGTTTAGCCAGTATGGCAACAGAAATCGAAGCTGCACGACAGTTGGTTCACCATGCTGCACGGTTGAAAGAGGCTGGTAAACCCTGTTTGAACGAAGCATCTATGGCAAAACTATTTTCGTCAGAAATGGCTGAACGTGTTTGTTCTTCAGCGCTACAAGTATTTGGTGGTTATGGTTATTTAAAAGACTTTCCTATTGAGCGTATTTATCGTGATGCTCGTATTTGTCAAATTTATGAAGGCACCAGTGACATCCAACGTTTGGTCATTGCACGAAGTTTATAAGTCGTACCACAAGACACTGCGTAGCTACAGATTAGGAATTGAAATATGCAATTTGAAACGATTTTATTGGAAAAGCAAAACGGCGTAGGTTTGATTACGCTTAACCGTCCCAAGGCATTAAATGCATTGAATTCTATGTTGATTGATGAATTAAATTTAGCTTTGGACGATTTAGAAAAAGATCAAAATATTGGCTGTATGGTGCTGGCTGGCTCAGAAAAAGCCTTTGCAGCAGGTGCTGATATTAAAGAAATGGCAGGATTAAACTTTCCCAATATCTATTTTGATGATTTCTTTAACCTTGCCGATCGAATTGCTCAGCGCCGTAAACCTTTAATTGCCGCAGTCAGTGGCTACGCATTAGGTGGTGGATGTGAATTGGCGTTGATGTGTGATTTTATCTACTGTGCTGACAATGCCAAGTTTGGTTTACCTGAAGTAACGCTTGGGGTTATTCCCGGTATAGGCGGAACACAGCGCTTAAGTTTGGCTGTGGGTAAAGCCAAAGCGATGGAAATGTGTCTGACTGCTCGACATATGGAGGCAATTGAAGCTGAACACAGTGGTTTAGTCGCCGGTGTTTTCCCTAAAGATCAACTTTTAGCTGAAACCTTACAAGCAGCTGAAAAGATCGCTGAAAAATCTTTAGTGGCGACAATGATGATCAAAGAGTCGATTAACCGTGCTTTTGAAGTGAGTTTAGCCGAAGGTTTACGTTTTGAGCGTCGTAGTTTTCATTCAATATTCGCGACTTTAGATCAAAAAGAAGGTATGCAAGCCTTTGTAGAAAAGCGCCAAGCACAATTTAAAAATCAATAATAAGAGGATTAAATCATGGACCACGAAAATCATTTAATCATTGAACAGAAAGGCGCTTTAGGCATCATTGTCTTGAATCGTGTATCGAGTCTGAATGCACTGACCTTAGACATGATCCATGGTATTCATCAGCAAATCGAAACTTGGCAACACGATACAACTATTCAGGCGATATTGATTAAATCCAACAGTCCAAAAGCTTTTTGTGCAGGTGGTGATATTCGTTACCTCTATGATCACTTTAAAAATGGCACAGCGGGTCATAAGGAGTACTTCATCGCTGAATATGCCATGCTGAACTGTATACGTGCCTCACAAAAAACGGTTGTGGTGTTACTTGATGGCTATGTTTTGGGAGGCGGTTTTGGCTTGGCTCAGGCATGCCATATTATTGTCAGCAGTGAAAAATCAAGTTTTGCGATGCCCGAAACAGCAATTGGTTTCTTTCCAGATGTCGCAGCCACACATTTCTTATCACGTTTGGATGATATTGGGGTGTATCTGGCGACTACAGGTGACCAGATCACGAGTAGCGATGCCTTATATTTAGATTTGATAGATTATCATGTACCCAGTCAACAGTTTCCTAAACTAGAAGAAGCTTTAAGCCAAACAGATCATTTAAGCAAAGATCATATTGATCAGATCATTTCAAAATTTATCACTCGACCTGTAGAAAGTGAACTCAGTGGATGGGTGGACAATATTCGTAAGCATTTTGGTTTTGAGAACTTAGATGAAATTGAACAAAGCCTTGCCAATGAGTCAGATCAGCAACATCAAGCATGGGCAACTCAAGTTTTAAATACTTTGCAGCAACGTTCCTTATTGGCCAAGCAGACCAGTTTAAGACTGCAATATTTAGGTCGAGGGCTTTCTTTACAGCAATGTATGCAACTTGAACGAGATTTGCAGGATATTTGGTTTGAGCATGGTGATATTTTAGAAGGCGTTCGTGCCCTAATCATTGATAAAGATAAGCAACCAAAGTGGCAAAAAAGCAATCCTGTTTTAGAAAAAATATTGGCTGAACTGGGTTAGCCATAAAGCGCACTGATGCTAAAACGTTATGTTCATTCAAATAAATGAAGGGAGAATCAGAGAAATTTTTAAGTGAATCCAAGGATCATACAAGATATATGGAATATATCTCAATGGATGTAAAAAACGGTTAAGAAGGAATAGAGCAATGAAGGATGTACAAGGAACAAATCCGAATAATAAAAAGTCATCACACCGCTTAGCAGGTATTTCAAGTATGGTGGGGACGACCATTGAATGGTATGACTTTTTTATCTATGGTGCAGCAGCAGCACTGATTTTTAATAAGTTATTCTTTCCCAACTTAGACCCTTTGACAGGTGTTCTTGCGGCATTTGCAACCTACGCTGTTGGTTTTATTGGACGACCATTGGGTGGGATCGTATTCGGACATTTTGGTGACAAAATTGGTCGTAAATCAATGTTGTTGGTGACCTTAATGTTAATGGGTATTCCTACCGTCATGATTGGGCTGTTACCTACATTCGAGTCGATTGGATATTGGGCAACCATTTGCTTAATTATCTTGCGCTTTATCCAAGGCATGGCAATGGGTGGAGAATGGGGCGGAGCAGTGCTGATGGCTGTCGAGCATGCACCTGAAGGTAATAAAGGTTTTTGGGGAAGCTTACCACAAGCCAGTACTGGTGGTGGTCTAATGCTGGCTTCAATTGCTTTAGGTCTGGTTTCGATGTTACCCGAAGAAGCACTATTTAGCTGGGGTTGGAGAATACCGTTTTTAGCCAGTATTGTGTTATTGGGCGTAGGTTGGTATATCCGAGTTAAAGTTCCAGAATCTCCAGATTTCGAGCAGGTTAAACAACAGGCTGAAGAAATTAAAGTCCCTGCATTGCAAGTATTTAAAAATCATCCTAAGGAATTATTGACTATTATATTGTCACGTGCAGCTGAAAATGCGTGGTTCTATCTTGCTTCAACCTTTACCTTGGCATATACCACGACACAGTTAGGTATCGCACGACAAGAAATATTATTTGCGACGATTTGTGGTGCAGGGGTAATTATGGTCATGACCCCACTGTGTGGATATTTATCAGACAAGGTTGGTCAACGGAATATGTTTAGGTTTGGTCTATGCGTCTTAGCACTGTATAGCTATCCATTCTTTGCCATGTTGAATACCAAAGATCCTGTGCTGGTTTGGACTGCGATTGTATTGGCAATTGGCGTTGTATTTCCAATTATGTATGCACCACAATCTCAGCTTTTTGCGCGTCAATTCCCTGCTGAAATTCGTTATAGTGGTATTTCGATCTCTGTACAGTTTGCGGGTGTATTAGGTGGAGGTTTAGCTCCTTTGATTGCGACAAAACTTTTAAGTATCGGTGGTGGTAGCACACATTTGGTCATCACTTATATCGTCAGTTTTGCTGTGATTGCCATCATTGCATCATCATTCTTAAAGCCTGATGTATTTCCAAACAAAGCAAAGTCTTTTGCACAAAAAGAAATTAAATCCTCATAAAATTTAAAATCCTCAGCAACATGTACAGCTTACGCTAAATTCATGTTGCTGTTTTTTTTACCAATAATTAAAAATGCCCGTTATTGGTTCATCACTGTGGCTTTAAACAGCACATTTTCAATTGAAAACCTCTAAATCCTGTGATTTTTTGCTATGGCATGAAACTTGCTGTACTTCACATGCACAATATTTTTATTTTTCAATGATTAAGGGGCTGTTACATGTTTAAGCACACGGTTTTGTCTTTATTTATTTTTGCCACTCTCGGTTCTTCAGTCGCTAAAGCGGATAATTTTAATGTTCTTAAACAGCTTTCCACTAAACCCGTTCAGCTTAAAGAAGGTGAATATAAAGGTAACTATTATGTTCCTTCGACCTTGAATACGATAACGTGGGGATACCTACCAAATAAAGATGCTAAACCTGTACTTTCGGTGCCATCAGGAAGTACCGTGACATTCGATACGGTTTCACATGAAGGCTTGCTTGAAGATCAAGGAAGAGATGCAGAAAAATTCTTTAAGTCTAAGGGTGTTCCAGATGAATATATTTTAGATGAAGCAAAAACTATTACCAAATCTCATCTAAAGCATGATTTTCATAAAGACGGACCACACATCGTGACTGGTCCAATTGCAATTCAAGGCGCACAACCCGGTGATATTTTAAAAGTAGAAGTGATTAAAGTTGAACCTCGTGTGCCTTATGGGGTGATTTCAAATCGTCATGGCAAAGGTGCTTTGGTTGGTGAGTTTCCTAAAAAACCGCAACAGGCGGATGCTTCACCCGAACATCCTGAACGCTATGGTAATGTTTCAGTATTTACCCCCATCGAAAAAAATGCCAAAGGTGAATATGAAGGTGTATTAAAAACTGAATCAGGTAAGTCAATTCGATTCCCGTTGAGCCCGTTCATGGGCATCATGGGTGTAGCACCGAATACTTCAGAACCCGTTCATTCAGTCCCACCTGCAATGTATGGTGGTAATATTGATATTAATGAATTAGGCGCTGGGTCTACAGCTTACTATCCTGTTCAGGTTGCAGGGGCTTTGTTTTACACAGGCGATAGTCATTTTGCGCAAGGTGATGGTGAAGTCGCTTTAACTGCTTTAGAGGCTTCTGCTCGTGCGACTTTAAAGTTTACTTTGTTAAAAGCAGGTAAAGATAAGATTCCGGGGCAAGAGATTGTACAACCCTTAGCAGAAAATGCTGAGTTTTGGATCACACCCGGTTTAGACCCTGACCTTGACGAAGCGATGAAAAAGTCTACACGAGAAGCAATTCGTTTCTTAAATAAAGAATATGGCATTGATGAAGCAATTGCTTATGCTTACTTAAGTGCTGCAACTGATTTTGAAGTGTCTCAAGTCGTCGATAAAACCAAAGGTATTCACGCTAAAATTCGAAAAGCTGATTTTAGAGAGTTTGCTGAAGACGCAAGTAAAGCAACAACACCTTAAATTGATATAGCTATATCGTTCAAAACAGCCTGTTCACTGAATAACAGGCTGTTTGGGTTGTATGAAACATTTAAAACAAAAATATTGAGAGACTGACCTTTTGAACTTGCTTAAGTCTTGTCGTATTGGTTCAGCCTTAATTGATAGCTAACTCAATTTTTTGATAAATTTTTCGGGCTTCTGAGGTGATTGCGGTCATATGAATTGCTCCATGAATCATTCCAGTTAACAGATGTAATTTCACATCAATACCTGCATTTTTTAATCTTTCGGCATAACGCTCAGCATCATCCCTGACTGGATCATATTCACACGCAAAAATAGTTGCGGCAACTTATCTGTCACCAATTTTGCCCTACAAAATTTAAATCAATATCTTGTATTGAAATAAATCATTTAAAAACATAGTTTTAATTTAATATTTAAAATCCATCATAATATCAGTATGAAGATGGGTTTTATAGTATTGCTAGATTAGTAGTCATTTAGGGCATCATCGATGAGTACATTTTTGATTGTAATCAATTTCATATCAGCTATTTATCGACATATTTTTCAATATATTTTCCAATATAATTAAGAATGATTGATTTAGGCGAAAAAATGGCAACTTAGAGAGAATTAAATTTTATTAAAAACATTAAGATACTGTATTTAGACAGGATAAACTTAATGAATAAAAACATTGTGAAATTTATATTTCCGTTGCTCAGTATTTTTTCAGGCTTTACCTATGCGGATGAGTTCAAGCTCAAAAGTACAGACATCACGCAGGGAGAAATCATGAAAAAGAAACATGAATACCAAGGCTTTGGGTGTTCAGGTGAAAACAAATCTCCACAGCTGTCTTGGAGTGGGGCGCCAAAAGCAACCAAAGCTTATGCGATTATGGTTTATGATCCAGATGCTCCCTCAGGCAGTGGATGGTGGCACTGGCAAGCAGTCAATATACCCACCGAAGTCACTTCGATTCCATCAGGTCATGGAAAATTAGAATCTAAAGGAGTCATAAATTTAACAAATGATTTTGGACAAACTGGATTTGGCGGAGCTTGCCCACCAAAAGGTCATGGGATTCATCGTTATCAATTTACGATCTACGCACTTTCTGAGAAGCTAGATCTACCCAAAGGTGCATCAGGTGCATTAACAGGCTACATGGTTAAAGCGCATAGTCTTGCATCAAGTACAATCGAAGCTCTTTATCAAAGATAGGGGCTATTAAATAATCTAATTTGAAAGGAGTGGAATGTAATTAAAATCATGATTACATTCCAAATATTCAATCATGAATGACCTCATTGCTATAGCTAAAACAGCGATCAATCAACAGCAATATTTACCCTTTTCAATTTATTGTTCCCATAAAGAACAAATGATTAGTAACGTACCAATTATAAAGCCATTGCTTATCTTTATTTTAAATGGTGAAAAACAACTTGGAACATCGGAATTGGTCACATGCCAATCAGGAACTTTTGTATTTTTATCGAATAGCTCACGTATAGATATGAGAAATATACCTCATCAAGAGGAATATCTTGCTGTGCTGATCGATTTTGAGCAAGAGGATTTTACTGACTTGCCAATGAACCCTCAGCAGCTTGTTGAATATCTACAGGGGGATATCAATACAATCCTTAAAACTGCACTTTTACAATATATGCAACTCGCAATAATGTCCTCAGCAGGAGTGATGAAATATAGAAAAAAAGAACTGTTGAGCATTCTTTATTATCTTGGATATCGCGATGTTTCCAATATCAATCAAACCCATCGGTTCAGTGAAAAAATACATCGCATGATTGCAAATAATCTAACTTTGGATTGGACTGCTGAGATAATTGCAGCAGATCTTTTTATGAGTAGTTCGACCTTGAGACGTAAATTAAAAAATGAAGGTGAGAATATTCAAGATATTCGGAGTAGAACACGTTTAAGTCATGGATTACATTTGTTGCAAACGACTCAATTGAATATTGGTCACATTGCTAATCAATGTGGTTATCAATCCCAATCAAGATTTACAGAACAATTCAAAGTTTTATTTGGAATGACACCACGAGAAATTCGAAAATCCATAATGAAATGATTACACAAACTTTTGCATCAATCAGCTTAAATAAAAAATTAGGTATATCTCGCTTTTTTTTAATGACTATTCAGATCATAAATTCCTCCAGAAATTCTTTAATATTCTGCTGATTATTTAAAATCGAACATATGCTTGAAGAGGTATTATCCTTTTTAATTATTAAAATTTTAAAATTTTCTAAATCAAGCGTATATGCTTCAATTTTTTTTGAGTAAATAAAGTTTATAAAATGAATAATTGATTCATCTTTAAAAACTATAAAAAGGCAATATTTTTCAAATAATGTATCTAAAATTAAATTATCTATATAAAAGCTATGAAGATTAGTCTCATAAAATTCATTATGATCAAACTCATTACATAGAGTTATAACGCGTCCTAAACGGTGAGAGCCACCACCATTATTAGCCATAATCTTATTATGCCATTGAAATTTATAAAAATCCTGATGATTATCTGTAAAACTATCAGGTGATGGGTTTTCCTTGTCTATAATAGTTTCTGATATCTGTTCTTGATTAAATTTTAGATATTTTTCTCGTTTTTCATCTGATAAGCTTTTCTTTCCTTTAAACAATGTTGCAAGCCACCAACTAGAAATATTAGGGTGTGTTGACACTTTTAGATTAAAAAATAGCGAAGTAGTAAAATTAAATCGCCAAACCCAATTCTACTATTCGCTATGCCTCGTACCATGTTAACAGATCAACACTGGCAAAAGTTGAAAGCTATTTTGCGTAATTTATCCATTCATCTCAACTCAAATTTAAGAAATTTTATTGAAGCGATTCTTTATAGGATAAGAACTGGATGTCCTTGGCGTGACATACCCACTTGCTTTGGACAACCTAACTCTATTTTTAAACGTTTTAATCGCTGGTCAAGTAGTGGTAAGTTACTCACTATATTCAAATTATTATCACTGAATACCGATATGGAATGGCTATTCATCGATGGTTCCCATATTCGTGCTCATCAACATTCTGCGGGTATTGCTGATCAGGCAATCTCTAAAAGTGCAGGAGGAAACTCCTCCAAAATACATTTAGTTGTAGATTCAAATGGGAATCCTATTGATTTCATTATTACTGATGGAACCACGCATGATGTTAAAGTCGCACCTGATTTAATTTCAAAACTCGATTTAAATGAGGTAGAGGTTGTATGTGGAGATAAAGGTTACGATTCAGAGCCATTAAGAGAGCAGATTAGAGCAACTAGAACAAAAGCGAATATACCTAAAAAATCCAATAGCCAATCAAACAATGACCATATGGATTGGTATTTATATAAAATCAGGCACTTAGTAGAAAATATGTTCTGTAGATTAAAGCAATTTCGAGGAATAGCCACTCGATACGACAAGTTAAAACGGAACTATGAAAGTTCTGTTGCATTAGCTTGTATATTTTTATGGCTCCCATTGTAGGTTAAATTATGAACCCTAAATGTCAACAGACCCTAGTATAATCTGAAAAAAGATCTTCATCTCGTGAGCATGATAAAAAACCGACATCTCTTAAATTAATATATTTTCTTTCAACATCTTTTTTTACAAGAAGTTTCAGATATTTTTCTAGTTCTGTTCTACTGTTTGTAAGATTACCATCTAGAGGTCTTAATTTTACTGAATATGTATATGAATCCAATAAAACATCTAATCTTAGTAATTCTTTTGCGCTAATAAAATTTTCATTTTTAAATTTTTTTATTAAATTAAAGTAATTGTATTTGTTTAGCTCCAAATCTACTGTTTTTTTAATTTTAGACTCAATATAAAACGTTCGAATATAGTTTATCATTAATTTACTCTAAAAAAATAAATTTAATTGCTGTTTAACATAAATTAAAATCAAATTAAAAACACTATATTTCTTGCGAAAGTATAAACTATTTTATAATAGACCTCTTGCGAAAGTAGGTTTTTGGGTCATTTAGCTATATACAATACCTTATATAGTCAAACCGCCTGATTATTCATACAAGCGATTTGGATGATTCATTTATTTTGTACTTTTGAATCATAAACAGTCTTGCTATCACGAGGCGACATGGATGTCGCCATGTTGAGCGGGGGTATTAGGATGTACCCCCTCGCTCAACGGAAGATTTTTGTTACTTTTCATCTCTGAAAAGTAGAGTATCGCCTACGCAAAACAATTTAAACTTTAGAGCTAAAGCGTGGCTGTGCAAGCTTTAGATCATCAAACAATATATTGATCGCTTTAATTTTATTGATCAAGAGAAATGATATTCTACTGTATGAATTTTTCAACAGATTAACTATATAACAAAGATCACAGCTGCTCAAATTTTGACTAATGCAAGAGCTCTAATAGTTTTATGAAATATAAAAAATAATAAAATTCAATGATATTGACTTCAAGCGTCTAGTCGCGCAGTGACATGTCCCTTATTTCTAAAATGTCTTTCGTAAAAGGTCTAAAGTACTTAATAAAAAACAGCTGAAAAATAACGCAAACAGAAAGATGGCTTATCGTAATATACATAAATAAATTATGGATTTCTTGCACAATAAAAGCATGAATAATTCTTAAATATGGCATAGAAATGCTTGTTCATTGAGAAAAAATTGTGAATACTCATGCGCTAAAATTTAGCTTGTAAAATTATCTTGGGGTTAGGCAATTACAGTGAAAAGGTATCCATTTTCTCGTTTACAAAAAGCGTTGCTGGCAGTTGGTTCATTTTCATGTTTGGCATTGAGTCCAGTACTGCTACATGCAGAAGCGGAAAAAAATACACATCAGCTTAAAACCATTAAAGTCGACGTTCAAACCGAAGCAGCACAAACGGTTTATTATCAACCCAAGGTCAATTTATCAGGTTTTAGTCAGTCTAATATTGCTGAAATTCCGGCTTCAATCCATACCATTACTGCAGATCGTTTAGCAGATCAGCATGCTAAAACACTTTCTGATGTGGTGAAGAATGATGCAGCTATTGGCGATGGTTATGCGCCTATTGGTTATTATTCTAATTTTATGATGCGTGGTTTTGGGCTAAATCTTGGATCAAGCTATCTACTGAATGGCAACTTAGTCCGTGGCGAACAAAATATTGCGCTTGAGAATAAAGCTCAGGTCGAGATTTTAAAGGGCATCAGTGCCGTTCAAAATGGAATGTCAACACCGGGTGGTGTGATCAATTATGTCACCAAACGACCTGAAGATATTCGTTCAATGACATTAGAAACCGACCGTTATGGTGGTTTTCGCGTGGCAACGGATTTAGGTGGATTGTTTGGAGACACCCAACAGTTTGGTTATCGCATCAATCTTGCAACAGAAGACATTCATTCCTACGTTGAACATGCCGATGGTAAGCGCTTGTTTGGTTCTATGGCGCTGGATTGGAATATTTCTGAACGTTCAAAGTTAGAATTTGATTTAGAATCACAGCGACAACGTCAACGTTCAGTGGCTGGATATCAGTTACTGGATGGAACGACACTTCCCCAAAATGTGAAATGGGATCGTTTACTTGCTTATCAAAGCTGGAGTAAACCCATAACCAACGACAGTTTAAATGCCAGTTTAAAATATTTATTTCAGTTCAATGATCATTGGAAAGCAAATTTTACAGCATCACAAAGTCGTGTGGTGATAGATGATTACGCTGCATTTCCTTGGGGATGTTATAGCAGTATTTGTCAAACGACGGGCTTAGGGAATAGCTTTGATCAAAATGGCAACTACGATATTTATGATTTTCGCAGTGCAGATGATAGCTACTTAACCAACCAATTTAAAATCGGATTGAATGGGGCATTCAGCACTGGTTTTTTGCAGCATCAGTTAAGTTTAGAATTATCTCAAACTGCTAAACGTCATACACAATATGATGCAATTAATTTACCTGTAGTTGAAGGGGCTGAGTCTACAGGAAATATAGGTGAGGACCCGCAAAGCTATATCCCCACAGATAAGCATTTGGGTAAACACTATAAATCATTAGATAGTCAACAAACAGCATTGAATATCATTGATTTAATTGCTTTTAATCCAGAATGGTCAGTCTCTTTGGGGGGCAAACTGATTCATCTCAATGAGGGAGCCTACAATGTCGAGTCAAATAAGATTCGAGACACCAATTTTAATCGTTTCTTACCCCAATTTGCGCTGATGTATCAACCTTGGGAACATACCAACATTTATGCTTCTTATGCCAAAGGCATAAGTGATGGTGGACAAGCGCCGTGGTTTGCCAACAATCCAAGTCAAACTTTAGCTCCTGTACATTCCACTCAGTATGAATTAGGCGTTAAGCATGAGTGGCAAGATTTATTGTTTACGGCAGCAGTGTTTGATTTAAAACAGGACAATCAATATACCAATACTGAACGAGATTTCATTGCTGAAGGTCAACAGCATAACCTTGGATTAGAGTTAGGTTTGCAAGGGCGTTTAGGTCAAAATCTGGATTTGGTCTCGACTTTGGCACTGACACGTTCACGTTTAAAGGACATCCAAGTTACTGAATATCAAGGGCATCAGACACAAAATATACCATCAGTTCGTTTTGCAAACTATCTCTCTTATCAAGTGGCTCAAATAGATGGGTTACGCTTATTGGCAGGTATGCAATACAGCAGCAGTAAATATGCCAATAAAACGGGTACAGTCAAAGTGCCGAGTTATACCGTATTTAATCTAGGCACAGCTTATAATTTCAGAGCTTATAGCTATGACAATACACTTCGATTCAATATCGACAATCTTTTCAATAAACAGTATTGGAGAGATGCAGGAAACTTCTTAGGCGATGATTATTTGTTTCTTAGCGCCCCACGGACAGCGCAACTTGCTTGGACTGTAAGTTTCTAGGATGTGTCTTTTCCTAATTTGTATTTATTTAAACTGATCATCAGATTGACCTGTATTACTCAAAATGAGTGATACAGGTCAGAAATGCAAAATCTTATTGTTTCGCGTTAAGCGCTTAAATTAAGTTATTTGGCAATTTTTCAAAATTATTAGCCTTTCATCATGATCCAATGAAATTTATTAGATAATTGATTTTATTAATAATTAATAAAAAACAAAAGCAGATTTAAAAGTAGATCGTGAACTAAATATCAAAAAAATAGATAGTATAAACCAAAAAATATAAATTGGATTTATCTTAAAAAATAACCAATTATAGAATTCTAAGTAATTTAGTAAGGAATGCTAAAATGGACAAAAAAATTAGAGTTGCAGTCATTGGTGGAGGTATTGCTGGACTAGCACTCATGACCCAATTGGTTAAAAATACAAACTTAGATGTACATTTATTTGAGTCTGCTGCTGAATTTTCAGAAATTGGTGCAGGAATCTCTTTTGGTGCAAATGCGGTAAAAGCAATCCAATTGTTAGGTTTAAGCCAAGAATATCAATCTATTGCAGATCAGGTCAAAGCGCCCTATACCGATATTTGGTTCCAATGGCGGAATGGCTATACCGACGAATATCTATCAGCATCTCTTGCTCCATCTGTTGGACAGTCTTCAGTACATCGTGCAGATTTTCTCGATAGCTTAATTCCTTTAGTTCCGTTATCAAATGTACACTTCAACAAACGTGTACAAAATATTGAAGCAGATGAAGATCAAGTGACGGTGTGCTTCATTGATGGTCAAGAGGCAACCTTTGATTATGTAATTGGTTGTGATGGTATTCGTTCCGTTGTCCGAAATCATGTGCTGGATTCACATCAATTGCCGCGCAGTGAACCTCAATTTTCTGGAACTTGGGCATATCGGGGGATCATTAAGTATCAAGACTATAAACAAGCGATTGAAAAATTAGGGCGCGATGTGGAAATCGCAGATGTTCCGCAAATGTTTTTAGGTAAAGATAAACACATTTTGACCTTCCCAATTCGACAGGGGGAGGAAATCAATATTGTGGCATTTAAGTCAGATCGTACACAAACGGTATTGGCTGAAAATATACCTTGGACAATGGCTGTTTCAAAACAGCAAATGTTGGCTGATTTTTCAGACTGGAGTGAGAGCTGTAAAGCCTTATTGGAACTGATTGACTCGCCAACAATCTGGGCTTTACATGAAATTCAGCCTTTAGAGACTTATAAAAACAATACCAATAATGTGATTTTGATAGGTGATGCTGCACATGCAATGTTACCACATCAAGGTGCAGGAGCTGGGCAAGGTTTGGAAGATGCTTTAATCCTTGCAAAATTATTAGAAAACCCTGAACTAACATGTGAATCTATTCAGTTTGTTTCTGAAATATATCAGCAAATACGCTTAGAACGAGCAGTCAAAGTTCAAAACACGTCACGTGAGTCAGGTGAAATATACGAGCTTTGTTCATCAAAATATTCAGATTTTGAATCTATCGGACAGCATTTAACACATCGTTTTGATTGGTTATGGCAGCATTCTCTTGAGCAAGATATTCAGCAAGCCCAAGCTGCATTGACCAATCAATTACAGCAAAGTGCAATATATAGCTAAATAAAAAAAGAGATAAAACAGAATAATCTGACCAGGGAGGTCTATTATGCAAACGATAAATGCAAATGAAGTCATTGATCATGCCAAATTGAAGGCGATTCATTGGCGAGTGATTTTACTCAGCGCATTGATCATCATTTTTGATGGTTATGATTTAGTGATTTATGGGGTGGCACTGCCTAAGCTGATGGCAGAATGGAAAATTGACAGTATCACAGCAGGATTTTTAGGTAGTGTTGCCTTATTTGGCATGATGTTTGGAGCGATTCTTTTTGGAAGTTTGAGTGATAAATTAGAGCGCTATGGCTTTAGCCGTAAAAAATTAATCATTTTATGCATCTGTTTATTCAGTGGTTTTACTTTACTTTGTGGCTATGCAAGTGATCCGCAAAGTTTTGGAATCTTTCGATTTTTGGCAGGTTTGGGCTTGGGTGGCGTGATGCCAAACATCATTGCACTCATGACCGAATATGCACCAAAAAAATTACGCTCAACTTTAGTATCGCTCATGTTTAGTGGTTATGCAGTTGGTGGAATGTGTTCAGCTTTATTGGGAATGTGGTTAGTTCCACAATTTGGTTGGAAAATTATGTTTATTCTTGGGGGGATACCACTGTTATTGGTACCTATCATTTGGCTGTTATTACCTGAGTCAATTGATTATTTGGTTCGCAGAAATAAAACTGAAAAAGCAGCAGACATTCTTAAACAAATTAATAGCGATATTAATTACACAGCTCAGACAAAAATTTGTCTCGATCAAGACAATCAATCTTCCTCTCAATCTCCAATTAAGGATTTATTTGCAGACAATCGAGCAATGATTACACTTTTATTTTGGTTGAGTGTATTTATGGCATTGGTTTTGGTCTATGCCTTAGGCAACTGGTTACCGAAATTAATGCTAGAAGCAGGCTATGATCTGTCGACTAGTTTGGTTTTTCTGCTCGCCTTGAACATCGGCGGAATGCTTGGCGCAATCTGTGGAGGCTATTTAGCGGATCGGTTTAATTTGGTCAAAGTATTATGTACGCTATTTTTAAGTGGGGCTGCTGCATTTATATTACTCAGTTTTAACTTACCAACGATTATACTTTATTTTTGTATTGCTGTTGCTGGTGCGGCTTCCATTGGTGGGCAAATATTATTATTGGCTTATATGTCACAATTTTATTCATCAAATATCCGTGCAACGGGCTTAGGAATGGCATTGGGTGTAGGGCGTTTGGGGGCGATTTTAGGACCCATCTTATGTGGTTGGTTATTAAGCTTAAATTTACCGATTCATTATAATTTCATCGCGCTATCAATCCCATGTATGATTGCTGTGCTGAGTATTTCAATGATTCATCTGCGTTTGAAAAACACAAAATTAGCGGTTAAAACAGTACAAGTCTAAAGCTAGATTGGGGAAGGTAAAACCTTCCTCATTGAATCGAGAGATTAAAATTGATTGATCTAAGTCTTATCAAAGTGTTTGTCATTATTTTTGAAACTAAAAATATCAGTCATGCGGCTGAACGACTGAATTTGAGTCAGCCTTCAGTCACCTATAATTTGAACCGTTTACGAAAATCTTTAAACGATCCACTCTTTGAGCGAGATAAATTTGGCGTAAAACCCACCAAACTTGCGCAAAGTTTATATCCCAGTTTTAGGCAGGCGATTTCTGATATTGAAATGGCAATTATCGTTTCACAACGATTTGATCCCAAAACATCAACGCGAGCTTTTCGTTTAGGGCTATCAGACTTAGGAGAATTTTGCCTTTTACCATCATTGATTCAACATCTGGTACAAGAAGCACCATTTATTAAAATAGAAATTGAAGAAATTCAGTCTGATAAAGTCGAGGAATGGCTAGTTGAGGGTTTTTTAGATGCGGCTGTATTTAATAGCAGCTATACCGTCATGCCAAAAATAGAATCTCGCAACTTATTTGAAGAACGCTATATGTGCATTGCTGACAAAAACCATCCACGGGTTAGAGAGCAACTGAGTTTAGAGCAGTATTTACAAGAAAAACATGCGGCTATTAAATCTTCGACAGGGCATATTGAAATTGATCAGAAGCTTAAAGAATTGGGGTTAAAGAGAAAAATTATGCTAGAACTCCCTCATTTTAGTGTATTGCAAGATGTGGTGAACAGTTCTGAATTATTGGTGACTTTGCCTTCACGTGCTGCAAAAGTGTATGAGCGAAATAGTGATGTAAATAGTTTTGAATTACCATTTTCAGTCAAACCCTTTAATGTCAGCGTAAATTGGTACAATCATCGAGATGATTTGGATGCACGAACTTGGTTTATCCAAACACTACAACAACTTTTTCAATTACTCTAAAGTATAGATCAGATGATTTACGAAATGAACAATCTTGTGATTATTGTCATCTTGATACGACCTTAAATCAACTTAAAAATACTTTAATATGAATGTTCCAGACGCTACCTCTGAATGTACAAATATTTGAATGTACGAATATTATATGGGGGGAAAGTAATCTATTTCACAACAATGATTGTAGTAGATCGGGTTAAAGTGTCTTTGGATGTACTTCACCCACAAGATTAGTTTGAAATTATGGGGCTAAGTTCAAAAAATAATAGTGGTATTTAAGCGTAGCTTTGAGCAAAAATTTGCACAAAAATATTTTAAATTCGCAGAAATGAGCAAATATATTCACATTTATTGTTTTTCATGCTAATTTTGAGCAAATAACTGCTCATTTCTATTTATGAAGAAATTTACAATACAGGCATTATTTGATAGGCACTGGTTAGATATAGCAGAACTTAAAATATTAGATCCTGAAAAGGGATCGGCGAGTCCCTGTGAACTAGAGTACCAAATTGAATACGCCATTTCATATTTAGACAAAAGGGATGAACATGCTTGTAGTTTATCGCTTCCAGTGCAACTGATTATTAAACATGAAGCCAAAACATGGTTTGGCTTTTTAGATGATATTATTCCTTCAGGTGCTGCACGACGTTATTGGATTAACTATCTCAACTTACAAAAATTCTCACATGCAGAACAAGACACTATTTTATTAGAAAAAGGAGTGATTGCACCTGTTGGAAATTTACGAATTAAAGAATCAATTCCTCCCGTAAATCCTGAGTCTACTTTACATTTACGCAAATTTAGTACGGCAGATGTTGCTGATCGTAATGCAGATTTTTTAGAGTATGCACAGCAAATGGGAGCTATCAGCGGGGGAGCAACCGGTGCAGGTGGTGAAGCACCAAAACTGCTTGTGCGTTACACAGTGGATCAAAAAGTCTGGATTGATACTTATCAACAAAGCTTTGATACTCCTGATCAGCATTACTTGGTTAAATTTCCGAGAAATAATCGCAGTGAAATTGACTGTAACATTCTAAGAGCTGAATATTATTATTACCGTGAATTGAATGAACTGGGTTTTAGTACAATTGATACTGCCAATATGCGACTTATTGAAGGTGAAAAGTATCCTTCATTGTGGTTGCCAAGATTTGATACTGAATGGTGTGATCAACGATGGCATCGATATGGACTCGAATCAGTGTATTCAATTTTAAATAAGTCAGCAGGGAGCCATCTTAATCATTTTGAAGTGATTGACAGTCTTTGTATTTTGCTTAAAACCATAGATACTAAGTTTAATTCGACTCAATTTGTTTGCGAGTGGTTAGAAAGAGATTTACTTAATATCATTTTTGGTAATTCAGATAATCATGGGCGTAATACTTCATTTTTAAAAAAGACTGGAAATGTTTTTCTTTCTCCGATTTATGATTTTGCTCCTATGAAAGCAGACCCAGAGCATGTGATTAGGTCAACAACATGGGGAAGTCCTTATGAAGAAGGTGGTGAATACCAATGGATTCAAATTTCACAGAAATTGGCGCCGTGGTGTGATCCTGATATATCTTTAGAGACGCTAAAATCATTGGCAAACAAATTGCTTGAACTCAAACAAAGATTAATAGACAAGGGCATACCCAAACAGATCATTGAAATGCCTGTACTCTCATTCGACTACATTGAAGCTAAATTAAAGCGATGGGAACTTTTATGAATATTAAAAAACAACCACAAGATCGCCAGCAAGTTCTGATTGATTTGTATACAAAGTACTTAATGAATGAAATAAGCATGGGGCAATTGTTGGCTTATCTTCGGAAAAATCTATTAAGTATGTCACAAGAACAATATGCAACACTGGTCGGTATTAGTCGACGTACACTGAGCGATATCGAGCAAGATAAAGGAAAACTTACTCAATCTGTTGTTGATAAAGTGTTTAAACCCCTTGGATTAAAAGCTGGGCTCATTCCTACGCATGAGCATATTGTTGAAAAAATTTTTAAATCATCGAATACTTGATCGTTACTCAGATGGTTAAATTTAATAATAATTACAGCTTTCAATCAGTTAATTTGGTTTCATCAATATAGATTAAAAATAAGAATTGAATAGAAAAAAACTAACAAAATGCTGATTAAGTCATACAAAATCTCAAATTGGTATAATTCTTTTAAAATTTTAATTTGATTATTTAGCTAATTTTAAATTAATATATCTAAAAAATACGATATAGAGACTCGTAGCTTAAGCGCCATCGTCTCTATAACAGATCGATCTTATAACCCAAAAGGACTCTAGACGAGATTCTTTATCAGATCGCGAAATAAGATTGAGGAAAAAACACAAATGCACAAGTTTTCAAAAATTGAGTTAGTCACACAACAGTTTACTGACACAATTGAAGATTATCTGACGTTAAAAATGAGTTGTGATGGTACTTATATACACCATACAAAAAAAGATGATGAAAATTTTAAGATTGAAGTACTAATAGATCCACCCAGCGATGTTTTAGAAGTATTTAGAAATATCGCTCATGAAATTAAAGATTATTTGGATCAAATTGATTATCAAGGAAAATTTGAATTTAAATTTATCGTTTAATGGTCATTAGTTAATGCACTCTAGAATAAACATTAGAGGTGGTCCCACTTGTTTGAACAACTAAAAGCTTATTTATAAGTGATACTCTGCTCTAGTTAAGCTACCTTATTTTGTTGTGGTAGCTGGTCATAGTAAAACTCATCTGGAGTCATTTTGTCCAGACTCGAATGAGGTCGTTTCAAATTATAAAATTCAAAATATGCGTTTAATTGCTTCTTCGCATCCAAAACATTGCTGTAGGCTTTGAGATACACCTCTTCATATTTAACGCTCCGCCATAATCGTTCAACCATCACATTATCAACCCATCGACCTTTACCATCCATACTGATTTGAATGCCATTTGATTTCAATACATCAATAAATGCATCACTGGTAAACTGACTGCCTTGGTCTGTATTAAAGACTTCAGGTCGGCCATATTTTTCAATAGCTTCATTTAATGTTTCTATGCAAAATGTAACCTCCATACTAATCGATACTCTATGCGCAAGTACCTTGCGGCTATGCCAATCAATCACAGCACATAAATAAACAAAGCCTTTTGCCATAGGGATATACGTTATATCCGTAGACCACACTTGATTACTGCGCTGAATAGCCAATCCTTTGAGCAGATATGGATATTTACGGTGAGCTTGATTGGCCTGACTTAGATTTGGTTTACGATATAACGCATTAATGCCCATTTTCTTCATTAAAGTACGTGTATGACGTCGTCCTATATGATGTCCTTGACGATTCAATAAATCACGCATCATACGGCTACCTGCAAAAGGGTATTGCATATGTAACTCATCCATACAGCGCATCAGCTTCAGATCTGATTCACTCACAGGTTTTGGGCGATAGTAATAACAACCACGGGAGACTTTCAGCAGCTTAGCTTGCTTAGATACTGAAATCTGAAGTGAGTCATCGATTAACTTTTGTGGTTGAAGCGACCCAGTTTCTTCAACACACCTTCTAAAAAATCAATTTCTAATGCCTGCTCACCGATTTTTGCATGTAGTTTTTTTAGATCGATGGGTGGTTCTGTTGGAGCTTTTGATTGATCGAAAGCTTGCGAGGAAGCTGAAATCAGTTGATTTTTCCAGTCAATAATTTGGTTTTGATGAACATCAAATTCAGCACTCAATTCAGCAAGTGTTTTTTCTGCTTTAATCGCAGCAAGTGCTACCTTAGCTTTAAAGTCATTTGAATGATTTCTTCTTGGTCTACGTGTCATAAAATACTCCATATATTGATGTTTATAACATCATTTGGGGAGCAAAATATCACTTATAAGTGTTGTTCAAATTTCCTGATCCACCTCTTAAATCATTTGAAACAGTGTCTTAACTAAGGATTTTTTAATGTTGTCTATTTATTTAACAGATGTCCAGAAACATGTTCAGTTTAAAGATTATCCTGGTGAACATCCTGTTAAATTTATTCTAAATTTCAAAAAGATTTTTCCTAGTGTGATGGAAATTTTACTTCCTGTACTCCCAGAAGATGAAGATCTAGAAAAAATGACATGGGAGTCGACCAGTGAAGACTTTGAAACCTTTAAAAAACTATTGACAGGTTGGGGCGTGATCGAACTAAGATTACAGGCAATCAGTCAATATAAAACCAAGGATTTTGCTGATCAACTGCTTAAACAAGCACAAGCCAAGCGTAAAGAATTTGCCAAACAACAGCAGCAATTGTCTACGGTTGAGCTAGATTATTTATTTATGCATGAAACACATGCCTTGATTGATGCTGAGTTGATTGATCTTGGTGAAAAATTTTATTTGCCGACATTACGTGAGCTTTGGAAAAATACAGTATCAGCAAAGGTATTAAATGCACATTTTTAATTAAATCTCGAAAGTACATCATCGTTCACAAGGACAGTCATTACTGTTCTTGTTGAACTTATAACGGTGTCATTTTAGGGGCTGATTATATTAAGTGGCTATAATGAATAGATAATAAAAAAAAGAATAAAGATTGAACTGAGTAGACCCATTAAATTTAAGACTTTCATTTATAACTCATTGATTTTTTAAAGCGGTATAAAAACTTACAACTTTTGATTACAGAAGATTATAAGGACACTATTTAAAAATAAGATACTTATGTGTAATAAAGATGAAAAATTGTATAAATAGCAAACATGTTGTTCTGATAAAAATCAAATGAATCCATTAAGAAAACATTGGTCTGTGATCGAAGAGTACTTAATGTTGATGATTTGTTTTGATTCAAAGTTTATATCGAAATCAGATATTCATAAGTCACTTATTTATGTTGTAATACTTCAGATTTTATCAATTCATTGAAATTAATGATTTTTTAAAATATCTTCACAATATTTTTAGTGCTATCGGATTTTCCCGAGGATATATCCAAGGATTTTAATTCATGTCGAATGTTTTTTTAGATTTAATTCATAAACGCCGTACTATTTATGCGATTGGACGTCATGTCAATCATTCTCCAGAATATCTTTCTGATCTCATTCAACAAGCAATCAAACAAAGCCCATCGTCTTTTAACTCGCAATCTTCTCGAGCGGTGATTTTGTTTAATGCTGAACATGAAAAATTTTGGAATTTTGTCAAAGCCCAACTCAAAACTTATGCTAAAGATGAAGCAAGTGCATTAAAAACCGAAGCAAAAATGGATAGTTTTATTGCAGGGTTTGGAACAGTATTATTCTTTGAAGACCAAGATGTCGTGAAAGATTTGCAAGCGCAATTTCCTTCTTATGCCGATAACTTTCCAGTATGGGCAGAACATTCTACCGCGATTGCACAGTTTGCAACATGGGCAGCTTTAAATAGCGATGGCTTAGGTGCTTCTTTACAACATTATAATCCTATTGTAGATGAACAAGTTCATGCTGAATGGGATATTCCTAAAAATTGGAAACTTCGTGCGCAGTTGGTGTTTGGTTCAATTGAAGCTGACGCATCAGAAAAAACATATATGGATGATGCTGTGCGTTTTAAAGTGTTTAAATAACTTAAATACCTATTAAAAAAGCACCTTAGCTATGCAGTTAAGGTGCTTTCATTAAACCGTTTTGAATTTAAAACCAGTCATTTTGCATCATTGAACATGTCTCATCGAAGCTGATTAGAAGTTTGGCTTGATGTTCAATTTCAGGAAGTTCCCACATTATAAAATAACGTGCTGCTTGAATTTTTCCAGCTAAAAAATCTATATCCTCTTGATGCGTTGATTCTTTAAACGCTTTTACTGCTTTATTGACCATCTCAAGCCATAACCAAGCAACCAGTAACTTTCCAAACATATCGAGATAGAGTGCTGAGTTGGCAAGGGCTTGTTTGATTTTGCCTTGTCTAAGTGCAGCGCCGAGTATATTGGTGGTTTTTTCAATCGTGGCTAAATGCTTACAGAATATCGTAGCAATTTCGCGGGCAGCATCATCACTGACTTCATCAAGCGTTTGATGAATACGTTGCAACAGTATTTTTAAGCCTTGTTGATCATGTTGCCATAGTTTACGCCCCAATAAGTCCAAGGACTGAATGCCATAGGTACCTTCATGAATCGGATTGAGGCGATTATCACGGTAGCATTGTTCGACAGGATAGTCTTTTGTATATCCAGCACCGCCAAGCACTTGTATTGCTAAATCATTGGCTTTGGGACCATAGGCGGAGGGGAATGACTTCACGACTGGTGTAATCAAGTCTAAAAGAATCGCGCTGTCTGTATTGTCCGCTGCCTGATGTTCATCAATCAAACGTGCAGCAAATAAGCATAAGGCCAATCCACCTTCTACATAAGACTTTTGTGCCAATAACATTCGTTTTACATCACTGTGCTCAATAATATTGACAGGTTTGCTGGATGGGTCCTTTTCATCAGCCAATCGACCTTGTGGTCGATTTTTTGCGTAGTTTAAAGATTCTAAATAGCCACGATAACCAATCATTGCTGCACCCAGACCTACACCAACGCGTGCTTCATTCATCATTTTGAACATGTATTTTAAGCCATCACCAGCTTGTCCAATCAGATAACCTTGGCATTGATCATTTTCACCAAAGCTAAGCACAGTCGAAGTTGTCCCTCTATAGCCCATTTTATGTAATAAACCACTCAAATGGACATCATTCGATTCTGCTACAGAACCATCTAAATACGTTTTAAACTTTGGCACAATAAACAGTGAAATTCCTTTAACGCCTTGCGGCGCACCGTGAATTCTTGCTAAAACCAAATGAACAATATTTTCAGTAATATCTTGATCACCACCAGAAATAAACATTTTCTGACCTTTGATCAGATAGTTACCATCTGCTTGCGGAATCGCTTTGGTGGTCAAATCACCCAATGAAGAACCGACATTTGGTTCCGTGAGTGCCATTGTTCCAGCAAATCGACCATCAAACATTGCGGGTAAAAAGGTTTGTTTGTGTTGAGGTGCAGCAAACGCTTGAATCAGGTTCGCTGCTGCAGCAGTGAGAAATGGATATGCTGCTGTAGAAGGATTGGCGGACATAAAAAATGCATGACATGCCATATGTATTAAAGTGGGAAGTTGCATCCCACCATGCTCATAATCATGCTGCGCAGACAATAAACCTGAAGCAGCATATTGTTGCCATGCAATTTTAACTTCAGGAATTGTTTTGACATTCGCGCCATCAAAAATAGGCTCATTTTGATCGGCTTTGGCATTATGCGGGACAAAATAGTCTGTTGCGATACCTTGTGCGGTATTTAATATGCTGTCAAATGTGGTTTTATCATGTTCTTTGTAGCGGTTTAATTCAGTTAACTGTTCAGCTTCGAAAACTTGATAGAGCAAAAAGTTGAGATCTTTAGCATGAATCAATGTAGACATAAAAATTCCTTTTTAAATACTTTTATTTTGAAACGAGCTTAATCAAAAAATATCAATATAAGACTTGTCAAAAATGACATCATCAGTGCTATAAATGACATTATTATTCTTACAGCATTTTTATTCATGATTAAAATCACCGTGGTTGGGTTTGATGGTGCTTTGGCTTCAGCTTTGACCTGTATTGTTGATTTATTTTCAATGACTGGAGCCAGTTGGAATCGTATTCAGAACCAAGATGTTCAGAGACTCTTTCAAGTCCAAATTGCCAGTTTAAACGGAGATGCTATTCAATGTATAAACGGTATACAGATTCAGACTGACATCGCCTTTCATGCGGTTCAAGCTACGGATGTCATCGTTGTTCCGACGATAGGGGCTTCTATTGAACAGATTGTTAGCCAACAGCAAGGAGTAATAGACTTTATTCGATATGCAAACCAACAACAGTGGATGATTGTCGGTATGTGTACGGGTAATTTCTTTTTAGCAGAGGCTGGGATTTTAGATCAACGTCTAGCTACAACACATTGGGGCTTTAAAGATTTATTTGATCGCCGTTATCCAAATGTTAGTTTAAAGACAGAGCAATTAATTACTCGCTCTGAACATATTTATTGTGCTGGTGGAGGATTGGCATGGTTTGATATGGGCTTGCATTTGATTGAACATTTTTATGGTTTTGAAATTGCGATTCAAACAGCGAAGTCTTTTGTGATTGATTATCGTCGTAGTAGTCAACTGTCTTATTCAATTCTACAAATTTCTAATCTTCATCATGATGAATTGGTGCAGCGTATACAACAATGGATAGAAGTTAATTTTGCAGAGCCGATCAGCATCGCTTTTTTAGCACAGCAGTTTAATGTGACTTTGAGGACTTTGATTCGCCGTTTTAAAACAGCTTTAGGTGTACCACCGAATAGTTATATTCAGGCGATTCGTATTGAAGCCGCGCAAAAGCGTTTAGAGGAAACAGAACAATCCATTGACATGATTATGCAAAGTGTCGGTTATCTTGATCCAAGTTCCTTTAGACGATTATTTAGAAAGAAGACAGGATTGACACCACTGGAGTATCGCCGTCGTTTTAGCCGTTGCTAAAATCCGCTTTATAGAAAGACTGACTATCATTTATCTAATGTAGTTTATAAATTAATCAATGTATCTATTCGAGTGATGATTTATATAGAAAATCTAAATGAAAAAAAGTGCAAAGTATTGCTAAAATAGTGCTAAAGAAGCTTTGAATAACAAAATAAATGTACTATAGTAATATAAGAAAAGTTGAGTAATGTGCTTGGTTTTTATTCAGTCATTATTGACCACAGATTAAGAATGACTGCATCAAGTGACATTTTCCTTTTTCGTATCTCTGTCAATATGAGCAATCAATTGTGTTAAGACGCAGTGGTTTGTTGCTAGCATTTGCAACAGTATTTTTACAGCTTGCGGTTTTTTTACAGCCGCTCTTGCCTGAACAATATCAAATTGCTCCGGTCTGTGAAGACATCACTCAATCTTTGTTACGTCCAACACATGCACATAGTCATCATGAGCAAGAATCCAGCTTTATTCATCACTATTTACACTTAGATCAGACACAACAGGCAACATCTTCAGGTCATGATCATCATGATATGAACCATCAATGCCAGTATTGCGTGGTCTATGGTAATTTGGTGATGCCACCTGAAATTGGCGTAAAAGAAATATTGGTGCGTATACAAATACGCTTATTGGCTTATGTTGAAGCCTTCCAACATGTCTATTTTGAATTACAGCGTTTATTTCTTATTCCTCAAGGGCGAGCCCCACCGATACGCTATACATAAACATATTCATCCATCCATTGCTTTGAAATGTTTAATTTTAAGCATGTAAAACAATCGGATGCTATTTCGAATTTATGATGTAGAGAATCACCATGATGTATTCAATTTTCCTCAAATGGCAGGAAACGATCCCTTGCATGCAATTTTTAGGGTTAATCGTTCAGAATGAAAACATAAAGCAACAGACTATGGCTAAATTTCAGGCGTATGCTGATCTGGCAAAACAAAAAATATTGCGAGAAGCATTCAATACTCAACCTTTATCTATGCATAAGGTGATGTCATGAATTTAGGATTAACAGCTTTAGAATTGGCACGTATACAGTTTGCCTTTACAGTGTCTTTTCATATTATTTTCCCTGCAATTTCAATCGGATTAGCAAGTTTCTTGGCTGTTTTAGAATGGCGTTGGCTCAAGACAAAAAATCCTGTATACCAAGATTTATTTAAATTTTGGGTGAAAATTTTCGCTGTAGCTTTTGGGATGGGCGTCGTATCAGGCGTTGTCATGAGCTATCAGTTTGGAACCAACTGGAGTGAGTTTTCCCGTGTTGCAGGTTCTGTCACAGGTCCTTTATTGGCTTATGAGGTACTCAGTGCATTTTTCCTTGAAGCTGGCTTTCTTGGAATCATGTTGTTTGGTTGGGGACGTGTAGGTCCACGGGCGCATTTTTTTGCAACTGCAATGGTTGCGGTGGGTACCTGTATTTCAATGTTTTGGATTTTATCCTCAAACAGTTGGATGCAAACGCCACAAGGTTTCACGATTGAAAATGGCATTATCGTTCCACAAGATTGGTTCGCCATTGTCTTTAATCCTTCATTTCCATATCGCTTAGCACATATGGCAGCTGCCGCATTCCTAGTTTCAGCATTGTTGGTTGCTGCGACCGCTGCATGGCATTTACTCAAAGGTCGCCGTGATGCTTTGGTCAAAACCTCTTTTTCTATGGCAATGTGGATGATTTTAATCCTTGCGCCATTGCAAGTTTTAATCGGTGATAACCATGGTCTAAATACCCTGAAGCATCAACCTGCTAAACTTGCGGCGATTGAAGGACATTGGGAAACCAATAAAGGTGAAGGTATGCCTTTATATTTATTCGGGATTCCTGATATGCAGGCTGAAGAAACTAAATATGCAGTCGGTATTCCAAATTTGGGTAGTCTGATCATGACCCATACGATGGATGGTGAAGTCAAAGGCTTAAAAGAATTCGCACCTGAAGATCGTCCTAATTCGACCATCGTGTTTTGGAGCTTCCGAATCATGGTTGGGCTAGGAATGCTGATGATTTTACTTGCAGCATTTGCTTTGTTCTTACGCAAGGGCGGTAAGCTATACGAAAACAAATGGCTACATCGTTTTGCTTTTGTGATGGGACCATCGGGTTTTATTGCCTTGCTTGCAGGTTGGTTCACCACTGAAGTTGGTCGTCAGCCGTGGGTTGTGTATGGCGTGATGCGCACGAAAGATGCTTTATCACCTGTATCTGCTGAACAAGTCGGTCTAACACTGATTATTTTTGTAGTGGTTTACTGTGTTGTTTTTGGAATTGGCATCTACTATATGTTGAAACTGATGCATAAAGGTCCGCAATTTATTTATTCAACACCTGAAGGTCAAGCACATAGTGAAGAAGCTGTAATTCTTGCATCAAAACGACCACTGACCAGTGTAGATGAAAGTGTTGATTCAAACGAACAGGAGCCTAAATAATGATTGATTTATCTCTGATTTGGATTGTCATTATTGCCATTGGTGTATTTATTTATGTGGTTCTGGATGGTTTTGATTTGGGTATTGGAATTCTGTTCCCATTTTTCAAGGATCAACAAGAACGTGATGTGATGATGAATACGGTTGCCCCTGTTTGGGATGGCAATGAAACATGGATGGTTTTGGGTGGGGCGGGTTTATATGCTGCATTCCCGATGGTCTATGCCACAGTATTATCCGCACTTTATATGCCAATTATCTTGATGGTGGTGGCTTTAATTTTCCGTGGCGTGGCTTTCGAATTTCGTTTCAAAGCCAATAGAACCAAACATTTATGGGACAAGGCTTTTATTGGTGGCTCAATTCTTGCCAGTTTTTTCCAAGGTATGATTTTAGGTGCTTATATTCAAGGAATTAAAGTTGAAAATCATATGTACGCAGGTGGTGGATTAGATTGGTTGACGCCGTTCACGATTTTTACAGGGTTAGGAGTGGTTGTACTGTATGCTGCTTTGGGGTGCGGATGGTTGATTTTTAAAACTGAGCTTGATTTGCAACATCGTATGTATCAACTCATGCCGAAGTTAGTGATTGCATTATTACTCATTTTTGGCGCTGTCAGTATTTATACACCAATGGCACACCCTGAAATTGCCGCACGTTGGTTTAGTCAGCCTCAATTGATGTATTTTAGCCCTGTACCAATTTTGGTGGTGATCTTTACTGTTCTGATTTTACGTGCATGTAAACATCATAATGAACTCAGTCCTTTTATCTACACCTTAGCTTTGGTATTCCTTGCTTATACTGGATTTATCATTAGTCTATGGCCCTATGTTATTCCGCCGTCTATCACGATTTGGGATGCAGCAGCGCCACAAAGCAGTCAATTGTTTGCCTTAATTGGCGCTTTAATCTTAATCCCCATTATTTTGATCTATACCGGGCTTTCATATTGGGTATTTAGAGATAAAGTGCGTATTGGGGATGAGGGTTATCACTGATTCATGCAGTAAATCTTTTAGAAGATAGAAGACTCAGCGATTTAAATTGATCGTTGGGTTGATTGAAACCAGATACATTGTCAGTAGCGAGGTCGTGAATTTTGAAACTTTCTCAAACACAGTGGTTTATTTTGTTATGGCTTGGTGGTTTTTTAACGTTAGCCATCATTGCAGGTTTTTTTAGAATGTTGATTCAATGGGCATATTAAATTTTAATTTTTAGAACAAATGAAAATGAGGAATTTATTCCTCATTTTTTATTTAAATCAATAGATCTTTTTCATATCGTTAAGCCATTGAAAAACTCATAGCGTAAATTATAATTTCTCTTGATCAATAAAATCTATCCAGTAAAGCTATTGTTGAATGATATGAACTTTCCATTGCCACACTTTATATCTAAAGTTTAAGTAGATTTGCGTAGGTGATGTATCACTCTTGCACTACAAATAAAACAGTGTTTTTTTGTTTAGATAAAAGATGACAAATTTTTTCGTTGAGTAAGACGCCGTGAAAATCAAGCTAAATTTTCTTTAATTAACCAATCTGAAAAATTGAAATAATGATTATGATTGCTCAATAAAAAAGAGGTCTTGATTAGACCTCTTTTAAATACTCAGGAAGCATTATCTTTGATTGACTTCTTGTGTGTTGGAATGAGTATCTTCATTTTCAGTTTGATTTGCTGCTTCAGTGCTTTGTTCAGAATCATGTGCTGATTGTTCGATCTCATCACTTGTTTGTTCGAGCTCTTGAGCTGCTTGCGCAAGTTCTTGTTCTAAGTTAGACGTATCATGCTCAGTCATTTCCATACTATCCATGCTTTGTGGCATGCTGCCTTGCATTGAAATCATCCATACTGCAATCGAACCATAAGCCACAATAAAAATAGCTAAGAAAACAGCATATAAGCTACCGAGTAACTTTTCTGTTTGTTCGGTTTGTCGTTGCGGACCATAGTTATTATTGCCCTCAGTACCTTTGGCGCACATCACATATATACCAAAGAAAATATTCACAAGAGGAATTAAAAATAACAACCATAGCCAGCCGCTTTTATTTAAGTCATGGATACGTCGGATCGCGATACAAATATTGACTACGGTAAAAGCAATAACCACAATAACAGCGAGGAAAATAACAAAATAGCCTAAGCCAGATTGCAATAAAGCAGCTGGATTCTGACTTCCTGTTTGCATGAGCGCGACAACAGCGATACCAGCAATAATAAACAGTACACATGTGTAGAGCATACTGATAATAAATAACCAAGCAAGATAAGACAGGCGACCAAAACGCCCTTTAGGTGAAAATGGGTTATCTTTATTGGGGGTAAACGAAGCAGGGTGGGGTTGAGACATTGAAGTCTGAGTTTCAAGAGGATTCATAAGTTTCCTATACGTTGTTTTTATTAAGAATGTTTAAATTTTCGGCGCTATTTTAGTCAAAAACAAAAATATAAACAAGGGTAAATAAGCAATGCCAATCATATTGATCTAAATAGCCTAAGCATTTTTAGATATAATATTAATCGTATTAAACTGGATAAACGACTAAAAATACTTAGTTTTTAATCTGGCGAATTCAAATTAATTAAAGGTGCACATTCTCAACAATAAAACGTGTACAGATAAAACTGTACCGTAAAAAAAATAATTTTTGATTGATGATTTTTATCTTCTTTAAAGTGGCTGCAAAGCAGCGACCATTATGTACTTAATTATGATAATTAAGTACATATGTTTAAAACACAAAATTTTGTTTTTTGTAGTTTTTTATTATTTAAATCAATAGTTTAAAAGGGTGTGTTTGTGCGCCAACAACGATAATCAATAATAACTATCATTATTATTTGAGTATATTTAAATTTTGTGTTAAGTTTTTCTACATTAAAAATAAGGTCATAATAATGTTGAATAATATTTTTACTATTCTTGATAAAATGGGATATGGGACACAAAAACGCGCAATTAGTGTTCAATTTTCAAACTTGGAACTCAGTGCACAAGTGATGTTACAACGTATTGATGGTTATCACGCCATCAATGAAGGATTGTCAGCAGAACTGATTTGCCTGTCTCTCAATCCATTTATTGAACTTAAAGCGTTTATCGGTTGCCAAGTCTCTGTAGATCAAGTCACAGATTCAGGTAAGCTGTTTAGAACTACAGGGATGATTACTGGGGCGAGTCAGGGACAATCAGATGGGGCTTTTACGCTTTATCGTTTGACCCTGCAAGATGCAACAAGCTTATGGCATAAGCGTCATAATAGTCGGGTGTTTTTAGATAAAAGTGTTCCTGAAATTTTTGAAATAATTTTCAATGAATGGAGAGCCAAAAGCGCTTTGTTTGCATCCAGTTTAAAACTGGACCTGAGTGGTCTCAGCAAGAGCTATGATGTACGCCCGTTTTCTATGCAATTGAACGAATCTGATTACACATATTTGACTCGGATTCTACGCGAGGAATCAATCAATTGGCTGATTGATGAATCTGATTTTATTGCTTTAAACAACAATCAAAGTATTGAACCACAAAAACTTAGATTAATTGATCACAATGATCAGTTTAAGGCACTTGAACGTCGCAACATTCGCTATCATCGATCAAATGCGACTGAAGCTTATGACAGTATTACCAGTTTGATTGCTGAACGCAATTTACAGTCAACAGCAATCCATGTACAACGTTGGCAAGCAGACAGTTTAGCGCAGGAAGATGGCAGTGGTTCTATTCTGAGTGCACATAAACACAGTGCAAATAGAGACAATGAAAGTTTAAGTTTAGAACAAGCGTGGAGTATTTCTCCTGCTTGGATTCGTGATCTTAAAGGTCAAGATCAAGCCACAACATCAGGCAATCATCAACTAGAGAAGTTGAGTACCCAACTAAATCAATACCAAGCTTTGCAAGCCAAATATTTTAAGGCACAGAGTAGTGTACGTGATATACAGGTCGGCTATTGGTTTAAGTTAACAGGTCATCCAGAGCTGGATAGGAATCATAGCGAAAACAATGAGATGTTGATATTAAGTAAGCATTTTTATAATCAGAACAATTTTCCCAAAGACATTCAAGATCAAATTGAAAAACTCCTCACCCTGAGTCACTGGCAAACGAACAAAGACCGTCAACAAGAGCGTCAAGGCAACGAATTAACTTTGGTACGACGGCATGTAAGTGTTGTACCTGAATATCATCCATTAACACATCGTCCAACTACATATGTTCTACGTGCCATTGTGGTGGGGGATGGTGAAGAAATCTATGTCGATGAATGGGGACGAATAAAAATTCGTTTCTTGTTTACCCGAACAGAAGACCATGCCCATGATGGCGGTGCAGGAGCTAATGATAATGACACTGACTCCGCTTGGGTCGATGTGCTTACCCCTTGGGCGGGTGAAGGTTATGGCGCAAGATTTCTCCCGCGTGTCGGAGAGATTGTCGCGGTAGATTTCTTTGAGGGAAACCTTGATCGACCATTTATTACTGGACGGATTCATGAAGGACATCGAAATCCAACCCAGTTCGATATTAAAGGCAAACTACCTGACACCAAAAAGCTCAGTGGTATTCGTTCAAAAGAGGTCGCTGGGGAGGGCTTTGGGCAACTCAGGTTTGATGATACGACTACACAAATAAGCACACAATTACAATCGAGTCATGGCGCGAGTCAACTGAATTTGGGCAATTTAAGTCACCCTAAAGAAACCGCAGAAAGTGAAGGTCGTGGAGAGGGTTTTGAGTTAAGGACTGATCAGTGGGGCGCAATGCGTGCACCCAAAGGTATCTTGATTACCACAGAAGAAGCTGAGAATGCTTTAGGAAAGCAACTCGATCATCATCATTTACAACAGAATATCGAAAAATTTTTAGCAATAAATAAAGTGATTCAAACGGCAACGTATAAACATCAAACAACTGAACCAGAACTGAGCTTGCAAGAAACAATTAAGACAAATTTACCTCAATGGAACGAATCAAATTCAACACCTTATATCGCGATTGATGCCAAAGAGTCGCTGATTTTAGATGCAGATCAAGGAATTATTGCGCAAGCTAAAGAAAATATAGATTTAAGCACTGAACGTAATGTTCAAATATTTTCTGGTCGAGGATTTTTAGCAAATGTTTTAGATAAGATTTCACTCTTTGCTAAAACTGCTGGAATCAAAATTAAAGCTGGGCAAGGTCCTGTAGAAATTGAATCGCAAGCAGATCGCTTAAAAATTGCTTCAGAAGAACTCATGCATCTGTATTCGGTAAATGATTTTGTCAAAATCGAAAGTGGTAAAGGGATATTGATCGCATCTGGCGGCAGTTTCTTCAAAATGGAGGGCGGGAATATTGATATTGTTTGTCCTGGCACTTTGTCGTTAAAAGCTGGTCAAATCAAAACCATGCCAGGAGATACTTTAAATACTGATTTAACAGCGATGCCTAAACTACAAGTGGACTATGATGAATTTTTTGTGTTACGAAATAAGGCAGGTAAAGCAATGCCGAATATGAAGTATAAAATCAAAACTGAAAATGGAAAAATCATTGAAGGTATCACAGATGCAGAAGGTAAAACTGATCTAGTGACCTCGCTTGCCATGACCAAAGCCAAGGTCACATTACTTGGATATGTCGATGATTAAACAGTGTATTTTAATGGCTTTTTTGATTATCCAAGCACACAGTATATGTGCCAATTCTGTCGCTAATGATAGTAATGTCAATATACTTAATTTAGATCAAACAAAACCTTATTGTATCGGACGTTATATCGTTGATATTCCAACCGAAGCCAATCCACTTGAACGTTATGATAAATACGATTCATTTACGATTAGCTCGCAAAGCAAAGCCACCAAACAAGATTTTGATGACGCTATTCAACGAGTCAGAAAGGAATACTCTGAATACGGTTGGTTTATAACAGATGATCCAAAAGAACAAATCGTAGATGGTCGATTAACTAAAATCATTAAAGGGAAAAAGTCTAAGAATGAAGGGCATCCTTTTACAGTGTTTGGTTTTGTATGGGATAAAAAGACATTATTTTTAATAGAAGGTATGCACAGTGATACACCACAGTGGACAGCCGAAAGTAATGAAGCTCTTCAAAATCTGGTTCGAAATTTACGTTATCGCCCTGAACATGAAGTTCCCAAAGAAGAAGGGCAATGTATCTATCAAGGTTTTATCAAAGATGAAACTCAACGCTATCGTTATAGCATCCAAAAACTTGGTTTTAGATTTAAAAACTATCCTACAGTTGTGTTACGTTTTGAAGCAGAAACCAATGATGAATATGTTTTACCAATGATTCCACGCATCGAAAAGAAATTAAAAGAGGTAGGGCAAAGTCGGCGTCAAATAGACAAAGGCAATATTCGTAAAGGAGAAAAACAGACTAGTTACTTAACTGGTCAAGAGTGGATATCAGTGGAAAAAATGAAAGGTAAAGATGGCATAAGTGCATTGTGGGAACATACAGGTGCTGCCAATAACAATCAAGACCCTTTAATTAGCTTTGAAGTAGACACTGGATATGATTCCCCGCTGACTCAAAGTAGCAGTTTACAGCAGATCGATGCATTAAAACTCTATGAATCAATTTTAAAAACCATCCGAAAATTTTAAGGATGTCAATATTTAAAAAATAATCTAGCACTCAAGCACGTAAAGTTAAAAGAGACTACCAATGAACAAAATATTATTTTTTTTATTATTAAGCACTTGCTTGATGAGTGTAGGCTGCATTACTGCAAAATCTGAAATAAACAATAGTGGAAATAACATGATCAATTTAGAAAAAACAAAACCTTATTGTATTGGGCGCTATGTCGTTGATATTCCAGCCGAAGCCAATCCACTTGAACGTTATGATAAATACGATTCATTTACGATTAGCTCGCAAAACAAAGCCACCAAACAAGATTTTGATGACGCTATTCAACGAGTCAGAAAGGAATACTCTGAATACGGTTGGTTTATAACAGATGATCCGAAAGAACAAATCGTAGATGGTCGATTAACTAAAATCATTAAAGGGAAAAAGTCTAAGAACGAAGGGCATCCTTTTACAGTGTTTGGTTTTGTATGGGACAAGAATGTTGTATTTTTGATTGAAGGTGGACATAGTGATTCTCCTAAAAGAACTGAGAAAAGTAATGAAGCTCTTCAAAATCTGGTTCGAAATTTACGTTATCGTCCTGAACATGAAGTTCCCAAAGAAGTAGGGCAATGTATCTATCAAGGTTTTATCAAAGATGAAACTCAGCGCTATCGTTATAGCATTCAGACTCATGCATTTGATTTTAAAAACTATCCAACAGTTGTGTTACGTTTTGAAGCAGAGACCAATGATGAATATGTTTTACCAATGATTCCACGCATCGAAAAGAAATTAAAAGAGGTAGGTCAAAGTCAGCTTCAAATAGACAAAGGCAATATTCGTAAAGGAGAAAAACAGACTAGTCACTTAACCGGTCAAGAGTGGATATCAGTGGAAAAAATGAAAGGTAGAGATGGCATAAGTGCATTATGGGAACATACAGGTACTGCCAATAACAATCAAGACCCTTTAATTAGCTTTGAAGTAGACACTGGATATGATTCCCCGCTGACTCAAAGTAGCAGTTTACACCAGGTCGATGCAATTAAACTTTATGAATCAATTTTAAAAACCATCCGTAAATTTTGAGAATAACAATGTCTAACAATATACACAGCCATGAACCATATGAAACGCTATACGAATCAGGAATGATATCCTATGTGTCACAAACCACACCGAGTAGCGTCAAAACTGAGTGTGAAATTCTTGCACCTGCCAAATATGTGGTTCCCATTATTTTTATTCCAGGCATTATGGGTTCAAATATTAAAGATAAAAAGAAAAATAAAGTTTGGTATCCCCGAATTTCACTGAGTACAATTATTCAGTACAGTAAACGCGATGCTCGCGCGCGACAAATTGCATTAAATCCTAAAACCACAGAAGTGGGCTATGATGGCAATGTTAAAATCAATAAGAAGGATCTGCCGTATCTTACCCAAGAGCTTGCTTTAGCACGTGGCTGGGGATCAGTGATCACTATTGGTTATGCTGATTTGTTGATTTATATGGAAAATCAGTTAAATCGTCCATTTAAAAAATTAAAAGATCAAGAAAAGGATAAGTTTAATGGTACAGCGGAATGGGAAAAAATAGTTCAACATGCAAATCAAGACACTGAAAAAAACCTCAATCACTGGTCTGCTCAAAATACGATTGATTTATTAAACTTGGCACAACATGAGGAGTTGGCAGATTATGCCTTTCCAGTGTTTGCTTGTGGCTATAATTGGTTACAGACCAATATGAAGTCAGCGGATCAAGTTGCTGATCGGCTTAATAATGAAGTCATGGCACAAGTGAAAAAAGAATTTCCGACAGCAAAATTTAAGAAATTCATTATTGTTAGCCACTCTATGGGTGGATTGGTGACTCGTGCATTAATCCAAAATGATAAAGTCAAAGATAAGATTGCAGGAGTGGTTCATGGTGCAATGCCGGGTAGTGGTGCACCAGCAGTCTATCAACGCCTTACTGTGGGTTGGGATGGATGGAAAGCTTCTACAGGGTTACTCAATAGTGCATTAGCTTGGGCAACTAAATTTATGTTTGGCGATACCTCTGAACGCTTGACTGCAACATTAGCAAGTGCGCCAGGTGGTTTGGAGTTATTACCTTTTTCAAACTATTCAAATAGTATAGATTTTCCGAAAAATCCAAGCGCATGGTTGGTCATTAAAGCTCAAACACCAACAGGAGAAATCACGGCAACATTGCCAAAAAGTAATGACCCCTATACTGATATTTACCAACGTAAAGATTGTTGGTGGGCAATGATTAACCCTGATTTTATTGATCCGGCGGGTTTGATTGCGAAAATAGTTGATAAGGAGGGGTATGATAGTATTTTTGATGTATATAAAGATACTTTAGTTATTGTACAACGGTTACACGATCATATTAAAGATGTTTACCATAGCAATACTTATGCGAACTATGCTGCTGATGGAAGTTATAAAGCATTTGGACAGGTGGTTTGGCGTTGTAAAGAAGTCCTGAACATTACGAGTGAAGAAGAACTGATTGAATTAATGAGTTTATATGGCAAGAAACAGATCATTGAATTCCCTAATATCAAAGACCGTACAGATATTAACGCAGCAGAGACGAGTCAAATTGATGAAAACGAATCAGTAAAAATAGACGGAACCAAGGCGCATAATTTACAAGACAATGCATATAAAAAAGATGGTGTAAGAGAGATTTTATTGGATGAAAAATTTAAAATTTCAAAAACCAATAAAGCGACATTTTATTTGGATTTAAAACCGACTTGTGCAGGAGATGGTACGGTGAGCTATCAATCTGGACAAGATGTGCGCGCAGAGGGTAGAAGTCCTAAAGAAACTTTTATTATCAATGGCTATGAGCATTCAAAAAGCTTTGAAAATAAACATGTTCAACTGAATACCATCTACTGTATTGCACATATTGTGAATATTTTAAAGCTTGGTGCTGAAGCTGAACAATGTAATAAGCAAACAACTCAACATCCATGAATGATTTAAATTTTAAATTTATGTTAAGGACCAAAAATAATGGAATAACTAAAATGAGCGAGATCATGACTTAATGAGGTATGAGTTAAGTCTTAATGATGTTTATATAAAATTTTCATTACTAAAATAGCCTAAGCAAAAATTTTAAAAATTTCATCTCTTAAAAAAGTATGTCTAGAATTTTCACTTAAAGCTTGATGCCAATAGATGCCCATATTTAAAACAGGTAAATCAACTGGAATATCAAAAATATGAATACAATCTTCAATATTCAGATGCGACAAAATCTGTTTTGGAATTGTTAAAATCGCTTCAGGATATTGTGCTAAAACTTGCAGCGCAGTTGAGTAATGCTGACAGCGTAAAAAAATTTGTCGATTATACTGTTCTTTATTCAAATATATATCTTCCAAGAGCACACCTGTACGGCGTGAAGACACTCCAATATGCGGTGATGAAAAATAAAGCTTACGATTCATTTGCTTATGTTGGCTACACATCACAAACTGATCTTGTACTAAGTTTTGATAATTAATTTTTTCACCATAGTTTTGTTCTAAATCAATCACAAAATCCACTTGCTGTGTAGCCAAATCTACAACAACATTTTTACGATCTAATTTCGTGCTTAAAAATTGGATGTTCAAGTTCAATTTCTGAAAATGTTGAATTAAGCGGGGGAAAATTATCGGTTCAATTTCATCATGTACAGCAACCCTCAGTGTTTGTATTGAATTTGGATCAAACATTTGTTTTTGTTTAGAAATATCTTGAAAAGAAAATAATGCATTCTGCACAGTGGGATAGATCTGTTCAGCAAAAGGTGTAGGTAACATTTTACTGCCCACGCGTACAAATAAATCATCTTGCAAATGTTGTCGTAATCTTTGTAAGGCATGACTTGCAGCGGATTGTGTAATAAACAAGACTTTTGCCGCTTTAGAAATACTTTTCTGCTCATAGATGGCGATAAAAAGTGGATATAAATTAATATCAACATGATTGAAAATTGATAGGTCTAGATGCGTATTATTATGAATCATATTCATAGTCTGATATTGAATTAAATCATTTGGTTCATAATAAATTTTCAGCTAATGTAAAGTAAAGGTCGTTATCCAAATATTGATCAAAAGATTTTACAGGAAGATAAAAATGTTTGAGCTTTCAGCACGTGCAAAAGAATATGTCGAACGGACCAAAGCGTTTATTGAAAATGAAATTGAACCTGTAGAAACAGAATTTTGGAATGAAGTTCATCACCTTAACCAAGGCGGTGACTGGACAACGTGGCAATGGCCAGCACAATTAGAAGTTCTTAAAAATAAAGCAAAAAAAGCAGGGCTTTGGAACATGTTTCTGCCAGATCCAGAACTAGGGGCAGGCTTGTCAGTGCAGGAATATGCCCATATTGCTGAACTGTCTGGACGTAGTTTACTAGCACCAACAGTATTTAATTGTAATGCTCCAGATAGCGGCAACATGGAAGTGCTTTGGCGCTATGGTTCAGAGCAGCAAAAACAACAATGGCTTCAACCTCTATTAGAAGGCAAAATTCGTTCAGTATTTTGTATGACAGAACCTGCTGTTGCTTCCTCTGATGCAACCAATATGCAGGCAACAGCTGTGGTGGATGGTGACGAAATTGTCTTAGATGGTCGTAAATGGTGGTCTTCAGGTTTAGGCGATCCCAATGCCAAAATTATTATCTTTATGGCGCATACACCTGATGTAAATAAAGACCGTCATCATCAACACTCAATGGTTCTGGTTCCAGTAGATACACAAGGTGTAACAATAGAACGTATGTTACCTGTATTTGGTGACTATGATGCACCACATGGTCACGGTGAAATTAGTTTCAACAATGTCCGTGTGCCTGTCAGTCATTTTATTGGTGGAGCGGGACAAGGTTTTGAAATCGCACAAGGTCGTTTAGGTCCTGGTCGTATTCATCATTGTATGCGTTGTATTGGCGCTGCAGAAAAATCCCTTGAATTGATGATTGATCGAGGTATGAGCCGCAGTGCTTTTGGTAAAGAAATTTTGAAACTGGGTGGAAATTTAGAACGTGTTGCAGAAGCGCGAGTAGCGATTGATCAAGCTCGACTATTAACGTTGTACGCAGCCTACAAAATGGATACTCAAGGTAATATGGCAGCACTTACTGAAATTTCTGCAATTAAAGTGGTTGCTCCCTCAGTCCTTGAAAAAGTGGTGGATATGGCGATCCAAATTCATGGGGGAATGGGCGTTTCTCGCGATACCCCTTTAACTGGCTTTTTTGCACAAGCACGAAGCTTACGTTTAGCAGATGGACCTGATGAAGTTCATAAAGGAATGATTGCAAAATTAGAATTAAAAAAACGGGGATATGCTTCAAAGAAAAAGTAACAGTTTAATGATTGAATGCTGACTGTTTTATCTTAAAGATGTTATACATAAAACGGTCAGTACATAAAATCAAACTTAGCTTACGGTTCAAAGTTTTTTTGATTTAAAACAGAAAAAATTCAGGGAAAAAGCATGTCAGTTATTGATGTTGGTGGAAAAGTACGTGAAGGTGAAGAACTTGACATTCGTGCAGTTGGCAATTGGTTGATCGAGAATGGCTCTGAAATTATCGGTCCAGTCGAAGTTACGCAGTATTCTGGTGGTGCTTCGAATTGGACCTATCGCTTAAAATATAGCAATGCAGATTTAATTTTGCGTCGTCCACCTAAAGGAACAAAAGCGAAATCTGCACATGATATGGCACGTGAGTATCATGTACAGAAATGGCTCGCAGCTTATTACCCAGTCTTGCCTGAAATGGTTGCACTTTGCCAAGATGAATCAGTAATTGGATGCGATTTCTATGTGATGAAACGCATTGAAGGAATCATTCCTCGTGCCAAACTTCCGCCTGAACTTGATTTTAATGAACAACAGGTTCGAGAGCTATGTATCAATGTTCTTGATAAGCTGATTGAATTACATCAAGTTCCTTTTAAAGGTACTGAGTTGGAAAAGCTGGGTAAAGGTGATGGTTACTGTCGTCGTCAGGTTGAAGGATGGGATGGACGTTATGAAAAAGCACATACCATCAATGTACCAAGCTTTAAATTTGTTCGTAAGTGGTTAAATGAAAATATCCCTGCTGATTCGACCAGTTGTGTGATTCATAATGATTGGCGTTTTGATAATGTCATTCTTGACCCTCAGCATCCGACACAGGTGATTGGTGTACTGGATTGGGAAATGGCTACCATTGGCGATCCTCTAATGGACTTAGGTTCTGCATTGGCATATTGGGTTGAAGATACAGACAATCAAATCTTTAAGTCTACTCGCAGACAACCCACGCACCTTAAAGGTATGTTTAGCCGAAAGGAAGTGGTTGAATATTATTTAGAAAAAACAGGTCTAAAACCCGAAAATTGGGCTTTCTATGAAGTCTTTGGTATTTTCCGTTTAGCAGTCATTGCGCAGCAAATTTACTATCGTTATTACCATAAGCAAACGGATAATCCAGCATTTAAAGATTTTTGGATTGTGATCCATGCTTTACATATTCGTGCTTTAAAGTTGATTGGTATGCAGAAAATTGAAGCCAATGAAGTTGCACAGAAATACATTGAAAAGTTTAAGGAAATTTTAGGGAAATGACCACAATCTATTTGGTACGACATGGGCAAGCATCATTTGGCGCTGAAAGTTACGATAAGCTCTCTCCAAATGGTGAATTACAGGCAAAGGTATTGGGTCAATATTTCGATAAAATTTTGAAAGAAGCGCCTTATGTGATTGCAGGCTCGATGCAAAGGCATCAACAAACAGCGCATTTTTCTTTAGCTGAAAGTTTTCCAGATGTTGCCGTTGTCACTGATCACAATTGGAATGAGTTTAATCATCAACAGGTTTTTGCTCAATATGACCCACGTTTTAATGAACCTCATTTGCTTAAACAAGATGTGGCTAAAGAAAAAAGTCCTCGTGCTTATTTAGCCAAGATTTTTGAAGGGGCAATCAATCGTTGGACGGGTGGTGAATATCATCATGAATATGATGAATCCTGGCCAGATTTTAAGAATCGAGTCGAAGGTGCATTGCAAAATCTATGTGATGATTTAGCCAAAACCAAACCTCGTTATGCAATTGTTTTTACCTCTGGTGGAGTAATATCAGTTGTTGCGGGCAAACTTTTGGAATTGAATCCAAACAAAACATTCGCACTCAATTGGGCAATTGCCAATACCAGCCTGACGACATTACGTTTGGTGGGGAACGAACCGCAATTGCTCAGTTTAAATGAACATCATTTTATTAAGGTTGAAGATCCACAGTTATTGACATGGATTTAAGACCACACTGAGAAATATAAAAATTATTCAAGGAATTTATCATGGCAAAAACGATTTTAATTACTGGCGCAAGTTCAGGAATCGGTGCAGGAATGGCACGGGAATTTGCACAAAAAGGCTATAATTTAGCAATCTGCGCACGGCGTTTAGAAAGACTTGACAGTTTAAAGCAGGAATTGGAATCTAAATATGGCGTCAAAGTCATCACTAAAGTCTTGGACGTGACCAATTATGAACAGGTATTCCAAGTCTTTCGTGAGTTTAAACAAGACTTTGGAAGCTTAGACCGAATCATTGTCAATGCTGGTGTTGGTGAAGGACGACGTATTGGAAATGGCAAGTTTGAAATTAACCGAGCGACTGTTGAAACCAATTTTATTTCAGCTTTGGCACAGTGTGAGGCAGCAGTCGAGATTTTTCGTGAACAGAAATTCGGGCATTTGGTGGTGATTTCTTCAATGAGCGCTCTCCGCGGCATGCCTAAACACTTGACTGCTTATGGTGCTAGCAAAGCAGGAGTGGCTGCCTTGGCAGAAGGCATTCGTGCTGAATTAATTGATACCCAAATCAAAGTGTCAACAATTTTCCCTGGCTACATCCGCACTGAAATCAATGAAGGCGCCAAGAAGCTTCCTTTTGAAGTCGATGTTGAAACAGGCTCACATTTATTGGTTAAAGCCATTGAGAAACAACCTGTTAAAGCGTATGTCCCACAATGGCCATGGTTACCTATAGGACTCGCAATGAAAGTATTACCATTAAAATTGGTGAATAAATTAGGTTGATTCATTTTACTTTTAAACTGTGATTAGCATTTATTACTCAAAAGACCCATTAGGGTCTTTTGAGTTTATCGTTAAAAGAAAACTAGTATTCATCTGAACTGGACTACTTTAATTTACTTTTAAACCTATGCAAGAACTAAGACAGCATAAATTGCCTTTGGCGATGATGGATATTCAATCTATTGAATTTTATGGGTATTGTTATGTTTTTGAAATTTTCAACATTTGTACTGGTGCCTGCTTTACTTATTCAGGGTTATCGAGTCAAGAAAAACACACCAAGATTACCTGAAGCTCAAGGGCTGCGAAGTGGCGTTTTGGGTACTGGTCAAGCTTTATCGATTTTGATTTTAGGAGATTCTGCCGCAGCAGGTGTTGGTGTTGAAAATCAGCAACAAGCATTATTGGGTTCAATTTTAAAGGAAGTTTGTACAGATTTCGAAGTGACTTATCGACTTGAAGCAAAAACAGGGGATACCACTTTACAAGTTTTGCAGAGAACCAAGCAGTTAGCAAACCAACAATTTGATGTTGTGATTACATCTGTTGGCGTCAATGATGTGACAAAACTACGTTCCCCGAAAAAATGGATACAACAGCAAAAACAGTTTTATGCCACCATTGAGTCCAAATTTACACCACAATTGATTTTGGTCACTGGTGTACCGCCAATGAATTTATTTCCAGCTTTGCCAAATCCATTGGCGTGGTTGTTTGGAAAATACTCAAGCAAGATGAATGAAAAATTAGCCCAATTTATTGAAAATAATAAAAATTACCAGTTGATTCATTTTGATTTAGCCCATTTTAAAGCCTTAAATTTGCAAAAGGCGAGTGATGGATTTCATCCAAGTCAAGACATCTATCAACTTTGGGCAAAAGAGATTTCACAGCGTATTTTTAGCAAATTTAAATCAATGATTGATTAAAAAATCAAAAATATTAAGGGCATTGAATATTTTCTTTTTCCTTGTAATAACTCAAAGCGATGTCCAAATCGGATAGCAATTTGGCTTGTGTGTAATTTTCTGGATTCAATTTGAGTAAACTCGGCATGTAATTTGTTTTGTATTCCTTAGGATAATCTACACATACGATTCTTTTTTTATCATCTAATGTGGTATTTGGATCATCCAACTGATCAAGATATTTACTAATCATTTCATCTGATTGTTCAAATTGTGCAGTCACCGTAGGGCGATCTGTTTGCTTAGACATATTTTGATCAGGCTCTTTGCTACAAGCGGAAAGAACGAAGATCATCAATAATGTGGTAACGAGTTTACTGTTCATAATAGATTGATTTTTAATGTGAATAAGAAATTATTGATAAATATTCAGTTAAATAGTCTTTCGACAATTCTTTAAAAACTTAACTATTAAATAATTTACCAATTTGTGCAATGATTTTTATTACCATAACTTGAATATGTTACAAATTCAAGTTTTTTACATATTTTATTAGAAATTTCATCTTATGAAAGTGTGGCGGGTTAAATTGATTTGATTTATATGAGGTTGAATTTTACCCAAAAGCAACATTGATGAAGAAATCTCTAAGCAAAAGTTTATTTTTGAGTTAATTATGCGTATCGTATTCCCCAAAAGACAGAGGGAATATTTCATGAAAAAATTAATGATGATTGCTATAACAACTTTAGCATCAAGTCTTACTTTTGCAGAAAATTTACAATGCGAAAAAAGCTATGAAATTTTTAAGCAGCAAGGTGATAAAGAAATTGAAATCTTAAAAAATGGCACACTTGATGACATCATTCATTATTATGATCAGATTGAATATGATCGTAAACTAAAGCCTAATCATCAAGGACAAACCTTTTCATCTGGTGAGTGGATCAGTGATGCTAAATATAGAGAAGATGTAAAAATTCAACAGGATTTAGCTAAAGATGATTCTTATAAAAATATTGATTTTTCATTGCTAAAACCAAAGTTAAACTATATCTCTAGCGTTGGGGAAGTTTGTGTGGTTCCAATGCGATTGCAAGATGAAATGTTTAAAAAAAATATGCAGACCCAAGCAGATGTTATCTTTGTTCGTGATCTTAAAACCAATGACTGGAGAAGATTTATTTATCTAGGCATTGAAGATAAAAAGGATTTTAATGAATTTTTTCCAGATTTCCCAAAGAATATAAAATTATCTAAGACATTGATCAATAATCAAGATTTTGCTGAAAGTGCTTCTGAATTTGCATTGTTAATGTTAGAAGAAATGGGTGCTGAAATTACGCCTGAACTTAAAGAAGCAGTAGAAGCTCAATCAGAGCCTTTCAAAGTTAAGTTAAAAGCGAATGGTTATTGAGCTTTATTGTATATTTTGTATTTAAACCACCTACGGGTGGTTTTATTGGATAAGTATAACAATTGATAAAGGTGCTTTATTTAACAAAGATATATACATATGAGATTGTTTTTACTCCTAATTGCACTACTGTTAAGTGTAAATGTTTGTGCTGGCGCCGATGGTTCAAAAACGGAATTTGAGTCAATAGAGGCTCTTGAAGCTTTATTGTTAAATGCGGGTATTATCAACCAAGATTATAAAATTGTAGATAATCAGGCTTTTGATGACTATCTGCGTCAAGTATTTTTAAAACAAGCCAATCAAGGTCTACCTTATAGGATCAATAAATATGTTGAATTAAAGAAGATTCGAATAGAAGGGCGAAATTTGATTACTTATATTGAAATTGATGATGATTCAATACAGTTTATCCCTAAGTTTTACTCTGATGAAATCCAATCTAGGCTTAAATGGGAAGCATGCAACAATGGCATAGGTTCAAGTCGAGTTTTTAAACAGGCAGAAGGATTCAAAAAAATTCAAATTTTGGGGAGTAAGCAGGATCCTGAATTGTTTAAATTTGAGATGTTTTTAAAGCAATGTGATGACGTATATAATTAGGGGCTGAGCAAGTAATAATGTTAAGATCAGAGCAGAATCCTTAAATTATTTCTTATTTATAAATGTCTGAATTAACAATAGAAACCCATCCACTTAAACCTTTTCTACCTTCAAACGCAAAGCTATTGATGCTTGGTAGCTTTCCACCGCCAAAAGAACGTTGGAAAATGGATTTTTACTATCCGAACTATCAAAATGATATGTGGCGGATTTTTGGTTTGATTTTCTTTGAGAATAAAGATCACTTTTTAGATTTGCCCAACAAGAACTTTAAAGAAGCTGTGATCCGCAGTTTTTTAATGGAAAAAGGCATTGCAATTTTTGATACGGCTTATCAAGTTATTCGTTTAAAAGGCAATGCTTCGGATAAGTTCCTACAGATCGAAACACCAACAGATTTATCTCAACTTTTGGAAAATATTCCTGAATGTAAAAGTATTATGACCACAGGCGATAAAGCAACAGATACTTTGATGTTATCAATGCCTGAAGGAACTGAAAAACCTCAGATCGGACAAGCTTCAAAAGCACGATACTTAGAAAGAGAATTAAATTTATACCGAATGCTGTCTTCATCAAGAGCTTATCCTTTAGCGTTGGACAAAAAAGCCGAAGCATATAAAAACTTATTTAAAGAAATAGGCTTACTTTAAGAAAGTATTGCGAAGTTAATTTTAAAATCAATATTTAGAAGATGGATTATTCTTCAAGGCTTATAAACAATATAATTCTTAAATGGAATTGATCAAAACGCTTATCAATTACCCATGATAAACATAAGTTTTAAGTCGATTGAGGAAAATCAATCGACTTAAACACTGATAAAAAAAGTACAATAGTTATGCGAATTTTTTTGCCATCGCTACACACAATACTACAGCAAAACAAACCAAAACCATTGCCAAGCTTACATGTTCACCCAATAAAAAGGCTGAGAGTATTAGTCCAATAAATGGTTGTACCAGTTGAATCTGACCCACAGATGCAATTCCACCAAGTGCCAAGCCTTTGTACCAAAATATAAAGCCAATTAGCATACTGAATAGTGAAACATAGATTAATCCAAGTGTTTCTGACCAATGAATATTCTCAAAACTTTGTGGTAAATAATAAAAGCTTCCAATGAGCATTAAAGGTAAAGATACCACCAAAGCCCAGCATATGACTTGCCATCCACCCAGTTCTCTAGAGAGTTTTCCACCTTCAGCATAGCCCAATCCACATACAATAATGGATGCAAGCATATATAGATCACCTAAACTGAAGCTTAGATTGCGATTCTCATAAAACATAAAGCCAATCACAATGGCACTTCCTAACAGCGCAAATAGCCAGAATTGTAATGCAGGTTTTTCGTTGCCTCGTAATACCGCAAATATTGCGGTCGATAGGGGGAGTAATCCAACAAAAACGATAGCATGTGCTGAAGATACGGTTTGTAATGCCAGTGCTGTAAATAATGGAAATCCAATCACTACCCCGCAAGCAACAATCATTAAAGATTTAAATTGAGCAAAATTGGGTTTGGTTTGACGTAAAAGTAACAGACAGAGCAAGCCAATTATTCCTGCAATCGCTGCACGGGCTGTGGTTAGAAATTCTGGGCTAAATCCCATCACTGCGACTCGTGTTGCAGGTAGTGAACCTGCAAATATTGCAACGCCAATAAAACCATTAATCCAACCGAGATTTGTTTTATCCATGATAAATCACTCAATAAATTTATACTGATTAAATGCCGATTTATTGAATAAACACATATACAGTCCAATACAATTTTAAATAACTGTTATGGAAGTAAAACCAGTACAATGAGGGATATTTAGCTTTGAGTTTTGATGGGTTAGGGGATAATTTTTGTGAAAAAAACTAAAATAGAACAAACGATTCAACTCATTAACAACCAAATTTCAAATAAAAGTTTAATTGCAGGTTCCCGTTTGCCTTCTGTAAGGCAACTTGCCAAACAATTACACTGTTCGGTTTCCACCATCGTGGAAGCGTATGCAAGACTGATTGCAGAAGGTGTTTTAGAATCACGAGTCGGTTCTGGTTATTACGTACGAGGTAAATCAGAGCCAATGCCTGTTATTGAGACTGACATACATTATCAGCGTGAAATTGACCCTCTATGGATTTCAAGGCAATCACTTGAAGCAAAAAATGAGGTGCTTAAACCGGGATGTGGCTGGTTGCCAACCAGTTGGATGCCAGAGCAAACCATACGTAAAGCTTTAAAAACAGCTGCAAAATCAGAAGCCGTAATGCTCATTGATTATGCAACACCCCATGGTCATATTGAATTGCGAAAACTGATTGCGCGAAAGAAAGAGCAATATCAAATAAAATTTCAACTTAATCAAATTCTTATTACTGACTCAGCTACACAGTCAATTGATCTAATTTTTCGACACTTACTGGTCGCAGGGGATGTGATTTTAATTGATGATCCTTGTTATTTTAATTTTCGTGCACTCATCAAGGCGCATCACCTTCAAGCTATTTCAATTCCTTTTACCGAAAATGGACCAGATCTAGCAAAATTTGAGCAAGCACTAAGCTTAAAACCAAAAATTTATCTGACAAATTCTGGAATCCACAACCCAACAGGTGCGACAATTTCATTACAAACTGTTTATCAAATTTCAAAACTGGTTGAACAAACAGACTTAATGATTATTGAAGACGAAATTTTTGCTGATTTTGAATATATTCCAGCACCCCGTTATGCATCTTTAGCAGGTTTTCAGCATGTCATTCAAATAGGAAGTTTTACTAAAACACTTTCAGCAGCCGTTCGCTGTGGCTATATCATCGCTGATCCTAAACTTATAGATGATTTGATTGATCTAAGAATCGCGACAAATTTCAGTCCCAGCCATTTAAATGCTGAAATCATTTATCAAGCACTGATGGATAGTAGTTATCCTCGACACCTAGATTGGTTAAAGAAACAATTACTAAAATTGAGCAATGAAACAATTCAAAAGTTAAAGACATTGGGAATAAAGCCATGGGTTATTCCAACAGCAGGAATTTTTTTATGGTGTACTTTACCTCAAGGTGTGCAAGCTGCTGAATTGAGTAAACTGTGTTTAAAGCATGGTCTAATTTTGGCACCCGGAAATTCCTTTAGCCAAGCAGAACAAAGTGAACAATTCATGCGGTTTAATGTGGCACAATGTATTGATAAAAAGGTTTTTGATATTTTACAGACAGCTATTCAACAGCTACAAAACAGTTCAATAGAGAATTCTTGATACAATATACGATGTAATGAATACGTTGAATTTATAGTAATCAAAAAAGTAGTTTTGCAGTAAAACGATATGTTATAGAAATCATCAAAAATATTTTTTGGATAAGAACAATTACAAACTTTTATCGAATCATTTTCCCTATTGTTTAAAAATATGCCTAAATAACACGCAATTGCTGATTGTTTTTAAGGAAAAAGGACAATGAATACTCAGGATGTACCTAGTCCAATTGATTTAAGAAATCCACAAGATGCGTTGCAATGGGCTGAAGAAGTGAATCAGAAACGACCATGGCGATATGAGTTTTTTGATTATTATGTCAATCTTATTCAGAACTTATACAAAGAAAAGCAATTTAAAGATCAAGATGAGTCAAGCTTTTGTGTGCTGGAAATTGGTTCAGGTCCGGGTTTCTTTGCAAAGCATTTGCTGAGTCAGTGTCCAGATATTTTCTATACCGCTTTAGACTTTTCAGAACCTATGCATGAGCTTTCTAAAAGTAAGTTATCATCAGATGAGTTAGCTAGAGCTGAATTTGTGATTCAGGATTTTAAGCAAGATGATTGGAACAATTCATTGGGTAAATTCGATGCGGTGATTATCCATCAAGCTTTACATGAATTACGCCATAAAGAATATGCAAGTCAGTTTCATCAACAAATTAAAAAACTATTAAAGCATGATGCAATTTATCTCGTTTGTGATCACATTTTTGCCGATGAGGCAATGCAGAACAATGAGCTGTATATGTCTAAGCATGAGCATTTTCAATGTATAAAACAGGCTGGATATACAGATATTGAACTAGTCAAAGAGATTAAAGGGCTTTGTTTATTTGAATGCTATTTGTAAAATCCACGATGATAGATATCTTGATTGGTACTGAATGTGTCATTACATTAAACTTACATCATCCACTCAAGAGGAAGGTAGGATACACTGTACATCATAAATCTTTGGAATCTTGTCGTTTCAGGGTCCACATGATGTTCGATTACTTTACCATCGGCTTGGTAGTCCAGCCAAATCAGTTCCCCTTGAGAATTTAATTGGAGCTCATAGGCAACAGTCAGCAAGGTTCGATCTAATAAATCAGAAATTTGTTCTTGTAAAGGATCTGATTTGAGTACAAGACCAACCTCAGTGTTGATGTTGAATGATCGAGGGTCTAAGTTAAAAGAACCAATAAAGACTTTGTCGTCAATATTGATAAATTTCGCATGTAGACTGGACTTATTCTTACCCTTTTTAGGAATAATATTGCCTGTAACCACCTCATACCATGTACGGCGTTTCCGCTCTATATAAGGTTTAAACTCATAGAGTTTGGCGCCATTTTTTAATAGGTCAACACGATATTTTTGATAAAAAGCGTGCACCAAAGCCACATCATTTGCGACAAAAGAATTGGTTAAAATTCTGACATTGACATTTTGTTTTGGAAATTGGCTGATAAAATCTGTTCCATTTTGCGTCGGAACAAAATATGCAGCAATCAAATCCATTTCTTGTTTTGGATCACCCAAATGTTGATGAATTTGATGAGAAATCAATTGATTGCCTTGTGCTTTTCCCAGACTTTTCTTTGGTGAATCTGCTAAGAAATCAGCATAAGCCCAATTGATTTTGTTTTGATTCAGCTCATTGGCAAGTTCTTTCTGCTCTAAATTTACTTTTTCATCTGTAGAGTGCTCAGCTTGTTCAAGTTTTTCAAAACTTTTTCTTAAATCAATTAAATCCTGTGCGGAGCCTTTTGAAATAAATTGCTCAATTGGATAGCTCAGCTCAAAATTCCAAAATTCAGTAAAGACTTCGTTGGCACGATTAACGGATTGACCAAAAAACAACACATCCATATCTGTAAATTGAAAAGATTCACTGGCATCAAAATATTCACTGCTGATATTTCGTCCGCCAGTCACGGCAATAGCACCATCAGCAATAATCAATTTATTGTGCATACGATGATTAATTCGTTGTGCTCTAAATATATAGTCCATCACGCGGAAATGTCTGAACTTATAGGGATTGTAGAGTTTGATTGAGATATTGGGATGAGTCAGTAGTGCGCTTAATTGTCGATCTATTTTGGTTCCATTTTGATCATCAATCAATAATCGGACTTTTACACCACGATCAGCTGCCTTGAGTAATTCATGGAGCATGAGATTACCAATAAAATCATCAGCCCAAATATAGTATTGTAAATCAAGTGTATATTTTGCTTTTCGAATTAAATGTATGCGCGAAGCAATGCTTTGAAAGGCATCATTCATCGCAAGATATGCAGTCAAACCTTGCGTTAGCATGTTTTTTGCTTGTGGTTCTGTGATCCAATGATCTTGATATACCTGACTCTGTTGTTCTTGTTGTGATTGATTCATAGGAAGACGACATCCAGTAATTGAAAAAGCCAGCATAATGAAGACGAAGAAGGTCTTTGAATTATTCATTTTTACAATGAGTATTTAGATTTTACTAAATCATATCATCAAGTTAATGGTTGAATCTGTAAAGTAAAAAAGGTTACTGTAGTCCAACTGTTAAAAAACCAAACCAAAAGGAAATTTAGCGATGAAATCACGTGCTGCGGTTGCATTTGGTCCAGGGCAACCTTTAAAAATAGTGGAAATAGATGTCGCTCCACCACAAAAAGGCGAAGTCTTGGTGAAAATCACGCATACTGGCGTATGTCATACAGATGCTTTTACTTTATCTGGTGATGATCCAGAAGGTATTTTTCCAGCTGTTTTAGGGCATGAAGGCGCAGGGATTGTGATTGAAGTTGGTGAAGGTGTGACTTCGGTAAAACCGGGCGATCACGTGATTCCATTATATACTGCAGAATGTGGTGAATGCTTATTCTGTAAATCTGGTAAAACTAACTTATGTACATCGGTTCGTGCGACTCAAGGTAAAGGTGTGATGCCTGATGGAACGACACGTTTTTCATATAATGGCGAGCCGATTTATCATTATATGGGATGCTCAACTTTCAGTGAATATACGGTAGTTGCAGAAGTGTCCTTAGCTAAAATCAACCCAGAGGCAAATCCTGAACAGGTTTGTTTATTGGGCTGTGGTGTAACAACAGGCATTGGCGCAGTACACAACACTGCAAAAGTGCAGCCAGGTGATTCCGTTGCTGTGTTTGGTTTAGGTGGTATTGGTCTTGCTGTTGTTCAAGGCGCTCGTCAAGCAAAAGCAGGGCGTATTATCGTGGTGGATACCAACCCTGAAAAATTCAAACTGGCTGAAGAGTTTGGTGCAACAGACTTTGTTAATCCTAAAGATTATGACAGACCTATCCAAGAGGTGATTGTTGAAATGACCGGATGGGGAGTAGACCACTCTTTTGAATGTATTGGCAATGTCAATGTTATGCGTTCTGCACTTGAGTGTGCACATCGTGGTTGGGGACAATCTGTAATTATTGGTGTTGCGGGTGCAGGTCAAGAAATTTCTACTCGCCCGTTCCAATTGGTGACTGGGCGTACATGGAAAGGTACTGCGTTTGGTGGTGTCAAAGGGCGTAGCCAATTGCCAGGTATGGTTGAAGATGCAATGAAAGGTGATATTCAACTTGCACCATTTGTCACACATACAATGGGCTTGGAAAATATCAATGAAGCATTTGATTTAATGCATGAAGGAAAATCAATTCGCACTGTAATTAACTTCTAAATGCCCAATACTGGTTTAGAATTTAAACAACCAGTAATGCATCATGTATTACTGGTTTTTATTTGCATGATAAATGTATGAGTTTTATATAAAAATATTCTAAGCTTATCATTTTTTGTTATGTTATCGCTTTAATTCAAAAAATTCAGAGTGGGTCACTTTATGAAAAATGTTGCTATTATCGGTTTGGGTATTGCAAGTTTAGCAATTTCTGCATGTTCTTCAATTCAAACCAATGCTGCGCAAGACCAATCAGCACAAAATATGCAAAGTACTTGTATTGCTGAACGTGTGACGCAATTGATTGGTCAAAATGATATGTCTGAAGCTAAAATTAAACAACTTACACAAGCCACGATAGTTCGTAAAGTTGCACCAAATCAAGGTGTAACAATGGATTATCGTGTAGAACGCGTGACGGTTACTGTTGACCCAGTGACTAAAAAAATTACCCAAGCAAGTTGTGGTTAATTTATACCTTTAAATCATTAAGTTATGGTAAAGATCGAATAAATTTTGATTTATTCGATCTTTATTTATGTGTAAAATAATAGATCTCTTTCATAGAAAAATGATCAATAGGTTCATTTTATCTATAGCTGATCATTCTCTTTTTCATGTTTAATTGTATGAAAAGGATTTAAAACAATTCATTTAAAACCGCAAACCAAACTTGATCAACTTTTATTACAAGCGATTTGGAATTTAAATCAAAAAATTACTTTTCTATGTCACCAGACTCAAATTTTTGTAACATCGAATGAGTTAGATCGAGGTGTTCTAACCCACTTAAAAACATTAAATTTCGATAAAAATAATAAAATAATTGGCATATTTAGTGGAGGTTCTGGCATACGACTACTTGTTCAAGCGCTTGATGCGACAGGCGCATTTCAAAATAGTGAGAATTTGTCAACACACCCTAAAATTGTCTGTCAAAATTTATCATAGTTGATACTGTTCCTGAATGGAAATATTATGAAATTCAAGAACTAAACATGGATGGAAATAATATTTCACTGATGACCAAAAATCAGTTATTTAGATATGATGAACAAAATAGCCAAAATATGATTGGTTTAGAAATTCCCATTAAAAAGCTGATATATCCGATAAATACCTATCATTTTATGTCTGAAATACTACAACATATTTTTATTCATTGTGCATCATTTATATCTCGCTTTAATAAATAACATAGATTTAATCTATAATTTTAAATTAATATCATGTTATAGAATAAGTGAATAATATATAAATAAAAATACTATTTATTAAAGATATTAAGATAGAATAAAAAAATATTTTATAAATTCATTTATCATACTTGATTGAAAAATTATCTTTGCTATAGTTTAATTGCATCCGCGCTGTAAAAAATTATCTTTCCTCATTCACAATTATTATTACCCATTATGAAAAGACTGATTTTAATCTTATTATTAATTATGGCTTCAACCTCAGTATTTGCACAAAATGAAAACTATAAAATGGTCATGAACAAGCTTATAAGCAACTTTAATGCCGATCAGTATGAGAAAATTTTTAATGATTTCTCTGCTGAAATGCAACAAGCGCTGCCGCTTGAAAAAACAAAACAATTTTTTTCAGGATTAAAAAACAAGGCAGGAAAAATTGAAAGTACAGTGTTTTTGAATGAGCAGCAAGGTGACTATGCACTTTATAAAACCAAGTCTGAAAAAATGGAGTTCACTGTGAAAATTTCGATCGATCATCAGAATCACATCAGTGGACTTCTTTTTAAACCGAATGAACAACAAAAAGAAACAAAAAGCGATACTGTTAACGCACTGAACACGTATCCTAAAGAGATTTCAAACATCATCTTTACCAATGCGCAAAATTTTCCGAATAATACTCAGCTTTCAATTGCAATCCTTGATAAGGATAAAGTCAAATATTATGGTGTAATTAAAACCAATAACAAGCTTCAAGAGATTGAAAATAAAAATAAAGTATTTGAAATAGGATCAATTACAAAAGTCTTTACCTCAACTGTTTTAGCTACACTGGTTGATGAAGGTCAAATTAAATTAACGGATCAAATCAATTCGTTTTATCCAGCTTTAAAATTTAGAAATAATATTCAACTGAACTTTAAAGACTTAGCCAACCATACTTCTGGCTTACCACGCTTACCTGATAATCTAGATTTATCTAATCAAAGCAATCCTTATAAAGATTATGGTAAAAGTCAGATTGAACAATATCTTCAAGATTCATTATCAATCGAAAATATAGCGCAAAAAAAATATGCTTATTCTAACTTAGGTGCAGGATTACTCGGTTATACTCTTGGACAATCACAAGGAGTTAGTTTTCAAACACTTTTACAGCAGAAAATTTTTGATCAATATCAAATGAAAAATTCATTCGTAAATTCAAATAATCTCGCTGATCAGTTGGTCAAAGGACAGAATGCCGAGGGTCAAATAATACCGAATTGGGACTTTGACGTTTTGTTTGGTGCAGGTGGAATGCTCTCAACCACAGAAGATTTAGCAAAGTTTGCTCGTGCACATTTTGACGCCAAGAATACGGCGTTAGCTTTAACACGTACACCGACTTTTGAGATCAATAAAGATTTAAAAATTGGTTTAGCTTGGCACTTATTAAAAACACCTAATGGCAAGGATGTAATTTGGCATAATGGCGGAACAGGTGGATATTCATCATCTATGGTTATCAATGTGAAAGATCAGACTGCTGTGATTGTTTTATCCAACCTTTCAGCGTTTCATGCAAAAAACAAAAATATTGATCAATTATCTTTTGAGCTCATCAATGAAAAGGACAAATGATAACATCAGATGATGTTTGTACTGGACTGTGAAAATAAATGTTTAGAAACAATCAAACATTTAGATCATCCTGTACTTGATGCGCATCATCTGTAAGGCAGTTTAGTATTTAATATAAGTTGTTATCCAAGTTGTATTTTAGCGAACTGAATTGAACTTATGAAACTAGAGCTTATTCAAAAAGATATCTTTGTCGGTCCTATACTTTCTGCAATTTGTATAGATGAATATACATCTGCATTCTTGTCGTATAGTGAAGATCACAAATATCAAATCGTCTATGTGTCTAAAGATAAATATAAAACAATAGATCTAGGCTACAGTGAGAAATATTATCAACTTGAAAACTCACCCGTTTTGTTTTGTGTAAATCATCAACTCGGCATCATTAAAGACAAAAATGAGCTGTTATTATATTCACATGAAAAAAACAGATTCGCGCCAATTAAGATAGATAAAACTGAAACGCTCCCTCAACGATTTAACTTGTATTGGAAAAACTCAATAAGTGATTGTTCTGTTTTCCCCATTTGCTTTAACAGTGATGGCATGGGGCACGATACAAGATATTTAGCACTACTGGATTTAGATGTTATAAATCATCAAGCTTACTGGAAAAGTTGGATTACATTAGAGGCACAGACATTCTCATCTCACAAAGATAAGCAGTACCCACCTAAAATTGATACAGTCATGTTACAAGATAATGAATTATATATATTTAGCGCGGGTGGGCAATTGGTATCCATAAACAAGTGGGGAATGGATTATTATGCTTTTATCAAAACTGACTTAATGGGAAAGGTTGTTGAAACTTTGATTGATAGTGGAGATCTGCATTCAATTGATCAGAAAAAGCGTGGTGTAAATGGCTTATTGAGTAGTTCACAAAAGTATTTAATGCTTACACCTGTTTTCCAAAATGACGAATGGAAAGGTAAACAAAAGATTTTTTCACTCGCCACAAACGAAATTTTAGACATCACTTTTCCTCGTGGTTTGGGCAAATATCCGCAAATTATCCAGCATTCAGGTGATATTTTTTGGGTATATTTACGCGAAGCTCAAAGTCTTGCAATGTGTAAAGAAAAGACGCCATTATGACGCAGTAATTTTTTATTGGATTTAGATGAACAGAAATAATGAAAGAAAAAGCTGAAAATTTAATAGATGATTTTAAACAACAGGGTTGGAAGACCCCAAATCTTTATGAAAGGCTTTTTGAGCTGCTTGATGATCACCAAGCAGCTTCTACTTTTTGTCTTTTATTTATGACAAATTTTGAGAAAGGAGCAACAATATTTAATGATTCGCTTAGTTATATTGAAAAAGCAGATTTTTCTAAATTGATCGTTTTATCACTTGATCGATTAAAACAGCAGCACAATGAAAATGCGGATGCAGTCATTGAATATGCCAGTTTACAGTTTCCAGAATTACTGCATCCATATTTAGACCTCATTTTTGAGTTAAAACCGAATGAATCTGCTTTTTATGCTGAATATCCTTGGAGAAATCTAGCTGCAGACGATATAAAACCTTTTATTGAGAAAATAAAAAGTCATTCCACAGCACTATTGGATCAGCAAAAACTCTATCGGTGTTTGATGGAAACACGGAACTTAGACACGCTCAATTTTGCTTATCAATTTGCAGTTAAAAATAATATTTTTGCAAGAGAGGATATAGAGGACTATTTAATTGATGATCTAGAATCTGTTGGATTTACATTTAGGCATGGAAAAATTGAAAGCTATTGTCCAAACCTAACATTTCATTTCAAATTTCCTGAACATTATTTTCATGATGATCGTCCTATCCATATCAATAAAAAACAACATCCGACTTGGCGTTTGGCATCCGACGATAAATACTTTGCATTTGGTGGATTGATTCAAGAGGATAGTCATAATCCATTTATCCATCTCATCACATTTGAGGAGATCCCAAAAGGTTTAAATATTAAAAGTTTAGAACGGCTTAAACTCGGCATGCATATTAGAGAATTAAATGAATATAGTGAAATATTCTATCAACATGACCAGTTTGGAGAGCCGACTAAAATTGGTGATACAACAGTTGTCGAGAGTTATCCTGATTTAGCGATTAAACATACTCAAATTTGCTTTTCAGAAACTCCATCTAGATGGCTATATCAAAGTTGGGGCAGTTCAAATGGTAGAGAAAACTTGTTTAGATTAGGCGGTGAACCTACATGGATTCAAAGTCCCCAAGTTTTAACTTGCCCAGTGTGCAATGAGAAAATGGATTTTCTGATGCAACTTGATACTGATCTTCCAGATATGGAAAACGGTGAAGTTTATTTTGGAAGTGGTGGAATATGTTATGTATTTTGGTGTGATCAATCACAAGTAAGCGGCTATTTAGTTCAATGTACCTAACAATAGACCTCTTGCGAAAGTAAGTTTATGGGTCATTTAGCTATATGCAATACCTTATATAGTCAAACCGCCTGATTATTCAAACAAGTGATTTGGATGATTCATTTATTTTTTACTTTTGAATCATAAACAGTCTTGCTATCACGAGGCGACATGGATGTCGCCATGTTGAGCGGGGGTATTAGGATGTACCCCTCGCTCAACGGAAGATTTTTGTTACTTTTCATCTCTGAAAAGTAAAGTATCGCCTACTCAAAACAATTTAAACTTTAGAGCTAAAGCGTGGCAATGCAAGCTTTAGATTATCAAACAATATATTGATCGCTTTAATTTTATTGATCAAGAGAAATGATATTCTACTGTATGAATTTTTCAACAGATTGACTATATAACAAAGCTCACAGCTGCTCAAATTTTGACTAACGCAAGAGATCTAATGAAAACCATAATTTATACAGTCGCCTTTCCTCTGAAGTGTAAAACTTAGTTTGTTCATTCTCTATGATTATCAAACTTTAGCGGAGTATTGAATTGAAATATCGGGAAATTGAAGCAAAAGGTTTTTTAAATCATTTTATAAAGTGCTTTTGGTATTATGATACGGAAGAAATAGACATTCAGCATACTATTTTGCCTGATGGTTATTTCGACTTAATTGCTGAGTTTAGTCACAGGAAATTAACGCTTGTTAAACTTACAGGAATATGGACCACACCAAAAGAGATAAGAATTTCAAAAAACACTCAGATTTTTGCGGTTAGATTTAAACTCCCGGCAATCGAATATGTTTTCAAAGATCAATTAAAGTCGATTTTAGACACATCCGTTAACTTAGCTTTAAACTTTTGGCAGCTTGATCAATATCATTCAGATGAATTTGAACATTTTGTTGTTCAAATATCAAAAGATTTAGAAATCTTATTTAATGATTTAAATCAAATAGACCATAGAAAATTGAAATTATTTCGCATGGTCTATGATCAAGAAGTGAAAACTGTAGCTGAAATTTCTAACCATGTTTTCTGGAGCAGTCGACAAATCAACAGATATTTTCAGACAACATTTGGGATCACACTAAAAGAATTTTTGAACATTGTACGCTGCCATACAGCATATAGGAAAATAACCAGTGATCATCTCAATCCGAATTGTGAATATTATGATCAAGCACATTTTATTAAACAAATAAAAAAATACACAGGGACTACACCGAAAGAATTAAGTAAAAACAAAAATGACCGATTTATACAATTATTTAAGGTGACATCACAATCATAATTGATCATCTTAATTTGCAGGTGAAATCAATATGAATATTCATAAAATCTCTCCAAACTTTGAAGTGTCTGATATTCAAAAAACTGTGGCTTTTTATGTCGATCACTTGGGTTTTAAATTAATCATGGCAGTTGCAGAATCTCAAGATGGAATAGATACTCGTTTTATGGACAACAAAGCTTATGTTTATGCTTTGGTACAAAGAAATCAAATCGAATTTATGTTTCAGCGTACAGACACTTTTAAAAATGATGTTATATTTTCCAAAGGGTTAAATATAGGTGCATCTGTATCATTTTATATGGAAATTGAAGGTATAGAAGCATTTTATTTAGCACTTAAAAGCAAAAATCTAGAACTTACTGAATTAAAAACAGCGTGGTATGGAATGCAAGAATTTTATTTGAAAGATCCAAATGGTTATATTCTCGGGTTCGCTGAAGCAGCTCAAAAACAATAAATGTGCAACATGGGCATGATGACAAATTCTCACTAAGTCGAAACGAATACATTTCAATTCATTGCTAGAGAATCTGTCATATCCTGCTATAGAGCGATAAACACTTTAATGTTGCTTTGAAATATTCATTTGCAGCACTAGGGTCTGTGGACATTTCATAAATGGCTTGCGTTGTAGGTTAAAATTGAGCAGGCAAGGCATGAAATGAAGAGAATAGCGAGACTATTTTTAAATTTCATAACGTAGCCTGAGATAATTTTAGCCACAACCCTTCGGGACTAGCGTGTTTTTTGGCGCTTCGTCGTTACGAACTACTCATTTAGAATGACTAAATTTCGTATTTCGCGCCTAGAATCGCCTAAAAAACACACCTAGTCGCAAACATAGACGAATTGTCCACAGACCCTATTGAAGTAGATATGCCTCATTTATTCCGCATTCTTCAACAAAGAATGCATCATGCGAAACTAAAATGACGGCACCTTTAAATTGCTCAATGGCTTGTGCAAGTAGCATTCTAGATTCAATGTCTAAGTGATTTTCAGGTTCATCCAACAAAAGTAAATCAACACCATTGGCTGCTTGACTGATGGCTAATAATGCGACTTTAAGCTTTTCCCCACCACTTAATTGCCCCAACTTGAACAAGGCTTTCTCGCGACGGATACGTAATTGTCCCAAAAGTTTTCGCCACTCAACTTCAGCAATTTGAGGGTTAAACATGGCTAAATTTTCAATCACCGTGAGATCATTATTTAACAGACTAAAGTTTTGATCCAGATATAGACAAGCACCATTAAAAAAGATTTCCTGAGTCTGATGATGAGCAATCATTTTTAACAAGGTTGATTTTCCAATACCGTTGGCACCTTTAAGCTGAATTTTTTCACCAGCACGCAATGAAAATTTGATTTTTTGTGTCGATGCATAGGGCAATCTTAAATCATTGATTCTCAATATTTCACCTTGACGCGCGCTATGCAGTTGAAATTCAAACCTTTGAGGCTTAATTTTCTCTAGTTTACTTTGTTTATCTTGTAAATCATGTTGTGAATCATCCATTTGACGAAGTTGTTGCGTGCGTAATTTTCCAAAACTTTGTCCAGCTTGCTCCTTTTTAAAGTCGAGTAGAATTTTAGCTTGAGAGTTTGAGTCACGTAGTTGGGCACCTTTACGTTGCCGTTTCTGAGCTTTCATTAAGCTTTCGTGTTGTTGTTGCTTTAACTGTTTTAATTCACGTTTATCTTGTTGAATCGACTGAGTTAAAGCATCGATCTGTTGCTGATGTTGTAGAATGTAGTCTGTATAATTTCCACGGATGTGCTGCAATCCCAATTCGGTTAATGCATAAATATGTTGAACCTGATCAAGCAATTGACGGTCATGACTGATCAGACATACACCAGCAGGATGAGCCAAAATAGACTCCATAAGCCATTGTCTAGATTGAATATCCAAATGATTACTCGGTTCATCTAACAGCAAATAATGATCTTGCTTTAAGAATAAACGACACAAAGCTAATTTGGTTTTTTGTCCTTCACTCAGTTGTTGAATTGGATAATTTAAATCCATCGGTAACTGTGTGTTATGTAAAATCTGTTGCCATTTTTGTGGCAGATCCCAAGCATTCTCAACCAAGTCATAATCTTCAAAACTGGCAGTATTTTCCTCAATCCGTTGAAATGCACGATGTAAGTGTTCAACCTCCAATCCTTGAGCAATGGTTTGTGCTTCTAAGCGTTGCAATTGTGCTAAATAGTCATGCTGGATATGCCACGTTATTTGACCGCTATACGCGAGATTTGAATATTGTTGCAAATGCAAAATCTGAAAAAGTAATGATTTACCTAGACCATTTCGTCCAATCAAAGCTGAACTTTGCCCTGAATAAAGCACCAAATTCAATTGATTAAACAAATCTTGAGTGGGGAATGCCAAACTCAGATTAGAAATAATACATGCCTGTTGCATGGGAGAACCCTCATATAGAGGATGCACAAAATAGTATGAAATAAAGCTATAAATAACAGGGTTATTCTATTTATCGTTAGTGTGGTATCAGAACCAAAAGATAAGTTTTGCCTTGAGTAAAATCTATTTTGCACATCAAAAGTTAAAAATAATGATGAGAAAATGACTTACTTCATTGGCGTTACTCTTTAGAAGATGAGTTGAGAATGTCTATTTTATAAAATTCAAACCAGATGTCAATCCATGTTTATGGATGATATTGGATAACTTAAAAAATCCCTAGCTTTTAACAACCAGGGATTTTTTTAGATTCAAACCACTCTCTATTAAATCAAGAGGTTGCCTTAATGACTTCTGCAACAGAGCTTGCCACATAGTCAATATTTTTCAAGTTTAAACCAGCAGCGCACATACGACCGCTACGAACCAAGTAAATGGCATATTGATCTTTCAAAATATCCACTTGCTCAGCAGTTAAACCTGTATAACTAAACATACCTTGTTGGGCAGTCAGATAATCAAAGTTGCGATCAGGCAGAGCAGTAGATAATTTTGCTTTTAACAGTTCGCGCATTTGAATAATACGCTCACGCATTTCTTTAAGTTCTGCATGCCATTGTTCAGTCAGCGTTGCGTCGTTCAATACATTATCGACCACTAACGCACCAGTTGTTGGTGGGCTTGAGTAAATACGACGTACAGTTGCTTTTAACTGACCTAAAACTTTTTGTGCTGTTGCTTGATCATCACATATGAATGTCAAACCACCAACACGCTCACCGTACAGTGAGAAAATTTTAGAGAATGAATTGCTGACAATAAAATTTAAACCAGATTGATCTAAAGCACGAATGGCATAAGCATCTTCTTCTAAGCCTTGCCCAAAACCTTGATAAGCAATATCAAGGAAGGGGATTAGATCACGTGCTTTTAAGACTTCAATAACACGATCCCATTCAGCAGGTGTTAAATCTGCCCCAGTTGGGTTATGGCAACATGGATGCAGTAGAACGATACCTTTGGCTGGAATTTGTTTTAAATCTTCCAACATGCCCTCAATATCAACACCATTGCTTGCAGCATCAAAGTAGCGATAGAAATGCGAATTGATTCCTGCGCCATTGAAAATTGCAATATGGTTTTCCCAAGTCGGTTGGCTGACCCAAACATCAGATTCAGGGAAATATTTTTTGAGAAAATCAGCCCCCACTTTGAGCGCACCAGAACCACCCAGTGTCTGAATAGTCACAGCACGACCATCTTTACGTGCTTGACTGTTTTCGCCTAACACTAATTTTTGGGTCGCTTCGTTATAAGACTTTGAACCGTCCATTGGTAAATAAAGCTTTACCTTATCATTGCTTGGTTCAATATTCTTCAACGCTGCTTTTACAGCATTTAACTGAGGAACAATCGTGTCCTCATTATAATAAAGACCAATACTTAAATTTACTTTATGTGTCCGTTCATCCTTACCAAAGGCTTCCATTAAAGAAAGAATTGGATCACCTGCATAAGGATCTACATGTTGAAACATGGTCTCAAGTCCTAAATCAAACGAAGATATTCGTGTTTGATAATATAGGTAATTCGAAGTCCGACTCAACAGCAGAATGAAGTTTATTTTTTATTATTTATTCAACTTTAGATGAAGTTCAGTCTTATTTGTCTATATTTACGACTGAATTTGCGATTAAAGCAGAAGCTAAGTAGAAAATAAGTAATATATGGTGGTTAATGCTAGGCACAAAATATTTTAAAATATGGCTTGCCTTTAATTCGCATTATTGTGACCTGAATGATAAAACTATTGTCCTAGATTTAGCTTCTTGTCATCATAGCGTGAAAGCAATTTTAATTTTGGAAGATTCTTAATGTTACTCAATTATCAATACGATCAAGCCCAATCTACATCGGAAAATCAACAAACACTTGTTTTGATCCATGGCTTGTTTGGTAGTTTAAGTAATTTAGGGATTATTGCACGCGCCTTTCAAGAAAAATTTAATATATTGCAACTCGATGTGCGTAACCACGGGCATTCTGAACACTCTGTAGAAATGAATTATACGCTCATGGCATCTGATGTTTTGGAAACACTCGACCATCTCAAGATTGAAACTTTTGTTGTTGTTGGGCACTCCATGGGCGGTAAAATTGCAATGAAACTGGCGGATCTTGCACAGGATCGTATGTTGAAGATGGTGGTTCTAGATATGACACCTTATGCATATCAAGAAAATCACCATGATCAAATTTTTAAAGCATTATTTGCTGTTGAAAATGCGCAATTGGAGTCTCGAAAAGAAGCCACTGAGCTTATGCGCCAATATTTAAAAGAAGAAATGGTCATTCAATTTTTATTGAAATCTTTTAATAAAGGAAAGTGGCTATTCAATGTGCACGCATTATTTAACCATTATGCTGATATTTTGGACTGGCAAAATCAGTCGGTAAATACAGTCCCAGCATTATTTATCAAAGGTGGAAATTCTCCCTATATTTCAAAACCAGAGCATTTTGATGCAATTGAATCACAATTTAGCCACAGCCAAGTTGAAATCATTCAACAGGTTGGTCATTGGTTGCATGCCGAAAAACCCGCTGAAGTAAATCAATTGATTTCTACCTTTATAGAGAAATAATCAGATAAAATTTCGAATTTCCACAGCACTTCATAAATCAATATTTTTGAATTATTGTGCTTAGCCTCATGAGTAAATGCTCATTATGTCATGATGTATTATTAGTTTTAATATTTAAAAAATACATATTTTGAATTGAACATTGCACATGCACACAAAAAAAATCGTCTGGGCGGATTTTACAATTTATTTAAAACTGACCTGTGTAGCGATGCTATGGGGTGGAACTTTTATTGCAGGGCGTGTGATTGCCTTTGAAATGTCTGCCCAAATCGCAGCGTTGATGCGTTTTATCGTTGCCTCTATTTTACTGATGATAATTTTGATAAAAGTTGAAGGGTCATTTAAAACAATAAACCTTAAACAGCATTTACTCACTGCATGTATGGGACTCACTGGGGTATTTGGCTATAATATTTTTTTCTTTGGTGCGTTATCGCATATGGAAGCAGGGCGAACCGCTTTATTTGTTAGTCTCTCCCCGATATTGACCATAATTGCAGCACGAATTCTTTTCAAAGAAAAGCTCTCGAAATTTAACTATTTGGGTGTGGTTCTCGCATTTTTTGGAACTTTACTGGTTGTGACCAAAGGTCATCTTTTTTCTCAGTTAAATACTTCTTTTGGAATGGGTGAATTAATGATGAGTTGTGCTGTACTCAGTTGGGTTGCATATACATTGCTTTGTAAAAAAATTGTGGGTTTATCACCACTGATCATTACAACCTATTCAACACTTTGGGGGCTATTTTTCTTATCTATGAGCTTTATACCGTATCTTCGACAATGGCAAAGTTTTACGTTCCATGCCAGTATTTATTTGAGTGTCCTTTATTTAGGCGCTTTAGGTACAGTGTTGGCATTCGTATGGTATGCACAAGGCATTGCAAAAATAGGTACATCCAGAACAATTATTTTTAACAATTTAGTGCCTTTATTTGCAGTACTACTGGCATTTTTACTTCTTAATGAACCAATAACAGTAGTAATGTTGGTCGGCGGCGCAATGAGTTTTATTGGTGTCTTAATGACCAATAAAAAAACCTTTAAATCGGAAAGACACACGCTGTTCGACGGGCATGTCAGAAAATCGAAATAGCATAGGATTTAATTGATATTTTCCAAATCAAAAGATATTGAATTATTATCGGAAAATAAGTTTTAAAAATGATTTGGTTTCTTCAATAGAACAGCCCTCAAAAGAGGGCTGTTCTATAATCATTAGATTCAGTTTAAATTAAAATAAAACGGGTATAGATTTTTTACTAAACCTCTATCCAAGTATCTTTTACTTCTTGAGAGTCTTTGGTCAGAATAACTTTTTGATCTTGGATTTGTCCCACCCATGAGGTTGGGATCAGATGATGGTGTCCATCTCCATGTTTGGTCAGTTTAATTTGATCTGAACCTACCAGATGATCTACCTCACCAACTTTAGTTCCGCACGCAGCGATAACATCAGCATGATTTTTAATACTCTCAACATTGATAGAAGTCATTTGATTCTTTCCTATTGAAATGTGATTTGAGTATTCACCATAGCCTAAAGATCTCAGAGAGTCTTGGAATGAAAAGGAAACACTACAAGACCATCTAAACATTTACTTAAGGCTTTAAGATTGCTACATGGTAATGTCTTGAAATAAAAAACATTGTAGTATTTAATTCTTAATAATTAATTGTTTTTATTGACTATTTTTTGTTGTTTTTAACACTTTTATCGTAGTTTTGACAAAACTAAACTTCATTTGAATTGAATCATTAAAATGGGCTTCTTATGTGAGTAAAAAAATAAATTGATAAAATAAAGTACTGATACACGACTAAAAACGACAGGCTAAGCAGGGGGCTAATTTTTTAATCTTCATGACTAAATCAATTAGATACGAGTTTAAATGTCATCACATGAACTTATAAACTTCACTTAAAAGGTTCAACATTTGGATGATACTGGTAGATAATCAAAAAAATGACTAAACTACCAGTCATAAAATAATAAACTTATCAATTCTATTGAGTATTCAATAGTTTGTACTAAATGGATTTTTTAACTCTACTAAGACGTTTTTTTAAATAGTTTAGAAGGTGTAAATAGATGTGTCTTAATTTGATCTGCTTGAATTTTTCTAAAAATGGTTTGATAGGTATTAAATTTTGAAAGACGTTTATCATCTGTATTTGAATAATCCATAACATTGTCTGTAAAACCTTGATGAAATCTCATTTCATTATCATGAAATGTATGTAATAAGCCTAATGTATGGTTTAATTCATGTGCTATCACTTCGATGTAAGGTGGGGCATCGGCAAATATAACGACAGATTTTCCCCATTCTATATCTTTTGTTCTGTAAAGAGGCTCTATTTCAGGTTCTCGTTTAAAAAGTCGAGTATCAGCCTCAAAACTTGCAGATCCTTCAAGGACTGATCCAGGCTCAATCATTGTCATAACATCTTTTTTCAGGACAGGATCATAAACCATCTGATAAATAGGCTCATATCTCATTGCGATCGGTGCAAAAAAGACATATCTATGGGATTCATACGATGAATTTATGGGTAATAATTTAAAGTTTTTTCTCTCATATAACTTCAATAATTCCGCTTTAAATTTTTCACTATTATCCTCAACTAAATAAGTGACTTCTCCCTCTGCTGTATCTTTTTTATGAAATTCATTCACTGGAACGTAGAGCTGGTCTGGATCTCCAATTTTAGTTTCATCTTCGATTTTGATTTTATCTGACCACCATTTTTGTACAAATGCCTGAACTTCTGAATCAGTTTTAGCAAGGCGATCTAAATCAAATACTTCTTTTCTAACCACATCTGCGATCATTAAACATTGGTTAAATATTCTATTTTTTAATTCCCATTCATAATTTTTCGGCTTTTCTAAAATTTTTCCATTTACTTTGACATCAACCATAATTAAGTTAATCACAAAAATTTCTTTATTCTTAGCGACTAAAAGCATACCTACATTTTGTATTTTTCCAGACTTTTTTGCTTGTACCAGAATATATTCATTTTGGCTCAATGTGTCTCCTGAACAAATAATATTAATGGCTTTTTTCTTTTTATAAGAAAAACGTCTTTGTGTTGCTAACTGTTCTGCAATTCGACCAGAGTTGATAAAATTTGCCAGAGGTTCTTCAACCATTTGAGCTTGTTGATCTTTTCCAAACGTTGAAATTTTTAGACATGAATTTGAAGATTTAAAAATTAGGATAGTGCCATCATCGGTTAAAGGACTTTTATCATCATCTGGACTTTGATGAATCTCTAAATCAAGATTGGCGCCTTGACTATTGATTTGATCGCTACCTAATGTTCCAGGACAGTTTGTTGCAAAAATGGATAGCCAAGCGGGTAGATAAAGACCTTTATTAATAAATACGCCCCTACCACCATCAAATTGATGGTTAAGCATACGTCGCACAACATTATCATAATCTTTAATTACGGTATCTTTTTTATTTTCATCAGTGTCGATAATTGTTAATGGATATATATATTCATCACGAACCCAATCAAAACCAAATTCACCATTATAATCTGCTGCAACAGGCTCCCCAATTTTATAAGGACGTCTAAAGTGTACAAAGAAATTTCTTAAGCACGTTTGGCATACACTACCTTTTTCTGGACTTGATTCGATGCGCATCATTTTTATTATGACTCCGATGATGTAAGGCTTTTTATATATTCATGTTAAACAAGATAGTAATTTAAAAAAAATTAAGTGAATAAGGTGTAAAAATTGTTTGTCATTTTGTTTTTAAGACAAACTTTAATGACCGCATTGATTCATATTTTATTCTGATATTCTCAATGGCATGGGCATTTGATTTTCTTCCAGTTTTTTATTCTATTATAGTTGTTCTCATACATACATTGAACTTTAAGCTAGCTGATTAAAGCTGAGAGAATGTTCATTAAACATCTGACTTAGGAGAATAGGCGGTTGAGAATAACGATCTACAAAAAGAATAGAATTAACTTAATTTGCCAAAACCTTATTATGCTAAGATATTGAAAATACATAGCAATCTAAGCTTATGCGCGCTTTTCCTATCCAATATAGACTGAGTGGATTTTATTTTTGGTATTATTCAATCGTCGGAACTTTTTTACCGTATTGGAGTTTATACCTTCAAGATCAAGGATTTAACTATAAAGAGATAGGCTTACTATCTTCCATTGCAATATTAACACGAATATTTGCGCCTTTTATCTGGGGATTTATTGCAGATAAAACAGGGAAGCGAATGCTTCTAGTCCGCATTGCAACATGGATGGAAGCGACAATTTGGTTTCTGATTTTTATTATTCCCAATAATATGCAATCAATTGCGTTGCTTATGCTGATCTTTAGCTTTTTTCAAAATGCAATTCTAGCACAATTCGAAGGTGTCACTTTATTTTGGCTTGGAAATAAACATACAGCAGAATATGGGAAAATAAGAAAGTGGGGGTCCATTGGATTTATTGTAGGCGTATTTAGTATAGGGGCAATACTTGACGTTATTAATGTTAAATATTTACCTATCATGCTGTTATGTATCGCATTTAGTGCTTTTATTTGGTCATTTTCAATTAAAGAGCCGAGTTCTGCTCCAAGTGCCCAAAAAATACTAGAACCTTTATTGCCGATAATTAAAAGACCTGTTGTGCTCGCATTCTTTACAATTGAATTTATTATGCTTTTTGCACAAGCACCATTTTACAGCTTTTATAGTAATTACTTAAAACTCGCTGGATTTAATACCACACAAATTGGCTTTTTGTGGGCTGTTGGCGTCATTGCTGAAATTATGATGTTTAATTACGCCAATTTTTTTCTTAGCCGCTTTTCATGGCGAAGTTTAGTGGCTTTATGTTTGGTCATGACCAGTATTCGTTTTATATTAGCGGGTCTATTTTCCGAAAGTTTCTTGCTTCAATTCATTTCGCAGAGCTTTCATGCCTTCAGCTTTGGGTTATTTCATATCATTGCAATGCGAGTCATTCTACAAAACTTTGCTGCACAGCAACAAGGCAGAGGGCAAGCTTTATATAGCACAATGTGGGGACTTGGTGTTGCTTCAGGAAGTATTCTGGCTGGGCATTATTGGGAACAATTAACAGGAGCATATATTTTTATTATTGCAGGGCTGTCAGCCTTGTTTGGATTATTGTTGATTCAATTCTTACCTAAAACTTTGCAAGCGACATCAAAGTGAATGAATCTCTTTTATAATAAAGAGAACCATTCACTTAAACTGTTAGCCAAGTAAATGTACAATGATGTTAGCCATAAAAGGTCCAACCAATACCATAAAAATACCTGCTAAAACCATAGTTAAACTTGCGATAACACCTTCATCTTTGTGACGCATATATGCTTTACTGGCACCAAATCCATGCGCTGCATTTCCTAAAGAAGCGCCTTGAGCGAAACTTGATTTAAGCTTTAAGCAACCTAAAACCAAATCTCCAATCAGCATACCTGTAACCCCAGTGATCATGGTAAATAAAATCACCAGTTCAACTGAACCTCCGATATGAGTACTCAGTTCCATGGCAAACGGTGTGGAAATTGACCGCGCCATTAAACTATAGGTGGTCGTTTGATCGAAGTTAAATAACTTGGCTAGATAAAAAGCACTGATCATTCCTGCAAGCATTCCTATGACAACACCCATCGAAATCGAAATAAGATGTGCCTTGATAATCTGGCGATATTCAAAAATTGGAATCGCAAAAGCCACCGTTGCAGGTCCAAGCATCCAGATAATCCATTGACTATCCAGCATATAGGCATCATAAGAAATATGAGTAGTCAGTAAAATCGTAATTAAAACAATGGGAACAAGTATTGCGGGTGATAAAACAAGATATGGAAACTTTTGATAAAGCCTTTTAACCAATATATAAGCAACCAATGTTAGTACAACACAAAAAATTGAAATAATGGACATTATTTATCTCCATGAACCAGTTGTGTTGTTTTAACTGTGGCTCGCTGACTGAGTTTTTTCTCTAACTTAAAGCCAAGATGAACACTATATGCAGTGAAGATCATCACGCAAATTGTGCCTAATACAACGACGACAATAAGTTGCCATCCTTCAGTCATAAACAAGTCTTTGTATCGCATCAAACCGATAAAACATGGGATAAAAAATAGGACCAATTCACCTAATATAAAATCTGAACCTGATTTGATCCAATTCAATTTAAATATACCTGTCATTAATCCAAATAAGACCATAAACAAACCAATAACAGCCGCAGAGATTGGCAAATTAAATTGTTTTTGAATTATTGAACCCATCCACCAAATCAAGATTAAAAGCCCAATTTGTAAGATGACTTTGTAAATTGATGAGAATGAATGGTGTTGAGTATGTGTAGACATTTACAGGCAGATATTTTTAAGAGATGTGTTATTTTAGTTGCAAATATTGCAACATATTATGAATAATTAAACCATAATTATGCGCATTTGGAATAATTAATGGATATCAAAAACCTTAAAATTTTTGTGGAAATCGTTCATTGTGAAAGCTTTACGCTTGCTGCTGATCGATTGTTTATGACTCAGCCAACAATTAGTAAATCAATCAAACATTTAGAAGAAGAACTCGGCACGGCATTATTTAAAAAGGGTGAAGCGGGCAGAAAAAGGGAAGTCGTACTCACCTATATTGGAGAATTAATCTATCAACATGCTTTAAATATTTTAAATGAACAAAAACTGATTTTTGATAACATTGATCAGGTTCAAGATTTAAAAAAAGGTAAATTAACCATAGGCTTGCCACCATTAGGTTCAGTTTTACTCAGTCCATTGATTGCCTTGTTTCATCAAAATTACCCAGATATTCAACTGAAATTTCTTGAGGTTGGAGCTAATGCAATTGAAGAAGCTATTGCAGCAAAAAGCATTGATGTAGGCATTTTATTGGGAAATTTAAGACCAAGTTTTGCTGCAATTCCTGTGATAGATTCGCCAATGTGTCTATTGGCTAAGAAAAGTTCACATTGGAATCAAAAAAATACTGTGAATCTAAATGAACTTAAAGAGGAAAAATTTTTACTTTATGCTGATTCATTTACTTTAAACAAAATGATTATTCAGGCTGCGAACTCCGTAGGTTTTGAACCCAAAGTTGTTTGTAAAAGCAGTCAATGGGACTTTATTACCAAGATGGTAGAATTCAATATGGGGATTGCAATTTTACCTAAAATTTACTGTGACCAGTTAGATCCGCAAAAGTTTTGCTCAGCCATACTCAATGAACCTAAATTACATTGGACACTGAGTATGGCTTGGAATATTACAGTAGCGATGAGTCCTGCAACCAAGGCATGGTTGAATATCGTTGAAATGAACCGGGAGAAAATTCATTTTTAATGGGGCATATTTTACGTTAGATTATACGACGTATTGATTTTCAATGGTTTAAACAAATTTTAGGTGTGGTATGGAATTTACATTAAAAGAATTAAATCAAATTTATTTATTTTTACTTAATCGTCCTGAAGATTCGGCTGTTAAGTTGATGAAGAAGATCGAGTCCAAATATAAGTTTTGTTGGATGTGTCAGGAGTTGGTGTTGCCTGAAAAATTTGAAGCTCATGAACAAGCGCATTTAAAGCGTTTTAGTAAATAAATAAGAACCATGTATATCAAATCTTAAATATAGATAATTTCGCATAATGTATATTATGTTAAATAGGATACCATAGGCTGTGGCTACACAACGCTATTGTTGCCACAGATCGTCAACGTGAATCCTGATAATTTTAATTCACGTTGACGACTATCCTAAGTAACATAATATTCGTTATGCAAAATCCTGCGCTATCTCAATCTATCAATGTGATGATCTAATTTTATAAATAATAATTTGAGTTGATCTATTTCATCATAATTGTCTATGTCTAATTCCCTGATCTGGTCTAAGTACTTCTCCAGTGAATCACGCATAAAAACATAATCTGATTTATGTAATACCCCAATATTTCGATTGTAAAACGTGGTTTTCCATACGTGCCTATTGTTCATTCAAAATCCGTTACTGGCATCTTATTTATGCCTTAATGACCTCATTTTTAACTTAACAGACTTCGCTAGTTAAATTAAAAATAAGATCTCAATTTAATTATTTCGACGTAAATCTATTTTTATACAAAGCCAAAATAATAGTAAAAAACTTATAAAATAAAGGAAATACAAGGATATACACCTATTTTAATTGATTGTTTTTGCTTGTAGATGAGGCTCTACAACGTTATTGGCTATTGTTGGCTGTTGTTGTGTAGGTTGTTCAATGCTTTGTACGTTAGAACCCATGACAGCATTAGTGTTACTGAAGTTGCTATTGTTATTTGCAAAATAGTTAAAAGGACGTTCGCCATTTTCTATCATATTCCTACAGTCTGATTGTGATACATCTAACTTAGTGCCTTGCTGTGTGTACGCATAATATTTGTTGCCGTTTTTCATACAACCACTAAAGACAGGTTTAGCCGTTACTTGATAAGTCTTTGATACGACTTTCTGAATATCTTCCTGATCATAAGGCTTGTTAGGATCATATTCGACATTTAAATCGCCTACAGACATTCTGTTTTCAGTTAAAGTATTGAAATATTTAATACATTCAGGCTTATCTACATTAATTCCTTTTCTGCATTCTTCTGAAGTAAGCTCTGGAGTAGTGGGCAATATTCCTAAATCATTTTTATTTTGTTTTGATTTATCTTGGCTTTTATTTTGTGTTTCACTGTTTTGCAATTGATCTACTTTAGATTTTGTATCTTTAGATAAATAAGCAAATAAACCAGCAATAATAAGACAAACAATTACCAAACCAACAATAAATGAAATTAACTTAATGTTTAAATTAAAATTACGCCCTGATGCTTTACCATCAATTGTTGATTTATATAACTTATAAAACTTTTCATCAATCGAATAAGTAAATTCATCATATGCATTGTTTTTAACTGTCTTTGTAACATTGTTATAAACCTTATCAAAACAAAAGCATTTAGTCGTTTTCTTTCCAACTGGTTCAAGCCAAAAGTACTGATTAACAAGATTACGTACATCGCTATTTACAAGTGCAGGATTAGGACTAATCATCCAAATATCCTGACGCTTGTGTCGAATCATTGTTAAACCCGCAATCTCACCGTCTCTACGATTAGAAAAGTGTTTACTAAACTTTTCATGCATCTGCACCTCATCGATAATAATTAAACTATCAGGTTCACAATCTTCCCATGAATCAGGCAATAGCGTAACGCCTTCGGCAAGTTCCGCATGAGCACGTATATTTGAATAAATGTATTGATACTTTCCACTTCTCTTTGCTTCTTCTTCAACCTGTTTGACATATAAATATGACTTGCCAGCACCGATCTGACCGCAAGTTAATCTAAATTGACCGCCTGCAATACTCATTATTTTTTCCTTATTGCTAATTTTCCAGAATTAAGTGTTAATAAAAAAATACCTACAGATATAAATGTACTTAGCACGTGATCAACTCCAAAAATACCCATCAAATTCAACATATCAGCAGGTAATGAATAAACAGAATTAATCATTGAATTAAATGCAGTTCTTATTGCTACAAGTATTCCTAAATAGCTAACTAGACCAAGACCAGCACCCATTAATGCTTTTTGAATAATGTTCTTTGAAAGCCAACCGCCAATAAGAACTAATAATTTACCCATTACCATTCCTTATACCGATTAATAAATAAATAAGCCCACCTAAGTAACCTAAGCCAATTACAAAAGGTCGAGCTTGAGTTCCGAAAGTACAAATAAAGGTAAGATCAGCTTGAAAATTAATTTCACCTAAAATACCAAGTGGCAAACTTACCTGATGAGCAGAAAAAGGACATGATGCCCCAAAAATGACATAGTTTTGACGTGCATAATCAGTAATATTTTGTTCTTCAACTTCAAGAGTTTGATCTTCTAATTGTGGTTCTTCTTTCATCCAATCATCTGTTTTTTTCCAATCATCATACCAGTCGCAAACCACATGAGCCCAATCGCAGAATACTGGGAACGTTGTAGTTGATTCCCCAGTAGGATTTCCGTCTTCATCTTTTTTCGGTTCTGTTGTTGCCTGTGAACCATCATCATTCCAAACTCGATCATTTGAACTATCTTTTTCGTCTTTGAGAACATTTGTATAACGAGGATCACCGTAGGGTGCAGGTTTACCGTCAGATGTGGGGGTTGCATGTTTTGCACGATCTAATAAATCATTATTCGGTTCATTTCCAACACCGCTAGGGTCAGCTTCATAAGCTTCTCTAACTGATGTGTAATCACCAGTATTTATATTTTTATTATAAGTATCATCAACTGGGTCGTTATAACCCTCTCCAAGCATTGCTGATCCGAGCTGATGAGCAGTTATTGGAATAGTCTCATACTCAGGTTTAGCATCAGGCTTGTAATTTGGATTAAGTTTTGCGTTCAAGCCATATGTATCATCGTATGTTGGCGTTTTATTTGGATGAAAATAATAAGTTACAGCACAAACATAATTAGGAAATGTTGTTGAGCCAATGGTAGAAATGGGTTTTTTAGGATCAACAATAGCAGTATTTTTAGTATAAACACGACCTGAATCACCACCAAGAGTTCGATCTGAATCACATGCAATTTGTGGAGATGATGAACATTTACCCGTATTCGATGTACCACAATATAAAACGGGTGAAGTATCATCTTTTGAACTTTCTTTTTCTTTTTTCTTGACTAAAGTACCATCCTCCATTACCCATCCGATACCCTCCAATAACCCTGTAATAGCGACTGTTCCTAGTATTGAAGGTACAGAACCTTTTCCTACTGCTTTTATTCGCTTCATCATTGATTGACCAAGCTTTATTGGGTTTAATTTTTGTTCTACTACAGCAGTTCTAGCTACAGTTTGTTTTTGACCTGCTTCATTAACGATATCTGCAATTGTTCTGACTGTACCAGTTGCACTTTTACGAGTTTTATTAATCTCAATACCCATGTTATTAATTTTATTGCGTAAATCATCAATTCTTTTAATAGCTTGATCGATTTGATTACCTGATGCATATAAATAAGCGGGTGCTAGAGCTACTATCAAAGAGAGTAAAAAAACATTAATGCGATGAATCATTTCAATCCCCTGAAAGCACTATCCAAAAAGCTGCCATCGCAACAATAATGAAATAAACTGTCATTCTTTAATCCTCGCTATAAAAAAAGGTGGGGTGCGGTGCGTACAGTTGTGCGCTCCTCCCCACCTTTTTTACGCATATTAATTAGCGAAGCATTGCTAATGCTTTTTTGATACCCCAAGCTGCATAAGTCGGTAATGCTTTTAATGTACCTGATGCCATCAAGCCACCGATAATTGCAACACCAGCTAAACCTGTTGTTAAGTCAATTGTCGTATCTCCCTCAGCTGCAAAAGCCGTAGCAGTAGAGACAAGTACAACACCAGTTGTCATTGCGATGCGTTTTGCTGTTTGAACAGCTTTAGAAGCATTTGCATTTTTAATTTGAACTTCCATAGTTCACTCCTCTTTGGACGTATGTCCGATTAAGTTTAGGGTGGTACGAATCCCCGAAGCCACGTACCAAGTCAAAGCCGTAGCTGACAACAACGCAGCAACTTTTAACGGTTCCAAGTTGTTTAATTCGTCGAGCCAAGACTGTTGATGCAGTACAACAACACAATAGTTAATGCCCTGTATCACAGTAGTCATCGAGCAATCATCTATTAGCATTGTTGTTTATCCTTTTTGATCACATTTATTCTTGTGATCTTCTATTTGTCCTAAATGCCAGTAAGTACCGCAGTACGGGCAAGCCATTGGAAAATTATGATTTAGGTGGAAGAATGACATTTGTAAGCACCTGCTTAGTAGTACGACCAGTTGAAACAAGGTCTAACTCTAAAGTGACTTCAAAAGGGAATTTACGACCTTGTAATTGAACAAGATTGCGTGAATCCTGCCATTTAAATTCTGCAACACCTTGACCAACTGCATTACCTTGAGAGGTATCCATTGGAATAATTCCAAAAAGAGTTACATGGTCATAATGTCGACCATCCTCAGATTTCCAATCCGTTGATTTTGCGCCAACTAAAGTTACTTTCATTTGTTGTGACATGTTTTACATCCTCATTGCTGTCATTAAGACGTGATCCAACCGCTTTGGATAAGCAAAAGGGTCAGAGTGTGAAATTAAATTGATAAGTTCTTCAGGTTCAAAAACTTGTTTGAAAAAATTGATATATCTGCCGTACTGTTTTTTTATTGTTGCAAGTGCAGCACTGGCATTAATCTGTGCAGTTTTAACCATCACTTCGATGCGTTCAGGTTGAATATCTTCAGCTAGGAATTCGAAACATGGGTATGCACCAGTAAAGTACTCAGATGGTGATAGGAGCATGTCAAAAGGTAGAACTTGATCACGTGATTTAAATTCGATTTCAGCACGTTGCCAGTTGTCGTTAGGGTCTCCCTCTGCCCTGCCTTTTTCGTATAATCTCAAGTACTTACCTGATTCACGACTTCCGATATTGAGTGTACGTCCACGACCATTGGGACGTTTCCAATTTCCTTTATGTTCTACGTTTGGCGCACGGTTTCCGTTTTGAAATCCGCCCATACCATCCATCATATTTCCCCAATCAACATTGATTTTTGTGCCATCAAAGTCATCATGAGCAATATCAACTCGGGTTAATTTTCCACGTGTAGAAACAGTTGTTAGAAATGTATAGAGACGCTTTTCCCATCCCTCTTTTGCCATGGAACATCCACGACCTGAAAGCATGACTAAATAAGTATTACGTTGACCACCTACACAGATAAATCCGCATTTGTCACCGATTTCAAAGGAACTTTGATACATGTTTTTTTTGCCTTTATCGGCAAAAGTAATGTTTAAGCCGAATATGTGCTCGATGTGTTTATCTATCTCAATCGCCATTTGAAAATTGAGTTCAATAGGGTCAATGATTTGGTCATCTTTGAGGGCATTAACATACTTATGGTTTAAGGTTGCACAGCTATCCGTAAAATTTACCCAATCAATAACAGCGATTTCATTGTCAGCAGGCAAACGACACGGAACTTGTTTAGCACCTCGTGAAGTCATAACCATGTGTAGATAAGGTGCAGGGTTTAAACGTTGAAAAGGCAAAGGCAGATCAGCATCTTTCAAATGTGAGTGCATGGACTCGAATTCCGTTACCCCCATCTTATTAATGGGGGTCTCTAAAAATCCCATTCCCCACGAGCAAACTTGCGGTATTGATTGTTTTTTGATCATTCTTCTATCCCCATTTCACGCATATTGTCGTTTTCTTCTTTTACTGAATCGCAATATTCCGCTACAACCGCAGACTTATAGCCCCACTCCTGCATGACCATCTCAATGTGAAAGAGACACTTTTCTGATTCGAATGCTGGATTGCCACCGATGATTAATTGACATGCCCTGTCAAAAATTATTTTAGAAACGATCTCAAAAGCCTGTTCTTTTTCCATTGCAACAACATCACACGCAACAATTTGACAGAAATATAACAGAATTGCGTGCAACACTGCAACGTGTGACACAATAATGATGTTGCATTAAACAATGTTCAGGTGTTACATGAAAAAATCAGATTTATCAAAAACTTATAGAGTTCGCGGGGAATTCGTTGAATCGATCAAAGAAAAGTCACTCGACTTCATTATCGAAACAAAAGAAAGAATTGAGGAAGCAGACATAATCAATGCTTTGATTTATAAGCATTTAAATGAAATTAGTGCAAAAGATGTAACAAAATATATTGATGAAATAAAAAAAGCAGATTAATTATTTATATAGATCAAGATGACTAAATTTTTGGGTGAGGAATCACCCTACTTTATTGGGGAAAATAATGGATATAGCAATTCTCATATTATTAATAATTGGATTTACGGCAATATTACTAATAATAAGTAAGAACAGAAAACAGCCAATAAAAAGCAAAAAATTAAATCTAAAAGAATTGGCAAAAAAAACTTTCCCAAAATATAAAATCATTGAAAAACATGGGACTGTAATGATTTGCGAGATTAATCATAGGAATGAACCTGATGAGTTAGTATTCATTAGAATTGAACCAAACAAACAAAAAAGCATAAATCAGTTTGGTAGAAGATTTAAAGCTGAATACCCTGCCATTCCTACTGCTAGAGAATTAAAAGCAGACTTTAGCAAACATCTAAAATAAAGCTTGGAAGTCGCATAACGAAACTATTATGTTAAATAGGATACCATAGGCTGTGGCTACACAACGCTATTGTTGCCACAGATCGTCAACGTGAATCCTGATAATTTTAATTCACGTTGACGACTATCCTAAGTAACATAATATTCGTTATGCAAAATCCTGCGCTATCTCAATCTATCAATGTGATGATCTAATTTTATAAATAATAATTTGAGTTGATCTATTTCATCATAATTGTCTATGTCTAATTCCCTGATCTGGTCTAAGTACTTCTCCAGTGAATCACGCATAAAAACATAATCTGATTTATGTAATACCCCAATATTTCGATTGTAAAACGTGGTTTTCCATACGTGCCTATTGTTCATTCAAAATCCGTTACTGGCATCTTATTTATGCCTTAATGACCTCATTTTTAACTTAACAGACTTCGCTAGTTAAATTAAAAATAAGATCTCAATTTAATTATTTCGACGTAAATCTATTTTTATACAAAGCCAAAATAATAGTAAAAAACTTATAAAATAAAGGAAATACAAGGATATACACCTATTTTAATTGATTGTTTTTGCTTGTAGATGAGGCTCTACAACGTTATTGGCTATTGTTGGCTGTTGTTGTGTAGGTTGTTCAATGCTTTGTACGTTAGAACCCATGACAGCATTAGTGTTACTGAAGTTGCTATTGTTATTTGCAAAATAGTTAAAAGGACGTTCGCCATTTTCTATCATATTCCTACAGTCTGATTGTGATACATCTAACTTAGTGCCTTGCTGTGTGTACGCATAATATTTGTTGCCGTTTTTCATACAACCACTAAAGACAGGTTTAGCCGTTACTTGATAAGTCTTTGATACGACTTTCTGAATATCTTCCTGATCATAAGGCTTGTTAGGATCATATTCGACATTTAAATCGCCTACAGACATTCTGTTTTCAGTTAAAGTATTGAAATATTTAATACATTCAGGCTTATCTACATTAATTCCTTTTCTGCATTCTTCTGAAGTAAGCTCTGGAGTAGTGGGCAATATTCCTAAATCATTTTTATTTTGTTTTGATTTATCTTGGCTTTTATTTTGTGTTTCACTGTTTTGCAATTGATCTACTTTAGATTTTGTATCTTTAGATAAATAAGCAAATAAACCAGCAATAATAAGACAAACAATTACCAAACCAACAATAAATGAAATTAACTTAATGTTTAAATTAAAATTACGCCCTGATGCTTTACCATCAATTGTTGATTTATATAACTTATAAAACTTTTCATCAATCGAATAAGTAAATTCATCATATGCATTGTTTTTAACTGTCTTTGTAACATTGTTATAAACCTTATCAAAACAAAAGCATTTAGTCGTTTTCTTTCCAACTGGTTCAAGCCAAAAGTACTGATTAACAAGATTACGTACATCGCTATTTACAAGTGCAGGATTAGGACTAATCATCCAAATATCCTGACGCTTGTGTCGAATCATTGTTAAACCCGCAATCTCACCGTCTCTACGATTAGAAAAGTGTTTACTAAACTTTTCATGCATCTGCACCTCATCGATAATAATTAAACTATCAGGTTCACAATCTTCCCATGAATCAGGCAATAGCGTAACGCCTTCGGCAAGTTCCGCATGAGCACGTATATTTGAATAAATGTATTGATACTTTCCACTTCTCTTTGCTTCTTCTTCAACCTGTTTGACATATAAATATGACTTGCCAGCACCGATCTGACCGCAAGTTAATCTAAATTGACCGCCTGCAATACTCATTATTTTTTCCTTATTGCTAATTTTCCAGAATTAAGTGTTAATAAAAAAATACCTACAGATATAAATGTACTTAGCACGTGATCAACTCCAAAAATACCCATCAAATTCAACATATCAGCAGGTAATGAATAAACAGAATTAATCATTGAATTAAATGCAGTTCTTATTGCTACAAGTATTCCTAAATAGCTAACTAGACCAAGACCAGCACCCATTAATGCTTTTTGAATAATGTTCTTTGAAAGCCAACCGCCAATAAGAACTAATAATTTACCCATTACCATTCCTTATACCGATTAATAAATAAATAAGCCCACCTAAGTAACCTAAGCCAATTACAAAAGGTCGAGCTTGAGTTCCGAAAGTACAAATAAAGGTAAGATCAGCTTGAAAATTAATTTCACCTAAAATACCAAGTGGCAAACTTACCTGATGAGCAGAAAAAGGACATGATGCCCCAAAAATGACATAGTTTTGACGTGCATAATCAGTAATATTTTGTTCTTCAACTTCAAGAGTTTGATCTTCTAATTGTGGTTCTTCTTTCATCCAATCATCTGTTTTTTTCCAATCATCATACCAGTCGCAAACCACATGAGCCCAATCGCAGAATACTGGGAACGTTGTAGTTGATTCCCCAGTAGGATTTCCGTCTTCATCTTTTTTCGGTTCTGTTGTTGCCTGTGAACCATCATCATTCCAAACTCGATCATTTGAACTATCTTTTTCGTCTTTGAGAACATTTGTATAACGAGGATCACCGTAGGGTGCAGGTTTACCGTCAGATGTGGGGGTTGCATGTTTTGCACGATCTAATAAATCATTATTCGGTTCATTTCCAACACCGCTAGGGTCAGCTTCATAAGCTTCTCTAACTGATGTGTAATCACCAGTATTTATATTTTTATTATAAGTATCATCAACTGGGTCGTTATAACCCTCTCCAAGCATTGCTGATCCGAGCTGATGAGCAGTTATTGGAATAGTCTCATACTCAGGTTTAGCATCAGGCTTGTAATTTGGATTAAGTTTTGCGTTCAAGCCATATGTATCATCGTATGTTGGCGTTTTATTTGGATGAAAATAATAAGTTACAGCACAAACATAATTAGGAAATGTTGTTGAGCCAATGGTAGAAATGGGTTTTTTAGGATCAACAATAGCAGTATTTTTAGTATAAACACGACCTGAATCACCACCAAGAGTTCGATCTGAATCACATGCAATTTGTGGAGATGATGAACATTTACCCGTATTCGATGTACCACAATATAAAACGGGTGAAGTATCATCTTTTGAACTTTCTTTTTCTTTTTTCTTGACTAAAGTACCATCCTCCATTACCCATCCGATACCCTCCAATAACCCTGTAATAGCGACTGTTCCTAGTATTGAAGGTACAGAACCTTTTCCTACTGCTTTTATTCGCTTCATCATTGATTGACCAAGCTTTATTGGGTTTAATTTTTGTTCTACTACAGCAGTTCTAGCTACAGTTTGTTTTTGACCTGCTTCATTAACGATATCTGCAATTGTTCTGACTGTACCAGTTGCACTTTTACGAGTTTTATTAATCTCAATACCCATGTTATTAATTTTATTGCGTAAATCATCAATTCTTTTAATAGCTTGATCGATTTGATTACCTGATGCATATAAATAAGCGGGTGCTAGAGCTACTATCAAAGAGAGTAAAAAAACATTAATGCGATGAATCATTTCAATCCCCTGAAAGCACTATCCAAAAAGCTGCCATCGCAACAATAATGAAATAAACTGTCATTCTTTAATCCTCGCTATAAAAAAAGGTGGGGTGCGGTGCGTACAGTTGTGCGCTCCTCCCCACCTTTTTTACGCATATTAATTAGCGAAGCATTGCTAATGCTTTTTTGATACCCCAAGCTGCATAAGTCGGTAATGCTTTTAATGTACCTGATGCCATCAAGCCACCGATAATTGCAACACCAGCTAAACCTGTTGTTAAGTCAATTGTCGTATCTCCCTCAGCTGCAAAAGCCGTAGCAGTAGAGACAAGTACAACACCAGTTGTCATTGCGATGCGTTTTGCTGTTTGAACAGCTTTAGAAGCATTTGCATTTTTAATTTGAACTTCCATAGTTCACTCCTCTTTGGACGTATGTCCGATTAAGTTTAGGGTGGTACGAATCCCCGAAGCCACGTACCAAGTCAAAGCCGTAGCTGACAACAACGCAGCAACTTTTAACGGTTCCAAGTTGTTTAATTCGTCGAGCCAAGACTGTTGATGCAGTACAACAACACAATAGTTAATGCCCTGTATCACAGTAGTCATCGAGCAATCATCTATTAGCATTGTTGTTTATCCTTTTTGATCACATTTATTCTTGTGATCTTCTATTTGTCCTAAATGCCAGTAAGTACCGCAGTACGGGCAAGCCATTGGAAAATTATGATTTAGGTGGAAGAATGACATTTGTAAGCACCTGCTTAGTAGTACGACCAGTTGAAACAAGGTCTAACTCTAAAGTGACTTCAAAAGGGAATTTACGACCTTGTAATTGAACAAGATTGCGTGAATCCTGCCATTTAAATTCTGCAACACCTTGACCAACTGCATTACCTTGAGAGGTATCCATTGGAATAATTCCAAAAAGAGTTACATGGTCATAATGTCGACCATCCTCAGATTTCCAATCCGTTGATTTTGCGCCAACTAAAGTTACTTTCATTTGTTGTGACATGTTTTACATCCTCATTGCTGTCATTAAGACGTGATCCAACCGCTTTGGATAAGCAAAAGGGTCAGAGTGTGAAATTAAATTGATAAGTTCTTCAGGTTCAAAAACTTGTTTGAAAAAATTGATATATCTGCCGTACTGTTTTTTTATTGTTGCAAGTGCAGCACTGGCATTAATCTGTGCAGTTTTAACCATCACTTCGATGCGTTCAGGTTGAATATCTTCAGCTAGGAATTCGAAACATGGGTATGCACCAGTAAAGTACTCAGATGGTGATAGGAGCATGTCAAAAGGTAGAACTTGATCACGTGATTTAAATTCGATTTCAGCACGTTGCCAGTTGTCGTTAGGGTCTCCCTCTGCCCTGCCTTTTTCGTATAATCTCAAGTACTTACCTGATTCACGACTTCCGATATTGAGTGTACGTCCACGACCATTGGGACGTTTCCAATTTCCTTTATGTTCTACGTTTGGCGCACGGTTTCCGTTTTGAAATCCGCCCATACCATCCATCATATTTCCCCAATCAACATTGATTTTTGTGCCATCAAAGTCATCATGAGCAATATCAACTCGGGTTAATTTTCCACGTGTAGAAACAGTTGTTAGAAATGTATAGAGACGCTTTTCCCATCCCTCTTTTGCCATGGAACATCCACGACCTGAAAGCATGACTAAATAAGTATTACGTTGACCACCTACACAGATAAATCCGCATTTGTCACCGATTTCAAAGGAACTTTGATACATGTTTTTTTTGCCTTTATCGGCAAAAGTAATGTTTAAGCCGAATATGTGCTCGATGTGTTTATCTATCTCAATCGCCATTTGAAAATTGAGTTCAATAGGGTCAATGATTTGGTCATCTTTGAGGGCATTAACATACTTATGGTTTAAGGTTGCACAGCTATCCGTAAAATTTACCCAATCAATAACAGCGATTTCATTGTCAGCAGGCAAACGACACGGAACTTGTTTAGCACCTCGTGAAGTCATAACCATGTGTAGATAAGGTGCAGGGTTTAAACGTTGAAAAGGCAAAGGCAGATCAGCATCTTTCAAATGTGAGTGCATGGACTCGAATTCCGTTACCCCCATCTTATTAATGGGGGTCTCTAAAAATCCCATTCCCCACGAGCAAACTTGCGGTATTGATTGTTTTTTGATCATTCTTCTATCCCCATTTCACGCATATTGTCGTTTTCTTCTTTTACTGAATCGCAATATTCCGCTACAACCGCAGACTTATAGCCCCACTCCTGCATGACCATCTCAATGTGAAAGAGACACTTTTCTGATTCGAATGCTGGATTGCCACCGATGATTAATTGACATGCCCTGTCAAAAATTATTTTAGAAACGATCTCAAAAGCCTGTTCTTTTTCCATTGCAACAACATCACACGCAACAATTTGACAGAAATATAACAGAATTGCGTGCAACACTGCAACGTGTGACACAATAATGATGTTGCATTAAACAATGTTCAGGTGTTACATGAAAAAATCAGATTTATCAAAAACTTATAGAGTTCGCGGGGAATTCGTTGAATCGATCAAAGAAAAGTCACTCGACTTCATTATCGAAACAAAAGAAAGAATTGAGGAAGCAGACATAATCAATGCTTTGATTTATAAGCATTTAAATGAAATTAGTGCAAAAGATGTAACAAAATATATTGATGAAATAAAAAAAGCAGATTAATTATTTATATAGATCAAGATGACTAAATTTTTGGGTGAGGAATCACCCTACTTTATTGGGGAAAATAATGGATATAGCAATTCTCATATTATTAATAATTGGATTTACGGCAATATTACTAATAATAAGTAAGAACAGAAAACAGCCAATAAAAAGCAAAAAATTAAATCTAAAAGAATTGGCAAAAAAAACTTTCCCAAAATATAAAATCATTGAAAAACATGGGACTGTAATGATTTGCGAGATTAATCATAGGAATGAACCTGATGAGTTAGTATTCATTAGAATTGAACCAAACAAACAAAAAAGCATAAATCAGTTTGGTAGAAGATTTAAAGCTGAATACCCTGCCATTCCTACTGCTAGAGAATTAAAAGCAGACTTTAGCAAACATCTAAAATAAAGCTTGGAAGTCGCATAACGAAACTATTATGTTAAATAGGATACCATAGGCTGTGGCTACACAACGCTATTGTTGCCACAGATCGTCAACGTGAATCCTGATAATTTTAATTCACGTTGACGACTATCCTAAGTAACATAATATTCGTTATGCAAAATCCTGCGCTATCTCAATCTATCAATGTGATGATCTAATTTTATAAATAATAATTTGAGTTGATCTATTTCATCATAATTGTCTATGTCTAATTCCCTGATCTGGTCTAAGTACTTCTCCAGTGAATCACGCATAAAAACATAATCTGATTTATGTAATACCCCAATATTTCGATTGTAAAACGTGGTTTTCCATACGTGCCTATTGTTCATTCAAAATCCGTTACTGGCATCTTATTTATGCCTTAATGACCTCATTTTTAACTTAACAGACTTCGCTAGTTAAATTAAAAATAAGATCTCAATTTAATTATTTCGACGTAAATCTATTTTTATACAAAGCCAAAATAATAGTAAAAAACTTATAAAATAAAGGAAATACAAGGATATACACCTATTTTAATTGATTGTTTTTGCTTGTAGATGAGGCTCTACAACGTTATTGGCTATTGTTGGCTGTTGTTGTGTAGGTTGTTCAATGCTTTGTACGTTAGAACCCATGACAGCATTAGTGTTACTGAAGTTGCTATTGTTATTTGCAAAATAGTTAAAAGGACGTTCGCCATTTTCTATCATATTCCTACAGTCTGATTGTGATACATCTAACTTAGTGCCTTGCTGTGTGTACGCATAATATTTGTTGCCGTTTTTCATACAACCACTAAAGACAGGTTTAGCCGTTACTTGATAAGTCTTTGATACGACTTTCTGAATATCTTCCTGATCATAAGGCTTGTTAGGATCATATTCGACATTTAAATCGCCTACAGACATTCTGTTTTCAGTTAAAGTATTGAAATATTTAATACATTCAGGCTTATCTACATTAATTCCTTTTCTGCATTCTTCTGAAGTAAGCTCTGGAGTAGTGGGCAATATTCCTAAATCATTTTTATTTTGTTTTGATTTATCTTGGCTTTTATTTTGTGTTTCACTGTTTTGCAATTGATCTACTTTAGATTTTGTATCTTTAGATAAATAAGCAAATAAACCAGCAATAATAAGACAAACAATTACCAAACCAACAATAAATGAAATTAACTTAATGTTTAAATTAAAATTACGCCCTGATGCTTTACCATCAATTGTTGATTTATATAACTTATAAAACTTTTCATCAATCGAATAAGTAAATTCATCATATGCATTGTTTTTAACTGTCTTTGTAACATTGTTATAAACCTTATCAAAACAAAAGCATTTAGTCGTTTTCTTTCCAACTGGTTCAAGCCAAAAGTACTGATTAACAAGATTACGTACATCGCTATTTACAAGTGCAGGATTAGGACTAATCATCCAAATATCCTGACGCTTGTGTCGAATCATTGTTAAACCCGCAATCTCACCGTCTCTACGATTAGAAAAGTGTTTACTAAACTTTTCATGCATCTGCACCTCATCGATAATAATTAAACTATCAGGTTCACAATCTTCCCATGAATCAGGCAATAGCGTAACGCCTTCGGCAAGTTCCGCATGAGCACGTATATTTGAATAAATGTATTGATACTTTCCACTTCTCTTTGCTTCTTCTTCAACCTGTTTGACATATAAATATGACTTGCCAGCACCGATCTGACCGCAAGTTAATCTAAATTGACCGCCTGCAATACTCATTATTTTTTCCTTATTGCTAATTTTCCAGAATTAAGTGTTAATAAAAAAATACCTACAGATATAAATGTACTTAGCACGTGATCAACTCCAAAAATACCCATCAAATTCAACATATCAGCAGGTAATGAATAAACAGAATTAATCATTGAATTAAATGCAGTTCTTATTGCTACAAGTATTCCTAAATAGCTAACTAGACCAAGACCAGCACCCATTAATGCTTTTTGAATAATGTTCTTTGAAAGCCAACCGCCAATAAGAACTAATAATTTACCCATTACCATTCCTTATACCGATTAATAAATAAATAAGCCCACCTAAGTAACCTAAGCCAATTACAAAAGGTCGAGCTTGAGTTCCGAAAGTACAAATAAAGGTAAGATCAGCTTGAAAATTAATTTCACCTAAAATACCAAGTGGCAAACTTACCTGATGAGCAGAAAAAGGACATGATGCCCCAAAAATGACATAGTTTTGACGTGCATAATCAGTAATATTTTGTTCTTCAACTTCAAGAGTTTGATCTTCTAATTGTGGTTCTTCTTTCATCCAATCATCTGTTTTTTTCCAATCATCATACCAGTCGCAAACCACATGAGCCCAATCGCAGAATACTGGGAACGTTGTAGTTGATTCCCCAGTAGGATTTCCGTCTTCATCTTTTTTCGGTTCTGTTGTTGCCTGTGAACCATCATCATTCCAAACTCGATCATTTGAACTATCTTTTTCGTCTTTGAGAACATTTGTATAACGAGGATCACCGTAGGGTGCAGGTTTACCGTCAGATGTGGGGGTTGCATGTTTTGCACGATCTAATAAATCATTATTCGGTTCATTTCCAACACCGCTAGGGTCAGCTTCATAAGCTTCTCTAACTGATGTGTAATCACCAGTATTTATATTTTTATTATAAGTATCATCAACTGGGTCGTTATAACCCTCTCCAAGCATTGCTGATCCGAGCTGATGAGCAGTTATTGGAATAGTCTCATACTCAGGTTTAGCATCAGGCTTGTAATTTGGATTAAGTTTTGCGTTCAAGCCATATGTATCATCGTATGTTGGCGTTTTATTTGGATGAAAATAATAAGTTACAGCACAAACATAATTAGGAAATGTTGTTGAGCCAATGGTAGAAATGGGTTTTTTAGGATCAACAATAGCAGTATTTTTAGTATAAACACGACCTGAATCACCACCAAGAGTTCGATCTGAATCACATGCAATTTGTGGAGATGATGAACATTTACCCGTATTCGATGTACCACAATATAAAACGGGTGAAGTATCATCTTTTGAACTTTCTTTTTCTTTTTTCTTGACTAAAGTACCATCCTCCATTACCCATCCGATACCCTCCAATAACCCTGTAATAGCGACTGTTCCTAGTATTGAAGGTACAGAACCTTTTCCTACTGCTTTTATTCGCTTCATCATTGATTGACCAAGCTTTATTGGGTTTAATTTTTGTTCTACTACAGCAGTTCTAGCTACAGTTTGTTTTTGACCTGCTTCATTAACGATATCTGCAATTGTTCTGACTGTACCAGTTGCACTTTTACGAGTTTTATTAATCTCAATACCCATGTTATTAATTTTATTGCGTAAATCATCAATTCTTTTAATAGCTTGATCGATTTGATTACCTGATGCATATAAATAAGCGGGTGCTAGAGCTACTATCAAAGAGAGTAAAAAAACATTAATGCGATGAATCATTTCAATCCCCTGAAAGCACTATCCAAAAAGCTGCCATCGCAACAATAATGAAATAAACTGTCATTCTTTAATCCTCGCTATAAAAAAAGGTGGGGTGCGGTGCGTACAGTTGTGCGCTCCTCCCCACCTTTTTTACGCATATTAATTAGCGAAGCATTGCTAATGCTTTTTTGATACCCCAAGCTGCATAAGTCGGTAATGCTTTTAATGTACCTGATGCCATCAAGCCACCGATAATTGCAACACCAGCTAAACCTGTTGTTAAGTCAATTGTCGTATCTCCCTCAGCTGCAAAAGCCGTAGCAGTAGAGACAAGTACAACACCAGTTGTCATTGCGATGCGTTTTGCTGTTTGAACAGCTTTAGAAGCATTTGCATTTTTAATTTGAACTTCCATAGTTCACTCCTCTTTGGACGTATGTCCGATTAAGTTTAGGGTGGTACGAATCCCCGAAGCCACGTACCAAGTCAAAGCCGTAGCTGACAACAACGCAGCAACTTTTAACGGTTCCAAGTTGTTTAATTCGTCGAGCCAAGACTGTTGATGCAGTACAACAACACAATAGTTAATGCCCTGTATCACAGTAGTCATCGAGCAATCATCTATTAGCATTGTTGTTTATCCTTTTTGATCACATTTATTCTTGTGATCTTCTATTTGTCCTAAATGCCAGTAAGTACCGCAGTACGGGCAAGCCATTGGAAAATTATGATTTAGGTGGAAGAATGACATTTGTAAGCACCTGCTTAGTAGTACGACCAGTTGAAACAAGGTCTAACTCTAAAGTGACTTCAAAAGGGAATTTACGACCTTGTAATTGAACAAGATTGCGTGAATCCTGCCATTTAAATTCTGCAACACCTTGACCAACTGCATTACCTTGAGAGGTATCCATTGGAATAATTCCAAAAAGAGTTACATGGTCATAATGTCGACCATCCTCAGATTTCCAATCCGTTGATTTTGCGCCAACTAAAGTTACTTTCATTTGTTGTGACATGTTTTACATCCTCATTGCTGTCATTAAGACGTGATCCAACCGCTTTGGATAAGCAAAAGGGTCAGAGTGTGAAATTAAATTGATAAGTTCTTCAGGTTCAAAAACTTGTTTGAAAAAATTGATATATCTGCCGTACTGTTTTTTTATTGTTGCAAGTGCAGCACTGGCATTAATCTGTGCAGTTTTAACCATCACTTCGATGCGTTCAGGTTGAATATCTTCAGCTAGGAATTCGAAACATGGGTATGCACCAGTAAAGTACTCAGATGGTGATAGGAGCATGTCAAAAGGTAGAACTTGATCACGTGATTTAAATTCGATTTCAGCACGTTGCCAGTTGTCGTTAGGGTCTCCCTCTGCCCTGCCTTTTTCGTATAATCTCAAGTACTTACCTGATTCACGACTTCCGATATTGAGTGTACGTCCACGACCATTGGGACGTTTCCAATTTCCTTTATGTTCTACGTTTGGCGCACGGTTTCCGTTTTGAAATCCGCCCATACCATCCATCATATTTCCCCAATCAACATTGATTTTTGTGCCATCAAAGTCATCATGAGCAATATCAACTCGGGTTAATTTTCCACGTGTAGAAACAGTTGTTAGAAATGTATAGAGACGCTTTTCCCATCCCTCTTTTGCCATGGAACATCCACGACCTGAAAGCATGACTAAATAAGTATTACGTTGACCACCTACACAGATAAATCCGCATTTGTCACCGATTTCAAAGGAACTTTGATACATGTTTTTTTTGCCTTTATCGGCAAAAGTAATGTTTAAGCCGAATATGTGCTCGATGTGTTTATCTATCTCAATCGCCATTTGAAAATTGAGTTCAATAGGGTCAATGATTTGGTCATCTTTGAGGGCATTAACATACTTATGGTTTAAGGTTGCACAGCTATCCGTAAAATTTACCCAATCAATAACAGCGATTTCATTGTCAGCAGGCAAACGACACGGAACTTGTTTAGCACCTCGTGAAGTCATAACCATGTGTAGATAAGGTGCAGGGTTTAAACGTTGAAAAGGCAAAGGCAGATCAGCATCTTTCAAATGTGAGTGCATGGACTCGAATTCCGTTACCCCCATCTTATTAATGGGGGTCTCTAAAAATCCCATTCCCCACGAGCAAACTTGCGGTATTGATTGTTTTTTGATCATTCTTCTATCCCCATTTCACGCATATTGTCGTTTTCTTCTTTTACTGAATCGCAATATTCCGCTACAACCGCAGACTTATAGCCCCACTCCTGCATGACCATCTCAATGTGAAAGAGACACTTTTCTGATTCGAATGCTGGATTGCCACCGATGATTAATTGACATGCCCTGTCAAAAATTATTTTAGAAACGATCTCAAAAGCCTGTTCTTTTTCCATTGCAACAACATCACACGCAACAATTTGACAGAAATATAACAGAATTGCGTGCAACACTGCAACGTGTGACACAATAATGATGTTGCATTAAACAATGTTCAGGTGTTACATGAAAAAATCAGATTTATCAAAAACTTATAGAGTTCGCGGGAATTCGTTGAATCGATCAAAGAAAAGTCACTCGACTTCATTATCGAAACAAAAGAAAGAATTGAGGAAGCAGACATAATCAATGCTTTGATTTATAAGCATTTAAATGAAATTAGTGCAAAAGATGTAACAAAATATATTGATGAAATAAAAAAAGCAGATTAATTATTTATATAGATCAAGATGACTAAATTTTTGGGTGAGGAATCACCCTACTTTATTGGGGAAAATAATGGATATAGCAATTCTCATATTATTAATAATTGGATTTACGGCAATATTACTAATAATAAGTAAGAACAGAAAACAGCCAATAAAAAGCAAAAAATTAAATCTAAAAGAATTGGCAAAAAAAACTTTCCCAAAATATAAAATCATTGAAAAACATGGGACTGTAATGATTTGCGAGATTAATCATAGGAATGAACCTGATGAGTTAGTATTCATTAGAATTGAACCAAACAAACAAAAAAGCATAAATCAGTTTGGTAGAAGATTTAAAGCTGAATACCCTGCCATTCCTACTGCTAGAGAATTAAAAGCAGACTTTAGCAAACATCTAAAATAAAGCTTGGAAGTCGCATAACGAAACTATTATGTTAAATAGGATACCATAGGCTGTGGCTACACAACGCTATTGTTGCCACAGATCGTCAACGTGAATCCTGATAATTTTAATTCACGTTGACGACTATCCTAAGTAACATAATATTCGTTATGCAAAATCCTGCGCTATCTCAATCTATCAATGTGATGATCTAATTTTATAAATAATAATTTGAGTTGATCTATTTCATCATAATTGTCTATGTCTAATTCCCTGATCTGGTCTAAGTACTTCTCCAGTGAATCACGCATAAAAACATAATCTGATTTATGTAATACCCCAATATTTCGATTGTAAAACGTGGTTTTCCATACGTGCCTATTGTTCATTCAAAATCCGTTACTGGCATCTTATTTATGCCTTAATGACCTCATTTTTAACTTAACAGACTTCGCTAGTTAAATTAAAAATAAGATCTCAATTTAATTATTTCGACGTAAATCTATTTTTATACAAAGCCAAAATAATAGTAAAAAACTTATAAAATAAAGGAAATACAAGGATATACACCTATTTTAATTGATTGTTTTTGCTTGTAGATGAGGCTCTACAACGTTATTGGCTATTGTTGGCTGTTGTTGTGTAGGTTGTTCAATGCTTTGTACGTTAGAACCCATGACAGCATTAGTGTTACTGAAGTTGCTATTGTTATTTGCAAAATAGTTAAAAGGACGTTCGCCATTTTCTATCATATTCCTACAGTCTGATTGTGATACATCTAACTTAGTGCCTTGCTGTGTGTACGCATAATATTTGTTGCCGTTTTTCATACAACCACTAAAGACAGGTTTAGCCGTTACTTGATAAGTCTTTGATACGACTTTCTGAATATCTTCCTGATCATAAGGCTTGTTAGGATCATATTCGACATTTAAATCGCCTACAGACATTCTGTTTTCAGTTAAAGTATTGAAATATTTAATACATTCAGGCTTATCTACATTAATTCCTTTTCTGCATTCTTCTGAAGTAAGCTCTGGAGTAGTGGGCAATATTCCTAAATCATTTTATTTTGTTTTGATTTATCTTGGCTTTTATTTTGTGTTTCACTGTTTTGCAATTGATCTACTTTAGATTTTGTATCTTTAGATAAATAAGCAAATAAACCAGCAATAATAAGACAAACAATTACCAAACCAACAATAAATGAAATTAACTTAATGTTTAAATTAAAATTACGCCCTGATGCTTTACCATCAATTGTTGATTTATATAACTTATAAAACTTTTCATCAATCGAATAAGTAAATTCATCATATGCATTGTTTTTAACTGTCTTTGTAACATTGTTATAAACCTTATCAAAACAAAAGCATTTAGTCGTTTTCTTTCCAACTGGTTCAAGCCAAAAGTACTGATTAACAAGATTACGTACATCGCTATTTACAAGTGCAGGATTAGGACTAATCATCCAAATATCCTGACGCTTGTGTCGAATCATTGTTAAACCCGCAATCTCACCGTCTCTACGATTAGAAAAGTGTTTACTAAACTTTTCATGCATCTGCACCTCATCGATAATAATTAAACTATCAGGTTCACAATCTTCCATGAATCAGGCAATAGCGTAACGCCTTCGGCAAGTTCCGCATGAGCACGTATATTTGAATAAATGTATTGATACTTTCCACTTCTCTTTGCTTCTTCTTCAACCTGTTTGACATATAAATATGACTTGCCAGCACGATCTGACCGCAAGTTAATCTAAATTGACCGCCTGCAATACTCATTATTTTTTCCTTATTGCTAATTTTCCAGAATTAAGTGTTAATAAAAAAATACCTACAGATATAAATGTACTTAGCACGTGATCAACTCCAAAAATACCCATCAAATTCAACATATCAGCAGGTAATGAATAAACAGAATTAATCATTGAATTAAATGCAGTTCTTATTGCTACAAGTATTCCTAAATAGCTAACTAGACCAAGACCAGCACCCATTAATGCTTTTTGAATAATGTTCTTTGAAAGCCAACCGCCAATAAGAACTAATAATTTACCCATTACCATTCCTTATACCGATTAATAAATAAATAAGCCCACCTAAGTAACCTAAGCCAATTACAAAAGGTCGAGCTTGAGTTCCGAAAGTACAAATAAAGGTAAGATCAGCTTGAAAATTAATTTCACCTAAAATACCAAGTGGCAAACTTACCTGATGAGCAGAAAAAGGACATGATGCCCAAAAAATGACATAGTTTTGACGTGCATAATCAGTAATATTTTGTTCTTCAACTTCAAGAGTTTGATCTTCTAATTGTGGTTCTTCTTTCATCCAATCATCTGTTTTTTTCCAATCATCATACCAGTCGCAAACCACATGAGCCCAATCGCAGAATACTGGGAACGTTGTAGTTGATTCCCCAGTAGGATTTCCGTCTTCATCTTTTTTCGGTTCTGTTGTTGCCTGTGAACCATCATCATTCCAAACTCGATCATTTGAACTATCTTTTTCGTCTTTGAGAACATTTGTATAACGAGGATCACCGTAGGGTGCAGGTTTACCGTCAGATGTGGGGGTTGCATGTTTTGCACGATCTAATAAATCATTATTCGGTTCATTTCCAACACCGCTAGGGTCAGCTTCATAAGCTTCTCTAACTGATGTGTAATCACCAGTATTTATATTTTTATTATAAGTATCATCAACTGGGTCGTTATAACCCTCTCCAAGCATTGCTGATCCGAGCTGATGAGCAGTTATTGGAATAGTCTCATACTCAGGTTTAGCATCAGGCTTGTAATTTGGATTAAGTTTTGCGTTCAAGCCATATGTATCATCGTATGTTGGCGTTTTATTTGGATGAAAATAATAAGTTACAGCACAAACATAATTAGGAAATGTTGTTGAGCCAATGGTAGAAATGGGTTTTTTAGGATCAACAATAGCAGTATTTTTAGTATAAACACGACCTGAATCACCACCAAGAGTTCGATCTGAATCACATGCAATTTGTGGAGATGATGAACATTTACCGTATTCGATGTACCACAATATAAAACGGGTGAAGTATCATCTTTTGAACTTTCTTTTTCTTTTTTCTTGACTAAAGTACCATCCTCCATTACCCATCCGATACCCTCCAATAACCCTGTAATAGCGACTGTTCCTAGTATTGAAGGTACAGAACCTTTTCCTACTGCTTTTATTCGCTTCATCATTGATTGACCAAGCTTTATTGGGTTTAATTTTTGTTCTACTACAGCAGTTCTAGCTACAGTTTGTTTTTGACCTGCTTCATTAACGATATCTGCAATTGTTCTGACTGTACCAGTTGCACTTTTACGAGTTTTATTAATCTCAATACCCATGTTATTAATTTTATTGCGTAAATCATCAATTCTTTTAATAGCTTGATCGATTTGATTACCTGATGCATATAAATAAGCGGGTGCTAGAGCTACTATCAAAGAGAGTAAAAAAACATTAATGCGATGAATCATTTCAATCCCCTGAAAGCACTATCCAAAAAGCTGCCATCGCAACAATAATGAAATAAACTGTCATTCTTTAATCCTCGCTATAAAAAAAGGTGGGGTGCGGTGCGTACAGTTGTGCGCTCCTCCCCACCTTTTTTTACGCATATTAATTAGCGAAGCATTGCTAATGCTTTTTTGATACCCCAAGCTGCATAAGTCGGTAATGCTTTTAATGTACCTGATGCCATCAAGCACCGATAATTGCAACACCAGCTAAACCTGTTGTTAAGTCAATTGTCGTATCTCCCTCAGCTGCAAAAGCCGTAGCAGTAGAGACAAGTACAACACCAGTTGTCATTGCGATGCGTTTTGCTGTTTGAACAGCTTTAGAAGCATTTGCATTTTTAATTTGAACTTCCATAGTTCACTCCTCTTTGGACGTATGTCCGATTAAGTTTAGGGTGGTACGAATCCCCGAAGCCACGTACCAAGTCAAAGCCGTAGCTGACAACAACGCAGCAACTTTTAACGGTTCCAAGTTGTTTAATTCGTCGAGCCAAGACTGTTGATGCAGTACAACAACACAATAGTTAATGCCCTGTATCACAGTAGTCATCGAGCAATCATCTATTAGCATTGTTGTTTATCCTTTTTGATCACATTTATTCTTGTGATCTTCTATTTGTCCTAAATGCCAGTAAGTACCGCAGTACGGGCAAGCCATTGGAAAATTATGATTTAGGTGGAAGAATGACATTTGTAAGCACCTGCTTAGTAGTACGACCAGTTGAAACAAGGTCTAACTCTAAAGTGACTTCAAAAGGGAATTTACGACCTTGTAATTGAACAAGATTGCGTGAATCCTGCCATTTAAATTCTGCAACACCTTGACCAACTGCATTACCTTGAGAGGTATCCATTGGAATAATTCCAAAAAGAGTTACATGGTCATAATGTCGACCATCCTCAGATTTCCAATCCGTTGATTTTGCGGCCAACTAAAGTTACTTTCATTTGTTGTGACATGTTTTACATCCTCATTGCTGTCATTAAGACGTGATCCAACCGCTTTGGATAAGCAAAAGGGTCAGAGTGTGAAATTAAATTGATAAGTTCTTCAGGTTCAAAAACTTGTTTGAAAAAATTGATATATCTGCCGTACTGTTTTTTTATTGTTGCAAGTGCAGCACTGGCATTAATCTGTGCAGTTTTAACCATCACTTCGATGCGTTCAGGTTGAATATCTTCAGCTAGGAATTCGAAACATGGGTATGCACCAGTAAAGTACTCAGAATGGTGATAGGAGCATGTCAAAAGGTAGAACTTGATCACGTGATTTAAATTCGATTTCAGCACGTTGCCAGTTGTCGTTAGGGTCTCCCTCTGCCCTGCCTTTTTCGTATAATCTCAAGTACTTACCTTGATTCACGACTTCCGATATTGAGTGTACGTCCACGACCATTGGGACGTTTCAATTTCCTTATGTTCTACGTTTGGCGCACGGTTTCCGTTTTGAAATCCGCCCATACCATCCATCATATTTCCCCAATCAACATTGATTTTTGTGCCATCAAAGCATCATGAGCAATATCAACTCGGGTTAATTTTCCACGTGTAGAAACAGTTGTTAGAAATGTATAGAGACGCTTTTCCCATCCCTCTTTTGCCATGGAACATCCACGACCTGAAAGCCATGACTAAATAAGTATTACGTTGACCACCTACACAGATAAATCCGCATTTGTCACCGATTTCAAAGGAACTTTGATACATGTTTTTTTTGCCTTTATCGGCAAAAGTAATGTTTAAGCCGAATATGTGCTCGATGTGTTTATCTATCTCAATCGCCATTTGAAAATTGAGTTCAATAGGGTCAATGATTTGGTCATCTTTTGAGGGCATTAACATACTTATGGTTTAAGGTTGCACAGCTATCCGTAAAATTTACCCAATCAATAACAGCGATTTCATTGTCAGCAGGCAAACGACACGGAACTTGTTTAGCACCTCGTGAAGTCATAACCATGTGTAGATAAGGTGCAGGGTTTAAACGTTGAAAAGGCAAAGGCAGATCAGCATCTTTCAAATGTGAGTGCATGGACTCGAATTCCGTTACCCCCATCTTATTAATGGGGTCTCTAAAAATCCCATTCCCCACGAGCAAACTTGCGGTATTGATTGTTTTTTGATCATTCTTCTATCCCCATTTCACGCATATTGTCGTTTTCTTCTTTTACTGAATCGCAATATTCCGCTACAACCGCAGACTTATAGCCCCACTCCTGCATGACCATCTCAATGTGAAAGAGACACTTTTCTGATTCGAATGCTGGATTGCCACCGATGATTAATTGACATGCCCTGTCAAAAATTATTTTAGAAACGATCTCAAAAGCCTGTTCTTTTTCCATTGCAACAACATCACACGCAACAATTTGACAGAAATATAACAGAATTGCGTGCAACACTGCAACGTGTGACACAATAATGATGTTGCATTAAACAATGTTCAGGTGTTACATGAAAAAATCAGATTTATCAAAAACTTATAGAGTTCGCGGGGAATTCGTTGAATCGATCAAAGAAAAGTCACTCGACTTCATTATCGAAACAAAAGAAAGAATTGAGGAAGCAGACATAATCAATGCTTTGATTTATAAGCATTTAAATGAAATTAGTGCAAAAGATGTAACAAAATATATTGATGAAATAAAAAAAAGCAGATTAATTATTTATATAGATCAAGATGACTAAATTTTTGGGTGAGGAATCACCCTACTTTATTGGGGAAAATAATGGATATAGCAATTCTCATATTATTAATAATTGGATTTACGGCAATATTACTAATAATAAGTAAGAACAGAAAACAGCCAATAAAAAGCAAAAAATTAAATCTAAAAGAATTGGCAAAAAAAACTTTCCAAAATATAAAATCATTGAAAAACATGGGACTGTAATGATTTGCGAGATTAATCATAGGAATGAACCTGATGAGTTAGTATTCATTAGAATTGAACCAAACAAACAAAAAAGCATAAATCAGTTTGGTAGAAGATTTAAAGCTGAATACCCTGCCATTCCTACTGCTAGAGAATTAAAAGCAGACTTTAGCAAACATCTAAAATAAAGCTTGGAAGTCGCATAACGAAACTATTATGTTAAATAGGATACCATAGGCTGTGGCTACACAACGCTATTGTTGCCACAGATCGTCAACGTGAATCCTGATAATTTTAATTCACGTTGACGACTATCCTAAGTAACATAATATTCGTTATGCAAAATCCTGCGCTATCTCAATCTATCAATGTGATGATCTAATTTTATAAATAATAATTTGAGTTGATCTATTTCATCATAATTGTCTATGTCTAATTCCCTGATCTGGTCTAAGTACTTCTCCAGTGAATCACGCATAAAAACATAATCTGATTTATGTAATACCCCAATATTTCGATTGTAAAACGTGGTTTTCCATACGTGCCTATTGTTCATTCAAAATCCGTTACTGGCATCTTATTTATGCCTTAATGACCTCATTTTTAACTTAACAGACTTCGCTAGTTAAATTAAAAATAAGATCTCAATTTAATTATTTCGACGTAAATCTATTTTTATACAAAGCCAAAATAATAGTAAAAAACTTATAAAATAAAGGAAATACAAGGATATACACCTATTTTAATTGATTGTTTTTGCTTGTAGATGAGGCTCTACAACGTTATTGGCTATTGTTGGCTGTTGTTGTGTAGGTTGTTCAATGCTTTGTACGTTAGAACCCATGACAGCATTAGTGTTACTGAAGTTGCTATTGTTATTTGCAAAATAGTTAAAAGGACGTTCGCCATTTTCTATCATATTCCTACAGTCTGATTGTGATACATCTAACTTAGTGCCTTGCTGTGTGTACGCATAATATTTGTTGCCGTTTTTCATACAACCACTAAAGACAGGTTTAGCCGTTACTTGATAAGTCTTTGATACGAACTTTCTGAATATCTTCCTGATCATAAGGCTTGTTAGGATCATATTCGACATTTAAATCGCCTACAGACATTCTGTTTTCAGTTAAAGTATTGAAATATTTAATACATTCAGGCTTATCTACATTAATTCCTTTTCTGCATTCTTCTGAAGTAAGCTCTGGAGTAGTGGGCAATATTCCTAAATCATTTTTATTTTGTTTTGATTTATCTTGGCTTTTATTTTGTGTTTCACTGTTTTGCAATTGATCTACTTTAGATTTTGTATCTTTAGATAAATAAGCAAATAAACCAGCAATAATAAGACAAACAATTACCAAACCAACAATAAATGAAATTAACTTAATGTTTAAATTAAAATTACGCCCTGATGCTTTACCATCAATTGTTGATTTATATAACTTATAAAACTTTTCATCAATCGAATAAGTAAATTCATCATATGCATTGTTTTTAACTGTCTTTGTAACATTGTTATAAACCTTATCAAAACAAAAGCATTTAGTCGTTTTCTTTCCAACTGGTTCAAGCCAAAAGTACTGATTAACAAGATTACGTACATCGCTATTTACAAGTGCAGGATTAGGACTAATCATCCAAATATCCTGACGCTTGTGTCGAATCATTGTTAAACCCGCAATCTCACCGTCTCTACGATTAGAAAAGTGTTTACTAAACTTTTCATGCATCTGCACCTCATCGATAATAATTAAACTATCAGGTTCACAATCTTCCCATGAATCAGGCAATAGCGTAACGCCTTCGGCAAGTTCCGCATGAGCACGTATATTTGAATAAATGTATTGATACTTTCCACTTCTCTTTGCTTCTTCTTCAACCTGTTTGACATATAAATATGACTTGCCAGCACCGATCTGACCGCAAGTTAATCTAAATTGACCGCCTGCAATACTCATTATTTTTTCCTTATTGCTAATTTTCCAGAATTAAGTGTTAATAAAAAAATACCTACAGATATAAATGTACTTAGCACGTGATCAACTCCAAAAATACCCATCAAATTCAACATATCAGCAGGTAATGAATAAACAGAATTAATCATTGAATTAAATGCAGTTCTTATTGCTACAAGTATTCCTAAATAGCTAACTAGACCAAGACCAGCACCCATTAATGCTTTTTGAATAATGTTCTTTGAAAGCCAACCGCCAATAAGAACTAATAATTTACCCATTACCATTCCTTATACCGATTAATAAATAAATAAGCCCACCTAAGTAACCTAAGCCAATTACAAAAGGTCGAGCTTGAGTTCCGAAAGTACAAATAAAGGTAAGATCAGCTTGAAAATTAATTTCACCTAAAATACCAAGTGGCAAACTTACCTGATGAGCAGAAAAAGGACATGATGCCCCAAAAATGACATAGTTTTGACGTGCATAATCAGTAATATTTTGTTCTTCAACTTCAAGAGTTTGATCTTCTAATTGTGGTTCTTCTTTCATCCAATCATCTGTTTTTTTCCAATCATCATACCAGTCGCAAACCACATGAGCCCAATCGCAGAATACTGGGAACGTTGTAGTTGATTCCCCAGTAGGATTTCCGTCTTCATCTTTTTTCGGTTCTGTTGTTGCCTGTGAACCATCATCATTCCAAACTCGATCATTTGAACTATCTTTTTCGTCTTTGAGAACATTTGTATAACGAGGATCACCGTAGGGTGCAGGTTTACCGTCAGATGTGGGGGTTGCATGTTTTGCACGATCTAATAAATCATTATTCGGTTCATTTCCAACACCGCTAGGGTCAGCTTCATAAGCTTCTCTAACTGATGTGTAATCACCAGTATTTATATTTTTATTATAAGTATCATCAACTGGGTCGTTATAACCCTCTCCAAGCATTGCTGATCCGAGCTGATGAGCAGTTATTGGAATAGTCTCATACTCAGGTTTAGCATCAGGCTTGTAATTTGGATTAAGTTTTGCGTTCAAGCCATATGTATCATCGTATGTTGGCGTTTTATTTGGATGAAAATAATAAGTTACAGCACAAACATAATTAGGAAATGTTGTTGAGCCAATGGTAGAAATGGGTTTTTTAGGATCAACAATAGCAGTATTTTTAGTATAAACACGACCTGAATCACCACCAAGAGTTCGATCTGAATCACATGCAATTTGTGGAGATGATGAACATTTACCCGTATTCGATGTACCACAATATAAAACGGGTGAAGTATCATCTTTTGAACTTTCTTTTTCTTTTTTCTTGACTAAAGTACCATCCTCCATTACCCATCCGATACCCTCCAATAACCCTGTAATAGCGACTGTTCCTAGTATTGAAGGTACAGAACCTTTTCCTACTGCTTTTATTCGCTTCATCATTGATTGACCAAGCTTTATTGGGTTTAATTTTTGTTCTACTACAGCAGTTCTAGCTACAGTTTGTTTTTGACCTGCTTCATTAACGATATCTGCAATTGTTCTGACTGTACCAGTTGCACTTTTACGAGTTTTATTAATCTCAATACCCATGTTATTAATTTTATTGCGTAAATCATCAATTCTTTTAATAGCTTGATCGATTTGATTACCTGATGCATATAAATAAGCGGGTGCTAGAGCTACTATCAAAGAGAGTAAAAAAACATTAATGCGATGAATCATTTCAATCCCCTGAAAGCACTATCCAAAAAGCTGCCATCGCAACAATAATGAAATAAACTGTCATTCTTTAATCCTCGCTATAAAAAAAGGTGGGGTGCGGTGCGTACAGTTGTGCGCTCCTCCCCACCTTTTTTACGCATATTAATTAGCGAAGCATTGCTAATGCTTTTTTGATACCCCAAGCTGCATAAGTCGGTAATGCTTTTAATGTACCTGATGCCATCAAGCCACCGATAATTGCAACACCAGCTAAACCTGTTGTTAAGTCAATTGTCGTATCTCCCTCAGCTGCAAAAGCCGTAGCAGTAGAGACAAGTACAACACCAGTTGTCATTGCGATGCGTTTTGCTGTTTGAACAGCTTTAGAAGCATTTGCATTTTTAATTTGAACTTCCATAGTTCACTCCTCTTTGGACGTATGTCCGATTAAGTTTAGGGTGGTACGAATCCCCGAAGCCACGTACCAAGTCAAAGCCGTAGCTGACAACAACGCAGCAACTTTTAACGGTTCCAAGTTGTTTAATTCGTCGAGCCAAGACTGTTGATGCAGTACAACAACACAATAGTTAATGCCCTGTATCACAGTAGTCATCGAGCAATCATCTATTAGCATTGTTGTTTATCCTTTTTGATCACATTTATTCTTGTGATCTTCTATTTGTCCTAAATGCCAGTAAGTACCGCAGTACGGGCAAGCCATTGGAAAATTATGATTTAGGTGGAAGAATGACATTTGTAAGCACCTGCTTAGTAGTACGACCAGTTGAAACAAGGTCTAACTCTAAAGTGACTTCAAAAGGGAATTTACGACCTTGTAATTGAACAAGATTGCGTGAATCCTGCCATTTAAATTCTGCAACACCTTGACCAACTGCATTACCTTGAGAGGTATCCATTGGAATAATTCCAAAAAGAGTTACATGGTCATAATGTCGACCATCCTCAGATTTCCAATCCGTTGATTTTGCGCCAACTAAAGTTACTTTCATTTGTTGTGACATGTTTTACATCCTCATTGCTGTCATTAAGACGTGATCCAACCGCTTTGGATAAGCAAAAGGGTCAGAGTGTGAAATTAAATTGATAAGTTCTTCAGGTTCAAAAACTTGTTTGAAAAAATTGATATATCTGCCGTACTGTTTTTTTATTGTTGCAAGTGCAGCACTGGCATTAATCTGTGCAGTTTTAACCATCACTTCGATGCGTTCAGGTTGAATATCTTCAGCTAGGAATTCGAAACATGGGTATGCACCAGTAAAGTACTCAGATGGTGATAGGAGCATGTCAAAAGGTAGAACTTGATCACGTGATTTAAATTCGATTTCAGCACGTTGCCAGTTGTCGTTAGGGTCTCCCTCTGCCCTGCCTTTTTCGTATAATCTCAAGTACTTACCTGATTCACGACTTCCGATATTGAGTGTACGTCCACGACCATTGGGACGTTTCCAATTTCCTTTATGTTCTACGTTTGGCGCACGGTTTCCGTTTTGAAATCCGCCCATACCATCCATCATATTTCCCCAATCAACATTGATTTTTGTGCCATCAAAGTCATCATGAGCAATATCAACTCGGGTTAATTTTCCACGTGTAGAAACAGTTGTTAGAAATGTATAGAGACGCTTTTCCCATCCCTCTTTTGCCATGGAACATCCACGACCTGAAAGCATGACTAAATAAGTATTACGTTGACCACCTACACAGATAAATCCGCATTTGTCACCGATTTCAAAGGAACTTTGATACATGTTTTTTTTGCCTTTATCGGCAAAAGTAATGTTTAAGCCGAATATGTGCTCGATGTGTTTATCTATCTCAATCGCCATTTGAAAATTGAGTTCAATAGGGTCAATGATTTGGTCATCTTTGAGGGCATTAACATACTTATGGTTTAAGGTTGCACAGCTATCCGTAAAATTTACCCAATCAATAACAGCGATTTCATTGTCAGCAGGCAAACGACACGGAACTTGTTTAGCACCTCGTGAAGTCATAACCATGTGTAGATAAGGTGCAGGGTTTAAACGTTGAAAAGGCAAAGGCAGATCAGCATCTTTCAAATGTGAGTGCATGGACTCGAATTCCGTTACCCCCATCTTATTAATGGGGTCTCTAAAAATCCCATTCCCCACGAGCAAACTTGCGGTATTGATTGTTTTTTGATCATTCTTCTATCCCCATTTCACGCATATTGTCGTTTTCTTCTTTTACTGAATCGCAATATTCCGCTACAACCGCAGACTTATAGCCCCACTCCTGCATGACCATCTCAATGTGAAAGAGACACTTTTCTGATTCGAATGCTGGATTGCCACCGATGATTAATTGACATGCCCTGTCAAAAATTATTTTAGAAACGATCTCAAAAGCCTGTTCTTTTTCCATTGCAACAACATCACACGCAACAATTTGACAGAAATATAACAGAATTGCGTGCAACACTGCAACGTGTGACACAATAATGATGTTGCATTAAACAATGTTCAGGTGTTACATGAAAAAATCAGATTTATCAAAAACTTATAGAGTTCGCGGGGAATTCGTTGAATCGATCAAAGAAAAGTCACTCGACTTCATTATCGAAACAAAAGAAAGAATTGAGGAAGCAGACATAATCAATGCTTTGATTTATAAGCATTTAAATGAAATTAGTGCAAAAGATGTAACAAAATATATTGATGAAATAAAAAAAGCAGATTAATTATTTATATAGATCAAGATGACTAAATTTTTGGGTGAGGAATCACCCTACTTTATTGGGGAAAATAATGGATATAGCAATTCTCATATTATTAATAATTGGATTTACGGCAATATTACTAATAATAAGTAAGAACAGAAAACAGCCAATAAAAAGCAAAAAATTAAATCTAAAAGAATTGGCAAAAAAAACTTTCCCAAAATATAAAATCATTGAAAAACATGGGACTGTAATGATTTGCGAGATTAATCATAGGAATGAACCTGATGAGTTAGTATTCATTAGAATTGAACCAAACAAACAAAAAAGCATAAATCAGTTTGGTAGAAGATTTAAAGCTGAATACCCTGCCATTCCTACTGCTAGAGAATTAAAAGCAGACTTTAGCAAACATCTAAAATAAAGCTTGGAAGTCGCATAACGAAACTATTATGTTAAATAGGATACCATAGGCTGTGGCTACACAACGCTATTGTTGCCACAGATCGTCAACGTGAATCCTGATAATTTTAATTCACGTTGACGACTATCCTAAGTAACATAATATTCGTTATGCAAAATCCTGCGCTATCTCAATCTATCAATGTGATGATCTAATTTTATAAATAATAATTTGAGTTGATCTATTTCATCATAATTGTCTATGTCTAATTCCCTGATCTGGTCTAAGTACTTCTCCAGTGAATCACGCATAAAAACATAATCTGATTTATGTAATACCCCAATATTTCGATTGTAAAACGTGGTTTTCCATACGTGCCTATTGTTCATTCAAAATCCGTTACTGGCATCTTATTTATGCCTTAATGACCTCATTTTTAACTTAACAGACTTCGCTAGTTAAATTAAAAATAAGATCTCAATTTAATTATTTCGACGTAAATCTATTTTTATACAAAGCCAAAATAATAGTAAAAAACTTATAAAATAAAGGAAATACAAGGATATACACCTATTTTAATTGATTGTTTTTGCTTGTAGATGAGGCTCTACAACGTTATTGGCTATTGTTGGCTGTTGTTGTGTAGGTTGTTCAATGCTTTGTACGTTAGAACCCATGACAGCATTAGTGTTACTGAAGTTGCTATTGTTATTTGCAAAATAGTTAAAAGGACGTTCGCCATTTTCTATCATATTCCTACAGTCTGATTGTGATACATCTAACTTAGTGCCTTGCTGTGTGTACGCATAATATTTGTTGCCGTTTTTCATACAACCACTAAAGACAGGTTTAGCCGTTACTTGATAAGTCTTTGATACGACTTTCTGAATATCTTCCTGATCATAAGGCTTGTTAGGATCATATTCGACATTTAAATCGCCTACAGACATTCTGTTTTCAGTTAAAGTATTGAAATATTTAATACATTCAGGCTTATCTACATTAATTCCTTTTCTGCATTCTTCTGAAGTAAGCTCTGGAGTAGTGGGCAATATTCCTAAATCATTTTTATTTTGTTTTGATTTATCTTGGCTTTTATTTTGTGTTTCACTGTTTTGCAATTGATCTACTTTAGATTTTGTATCTTTAGATAAATAAGCAAATAAACCAGCAATAATAAGACAAACAATTACCAAACCAACAATAAATGAAATTAACTTAATGTTTAAATTAAAATTACGCCCTGATGCTTTACCATCAATTGTTGATTTATATAACTTATAAAACTTTTCATCAATCGAATAAGTAAATTCATCATATGCATTGTTTTTAACTGTCTTTGTAACATTGTTATAAACCTTATCAAAACAAAAGCATTTAGTCGTTTTCTTTCCAACTGGTTCAAGCCAAAAGTACTGATTAACAAGATTACGTACATCGCTATTTACAAGTGCAGGATTAGGACTAATCATCCAAATATCCTGACGCTTGTGTCGAATCATTGTTAAACCCGCAATCTCACCGTCTCTACGATTAGAAAAGTGTTTACTAAACTTTTCATGCATCTGCACCTCATCGATAATAATTAAACTATCAGGTTCACAATCTTCCCATGAATCAGGCAATAGCGTAACGCCTTCGGCAAGTTCCGCATGAGCACGTATATTTGAATAAATGTATTGATACTTTCCACTTCTCTTTGCTTCTTCTTCAACCTGTTTGACATATAAATATGACTTGCCAGCACCGATCTGACCGCAAGTTAATCTAAATTGACCGCCTGCAATACTCATTATTTTTTCCTTATTGCTAATTTTCCAGAATTAAGTGTTAATAAAAAAATACCTACAGATATAAATGTACTTAGCACGTGATCAACTCCAAAAATACCCATCAAATTCAACATATCAGCAGGTAATGAATAAACAGAATTAATCATTGAATTAAATGCAGTTCTTATTGCTACAAGTATTCCTAAATAGCTAACTAGACCAAGACCAGCACCCATTAATGCTTTTTGAATAATGTTCTTTGAAAGCCAACCGCCAATAAGAACTAATAATTTACCCATTACCATTCCTTATACCGATTAATAAATAAATAAGCCCACCTAAGTAACCTAAGCCAATTACAAAAGGTCGAGCTTGAGTTCCGAAAGTACAAATAAAGGTAAGATCAGCTTGAAAATTAATTTCACCTAAAATACCAAGTGGCAAACTTACCTGATGAGCAGAAAAAGGACATGATGCCCCAAAAATGACATAGTTTTGACGTGCATAATCAGTAATATTTTGTTCTTCAACTTCAAGAGTTTGATCTTCTAATTGTGGTTCTTCTTTCATCCAATCATCTGTTTTTTTCCAATCATCATACCAGTCGCAAACCACATGAGCCCAATCGCAGAATACTGGGAACGTTGTAGTTGATTCCCCAGTAGGATTTCCGTCTTCATCTTTTTTCGGTTCTGTTGTTGCCTGTGAACCATCATCATTCCAAACTCGATCATTTGAACTATCTTTTTCGTCTTTGAGAACATTTGTATAACGAGGATCACCGTAGGGTGCAGGTTTACCGTCAGATGTGGGGGTTGCATGTTTTGCACGATCTAATAAATCATTATTCGGTTCATTTCCAACACCGCTAGGGTCAGCTTCATAAGCTTCTCTAACTGATGTGTAATCACCAGTATTTATATTTTTATTATAAGTATCATCAACTGGGTCGTTATAACCCTCTCCAAGCATTGCTGATCCGAGCTGATGAGCAGTTATTGGAATAGTCTCATACTCAGGTTTAGCATCAGGCTTGTAATTTGGATTAAGTTTTGCGTTCAAGCCATATGTATCATCGTATGTTGGCGTTTTATTTGGATGAAAATAATAAGTTACAGCACAAACATAATTAGGAAATGTTGTTGAGCCAATGGTAGAAATGGGTTTTTTAGGATCAACAATAGCAGTATTTTTAGTATAAACACGACCTGAATCACCACCAAGAGTTCGATCTGAATCACATGCAATTTGTGGAGATGATGAACATTTACCCGTATTCGATGTACCACAATATAAAACGGGTGAAGTATCATCTTTTGAACTTTCTTTTTCTTTTTTCTTGACTAAAGTACCATCCTCCATTACCCATCCGATACCCTCCAATAACCCTGTAATAGCGACTGTTCCTAGTATTGAAGGTACAGAACCTTTTCCTACTGCTTTTATTCGCTTCATCATTGATTGACCAAGCTTTATTGGGTTTAATTTTTGTTCTACTACAGCAGTTCTAGCTACAGTTTGTTTTTGACCTGCTTCATTAACGATATCTGCAATTGTTCTGACTGTACCAGTTGCACTTTTACGAGTTTTATTAATCTCAATACCCATGTTATTAATTTTATTGCGTAAATCATCAATTCTTTTAATAGCTTGATCGATTTGATTACCTGATGCATATAAATAAGCGGGTGCTAGAGCTACTATCAAAGAGAGTAAAAAAACATTAATGCGATGAATCATTTCAATCCCCTGAAAGCACTATCCAAAAAGCTGCCATCGCAACAATAATGAAATAAACTGTCATTCTTTAATCCTCGCTATAAAAAAAGGTGGGGTGCGGTGCGTACAGTTGTGCGCTCCTCCCCACCTTTTTTACGCATATTAATTAGCGAAGCATTGCTAATGCTTTTTTGATACCCCAAGCTGCATAAGTCGGTAATGCTTTTAATGTACCTGATGCCATCAAGCCACCGATAATTGCAACACCAGCTAAACCTGTTGTTAAGTCAATTGTCGTATCTCCCTCAGCTGCAAAAGCCGTAGCAGTAGAGACAAGTACAACACCAGTTGTCATTGCGATGCGTTTTGCTGTTTGAACAGCTTTAGAAGCATTTGCATTTTTAATTTGAACTTCCATAGTTCACTCCTCTTTGGACGTATGTCCGATTAAGTTTAGGGTGGTACGAATCCCCGAAGCCACGTACCAAGTCAAAGCCGTAGCTGACAACAACGCAGCAACTTTTAACGGTTCCAAGTTGTTTAATTCGTCGAGCCAAGACTGTTGATGCAGTACAACAACACAATAGTTAATGCCCTGTATCACAGTAGTCATCGAGCAATCATCTATTAGCATTGTTGTTTATCCTTTTTGATCACATTTATTCTTGTGATCTTCTATTTGTCCTAAATGCCAGTAAGTACCGCAGTACGGGCAAGCCATTGGAAAATTATGATTTAGGTGGAAGAATGACATTTGTAAGCACCTGCTTAGTAGTACGACCAGTTGAAACAAGGTCTAACTCTAAAGTGACTTCAAAAGGGAATTTACGACCTTGTAATTGAACAAGATTGCGTGAATCCTGCCATTTAAATTCTGCAACACCTTGACCAACTGCATTACCTTGAGAGGTATCCATTGGAATAATTCCAAAAAGAGTTACATGGTCATAATGTCGACCATCCTCAGATTTCCAATCCGTTGATTTTGCGCCAACTAAAGTTACTTTCATTTGTTGTGACATGTTTTACATCCTCATTGCTGTCATTAAGACGTGATCCAACCGCTTTGGATAAGCAAAAGGGTCAGAGTGTGAAATTAAATTGATAAGTTCTTCAGGTTCAAAAACTTGTTTGAAAAAATTGATATATCTGCCGTACTGTTTTTTTATTGTTGCAAGTGCAGCACTGGCATTAATCTGTGCAGTTTTAACCATCACTTCGATGCGTTCAGGTTGAATATCTTCAGCTAGGAATTCGAAACATGGGTATGCACCAGTAAAGTACTCAGATGGTGATAGGAGCATGTCAAAAGGTAGAACTTGATCACGTGATTTAAATTCGATTTCAGCACGTTGCCAGTTGTCGTTAGGGTCTCCCTCTGCCCTGCCTTTTTCGTATAATCTCAAGTACTTACCTGATTCACGACTTCCGATATTGAGTGTACGTCCACGACCATTGGGACGTTTCCAATTTCCTTTATGTTCTACGTTTGGCGCACGGTTTCCGTTTTGAAATCCGCCCATACCATCCATCATATTTCCCCAATCAACATTGATTTTTGTGCCATCAAAGTCATCATGAGCAATATCAACTCGGGTTAATTTTCCACGTGTAGAAACAGTTGTTAGAAATGTATAGAGACGCTTTTCCCATCCCTCTTTTGCCATGGAACATCCACGACCTGAAAGCATGACTAAATAAGTATTACGTTGACCACCTACACAGATAAATCCGCATTTGTCACCGATTTCAAAGGAACTTTGATACATGTTTTTTTTGCCTTTATCGGCAAAAGTAATGTTTAAGCCGAATATGTGCTCGATGTGTTTATCTATCTCAATCGCCATTTGAAAATTGAGTTCAATAGGGTCAATGATTTGGTCATCTTTGAGGGCATTAACATACTTATGGTTTAAGGTTGCACAGCTATCCGTAAAATTTACCCAATCAATAACAGCGATTTCATTGTCAGCAGGCAAACGACACGGAACTTGTTTAGCACCTCGTGAAGTCATAACCATGTGTAGATAAGGTGCAGGGTTTAAACGTTGAAAAGGCAAAGGCAGATCAGCATCTTTCAAATGTGAGTGCATGGACTCGAATTCCGTTACCCCCATCTTATTAATGGGGGTCTCTAAAAATCCCATTCCCCACGAGCAAACTTGCGGTATTGATTGTTTTTTGATCATTCTTCTATCCCCATTTCACGCATATTGTCGTTTTCTTCTTTTACTGAATCGCAATATTCCGCTACAACCGCAGACTTATAGCCCCACTCCTGCATGACCATCTCAATGTGAAAGAGACACTTTTCTGATTCGAATGCTGGATTGCCACCGATGATTAATTGACATGCCCTGTCAAAAATTATTTTAGAAACGATCTCAAAAGCCTGTTCTTTTTCCATTGCAACAACATCACACGCAACAATTTGACAGAAATATAACAGAATTGCGTGCAACACTGCAACGTGTGACACAATAATGATGTTGCATTAAACAATGTTCAGGTGTTACATGAAAAAATCAGATTTATCAAAAACTTATAGAGTTCGCGGGGAATTCGTTGAATCGATCAAAGAAAAGTCACTCGACTTCATTATCGAAACAAAAGAAAGAATTGAGGAAGCAGACATAATCAATGCTTTGATTTATAAGCATTTAAATGAAATTAGTGCAAAAGATGTAACAAAATATATTGATGAAATAAAAAAAGCAGATTAATTATTTATATAGATCAAGATGACTAAATTTTTGGGTGAGGAATCACCCTACTTTATTGGGGAAAATAATGGATATAGCAATTCTCATATTATTAATAATTGGATTTACGGCAATATTACTAATAATAAGTAAGAACAGAAAACAGCCAATAAAAAGCAAAAAATTAAATCTAAAAGAATTGGCAAAAAAAACTTTCCCAAAATATAAAATCATTGAAAAACATGGGACTGTAATGATTTGCGAGATTAATCATAGGAATGAACCTGATGAGTTAGTATTCATTAGAATTGAACCAAACAAACAAAAAAGCATAAATCAGTTTGGTAGAAGATTTAAAGCTGAATACCCTGCCATTCCTACTGCTAGAGAATTAAAAGCAGACTTTAGCAAACATCTAAAATAAAGCTTGGAAGTCGCATAACGAAACTATTATGTTAAATAGAATATCTGAGACTGTGACCTACACATACTGTTTGTTGCCACAGCTCAGCAACGTGAATCTCTACGATCATAATTCACGTTGCTGAGTATTTCAAGTAACATAATATAAGTTATGCAGAAATCAGATCGCTACTCGACTTGCGTATTAGTCCAGCCTACGCAAGTCTGCGAGGCTATGACTTCAATGTCTGGGTACATGAGGCAAATATCGCCTATCGTTTCCCGCATATTATAAATTGGGGGTTGAAGACCTTGCTTAGCAGTTGATTCTGCCGTGTTTACTAACACTTTGGCTATTTTGTGTTCAAATGTTTGAACGACTGAATTTTCTTGAGCTTGCTTCTTTTTTTTAGTGATGAGCTGTTGGCAATGGTTCAATTTGTTCTGAACTACACCGTTTAGGAAGTCTTTAAGATTTTGGCAAACACGAAGATCAATTTCTGAGTATGTAGCAGCTAAAACAATTTCATCCATGATGAATTTTGATTCTTCATAGACTTCTGTTAGTTGATGAATATTTTTATCGAAGTTTTGAATTTTATTAATGAGTTCATATGCCTTGTCCATCACCCTACTCTCCTAAATATTCACGAATTTCAGCATTGGCTTTTTTATAGGTTTCTAAATGAGCATCAATGAGTGAATAGTCATATGACCAATCACTTGCAACTTTGGAGTAAAAGAATGGCTGTGACTGTTCGTTTAAATGATTCAGAACAAGAAAGGCTGAGACGTAAAGCTATTGAGTTGAACAAGGTGCTGATCAATCATGGGCTAGAACCAATCAAAGATAGTGAATTAGTACATCGTATTTTAGATCAAGCAGTTGAATCTGCTGAAGTATCATCTTCAGGTGAAGTTATTATTGTTTTGAAATAAAGTAAAAGTCCCAAATTTAAGACTAGAGTCCACCGTTAGATAGCGTGGACTCTTTTTAAGAAAGTTATAAACTACGATACCCAAAAGTGTATTTTTCGATCATATTAGTAATTTCCTGTGATTCTTTAGGAATTTTGATTTCATCCTTTAACTTAGTAATGAACTGTTTAGTAATATTCATGAAATGTTCTGGAACAGCATCAGAAGATAAATTATCAAGAATATTTTCCCCTTTATTAAACTGTTTGTTTAAGTAAACGCTTGCCTGTTGTGTTTTAGATTGCCATTTATATGGATACACATCTTTCATATCATCAGGCATCTTATTCTTAGGCTGTATAATGGTTGTTCCATGAGCTAAGATATTTCTTAGTGTAAAAAGAACATTAATTGCTTCTTTTGTATTTTCATGACTTTTGTTCATTACACTTTCTAAAGAAATGCCTAAAAAAAGCGAATATTGATTCTTTAAGTTTTCCCATCCACCTTGATGCTCAACGTCTTCTCTAAATTTATAAAGTAAATTTTCAGTTTTTGAGGGAGAGTCATAACCTAAACTCTGTCTTTCTTTTATAGTGGTTTCAACTTCTTCTTTTATTTTCCAAATTAATATGCTTCTTAATACACCTTCAAGTATCGATGCATTTAATATTAATAAGGTAAAAGCAGTATTGTAATTCGATCTACAAGAATTACCATCAACATCGTCATGCTTTCTAAGTCGTATTGTTTTTGAAAAATCTAATGCAAGAGTTTCATATGAAATTAAAAGAGGGCTACAAGTTTGAAAAAAGAAATACTTCATATCATTTATGCCATTCTGAAGTCGCACAACTTCATTTTATGTTAAATAAGATATCTAAGACTGTAGCATACGCAACACTATTGTTGCTACAGATCAGCAACGTGAATCCTAATAATTTTAATTCACGTTTACTTACTTAAAGTTGTTGAATAATTTTTGATCATACCATTTTTCAAATTGAAAACTACTCTCGGGAAGCTGTTTAATCAATTCCTCACACTCATTAAACATTTTTTTCATTTCATTTTTAACATCAATATTAAATGATTCAAGGTCTTCTAGCTCTGTTCCTCTATGAATTACATCAATTAAGCTTTTTGAATATTTGTTCTCTTTTAATAGGTTAATCATATATGGAGCATATAAAAAGTACTCAGCTTCATGAATAGTTATATAATCATTTTTTAAAGAATGTAGAATTCCAAGATTCACCAGTAAAATTAACTTTTGTAAATCAGTTTTTCCGAATTGATTAGAACTATTCAATTAATATTACTCCAATATTTTTTGTATTCTTAATGATTATTCATCAAAATATCTATTTTTAGATACAATTATCACTATTAATTTATTCATTCTAAAAGTTGCATAATTCATCTTACTCTAAATAACATAGTCTAAGACTACATCCCATGCAACCGTGATTATTCAAAAAATAGAAATTCTTTTTACTAACATTTTTTATAGAGATAAGATTTGATCATTTCATTTGCTTGTATGTCTAATAATTCATCAGCTACCCAAAATACAAAAGACTGATCTTGGACAAACACTTTTTTCTTTATATATGTTGTCACCAAGTTAGATGAAGCATTCTTCACTTTAAAAGATTTTTTATAATTTACTTTTCCAAGCAGCTTACTGCCATTCCAAGGTCCACCGATACAAAAGTTCATAGTATTTTTTATCAATTATTCACGTAATAAATGTAATGTATTTTGTTTAATTTTTAACTAATACTTTGGTCTAAGTATCCAATAAACCTCTGAAAAGAGGTTTATTTATTTCATATTTTAAGGAATAGAAAATTTAAGCGGCTGTTCCTTTTGCTGTAAAGGTATATTATTTTGCTTTAAAATTTGCTGTTGGTAGTCTTGCTCTGAAATCACTCCCCTATTTCTTGCCTGTTGAATAGATTTTAATTGTTGCTCATAAGTATGTGCGTTCAAAGCCTGAGTATCATTGTTTTTAAGTAGATATTGAGATCTTTCAAATGGACTCATATTTGAAGTATTGGCGCGATTTTCATTTATTCGGAGTACATTTGCATCACGTTGATAGAGGTGGATCAGGAAATTTGAACAACACTTATAAGTGATATTTTGCTCCCCAAATGATGTTATAAACATCAATATATGGAGTATTTTATGACACGTAGACCAAGAAGAAATCATTCAAATGACTTTAAAGCTAAGGTAGCACTTGCTGCGATTAAAGCAGAAAAAACACTTGCTGAATTGAGTGCTGAATTTGATGTTCATCAAAACCAAATTATTGACTGGAAAAATCAACTGATTTCAGCTTCCTCGCAAGCTTTCGATCAATCAAAAGCTCCAACAGAACCACCCATCGATCTAAAAAAACTACATGCAAAAATCGGTGAGCAGGCATTAGAAATTGATTTTTTAGAAGGTGTGTTGAAGAAACTGGGTCGCTTCAACCACAAAAGTTAATCGATGACTCACTTCAGATTTCAGTATCTAAGCAAGCTAAGCTGCTGAAAGTCTCCCGTGGTTGTTATTACTATCGCCCAAAACCTGTGAGTGAATCAGATCTGAAGCTGATGCGCTGTATGGATGAGTTACATATGCAATACCCTTTTGCAGGTAGCCGTATGATGCGTGATTTATTGAATCGTCAAGGACATCATATAGGACGACGTCATACACGTACTTTAATGAAGAAAATGGGCATTAATGCGTTATATCGTAAACCAAATCTAAGTCAGGCCAATCAAGCTCACCGTAAATATCCATATCTGCTCAAAGGATTGGCTATTCAGCGCAGTAATCAAGTGTGGTCTACGGATATAACGTATATCCCTATGGCAAAAGGCTTTGTTTATTTATGTGCTGTGATTGATTGGCATAGCCGCAAGGTACTTGCGCATAGAGTATCGATTAGTATGGAGGTTACATTTTGCATAGAAACATTAAATGAAGCTATTGAAAAATATGGCCGACCTGAAGTCTTTAATACAGACCAAGGCAGTCAGTTTACCAGTGATGCATTTATTGATGTATTGAAATCAAATGGCATTCAAATCAGTATGGATGGTAAAGGTCGATGGGTTGATAATGTGATGGTTGAACGATTATGGCGGAGCGTTAAATATGAAGAGGTGTATCTCAAAGCCTACAGCAATGTTTTGGATGCGAAGAAGCAATTAAACGCATATTTTGAATTTTATAATTTGAAACGACCTCATTCGAGTCTGGACAAAATGACTCCAGATGAGTTTTACTATGACCAGCTACCACAACAAAATAAGGTAGCTTAACTAGAGCAGAGTATCACTTATAAATAAGCTTTTAGTTGTTCAAACAAGTGGGACCACCTCTGATTGATCTGATCTTTTTCTTGCTGTCTTGAAAGCTCAAAAAAATCAACTTGGTTATCATTGTTATTTTCATGTTGCGTTTCATTTTGCAGAAACACATAAGACTGAGGCTTCTTAAAGATATCTTCAGCACTATACACTGAACATGCAATTATTGATGTTATTAAGGTAGTTAAGAGTTTGTTCATCATAAATGTAAAATTTCAAATAAAAAAAGCAATTTTTATATTTTATAATGGCATTATCATATTTTCAAAGCTTAAAAAAATTAACTTGAATAACAATTATTTGTCTAAATCTATCACAGATTTAGACTGCATAAAAACTCACACTGAGTGAGTTTTTATTTGTTGAATTTTCATTAATCATAGAAAATTATCATGGATACTGATTAAAAATAATCTAAAGCTAACACCAAAAATAATAGAATAATGGATAAAATTAAATATGTATTGATGTTATGAAAGCTCTTAAGATAGTCTAACATTCGTTATCTCCCATAAGAATTTAATAAAATGCTACACGGGTGATCATTTTTTAAAAGTTCAGGAAAACAAAACTAGACAAAAAAATACTCAATGAAATTCACTAATCGACTGATGAAACATTCATATAGATGTGATAGATAACTATGCTAAATTACAGCACTCTATTTTTACTGAAAAAACAACAATTTGATCAAATGAGAGGTGGATCAGGAAATTTGAACAACACTTATAAGTGATATTTTGCTCCCCAAATGATGTTATAAACATCAATATATGGAGTATTTTATGACACGTAGACCAAGAAGAAATCATTCAAATGACTTTAAAGCTAAGGTAGCACTTGCTGCGATTAAAGCAGAAAAAACACTTGCTGAATTGAGTGCTGAATTTGATGTTCATCAAAACCAAATTATTGACTGGAAAAATCAACTGATTTCAGCTTCCTCGCAAGCTTTCGATCAATCAAAAGCTCCAACAGAACCACCCATCGATCTAAAAAAACTACATGCAAAAATCGGTGAGCAGGCATTAGAAATTGATTTTTTAGAAGGTGTGTTGAAGAAACTGGGTCGCTTCAACCACAAAAGTTAATCGATGACTCACTTCAGATTTCAGTATCTAAGCAAGCTAAGCTGCTGAAAGTCTCCCGTGGTTGTTATTACTATCGCCCAAAACCTGTGAGTGAATCAGATCTGAAGCTGATGCGCTGTATGGATGAGTTACATATGCAATACCCTTTTGCAGGTAGCCGTATGATGCGTGATTTATTGAATCGTCAAGGACATCATATAGGACGACGTCATACACGTACTTTAATGAAGAAAATGGGCATTAATGCGTTATATCGTAAACCAAATCTAAGTCAGGCCAATCAAGCTCACCGTAAATATCCATATCTGCTCAAAGGATTGGCTATTCAGCGCAGTAATCAAGTGTGGTCTACGGATATAACGTATATCCCTATGGCAAAAGGCTTTGTTTATTTATGTGCTGTGATTGATTGGCATAGCCGCAAGGTACTTGCGCATAGAGTATCGATTAGTATGGAGGTTACATTTTGCATAGAAACATTAAATGAAGCTATTGAAAAATATGGCCGACCTGAAGTCTTTAATACAGACCAAGGCAGTCAGTTTACCAGTGATGCATTTATTGATGTATTGAAATCAAATGGCATTCAAATCAGTATGGATGGTAAAGGTCGATGGGTTGATAATGTGATGGTTGAACGATTATGGCGGAGCGTTAAATATGAAGAGGTGTATCTCAAAGCCTACAGCAATGTTTTGGATGCGAAGAAGCAATTAAACGCATATTTTGAATTTTATAATTTGAAACGACCTCATTCGAGTCTGGACAAAATGACTCCAGATGAGTTTTACTATGACCAGCTACCACAACAAAATAAGGTAGCTTAACTAGAGCAGAGTATCACTTATAAATAAGCTTTTAGTTGTTCAAACAAGTGGGACCACCTCTTTATTCATAAAATATAAAAATACAAATAAGTAAAGAACAGCAAAAAATGCAATCTCACAATTATAACAGTATATTCGATTCTAATTTAAGTGTTAAAAACTCTTTTAGGCATTTTGGATGATTAAAAAACCATTGAGTAAGATGATTTTTTAATCCATCCAATTGAACTTTTTTGCATTTCGTGTCTGTTAGCTCAACAAGCTAAAACCATGACCAACAGACTATTCAAGCCATATTTAGATATTTTTTATGCGAAGTCTATGCTTGAAATTCGACTCAACACAGTAAGGATTTTTTCAAATTAAAACTCAGTACAGGATTAAGATAAATCTCGGAGTAATTGCTCTAAATTCTTTTCACCTATCTTGGTCTGAGCGCCCGCCTTTAAACCTCCACGAATTAATTTTTCAGCATTGGGAAGTGCAAATAGATCTGCCCATGCCTCGTGTTCACGTAGTAATCCTTCGCTCAGATTCACGGTCGAAACTGCTTTTTTCGTCGCAGCAATCACACCTTCTGGTAAAGCAGCAATATTCTTGGCAAGACGATTCACAAAAGCATCCAGTTCATTTGCAGGCAATGCACGATTCACCCAACCATATCGTTCTGCCAACTCAGCATCTACGAGTTCTGCACCGAGGATCACTTCTAGCACACGTCCACGCGTCATACATCGTGACAAATACTGTGTTGCGCCACCTCCAGGAATAATCCCCATTAATGCTTCACATTGGGCGAGTCCTGCACGTCCAATAGCAGCAAATGACATATCCATTGCAGCCACGAATTCAGCACCACCTCCACGGGCAAGACCTTCGAGCTTAGCGATGGTTACTTGAGGTTGTCTTCGAATCATTTCTCCCAAAGCTTGAAAAGGATTTAAACCATCAGGAGTATCTTTTGCAATCTCATCAAAAGCATTTGGCTCATCAATCAATGTCATGTCTACATGGGCAATGAAAAAATCAGGATCAGCACTTTGGAATACAATGGCACGACTCAATGGATCATCACGTACCTGTATTAAAAATTGCTGAATCTCACTCATCAAAGCAACATCTAACACATTGACTGGAGGATGGTTGATGCTCACCGTTGCAACGCCCTGTGCATACTCAATTTGGAGTGTAGAATAATTTGATGTATTCATAATAGACCTTGTTTTTTAGCATGAATAAGCATGGTATCCAATGTATACTAGGTGTCAATTACGCACCTTAAACATCCTAAGTATGCTGGAGTATACCGATGAGCACTGAACCAAGTCCGATCTATCGTGCCGATTGTCCTAGCCGTACCATTCTTGATCAAATCGCAGATAAATGGTCTATGTTGATTTTAATGGTTTTAGACGAACCGCATCGATTTAATGCGATTAAGCGACGTTTGGATGGTATTACCCAACGTGTTTTGACACAAACACTTCGTAAGCTTGAGCGAAATGGCATGGTGACACGTACAGTCATAGATGGAAAAATTCTTGGCGTGGAGTATGCTTTGACACCGCTTGGTCAATCGCTGAAAGCGCCTTTTAGTGCCTTATATGATTGGACTGTAGAAAACATGGAAATGATTCAAGCGTATCAGTCTGATTATGACAGTAATGATAAATCAGTCATTAAATGAGAATCACTAAATGAGAATGAACAATGTGATTAGATCTATGATGAAAAAATGCTGAATTAACCAATTGAGTATTCAGTCCATTCATCATCAGTACAAATTAAACCAAGCAGTTTTTGATTTGATCGTTTTAATATATCAAACTAATGCTTAAATCATAAAATATCATGGATGCTAAATCGCTAAATGAATCGCTGTGATCAAATTACTAACATTAAATATCATAATCTTACAAACACTCCCTATAATTTATTGTAAATCTTTTTAAAAAATCACCATCGGCATTGTTGAGTTGATAAATAAAATTGCCACGTGTCGTTTTTTTAAAAACTTCTGACTCAAGTAAGTCATCTTTTTTACACATATTTTGCTTAATCAAACGCTGATATTTTTGATCATCAAATTTTTTTGTTAAATCTTCTGTAGACTTAATATCTTTCATATCAGATTCAATCCACAATCCATCGCTAATCAGCATAATTCGAGAAACAACAAAGTCACGTTCTGATTGATCCGTGGCAATATTCTTAAAATTGTGATTAATTGCTTTAACCAACATGTTGTAAACATTGAGATCAAGGATATTAAATTGCTCATCAACTGCCCCACTTTGTAAAAAAGGTTGGTCTAATGGGCTTTGAGCATTTAATTCAGCACTTATTGATAGGCTGAGTAAGAAAAATAAATAACGCATTGTTTGTTCTCATTATTTAAGGCGTTGTTTAAACCATTATTCTATTCATATAGAGTTCATCTATAGAATATTTATAACACATGCTAAAGACATGATGAATCTATTTATATCAAACCGCCATCATGAATTTTGGCTCAGTCTTAGCCCACTATTCCAACTAATTTACTGCGTTTTTTTTATTAAAGAACATCTGTATAGTATCCCTGACCATTGAAGAGAGTGGTCAACACGACAATAAAGAAAGTGGATACTGACCTGCAGGAAGCAGGTCTATTTTTTCCATTTACAAGAAAATTAACATTAATTTCATCTGAAAATTCCTTGATATTTACATAAAAATATATGATTAAGCGTGTTTTATGTAACAATCAAAGCTCCCTCCTTAAAAAGAGAATCAAAGATGGAGTCTGTTCGACTTTTATATGTTAGTAAAATTGCTAGAGTAGATTCAGGTTTAAAGCAAAATTTAATCAATATCTTAGACGAAGCAATTGATTTTAATTATCGTAATGGAGTTACTGGTGTGCTCTATTATGGACATGGATATTTCGTCCAATGTTTAGAGGGAAATAAAAACATCATTGATGATTTATTTTATAATCGAATTGTCAAAGATGAACGGCATATCAATTGTGAAATCTTATATTATGCAGAAAATCAGACATGCTTATTTTCACAATGGACGATGAAATTTTCCCCAATCAATAAAAAGATTTCAGAATTTTTTATGCAGTATCATTTAGAAGCGTTCAATCCTTACTTACTCACTGACGAAACAACAGAAAAATTTATATCTATTTTGGCTTGTGAACCTGAATATCATGTCAACGAGTTTGTTGCATAAGCCTCTTTTGTGACAGAACCACCACATGATTTTTAATCATAGAGGTGGTTTTTCAGACTGAACTTAAATTGTTTTCTCTTGATCTATTCAAAGTTGCCGCTGTCTTTCCTCTTCATTAATTCGTTCAAGACGCTTTGACCAATATTGGAAGGCATATTGATATTTGGCAAAAAAAGCAAAAAACATAAAGGTTAAAGCAGGTTTTAAAACAATTTGTTCTGCTTCACCCGTTACCCTGTCATAAATACTTTGACCTAGAGATAAAAAAGTTAAAACCATAAACATAAAAAAGCTTAATCTTAAAAAATTATCGAAACTTTTTCCTTTAAACATTTTATCAAACATAATTAAGAATACATCTCATTATCATATAAATTATAAGTATAAAATATTTAAGGACTTTTACAAGCTCTATAGATTTACGGCGTAGGATTTCTCAAAATTTTCTTTAAATTTAACTTGCTACGTAAAGTTTCATATACTTACGTGCCTCACGCTTCAACTACATTTTTTCACACAACAAATAGAATAATGCTTCATGATAAAAAATAAGCACTTAATTAATTTGAGGTTAATGAATATGTCAATCGATAACAATCATTCTCCAACTGAAGAAAGAATTGAGAAAGCACAAGAAAAGCGTCGTATTCCGAAATATATTTTATTTATAGTTGCATTATTTTTAATCGCAATTATTGTCTATATGCTCTCTACATGGCGAGGTTAAGCGGATAAGCATTGTTTTTAAATTTCTAAACAACCAACTCAACATAGTCATGCGCTATTCAACATTGATATTTATTGTATAAAAAAGGGCTAAAAATTTTTAGCCCTTTTTTAAATTTTTTAGCTACTTAACGTTTGGATGTACCATTTTTTCAGGTTGAACCACTTCGTCAAATTGTTCTGGAGTGACAAAGCCTAGCTCTACAGCGACTTCTTTTAAGGTTTTATCTTCTTTATAAGCAGTTTTCGCTACTTTTGCTGCATTTTCATAACCAATGACAGGATTCAGTGCAGTCACCAGCATCAACGAGTTATGTAAAAAATAATCAATTTTTTCACGATTTGGTTCAATGCCTGCTGCACAATGCTCATCAAAACTATTACAAGCATCACCAAGCAACTGCACAGATTGAACAAGATTATATGCAATAACAGGCATATACACATTTAACTCAAAATTACCTGCCGCACCTGCAAAATTGATCGTTGTATCATTCCCCATCACTTGTGCAACCACCATCGTCATTGCTTCACACTGCGTAGGATTCACTTTGCCTGGCATGATACTTGAGCCTGGTTCATTTTCAGGAATACGCAGCTCACCTAAACCACAACGAGGACCACTCGCCAACCAGCGGATATCATTGGCAATTTTATTAAGACTCGCAGCTAAAGTTTTTAATGCGCCTGACGCGAATACAGCTGCATCACGCCCTGCAAGTGCTTCAAACTTATTAGGGTTGGTAATAAATGGAAGACCAGTTAATTTAGCTAATTCTTCAGCAGCTTTTTCGGCATAGTCAGGATGAGCATTTAAACCTGTTCCTACGGCTGTACCACCTAACGGCAACTCATATAGCCAAATCAAAGCTTGCTGTAAGCGCTTTAGTCCATGATCCAGTTGCGACACATAACCACTGAACTCCTGCCCAAGCGTCAGTGGTGTAGCATCTTGTAAGTGTGTACGACCAATCTTGACAATGTCATTAAATTCTTCAGATTTACGATGCAATGTGTCACGTAAACGTTTGACTGCTGGAATGAGTAATTCATTGATTTGTAATGCAGCAGCCACATGGATCGCTGTTGGAAATGAATCATTGGTAGATTGGGCACGATTGACATGATCATTAGGATGAACAGGTTTTTGTGAACCTAAAGGATTACCAAGTTTTTGATTGGCAATATTGGCAATCACCTCATTACAGTTCATATTGCTTTGTGTACCAGAACCCGTTTGCCAAACTACTAAAGGAAATTGACTATCCCAATTTCCAGCAATCACTTCGTCAGCTGCTTCTACGATATATTGGGATAATTCTTGCGGAATTTGATTGAGGCTCGCATTGGTAATCGCTGCGGCTTTTTTAACAAATCCCATTGCTTTAATCATAGGACGAGGCATATGTTCGGTGCCGATCTTAAAGTTTTCTACACTGCGTTGAGTTTGTGCTCCCCACATCGCCTCACTAGGAACTTCAACTTCACCCATTGTGTCGTGCTCAATACGTGTCTGCATTTTCAACCTCTCAATCGTCCGAATTTAATTTTCAAGTGACAGCTTATAATGTGATCATCTTTATGCAATGAATACAAGCCATTACCCCAGCGAAATCTTATGCTAAACAAATAGGCAACCAATGTAAATGATAATTATTTACAATTATGCATTTTCTACATATCAACAATTATTCAAGGTATTTTGGTAAAAACGCCATTCATCTTGAATCATTTGTTTAAGTGAGCGTTTTGCCTCCCACTTTAAAACATCTAACGCTTTATGGCTATTCGAAGCCACTTGATCAAGTTCATGTATTTGGTAAACCGCATCAATTTGATGAATTTGCTGTGCAGTTACATCCTCGATCGTATTGATTAAATCTTGAATCGAACTTACAGTCCCTGAAATATCAAAACTTTCACAGACATTGTTCTGCTCTTGTAGCCAATAGATACTGGACTGGATCGCATCACAAACATCAAGTACATGTACAAAACTACGCTCAGTGGTTTTATCTTGGGTATTGGCGTGACGGTGAACTTCAATCAAATCTCGCTGTTGTGCAGCGACCTGCAATGCTAATGGAACAATATTTTTCGGTAGCGGAGTGACAAACTCCCCCAATACACCATGTTCAAAAGCACCAACCACGTTGGATACCCTAAGCGTTGCAATTTTCCATTCCTGATCCGTTCTAAAGGTGTCCTTGATGATTTCTTCAATCATCTGTTGAGATTTAATATAAGGATTCGGATAAGAATAATTAAAAGCAATTTCTTCGTTTAAATCTAAACTCGATTGTGCATAAACCATAAGGCTAGAAAGATGAACCAGACTTCTGACCCCTGTGCGTTGCATTGCTCGCAATAAACTCATAATACAACTGACATTGTCATTATAATATTCAAGAGGTTTCAGATTAGATTCTTCAATGGATTTGAACCCTGCACAATGTACAACGGTATCTATTGAATATTGTTCAAATACTTTATTTAGTGCAGGAGTATTACGAATATCAATTTTGACAAATGGGATATACATTCCTGTAATAAATTCTAAACGCTCTAAACACTGCAGATTTGCATTGGCTAGATTATCAACAATGACGACCTCTTGCCTTTGAGCTAGCAAACTTAAAACCACATGCGAGCCTATAAAGCCTAAACCACCAGTCACTAAAATCATTGTATACTACCTATCATTATCAAGTTTGAATGTTGCAAACTGTCCATTCTCCAAGTGAATCGCCATCAAATGAGTACTTTATTACTAATCACTGCTGCTCCAAGTTCAATTCATGCATGGCATGCATTGGGGTTAGCTCAGGCTTTAAAAGCAAAAGATCAAGAATTTCGTGTGTTCTTCTATCAAGATGGTGTACAAGTTGCCAACAACTTGCAATGGATTCCTGATGATCAACGTAATTTATCTGTAGAGTGGCAAAAACTCGCAATTCGACTTCCTGTCTGTGTGAGTGCCGCTTTAGCGCGTGGAATAACAGATCAAGAAAATGCTAAACGCCATCAAATTCAAACACATAATCTTGCAAAAGGTTTTAATCTCGTTGGACTTGGAGAACTTGCAGATGCAGTCCAATCTACAGATCGTCTCATTCAATTCTAAGTTGATCTTCCCATTAGAGTGTTGCATTTAAAAGGTGATTTGTGTGAATACTGTACTCGTGGTTATAACCCAAGCAAACTTAACCAATCTGCAAGTTTATGAAAGCTTGTCTGCCACTATGGTTTTAGCTACTTTTGGTTGTAAAGTCAAAGTGTTACTCAAGGGTGCTGGACTAAGTTTGTTAAAATCCGAACTGGCGTTTGATGGTTTAAAACAAGCATTTAAACTCGCGTCAAACATGGTGGATAGCTTTGAATTTTATGATTTAACACCAGTTTTAGTAGAGAATATGAATAAAAGCTCTGCTTTTGTTACTCAATCACAACAAGAGATTGAGTTCATCAATTTGAATAGTGAATTTATTCAATCTTTTGATCGTGTTTTATATTGGTAAGATGGGCAAGGTAGATTTAAATGTCAGATAAAACACTTTACTTAATTCAATCATGCTTTTCACATACAGATCAAGTTTTAACCCAACTAGATCAAATATACTCAGTAGATGATCATATTCTTTTAATGGGAGATGCAGTGCTATATGTATGTGATCACCGTTTAGAAAAGAAAAAAAATCTGTATATCTTGGAAAATGATACAGAAATACTTGCCGAAAAAGTTCCTGAGCATTTTAAATTGATCAATTATGCGCAATTCGCAGAACTGATTTTAGACTTCACACGTTGTATCAGTTTAAAATAAACCGCTATTTTACCCTTTGTTATCTCCCAAGTAATTTAATTGCTTTCTCAATCGAGTTACATCATTTAGGTTGTTTTATGAGTTTAGAATTAGACCAAGACGGTCACTTAGTGGATTATACGGTTTGGAATGAACAGGTTGCTCAAGAGCTGGCACAGAGTTTAGAACTCGAGCTTACACCTTGGCATTTCGAAGTTTTATATGCAGTTCGTCAATTCTATACTCAATTTGGACACTCTCCTGCGACTCGCCCATTGATTAAATTTTTAATGAAAAGCGTAAGCCCTGAGATTGATAATGCAATGTTGCAACAAAAATTTAATACTGGACTGGTTGCTCGACATTTGAGTCGTTTGGCAGGTATTCCTAAACCCGCAAATTGTTTATGAACTATTTATATAAATTGATTCGTTCACATATGTATTAGCGTGAACGAATCCCTGTAGATTATGGCTTAGATAAATAGATTATTTCACTCTTTTTCTAAGTAAATCCCATTGGTATTTGAAAAAATAGCTCAACGAAAAAGTGGGATTGCGTATAGCCCTTGACTTAGTCTTACCATTTTTTTCTTTCTCATCAATTTTTCTATGATCATAATCTAAAAAATTACCTGTCAAACCCGGTAAAAACTGAAAAGACTTGCCTTGGGGATTAATTTTTTGGGAGTCAAACAAATGAATCAATCCAAAACGATGTCCCAACTCATGTACAACGACTTGATTAAATATATCTTCAGGGCATTTGAATAAGGTAACACTATCCCCACCACTACCAACGCCTTCTTCTTTAAAAACATTTGTTACAAAAACATAATTTTTAGCTGCCAAGCTTTTATCTTGGTATTTTTTATAAAATTTACTTAAATCATCTAAAAAATAGCTGGTATTATTTATATTAAGTTTATTTAAAGAAATATTTACATCAACATCATTTTTACGATACTTTCTAAAATCGAATGCTGGAGCATTTATTATTTCTACATTAATTAAGGCTTGGTTAAATGATCTATTTTGTAAAAAATCCTCATAATCATATGAACGTCTCGGTTTTTTTTCATTCGTAATCACATCTACAAAAATAACTTTTAAACTCGGAATCACAGCATTATGGTATAGCATGAGCTGACCGACAACTTCTTTACAACCATTTTTTTCTGCATAGACTAAAATCTCTTCATGGTTTTCCAATGCACTTTTACATGAGATATTAACTGCATTAGAAACTAAATATTTCTGATCATTTTCTTGATTTGATAATTTTTTGTTATTTCCAAAAGTACTAAGAAATCGATTAATATTCATTTCTGAAGGGTCAATCACAATATTTGGGTTTGATGCTTCAAACTTGAGAATAGTTCCATTATTTTTTAACTCAAATTCTTTATTTTTATCAATTGGATTTAATTCACCATCATTCTTGCCTTCAATTAGATTTAGCTCTAAATCTAGTGCTACACTATAGTTCTCACCTTGACCCGAACGATGAACATTAAGCCACTCTGTTGAATAAATCGCCAACCATGCAGGTATGTATTCTTTGCCATAAGGCAAAATTTTTGTTTTTTGTCCATGTGTATAAGTGCTTTTGAGTGTATCTATATCGCCAGTCACTAAAGCAACTTTAATCCTTTCTTCGCTAGATGTTAAGGGTTGATAATAGGTCATTTTTTTTAAAAATTCAGGTCGATACCAATCAAAACCATAACGACCATCAAACACTCTGTCCTCTGCACGTCTAAAATGAATTGTAAATTCTTGAAGGCAGGTTTGAGTTGTTTTTCCAACTGTTGGGCTTGATCCAATTGCCATATCATCGCTCCGTATTACATATTTCTAAGTTATTGAATTTTTAAATTTAAATAATTATCATTTGCCAAACACTTATGCCTTTCTATTAAAAAAAATGGTTATTGATTGTTAATGATCTCAATATGAGTTTTAGAAAAAAATTTATTGTTCAGCTTTAAACGCAAATTTTTTATTTAAGTTTGAATTATATATTTTTTAGTAACACATGGTATAAATTTCACACACTTTAACAAAAATCAATTTATTAAAATAGTAATCAAGGTTAGATGTTTTCCCAACATTCATCTTAATATCGAAACGCATGTATAAATGCCTTTATTTAAATAGCGTGTAATACAATCAAGCTTGTTCAAAGATATTCAATTTTTTGTTTCTGTTCTGAACTGTTTTTAACGTTTTGATCATTCATATTCAATTCATGCTTGATTGATACAATCAAATCATGCCTGTTTACTTTTCTCCAAATATTTAAAAAATGCAGGTGTAACGATTGGCTTTACTTGACGTGCAGTAATCGCTTGCTGACATTCCGAACAGACCAAAATCGCAGTAAATTGATGCCCACATGTTGTATGTTCAAGTGCCATTGGTGCACCTAAGCCTTCATCCATCCACTTATCTGCCCATGTCACCATCGTTAATAAAATTGGATAAAGCTCTAAGCCTTTCTCAGTTAAACGATATTCAAAACGCTCTTGTCGTTCAACATATGGAACTTTGGTAAGTATGCCATGCTCAACCAAACGCTTTAAACGTTCAGCAAGCACATGTCGGGTTACACCTAAATTTGCTTGAAAATCATCAAAACGACGCATTCCCATAAATGCATTACGAAGAATAAGCATCGTCCAACGATCACCCAAAACTGACAATGTGCGCGCAATTGAACATGGTTGATTGCCTATTTCTTCCCACTTCATACAAACGTCCAGATAAGCTATTAGCATCTAAAATTACTTTATGTATACTATGAAAGAAACCTGATAATAAAGATAGTATATTTAAAGAGAATTTTTTTCTTTGAGTTAATTTTAATGAGCAAAATTTTTATCCTCCCCCATTATGTTATGAAGCATACAATCAATATAATTAAATGATCAATTGCCTATCGATGATGATGCAGCTCAATGATGAGTGAATAAGAACAATACATGTTATTCAACATTAAAATCGCAGGATACCTCAAAGAGTTAAATGCAATAAAAGCCCAATATTGGGCTTTTATTGCATTTTTCATGTTTACTTATTGAGCAATTTGTCGATTACACCAAATTTCTTAAAAATACTGGCACGACGTTTTGGATAAATATTGGCTTTATTCAAATCACCTTTATAGTGATCAAATACACGTTTATCCATGATCTTGAACCACCAAGCAGGGATCAGGGCTGGCAATAACATACTTGCATAACCACTTGGTAACTCAGGTGCTTCATCAAAATGACGTAATGCCTGGAATGGACGTGTAGGATAAGCATGATGATCTGAATGACGCTGCAACTGATACAGGAACAAATTCGTCACAATATTATTATTATTCCAACTGTGTTCAGGCATGGTACGTTCATATTTACCTTTTTCATCCTTTTGACGCAATAAACCATAGTGTTCGATGTAGTTAATAATCTCAAACAGACCAATACTATATGCAGATTGCGTAGCCAAGTATGGCAAAATTCCTTTACCAAATACCCCCACCATTGACGAATGGAATGCCGCAGTCATGCCCCAACCTTGCAACAACTCATTGTCTTTACACCAAAATCCAAGCCCTTTTCGTTTAAGGCGGTTGGTTTCGATTTCAATTGCAGACTTAAATGATCCAATGACTGTTCGTGGTAAAAACTCATAAAAAGTTTCACCCATTTGTGAAGATGCAGGGTCTTCTGGAGTTGCTGCACGCTTATGGTGTCCATATGGATGCTCAATCCGGAAATGATTATAACCAGATGGAACTAATGCCAAGTGTGACAAAATATGATCTATGCGATCATGCTTATGACTGAGTTCATGCGCTGTATTGATGGCGATACCATTAATCGCCCCCATCGAAATACCCAAGAGTATCTTATCAAGCAATGAAGTCTGCTTACGACCAACCAAATAGCATGCATACACATTTGCTGCATATTGAATCGGAATAAAAGATTTAACTAATCGAGAATAATAAGGGTCTTGTTCAAGTAATTTTACATCTTCAGCAGTTGGATTGTTTTGATCTTTACCAATCAATGAATCAATGGCTGGAATAATCACATGCAAGACAATCGGACCACCCAGTGCAAACACTTTTTTAAGTGGCTTAGGTGCAACATGATAACCCGCTAAAATTCCTAAACCAATCACTGGCAAAGATGGACTAATCATCCAAAGGTAACGCTTCTTATCAAGTGCCAAACCTGACTTTGGTTTTATGTCCAGCAATTGCTGTTCAGTCAGTTGAACTGGTGCATTCATGGCTGTATCTTCCCTATCTTTCTACTTATCTATATATTTAAATAAAGATCACTTGAAGGACAGTTGTAAGCGTCCATAAAACCTATGAAAAAGTCTTTGGCATCTTCAACATAGAGATTGTCCTTTACGCACATGTTTTAATGACATCAAACCTTTTTATTATTTGAAAATAGGAAATTTAAACCATACTTATGGATGCTTTAAGTAAAATTTTTGATGATATTCATCTCAACCACTCAGAATATATTTATCTTCAAGCGCAAGGGGATTGGTCATTTCAAAGCCCTAAACAAGAAGCTGTCATTGCACATATTGTCTTATATGGTCACGCTTATTTAGAGTTTTCCCCATCGATGCATGTCACCTTACACACAGGTGATATGTTTTTAATTCCTGCAGGTTTAGCCCACACCGTAAAAAATCAGCCCAATACACAACTGGTCGAAAACTTAAATATTGAACCTCTGTTTGATGGACTTAGACAGGATGCCATTGAATTTGGTCAGGGAAGCTCGGAAAAAACTTTAATACTTACTGTCCGATGCCATATGAATGCCATTATGGCACGCCCATTAATCAATGCACTCCCTCCCTATCTACACATTCAAAATGCGCTGAGTGATGAAGCACCTGAGTGGCTTAAAATTGGACTTTATTTTGTATCCGCTGAAACGCGTAGAACTGTCGCAGGCAAGAATAAGATCATGGATCATGTGGTCAGCATTTTAATGATTGAGTCTGTACGAGATTACATTGAGCAAATGCAAGATCATAATAACTGGTTGAATGCTTTGATTCATCCTGAACTATCAAATGCCTTGGCAGCCATCCATAGCCAACCCCAACATAACTGGACTGTTGAAAGTTTAGCTGAAACCTGCTGTATGTCCCGCTCAAAATTTGCCAGCCTGTTTAACCAAATTATTGGCGAGACACCATTGGCTTATTTACAACAACATCGTTTACGTCTTGCCAGTCAGCTGCTTAAACAAGGTCAACTCTCTATTCAACAAATTGCCCATCAAGTGGGCTATTCTTCTGAAACCGCATTCAGTCAAGCATTCAAAAAACAATTTGAGCTTAGCCCGAGTCAATACCGCAATCAACTCTAAAACTTTACGAGACAGTTCCAGAATACATAATCCAATAAAAAAAAGCGCCGAAGCGCTTTTTTTTATTGGATGTTTTCTTAATTATTTAATCTTAGCTTGAGATTTTAAATAACGAGAATAATCATCAAGCAATTGTTCCCCACGGAATTTTTGGTACATTTGAGTCAACTGCTGAACTTCAGCAGGATTCATTTGGGCAATATCTACTTTTTTCACATTGGCAACCGCTACAACAACCAATTCATCAGGTAACTTCGCAGTAGTCACAGACCACATACCTGCTTTGGGTACAGGTTGACTAAATGCAGCACGCTCAATTTCGCGTTTAAGTCCCTGTGAACGCGTAAATGTTCCTGCATGTACAAAATTAGATTGGTATTTCGCTGTCACTGCTTGTGCAGGTAACTTTTTAAAATCTTCAATCATTGCATTTAATTTTGCATGTGCTGCATCAAATGCTTTTTGTTCAATCAACTGTGCTTTTACACGGGCTGTTGCCTGAGCCAGAGGTTGAGTGCCCGCTGGGTAGTATTTACGAACTTTTATCCATACCACATCACCATTGGCAGTTTGTATATTACCTGAAGCTGTTGTATTGCCGTTTTTAATATCTTCAGCAAATAATTTCGTTTTAACCGCAGGATCTGCTAAAACTGGATTAGTTGTCGCTAAATTCACATTCTTGGCTGATTGGACCTGTACTGTTTTCACTGCTTGTGCCACAACATCAAGCGAGTCGCTATTCACAACCTGGTCATTTAAACTATTTACAGTATCAGAGAAGTAATTTGCAGATTTGTTTTTCAGCACTTCGGCTGTTAATTCTGCTTTTTTGCTTTCCAATGATGGAATTGTTCCAGCGGGTGTATTGACTTCAATAATATGATAGCCGAACTCTGTTTTTACAGGTTTCGCCACTTGACCATTCGCTGTTGAAGCCACAGCTTTATCAAAATCAGCACCAAATACACCTGGAGCATAGGCTGCAAGTGCACCACCTTTTGCTTTAGAATCTGGATCTTCAGAATATTGTGCAGCCGCTTGAGCAAAAGTCATACCTGCCTGAATTTTTGCATAAACCTCATTCGCCAAAGTTGCAGCTTGCTCAGGACTACGTGAATCCGTTGTAATCAGGATGTGTTTTACATCATGCTTTAAATTTTGCTTATATTTTTCTACAAATTGCGCATAGGCTTGATTTAAATCCGCATCAGACACCGCAGCATTTGGTTGAGTCAATGTCGCAGGACTAAGCACAACATAATCAACATCTACAGCCGCAACCTGTTTAAATTTATTGAGATGTTTGTTGTAATAATCCGCAATTTCTTGATTCGTCACTTTAACATTCGCTTTATAATCATCCAGCTTCACACTCGATAAAAATAATTCACGTTGTTCAGATTGAAGATTAGCAATTTGTTGAATATCAGATTTACTAATCAAAGCATTATCTGAAATCGTTGAACTCAGAATACTCAATGCAAAATCTTGACGAATATTTTGAATAAATGCCTGACTGGTTAAGCCTTGTGAACGTAAATAATTCGCATATAGATTATTTGAAAATTTACCATTTTCCTGAAAAGCAGGAATCTGTGCAATTTTCTGTTCAATCTGAGTATCGCTTAAAGTCACACCTAATTTATCTGCCTGTTGTCTTAGAAGACTTTGACTGATCAGATAATCAAGTGCTTTATTTGCAATAAATTCTTTATTCAACAGTGACTCGTCCCCATGCACACTAGGATTTGCCAATAATTGATCCGTATAGCTTTTGGTGACCGTTTCTAACTCTTTTTTAGAAATATCTTGACCATTAACAGTTTTAGCGACATCTGCTTTTTGCCCACCACTGAAATAACCTTCAATACCGACCACGGCAAATGGCGCTAAAAATAACACAAGGAGAACTTTACCAAACCAGCCCCTTATGAGAGTGCGAAACGATTCCATGAGTATTCCAATATTATATTTCGTAAGGATTCTAACTGAAATTGTGAAATGAATGAACGAGCAATCACTGATAATTTAATTTTATTTCATAAAAAACGCGCCACGAGGGCGCGCTTTCGATAAGCTCAGATTAAGCTACTGAGTCTTTTAAGCCTTTACCAGCTTTAAAGCTAGGTACTTTGCTTGCTTTAATCTGAAGCTCTTCACCAGTTTTAGGGTTACGACCAGTACGTGCAGCGCGGTCTTTAACACTAAAAGTACCAAAGCCTACTAAAGTCACTGTGTCGCCTTTTTTAAGCGCTTCACCAATTGAAGCAATAGTCGCATCTAATGCTTTACCTGCATCAGACTTTGACAATCCCCCTTTTTCTGCAATCGCATCGATTAATTCTGATTTATTCATGAAGATTACGTCCTCTTATTTCGTTTGTTTAAGTTCCAAGGCTGTAGATCAAAGGCCATGACGACTTTATAGCAATGCTTTGGGGGGAAACGCAAGACTCCAAACACGCTTTTCTCAAAAATTACGACTAAAAATGAGTTTTTTTTTTGATTCACCCCAATTATTTCATTTTTTGAGCAACTGCTCGCGTAAGTTTTGGTTCTCTTCTACTAAGGCATCCACCTTGTGATGTAATTGCATTATTAAGTTCTCTAGGTGCTGAAGATCCTTTGCAGTGACCAAACCAATTCGATTAAGCGAATGATTTACGCCATGATCGAGAAGCTTTTCTACCTTGTCCTTAGTTTCTGTGACAGACTCTTTAGTTTTTTCCGACACTTTGTTCACTGTTTGATCAGTAACTTCAACCGTTTTTGATTCAAGCTCTTCTCCAACTTTGACTAAAGAGTCAAATAACTTATTGCCTTCTTCTTCAGCACGCGAAAAAGCCCCCAACCCGGCCAACCAAATTTGTTTGGTATATTTTCTAAAATCCAATGCTGATTTTTTATGATGTCTAGGTTTTGTATGTGATACATGCTGTTCATTTTGGTCTTCCTGAAGACCGAATTGTTCTTTATTGCTCTTTTTCATATCCTGCTCCATTTGCCCAAAACTCCAGCTTTTAATGACCTATATGACCAAATTATGTAGAAAATATATCTATAATATCAAATAAAACTATTGAACCTTTTGCTAAACTGTTCTACAAAAGCAAAGTAATTGTTTAATGTTAAGGAACACTTGCCAATTCAACAATGGTCATTCAATTATTTTTTTTATATGATTGTTGAAATAATGTGTTTCATATCACGGATGAAATTGTTTCAAAGTTATTTTAGAGATCGGATTCTCAATTTGTTATAGGAATGTTTTATGAATGAATCGCAACAAAAGCAAGGTCACTCTCGTTTGTTGCTAAACATTGTCATGATTATCTTGGAAACCATTTATTCTTTTGTATTAAAACATGATCGTGTTGTTCGCTTACAAGCTAAAAATTTTGTCGAACAGCAAATGACCATCAAGATAAATAGTTACATTCCTTATTTTGATTTCTATATTCAATTTACAGACCGTGGCATTTTGTTTGACTTGCAAGCGCCAGAAAAACCTGTCGATCTTTCTGTGAGTAGCACATTAATTGATTTAATTCAGATTTTTGTTTTTGCCAATCGCCGTAGTATGAAAAAAATGCGTTTGGAAGGTAGTGATATGGTGAAAGATCAATTTCGTGATCTGGTCATTCATTTAACTGCACCCAAACTCTTGTCCGATTGGAAACAGTGGTTAACTCATCCTGATGATGACAGTCAGACACGTGCATCAAAAAAACGTATTGCACCCTTACTTGAAAAAATTGATCAGCAACGTTCAAAGATCAACACTCTTCAGGTTGAGGTAAAGCAATATCAAAATCGAGTTCGACGTCTACAGCAAAATCAACAGCGTTTATATATGGCTTTAGGTGTAATAGGCTTTCTATTTGTTGCACTAATCATGTATAATTTATGGCAAATATTCATGTAAAATATTTTATTAGATTTCATCCTTATAACAATAATAATTAATTCTGACTAATTTAGTCAGAATTAAGCTTAAAAATACTTGACTAATTTAGTCAGGATTCATAAAATTCATACATCTAGTCTAAAACATGTGTATCGAATCATGCGCCTAACTACTCGCGGTCGCTATGCAGTGACTGCACTACTCGACCTAGCATTGCAGCCTACTGAACAAACGATTACGCTTGCAGAAATTGCAGCCCGCCAAACGATCTCTGTCGCTTATCTTGAACAATTGTTCGCTAAATTAAAGCGTCATGGCTTAGTTTCAAGTGTTCGTGGCGCGAATGGTGGCTATCACTTAGCGCGTCATGCTGAAGAAATTACTGTCTTAGAAATTATTGAAGCTGTAAATGAAACTGTGGATGCAACTCGTTGTGATCATAAAGGCAACTGCCAAAATGGTGCGATGTGTTTAACTCACGATTTATGGCAAGAACTCTCTCTCCATATTGCCGATTATTTAGCTAAAATCACCCTTGCCGATTTAGTCGCACGCGACAATGTACAAACCGTTGCGGTTCGCCAAAATTCAGCACCACATGATTCAGCCCTTTTATCGGTTACAGGTATTTGACATGAAACGTCCGATTTATCTTGACTATGCAGCAACTACGCCTGTTGATCCTCAAGTAGCAGAACGCATGATGGAGTGTTTAACCTTTGATGGTACCTTCGGAAATGCAGCTTCTCGCTCTCATGCTTATGGATGGCAAGCTGAAGAAAAAGTTGAATATGCACGTGAACAAGTCGCAAATTTAGTTAAAGCTGATCCACGAGAAATCGTATGGACATCAGGTGCTACTGAATCTGATAACCTTGCGCTAAAAGGTATTGCTCAATTTTATGGTTCGAAAGGCAAGCATATCATCACCAGTAAAATTGAACATAAAGCAATTTTAGATACCTGCCGTGAATTGGAAGAAGAAGGTTTTGAGATTACTTATCTTGAACCAGAACCTAGAACAGGTTTAATTACGCCAGAAATGGTTCAAGCTGCACTTCGTCCAGACACCATTCTTGTTTCATTAATGATGGTCAATAATGAAATTGGTACAGTAACTGATGTTGCTGCGATTGGTGAACTTACTCGCGCCAACAAAACTTACTTCCATGTAGATGCTGCGCAAGCTGCTGGTAAAGTTGAAATTGATCTTTCAACCATGAAAGTAGACTTGATGAGCTTCTCTGGTCATAAAGTTTATGGACCTAAAGGTATCGGTGCATTATTTGTACGTCGTAGCCCTCGCGTACGTCTTAAAGCACAAATTCACGGTGGTGGTCATGAACGTGGTATGCGTTCAGGCACACTTGCTACTCACCAGATTGTGGGTATGGGTGAAGCATTTGAACTTGCAGGTAAAAACTTACATGCAGAACAAGCGCGCTTACGTGTACTTCGTGACAAGCTTTGGAATGGTTTACAAGATTTAGAACAAGTGTTCTTAAATGGTCACCCTGAATATAACGTTGCAAACTACTTAAATGTAAGTTTCAACTTTGTTGAAGGCGAATCATTGATGATGGCATTGAAAGATGTTGCGGTTTCATCAGGTTCAGCATGTACATCTGCAACACTTGAACCATCTTATGTGCTTCGCGCACTTGGTCTTTCTGATGAATTGGCGCATAGCTCAATTCGTTTCAGCTTCGGTCATTATACGACTGAAGAAGACATTGACCATGTCATTAAAATTTCTAAAGCTGCTGTAGAGAAATTACGTGAACTTTCTCCGCTTTGGGATATGTACAAAGAAGGTATCGACTTAAATTCAGTTGAATGGGCTGAACACTAAGTTTCTAAAATCAAACACGGCATTTTATTGAAAATCAGTGAAATGCCACCATATTAGACTGTAGCAATACATATTATCAACGCTGACCCCGAGGTTTGGAGAAGCATCATGGCTTATAGTGAAAAAGTAATTGATCATTACGAAAACCCTCGTAATGTTGGTGTTTTGGATAAAAATGCAGAAAATGTTGGTACAGGTATGGTGGGTGCACCTGCATGTGGCGATGTGATGCGTTTACAGATCCAAGTAAATGACAATGGTGTGATCGAAGAAGCACGCTTTAAGACTTATGGTTGTGGCTCTGCAATTGCATCCAGCTCATTAGTCACCGAATGGTTAAAAGGTAAAACTTTAGACGAAGCACAAGCGATAAAAAATATTGATATCGCAACTGAACTTGCTCTTCCTCCTGTAAAAGTGCACTGTTCTGTACTTGCAGAAGATGCAATCAAAGCTGCTGTTGAAGATTACCGTAACAAGAAAACTAAAGCTTAATATCTGTTGTTTAAGTTTTTACAGATAATTTTTTAATGGAGTTTTCATGATCAATTTAACTGAAAATGCTGCAACTCATATCAGCAATTACTTAAAGAATCGCGGTAAGGGTGAAGGTATTCGTCTTGGTGTGAAAACTTCAGGCTGTTCTGGTTTGGCATATGTACTTGAGTTTGTTGATGATATCGATGAACACGATCAAATTTTTGAACAGTTTGGTGTTAAAGTTTTTGTAGACCCTAAAAGCTTGGTGTATCTCGACGGCATGGAAATGGACTATGTAAAAAATGGTCTCAATGAAGGTTTCGAGTTTAATAACCCCAATAAAAAAGGTGAATGTGGTTGTGGTGAATCTTTCACTGTATAATCACCCTGCACTTTTTTCATGTTAAAACAGTGTCTTGCACTGTTTTAATCATATTTAATTACCCTGTTTTCTTGTAAAACATCGTGGATGAGTATCTCCCATGAGTCATTTTGAGTTGTTCGATCTCCCTGAAGCACTCGATATTGATTTAGCAACATTAAAAGCTAATTTCTTAAACTTGCAACAGCAATATCATCCTGATAAATCGGATGATAAAGACAAAGCTTTAATTAAATCGAGTGAGATTAATCAAGCGTATAAAGCCCTATCTCATGTAGATAGCCGTGCAGCATATTTACTTTCACTCAAAAAGCAAGATCATCACTTAGATCAATCCATTAATGATTTTGAATTTTTGCAGTCTGCCCTCGAAATTCGTGAACAACTCGATGAAGCAACCGATACAGAACAGTTGCATTCTCTCAAAAAAGAAGTGCAACAATGGATCGAGGGCTTAGTCCGGGAATTCAAAATTGATTTTGAAGAAGAAGACTGGGCTGAAGCACGTGATACTGTACGAAAATTGCGTTTTTTCCAAAAAGTCATGAATGATATTGATAAAGCCGAAGATCAACTTCTTGATGATGAAGATTTTAGCTTAGATGATGATTTCTAACTTTTAATTTTAACTACATGTTGAACATGACTTTGTTTTTTAGCTTTTATTTTAAGGATGTAACAAATGGCACTCTTGCAAATTGCTGAACCAGGACAATCAAGTGCGCCACACGAACACCGTATTGCCATTGGAATAGACTTAGGTACAACGCATTCGTTGGTTGCTACAGTACTTTCAGGCAAAGCCAAAGTACTGAATGATGAACAAGGTCGTGTGTTACTTCCCTCTATTGTGCATTACTCTAAAAACTCAACAGAATACGGTGATGCAGCAAAACCATTCATCACAACTGATCCTAAAAATACGATCGTTTCTGTAAAACGTTTTATGGGGCGTTCAAAAGCTGATATTAAATTTCAACATCCACATACTTTAACAGGTGCTGATAATGAAATGCCAACTTTTGAAACCACACAAGGTCGAAAAACACCTGTAGAAATCTCAGCTGAAATTTTAAAGCAATTAAAAGATCGTGCTGAAAAGAGTCTAAGTAATCCTGTAAATGGTGCTGTCATTACAGTTCCTGCATATTTCGATGAAGCTCAGCGCCAAGCAACACGTGATGCAGCAGAATTGGCAGGGCTGAATGTATTACGCTTATTAAACGAACCTACTGCGGCAGCCGTAGCCTATGGTTTAGATCAAGACACCAACCTTGCAACAGATCGTAATTACGTCATCTACGATTTAGGTGGCGGTACTTTTGACGTTTCTATCTTACGTTTCTCGCAAGGTGTTTTTGAAGTTTTAGCCACAGGCGGTCATACCGCACTCGGCGGCGATGATTTAGATCGTTTGATTGTGAAATGGGCAAAAAAACAACTTAATATTGAGACTTTGGATGATGCAGAATATGCACATTTCATCGTTTCTGCACGCAAAGCCAAAGAAGCCTTGAGTGATGCAGAATCTGTTGATATAAAAGTACTGACACACCATCTTACACTAGATCGCGCAACCTTCGAACAGATTATCCAAGTAGCACTTGATAAAACAATAAGTGTATGTAAACGCGTAATGCGCGATGCAAAGCTTACACTTGATGATATTCAAAATGTGGTACTTGTAGGTGGCTCTACTCGTTCTTATGCTGTTCAAAAAGCTGTTCGTGAAGTATTTAACCAAGAACCACTGTGTACAATTAATCCTGATGAAGTCGTGGCTATCGGAGCGTCTATCACGGCTAATCAACTGATTGGTAATTCAAAAGATGGTTCATTACTGCTCGATGTAACCCCTCTTTCACTGGGTCTTGAAACCATGGGTGGGCTGGTTGAGCGTCTAATTTCTCGCAATACGGCAATCCCTGTAGCACGCCGTCAAGAATTCACGACCTATCAAGATGGTCAAACTGCCATGTTGATTCATGTTGTTCAAGGTGAACGTGATTTGGTCGAGCACTGTCGTAGCTTAGGGCGCTTTGTATTACACGGCATTCCACCTATGACCGCTGGTCAGGCGCGTATAGAAGTGACATTCCAAGTTGATGCCGATGGTTTACTTTCTGTGTCTGCAAAAGAAACCACTTCTGGTGTTCATGCCAAGATTGACATCAAACCTTCTTACGGTCTTTCAGAAGCAGATACCGAACGCCTTTTAATTGATGGTTATAAGTTCGCTGAAGAAGACAAGCATTTACGTCACTTGAATGAAACAAAGGTTGAGGCACGTCGTGAACTCGAGGCATTAGAACAAGCATTGAAAGTGGACAGCAAATTACTCGATCCAGAACAATTGCAAGGATTAAATCTTGCAGCCGAACATTTAAAAGTACAGCTTGAAATAGACGATATCAAATCTATCGAACATGCTGTTGAGCAATTAAAAATTCATAGTGATGCTTTTGCTGCAGAACGAATGAATCAGCATATCGATCAAGCGCTCAAAGGCACTAAACTTGATGACTGGTCAAACTCAAACTAATTTTTAAGGTAAAGACTATGCCACGTATTAAAGTACTACCTCATGCAACAATTTGTCCAAATGGTGCTGAGTTTGAAGTTGAACCAAATGCCAATCTTTGCCAAAGCTTATTAAGCAATGGTATTAAAATTGAACATGCCTGCGATATGTCTAAGGCATGTACAACATGTCATGTCATTGTACGCAAAGGTTTTGATGCACTTGAAGAAATGGATGATATTGAAGCGGATTTACTTGATCGTGCTTGGGGCTTAGAACCTGACTCACGACTTTCTTGCCAAGTTAAAATCACGGATGAAGATATGGAAGTTGAAATTCCTAAATACACCATTAACCATGCTTCTGAAAACCACTAAATAATTTTTAAAAGTGCTGAATAAAAAGCAAATAAAAAACCACTCAACATGAGTGGTTTTTATTTGCTTTTACTTATTGCTCAGTCTTTAAGTGATAACAACAGACTTAAATGTTCAATGTAAAATTTTAAACCTGCCTAGCGAATTTCATCTTCAGCATTTAGTCTTGCAACACCTTGCGCATTGGTCAGTCGCTGCTGAACTTTAATACGATCGACCATTTTTTCAAGTACTTCAACCAGCTCTGGATACTCAAAGTTTTGCACTTCTTCTAAATTAAGCACCAAATGAAAACCTTTATATTCATAGTCAAACCATTGTTGATTTTCATTTTTACTGGCTGAGTATTTCTCCATGACCTGCCAAGTTCTCACTTTACCTTGAATACCTTTTAATTCAATTGGTGATTTTGGCGCACAGAGATAATCATTTTTAATCAATTTATAGGTTTCATCTGAAACAAGAATTTCATCAATATCCGCAGCGTACTGTAAACGCGCTGCCAAATTTGCATCGCGACCAACAATTGTATAAGCCATACGATGTACAGCACCGTAATTTCCAACGTGACAATAGCCTGTACTTACCCCCATACGGATATGCAATGGCGCATAGCCCATTTTCACCCAACGTTCACGTAGAAACTTCATTTGCTGTCGCATGGCAATTGCCATATCAATGCAGTTTTTAGCATCCTGTTCCACACCTTGTGAATCTGGATCACCAAAGAAAATCAGAATCGCATCGCCCATGAATTTATCAATGGTCGCACCATATTGCTTGGCAATTTCAGTCATATGACTGAGATAATCATTGAGTACAAATGCCAAATCATCAGGAATTAATGTTTCTGATAACTCAGTAAAGCCCTGAATATCTGAAAAGAAAACAGTGATCTTTTTACGTTTATATTCAATTTTCGCTTCAGTATCACCACGCATGATCGCCTGCCAAAGCTGCAATGGAGCATAGCGACTGAGTTGATTTGACAACTCAATATAGCGATTCATTTCATTAAAATAGGTATTTTTTTTGATTTCTACACTTTTAATACGACGATTTTGATAATAATTACCGATATTAACAAACAAAATAATTCCAATAAAAGACAGCACAGAAAGTTCAGGGCTGGTTTGCTGGAAATAATCGTAAAAGCCAAAAATGAAAATAATATTGGTATAGAAAACAATAAAAGCAATCAAGATAGCCAAAGAAGCCATCATGAAAGAAATTTTACTGTTGATGGCGGTATAGATCAGCGCAAATAAAAGTACAAAAGAAACAACTAGACTTAAATGTACTGCTGCTAGTGCTGTCGAAACAACAATAACATCTACCAAAAAATAGATATTTTTACGGATTTTTGAGCCGTATGAATATTCCAGCCATCGAGAAAATTTGGGGCTGGCTAAGAAAATAAAACCAATAAAAAAGGGAACATAGAACTGATAGTTAGCAACAGGAGAAGTAAAATAATAAATGATAACAAGCAGTGCAATAATCAAATATCCCATAAAGCGCTGGAATATTTCAAATTGCTTAGGCTCTTTATCTAACATACGTTCAAATGGCAAAATATTTTACCTCGAATGTCATTTTATTAAACACTTCCCTTGTGCTGTTTTAAAAACTTAGTCCATACGCCAATCAAACGGCATATCACCTTGACCACGCAATGCTAACATTAATGTCTGACGCATATGTGCCAACACTTCATTGGTATATGGAACAGCTTGTAAACCAAATACAGGCTTAGGCCAAGCTACATCATTTTGATAACGCACGACATGATGAAAATGCAATTGTGGGACCATATTACCCAATGCAGCCACATTCATCTTGTCAGCGCGGAAAACACGTGACAGTTGACTAGATAACCAGCTCGACTCACGCAAAAACTGTTCTTGATCAGCTTGACTCAATTCATATAATTCAGTGATACCAGGTACACGTGGAATAAGAATTAACCACGGAAATTGCATATCATTCATTAAACGACATGTTGAAAGCGGAAAGTCGCCTACAAAAAAAGTATCTTGAGCAAGTTGTGGATGCAAACTAAACATATCTTTATAAATGACGCAAAATTAAAAGGATGGCTAATACTAACACATCGGTTTTCGTGTGAATATTGGTTATCTCGTGTTTCGGTACAAATAAACACAGTTTGCTTTGAACCTGATCACAATTACACTTTATAGAATCATTGTTTTTTTTCAAGATCATCTCTGAAAAAATTTCATGATTTTTTCTCAGTTCTGAATAAAGATTATTCATCTTCAACATATTGATAAATTAACGCTTTAATTCAGCAAGCAAGTTATTCAATAAATCTTGCACAAACTGAATGCGCTTCTCATATTCTTCCAACATCACCATCACTTTCAGACGTTGACCACCTTCCATACGGAACCAGGTCGGATGTTTTTGCATCATTTGAATGATACTGATTGCTTGCACGGGTGTATCAGGTGAAAATTCAATCACCCCACCATGTGCCCCAATATCAATTTTGGTGATTTCTAACTGTTCTGCCTTGATACGAATTTGATGCACACTAAATAACTGCTTGACGGGCTGTGGTGGCACACCGAAACGGTCTATCAGCTCCATCCGAATATTGTCTAATTTGTCGGCTGTATCTGTATTACTGATCCGTTTGTAGAACATCAGTCGTTGATGTACATCACCTAAGTATTCATCAGGTATTAATGCTGGCATGTGTAAAGTAATTTCAGAGGTGAGCGAAAGTGGTGTATCAAAATTGGGCGTTTTACCTTGTTGAATGGCTTTCGTCGCTTTGGCCAACATTTCCATGTATAAACTATAACCGATAGCATTCATTGAACCACTTTGTTGTTCACCCAGTAACTCACCAGCGCCACGTATTTCTAAATCCTCTGTCGCTAACATAAAACCAGCACCAAGATTTGATGCTCTTGAAATTGCGTCTAAACGTTTTTCTGCATCACCTTTTAGACCTTTAAGCGAAGGTACCATCAAATATGCATACGCTTGATGATGTGAGCGCCCTACACGACCACGTAGCTGATGTAATTGCGCAAGCCCTAGCTTGTCAGCACGTTCAATGATAATCGTATTGGCATTCGGGACATCAATTCCGGTTTCAATAATGGTCGAACACACCAAGACATTATATTCTTTATGATAAAACTGCTGCATGACTTGTTCTAATTCACGCTCACGCATTTGACCATGTGCAACAGCGACACGTGCCTCAGGAACCAATTGACGAATATTCTCTGCAGCACGTTCAATGGTATCTACTTCATTATGTAAGATGTAGACCTGACCGCCACGAAGCAATTCACGCAAAATTGCTTCCTTCATGGTTTCATTGGTTTGCTCATTGACAAAAGTTTTCACAGCTAAACGGCGTGCCGGTGGCGTTGCAATGATCGAAAGATCACGCATTCCCCCAAATGCCATATTCAGCGTCCGCGGAATCGGTGTAGCTGTCAATGTCAGCATATCGACATCAGCACGCATGGCTTTAATGCGCTCTTTATCTCGCACACCAAAACGATGCTCTTCATCCACAATCATTAAACCTAAGTTTTTAAATTGTACATTTTCCTGAAGAATTTTGTGGGTTCCAATGACAATATCAACTTTTCCCTCGACCAAATCCTCAATTGTTTTGACATGACTTTTACTGGTACCAAAACGTGAAAGTACTTCAACACGGATGGGCCAATCAGCAAATCGGTCTTTAAAAGATTCATAATGTTGTTGTGCCAACAATGTGGTTGGAACAAGAACCGCCACTTGTCGATTGTTCTGAACGGCAACAAAGGCTGCTCGCATCGCAACTTCTGTTTTACCAAATCCCACATCACCACAGACCAAGCGATCCATCGGTTTGGCTTGTTGCATATCATACAATGTTGCTTCAATTGCATTGGCTTGATCTAGCGTTTCTTCATAGGCAAAGCCACTGGAAAACTGCATATATGCACTTTGATCCAATTCAAAACTGATACCCGGTTTTGACTGGCGTCGCGCTTGAATATGTAATAATTCAGCAGCGACATCGTGAATTTGTTCGAGGGCTTTTCGTTTCGCTTTGTTCCATGCATCAGTTCCAAGCTTATGCAAAGGTGCTAAGTCTGGATCACCACCACTAAAACGACTAATAAGATGTAGATTTGTCACAGGCACATAAACTTTTGCATCATCTGCATAGTTGAGTTGCAAAAACTCATAATCCTGATCATCGATATTCAGTGTAACCAAACCCGCATAACGACCAACACCATGATCGATATGAACCACAGGTGCCCCAATATTCAGTTCAGTCAAACTTCGAATCAAAAACTCTTCTGAAACTTCTTGTTGACGCTTACGACGGCGCTGTACAACGCGATGTTCATAAAGCTGATTTTCAGAAATTACCGACAACTCATCACTAATCACTAGACCACGGTCTAAAGGCGCGTTAGTGATCGCAACGGAAAAATTTGATTGCTGAAAAATTTGGAAATTCTCTACAACAGGAATTTCCCCTAAACTTGCTCTTAACGCATCTTTTAAGGTTTCACGACGTCCAGCACTTTCGGCCACCAATAACACAGGATGATTGGCATCATCGACATATTGCTTGACGACCTTAAAAGGTTGCTCTTGCTTCGGATCAACAGGTAATTTTGGCGGTATTTCAACAGATAAATTAATACAGCCTGCTTTTAATTCAATCTGCTCTGTAGACGCAATAATTCTTGCAAATTGATTCAACTGTTCAAACAGCTGATTGGGTTGTATAAAAATTTCTTCAGGTGGCAGCAATGGCTGATCAATATTGTGCCGTCTATCTTCATAACGACGCATGACATCTGCCCAAAACTGAATTAAACCGTCTTCAATATACTTATCTGTAATGACAATTGCATTGCCTGGTAAGTACGATGTCAAACAACTTTGTGTCTGCATTGCAGTTTGGGTAAAAAATAATGGAAAATAAAAGTCTAATCCTGGCGATGCAATTCCCTCTAATACATCTTGATAAATTGGATTTTTCTTAGGATTTGCTGTTGGAAAGCTTTCCGCATAGCGATCTCTAAATATAGAGCGTGCTTCTTTTAAAGGAAATTCTTTTGCGGGTAATACAGTGAAATGCTCAAGTTTTGTTGTGGTTCTTTGGGTCTCAGGATCAAAAAATTTTAAACTGTCGATTTCATCATCAAACAGATCTATACGAATCGGTGCACTTTGCCCAGATGCATAGATATCCATGATGCTACCGCGTACCGCAAACCCACCGTGATCATAAACCGTATCGACTAAATGGTAACCTGCTTGAACTAGTTTTAATTTTTGTTGTTCTAAATCAAACTTCTGACCAACCTTAATATCAAAATGTTCCCCTAAAATCCATGATGTGGGTGCAACACGCTGTGCCAATGTTGTAGCCGATACCAACAAAATACCTTTTTGGGGCATATTGGCAAGAATAGACAGCCGTTCAGACACAATATCTTGATGAGGTGATAAACGATCATATGGCAATATTTCCCAATCCGGAAAAATTGTCGGTTTAACACCATAAAATTCAAGTTCACTTTCAAGTTGTGTTAAGTGCTGATTATTACGCGCGACCAGCACAAACAGTTGCTCAGACTTCTCCGTTATTTCCTTAAAAAGTAAGGCAGCAGAAGAACCAAGCATTGTACCAATCCAGCGCTTTTCGCCTGCTTTCAATTGTTTTAAATTAAGGTCAGAGATTTCTTGTTTAAACATATTTGTATCGGGTCTAAAAGACATAAGCCATAGTTTAACATGATGACTTTGTTGAGTTCAGTGATTTTATTTGTTCAATTTATTTGGCTGATGACTAAATACGACTAATTTCCCATCAGGATAAAACCCATGCCAACCACAAGGTAGACCGCCTGCATAATAAACCTGTAAAATCTCTTGCCAAATCGGTGGAAAATAGCCATTTGCATAACAATTAAAAATATAACCGATATCATGCATGATTAATTCGTGAGCTATTCCTATTCCATCAAATGTTGTCCACTTTTCAAGTAATCCATTCAAATTTTTTGTGAACAAATCGTAATAGTTATTTTGCTGTAATTGATAATCAATTCTTGAATTCAGTTTCCAATCAAAATCTTCTGGAAACTGTGAGTCAATGACTGTTTCCCAATCTGTAAATTTCTCCCAACTATTGTCCGTTGCAAAATCCATGGCTAAGCTGATGTCTGAAGTAATAAAATAATCTTTATTCGATGTATAAGGTTGACTAAAAAAATTATCACCCTCTAGAAATTGAATAAATTCTCCAGCTAGCTCAACAACTTCAACCCAATTATTTGCAATTAACATTATCTACCTTTTCCGGTTCTTGTCATCATTAAAAAACTTTCCGCACATACTTCAAATCATTTATCTATATCTATGAATATACATTTTGCGAAAAGTTAATAATCGTCATGGAGCCTAACATTTATATAATGATTTATTTTTCTCTTTTAAATTCTTTATAGTAATCATTTAGTTTCCGAACAATTTCTTTAAACTGCTTTAGATTTTCTTCAGTATTTCCTAATCTAGCGACATAACGACCAGAGGCTATTTCTAAATCAAGTTTTTCATTGATCAAGATTGCTTTATAAAACAGTGCCTGCAAATCATCAAAATTATTCAGTTTACGATTAGAAAAGTATTCAAGTCGTTCCGCCAATTCTGTATTTAAAACTATACCATCAACAACAAAACCATTTTCAGCATCAATTTGAATATGATGTTGTTGTAAAAAAGCTTGTTCCGCTGAGTTTCTATTGTTTTTAAATAAAGCTGCTATCTTCGTTAACATGTTTAAAACTCAACCCATAAACAATACAAACCGGTATCTTAACAAATTCAGCTAGAAATCGCTGTAAGAAGGACGTTTTCACGCCCTTCTTTGCTCATACCAATTAATGATTTATTCATCGCCCAAGTCATCTAAGAAATCTACGGTAGGTACAAAGAAAAGTGTTCCTGTTACAGCCGTACTAAAATCAAGCAGACGATCTAAATTTCCTTCATCATCCCCTTGAAACATATGCTCCAACATTTGTCGAGTGACGCTAAATTTTCGGGCATAACCAATAAAGAAAGTACCATATTCGTTCTTAGATGGATTGGAAAAAGGCATATTTGCACGCATGATTTTTAATTCATTGCCTTGCTCATCATGCGCCTTACTGACCACATTGTGTGCTGTTTTGGGTTTGACATCATCCCCCAACTCAACATCGTTAAACTTTTTCCGTCCAATCACTTTTTCTTGTTCTTCATCACTTAGCTCTCGCCACTTATCCATATCGTGCATATATTTTTGAATGAAGGCATAACTGCCACCTTTAAATAATGGATCTTCATTACCCACTAAAGCGTATTCAGCGGCAATTTCCGTTTCAGGATTCTCAGTACCATCCACAAAGCCAATAATCGCACGACCATCAAAATATCGAAAACCATTCACCTCATCAATCGGATAACTCACCTCTTTTAATTGCGTATTGATGATATCCGCCAGTTCAAAACATAATGCTTGGCGATTTGCTCGGATATGAAAGAATAAGTCTCCATCAGTAGATACCGCAGTGTATTTAGGTCCTTGTATTTCTTTAAACGTCTCTAATTCTTGTGGCTTAGGGTGATTTGGAAATAAACAATCCCAAGCACGTGCACCAAATCCTAATACAGCACTAAATTGTTCATCAGGATAACGGTTGCTTAAACTACGTGTTAATGCAGAAAAGTTAGCTGCGAAATCAATCACCGTATCGACAACCTCAGCCCCTTGTTTTAAACCCAATACAATAAATAAGGCATTTTCTCCTGGGCGATTTATCACAGGTTGAATTCGAGTTAAAGTCATTCCAGTTCTCAAGTATATTTTATTAGTGACAATCTATCATAGACTGATTTTAAGCTTAAGTTTTATCCGTGTAATCATGATATTTTTCTATGGAATTGATGGTTTAGACAACAACAAAAAAGCATAGTTCACATATTTAAAAAACAAAATCAACTCGCTAATCATATAAGATGCTGATGAATGGTGTTTTCAATCCTTTTGCTATCGGTATGCATAAATCTTAAAACTACCGTTGTGTTCGTATTCCTGATACATCACATTCAAACTTTTCAAAATATTTCGAAATTGATCAGTCTGATCTAAAATTTTGTCAGCAATTAAACGCCCTTGATGTTCACTTAACATCGGTTTTACAATCAGATATTCAATAGTATTAAAAATAGGCATGCCTTCTTGATAAAATGGTTGCCAATCCCCAAAGTACCACGGGACTGTATTTAAGAATTGTGTTTCCGTATTTTGATCAATTGGATCTTTGAGCAGTTTCGTCATAAAAGCAGGTGCAAAATCCAAGCGATTGATGGCAACTAGAAGTCTGATCCATTTTGAATCACTCATATAGGATGCCAACTGTCGCTGCTGTACAATTTTTCGGATCTTCAAAACCTGCTTTTTATAATTAGAATCATTTTTCAATGCATCTATATGATACTGATATTCGATATAATTTTCAGGGATACCCACATTACACTCTTTACACAAAGCAGCTTAAATCAGGTGCTTTAGTTATGTTAACTCGCCATATTGCTTTTGCAAATAATTCACAATTGACTCAGATTCAAACAGTTTTGCGCCTGTATTTGGATCTTCCAAATATGGTACTTGAATGTCCTGCTTAACTCTGCCCATGACAGGAACAATTTTTTCACGCTTTCCACCCTTTAGTGGTACATATTTACCTGGTTTTAAGCGTAAAGCGGCTGGTCCCTGATCTTGCCAACACTCTTTCGCTACATTGTGAAATACAAATGGAATTTCTAATTCCGTCAAAACACCACGCACGATTCGTGTATATGGACTTGCTTCAAAGCCCCACAAGTTGAGTAGCTTTTCAGGCGCATCTCGATCAACAATTTTTGGATTTACCCATACACCACGTGCACCATTGATGACAGTTCCCACCAAAGCAACCACTGGGTATTTCGGATAATGTGCATATTTCTTCGGTGTTTTGCCACTTTTGCCATAATGCTTGAACAGATAATCAATAATAGCCACAGATTCATACATGGCTGTTCCTGTATTTTCATCCACAAAATAAGGAAAGCGCAACTTGCCACCATTTTCTTTGACAAATTGACGATATTTAGTACCACCTTTAGGACATGGATAAACTTCATAGTCCAAGTTCAGCAAAGTTAGAACTTCTCGCACACGGCGGCAAAATGGAGAACCTTCAAACTCATAGAGCTTTAAGGCTTTTTGAGGTTGATTCGGAAATGCTGTTCCAGTCACTCCGCGTCCTCCAGCAGTCAGCGTTGAAGCTAATGCTTGTACAACTTTAATTTGATGATGCACCATTTTGCTACCCTCGAGCAGTCACTCTATATTTTTTATAGAGCGCCTATAAATCCAATAGTTTTTCTTTTGAAACCACAATTCCGTTGTTGTCTGCATAAACATAATCACCAGAATTAAAGCTTACACTGCCAAAATATAGTGGAAGATCAACTTCGCCTATGCCCTTACGATGACTTTTTTGCGGAATTGAAGCCAATGCATGCACCCCCAAATCAAGCTCAGCAAGGGCATCTACATCACGAACACAGCCATAAATAATGACGCCATTCCAGTGATGTTTTACCGCAGATTCAGCAATCATATCGCCCATTAATGCACAACGCATGGATGCACCGCCATCCACAACCAAGACTTTACCAGCGCCCTCTGTCGCCAATAACTCTTTTACACGAGAATTATCTTCAAAGCATTTCACTGTTACGATTTGACCGCCAAACGTTTTGCGTGCCCCATAACTTTTAAAGAACTTGCCATCTAATGAAGGGATCAGCGTTTGAATTTCTTTATCTGGATTGTCATCAAGTAAATCACAAGTTACAAAAGGTACTGTTGTCACGTTAGTTCTCCCTAATTAGGCATTTTGTATGTGTAAATTATCATAAATTTCAATTTTCTGAGTTTGCATTTGTGCAGCCTCGACCATAGTATGAGCCACTTGCTGTGCTGTCACTGGCTTATATTTAAAAGAATTAGGTACCCAGTGTGAAAATCGTCTATAAAGCTTTTGTGACACATCCTCAAAAAATCTTTTTTCATTTCTTTCACCCAACAATAAAGATGGTCGAATAATTGAAAAGCGATATAAATCTAGTTTCTGAATATAGGTCTCAAGTTCACCCTTAACCCTGTTATAAAAAATTGGTGAACCCGCATTTGCGCCCATAGCACTGACTAAAATTAAATGTGTTTCTGTTGTTTCAAATAAATCTGCAAAGTGCGCATTAATTTCAAAATCAATATTGTAAAAAGCTTCTTTAGAGCCTGCTTTTTTGATGGTAGACCCTAAGCAACTAAAGGCATGACTATAGCCATTCACATCTTGATCATTTAATAACAGAAAATCCTCTAAGACGAATTGCTCAACTTTTTTGTATGGGTTAAATTCAGCAATTTGACGACGAACAATTACGGTAATTTTTTCACATTCTGCAAGCGAATTAAGTTGCTCAATTAAACATTGACCGACTAAACCTGTTGCTCCAATCACAATCGCATTTTTTATCGAATTAGTCATTTTTTAAACAATCTCCTAGATTTACTACTAATCTAACGTTTTATTTCAAATTTTTCTTCAACAAAAATGTTGTCAAAGCATGTCAAGACTTGACTTTGCCGACCTCTTTAATCACAATATGGCACTTGTTTACGGGCTGGTGATAATCCTCTGATGTTGGTTTTCAGATGTGATTTCAGCCCGCCCAGACCAATCTAATCAAGGAGTGCACGAGTGGCAAACTCTGCTCAAGCAAAAAAACGTGCTCGTCAAAACGTTAAAGCACGTAAACACAACGCAAGCTTGCGTTCTATGGTACGTACTTATATCAAACGCACAATCGCTGCAATCGCTACTGGTGAATATGCTGCTGCAACTGAAGCTTATAAAGCTGCGGTTCCAGTAATTGACCGTATGGCTGATAAAGGTATCATCCATAAAAACAAAGCTGCTCGTCATAAGAGCCGTTTAAATGCACAAGTTAAAGCTTTAGCTAACTAATTTATGCATGTAAAAAAAGCCCTTTACAGGGCTTTTTTTGTACCTAAAACTCAATAACTTACACAAGGTATCTACAATATTTTCGAATAAATCAAATGGACTTTATTTTTTAGAGATCATGTATTGACTATCTGCTTATATAGCATTTAGGTCAATTAAATGTTCTTCAATAAATGCTTGTTGCTTTGCAGTGAACTTTGACATATTTCCTCCTGCAAAACTCAAGCCCCCACCTTTAAGCCATTTATCTAAATTAAAGCTTATTAGCTTTTCTATCTCTGAGAGCTATCACATTCTCTTTAAAAAAAGGCAATTATTATTTCTACTCACGCCTTAACATGATGTGAAATCAAAACTGTTGCTGTTGACAATATTCCTTCCTGACGCCCTGTAAAACCTAATTTTTCTGTGGTTGTTGCTTTCACACTAATTTGAGTTACTTCAACATCTAACACATCAGCGATACTTTGACGCATTTCCAAATTGTGCTTGGCTAATTTTGGACGCTCACAAGCAACCGTAATATCGGCATTATTCAACACATAGCCACGATCTAAAACCAATTGATAAACGTGTTTTAATAATTTTCGGCTATCTGCTCCTTTAAATTCTGCATCCGTATCAGGAAAATGCTGCCCAATATCACCAAGTGCCAATGCGCCTAACAAGGCATCACACAATGCATGAAGTACTACATCACCATCTGAGTGGGCTTTTAAGCCATGAGTATGAGGAATTTGAATACCTGCCAAAGTGACAAAATCACCCTCTTCAAAGGCGTGTACATCCATTCCTTGCCCTATACGAATCGGTATGCTCATTTTCAACTCCCTTTATGCAGTTTTTAAGTTGTAAAAATCTTGTATTCGTACTTTCTCTTTCGCTATAGTACGTATGCAAACATTGTGAAAGTATAAGCGATCATGCTGTTGAATACAGAATTTAATCAAATTAAAACACTTTTATCTGGTCTCATTTTGAGCTGTATCAGCACGTCTGCTGTTTATGCACTCCCGATTGACTGCAAACATGAAGACTCTGCTTTATTAAAGAAACTGTGTAGTACACCCTACAAAGAACTTCGTGGTCAGCTTAATGAAAGTTACCTCACTACCTATCTGGTTACTGATGCGCCTGTACGCTTAGTCAATGATACCCATCAATTATGGCTTAACCGTTTAAGCCAATGTAAAACTTCAGATTGCCTCAAACAACAGTTTGATATTCGCCTTGAAGATTTAAACTTTTACACATCGATGAATCAAAGCCTTACACAGCACTTTATTAAATATGAACATGGAAAAATTGCAAAACAACCGATTCATTTGCAAATACACCAATTAAGTAAGGATCGCATTAAAGTTGAAGGGATTGCATACCGTAATCCTAATAATCGCAAAGAAGCTCAAACCGTTTCATTGCTGGCATATACGACCCCTGAAAAAAAGAATGAAATCTTAGACAACGAACACGACTGTAAATACACATTAAACTTCCAAAAAGCGATTTTATCTGTTTCCACACAACAAAAAGGTTGTGAACGTTTTAGTGGTATCTATCGCCTTTATGATTAGCAATTAAAACACGATCAGGAGAAAATAATGAATATAAAACTTGAGCTTGATCCAGAAAAATTAGCGATATTATCAGAATGCATACAAAACTATGATGTGGGTTCAGACCAAGATGAATGGCCGAATAATATTCTTTCACGTTTTACCCAAGTCTATAATGATGGAACGATTACAAAACATCCAACACGTCTAAATCACATAATTGATGAGAACGAATTAGCGTTGTGCCAAAAGCTCAGTACTCAAATTACCAAGATTATGGCAAATGTAGAAGTTGGCATGGGATCAAATTCTGGTGATTATTTTCAAGCATTTTATATCGCCTATGCAAATGGTTTAAGCAATAAGACAATTAGCGCTGAGCTCATTCAACACGCATTTGCCAATACGATTTTTCCGCTTGCAACAATTACGGTAGAACCATTCTCTACGAATACAATATGGTGGAATGAAGTTGAGCAAGATGGTGAAGGATCACCTGAAAGTTATTTTGAACCTTGGCAAAATATGCGAGCTTGGTTTACTCAACAACAAGATTTTATTGACTCCGCCTTTATCCGTATCGGTGATGCAACATTATTAGAGCAAATTGATGATAAAAACTATCCCAAAGGAACAGTGATTACGGGTTGTGTATTACCAAGGCTTGCCTTAGGTTTAACAGCCAATGGGAGCTTAATAGGGTTGTTTGGTTATGTTGTCCAAACTTAGTTTTTTCTAACATATTCAACCAAACTTGGGCGATATTTAACATGGATAAAAAATTTATTTCGCTACTATTACGTAATCAATTCTATCCACTTTTAAAAGCACAAGGCTTTACTAAAAAAGCTGATGTATTCTGGCAAGTGGATGGTGAAGTGATTCGAATTGTTGATATTCAGCATTTCAAAAAAAGACACTGTTTTCAAATTAATCTAGGCATACATCTTATTCCATTAGGTGAATATGTAATGGGTTGTACGGGGAGACGCTTAGAGTTTGAAAAAATGCGTGATTATGACTGCGCATGGCGTGGTTCAATTATTTCTGGTTTAGTGAATGACTATGATAGTGATTGGTCATATACCCAATCAGAGCAAGATGCGATTCAAATGGTTGAATTTTTAGTTTCTGAATGGGATCGCCAAAGTCAGCTTTTTTTTGGAAAAATGGCGCAATGGCCAGAAGATTTCATCAAAAAGGCAACACAGGCAATCAAAGAACCTATACATCCAAGTGAAATGTGTACTTTATGCTATGTCTCTGCTGCTGCAGGTGATTTGGAACTGGTAAAAGATTTAGCAGAAGTTGCACTTCCCTCTGTCCCTGAGCGTGCAACATCCTTGAAAGCCCGTTTAGAAGCTTTCCTTCAAGACCCAAGTTTGGCTATTCCGCAAATCACCCAATGAATCTCTAAATTCAAACTCAGTGTTTATTCATCAAATTGAAATATTTGTTATATTTTCTAACAACTTTAAATATACGATTTAAATCATTACACTTTATTTCCCGCCCCATTTCACTTATATATAAGTATATATAAATAGTCTGATGACATATTTGTTGTAAATACCGAACACCAAATGATAGAGGATAAAAGGTGTTGCTATGGATTTGAACATGTATATCACCAATAAGTTTAAGAATTTCAATGAGTTTCTAGAAACTCATTGGCATGACTACCCCAATAAATACAAAGAAATCCAAACCTTGTTGTTTTTTCAGGCTTACACCACTACCCCATTTTCTGATAAATTTGAAATCAACATTTACCAAGCTTTAAAATATCCAACACTTAGACATTATTTCCAACTAATTGAAAAATATATTAATACCCCGCCGAAACAACTTTTTCCAAGCTCATTTCATCGCCCTTATGAACACATTTTAAATGAATTAAAATACTTGAGTTTCTATCAGGATCCTTTTGAGGTTCATAAAAAATTAGAAAAAATCAGAGATACCTTCAATAAAATTTCTATACCTGTTTCAAGCCATGACATTTATAGAGACATTTTGCAGCAACTTAGCGCGAGCTTTGAATATATTGCAAACCCCAAAGTTGCAAATGATCTAAAAACCAAACTGATTTATCAATGGCAAGATATTCATAATTTAGAAACCGTAACGGCTTATAAATCATTAGAAAAAATTAAAAATACTTTAAAAAATTATCAACAGATTGCTCACTCTGACTTCTATTTGAATCTGATACAACTGGGTGAAAATCAAAGGGTCGAATTTAAAGAGCGCACTACAGATTTACTCACCAATCGTAAATCTGACAAATGGGTGAAAGCCTGTTTTGCCTTTATGAATACAAGAAATGGTTATGTGTTTATTGGGGTAGCTGATGATCTAAAAATCGTGGGGGTTGAACAGGAACTTGCTGAACATTTTAATGATTCACTTGATTTAATGAAAAGAAGTTTGATTGATAAACTTGCCCATGAAAGCAATAAAATCTCAAATATTTACACGACTTTGGAAGAAATACAGATTCAAGGAAAAACTATATTGGTGTTCAAATGTAATAAGTCCGATCGCCCTTTATACTATAAAGGTGAATTATTTATGCGAACCAATGGACAAACAACACGAGTCCCACCTGAACTTATCGAAAGTTTTCGTGTAGAATTTTATTGTTAGCCTCGTTACTTAAAACATTGATCGAGAAGAATTAAAATATGAATTATCCCCAGTTTAAATATCATTCCAATGCATACAAACTGAATCTGTTTGAAAAAGAAAATGGTATTTGTTCGATTTGCAATGAACAACGTGATTTAAAGTACGTATGTTCTTTCTATAGCGTAGATGAACCCGATTATATCTGTCCGTGGTGTATTGCCAATGGTGCAGCAGCACAAAAATATGATGGTGAATACAATGATTACTGTAGCATTGAAGGCGTTTCTTCAAACCCAGATGATGCATCCCCGAAAATCGATCCTGAATTTTTAAATGAAATCTGTACCCGAACACCAAGTTATCATAGTTGGCAACAAGAAGTTTGGTTGGTACACTGCAATGAGCCATGCCAGTTTATCGCTTATGCAGATAGTGAAATGCTTAAACCGATTTGGGAAGAAGTCCAAGCCGATATCGAAGAAAATGGTTATCCAGTAGAGCTTATCCAGGATCACCTCAGGATCGATGGTGATTTAACAGGTTATCTGTTTCAATGCCTTCATTGCCAACAACATCGCTTACATATCGATTGTAGTTAAAAAGAGAAATAAAACAGCATACTTGTGGCTCAATAAATAGTAACTTTATCAATCGCCTAGCGAGATAATAATTGAGTCAAATGCTGTTTAATCTCAAGCCACTCTTCTTTCAAAATACTATACATCACCGTATCTCGAACAGAGCCATCTTTTCTTAGGGCATCTTGACGTAGAATACCATCACGTTGAGCACCCAATCGTTCAATTGCTTTTTGACTCTTTACATTGCGTATATCCGTACGTAAGGCAACTGAATTGGCGTGCAAAGTCTCAAAAGCATATTGAAGAAGTAAAAATTTACAACTGGTATTGATGTGGCTACGTTGAGCAGATTGGGCATACCAGGTATAACCAATCTCAACCCGACGTACATCCCAAACAAAATCTCTAAAACTGGTTGTACCGACGATACGATGTGTATGTTGATCTAAAACTACAAATGGAACACGTAAACCTTGTGACTTTTGCTCAAGCGCTTTAGCGATATAAGTCTGAATCTGCGTGTAATGTGGCACCGAAGTATATTCTAGCTGCCATAGTTTTCCATCTTTACATACCTCGATTAGCGCCTTTTCGTGCTCAACCTGCAAGGGCAACAGCTGTACATGCGGTGTTTGCAAGGCTGCATAAAGCGGTGAAAAAATATCTTGATTCATAGCAGTTACACCGATGTAGAGGAAGCTCCCCGATTGTCCGCTATATTTTTGAATCTTTTATGATCAAAATATGAAGTTCTCATGACAACTTTTCAAACGAAGGCAAGAGATTATTTTTTAGACCATGATTCCACAACGCAATTCGTTAAAAATTTGAAAATTTAAAACGCTAAAGCCACAGGTTAATTTTAGAATCTAAATCGCCAACGCTAGGCAAATCACACCGAGTAAACCCAAAACTAAACCTAAAGCTGTAACAACTTTGAGTTTTTCTTTAAAAATTACCAAACCTGCCATCACCCCCATTAAGACCACCAAAATATTCATTCCAGCAAAAACAACTGCAGGAGAATCTTTGAGTAAAAGATGAGCTTTGACATACAATGCAATATTGGCAAAATTTAAAACGCCTAACGCCAGTCCTGCACATAAATTTTGGATTTTCCATTGTGTCTTTTGAAGTACTAAATAGCCTATTGATAAGACAAAAGAACAGATAAACATCAGGGTGAGTGTGACTGGAAATTGAAGCCCCAAACTGGTTGTATATTTCAATAAAATATCAACTAAGGCATAGCCTCCCCATACACTGAGTAAGTAAAGCATGCCCTTTTTATTAATAGATTGATTTGATGCATCCGAATGTGAAAGTACAATACATAAAACTGCAAAAATCCCTAAACCAATACCGATTATTTTTAATTGGTTGAACTGTTCTTGAAATAAAAAATATGCAGCCAAAAGTGATAAAACAACCGATAAACGCTGAGCGATTTCAGTTCTCAGTATTCCTGCACTTTGTAATGATTTAGACAAACAAAAGAAAATACTCGGTAATACAACCCCAAGCCCAACAATCAACCACCAAGGTGTATTTGAAATTGAAATATGCACCAAATCTGGCTTAAACCAAAGATAACTCAATAAACTTGCAATCGCATAATTCCAAGCAATCATCTGTAATGCATCAAAGCCTTTTTGTTTGGTAAATTTTAAAAGCATTGAGACCAACACACTACATAAAGCTGCTGAAAATATGATTTCCATAATTGAGTTTCATCCGATCAGTTTGTTGGAGAAATTTTCGAAAAATTTATCCCAGAATAACGTTGTCTAACATTTAGCCAGCAAAAAGCCCACTACACTAGAGTGGGCTTTCTATGTTCAATCATTTTTAAAAATTATTTATAACGATCAACCATTTTTTCTAAAGAAATTGGGCGAATTTTGTCTGCATTACCCGCAGTACCAAATGCTGTGTAACGATCTACACAAATTTGTTTCATTGCTTCGACAGTTTCACCAAAGAATTTACGTGGATCAAATTCACTTGGTTTTTCAGCCATCATACGACGCATTGCACCTGTAGAAGCTAAACGTAAATCTGTATCAATATTGATTTTACGTACACCATGTTTGATGGCTTCAACTAATTGCTCAACAGGAACACCATAAGTTTCTTTGATGTCGCCGCCATATTGGTTAATCACAGCCAACCACTCTTGTGGTACAGAGCTTGAGCCATGCATAACAAGGTGAGTATTTGGAAGTGCTGCATGAATTTCTTTAATACGATCAATCGCTAAGATGTCGCCTGTAGGTGGACGTGTAAATTTGTAAGCACCATGCGAAGTACCAACAGCAATAGCTAAAGCATCAACATTGGTATCAGATACAAATTGGCGAGCTTCTTCAACAGAAGTTAGCAATTGAGAATGATCAAGAACGCCTTCAGCGCCCACACCATCTTCTTCGCCTGCCATACCTGTTTCAAGGCTGCCTAAACAACCAATTTCACCTTCTACCGAAACACCACAAGCATGTGCCATTTCAACAGTACGGCGAGTTACATCGACATTATATTCATAAGAGGTTGGTGTTTTACCATCAGCACCCAATGAACCATCCATCATCACTGATGAAAAGCCTAGTTGGATTGAGCGTTGGCAAACGTCTGGGCTTGTACCATGATCTTGGTGCATCACCACTGGAATATGCGGCCACTCTTCGATCGCAGCTAGAATTAGATGACGTAAAAACGGTGCACCTGCATACTTACGCGCACCAGCAGAAGCTTGCACGATTACAGGCGAATTTGTTTCGTCAGCGGCTAACATAATTGCGCGCATTTGTTCTAAGTTGTTTACATTAAACGCTGGAACACCGTAGCTATGCTCACCGGCATGATCCAAGAGTTGGCGCAATGAAATAAGAGCCATAATATCCTCCCAAGTAATGCCCCATATTCTACATGCTGATTTATTTCAATTCAGCAACAATATTGACTATTTCATAAAAAATCCCCGCGTTTGCGAGGACTTTTAACAAATAACAACATTTAAAAAAATTATTGAGCTTTAGGCGCTTCTTCTTCTGTCGCTGGAGTTGCTGCATCAGCAGGTGCATTGGCTTTCTCAGCAGGAACATCAGTATTTTTTTCATCCAAAACAGGTTGATCAATTGCATCAATCGCAGCTTGTTGTTCTGGAGTCGTATTTGCTGATTCAGTTGCAACAGCTTCAGAAGTAGAAGTTTGTTCCGAAGCTGGCGCTTGTTCTTTTTTAGAACATGCTGTAAGTGCCAAAGGAGCAAGAATAAGAGCGACAAGTGCAAATTTTAATTTCATCACATTTCCCAGTGTTGGTGATTGGATTTATCTTAGTTTATTGCAGTTATATTTCATTTTTATTACTTTAAAGTGAATCAACTTTATGAAAAAAGGCTGACACATGGTCAGCCCTTCATAAAAACGTCATCATTGCTTAAATATCAATTATGCACGCTCAAGCAAAACTGCAACTGCTGGAAGGGTTTTTCCTTCAACAAACTCAAGGAATGCACCACCACCTGTTGAAATATAACCAATTTTGTCAGCAACTTCATATTTATCAATTGCAGCTAAAGTATCACCACCACCTGCAATCGAGAATCCTGCCGATTCAGCAATTGCCAATGAAAGTGTCTTTGTACCTTCACCAAATTGATCAACTTCAAAAACGCCAACTGGACCATTCCAAAGAATTGTTTTCGACGTCTTTAAAATCTCTGCAAACATTTGCGCTGTTTCTGGACCAACATCTAAAATCATGTCATTGTCAGCAACATCTTCAACCTTTTTAACCACTGCTTTCGCTTTTGCCAATGAACCTAAGAAGTCTGCAAAATCGATTTCTGCAGCATCCGCAACCACAACATCTGTAGGAAGTGGAACGGATACTTTAGCAGCGATTGCTTTAGCGGTATCAATTAAATCATTTTCGCATAATGATTTGCCGACATTGAAACCCGCTGCGGCTAAGAAAGTATTGGCAATTCCGCCACCCACAATCAATTGATCGCAAATGTCTGAAAGTGATGTTAAAACATCAAGCTTGGTTGAAACTTTTGAACCTGCAACAATTGCAACCATTGGCTTTTCTGGTGTTTGAAGTGCACGACCTAAAGCATCTAATTCTGCTGCAAGTAATGGACCTGCTGCTGCAACTTTTGCTAAACGAGCAACACCTTCAGTTGAAGCTTCCGCACGGTGCGCAGTACCAAATGCATCCATGACAAATACATCGCAAAGTGCCGCATATTTTGCTGCAAGATCAGCATTATTTTTCTTTTCACCGACATTGAAACGACAGTTTTCAAGTAAAACAACTTGACCTGCTGCAACCTCAACACCATCTAAATATTCTGTAAATAATTTAACTTCCTGACTCAATGCCTCAGTCAAATAAGCTGCTACAGGAGCCAATGATTGTTCTTCTTTTGGTTCACCTTCAACTGGACGACCAAGGTGAGAATAAACCATTACCGCAGCCCCTTTCTCAAGAGCTAATTTAATAGTTGGTAATGCAGCGCGTAAACGTGCATCACTGGTAATCACACCATTTTTAACAGGTACGTTTAAGTCTTCACGAATAAGTACACGCTTGCCTGTTAAATCGAGGTCAGTCATACGCTGAAAATTCATGTATAGCTCTCTTATAGATATTAAAAATCGCGTAGATTCTAAATGATTACACAAAAAAAGGTTAGATACTTTTGTAGAAAAGCTGTAGAAATGTTGAGATTTGATTATTATAGGACAAACTTTTTAATTTTATACGCTTATGTCTTTTCATCCAGATCCTAAAATCAATGGTTTAAATGTTTTAGGTGAGCCTTTAGCAAGTTGTTGCTTTTCACCCATCACAGGTTATTTTCGTAATGGTTTTTGTCACACAGCCACAACGGATTTAGGTCAACATACCGTATGTGCTGAAATGACCTCTGAATTTCTCAATTTTTCTCAAAAAGTGGGTAATGATTTAATTACACCTCTTCCTGAACACGGCTTTCCTGGACTTCAACCTGGAGATTTCTGGTGCTTATGTGTGACTCGTTGGGTTGAAGCTTACCAAAATGACATGGCGCCTCGAGTGAAACTACAAGCATGCCATCAAGCTGTTCTGGCGTATGTGCCTTTAGATCTTTTAATGGAATACGCAGTATAACTGGGCTGATAAGACGAAACATGACTCATTCTGAAATTATTTTGGCATCTTCCAGTCAAACCCGTAAAGATTTAATGAATCGTTTAGGCTTGGAGTATCGTTGTATTTCACCTGATATTGACGAGTCTCCAAAAAATGAATCTCATGCAGATGATCTGGCGAAACGCTTGGCTTTTGAAAAAGCTAGAATCATTGCAAAGGCACATCCCAATGCAATTGTGATCGGGTCAGATCAAGTCGCATGGCGTGAAAATGCCCCTCAAGAATTTATTGGAAAACCCTTAGCCGTAGATAAGGCAATTCAACAACTTCAAGCAAATTCTGGTAAAAATGTCTTTTTTAGTACTGCTTTAAGTGTTCAGCACTTAGCTACAGGCTTTGAACATACTTTGGTCGAACATTATCATGTGAAATTTCGTGATTTAATACTTGCAGAAATTGAGCGGTATATTGAAATCGACCAACCTTTACATTGTGCTGGTAGTTTTAAATGTGAAAGTCTAGGCATCAGTTTGTTTGAACAAATGATTGGGCAAGACCAAACAACCTTGATGGGTATGCCCATGATTCAGCTATGTAGAATTTTAAGAAAGTTGGGACTAGCATTACCTTAATTAATGCTGTGATGAAATTATTACTATCTTTTGATTTAATTCAGCTTCGCATAGGTCATTCGCTTGTGTTTCATCGACTACTCAAGCTGGCAAAGACACCTGCTTGCCTTTGATAATAAGTTGCCGATATGCGCATAATACTGGAAGCGTTTTGTGCGCTATTACTTTTTTGGATCAAAATAATAAGAAATCAGAACAAATCCATATCCATCAATCCAATTGAAAACTTTCTTTTAAATCGAAAGGCTTTTCAAAGATATTGTAGTTTTTTTATAATCATAGCTGATAACAGACTTTTTACTTTAGGAAAGTAGGGATAACTCTCATTTTATATCCATATATTTTGAATAAAATTACAAATACTTGCACCGACTTTCATCTCATAAGACAATAGCACATTATAGATTCAAATTTGCTTAGGCTATTTTCATGTCACTTCCTTTAGATGTTCTTGGTGGAATTACTGTTGAACAATTTCTCACAGAATATTGGCAAAAAAAACCATTATTGGTCCGCAACGCACTTCCTGAAATTGCTGATATTTTAGTACCTGATGACGTGATGGAGCTTGCACTTGATGAAAACATCACTGCACGTCTAATCAAACAAAAAGACAAAGACCCAAATCAATGGTCAGTAAAAACCTCCCCTCTCATCAAAGGTGATTTTCAAAAAATGCCTAAACTTTGGACCTTATTGGTTCAAGCAGTTGATCACTACTCTTTCGACTTGGCAGAACTTTGGAAGAAATTTTCTTTTATTCCTCAATGGCGCCGTGATGACATCATGGTCTCTTACGCACCTAAAGGTGGTTCAGTCGGTCAGCATTTTGACTTTTATGATGTTTTTCTCGTACAAGGCTTTGGACATCGACGTTGGCAGTTGGGGCAAATGTGTGATGCTGAGTCTGAGTTTGTCGAAGGACAACCTTTAAAGTTGCTACCAAATATAGAGATCAATTTTGATGAAGTTTTAGCACCCGGAGATTTGCTTTACGTACCTCCAGGCTTAGCACATTATGGTGTTGCAGAGGACGAATGCCTCACCTACTCTTTTGGTTTCCGTATGCCAAATATTGCCGACATGATGGATCGTGTAAGTGATAAATTTGTAGAAGACCTACGTTTACGTAATCCACTATTAGATGTGTTAAGGCATAAGTCAAATCCAATTGGGCAAGTGACTCAAGCTGAACTGGATTATTTAAAAGCAGAATTATTGGCTCAATTAAATCAATCTGATGTATTAGAAGACGCGATTATGAGTTTAATGGCTGAACCTAAATATCCTGAAAATATTCCAGACGCGGAAGCGATTGGTACAGGCGATTTGGAAGAAGTACTTGAGCAAGGTTACTTACTCCAAATCGAACCTGCTTCACGATTGATCTATCTTGAACAAAACAATCAACTATTGTTTTGGGCTAATGGTGAATCCATCTGTATCTCTATTGAATTTGCACCATATTTAAAACAGATTGCAGATGGTCACGCTGTAGCATTAAATCCTCAATTATCTGAACAAGAAATTTTAGAAGATATTGCAGGTTTATTGAATGAATCTATCTTGATGCTTGTTCCCACTGATGAATAAAATTCGCAATCTAGCTCTAACAATGCAACGCTTAGATAAAGCCTGAAAATTCAGGCTTTATTTCTATCAATTTACTTTCAGCATAATTTTAAGAAATAATTCCCTCATCCTTGCTTAAGCTGATATTTGAGTAAGTTTAAGAACTTAATTGAAGCATTGAGTGTATGTGACTTCAGTTCTATTAGAGTATAAATTTTCATAGCTATTACAAAAGTAAAATTCAACATTTCATCTCACTAGAGATAAACACTTTACTGTGACTTTAAGTCCTTTTATCATCCTATTTTTTTACTTATAGTTTTCGATAAACTCCGGAACCCATTGTCAATATTTTTTGTCGTTCAAGTTTTTCAAAAAAATCTAAAGTACTCCTAAAGGGATGAACGAAGTATTTTGTTAAGTGGTTGAATTCAACTGTTGTCTTTAGAAAATTATAAAAGAAATATGGGTCAAGATTACCAATGCTTTCTTTGTTTCCAAGCGAAACTTCAAGAATTTGCCCTGTTATTAAGTTCTCAAACATACAGTGTTCACCATGCACAAAAAAAGACCAATCTTCCGATAGCATTTTTTGTCCATTTAAAAAATCAGCATCTTGTATTTCGTAATAGTGTCCTGCATTAATTTTTTCTTTTTCTGGTTGGTCAGTTTCTGTAATCAATTTATCAATAAGCACTTCAGCAATGGCTTTATAGTTGTCCATTGCTTTTAATAATTCCTGTTCTACATCAGATGTAAGATCGATCATATAATTACTGTCAAAATTTCAAAGCTAAATAATTAAAACTTATAAATAAGGCTTGAAAATTCAGGCTTTATTTCAATCAATTTACTTTCAACATAATTTTAAGAAATAATTCCCTCATCTTTGCTTAAGCTGATTTTTGAGTGAGCTTGAAAACTTAACTGATGCTTTAATGTCTCGTTTTCCTGCTTTAGGTTCTTTATTTTAAAAAACTGGAACAATAGCCCGATATAAGCAATAACAACAATCACAGAAACATAAATGGCTAAAAAACTGATACTAGGGTTTAACAATTTTGTCAGAAACTCTTCAAACATTTTCGATTCCTTTTTATTTTCGATACATTATTCGACACACAATATAGGCAAAGTACCTCAAATCTTCAAAAAAAGAAATCATTCCTGTATTAATCTAGAACCATTCTCAAGTCTAACAAATCGTTACTTGAGCTCTTTTGTAAATTTAGGCAACTTAACACCAGATAATGAAAGAGATATTTCCAACATGGCAAGCCCTGCGCAAGCAATTCGACATCAACTTTTAAATACATTTTTCTCCCGTTATTCCGTTTGGTTTATTTGTATTTTTCTCTCGTTATTTTTAACTTGGATTATTTTTTTTAATGAAGGTCATTATATCTATTATTTCTTTTCAGACACCGTTCTGAATTTAGCATGGGTTGTTTTCTCGATCCTTGCTGCAATAGGTTTTGCAGATATTATTCAAACACAACATTCTATTCTAAGAAATTACCCTTTGATGGGACATTTTCGCTTTTTCTTTGAAGACATACGCCCAGAAATCCGCCAATACTTTATCGAGTCTGATAATGATGCCCTGCCTTTTTCAAGAGCACAACGAAGTCTTGTTTATCAACGTGCCAAAAATGAAAATGCAGATAAACCCTTTGGCTCAATTATTGATGTATATCAAGAAGATTATCGTTTCTTAACTCACTCGATGACACCTAAAACTCCAGCTGACTTTAATACATTCAGAATCAGTATCGGCAATGATCAATGCACTCAACCCTATAGCGCATCGATCATGAATATCTCTGCAATGAGCTTTGGGAGTTTAAGTGCTAACGCTATTTTGGCTTTGAATACAGGCGCAAAAAAAGGCAACTTTTATCATGATACTGGTGAAGGAAGTCTAAGCCCTTATCACCTCAAACCAGGTGGTGATATTGTTTGGGAAATTGCCAGTGGTTACTTTGGCTGCCGTACTCTTGATGGTAAATTTGATCCTGAAAAATTTAAACAACAAGCTGCTTTGCCCCAAATCAAAATGATTGAAATTAAACTTTCACAAGGCGCAAAACCGGGTCATGGCGGAATCCTGCCAAAAGATAAAATTACCAAGGAAATTGCTGAAATACGTGGTGTTTCAATGGATGTTGACTGTGTTTCACCAGCGTCGCATTCAGCATTTAGTACACCGATTGAAATGATGTACTTTATTCAGCAATTACGTGAATTATCGAATGGTAAGCCTGTCGGATTTAAACTATGTATTGGTCAGCCTTGGCAGTTTATGAGTATTGTCAAAGCAATGTTACAAACCAAAATTGTACCTGACTTTATCGTTGTGGATGGTTCAGAAGGTGGTACAGGTGCAGCTCCAATTGAGTTAATTGATCATATGGGAACACCTTTGCGTGAAGGTCTACTGTTTGTTCACAATACCCTCGTCGGCGCAGGTTTACGCTCCCAAGTTAAAATCGGGGCAAGTGGTAAGATTATCAGCGCTTTTGATATTGCAAGTACGATGGCAATGGGGGCAGATTGGGTTAATTCCGCTCGAGGCTTTATGTTTGCGGTTGGCTGTATCCAAGCTCAAAGCTGCCATACCAACCAATGCCCAGTAGGTGTCGCAACACAAAATAAAGAACGTCAAAAAGCACTTGATGTTCCATCAAAAGCAGATCGTGTATTCAACTTTCAAAAAAATACCTTAAAAGCACTGGCTGAAATGATTGCTGCAGCAGGCTTACAACACCCAGCTGAAATTAAAGCACATCATCTTGCGCAACGTATTAATGACCGTGAAATCAAGAATTATGCTCAATTGCACTTTTGGATGAAAGATGGTGAGTTATTGTGTTGTGAAGATAAAGATGAAGAAAATTTCTATTTTAGAATGTGGAATTTAGCAAGCGCTGAACGCTTTTAAACAACCAGAACTAACCATCTGATTAAGGAGATCATCATGATCTCCTTTTTTCGATGTTAAATCCTGTACGACTTGGTCGTGCAATTGCAGCTAGATGTACGGGTTTAAAATTGCCTTGCTTCAATTCTTTAAGATTTACCATTTGAAATAATTCAACGGATTGATATCCCAAATAAGCATAAATATCTTTGCTGAATGAAAATTTTAAGAAAACAGCATAACAAAATTGAAAATAATAATAGCCTGCTATACTGATAATAAATGCAACACAGGCTGCAAAAATATCAAATAAGATAAAGCTAACTAAAACAATAAAACCTAATATTAATCTTAAAGTTTCCATATATTTTTCGTGGTCACTTTGTGGGAATCGCGGTCTTTGTAATACCTGTAGCAACTCCTCATCTATGGTTAAATACTGATGATAATCATAAATCAACCAAGCATATTGACCTATTGAATCACCTTGTTGTGAAATGATCATCTTTACATCAGTATCTTGAACAAAGTGAAAGTCATCCAAATAGCTATAGAAATTTGTTCCTTGCAGATTAAATCTCACTTCAGTTAAAGCATCAGGATATGCAGTGGTTGATTCCCTCTTTTCTATTATATATTGATCCAATCTTCCAGAAATGGATTCCACTTTAAATTTGGCAAGTTCATGTTGAGTTAAACCAAACTGGACCAATTTTTGAGTGTGCTGCGCTAATTGAGTTTTTAATTCTCTATCATTTCGACCATGCCTCAACTGATTGATTAAGCTTAAATCATACAATTGATCAAACTCATAGAAATATGAATTCGTGAGTTTTAAACTGTCTAAAGTTCTTTTACTCAAGACAGGTAGCTTTAACATATGAAACAAAGCTTCAATATTGCTGGTTTTTTGTCGATTTAATTTTAGACATTCAAAAATAAAGTAAACAAAGCAACTGACCAAAGTCAGTATTGTCAAATGCATAAACGTATCAAAATAATAAATAGTTCCATCCATAAAATATTGATAAAAAGGATATACAACGACAGCAAACAACAAAACAGCCATGCTAAAACTAAATAATTTATGCAAATTCAATACTGCATCAAAGTGATCAACTGATTGAATCTGATCATTCAAATAAAGTATTTGCTTGGTTTTATTGAATACCGCATATATATCCTTATCCAAAGAATTAAAAATTACTTGGACATCATCGTGTAATTCAAAAACTTGTGATTGTATTTTCGTCCCACGATATTTTCTTTTTTCAATTTTTAAGATGAATATCCCTGTTGCTGTATATTCTACAAAACTAATATTTCCACTTTCTTCAGCAAGATTATCTATATGCATCATTTCTTATAAGCTTAAATTCTATCTAAAGATATTGTTTAACCATATCTTTTTCATATTAAAAACAGCAATTGATTATTACCCGAATATTGATGGATACTGATAACAAAATAAAGTTTTAAATCATCATTTTTCTACACATTACATTTAAGTTTAAAACATCAGTACCTGGTCATTTTACATCTACAAGTAAATGCTCACCTATCACATTTCATCATTCAAACAGGAGGATAAATGGTTAAAAAATATCGACATTTTCACAGATTCCTCACTCTATAAAAAAGCAGAGAAAGAACGAATTTTATATTTAATCAGGTGTTGAAAAAAGTGAATAAATAAAGTCTGTAGTTATACAACACATGAATTACTTAAAGACTACGTTTAATTGGATAAAAATTATGCAAAATAACAATCACGTATCAAAAGAATATCAACACATGCACTTTTTAAAATACTTATCCATCGGCATGACTCTTACAATGTCATTACATTGTTATGCTACTGTGGGAGGGGGTCAACATATTGAAGTACTCGGCTATGAAACAAAAGAACAAAAACTTTATTTACTCAGACATTTTGAAGATGAACGTGGACGCCTAGCACAATTATATTATTACCAATTAAATAGCAAATCACCAGATCGTTTGATTGAAGTTAAATCCCTCTATGTTCATCCTAAAACTCACCAAATTGATTATGATCAAGATGGTACTCGATTTGAAAAAGACCTAGCGAAAATAAAAAAGCGATTGATACCTCTGCTCACTGGCAATGCCAATACGGCAAAAATTCAGATCGTGAAAATTCAAACACAATACGTTCCTGCTTGGCATGATCAATCAGAAAAGATTCCTCAGTATAAAACATTATATAGGGTTAGCACTGCTACGTTAAAAAGCAGCAATCAACAAGCACTACAGTATGCACAAACAATAAAAATCACACAAAATTATGTCATACCTAATCAGAATAAGATGTTAGTTATTGTCAAATATTACGGTATTCCTGAAGAAACAGGTTATGATATTGAAGATCCTGTTTTATTATTACCTAAAAAATGATGAGGCAAAAATGTCAAAAATAATCGCATCAAGCATTTTACTGATGTTCAGTTGTGCAGCTTTCGCAAATGATTACAGCAATATTACGCTGCAAGTTCTCGGTTATGATTCAAAGACTAAACATGTATTTGTTGTTGAAAATTCAAAAAGTTATTCCGTTCCTAAAGTTTACTATTATCCCCTAAACGAGAAAAAGTATGATTTGCCAAAATATGATGAAAGATTCTCTGCAATTAAAGACCAAGCCACATTTAATCAAGCATTAGTCAAGATTCATACCCAACTTAAGCCACTTAAAGCATTAGATGTGCGTGATTTTAAGCTTAATTTACTTGAACAAAATGTCTCATCAGCACAAGGTACAGAATCATTGAGTAAAGTATACAGCTCAATATTCATAGTTCTGAATGCCGAAAATCAAAGTAAAGCAATGAACTTAACCAGTTACAACCCTGACATTAAACTGAAACAAGCTTTTGAACTGCCAAAAAACAAAGGTACTCTGATTACATTCGAATCCCTTAGTCTACCTTTTGATGACGGATATACACGTGAAGAAGCGGTCATTCTTTTCCCTAATGGTCAGCTTCCTCAATAAGTAAAGCCTCCTAGGAGGCACTACTATAAAATAAACATATCATCATCCATCAATTTTATTTGGCGTCATTAAAACATTCTTAACATACAATAAATCAATATCCATCTTACTTTCCTGTAAGTTGTTAAGGATTAAATCCTCATGATTACTCAAGGAATATGCTTTTAATTTTCTAAAATTCATATTTAAAACTCATTACATCTCCCCCCAGATGAACGTTATCAAGTATAAAATTATACTAACAAAGTATCATTTACCTCTAAAAATCATGATCTAATAATTAAGTTTAAATAAAAAATAAACGTTTTATATGCTTTTTATCTGTTATCAATCCAATGATGTAAAAACGTAATCACTTTATAAATTAAGGAAAAGTAATGAAATTTGAAATCGACAATCCTAAAAAAACTGCACTGTTGATCATAGACATGGAAAACGATTTTGTTAAACCTGATGCATCTATGTGGGTACCAATGGCAACAGAAATTGTTCCCAATATAAAAAGTTTAGTTACGATAAGCAGAGAAAAAGGGTTAACAATAATCTATACAACTCATGTACATCAAAAAGACCGAAGCGATATGGGGCTGATGTCAGATTTTTGGTCTCCGATAGATCAACAATCAGCTTTGGTAGATGACACTGAAGGTGTTGAAATTTACCCTGATCTTGCACCGCAAAAAGATGAGATTGTTATTAAAAAAAATCGTTACAGTGCTTTCTACAACACCGATTTAGATCAATATCTAAAAAAATTAGGAATTGAGACGCTTATTATTACAGGAACGGTAACAAATATGTGCTGTGAATCGACTGCACGTGATGCACATTTTAGAAATTATAAAGTGATTTTTGTATCTGATGGTACAGCCACTATGGATCATCCCGATCTGGGTGCTGGAGCAATGAGTGCACAAGCGGTTCAAAAAGCGACTTTAACAAGCCTTTCACTCTGTGTTGCAGAAATTTCATCAACACATGAGGTGATAAAAAGATTATCGTTTTTTCGTTGAACAATACATAGATAAAGCCTGAATTCAGGCTTTATCTATAAACATGCGAATAATTGAAAATTAGGCAGCTGAACGTTCAGCGATTGGAACAACTTTACGAAGTTCTGGTCCTGTATAATCCGCACTTGGACGAATAATACGATTGTCTGCACGTTGTTCCATGACATGTGCAGCCCAACCAGTAACACGAGACATCACAAAAATTGGAGTAAACAATTTAGTCGCAATATCCATAAAGTGATAAGCAGATGCATGGAAGAAGTCTGCATTACAGAACAATTTCTTCTCACGCCACATGACTTCTTCACAACGAACAGATACTGGATAAAGTACTGTATCACCTACATCTTTTGCTAAACGCTCAGACCAAATTTTGATAATGCCGTTACGAGGATCATTGTCTTTATAGATCGCATGACCAAAGCCCATGATTTTTTCTTTACGCTCAAGCTTACCCAGCATTTCACGCTCAGCTTCTTCAGGAGAGGTCCAGTTTTCAATCATTTCCATAGCCGCTTCATTTGCACCACCATGCAATGGACCACGGAGTGAACCAATTGCACCTGTAATACATGAATGCATATCAGACAAGGTTGATGCACAAACACGCGCAGTGAATGTAGATGCATTAAACTCATGTTCAGCATAAAGAATTAACGAAACATTCATCACTTGTTCATGCAATTCATTTGGTTTCTCACCACGAAGTAAATGCAGGAATTGAGCGCCAATTGAATCATCATCGGTATTTTCTTCAATACGCACGCCATCATGGCTAAAACGATACCAATAACAAATGATTGCAGGCAAAGTCGCTAGAATACGATCTGCAACATCTTGCTGTTGTTCAAATGACTTTTCTGTTTCAAGATTACCTAACATTGAAACGCCTGTGCGCATCACATCCATTGGGTGTGAATCAGCAGGAATACGTTCCAAGACTTCTTTTAACGCTTGTGGTAATTGACGCAAAGATTTTAATTTTGCCTTATATGTAGCCAATTGTTCTGCAGTCGGTAATTCACCAAAGAAAATCAGATAAGCAACTTCTTCAAATTGGCAATTTTCTGCAAGGTCTTGCACATCGTAACCACGATAGGTTAAACCTGCGCCACTTTTACCTACAGTAGAAAGTGCTGTTTTACCAGCAACTTGACCGCGCAGTCCTGCGCCTGTGAGTACTTTTCCTTCAGCCATTTTATTATTTCTCCTGCGTGAACAGCTTGTCTAGAGTATTTTCAAAAGTGTGATAATCAAGGAATTCGTAAAGCTCTTTACGTTGTTGCATGGTATCCAATACATTGACTTGAGTACCATTTTCACGAATAGATCGAAAAACTTCGAGTGCAGCTTTTTGCATTGCACGTGTTGCAGATAATGGATATAGCACCATGCTAATACCCTGCTCACCTAACTCTTCAGTGGTGTAATACGGGGTATCACCAAATTCGGTAATGTTGGCAAGTACAGGTACACCTACTGCATCACATACGGTTTTATACATAGTGATGTCCGTCATGGCTTCAGCAAATATTGCGTCAGCACCCGCTTCAACACAGGCACATGCACGGTCAATAACCGCTTGCAATCCTTCTTTTTGTAAGGCATCTGTACGTGCCATTACGACAAAGTTTGAATCGGTTTTAGCATCGACTGCTGCTTTAATACGATCGACCATTTCTTGCTGAGAAACGATTTCTTTATTTGGACGGTGCCCGCAACGCTTTTGCGCCACTTGATCTTCGATATGAACAGCAGCAGCACCTGCACTGATCATTTGTTTTATTGTACGTGCAATATTAAAGGCACCGCCCCAACCTGTATCAATATCGACCAATAATGGTGTGTCTACACGTTCTGTAATACGGCGAACATCTTCCAATACATTGTCTAAGCTCGTCATCCCTAAATCTGGTAAACCATATGAATAATTGGCTACCCCAGCACCTGAAACATAGATTGCTTTATAACCCACTTGTTTCGCCATCATTGCGGCATAGGCATTGACTGTACCAATGATTTGTAATGGTTTTTCCACTTCTAGCGCTTGTCTAAATCTTAAGCCTGCAGACGTTTGTTGTGTCATATTCCCTTCCACAGTGGTCACTTGTTTATTGAGTTTTGAGTATAGCCATAATTTGTAAATCGCATATGACCATTTAGGCATATTACTCTAAAACTTTAGTCAAAGAAAAATGAATTTTGATTCATTTTTTCAATTTAATGCACAATTTCTAACCAAACAAGACAAATCAATACTGACAAAGAAATTTATTGACATTTTTGCTATAATAATTACAACGTACTTTTTATTCGCAATTTATGAACCAAGATTTAGCACATATTGAAGCCTCTGGATGTGATTTTCCACAAACAAAACGTGGTCATGAACGTCGTTTGGCATTATTGATTAGTGCAAATCAACTTTTTTTGGAACATGGTTATGATGCGGTATCACTCGATGACATTGTCAATCATGCGGGTGGTTCAAAGGCGTCGATTTATAAGTATTTCGGCAATAAAGAAGGTCTATTTACCGCAATTTGCGATTATCGCCGTGATCTTTTTTTTAAAGATATCTGCCGACCGTTCAACCCATCATGTAATGATCTTCGTGCTTATCTAATTACCACCTTAATCACCTTCTATAAGCATATGATCATGCCCGATAACATTGCATTTATACGTCTGATCTTTGAACGCTCACAAAAAGATCCACAATTGGCACTCTATATTCATGAAAAGGGTCCCAAACAAGTCCAACTTTCGATTGCTAGTGCTTTAGAACGTTATGCAGAAAACCAAAAACTGGTCTGTGAAAATCCACTTTATTCAGCACAATTCTATTTTGGCATCCTTAGAAATTTAGAATGGCGAATCTTGATGGGGATTGAAATTAAAGATTCTGATCAAGAAATACTCGATTGCATCAGTTATTGCGTAGATCGCTTCCTACAAGGGCATCAAAAGGTCTAATTTTTTTGCGTTTTCATATTCATATAGTATATTAGATGATTCTCCTTTTTATTTTCATCAACCAACAATGAATTGTTGGTCAATTCGCTATTGGCTTTGACTAGACAATTATTGTGGAGTAACCATGGCTCTACGACATTTTCTTACTTTACGTGACTTATCCACTGCTGAACTGAATCGCATCATCGAACGCGCTATAGAGTTAAAGCGAAAACAGCACAATAACGAAGTATTCCAACCTTTTGTTGGAAAAGTCATGGGGATGATTTTTGAAAAGTCGAGCACCCGTACTCGTGTCTCCTTTGAAGCTGGTATGAGCCAGTTTGGTGGCAGTGCAATTTTTCTATCATCTCGTGATACACAACTTGGACGTGGTGAGCCGATTGAAGATTCAGCTCGAGTCATTTCTAGTATGCTTGATATCGTCATGATTCGTACTTTTGGTCATGATATTGTCGAACGTTTTGCTGAATATTCTTCTGTGCCCGTGATCAATGCATTGACCGATGACCATCACCCATGCCAGTTATTGGCTGATGTACAGACCTATGTTGAACATCGTGGTTCAATTGAAGGAAAGACAGTGGCTTGGATTGGGGATGGCAATAATATGTGTAACTCCTATATTGAAGCAGCACATATGTGGGGTTTTAAATTAAAAATTGCTTCGCCAAAAGGTTATGAACCAAAACCAGAATTTCTTTCTGAGTTTGCCCATTGTGTTGAACTGTTTGAATCTGCTGAAGATGCTGCTGTAAATGCAGACCTCATAGTCACCGATGTTTGGGCAAGTATGGGACAAGAGGAAGAACAAAAAATTCGTGAAAAAGCTTTCGCTGCTTATCAGGTCAATGAAAAATTGATGGATTTAGCACATCCTGATTGTTTATTTATGCATTGTCTTCCTGCACATCGTGGTGAGGAAGTTTCTGAAAATATGTTGGATCATAAAAATGCAGTGGTGTGGGATGAAGCAGAAAATCGCTTACATGCACAAAAAGCATTGGTTGAATTCTTGATCAATGAAAACTTAAAAAAAGATTAGTTTTCTAAAGTTAAGATCAAGTCATATCCATAAAATAAGCACCAATTATGGTGCTTATTTTGATTTGAAGGTTGTTTTTATACTTCCATGACTTGATCATATTTTTTTGGGTAGTTTCAATATTTAGGGCTTATCAATTATTACATTTATCTACAATAACTATTTATTAAAATTAAATCATATTAAAATCATTGAATATTCGAGTTCGTGTAAATATGGTATTAACAATGAAAAAATTTATATTCAGTTGCTTTTTAATCACAGTTACATCAATTCAACATGCAAAAAACTTAATCATAACACTTGATCTATATGACACATCTGGCACATTGAGTCAGCAACAAAAAAATGAAATGCTAAACATACCGATTGAAGGTTATGCCGTCTATCATCCTAATTACAGTGTATTAGGTCTAACTGGAACAGTAAAAAAATGTGGTTTTCTAGGATTACCCTGTATCGAAAAAAAATATAAACAACTCAAAATTACGGCAATCAAAACGAACAACTCAAACACTTTAACATTTGATGTTCCTTTATCTATTGCTGCTATATACAAACTTAAAAACTTTAATGTTGGTTTTCCATTCCAAACAAGGTCTTTAGGTAGTTTACAAATTCGAACAGCAGCCTCTGAACACAGCCGTTTAGTACAGCCTGTGTCTATAAACAATGGTTATCAAGGTGAGAGGTGGATCAGGAAATTTGAACAACACTTATAAGTGATATTTTGCTCCCCAAATGATGTTATAAACATCAATATATGGAGTATTTTATGACACGTAGACCAAGAAGAAATCATTCAAATGACTTTAAAGCTAAGGTAGCACTTGCTGCGATTAAAGCAGAAAAAACACTTGCTGAATTGAGTGCTGAATTTGATGTTCATCAAAACCAAATTATTGACTGGAAAAATCAACTGATTTCAGCTTCCTCGCAAGCTTTCGATCAATCAAAAGCTCCAACAGAACCACCCATCGATCTAAAAAAACTACATGCAAAAATCGGTGAGCAGGCATTAGAAATTGATTTTTTAGAAGGTGTGTTGAAGAAACTGGGTCGCTTCAACCACAAAAGTTAATCGATGACTCACTTCAGATTTCAGTATCTAAGCAAGCTAAGCTGCTGAAAGTCTCCCGTGGTTGTTATTACTATCGCCCAAAACCTGTGAGTGAATCAGATCTGAAGCTGATGCGCTGTATGGATGAGTTACATATGCAATACCCTTTTGCAGGTAGCCGTATGATGCGTGATTTATTGAATCGTCAAGGACATCATATAGGACGACGTCATACACGTACTTTAATGAAGAAAATGGGCATTAATGCGTTATATCGTAAACCAAATCTAAGTCAGGCCAATCAAGCTCACCGTAAATATCCATATCTGCTCAAAGGATTGGCTATTCAGCGCAGTAATCAAGTGTGGTCTACGGATATAACGTATATCCCTATGGCAAAAGGCTTTGTTTATTTATGTGCTGTGATTGATTGGCATAGCCGCAAGGTACTTGCGCATAGAGTATCGATTAGTATGGAGGTTACATTTTGCATAGAAACATTAAATGAAGCTATTGAAAAATATGGCCGACCTGAAGTCTTTAATACAGACCAAGGCAGTCAGTTTACCAGTGATGCATTTATTGATGTATTGAAATCAAATGGCATTCAAATCAGTATGGATGGTAAAGGTCGATGGGTTGATAATGTGATGGTTGAACGATTATGGCGGAGCGTTAAATATGAAGAGGTGTATCTCAAAGCCTACAGCAATGTTTTGGATGCGAAGAAGCAATTAAACGCATATTTTGAATTTTATAATTTGAAACGACCTCATTCGAGTCTGGACAAAATGACTCCAGATGAGTTTTACTATGACCAGCTACCACAACAAAATAAGGTAGCTTAACTAGAGCAGAGTATCACTTATAAATAAGCTTTTAGTTGTTCAAACAAGTGGGACCACCTCTGTGTATATGGTACATTAACCTTAAATCAATTAGGCTTTACAATAGGAGATCAGGTTCTAGGTGCTTTAAATCCTGATCAACCTCCACCTTATCATTTTTTTAAACCTCACAAATATAGAGGTTATTTTGACAATCAAAAAATTAGATCAATTCCTAATTACAAATCATACACACTAAAATCCCCTTACCCAGATGAATTAGAAAATTTAGAAAAAATTTATAGTGCAAATCGATATGATGCTGAGCTAGATGGATATAAATTTACCGCAATCAATATAAGAGCAAAGAAAAAAAATAATTCGAAATGTGAAAATTTTTTTGGAGATTATCAATACAATTTATTTTTTATCAATCAAAAACTAACTTATTATAATTCTACACTTGCTGATATGGATCAATGTGAAACCAATGCTATGACTGTGATTTGGGATGATCATAACCAAGTGTATGACTATAGGGTAAATAAAACGGCAAATTATAGTTTATTTCATCGTGGTGATTGGAGATACACTTGTGATGTCGAAAAAAACTCAAATTTAGGTATGTGCAATATACAACCACCTGATCAAGACGCTTTAAAGCATTTTGAAAAAGAAGCAAATCGAGTTCTGCTTTTTTTCCCAACACCTTAACATAGGTGAATGATGTAAGCTTTTGATAAAAGTAAGTCACAACACTGGTACATATTGTTTGATTGAGTATAATAAATCCATATTCTTTATAAGTGTATTATTCAAATGAATTTCAAAATAATATCTTCATCAATAACGACCCTTTTACTGAGCTTATCCATCCAGAGTTATGCAACTGAATTAGATGATTATTTAATTCAAAATCAACTCATTGAACAAAATTACAAAATCAAGGATTCAAAAAATTTAGATGATGTTTTAAATGCCTTAAGTGATGAGGATTCACGTGTACTACCCGTTCAAATTGACCAAAATACTGTGATCGAAAAAATACGTCTGTATCATGATCATATTGATTTAGAAGGACTCATTACATCGGAAAATTTCAAACAATTTTCTGACAGCATGGGTAAAGAAAAAACTCAGCAATTTCTCATGCAAGGTATGCTTGAAAACTGTGGTTTAATTTTTGAAAATGAATTCCAAAGACGAAATCCCTATTATGTGAAAATGAAACTAAGTTCAGCAGAAAAAATATATGAGCTAAAACTTAAAAATGATCAATGTCAATTTTAAAATTGACATTTCCACGCTTCAACAGTTTGATAGAACAAGATGTTGAAGCGATATCCCCAAGAAACCCTGTTTATGTATGTTTTAAAAAATAATTTACAAATATGTTAAAATTGAAATAATTTTCAATATTTTACCTAACTGTAACAATTTTGTCATGTAGAATACTTACTATGCCCATCAAGGTCGTTAAGACAGTTTCAAATGACGCAGATCATGCCCGCTTCAAAAAGTTTATCCACAACTGAATTTCAACACAGTTCAAGTAGCTACATCAATCGTGAAATTTCATTGCTAGAATTTCATAAACGCGTATTGGCACAAGCCAAAGATAAAAATCATCCCTTACTTGAACGTTTAAATTTCTTAATTATTTTTTCACGTAATTTGGATGAATTTTTTGAAATTCGTGTAGCTGGACTCATGAAGCAAATTGACTTCAACACCATTACTAGTGCACCTGATGGTATTCCCAATGAAGTGATCATTGAACAAATCTCAGCAAGTGCTCACCTTGCGATTCAAGAGCAATATGACACTCTAAACCACATACTGTTACCAGAACTTGAAAACTATGGCGTTAAATTCATCCAATATCACAATATCTTAGAAAAACATCTGGATTGGATTAAGCACTACTTCTTTAAACAAGTTCAGCCTGTCGTTACCCCTATCAGCTTGGATCCAGCACATCCATTTCCTCGACTGGTCAATAAAAGCTTAAATTTTATTGTCACCTTAGAAGGAAAAGACGCATTTGGTCGACAAATTGAATTGGCAATTGTTCCTGCTCCACGTTCATTACCACGTGTGGTGCGTCTACCTGATGAACTGACGGGTGGTGAAGAACATTATATTTTGTTGTCTGCAATCATCCAACAACATATTAGCGATTTATTCCCAGGAATGACTGCAACGGGCTGTTACCAATTTCGCGTGACACGAAATGCTGATTTGACACTCGCAGAAGATGTTGATGACCTCGCTGTTGCTTTAAAAGACGAGTTATCCTCACGTCGTTTTGGTCGTGCGGTTCGATTAGAAATTGCTGACAATTGTCCTCGTTCAATCAATCATTATCTTTTAGAACAGTTTGATCTTGATCCACAACACCTATATCAAGTGAATGGTCCTGTTAATTTGACCCGATTAATCACCAACTTTGATATTCCTGAATTACGTTTTAAACCTTATCAAGCTGTTATTCCTAAAGCACTTCGAAATTCGAATAAAATCTTTGAAGTACTGACTAAGCAAGATGTACTTTTACACCATCCGTTTGATTCATTTAAACCCGTCATTAACTTATTGCGTGAATCGGCACAAGATCCAAACGTACTTGCCATCAAGCAAACCTTGTATCGTAGTGGACCTGATTCAGAAATTGTACAAGTGTTGGCAGAAGCTGCTCGCAATGGCAAAGAAGTTACGGCAATCATTGAATTGCGTGCACGCTTTGATGAAGAATCCAATATTACAGTGGCTAATATTTTGCAAGAAGCTGGTGCAGTTGTGGTTTATGGAATTGTTGGCTACAAAACCCATGCCAAAATGATTTTAATTGTACGGCGAGAAGCTGGAAAACTAAAACGTTATGTTCATCTTGGCACGGGAAACTATCATGCTGGAAATGCGCGTATGTACACCGATTACGGTTTACTCACGACACATGAAGAAATCTGTGAGGACGTTCATAAAATCTTCCAAGAACTAACTGGTATGGGGAAACTGTTAAAGCTGAAAAAATTATTTCATGCACCCTTCACCTTACATGCACAGCTTTTACATTTGATTGAACAAGAAACTGCACATGCCAAAGCAGGTAAAAAAGCCAGAATTATCATTAAAGTAAATGCTTTAACTGAACCAAAACTCATCTCAGCATTGTATACAGCCTCTCAAGCTGGTGTAAAAATTGATTTGATCATACGTTCAATCTGCTGTTTAAGACCGCAAATACAAGGGCTTTCCGAAAATATTCGCGTGCGTTCGATTGTAGGACGCTACCTGGAACACACCCGAGTTTATTATTTCTATAATGATGGTCAGGATGAGTTATATTGTGCCAGTGCTGACTGGATGGGCAGAAATCTGTTTTCACGTGTTGAAACCTGTTTCCCAATCGAAGATAAAAAGCTTAAAAAGCAAATCATTGACTATGGTTTACTCAGCTATCTAAAAGACAATGTTCGCGCTTGGGAATTAGATGCAAATGATCAATGGCATGCAATAAACCCAAAAGCTACAGAAGAAGTACATATTGCACAACAAGTGTTAATGCAACAACGTACGCTTCCAACCACAGCTTAAACAACAATTACATCACTTAGCAAAATCATATGTACTCTCCAGCCTTTCTTTTATCTTTTAGAAGAAAGGCTATTTTGATTAACTCAGATGAAGTGCTGATCATGTACCACAAAGTGCATTCAATATTTGTGTATTTTTAACTGTGTTTAAAGACCGATTCCATCAATAATGCCCTGTTGTTTAAATGCTTGTAATTCATTATCAGTATAGAGTTGCCCTAGAATCTCTTTTGTATGCTCTCCCAAACGTGGAGGAGCATTGCGATATTGAATCGGTGTTCCTGACATTTTGATCGGTGAACCAATCATTTTAAAGTCAGTATTATCCACATGTGGAATATTGACAACCATGTTACGAGATTGGATTTGCGGCTCTTGTAAAGCATCCGCAACAGAATTAATCACACCTACAGGCACTTTGACAGCATGAATGGCATCCACCCAATGTCTAGCATCATGCGTCAAGAAATATTCAGACAAAATCGCTATTAATTCATGCCGATATTTCACCCGATCTTGATTACGAAGGTAATTTGAATTATCCAATAATTCAGGTTTGCCTATCGCAATACACAAATCTTTAAATTGCTTGTCATTTCCACAGGCAATAATAAATTCTTTGTCTCGCGCTTTAAAAGTTTGATATGGCACGATATTAGGATGACTATTGCCCATCCGTTTAGGTGTACAACCTGAACTTAAATAATTCATTCCTTGATTCGCCAAACCAGCAACCTGTACATCGAGTAGTGATAAATCAATGTACTGACCTACTCCTGTTTGCTGGCGAGCAATAATCGCAGCTTGAATCGCAATGGTTGCATATAAACCTGTTTGAATATCCACAACCGCTACACCGACTTTTTGTGAACTTGCGCCCAACTCACCTTCTTGTTCTCCCGTGATACTCATCAATCCTGACATGCCTTGGATGATAAAATCATAGCCTGGCTCTTCAGCACGTGGTCCATCTTGACCAAAGCCTGTAATTGAGCAGTAAATTAGCTTTGGATTAATCTGGCTCAAGGTTGCGTAATCCAAACCATATTTTTTTAATGATCCGGCTTTAAAATTTTCGATGACCACATCCGCGGTTTGAGCAATATGTTGTACCAGTTTTTGACCTTCTACAGTTGCGATATCAATGGCAACAGAAGATTTATTACGATTTGCAGATTGGTAATAACCTGACTCCCGAGTAGTTTGACCATGTTGATTAAGCATCCAAGGTGGTCCCCACATCCGGGTATCATCTCCCACTTTAGGGTGTTCGATTTTAATGACTTCTGCACCTAAGTCTGCCAACACTTGCCCACACCACGGACCTGCAAGTACTCTACTGAGATCTAAAACTCGAATTCCTTTTAATGCACTCATTTATTTTGCCTCTATTCGAGGAGTGATGAACACTCCCTCAAACTCATGATTGAATCGGACTTACAAACAATTCGTTATATTTACGATATGCCATAAGCCGCTTAATATGTTTAGATCAATAACTATTGTTGTTGTGGATCATATTGACGGTCTTTAATAAATAATCCAGGAAGTACGCCTGCGACAAAATATGCAGCCCCCATAACAATAAAGGCAGTCATAAAAGTCCCTCCTGAGGCTAAAAATCCGATGGTTGCTGGCGCAATTGCAGCACCAACACGTCCAATGTTATATGCACCACCAATTGCTGTACCACGAACGTCAGTCGAGAATGATTCTGCCATATAGGTTGCATTCACACCGTAAGGAATTCCATACAGGAAGCCAAACGTGACCAATAAATACAAAATGTTGTCTGGTGTATTAAAGAAAATAATGACCGGAAGGAAAATCGCACTGGCAAGCGTACCAAATATAAATACTGCTCGACGATTAAATTTATCTGCGAGATAACCTGCCAATATTTTGCCTAGAATCATCGCTGTATATGAACCTACCATATAGCTGGTTAGATTTTTAAAATTCATATGCACTTCAGTTTCAAGATAGCTTGGCATCCAGTTATTGATACCGTAATAACCAAATTGTAAAAAGAATGCCGTCGTCATCCACAGTAAAAACATTTTACGATGTTTAAAGTTGGCAAAAATCTGCTTGTAGATGCTGCCACTTTTTGGTTTTTCTCGAATTACAACTTCAGGCGTCTTTTTCGTTTGCATTTGATCAATTTTGGTCAACTGCCAAGATTTTGGTTCTGGAACAAATCGTTGTAAGAAAATATTGATAAACGCAGGAATGACTGTAATGAAAAATAATACCCGCCAACCATGTTCTGGAATAATCGCACCCGCCAAAAGTGTTGCTACAATGTAGCCTACTGTTTGCCCAGTCTGTAATGTACCCAATACAGTTGTGCGATAAGTGGTAGGCACATACTCAGCCATTAAGGTATTACATGCCATATATAGCGCACCGATTCCTAATGCACCAATAAAACGCAATGCCATAAATTGCTCAAAGCTTTGCGTAAAACCCAATAGACATGTTGCTACAGAAAAGAAGGTCACCGAATTTGCAATGGTGCGCACCCGACCAAACTTATCACAAGACCACCCTCCCAAGATTCCACCAATCCCCATTCCTGCTAATGATGCACTCCCTAGAGCACCCGCTTGAAAAGTAGATAATGCAAACTCACCCTTTAAACTGGTTAAACTATAGGACAACAACATAATATCTACGCCATCAACCACCATGGCAAAATATGCAAATAACAATGCCCATTTCCATGTGTTGGGTCCTATTTTTTCATAAGTCCCAATATTCGAAGGCATTGTGCCTTTTGCTGTAATTGCAACAGATTGAACCTCATTGTTCATTTTTCCTTTACCTCATTTTCCCAAATGAGTCATCGCTTATCTTTCATCTTTACTCTATTGCTTTCTTTATTATTTTTATTGAGTACCATCTAGGAGTGAAGTTAGGGTATTTAAGTAGAATAGTTAAAGATAATGAGATATTTTCACGATGAATCCTTCTATCGTTTATATGTTTACCTTATTTTTGTGAAATTTAAGGTAAAAAAAGCCTCAAGGAATGCTGATTCAACATCCCTGTTTCAAAACTTATAAATTAATTAGAAAAAGCAGCGATACCCGTTTGGGCGCGTCCAAGAATCAAGGCGTGGACATCATGTGTACCTTCATAGGTATTAACCACTTCAAGATTGACCAGATGGCGAGCAACCCCAAATTCATCACTGATGCCATTTCCGCCCATCATGTCTCGAGCGACACGAGCAATATCTAAGGCTTTACCGCAGTTATTACGTTTAATTAAGGAAGTTCCTTCCACCGAAGCAATTCCCTCATCTTTCATACGTCCAAAGCGCAAAGCAATTTGTAAACCTAGTGCAATTTCGGTTTGCATATCTGCCAACTTCTTTTGCACCAATTGGTTTGCTGCTAAAGGACGACCAAACTGTTTGCGATCCATTGTATATTGATGAGCAGTATGCCAACAGAACTCAGCAGCGCCCATTGCACCCCATGCTATTCCATAACGAGCGCTGTTTAAGCAAGTAAAAGGACCTCTTAAACCACGAATTTCAGGAAATGCATTTTCTTCAGGAACAAAAACATTGTCCATGACAATTTCGCCAGTAATCGAGGCACGCAAACCCACCTTGCCATGAATTGTAGGTGCTGAAAGTCCTTCCCAACCTTTTTCTAAAATAAAGCCCCGAATCTCACCGACATGACCTTCCGCTGAAACTTCCTTTGCCCAAACCACAAATACATCTGCAATTGGACTATTGGTAATCCACATTTTCGCACCCGTCAGACGATAACCACCTGCAACTTTTTTTGCCCGTGTAATCATACTTCCTGGGTCAGATCCATGATCAGGTTCGGTTAAACCAAAACAGCCAATGAACTCACCAGATGCCAGTTTTGGTAAATATTTCTGCTTCTGTTGTTCTGAGCCAAATTCATTAATAGGCACCATCACCAATGAACTTTGTACACTCGCCATTGAACGATAGCCCGAATCCACACGCTCGATTTCACGGGCAATCAGACCATAACTCACATAATTAAGCCCTGCACCGCCATATTGCTCAGGAATTGTAGGTCCTAATAAACCCAATTCCCCCATTTCACGAAAAATTGAAATATCTGTCTGTTCATGGCGAAACTGCTCAAGCACTCTAGGCATCAATTTATCTTGTGAATAGGCATAGGCAGCATCACGGATCATACGTTCTTCTTCAGTGAGTTGCTGTTCCAATAAAAAGGGATCTTGCCAATTAAACTGTACACGTGGTTTTTTTGCTGAATTGACCATTTGATTCATCGCATCCTCTGCTTGATGTATTTTGTGTTCTTGCCCTTGATGTTATGTGTGAAAAATCATTCTTTCAAACGATAAATTCTCATTCAGATATTCCATTTATGCATATCTTATGTTCTTATAAATCTAAGGATAAATCATATTTTATTGTTGAAATAATCCATACAACTGCTCATCTTGCTGTATTTTTATAGGCTTTTTAGAAATATTAAAAATTATGGAACTATTGTTGATGATTTATTTTTGCTAAAACGACATCTGCAGATGTTCAGTGTGACTTCGAAATAAACCAAGATATTCAAGGAAAGAATATGCGTAGAATGATTCCCTCATTACAATCTTTAATTTGTTTTGAAGCTGCTGCGAAACATTTGAGTTATACCTTTGCTGCACAAGAATTGCATCTCACACAAAGCGCAATCTCTCGTCAGGTCCAGCAATTAGAAGATTTTTTGGGGCTACATTTATTCAATCGAACTCGACATGGCGTTGAACTAACCCAAGCAGGTGAACACTATTATAAAAATATAAAATCTCATTTATTGGGTATTGAACAAAGTACGCTTGATTTAATCAGTCATAAAGGTTTAGGCGGTACATTAAAGCTTGGTGTGGTTCCGACATTTGCTACACGTTGGTTATTGCCCAGACTTTATAAGTTCAATGCAGTCTATCCAGAAATCACCATTCACCTTGAAACCAGCACCAAACCCTTTTTATTCAGTGAACATATTTTTGATGCCGCCATTTATACGGGAACACCCGAACAAATCGAAAATTGGCCTGGTGCAAAAATTCATTTTTTAATGAATGAAGATGTGGTACCTGTCTGTTCAGCTGATTTAATTTTTAAGTATTTCCCCGAATTAAAAGCACCTTCAGGACATTTAAGTCGTAGCTTGACTGCGGAAGAAATAGCAACTTTACCTTTACTACAACAAACCACACGCCCCTATATTTGGAAAGAATGGTTTGAAGTGAATGGCTATGAACATCCCTTTGCCTTAGAGGGACAAAGGCATGAATTGTTTTCAATGCTTGCTGTAGCAGCTACACATCATATGGGTGTTGCACTTATTCCACAGAAATTGCTGGAAAAAGAACTACGCTCAGGTGATTTAGTGATTGCCTCTGATATTAAACTCAAAGGCTCACGTGCCTATTACTTTGTCTATGCAGAACAACAACAATCGCCATTGATTGCGAAATTTGTTGAGTGGCTGCTTGATGAAGTAGAAATCTCCCAACATACATTTATGAAATAATCAGCTCATATGGATCTATATCGAGTATTTTTAAATTAGATTTAAGCACTAAAGCCGATATAGCGATAAATTTCTTGAGCACCGACGGCACCTAGGCTGGTTTTGAAAATGATATAATCTGCATAGGTACTTTGACTCAATTCATTGAAGATGTTAAGCCCTTGATCATCATGTTGATGAATTTCATCCACACTGCGTTGCATTGTCTGTTCAAACGCATCTGAGATATATTCAAAACCTAAATCCATCGCAATAAACAAAGTATGTTCACAAGGTTGAAGATATTGCTCTTCATTCCAATCAATAACTGGATGTCTGCAATGGGGGCATGTAACATTTTCTTGAGAATTTTCTAGAGTGATCAGTTGAAATGGCATACGCTTTAGAACAAAATAAAATTGTATTTTAAACCAGTTAGCAAAATTAAACACTGAATTTAGACGATGCTATCGCAGGTTCAAAATTACGGGTTAAAACCTTTTATAAATACAGAAAAGATAGATAAGGATACTATGTCAACGATTGAAAAAGCGATTGCTTTAGCAGCTCGTAAACACGCAGGTCAAAAAGATAAAGGACAACAACCCTACATTTTCCATCCATTGAGATTAATGTTTAAAGTTAAAACTTCTGAACAGCAGATTGTGGCTGTATTGCATGATATTTTAGAAGACACTGATACAACTGTAGTCGATTTAATTTCCCTTGGTTTTAGTCAAGAAATTGTTGATGCCATCCTTGCCTTGACCAAAAAAGAAAATGAATCACGTATCGAAGCGGCTTATCGTGCTGTAAAAAATCCAATTGCAAGAATTGTCAAATTAGCTGATGTGGCAGACAATATGGATCTTTCTCGTATTCCGCATCCAACGACCAAAGATCTTTTAAGATTGGAAGAATATAAACAGGTTCAATTTATTCTGATGGCGGGTACGGCTTAAACTCTTTGTTTTTTCACAATTTCACAATTGACTCAATGCAACAATTAAGGTTAAAAATGCCAGATTGTTGCATTAATGGAATGGCTCATGCTGACTGATTTGGATGATTTTTACTGTTTTGGTTTGGTGGTTGAACATGGCGGATTTAGTGCTGCTGAACGTGCGACCGATATTCCAAAGTCTAAGCTGAGTCGTCGAGTCTATAATCTTGAAGAAAAATTAGGCGTTCGTCTGATTCAGCGTAGTTCTCGTCATTTTGCTGTGACTGATATTGGTATGAACATATATCGACACGCTCAAGTCATGATGAATGCAGCTCAATCTGCACATGATTTGGTCGATCATCTCAGCGAACAACCACGAGGACTGATTAAAGTCAGTGTACCCGTTACTGTTGCCCAAAGTGAATTATCCAAAATTTTACCTGCTTTCTTAAAAGCCTACCCTGAAATTAAAGTTCAACTGTTGGTCAGTAACCGCCGCGTCGATATTATCAATGAAGGCTTTGATCTTGCTTTGCGCGTACGTGCAAATTTAGATGATGACCCAAGTTTAGTATTAAGAAAATTTGGTAATATTGAGCAACATCTTCTTGCAAGCCAAGCCTACTTAAATGAATTTGGGATGCTAAAAAAACCAGAAGATTTAACTGAACATCGTATTTTAAGTATGGTCGATGAACATTTGGATCAGCAAATGATTTTGCATGATGGTCAGAACCAACAGAAAAAAATTAAAGTCAATCCTGTTCTTATGGGCTCAGATTTGATGATGCTGGCAAAATTAGCCAGTCAAAACTGTGGGATTGCACTTCTTCCAGATACGATTGCCAATGATTTTGTTGCATCAGGTGAATTGGTCCGTGTATTGCCAGATTGGAAAGCACCTCATGGTATTTTTCACGCAGTTTATCCTTCACGCCGTGGTTTACTCCCTGCTGTAAGGGTGTTTATTGACTATTTGGTTGAACATCTTAGCAATCGTTAGTTCGCATTTCACTCCTGTGTTGAAAATAAATGATCCACGGGGTCTGATCTAATAGGCAGAATAAATTAAGTAAGATGGGCTGTTATTTGGTGTCCATCTATAGCTATTTTTGATACCATCATCACTGCTTAATTCCAACGTTTTTCTGATTTATATGACTTCATCTTATCAACAACAACTTGATGCCAAAATTGAACGTATTCAAACGCAGTTTGCTGAATTTAATCCACCATCACTTGAAGTTTTTGCTTCACCAGAACAAAACTTTCGTATGCGTGCAGAATTCCGTATTTGGCATACAGAAGACGATATGTTCTATGCCATGTTTGAACGGGATGAAAATCAACAAAAAACAGTTGCACGTATTGATGAATTTCCTATAGCAGATCTTAGTATCAATCAACTTATGCCAATTTTATTGGCTGAACTAAAAGCCAATCCGATCTTATCCAAACGTCTTTTTGAAGTGCACTTTCTTGCAACACTGAAAGGCGAAATGCTGGTCTCATTAATTTATCGTGCACCTTTGAGTGAAGAATGGGAAATTTTAGCAAAACAATTGGCTGAGAAACTCAATATTAAAATTATTGGACGTAGCCGCGGTCAAAAATTAGTATTGAGCGATGAGTTTGTTGTTGAAGAATTACAGGTATTTGAAAGAAAATTTCAGTATAAACAAATCGAAAGTAGTTTTACTCAACCTAATGCGCAAGTTTGCCAGAAAATGTTGCAGTGGGCTTGCCAAGCAGTGAATGGCGACAATCAAGACTTGCTTGAACTCTATTGTGGTAATGGTAACTTCACCCTTCCATTGTCATTAAATTTTAATCGTGTTTTGGCAACTGAGTTAGCAAAGTCTTCTGTTTATGCAGCGCAATGGAATATTGAGCAAAACAAGATTGATAATATTCAAGTAGCACGACTATCTGCTGAAGAATTTACCCAAGCTTATAATGGTGAACGTGAATTCCGTCGTTTGCAAGAAGCAGAAATTGATGTGCAAAGCTATCAATTTGATACGGTTTTTGTCGATCCGCCTCGTGCAGGGATTGATGACGATACGCTAAAATTATTGCAAGGTTTCGAGACGATTCTTTATATCTCATGTAATCCAGATACACTTTACAGCAATCTGGAAACCCTCACAAAGACTCATAAAATTGTTAAATTTGCAATGTTTGATCAATTCCCCTACACCCATCATGTTGAATCTGGGGTTTTGCTTAAAAAGATTTAAACAATTTATTACAACCATGACATGCCATGACAGATTTCATGGCATTTTTATTTCTTAATAATATTTACTTATATCAACAACATATCGTATTTTCTTATATTTAAAGTCAAAAAAGCAACTTAGAAAATTTTCAATGGTTGGCAAATTTAGTCTATAACTCGACCATTTACCTTAGCAGCCATCTTGAATTTTATAAAAAAACGTCTATATTTCGAACTATGTTAGGTTGCGTATGAAGGCTCTATGAGTTTTTGGCAAAAGCTGTTTATGGCTAAAGATACTGTGCAAAATGAACATAAAAATCAGATTGCATGTGTTGAAAATGATTGCTCTTGTAAATCCAATGATCAACTCTTATCCGCGTTGATGAACACTACAGATCAAGATGTGATTACTGGAATTAAGAAAGTACTGATCTCAAGAGGTTTCAGTAAAAAAGAGTTAAACCAATTACAGCATCCACCTATTCAATAGTCATGGATGACCGATAAAAAGCATTCAGTTTACTGGATGCTTTTTTAATTCAAATACAACAAATTTTGCTGTTTTAACTGAGCTTCTATACAATTATTTGTAATAATATAAATGTGAAGAATTCATCTTGAAAATAAAAAATCTCTTATTATTATTATCATTGAGTTGCACAATCGCCTACGCTGAGATCAGTGACAATGATATTGAAACCATTGAAAATTTAAGTGATCAGGTTTTGGGAAATAAAAAACTAGCCAAACTAGAACCTCAGATCAAAGCTCAAATCAAAAAATCACAGCCCACTGTGCAACAATTATTCAAAGCTGAAGAGATTGATTATAACGATTCAGTTTATTTACACAATTATGCGATCATTACTTCTGGCTATGCTGAATATTTACTTGATCAACATTGCACAGAGCAGTCTCATCCTATTCAAGAACTCACAGAACAAGCCTATCTTGCATTAAAGAAACGTGACCCGAAAGATACCATTGCATTGAATAATTTTGGACTTTTCTATGCACAAATGTCTGTTTATTACCGAAAAAATAGTGATCCAACTCCTCGTTTAACTTATTTACTTAAAGCGGAGCAATTGTTTGAAACCTTGATTCAAATTGAACCTGACGATGAAGAATATCAAAGGAACTATTATGCTGTATTAAGTGATAAATTAATGTTGCTATACAAGTATCATCGAGATATAGAAGAACAGAAACGTTTAATGGACATCCTCAAAAAGCCTTTATTTGAGTATCTATCCAATCCTGAACAAGCCTTTGACTCTGGAAACTTTATCATTCTTGCGCAGCAATACTACCAAGGCTTGAATAGAGAGAACCCCAAAGCAGCTGAAAAATGGTTAAGGGATAATCAACAAAAAATTGAAACAGTGGTCAATAAAAATCGTAAGCATACTCAGCGTGAAAATGAATTTTTAGCTGAATTTTATGCCTTATTGAATCAACCCGCAAAAGCACTCTCGTATTTAAAGCAATTAGAATTTTCAGATGAGAACAGCACTGAACCTTCTTCTTTTGAAGATGAGCCCAATCTAGCAAATTTAAGATTGAACCCTGAATATCAAAAATGGTTTAAAAAATATACTCAAGATTATCAAGAATACCGGAAAGCAATACCTGAAGTTTGTAAAATAACTCAGTTAGAAATATTGGGATCGCATTAACCTAAAATCTAAATCTTAAATTCAAACTATTCGGGACGTCTTTAGCGAATCAACCCTTGTGGCTGTAAAATAATCACCAAAGCTCCGATGATGACGATACATCCTCCAAGTAAATCCCAACGGCTGAGACTAACTTGATCAACAAATCTCAGCCACATTAAGGCCGAAAAAATATAGATTCCGCCATATGCTGCATAAATCCGCCCAGATGCTGCTGGGTGTAAAGTTAAAAGCCAAACAAATACGGCTAAGCTTAAGGCAGTAGGTATCCATAACCAATGGCTTTTGTTTTGATTTAAAATGAGATAAGGAAAATAACAACCTAGAATTTCAGTAACTGCCGTGACTAAAAATAATAAAATCGTGGTGAACAGTTTATTAAATGCAATATCCATTTCTACTCAAGCGTAATTGATATTGTAAAAGTATAGGTGATTTTCATAGAATATCAGCAATAAATTTAATTTCCTTGATGACTGATTCAATTTTTAGTATTCAACTATTGCCTATGTTGAACTAAAAAAAGAAAATCCTACATTAAAGCATCCATCGATTATTTTATACGCAAACAAATACGATAAAATAATAATCTCTAAAATCTTGGCGTCTTAAATGAACATCCACTATACCTTATGTGGTTTCTTACTGATCTTGTTTTTCAGCCAACAAACAAAAGCAGCAACATTTACGCTTCCGCTTTGGACAAACACATCCATCACAACACAAAATCCAAATACAGTTATTAAACATGGTGCAGTCAGCCACATTAACTCCCCCTATCTCAACGTATATACACCAAAATATAATAACCATGTTGCAGTTATGACGATCAGCGGTGGTGGATATGCCCGAGAAGAACTTGCCAAAGAAAGTACACCTACATCAGAGTTTCTACAACAACACGGTTTTACTGTTTTTGAATTGGTTTATCGATTGCCCAATCAGGATGCTAATGATACTCTTGCGCCCTTTCAAGATGGACAAAGAGCCATACGCATCATTCGGGCTCAAGCAGAACGATTTAATATTGATCCAGAAAAAATTGGTGTATTGGGATTTTCTGCTGGCGGACATTTAGCAGGTATGCTTGCTACCCAATGGTCACATCAATTTTCAACACTTCATGATTCAATCGATCAAGTCTCAGCTCAACCAAACTTTGTCGCTTTACTTTATCCTGTGATTAGTATGCAAGCCCCCTTAGATCATACGCATGCTTATAAAAGTTTAATGGGGAAAAATCATGATTCAGTGAAACAAGCATTTTTTTCAGTCAATTTACAGGTGAATCAACATACTCCTCCAATATTTTTAGCACATGCGCTTGATGATCGCATTGCACCTGTTCAACATAGTTTAGATATGCAAATCGCTTTAGATAAAAACAAAATCCCTTATGAATTACATTTATTTAAAAATGGTGGACATGGCTGGGGTTTAGGAAAGGCAAATACAGAAACAACGCAATGGCCAACATTATTCTTAACATGGCTGCAAAATATGAAGATTGTAGAAACAGATTATTCAAATAAAAAATAACCCGCAATCAATGCGGGTTATTTTCTAAATCACTAAGGCTAAGCATCGTCCATCATTATGCTGGTTCAGCAGTTTGGTCCTCAAAAACCTCAAGTGTTAAGCCAACAGCTTTGCCATTCTCTTTTTTCACAGACACTGCAACATTACCGCCATGATCTGCTAGCTCACCGAAGAGGATCATTTCAGCAAGCGGTTTCTTCAGATGCTCTTGGATTAAACGTTGCATTGGACGTGCGCCCATCAAGCGATCATAACCATTTTCAGCCATCCAATCACGTGCAGACTGATCAACTTCAAGTACAACTTTCTTGTCATCAAGCTGTGCTTGAAGCTCAGTTAAGAACTTATCTACCACAGATTCAATCACGGTTGTAGGTAAAGCTTTAAACTGAATCACGCCATCTAAACGATTACGGAATTCTGGAGCAAATGCACGCTTCATTGCTTCCTGATTGTCATTACTGTTGTCTTGCTCTGTAAATCCAATACTGGTACGAGAAATACTTTCAGCTCCAATATTGGTGGTAAGCACAATAATCACATTGCGGAAATCAGACTTACGCCCATTATTATCAGTTAACGCCCCATGATCCATGACTTGTAATAACAAATTGAATACATCTGGATGCGCTTTTTCAATTTCATCCAATAACAATACGCAATGCGGATTTTTATGGATGGCATCCGTCAGCAAACCACCTTGATCATAACCCACATAACCAGGAGGCGCACCGATCAATCGAGATACCGCATGACGTTCCATATATTCAGACATGTCGAAACGCACAAGTTCAACACCCAGTAATTTTGCCAATTGTTTGGTGACTTCGGTTTTACCCACACCTGTAGGACCAGCAAACACAAAACTACCGACTGGTTTATCTGGTGCTTTTAAACCAGCACGTGACAATTTAATCGCAGATGCTAATGCACTAATCGCTTCATCTTGACCAAATACAACACGCTTAAGATCACGCTCCAAATATTCCAATACAGATTTATCATCTTTAGAAACAGTTTTAGGCGGGATACGTGCAATCTTAGAAATAATATCTTCGATATTTTCAACCGTGATCAATGTATCATCTTGTTCTGCTTTCAAACGGCGTTGCGCACCTGCTTCATCAATCACATCAATTGCTTTGTCAGGTAAGAAACGATCATTGATAAATTTAGCAGAAAGCTCAACCGCTGACACTAAAGCTGAATCTTCATATTTGACATGATGAAAATCTTCAAATTTGCTTTTCAACCCACGTAAAATATCGATTGTCTCTGAGATAGATGGCTCATTTACATCAATTTTTTGGAAACGACGTGATAAAGCATGATCTTTTTCAAAAACTTGACGATATTCTTGGAAAGTCGTTGAACCAATGCAACGTAAAGTCCCATTTGCCAATGCAGGTTTGATCAAATTGGATGCATCCATCGTGCTGCCCATACTTGAGCCAGCGCCAATAATCATATGTATTTCGTCAATAAACAAAATCGCATCTGGTTTCTTTTTCAAAGCGTTCAGTAGTTGTTTTAAACGTTTCTCAAAGTCACCACGATATTTAGTACCTGCAACTAAAGCCCCTATGTCTAGACTAAACACTTCAGCATTGGCAAGTGGTTTAGGCGCTTTACCATTCACGATTAACCAAGCAAGACCTTCAGCAATTGAAGTTTTACCCACACCAGGGTCACCCACCAATAAAGGGTTATTTTTTCGACGACGGCAGAGAATTTGAGCAGCGCGCTCAATTTCTTTCTCACGACCAATCAAAGGATCAGTTTTGCCTTTTTGCGCTTCAATATTCAAATTTAAGGTATATAGCTCAAGTGGACCTGCATTTGCTGAAGCGCTTGATTCACCTTCAAGATCATCAGATTCTTCTTCAACCTGAATCTCTTCTTTACGCGCACCATGCGATAAATATTGAGTCAGCGTTAAACGATTGATTTGATGACGTTTGAGCAAATACACAGCAAAAGAGTCACGTTCAGAGTACATTGCAACCAAAACATCCGCACCTTCTACAGTACGATCACCACCACTCGATTGAACATGGAAAATTGCACGTTGCAATATACGATCAAAACTTTCAGTTGGATGAGGGGCTTGGTCGTTGTTTTCTCCGAGTTTAGGCGTATGTTGCTCAACATACTCCTCTAATTCTTTACGCAAACTGATAATTTCAGCACCACATGCTTTTAAAGCATTTACCGCTGAGTCGTTATCGAGTAAAGCTAATAATAAATGTTCAACCGTAAGAAACTCATGTCTCTTTTGACGAGCCATGCTAACAGCCAAACGGAGTGAAACTTCTAATTGACGACTGAGCATGAAACCCCCTTATTCTTTTGGCTCAATCTGACAAAGTAATGGATGACCTTGAGATCGAGCGTAGTTATTTACTTGGTTGGCTTTTGTTTCCGCAATATCTCTCGGATATACGCCAGCTTCACCTTTGCCTTCATAATGTACTGTTAACATTACTTGAGTGGCTTGGTCAAGATTCAAAGCAAAGTATTGTTGTAAAATTTCAATAACAAAGTCCATTGGCGTATAGTCATCGTTTAGTAAAATGACTGAATACATCGGTGGTCTTTTTACTTCAGGGGGAGCTGTTTGGACAGCAACATCCCCCTGTTCGTGATGAGGATCTTCAGATTGGCTTGCACGAATATTCAAATGCCAATCTACATATCCTGAATCACGGAACGATGATTTCACTTCATTTAAACTCATTTGACGCTTATTAGTTCGCATATTTTCCAAAATACTTATGATTTATTGAGAATTAGCTTCTGCTTGAGGTACCTCAGCAGCAAATGCGGCTGCACTGTCCACAGCCTTTCCGCGTGACCAACTGAATCGCTTAATGACTGGCGTAGCACCATTTAAACGCACTTCGATAAATTGTGGGTTGAAACCTTTCGGCATCGTCCAGCGACCTGTTAAACGCTCATAATCCGTAAAATTGTAGTTCGCATCACTCATTGGCACAGTCAACACTTCTGTACCACTAATTAAGCGAATTTCCACTGTACCTGTTGCACGTCTTGGACTCACTTGAATCAGATCAAGTTGATATTCATAAGCATTTTCAGGCAAAGGTTTAACCGCGAGATTTTGAATCGTTAAACTTAAACCACCGCGTTGTTTTAACACTTCACGGTAAATTGCACTCATCACATCGACTTGTGATTTTTCTGCATTGGCTTTATTCAATGCTTCTAATAAATCATTGGCATTAGAAACAGCCACATCACGTTCTTGTACAGTTGCATTTAAGTTTTTATTTAACGTAGCCAGTGTCGTTTTTTGTTGTTTAACCACTTCTACCAATTGTTCTGCGTCTGCATCAAAACCAACAACCGTCAGTCCTTGGCGGTGTCCAACTGTATAGCCTAAAAGTACACTACCCGCACATAATACGACACCCCCGATCACCAACGGCATATTGCCTTTTAGAAAAGGTTTTTTTGGTGTTTGAGCTGGTTGTGACGCGGTATTTGTTTCTGTGTTCTGCATCGTCATCTCTAAAGTATTGATCGCATCAAAACACACATTTAACCGCAAAGTTAAATGTGTGTGAAGTTATAAAGCGTTTTTTATGGTAATAATCCGATACCTTGTAAACCAGCATCTTCAGCAAAACCAAACATTAAGTTCATATTCTGTACTGCCTGACCTGCAGCCCCTTTAACTAAATTATCTTGCACCGATAATACAATCAACTTTTTCGGTTGAGGTTTGTACAACGCAATTCTTAATTGGTTTGCACCACGTACTGAACGTGTTTCTGGTGAACTGTTGGCTGGCATTACATCGACAAAGGCTTCATCAGCATAAAACTGCTCATAAAGTGTTTGTAAATCAGCCTGCTCACCTTCATCAGTCAGATCAATATAAATTGTACTGAGCATACCACGAATCATCGGCACCAGATGAGGTACAAAGAGGATGTGATCAAATACACCTTGTTGACCTGAAATATTTTCAAGTGCTTCGACAATCTCCGGATGATGTCGATGCCCTGCAACCCCATAAGCCTTGAAGTTATCGGCATTTTCAGAATAGATCATGCCTAGACTGGCTTTACGTCCCGCACCAGAAACACCTGATTTTGCATCAATAATAATACTTTCAGGTTTAACCAATGTTGCAGCTTGTTTGAACAAAGGCGCTAAACCCAGTTGTACAGTTGTAGGATAACAACCCGGATTCCCAACCACTTTGGCTTGTTTAATTTGTTCACGATTAAGCTCAGACAAACCGTATACTGAATCTTTTAAAATGTCGGGGCAAGCATGCTGCATACCGTACCATTTTTCAAATTGAGCTAAATTCTGCAAACGAAAATCAGCTGCTAAATCAATAACTTTGGTGTTTGATGCTAATAGCTCTTTGGCATGTTGCATTGCAACACCATGCGGCGTCGCGAAAAATACTACATCACATTTTTTTAGTTCATCAATTTTTAAATCTGAATAGTGAAGTGTCGTATGTCCACGTAAACTAGGAAACATATCATCTACTCGACGACCATCTTCAGTACGCGATGTCAGTACATTCACTTGAACATTTGGATGTCGCAGTAAAAGACGCAACAATTCAACGCCTGTATAACCCGTTCCACCGACAATACCCACTGAAATCACGTTTTTTACCTCGATTTAAAAGTATCCATTCTGTTGGACAGTAGTATGACAGGAAGTTTATGCTTTCTAAACTGTTTTACTTGGTTTTTATCATTTTTAATATTATTGCAAATCTTAATTTCTAACTATCCGTGCATTCATTAGCCCTGGATAATACAATTACGACCAGCACGTTTGGCGGCATATAAGCATTTATCTGCAGATTCTATACCGAGTGCTAAATTTCGATACTGTAACTGAACCAGCCCGAAACTGGCTGTTAATAAGATACTTTTAGAAGAAAAAACCTCGTTTTCAATACTTATACGTATTTTCTCAGCAATTTTATAAGCAAGTTCAGCATCGGCAGCCTGTAATAAAACAATGAATTCTTCTCCTCCAAAACGCCCGACCAAGTCTTCTTCTCCGACATTTTGACTGACCAAATCACTAACTCTCTGTAAAATTTGATCACCAATCAAATGCCCATGAGTGTCATTAATTTTTTTAAAATGGTCAACATCACACATCAATACAAAATATTGTGTTTGAGATAAGTCAATTAAGCTTGTTTTTGCAGCATCATAGAACCCACGGCGGTTAAGCAAATGTGTCAGTGGATCTCTTGAACGATCATCATTCAATTTTAAAATGATATCCCGAACCAGTGTTCCAACAACAATAATCGCAAACCATAAGCTCAACAGAATACTTGCAGCTAACATCATGAGCCACCAAGCAGAATCTACAAGCATATTCGATTGAATATTTTGCAGACAGAAGTAAACAATAACGCTACGGGAAAAAGTATATAAAACAATGAAAAGATAGGAATAATCTACTAATTTATTAAGCCAGTCACGATGTTGATAATCTTTAAAAAGTGAGGGCAAAACCAAAGACTCAATTGTCGCAATGGCTAGATTTAAAATCAGCATTCTAATCCAAAGCTGTTCATCAACATATGAAAAGTAAATCATGAACGGCAGTGTTAAAGCAATTAAAGCAAATGCCAATAGATTGTGAGCGTTTCCATCTTTGCGTAATGCCATGGCATAAGCACTTGCCCAAGCTCCGAGTAAATAGAAACAGCCTAAAAGTGGTGCTGTTAATGTCAACTGTTGGTTGGTCATAAAGCTTTGTGAAGCCAAAGAAAATGACGGCACAATATAACCAATCCCCAACCAAAATAAATATGTAGGCGCTTTAAAAAAGAAGTGACAAATCAGAAGTAAACTACCCATTAATATCAGGCAGATGGGCACAATTAAAATAAAGTAATGAGTATCTGCAAAATTCACGTCTGATATCTTTATGATAAGAAATAGGAAATATCGGAAAGTCGACAAGTTTAGAGTATTTTTTTATACACGCCCAATTAATGCTTAAAAATAGTCATATTATTTTGTAATTTGATTTGTTTTTAAGAGTTTCATTTCCTCCATGCGATGAAAATCTAAATTTTATACTCTTTTTTATCACACCTTTGATTCAATTCTAGCCTATTCTAATCAGACAACTCATCTATTTTATATCACCAACTCTATTAAAAACCATAAGAAGTTGCTTATCTACTCAAGGAACAATGCTAAGCTTCACTCACTATTGATTTAAAGCTTCTTGTATTCCTCAATAAATTCAGAGAGAATAATTAGAGTAATTACTCTAATTATTAACAATAGGAATAACTTGTTATGATCGGATCCCGAAAATGGATGGAAATCAACCAAGGAAGTCTAAGCTTTAAAGAAAAAATCAACCTGCTCAAACAGACTTTACTTCCAACCACGTATAAGTACGCCAAAACCTTTGTACAATCTCATGTTAATCATACTCATTTTGCATTACACGATGTTCAAATCCCTGATACACCTATGGTTAAAGAGGCAATGGCTGAGCTAGAAAACACACAAGATCGAATAATTTTCCACCATTCCTGGCGTAGCTTTTTTTGGGGAGTCGGTATAGCACATAGCAAAGACTGGCATTTTGACCAAGAGAGTTTTGTCATTGCTTGCTTAATGCACGATTTAGGTTTAGTTGAGCATTTGGATCAATATTCTTGTAACTGCTTTACTTATGAAAGCGCCTTACGTTCGGAAAGTTTATGTCTAAAACATCAGTATGATGCATCAAGAACAAAGATTATTTCTGAAGCTATTTGTCTACATATGAATGGGTATTTAGATGAATCTAATCAAGATTTACCGATAGAGGCTCTCTTGCTACAACAAGCGACTTCATGCGATGTGATTGGCACTGATTATGCACGATTCTCAAAAACATATGCTGAAGATGTGTTGATACAACATCCTCGAACTCAATTTAATTCACATTTCAAAAAACTTTTATATAAGGAATCGCTTAATCATCCTCAATCCCGCACAGCTTTGGTTTCTAGATTAGGATTGCCCTATATGATTCAGCTCAATATTTTTAAGGAATAATCCAATGTTGAATAACACCTTAACCAAAAAAACGATATATTTTCAACAACATCCTATCCTTGTTGAGCTTTATTTTCACCCACAAAATAAACACACCATTATTATATTGGCTGCTTTAGGGGTGGCTATAAATAAATACGAAAAGTTAATTTCTTTACTCACAAATCATGGTTTTAATCTCGTTGTTGCAGATTATCCATATTGTGGACGCAACACACCTCATGTATCTGCTCAAATTGACTATGGTTATGCCGATCTTATTCGTGATTTTATTCCACAACTTGAACAGGTTGCCTTAGACGCAAATCTTCAATCACCTATTTTATTGGGTCATAGTTTAGGTGGGCATTTGGCGACATTGTATGCCCAAAGCCATGACAATACAGTTATTGGTATAGCAACAGGCAATATCGGGCTAAAAAACTGGGGCTTAAAAGGCAAAATCAATATCTTAAAAGCGGTTAGTGTTATCAATGCCATGATTTTAAAAGATGGTTATTTTGCTGGGTATAAAATTGCCTTTGGCAATCGAGAAGCCAAATCTTTAATGCGAGATTGGTCAAAAGTTGTCTTTACAGGAAATTATAAACACATCATCACTCAGCAAAAGATTGTTGAAAATGCAGCCTTATTTATTGCTTTAAAGGATGATGACTTTGCACCAATGTCATCGATGTTGGGTTTAAGCCATTATTTCAAACAGCCAATTGTTGAAACTTTAGATCTCACCCAAACCATCAAAGGAAATCAACATAGTGCTTGGATTAAGCAACCCGAACAAATAGTCAATAAAATTAAACAATGGGTGAATAGGACTACTTTATAATTTTTTCTTTAGACATCAATACATAAGCGCCATCACCACTTTCACCTGTACTGACTGCTTTCCAAGCATGGTGTTTATAAAAAGCCAGCGCAGTTTTATTCTCAGATAAACATTTGAGATAGCCTGTGTCATTAAACAGTTTTTCTGCCGACGCTAACAAAGTGCTGCCGACGCCTTGATTTTGTACACTTGGAGCAACAAAGAGATGGTGTAAAAAATTATCTTGAAGATAAATAGAAGCAAAGCCCAAATATTGTTGATTATTTTCAGCAACGAGAACAATTTCATTTTGCGTAGATACCTCAAAATCTCCAAGTTGCCATTTCGAAGAATCCAGCCATGACCAACTCTTCTTTCGGCTCTCTAAAAAAAGTTCACTCAATGGCAGCATATCTTGTGGTTGAAAATATCGGATCTTCATCATCGTTCCAAGCATCTTTTTTATGGCATTTCATTCTTTATCAAGTTAAATTGGTCTTTCCCCAAGCACCTCAACAATACGTAATAAATAGCCATCTGGATCTTGGACTAAAAATTGTTTTTGACCATGCTCTCCATCATCTGCACGATACCAGCATTCTTCCAACTCACTGAACAGTGACCATTGAGCCAAAGTTAAACGACTTAAAATTTCATCAAGCTGTTCAACTTCGATTTGAAAGTTTATCCCTCGTCCCAATGGATAATCTAACTGTGCTGTAAGCCATTGCCCTTCCTGTTGCTGTTGCTGTTGCTGTTGCTGTTGCTGTTGCTGTTGCTGTTGCTGTTGCTGTTGCTGTTGCTGTTGCTGTTGCTGTTGCTGTTGCTGTTGCTGTTCCAGCATAAACTGTACACCATCCAGATCAAGGTAGATAAATTGTTCTTCTTTTCGCTGATACATAACAGTAAAGCCCAAAAGTTCCACCCAAAACTGATAACTTTTATGCAAATCTTTTACGATTAGTTCTGGGACCAATTTGTTCCATTGCATTGAACACCTATCCTATTATCATTTTATAAATCTAAGATTCAATATGTTGCAATATATTGATGATTTTTCCAAATGGGTCTTTGACATAAAAACGCTTTACGCCCCATTCTTCCTGAGTCAACGCGTACGTGATGATCAAATTCAACTTCACTGCCTGATGATACAGTTCATCGACATTATCTACCTCGATTGAAAAATCAGGTACAACTGTTGAGTTTCCACCTTGTGATGCAATGCTAATTTGAGGGTGCATCATTTCATAATTGGCATAGGTTTTGATCCACCCATGATCCATGACTAAATCCATGCCTAGAAAGTCAGCATAAAATGTTTGTGCCAAGGTCAGGTCAAAAGCCTGAATATTACTGACGATTCTTTTTATTGCCATGTTATTTTCCAACGCTGTTTTTTTAAAATTTACACTTTATTTTACGATTGGATCAGCTCCACCACCAAGGTAAAGTTCCATTTTTTAAAATTTGACGATGTTGCTTATAATTCGGATCATATTTCGCTACTTCCGACCAAAATGTAGCGCTGTGATCAAAATATCGAGTATGCGCTAATTCGTGTATGCATACATAGCGTGTGATCTGTAAATCACACAATACCAATGCGCTATTCAACATAATGTCATGCCGAGAAGTACAACTTCCCCAACGGGTTTTAGGTTGTCTAATTGTACACTGTTTATACTTTAAACCTGTTTGTTCACTGATTTGTTGTAAGTACTTGGGCAAATGCTGTTGAGCATAATGAATTACAAATTTTTTTAAATAAACTTCGGCTTGATGATCACTGATCAAAATGGTAAGTGATTGCTCATCAAAAACATAGGCTTGCCTTTGCTTTTGATAAATAATCTTGAGTGGTTGTTGCAGATTAAATAGTGTCAATGTAGATGGTAAACTTCGGTCAACAAGCGAAATATGTTGTTGCTGTTTTTGCCATGTTTCGATCACCCATTGTTCTGACTGTTTTAAAAAATCATCAATTTGACGTTGAGTACAAAACTTGGGCACAGTTAATCGAATTTGAGATGGTTCAACACGTAAACGTAAACGTGTTGCACGTGCATGATGAGTAATTTTAATTTCAGGAAGAGTGGCTGTCATATGACTCTAAATTTAATTTACCCCAATGCCTTAGAAGAAAGAAAACCCTTCTCCACGAAGGGTTTAACAGGAATAGAACTAATATTTAGATCGCTTTACGCTCTTCAATACCATTATTGGTTGCAACGATGGCAACATCAGCTTTATTGATTGCAAAAATCCCGTTGCATACAACACCTGGAATATCGTTGATGGTCTTTTCCAATTCAAACGCATTTAAAATATTCAAATTAAAAACATCTAAAATCACATTACCGTTATCAGTAACAACACCCTCACGATAAGTCGGATCACCCCCTAAAGAGACGATTTTGCGTGCAACTGCTGAGCGTGCCATAGGAATCACTTCAATTGGTAACGGAAATTCACGTCCTAATTGCTCAACCCATTTTGAATCATCGACAATACATACAAACTTTTTTGCAATTGAAGCAACAATTTTCTCGCGTGTCAGTGCAGCACCACCACCTTTGATCATATGCATATGACGATCAATTTCATCCGCGCCATCCACATAGGCATCTAAACCACCGACATGGTTCATATCAACCACCTCAATTCCTAACTTTTTAAGGCGTTGCGCAGTCGCCTCAGAACTTGCTACCGCAGCTTCAAGTTGAAGTTGAGGCAAAAGCTCAATCAAAAAATTGACCGTACTTCCAGTTCCCACACCCAAAATGCCCCCTTTTGGTAAGTGTTTTAAAGCGGCTTGGGCTGCAGCTTGTTTTTTCTCATCCTGGGTTGCATAAAGGCTCATGACATCTCTCAATTAAATTTCAATTTCCTGCACATTTTGCATAATTTTAAAACGCAAAGGTGCAACGGTTTGTTACAATGGATGCTCATTTTAAACTGTTAGATGGAAAATTAACATGCTGTCTCGTTTGGTTCGACAAATATTACAGGCAACGGTCTATGACGTTGCAATCGAAACCCCACTCGAAGCAGCGCCACGAATTAGTGAAAAACTAAACAATAACATTCGCTTCAAACGCGAAGACTTACAACCTGTCTTTTCTTTCAAGCTGCGCGGTGCTTATAACCGTATCAGCCAATTACCGAAATCTCAGTTGGAACGTGGCGTTATTACTGCTTCTGCGGGTAACCATGCACAAGGCGTGGCTTTATCTGGTCAAAAGTTAGGTATTCGCGCCATTATTGTGATGCCCAAAACCACACCCGATATTAAAGTACAAGCCGTTAAACGTTTGGGTGGTGAAGTGGTTCTCCACGGCGATTCTTTTGATGTTGCCAATAAATATGCAATTCAACGTGCAGCAGATGAAGGAATGACCTTTATTCCACCTTATGATGATGAACTGGTGATGGCTGGGCAAGGAACGATAGCCAATGAAATTTTACGTCAATGGCGCGATGTTGAATATGTATTCGTTGCGGTTGGTGGTGGTGGTCTTATTGCAGGTGTAGCAGCGTATCTGGGAGATGTCGCACCACATGTCAAAGTCATCCCTGTAGAATATGATGAATCTGCCTGTCTAAAAGCCGCTTTAGAAGCTAAAGAACGCGTGATTTTACCTTCTGTTGGTTTATTCGCTGATGGCACAGCTGTGGCTCAGATTGGTGAGAAACCATTTGAAGTTATTCAATTACAAAAATCTGATCTTTCAGGACCAATTGTTGAGCCAGAGGTTGTTTTAGTCAACACCGATGAAATCTGTACAGCGATTAAAGATACTTATGACGAATGTCGCAGTATCGTAGAACCTTCTGGTGCAATGGCTTTGGCAGGTATCAAAAAATATGTAGAAATGCATGGGCTTGAAGGCAAGAACATGGTGTCAATTGTTTGTGGTGCAAACATGAACTTTGACCGTTTACGCTATATTGCTGAAAGAACTGAATTAGGTGAACGTAAAGAAGCGATTTTTGCAGTTACGATCCCAGAAGAAAAAGGCTCTTTCCTTAACTTCTGTCGTGCTTTACAAGGTCGTAATATCACTGAATTTAACTATCGCGCAAGTGATGCTTCAGCAGCTCAGGTTTTTGTCGGTATTAGTTTGAAATTTGGTGAAAAAGAACGCCATGACATCTATGAAGCATTGAAAGTTCATTATGATGTTGATGATCTATCTGATGATGAAGTCGCAAAACTGCATATTCGTTATTTGATTGGTGGTCATGCAGATATTGCCAATGAACGCTTATTCCGAGTTGAATTCCCTGAACGCCCAGGCGCATTATTGACTTTCCTTGAACGTTTGGGTCCTACACATAACATCAGCTTATTCCATTATCGTAATCATGGTGCAGCTGAAGGTCGTGTTTTGGTTGGTTTGGATGCAGAGGATGCCGTACAAAACCCAGATGGTTTAATTGAAACTTTGGAAAATATCAATTATCCATACCAGGAAATTACCAATAATCTCGGTTATCAACGTTTCTTGAAATAAATTTAATGAAGTCTATAAATAGCCCGTAATACTTTACGGGCTATTTATATCCATTTTATAAAAATAATAGACTTGCTTGATTCATCACTCTTTCCCGAACCGTCATTCAGCAAAAATAGTTACTCAATCTCCTTCTTTTGCAATGCAAGATAGAACTATCAATATCGCTATAATTTCACGCAGTTCACTTTTTAATAGTCGAAAGGGTTTTAAGAAGTTAAAACATATAGATCAAATATTTAAAACAATCATACAATAAAGTGACCTATACTCAATATACGACCATATTTAAATCACCATCATCATTAAATGCCTCATTAAAAGCATCTGCAATTTGAATCAATTGATCTTCATCTTGCGTAGGTAGCAACATCCAATATGGATTCTCTCGATAAACCACTAATAATGATAACTTGTATTGGTTGGCTACTTTTTTAATCGCATCAAAAATAATTTCCTCTGTACGTTCCATCACATCCATTTGGTCTTCAAATGAAACATCATCAGCATCTTCAAATTGTTCAAAGAGTTCCCCAACGGCACTTTCAATTTCATTTTGCAATTGTTCAGTGTCAACATTGTGCTTTTTAAAATAAAAGTTATCTTCAATTCCATTATCATAATAATCTTTTAATTCAAAATAATGTAGGAAACCATGCTGTTCATTGATCCATTCATCAAAAGAATCGAATTCACCGTCTACTGGAATGGGTTGTGTCTTTAATTCAGCAACAGTTGCTTGTAGAAGTGGGTATATTTTATGTGGCATTATAATCTCTCATCATATTATTGTTAGCGTAGTGAAAAGCAAATTTAAACCTCAAGTCGATCTAGAACAATCAAATAATGCATAGTGCTCTATACTGACATCTTCATCATGAAATTGTTTATTAAAATGTTTACAGAATTTTTCGATTTTATGCTCATGGTTGGGGACAATTAACCAATAATAATCTTCAGCGTAGATCAGAAGCAACTCATGCTGATGTTGTTTTGCTTCGGTTAATATTTCTTCAAATACAATATCATAGACTTGATCTTGCACATTATAATAACGCCCAATAACATCTTTATGCAATTCATAATGATCAAATAAAGGTTGAGCTCTTTGACGAATGGTACTTTGAATACCTAGACCATCAACGGCATATTCATGAAATACCGCACTTCGCTCAATCTGATTTTCATGAAATTCCATGCGATCTATTTTCATCAAATACGCACGAAAACGACCACCGAATTTTTCAGCAGCCATCCAATCCAGAAACTCTTCAAAACTTTTACGATACTTCTTTTTTGGTATATCCCTTTGCTTCAATTCAGGGAACCAATGTTGGAGTATTTTATAAATTTTTTTATCGTCCATTTTCTTATACTTACTTAAAGAACTAAATCTTGATGAGGATCAATTTTGTATACCTTGACTGAGCATAGCTAACTCATTTGAAGGTTTTATGACATAATTCAGGTTTTATTTACATATATCAGTTTATATTCAAGGTTTCGAGATTGGCGATTGAATACTTTAAATATAAAATATATAAAAATTGAAGATGATAATGCTCACACAATTTCAGTGCTGAGATAAGGATTTTGTAGAATGGCGCAGTTCGCTGTTATCGGTTTAGGTAGTTTTGGTGAAGCTGTTGCGCTTGAACTCACCAACTTAAACCATGATGTGATTGGTATTGATACATTAAAGAAAAATGTAGAAAACATTGCAGATAAAATCAGTCATGCCGTCATTGCAGATGCAACAGATGAACATGTTTTAGATGAACTCAATATCAAAAATTGCGATGCTGTTGTAGTTGCAATTGGAGAAGATATTGAAGCCAGTATTTTGTGCGTACTTCATCTCAAAAACCTGGGTATTGAAAAGATTTTTGTCAAAGCCAAATCTAAATCCCACCACATGATTTTATCGCATTTGGGAATCAGTAAAATCATTCACCCTGAAGAAGATATGGGAATCCGTGTTGCCCAGTCTTTAAGCTATCCGATGGTCAGACGCTATATGGCGCTCAATAATGATCGTTATATCGTAAAAATTGAAATTGGTGCGAACTTACAAGGCGCTCAGTTTCAAACTGTCATGGAAAATACCCCAGAACTCACCACTTTATTGTTACAACGTGGATCTCATGTTCTCTATGATATTGCACCTGGCACAATTTTACAGGAAAAAGACATTTTAATTCTTGAAGGACCTGTAGAAATGCTCAGACAATTTTCGATTCGCTTCTTATAGTTATAACTATGCGTTTATCTAAAAAAGAACTGATCAACAAGCAACACAACAGTATCAATCTCAGCCCTCCAAGCTTACTCGCTTTAGGTTTTCTGAGTTTTATTATTATTGGAACAGTGTTGCTCAAACTTCCTTTTGCCCATCAAGGTGATTTGACTTGGGTGGATGCCCTCTTTACTGCGACATCCGCAGTAACGATCACAGGGCTGTCAGTCGTGAATATCGGTGAATCACTGACCACTTTCGGTCAAGTGGTGGTTATGATCTTGATTCAATGTGGTGGTCTGGGATTTATGACCTTCGCAATCCTCGCTGCACTAAGTCTATCGTCCAAGATTGGGCTCAAACAGCAAATTATGGCGCAAGAAACCATTGGGCAAACCAGTTTAGCAAGAGCAACTTTTACTGTTAAAGGTGTTTTTCTCTATTCATTATTTTTTGAAGCGATTGGTACGGGTATTCTGACCATGGCATGGTCGCATCATTATGACCTAGAACACGCTTTCTTCTATGCCCTATTTTATAGTATTTCTGCTTTTAACAATGGTGGATTCTCACTATTCCCCAACAGCTTAATGAGTTTCTCAGATCAGTACATGGTGACCTTTACCATCAGTATGTTATATATCATTGGTGGTATTGGTTTTGTTGTATTGATGGACATTAAGAAAGCCAAACGCTGGAAGAAACTTTCAACCAACAGCAAACTAATTCTGTCGACCATTGCTGGGCTCAATCTGTTTGCGTTTATCGTGATTTGGGCGATTGAAGCATCTAATCCACTCACACTTGCACCTATGTCTTTTGGTGACCAAGCACTTAACGCATGGTTTCATGCAACAGTTCCTCGTTCATCAGGCTTTAACAGTTTGGAAGTCAGCAGTATGAGCAATGCTTCTACCTTAATCACCATGGTGCTAATGTTTATTGGTGGTGGTTCGCTCAGTACTGCGGGTGGGATCAAAGTGGGTACTTTTATCATTATGATTTTAAGTGTCATCACTTTTTTAAAACGTTCAGATGAAATTACAGTTTTTGGTCATTCTGTTTCTCATCAAGCTACATTTAAAGCCCTTGCAGTCATAGCCATCACTTCTCTTTTGATTTTGATTGGTTTTTTTACTTTATTGATCCTTGAACCAGATAAAAAGTTTTTAGATTTACTATTTGAAGCGGTCTCCGCAGCATGCACTGTTGGTTTATCGCGAGGGATAACTGAAAATCTGCATGCAGGCAGTCAAATTGCCTTAATTTGTCTCATGTTTGCTGGACGTCTAGGTCCTCTTACATTAGCTTATTTGATTGCAACCCCGAATAAAAGTCGTGTGCGCCACCCTACTACAGAAATTCAAGTGGGCTAACTTCTATCTTTGCAGACGAAGTGTCTAAAGAATCATTCAATACATGCCCATCAGCTTATGCGGATGGGAAAATATTGAGCTTGAAGTTTTATTTATATAGTCAATCTGTTGAAAAATTCATACAGTAGAATATCATTTCTCTTGATCAATAAAATTAAAACGATCAATATATTGTTTAATGATATAAAGCTAACACTGCCACGCTTTAGCTCTAAAGTTTAAATTGTTTTGCGTAGGCGATACTTTACTTTTCAGAGATGAAAAGTAACAAAAATCTTCCGTTGAGCGAGGGGTACATCCTCATCCCCCCGCTCAACATGGCGACATCCATGTCGCCTCGTGATAGCAAGACTGTTTATGATTCAAAAGTACAAAATAAACGAATCATCCAAATCACTTGTATGAATAATCAGGCGGTTTGACTATAGCTTGCATAAAAAAGCGATCTTGTTGACCAAGATCGCTTTTTACATACATAAATCAATTATTCAACTTCTAATTCACTGTTGCCTTTAATCAGACGATGTTCAGACTGTAAATATTCATCAGACTGCATTTCTAGCAAACGCGAACGTGTACGCTCAATTTCAAAGGCAAGCTTTTCACCTTGATAAATTTCAATAATTGAATCTTCAGAAGTTAATAATAATTTTACTCCACGATCATAAAACTCATCGACCAAATAAATAAAACGACGTGTTCCTTCTGAAAGCAAATCAGTCAAATGCGGTACATTACTCACAAGAACAGTATTATAAATATTTGCAATTTCAATAAAGTCAGATGGGCTACGCGGCTTCATACATAGCTCTCTGAAATCACACCATAATACATCTTCAGTATGTCCCAGAGTTTCAACAATACGATTATTAATCGTAATAGGTTCTTCCGACACCGTCTGTGAAGCTGTCAAAGCACTAAAACGTTTTGCCATCCACACTTTATGATCATCGGTTAGCGGCGCTTTAAACAATTGTGCCTGTTTCAATACTCGTAAACGATAATCTACCCCAGCATCTACATTTAAAACGACGCAATGGGTTTTCACCATTTCAATGGTTGGGATAAAACGATCTCGATGGATACCATTTTTGTATAAGCCATCTGGCGCAATATTTGAGGTTGCTACTAAAGTAATGCCACGAGTGAACAATTTCTGGAACAAGTCACTCAAAATCATTGCATCAGTCACATTGGACACAAAAAATTCATCAAAGCAAATAACAACCGCTTCTTTGTAAATCTGATCTGCCACAATATCCAAAGGATTACGCTGCCCAGATAATTTATTAAGTTCTTTATGAACAAATTGCATAAAGTGATGAAAATGCATGCGTGTTTTACGACGAAATGGGATGGACTCGTAGAATTGATCCATTAACCATGTTTTCCCTCGTCCAACGCCACCCCACATATAAACCCCTTTTGGCGCTGTTTGGCGACGGAAACGACGAAAAGCCTTTTTTGAAGCTTTATAACGATTAATCAGCTCTTGCCATACACGTTCCAGCTCATGTACTGCTTGTGCTTGAGCATCATCTGGTAAAAATTGCCCAGAGGATAATGCTTTGGCATAACGCTCAGCAGGTGAAACGGGAGTAAATGCTGTTGAGGAAGTTCTATTCTGATCTAATAACATATCGTATTGTTACTTTTAAAGGCTAAAGGAAGTATATCGAAGATTCATTTTTGATAAATAAAACTTTGGCATAATTTCGATACTGTATTTCATTTTAACACCACCTGTTTATTTACCGTACTGTCGCGGGCTTTGTCCAAACCAACGCTTAAACGCATGATTAAATGCCGCGGGTTCTGAATAGCCTAACAATTCGGCAATCACTTCAATCGAATACTCTTTGTATTCAATCAAACGTAAAGCTTTATGTTTAATTAACTGCTCTCGAATCTGTTTATAGCTGGTATTCAATTGTTGCAACTGATGGCGCAAGGTACGCTCAGGAACATTTAAAGCCTGTGCAACCTCAGCCATCGATGGAATAACACCTTGTTGTAATTCCAAATAATCATTGACACGTTGAATCAGCGGAGCAACTTTCTGTTCCTCAGCATTTAAACGCTCAATTTCAGCAATACATTTTGCCTCATACACCCGATGGGTAATGGGATCAGCTGAAGGTATGGGCAATTGCATCACATCTTCATTAATCCAAAATGCAGCGTTATCACAATTAAAGTGTAAATCTGAACCATAATAATCATGGTATTGTTTTAAAATACTGGGATCTTGAGGTTGCTGAAACGGTAATTCAATTCTGACACTTGGTGCAGTTAATCCCATCATTTTATAAATATCGTCAAGAAATTTATAGGTCCCTGAAATTTCACATTGCGCCCGAAGTAAACCCATTTCGGTTTCCAAATCCACTGGTTGATAAGTCAGTGCAATTTGATGATGGCCTTTTTCAAGTCCAAGTACTCCATACAGATAAGTCAAACCTTGATAACGAATCCCATTTTGAATTGCATCACCGACATTACTGCAAGTCACCAATAGCATCAATAAAGGACCATATCCTGCTAGAGAATAATGCTGACCAATGAATAAACCTGTTTCAGGCTGTACACCTTGACCGATAATTTTCTGAATATCCCACTCTAAACTGGGATGAATAATTGAACTCGGATCAAGTGCATCAGCTTTAATCCCGACACTTGCAAGACGTGAGTCAACATCAATTCCCGCATTACGCATACCGTGAATTAAATACATTAAACCGAGAATCGATCGCTTCATTTCATCATCATTTCATTTTCACCCAAACTTTTTACTACAAAGTCAACTTTTTGGAAATTGCCGAATATATCAATTTTCATGTCAGTGCAATCATATTTCAAATTCTACAATTTCTATATTCTATGCAAAACTGGAAAACTCAGAGTAAAGAAAAATGAGTACAACATCTGCGGTTAAAGCAAAATCAACACAAGTTGCAATTATTGGAGCAGGTTTTGGGGGATTAGCCATGGCAATTCGCTTAATACAAGCCAATATCCATGACTTCATTATCCTTGAAAAAGCCAATGATGTGGGCGGTACTTGGCGTGAAAACCAGTACCCTGGTGCTGCTTGTGATGTTCAATCGCACATGTACTCACTTTCATTCGCCCCCAAAACTGATTGGTCAAAACGTTATGCGGAAGCACCTGAGATTTTTGATTATATCCAAGATTTGATTCAAGAATATGATTTAAAAAAATATATTCAATTTAACCAAGAAGTGATTTCTGCACAATATGACGAAGATCAGTTTAATTGGCATTTAGCATTAAAAAATGGTCAGCAAATTGATGCACAATTTGTTATTTTTGCATCTGGTCCTCTGCATGTTCCACAAATTCCACAGATTAAAGGCATTGAAAAATTTAAAGGTGAAGTGTTTCACTCCTCTCAATGGAACCATAAATATAATCTAAATCAAAAGAATGTTGCCTCCATTGGGACTGGAGGAAGTGCAATTCAGTACATTCCTGAAATCGCTGCCAAAGTCAAAAATCTCTATGTATTACAACGGACACCTGCTTGGGTAATCCCACGTGATGAGCGTGCCTACAATACGCTTGATAAAAAGCTATTTCAGCGCTTTGAATGGTTTAGAAAACTACATCGTGCCCGTTTATATTGGTCGAATGAGTCGCGTGTAGTACCTATTGTTAAACCACAAATCATGAAATACGGTCAAAAACTTGCTGAAGCCTTCATTAAATTCCAAGTCAAAGATCAACAAACAGCGAAAAAACTCATTCCTGATTATGTTATGGGCTGTAAACGCATCCTTATTTCAAATAAATATTTTCCAACTTTCAATCGTGACAATGTTGAACTGATTACTGATGCTATTCAAGAAATAACGGAAGACAGCATCATCACGAAAGATGGTAAAGCACGCCAAATTGATTGTTTAATCTATGGTACTGGTTTTATTACTGATCCACGCATTTACTTAAAATCTTTTGATTGCTATGGGGAAAATGGTCTTGAATTAAAACAAGCTTGGAAAGATGGCGCAGAAAGCTACTATGGTGTCATTACCAAAGGCTTTCCAAATCTATTCCAATTACTTGGACCGAATACTGTATTAGGGCATAACTCTGTTATTTTCATGATCGAATCCCAAGTCAATTATATTTTACAATTGATTCAAATGGTGCAAAAAACCCAAACGCAAGCTGTTGTCGTTAAAGCAGAAATTCAAGATCAATTTAATGAAAAAGTTCAAAAGCAACTTGAAGGTACCGTTTGGCAGTCAGGTTGTGTGAGTTGGTATCAACAGGATGGCGGTAAAAACTTTGCGCTTTGGCCTACATATACCTGGAAGTTTTGGTTAGAAACACGCAAGCTTAATCCGAGTGATTTTAGACTGTTAGGAAACAAACAAAAACTTCAAGCCAAATCTCAAGCCGCATAATTTTTTGATAATCAGGACATAATATTGCAAGCAGCTTTTAAAAGCTTCGCTATAATAGATAGGTTTTCACTGCCTATCTATTTTTTATGCAATCGCTTTGGTTAATTTTTCAACTATTATTTTGCTTGTTTTTAGGATTTATTCTCGCTCGAAGAATTCCTCAAATTATTGAAAAAATCGCGTTCAAGATATTACCTTATTTCACTTATATTTTACTGATTGCGATTGCCATCGAATTTTCTCAGACCATTCACAATATTGCCAGTCCTGCACAAATATTAACCAGCGCCCTGACGATCGCATTAACCACATCATTGGGTGCTTTTATCTGTTGCTACATCGTGTTTAAAGCGATTGGATTTAAACCCGCCCAAGGTAAAGTCTCTGCTGAGTTATTGCTCGGTTCGTTATTAAATATTAGTTATGCCTTTGTCGCTTTGGCAATCGGTTATGCACTGGCTGAGTTTGCACATGCTGCTGATTTACCTTTACATATCAGTACATGGAACCTACTTTTAGTTTATATGCTGTTGATCGGTTTGGATCTAGCTTATTCACCACTGGATCGTTCTTGGTTAAATTGGAAAATCATGCTGGTTCCTTTGGCATGTGTAATCGGTTCACTCTTTGGTGCAATCGCTTCATTTTTCTTGATACAAGGCATCAGTATGAGAGATTTAATCATGTTATCGCAAGGTTATGGTTTCTATTCTATGACTGGGATTGTAGTAACAGAATTAAAGAACGCTCACTTAGGTAGTGTGGCTTTAATGAATGATTTATTTAGAGAAATATTTGCAATTTTATTTATGTATCTGATTGGATGGCGTTACCCACGATCTGCAATTTCTTCAGCTGGTGCAACAGCAATGGATGTCACATTACCTATGGTAAAACAAGCCTGCGGCAATGACTTTATTCCACATGCGATGGTCAGTGGTTTTGTCCTGTCTGTACTTGCTCCAATTGCGGTCAGCATATTGGCAGCACTTTAAACGATTTATAATTTCGAATGTTTTTCATACATCGTTAGATTAAAATGTTCTTTATAATGCAACCAAAAATAACCCTCTTTTCAATATTGAAAGAGGGTTTACTTTTTAAAGCGTTGCGAGAATATCTTGAAGTGTTTGGCTTGGATTTTCCGATTGAGTAATCGGTCGACCAATGACTAAATGTGTCGAACCATCAAGCATCGCTTGTTTAGGTGTAACGATACGTTTTTGATCGTCTGCATTTGCACCTGCTGGGCGAATCCCAGGTGTAACAAGCGCAAATTCTGCACCTAGCTCTTGGCGTAACATTTTTGCTTCTTGTGCAGAACAGACTACACCATCCAAACCACTGTCTTGAGTGAGTTTGGCAAGACGCTTCACTTGCTCAAAAGGTTCTATATCTAAACCAATATCTCGTAGATCTTCACGCCCCATTGAGGTCAAAACAGTTACAGCGATCAGTTGTGTAGAATAATTACCTGCTTTTAAACGCTCTACACAGGTCTCCATCATCTTACGACCACCAGAAGCGTGCACATTCACCATCCATACGCCTAAGTCAGCCGCAGCACATACTGCCTGAGCAGTCGTGTTTGGAATATCATGAAATTTCAAGTCCAAAAATACTTCAAAGCCTTTATCATGCAATGCTTTAACGACACTTGGACCTTCATGAGTAAATAGTTCTTTACCCACCTTTAAACGGCATAGTGATGGATCGAGCTGATCAGCAATTTTTAGGGCGTCATATTGGCTTTTTGCATCTAAGGCAACAATAATACTCACGGATCTTCATTCCATCACATAAAATTTGGCACATTATAAAGTGATTAGGAGAAGCAGAAAACCGACTTCACTAAAAAACCCAGTTTTAACATTGCAAAATGCACTATCTCTGTTCAGAAATTAGAATTGCACGTGTATCTTGCTCGAGTGCTTCAAAGATATGCGCTTGATCTGCTGGATAAGACATATAATCACCAGCTTTTAGAACTTCATAAGCATTGACCAAACCTACTTTCGCTGATCCCTGCATGATAATAATATGCTCTACACTCCCTACGGGATGCGGTTGACTACAACGAGGTTCTCCTGGTTGAGTCGTTAAAATATACACATCACGTCTTGCATTCGGTGGACATGTTGCTAACAAGACTGCTTGATAATTCGATATTTCAGAAGTTACAGAAGCACCTTCTCCATAGCGAATAACTTGCGATGATTGTGTTTGTACCTCTACCAGTTTAGCAAAAGGAATATTTAAAGCCACACATAATGCCCATAATGTTTCCAGACTAGGATTACCCTGTCCAGACTCAAGCTGAGAGAGTGTAGATTTCGCGATGCCTGCACGTCTTGCAACCTCTCCTAAGGACAAGGCTGCACTTTTTCGTTCTCTTTGTAAATTGGTTGCAATGATTTCAATAGGTATCGTCATTATTTCACTCAAAAAATACGATCGTTCGATTTGACGAACAATCACAATCAAACTATTATAACAAATGACTGTTCATTATATCGAACAATCCTACACTCTAAATTCAGGCTGAATCTGATGAAGTATAAAGAAATTAAAAGCTTACCTAGACCTCTTGTCAAATCTATTGTGATTATTTGTATAGCCACAGGATTAATTGGTGTTTCCTTAGGCTCACTTGCTGTCAACTATCACCTGCCAATCTGGATTCCATTGCTTCTATCAAGTTGCGTACTGGCAGGTGCTGCTGAATTTACATTTATTGGCATGATCGCTTCTGGGAGCAGCCCAATTACTGCTGCAATTGCTGGGCTTTTAATCAATCTTCGCCACCTCCCATTTGGTTTAGCTGTACATCATTTTATTGAAAATAATAAGTTTAAGTTTTTTGCAAGTCATATCATGAATGATGAAAGTGTATTATTCGGGCTTACACAATCAACAGACATTCTAAAACGAAGTGCATATTGGCTTTGTGGAATGGGAATTTTGCTGACTTGGCCCTTAGGCGTATTGATAGGTTATCTTATGGGAAGCCAGCTAGAGTATACAAAACTTTTAGGAATCGATACGATTTTTCCTGTAGTGCTGTTTGCACTTACATTCAAGGCATTAAAGCGAAAATCAACACGGAGATCCGCAATCACAGGTGCAATAATAAGTTTAGCAACAGTTCCTTTTCTTCCAACTGGAATCCCAATACTCATGTCCTTGTTGGGTCTAATTGCAGGAAGAAAATAACATGAATCAACAAATGATTATTTTAATTGGTATTATGATTCTTGCAGGTGGCACATACCTAATTCGCTACTCAGGCTTGGCATTTAATCATTATTTTTCGATCAGTAAACAGCAAGAACAATTGTTTAATGATGCAGCAACCACTTTACTTTTTTCGATTGCAATCTTGAGTACTTTTTTTGAAGGCAACGAATCGACTGATTTTGCTAAAATTATCGGTGTCGCTGTCGGTTTGTATCTAATTTGGAAAAATTATTCGCTGATCAGTATTATTCTCGTATCTACGCTTGTTACTACTGTGTTTCGCTTGATCAAGTAGTACGATTTTAAGAATCAATAAGAAAGCAAAAAGCGCTTTACCAGTGAGATAAAGCGCTTTTTTAGCATAATGATTAAAGAGGATTAGAATTCTTGTTTTCAGGTTGAATATCTAATACCGTCTTTTCATGACGAGCATTTGCAGCAGCTTCAGCAGCAGCCAATTGCGCAGTCTGAATTTGTTCCTTTCTGAGATGATCAATATCTTTACGAAGACGCTTAACTTCCCAAGCATTTTGGAATACACGGAAAACCTGTACACCAAGCAACAATCCAAGAACAATTCCGAGGACTAAAGTCAATAATAGTAATAGCCCTAAACGCATTGCTGGTACCTGAGTAAACAACAAGTCTACTGGTAGTTCAGCAGGATTTTGTAGGACTAATGCTAAAGCATAGCCAAATACCACCAACAGTAATGCAACTAAGAAATAGCGCATAATCACCCCATTCGAATTTTATTAGTTAGCAGATTCGTTTACTGCATCACGCAATGCTTTACCAGGCTTAAAGTGCGGCACTGCTTTCGCTGCAACTTCTACAGACTTACCTGTTTTAGGATTACGACCTACACGCGGCTCACGGTGGTGTAGTGCAAAGCTACCAAAACCACGAATTTCAATACGATCATCTGAAGACAATGATGCAATCATTTGATCAATCATAATTTTTACTGCTTCTTCAACCAATGGCTCTGCCAAATGTGGGTTCTTGAGAGCAATTCTTTCTATTAAGTCAGACTTATTAAGTGCTTCAGTTGTCATTTAAGACCTCATTAATTTTAATGCTATTTGACATACACTAGATAATATCCTTTTTAAATACAAAAAGGTAGCGCAGTCATCATATACTACGCTACCTTTTACAGTATTTGAATAAAAAATATTAATTAATTACATTAAATAATACTTCTTAACAATAACTTAGTGGTTCATTTGCGCTTTGATCAAATCACCAATAGTCTTAGGACCATTGTCTTGACCATTTGCAGCTGTCTTCAAGTTAGCTACTGCTTCTTTCTCTTCAGCTTCGTCTTTCGCTTTAATCGACAAGTTGATAGAACGTGATTTACGATCTACATTGATGATTTTAGCTTCAACTTCTTGACCAACTTCTAAGAATTTAGTTGCATCTTCAACGCGATCGCGGTTGATTTCAGATGCTTTCAAAGAAGCTTCAACTTCGTCAGCTAACTTAACAGTAGCGCCTTTAGCGTCAACTGCAGTTACTGTACCTTTAACCAACGCACCGCGTTCGTTAGCAGCTAAGAAGTCATTGAACGGATCGCTGTTCATTTGCTTGATACCAAGGCTGATACGGTTACCTTCTGCATCTACAGACAAGATAACAGCTTCAACTGTATCACCTTTCTTGTAACGACGGATGGCATCTTCGCCTTGTTCGTTCCAAGAAATATCAGACAAGTGAACTAGACCATCGATACCGCCTGGTAAACCGATGAAGATACCGAAGTCAGTGATTGACTTAATCGTACCTGAAACTTTTTCACCTTTGTCGTGTGACTTAGAGAATTCTTCCCATGGGTTCGCACGAGTTTGCTTGATACCCAATGAAATGCGGCGACGCTCTTCATCAACTTCAAGAACCATAACATCAACTTCATCACCAATCTGAACAACTTTAGATGGGTGGATGTTTTTGTTGGTGTGATCCATTTCAGAAACGTGAACTAAACCTTCAACGCCTTCAGCGATTTCAGCGAAACAACCGTAGTCAGTTAAGTTCGTTACACGCGCTTTAACGATAGAACCTTTAGGATAACGGTTCATGATCGCTAACCAAGGATCTTCGCCTAATTGCTTAAGACCTAAAGATACACGGTTACGTTCTTTGTCAAATTTAAGTACTTTAACAGTAACTTCTTGACCCACTTCAACAACTTCTGAAGGGTGTTTGATACGTTTCCAAGCCATATCTGTGATATGAAGAAGACCATCAATACCACCAAGGTCAACGAATGCACCGTAATCAGTAAGGTTTTTGATTGTACCTGTAACTGTTTGACCTTCTTCCAATTGAGAAAGAAGCGCTTCACGGTCAGCTGAAGATTCAGCTTCCATAACAGCACGACGAGATACAACAACGTTGTTACGTTTAGCATCAAGTTTGATTACTTTGAATTCTAACTCTTTACCTTCAAGGTGAGTTGTGTCACGGATAGGACGAGTGTCTACCAATGAACCAGGTAAGAATGCACGAACTGGACCGATGTCAACAGTGAAACCGCCTTTAACCTTACCAGAGATAACACCAGTAACGATTTCGCCGTCTTCAAAGATTTTTTCAAGTTTAGTCCAAGTTTCAGCACGTTTCGCTTTTTCACGTGATAAAACTGTTTGACCCATACCGTTGTCAAGCGCTTCAACAACAACATCAACTTCGTCGCCAACTTGAACTTCAAGTTCACGTTGTTCGTTTAAGAATTCTGAGCGTGCAACAACACCTTCAGATTTAAGGCCAGTGTCAACAGTAACCCAGTCAGAGTCGATGCTAACAACGATACCTTTAATAACGGCACCTTTGTCGATATTAAGAGTTGATTCGCTTTCTTCAAAGAGGGCTGCAAAAGATTCGGTCATGATATACCTAGAAAAGTCAGCGGTCTTGGATCAGACAAGGCCGGTTTAGTTAAGCATCTACATAGTCCATATGAAACTGATCAAGCTATGCTTTTGCTAATATTTAATTAAATATTCGTTACTTAGCTAAATGAGTATCGACATAATCAGTCATCAGTTTAAATACTTCATCAATGTTCAATTCCGAACTATCGATGATATAAGCATCTACTGCTGGCTTGAGTGGAGCGACTGCGCGTTCCATATCTCGCTTATCTCGAGCTTGTATATTAGCTAAAATGTCGCTTATTTTAACATCCAGCCCCATTCCCTGCAACTGTTTTACACGACGTGCTGCACGGGACTCAGCCGATGCGGTGAGATATATTTTAGCTTGCGCTTGTGGAAAGATCGAAGTCGCCATATCTCGACCATCTGCAACCAAACCAGGCATTTGAGCAAATGCATGCTGACGTTCAACCAAAGCCGCCCTAAGCGCTGGAATTGCAGCAACTTTTGAAGCAAATTCCCCCACCCGTTCAGTACGGATGGTTTGGGTCACATCTTCCCCATCGAGTAAAATAGTTGTACCCGTTTCAGTCGTCTTAAACACAATATCCAAATGCATTGCAATTGTAACGCTTTGTTGAAGTGTATCCACATCATCCAAAGTATCCAACAATGCTTTTTGATGTAACGACAACCCAAGCAAACGATAGAGCGCCCCAGAATCCAAGAGATGAAATTGATAATGATCTGCGAGTTTTGCTGCCAGTGTTCCCTTACCAGAACCACTCGGTCCATCAATCGTGATAATTTGAATTGTCATTGTATTTCCAATTAAGCTACAGACTTTGCAAGTTTCTTAAAGCCAAGTGTAATCGCTAGTTTAAGCTGTGCAAGTATTAATTTACTCACAAAAGGTGCACGTGCTTGTAATTCGATCGTATAGTTAACACGGGTTTTATTTGGTGAAAGCTCTTCAAACTCAATAATTCCAATATGGTGTTTGATGAGTGGATTCTTAATCAACTTATATTCGATACGTTTATTGACATCTAGATACGTGATTTGCTCTTGAATTGGTTTAATCGGACCAAATCCCATACGACGAATCGACCCTAATCCATCTGGACGTTCAGGATCAGCCGCATCTTTTACACGTACCACTTGTACAGGCGCAAATGCCACATTGTAGGTTGCATGTTTCGACAGTAAGTCAAATACCTGTTCAACTGGTGCATCAAACTCTTGTTTTACTTGAATAGAATTCATTATTGTATCCTTTTATGCTGGTCATATATTTTATCGCATTTATTTTTGACAATATCAATTGTCATTAAAAACACCCGTATTCTAGATCATTTTAATGTGTCATTTAAGGTCTTTTGTTGTTGCTTTAATTGTTTTTTTTGTTCACGACGCATTTTAAAAAAATTAGACAATTGAAGTGAACATTGTTGCTGCAAACATCCACCTTGATATTCAAATATATGATTGTAGTAACCCGTCTCCAACAACCTTCGGCTACTGATGAGCGAACCAGCTTTAGGTTCTTCTGCACCAAATACAACCCGATGTACCCTAGCATGTATCAACGCACCTACACACATTGTGCAAGGTTCAAGCGTTACATATAAAGTGGTATCTTCAGGAAGTCGGTAGTTTTGAATATTGAGACAAGCATGCCGGAGTGCTTGAATCTCGGCATGTGCAGTAGGATCATGTTGTGCAATCGGTTGGTTAAAGCCCATGCCAATTAATTGGCCTTGACTGACCAAGACTGCACCTACAGGTATTTCACCAAGGGAAGCTGCGAATGCAGCTTGCTCTAAAGCAAGTTGCATCCATTTTTCATCAACATTTTGCTGCGACAATTCAGTCATTTTAGACTAGATAATGCCATATTGAGTCAATAGTACATTCCAACTTTCAATAGTCGTTTTCGGCGGATTGTGTCCAAGAATGCCTTTTAACGTTCTTGATTCAACCTTTTCCCACTCTGGAGAAAGATCTTTGTCAACTAAACGCGCACGCACACCTTCAACAAAATCTGGATGACGAATTTTCCAGTCAGAAATTTGCTTTTCCAACTCAAATACTTCAGCCCAAGAATGAACTTGGCGTCCCCATTGCCATAATAACCATGTAATTGCAGCAGTACTTGGAGAACCTTTTTGTAAGTTCTCACTGGCTTGGCGCAACCAGTCACTGCGTGCATCGCTTAAACCAATGATCGCTTCATAATCTTGTTCAAAGTTTACACCACGACAAACACTATGGATTACATCCAATGAGTTTTGTAGAGGACCCGGTGAAACTGGGCGATGTAAACTATTTAGCGTGTCATCCAAAGCACGGAAATCACCAGCAGGATAATGATCCCAATCAATATCGAGTAATTTTTGCAACACCACATCACGTTGCGCATCACAAATGTGGGTTGCCCAACCAATTCCATAACCACCTGCAGCAGTCATGATGGATCCTGTTAAACCAGTAAATAATCCGATAGGACCACGATCTGCCAAGAATCGCGTCGCACCAACATCTGGATAAAGTCCAATATTCACTTCTGGCATCGCCAAACGAGAGTAAGGCGTCACCAAACGGAATGGTGCAGCCATAAATAAGCCTAAACCACCACCCATAACATAACCTTCACCCCAAACAACAATAGGTTTGGCATAGTTATGCAGCAATAGATCTAAAGCGTATTCCGTTTCAAAGAATTGATTGGCAGTTTCGACTTCATTGTTAATCACCAATTGACGAAGCTTACGCACATCACCACCGGCACAAAATGCCTTAGGTGTAGTTGAATCTAACCAAATTGCCTTGACTGCATCATCATCATGAAAATCTTCAAACAGCTTCAATAGTGCTGCAACGATGGATTCATCCAGCGCATGAAGCGATTTAGGGCGATTTAACCGAATAATGCGCCAACCATTTTGCGCTTCTTCGATAATCAAATCAGGGTGATAGTTATTTATTTCGGGAGAATTTGTCATGCGTCCAGCTGCCAGTCGATTGGCTCAATGCCATGTTGTTTCAGGTAATTATTTGTTTTAGAGAAAACCTTACAACCAAAAAAACCACCACGATTTGCTGCCAATGGAGATGGATGAGCAGCCTTTAATACAAGGTGTTTGTTCTGATCGATACGTTGTCCTTTTTTCTGAGCATATGCACCCCATAGGATAAACACAATATGCTCTCTTCGCTCATTGAGTACATCAATGACATGATCGGTAAAATTTTCCCAACCACGTTTCTGATGTGATGTAGGTTGCCCAGCCTCTACAGTCAATACACTATTAAGCAGTAATACACCTTGTTGCGCCCATTTACTCAAATCACCATGTCGTGAGACTGGAACACCTAAATCGGTATTCAGTTCATGAAAAATATTGCGTAAAGACGGAGGTAATGCCACCCCTTTTTGTACAGAAAAACTCAATCCATGCGCTTGATCAGGACCATGATAAGGGTCTTGTCCAAGAATCACCACTTTCACATTTGGAAGAGGCGTCGTGTCTAAGGCATTGAAAATGAGCGAGCTTGGTGGATATATGGTTTTGTTTGCATTTTTTTCAGCCACTAAAAAAGAACGCAAATCATCCATTTGCTGACTTAATAGGAAATCAGCCAAGCCTTCTTTCCAACTTTGATCTAACCGAACTTGATTTAGTTTTGTTTGTTCGAGTTCAGACAATTGCATCAACTTTCATCCTAAATTTTAATTTCCTAAAAACGTATCTATATCTCAATGGATTTCTTGATTGAAACCGCAATTTATATTTTAACCTGTAAATCCACTTCAGGGTTTTGAAATTGAACACCTTGTTTCAATTTTTCATACATTTCAGGGTCTGTCCACTCAACTTGAACTTGTTCAGAAAAAATAATTTTATCCAAACTTAGCAGTCCCATTTGTGTGTTTTCAATATCTTCCTGAAAGCTTTGCGCATATCCTGTATCTGTTTCATGCACGATAACAGAATAAACCTCAACATCACCTTCACCATTCTGGGTAATGGTTGATTTTAGAACCTGTTGCGCAAGAAAGAAAAATACGCGTGAAAACTGCTCAGCTGAAGGTGAAACAGGTAATGCCACCCAACGCGCACTAAATGTTTTACACGCTTGAATATACTCAGGACTATCTTCTTGCCAAAAACATATCGCATGATCAAAGCTATCAAAAATTTCTTTGATTATTCCTTTCAGCAATCCAAAATCATATACCATTTGACCATGATCAAGTTTTGAAGCTTTCAGTAATAACTCAACTTTATAGCTATGCCCATGTATAGATCGCTTACAACGATCTGATGTGCAATTACGCACAATATGTGCATTTTCAAACTTAAATAACTTACGAATTAACATGAGCCAAATTTTATAAACAAAGCGGTTAAGAAACTCGATTATAAAGCAAAACTCGAACCCTGAGCATTAATTTTCTCGTTCATTACAATTAGCTAAAAGGATAATCCCCTTTTTTGGCTTGGATTGAGCTTATCCAATTCAATAAAATATCTCAACCAACCTTTTTACAACCTTAAAAATCCTTTTAGAATAATAAACTTACAGATAATTCTTTTAATGTTTTAATTAAAAAGGTGCCAAACTTCGTGAGTATACAAACACTTGCGACTGATCATTTCGTAACAAATGACTGGTAAATTGACGCTTACGGTTGCTTAATAAGACTTCGATTTTTGCTTTAAAATAATTCGATCTCACGCCAAAAATTTTGTCTGCTTCTGTTTTTTCCGTTGCATCCAAACTATCAAAGGGTGATATTTTCATCAAATCACCCACATTGGCAAAATACTCAAGTTTTTCTTGGCGTGCATTTAATGCAGTTTGTATGCTATTGACATCTAATTTTTCATTGATTGCTGCCAAAACCATGGCAGGTGCTGTATTGACATTAATTCGCGTATTGATGTCTGGTAAAGCTGATATGTAAGGCGCAATCAAATCATATTTGGTACCTTCAAAACCACGCACCAACTTTAACTCTTCAATACTGGCAAATTTACGATTTGCAGCAGAATAAGGTTTAGGGAGACCTTGATAGTAGCTTGTTTCTGCTCCCATTGCGCCGATCGTTTCATTATCAGGATCTTGCCAATCAATAACCGCCTGAACGTTATCCGCGGGTAAACCAACACGCACCAACAATTTAGAGAAATATTTCTGTGCTGCCTCATTCGGCTTAGCTTCAGTGTTTAATAAACTATTGAGATTGAATTTACCCGATTCATCTTCCAAAACACCTGAGACATAACCATCTTCCACTGGAAAGGCTGGCATGGGTTTTGCCCATGTTTCTTGAAGGTAGTCAGCCTCTTTCCCATTCTCACTATCCTGAACCAATATCTCAGAATAAAAAGCTTCTGCACTTTTGGCATAGAACAAGGCTTGGCTTTGACGTTTTAAAAAGCCTGTGCTTTCATTGGTATAGCTTTGATGTTTTGCAATTGATGCAGCAATAATAGTTGCCAAAGCCACCATTACTAAAATAGTAATTAAGGCAATCCCTTGCTGTGGTTTGAATTGTATAAATGATTTATCCATTTTGATTATTCTTTATCAAAAAATCAGTATTCAATAAACTAAAAATCCACTCATATTCTACTTCATGAATCGTGATTTTCATTTTAATTCCACGCGGTAATTGGCTATCATTTTTAGTTAAGTCATTTGGCCAACGATCTGACTCATTTGGATTGAGTATTTCAATTTGATAGGCATCTACATCCGTCAGCATGACACTCGACAATGGTTGTTCCGAGCTATTTCGATTCAGATTGGAATACTTTAATCGATATAGTTTCTTCTCTTGCTGGTCATAACCGTATTCTATTCGCTCATAAGGTGAGAGACCTTGCTTTAAAGGATCTGTAACACCAGCTTTACTAAATGATAGTTTTTGTCGATCTAAGCGCAATGCAGGTTCAACTTGTTCACCACTTCGGGCTGAAATTGGCACGATTTGCAATGTATCACGCTGAATTTGTTGATATGCACCTTGGAGTTGCCCTAAATTCTCTTCGTGCATCACATTACGATCTTTGACCTTAATCAAATAATCAAATATTTTCCAACCCAAGGCAGAAAGCACAGCAAAAATAGCAATTGCGACAAGTAGCTCAATCAAAGTAAAACCTGATCTTTTCTGCATTTTGACAGTATTATTGTTTTTATTTTGGACGACGTTCATGACTATTTTTCTTTGATTGGATAATTATAAAACACCATATTGGTGATTCCTGCTTCCACTTTACCTGTATCAGTATTAAATAAACTGACCTGCACATCGATTTTTTGCACATCAGGACTCAGTGTAGACTCTGCTTTTTTATCCACTTGCCATGTTTCACCTTGAGCCGTGATCTGTTTTGAAGCTGTTCCAGTTAACCACTCTCGGTTAATCATCATCATTGAAATTTCATTTTGTGCAACAAATTGTGCTTTGGTCCGTAGAATGGCATTGGCTGTAGATTGGGTATATTGCATCGCAACTTTAGTCAAAGCCATTGCTGCAACAGCAAAGATCGCCAATGCCACTACCACTTCGATAAGGGTAAAGCCTTTATTTTTCTTCATCGACTTTACCTAAATAGTCTACCCGAATCACACCACCTACAGGTTTTTGTTGATAATACATTTGAATCATGACAGGTTTTGCTTCTCCATTGCCAAACCAAATCAATTTAGGTGCATTATTTCCCAATAAATCCACATTATTGGCATCTCGAAACTGATGCTCTTGAGGCTGAATAGAAAATGAAACCTGATCTGGCAAATTTCGGCGGGTAAAATCTGTAACATCTTTCCAAGGCTTGTTATCAATCACACGTACACGCTGTACTGGATCTCGCTGCATGGGAATATATTCGACCAATCCATATTGTGCGGTAGCGACATCGGTTGCAGCATGAAAATCCAAAGCATAAATACGGGATTGATCATTGGCTTCACGATTGATTTGCTTTAAATCAAGCAATAGCATCTCACGTGCTTGCATCGCCTTACGCTGATCAACACCGTCAATATTTAAAACAATCAATGAAGCGATAATGCTGATAATCACAATGACAACCATCACCTCAATCAAGGTAAAACCTTTATTGTTGAGAGATGTTGGCATACGCTTCATAACCGTTAAGCCACTTGTTCTGAAGCTTGTGGGTGTTTGGGAATCGCCAATGCTTGATCAATCAATGCCACACGCAAAGTATCTCGACAACCCAAATAACGTTGATAAAAACTTGAATTCAGTATTGCAGCGCCGCCATGTGTTATTGACCAAATCGAAGCCAAATAATCACGTACTGACATCAAACTATTTATGGACTCCAAATAACTTTCCGTCATCCGAATAATCAGACGAAGACGTTGTTTGCGAACCTGATAAAGCTCATTAAACAAGTGATAAATCCCTTGTCCTGTAGTCGATAAACGTTCTTCAATTTGATGAAATAACACCGCTCTTTCAGGATGATGTAAATGGTGCAGCATAAAAAAAGCCAAATGCTCTGGAAAAGCTTTTTCAGTGTCTCGCACCATCTCTAATAACATGCGTTCATTACGAATAATCAGCAGCATGTAAAGTTCATCTTTACTCTGAAAATGTTTATAAAGTGTTCCCTTCGCTAGATCTAGTTCCGCTGCGAGTGCATCTAATGTCATCCCCGCTTCACCGTTTTCTAAAAGCAATTGTTCAGCAACCTGAAAAATTAAAGCTTCTCTTGCTCTAAATTGAGCCTGTCGATCCATCTTCACCCGATAAACTCTCTTGTTAATTCTATCCGTTAATAAATTGACGCACTTCTAGTCATGATTTTATCAATCAGTGGCGCTTTACTTTTGTTGAAGAAGATTTTCAAAATTTTGCGTGGTAATGAAAGCTATCTCCTCAAGTGTTTTATCATATACATCACTTAAGGCTTTGGCTACATAGGGAACGTATTTAGGTTCGTTAGACTTTCCTCTATAAGGCATCGGCGCTAAATAAGGACTATCTGTTTCAATCAGAACACGATCAAGTGGTACTTGTTTAGCCACATCTCTTAAATCCTGTGCATTTTTAAAGGATACAATCCCAGAAAATGAAATGTAATAGCCACAATCCAAAACAGCTTTGGCAGTTTCCCAGTCCTCAGTAAAACAGTGCAAAATACCATGCGTCGACTTTTCAGCGCGTATAATATCGACAGTTTCATGCTTTGCAGAACGGGTATGTACAACTACAGGTTTGTTGACGATTTGCGATGCATGAATATGTCGTGCGAAACATTGTTTTTGTTCTTCTATAAATTCGGTGCTGTGAAAGTAATCTAACCCTGTTTCACCCAGTGCCCAAACTTTTTCAGTTTGTGCAAGTTCCACAAGTTTTTCTACAGTTGCGCGCTGCATCATCTCTGGATCTTCACAAGGATGCACCCCAACACTATAACCAACATCGGCATGACGTGCAGCGATATCAGCAAGCACAATATGGTCATCTAAATCCACAGAAATCCCCATAAATTTAGAGACCCCTGCATCCCGTGCCTGCTGTAATGCTAGATCCAAATCGCCTGCATAAGGTTCAAGATTTAACATGGTTAAATGACAATGCGTATCAACAAACACAGGCTTTCCTAAATATTCTAAATTGGCTTACATTGTAAAGCTTGGACGATCCAAAGACATACTCCCAGCGAGTAGTTTTTCTGCTTCCATTTTGTAATAGACGCCTTTTTCACCAGTTAACTGAATTGCAAAACCTTGAGGCTTCATACCATTTTGTTTTTGCGTGATCCAAATCACCTTACCCGTTAAAGGAATTTTTTGTGATTGATCTGGCAAGCCCGCAAGCACAAAAACTTCATCACCCATTTTGACTGGGGTTTTTGAAGGTACAAACAAACCACCACCTAAAATATATGGCATATAGCTTGCCTGTAAAGTTGCTCGATCAGCGATGTTCACTTGAATCAAACCGCCCATACGTGGTTGCATGATTATTCCCCTTAAATATTCAAATTTTATGTCACATTCATTAATTGAATGGTGAGTTGATCAATAATTAGATTTGTTTGTACATTTTGATCAACTTTGAGTTTCGCTTGTTGTAAGTTTTCATAAATCGAGAACAGTGTTTGTAAATCATATTGCATGACAATCTCTGAAAACACTAAATCTGAATTTTTGACAACTTGATTCAGCTTGACACAAATTATATCCGACAACAAGTATTCAAACATTTGAATCAGATCATAAAAACTCAGTTCTTTATTCCATTTTGAAGCAAACTGCATTGGCATGCTTTTTTGACTGACCAGTTTGAACCAATCTTGCAAAAATTCCCCACGCCGATTCAGCCAATCCAATTCTGCAAGGGACTGTGCTTGTAAAGGCATATTGTTAGATAAGTTCATCAACAACTGAATTTGAGCATGTTTTTCTACAGGAAGTTGTTGCTGTAAATACTGCTCTGTTTGTATAGGAGTAATACGATCCATCGCAAAATGCTGTAATCGACTACGAATTGTTGCTGGAAGCTTTAGATAATGATCCGCCAACAAAATAATTAATACCCGTTCACCAGGCTCTTCGAGTGTTTTTAATAATGCATTTGCTGAAGCAATATTTAATGCTTCAGCGGGTTCAATCACAATAACGCGCCAACCATCTACTGTCTGTTGCACAAATGGTAGTAAATCACGGATCTTCTCGATCTTAATTTTCGCGTTTTGTTTCTTATTCTCTTCATCGGTCGTGATATTGACATAATTAGGATGGGTATCCGATTTTAACCACTGACAACTGCTACACTCACCACAAGCACCTTGTGGTGTCTTATTTAAACATAAAACCCATGACAAAAAATGCTGTGCAAAAGCATCTTTGCCACAGCCTTTTTTACCATAAAATAGCAGACCGTGTCCTAATTTGGGAAAACGTGTAGTCAGTGTATCCCATGTTTGTTGTTGCCAAGGGTAAACCTGAGAACTTGATGCATCCATAAATTGAAGACCTAAAAATAAATAGCTTAAATATAAATTATTTAAAAACAGAAACATCTAAGGCATTTAAACGATCTAAATCTGCTTGTGTATCCACACCTGGCGGTAAATTGACTTGTGCAATATCTATGGCAATACGATGTCCATTCTCTAAAACACGTAATTGTTCAAGGCTCTCTAAACGCTCCAAAGTGCCCATATCCCAAGTCACATATTCTTGTAACAATTTCACCCGATACGCATACAAACCTAAATGTCGATATGCAGATTGATGTAATGTTTGATCATTCAGTTGTCCAGTTTTACGTTCATACGGAATCGGTGAACGACTGAAATAAAGCGCTTCGTTAAACTTTGACATGACCACTTTAACAATACTTTCACGCTGGAACTCTTCAAGCTGATGAATGGGTTCGCATAGTGTTGACATTGAACATTGTGGATTTTCGGCAAGCAGTGTTGCGACTTGAATGACCAAAGGTGCAGGGAGTAAAGGTTCATCGCCTTGCACATTGACAATGATATCATCTGCATCCCAACCTTTGATTCGAGCAACCTCACTCAGACGATCAGTACCCGAGGGATGATTAGGATCTGTAATCACCACATCCACACCTTCCTGACGACAAATTTCGGCAATACGTGGATCATCTGTTGCCACACACAGATCATCAAACCCCTGAACTTTTTTTGCTTGATCAACGACACGCAGAATCATTGCACGACCATGAATTTCTAAAAGTGGCTTTCCAGGTAAACGTGTACTCGAAAAACGTGCAGGAATAACAATATGTTTCATCAAATTAACCTTGTATTAGATCAATACCAAGCTGAGAGAGTTGTTGATTAAGGAGCAAATAACATTCTTCTGAGAGTACTGCACCGACTGGAACCACCCAAATTTCGCGATTAAATTCAGGATGATCTTTTAATAAAGCCAGTAATTTCACCGCATCTTTTTCAGTCGTAATGATTGGATTTGCATCTTCAAATTGTAAATCATCAATTTCATAATCGTGATGGTCTGGGAACTCATGACATTGAAATTGGCTCACACCAATACTTTCCAGAGTATTGTAGAATCGCTGTGGGAACCCAATACCCACCACCGCATAATAATCGAGCGTGGGGTCAAAAGCTTCAGCTTGATCAAAAAAAGGATTTAACAAATAAGGTTCGGCAACCTCTAAATGCATGTTCAATGGTGAATGTGGCTGTTGCGCATGTTCAATCACTGTACTTTGCTTTAAACGACTGATTGGTTCTCGCAGATAACCTTCGGGAAGCATTTTTTTATTCCCTAAGCCTCGATTATTATCTAAAACAATCCATTCAATCTGTCGTTGCAATGCCCAATGCTGCAAACCATCATCACTAATAATCAAATCCAAATCATAACGCTGAAGCAACAGCTCAATGCTTGCACGGCGATTTGCGCCAACCACCATAGGCACATCAGTCGATTGCACAATCAAACAAGGCTCATCACCCACCGCTTCAGGTAAGGAATCTAATGTTACCAGTGCAGGAAATGGACCCTTACCCCCATAACCACGACTAATCACACCGACACGAACCTGATTAAGTTGTAAATATTTGACCAACTGAATCAAAAGTGGAGTTTTCCCACTTCCACCTACAGTGATGTTTCCAATGATCATCACCGGGACTGGAGCTTTATACGTTTCTTTGAGTCCAAATTGATACAATTGTTTATTGAGAACAAAACCAAATTGATATAGCCATGACAACGGACGCAGTACAATCAACCACTTGGATTGTTTATTCCAAGCATCTTGAATGATTTGCGCGAGAGACATCCGTTATTCCTCAAAATTGCGTTCATGTAACTGATAGTAAGCGCCGTGTTTTGCCAACAATTCAGCATGGCTACCTTGTTCTATAATACGCCCTTTATCCATAACCACAATCTTATCTGCATTTTCAATAGTCGAAAGACGGTGCGCAATTACAATCGTTGTTCGATTTTTATCTAAAATTGCTTCATCAAAGGCTTTCTGAATGAAATGCTCAGATTCATTGTCTAAAGCACTGGTCGCTTCATCCAGAATAAGAATAGGCGCATTCTTAAGAAGTGCACGTGCAATCGCAATTCGTTGACGTTGCCCTCCTGATAGGCTAAGCCCCTGCGCACCCAATGGCGTATCATAGCCTTTTGGCAATGCCATGATAAAATCATGTGCATAAGCCGCTTTTGCAGCAGCTATTACTTGCTCTTCTGTGGCTGCTTCCAACTGACCATAGGCAATATTCTCACGAACAGTTCGATCAAACAAAACCACTTGTTGGTTGACCATCGCAACTTGCGAACGTAAACATGTCAATTCAATATCACAAATCGGTAAATCATCTAAATAGATTTCACCTGCGCTTTTTTCTTGGAAACGCACCAACATATTAACAAGTGATGATTTTCCAGCCCCAGAACGACCAACCAGTGCGACAGTTTGTCCTGATTGTATATCTAATGATAAATTATCAATTGCTTTGACATTATTTTTATAGGTTAAATCAACATGCTCAAATTTAATATTGCCTTGTAGCTCAGGAGTCTTTGTACCCGTGTTTTCTTCTTGTGGTAAATCTAAAACCTCAAACACTGAATATGCAGCAGCCATACCACGCTGTAATTTCTCATTGATATCTGTTAAGTTTTTAATTGGTTTTGCCAACAAACCTGCTGCAGTGATATAAGCGACAAACTCGCCCGCTGAAGTATCACCCAAAATTTGCGGACGTAATGCCAACCAAATAATAATCCCCAATGCAAACGACATCACCAATTGCACAAGTGGGCTATTTAAATTCTGCACCACGACCATTTTCAAGCCGCGTCTTAAATTCTCTTGGGATGACTTGTAAAAACGAGCTTGTTCACTATCCTCACCAGCAAAGCTTTTAACAACAGCATTACCGCTTACTGTTTCGTGCACAATATGGTTAACATCACCCATGGTATTTTGCACTTGAATCGATAGTTTACGCATACGCTTAGATGCTTTACGTACCAGCAGACCAATAATGGGCATAAAGATAAAAATACACAGTGTTAAACGCCAATTGGTATAAAGTAAATAGCCCAATAAACCGAGTGTAATCGTACCGTCTCGAACCAATGTTTTCAGTGATTCTGATGAAGCTGCCGTTAACTGCTCAACGTTATACATAATCTTTGCAGTAATATGACCTGATGAGTTATCAAGATAATATTGTGCAGGCAGTTTGAGCAGTTTGGCATAAATTTCTTGGCGTATACTAAACACCAAACTTCTGGAAATCACAGCGGTGAAATACCCACCCATGAATAAACCTAAACCGCGAAAGAAAATAAGCAAAATAATTAATGCAGGAAACCAATCGAGATCACTACGGCTACCGCTTTGAATCGCATCAATAATATATTTGAGTAACTTAGCAACTGAGACTTCAGTGGCTGCATTTATTCCAAATCCGACAATAACGAGTAAGGCTGCCCCCCAATATGGCTTCAAATATGCCAATAGGCGAATATAAACCTTAAAATCTTGATTCACGAATTAATAACCTCGAGATGGAACTTTAGTACTGATATTGATATTGACGAAACCCAGTTGTCCTGCGACATCCATTACTCGAATAACATCTTGATGAGTGGCTTTCGCATCAGCGGCAATGACAAACATTAAATCACGTTTATCATTGGCTGCCTGTTTGATCGCAGTACTTAAATCAGCAGACTCTTTACTGGAAAGTGCCTGACCGTTTACCGCATAATGACCTGTCGAGTCTACCATGACTTCAATCTTGTTTTTGTATTCTTTTGGCGGAACACCTTGCGCATCAGGTAAAGACAGATTGATACGACTCTGTTGATTAAAAGTGGTGGTCAATAACAAAATCACCAAGATAAACAATAAACAATCGATCAATGGGGTAAGGTTGATATGAATATCTTCAACCGTTCTTCGTTTAAATTTCATAAAACACCTCCAGCTCAGCCTTAACCTGCTTTTCGTTGTGCACTTTCAAGGTGTTTTTGAAAAAATAATGCTGCATGAAATAATGTTGATTGTTGTTCTAATTCAGCCACATATTCCTGTACCAAACGTTGAAAATAACGATAAGCAAACAGAGCAGGAATTGCGATCAACATCCCAGCGGCTGTTGTGATCAACGCTTTTGATATACCTGGAATCATCATGGTTGGATTTGCAGTTGAACCCAAATCAATCACTAAAAATGACTCGATAATCCCAATTACTGTGCCTAACAAACCCAACAAAGGTGCAACAGCACTTAAAGTCCCCAAGAAATTGATGTTTTTTTCTAAATATCCGATTTCACGTGAAGCTGTCACTTCCATTTGCGCGCGCGCGTATTCTTCACCTTGCGAATAAGCATCCACGGCATCTTTAAAAATATACCCCAATGCTGATTGGCGCGCAGACTGATCCTGTTCCAAAACATCTAGAACCTCATCAATATCTCGTCCTTTATACAGCATCAATGATTTAGGCAGAACTAAAGATCGTTTTAGTCGTATAAATCTCTCGATCGAAATTGCAACTGTAAAAATCGAACATAAAACCAATGGCAGCATTAACCAACCGCCGGCTTTAACAAGTTCCCACATCTTTAGTTCCCCAAATTAATCAATCATGAAAAAATTATTGTTCTGCTAAACAGATATTTAAAATACCATCCAATTCATCAAGTGAGTTATAACTGATGACCAACTTCCCTTTGCCTTGCTTGTTATAATCTAATTTTACACTGGCGCTGAAACGTTCCGAAAGTTTTTGCGTCAATTGCTGCACATCAGGTGCAAGTGGGTCTTTAGATTTTTCCTGTTTAGGCGTATTCCAATCACGTACCAGCTGTTCAGTTTGACGAACTGATAAGTTGCGATCAATTACCATTTTGGCAATTTGTAATTGATCTTTGGCTTTCAAGGTCAATATGGCACGCGCATGCCCCATATCCAATAAGCCTTGTTGCATCAGATTTTTAATTTCATCATCGAGACTTAATAGGCGTAATAAATTACTCACGGTTGTACGTGCCTTACCTACCGTATCCGCAATTTCTTGATGGCTTAGACCAAATTCATCATGGAAACGCTGTAAAGCCAAAGCTTGATCTACAGGATTAAGATCTTGACGTTGAATGTTTTCGATCAATGCCAATGCAATCGCAACTTGATCAGTCAAATCACGAACAATTGCGGGGATTTCTGTTAAACCCGCTAACTGTGCAGCTCGCCAACGTCGCTCACCCGCAATAATTTCGTAAGGTGTTTCAGCACTCTCAATTGGACGAATCACTATCGGCTGCATAACACCGTGTTTTTTAATCGAAGCTGCAAGCTCTTGCAGGTCTTGCTCATCAATAAAGCGACGCGGCTGATATGCACCACGTTTTAATTGATTGACATCAATCTGTTTTAACTGACCATGATCCAAAGCTTGAACTTCAAGCTGTAATTTTTCTTTTTGGATTGAACCTAATAATGCATCTAAGCCACGACCTTTAGCCAAGCCTCTTTTTTTAACGGTCATGCTTTATTTCCTTTTTTCACTTTACTCTTTTTCAACATTTCAGCTGCTAAATTTAAATATGCAATTGCACCTTTAGAGCTTTTCTCAAAATAAATAATCGGCAAACCATGTGCTGGCGCTTCAGCCAAACGCACATTACGCGGAATCACTGTATCATAAAGTTTTTTGCCAAAATACTGTTCAAGTTCGGCAGAAACATCACGAGTCAATGCATTACGTGCATCATACATGGTTCGAAGCACCCCAATAATTTCCAACTCAGGGTTCAGCGCTTGTTGAATTTTATCGATGGTTTGTGTCAAATCTGCAAGACCTTCCAGTGCATAATACTCACATTGCATTGGAATAATGACAGCATCAACTGCAGCCAGTGCATTTACTGTAATCAAACTGAGACTTGGAGCGCAATCGACAATAATGTAATCAAAGTCTTTTTCAATCTGTTGCAAAGCATTACGTAAAATAAATTCACGCCCTTCTTGTTCTGCAATTGCCAGCTCTACACCAGCCAAATCACGATTTGAACCTAAAACTTTATAACCGACTTCAGCTTTAGTAATCGCTGTTTCAATTGGAACTTCACTCAGCAACACATCAGTAACTGAATACAATAAATCATTTTTTTGAATTCCAGACCCCATTGTGGCATTGCCTTGAGAGTCCATATCGACCAATAAAACACGCTTTTTCAATACTGCCAAAGAGGCAGCCAAATTTACGGCTGTTGTGGTTTTACCGACGCCACCTTTTTGGTTTGCGATAGCAATAATTTGAGCCATGGTAACCCCAATCCTTTGTCTGTTTTAGATCTGTTTTAATAAAAGTAAATGACGTTGTTCATCCAGTCGCGGCACATGCAGTTCTACAATATCACATTGCCAATGATCTTTCAGTGCATCCACTTCTTCTGTAGGCACTAATCCTTTCATTGAAGCAATAATGCTTTTCTCATGCATATAAGGTTTTGAGGCAGCGACAAAATCAGTCAATGAAGCAAATGCACGACTGGTAATCACATCAAACTGCCCAAGGTCATTGATACTGTCTTCATTTTCTACGCGCGTCTGCACCGCAACAACATTTTTTAATTTTAAATCTGCAATAAACTGTTTCAGAAAACGAATTTTCTTACCATTCGAATCAAGCAACACGCACTGACGCGCTGGCTGACACAATGCAATAATCATCCCAGGCATGCCGCCACCTGTTCCGATATCTAACAAACGACCTTGAGGTAAATCATTTAAAATACTTAAACTATCCAACAAGTGTTTAACCAACATTTCTTTGGGATCACGAATTGCGGTTAAGTTATATGCTTTGTTCCACAGGACGAGTGCATCTTGATAACGCAACAACAATTCTAAAGCTTCATCAGTCAGTTCTAAGCCAAGCTTTAAGCTACCTTGCTTTAACTCTTGAAAAAATGGATGCATAATCGAATAACATCTCTAAAAAATTAGCTGAAAGTATACCGATTTCTAGCCCGTGGAACAGTAGTTAACGATGAGTTAATATGCAGTTAAGCATATACACCCTGTCTAATTTGCAAATCTAAGGCGGTTAAACGCTCAGGAGTCCCTACATCAACCCATGCCGCTTGCATCTTTTCTGCAGAAATCTTGCCATCCAACATGCCTTGTTTGAGCAATGGAGCCAATGGTCGTTTACCATGTTCCAAACCATCAAACATTTTAGGATTGATGATAGCGACACCACTATAGGTTAAATTTTCACCAAGCTGTTCTTGATCAAAAGTATAAGCTCGACCATTTAACAAAGTGAAATCACCCTCAGGATGCTGTTCAGGATTTGTAACAAAAACCAAATGTGCTAAATCTTTATCAAGTTTCACATCAAGTAAGGCAGAGAAATCAAATGTGGTCCAAACATCACCATTGATTAAAATAAAAGGCTCGTCGCCCAACAAAGGCAAAGCATTGATAATGCCTCCTGCGGTTTCCAAACCCTCATCCTCTCTGGTCCAGCGAATTGTCACACCAAACTGAGCACCATCTCCTAATGTACCAATCAAAATATCTGCCAACCATGCAGAGTTAATGATAATTTCAGTCACACCTATTTTTTTTAATTTTTCAATATGCCAAACAATAAGTGCTTTGCCTCCTACCTCCAATAAAGGTTTTGGCTTATATAAGGTTAAAGGACGCATTCTATTGCCTAACCCTGCAGCTAAAATCATTGCTTTCATGCTGCAACCACCTCATATTTGCCATATTTGTCTTCAAATTTAGGCAAAACTCTTGTATGTATAAAGTTCATAAACGGTTGCAATTCCGCATACGGTTTAGACTCTTCCAGTAAATACCACATTACGCGTGGTAAATCTTTGAGATAACCTGATTTTCCATCACGCTCAAATAAACGCACAAAAATACCTAAAATTTTGATATGACGCTGAATTGCCATCAAATCGGCATCTTGTTTAAACTGCTCAAAACTACGCTCATGTTTCGCTGATTCAGGTAAAAGCGCATAGAACATTTTAAACCATGAATACACACGTTCAGGATTCCATTGCACATAAGCATCACGGGTAATTGAAATCAAATCATAGGTATCCGCACCAATCACAGCATCTTGAAAATCGATGATACCCTGTTCAACTTCACCTTCAAGAATCATCAAGTTGCGACTATGAAAGTCTCGGTGAACGATCACTTGTGGCTGTGCCAAAGCAGCATTTGCCAATATTGCAAAAGTTCGTTTGATTAAAGCTTGCTCTTCTTGACTCACTTGAATGTTTAAAGCAGGCAATAACCAGTCCGTTAACAACTCCATTTCTGAAATTAACTTTTCATATGCATATGCGGGTAGATGCGCTTTACCTTCAATTGATTGCAATTGCACCAACTGTTTAAAACTTTGCGCATAATGTGCGTCTACTGTTTGTTCATTTAATTGTGTAGACAGCAGAACATCACCAAAATCTTCAAGCAATAACAGACCTTGTTGTAGATCTTTTGCAACAATATGCGGAACTCTGACACCATTTGAGTCAAAGAATTCATCAATCGCAACAAAAGGACGACAATCTTCCTTCTCAGGAGGTGCATCCATCAGCATAAATGTTTTATTATTCAAAGTAATTCGTGCATAACGACGGAAACTCGCATCGCCTGCTAAAAAATTGATTTCAAATTGATCTGAACTGAGTACAGATGTTATCCATGTTTGTATCAAGTGTTCACGTTGTGTATTCATTTGCAATTTAATCTAATTCAGGCTGAATTTTTGAAGTGCTAAGTGTAGCTACTTATCAACTTTTTCTCTATGATGCGACAATAATTAATTGCGATTAGCATATTTGGTTAATGAGACAAATGAAGCATCAGTTTAAATTTAATCCTTTAGCGACTGCTATTTTGACACTTCTTTGTGGAAGTTCAGTATCCAGCTATGCTGAATCGACAACCTCTGTTTCTGAAGCAGCTGTCTCCAAAGTGAATAACAAGCAATTAAATGCTGCGATTAAAGAGAGTTACCCTGGTCAAAACTTTTTTGAACAATACTATGTAGACAAAAACGCGCCTGAAGCCCAAGTACGTGATGAAAACAATGCAAGTAATCGCTACTGTGAAGGTGTTTGGGTTACTCCATTTAGCACTCAGGCAAAAACAGTTGACCCTCAAGAAGCTTCATCTGTCATTACTGCTGATCAAGCCTATTACAATCCAAATGGCGACTCTGTGTTGTCTGGAGATGTCATGATTGATCAATCTGGGCGAATGATTCGCGCAGATGAAGTAACCATTGATAAAACACAAACTTTTGCAAAAGCAAAAGGCAATGTACAAATGGCGCAAGGCGGTATCATTGCGCAAAGCGATCAGATTGATTACAACCTAAAAGATGAAACTGGGCAATTAAACAATAGTTTTTATATTGCTGAAATAACACATGCGCATGGTCATGCAGCAAAAATTGAAAGAACATCACCAACAAATATCGTACTAGAAAATGCCAGTTATAGTACATGCCCACCTGACCAGAAACCAACTTGGAAAATCCAAGCCAATAAGATTGAGCTCGATCAAGAAACTGGGCGCGGTGTAACGCGTGGTACCAAATTATATGTAAAAGATGTTCCTGTACTTGCTGTTCCTTACTTCAATTTCCCAATTGATGATCGTCGTACCACGGGGATCATTAGTCCAAACTTCGGGTTTACCAATGACGGTGGCTTTGAACTTGCGGTTCCAGTTTATTTAAACTTAGCACCGAATTATGATGCGACCATCACTCCTCGACTCATTACAGACCGTGGTCTAATGGCTCAAGGCGAATTCCGTTATTTAACCGAGAATTTTGGTGCGGGTAGTATTTGGGGGAGTTACTTGCCTTCAGATCGTGGCTACGATGATGAAGATCGTAAGGACTTACATTTTCTACATAGATGGAATATCGATAAACAATGGTCGACCAATCTAGAATATAACTATGTGTCTGATAAAGACTTTTTTTCGGACTTAGACAGCAATCCAAACTCGCGTACCGAACTGAATCAACGACGTGCTTGGGAACTCAACTACAACCACGGTATTCCTGGTTTAAAAGCTCAATTAAAAGTTGAAGATTTCCAAACCTTAGACAAAACAGTCAAAGATGTAGACAGACCTTATGCTCGTCTACCGCAGTTTCTACTCAATTATGTAGGTGGCGATTATCAAGGCTGGGAATACGAATTTAACAACGATACTGCATATTTCAAAAAAGATATTAATGATGCTGATTACAGCAACCAACCTAGCGGTACACGTTTATATAATCAGTTTGCGACACGTTATAACTTCCGTAATCCGTGGTCATTCGTCATTCCAGAAGTTTCTGTCCGTAGTTTAAATACATTCTATGACCAAACCACAGTGGATCAATTGAATCTCAACAACCAAAGTCAAGATTCAAAAAATAAATCTGTGGTTGTTCCTCAGTTTACTTTGGACACTGGGCTAACCTTTGAAAAAGATGGTAAGTTCCTTCAAACCATTACTCCTCGCGCATTCTATGCTTATGCACCGTATAAAAATCAAACGGGTTATCCAAACTTTGATTCGACTAGTGCATCAATCAGTTATGATCAATTGTTTAGCCCTTACCGTTTTTACGGTCATGACCGCCTAGAAGATAACAACTTCTTGTCACTCGGGGTAAGTTATAGTCTATTTGATACGGTTGGTTTAGAACGTTTAAGAGCCAGTATTGGACAAAGTTATTATTTTGATGATCGTAAAGTTACTTTACTCAACAATACAGATGAGTTGGATAAAGAAAAACACACTGGTCCTGTGATCAGTATTTCGAGTCAGCTTTCGCAAAAATTTACTGTAAGCACCAATTCAGCTTGGATGTCCAATGGTGATAGCGCACAACATGACTTCCAAATGTATTACACAGGTGAAAAAGGAAATTTATACAACGTTGGATATTTTTATAGAAACAACCTTCCTGATCGCCAACGAGAATACGATCAAGCAGTTGCATCATTTATACAACCAGTAAAAGATAACTGGCGTATTATGGGTCATGTTCAATATGACCTTGACAACCATGTTGCACGCGAATATCTATTAGGTGTGAATTATGAATCTTGTTGTTGGGGAATCTCGGTCTATGGTCGTTCTTACTTCAATGATCTAGATGATGTTTCTCTCCCAGATACCAAGCCAAAACGCGCAGTTATGGCTGAAATCACACTCAAAGGACTAGGTGGTTTGAACAACAAGTTAAGTTCATTACTTCAAAATCGTATTTTAGGTTTTGATAAAGCTAATCAATCTTGGACTCATTAATGAAGACGCAAAAATTTAAAGAACTATTTAAAGCATCAACCTTAGCTTTACTCATCTCTACATCGTTATCGGTTTATGCAGCACCTAAAGATCAAATCATTGCCATTGTTGGTTCTACAGCAATTTTAAAAAGCGATTTAGACCAAGGTGTTGCTGAAGCTGCACATAAGTTCCAAGCACAAAAAAAAGAACTCCCGCCGCAAATTATTTTGCAACAGCAAGTGCTCAATCAGCTCATCACCCATGACGCACAACTTGAGCAAGTGAAAAAATATGGTTTAAAAGCTGATGAAAAAAGCTTAAATGAAGCTGTTCTTAAAGTCGCTCAGCAGTCTGGTTCTAATTCTTTAGAAGCTTTCCAACAAAAGCTAGATAGCGTTGCGCCCGGAACATATGAATTATTACGTGATCGTGTTTCCGAAGATTTATTGATTCAGCGTCTCAGTCAACAACAAGTCATGTCTCGTATTAAAATTACCGATCTTGATGTTGAAAACTTTTTAAAATCACCTGAAGGTCAAGCTGCTGTTGGAAGCCAAGCACATGTCCTACATATGCGTATATCAGGTAATGCCCCTGCAGATGAACTTGAGGCAGTTGCCAAATCTGTTCGTACTGATTTAAAAGGCACAGATGATGTAAAAAGTTTAGAGAAAAAATTCAGTACTGCTCAAATCAAAGTAGATGGTGCGGACATGGGCTTTCGCCCACTTTCAGAAATCCCAACTGAACTTGCTGCCCGAGTAAGCTCTCTTGAGCCAGGACAAACCACTGAGTTGGTCCAAGCGAAAGATGGTATTCATGTTTTAAAACTACTTGAAAAGAAATCAAATGAGCAAAAAGCACTTGTTCCTCAGTTTGAAACTCGTCATATTCTCATTAAAACTTCCGAAGTAGTTAGCCCTGAAAACGCTAAACAAATGATTGAGAGTATCTATAACCGTCTCAAAGCGGGTGAAGATTTTGCAACACTTGCATCAACATATTCGAATGACCCTGGTTCAGCACGTGATGGTGGTAGTTTAGGATGGGTCAGCCCAGGCATGATGGTTCCTGAATTTGATAAAATGATGCAAAGCGCGACAGTCAACGAAATCAGCAAGCCATTCGAAACCCAATTTGGTTGGCATATCCTGCAAGTCACTGGCAAACGTCAACAAGATATGACTTCTGAATATCAAAAACGTATGGCTCGCCAAATTTTAGGGGAACGCCAATTTGAATCAGAATATGACAGTTGGTTAAGAGAGTTGCGTGCCAATACTTATATTGAAATTAAAGATCCAAGTTTAGATCCAAAGAAAAATCAAAATTAAGTATCAAATAAAAACCAGTGCTTTGCACTGGTTTTTTTATGCCATAAGAAAATCAATATTTTGAACTGAGGCTTGACAATAGTGGCTAAAACAAACCCGTTACTGAATCATGAAATCTAACTCTTTGGACTACCACCAATCATGGTTAAAGGTAAAATCTTGAAATCATAGCGCTGATTTCTTCCTACCTTACCATACTCATATAAATGCCAATGTGAACGCTTTAATTAAATAGGGGCTTCTTTTCCTTTATTTTGACTGTTGTTTCTTTTCATCGTCTAATTCTTCTTGCGTACAATATCTCGGAACAATTTTCATTTTTGGTATGTCAAAATATTCATCACAAATTTCTCGTCCATTTTCATCCGTTCTACGGTATAACTTTTTCTTTTGTTCTTCAGTCATGATGTCTAAATGATTATAAAAATACATATGATCAATCACTTCTGGTTCATTAAAACTTGTACTTAATTCAATGCCAAAAGACTCGCCTTTTTGGTTGTCATTACAGTACGCTGTATAGTTATAACTCACGCTTGTTCCTGCACGAAACTTATCCCTGACCTCATCATGCATTGGATAAGCACCCACGAGTACACCATCCACCTCGATGGCATCTTTAAATATACTTCTCACTTGTTTTGTATCTGGTTTTTTTAACTCTTCTTCGATTTCTGCTTCTGTTTCTTTACGGATATCATGTACAGGGCGCTCTAAACGAAATCTAAAGCTGTCTATTTTTTTATCGTTTTTCCGTTCAACTAAACGAACACCGATATCATCATATATATAAATATTAATTCGATTGACACCATCTACACCTTCAACTTTACGATAATTTTTCCCTAACGCTTTAAGCCAAGGCTCAATGCCTGAACTCATATATAAATCCGTACCATTATAATTAATCGCACAGCCGTGGACTTTAAACTGATGTTGTGGATTTATTTTCTTTATAAAACCTTCTGTATCAGCTTCTTGTTTTGTCGTAGACTGACCATTACTACAACTAATACACAGTAAAAGGGGTAGAAATAGCGCTAGTTTTTTTTGAAATATATGCATTATTTTTTTAAAGGATAATTTTCACATCCTCCCCCAATAATAGGATCATCTCTATCCGGACCTTCACAAAACTCTTTCCGCTGTCTTTCTTTTTCTTCATCACTAATTATGTCAAAATAATTATAAAAATATAGATGATCAATCACTTCAGGATCATTAAAACTGGTACTTAACTCAATATAAAAATATTTACCTTGTTGGTTGTCATTACAGTCCGCTGTAAAGTTATAACTCACCCCTGTTTCTGCACGAAACTTATCCCTGATCTCATCATGCATTGGATAAGCACCAACTAATACACCATCCACCTCAATCGCGTCTTTAAATATCGTTCTCACTTGTTTTGTATCTGGTTTTTTTAACTCTTCTTCGATTTCTGCATCTGTTTCTTTACGAATATCATGTGCTGGGCGCTCTAAACGAAACCTAAAACTATCGATTTGTTTATCCGCTATTCGTTCAACCAAACGAACACCGATATCATCATATATATAAATATTAATTCGATTAATTGGATCTACACTTTCGACAACCCGATAGTTTTTACCTAATGCTTTAAGCCATGGCTCAACGCCTGAACTCATATATAAATCCGTACCATTATAATTAATCGCACAGCCGTGGACCTTAAACTGATGTTGTGGATTTATTTTCTTTATAAAACCTTCTGTATCAGCATCTTGCTTTGTCGTAGACTGACCATTACTACAACTAATACACAGTAAAAGGGGTAAAAAAAGAATCCATTTATTTTGACTGTTGTTTCTTTTCATCGTCTAATTCTTCTTGCGTACAATAATTTGGTAGAATATCAAATGTCTTAATATCCACATATTCTCCACAAATTTCTCGTCCGTTTTCATCCGTTCTTCGTGCTAATTGTTTTTTTTGCTCTAAAGTCATGATGTCTAAATGATTATAAAAATACATATGATCAATTACTTCGGGGTCATTAAAACTTGTGCTTATTTCAATGCCAAAAGACTCGCCTTTTTGGTTGTCATTACAGTACGCTGTATAGTTATAACTCACACTTGTTTTTGCACGAAACTTATCCCTGATCTCATCATGCATTGGATAAGCACCCACGAGTACACCATCCACCTCGATGGCATCTTTAAATATCGTTCTCACTTGTTCAGTATCTGGTTTTTTTAACTCTTCTTCGATTTCTGCATCTGTTTCTTTACGAATATCATGTGCTGGGCGCTCTAAACGAAACCTAAAACTATCGATTTGTTTATCCGCTATTCGTTCAACCAAACGAACACCGATATCATCATATATATAAATATTAATTCGATTAATTGGATCTACACTTTCGACAACCCGATAGTTTTTACCTAATGCTTTAAGCCATGGCTCAACGCCTGAACTCATATATAAATCCGTACCATTATAATTAATCGCACAGCCGTGGACCTTAAACTGATGTTGTGGATTTATTTTCTTTATAAAACCTTCTGTTTCAGTGTCTTGCTTTGTCGTAGACTGACCATTACTACAACTAATACACAGTAAAAGAGGTAGAAATAGCGCTAGTTTTTTTTGAAATATATGCATTATTTTTTTCCACCCTTGATCATATCTAAACCTTTTTGGACCGATTCTGCTGCTTCATCAATTTTTTCTTGTGCAGCCTTAGCACCTTTATACGCACCCTGTCTAGTCGTATCCCAACCTTTTTGCAGCATGCCATCACTAGCCTGATTGACTTTGTCCTTATTTTGTCTTGCCCATTGTTTAACGCTTTCATCCATCCAATTACAACGACTTGGATGTCTAAAATAACTTTTTGCCGTATCTAATACCGCTTGTTTATTTGTCGCAGTTGGCTTTAATTTCATTTTCTCTTTGTCTGATCTTGGCTTTATTATTGAGCAGAAGGTTTTTGACATGGTTGATACATTTTTAAAATCACTTCTATATAAAAAAGCTTTATAAATTTATAGACTTACTCGAAATCCATTTTTTCACAGAGTTTTTGTAGTTAATGTAAAGCCATAATTCATTTTTTTTAAACGAATAATCAATAACCTTAACTCGATCATTCTTAACTAAATAAGACGTTCTCATTTTAAAATCATTCCCTAATTTATCATATAAAAAAACCTTTTGATTAATTGATATAAAGCCATCATCAATATTGCATATTCTTTCCAAGTCATTTTTTTTGTTAACAAGATACTTAACTAAATTTTGATTACTATTTTTAGTTAATGGCACACAAGTAGATAATAAATATGAAAGTTTTTTATCATCATAAAATTTATTATTAATATTTTTAATGGTTCTAATATATCTTTGATCAGTTTGAGGAGTGGTAGATAATAATAACTCTGATATCAAATAAGTTCCTTGTGAAAATTTAACATCATAAGTTGATATAATTTTGTTACATGGAAAGAAAAAATATGTTTTTTCATCAACTCCAGCTAACAGAATTTTTTGATTATTGTCTATAAATGAACATTGTCTTTTATCTTTTTCATGAACGTACTTTACATTAGCAAAGCTAAATTGTATGGAAGTAAAAGCTATTATTAAAAGGACAAACAGTAGTTTTTTTCTCATTTAATAAATATCCTATGGTAATTTAGTAGGGTTATTTTTAAATACGTCATACGCTTTTTTCATTTTCGTATCATAAGCATTTTGATAGTACTTAGGACCATTGTACCCTTTTGCAAATTTTGTCCATTGTTTCGCTCGAATTGCAGCCACTAGGTTTGGATCATAATTTATAAAATTAACAAATTGATTTAATTGCATTTTTTCATTTTTAAATGCATCTTCAACCATTTCTTTTACATTTGAATACCCACAATTCTTAAAATTCGCTCCCATAATTTGAAATTTACCCCAAGAACAACTTTTTAAAGCAGCATCTTCACTTATAGACATTGCTTCAATTAATTTTTTATATTGTGCAGAATACAATCCATAATTACCTTGAGGTCCTGATAAGATAGGGTGACTTACATCATATTTATATGCAGTAAAACTTCGAAAATAGTGACGTTCATATAAGATAGTTGGAGCTTTTTTACCCAATAAAGTACTAAAAGCCCCTCTGGGGCTTTCAGTCTGAGCAACTGCTTTTATAGCTGCTATTTCACAACCTAGTTGAGTAGCCGCAACTGAATAATCATCTTCTGTAATCATTTCGCCATTATATAATGGAATACAAGAGGTCAAAAAAATATTTAGTCCTGTTGGTGCAGTCTGAGTACTATTGGGCTTATTAGGATTAGTTGTTCCACTAGTTAGATTCACGGGCATACGAATTTCAAATCCATGACTAGGTTTTACCCTTGATGCAACATAAGTTTTTGTTTGTAAAGGTGTATTATCTGGTTTATATAACGTTAATTCAATTGGGTATCCTATAAGAGTTGTTATATTTAATAAACCGCTTTTAATAATTTTAATACCAGAACTATTGTTATATGTAATTTTTACTTTTGCATTAGGATAGATGTGTGTACCATCAATATCCACGATTGTAGCTGTAGTTTTAGAAATAAAATTTTGTAACTTATACTTATGCCTGACATTAACAATAGAAGTTTCATTTGAATTAAAATAACCAATAGCAATGAATTTATCAGCCAAATCGATGGATTTAATTTCTATGATTCTATCAGGTGATGCTTGGAACTCTACTATACCATTTTCATTAGTAGTTCTATTTAAAAATTTCGAAGATTTGTTATAACCAGTTTGTATAGGAAAATTTTTAAGTATAAGACCATCAAGATCTATCAATTTTATTTTCAAACTGTTTAAGCCACTGCTTCTTTTAGACTGATAAGCACTAATTGGCCTTCCTATAAAAATTTTTTGAATATTTTTACTTGAAAAATTAGAATTCAATGTCTTGACATACTCCATTTCTCCATTCGGTTTTTCAACATAAACTTCAAAGCTTCTACCTTCTGAGACTGTGGCTATTCTATAGCCAAAATTATTCGTTTTTTCATCAAAAAAAGAGATACCATTAACATATTTAGTTCGGACATTAATATTTTTTATAGGAATTCCTTTAGAATCTAAAATTAAGAGATCAATTTTTAATAAATTAGACATGTTTTCAAACCTTATTTTTTATCAGCTTCTGCAATAATAGAATCATCTTCATCAATAGTATTAAAATCTATTTCGTTTAAAATATCATCATCTTGATTAAAGAATAAATGCGGATCATTACTCATAAACAAAATAGCACTCACATCCTCGATAGAAGATGTATAAAAACGCTCAGAAAAGGAGTATTGATTATCTTTTCTTTCATTTAAAAGATATTTTTGAATCAATTTATTATCTTTTTTTTCAACAACAAATAATTCCTTTCCTAATGTAAGATTTTTATTTTTACTACCCAATTGATCAGGTAAATTGGATACATAATGAAATTTTAAACTATATTCTGTTGGTGCTTGTGGTAAAGTTTTTATCTCAGATAAAAATTGTGTTCCCTCCTTAAACAACTGCTGTCCAGATTTAACTTCAAACAAGCCTGGCGTGGTCGAAAAAATACCTGAGCCATTCAGTCTTAATTCAGATGTATCCGCACGAAATACAATTTCTTTAGGACTGATCATATAAATCGTATCTTCAGTCGATATGATCTGAATACCTTTACGCGCAATCAAATCTGCACCATCACTATGCGCTTTTATTTCAACCTTGCCTTTTCCAGCATAAAGTCTTGCACCTTCTTGCGCAGCAAATAAACTGATCTTGTTTTTTGCATGTACTATAAGATTCTTTTGGCTACTCAGATTTATACTGTTGCCTGCGCTCTGGCTGATTTGCCCATCTGCTGAAAGATGAAGGTCACTATTGGTCGACATTGCTATAGAGTTTGGTGAAGCCAGTAGCATTAAAGCTTGTTTAAATGCATCTGCTTTATCTTTTTCACCTTTTTCTATTTGATTAAGGAAGTGTTTTAAATTATTTAAAACTTCCAAAGGATCAGTTTGTTGATGCTTGGCAACTTCACTTAGCGCTTTTGTATTGGTGAGACTATTTTCTAACTGACTTTTGGCTTCGGTTGTATCTAGATGATTGCCTGATGCCTCATCTTGTGCATGGGTACTCAGCAGTAAGCCTTGACCTGCGCGTACCGCACCCCATTGATCCGTTCTTAGCTCAAAGCCTTCTCCTCGCCCTTCGCTGCTATCTGTCTCTTTTGGGTGACTGAGGTTGCCAAGATTGAGTTGAGTTGCACCATGACTGCTGTGTAACTGACTACTGATCTGGTTGTTGGTATCATCAAAACGTAATTGATTATAACCATTGCCTTTGTATTCTCGACTTTTAATCCCTGCCAACTTCTTGGTATCGGGCAACTTGCCTTTATCATCAAACTTGGTTGGATAACGGTATCCTTCATGAATACGCCCCACCACAAAAGGTCTATCAATATCCCCCGCAAAGAAGTCAACTATGACCAACTCTCCAATACGCGGTAAGAAGCGTGCTCCATAGCCCTCGCCTGCCCAAGGAGTGAGTACATCGACCCAAGCTGAGTCGGTATCATTGTCGTTCGCGCCTGCGCCACCATCGTGACTGTGGTCTTCATTGCGAGTAAATAAAAATCGAACTTTGATACGTCCCCATTCATCGACATGAATTTCTTCTCCACTTGGACCAACCACTCTCGCTCGCATTGGATGGGCTGCGGGTCTTTGAGTTAAGGGATTATATTCAGGAACAACTGTAATATTACGTCGTTGTAGCACCAACTGATTCGCTTGGCGTTCTTCGTTGTTGTTTGTGGTGATATTGCTGATTTGCCAATGGCTTTGTTTTAACAAAGTGTCGACTTGATTGCTGAGATCTTTGGGTAAATTATTTTGGTGATAAAAGGTTTTGGAGATGATCAGAAATTGCCGATCGGCAACATCTTTTAGCTCTAGACTTGGATGTTGGTCAAGCTCAAAGTGATAACCCACCTGCGCATCTCGTACCGTCGATATTGCCGTGAATTGTTTAGCTTGGGCATCGTAGTAGTTGCTAAGGTTTTGGTTAAAGCGTTCGATCTGACTGTTACCCGATGGTGTTGCACCATCTTCCCCATTTAAGTCTTGAGTCCATGCAGGGCTAAAGTGCCATACTTGTTCTAAGCCTAGACTGGCGTTATCGTACTGGTCACTGTGCTGATGTTTGCTTTGTACATTGCCTGCACCTTCTTCGGTTTCAAGAATATCGGCTTGCCATCGTTGAATATGTACAGACGTCGGTTGAAGTGAACGTAAACCTGTCAATGCTGTGATGGTGTCTTGCTGTTCGACAGCCGAACTTCGATGAAAACGGATAATGCGACGTTCTAAACTTTTATATTGAGTATTGTCATCAATTAATCGAAGCTTTTGAGGCTGGATGGGTTCATTAAAATGAGACACTTTAAGCTGTGCTTCATCAATTAAACTGGTCACACCTTCCGATGCTAGAAGCCTTTGAATAAGATCTATATCTCGTTCATTATTCTGCATAATGAAGGGTCGAATATCGTAAGCCTTAGTTAGACCGCTTTTATCCAAAGTTAAACTTGAAGCAAACAGTGGAGATCTGTCTCGCCATTCATTAAATATAACTTCGACTGCCTGTAAAGCAGACATATTCATAAAGACGCGCGAGTTTCTACGCTGTTTCCAAAGTGCGGTTGGATCTTCAACCATGAGGCGATAAATCGTCAAAGCTCCATCAGAGGCGCCCACCTCAGCTTTGGTCACAATTCCTGAAATACGATTGAGTTCGGAGCGATGATTGACCACATCAATGGCTACACGACAGCCAATAAAGCTTTTTAATGCAATATCGTTCAGCGTAGATAGACAAATCAGTTGTAAGTTCACCCCATCATTGATGGCATGTATCCCATCAACGCGTTGTAAAAATACCAGTTGATTAAGTTTAGTATTTGAAAAAGACACATGGATAGCACGCTTTTGAGCAGTAAGACCCAATTTTTCCAAAGCAAAATAAATATTATTAAACATGAGTTATTGTGTAGTTGTTCTAAATTAAAAGACACTCTACAAAAAAGATCATATTTTGTCCATATTTAATTTTATCTAAATAATTTTCTATATCACCTTGTGTTTCAGGTTTTTTTATAAGTTTATAAGAATAGTACACTTGAAAGTAATTAAACTGCATTCTTTCACAGCAAACAAAGCAACGCATTATTTTTACTCAGATATCTTCGCTCAACATGATGACTTTCATGCCACTTCACGATAAAAAAGATGATCAATCATTTAAAAGTGCAAATAAATAAATGACCAAAATCCTCTAATACTTTATATAAAAAATATAAAGTTCATAGGCTATTAAGGATTAGAATATTTAACTATTTCTAAATTTATTATGATGAAATGATTATTAAAATCTACATTTTAGTACAATCATGAGCCAAAATTTAATTTACAGCCCCTAATAGTAATCTCCAAATAAAAAACCGCAAAATGATTAATATTCAATCATATTGCGGTTTTTTTAATGCATCAAGAGACTGTTAAAACATTCACTTTTTCACAATCAATTTCTACATTTAGAAATTAACGATTGTTTTCATCTTCTTGTGAATCTTCAAATTTACCTTCGCCACCAAAGTCAGAACCTTGACCACCGAAGCCACCTTGACCGCCGAAGCCACCTTGACCACCGAAGCCACCTTGTTGACCACCGAAGCCACCTTGACCGCCGAAGCCACCTTGACCGCCGAAGCCACCTTGACCACCGAAGCCACTTTGACCACCGAAGCCACCTTGGCTACCGAAACCACCAGCTTGACCACCGAAGCCACCAGCTTGACCACCGAAGCCACCAGCAGCGCCTTGAGCACCAGCAGGAGCACCAGCAGGACGTGGATTACGTGCAGGTACAACAGTAGAAATCGCATGCTTGTAAACCATTTGGCTTACAGTGTTTTTCAACAAAACAACATACTGGTCAAAAGATTCAATGTGACCTTGTAATTTGATACCGTTTACAAGAAAGATAGAAACCGGAATACGTTCTTTACGGAGAGAATTTAAGAACGGATCTTGTAAAGTTTGACCTTTAGACATTTTATACTCCAAAAAAAAATTTAAAATCAGCGCAAAACTGCCTTTATTTTTCAATTAAAATTTATAAAAAAGGCAGTTGTTAAATTTTGCTTTATCCGTATAAGTTTCGCAAGTCTTCTTGAGCTTGCTTTATCGTGAAATAAGTTTGAAAAGAGTGTAATTCTTGCAAAGAACGTAACCAAGTGTATTGACGTTTGGCTAATTGTCGTGTCGCAAATAGCGCTTTATCCTTCATTTCTTGCATTTTTTCTTGACTCAAATCACTGTTTTTTAAAAAATCTATCGCTTGACGGTAACCAACCGAGCGTGCTGAGGGTAAATTTTCATCGAGATCGTATTTTTTCATAAGGTATTCGACTTCATTCAAAAAACCGATTTTCCACATTTTTTCCAATCGCAACTCGATCCGTTTATGTAATTCTACCCTGTCAGGGACTAAAGCATAATTATGAAAATTGTAACGATAAGGTTGCTTTTTAGGCTGTTCTGCCTGTAATTGTGTAATTGGACGACCTGTGATTTTGTAAACTTCTAAAGCACGAATAATTCGTTGTTTATCACTGACCTTAAACTTTTCACCTGCCAGCGTATCTACTGATTTTAATTCATCATAGACTGCCTGCCAGCCCTCAGTTTCGCCTTTTAACTCAATCGCAGCGCGAATCTCATAATCAGCACTCGGTAGGTTACTGGAAAGACCTTCAAGCAATGCCTTGAAGTAAAGCATTGTTCCACCCACCAAGATGGGTGTTTTCCCTTTTGCATGAATATCATCAATCAAACGACTTGCATCTTCAACAAACTCTGCCGCAGAATAAACTTCTAATGGTGTAATAATATCAATTAAATGATGCGGATAACGCTCCTGTTCCGCTTTTGTTGGCTTAGCTGTTCCAATATCCATCTCTTGATAAACCAGTGCAGAATCCACAGAAATTAACTCATAATTCCCCTGTTCATATAATTCACATGCCAAAGCGGTTTTTCCACTTGCAGTTGGTCCCATTAAATTGATGACGGGCAATTGATTCGACATGTAAAACTACTCTCCTCGAGCAAATAATTTATCCAGTTGTGAAAGTGGAAATGCACGCCATGTTGGTCGACCATGATTACATTGGCTGGCAAATTCTGTTTGTTCCATCTGACGCAATAAAGCATTCATTTCTGACAGGCTTAGCATGCGGTGTGCTCTTACTGCACCATGACAAGCCATACCTGCCAAAATTTGATCTCGCTTTTGTTGAAGTGCTTGTGCTTCATCGTTCGGGTCAAGATCATTCAGCAATTCAGGAACTAAAGCACCAAAGTCAGCTTTATGTAAAATTGCAGGTACGCCACGGACAATGACCTGATCATCCCCATACTGATCTATTTCCAAACCTAAACACTCAAGTTGAGGTTTTAAATCATCAACGCGTGTGGCTTGCATACGTGTAATTGAGATCACTTTAGGAATAAGCAATTGTTGAGAAGTCCAAAACTCAGGTTTGTCCCATGCAGATTTCATCTGTTGTAAAAGAATACGTTCATGCGCAGCATGCATATCCACAATAATCAATCCTTCAGTATTTTGCGCAAGGATATAAATACCGTGCAATTGTGCAATAGCAATACCTAAAGGATATTCATCAACCTGTGGTTGATTAGACTTATTGACAATTTGCTGTACAGACTGATCATAAGAGGCTTGATCTGTGAGTGGTTGATCCAATTCGGCAATATCACTATTTTCACGGAGCGGTGCCAAATAGCTCTTTAAGGCATTATTGAGTTGCTGTGACCCATGATACTGCTGTTGTGGCTGATTTGCAGCATAATGTACAGTTTGCGGTTGTGTATGACTAAAATCTGTTAAACCATCATTGTACATGACCTGAGCATGGCTATTGCTTAGGCTATTTTCATGCTCTTGCTGTTGATTGACATTCTCTGATACTGAGCGATCACGATGAAGCTGAAACTGCTCTTGATAACGCGGTTGAGGTTGTTGCCAATGATTTTGTTGAGATTCCTCTTGTTTCATTGCCGAAGCTAATTCTGCTGTCGCTGTTTGAAATTTTGACAGGGTTTCTTTAGCAAAATGGCGTACAAACTCGTGCACTTCACGCTGATTTAAAAAACGAATTTCATGTTTCGTAGGATGGACATTGACATCGATATTTTCAGGGTCAACTTCTAAAAAAAGCAAATATGCAGCATGTTGATGTCCGTGGAGAATACCATCGTATGCCATGCGTAACGCGTGTGAAATGGTTTTATCTTTAACAATGCGTCCATTCACATAAACATATTGCAAATCCGCTTGGGCACGAGCATCTGATGGATGTCCCAACCAACCTGATAAACGCATACTAATACTATCAGCATCAATCCAATAAGCATTTTCAGTAAATTGACGCCCCAATAATTGCTGTACACGTTGGAATCGTAACTCGCCACTGTCAGCAATAGGTAAATTCAAACGAATATTATCGTTATGTTCCAACACAAAACGTATATCAAAATGAGTCAATGCCATACGGCGGACAATTTCTTCGATATGTCCAAATTCAGTTCCTGGCTTTTTTAAGAATTTGCGGCGTGCCGGTACATTAAAAAATAAATCCTGAATACGAATATGTGTGCCTTGTTGCGCTGCAACTGCCTGTATATCCTGATGATCAAACGCCGTACCATTTACTTCAAGCTGATAGCCAACACCTGAATCATCTTGGCTGCTGGTTAAGGTTAACCGAGAAACAGCAGCAATCGATGCCAGTGCTTCACCACGAAAACCTAAACTTACTATTGCGTGTAAATCTTCAGCAGACTGAATTTTACTGGTTGCGTGTCGTGTTACGGAAAGCGCCAAATCCTCAGGATGAATGCCTCGCCCATTGTCAATAATTTCAATGAGCGTACTCCCCCCATTAGCAACACGAACAATCAATTCAGTCGCACCGGCATCAATTGAGTTTTCAACTAACTCTTTAACCACAGAAGATGGGCGTTCGATTACCTCGCCTGCTGCAATTTGGTTCGCCAATGCTGGATTTAAAGTTTGGATACGTCTTAAACTGATATCTTCATGTTGCATTCAATTCACCTGATCATTAAATGAATCTAAAAACGAAATTTTTTTATAGTTAGAATTTAACTGAATTAAAAGTGCATTAATTCTTGAACCAACTGAGAAGATGTACTTTCTATGCTCACTTCACGCACAGTTTCATCTGCTCCTTTTAAGATCGTAATGACATGATCAGCTTTTGGAATTTCATCTCCACCTTTCGAAGGCCACTCAAATAAGAATAATGCATCTGTTTGGTCTAAATAATCACGTATTCCCATCAATTCTAATTCATAAGGATCATTTAAACGATACAAGTCAAAATGAAATACATCCTTAGCTTGAATGCTATAAGGCTCCACCAATGTGTATGTTGGACTTTTAACTGCACCTTGATGCCCTAAGCTTTGCAACAAATAGCGCGTTAATGTTGTTTTACCCGCGCCAAGATCACCGATGAGATAAATTACGCCTTTTGCAATATGTTGCGCCAGTTTTTGCGCTAACTTTTGAGTGTCTTGTTCATTGCTTAGACTTAATTTAGAGGAATACTGCATAACGCTCACAACATGATTCAAACCAGACAATATGATAGCATTGCACGACTTTAAAACCTATGTTGCATTGTTGAGAAATCATGTTTTGACCTGTTCAAGCTGACTTCAATAGCAATTGCAATCTTAATGACATCCAGTATCACCATGAAACAATATACTTCTCATTCTGACTTTCAACCACCAATGAGGGATGGTGTAACAGCATCTAAAGTATATTTACCTCAATTAGAAAAATCCCCGCAAAGTCTATTTATATTTTTGTGTGAGCACTTTCCACATATTACTGCCAATGAATGGAGGCAGCGTTTTGATGATCAATTAATTTTGGATATGCAAGGTCAAACCCTCAGTATAGAGCATCCTTATATCGAACATACTCATATTTATTATTATCGTTTTCTCAACCACGAAGTTCAGGTGCCATTTCAGGAAAAAATTCTTTATGAAAATGATGATCTACTGGTGGTTGATAAACCCCACTTTCTAACCATTAGCCCCTCAGGACAATATATTCAAGAAACCCTTTTAGTTCGCTTAAAAAAAACCACCAATAATGCAGACTTGACACCTATACATCGTTTAGACCGTGAAACAGCAGGAGTCGTGTTATTCTCCAAGCGTCCACAAACTCGTGGTATTTACCAACAAATGTTTGCTGATCGTCAGGTAAAAAAGACCTACCATGCCATTGCTGCTTATAACCCAAACCTCAGCTTCCCATGTCAGGTTGCATTAAGAATGGAGAAAGGTGAACCTTTCTACACCATGAAAGTGACCGAAGGCATAACCAACTCACAAACTGAAATTCATCTTGTTGAACATGATCAGGTATGGGCTAAATATTTATTAAAGCCGATTACAGGAAAACAGCACCAACTACGTGTACATCTCAATTGGCTGAATTTGCCCATTAAAAATGATCCATTTTATCCAACTGTAGTGCATAAAGATCCTCATGATTTCTCACACCCTTTACAACTTTTAGCCCACAAAATTGAGTTTATTGATCCGATTACAATGCAAGCGTTATGTTTTTGTTCTGCCTATGAATTGACACTGTAATGTTGACGTAATGACAAATATAGGACTTTTTGATGATTAGAGATTGAAATTACGCAAGCTTTGATTAAAATAGGCATTCAAACTCAAATTTTGTTTGGTTAACATTCATGAGAAAAACCGAAGTTTATCAAGTACGCCTTGATTCACAAGAAAAAAAACTTGCTTTTGCCGTTTTTAAACAATTAGGCATCACCCCTGCTCAAGCAGTTCGACTTTTTTTTAAACAAGTCGTAATCACCAAATCTATTCCATTTGCAATTGAAAACCAAAATATCAATATGGACCAGATATTAAAATTAAGAAAACTCAAGCAAGAACAACAGAATGGACAAACAAGTACTGCTGTTGACTTAAGTGATGATGATGAAGATTTGTTTGCAGAGTTAAATGCGATCTTGGGGGAAAGTGACAAAAATTAACAGTGTCGCAATTTTAAACAATTCATTTACTTTAATTTTCTATTTTTTAGTTATGCTCTTTTGCAAAGATAAAAAATCATTGCAAGGAGTATATAAATGATCGTGAGACGCGCGACCAAAGAAGATTTAGATCAACTTGCTGTTTTATTTGATGAATATCGCCAATTTTATGGTGCATCTTCCAATCTTAAACAATCTCTTGATTTTCTTAAACAACGTTTTGAGAATAAGGAAAGTGTCATCTTTATTCATGTAAAAGATGATGTTTTTACAGGTTTTGTTCTACTTTATCAGGGTTTTACATCTGTATCCTGTTCTAAATACTATATTTTAGATGATGTATATGTCACTCCGGTTTATCGCAGACAAGGTTCTGCCAAACAGCTGATTGATACAGCCATTCTATTTGCAAGACATGAAGATGCACAGCGTATTAGTTTAGAAACACAAAAAAACAATTACCATTCCCATCAATTGTACGAACAAATGGGTTTTGTCAAAGATAACGAGTTTCAAATCTATCATTGTTTCTTGAAGTAATTCTATTTCTTGCAGGCGTTTTAGTTTTAACACTAAAAGGTAAATTTTGGATTATTAAAGGTGTTAGATTGTCAGATGAAGTGTAATAAAGCTTTCATTGCCACAGTTTATATCTCAAAAGTTTAAATAGATTTGTTTAGGCAATACTGTACTCTTATGCTGTAAATAAAGCAGTGCTTTGTTTATGTTTAGATACCCCGCTCAACATGGCGACCTCCATGTCGCCTCACGATACACAGAATATTGATGATTCAAAAGTACAAAATAAATGAATCACCAAATCTTCTAGTAAATTGTATAAAAATCATAAAGTTCATCAGGTATGAATGATTAAAATCCAGTCACTTGTATGAATAATCAGGCGGTTTGATCATAGTCTATCTAAAACTAATCATCAGTGAAGTCTCAGACTTTGCTGACTATGATTAAACTTCAGATAAATCATCTGATTTATTTTTTGCAGCCACCACTTGGGCTTCATTTAGATATAGCCATTCTCCTTCAGGCAAATCATTCAGTACCAATTGTCCTACTTGGGCACGATGTAAACGCTCAACTTTGTTGCCTACCGCAGCAAGCATTCGTTTCACTTGATGATAAACACCTTGATGTACAGTTATTTTTAATGCATGTTCAGCAAGACGTTGTACATCTGTTGCTGCAAAAAGCCCTTTTTCATTACGCAGTTCAACGCCTTGTTCAAGTTGTTGAATTTGCTCATCCGTGATCGGATCAACAGTTTGTATTTGATAAACTTTAGGCACATGCTTTTTAGGATGTGTCAAGGCTTGTAAAAACTGACCATCATCAGTGAATAATAATAAACCTGTGGTATCCTGATCTAAGCGCCCTACACTTTGTAGACCACGATTCATCAATACATCATCAAACAGATCAAAAACGCTGAAATGATGAGTAGATTGATGTGAACATTCATAATTCTGTGGTTTATTTAAAGCGATATAAACTTTTTCTCGATATTGAAATGTTTGCTGATACACCGAAAATTCTAAATGATCTAAATCAAGTTTAAACTTTGGATCAGTAATAACCTCGTTTTGAATTTGAATTGCACCATTCTTGATTAATTGCTGGCAATGCTTTCTAGAACCAAAACCTTGTGATTGCAACATTTTTTCCAAAAACATAAATTAATACCTTAAAAATTCACGACACAGTTTAGAGTATCGTGAATCGAAACCCAATCGAGAATCGTATTTTATCAGCATGATCACTTCATCATGCATAGACACTAGCCACCAAATACAAATGATTTATGCGCTGCTACCCCAGCCATTGCACCATCAGCAACAGAGAATGCAACAGAACCACCTGAACGTGTGATGTCCCCACATGCGTAAATGTTTTTTAAATTGGTCTGCTTTGTAGCATTGGTTAAGATTGCTTCACTATATTCATTACGGTCTATATCCAAACCTAGTTTTCTAATCCAAGGTGAATTAATTCTCATAAAAGTAGAGACAAATAATCCATCCAATTGAGTCTGGTCACCATTTTCAAATTTCAAATCACAGTGATTTTCGATCTTGGCGATTTTACGAGTATCTAACTTCACATGGCGTTGATTTAATTGCTCCAAAATTGCAGGCTCGATTGTATCAATTGAAACTGCAGCATTGAGGAATAATGTTGTTTTGCCCCAATCAGGTAGCATTAAAGCCATATGAAGAGAATGCGAACCAGAATATAACATCCCGAGTTGACCAAGATTTAATTCATAGCCGTCACAGTATGGACAATGGAATACACTCTTTCCCCAACGCTCAGTCAAGCCTTCTATTTCAGGTAAATCATCTTTCACACCTGCTGCAATAATCAATTTTTCAGCTTGAATCAGGTCGCGCTTATTATTTTCATCTTCTGTAAAAACCTCATAATGATCATTCATTGCCTGTACGTCGATAACAGATGCATTCAACCAAGTAATGCTTGAATATTTTTCTAACTGTTGCTTTGCTTCCACAATGATTGCAGAAGGCTCCTGTCCATCTTGGGTCAGAAAATTATGTGAATGCGCCGCAAACCGATTTCTACGTAAACCTGCATCTACCACCAATACTTTTTTTCTAGCTCTTACTAAAGGTAAAGCCGCAGATAAACCTGCAAAACTTCCACCAATGATCATCACGTCATATTTCATTTTAAACCCCTATATGTAACTTTTGAAATTACTATATTGCTTTATTTTTAAAATTGCAACTTTTGATGTTACAATTAATACCAAATTAAGGAGTGTGCATATCATGCGCAAAGACAGTAAACTTTCCCGGATGTTGCATGTGCTATTACATATGGCACGTGAAAAAAAACCATTCACATCAGAACAGATTGCAGTAATGCTCGACACCAATCCTGTCGTGGTTAGACGTACTATGTCGGGTTTAAAAAAAGCGGGATTTGTACATGCCGATAAAGGACCCGGCGGTGGTTGGACATTAATCCAAAATTTAAATGAAATTTCGTTATATGATATTTATCAGGCTGTAGGTGAACCCACCATTTTTGCCATGGGGAATGAGCAAGAAACGCCCAACTGTCTTGTTGAACGTGTGGTAAACACTGCTTTAAATCAAGCAATGCTAGAAGCACAAAACATTTTAATACAGCAACTTAAATCTACAAATTTAGCAAAACTTGCGCAAGATTTTGAGCGCGAATGGAACTTATTGGATAATAAACCTTTCAATATTTCAGCGCACTGATTTGCTTCTGTTGAGAATTTTAATACGAATAAATAGATCTCTTCACGCCCTACCTGCGTTGTTTTTAGTATAATGCGCCGCTGGAATGAATTGTAAATGATGAATATTAATGAGCCTTTCTAGTCTAGATCTAAATTTAATCGTGCTTCTTGTTTTATTGGCTTGTGGTATTTTCAGTCACAATACAGCAGTGACTATCGCTGCTGGCGTATTAATTGTCTTTCGAATCACGCCATTAAGTGAGTTTTTTCCTTTATTACAAACTCACGGTCTGGAGGTCGGAATTATCATTTTAACAATTGGTGTTCTTACCCCGATTGCCAGTGGAAAAATTCCAGGCGATGTCATCCTAAAATCATTTATGCACTGGAAATCTCTGACTGCAATTGCAATTGGACTATTGGTCGCATGGTTAGGTGGTCGCGGAGTTTCCTTAATGACCAGCCAACCCAATGTCGTAGCAGGTTTATTGATCGGTACAGTAGCTGGAGTAGCATTACTGAGAGGTGTTCCTGTGGGTCCACTGATTGCAGCTGGCATCTTATCGTTATTGATTGGTAAATCTTAAAAATCTTCAAACAAAAAATTCTGAAAAGTTTAAGCACATCCCATCATTGCCAGATATAGATGAAAAATCATGCTGATGGGTAACAGTGTAATGTAGAGTAATCAATAGAACTGATTTTTTGCTACAAAGCATGTTCAATTGGTCAAGTTTTAACTTTTACTTCATTAATAAAATAATGACCCTCTGATTTTACTTGGATAAATCATAAAATTAAAATCCGACAAACTGCAAAAAACAATAAAAATATCAAATAAAATTAATAACATAATCAAATATCACACATTATCAACAGTACAAAAATTCATCCTAATCGTTGAATTTTCTTCCACCAAATCATGCATTTTATTCGGTAATATTAAAGAAATTATCGATCTCTCTATCTAAACCTATTTAGAGCGGAAAAATTATTCTTAAACAAAGAAATTCTTTTACCTTAAAAAATTTTAAGTAATCCAAACTCAAGACGGGGCTGTATTGAACATGACAAAAATTACAAAAGAAACCTTAGAACAACCTTCAAATACCCAAATTGTAAAAATACACAAGTATTTAGAATCAAGTATCCTTGATTATCGTGGTGATACTTTATTTAGCCGTATCTATCCCCTACTTGGAAAAGAAAGCATTATCTTATTGCATGGCGGACCGGGTTTTCCAAGTGACCTTACAGAAGTTGTAGAATCTTTTAAGCACCAGTTTCAAATCATTGTATTTCATCAAAGAGGTACAAAAAAATCCCCGTGTATAAGCGGAGATTACTCATTAGAGGCATATATCAATGATATTGAAACGGTACGTAAATTTTATAAAATTGATAAGTTTCACTTATGGGGACATTCTTGGGGTGGACTTTACGCTCAAGTCTATACAGAAAAATATCCCGATCATTTACTCAGTCTGTTCTTATGTAACCCGGGATCTGGAACAAACACACAGTGGCAGCAAACTGAAAACGAAGTGATGCAATTCAATAAATCCAAGGTCAGTTCTTGGCAATGGACAAAAATGGGAATAAATAGTTTTTTAGGAATGCTTGGTTTTGATAAAGCTTATCAAAACCTCTTTAGACAAGTCATGAAAAACTATCATGCAGAATTTATCTCCACAGAAAATATTGAACAGACCGAAGATTTTTCCTTATTAAAAGCAAAACCCATCAATAAAACCAGAGCTGAAATTATCAAATACCCACTGCTCAAAGGTTTAACTCAAGCTGATTTTAAAATTACCATCCTATATGGCGATCAGGACATATACACCAACAGCAAACATTTTGTAATTGATCGTTACCCGACAGCAACTGTCTTTAATGTTGTAAATTCTGGTCATTTACCTTGGTTACATCATTCCCAAGCCTATAAAGATATTTTGAGTAGTCACTATCAATAGTCTCATGAAAACCCTCAGAGATTAAAATAGGGATTTACATTTTGACATTCAAATTGATCACTTTACGGGCACGTTTATGTTCGTACATTTTAAGATCAGCGAACTCGATCAACTTATTCAGTTCCAATGCATCTTCAGGAAAAAACGCCAATCCGACGCTTGCTCCCATATTCAGTCTAACATTTTCAAATACAAACGGTAGTCCACATGCCTCTACAATACGATTCATCACTTTCTTTGCTAAATCTTGATCACCTAAGCTACTTAAGATTACCGCAAATTCATCACCACCTAAACGTGCCACTAAATCATCTTGCCGAGTAATACTTACAATACGCTTCCCTATTTCCTTTAACGCTTCATCACCTAAACGATGACCATATTGATCATTGATTGGCTTTAATCCATCCATATCAATCATCAATATTCCCAAAAGTTTTTGAGTACGTTTTGCTTTTTCTACCCCTTGTCTTAAACAGTCCAGAAACAAAGCACGATTAGCCAACCCAGTTAAAGTATCTTGCGTTGCTAATTTATATAATTCTTGCGCACCAAATTTCGAAGCATGATACATTGCCGCGGCAATCAACTCCGACATCAGTGTCAATAAATTGATATCGGCGTCTTTAAATGCATTTACACGTTCTGAATAGATTTTTAAAACACCTATCGGTTCATCAGAATGAATCAATGGAACGACAGCCATTGAACGTAAACCAACTCGTCTACATGCCTCTCGATCAACACGCTCATCTACTTCGCTGTCTTTACAATAAAGTGTGCGATTTTGAGCTATACACAACCCAGAAAGGCTAGAATCCATTTTTAAACGTAGACCCAGAAATGCAGTTGCACCATTCGATACAGCACGGTAAACCATATCCCCATGCTCAGCGAGTTCTACAATTGCCCCTTTGGCTTGAGTAATCAGTTGAACTTGTTCAGCCACCAATGTCATTACTGCATTGATGTCTAAACCCAATTTAGCAATTGCCGTCTGTGTTTGAATGACTGAAAGCAATTGCTTGGCTGTTGGTTGTTTCGTTTTAGACATACATCATCCTAGACGAGTTATACAATACAAGAAGAAATACACAGTGATCGCAATACTTCATCAATCATATTTTTCATTTTTGATTAACTGTAAAATATGAACGAAATACAATGAAGATGCATTAAAACTTTGAAACACATCTTATGATGATTCATATTTAAAGTATATTACTGTGCTCACTAAATTCATGATGAAATACTCAATTTAACCTGTATTATTGAGCTGTGTCAGCGTTTGATTAGCAATCATCCGTTATATCAACGTATAATTTAAAATAATGTGATTTCCTTAATATTATCTGAATACTTTTTAATCAAAAACACCAATAAATACTCAATCTGTGCCAGATCATTCAGGATAAACCGTCAAATTTCTTTTAAGATGAAATAAGTTTTAAATATTCAAAGAATAAAGAATAATGAACAAAATGATTGAGCAAGAGGATACCTTATCATCCAAAGCATTGAGCTATTGCTTGTACATTAAATCGAGATATTCTGAGGCTTTAGTTTGACCTTGCTTTGCTGCCGCTTTAAGCCAGTAAATTGCTGTCTGTTTATCTTCGGAAATTCCGAAATTCCCCATAAGCATCATGCCAGTTAAATATTGTCCATCTCTATCACCATTCTCTGCACTTTTTTTAAACCATTTATAAGCTTCTGCATAATTGCGCTTATCACCATCACCTTTGAAGTAAATAGAACCCAGCCGATTGAAAACCTTTGTATTTCCTTTTTCTGCGAGTATTAAATAATAAGGTTCTGCAGAAGCAATATCTTCTCGTTCGAAATAATAATATTGCGCTAATGCATAAATATCTTCATCATTTCCCTTATTGGCAAGTTGCTTGAGTAACTGCTCGATATATTTTTCATCGCGCGGAATAAGATGACGATAATACAACTTGAGTAGATTTCTTTGAGCGTCAGTAACATCTCTTTCGGCAGCAATTTTGAACCATTTTGCGGATTCAAGAGAGGTGGTCCCACTTGTTTGAACAACTAAAAGCTTATTTATAAGTGATACTCTGCTCTAGTTAAGCTACCTTATTTTGTTGTGGTAGCTGGTCATAGTAAAACTCATCTGGAGTCATTTTGTCCAGACTCGAATGAGGTCGTTTCAAATTATAAAATTCAAAATATGCGTTTAATTGCTTCTTCGCATCCAAAACATTGCTGTAGGCTTTGAGATACACCTCTTCATATTTAACGCTCCGCCATAATCGTTCAACCATCACATTATCAACCCATCGACCTTTACCATCCATACTGATTTGAATGCCATTTGATTTCAATACATCAATAAATGCATCACTGGTAAACTGACTGCCTTGGTCTGTATTAAAGACTTCAGGTCGGCCATATTTTTCAATAGCTTCATTTAATGTTTCTATGCAAAATGTAACCTCCATACTAATCGATACTCTATGCGCAAGTACCTTGCGGCTATGCCAATCAATCACAGCACATAAATAAACAAAGCCTTTTGCCATAGGGATATACGTTATATCCGTAGACCACACTTGATTACTGCGCTGAATAGCCAATCCTTTGAGCAGATATGGATATTTACGGTGAGCTTGATTGGCCTGACTTAGATTTGGTTTACGATATAACGCATTAATGCCCATTTTCTTCATTAAAGTACGTGTATGACGTCGTCCTATATGATGTCCTTGACGATTCAATAAATCACGCATCATACGGCTACCTGCAAAAGGGTATTGCATATGTAACTCATCCATACAGCGCATCAGCTTCAGATCTGATTCACTCACAGGTTTTGGGCGATAGTAATAACAACCACGGGAGACTTTCAGCAGCTTAGCTTGCTTAGATACTGAAATCTGAAGTGAGTCATCGATTAACTTTTGTGGTTGAAGCGACCCAGTTTCTTCAACACACCTTCTAAAAAATCAATTTCTAATGCCTGCTCACCGATTTTTGCATGTAGTTTTTTTAGATCGATGGGTGGTTCTGTTGGAGCTTTTGATTGATCGAAAGCTTGCGAGGAAGCTGAAATCAGTTGATTTTTCCAGTCAATAATTTGGTTTTGATGAACATCAAATTCAGCACTCAATTCAGCAAGTGTTTTTTCTGCTTTAATCGCAGCAAGTGCTACCTTAGCTTTAAAGTCATTTGAATGATTTCTTCTTGGTCTACGTGTCATAAAATACTCCATATATTGATGTTTATAACATCATTTGGGGAGCAAAATATCACTTATAAGTGTTGTTCAAATTTCCTGATCCACCTCTCAAGATAATCTTGTTTGACACCTTTTCCATAAAAATAAATTAAACCTAAATTATGATTCGCCGAACGATGACCCAAGGCTGAAGCCTTTTTATATAGTTCTATTGCCTTTGGTAGGTCCTGTTCAACACCTTGACCAGTCTGCGTTAAATATCCCAAATCAAAAAGTGCTTGTTTTTGGTTCAATGCCGCTTTCTGTTGTATCTCTGTCACATTGATTTCAAGATCAGCTGAATATACAACATTGCTCAATAACATCAGTTTTAAAATTGAAATATATATAAATTTTCTTATTTCCACTCGTACAAACGCATCTCTATATAAGAGTAAAATATGTTAAACAAAAATAAGCGATATTCAAATACTATGAATTGTCTTTTTCCCAAAGTGCAGTTTTACAAACATTCATACTAAAAGCACAACGATAGATATCGCCGCAATGAACTTCAATATGAACTGTCTCTGATCATGTTATAAAAAAGTCCCTCAAAGTCGACACTTATCAATTCAATAAAACAAGTTAAAAACAATCTTTGAATCAAAAATTTGCATTGTATTTCGTTATGTTGGTCGCTTTATGTTTCTGGTTGAAATAGTGCAATGTAAGGTTGTTAAGTGTCTATCAAACTATTTTATGTTTACTACATACCATTATTTGATTTTACTTCTACAGCTCCAGAGGTTGAAGCGTCATATCGTCAATGAATAAGCTTGAATCCTATTACTCAGGACAGCTGTTCACCATTGTATTCTTTAAGGATTCAGGTATTTGTTCAATTCCAAATGCACTGTATAAGCGGTTTATACGCGCTCGATTGCCCTTAAAAGAGCACATTAGCCCAGCAACCTGAGTGATTCGGCTAAATGAAGGATAACGTTCTAAGGCAAGTATTGAACCACGTTCAACTCGATCCCAGTCAATGCTGTTACGCTCTAGGTCAAATGGGTTTCCTCGATCAATAGCCGTAAAAACGATCAGATAATAATACATATCCTGATTTGGACCAGAATTTAAACGCTTGATGTCACCGATCACCTCATTAATCATTCCAGGATAGCCGCCGAGCCATTTCTGATCATTAATCGCGATATAGGTATTATAAATCGGACGATATGAAGGAAATTTTGCAATACCTTCTTTATATGTTGCATAAGCCTCTTTGGCTGCATCAAAATTTTGGTATGATTTTAATAAAGCAACATAATAAAAAGGATCTTTGGAGGCAATGTCTTTATGTTCTTGTAAAAAAGAGATTCGTTGCATTTGTAATTTTATAAAAATTTCAAGGTCATCTTGAGAGACTTCATGGATATAATTTCCACCTCTATAGACCCATGATTTCGCACCCAATAGATAGGCTTGAAACAGATATGGTAAAGGTGATTTAGGCGTTGCCTTTAACCACTCATCAGCAAGTTGCTGTTGTTGTTCCCAAACTGACTCATCCCGTGTTCTATATCTTTCTGTTATTTCAGCAAGTTTCTCTAAATATATGGTATGTCTATTCTTACCATTTAAAAAAATTGCTTCCGACTTTAATTCTTTGGAAATAAGACGATCAAGCGCTTTAAAGTCTTTTTTCGCAAGCAACAACATTATTTCTTCTTTAATAGCTAATGCTTCACTATAAGTATCACCACGAATAATGGTCATTTTTCCAAGTTTTTTATAATCTTGTTCAGTTACATCTGCATAAACAGAACTATTAAAATGGACCACAGCAAGTACAGCTAATAAAATTTTTTTAATCATTGGTAAAATTAATAAGAATCAAGTATAAAAATCTTACCGATATAAATCATATTTTACAACAGCTTGACTCAATATTACTCTGGTAACTTATGACCGCAATGTGGGCAAAAACAGTATTTATTCTTTTCTCTTTCCGCCTCTTCTTCTTTTCTTTCACGAATGAGTTGTAAAACAATGTCACGGGTTTGATCAATAGATAGACCAACTTCTCGGCGAATATTGTCTATTTTTTCTTCATCATGGATAATATCAATCTCACAACTTTGCAATAAATCTCTGAATTTTAATTCTAATTGCTGTTTTCTTAACTCAAGTTCATTGGCTAAACCATTTGCCAAAATACCTGCTGGTAAAGCCGCTAAACCAACGCCAAGAATCGTGATCATTGCGCCCAAAAAACGTCCCAGTGGCGTAATAGGTGTGACATCACCATAACCCACTGTTGTTAATGTTACGACTGCCCACCACATTGAGGCAGGAATAGAACTAAATACTTCTGGCTGTGCTCGTCCTTCCACAACATAGATGCCTGCTGCCGCCATCACGATCATGATCACTAAAATAAAAATGACGGCTTGAAAAGAGCCTTTTTCACGTTCAATTACACGCAACAGAATTTGTAGTGAAATAAAATAACGAGTGAGTTTTAACAAACGCAATAAACGTAAAATCCGCAGGAATCTCAAGTCGATATGTACAAAGAAATTGATATATGCAGGCAAGATTGCCAGCAAATCAATAATTGCGGCCCCACTTGTTACGTAATTCCAGCGAGCTTTCCATTCAGATTCAAAAGGTTCTTTTTCGGCAATACTCCAAAAACGTAAAACATATTCAACCGTGAAAACCACTATGGATATATCTTCAAAAGTATCAAAATAAAGTTGGTACGCTTTATACACATCGTTAATGGACTCTAAAAGTACAGCAATCACATTTCCAATAATCAGAAAAATGAGCGAAAAATTGATCGCACGACTAAACCATGTTTCATAATCATCATTGTGTAGATTGTCATAAACAAATTTTCTGAGGGTGTACCAAGCTGTGAAGCGCATCAATTGTTCTTTATTTTAAAGATGACTCATTTTAATACGGATTGGCTGAATTGCACATCATCATGCCCTGAGCTTTACAAATTTACAGCTTGAACTCAGCAAAAAAGCTTTATTAAAGACATAAATATATTTTCATTATTTCATAAATTTTTATTATATAATCACACGAATTGACGCACTAGATTCAATATAGCGACATAAATATATAATCTTTGAGAAGTCTATAAAGTCTTTTTTAAGCTGACAAATAAGCAGCGGACAGTATCGTTAAAGGCACCCTTCCTCTAAAGATACTATCCGCCAAATCAAAGCCAGTCTCCCAAATGTCTCTGATTTAATAAGTTTATTTTAGCGCTATGTTGAATAGAATGTTTTCCGTATTTTATATAAATCTCTAATTTTTTCGGAATGATTTTTCAAATATCTTTATTTTTTCGAAAATATTTTCTGTGGTACAGCTTATGAATGATAGCCAATACACCTTAGACCGAATTGATCGCAAAATTTTATCGGCACTTCGTCAAGATGGGCGTTTAACTATCGCTCAACTTTCAGAACTTGTTGGACTTTCCTCTTCTCCATGTTGGACTCGTGTTAAACGTCTTGAGTCTTTAAATGTGATTGAAGGCTATACTGCGACAATCAATGCCAAGGCAATTGGGATTAACGAACTCTTTTTTATCGAAATCACCTTAGAACGTCATGATGATGAAATTTTAGAACAATTTAGTGATGCGCTCAGTCAAATGCCAGAAGTGGTTGAAGCACATTTGGTGACAGGAGATTATGATTATTTGGTTAAAGTCGCGGTCAAGAATGCCGAACATTACGAACGTTTTTTACGTAAAAACTTATACTCAATGAAAGGCATTCGTCATACTCGATCTATTTTTGCTTTACGTCCATTAAAATTAGAAAATAAAGCAGACCTGATGCTGATTGAATAGCGAAATTTTAAAGAAGAGTTTAAAAAAATGAGCGATCAAAAACTCTTCTTTGTTCGCTTATTTTTCACACTATTTTAATGAATAAAAACACTAACACCTACAAAAAATAATACTTTAGTCTAAGCATTTTTCGTATAAATATCACACAAATTTACTATTCAAAATTTAATCTGTTTATTTTTTACTCACATCTTTACAAATTTAAAAACAAATTATTTCATATATTTAAATCGTTTACGCAAAAAAACATTACACAAACTAACATTTATGTAACTTTTCTACATTACAATATTATTAAAACTTGATGAAACAGGAAATATATGAAGAGATTTTTTAAATACCTACTGATTGTCATCGGAGTTGTATTTGTTATTGGACTGATCTTTTTATTCAGACCAATTAGCTCTAAAAAAGTGACTACAGCAGCTGATGAACCTGTTGTTGATGTGGTACTTGTCGGTGGCGGTATTATGAGTGCGACATTGGGGACATACCTCAATGAAGTTGAACCTGATTGGACAGTCCAAATGTATGAAAGATTGGATCAAGTGGGTCAAGAAAGTTCTGCAGGATTTAATAATGCAGGTACTGGACACTCAGGCTTTATGGAAATGAACTATACCCCTGAAAAAGACGGTAAAGTTGACATTAAAAAAGCCATTGATACTGCATCACAATTTGAAGTAAGTAAGCAATTCTGGTCATATCAAGTCAAAAATGGTGTCTTAGGTCAACCATCTAGCTTCATTAATCCTGTTCCTCATATTGCCTTTGTTTGGGGCGATAGCGTGAACTACATGAAGAAGCGCTACGATGCAATGCGTCAAAGTCCAATGTTTGAAGGATTAAAATATACTGAGAATCCTGATGAAATCAAACAATGGGCGCCTCTAGTCATGCAAGGTCGTGATGCAAATCAAAAAGTTGCAGCGACACGTATGGATGTAGGTTCAGATGTCAACTATGGTTCAATCACCACACAATTAGTTGATCATTTGAAGAAGCAACCAAACTTCAAGCTTGAAACATCAACTGAAGTAACTGGCATCAGTCAAAATGAAGACAAGACTTGGACTGTATCGTTTAAGAACTTAAAAACCAATCAAGCAAGCCATGTTAAAACTCGCCATGTATTTATTGGTGCGGGTGGTGCTGCAATCAGATTATTGCAGATGACAGGTCTTGAAGAAACCAAGCAATATGCTGGCTTCCCGATCGGTGGTATCTTCTTAATGACAGATAATCCTGCTGTTACAGCACAACATACTGCAAAAGTATATGGTAAGCCTGAGTTAGGTGCACCGCCAATGTCTGTTCCACACATTGATACTCGTTATGTTGATGGTAAAAAATATGTGTTGTTTGGTCCATTTGCCACATATTCAAACAAGTTCCTTAAAAATGGTTCTCAGTTTGATTTGATTGATGCGACCAACAAAAACAATGTCATTCCAATGGCAACCATTGGTGTTGAAAATCTAGACTTAGTGAAGTACTTGGTGAGTCAAGTCGCGATGTCTAAGCAAGATCAGTTCAATGAATTGAAAAAGTATTACCCTGATGCAAAAATTGAAGATTGGAACCTAAGCCAAGCAGGTCAACGTGTTCAAATCATCAAAAAAGCACCGGGCAAACCAGCTACCCTTCAGTTTGGTACTGAAATCTTTAGTTCTAAAGACGGTTCAATCACTGCGTTACTTGGTGCTTCTCCAGGTGCATCAACTTCACCATATATTATGTTGAGTTTGATGGAAAAAGCTTTCCCTGAGCAAGTAAAAGGTAAATGGAATCCTAAGTTGCATGAGATTGTAAAATCTTATCAACAGGATTTAAACAGCAACCCTGCTCTACTGGATCAAGTACGTACTTATACCAGCGCTACTTTGGGTTTAAATTATACACCTACGCGTAAAGCTGCTAATGATGCGACCACAGCAACTCCTGCTGTTGCAAATGCACATTAATTTGCGTTGATTAAAAAGATGAGCTTAGGCTCATCTTTTTTTATGGCTGAATGACTGATTTTGTGCTTTAATATATACAGTATGAGATGAGCCTTATATGAGTATAGCGTGAGTTATACGAGGAGCCCCTGAATAAGGGGCTTTTTAATGCCTACTCAAAAACTTTCTGATTAAGCAAATAGTTATTAAAGAAAATTAAGCTTTACCCAATTGATTAATTTATAAAAGATGAGCAAAAACTTTATTTATTTTCACTGAATCAAATTGATTTAAAACAGATCATTATAATTTTAGAATAATAAAATTTGAATTTAATAATCTACTTATAAAAATAGATTACGAGGATTTATTTTGAATCAAACTATATATCAGTTGTTTTAAGTTATCTTGAATATCTTTGGGTAATTGTATAAATAAAGCATCGATAGGCATCTTATCCCAATTTTCTGAGACATTCTCTTGCTCATCTAAACTTTCAGCCAATAAGAATAGTTGTGCGACAGAACAATTAAAAGCTTCCGCAAGGTATTGGAGTATTGCAGGACTGTACCCTTGATTGCCATTCTCAAGATTGGAAATGTTACTTTTTGAAGTATTGGAAAAATCGGCTAATTGCTGTTGAGTCCAGCCCTTCCGTTTTCGCAAATAACGTATTGCATGACCTATATCCATTCCTTGATATTAGCTTAACAAAGTATCCTAAGCGTATTGCAATGCAATATATTGTGCATCAAAAGTATTGTTTTACAAAACAAGAGTTTTGCAATACAATACCCACTCATTCACTAAAATTTAGAAAAATGATGAAGCATTCAAATATTGTTAAAAATATTTCTACAGATTTAGCCGATGTTATTATTATCATTCAAACAGCACTTGAAAATTATTTAATTGATTTAAGTATAAAAGTAGTGAATAAAGAAGAGCTTGATTATTTTTGTACAGCATTATTATTTACCATTTGTTCAAATAGTATCAGTGATACGAATAAGCAATTTGTATTAACTCAATTTGAAAATCCAGAATATGCAGATATTAAGATTGATTATTATTCTCAATATTTCAATCCAAATGCAACCTTATTTATAGATGATCAACAGATCTACCCTATGCTATTGGCATTTTTTGACTCTATCAATACTGATTTTGACCCACTAAATATTAATTCGATTATTGTTATTTTGAATTTTAAAAAGATGATGATGAATATTATAAAAAAGTATAGTTAACGATTTTCATTCGAATCGATGAAACTGATTATTTCATATTTGAAATAGAATATTTGATATCTCAAATAGTTATAGATTAATTATAATAAGGTACATTTTACACTTAATATTTTAAAAAAATTTTATACTCCAAAATGTAAAACATATAATTGTCCATTTGAATCAATGACTTTTTTAAAACATTCAGCTATTTTTTTAAATTGATCGATAATATCATCTCGTTGATAGGTTAATTTTTCTTGTTTTAAACTATTTCTGACAATTCGACATTCCTTACTTTCACTAAACGGATCTTCATCATCTGCAAGTTGATAAGAATAACCACCATTTAGTTTTAAAGTTTCTGTTGAGAGTTTAAGAATATCCACGATATGTACAAATAAATCATATGCTTGTTGAGCCCCATCAATGTCAATAATAGTTACACCATAAAGATTTAATCCCATATGTCTTATTTCCATCGATGGATTATAAGCAGGTATCCATTGTAAAAAATCATAAAAATACAGAATAAGATCATCATGAATTGAAACATCATAAGGTACTTTATTTATTACATTCATATAATCTTGATATGTATATATTTCTTTATTTGAAACAACAAAATCGTGAACTAGAGCCATTTTTCACCTTTTTATACAAGATTTATGCAATTTTTTTAATCTCATTGTCTAAACTGTTCTTCTCATTCTATTTAAGTCAATCATATCTATAAGCGCTTATATAAACTAAGGGCTGAATAATCAGCCCTTAGTTTTAACTCAATTTAATTTATTTTTCAAAAAATTAGCTTAATTGAGCAGCAGCAATTTTCTTCGTATCGATGTCTTTAGCAGCATCTGTATACTCGCCCATCTTATCGAAGTTCAAGTATTGATAGATGTCAGCAGACATGCTGTCGATTTGAGCAGCATATTGTTGATACTCTTCTGGAGAAGGTAATTTACCAAGCACCGCAGCAACAGATGCAAGCTCAGCAGAAGCTAAGTAAACATTTGCGCCTTGACCTAAACGGTTCGGGAAGTTACGTGTAGAAGTCGATACACAAGTCGTGTTTGGAGCTACACGTGCTTGGTTACCCATACATAATGAACAACCAGGCATTTCAGTACGCGCGCCAGCTTTACCATAGATGTTATAGAAACCTTCTTCCATCAATTGATGCTCGTCCATACGTGTTGGTGGAGCCAACCATAAACGAGTAGACAATGAACCACCAGGTACTTTATCAAGTAATTTACCAGCAGCACGGAAGTGACCAATGTTAGTCATACACGAACCAACGAATACTTCGTCAATCTTAACGCCTTGAACATCAGAAAGAAGTTTAGCGTCATCTGGATCGTTCGGGCAGCAAAGAACTGGTTCTTTAATGTCAGCAAGATCAATTTCATACACTTTCGTATATTCAGCATCAGCATCAGCTTTAAGAAGTGATGGATTCGCTAACCATTTTTCCATGTTCTCAACACGGCGCGCCATAGTACGTGCATCGCCATAACCTTGAGAAATCATCCACTTCAACATCGTGATGTTAGAGTTCAAGTATTCAGCAACTTTCGCTTCAGAAAGCGTGATTGAACAACCAGCAGCAGAACGTTCAGCAGAAGCATCAGAAAGTTCGAATGCTTGTTCTACAGTTAAGTCAGTTTCCATTTCTGTTAAGTCGATTTCTAAGATACGACCAGAGAAAATGTTTTTCTTACCTTTTTTCTCTACAGTTAAGTCACCAGCTTGGATTGCATAGTAAGGAATCGCATGTACAAGGTCACGTAGCGTGATACCAGGTTGCATTTTACCTTTGAACTTAACAAGCACTGATTCAGGCATATCAAGTGGCATAACACCCGTTGCAGCAGCGAAAGCGACTAGACCAGAACCTGCAGGGAAAGAAATACCGATTGGGAAACGAGTATGTGAGTCACCACCAGTACCAACAGTATCTGGAAGAAGCATACGGTTTAACCAAGAGTGAATAATACCGTCACCTGGGCGTAAAGAAACACCACCACGGTTCATGATGAAATCAGGAAGCGTGTGTTGCATTTGAACGTCAACTGGTTTTGGATATGCCGCAGTGTGACAGAAAGATTGCATGACGAGGTCAGCAGAGAAACCTAGGCAAGCCAAGTCTTTCAATTCGTCACGTGTCATCGGACCTGTTGTATCTTGAGAACCAACAGTAGTCATCTTAGGTTCACAGTAAGTACCTGGACGAACACCTTGACCTTCAGGAAGACCACAAGCGCGACCAACCATTTTTTGAGCTTGAGTAAAGCCTTTACCCGTATTCTCAGGTTGAACTGGAGTACGGAATAAAGTTGAAGGAGCAAGACCGAGAGCTTCACGTGCTTTCGCAGTCAAACCACGACCCACGATCAAGTTGATACGACCACCAGCACGTACTTCGTCTAGAAGAACTGGCGTTTTCAACTCAGATTCAGCAATTTGATCACCCGCTTTGAACGCAGTAACTTTTGCAGCAGCATGATCAATCTTAAGAACGATTTCATCGCCCATGTTCATGTTAGCAACATCAATTTCTACAGGTAATGCACCAGCATCTTCCATAGTGTTGAAGAAAATTGGTGCAATTTTAGAACCTAAGCAGTAACCACCGTCTTTTTTGTTCGGGATGTGAGCAATCTCATCACCAAAGAACCAAAGCACAGAGTTTGTAGCAGACTTACGAGAAGAACCTGTACCGACAACATCACCAACATAAGCAACTTGATTGCCTTTCGCAATAAGTTCTTTAATTTGGTTGAGTGGACCAACTTCACCTGGAACTTCTGGGTTAATACCATCACGAACGTTTTTCAACATTGCATTGGCATGTAATGGAATATCTGGACGGCTCCAAGCATCTTGCGCTGGAGACAAATCATCAGTATTTGTTTCGCCAGTAACTTTGAAAACAGTCAGTTTGATTTCTTCAGGAACATCTTTACGGCTAGTGAACCACTCAGCATCAGCCCAAGATTGCATCACTGCTTTCGCATTTACGTTACCCGCTTTCGCTTTATCAGCAACATCATGGAATGCATCAAATACAAGAAGTGTTTTCTTCAATGCTTCTGCAGCTAATTCAGCAAGTGCTGCATCATCAAGCAATTCAACCAAAGGAGCTACGTTGTAACCACCAAGCATAGTACCTAGTAAGTAAACCGCGCGTTCTTTAGAAACTAATGGAGAAGTCGTTTCACCTTTAGCCACAGCAGTTAAGAATGCTGCTTTTACATAGGCTGCTTGGTCAACACCTGCTGGAACACGGTTTTCAAGCAAATCTACTAAAAATGCTTCTTCGCCTGCTGGTGGATTTTTTAATAATTCAACCAAGTCAGCAGTTTGAGCATCGTCAAGTGGCTTCGGTGGGACTCCGAGTGCGGCACGTTCTGCAACGTGTTGGCGGTAAGCTTCTAGCACGGTGTTATTCCTCTTTTTAAAAATTTACCTGTGAATTCCTGCTTATAAAAGCTTCACAGGCAATATGGACTGTCAAATTTTACTAAAAATCAAGCCAAAAGTTAATGCAAAGAGCGTATTAATTCGTGATGCCCATTATTTTATAAATAAATACTCATCACTTTTCTGCGCAGCTGAGTCTGTATTTGCATCGATTTTGCATTTAACGCTATTTTTTAGAACAGGCACAAAAAATTATAAAAAAATAATTTTGTAAAATACTGACTTGAAAAAGTCTTTTACATTCACTTGAGCTTGTTTCATACATAAAAAAGGCAACTGATGTTGCCTTTTTTTGCAGCTTAAGTACATTCCACCTTAGTGGACTGTTGTACTGTTTGTATATTTTTGAAATTCTGTTCGACAGCCTTCGAATTTCATCTGAACCTCATCCTCATGCAACATGACATGATCAGCACAAGCAAAAGAAATTTTGACTTGATATAATTTTGCTTGTTCATCGATAAGGTCTTGGAAAAAAACTTGATCGCCTAAACTCAGTACATAATGGCTTCCACTAATCACAGCCACACCTTGTTCATCTTCTAAGAGCAAATCGGCATTATGCAAATATGCAACAACTTCCATGGCACACTCCTCGACTTTTTTTGTTTTCTATTTCTATATTTTATATATGCTTTTCAATTTTTATGCTAATCATTTTTTGTGACGAGCTGTGTGAAATACAACCATATTTCTGATAACTCAAGCTAAAAAAGACCGTCATTAGACGGTCTATATAAAGTCTGGCTAAATTAAGATATAGGACACTCAAACGCATGCATATATTGACCATTCACCATCCGTGATTCTAATTTACACAAGTCATATTCTTTCATGGTATCTAGATCCAGCATATAACCCGCTTTTTGAGCTTTGAGCATCGCTTCTAATGCTTTGTTTTCATCTCTTTTTACACCTTTACCACGATAGTAAGCATCGCCCAAAAATAAATTCGCGCTCATATCTCCAGCTTGTTCAGCTTTGGAAAAATAATCAAAGGCTTTTTTAGCATCTTTTTTGACATATTCGCCTTTAGCATAAATCAGTCCCAAATTAATCGCCGACTGCACGCTACCACGTTCACTTGCTTGATCCAACATTTGGATACCCTTTTGAACGTCTCTTTTAGTACCTACAGCTTGATAATACATCCAACCAAGATTACCCAATGCGTCCACATCGTTACGTTGTGCAGCTCGCTCAGTCCATTTAAAAGCCAATTCAGGGTTTTGTTCAACATATTCATTCTCAGAGCCATATAAACCACCAAGAATAGCTTGTGCTTTAACATCTCCCTGTTCTGCCGAAAGTGTCAGAAAGTTAATACCTGCTTTAATATTTTGTGGAACAACATCTCCTTTATATAGCATCTCCCCGTACATTTTTTGGGCAATTGCTAATCCACCTTCCGCAGATTTTTTTAAATACACGATTGCCTTATCTGTATCTTGTTGTACCCCTCTACCTTGTGCATAAGCTGAAGCTAAATTAAAAGCACCAGTAGTGTCACCATGGTCAGCAGCATAAGTCAATAATTCTGCAGCTTTCTTCTCATCTTTAGCAACAGCATCACCACGTGCATATAATGTAGCAAGATTGACATAAGCAAATATTTCACCTTTATCCTTGGCTTTATTTAAAAACGCTACTGCTTTTTGGTTGTCTTGAGTTACACCATCACCTTTGTAATATAACCAGCCCATCGCATTCAAAGCCAAAGGATAATCCTGTTGAACAGCTTGATTGAGATAGCGTAGTGCTAGGGCTGGATCTTGGTTTTTATAAAACAAAAAAAGTTGGTATTGCGCCTTGGCTTGCCCCTTGTCTGCTTGCGTTTTTAGTTGTGCAATATCAGGCTTGGTTGCTTGAACTTGTTTTGTCACGGTTTTGCTTTCTTCAGCTTGACTCATGACTGAAAAAGCCAAGAAAAATGAAAGTAAAGAAATTTTTGATATAGATCGTTTATTAGACATGATTAAACTCAGTGTTCATTGACTATAATTATTAGAAAGGATGTAATTTAAATGATAAAAAACCGTCCCTTAGAACGGTTTATAATCTGGCATTTTTTTGGGGTCATGTGGTGTATTGACACACTGTTCATACGCTTCATTTTTAAATTTTGCTTGGATTGCATCTTTATCTGCTTTTAATTCAGCATCAGGCAATGCATAAACTTTTTCCAAATACTCTAGTACAAAACCTTTCGTGGTTGGATCAGTCACTTTATTGGCATATTCAAGTGCTTCTTTCTTGGTAATACCATTTTGACGATCTAAAGTAATTGAACGTGCCGCATTACCAATACTGGTGCAATAACCTTTCCAAATTTCTTCGGGCGTTGCAGGTTTTTTTTCAGCACAACCGACCATCAATAAAACAGTGCTTAGCGCACCCAAAATTATGAATTTCTGCATTAAAAAATCTCCAATTCATGACTATGATACTGAATTTTTCAATAAATTGGAGGCTTTATTCTATTCAAGTTACATTCCACGCCAATCTACACGTGCATTGCGTTCAGTGGCATAAATTCTTTTCACATACTGACCAAGCGGTAACTCAAGTAAATATTGGCTAAAATCTACAAACTCCTGAGAAATATGCTCAGCATACTCCTTTTCCCATGGTGTTGAGTCGAGCTCTAATAACGGCGCTAACATGGCACATACTGAAATATCAGCCAAACTAAAACGATCGCCAACAAAATAGCGACAACCATTTTCAATCAAAGTTTTATTTAAACTGGCTATGGTCAAGTCAAGATTATATTTAGACTCTTCTACCTTTTCTTGATCAAGTTGATAACTTTTAGAAACCAAGGTTTTGAGTATAGGTTTTGAAATCTTTTCAAACTGACGTAAATAGCCTTTTTCGCCAATCATAATTTCTAAAGGCTCATCACCTTCTGCCAATGCATGAGCCAATCCCCAACGGCGCACGTGTATACCCAATTCATTGGCAATTTGATCAATTTCAAGTGTTTCAGCCCGCCATTTAGGGTCAATACGAATTAAGCGATGTTCAGGGTACATTTCATCAAGATACAAGGCGATTTGCGTAGAGCCAGCAATAAACTGTTCACCATCTTTTAAAATGGGTAATTTATTTTGTCCGGTTTTTAACTGTGCAAAAGCACGATGTACGCCTGGTATTAAATTCTGCGCAACAAAATCCAATTCTTTATGATCGAGCAACCAACGTGCTTTTTCACAGTAATGTGAGAGTGGGAATTGGTACAACGTACGCATGTAATCTCCAAATTATTTTTTTAATTAAAGGCTTAGCCAACCTAAAACAATAGGATTTAATCCTGAGTAATTCTCTGTACTTTAGACATTCATTGCTTGAATTACAATGTACTTTTTACATCAATCGCTCGTCATATGACCCAATGCTTATTCAACGGTTATATCTGTTTCTTTAGTCTTTATTCAGCTTTTGAATAAAGACACTGGAATAGATTAAAAAACAATCTTATGAATTACAAATTAAATATTATATTTCAATTACTTATATTATCTTGTTTTTTAAAATACTATGCTTTTTTTCTATTTAAGATAATTTTTCATAAATTAAGCATAATACTTCGTTTAATTTTTCTCACAATATTGCTTAGCGTTTTGGTATCTATAGAAAGGTGCCGATATGTCTAGTTTGAATTCTTCTACCTCAGCCACAGTGATCCAAAATGATCAACAGGCGATTAATGCAGCTTACCAAGTTGCTGATTTTGCTTTGGTAGAACGAAATATACGTGATCAACAACGAATTTTACCTGTTGATGTCATCCAAGAATTAAGCCACAAAGGATTAGGTGGTATCCGTATTGCAAAAAAATACGGTGGTGCTCAAGTTTCCAATAAAACGCTGGCACATGTTTTCCGCATTTTATCTAAGGCAGATGCCAGTGTTGGTCAGATTCCCCAGAACCAATTTGGTTTGTTAAATGCCATCGAAAACATTGCCAGTGAATCACAAAAACAATTTATTTATGCTGAGATTTTAAAAGGTAAACGTCTTGCCAACGGTGGTCCTGAACGCAACAGCAAAGATACCAAAACGATAGAAACGCGCTTAGATCAGGTAAATGGTCAATATATTTTGAATGGCGAGAAATTTTATTCAACAGGTTCATCATTTGCAGATTGGCTCGCAATACGTGCAATCCATCCATTGGGGCATACTGTTCTCACCATTATCAATGCCCAAGCTCAAGGTGTCGAAATAGCAAATGATTGGGATGGTTTTGGTCAACGCACCACTGCAAGTGGTACTGTCCGTTTAAAAAATGTGGTGGTCAGCCCTGAACTAATCATGGACGAAAAGCCACTTGCAGATGCCTCAAAGTATCGTGGTGCTTACTCTCAATTGATTCAAGTCGCCATAGATGTGGGAATTGCTGAAGCAGCTTTTGCCGATACATTGTCTGCAATCCATAAAGCTCGTCCAATCGTAGATGCAAATGTCGAAAAAGCCAGTTTTGAAACTTATACATTACAAGAAGTCGGCAAGCTCAATATTTTACTGGATGCGGCCATTTTACTCTTAGACGAAGCTGCCGAATATTTAGATCAGTTAGATGCCCAAGACATCGTCACACCAGAACAAGCCAGTAAAGCATCCATTATTGTGGCTGAGGCAAAAGTATATGCCAATGATGCTGCATTACAGATTTCTGAAAAACTTCTTGAATTGGGCGGTAGCCGTTCTAGTTTATCTATTCATAACCTTGATCAACATTGGCGAAATGCTCGTGTACATACCTTACATGACCCTGTTCGTTGGAAATTACATGCCATCGGCAACTACTACTTAAATGGCACACAAGATCAACGGCATGCTTGGATTTAAGTAGTAATTCAAAACATTCATTCAGGGGAAATATATGAGCACTTATCAAAATATCAGTAAAACATTAGATCATCCAAATCACGCATTCGCCAAAGCGCATATCATTAAAAGTGATGCAGAGGCCTTAGAGATTGCAGAAAAACTAAGTCAACAATTTAAGCAAGATGCGATTTTACGTGACGCTGAACGCCTGTTACCTTTTGAAGAAATTGAGGCTTTCAGTCAGTCAGGATTGTGGGCAATCACTGTACCAAAACAATATGGGGGCGCTGAGGTATCCAGCCATACTGTTGCCAAAGTCATTGCTTTGTTCAGTGGTGTGGATGGCTCTATCGGTCAAATTCCACAAAACCATTTTTATGCTTTAGAAGTATTACGCAATACAGGTACAGCACAACAACAACAAAAGCTTTATCAGGAAGTGCTTGAAGGTGCTCGCTTTGGTAATGCTTTGGCAGAATTTAAAACCAAAACGGCAGCACAAAAGCATACCCAAATCAGTCAAACTGAACATGGCTATGTGGTCAATGGTGAAAAATTTTATTGCACTGGTAGCCTTTTTGCACATCGTATCCCGACATTGGTACGAGATGCTGAGGATCGAGAATATCTGGCTTTTATTTCAGCAGATGCCCAAGGTTTACAACGAATCAATGATTGGTCTGGTTTTGGGCAAAAAACAACGGGCAGTGGCACGGTCAAATTTAATCAAGTTTTTGTTGAATCTGAAAATGTTATTCGTTTTGACACTGCCTTCTCAGAACCAACCTTAGTTGGTCCATTTGCGCAAATCATGCATGCAGCGATAGAGACTGGGATTGCTCGTGCAGCATTTGAAGAAACCATTGAGCGTATAAAAAAAGCACGTGCGTGGATTGATGCCAATGTAGAACGTGCCGATCAAGATCCTCTAACTATTTTTGAATTAGGACGTGTAGCTGCTGATGTACGTGCGAGTGAAGTTTTATTAAAACAAGCTGCTCAATCGATTGACCAAGCCAAGCCTCACCCAACAGAAGAAAACATTGCCAAAGCATCGATTGATGTTGCAAAAGTCCGAGCACATAGTACTGAAACCGCTTTAAAAGCATCCTCAAAATTAATTGAACTTGCAGGAAGTCGTGGAAGCCAACGTGCAGATGGTTTAGATCGATACTGGCGCAATGCACGCGTACACACTTTACATGATGCATCACGTTGGAAATATTTCTTTATTGGAAACTATGTACTCAACAACATCCTTCCACCACGCAGAGGGACATTGTAATGACAAATGCATCTCAAAAAGCAGCCGATAAAAAGAAAATCTTACTTAATGCCTTCGATATGAACAGTGTTGGTCATATTAATCATGGTTTGTGGACGCATCCCCGTGATGAATCACATCGTTTTAATGAGCTGAATTACTGGACAGACCTAGCCAAAACATTAGAACAAGGTTTATTTGATGGTTTATTTATTGCTGATATTACGGGGGTCTATGATGTGTATCAGAATGGAATAGATTTAACCTTAAAAGAATCTATCCAATTGCCAAGTCATGATCCCTCTACCCTGATTTCTGCAATGGCAGCAGTGACTCAAAATCTAGGTTTTGGCGTCACCGTGAATTTAAGTTATGAAACGCCTTACCAATTTGCACGGCGTTTCGCTAGTTTAGATCATCTCACACAAGGTCGTATTGGCTGGAATATTGTGACTGGTTATTTAGACAGTGCTGAGCGTTTAATTGGGCAAAAAGGTCTAAAAGATCATGACTTACGTTATGAACAAGCTGAAGAGTTTTTAGAGCTGTGCTATAAGTTTTGGGAAGGCTCTTGGGAAAATGATGCCATACAGAAAGACAAGCAAAAGCGTATTTTTACCGATCCCAAAAAAGTACATCAGATCAATCATCATGGTCGCTTTTATCAAAGTCAGGGCGTATTTCAAGTTTCACCTTCTCCACAACGTACTCCTGTCCTGTTCCAAGCGGGTGCTTCTCCGCGTGGGCTAGCGTTCTCGACTCGACATGCTGAATGTGTATTTATTGGTGGTGATCAACCTGCAAAGATCAAACAGCAAGTGGATAAAATTCGTGAACTGGCAATACAACAAGGGCGTGATCCGCAAGACATTAAAATCTTTGTCGGCATTACTGTTGTCACTGCGGAGACAGATCAACTGGCACAACAAAAGTTAGCTGAATATGCCAGTTATGCAAGCCCCGAAGCAGGTCTAGCACATTACTCTAGCTCAGTCGGCATTGACCTTTCACAATATGCAGATGATGAAGCTGTTCCTTATCGTCAAACCAACAGTATTGCTTCAGTCAACAATAAGTTTAAAGAAAATAAGATCACACCAAATGATCTTAAAGCACAACACCAATTGGGTGGACGTTATCCATTGATTGTCGGAAGTGGCGAAACCATTGCAGAAAAACTGATTCAACTATTAGATGAAACAGGAATTAATGGTTTTAATCTCACCCGTACTGTAGCACCAGAATCCCATCAAGACTTTATAAAATGGGTCATTCCACAACTGCAACAACGTGGTCGGTTTAAAACGCAATATGAGAATGGCACTTTACGCAACAAAATCTTTAATCAGGGTGATTATTTAAATCAACAACATCCTGCTTCTGCTTTTCGATGTCAAAACTCAAAACATAACAACAGCATCGAAATAGACAACCTACATCCACAAACTGTCTAAACATCATTGATTTAAATTATTGACTTTAAGGGGTGTCACATGACACAAACAAACTTGCCAACCAATGGCAATCCATCTCCAAGAAACACGACCAAGAATAAATTTATTTTACTCGGCGTGATTGTTATTGCGGTGATTGCAGGACTTTTTTATTGGAACCAACATAAAAAAACAGGTTCAGCAGAAATCACGATCGGTATTAGTCCACCATTCGCTAAGCCCTTGCTCGTTGCAGCAGAAGAAGCAATGAAACAAGGTATTCGCATTAAGCTGGTTGAATTTTCTGACTGGAATACACCCAATATTACCTTGAATCATGGTGATATAGATGCAAACTACTTCCAGCATCAGCCATTTCTAAGCAATGCTTTAAAAGAAACAGGCTTTAAACTCAAGCCGATTGCAACAGGTGTGGCAACGCATGTTGGTTTATATTCTAAAAAATATGATTCCTTGGCGGCAGTACCTAACAATGCACGTGTGGTTATCCCCAATGACCCTGTAAACCAAGGTCGTGCCCTATTACTTTTACAGCAAGCCAAGCTGATTAGCTTAAAAGATCCAAATAATCATTTATCCAACTTACAAGACATTACGGCGAATCCAAAGAATTTTAAATTTATTGAAGTTGAAGGACCGCAGACTGCGCGTGCGGTAGATGATGCAGATTTGGTATTTAGTTATCCGCTCTATTTACGTTTGGCAAAAACCATCGATCCCAATAAAGCATTATTACTTGATGATAATACCAATACTCGTTATGCGATTTTGTTTGTGGTCAAAGATGACTATGAACAACAACATCCTGACAAGGCAAAACAACTCAAAGAATTCATTAAGATTTATCAAACTTCTGACAAAGTCAAACAAGCTTTAAACGATGATATTGGTGAAAACTTATGGTTCGCAGGTTGGAAATAAGGAAACGTTCATGTCTCAAATTTCCAAACTTAGTCATAAAAATCTATGGATTGGTCTTGCTGTTGTGGTCATTATATTCGGGCTATTTGGCTATCGATATGTAAAAAACCAGCAGAAAGAAAATGTTTTAACCATTGGTATCAGTCCTCCCTATGCAGAACTACTCCAAACAGTTGCCAATGAGGTCGAGAAAGATGGCATTCATGTCAAACTGGTTGAATTCTCAGATTGGCAAGCGCCCAATGTTGCGGTTCAAAACCGTGACATTGATGCTAACTTTTTTCAGCAAAGCGTCTTTTTAAAAAATGCGATTAAACAAACCAACTATGACTTACATGCTTTCGGCACTGGAAGCGGGAGTCATGTTGGTCTGTACTCGAAACAGTACAAGTCTTTAGATGCCTTGCCACAGCATGCGCGTGTAGTGATTCCTAGTGATCCCGTAAATTCTGCACGTGCCTTAATTCTGCTCCATCGTGCTGGGCTGATTCAGATCAAAGATATCAATAACGAACTTTCAACTTTACAGGATATTGTTTCAAACCCTAAGCAATTGAAGTTTATAGAAGTTGAAGGTCCTCAAACGGCGTTAGCATACGATGATGCGGACCTCATCTTTGGTTTTCCCCATTACCTCAATATGGCAAAAAAAGCAGACCCACATAGCGCACTGTTTTTAGATCCGATTGATAAAAAATACGCCATCCTTTTTGTCACACGTCGTGACTATCAAGATAAAAACCAAAAGTTAGAGAAATTTATTCAAGCTTTCCAAAACTCACAACAGGTTCGAAATATTTTAGATAAAGATTTCGGCAAAGATATGTGGTTTGCAGGCTGGAAATAAGGAGCATAGAAATGGTGAGTTTCGGTTCACAGGTTGACTTTTCAGTCCCTCATATCAAAATCCGTGATTTAAATAAGTTTTATGCAGGTCAAGACCAAAAAATTCATGCATTGAAAAATATCAATCTCGATATTCCTCAAGGCAAAATTTTCGGCATCATCGGCAAAAGTGGCGCAGGTAAGTCTTCACTTCTTAGAACATTGAATGGTCTGGAAAGCATTTCTGAAGGAAGCATCCATATCCATCAACAGAATTTGGCTGAATTGAGCCATGCAGAATTGATTCAAACACGTCAAAGAATTGGCATGATCTTTCAACATTTTAATTTAATGTCCGCGAAGACTGTTTGGGACAATGTGGCATTGCCCTTGAAAATCGCCCAAGTTAATAAAGCCGAAATCGAAACACGCGTCAACGAAGTTTTAGCGCTGGTTGGATTAAGCAATAAAGCCTATAACTACCCTTCACAATTATCTGGTGGTCAAAAACAACGTGTTGGTATCGCTCGTGCATTGGTGCATCATCCTGAAATTTTACTTTGTGATGAAGCAACATCCGCACTTGACCCTGAAAGCACTTCAGTTGTGCTGTCTTTATTGAAAAAAATCAATCGTGAATTGGGTATCACCATTGTTTTAATTACCCATGAAATGCAAGTGATTCGTGAAATTTGCGATCAAGTGGTGGTGATTGAACATGGAGAAATCGTTGAATCAGGTCAAGTCTGGTCTGTGTTCTCTAAGCCTGAGCAAAAAATTACCCAAGAATTGTTAAACTTAGAGCAACTTGATTTACCTTTTGGTCTTGTTGATGAACCTCAATCCGATTCAACACATAGTATTTTAAAACTACGCTACGAAACAGATCCTAAAAACTCTCCAGATCTAGTACAGGTTTTTCAAGCATTTGAAGCATCTGTTCATTTATATCAAAGCCATATCGACAGTATCCAAAATCACTTGATTGGTACATTGATTGTAGGTACTGCGCAAATCGATATAGACCTTGCCGCATTGCAAGAAAAACTAAAACTTCGTATTGCACAAATAGAGGTACTGGGCTATGCAAGACCAACTCATTGATTTATTGATCACAGGGACAATTGACACCCTACTAATGGTGGGTGTTTCTGCTTTTATTGCCTTTTTAATTGGATTGCCTCTCGCAGTTGTGTTAGTGAATACATCGGAGCAAGGGATTTATCCCTCTAAAAAGATCAACCATGCTTTAGGCACAGTGATCAATATTACCCGCTCTGTTCCCTTTCTTATTTTGATGGTTGCACTTATTCCTTTAACCCGTTGGATTGTTGGAACAAGTTATGGGGTATGGGCTGCTGTTGTTCCATTGACGTTAGCGGCAACTCCATTTTTTGCTCGTATCGCTGAAGTAAGTTTACGTGAGGTTGATCAAGGCTTAATTGAAGCAGCACAGGCGATGGGCTGTAACCGTAAACAGATTGTTTGGCATGTGCTTTTACCTGAAGCATTACCAGGAATCGTAGCTGGTTTTACGGTTACTATTGTCACCATGATTAACTCGTCAGCGATTGCTGGTGCAATTGGTGCAGGTGGATTGGGTGATATTGCATACCGCTATGGTTATCAGCGTTTTGATATGCAAATGATGTTTGCTGTGATCGTGGTTTTAGTTGCGTTGGTCATGCTTGTTCAGGCATTTGGTGACAGTCTGGCAAATCAATTGGATAAACGGAAGATTTAAAGAATGATTGATCATTTTTGAAACTATGCTGGTTGTATATGGCGTGTAGAGGTACAACTGTACCTCTGATTCGATTGAACATTAATTCACTACATATCTACGCTGATAAGCTGATTGTTTTGCGCAATAAAAACTCGATTTATAATTAAAAAACGACCACAGCTATAAATAGACATGATCTGTTTAAAAACTTATAGCGCGTAGACCTGACTTTGTCACGGCTTTCATGTAAAATCACTGGCAATTTTTATATAACACTTTGTGAGTCTTTTCATGGGTTTTAATTGCGGTATTGTCGGCTTGCCGAACGTGGGTAAATCTACTCTTTTCAATGCATTGACTAAAGCTGCTATTGCTGCGGAAAACTTCCCATTTTGTACGATTGAACCGAATACAGGTATTGTTCCAGTACCAGATCCACGTTTAGACAAATTAACTGCCATTGTAAAACCGCAACGTGTCATTCCAACAACAATGGAATTCGTTGATATTGCAGGCTTGGTTGCAGGTGCGTCTAAAGGTGAAGGTTTAGGTAACCAATTTCTTGCAAACATCCGTGAAACTGATGCGATTGCACACGTTGTTCGTTGTTTTGAAGATGAAAACGTCATCCATGTAAATGGTAAAATTGATCCATTAGATGATATTGCAACGATCAATACTGAACTTGCTCTTGCTGACTTGGAAACCGTCACTAAAGCAGTTACTCGTTTAGCAAAATCAGCAAAAGGTGGCGACAAAGAAGCTGTTGCAACTAAAGCGGTGCTCGACAAAATCTTACCATTGCTTGATGAAGGTAAACCTGCACGTGCTGCTGATTTAGATGATGATGAGCGTAAGCTTGTTCGTGGTTTTGGTTTAATGACTTTAAAACCAACCATGTATATTGCAAACGTTGCAGAAGATGGGTTTGAAAACAATCCACATCTTGAAGCTGTGAAAAAGTTAGCTGCTGAAGAAAATGCAATTGTTGTTCCACTTTGCAACCAAATCGAAGCTGAAATTTCACTTTTAGATGATGAAGATCGTGCAGAATTTCTTGAAGCCTTAGGCATGGAAGAACCAGGTCTTAACGTGGTGATCCGTGCAGGTTATAGCTTATTGGGCTTACAAACTTACTTCACCGCTGGTGTACAAGAAGTTCGTGCTTGGACTGTAAAAGTGGGTGCAACTGCTCCTCAAGCGGCTGGTGTAATTCACACTGACTTTGAAAAAGGCTTCATCCGTGCAGAATGTATTGCTTATGATGACTTCATTCAATTCAATGGTGAAAATGGTGCAAAAGAAGCAGGTAAATGGCGTCTAGAAGGTAAAACATACATCGTTCAAGATGGCGATGTATTGCACTTCCGTTTTAATGTTTAAAACGCTTTAATACCTTGATTAAACAGGTTGAAGCTATCTTCAACCTGTTTTTTATTGCTTCAACTTTCATCAAGTTCTGTGATGATCATTTCAAAATGCATATAAAGATATTTAATCTTTCTTTATCGTGATTCAGACCTATAAGAATATTCATCGATTTCTAGGTTGAATATTGTTGTCTTTAATAATCTTAACAATTGAATATAAGACACTTCTTCTCACATGGAGGTCACCATAACTACCTTGATGATCAAAGCCTTCCATTTGAAATACTTGTTTGATCCCATTGTGTTTAGTTGGTGATATTGGAGCAACACCTGAAAAAAATGGAACTGTTCCATCCCCATATAAATTCTTATTGGAAATCGTAAATTTTCCATATTTTCCACTGGCTAAGCGAATATATCTAAACCCATTATTTGGAATAAAGTTTTTATCAAAGTACTCTTTCCTCTCCTTTTTGTCTTTGATCTGCTTCATCTGTGCAAGCACTTGGTTATTTTTATTTTCAATTTCCTGACCATTCACACGTGGTAAGGTTTGTAGTTGGGTTTGGTTTAAACCTGTCAAAGGTCGATCTAGACTCCAGTGTAGTGTACCGTAAGTCAAGTTTTTGGGGTCAGCACCAAAATGCACATAGGTATGGGGATGGTAATGTGTTGCAATAGATTTATGAAATTTTTGAACTCCATCAATTAATATATTAAACATAGCTCTAGGAGAACCAACAGGATATTTTTTATCAAGTGGATTAATCAGTTCATCTTTGACCATTTCCCACCAGACATTGTGGGCTTTATAGATTTCTTTATAAGGATCGGCTTTAGGCAAATTGACAACATGGATGGTGCCTTTTTCATCGGTACCCCGTAAACTCAACCAAAATGGCGTTGTTGTTTTGTCTTTTTTGATAATACGATAGTCTTTACTGGGTAAAAGCTCTAAGCCACCTTGAGAGTTCGATAAAACAGCAGTTACATGTTCTGTATTTTTCCCTAAAACCAATCCTGCTAAGACATCTTTTACGCCACTTCCTTCAATCGAACCTGCAACCAAGCGACGATAAACAGCAGGTGCACCCACAGTGGGCATCACCCCATGGATAATCCCTGCAATATCTTCACCCATTTTTGTGGATAAGCTTCGCCCTACTAAACCGCCCATCGAATGGGTGATGACAATAAATTTATGAAAATTCTTACCATATTTGGCTTTTATATTTTTCATTGTCTTTACAAGGTCATCTGCTGATAGTGCATTGGACTGAAGCCAATTGTAGCCCAGTGCATAAACAGGAAAATTAAATTTTTTGAGCTTTTCAATATCAGTCTTATCTATACTTTCAAATCTAGTTTGCGGGTGCCATGTCTGTTTCTCATTTGAACCTAATAAACTCAACCAATCAGGCGTGTATTTATCATCTTGAGTCACTAGTTGGTAAGCATGTCGACTTTCCAGCCAATTTTTTTCAGTTGCCTCTAAACGTATATTGGCAAGCGCCCCTTCAAAAAACATCAAGGTAGGTCCATAACTTTCCCAATGTACTGTTCCCCATAGTCTCTTTTTCGCTTCTTCAGTGGTGACTTTTGCTCTTGGGTCGATATATAAATCACCTGTTGGATCCACTTCGGTTTCCTGAGCATCCAATTCACTTTGCAATTCGGACGGAGACTTTTTAGCTTGACTATAAACTGTTTTTGCTGCACCAGCGTAATTGCCTATACGCCAAACGGGTTTTTTATTAGTTTTGTTTCTTAAGTTTGACCCCATAATTCCTGGAATAAAGATAATAGGAATGGTATCTAATTTGGGAATTTCTACCAATGTTCCTGTTTTATTGCTACTTGGACTGGTTGCTGATGTCGCCTGAATGGTATTATTTTTTTCAATCATTTGATTTTCCTTGATTAAATGCGGAAATTTTTATGTTATTTAAAATAAAATCATTTAATCCAAGCACGATTTTTTGATTTAGAGGTGCATTTAGTGCTTTATTATTAACTTCATCGACACTTTCTAAGCCTAAATATATATATGAATCCGTAGGATCATCTAAAGTCCCTAAATATTGCCATGCATCAGATTCAAAGCCTCGACCAAAGCTTAAACGCTGTTGGTAATGGGTCATCACTTCTTCGCCTTTTAGTCCATTGATTTCTCTGACACTAGATCGAATATCACTAACTTTAAATACTTTTTTGAGTTCTTCTGGTATTTGTTCCCTATTTTTCTGAATCATTTGTATAAGTGGGGTGTCAGATTCAACTCTAGCCCTGTTTTCAATATTCATTGTCACTTCTGGATAAGAAGGAAAGGATAAATATGCTTTACTTAAAAAGAAGCGATTTTCAGTCATATCATCTGCAATAAAGTAATCTTTCCAGCATAAGCCTGCTTGATTTGGACCTTTGGATGATTTTAATTTAAAGTTTTGAATAATATTTTCTGTTCTTCTTAGACCATCCATTAATTTATCAGTGTCTACTGGGCTTTTCATTCTTATTAATTTTCGATTTAAATAAATAAACGCATCTATAAAGAACAAACCATCAGTGTACTCAGTAGGTCTATAAACAATAATATGGCTAATTGATCTTTGATTCAGCTTTAAACTGCCCATTTTTTCAAACTTAAGCAAACTTCCTTCTGTTTCATGCTGTTGTTTCTTTAAGTTTTCAATTTTATCTTTGATAAATTGATCATACTGATCAAGGGTTGTTACATCTTCGACAATTTCAAAATCACTTCCATCAAATGAAAATGTACCGAATTTAACATCAGTTTCTTTCGGGACGGTAAATTCAATACGACCCAAACAAATATTTTTTGTATCTTTGAAATTAATCATGTTATTTTTTTCATCCTCACCTTGAAATTTTGAACAAGATGTTCCAAGTAACGTTAAAGACAGCAGCAGTAAAATCTTGGTTTTTTTCATTCGAAATCTCATTGTTCTGTAAATATTTCAAGTCTTCGTGACTTGACCAACTCACTAAGACATAATTCAGTTTTTGTCATGTTTATTTAGAACTTCTTGATCTAAACTTACATATAAATAAGTGGCTAATGTCGTATAAATCCTATTACTTCTCTCAATCATGTCATTTCCCTTGATTAAATGGCGAAATTTTTATGTTATTTAAAACAAAATCATTCAGTTGAAGGATTTGTTTCTGGCTTATTGATGAGTTTTCTTTATCGATAGAGTCCCTCACTCCTTTTAATCCAACATAAATATAAGAATCTTTAGGATTATCTAAAGTTCCTAAATATTGCCATACACCAGATTCAAAGCCTCGCCCAAAGCTTAAACGTGGCTGATAATGAGTAAGAACTTCTTCACCTTTTAGTCCATTAATTTCTCTGGATCCAGATCGAATATCACTGACTTTAAATACTCTTTTAAGTTCTTCTGGTATTTGTTCCCTATTTTTCTGAATCATTTGTATAATTGGTGTGTCAGACTAATCTCTTGCCCTGTTTTCAATATTCATCATCACTTCTGGATAAGAAGGAAAAAATAAAAAAGCTTCGCTTAAAAAGAAGCGATTTTCAGTCATATCATCTGCAATAAAGTAATCTTTCCAGCATAAGCCTGCCTGATTTGGACCTTTTAATGATTTTAATTTAAAGTTTTGAATAATATTTTCTGTTCTTCTTAGACCATCCATTAATTTATCAGTGTCTACTGGACTTTTCATTCTTATTAATTTTCGATTTAAATAAATATACGCATCTATATAGAACAAACCATCTGTATATTTATTTGGTCTATAAGCAATTATATGGCTAACTGATCTTTGGTTCAGCTTTAAACTGCCCATTTTTTCAAACTTAAGCAAACTTCCTTCAGTTTCATGCTGTTGTTTCTTTAAGTTTTCAATTTTATCTTTGATAAATTGATCATACTGATCAAGGGTTGTTACATCTTCGACAATTTCAAAATCACTTCCATCAAATGAAAATGTACCGAATTTAACATCAGTCTCTTTCGGGACGGTAAATTCAATACGACCCAAACAAATATTTTTTGTATCTTTGAAATTAATCATGTTATTTTTTTCATCCTCACCTTGAAATTTTGAACAAGATGTTCCAAGTAACGTTAAAGACAGCAGCAGTAAAATCTTGGTTTTTTTCATTCGAAATCTCATTCTTCTGTAAATATTTCAATTTTTAAATTTTTCATTGAATCCGAGTTGTACATTTTTGTTTTTCCATTTTCATCTGAAGTACCTTGAAATATTTGACCATTTTCAGTAGTAATTTTATATTTTAAATTTTTCGCAGGTTCACCATCAGGATAATGCAAAATAAAATGTTCATCATACTGTGCTTTTAATTCAGGCATTGCAGGGAGCTGCATAGAAAGTGTTGCACCACTATTGGTCTTAATCTGACCTGCTTTAAACTCAAGTAATCCCGGGCAGGTAATTTCAATATTTCCATCTTGCATTTTGATATAAGCACCACCTGTAGTAATCAATATGCCTTTACCACTTTCCACCCTGACAAAATCATTGAGTGAATAAATTTGCATTTGTTGTTTTGAAGATAAAGTCATTTTGCCTTTTTGCGCAGAGACATCTATATCACCTTCGCCTGATTTAATTTTAATACCTGAATGTTTTGCAAAAATCGTGATTTTATCTAAGGCTTGGGCAATCCAGCTTTTCCCCGTAAAAAATTGCAAATTTCGAGGTGTACTGATATCAATATTATCTTTTGATTCAAGATGCATATTGGCTTTACTGTCTAAAAGCATTCCTGATTGACTGTGTAAAGTTAGCAGAGCATCCTGATTTTCATCCCATGTTTCGAGCTTATCATTTAGAGATTGTTGTGACGCTAAATCTGGCTCATCGACTTGATGTGCTGTTGCAAGTTCTTTAAAATATTGATTACTATCGACATGATACTTTATATTTTCCAATAGTTTAGTGCGTGACAATTGAGCACCTTGTGCTTGATCAGATGATTCAGATGTGAGCAATATACCTTGAGCTGCTCTAATCGCCCCCCACTGATCAGTCCTTAACTCAAAACCCTCTCCACGACCTTCACTTTCTGCGGTTTCTTTAGGGTGACTTAAATTGCCTAAATTCAGTTGACTCGCGCCATGACTCGATTGTAATTGTGTGCTTATTTGAGTAGTCGTATCATCAAACCTGAGTTGCCCAAAGCCCTCCCCAGCGACCTCTTTTGAGCGGATACCACTGAGCTTTTTGGTGTCAGGTAGTTTGCCTTTAATATCGAACTGGGTTGGATTTCGATGTCCTTCATGAATCCGTCCAGTAATAAATGGTCGATCAAGGTTTCCCTCAAAGAAATCTACCGCGACAATCTCTCCGACACGCGGGAGAAATCTTGCGCCATAACCTTCACCCGCCCAAGGGGTAAGCACATCCACCCATGCAGAGTCCGTGTCATTATCATTAGCTCCTGCACCGCCATCATGGGCATGGTCTTCTGTTCGGGTAAACAAGAAACGAATTTTTATTCGTCCCCATTCATCGACATAGATTTCTTCACCATCCCCCACCACAATGGCACGTAGAACATATGTAGTTGGACGATGTGTTAATGGATGATATTCAGGCACAACTGCAATATGCCGTCGTACCAAAGTTAATTCGTTGCCTTGACGCTCTTGTTGACGGTCTTTAGTCGTTTGCCAGTGACTCAGGGTGAGGAGTTTTTCAATTTGATCTTGAATGTCTTTGGGAAAATTGTTCTGATTATAAAAATGCTTGCTTAATATCAACATCTCATTGTTTTCGCTATGATTTCTATCCAGCTCTGGATGACCTGTTAACTTAAACCAATAGCCGACCTGTATATCACGTACACTACTCTGTGCCTTAAAATATTTGGCTTGCAAAGCTTGGTATTGATTTAGTTGGGTACTCAACTTCTCTAGTTGATGATTGCCTGATGTTGTGGCTTGATCTTGACCTTTAAGATCACGAATCCAAGCAGGAGAAATACTCCACGCTTGTTCTAAACTTAAACTTTCATTGTCTCTATTTGCACTGTGTTTATGTGCACTCAGAATAGAACCACTGCCATCTTCCTGCGCTAAACTGTCTGCTTGCCAACGTTGTACATGGATTGCTGTTGACTGTAAATTGCGTTCAGCAATCAAACTGGTGATACTGTCATAAGCTTCAGTCGCATTTGATCGATGATAGCGAATGTTGCGACGTTCAAGTGCCTTAAACTGATCATTGTGATCAATTAATCTAAGTTTTTGTGGTTCAATACTTTGATTGTTGTTTAAAGCAATAAAATCAGATTCATCAATCAGCCAATTGATTGATTCCTCACGTAAAATCCGAGTCAAATAAGTGTGATCAGATTCGTTAAGTTGCATAGAAAACGGTCGTACATCATAGCTCTTGCTGAGACCACTCAGGTCCAGTTTTAAACTGGATGCAAATAAAGCGCTTTTGGCTCTCCATTCATTGAAAATTATTTCAAAAATTTCAGGAACACTTTTATCTAAAAACACCCGACTATTATGACGCTTATGCCATAAGCTTGTTGCGTCTTGCAGGGTCAAGCGATAAAGCGTAAAAGCCCCATCACTCTGACCTTGTGAGGCGCCTGTAATCATTCCTGTAGTTCTAAATAGCTTGCCTGAATCTGTGACTTGATCTACAGAGACTTGGCAACCGATAAACTGTTTAAGTTCAATAAATGGATTGAGAGACAGGCAAATCAGTTCTGCTGACAATCCTTCATTGATGGCGTGATAACCATCAATTCGTTGTAACATCACTTGTGCACTGAGTTCCAAGTTTGAAAATTGAACACTAATTGCGCGTTTTTGTGTCCCATATCCCATTTTATCAAGAATAGTAAAAATATTATTCAACATTATTATGACCTTATTTTTAATGTAGAAAAACTTAACACAAAATTTAAATTCACTCAAATAATAATGATAGTTATTATTGATTATCGTTGTTGGTGCACAAACACACCCTTTTAAACTATTGATTTAAATAATAAAAAAACTACAAAAAACAAAATTTTATGTTTTAAACATATGTACTTAATTATCATAATTAAATACATAGGGTTCACTGCTTTGCAGCCACTTTAGAGAATATAAAAACGATCTATCAAAAATTGGAAATCATTTGTGGTACAAGCCCTAGCGTTATTTGACTAAGCCCCTAATTGTCTCTCATTTTATTTTAGTTCAATTAAAAGTTTTCGATACTTTTGAATTCTATGTTTCCCAATGCCATATTTTTTTTGAAGTTGATCCACCGTTAAATTTTCTAAATCATTTTGGTGCTCTAGCACCCATGCTTTTATTTGATCCTTGAGTGAAATATTGAGACATTTTCGAAGAATCTCTCTATTTCTGACAATATATCCTTCTTTCCGATTCAGTATTTTAGCAATTTCAGAAATCGACAAATGCAAAGAAAGTAATACCTCTTGATTCTCTAAACGCCAAGCCTGAACTAGATCGTTATGATGTGGGATATTGAGCAGTTTTTTCAGCTTTCCTCTTCTTCTATAAACCTGACTAGTTTCGATGCTTAATCTTTTTGCAGTTTCTTCTTTGCTTAGTTTTGAATGAAATAAAATCTCTTGATTTGACAGCAACCATTCGCGATTTTGATCTTGTACTTTTTGTATTTTTAAAATTTCTCTTAGTCTGGCTTTCGCTCTTAAAATTTGCCCATTGGTCTTTTGAAATTGCTCAGCCAGTTCTGCAACTGTTTTGCCCGAATTTAATAATTCGTCTTGGTGATCTAACAACCATTGATATTTATCCTTCTTGTTTTGCTGAAATTGTGCTGAAAAAGTTAACTCTCCAAGTTCTTGACGAATACGATTATAGGTTTTTGTTGCGATAAAATGGCTGACATTAAACTTTAAAGTTATCTCTTCTATATCCATTTCAGTCATTTGCGCTTTATGCTTTTGGAACCATTGTTCTTGCAGATCATCTGCTGAAGTTTTTCTCATTTTTTTGTTTTTAGGTATATCAATTAACTCTGACAACCATTCTTTATGTTGGTAAACTTGATTCCGATTTAAACCATACTTCTCTTTGAGTGTTTGATGACTGTCATATAAAAGCTCATCTTTATGCTCAAGGATCCATTGATCATTTCGATATATAAACTTGTTTTGAATACCAAGCTTTCTTCTGAATTTAGCAACAATACCGTTATTTAAACCAAGTTGCTGTTCACTCTCCGTAATCGAATGTACTTTAAGAAATTCTGCAATTTCAGGGCTTAGAATATGTGATAACACACCCCCAATGCCATCTCTAGGTGTCAACGAGTATGGCCAGCCTCGGTAAATCATAATACCTGAAAGAGACTTCCGCTCTTCATAGACATCCCAATCTTCATTTTCCCAATCTTTAATGGTTTTTATTGGATAAAGTTTATACTTTTTAGCCATCTCTACTATCGTTACAATATGGATTTAATTACTCTTTTATCAATATTTACTTAACAATAAAAGCCTTTTATTTAAAAAATTTTAAACTTGTAACAACTTTCACATTTTTCATGATTGTAACTCCCCATTCCACTTTTTGAATTTTTCGCCTATTGCTTTGTTCGTATTTTGAAAATAAGCCCGCAATAATCGAGTATTGCTGGTTGCACTTTTTTAAATCCTATATAATAATGATAATTATTAACATTAGTATTATGCTTAACTAAACAGGATTGTTTCATGGCTTACTCTCTTCCACAACTGCCTTATGCTTATGATGCACTTGAACCCAATATTGATACTCAAACAATGGAAATCCACCATACCAAGCATCATCAAACCTATATCAATAATATTAATGCAGCGATCGAAGGCACAGAATGGGAAAAGTTATCTGTTGAAGCATTGGTTTCAAAAGTAAATGAAGTTCCTGCTGAGTTAAAAAACAATGTCATTAATAATGCAGGTGGTCATGCCAATCATTCATTATTCTGGACAGTGATGAGCCCACAAGGTGGTGGTGAACCGATCAAAGAAATTGCTGAGGCGATTGAAAAAGATATTGGTGGTTTTGAAAAATTCAAAGAAGCATTTACCAAAGCAGCGTTAACACGATTTGGTAGTGGTTGGGCATGGTTAAGCGTCACGCCTGAAAAAAAAGTGATTGTTGAAAGCAGTGCGAACCAAGACTCTCCGCTGATGAATGGCAATATTCCAGTGTTAGGGCTTGATGTGTGGGAGCATGCCTACTATTTAAAATACCAGAATCGTCGTCCTGAATATATTGCAGCATTTTTCAATGTCGTCAATTGGGAAGAAGTGAATCGTCGTTATTTAGAAGCGATTAAATGAAATATTATATAGATCCAATGCTCATGCCAATGCCTCATAATTCAGTAATTAAAAAAATAAAATTCTATATTGGCTGCGCCATACTTTTTTTTGGTTTGGTGATCTTGATCAAAGATTATCTTGTATAAAAATTTATCTACTTCCCTCTTTCAGTGAATCACTCACTCAAAGAGGGTTGATTTAACTCACATGCTGAGTTTATTTTGCATGGAGTGTCTGTAATGATTTTTGATCCATTGCACTCCGTTGTTTTCTCGCTTCTGCCAACATTTTGGTTTGCAGGTCTTTACGAAAACCAAGCAAAAACACAAATTCAGCAAGTACAAATAATGGACCAATCGCTAAACCTACAAGATCATCCACAAAAGCTGGTTTTTTCTTTTCATAAAAATGCCCAATGAACTGGAACACCCATCCCACCACAAAGCAACCAATACTAATCGCAAGCCATGTACTCATATTCAATTGAGCAATTTTATAGGCAAATGGATAGGCAATCGCGTAAATCAGTAACATCAAAAAGCCCAATGACTTATCTAGCCTTAAATAATAGATCACACTTAAGATCAACAGCACTAAAGCCAATGTGATTTCAAAACCAGATAACATCACGCCTGCTCTTGCAGTTAAACACATGATGGAAAATACGATCATTGGAATACCAATAAAATGAGTTAACACATTTTTTTGATCCAAATGATAGGCTGCGTATTGGCTAAGCAATTGTTCTAATCGAGTCATTTTCAGCGTCCTTGTTTATTACTTTTATCCACTATATAAAATCTTGCAAATAAAAGTTGTCGGCTAGCTGACAAATGAATAGTTTTTAGTATGATGGCAAAACAACGATGCGTAAGCGTTGCGATTTAATATCTCCATATAGAACAGAGCAAATGGATTGGAATTTTTACGATGCTGATATATGCAAAATCATGTTATTGAGTCATAGCAGACCATGATGCACGATATGACTGACTTGATCACTAAAACTGTGATGATTGGTCCAATATGGTGTGATACAACTGAAATATCATATAAACGCGTAGCAAAATAAAAAAAGGAACTTTTGTGCTGAACTTAACAGATCTTGAATTATTAAATAAAAATATCTGGTACGCTCAATTACCTGCACCATTCCAGCAATTTATCCAACAACATTCAAATTATCAAACATTTGAGCGAGATCAGGCAATTTTTAGATCTGGAGATACGTTTAATGGCATTTATGCTGTTTTAGATGGTCGGGTGCGCTTAGGTTATATCGATATTGAAGGCAATGAATCTGTTGCTGCAATCGTAGAACCAATCATGTGGTTTGGAGAAATATCTTTAGTAGACCAGCAGCCACGTTCACATGATGCAATTGCTGTTGGTAAATGTGTGATTTTGCATATCCCTAACTTGATTATGAATGACTTTCTAGCTCAACATCCCCAATACTGGTTCCATATCGCGCAACTCACCAGTCAAAAACTTCGTTTTGCTTTCTTAGAACTGATTTCGATTCAAACACAACATATACAACAGCGTTTGGCGCAACGCTTAATGTTTATTTTGAATGGTTATGGAAACCATGCATACATTGAAAAGAACACGATTCATTTGTCCCAAGATCAATTGGCACTCATGTTGAAATGTTCAAGACAAACCATCAATCAAGAATTACACTTACTGGAACAACAAGGTATTCTAAAAATTGCTTTTAAAAAAATAGAAATTTTAGATATCAATCAGTTACACGCTATTGCCCATTCAATCAATGAATCTTCACATTAAAATAACTGCGTGGTATTTTTCAGTAAAGATTAAAACAAGCTTAAATAACTGGAATATATAATCATTTTATAAATAAAATATACAATTTGTGTATTCTACTTATGAAAAAATAGATTTATATTTTATTCAGGCGCTAATGCCATCTCAATAAAAGTTGAAATAAATGAAAAAAATCACAACTCTTCTCACGGCGGGTCTATTCACAGTGCTTAGCGCTTCTGCTTTTGCATGCCCTAAAGGTACAACATTAGTCGGTGGAACTGGTCCGAATCATAAAGGCGGAAAATGTGTAGCTGCCAACCCTGCAGCGCAAACAGCATCTAAAGCATCGACTACTGCAACGAAAGCAAAAGCAGATACCACCAAAGCAGTTGAAGCAAAACCAAAAGATGCCAAAGCTGCGGTAAAAACAGAAACTGCTGCAACCAAGGCAAAAGCAGAAACTGCTACAAAAGTGAAGACTGATGCAGCAACAAAGGCAAAAGCTGATACAGCTGCAAAAGCGGCAACGACTAAAGACAAAGCGGTTAAAACAGCGTCAACCAATCCTTTAAAACCTTGATTGTCGCAACACAATCAAGTTAAACCATAAAAATGGCGCTTCATCTGCGCCATTTTTACATACTTGATTAGAAAATATTATTATTCGCCTTGGTATTTCCTAAACTAGGGTTATCAATTGCATCTTTACACTGTGCTTTATCACGCTCATATTGCGCCTGATTTTTCTGCATTTCACCATCTTTCTCAAGCGTCGAACGCGCCCAATTGTCTAAGCTGGTCATGGCTTTACGACATAAAGCATATTTTCCTTCAGTCACAGAGTCAGTCATTTTGACATTAATTCGCCAATCCGTACTCAACTTACGAATCGGTTTTCGCACATTGTCTTCTATTAGATTTAATTGTTTTCGATAAACATAAGGTTCAACTTGGTTAATTAACGTCCAAGCTGCATGAGCATATGTGGTTGCGTCATTGGTAAGTTTTGGCGCAGCTTTGATTTCGACCTTTTGCTGAGGTTCAGAAGATGAATTACCACATGCTTGTAAACCTAAAACACCTAAAATCAAGGTCATACTCAATAATAATTTCGACTGATTTGCGAACATAAAGTCACGCCTAAATAAACATTTCACTCCTATGCTAGTAAATTCAGGTAGAATACTCAATCTTGATTTTACCTTTTGTTTTACTCTGGTTTTTAGGTGTCCTGTGTCCGAGCACAATCTTCCAGTCCAAATCGCTGGCTTTTGGCAAGGCGCGAAAGATAGCCAAGCCATTATTTTTACCTACCTTCCTGTTTCTTTTGCCTTTGGCGTATCGGCAACTCAATTCGGGTTTAGTGCGTGGGAAGCACTCTTTTTGTCATGCTCCATGTATGCTGGTGCAAGTCAGTTTCTGGTGGTGGCATTATTAGGGAGTGGCACATCCATATGGATGACCGCACTCACCGTAATTGCCTTAGATATTCGTCATGTGCTTTATGGTCCAGCCTTACAAAACCTCATTCAAGATCGTTTAAACTTAAAAAAGACCGCAGTTTGGGCTTGGGGACTAACGGATGAAGTATTTGCCGCAGGCATGATCAAACTGTCGCAACGTCGTCAAGAGTGGTCAGAATCATGGATGTTAGGACTCAGCCTATTTAGCTGGATGTCATGGGCACTTGGTTCATTTTTAGGTGGATTATTTGCTGATCAAGTCACGCATTTGCCTCAGTTCTTACAAGCGGCATTAGACTTCCTACTTCCTGCTTTGTTCTTGAGCTTTTTATTAGCCGCTTTTGAAAGAAAGCATACTTTTGTGGTTATTGTCTCTTTAGTCGTTTCGGCTATGGCGTGTTATTTTATCAATATGTCAGCAGCAATTTTCATCGGTATTGCATCAGGTATTTTGGCGGGATTATTTAAATATTACATTTTAAAACAAAAAGATGAAGTGAGTATTTAACATGGACTTACATATTATTCTGGTCGGTATTTTGGTAGGTATTGCAAACTTTGCCTCTCGCTTTGGTCCCTTTTATTTATTGCAAAAAAGCCAGCAACATCAACAGTCACGTGGCTCAACATGGCTAAAAATAGCATTGGGCAGTATTGGTATTGCAGCGATCAGCTCAATGTTGATTGTTGCAACTCTTCCCCCGTTAATTGAAACACCCAATAAGAGTTTTGCGATGTTCGTCGGTTTTGTGGTACTGACAGGGTTGTACTTTAAATTTAAACGAATCGTTTTAGCGACGCTTATTGCAGCACTCGCCTATGGTTTGGTCTATACCTATGTTTAACATTCATCATGCTAAACCTTCTTTAAAAATCACCGTTTAGATTATGAAATCATTTCATTGAATGGTAAGGTGTTTTTAAAATAAAGAATCTTTTTGACCAACAATTTGTGCATTCTTAATTTTCATCACATTGTTTAAAGCACATTATAAAAACACATTAGGCTTCCTGCTGTAGTCAAAAAATGAGCATTCAATACTTTTAAATATTGATAAAATATAAATGTGGTCTTTCTACGGTAACACGAGATGGATGTTGCGATTGTCGAATGGAGGATATGAAAAAAAACAGGGCACTACTTTGTTTGCAGTGCAAGAATACGGTTAAAAAATGAGGTGAGCAAAGTGAAGCATCGCCTAAGTAAAACAAATAATTTAAACTTAAGATGTTAAGCGTGGCATTACAAACTTGATCTTTTTACATATCATTTCTATGTTATGGTAAATGTTTCATGATTGATAAAACTTAACCACATTTAAAAAATCATCCTAAAGCTTATTTCGCAAGATTTCTATTATGTTCATTGCACACTTACCTTCGGGTTATATTCTTGCCCGACTTCTTCATCAAAAATTCAAACAAACTAAAATCAGCCACAAAGCATTCTTTAGCATCATTATGCTTGGCGCTATCTTCCCAGATATAGATCTATTTTATTTTTATTTGTTTGACCACCGTTCTGTGCATCACCACAAATATTTTTTACATTGGTTTTCTTTTTGGATTCCAATTTTTGTTATTGCTTTAATTTATTTAGTGAAAACAAAATACAACTCTAAAATCGCATGGATGTTCAGCCTTTTTGCATCTGCCGCACTATTACATATTTTCTTAGATACTTTTGTCGGTGATGTTTGGCTATTTGCCCCTTTTATTGACCAGCCCTACGTCTTCTTTGAAGTAAGCGCACGTTATCAACCGTGGTGGCTCAACTTTATTTTTCATTGGTCTTTTTTTGTTGAAATTCTCATTTGTATCATTGCATTGATACTTTTTATTCAAAACAGGAAAAAATTAAAAAAATCAATTTAGCCATTTATTTTTTATGCAAAGCATTGGAACACTTAAAAAAGTAGTGGCTTAACTTATATAACTGATGTTACGCAGTAACTCTAAAATTAAAATTTGGAGCTAGAAGAATGTGGATACACGAAAACGTCATCCGCAATTGCTTGAGGCAGAACTCCTTCTAATAAGTAAAGTTTCTGCGAAACTTTGAATATTTTGACGATAGTGAACGAGTTCTGCGGTGAGCAGCGATACCGCTGCGCAAGATGATTGCCCTTGCGGAGCTTCGCTCCTCATGCCAAAACAAAAGTACCTCGAACCGAAGGCTATTCCATAAATTTAAACTTTGGATGTAAGACTCCGTCGTGTAAATTTAGCTTTTTCTTTTTCACCTACTTAATTTAAATCAAGTGCGTAACATCAGTTATATAAAAAAAGCTGTTAGACAATATCATTATTTTATGTGAATCAACCCTGAACAGATGCCTGACTTCTGCTATGCTAACAATCCATAAGACAAGCATGGAAGAATCGCATGAGCGTGACTATTGGTACCCCACTTCAATCATCTGCGTATAAAGTTTTATTGTTGGGCTCAGGTGAACTGGGTAAAGAAGTGGTGATTTCATTACAACGACTTGGTGTAGAAGTCCATGCGGCAGACCGCTACGAAAATGCACCTGCCATGCAAGTTGCTCATTTTTCTTATGCCTTAAATATGGCAGATGCAAATGAACTTAAAGCTTTAATCGAAAGAGTTAAGCCTCATCTGATTGTTCCAGAAATTGAAGCGATTGCCACACAAGTCTTGGTGGAAATTGAACAACAAAATATTGCCACTGTCATTCCTTCTGCTCAAGCAGTAAATCTGACCATGAATCGTGAAGGAATTCGACGTTTGGCTGCGGAAGAATTAGGCTTACCTACTTCTGCTTATCGTTTTGCAAATACTTTAGAAAGTTTCCGTTCTGCTTGTGATGATATTGGTTATCCGAACTTTGTAAAACCAGTGATGTCTTCCTCTGGTAAAGGACAATCTCGAGTAAAAGAATATGCTGAAGTCGATGCTGCTTGGGAATATGCACAAACAGGTGGTCGTGTAAACCAAGGTACGGTCATTGTCGAATCTCAAATTGACTTTGATTTTGAAATTACTTTACTTACTGTACGTGCGAAAAACCCTGAAACGGGCGAAATTGAGACCTCCTTTTGCGACCCGATTGGGCATCATCAAGATGCAGGAGATTATGTAGAAAGCTGGCAACCTCAAATCATGACTGAAGCCGCTTTAAATGAAGCAAAACGTATTGCCAATAAAGTCACTGTAGCCTTAGGTGGTTGTGGTATTTTTGGGGTAGAACTGTTTGTAAAAGGCGATAAAGTATGGTTTAGTGAGGTGTCACCTCGCCCACACGATACTGGTTTAGTTACACTTGCATCTCAATTCCAAAGTGAATTTGAATTGCATGCTCGTGCTATTTTAGGTTTGCCTGTCAATACCGAACGCCATAGTGTTGCCGCAAGTGCTGTCATCTATGCGGGTACCGATGCGAATAATCTTTCATTCTCTGGCTTAAATCTTGCTTTGCAAAACCCTGCTACAGATCTACGCCTTTTTGGTAAACCTGAAGGATTTAAACGTCGTCGTATGGGCGTTGCAACTGCCCGTGCCGAAACGACAGACCAAGCACGTGAACTTGCACAAGAAGCAGCATCAAAAGTGACTGTTCATTTAAACAAATAGCCTATAAATTTGCGGACAAAATATCCATGATCAACACCTCTCCTCTGTTGGAATATGTAAGCGACAACAACGACATTAAAGCAATCAATCAATGGCGTAGTGATGTCGAACAACAGTTAAATGAGGCTTATGATCATGGAACAACCATACGTGAAATCGTTCGTGCTCGTTCAAATGTCGTAGATGAAGCCCTGATGTTTTTATGGAAACATTCGGGTTTAGATCAAACAGATTTAGGTTTGTTTGCTGTAGGTGGCTATGGTCGACGTGAGATGTTGCCCTACTCTGATGTAGACATCATGATTTTGTCGGAGGAAGACCTTTCCCCTGAACAAGAGCAGATCGTGACACAGTTTATTTCAACATTATGGGATGTGGGCAATTTCAAACCAGGTATCAGTGTACGTACCATCCGCAGTTGCTTTGAACAAGCCACGACTGATCTGACTGTAGCCACTTCTCTTATTGAAGCGCGCTTAATTATTGGTAATCAGCATTTAGCGAGATGGCCACGTCGAGTTGTTTCTCAGACTTGGACTGACAAAACGTTCTTTGATGCAAAAATGGCTGAACAAGCGCACCGCTATGCACAGCACAACAACACAGAAAGTAACTTAGAACCCGATATCAAAAATGCGCCGGGTGGTATTCGAGACATCAATCAAATTGGGTGGATTGCAAAACGTCATTTTCGTGTAAATCGTATTTACGATTTGGTTCATTTAGGTTTTATTTCTGAATTTGAGTTAGGCGTACTTGAAGAGGCTGAAAATTTTCTATGGGAAATTCGCCACCACTTGCACCGTTTAACCAAGCGTGATGAAAACCGTTTATTGTTTGATTATCAGCGTGATATTGCGGCTAAATTTGGCTATACACGAGAGGATGCCCATCATCCAAACTATCCGATTGAACAGTTCATGAAACGTTACTATCGGACAGCTCAACAGGTTTCCACGTTAAATGAAATGTTATTGGCATATTTCAATGAGTCAGTAATTACACCACGCTTACCAGACTATGAGCGTAAAATTGAAAATATTAACGAACACTTCAAGCTGGTGGATGGCAAACTTGCGGTCCAACAACATAAAACATTCTCAGAAAATCCAAGTGCTATTTTAGAAATTTTCTATATCTTGGCAAATCGTCCTGAAATTGAAGGCATTCGTGCACGTACTTTACGTCTATTGACTTTAGCCGCAAAACGAATTGATCAAGCTTTCAGAGATAATCCAAATCATCAAGCTTTGTTCATGGCAATTATTCGCTCACCCTATCGTTTATATGAAACGATGGTGGCAATGAAACGTTATGGAGTATTGGGCAATTATATTCCTGCATTTGGGCAAATTATGGGGCTAATGCAATATGATTTATTCCATATCTATACCGTCGATGCACATACGTTACTGTTAATCCGTAATTTAAATCGCTTTAAAGAGCCAGAGTTTGCCAAAGATTACCCTGTTGTAAGTTCAGTTTTTCAGCGTTTAGTCCGCCGTGATATCGTTTTCCTTGCTGCAATATTCCATGATATTGCCAAAGGACGTGGCGGTGACCACAGTGAACTGGGTGCTGAAGATGCGATTGAATTCTGTTTGGCACATGGATTTACTGAGCGTGAATGTAATTTGGTGGCTTGGCTGATCCAAAATCATTTATTGATGTCGATGACTGCACAGAAAAAAGATATTTCTGACCCCGATGTAGTTAAAGAATTTGCCGAAAAACTCGGGGATATGGAGCATTTAGATTATCTTTACACACTGACTGTTGCCGATATCAATGCAACCAATCCAAAACTTTGGAACACTTGGCGCTCTTCTTTAATGCGTCAACTGTATACACATGCACGTGATGTGATTCGTTCAGGCTTAGGTCGTCCAGTGGACTACCAAATGCTGATTGAGGATACTAAATTTTCAGCAAGTGAAGTATTGGTGGATGAATTCCCACTCGATCAAGTGGAAAAAGTTTGGCAAGAGTTGGGAGACGAGTACTTTCTCAAAGAATCAGCAGATGAAATTGCATGGCATACCCGCGCCATTTTGCAACACGGCGACAACCCTGCACCATTAGTGCTCATGCGTGCGCATCGAAAAGCAGCACAGGATGCTGTTCAGATCTTTATTTACACTCAAGATCAACCTAACTTGTTTGCAACCACTGTTGCTATTTTAGATCGTATGAATCTTGACGTTCAAGATGCGCGTATTATCACTGCAACCAAAGCGTTTAGTTTAGATACATATGTGGTTCTAGATCGTTTTGGTACTTTATTAACTGATCCAGAACGTGAAAACACGGTCAAACAGGCTTTAATTAAAGCCTTATCTGAATCAGATAAATACCCCGGTCTAATGCAGCGTCGCATTCCACGCCAACTTCGTCATTTTGATATTGAAAATACAGTCGATGTAACACTCAATGAAGCGTTACAGCAAAACATGGTTGAAATTTCAACTCTCGACCAACCCGGTTTACTTGCACGTGTTGGTGGTTTATTTATGATGCAAGGTTTAGATATCCATTCAGCTCGAATTGCTACACTTGGCGAAAAAGCAGAAGATATTTTCTTCGTCACTAAAAAAGATGGCACTCCTCTTACAGAAACAGAAGCAGAAGTCTTTACCGCAAAATTAAAAGCGGCACTGGATGAAGCATCAAATCAAATCTGTGGGCAACATTAATCTTTAATTCTATTGTGGTAATTGTTTCATGAACGCTAGTTTGTCTTTATTACATCCCTATCCATTTGAAAAGTTAGCGCAACTTTTTCAGGATGTAAAACCCGCAGATTTACCTTTGATTCCACTTTCTATTGGTGAGCCGAAGCATCCTGCACCTGAGTTTGTGAAGCAAGCGATCATTGATAATTTTCAGCATCTTTCAACTTATCCCAATAGTAAAGGTTTAGTTGAACTACGTGAAAGTATTGCACAATGGTTGAGTCGTCGCTTTCATCTCAACAGTATCAGTGCTGAAGATCATGTAATTCCTGTAACAGGCACCCGTGAAGGGATTTTTTCCTTTGTCCAAGCATTGATTAATCGTGATGATGCACCTTATGTGGTGATGCCGAATCCGTTTTATCAAATTTATGAAGGTGCAACACTTTTAGCAGGTGCTCAGCCCTACTTTATCAACTGTACCGAAGAAAATGGTTATCTCGGTGATTTTGATGCTGTCCCTGCAGAAGTTTGGGAAAAAACCGCACTCTTGTTTGTTTGCACTCCTGGCAATCCCACTGGTGCAGTCCTTTCAAAAGACCAATTTAAAAAGCTGATTGCGCTTTCTGATCAATATGGTTTTGTGATTGCCTCTGATGAATGTTATTCAGAGTTGTGGTTTGATGAAGCACCTACTGGCTTACTGGAAGTTTGTGCTGAGTTAGGACGCGATGATTATAAAAACTGCATTGTATTCCATTCGCTATCTAAGCGTTCTAATTTACCGGGTATGCGTTCAGGCTTTGTGGCTGGCGATGCGGCATTACTCAAACCTTATTTAAAATTCCGTACTTATCACGGCGCTGCAATGCCTGTTCAACATCAATTGGCTTCGATTGTTGCTTGGAACGATGAGTCACATGTTGAAGAAAACCGTCAGTTATATCGGGCAAAATTTGAGTTGTTCCAAAATGAATTAGGTCATCTTTTACCTTTACAAAAACCAGACGCTGGTTTTTATTACTGGTTAAAAGTCGATCATGATGAAAACTTTGCCAAGATGCTCATGGAAAAAGCCAATATTAAAGTTTTACCTGGTCGCTACCTCTCGCGTGATACTGCACAAGGTAATCCGGGTGAAGGTCATGTCCGTATGGCACTGGTTGCAGATATTGCACAATGTGAACAAGTGATACAACGTCTAAAAGCAATTTTGTAAACCACAATAAAAATGCCCCAATCATGGGGCATTTTTATGATTGTTATTAAAAATCAAAAACAGCACTTAGCATGAATGTTCGAGGTTGCCCTGCAACCAAATATCCATTGTTGGTATTTGACGTACTCTTGATGTTGTCATATAAGCCAACAGATGACCAATCATTTTTATCAAACACATTATTCACACGGAAGTTAAACGTAGTCGGAGTTTGACTCAGTTTAGTTTTATATGTTGCACCAAGATCAAGCGTTGTCCAATCACCTACTGGTATTTATATAAAATCAAGCACTTTGTAGAAAATATGTTTGTAGATTAAAGCAATATAGAGGAATAGCCACTCGATATGAGAAGTTTAAACGGAACTATAAAATTTCTGTTGTATTCGCCTGTATATTGATGGCTCTTGTAGGTTAAGTTATCAATACTAAATATCAACAGATCCTAAGCTACATTTAGCTTATTAATTAAATATTGTTAAAAAAAAGATTTGACGGCTATGCATTTTTTTACTCAATAAAAGTGCAAATCCTGCTATTCCAAGCATCCCACTACAAATTCTATTAAACATTTTTTTTGCAGTCCTGGTTGAAAGTAACTTTTGGAGATTTAATCCTAAAAATGCATAAATACTTATCGCTACTATTTCTAAAATAATAAAAACAACTCCAAGTATTAAAAACTGTTCACCAACAGGCTCACTAGAAGATACAAATTGAGGTAAAAATGCTGTAAAAATTAAAATTGCCTTTGGATTACCACCAGCAACAATAAACTCATGTCGCATAAGTGAAAGCTTACTAGGCTTTTTCACTAAAGATTTTTCACCATGTATAACATGTTCTTCAGGTTCAATACGCCACAATTGGATAGCTAAATATATTAAGTACAATGCACCTAATACTTTAATAAAAAGAAATAAGATCTTTGATGTTGTAATAATTGTCGCCAAGCCTGCAGATGCTAAAAATATCATTATCACGAATGCAAATAAACGACCGATTCCTCCGACGAAGGAAGAGCTAAACCCATAATGAACAGCATTATGAACTGATAACATATTGTTAGAGCCTGGGATCATATTTAAAGCAAAACATGCTGGAATAAAAACTAATAAAGTTGTCCACGTCATTTTAAATTACCAAACCTCACCCCAATCTCTAAATTCAAATTTTTAATAAGATAGGAAATACCATATTTAACATAAAATCTTTTATATCACCCTTCAAAAAACGAACTTTATACTAAAAGCTGAGCTATTGAAAATAATGAGTGTTTTACAAAATTTAGATTTTAGAATTCATTAAAATAGTTAGCTTAAGCATCTAGCCAGATATAATATTTCTTGGCTTTTATAAAATCAAGCAATAAACGCCACTGTAAGATAGTTTGATTTTCTTAAATTACTAAGTAAAAAATCTCTTTACATATAAAGTGCTCCTCTAATTAGGTACTCTTCATTTAAATCAAAGGGTTAATTAAGTTTTATAAAAGTGTTGATTAAAACAGTACTTATCTTAATTAAACTTTCGATATAGTTGAATTTAAAAGTTTATATGAGGCTTATTTTATTTCAATTATAAACTCAGACATTCAATTTTTCATTTAAAAATGATATCTTTGCTCACCATATTTACCTAAAAATCAATGTTGCAGAATCATATGTTTAAAGAGGGACAAATTAAGGTCTACAATGAAAATAAAGGTTATGGCTTCATCCAACTTGAAGATCATGAGAAAGATTTATTTTTTCATATCAGTGATTTTCCTTATAAGCAATTCCCTCCAAGAATCGGAGAAAAATTAAAATTTCGAATTGTGAGTGAAAACGGAAGAATAAAAGCTGAAAATATTATTCGTTTAGATTTTAAGATCGAAGATAAACAAAGTCCAAGTTATAGTAAGCGCCAAATTCGGTCGCAATATAAGAAGAGAAAACCACAGGAAAAGAGCCTCAATTTACTTGAAATTTTTATTGGTGTATTTATATTCTTGGTATTTCTTGCTGTCTTAATTCCATTTTTATCAGGGATATATAAAAGAGAATCTTTAAAAAGACAAGCTGTTGTTCCTGTTGAAAAAATTTCATCTACCGCAACTAATTCAGTTCCACAATATCGTTGTGATGGACGTGTTTACTGTAGTGAGATGAAATCATATGACGAAGCAGTTTTTTTTATAAATAATTGCCCAGGAACAAAAATGGACGGTGATGGAGATGGGGTGCCATGCGAAAGTCAATTCTGATACTTCTCCATAAATTTAATTATAGTTTGGTTTTAAAAAGCTCTCTAAAGGGCTTTCATGTATAAACCCCTACACTCTCAATAAAGGAATATAAATTGAATATTAAGTTTGATCGTTTAAAAAATATTAGCAACCAAGATATTATTGAGCTAAATACAAATGAACGTGTACTCAAACAGATGCCTTTAGCAAATGGGGTTATTTTTGATGAAGAAAAATGTATTGCTTGGGTTAAAGAAAAAGAACAGCAATGGATTGAATATGGTTATGGTCCATGGGCTTTTATTGTAGATGGAAAATTTGCTGGTTGGGGCGGTATGCAGTATGAAGACGGCGATGCAGACTTAGCTTTAGTACTACATCCTCAGTATTGGGGATTAGGTAAACAAATTTTTAATGAAATTATTAAACGAGCTTTTACTGAAATGGGTTTTGAGTCAATCACAATTCTATTACCTCCAACAAGGACAAAGTTGAAAGGAATTTTTTTACTAGGCTTTGTGATTGATAGAGAAATTATCATAAGTGGTAAACGTTTTATAAGGTACAGACTACATAAATCAGTCACCCTTTAATGTAATGGATCTTACATAAATTAGCACTCATCTAAGAGCCTTATTCTTCGTATCATTCAAAGTGCTACTTTCATGGGTAATTTAATTTTACTGCTTCACTATTTTTAATCTCAAAGTGTCAACATATCCTATTTTCATATTAAAAACATAGAAATAATTTCAGCATAGCAAAATGCAGCTTCACGTTCTTTTATCAAACTTTAAATATTCCAATCCCGAGTATGTTCAAGATAAAAAAATACACATTTAAATTTGAAAAATATCACAGATACAACCCACTCAAAGCTTGACCAAACCTAGATCGTTTAGAGATACTGCACTATCTTTACCTATTTAAAAAACTAAAATGAAATCGCATGACCCAATGCAAAAAAAACGCATAAATTCAAAAATCTGGATCGTTGTTGCAGTGATTGTTATTGTTTTAGTGGTGATTTTCTTTGCATGGAAATTTTCAAATAAAAAACAAGTTTCTTCACAAAATGTAGATACACCCTCGTCGAATACCAAACCCTCTCTCACCGTTACAGTGGTACAGCCTGAGCTTCAAAATTGGAAACAAAACTTTACCGCCAATGGAAATATTGCTGCTTGGCAAGAAGTCGTCATCGGTAGTGAACTGTCTGGACAGCGCATAACCAAAGTCAATGTCAATGTTGGTGATTCAGTTCAACGTGGGCAAGTACTTGCTGAAATCAATAGCGAAAGTATTCGTGCTGAACTAGCTACAGCAAAAGCCAATTATGCTGAAGCAAAAGCCGTACTTGCAGATGCAATTCTCAATAATCAACGTATCCAACAACTTAAAAATACTGGCGCAATTTCTCAACAGGAAGCTACTCAATATCTGACTTCACGGAATACAGCTCAAGCTCGTCTGGATGCTGCGAAGGCACAAATTGATAGCAATCAACTCCGCTTAACACAAACCCAAGTCATTGCTCCTGATCACGGCGTAATCTCTGCACGTACTGCGACTGTGGGTTCTTTAGCACAAACTGGTCAAGAGTTGTTTCGCTTAATTCGTGATAATCGTTTGGAATGGCGTGCTGAAGTTACCTCCACTGATTTATATAAACTAGCGAAAGGTATGACAGCCCAAATTACCTCGCCTGATCCTTCTCGATCTGCTGTTCAAGGGACAGTAAGAATGATTGCACCTGTGATCGACCCACAAACACGCTATGGTTTGGTCTATGTCGATATACCAACCACTGACGCAGTTCGTATGGGCATGTTTGTAAAGGGCGAATTTGATTTAGGTCAAAAACCCGCTTTAACCGTACCACAAACCGCAGTCTTGTTACGTGATGGTTTCTCTTATGTATTTATAGTGAATAAAGATAATCGTGTCTCTCAACAAAAAGTCAGCATTGGTAGACGTTTGAATGATCGAGTAGAAATTCTTGATTTACCTGCCAATACTCGAATTGTAGCCTCAGGAACAGGTTTCTTGGCAGATGGGGATTTGGTCAAACTGGGTCAAACCATTCCAGATACCCCGTTAACAAAACAACTTGTGGCTCCACAGGAGAAATAATATGAATTTCTCCGCTTGGTCAATTAAAAATCCAATTCCTGGCATTTTACTTTTCATTATGCTCGGATTGGCGGGTTTAATGTGTTTTCATTGGATGAAAATACAACAATTCCCTGATATTGAGTTGCCGATGGTCACTGTTACGGCGGCTCTACCCGGCGCTGCCCCACCTCAACTTGAAACAGAAGTAGCACGTAAAATTGAAAATTCAATTGCTACTCTACAAGGGCTTAAAAATCAATATACCAATATTCAAGATGGTGTGGTGGTTATTACTGCCGAGTTTCAGCTAGAAAAACCGTTGCAAGAAGCTGTCGATGATGTCCGCAATGCCGTTTCGCAAGTGCGTTCAGACTTACCAGCGGATTTACGTGACCCCATTGTCAGCAAAATCAATTTATCTGGCTCACCGATCCTGACCTACACCATTCAATCTCCTCGAATGGATGAAGAAACACTATCTTGGTTTGTCGATTACGATATTGCCCGTGCCATGTTAAAAGTCAAAGGGGTTGGCGCTGTTTCTCGGGTTGGAGGGGTTACTCGTCAAGTCGAAGTTGAACTCGACCCTGAAAAACTTTTAGCACTTAACGCGACAGCAACAGACATTACCCGTCAATTAAGACTGATTCAGCAAGAAGCTTCAGGTGGTCAAACCAAAATCGGAGGCAGTGAACAGTCCATCCGTACCATTGCAACCGTTAAAACTGCTGCTGAAATTGGTACTATGGATATCGCACTGAGCGATGGCAGACATATCCGTCTTGATCAGGTTGCTACTGTACGTGATGGCATTGCTGAACGACGTTCTGCAGCTTTATTAAATGGTCACCCTGTTATTGGATTCGAAATTACACGGAGTAAAGGTGCAAGCGAGGTTGAGGTTGAAACAGGCGTCAAAGTAGCATTGGATCAATTAAAAAAAGCTCATCCAGATATCAAAATCACCGAAGCATTTAACTTTGTAAATCCTGTGGTCGATAACTATAAAGGCTCGATGTCGCTCTTGTATGAGGGTGCAATTCTCGCCATTTTAGTGGTCTGGCTGTTTTTACGGGATTGGCGAGCAACCATCATTGCCGCAACAGCACTGCCCTTATCGATCTTACCTGCTTTGATCGGGATGTACTATCTCGGTTTCACCTTAAATACTGTCACGCTTTTAGCAATGTCATTGGTCGTCGGTATTTTGGTCGATGATGCTATTGTTGAAATTGAAAATATCATCCGGCATCTCAGGATGGGTAAAACACCCTATGAAGCTGCAATGGAGGCAGCAGATGAAATTGGTTTAGCCGTCATTGCCACAACATTTACTCTGATTGCAGTATTTTTACCGACAGCATTTATGAGTGGTATTGCAGGTAAATTCTTTGTTCAATTTGGTTGGACTGCTTCATTAGCAATTTTTGCCTCACTTTTAGTGGCGCGCTTGCTCACACCAATGATGTCAGCGTATATTCTCAAACCGTGGATCGGTAAAATAGAAACGCCACAGGTACAAGAAAATCAAATACAACATCCCAATGATCATGGGGATCTTGAGTTAGCACATGATCGTGCAAAAGATGGTCGTGTCATGCGAGCGTATATGCGAATGGTCACATGGTGTTTAAACCACCGTTGGATCACATTGGGCAGCGCTATTTTATTTTTTGTCGGCTCAATTATGCTGATTCCACTCCTACCAACGGGTTTTGTGCCACCACCAGATACTGGACAAACCCAAGTACGAGTAGAGTTACCACCTGGCTCTCAGTTTCCTGATAGTTTGAAAGCAGCTGAATATGCACGCAATTTAATCAAAGATCATCCTGAAATTAAAAGTGTATACACCACAATTGGCGGTGGATCTTCAGGAACCGATCCATTTGCTGGTGGCGCTTCCAGTGAACCGAGAAAAGCCACCTTAACCATTCAAGTCACCGACCGCTCAGACCGCTCTGTCAGCTTACAAAAAATTGAAAATGATATACGCCAACGCTTGGCACCACTTCCAGGCGCACGTATTCAAGTCGGTATTGCAGGTAATAACAGTCAATATCAAATTGCACTTTCAGGGGATGATCCTGATGTTCTCATCAGCACAGCACGTCAAGTCGAACGTGAGATTCGCACCATACCTAATATTGGCAGTATTACATCAAGTGCTGCATTAATTCGTCCAGAATTAGTGATTCGCCCTGATTTTGCAAAAGCTGCGGATTTAGGCGTCACCACTCAAAATATTGCTGAAACTGTTCGTATTGCCACTGCGGGTGATTTTGATCAGAACTTGGCAAAATTAAATCTGTCACAACGACAAATTCCCATTGTGATCAAACTGCCTTTATCTGCACGCCAAGATCAAGACCTGATTAAGCGCTTGATGATTACTGGCAGTAAAGGTCCTGTGATGTTAGGGACGATTGCTCAGGTTAATATTGAAAGTGGACCTTCACAAATCGACCGCTTTAATCGATTGCGTAATATCAATTTTAATATCGAACTCAATGATCAACCTTTAGGTGATGTTGCCAATGCAGTAGATCAACTTCCAACCATTAAAAACTTGCCACCTTCAGTAAAGCGTACCAACCTTGGTGATGCGGATGTGATGCAACAGCTATTTGAGAGCTTTGGCCTCGCCATGTTGACGGGTGTACTCTGTATCTACGTGGTGTTGGTATTATTGTTTAAAGACTTCTTACAACCCATCACCATTTTGGTTGCTTTACCTTTATCTCTGGGGGGGGCATTTGTATTGCTGCTTTTGGCAAAGAGCAGTTTTTCCATGCCAAGTCTGATCGGCTTGATTATGTTGATGGGTATTGCCAGTAAGAACTCAATCTTGTTGGTGGATTATGCCATTATCGCACGGAGTGAACGACAATATTCCCGTATCAATGCACTGCTCGATGCCTGTCATAAACGTGCGCGACCTATTATTATGACGACTTTAGCAATGGGTGCAGGAATGTTGCCGATTGCGTTGGGGATTGGTACTGATCCAAGCTTTAGAGCACCAATGGCAATTTCTGTGATTGGGGGGCTGATCACCAGTACTTTCCTCTCCTTGTTGGTTATTCCTGTGGTATATACCTTTATTGATGACATTCACAATATATTGTTTAGACGCAATAAAACCACTAAACCGTCAGAAGCTCCACTTTCACAGTGAAGGCTAAATATTAACCTGAGTTCGATAAAAACTCTTGATGAAATTTGCTACTCGGAAACGTCATCCGCAACTGTTTGAGGCAGGACTACTTCTACAAGGTATTGTTTCTGCGATTGATTAAATATGTTGCTGGTGGTTGACGAGTTTTGCGGTGAGCAGCGATACCGCTGCGCAAGATGGTTGCCCTTGCGGAGCTTCGCTCCTCATGCCAAAACAAAAGTATGACGAGCCGCAGGCTGATCCTGAAATTGGATGAAAACTCAGCAAGACTCCGCCGAGACTTAATGTTTTTCAATAAGTTAAAGATGTGGTTACATCGAACTCACGTTAAATATTAGGAAAAACGGGTAAATCAAAAAATAATGCCGATCTAAAGCAAAATTTAGATCGGCATTTCAATCAGCTAAACAACAACATCCCAGCAAATACGGCAAAACATAGCCCCGATAAATAATAAATCGCTTTTATTTTCGATTGAAACCAATGCAACGCCTTTTTTTGGCTCATCAGATGAATCAGCCATAAATTCCAAAATAATACGACACAGACCATCCATAAACTCACCAAGCATAATTGCCATGTTGTATAGGGTCGATAGATCACTAAAATGATTGTGCCGTAAAATAGAATATTTTTAGGATTTAAAACACTGGATTGAATGCCATAAAACAATGATTTTAGTTTTTTAGGGACTTTCTGCTCACTACTACTTACTTGAGTATCATGAGTAAAATCAGCATGCCATGCATATGTAAAGCAGCGATAGGATAAATAGCTTAAATAAATTATCCCACCCCATTTCACCACATCTAAAATAGCATGATGAAGTTGCCCCAGTATAAACAGTGAAATAAACACAAAGCCGATCACCACGATATTACCGAAGACAATACCAAGACATACACATTTTGCCGCGTGTCGCCCTTCTCTAAATAAAGTGGTTAAAATCAGAAAAAAATCAGGTCCGGGAGAAAGTAAAGCAATAAAATGTGTGACTGCAACAATTAAAAACAGTTCCATTAGCCGATTCCAAAAAATATTTAAATCAGCTTAGATATTTTTGGACCCACTAATCTTGTAAAAAATTGCGCAATTATGCGCTCAAAAATTGGGTCTGAAACTGTTTAGGTGTTATACCTGTATGGGATTTAAAAACATGGTGAAAATGGCTTTGATCGTTAAAGCCCAAGGCATGCGCAGTCTGAACGATTGTTTGACCCGACTTTAAAAGATGTCTGGCAGTATTTATTTTCTGATTAAGCTGGTAAGCATGTGGTGTAAGACCAAAATTATTTTTAAATAAGCGAATAATCGCATAACGGCTAATTCCCACCGCTTGACTTAATTCATCCAAAGAAAGAATGTGCTGACTTCTTTCAATTAAAGCAATCATTCTACTCAAATACTTTTGAAAATAATCGGATTGCTTTAAAAGATCCAACTCAAAATGTGACAGTAAAATTTCAGATAAGACTTCAACTAACTTTTGTTGCTTGAATGAAATGGATAAAGATGAATCAAACAATACCTCATTGAGTTGAGTGAATGACTGATAAGCATCTGAATGATGGATAATCTGAGGTTTTAATACCGGAACATGCTGAGGATAAAGCTGCTCAATATCCTCAACCAATTCAGAAAAGAGTTGAACAACCCAATGTGCATCCAAATGCATCATTTGATAGCTCCAAACCTCATTTTCCAGTGGGTTACAGGAGTGCTCAATTTCTGCAGGAATAATGACCAAGCTACCTGCTTGTATTTGTTGGTCCTGAGCAAAGTAACTGCTAAATCGACTGATACCACAATCCACAGCACCAATTGAAAATGTCGGATGACTATGGGATTTATAACAAATTCGACTCTGACATGCCCTACGTGTTTCAACATAGGGCATTCGTGGATCACTCCAAAATTCAACAGTTGTATCTGAGTACATCATCTTAGCAATTTGACTGAGATACACATGTTTGATTATTCAGCCAAGGCTTTTTCAATGTCTTGCTCAATATCTTCAGGTTTGGTTGTAGGCGCGTAACGGTTGATCACTTCTCCTTTTTTGTTGATCAAGAATTTCGTAAAATTCCATTTAATGCCATTCCCCAAAATACCTTTACTGTTATTGGTTAAATAACGGAAAATCACATGTGCTTCTGGTCCTTTGACATTGACTTTGGCAAACATAGGAAATGAAACACCGTAGTTACGCTGGCAGTAGCTGCCAATTTGTTCATTGGTACCCGGATCTTGTCCACCAAATTGGTTGCAAGGAAACCCTAGAACCTCAAGTCCTTGATCTTTATATTTTTCATAAAGTTTTTCTAATCCTGCAAACTGTGGAGTGAAACCACATTTACTCGCAGTATTGACAATCAATAAAACTTTTCCTTGGTAATCTGAAAAAGATTTATTTTCACCCTCTAACAACTCAGCCTCGAACTGATAAATGTTGGTCATGGATACGTTTCCTCGTCGCCTTTTTCTTGTGATTTTAGTTCTAAAGAAGCGGAATTCACGCAATAGCGTAAGCCCGTCGGTTGTGGTCCATCTTCAAACACATGTCCCAAATGTGCGTCGCAATGATGGCATATAATTTCGACACGATCCATCCCATGAGAGTGATCATCTTGTTCTTCTATAACACTATTATTAATCGGTTTAAAAAAACTCGGCCATCCGCAACCACTGTCATATTTGGTGTCAGAGGTGAATAATTCTGTACCACAGCATCGACAAACATAGGTTCCATGCTGTTTAGTATTCCAATATTTACCTGTAAAAGGAGCCTCTGTGCCCTTTTGTCGGGTAATTTTAAATTCCTCTGGTGATAACTCTCTTTGCCATTCTCGGTCTGTTTTATTGAGTTTTCCCATCATTAAACTCCTTTAAATCTTTGACATTCAATGTCATGCTTCAGTACTTCCATATTTACGCTAGAGCTTGGAAAATTTCTAGCTAAATTTCAACATAGATTGTGATATTTCAGTAATCTATATTTTTAACTCAAAATAATTGGATAAGATTATGTCCGTTTTAGGTAACACAACCCCACGCGAAATCAAAAAATCGTCAAAGTTAGAGCATGTTTGCTACGACATTCGTGGACCAGTGTTACGAGCGGCCAATGAGATGGAAGAAGCCGGTCATAAAATTATTAAGCTCAATATTGGGAATCCCGCCCCGTTTGGCTTTGAAGCCCCTCAAGAAATTATCAATGATGTGGCTTTAAATTTACCGAATGCAGTCGGCTATACAGATTCCAAAGGTATTTTCCCGGCACGTAAGGCAATTTGTCAGTATTACCAGCAAAAAGGAATTTTGGATTTACATGTCAAAGATGTGTATATCGGAAACGGCGTATCTGAACTGATTGTTATGGCAATGCAAGGCTTATTGGATGATGGCGACGAAATGCTGGTTCCTATGCCTGATTATCCATTATGGACTGCTGCGGTAAATCTTTCGGGCGGTACTGCGATTCATTATAAGTGTGATGATCAAAACTATTGGTACCCAGACATTGCCGACATGGAAAGTAAAATCACACCAAATACTCGTGGTATTGTGGTCATTAACCCTAATAATCCAACAGGCTCGGTGTATCCACGTCATGTTTTAGAACAGATTGTTGCACTGGCTAAAAAATATGATCTGATTTTATTTGCAGACGAGATTTACGACAAAATCGTCTATGACGGTATCGAACACGTTTCTGTAGCTGCACTTGCAGGTAATCAGTTATGTATTTCTTTCAATGGTCTGTCTAAAGCATACCGTATCGCAGGTTACCGTTCAGGTTGGATGGCGATTACCGGTGATAAATCACGTGCTGCAGATTATATTGAAGGTTTAGACATGCTTGCGTCAATGCGTTTGTGTGCCAACCATCAAGCACAATATGCGATTCAAACAGCGTTAGGAGGTTATCAGTCGATTAATGACTTGATTCGTCCTGGTGGTCGTTTGTACGAACAACGTAATATTGCATGGGAAATGTTGAACGACATTCCAGGGGTATCTTGTGTTAAACCTGAAGGCGCAATGTACTGCTTCCCTAAACTTGATCCAGAAATTTATCCTATCGAAGATGATGAAAAATTCATGTTAGATTTCTTAAAAGCTGAAAAAGTTTTATTGGTACAAGGCACAGGTTTTAACTGGCCTACGCCTGATCATTTCCGTGTGGTTTTCCTCCCAGCTGAAAATGAGCTTCGTGAAGCAATGAACCGTTTAAGCCGTTTCTTGGCGAAAATGCGTTAATTTTCACCGATCCCAAGCATACCGAAAGGCATTCATTTTTGAATGCCTTTTTTACTTCTCAACCTTCAGTATGCCCTCAAACAACACTATTGACGGTATATTGCACAATATATTCATCGAATGCTGAAAAATCATCCTGATCGTGACTTTATCTCATTTTAAGAGTATGTAACTATAAATTTGAATGATTATTTAGAAACTTACATTTTTAAATAAGTATGGGCAACACTCCAGTATTTATATAGATTTAAAACTGGCATAAAAAATGCTTAAGACCAGAACAAAGACTGAAAAGGAAGACTTATGAAAAAGACGGTTACTGCGCTTGCGCTTGCAATTGGCATGATTTTGCCCTTTAGTAGCTATGCAAAAAATAATGTCGTTGTTGTTGCAACAGGTGGAACAATCGCTGGAGCAGGTGCAAGCTCGACCAACAGTGCAACCTATACTGCGGCAAAGGTTCCTGTGGACGATTTACTCAATGCTGTTCCACAGATCCAAAACCTTGCCAATGTGACTGGTGTACAAGCTTTGCAGGTCGCTTCTGAAAGTATAACCGACAAAGAGCTGTTAACTATTGCGCGTAAAGTCAATGAATTGGTTAAAAAATCTGATGTGAATGGTGTGGTCATTACACATGGTACAGATACATTAGAAGAAACAGCTTATTTTCTTAGTCTCACAGTTCATACTGATAAGCCGATTGTCGTGGTTGGCTCTATGCGCCCACCTTCAGCACTTTCTGCTGATGGACCTTTGAACCTTTATAGTGCTGTCGCATTGGCTGCTTCAGACACTGCCAAAGGAAAAGGCGTCTTTGTGCTGATGAATGATGATATTTTTGCAGCACGCGATGTCACTAAAGCCATCAATATCCATACTGATGCATTTGCAAGCCAATGGGGTGCTTTAGGCACACTGGTTGAAGGAAAGCCATATTGGTTTAGAAATGTTGCTAAGCGTTTTAACAATAGTTCTGAATTTAATATTGAAAATATTCAAGGTGATACACTCCCACTTGTACAGATCGTTTATGGTTCTGGCAATATGCTTCCAGATGCATATTTGGCTTATGCAAAAGCTGGCGCTAAAGCAATTATTCATGCGGGAACAGGAAATGGTTCTGTTGCGAATTATATTGTGCCGACATTGAATCAACTTCAACAACAAGGCGTACAAATCATTCGTTCGTCACGTGTTCCACAAGGCTTTATCTTGCGTAATGCTGAGCAACCAGATGATAAATACGGTTGGGTTGTAGCACATGATTTAAACCCACAAAAAGCCAAACTTCTAGCGGCATTAGCGCTCACAAAAACCAAAGATCCTAAAGAAATCCAGCGTATGTTCTGGGAATATTAATGCTTTAGGGTAAATACTTGCCACATATTGAACTGTATCGATAATATGTGGCATTTTTTATGATGGTCATTAAAAATAAATATTGAGCAAAAACCACAACATCATTTTGGTGCAAATAATGAAAATACAGCTGATAACACTCCTCATACTTTCAGGTTGTTGCCTTTCTAGCGCTTCTGCCAATGTCCCTTTTAAAAAAGTATCTGAGTGTGATAGTGATTATTTTAATGGCGATTATTGCGCTAAAGCCAATATCGCAAAATATAAAACAGCACTTAAAAACATGAAGGCTAATTTTGATAAAAAATATATCCTATTAAATACTGGAACTTCTGACTCATTAGAAATGATTGCATTAGATACCCAAACTGGTATTGCCTACCCACTCAATTATCAATTTACGGGCTGGGAAGATAACCAAGGCAATGTTAAAAAGAAACCATCCTATACATTTTCCTTAAATGATCCAAAATTATGTTTGATGGGCTCGCAGTTTGATGGTGATCATCCTGGTACGCATGAAACCTATAGCAATATTCGAAACTGTTTTAGCATCAAAAAAGAACGCTCATTTACATCTTTTGATTCTACCTATACCGACAAAGTTCAATATCAATATGATGATAAAAAAAAGACATGGATTCCTTATCCAGATTAATCCGCTCTGCTGAGTAATTTAACACGCGCTATACGTTGCTTTGTCCAATTCATACAATTCGCCAAGATCAAGTATTTCTATTACAAGTTCTTGGCTTTTTTGACTCAATAGCTCCACATTATATGTTCCTAATTAAGCGTTAGTTTTGATTAGTTTGGTTTTTATCATCTTTTTATATTTTCTTTGTTCATTTTTGATTTTGTTGTCGTTTTAAATTGTCAGACAAAATAAATCGGTGATGTCCTGTAAAGCATAGAACTTGTCCTAAACTCCAATTCTGAGCCTTTGTTATTCCTCCTAGGATAAAAATGACAGAATTTTAGTGAAATACAATGAACAAAATACTCCCTAAATTTTCATTTTTGAGCAAGTTTTCTGGAAGGAGTTTACTTTTAGGACAAGCTTTGCTTGATCAAGCTGTTAAATATTCAACTTTGCCATTTTCAGCTGCCGACATCATTCACCCACGATTGGATGATAAATTTTATTCGTGGACGCATTATGGAATTTTCTTTCCGCTATTGCCTGAACCACATCGCTACTTAAATATTATGATTTTTATTGGTACTCCAGGTGTCTTGGCTTTTGATCATGACGCAATTACCCACGGAGATCCTCGACAATCTGCTACATTCTTTTCCAGTACCGCAGCCTTAGAAGATCATTTACTCAAAGCCTATATGATTCCACAAGAAACACATATTTCGGATTCAGATCATCTGATAACGTTAGGTGAAGAAGTCTCAATTTCTGGTCAATTGCCTTACATTCATTTGAAAGGACATTATTGTGGATTAGATTTTGAATTTGATTTAAATGTTTCCGATCATGCATCATGGTTTGTAAAATCACCAATTTATGATCATTTTAGTCTGTTAAGTCACTTTAAAGGAAAATTAGAATATCAAGGTGAATATACGCTTACTGAAGGCTTATGTACGTATGAATATGCACGTGCAGTTGGTCCTTATAACCTTTCAAAGACATTACTTGAGGAGCACAATAAAATTCCTTTAACATTCTTTACCTACCAAATCATTAATTTGGATAGTGCAACGCAATTATTGTTGACCAAAGTTGATGTACTTGGAAAACCTGCTGCGTACACCTTACATATACGACATACTGATCGTCCTGCGGAAGTCTATACACAAGTAGAATTTAAAGTAATCGCACATGACGTTGATGATTATGTTGCACCAGACGGACATATGATGCGTTTACCACGTTTATTTAGTTGGACAGTTCATAATGATACCCATGAACTTATATTAGATATTACCGCTGAAATTGATAGCCCTTATCGCTATGGGCATGGTCGTGGTTATGCGAGTGCCTATAATTTTGCAGGGCAATATTTAGAAACTGCGGTTGAAGGACGTGGCTATATTGAATATATTGATATGGTCGACCAGAATAGTTTTAATGATTGATCTATTAACTTTATATAACCTGAGTTCGATAAAAATCCTTGATGAAAGATGATACAGTCAAACTGCCTGATTATTCATATAAGTGATTTAGATGATTCATTTATTTTGTACTTTTTGAATCATTGATGTTGTTGCTATCGTGAGGCGACATGGATGTCGCCATGTTGAGCGGGGGTAAAGGATGTACCCCTCGCTCAACGAAAGATTTTTGTCACTTTTCATCTCTGAAAAGTGAGGTATCGCCTACGCAAAACAATTTAAACTTTAGAAGTAAAGCATGGCAGTGCAAGCTTTAGATCATCAAACAATCTATTGATCGCTTTCATTTTATTGATCAAGAGAAATGAAACGCTATTGATGGTTGCGCTTACGGATCTCCGCTCCTCATCCTCAAATTGGATGAAAATCCAGCAAATATCTGCATGGATTTATTATTTTTCAATGAGTTGAATATTTAATTGCATCGAACTCACGTTATATATTAAGTCTCAATGCTCAAAACAACAGCAATATTGTCACCATAAAAAAGAGGCTTCTGCCTCTTTTCATTAGATCAAATCATTCAATTTAATTAAGCAGGTTGTGTTAATTCTGTCATTGGCCACCGCGGCGTTGTGGTCACAGCTAATCCATCCTGCTGCCCCGCTTTTAGACGCTGATAACCAGCAAATGCAATCATGGCACCATTATCGGTACATAAAGCAGGTTCAGCATAATAAACTGTTGCTTTAATTTTAGCTAAGTCTAACTCTAAACGTTCTCTTAATCGTTTATTTGCACTTACGCCACCCGCGATCACTAAACTTTTTAGACCCGTTTGTTTTAGTGCTTTTACTGATTTCTTTACTAAAGTATCCACCAAAGCTTCTTGGAATGAAGCTGCAATGTCAGCATGATAGTTTTCAGTATTGGCATGTTCAGTTTCAAGTTTTTTCAGTTGTACTGAAACCGCAGTTTTTAAACCACTAAATGAAAAATCCAAGCCTTGATGCAACATAGGTCGCGGAAATTCAAATGCTTCTTTACTGCCTTGTTCAGCTAATTTTGAAATATTAGGTCCGCCGGGATAAGGTAATTTCAACATTTTCGCAACTTTATCAAATGCCTCACCTGCAGCGTCGTCAATCGACTCACCTAGAATTTCATACTGACCTATTCCATGCGCAGCCATCAATTGGGTGTGTCCACCTGAGACCAATAAAGCAACAAATGGAAATTTTGGAGGAGTTTCTGATAATAATGGTGCCAACATATGCCCTTCCATATGATGCACACCAATCGCTGGTTTATTTAAAGCAAAAGCCAAAGTTCGACCAAACAAAGCGCCTGTCATCAATGCACCCATTAAGCCTGGTCCACGTGTATATGCTACTGCATCAATTTCAGACTTCTTAACACCACTCTGCTCAAGCAATTGATTAATCAAAGGAATTAGCTTTCTCACATGATCTCGTGAGGCTAACTCTGGAACCACACCACCATACTCTGCATGCAATTTAATTTGACTATATAGCACTTGTCCTCTTAAGCCGACTTCACTGTCATAAAGTGCCAAACCTGTTTCATCACACGAAGTTTCTAAGCCAAGAACGATCATTAAATTGCCTTTTACCTATTTCAAAATATTGCCAAAGCTATTATAGACTTGTGATATGAGATGTAAATGAGTAAAATACTGACCTTCACTTGTGATCTAGGGTAATTCGACCCTGATCTTATCCATAACTTAATGAGGATTCTTCATGCCACAAGTTAAATTGAAAGAAGGCGAACCAGTTGACGTAGCTATTCGTCGTTTCAAACGTTCATGCGAAAAAGCGGGTGTTTTAGCTGACGTTCGTAAACGTGAATTCTACGAGAAACCAACTCAAGAACGTAAACGTAAAAAAGCTGCTGCTGTTAAACGCTACCAAAAGAAATTGGCGCGTGAATCAGTACGTACAACTCGCCTTTACTAAGATTAATTTGTGATTGATTGACTCAACCTGGACAACATAATGACGACTTTAAAAAACCAAATAACTGATGTTTTGAAAGCAACAATGCGTGCTAAAGAAATGGATAAGTTAACGGTAATACGTGGTCTACAGGCAGCAATCAAGCAAATCGAAGTCGATGAGCGCATAGAGCTTGACGATAATCAAGTTCTTGCGGTCATTGAAAAGCAAATCAAACAACGTAAAGAATCGGTCAAAGCCTTTGAAGGCGCAGGCCGTGAAGATTTAGCTAGTAAAGAACAAGCCGAAATTGAAGTTTTATCTCAATTTCTACCTGAAGCTATGTCAGAGGACGAGCTTGATTCTCTCATTGCGCAAACAATTGAAGCGCAAGGTGCAACTAGCATGAAAGATATGGGTAAGGTGATGAATTCTCTACGTCCGATCATAGCCGGACGTGCCGATCCTGCACAAGTTTCTGCCAAAATTAAAGCAAAACTTGGCTAAGCCCCAGTCATTAATCTACATTTCTGTTTGATTTGGTCTATTTAATCCATTTATTTTGCAATGAAATAATACACAGTTAAATAGTCCAAATAATCATATCAAAAAGCATTTCAATTCGATATTTAATCTGATAATGGCAAGCGTCTCTCGAACTACCATCAACTGAATCTTTACAGATTGATATTCAAGACTTTCAGCAAAAAAACGTCCTTTTCACACAACTTTCGTGCCAGTAAGTTTTCAACATCAGCGTTTAAAAACAAGAAACTTCCATTTAGAAAATAAGGTATGGACAAACAACTTTGATGCTTGAGTTATATCACCTTTTTGCTTAAATTTTGCATTTCCCCAAAAACTAATCGATACAATATTGAGCTGCCCATCAATATTGTGATTATCCATAACACCTTAAACCTCATTTGAAGCATTTAAACAAATAATAAATACAGAGTTTTCTTGGTTTTACAATGCGATCAAGCGTGATTGACAAAAGCCTTGAACGTCTACAAATATAGTTCATCCAATGCCTATGCAAGTTTCAGAAAACTCCTCAACACAGTTAGCGTATCTTGTATTGTAGGAAATAAACCATGTGTGTCAGAGGGTTGAATAAGTTGTAGAGCATGTTTGATTATTTGCAATTTTAAATTGCATCATATCTATAACTCAATGTTTCCTAGATACCCTCTGATCAAGACAAAGACTATTTCAAATCACATTGAATATTATATTTATGAAGTAACTGCATTTCAGGAGAAGACATTACTTTATCAATCACATTTTGCTTAGTCATCGACTGAACTGACAAAGGTAAATACTGGCGACTTTCATCAGTTGTTTTATACATATCATTCACATATTTCTGAACAATTGAACAAAATTGTGCTTTTTGTTGTTCATTAAATTGAGTCAATTTAGGGTCTAAACTACGCAAAAAAAACTTCATATCAGCATTATATTGAGCAGAGATACGCTCTACTTCACGAACATATTGTTCTGGCACCGCAGCAGATAAACTATATGTAAATAGTAAAACGCTTAAAAAAATTAGAATTTTCTTCATGTGAATCAAATACTTTATTATACATTCTCAGTCTCTTAAGATTAACCTGTTCATAGCAGAATAGAAAGTAAATTTTCTTTAATCTGTTTATTTAAAACAAAGAATACGATTAAATTTTCATTTTTCGTTCGTCTTGCATTACTTTAAGCCTTGTTTCGATTCGCGCACTCATTGCATTATTTTCTTTAGCAAGACGCTTGGCATGTAAAAGTGATTTAATGGCATTTTCTTCATCACCTGTCCAATACTGAGCTTCCGCTCTATTTCTTAGAACATTTACAGTACGCATCGGATTTTGTTTGTCTAAATTCGCTGCCTGTTGCAACAATTGCCAACCAATAATATCTTTATTATTTTTACTGACAAATCGATTAACCAATTGTTCAGCTTCTTTCGGCTTATTTTGTCTTAAATACACTTCAGCCAATTTATAGCTTAATGCCCGATTTTCAGGCGTAATGCGCTGTTTTGTGATAATGGTTTGGTAAGCATCATCGATTTTGTTTCTACCCAAATAAATATTGGTTTGAATTAGGCTTACCAAAGTATGGTCTGGATTGATTTGTTTAGCCAAATTAAGCTGAGATTGAGCATTGTCATAATCACCTTGGAGTAAATAAAACTCACTTAATGCCAACAAACCGGGAAAATTATTTTTTCGCGCAAAAGCCATTAACTGACGATCATTGGCTTGCCCTGAAACCACCAAAGTATACCATTTGATGATATCAAATTCTTGCTGTGAGCTATGTGTAGTGACTTTTGGAAATTGATTTGCTCTTAACCTCGCCTCACTCATCCGCTCTGTTGTTAGCGGGTGCGTAAGCCAAAAATCAGGTAAAAAACTAAGCTGACTGGTTGCTCGATGCATAATTTCAAAGAAGTCAGCCATACTTTCTGGATCATAACCCGCACCATACATAAATTGCATACCGATACGATCAGCTTCGCGCTCTTGGTTACGGCTATAACTCAGTTGTTTGTCCATGAGTGCAGCTTGTGTACCCATCATCACAGCACCGCCAACATCACCATCTGCCTTGGAAGCCAATGCAGCACCGACAATAATACCTGCGAGTGCCAATAAGCCTTGCCCTTTAAATGCTTCTTGCGAGCGACTGTAATGACGCTGGGTAACATGGGCGATTTCATGCCCCATCACACTGGCAACTTCATCGATATTGTTTGATGCTGTGACCATCCCTGTATTGAGCGCAAATAAACCACCCGGAACAGCAAAAGCATTAATTTGTGAATCCTTGATGAGCACCAAGCCGACAGGTTGTCCAAGTTGGGTCTGGCTTAGGATTCTGGAGAAAACCATCATAAACTGGTCTTCTAACCATGGGTCATGGAGTACAGGCATCTGCTGTTGAACTTGACGATAGACTTTTTCACCAATGGTTTTTTCTTTTTGTTGATCAATAAACCCTACCCCACCACCAATTTCAGGAACATCAAATTGCCCCCCATTTTGATGCTGGGTAAATGTCGCTGCTGAGCTGATTGAAATGCTCAAACATAAACATAAGCTGAGTAAGGTCTTGTTCAATAGATCGGCTCAATAATCTTTGTGTTTTCAATATAACATTGAATTTAGAACAAATTTGCAATGAAGTGTTATATTGTTTTAACTTTACTTTACATCTTAATTAAAGTCTTGATTCACCAAATATCTTGGCATATGACCTGCTAACGCATCAATCAAATTTTGATAAGCCAATTCCGCCATTTTTTTACGGGTTTCTGCAGTTGCTGAACCAATATGTGGTAATGTCACCACATTTTCAAGCTGAAATAGTGGTGATTCAGCCAAAGGTTCTTTTTGATAAACATCCAATCCTGCAGCAAAAATCTGTTGATTGGTCAAAGCGTCGATCAGTGCTTGTTCATCAACCACAGAGCCACGAGAAATATTGATAAATATCGCATGCTTCTGCATAAGTTTTAGTTCAGCTGCACCGATTAGCGCTTGAGATTGCTGATTTAAATCCACTGCAGTCACTACAAAATCAGATTGCTCAAGTAAATCTTCAAGACTTTTGTACTGTGCATTGAACTGCTGAGCGACTTCTATTTTCTCACGGCGGTTATGATATAAAATATTCATATTAAAACCGTAAAAACCTCGACGGGCAATGGCGGCACCAATATGACCTAAGCCAATGATCCCTAGAGTCTTACCAAAAATGTCTTTACCAAATTGAGCTGGACTGATGGTACGTTTCCATTCACCTTGCTTGGTCCACTGGTCTAAACTTGGGACCTTTCGTGCTGCGCTCATTAATAATGTGAAAGCTAAATCTGCGGTTGTTTCTGTCAGTACATGAGGGGTATTTGCCAGCCATATTTTCTTTTGATTTAAGTAGGCAAGATCATAATTATCATAACCGACACTGACAGAAGATATAATTTTTAACTGCTGTGCCGTTGCTAAATTTGTTTCGTTCAGTAGACGACCTGCACCAATCATTGCATCAGCATCAACCACTTCAGTACGAATCTGTTGATTAATATCACCTTGTTTCGGATCTAAAACCACCACCTTAAATTGATGATTTAAACGTGACAGAATTTCTGAATCGATTTGGCTAAAAACAACAACTTTTTGTTTCATTTAGATCAAACTCCCTTCCAACACAATCATTCAATAAGTTTTCGATATTTATTTTTGCATCATTTGCCATAATCTACGCTTTAGCAGTGGTTCTTTCAGCATTTCATCTAAACTCGGCAACTCCAAAATATCCTGTTGCACAAGATGAGTGATTTGCCCAAGACTAATTACCTTACGTTCTACGCTCAATGCATCAATAAAACCTTGAATATAAAGGTTAGCTCCTCGACCATCTTGATACTGTGGCAAGGGAAACGGCCATTTCAATTCATGAGTATGTCCGTTGACTGCACGTTGAATATTGCTCCATAAAGTCAATTGTTCAGCATTCAAGTCAGTTGTTTCAACCAATAATAGGCAATGTTCAATCGCATAGGCTTGAATTTCAAATGCAGACAACTCTAGTGCGGATTCTGTCCCAAAATGGGTATGTTGCTGAATATGTTTTGATGTTGAAACTTCTTCAGTCAGCTGTGTTTCTGGATTACGTTCAAGTAATGTGACTTCGGAAACTTGAGTCTTTTCAGCTGTTATATTCGATGTCTTTTGAGTGCGCTCAGCATCGATTTGCGTAGATAAATTTTTAGGCTCAAACGATTGATGTATTACAGGATGTGATTGTTCAATATCTCGATATAAAGCACTTTGATAATGGCGTGTTTGTACATCGACCTTATTAATCCACAGGTCTACTCCCATCGTAGCCAAAATGCTACGTTGATGTTCCGATACAATCACATTCATTACAGATTCAATATTTTCCATACAGGCTATATTCTAGCGATGTTTGTTTTTTTTGTCGCAACAATCGACACAAAATAGCGGATAAATTAGACTTCAAGAACAGAAACACTACACGTCCAGCTAAAACACTCAATCACACCCATCCACTACAGTGAAGTGACGAGAATGCCGTATTTTGCTGTCAGGTACATCCCTTGACGGATGATGTCAGTGCCATTGGCGTGATGAACTTTTAGCTCCTGAGTAACAACATCAAATTGAAAAGCATCATAACAATCTTGATGCTGACAAAGCCAATATAAGGTATCTGCAAGATGCTCATCAACAATATAGCTTTCAGCCAAGAAATCTTTAGACATAATCAAATTGAAAGTAGGGAGTTGATCCTATTGTAACGCATATAACATAAATATAATCAATGGAGGAAATCAGAGACAGCGCATCTTTGCACGTGACAAAAAAATGTATGAATTGTTGGTACTATCGTTACACTTATTTTTTAATATCACCATACTGATTCCATAAAATCATCATATGGTGATATTTTGCTAAAGTTTAAAGAAAACTAATGATGAGCACCGCATTTACGACACTCTTTAACCACAATATTATGACCAATTTCATATTCAAAACTGTGGATACACAATAATTTTCTGATTTTTTGCAACATCATCAAACTCCTTTTAGAAATCTCACATCATTTAAAGTTTCATCCTGAAACATCACTATCTTAGAAAGACATGTGATATGTTTATCATATTTAAAAGTCTATGCGTAATAATTTTTTATTCGCCTTTAGTCGAAGACCATTATTTTTCTGTTTAAATTTTCAAATCATGATAATTTATCTAAATCATTGTTTTATATTGCTTTAAAAAATAAAAAATAGTTTAAAAAAAGATGATTTTTAAGCTTGATTTAATCTGACTTTTATATAGGATGAAATCATAGCTTCTTCTATTTGTCTTTACTTTTAATTTAGAAAGCTTTTGAGAAAATCAAAATTTAAGCCGATCAACAAGACTATAAAGGAATTTTTCATGCAAGGACGTATGATGCAACAACCATTGTTAATCAGCAGCTTGATCGAACATGCTGCACGTTATCATGGTGATACCGCAATAATTTCTAAAAATACCGATGGCACAATCACAAAAACAGATTGGACCCATGTCACTGAAAACGCAAAACGATTTGCCAATGCACTTAAAAATCTTGGGCTTCATTCAGGAGATCGAGTGGCGACAATTGCATGGAACAATCATCGCCATCTAGAATCATGGTACGCAATTTCAGGCAGCGGATTAGTCTGCCATACCATTAATCCTCGACTTTTTCCTGAACAACTGATATTTATTATCAATGATGCCCAAGATAAAGTGGTGTTATTTGATAAAACCTTTCTTCCCCTTATAAAAGCTGTTAAAGCACACACACCAAATGTTGAACACTTTGTTTATCTTGGTGCTTTTGATCAAGATGTAGCAGATGCGCTTCCTGATGCTAAATTTTATGATGTACTCATCGCGGAAAATGCGGGAGATTATGAATGGCCAAACTTGGAGGAAAATACTGCAAGTTCATTATGCTATACCTCTGGTACGACAGGTAATCCTAAAGGTGCGTTGTATAGCCATCGTTCAACGATTTTGCATACTTATGCAATCTCGCTACCTGATTCTTTGAATTTATCAGCCAAAGACATTATGTTACCTGTCGTACCGATGTTCCATGTCAATGCTTGGGGAACACCGTATGCAGCAGCAATGGTCGGTTGTACCTTGATTTTGCCGGGTCCTGGTTTAGATGGTGCAAGTTTGGTCCAGATGATAGATGATTATAAAGTGAGCATTGCATTGGGTGTGCCTACCATTTGGCAAGGTTTACTTGCTGCTGCAAAACAATCAGGAAGCACACTAGAAAGCCTTAAACGAAATGTTGTAGGCGGTTCAGCATGTCCTCCTGCCATGATGAAAGCTTTTAGAGATAATTATCAGTGTGAAACAATTCATGCCTGGGGAATGACAGAAATGAGCCCTCTTGGCACTGGCAATCAGCTCAAAGCCAAACACCAAAATCTAAGTGCTGAAGAGCAATTTAAAATCCGCTTGTCTCAAGGTCGCCCACCTTTTGGTGTAGATTTACGGATTACCAATGAGGAAAATGGTACGCATGAAGTTGCTCGTGATGGGCATACGACGGGCAACTTGCAAGTGAAGGGACATTGGATCATTGAATCTTATTATGGAAAATCCGAAAACGCATTGAGTGCAGATGGCTGGTTCGACACAGGAGATATTGCGACAATCAATGAGGATGGCTATCTCATCTTGAGTGACCGCGCCAAAGACTTAATCAAATCTGGAGGTGAATGGATTTCTTCGGTTGAACTTGAAAATATTGCCATGAACCATCCTGAGATTGCGATGGCTGCGGTAATTGCTGCCAATCACCCAAAATGGGATGAGCGTCCAGTAGTGATTGCGATCAAACATCAAGGCGCACAAATCTCAGAGCAAGATTTGCTTGATTATTACTCAGATAAAATCGCCAAATGGCAAATCCCAGACAAAGTGGTATTCGTAGAATCTATTCCATTAACTGGCACGGGTAAAATGTTGAAACGTGATTTACGTGAACAATATGGCGATGTGTTATTAACAGATTAACTGAAACATCATGCTGATTTAAAGCATTAACTCAACTTAAAGCAGCCCATCATCAGATGGGCTGTTTATTTTTATCGAAATTTTGAAAACTTTTTAGATCAATAAAGTTAAATGATTTGAGCAGATTGTACTTGTTTAATGTTCTTTTTTATCTTTTGATTTTCATCAATATCAAAACATAGTAGAAATGTCTCACCAGGAAAGATCACATTTTCATGTAATGCTTTTGTGGTTTGTATGATTGCCTCAATATCCACTTTGCCGAAGCCTTTCTTCAGACTAAAACCTAAAATATAGCAAGGTATATGTTTAAGATGTTGCACCTGCTTTTGTACCAGCCAAACCTGTTGAATACCCGTATACTTTCTAAGTTGTTGTAATAAATCTTCTAATGCTTCTTGGGTCAATCCATGAGGCATGAAATGATCTCTGAAGCTCACCTCTTGTCGTTCGCTCATTGCCAACTGTTCAAGTGCGATACGATCAAACATAAGTTGTTGATACTTTTCAGCTTCAGCAGCTATGCCTTGCTCTTGATAAAATTGGTAAAGCATTTCATAAACTGTTACTTGATAAAACTCATTCAATTGAGCTGATCTTTCTAAAATAGCACAACCATTTTGATCTTTGCGCTCCAACAAAAGACGACCATAGATATAATTTGCCAAAGCATTTTCTAGATCTTCCTCATATAGTTTTTTCATCAAATCAAATGCAATATCTGGTTGATGCAAAACTGTATCAGTAAGTTCTACTTGTGCAAATTTTTCATCCGTAGAGAGTGCTTCACCTTGCTCTAACTTTTCATTCAATTGTTTTAAATATTCTTTTTGTTGTTGAATATGCTGATGGTGTTGTTGCCAAACATCCAAAACGTTATTTTGCCATTGATGATCAAAAGTGGTGGTGATTTTTGACAGTTGGTCACCTAAAAGTAAATCGGCTGTATGCCCTTTTTCAGCAAATACCAACTGTGCTGTTTGCCCAATTGATTCTAAACGATCCATTAATGATGGATGGGTATCCTCCAAATTAGTTTGTAATTTTAAAGACTGATCCAACCATTTCTTGGTTTTATGTGGTTCAGAAAATTCACTCAACTGATTAACGTATCCAAGATATGGAGAAATTGTGGGTTTGGGCATATTTTCGGCATGCTTAAAGATGGTTGGCCAAAATTCCTCGCTTAAATAACATCCTACTACATTTACCGTAGTTAAGGTCTGTGCCACAGTTTCAGCAGATGTCAATTCTACGGAAATTTTATCAGCTTCATATTCATTTGCCCGTGCAACAGGGAAAGAAAAAGAAGCAAAATATGGCACAAACTTTTTAAAGAAGGGTCTAAAAATAATATCTATTCGACTGGCATTTTGCTCTACAAGTTGATAAAGCTGAGCCCAACGAATCCTTTGGCGATAAATCCAATTCGCTGTTTTAGCATGATTTTTAGACAAATGCCCAAACTCATGTGCGAGTACTGAAGTTAATTGCTGCACCGATAAAGATTGCATTAATGGTAAACCAATAATCAAATAATTTTCATACCATCCAAGAATCCCAAGTCGAGGTGTTTGAACGACGGCAGCATTAAAATCATCTGTAATGAGTACATGATGAAATGAAGGTGAATTTAATTTTAGACTTAAGTTATTAATGATTTTAAATAACTCAGGCGCATCTTTTTCTTGAATAGCAATCCCTTGAGGTTTTTCTACACTAATCCAAAGTGATTTCACAATGACATATAGAAATATCGCAACTGGAATAATGATCTTAATGGCAAAAGCCTTTAAAACCAAAATAGATAGACAGGCTAAAATCAATAAAATCACCAAAACCACGACACCAAATGCTATATATAAATTTCCCAGCCATGCCAGTATTTTTACTTTACGGTGATACGCTTTGGGATTTTCTCGTAATTCTTGCTCAAGCCGAGCAATCGTTTCTTGGCTGTACATTGTTATTGTCCATATATTCTTTTCATGATTAGATTCTTTTATATCAATGACCCAATTTTGTTTCAATTGATTTAATCGAAAACTCAGACATTAAATTCTAATACTTACTTGCTCTTGTAATGGCAAATATAAGTAAAAAAATTCAACACTCAAATCTTAACACGATTGAGATACTTCATTTCTCTAGACTTTAATCTCCCCTATAGGCTCTATTTATACAAAAGTTAGATTGGCATGATTGTAGTTTGTTATTTTGAAATATCATCATTATTTTGAATCCTATATACCCAATTCACATCAAGGAGTTTATGTAAACCTAGACATGATCGGAAAAATATGAAATCTTGCATCAGGACTCATATCACCTACACATTTTAAACATAAACTTTTAGCCATCCACAACAAAGCTGCTAATGTTATTTTTTATCATTTCCACTGTTAAAATAGAGAATAAAAACTGCAATGACAGATAAGCCAAACAACTCATCAGAATGCTGTATAATTAAAGGACAAAAAAAAGAGGTGGGTAAAATGATAATCAGAAAAAGTATCTTTATAGCCGTCTCCACACTCGTTATGACTCAATATACAAATGCACAATCAGAAAAAGCAGCCAATGTTCAACTTTCAAAAATACAGCATGGAAGTAATCAATGGACCTCGCAAGTTGACTGTCAGGATGAACAAGACGCGATAAGAAATTTTCGTCATGCGAGCAGCGCAATCCGATGTTTTGATGAAAAAGGAAATAATACTGAGCAATCTATTGCGTTGGCAATTGCACACCCATGGGAGGAAAGATACAGCAACAACAAACAAGGTACATTAGTTACTACTGGTGAACTAAATCAAATCGCTTTGCATTATAATCGACTTGCCGATGAGCTAAATACAAGCAAATTCCACACTTATCCGTTTAGTCTAAGTAATCAATGTACAATTGCATTATACCGACTAAGGGCTTGTGCCTACAAAACAGCGGCTACAAGAAAAGAAGGTATTGCACGAGAGACAGCCAAACCTACTCCATAAAAACCAGCATCGGCTTATCCTCCTCAATCCATAGTAAAAATACATAAAATAATCATCGCTTTGACACAGTTGATCAATTTATTCCAATAAAAAGCCCAAATATCGGATATTTGGGCTTTTAAAGTTATCAGATTAAATTTCTAAAAAATCCGAGTCCTTTTAAAACAACAGCTAAGATTAAATTAGAAACGCCAGTGGTAGAACAAGTCGATGGCTTTTTCCAAAGACTGACTTGCTTCTAAGTACAAACGTTTATTCATTTGATAACGTAAAGTCAATTTATTGACTGGGGTAAATACACCAACACCATAACGAATATATAAGTCAGGTGTAATATAGCCCGTTAAACTCACTTGAGTATCATCACCTGTCCCTTGCGCATCAAAAGATAAACCACTTAGACCAAATGTTCGCCCAATCTGATTGGTAAACGCGCGCGTCCCGCCTAAGCCTAAACTGATCCCTGCTGCGGCAATGGTATTGTTCACATCAGACTTAAATCCTTCAGCATTGCTTAATCCGCTTGAACCTTCATTGATACGACCTGTAATCAACGCATTCATGGCTTCTTGGTCTGATAATCCTGCATCGTTATAAACCTGAATATTTGGACTCGAAGCTGTTCCAGTCACACGTAATCCGACTGTACTTCCCGAAATACTCTTATTGGTATCCACATCTAATGTCGGATTTGACAAAGGTCCGTTAAAACGTGCAATCGCTCGGTTTAGATCCAAACGTTGACCATAAGCTTCCACAGTCACTTTTTGACTGACGCCAATCGCACCATTGGCACGCATTGCTGTTTCCAAACCACGTTGTGAAAGATATAAACGTCCGACTAAAGGAATACGGCTGTTAAAACCTTGGAAAATAACCTTATTACCCAAATTTACTGAAACATCTGCACGAATCGACCATGGCTGTGCAGCCTTAAGTAAAGCAAGCTGATTTTGCCCTTCTTTCACAATACGCACATCTGGTGAAACATTGACCACTGTCGCACTTGATTCAGGCATTGAAATAAGTGCCTGAGGGACATCAACCTTACCTTTCACTGTTAACTTCTTACTTAATGGTAATGCATCAAGCTCCATATCCGTATCAACAATTGCAGTGATTAAAGGTGCTTGGCGAATCAATAATTTATCACCTGTCAAACGCATTTGTACATGTGGATCATTTTTCCAGTCGACACTTCCACTAATTTTACCTACACCACGACCACTGTTGAAAGCTCCATTGATTGTGGCAACATCTTGGCGAATTGAAGTATAAAGCTGAATATTGTTTAAGTTTACTGGCAGTGAAATCATACTGATTTCACCATTTTTCAAACGCATTTCGCCATCAAATAACGGCTTTGTCAGCGTTCCATTGATCTTACCTGCCAATGACAAAGTTCCATCTAATTTACGCACATCCGCAATAAATGGTTTTAATATTTTCAGTTGAACTTCATTAAAAGCAACCTCACCACGCATCGGTTTAGCATCGACATACGGGTTTATTACAACGCTCGCATATCCCGTTCCCACATTCGGCGCTTTCAAATCAGTACGCAATAACAAACCATCTTTGATACTTTTCGCAATGATACTTGCTTCATCATAATTCATGGATGTTGACGGATCATTTGGATCTTCTGCTGCAATACCAATTTGTCCATTGCGTGTCACCAATTTGGCATCCAATTTAGGCTGTTGCCCTTGCGCCCATGATGCTTTTGCATAACCATTTAGCTTACCTGTAAGCGCTAAACCTTCTGGCATAAATGCAGCAAAGTCATTTAAGTCTAAATTTTTAGTGACAAATGAAACATTACCATGCTTCTGACTCGCACGAACTGGCTGGTCAAAACATAATTGGCTTTGTTGACTTAACCAACAATGTTGTCCGACATACAGTTCTGATTTAGCTGAATTGAAAATAATAGGTGCATGTTGTTGTTGCAATAAATGTGCACGCACAGAGTCAAATTCGCCTTTTTGCACTTGACCCAGCCAATCATTTTGGGCATTAAACCCACCCGCAAATTGCACATAGAACTTTGAATAATAGTTCCAAGCTTGTAATTGTAGTAGATGAGCTTTACGTGTTCCTGAAAGTGTAATACCTGCGTGTTGAATCTCACGATTACCACTACGCAAAGTTTCCAATTGCGCAACCATTTTAGAAGGCACAGTTTCTGAAGTCGGTAACTCACCTTTTAAGCTCAATTTCTTGATGCTTAAACTGTCATTGAATCTAAAATCATCCACCGCGAGATTGGCTGTCGCACTTAAACGAGGCTGTGCCTGTAAGTTTAAATAACCATGTGCTGTACCACGCAACCCTGGGTAAAGTTCATATAATGCAGGGGCATTCAATTTTAATCTTAAATTCTGTGCATTACCTGATGCTTGAACCTGATTGCTTGCATAAGACAAAAAGAGATTATTTGCTTCAAACTGTTGAGGCATCAAACCTTTAAGGTCAGAGTTCAGCACGACTGCTAAATTACCGCGCCCTCGCAACGGTTTATTGTTAATCATCCCTGCAATATTCAATTGTTGAATATTAATTTTCTTTAAACGATCTGACCAGTTACCTTGTGTTTTGACATTGCCTGAAACTTCTCCACGAACTGATGAGACAAAATATTGTGGTTTAAAACGAACTAAAGAAGCATTGATGTCCCAACCAATACCATTGCTGATATGCACCAAACCATTGGCTAAAATTTTTCCTGCAACACCATCATGTTGAAGTTCAGAAATTTTGATCAGCTCAGGTGTTCCTGCAACACGAATTTTGAGTAAACCACTGCCTTGCTTCATTTGCGATGCATTTAAAGCACCATCATAATTCACAGCAAAACCTTTAAATGCACCTCCAGCTTTAGCATCATTGAAAATAATTGCAGCTGTGCTTTTACCCGTCAATTGAATGGTTTCAGCTTTAGCCTGATCAGCAATACGTCCCGTTAAGTTAATCGCATCTAAATTAATCAACTGTTGGTTTGGTTTCGCATAGCCATTGGCTTTGATTTGTCCATTCAACAGATCCACTGGTGCAGTTGCAACCACACTCTGTGGATTAAAATCTTTTGCATTCAACAATGCATTCCACTTCAATTGACGTTTTTCAGTCGGTAATTCAACCACAGCATTTCCAGACAAGCTGCCTTTTGTTGCCATATATTCAAAGGCTGGAATATGTAAATCATTGCCTTTTAGGTCGACCTGAGCATTATATTTACCTGCTGGCAAACTGCCTTTTTCATGCTGACGTACTACCGTTGCAACATGAATATTTTGTTGCCCCTCTACAAGTGCGACATTGACTTGTCCCTGTTCACTGCTCAACCAACCTACATAAGGCACAGCGCGATCGATGTTACTCCAATTTACACCCAGCAACATCGGTTCAGGTTTTTTGCCCTTTTGTTCTGCTTGATCAAGTTTAACTTTCCACGATTCGTATTTATCAAAGTCCAAATTGGCTGTTAAATGCATACCTTGCTTTAACTCACCAACTGAAGCAATTTTTGCATCCAATGAAACTGGCAGAAAATCCTGAATCGCCTGAGGTATCACTTTATCTTTTGGATTGAGTCGATCTAAACGCCCTTGTATATCCCAATGTACAACATCATGCCAGCCGACTAAGCCGGTAAGGTTGACCGCCCCCCCCATGAGCTGACCATTTAAGTTATTGATATTGAGCTGATTAACCAAATCAGTATGTGCCAAAGCCGTGTATTGACCTTGTGGAATATTTTTACCACTAATATCTGTGTTGAGTTCGAGATTTAGACCTTTTACATCCCCTTGAAATTTAGCTAAACCATTTTTTGATAAAAGTTCTTGGTCTAGCATCAATGGCCAATGATAATCTTTAAATATCAAAGCACCATTCATAGGTACATCATGTTGCATTGGATGAATGACTGCCCACCCCGTCAACAAATCTGGGGTTTTAGTTGCAACACCGGCTTTAATAGTGGCTAAAGAACCACGGGCATGGACGTAAATATCTTCAACATTTAAACTTTTTAACGAAGGTAGACGAAGAATAGCTTTGGCATTGAGTGGGTAATCTCCTTGCTTAAAATCCATGTTTCCTGTGGCATCTTTGACCGACAAATAGCCCATGTCCATTTTTGAATTTTCAAACTTCAGAGCAGTACCTGACCACAATGCATTTTCCAAATGAATATCATTGATATCTACTTTTGAGGAACTGGTCTGAAATTGCAAATGATCCACATCTGCTTTGTCTAAACGCAAAACAAATGGCAATTTGATTTCACTGAATTTAAAAGGTTCATCACTTGGCGGACTTTTACTGATAATTCTTAAATTATTGACATCCGCATGACTCAGATGAATTTCTTTTTCTAAAATTGCGCGCCATCCCAAAGAAATATCTGCACGATCAATTTTAACATCCACAGCAGTCAAGGTAACCAAGACATTTTTAAGAATGATTCCTTGCAGCAAATTCCCACTTTCATATTGATAAGTAATGATTTTTTGACTTGCAGCAACGCGATCTAATAAAAACTTACTGCCTTTATCAGTACTGAACATTACAGCCAAAGCAGCAATTAATAAAATAATGACCAAAAGTAAAGACATCAGAATATTACGTAATAAATTACGCTTCTTCGGGGTCATTTCTTGCTTGGGTTGATCATTTTGCTGTTCATTTTGAACATCTTGATGTTCTTCATCAGCCATAATATTTCCAGTAATTCTCTTATATTTTTAGTTAATTAAAGTTGCGAACCAATAAAGAAGTGCAAACGAATTGGTTTTGCTGGATCGGATATTCCAGATGCAACATCAATTCGAATCGGACCAATTGGCGACTTCCAACGTAGACCCACACCTACGCTATATTCAGTATCATTACTAAATGACTTGTCATAAGCATTACCAAAGTCACTAAATACTGCACCACGCCAACCATCTTTAAATTGATAATTGTATTCTAACGAGCCTACAGCTAAACCTTGTCCACCTACTTTATACCCATACTCAACAGGTGATAAACTTTTATAATCAAAACCTCTAAGACTTTGATCGCCACCAGCAAAGTATCTTAAGTTATAAGGTACTTTTTCGAAGTCTTTGGCAAAAATATAGCCCACATTCAGACCACCCACAATTTGATGGTTGTCATTTTCGCCAAAAGAATACAAACCTTTCCATTCAGCACTGGTAATTGCCATATCCGTATCAGAAAGTAATGACTGACTACCCAATTGGATTTTATAACTTTGTTTATAGCCACGTGTTGGATTGACACGATTATCACTGATCGTTTTGGTTGCTTCATAACCTAACAATAGTGATTCTTGCTCTTGATCAGAGCCTGGAATCAAAAATGCGTCAGGAATATTGGCTATATCGACAGGTCCATTTTGAGTGACTCGATCTAAACGATAACGCACACCCAGAATATGTTGCCACTCTTTACGTGATCCTTTAATGATGCGGTCAACCCCAGCTACAGCAGATTCAATGACCAAGTCCATGTCATTACCAATACCATCGCGAGTTTCGCGTTCATAACCGGCAACTAAACTGAAATAATCATTTAAAGGATGTTTATAAGGAATGTTATAACGCGCATCAATTGATTGACGAATCTGTGACAGCTCCATGTTTGCATCAAAGGAATGACCTAAGTGATTGACAATGGCGCGTCTATACTGACCACGCAAACGAACGCCTGTATCTGTTCCATAACCAATACCTGTTTCCAGACTATTTAAACGATCAGCATTTAAAGTCACAATCACTGGGATTTTTTTGGTTTCGCGCGCTTTATCCTTGAGCTGATCCTCATCAGACTCTTTTTCTTTTTGCTGTGCTTGCAGCTGTTTTAAATTTGGGTTGGCTTCTTCGCCCTGAGTCCCGGCAAATTGATTTTCATTAACTACATTCTGGGTAACTTCTTTATCTGATAGATGTGCCTTATCAGCATCTGTTTGTGCTGCAAAAGTTGATTCAGCAACATGCTCCTGATCAACCAAAGCTTGTAAATCTGCTGGCAACTCCAGTGGTTTTACAATCGCATCAGGTTTAATCGCATCTACAAGCGTGTAATTAAAATAACGTGAGTTGGTGAGATTATTTGCCAGACCGTTGACACGCCAAGCCGTATAATCTGCGCCATCTTTCCACGGTGCTAAAGTTTTTAAGATTTTTAAATCAATCGGTAACGGTTTAGAAGGGTCACTCATTCTAAACTCGACATCTTCTAATTTATAACGCTCGCCTGTTTCATACTTTAAATTAATCTGCGCTTTATTTTGTGGTTGCTCCACTTTGACATCATGCAAACGCCAATAACTATCAAAAAATCCATTATTGGAAGCTGCATCTGCTATTCTGGTTTTGGTGGTTTCATATAAACCATGATTCAGAATATCACCTTCATCCAAGTCAGGTAATACACCAATCACTTGGAACTGAGCAAGATTTGCACCAGGACCTGTGAACTCAATGTTTTGTTCAGTAACTTTTACAGGATCATTTGGAGTAACTTTTACACCTAAATGACTCTCATCAATTTTATTAAATCTAAATTGGGCATTGTAATAACCCACAGCTTGTGCAGCCTGAACTGCAAGTGTTCGCAATTGTGGCACTGAACCATTAAAATCAGAATAAGCTTCTTGAGTAAACGTTCCGAGTTTGGCTTTTAAGTTGTTTGCCAAAACAGGAGGTGCACCTGAAACAGAGACACTGATTTTTGCAATCGGTGCGCCGTTGTCCTGTGGTCCTCGAATTTTATTGACAAGATTTCTAAAGAAACCTTTTTTAGGTTGCTCTTCCTCTGGAAGATTCGCGTTATGATCAACCAGGGTTTTCCCAGCTTCATTTTCCTGAACAGAAATTTGGTTATCTGCACGAATGGTTTGTATCAATTGATCAACATTGACTGGGGCTTGAGTGATCTCGGTTAACTCTTGTTGTGTGGCGTTACTGACTTCAACCTCAGGCGTTTTGCTCATGCCATTACGAAAATTTTGTGCTTCGGTTTTAGCCTGCTCTGCCACACTGTAAATTTCGTTTGCCATAGACTGGTCAACACTGACCGCGGGTAAATCTTCCAAGTCCTCAAATTCAATCGGTTTGAAATCATCCTGAACACCAATATTCTGCTGTTGCTGTTCAAGCATCTTTGCACTATCAAATTGTTCGGGCTGCTGTTGAGCCTGTTTTACTTTCTCATCGAGTTGATCAATTTTCTCGTTCGATAAGCCTTCTTGTCTTGCTGCCGACTCTAATTGTTCTTGATCATGTGTAATATTTACAGTACTTGAGTTTATGTTCTGACTATTCTGTGCTTGCTCTGCGTAACTCACGGGTACTGCAAAAATACTTAAAAAAACACTTGAACATATCAGTTTATTGATATGATAACGATCAAAGTGTAAATGAACACTATGTGAAAGCACAGATTTTTTAAAATTAATTTTTGCTGGCATACCACGCTCGAATGACCTAAATTTATTTGTAGAAAGATCCATGATTAAAAATCTTTCAAATACTCAAACCAATTGGTTTTACACATGATTTAAGGTAAAAACATGATACATGATTTTGAGAGATAGTTACCATTTCAACACATTTCTTATATATAACTAAATGAAGTCTTCTACAATGGAAAAAAATGAGCATATTTTAGGGACCCGACGTTTTTTACCGATGTTCCTCACCCAATTTTTTGGCGCTTTAAACGACAATGTGTATAAACAGTCCTTATTGCTCGTCATTACCTATGGATGGATTCAGCAACAATCAGCAAGTGTAAGTACCTTAAATAATCTTGCCGCACTTCTATTTATTTTACCCTATTTCATCTTTTCTGCGACAGCGGGTCAAATTGCGGATAAGTATGAACGTTCATTTTTAGTCAGAAATATTAAAATTCTTGAAATCATTATTATGCTGATTGCTTCGGCAGGTTTTTTATTGGGTAATTTGTGGATTTTACTGTTTGCTTTGTTTTTAATGGGTACTCACAGCACCTTCTTTGGTCCAATCAAATATGCAATTTTGCCTGAAATTTTAAAACCAAACGAGTTAATGTCGGGAAATGCTTTATTTCAGTCAGGAACATCCATTGCTATTTTGATCGGGATGATTTTGGGTGGCGCGGTTATATCACTCTCTCAAGGACATATGATTTGGATTTGTCTAACCATTGTCTCAATCGCTGTAATGGGCTATATAGCGAGCCGCTTTATTCTCAAACAATCAACCACCAACACTGATTTAAAAATTGACTGGAATTTCTTTAGAACCAGTTTCGAAACCATTCGCTATGCAAAAAGTTTGCCTTTAATCTTTATGGTTCTTTTAGGTAATTCTTGGTATTGGTTCTACGGCGCGACCTACCTGACGCAAATTCCTCAATTGACCCAACAAAACCTGCATGGCAATGAAAACGTGGTGAGTTTACTCCTGACATTTTTCTCTGTGGGAATCGGTGTTGGTTCATTATTATGCCGCAAAATTGGTGGTACTGAAGTGAATATTAAAATGGTGCCATTGGGTGCGATTGGTTTAACTTTATTTGCAATTTACCTTGCAGGCAGTCTGGCTTTTGTTCCTGAACGTACTGGTGATTTGATTTCCGTTACAGATATGTTTAGTTCTGGTGCCCCTTACTATCACGTGATGTTGGCAGTGACTTTACTGGGGATTAGTGGGGGTTTTTATATTGTTCCCCTATATGCCATGATGCAAGCATATGCACCAAAATCACATCGAGCACGCGTTGTTGCTGCAAATAATATCTTTAATGCGATATTCATGGTTTCATCGGCGATTTTTTCTATTATCATCTTAAGTATCTTAAAAATAGATATTAAAATTCTATTTTGTATTACTGCTGTGTTAAGCGCATTGTTTAGCACATGGTTATTAATTCGTTTAAAGCCATTAATCGCAACCACTCAAGTTTCTTTGGAGGACTAATATGCGTCAATATACGGGCATTGATAAATTGATTCATTCTTTTGATCAAGCGTTAAGAAGCTTAGTTCCTGGAGCGACATCTGCACAAAGAGCCAATCCATCCACTGAGACTGAAACTCAACTCGCTGTTAGTGAAGCACGCCATGTAGCAGGTTTAATGCGGGTCAACCACAGTGGCGAAGTCTGTGCACAAGCGCTTTATCATGGACAAGCACTGACTGCAAAACTTCCCAATGTGCGTCGTGAAATGGAGTTTGCTGCCATTGAAGAACAAGACCATTTGGCTTGGTGTGAAGATCGTTTAAAAGAGTTGGACAGCCACACCAGTTTACTCAATCCAGTATGGTATGGTCTTTCATTTGGTATGGGTGCACTTGCAGGTATCGCGGGTGATAAATACAGTTTAGGCTTTGTGGCTGAAACTGAACGCCAAGTGAGCCTTCACTTGCAACACCATATCAGTCAACTCCCTGCTCAAGATGAACGCTCGCGTAAGATCTTGGTACAAATGAATGAAGATGAATTACATCATCGTGATACTGCATTAACTGCCGGTGGTGTAGAACTTCCAATCCCTGTTAAAATTACCATGACTGCCATTTCAAAACTGATGACCAAAACCAGTTATTATATTTAATGGCAGTATCTAAAAAAATAAGCCCTTGAATTGGGCTTATTTTTTAACTTTATTTTTGAAAATTTTAACTGTTCTAAATATTTAGCTGCTAAACAAAACCACATCTTTATGCTGATTAAATATCACTCTTGACCAAATATCAACTGGGCACTATCAGGCGCCAATTTTGCTGTTTGTACTGGTAATAAAGATGGATTTAAGGGATATTTTTTCCCATCAAATTTTAACATCACTTGCCCATGCTGATGTGTATATACAAACAGTTGCTTCCAGCCATTGTGCATATAACTGGTCACATATACAGGTGTGTCTACCAAAGTGGTTTTGCTTAAAAACTCAAACTGCTGATTTGCTCCACCTTTAAAGACCAACATAGTACAGCCCCCAGAGCCACACCAATCCTGTCCGCTTAGAAGGACAATCGCATCCTCCACTCCATCTTGATTCAGGTCATTAAATGCAACATTAAATGTAGGCTGACCCTGAGTATAACTTTCTACTTGCTGTTTTAAGTGTATCTCACGCTGTTGCAATGACAACGAACTTGTCGATTTAGCAGGTTGCTTTTGTGGTTTTTCATGACTAGTTGTACAAGCACTTAACAAAAATGCAGCACTCATTAAAATCATAGATCGAATATTCATATGTACTCACCTTATGCGGGTAGATCAATCACAGGAAATTGATGAAGTGGATAGCTGAATCGTACATCTTGCCAAAGATCAAACATTGGGATTTTAACGTCCAAAGCCAGTGGAAGTTTTTTGGGATTAAAATGCATTGTATTTAACTCCGCTCCCCAAGCAATTAAATCAATATCCAAAGAAATATGATGAGATGGTCGAGTACGTCCTGACTCTGCTTCCATCTGTTTTAATTGACAGATCATCTGATCGACTGATAAATGGCTTTTTAATAAACAGGCAGCATTCCAATAATCTGCACCAATTCCATCACGACAAGGAATTAAATAAATTGGAGAAAAAACAGCTTCCCCCAGTTTTTTAATTTGAGTCCATGATTTTTGAAAATGATGTTGTGGTTGATTATTACTGGCTAGCGCTAGAGCGAATATCGTTTCGGTGGCGTTCAAGACGAATTCCTACAGAATTTGCTTGCGGGATAATAGCAGGCTTACGGATGGTAATCATAATCGATTCAATCGCAGGAAAGGTAGAGAAAAGCGCATTTAACACCAATTTCGCCGCATGTTCGATCAATTTTGGGGCAGCATCTTGAATCACTTTGGCTGAAATGTCACAAATCTCAGCATAATTTAACGTATGTTCAAGTTCATCAGAATTTGAAGCTTGCTCTAAACTGGTTTGAATATGCAAATCAAGCATTAAAGGCTGGATAATTTGACGTTCCCAGTTAAAACAGCCAACAACAGTATCGACTTTCAAACCTTCAATAATAATTGCATCCATGATTTTAAAATTTCTCTTATTCAATGAAAAACCCTTGCGAAAATGTATTTATCAAGACTTGTCGTCAATCTTTCAAATACTTTTCACAAGGGGCGCTTCATATTAATGCTTTAATAATGATGCTGGGTCGATATTTTGAATCATCTGCAAACGTTGGTCAGCATAGATATCTGTATAGGGTGCAAGTACTCGCATAAAACGATCAAAATACAGCATTTGCTTAAACAATAAAGCAAAATCACGTGGGAAACGTATACCATGACGCTCCCCGACTGCCACCATATCCATCATGATATCGTTAAGATCAGATGGATTTGAAGTCATGATTTGCTGAGGATCAGCAAGCAATACACCACTAAATAAACGTTCCAAATCGTCTGCTAAAACGTGAGTGTCAATTTGAGTACTGGTCATACCCATTTGCAACATATTTTCAGCCATTAGTTTGTAATCGGTCTTTTGCAATGCATCCATAAATGCCATACATGCTTGCCAAACTTCAGGTTTTAACTGCCCCACAATCCCAAAGTCGATAAAGCCAATTCGTCCATCTTCTAACAGCATTAGGTTGCCTGCATGTAAATCTGCATGGAAAGATTGGCACAACATTAAACTACCAAACCAAGTATTCATTGCTGTAATCAGTACCTGCGAAGGGTCTTTAGCAACTTTTTTGACTACTTCAAAATCTGTCAGTGGTACACCATATAAACGTTGCATTGTAAGAACACGACGAGTAGAAAATTGATGATAAACCTTAGGAGCTGTTGCAGCAGTATTTCGAGAGACATTCAAATAATTGACAAAATCATCTAAATTTTTAGCTTCTTCAATAAAATCAACTTCACGAACCATACGTGTTTTGATTTCTTCAACAATGTCAGCCAAAGAAGCAAATTTAACTTTAGGAATGGCTTTTTCCAAAACCTTGGTTGCCCAATGTAGAACGTTTAAATCAGTATAAAGAATGGTTTCTACACCAGGCTTTTGAACTTTGATTACAACATCTTCGCCAGTGACTAAACGTGCAGCATGCACTTGTGCAATCGATGCTGAGGCTAATGGCTTTTCATCAATAGAAGCAAATATTTCTGACAAATCGCGCCCTGCAAACTCTTGTTGCAACACACCTTGTACATAACTAAATGGTAAATAAGGGGTCTGATCCAAACAACCTTGAAACTCTTCAACATATTCACGAGGAAATAATGAGGGTGTACTGGCAATAAATTGCCCTAATTTAATATACGTTGAACCTAATGATTCAAAGGTTTCACGCATCAATTTGGCATTACTGGGCTTTTCTGTGGCATATTTAATGCCTGCTTTCGCTGCAATTACAGCCGTTTCCCCAACGCGGGCGACTGAACGCAGACCATCGAGAAAGATATTATTTTTCATAATGTCAACATTAAATTGAGTTTGTTGGAGTTTAACAAATTAATCAGCGTTTGCAGTATGGCTAAGCTGACAGTTTGTACAATCTTGATCTTTTTCAAAGGCTAAAATTCGTTGTTTCATTGTTAAACCATCCCACAGCAATAATTTTTGCTTGAGCGGTGTCCTTCCCAGACCGAGGTATAAAAGTGCATGATGTGCCTGTAAACTGGCGATGACATTTGGAGTTGTCGCCAATACGCCAGAGTCCGCACAACGTAAGCTTTCATTTTGCTGCTGCCCTTTGGGAAATAGGCATTCATAACATGCTGAATCCCCTTCAACCATAAACAGCTGACCTTGAAAACCAATTGCGGAAGCACTAATCAAAGGAGTTTGAGCATGTGTACAGGTTTGATTGACAAGATAACGTGTAGCAAAGTTATCACAACCATCAAGCACCAAGTCTTGTTGTGAGATCAGCATTTGTGCATTCTGTTGATCAAGCCGGCTGGTATAATGTTCTACTTGAATAAAGGGATTAATCTGTTGCAATCGTTTGGCTAATATTTCTGCTTTATAGAAACCAATATCTGGCTCTACATAGGCAATCTGTCTTTGTAAGTTACTTATTTCTATAATATCTGCATCAATCAGGCTAATTTTACCCACACCTGCGCGTGCCAATAGCTCAGCGGTGGTACAGCCAATCCCACCGCAGCCTACAATCAGGATATTGGCAAGCTTTAATTTTTCCTGTGCCTCTAAATCCCAACCATCTAATAAAATCTGGCGCGAATAGAGGTGCATTTCAGATTCGTTCAGTTCTAAATCCATATCCATCATGTACTAAAAATAATTCCGCTGTTCCCATCTGCAATATAACATTTTCAAGGTTTATCACGTAGAACATTGTAAAAATGAATCTGAAATAAGTGCTTGAACAATAGTATTTGCTCAATGACCTATCCAAAGTAGAAAGTTGCTAAATTATTTTATTTATCGCAAATATTTTTCAAGTATTATTTCAATATTGAAAATTTATAAATTTCATTCTACATTAGCTTAGAAAAAAATTTCACACTGAGTATAGCTATGGAACTTGACCGTTACGACAAACAAATATTAGAAATATTAACCCATGAAGATATCAACTTAAATGAATTGTCAGAACGCATTAATCTATCTGTGAGTTCAGTACACCGTCGCATCAAGCATTTGATTGAAACAGATATCATGACCAATCTAAAACGTGATATTAACTTCGAAAAATTAGGCTTTAAGCTACATGTGATTTTACAGATTTCACTTAGTAAACATGACACTGATACTTTTGCAAAATTTTTAGAGGAACTGGAAAATATTCCAGAAGTGATTAATGCCTTTTTAGTCACGGGGCAAACCGCAGATTTCTTGGTTGAAGTGATTGCTAAAGATATGGAAAACTACAGTGAAATTTTACTTAAACGTATTGGTAAAATTGATCATGTGGTTGCGCTACATTCAAGCTTTGTGATCAAAGAATATAATCGAGTATTTAACTGTACTGGCTTACTTAATCGTATTTAGTTGCTGATTCAAGTGCTGACGTTCTATAAGACAAATAAGGGATCTCTCCTTCCCTTATTTAGACAAAAATTTTAGACAAAAATCAATTTTTTTAATTTAAATGATCTTAATTGTTGTTTGTTAATTTAAGTAGAAATGAATCAAACTGCACTTTATCAAGAAACTTTAAATCAATATTGCTACCGTCGATAAAAAAAATTTTCGCTTGATGAATGTTCCCTTGTATCGTCTCAACTTCCATAAACTTGATGTTTGCTGAATTAATGTATTTATCTCTATATTTTACAAACACTTTTTATCCTTAAGAATGAGCCAATTTTACTGATCAACCGATCATTTAAAATTAATCAAAAACGAGACACAAGTCAAATATTTTTAAGTAAATGTTAAATATATAAAATAATAAGCTAAATTTATCTGCCTTTAAAAAGACAATTGATCAGTTGTTTAACCGTGATGATTTACTCAGTAAAACGATATTTTAGCTATTTACTGTTCTCATTATTACCATGTGCTTGATCTTTTAAACAACTTCAAACGTGGCGAAAAGCGATTGAGTTTATAGAGTGGCGATAACTCAATTACGGCAGAATTTAACAAATAAAAACCAGCATAAAAAAACGCACTCAAGAGTGCGCTTCTTTTACACAAATTAGAATTAATTTTCTAATTCAGCTAAAACTTCGTCGGTAAACTCAACATTGGTATATACGTTTTGAACATCATCTAAATCTTCAAACATATCAATCATCTTCACGATGAGTTTTGCTTGATCTACATCAGAAATGAGCGCTTTGGTTGATGGACTCATCACCACTTCAGCATTGTCAGATTTCAAGCCTGCTGCAGTTAAAGCATCTTGTACATCACCAAACGTTTCTGGTGTAGTAATTACCAAGATTTCGTCTTCATCGACTTCGATATCTTCAGCACCTGCCTCTAAAGCAATGTCCATAATCTTGTCTTCTAAAGAAACATCTTCGAAAGTAATTTCACCACGCTTGGTAAATAAGTAAGCAACCGAACCTGCTGTACCCAAGTTCCCATTGGTTTTAGAGAAACAATGACGAACGTCTGGTACTGTACGATTGAGGTTATCAGTCATCGTTTCAACAATAACTGCTACACCACCAACACCATAACCTTCATAAGTGACTTCTTTTAAATCATCGTTATCTTCACCACCAGCACCACGCTGAATAGCACGATTAATGGTGTCACGTGTCATATTCACTGAAAGTGCTTTTTCAACAACAGCTCGTAGACGAGGGTTACTTCCCACATCAGGACCGCCAAGTCTTGCTGCTGTGGTTAATTCACGAATATATTTGGTAAATACTTTACCGCGACTTGCATCTTGTTTTGCTTTACGATGCTTAATATTGGCCCACTTGGAATGACCCGCCATGCGAAATATGCTCCTGTAGATTGGCCTTATGCCATATCAAATTGCAGCAATTCTACCATAAGCACTTTTTTATGAGAAAGTGCTTATTTTTTAGTTTTGATGCAAATTAAGAGTTTTTTGGTTCAGGAATTACAATATCCAATCCTGTGTGCTCTTTATATAACCGTTTAATTTCTGCGAGATCCTGATCTAAATCATTTGGATAAATTTTTCCAAAAATTCCACCTTGCTTGGTTTTTGAGTTGGCATACATTAAAACAATCGGCACACCTGCAGCTTTGGCTATATGCCAAAAACCTGTACGAATCGGTTTACGTGCTTCTCCGCGTTCAGCACGAGTAGCTTCAGGTGCGATCACCAAATTGAATTCATCCTGACTTTGAAACAATTCAACCATTTGTGAAACAATATCTTTATTTGATTTACGGTCAACAGGAATCCCACCAATTTTTTCTAAAATTGGTTTCATGGGTCCTTTAAATAATTCTTTCTTGATTAAAGTATGAATTTTAATGTTATGAATTTGAAATATAGCAAGTGAAAGCACAGCATCCATCATAGACGTATGCTCAAAGCCAATAATCACTTGTTTTTTTTCAAGTACACTTTGATCCACGTCATAAGACCAACCCGAGAGCTTAAAAGTAAGTTCTCCCAAAAACTTTTTCATATAACATGTATGCCTTAAAAATTTGATTTGAGGATTGTCTGAGCAAAAGCAAAAAAAAACAATCACTATTACGCTTATTTTTCTACACTTGTATATTTTATCTTAAAACAATCGTCTTTTCTTAAAGCAACCAAAACATGAATGGATTTATTAATACAAATTTGAAAAGTATTAGACTTATATCCTGATCATAAGCCGATACACGACATTACAACGCAATAAATTTAAAAATGCAGTAGGTTTTAAATAAATATAAACCATTGATCGACCTAATAAATTCAAATAAAACTGATCGCTTATAAAATATAAATCTAAAGTTTAAAAACAAACACCGTTATATTCCATGTTCATCTCCTTATTCTTCATAATACATTATTCTACATCCTAATCGTTTTTCAAATAGAGAAATGAGTATCAATTATAAAATAAATCATGACATATCAGCACTTTTTTCTTTTTAAGGAACGCTTACATTTAATCCACCCCCTTTGTATTTTAGTATTTTTGAATATTGCGTTAACCCACTCAATTAATTATAAAATTCACCTAAAAAATAATATAACTTAAAAATTAATTTAGAGATACTAATTTGTTTTATGCTTTTTTAGCAAGATCAAAAAATAATTCAATTTATCAAAAAGTAAAACTATGTCACTATTTTGCAATATTTTATTTGTATAAAAAATAAACTAAAAAATATAATTTTTTTAAATAAATTTCTGATTTTCATTTAGATACAATATTAATACTTTATTTTTCATTACTTTTTTAGTCTTAATTGCACTTTTAAATTAGAGTTTTTACTCTACTTGTTGATTATTTTGTGTAATTTTAAATAACTCATTGTCAAGAAGACAATGATGATCTTTAAAAGGATGAATCTAATGAAAACAAAAAAGATGTTTCAAAAAGCCATCGTTACAACTTCTCTATTGTGTCTTACAGGGGTTAGCCAAGCTGAAGATTTTAAACGCTTTTCAGTTTCTACAGGCTGGCTACATATGACGTCTATGGGAAAAGCGCAGCCATTTAGAATCAATACTTCGGTTGGTGCGAATACAAAAGCAGCGGTGGGTGTAATTTCAGGGCAAACAATTTTGGATAATGTGGATCAATCTCGTATTGATGCGATGGACCCAACACTCATCGAGTTACTTAATACGCCCAGTAGTACAGAAGGTCGATATTTATTTGATGATTTACTCGAAGTTATCATGGCTGATGACCCCACTTTGATTGATCAATTAACAGGAATTGCTGAAATCAATGGCATTGCCAATTGGACATCAAATGCAGGTTTAGAAGTTGAAGATGTTGATACACTCGGTTTGATGTTTACCTATAATGTTACAGACAATGTTGCTGTTCAGCTGATTGGCGGTGTCCCACCTAAAGTTGATTTAAAAGGCAAAGGTGCTGTTTATGCACCCTTCACCGCAACATCTCAACCTCTTCAAGGCTTGGTTGGTGATCTATACTTAAAGAACAATCTTTTGATTACAGATTTAGATCGCTATAACACTGCTGCTTCTGCCAGAGCTTGGACACCCGCAATTCAAGCACAGTATTATTTTGGAAAATCTGGTGTCAATAAATTTAGACCTTTTGTTGGCGCAGGTGTTATGTATGCCTATTTCAATGATATTAAAATCAATTCAGGAATTAAAAATGATTTGGTCAATGCGGGGCATATGATCCAAAATATTCATGATGGTCAGGCAGGTGCTTCACTTGAAGGCAAACCATCAAGTGGCAATATGAAAGTTAAGGTCGATGCTACAGATGCACTTGCACCTATCGTCACGGCTGGATTTACCTATGACTTTAAACCAAACTGGTTTGCTACGGCATCTATTTCATATGCTAAATTAGATAATACAGCGACAATCAGTGTGGTGAATACCAATAACAATGCAAAATTAATCCAAGCGAAAACTAAAATCGAGATTGATCCACTGATCTCATACGTTGGTGTTGGTTATCGTTTCTAATTTTTAACATATAAAGTAATAAAAATTGAAGTCATTTTTTATATTCGATAAAGGAATGACTTCAATTAGGATTTAAAAAATTGGACTCGAAAATGAATTTGCATTTATTCGCTAAAAACCTGTAGGTCAAACGCATTGGCTATCGTATTTCATCTTCATACAGCGAAAATAAAGCAAAATTGCGCATAACAAATAATTTTTCGGCTTTATTAAAATACTTGAATAGTAAAATTAAATAGAACAACAAAAAATAAGATAATAGGTGAAATTCGGCTTAAACAAAACTATTTAAACCAATAAAACTCGACTACTTATCAAGCAAATAAAAATATTAAGAACAATCATTTTTCTAAATTTGTTGCAATTTCGTGACAATACTCTCATTATATGCAAAATTTTTAAACAGATATTGATCATTAAAAATTTTAACTATACTTAACTAAACTTTGGAAAAAAGATGAAGAAATTACTTTTAGTATCAATTTTGGGTGCTCTATCAGTAACTAGCCATGCAGCGAATACTGAAATTCAACCTTATGTGGGTGCAGGTTATACATATTTAGATAATGATGTTGATATTCACTTTTTGGGACTCAATGCTGGTGTTCAATTCAACCAATATATTGGTGCTGAAGCATTTTGGAACAAATCAGTAAATGACATCAAATTTGATGAAGACTTTGAAGAGCTAGGCGTAAGAACTGATGCAGATGTTCAATATTATGGTGTTGCTTTAACGGGTAAATATCCTTTAGAAAACAATTTTTATGCTAAAGGTATGATTGGATATACACGTGTTGATCTTGATGTAGATGCTCAATTTTTAGGTTATAAAGTATCTGAAAGTGAAGATGATTCAGGTGTGATTATTCAAGCTGGTGGCGGTTATAACTTTACCAAGAATATTGCAGCTGAATTAGCATACACATACATTAGCGCTTTTGATGGCTTTAATGGTGTGAATCTTCAATTAAAATATAACTTCTAAGTTAACAATAAGAAAGAAGGATAAATATCCTTCTTTCTTAAATCACAAAGTAAAATAAAAACGATATACATCATTGGCAGAGTAAAACTTGAAGTGCGACATAAACCACCTAATTAATTTAAAGGGTTTATGGAGTATATAAAATTGTCATACCATCATCTTAACTTTGAAGATCGTACTGCATTAATGCTTGAGTCAAGAAAAGAAGGCTTTTCAGCCAGAAAATTTGCTGAACTCATTAAAAGACATCCTAGTACGATCTATCGTGAGCTTAAAAGAAATAGCATCAATGACGTTTATCAAGCTCGATATGCTTCTGATAACACCTTCGCTAGACGTAGACGTGGTCACAGAAAACTCAAAATCGATTCAATCCTCTGGAAATTTATTGTTGAAGCGATCCGTTGTTTATGGTCTCCTCAGCAAATAGCAAAGCGTTTAAAGACATTTCCTGATTTGGATCAAACAATGAATGTAAGCCATACAACGATTTATTCAACGATACGAGCATTACCAAAGGGTGAGTTGAAAAAAGACTTATTATCCTGTCTACGTCATGAAAATAAAAAGCGAAAAGCTAACGGTGAACCTAAAAAAGATTCTATATTACAGGATATTAAAACTATTCATGAGCGCCCAGCCGAAGTTCAAGAAAGAAAAATACCGGGTCATTGGGAAGCTGATTTAATTAAAGGTAAAGACAATAAAAGTTCGATAGCAACACTTATTGAACGAAATACACGGCTCTGTATCTTGGCAACATTACCTGATGCAAAGGCAGAATCAGTGCGCAAGGCTTTAACTGAAGCTCTGAAATATTTACCTGCAGAACTGCGTAAAACGTTGACCTATGACCGTGGACGTGAGATGTCAGAACATAAAATACTCGAAGAAGATTTAGGCATAGATGTATATTTCTGTGACCCACATTCACCCTGGCAAAAAGGCACATGCGAAAATATGAATGGTTTAATTAGGCAATATTTACCTAAAGGGATTGATTTAAATCAGGCAGATCAGCATTATTTAAATCAAGTTGCCATGTCACTGAATACTCGTCCTAGAAAGGCGTTAGATTGGCTTACACCATTAGAGAAATTTGCTCAGCTTGTTGATTATCATATGGCTTTTGAAACTGTCGCACCTCATGTTTGAATTCGCCATTCATCATACTGATCGTTTGATATGAGTTAGCGATTCAAAACACCAATAATTACTTAAATAAAATTTTTTAGGTAAATTTCGCTCAGTCAATTTATTTTATTCATCTTATAAATAATGACGAATTTAAAAGTAGCGATAGCAAGCATAATAGACATGCTGCTTCAGTATCAAATTTAAACTCGTGTTTTATAAAAAACTTAGATATTGCACAAGATTTAAAACACATCATAATTTTACTTGATCAACAATCCCCGTAATAATAAATCTAAAGCTTCTCGTGCATGTATTGATCTTTGTACATTATCTCCCCCTTCAGCAATCCAAAATGCAGCTTCTGTTAGACTGCCATAAATTAAAGAAGCAATTGCTTGTGGGTCAACGGGTTCAATCACATTCTCTTGGAGAAGTTTTTCAATGAGTTCTTGCATCGAATCAATACAGTCTTTTTGTGACTCTAATGAGCTTCCTCCTAAAACAGCGCGGGCATCACGAAGGACAATACGTTGGAATTCTGGTTCTAAAGCCATATCTAAATAACGATGACAACGTTGACTAAAACCAAGCCAAGCATTTTCAGCATGATCAGAAATAAACTGTAGCTGATGATCCATCTCACTATCAATTTGCTTCACAACCGCTGCTAATAGTCCTTTCTTATCTCCGAAATGATGATAGAGCGCTCCACGGGTAAAGCCTGCTTGAGCAGTCAGGTCATCCATTGAGGTCTCTGCATAACCCTTTTCACTAAATACTATACGTGCCATTGCAATCAAAGCTGCACGGGTTTCTTCCATTTCAGCACGGGTGCGACGAACCATAAAAAAACTCCTTACATACATTTCGTATGAATATTTACATACGCCTCGTATGATTGTATGCTTTATTCATACGCAGCGTATGTATTTTACAAAATCCTTGTATCTTTACAAGAAATCATTTTTAGGAAGACCGAATGATTGATGCATATCGAGAATTATTTTTAAAACCCCATACGACCACATTCACGATGGCTGGTTTAATTGCACGTATCGCTTTGCCGATGAGTAGTATTGGAATCATCCTTATGATTTCGCAGTTGTATGATAGTTATGCCCTTGCAGGTTTAGTGTCGGCTACATTTGTCCTCACTTATGCGCTTATTTCACCACAAGTATCAAGGCTCGTTGATCGCTATGGACAAAGAGATATACTTCCAATCGTAACGATCATCTGCACAGTTGGCTTTGTTATCTTAATTTATAGTGCTTGGAAGCAAACTGGCAATTGGTGCTTATTTATTGGAGCATTTTTAGCAGGTTTTATGCCAAGCATATCGGCAATGGTGAGAGCCCGTTGGACAGAACTTTATCGTGATCACCCCAGATTACAGTCGGCTTATTCCTTAGAAACAGTACTTGATGAAGTGTCATTTATTATTGGACCTCCCTTATCTGTAGGCTTATCTATCATTTTATTCCCTCAAGCCAGCTTAATCGTTGCAATCTTATTACTGATTATTGGCGTTATTATATTGGTTCTTCAACGTGCAACCGAACCCCAATTGGACGATTTAAATACCCATCTGCCGAATTCTGGCTCGATTATCAAACTTGCAAATATACGTTTACTGACTTTACTTATGCTGAGCATGGGCGTTATTGTCGGTACAGTGGACATCGTGAGTGTCGCCTTTGCTGAAGCAGTTTCTCAACCCGCTGCTGCAAGTCTAGTCCTCTCTGCTTATGCTCTAGGATCATGTATATCTGGTCTGTGGTTTGGTGCACTTAAGCTGTCAATGCCCTTACATCGACTTTTATTATGTGGCGGTGTAGCTACAGCCATCGCAACCATTCCCTTAGCTTGGATTAACAGTATCGCTATTCTGACTTGTGTTGTATTTGTGGCTGGAATATTTTTCGCACCGACGATGATCGTGGCAATGTCACTGGTAGAACGTCTTGTCCCGAAACACCGCTTAACTGAAGCAATGACATGGTTATTGGCTGGTTTAAATATTGGTGTAGCATTAGGCGCAGCAAGTGCAGGGCAAATGCTTGATCGCTATGGTTTAGAATATGGATTCTTGATCGCCTTGGGTGCGGGTGCAATCGTATTCATCCTTGCACTATTTGGAAATTATCGTTTAAGACATCATGAACAATCGTCAGGTTAAAATCATTCAAAATAGCTTGTTCACAACTCATAAAAATAGGACATCAGACGTGAATCATATTGATATCAAAAATTCATTGTTCCTTAGGGCGATAGTTAAGATAAAGCTTTTTTGCATTGAATGATGTTTTTTAAAGCGCTTTTCGACAGCTAATATTCCATTTTACAAAACTGGTGAACTTCAAAATCATTTAAATTGAAGTTCATTTCTCAGTATTACTATTTAAAAAATCTATAGATTCAAATATCTAAAATAAACCACGCTCAAGTTTTTCTTGGTCATTTTTTTGCTTTTAAACAATCCGTCGCCTGATCCAACTTAAACAGCTCATAGATCAGTTCATTTTTTTCTGGCATTGTAAAATCAATTTTAACTTTTTCTGGAGAATCAAACTGATGGTAACTTATTGTAAATTTTTTAGAATGGATTAACTCTCCCATCAGTCCACAGGATTCCTGCGGATCAGTTGCAACAAATAAAATTTGTATTGCTTTTAATCCCTCATCCGCAAAGTCTGTTGTTTGCAGTTTCTGATTGATACCATTATCCATACTGATATATATCGGCTTATTGGAATCAATAAATCGAGCAGTTTTACTTACTCCTGAATTAGCAGTCAAAGCGACGGAAAGAGTTAAAAATACTGCTTTTTCAGGATAACCCAGTGCTTTCGCAAAATTACCTTCTTTTTGGTATAGCCGAATTGCCTCATGACCAGAGTCACTGTAAAGCCTGAAACTATCAATCGCTTTAAAGTTATCCGAGATAATTTGCTTCTCCCAATCATTTGCATAACAAAAAGTTACTGCCATTGAAAGTTGGAGTAAATAAACTAATTTAACAAGTGTGGATATTTTTGTTGGCATCATTTAATGCAAGTACTCTTTTCTAAATTTGGAAATAATCAGCTAAACTCAAGGTCCACTTATTGATTTAAATGTTTGATTCATAAGAGAAAAGGTCAAACAACAGAAAGTCCAAATTCCCCCAAGCCTTTTCGTTTTCCACACGCTTTACGCCTCGATGTTCTAGATCATAGAAGATTCATCTTCATCGTAGATCGAGTGGAAAGCCGAAGTGCTAGAAAACGTTTAGTTGGGTATAAATTTACATGTGGGATATAGAACAACGGACTATCGAACGGATGGACCACAAAATAGACCGAAAAATCCGATGGTCTAAAAATAACAGGCAATAAAAAACCCCATAAATCAGTGATCTACGAGGTTTGATATGGTGGGCCCGCCCAGACTTGAACTGGGGACCAACGGATTATGAGTCCGCTGCTCTAACCAACTGAGCTACAGGCCCTATAAATACTGACGATAGAGTATTTTCGAGAAAGAATACTAGCGAAAATAAAATTGAATTACAAGAACTTTAACAACAACTTAGATTTAATGCATGTTTTTTGAACATTAGAGAGAGAATTCAACGAATTATGACAAAGCAACTCTACTTTGCAATATCGATTACACCAATATGACTAGTGAGGATTTTTACGTTTATCTAAATAAACTTCCAACCCGCTCCATAAACAAATCAAAATAAGGACAAAGATCATCACAATAAAAAAGGTCATAAACACACTGCAATCCTTTTGCGCATTGTTAAAATTTTAAGCTCGTTGCTTAACTAAGACTAAAGTCTAAAACATTCAATATCGATAGTGAATATGAGGTTGGTTGTTTTTAAAACAAAATAAATCTTATGCTATTGTTTTTAATTATTAATTTTGGTTTTCTTCATTTAATCACGAAGATAAGACACAAATTTATTCACCCTACTGACTTTTTAAACTTTGGAATTATTACTGTAATAGTGGCACTTCTATTCAAAAACATATACGATAATGATAATTGTTATTAATTGAGCAATATGAATCATGGCTTTGAATGCACATCGTACTTTTATTCAAGTGAAGGAAAAAATATATTTAGGTCCCAACTATATTCGTATCATTTTTGACTGTGTAGATACGGATAAATTCAAACATACAAGTATTGGCGATAACAATAAAGTCTTTATTCCAAGACCTGACCAAAGTGAAATAGAGCTTCCAGATTTTGATTTTGATCAACGTAAATGGATCGTCAACAATCCTACCCTTATGCCAGAAATTCGCACATATACCCATCGTGATATTGATCTAATCAATAAAACTTTAACCATTGAGTTCGCAATGCATGGTACAGATACGGTTGCTTGTCATTGGGCTGATCGTGCGCAACGAGGTGATCAAATTGGTGTCACCATGTCTACTGCGACACGAGACTTGATTCCCACTGGGCTTCAACATTATCTGATTATTACGGATAGTACAGGTTTAGCCGTTACACAAGCAATTTTAAAAACATTACCTGCAAGTAGCAAAGCTTATGTGATTGCAGAAGTACCAACTATCGCAGATCGAATCGAATTAAAAACGCAAGCTGATTTAGAACAAATATGGTTATATAACCCTACGCCCTTGAAGCAAAGCTTATTGGCAGATGAGTTAGCGAAACATCCTGAGCTGATCAATCTACCGCCGAGTCGTTATGCACACATCACTGCTGAATTACAAGCTGTACGTGCTTGTCGGAATATTCTCAGAAAACAAAGTGACTGGGGGAAAGAAGATTGTTATGCATGCTCATATTGGCAAATTGGTAAAGCAGACAGTGAGCGATTTTCTAAAGTTGTTGATGATTGAAATAATGTTGTGAGTCCAATATCTCAATTGATTTATTACAGTGCAACTGATTGAAGTTCAAACAAAAGTCTCTATGCTCGTTCTCTGTGTAGAGACTTTAATCATTCAGTGTAAATTAAAATATCGGTGAATAGGCATCTGGCATAAATCAAAAAAATGAGACTGGTTTGTGATTGTGAATCATTTCAACATTTCAAGTAATTTCCTCATTCAAAAAAGTACAAATTAATCATTATTTCATATTTAATGATAGAGCCAATTTATTAAAAACTCATACCGTAAAATATGACTTACCTTGATCAATAAAAGCGATGTAATGAAAATCTTGTTGAATAACAAAAATCTTTCGTTGAGCGAGCAGGCTTATAAAAAACTCCGACCTAATAAAATAAAAAGTATCACAATCAATCTTCCAATTACGCTTTTAATATGTTCAAGTCTTAATCACAATATTTCATGGCTTTATTCTTTGATAAATTTAACTGTATATGATGCAATAACACACAAGAATAATTACGAAACTCGTATTCCTTAATCATTTTGTCCTGTATGAGCTCAATCCGAATCTGGGTTTCTAAATAATCTTTGAAAAAATCTACCTGATTCAAACAAAACATATATTTTTGCTGATGATTCTCTAAGTTGTGCAAACTTGATTGATACACTTTGCTTGTCAACACATCGTTTACATTTCCGTTTGCATATAAAAACACAATATCAAACCTTGAGAAATCGTCAGAATTGAATATGGCTTGGGGCTTCAGCGCACATATATTTTGATTCACGCGTTCATATTTAAAATCTTGGATATATTTCTTTTTACATCCCTGTACAATCAAACAAGAACTTAAAATTATAATCAAACCACAATATTTCATCGATGACCTAAAAAATAATCAGTTGATATAAATAAATTGCTGGTTGGTGAGTGGAACTAAAACCTGTTTAGCATAAAACTCATTGAATATCTGTGTGGTAATTTCTGAAAATGGTTCATCTTTAAAATGCGGTAAAATTGAAAAATTGATCAATCCCAATCCTTGAATATCCTGTAAATAAGGTGCTTTTGAAGTATCATCCATTGTTCTGATATATTCTAAATCTTGTCCCAATACGATAGAGCCAGCGGAACTGCCTATATAAGGTTTTCCCTGATTGATCAACTTTGAAATGACTTTATCAGCCTGAGATCGTTTTAATTCTTGTAAGAGATAGAAGGTATTCCCTCCTGAAACAAAGATAAAGTCATTCCGATTTAGCGTCGCTTCAATTGACTGGATGTCTTGCTCATCTATATTTAAAACGTCAACCTGAATGCCTAGCTTTTCAAAGGCTTTTTTATCATCTTCGACATAAAATGTAATTGATTCAGGCTTACTTGCAGTCGGAATAAATGTAACAGACTTACCGATTAGAGGCTGATCAATATGCTGTGCAAAATCCAAATAAACATCCGCAAAAGAAGCTGCTAGAAAAAGGTTTTTCATGATGAACGCTCTATTTTCAGGTTGTATTAAAAAATATTGTTAATTTTTAAAATAATTCAAAATCTTAAATGAAGACAATAAATCTAGATATTCAAATCAGTCCAACTTCATCATAGCACAGCACTGCGACGGATTTTATGTAAAAATACAATGCTCAAATCAGTTTCTCATTCATATAGCGCCAATAACGTTTTGGAACATATTGAATATGAAGTTTGATATTTTTACGTGCCGAAATATTGACACTATTAAAATAGTCTTTCCAAAGTTGGTCATAAAGGATTTCATCGTCATCCAGTTCAATACTAAAATCTTGACTGGTCCCCTTAGCAATATTTTGATCAATCTCAAATACATTCATACTGACTTGATGAATATTTTTTAAGTCATAATAAATGCCAAAATTCCGCAACTCATCATAAATGAGCCAACGTTGATCTTGATATCTTGTTTTGAAGTGCCTTTCAATCAATGGAAGAACATTGAAATCAGGACGTACCAAACTTAAAAATAATTCATCTTTACACTTTTTGAAACGGACAAAAGCCTCCATACGGTGCTTCTCACGCCCCACTTGTTTCGCCCATTTAGAAACAGCAAGCACATCTGCATGACCATAATCAGCATCGACACGTCGATGTGATGAAAACACGTAGATACTCAAATTAAACAAATGTTGAAATGCACTTTCCTGCTCAGATAAAAAAGTATAATAAAAATTACGCAATGTATTAGATGAAACCTTTTGCTTAAATGCCTTCCACACGCGATCAGCATGAATTTCATTAGACTCAATAAAAATCGTTTCATCCAATAAACTGGATTGAAGACTATTTTGGCTGGCTATCAAGACATCCAGCTCTTTAAACTGAAATGCACGAAACACACAGCATAATAAGCCAGTCATCGTTCCATCAAAAATATACTTTGCCATTTAAAATAAAAGGGCCAACTGTGGTGAAAGTTGTTGCGTATATTTTGATTGACCAGTTTGTAATATTTGATGACGAATCTGACTCGGTGATTGATCCTTTACAAACGCAGGCGTATCAGCACAACGGATAAAATGGACAGCACGATTATATGCAATACCCATTTTCTTAATTTGATCGATATGAATCTTACCAAAGCGTCGAGCCTGAATAATTTTTTTGGCTGAACGTACACCGATACCAGGTACGCGCAATATCATACGATACTCAGCACGATTGATGTCTACAGGAAATTGCTCAGGATGTCGTAATGCCCAACTCAGTTTGGGGTCGATATCCAAATCTAAATTCGGATGTTTTTCATTGACAATTTCTGTTGCCTCAAAACCATAGAAGCGCATTAACCAATCAGACTGATATAGACGATTCTCACGTAATAGTGGCGGTGCAGAACCAACAACAGGCAATGCTTTTTCTTGGTCATTGATCGGAATATATCCTGAAAAATAGACCCGTTTAAGTTTAAATTCTTTATAGTGATGATCTGCCATGAGAATGATATCTTGGTCTGTTTCATTGTGTGCTCCCACAACCATCTGTGTGGTTTGCCCTGCCGGCACAAACTTCGGCACAGACTTTATAATTTTTCTCTCATCTTTAAACTGAATTAATCGATCTCGTACAATGCCTAAGTCTTTTTGCACTTCTCCATGAGTTTTTTCTGGTGCAAACTTTTTTAGCCCTTCTTCGGTCGGCATTTCCAAGTTAATACTCATACGATCAACATAAAGCCCAGCTTCATGAATGATTTCTTGTGACGCACCTGGAATGGTTTTAAGGTGAATATAGCCATTAAAATTTTCTTCTAGGCGTAGTTTTTTCACCACCTGCAACATACGTTCCATGGTGTAATCAGCAGATTTAAAAATTCCTGAACTTAAAAATAGCCCTTCAATATAATTTCTTCGGTAAAAATTAATGGTTAAATCCACGACTTCTTGCACAGTAAATGCCGCTCTTTTGACATCATTTGAGCGCCTAGAAACACAATAAGAGCAGTCAAAAATACATACATTGGAAAATAAGATTTTAAGTAAGGAAACACATCGCCCGTCTTCGGTATAGCTATGACAAATACCAGAACCAGTATTTCCAAGCCCTTTATCCTTGTTTTTACGTTGACTTCCACTGGACGAGCATGACACATCATACTTTGCAGCATCTGCCAAAATTTGCAATTTTTCTCTGATACGTTCTGTCATGACTTAAACTCAATTTTACCAATGAATTTTAGTCATTATATAAACTCTGAAGGCTGTAAAATATTGATCTAATCATCATCACGACATGAGCTGACGTATAAATTATAATCCATTATTTTTACAGTAAATTATCAACTCAAACTTTTAGATAAAAACTAGAAATATACGATGAATTTAAAATATTTAAACGTTGCCCATTCATGTTGATGGGCAAACCTCAATAGTAAAATCAATGTTCTTCTAAGCTTGCGCTGAAAGTGGCAGTCCAAAGATGCGATCAAATGACCAGTTAAAAATAAATGTATAAATAGGAATAATGACAATCAATGCCGCATCCAACAGAAAAGCATCAAGAAAACTGATTTTCATCCACCAAGCAATCAAGGGGATTAAAAACACAATTAAGGTCAGTTGGAAGCCAATAGCATGAACAATACGACGTTTTACCGTACGTTGACGTGAAAGTTGACGTTTTTCCCAAGCCTCAAAAATAAGGTTATAAATAAAATTCCAACTCACAGCAATGGTCGTAATAAAAATCGCCAATGGACCCGTATGACTCAATTGAGTCCCTGAAAGTAATGCAAGACCTAAAGATGAAATTGTCAATCCGATGATTTCATAACTACTCACATAAATCACTCGACGTTTAAACCCTTGCATAAATCAATCTCAATTTTTTAAGAAAGGCTATTTTAATTTCAGTTATAATAATAGATAAAGATAATAGCTTTCAGTTGAGCTGATACCAAACTATGAATTTCACCAGTGAAAATATTGAATTGTTTGTCAAAGTGATTGATACAGGTTCTTTTTCAGCTGCCGCTCGTGCCCTGAATAGGGTTCCATCAGCAGTAAGCATGGGAATCGCCAATATTGAGGCTGAATTAGGCTTACAACTCTTTGAAAGAACACCAAGAAAAGTCATTCCAACAGCAACTGCACTGGCATTAGCCCCACAAGCTCGCATTATTTCTGAACAATTAAAACAACTCAGTAAACATGCTTATGAACTTTCTTTAGGTCTAGAAAGCATATTAAAAATAGGTGTGGTATCGGATGTAAATAATCAGAAGCTTTTGCGTGCAATTGATCAACTCGCCTGCAAATATCCGTTATTAAATATTGAAATCATTACTGCGCCACAAGATGATATTTTACATTTATTGTACTCTGAGCAAATCAGTATCTGTTTGGCAGGTTCTGGGCAAAATATTAAAATACAAGAACATTTGCAATTGGTTAGTTTGGAAACCGTCGTTGCAACTATTTCTGCTCAACATGATTTAATCACTCACCACAACCACCCTATTTATATCGAAGATCTGATCAATATTCGTCAAATTATTGTGGCGAGTACCGATTTAGATATTACTGACTTAAGACCAGTAATTGGTGCATCTTACTGGAGGACCAATAATCTACAAACAGCTATTGATATGGTTGAAGCAGGTTTAGGATGGGGAAACTTTCCATATTCACTGGTCAAACCGTATATTGAGGAGGGGCGTTTAATTCAAATTAATTTTAAAAATACTTATAACCAACTTTCTGTCCCGATTTATTTGATTTGGCTAAAAGATAAAGCACTCCCTAAAGCTACTCGAGAACTGATCGAATTGATCAGACAAAGTTTAGATCAGGATAGCTGCCATAATGCTTAAATTTAACGATCAAATATAGCCTAAAATGAAATTGAGAAGTTTCTAAATCTCATCCTTCAATTACATGACTTGTAAGTAAATTTACAATAGATAATCCACATTTACCCATCATTAGGTATATTGATTGAATGATCAAAACAGATAAGGCTTTGTTATGAATAATAAATTAAGGGTATTTACCTTAGTCAGTGGAATTGCATTACTTAGTGTTGCTGCACTCGCTCATTCAGAGCATGAAAAAATCCCAACAGCTAAAGATATCAATCTAAATAAATACTTGGGGCAATGGCATGAAATCGCTCGCAAACCCCTCTATTTTCAGAAAAAATGTGATTATAACGTAACTGCTCATTATTCATTAAATGAAAATGGAAGCATTAGAGTGGATAATACTTGTTATAGTCAAGATGGAAAACTTCAGCAATCGATTGGGGTCGCTAAAGTACAAAATGCACCTGTAAATTCAAAATTAAAAGTTACATTTTTACCGAAAGCTTTACGTTGGTTACCTGTAGGACGCGGTGATTATTGGATTCTAAAAATCGATGAAGACTATCAAGTGGCTTTAGTCGGAACACCTAATAAAAAGTATCTTTGGTTACTCAGCCGTTCTCAAAAACTAGATCCTGTAGTTGTTGAAGAATATTTAAATTATGCACAACACTTAGGCTATGACTTAAAAGATTTAATTTACACCAAGCAAAAATAGTAAAGACTTGGAAAATTTATAAAGGCATGCTTGTTAAAACGGCGAATGAACAAAATTTCAAGCATCGAATTTTTATTCATTCAGCATCAGTCTCGATTTTTTGCTTGAATACAATCAGTCTGACCATAAAAAATTTGACTTGGCATGCTCAGGACTTACAATACGCCTTTTAGATTTCCAGTATTACCAAAATCATGTCAAACGATCAAATCGAAGCACAAATTGTTGACTTAGACAATTTGCAAGAACACCGCGAAATTGTGACGTTTATGCGCAGATCGTCGCCGCTCAATACTTCACAACGTACTGCACTTGAGCAACATCGTGAGTTAATTTTGGAATACCCTGTTGGCGACTTGCGACAGCATTTTGAACATCCGGAACGCCCACTGACTGTAGAAATTGGTTTTGGTATGGGGCGTTCTTTAGTGTTGATGGCAAAAGCCAATCCTGAGCGTAACTTCGTTGGAATCGAAGTTCATGTTCCCGGTATTGCGCAGTGCGTTTATGAAGCAGGTATGGCAGAAGTCAAAAATCTTCGTGTTTTAGATGCAGATGCAATTCAAGTGCTTCGTGAAATGCCTGATAATAGTATCAATACTGTTCAACTTTATTTTCCAGATCCATGGCAGAAAAAACGTCATTTCAAACGTCGTTTTGTGTCACATGATCGTATGCCATTGGTGGAAGAAAAACTTGAAATTGGTGGTACTTTTCATGCTGCAACAGACTGGGAACCGTATGCTGAATGGATGCTTGATGTCTTGGATAATCGCCCCCGCCTAGAAAATCTTGCTGGGAAAGGCAACAGTTATCCTCGTCCAGAATGGCGCCCACAAACTAAGTTTGAACGCCGTGGAATTGAATCAGGTCATAAAATCAATGACTTTATTTTCAAAAAAATCAACTAAATCAGAATTTCTTCGCCATCAAAAAAGCTGTAACAATCGTTACAGCTTTTTTACGTCTTTTACATCGTCAAGCTCGATACGGACTTGAATTTCGGGCTCAGCACATTGTTCTGTAGTTTTGTTTGCATGTATTCAGCATATACAGACAATTTTTCATAAATGTGCTCAGAATAAAACATATCTTCAACTAAGTTTTGCGCTCGATAATTATCATAAAGCCCTAATAAAGTTAAAATCCTCGCATTCATTTCAGAGAATTCTCGGCATAATGCCATGTGCGTAGCATCTTTATATTTAAAAAGCAGTTGTTGCATATTTAAGTCATGTGCTTGGTATTGAAATGAGCTCTGTAGTTGATGATCCTGTGGACGAATCAGAAAAATTCTAATTCTGAAATAACGCTCAATTTCATATAGTCCCTGGATGTCGATTGAATAATCTGTAATTAAAAAAATGGTCTGTATTTCAGACAGTGTCAGCGCTTTGAACAACTCAAAACAAATAAAATCCTGCTCGATTAATGCTTGATCCTGAAAATCAAGACGTAACTTTAAGCTTTCTAGGACAGTTTCATCTTTTTCAGTTAAATTTATGGTTTTTTCAATTTGATAATAAGGCTTGAGTAGACTTTGGAGTTGGTCTGTTAGTGGTGAAGTGTACAAAACGGTTTGATTTAAATTTGCCAAAATAAACGGCGCAAACAAATAGGCAAAGTCTGTTTGTTTGGTGGTCATTTCAGATTGGATAATCAATATATGTCTTTTTTCAGAAAACTCACGCAAAACTTTGGCACGTAATAATGTTGCTTCAAAGTTAACAAATTTCTGATTTAAATGATTGATCACTGTCGTTGAACAAGCATGATCAGATAAAAACTGTGTAAGCACATTCAACTGAGCTGTCATAAACATTTCTCTAACTCACTTTCTACCACCTCAAGTAACAGTATTCTGAAAAGAAATCATAAATAAATATAGTCACAAATATTTATAAAAAATATATAACAGATAGAGCTAAAACGATGTGATCTGTTATAGTTATTTCACAACTTGTCTTGAATAATGTCATGTATAAATCCGAACAACTGGCTCATAGTCTTAAAGTATTGATTGAAAATGGGACATGGAAAGCACATGAAAAACTCCCTTCACTTCGACAGCAAGTTGAACAATCTGGATTCAGCCTAATTACCGTCATGAATGCTTATCAAGAACTTGAAGCGCAGGGTTTGATTTATTCAAAAGAAAAGTCTGGTTATTTTGTCGTTGAGCAAACTTCTCAACACAGCCTACCAGTACATGTCGTCAATGAAACGATAGAAATCAACTCAGTGGTATTTAAATATTTAAAATCGATACAATCTGAAAATATCATCCCACTGGGTTCCGCATTTCCAAATAGCCAATTGTTATATTCAGCCAAGCTTATTCAATCACTAGGACAACTTGCAAAGCAACGGCGCAGTTATGAACAAACACCCAGTTTACCGCCAGGAAATTATCAACTGCGTAAAACTATTGCACAAAAGTATGCCATGCAAGGTATCCCAACTGATCCCTCAGATATTGTGATGACTTCTGGTGGATTAGATGCCTTAAATCTTTCATTACAAGCGCTAACGCATGCTGGAGATTACATTTTATTGCAAGAAACCATGTTTTATGGCGCATGGCAAGCAGCTGAACGTCTCGGTTTAAAAGTGATTACCATTCCTGAACATGCTGAGCATGGTATTGATTTAGAGGCTTTTGAACAAGCTATTCTTAAATATCCCATCAAAGTTTGTATGATGATGTTGAATAGTCAAAACCCCATTGGTTTCACTGTAAGTGATGAGATTAAACTCAAGCTCGCCAAACTTCTGCATACTCATCAAATTTATCTCATTGAAGATGATGTCTATGAAGAACTCTACTATGGTCAAAAAAAACCGCTCCCAATGAAATATTTTGATCAGCAAAACTGGGTTCTACACTGCTCGTCTTTCTCTAAAACTTTGGGGGCAGGTTTTAGAATAGGTTGGGTCTATGCAGGAAAATTTTCTGAACATATTCAACACACTCAATTAATGAGTACACTTTCAGTCAATTCATTTATTCAAAATGCCTTGGTCGAATATTTATCTCATCGCCATTATGAAAAACATCTAAAAACTTTACGCTCAACTTTACAACGTTATAAAAAGCAATACTTTAATTATCTCAAAGCCCATTTACCTGCACAATGTCATGTGAACTATTATCCTTCAGGGTATTTTTTATGGATTGAACTACCCGAACAAGTCAATAGCAATGATGTCTATCATCAAATGTTGGAGAAAGGCGTCAGTATTACACCGAGTAATTTATTTAATATCACAAACCAACAAAATAATTTTATTCGAATCAATTGCTCTTTTGAATTAAATGAAACATTTATTCAAGCACTTAACCATTTAATTACGATCATTGAAGCAGCACTAAAAGACTAATTTTTATAACAGATGAAAAGTTTCGCAGTTCATCTGTTATATTTTTTTTCTAATTTTTTGTATCTACGCGATATCAACTTATATCGTCATAATTCAATCATATTAAGCAGAAAGAGATTTTGCGATGAATGATGACAAAAGCCCTAAAAAACCACAATATGCGGATAGTTCTATTTCGGACAAAGCCTTTAAACGAATGATTATCTGGTTTTTTATCTATTGTAGCCTATTTTGCATCGGAGTCATCGTCACCATTGGTGCAGATCACGCTGCTATCATTAAATGATGAGTCATTTTAGTAACCAAGTTACAGCAAACACTCACTTTACTCCAGTGAGTGTTTTTTTTGTATTTGTTGACTAAGTAAGCTATAGACACAGCTAAGATCCAGACGTCCTTGTTGTTCCAACATATTTTGATGCATTTTTAAAACGTTCCTATCACCACGCATTGCAGGTCCAGTTTGCATGGCTACGGGATCATTCTGGGTCGCTTTATGTGCAGTTTCTAAAATCAGCGGATACAACAAGTTAAAATCAACATGTTGCGCATCAACCACTTGTTTTGCCATGTCATAACAATAATTACTAAAGTTACATGCAAATACCGCTGCCAAATGTAAACTTAAACGTTGTGCTGAAGTATAGTGATAGATACGCTCACTTAGGCTATTGGCTAACCCTGTCAGTATTGCCAAATCCTCAGTTAATTCAGTTTCAATGAATAAAGGTGTCGTTTTCCACTCAACATTACGATCAAAACTAAATGTTTGTAAGGGATAAAAAACCCCTGATTTTTGATGAAACTCGGTCAAAACTTTCAAATTGGTACTACCAGAAGTATGTACAATCAGAACTTCAGTCAGCTGAGAATGAACAGATTGAATCACTTGTGCAATGGCTTGATCACTGACAGCAATCACCAAGAGATCAATTTTAGGATCAATATGCACTAGCCGTTCTATCGCTTGTGCATTTACTTGAGATGCTAATGTTTCTGCGTGAATTAAATCACGACTATAAATCTGTACAATGTCATGTTGTTCTGACAATTTTCGTGCTAAATGAGTCGCAACACGACCTGAACCAATGAAACTAATACGCATAGCAACATCTTAAATTTAAATTGGCTTACAGCATGCCAATAAAAAAGGGATGAATCAATTCATCCCTTTCTTTATATTTCAGAAAAATGATCTGAATATATTTAGTTTAATTTAACGCGTTATTGAGATAAATAATACGTTCAGCAGTTCGCTTATTAAAACACTTGGTATATTGCATTTCTTTATTTTGTTGAGACATCGCATCATCCCAATATTGGCGTTGTTGCTGATAGGTTTCAACCTCACTTTCAGGCAGTTCACTATAACTTTTTTGTGAAATCACTTTACAGTCTACATCACGCTTTTCAAACCACTCTGCTTGATCTTGCTTGAGTTGTGCCTTCGCTTCTTCCGTTAAACTGTCCCAAGTTTGATTTAAACGATCAACTTGTTTGGCTTTTTCTTCATCAAGCTCTTTTTTACGGATATCCATGGCTTTCTGCGCAAGCTCAGTCTGTGCCGCATTTTCGATCTGATTTTCTTGCTGACGTTCACGTATATCTTTATTTTCTTTAATATAAGCAGCATATTGCACAGCTTTGACAGACACAAAACTGACACCTTGAATAATTGCATCTTGATTTAACACATCCAGCGTTAAACCATCTTGATCTGTTTTAACCACATTATAATTAAATTTGCCTTTTAGCTGATCATTACCGAGCACCAGTTTAGACTCGCCTGCTTCAATATATTCTCGAAGTGTACGATAACCTTCACCTTCACATTCTTCGCTACGGCAATCTTGACCATATTCAGCATAGGCATTTTCAGCACGCTGTTGTAAGCCTTTAGGAAATTGTACAACCAGCTGACTTTCACACTCTAACTGATTGGTTTTGGTAGAATCATTACTAAGAGTGCGTACATTTTTGACTTCAAATTTCAGACCATTATTGATTTTTTGCAATAATGCTTGGTCTGCTTCATAACCTGAATTGGCAATATTGTCTGAAACTTGACGTAAATATTCATCTTTTAAAAATTTCTGAATTTGATCAATATTGCTTTGGTTGGTACAACTCCACTCAGCAAGTGCGGTATTGTTGTCATCTTTTTTCTTTTTAAAATAATCACATCCTGACAATAGCAAAGAACTTGAAAGGGCTATAATTATAAGTAAAGGGCTAAAGGATTTATTCATTGTTTATCCAATCATCTTTTTATCTGCGCCATTTAAACAAAATTTGATGCGATTTTCGAGCAAAAAATAAAAAAGCTTCTTTGTCCAGAAGCTTTTTTATTCATTTCATTATAATGAGAATCTTAAGGTGTGGTTGCACCCACCACTTCAAACTCAATGCGACGATTTTTAAATTGCCCTTCTTTCGTCGAATTATCTGCAATCGGGTTATCCTGACCATGTCCTTCCGCAGTAAGCTGAGAACTATGAACTCCCTTTTCAACCAAATAAGCGACAACGGATTTCGCTCGTTTTTCGGATAAGGTTTTATTTGAGGCTGCATTCCCGACGTTATCAGTAAAACCTTTGACCACAAGTTTTGCATCAGGCAGTTGTTTTAACAAACTCGCTGCTTTATCCAAAATGGCTTTATTGGCATCAGGAATACCTGTAGAACCAGTTGCAAAGTTAATCACCTGAAGGTTTAAAGCTGCGGCAATATCATTGACATTCGCTGAGTCTACTTGAATATTTGACAATGCTTGATCAGCTTGTGAATTACTTGTATCGACATTTGCTGTCGCATCCGATGCAGCGAGATTCGCAGTTGATTGGTTTGCTGTAATATTTACATTTGGAATAATACCTTTTAATTCATCAGCCAATTTTTGTGCTTGAGCCAAATCTGGGGCTTGAATGGTAAATTGATCCCCCATCCATGCCAATGAAATATTCGGAATTCCTTTAATTTTTGTTAAAACTTGATTGATTGCATTTTGATCTGGCAAGTCACCTGCATAAGCTGTATTGGCTGTAATTTGACACTGATCTGCTTGACCAAAAACAGAGGCAACAGCACCTTTTAATTGATCCAACAAAGTTTGGCTACTGGATTGTGCTTGGCAATTTGCCAGCTTACCCTGAGCATCAGTAGAAAGCTGAAATTCAGCAGCTTGTAAATCTACAACAGCCTGTGAAGCTGAGCTTCCAGTTGTAGATTCGCCAACTACAGCAGGTTTACTGCTACATTGCTTGAACAATAATGCAGCTAAACCTGCAATCACCAATAAAGCAATGATGGGCAACAGCCAATTTGATTTCTTTGGCTCATCTTGAACTGGGTTTGAGTTAAGCGGTGGAACAGGTGTAGGCGTGACAATTTCAACGGGTGCAGGAGCAACGGGCTCAACAGGTGGTATGACCGTTTCTGCAACAGGCACAGCTTCTGCATTGGAAGCGAAACCTAAGCCTCCAACGCTGAGCCCAAGTCCTGTAAATAAGCCCCCAGCCCATGCAGGCAATGCAGCCTGAATATTCCCCCACTGCGCCTTAATTAAATCGAAAATTTCATGTTTATTGTCTGAGCCTGCCTGATCTGCAAGCAAAGATAATGTGGGAGAAATAGCATGATTTAATGTGTTTTCAATGTCTTGCGCTGGTGCATCCCCCCGAACCAGATCAAGAAATTGGCTTACCGTTTCTGGACGATAACTAAAAATGTCAGCGAGCCGTGGATTCAGATTTTGCTGAAGTGTACTAATCAGTTCAGGTTTGGATTTAAAAATGGTAAGAAGTATGGGAAAAAATGCGCTTAACGCACCGCTTTTTTCATCTTGAAACTGTTGATCATGTTGTAAAACTTTTGTTGTCACTTGTTGTTTTAAAAGCTCAATAATATTCATAATTCTGGACACTCCTATATCATTGTTGTGTTTGTCGCATTAGAATCACTTATTGATCGTTTTTCATTCTAGTGGTTAATTTTTGATATTTATAATATCTTTTTGTAGCAATAAATGTTTTATATCTATAAAAAAAGCCAGCTTATGCTGGCTTTTTAAACTCAATAGAAGTGAACACTTTCCTATATTAAGCGATAAATGTCGCAACAACTTTACCCAACATTTTTTGATTAATTAGTGGTGTATTTTTCCCATTTGAATAAATGCTGTCTTTGCTCACTGTCCATTCCATGTCTGGATCAACCAATGCCCAACCTGATTCTTTCACCCAACGTTCAGTCATGTTGGCAACTTTTGCAGGTGCAGATGTCACTTTTTCAACCCATTCTAAAGGTTCAAATAAACCTTCACGAACCAATTGAACGCCAAAAGACACATAGGTATCAAATGCACTGATACCGGGCAAAGTTTCAGCAAATGGTGCTAATTTAGCCGAGCCACTTAAAGGTTCATGATGCGTACAAATCGCATCAATAATGCCCTCTTTTACTCCCTTACGAAGTAATTCCTTATCTTGTTCAGCACGTAAAGGTGGGCGTACATGCGCAAGAGAATTAAAACCATCAATCAATTGATCAGTTAAATGCAGTTGGTGCATGGCAACATCCGCTGTGACTGGCAAACCTTTCTGCTTTGCGATTTTGATCAAATCGACAGATGCGCCACTCGAAAGTAAGCCAAAATGCGCTTTAACGCCTGTGGCTTCAATCATTAATAAATATTTTGCAATAGCGATTGTCTCTGCAAGCGCAGGAATCATTGGCAAACCTTGACGTGAGGCAACAAAACCTTCGTGTACACATCCGTCTTTGGCAATTTGATGCTCTTCAGGATAGAACACAACGGTCATATCCAAACCCGCAGCATACTCCAGTGTACGAAGTACCACATCATCATTTTCAAAGGTCGCATAGGCATTTGAAACAGCTGTACAGCCACCCTTTTTCAACCCCGCCATATTGGCAGGCTGTTTTCCGTTTAAACCTTGTGTTTGTGCGCCAATCACCTCTAAGTGGATACCGCCATCCAACATGGCTTTTTCAACCAAACCATGAATTAAAGCGCCGTTATCTTGCACAATCGGTTGAGAGTCAGGTGGCGTGAACACATGTAAAATGCCATTTTCACGAGCAGCTTTACCTTCTGACTTTAGTGTTCCATGCTGTTGTTGACCCGGCTCACGTAAACGCGCGCAAAGATCCACCATAGTCGGCATCAACCACTTCCCTTGCCCATCAATGCTTTCGACAACGTCATTCGAGGACTCTACAAGTTTTCCATCTTTCAGATAAACAGTTTGTACGCGGTCAGTTTTATTGATGGGGTCTAAGACACGTACATTTTCAATTTTTACAATACTCATGACTTTATCCTCTACCTTAAACTGCAATCGCGTCTAATAAACCTTTTTCCTGCAACTGACCTTGCATTGCCAGTGCCAAAACAGCCATACGAACTGCAATACCGTTGGTCACTTGATGAAGAATCACCGATTGATCCCCATCCGCAATGCTAGAATCAATTTCTACACCACGATTCATAGGTCCAGGATGCATCACGATACAATCTGGTTTTGCCAAAGCAAGGCGTTCTTTGTTCAAACCATACATTTTGTAAAACTCAGCTTGTGAAGACAACGCGGGTGAATCAATACGTTCATTTTGAATACGTAAGGTAATGATCACATCGCAATCTTTAACCCCTTCATCCATTTTATTGAATAGACGTACACCTTCACCATATTCATCAAAACCATGAGGCAATAATGTATTTGGTGCAATGACACGGATATCTTTACAGCCGAGCGTTTGTAAAGCAGCAATGTCTGAACGAGCGACACGAGAGTGTTTAATATCGCCAATAATTGCAAGGCTAATATCTTCAAAATTCTTTTTAGTTTCACGGCGAATGGTCAACATATCCAACATTGCTTGAGTTGGATGTGCATGACGTCCATCTCCTGCATTGATAATAGCGACATGAGGACATACAGTTTCTGCGATAAAGTGAGCAGCACCTGAAGAAGAATGACGCACCACGAAAATATCGGCTGCCATTGCTTCTAAATTCCAAAGTGTGTCACGTAATGTTTCACCTTTTGAGGTACTTGAACGTGCAATATCAATATTCAGTACATTGGCTGACAAGCGCTTTGCAGCAGCTTCAAAAGTGGTACGGGTACGAGTTGAGTTTTCAAAAAACAGATTCATCACTGTACGACCTTCTAAAAGCGGTGTCGTTATCAGTTGATTTTGATCATTTATAAAAGAATGGGCTGTATCTAGAATTTTAGTGAGGGTTTCTTTAGAAAGACCTTCGATGGTCAGGAAATGCTTTAAGTTTCCATCATTATTGAGTTGAATCTGACTCGGTGTATGCAATGCCGCCAAGTGCATGAGAGATTCCTTAGAGGTTAAGTTAACGTATTATACAGATTTTCCTTTTCTTTGGCAGACGAAGTTTTGGGCAAATAACGCTAAAAATACTGATCAAATTTTAAATTTGATCAATTTCAAATCAGACTGCTTCACATCCATTTGCAATAGCTTTTGTTTTAATTGTCTTATCAGTTCAATATAGTCTTGGTCGGATTGATCTTTTAAAAGTTCAAGATAACTGTCTAATCTATTCAGTGCTTTATCTCGCCATTTAAACAACTCCTGAATCGGATGATATTTTTCAGGATCTACATGGGTTAGGTCATATTCCAATATTTGGCTATTTGTTAATGCCGTATCAAATTCTTTGACTCGTTTTAGACAATTCAGCGTATCTTCTAGTCGAAAACGGATTTCATGTTCACACAAAAATTTTAAATGAGCTAAATCATGTTGCTCTGCAAAATACTGTGCAAGTGGTAATGTAAATTCCTCATAAGGATACCAACGACCATGTGCGCACGAAATCAATTCTTTAAACTTTTTATTGTCCAACCATTGTCGAAAAACTGCATCTTTTGCCAGTTTATAATCTGCCAAACGTCGCGCTGTTTGAGCGAATGATTCATCTGCTGTACCTGAATAAATCATTTGATGTCTTTTTAAATATTTGCTGATTTCCGTATTAAACTTACTATAACTCAAAGTCTATACGCTATGATCATTATGATTTTTATCAGCTTATAAGTTGAATGGGATACTTACTGTTTCAAATGCGTAAAAAGCTTCAAGCCCGACCATCTTTATACTTAAAGCTTTTAATTTTGTATTATCTCAATGCACCAATATAGTGATGAGAAACTTGTGCACGATATATTTCTTCTTCCGTTGCACCAGAAATATAGCCTTCTTCAGATGCTGAATCCTGTTCTATCCGGTCAACGGTTGTATCTAAATCTGGTTGTTCTTGATCAAGTAAATGCTGTAAACGTAAAGCATGTCGATTGAGCTCAGCATCTTGAGTTGCTAAAGATATATCAATGACATACTGCGCATAGCTTTTATTGTCAACCAAATACATCACATCTATGACTCGCCCTGTTACACGTCTAAGTCTGGTTAAAATGAGTGCCCCAATTGAAAATGCATCTGCATGTGCAATAAATCGATTGTTATTGACTGGTTGCATAAAAATCCCCTGTATTCATTTAATTTTTTAACATCAGCACACTGACCAATACGATGAATAACTAAGCAATTTATATACCAATTTTAAATTCTAACAGCTGTCATCTTTTAAAAAGTTCAATCAATCAGAATCTTTAAGTCGTTGAATTAAGTCGTTGAATCATGATTTGACCGACACATCTAGGTCCTTCCAATAAATTGAATAATTGCCCAATGTGTATATGACGTTCATCATGATCAAACAAAAACCACATTTCTGCTTCATAAGGAGACATTGCATTCATTTTAAGTGCAATACTCCAAGTATTGATCTTATGCTTGTGCAAAATCTCTGTTGTACAGTAATAAACACCATGTTGTGGGATATGCTGACGTCCACCGTTCTCAGGTGTATACCAATCAATCAATACTTCAAAGACTTGCTTTTGTTTTATCATGACAGGTTAGGGTCTGTTGACATTTAGGGTTCATAATTTAACCTACAATGGGAGCCATAAAAATATACAAGCTAATGCAACAGAACTTTCATAGTTCCGTTTTAACTTGTCGTATCGAGTGGCTATTCCTCGAAATTGCTTTAATCTACAGAACATATTTTCTACTAAGTGCCTGATTTTATATAAATACCAATCCATATGGTCATTGTTTGATTGGCTATTGGATTTTTTAGGTATATTCGCTTTTGTTCTAGTTGCTCTAATCTGCTCTCTTAATGGCTCTGAATCGTAACCTTTATCTCCACATACAACCTCTACCTCATTTAAATCGAGTTTTGAAATTAAATCAGGTGCGACTTTAACATCATGCGTGGTTCCATCAGTAATAATGAAATCAATAGGATTACCATTTGAATCTACAACTAAATGTATTTTGGAGGAGTTTCCTCCTGCACTTTTAGAGATTGCCTGATCAGCAATACCCGCAGAATGTTGATGAGCACGAATATGGGAACCATCGATGAATAGCCATTCCATATCGGTATTCAGTGATAATAATTTGAATATAGTGAGTAACTTACCACTACTTGACCAGCAATTAAAACGTTTAAAAATAGAGTTCGGTTGTCCAAAGCAAGTGGGTATGTCACGCCAAGGACATCCAGTTCTTATCCTATAAAGAATCGCTTCAATAAAATTTCTTAAATTTGAGTTGAGATGAATGGATAAATTACGCAAAATAGCTTTCAACTTTTGCCAGTGTTGATCTGTTAACATGGTACGAGGCATAGCGAATAGTAAAATTGGGTTTGGCGATTTAATTTTACTACTTCGCTATTTTTTAATCTAAAAGTGTCAACACACCCTAATTATTTTGTTCACTGATGAATTCCAAGTTACCACTTTGTTTGCTCTCCATCGTCATCGATCACATCAACCTGCACATATTGACCGAATAAAGCCAAAAAAGCTTTTATTTCTTGTCTGAGTTGATCATTTATTGCAGATATTTCCAATAGAATTTGGGATTCTTCAAAAATCAAACGGACATCATATTCCCATGCATTTCCTGTCACTGTCGTTGCTTTTAAATAAACAATATTTGACTGGAGGAATTGATAACTCTGCAATTGCTGAGCGATTTGAATCACCAATTGACGATGTGTTCGATACCAATCTTCAGGCTGAAAGGTGACATAAAATTCCGCTGACATGTCCAAGCTCTCTAGATCATGATCTTATAAAGCAGGTGAATGATAAAAATATGTCCAACACATTTCTATTGAGATAAAAATAAGTACCAATCCCATCGCTACATTAAAAATTCGTGCGCGATTTCCTGTGTTTAAAAAGTTTGCTAATTTTTGCCCCACAACTCCCCACAACACTAATGATAAATAACACACCACAAAATAAATCAGCACAAAAATCAGCAAAGCATTTTCGATTTGACCTGTTGAAAACAAACCCGTACCTGCTACAGCCGCAATCCATGCTTTTGGATTAAGCCACTGCATCAATGCACCTTGCATAAAGGTGGGAATTTTAGTTTGAGCATGGCTTTGGGTAGAAATCGTTGTGCCTTCTGCGCGCAGAATATTTAGCCCAATCCATAACAGTAAAACTGTACCCAATACGGTAATAATATCCAATAGCAAAGGATAAACCACGATGATTTGATATAGACCAAAACAGACTGATGCCAATAGCAAAGTAAAGCCAATTGTTGCCCCTGAAATAAAACCAAAGCTGCGTTTAGCGCCATAATTCATACTGCTGGTTAAAATGGTTAAATTTACAGGTCCTGGCGATATGGACATTGAAAGTGAAAAAATAAACATTGAAAGAATAAGACTCAGCATTTTTTTAAATTTCTTGATTTGATCTTGGTTAGATATGGATATTTGAATATATTTCAAGCAAATCACCACAATCTATAAAAGAATTTTAAGGTTTTTGGAAAAATTCGATCTTCTTGGCACAATCCACAAGTTTTCGTCATCAAAATACGCTAAAATATGCGATTGCTTTAATGTCTTTGGAAATATTCATGAATTCGAAACCGCGTCTTTCTACATATTGGGTTACCTGTGCAGATGGACTAGAAACCTTACTGCAAGAAGAAATTCAAGGTTTAGGGATTCAAAATATTGAAAAATTTCCTGGACGTTTGGTCTTTAAGGGTAAACTTGAAGATGCTTACCGTATTTGTATGTGGTCACGCCTTGCTTCACGTGTGCTCACGCCTATTCATACACATGAACTTGAATTTACGCATGATGCACGTGACGTTGCTGAAGAACTTTATGAAGGTGCGATCAACTTTGATTGGTCGTTAATTTTTGCACCACAAAGTACTTTTGCCATTCGCCTACACGTTGAACGTGATATCAAGGTCAATACTCAATTCGCAACCTTACGTGTCAAAGATGGCGTGGTTGATTCTTTCATGGAAGCAGTGGGTAAACGCCCAAGCATTGATATTAAGCAACCTGAAATTACCTTATATGTACTTGCAGGCAAAACTGAACATACCTACTGCCTAGACTTATCTGGCGATTCTCTACATAAGCGTGGCTATCGCCGTTACATGACCGATGCACCGATTAAAGAAAATTTAGCCGCTGCCATTTTACAAAAAGCCAAATTGAAAGAACGTCACCCAGAAATCATACTTGACCCAATGTGTGGTTCAGGTACGTTTATCATTGAATCACTAATGATTCTGACTGACCGTGCGCCAGGTTTAGTCCGTCGTTTTGGTTTCAATGGTTGGAATGGGCATGACCATGAACTTTGGATGTCGATCAAAGCTGAAGCCGCAGACCGTCATCAAGCCGCATTACAACAACCTTTACCAAAATTCTATGCTTATGATGCAGATTGGGAAGCTGTAAAAGCCACCAAGCAAAATATTATTGCGGCAGGTTTTGAACAGCAACTCGATCAAATTCAAATCGAAGAACGTACATTAGCAGATTGGCCAGACTTCCATGCTGAAGGTAAAACATCCTTTGTTGTCACCAACCCTCCTTATGGTGAGCGTTTGGGAGATAAAGCTTCAAATCGAGCATTATATTTAGGTCTATCTGCGCTTTTACAAAAGAATTTCCCAAATCAATATGCAGCTGTTATAGCTGCAGCAGTTGAACAAGCGGATGTATTGGCTTTCAACAATCCACAAATTTTACGTTTGATGAATGGTAAATTACCGATTTATGTTCGTTTTGGTGATATTAAACCAGCAACAGTCAGTAAGCCCTTCCTTGCAGATTGGCAACCTCAACAATTTGAAAAGATTGAAGGTGCTGAAGACTTTACCAACCGTTTGCAAAAAAACATGCAAGCTTTAAAGAAATGGGCAGTCAAAGAAAATATTTATTGCTTAAGACTTTACGATGCGGATCTACCTGATTTTAATGTTGCAGTTGACCTTTATGGTGATCGTTTGCATGTCCAAGAATATGCCCCACCGAAATCAATTGATCCTGAAAAAGCCAAAAAGCGTTTTAATCTTGCTTTAGCCTCGATCCGTGCGGTAACAGGTTTAGGTCGTGATGCAATTTTTATCAAAACCCGTGCGCGTCAAGAAGGTAAAGCGCAGTACACCAAACAAAGTACTGCGTCTAAACGCTTTATCGTTCAGGAAGGTAAAGCTAAAATTCTGGTCAATTTAACTGATTATTTAGATACGGGATTATTCTTAGACCATCGTCAAATGCGCTTACGCATCGCAGCAGAAGCCAAAGGCAAACACTTCCTTAACCTATACAGCTACACCTCGACTGCAAGTTTGCATGCCGCTTTAGGGGGTGCTGCCAGTACAACCAGTGTGGACTTATCCAATACTTACTTAAACTGGTCTAAAGAAAACTTTGTACTGAATGGTCTGACCGTAGATCATGCTGATGAACAACACCAATTTTTCTCAAGCGATTGTTTCGAATGGCTCAAAGAGGGTCATGAACAATATGACTTGATCTTTATTGATCCTCCAACTTTCTCTAACTCAAAAAAATTCTATGGTACATTCGATGTTCAACGTGATCATATCTCATTACTTAAACGAGCAATGAACCGCTTAACGACCGAAGGGACTTTATATTTCTCAAATAACTATCGTGGTTTTGAGATGGATGAAGAAATTGAGGCTATGTTTGATGTGCAAGAAATCAGCAATGAAACCATTGGTTTAGATTTTAAACGTAATCAAAAAATCCACAGAGCTTGGAAAATTAAACACTTCCCTGTTTAATTTTTTTCTCGCTATTTATACGCCACGGGGTCAACTTCATGACCAATGTACAAGGTCACCCGATCTTGTGTTGTGATACGAACATCGTGGCGTTGATAAGGGTTAAATCCCATATCGATAATTTTATATTTTTCTAAAGGGGTAATATATTTATCCCCCGGTTTATTCGGATCAGGGTCTTTTTTTTGCCACTCAAAATCAGTCAATACAGTAGAATATATTTCATCCTTTTTTGCTGCATCTGCTTGTTGTTGCGCGATCTTATGATGTAAATCTTTTTGCTCATCTACAGATTGTTGAGCATCCTGTTTAACGGCTTGAATAATAATCGGCGAAAGCTTTACTACACCTACAGACTGTTCTGCAAGATCTTGGTCATCCAATTGATTTGCCAATATCTCAGCCGAACCCAGTGCCATTAACAACATCGTCAGTAGCTTTAAATAATCAGATTTTTCCTTTATTTTGATCGTCATGATCAACTTCCCTTTCTTATTATTCCTGTCTAAAAATTATCAATTTTTAACAAATGTTGCAATCAAACGATCAGAAAACCCGATAATAGGTAAAACAGATTAGGCTTATCTGTTAAATAAGCCCGCTTACTGGCTGAAATAGGTTCAAACAGAACTAATCAACACATTCCGCTGTAATTCTGCCTGCATTACACATTTCCCATAACTGCTGGTGTGCATAACGGTTACCTTGTGCTTCAGAACGCTTCAACCATTGCACTGCCAACGTTACGTTTGCAGCAACACCCTTACCTTCCAGATACATCTGCCCAACACTGTTTTGAGCATCCTCATCGCCCTGCTCAGCAGATTTCAACATCCATTGAAATGCTTGCTTTTCATTTTTTGTTATTCCATCCCCATATAGATTCATGAGGGCAAGATTACGTTGTGCATTGGCATCGCCTTGTTCAGCAGATTTCTGATACCATTTTGCAGCCAAGGCTTTATTTTGCGATATGCCCTCACCAGTATAGTAAGCAAGCCCTAAATTATTCTGTCCTGCTGGATCATTCTGTTCTGCTGATTTTTTATATCACTCTACAGCTTTGGAAGGATCTTGCTTGACCGTAAAACCATATTTAAAGAAATCACCAACAACTGAAAATGCTAGCCAAAACCCTCCTTGAGCCGACTTTAGCATCAATGCTGCCCCGTTTTTTTGGGATGCCTCATCTTCGCGATATAATAAAAAGTCAGCATATTGATACATTGCTTCTGGATCCCCCTGTTCTGATCGTTTGATCATTTCTTCAAATGTTCTTTCAGGTAAGGCTTGTGCCAAAGGGTTAAAACATAAAATTGAAAATAATAGGATATAAATTTTTTTATTCATTGAATATTCGCCGTTGATATATAGATTTCTTATAACATAAAAAAACCAACCGTCTTATAACGGTTGGTTTTTTATCTTTGGTACATGACTCGATTAGCTGAGTTTTAATTTCCCAAAATCAAGCTCACCATTTTCAGCACTGATCAAGATGGTATCACCCGCTGTAAATGCACCTGACAAGATTTTTTGCGCCAATGGGTTCTCAACCTGCTGTTGGATTGCACGTTTGAGTGGACGCGCACCATATACAGGATCAAAACCAGCATCGATCAGAATGTCAAACGCTTGATCATCAACATTTAAACGAATATCACGTTCAGCTAAACGTGCGCGTAAACGATCTAATTGAATATCCGCAATGCCTCGAATCTGCGATTTTTTCAATGAGTGGAACACCACCAATTCATCTATACGATTGATGAACTCTGGACGGAAATGCTGAGAAACGGCATTCATCACTGTTGCTCGAACATCTTCATCGCTTGCACCTTCACCCAACTCACGAACATCACTTGAACCTAAGTTAGACGTCATCACGATAACCGTATTCTTAAAGTCGATCACACGACCTTGAGAATCTGTCAAACGCCCATCATCAAGCACCTGCAATAAGATGTTAAATACATCTGGATGTGCTTTTTCCACTTCATCAAACAACACCACGCTATATGGCTTACGACGTACAGCTTCAGTCAATACACCGCCTTCTTCGTATCCGACATAGCCTGGAGGCGCACCAACTAAACGACTGACCGAATGCTTTTCCATAAATTCTGACATGTCAATTCGAATGATCGCATCATCACTGTCAAATAAAAAGTTGCCTAAAGCTTTGGTAAGCTCGGTTTTACCCACACCTGTCGGTCCAAGGAACAAGAATGACCCACTTGGGCGATTCGGATCGGAAAGACCGGCACGTGAACGGCGCACCGCATTTGCGACTGCCACAACAGCCTCATCCTGACCAACGACACGGTTATGCAAGAAGTCTTCCATATGAAGCAGTTTCTCACGTTCACCTTGTAGCATTTTGGACACTGGTATACCAGTTGCAGCACTGACAACTTCTGCAATTTCGTTTTCAGTCACTTTGGTACGAATCAGTTTTGGCTCTTCATTCACTTCCGCAACTTCTTCTTCATTCAAGCGTTTTTGCAACTCTGGAATCACACCATATTGCAAACGGCTTGCTTCAGCCAAGTCACCTTCACGTTGCGCTTTTTCAAACGCTGTGCGAGCTTTATCAAGTTCAATTTGCGCCTGATTAGTGCCATCAACCAAACGTTTTTCTGCAATCCAAACTTCTTCCAAATCACTGTATTCTTTCTGAACTTCAGCAATTTGTTTTTCCAAATGCTCAACTTCAGCCTTACTGACTGAATCCGCATCCTTCTTAACCGCTTCCAATTGCATCTTCAACTGGATTAAACGACGGTCTAGACGATCTAGTGCTTCTGGCTTAGAGTCAATTTCCATTTTGATTCGTGATGCAGCCTCATCAATCAAATCAATCGCTTTGTCTGGCAATTGACGATCTGTAATATAGCGATGCGACATTTTCGCTGCAGCAATAATCGCGGAGTCAAGAATTTGCACCCCATGATGGGTCGCATATTTATCTTTTAAACCACGTAAAATTGCGATGGTATCTTCCACACTTGGTTCATCTACCAATACTTTTTGGAAACGACGTTCAAGCGCAGCATCTTTTTCAATAAATTGACGATACTCATCTAAAGTCGTTGCACCTACACAACGCAACTCCCCACGAGCCAATGCAGGTTTTAACATATTCCCTGCATCCATTGCACCATCACCTTTACCTGCACCCACGAGCGTATGTAACTCATCGATGAACAAGATGATTTCACCATCAAATTTTGCGAGATCTTTTAAAACAGCTTTTAAACGCTCTTCAAACTCACCACGATATTTCGCACCAGCCAATAATGAACCCAGGTCTAAGGACAAGACACGTTTCCCTTTTAAACCTTCTGGTACTTCACCATTGATAATACGTTGCGCCAAACCTTCGACAATCGCAGTTTTACCCACACCTGGTTCACCAATAAGCACTGGATTATTTTTGGTACGACGTGACAATACTTGAATGGTACGACGAATTTCCTCATCACGACCAATCACAGGGTCAAGTTTTCCTTCTGCAGCACGTGCAGTCAGATCAATTGTATATTTATTGAGTGAATCTCGTTGATCCTCATGGTTATTTGCCATCACTTGTTCACCCCCTCGAATATTTTCAATCGCTTTGCGTAGTTTTTCAGTGGTCACACCTACGCCAGTTAATAATGTTTTGGTTGCACCTGTTTCAGCCAATGCCAAGATGACCCAATCTGTAGATAAGAACTCATCACCTGCTTTTTGGGCAAAGCTGTCTGCTAAATTTAATGCTCGAACAGCCTCAGGATTGAGGTTGATATCTCCAGTCGGTGTTCCAATTTTTGGCGCATCCGCCAACGCTTTCTGCAACTTTGCTTTTAACTCAGGGATATTTGCACCAGCCTGTTGTAACAGACTCAAGTTTGAAGGCTCTTCCAATAACACTGAAAGTATATGAATACCTTCAATGGCGGTATTGTCATTACCCATTGCCTGAGATTGTGCATCTGATAAAGCTTGCTGTAAGCGGTTCGTAAATTTTTCAAATCGCATTCTTGTTATTCCTCACAACAAATTTGTACTTGAATAATAGATGGGAACGGTTTTGTAGATTTCAACTATATTTAAAAATTAATTTATATATTTTTCAAAAGCTTATTAAAATAGTCAGGATATATTTCAGTATTAATATTTGTGCTAAATTCATCTTTTTCAAGTCAATTTAAGCAAAAATATTACGTATGACCTTTAAGCGTTTGTATTTTCAACAATATGCTTTAGAGTAAGCAGTATTGAACTTTTTTAGAATAACAACAATGTTGAATTTCAGTAAATTATTGTCGGTACTATTCACTATAAGCATGTTAAATGCTTGTGGCTATCAATCGCCGAACAGCGATAAATTTCCACATAAACATATTCAAGAATTAACACCTGAAACATCAGATCTAGAATTTAAATGGTTTAAATCGCCTGCTGACACGATCTTAAAAGTTTTGAATGAAAATTTTATTGTGTATGATTGTTCGATATTTGAAAGAGTCAATCAACCCAAACGGGATTTAAAAATTTGTAGTTATGATTTACGTACCCATCAACAGCTTCCGGCATATTTTGTCTCGTCTTCACCCCGGCAGTTGATCCAACAAATTGAATATTTAGGTCAAAATCAATTTTTAGTGACTATAAGAATTTTTCAAGCCGATTATCAGTCGCCCACTCAAGCTTATCTTTTCAATGCGCAGACCCAAACTTTTACTCAACTAAGTACCTTTTCTTATGATCAATTTGCTTATGCACTATTGGAGCAAATGGTACAGGAAAAAACTTATCAAAAAAAAGTTTCAGAACATGACATCATCGTTTATTTCGACCCTCAATATGTCTCAGAAAAAGAAGCCGAGAAAGTCAAACAAGAACAAAAACAGCAGGAACAATCTTTTATTCAAAATATAATAGATATTTTTAGAACTCAGCCTGAACAACCACAACGTAACTTTTCACCCAATAATTATCGAGTTCAACCTGCAGAACCATTTAATTTAGCGATGATTGCAAAGTTAAAACAATACTTACAACAGCAGCAAGCCGAGTGTTATCAAGTGATTGATGAAGAAACACAACTCATAAAAACCTCAAAAAACTATATTTTTAGTCAAGATTTTTCCAGATTTCTTCCAAAATTAGAACATTCGATTGAGCTACCTGAATGTAAGACAGCCCCTAAACCAATAATTTCAAACGATAAATACCTAAAATATCAAAGTATTGATGATGTCCAAGGCTCAGGAAATCACTATATTTTTTGGTTTACACCGATTGGATATGATGTATTTGAAATTCAGCAACATGGCAAAACAATACAGTTTAAACTGCCGCTTGAAGCAGCACAGATTTATCGCGTTAGAAATGATCTCATCGTGATCAATGCTCAAACTTATTACATTATTCCTTTGTCTTAGCAAATATAGTCAATCCGCTTAAAAAGCGCATACAGTAAAAATATAATTTCTTGTGATCAATAAAATCAATGCAATGAATATATTGTTGAATCATTTAAAGCTGTCATTGCCACGCTTTATATCAAAAGTTTAAATAGATCTGCGTAAGTAACTTCTCTTTGTTTATCCATTCTTTCTTGAATAGCATTCTTGTGCTGCAAACAAAGCAGTGCTTTGTTTTTGCTCATATACACTCGCTCAACATGGCAACATCCATGTCGCCTCACAATAGAAAGAACATCGGTGATTCAAAAATGCAAAAAAGTCATTCTCCAAAAGTTTGTAATAACTAATAATTTGTATAAAAGCATCAAGCTTATTGAATATGAATGATTTAAATCGAATCACTTGTATCGATAATCAGGGTTGAACTATAGAATCTCAATCAAGATCATCATGAATACGATGAGATTGGCTATACTTCTGTCTTGGTTGCCGAACTCTGCGAAACCGCACTATTTGCAGCAACACTTTGAGTAATCCACACGTTGCCACCAATCACAGCGCCTTGACCGATCGTGATACGTCCAAGAATGGTCGCACCTGCATAAATCACCACATTGTCTTCAACAATTGGATGACGTGCATATTCCTTTTGTAGACGTCCACTATCATCGACTTCAAAACGCTTAGCACCCAAAGTGACTGCTTGATAAATTCGGACATTTTTTCCAATAATACACGTTTCTCCAATCACCACACCTGTACCATGATCGATGAAGAAACCTTGTTCAATTTGTGCGCCTGGATGAATGTCGATTCCTGTTTTTGAATGTGCAATCTCAGCAATTAAACGTGCCAATAGAGATAAATCTTTTTTATAAAATTCGTGGGCAACACGATGATAAATGATTGCCAAAATTCCCGGATAACATAACAACACCTCATCCACACTACGTGCCGCAGGATCACCATCATATGCCGCTATCACATCTGTATCCAAAATACGGCGTATATCAGGCAGTTTTTGCGCAAATTCACTGACAATACTTTGCGCCAGCACGTCAATGACGTCTGCATTTTCATTATGTTTTTTATATTTATAATCATAGGTTAAATTGAGTTTGACTTGCTCAAGTAAGGAATGCAAAGTTTTTTCAAGTGTATGTGCAATATAAAAATTTTCACTTTGTTGTCGTAAATCATGTGGACCTAAACGCATAGGGAATAAAATGCCACATAGGTCATTCATGATCTTCTTAATTTCGTCTTTTGACGGTAATTCCCTCCCTCCAAAGTCTTTGAGACTTTTACGTTGGGTACGCCATTCATTCCGAGCTTCTTGTAACTCATCCACAATATTTTGGATATTCCATTGGATCATATGTTTACCTACCTAAAAGACGTTCCATGATCTAAAAAACCTCACATGAAATTTTATTATTCATCTAAATACTATTTTATTCACAATATGGTAGATAAACATAATTCATATAAGCATATCTGTAAAAAATAATTCAATCTTTATTTCAAAATAAGAATAAGTAATCCATTTTTTATTAATTTATAGAATATACAAAATGTTTATAGTTGTTATCAATACATCTGATACATCAAAGCTTAAATACAAATTTAAGTCAGAAGAAAGGCAATTGAAATGACCAGTTTAAACCAACAACATTTTAACGAATTAACTCAAGCACAAATTGAAAAGATTTTTGAACAAGCGCAACAACGTGTTGAAGACCATTATTTAGAGTTTACAGGTACGATTTTACCGCACGAAGCTTGGGCATTGTATCAAGCTGGTCATGTCGAAATTGTCGATGTTCGCACCAATGAAGAACGAAAATTTGTCGGTTTTGTTGAAGGTACCATTCACATCCCCTGGGCTACAGGAACTGCATTAAACCGTAATCCGCGTTTTGCCAAAGAACTCGAAAGCAAAGTGGGCAAAGATAAAATCATTCTTTTACTGTGCCGTAGTGGTAAACGTTCCGCAGCGGCAGCCAATGTCGCTTTCAATGCTGGTTTTGAAAATATTTATAACATTGAACAAGGCTTTGAAGGTGACTTGGATGAAAACAATCATCGCGGGGTATTCAACGGTTGGCGCTTTCATGGATTGCCTTGGCGCCAAGAATAGCTTTCGAAGTTATTCCTTATACATATTTTAAAAGATTCAAAATATGAAGCATTCATAACAGCACTCTGATTTTACTGGAGATGATAACAATAGACACCTTAAACAAATTGTAATCAACCATCAATTCATATCACCAAGGATTAAAACATGGCTAAGAACCAAGAAGTCACACGCCAAGCACTCAATGATCAGGCTGCTCGCCAACTGGCAAATGCAACCAAAACCGTTCCTCAACTTTCAACAATTACGCCACGATGGCTGACGCATTTATTACAATGGACACCTGTAGAAGCTGGTATTTACCGAGTCAACAAAGTCAGCAATACAGATGATATTCAAGTTGCCTGCACCCAACGTGATGAAGCGACACTTCCACAAACCTTTGTGGATTATGAGCTTAATCCTCGTGAATATTTTTTAAATGGGGTTTCAACCGTACTCGATATTCATACCCGTGTTTCAGACTTATACAGTAGCCCTCACGATCAAATTAAAGAACAATTACGCCTGACTATAGAAACGATTAAAGAGCGCCAAGAAAGTGAATTGATCAATAACCCTGAATACGGGCTATTGGCGAGTGTTGCTGATCAACAACGCCTTTCAACCTTGACAGGCGCCCCAACACCCGATGATTTGGATGACCTATTACGCAAGGTTTGGAAAGAATCAGGTTTTTTCTTGGCGCATCCTGATGCAATTGCTGCATTTGGTCGTGAATGTACTCGCCGTGGCGTACCACCACCGACTGTCAGCTTGTTTGGTTCTCAATTTATTACATGGCGTGGTATTCCGTTAATTCCTTCCAATAAAATCCCAGTGGAAGACGGCAAAACCAAAATCATCCTGTTACGTGTTGGAGAAAAACGTCAAGGTGTCGTCGGACTATTCCAACCTGGTCTTGCGGGTGAACAAGCACCAGGACTTTCAGTCCGCTTTATGGGCATCAATCGCAATGCCATTGCTTCATATTTAATTTCGTTATATTGCTCACTTGCTGTGCTTACAGATGATGCGCTTGCTGTACTTGAAGATGTGGAGGTAGATAAATACCATGACTATCCAACAACCTACAAATAATTCATCTGCTGCAACACAAGATGCACCAATCCATGAATCTGTGATTACCCAGTTGGCAAATGAATTGTTTGCGGCATTACCACAGCAAAAAAAACAAGCTTTGAATTTTGAGCTGCCTGATCAAGTGCTCGGGCAGAGCCATACACCACAGCCAAAAGATCCAATAGCAGCTTTATCAGGTCGTATCCCTGCTATTGTGCAACAAGCTCATTTAAATCCGAAATCTACGCAACATTATGTAGAACCTACGACAGATCATCCTGAACGTCGCATTCTATCTTCGGCGCCAATTATTGGAGGAGCGCATACGCCAGACCCATTCACGGTCACACCTGATTGGAATTTAGCCTTAAATTCAACGTCTGCACTCCCCTCTACTCCGCTAGCAACATCCGCAACACCATCACAATCCGCTTTTTATTTTTTGGATTTCGCTCAAAATGAAAGTGTTGATGCTGAAAATCTACAACACAACATCAGCCAAACAAAAGGAATTAAAAATCCCTATGCCTTTGATGATTATCATGTGACAAATGATCATCATCTAAAAAGCACGATAGAAGATCGTAATGACAAACCTGCGACGACTGAATCAGGCTATTACTTTCTTCAATCACCCACAATTAAGTCTGTTCGTCCACATTCAGATAAGCAAATACCCACTCAGAGTCAAAATTATCAGCCATTGGATATTCTGCAAATTCGAAAAGACTTTCCAATTTTGCAAGAGCGTGTCAATGGTCAGCCTTTGATCTGGTTGGATAATGCAGCAACCACCCATAAACCACAGGCAGTTATTGATCGAATTTCTTATTTTTACCAGCATGAAAATTCGAATATTCACCGTGCTGCACACGAACTCGCAGCACGTGCCAGTGATGCCTATGAACATGCACGTGATGTGGTTGCTCGCTTTATCGGTGCAGCTTCTGCTAAAAATATTGTTTTTGTCCGAGGCACAACCGAAGGGATTAATTTAATTGCAAAATCATGGGGAAAACAAAATATTCAAGCGGGAGATGAAATCATTGTCTCGCATTTGGAACATCATGCCAATATTGTCCCCTGGTACCAACTGACTCAAGAAACTGGCGCTAAGCTGCGGGTAATCCCTGTCGATGATACGGGTCAGATTCAGATTGATGAATTTTTCAAACTCCTCAATCCAAAGACCAAGCTTGTTTCAATCACTCAAGTATCCAATGCACTTGGTACGGTGACACCAACTCAAGAAATTATCGCTTTAGCACATGCTGCTGGTGTACGGGTCTTAATTGATGGCGCGCAATCGGTTTCTCATGTTCCAACCAATGTGAGTAGCTTAGACGCTGACTTCTTTGTATTCTCTGGGCACAAAGTTTTTGGACCTACAGGGATCGGCGCTGTTTATGCCAAATCAGAATTACTCGACAGCATGCCCGTTTGGGAAGGTGGCGGTAATATGATTCAGGATGTCACCTTTGAACATGTGATCTATCAGCCTGCGCCAAATAAATTTGAAGCTGGTACTGGAAACATCGCTGATGCTGTTGGCTTAGGTGCTGCTTTGGAATATATAGAAAGAATCGGTATCCACAATATCGCACGCTATGAGCATGATTTGCTGGAGTACGGTCAACATGCACTTCAAAGTGTTTCTGGTTTACGTTTAATTGGTACTGCCTTAAACAAAGCCAGTGTGATGTCTTTTACCCTTGCAGGTTATGAAACTGAAGAAGTGGGGAAAGTTTTAAATCAGCATGGAATTGCTGTACGAACGGGACATCATTGCGCACAACCAATTTTACGCCGTTTTGGTGTCGAACGGACTGTGCGCCCTTCACTTGCGTTCTATAACACCACTGAAGAAATAGATGTATTGGTTTCAGTATTGCACCAATTAAGACGAGCTAAACTTTATCGGTCTGCATTTGCAAATCAATGAATATCCAGACAGTTCTTTTAGGGTCAGTGGACATTTCATAAATGGCTTGCGTTGTAGGTTAAAATTGAGCAGGCAAGGCATGAAATTAAGAGAATAGCGAGACTATTTTTAAGTTTCATAACGTAGCCTGAGATAATTTTAACCACAACCCTGAGCAAGAACAAAGCACTGCTTTGTTTGCAGCGCAAGGCGTAGCGGGGGCTAGCGTGTTTTTTGTCGCTTCGTCGTTCCCTTGCGAAACAGTGTTTCTCATCATTTAGAATGACTAAATTTCGTATTTCGCGCCTAGAATCGCCTAAAAAACACACCTAGTCGCAAACATAGACGAATTGTCCACAGCCCCTAATGAATCACATGCTAGATCATTAGCATGTGATCGTAAAAATATATCAAATTCATTCTCCCTCCAATCCAACCTATAAACTGTACTCGAAAGCGCTTGATCAATTTAAAAATTGGTCGATTTAAATACTCGCAAGCACAAATGCTAAGCGTTTAAACGATCAACAGGAGTGCTGATAATTTAACAATCATGGGCTTGAGCTTGCTAGGACAATCTCAGATACTGTCTAAAAATTAAATCTTGTATCAGCATTATGTTTTCAATCAAAAAAATCCTCATTTTAAGCAGCCTAATGATCACAACTCAAAGCTTTGCGCTACCTCAAGACTCACGTCGAGCTGGTGGTATTGCGGTGATTACTGTGCCCAAAACAGTGTTGAATGTGAGTTATCAAGGCAAGCCCGTATTGGTTGTTGATGGGACCAATTCGGTGAATCATATTGTATTTGGTATTCCACTTTCTGCTCAGGTTGGCAACCTAGAACTGCAAAGCTCAAATGGTCCAATCAATATTGAGGTGCAACCCTATAAGTATGCTGAGCAACGGCTTAATGTAAAAAACCAGGATTACGTTAATCCAAATCAACAACAGCTTGATCGATATAGCCAAGAAGCCAAAGAGCAAAATGACGTCTATACCACATTTAGCCCAGCCCAATGGAAAGATTTCCCAAATTTCATCCGACCAACTGCAGGTAAATTTAGCAATTCATTCGGTCGCAAACGTTTTTTCAATGGCGAAGAACGCGCACCCCATTCTGGATTAGATATACCTGCTCCAATTGGACAAAAAGTTATTGCACCCGCGGCAGGAAAAGTGGTTGCAACGGGCAACTATTTCTTTAATGGCAATACTGTCATGATTGATCATGGACAAGGTTTAATTAGTATGTTCTGTCACCTAAGTAAAATAAATGTTGAGAAAGGACAAATATTACAACAAGGTGATTTGCTTGGTTTGGTGGGTAAAACAGGACGAGTAACAGGACCACATTTACATTGGGGAATGAGTCTCAACAATGCACGTGTTGATCCACAGCTTTTTCTAAGCCACTAATTTGCTCAAATAGATCGCAAAATTAAGTCATTTCCTCACTAAAAATAGCTTTTTTGGAGAAAATACACATTTTGTAATAATTTATTTTATTTAATTTTGACTCCACTAGTCACGTTTTATAAATACTAAAAAATAAAAAAAAGCCAATAAAACTATTGGCTTTTTTTAGATTTATTTTGCTATTCAGCAGCGATAATTTCATAATCGTGGGTGATTTCAACACCGCCATCAGACAACATTTTACTCGCCGAACAATATTTTTCAGCTGATAATTCAACAGCTTTGGCAACTTGCTTATCTTTTACATCATGCCCTGTCACGACAAAATGTAGATGTATTTTAGTAAATACTGCTGGAATGGTATCTGCACGTTCAGCCTTGAGCTGACAAACAACATCCGTTACATTTTGTCTCGATTTCTTTAAAATGGTCACAATATCAAATGAAGCACACCCACCAAGTCCCATTAATATCAATTCCATAGGACGTGGTCCACGGTTTTCACCACCGTATTCAGCAGAACCATCCATAATAATTTGGTGACCACTTTCTGAATTTGCTTGAAAAGCAACATTCTCTAACCAATGAACGCTAGTTTGCATTGCAACTACCTAAAAAAAGCTATAAATTTACAGGGTACCTGTACACTAGCATAAAATGAGTTGATAAGGAATTTCATCTCTACTGCTTCTACGTGACGAGTTCAATTTAGATCAAAAGATCTAGTTATTATCCAATTCGGAATTTTTAAGCATGTCTTCTAATTTTGCACAACTTAGTACAGATGCTTTGTCACCTGGTCAATTACCTGAGTCAGTCAAAGCTTTGCTCAAGAGAGCCCACATCAATCGTTTTCCTAAACGCTCAACAATCATTGATGCAGGTTCAGAGTCAAAATCACTGTATTTAATTTTAAAAGGTTCAGTTTCAATTATTTTACGCGAAGATGATGAGCGTGAAATCGTTGTTGCCTATTTGAACCCTGGGGATTTTTTCGGAGAAATGGGTTTATTTGAGCAAAACCCACAACGTACAGCCGAAGTCAGAACTCGTGACGTATGTGAAATCGCAGAGATTTCATATGACAATTTCCACGAAATCAGTAAACAATACCCTGACTTAAGTTATGCAGTATTTGCACAACTTGTTCGTCGCTTAAAGAATACAACACGTAAAGTAACTGACCTTGCATTTATTGATGTCTCTGGTCGTATTGCACGTTGCTTGATTGATCTTTCTGCGCAACCTGAAGCGATGATTTTACCAAATGGTCGTCAGATTCGTATTACTCGTCAAGAAATTGGTCGCATCGTAGGTTGCTCACGTGAAATGGTAGGGCGTGTATTAAAAACGCTTGAAGAGCAAGGTATGATCGAGACTGATGGTAAAGCAATTTTAATTTTTGATGCGTCTTTAGAAGAGTCTAAATTCTCTGAAGATGAATATAACAATGATGATGAATAAAATTTAAAAGTTGATTTGAGAAGTAAACATCACCAATTTTTGGCTTTGATAAATATCAAAATTCTCAAAATAACACCATCTTTATATTGTTTAAAAGCAAACTTTCGAGTTTGCTTTTTAAGTCTAAACTCTACAGTTTTTGTCCATCTTCCCTTTGTGCTGTTTAAATAGTGAATTGGATAAAGATAAATACTTTCTTATACATTTTTTAGATAAATTCATCTTCTTTTGGTCATTAGAAAAATAATTTCAACAGCTTATCAAATTTTATTTACGTTATTATTCTCATTAGATATTGAACTCTCATTAAAGGATCTGACATGAAATCAAATCGCTTAGGTCATTCTGATTTGGTGGTACCTGAAATTTGTTTAGGAACCATGACTTTTGGTGAACAAAATACTCAGAATGAAGCATTTGAACAACTCGCCTATGCACTTGATCAAAATATTCATTTTTGGGACACAGCCGAAATGTATCCTGTTCCACCCAAACCTGAAACTCAAGGTTCAACAGAAACCATTATAGGCAATTGGATTGCTCAAAATGGTCAACGCGACAAACTCATCATTGCTACAAAAATCGCTGGACCACAGCAAGGCGGTAGTCAAATCCGTGATGGGCATACAAAATTTATCGCTTCAGAAATTAGTTCAGCGATTGATGGTTCATTAAAACGCTTACAAACCGATTATATTGACCTCTACCAACTACATTGGCCACAGCGACCTGCAAACTTCTTCGGTACCTTAGGCTATGGCAACCAGCAAGCGGCATTGACTCAAAACATTACCCCACTTGCAGAAACATTAGAAGCGCTTTCAAATGAAGTTAAAAAAGGACGTATTCGCCATATTGGCTTGTCCAATGAAACGCCATGGGGCACCTTAAAATTTTTACATCTCGCAGAGCAATTGGGATTAGAAAAAATTGTCAGTGTACAAAACCCATATAGCTTGTTAAATCGCACCTATGAAGTCGGTATGTCTGAAATTGCACAGTTTGAAAGTGTTGGTTTACTGGCTTATTCACCACTTGCATTTGGCTACCTAACAGGAAAATATCGTCATGGTGCACGACCTGCCGATGGTCGTATTAGTTTATTTTCGCGTTTTAGCCGTTATACCAATCCTCAAAGTGATTGGGCAACAGAACAATATGCGCGACTTGCTGAAAAACACGGTTTAAGTCTAACCCAATTGGCATTGGCATTTATTAAACAGCAATTCTTTGTGAGCAGCACCATTATTGGTGCAACACAACTTTCACAGCTCAAAGAAAATATTCATGCTTTCGAGCTTCATCTGTCTGAAGAAATCTTAACGGAAATCGAAGATATCCATAAACAACAACCTAATCCAGCACCTTAGTTTGACTCAGGTTTTAATGTACATAGCCACTCCATTCGCGTTACTGATTCAGAAACTAAAAAAGGATGCCTAGGCATCCTTTTAACTTATTAAACTGTTGTAGTCCCAAACGCTTATTTTCCACCGCGTGCGTTGTATACTGCCATCGCAGCTGCAAGATTCTTTTTCATTGCATTGATACGGTTTGCATCAGATGGATGTGTAGAAAGCAAAGCAGAACCTTGAGCACCACCTTGTTTGGCCATTTTTTCCCATAAAGTAATTGCTGCTTGAGGGTTATAGCCTGCCTTTGCCATCATCATTAAACCGCCTTCATCCGCACGGCTTTCCAAGCTACGTGAATAAGGTAAACCTACACCCACTTGACTGCCCAAATCAATTGCAGCATTGCCTAGTTCACCAATTTGGCTACCTGCATAAGATTTACCAATATTTACGGCAAGATTGGTTAAGGCTTGCGCTCCTAACTTCTGTTTTGAATGCTCTTCTAAAGCATGGGTCATTTCATGTCCCATAACAGCAGCCACTTCAGCCTCAGATAAATTGAGTCGGTTAACAATGCCCGTATAGAAAACAACTTTTCCACCTGGTGCAACATAAGCATTGATCTGATCTGACTTAAGCACAGCCAACTGCCAATCAAATCGTTGTCCTGTTTGGTTCATCTGATCTGCATAAGGTTTTAAGCGAATAAATGCCGCATTTACCTTTTTATATGTTGCAGAAGTTGTGTCTAAAGTTTTATTTGCACGTGCTTCTTGCACAGTTTTGTTAAAACCCAGCGTCGCATTTGAATTCAATGTTGCAGAGTCTGCACCTGCCATATCCGCAATGGTTGTACATCCAGAAATTGAAATCGCAGTCGCAGCGCAAAGACTAAGTATTAATTTATTGTTCATTATAATCAACTCCATAGAGAACAAATAAAAACGTTGTGAATTATATGCAAATGTTACATAAGGATAAATCAATAATTTTCATTAAATCATATTAATTATGTAAGTAAAAAACCTACAAAAACTGTACCATCAACCAGTACACCAAACACAGCACATTCAAAGCCAAATAGATATTTTTTAAAGGAATAATTTTCTGTTCCAACTGCTGATCATTTCGTTTAAAAAATAGAAATGCATTTTGAATCAGAACAATAGGAACCAGTATACAAGCAATCATTACACTCAGCCCAAGCAAAGCTTGAGAAACAATAGCTGGATCAGTGGTTTGAGCCTGAATAATGAGCATAGCGATTGTTGGTGCACCGCCCATTGCAAAAATCAGAGAATAAAACATCGTTGAGGATATATTCTTTTGCATGGTTCAAACTCAATGTGTATCGAAAGATATATTCTAACAAGCTGAATATAAAAACCTAACTTAAATCATTTTCGACTTTAGTCTTTTACTTCCAAGAAAAAGCCTGAATAACTTCAGGCTTAGATCTCTTCTACATTTCAATTATTTTTTGATTGCAGCTTTATAAACTTGCTTGGCTTCAACCATACTCTTATTTAAATCTGAGATACGGTCATTATTCGATGGATGCGTAGAAGTAAACTTTTGAACACCATTGGTACTGCCACCATCAATTTTATTCATTTTTTGCCATACTGTGATTGCGGCTTCTGGGTTATATCCTGCTTTAGCCATAAGCATCAAACCACCACGATCCGCAGAAGATTCTAAACTACGTGAGTAAGGTAGACCGACGCCGTATTTACTACCAATATCGAGTGCTTGAGTACCCATTGAGCCTAACTTATCACCTGCATAAGTTTTACCCATCTTCACAGCAAAATCAGTGATTGCAGTAGCACCTGCATCGCGTTTAGAGTGTTCTTCTAAAGCATGCGTCATCTCATGACCCATGATTGCAGCGATTTCAGCATCTGTTAATTTAAGCTGATTGACGATACCTGTGAAGAACACCACTTTTCCGCCCGGCATGACAAATGCATTGAGTTCATCAGATCTCAACACACTTAACTGCCAGTCAAACTGTTGCCCTGTTTTATTTGCTTGATCCGCAAAAGGCTTCATTTTTACAAAAACAGCATTCACACGTTTATAAGTAGAAGATGTCGTATCCAGTGCTTTTTGTGCCTTTGCATCTTCAACCAATAACTTATAATCTGCTGCCGCATTGAGGTTTAATGTTGCAGAGTCATTACCCGTTAACTCAGCAACCGTGGTGCAACCAGACAAACCAACCACTAACCCTAATCCAAGTAATACATTCTTGTTAATCATTATTTTCACCAAAGCTCATTAGTCTTTATGTAAACTCCAACACGGAGTTCAACGTTTAGCGCCCAAATTATGTTGTATTTTGTAAAAAAAATCAAAGTAAATCACATTTTATTTAAACCTTATAAAATAGCTTTATAAAAAAAGCTCCCGAGGGAGCTTTTAAAATATCTATATATCAAGCATCAAATGGGTGACGCATCACAATCGTTTCATCACGATCTGGACCAGTAGAAATGATGTCAATCGGACATTCAATCAACTGCTCAATACGCTTCACATAATTAATTGCATTTTGTGGCAATTGATCTAGTGATTTCGCACCGAAAGTCGATTCAGACCAACCTGGCATGGTTTCATAGATTGGTTTTAATGTTTCAAATGCAAGCGCATCTGTAGAACCAACACAACCAGAATCCGCAGCTTCATAGCCGACACAGATTTTCACTTCTTCTAAGCCATCTAAAACATCAAGCTTAGTTAAGCAAATACCAGATAATGAGTTTACATCAACTGAGCGGCGTAAAATTTCTGCATCAAACCAACCACAACGACGTTGACGACCAGTAGAAGCACCAAACTCAGAACCTACAGTACCTAAGTGTTTACCAATCGCATCACCAACATCATTGGCAGCATCATAAACAAGTTCGGTAGGGAACGGACCCGCACCTACACGAGTTGTATATGCTTTGGTAATCCCGAGAACATAATCAAGGTGTAATGGACCTAGACCTGAACCTGAGCTCACACCACCTGCTGTTGTATTTGAAGAAGTTACATATGGATATGTACCGTGGTCAACATCCAATAATGAACCTTGAGCACCTTCAAACATAATATTTGCACCATCTTTACGATAGTCATGCAAAGTCGTGATCACGTCCAATACTAATGGTTTAATCACTTCACGCCATTGGTCGCAAAGAGCAAGTACATCTTCTACTTTAACTGCTTCAACACCAAAGAATTGAGTCAATTGGAAGTTATGGTACTCAAGAAGTTCTTCAAGCTGCGCTTTAAGATGATCACCACCACGTACCAAATCCGCAACACGGATTGCACGACGAGCGACCTTATCTTCATACGCTGGACCAATACCACGACCAGTTGTACCAATCTTAGCATTTCCACGTTTTTTCTCACGTGCTTGATCAAGTGCAATATGGTGTGGAAGAATCAATGGGCAGTTTGGAGAAATACGTAGACGTTCACGAACAGGTACGCCCTCTTTCTCTAAAATATCCATCTCTTTGATCAAAGCTTCAGGTGAAAGCACAACACCATTGCCAATTAAGCAAAGTACGTTTTCACGTAAAATACCTGATGGAATGAGGTGAAGAACTGTTTTCTTACCACCAACGACGAGTGTATGACCCGCGTTATGCCCGCCTTGATAACGTACTACCGCAGCTGCTTGATCTGTGAGCAGGTCAACGATTTTACCTTTACCTTCGTCGCCCCATTGGGTACCGAGTACCACAACACTTTTGCCCATAATAGCCTCATTACATCATGCTGTTAAAATAGAAAACCCAATAAAATGACATGAACATTTTATTCGATCGTTAAATTGTTTCGACTTTCCACTCACCTGCAACATTCACCAATTGGTGCGTTGCATTAGGAACTGAGTTTAAATCGTCGTTACCCAATAACTGAATTACACTTAAGCCTTGATTGCGTGTTTCCGCAATTGCTTCAAGCAAATCAGGAGCTGTTCCCTTCGGTGCAACCACTTTTTCAATCTGTTGATGTTGCCCGGCACTTAAAACATATAAGTCACAAGAGAAACCTGTTGCTGGGCGCGCTCGTCCAAAATGTTCACCAATACCATCATAACGACCACCTTGTGCTAATGGTGCTGCACGGTTTGGTGCATATACGGCATACATTAAGCCAGTGTGATAATGGTATGAACGAAGTTCTACCACATCAATCCCGATGTTGAGATTTGGCCAACGTGCTTGAATTTCGGTATATGTTGTTTTAAGTACATCAAAAGCATGTTTGAATGCTTCGTCCGCAAAAATTTCTGTACTAATATGCGTTTGCAAAGCATCTAAGTCACTTGCATAACGACCTAAAGCATAAAAATCAGTGCCATATTTTAATTCTTGCGTAAACTCCGCAAGTTCTGGTAGCGCTTTACGTTGATATAAGTCTGACAACTGACGTTCTGTTGACTTATTTAAACCTGCAAGCTTGACCAAACTTCTAAATAGCCCAACATGCCCTAAATCAAGATGGATACCATCCACCATACCCGCTGTTTTAATCAGATTAAGCATGACGTCGATCATTTCAACATCAGCATCAATACTATCTGAACCAAATAATTCCGCACCAAGCTGTAAAGGTGCTCTCGTGGTATTAAAACCTTGTGGTTTAGTATGAAGTACTGTTCCTGCATAGCAGTAACGCGCCACACCTTGTACTTGATGTACATGGGCATCGATACGAGCCACTTGTGGTGTCATATCGGCACGCACACCAAGCAAACGACCAGAAAGTTGGTCGATGACTTTAAAAGTGGCTAGGTCTAAATCTTGATTCGATTCGGAAAGAGAAGAAAGTGATTCGATGTATTCGATGAATGGCGTATACACCAGCTGATAACCTCGGGATGCGAGGAAATCTAAAGCTTTACGGCGCAATTGTTCAATTACTTGCGCTTGCTCTGGTAATACATCAGCTACACCATCAGGTAATAACCATGTCTCTGAAATGGGCATGTTGTAAACCTAAATCCTGTCAGCGCGGAAGTAATCCGCATAAAAAAATCGGGAACACACCCGATTTCTCTTATTTTAGCACGATCATCCGCACCATGCATTAATAAAATAACTTTTGATTAATAAATTGCTGACAAGTATACAACTTACACCAAAGTTAGAAACTGCAGCTTAAACTAAACACAATAGTTTGTATTTATTTAAATTTTCATTTTAAAGCCGATTGCTATTTACACTGTTCAAAATATAATTCATTTGCATAGAAAAGCATCACCAACATCAACATGACTTAAATATTAAAATCGGGGAACGTATGGAACTTCATAGCAACATTTATTACAAACATCCAAATCCAAACCTTATGCTAAAACTGGATGAGTTATTTAAAGCGCATCGAGGGGATCAGGATAAATTTATGACTTCCGCGGTTGAGATCAACCCAGAGATGGGACATGAACTGGTTGAAGATCTTTTAAATACTGTGGACAATGTTGAGTTTGACTTAGGTCCTGAATCAATAAGTAGGATAGATGGTTATTCAATTGCCCATTTTGTACATGGTTCTTCAGGTGACGAATTTGTTGAAGCAATTGTGCTGTTCTTAAAATCTCTACTTGATGAGATTGATGTACGTGCGTGGGGATGCGGTGATGATGACCCGTGGGAATTCTGGTTTAAATTCGAAGAAGATGAATTAATTCGTGAAGACGACGAACCATTTAACGCCCCAGAAGAAGATGAGGAAATTAAATCCTCAATCTATACTTGGTGGCATGTAGGATTGCCTGAAAAAATTAAAGAAGGTTTTTTAAATCAAGAATAGAAGCTGTTTTGATTTAAAATGGGAAAAGCAAAAGCGCTATCCTTTTGCATTTCCCTTTATTTTGACTATTTTAAATAATCATCAACACTGATGACTTGTGAAAACATCTGAAATGCAGATAAACATGCCGTTTGCACATCTTCAGCTTGTACTGTTTTACCTGCATAACTGAGTTGGCGTGTCGCTGTTGCTTCAGCAATGATTATTGGTTGATAGCCCAATTCCGCTGCTGCGCGAGATGTCGCATCGACACACATATGCGTCATCATTCCGCTAATAATCAAACGCTCTACTTTAAGCTGATCAAGCACTTGCTTTAAGTTCGTTTGAAAGAAACTGTTGGGATAGTGCTTTTCAATGATGATTGGGGCTTGATTGATCTGCAAGCCAGCATGTAATTCAGCACCCTCTGTTCCCTCTTGAAAAAAAGTTGCTTGCGCTTGTTTGGCAATATGTTGAATATAAATAATCGGTTGAGCATTTTTGATAAAATCAGCTTCCAATCGATTGATATGCTTTAAAGCTTGTTCTGCACCAAACAACGCCATCTTGCCTTGTGGAAAATAATCATTTTGAACATCAATCACCAATAAAGCAGTACGACTCATTTTCATTCTCACTGTTCTGTTGAAGTTTTTATAAGATTAAGCAAAATATCTAGCAGTTTGCAGACTCTCGTGAAAGAATAAATGTCTGCCTACTTTCAAACTGAAAAAAGTTTAATTGCCCATGTTGCCAAATGACCCAATCGATCTAAAAATTTTAAAGATTCTAAAAACTGACTCTAGACTCAGCAACAAAGACATTGGACAATTGGTTCATCGTACAGGACAAGCCGTTGGTAGTCGTATCGCCCGAATGCAAGACGAAGGTACAATTCAAAAATATACCATTGCTTTAAATCATCCAACGACTCAGTTTATCCGAGTAATGATGCAAAATAATGATTTTGAAAAGTTTGAAGCATTTGTTATGCAGTTTGAAGCGATCGAAAGTTGTTATAAAGTCTGCGGTTCTGCTTGCTATATGTTAGTGGCTCACTTTGACAGTCAAGCAATCAATCACTTTATCGAACAACTGTCCGAATGGGGACAATATTCAGTTGATAGTGTGGTAAAAACAATAGAACCATAAATTTAACTGTTTTTACTAAAATTATGTAAGAATAAACCAATGAAATCTCAAGAAAAAAATCAGCAACAACACAGTAAGTTTCTCAGCTTAGTACTTAGACATCAACCAGAAACCATTGGAATCCAACTAGACTCCGAAGGTTGGACTGATGTACAGATACTTTTACAGCAATTGATTAAGCATCACCACCCTCTTAAATTAGATGCATTTATTCAAATTGTTGAAAGCAGTGATAAAAAACGTTTTCAGCTTTCAAATGATCACTGCAAAATCCGTGCAGTACAAGGTCATTCTAGTACGCAAGTTAAACGTGATTATATCGCTATCACACCACCCAATACACTTTTTCATGGTACGGCAACACGCTTTGTCGACAGTATTTTAGATCAAGGTTTAATGTCTGGTGAACGACATCATGTGCATTTGTCCGCCGATCAAATTACTGCGGCTCAAGTTGGCAAACGGCATGGCAAAGTGTTTATTTATCAGATTGATACTCAACAAATGCATCAAGATGGCTATCATTTTTATCAAGCAGAAAATGGCGTTTGGCTCACTGAACATGTTCCTGTAAAATATTTACGCCAATTCGTACACTCCGACTAACCATTAATCCAATGGCAAAGTCGTGGTTAGTTTGATTTTTTGCAAAGGGATTTCAGTTTTTACATTCTGAATTCCTGATATTTTATTAAGATGATTGATTTGAAACTTTCGATAAGCTTCTAAATCAGAAACAACGATACGTAAGAAAAAATCACAATCGCCTGCCATCAATTGGCACTCTACGATCTGAGGAATATTCATAATTGAATCGATAAAACGGTTTACGGTTTGCTCATCCTGACTTTTCAACCAAATTCGAGCAAACACCGTCAAACTGAGATTGACTTTTTGCGGGTTTACCAAAGCCACATATCGGTCAATGATCCCTTCATCTTCAAGTTGTTTTACTCGTCTTAAACATGGGGAAGCGGATAATCCGATCTGCTCGGCTAACTCATTATTCTGCAACTTACCGTTTTGCTGTAAAGCGCGCAAAATACGACGATCTGTTTGGTCTAATTTCATAAAACCAGTCTTAGTATATAAATTTAAAAAATAACATATTTCAGCAATATTATTGCAAAATAACTTTTACAAGCAGAAAATTTAGAGAAAAATAGCCTATCAAGTGGCATAAAATAAACAAACACCGTATTTTCGACTTTGAGCTTCTCATGTTAAGTTTTAAAAACGCCGCAGCAGAACTGAATGATTCTATTGATTTCAGAGAATTTTTACGCGGTCTTAAAACATCCATTCCGATGTTATTAGGGATTATCCCTTTTGCCTTGGTACTTGGAACTCAAGCTGCTCAAAAAGGTTTCTCTGCTTTAGAAGTCCCTCTACTTACAGGACTTAATTTTGCGGGTGGTTCAGAATTTGCCATTATTGAAGTATGGACCCAACCACCACAACTTCTTTTTCTTATCTTAATCACGTTTTTGGTGAATAGTCGCCATATTTTAATGGGCGCTAGTTTAGCACCTTATATTCGACACTTGCCCAACCGTAAAGCTTTGCCTTTGTTATTTTTTATGTGTGATGAAAGTTGGGCTTTAAGCATTACCGATGCCCACAAACAAAATCCACGAAATCCCTATGCAGGCTTTAGTGTGTTCTTTTATATCGGACTCTGCTTTGCACTTTATGTTATGTGGGTTAGCTTTACCACGCTTGGCGTTGGTATTGGCTCTTTTCTTGGAGATGTTACCAAATTTGGTTTTGACATGGCTTTTCCGGCTGTATGCTTAGTGCTTTTACGTGGAATGTGGAAAGGCTTTAAACCCGCATTACCTTGGTTGGTTAGCCTCATCGCTGCCGCTTTGGCTTATTACTTTTTACCCAAAGGATGGTACGTTTTGGTGGGTTCTATTTCAGGAATTATTGCTGCCTTCTTGTTTATTGGAGATGAAGAATGATTCATATGACCACCTTTATCGCGATTCTATGTGTTGGATTGACCACATATTCAACCAGAGTTTTAGGCTATTTGTTGTTAAAAAATCGACAGCTCAGTAAAAGAACCACACGGATTTTGCAAGTCATTCCGGGTTGCGTACTTGTTTCTGTCATCGCACCATATTTTGTTTCTGATCATCCAGCGAATTTAGTTGCAATTGCTGTAACCATACTGGCTGCTTGTTATTTGTCTTTACTTCCTACTGTAATGATCAGTATTGTCGCCACAGCGATGTTGAGATACTTGATCGCATAAAGTATCTCAACTGTTTGAGAGCATGATTTGCCCATCCATCTCTACGTTCTTGAGCAAATTAAGGCTGTTTACTTTGTTGAAGTATTTTAATCAGTTCAGCATTTTGAAACTCAACTTGAGTCAAGCGATTTGAGGTATTGTCCAAGACTTCTTGTTGTACATGCATCTTTTTTGCTAAATCCTGCATAATTTGCAATGTTTGTTTAAGATGTTTCTCCTGTGATTGAATCAAATGTTCTTGGTGATTGGTTCGCTCAATTAAAGTGATATTTTGCTTATTCAACTTCCCCATTTGCCAAACCATAAAAATAATTGCTAAATAGACAATCACCAAAGTGATATACATAAAAAACATCATCATTCCCCAATTATAAGATGTGATCTATCATTATTTTATCTTTATTTCAGCACGTTAAAAGTGATGAATTCTCATCGTGTTGAATGCATTGTTATCACACACGCATCAGTGAATGTTCAATAGAATGATTCACACAGATCAAGCAAGCGATTCGCATAGCCCCATTCATTATCATACCAAGCAAAAACCTTAGCCTGCTGTCCTACAACAAGTGTTTGGGTGAGATCAACAATCAATGAATAAGGTGAATGATTAAAATCACTAGAAACCAATAGTTCATCTGTCACGGACATAATTTCCGCATAATCATATTTTGCAGCTTGAACCAAAGTTTGATTAATCAAATGAGTCGTCATCGCTGACTTTGCAACAAAGCTTAAATCAATTGCAGCCACATTAATGGTCGGTACCCGAATTGAAAAACCATCAATTCGATTTTCCATTTTTGGCATGACTTGCTTCAATGCACCCAGCGCTGAAGATGTGGTTGGAATTATGTTTTGACCCGAAGCTCTTGCACGACGCAAATCACGATGAGCATGATCCAATACCGATTGATCCGCTGTAACCGCGTGAATTTCTGTCATCAAAGCACTTTCTATACCAAAAGCATCATCAATAATTTTGACCAATGGCACCAACGCCTGTGTGGTACAAGACACACTGGAAATGATTTGGTCAGAGGCTTTGACTTCATGGTGATTAACACCATATACGATTGCAGCATCAACAGTATCAAATGGTGCAGCACCAACAATGACACGCTTAGCCCCAGCAATTAAATGCTGTGTTGCAGCCGCTCTAGAACGAAATAGACCCGTACACTCTAAAACAACATTAATATCCAATTCTTTCCAAGGCAACAGTGCTGGATTTTCTTGTCTTAAAATCAGAACTTTAAGTTTTATCTGACGAGCATCAATAGACATATAAAGCTGTCCATTTTCTTCAACAATATTGACTGCACCATCGAAACGTCCGTGAGTGGTGTCATATTTAAATAAATGAACCAATGTTTCAACGTCTGCGATATCATTGATGGCAACAATTTCAAAATGAAAGTTCTTCGGATTTTCAAACCAAGCTCTTAATACATTTCGCCCAATCCGCCCGAATCCGTTTATTGCCACACGTTGCATCAGATGTCCTTTTACAGCCAAACTACCATAATCAGTTATATGGTATAAGATTTATGGTCACTACTGTTAATATATAGCTGACTTTAGCAAGAAAAATTTCGAAAACAATAGAATTTAAAACATCATTGGATAAAAAAATGTATTCATCTTTGCTCACCATGACTTTTATGCGGCATCTATTTTATTTTTGCTGTATTGCGATATGTATTTTTATATTGATTCCTTTCAGTTATGCCCAACAAATGAATATTCAAAATACCTATTCACGATGCAGCCAAACACAGACTCAGCAATTGCTTGATCAACTTAACCTAATTTCATCACAACACAGCGATACACGTTATCCAACATTTGAGACCTGTATCGAGCTGGATCAAAATCTGCAATTGATCGCAGTTAGTCAACCACTTCCTCTGTCGTCTGGGTATCCAGATTACGACTTAAATCTTTACTTAATTGACAATACATCTGAAAAAATTCTAAATCACTATCATTATCCAATGACGATTACTTCAGATATCGGTCAGTATGAAAACTTACAATTTGATATTCATCACTTTTCTACAGACTATGCCACACCCGTTATTGGTCTGGCTTTAACCTACAAGCATTTAGGCAGGATCGACAAAACAATACGTGAAATAAAGTTATTCAAAATCAACAATCACCAACTGCAATTGGTTTTAGATAAATTTATGACGAATTACTCAGGTAGCGAAAGACCGTCTATGTGTGAAAATAATCAACAAATCGAGACTCAAATATTACTTCACCCATTAAAACAAAACAGTCACGGTTTAGCAGATATTCAACTCACTGAAAAAACAGAGCGCATAACACTTGACGAAAAAAATTGTAGTACCCATCGTATTGTCAAAAAGCAACGTCATATCATGAAATTTGATGGTAAAGAATATCGTTTTAAACATCTTAAATTTTTAGACTTTGGAATTTAATTAGATTTTGAACTTTTAGAGATGAGCCTATGAAAATATTTCAGATTTCCCTTGGCATGGCATTGGTTTACATTTCAGTAAACTTATTTGCAGCCCCCTATCAACGTTGCTCAGAACAACAGCAACAACAATTGATTGAACAATTTAAATTGGTCAATCAGCGTTTTGCAAATACAGATGCTGAAACATATCAAAGCTGTATCCATTTGGACAATGCACAAAGAATTCACTTAATCGCCATTAGCCAGCCAATTGATTATAAATCTTATGATGACATGGAACATGATCTGAATTTATATCTAATTGATTCTTCTCAGCATAAAATTCTGCAAAAGTATAAAGCACCAGAAACCTTTTACTCAGATGCCGATCATTATGATGGTGCACAACTACATACCACCCGTTTTTCAACATTAAAGGATATTGATGTCGTGGGTGTTGAAACCTCATCGTCGCATCAAGGTGGTTTCACTTATAGCCACAGTAATTTAACTTTATTTAAAGTTAATCCTAAACACCCCATTAAAGAAATTGGCGGTATCAGCATGAATGAAAGCGGCTATGAACGAATTGGAAACTGTTCAGAAAACAGTAATTCAGAAGTCAGACGCATCCTTATTTTATCAAATAAGATCACACATGGCTTACAGGACATCATTTTAAAAGAAACCAAAAATCAGACCAAAACCAACTACAAAACCTGTACTTCGGTGAAAAAACAATATAAGCAACAACAAACGCTTAAATTTAATGGTCAAGTATATAAATTTCAGCATCATAACTTTTTAAGTATTGATCCTTTTTAATTTGCGTTAAATGTTGTAATGACAATGTAGGGGTATTTTAAATTTTGTAGAATTTAAAACCTATTTGGACCAAAGTCGCAATTGTATAGAAAAACCAATAATTCACCTTAAAATCATTGGTGGAGCGTGTATTTTCCGTTATACTTTGGCGTTTTTAAAAATTAAGCCTGTGTGCAGACTGAGCAATAAAATTAGACTCAGTGACACACTTTTAGCCAATATGAAAATTGAGGAGTGACTTGGTTGTGAGTACTCGTTTTATGACTACTGCTGAAATACGTGAAGCATTTTTGCGTTACTTTGAATCGCAAGGACATACACGTGTCGCGTCGAGCTCACTTGTACCCGCCAATGACCCTACTCTGCTGTTTACCAATGCCGGCATGAATCAGTTTAAGGATTGTTTCCTTGGTCTAGAAAAACGCGACTATGTTCGTGCAACAACTTCACAAAAATGTGTACGTGCAGGTGGTAAGCATAACGACTTGGATAATGTGGGTTATACAGCACGTCACCACACTTTCTTTGAAATGTTAGGTAACTTTTCTTTTGGTGATTACTTTAAGCATGATGCTATTCGTTTTGCTTGGGATTTCCTAACAGGTGAAGAATGGTTAGCACTTCCAAAAGACAAACTCTATGCCACTGTTTATCATACAGATGACGAAGCTTTTGATATTTGGAACAAAGAAATCGGTCTAGATGCTAGCCGTATCATCCGTATTGGTGACAATAAAGGCGAGAAATACGCATCTGATAACTTCTGGGCGATGGGTGATACAGGTCCTTGTGGTCCTTGCTCTGAAATTTTCTTTGATCATGGCGATCATATCTGGGGTGGCTTACCTGGCACACCTGAAGAAGACGGTGACCGTTTTATCGAAATTTGGAATAACGTCTTTATGCAGTTTAACCGTACTGCTGATGGCGTCTTGCACAATCTTCCTGCGCCATCTGTCGATACAGGTATGGGCTTAGAGCGTATTTCTGCTGTTTTACAACACGTCAATTCAAACTACGAAATTGACTTGTTCCAAAACTTATTGAAATCTGCAGCTGAAATCATCGGCGTAGATATGAGCCAAGCTCAAGCTGAGGCTCAGACTCAAAATAAACCAATTGAATACCCAGCTTCGCTTAAAGTTGTTGCAGATCATGCACGTTCATGCTGTTTCTTGATTGCTGATGGTGTAAATCCATCCAATGAAGGACGTGGTTATGTGTTGCGTCGTATTATTCGTCGTGCTGTACGCCATGGTAATAAAATGGGCGCAACAGGTACTTTCTTCTACAAAATGTTGCAACCACTCATTGATGTGATGGGTGAAGCTTATCCTGAATTGGTTGAGCGTCGCCAAGTCATTGAAAATGCTTTGATTCGTGAAGAAGAGTTGTTTGCAAAAACACTTGAACAAGGTTTGAAATTACTTGAAAGTGAATTAGCAAACCTGAAAGGTAAAATTATTCCAGGTGAGACTGTCTTTAAACTTTACGATACTTATGGCTTCCCAACTGACTTAACTGCAGATATTGCACGTGAACGTGAACTCGAAATTGATGAAGCAGGTTTTGAAGTTGAAATGGCTGCACAGCGTCAACGTGCACGTGAAGCAGGCAAATTTGCAGTTGATTACAACAGCATTGTAAAAGTAGACAGCGAAACTCAGTTTGACGGCTATGACGCAACTCAAGGTCAGGGACAAATTGTTGCGATCTATAAAGATGGTGTTCAAGTTGACGAAGTCGTTGAAGGTGATGAAGCATTGATCGTGCTGAACCAAACACCATTCTATGCAGAAAGCGGTGGTCAAATTGGTGACACAGGTATCTTCAAAAATGAAACCGGTATTTTTGAAGTTCAAGATACCAAAAAATCAGGTAATGCATTTGTTCATCAAGGTATTGTGACTGTAGGCAGTCTAAAAGCAACACAGAGCGTTGAAGCTATTGTGAAAGCTGATATCCGTGACGCGACTGCACGTAACCACTCTGCCACTCACCTTTTACATGCTGCATTGCGTCAAATTTTAGGCGAACATGTTCAGCAAAAAGGTTCATTGGTCGCTTCTGATCTTTTGCGTTTTGACTTTGCCAATGACCAACCTGTGAGCTTCGAACAACTGCAACAAGTTGAACGTTTAGTGAACCTTGAAGTTATTGCCAATACTGCTGTATCTACAGAACTTCTCGGCATCGAAGCAGCCAAAGATAAAGGCGCAATGATGTTGTTTGGTGAAAAGTATGGCGATGAAGTTCGTGTACTGTCTATGGGCTCACTGAAAGATGAGAAAAATTTCTCGATTGAGCTGTGTGGTGGTATCCATGTGAAACGTACAGGTGATATTGGTTTATTCAAAATCACTTCTGAAGGTGGTGTTGCTGCGGGTGTACGTCGTATTGAAGCTGTCACAGGCACGAAAGCACTGGAAGTAGTACAAAAAGTAGATGCCGATATTTTACATATCAATGATCTGCTGAAAGCCCAAAAAGACCAAACTGTTGAGAAAGTTGAAGCTGCGGTAGAAAATGCGCATCAACTGCAAAAACAAATCGAACAATTGAATCAAAAATTGGCGAACTTCCAAGCTTCTGACTTGATCAATCAAGTGACGGAAATTGCTGGTCGTCAAACACTTATTGCCACAGTTCAAGGACAAGATGCGAAGTCAGTTCGCCATCTTCATGACAGTGTCAAATCTAAATTAGATAATGCAGTAATTGTGCTTGCAGGTGTTGAAGGCGACAAAGTGAGCCTGATCGCATCTGTAGCAAAAGATTTCACTGCAAATCTAAAAGCAGGTGACATCATTAAGCACTTAGCAACTGAGCTTGGTGGTAAAGGTGGTGGTAAACCTGACTTAGCACAAGGTGGCGCGCCACTAAACGAGAAGTTTGAACAAGTGATGACAGATCTAACTGCATGGCTTGCTCAAAAATAAAACTTCACCTTTTGTGTAACTGACTCTAATGCCAATTAGAGTCATGGCTTATATGGAACAACTATGGCATTAATCGTTCAAAAATATGGCGGTACTTCTATGGGTACTCCCGAGCGCATTTTAAATGTTGCTCGTCGTGTAAAGCGTTGGCATGACCACGGCCACAAGGTTGTAGTGGTTGTATCAGCAATGAGTGGTGAAACCAACCGCTTATTGGCTTTAGCGAAAGCCATTACCGAAACCCCTGATCCTCGTGAATTAGACCAAATGGTGTCAACGGGTGAACAGGTAACGATTTCAATGTTAGCAATGGCGCTCAATTCAATTGGTGTTGAAGCTAAGTCACTTACAGGTCGCCAAGTTGGGATTAAAACCGACAGCGCATTTACCAAAGCACGTATTGAAGCAATTGATACTGATGTTATGACCAGTCACTTAGATGCAGGTCGTGTCATTGTTGTTGCTGGCTTCCAAGGTTTTGATGCTGATGGTAATACAACAACTTTAGGTCGTGGTGGCTCAGATACATCTGGCGTTGCATTGGCTGCTGCCTTGAAAGCAGACGAGTGTCAAATTTATACTGATGTTGATGGTGTATATACCACTGACCCACGTGTTGCACCTAAAGCCAAAAAAGTTGATCGCATTTCATTTGAAGAAATGCTTGAAATGGCATCTCTTGGTTCTAAAGTTCTACAAATTCGCTCAGTTGAATTTGCAGGTAAGTACCAAGTGCCTTTACGCGTATTATCAAGCTTTGATAATGACAATGATGGCGCATTCGACGAAGACTTTAAAAAGAATGTCGGAACACTAATCACCACTGAAGCGGAAGACAGTATGGAACAGCCAATTATTTCTGGTATCGCATTTAACCGTGACGAAGCTAAATTAACTATTTTAGGTGTACCTGATGAACCAGGTATTGCTTCAAAAATTTTATCGCCTGTTGGTGCTGCAAACGTCGAAGTGGATATGATTATCCAAAACGTTGAAGAAGACGGTACGACTGATTTCACATTTACAGTGAATCGTGGTGAACTTAAAAAAGCAAAAGCAATTTTAGAAGAAACTGCAACAGCAATTGGCGCACGTGAAGTTGCAACACGTGACGATATCGTCAAGGTTTCTATCGTTGGCGTGGGTATGCGTTCACACGCAGGTGTTGCGAGTAAAATGTTTACAGCACTTGCAGATGAAGGGATCAATATTTTAATGATCTCAACATCTGAAATTAAAATTTCTGTGATTATTGAAGAAAATTATTTAGAACTTGCGGTACGTTCTCTTCACACAGCGTTCGGTTTAGACCGTGAACATGGCGAATCGAGTGCGCGTGCGTAATTTTTGATCAAATATAGCAACTTATTCGCTGTTTTGACCAAGAAAAAATCAGAGCCACTATAGTGTTTTCTATAGTGGCTCTGTTATATTAGTTTTTGAGGTTTTAAAAAATTTCAACGGAGGGGTGAGAAAGTGAAAAACTTGTCACATTATTCTGTTAAAATTATCGGTGCTATTTAAAGTTGTGTTTTCTATTTTTGTAGAAATTCATCGCAGGTTTAGCGTTTAAGCAAGGAGATAAACATGCTGATTCTGACCCGCCGTGTCGGAGAAACTTTGATGATTGGGGATCAAGTCAGTGTTACTGTGCTTGGTGTTAAAGGCAATCAAGTTCGTATTGGTGTGAATGCACCAAAAGAAGTTTCTGTACATCGCGAAGAAATTTATCAACGTATTCAACATGAACGTGCTATGCACGAACATTTGCAACATATTGATCAAGATTATCAACCTTCTTTTGAAGATGATAATTCGCAAAACACATATAATCGTTAAGATTATAAATGTTTTGAAATATAAAGCGGCTTATATAGCCGCTTTAAATTTATTTGAATCACTGGTAAAAAACTTTGTGCTTATTCAAGACCTAAAGCTTTTTTTACGGGTGAATAACTACGTCGGTGTTGATCAATAACCCCGTGTTCTGCAATAGCATCAAAATGTGCCTTTGTAGGATAGCCTTTATGCTTTGCAAAACCAAATTGTGGATATTGCTTGTCTAAATCTACCATTTCATGATCACGGGTCACTTTTGCCAAAATACTGGCAGCACTGATTTCAGCATGTAACGCATCACCTCCTATCACAGCGTCACAGCTCATGTTTAAGCCTTTAGGGACTTTGTTCCCATCAACCAATACATGCTCAGGAACAAGCTTTAATGCTTCTACAGCACGTCGCATTGCCAACAATGAAGCTTGTAAAATGTTAATCTCATCAATTTCTTGATGTGTTGCTTCGGCAATCGCCCAAGCAAGTGCTTTTTCTTTAATCTCAATAAACAACTTTTCACGTTTCTTTTCAGTCAGTTTTTTTGAATCATTTAATCCTTCTATCGGATTATTTGGATCTAAAATAACAGCTGCAGCAACAACAGATCCAACCAATGGACCTCTGCCCGCTTCATCAACTCCAGCAACTAACATCGTCTTTCCTATCAAATCCATACCTAAATCATTAAAGCCTTAAACAATTCTAGGCAATTATTTCATTGCTTCAGCAACACAGGCATTAATTGTTTTTGTTACTGCATTGGAAACAATCGTTGCACGCGCCTGAGGATCTAGTGCCGCTGTTGCTAAGTCTACAGCAGAGACACTTTGTGGTGCTTTTTCACTCACACAACCACAAATTTGGCTTTGAACATTGCTTTTTTGTTCAGTAGTCATCACTCGTGTTGCCACTTTCCATGCAGGTAAGTTTTCTAATTCTGTCGTGCATTTTGCATTAATCGCAATTTTCATCACTACAGCACCTAATTGCTGTGTCGTTGTCCCTGCTGCAGTAGGATCCATTGAATCCGTTGTCGCACAAGCAGTCAAAGCCAAGATCAAAGGTGCAATAAAGGCAGCAGTTTTTTTCACAATTTTTCCAGTTTATCGAATAAAGAATATATTTTGCCTAAACTTATAGTGAGATTAAACTAAAAATTCTAATAATCTTGTGCTCTGCCATTAAATGGATAATTATTTCTCATTTTCTGCATTAAGCGTTGCAAATTTAAAACAATCCGTTGAATTTTTGGAACTGATTTCCGTAGTAAAAATCCATATCATAGGCATCAAATTAAATTGGAATATGTAACATGCAACAAAAATCACAATACTATACAAGGACGGCACAGTGGTTACATTGGGTCATGGCAATCATTTTTATCACCGCATGGGTGATTGGTTTTTATAGTGGTAATTTTTTAAGCTATGATGTCGATGGTCCATTCAAAGGCGATGTTATCACCTTGCACAAAAATATCGCTTCAGTGATTATCTTTTTGGTGATTATTCGAATTTTTTGGCGTTATACACACCCAGTGCCAGAACTCCCAGCAACCATGTCTCCTTTGATGAAAACTTTGGCTCATCTGGGACATCTCGGTCTTTATTTCATGCTTTTGGCTTTACCGATCACAGGCTGTTTATTTAGCTGGAGTGCTGGTCATCCTGTTCCTGTATTATATCTGTTTGAGATTCCAAGACTGGTTCAAGACAATCCTGATTTAACTGCGATTGTAAAACCACTGCATATTTATATTTCATGGGCAGCTGGGCTATTACTGGTCGGGCATATTCTTGCAGCGCTTAAACACCATTTTATTGATAAAGATAATGTTTTAAAAAGCATGACTCGTCAGGGCTAAATCTCAAAATACAATGATTTGAGATTAAAATTGTTTGCACTTAAAAGCACATCATTCAGATGTGCTTTTTTAAAATTTATTTTGTACTTTTGAATCCTCTGAAAAGTAAAGTATCGCCTACGCAAAACAATTTAAACTCTAGAGCTAAAGCGTGGCAGTGCAAGGCTTATATCATCGAACAATATATTGATCGCTTTAATTTTATTGATCAAGAGAAATGATATTCTACTGTATGAATTTTTCAACAGATTGACTATATCATCTATAATTTAAAGCTTCTTTTGCACAACCTTTCAAGCTGTTCATAACCGCCTTTTGAACCAAACTGTCTTTAGCCGACTCGCTCACGGTCGCCTTAAGCAATTCTGTAGCAGGAATATCATTTAAAGCATTATCACTGACGCAAGCACAGATTTTCTCCTGCGCTTGGTTTTGCTGGGTGCTCGACCATAGAAAAGCCGAAGCTTGCCAAATTTTTGAAGATTTTAATTCATTGGCACATTGCAATTCTATCAAAGGCTTAAACATTTGTTGCGTCATGCTTTTATTGGAATCCGCACAAGCAACAGTGATGGGTAAAATCAACATCAATGCGGTTAAAAGTTTCAAATCATTTTCCTCATGAAAAAAAACAGTGCTCACACACTGTTTTTAATATGGTTAGGATATACCTTGACTTAGCTTAATGCATCTATTTGATGATTCCAATTTTGCTTTTCTTCAGCAGAAATAAAAGCAGCATCAAATGAGTTTTTTGCCAATTGTTTTAATTCTTGTGTCGATAAATCCAAAGCTTCTGCAATTGATATAAAGTTATCATTCATATATCCACCAAAATAAGATGGATCATCTGAATTTACAGTCACATGAACACCCTGCTCTAATAAGCGCTGGATATTATGCTGCGCCATATCATTGACAACACATAGTTTAAGATTACTGAGTGGGCAAACCGTTAAAGGCATTTTTTCAGCAATTAAACGTTGCATAAGTACAGGATCTTCTTCTGAACGAACCCCATGATCTATACGATTAACTTTGAGGAGATCTAAAGCTTCCCATACATATTCAGCTGGACCTTCTTCTCCAGCATGTGCAACAACCAAAAATCCAGCTTCACGTGCTTTAGCAAAAACACGTTCAAATTTAGCAGGTGGATGCCCTACTTCACTTGAATCTAAACCAACACCAATGATTTGATCTTTATATGGCAGTGCCTGTTCCAAGGTTTCAAAAGCTGCTTCTTCACTTAAATGACGCAAGAAACACATAATCAAATGTGAACTAATCCCAAGCTTAGCTTTTGCATCATCACATGCACGTTGTAAACCGTTGATCACCGTTGCAAATGCTACACCACGGTCTGTATGTGTTTGTGGATCAAAGAACATTTCGGTATGTACCACATGATCTTCTGCGCATTTCTCAAAATACGCCCAAGCCAAATCATAGAAATCCTGTTCCTTAACCAGCACATTCGCGCCTGCATAATAAATATCAAGAAATGATTGAAGGTTATGGAAGTTATATGCCTGTTTGACTTCCTCTACAGATTTATAAGGAATATCAATCTGATTACGTTGAGCAATCGCAAACATGAGTTCTGGCTCGAACGTGCCTTCAATATGTACATGGAGTTCCGCCTTTGGCAAAGCACGGATGAGTTCTAACCTATTCACGATATATCCTCAAAATTCTTAAATTAAATCAAAATATCCAAATCACTTGGATTTATATCTACACATTAAATAAAAAAGGGTGCAAACATGAGTTTACACCCTCTACGCATTTCTGGATATTAGCCACCAAATGCAACGAATTTAATCACCCAAAGCACAGCAATGATCCACACCATATAAGGTACAGTTCTAGCTTTACCTGTAAACAGTTTAACCAAAGCATAGCTAATGAATCCCATTGCAATACCATCTGCAATTGAGTAGGCAAAAGGCATAAATACGATGGTCAAAAATGCTGGAACAGCTTCGGTAATGTCATCCCATTCAATGTTGGTGATCCCTTGGATCATCAATACACCAACAAATAATAATGCTGGTGCTGTTGCAAAACCAGGAACAGATTGAGCAAGCGGTGCTAGGAATAAACATGCAAGGAATAATAAACCCACAACAACAGCAGTTAAACCTGTACGACCACCAGCAGCAACACCTGCGGATGATTCAATATAAGGTGTCGTTGAAGATGTTCCTAAGGCAGCACCTGCAACAATTGCAGTAGAGTCTGCAAACAATGCTTTTTTCAAACGTGGCAATTTACCATCTTTTAACAAACCTGCACGATGTGAAACACCAACCAATGTGCCTGTTGAGTCAAAAAGATCAACCAAGAAGAATACAAAGATAACGCCTACCAAACTTGCTGAAAATAAATTTTCAAAATTCATTTGCATGAACGTTGGTGCAATTGAAGGAATTGTACCCACAACACCCTTAAACTCGTTTAAGCCGAGCGCTGTTGCAATTCCTGTTACTGCTAAAATGCTGATAATAATTGCACCACGAACTTTATAGTGATGCATAATGACTGTGAGGAAAAAGCCTAACAAAGTCAATAAAACAGTCGGTTGTTTTAAATCACCTAAACCAACCAGCGTTGCTTGATTCGCAACAATAATGCCTGAGTTTTTCAATGCAACCAGCGCAAGGAATAAACCAATTCCTCCCCCTATTGCAAACTTCAATGACATTGGAATGGCATTTACAATGGCTTCTCGGATCTTAAACATACTAATTGCAATGAATACCAATCCAGAAACAAATACAGCAGCCAATGCTGTTTGCCACTCAACCCCCATTCCCAAGCAGACTGAATAAGTAAAATACGCATTCAACCCCATACCTGGTGCAAGCGCAATTGGATAGTTCGCTACCACCCCCATAACCAAACAACCAATTGCAGCTGCCAAACATGTTGCGACAAATACTGCACCATGATCCATACCTGTCTCAGATAGAATCAATGGATTAACAATGATGATATAACACATCGTTAAAAACGTTGTTAAACCTGCAAGTATTTCGGTTCTAAACGTTGTTTTGTTTTCACTTAATTTAAATAAGCGTTCGAGCAAACCCGCTGAAGGATTTGGATTCGTCATTGTTGAGCCCCTGTTAAGTTTGAGCTATTCGTTGATAAAATCGAGTTGATTGAGTAAATGATACATGGCATCAATTTAGCCGTAGTTAAGCATTCAATAAACATACCAAAATGACATTTCCGATAAAAAACTTGAATTAAAAAAGCTGCGAATGCGCAGCTTTAATATTCTAGAATGTATAAACGGACTTGATCGGTTATATTTCGCAAATTATATCATACTGTTTATATAATTTTATCAAACTGAACGTCCTCCCCCGTTCATTTCATCGGATCTGATAATTTTTGAACATCAGCATAGCCACTCTTGAGATTATATGGATGAATGATTGCCCTTTAAAATACGCTGATTATTTGGGTTCGCTTCAACATTTTTAATGGTTAAATTTGCTTCTTTAATGATATTCAGCATTTCTTGCTGTTTTTTCTGTTGCGTATCCACATAGGTAAAATAACCAAGAAATAAAATCCCAACGAAGACTGTCAAAGTTATGAGCTTTACCATTTTTAAATCATGTCAAGTGATAAATTTCGGCGATTATACATATATTTTGTGACTGTATAACACTTTTATCTAAAAAAATGAATCAAGATACATTTATTAAAATATCGCACTTGAACAGTACATTTTTATGGACCAAACACCCTAAAATGACAACAATTAAAGCAAAATTCGGTTTAGGGCGGTAAGTTTGAGACTTGCTTAAATTAACCTACACATCGTCTATCAAGGAGGTGTACATCTTCATTGATGATACACGGCATAGCAAAATCTAAAAGACTCAATACGAGAAAAAAACCACAAAGCATTATTCAATAATCAACATTGATGAATGCTTTTAATTAATCTGTCCGCCTGATGCTGCAATCAATTGTGCTGTATTGTTTAACTGTCGTTGTTTTAATTCCAAAGTTGCTTGTTCTGCTTGTAAGCGCAAATTTTGTGCCGTAACCACTTCTAAATAACTCACCATACCTGCTTGATAACGGCGAGTGACCACTTGTTCATTTTCTCTTGCTAATTCAAATAAACGACTTTGTTCATTTTGTTGTTGCCTAAAACTGGCAGATTGTAGAAGTGCATCTTCAACTTCCTTCCATCCTGTTAAAACCGTTTGTTTATAATTCGCCGTTTTTTCAGCATAACGTGCTTGTGCAAGCTCAATTTCAGCTTTACGTTTACCACCATCAAAAATAATTGATGTCGCTTGCAAACCTGTTGACCATAAGTATTGTGGCGCTTGGAATAATTGACTCAAAGTTTGAGCATTGACTGAGCCATTTATACCGATACTAAGATCAGGTAGCCAAGCCGTTTGCGCTAATCCAAGTTCTGCATGTGTGGCTGCGAGTTCTCGTTCAGCACGTCGAACATCTGGACGCTGAATTAATAAACGGCTAGGAATTTGTGTGGGTAAAACAGGTATTTGAAAGGTTTGTTGCTGCCGAGCCATGTGAAATTGTGAAACCGTTTTGCCCTGTAGTACAGCCAAAATATTTTCTTGTAAATCACGATCACGTTGTATTTCAATCTGCTGAATTTCAACTTGTTTGCGCTGTGTTTCTGCTTGAATCACATCTGCACGTGCGATCATTCCAGCAAGATATTGGTTATTGAGAATCTCGACAGATCGTGAATAACTTTTTTGGGTTTGCTGTAATACCGCTAACTGCGCATCCAATATCCGTATATTCCAATAAGCCTCTGTTGCTAATAATTGCTGATTGAGTCTTACAGCATCTAAGTCTGCTTGAGAAGCGGCTAGATTTGCATTTTGCCCTTCAATCGCTTTTGCAACTCTGCCCCACAAATCTGGGATCCAACTGACTTGAATACCCGTAGACCATTGATTTTTTGCTGAGCTTTGCTTGGTTGCTTGACGATTTACTCCACCCTCTACGGTTAACTTTGCTGAACGTTGCGCATACTGTTGGTTGAGTAATGCGGCAGCTTGCAGATATCGTGCTTCAGCCTGTTTTAAATCCAAATTTTCGAGATTGAGTTGTTGCATCAATTGATTCAAGGTTGAATCATGATAAATCTCCCACCATGCAATTGAGTGTATTTTTAAATTTTTGGTTTGTTTCCAGTTTAAAGTTGAATATTTATAGTGCTGATCTGCTTGAATAATTGGCACTTGATATTGCGGTGGATGCCAAACTTTGGTTAATTGACATGCTGTCAGGAACAACATACAACTTAGACTGATCACATTTTTTTTGATTAAATTTTGCATGTTATAGTTCCTATTGACCAGACTGAACGATATGGCTGCGCTTCAATCTTGCGCAAAATTCTGCGCATTTTTCCAAAGCTAAATATAAGACAGGTGTGCTATATAAGGTGAATAACTGACCCAGTGCTAATCCACCCACAATGACAACACCTAAAGGTTGGCGTAACTCAGCCCCTTCAGCCCAGCTAAGTGCCAAAGGAATCGCGCCAAGTAATGCTGCGCTATTGGTCATTAAAATCGGACGAAAACGCAAGCTTGCAGCAGACAACACAGATTGGTATGCGGACTTACCTTGACGCCGTTCAAGCAAAGTAAAATCAATTAAAAGGATGGCATTTTTCACCACGATACCTATCAACAAAAACATGCCTAAAAGTGCAATGAGGGTAAATTGGAAATCAAATAACCATAGGGTAAATAGCGCTCCCAATGCCACAGCTGGGATGGTAGATAAAATAGTTAAGGGATGAACAACACTCTCATAAGTAATCCCCAATAGAATATAAATCAGGAGTATCACCACCAAAATTAACCATGCTGTGCTTAAGCCACCTTGTAAACTTTCTGCTTCTACATCTTTATCCGTGGTCATAAATATTTCATTGGGCAACATCACTTCAGGCAAAACAGATCGTATCGCAGCATCGGCCTGTTCATAACTGTAACCTTGTTTCACCACATAACCGATACCCATCGCTGCAAACTGATTACGGCGATATACTCGATCATTACTAATCCCATATGACCATTTGGCAAAATTACTCAATGGTACCGATGCACCCTGTTGATTTGGTATACGCACATTCGCCAAAGCTTCTGGATGCTCAGTAAAATGCTTATCGACTTCCATCACCACATGAAATTGTTGATTTTGATCATAAATGGTTGAAATCTGACGTTGTGAAAATGAGTTATTCAATACACTCGATATATTTTCAATCTCTACACCCAAACGACGAGCAGCTTCACGATCTATATCTAATGTGACATGCTGAGCGCCTTCATCTCCCATGCTTTCAACTTCCTCAAGTTCAGGAAGTTTTTGCATGGCCTGCGCAACTTTGGGCACCCATTGGCGTAATAAGGCAACATTGTCAGATTGCAGAAGCAACATATAATCTTGGCCACTCCCGCTTGAAAATGGATCATCTAGTTCTAACTCTTGCTTAACACGTGCCGAGAAAATTGCCCCAGCTTGCCAAGGTGCATTTTGCTTAAGTCGCTCAACAATTTCATGTGAAGATTTTCCACCACGCTCGGCTTTTGGTTTTAAACTCACCATGAGAAAAGAGTTTGTGGTTCCTCCTGCTCCGCCTGAAGTCCCAATGACATCTTTTACGGCTGGGTCTTTTAATACACTTTGACTGAAACTGGCAATTTTCGGCTGCATAATCTGAAAAGAGAATCCATCATCACCACGTATAAAGGCATCTACACGACCTGTATCTTGCTCAGGTAGCACCCGTTTCGATAAATTCTGGTAAAGATATGCGGATGCCCCAATTGCCCCAATCCACAATAGAATTGCAATATAGGCATGTCCAATCATCCATTTCAGGGAGCGCAAATAGAGCTGAGTTAAATATTGTGTTGTACGATGGCTAAACTGGTACAAAGCTTGATGCTGATAACTTTTAAGGGGTTTAAGTGTCCGTGCAGACAAACTGGGGGTGAGAACCAATGACACCAATACAGATAAAATGACAATAAACACTAAAGTTAAAGAGAACTCTCTAAACAATCGTTCAATCACACCGCCCATAAATAGTACGGAAATAAAAATCACTACCAAAGCTAAGTTCATTGCCACCAAAGTCGCCCCAACTTCGCTGATACCTTTAATTGCAGCTTGAACAGGCTGTTCACCTTGTTCAATATGACGCTCAATATTTTCTAAGACGACAATGGCATCGTCCACAACCAATCCGATTGCCACAATCACAGCCATGATCGACAAATTATTCAGTGAAAAACCTGCGAGATAAATCAAGCTACATGCGCCAATCAAAGTCACGACCAAGGCAATACTGGGCACAATTGCACTTTGTAAACGTCCCAACATCAATGCGACGACGACGATCACCAAAAACATGGAAAATAATAAAGTATCACGTGCTTCATCAAGACTGGCTCGAATAATCTCTGATCCATCCATCACGGTGATGAGTTGAGCGTCCGCAGCAATTAAGGCATTTAATTCAGGTATCTTTTCTTTTATTTTTTCAATGGTCGCAACAGTATTGGCATTGGGTTGACGGCTGATTTTAATAATCACAGCAGGTTGACCATTATGAAAACCACTGACATAACGATTTTCAACGGAGTCTTGTACCTCTGCAACGTCTTTTAAATGAACCAATGTCTGCGCATTTCGATAAACCACCAAATCAGCAAAGTCTTGTGCAGTTTTTAAGTCATTTGAAAGTGCGACCTGCCATCGTAATTTTTCAGTCTCTATGACACCCAATGCCTGTGTTCGATTTGCCTGAACAATCGCTTCACGAACTTGCTCCAAAGAGATCCCTTGAGCAATCAAAGCATTCGGGTTAAGTGTCACTCTCACCGCAGGCATAGAAGCACCATCAATGGCAACTTCACCAACACCACTGACTTGAGCAAGATTCGGTTGTAATTGATTCGCAGCAATCTCATAGAGTTTTCCAGCAGATAAATGCTTTGAACTCAATGCCAAATAAAGAATCGGGCTTTGACTTGGATTAATTTTAAAATATTCAGGTGGGCTAGGCATACCAGAAGGAAGCTGTGACATAGCAGCATTAATCGCTGCTTGTACTTCTCGAGCAGCTTCATTAATGTCCGTATCCAAAGCAAAATGCAAAACCACTTGACTTGAACCTTGACTACTTGAAGAGTTAATGGCTTTAACCCCTGACACGCCCATCATGGCTCGTTCCAAAGGAGTTGCCACTGTTGCAGACATACTTTCTGGACTTGCTCCCGGTAAACTGGCTCGCACAACAATTGTGGGGATATCAGCTTGCGGTAGAGCTGCCACTGGCAAGCGGAAATAAGCCAATATGCCCAACAATACAATTGCTATACCCAACAATATGCTGGCAACGGGTCGATGAATAAAGTTTGAGAGCACCTTCAAGACTCTCTCCCTACTTCATTTGCCGTTATTGTTGATGACTCAGATTTTGAAAAAGATTGTTGCAATCGATCAAAGAATAAATAAACCACGGGTGTTGTAAATAAGGTGAGTAACTGACTAACAATCAAACCACCGACCATCACGATGCCGAGTGGTTGGCGTGATTCTGCACCAGCGCCCGAAGCCAACATGAGTGGAATCGCTCCGACCAATGCTGCAAGTGTGGTCATTAAAATCGGACGAAAGCGCATTAATGCTGCTTGATAAATCGCCTGCTGCGGTGTCAAGCCTTCATTCCTTTGCGCAGCCAAAGCAAAATCGACCATCATGATGCCGTTTTTCTTGACCAGACCAATTAATAGGATGATTCCGATCAATGCAATCATATCCAACGGTCGTTGTACCAAAAACAAAGCCACTAAAGCACCGATTGCAGCAGAGGGTAATGTTGAAAGAATGGTAATGGGATGAATAAAACTTTCATATAAAATCCCCAAAACAATATACATCGTGACAATCGCGGCGATGACCAGCCAAAATGTATGTTGTTGGGCATTTTCAAATGCTGCCGCCGCACCTTGTAATTTCAACTTCACATCGATAGGCAAATTGAGCTGTCGTTCCACTTCATGAATGGTTTTAATTGCATCTCCCAATGCCACACCTGAAGCAAGATTAAAAGACACACCACTGGCAGGAAATTGTGCTTGTTGTTGTAAAATAGTCGGCACTCTTTTTTGAACAATCGTAGCAACAGTACTGAGTAATATGGGTTCACCATTACCATTATGAATATAAGTTTGCCCTAAATGATCCAAACCTTGTGTCAAATCAGGATTGAGCTCTAAGACAATACGATACTGATTTGATTGGGTATACAGTGTCGCAATCTGACGTTGGGCAAATAAATTCTGTAAAGCCAAACTAATATCTTCAACGCTTAAACCTAAACGAGATGCAGCATCTCGATTGACCTCAATAAATGCCTGTAAACCTTGTCCACTCCCCTCACTGGTGACATCTGCAAATTCAGAACGTTGTGCCAATGCATCTACCAATAGAGGCGTCCATTTTTCTAAGTCTGAAGCTTGTGTTGCACTTAAGCTGAGTTGATATTGAGTCCGACTAATTTTGTCTTCAATACTCAACTCCTGTACAGGTTGTATCCATCCATAAATACCTTGAACTTGACTCATTTGTTTACGCAAACGGGACATCACCAGATCAGCATCATCACGCTCAGCATGTGGCTTTAGGTTAATTAAAATACGCCCATTGCTCAGTTTCGGATTATTGGCATCTACCCCAATAAATGAAGATAAACTTTCAACCGCAGGATCTTTGAGAATTTGACTGGCAAGTTTTTGCTGACGTTCACTCATGGCTTGGAATGAAATATCATCTGGTGCTTCAGTTACGACTTGAATCACCCCACTGTCCTGCACTGGGAAAAATCCTTTGGGAATCGCCCAATATAAGAATCCTGCCAGCAATACTGTACTCAACATTACGACTAAGGTCAGGGGTTGATGGCGAAAAACCCACGCCAACCCTTTAGCATAATAATCAATAACTTGATCTAAGCTCCAAGACTTTTTTGAAGTTACAAGCTGAGTATTTTTGAGTAAATAGGCGCACATCATCGGTGTTAATGTTAAAGACACCACCAAAGAAATTGCGATTGCTGCGGCCAAAGTGACTGCGAACTCATGGAATAAGCGCCCAACGACGTCGCCCATAAACAGTAATGGAATCAGTACTGCGATCAATGAGACTGTCAAAGATATAAGAGTAAAGCCAATTTCTCGAGCACCTTTCAATGCTGCTTGTAATAAATTTTCTCCAGACTCTCGGTGCCGTGCAATATTTTCCAGCATCACAATCGCATCATCGACCACAAAACCCGTCGCAATCGTCAGTGCCATTAAGGTCAGATTATTAACAGAGAAACCTAGAAAATACATCACCACAAAAGTACCAATAATTGAAAGCGGTACAGCAATACTTGGAATGATGGTTGCAGATAAATTCTTTAAAAACAGAAAGGTCACCATGACCACAAGACAAACAGCAAAAACCAATTCTTTTTGTACATCGCGAATTGAGCTTCGAATACTTTCCGTACGATCTGTTAAAACCCGAATTTTAACGTTTTCAGGCAAATTCTTTTGTAATTCAGGCAATACCTGCTTAATTTGATCAGCAACCTGAATCACATTGGCATTCGGTTGGCGTTGAATATTCACCAAAATCGCTGACTGGCTGTCTGCCCAAGCTGCCATATAACGATCTTCACTACCTTCTATGATCTTTGCCACATCTTTTAAACGTATCGGTGCGCCGTTATTCCATCGCAAAATTAAATTTTCATAATCGTGAATTGAGCGAATCTGGTCATTGGCATCCAACATTGTGGTTCGAAAAGGACCATCAAAACTGCCTTTTGGTTGATTGGCATTGGCTGACTGAATCGCTGTTCGTACTTGCTCTGCACTCATTTTATAAGAAGCAAGCGCTGCTGGATTCATTTGTACCCGTATTGCAGGTCTTTGCCCACCTGCAAGACTGACCATGCCCACACCAGTCAGTTGTGAAAGTTTCTGAGCAACACGTGTATCAACCATGTCATAGACTGTAGTTAAAGGCAAAGTATCAGAACTAATGGCCAAAGTAATCACTGGAACATCGGCAGGATTAACCTTGCGATACACAGGCGGTGTGGGCAGATCACTGGGTAACTTATTGCTGGCTGTACTGAGTGCGGACTGCACTTCTTGCTCAACTACACCCAATTCCGCACTGAGTTCAAACTGTAAAGTAATTACCGACGCACCAACAGAACTACTGGACGACATCTGTTTCAACCCTGCAATTTTCCCCATTTCACGTTCAAGTGGCGCGGTAATGGTTCTTTGCACCGTATCGGGATTTGCACCGGGTTGAAAGGTATATACCTGAATAATCGGATAATCGACTTGTGGCAAAGCAGATACAGGGAGCAAACGCCAAACTAAGAAACCACTGAATAACAAGGCAAGCATTAACAGCGTCGTAGCGACTGGACGTAAAATAAAGAATCGTGAAATATTCATGATTTATCTCTGAGTTGCGTCCACGTTTGAAGTTTGTTGGCGCTGATCTGAAACGATTTGAACTTCTTTTCCTTCTGATAGTCGATCAATCCCTTCTAAAACCACCTGCTCTTTTGCTGTTAAACCCTCTATCACTTCAATTTGACCGTTTGAAGTCATGCCCAGTTTTAGCATGCGAATTTCAGCTTTATGTTGTGGATTAACAATATAAACATAGGTTCCTTTGGCGCCATGTTGCACAGCATCATTTGGAATCGTGATGGCATTCTGAATCGTCTGTGTATTCAAGCGAACATTGACAAATTGATTTGGAAATAAAGTATCGTCTTGATTGTTAAACACTGCTTTTAGCTTTAATGTCCCGGTACTGACATCAATCTGATTATCCAGTGATTGTACACGTCCCATCGCTAACTTGTTTTGCTCACTTTTGTCCCATGCACTCACTTCAATTTGCTGTCCTTTTTTCAAAGTATCACGTAGCCCCATCAAATAATTTTCGGCAACTGCAAATTGCACATAAATAGGATGGACTTGAGTAATTGTGACCAAGCCTGTTGTTTCATTGGCCTGAATTAAATTACCCGCATCTTTTTGTCTAAAGCCTACTCGCCCTGCAATCGGTGAATAAATTCGTGTAAACGAGAGCTGTAATTTAGCCGCATCAACTTGGGCTTTGTTCGATTGTATTTGCCCTTTAAGCTGATTCACCAATGCTTGTTGTTGCTCGACTTGCTGTTTGGCAATCGAGTCTTGCTTAAACAGTAATTGATAACGTTTTAACTCTGTTTCTGCATTTTGCAGTTGTGCTAAATTTTGCTGCTGGGTGCCCTGCGCCTGTGCCAATGCAACTTGAAACGCTGCAGGATCTAGTTGTGCAAGTAGCTCGCCTTTTTTAACCCATTGACCTTCTTTAAAATAAATTTGTTGTAGCACACCAGAAACTTGACTTTGAACATTGACTGTATGTGCAGGAATTACCGTTCCTATAGCTTTGATCTCAAGTTGTAAATTTTGCTGCTGTACGGATACTGTTCTTACAGGAACAGGTTTACTCCACTGACTGTATTCCTCTACAGGTTTAGACGTCGATTTTTTCCAATAAAAACCTGCTAGCGCCGAGCCAATGAGAATGATTAATCCAATTAAATATTTAAACTTCTGCTGAAGTGAACTCTTTTTGGGGCTTATATTGACTAATGGATTACTCATAAAAACTCTTATTCAGACAGTCGCAGAATTCGCGATATTTACAAAGATCAAACCAAATAAAGTGACAATTCACTAAAAATCAGTGCTCATTTCATCCATTCGCTTGATGAAACTTGATTTAAATCAGTTCAATACTACATGTTGCTTTTTGTAATGTTTATTATTACATTTAATAATCATTATCACTATCATTATTTTCAATACTTATATCTACCCAGCAAAACTTTGTTCTGTTCGCTGATTCAACAGGCAACTTCAATGAATTTGAACTTAGAAAAACAGCAATGGTTCAACCATATTTATCAAGACTATCAAAGTAGTTTGGTTTTGTGGTTTAAGCATAAGCTGCATAATCACCACTCTTCAGAAGACTTGAGTCAAGAAGTTTTTTATCGTGCATTAAAAAGCAACTATCGTTTTGAAGAAATCAAAGAACCCAAAGCATGGCTATTGGGCATAGCCAAACATGTCATCATTGATCATTGGCGACATCAGCAAATTGAACGAGGTTATTTAGAGACACTCCCCTCAATCCCTCAAGATGATTATCCTTCGACCGAACATCAAATCTGCATGCGCGAAACTTTGAATCAGGTCCAACAAACCCTTGAAAACCTTCCCAATCGAGTTGCTCAGGTTTTTTTATTATCTCAGTTAGAAGGAATGACTTATCGCGCCATTGGTCAGCAACTCAATATTTCACAGGCCACAGTAAAAAGAGATATGAAGCAGGCATTCAGCGCTTGTTCTAAAACCTATAACAATACCTTGAACTAGATATATCGTGATCAGATTAAAATTTTCTCGATTAGATAAAGGCTTTACAAGATTAACATCAAGCTACTGATTTATATAAAATAATAAGAATTTCTTTTTAATATTTTTATTTCCAAATTGTCTAAAAGTAAAAAAGTTAGAAAAATTTGAGCTTTTTTTTCACATTAAACGACTAATAGATAAATATAACTCGTATGAGAATCTTATGAAGGAACATCAAGCTAAGCATGCTCTGACTGTGGCTATTCGAACTGTACTTTGGGGTGGATCTATTTTAGTCAATGGATCATTATTTGCGGCATCAGATAATACTGAGAACCTGCCACAAAACTCCGAACAACTTCCGACCATTACGGTCACTGCTACCAACAGTGATACATTAACAACCGAAGAAACAGGTCTTTATACGGCGAAAGCAACCACGGCATCCACTGGATTAGCCCTCAGCTTAAAAGAAACACCGCAACTGGTGAGCGTGATTACTCGCCAGCAAATGGAAGATCAAAATCTCACTCAGTTAACAGATGTGGTCACTCAAGCTGCGGGTTTAACCATAAATCAAGGCGGTAATATCGGCTCCGATAACACACCAATTTATGCTCGTGGTCAAAGCGTAGACAATTACTTATTGGATGGTGTAAAACTCCTGAACTCTTATTCAAGTATCTTTCAAAGCCAAGATACTGCGCTTTTTGACCGTATCGAAATTGTACGTGGTGCTAATGGTTTAATGACAGGTGCCGGTTCAGCAAGTGCCAGTATCAACATGGTTAGGAAAAAACCATTACAGAATTTTAAAACTTCAGTGAGTGCAAGTGCTGGCTCATGGGACACATATCGTACCGATATTGATGTTTCATCACCATTAAACCAATCAGGAAGTATTCGTGGTCGTGCCGTATTGGCTTATCAAGATGGTGACTCTTATATCGATCGTTATGCTGAAGAACGTAAAGTTGCTTATGGTGTACTTGAAGCTGATTTGACTGATCGAACCAAAGCAAGTTTCGGTATCAGCCACCAACAAATTGATATTACAGGCATCGCACGTGGGGGCTTACCTTCATACTATAAAGATGAATCACTGATCAATTGGTCACGTTCTGATTCAGCGGCAGCTGACTGGACCTATTCAGACCGTTCAACAACAGGTTATTTTGCAGATATTGAACATAAATTTAATGACAATTGGAAACTCAAGGGAACGATTTCTCGAACTGAAACCTCTTCTGATGAGGTAGTCGGCTATGCATATAGTTCAGGAATTGAAAAACAAACAGGTGCTGGCGCTTTAATTTATGCCACACGTTGGGATTATGAACCTACACAGAATCTATTCAATTTAACCTTAAATGGTTCCTTTAATCTATTTAACCAAACTCATGACGTGGTCGTGGGTACAACCTATACAAAAAGTGACAATCAACGCCCAACATATTCCGGTTGGAATAATGGAATGTCTTGGGATGGTAATCTAGGTAATATTTTCACTTGGGATGGGCATAATCCAACTCGTCCAGAAACAATGATTGATGGCTGGTACAGTGGTGATGACAGTAGTCGCTCTATATTCGGCGCTGTTCGATTAAAGCCTTCAGACAAAGCTGCCATTATCTTGGGGACACGCGTTGAAGATTGGAAACGTGTAACCAAAAATCACGACAATGCCACAAACACTACCGAAACAACATCACGTAAAGAAACAGGTGAAGTGATTCCATATATTGGACTGACTTATGATTTGACTGAGCAGTGGACCACTTATGCCAGTTATACCAGTATCTTTTCTCCACAAGACAGAAAAACAGTGAGTGGTGACTATTTAGATCCACTTGTTGGAAATAGCACTGAGCTTGGAATTAAAGGTGAGTTCTTCGACAATCAATTAAATATTGGTGCTGCCATTTATCAAACCAAAGAAGACAATAAAGCCATTGCTGTCGATGGAGTTTTTGCTCCAGATGGCTCGCAAGCTTATCGCGCTGAATCAGGTACAGAAAGTAGAGGTTTTGAACTAGAAGCAACTGGAAAACTGACAGAGTTATGGCAAGTTTCAGGAAGTTTCACTCGTAATCTATCAAAGGATAATAAAGACAACGCCATAAATACCAATATCCCTAACAATACAGCAAAAATATTTACCACTTATACCCTGCCTTATTTCGATAAAGCACTGACAGTAGGTGGCAGTCTACGTTGGCAAAGCGATATTTATTCGGATGTGACCCGCCCTGTAAATACACGCTTTACTCAAGACAGTTATACACTCGTTGATTTGATGGCACGTTATAAAATCAATGAAAATTTGTTGGTCAATCTCAATGTAAATAATCTATTCAATGAAAAATATCATTTAGCGACAACCAATAGTTATTATGGTGCACCCACAAACTTTAATGTAGGTGTTCGCTACAGTTGGTAATTCTGTTTTTAAATTTATGATTAAATCCGAGCTTAAATAAATTCAATCTAGTAATGTGTTTGAGCTTTAAAAATAAAACTATAAAGTGGTCGTGATGACCACTTTATGCTTATAAAATAATAGTCCTTTTAGTCAGTACTAAATTTGACTACCAGAAATGCATGAGTTTAATTTGCTCTAAACTAGGCATCTGTCTGACTACTTTTGAAATGGCCATTTTAATTGCGCCAAATATTCATTTGGAATTGGGCTACGTACACCGACTTGATCTGGTTTAATATTTTGCTTTTCATAATAGAAGCTTCCAAAAATAATATCCCAGAAAATAAACACCTCACCAAAATTTTTCCGACCATGCCCGTGTTTATGATGAATGCGATGTACTTCAGCAACAGCAAAAATATATTTTAAAGCGCCGACTCGATAGTCCACATTGGCATGTTGAAAAAATAAGTGTACTGCCATGTACATCATCCAACAACCAATCAATATACTTGGAGCTCCTAAGATTGCAAGAATCATAAGGCTTGGTCCTGCAAGTATTAAGGCACTCAATGGATGCCTTTTTTCAGCATTCAACCAGTATAGCCGACTAGAATGATGGTGAATTGCATGTAATTTCCATAGAAACTTATAACGATGACTGAAACGATGCATCAACCACAATCCAAAGTCGATCACCAAGGCGACAAGCATAAGTTGCCAAAACCATGACCATTGATCCGGCCAGAGACGTGGGAAAAATCTAAATATGTCCAATATTTCAATTATTTTAGATACAGAAACAATCAAAACTAAATTAAAAATAGCATGTAAAATATCGGTCAATCCATCTTGATGTGACTCTAACCAATTCGGCTGATAGGGCGAATGATATTCAGCCAAAGCAATCATCAAACCACTCAGCACAATAAATAAGATCGAACTTGGCCAATATGTCATCTGCCCCGATAGAATCACGAACATGACCCAGACAGTCAAAGCCATCCAAACTGGGTAAAATAAATATCTGAATGACATCTTTAACAATGTATTCAATTCATCACTCCTTTTCCGTTTAAAATGTCATTTCAGTATGCGGATTAGAAAGTGAAAAGAATTGAATGAAACAGCTAGATTACTATTCAAGTATAGGATCAGATGGTTGCCACATCGGAATCTGTTCGATCGATGGAATGAATTTTAACAGTGAAGGTTGAATACCAAACATCTGTTTGCACGTTCTACTGAAATGAGCTTGATCAGAAAAGTGGGATTGATATGCCACATTTGTCAGGGTAGTTTGCTGACCAGCTGATTGAATCGTTTGAAGTAGTCGTAACCATTTACGATAACTTCTATAAGAAATACCAAAGCTTTCACTAAACCAGTGACTAAAACGACTTTCTGAGAGATTAAATTGTTCTGCGATTTGTTTAAGGGTTAAGTCTTGCTGTTTACTCGAACTAAGAAAATTTGAAAGATGCTGTTCTCGTATCGTGGGTTGTTTAAAATGATTAATTCCACAGTAATTTAACAGCATTTGAAAAGCTTTGTCGTGATGACGCTGCTGGATAAAATATTTACGAAGTACAATCACCAAATCTTCAGGTAATACGGTCATTGTGGAAATGGGTTGTAGGTATTGATGGATGATCTCGGCAAGAAAATGTGTTTGATCAATATAAATTGAACAATATGTTCCTGACTTTAAATGATGCAATGTATTTGCTGTAATATATACGCCACTGCTAAATATGCATTGTTCCTCACCACTGACCTGAATACATTCTCCTGCATTTTTTGCAAAACTTAATTGGTGTGCGTGGTGTCGATGTAAATCGTTGTCGCCAACATTACCTTCAAAATATCCAATGCCATAGCCAATTGAGATTTTCCCCAGCCAGTATTTAGAAGATACGTCGCTTTTATTCATAAAAGTCATCACCTCATCAAATTGACCATTTAAATTCATACAGCAGCATTTTGACTACTTATTCGTCCCTTTTAAATACCTATTTAAAAACCACCCGAAGGTGGTTTTATTAATTCATTTCTAAAAAGATTGTATTAAACTTAAAAATTCGATGTGTCGACTAGAATTTATAGGTTGCACCCACAAATACTTTTTGGCGCTCAACCAAATAAGTATCTGAACCATTCGATAGTTTCTTGTCTAATAAGTTAGTTAAACCGCCACGAAGCGTTAATTTATCATTTACTCTATAATTACTGGTTAAATTTACAATGGTGTGTGGTTTTTGCATTGTCGGCGTCGCTGTCTTATCACTTAAATATTGCTTACCTAAATATTGTGCAGACAATTCAACATTCAGTGGATCTGATGCTTGCCAATTCAATGCTGAGTTTATTGTTAATTTTGATGTATTAATTAGATTTGCACCTGTGTCTTCATTTTTTGCTTTTAAGAAATAGGTGGCATTATTATTCCATTTTAAATTATCAAGGACTGGGAAATTTGCCACCATCTCGATACCACGTGTTACTGCACTTTGTATATTTTCATTACGCGTAAACCAATTTCCATAAAAAAAACCGAGTGGAGAATAAGCGATTTTATTTTTAAAATCTGTATGGAAGAATGTCAACCCTAAGTCTGTTCCAAAGCCAGTATAGTTCACACCAATCTCATAGTTTGTACTTTCTTCAGGCTTTAAGTTTGGATTACCTGTCATATAACAGCCCCCACGTTCATAAGTGTGAGATACGCCCTTTTCGTCATACCAATCTTGACCTTTCAATCCATTACAACCATTCCCACCTGATTGAGTAGCACCACCTGGAGAAGACTCTTTTACCGTGGGTGCACGGAAACCTTTTGCAACGCCACCTTTAATAACAAGGTCATCAGTTGGACTATAAACTAAATATCCACGTGGACTATGATGAGTTCCATATTTATCATCATGATCTAAACGGTTACCGACAGTGAAAGTCAAATTTTCTAGCAGTGAAATATTATCTTCAAAGAATAATGCCCAGTTCTTATTTTCCACTTTTGGATCACTATAACCTTTTCCATCCCAACTTCCACCTGGTAATGTTCCTATGGTATCTGAATTGGTCAATTCTTGTCGTTTCCATTGCCCCCCAACAGTCAAGGCTTGCTTAAACACCACTTCAAATGGCATGGTTAAACTACCTTCAACGATCATTTCATTTGATTTAGTCGTAAGTTCACCTACACTCGAATCATAATCATTGTAATAGGCACTTAATTTAGATTGACCAATCGCCCAGTCACCCTGATGCGAAATGCTGAATGTATTGTGTTCTAATTCTGCAGCACCCCAACTTGTGGCTTGTTCAGCTCCCGTAGTTTGATTAATTTGCGAACCTTTCTCATTCTTTTGAATGCTATGCCCTGCTTCAAAACTAAATGACTGTTTGTCTGTTGGCTGGTAGTGTAACATTGCATTATAGTTTTGATCTTTAGAACCTGTTGTACCATCACCCGCTTTATATTTTTTATCTGCTTCTCTTTCAGTCATTCCTGCGGTTAGTCGTAACCCCAGTGTATCCGTCAATGGACCAGCAGCCATCACGCCTGTTTGTAAAGTCGTACCTAAATCTGAAGACGTTGTAGGTTGAGTATAATTTAGTGTGACATTGCCACCCCAAACACTTGGGATTTTTTTGGTGATGATATTAATGACACCACCCATTGCATCTGATCCATACAATGAAGACATTGGTCCTCGTACAACTTCAATTCTTTCAATCATATCTGGAGTTATCCAGTTTAAATCCTGACGTCCTAAATCTGGACGATAACTGACATCACGGGAAGAACCGATACGTTTACCATCCACGAGAATCAGTGTGTAATTGTCAGGTAAACCGCGTAGTTTAATTTTAGAGCCTTCTTTGCTAGGACTAATTCCACCAGTAACCCCAGGTACTTTACTTAATAACTCGCCAAGACTACCCACCGGTTGTTTTTCTATATCTTCACTGGTAATCACACTAATACTGGCTGGTGCTTCTTTAACATCGACCGCCTGACTACTTGCTGTAACGACGATCGTTTTAAGCTTGGAAGAGTCTTCTGAAGTCTCGTTTGCATATGTTGAAATTGACATTGCTGAGAGTATGGAGAGAGATAGTGCTTGAAGTGTTAATTGTTTATTCATGTTAATACGCAACTCAAATTACGGAGGGATTGTGTAAGAATTGTTGCACATTGTATTTTACCAAATATTCAAATGCAATTAATAATGCAAATAATTATCATTTAAATTATTGTATTTTATTTACTATAAAAATTATTCCATATCGTTTGTACTTTCCTAAATTTAGCGAAGATGTTAAGGCGTTTATATTTTTAAGGGATTTATACGGTAGTGAACTCAGACTTTTCGGCAATTCAAAACGTTAGCAATTTCTAAGCTACCTATGCGGTAGTGAACATGCTTTTTTGATGCCCCAAGCAGCATATGTATTTCTAAGCTACCTATGCGGTAGTGAACGCAATTCCCTCGTTGGAACCGTGGGGGTGGACTTTCTAAGCTACCTATGCGGTAGTGAACCTAAAGTAGAAATTACAACTGTTAAAGATTGTTTTCTAAGCTACCTATGCGGTAGTGAACATTTTGCATTTATAGATGATACGGACATAGATTTTCTAAGCTACCTATGCGGTAGTGAACTTCACCAAATCGCCTCTCGAAGCACCATTTCTTTTCTAAGCTACCTATACGGTAGTGAACTATAATTTTAAAACAAAAAATAAAATAATAACAGTAAGTTAAACCTTAAAATCATCAAATGACCCAAGTTTCTACTTACAATTATAACTTATTGATTTTATTAAGTTGTTAAAGAGCTAAAAAATATTGGGGTAAAATTTTAGAATTACCTTCTGTTTCACTAAAATCTATACAATCCAAATTTTCCTACTTTTGCTTCATTTGCAAAAAATTTATAAAATATTGCCAAGCAATTTATAAACTCATCATATTTAAACTGACTCGCCAACAACAATCAATCCATCTTGATCATCTAAAAAGTTTAGCTCAACCAATCTAGCAATATCACGATAAAAAGTACGTTCTGTTTTACCTGTATATAAAACTTGGATTTGTGGTATTCGATATAACTCAGCTTGGTTTAAAAACTTTTTCGTTTGTCCTGTTACAAACATAATTGTTTGAATTAAATTAAATTGTCTATCTGAGATCCGTTTACTAAATTTGGCATCATTTAAAGCTGTTTGATACAACAAAAAGCCGATTAATCCATTACTTTGATCATGTAAATTATTAATGGTCTCGAACATCCCTTTTAGCACAAACTCAATAAAAGATTGATTGGCTGAAGATTCCTTTCTATCAGCAGCTTTTCGACATGCATTAAACAAAGCAAAATACTCATGAATATTGATTTGATAATATGCCCATATCGCTGACGAACTAAATCGGTAGCCTGATTGTTCAAGCAGTAACATTTCAATTAAACGTCCTGTTCGTCCGTTACCATCCCAAAATGGATGAATCAATTCAAAGTAATAATGTGCTAAACAAGCACGGATAATAGCGGGCTGATTAATCACATTCGGGCTATTTAACCATTCAATCCAAGCTATTATAAGATACTCAATATCTTCAATACATTTTGGTGGACGATATGTACCACCATGTTCGCTATTACCTACCACTGTTTTTTGGTTAGGTTGATTATTCCTAAATTGCCCTGCTGGATTATGTTGTTCTTCTAGATTTTGCGATACCAGGCTATGTAACTTAATGACGGACATTAAGGATATACTTTGACCCTCTTTAGGTTGTAATTTTTTTTGACTGAACTGTTTGATCCAATCTATTGCCTCTTTAAGATTGGTGAGACGACGCTCCTCGGTCTTTTGTATTGTCTTAGGATCTAGTCTTAAAATTTCCTTCGTCTCTTGCTCTGTAAATTGACCACCTTCAATGGTATTTGTACTATAAATACTACTCGCTAAAACCTTTTCTTGTACTTGATCTATAATTTGAGGCAAACTTGGCATTTTATTAAATCTATTCTGTGCATCGTTTACACGATCAAGCATAGGTGTAACCTGCTCTAAGTCAAACCCAAGCTGAAAGGTAAAAGAGCCGGACTTGTACGTCATGACTCTTAAAGTTGTGTCATCTAGCCAAACTTTACTTTGATCAGGCATTTTGTCAATTTTTTTGTCAAATAAAATGTCAAAACATTATTATTATAAATCATAAATTTAGTCAAATTTTAATTGTAATAATGTCAAAGATTATGTCACTCATTTTGTCAAATTTTGTTTTAAATATAATATCGAAATTTTTCAATTGATTAGACTTTTCCAGTCACATTAAACCTATATCCAATTAATTTTAAGTTCGTTAAGTTACCTATACAGTAGTGAACTTCTCCAATCATCTTGTGCTGTTGCATTACCATTTCTAAGCTACCTATACGGTAGTGAACGAGTATTACGAGTTATCAAACTATTCGCACATTTTCTAAGCTACCTATAAGGGTATCTGGTAAGTGCCCGATACCACTTATTGCTTTTGCACCCCAGACATTAAATTTTTTAGGTTCGTGATTGTCACCAACAGTACGAATGACATAAGAACTACGTCTGCCATGTCCAGCATTTAATATTCCTCTTAAATCCTCACTATCTTTTATGAAAGAATCAGCTTCATCAATCAATAATGTTGGCGTCCATTTTTCGATACTCCTAAATAATGCTGCGGCAGTTATATTGGAAGTAGGCATGGGGCGTTTTACAAGTTCGCTAATCACATTCAAGAATTGTGTTTTACCACAACGTTTTTCGGGTGCAGTAATGCAGGCTATAGGGGAAATTTCCATGGCATCTAAGGTGATAAGGGATTTCACATGCTGTTTAAAAGAGCCATTGAAAGTACGGGCTTTTGTTTTACAATTGGAACTTTCACAGAAAGTTTGAAAAGTTAAGTTATCCGTAGAACTTAGTAAACTGAGCATTTCCTGACTCTGTTCTAGATTGATTTGTTCTAAATTTTGCATAAAAGCTCCTCATCTCGCCATATCTCTATGGCGAAAGGTCTGAGTTAGTTCTTTACTCGTGATTTTAAATAGGTGGTTTATTCAGTTTGATATAATTATAATTTCTTACAGTCGTTATGAAATTGTCTATAAAAATTTTAATATCTTCTTCATCTGTAGGGCGAATTTCACATCCCAAAATTTCTATTCTTTTATAAATACTTAATTCTAAAACTCTATAAAAGTTTGAATATATTTGGGAAAGTTGATCGCCGATAGATGGGTCCGTTGATAAAATTTTGATTGTCTCATTTGCATAAATAATTGAGAGTTTTCTGATAAAATCAATATTTTGATCGCAATCATTTAGGTAATTTAATACCAAACAATTCTCTTTTAAATAGCTATATATTTTCGAAAAATATTTTCGAAAAAGTTTTTGATCATTTAGGTTCATGTCGATACTCCTTGATTTTGTGAAGCTTTACTTTTTGCCCATATTTGTAATTCTGCATAAAGTAAATAAACATTAGACTGTTTTGAGTTACCATCTTTAATAACACAAGCAGCTAACTCTGGATCTCTGGAAATGAGCTCGTAAAGCCCCTGTCTTGATAAATCAAGAATGCGACAAGCCTCATTAAATGAGATGCGGATTGGGGGGAGTTTGTTCATATTTATTCCTGTATAAGTAATGGTATAAAAAACCATAAACACATCTTTAAATAAATTTTTTTTTAATTCTTATAATTAGAATTTTATTTTTTATAATTATAATTTTATCCACTCAATTTACTGATAAATATAACATTAAATATTTAAAAATAATCGAGATATAATTTATTTAGTTTTTAAACCATTTCGCTACAGTTTGATCACTTGGAAAATCGTCAGGAAGATGCTGTCCTTTGCCTCTGAGTAGCTTCTCAATATTCGACTTAACCCCATGAGGTCTTTTTGTATTTAAAAGAACAGATTCTGCAATTTTTTTTAGAAATAGTTTTACTGCTTTTCGCTTCTTTGGAATTTTATCAATTCCATATTTTTTATCGTAAGGTAAAAGTAAATTTAAAGCGTTAAAAATTGCAGTTATTGTACCAATTTCCCTTGCACTAAGTGATTCATCTGTCTCATTTTTATTTAACTTAAAACGACTATAAGTCTTAAAAAAATTTGCCGTTTCTGTATTGTTTGCATAAAAAAATTGCTTGGTATACCAGTATAAACCACTTATAAAAATATCTATTTTTTCAAAAACATCATCTTCGGAAGACTTTGTATTTAAACTAATTTCTTTTATAAATTTATCAAAAGAAATTGCATTTCGTCCCTTACAATCACTATCAATGATTTCGAACTTCTTCAAAATTCCTTTTTCTTGTAATTGGAAAACAGCTTCAATTAAACTTTCCTTATAATTCATATTACTTTCTCTATTTATAAATGCTTGTTCTAGTCCCAATGCATCCAAAATACTTATTTCGTTAAAACATAAATACGAGTTTTGAATTAGATTGATTTGTTCATCAATAGTATACAAAACAACAGAATTATCACAACTTTCACGAATAATAAAATCAATATAATTACTTGATATAATTAACTTATTTACAACCCCTTCCTTTAATGGGAAATACACATATTCAGAAAATTGCATAACAGTCTTCTTAGAAGTATAAATAGGCAAAATTAAAACCTCCAATTAAATCAATCTAAATTTTAATTTATGTTTTATCCAAATGTTAATGTAGCTTGAAGACGAAAATTTTCAATAAAACATATACACCGAATATCAATATAAACAAAGATATACCCAAGCTATAATATTGAATAAACTACTATCCATTTGTCATACGATCAATTTCATCTGCCCACCACTGCATCATATCTTTTCGTTCTTCAAAGTGTGCGCCTTTGTCATATACACCTTTAACTCCTTTTTTAAGGTGAGCTAACGTTGCTTCCACTACTTGCTCCTTATCACTGTATCGATTGTTTAACGCTGTGCTTGCAATATGCCTAAACCCATGGGGGTTCTGCCTACCTTTATATCCTAAACGATTTAGGGCTTGATTAAACGTATTGTCTGAAACAGGTTCTACCAAACTCCCACGACCTACAAACAATAAATCAGATTCCGTTTTAAACGTGTATAACTCTTTCAGTAAAACTATGGCTTGGTGGGGTAGTGGCACGGCGTGGGCAATATCCTTTTTCATGATTTCAGCTGGCTTGATCCATACCGCTTGATCGAGATCGAATTGCTCCCAAGTGGCATAACGTAGTTCAACAGGTCTAGGAAATAATAAGACCAATAATTCCAACCCTATCGCCATGTCTCTTTTAGGATAGGTCCTAATGGCATGGATTAAGGCTGGAAGCTCATACATTTCGACAAACTTCATGTTTCCGCCGTTGTTTTTATCTAAGTGCTTTGTAATCCCTTCCAAAGGGTTGAAAACGATTTTCTCTTGAAACTTTGCCCAGTCATAGGCATTACGGACGTATGATGTTAATTTTTCCACTTGGGTATAAATACCTAAGTTACGTTGTAAACCTTGAAAAAAATCAAACCACTCTTTAGGTGATATAGCTGTGAAATCTCTCTCACCAAATACTGGGATGATGTGCCGTTTGATTGATTTAACTGCCTTATCATACGTATCAGCTCCCCAATGAGACCCTTTTGTATCTAACCAATCGAACATTAAAACCTTAAAACGCTGATTTTCATTTTCTATTTTTTTTTGTTTAACTGATCTGCATGTATTTATTTCTTCGCCATTTGATAGCTTCTCCAATAACTCACTTGCTTTTTTCCTTGCTAAAGCGCCACTTATGGCTGGATACGCCCCTAAACCCATCCACGACCATTTCCCATCAGTTTTTTTATATCTTAATTGCCATGATTTTGTACCTTGCTTTTGAACGAGGAAGTACAGCCCAAGACTATCCAATTCCCTATAGTCCTTATCTTCAGGTTCGAGACTAGCCAAAGTCGTATCTGATAATGGGCGTTTCTTTATTGCTGCTCTTTTCATTTTATGTCACAGATATTTGTATCATGAGTTCAATTATAAAACCATGATACACAGCGTGATACAAGAAATTTGATGGTGTATGCTTAGATATGAGGGTATATAATGGCATAAAAAAACCCTAAATCATTATAATTTAGGGTTTTACATGCATACAAATATATGTAAGTTTATATGAATTTAATGTCTTGGTAGGTATATCCAGACTCGAACTGGAGACCTCTACGATGTCAACGTAGCGCTCTAACCAACTGAGCTATACACCTGAAGTGCTGAGAATATTATTCATTTTTCAGCAATATGACAAGACTTATTTTTTAGCTTTTAACGCATTCGAACACTCTTTAAGCAATTTCTTAATTTTTTGAATATCTTGTTGATTTTCATTAGCTAAATACGTGATTTTTTGAAAAACTTGATTTGCCTGTTCAAAGGAACTTTTTTCTTCAACCTGACTTGCTAAACGAGACATCCATTGTTGAAAAGTTTCAAATTGTGCTTTTTGATTTAGCTCAGGTAACTGCTGATTAAATTTAAAAATCAAGCGCTCGAGTTCAGACATCTGACGCACTCGAAAAAGTTTTGTCACTCCCCAGTAAATCAGTAACAATCCAATTATCCCAAAAATTAAAACTAGTCCATAACTATAGATTGAAGTTAGCCCCAGTTTTTTCATCCACCCACTTTGCTTTTCCGCATCATAACCCACGACTTTGCTTTGCCATTGAAAACTTGCGTAGTCACTCCAGACTCTTAATGTTCTCAATACGGATGAATGCTGAAAACGTAAATTTGAATAAGCTGCATCCCCAAAAAACGCTGCATTGCCATCTATGGTCGTTTGCATTCCCTGATCTATTCGCATCGGCGCAATGATGGCTGTAGGATCAATTCGACGCCACTGTCCTTGTTGATACACTTCTGCCCATGCATGAGCATCTAACTGACGTACTTCCCAACTTTTTCCGTCAGGTGCAAGTTCTCCACCCTGATAGCCTGTGACGACCCTAGCAGGTATTCCGACATAACGCATAAGCAAAACAAAGCTTGAGGCATAGTGTTCACAGAAACCCTGTTTTGATTGAAATAAAAACTCATCAATTCGGTGATTCCCCAATTTCCCCGGAGCTAGCGTGTAAACAAAATTCTCTTTTTTATACCAGTTTAGAATATTTTGAATATAGATATCAGGGGTTTCTTGGCTTTGTTGATACATACTCACTGCAAACTTCTGCGCTTGTAGATCACGATTTTTAGGATATTTTAGATTATTTTTAAGCATCAATTGTTCAAACGCCGGGGCTTGAACATCCTGTATACGCTGACCAATCCATTGCAATTCGATGGGTTGTACCCGTTGTACAAGCCGTTTCGGTGTAATAGACCAGTCTTGATGTAGTTCAAAACGTTGTTCTATCGGTATCGATTTTTCTAAACCTGTGATCCACTGCTGACTTGGATCACTGGCTAAATATCGATAATGAAATCCATCCACTTGACCTGCTATTTTGGAATAGGATTTGCTCTGCTTATTGGTTAAATCACTTGTCCAAGTTGTGCCATCATAACGATCCAATACCATCGCTCGCCAATACAACTCATTGCGGCTTGGAAACTGTTTCATGTCTCCAATAATTCGAAAAGCCAAGGCACTCGATTGCGACAATGATGCAATATCTCCAGGGGACATCCGATCACTCAATCCTGTCACCGCTTGATTATTGGGAATCGGAATTTGCCAAAGTGGAGGCAAGCGTGGAAAAAACAGAAATAGTAAAATAAAAAAGGGTAAAGCCAAACCAATAAACTTAACGATATGGAATGAGTCGTTTTTAAGAGATTTTAAAACAGGTTGTGTAATTTCAAAATTGGCTGTCTGTACGCGGTACAATCCAACCAAGCAACTGATTAAGCAGCACAATACTAAAACAGCCATTGCAAAAGATTGGCTATGTAAAAATAAACTTGCACCCACAAACAAAGCAAAATTAAACAGGATAATAAAGTCACGTTTAGACTTGGTTTCTAATGCTTTGGCAAATAAGAATGTAGAAAGTACGGCAGTTCCAGCTTCTACGCCTAAAAATGTTTGAGTGTGCAGATAGATAATTAATAAGGCAAAAAATGCAAATAATAGCTTCGGCGCTTGCAACAAAAATCGAGGAACATTGAGTGTTTGATGAGTATTTATTTTATGATAATACCCCCCTAAACCGAGGATATTCACCAAGAACAATATCGACAAGGCAATTGGCATATAAGCAAGCTGTGCCAACCAAATCAAACTTAAGGCAACTAAAATTGAAACTTGAATTGATCTATTCATACCCACTCCTCAAGCTTGTGCCAACAAAGTTTTGATATGAATATAATGCTGCTCCCCTACACCATTTTCAGTCTGAGCATGCGGTAAAATAATACAATAAGGTGATTGTACTTGTTCACAACGATCAACCAATTCCATCATTAAACTGAGTTTTTCTTCATGTTCTGCACTGGGCATTTTTGCATATTCAATTTGCATGGCGTGGGTATCGAGTAAATCCTCAAACTGCTTCACAAAAAGTCCTTGTCCTCGAGCAGCCTGCTTCCATGAAATACTTTGTAATGAATCACCAATTTTAAAATTTCTTAACTCTTTAAACTCGTCCAAATCAGGTTGACCCGTATTCGCCTGAATATGTGAATATTGCACACCAGACTTTGCTTCAGGGGCTATCCAATAATCATGGGTCAGATAAATGTATGTCCATGCTCGGACTAAGCCTAGTGGATAAGTTGAATAAATCTGAATTGGAGGAATTGAAAATTTGCCACGCTTTTGCGGGATAAAATTTAATTCAACACGCTGTTGTTTATCCTGAAATAAAAAAGGTAGTAATTGATCATCGAATTTAAAATTTAAAAACTTCGGGCTTGCGCGATGTTGTTGCAAAATCACGGTGACTTTAAAAGCTTCATTAACCTTACCAACTTCATCAACAATGACTTCTATTGTCACACCATGCAATTGTTTAAAACTCAAATAAAAACTAATACACAAGATGGCACTTATTAAAAAGCAAAAACCTAAAATTAAGTTATTTGCATAGTTAATTCCCGCAATAAATGTGATCAAAATAAGCACAAGATAGAGGAAGCCTTGTTGATATATGAATACTAAAACTTCATTTTGTTTGAGTGTGCGTATACCTGTATAACGAAATCTTTGATGCAACCATTGCACGAATCTTTTAGCAAACATGGTCAAATCCCAATTAACCTTGAACAGGAACTTTTTGCATCAAAGCTAAAGTTTCAGACTCGCCTAATCCTATACGATGCGAAGTAACTGCAACAAATACGGCTTGTACATCATCTGCAATTACAAATGATCTTTTTTCAATAAATGCATGCGCTTGAGCAGCCTTTTTCAATGCCAATACACCACGCGTAGACAACCCATGACGTCCTTTTCTGGTTTCTTCAGCTAAATCAAGTATATAATCAAAAACCAAATCATTAATTGCAATGTTATTAACCATACATTGTAATTGCAGAATCTCTTCTTGTTTAAAAATGGATTGTAAATTTTCAATTAAGTCATGACGAGAATGTTGTTGTAAAAGTAATTTTTCTGCTGAACGTGATGGATAACCCAGGGATAACCGCATTAGAAAGCGGTCTAACTGAGATTCAGGTAGGCTATATGTACCACTTTGAAAAAGTGGGTTTTGTGTTGCAATCACCCAAAATGGCTGTGGCAGTGTATAACGGACACCATCCACTGTGACATTACCCTCTTCCATTGCTTCCAACAATGCACTTTGGGTTTTTGGACTACAACGATTGATTTCATCCGCAAGTAATATTTGAGTGAAAATAGGTCCATACTTAAATTCAAATTGATGTTCTTTTTGATTAAACATATTAATCCCAATCACATCACTGGCCAGCATATCATTGGTAAATTGAATTCGTTGAAAATCAAGCCCTGCTAAACGAGACAAACTGCTGGCTAAAGTCGTTTTACCTAAGCCTGGCAAATCTTCAAAGAGTAAATGCCCTCCAGCCAATAAACTACACAAGGCAAGTTTTGTTTGTTGCTGTTTATCTAAAATGATTTGGTTAATTTGCACTAAGAACTCATCAACCTTCGGATAATAACGTGATAAGTCTAAATCACTCAATTCGGAATTCTGTTGCAGTGTATTTCCTCGTGTTGTTCCCCAAATCACCTTATTTTCCCCAATCGTAATTTTTTAAGTAATTTGATTAACATACACGTTTTTAAGGGATACTCAAAGTGCAACAATTCATGAATTTCGCCACTTGGTTCATTTTGACTAAAAAACGATTCTTATCATTCTTTAAAGATCAATTTAGGGTCTAAATCATGTGTTCATACACATCTATTTCGAGCATGGTTTAATCTTGATTTTAAATCATCTGCACTTATTGAAAATTCAATATCTGAAACCTCAGCTTGCTTAATCAATTCAATAAGCAACTGATTGATGGGTGCTTGAGTGTTGAGTCGATGTGCTAACTTCACCACCTCACCGTTAATCCAATCAACTTCAGTGCTTCGCCCTGCAATCAAATCATCTTGCATCGACGAACGTGCCAACGGATCAATTTTCAGCATTTTACGACTTAATATTTTAAATAAAATATTCGGCAGACTCATGATTTTAGGAAGCAAATGTGCAGAAATTGCAGTCAACTTTGCAGGTTTGATCTGTGCCAAATCCAGTAAATCAAGTGCTTCTTGTTGCGCCATTGCGAGACATTGACGATATTGCAAATTCGATAATTGTGCTTTTAAAGGTAATTTTGATAAGGCATTAATAGAATTATTTAAGTTAAGTAAAACTTTTGCCCATTGCACAGCAAGCATGTCCTGATCAAATACAATATCTAATTGCGATTTCTGAAAAAGTTGGGCTAAATCTTGTTGTTTGGAAAAGTTTTTGACATGAATTGCCCCTGATGTACCTTGATGAAAATGTCCAGATCCCAAGGCAGCCACATTAAAAGGAACCATCCCCGCTAAGATTGTCATATCTGGTAAAAACTGTTTAAGTACAGCAACATTACTTAATCCATTTTGAAAACTCAGGATATAAGGTCTGTGCTTAAGACCAGCATTACTTTGAACGAATATTTTCTGAAGCGCTTTGGCGACTTGTTCAGTTGCCGCTGATTTAACACAGACAAAAATAATATCAGCATCCAAAGCAATACTCGGATCTTGTGATAATTTTAGTTCATTTGCAGGTATAGATAAGTTATTCCCTAAATAATCCGTAAGTTTCAAACCTGATTTGGATAATTCATCATACATGCGTGGACGGGTCATAAATGTTACGTCTACACCAGATGCAGCCAATCGACCACCAATATAACACCCAATACTTCCCGCGCCATAAATACAAATCTTCATCTCAACATCCCTTTAACCAATATATTTCTGTCATTTTTCTGTTTCAACATTTTATCTGAGATAATTGAAATGAACTGTCCACTATCCGACAATTTATAATGTTTATTTCATGGCAATTTGCAATAACGCTTTGCAATCACAATTTACCTAAGTCCACGGAATAAAAATGATAGCGAATATAGTTAAACCGTCTAATAATTCATACAAATATGCCAATGTAAATAATTAATATTTAATAACATTTACACCCACTAGAAGATTTTGATCATTCATTTACTTCGTCCTTTTGAATCATAGATGGACTTGCTATCGTTAGTCGACATGGATGTCGCCATGTTGAGCGGGGGTATGTGAGCAAAAACAAAGCACTGCTTTGCTTGCAGCGCAAGACCCTGTTAAACGAATGATTTTTGTTACTTTTCATCTCTGAAAAGTAAAGTATCGCCTACGCAAAACAATTTAAACTTTAGAAGTAAAGCGTGGCAGTGCAAGCTTTGTCTCATCAAACAATTTATTGACCGCTTTAATTTTAATAATTAAGAGAAATGATATTTTACTGTATGAATTTTTCATCAGATTGACTATACCTTACCTAAATCACTGCCCAATGAAAAACGGCACCGAAGTACCGTTTTAACTACCATTCAAAACAGCATCAAAGTACTGTTCCATATGATTAGACACTCATCTCAGCATGGACACTTTTTCATCGTACCACCAGCACTCGGATAACGAGCATCTACACAGTAACGATGAAAAGTTTTCTCATCCATTGCATCCATATCAGGATGATGCTTTTTCATATGTTCCAAATAGTTTTGATAATCTGGTACACCAACCATCAAACGAAAACTCTGCTGTAAGCGTGTCCATAATGTTGCAATTCTTGACCAATTCTTAGGATTAAAAATTAGATCCTTTTGCGACATGATGGTCATTTTGATGATTTTATAAATTACCATCTTACCACCTTTGGCGAATTTAAGATTCATCTTACTCACCTCACTTATAAGTCAATTAATGCTTTGCAGACGTGACAACAGTTTCTTCAGGGTCAGCATATACTGCAGGCGCTTCATTAACTGTTGGTGTTGGGCTTGCCAATGCACGGCGAATTACCCCAACAGCGGCAACCAACATTACGACCGCAACAATCATAAAGAATGCACACAATGCTGCATTGATCTGATTCGATAAAACAATCGTTTGCATCTCTTCAAGTGTTTTTGCAGGTTTTAAAATTTCACCCTGAGCAATTGCAGCTGAGAATTTATCTGCTTGTGCCAAGAAACCAATCTTTGGATTTGAATGAAAGATTTTTTGCCAACCCGCTGTCATACAAGTAATGAATAAGAAAACTGTAGGTACAATCGTGACCCACACATACTTTTCTTTTTTCATTTTAAATAGAATGACCGTACCAAGAATAAGCGCCATAGCAGCGAGCATTTGGTTACCAATACCAAATAAAGGCCACAAGCTATTGATACCACCCAGCGGATCAACAACCCCCTGATACACAAAGAAGCCCCAGCCAGCAACCGCCACCGCTGTACCAATCATATTTCCAAAGAAGTTATGTGAATTTTTAAGTGCAGGAACAACTATACCCACGGTATCCTGAACCATAAAACGACAAGCACGTGTACCCGCATCAACCGCAGTCAAAATGAACAAAGCTTCAAATAAAATCGCAAAATGATACCAGAACGCCATCATCGAACGATTATTAAAAATATCCGTGATGATATGTGCCATACCAATTGCAAATGTTGGTGCACCACCAGTACGAGAAAGAATGGTACTTTCGCCAACTTCTTTAGCCAGTAGACTTAATGTTTCAGGCGTCACTACGAAACCGAGATTACGTACCGCTTCTGCTGCACTTTCTACAGTTGTACCCAATACTGCTGCAGGCGCATTAATCGCAAAGTAAACACCAGGCTCAAGTACAGTTGCACAAATCATTGCCATAATCGCGACAAATGATTCCATGAGCATGCCGCCATAACCAATGACACGAATATTGACTTCGTTATCAACCAGTTTAGGTGTAGTCCCTGAAGAAACTAAGGCATGGAAGCCTGAAATCGCACCACAAGCGATGGTAATAAATAAGAATGGGAACATTGATCCAGCAAAAACAGGACCAGTACCATCAACAAAATGCGTTACAGAAGGCATTTTTAACATCGGCATGGCAACAATGATACCCACTGCCAAACCTGCAATTACACCAATTTTTAAGAAAGTTGATAAGTAATCACGTGGCGCCAATAGTAACCAAACAGGTAATACTGAAGCTACAAATCCGTAAATGATCAGTGCCCAAGTCAGTTGAGTCCCAGTTAAAGTAAAGAATGGTCCCCAATATGGGTCAGCAGCAACATTACCACCATACACAATTGCAGCCATCATCAAAACAAAGCCAATAATCGACACTTCTGCAATTCGTCCAGGGCGGATATAACGCATATATACCCCCATGAACAAGGCGATCGGTATGGTTGCTGCAATACTGAATACGCCCCACGGACTGTGTGCAAGCGCTTTAACCACAACCAATGCCAGTACAGCAAGGATAATGATCATCACCCCCAATGCACCCAGCATCACTACAACACCAGCAAATGAGCCAAGTTCTTGCTTTGCCATCTCCCCCAATGAACGTCCATCGCGACGTGTTGAGATAAATAGCACCAAGAAATCCTGAACAGCACCCGCCAAGACCACTCCGACTAAAAGCCAAATTGTTCCTGGTAGGTAGCCCATTTGAGCAGCAAGAATAGGTCCAACTAATGGACCTGCGCCTGCGATTGCTGCAAAATGGTGACCAAAAAGCACATACTTATTGGTTGGCACATAATCCAGACCATCAGCTAAACGATGTGCAGGGGTTAACCGTCTCGGATTGAGCTCAAAAACTTTATTGGCGATAAATAAACTATAAAAACGATATGCAATGCTATATACACACACTGCAGCAAGCACCAACCAAACAGCATTGACATGCTCACCTTTACTGACTGCGAGTATTCCAAAAGATACTGCACCAATTATGGCGACAATCACCCAGACCAACTTTGATAAGGGCGATGACTTTGTCTGAATATTTTCCATTAAAACCTCACATCTTGATTACAAAAAGCAGTTCCATTGTTTTTATAAAGCGTAATGCATTTCCGTGTGACTCTTTCCCTGGTGACTCTACTCCTCATTTTTTTGTTTTCATCTAAGACTTTGGATGTAAAACTGGTTTGAATATGTACTATTAGCATGACATCACAATGACTTAAACTATTACAATGTTATTTTTATCATTCTTGTCATATTCCGACTATTCGACTCTACTATTAATTATTCTCAGTCGATCTACGACTTTAGTCGGAAATTTATCCATAACTCGCTACTGTTAACGTCCCTAGTTCAACACAAATTAAAAACAAAAAAAGGGATGATTTTCATCATCCCTCGCATCATCATTGAAAAATGATTAAGCACGCTCTAAGTAGTCACCTGTACGGGTATCTACACGAACGCTTTCTTCTTGCTGTACGAATAATGGAACACGTACTACAGCACCTGTTTCAAGCTTCGCTGGTTTACCGCCACCACCAGAAGTATCACCACGTACACCTGGATCAGTTTCAACGATTTTCAACACCACAAAGTTAGGCGGGCTTACTGTTAATGGCACACCATTAAACAGCATAATCGTACATTTTTCATTTGAATCATCTTTTAACCATTTCGCAGCATCACCCATCGCAACTTTATCAGCAGCAATTTGCTCGAAAGATACAGGATCCATGAAGTTCCACATTTCACCATCGTTGTAAAGGTAATCCATTTCAACTTCAACGATGTCAGCAGCTTCTAATGAATCACCTGATTTGAAAGTTTTTTCTAATACTTTACCAGATTTAAGGTTACGTAATTTTACACGGTTGAACGCTTGACCTTTACCTGGTTTTACATATTCGTTTTCCATGATTGAACATGGGTTACCATCAAGCATAACCTTTAGGCCAGCTTTGAAATCATTTGTAGAATAATAGGCCATGAAAGGCACACTCCAAACTTACTAATTTAAATCTCTAATGTCATGCGATCAACAAATCATCTGATTTGTAATCGGGTCTATTTAACACTTCAAAATCGCTGAATTGCCAACACACCCAGAATGATCACTCTCAACAATAAAGAATGTATTATACATTTTTCGTATTCTAAATGAGCAATACGTCGTGAAGCAATGAAAAATTACCCATGTTCTGTCAGATTGAGGGTAAAATCTCCGATTCATTGTTTTTTTGTACTGATTGACTCTCCTTTCGGTCCGATGTAATGAATCAGCTGTATAGGTTTAGATACAGCTCACAATGTTATTATGTCCAATCTGACAGATTTAATCTGAATAGACATTTGACCCCTTCTCTCCTCCATTGACTATTTATCGCACGTGGCATGTTAAATTATTTATATCAAGAGCAAAATTGGCAATCTCAACTCAGTGATTTAGTGACTGATCCACTCGAATTACTTGAACTTCTCACATTGTCGAAAGAACAATTATTGTCTGGTGCAATTCTTGCGACTGCTCAATTTAAATTACGTGTACCTCGAGCGTTTGTTGCGAAAATGGAAAAAGGCAATCCGTTAGACCCCCTACTTTTACAGGTACTCCCCCATCATCTTGAACTTGAAGAACATGAAGGTTTTGTAACGGATCCATTGGGTGAGGAACAGGCAAATCAAATTCCAGGTGTTTTACATAAATATAGATCACGTTTTTTATTGACCTTAACAGGTGCTTGTGCGGTTCACTGCCGTTATTGCTTCCGTAGACATTTTCCATATCAAGAAAATCTACCTAAAAACGATGATTGGGCGAATATTAAAAACTATTTAGAGCAGCATCCAGAAATTAATGAAGTGATTTTAAGTGGGGGGGATCCCCTGACCTTATCAAATCGCAAACTGGCACTCTGGTTAGAACGTCTAGCATCTCTCAGTCAAATTAAAATCCTGAGAATTCATTCACGAGTTCCTATTGTTATTCCTGAAAGAATCGATGAAGAGCTGGTTTCTTTATTGAAAAACAGTAGGCTACGTGTGATTCTAGTGGTACACTCAAATCATCCAGCTGAACTCGATAATTTGACCTGTTCAAAACTTGCTCACTTGGCAAAACAAAATATTCTTGTGTTGAATCAAGCCGTTTTACTTAAAGGTGTGAATGATTCTGCACAAACACTCGTTGATTTAAGTCAGCGACTTTTTGAAGCACAAGTTTTACCTTACTATTTACACGTTTTAGATAAGGTCAAAGGTGCATATCATTTTGATTTGGGGGCAGAAAAAATTGATCAGATCTACAAGGATGTATTAGCCAGCTTACCTGGATATCTAGTCCCAAAACTGGTTCGAGAAGTTGCGGGAGAAAATAATAAAACACCGCTGTTTGGAGTCACAACCTTTTAAGAGTTGAAACGCTCATGATAAATAAAGAAATTTCTGAAATTTTTCAAAATATCACGGTTCTACAACGAGAAAATTTAAGTTTTGCAAATCCCTCTGTAGATTCTGTGAGCGCATGGGTGGCTACGCTCTCAATCATGCAATTGGGCGACACTTCTGAGTCTGTTTTAAATGCGATTTGTGAAATTGCAGAGCTAAACTGTAGTGAAATGCTCCGTTTTGACCTTATTCAGGTGTTGCACCCGATTACGGAAAGCATTCTATCCAGTTTAGAAAAAAGTATTCTAAATCAAGGGCTTTCTCAAACAGATCGAATTGAGCATATCATTGATTTATCTTCCAGAATTCGTACCTATTTTGCCAATGTTTACATCAATATCGTGCAAAGAAGCCATCAAACATTAACATCGAGTAAATTCTCATTTTTCAATTTTAAACAAAAGAGAAATTTGCAAACTGCTCGGACTTTGGCAACATTTTATGCATTAGAACAATTGGGTTTGTTGCTTGTTCAGCAACAAATGATTTATAGCGGTCCTTTAACCCATCAATGGCTTACTACACACCATTTATATGAGCTCGCTGTTAAAAACCAAGAATTCAGCATAAATATCAATCAGCTACAAGGTACACATTTTACTATTCATAATATCCAACAAGCCTATGCACAAGTTTTACTGTTGGATATTTTCAATACGCATCAAATTCGCCCATCTGAAACTCAGGCATTATATCAATGTACATTTGACTGGGTAAAATTGGTCCAAATCTTACCAAGAGAAACCAGCCTTTCTCGTTATATTGTTGATGGTTCTAAAGATATACCACCGATCTATAACCGCAAACAACATGCAAACTTTCATACATCCTTATATATTTCCACGCAAAATTTACTTGAACATATTAATTTAACCATTCATAAAGAAACTGAATATTTATCGAAGAATGAGCAGATTTATTTATCAGCTGCCTTAAAGTTTCATGTACAAAATGTATTAGGAACAACCATTGAGCGTCGCCATGAACGTTATGAATATTCAGCTCAACTGCAAATCTGCTTTAGTTTACAAACAGCACATTTTTATCTATCTAAAGCTAAAAATTTCTATGAAACCCTCAACCTCAATAACAATTATGCTTTTCAGTCTGAATCAAATATTCATTCCTCTATTTCGACAGGTTCAAGTACGGGATCTAATTTAAGTCAAATTAAAAGTTTGGACCGAGAAGCCAAACAAATTTATCAAGCACAAGTACTCGATATTAGTGTCAACGGTTATCGTATTCGCTGGTCAAATGAAGCCCCTCGAAATCTAAGAACGGGGGAATTTATCTTGATCAATGAAAGCCTGAACAATAAATGGAAAGGTGCAATCATCCGCTGGATTAAACAATCGATCCAGAAAACTTATGAAGTCGGTTTAGAGGTTTTAGCACAGGACATCTACCCTTGTGCAGTAAAGGTTCCTGCTGATCGCTCAACGATTAATTACCATCCATGTCTCATGGTACAGGTACCAAATCTAAATGAATCAAATACTTCAATTATTTTGCCAAACTTGCCTTTTTTTAAAGAACAGCAAGCAATTTATCTGCGTTTAGATACTGATGAAATTAAGGTGTATTTAACGAAAACGTTGTTAATTACTCAAAGTTTTGTTCAGTTTGAATTTGAGTTGATCAATGATGAAGAAAATCATCGTATTGAACAATTCATTCAACTCCAATCAACCAATTTGAATAATCAAGATGTATGGGAAGCTTTAAAGTGAGAAATTTATTATTATCGAAAAAATTAAAACTCTCGGAAACTAGATTACTTATTATTGATGACAATCAAATTCGCTATAATGAAATTATCAGTTTATTTCAAAGCAAAAATCATCAAGTACAGGCGATTTTACTTGATGAGTTAAAAAGCTTTGAAAAACAACTTAATACATCGTGGGATTTAATTATTTTTGGTCGCGCTTATGATATTAAGATTGAGCAAGCGGTCACCCTTATTCAGGCTTCTGCGGAAATTGATATCCCTGTTTTATTGCTAAAACCTGAAGATTATCAACATAGCCAATATCAATCATATATACAAAAAGGTATCTATGATGTTGTAAACCTAGAATATACTGAACGTTTTTATATCAGTTTAATTAGAGCACTCTCCTATAGCCGCACACTACAAAGCAAGCAACATTTATTGACAGATCTTGAAAGTGCAAAAAATCAGGCACAAGCTTTGGTGGAAGAACAACATAAAGCTGTCGCACTGATTCAAGAAGGTATTCACACTCAAGCCAATGATGAATATCTAAAATTATTCGGTCTAAAAGATGAAAATGAAATCATTGGCTTACCTTTATTGGATATTTTACAACCTCAAAATATCAACGATTTCAAACAACGTTTTAAAAAGATTTCCCAAGGACAATTTGATTTAGCCCGTTTTGAAATCGATACACTCAATAAAAATGCCAAATCTGAAAATCCTTTGAAGATTGAATTTCTTCCATCCAATGAAGAAGATTGTATTCAAATTACCATTGAAACGCATTCTGTCTCTCAAAAAACATCTACTCAATCCAGCGAATCGAGCAAAAAAGCGATTAGCCCTGTCGTCAACAGTTTGCAACAAATCCAATATGCGCTGATTAATCAACCCGCCAATGCCAATGCGCTGGTATTATTTAGTTTTGCAGCTTGTCCTGATCATATTTTGTTATCCAATTGGAAAACTGCGATTCAGTATTTAGATGGCTTTAAAAGTTTTATTAAAGAACAGACCAATACAACAGTCTATCAAATTGACATGTTGCTATATGCGGTGATTTTACAAGCAGAATCAGATGCCATTTTAGAGTCACGTATTCATGGTCTACAAGCTTTAGAAAAACCTCAATTACTTGAAATTGATGGGACGACTTATCCATTAAGCATCAAAATTGGTTATACCAACATTCAACAAAATAGCTTTAATGAAAGCAACTTTAGTGATGTTTTAGAACAAGCCTATGATCATCGTCTAAGCAAAAAAGGCTCTGTTTCTGAACAACAATTAACAGCAACATTACAAGATACTAAAATTGAATTGTCTTTAGTTGAACCTACTTCAACTCCTGTAGAACCTCTTCAACTTGAACGCAACTCACTTCAATTAGAGCCAAAGCCGCAGCCAGATCCTGCACCAACACATCAAGATACTGCTGCCCAAGATATACAAGCCAAACCAATTTTCAAAAATGCACCGATCCTAGAACAGATCATGCAATCTCTCGACAAAGGTGAAATTCAGCTTAAATATCAACAGCTTTATGATAAACATGATAGTAGTCTTAATACTTATGAAGTCACCAGCGGTTTTATTTTTGAAAATCAATGGAAAAAAGTCAGCAATTTAATTGAACTCGATGACGATATTGAACTATCTATTAAACTTGATCGCTGGATTTTAGTGGAAGCCTGCAAGCAACTTCATAACTTTATTACTCAATATCCACAAGCAAAATTAATTGTTAATTTGAATCGGCATGTATTATTCCACGATAAGCAATTTCCAGAGCTTATTTCTAAACTCCTAACCATTGTTGGCAGCCGTCAATCACATCCATTGATTCTACAGTTTGACGAAGAAGATATTGCAAAAAGTATTCTCGAGACACAAAAGCAATTTGCAATTCTACGCGACCACGGTGCTGAGATTTCAATCCGTCGCTTTGGCTCAAGCATTTCCAGCGAAACGATATTAAAACAATTAGATGTCAGTCTATTAACGCTGGATGAGAAATTCACACAGAAGCTAAATAGTGATACGACCATGGCTCAATTTCAGCAGACACTTGAAAAGTATCAAACCATTAAACCTGTGGAAATGCTGCTTAAAAACCTGAATGATATGAGTTTATTCGCAAATGCTTGGAATGTTGATGTTCGATTCTTACAAGGTGAATATTTCCAGAAAAAACTCGACCATCTAACCGATGTTCAAGATCAATAAATAATGCTTATTTAAGATTGAGTATAGGGGTTCAATACTCAATCTTTTATACATCAATCTTTCATTGATCATAGACACAAAAAAACGGGCAAAAGCCCGTTTTTTATGTTTTGTCGTATTAACGCTTAACAGAGCGTGACATACCAGCAAAACGTTGTTTGAACTTATCGATACGACCGCCAGTATCAACATTCTTCTGTTTACCAGTATAGAATGGATGGCAAGCTGAACATACGTCTAGGTAAATCGTTTCTTTACCTAAAGCAGAACGAGTTTCGATAACGTTACCACATGAACAAGTAGCAACTAATTTTTCGTATTTTGGGTGAATATCGGCACGCATGGTCGATTCTCCTAAGTTAAGAAAGGTTTAGCTGTCATCGCAATTAACCACTCTCAAACATCTAAAAAAGCTTTGAGGAAGGCTGAACATCTTCAGCAGGTTAACACCACAACAGACCATTTCTTTTGGCCCACCGAGACTATAAGTGTCAGAGCTAAGCACAACAAGTGGGCAACATTATACGTGATAAATATTTCGATTGCGATCTATTTTCAACAATTTGATTAAATTTACTCGCCTGAATGTTGCTGTTTAGACCAATAGTTTGCTATGACTCCACAGACCATTAACTGAATCTGATGAAAAATCATGATCGGCAATACGATCATACCTAAGGGTTGACCAATAAATAAAATTTGTGCCATCGGTACACCACTGGCGAGAGTTTTCTTCGAACCACAAAAGAAAATAGAAATTTGATCTGCCTGACTAAAGCCCAACCACTTTGGAATGTATAAGGCTAATAGCATAATCGCAGTCAATAAAACCGAGCAAGCCAATACCAAATAGATTAATGTCGTTAAGCTGACTTGATGCCATAGCCCCGCAACAACTGCCCCACTGAATGCGCCGTACACCACCATTAAAATAGAACCTTGGTCAAAAACTTTGACAATTTTTGGCTTTTTTTGCATTAAAGGAAATACATAAGGACGCAAAACCTGTCCAAGAATAAAAGGCACCAACAGCAATAAGGTAATTTCAATGATCGATGAAGTTGGATCGTAATTGTGCTTCGATTGTCCAAATATAAACAAGCTGACTAAAATTGGTGTAATAAACATCCCGATTAAATTTGAAAATGATGCACTACATACTGCTGCCGCCACATTACCTTTTGCCACCGAAGTAAATGCAATGGATGATTGCACCGTGGATGGTAAAAAGCACATGAACAGAAAGCCCCAATACAATTGTTGACCCAATAAAGGTTCAAGTACGGGTTTAGCCATCAATCCCAATACAGGAAATACAATAAATGTGATCGCAAAGACCAAAGCATGTAATTTCCAATGCAGAATACCTTCAACCACAGCTTCACGAGATAGCTTTGCCCCATGTAAAAAAAACAAAACTGCAATTGCGATTGTGGTAACTTTACCAAAAATAGCGGCTGCTTGACCTGAAATGGGTAAAAATGAAGCTAAAAGCACCATTGCTACCAACAGTATTGTAAAGCGATCTAATGCCAATAGTTTCAACATTTTCATAAGCAACTTCCTGTATTTAAAATATGAAAAAGCTCAGTAGTTTAATTTTACTTTGAGGTAAAATTCAATCTTACTGAGCTCCAAAAATAAAGCTACTAATTTGGCTAAATGTTCACTATTTATTTACGACACATATCAACTTAATTTAACACACTGTTAGGTGATTAATTGTTTCTTGCATTTTGATCTTGTTGGATTAATTCAATTTTATAGCCATCTGGATCTTCAACAAAGGCTATTACAGTTACTCCCCCTTTCATTGGTCCAGCCTCACGCACGACATTTCCACCACGTGCTTTAATCTCTTCACATGCTTTATATGCATCTTCAACTCCAATCGCAATATGTCCATAAGCATTGCCTAACTCATAGCTTGCAGTGTCCCAGTTATGAGTGAGTTCCAATACAGTATTATGCTCTTCATCACCATAGCCGACAAAAGCAAGGGTAAAACGCCCTTCTTCATAGTCACGTTTACGAAGTAATGTCATACCGAGAACTTCAGTATAGAACGCCAAAGACTGTTCTAGATTGCCTACGCGTAACATGGTATGTAGCATGCGCATGATTGATTGTCCTATTAAATCAGATATTGCCTGTCAATATAGGCAATACTGTTCGATTTTTCAATTTTTACCAATTTAGCAAGATTAAAGCACATATCAGATGAATGAAGTTTGACCACAAACTGACTTTTTTACTGAGTCCAGCCTCAAATGAAGTTTTGCTTTGCCCCTTAATTTAAACTTCCATACGGTATAAATTGCCTTTCACTTTCGATTTGTCAATCTCAATAAAAAACCTATTTTATCTTCACGATAAAATAGGTCATTTTCCAAAACACTCCATCAAATTGAGCAATGAAAATAAATCGTTTTAATCTTGCGTTTCTCTTAATTGATGTTCTCTTAATAACTTTGCCACCCACAATACCAACAATAAAATTGGGATACCAATTAAGGTGGTCATTAAGAAAAATTTTGGATAGCCGATATTGGTCACAATGGTTCCAGAATATCCACCTAATATTTTAGGCGTTAAGGTCATTAATGAACTAAAAATTGCATATTGAACAGCAGTGAATGACACACTCGTTAAACTAGACAAGAATGCAATAAAGGCAGCACCTGCCAACCCTGAAGCTAAATTATCCACCACAATCGCAAAATATAACCATCCTGAGCTATATTGCTCAATCACCTTACCTTTAATTTCAACAGATGTATTGGTATCTGCTTTCACCACAGGGACAGGTTGAATATCAACGTCAATATCTGCTTTTTTCTCAGTCAATTGATAGCGCTGATCGGTGTAAAGCGATGTTTTCGGATTTTTATAATTGACGACTGCAATGATCGTTTTAGATGCTGATGCTTGTAAATCTTTTCCATCGATCGTCCCACTAAACAAACCATCTTTGTCCAGTTTAGCAGGATAAGTTTTAGCATCCAGTTTTAAAGTAATCGGTTTATCTTCTTGGAGATCAGTAAGTTTCAACCCAACTGTTTGACCTTTAATCACAATACTTTGCTTGGACTCGGCAGCAGTTAAGCTATTATCGCTAGTGACCGGAAATAATTTGATTTGGGCAGTACCATTGTCAATTAAATAAGGCACTGTATATTGCTGAGCTACTGTTTGATCTGCTAGAGCGGCATCGATACGTAATGTTTTAGTTTGAACCAAATCTTGGCTTGGTATTGTGACTTTCCAGTACCCCACCTCATCAGGCGTTGCTTGAAAAGTTTTATCAGCAACATGGATTTGAACCGCTTGCATCGGCGCGCCAGACTTCACTAAACCAATAAAAATCAAGTTAGTTGAACTTGCCAGAACCGCTCCAACAAACATTAATTTCATAATGTTCATACGTTGTGCAAGTAATCCACCAAGAAAACCACCCAGTAAGCTAAAAATTACACCATATATTTTAACAGCTTCAGCAATTTGTTCTTTGGTAAAGTTGAGATCTTGATAAAAAACGTTTGAAATAACGCCTGCAATAATGTCTGAAATTCGATAAAAACCAATGAGCAACAATAAAACCAATGCCAACTTTAAACCATAACGTTTAAAAAAGTCTGCGATCGGATTCACCCATGTTTCATAAGCCATCTGTTGATTGACAACCCCCAATCGAATCAACACAGATGCAACAAATACAGCACCAGCACCTGATCCCAAAAACCGTACAGCTTCCATTAAAAATTTAAGAAAACTATCTTCAATTTTCCAAATTGATTGCAGGTATTGAATGAGGTCATTTGAATAAATATAAAAACATACAAAGCTTGCAACCGCTAAAACAAATACAAGAACCAGGCGATAATAATCAATATTCTTATAGTGCTTATCAACACGGTCAACCTGTGGTTCACGGATCAAAAGTGTGGTTATTAACCCCACAACCATGACAACAGCCATCGTTAAATATGTGTATTTCCATGCCTCATAAATATAATTGCCTTTTGCTGTTCCTAATGATGCAGCTAAAAACAGTGCACCAGCACCTGCAACAATCATCCCCAAACGGTAACCCGCATTATAGGTGGATGCCAGTACAGTTTGCATTTCAGTTTCAGCTAACTCGATTCGATAGGCATCGATAACAATATCTTGGGTTGCAGCGGAGAACCCTAGCAATACAGCCCCCACAGCCATTTGGTAAATATAACTTTGACCCAACGCTGGATCTGAAAATGCCATAATACAAATTGCACAAATAATCAGTAATTGTGCGATCAATAGCCAAGCTCGTCGACGACCCAATTTTTTCGTTAAAACAGGTACTGGCAGTTCATCAATCAATGGCGCCCAAACGAATTTAAAAGAATAGCCCAAAGCAGCCCAACTAAAAAAAGTAACAGCACTTTTTTCAATTCCAGCCTCTCCCAGCCATAGAGATAAACTCGAAAAAATCAATAAAATCGGAATACCTGCTGAAAAACCAAGAAATAGCATGATTGCAGCGCGGCGGTCTAAAAATGCAGCAAAAGCAGATTTCCATCCATTTTTCGCGGTTGAATTCTGCTCAGACGATTGCTGAGATAGTTGCGTTGTCATTGCGTTGTTATTTTCTGAAAAATGAAATAATGCTATTCAACCTTTTAATGCTTAGAGTTTCAATCACTTTTATGCAACTAAGGTCGCCTTTTACAGATATTTCCGCTATAGATGCTTGATCTTTACCCCCAATCCTGTATACCTTAAAGCTTTCAACCCATATAAGTTTTGGATTTCACCTGTGACCCAAAGACACGATCAATTAAGCTCTACCGCTGTTTCAAATACTCACACTGCAAGCCTAATACAAAAAACTGAAACCCATTTTCCATCTGCTTTTGATCAAACGGAAATTCAAAATACCTTGACACTCACAGCCCTAAAACCTGAACAACTGACGCATATTCCAGATCTCTCCAAGATTCCTTCTTCAACCAGAAGAATCAAACCCTTAAACAATTTTTTGGGTCAAGATCGTGCTAAAGCCTCTGTTGAGGCAGGTATTGCCCTACCTTATTCTGGCTATAATATTTTTGCTGTAGGTACAGCAGGGCTAGGCAAACGTACCATGATTAAACGTTTGCTTCAGCAACATGCTAAAGCGATGCAAACGCCAGATGATTGGGTATATGTCTATAATTTTAAAAATGCACGCCAACCTATTGCATTACGCTTTCAAGCTGGGCAAGCCAACAAATTCCAAACACTGCTACATCAAACTTGGCAAACCATCCTTAAGCAGCTTGAACGTCGTTTTAGTGCAGAAACCTATCATAACCGTATCGAACGCATTCGCCAGATTACAGGCAATGAGCAACAGCTTGCATTAGTTGAACTGACCAAAGAAGGTGAAGATCTCGACTTAAAGCTAGTCAATCGAAACGACGAACATATTTTTGTACCCATCCATGTCAAAGATGACAAAGTATTGGAAATGTCACAAGAAGACATTAATGCACTTGATAGCAAACAACGTGCAGAAATTAACTCCAATATGCGTTATATGGATAAAAAGCTGGAACGCCTCGGTCTGCAATTAGGTGATCTTGAAGATGACGCACGTGATCAAGTCTCTGAACTCAATCGTGATATTGCCAAGCAAGTGGTGCTTCCTCGTATCGAACAGATTCTCAATAAATTCAAAACTGTGCATGGATTAGAGCAATATTTAAAGCTTTTTGCGGCTGATATTATTGACAATGTTGAAACAATTTTAGATCAAGAAGGCGAAGAGTTTTCTCCATCGCTCTTTAATCGCGTCCCTTCCAGATACCAAGCCAATGTTGTGGTGAGCAACAAACCAAACTCTGGTGCACCTGTAATTTTTGAAGACTTCCCTACCCATTACAATTTACTTGGGCATGTGGAGCAACTCACACAAAACGGAACCATTACCACAGATTTCACGCTGATTCGTCCAGGTTCATTGCACCAAGCCAATGGTGGTTTCTTAATCTTGGAAGCTGAACAACTCTTAGAACAGCCATATGCATGGCAAGGATTAAAACGTGCTTTAAAATCAGGTCAGCTCAAACTGTCATCTTTAGAACATATGCTGACTTTGACAGGAAGTATTTCTATAGAACCGGCTTCAATTCCACTCAACCTTAAAGTGGTTTTACTCGCTGAACCAGAAATATATTATGAAATTTTAGAAGTAGAACCTGAGTTAGGCAGTGTCTTTAAGATTCGTGCAGATTTTACTGATACCTTGCAACGAAATGATGACAATGAACAAGCCTACATGCAGTTGATTGCAGACTATGTTCAACAAGACAAGTTATTACCTTTTGATCGCTCAGCTTTGGCTGCTTTACTTACAGACTCAAGCCGTCAAGCAGAAGATCAAAGTTCTCTGTCATTACATGCATTGACTTTAGGAGATTTGATCCGTGAGTCACACCATCATGCTGCACAATCGGATGAAAAGCTTGTAACATCACATCACATCAACACAGCGCTCAAACATCGTCAGTATCGCCTAGGTTATTTAAGAGAACTATATTGGCAAGACCTTTCCCGTGGCACACAGCTGATTGAAACGCGTGGGCATCGTTTAGGTCAAATCAATGCCTTATCTGTGATCCAATATGCGGATGTTGAATTTGGCTTACCATCACGTTTAACTGCTTCAGTATACCAAGGTGGTGGTGATATTCTTGATATTGAGCGTAGTGTTGAGTTAGGCGGCTCTTTACATGCAAAAGGCGTTTTGCTCATGTCCAGCTTCCTTAAAGCGCACTTTGGACGTGAACAAATCCTTCACTTCTCTGCGGCACTTGCCTTTGAGCAAAGTTATGGACAAGTCGATGGTGATAGCGCTACGGTTGCTGAGTTGTCAGCTTTAATCTCTGCAATTTGCCAATTGCCAATTGATCAGTCTTGGGCAATTACAGGTTCAATGAACCAATTGGGTCAAGTACAACCTATCGGTGGGGTTAATGCAAAAATCGAAGGTTTCTTTGATGCATGTAAACTGCAAGGTTTGACAGGAAAGCAAGGCGTCATTATTCCACGTCAAAATATGCAACATTTAATGCTACGTCAAGACGTTATAGATGCAGTAAATCAAAATCAATTCCATATTCATGCCATAGACACGATTGATCAGGCATTGGAAATTTTAATGGCTCGTCCAGTTGGCAGTTTGGATAAAAAGGGACGCTATACTAAAGGTTCTATCTATGCTGCTGTGATGGCTCAACTTGAATATTGGCAAGCTCTTGAGGATGGTGTTGAAATCGAAGAAAAACCAAAGAAAAAGAAAAAAAAGAAGGATAAAAAACCCAAGAAAGTTGAGATTGATCCTGCATTATTAACTGATGATACCGCAGACCTTGTAACTCAGCAAAATAAACGCAAGTAAAACCTATACAAGCTAAGCTTGATGAAGCCCCTAAATTGGGGCTTCATATATTATCTTGCAACATTAGGCAATAAAAAAGCACCTTACGGTGCTTTATGTGCATCAGTGGCTTATTTTGCTTCTGGTGCTGGGCTATATTGTTCAATCAATGGTTTTAATTCACCATTTTGGAACATTTCTAGCATGATATCGCTACCGCCAATCAACTCACCATTGATCCACAATTGTGGGAATGTAGGCCAATTTGCAATTTGTGGCAAAGTTGCACGAATATCTGGATTTTCCAAGATATTTACATAAGCAAATGGACGACCAATTTGGCTAAGTGCCTCTACTGCACGAGCAGAGAAACCACATTGTGGGAATTGTGGTGTACCTTTCATATAAAGAAGTACAGCATGTTTAGCAATTTGGTCGCGAATTAACGCTTCTGTATCACGCGCTTGTTCAGTCATTGATTAAATCCTCAACTCATCTGCCTGCATTATACCTAAATCCACAATAAAGAGTATGTCTAGACGATTATTTCCAATTTTATTTACATTTAGGCTTTAAATCTTCCGCATATTTTGGTTAGATAATCCTTTCTTTTCCCTCCTAACAGATAAGAGTTAGTCATGAACAACATTACCCTTGCTCCGGTACAAACTGATCAACCTTCACATTTGATGCCTGTATTCAGCCGTCAACCGATCAGCTTTGTTCGAGGGCGAGGTTCTTATCTTTATACTGAGGATGGAACTGAATATCTTGATGCATTAACAGGTATCGCTGTCTGTGGTCTTGGTCATGCACATCCTGTATTGGCTGAGGTAATCGCTGAACAAGCTGCAACACTTATCCATACCAGTAATATTTATGAAGTCCCTTGGCAAACAGCAGCTGCACAAAAGCTGGCTGAAGTTTCAGGTATGGAAGAAATCTTTTTCTCAAATAGTGGTGCTGAATCCAATGAAGGTGCAATTAAAATTGCGCGCAAATTTGGTCACTTACAAGGCATCGCCAATCCTAAAATTATTGTAGCAGATCATTCATTTCATGGTCGCACACTTGCCACACTCTCTGCCACAGGCAATAAGAAAGTACAAGAAGGTTTTGCACCTTTGGTTGATGGTTTCATTCGTGTACCTTTTGGAGATGTAGAAGCGATTGAAGAAGCAGCAATTAATCATCCTGATATTGTGGCAATTCTGGTTGAACCGATTCAAGGCGAAGGTGGTGTAAATACTGCCCCTCAAGGCTTTAGTTATCTTGAAGATATTCGTGCTATTTGCAACCAACACAACTGGTTAATGATGTTAGATGAAGTGCAGACTGGTAATGGTCGTACTGGTCAATATTTTGCTTATCAACACACCAATATTGTTCCTGATGTTTTAACTACGGCAAAAGGTCTAGGCAATGGTTTCCCGATTGGTGCAGTAATGACTCAGGGTCGTGGTGTTGGTGTTTTGACTGCTGGAAATCATGGTTCGACTTATAGCGGTACACATTTAGGTTCACGTATTGTGTATACCGTGATTGATTTAATCCAAAAAGAAAATATCATGTCCAATGTGAATGAAATTGGTACTTATCTGGTGGATCAGTTCCGCATTCAGCTTGCAGCACAAAATGTGATTGTCCGTGGTTTCGGTATGATGATTGGGATTGAACTTCCAAAAGACTGTGGTGAATTGGTGAATATTGCCCGTGATGAACATCATTTAATTATCAATGTGACTTCTGGCAATGTTGTTCGCCTATTACCTGCATTAAATATGAATCGCCAACAAGCTGATGACCTCCTACAACGCTTAGTTCCTGCAATTCAGAAATTTCTTGGATAATACTGTTTTTAAATATCATTTAAGGAGATTAAGTTTATGATCTCCTTAAATCCAAATTTCAAATATAGAAAAGCCGCTTTAAAGCGGCTTTTTTATTCAAACTTATTAGAACTTGGGCTTTTAAGAAGCTTCTTGGAAAATTCTGCCACCAGGTAACTGGCTAAAATATTGTTTTAAAGCATCCAAACAGCGGTGAATTTTCATCGGTTGCTGTTCACGCTTTAAAGTAACTGCACTTAGCGTGAAAGTTGGTAGTTTCCATTCAGGAAGCACTTCAACCAAAGTACCGTTCATCAATTCTTTTTGTACATCTAAATAAAGAATACGCGCAATCCCATGTCCGTGTTGGCACAATGATTTTGCAACAAATACGTTATTTGTTTGAAGACGATGCTTCATTTCTAAATTTACAACTTCACCTGTTGCACTATGCTGAAATGAAAAATGTTGATAATTTTTCATAATATTCACAGGAATCAAATCATGATTCTGTAAATCTTCAGGTCGTGAAATGGGCACAGTCTGATTTAAGTAGCTTGGCGATGCGACTAAGATTTGATCTACTCTCGCAAGTGGCGTACAACTTAAATTATTCGCATCTTCCATTTTAGAAGACATACGAATTGCAATATCTATGCGTTCCTCGATTAAATCGATATATTGGTTATCCGCTTCAAAATGAACCATCAAACCACGATGCGCAGACATCCAATGTGATAATGCAGGCACAACATGTGTAGCACCTATTTCCGGGGTGGTCGCTATGCGTAAATCACCGACTAAATCGTCTCGCAACTCATTAATACGGATTTTTCCACGCTCAGCCGCAGCGAGCATTTCTTGACAGCTGTGGAAAAAAGCTTGACCAGCTTCAGTTAGACTCAGCTTTCGTGTAGAACGATGTAGAAGTGTAACTTCCATCTCTTGTTCTAAAGATCTAATTTGCTGACTAACCGCACTAGTTGTAATGCCAAGATCACGCGCGGCACCACTAAAAGAGCTTTTTTCAACAACGCAAGCAAAGACACCCATTGCTCGAAGTTGATCTAACATAAATTTCCCTCTGAAATTATGAGCTGCTTCACATTTTTTATTTAAAGCAACTCATTGTATTATACGAAGAAAATTACATTTTGCATTAAAATATTTAATTTATTGGTAAAATATTTGCAGGATTGATAGGTTTTCCGTCCAAACGCACTTGGAATTCCAGCATTGTGCTTGTCGCACCAGAAGATCCCATCTCTGCAATCTTCTGTCCCGCGGTCACATTTTGACCACTTTTTACCAACATTTTACTATTATGTGCATATGCAGTAATGTAACCATCAATATGTTTCACCAAGACAAGGTTACCATATTCTTTCAATCCATCTGCAGCATAAACCACCTGTCCATCTGCTGCAGCAAAGATAGGATCGCCTTGATTTCCACCAAAACGCAATCCCTTAATATTATTCGCAAGATTATAACTTGCGATCACAGGTCCTGTAGACGGTTTAACCCATCTTAAACCAGTAGATTGTACTGTCGTTGTTGTTTGAGCTGGCACTGTTGTGACAGACGGTACTTTTGTTGTTACAGACGGTGATGTTGTCGTTTGCTGCGTCGGTAACTTAATGGTTTGGCGCTGAATTTGTGGTTCATTGTTTGTCAAAGCTTTGGTTGTTGAACGGTTAGCATTCGCCCCACCCTTTTTCAAACGCAATGACTGTCCAACATAAATTCGATATGGCGCAGCAATATCATTCATTTCAGCCACACTTAAATAACTCAAACCGTAACGCATAGCGATGCCGCTAAGCGTATCACCCGAACGTACAGTATAATACTCTGGTGCAACTGCGTAACGTGTTGGATTATTAATCTGTGGCTTCGATGCACAACCAGTAACAAGTATTGTAGAAGTAATGGCAACTGAGGATAAAATGATTTTTACCCATCGCTTAGGCATTTGAATATAAAGCTTTGATCGAGCCAAAAGCATTGATTTCCCTCTCTACAATCTTAAATTTAAAAATATTTGCTTAAGATTAGCAAAAAACACACTTATTTCACTGTTTCGCAGTGCTTTTTCACAAACTTATAACACTCATACATCAAAATGACTATGTGAGAGCTGCGATTGTAAAGTTTCCAAGATTCCATAGTTGGTCGCATCCATTTGAATCGGTGTGATACTGACAAAACCATTGGCGATAGCAAAAAAATCTGACTGGATATGCTGTAAGTTCTTTTTAGGGTCTGTAACCGCCTCGCCTGCCAACCCAATCCAATACACTTGACGACCACGCGGATCAACCTGACTGGTGATTGGTTTTGATTGTACCCGTCGCCCTTGATAGGTAATCTGAGCGCCCTGAATTTCAGCAACATCTGGGATATTAATATTTAAAATATGTCGCGGTGGTAGCTGTGGTAGTCCTTGAGCAATAAATGTATAAACCCACTGTGCTGCTTGTGCATAATCATCAGCACGCTCATAAGCCCGAACATTGCTGCCTGCTAATGAAACCGCGATTGCAGGTAAAGTCATTAAACGCCCCTCAAATGCAGCACCTACTGTTCCAGAATAAAGTACGTCATCTCCTAGATTCGCTCCGCTGTTGATACCACTGACCACCAAATCAAATTCAAAATCAAATAAACCATTCATTGATAAATAAACACAATCAGCAGGAGTGCCATTGACTGCCCACATATCTGGAGCAACTTGAATTGGACGTAATGGTCGATCTAAGGTTAAAGCACTAGAATAACCGCTACGTTCACTTTCAGGTGCAACAATTACAACACGTCCTAGCGGTCTTAATGCTTTTGCTAAAGCTTGGATACCCGGTGCAAATACACCATCGTCATTGGCAATTAAAATATTCACTCAAAAACTTCTCTTAATAACAGTATGAATTCATGATTTCTTTATCTAACAATGTATCAATTTATTTTAAAACATACACTGAATTGTATAACACTCAATGCTTATGACTTAAAGTCTCCATTCCTACAAATCTGTTGTTAAAAAGAAATCCTTCTTGAAATTATAGACCAAGTCATTTAACGCGCTCACTTAGAGCAATTAATTTCTCAATCAGGTCATTTTAAAAATATCAAGTCTCGGCACATTCAGGTCATCAACTTATTCATATATCTTCTAAAGGTTATCTTGATACCCGTTAATCAATTACCACCCAATTTCACATAAATTATGTCATGACTGTTGAGTAATTTAATACAAATTTATTCAGCAATTATATATAGTTACTCACTCAACTTTAAATTAAATTTGTGACTAAAAAGATGATTACACGTTCTCTTACTCGTACAGTTTCTATTGCATTCATCACACTTTGCACACACACTGCATTTGCAGAAGGCTTAACCACTCAAGAGGCTGATCTCTTAGCCAAAGAAGATATTGCAGCTACACAGGTACTTGCTGAAGTCTGCCCGTCACTGATTGGAAATAATGCTACATTCCAAAGTAAGATTGATACATTAACTCAAACTTTATTGAAAGATTTATCTAAGACAACGACTTTAGACCAACTTAAACTAGATCCTGAATATCAATCGGTTTTTAAAGAAGCACAAGCAAATGCCAAAGAAGTAGACCAAGCCGAACACAAAGCTGTCTGTAATGATGTACTTGAACTCAAGCACTAAAAATAAAAATGAGGATAAGAGATGTTAAAAGCATTTTTTTAACATCTTTTTAAAATACTCTTTTGCGAAAAATTCAAATAAATCTACAACATCAATACATTTTATCTATATTTTTGACTGTTTTTACGTTTACTCTATGCCTCTTGTTAAGAGAAATAATTGATTAGGTCCATCATGCGTATGACTTTAAAAATGCTTACATTAAGCCTTGTTTCAGCCAGTGGTTTATTTATGACTCATGCTTTTGCAGCATCTAAAGACGCAGCTTCGCATGAACAGAATATTGAAGTCACACAACAACAAGTCTCTAAAGAAGAACTTGCCGCAATTTATGTACTTTCTGATATTTGCCCGAGCTTGATTAAAACTGATGCTGCATTTGATAAAGGTTTCAATCACTTATTGAAAGATTACATGCCAAATGACAAGAACCCGAAAGAAGCTTTAAAAACTTTAGCCAAACAAAAGGATTTTCAACGTGCTTTGAAAGAAGCCAAAGCTGATGCCAAGAAAGCTGGAGATACTGAAAATACTGCGATTTGTAACGACATTAGTCGCTATGGTGCATAATCGTGGTGCAATTTATTAGACAAATAATGAAATAGTTACAATAAGTAAGAAATAAGCCGACTTTCTGTATAGAAGTCGGCTTTGCTTTGTCCTAAAATGCTAGCCTGTTTGTGCTCATATAACGATTGGAACGACCTAGAATGACCCCAAAAAGCGCCATTGCTGCATTATTACTTTTACCTTCATTTTCTTATGCAGCAACCGTCTTAACAACTCCGCCAGAATTAAATAATAAATCTTACGTCTTAATGGACTATGAGACAGGTCAAATTCTTGCTTCGAAGAATGAAAATGAAAAACTAGCACCTGCTTCGATGACCAAAATGATGACCAGTTACATCATTGAGCAAAAACTCCTCAAAGGTGAACTGACTGAAAATGAAAAAGTTCGCATGAATGAGTCAGCTTGGTGTCGAGGAAGTAGCACTGAATCTTGTATGTATGTTCCGCTCAATGGTACTGCAACAGTTTTAGAAATGTTACGCGGTATTATTATCCAATCGGGTAATGATGCTTCCAAAGCGATGGCTGAACACATTTCTGGCAATGAAGGTTCATTTGCTTATGTCATGAATCAAGAAGCTAAACGTGTCGGCATGACCAATACTCACTTCATCAATGCAACAGGTATGCCTGCTGACGGTCATTACTCCACTGCAAAAGATATGGCTGTTTTAGCCAAACATATCATTCATGACAGCTCAAAATACTACCCAATTTATTCTGAAAAAGAATTTACCTTTAATGGTATCAAACAAGGTAACCGCAATGCCTTACTTTATACCGACCCAAGTGTGGATGGTTTAAAAACAGGTCACACCAATGAAGCTGGTTTCTGTTTAACCACTTCTTCTAAACGTGGTCCAATGCGTTTGATTTCTGTGATTTTTGGTGCACCATCAATGAATGAGCGTGCCAATCAAACACGCTCACTGCTTTCTTGGGGATATTCAAACTTTGAAACTGTGAGTGTTCATCCTGCAAATCAAGTTCTTGCTAAAGCTAAAGTTTATTTTGGTAAAGAAAATGATGTTCAAATTGGTTTAGCTGAAAACTTCAATGTGACTATGCCAAAAGGTCAGGCGAATGCGATCAAAACTCAAATCACTGTCCAACCGAACTTAAATGCACCTTTAAAACAAGGTCAGGTTGTCGGAAAACTAACAGCGACTTTAGATGGTAAAGTTATTGCAGATAAGCCTTTAGTGGCATTAAAAGCAGTGGAAGAAGCAGGTTTCTTCTCTCGATTGATTGATCACATCAAAATGTTCTTTAGCAACTTATTTTAATTTATTTGTGAAAGTCTAATTCAACTTTACTGATTAGACTAAAGCACAGGCATCCTGATCGAAGATTAGGATGCCTTTTTATTTTATACTGTGATGACGGTTTTTAAGTTTTAAGCTTTGATAAGGACGCCAACATGAAAAAGAATATCCGTACGTATTTACAACATCATCCTAAAATTGACTCGACCTGCTACATTGATGATTTATCTGTGATAATCGGTGAAGTCAGTTTAGCTGAAAATGTTTCGGTATGGCCTTTTGCTGTAATTCGTGGTGATGTTAATCACATTAAAATTGGTCGAAATTCCAATGTGCAAGACCATTGCATGCTACACGTCAGCCATAAAAATGATGCAAAACCTAATGGTTCACCATTGATCATTGGTGAAGATGTCACTATTGGACATCATGTAACCTTACATGGCTGCCAAATAGGCAATCGAGTTCTCGTTGGAATCAACAGTATTGTGCTGGATGATGTGATCATCGAAGATGACGTAATGATTGGTGCAGGCTCATTGGTTCCACCACGTAAACGCTTAGAAAGCGGCTATTTATATGTAGGCAGTCCTGTACAAAAAGTGCGCCCATTAACAGACAAAGAAAAAGAATTTTTACCTTATTCTGCAAGGCATTATGTGAAAGTAGCGAACAATTATATTGATGAATTGAATCAAAACTAAACCAAGCCCCATGCTTTATTAAAAGATTTATATTTTTAATAAAGCAAAATTTGAAATTTAATTGAGTGAGTATGATTGCTCTAGGCGTCTATTTAAAAGATCTCAAAATGAAAATAATATTCACAGCTAGATGGGTTATCACAATGATCACAGCAATGTTAAGTTGAGTATAAATAAGTTCTATTTTCTAAATGCTCTTTTAAGTTCCTGAAAACACTTGGCTAAAGTGCCCATCAATGACCTCTATTGCTGGACAAAAATCGCTTAGACACCGAGAACTAAAAATGAGAGAGATAGAAATCTTATTCGAAATAAGATCATACTATTCATCTGTGACTTCAATTTGTTCAAGATTTAAATCATCCCAAATCTGATGTTCAGATAAATAAATCCCAGCATCTTTAAAAAAATCATCCATATCCCTTAAAGCGCTTTGTTTTAAGCTAAGTTGATTCTCTAAAAAGCCAATCATAGCTTGTGTTTGTATGTGTAAAATACCTTATTTTTGCCCTAACTATAAGCTCTACTTGCGCTGAAAATACTCGCTTTCCAATCCACCAAGCCAATACGTTAGATATTTCATTTTTCCAAAAACTGGAAATTCTTGTATATTTGTATGTGAAAAAATCGAAACTCATTTATAACCACATAATTTTCAATATTATTTTTAACGTGACACGTCGAGGAAATTTCCAAATATCCAGATAAATGGGTTTTAATTTCAGCTAAATCAAGTGAAATTAAAACCCAATTTGATCAATATAAAGTGCTTATTCATTCACTTTATAGTATTTACTTAACTCTTCAAACACAGGCGCTTTCACATTATCTTTCACGATATAACGTTTAATTACACCCTGATCTGTATGAATTTCCATAAAGACATTTTCTGAGCCTCTGAAATCAACCATCATATTCACAGGAACTAAAACACTGTTACGTGAACGATTGGCTTTAAATGCAAAATCAATTTCAGTAGGTCCAATCACATTGAATGAATGACTTTTCACCCCATCACTAAATACAACTTTTTCAATATTATATTTGGTGTATGCGCTGTTTAAACTCAGTTTAACTTTTAGAATGTCTTTATGTGCTTCGTTCCATGCCACTGTCACAATCGGGCAAATTTCACTTGGCTGACAGATTAATAAGCCTTGAGTACCCACATTTGAATTCGCATTATTAGGATTTGAAGCACATCCTGCGATAAGCAATGCACTTAAAGGAATGTACCAAAGTTTCTTCATCATGTTTTTTATATCCTATTGGATGCCCAGAAATTGGAATGGTTGAGCGACCTTAAAAGAAGAATTAGCCTTACCTGCATACACTTTCGCTTGGTCAGCACCCAACTCAAGCTTTCTGGTTTGACCATCTTTAAAATCAATCTCCTTTAAGTCTACCCAAAAAACATTAGGTGATACAGCAGATTCAAAGAAATATAGTCCTCGTTTATGATCTACAACGGTTCGCCAGCGTGTAGAAGAAATATTCGGCTCCTCTTCAGTATTGAGTCCAAAAGGAACTGAGGTATTACGTATCACACTAAATACGCTGGCTAATGAATGTTCCGGAGAGGCATTTTTAGGAATGGCATTGATATAAAACGATGCTCTTGCAAATCGATCTGCAGCACGATTTGTCCCTGGTAACATCGTGGTTCCACCAATCTGTTTCCAGTAAGTATTCAATGCAAGCTGTTGATCAAAGGTAGGAGAGTTCGTCATGACTTGATATTGACGATTATGATGAATGACTTGCTTACCGCCAATATATTCTATAATGGCACTGTCACCAGTCGAATCAGAAATAGATAAATGTAGCGTTGCTAAACGTTTCTCTCCTGGCACTTGATCTGTGACAATCATGAATGGCTCTTTTTCTAAGGCTTGTATCGCTTCATTAACTGTTGCGTAGTTATCCAATACATACTGCGCCCATAGTGAAATACTGAGCGGTGGTTTTTTATTGTTTTTTACATCTGGATATTCCGACTCCACCAACCACAGCAAATTTGCTACTAACCCTTTTTCATTGACGCCATCAGTTGTAGAAATATCATACCCAGTAGCCACAACACTGCCATATTTCGATGTCCACTGAATTGACTTTGGTCCAGCCATTCCAGTGCGTTTAACATTATTCGGTAAAATCCATAGATTTGTTCCAACATCGCTTTTCCAATCCATCGAACGTGCTGTCATCACATCATTATTGCCAAGATACACAACACGAGTACATGCAGTTGCCACCTCAGCAGCGACCAAAAGCCCTGCTGCAAACAACACTTTTTTTATTGCCTTATTCATGATTAAACCCTCTTAGAAAATTGGTAGATTGATCCCTATCACAGGACCTTGCTGACGAACATCCCAGTGAAAATTATTCGATTTATGATCTTGTTCAAAGTAACGATAGCCTGCGCGTAAATTGAAATTTCGATGAAAAACAGGAATCCGATAACCTAGATATGCATGTGCAACAGTGGTGTTTTCAGTGCCAACTGTGAATTCTGCTGCTAAATTCCAAGGCGAGTCGAAATTGTATTTAAATCGTGATCCCCAAAAAAACTCTGTCCACTTTGCATCTGCTGCCAGTGTTTGATTAAACGCTCCAAGTGTTGCTTCTGCCTGAGTTCGATGTAAACCAAGTGTAGGTTCTACAATAAACTTTGCCTGTTGATGCGATGTTGTTTCGGTTGAGACATAGGCTTGATAATACACCCCGTAACTACTTTGATTGAGCTTAGTGCTCAATGCGATGGGGATATTGATTGCGCTTTTTTCCTGAGATGTTTTGACATACTGGTGATCTGCATAAAGCCCCCAGTTGCCTTTACTCAAATCCACATGCCCCATAAAGGATTGATCAAGCGCCTTGACTGTTTCTTTAAATGGCTGATCGATATCGTATTTTATTTTACCTTTTTGGATATTCCCATCCACATCTGCAGCAAATACATAGAGATTAAGATTAAATTTTACAGGTCCTTGAAATGTATCTGAGAAAGTGTCAGCCAGTGTTGCTTGATTTAAAAGCAAACCGATCAGAAAAAATAAGTATTTGTTTGTTTTCATCAATACCCTCTTTATAGATATTTTTTATCATGTGTTTTAATAAGCATTGCGCTTAAATATGAACCTTAATCACATAAAAAATCAAGGGAATTAAGTATTAAAAATAAATAATCGAATAAAATTTAGTTTATTTCCACTGATAATATTTTAAAATAAAAATATAAATTAATAACTTACAATAAAAAGGTCATGAAAAATATTTTTACCAACTATAAACCCCTAAAAATAAAATAACTTTTTAATTAATTTTTACAGTGAATTTATTAAATTAAACAATACTCTTGATGACATTCAATGTTCAGCTCATCTCGGTGCTTATATTGAAATAAGTCATACATTACCAATCAATAAATTCGTCCAATTGGAGTGATATACTTTATCCCATTGCTCAAAGAAAAAGCCTTGAACATAGCCACCAAGCTGAAAATTTTGTAGAATAATGCTTTATCTCCCATGGTGCTGATTATGAGCTCTTGGTCTCCACATGTAACTGTCGCAACTGTTGTTGAAAAAGATGGAAAATTCCTGTTTGTAGAAGAACATACAGAAGGTGTTAGTCATACTGTTTTTAACCAGCCTGCTGGGCATGTAGAGCGCGATGAAACCATTATTCAAGCTGCTATACGTGAAACAATGGAAGAAACAGGATATGCGATTGAAGTTGATTCTCTAGTTGGCATCTATACCTACACTCCACCCATGTTTCCAGATCGTACTTATTTTAGATTCTGCTTCTTAGCCCATATCACAGAATACTTCCCTGATGCTCAACTTGATACTGGAATTATTGGTCCGCAATGGATGAGCCTTGAAGAATTACTTGATTCTGCACGTGCCAGAAGCCCTCTTGTGATTAAAGCTGTACAAGACGCATTATCTGGGCAAAAATACCCACTTTCGCTCATCTATGAGCACCAAAACTCTCCTTTAATTTCAAACTTGGATGCCTAATCCTATGCAACAACGTGTCATCGTCGGTATGTCTGGTGGTGTAGATTCATCTGTTTCTGCTGCGCTTTTACTTCAACAAGGATATCAAGTTGAAGGTCTTTTCATGAAAAATTGGGAAGAAGATGATGGTACGGAATACTGCACAGCTATGGAAGATCTTGCTGATGCACAAGCGGTCTGTGACAAAATTGGCATCAAATTACATACTGCCAACTTTGCCATGGAATATTGGGATCGTGTTTTTGAGCACTTTTTAGCGGAATACGCTGCTGGTCGTACCCCGAATCCAGATATTTTATGCAATAAAGAAATTAAATTTCGTGCCTTCCTCGACCACGCTGTAAGCTTAGGTGCTGATTTTATTGCGACTGGACATTATTGCCGTCGTGGAGAAACAGCGACCAATAGTAAAGGCGATCAATATGCACCTTTACTCCGTGGTGTAGATAACAATAAAGACCAAACTTATTTCCTGCATGCAGTTCATGGTCGTGAAATCAATAAAACATTATTCCCTGTGGGTGAGATTGAAAAGCCTCAAGTCCGCAAGATTGCTGAAGAACTTGGTTTGGTAACTGCAAAGAAAAAAGATTCAACAGGTATTTGTTTCATTGGTGAACGCCGTTTTAATGACTTCTTAAAACAATATTTGCCTGCACAACCGGGAAAAATTGTTTTAGATTCTGGAAAAGAGGTTGGTGATCATCACGGCTTAATGTACTATACGCTCGGTCAACGAGGTGGTATTGGTCTTGGTGGATTAAAAGGTGCCGAAGAAGGCGCTTGGTTTGTTCTACATAAGGACCTTGAAGGCAATCGTCTTGTCGTTGGTCAAGGTCACGAACATCCATTGATGCAAAGCACGATTTTATGGTCTGAAGCAATTGATTGGGTTGCTGGAGAGCAAGAGATTTCTGAATCAGGTTTCCGATGCACGGCAAAAACTCGATACCGCCAACCAGATCAAGCATGTACAATTTATAAAGACAGCAATACACCAAGTGGTGTACGTGTCGAATTTGATGAACCACAACGTGCCGTTACACCGGGACAAAGTGTTGTTTTTTATGTTGATGAAGTTTGTTTAGGTGGTGGGGTGATTCATCATACCAATGCACCAAAACCAGACTTTATCGAGTCATGATTAAACATTATTTAAAGGAATTTAGGCATGGTTGAGTTGCCCTTTCAACAGCCTCAGACTTTGAATCAACGCCAAAATCGAGCTTTGGCGTTAGCGGCTGTGTTTCAAGCAACACAGCTGACCCATATGACGGCTATGACTGGTCGTCAAAGCATCGGGGAAAGTGGCAATTTTTATTTTGAACAATTGATTAAAGCCAGTCTCAATATACGCCCTTCAGACAATCAGTCTGGTCAAACCTTAGATTTTTTTAATCAATTGGCTGATATTTCTTTAGGTTTAAAGGCATTAGAAAGCAGCATCACTCAGCCCTTTTCCACCTCACCAAAATCCAGAATTCCCAAGTTAGCCAGTGCAAAACTGCCAATGTCATATGCAATGTCATTGTTAGCATTAGAAAAAAAAGTCTATAGCAACCCAAAATTCGTTGAAATTATTCATCAATCCCAGCAAAAAATTTTAAAACAGTTGTCCTTCTTCGATAATAACTACTTACACCCGAGTATTATTGCCAACTTAGCACAAGCATATGTCGACACTGCTGGTCAAATTAATCCAAGAATTTTAGTGCGGGGTAATGCAGAAGCATTTAAAGATACTGCACACACCAATCGTATTCGCGCAAGTTTATTTACAGGTTTACAGATGGCTCACCTATGGCGTCAATTAGGTGGTAGTTCATGGAATATGATCTTTAGCAAACGTAAACTTCTTCAAGATATTCAGGATCTTGCTCGATTACAATATCAGGTTGTGTAATTTGATATTGATCGAGTTTCGGTTTTACACAGGGTCATGTTGATATTTTATAGATGGTTTTAACATTGAGTATTTGTAAAATATAAATATGACCTATATTCCAAAGTTTAAGGAATCTTTATGAACGCTTTAACCGCACTTTCTCCATTAGATGGACGCTATGCAAGTAAATGTGATGCTTTGCGCCCTTACCTCTCTGAGTTTGGTTTAATCCATGCTCGTGTGACTGTTGAAGTGCGTTGGTTACAAGCGCTTGCAAACCGTCCTGAAATCACCGAAGTGCCTGCTTTCTCAACTGAAACAAACAATGCTTTAGATGCAATTGTGGCTCAATTTTCTGAACAAGATGCAAATCGCATTAAAGAAATCGAGCGCACAACCAATCATGATGTAAAAGCAGTTGAATACTTCCTTAAAGAAAAAATTGCACATATTGATGAACTTAAAAATGCGGGCGAATTCATTCACTTTGCATGCACATCAGAAGACATTAACAACCTTTCTCACGCATTAATGCTAAAAAATGGTCGTGATGTTTTAGTGGCTTCAATGCAACAAATTGTTGATTCAATCGTAGATTTGGCTGAGAAACACGCTGAACAACCGATGTTATCGCGTACCCATGGTCAAACAGCTAGCCCAACAACTTTGGGTAAAGAAATGGCGAATGTTGCATATCGTTTAGCGCGTCAGATCAAACAATTTAATCAAGTTGAATTGCTCGGTAAAATTAACGGTGCTGTAGGTAACTACAATGCACATTACTCTGCATACCCTGAAATCAACTGGCCTGCACATGCTCAAACTTTTGTTGAGTCATTAGGCTTAACATTCAACCCATATACAACCCAAATCGAACCTCACGATTATATTGCTGAATTATTTGATGCTTTACGTCGCTTCAACACAATTTTGATCGACTTTAACCGTGACGTATGGGGTTATATCTCACTCGGTTTCTTCAAACAACGTTTGAAAGAAGGTGAAGTTGGTTCTTCGACTATGCCACATAAAGTAAACCCGATTGATTTTGAAAACTCTGAAGGTAACTTGGGTATTGCAAATGCGGTATTGGCGCATTTGGGTGAAAAACTTCCTATTTCTCGCTGGCAGCGTGACCTTACTGACTCTACAGTGCTGCGTAACATGGGTGTTGGTTTAGCACAAAGCTTAATCGCATTTGAAGCATGCTTAAAAGGTATTGGTAAACTTGAATTAAATGCTACTCGTTTAAATGAAGATCTTGATCATGCTCAAGAAGTATTGGCTGAACCAATTCAAACAGTTATGCGTCGTTATGCAGTTGAAAAACCTTATGAAAAATTAAAAGCATTGACGCGTGGTCAAGCAATGACACGCGATATGATGGTCAACTTTGTCAATGGTACTGAGCTTGAAGCTGTACCTGCTGCTGATCGTGCGCGTTTAGCTGAAATGACCCCAGCAACTTATACTGGTAATGCTGCTGATCAAGCGAAGCAAATTAAAGATCTCATCGCTAAAATCTAAGATTTGTAATCCTTTTTTAGTCATAAAAATGCGAAGCTAAAGCTTCGCATTTTTTTTGCATTTTGATTACAATGCGCATTAATAATTTTTAGAAAACAATATAATGATCTACCACTCTTTAACCCCAAAACACTGGCTAGTACTGGCAGTTCTAGCAATTGCCATTATTTTGGCAAGTATCAATCCATTAGAATATCCGTCCTACATGTTGCATCAAATTGGTACGGTGCTGATGTTGCTTGCTTTATTCTTCTGTTTAAAGAAAATTGGACTGAGTTTTTCCTCATTTCTACTCTATATCTTATTTCTGATCATTCATGTCATCGCTGCTCATTATCTTTATTCCTATGTGCCGTATAATGATTGGTCAATCCAATATTTACACTTTGACCTTAACCAAGCCATGGGATGGTCACGCAATATGTTTGATCGCTTTGTACATTTTTTTTATGGCTTGTTTCTCTACCCATTTTTCTATCGCCTTTTCCAAGTCTGGCTACCAAATTTAAAACCAAGCGTTTTATTCATTCTGGTGATTCAATTTGTCATGGCAACCAGCTTATTTTATGAATGGATTGAATGGTGGTTGGCAATTGGTTTATCCCCAGAAGAAGCTGAAAACTATAATGGACAACAAGGCGATGTTTGGGATGCACATAAAGACATGTTCTTAGCAACAATCGGTGCAATTATTACAGGATTGCTAAGTCTAAAAACCAACAAACAAAATTAAGATCACTTTTAAGACTGCATATATTCACCAAATGTTAACGGTTTGGTGAATATCAGTTAATCTAAGATTTATTTAGATTTTCTTTATTTGCCAAAATATCTGGCAAGCTTCTCTCGATCCAACCAATCACATAACTTATTTTTTCAGCGGCTTGTGCACCCAAAATCGTCAATTGATACTCAACCTTTGGCGGAACTTCAGGATAAACCGTACGTAAAATAAATCCATCTTGTTCCAATACCCGTAAAGTTTGTGCCAGCATTTTTTCACTAATACCTTCAATACGGTTGCGCAACTCACTAAATCGTTGCACACCATCACTTAAACACCGCAGAACTAACACAGACCACTTACTGGTTAAATGCTCCAATATTTCTCTAGATGGGCATTCACTGGATAAAACTTGACCAATTAAATGACTTGAAGCATAGATGCTCATGAATTCTCTCCATACAGTAATTAGCTTACTTTTCGGTACGTACTTACATTTGGTAAGTTTAGTAACTATGATAATAGCATCAAGTTTAAAAAACATCCAATCCAAATCAATCAAAAGGTGAACTTTATGAAAATCGCAATTACAGGTGCTACAGGTCAACTTGGGCAATTGGTCATTCAGAGTTTAGTGAAACGCATCCCGGCAGAAAATATCGTGGCTTTAGTCCGTAACTTAGATAAAGCACAAGCACTTCAACAAATCGGTATCGAACTTCGCCAATTTGATTATGACCAACCAGACACATTGGTTCCTGCATTACAGGGCATTGATAAACTATTACTCATTTCAGCCAATGAAATTGGACGCCGTACACCGCAGCATAAAGCTGTGATTGATGCAGCAGTGATTGCCAAAGTCCCTTATATTGCCTATACCAGCTTACTCAATGCAACGCATAGCCCATTGGGTTTAGCAGCAGAACATCGTGAAACTGAAGCCCTTATTTTAGCAAGTGGTTTGAGCTATACCCTGTTACGCAACAATTGGTATAACGAAAACTACTTAGTCAATGTGCAACATACCGCAGAAACAGGCACACTTTATGGCAGCGCTCAGGACGGCAAAATTAGTTCAGCGTCTCGACTCGATTATGCTGAAGCAGCAGCTAAAGTACTGAGTTCAACAGGTCATGAAAACAAAACCTATGAACTTGCTGGCTCAACCAGTTTTACGCTTTTCGACTTGGCATCTTATATTGGTCAAGCGTCTGGAAAATCTGTTCAATACCAAAATATCAGTGCTGAGGACTATACACAAGCACTCACTACGGCTGGCTTACCAAGCGAATTAGTCAGTGTGATTGTCGATGCGGATGTCCAAACTGCACATGGTGCTATGTTCAGTACTCGTGAAGATTTAGAACAATTGATTGGTCGCAAAACCACCGATATTCAATCTCAAGTGAAATCACTTTTTTAGCATCTATGCGTTTGCAATCTATTCGCACCTTCTGAACACGAGACAACCAATGCCACGATATTGAAGTAAATAAATATCGTGGCAAAACAATGCTATGGATGAATATTACGTACAGGTAGATCAATATTCATCTGTAAATCTGCGAATGATTGTCTTTTGGTGTTGTACATCGTTGCATCAAATGTTGCAATTTTTTGCATGGTCATCGGATCATTAATATTGAGCATCGGTTTTAGCTGATGTTTGACATATAAACTAATCAGCTCATTAAATTCCAAATAGATTGGACCATCAAACATGATTTTGATCGGTACTTGATAATGTCGCTTGATGTTGAAAGGTACAGAAAGCTTAATCGGAATGTCCAGTTTTAAAGGAAATTCAGGTAGCAGTTTATTTTGATAAACCAAATCAGTGGTTGTTTCTAATGGCATCACTGTTTCGATTTGGATTTGAGTCGAATAGTCTAAATCAACCTCAATCGGTGTGGTGACCACAAAACTTAAATTGGCTAAATATTTGCCATTTAAAGGTAAAGTTAATTCGCGATTGATATCTAGTGTTGTATCTAAAGCTCCTTTGGCATGGGTCTCTAAATAGTTACCCACATGAATTTTTGTAGGTAAAGATTCAGACAATTGAATTTGTGCCTGCTGAGCAGAAACTTGCATTGAGGTCTGAATGTTTAAATATAACCAGACACCGATTGCAACACATAATACGACAATGAGGAAACTGAATAATAACGTTTTAAGCGATTTAAATAACCACATATCTCAGATCAACCTAATTCAATGCTTCAGATTGAGTATGTTCACGCTCAGCTTGTCCAGCGGTCTGACGTGAAATTTTTATACTGTTTAGCGGTATTTTTAATTGCCCTTTCTCAATTTTTACTGGCAAAGTATTTTGAACATCTACCGTGGCTTGCAATGCAGATTTGATCGGTACATTGAGGTGACCTTGAATCGGAATATTGGTTTTAAGCGTTGCGTCTAATGGAATATGCAAATTTTCTTTAAGTAAAACTTTAACAGGTGCATCAAATTTTAAATGTATGCTTTGATTCAACGGAACTTGTAAGTTAATGGGCACATCCATCTTCACCGGGATGGTACCTTTCAGAGGTAAAGTAATATCTTTTCCAAGAACTGTGACTTTCACTTTGGTATCAATCGGCATATCCTGATTGATTTTAATCACTTCATTCACAGGAATACTGGTTTCGATTGGTACTTGATTATCAAAGTAAACATGGGGCGTTAAAGTCTGAGTGATCGGTAAATTCAATTTTTCATGGATTGGAATTTCAGCATTCACTTTCCCTTTAACATCAACATTCAGGGCATCATGAATTTGTACTTTGGCTTGTAGCGGTTCTTTTAAATCAATACGGACAGCCTGATTTTCTAAAGGAATATAAATACTAAAATACTTAAATACCCAAATAGCAAGCATAACTCCACAAAGTGTAGCCACACAGATAAAGGCGATTCCTGCCATAATTTGCTTCAACTGCAAAATCCATTCCTTAATTTTTTATTTAATAATTAAGGTTTATTTTAAATATTTATGTGAATAAATATGCTTTTTTATGTATAAAAGTCGAAGTAATTTGTTCGTTTAATAAACAAACAATCATTTTTATCTGCCTCTCTTATGCTTAGTTTAGCTCAAGCAACCAATAACATTGAACAATCGCAAGATTTTTCTTATATTCAACGCTGACCTGACTTTTCTGATGATTTTGTTTAAATTTGAGTGTTTTAAATTTCTTTTTAGCCGATTCTGAACTGAGATCAAAATATAAATATTCATTAAATTGCTGCGCTAGCCGCCCAAAACTAAATTCCATTTTGCGTATCGGTATACCAGCATAACTGACATTTTGGACTTGATATACACTGGAATCATAAACATTTTTATCGACATAGCTTGATTTTGTAGTATGACGCTTTAAGGGTTCAATCAATTCATTATCATCATTATGAAAATCATATTGCTGTCGGATTGCGCAATTTTTCTCAAAGCGATCTTGTAATAAGGGGCGTAATTCTAAAGGCTTCGCATAAATCACCTCAGTTAACAGCAATATCATGCTGAGTAATATTAGCTTTTTCATATTATTTCCCTTTAATGTAAATGACTGACTATGAAATCGCTTTTATTCAGCTGTATTTTTATCTGCCCAAGCGCAAATCGCGATACCCTTATTTTTGCCTTCTCCAACCATTACAAAATTTGCAGCTTTAGCATTTTGCTGTTTTTTCTTTTTAATTTCATTAAATTGTTGCTGTGCTGAAGCAGTTGGGAGATCGAAATGTAAATACTCCATTAAAGTCAATCCTCGCCCCCATACAAACTCAATTTTTGTGACAATCAGTCCCCGATAAGTCGTATTTTTTAAAGTAAGGATTCTACTCACATAGGCGTTTTGTTCATCAACTTCATCTTTAGCCACCTGATTCATTAATATTGGCAGAATTTCATCATCGCGAACATAATAATCAAATTGCTGGCGAACCTCACAATTTTGTTCAAAACGATCTTGCAATATTGGAGTTAAATCAAGGCTTGTTTGCGGGGTTGCATGGATTATTGTTGATAAATTCAGCAAAACCAAAGCGAAAATTGGTAAATTTTTATTCATTTTTAATATGCTCTAAATTTCGGTTAAAATCGTTTATTAGATTTAAACCAAGATAAATTTAGAATATAAAAAAAGGAGCTTCAGATGAAGCTCCTTTTTACTGAATATTACAAATTATGCATTTGTTTCAGCAGGTGCTTTTGGATAGCTTACACCGCACATTTGTTCAGCAATACGTAATACTTGGCAGCTATAACCCACTTCGTTATCGTACCAAACATAAGCTGTTAAACGGTTACCTGATGTAATCGTCGCTTGTGCATCAAATACACCAGCAGTACGAGAACCAATAAAGTCAGAAGATACGACTTCGGTAGAGTTTGTATAGCCAATTTGACCTTGAAGGCTTGAGTTGATCGAGATTTGACGAATATATTCGTTTACTTCTTCACGATCTACTTCTTTCTCAAGTGTTAAGTTAAGAATAGCCAACGAAACGTTTGGTGTAGGTACACGTACTGAATTGCCTGTTAATTTACCTTGCAACTGAGGTAATGCTTTTGCAACAGCTTTTGCAGCACCAGTTTCAGTGATCACCATATTTAATGTTGCAGCACGACCACGACGATCTGCTTTATGGTAGTTATCAATCAAGTTCTGGTCATTAGTGAATGAGTGAACTGTTTCAACATGACCATTGATCACTTTGTATTTGTCTTCTAATACTTTCAAGACAGGTGTAATTGCGTTGGTGGTACAGCTTGCTGCTGAAATGATTTTATCTGAATCGATAATGTCATTTTGGTTCACACCAAATACAACGTTTTTCATATCACCTTTACCCGGAGCAGTAAGTACAACACGACCTACGCCTGGACATTTAAGATGTTGTGATAAACCATCGATATCACGCCATTTACCTGTGTTGTCAATCACAAGTGCATTATCTATACCATAAGCAGTGTAATCTACTTCAGCAGGGCTAGATGCATAGATCACTTTAATGAAGTTACCGTTGGCAATGATTGCTTCATTTTCTTCATCTACAGAAATTGTTCCTGCAAATGGACCATGAATTGAGTCACGACGTAACAATGAAGCACGTTTTTCTAAATCACCATCAGATGATTTACGTACGACGATTGCTTTCAAGCTTAAACCACGACCAAGACCAGACTGGCTGATGATCAAACGCGCTAAAATACGACCGATACGACCAAAACCGTAAAGCACAACATCTTTCGGTTCAACTTGTGCCGGACGACCTTCTAAAGAGCGAACAGCTTGAGCAACAAATGCATCAACATCGCCACCCTTTTCTTTGTATTCAACAGCAAGTTTACCTAAATCAACTTCTGCTGAACCAATATTATCTAATTTTGCTAAAGCTTCTAAAATAGGAAACGTATGTACAACTGAAAGTTCAACATCCATCATACGCGTACGACGGTGAGCTTTAAGAATTTGAATTACTGAACGGTTCACTAAAGAACGACCGTAAACAGAAGTCACAATATTTTTTTCACGGTATAATTGACCGATTAATGCAATCATACGTTCCGCGATTTCTTCACGGTTTTTCCAGCGACCTTGGTGCTCTGCATGTAGGGCGATGATAGTGTCTTTGCTCACAGATACGTCCTCTATTTATGTATATCTAGACATGGATTTTTAAACCCCACAATTGTAATGGAATTCTCATTTAGTTGAAATCAATTCATGGTAGATTTTTATAATAATTTGTCATGTTAGATATTTTTATAAAAATTAAATATTGATATCTAAACTATAATTGAGATTTCTTTGTTTATAGATCTTTAACATAGTGTTACATGCATTCCATAACACGAATGAAAAACATCCAGCTGCTTCATTTCAAACACGATTAAACTCAGTTTAACTGCTTTCCTCATCGAGCATTGACAGATCAACAGCCTATATTCAGTCGATATGATGTTGGGATAAACAGCGCTCAAGTATGAAATTAATCCATATACATGAATGCATGAAAAGCTTCAAAATCAAAATCTGCTAGATTCTCAGGAATTTTCATTAAAAAAGGGAAACGAATAATACCATTGTCCCCTGAAGGAAAAGCATAATGCCGTTCTAATTCACTCAAAGAAGTTAAGCTTTCAAATTCAATAAATACACTATATTTCGATAAACCTTTTGGAACGCTCAATACATCTAAGTATGTCTGCTTCTTAATCAGCAGTGCGGCATGTTTAGCTTGCAGAATATCTTTTTCTACTTTTCCACCTTTTACAATTTTCTTGAGCAAAGAGCCTTTTACTTGATTCTGTTCATGTTTTAACTGTTGGATGTAGAGTTGTAATTCGTTGTAGTCTTTGCCTTGATCAAACATAATCTCTTGAAGCTTTTTTATAGGTTGTTGTGAACGTTCATGCATGACTTGCCATTCCTGTTTACTCATCGGAATAAAGATTTCGTCCTTACGTTTTTCCAAAAGCTTCAAATATGCCAGTAAACGATATTCAAATAACTGCACATGTGCATTGAAAAACAATGCGGGTTGTTCTTTAAAATCGCGATAATGAGACAAAATCTCAGATAAAATGCGATGAACACTCATAAATAAATATTCAAATTCTTCTAAATGTGATAAATCATTTTTTACGGCATTTCTTAGCGGCATTAACACATTGGCAATTAATATTTGCTCAATGGTTTTTACATGATTCTGAGCAACAACTTCACTATTTTTACCAACCATCCCAAGCGGTTGCATTAGAAATGGCAATAGCTTAGTTTCAGTAAAACTTTCAAACTCTTGTACAATTTCAATGACATCTCGATGAACTTGATGTTGGATCGTCACCATTTTTTGTATCAACTGATCTGTTTGTACTCGGTATGCATTTTCACTGATCTGTTTTGGGTCAATCACTAATCCTGTTAAATAGATTTGATTGTTATATTCAATATGTTCTTCAAACAAAAATCGACGAATTGAATATGGGTTTTGCTCAAAATGTTGTATTGGTGCAATCAAGTAAATAAATTCAGAAGTATTCACAATATCAAATTTACGAATTTTCTGTTCGCTGACAATAAAATATTTAAAGAAGGGATGAGCAAATAGATTTGATGATTTGGTCAGTAAAGGTTTAAACCAATATCCTAATAATTGTTGCTTGATAAACACTTCGATAATAAAGCATTTGATTTGATTTACCGTTAAATCACGTACATTCGGATGAATGTGAATATTGAGATTTCGTACCAGCTTCGCCACATCTTGCAAAAAAACTCGGCGTATTAATATTTTTTCACGTTGCAAGCCAAGATGGTCATCGACTGGAATTAGATCAATCTGATGTAAAGTATTTTCAAGGTAATCTGCAATCTGTACACAATCAGTAATTTGTTCTAACCAATGGAGTGAGTTACTTAATTTATTGGCAATCGAACGCATGCGCTCATTGTCTAAACGATGCTTTAACGTTTCCAATGAGTTTGTAATTTTAAATTCAAAGGTATTTTCAGTTCTATTCCATTGTATCTCTTTAGGCTTTAAGATTTGACGATCAATTTCTTCGCGTACTTCAATATTAGCTTCATCAAAAATTTCGTACAACACCTTTGCCCAGTTCAAATCTGTACTCGGCTCAAGTTGCAAAAGAGTTGCCCGTATTTGATAGGGAATCATTGTTATATTCATCATCAATCAATATTCTTTTCTTTTTAAACATGTTTAATAGCACTAATATTGAGATATATTTAACATTTATTTTAATTTAAGTTCAAGGATTATCGTTTTTATATTTAAAGAATACCTGTTACTTCTTTCTTTTATCAAATTTTTTAATATTCAATTCCAAATTTTTTCGTTTCTTTCCTTGTTGATAAATATGCCAACTACCTTCTAAAACCAAAACACCTACAGCGCACCAAATCGGGATATAAGTCAACCATTCATCTGCGGAAATAGACTCTCCTAAAGCCAATGAAGCCAATGCCAATAAAACGGGTTCTAAATAACTCAGTAAACCAAACAGCACCATAGGCAAATAACGACTGGCTAAAATATAACTCCCTAGACCAATAGCACTTAATGCACCTAGCCCAGCAACCACCAAAAATAAACTGGGCATTTCAATAAACTGCCCATAAGCATTCACTCCCATTTGAGTAAAATAGATGGCAACAGGTATGCAAATCAGGATGTCCCACCAAAACCCACCAAGATTATCCGTTTTGATTGCTTTTCGGATCAGAAAATACAGTGAATAACCCAAAGCAACACTGATGGTTTCCCATGCAATACTGCCCAAACGCCACAATTCATGACCTACCCCTAACACAGCAAATGCCACGGCAACCATTTGAAATTTTGATAACTTTTCTTTATAAAAAATACTACCCGCGAGAACCAAGACCAGAGGCAAAAGAAAGTATCCCAATGAAACTTGTAATCCTCGTCCATTCATCGGTCCCCATAGAAACAACCAAAGTTGGAAACAAGTCAGCGCAGAAGTGATCAGCAGTAAGATCAATAACGCAGGTTGCTTCATCATACGCTGATAAATACTTTTGACGTGGGCAAAATCACCACTGAAAAACATAAATAAAGTTAGAAAAGGTAAGGTTGCAATGATTCGCCAACCAAATGTTTGTTGGCTATCTAAATCGCCTAATAATTTGGTATAAAAATACAATACTCCAAAGGTGACAGATGCCAATATAGACAATGCTACGCCCTTAAACATCTATCGCCTCTCGAAAATTCTCAAATAAATCTTTCAATAGTATAAACTTTTTTTCTTTCAAAATTATTTTGAATATTACAATATTTTCTCAAATGAACATTTGAAATAATCAAATATCAACAGACAAATTGCCAGCTTATGGAATTATTGTGAAACGTTCTGCTTGGTTCGAATAATATCTTTTAAATTAAAACCAACCGTTTGTGCATATCGTAGAAATTCAGTTACTTTGGTTTCATCAGGATGTGGATCACGTGACAATAACCATAAATATTTACGTTTAGGCTCTCCGACCAAAGCCATTTGATATTCTGGGTCTATTTTAAGCACCCAATAATCCCCTCTTCCCACGGGCATCCAGCGAATTGCCTCAGGAATAAAACTGACTTTAAACTTAGAGTTAAAGGGTTCATTACTGATAAAAGCTTCACCCAACGCACGCAATTCTTCGCCATTTTGATCAATACAACGATTATCTACTGCAACATTGCCAAACTCATTGACGGTATAACGTGCAGTGACATCAGACTTACAGGCTTTTTGAAAATACATAGGTTTACGTGCAATTTCATACCATAACCCGAGATACTGACCTAGCTCTAATTTTGGAACAGCTGCCAATGTCGAATAATCCGCATACACTTTAGGATAAAAAAGAGTAGCAGAAATAATGCTGAACCCAATGATCATGTTTTTTAGCGTATAGGATTTGGGTAATATTTTGAATAATTGCACTTTATACCCTCAATCGTGGATTTTTACTATTTATTATAAAATAATCAGAAATGTAAACTTAGATTGTAGCTTTATGTATCCTATGTCCATATTAAAGCAACAATCTAAGTCAAATACAGCAATCACGTCTCAAACGAAATCACTTTAACATTCGCGCTTTTAAACGCACAATTTCGTCTCGTAAGCGTGCTGCTTGTTCAAATTGCAACTCTTTTGATGCTTTTAACATCTCTTTCTCAAGTTTAGTGATGTGTTTAGTGAACAGTTTAGGGTCAGACAAAATATGACGTTCGTCCGCAGTTAAAGCATGTTGTTGCTCAACAATCGCATCATCAATTTGATCGTCAGTGAGCACCTCGCCGGTATCGATTTCTTTGATTGCTTGACGAACTGCACTGCGTGGAATAATGCCATGTTCTTCATTAAATTGAATTTGTTTAGCTCTACGACGTTCAGTTTCATCTATGGCTTTCTGCATAGAGTCCGTCACACGATCTGCATACAAGATCGCTTTACCTTTGACATGCCTTGCTGCACGCCCAATGGTTTGAATCAGTGAACGTTCAGAACGTAAAAAACCTTCCTTATCCGCATCTAAAATCGCCACCAAAGAAACTTCTGGCATGTCCAAACCTTCACGTAGCAAGTTGATCCCCACGATCACTTCATGTATACCTGTACGTAATTCATGGATAATTTTCACTCGCTCAACCGTATCAATATCAGAATGCAAATACGCTACTTTTACGCCATATTCTTTTAAATATGAGGTCAAATCTTCAGCCATACGTTTGGTCAGTGTTGTCACCAACACTCGCTCATTCAGCTCTTTACGAATATTGATTTCGGAGAGTACATCATCGACTTGGGTTAAAACTGGACGTATCTCAATTTCTGGATCGACTAAACCTGTTGGACGAACCACCTGCTCGGCAACTTGGACTGATTTTTCCAGTTCATATTTTGCAGGTGTTGCGCTGACATAAATGGTCGTCGGAACAATACGCTCCCACTCCTCAAACTTCATTGGGCGATTATCCAAGGCGCTTGGTAAGCGAAAACCATAATTAACCAAGTTTTCTTTTCGAGAACGGTCACCTTTGTACATCGCACCAATTTGAGGAACTGTCACATGTGACTCATCAATAATCAGTAAGGCATCATCTGGAATATAATCAAACAATGTTGGTGGTGCTTCACCTGCCGGACGACCAGACAAATGTCTTGAATAATTTTCAATCCCATTGGTATAGCCGAGTTGTTGCATCATTTCCAAGTCATAACGCGTACGTTGTTCGATCCGTTGCGCTTCTAACAACTTTTCATGCTCTTTAAAGAAAACCAAACGTTCTGCAAGTTCATCTCGTATCGTTCCAATAGCACGTTCAAGATTATCTTTTGGAGTGACATAGTGGCTTTTTGGATAAATCGTCACACGAGGGGCTTTACGTACCAGTTTCCCGGTAATTGGATCAAACCAACGAATCGAATCGACTTCATCGTCAAACAGTTCAACACGGATGGCATGTTGGTCCGATTCGGCAGGGAAAATATCAATAATTTCGCCACGAATACGGTAAGTACCTCGTAAAAACTCCAGCTCATTGCGTGTATATTGCATTTCGACAAGACGGCGAATAATGTCATCACGACTGATTCTGTCTCCTTGTACAATATGCAACAACATACTCATATAAGCATTTGGATCACCCAAACCATAGATGGCTGAAACTGAAGCCACAATAATGGCATCCCGTCGCTCTAATAGTGCACGTGTTGCTGAAAGACGCATTTGATCAATATGATCATTAATCGCTGAATCTTTTTCAATAAATGTGTCAGAAGAAGGCACATAAGCTTCGGGTTGATAATAATCATAATAACTGACGAAATATTCGACAGCATTATTGGGGAAAAATGCTTTAAATTCACCGTAAAGCTGGGCTGCAAGGGTCTTATTGTGCGCCATGATAATGGTTGGTCTTTGCGTTTGAGCAATCACATTTGCCATGGTATACGTTTTACCAGAACCAGTCACACCCAATAAAAGCTGATCATGAAAACCTTGATTTATCCCTGCAACTAATTTTTCGATCGCCTGCGGTTGATCACCAGCAGGCTGGTAGTTTGTAACAAGTTCAAAAGGTTGATGATCATTCACAATAATTCACTCTTTTAACCAAGAAGAAAGAAGCTCGTGCAGTTTAACAGAAACCGACTTGAGCAAAAGATTTACCTTAAACTTAATGGGGTTTTTTACACAATATTCAACAAATACCTTGACCCTTTTTTATTTCGATAGCAACATGGAATTAAGCCGATTAAAGGATTGAAAAACATGACATATCACTACCATGATGAAAGCATTATCAAAACTTTACCTGAAGACACTGTATTTGTTTTCGGAAGTAATTTGGCAGGAACACATCAAGGTGGTGCTGCAAAAACAGCGCATTTATTTTTCGGGGCAACCAAAGGTGTGGGACGTGGTTGGGCAGGTCAGAGTTTTGCAATTCCAACCATGAATGAACATTTACAACAAATGCCGCTTTCACAAATTCAACATTATATTGATGATTTTAAAATATATGCTAAGAATCATCCAAAAATGAAGTATTTCATTACGTCTGTGGGATGTGGTGTTGCAGGTTATAAAGTTGAAGAAATCGCGCCCATGTTTAAGGGAATCGCGCGTAATGTGATTTTTCCAGTCTCATTCCGCCCTTTCGTTGAAAAGACATTACCCAAGCTGACGCAAAAATTGTTGCATAGTTTTATTACAGATCAGGTCATTTTTAGTGCTGATCCTGAGCAAGCAATACAAAATTTAGATTTAACAGATGCAGAAAAAAGCCTAGCCACGATTATTTTAAACACGCCCATGTACCCAAATGACAGTAATGGACGTGATCGGATTTTTGAAATACAAGACATTCTTCACAATCTGCATGGCAAAATAATTGAATTCCAACCGAACTCTGAAGGTTCAATGATTATTGGTGGTGCGATTTTGGCATTGTTAGAGCTTTATCATTTAAATGAAACAGATTTTATTGATGTATGGACAGGTCAACGCGTGATTGCAGCGCCTAAAGCAGAACATCATGCCAAGAAGTAAGTCAAGTATAGTGCATAGGATCACTTTTTCTTCACATCACAATATATTTAGGTATTGCCATTTTACCGTATTATATTTAAGCTAAATTTATAAATAATAAAATGGAATAAGAATGGAGCAAATCGATTTAACGATTTTTAATTTGTCTCCCATTGCGATGTGGCTACAGGATTTTAGTGGCATCAAAAAGATTTTTGATGCCTGGGCTGCTGAAGGTATATCTGATATACAGCACTATTTAATCGAAGATCCTCAACGTTTAGTCCCCTGTCTAGCTGCAATTAAAACCATTAATGTCAATCAAAGTACACTCAATTTGTATGAAGCCCATAATTTAGAAGAAATTATAGAAAAATTTCCAGAAATGCATAGTCAAGACACTGAGATGATGCATATTGAATTTTTTTCAGCATTGTGGAACAAACAAAAAAATTGCTCTATTCCAGTCATCAACTATACTTGTCAAGGTAAAAGAATCGATGTCCAGTTGAGAGCCAACATTTTGTCCGATGACAAGGATTGTTGGGATCGAGTGCTATTGACCACTGAGGATATTTCGCAATCACAAAATGCGCGACGTTTTGCTGAATCTTTATTTTTACATTCTCCAACCGCACTTTGGGTAAAAGACTATAGCAAGATCAAAACAATATTTGATCAACTCAAAGCCAATCACCTTACAGATTTAAAAAGCTATATCGAAAAAAATCCTGATTTTTTATTTTTTTGTTTTAAAAACATCCAAACTGTAGGTGTCAATCAAGCTTTGCTTGACCTTTTTTGTGCCTACAATAAACAACAGTTTTGTCTGCATCTACATCGTATTTTTAAAGATCATCTTCTTCAAAATTTTTCTCAACAACTATTATATTTATGGAATGGACAGCATCAAATTAAACGAGAATGTGAATATCAGTCGGTGCATGGTGATTTAATTCATGTTCAAGAACACTTCGTCATTTTCCCTGACTCACAACATAATTGGGATACCGTGCAAATTGCATTTACAGATTTAACTGAACGAAAAAAATTAGAAGATTATTTACACTACGCCAATCAACATGATCAATTGACCCAATTATATAACCGCACATTTTTTAGTGAAGAAATCCAACGTTTACAATCCGCTGCATTTCATTCACTTTCCTGTATTTATTTGGATATTAATGGATTAAAAAAAATCAATGATGTTCAAGGTCATCATATTGGAGACTTATTAATCCAAAGATTTGCAGAACTTTTAAAAACATCGACCTTAAAAACCAATTATTCAGTATCTCGTATAGGCGGAGATGAGTTTGTAATTTTAATGCCTGAAGCAAATCAACGTGATATAGATAATCTCATAACCATAATTCAACAAAAATTATTGGCTGATCAATTAGCGTTTCCACACCATCCAATTCGTGTTGCATTTGGTTATGCAAGTATAAATCAGCAAGGTGATATCGCGGATTTATTAAAAAAAGCCGATCAAATGATGTATAAGGATAAACAATATTTTTATTTAAATCAGGTCAGTCGTCAGCATGATTTTAAATATTAAAAATACACTTTTACACTAATTGTCAGTAAATGGACAAAGTGAGTCAGTTATCACTATTTTTTAGAGATAATAAATAATTTACATTTTATTTTTGCTTATTATTTTACATCCTTAAATTTTAGGATATATTCCAAAACAATTAAATGACTTTTATAGCAAACGAGAATCTTGTAATGGCATTTTCCGATTCTTCTATTTTTGATATATCCCCCACACCTATGTGGTTAGAAGATTATAGTGCAATAAAAGAACAATTTAATCAGTGGAAAGATCAAGGGATTACAAATCTTCAAAGCTTTTTAGAAGCACATCCAGAACAAGTGACTCAATGCGCACATAAAATTAAAATTGTTAAAGTGAATCAAAAAACTTTACAGCTTTTTGAAGCAAAAAATCAAAAACATCTCTGTCAAAATTTAAATGTTATTTTCCAAAAAGAAATGTTTGATTCACATATCAAAGAGTTGGTTGCACTTTGGGAAGGTCAGACAGAGTTTTCCAGCACCACTGTAAATTACACGATTTCAGGAAAAAAGCTGGACATCAAACTACGTGGCGCGGTGATGCCTGGTTCAGAAGAGAGTTTAAATCAAGTTCTTATTACCACAGAAGATATTACAGACTATCAAAATGCCCGTCGTCTAGAAGAAAAAAATCGACAACTTGCAGAATCTCGCTTTATCTATTCACCTGCTTCATTATGGGTAGAGGATTTTAGTCGGGTCAAAATGCGTTTAGATCAGTTACGCCAAATCGGTATTGATGATTTTAGAACCTTTTTGGATGTACATACAGACTTTGTGAACCAATGTATTGAAGATATTATTTTACTGGATGTCAATCAAGCAACACTGGACTTATTTAAGGCTCCAGATAAAGAAACCTTATTTAAAAACTTAAACAAAGTCTTTGCCAAAGAAATTTACCAAACATTCCGAGAGCAGTTGATTGAATTGTGGAATGGTAAAATTCACCATCAACGTGAAGCGATCAATTACGCTTTAGATGGCTCGGTACGGAATGTATTGTTGCAATTTACTGTTTTCCCTGGTTATGAGGAAGACTGGAGTTTAGTTCAAGTCGCACTCACCGATATTACGGCGCGTAAAAAAGCAGAAAGTTATTTGGAATACCTAGGTAAACATGATGTATTGACCAAATTATTTAACCGTTCATTCTATACAGAAGAAATTAATCGTTTAGAACGCAATATATTGCGTCCGACCTCTGCAGTTTTCATCGATATGAATGGGTTAAAAGCCATTAATGATCAATTCGGTCATGATATTGGGGATGGTTTGTTACGCCGAATGGGCAATATTCTCAGTCGTACGATTGCCAATACCAGTTATACCGCGTCCCGAATTGGCGGAGATGAATTTGTGCTGCTTATGCCTGCAGCCAATGAGCAAATGGTTGAATCTATGATTATGACCATAGAGGAATTACTGAATATTGATAATCAGTACTACTCTTCACAGCCGATCAGCATTGCAATTGGTTATGCCACAACCAATGAAAATGAAAGTATTGATAATATGTTGAAGCGAGCGGATTTATTGATGTATCAAAAAAAGAAAAATTATTATGAATACGTCACTGAAATGCTCAATGAACAAAACTTAATATAAAACGGGAAAGCTTAGCCGAAACCCTCAACACCAGCTTGATATATCTAGGGTCTGTGGACAATTCGTCTATGTTTGCGACTAGGTGTGTTTTTTAGGCGATTTTAGGCGCGAAATACGAAATTTAGTCATTCTAAATGAGTAGTTCGTAACGACGAAGCGACAAAAAACACGCTAGTCCCCGCTACGCCTTGCGCTGCAAACAAAGCAGTGCTTTGTTCTTGCTCAGGGTTGTGGCTAAAATTATCTCAGGCTACGTTATGAAACTTAAAAATAGTCTCGCTATTCTCTTCATTTCATGCCTTGCCTGCTCAATTTTAACCTACAACGCAAGCCATTTATGAAATGTCCACAGACCCTAAAAATAAGACATAAAAATAGGTGCTTTATGCACCTACCTTTTCTATTCAAACTTTAACGTTTACCCATCGAACGACGTGTACCACGTGGAGGCATCCATGTACGGTCTGCATATTGCTCAGGTTTTGGGCGCACTTGATTGTGGGCAACATCATCTACATTTTCAATAGCTGATGGCATTGGAAAAGGTAAATTCACCAATGGCTTTTTTTTGGGAGTATTTTGGGTGCTCATGTGATTCACTCAATTTTAACTGGCTATATTGTACGTAAATTTTGCCCTTGATGCGAGTGATCTCCATTGCGCTTATTTATTTGTATTCTATTGATACATTAATTTTTTGTTTTTCGTGAATATTTGGTCAATTTGCATAAATATTAAACGACCAAACCTTAAAATTTAGGCTATGATAATGTGCTTTTTATTTTTTAATCCCTATAAGAAGGAATAACGCCGTGGACGTACGTCTCTCTGATCGTGTAAATGCCATCAAACCGTCTCCAACGCTTGCTGTTACCAATAAAGCTGCTGAATTAAAGGCTGCTGGTAAAAATGTAATCGGATTGGGCGCAGGCGAACCAGATTTTGACACCCCACAACACATCAAAGATGCTGCTATTACAGCAATTAACAACGGTTTTACCAAATACACCGCTGTTGATGGTACCCCTGGCCTTAAAAAAGCGATTATTGCTAAATTAAAACGTGATAATAATCTTGATTATGCAGCAAACCAAATTTTGGTTTCGTGTGGTGGTAAACAGTCTTTCTTTAACTTGGCGCTGGCTTTGTTAAATAAAGGTGATGAAGTGATTATCCCTGCACCATATTGGGTTAGCTATCCTGACATGGTGATTATTGCAGAGGGTGTTCCTGTTATCGTGAAGTGTGGTGAAGAACAGCGCTTCAAGATCACCCCTGCTCAATTAGAAGCAGCGATTACTGATAAAACACGTTTGGTGGTTTTAAACAGCCCTTCAAACCCTACTGGGATGATCTATACTAAAGCTGAACTTGAAGCCTTGGCTGAAGTTTTACGCAAATACCCTGAAGTTTTTGTAGCATCAGACGATATGTATGAACCAATCCGTTGGGATGATGAGTTCTATAATATTGCAACAGTTGCACCTGATCTTTATGACCGTGTCATCGTGTTGAATGGTGTATCTAAAGCTTATGCAATGACTGGATGGCGTATTGGTTATGCTGCTGGTCCAGCAAAATTAATCGGTGCGATGAAAAAGATTCAATCACAATCAACATCTAACCCAACATCGATTTCACAAGTAGCTGCTGAGGCTGCATTGAATGGTCCTCAAGATGTTCTTGAGCCAATGATTGAAGCATTCAAACGTCGTCATGATCTTGTTGTTCAAGGTCTAAACGACATTCACGGCATCACTTGTTTACCTGCTGACGGCGCATTCTATGCTTATGCAAACATTCGTCCTTTGATTCGTGCTAAGGGTCTAAAGTCTTGCACTGAATTCTCTGCATGGTTACTTGAAGAAACTGGTGTTGCTGTTGTACCTGGCGATGCTTTTGGTTTAGGCGGGTATATGCGTATTTCATACGCAACTGCTGATGAAGTTCTAGTAGATGCGCTTGCACGTATCAAAAAAGCTGCTGATTCAATTGAAGGTATTGATGCTGCAATTGCTTCTATCGAAGCTGAAAAAGCAGCGCAATAGTCTACTATTATCACTGTGATTTGATGTAAAAATGGGTGTATTGATACACCCATTTTTTTGTCTATTGCTCTATCTGCTGTAATACCTTGTTGATCCATCAACGCGAATAAAGATTATTCCTGAAGCAGTAGTCCTGTCGTATTATCACCATCGTTACCTGTACCGTAATGCTCAATTCGTCTTTGATCAGGTTGTGGTGTATAGGTATTTGATAAAGCATAAACTTTTTCATGGTCAACCAATAATAAACCTGAAGTATTGTCACCATCGTTACCTGTACCATAATGTTCAATACGCGGTTCTTTGGTTCTTTGTTGCTTTGATGCCGGAACGAGTTTCATCGGCTGTTTCAGCAAAAGACCTGAGCTATTATCACCATCATTACCTGTACCAAAGTGATCAATTTTCATGTTTTGCTCATGATGTTGTGATGCAAAACTAGAACTTGCAACACCACATAGACCAATAAAAACAAATTTGATCAAAGTTTTCATGTAATTCTCCTGTGATAATTCAATTTTCATTCTAAAGATTGAAGTTATACAAAGAATGGGCATGAAAATTACAATTGCGACATACAAAGCGGGCTGCATACTTCTTGAATAATCATGATGTTGAGTCAAATTGCTGAAGTATGCAGCGTTACTTTTCCTTACTATCTGATCCATCCCCCGCCAAGCGCTTTATATAGCTGGATTTCATTGTTCAATTGTTCCAAACGCGTTTGGATTAACTGCTGTTGGGCAGCATATAAGGTACGCTCTAAATCTAAAACGACAAAGTAATTATCTTGACCTGCTTTAAATCTCAGCTTTGCCAATTGATATGCTTTCTCACTGGCATTCACACTTTGCTGCTGTGTTTTAATTTGCTCATCCAGTGTGGCTTGCCCTGCGAGGTGATCCGAGACTTCGCGAAATGCAGTTTGAATAGCTTTGTTATAATTCACTATTTCGATTCTTTTTAACACTTGAGCATGATTTAAATTGGCTCTATTCGCACCAGCATGAAAAATAGGTAAGCTAATCTTAGGAATAAAATTCCACATACCTGTTCCTGAATCAAACAGATCACTTAAACTTGAACTCGCAATACCGACTGAACCAGTTAACTGAATAGAAGGGAAAAATGCAGCACGTGCCACGCCAATATTGGCATTGGCACCTAAAAGCATATGTTCAGCCGCTCTAATATCTGGACGTCTCATCAATAAATCAGAAGGTAAGCCTGCGGAGATTTGCGAAAGCAATTTGCGGTCTGATAAATCTTTAGCTTGGTCAAGTTCTAACGCTATTGATTGAGACAAAGGCGTGCCCATCAATAAAATTAAAGCATTGCGATCTTGTGCAACCAATCTCACCATTTTTGACTGGTCAAATTGTGCCGCACGTAAGGACATTTCAGCCAAACTTAAATCAAATTGTGTGGCTTGACCATTTTTAACCAAAGCCTTAGTCAGCTCATAGGATTGTTGCTGTGCCTGAACTGTTGCACGTGTCAAACTCAACTGTTCATGGTTTGCCTGTAAGGTCATATATGCACGTGCAACTGCCGAAACTAAACTCATGTGTACCGCAGTTCGTGTTTCGTCTGAGGCTAGATAATTTTGTAATGCCTGTTCATTTAAATTTCTTAATCGTCCCCACAGATCAAGTTCCCATGCCACTGAACTTAACCCCAATTGATATATACGACGATTATAGGCAATATCTGACGGAAGCTTTTGAACTGTTGCATCAGCATTGGTGCTTAAATGTGGAAACAAGTCTGCACGTCGAATACGATATTGTGCTTCAAGTGCAGCAACATTTAGCGCAGCTATCTTCAGATCATGATTGTTCGCCAATGCATGTTCAATCAGTTGCTGTAGTAATGGATCCTTAAAAAAAGCCCGCCAGCCGATATCTAGAACATTCTCAGCATTCTTCGGATGTGTATATGTTTTTGGATACGCATCTCCTTGTGGATATTGCAACGCAATATCCACATTTGGACGTTCATATTTAGGAGCAAAAGAACAACCAGAAATCAGCACGATTAAAAAAGTAACAACCAACTGCTGATGAGGTATAAATCGATAACGTAAATATTGCTGTTGTATATGAAACTTGCTCATTACAATTTCTCCTCATTCGCTAAACGTGCCTTTTGTTCACGCGCTAAAATAAATTTCCGAATGACGACATAAAACACTGGGGTAAATAATAAACCGAATATAGTAACCCCAAGCATTCCAGAAAATACGGCGATTCCCATTGCATGACGCATTTCCGCACCTGCACCTGTGGCTAAAACAAGTGGGATAACGCCCGCGATAAAGGCAATCGAGGTCATTAAAATAGGACGTAATCGTAAGCGTGCCGCTTCCAAAACAGCGTCGAGTGGATCTAATCCCTCCTCTTCTTTGGTTCGGGCAAACTCAACAATCAAGATCGCATTTTTTGCAGCCAATCCTACCAACACAACGAAGCCAATTTGCGTAAAAATATTATTGTCACTGCCAGACAACCACACACCAACTATTGCAGACAATAGCGCCATAGGTGCAATAAGAAGTACTGCAAACGGCATAGACCAACTATTGTACTGAGCCGCCAAGATCAAAAAGGCTAAAATCACGGTTAGAGGGAAAATGTAGAGCGCCGTATTGCCTGCCATTTTTTCTTGATAGGTCAAATCTGTCCACTCATATGTCATGCCTTGCGGAAGTGTTTCCTTAACAATTTTTTCAATTGCATCTGCTGCCTGACCTGAAGAATATCCTGGCGCAGGGCTACCACTAATGTCTGCAGAGCGAAAACTGTTATAGTGCATCACACGGTCTGGTCCTGAGCTTCGGGTAATATTGACAAAAGTTGAAAGCGGAATCATCTCACCAGCACTATTTCTGACTTTAAGCTGTTCAAGATCTTGAGATTGCATACGGAATGGTGCATCTGCCTGTACAATCACTTTATAAGTGCGCCCAAAGCGATTGAAATCATTGACATAGATCGACCCCATATTGACTTGTAAAGTTTCAAAGATTTCATTTAAAGCCACACCTTGTGACTTGGCTTTGACTCGATCAATATCGACTTCAAGTTGTGGAGCATTTGCTTGGAAACTTGCCAACATGCCTACCAATTCAGGTGCTTGCGCAGCTTTTGCCATAATTTGTGCTTGAACCTGAGCCAATGCATTAAAACCATGTCCTGATCGATCTTCAATTTGTAACTTAAATCCGCCTGTAGAACCTAAACCCGGTACAGGTGGTGGTGGGAATATACCGACAAATCCGTCAGGAATTTGGCTAAATTTACCCATTAATTTGCCTGCAATGACATTGGCAGACAAAGAAGGATCTTGTCGTTGTTCAAACGGGTCTAACATGGCAAACATGAGCGCTGAATTGGGAATATTGACAGGTCCATTCACCGATAATCCGGGGAATGCAACGACACTTTCAACACCAGGTTCATCTAAAGCAATCTGGGTCATTTTTTTCACCACAGCTTCAGTTCGATCAAGTGACGCCCCTGTTGGAAGCTGTGCAATCCCGACCAAGTAATATTTATCTTGCGCAGGGACAAAACCGTTTGGAACCTTATTAAAACCTAGCCAAGTTAGCGCTAAAAATCCTGCATAAAGAAACAGAATAATTGCACTCATACGCACACCCTTGCGTACAGACCAAACATAGCCATCTGATGCTTTATCAAAGAAACGGTTAAATCGCTTAAAGAACCATCCAAATAAAAACTCGATCAATCGTGATAAACGATCGCGTTTTGTTGTATCACCATGAGGTTTGAGCAGTATTCCTGCCAACGCTGGAGAAAGCGTCAACGAGTTAATCGCAGATAAAATGGTTGAAATTGCAATCGTTAAGGCAAATTGTCGATAAAACTCACCTTGTAAGCCTGTTAAAAATGCAGAAGGAATAAACACTGCTGATAAAACTGCAGTAATTGCCAAAATCGGTCCCGTGACTTCCGTCATTGCCTTACGGGCAGCTTCTTTAGGTGCTTCGCCCCCGACAATATGCCGTTCTACATTTTCCACAACCACAATCGCATCATCGACCACAATACCGATGGACAACACCAAACCAAATAGGGTGAGTGTGTTCAATGTAAAGCCAAAATAATGCATTAATGCGAAAGTACCTACCAGTGAGACAGGGACTGCTACCAATGGAATGATTGAAGCACGCCATGTTTGTAGGAACACGATGACCACGATTACAACTAAGGCAATCGCTTCTAAAAGCGTGATGATTACAGATTTTAGAGACGCACGGACAAAAATTGTTGGATCATAGGCAATTTTATATTCCATGCCTTGTGGAAAATTCTTTTGCATTTTTTCCATACTGCGATGAACCGCAGTGGACACATCCAAGGCGTTTGCCCCTGGGCTTTGAAAGATCTGTAAAGCCACCGCAGGTTTGCCATCTAATAGGCTTCGTAAAGAATATGCATCTGCACCCATTTCAATGCGTGCGACATCTTTTAGATAAGTAACCTGACCATTCTCACCCGTTTTTAGGATAATCTCGCCAAACTGCTCAGGTGTTGTCAAACGCCCCAAGGTATTCACGGTAAGCTGAAATGCTGCTGAAGCATGCGGTTGCTGCCCGACAGAACCGGCTGCCACCTGAACGTTTTGTTCCCGAATCGTTTTGACCACATCATTTGCAGTTAAACCACGATATGCAATTTTTTTAGGGTCAATCCAAACCCGCATTGCATATTCTCCACCCCACGCTACGACACTTCCCACGCCAGGCAAGCGTGAAAGCTCATCACGTACATTTAAATTTGCGTAATTTGAAACATAGAGGTAGTCATGATATTTATTTTTCGATTGAAGATGGACCACCATCAAGATATCAGGAGAAACCTTTTGCGTGATTACTCCAATTCGTTGCACTTCAGGAGGTAGTCGAGGTAAGGCTCTTGATACCCTATTTTGTACCTGAATTTCTGCCAGATTGGGATCAGTTCCTTGCTTGAATGTTACGGTCAGCACCATTCGACCATCTGTAGCGGTTTGAGAATTCATATACAGCATGTTCTCAACACCATTAATTTCCTGTTCCAATGGTGAAGAAACAGTTTCTGCAATCACTTGTGGATTTGCACCTGGAAAACTCGTTGAAACTTGGACTGTAGGCGGCGTAACCGGAGGATATTCACTGAGCGGAAGTTTAAATAATGCCAAAGTTCCGACAATCAACATCAATACAGAAATGACGATTGCAAATATTGGTCTATCTACAAAAAAGTGAGGGAAATTTTTCATTATTTTTCTCCCTGATTCGCAACTTTAGCTTGTTGTGTATTGTCTTGCATAGGAACGATATTGGGGTTTACTTGCATTCCAGGTCCAACCAAACCTTTGAGAATGATTTTTTCACCAGATTTCAAACCTTGATCGATAATGCGAAGCCCATTAAACATTGCACCCAATTTGACAGGTCGATACTCAACTTTATTTCCAGCACCGAGTATCAAGACATAATTTTTATCCTGATCTGAACCGACTGCCTGATCATCTATTAAAATCGCTGGATAATTTGCACCTGTTGTTAACTGAATACGTGCAAACATTCCAGAGCTTAATTCACCTTGTTTGTTTTCTACTGAAGCTCTGACACGAATTGTTCCTGTGCGCTGGTCTACTTGGTTACTGATAAAATTTAATTGACCGAGATAAGGATGATTTTCGGTATTGGCTAATCCCATAGCGATGGGTAAATTAAGCAATCCCTGTTTGTTCTGCTCTTTTAACTTTAATAAGGTGGCTTCATCCAAATCAAAATATACGTACAAAGGGTTTACGGAAACAATGCTGGTCAACAAAGTCGTATTACTGGTATTGCCACCCGTGATTAAATTACCAGCAGTCACTAAAACGCGATCAACACGCCCTGATATGGGCGCTTTGATATTGGTATAAGACAAGTTAAGTTTTGCTTCATCTACAGCCGTATGTGCTTCTTGCACTTGAGCCTGACGATTGTTTTTTGTGGCTAGAGCGTCATCGTATATTTTTTTAGAAACCGCGCCACTGGCAAGCAATTGATTGGCACGATTAAAGTCTGCAATGGCTTGTTTATATTGGACATCAATCGCCTTTAATCGTGCTTGAGCAATGTCCAATGCCAATTGAAAAGGTTCAGGATCAATTTTAAAAAGTGTCTGACCTTTTTGGACATAACTTCCTTCTGGCACACTGACCCTTTCAATTACACCACCGATACGAGAACGTAACTCAACGCTTTGGGGAGCAGACAAATACCCCGTATATTCAGCAGTGGGTCTAAGTTCATGTGTAATCACTTCTGCGACTGGAACTGTAGGTGCTGGTGCTGCGGTTGCTGCCTGTGCTTGAGTTTTACTTTGTTGGTTTTGTGCATTATAAATGAGCCCCCCTGAGATCACAGCAGCGACTGCAATAGAGACTACGATCATTTTAGCTTTCATATTATGCCCCATTTCCTGAGATGCTACGGTGTATTCAAAACGTTGTTGTAGCGATAGCGGTCAGGTTAAAGCTTCCCATTACTGGAAAGTCAATAGGATTATTTAGTTATATTTAATGATTGAATAAGGATGAATAATAAAGAAAAAAATGCTGCAAAATTTTAAAAATTAACACCTATTATTTTTTCTAATTCGAAATTAAAACTTTAAAAATATCAAAATAGCGTTTTTATCAATTAAGTTTTGGTTGATGACTAAAAAGAATCAAGTTTTTTTCAACCATGAGATGTTCTCACGCTGCAAATAAAGCAGTGCTTTGTTTTTGCTTATATCCCCCGCTCAGCATGGCGACTTCCATGTCGTCTCAGGATAGAAAGGTGATCTATGATTCAAAAGTGCAAAACAAATGAAATCATCCAAGTCTTTAAAAACTTGTATAAAAAGCATAAAGTTCATTGCATATAAATGTTTGATATCAAAGCGCATGTATGAGTAATCAGGTGGTTTGATGATATATTAAATGATGGAAATCTAGTCTCAACTCAACCGATATGAATATGCTGTCGTGCTTTGATTTACTCAGAATTTTTTCCCTGCAAATAAAAGCTGGGAGCAAGACCTAATGAGCGTTTAAATGCGGCGGTAAAAGCACTACTGCTGCTATAGCCTAACTCCATTGCAACATGGGTAATGGGTTGACCCAATTCCATACGCATTAATGCATTCAATAAACATGCCTGTTGACGCCAATGACTAAAACTCATTCCAGTTTGTAGTCTAAAGATTCGAGTGAAATGGCGTCGACTCATCCCGACTTGTTTTGCAATTTGATCAAGATCTTTATCTAAACTGGGTGCTTTTAAAATCTCTAAACATAATGCGCTCAACCTTGCTTCTTGAGGCAAAGGTGCATTGAGCGGTAATTCAGGCATGATCGCAATTTCTTTAATCATTAATTGCATTAAATAATCATCTCTGCCATCCAGTTCATATTCCACAGGAATATCTATTGCCGCAGATAAAAGTTCATGCAGTAAGGGAGAAACATTAATGACTGCACAGTATTCTAACAACCCTGCTTTCTTAGCCACTTCTGGAACAATATAGGCACTGCGAGTTTTGGTGATGCCACGCATATGGACTTCGTGCTGTATACCATTGGGAATCCATAATGCACGACGGGGAGGAACAACCCAACTTCCAAGATCTGTATTGACCGTTAATACCCCTGTAATTGCATATAAACATTGCCCTCTTTTATGGCTATGACTGGGTAATATTGTGCCGTCTGGGTAATCATTCCCTGTTGCCATAACAATACGCGCTGTATCCTCAACATCACTCACCCGAATATTTCGCATGATTTTTCTCTTAAAAATGACCCGAACTCGATAGTTTATGTCCCAAATATGATTGTGGGTCAGTGAAGCTTCAGTTTAGGATAAAAACACTCAGAAACAAAGCCTTTTACCGAGTACTGCAAGCATAGAGAGCTTGTCGGAGAAATCATGCCAAGTCATAGCAATACCGTTGTCGAAACTCCATTTTCCCAAGAAAAAATTCCGTCAGATGATTACCCACAAAAATTTGTATTGCGCGTTGTCGGTGCTATCGCGATTGCCCATTTATTGAATGATTCTATTCAAGCCGTCGTTACAGCAAGCTACCCGATGTTAAAGGCAGAGTTTTCGCTCAGTTTTGCGCAAATCGGCTGGATTGCTTTGGTTTATCAAATTACTGCATCATTATTACAACCTTGGGTTGGCTTATATACTGACAAACATCCAAAACCGTATTTATTGCCAGCAGGTATGGGAGTCACCTTAGTCGGAATCGGTTTAATTGCTATCGCCAGCAACTTTCAAAGCTTATTGATCGCAGCAGCGCTGATTGGTGTTGGTTCATCAACATTTCACCCTGAAGCCTCACGTATTGCTCGTACTGCTTCAGGTGGTCGTTTTGGTACAGCACAATCGATGTTTCAAGTGGGGGGCAACACAGGATCAGCATTAGGTCCATTAGTGGCAGCAGCCGTGATCATCCCCAATGGTCAAGGAGCCATTGGGCTTTTTGTTGTGGTTGCTGCTTTAGCGATCTATGTGTTGTTACGTGTGACTAAATGGTTGCTTCAACAAGCACCAGTACAAGGTGTTGCAAGTCAACAAAAAACCTCCAAACTCACCCGCCACCAAGTCATTCAAGCGATGTCGGTGATTTGTGTTTTGATGTTTGCCAAATTTATTTATATTGCAGCCATTACCAATTATTTTACTTTCTATTTGATCGAACGCTTTAATGTTTCCATTCAAACCTCTCAACTGTATTTGTTTATTTTTCTCGGTGCGGTCGCACTTGGAACATTTGTTGGAGGTCCTGTTGGTGATCGAATCGGAAGAAAAGCTGTGGTCTGGGTTTCATTTTTAGGTGTTGCCCCTTTTGCGCTCATGCTTCCTTATGTGGGTTTAACAGGAACAGCGGTACTCACCGTAATTATTGGCTTGGTGATGTCCTCTGCTTTTTCGGCTTTGGTGGTATATGCACAGGAAGCCGTTCCAGGGCGTGTCGGCATGATTGCAGGTTTAATGTTTGGTTTGATGTTCGGAATTGGTGGTGTAGGTGCTGCGGGACTGGGTCATTTAGCAGACACACATGGAATTGTCTGGGTCTATAAATTATGCTCATTTCTTCCTTTATTAGGATTTATGACAGCCTTACTGCCAAATATACAACAGAAATAAAGTAAATCTCATGATCAGTAAAGCAATGTCTTTACTGATCTTTTCTAAAAAATTACCCTTTCATCATAAAACTCAAGTTGCTTCTTTGCATTTTTTCATACTTATCAAAACTAAGGCTAACTTAGTTCCAAACTTACAATCGGCATGCTATAAAATATTGGTTTACTTTGCTGATCACAGCGACAAATGTTCAATTAAAAAATCGATAAAAATACGTGTCTTGGCGGGTAAAGAACGGGTATTTGAATAGAGCAATTGAATATTTTGTACAGGCAAATCAAAATCAGGCAATAAACGAATCAATCGCTGTTGTTGCAAATCATCTTCAACCAACCACGCTGGGCAAATTGCAACGCCCATAGAAGCCAAAACCATTTGATGAATCGCTTCAGCTGAATTAGATTCGTATTGGTACCTCACAGAGGGTAAAGCGTACTGTTCACCACCACGGTTTTGTAAAACATATTGGGTATCCTGCCAGTTTAATAAACTGTGTCCAATCCAAGGGACATGGGCTAAGTCTGCAATCTGATTGATTGGATGATGTGCTAGAAATTCAGCTGTAGCAACTAAATAAATTGGGTATTGACCAATTTTTCGAGATTTCAATGATGAATCTTTTAAGTTTCCCAACCGAATAACCAAATCAAGTTTTTTAGTCACCAAATCATCCAAAGAAGAGTTAAAGGTATATTGCAGTTGTAACTGAGGATATTGTTGGCAAAACTTGCCTAGCAGCGGTAAAACAAAGCGTTGTCCAAATTCATTGGTTGAAGAAAATCGCAGTACCCCTGTGACATTGCTACTAAAATTTTGACTACGCTCAAAAGCTGCATCAACCTGAGACTGAATCTGTTTGAAATCATTGTATAAATTTTAACCAACTTCAGTTAAAGCAATATTACGGGTATTGCGGATCAGCAAATTGACATTTAATCGTTGTTCTAAATGTTTGATATCAATACTGACCATAGAACGACTTAATCCTAAAATCTCAGCAGCCTTGGTAAATGATCCTGAATCTACCACCTGTAAAAAACTGGTAATTTGTTTGAGATTTTTCTGCATGAAATCACTCATTGTTTGAGATTATTAAACAATGATTTTACTTCGCCTGCATCGACAATAAAAGGTCAGCATCGTACGCTTCCTCATCTTGGAGGTCGCTATGTCTTACCGTTATAAAGTAGCAACAGTATTTTTACTTGGGTTCTTTATTGATTGCATCAATATTTTTATGTCAGCAATCGCTTTACCCAGTATTGCAGCTTTCTTTTCAGTCAATCCATCTATAACCGCTTGGATCAGCAATGCCTATATTCTTGGTTTGGTCTTGATCATGCCAATCAGTTTGTGGCTTTCAAGCCTAATGGGATACCGAAAGCTACTTTGTTTTTCAATGTTATTGTTTTCGTTCAGCATTTTCTTCATTGGTTTTAGCACATCCATTTATAGTTTAATTTTCTGGCGCTTTATTCAAGGCTTAGCAGGTGGTTTATTAATTCCTGTTGGGCAGGCATTGGTATTTGGTTTATTCCCTAATCATGAACGGCAACGTATCTCAACTCTGATTATGGCGATTGCTTTAATTGCTCCTGCGTTTTCCCCAACACTAGGTGGAATCATTGTAGATACGTTCTCTTGGCGTTGGGTATTTTTTTCAAACCTCCCATTTTCATTACTGACCGCATGCCTAGCTTGGTACTGGGTTAGAGATGAGCAACGTCAGTCCGATCAACACCCTGATTTTAAAGGCGTGATTCTCATCAATACTGGACTTTTATGTCTATTGTTGTCATTTTCATTCTATACAGATCTACATCATATTTTCTTTGCGATCACAAGCTTCGCAATTTCAGTCTTGATGCTTATTGTTTATTTGCGGCATTCAACGCACTGTCATGCTCCCATTCTCAATCTGCAATTATTAAAGAATTGTAATTTACGGACAGCATTTATTGTCTATTATGCAGTACCTGGCATTTTTACTGGCGTGAATTTACTCAATATCTTTAATTTGCAATTTAATCTTGGTTTTAATGCCAAACAAACAGGTCTATTTATGTTGCTCTATGCCTCTGGGGCATTTATTTCTATGACCAGTGGTGGGATTCTCTACCATCGCCTTGGAAAAAATACATTATTTGTGATTGGGATTTTGCTACATAGTGTCGGTATATCTTTACTATTTTGGGTATCGAGTTTAAGCGATTTAAGTATCTTAATTTTTGCCTATCTACTCATGGGCTTAGGTGGAGGTTTGAGTGCCAATATCGCTCAAATCAGTTCATTACAAGATTTTAAAGGACAAGATTTATTACAAGGAAGTGTGCTGTGGAACATCAATCGCCAAGTGGCTTTTAGCATAGGTACTGTCGTTCTTCTTTCTATCTTTAGTGTTTTACCCATCTCAAATAGCTTAATGCATTACCAATATACTTTTCTCATCGCAGCACTATTGTGCGCAATCGCTTTAATTTTTGTTTGGAAGGAGAAGCCGCATGAATCAACAAATCAATGAAGCTTTAAAAAATATTGTAGATCTACATATTTGGATTGAAGATGTATTTACCAATCCCAATGCACAAGACAGCTTAAAAAAGCTTTTGTCGAGTTTTGATCAAAATTTTAAAATGATCACAATTCAGGGGCATTGTATTTCTTTGGCAGAAGTCAGCTCTTTATTTCGTGAAAATATCGGTAAAAAATCCGCATTAAAAATTACTATTTCAAATGCTATTCCCTTATTTGAAGCTCAAAACCATTATTGGATTCAATATCAGGAGCATCAGCAGACTTCAGATCATGCGCAGTTAAGAATCTCAACTGCTTGTATCAGAGTTGAATCTGGAAAATGCTATTGGCAATATCTACACGAAACACTTGTTCAATAAATCTAATCGTATTTTTAATTTGATATAGGCTTATATCTAAGATTTGAGTAACTGGGCTCTACAGCAACATTCATGGTATAGGTTAAAGATTTTAGGTGAAACAACGAATTTAATGCTTTGTTGCTTCACCCAAATTCCACAGATTGACTCAATCTAAAAATTGTTTTGAGGATTTTAGTGGAACTATTCTGAGAATTGTTCCACTAAAATCATGAATCGTTCTCATCAGCTCAAATCAATCACTTAAAACCCATCTATGGTGAATAGCGAATTAACCTGCCGCCACTTCTTCACTGATCCATTGTTGTAATTTGCGAGGTATATTTTTTGTGTTTTCATCAAAACCAAAATATTGCACACCATCATAAGAGCTCATCAACGCCATAACTTTTCCTGTTTTGGTATTGACGGCGATCACAGCTTTACTCGCGCCTGCCCCTTTAGGATCATAACCGCTACCAATTAGCCAATCACCCTCACGTTTCATTGCACTTGATACCACTAACGATGTTTTAACTTTGCTGTATTCTTTGCCTGTTAATTGTTGGAACTTCTTTTTCCAAGGTTCTGCCTGAATCACATCATAAGGTAGTTTTCCATCTGGTTTCGCCATACCGACAGTGGCGACTGGGCGTGTACCACACTGTCTTTTGATTTCAGCTTCATAACCAATATTGCCAACTTCCTGCACATTGACACTGCGACCAGCCTTATCCGCACATTGTTCCCATTGCTGTAAGGTTTTTGCCTCAGCAAATAGTGGGATAGTTAACATGCCTGCAATTAAAAATTTAATCGTTTTCATCATTGATCCTTTATCTAGATTGTATTGTTTAATAACCTGACTTTTTCACAAGTTTTGGTGCTTCTGCTTTCTTGACAGAGATCAGTTTTGCAGTATCAAACCCCTCACTCTCACCCCTATATACGGCATAATCACCAACAGTCACTGTGGCATGCCCCGTGTAACCCTCATAACCTTGTTTAGACTTTTTATTAATTTTAAACGCATTGATGGCTTGACTAGACTGGGTAAAACAGAACCATCGTGAACGCTGATCGTTCGAAGTCCGTGGAATCAATTTATCCGAAGGTGCATAAGGATGAAAACAAACCACATCCCCTAAAACTTCATCTTCAAAATAATATGAATATTCGCCACTGACCGTGATTTGTCCTGTGTATTGATCAAACTCACCTGTACTATTCTTTAACTTTAGACCTTCTGCGTGTGCGATCAGCGGAAAGCTTAAAATAGCTGCCAGTAAAATTTTTTTGATTTTCATCCTGTTGTCCTTGAACAAGTGATTTATTTTCAGCACTAGTAGCTGATCTATCATGAAATTATCTAAAGCATTGTTCCATTTTTTTGATGCGATGTTTTCTGAATCATTCAGCCCAAATCCAATAATCTAAATGTATAAATCCGAACAAAACTCATCATGTTGAGATTATTGAGCATCTAATCTTTAAAATTATGTGAAACTGTTAAATACATAACTTAAAAAATTGAATGTGTTTTACATAAAAAATTTTCTATATACAGCGAATACTTGATCCTTTTTCTGTTGAAATAAATATCTATATTTTATCCAAGGTTCAAACTTAGCTTAAAACTTCTGCTTATTTTTCAGCAAGTACGCTTTTATTTATATCATTTTTTTGTAAATCTGATTTTGGTATTTCTCATATTGCCAAACATATGTGACATAATTAAAAAAATAAACACATGAAAAATAATTTAAAAAAATAGAATTATTGATCAAAAACTTTATTTCATATTTATTGAAATATTATGCAATACTGACACTAGTCTGTTGTGCAAAAATCAAATTATTTGATGCTATTTTGCTTAAACTTTCTGGGATTATAACAAAGATTCATCTATCAATATGCAAAAGGCTTATACGATGCAATTAGATAAAATCAATATAAAACAAATTCTTGGCATAACTACATTGATGCTATTTTTATCTGCATGTCAATCGAGCAGTGTCAATAAAGTTGTCAAAGACCTCCCTTCACCTCAAGGTCATTATCATGTTCAGGTACTTCAATGCCGTGCAAATGATGCGATGTTTGGTGGTGCAACACAAGTTCAAGTATCAGTACTAAAAAAGGGTGAAACTGAAAGATGTAGAGCTTTTATTCAGTCGATTAACCAGTTTTCAGTGAATACCATCGACTTTGGGCATCCCAATAATGCTTTAGAGTTAGAATGGTTGTCTGAAAATAAATTAAGAGCGTGGCATCGAAGTTTTGCTAAAAATCCAAACAAAAGCTTTATTGGACCTTATGTATATGAAAAAAGTGGTCGCTCATCTATAGAAGTTATTTTTTCACCAAAACCATAATCATATTTTTAAACTTGAAATGCTTTAAGAGCACGGTTGTGCTTGATCTCATTTAGAGTAACCTGAGTTCGATAAAAATCCTTGATGAAATATGATACTCGGAAACGTCATCAGCAACTGTTCGAGGCAGGACTACTTTTATAAGATATTGTTTCTGCGACAGATTAAATGTATTACTATTAGTTGACGAGTTTTGCGGTGAGCAGCGATGTCGCTGCGCAAGATGGTTGCCTTGCGGAGCTTCGCTCCTCATGCCAAAACAAAGTATGGCTAGCCACAGGCTGATCTAAAAATTGGATGAACACTCAGCAAGACTCCGCTGAGACTTATTTTTTTCAATAAGTTAAAGGTATGTTTGCGTCGAACTCACATTAGAGTATATTTTTCAAAGCTAACAAAGCTTTTTAATCAGTAGACCTTTTGCGAAAATCATTTTTTAATCATCCAATTGATTAATCCGGCTATCAAATTCACTCTTAAACCAAAGCGTTTACACCTATTTCTATACCACTCAGACAATATCCGAAACGTCTTTAATTTTGAATTAGGGGGCTGTACTAGATTAGCAATGTGCTAATCTAGTACAGCCCCTTAAATTTTAAATAATAGACCTCTTGCACTAGTCAAAATTTAAGCAGATATGATCTTTGATTTATAAGGTATTAAATAAAACCTAAATGACTAAAAAACCTACTTTCGCAACAAGTCTAATAAAAATAATAAACTCAATTATTTGATTATCATCAGACTTTTAAATCTTTCGCACTTTATGTTTAAATTCACTCCTTATTTAAAAGCTATAACCAATATTTAAATTGATCCGATAACTCCATTGATCGCTTTTATCTGATGAGGCAGAAGTCCAGCCAGTTGCATTACCTGCGCCACCAACAACATTGGCATTTTTACCCCATAAGTAATCCGTCCAAACCAAAAATGGTGAAGCAATAAACATCATTCCCGTAGTATTCATCTGTGATGAAGCCCAATCACTCCGCTTTTTATCAAAATAACTATAGTCGTTATAGAAGCGGATTGCTTTTAATTGTCCAAAATTTTGAATGGGCAAAACATAGGCAAAGTTTAAACTTGCAACGGTTCCTTCTGAAGCAATGAAATAAGCGGGAGTTAAACCATTTCCTCCCATCAAAGTCATATCATTATTCACACCATCAGGATTTTCAGCATCATATTGATAATGAATCACTGAGCTTTGTAAATTAAAGCGTTTGTAATTGTTATCAGTATGCACACCCAACGCATAATACTGACCATTTTTATCCGTCAGTTTATTGTGCAATTGCGCGAATGCACCTGAAACGCCAAACTCTTGCTGACCAAATGCTGTTTTTAGCTTGCGAACAATACGCATATTAAATTGATGACGCTTTTCATTTTGATAATTTTTTTGTGTAGGGAAAGCATTATCGGCGAGATCATCATATGTGGCACTCTCTGGTGAATAACGCAAATTAGTTGCCAACATTTCAGGATAATATCCCAATTTAATATCCCAATCTGTGTTATGAAAATTCCAATTCATCCCTGGCGCACTGTTATTGCCATAACCTAAAAAGAAAGGGATATGGTTGAGCCAACCATTTTGAGTATAAGGATAAATGGTAAAAGGTTTATAGACAAAACCTGCCTCTAAACTCTTATTTTCATCAAAGTTATACCCAACATAAGCTTTCTCAATCGATCGTTTCTCTTGATCTTGAAAGATATAAGATGCATTGAGATAAGCATCATCAAATTTACCCGTAAGTGTAATTTTAAAAATGTCGAAATAGAGCTTACCAAAACCAACATTGGGACCATCCCAACTTTCATAACGATGATTAAAACGTATCACACCATCTAGCTTTAAGGTTTCACTTTGATCTTCGCTTTTCCACTCAAGCGCTGTGTTTTGGGCAAAAGTGTGAGACATATAACCTAAAGATAATACGGCAGATAACGTGACTATAGATGCATTTTTCATAGCTGATTCCTTCAATTTTTTACCAACGATCCTGTTGGTTTTCTTGTTTTACCTGTAAAACATAGTTTTTATTGATTTTTATGCAAAAAAAAATAATCCTCCTTGTGAAATCAATGAACATCTGAATCTCTTGCGATAGCTTTTTCAGATGTTCATCTAAAAATTAATACAATTTCTTTTGTGGTGGTCCTGCAAAGTCCAGTGGTCCAATCGACTTCATATCCAGTTCAATCACACTTGGACCTTGAAAATCAACGGCTTGCTGAATGACTGTGTTAAATTCATCAGCACTGCCGACTTTCCAGCTTTTGACTCCCATTGCTTCTCCTAAAGCTTGATAGTCAGGGGTATGTAATTCATTAAAATATTGGCGTCCACCAAAGTAATTATTTTGGATACCTCGCATCACGCCATAACCACCATCATTCATGATCATCAGCACCATATTGGTATTTTCTTGTGCCATGGTGGCAATCTCACCGATACCCAACATCAAGCCGCCATCACCGACTAGACCAATCACTTTCTTGTCTGGATTGGCAATTGAAGCACCTATCGCAGTTGCTAGACCGAGACCAATGGCTCCTGCTAAAGAGTGAATATTGAGATTTGGTGCTTGTACTGAAAATAAACGGCTGCCCCAAGTACTGCCCGACATGGTGATATCTCGGACAAAAATACCATCTTGAGGTAATGCGGCACGTAAGTAATCACAAATCAGGGCATATTGATCTAACTGAGTACGTAAAGCATCTATTGCTGCCTGTTTTGCCTGAACAATGGCTTTATCGTATTCTGCATCTACTTTTGATACATCTGCTAAGCCAGCCACTACGCCTTGCAACACATGTTTAGCATCAGCACAGACAAAGTGACGTACAGTGTAATTACGCTGTTGTGCGACTGGATTAGCATCGATTTGGATAATATTGTCTGGAAACTGTACTGAATAAGTTTTCGTTTCATTACTGCGTAAACGCGAACCGACCACAACCAATAAATCAGCGTCTTTTAACAGTTGTTCAACTGCTGCTGAATTATGAAATGCTCCCAAACTACGAGGATGATCATCTGCCAATACACCACGTGCATGGGTAGACGACACAATAGGTATTCCCAAATCAGCAATGGCTTTAACTTCTTCCACACTTTTCAATGTCCCACCACCAATCCAAAATATCGGACGTTTGGCTTGTTTAATTTCCTGAACAATCAAATCAACTTCAACTTGCTCAGCCTGTGGTAATTCCAGTGCTTTTACTGGACCTAAGTTAAGTGGTAAATCGATTTCAGCCGCTTGTACATCTATAGGCAATTCAACGCTGACAGGACCCATGGGTACAGTTGTTGCAACACGAATTGCTTCACGAATCACCCCTACAGCATTATCTGGACTGGTAATGCGAAATGCAGCTTTACTGGATGCTCGTAAAAAAGTCAGCTGATCTTTGGTTTCATGAATAAAACTGGCATCACGATCAAGATATTCACGTTCCACTTGCCCAGTTAAATGTAAAACTGGACTACCTGCATTCATTGCTTCGATCAATGATCCTACAGCATTTCCTGCACCTGCGCCTGTACTGGTTAAAGCAACCCCTAAACCTTTAAAGCGCGCATGCCCATCTGCCATTGTCACCGCACCGGCTTCGCCACGAGCAGCGACAAAACGAATTTTTTCACGGCGCCCAACCGCATCAGCGATGGGTAAGTTGTGAATCGAGATAACACCATAAATACTCTCAACTTGGTGCGCTTCTAAAACCCGAGCGATTGCTTCACCTACATTTACACGTTCTGTCATTATTTGTTCCTCAAAAATTTTTTCATTCCATGAATAGATCAATCACACCAAGGATTTGGCTGTTCGCTTAATCCCATATAAATACTTTTTTGTTGCATATAAGACAAAATGCCTAAACGACCTTTTTCACGACCTATACCACTGTCTTTAAATCCGCCAAACGGTGCCGAAATCGAGAATTTTTTATAAGTATTGATCCAAACTGTCCCCACCTCTAAAGCACGAGCAATTTGCCACGCTTTACGATAATTTTCAGTCCAAATACCTGCGGCCAATCCAAAACAACTTGCATTGGCTTGGGTAATCAAATCAGCCTCATCGTCGTACTTGATGACGACTAACACGGGACCAAAAATCTCTTCCTGACAGGTTTGTGCAGCATTATCCAAACCCGTAATAATGGTCGGTAAGTAATAACTGCCTTTTTCCAACTCACCATCCGTCAACGCTTGACCACCTACTACGACTTGACCACCTTCTTGCTTGGCCAATTGGACATATGCATCCACAGATGCCAAATGCTTAGGATTAATTAAAGAACCGAGATGCACACCTGCAGTCTCAGGATGCCCTACACGTAAAGCTTTGGTAATTTCAATCAAGCGATTGAGAAACTGATCATAGATACTGCGATGAACAAATAACCGTGAACCTGCAATACACGCCTGTCCTGCCGAACTAAAAATACCGTAAGCCACCCCCTTAGCAGCCAATTCAATATCTGCATCTGGCAATACAATGGTCGGTGATTTGCCACCAAGTTCTAAAGAAGTGGTGATTAATTTCTCCGCAGCAAGATGTGCCAAATGACGACCCGTTGTTGTCCCCCCAGTAAATGAAATTTTACGTACCAATGGATGTTTTACGATTGCATCACCAATCACAGAACCACGCCCCACCAAAACGCTTAATAAGCCTTTGGGTAAGCCAGCTTGTTCAAAGATTTTGGCAAGTTCCAAAGCGATTAAAGAGGTTGCCTCTGCGGGTTTAAGAATGACTGCATTTCCAGCCGCTATTGCAGGGGCAAGTTTTTGCACCTCACTGGCGATCGGCGAATTCCACGGTGTGATCGCTGCAACAACACCCACAGGTTCATGTACACTCATGGTCATGAAATCTGCTGCACGTTGTGTTGTTAATTCATCATTTAACGTTTCACAAGCCGCCGCCACATAACGTGCTGTTGCAGCTGCACTCGTGACCAAAGCACGCGTTTCAGTTAAAGGTTTACCATTGTCACGGGTTTGTAATTGGGCTAGTTCTTCGACACGTGCTTCAATGATCTCAGCTACTTTATATAAAATTCGTGCACGTTCATGCGGCATACTGTTGCGCCAACTTGGTTGTCGCCATGCTAAATCTGCTTTTTTAATTGCTTCATCAACATCATCCAAACTTGCAGTCGAAATTTCTGCATTCACAGATTGATCAGCTGGAAACACACTCTCGATAATATTGCCTTTGCCTAATCGCCATTCACCTGCGATATAAATTTGCTTTACCATGATCAAATCCTTTTATATCTGAATTGCTTCAACGCTGTTACGACATGCACGAATCACACTCAATGCAGCCAATGTTGAAGTTTTTGGATTACTTGCCAACGGCACACCCACCAACTCAATGGTCATTTCACCAAACATGCCTTCCGCTACAATGGTGTGTTTGTTCTTGTTGATATGCGGATCAACACTTAACTCAACCATGGTTTGATCCATTCCTAAGCCTGCAAGCGCAATCGTAGCTGCAACATTGGCATTGGCTGGAAACTTCAACGCTGCCTCTCTGGCTGTACCTTTGAAAAATACAGTTGCTTGATTTACATGTTCAAGGTCAACCAACTGTTCTGCATAGCTACCACGCCAACTGTTTGGACTCTTACAGCCCTTATAGGTGACCTTTTCCAGCCCGCCTTCTTTGGCTGCTGAAATTCCATCAATTCCTGCAATTGCGCCTGCTAGTAAATGCAGATGTGCATGATGCTGCTCAGCTGTAAGTTTGAGTAGAGTCAAAAACTCGTTATCTGCCAAAGTTCCCACCGAAATCAGACCAATGGTCCAACCTTTTTCAAGTACTTTTTGTGCATGCTCTTTCACTGCTGCTTGTCCTGCCACTTCGATCACATAATCTGGTGTGCCATGACACTGATCAACTGAACTGATCACCTGTACATTGTTTGAAACAAGTGCCTGAACTTTTTCAACGCTCCGTACAGGTACAACAATCCACTTGAGCTGTAATTCTTGAGGTAGATGGGCATACACTTCTGCGGCCATTGCGCCAAAACCAATCATCATCAACTGTTTCATGGAAACACCTTATAAATGTTTGTTAAAACCACCTGATACATCCAAAGCTGCACCTGTGGTATAAGACGCCAACGGTGATGCCAGAAATACCAAAGCATGTGCAGGTTCTTCTGGCTTACCTAAGCGCTGCATGGGAATACCCCTTTTTTTTGCAATATCGCCGGTCCATTGTTCCCATGATGCGTTTGCATCCGAACGGTTTTCGAAACGGCATTTCCATTGCGCAGATTCCACCATGCCCAACAGAATCGAATTGACACGAATGCCGTATTGACTGAATTCATGAGCTAAAGAATGTGTTAGATTTAATAAAGCTGCACGTGCAGATGAGGTTGCAATCATGTGAGGTTCTGGTTGTAACGCCAATAAGGAATTGACATTGGTAATCGAACCACATTGCGACTGTTTTAAATCATTTAAAAAAGCGCGAACTGGATGTAATACACTGAAATATTTCAATTCAATTTCTTTCATCCAATCTTCATCTTGAGTATTCTCAAAATTTGAAACACGCCCTTGACCCGCATTATTGATCAACATATCAACATTGCCGAGTTGCTGATTGACCTGTTGAGCAAATTGTTGAACATCATTTTTGTCTAGAACATTACAGATTTTGGTAAAAACTTCAGCATCTGGGTATTTTTCTAAAATAGAGTTTTGCGAAGCTGTCAAACGTTGTTGGTCTCGACCACACCATGCCACTTTGGCGCCTTCAGCAACTAAAATTTCGACTGCAGCCAAACCAATCCCTGACGAGCCACCTGTGACAACTGCTACTTTTCCTTTAATGTGGAAGCTCATATCCATATCTCTCGTTTAAATCTTAATTGACTGATAAAACAATATTGTTGAACTGTTCAGGTTGATCGACATAACTCAGATGACCTGCATCTGTAATGAGATGGTAACTGCCCAATTGCATCTCTAGGTTGAGTTCTTTAATTGCTTTTGCAGGGGTTATTTCATCTTTATCACCGGCAATCACTGCACAAGGAACATTTATTGCTGTTAAATAATTTCTGATTTCATCATAAGCCAGCAAATAAGAGGCTCGAGTGAAACCATCTAAACTGAGATGGCTCATCACTTCATTCACCAAAGCTAAAGCCTGATCATCTTGTTTATAAATCAAATACGGTCCACGGCATGCCGCCATACCTGCATTACCCAGTGTTTTCAACATATTCGGACGTTTTTGATAAACTTGAGTTTTCACATCTTCACTCGAACGTTGATAGCCTTGCGCTGGGTTAGCAAGAATCAAGGCACTCACCCGCTCAGGATAAAGATGAACAAAAGCACTGGCCTGTAAAGCGCCAAGGGAGTGCCCAATCAAAAATGCCTTGGAAATATTCAAAGCGTCCAACAAGCCGAACAAACGTTGCGCATAATCTGTTGCATTCGGTTGAGACGTATGTAAACCCACTGATTGACCATAACCTGGCGCATCCCAAGCAATCACATGAAAATAACGACTGAGTACATCAAGCTGATTGATCCAAGATGCTGAACCTGAGCTAATGCCATGTAGTAAAACCAAGTACTGCCCTTGTCCCGCCTCGCGGTAAGCTTGCACATCATCCTTGACGATTACGGTTTTAACTGGATATTTGGCTAATACATCAATCAGTGTCATCATTTCATTCCTTTTATCGGTATCCGATCAAACGATTAACGTTTGATTTGAGACAATGGATGCTCAGGCGGATAGTTTGGAATCGTCGGTTTACCCGCACCTAACATCACACACATCAAGGCATCTTCCTGACCTGGATTAAACAAGCCACGGTAGATCCCAGGTGGAATTGAAATTAGATCACGCTCTTTCAGCTTGGTTTGGAATTTCTCACCGTTATGCTCAATGAACAGATCAATCTCACCACGTAGCATAAAAAACACTTCTTCCACATCATGATGAATGTGCAAAGGACCTTCACACTGCGGTGGGAGCACCATGGTAGAAAACGTAAAGTTTTCAGCTGGAACAGTATTGTTATCATCGGCAACACCTGTTGCTCCTGTTCCCATATAGCGCATTTGCGCGCGACGATATTTCGGGTCATAGTCAGCTTGAAACTTCAAAGCATCAAAATCATATTTGCGTGTTTCAAAACGGGCAATTCTTCCATTTAACCAATCTTCTAAACTTGTTCCGTTCGGTTGAGTCCATGTTTCAAATTGTTGAGTAGTCATTTTTAACTCCTGAATATCTTTGATTAATAACGTTTCAATAAAGGAAGCAAGAAGAATGATCCAATCACGGCAACTGCTGCCAAAAAGGTAATTCCTAAATTAAAACTATGGGTTTGCATTACAATGTAGCCAATCAAAACAGGTGCGATTGCACTGGCAAAATTACCTAGACCATTGAAAATCCCACCTGCTGTTGCGCCCACATCCGCTGTAGTCACTCGAGCGAGTAATGCAAATACTGCAGCGACACCAAAGCCCCACGCCATGGCGCTTAAAGACATCGCTGCGATGACTAAAATTGGATTGGTCATAATGACCATGACATACATAAAGATTCCCGCGACCAATAAGCCACTAAAGACTTGGATAGCACGACGCCCTAGCTTGTCGGAAAGAAATGCACCAATCACTTCGCCCAGTAACATGGCAATAAATGGAAAGCTGGAATAAACCCCAAACTCTTTAAGATTAAAGCCCTTGTCTTGAATCAAATAAGACGGTACCCAACTGTTTAAGCCCCACAAATAAGTCATCAATGCAATATTGAAAATACACACCAACCAAAATGAACTGTTCTGCAACAACGACTTGGTGTTTTGAATATGTCCTTTAAAGTTGATACGTTTACTGGTTGACTCCAACTCAATGGTTTTCTTCAGTTGTAAATTACGCAATCCAAATACAATGGCCAGTAATGCAATTACAGTTAATCCTGCCATGACAAAGAATGTTGTATGCCAATCATGATGTGCAAGCACAGCCGCAGTAATTGGGAAACCTAAGAATGCTCCAATGGGCGTACCCAACAGAAACATCGTCGATGCACGCGCTTGCTGATGATCTGTATAAGTTTGTTTTACGATCGTATAAGCAAGTGCAAACAATGGACCTTCTGCCAAACCCAACAAAACACGTAAGATCAACATGCCTGTATAGTTGGTGGTAAAGCCCATACAGAACATCAGCAAACCCCAAGATGCTACACTCCAAAACAACATTTTCTTTGGATTAAAAATATCACCCAAAAAGCTTAAAAATACTGATGAAAAACCATAGGCCAGCAAAAAACTGGTCATGAGCCATCCCAGTTTTGCTTTGTTTTCAGCAATGCCCATCGCACCTTGAAAGTGAGGGTCAGCAAATAGTACAGCGATACTAATTTTGTCGAAGAATGCCAAAACGACACATACCATGAGGACAAAAGCAGGAACCCAATGCTTTAATCCACTTTTTTCTTCATTACTCATATTTCATTCCTTCGATTGAGTCATGAACCGTACTTAATGCCTATGGTTTTAATTTCATGACATTAAATTCAGGGTCTACCAATAATTGTGGGTCTAATACTGTACTGGACTGCATCCAGCGCTTTGCCAGTTTGACCAATTTTGCATCGTTGACTGCGATCATGTTCAATAATCGATTGTGCTCATCCAGATACAAATAACTGCACTGCTCTGCTGAGTTTTGACGACAGACAATCTGCTTGGTTTTTTCTGTTTGGTAAGTCCCTAAAATCTGGATATTGTAGTGATACTGGTCTGACCATAACCAAGGAATATCTAGATATTCGGTATCCATACCGAGCATTGACTTTGCAGCGGCAATAGCTTGATTTTGGGCATTTGCCCAAGACTGTATGCAATAGCCCAAGCTTGGATGTATCGCGACATCACCTGCGGCGTAAATATCTTGGTCAGACGTTTGTCCAAAACCATTGACCACGATGCCATCTTTAACTTCTAAGCCCGCACTTACACCCAGCTCTTTTGCAATCTCTGCACCAGCACCCACGACAACACAGTCAAACAGTACGCTACGATGCGGATGATTTAACACTTCAACTTTATTTTGCCCGGCATCAACCAAATGTAGATTTTTACTGTCTAAGTGAATCTGAGTACCTTGCTGTTGGTGTAGGTTTTTCAGAAATTGTGATACTTCTGGACTCACACTACGTGCGCAAAGGCGATCACCATATTCAAAGATATGTACTTCTTTACCTTGTTGACGAGCAGTTGCTGCGATCTCTAAGCCAATCCAGCCTCCGCCAATCACGGCTAATTTTTGTGTCTGATCTAAAATGGCTGACAATCGTTCACAATCTTGGACATTGCGTAAAGTCACCACATTGGGAATAAATTGCCATGAATTGACAGGAACGTGAGCTCGACTTCCTGTAGCAATCAATAATTTGTCATAGGGTAAAATTTCACCACTATCTAAAACCACATTTTTCTGCTGGCGATCCACATGTGTCGCAATCGCAGGTTTATGCCATTGAATATTAAAGTCCTGAACCTGTTCAGGAGAAAATAGATGCAGGCTTTCATAGCTGGCTTGTCTTGATAACACCTGTTTTGACAGGGGTGGACGTTCGTAAAATACACGGTCTTCATTTGAAACCACATGGATCTCACCTGAATATCCATTTTGACGCAGTGTACTGACAGCCCAACCTGCGGCTTGCCCTGCACCCACAATCACCACTCTTTCCATAGCTTGTGCTCTCAACTCAGGCATGTTTTACACAGATTTAACTTGTCTACGGGTCTGATCATCCAAACCACCTTCAATGGCCCATTCGGTGAACAGTTCTAGGCGATGCTCTTCCACGCGTGGCTGCCATTCTTCCGTCAAATAATCATCATTGGTGTAATATTCAAATGCACCACCCAAAGGCGAGTTGACGTACCAAAAATAAGCCGAAGAAATTGGATGACGACCCGGACCAATAAAAGTTGACCATTCAGAACGGTTCATGTTTAAGCCACCACCAATCACTTCATGAATATCACGTACGACAAATGCGACATGATTAAGCCCAGCAGGTTTATTCGGTACTGATAGCAAGAACAAATCATGGTGATAACCTTGGCCGCGACAACGTAAAAAGGCTCCACGATTGCGATAGGCATCTGATAAGAAAAAACCGATCTTTTCGATATAGAACGACTCTGTTTTTTCTAAGTCAGGGGTAAAAAACACCACGTGACCAATCGCAACAGGTTGTCCTTTTTGATATACAGGACTTGCTGCATTTACTCGATTGATACTGCCGTATTGGTTAATTCCTTCTGTTTTTAATGCCGGTAAGTCATGAGTAAAACTTTGCTGAAAGCGAATGGTCATGCCATTTGGATCAAGACATTGCAGCATATCAGCAGACTCTTGATAGCCTTCTACATCTTTTAGACGCAACGATAAATCAGTTAAATCCTGTGAGTTCTCAACCCCCCAAGTCACTTCTCGCAAGGTTGAACCAGTTTCAATCGCATGTGGCAAACGTAAATCATCACAGTCAAATAAATAAATCTTGCTCGCATTTTGGGTTTGATAAAGATCGGTTCCATCGATATCCGACTCGATTTTTTGGAGACCAAAGTCTGCCAAAAATTTATTCGAAGCAACTCTGTCTTCTACACCAAATTTTAAAATTTCAATCCCTGTAATCATCGGATACCTCTTCAATTAAAGACAAAGCCACCATTGACTGGAATATTTTGCCCAGTCACGAATGAGGACAAATCAGACAGTAAATATAGTGCTGTTCCATTTAAATCTTGTGGTAACTGCTGTCGTTGTATTGCTCGACCATTGACATATAAATCGTGGCGTTGTTGTGGGACATATGCTGTGGCCTCAACCAAGGTTAGACCTGGAGACAAGGTATTGACACAGATATTGAACTGCCCAAGTTCCCTTGCCATAGAACGAGTCATTGCAATTAATGCACCTTTGCTCGCCACATAAGCCATCAAATTTGGCGCACCCCATAAAGCAGTGTCTGACGCAACATGAATCACTTTGCCAGTGGCTGACTGTTTGAGATATGGCACACAAGCCTTAGTCACCAACCAAGTGCCTTTAACGTTGATGTTCATGACTCGATCCCAAAGCTCCATGTCATAATCCATCATGTCCTTCCCACCAACATTAGTTGCAAGTGCAGCACAATTAACCAAACCATCGAGTCCAGATAATCGGGCAACAGCTTGTTCAACAGCCTGTTGAATTGAAGTGCTATCTGCCAAGTCAATCGTGACAGCATCCACATCAAGCCCTTTGGCTTTTAATGCCTTCGCCTCTTCAGCAAGCAGGTCTGTCAAAATATCTGCCATAACCACTTGGGCACCTGCTTCAGCAATAGCTTGGGCAAAGTCTCGCCCCAAACCTCTGGCTGCGCCTGTGACAAGGACTTTTTTACCTTGCAGCAATGCCATGTTAACCATGCGCTTCTTCCTGCAACTCAATACGATTTGCACTTTTTAAATTGGCAATTTTCTTTAATTGCTTTTCCGCTTCTTTTTTCATTAAACGACGCAGACGAGATAGCCCAACATCATGCTGATAAAGAAATTCCTGCTGACGTGCGTGTGGCGCAAGGTTTTCTAAAATAATGCGATCTTGCTCAAGCACATCCCAATGCAATTTTTCTAAATGGTTGCGGTATAAGAAACGCCAAACATTACGCTGCCAACCACTCACTTTACGACAACGCCAAAAAAATACACGAGTGTTGTTGGCATCGATTGGTGTAGCATAGCCAACAATCCAAAACTCTCCGCCGGGTCCAAAGTCTTTACGATAAGGTATCGACAAGCGCAACCAGCTTGCTCCAGTATTGGCATATTCAACCCAATCAAAGTTCACCCCGACTTGACCTTCTTTTTCAAAAACAAAGCCATGTTCTGTTGAACGGTGTTTCATTTCCGCAGTGCGGTCGCCTTCAGCCATTGAATGCGAAGTGCAATGTAAATAACTGCCATGCATAGGGTCCATCACGTTATCGATGGCATATTGATGATTGACTTTCCAATCTGCCTGACACAGAAATGAACTCCATGCCTCATTGGCCAATTGTTCTGGAAATTCAAGTGGCTTTGCTGATTCTTTGGCATCAATACCAAACCACATAAAAATCGCACCATGCTGTTCAATCACTGGATAGCTTTTGACGCAACTGGTGCCTTTCATTGGACATTCATGCACTGCGGGTACATCTTCAACAACACCATCATGGCGGACTTCGACACCGTGATACCAACAAGCCACACGATTGCCCAAATTCCAGCCCAAAGAGAGGCGAGCGCCACGATGTGGACAGCGATCCTCTAAGGCATGTACTTGGCCCTGATCATCACGCCACACCACAATGTTTTCGCCCAAGCGTGTAATTCCAACAGGATTAGCTGCAACTTCCCAACTGGCTAAAACAGGATGCCATTGATCACGTAGACCTAAATCTAAATACTCTTCCACACTTGGTGTTACGGATACTGCTGCATTCATCTCTTTTCTTCCTTGAATCAATAACCTAAACGTTGCATTTCGTCTGAGAATGTTTCAGACGTCCATACTTCACCAGATTCACTGCGAAAACCTTGCTGATTTAAAGATTGAACAAGCTCATCTAGCTCAGTGATCCCTGATGAAAAAGCTTGAATTAAGTATTGAACAAAATCCTGTTCATAGACCGTGGGCGCTTTATAACGGGTTTGCCACACCAATAATTCAGGTTGCCCCGGGATTTGAATATTGTTTATTCCTGCTTCAGTTGCTGGCGTGGCATGAATCCAGTTCGCGAGCTTCTCATTAAATGTATTCATGAGATTCCATCCTTCTTAATGAAACTTATAGTTGAATTTGGACATCCTGCCCTTCAATCCGCACGGGATAAGTACATAAATCACGACATCCCGGACCACTTTTTAACTCACCAGTGGGTATATCAAAAATCGCCTCATGCAATGGACATTCCACAGTCTGATCTTCAATAAAACCTTCTGTTAATAAAGCGAAGGCATGTGGACAAACATTTTCGATTGCAAAATATTGATCATCGATGAAAAACACACCTTTTTTTTTACCGTCGACATCAATGGCTTTAGGCTCATCTTCGGTAATGTCATCTTGCTGACAAACTGAGATCCAACTCATTTTTGCATCCTTAAATTGTTTTATATATAAAACTTAATTTAGCATTTAAAACATAATGAATAGCATAAGCTTTGATCATTTTAATTGTCAATTTTTATATTTTGTTAATTATCAATGCATTAATAAAAAATCACATTTTTGTAAGTTTTTTAATGAAAAAAATGTTTTATATATAAACATTGAGATAAAAAAATTGCTGATTAAAATAGAACAGTTCCTTTTAGAGGAATTTCATGATGAACACAGGTTAACTTAACAATGAATTCAACAACGACAGATGTTCTTTTAGAGCAAAATGCGGAATCCAATACCGATGAGCGCTATTTAGTACCCGGTTTGGTCCGTGGCTTAGCCATATTAAAATTATTTGATCAGCACCATCAGGAAATGACCATTTCTGAAATTGCAGAGAAATTAGATGTCAATCGTTCAAGTGCTTTTCGTTTAATTCACACGCTTGAGTTTTGTGGTTATTTAAGAAAAATGTCGCAAAAAACGTATGCCTTAAATAGCAATGTGATGGAGTTGGGTTTTAATAGCCTCTCAAAATCCTCACTCACCGATATTGCTGCACCTATTATGCGAGAGTTGCGCGATAAAATTAAAATAGCAGTACATCTATCAATTTTAGAAGGTACTGATATTGTATTTACCAGCAATGTTCAATCGATCGGTTCATTTACCAGTAATGTGCATATTGGAACCCGTTGGCATGCGCATGCCACGGTCATTGGACAATTATTACTTTCTCGTTTGCCTGAGTCTGAAGTGATCAAACGTTATGAACATTTTAACGATTGGAAAGTCTATTCTGATCGAACGCCTCAAAATTTGGCAGCACTATTAGAGCGTTTAAAATACGTTCGCAGTCAAAGCTTTATGATTAGTTGGGGGCACTTTAATACCGATATGGCCGCCAGCGCTGCACCGATTTATAATCAAGCCACACAAGAAATCGCTGCCGTGCTTTCAGTCAGTTGCCCACTCAGCACCTATTCAGAAGATGTGTTTAAAAATGAAATCTCTCAAGATGTCGTGGACTATGCAGATAAAATTTCAAAGTTCATTTATATGCAATAGCAGTTATCTTTACTCAACCACATCCATTTTATGTCGTGGAGTGCAATTCATTGTGTGGATTAAATGAGCTGAAAGTGTGAACGAACATTATTGTTAGATGCGATTTGGGCATTCTATTGGATAAGAATAGGAATGCCCTAATGGTAAAATGACAATTGTTATGCTTACTTAGAATCTTATTATTGAATGGTTTTGGCATTCAGACAGAATTCGTATGACCTATCACCAATAGCGACATACCAAGCACGATTTAAATTCAATCCCTTTTACAAACATTCTTAGTTGGCTGATTGGAAAAAACTTTTTTTGCAAAACTAAAGGCATCTTCTTGAGATGCAGGAATGACTGAACGATGTGTTTCTCCTGAATACTCGTGATATTCAACTGTTGCGCCACGAGAGCAAAAACTCGAAATCATCGCTTTAGTTGTCGGTGGCGTGACTGTGGTTTCATCCTGTGTGCCCTGAATAATGGTTACAGGGACTTTCATGGTCAATCGTGATGGATCTTGAGCTGTTTTCAAAAAATCAGTAACTTTGTCATAATCAGCACCCGCGTTTAAATATTGCCCAGCTTGCAACTGTTTTAATTTAAACAAAGGTGCAAGACATTGTGTCTTTGCTGCTTCAACTTGTGGTTTCATGGGTGCTTTCAGCAACTTATCCAAATCTATACTTGGATCTACAATATTTGCACCAAGCACTGTGACTGATAAAAATGGTTGGGCATGAACTACGCCACCATTCACAGCATTGTCCATGAATTTTAGAATCCCTGGTCCTACAGGTGCAATTGCGATCGCACCTTTCAAGGGATATTTCCCACCCGCTTGTTGAGTGAGCCCGGCAACCCACAAAGCCGCACCACCGCCTTCACTGTGTCCTACGACAATCCATTCATTGCTGAGTTGATTAGAATACCGATGTGCAGCGGTCACTATATCCGTCATAGCAGCAGCATTGCTTTTTCCATCCAATAATGGACGATGCCCTACAGAACCACCCCAACCTTCATAATCTGTTTGCAAGACGACATAACCACGTTTTAACCATTCATTGAGATATGCATCACGTGTTGCATTTACGGCTTGAGAAGGCATACATTGCGCAGCAAATCCTGTTGTGCCACTGCCCCAACTCACCACGGGATAGCCTCCTTGAGGAACAGGTGTTTTCGGCAATGTCATGAGACCATTCACTGTTGTCGCTTTGCCATTAAATGAGCTTGTTGTATATGAAATCTGCACACGTTTTGCAGCGTCTGGTAATGTAGAAATATCTATATCTTGCTGAACAGATATTAATTTTCCTGTAGTCGCATTTTGACTGCTGTCCGTATTCACACAAGCACCAAGTAGCAATGATGATGTCAATAGACCTCCGATCACCATCATCTTGCTTTTCAATGTTTGATAATTCAGAAAAATCATTATTTTCTCTACACGTTTATATTTCCTTTTCATCTCATATTTCCCTAGTATGCTGGCTGAGGTTTATCGTGCTTTATCTAAAATTAGTTTTGTATGTAAAACTAATTTTTATATACGAACAATTTAATTTATATCAGTCTAAAGCAATACATTCAAACCGTTTTATTCAGACATCATTTGAGATAATTTTTTATTTATGTGATTTTTACTAAGATTGATCGATTGCTATATCTTCAAATCAACTGCCCACACCTGCATGAAAAATGTCAAAAACCTCTAAATTTATCGTTTAAATAAGACTGAATAAAATCCTGATCTGGTTTCAAATTTTGATGAAAATGAAAAAAATAGCTTGAGATTGATTAAAAAAATAAAGCGAGACTTATAGCGATAGATCACCTGCTACCACATTTAAATTGAGTCATGTGCATTTCATTATATTTTTCGAGCATTTTAGCGTCATATTGTAAACTCAATTTTTCAGACTTATTCGTCTGTTTCATCATGTCAATGAGCTGTCATAAAGATGACACTCTGTTGTCACAAGCGCTGTTTATGGTGTGGGCATCTTTAATTATGGATGAACCAGATGTTAAAAAACTCAAAGCAATGGCGCGCATATTTTTATATTTTTCCCATTCTACTGCTGCTTACTGCTTGTAACGATTCCAATGATGATCACTCTACGGCTCAACCTGATGGTTCCAAAAAACCAGTTATGCGTTGTGCACCATAAGTCATAAATACAAAAATTGAATTAGGAGAAATATTGTGATTGATCGTCGTCAGTTTTTAGCAAACACCCTTAAAACAGGTTTTGGGGCAGCAACTTTATCAGCCTTTCCAGCCAGTATTCAAAAAGCACTCGCTATTCCCGCCAACAATAAAACCGGAACTATTCAAGACGTTGAACATGTCGTCATCCTGATGCAGGAAAACCGTTCATTTGACCATTATTTTGGGACACTTAAAGGCGTTCGGGGCTTTGCAGACCGTATCACTATACCTGTGCAAAATGGGCGTAGCGTTTGGCAGCAACAACGAAGTAATGGTGCACTACTTACCCCGTTCCACTTGGATGGTTCAAGTAATAATGCTCAACGTGCACCGGGAACAAACCACACTTGGGTGGATAGTCAAAAGGCATGGGACAATGGGCGTATGTCCAACTGGCCAACCTACAAAACTGATTATGCGATGGGTTATTTTAAAGAACAAGAAATTCCATATCAGTTTGCCTTGGCAAATGCCTTTACCATTTGCGATGCTTATCATTGCTCCATGCATACGGGTACAGATGCCAATCGCTCATTTCATTTAACTGGAACCAACGGCGCAGTACCGACCAGCACTGCCTTCGTCAATAACGAATGGGACTGGATTGATGGTGATCCAAAAAATGTGGATATTGGTTATACGTGGAAAACGTATGCTGAACGCTTAGAAGAGGCTGGGGTCAATTGGATTTGTTATCAAAACATGCCAGATGAATGGGGAGATAATATGTTAGGTGCATTCCGTACCTTTAAAAAAGCCAATATTGATTCTGGTTATCCTGTTTCGAGTGGTGGTGCACCCAATAGCCCATACAATGCCGCAGCACAGAAACTACCATATAAAGCCTATGATGCCAGTACAGACAATGCGAAAAATCCACTGTATAAAGGGATCGCTAACACATTACCTGGCAATAAACCTGAAGAGTTTTTAGATGCATTTAAAAATGACATTAAAACAGGAAAATTACCCCAAGTTTCATGGATCAATGCACCCTCCATATATTGTGAACACCCTGGACCATCAAGCCCGGTACAAGGCTCATGGTTTATTCAAGAAATTTTAGATGCGTTAACAGCTGTTCCTGAGGTTTGGAGTAAGACCGTCTTTCTGATTAATTTTGATGAAAATGATGGTTATTTTGACCATGTACCATCGCCATCTGCACCAGCATTACTTGCAGATAATACCTATGCAGGTAAATCTACACTTAGCCAAACCGATATGCAGTATGAATATTATGTCCATGATGCACCTCTCGGTAGTAGCGGTCAGCCTAAAAAAGACAATGGCGTTTATGGACCTGGACCTCGAGTACCTTTGTTTGTGATTTCTCCGTGGAGCCGTGGCGGCATTGTTAACTCACAAGTCTTCGACCATACTTCGGTATTGATGTTTTTAGAAAAACGTTTTGGGGTCAAAGAAACCAATATTAGCCCATACCGTCGTGCGATCTGTGGGGATTTGACCACAGCATTTAACTTTAAAACACCCAATGAAGATGTATTGCCCGAATTAAATGGTAAACAAACTCGTGAACAAGCAGATCAATTACGATCAGCACAACAAAAATTACCCAATGTGCCAATCCCCACCAATTTACAACTTCCAATTCAAGCCAGTGGTATTCGTCGTTCAAAAGCTTTGCCTTATGAATTACATACCAGTGCACGTTGTCAAAGTGATGGAACAGTAAAACTTTTGTTTGCTAACACAGGAACTCAAGGTGCAGTTTTTCATGTGTATGACAAATTAAATCTAAGCCGTATTCCACGTCGCTATATCATCGAAGCAGGTAAAACTTTGGATGATGTGTGGAATGTCAAAAAGGACAATCAAGGTCTCTATGATCTTTGGGTCATGGGGCCAAATGGTTTTCACCGTCATTTCAAAGGTGATTTGAATCGAAATCAAGATTTGCAGATCAATCCTGAAATCCGTGTTTGTTATGATATTGCTAATGGCAATGTTTATGTCGACCTGAACAATACGGGTGCTAAAGATACTGAGTTTGTGATTACCCCAGTGGTTTATCGAACTGATTCGCCATTAAAAATCACGGTAAAAGCAGGTCAAACTTCAACTCAACACTGGGAATTAAAAGATGCTTGGCAATGGTATGATTTTGCTGTGACCTGTAGTCAAGATGCCAAGTTTTATCGCCGTTTTGCAGGGCGAGTGGAAACTGGTGAAGATTCTGTGAGTGATCCTGCAATGGTCTAAATACTCAGGGCTGATCCCCATTTGATTCATCAAAAAGCCGTTTAATTTTAATCAAATAAACGGCTTTTTTATTATTAAATAAGTTATTGCTCTTGGCTCAAGTTTTTCATATCGCTTGATTATTTTTGAGTCAAGATATTCTCTGTCTATTCAGACCATATTCCAATTCAACGCTTGGATAAATCAACGACAAGTTTGTCATTTGATTTAGCCCTCAAGTCACGATAATGTATTGATTATTAATTTGTAGCTAAACCATTCTTATCTTATTTTTAACCAATGTTGTTGATCAATTAAAAACAATCATTAAGAAAGTATTAACAAGCGAATTTATTTGTAGAATGCAGTCATCTACCGAGGAAATCTCATGTTTGTCGTATTAGTTGAAGATGATCCCTACATTGCCCAAAGCATATTGGCTGCACTAGATTATTTAAACATTTCAGTTGAACATGCACGAACAGCTCGTGAAGCTGATTATTTTATCCGTCAAAGTTCAGTAGACCTGTGTTTATTGGATTTGGGGCTTCCAGATCAAGATGGCTTGGAATTACTTGCATCATGGCGAAAAGATCAAATTCATATCCCTGTTCTAGTCTTAACCGCACGCAATCGAACTCAACAATGCATTGAGACATTAAATGCTGGTGCCGATGATTACCTCACTAAGCCTTTTGATTTAAATGAGCTTATTGCGCGAATATTGGCATTGTCACGCCGCTATGCTGGCTATTCTTCCAATATATTACAGATGGGTGAGCTCAAAATTAACTGTGAGACACAAGAAGTTTTTTATCAAAATCAATTATTAAGCTTGTCTCGACGTGAATACAGTTTACTTGAAATCTTTATGCTCTATCCAAATCAAATTTTAAAAAATGAACAACTGATTGATAAAATTTATGGCTTTCAAGACTCTATAGAAAGTAACGCAATCTCAGTTCATATCCATCATCTAAGACAGAAAATTCATAGCAATATTATTCAAACGGTTCGAGGGGTCGGCTATATCTTAAAAAATCCGGAGCAAAGCAAGTGAAAGGATACAGTCTCAAATGGAGGCTCGTGGTCAGTATTACTGTTATCTTTGTATTACTGTGGTCATTTGTTTTCTGTTGGCTTTATTTTGATTTAGCCAAACGCTTACAAAACACCTTAGATGAACGTTTATCAGCCTCAGCACATATGGTGATCCGTTTAGTTCAACAGCTCCCTCTACAAGACATTCATTCAGCACTCCAACATGAAACTCAGGATATTAATCATCCAAATCTGATTGCCTGTGAGGTCTCGGTTTTTAGCTCAAATATTGCCGTTGAACAAAAAATCGTGGCTCGAACTCGTGGTGCGCCAGAAAATCTACAGACACAAAAAACTGGTTTTAGTACATGGCGTTATCAGAATACAGAATGGCGCAGTTATGTCATTCAAAAAGGCAATATTCAGGTGGTAACTGCTGAAAAACTGCAACTACGCCACTCATTGCTCAAACAAATTTTACAATCCGTTTTGATCCCACTGATCGCTACACTCTTTTTATGTATTCTGTTGATTTTATGGATTATGCGAGTGGAATTTCGTCCGCTACAAAATATTTCCAATACCTTGATTAAGAAAAAACAGAATTTATCGGAATCCGCTCTCTATTTGATTGAATTGAAGTCACAAAATACTCCCAAAGAAATCCAGCCATTTGTGGACAATTTATTTGATCTAATTCAACAACTTCATAAAAGTCTTGAAAATGAAAAGAGTTTTACCGCATTCGCTGCACATGAGTTGCGTAGTCCATTGACCGCAATCAAAACACACGTTCAACTGAGTAAACTCATGTTAGCTCAGTCTCAAATGACAGATCACGCGGCATTTAAAAACCTTGAACAAGCAGAACATAGTATTAATCGCTATGAACAACTATTAAAACAACTGTTATTGCTCAGTCAGATGGAGGCTATGACTTTACAACCATTTCAGCCTGTCTCTACAGATATTGGTCAAAGTTTAAAGCAAGTTATGCTTGAACTTGAGTCGAACTACCCTGAAATCAGAAGCAATTTAAACCTGACTATAGCGGTTGAGCAAACTATTCAAATTCCTGAAACTGAGTTGAATATCATCTTAAAAAATTTGATTGAAAATGCATATATTCATTCAAATTCTCAGCAAACAATTGAAATTCAATTAATAAAAGGTAAATTGATGATCGTTGATCATGGTATCGGACTCGCTGACAATGAACTAACTTTATTAACACAAAGATTTTGGCGTAAATCGTCGCAAAATAATGGGCATGGATTGGGCTTATCTTTAGTTAAATTGATCCTTGAACGGTACGGTTACTCCATTCAATTTAGTCACAACCAACCACAAGGTTTAAAAGTCACCATCTATCTCGATAAAAGGCTCTAAAATAAACTCTTGGCATTTTTAAAAGCGTCATTTAATTCGATACATTAAAGTCCGTGAAGATGTTTTCATTTGCGGAATAATTGACATTAAAGTAGTTAAAATAATGCCCATTCGACGCCAACCTTTAAACTGATTAAATAAATAAGTCTGCTCATATTTGAGTTTAGGATGCCAAGCTTCAATCGCTTTGTCGTCATCTAGACCAAACTTAAAAGTTGCTTTGGTTTTACTCACAGTGTCATGTAATGATGATTTGGTGCTCATCCATTGATTCAGCATATCAAAATGTACTTCTGCCCCTGAAAAACGCTCTGCCAAACCGATAAGAACTTGTTTATTTTGTGCTTCATTAAAATACATTAACACCCCTTCTATGACGAACATAAAGTCCCCTTGAGGGTGATCTTGTTTCAATTGATCCATCCATGTTGTCGTGAGCATGGAACTGGCAATTAAATGTTCATTTTCTTGTGGTGATAACAGTTTCTTTCGTTGTTCTATCACTTCATCGAGATCGAGTTGATAAAATTGTGCTTGCTGAGCACTTTCACCAATACGTTGAAGACGCGTGTCTAATCCGCACCCAACAAAAACAACTATTGGGTTTTGATGACATTGAATAAATTGCTTCACTTTCTGATCAAAATGATTAGAGCGAATTGCAACCCCAACTGAACTTGCGGTTTTATTTTTGTATTTTGAAAAATCATAATCAATTTTTTCGACCAATTCACAAGCCGTTTGATCGTTGATCAGAGGATCTTGTTTTCGTGTTTCTACGGACTTTGCATACAATGTAATCAATAAAGTATCAGCAATTTCATCCTGTAAATTCAAGGCAATCTTATTCATTGTACTTTCCTTTTAAAAATAAATATCTTTTTTGAACTGATTGATGCTCACGTTCAAAAGGGAAAATTTCATAAAAACCAGTCTTATCCCCGACACACTGTTTTAGTTCATTGATCAACATTATGAAAAGCTAGACATCATGCTAAGCCTAATGCAACATAAATGCAAATAAATATCATTATCATTTGATCGTTTTTTTAAATGAGGAATCTACACATTTTCTTGACGTATTTCTTTTATTAACTGATGTTACGCAGTAACTCTAAAATTAAATTTTGGAGCTAGAAGAATATGGATACGCGAAAACGTCATCCGCAATTGCTTGAGGCAGGACTCCTTCTAATAAGTAAAGTTTCTGCGAAACTTTGAATATTTTGACGATAGTGAACGAGTTTTGCGGTGAGCAGCGATGTCGCTGCGCAAGATGGTTGCCCTTGCGGAGCTTTGCTCCTCATGCCAAAACAAAAGTACCTCGAGCCGAAGGCTATTCCATAAATTTAAACTTTGGATGTAAGTCTCCGTCGTGTAAATTTAGCTTTTTCTTTTTCACCTACTTAATTTCAATCAAGTGCGTAACATCAGTTATTAAATTTAGAAAAATTAATGGGCTTATTCATTTAAAGGAAGAAAAAATGCTGATCTTTTCATGGCAAAAATTGAATATGGATAATAATTTTATCCATATTCAATCAATGATAGTTTTTGATTGTTACGAAGTCCAATAAAAAAATATTGAGTTTTCCATCCAATCAAAATTTGAATGTATATGTTCCTAAAATACGGTTTTCTACAAAATCTGCGCCTGGAGTATTTCCTGCTCCATATTTAATATCAGCACGAATATGCCGCCACTCAGCACCTAGACCTTTAAATTTTCCTTGTGGAACGATGTAACTAACAATCAGATTTTTTTCAGTTTCTTTATTGTCCTTTAATCCTGCCCGATAAATACCACTTCCATTTAAATAACGTAATGTCAGTTTCAAACCTGGAATTCCGTTGTCTTTAAAATCATAACTATATAAAGCATGCCAAGTGAATTCTTTGGCTTTATAGAAAGCAACCGATGACCACGTTTGTAAATAGCCTTGTGGAACAAAGCCATTTAACAAAGGAATATTATCTTCTCCTGAATTTTTCTGTATACCTAAAGACAATGTATTTGCACCATTTTGCATGGTACTTTGCAAACTCGTGGATTGAGCATCAATCTTTCCAAAATAAGCATCACCATCCTCTTTGTAATTGAAATAGCGAGTTTCTACTTTAAATTTTGTTGCGCCTATTTGATTTGAATATGCTGCACTGACATAGTGTTGTTGATAAATATCTTCAAGTTGTCCAAACCAATAAGCACCATTCCAATGCGGTGTCAGCTTATAGTCCAAACCAATGAAATTTAATCCATCACTGCGTTTACGAGGATCTGTCGATGCACCTAAAGTAAATTTCCTAAACTCATCATCATCACGTGCATTGACATGTGTAAATCTACCAGCAGATAACTTTAAATTTTCAATGTCTTTACTTTCCAACATTACACCGGCAAAAGTTGTGATCAGTTGGCGAGAGTCATCCATGAATAATACGGGCGTTTTTGGAAAAAGTTCACCAATTTTGAGTTCGGTATCCTGATATTTTAATTTTAAAGTCGCACCCAGTTTTAAATAATCTCGTGCCTGACGCCCTTCAGATTGATCATATTTAAAAATGGTATCTGATCGTTCGTCATAACGATCACTCAGACGCAATGCATACTGCACACCTAAATCTAATCCAAACTGTACGGGTGTATTTGTATAGCCAGACTCAAAACGTCCCATCACAGCTTGTGACCAACTCCCAATATCTTTATTTGTACCTTCGATGTCCCGTTCCATATAGAAATTACGTAAATAAATACTTTTTTCACTATTTTCTAAAAAGTCTGCATGAGCAGCATGAACATTTAAGTATGCTAAAGCGGTATAAAGTGCGATTTTTTGCACTTTATAAAATACATTTAATCTCAACATAGGAAATCCTTTCCTGAAAGCTTAAGTTTTTGTTTATTGCAACGATGGGACCTTTACCCCGTTGTTATCTCAATCCAGTTCACTTTAAGAAATTAAATAAAAATCAGTGCTATATAATCTTTAAGTGTTTTGGCTTAAGCTTAAGTATTGGAATTATTAATGTAATTTTCCATATCATTAAAAGTATATTGTCATACCTTTTGCTAAATCCCCGTCTCATCATCCATTTTGACAGACACAACATACATCACTCAGCGATTAAAGCTAAAATACTACAAAGCTCCAATACGCTGTATTTGCCCTAGTACCCTTCGAATTGCAATGGAATTCCTTCTTCTTCAAATACCTGTTTAACGCACTCTAACACTTTGGATAAATAAGGACTTTGATCCATATTTCTTACCGCTAAAGAAATCGGACTATATGCTTCCATATCCAATATTGGGACATAAACTAGATTTTTCATTCCAATATCACTGGCACTTTCAGGAATAATACACACCCCTTCACCCGATGAAACCAAACCTAATGCCATATGGATTTCACGAACTTCTATCATGTTTTTTGGCACCAAACCTAATTCAGTGAAAATAGATTGAATCAACGTAGAAAAATTAGGTTTTTGTGTTGCCGGGTAAGAAAATATCGATTCATCAATAATTTGAGATAAATAAATCCCTTTATGAACATATTCAGTCAAATAATGATTTTTATGAATTGCTAACTTTAATTTTTCTTTGCGCAGTAAAATTCGTTTGATTGCAGGATCACTGATTCTCAAACGTCCAAAACCCAAATCAATTTTTCCAAGCTTTAAAGCTTCAATTTGATCTTTGGTTCCGTATTCGAGCAACTCAACCTGAATATCAGGATTATTTTGACGAAATAAGTAAATAATTTGCGGCAACAAAGCATACAGTAAAGAACTGACATAGCCGATCCGTATAATCATATTGATTGAACTGATACGCTTTGCCATAGATGTTGCTTGTGCAGTATGTGTAAGAATTTGCACAGCATGTTGATAAAAAAATTGTCCTGCATCTGTTGTTCTTACAGGTCGAGAACCCCGTTCAAATAACAAAATACCCAGTTCTTCTTCTAACTTCTGAATTTGTCTACTTAAGGGTGGCTGAGCTATACATAACTTTTCGGCAGCTTTGGTAATGCTCTGCTCTTCAACGACCGTGACAAAATAACGAAGATGTCTTAATTCCATTTAATTGCCCTACTTTGTTGAATTTCCATAAGATACAAACCCAACAGTCACAAATATAAAATATATTGAGTAATCAGCTTGGTGTTTAAGCATGATCCTATCATCCTTCATGGAACATTAATAAAGTCACAACATCTCAACTTTAATCACACCAAAACTTTGAACAATCCCACTCAAAACTCGCTTAACTTATAGAACTCTCCATCTTTAATATTTAAAAACAACTGCTTTAAAATACAGATCTATAAATTTGATCTTTTTCTAGTCTCCAATGAATAAAAAATATTTGAGAGTCTGATTTATAAACATTTGATTAAAGTAAAATAACCAATTCAAGATCATATAAAATAAATATATAAATCATATTCTTAATAAATATTCATCATTTTAAAATAGACTTTTAACAATGCATTTTGGAAAAAGTATAAAGATATACCTTACAAATACTAGAAAATTACATATAAAAATAACAATAATTTTATCAACAATGCAAGCCCGTACGTCTTTAAGCTCACTATTTTTAGACCGATGCCACTGAAAGTATTGTTTTCTCATAATAATGAAAAGGATATTTCAATTGAAACTAAGCATATATAACCCTCAGCCACTCCGTTTAGTCCATTTGCTCAAAGCAAGTGCTTTAAGTTGTTTCTTTCTAACAGGCTGTAGTTCCTCTTCACATCTAGAGTCAAATCAACCACAAAAGCAAGTCAGCATTAAACGAGATAATTATGGAACACCTCATATCTATGCAGATGATACATATGGGCTTTTTTATGGTTATGGTTATGCGGTAGCAACAGATCGTTTATTTCAGATGGAAATGTCTAAACGCACGGGCTTAGGCACTGTTGCGGAAGTACTTGGGTCAGAATACCTTCAATATGATATCGCAACACATAGCCGCTTTAACCCAGATGAAATTAAACGGCAAATTGCGCAACTTTCCCCTGAAGATCGTGCCATTTTTGATGGCTATGCCGCGGGTTTCAATAAACGCATCAAAGAAGTATTGGCAAATCCTGAACTGATGCCAAAAGAGTTTATTGATTATGATTTTCAACCATCGCTATGGGCATCAGAAGATATTGCAATGGTTTGGGTCGGTTTAATTCTGAATCGATTCTTTTCTGCCAGTTCAGAGGTCTCAAATTTAGATTTACTGACACAACTTCAGAAAGAAAAAGGTCAAGCTACAGGTTTAAAACTCTATCAGCAATTGCGTTGGCTAGATGACCCAAGCGCCCCAACGATCATTGAAAGTGATCAAAAAGCACAAATCTCAGTGCATCAAAAAGCGCAAGTAAAAAATATTTCACCGATCTCAGATCAAGCCGCTAAGCAATATCTCGCTCAAGCCCGAGTCGCAATGGGTAAGAGTGTGGTCGATGGTGTTCCTACTGCAAGTAATGCATGGGTTGTCAAAGCAGATAAAACGGTTGAAGGTCAAACGGTTTTATATAATGGTCCACAGCAAGGCTGGTACACTCCTGCAATTACTTACTCCATCGGATTACATGGTGCTGGTTATAATCTGACAGGGATTACACCAGTTGGATTACCTGCAATTTTATTTGGTACCAATGGTAAAATTGCTTGGGGTTCGACAGTCGGCTCTCTTGATACTAACGATATTTATCAACTCAAATTAAATCCGAATAATTCAAAGCAATATCTCTATCAAGGACAATATATTCCTTTAGAACATCGTCAAATCAGTATTAAAGTACGTAATCAAGCAGACCATGTTTTAGATGTTTATAAAAGCAAACAGGGCTTTGTCAGTACATGGGATGAAAAAAACCATACCGCATATGCTCAAAAACGGAGTTGGGAAGGTCTAGAAATTGAAACCTTATTAGGTTGGGCAAATGCAGCTAAAGCAAATAACTGGAATGAGTTTCTTGATCAAGCCAAGCGTGTTGCAGCATCTATTACTTGGTTTTATGCCGATACACAAAATAATATCGGTGTTGCTGCATTGGGACGTTCACCGATCCGCCCTGAAAATCAACATATTCAGTTGCCAGCTCAGGGTGATGGGTCAATGGAATGGCAAGGTTTTTATGATTTTTCGCATAATCCCAAAGCTTATAACCCAGAAAAAGGCTATATCAGTAGTTGGAACAATAAGGCTTATGCTGGCTTACGTTCAGACTCATCCAACTTTTCCTATGTCGATCGAGTCAATGAACTAATAGAGCCTTTGACGAGCAAACAAAAATTAAGCCAGCAGGATATTTGGGACATCAATAAACTGGGGGCTTGGTCAGACCTGAATGCACGCTATTTTATTCCTGATATGGTCAAAGCGGCTCAAAGTCGTCAATCTTCGCCTTTAGCCAAAAAAGTCGCACCATTATTAGCAAGTTGGGATTTTAAATTACGCCCAGACAGTGAAGGAAAATTTTATCAGGGTGCAGCTCCAGCGATTATGCGAACATGGCTCAATCACATGATAGAACTTGTGCTTAAACCTCATTTATCTGAAAATATTTATACACGTTACACAGATACACTTTATCCAGTCAACAATGATCCGAGAAGTACTCAGCCAGCCAGCGCATCGAAACTCATCTGGAATGCTTTACAAGCTAAACAAGCCACGGTTCCTCAAACCGTTGATTTCTTGAATGGTCAATTGCCTGAAGATGTGGTTTTGATCGCACTTGAAAAAACATTGCTCGAATTAACTAGCCAATATAACTCGAAAGAACCGAGTGACTGGAAAATACCTGTCGCGACTATGGGTTTTTCAAACAAAAATTCTGTCGGTATTCCTTGGGCTGATCAGGCAAATCAACAACAACTCAACACTTATGGCAATACTGGAAGTGCGACTTTCCGTGTGGTATTAGATCCTAGCCAAGTGACAATGTGTTCTATTCTTGCCCCAGGTCAAAGTGGCTTTATTCATCGAAATGGTCAACTTGATCCACACTTTGCCGATCAGCTTTCATTGTTTGAAAATTACACTTGTAAAAATGATGCGGTCAGTCAAAAGCAAATTGATCAAAATACACAGCAAAGCATCACGTTAAATTATTAATTTTGAATCAAGTATGCCAAGTATATTTGGCATACTTTTATTTTGAAAATCTCATCTTTCTCATCTTGTATTCGGATATAAACAAATATTTATCAAACATTTAAAAATGCTATACGACAAAAAGCCAATAACTGAACCTAATCAGTTACTGGCTTTTTTAATCTTATGCAATTCCTGCAATATCCTTTAAGATTTTTATAAATACTTCCTTTTCTTGTTCAGGGTATTTTTCAAAAACCTCATTTTGATGACTGTCTGCAATATCAAATAAATAATGTGCTGTTTTCTTGCCCTTTTCGGTCAATTTGAAAAAACCATCACTTTCAACCATTAAGCCATCTTTTTTAAGAATTGTTGCCGCCTGTTCAACCTCACGCATCGGCATGGCAATATCTCGAGGTAAATCCGCTTTATTGGAAGCTGTTCCACTTCCCAATACCAATAATAAGCGAGCTTCACTGGTACGAAATCCTGTCACGAGCTGTTTAGGAATATAATCGGTTTGATAGAATTTAAACGCCCGACTCATCAGATAACACACATTACTGTATAAATGCCCTTGATGAAGTTGCCCTAAATCCTCTGGTTCAGCTTGAACGGTATCTTTCAACTGAAGCAATGGGTGTGGAATTACCCCAGAATAAGCCCCTTGATGGTACACCAAAGGACTACGTCCTTGATCATGAAACTTCACCACTTTTCCGATAATGATCCAATGATCTCCACCTTCAATAATTTCATGTCGCTCACATTCAAACACAGCCGAACAATGATCTAAAACTGGCGCTTTGCCGGCACCTGTCTGATAGCTTGTTCCCTCATATTTGTCGATATTACGGCGTGAAAATTTGTTGGATAACTCAATTTGAGAACCCGATAAAATATTCACAGCAAAATGAGTGGCTTGTTCAAATACAGAAAAACTAGATGAGTTCTTATCAATACTCCATAAAATCAAAGGCGGGTCCAAAGACACAGAGTTAAAGCTATTTGCAGTCACACCGACTTTTTCGCCTTGATCATTTTGTGCGGTGACGATGGTGACGCCAGTTGCAAAATTTCCTAATGCACGTCTAAACTGCATCAGATCTATTGCGATTTCATCCATTGATTGTCGTGAATTCATTATTCTCTCCTGAATTTTTATCCTATTCGATGTCCTATCTTTGTCATCTCGATATCGTGGTTAGTTCAACTGATTAAATATCAAGGACCAACCGTGCTGACTTAGATCGAGAACAACACACCAATATTTGTTCATTGCTAGACTTTTCTTCATCTGTAAAGTACACATCACGATGGTCTGGTTCGCCTTCAATCACATCGCACATACAGGTACCACACACCCCTTGTTCGCATGACATCTCGATATCTATGCCTTCACGTGCCAAAGCTTGCAAAATGGTTTCTTCAGCATTGACCATAATGATCTTGCCACTACGTTCAGCCACGACTTCAAATGCATCTCCGCCAGTTTCTACCTCAACCTGAAAATACTCTTTATGAATTTGCTGTTCGGGAAAATTTTGACTAAGGGCTAAGTTAATTACCCAATCCATAAAGCCATTGGGACCACACGTATAAATATGACTATCTTTTTCGATGTCTTGAATGGCGGATTGGAAAAACTCACGATGGTTGGCACCTTCCGATTTAAAATGAAAGGTGCTAAACGGTGCCAGCACACCATTTTTAATTTCATCAACAAAAGCACACTGCTCTGGGCTTGCTCCACAATAATGCAGCTCAAAGGAAGCGCCTTCTTCTGCAAGTTGATAAGCCATCGTAATCAAGGGCGTGATTCCAATACCCCCTCCTACTAATACTGCATGTTTGGCTTTAACCAATGGAAATAGATTTTTAGGTTCACTGACCTGAATCTGCATGCCATCTTTTAAATCATCAAATGCAGATACTGACCCACCGCGTGATTCAGGATCACGCAAAATTCCTAATCGAAAGGTACCAATCGCATTTGGATTTTGGCAAAGTGAATACTGACGTACCATGCCATTCGGCAAATGCACATCAATATGTGCACCTGCTTCAATTTTTGGTAATGCCGTTGAATTTGCAGACTCAAATTCCATGACTGCAACATTTCCACCTTCAACGTGACGGTTTCTGACAACCACATTATAGAGTATCGTCATGATTTATCTCCTTATTATGTGCTGAGCGCTAGGCTTAGCGCATAAATAATCCACCGTTAATATCCCACGTTGCACCAGTCACAAATGCAGCACTTGGGCTTGCCAGTAATGCACAGGTCTCAGCGATAAACGTCATACTGCCTAATGCCTTAACAGGGATATTTTCAATAAATTGCGTCATTTTTTCATCGGATACCACGCTATGTACAATCGGTGACTCCATCGGTCCGGGAGCAATCGCATTCACAGTTACTCCCTTGGCTGCAAATTCTTTAGCAAAAATTTTAGTTAGGGTGACGATTGCACCTTTGGTCGCTGCATAGTGTGCGCCTGTAGCAGTTCCACCATTTTGACCAGCCAAAGAAGCCATATTCACGATACGGCCATAACCCTGATCAGCCATATATTTGCCAATAATCTGACAAGCTTGGAAAGTGCCACGTTGGTTCACCTGTGTCACCCAGTCAAAATCCGCAGCAGTAATCTCTAAAACAGGCGTTGCCTTGGTCACAGTTGCATTGTTAATCAATACATCCAGTTTTGAGAATTTCTCTTGAATCCATTGCACTGCTGCATGAAAGTCAGCCTCTACTGAAATATCGAGTTTTAAGGCAAACATATTTTCAGCATATTGACTGCGTGCTTTGGCATTCTCTGCCTTTTCTAAGCTACTTGCTGAAACAATGACTTGATGTCCTTGAGCCGCAAAATATTCGGCAATGACATTACCCAATCCAGAAGCAGCACCTGTCACTAAAACCACCTGTTTCATTTTTCTGCTCCTAGAGAATATAACTGATACCTGCCAAGGTATCGGTCGAGTTGACTAAGTTAATAATTTTTCTATTGATTTTAAATCCATGCTCTGAGTCACGAACCAAATGAAATGTCACATCGGCGGTATAATGTTTTAGACTTTCCTTACGAAACTCACGTAAGTTTTGTGCGCAACGTAAAATAATTTCACCATCTTGATCTTTTACAATGCGAACACGTGAGACACTACGTACAGTATTGGCTTTTGGTGCTGTTGAAATTGCCTCACCATTTTGTAAGCGTTGCACACGTAACTTACGCATATGATGATCGTCATAGGCATAGTTCAAATTATTTTCATAATCTGTCAGTTTGGGATCAATCGGAATAATATAGACGCCCTTCTCATTCCATAAATCTAACCAGTTATCATGCTCAGAGTGGTCCAACATATCTGCCTCAGCCCAAATAAAAGCTGTAATTTCATTGAGCAAATCTAAATCAATTTTCATGGCATTCTCCTTAAGCCGTCATCAACTTTTTCCACTGCTGATAAGCAGCACGCATGCCTGTTTCAGCACTGACATCACTCTTTAAACCATCTTCAGTTTTCACTTCACCCGGTAGACCGCGATTTAACATGATCCATAAATCATTGCCTGCGTTTGCACCATGTTGTACACGTTCCCATGCCTCAGAATCGTCTGGAGTTCCAAAACCAAATGGTCCTTGGAAATGTTCATGTAGACGCAAACGATATTGATTGGCGATTTGTGGTCCACCATCCATGGTAATGACGGAGTGGTGAATTTCGGTTTCTTTGGCTGAAATAGGTTGCATAACTCGGAAGAAAGCCATTGAACAGGCGATGTTAGGAAACAAATTCAAGTTAAAACCAGATCCGCCAACAGCACGTACGATGCGACGGACTTCCAATTCTTCATGACCTTCATCACGTAAAGCCTGAGCCAAGTCCTCAAAGCGCTCTTGGATTGGTCGCTCCATTAACTCTTCATCTAGATCGACCAGTTCAGGAATCATCACCATGACACTGTGACCATTGCCTAAGTCTTCGACAAAACCGGGTTGATTTTCAAAATTGAACAGTTCTTCTGTTTTCTCATCAACTGAGCTTAAGAAAGACTTATGTACCAATGGGAAATGATAGGCATCCGTGGTATTTTCTAACTGAATTTTCCAGTTACCTGGGAAACGAAAACGATGCTCACCCAATACTTTGATTGGATACCCTGCACCTTGCTTCATAAACAGATCAATCCATTTTTTAGCAGCTCCCAAGAAATCTTCCAAGGGTTCAATATCCTGTTTAAAGGTGGCAAAAATCATTCCATTGTATTCTTCAACCCGTAAGCTCACCAACGGAAATTCAGACTTGTCGAGACAGTCTCCATAACTTTCAGGTGAAGGTACACCGCGTAATGAGCCATCAAGCGCATAACTCCAACCATGATAAGGACAGACAAAACTATTGGTCTTGCCCTTTTTATGTTCGCATACTGTTGCTGCACGATGACGGCAACGGTTTAACAAAACATGAACTTTCTTCTTACGATCTCGAACCACAACAACAGGTTGTTGACCTATATTGATCGTTTTATAACTTCCACCTTCTGGAATTTCACTGGCATGTGCCACCCAGACCCAAGTGCTGTAATAAATTTTTTCCATCTCTTGTTCGAAGATATGTTCATCTTTATATAAAGAGGTATGTACACGATCACTTTGAACCAAATCACTGTAATCAACTTCAATGTTCTGCATTGGAATAATACTGTTCATATCAATTATCCTTTTCAATCTATCCATAGGTTATTGCTGAGACGGTACTGGCAATTTCGCTGTACTGTTCCAGTGGGATACGGGGCGACTAAAAATATTTTCAGTCTGGAAATGCTTAATTTTCCAACGCCCATCGGCTTGCTGTTTAAACTTCACTGTAAGTTTTGCGGCATTTAAATGGCTTTGATCATCAGCAAAGGTTGAGGTTTGCAACATCAACCAACTTGCATTTGCCTGTTCATCATTTATTTCAATTTGTTCTGAACTGACGAAGTGCGCATTCATCACAAAATGTGATTCTTTCTGGGTATAGCTTTTAAACATGTTAAAAATGGCGTGCCAAGAATCATAACGTCCAAAAGATTGGGCATATTTTTCCCCAATCCCTTCCCATATACTGTCTGGATCAAATAAATCCATGAGTTCATCTAGATCAGTATCGGCATTTAAGCCATCACAAATTTCCATATAGCGGTTGATACAATTACGAATCGCATTTTGTGCTTCAAGTTGTTGTAACCGCTGTAAAAGATGTTGTAAAACGGCTTGATCATTCATCTTTGCTTCATCCCTGTACTATTTTTTAATGTTGTTTATCAAACTATAGATAACCGGGTGTAGGCTTCATGCCAAAACTGACCAATGCCGCATTTTGTAATGTGGCATCTCCCATAAAGGCATGCTGTGTCACCACATTGGTATCATTCACAAAACGGCTAAATGGATTGTGGGTATAGATTGCGGTCATACCTGCCAGCATTTGGATTTTACGTGTTACTTGTGCGCAGACTCTTGCTACATGGGTACATGACAATCGCATGTCACTAATTTGTTCCGCTGTTGGTGTACGGTCAGCAAGCACTTCATTCCAAACGATTTGCATGGTGTCATAGAACCAAACACGTGCTGCTTTAAACTCCGCTTCAGCCTGTGCAAATTCATATTGGGTCACCGGACGATTGGCAATTTCAGCCCCACCTGTAATTGAAGATTTACCCGGTGCCAACTTTTGAAACTCTTCAAGTGCTGCTGCCGCTACACCAATCCCGACCACAGTTAAAACCTGTGTTGCCAGTGACAGTGAGGGATATTTAAAAAATGGTTCGGATAACTTCGATGGTTCGCCACGAACAAAAGTCCATTCTTTTGCGACCAGAACATCTTTCACCACCAAATCATGACTACCTGTTCCTTTAAGTCCCACTGTATCCCAAGTCATTTCAATTTGTGCCTGTTGAGCAGGCATAACTGCCATACGTGGCAGACCTTGAGTTTCATTATTTTTTTGCGGTGAAATCCCGACTCCTACGATATCAGCTCCCATGCAGCCACTAGAAAATTTCCAACGCCCACTGACCACAACACCTTCTTCAGTAATTTCCGCAGGTTGTGGTGGGAAAATACCTCCTGCAAAAACGATATCGGGACTGTCTTGGTATAACTGCTCAAGCGTTGCTTCAGGTAAACTGCCTAAATATGCAGGGCTCATCCCAAAGCTTGCAACCCAACCTACTGAGCCATCCGCTTTAGACAATTGTTCAATCAATTCACAAAACTGTTTTGGTGCCCATTCATTGCCACCAAATCGTTTCGGAACCAAAGCACGATATACACCAATTTTTTTGAGTTTCTCGATAATGTCCTGACTAACATAAGCTTGATTGTCAAACTCACCTGTACAAGCACGCTCACGTATTTCCTGACATAAAGCGTCTAATTCTGCTGTTTTTGTGTCCATTACAAAATCCTTTGTCGCTAACTGATTCATTACCTGCTTCCTTGTAATTTATTGCCCTGCCTGAACGATGTATTTCGCAATTGCACAGAGATATTCATCTGCATTTTGTTTTGCCACGATTTGTAAACCGATCGGTAAACCTGACGCTGTTTCTAGGGGTATTGAAATCGCTGGATGTCCTGACAAATTAAAAGGACGAACCAAACTGGTTAAATTCAAAAACGCCACTGTATTTTCAGCTTCACTCACTTTGGGTGGAATCTGTGGCAAGGTTGGTAAAATCAAGGCATCGAATTGCGCCAGTAAAACATCAATTTCAGCCTTAAAATTGGCTTTGACTTGTTCTGCTTGTTGGACTTGATCTTTTGTTGTTTGTGCAGCTTTGAGTAATCGACTGTTGACATCTGCCCCAACCAGTCCTGTTTCGGTTAAAGCTGCATATGCCTGCCAGTTTTCATAATTGATAATCTGCATACCTGCTTCAAATGCTGGATCAAACCATTTTGATTTCACCTTAGTCAGTGTCAAATTAGCGTTGGCAAGATAATTCTGAATGGATTCAATCACTACAGCATCAGCACTGACATCAAGCCAAGCGAGTTTTGGTGCCTGCGCTAAGTCCGTTAAAGGGTGAAAGCTTGGATCAATAATCTGCATTGCGGTTTCAATCATGTTGACCGACATTGCAAATGGTCCAACACAGTCCAAAGAACTTACTGCTGGATGCACACCTTGACGACTGACTCGATCAAATGTTGGTTTTAAGCCATATACGCCGCAGCATGCAGCAGGCATACGGATTGAACCGCCTGTATCAGTACCTAATGTAAAATCAGCCAAACCTGCTGCTACGGCTGCCGCAGAACCACTTGAGGAACCACCGGGGATCAACTCAGGATATTTAGGATTAATTGCCGTACCAAAATGATGGTTAATGCCTGTAATGCCAAAGGCAAGTTCATGCAAATTGGTTTTCGCAGTAATTTGACAGTCGGCTGCCAAAATACGATCCACAACTTCTGCATTTTGAGTCGCAGCAGATGTATTCATTAACGCTTGGCTACCTGCCATCGTTTTCATACCTTGAATGTCGATGGAATCTTTCACCATCACTTTCAAAGCACCTGTGCCTTTTTGTACCTCTTGTACAACAATATTCATTCACTTTTCCATGTATTTTTATAGTTAATACAAATATCGGAAAAAGTAATGTAATTGTCAAGATATTTTTATTGATAAACAACAAAGAAAAATAAATTTAATTTTTGTATAATGGGAAATATCCATTTTTATAAAGTTATTACTTGGCTATGCTGACTCATTTAGAACAATTTCTACCTAACAATGAACCAAGCAGTTTACAAAGCTACCCTTTTTTCTGGATCTCGCAAGTTAACGGAAAATATACCCAGCTTATTGAAAAATCGATTAAAAAATTAGGTATAGATAACACGCGTCGTAAAATTATCTTGAGTACTAATGCTTTAGAACAAGCCAGTATTACAGAGATTGCCAATCTTTCTACGCTCAAATTAACCACGGCAACCAAAGCGATTTATCGTTTAGTTGAAGATGATATTGTGCAAGTTTTTTCATCAGAGGCTGACGAACGAATCTCAATGGTTAAACTGACTGATAAAGGTAAAGAACTGGTTGAACAAATTAATCAGATCAGTCAGGTGACCTTGTCTGGGATTTTAAATGCCTTTGAAGATGAAGAACTTCATCAGTTAAATGCTCAACTCAAAAAACTGTTTAATCTCATGCCTTCGAGTTAAATCTGATCATAAAAGCTCATCTCTATCGAGATGAGCTAAGCAGCAAAGTTTAAACGGCATCATTTTGTAAGATATTAAATTGTGGTTTTAACTGCTGGCTGGTGATTCGATCTGCAAATTGATGTAACACTTGCTGTTTGTAATCAGCAATATCAACCTGATCATAATTATAAAAGCCTTGTTTTTCACGTAAGCCATTGCGTTGTTGACGCATATTGTCAGCAATGATTTCAGGTGCTTGATAGCGATCTCCTAGCTCCCTCTGCAAATATTGTGATGCATAATACAAAATATCACCACCACCCCAATCAATGAATTCTAATAATCCCAAAACAGAAAAGCGCAAACCAAATCCTGTACGAATAGCAATATCAATATCTTCAGCAGTGGCTACGCCTTCTTCGACCATTCTTGCTGCCTCATTCATTGCCAATGCTTGAATCCGTGGCACGATATACCCAGCTTTAGCATTACATACAACAGGAACTTTGCCGATGTCATGCAAAAAGTGTTTTAAGTCAGCCACCACCTCATCTGAAGTTTCTTCAGAACGGCTTAATTCCACCAAGGGAATCAAATAAGCAGGATTCAACCAGTGTGCATTGATCACTCTCTCAGGATGAGAAATCATTTGCGCAATATCCGTGACCAAAAAGGTAGAGGTTGTCGAAGCAACAATACAATTGGCTAAAATATAGGGGTCTAGCCAAGCAAAAATTTCCTGTTTGAGTGGTTTTACTTCTGGAATAGCTTCAAGTAATAAATCACAATTCGATAAGATCTCGATTGATGTATCTCGGCTTAAAATACTAATTTGCTTATCTATAAATATATGCTGTTCAGCATTGATAAATTTTATTGTTTCAAGTAATTGAAGCTCTTTTTGCAAATCGCTCTGGATTTGATTGTGATAATCTTGGAATTCTATTTCACTTCGTTGCCTAGCATCAATTAACGCGACCTTAAGCCCTGCGTAGGCAAAAGCAATCGCCATTGCTTTGCCCATTCGACCCGCACCCAATATTGCAATCTTTGAAATTTTCCTCATTTTAAACTCCTTGCAATAAGATCGCTTGCAGTTCAGCTTTACTGTGATGGGCTAGACCTAAATTTTCAAAGGTCCGACCTTCCAGATATAAATCTTTTCCAGTAATTGCAGAGGCAATATTCAGCAAACCCTCTGCCACAGGTGTTGCGACACCCGCCCAACGTCCCACCGAAACTAAAAAGGATAATCCTAAACGCGTGTCTTCCAACATATAACGATGTGACTGTAGATCAATATCTTCTCGCCAATCTCCACTATCAGTTAATTTGCCATGCGCACCTCGACCATACATCCATTCATCTCCCTCATCGGCTTTGTTATAGTGATCCGCCAAAGGGAAATGAGGTGCAGCATAACCTAGTGCCTCACGTACTTGCATTCGCTCAACATCGAGCTGATTGGTCACACGGCGAGTTGAAGGTTGCGTACCTTCATTGTGAATATCCCAAGCTTCAAAATGCTCTAGCGGACCAGCATTCATGAGGATCAAAGGAGGATGAATAATTGGACCAGCATTCATCAATGCTCCGCTTAAACTATCTTCAATCGGCTCCACACTTGGATAAGCCTGCTTAAGCTGCTGAAAAGCATGTTCTGACAATGCGCTGGGAAACACACCCGTCGGCAATCTTGTAGCATAACCACTAATTACAATTTGATTGACTCCATGTTTGCGCACTAAATACGGTAAAGTCCCTGTTTCTGCAAAAGCCACTTCGGCATGGTTATCAGCATCTCGCATGGCTTTGGCGAAAATAAAACTACCAAATGTTGCCGGAGGTAAAAACACCACTTGCCCTGCTTTAAAAAATTTTGCCGCTTGTTGGGCTAAATCTTCATGTGTGGTCGCTGGCAAAGGAATAATGATCAATTCGGCATGTTGGATCGCCGCTTGCAAATCATCAGTCAAGTTGATCTGACTCTGTTCAAATCCCACTGTTAGGCTTCGATCTCCTTGATAATCCTTAACCTTCAATTGCCCTGTCATGGCGAATTGTTTTAAGGCTGCTGAATCACGACGCCATAACACCACGTCATGTCCTTTTTCTGCCATTTCTGCTGCAGCTGCATAGCATCCATGCCCACCGCCGAGTACTGTAATTTTCATGATCTCTCCTGATGATTCATTTTCAATTGATCATAGGTGAGCCATAATCATCTGGCTTATCCAAATGCGCATGGCTTATTCAATTCGCGCAGGCATTTTTTAGTTGAGCTGAGTATTCATTTTTAAGGTCTGAGAAGGCAAACATCCATAGCGCTTTTTATAAATTGTCGAAAAATGTCCAAAACTTTGGATACCGTAACGCAATAAAATATCAGTTACCGTTTCATTGATTTGTGTCGCTTGTAAAGCCTGATGCACATGCTTCAATCGTTGCTCACGGATATATTCCACTGGCGTTTGCTGTAAATATTGCCCAAAGCCTTTTTGCAATGTACGGATCGACACATCACAGTGTTGACTCAAGTTTGACAATGAAATCGGTTGTTGTAATTGATCTTGAATATACTGTTGGGCTTTTTTCAGATACCGTGGTAAAAGCTGATGACCTTGTATACGCAACTGCTCGCTATAGTTGTTTGGAATTTTGAGTAAAATCAATTCAATCAGATACTGGCTAAAGCTACTCGAAATAAATTGCCAGTTGTGAATATGATAATAAGCATGACACAGATAATTGAGCGTTTCGATCACAGCATCTATGCGCTCATTCGTACAAGACGGCGAAGTATCAAACTGAAGTGGTTTATGAGCAGAATGTCCCAACATCTTACATAACTGTGCTTCTACATCGTGCTGTGACAATTTTAGAATAATATTGCGACAATCTTGGTTGGTGATAATCTGTTGCCGTGTATAAGGATGTGTGACGGACATGATTCCAGCGGATTGCAGCACATGTTGATTTGCTAGACTGACTTTGCATTGTCCTTCAAGCGTAAGTCGAAATAAATAAAAGTTAGATCGCTCATCAATCGTAATCATCACAGGCGCACTATATTTCAAATCGTAGAGCGCATTATTTCCAAAACTAAAACCATTTAATCGTGTATTCAATGGTTCTCTTAAAGCAACATCAAAATGATGCGGACATAAGTAATGGCTAATTTGTTCTTTGATGGTCTGATAGTCATCAGACTTCAATAATAAAAATTCATCCAGATAATGAAGGTGATTCAGTTTGACAGATATTTCCATCATTACACTCCCTTGTTATGGATTGATCAAATCAACAGCAACGCCCATCACTAAAGAATGGGCGCGGATTGGTCATCAAACATGACTAAATCATGAAGCATGTTCCCTTTGCATACTGTCACTAAATGCCTGACAGCCTTTTTTCAATAAAATAAATGCCAATATGCATGAAATTGTTCCCACAATACTCAATGAAGTTCCGACCATCAGTGGGTTTTCAAAAACTTTATCGCTAATTAATGCCACCAGAGTCGTACCTATTCCAACGGCAACCAGATTACTGATGAGTAAAAAGATGGCAGAAATTTGAGCACGGAGTTGGTTTGGTGCCAGCATTTGCATCGCTGTGGTTGAAATTGGCATCGGAAAAGATGCAAAAAACATGGCAGGTACAAGGAAAACAACTGAGAGCCATAATTGATCGACGTGGGTAAATATCATCATCGGTAAAATTAAACCGACAATTCCAATAACACCAGTAATCATGGGTGCATCTTTACGACCTTTTTGAATAAACCAGTCATTTAACCAGCCTGCACAGAATACCCCTAAAATATTTGCCACCAATAAAACACTTCCAAGCATATAGCCAGCTTCTGTTGGGGTCAGTCCAAATTTACGCATATAAAATGCAGGTGACCAACTGATTAAGCAGTACAACGCCATCGCATAAAATGTAAAACCTAAATAATGACATTTAAATGTTTGTGCATGTTTTTTGATGAATTTGAAAGCATCACCCATGCTGGTTTTTTCCACTTCGCCTTGTGCATTTAAACGTTGTCCCTTACGTTTTGGTTCTTTGACGGTGAGTAGAACCAATAATCCAATAAATACCCCTGGTAAACCGACAATAATAAATGCCGCCTGCCATGCTTTTAGTGCTCCAAATACAGGAATCAGAATCGTATCCATATTTTTGAGCAAACCAATCACGTACCCACCGACCAGAAAGGCAATACCACCTCCGACAAAAGAACCGATGGAATAAACTGCTACCGCTCGTCCCAATTTATCCTTACTAAACATATCACTAAACATCGAATAGGCTGCTGGGGATAAGGCCGCCTCACCTACACCTACGCCCATACGACTTAAAAACAGTTGAATAAAGTTTTTACTGAGCCCACAAAATGCTGTTGCAATACTCCAAAAGACCACACCGATTGCAATAATTTTTGGTCGTGAAAATCGGTCTGCCAAATAGGCCAAAGGTAAGCCCATAAAAGCATAAAACAATGAAAATGCTAAACCATGTAATAAGCTAAACTGAGTATCTGATAGACCAAGATCGGCTTTAATCGGTTCAATCATCAGTGCCAATATCTGTCGATCAATAAATGAAAATATATATGCCAACATACACAGTAAAACGACATACCATGCATATATATTGGATTGAGCCCTTGTTGGCTCAGTTGTATGAGTATCCATCTTTCTTCCTTGTCCATGCCATTTTTCTAATGGGTCTACTTATTGAAAAATCTTGCGACCAGAACACATCTCCTTTTCCAGTCAATTTTCAATAAGGTAAATCATCCTGCCATATAATTATTATTTTTACATGGAATTTTCCATAATAGTTCAGGTATAAAGTTATACCTTTTTTGCTATTTTGGCTATTCCCGATTTTCCTCAGTATGATAAATAATTAAAAAATAATTTATAAACATATGATATATTTGGTTTTATGATATTTTATTGCTTAAATAATTTTCTGACCAAAATATATTTTTTAAATTTATATTGAATTTTACATTTATTTTTGCAATAAAATAAAAAGAGAGAAAAGCTTTCAACGGAAATGGATATGGCACTTTTAAAAGAACACGCAATCGAAAGTATACATACAATGCATGTATTGATCGAAAAGATTTTTACTGGACAACATTCAGAACAAGATCTTCCCCTTCTGATTGATTATTTTGCGGATCATTTTGAAATGGTCGGTGCGGCAGGAAAACGAATTAAACTCCAAGAAGTCAAAGGGCTGTTTGCAAATAATCAAGGAAAGATGCCCGATCTTCAAATTGAAATTTATGATGAGCAAATTCTGACACAGAGCTCAGATACCATCGTACTTAGCTATACTGAGAAACACACCAAATCTTCGGGTGTACTGATTCGCCGTTCATGTGCACTGATTGAGGAAATTGAAGGAAAAATGCGCTGGAGTTATTTACAAGAAACATTCTTATCTTAAACATAACCATCATCAATAAATCATGCCCTGTATCTAATTGATCTGCTAAATGTATATGGGGCATACTCTATTTTGTGATATTCCTCTTTTACTGCCATTTAAAGTTGTTGCGGCTTAAAATGTATTTGTCTTTTTATCCCTTAAAAAAACAATCTTCGATGCATTCAACCCTCCATAAAAATAAATTTATTTCCTCTCATGGTAAAACCCTCTCTTTATTTAGTTTTTTTCTCAATACTTCCGATCTCAACGACAACTGATCATTAAAAAATCACATCATTTTAATGTCTATATTGCATATGAAATTTTAAATTGTTCATAAAATCAAGCAATAACACACCCATCAAAACAATCTAACATTTTTAAAATGTACTCAAATCTGATTCTCTCATCTCGGCAGTATAAGAAAAAAATCGTTTTTAATTTTCTGTTGACATCATCAAGATTAAATTATATACATTAATAACGATACGAATCGTATCATTATAGATAGAATGATAAACGGGATGTTTAAAAATGATCGGACTAATTGGAATAGTCATATCCTTAATGTTGCTGATGTATTTAGCCTATAAAGGATTTAGCGTTATTGTACTTGCTCCACTACTCGCTTTATTTGCAGTGGCTTGGAGTGGATTAAGTAATGAGTTGCTTGGTTTTTACTCGCAAGTGTTCATGACAGGTTTAGGCGGTTATATCATCAAATATTTTCCACTGTTTTTATTGGGTGCAGTATTTGGAAAATTAATGGATGACTCTGGTTCAGCCCAAACCATTGCCAACTTTTTTGTTGATAAATTAGGACATCGTCGTGCAATGTTATCTATTGTGCTGTCCTGCGCTATTTTGACCTATGGCGGTGTTTCGCTTTTTGTAGTTGGTTTTGCTGTATTTCCAATTGCCTCAGCACTGTTTAAAGAACTTGGTATCCCGAAACGCTTGATTCCAGCAGCGATAATGCTAGGTGCGCTCACCTTTACCATGACTGCTCTGCCTGGCACTCCTGCGATTCAGAATGCGATTCCAATGCCTTTCTTTAATACCGATCTATATGCCGCACCGGGTCTGGGCACTTTAGCGTCAATTTTTATTTTGCTGACAGGCATGTGGTGGTTAAACAAGCGTCTTGCACAAGCAGACCTCAATAAAGAAGGCTATGGCAACCATGTTGAAATGCATGTTGAAACAAAGTTGGTGAAATCAAACCCAAGTCTGATCATTGCATTTGCCCCAATTTTAATTGTGATTATCACCAACTTAGTGCTGACTAAATTGATTTTACCTTCGCTGGACACTGCCTATTTAGCAACAGATAAGTTTGGTAATACTTCATTGAATTCAGTGATTGGATTATGGGCAATTATCTGTGCCTTAGTCTTGGCGTGTGTGAGTATTATTGTTCTCAACTGGAAAGCCATTGTGGATATTAAAGATTCCATTCAACAAGGTGTTTCCTCTTCCTTTTTACCCATATTCAATACTGCCTCGGAAGTTGGCTATGGTTCGGTCATCGCATCATTGGCTGGTTTTATTATCTTACGGGACTTTTTGGTCGGCATAGCACCGAACAATCCGCTGATCTCGGAAGCCATTGTGATCAACGTATTGGCAGGTATCACAGGTTCGGCATCTGGGGGATTAAGTATTGCACTCAATACCATGGGTGAAACCTATAAAAACCTTGCGATTGAGCACGGTATTTCTCAAGAACTTATGCACCGTGTCGCTTCTATGGCTTCTGGGGCACTTGATTCTCTGCCTCATAATGGCGCTGTAATTACCATTATTACCTTATGTGGCTTGACGCACAAACAATCTTATTACGACATGTTTGTGGTTGCGGTCATTATTCCACTGATTGCGCTATGTGGCGTAATCACACTGGGAACATTATTCGGTTCATTTTAAAAACACATCATCCATTACGAAAGGAATTAAAGATGTCTCATTCAGTTAACCTTCCAAGGATTATGGAAGTTGGAAAAAATGCCAGAGCGAAGCTCCCGGCGATTCTTGAAAGTTTAGGTGCAAAAAAGCCACTGATCATTACCGATAAAATGATGGTTACGTTGGGTTATATTCAACAGATTCAAAACATTCTTGAGACAGCAGGAATTGAGAGTGACTATTTTGATGAAACGATTCCTGAACCGACTTCAGGTTCAATCGAAGCTGGCGTTCATCATGTGCAAACTCATCAATACGATGCGATTATTGCAATCGGTGGTGGTAGCCCAATTGACAGTGCAAAAGCGATCAGTATTTTGAGCAAACATGGTGGAAAAATTTCGGATTATAAATTTCCTCGTCAAGTCAATGAAATGGGACTTCCAATTATTGCCATTCCCACAACAGCAGGAACAGGTTCGGAATGTACCCGTTTTACCATCATTACCAACGATCTCACCAGTGAAAAAATGCTCTGTGCAGGTTTAGGATTTCTCCCTGTTGCCGCCATCATTGACTATGAACTCACCATGTCCTTACCTGCTCGTACCACGGCAGATACTGGTATTGATGCATTAACGCATGCGATTGAAGCCTATGTCAGTAAGAAAGCCGGACCATATAGTGATGCTCAAGCAATTGCAGCGATGAAACTCATCGGACCAAACTTGCAAGTTGTTTATCATCAGCCTGATCACGAACAAGCTCGTGAAAAAATGATGCTGGGCTCTACTTTTGCAGGCATTGCCTTTTCCAATGCTTCAGTCGCTTTAGTGCATGGAATGAGTCGTCCAATTGGTGCATTTTTCCATGTTCCACATGGCTTATCCAATGCCATGTTGCTGCCGATGATCACTGAATTTTCAATACAAGCTGCACCTGAACGCTATGCAGAATGCGCTAAAGCAATGGGCTGCGCACATCTTGATGATTCAAATGACGTGGCAAATCAAAAACTAATTAATACTTTAATCGAAATCAATCGCGATCTCAAAGTGCCGACTTTGGCGGAGTTTGGTGTAGACAAACAATATTTCGATGAGGTAGTGCAAACCATGGCAGAGCAAGCGCTGGCATCTGGTTCACCATCCAACAACCCTATTGTTCCTACAGTTGAACAAATGGTCTCGCTCTACCAAAAACTTTGGTCATGACTGAACACCCTTTTACTATTTTTTATCACAATGAGGATATCCCAACATGGAATTAATCGGACATTTTATTAACGGTGCTTTAAATAATGAACACAGCAGAACTCAAGCTGTTTTCAATCCATCACTCGGTACGCAAACAAAAGAAGTGGCATTAGCGACCAAAGCTACAGTTGAAGAGGCTATTGCTGCTGCTGAAGCTGCATTTCCTGAATGGCGTAACACCCCTGTGATCAAACGTGCTCGTGTCATGTTCAAATTCAAAGAGTTGCTTGAACAAAATGCTGAAAAAATTTGCCAATTGATTGGTGAAGAGCACGGAAAAATAGTACACGATGCAGCAGGAGAATTACAGCGCGGTATTGAAAATGTCGAGTATGCCTGTAGCGCACCAGAGTTTTTAAAAGGTGAATTTAGTAAAAATGTAGGACCTTCAATTGATTCATGGAGCGAATTTCAACCTTTAGGTGTGGTTGCAGGGATTACGCCTTTTAACTTTCCTGTGATGGTGCCTTTGTGGATGTTCCCGATGGCGATTGTCTGCGGAAATACCTTTGTCTTAAAACCGTCTGAACGTGACCCATCTTCGACCTTATATATTGCACAATTACTCAAAGAAGCTGGACTACCTGATGGTGTACTCAATGTGGTCAATGGTGACAAAGAAGCAGTGGATACTTTACTGCATGATACACGTATCCAAGCTGTGAGTTTTGTGGGCTCAACACCAATTGCAGAATATATTTATAAAACCGCAACAGCGGCAGGTAAACGTTGCCAAGCATTGGGCGGCGCCAAAAACCATGCCATCGTTATGCCAGATGCAGATATTGATAATGTCGTAAACTCATTACTTGGTGCGGCTTTTGGTTCATCAGGTGAACGCTGTATGGCATTATCTGTAGCGGTTGCTGTAGGAGATGAGATTGCAGATCAAATGATTTCAAAGCTCTCTAATGAAATCGGTACATTGAAATATGGTCCATACTCCGACAAAAACAATGACTTTGGTCCCGTCATTACTGCACAACATAAAGCAAAGGTTGAGGGTTATATCAGTAGCGCAGAACAGCAAGGTGCAAAAATTGTTGTTGATGGTCGAAATGCAGCACCAGTTGGCTATGAAAATGGTTTTTATGTTGGTGCAACATTAATCGACCAAGTTCAGCCCAATATGACCAGTTATAAAGAAGAGATCTTTGGTCCAGTACTGCAAGTCATTCGTGTAAAAACCATGCAAGAAGCCATGAATCTGATTGATGATCATGAGTATGGCAACGGAACGTGTATCTATACTCGTGATGGTGAAGCTGCCCGCTATTTTAGTGATCACATCAAAGTCGGTATGGTGGGTATTAATATTCCGCTTCCAGTTCCTGTGGCTTATCATAGTTTTGGCGGATGGAAACGTTCATTATTTGGTGATTTAAATGCATATGGTCCAGATGGTGCTCGCTTCTACACACGTAGAAAAACCATTACTCAACGTTGGCCAAGCACCAATGTCCGTGAAGGCGCACAGTTTGCTATGCCGACATTAAATTAATCCTATTAACTGATGTTACGCACTTGATTTAAATTAAGTAGGTGAAAAAGAAAAAGCTAAATTTACACGACGGAGTCTTACATCCAAAGTTTAAATTTATGGAATAGCCTTCGGCTCGAGGTACTTTTGTTTTGTCAAAAGTACCCAAAACCATTGTCATCCGCAGAACTCGTTCACTATCGTCAAAATATTCAAAGTTTCGCAGAAACTTTACTTATTAGAAGGAGTCCTGCCTCAAGCAATTGCGGATGACGTTTTCGCGTATCCATATTCTTCTAGCTCCAAAATTTAATTTTAGAGTTACTGCGTAACATCAGCTATTAACTTTGTTTTAACAAAAGCAGGCTTTATCGCCTGCTTTTTTATGCAACTTCAATTAATTTATTTAAATCTTGCGCCGCTTGACGTAGTAAAGGTTCAAACTGCAACAGATCTTCAAGCGATTTTCGGATGGTTGGTGCATGTACATATAAGCAGGCAATAATCGTATCACCACGCTGAATCGGTACTGAACATGCCACCATACCCGAAATAAATTCCTCATTGTCTGTTCCAATTTTATTTAAATAAATCTGGTCTAAATTTTCTTCAAGTAATACTGGGTCAGTAATGGTATTTCGAGTGAGTTGCGTAATCGGTAAATGCTCTAAAATACTTTTTCTACGTTGACTGGGTTGAAAACTTAAAAAAAGTTTTCCACTTGAACTACACCATAAAGGAACAGTTGAACCGACAGGTAAATACACCTGCAATGGCCAGTTGGCTTGTACTCGGTCGGTATATAACATTTGATTATTATTTAGGATGGCAATGCCACAAGTCTCATTAATTTGGTCTGAGAGTTTTTGTAATATCGCCAATCGTTCCATTTTTCGCGGCTCTTGCTCCCAAGAACTTAGCAGCAATTTATAGGTTCGATCACCCAAGATATATCCACCATACATATCCGTTTTAACGAATTTTTCTTGTTCCAGTGTCTGTAGTAAGCGATGAATACTGGGTTTTGGTATATCCAGTTCAACGGAAAGATCGAGGGGTGTTGGTGGATGTTTTGCTGTTGATATGGCTTCAATAATGTCTAAAACGCGTGTAATTGATGAACCTTTTTTATTCATTCTGATGTTCCCAACAATTCAATCTGGTCAGTCTATGTTCTGCACTTTGTTTATCATAACAGATTGTATCTGATAAATAATAATTGAGGTTTTATCAATAATTCCAAAGATAGACATCAACCGCCTTATAGACGACTTATATTTAATATTTGGGGCTGTACTTGATAAGGTTTTTCTGAAAGTAAACCCTGAAAGGTCATACATAATCATTTCAAACAAGATGGATTCTAATGAGGATTCAGTAACTTACATGAATCCACCTCAAAAGCATTATTCAAGATCAATGCGTATTGGCATTCAACAATAATGAAAGTGAAAAGATTTTAGTTTGAATCCGTTCCCTCCCTACAAGCATCATTTGATTGACGAAACAACTTGCTTTTATTGCGTCATCATCATCGTTCATTTTTTAATTTTGACGACACCATATGAAGACATCATCGTTAAATTACAATTTAGTCATTTTTAAGAAATTTTAAACATAGAAATAAAAGTGTCATGATCCGTGGCTAGACTCAAATTGAACAAAAAAAAGCCATTATTATTATTCAAAGGGTGTTTGATCTATGTTCTTTCTAAAAACAACCAAGAGGAAAAAACTTCTCGCATTCAGCTTGTTAGCAATCCTCGGCGGTACAACCATTACAGCTTGCTCGGACAATGACAAAGATAATCCGCAAGTGGTTACACCAGTAAAACCAACGACGAAGAATGTCATTTTCTTCTTGGGTGATGGGATGGGCATCACCACCTTAACCGCTGCACGCATCTATTCAGTGGGAGAAGATGGCGATTTAACCATTGATCGCTTACCAGAATCAGCTTTTGTACGGACCTTTTCTGAAGATGGTCAAGTCACAGACAGCGCTCCATCTATGGCTGCATATATGACTGGCGTGAAAATGAAAAACGAAGTTATTTCTATGCAAACAGGAACTGTTGCGACACCACCCAATAGCAATGGAACAAGTAACTGCGACAGTGCTGCCGACAATAAAGATAAAAAACCAGCAGAAACCCTACTTGAACTTGCCAAGTCAAAAGGAATGGGAACAGGCATTGTTACCACAACACGTGTTACTCATGCTACGCCTGCAACCACATATGCTCATGTTTGTCACCGTGATGCAGAAAACGATATTGCAGCACAACTGGTTCCAGGGGGCAAAGGCACAGGTTATGCAGCATATAACACTAAGCTCAAAGATGGTGTCGATGTCATTTTGGGTGGTGGTTTAAGACAATTTAAACCTACCTCTGCGGGTGGAAAACGTGCCGATGGTCGTGATCTTATTCAGGAAATGCAAAAGCAAGGTTATAACTTTGTTGCAAATGGAACTGATTTTGCAAAAGTCGATCCAAGCAAAACTCAAAAACTTTTAGGCTTATTTAATTCTAGTCATCTCAATTATGACCTTGATCGATTGAATAAAAAAATTGATGAACCGAGTCTTGCCGACCTTACCAGCAAAGCGATTGATGTACTACAAGCTAAAAATAAAAGCTTTTTCTTGATGGTAGAAGGTGGACGTATTGACCATGCACTCCATGACACCAATGCAAAACGAGGGCTTCAAGACACTGTGGCATTTGACAATGCAATTAAAACTGCAATTGAAAAAATGAAAAAAACAGACCCTGAACTCAAAAATACATTGATCGTCGTCACTGCTGACCATGACCATACAATGGTTCTGAATGGCTATGCAAAGCGTACAGGGAAATATGTTAAAGGTGGAGAAACCAGTGTTCTTGGACTGGTTAAAAACTATAACGGTGAAGGTGTAGCAAAAGATATTAACGGAAATCCGTATGCCATTATCGGATTTGGTACAGGTAAAAAACGCCTTGATTTTGATCGTAAAGAACCACGTGGTGCGCTCGTCGACAACGATATTTGTAATCCAGTCAAAGGACCTGTTGGAAATTATAAAGACAGTCTCGGTACAGACATCAGTACTGTTGGTTGGTGTACAGGGGTTGCCTCAGATGACTTTCAACAAGAAGCCGTCGTTCAAACAGGTTTTGCTGATGACGAAACACATGGAGGAACAGATGTATTTTTAGGTGCAATAGGAGCTGGATCTGAAAACTTTTACGGCAGCCTTGAAAATACTGAAGTGTTTCAACGTATTCGAAAAGCCATTGGTCTATAAACAAGGAATATAACCATGTCAAAAAATATAAAACGAGACAAAATCAACCTTGGGGCGTCCATCATTGCTGCCACATTATTACTGAGTAGTATGTCTGTTCAAGCAGCGGGTGAAGCCAAAAATGTGATTTTCTTTCTAGGTGATGGTATGGGACCAACCGTGGTCACTGCCAGTCGAATATATGCTTATGGTGAATCAGGTAAACTCACCATGGATACATTTAGCCGTGCTGTGCGTATCAAAACCTTTTCTGAAGATGGACAAACGACGGATAGCGCACCTTCAATGGCAGCCTACATGACAGGACAGAAAACCCGTAATGAAGTGATTGGGATGAGTCCTGGTACAGTAGCCGTTGAACCAGCAGCAGGTAAAGCACCTGATGGGACAAGCGTTCGGAATGCTGTAAATCGTTGTCCAGAACCTGGTTCAAGCACTGCGGCAGGTACAGCTGCAATGACAATTCTTGAATTGGAAAAGCCAAAGGCAAAAAAGTTGGGGCAATCACCACAACTGAACTGACCCATGCAACCCCTGCTGCAACTTTTGCACATGTATGTAATCGAAATGCCCAATTTGAAATTGCCCGTCAAATTATTCCTGGTGGGGCTGGCTACAACAGCAAACTACTTGATGGTGTGGATGTATTGATGGGCGGTGGTCGTAATCACTTTACCCCATACAGCCCTAGCAATAGCAGAGGGCGTATTGATGGACGTAATTTATTAAGTGAACTGTCGGCAAAAGGTTATACCGTTGGTGCAAACAAAGCCGAAATGCAATCTGCGCCACTCAACAAAAAATATATTGGTCTTTATACGGCAACCTCTCACCTTGCCTATGATCTGGATCGCTTGAATGGTAAGGCACCAGATCAACCTAGTCTTGCAGAAATGACCGTAAAATCACTTGAGATGCTACAGGCACAAAGTGGCGACAAGGGTTATTTTTTGATGGTCGAAGGCGGTCGTATTGACCATGCCCTGCATGGCACTAATGCCAAACGTTCACTACAAGACACTATCGCCTTTGATAATGCGATCAAAGCCGCTTTAGACAAAGTGAAACAAACTGATCCTGATCTCAAAAACACCTTAATCGTGGTCACAGCAGACCATGACCATACCCTAACCTTTAATGGCTACAACGCCCGTACAGGAAAAACTACAACGACTAATCCGGGGATTTTAGGCTTAAGTTATTTATATGCTGTTGCCAACACAGCTGCCGCACCAAATCGCATTTTGGCGGATGGAAAACCACATGCTCCTGCCCTTGATGTAAATGGCAATAATGGATCAGTACTGGTATTTGGTAATGGTGGTGGTCCTCGTCCGACTTCTCGTGTCAACATTTCTGAACAAGATGCTGCTTCTGATGATTATCTACAAGAAGTTGGGATTCGCATGGGTGCATCTGGTTCTGAAACCCATGGTGGTGGTGATGTCATGCTATATGCAGAGGGTGCAGGTTCATCGATATTTAAAGGAACACGTGATAACACTTGGGTCTTTAGCAAATTAAAAGAAGCTTTTGGGTTCTAAATTTTGATCTATTTAAAACCTCAGCGAGGTGTATCTAGCTGAGGTTTTCTTGCTTATACAGGGTTATTTATGCGTTTCATTATCACTGTTTTACTTATCTTCTTCATCCATACTGTTCAAGCCGCACCAGTGCTTAAAGCGACCATTAGCCGAGAGTCTCAAGTGATTGGCAATGATGGTGTTACCCACACTTCAGTATTTCAAGAACACATGTATCGTGATCAAAATAATGTTTGGCTTGAGCGAGTGCTTCCAAAACATCATCAACATTCAACCAATGCTAAAAATAAACCCAGCCATAAACACCTAGATTTATCTGAAACGGCACAACATTATTTTCTCGACAATAAAAAATCAACACGACTCAATTTGGTTTTGCCTGAGGATAAAACTGTCATTCATTTACAAACTGTAGATATTGAAATGCTGGGTTTGACCAACTGCTGGACTTGTGTCTTTTCCATTTTTGATTCCCGATCAGTGAAAAAAATGAAAATCACTCAACAAGGTAATGGCTATACATGGTATGAGAGCCAAAATGCAAAAAATAAGATTAAAGTAAAATGGGACAATAAAAATAATTTAGCGCTGATCATCGATATTCGCAGCTTAAATGGGCAAAGTTACAGCTTGACCAAAACCCACATCCAACAAGTGAATATTACGCCACCATGGACTCAATATGGAAAATTCATCTCGAAAGAATATGCAGATTTTGGGGATTGATTTTGGCTAAAGCATAGATTCAATAAACTTAACGAGATAAATAGCTTAGCTCGAATTATTCTCAAACCTACAAAACTGTACACACTATCCTTACTTTAAAAATTTAAATTTACCGCAAGCAATGCCAATAGCGCTGGGATTGCTTGTATATAGATAATTTTTTTACTGGCAGTCAGTCCACCATAAATACCTGCTACCAATACACAAGCGAGAAAGAAATTCGCCAACGCAGTTGCATAGATTTCAGGTGCACATAAAGACCAAAATAAACCAGCAGCGAGAAAACCATTATACAGACCTTGATTTTGCGCCATCACTTTGGTCAGTTGTGCTTTCTCTAAAGTATTGCCAAATGCTTTTAACCCATAAGCTTTATCCCATAAAAACATTTCTAACACGAGAATATACACATGCAACAGTGCAATTAAACCGACTAAAATTTGTCCAACCATTTTTTTTCCTTATTTTTAAATATGGTAATAGATCAGCACTACTGCCGATCTATGTCAGATACGATTATGGCTTTAACAGTACTTTACCTTGACGCGCGCCTTGAGTGGCTTTCGCCGCAGCTTGTTTAATTTGATCAAAACTAAATATGCCTTCAACTGGGAGTACCAATTTTTTCTGAGCGGCAAGCGTCAATAGTTCAACAATCAAAGCTTTTTTACGTTCTTTAGACAACTGCTTATTCACTACACTTGCCCAAAAACCTTTCACTACGGCTTGTTTAAAAATCAAATCACCCGAAGAGATCTGTATCAGCTCCCCAGTCATGCTTCCGAAAGAAACCAAGACACTATTTTCACTGAGTAGAGCCAACATTTCACCACTGGCTTTACCACCAATTGAATCTACCCCAGCCATCAAAGGCTGATCTGCATGGATTGCTTTGACTTGTTGTTTCCAATCTGCCTGATCTGTAGCAACAACGTTTTCAATACCTAAGGCATTCATTTCTGCAATAGCTTCACTACGGCGAACCAAGTGAATGACTTTTTGACCACGAGCCTGTGCAATCATGGCTACTGTTTTGCCCACAGCACCATTGGCAGTATTTTGAATCAACCAATGATCTTTTTGAAGATCTATAAAATCTAGCAGCATCAATGCGCTGATTGGCATACCAATCAATTGAGCCGCTGTTTCATCGTCAATTGTATCTACTAATGGAACCACACCATGTGCGGGTGCAATAAAATACTCTGCCCAACTGCCATGCACAGCTGCAACAGCAACACGTTGTCCCAGCGATACTTGCTCTACACCCTCCCCCAAAGCATCAATGACGCCGACCCCTTCACTTCCTCCAATTGCTGGAAGTGTAGGCTTGTAGCCATAATTACCTCTTACCGTCCATACATCATGATTATGGATGGGTGATAAAATCATTTTAATACGAACTTCACCTGCTTTCGGTTCAGGTTTAGGCATTTCCGCTGACTCTAATACATCAACTGGTTCGCCAAAATTACGATGGATAATACTTTGCATTTGTTCAATCCTTTAATGGTTTTAGTAATTGCTGTGTTGTTTCCAATGCAAGATAAAGCGGTTGTTTATCTTGTGCGAGTCTTGCCAATAAGGCTGCACCCAACCAGAGCTGATACATGGTTTGTGCCATTTTTTCAGGTTCAATATCTATTGGAATTGAACCATCTTGTTGCCCTTCACGAAGTAAATTCGTAATACGTTGTGTCAGCTTACTTATGCCAAAATTTAAAATTTGACGCATATCTTCAGATAAATCTGAGACCTCAGCTGCAAGTTTTACAATTAAACAGTTTTCAGCCCAACCACCATCATCATGGCTTGGGTCATCAATCCATGCTTGCCAAAGTGCCACTAAACGCGCATATGCATTGCCCTGTTCTATCTGCATAAGCTCATCTATTTTGACTTTATAATTAGCGAGATATTGCTTTAAAAGATCGCATCCAAATGCCTCTTTGGAGGCAAAATAATGATAAAACGATCCTTTCGGAACGTCACAAGTCTTTAAAATTTCCTGTAAGCCCACTCCAACAAAACCCTTATGTAACACTAATTTATAACTAGTGTTGAGAATATGTTGTCGAGTTGCTTCACTTTTATCTGATCTTTTCATGACTACACTATAACCAGTAATAGACCAGTCGTCTAGTTGATTTATTTGTGGTGTAGTATTGCTATTTTTAATCGGTACAAATAGTTAATTCATAACTAATTACATGATATTTATTTAATTTTTAGTTTTAAACTGACAAATTCACTTTCCTCCTCTGCTGGTCAGTATTACTTCTATACATTTTTAGACTGTTTTTTAAACATTAAATTTATTACATAATGACAGCATTTTTTATACACTTTATTCATGATTAGCCAACACATAAACTCAACAAAAAACCTAAAATTATAATCAATTGATATTTATTAATTTTCTAAGCATTCAGTGATCTGGATGTGTTTATGAACGATGTTTTAATCGTACCTCTCCATATTTTATCTTTTGATTATGTTTTTTAGTGAAAACTGTAAAACAGAGTCATAAATCAGGATTAAGCATATATGTATAAAAGAAAAATCAAACCCCTTGAAATCGATGATGTCGAAATTATTGATTATGATAAGACAAAAAAAGCCATTAAAGCAGCAGCTTTGGGAAATGCGATTGAATGGTTTGATTTTGGTGTTTATGGATATGTGGCTTATGTATTAGGTAAGGTTTTTTTTCCTTATTCCTCACCCAGCATACAAATGATCGCTGCTTTAGCGACCTTTTCAATTCCCTTTATATTTCGCCCTTTAGGCGGATTGTTCTTTGGTTTTTTAGGAGATAAATATGGTCGTCAAAAAATTCTGGCAATTACCATTATTATCATGTCGGTCAGTACTTTTGGTATTGGATTGATTCCATCATATGAGAGTATTGGAATTTGGGCACCAATCTTATTACTGATAGTAAAAATTGCACAAGGCTTTTCAGTCGGCGGAGAATATGCAGGTGCAGCAATCTTTGTTGCCGAATATTCACCTGACCGAAAACGTGGCTTTATGGGCAGTTGGCTTGATTTTGGGTCTATTTTAGGTTTTGTCATTGGGGCTGGTGTAGTCTCAATGATCAGTTTTGCCGTAGGTGAAGCAGCCTTTGTCGATTGGGGCTGGCGAATTCCCTTCTTCTTAGCACTTCCTTTAGGATTGATTGGCTTATATCTACGTCACTCCTTAGATGAAACACCGACCTTTCAAGCACATTCCGAAGCGCAATCACAGCTCAAGAAACCACAAAAAGTCGGTTTTAAACAAATTTTACGAGATCACCAACGTAGTTTATTGGTCTGTGTGGGACTAGTGCTGTGTACCAACGTCACTTACTACATGCTTTTGACCTATTTACCGAGTTATTTTTCACACAACTTAGGCTATTCTGAAAATCATGGTGTTCTGATTATTATCGCAGTCATGGTTGGGATGCTGTTTGTACAACCCTTTGTTGGTATGCTCAGTGATAAAATAGGTCGTCGCCCCTTTGTTTTCGCAGGCAGTATTGCACTGATTGTCTTGTCATACCCTGCCTTCTTATTGCTTGCAACCAACAACGTTTATTTGATCTTCTTGGGTTTATTGATGTTGGCACTTTCATTGAATATGCTGATTGGTATCATGGCTTCAACCCTGCCTGCACTTTTCCCGACAGAGATTCGTTATAGCGCACTTGCAATTGCTTTTAATATTTCGGTGGTCATTGCCGGTTTAACGCCAACGATTACGGCGACCTTGGTGGAAACTACACAGAATATTATGATCCCAGCTTATTATCTTGTGGTTTGCGGTTGTTTTGGTGTGATTACTGCAATTTATCTTAAAGAAACTGCAAACTTACCACTAAAAGGTGCAAAACCAATGGCAGTGGATATAGAAGAGGCTGAAGAACTGTTAGAACAGTATCATGACAATATTGAGCAAAAAATCGAAAAAATTGATGAAAAAATCGAGGAGTTACAAGAAAAGCGTGATCATCTTGCAAAACAACATCCTGATATAGATTAGTTTAGGAATTAATTTGTAACGCAAAACACTTTCGTAGAGTGGCACATAAGATACTCAATGAACAAATGAAACTGTCTATTCAAATATTTTAAAGTAGCCAGTTTCATAGTGCATTCAATTTTCTCAACGTCATTTTTTTGAAATATTATTACATTCTAATTTGCAAAATCATTACGCTGAATATATCGACTTGGGCTCATTCCTAAAACACGATGAAACATGGTGCTAAATGCAGCAGGATTTTTAAAACCAAAATCATAAGCAATCTGTTGAATTGAATGCTGTCGAATCAGCCTTTCTAAGCTTAACAATACGCACGCATGTTGTCGCCATTTAGAAAAGGACATCCCCGTTTCAGTTTTGAATAGTCGACTAAAATGACGTTCACTGACACAAAGTTGTGCAGCAAAGTCTTCAGGAGAAAAATGGATATTCGGACGCTGAATAAATGCTCTACAAATCTTCAGCATCGTTGGGTTTTCAGGTAAGGCTAAATGTAAATCGATCACCTCAGACAATTCAAGCTCACTTAAAATCAAATCAAAAATCAATTCATCATGTTTGCAGAAAGGTGGATTAAGTTGGGGCGCTTTTAAAAGTAGCTGTCTCAGTAGAGGAGAAATTGCCAAGACTTCACATTGTGTTGAAGGACGAGGTAAATATTCAGGACGTATATAGATACTACATGTTTTCACATTAAACAAAGTCAGCTGATGTGGAACCTCCGGGGGAATCCATACTGCTCTTTCAGGCGGAATAATCCAATTGCCTTGAGGTGTTTCAACATGCATCACACCTTCTGCACCATACAGCAGTTGGGCACGTTGATGACTATGTTGTGCAAGTCTATAAAATTCAGCATATTGGGTTTCAATGGCAATGATTTTATGCTCTAGATGCTCAATGCTATGAATAGAAATTTGCTTCATACACATGTCTGAATTAAGTAATTGAAAGCTGAATATAACAAACTTGCCTATTTTATAAAGCTCTAAAATCTGAATTATTTTTTAAGATTCTGATTATGGAACTCTATTTTATTCTACTGGGTGCAGGCATTCTTAGCGGTATACTTACCATTTTATTTGGTTTTGCAGGCGGTTTCGTCGTCGTTCCATTGGTCTATTCCACCATTCGCCTGCATGAAGTATCTGATTCATTGGCGTATACGATGGCGTTCAAGAGTGCTGTTGCAACTTCATTGTTATTGATGCTTATCAACTCTGGGCTTGCCTCATATCAACAGTTCAAACGAGGTAATATACAGCGAAAATATCTTTTTCCGATTGCCTATTGGATAGGGATAGGTGCAGTAATCGGGACTTTTTTATCACTCTATATAGCACCTATTTATTTAAAATGGGCATTTGTAACCTATTTATCAATGACAATTCTGGACTGTCTCTCACGACAACTCAAATCACAGCAATTTCAGCAAACTTCTACACGTGTCTTAAACGCCAAAGAACAGCGTCTGGGTGGCATATTCATAGGTGGTATTGCAGCTGCACTCGGTGTTGGTGGAAGTGTAATGACCGTTCCTTTATTTCGCCGTTGTGGCTTAGATATGTCTAGCGCTGTCGCTCTGGCTAATCCTCTCAGTATGCCTGTTGCACTTGCGGGTTGCTTAACCTTAATCATAACTCAATGGATACAACCACCTCACTTAGGGATACATTTTTGGGGATATTTCTATTATCCAGCATTAATATGTTTAATCCTTGGAGGCTTTATAGGGATGAAACTCACCCTTGGTTTATCAAGTAAATTATCCAATACAGCCCATGAACGCGGTTATATTGTCTTGTTAACTTTGGTCCTATTCAGTATTTTACTGACTTAATGAGATAAGTTTGTCTGCTCGTTCTTAAACCAAAATCAATATTTTCAACTGATAAGATCCTGAATAAATTAGGATCTTCATCAACTTAAGAGTAATCACATTCAAACGATGGTATAAAAACAATAAGTGTCATTCTACTCCACAGACAATGACGCAAATAATGGAATAGACATTGATAATATTGATAATTCAGTCATTCAAAAATCAGCAATATCATTATGATAGTAGAAAATTTCACCACTATCCCCTGTTTCCACACAACTAAAATGGCATTATTTCAATGAATAAAGAGCAAACTTCAGCTTGTAAAGTTAAAACAAATTAATTAACCTACCTAACGTTAGGTAATCTCACAGATCAATCATTATGAATCTAAATATACGCCATCAAAAAATTGGTTTTGCTCTTATTGTGCTGCTTGCGATGTTGACTGCACTCGATGCGTTAGCGATCGATATTTATTTACCTGCATTTCCTGAAATTGCCAAAAGTCTCAGTGTCAATCTGAATGAAATGCAGCAAACTTTATCCATATTTTTAATTGGTTTAGCTATTGGACAAGGTATTTATGGTCCCTTATTAGAGCATTTTGGACGCAAATTACCTTTAATCATTGGCGTATTGATCTTTATCATCGGTTCATTGATTGCAAGTTTTGCAAGCTCATTGGAACTTTTGTTGACAGCTCGTTTTTTACAAGCACTAGGTGCTGCGGCAGGTTTGGTTACACCACGTGCGATTATCAGTGATCTTTGTAACGAACAGGAAGCTGCAAAGAATTTTTCAATTTTAATGCAAGTCATGATGGTGGCACCTATTGTTGCACCCATTGTCGGCAGCTATTTAATTCAGCATAACTCATGGCAGATCATATTCTATACTTTAGCCGCTCTAGGCACGATTCTACTGCTTTGGAGTATCCGATCATTGCCAGAAACTTGCCCTCCTGAAAAAAGACAAGCATTGGATTTTAAAAATATATTCAACAGTTATCGTTCGATCTGTAGCAATCACGCTTATTTATACTTTACCCTTGCAAGTGGCTTTTTATTTGGCGGATTCTTCTTTTACATTAGCAACTCGCCCTATATTTTTCTTCAGCATTATCAGCTCAATAGCAGTTATTTCAGCTATCTTTTCGCATTTAACGCCTTCTGTTTTATCGTTACAGGGCAAATTTCAATTTGGCTGCTGAATCAGTTTTGGTCTGCTTATAAAATATTAAAATTAGGTTTGGGTATTTTTTCAATTGCCAGTATAGGGTTATGCCTCAGTAGCTTGTTTGGGCAGCCGACATTAATAGAATATATCTTGACCTTAGGTTTAGCGATTTGGTCAACAGGCTTCTTATTTGGAAATTTGACCGCTTTGGCAATGCAACAAGCAGAGCGCCATTTAACTGGAGTCGCATCATCATTTATGGGACTAATACAATATGCCTTAGGGGCAATGATTGGATTCCTTGCCAGTCTGATGCCTGAGCACATTTCAGTTTTACCTCTTACACTCCTGCTCTGCGGTTTGTTGATGTTCGCACTTAGCATTTATGCAAACAAAATGAGTAAATATCAGAAAACCACTTGATTGAACTATTGAAAAACACTCGTTTATTTACAGGTGTTTTTCAATACATCCAATACATTGAGTATTGCGGTTAAACGAAGTTGGTATTTTTGTTTACCACCATAAATTAATTCACTCTGTAAGGCATCCACAAAACTCATATACATTCGAGCCAAAGTCACATGATCTAACTGATTTTCAGGTAGATCTTTCAGAGCCTGCATAAAAATTTGCTCTAAATGTTCCATAAATAAGTGCATGGGTTCGATTACCTCAGCATAAATATGTTTTGGTGGATTCAACAAAGCATTGACCCAAAATTGCACATCAAATGATTGATCAAATCGCTGAACAATACTACTCAAATACAGATTGAATTGTTGAAATACTTCCTCGCCACCGATCAATATTTGTTTTGCATAATTTAGTTCATGCTCAACCATGATGGGAATTAAACTTAAATACAAATCATCTTTATTTTTAAAATGCGCATAAATTGATGGCTTTTTTATACCGACATCCGTTGCAATTTCGTTCATCGAAGTTGCACTAAACCCTTGCTTTGCAAAACGTTCCAAGGCAGCTTTTTGAATTTTGATAGCAGTCACGAAAACAAAAACCTTTATTGCGAATCGTTGAATGATAGCATGTAAAGCAAATCCAACCCAAGCCTACCTATTGATACAGTCAAATGACAAAAGTTTATATAATTTAAAAAAATAAAATCAATTCAAATCGTTATATTTTATGAGACTTCTTTTTGATACTGGTCTTTTGATGAGTTCTTTAGCCGATATCAAATCAAAATTAAGTTTAAAGATGATTTAACCTCATTTTGTAAATCGGCATAAAAACTTACAGGTAAAAATAGTGCCCGTCTTTCCGGGCTGCCAACTTTTTTTCGCGAAAGGATAGATGAGAATCTATCGCAACTACGATATTAATAAAATTTAACTTTGATTTCAACATTTCTTCATAACTAAAATTTATAAAAATAATGATCTTGAGCACGAGCATTTTATGAAATTCATATCTATGTATAATCCGTTATTTATACTCAGTGCGTCGATGGTGAGTCTATTGTATCAATCTGATTTTATCGTACTTATTTGTTTAAACATCATGTCCATAAAATGAGTGTTTTAGGTTAACTTTTTGAGTTGGTAGGAATGGGGGCATACGGTTAACTCGACAATCATTTGACTGGCAAATTAGATTAAAACGTTTAAGGAACAATTCCCCTTCTGCAATCTTATAGAACGCTATGCATTGATTTGCTGATCCACCCAATCCAAAAATTTATTCTTATGATCAATCTCAGGCGCATTGATAATATTGATCATTTTTTTATTTCCAAATTGACCAATAACTTTATCAGGAATTTCGAAAATAAAATCATCATCTACACCTTGATTAAGCACTTTGAAATATTCAATAACTTTTTCAAAATTAGTCTTACTTTTGAAATCAGGTGTAAGCAACAGAAAGTTATAAATCTGTTCTAAAACATATGAATAGTTGATATTTTTCATAATTGATCCAATGTTTAATATTCAATGCATTCGATAATTTTTTAGCATTCCCACCAATCGTCAATAGAGCCAGCAAGACTCTATTGAAATTGAAGAAGGCACTTACATTTTTCCTCTAGAAATAAAACCAATAATGGTCAGTATGACCGCTACAACTAAAAGAATAACTGCAAAGTCTTTAGAAAGCCCAGCTACACCGCCAAATCCAAGTAAACTTGCCACAAGTGCAATGACTGCAAAAATGATTGCCCAACGAAACATATGTACTACTCCATAAATTAATCTTTTACTTTCACATTAATATTTAAAGAACTTGATACCAATACATGTTTATATCGGCATTTAACGCTTCAATACTTTTATATAAAAAATAATTTTCAAAGAATCATTTTTTATATAACTTATTAAAACTAAAAATGTGATCAATCTCTGCATTCTTCAATTTAGGCATGACAAATTTAATTGAAAACAATACAGCACATGAAATGAATAGCATGATTAACACATCAATCGAATAACTAATCATGAATAACAGGGTATAAAACCCAAAAAAGAAAGATAGACTTAAAAATATTTTTTGAAAATAAATGGTAATGAACGCCCCATAAATTAGCGCTGCTGTAAATAAATTTACATACTTGTTCATTCCCAATCTATCAAAAATAATAATAAGCAAGGAAATAGCGAATATTGAGACAACAAAAATAAATAAATTTTTTAAAATTAACATTTCATTCCCTCATATTTTATAGCTTAGAAAAACCCCTCCTCCTTAGTAAACCGGCTAAGGAGGAGGGCTACCCCAATACACAACAATTTTTATTATGTTCATTAATTTAATAAATGCTTTTTTAATTTAAGTGTTAGCGACAAACAACTTAAATAATTATTCAGCTTTATAATAATGAACACTTGTGGTGTATGTAGGCAGTATAAATAAATGAAAAACAGGCGATATAATCCATAGCTTACATGATTGTGAGAAATATCTTACACTTGTATACTTTTTAACCAATTTATTTTAATAAAAATTATAATTTTCCTTTTATTTTCAAAATTTTATTTTTAACAAAATAAACTTCCATCAATTTAACTTAACAAATCACTCAAACAGCAATAAAAAAACGTTACATTTCATATTTTTTAATAAATTCTTCCAATATGTTCGCTTTCAATTTAGAAACCCTGTATGGTAATCATCAGTACTAATCTTCCTATGTGAAAACATAAAGCTTATTAATAAAATTAAAGCGTTAGCACCGAGTTCGGAGTAAATTTTATGATGGAAGACTACCAATGGAATTTGTGAGAGTTTTATATGCAAGTAAAGCTACGAGTATTCATCCTGATGTCAAAAATGATCTCATAGAGATTTTGAATTCAGCTGTGGATTTTAATTCTCGTAATGAAATTACAGGCGTTCTTTACTATGGGCATGGATATTTTGTTCAATGTTTAGAAGGACGTAAAAGTAAAGTAGATGATCTTTTTTACAATCAAATTTTGAAAGACCAACGTCATCAAAATTGTGAAATTTTATACTATGAAAAATGTGACATTGGATTATTTAAACATTGGAATATGAAATTTGCTCCAGTCAACAAAAGGCTTGGAGACTTTTTTATAGAAAATCACCGGGATGATTTTAATCCCTTTCTTCTCTCAAGCGAGACGATTCCTTCTTTTATTGATCTTTTAGCTGGAGAGTATGATGTTGAACCTTATAACTTTGATGTCAATGAGTGATCCAGTGTTTTCTTCTCAAAATGACTTGAGAAAACGCATATGTTAATTCGATTGTGTTATGCGAGTTCTCGCAATCAATTGACTTCTGATTTACTTGAAGATCTGAATAATATCTTAAACACTGCTAGAGAGTTTAATAGCAACAATCAAATTTTTGGTGTTTTGTATTATGCCAATAATTACTTCTTTCAGTGTCTTGAAGGTGATAAAGCGATCGTTCAAACGTTATTTCAGCAGATAAAGAATGACCTTAGACATCACGATATTGTTGAGTTCAAAATCATGCAAATTGACAAAATTTACTTTAAGAACTGGTCAATGAAATATGTTCAGAAGTGTTCGAAAATTGATATATTCTTCAATCAAATGGGATATGAATTATTCACGCCAACTGCGCTCAATGAAGATAATTTAGATATATTCTTAAAAGAACTTCTGAGCGAAAAGCAAACTCGTATGCGTAAAAAGGTGGGGCTAAATCAACGCGGCGTATCAACTTTTCTATAAACTTAGATTAGACGAACATTCGTTCGTCTAATCTACCAAGCATTTAAAGCTTCACAGATTGGCTGCTACCCAGTTGCTCAGTTTCACCAGTGATAGAAGCTTTAGCGAGTTTGAATAAGGTCACCAACTTCCCATTACCTTTCCAATATTGCGCCCCATTACAAACGACACGAATCAATTGGATATTGGGATCATTTTTACCTTGCTCAAAAAATGCTTCATACGCTGGTGACCATAATTGCTCAAGAATCTCTGGATCATGTACACACTCTGCAATAGCGTTAATTGATATGTAATCATTATTTGAAATATGACTATACCCGAGATTAACCTGCTGATGAGTTGCTATATTTTTAACTAATTCTGAGTTTTTAGCGCCAATAAACCACACGACACCATTAAAATCAGTATTTTGTGTGGTCATAGGCACTGAATGTAAATGCCCTTCTTCAGTGATAAATGTGACCATCACAAATCGAATATCTTTTATTAATGCATTAATCTGTTCATAATCTTGATTTAAATTTTCCACGTTGCTATTCCCTTTATAAACTTGAATCTTAAATATCTACCAACCGGCAAAACAAAACAGTTCCTTTATGTTTATTAAATGTTTAATCATGATAGTTAAAGATCATGATTTATGAATAATTTATCTTTTTGTTATTATTAATACTCACAACTTTAAAAATATTTTTTTTATATCTAATATATTGACCTATTTCCGCATGATCCAATTCATTCCACAAATCAAAATAAAAAAATTCAGATGTATCCGAATAAATCCAAAACCACATGAATGATTCGTTTTTATGAATGGGATTGTAAATAGTGTCCTTAACCTTAACAAGTTTGTGTAACTGAAATTTCTCATCTTGAAGTACAATTTCATAAATACACAATGGCATATTCTCTAAATTTAAAATAATTCAAACTATAACCTAAATCAGATTCAGCTTAATATTTTTATTTATTAAAATTATGTAATTTATTTTTTCAATTAATATTTTTTATCTTATTTTTTTAATAGTTATCTTTCATAAATCTTAAAATAATCATGTTCATCGAATTAAAGAGGTATTGAAAGTTGTGCCAACATTAGGATAAAGGTCGGAACTTATGTTGATTTATAGTATTAAAAAGGAGTTACAATACAAGCCGAATATGTAAATTTAGTTTAAAAACTCTGATTACTCAGTTGCTTTGACAAAATAGCTAAAGCATCACAGATTAAGATCACACATCGATTAAAAAAACCATAACAATCATATATATTTAAAAAAACTGAGTACCAGATCTTGGTAAAAGTAAGACAAAGCACTCAGTTTATTTCTAAATCTTTCAAAATCAAAAAATTATTCAAGCTCGTTTAATATAGCTTGATTAAAAGCAGGGATATCATCGGGATTACGTGAAGTGATCAAAACCCATCCATGAGTGTTACAACGATGTACTTGCTCGTCAATCCAGTTTGCACCTGCATTCTCTAAATCTAAACGTATACTTTTATATGAAGTTAAATTTTTGTCTCTAATTCGCTCAGCATTAATGAAAGCCCAAGGACCATGACATATAGCCGCAATGGGTTTTTTATTGTCTGTGAATGATTGGATAATTTTTAGTGCATTTTCATCAATTCTTAATTGATCTGCATTCACCGTTCCGCCTGGAATGACCAGTAGATCGTAGTCATTTGGATCTAATTTTTCTAAAGTTGCATTTGGTGAATAGGATGCAGATTTTTCATCATCATGAAGAACGGTCTGTACATCTTTTAATTCAACTGCGGCATGAATACACTCAATTCCTTTACCTGTTAAAAAGTCTAATGGCTTTTTGAGTTCATCATGCTCTACACCAGAGTTTGAAGTGATAAATAATACTTTTTTTGACATTTCTTACTCCACCAATATGTATGTATGTTTTTAAGCTAACAAAAAATTGGCTTTCGGATGTACTTGTTTAAACACCTTCTTGTTAATTGTTGAAATGCATTGTTGTAAGATTTGTTATATCTGTTGATTTAATTTAGACCTTTTTACACAAATCCAAAACGACAGTACACTCAAGTCTGATGGATGTATTCAATCTTAAAAGTTCATTTACCCTTTTTGAAATGAGAGTTTTACGCGCTTTGATGTTAAAGATTGTATTTAATTTTTTATAAAATAATCAATCATATCGATTACTTGATTGCGTTTTATGAATATTAAAATATTGTTCGCCTTCAAGCTATTCCAAATGTCTTATGGTTGTAAAAAATTTTTCACCCATAATTGATCTGTCAAATTGAGTGAATATTGTGTCCTTAAATGTAGACGTGTTTCTTTAAACTCTAAAAATTCGATCTGTATGGGTTTTATGATAAATCCCCCCATGTCTCAGGACGAATCAGATTATGACGATCATATTTACTTTTTTCATCAAGAAATTTTTGTTGCATGGCTTCGAGTGTTCAATTTCTTGGCTTTGATCAAAAATATAAGACACCACTTGAGCGTCATGAACCCGTTTTTCCCAATAGGAATCTGCAAGTTGAGGATCAATTAGCGAACAGAATCCCTGTATTCTGATTTGATGAGCCACATGCTCCCACCAAATCGTTAGACTGACTTTGGGATTATTCAGAATCTCTTTTGCTTTATTTGACTTCAAATCTGTACAAAATATTAACCCTTCTTGATTAATTTCTTTTAAGTCTACGAATCGAGAGTGAGGAAAACCCTGATCATCAATGGTCGAAATACAAATCACATTTCGATGCGGTAGAACACCACTTTGCTTTGCTTTTGACCAAAGATCTTGGAGATGTCTAAGCGGATGATTCATAGCTTTTATCCTAAGTTACGCTCTAACACTTGTCCTGACCACCCTTCATCATTAAAACTCAATGTAGATTGATAACCACAGGATTGATAAAACTTGACTAGATTTCCATTACCGCCCGCATAACAATCAAGCCGTAGATGATGGATTCCCTTCTCTTTAGCTTGCTGATCAGCAAAAGCCAATAATTGACGCCCTATTCCCTTATACTGCTGCCCCCGTTTTACGATAAGTAAACGTACATAACATTCTGGCTGAGCTGCAAGCGGAACATAAGGCATAGCATCCCCCATAACAATAGCAGCACAAACACTACCATCTTGTGTTTCAACAACCCAAGCATCAGGCAAAGCAAGTGCTTCTGAGACACGATCAATCTGTCTGGCTGAAGTTGACCACGGTACTTCTCCCCATTGTTGGGCATTTCCAATGGAAACGAGCCACTCAACAACGCCATCAAAGATATCTAACACATCAGGTAAATCTTGAGCCTTTGCTTTACGAAGCATAAAGCTTTGTCTTGCGGTGGTTATTATTGTTTGCATATCTATTCCAATTTCTTTAATTGAAAATATCTCTTGCTCAAGACAAGCGATTGCCGTATTAAAAAATGTCAATGGTGATCACGCTTACACCGCTATTTTTGTGTCTCATTTATTCGGTTATATAATTTGAAATTTCTATTAAATTTTCATCTGGATCACGAATATATACTGACATGATATTTCCTACGGCGCCTGTACGCCGAACTGGACCTTCTTGAATTTGTACCTGTTGATGCGCTAAATGTGTGATCACCTCATTCAAGGGTGTAGCTGTGATAAAGCATAAATCAGCAGAGCCCGGAGTTGGATGTTTGGCTTTTGGCTCAAACTCCTTACCTGCTTGATGCAGATTTAATTTTTGCTGACCAAACTTTAACGCTTTTCTATTATTTCCAAATGTAATGATTTCAAAATTTAAGACGTGATGATAAAAAACACAAGTTCTCTCAATATCCGCAACTGTTAAGACCAAATGATCTAAATGTGAAATTTCCATAGAATGCCTTCAAATCGATTGATCATAAATAACCAATTTATCAGCTTTTTAAATGAAATTTAATGTATTTTTTCATACTCAACATCGTTTCAAGACTATGAATGTGGGCCGATTCTTTGCCGCATCCAATGTTTAACTGTATAAATCAATGCAAAGTCGATATAGCCAAACCGTCTAATTTTTCAAACAAGCGACTCATCTTCAATCAATTTTATGCTTTTTATATGAATTTTAAAAAGTTTTGCTTAATCAGTTTTTTATTTTTTTAATTCGCAGATGTTCTTGCTATCGGGAGGCGACATGGATGTCTCCATGTTGAGTAGAGCTATATGGGTTAAAATAAAGCACTGCTTTGTTCGCAACGCAAGAATTCAGTTAAATATATGAATATTCAAAGTGCCTTCTCCATGATGAAGAAGGCAAGGTGCGGGGATTTTATATTGATTTAAAGTTTAAAAAAGACCTATGAACGCAGCCTATCGGATATAGATCAATCCATAAACTTGAATAGCACAATGACAGCTATTTGCATTTGTGCAGTGAGCTTAAGTACAAGTCACACCATCAACACGCGCTATTTTTTTTGAATCTAAAGATACGATCGAAAGTGCCACAGCATCTACGACTCGGTTTAAAGCAGTGTTGGCTGTACTGACGATATCTTGCATTTGTTTATGATTGCCTGTTACGTCTTGAGCAAAACTCATACGGCATGCCAATTGCTGATTTTGGGTAGAGTTTTGATCCAAAGTAATCGTGGGATCATTACGCTTCACAATCCAAGCTACAGACACCTCTATTTTTTCATTCGTTTGATTTGTCGAATGAACAATATCGAAACGTGAAAAATCAGTGGCAATCCGATAAGAAATTTTTCCACCCACCATCCCGCTATTATAACGATCCACTGCCCCCAGTTTTTGTTGCAAACCTGCAGATAAATTATCGCGAAGTTCCGCTCCTAAAGTTGAAGTCCACCGCTCATTATCTAAAATTTGAGATTTACCCGTAATATCCTGAATCACGATAGGAGCACGATTGATACGATCAGGCAATCCTACAGGCAATACCTCAATGACAGTAACCTTTGAGTTGGCTAAAGGAGATACTTGAGTCGTTAAACTATAGTAGTTCGGTACTGGCGAGCTTGAACATGCAGATAACAATATCGCTGTAGATAAAGCGCCAGCGTATCTCATAGTCAAAGCAGCATCGAATAATTTTTTATCTGTTTTTTTCATTTATTAGCCTCTGCTTTTTTACCACGGATTAATGATTCTGGGTGTTGTTCAATATAATCAGCCATTAACTGTAATGAAGCAGCAGCTCGGGTCATTTGTTGCAAAGCTTTACGTACATCCTGCTGCATTGGCGCATCACTGGATAAAATCGATTCACTAGATTGCATTGTCTTACGTACATCATTCAATGTTGCTTGTAAGTTTGGTGCAACTTTATCATCCAACTGTTTAACCAGTTTATCTGTAGATTCAATGGTCTTATTCATATTGCTGAATGTTTTACGTACATCTTGTCCAATTTCATCGAGTGGGAACTTACTCAACTTATCCGCAATTTGTGATACTTGAGCTTGTAAACCACTTAATTCCGTCGCAGTGGTTGGAACCTCAGCTCGCCCATCTACACGCATTTTCAAAGTTGCGGCTTTGGCTTTTGGAAACTTATCAAAGGCAATATAATTTTGACCAGTTAGCAAGTTGCCTGTACGCATCTGTGCACGCCAACCATTTGCGATAAAGTTTTTGAAAATTTCACCATCAGGATCAAGCTCTTTACCATGCGCCAAGCGAGATGGATAAATGGTCGCATCTACACGCATACGCAACTGGGTATAAGATTGATCAAACTCAACATTAATGGCTTTTACATTGCCAATTTCGATACCCATAAAATCAATAGGTGCACCTGCAGTTAGACCTCGTAATGAATGATCAAAGTACATAATAATTGGACGTGGCTTACCATCAGGTTCTTTCATCGCCTCTTTACGAGAGTCTGATAAAGTAAAATAACTATGATTCGGTGCGATACTGCCCGCTGAATTTTCTGGGTAGCCAAAGGCGATCCCTCCAGCAACAATACTGGCAAGGGATTGAGTATCTAAATTAAAGCCTGAAGCATTTAAAGAAACATCTACCCCACTTGCTTGCCAAAAGCGTGCATCTGTAGTTACGAACTTATCATAAGGTGATTGGATAAAGGTTTGTAATTCAACACTTTTCCCATCATTTGCCAATTTATAAGCCGTAATCTGCCCGACATTTATTTTGCGATAGTAAATCGGTGCGCCAATATCAAGCGAGCCGAGATCTTGCGCTTTTAAGAAAAAAACTTTGCCGGGAATATCAGAGGCTACAACAGGTGGAACTTCAAGCCCAGTGAAAGTCTCCTGCTTTTGTTCCGCCTTGCCACCATCCACTTCAATGTAAGCGCCAGACAATAATGTATCAATTCCAGAAATGCCCCCTGTCCCTACACGAGGTCTAACCACCCAAAAGCGTGAATCCTTAGCAGCAAAATTACTGGCATCTTTACGTAATTCAATTTTGGCAATCACGTGTGAACGATCATCAGAAAGATCAATTTGACGGACTAAACCGATATCAACCTGTTTATAACGCACTGTGGTTTTGCCTGCGACCAAACCTTCTGCAGTACGAAATGACACTTCAATCGTTGGACCTGTATCCAGTATGGCTTTAGCAGCAAGTGACAATGCGATCAAAAGTGCGATGAATGGAACTAGCCAAATCAGCGCAGGTCGCCAACGCGCCTTCTTCTTTTCAGGTTCAGCGAGAAATACACCATTCTCCGTGGTCTCACTTGGGCTTGGTGTAGAATCTTGGTTGTTTGGCGTATTATCTGGCATAGTGATCATTCTTTAGCATTTAATCATGAGGATATGGTTTCGTTTTAACTTTTCAGTTGATGAATAACAACTGTGTTCATCTGTTGGGGTTGTTGAGAATTCGCCTTGTGCGCTTTGAAATAATTATCCCAGATCAGTCTTGGATCAAAGCTCAATGAAGCAAACATGGTTAAAACAACGACTGCTCCAAAAGCCACAGCTCCAGGTCCAGCCAAGATGGTCGCTAAAGATTGGATTTGAATAAGAGCTGTCAATAAAGCCACAACAAAAACATCAATCATCGACCAGCGCCCAATAAATTCAACAATTCGATATAACAGTGCACAATGTTCAGGTGAAAAATGCCATCTTGAAGATGATTGCATATACACGGCGACCAATAAAAAAATCAAAATTAATAATTTTAAAATTGGAATGAAAATACTTGCCATGAATATGACCACAGACACCAGATAATCTCCATTTTGCCAAAAATAGATCACCCCACTAATAATGGTATCTTGCTGACGTCCCAATAAAGAATCCGTTACTGTCATCGGCATTACATTGGCTGGAATATATAAAATTGCTGCGGCAATGACTAAAGCAAAAGTTCGATTTAAACTTTGCGGTTTACGCGAGTGTAATGCACTTTTGCACCTTGAACACTTGAGTTCAGAATGTTCGTCTATGCTTGAGCCAATAGAATTCAGTAAGCCACAACAATGGCATTGTATTAATCCGACATCCTTTGCGCGCACATAGTTTTTGACTTGTAAATCAACATCAGAAAGATGCTCTAGCACTGAACTAATCTCATCATCATGATGATTCTTTTGTGTCATGTTAAGCTCCGATCGACTTCATCCCAAAGATCTTTGATCTTCACCGAAGCAATATAAACCAAAAGAATACTTAGGATCGTAAACGCCCAAAGTGCCACACCCGGAATTACCGTCACCATTCCAACCAATTTAACTAAGGTGACCAATACACCAATTAAAAAGACTTCCACCATCCCCCATGTTCTAAATAAAAATAAAGTTTTCAGTGCCAATCTGAGATAGTGAGGTCGGTATTTAAACAAACCGACACAACTTAAGACATAACTCAACAATAACAACTCAATCAATGGAACAATAAATGTAGTCATGAGAATCAGTGCCCCGACAAAAGGACGCTGAATTTGAAACATGGTCCATGCAGCTCCAATCAGCGTGGTTTGTGAGGTATTCCCTTGTAACTCCACAATCACGATAGGGAAGCTATTGGCAATAACAAATACAATCAGTGCTGTAATGACTAAAGCAAGCAATGACGAAAAAGGTCGGCTGCGTCGATATAACTCTGCACCACAACAGGTGCAATAAGCACGCTCATTCGGTAATAAGTCAACTTTACGATAAATCGCATCACACTCTTCACAACCGACCAACTCATTTAAGTGAAGAGGTTGCGCCGATGCTAAAGGCTGATTATTTTTATTCGCCATAAGCTGACATCCGTTCGATTGATTCTTTCATTTAGAAGAACAGTTCATCTATCTTATACATTTTATTTTTAACATCTCAATCATTGTTTCTCTTAACTACACAATTTTTAAACAAATTAACATTCAATTCAGGCAAGATAACATCAATGATTAAAATAATGTTTTTTAGACTATTGAGACTTAGTTTTTTTCAAATCAGGAGTAAAAAGTAAAACTCAGAACAATCATTCTGTTACTTCTATTGTTATACGATTGCAAACCTAAAAACATCGTTATACTGTTAATCCATCAGTAAATTGATCATTAAGCATAGATAAAAAGCTTTCAAAAAATTTTTTCCCTTAAAAACTTAATAAAAGATAGCCTTTTACACAAGGCTATCTTTATCTTTGTTTAAGTACTTTTGATATTCAGCTGCATATTGTTTAGCCAAATCTTTTTTCTCTTTTTCACCTAATATTTTACCTGCTTGTTGGAAAAAACTATGTTCTTCCTCTTTTAAATGATGGTGAACAATTTCTGAAAGTTTTTTTGCAGTTGTTAACCAACTTGGATGACTAAATTTTGTTTCAGTAAGTTGCTCTAACAATTCATCCATTTCATGATGTTCAGAAAGTGCATGTCTGGTGATATTCAAACCAGGATCTGTCATCATTAAAGGAATATAAAAATATCGATCTTCAGCAACAGCATGGGCAAAAAGTTCATTTTTCAGAGCATCAAATAAATTTCTTCTTTCTTCAGTATCCCCTGAGGTTTGAATGAGTTGTTCAGCATATTTTCTTTGCTTATCATGACTTCTTCTCAATTCATCAAAAATATTATTATTTACTTTAGCATTCATCATTTACTATCCTTTTCCAATAATTCATATCAATTATTCTTAATGGTTTAAAAAAATGTTGTTGAAATTTGTTAGTAAAAAGCAATTCAACTGTATAGCACTGTAATTTTTATAAACTATTGTAATTTTTTTTATTTTTCAAAGCCACCCTACTATTTTATTTACATTAAATTTATTTCAATTAAAACAATCATATAATTGATTCCCAATATACAACATTAAAAAATTAAATTTAAAACACTACAAAATTAAAACATCGCAGTCCTCTCCAACAGTTAAATAATAAGCAACACAGGATTAGATTCATATTTTTTCAATAAATACATAAAAACACATAAAATCCTTAACCATAGGTATTGGAAATAAAATTAATCATACTTTCCAATATATTATTTTTTTTACATTTTTAAAAAATATCCATCCAACAAAACCACTATAAATAAAAAATATTCTCATTATCAATTAATTAAACCATCGTATAAAAATATTTTTTAAAATGAGAAACAATTAGCCAATAAATAAATTTAAATGAACCGAATTAATAAATAATTAAAAAACACAATTTGCAACACATAATTAATAAAACATTATATACAAATATCAAACCTAATAAAAATATTATATAAGACTATAAATAAAATAGAAAATTCCATTTGCTCATAATTAATCATGAGTTTTTTTATTAGTTAAAACATTGCTTTATACTCTTATATAATATTATTATAAATAATAATTAATTTAGAATATATTCTGCCAATAAAATAGGTTCAAAATGATCGAGAGATTTTCGCTTAACTCTTTTAAATTTTTTTATTATGCCGCTATGTATGGCAGTGTAACTATCGCATCAAAAAAACTATTTGTAACTCAAGGAGCTGTTAGCAAACAAATTAGGAATCTAGAAGAAGGCTTAGAAATTCAACTTTTTGACAGAAAATCAAAAAAATTAACATTAACAAAAGAAGGCTTAAATTTATTTAACAGTTGTCAAGATGCCTTTAATAAGTTAGATATATGTCTAGTAGATTTAAAAAACAGAAATATTCAAAATAAAACAAATTTAGTACTTTCTTGTGAGCCAACTTTTTGCATGAAATGGTTAATACCAAAATTAAATATATTTGATGATTTAGGTTTTGATTTTGATATCACTATACTTACTCATCAAGATGTTCCTGACTTTAAAAAATACAATATAGATATTGCCATACAAAGGAATGATATTGAGTTTTCTAAAAATCTTCATACATATAAGTTAATTGATGACATTATGTTCATCGTTAAAAATCCTAATAGTAGTAGGAATAATATTGCAATTTCTAGTTCAATACCTAACTTATGGAATAATTTATTAAGCAGAAGCGAAACGAAGGAATTAGTGATAGGTCACAAGAAAATTGAGCTTGAATATTTGTATCTGTGTATTGAAGCAGCAATATCAGGAAATGCGATCACAGCAACATCAGGATTTTTGATAGAAAATGAATTAAAAAACAATATTTTAGTCTCAGCAACTACACCTTATCATGATGACTTTTCTTATTATTTAATATCTCATGATAGTATCAGCGAGGATCCTCGAAAAATATTATTTAAAGACTGGTTGACAAATGAGTTGAAGATTTCGTTAGAAAATTTAAAAAACATGTAAATCCTCTAAAATTAAAATCTCAAAAAAAAAAATTAAAGAGATTTTAATTTTAAATATAACACTACCCGCTTTAAAACCACAAAACTAAATCCATTACAAAACCTCATGAATAAAATATATAATAAATCGCTTAATTAAAAACTATTTTAATATAAAATAGATATAAGTCATTCGATAGAATCTTCAACACACAAATTAATTCATCAACAGAAATACATTTAAACTCAGCCTAGGTTCCGCTATGAAAAGTAAAAAATTAAACCAATACACTCATAAAAAATATTATCTCAATAATTTTTTTTCAACATATAATTATGATGAAAAATTTTCACTCGTTCTAAATCTAAATATTATTCCTTTTAATAAAAAAAATATAACACTTAACAATGAAGGGATATTTTACTCCGATCATTTTAAAAAATTTTTTTTAGAGTGGAGTGAAATTGAATCTTTTAAAATTATACAAGGATTAGTTGTTGACACACTCATAATTAACAACCTTTACATCATAAAAACAATCACATCAAACAGGAATTTACTTCATTTTTTAAAAGAAATATATCCTACACTACAAAGATATCAACAATTAAATAATTTAAATAATATAGGTTTCAATCAAATAAAAACCCACCCACTAAATATAAAAACTTATGATTTATATCCAGAGGTTGTAGCTGCAACATTATCGAATTTATTTCACTTTGCAGCATTAGATAATAAAAATCTATGTGATTTAAAACTATACTCTTCTATTCTTTATATTTTTTTAAAATTCCCTATGTATCAAAAAAAGCTAATTCAAAGGAAACTCCATAGCAGTTTAACTATTCCTAATGAAGCAATATTTGAACAAATTAATAACATCAACCACTTACTATCTATAGAGGTTCGATATTCTATTTTAGAAAATTATATTATTATAACCAACCAAACAAAATCAAAAAATAATCGAAAAACAATCGAAACCTTAAAAGAAAAGCTTAAAATTTAATGACAGTAAATTATAAAACCTCTTTCGAAAGTAGTTTTTTACCATTTGGGCATTGCACTATGCACTATAAATCAAAGTTCGTATTTTTTAAATTTGAATACCGAAATAGATCTATTTTAAATAAGTATTAGCATGCAAATCAAAAAAATTATTTTTTATATAAAGATATCTATGATTTTATATTTTTATTAATTTATACCCAAAGACATAGATGAGAATTTCACTTTAAATTAATCAATTTAAAAAACCTGTTAACACCCCCAACTATAACATTAACTTATATATTATCGAGTGTTTAAGAATCTGTAATGGCTTAGACATATTTCATTTTTATCATTATTTTCTTCTGAACTTGTATTTAATTTTCTATCTATAATATTCTGATTACTCCGTAACTCATGACTTATAGTACAAATTACAACCATATCATTTGGTTTAAAAATAAAATTATATGTTCTTACACCTATATCAGCATCCATGCCTTATCCCAATCAATTAAACTTAAATTTAAACTACATAAACGAAATATTAGATAAAAGCCTTATTTATTGTCCCCATCATCCATTTTTATTCAAAATCAATTCGAAAATACCCTCTAGCCTGAAATGCACCTAGCTTTGGTTCTAATCCTGTTGCACTAACGGGCCATGCTTTGACGATAATATTCGTTGAGTTGGTATTGCTAAATGTAATTTTACTATTGGTGTTATTGGGGATCACTAATCTGTCATTTTGATCAGACATTTTGAAGCCAATATCTGGATTGCCAGACATGATGATATCATTATTAGGTCCACCTACATTGTCGGCTTGAATACGTATACTTAAAGGCGCACTAGTTGGTACAAAACTATTACATTTTATTGATAACGCTAAATTTGCTTTATTTACACCTTTGATTTGATTACCTATACCCGCATTTTTAAAAGCATAACTTCCAATGTTTCCAAAATCATGAATAGTTTCTAAGTTATTATTAATCTCACAACTTTGTGGTACTACAACCTTTCCTCTTAGATGCAATGATTGTTTTGCACCTTGGGCTTTTGCTGTACCAGCTGGTGCAGCATTATCTCCAACATAAAAATCAGCTACAGGAATATCAATATCACTAAATCCCATAAAAGGTTTAGAAATTCGCATTTTTAATGTAAAGGTTGTATTTCCAGTATGAGATATCTTAGTCCAGCAACCCTCTGAAACCCGACCAAAAACTTTATTTACAGAAGGTACTGGGACAGTCGTACTATTGTAGCTATATGCAACAGAAGCTTGTAGGTAATCATTCACTTGCATATAATTTTCTCCACCGATATTAATCGCAGTGCCATTACTATAATCCGCAGTCATATAGATATCGCGCTCTCGTAGGACCGTGGTTGTACCATTACATTTCGTCTGATAAATGTCTCCATTAATGTTAACACTTAATGGTTTACCAAATGTATTCCCTACCTGGTTATCATTTGGATTCGTAAAGTTTTGAGTTCCGAAATCAGCATATAACACCGGCTTTTGTTCTTCTCGCCACCAACCTGCCGATGCATCTATCGCTATAACCAAAAGCGGTATACAAATAAACGAATTCTTATTCATAATTTTTTCTCTTTACTTTAACAAGTATTGAAAGATAACCCGTAGGAGCAAGCATTAACTGCTATATCCTTGTGTTTTAAAGTCCGAATTTGAAGGATAGCTATAATTACTTATTGATACTCTATTCTAAATTCAGCATTTGCATTGGCAACGCCAGCCGTAGCAGCACCATCTGTTGCTACATAATTGGCATAAAACACCACTGAAAGATTTCCATTGTCGTCAGCTAAAAATATTGGACTTTTATTCAATGTACCTCCTGATAAACTAATCGGCACCCGATTATGGTTCGCATCAGTGATTTCGATTGCGACATGTTTTGCAGTTGTTGTTGCATTGGCATTACTGAGCGCTAACAACTCTTTGTTAACAGTGTTCTGTTCTCCAACAAAACTAAATGTAATCTGTGCGTTAGCTGGGCATTGCATCAGATTAAATGGGATTGGCATACGTGGACTTTTATCTCCAGGCTTTTTTAAATTCCGTATTGACATTGTGCCCATCTTAATTGTTTGAGTTGCTGCTCCCTGATCAACCCCACAAGTGAAAAGTGTGACATTTCCTTTTAAAGTAAAGTTATACGTTCCCAACACTGCATGCGCATAACTATGCAGACCGAAATTTATCATAAGAAAACACAAGGTATGATAAAGGCACTTGTTCATAATATTCATGATTATCCCTTTACTCGAAATCAATTCGGAAATATCCTCGTGCCTGAAATGCACCTAGCTTTGGTTCTAATCCTGTTGCACTAACGGGCCATGCTTTGACGATAATATTCGTTGAGTTGGTATTGCTAAATGTAATTTTACTATTGGTATTATTGGGGATCACTAATCTGTCATTTTGATCAGACATTTTGAAGCCAATATCTGGATTGCCCGACATGATGATATCATTATTAGGTCCACCTACATTGTCGGCTTGAATACGTATACTTAAAGGTGCGCTAGTTGGTACAAAACTATTACATTTTATTGATAACGCTAAATTTGCTTTATTTACACCTTTGATTTGATTACCTATACCCGCATTTTTAAAAGCATAACTTCCAATGTTTCCAAAATCATGGATGATTTCTAAGTTATTATTAATCTCACAACTTTGTGGTACTACAACCTTTCCTCTTAGATGCAATGATTGTTTTGCACCTTGGGTTTTTGCTGTACCAGCTGGTGCATTATTATCTCCAACATAAAAATCAGCTACTGGTACATCTACATAGCTGAATCCCATAAAAGGTTTAGAAATTCGCATTTTTAATGAATAGGTTGTATTTCCAGTATGATTTGCCGTATCATAGCACTGCTCTGAAACCCGACCAAAAACTTGATTTACTGAGGGTACAGGGACAGTGGTACTATTATATGTATATGCAACAGAAGCTTGTAGGTAATCATTCACTTGCATATAATTTACTCCACCGATATTAATCGCAGTGCCATTACTATAATCCGCAGTCATATAGATATCGCGCTCTCGTAGGCTCGATGTTGGAGCATTACATCTGGTCGTATAACGGTCTCCATTAACGCTAACATTCAATGTTTTACCAAATGTGTTCCCTACCTGGTTACTATTTGGATTAGTAATAGTTTCGGTTCCGAAGTCAGCATATAACACCGGCTTTTGTTCCTCTCGCCACCAACCTGCCGATGCATCTATCGCTATAACCAAAAGCGGTATACAAATAAACGAATTCTTATTCATAATTTTTTCTCTTTACTTTAACAAGTAATGAAAGATAACCCGTAGGAGCAAGCATTAACTGCTATATCCTTGTGTTTTAAAGTCCGAATTTGAAGGATAGCTATAATTACTTATTGATACTCTATTCTAAATTCAGCATTTGCATTGGCAACGCCAGCCGTAGCAGCACCATCTGTTGCTACATAATTGGCATAAAACACCACTGAAAGATTTCCATTGTCGTCAGCTAAAAATATTGGACTTTTATTCAATGTACCTCCTGATAAACTAATCGGCACCCGATTATGGTTCGCATCAGTGATTTCGATTGCGACATGTTTTGCAGTTGTTGTTGCATTGGCATTACTGAGCGCTAACAACTCTTTGTTAACAGTGTTCTGTTCTCCAACAAAACTAAATGTAATCTGTGCGTTAGCTGGGCATTGCATCAGATTAAATGGGATTGGCATACGTGGACTTTTATCTCCAGGCTTTTTTAAATTCCGTATTGACATTGTGCCCATCTTAATTGTTTGAGTTGCTGCTCCCTGATCAACCCCACAAGTGAAAAGTGTGACATTTCCTTTTAAAGTAAAGTTATACGTTCCCAACACTGCATACGCATAACTATGCAGACCGAAATTTATCATAAGAAAACACAAGGTATGATAAAGGCACTTGTTCATAATATTCATGATTATCCCTTTACTCGAAATCAATTCGGAAATATCCTCGTGCCTGAAATGCACCAGATTTTGGTTCTCTACCAGTTACACTTACAGCCCATGCTTTCAGCACTATATTGGCTGGATTGGAATTACTAAATTTAACTATGCTATTAGCACTATTTGGGATCAGCAATGTGTCACTTTGATTAGATATTTTAAAACCTACATCTGGATTATCAGATACAATGACACCATTGGCAGGACCTCCAACATTGTCAGCTTGTACTCGAAGCGTCAGGGGTGCATTGTTTGCTACATGAGTATTACATTTAATTGATAACGCTTTATTTGCACCTTGGATTTGATTCTCTATGCCCGTGTTTTTAAAAGCATAACTTCCAATGTTTCCAAAATCATGGATGGTTTCTAAGTTATTATTAATCTCACAACTTTGTGGTACTACAACTTTTCCTCTTAAATGTAATGTTTGCTTAGCACCATTGGCTTTTCCCGAGCCATAAGGTCTAGCATCATCACCCGTATAAAAGTCTGCTACCGGTACATCTACATAGCTGAATCCCATAAAAGGTTTTATAAGTCTCATCGTGAGAAAAAAGCTTGTTCGACCAGTATGTATATTTGTTACATTGCATCTTTCTGCGGTATAACCAAAATATCGATTAGCACTTGGTACAGGAATCTCCTGATTACCATATGTGTAGGTTACTGAGGCTTGTAAATAATCATTCACTTGCGAATATTGTTTACCACCAATATTTACTGGCAGACCATTAACATAATCGGAGGTCAAATAGATTTCTATTTCTGATCCATCTAAATTGGTTCCATTATTACAGCGTGTAGTATACTTATCCCGATCTACACTTACAGTTACCCTACTACCAAACCAACTTCCTGCCTGATTTTGGCTTGGATCGGTGAATGTATAAGTACCAAAGTCAGCATATATAACTGGTTTATCTTCAACTCGCCACCATCCTGCCATACTCTGTGTAGTGATCAACAATAAAGATAGTGAAGGAAATAAATTGTTTTTCATCAATAATCTCCCGTTACTTACATTCGACAACAAATTGTTGGACTGCAAGGCTTAAATCAACGGTACCCATATCATAATCTGCTACACATTTTTGTTCCTGTGTGTCCCCCCAAATTACGTTTAAACTGCCTTTCAGAGACAATCCTGTCAGATAAACACGACCTTGTTCAGCTGCCATACCGGATGATTTCCCATTTGCTTCAGTTACAATACTGGCATAAGGAATTGGCTGCCCTTTGTATGTAATGTTTATCAGCGCACGGACACCGATACTGGTTTCAAAAGTCGCACGACTGATTGCACCACGTATTGGCACAACATTATTTACATTACTATTGATATCAAAATTTGATTCAAAACTATTTGCATCTAGTGCCACGCGGTTTAAACGATATTCAGATGCATATGGTAAGATCGCATAGCCACGCCAATCCGTTTTAACGCCATTATAGTTTTCAATTTTCACTCCTTTTGCCCCAGGCGCTTTAACTAAAATACTGGTATCTCCAAGAGTTTGACCGAATGTTAAACCATCTTTATGCAATAACATTCCCCCCGTTGCACTGTAATTAAAGCTACGATTATTACCATCATAGCTATAAGCAGCACCTATATTCCCGTAAGCACCATTGTAATTTGCGCTAATAGCACCAGCAGAACCTTGTTCTGTGACATAACCTTGTCGAATGCTATAACTCAAATTTCGGCCCTTTAACAAAGTACCGCTGATACCAGCCTGATACGAATTATTGCCTTCCGAATTTTGGGTAGTTGACATTGTTGCATAAGTATTACCCAGTACGTCATTACGTAAGTTTGCTTTTGAGCGCAAGCGATCTAATGGAAATGCGATATTAGCGGTATATACGGTATTTGCTTCACTCGCCTGTGAATGCATATTTCGGTTCATACTTAATGAATAGCTAATACCATTCCACATACCGTTATAACCCGCTTGGAACCATTCATCTTTTTCTGATTTACCCCAATAGCTTTGCTGATTTGCAGCAAAATAAAGTGAACCGTAACGTCCCATTGAATGAGAAATATTGGCTTGTAAGCGACCTTTTTTAGGATGGTTGAGATCATACCCATTATTTGCAATACCCACATTTGCCGAGTTGCCATCCTGGGTTTCCCCCTCTCCATAGCTATCACTCATTTGCCCATAGAAGACATCATTGAGCGTATAAAAACCACGGGTTGAATAGCGGTACCCCAAGAGTTGAAAACTCGTACCAGAACGTAGTAAAGATTTTGAATATAAAAAGCGTATTGACTCACCACTATGCTTTGAACCATCGATTAATTCACTATTTGCATGAGTTAAATCAAACGAAAATGCGCCATATCTCCCCATATTGCTTCCAAAACCAAGCAAAGCACTTTGGTAATTCTTTGAAAGTTGCGATCCGGCATAAACTGAAAGCCCACGTTTCAACCCGTGTACAGCAGCAGCTTGTACGACAGTTTTGCTGTCTTTACTTCTAAGCGAACCATCCCGATAATCACCAGCCAAAACACTATAATGCGTTCTACCTTCTCTTTGTAAAACAGGTAAGCTCGAATAAGGCACAAGATAAGCCTGAATACTGCCATCGCTTTCTTCAACCGAGACATGTAAGTCACCACTACCATAAGCAGGGTTTAAGTCTTGAATGAGAAAAGGACCTGGTGCAACATTAATCTGATAAATAATATTATTATTTTGTCGGATTATCACTTTAGCATTGCTTTTTGCAATTCCACGTACATTCGGTGCATAACCTTGTTGACTGTCAGGATACATTGCATTGGCCGTCGATAGTTCAATACCTCGATAACCAAAACTATCAAAAATAGATCCTTCACTTGTTCCATCACCAATTCTAACCTGGCTCTTGATAGGAATCAGCGATTTCTGCAGATAAGTATTTAGATTAATCCATTCATGTTTACTAATATTATTCTGCGAGTTGTAATTAAAATTACCAGAGTTACGTAACTGCCATGAACCTAAATTTATTCCACTATCAACATTAACGAATAGCCCATTACTGCTTGTCATCGAACCTAAATTGTTATATCCAGACATGCGATAGTTTAAGAACATTGCATTGATGCCCTGGTCCCATTGTTCAGGTGAAACATAACCTTGTATTTGATTTTTTAAAGAGGCTTGCGGCAAACTGATATAAAGCTTTTGTTTGATAAATTCGTAACGACTACCAGCCCCCTCAATCAATTGAGCAACATCTAAACACTGTTGGTTTTCTTCCGATAGTAATTGCGGATATCCCGCAATATTCACCCCAATACGCTCTAATAATTTCACATCCAAACAAGCTGCCAGACCTGTTTGATCCTGTGTATTTTGCTTTTCAACAAATTGAACATCACGTGTTAAAACATATTGATCATTGGCATAAAGTTCAACACGATAAACACCGGGCAATTGTTGTTGAGAGCTTTCTAATTTTGATAAATCTGCGACTTGTGCATTTGACAAACTGTCCGATAAAAATGCAGGATTAAACACCTGTTCAGCATACACATAATCTATGCATACAACATTTACGAACACTATCGATGTAAGACACATCGGCAATGCCTTTATTTTTGCACACATTGATTTAATTGGTATCATTACAAAGCACCTACACAACTTATATTAATTCAATTTAACTTCCACTTTTGGCTCCACACCGCCATAATCATTGACGATTTGATAAGTCAGCTTGTTGCCTACTATTTTTGAAATTTTGGTTTTCTCAAACGGTGCCGCCATTACACTATTTAATTTGGTTGTATCGACTTCCAAATTGATAAATGAGATGTGATATGGTGACTGGTTATCAACTTCCACCCCATCTGCAGATTTTATAAATTTAACTTTTGTTAAAGCATCAGCTGGCGTAATCTTTAAGTTTTCTGGACGAACAAATAATTTAATTCGAGACAATACTGCAAGTTGCAAAATATTCTTTTCAGCGAGAACTTCTTTATCTACCGCTGGAATCGACTTAACATTTAACCAAAAAACCGACTCACGATCTTGCGGTAAGTTTTTTACCAAATTCACAATTCTTAATGTATTTTCTGTCGAAGGCTCAGCCACAAATAAAGGTGGTGTTAAGACAAAATCACTGGTTTTTTCTTCTGTTTTGGTTTCCACCCAAGAGTTAATCAAATACCGGTCTTTTTGACTATGATTAATCACAGGCAAAGAAAATTGTTTAGCACCCAGTGGATAAATCACTCGAGTAGAACCCAATGATATCCCACCACTTTTCTTATCGCCGTCTGCACACGCGTACGAGCTAAGCCCCAACAAAGCCACAGCCAACATACCATTCTTAAATAATTTTAAATTCATATAAAAACTCCAAAACAACCTATGGGTAAATGACAGAAATCAAAAAATTTGCCCCATTTTGAGACATCTGATCTTTTGCAATAGGCAATGGCAATTCCATTTCCTTATCACCTGTACCATCCTTTATTATTGAGCTTTTATCTGGGTACCCAATCAGTCCAATCGAATGATGTAATTCATTCTGAGGCATTAAACCAATCTGCTCACCACTCATCACCTGTGAAACAGAAACATGTGCATTCTTAGTTACATATTTCATTACAATCCGAAGATTGTAATAGATTGGTAAAGAACAATTAGTTACGTTCAACTTCAAAACAACCCCACCACTATCATGATCAAACCTCTTTAAATCTCCATCCTGCACAAACACACAACCCGAGCCAACTAAAGCACCATTAAAATGAGCCCTCCCACCAAATACATAGCTATTTGCGAAAGCATTTAAAGACAAACACATCCCGATCAATACAACTAAATATCTTTTCATGTGAAATAGGCTCATAAAATGAGTTACATTCAAATCTTGATTTGCATGTACACTTAGTTATAGTTCACAACAAAAGTTGCATCTGCGTTTGCTTTACCAGCTGTAAGTGTAGGACCGGCATCAACCGTAGATACGTAACGCGCAGTAAATCCGAATGAGTTTGTGCCGTCGTTAAGAGCTATCTCCTTGGTAAAGCCTGTACCATCAAGTGCCAAAGCTGTAGAACTACTATCTGAGATTTGAATACCAACACCTTGTGCTGCTGCATCGTTACTCGCACCCGCACCTACAACCAACAATTTAGGATTTGTCGCAGTTGTTGACCCTTTAAATGCAATAGAAACACCCTTAGTAACTAAAGCCGCTTCGCAATCAACCAAATTAATTTGAAAAGGAACTGGACCACTCATATCACCAGCTTTTTTAAATTTCGATACACGATGCTGACCTAAATCAACAGTTTGCCCATCAGAATTAACGTCAACCGCACAGGCCGCATTTACCAAGTCCCCAGTAAAATGAACTTGACCACCAGTTACAGTTGCAGCAAATGAAGTAGATGAGGCAACTAAAGCAAAAGCAATAAGACTAATTTTTTTCATGATTAATATCCTATGAAAATTAAATTTTGAGACCATTGTCACACAATGTTTTTTCATTCTATAAATTATAAAAAAAATAATAAATGGAATAATATTCATTCCAATTAATGAGGTTTTTTCATATTTCAATCTTTATTTAATCAAGCAAATTAAATACAAAATAAAGTATTTAATTAATCACATTAAAAACATAAACTTATATTAAAAATTAACAAAATTATTCCATAATGGAATATAAAATTCAAAAAAAAATTCTCTTCTCTTAATCAAAATTACATGAAACGATAATATAAAAGGAGAAACTTGATGTACAAAGTAGATATTTCATTTAATAATAAGGAGTGGATTTGCAAAAAATGTGGCTTATTAAAACCATCTTCAAAAATCAAATTAAAAATTGGTGATGAGGTTTTTTTTTTAGTGAGTAAAAAAAGAAATGAATCTGAAACCATTTCTAAAGAAGTTAATGGAACAATACTAGATATAAATGATAATCAATTGATAATATTGGATAAAAAAGAAATAAAAACATATTTTATCAATAAAAATGAAGCTTTCTTAAAAGGAAGACCTGCTTTTTTTTTATACAATATGTATGGTGAATGCATGTGTAAAAATGAATAGCGCTCATTAAAATATTTTCAATACAATATGATTTAAGTTTATTTAAAAACGTATAAATTCAATTAAGAAAATAAAATATTAAAATCACCATTAATATATTTCATATCTTAATTAAAAATCTAAGAATATACTTTTAATCAAATAAAAATCTTACAAAATCACCCCAAAACAATAATAACATTCAAGACTTATAGCGCATTTATTCTAAGAATTTAAAATTTTCGTTCATTATCTTCATATAAAATACCTCGACTTAAAAATATTTCTGATTCTTTATTCAAGTTTTATCTAGACATAATTCACTTAATATTTTCCCTATGATTGAATAAATGCAATACAATCTAAATACTCTCTCAAAATTCTAAAAAATTGAAGGAAAGTTACAGTGTTAAGAAAACAACAAATGTTTAAGCTACAAGCACTCGTTCATTGTCAAACACAGAAAATACTCAGTTTAGCTATGAGAAAATGCACTAAATAGCTTTGAATTATTTAAATTTACTTCATAGTCAAATTGTATAATTCTTCATAACAGAAATTTGATTTCGCTGATTTATATCTAATAAATTTTATAGTTTCATACAAATTGTTAGAAAATTTGTTAGTTGGATTATTTTTTACTATTTAAATGATTAGTGGTTTTTCTGTCCTGAGGTGATATAGATGTAGCTATGCTTATTGGTCGTATCGGATATCCACACTAGCCCAACAAAAGATTTTTATCGTCTCTGAAAAGTAAAGCATCATCTACAAAAATTTATTAAAGAATTAATTACAAAGTGCGTAATGAAAAGCTTTATTTTAATTAAAAATACATTCATTACCTTATTTTTAGTGATCAAGATAGTTTATATTTTACTTCGTAAATTTTCTACATAGATTGGCAATAAATTTAACTTCATAATTTTATTCTTACAAGTAAATATTATCACTGGCTTAGGTTTAATATTATGATCACTAAATACTCATAAGGCTAAAAAAATCTAAATCATATTTACCACCACAAAATTATTACCAAAAAAAATATTAACAAAACAATGACTTAAAATAAAATTTTTAAAAATCATTACAAAACAAGATAAAATAAATTGATTTAGAAATTAAATTTAATAGGAAATATTTAAAATTTAACTAGAATTTTTTTATGAAATTAAGCATATAATATATAACTAAAAAAACAACAAAATTATTAAATTTGTGATTAAATTAACACTTATCAAACCTATTGTAATAAATCAATAAAAAATATAGATCATTTAATAAAAATAAAGTAATTTAAAGATTCATTAGTAAGTTATTATTTAAATTATGTGGAAGTTTATTAAAAGTTTTAACACTCTAAACACCTACCTAACATTATCCATACTATTGCTTATAGGAGTTATCATGCTGTTTTTTATCTAAAATCCATTACTTCACATCATACCTCCTTATAATAATAATTGAACTTTTAAACACAATCATTTCAACCTTCTTTCAAAAGAAAGAAGGTATTTTAAATACCGAAAAATTATTAATTTTAAATAGAATTCTTGCTAAATTAATTTTCTAATTATTTAATTAATCAATCCTAATATCAAATTCATTCTTAAATCAAAGCATTTACACCTATTTCTTTAGCGCTTAAAAAGTATGCGAAAAGTCTTTAATTTTGAATTAATATGTTCTATTAAAATTCTACATTGACTAATTTCTTTATTAATTCATTTAGCTTCTTTCGGTAATTGCATTTTCTTGAGTTCGGTATCTTTATTGGAATTGATAACTTACTTTTAATTTTCTTGCTGGCTAAATCTGTCATTACACTGATAAATTGAGAAAAATCTTTTGTATGTTATCGAGTAAGAGTCAAATCATGAAGTCTTACTGTATATCTCAATACTTCGTATGTCATTGTGGTAAGGACTACAAATAACTTAGATTTTAAATGTATGCTTTTTCTTTTTGCCACTATAAAAGTTCATCTGCTTTTCAAGACGTTCTATCGCTGATTCTATTAGGTCTACAATAACACAATCATAATCTGTAATACCCTAATTTCTTTTAGGTAAAGAAAATGTTCAGACCGTATAAGCCCAATCTCAATTTTTTGGATGGTTCGATTGATATTACTTTTAACTATTGCAAGTTCAATAGCCAATTCTAGCTAAGTACTACAAGATCGTAAATATTTCAATGTTAATAGCAATTGATCCTCAAGTGCTAAGCTGCGAAGATGACCAGATTATTTCTTCAAACGTTCAGCCTCTTCTAAAATTGGAATCATTTTAGAAAATAAATGAGGGCTCACTCCGACTAAATATTTGAATTCAATATTATTGAACTATGTTAATTTTTTATATTCCATAAAACTATTATATATAGTTTCTATTTTCTTAAGAAGTTTAATTAATAAAATTACCATTAACAAAAAACATATTATAATTTTAAAAAACATTAAAAATCAATATTATAAACAAAATATATTTATAAATCCTAAATAAAAAAACCATGAAATCGGGGATAGGATGTTCATGGTATAAAAGGGGTAAAATAACAAAGATCTTAATCAAACAGAATCACTAGATCTAGATAAAGTGATAATATTCTATTTTTTTATTTAAATCATTAAAAAAAACAAATAAACACATAGAGGAACCCAAATGATAACCAATTCACAAAACCCAAAATTCATAATTCTGCACAAGATATTTAAAAATCAAGCTTATGCCTTACAATTTTTTAAAATCCATATAACTTATTATTCTCTAAATCCAGCTATTAATATATCTTTTTAAATAAATTAACAATACAGTTTACACCGCTCCAAAATTTCATCTCAAGAATAGACACTTCCCACTAACTTAAATATATTTTACTTGTATTTTTAATATTAATTCCTAAATGTAGCTTAATTCATTTATTCAAATTTTATCATTACATCTTTTCAATACTCTAAGATTAGGATTCATATATTTAAAATTAGAATTTTCTATGTCTCATTATTCACACCATACCAACGGGTCAAAATCATTACTGCTATCTTTGATTTTATAAAAGATAGATAACTTATATTTACTGTATAAATTATGAACACCAAATATCTACATTAGTATTGGAAACATGATAATTAAAGCAAATACTTTACGAGAAAGCCCATTTTTTTACTTTCACTTATATAACAAAAGAACTAAAAACTGCCAACAAAATCAAATAATGCGTCAAAATTAACACTATTCTTTAAAATTTTTATATATTTCAAAAAATAAATAATAAAAGTGATACATTTCAAAATTATTAGGTGACTAAACAAAGTACCTAATGAGTTTAGTTATGAATGCTAATGTTTTATTAGAAATAATTAACTTAAACAAAAATGAACTTAACTTTCTGGAGAGAAAAAAGAATGAATAAAATTTACAAAGTTGTTTGGAATCCAACACTAGAAACTTGGATTGCTGTTTCTGAGCTTGTTAAAGGGAAAACAAAAAAAACGACGACATTAATACAATCTACGAGTGTTGAACATATTTTGTTAACAGTTGGCCGTTCTAGAAAACAGTTCCTAAAAAGTACACTCATCATTGCAATGAGCATTTTTACTCCAGTAGTTTGGGCAACTAATGGTATATATATAAATGATTCAAATGATAATGGTTGTACTCATATTGCTGATCCTAACAATGGGACAGGGGGAATAATAAGTTCAAGTTGTCAACCTACGGATAAAGCAACTCAAACTAATCGAACATTATTCTACAATCCCATTGATGGAAGCGGCTCAACATCATTAACACTAGGAAATGAATTGTATGTCAATGGAGGTAAGTTAGGTTTAAGTGATCAAAGTGGTCAAACATACTCGTTGAGAATAGGTAGTGCTTCAACTTTAAATGGCACGCCTGGTATTAACTCAATAGCTATTGGTTCAGCACAGACAAGTGGTACAAATGGTGCTACTACTCAAGCAACCTTGGCGAGTGGAACGAATTCTATTGCAATTGGCAGTGCAACCAATGCCAGTGGTACAAATAGTGCATCAATAGGTTCAAATGCACATGCTTTTACAGATAACAGCGTAGCATTAGGTTCAAACTCAATAACGACAGCGATTACAGGTACTGGTTTTTTAACCTCACAAACAACACCTACTGTTGGAGCTGTATCTGTTGGTAATGGTACTGTCACAGGAAACCGTCGTATTCAGAATCTTGCAGATGGCTCAGCCAATTCAGATGCTGTTACTGTTGGTCAATTGGATAGATCATATGATAATACAAATAATAGTTTAGTTACTGTTTTAGGTGTTGGCAGTGGAGCCAAATATAATTCATTAACAAACGTGTACACAGCCCCGTCTAATATTGGTGGTACTGGTAAAGCTACTATTGATGAGGCGATTAAAGCAACCCAACGGACTATTGAAGCTGGTTCAAATATTGTTGTTACCCCTACTACTGCTTCTGATGGTTCGATAACATATTTAGTTGCTACAAGTGCTACACCAACATTTACAAGTGTAGTATCAGATAAAATGACTGTTGGAAATATCATTATTGATAAAGCTACAGGAATCAATGGAGGTGGTAAAACAATCAGTAACATTGCAAATGGTATTAACACCTCAGATGCTGTAAATAAAGGACAGTTGGATAGTGCAATTAATAATGTGAACAATAATATTAATGTGATTGCCAACAATACTGTTCAGTATGACAATGCATCAAAAGATAAAATCACACTTGGTGGTGGAACAAATGGTACAACGATCACCAATGTAAAAGATGGGGTAATTGCTCAAGGTTCTAAAGATGCTGTGAATGGAGGTCAATTGTGGAATGTTCAGCAACAAGTAGATAAAAATACGAATGACATTCAAGATATTCAAACTGACATTAGTAATATTAACAATGGTAAATCAGGCTTAGTGCAACAACAAACATCAAATGGTGAAATTACTGTTGGGAAAGATACTGGTGGTAAAAATGTGAATTTTGCAGGTACAGAAGGTGATCGTGTTTTGACTGGAGTTAAGGATGGCTCTGTTAATTCAACATCTACTGATGCTGTGAATGGTTCTCAATTACATGCAACAAACCAAAAAATTGAGGCAACGAATCAAAAATTAGACACAACGAGTCAAAAGGTTGTGGATTTTTTGGGTGGAGGAGCTGGTTATGACAACATTACAGGAAGTTTTACTGCACCAAGTTATAGTGTAGGTAATGCAGTGCATAACAATGTTGGTGGAGCAATTGATGCATTGAACAAAGCAGATCAAGTATTGGATAGTAAAATCGAAGATGTTAGTAACAAACTAGATTATTCTTTCCGGGTGACCAATGATCGTATTGATGATGTTGAGAAAAAGGCAAATGCAGGTATCGCAGCGGCAATGGCACTTGAAGCAGCACCTTATGTAGCAGGTAAATATACTTACGCAGCAGGTGCAGCATACCATGGTGGAGAAAATGCAGTGGGTGTAACTCTCCGTAAAACTTCAGAGAATGGGCGTTGGTCTATTACAGGTGGTATCGCAGCAGCATCTGAAGGGGACCCAAGTGTCCGTATCGGTATTAGTGGTGTAATGAATTAACTGGCTCATATAAGAGAATCTTAGAGTTATTATTATCCTACGAATATTTAGTCTGAACCTCTATCGAGGTTCAGACTCCTTGATCCTAAACAACACTGACTTTTCAATTGAATCATTAATTTGAATCAAGTGCTATGTCCCTCAATACAAGACCAAGAAAGGCTTTAGATTGATATACTTCGTTAGAGAAATTTACTCAATTAATTGATTATCATCAGGATTTTAAATCTGTCACACCTCATGTTTGAATTCGCCCCATATCCAAACATGGCTTGTGTTGAATATTTAGTTCGTATTATCTGATTTTAATCAATAACCTTAGAAATCCCCCATTCTGGGTTTGTAGATAAAGCTAAGTCTAAAGGTAAATACTCGTTTTCAGTTTATGTTTTCATGAATATCACCCATATATTTGTGTTAAAAATACATGGGATATTTTTCCTATCTGACTTCACATCCCGTTCACAACTACTTATCTACAGTATTAGATAAGACTCCAAATGGATAATGAACGTGAAAAACTCAAAAAAAATATTTGCCTCCATCTTCACACTTCTTTGTGTATCTGGATGCAAAAGTATTCCTAGTTACTCCGCAGATTATGGTAAAGCTAGAAATAATGTAGTTGGTATTCCATTGACCGATACTCAAGCATTAGATATTGGCACCCGCTTTACATCCACCTTCAATACCTTAGGTACAGCTGAATTCATCGATAAGGCAAGTTCGTTATACGCAGATCAACTCTATATCAATGACACTCTTTCTCAATTTTCATCGCGACAAAATTTGATTGAACATTTTAAAGGCATGAATAAACGAGTTAGCAATGTTACAGTCAAATTATTAAACACGACCTATCACCGAGATTCTGCATATATTCATTGGTTTATGGCTTATGATTTCAAAATTTTTGGTGTGAATAAAACGATGGCGTCTTATGGCATCAGCGAAATCAAAGTCAACAAAGATCAACAAATTATTTTCCAACAAGACTTTTGGGATCCAGCAAATGGTTTGTTTCGCCAGTTACCTTATTTCGGAGGCTTATATTCATGGGTATTAACATTCAAAAAATCACCGTAATGATTATATCTGTAGCAAGTTTATCCATCAGTATTTCAAATGTTCAAGCAGCAACATTTAAACAGTGTGGAAATGGTGCGATTTTAGTTGGTACAAAACAGATTGGTCAGGCAAGCTACTTTGCAGAATCTTGTAAACAGACTTGGGAAAATCAAAGTATTCAAATGAATTTTTTATACAACCAGAATATTCCTGAATGGGCTTTCAAACGTGCAGCCACTCATTTTTTAAAGAAAAATATTCCTGATTTTAAAGAAACATCGGCTTTAAACCAAATTACACAGCTTTATAAACCAGTTAAAAATGGGGATTTATATACCTTAAGTTACGTCCATTCATCCCGCATATTAACGCTTTCACTGAATGGAAAAATATTAGGTCATATCCAAAATGATCAAGCCAATCAATATTTTAAAATTTGGTTAGGTTCGGCGCCATTTAATGCTAAATTGAAGCAACAACTCTTAAATTAACAACATAAAGTTATTGTAATGACAAAATATTTTATCCTTATGGTGGAAGACCATTACGAATTAGCCTCTACACTCTGTGAATTTTTAGAAGCACATGATTTTGTCATTGATCATGCACGTAACTTAGATACAGCACGTAATTTATTGAAAAATCATCCTTATCATATTCTTTTATTGGATATCAATTTACCTGATGGTTGTGGTTTCGATCTTTGCCACTGGTTAAGGACTGAACAAGGTCTAGATATCCCTGTGCTTATGCTAACAGCACGTGACACATTGGATGACAAAATTAAAGGTTTTTCTTCAGGAACCGATGATTACTTGATTAAGCCTTTCGACTTTAACGAGTTGGTTATGCGTGTTCGAGCATTGATCAAAAGATCTATAGGAGAGGTCTCGAATAGCAAATTACAAATTCATGATCTGATCTTAGATAGTTCACAACAGACAATTCACCGTGCCGGAAAAAATATAGAACTTCCACCTATTCAATTTAAATTATTAAAATTATTGATGAGGAATTCACCCAAAGTTATGACTAAACAAGAAATTATCATAGAACTTTGGGGAGATGCAGAACCTGAAAGTGATGCACTACGTAGCCATATTTATAACTTACGAAAAATGGTGGATAAGCCCTTTAATCAAAAATTAATTCATACCGTGTCAGGTGTTGGCTTAAAAATTTCTCTTGAACCTGATTCATTTAATTAAGATAAACCACAACGACCAGTCCTGTCGATGGTATTAACGCTATATCATTGTGAATACTCAAATAATAGAGGCGATCAAATAACTCTACACGCCAGCCTAATTGTTTACACAGCTTTTGCACCAGTTGGAGTCCAATACCGTGTCCTTTAGTTTGTAACCTTAATTGAGGGCTAGATAAATCCTGTACTTTATTATCATTGAGTAAATGAATACCTATACCGTTATCAGCAATCAGAACTTTGTTTTTTTGTATGATGATATCGATTTCTGATCCTTGGGAATAATTTAAGGCATTCCGTAAAATATTGCCGAAAACCATTTTTGTCATAGAGGGATACAACTGTCGTGTCTGTTCTGCTATCCCCTGATGAAGATTAATTTGTATTCCTTTCACTTGCCCCACACTTTCAAGATCAGTTTGTAATTCTTGTAAGATTTTAAATATTGAGCTGTGTTCTGGTATAAGTGTGTTTGTCGTATTACGAGCAATTGCCAATAAAGTATCAACCAGTAACTGCATATCCTCTATGGTATTGCTCAAACGAACAAAGACTTTATTATCTCCATAACGAGCTTGGCAAAGCTGAACATTACCTTTAAGGACAGTTAAAGGTGTTCGTAATTCATGACTAACATCACGACTAAATTCACGCTCACGATGAATAAATTCACTCAAAACTTGATGGTATTTCTCTAACGCTTGTTTTAAATATTCTGCTTCCATATTTGCATCAGTACTAATATCCTTAAATGGTGATGCCCCTTTGTTCTGGTGATCCCAGTCAATATTTTCTAAAGCATTTGCAAGTCTAGTGATTGGAGAAAAATAACGACGTGCACGACGGTTCCACCACCAAAGTACGCTATAAAGCACAAACAAACTTAACATGAGAGGTGCCAATCCAAACAACCAAATCAATTTATTGACATTACTTTCACCAAAAACTAAAAGCACATGCTGTCCATTACGCTCACCATAAACAGTCATACGCTCCTTGCCATCCACAAAATGACGGCCAACGCCTGGTGTTAAATGCATGTTCTGAAAACTATTTGGCGCTACCTTAGTCCACCGATATCCATATAAATTTTTAGTATCTGGCAAATCTGCATTTGGATTACGCTCTACACGCATCCAATAATGTTCCATTTCCTGTTCTAGCGCAGTTTTCAACAAAGTGCCTTTAATCACCCACGCACTACATGTAATACCAATCACGATCGATAAAGCAATCAATCCGATTTGTAACCAGTAATATCGATTAAAGACTTCACCCAAGGGATGGGCACGCTTGCCCTTAAATAGTCTCAGCATAAATATGCTCCCTTGTGTGCCGCAATAAACAACACATTCAATTTAGATTATAAGACTTTCTTGCAAAACAAAAAATGACCAATAACCCATTCTTGTCCCTGTTCAAAACCAAAAAGTTCAGCACAAGCCATAAAAAAGATTCGCCAACGTTGCCACCATATTGCTGCATCTTTACCATAGGTTTGTTCAAATAATGGTTTTAAACTTTGATGTTGTCGGTCCATATTTTCAAGCCAAGCATTTGCTGTTCTTTCATATTGTTTACCTGACCATTGCCAATGCTGTTCTAATTGTAAGTGATCTTGAAAATGTAAGAAAGTCGATGCAGATGGCATAAGTCCACCACTAAAAAAGTATTTCGACATCCAATCATATTCATTTTTAATTTCAAATGGATAATGTAAAAACCGATGACAAAAAATGTGACACCACAATAATCCATCAGGTTTAAGCCAGAGATTTATTTTTTCAAATAACTTTTGGTAATTACGCACATGCTCAAACATTTCCACCGATACCACACGATCATATGCACTGGATTCAAGTTCTAATACATTGACATCACAGGTGATCACTTTTAAATGATTGTACTGCCGTAATTTAGCTTGTTCCTGAATATATTCACGTTGCGTTGCTGAGTTTGACACCACCGTAATGGAGGCATTCGGATAATGCTCAGCCATCCATAAACTTAAGGATCCCCAACCACAACCGATTTCCAAAATGTGTTGACCATCTTTTAATTTTGCTCGCTCGCAATAACATGCTAAAGCCAACGCTTCAGCTTCGTCTAGACTGGTTTGTGCATCTGTAAATAGACTCGCACTATATTTTAAGTGCTTTCCCAGTACAGACTGAAAAAATGCAGTGGGAAGTTCATAATGCTGCTCGTTAGCTTTGTCAGTTTCAATCGCAATTTCACTACGTTTAAGCATGTTCACAACATCCATGTAACGCTGACTACCCAATTCAGGATCATAACGTCCTTCTTGAATCAAACGCTTTTTACTTAAACTTCGGATCACCGCACGTATAGCTTGATCTGGGATCAGCCCACTTTCGACCAGCTTTAAAGATTGTTGAATAATATAATCCATATTTTGATCTACTCTTTAGGTTGCCACGGAATAAACATTGAGGTTCGTTTTTGATAATCCCGATAATTTTGACCACGATGACGTAATGCTTGCTGTTCGCTAAACGGAATACCCGTGATGTAATATAAAAATACCCACATCAGTAATGGATAAATCCATAGCAGATAAAGCCCAGCCGCTAATCCTAGAATAGGATAGGCAAACCAATGTAACCATTCAAAAAAATAATTCGGATGACGCGAATATTTCCATAATCCTTGATCCATGGTTTGACCATGATTATTTGGATTCTGTTTAAAACGATATAGCTGCTGATCGGCAGTGCTTTCACCAATAAAAGCCAGTAACATCACCAGTGCGGCTGCAATCTGTGCCCAATAGATCCATTCATTCCACTGTGTATTTGGGGAACTGAGTAAAGATAGCATGGGATAAGAAAACAAAAGCGCGAGTCCTGCTTGAAACATAAAAAAAGCCAAGAATCCCAAATGTTTGAATTGCCCCATAGCACGGCGCATATTGGCATAACGACGGTCTTCTTCTGTTTCATGCCAGTAACGGCGAAATAAATGCCACGTCAGGCGTAAAAACCAAATGCTGCTTGAAAGTCCAATAAAGATACGTACACTTAGAGGTGCAAGATCCAGCAAAAAAGCAGCTAACATCACATTCAATGCAATACAGAAACTCCATGCTACATCGACTAAACCCGCACGATTGTTATAGCTTACGATGAGCCAACAGGGCAGCATAATCACGACATCAAGTAAAAACAATTTCAAAAACATTTTGCTTACTCCTTGATATATCAATGAATGCTTAGAAGTTAATAAATATTTGCTTCAAACAACATATGTACATCACTGATTACGCCCTCTTTGAATCCTCCTTCGCAATAACATAAATAGAAGTCCCACATCCGAATAAAATTTTCATCAAATCCAAGTTCAAGAACTTGTTCACGAGCAGCTAAAAAATTTTTCCGCCAAAGATGCAATGTTTGTGCATAACTTTGACCAATATCTTCCAAATGTTTTAAACGTAATTTTTGTTCGGATGCCGTTTGCGTTAATACGCTGATACATGGAATAAAACTACCAGGGAAAATATACCGTTTAATATAATCAACAGTTTTTAACGCTTTTTTATAGCGTGCGTCTTCAATGGTAATGGCTTGAATTAATCCCAATCCTTTTGGTTTCAATAAATTACGACATTGTTTAAAATAAGTGGATAAATATTGTTCACCTACCGCTTCAATCATTTCAATTGAAACCAATTTGTCGAATTTACCGTCAAGCAAGCGATAATCTTTTAGTTGCACCTCTACCCGATGTGCTAAGCCTGCTGCTTCAATACGCGCCACGGCTTCATCATATTGTGCTTGTGAAATCGTAATCGTTGTTACCTTACAGCCATAATTTTGTGCAGCATAAAGTGCAAAACCGCCCCATCCACTTCCAATTTCGACCAAATGATCCATGGGTTTGAGTTGTAGTTTTTGGCAGATCAAATCTTTTTTATACTCTGAGGCTTGCTCCAAAGTCATTTCAGCATCTTTAAACACGGCACTCGAATACATCATTGATGGATCAAGAAATAATTTAAAGAAATCATTACTCAGGTCATAATGATCTGCGATATTTTTACGACTCCCCTTGATCGAGTTTTTACGCTTTTTATACCAAGCTTTTAAAAAAAATTGGCTCGCTTGAGCAATAATATTTTGATTTAATTGATCCAAAAGATCACGGTTACGTGCCAAAATTTGAATCAATTCAACCAAATGATTCGTACTCCAATAACCACGAATATAGCCTTCAGCTGCGCCTAGCACACCATACTTGAAGATCAAGTCCACCAATTTTTTATCATGAACCTGAACTACTGCTACTAACTCAATACTGTCACCGACAAAACCATTCCACACCCCGCTAAATATAATTTGACCATGACGGAGTTTTAACAAACTTTGTAAAATCAAAGGTAGAGAATCTTGTTCACTGGAAATAAGTGCTTTCATCGCTTTGTTTTTCCTTTTTGTTTATTGGGATGCCGATAAAATGGGACCTTTTTCTTCCATAAACGAAAAGCATTTAGATAAATTCCCGCCATCATTTTGAAAGGTTCAAAGACACTATGAATAGCATATCGATGCTGTTGTGAAGAAACTGTGATGGGGGTTAGTGAAAATCGCATAGTTGCATCAAATTGCAGTACATCTTGTTGAAAAAGCTGCATATGAATCACATTTTGTTGCGCAGAGAAATTAAAACTCCATTTGTAATTGATGTCCATTGGCATAAAAGGAGAAACATGAAATGATTTTTTAAACTCGAATTTATAGCTGTTAAATTGAGAATGTTGTACAGCTTTGTCACGACAGTCGTGTACATATACTTTACGTTCATCCCATGGCGTGTTGGTGATTTCACTCAGAATAAATAGTGGCTTTTCACTGGCATCAAAAATAAAAAAGAATACCACTGAGTTAAATCGATAACCTAAAGTTCTCGGCAAGGCTAAAACTCGAATTTGTGTATCTAAACATAGTAGACTATTGGCTTGTTTTAATAATATTTTTTCAATTTTTTGCCGAATTGTTCCATATTCTTCTATTAAAAAATCATTCGGATCAAGTTTGAGTAAATTCCAACGTTGTGATGACCATAAATAAGATTGCTCGGTAAAATAGTGAATTTGATCTGGGTCAAACCATAAATAATTTAACTTTGTTTCAAATTGATGGGACTTGGGTAAATAGCGTCGATGCCGGATCGAGGCTGGAGCTATAGCTAATTCAGTCAGCAACATGAGAACTCCTAGATTAGCTTTTCTATATGCTTCACAACTTGAGCTGCACTACGTACACCATCCTCGTGAAACCCCCATCCCCAATAGGCACCACAAAATGATGTTCGATTTTGTCCATTAATCTCAGACCAGCGTCCTTGCGCTCCTATGGCTGATACATCAAATACAGGATGACGATACTCGCGCTCAACTAAAACCAGCTCTGGTTTAATGTCAAAATTTGGATTCAATGTAGCGAAAATTTGTGTTTGGCAGGACAAGTTTTGTAGTTTGTTCATCCAGTAGCTAAATGTGTAATGAACTCTTGGCTTGATATTTTGCGTATTAAAATTTGATTGATCTTGAGTAATATGTACATGCCAACTCGCCCATTGAGATTTCGACTTGGGCATAATTGTCAGATCATGATGTACCACCATTTTATTGTCTTGATAGGAAAATTTGGACAACACCTCCTGCTCTAATTCAGATGGATCATTTAATAACTTTAGACTGTCATCTGCATGACTTGCAAAAACCACCCAATCAAATTTTTGTGTCTCATACTCTGTTTGAACAATCACTTGATCCGTCAAACGAGATACACTGATTACTGCTTGTTTTTTAAACTCAATATTTGCAGACTGCTGTTGAATGGCTTCGACATAACGAGCTGAACCACCAATTAAAGTTTGCCATTGAGGGCGATCTTTAAGCTGAAGCATTCGATGGTGTTGAAAAAAACTCACCACAAATTTATAAGGAATTTTTCCTACTTGATCAATCGGACATGACCATAATGCGCCACACATTGGATATAAATGCTCTTGGCGAAAAGCCTCGGAATATCCATTTTGATTTAGATAATCTTCAATACTTAAATTGATCTCAAGATCATTCACCACGACAGTTTTATTTTCTGAATAAAATTTAAAAAGATCAGAAAGCATGACTCTAAATTTTGATTTAAAAAAATTTTGTGGTCTACTTAGTAAAGAAATTTTTTTTGAAGGGTTATATTGTAAACCCGTAATTAGATTATTGACCGAAAAACTCATATCACTGTTTTGTGCTTTTACACCTAACTCAGCGATCATCTGGCTAAATAATGGATAATTATAATGATTGAATACGATAAAACCACTATCAATAGCGAGTTTTTGCTCATCAATAATCAAATCATGTGTATCAGTATGCCCACCAAAATACGTATTTTTCTCAAATATAGTGACCTGATGATGTTTTGAAAGTTTCCATGCAGCATACAGTCCAGAAATTCCTGACCCAATAATCGCAATTTTCATGAAGATTCCCCAGTTGAACTTTTATTGGTGTTTGTTTTAATGAAGATATTTACTTTAGTTGATGATTGAGCAATTTTACTGAATTCATAGACTCGTGCTGGTATTGGTTTCAATCCCCAGACTAAACCGATCCAAGACATCATTTTTAAAAGATAGTAAGTGATATCAATTTGCCACCAATAAAAACCTTGCCTAGCGCTCCCAGCATAATAATGATGGTTATTATGCCATCCCTCACCTAAAGTAATGATCGATAAAAATAAATTGTTTCGACTTTGATCTTCTGTTTCAAAATCTCGACTGCCATATAAATGTGCGAGTGAATTAATACATAAAGTGGCATGAATTAATAAAACTGTTGAAACAACAAAGCCCCAGACCAATAGTTGTAGACCTGATGTAGCAAGTGATGGATAGACAACGGCAAGCCACTCACCCAAAGCATAAATTGACACTGCGGTTAGCAGCACAATGATCAAGCTAAAACGATCTAACCACACCATTTCAGGATATTTCAGCCAATCTTTGACCACTTCTTTACGCGTGGCAAAATTATAATCATTTAAAAACCAGCCTAAATGGCTATACCAAAAACCATAGGTCGATGAATGTGGATCATGTTCTGTATCCGTAAACCGATGATGATAACGATGATGCGCAGCCCACCACAAAGGTCCACGTTGAGCACTCATCGTTCCAATCAACACAAAAACAAATTGAACTATTCGCGAGGTTTGGAACGTTTTATGTGACAAATATCGATGGAAAAATGCAGTAATTGAAAACATTCTTATCAGATAAAATAGCAACATGAAAGTGACAGCAAACCAAGATACCCCGACGTAAAATATACCGAGACAGGCAACATGCAGAATGATAAAAGGAATAATGCGTACCCATTGAATTTTCTTGCTTTCTGAAGAACTGGTCTGTACCTGAATCGGACGGGACCAACTGTCTATCCACTGCCTAACACGATTCAACATAGAGGTATCCTAATTTTCTAATCATTGGATTTTATATAAAGAAGTTTAATCAACCCGAAATGAAATTTATGTGAAGTAAATATTTTTTTTCATGACACTAAAACGTTAATGTAGATGACTATATCGGTCAATAACCCCATTTATTTTCATTCTATTGTTATAGCAATATCTTAATTAGTTTGCACATAAGGTTGCCATGCCCATACTTGGCTTATATAAAGTATTTAAAAATGTATTGTCTGATTCTCATCACTAAAGTCAAAGGTTATCTCCCCTCAAAATAATCGATTTATGTGCTAAACAGATCGTTAAGGTCAACCAACGTCAAAGTTAAGGTTCAATTAAATTGGGTGAGTGAAATCAAACATAGAAAGATAATTTTGAATAAATATTCAGAAAAAATAAGAAATGATCAGGAAATGGCTTTTACCTAAAGTAATTTGCTATTTCAAGAATGCCAATCAACTTTATTGGCATTCTTTTCATCGAATCATCAATATATTATGGATTTTTCATCAATAGGTTTTAATTGGGGTGGTGTTTGAACTAGCTCAGACTTAGCCCAATTAGGATCATTTAGCATACGTTGTACCTGTTGAACATCTACATCTTTTTCCCAAGAGCCAATGACTAAGGTAGCAACACAGTTGCCAATTAAGTTACTGACTGCTCGAATAATTCCGATCACCCAATCTATTGAAAGAATCAGCACTAAACCAATTGCAGGTATAATTGGAAAGCTGGATAACGTAGCAGCTAAAACAACAATTGCTGATGCAGGAATACCATGGGCACCTTTTGAAGTAAACAAAGTTATAAGCAAAATGATGAGTAAGTCTGAAATTGATAGATGAACGCCAGTAGCCTGAGCAATAAAAACAACAGCAAGTGTCAGGTAGATTGAAAATCCATCAAGATTAAAAGAGTATCCAGATGGAATAACAAGACTTACAGTTGTGTCTTTAATACCGAGTTTTTTTAATTTATACATGACTTGTGGTAACACCGAATCAGATGATGATGTCCCACAGACAATCAAAATTTCTTCTTTAAAGTATCTTATGAATTTAAAAATGTTATACCCTAATAATTTTAATATGAGTCCAAGTATAACAACGACAAAGAAAATAACGGTCATATAGTAAATGAGTATCAAATAGCCTAGATTAACAAGCGTTGCAATTCCGAATTGAGCTACAGTAAAAGCGATTGCACCAAAAACGCCTATAGGTGCCAATTTCACAATAAGCGCCATTATTTTAAAAATAACTTGAGAAATCTTATCAATCAAAGATGCCACTGGATCCTTAGTATCTTTAGGAAGCATTGATAATGCAACACCGAACAGAATAGCGAAAACAACAACTTGAAGAACATCATTCCCTGTAAATGCTCCTACAGCAGTTTGAGGAATCATGTTTAAGAAAAAATCTGATACTCCAGTAACAGCATGAATATTCTCATTATATTTTTCCAACTGTGATGCATCTAATGTTGATAAATCTACATTCATTCCATGACCAGGTTTAAAAATATATGCAACAATGAGCCCTAGTACAAGTGCAATTGAGGTCATGACCTCGAAATAAATTAAAGTCTTTGCACCAACCTTACCTGCTTTCTTTAAATCGCCAGCACCATATATACCTAAAACAATCACGCAAAATATAAGTGGAGCAATAAGCATTTTAACTAATTTGACAAATCCTGTACCTAAAACTTGGAAATTCTTAGCAATTTCTGGAGAAAAATACCCAAATAAACATCCCAAAAATAAAGCAATAATGACTTGGGTAAATAAAGAATTTCTAATTAATTTCATAAATTAGCTCAATGATAGGACTAAATTAAGAAAAGCAAAATGGATGCCAACTCAAATAAGCCCTTTTGAGTTCTTTCAAATTTAGATTACAAATTACCAAAAATAGCCAACTTTTTAACTTGACTAATATTCTTCCCCCTTGTTTACAGCATCTTCTTTCTCATTTTATTAATGACCCGTGCAGATAGCGCCATCTTTCTTTTTGCTGTTTATTTCCTCACTCATCTCAGGATTATTTTTTATTAATCCTCCTCAATTTGCTAAGATGGAGCTTAGAGAAATTGAGCTAATCGTCTCCCCTTTGTTGATTTAATTTCAACAATCACAAGTACACTTCAAGGTATACTTCCGCTTTGATTAGTTCACATTCACTCAGAAAAATTGGATTCGGTTAGACGGCCAGGCTTTTTTAGATTTATATTTTTTGCTTAAATTCAGGGATTTCATGTACATGAATAACACAGAAATAACGGCTGACTTATCTTCTCACACGCCAATGATGCAGCAATATTTAAAAGTAAAAATGCAGCATCCACATTCATTAATGTTCTATCGCATGGGCGACTTTTACGAACTGTTCTTTGATGATGCAAAAAAAGCAGCCAAACTGCTTGGAATTACGCTCACGCACCGTGGAAAAGCCAACGGCGAACCTATTCCAATGGCGGGTGTACCTTATCATGCAGCTGAAGGCTACTTGGCTCGTCTAGTCAAAAAAGGCGAAGCGGTGGTGATCTGTGAGCAAATTGGTGAAGTCACAGGAAAAGGACCTGTTGATCGCGGCGTAGTCAGAATCATTACACCAGGAACGTTAACTGATGATGCCTTATTGACGGCAACACAATCCTCCAATCTTGTTGCCTTATGCTTTCAGCAAAATCAAATCGGTATCGCCTTACTTGACCTAAGTGCAGGTATTTTTAAAGTACAGCAGCAAGATTTTAAATCTGAAAATTTAGCGATTGAACTGGCACGATTAATGCCAAGTGAAATTCTAGTCGATGAAGACATTGTCGACCCGAATATTATTGAGCAAATAAAAAAACAAATTGAGTGTCCAATCACCAAACGTCCAAATGTTGATTTTAATTTAAATAATGCACAAAAAACCTTATGTGATCAGTTTGCCGTTTCCACACTTTCTGGCTTTGGGATTGATCATTTACCGCTGGCTAAAGCAGCAGCCGCTGCCTTGCTTCATTATGCGAAGGAAACTCAAAAAACAGCTTTACCGCATATTCGTTCAATTAAGTTAGAACAAAGTTCTGATTTCATTGCGCTCGATCCTGTCACACGTCGTAATTTAGAAATTATTGATCCACTCTTTGAACATGGAACATCATTATTTAGTTTGATCAATGATTGCCAAACTGCAATGGGCAGCAGATTGCTTGCACGTACGCTAATGCAACCTATACGCGATACACAAATACTCGATGAGCGTCTAGACGCCACAGATACATTGCTCAAAGGTTATCATGAAGCGCCTGTACGTTTAGTGCTTAAAGAAATTGGAGATATTGAGCGTGTTTTAAGTCGAGTCGCTCTTGGAAGTGCTCGTCCACGTGATTTGGTACAACTGCGTCAGGCATGCGCCCAAATCCCATTTTTAAGGCATGCCCTGCAACCCATTCTCAATACTCAACAATCTAAATTAATTGGACAATTAAATGAAGAATTGGGTGATTTTAATGGATTGCACCAACGTTTAATGTCAGCCATTGTTGAAAACCCTCCTGTTTTATTGCGTGATGGCAATGTCATTGCAGAAGGCTTTGATACTGAATTAGATGAACTTCGTAAAATCCGTGATCATGCAGGGCAATTTTTAATTGATCTGGAAATTAAAGAACGTGAAACAACGGGTATCAATACCTTAAAAATTGGCTATAACCGTGTGAGTGGCTACTATATTGAACTCACCCGTGCTCAGGCAGAACAAGCACCTGAACATTATATACGTCGCCAAACCTTGAAAAATGCTGAGCGTTACATTACGCCAGAGTTAAAATCCTTTGAAGACAAAGTGCTTTCCAGTGAATCTCGAGCATTGGCTAGAGAAAAGCTACTCTTTGAAATGTTGTTAGATGAATTAAGAGCAGACATTGCCAATTTGCAAATGATGAGTGCATCCATTGCACATATTGACCTATTGGCTAACTTTGCGCATCAAGCACGTTTAAACAATTGGAATCGACCAGAATATAGCCCCGAGATCGGCATTAAAATTACTGCTGGTCGTCATCCTGTGGTTGAATCATTAAGTAAAACGCCATTTACACCGAACGATACTCAACTCGATTTTAATCATCGTATGGCAATCATTACTGGACCGAATATGGGAGGTAAATCGACCTTTATGCGTCAAACCGCATTGATCAGTCTACTTGCCTATTGCGGTAGTTTCGTTCCTGCAAAAGCTGCAAAATTAGGTCCTATAGATCGTATCTTTACCCGTATTGGTTCTGCAGATGATTTGTCTACAGGTAAATCTACCTTCATGGTTGAAATGACTGAGACCTCTCAAATTTTGCACCATGCCACCAATCAGTCTTTAGTGCTGATGGATGAGGTTGGTCGGGGTACAAGTACTTATGATGGTTTGTCACTGGCTTGGGCATGTGTACTCGACTTAACTAAACGCATCAAATGCTTATGTTTATTCGCAACCCATTATTTTGAATTAACCGAATTATCAAAAGAAGTCGCAATTGATAATTATCACGTCACTGCTAAAGAATTGAATGGTAATTTGATTTTATTGCATAAAGTACAGCAAGGTCCTGCCAGTCAAAGCCATGGTTTACAAGTTGCAAAACTTGCAGGGATTCCTGCTGGAGTGATTAAAGAAGCACAAAAACGCTTAAAAATTTTAGAGAAGCAACAACAGCAACAATTGCAATCCGTTGTACAAAATGATCTATTTGCCAATGTTGACCAACCTGAACCTGAAACACAGGAGCAGATTATTGAAATTGAAAAAGTCATTGAAATTATTAAACCTTCTCCAGTGCTCGATACTTTGGCAAATATCGACCTAGATGATTTAACTCCTCGCCAAGCACTTGAACAATTGTATGCTCTGAAAGCTGCTTTAAAGTCATAGACCAATATCCCAGGACCTGTTTATTGTTTAAGCGGGTTCTGGAAAAATGTATTACAAGTAAACCGATTATCTAAATTCAAAAACATAAAGGTTTGATGTATAAAAAGTCATTAAAACCGATTTGAGGGCTGTAAAATTAAGATTTCCTTTAGACCATTACAATACGCTGAGATTGATTTAATTTGGCAACAGATTGATCGAAAAGAGTTAATCACACATATATATCTACAACACAGCCAACAACTTCAGCGTATTGACTGCTTTTATGATGTTCAGTGTTGGGATCAGTATCATCTAGAAAATGACCCACCTTTGATCAAACATCTTTGCCAACAAGGTGCAATTTGCATAGGTGGCTTTACTCCGTCAAATCAACTCATCGCAGTTCAGGTCGTATCAAATCAAAAAATTACTGATTATCCTCAAGCGAAGCTACTGCAATATTTTTATGTAGATGCCCATCATCAAAGTCATGGCATTGGCAGTCAGTTAATGCAAACAGCCATCACATCAGCAAAAAAATTAGGTGCAAAACAACTCTATATTTCAGCAACTCCCACTCAACGTACAGTCGATTTTTATCTCAAGCAAGGCGCAAAGCTTTTAGAAAAGCCTGATCATCAACTCTGGTCTTTAGAACCTGAGGATATCCATTTAATCTACAATCTCAGCGAATAATCCATATAGAGAAATATAGTCAACGATCATTCAGTCTAAACAGACAGCAGGTTCGGTTTATTTTTCAAGCAATAAAATGATTTTTAGGTTTTTTCAATATTACAGTTATGCCCTATTTTTAATATGCTTAGCATTTTTTTAACTATACTTTCTCTATAATTATTACTCATACTCACATAAATGAGAAATACATCACAAAATAAACCTTCTTACTATAAAAAAAATTGATTCAGCAGGTTCTTCTATATTAAATATCAATAAAAGCAATTGTTACTTTGTCGCGTTTTCCCTAAAATACACCATTATTAATTAGAACCATATTTTTAGGTAGCTGACGCCATGACCTTTGTTGTCACTGAAAATTGTATTAAGTGTAAATATCAAGACTGCGTAGAAGTATGTCCAGTAGACTGTTTTTATGAAGGTCCGAATTTCCTTGTGATTAGCCCAGACGAATGTATTGACTGTGCATTATGTGAACCTGAGTGCCCTGCAAATGCAATTTTCTCAGAAGATGAATTACCTGAAGGTCAAGAAGTCTTTATTGAATTAAACGCTGAACTTGCACAAAAATGGCCGAACATTACCCAAATTGGCGATCAACCCGAAGATCGTGAAGAATGGAATGGTAAGCCAGACAAATTACAGTATTTAGAAAAATAAGTATTGTTCTAAAAGATCAGCTTAGGCTGATCTTTTTTGCATTTAAATATGTAATTTATACATTTATTTGCAATTTATTCATAATACCCAACCTAAACTAGACTAGAATACTCCGTTACTTGCTTTAGCTAATATTGAGAATGAAATTTATTTTGAAAGGTCTACTTGCTGTCGGTGTTACTACAATGATTCTGGCCGGATGTACATCTTCCCCTCAAAAGAATCCAACAATTAGCACACCGCATGGTCAACGTATTTATATTCCTGAAGAAAAAATTACGATTGAACGACCCATCCCACAAAAAACCATGCCCGCCTCTTATCGTCAATGGTTAATGTATGGTGACAACCAGTCTCGTGCGCGTGGTTATGAACGTTTTCTTGAACAAAACAATGCAGGAAATATTATTCCAAGTTTTGAATTATTTAAAACTGCACGGGATTGGGAAAAATGCGGTAAATCAGAATATATGATTCCAAGTCGAGAGCTATGGAATAATCAATTACCGACATTGAAAGTGTTCAAATATCTGGTTGCATCTAAAGTTTTAACAGACTTTACGGTTACTTCAGTTTATCGTGACCTACCATTGAATCAATGTGCGGGTGGCGCTGGCTCTTCACGTCATTTATTTAATTCAGCCATCGACTTTCGTATAGGTCCTGAAAACCCTCAACCTGAAGATTATGCTTATATTGAACACACCAAGTTTAAACTGTGTCAATTTTGGGCACAGTATGGTCAGAACTTAAACATGGGCTTAGGTCTATATGCTTCAGGACAAATCCATATTGATACTCAAGGTTATCGTACTTGGGGACCTGACTTGACCCGTAATAGCTCAATGTGTAATTTTTAAGTCAAAGTTCAATTTAAAAGAGATCGATAAGATCTCTTTTTTTATGACCAAGTATTTGATCATAAATGAAGCTTATGTTTCTATATGAACTTTAAAAACTAGGTGATCAATTCGTTTTTGTGCTTTTAGGTTCTAGATGGTTACCCTACCGTGGGGTGACATGGATGTCACCGTTGGGTGGAGGTATTTAAACTTTGAATGCAAGGTGTAGCATTGCAAGCTTCTTTACAAGCAAATAATTTATTCTTACAGGAAATTAATTTAATCAAAAGAGATTATATTCTTGCGTCTGAGTTCTTTGACAGGTTGACTATATTTTTGATCAAAACACCTTTAAATAAAAAACGCCCAATGAAATTCATCGGGCGTTTTTTGAAATAAACAAAGTCTATTTCATTTCAATCAACATAGTTTAAACCTAGTCAATTGCAGGCGTATATGTACCATCAGCGATTGCTGCTTTAATACGATCGGCTTCTTCCAATACCAAAGCAAGAAGATTCTTCACGTTGTCTAAAGTCGCAACTGGGCTTAAAGTGGTCATTTTCAAAGATTGAACCTGCCCCACTTTAGTCACACCAATATTGGCTTCACCACGTGCAAATAATTCATCTGCAACGTTTTGATTCAATGTATCCAGTAATTCCACAGGGTAATTCTCTGGAACGACACGGAACAACACCGATGCAAATTGTGGATCAACCAGCATTTCCAAACCAGCAGTAGCATTGATGTAATCTGCCACTTCGCGAGTAAGTTTAACGCCATGATCAATCATTGAACCATAAAGCTCTTCACCTAGGTTTTCGATGGTCATCCACAATTTTAACGCATCGAAACGACGCGTTGTTTGTAGAGACTTCGAAACAAGGTTTGGTACGCCATGTTCTTCATCATAAGCCGAATTTAAATATTCAGCTTCATAATGCATGAAACGATAGTTCGCTTCATCTTTCAACAAGAACGCACCACATGAAATACTTTGGAAATAGTGCTTATGGAAGTCTAAGGTGATCGAATCAGACAATTCAATACCATCAAGCATTGATCGATAGTCATTTGATAAGATCAGTGCACCACCCCATGCTGCGTCGATATGCATCCACGAGCCATATTTATTGGTGATTTCACGGATTTTTTTCAATGGATCAATCGCACCAGCATCGGTTGTCCCAGCAGTCGCAACAACACAAGCAACAATTTTGCCTTCAGCCTGTAAATGCGCCATGGTTTTTTCTAGCGCATCGACATCCATCTGTGCATTTTCATTGACCGGTACAGTCACAACCGACTGAAAGCCCATACCCATCATCGCCATGTTCTTTTGAACAGAGAAATGTGCATTTTCAGAGCAAATCACTTTGACATTACGCATCGCTTCGTTTGGAACACCGTCACGTTGAACAGACCAAGGACGACCATCCTCATCTTTCCAATTCTTGGCAATGCACCAGTCACGCGCCAACAGTACACCCATCAAATTAGACTGTGTACCGCCAGAAGTGAACACCCCTGCTTGACCTGCACCATAACCTACTTTTTGACGCAACCAATCGATTAATTGAACTTCCATCAATGAGCCTGCTGGGCTTTGATCCCAAGAGTCCATTGACTGGTTTGTGGCATTAATCAGCACTTCAGCAATTTGACTGGTCACCATCGTTGGACAGTGCAAATGTGCTAAAGAATGTGGGTGATGTACTTTTAAACTTTTATTGAGGAAAAGTTCAACCATACGCTCAAGCGACTGGTGAAGTCCTAAACCTTGTTTAGACGGCGCAAAAGAAATCGCTTCACGAAGTTCTTTGATACTTCCGCCTGTGTACATTTTATCGTTTTGCAACCATGCTGCGACTGCTTTAGTCGCCTCAGCCATTGCTGACTCATAGTCAGCAATAGATTGAGCATCATTGCAGAGTAACGCTTTACGATGTTCTGCAAAATCTACCATAAATCAAGCGCCTCGAACTGCAACAAGAGCTTCTGCAACAGCTTTCTTAAAGCGCGCAATTGCATCTTCACACTCTTCTTGAGTAATGATCAACGGACAAAGTAGACGGATCACCGTACCACTGCGACCGCCTTTTTCTAACAATAGTTTATTGTTAAAACATGCTGTTTGAATTGCAGCTGCCAATTGTGAATCAGCAGGAAGCGAACCCATATGATCTGCTTGCTTACGCTCATCCACAATTTCAACACCGATCATCAAACCGCGACCACGAACATTACCAATACATGGGAATTCTTGGGCTAATTTTTTCAATTCAGCTTGTAAGAAATCACCACGTTCTTGTGCATTTTTCGCCAGATTTTGCTCTTTGATTGTTTTAATCGTTGCAAGACCAGTACCCATAGCAAGTTGGTTACCACGGAAAGTCCCCGTGTGACCTGCTGGCTGCCAAGCATCAAACTTACGTTTAATCCCTAATACAGCCAATGGTAGGCTACCACCGACTGCTTTTGACATCACCACAACATCAGGTTCAATACCTGCATGTTCAAAGGCAAACATTTTACCTGAACGTGCAAAGCCTGCTTGAACTTCGTCTAAAATCAATACGATATTATGACGTTCAGTCACTTCACGGATTTTTTGCAACCATTTTGCAGGTGCAGACACAACACCACCTTCACCTTGAATCGCTTCAAGGATTACAGCAGCAGGTTTGGTCACACCGCTTTCGACATCTTCAATGAAGTTCTCGAAATAATAGGTAAGGGCATCTACACCTGCTTCACCGCCAATCCCCAATGGGCAACGATATTCATGCGGATATGGCATAAATTGTACGCCTGGCATCAAGCCATTCACCGCATTTTTAGCAGATAAGTTACCTGTCATCGCTAGTGCACCATGTGTCATACCATGGTAACCACCAGAGAAACTGATCACAGTACTACGACCAGTATATGTTTTTGCCAACTTAATCGCTGCTTCTGTACCATCTGCACCAGATGGACCACAGAACTGTAGACAATACTCTTCTTTTCCACCTGGGAGTTGTTCAAGTAGTGCTTCAGTAAAAGCATCTTTTAAAGGCGTTGTTAAATCTAAAGTATGTAAAGGTAAACCACTTGCTAAAGTGTCTTGAATACTTTTAATCACCGCAGGATGGTTATGGCCTAAAGCCAATGTTCCTGCCCCAGCTAAACAATCGAGGTACTTTGTACCTTCAACATCGGTAACCCAACAACCATGTGCTTCCGCTATCGCTAACGGTAATTTACGTGGATAACTACGAACATTCGATTCCATCTGACTTTGGCGAGTCAAGTAGTATTCGTTTGTGGAAGTGGCAGCAGGATTTACAGAAGTAACGCTCATATCGAATTACCATCTCTGATATGGGTTGAAAGAAATAAGTCGGGTGACTTGTGGTCCTTTGACTCGGTGCTTTATAGAAATCTAGTTAGAGAGCTTTTAATATTCATAACTAGGAGCGCGATAATACAGTTTTTTACAAGAAAATAAATAACTTTTATGTACTTATCTACTCTCCATTTATCGAAAAAAACATTTAGCTCAATCCAGTTCAAGTATTATTATCATACTATGTGACAAAGCAAAGAAAAGTAGACAATTAAAATCACGTTACCTATAAGACACGATCTTATACAAATCCAATAGTCTATAAGTGCGTAAACAATTCATTTTAAAAAATTTTTAAATAAAACATTATTGCAATTTCTATGTAAATTATTACAAATGCACCACAAAATCCGCCATAGTTTTTCCACAAACTACCATTATCATCAAAAACAGATTCAATTTATACAATATATCTTTTGGTCATAAAATTTAATCAAACAATTTTTAAGGATAACTTATGCGTTACTTAGCTTTAACCACTTTACTTCTGGGAACTACACTGAGCACAATGACAATGGCAGCTGATAATGATCCGCTAAACTACAACATCGTAAATGTTCAAGCAGATGCGACACGTCAAGTGTCTAATGATGAAATGCATGCCGTACTGTTTATTGAAAAGACCAACAAACAGCCTGCCGAGCTTTCCGCACAAATCACTCAATTAATGAATCAAGCCATTGCGATCTCTAAAAAATATCCACAAGTTAAAGTCGAAACAGGTTCACAAACCACCTATCCTGTATATGACAATGACAATCAAAAGTTAAAAGATTGGCGTGGTCGTGCTGAAATCCAAATCGAAAGTAAAGACTTTAAAGCAGCAAGCCAACTAATCAATGAATTGCAAAACAGCTTCCAAACCCAGTCTATCAACTTCACAGTGTCTGATGAACAACGTAAAAAAGTTGAAAATGAATTAATGGTTGAAGCTTCGAAAAACTTCCAGCAACGTGCGCAAATTTTAACGCAAGCATGGAACAAATCGTCTTATAACTTGGTGAATATCAACATCAATACCAGCAACTCTTATCCACAACCGATTTATGCCGCACGTGCATCTATGGCTAAGTTTGAAGCTGCTGATGCTGGTGGACAAAATATGGCTGCTGGTGAGTCGAAGATCACAGTAAATGCCAATGGTTCTATCCAGTTTAAATAATCTCGTTGATTTAACTTTAAATCAGATTCATAGAAAAATCAGATTTATAGAAACCGTGCTTAGGCACGGTTTTTAAGTCTTTATGCCTAACAATTTGATTGTTTATTACAAATTCCACTTATTTTAACCAAACCATAGTTTTAAATGATAATCATCATGATTTAAAAATAACATTGAACAGATTAAGATACGCACAATTCCAAATTTTTAAGCGCATATGAATATTTCGATTCACAACACACGCTGTCACTCAGCGTTCAAACCAAGCCCTCTGAGTCTTGCGATTGCAGTTTCATTCAGTTTTATATCCGTAGCATCTTATGCAGAGGATATCCAAGAAGATACGCCTAAAGCACTTAAAACAATTACCGTCCAAGCTGAAGGAAATTGGCTTGAAGAGGCCAATGCTGAAAAAGTGCATAAACATGCTGGTGCACGTAGCATTGTTGATCGTAAAAAAATGGATGAATCTGCGGTGACCTCCATTCGTGATGCACTCAAGCAAGTTCCTGGTGTGCAAGTTCAAGACAGTAATGGTACTGGTGGAAGTGATGTATCACTCAATTTAGGTGTACGCGGTCTCACCTCTCGTCTCTCGCCACGCTCTACAGTTTTGATGGATGGTGTTCCATTATCCTTTGCACCTTATGGACAACCACAATTATCTATGGCACCTGTGTCAATGGGTAATATTGAATCTATTGATGTCGTTCGTGGTGCAGGTACAGTTCGCTTCGGACCTCAAAATGTCGGAGGCATCATCAACTTCAATACGCGTGCAATTCCTGAGAAATTATCAGGTTCAGTTGGCTTAACAACTGAGTTTGCTACAGGGACAGACCAACTGAAGTACAGTCCAAACCTATTTGTTGGCGGAACAATGGAGAATGGTTTAGGGCTTGCCTTACTCTATTCTGGAACCAAAGGGAATGGTTATCGTGAAGCCAATAATGACATTGATATTGATGATGTGATGTTGAAATCTTCATATCAGTTTAATGACCAAGATGCTTTGGCGGTCAATCTGCATCATTATGAAGGTCGCGGTGAAATGCCTGAGGGTTTAACCACCGCTGACTATGCAAAAAATCCTTACCAATCCAATCAATTTCGAAATTATTTTGCAGGTCGACGTTCTGATGTTTCTGTGAAATATAGCCATAAAGACAAACTGAATAATTTTGAAATCTTAGGCTACTATGTCGATTCTTTCCGTACCAGTGATCTAGAGTCTGCCATTGAAGGTACTGCAAATAGTCGAATTAGCAACTCTCCACGTGATTATAAATACTTTGGAATTGAGCCACGTTATTCACGTGCCTATAGCTTGGGTAATATGAACAATGAAGTGACTGTAGGCTATCGTTATTTACAAGAAGACAGTTCTGAATTTTCAGGCCGTACAACACCATATAACACGACAACAGGCATACCAGGCGAACGTTTAGCCAATACAATCAGCGAAGGTGGAACCAAAGCTCATGCGCTCTATATAGATAACCGTTTTGGATTAGGCGCGTTTACCATTACCCCGGGTGTACGTTTTGAATCGATTAAAACACATAATGATTATAGCGCTTATCAAAGTGGAAAATTCATCAATACAGTACATCCAAAAATTAAATCGGATGAATTTCTACCAAGCTTAGCATTGCAATACAATTTCAATGATCAATGGAATATCTTTGCCAATGCTGCTGTTTCCTTTGGTCCCCAACAATATAATCAGTTAGCAAAAGTTGATGCAGGACAAGCCGTTACGACACTAGATGGATTACACCCTGAAAAATCTAATAACTATGAAATTGGTACCAAATACCTTGGCAATGGTTTAAACGCAGAACTCACTGTATTCTACTTGGACTTTGACAAAGAACTGATATTAGAACGTCCTGATAATATTGGTACAGGGATCTGGACCAATCTAGGTGCAACCAGTCATAAAGGTATAGAGTTGGGCTTAAATTACGATTTTGGGCATCTCTATGACATGCTTGAAGGTCTGAAAGTCTATAGTAATTATACCTATACCAAAGCTGTCTCAGAGGCTGGAAAATTTGAGGGCAAAGATCTCCCTTACTATTCACGCCATGTGGGGAATTTAGGTCTGAGCTATACATTTGACAAATGGTCGGTCAATGCTGATATGTTTGCTCAATCTAAACAACATGCACCTGGCTCAGGTAATATTTATCAAACTGTAGAAAGTGCAGATGGTCGTATCGGGGACATACCTGGATATTCGACTTTTGCTGTGCGTACAGGCTATGATTTTGGTGAAGATTTTTATGGTTTAAAAATCGCAGCTGGTATTAAAAATGTATTTGATAAAGAATATTTTACTCGTTCCTCTGATTCAACAGGTGGAAAGTATGTAGGGCAACCACGCACTTTCTATTTGCAAACTTCAGTTAATTTCTAATCAGGTTGGCAAATCAGTTTAGAATTTCAAATTGTTTTTAATTTAAGCACAAATCTCAAAACATGAGATTTGTGCTTTTTTAATTACTTTTATTCGAATATCTTTTATGATTGTTTTCTTAAAATAAGTTAGAACTTCTGTAATGGAATACGAAACAATACTGCTGAGTTTGGGGTTCTTTGCGTTTTGCGCGGGTTTAATTGATGCTGCCGTGGGTGGTGGTGGATTAGTACTCCTACCTGCGTTAATGCATGCTTTTCCGACTCGAAGTTTAGCCACTGTTTTTGGAACCAATAAAATTATTGCTATGGCAGGTACAGTGTCATCTGCATTTGCTTACTTTAAGAAAGTGACTATCAATTGGAAACTTATCTTGCCGACCATGTTGGCAGCATTTATATTTTCATTCTTCGGTGCGATGTCTGTTTCCTTAATTCCAAAAGAATTGATGCGCTATATCGTATTCTTTTTGCTTATCTTGATTGCAATCTACACTTTTGCCAAAAAAGATTTAGGTAAGATACACACAGTTTTACAAACTGGAAAAAAAGAAATTGCACTTGGTCTATTTTTTGGTGCATTGATTGGTTTTTATGATGGAATTTTTGGACCAGGTACAGGTAGCTTCTTGCTGTTTTTGTTTGTTAAAGTATTTGCTTTTGATTTTCTAAATGCCTCAGCTTCTGCAAAATTGGTCAATGTTGCCACCAATATTTCCGCAATGTTTTTCTTTATTCCCGCAGGGCATATTTTATGGATGGCAGGAATTATTTTAGCCGTATGTAATGTACTCGGCTCTCTCGCAGGAACCGCCCTCGCCTTTAAATATGGGAGTGGTTTTATTCGAATTTTCTTTCTGATTCTTTTGATCTTTCTAATTGGACGTATGGGATATGATTTATTTTTCTAATCCAAATCAACCCTTCAGATCTGCGTTTAGATCGGTTCCCGATGTAAAATAATAGCGTTATAGCCATAATCTAAACTTGAACACTCGACATCAAGCCTATCCCCCCTTTGAGGGTTTTGTTCAAAGGCGACACTCCATAAAAAATTTGGATCTTGTTCAAAGATATAACAAAGTTCAATACAAGAGATATGATTAAATGCATGATATCGGATTGAGTTTAATTCACCATTGCTTAAATCCAAGGCAGAAAATTGCTGAATATACTGTTCTCCAAATTGCACCAAATCTGTAACCAAAGGTTCAGCAAGTTTTAAAAAGTCAAACTGTTGCTCAGGAAATATCTCGGCATATTCATTTGGAATCAATACATCAACCCATTGATTTTCAATGCTGGCAAACCAATGCTGGAATTCAGAGACATACTGGAAATCTTGAAGTTTAGGAAATTTAATCATTCACCTCTCACACAGTGCTTACAACACAATTAAAACTTACTCAAAATCAGGGCGTGCCCATCGTTCACTCATATGCCAATTAATGATATCAATCGTTGGATCAGTTTCTAGAAATTCATTTTCATCTTCTAATGCCTCTTCATTCAACTGATATAAGTCAGCTTGTAAATCCTGACAAAACTGTTGGAGTAAGTCATCAATCGAATTGGCAACCAAAATCCCCACGTTATAATCATGATCAATAAAAATGACCTGCCCACTGACACCTAAAGCTGTCGGTGCTAAGTCCAAATATAAACCAGTTCTTCCACCGTCATGTGCAAACTGAATCCAATCTCGATGATAAGCATTACTTGGGTTAATTTGCGGATCGGCATGTTCTAACACAAAAAGCTCATCCACAAGATCTGCAAGCTCTAGTCGTCTATTTTCAATTGTGGCAAGAGATAAAAACGCCATACCATAAAACAAACTTCCAAGGTTCTCTTCTTCATTCATACCATTATGCCAACGGTAGAGTGCTTTAAAATCTTCTGGCAATGTTCTTGAAATCTGATGTTCAAAGCCTTCAATCTCGACACTGTTTGCCGCAGGATTCAATGACTGCTTGGCAATTTGTGGCGCATGCTGTTCTAACCAGCTTTGTATATCTTCTAATTGTTTTTGAATCATTTTCATTATTCGCGGAAATAACCTTTGACTAGAGTTTACTCAAAAAAATCAAACAATGACAATAAAAAAGCCACTCAAAAGTGGCTTTCATATTAAAGCATTCATTATTTTTTAAATGGAAAAGCATATTTCACAATACGTCCGAGTACCTGACCATACTGCTTAAACAAACTGGCATTGTTGTAGTTCAAACCATATTTTTTACATACAGCTTCCACTTTAGGTGCCATTTTACGATAACGGCGCGCAGGTACTTCTGGAAATAAATGATGCTCAATCTGATGGCTCAAATGCCCTGTTAAAATATGGAATGCTTCAGACCCTGTGAGATTTGAAGAACCCCGAATCTGACGCATATACCAATGACCACGGCTTTCATCCTGTAAAACAGTTTTAGGAAAAACTTCAACATCTTTGGTAAAGTGACCACAAAAAATGATACTAAATGTCCAAATATTACGAATACCATTTGCCACTAAATTACCAGTAAATACTGGCAAAGCAGCTGGACCAGCAATCAAAGGAAAAAATAGGTAATCTTTAAAAAACTGCTTACCGATTTTTTTCTGTGTTGGTTTCCATTCTTCTTTAAATTGCACCCATGTTTTTCGCTTATAGATTAATCTTCCGATTTCAAGGTTTTGGATCGCAACCCCCCACTGAAACAATAAGCAGAAAGGAATTGCGTATAAAGGCTGAAGCAGAAAACCCGGCTTCCAACGTTGTTCTGGAAACAGGCGTAGCAAGCCATAACCAATGTCATCATCCATGCCTTTAATATTGGTATAGGTATGATGTTTATAGTTATGGGTTTGACGCCAATTGTCAGACGTCCCCACAATATCCCATTCGTAAGTTGTTCCTTTAAAACGTGGATCATTCATCCAATCATATTGCCCATGCATGACATTATGACCAAGTTCCATATTTTCCATGATCTTTGCAAAGCTGAGTAAACCTGTCCCTAATAACCACGCGGGTGGAAACCAACCTGCAAACAAACAGGCACGTCCTAAAATACTGCTATAGCGAATAGCGGCATATACTTTTTTAATGTATTTGGCATCTTTCTCGCCAATATCATCCAGGACTTCTTGCTTAATCGCATCCAACTCTCGTGCAAGTTCATCCAACTCAGTCTGACTCAGTTCACGATTTTTGGTATTTTTAAAATATTGAATTTTAACTGGCATATTCATGGTAAAACTCGCTTAAATATCAATCACTAAATCAGTCTGAGCTGTATTTACACAGATTCTCAGTAAATTATTTGGTTCCGCATTCTCTTGACCATTTACCAAGTTTTGCGTTGCGCCCTGTACTTTATTGCATGCACATTTATTGCAGATTCCCATTCGACAGCCATGTTCTGGTTTAACATTTTGCTGTTCTAGACCGACTAAAATTGCCTGCCCTTTTGGAATTGCTATCACTTTATTGGATTTGGTTAAAGTAACATTTACAAAGCCTGTATCATCTGATTTTACAGGGCTTAAACTAAATGCCTCACTTCTAAATTGTTTGGCATTTTCAAACAACTGTTCTGCTGTTGCGACAAAACCTGATGGTCCACAGGCATAGACTGTACTCAGTTCTAAGTTTTTAATCAGGTAGAGATACTCTGTATTCAAACGTGTATCCGCTGGTGCTTCTTGTGTATAAAATACATCGAATTTAAATTGCGGATATTGCTGTGACAATTGTTCAAAATATTGCTGAAACACCACATCACTTTGCTTTTTAACCCAATACAGTAGATGTACAGGCTGTTGATCCATTTGATGTTTCGATAATAAAGCCTGAATCAAACTGTACATCGGTGTGATGCCACTGCCCGCTGCCAATAAAATCAGTGGATGTACCGTTTCAGGAAGCAGCATATCGCCATAAGGTTGACCAAACTCAATGATGTCACCGATTTGGATATGATCAATCAACCATTGACTAACAACACCTTTTTCAACTTTTTTTACAGTAAGCAAGACATGTTGTTGATCCAGTTGTGTCAGACTATATGTACGCTCATAGCGTCGACCGTTGACTTCAACCACGACTGGATGATGTTGACCTGCCTGCCCCATTTTAAAATGACGATTCGTTTTAATTTTTAGACTTACAGTGTCTGCAGCTGATTGTTTCTTTTCAACAATTTCCCCTAATGCTTGTTGAACAGACCACAAAGGATTAATTTTTTGTAGCCAAAAATTGGCAGTATCATTCCCCAATACCATATCAAATATAGACGTTACAGGAGATTTTTGCTTTTCAATAGCGTGCATGTTGAGCTCACCATCTGAGTGAATTTTAATTATTATACACATGTATATATATTTGTATATATAACCGTATTGTATCTAGACATTTCACTTATGTAATCGCAACCGCTATAATGAAAAATATTTTAAAGATTTGATAATTTATGAATCCAACGTCAGCATTACCTCAGAACGCCTCTTCTGTTCAAGATCAAATTCATGAGCTTGAAAAAGTTTCTGTACGTACCGTTGGACGCAAAGCAACCATTACCAAAGAAGAATTATTCCAAGCAGCATTAAATTTAATTGGTCCACAAAAAAGTATTTCTTCACTGAGCTTAAGAGAAGTTGCTCGTGAAGCCGGGATTGCGCCGAATAGCTTTTATCGACACTTTAAAGACATCGATGAATTGGCGATTGAATTAATTGATCGTTCAGGTGTGGTATTGCGTCAAATTTTGCATGAAGCACGCATCAAGGCCGTAAGACAAAGCAGTATTATTCGTAGTTCTGTAGAAGTTTTTATTGAACAATTAGATGCCGATGAAGGTAATCTAAGCTTATTACTGCGTGAAGGCTATACTGGATCAAAACAATATAAATTGGCTGTTGAAAAACAGTTAAATTACTTTCAACAAGAATTACAGGAAGACTTGATTCGAATTGAGCGAATTAATCACAGTAAACTGACTCATCCTGATTTAGTGGCTAAAGCCATTACACAGTTGGTCTTTAATATGGGTGCGAATGTGATTGATTTGCCAGCCGCTGAACGCAAGGAAGTTGCGGAGCAAACCATGATTATGATTCGGATGTTACTTGAAGGCTCTCGTCATCTGGATGAAGCACAAATTAAATAATCCCTTTACTTCAACGACCTCATACCATTATAAGCATCCAATAATGAGCAAAAATCAACAGAATATCCGCGTAGGTATACTTGGTGTGACAGGTAGAATGGGACAAATGCTTGTTCAAGCATCTATTCAAGCTGGATTACACATTACGGTTGCGACAGGCAGAGCCGGAAGTCCATCTATTGGTCAAGAACTCGGTACATATTTCAATCGAGACTCCTTAGATGTCATCATTTATGAAGACTTAGCAGCAGTTATTCAAAATTGTGATGTGGTGATTGATTTCACCACAGCTGAAGCTTTGTCTCATCACCTTGAAACCTGTCAACAAGCAAACAAACCAATCATTATTGGTATTACAGGTCTATCTAAAGCATTGAATCAGCGTATTGTAGAAGCAGCTCAAACAATCACTGTTGTACATTCAGGTAATTATTCCATAGGCGTCAATTTATCAGTCGACTTGGTACGTGTAGCAGCACAATTACTCGGGCGTGATTTTGAAACTGAGATAATTGAAGCCCACCACCGCCATAAAATAGATGCCCCATCAGGGACAGCCTTGATGTACGCTGATGCAATTTCCGAAGTAAGGCAGACATCTCTCTCTGATTTCGCTGTTTATCAGCGCTTGGGCAATCAAGCTGAACGAGATCCACAAAGTATTGGATTACAAGCAATTCGGGGAGGAGATATCGTGGGTGAACACAGCACGATTTTTTTTGGTCATGGTGAGCAAGTTGAAATCAAACATATTGCAACCAATCGTATGAATTTTGCTACGGGCGCTGTTCGCGCAGCAGTGTGGAGCATGACTCAACCATCTGGTTTATATGATATGCAAGATGTCATCCATTTTCATCCAGATTAGCATTTCAATGCCAACTCACTTTTAAATTTCCATCTAGAGCTTCCATTGAGAACTCAAGCCATTTAAATCTTTATGCCGGAATAACTTTAATAACTTAACGTGAGTTCGACGCAAGCACACCTTTAACTTATTGAAAAACAATAAATTTATGCGGAGTCTTACTGAGTTTTCATCCATTTTTTGGATCAGCCTGCGGCTCGCCATACTTGTATCTTTTGTTTTGGCATGAGGAGCGAAGCTCCGCAAGGGCAACCATCTTGCGCAGCGGTATCGCTGCTCACCGCAAAACTCGTCAACCACCAGCAATACATATAATCAGTCGCAGAAACAATATCTTATAAAAGTAGTCCTGCCTCGAACAGTTGCGGATGACGTTTCTGAGTATCATATTTCATCAAGGATTTTTATCGAACTCAGGTTAACTTAGCAATAGTGAAAGAATATATTTCATTCAATATTGATGCAAAATATTTCACATAGAATTAAGATTCATATATAAAAATAGTTGTTGTCGTCCAAAGCTAGAGCGGTTTAAATTTAGTTGCGGTTTTTATGACCCATACATCAATTGTATAATTGAGCCAAATTCACATGAAAATGTTAAATGATCGTCAAAGCATTATTGCAAGTTATTTGCTTATGCTGATCTTTTTGTCTTTACTCATTCCACTACATTTACTCGCATCTTTTTTTGCAGGATTTGTTGTTTTTGAAATCATTAACAGTCTAGGCACGGTCACGGAAAAATATATTGATGGTCAACGAGCACGACTGACCATCAGTATTGTACTCGCGATCATTATTATTTCTCTGATTGTATTGAGCATCACTGGTCTTATCAGTTTTGTGCAACATGATTTGCAAGGTGCTGGAATCCATGCCATTAGCGATCAAGTAGATCAAACACTACAAAAACTGCAACTTGAAGTTGCCCAGTATTTCCCAAGTTTTATTCCCTATTCTTTAACTGAATTAAAAGACCAAACCTTTGATCTAATTAAAGATAATTTATCAACTTTAAAAAATACTGGAACTGGTTTTTTACATAACTTAGCCACGATGCTCATCGGGATGATTGTCGGAATACTGGTTTCATTAAATCGCCTACATCCGCAACCTGACCAACCTGCATTTAAACGAGCCATGATCACTCGGATTGAAAATCTTTCCAGCTCTTTTAAGAATGTAGTTTTTGCTCAATTTAAAATCTCATTGATTAATACTTTCTTATTTTTGCTGTTCTCACACCTACTGCTCCCTGCTTTTGGTGTACAGTTGCCCTTTGCCAATACATTAGTGATTCTGACATTTATTTTTGGGCTTATTCCAATCGTTGGGAACTTACTCTCCAATACGATTATTGTGATTGCAGGCTTGACCATTTCAGTATCCACAGCCGGTATTGCACTGCTCTATTTGATCTTTATTCATAAACTTGAATATTTTATCAATGCAAAAATTATTGGAACCAAAATCCATGCAGCATCGTGGGAAGTATTATTGGCAATGCTGGTTTTTGAATCTCTTTTCGGACTTGCAGGCTTAATTATTGCACCTGTTTTCTATGCTTATCTCAAACTTGAGCTTAAACAAGCTGAAATGATTTAAGTAGAATGCAAAGTAAAACCTCATTCATTCAAAAGACGCTTTAAAGCGTCTTTTTTACAGGTTTGATTTGGTCGTTTTCAAGCAATTATTCCCAAACAATCTCTTGCTTTTGTTGCGCCCAATTATCCAGAAATGGTGCATAACGGCTTTCAATCTTATTACGTTTAATCTTCATTGTCGGTGTGAGCAAATCATTTTCCATAGTCCATGGCTCATTGACAATCACAAAGAAACTCAGCTTTTCATGTGGCTCAAGCTCTTCGTTGATTGTCGTCCTTAAAGTTTTTAGTGTATTTTCAATATCATCTTTTTGTCCATTCTGCTTTAAATGAAGCCGTATATCCTCTGCCAACATGATAAAAGCAACAGGCTGTGGTTGGCTCGAACCACCCACACATACAGACTCAATTAAAGCATTGTTCCCCAATTTCTGTTCTGTCGGAACAGGCATGACATATTTTCCTTTAGAGGTTTTAAAAATGTCTTTAATCCGCCCTGTGATTTTTAAACGCCCTTGTTGATCAATTTCACCTAGATCACCAGTACGTAAAAATCCATCTGCAGTGATATCTTCTGCTGTCTTTTCTGGATTTTTATAATACCCCAACATGGTTCCTGGGCTTTTTACTAAAATTTCGCCATTTTCATCGATTTTACATTCTACCTTCGGTTGCACATGCCCAACATAGCCCATGGCAAACTGTCCTACTCGTGTGACATGCGAATAGCCACAGTTTTCAGTCATTCCATAGACTTCGAGCAATTCCAAGCCTAAATTCCTGTACCACATTAAGATATCAATCGGTAAAGGTGCTGCTGCTGTAAAAGCATAACGCACATGATTTAATCCCAATTTAGTTAATAATTTCTTTTTGAGTAAATTGCCTACAAGCGGAATTTTGAACAAAACTTTTTGGACATGTAGAGGAATTTTTTCATTAATTCCTAAATAAAATTTTGTCCAAAGCCGTGGAACTGAAAAGAATAAGGTAGGTTTAGCACGATTTAAATCTTCTATAAACGTTTCTAGCGAATTTGCAAAATAAACAGTGAATCCACACACCATCAACGAGGTTTCAATAAAAATACGTTCAGCCACATGAGCCAGTGGTAAATAAGATAATGCTCGGTCATTCTCATTGACTTGATAGATGGTTTTAAGTTCCCGTGCACCTGCCAAAATCGTTCCAAAGCTTTGCATTACCCCCTTGGGTGCACCGGTACTTCCCGAGGTATAGACGATGGTTGCCAATGTATTTTTATCTGGTAAAGCAGGGTCTTGCAGCGGTTCAGTCGTCTGAACAATCTCATTCCATGAGGGTGCATCATATTCAGGTGATAAATTTAGCGTGATACATGGCAAATCTTGTGGAATGACGGGTTTGACTTCATTCCAACTGTCTGCTTTGCCGTCAAGCTTTCCAATAAACAATAATTTTGCTTCGCTGTGATTAAGTACATAGGTCGCACCTTCAGCATTTAATGTCGGATAAAGTGGTACAGAAACATAGCCAGCCATCCAAATCGCTAAATCTGCCATGATCCAATTTGCGCTATTTTTTCCATAAATCGCAATCGCACTTTGTTCAGGTAATCCCAAGGATTGCAGGTAAGCAGCCATTCGTCGAACTTGTGATGCAACTTCAGACCATGTATAAGACACCACCTCCCCATTGGCAAGCGGCTGAACAAATGCCTGTTTTTGCGGTAAATGTTTTTCCCAGTGAAGTAAATAATGCACATGGGTATCATGAAACTCAACAAAATCCTTGTTTTCCATATCGTTTCTTCCATTTATTGTAAGTTTTTATCTCTGGTAGAGGCTTTCAGCTTTAAATCTGATTGATGAATATGTGAAAAAAATATTGGATGAAAAAGTGACAATGTACAAACAAACTTCAATCCATATTCAATCCTTGAAACGGAAAGCACTTTATTTTAATAGCATAAAATGAATTGAGATGTATATATAAATTCGCTAATTATTTACGGTTGATACTGGCTCAATCATAGCCCCCTACTCAAACATGATATCTCACTGATAAAATATCAGGTGCTACAATTAAGCTAGCACATTGTGTTTTAATTTTTTAGTCACAATCATACCAATCAATATGATTCACTTAATATAAATGAAATAAGCTTTGCTTTTTCTATCAGCCAATTTTACTTATCGTCGCTATCGCGGTTGGCGACATGGATGTCGCCGTCGGTCAAGGGCGATATGGATATCCCCTTTGACTGACGAAAGATTTTTGTTACTTTTCATCTCTGAAAAGTAAAGTATCGCCTACGCGAATCAATTTAAACTTTAGATGTAAAGCGTGGCATTGCAAACTTTATATCATCAAGCAATATATTGATTTTATCGGTCTAAAAATTATATTTACTGTATGATTTTTTAATAGACTCACTATATTATGCAAGTTTTCTTTAATGGTATCACTCAAAACAAAAACAGAATGTATTTACTTAAAACTTATTCACCAGCAAACAATTCATCAATGCATTGATCCTATAAATCTCCATGAATAGATACAAAAAAGCTCCCGAAGGAGCTTTTTTAATACAACAATTAGAAATCGAATTAAGGTTTAACCACGACCAATACTTGAATGGCTTCTGGTGTTACGGACAAGCCATCCAATAAAGCTAAACCTTCTTTCTGAAATTTCTGTAAACGTTGAATTTCATCAGTACGAATACTTGGATTAAATTGTTTTAAATAGCTCAAGCGATCAATTTCATATTGCCATTTACTACCGTAAATCTCTTTCGCTTGTTCTTTAAGTTGTGGTAATGCACCTTTTGCAATATCAAGCGCTTGAGCATAACGCTGCTCAATCACTTCACGACGAGCTTTAACCACTTGGCGACAGCTATTACTATCTAAATGATGCAAATACGGCTTAATGATTTCTGGATCAAGCTTCGCGGTAATGTCCTGACCTGTTTCAGTCAATAGAACACGAATCAATTGCGTCGGTAAACTTGATGGAAGATTCAAAGCTTTTGGTGCAATCACATCTACTTTAAACCAAACCTCTAACAAGATCGTCCCTTGTTTAAGCGCATTGGTTTTAAGAATTGCAACATTGGTACTGCCAAAAGATTGAGTACGAATGATTTCCATCACACTTTCAGTGAAAGGATGCTCCAGTGTTAAATATTGTGCATCTTCACGAATCTGTGCCTGATCACGATAGAATGTCGCAGTCATGCCTTCTTCATCAATATCCAAACCTTGCACTTGCATCTGGTCTGTCGGTTTGATGATGACAGTACCGTTACTTTGCTCATCGAAATCAATATTGGTCGATGCCATAAAACGCTTCATGAACATCGGCAATAAAGTGTTGTCATCATAGTCTTCTAATGCAGTGACAATCTCCTGCGCCACGATCGGACGGCATGAATTGTACTCTAACAGACGGTCACGACCATCTTGCAACTCTGCTTCAAGCGCTTGACGCTGTACATTGACCGCTTCAAGCAAGTCTTCGAAAGCCTGTCCTTTATCTGCCAATAAACATTCTTTTAAATCAACAATAAAGTTTTCTTGCAGCGTTTGCGCTGTTGGCGAAATATTACTGAAAATGTTGAGTGCTTCATTATACCAACGGAACATACGCTCTTGTGCAGTACCAATCAGATAAGGCACATGAATCTGAATACGATTTTCTTGTCCAATACGATCCAAACGTCCAATACGCTGCTCTAATACATCAGGATTTGCAGGCAAGTCGAAAAGTACCAGATCCGAAGCAAACTGGAAATTACGTCCTTCCGAACCAATTTCAGAACACAGTAAAATCTGTGCACCATAGGAATCTTCAGCAAAGTAAGCCGCAGCTTGGTCACGTTCCAACAAGGTCATACCTTCATGGAACATTGCTGTACGAATCCCTGCATGGATACGTAACGCATTTTCAAGCGCTTCAACGACTGGACCACTACGTGCAATCAACAACACTTTTTTATGCTTTAAATCTGAACGCAAACGCTCCATGAGCCATGTCACACGTGGATCAGTTTCCATCCACGCGCCATCAAGCTGTCCTTCTTCCGGCCACATTTGCTCACGTAATTTACCATCTTTAGACCAGTTCTCTGGTGCAGGCAAAGCTGCTGGCTGGCAATCACGTCCAGGAAAACCTTGAATCGCTTCTCGTGTATTACGGAATAAAATACGACCTGTACCATGACGATCTAAAAGTTCATGAATGGCACGGAAACGGTGTTCAGGTTGATCTTCAATTGGATGCCCCAATAGTTTTTCAACTGCTGCCAAATGTTCAGCTTCAAGAGGCAAATCAGACATCAATACTTCAGCGATTTTCGCAGTATGATGATATTGCTCTTCTTCATCCAAGAAGCGATCAAGTGAACTAAAACGTTGTGGATCAAGTAAACGTAAACGCGCAAAATGGCTTTCTACACCTAACTGCTCAGGTGTTGCAGTAAGAAGCAATACACCTTCTGTCTTTTCAGCAAGCTCTTCAACCAAATCGTAACGATCGTTGCCACCCTCTTCCTCACTCCACATCAAGTGATGAGCTTCATCGACAACCAGCAAATCAAAACCTGCTTCAATCGCTTGTTCACGCAAGTCATCATGGTCGATCATCAAGTCTACAGAAGCAATAATACATTGTTCAGTCAAGAATGGATTGAGTTCAGGATCGTGTTCTTTGATCGAAGCTGTACGAGTCAAATCAAACAGTGAGAAATTTAAATTGAAACGGCGACGCATCTCAATCATCCACTGATATTGCAGTGAATCTGGCACCAAAATCAAAATACGTTCAGAACGACCTGTTTTAAGCTGTTGATGAATGATCAATCCCGCTTCAATAGTTTTTCCTAGACCAACTTCATCAGCCAATAACACACGTGGGGCAAAGCGTTTACCCACTTCATGTGCAATATAGAGTTGGTGAGGAATCAATCCAACTCGTGCGCCAACCAAGCCACGTAAAGGAGAGGTTTGCATATTGGCTTGCATCTGCATTGCCTCAATACGCAAGTCATACCATTCCTTATAATCAATTTGGCTTGCGAGTAAGCGCTCTAAAGGTTTTGATAGTTGAATTTGCGCACCAATACGCGTTTCATTCAATGCCTTTTTCTCTTGCTCACCATTGTCCAAGGTACGAATCACGTTATAACGAATCACACCATTGCGGTCATCAAAGGATTCGACAATCCATTTAATCCCTTCTTGATCTTGAACTTCATCATTAACATTGAAAACAATACGAGATAGAGGTGCATTATTACGTGCATAGACACGAGTTTCGTCACTTTTCGGAAAAAGAATACTGATTGAACGTTCATCGACATCAATCAATACACCTAAACCTAACTCAGTTTCTGTGTCCGATAACCAACGTTGACCTATAGCAAATTGTTGCAATTTTTCCACCTTTATCTCATGTTAGGGCTGAAACATGGTTGCTCAAATCAGGAGAATATTTGAACAAAGTTTACACCCATTACGCAATACTTTTTGACATAAAGCTCATTAAATTTTGAGCGACTTAATTTCAACTTAAAAATTTTGACTAAAACGGAACTGGACAATCAAATTGTACAAGCTCCTCTGTTTTAGGATGATGAAAACTGAGTTGTTGTGCATGTAGACATAATCTTGGCGTAAGCTGCTGCTGTTCTACGGTTGCATATAAAGTATCACCAATAATGGGATGACCTAAATATTGCATATGTACACGTAACTGATGTGACCGTCCTGTAATCGGTGTTAATTGCACCCGAGTTACAGCCTGTTCTTGAATATGAAAATGCTCGATTGCTTTCCAGTGTGTTAAAGCTGGCTTGTTATGTGCTGGATCTACAATATGTAAAGGAGGATGTTCGGGATCATACACCACAGGAACATCTACAGTACCCTCACCTGCTAAGGTTCCTGCAACAACGGCTTGATAAATTTTAGCGGTTTGGCGCTCTTGAAACTGCCGCGAAATGGTTTTCTGTCCCCATTTGCTTAACCCAAAAACTAAAATACCAGAAGTATCACGATCTAAACGATGAATGAGTAAAGTCTTGGCTTCGATTTCTAATAATCTATTGATCACACAATCTTGTAAATCTGCTGTTTTTCCAGGAACAGTGAGTATGCCTGCTGGCTTATCAATCACCATAAAATCATCATCAAGATGTATCAGGTGTTCGGTTAGAAAATTACTCAAAGTTCAGTTCCAATGATCACGCAAACAAGCAGGCAATTCTAAGAATCTTGGACTAAAAATACAATCAAAATTATCTGATTTATTCGATTATTCTAAAGAAACAATAATAAATCGTACAATTATGCAAAAATCATCTGAAATTCTTTAAAGCAATCATGCGTCAAGATACTTTTTGCCAATCTATTTGTCTCAAATACAGTAAAATCATTAAAAAAATAATTTTTAGCTTATTTTTTGGTAGCTTAAAATCTTAACACTGATTTTCTTAAATGCTATAAACAGAAGCATCGTTAGAAAAGAGTAAAGCATGAATAAATTCAATAATAAGTTTACATTGTCAATTTGCCTATTTTCTGCATTTGTAATGACAGGTTGTGCGACCTCTACCCTTCTAAAAAAAGATAATGGAGTTCGGACGCACAGTGTCAAACATGTTTTAACTTCGGACAATGTAGTCGCCTTTGGTAAACCCGCTTCTGGTCTTTCAGATCTCCCTGCTGACAGTATCGTCATTGCTGGGCAAAAAAATAATTATGTATTAACTCAAGGTGGTACACGATTTGCCAAAGTCATTACAGGGCTTGACCCAAAACTGATCCAAATTGATAGAGAACTTACCTTTTATTCAGCAAAGAATGATGGTGAGTTTGCAGGAACGCTTCCGTTGCGCTATATCAAACTTTCTGAAGATGTGACCAAGCAAGACCGTGAGTTTTTCATTGAAAATGGTGCGGAAGAATGTACAACCTCAAGTGACCAACGATTAAAAGCACAACGTTTCTGCTTTAATATTGCCTTGTCAGGTCGTATTTATCCACCTGCTTCAAACATTGCATCCCTAAAAGCATTAAGCAAACCCTATCAAGTCAGTATTTATACAACTGAACAGGTAACAGATTACTCAAAAGCAGGAAGTAAAACAGCAGATAAATTGGTGCTTTTCCCATTCGCAGTCGCTTTTGATGTCGTCACTTTACCGTTCCAAGCGATACATAAAATTTTTGATTGAACTTTATCATAAACCATAACTTTGATCGTGTTCTTGTAAGTGATAGGTCTGATAAAAAACTAAATTTTCGTTCTCAGTGAAAATTTAGTTTTTTGTGGCTGGCAAAATTCTATAAAAACCACACTAAAATTTGAGCTTTACACATAGCAATCCAGATGCACTCCCCCCCAATTTAATATATTTTTCAAAACGTGGCTGGCTCAAATAAACCAATTTAACACTTGAGCTTCGAGTCAACTCCAATCTTAGAATCAAATTTAACTCAATCAACAAAGAGGTTGTTTTATGCAGATTCTATATAGCAAAGGGTACATGCGATTAAGCATAAGTTTTATTTTATTGGCGCTGTTAATCACGACTTCCATCATGCCCACTAAACATGTTCGTATAGAAACCAAAATCGTGATCAATAAGCCCATTGAACAGGTGTGGGCACAATTTAAATGTGTTGATGCTTATTCAAAATGGAATACTTTATTCAATATAGAAAAATTCCCAACACAAGTTGGACAACAGATCAAGGTTGATTTATACGATGAGAATGGAAAAGTAAAAATTCAAATGCAACCCGTTGTGCTCAGCTTAGAAAACTATCATCTTGAATGGGAAGGAAAATTGTATGTCAATGGATTGTTTAATGGTCGTCATCAATTCATTTTTCAGTCATTGGATGAGAATACAACTGAACTTATTCAAGCTGAAGATTTCAAAGGGCTGCTTATTCCATTTTTAAATCGAGCGGTCATTCAACCAACATTACTCAATTTCAGAAAAATGAATGTATCATTTAAGACTTATGTTGAAACTTATAACTTAGATTCAAATCCATGTTCAGACACTGTTAACGAGAAAAAATAAAATGAATATTAGTCAATTTTCAAAAAAGCATGGCGTATCTCCGGATACGCTACGCTTTTACGAGGAATTAAAAATACTTGTCCCAGATCGATTGAAAAATGGTTATAGAAACTATCAAGCGCATCATGAACAGCAGATCAAATCTATTATTGCGCTAAAAAGTATTGGTTTTAGCTTAATAGAAATCAAACATATCCTTGAGTTAAGTCAACAGCCAGCATCTGAAAACTGCAATATACTTTCCAACCAACTCATTGATGAAAAACAAGCTTTGATTCACCAACAAATACAATTGCTCGAATATGGAAAAAACACCTTGGATCATCTCAAACAATATATCAAGGAGAATAGCTTTATTGAAAATCAGCACAATATTGAAGAAATGATCGAAAACTTATATCAGTTGAGTAAACAGGCGAAAGCGCAATAATGTCATCATGTAAACACTTAACTTTTGCTAAAAACAAAGCATCAGTTAAAAGATTGACTATATTTACAGTCAAACCGCCTGATTATTCATACACGTGATTCGATTTCAATCATACATATCCGATACGCTTTATACTTTTATACAAATTATTAGAAGCTTTTAGAGATTCATTTATTTTTACTTTTGAATAGTCGATGATCTTTCTATCATGAGATGAAATGGATGTTGTCATGTTAAGCGGGTGTATATGAGCAAAAACCAAGCACCGCTTTGGTTGCAGCGCAAGACTACCGTTAAACAAAAATTGCTTGAGCAAAGTAAAGCATCGCATCGTATCGCCTACGTAAAACGATTTAAACTTTAGAAGCAAACGGTGGCAATGAAAGTTTTTATAGGATTAAACAATAAATTCATCGCATTGATTCTATTGATTAAGAGAAATATATTTTACCCTATGAATTTCTTAACAGATTGAATATATGACTATCCATCTAGATTGAATGATGAAATCTACATAACAACCGCAACTCATCTCAGTTTTATTGAAAATGTGGATTCATGCTATTTGCAACAATTAATTACAACGCTTTGGATACTTTGCTTTGGCAAAAAATTAAATACGTTTCTATCCATTAAAGATAAATATTTGTTTCAATATGGATTAAAGTCAGTAAATAATTTTTGAAGAAGCATAAAATCAGAGACAAAACTGATTGAAATCGGATATATTTTCACCAAACCTGAGCCATTTGGTAAAAGTTTAAACAAATTCACAAAGTACCTGTTGTAAAAAACAACAGATTCTTTATAATTCACTCAAACAGACAAGTCTGTCTATTTAGCTGAAATAAAACCGAATGACATGTGCATTCAGAGGGTAAAAGAAATAAATATAAGAAGACGCTTAAGCATCTCATCATCTTAACGTTGATTGTGAATGCAATAAGCGTTAAGTACATAAGAAACTTATCAGCAAAGCGCGATAGCATAAAGTTATCGCGCTTTTTTATTTTAATATTCGACAGTGAAGCTTGAACATAAATTTATGCATAAGCTTCAATTCGACATAAACTGTCCTGCGAATATTCAATATTAAGAAGCGACTGCCAATTCCATTTGGATCAAAGTTTCTACTCTTTTCCAATAATCATCTAAACTCACTTGCTTGGGATCAATCTGAGCTTGAATCGTCATTCCATCAAGGATACTCGACAAAAAACCTGCCATTTGAACATCTTGTTTTATGCCTAAATGACGTAGAGCATGACTCAAATGCCCTTTTAACCATTCCTTATAATCAATTGCTGGTTGCAATGATGAAGGATATATTTTTGAAATTTCTTCAACCGCTTTTTGGAACATACAACCATTAAAATCTGCTGAATGAAACCAAGCGTTGTACCACACAAAAATAGCTCTAATATGAGATAAATAATCGTCAGGATCACACTCGGCTATTGCAGCACCTAGGGATTGTTGCAAATTATGATTTCTAGTCACTAAACACTCTTCAATCAATTTCGCTTTAGATGGGAAATACTTATAAAACGTCATTTTTGCAACGCCAGACTCACTAATAATCCGGTCTATACCAATAGAATTATAGCTATAAGAATTAAAGAGTTTCAGCGCTGTATTAATGATGTCCTCTTTTTTTGACATTTATTTTTACCCAACGTATAAAAATTTAAGATTAAAATTAAGGCATTAGCTTATAAGAGCAGCACATATATAGGCGTTACTTCACGATATGATAGGAATTATATCTTAAATTTGCAACAACATAGATTTTTTGCACAAAACAATCTTGAACAAAGGACAAGTGTCTGAAATATAAAATATTAAAATTGAGTTAATACTAGCAAATTAATTTATTTTTGACTATGATAAAAACGGTAAAATTAAAATTTCAATGCAGCATATGAACATATTCTCTTTTACGCAATCAGAACATACTCGTCTTGAGTTGCTGCAGTTCATCCAAAATTCTTTAAAACCTGAAATATGGCAACAAAATACTCAAGCTGTAAATCATCTCAAGCGACTGACACAACAACATCCTCTATTTAAACATCCAATATTAGAGCAACTTCATCAATGCCAATTTAGTTTGGATCAATTAAAATTTATCCATATCAATTATTTTACTGCTATCGTTAAAAATTTTACTGATGCTTTGAGCATGGTAATCTACCAAGCGTACAAGTTGGAACAAAACTCAAATATCTTAGAAGAAAATAGAATCGCATCAAAAATTTATGCACGTTACTTGCTGTCGCTCAACTTAATTGATGAATTGGGTTTCAATACCCATCAACTTGAACAAAGTTCAGCTGCTAAATCTCATCTGGTGTATTTCTTAAAATTAATGCAGCAGTTAGACCTAGAACCATTAGATCAAAGTAAAACTCAAATCGAAGCATATGCACTCGCCGAGTATATACAAAAACATTTGTCCTCTTATGCTGACCTTCTGCTGATTTTGGCGTGCACAGAACTACAGGTGATCAAATTTAGTGAAGCATTGCGAAACAATATGGCGATTTATAATAGCATCTATATCGAGGGCTACTATGCATGTCATGGTCTGGCTGACCAGGAGGCTTCAACACTCGCCAATGATGACAATCATCAAGATGATATTTGGACATTGCTTGCACAATGCTACTCATCAGAAAATCAACAACATCTACAGCAAATTCAGTCTGAATATTTAGCTCTGTGGAATAATTTTTGGAGCAAAATGAAAATTTGTACTGCAACAATTTAATGTTTTTCATCAGCCAAATTTTATCTAACATGTTTAATTGGCATCATTTGCTGGCACTGCGATCATATTTTGCGGTATGGCGCCATGAATACCAACGATATTAAGGATGAGCAGGATATTTCTTTAAAACGACAGCAGTAAAATCAAAGTGAGGCTTTATTAGCAAAACTTGCACTATTACGATTGAGTGAAAATTTCTCAGTCGATATTCCTTCAGAATCCCACCTCAACCAAAACAAAAATCATCAATATTTTTCACTTCGATCCACGTTTCTCAATCAAGATGCGCTTTTCATACATATCCGAGTCGAAGTTCTTATATCCCCCATCCCCCTATACTTTAATTTAACGCGACTCTAAAGCTGGTTGTGAGGCAGTATTTTGTTTACGTTCTTGATTCGCTTTTTTAATCACCTGATATCCACCTGTTAACCCTAAAGTTGCCATAATCACTGCGACAATCAAATCAGGGAACATACTTCCCGTACCAAATACACCGATTGCAGCAAAAATTACCGCGACATTCCCAATCGCATCATTGCGGCTACACAACCAAACAGATTGCATGTTTGAGTCCCCATCTCTAAATGCATAAAGCACAACTGCTGAAATCACATTGGCAATAAGTGCAAGGACACCAATAACGCCCATTGTGATTGCTTCGGGCGGAATCCCCTGTATATATGCATAAATAGTTTTTGCAATTACCACAAATCCAAAAATTGCCATGATTGCGCCTTTAAATAATGCAACCGTTGCCCGCCAATACAAACTTGCCCCTAAAACAGCCAAAGAAACTGCATAATTGACAGCATCACCAAAGAAGTCGAGTGAATCAGCCCATAGTGCTGAAGAGTGTGCATAAGCACCACCAATCAGCTCGACAAAAAACATGGCAAGATTGATAAATAAAGCAATCCACAAAGCCGTTCTAAACTTACTATTCGGTTTTTGTGGTGCAGGTTCATGACTACATGTACATGCCATGACAGATCTCCTGAGTGAAATATCAGTTGTTGATTTGTCTTTGCACAAGCAACCTCATGATCTTTTTTTTAATGTAATTGCAAGAGCGGTATAGACAATAATCAAATTAAGCTATACTGCTATTTAAAACTATGGAGTAAGTCCAAGGTCAAGCAAAAAATAGAGGAATAATCATGCAGCAGTATTTAATCAGTGATCTTGCAAAAAAAACTCAGCTTTCAACTGATACTGTACGTTTTTATGAAAAAAAACAGCTCATTCAGTCCAGCTATCGCGCAGAAAACAATTATAAATACTATGATGAAGATTGCTTAAAACGACTGATTTTTATCAAACGCTGTCGTTCATTGGACATGACCTTACATGAAATTACCCAACTTTTAGAACAAATTCAGCATCCTGAACAGGATTGTAAAGTGATCGATCAGTTGATCGAAGAACATATTCAACATGTCGAAACGCGTATTCATGAATTGCAAAATTTTAAATCTCAATTACAACAATTACGTCAGTCCTGCTCATTAAATACCACCATTGATCACTGTCAAATCATCAAAAAACTAGAAGCCTCAGAATAATTGATTTACTCCGATTATTCGCTCAGTCCCATGTTTCATTGAGTTCTGGTTTATTGAATTTTTTGAAATACTGTTTTATGTAATTTCAACGATACCCCGACCAATAAAATCAGAACTGGAACTTCTACCAATGGACCAATGATCGTTGTAAAGGCAACAGGCGATGCCAAACCAAAGGTGGCAATCGCAACCGCTAGCGCTAATTCAAAATTATTGCCTGCAGCCGTAAATGAAATAGCCGTTGTTTTGGCATAATCATTTCCTATCCATTTACTCATAAAAAAGCTTAGGAAAAACATCAGTACAAAATACAGAACCAATGGAATCGCAATCCGCAATACATCTAAAGGAAGACTAATCACATCAGCGCCTTTTAAGCTGAACATTGCCACAATGGTAAACAATAATGCCAGTAAACTGATTGGGCTGATTTTAGGGATGAAAATATTTGTATACCAATCCAACCCCTTCATTTTGACCAGTATCGCACGGCTCAAAAAACCCAAAAGAAATGGAATGCCCAAATAGACTAAAACAGCATGAGTAATGGTCCAAAAACCGACGTCAATGAATTTAGCTTCTACACCAAAATACGGAGGTAAAATACCTAGAAACAACCAAGCATAGCTACTAAAAAAAAGAATTTGAAAAATGCTATTGAAAGCAACCAAAGCCGCAACGTACTGATTATCACCGCCAGCCAAATTATTCCATACCAACACCATGGCAATACAGCGCGCCAGTCCAATCAGGATCAAACCCGTCATATATTCAGGATACTGATGTAAAAAAATAATGGCTAAAACAAACATCAAACACGGTGCAATCAACCAATTTTGCAATAAAGATAAAAGCAGTGTTCGCTTGTCCTTAAATACCTGTGGTAGCGTTTTATAATCCACTTTGGCAAGTGGTGGGTACATCATTAAAATGAGACCCATCGCAATCGGAATATTGACTGAATCTAAACTTAAATGATTTAAATTTGTCGATACCTGCGGGAAAAATATGCCAATAGCAATTCCGAATGCCATAGCCATAAAAATCCATAATGTCAGATGTCGATCAAGAAAAGACATTTTCGAAGTCTGCTGGGTAAAACGCATCATGATTTACTCACAACAATGACTAATATTCATCAGACCTGAATGTTTTTCTATCAGGTTGTGATTTGCCAAGGTGATAATATTTAATATTTCATTCGCCCAATCAGGAAGTTCAGGATTCAATCGGTAATACACCCATTGCCCTTTTCGTTGATCCAATACAATTGATAGATTTCTCAACAAAGCCAAGTGTCTTGAAATCTTAGGTTGACTTAAATTCAAGACCTCTGTGATTTCACATACACAAACACTGTCTTTTGCCACCAACATTTTTAAAATATCTAGACGTGTCGGGTCAGATAAGCATTTAAAGAAATCTGTTTGATGCATAACGATTGCTCAATTTATTCATTCACCATATTCAGTATTGCGAATATACGCATATCCATATATAAATACAAGATCACAAATCACTATGGCGCCTTAAAATCTATGTCATCTCAAATTAAAATTTATCACAATCCTGACTGTGGGACTTCCCGCAATACTCTTGCACTGATTCGAAATGCGGGAATAGAGCCAGAAATCATTGAGTATTTAAATCATCCACCCAGCAAACAACAGTTGATTCAGCTCATCCAACAATCGGGTTTATCTATCAAAGATGTACTACGTAAAAATGTTGAAGTTTACACAGTTTTAAATTTAGAACGGCAACAATACAATGATGATCAGCTCATCGAGCTCATGCTGCAACACCCTATTCTGATTAATCGTCCTTTCGTCGTCACTGAATTAGGTGTTCGTTTATGCCGTCCTTCTGAAATGGTTTTAGATATATTATCTGCTCCACAATTACATCCATTTTCTAAAGAAGATGGTGAAATTATTATCAATCAAGCATTAAAAAGAGTGAAATAATTCTTATCGACGTGCATAAAAGAAATATAAATTAAACATAAATCATTGAATTAATTTATTTTTAACTGTAAATCAACCTAATAATCCTGAGTGTTTTACTAGGTTGAATCTTATTTTTAAACCCTTACAATAAAACCATATTTTTAGTATGCCTTTAGATTTTTATGCGCATCTCTCACATTACAGAACTTCTCTCTCCAGCAGGTTCACTGAAAAATATGCGTTATGCATTTGCCTACGGTGCAGATGCTGTATATGCAGGTCAACCTCGCTATAGTTTAAGAGTTCGTAATAATGAATTTGATCATGCCAATTTAAAAATTGGAATTTCCGAAGCACATGCGTTGGGTAAAAAATTTTATGTTGTGGTCAATATCCAACCGCATAATGCTAAATTAAAAAACTTCATTCGCGACCTTACACCTGTCATTGAAATGCAACCTGACGCGCTCATCATGTCGGATCCAGGCTTGATTATGATGGTTCGAGAGAACTTTCCACAGATGCCGATTCATCTATCTGTACAAGCAAATGTAGTCAATTGGGCAACAGTGAAGTTTTGGAAAAATATGGGACTCACTCGTGTGATTTTGTCACGTGAGTTATCTATCGAAGAAATTGAGGAAATTAAGCAGAATGTACCCGATATGGAAATTGAAGTTTTCGTACATGGTGCACTCTGTATGGCTTATTCCGGTCGTTGCTTACTTTCAGGCTATATGAATAAACGTGATGCAAATCAAGGCGCTTGCACCAATGCATGTCGCTGGGAGTACAATATTCACGAAGCAGCAGAAGATGCATCTGGGGATGTCATTCCAGTCCAATCACTGGAGACAGCATCAGTATGTTGCAACAATAAAGATGCCGACGAGCAACACGCCATACAACAACATCAATTTGGCGAGCCGGTTTTATTACAACGTCATGAAGAAGATATGTTTGCTGCTGAAGAAGATCAGCATGGCACCTACTTCATGAATTCTAAAGACTTACGTGCCGTTCAACATGTAGATCGCTTAACCAAGATGGGCATCCATTCTTTAAAAATTGAAGGACGCACCAAATCTTACTTTTATTGCGCAAGAACGGCGCAAATCTATCGTAAAGCGATTGATGATGCACAACTGGGTAAACCGTTTGACTGGGCGTTGATGACACAACTCGAAGGTTTAGCAAATCGTGGTTATACCGAAGGTTTTTTACGCCGACATGTGCATGCTGAATATCAAAATTATGAAACGGGCTCATCTCGTTTTAACCATCAACAATTTGTGGGCGAAGTGCTAGAAAGAAATGAGGATTACATCAAAATTGATGTAAAAAATCGCTTTGTAGTCGGAGACTCGCTGGAGCTGATGACAACATCGGGCAATATCACCTTTACCCTTAATCAGATATTGGACAAAAAGAGACAGCCTATTGTGGATGCAAAAGGATCTGGGCATATTGTCGAAATCCCAATCCCTGCGGATGTTGATATGCAATATGCTTTATTAATTAGAAACTTACCTAATTCAACTGCTGATATTTCAGCATCATCATTGGCTTACCAAGCAGTATAGGATATCAAAATGGCTTTAATGATTACTGATAAATGCATCAATTGTGATATGTGTGTTGCAGAGTGTCCCAATCAAGCAATTTTTGAAGGTCAGGATATTTATGAAATCGATAGCGAACGTTGTACAGAATGCGTTGGATTTTATGATCGCCAAACTTGTGTAGATGTTTGTCCTATTGAATGCATCGTTCAAAATCCTGAGCACATTGAAAGCCAAGCGCAATTGTTAAATCGTTTTCATTATCTAAGTTTCTTTGGATAGAAAGTTTTTTTAACAAGTGCTGATCTTGGAACGTATTTTGCTTTATTAATATATCAGCAAATAACAAAAACAATAAACAACATGGAATTGGGCAGTGGCAGCGCAGCTCATTAACAGGGTAAAACAATAAAATTAAGGAGAAGCCAAAGTGTATTTGGGGAACACTTTGGCTTTTTCTTATTGAATTAGTCCAAATAATCTTGTGAAAATTTCTCTCTGCACCATCTTTTGACCTCTTCAACAACAAAATCTGCGTTAGGCAATGTCAATAAATAATAGTTCCATGCTGTTTCAATATGTTCAGAAACAATTTTCATACGTCCGTGCTTTAAGTCATTGGCAATTGCGGTACGACTTAATAATGCCACACCCTGCCCTGACAATACCGCCTGAATTGCATGGCTTTCCTGCGTATAAAACACTTGTGGTTGTCCTGCATGTATATGCAAACCTTGTTTTTCAAACCATTTTTGCCAATTAACACGATTGGGGCAATATTCATCTCCCCAAGTGAAGTGAATCAATGGTACGCTTGACCAATCCATTGATTCTATATCTAAAGAAGCATACCCAACAGCAACATATTCATCCGTTGCAAGAAATTCAGCATTAACATGTTGATAGCCTCCAGAACCATAACGAATCGCTAAATCATATAAACCAGAAGCCATATTGACCAAATCATAACTTGCATGCACCCGAAACATAATATTGGGGAAACGCTGTTGCAATTCGGGCAAATGCGGAATGATCCACTCACTTGCAAAAGATGGTGTCGTTGTGATGGTGAAAAGTCGTTGTTTATGCTGTTCAAGTTGATGTAAAGCAAATTGAATCTGTTCAAATCCAGACCGCACATGCTTCAACAAATAAGCCCCTTCAGGTGTCAGCGTAATTGATCTTGTACGTCGTTCAAACAATTGTAAATTCAATTGCTGTTCTAGCTTTTTGATGCGATGGCTTAAAGCCGTTGGCGTTAAAAAGAGCTGATCTGCTGCTTTCTTAAAGCTCAGTTCTTCTGCGACATATTGAAAAGCCAACAATTGTTCGAGTGTATTGTGTAAAGCCATGAAATCACATGCATGGATGAATTAAATTCATTTATAACATGTATTTTTATCGTTTGTCGTTTTTTTCAAATTAAATAAAAATCATAATGAATACATCAACAACAGCGTATTAATATGACGAATATACTTAAAATAGACACCAGTTTAAGAAGTGGTATTTCTGGAACACACCCACATGGTTCTTTAAGCAGACGTTTGACGGAATTATTTATTCAACAATGGCGTGAAAATGATTCATCTATTGATGTTAAGTATCGTGATTTAGGACAAAATCCCATACCTTATATTGATGAAGAATGGATCATTTCAGAATTCGGCTATGCAGAATCCGAAGAAAAAGCACAACAACGCTTAAAACTCAGTGATGAACTGATTGAAGAAATACAATGGGCGGATGTAATTGTACTGGGCGTACCCATGTATAACTTTGGACCTCCTGCTCATCTAAAAGCCTATATTGATCATCTTGTGCGTATGAATAAAACCTATTCTTTTGATATCACCCAAGCACAGCCATATTCAGGTCTGATTGATGATCAAAAAAATCTAGTACTTCTTTCTGCTCGTGGTGGACATGATTTTGATTCAGCTGATGCGCCTTTTGCCAACCATGTAGAGCCTGCTATAAAAACTGCATTTAATTTTATCGGGATCAAAAAAATTCATGAAATCGCCATTGAACATCAGGAAACTGGTGGCACGTTGCTAGAAAACTCTATCCTTGCTGCTGAAGAAAAAACCCGAACACTCGTTAGAAATCTACAGACAAAAACAACCCCATAAATTCATTCAACATTTATGACAAAAAAAGGAATTGAGCTGTTAGCAACTCAATTCCTATCAAGGGTAAAGCCATCAGTTTAACAGTGCTAAAGTCAGTATCATGGAGGCTATGCTGACTTTACACTTCAACAGTGTTCAAGTCATTATTGACCTGAACGAATAATATAATCAAATGCAGATAAAGAAGCTTTTGCACCTTCACCAGCGGCAATGATGATTTGTTTATAAGGTACGGTTGTACAGTCACCTGCAGCAAAGACACCTTTCACATTGGTTTCATTGCGATCATTCACCACAATTTCATTTCGATTAGAAAGTTCTACAGCAGTTTCTTTTAGGAAATCTGTATTTGGTAATAAGCCAATTTGTACAAAGATTCCTGCAAGTTCAAGGGTATGAAGTTCATCAGTGGCACGATCTTTATATTTCAAGCCTGTCACGACAGAACCATCACCAATCACCTCCGTAGAAAGTGCATTCATGATCACTGTAGTATTTGGCAAGCTATTGAGCTTATCTTGAAGTACTTGGTCAGCACGTAGTTTAGTATCAAACTCGATCAAGGTAACATGCTCAACAATACCAGCAAGGTCAATCGCTGCTTCCACACCAGAGTTACCACCACCAATCACAGCAACTTTTTTGCCTTTAAATAACGGGCCATCACAATGTGGGCAGTATGCAACACCGCGTGTTTTATACTCTTTCTCGCCAGGTACATTCATTTCTCTCCAACGTGCACCTGTTGACAAGATGACTGTTTTTGATTCAAGTTTTGCACCATTTTCCAGTTCAACTTCAACCAAACCATTGGTTGTTTGATCCGCACCTACAATGTTTTTTACTTTTTGTAAGTTCATAATGTCCACACCGTACTCACGTACATGTGCTTCCATATCAGAACCAAACTTTGGACCTTGAGTTTTCTGTACAGAGATAAAGTTCTCAATATCCATGGTATCCATCACTTGACCGCCAAAACGCTCAGAGACAATACCTGTACGAATCCCTTTACGTGCAGCATATACCGCAGATGTTGCACCAGCAGGTCCACCACCAATCACCAATACATCAAACGCGTCTTTAGCATTCAGCTTTTCAGCATCTTTAGCCGCAGCACCGCTGTCTAATTTCGCAACGATTTCTTCCAAAGTCATACGACCTTGACCAATATGTTCGCCATTTTGGAAAACCATCGGGACAGCTAAAATTTTGCGTTCTTCAACTTCATCTTGGAAGAATGCACCATCAATCATGGTTGCAGTCGTACCAGGGTTATTAATCGCGATTAAGTTCAATGCTTGAACAACATCTGGACAGTTATGGCAACTTAAAGAAACAAACACTTCAAAGTTTGCTGTAAGGTTCAAGCCTTTCACTTGCGCCAAAACTTCATCAGAAACTTTTGGTGCATAACCAGAAACTTGTAACAAAGCCAAGATCAGTGAAGTGAACTCATGTCCCATTGGCAAACCAGCGAAGAATACACGTGGTTGCTCACCTACTTTTGCGATACCAAAGCTAGGTTTACGCTCATTTTGACCATCAAAACGTGCTGTGACTTGATCTGAAAGTGCCGCAATTTCTGTTACCAACTCTTTAATTTTATCTGATTTCTCAGAACCATTTAAAGAAGCAACAATTTCAATTGGGCTTTCAAGACGCTCTAACAAAGTTTTTAATTGAGCAGAAGTATTTGTATCTAACATGCTAACAATCTCCAAGGGAGTAAATTTCTTTCGTTGAATGTATATTACGTCTATTTAAAAAATAGATAAAACAGTTTGTTTTCATTAAATCAATCGGTTTTTTAGTTTAACCTTTCTCTGTTTAATATGCATCATTGCTTCCCCCCCTTATCATACTTAAATTTTTAAATTCCTTTTCTATATCGGGGCATTGTCGATAAAATCAATCGAAATCATTGCAACCTTGAAACTTAAAATTAAATTAATTTTCAATAAAAATAATATTTCTTCGACCATCTTTCTACAAAAAAACGTGCGCGACGATTGCACAAAGTTTTAAGCTAAATTGATGTTGTCGTTTCTCCTATTAAGTACAACAACGTGTACTTAATCACAATTTCTAAATACATCAGTGATGAGGTAAAACAATGAAAATAGAGTTCGTATTCGATATCGTCTATCCAATGAGCTATGTTGCGTTTGAAAAACTTAAACAGCATTGGAATCAGCCTACGGCGAAAAAAATCGAATTATTACCTGTGCAAGTTTTACCAGAAATTCCTGAACAAGGCCTCGATATTTACCAATATTTGACTGAAAAATACGGAACTAAAGAGGCAAATCGTAAACTCGATATGGCAAAATTTGCAGCATATAGTCAAGACTTAACCGTTGATATTGAACATATGAAACGTATGCCCAATAGTCGCTTGGCGCATCAGGCAATTTTAGCTTTGGATAATGTCTTTGATCAGTTTGCTTTAACCCAAGCTTTATTTCACGCTATTTTTGCGCATGGTAAAGACATTGCTAATCCTGAAGTGCTGAAACAAGTCATTGAAGGTATGGGGCTGGATGGCAATAAGGTACTACGTTCAATTCAGCATAAAGAAGTTGCGGATAAACAGGCTGAAATTACCCATTATGTACAGAGCTTTGGTAAGCACCCAACCCCTTACTATTTAGTTGATGGTGAAATTTGGGATAAAACTTTCGATACACTTGAACTCAAGGAACTCATTACCCAACGAGCAAAAGATGTAGCTTAGTTAATTCCAATCACACCATAAAAAGCACTTTTTCATCAAAGTGAAAAGTGCTTTTTATTCGCTTGAAATCCGGGCTATCACAGTTACAACATTAACTCATCCGATGACCGATCCGCTGTAAACGTTTGCTCATCCGATAAGCAATCAAATAGAAGAATAACCCTAACACTAAGCCAATTGCACTAATTCCCCATAACATCTTTTCGACAATATTAGACCAAAAATTTGCACGATTCACTTGCGTTTCTACACCTTTGGCAAGTGGTGAAACCGCTTGATCAAATACTTGATGTTGAATCGTCCATAACTGTTCTGGCTTAAATCCATATTCTAAGAATTGAGGATCGCCTTGCTCTGCTTTGATGAGCTTTTCTGCATAGACTGTTGCAACCACTTGATCTACAGGTTTGTGCATTAATGCGGTCTGTGCCAATAAATAATTTTGTACAGGCTCTGGCAATTCAGATTTATTGAGATATTGGTAAATATTACTGTGTTGAATATTTTGATCATAACGAACAAAAGCTTTAAGTTCTTTATCACCCTCATCTTTTAGATCATATTGTACATAAGTCAAACCCGACCATATCACAATAAAAGCGATAAGCCATGCAACAAATTTGAGTATAAATGATTGAAAACGAATCAAGAAAAATCGTAACTTTTTAAGTAATTTAATGACAAAAAATGCCCCAATAAAAGAAACGATCAATTTTAAAATTAACCAACCCAACCATGAAAAAGCGTTCATCAAATAATCAGGTTGATAAATTGCGTCTCTTAATTGCTGATCAACCATATAAGGCAGATGCAATTGATGCACATGTTGAGCCACCCCAAACATGTTAAAGACCCATTCCTGCTGAAAAAATAAAGAAATCAAACTTGCTACACCAACAGCGGACAGTACCACTGCTGCTGCCGTAAGATTCCACTTACGGCGTTGCAACATTTTTAATCCATGTTCTATTTGCTGAATATCTACAGCATGTTGATTTTTTTCAGTCAAGTATTACACCTTTATTCAAGACATCAATGAGCACATTTAAGATTGATTTCAAGATTGCTGCGCAGTATTGTCCAAGACCAACTGCTGTAAGTTCGACTGCAAAGCTTTGATTCGGGTTGAAGCCTCTTCACGTTTTTGCATGCCCTCTTTTTGGATCTGAATCACATCATTCACTGTTTTAATGAGGGTATTTTGAACATGTTCAAGTGTTTCAATATCAATCACTGAACGTTGATTGGCTTTGGCTGTATCTACTGAATTTTGATGGAGCAAATCGGCATTGCGTTTTAACAGCTCATTGGTCGCATCATCAATCGTATTGGCAAGTTGTACGCTGTTGCGTTGTTCATTTAAAGAAATCGCTAAACTAATTTGGTTTTTCCATGCTGGTAATGTGATGTTTTTAATGGCGTAGAATTTGTCAACCAACATCATATTATTTGACTGAATGATTCGAATCATAGGCAAAGTTTGCATCGCAGATTGTTGCAAAACTTGCAAATCACTGACTCTTTTTTCTAAATTATTGGCTAAATGATTGAGGTCATAAACACGTTGATTGGTTTTTTGATCTTGTTCTTGTGCAGATAAATAGGCAATCTCTTGTTGTACTTCCTCTTGCTTAATCCGCCCAGCTGCAATATAAATCCCCAATTGACGATATTCTTCCTGTACACCGTTAAACATACGGTCCAAGGTATCTACACGTGCTTTTAAACCCGTTTGCGAAGTTTCAATTTCTTTAACCAGTGAATCAATTTGTTCTTTGGTGGTATTAAAATGTTGGTCAAAACTTTGTTTTGCGCCTTTAAACTTATTTAAAAGACTGCCAATAAATCCTGAACTTTTTGATTGGTTCAAAATACTCGATGTGTTGAGTTGTTGTGCAACTTGTACCACTTCATTCAACTTTTGCCCAGTCACATCGAGGTCTTTATTTTTAACCAGATTCAATAATTCATCAGTATAAGAGGAGGTCTTGCTTGCAATATTTTTTCCATACTCAGCAACTGCTGCATGGTTAATATTTGCCAAGTCTTTATGGGCATTAACAACCTCATTAAAATCCTCTGTATTTAAACCAATCTCTTTGAGATTCAATTGTTCAAATTTTTGGATTTCTAGTGGAGAATTTGATTCTGTTGTTTTTGCTGTCATAGAATCTGCTTGTGTTGTTAATGGTTGCTGATTCGATTCGCTCATAGATCTACCCTATTTATTTTCTAATGATTTCTTTAAAGATTGAATTAATTTATCACGACTTTTATCAAGTTCTTCAGTCGTCACCAAAGAATTTTGTGCACTACTCTGTTTCACATGATACTGCCATGCAGGAATTAAGACGTGTTGCGCTTCATTAAAACGATCCAATAATGTTAAGGAAAGTTGTTGCGTTAACTGCATCTGTGCCAATGCAATATCATTACTGGCTTGTAAAGTCTGCAAAGTGTTGATCTTTTTTGACAAACGCTCGGAAAAATTATCCAAAGGATGACGTTGTTGCACAAACACAGGATATTCATCTAAAAATTCCTGTGCTGCACGAATATATTTTGCCATTTGCTCTCTTAGACCATTGGCTTGTTGAAAACGAGATTCTGACTTTTGAATTTCAACTTGCAATCGTTGGCTTAATTGTTTGGCTTCATCAATTGAGCTCTCTAAATCTCTTAAATACTTTACTTGACCAACACTAAACTCTAAATCTAAGCCCAACCATTTTTGTATGGCGTTGAATTTTCTTTGGTTCAACTTTTTCTTTGATGCTGATAACTGCTCAATAATTTGCGCAATAATTTGACTTAACTTTTGTGTCAAATTCGGATCAATACTTTTTAACAGTACCGACTGTGCTTGGATTAATTGATCCGCATACAAATTGAGTCGGGTTTGATTATCCAACAATGGAACGAGGTCATTACGTTTAATTGAAAGCAATTCATCAGCATTACAAGAAATCTGTTCAAGTGGAGTCAGTACAGTAAATTGTTTCATATCAGTTCAAAATGAATAATTTTTCAATGATTTAAGGGCAATCATCAGACTCACCCTGTCTAATTAAAACTTATAATACAAATTCAGCTTAAAGCCTAACTAAATAGCAAAAAATATACAGATATAAAAAAAACCAGCTTCGAAAAGCTGGTTTTATAAACCTCAATTGTTATTTCGCTTGTTTATGCATCTGATAGCGACGATACCCGACCAATCCAAACAAACCAAATAAACTCACCCATCCAAACGCCCCACCACCACTGACACGTGGACTGCCTGGTGCTGTTCCTGAGTTTTGCAATTTCACTGTCGCTGAATTTGAAATTTTCCCATCAGCATCATACACATAGTAAGTAAAATTATAACTGAATGGATCAAGTGTACTTCTGAGTTGGATATGGACCTTACCGTTATAACAGGTATATTTACCGTCATCGCCAGGACATGGTCCACTACGGTCTGATGTAATCACTACAGGGTCAATGGTATTTGCAATTCGAATAGGCAGCTCAATCCCTTCTGGATTGACATAGAATTTTGGTTTATTCGGTTTTGCTGTTAAGGCTGCAACATTTCCATCACCGTCATCATTGGCATATTGCAGTAAATCAACATCCAATGGTTTGGTTGAACCATATTCAATATTCAATGTTGCGTCTTTAGCGATTGGTGCAATATTGGTAAAGCTTCCAATGATATATGCAGAAGATTTTATGCTTGGATCTGCAATTAATTGCAACTGATAACTACAGAATTCATTATCACCTGATGGTGTAACATTATCATTGATACGCCATAACATGATTCTCTTCAGATTTGGATTCCATTCACATTTAAAGTTTGGATCTTCTTTGCCTACAAATACCTTTTTATCATTCAATGTGCCCACACCAAGCGCTTTTACAGTTACTGTATAGTTATCCGTATTTAAATGTTTTACTACACGTGTATCTTGACCACTTGCATTTTTCGTTACAATCTCAGCAGGAAGATTCGCGGCAAAAGGATCAACAAATATTGTCCGATATTTCTGATCAGATTTGGTGTATTTGATTAAATTACTATAGGTTTCAACTTGTATTTTATAGAAAGGTATATAATCTTTATTGGTCGCTGGATCTTCCAATAACTTATTATAATTATCCAGTACAGTTTGATACGAGTTCAACATTTGTACGACAGAACTATTGGTTGCGCTAAGATTATTCGCTGTTAAGCGTAAAACCTCAGTTGAGCCGATATCACAAGAGTTGGCAACATCATTTATGCCATTCGAATTTTCTGCAATGACACGAGTTACACCACGCTGATCTTTACCACTACAGCCTGTATAACCGATATCCACCAAATCTTTGTCTGTCCCCAAGTTTTTAGGAAAATACATCGGCATAAAACCAGTAGATTCAGTAGGTGGCTCAAGTTCATTTAAAAGTGTTGAGAAGTTAATATTGCTGACGTCAAAGGTATTGTCTTTGCCATCTTTCCTAACTTCTTCTGCAACTTCGCATTGATCATTTCCCGTGGACATTGTCAAAGCGTTATAGGTCAGTACAACACGTGATTTTTCGACCTTGCTGACATCACCATCTGCATAACGACAAGACTTGCCAGTATTGTAGGCCAAAATATTATTACTTAATGCTTTTACACCATTAAAACCATATAACAATGTCGACCATGCGGTATTTTTAACAATGGTATTGCTCACTAAACTTAACGCGGAATTATTACTCAAATTCACCTTTCCTTGAGGTGTCTTCTGCGTAAATTGAATAATACTGCCTTGATTTGAATTTGCAATATTATCAGTAATGGTATTGGCGGTAAATGTAACCGAAGGTTGTCCACAAAAGCTAAACATACTTAAGCTATTTTCAGATCCATTTCTCAAAAAGCTTGCATAGTTAATTCCAATGGTACGTGTCGTAAATTCTAAATTATCTGAGCAGGTCATCCCAAGTACACTGCCTTGATCCGCACTATTCCCATCAAAAACGCCATAATTTATATTGAGTGAACTGGTCACATCATTTAAATAAATCGCACCACCTACTTTTGCTTTGGAATTCAGGATATTGACATTATTTAAAGTCAGTGCTCCACCTGCATAAATTGCCCCACCAACACTGTAATTACTGTCACCTAAACTTGAACCATCCTTTAAAATTAAATCATTGAGCACTAAGCCTGGCTTATTTTCATAGATGGTATTAAAAATACGTGAATTGCCTTGACCAGAAATGATGGTTCTAATCGGAATTGCTGCAGGAAATTGATTGGTGAGTACATCATGGCGACTGTAGTCTCCTGGTTCTTTCCCAACGATAGAGACATCAGAATTTGGTCTTAACTCTTTGTTTAACTTATACTCACCTGCTTCTAACTGAATCACGTTCGGCACTGTTGAATATATTTGCCCAGCACTACAGCCACCATAAGCTTTGTGTATGGCAGCAGCGTGTAATGCTTCTCTCAAAGAACACTTGTCAGGATTTGTCCCATCTTCATCATCAAAAGTCGTGACATAAATCGTTTTATCTTCTGCCGCCATTAATGACATGGTCGACAATATAACAAGTGTCAGAAATCCTTTTTTATAGTTTTTCATCGTCAATCCCTTACTTATTTTTTAAACGTCTATAACCAGCTAATCCAATAAGACCTACGATAGAGAAAAACCCTAAACTCCCGCCAGATGTTTTGACTTTATAATCTTTAAAATCATCAGGTTTTCTTTGTACAACTCGTGCAGGTATCGTGATATAAGGGTTATCTGATTTATTAAAACTTGTTGTGGATGTCACTACACTAATTTTAAATTCATCTGAACCTTGCCAATTCCCATTCGGGGTATAAACCAGATCACCCGCTTGATCAATCACTAAGCTACCCTTAGACGGTGTATTGGTTTGCACTGTTTTAAGACAACCGATTTGCCATGGTTTACCATTGTCATCCACATCTCGATTGAAGATCTGTTTACATTTTTCAGGGCTCACCAACTCCCCATCTTGCAACTGATCAGCAATGGAAAATTTAGCTTTTTCACCATAGAGAATGTCTTGTCCAACGAGAGAGATATTACTCGTGTCGATCACCAATTCAACTGAACCACGATCACACAATTCAGCATTTATGTCTCTATTCTTGCCACGCTGGTCAGTTGCTGAGCATGACAATATTTTATCTTGTGCTGCAGGTCCATGATTAATAATCAACGAGTCTTCTTCTGAATTATAGCTCGGTAAAATTCTTGGTAAAAAATATCCTAAGGCAATCGTAGGAGACTCTGCAAAAGGACATAAAATACCATTGCTACTATAGTCACATTTACCTTCAGTTGTTGCGCCTGCAATCAGTTGAGCATTCCCCATTGCAGTCGATTTAAACCCAGCACAGCCTGATGAGTAGAGGTTATTACTGATTTGCTCAGCTTCTCCACCAGCCACCACAGTACAATCTTGTGCACCATTTTGCGCAATAATACTATTGGCAACATAACCCTTCTTCTGCGGTGCATTCACAATCAAACCCATACTATTTAAAATCATGGTGATGTTATTAACTTGCATCGCATCATAGATTTTAACTACATAACCTTTATTGTTAAAAATCGTACTGTTTACAATTCCAAATGGAGTAAAAGAACCTATTGCTTTTAATGCATCTTCAGAGAATTGATTTTGTGTTTCAAAATTTGAACTATTACTGTTGCTTGTTTCATTATCTCGAATCAATGATTGAGAAATAATAAATGATGGCAGTTCGGTATAAATGACACCTCCCTCTGCTGCCTTATTGCCTTTAATTAAAGTTTTTGACAATACCACAGAACTGAGCGCGGTATTTGCGCTATATATACCCGCATTATAAATTGCGCCACCTTGTCGGGCAGAACCATCTAAAAGCTGACCGTTACTGATACCCAACGATTCTTTGTTATAAATCAAACCACCTTGATCCGCACAATTCGACTGCCCGCATCCTTTTAAAGTGATCTCATCAAAAGCAACACTAAGCATTGCAGGAGGAGTGGTTGCGTTTGGATCAATTGCTTTTTCAATTCGAAATAAACGGTCTTTACCTACCATTTTAATGATGGCATTTCTTCGTCCAACAATAGACTCAGTATCATTAACATTGGTTTGATAATCGGAGCCAAATGCCACATCTTTTAAAATATGTATTTGGCTATTCAGTGAATATTCTTTATTTGCCTGCAACATGATTTTTGCTGTTGCATCTTTACCACCACATCCGTTATAGCCAGCTTCAGGCATGCCCTGATTGACGTATTCAACTGCTTCCCTTAATGAACACTGATCGTCTGCTTTTACAATATCATCTGTTGTAGTGACAGTAATATTTGCACTGAATGCATGACCAGTAATACATAATAATCCTAAGCCTATGCCCCGTTTGAGCATTATAGTCTCCTTGATTTCTTTTAATTATTTCTTATTAGCCAGCATAATGCTTTGCTATCAGTCCTTTTTGCGTACTTTGTCACAGCTAATAAAAATTCTCAAGAATTTTTATTTATACGCTGTCGATCACATATCAGATTAAAGATAGATCAAAAATCACTATAAAATACAAATAATTATTGTCTATACTCATCAATCAATGCATAGAGTTGCCTTAGTGTCGCATGAGATAATTTAGTTTTCTCACCCTTCAATAATTTTTCTAGTTGATCAACAGATTGCAGTAGTGTACTCGTTTGATGTGGTCCATGTAATAGCAAATATTCCGTTATTTGCGGGTCAAAATGTACACCCCGACGTTCCAGAACAGAATGTAATAATGCATGACGATCTGCATAAGACTGCCCACTCGGTACTTTTACACTTACTGCTTGGGTTAAACGTGATTGTAAATCAGGAAGTTCGAGCTTTAATTCAATCGGCGCAAATCTCGATGAGAATACCAACTGCCCGCCATCTTCATTATTATTATTGATTAAATGGAAAACTGCTTTTTGCCAATGTGGCACACCACTGATCGCCTCAATATCATCTAAGGCAACCAGATCATAACTTTCAAGGGAAGTAATTGCTTCTATGGGAGCGTCCAACAACTCCAGTAAAGATACTTTTATTGCAGACTTACCAATTTCTAAATAAGAATCACAAATTGCAGAGAGTAAATGGCTTTTTCCAGTTCCAGCACCACCATAGATATAGAAACGATTCATCAAGCCCGCATGAAGCTGACGCACAGCATCAATTACAGGTCCCCAACCCGGTCCAGAAAAATCACTAATTCTGGCATCCAGTTGTGGTTCTATATCCAACTGTAATTGACGCATATATTCAAATCATTCCTAAAGTGGATTTTGATCAGTTTTAATCGATTCATCAGTATCTTGCGTGTTTTTTACTTCAATATCAAGATCAACTTGATCGCTTTCAACCGAAATTGTCTCAGAACTTCCAGTATTTTGTATGGTGACCAGTGTACTTTCTGACTTATAGAATTGACTGCGTTGATATAACTCTTTGAGATGTTTCAGTAAAACGACGATCACCGCAGCAACAGGAAGCGCAATCAACATCCCAACAAAGCCGCCTAATTGCGCACCAGCAAGTACCGCAAAAACCACAGCGACTGGTGATAAACCAATTTTATCCCCAAGAAGGAAAGGTTGCAGAATGTATCCTTCGATCAATTGCCCAACACCAAATACCGCTAAAACCATCAATAAATGTTTTACATCAAGACCAAATTGGAAGAAACAGGCAATAATGGCGGCAATAATACCTACACCAAAACCCAAATACGGAATAATGCTGCATAGACCTGCAATCATCCCAATAATCAATCCGACTTCCAATCCAACCAACTGTAAGCCAACGGCATATACGATGCCCAACAAGACCATGACTAAAAATTGACCTTTGACAAAAGCTCCCAAAACACTATGACATTCAGCAACGATGTTTAGAACGCTGTTTTCATATTGGCGCGGAATAAATCCCTTCATGCTTTCTAACATGCGGTTCCAATCGAGCAAGAAATAAAATGCAATAATTGGAATTAAAACAATCGTACCGCCAATCGAAATAAAACTTAATCCAGACTGCGCGATTTTTAACGCCATCGATTGAATACTGTCTGCACTATAGTTGGTTTGTACATAGTCCATGACCACTTTAGAAATCTGGTCTGTATCAAGCTCCATGTGCTCTACATTAAAATTATTGGATAACCACGGTAAAAAAGTCGCATTCACCCAATGAATTCCAGCAGGAATACTGTCGCGCGCATAGATTAATTGTTTCCAAACCAAAGGCACCACAAACCAAATTGCCCAAGTCAGCAATACACCTATTCCGATAAATACCACTGAAATAGACAGCCAGCGTGGTAAAAATTTAGTCAGCTTTTCAACTACTGGGCTAAACAGATAAGCGACCAGAAATGCAGCGACAAATGGAATCACGACTGGTTTCAGTAAGTACAAAATCCATAGAACAAAAGCGATTGCAGCAAGAATAAAAATTCGTTTTAAAGTCCGATCATGCATCGAATCACGCCTTTTTCAAATTTAATCATTATTGAGAGTAAAATATTTTAATAAAGATAACATTTTGGCGCATAAATAACATAAGAGTTTCGTATATTCAGGTATAATCCTCGCGCGAATGCGGAGACTTCAATTATGAGCAACTCAACTTCTACCCCAAACACTGGTTTAAGCTATAAAGACGCTGGTGTCGATATTGAAGCGGGCGACGCACTTGTCGATCGAATCAAATCAGTCGCTAAACGCACAACACGCCCTGAAGTAATGGGTGGTTTAGGCGGCTTCGGTGCACTTTGCAAAATTCCTAAAGGTTATGAAGAACCAGTTCTTGTATCAGGTACAGATGGTGTCGGTACAAAACTACGTTTAGCATTAAACTTAAACCGTCATGACACAATTGGTCAAGACTTGGTTGCAATGTGTGTAAACGACCTTTTAGTGTGTGGTGCAGAACCTTTATTCTTCCTTGATTATTATGCAACAGGTCATCTCAATGTCGATGTTGCTGCAAATGTAGTGACTGGTATTGGTCAAGGCTGTGAACTTGCAGGCTGTGCTTTAGTCGGCGGTGAAACTGCTGAAATGCCAGGAATGTATGAAGGCGAAGACTATGATCTTGCAGGTTTTTCTGTAGGTGTTGTTGAAGCAAGCAAAATTATTGATGGCTCTAAAGTTAAAGCGGGTGACGTTTTGATTGGTTTAGCATCTTCTGGTGCGCACTCAAATGGTTACTCTTTGCTTCGTAAAATTCTGGATGTGAAAAACGTTGATTTAACACAAATCATTGATGGTCGCTCACTTGCAGATGTTGCAATGGAACCAACGCGTATTTATGTTAAGCCAGTTCTTGAACTTTGCAAGCAAGTTGATGTACATGCCATGGCTCATATTACCGGTGGTGGCTTACCGGGTAACTTACCACGTGTACTTCCAAACGGTGCTCAGGCTGTAATCAATGAGTCTTCATGGGAATGGCCTGAACTGTTCAAACTTTTACAACGTGAAGGTGGTGTTGAACAATTTGAGATGTACCGCACTTTCAACTGTGGCGTGGGCATGGTGATTGCCGTTGATGCGAATGATGCAGATAAAACCATTGAAGTGTTGACCACTCAAGGCGAAAAAGCTTGGAAAATTGGTCATATTCAGGAAAATCCAGCTTCTGTTGAAGGCGCTGACGAAAAAATTCGTGTCATTTTTGCCTAAGTTTTCGCATGATTAAAATTGCTGTACTTGTTTCAGGCAGTGGAAGTAATCTACAAGCCTTGATTGATGCCAATCTTTCAGGGCAAATTGTCGGAGTAATTTCCAATAAACCTGAAGCATATGCTTTAGAGCGCGCGACAAAAGCAGGTATTGCGACTCGTGTAATTGAACATAAAAATTATCCTAATCGTGAAACATTTGATGATGTTATGCATCAGCAATTAAAAGATTGGGATGTTGATTTGGTTATTCTTGCGGGTTTTATGCGCATTTTGAGTGCCCCATTTGTAAATGCTTGGCAAGGTAAAATGGTGAATATCCACCCTTCTCTCTTACCAAACTACAAAGGTATGCATACCCATGAACGTGTTTTAAAAACTGGGGATGTGTGGCATGGTTGTACTGTGCATTATGTCACCGCTGAATTGGATGCAGGTCAGGCGTTAACACAAGGCATTTTAAAAGTTGATTTGCATGACAATGTACAATCTCTTGCAGCACGTGTACATGTTCTTGAACATTTAATTTATCCACAAGCCGTTGAGTGGATCTGTAATGGCACCCTTCAACATTTGGATAATGGTCAAGTGTTATATAAAGGGCAAATGCTTGAAAAACCAATTCAGTTCTGTCAGTTTTAAACAACTTTTAGGTTGAAATATGCTCCAAAAATGCATCTTAGGATGCATTTTTTATTGCTCAACATCATTCAATTCAAAATTATAAATTTCCAAATCAAATTCAATACGCATGTAATCGTCTGTCTATAGAAAAATCTATATCCCCTTAAAGCAATTATTTTTTTCGTATCAATTGCTTGACGAGTTCAACTGTTTCAACTGGATGCTCCAAAGGAAACATATGTCCCCCTGATGTGACTGTAAAAGGAATATTAAATTTCTTTTTCACGATTTGAGGAAATTTACGTTTTAAAAATGGACTGTCTGAACCAATCACCAAATCTACAGGTATTTGCGGTTGTGGATGCGGCAACCACCAATAAGATGGACCACTTCTAAAAATTGCAACTTCCACATCTTTAGGAATGGTTAGAGTGACTCCACCTCGCACATGATCTTCCGTTAAGGCATGATCAATATATGCTTGAAAACAATCTCCATCAAAATGCTGATAAAAACCTTTGGGTCTCAGTAGCTCTGCTGCTTGTTGACGTGATTCCCAATGATCTCGCCGACGTAAGCTCAAATGCGCTGGGGTAATTTGATCGACTTTTTTTGGAAAAAAAGTTTTTGCAAGATTAAAAAATAATGAGGCTTTCCCCATAATTAAAGGGGGATCTAGCAAAATCGCTTGCTCAAATAAATCGGGGCGCTTAAACGAAGCTAAAAATGTCGCAACAGAGCCTAAAGAATGCCCTAGCCCAATGACTTTACGACCATTGGATTGTTGCACAATGCTATCAATCACTTGATCAGCAAAGTTCGACCAATTGTTATCAATCGGATAACGTTGATCAGTTCCCAGTAACGATACATATATGACATCATATTGATCTTTTAACAAATCAAACAGTTTTGTATATACCTTTGAAGGTACACCATTGGCATGGGCAAAGTGAATAACAGGTTTCATCTGAGATAAGCGAGTCATGTGTTCCTTTTACATTCAAAAATCTAGGCAATTGAAAACACTGTATAGGATAACTTGGCTTGCGTTAAACACTTTTTTTAGACTGTTTAGATTATTCTTTTGAATTCAGTTTAAATCTATTGATAATAAATGAAGATAGGAAAACTTTGATTTTGCTTAATTTTCTTTCATTAACTGGTGGTGTTGATCATCGAGGGACTATTCAGTATTTGTATATTTTTAACTATTGATCAAACATGGTTGGTTTTTCTCTGATCGCATTAAATTTGTATAAACATGAAAGATTGGCTTTTTATAGTATGGTTTTCACGCTGTAAAGCGTGATCAATCACAGATCACGCTTTACATATCAAGTATTTAAAACTATTGCATTTTAACATCTTGGTTGGTACCCAGTTTTTGGTTAATTGCCTCACCGAGACCATGCCCCATTTCTGAACCCATACGTCCGATAATTGAATCAAATGGACTCCGTTCAACTGTGTAATTCACTGTTTTTTTGACTTTTAACTCACGTTTTAAACTTTCAATATTGCCGGCTTTATCGGCGATACCGAGTTTGATTGCTTGCTCACCTGTCCAGAATAAGCCAGAAAAAATTGCAGGGTCTTGCGACTTCAACTTGGCACCACGACCTTGTTTTACAGCATCAATAAAATGATCATGGACATTGTCTAATAATGCTTGAATATGTGCACGTTGTTCAGGGTTAATTGGCTTGGTCATACTCAAAATGTCTTTATTATTACCAGACGTCATCGTACGATCTTCAACGCCTAACTTCTGGGCTAAACCACTGACCCCATAGTTAGGCATAATGACACCAATAGAGCCAACCAAACTTGATGGATTTACCCAAATCTCATCAGCAGCAGAAGCAATATAGTAAGCACCTGAAGCCCCCATATCACCAATCACCGCATAGACTTTTTTATCAGGATTCTGCTTTTTAAGATACTGAATTTCCTGCCAAATATCATCAGATTGAACAGGAGACCCACCAGGTGAGTTCACATTCAATACCACAGCTTTTGCTGATTTTGCTTCAAATGCTTTCTTTAACGATTTGATCGTATCAGTACTATTAACACCCTGACTACTTGAGTCAATTGTGCCCACAATATTGACCACGCCTAAATGATTTTCAGAGGTCATTGAAGCATCATCCGCACTGGATAAAGAACAACTTTTTACTAATGCAACCAAAACAAAGAGAATGTAAAGAAAAGTCAGAATTTTGAAGAAAATTCCCCAACGTCGACTACGGCGCTGTTCCTCTACAGAGGCAAGAACTGCTTTTTCTAAGATCTTCCATTCCTGCCCTGTAGGTTGCTGACCTACATTCGAGTTTAAATTTGTATTGTCATTTTGAGGTTTAGGTGGCCAATCGGACATTTATACCATCCAAATTAATTATTCATGCTTCATTATATACACGGAATCCGTATAATCTATTTAATCATTACGATTTAACTTATAATATTTCGCTAAATCTTAAAATTAGGGCTTATTGATATAGTGTAGTGGCTTGCAAAAGCCTGCTAAAACCAAGTTTACCCTATTCACCTCAGTAATAAATTCTTGATCCAGATGACTGATAAACATAAAACCATAACCACGCGATTGCTCAATTTCTTCAGCCAGCTTCCTATTCCTGTGGCTCGTTTTATTGCCCGAATTTTAGCTGGATTAGTGAATTTGTTACGTATCACCAAGACATCTGAAACTATTCGTCTCAATGTCGAAATATGCTTTCCGGAATTAGACAAAGCGCAACGCGAAAGAATTACAGAACACGCCATTCGCAATGAATTACAGTCTTATATGGAGTTTTTTACCGTTTGGGGTGGATCAAATCAAAAAAATATTGATCGTATTCATCATATACAAGGTGAACATTATTTTCATGATGCCATTGCAGCAGGTAAAGGCTTAGTACTAATCGTGCCGCATTTTGGAACTTGGGAAGTTATGAATGCTTGGTTTGCACAATACACTCAAATGACCATCATGTATGAACCGATCAAAGATGTCAGTGCCGATAATTTTGTACGTGCTGCACGAAGTCGTGAAAATGCTACCCTTGTACCCACGGATGAATCAGGTGTGCGTCAAATTTTTAGAGCCTTGAAACAAGGTGGAACAACCGTAATTCTGCCTGATCATACCCCTCATCAGGGAGGTGAACTGATTGAGTACTTTGGTATTCCTCTTTCTTCAAGCAATTTAAGTGCTAAATTGATTCAAAAAACCAAAGCCAAAGCACTGTTCTTATATGCCATCAGAAATGACAATCAAGGTTTTGACATGGTCATTCAACCTATTGATGAAGAAATCTATCAAGTCGATGCCAACCAAGGCACACGAATGATTTATCAATTATTGGAACAGCTTATTTGCCGATATCCCGAACATTATCATTGGAGTTATAAACGCTTTAAGGCCCATCCACTGCTTAAACAGATTTATAATGTTCCAAATAAAGAAGCAATGGAAATGGCAAAGCTCATCCGCAATGGCTCAACTTTCAGCCCTGCCCAGCCATTTTAGCCTGTCACGAAAACTGTTTATTTTCATTTCTCCATGGCGATCAAGATCAATTTGAATAGTGCCCTGTTGACTGGTAGATTTTAGTGGAATATTCAAATGAGCCAGACGTTTTAATACGATCGGATGAGGGTGACCATAACGATTGTTGTATCCTGCCGATACGATAGCAAGTTTAGGCTGTAGTTGTTTTAAAAAGGCATAAGAAGAACTGTTCTGACTACCATGATGTCCCAATACAAGCACATCTACGTTCAACTCAGGATATTGTTGTAATAAATTAAACTCAGTTTCCCAACCTGCATCACCCATCAGCAAAAAGTTTTGATAGGACTTTGATTGTGGTACTTGAATATAGACCACACAGGACTGTTCATTTTTATTATATGCCACCTGACTGAGTTTATTCTGGGCAGGCGATAATATCGAAATACGAATCTCACCATATTGCCAGACTTGTCCTTGCTGACAATATTCAAATGAGTACGGTTTAAAACCTTCATGCTGTTCATTGGAAAAAACTTTATCAATCTTGATCTGCTTTGCAATCTGTGTAAATGCCCCACTATGATCTTGATCTAGATGGGTTAAAATCACTTGATCAAGCTGGCTAACCCCTTGTCGCATCAGATAAGGTAACATCACCTGTTGCCCGATGCTCAATTGAGTTTCATCCCATGAACCGCCAGTATCAATCAGCATGTTATGTTGGGGTAATCTGATAAGCACGGCCTGTCCCTGTCCAACATCTAGAACATTCAACTGAAAAATTGAAGCGCTTTGTTGAGGTAAAAATAACGGGCTTAAGCATAACAAAGCCCAAAATTTAGGAACTGTTCCTTGAGGAAGAAACACAATAAATATGGCAAATGCGATACATAAAATCTCGAGTTGGCTCAATGCCCACCAGCTCAACTCTCCCCCTAAAGATTGATCGAATAGTTCTAATACTGTGACCAAAATCGAAAGAAGCAGATCAGAAAACTGAAATATCCATAATCCAAGAGACTCAGAAAAAAAACTCAAAGAGGCTGCGATTATTTCAACAGGTACAATCAACGCCATCATTGGAATTGCAATCAAATTACTCAGGGGTGCAAGCCAAGAGAATTGTTGAAAGACCCATAAAACCAATGGCATGAGTGCAATAAAAATTTTCCATTGAGATTCGATCAAGAGATAAATAAAACGTTTGCTTTGTGTTTTCCATGTATCAATCTGTTGTTGATCTTGTTGCTGAATCGTTTGATAAATTCGAATCAAAATAAAACATGTTCCAAAAGACAAGGCAAATGCTGCTGAAAGAATACTAAAAGGATCGAACAATAATAAAATGCTGGCAGCCAACAATAGATGTTTAAGCGGTTGAATTTTTTGTTTTAACAAAATGATCAAACTTAAAATGATGATCGTCAGCATGGTTCGAAGTGCTGGAATTTCAAAACCGACAAAAGCGGTATAAAACACCACACAGATTAAAAATGGGTAAACCAGTAAATACGGTCGTGGCACTTTTAAAAAGATAGCGGGGAAAATTTGCTTGATGACTACATTGAATAAAAAGCAAAAAAGTGTCGCAAAAATCAATACATGAGGACCCGAGATTGCCAATAGATGGGAAATTCCCATTTTTTTAAATAAATCTTGGATCGCACTGGGTAATAAACTTTCATCTCCTGTTAATAGTGCCAGTAATAATCCTTTATGCTGTAAAGACGAATGAGCAATTAAGTTCCTAAAATCGAATCTTAATTTTTCTATTTTCAATTGTGCTTGTTTCCACCATGTGTGTTGATGGTCAACAAATGCAGCATACCCCATCTGTTTAACCTCATCAGAATCAATGAGATCAATTGACTTGGGTTGCAATATACCCAAAATATTTTCTTGAATACTCCATTTTTCTTTATCGAATGTGCCGTCTACCGCATAGCCGTGGATGGGCTTAATTTGTCCAGTCACCCGATAGTACTGCCCTAGTTGTAAAAGCTCTGCTTGGGATGGATTGGCATATAGTATGAGTTGTGTGGTCTGTTTAGGTGCTAAAAGCTGAACTTTTTGTTGAATCGTAGCAGTATTTGAAAATTTTTCGCTAGATGTCGACGTTTTCTGTCTAACTTTATTGATGTGAGCAATATAGATAATTTGATCAATTTGATAGTGTGGTGTATCTCTTAACGTCAGTCGCTGCGACAATGCACTATCTGCATAATGCCAGCCGAGTAAACCACTGACTAAAGTGATTAAAGCTGTTTGAAGAAGCTTAAAATATACAGAGGTAATGATTTTATAGTTGAAATAATGACCTACAATCAGCAGAAGATTTGCTCCGATACCTAAACAAAGTAACAGATTAATATGTTGCGGCAACGGATATCCCATCAATGAAACACCCAATATCCATCCGATCAAGAGGCAATATAGAGACATATAATTGTTCGATTTTATTGTTTTCAGTATGTTGGTGTTGATTAAGCCCAATTTTTGAACTTAATCATGGATGATCAATATACACTTAAGATTCAATCATGAAAATGACTAAAAGCTTTATTCACCAACCCAAATACCATCTTGCATATGCAAAATACGATCTGCAGATTTTGCCAATTGCTCATCATGGGTCACGATTAACATTGCCATATTGAATTCCTCTCGTAAATCACGCAGTAACTCAAAAATAGATTTTGCTGTTTTTCGATCAAGATTACCTGTTGGCTCGTCCGCAAGCATCAACTTCGGCTGGGTCACCAAGGCACGCGCCAAAGCCACACGTTGACGTTCACCACCGGATAGCTCCCCAGGTTGATGCGTTAATCGGTGTGATAGCCCAACCCTTTCAAGCAAATACTCAGCGCGAGCTTTGACCTGTTTAAACTCGGCATCCTTTCTTAACATCAACGGCATCGCAACATTTTCAAGCGCAGTAAATTCTGGCAATAAATGATGAAATTGATAAACAAAACCTAAGTTTTCGTTGCGCAGAAAACCACGCTCGGCTTCACCTAAGTTGTCAAAACGTTTGCCATTGAGGTTGACCATGCCCTGAGTTGGACGATCTAAGCCCCCTAAAATATGCAATAAGGTACTTTTACCAGAACCACTTGAACCAACGATAGAAACAAATTCACCTTGATGGACCTGTAGGGACAAGTCTTTAATCACATCTACATGTGATTTCCCATCTGTAAACGATCTATAAATATTTTCCGCTTCGAGTACCACGGGTTGTACTGCACTATTCATAACGAAGCGCCTCCGCAGGTTGAATTTTGGCAGCACGCAATGCTGGATAAATAGTGGCAATAAAGCTTAGACCCAGTGATAGCGTCACAATAATCACAACATCTTGCCATCTTAAATATGATGGTAAATAGTTAATGAAGTAAGCATCAAAAAGATGTAAGCCAAATGCTGTATTAAGCCAACCGATAAAATTACTAATACCTAAAGCTGAGATTACCCCTAAAATTGCTCCAGTAACTGTACCAACAACACCAATCACTGTTCCCTGAACCATAAAAATTCGAGTAATAGTTGCTGGTGAAGCCCCCAGTGTTCTAAGAATCGCAATATCAGATTTCTTATCAGTCACCACCATCACCAATGAAGAAACGATATTGAATGCAGCCACCAAGACAATCAGAAAGAGCAATAAACTGACCATTGCCTTTTCCATTTGAATTGCACTAAACAAATTCCCATGTGTATACGTCCAGTCAGAAGCATAAAAACCACTTGGCAAATCACGCACAATTTCATTGGCAACTTGAGGTGCTTGGAAAATATCATCAAGCTTCATTCGAATCCCTTGCGCACCATCTGGAAGACGTAGCAAAGTCGAAGCATCATTTAATGCGATGTAACCCAAGCTAGAATCAACCTCTGCACCAATACTAAAAATTCCTACAATTTTAAAACGCTTAAAACGCGGAACAACGCCTGCTGGAGAGGGTGTTGCTTCAGGTAAAACCAAGGTGACATTGTCATTCAGACTTAAACCAAGTGCATCTGTCATTTGTTTACCTAAAACAATGCCATATTCACCTTTTTTCAGTTGATCTATGCTGCCTTCCACCATATGATTTTGAATAATTGAAACCTTTTTCTCATACTGAGGTTCAATCCCAGTCACCATGATGCCTGCAACTTGCCCCTGAGCAGTGAGCATGCCTTGTAATTGGGTAAATGGCGCAACACCAGTCACGTGTTGATGTTTTTCAATTTTTTTCGCAAGAACTGGCCAGTCTGTTAAAATTTGTGTTGAAGAAACAGTAGCTTGAGGTATCATACCTAAGACACGGTTCTTAAGCTCTCGGTCAAAACCATTCATAACAGATAAAACTGTAATCAGTACAGCAACCCCTAGGGTTAGACCGATCATGGAAACCAGAGCGATAAAAGAAATAAAGTGATTACTACGCCGCGCGCGAGTGTATCTCAACCCTATATACAGCGAGATTGGTTTAAACATACCATCTAGTCCGAGGTGTTTTATGGAAGCGTTACAGCAGCAAAATGAAATGATTGAACGTCGTGTCATGTCTCGAATTGATGCTGCATTGAGAATCAACTATCAAATCATTTCTGAAGAAGTTGCGCTGAACGATCCATATGATCCTAATTTTGTATTACCGCGCTATTTTCTACTACTTGCAGAATTAGATCAATTTGATCATGCACTTCACTACGAATTAGAACAATTAAATGAAAAAGATCAACAAATTGCTCGAATCTTATCCTTATTCAACCAAAAGTTAAACCTTATTACAGGGTCTCTTTACGATTCTATTGTACAAACCATGTTACCAACGCCACAAAACGTGAATTTTTCAGAAAGTGGCTTTAGTTTTATTAGTCAGCAATATCTTAAACAGGGCAGTTATATTCATGTGACCTTAAGTCACCCTGAAAATTTCTTTCATATTGCTGCCACAGCACAAATTGCATATTCGGAAACCGTTGAAAATGAACAGTATCGTGTAGGTGCTTATTTCATTACCTTACATCCGCAAGATAAAGTCAAACTTGCTGAATGTATTCAACAAAATACGATTTCATCCAGTGATTAATCTTTAAAATCGAGATTTGAATATGGATACCTCATTATTTGCGTTTTCACTCATTGCTTTGGGTATGGCACTCACGCCAGGTCCAAATATGATTTATCTTATTTCAAGATCATTGTGTCAGGGTCGTACAGCAGGTTTGGTTTCCTTAGCAGGTACTGCCCTTGGTTTTGTGTTCTATATGTTTTGTGCAGCGTTTGGAATTACTGCCCTGTTGATGACGATTCCACTTGCCTATGACGTATTAAAAATAGTAGGCGCAATTTATCTGGTCTATTTGGGTTGGAAAGCCATCAGCTCACCACAATCGCCCTTTGAAATGCACCATGTGCAGTCTTATTCCAATTCAAAACTGTTTTTAATGGGTTTTCTGACCAATATACTGAATCCTAAAATTGCCATGATGTATTTGGCTTTACTTCCTCAATTTATCCAACCGCATGAAGGTGCTGTACTTGTACAGACCTTGAAATTAGGTTTTGTACAGATTACTGTAAGCTTACTCACCAATGCCTTTTTTATTTTCTCAGCCAGTTCATTTACACAATTTCTAAATCGCCATGTACTTTGGTTAAAAGCACAGAAATGGTTTATGGGAACTGTGTTTTTTGGCTTAGCCACACAAATCATCCTGAGCTCAAAAAAGTAAAACTGTTAAAGAGTCACAAGATACTAGAGTCAAGGCTATTGAAAACTTATCAAGCTATTGAAAACTTATAAGGTAGAATATAATTTTTCTTGATCAAATAAATACAATGCGATGAAGCTATTGCTTAATGATATAAAGCTTTCATTGACACACTTTATACCTAAAGTTTAAATAGATTTGCGTAAGTAATACCTCACTTTGTACAAGCACTGTTTTATTTAAGCGCACTCTTACGCTACAAACAAATTAGTGTTTTGTTTTGGCTCATACACTCACGCTCAAGATGGCGACACCCATGTCAACTCAAAATACAAAGACCACCTATGATTCAAAACTGCAAAAATAAATGAATCACTTAAGTTAAAACACTTATTTGGCTAACTTATGAATTCGCTTGGCATAACTCGAATGTGCAGAATGGTCAAGTTTAGTCAGTATTCCATCATCACCTAAAACACGGCGTGCCCCTCTTTGTAGCCATTGGGGCAATAAACCATAAGCGCCATGCACAGTTTGTAAATAATCAGGAACTGCAATGAATAAACGTGGCTTTATTAAAGCACTTACGACAGCATTGGCAACTTGCTGTGGGCTCACGGCTGGAATCGTTTTTGCCGCATTTTCAGTTCCCAAGGTCAGTTCAGTCAGCACCTTACTGGGAAGAATTGCAGTAAATTGAATATTTGAATCACGAAACTCGCCTGCAACTGCTTCAGTCAAACCAATCACCGCAAATTTGGTTCCAGAATAAATAGCTGAACCCGGTAAGGCAAAACGCCCTGCAAGTGACGCAATATTAACAATATGTCCTTGTTGTTGTTTGATCAGTTCAGGGAGGGCCAATTGCATTCCAATGACTACACCACGAAAATTAATATCAATTTGCGCATCTGCCAGTGCTGGATCTTCATCAATAAATGCCCCCATTGGCATAATGCCTGCATTATTCACCAATGAATAAAGACTGCCGTAATGTTGAATCGTGTTGTCAATGAATTGGGCAAATGATGTGCGATCTCGTACATCAACTTGAAAAGCTTTAGCACCAATACGTTTTGCCTCTTTTTCAGCAAGTGCCAAATCAAGATCACCAATACTGACTTTTGCACCCAGTGCGATCAAAGCTTCTGCTGTAGCCAAACCTATACCACGTGCTGCACCTGTAATCGCAATCACTTTGCCTTTTAATTGTTGTTTTTTAAACATGGATTTGTCCTTTATCTTATCAGCAACTTAAGTTGCTTATTTTAGTGAATTAGCACGCTATATCTTGATCTTGTAAAAAATCATGATGCTGATTTTGTCTCTGGTTTATAATCAACACGATATTCTCGGAGATTAAAACGTTTCATTTTTTCACGCAGCTTAAATGTGGTCCATGGCCAGACTGTACTGTTACGACCATTTCGATCAATGAAATAGCTCTGACATCCACCTTTATTCCAGACTGTGGTTTGTAATGCAGCTTGAACTTCCTCATTGAACATTTTGGTCTTTTCTGGATGAGGCTCGATGGTTTGAATCCCCAAACGGATCGCCTGCTTTAAAGCATCTATGATATAGCCCAATTGCGCTTCAATAATGATAAAAGCAGAAGAACTCACCGCGATATTCGGTCCAAACATTAAAAAACCATTCGGGCAGTTTTCTACCATTGTTCCCATATAACCTTCCGGACTACCTTGCCAAACATCCGACATCCGTTGTCCAAAACGGTTATATACCCGTTTGGCAATCGGTGGTTCAGCAATTTCAAAGCCTGTTCCAAGAATGATTACATCTGCTTCACAACTTTCACCATTTGAAGCAATTAAAGTATTGCCTTTAATTTTAGTTAAACCACTGGCAATGACCTCTACATTGTCTTGTGCCAATGCTGGATACCAATTGTTGGATTGTAAAATACGCTTACAGCCAATGATAAAATCAGGCGTGAGCTTTTGGCGTAATTGCGGATTTTTAATATGATAGTTCAAATGCCATCGTGCTAGTTTTTGAAATTGCTTCATGGCTGCTGGACTTTGAATTCCACCATTAATGGTTTCAAAAATTCCATACACAGATCCACGCATGAGTTGTTGCGTCATCGGCAATATCTTAAACATAGCACGTACTGGAGCCAGTAAAGGCATATCAGATTTTGGCAATACCCATTGTGCTGTACGCTGAAACACCGTTAATTGTTGCACCATCGGCTGTATTTGCGGTACAAACTGTAGTGCAGATGCCCCTGTTCCAATTACAGCAACTCGTTTTCCTGTTAAATCAATATCGTGACGCCACTGTGAAGAATGGAAAATCTCGCCTTTAAAATGTTCAATCCCTTTGACATTTGGTAATACAGGTTCATGCATAGGACCACAAGCAAGAATAGCAAATTGTGATCTCAATTCACCTTGATTGGTTTGGATGATCCAACAATCTTCTGCATCAGACCATTGTGCTTCAAGTGCCTCACGATTTAAATGCACATGTGGCATCACGTTGTATTTATCAACAACATCAAACAAATACTGTTTAATTTCCTTTTGTTGGGCAAAAACTCGAGACCAAGCTGGATTTTGTTCAAAAGAATAAGAATACAATGCCGAAGGAACATCACAAGCACAGCCCGGATAAGTGTTTTCTCGCCATACACCGCCCATTTCAGCCGCTTTTTCCAACAAAATAAAATCTTCAATGCCCGCTTCTTTCAATTTGATCGCTGCGCCCAGACCTGCAAAACCACCACCGACGATAATCACTCGATAAAAGTTTTGATCCTTTACATTATTTTTCTTTTGTTCCATATTAAAAATCGCTTAGAATGTGATCGACTGGAATAAAATGTCAAAAACGGAATGACTTGTCAATTTCTATTGTTTAACAATATTAAAGATTATTTGGTATTTTTTGCCTATGCGTGAACAATTCAGTTTAAGCCGTGCTGAACGGCAACGATTACAGTTACAAGCAGAAATTTTAGAAGCAGCTTTTTTAGAATTTTCTGAACGCGGCTATCACCAAACAGCCATTTCAGATATTGCTAAACGTCTGGGTATTGGACATGGGACCTTTTATCGTCATTTTGAAAATAAACGCGATATTCTCCAACATGTCATTTCAGACACAATGCAAAAAATTATGGCGCTGTTGACTGGTGAGAATGCGCCTCAAGCTGTAAAAAATATTGAGGAATATCGGGAACAATGTCAGCGTATTTCTGAACGTTTAAGGGCTTTTGCTCAAGGAAACCCACTCACCTTAAAACTAGTATTGCTCGAAGCAACATCGATTGATGCTGAAATGACACAGTTTATTCAAAATTTAATGCACATGGCTGGCATGCTTACAGCTGATTATCTTGAACATGGTGTGGAACAGGGCTTTTTTAGAGAAAATTTAGATTGTGAAAATACAGGACATAACATCATCGGTATGATCATGAATGGTGCCTTACGCTTTTTAGCCAATCCTGATGACTTAATTGGTTTAGAAAATTATGGAAATTCAATTATTGATTTAATTATCGGAGGCGTTGCTAAGGCTTCCTGAATAGCAATATTAAAAAACATGTCCAAATTAGACATTGCTTGATAAGAGTCTGACAGCGCGCCATCATTGAATGTTGCTGTCAGATCTCTGTCCTCTGTCAGTATTTGAAGCTCATAAACCATCTTTAGTCTGTTTACAGCCAATCACCATAATATTGGTAATAATGTCACCTGGACCAGTTAATGCCGTGATATTGCATAGATATTGAGCACGCTGTTGTACAGCGTTTTGATAGTATCCAGTAGGTCGATATTGGTTTTCATAAATTGCACCCACAACACCTTGCCCTCCAGTTTGTCCAACAACTCGCTGACCTGCATATTCAGAGCCAGTTTGCACAAACTGTTGTACCACATGTTGAGAAACAATAGAATTTTCCCACATTGCTGAACCGCCTAATTTGCTAGCAGGAACTCGGTAAGTCGGTGAACCAAAAATATCAATCGCTTTGTTTACATGTTGCCCAACCAATTTATCAGCAGCTTGTTTTACTGGATTAGGTGTAGTTACACAACCACTGAGTGACAACCCCAATGTCAATGCAGCCAAAAGACCGATCAGATTGGGTTTCAATCGACTCAGTAACTGTTGAGGAACATGGTTTAGCGTTTGTTGTTTTATCCACATAAAAATTTCCTTTTATTCGCTTTTGATTTTACCTTATTGATCTGTATTCAAGATCATCCAATGACTTTTCACAAAATATTGCTTCGTTTTAGATAGAATTTAAAAGTCAGAAGCTAAGTTTTATGGATCTAAATAATATTCAGCTCTCACCTTACCTTGCTCTAACTCAATCGCTCGTTCAGTCACTCGTTCAAGAAATTGCTGATCACAGTCTAATCAAGTCATTTTTTTACTTGATGTCGTTGGCGCATTTTCATCATCAAATGCAGTCTGATTACACTGTTTATCTTTAAAGGTATGAATTGCTTGCCACTCTTTTTGTGCATCTAACAATCTTTTTTGTTCATTGGCTGTAAGTGTTACCGACAGTTTTTGCTCAGCATTTTTTAACCTTTGATTCTGACGTTGGTACTCTGCACTGATACATTTTTGCTTGTTGGTTGCTGATTTAGCAGCATGCGTACATTCATCATATGTTTTTGAGTATTGTAATGTCGGTCCAGCCGATAGTGCAGTTGCAACACTAGATAAACTCACAAATCCCCAAATATATAGCCATTTTGAAAAGATATTGTTCATACAATTCACTCATTGATCTAAAAATTTTATTGAAGACATTTAAATGTATTGTTCATAGATTGGTTTATTTATACGCTAAATTTTAATTCATGTGAAATTGAAACTATAAATGATGGAATCAGCATTCAACAAAATTTAAAAAATTGAATCTTAGCTCAATATTTTTTGCGATGATTTGGATAATTTGCAGCCTCAAAAATGCGATTATGTCTAACCCATCAGTTCAATAATTTAGGGGCATTAAGACTATTCATGATGGCTTTTTCTTCTTCCAAAAAAAAGAACTTCCATGTAAATACATAAAAGTTCTTTTGATTGTGAATATGATTAGCCAGGGAAAATACCACGTTCCATACGTGCTTTTAAGATCCGTTCACAACCCAAAATAAATGCTGCCGTTCTTAAACTACATATTTTTTCATTTGAGGTATGCCACACATCATTAATCGCCTGAACCATTAACTTATCCAAGCGTTGGTTAATTTCTTCCTCAGACCAAAAATAGCTCGACATATCTTGTACCCATTCGAAATAACTGACGGTGACACCACCAGCATTACAAATCACATCAGGTACAACCGTCACACCACGCTGAATTAAAATATCATCTGCTTCTGGATAAGTTGGACCATTTGCACCTTCTAAAACTAATTTTGCTGTTAATTTCTGTGCTCGCTCAACTGTGATTTGTCCTTCCAATGCAGCAGGAATTAAAATGTCCATCTCGACATCCCAAAAGTCCTCATCTGCAATTAACTGGCTATCGGTAAAATTTGCGACCCCTTGGTGAGTTTCCAAATGTTTTTTTAAACTTTCTAAATCAATACCTTCTGGGTTAAAAATGGTTCCGGTATGATCTTGGATTGCCACGATAAGTGATTGTGATTCTGCAAAAAGATAAGCTGCTTCACTACCCACATTACCAAAGCCTTGTACTGCAACTTTTGCACCTTTGAGTGGCAGCTTAATTTTTTCAGCGACCTCTCGACCAGTGACAAAGACACCACGACCTGTAGCTTTAATACGACCTAGAGATCCGCCCAAATGAATCGGTTTACCTGTCACAACGCCTGTGACAGTATGTCCCTGTCCAGATGAATAGGTATCCATAATCCAGCCCATTACATTGGGGTTAGTACCCACATCAGGTGCTGGAATATCTTTTTGTGGACCAATAATATGACTGATCTCACTGGTATAACGTCGAGTTAAACGTTCTAACTCACGCGGAGAAAGTTGGCGTGGGTCGACTCGAACACCACCTTTAGCACCACCAAAAGGTAGATTTAACACAGCAGTTTTAATGGTCATCCATGCTGAAAGTGCCATAACTTCATTTAAATCGACATCTGGATGATAGCGAATCCCCCCTTTTCCCGGTCCACGTGACAAATTATGTTGTACACGGTACCCCTCAAAATGCTGAATCGTTCCATCATCCATCACGATTGGTACATCAACAATCAACGCGCGTTTGGGACGTTTTAATGTATCAATATAACCCTTGAGATGTTCTAAATAAGGCGTCACCCGTTCGATTTGTTCAAGATAAGTCGACCATGGACCATGATTTTGAGCAATATAAGATAAATTCGACATGTATTTTTTGTCCTTTTAATGCGTTGTGTTCAGGCATCAATCAAAAAGATAATTAAAAATAATATAAGCCGCTAATTTGGCAGTTCTGTTGTCCAAATCAAATTTTGGATTACACTCAGCCACATCAAAAACTTTAATTTTTCCAGAATTTTTAATGGCTTGAAATAAAGGATCAAATACTGATAAATCAATTCCTTTCACCGCAGGAGCACTCACACCTGGTGCGATACTGGCACTAAAGACATCTAAATCAACCGTGACATAAAGCACATCAACCTTTTCAATAAATTGATTTATTTTCAGTGTGATTGCATCCAAATTGCTTTCTCGTAATGCTTGATCATAAATATAGCGACAATTCAAACGATCTGCTGTTTCAAATAACACTTGAGTATTTGCATGTTTGGCAACACCAATACATAAATAATGAAATTCTTGCTGATATTGTGCTAATAAATGGGCAGCATTTAAAAAAGGTGTTCCCGAGCTTACGTGATCAGCTTCACGCAAATCAAAATGTGCATCAAAGTTGATAATGCCAATTGTTTGATTGGGTTGATGCTTCTGTACATATTGAAATAATCCAGAAAAACTTCCAAATGCCACTTCATGCCCACCACCTAAAACGATGGGTTGGCTTCCAGAGGAAAGACAAACTTCAACCTGATCAGCCAATTCCGCCTGTGCCTTTTCAAGATCACCATCTACACATATTACTGTGCCCAAATCCGCGATTGAAAGCGCTTGATGTACGGGTAAATTTGCCAATTGGGCACGTATTGCATCAGGCGCATCTGCCGCACCCAAACGACCTTTATTGCGCTTCACACCTTCATCTGAACTAAAGCCAATCAATGCATAAGATGCATGAGCTTGAGTATTGATCACTTGATGGATACGCAAATGTGCTTCACCCTCACCATCGTTGCGTCCTTGCCATATAAATGAATGCTTCATAATAAATACAACTCTGTGAAAGTGAGCTTAGGGCTAAAATGAAACTTCTGTGCCATGTCGAATAATCCGCTTAGATAAATCACCACCCAGCCAGTAAACAATTTCAGAGGGATGCTCAATATCCCAAGCTATAAAATCGGCGAACTTACCTTGCTCTAAACTGCCGTGTGTATCTTGCAAGCCAAGTGCAAAAGCGGCATTGATGGTGACTGCCGCCAAAGCTTGTTCAGGTGTCAATCGAAATAAAGTACTGCCCATATTCAACATTAAACGTAGGGACAGTGTTGGAGAAGTTCCCGGGTTTAAATCACTCGATAGTGCAATACGCACACCATGTTTATGTAAGCTATCTAATGGTGGATACTGGGTTTCTCTAAGAAAATAAAATGCGCCAGGCAAGAGCACTGCAACAGTTCCCGAAGCGGCCATCGCTTTGGCATCATCTTCGGTCATAAACTCCAAATGATCAGCCGAAAGTGCGTGGTAACGTGCAGCAAGGCTTGAACCACCCAAAGATGAAAGCTGTTCAGCATGTAATTTCACAGGAAGATTTAAGTGCTGTGCAGTTTTAAAAACACGCTCAACTTGAGCAGGTGAAAATGCCAAATGCTCACAAAAGGCATCGACGGCATCAACCAAACCTTCCTGCGCTAATTTCGGCAACATCTCATTGCAAATGTACTCAATATAAGCATCACTTCGCCCCTGATACTCTGGAGCTAAGGCATGCGCAGCCAAACAAGTACTACGTACTGTCATTGGCAAAGCATCCGCGATTTGACGAATAACGCGAAGCATTTTTCGTTCATTTTCATAGTCCAGACCATAACCTGATTTAATTTCAATCGTGGTTACGCCATCTTTGAGCAAACATAGAACTCGTTTCAAGGCTGCATTCAAAAGCTCTGCTTCACTTGCTTCCCGCGTGGCACGAACCGTACTGGCAATTCCACCACCGCTGGCGGCTATTTCTGCATAACTTATCCCTTGCAAACGTTTTTCAAACTCAACGCTGCGATTCCCCCCAAATACACTATGTGTATGGCAGTCAATCAGACCAGGGGTTACCCATGCAGCATTGAGATCAATTGTCTCAGCATAATCATCTACAGGAACATTCTTTTGAGGACCAATCCAGTGAATATGTGGTCCTAAAGTCACGATTGCAGCATTTTCAATTATGGAATAATCCCCATTTTGCATGGTAGCGATATGACAGTTCGTCCAAAGTTTTTTCATTCACATTTCCTCATACTGCCTATGCAATGCCATGTATAAGCAGTTTCAGTATTAGCTTTCCATTTCAATGTTTTGTGCTAAGTTTGATTTTTCTTTGGCATTATTTCGCTTTGGCTTTACCCAGATCGTGTAAGCAATCCAAAGAATCAACAGCCAACTTGCACCGACATAGATTGCGGGTCTGGAGTCTGGAAAATACCCCATCATCAGTAAAATGAAGACCATGAATACAATCGCAAATGCAGGTGCATACGGCCAACCAATCACTGGAAAATCTAGAGCTTTAATTTCTGCTTTAGATAACTTGCGACGCATTGCAACTTGAGAAAGTAAGATCATCAACCACACCCAAACCGTTGCAAAGGTTGCAATCGACGCAATGATGATGAAGACATTTTCGGGAATCATATAGTTCAGTACCACACCGACAAGTAATACCCCTGCCATCACCACAACCGTCATCCAAGGCACACCATTTTTGGAAATTTTTTGAAAAACCTGAGGTGCTTGACCACGATTCGACATACCAAACAGCATACGACCTGCACCAAACACATCACTGTTGATTGCAGAAATCGCAGCAGTAATCACCACTATATTTAAAATCGTTGCTGCTGATTGAATCCCTAGATTTTCAAAGATTTGGACAAATGGGCTGCCTTTGCTGCCAATTTGATTCCATGGGAAAATTGACATCAATACAAAAATAGTTAAAACATAAAATAATAAGATACGTACTGGGACAGCATTGATTGCACGTGGAATCGACTTTTTAGGATCTTCAGATTCACCTGCTGTGATTCCAATGATTTCAATACCACCAAATGCAAACACCACTACAGATAAACAAGCAATTAATCCTGCGATGCCATTAGGCATAAACCCCTCATGAACCCATAGATTTTGGATACCTGTGGTAAAACCGCTATGTTCAGCATGAAAACCATAGAACATCAGACCAAAACCACCAAGAATCATGGCAACAATTGCACTGACTTTAACGATGGATAACCAAAACTCAAGCTCACCAAAAACTTTGACATGAATCAGATTAATTGCACCTAAAAACATGATCAGTGACAGAATCCAGATCCAACGTGGTACATCGGGATACCAAAATCCCATATAAATACCAAATGCAGTGACGTCTGCCAAAGCAACAATGATCATCTCAAAGACATAGGTCCAACCTGTGGTAAATCCTGCAAGCGGACCAATATAATTAGATGCATATTCACTAAATGAACCAGATACTGGATTATGTACTGCCATCTCACCCAATGCTCGCATCACGATATAGATCGCAATCCCGGCAACCATATATGCAAGCAGTACTGATGGACCAGCCATTTTAATGGCTGTTGCAGACCCGTAGAACAATCCAGTTCCAATGGCTGAACCTAATGCTAAAAAACGGATATGACGGGTGTTTAACCCCCGCTGTAATGTGGAGTGCTGTGACATTATAATCTCCAATCCTTGAGAAAATTTAGATAGATGCGGCCACTCCATGTGGCCGTTTTATTGATCACACTTTAGACAAACTCGGTAATAGCTTTGGAATGATTAATTGGTTTAAGCAACCACTGGCAAGCAATTCACTCGCTTGTTCGATATCTGGAGCAAAGAAACGATCTTCACTGTAGTAAGGCACTTGATCACGTAGTACTTTGCGTGCTTGCTCAAGTTTTGGTGAACTTTTTAATCCTTCACGGAAATCAAGTCCTTGACATGCACCTAACCATTCAACTGCTAAGATACCGCGAACATTGTCCGCCATATACCACAAGCGTTTACCAGCATTTGGTGCCATAGATACATGGTCTTCCTGATTGGCAGAAGTCGGTAAGCTATCAACACTTGCAGGATGTGCAAGTGCTTTGTTGTCACTTGCCAATGCCGCGGCAGTCACTTGTGCAATCATAAAGCCAGAGTTAACACCACCATTGGCAACTAAAAATGGTGGTAGTTGAGACATATGACGATCCATCATCATTGAAATGCGGCGTTCAGACAATGAACCAATTTCAGCTATTGCAAGGGCTAAATTATCAGCCGCCATTGCAACGGGTTCAGCGTGGAAATTGCCTCCCGAAATCACATCACCTTCTGCGGCAAATACCAAAGGATTATCAGATACAGCATTTGCTTCGATCTCGAGTACTTCTGCGGCTTGACGTATTTGAGTTAAACAAGCCCCCATAACTTGCGGTTGGCAACGTAATGAATACGGGTCTTGAACCTTGCTACAATCTTCATGTGAATGGGCAATTTCACTCGAATCAGTTAATAAGTCACGATAAGCTGCGGCAACATCAATTTGACCACGTTGACCACGGACTTCATGGATGCGCGCATCAAATGGTGCCCGTGAACCCAACATTGCTTCGACACTTAAACCACCACATACAGTCGCTGCTGCAAATAGATCTTCTGCTTCAAATAAGCCTCTTAATGCATAAGCAGTCGAAACTTGTGTGCCATTTAACAACGCCAAACCTTCTTTGGCTGCTAAAGAAATCGGTTCTAAGCCTGCTTTTTTCAGTGCTTCAACCGCAGGTAACCACTCTCCTTGGTAACGTGCCTTACTTTCACCAAGTAAAACCAAAGACATGTGTGCCAATGGTGCCAAGTCACCTGAAGCGCCAACCGAACCTTTTAACGGAATATGTGGATATACTTCAGCATTGATCAAAGCCAGAATTGCATCGATCACCTTAGGACGAATACCTGAAAAACCACGTGCCAAGCTATTGGCTTTCAACAGCATGATTAAACGCACCATCGCATCATCTAAAGCTTCGCCAACACCCGCAGCATGAGAAAGTACTAAAGAACGCTGTAATTGTTCTAAGTCTTCAGGCGCAATTTTTGTTGAAGCAAGTAAGCCAAAACCTGTATTGATACCGTAAGCTGTACGCCCTTCATTGACAATTTTTTCGACACAAGCAACGCTCGCATTGATGCCTTCATAAGCACTGTCATCGAGTTTAACTTTGATTGGATTTAAATAAGTTTGACGGAGATCTGCAAGCGTAAGTTTGCCAGGTTGAATTAAAAGTTCCATTATTGACGTCCTGTTTTGCACTATATTGTTCGCTTACAATGCCTTTTGCTCAATTGCAAAAAGCATCGTAATCGGTATCCTTGTATTTTTTTATTGCGTAATCATTGGCAAGTTCAAACCTTGCTCTTTCGCACAATCAATAGCAATCTCATAACCAGCATCTGCATGGCGCATCACTCCTGTTGCAGGGTCATTGGTCAGTACACGAGCAATACGTGCTGCTGCTTCATCCGTACCGTCACACACAATCACCACACCTGAATGTTGAGAGAATCCCATACCCACACCACCACCATGATGCAATGACACCCAAGTTGCGCCACCCGCAGTGTTTAACAATGCGTTGAGTAATGGCCAATCAGATACCGCATCTGAACCATCTTTCATGGCTTCAGTTTCACGGTTAGGACTAGACACTGAACCTGAGTCTAAGTGATCACGACCAATCACGATCGGTGCAGAAAGTTCTCCACTGCGAACCATTTCGTTAAATGCTAAACCCAATTTTGCACGTAAGCCCAAACCTACCCAACAGATACGTGCAGGCAAACCTTGGAAGCTAATACGTTCACGAGCCATATCTAACCAACGATGTAAATGCTCATCATCTGGAATCAATTCTTTGACTTTGGCATCTGTTTTATAGATATCTTCTGGATCACCTGAAAGTGCAGCCCAGCGGAAAGGACCAATACCACGACAGAATAGCGGACGGATATATGCTGGAACAAACCCAGGGAAATCGAAGGCATTTTCTACACCTTCATCTTGCGCCATTTGACGAATATTGTTGCCATAATCAAATGTAGGAACGCCCATTTTTTGGAAATCCAACATTGCTTGCACATGCTTCGCCATCGATTGTTTTGCCGCTTTTACGACAAACTCTGGTTCAGTCTGAGCACGTTGACGATACTCTTCCCATGTCCAACCAATCGGTAAATAACCATTTAATGGATCATGAGCGCTGGTTTGATCTGTCACCATGTCAGGATGCACACCACGACGAACCAATTCAGGTAAAATTTCAGCAGCATTACCATGTAATGCAATTGAAATTGCTTTACCTTCTTGCGTGTATTTTTGGATACGAGCTAAAGCGTCGTCCAAGTCGGTCGCTTGCTCATCAACATAACGTGTGCGCAAACGAAAATCGATGCTGGCTTGTTGACATTCGATATTCAGTGAACACGCTCCTGCCAATGTTGCAGCTAAAGGTTGTGCGCCGCCCATACCGCCTAAACCTGCAGTCAGTACCCAACGCCCTTTCAAATCGCCGTTGTAATGTTGGCGTCCTGCTTCAACAAAAGTCTCATATGTACCTTGTACAATGCCTTGACTACCAATATAAATCCAAGAACCAGCCGTCATTTGCCCATACATTGCTAAGCCTTTGGCATCCATTTCATTGAAATGCTTCCAATTTGCCCAATGAGGAACTAGGTTTGAGTTTGCAATCAATACACGTGGTGCATCTTGATGAGTTTTAAATACACCAACGGGTTTACCTGACTGTACCAATAGTGTTTCATCAATTTCTAAATTTTTAAGTGTTTCAACAATCTTGTCAAAACATTCCCAGTTGCGCGCGGCACGACCAATACCACCATACACAACCAATTCTTTCGGGTTCTCTGCGACATCAGGATCAAGATTGTTCATCAACATTCGAAGTGGAGCTTCAGTCAACCAGCTTTTTGTATTGAGCTTTGTACCACGAGGTGCGCGAATCTCTACATCACGAAATTTTGTTGTCGTTGTTGTCACAATAGGACTCCTTCCTTTGAGTTTAAAACAGTGAATGAAATCACTTTCACTGTATAGCAATGTATCAACTTGTATATACATCTATATACTACACAAATCTCTAAACTTGAAAAGATGATTTTTAAAATATTTTGCAAAAAAGATTTAATTGACTGAATTTATTAAAAATTATTTTTTAATAAAAATAAAAACGCATACAACTTCAAGTTGAATGCGTTAAAACAACATCAATAAAATTTAAATTTTTGTGAGTTGTATTAGACAAGTTTGAGGCGAAAACTGTGGATTCAAAATCATTATTTTTGCTAAATTTTCATTTTGTATTTTTAGACAATTCTGATGCTGTAAATAAAAAATCTTTTCATCAATCGTGACTTCTAATGGTTTGATTGACTGATTAAAAACAAATATAAAATCTGAAAAAATGGGAATTTCCAATCGTTCTTGAGTAAAAATCCATTGATATTGTGCCGATATTTTTTTGGGATCGTAGATCAAATTAAAATCTCGAATTTGACCTGCAAATAACTCACAATACACCTCACTTTCACCACTAAACGAAACACTTTGAAGCGTATGCAAATATTTGAGTTCACTATCAATATTCAGCGAAATTCCTTGACCTTCCAATACTGTTAAAAAACGCTGCATTCCATTGAATTTAGAAAATTCTCCAGCACTTTTGACATCTGCCATCGAAATGCGCCACTCAAACTCATCCAAGCTTTCTCCTACACTACGGGCAATTTCTAGCGTATAACCTTCACCGTTTTTCCAGCGCATTTTTTTATAGTGCGGTATTTCTAACAGCTCAATCATTGAGTAAATTTACCCTCAAGATAATAACGACTTCCCGGATAGATTAAACGGGCACTTGAAATCAACTGTTTATTTGACCATGTTCTACGACGAATCAGTAAACATGGTTCTGTTTTATTAATTTTCAACCACTTACATTCTTGTGCAGATGCCAAAATCGCAGTTACCACATGCTCACCTTCTGTAACAGGTGCTTTTGACATTAAATACGCATTCGGGGTAATCGCTTTGAAGTCTTGTGCAAGATAATCAGGAATCAGAATAGGATCAACCAAACGATCTTCAATTTGCACAGGGATGTCATTTTCATAATGTACGATGATAGAGTGGAATAACTTTTGTCCCTCACGAATTTGCATCAAACGACTTTGCTCTGTATTGGCTTGTATCTGTTCGAGCACCAAGACCTCCGCATGGTGTTTATGATTTCTTGCAATAATTTCTTCGGCGATATTATTGACATGAAATAAAGCAGTACGCCCCTGACCTTCAGCAACAAAAGATCCAACACCTTGTATACGTACCAATAAACCTTCGCTGGTGAGTTCACGCAAGGCACGGTTCACAGTCATACGGCTACAACCGAGTAAATTGACCAATTCACTTTCAGAAGGAATTTTTTTATTGACTGTCCATGTTCCTTCATAAATTTTTTGTGAAATCATTTGTTTCACACGCAAATACAATGGAACAGGACTATCTTCTTCTAGTGATAAGTCTAAATCCTTGTGCTTTGACACTCTTGACATTGACTAAAACTCATACAAAATATATTAAATCATTGTATATGGTCACAACCTTGTTTGTATATACAAGCCTATACAAATAATTATGATAAAAATATCTATGTCTAAATGAAGATTCTGATTTTTACATGTCATTGCTATCGCGTGGCAACATGGATGCCGTCCAATGAGGGGCTACAGAGGTACATGAGCAAGAAACAAAGCATTGCTTTGTTTGCAATGCCAGAGTGAGACATCGTCTATGAAAAGCGATTTAAACTTTATATGTATCGTGTGATATTCAAGCTTTATCGGCAAAGGAGGCTTTTGCCTCCTTATTTATCCAATCAAATTAAAAGGTCTTTCTTAAACTCAACCAATATTGTTGATTATCTCGATTCTTGAGTTGTTCAGGTGTGCTCCCTATTGGAAATGCAACTTCGGCATTGGCTTGGATATTCCATAAACTGTTCCAGTTTAAGCCTAATCCAGCACTGCTGATTTGTACTTGATTGTCGCCTGTGACTCCTGCCCAACGTTGCGCATTTAAGGTTACTTCTGCTGTATCCACAAAAACTTTACCAGTAAGCTGATGTTTGGCATTTGCAAATAAGCTTTGTCGCAGTTCTGCTGTGGCTAAATATCCAGTAGACCCTGCGAATTGGCTGGATTCATAACCGCGAACATTAAATGGACCGCCTCCTAAATATTGTTCTGCACTATCTAGATTATAAGGGCTATATTGACCATAAATCCCCAAATAACCTTGTGTACCCTTACCACCCAGATTTTGTAGACGTGAAAGATTGAGAGTTGCAGTGTAGTAACCTCCTGCTGTTTTTGCTGTCTGGTTATCTAAGGCAGCAGCATCATCATTTTTAAATTTCACACGACCATAACTCGTTGAAGCACCATATTGGGTTAAGCCTCCCCCCATGAATTGATCAAACTGAGAGCCATCCAATCGAGCAGTCACCACATCAATATTGCGATGTTTATCGTATTGGTTCAGTTGAATATCATCTTTCAGTTGTTTATGGTCATATTGTAAGCTCAGTAATACTTCTGCTGTATTGGTCAGTAAAGCAGGTTGGCTGATAAATACACTGCTTTGTGCTGCACTTCCTTCTGCCCCAATACTTTTTAAATCTTTACCCAGTTCGTAATCAAGATAGGAGTAGCTTGCGCCTGCACGTGTCCCCATTCCTGTAAAGGTAAAGGCGTATCCGATACGTCCGTAGTTCATCCGTTTTCCAGCAGTCATCAGATCTAAGCTCAGTTCATCCCCTAAACCTGCTAAATTATTGACGGAGACGCCGGCGGTACCTCGTACTCGACTGGTGTATTTATTGCCAAAGTTATCTGCACCGATATAACCATTGATTAGGGATGCATTTTGTACTTCTACATTGAGTTGGCTACTGCCCACTGTAGTTCCTGGACTTAGGACATTGCGGGTGTTCACTCCTTTTAATCGATTGAGCAATTTAAGCTGTTGCTGCATTTGATCGCTGTTGATTCGCTCGCCTTGTTTCAAGGATGCGACTGTTTGCTCTATAAGCCAGTTTTGAGTTCGGCTTTGATTGTCAATCTGAGTTTTATCGTAATACGCTTCAAGTACATTGATTCGTACGATACCTTGACTTAAGTTTTGTTGTGGAAGATAAGCACGACTATAGCCATAACCATGTTGTTGATAGTAAGTGCTAATCTTTTGTGCAACCTGCCAAAGTTGATTTAGTGTCAGTTGCTGACCTTCGGCATCAACAACCAGTTGATGAAGTTGTTGGGTGCTAAAACGACTATTCCCGATTATTTCAATTTTTCGTACAGGAATTTGTACATCTATTGCCGTAGGAGCTATTGGGTTTGCGGTATTTTCAATCTGTACTGCAGGTTGTGGCTCAAGAATTTGCCTTTGTTGCTGTTGTTGTAACAGTTGCCCAGCATTCGGGGCAGGTGCTGCATGGTTTGTGTTGCTGAAGAGCATGAAACAAGCACTTACAGATGCTGCCAATATATGTTGTTGTGATTTCATTGTTTAGTGCTCCCCTGCCAAGATTTGAATGCCTGTGGTGTTCACACCACCTTGGCGTACGTCAAGATTGACGGTATTTAATGCATTTTGTGTTTCAGGCAAATAGTGCGGTCGTTTGAATTGAATGGCCTGTAAGTAAGCCGTCGGTGTCAACATATAGATATCTGCTGTAGTTTTCGCGGTCGTATCTAACAATGTGTAATTTTGGGCATCTAAACCACCAAGACTTAAACCTGTAATCAATACATTTTTGCTTTGCCCTGTGGTCGCATTGTCAAATTGACCTGTTGCTGTTGCTACATTCAGATTATCCCCTGCATAGATGCCACTGAACTCGGCATGACTAAGATCTAAATCAGCAATTGTTAATCCATTATAGGTGCGATTATTTGCGCGAATGCCTGTAATATATTGAATCTTAGCTTGACTAATATCAGCTGTAGTTTGTGCAGTGTTATTCACTAACTCGTAGTTATGTGCATCTGCACCACTTAGGCTAATTCCTTGAATGCTTACTTGTTTGGCATTACCCACATTTTTATCACTGAATTGTCCTGTTGCTGATACGACTTTCAGTTCATCACCTGCGATCTGACCTGTAAATTGTGCTGCTGCTGTATTCAACGTTGCTTGTGTACTGGCATCATAAACACGATTATTTGCTGTGATTCCTGTGACTTGGTTAATTTTGGCTTTAGCAATATCCAATGCACCATCAACAAAGCTCAGATCGTAGTTTTTATCAACACCATTGGCTTTGTTCGTATAACTGCCTGCGTCTTTAGCGGTTATGGATGCTGTGACACCAGAAAGTACAGATTCGGTTTCACCATTGACCAAACCTGTTGCACTAAAGCCTGATGCTGTTTGGTTTTTACCGTTATAGGTCGTATTTAAACTATTCGCTGTCACCGTCGCTTTGGCTTTGGCAATATCTAAAGCCCCATCGACAAAGGTCAAATCGTAGTTTTTATCAACGCCATTGGCTTTATTCGTATAACTACCTGCATCTTTAGCCGTTACAGATGCCGTCACACCAGAAAGTACAGATTCGGTTTCACCATTGACCAAACCTGTTGCACTAAAGCCTGACGCTGTTTGATTTTGTCCGTTATAAACAGTTGATACGCTATTCGCCGTTACAGTCGCTTTGGCTTTGGCAATATCCAATGCTCCATCAACAAAGGTCAGATCGTAGTTTTTATCAACACCATTGGCTTTGTTTGTATAACTGCCTGCGTCTTTAGCCGTTACAGAGGCTGTGACACCTGTCAATACAGAACTATCTTCGCCATTCACCAAACCAGTAGCACTAAAACCTGATGCAGTTTGATTTTGTCCGTTATAAACAGTTGATACGCTATTCGCTGTCACCGTCGCTTTGGCTTTGGCAATATCCAAAGCGCCATCGACAAAGGTCAGATCGTAGTTTTTATCAACGCCATTGGCTTTATTCGTATAACTGCCTGCATCTTTAGCCGTTACGGATGCTGTCACACCAGAAAGTACAGATTCGGTTTCGCCATTAACCAAACCAGTAGCGCTAAAGCCTGATGCTGTTTGGTTTTGACCGTTATAGGTCGTATTTAAACTATTCGCCATTACAGTCGCTTTGGCTTTGGCAATATCTAAAGCCCCATCGACAAAGGTTAGATCGTAGTTTTTATCGACGCCATTGGCTTTGTTCGTATAACTGCCTGCGTCTTTAGCCGTTACAGATGCCGTCACACCAGAAAGTACAGATTCGGTTTCACCATTGACCAAACCTATTGCACTAAAGCCAGCAGCTGTTTGGTCTTTACCGTTATAAATCGTATTTAAACTATTCGCCGTTACAGTCGCTTTAGCTTTGGCTATATCTAATGCACCATCGACAAAGGTCAGATCATAGTTTTTATCAACGCCATTGGCTTTATTCGTATAACTACCTGCATCTTTAGCCGTTACGGATGCTGTCACACCAGAAAGTACAGATTCGGTTTCGCCATTGACCAAACCAGTAGCGCTAAAGCCTGATGCTGTTTGGTTTTGACCGTTATAGGTCGTATTTAAACTATTCGCCATTACAGTCGCTTTGGCTTTGGCAATATCTAAAGCCCCATCGACAAAGCTCAGATCGTAATTTTTATCAACACCATTGGCTTTGTTCGTATAACTACCTGCATCTTTAGCGGTTATGGATGCTGTCACACCAGTCAATACCGAACTATCTTCGCCATTGACCAAACCTGTTGCACTAAAGCCAGTAGCTGTTTGATTTTGTCCATTATAAACAGTTGATACGCTATTCGCCGTTACAGTCGCTTTGGCTTTGGCAATATCCAATGCACCATCAACAAAGCTCAGATCGTAGTTTTTATCAACACCATTGGCTTTGTTCGTATAACTGCCTGCATCTTTAGCGGTTACGGATGCTGTGACACCAGAAAGTACAGATTCAGTTTCGTCATTAACTAAGCCTGTCGCAGTAAAGCCAACAGCTGTTTGATTTTGTCCATTATAAACAGTTGATAAGCTATTTGCCGTTACAGTCGCTTTGGCTTTGGCAATATCCAAAGCCCCATCGACAAAGGTCAGATCATAGTTTTTATCAACGCCATTGGCTTTATTCGTATAACTACCTGCATCTTTAGCCGTTACAGAGGCTGTTACACCTGATAAGACTGATTCAGTTTCACCATTAACTAAGCCTATTGCACTAAAGCCAGCAGCTGTTTGATTTTGTCCATTATAAACAGTTGATACGCTATTCGCCGTTACAGTCGCTTTGGCTTTGGCAATATCCAATGCACCATCAACAAAGCTCAGATCGTAGTTTTTATCAACACCATTGGCTTTGTTCGTATAACTGCCTGCATCTTTAGCGGTTACGGATGCTGTGACACCAGAAAGTACAGATTCAGTTTCGTCATTAACTAAGCCTGTCGCAGTAAAGCCAACAGCTGTTTGATTTTGTCCATTATAAACAGTTGATACGCTATTTGCCGTTACAGTCGCTTTGGCTTTGGCAATATCCAAAGCCCCATCGACAAAGGTCAGATCATAGTTTTTATCAACGCCATTGGCTTTGTTCGTATAACTGCCTGCGTCTTTAGCCGTTACAGATGCTGTGACACCTGTCAATACCGAACTATCTTCGCCATTGACCAGACCTGTTGCACTAAAGCCTGATGCAGTTTGATTTTGTCCGTTATAAACAGTTGATACGCTATTCGCTGTCACCGTCGCTTTGGCTTTGGCAATATCCAAAGCGCCATCCACAAAGGTCAGATCGTAGTTTTTATCAACGCCATTGGCTTTATTCGTATAACTACCTGCATCTTTAGCCGTTACGGATGCTGTCACACCAGAAAGTACAGATTCGGTTTCGCCATTGACCAAACCAGTAGCGCTAAAGCCTGATGCTGTTTGGTTTTGACCGTTATAGGTCGTATTTAAACTATTCGCCATTACAGTCGCTTTGGCTTTGGCAATATCCAATGCACCATCGACAAAGGTCAGATCATAGTTTTTATCAACGCCATTGGCTTTATTCGTGTAACTGCCTGCGTCTTTAGCCGTTACGGATGCTGTTACACCTGTCAATACCGAACTATCTTCGCCATTGACCAAACCTATTGCGCTAAAGCCAGTAGCTGTTTGGTTTTGTCCGTTATACACAGTGTTTAGACTATTTGCAGTGATTGTTGCTTTGGCTTTGGCAATATCTAAAGCCCCATCGACAAAGGTTAGATCGTAGTTTTTATCGACACCATTGGCTTTATTCGTATAACTGCCTGCGTCTTTAGCCGTTACAGATGCTGTCACACCTGTCAATACCGAACTATCTTCACCATTGACCAAACCTGTTGCACTAAAGCCTGATGCTGTTTGGTTTTTGCCGTTATAGGTCGTATTTAAACTATTCGCCGTTACAGTCGCTTTAGCTTTGGCGATATTCAATGATCCATCAATAAAAGTCAGATCATAGTTTTTATCAACACCATTGGCTTTGTTCGTATAACTGCCTGCGTCTTTAGCCGTTACGGATGCTGTCACACCTGACAATACCGAACTATCTTCACCATTCACCAAACCAGTAGCACTAAAGCCAGCAGCTGTTTGGTTTTTGCCATTATAAACAGTTGATACGCTATTCGCCGTTACAGTCGCTTTGGCTTTGGCGATATTCAATGATCCATCAATAAAAGTCAGATCATAGTTTTTATCGATGCCACTGACTTTATTCGAATAACTGCCTGCATCTTTAGCGGTTACGGATGCTGTGACACCTGTCAATACTGAGCTATCTTCACCATTGACCAAACCTGTTGCAGTAAAGCCTGATGCAGTTTGGTTTTGTCCATTATAGGTCGTATTTAAACTATTTGCCTTTACAATGGCTTGCGCTTTGTGAATTGTGGCACTTAAACCTATAGGCTGAATAAAAATATAATTTCCAGCATCCAGACCTGTTAAGTTATAGCCTGTTACGATCACAGACCTAATTCCTGCATTCTTATCTGTAAATGTTCCTATACCATTACCACTCAATCCAACAAAATCTCCTGCAATTGGATTGATTGAAGCAGTGCCATTTATGGTTGCATTAGACAAACCATCATAGGTTTTATCTGCAATACTTATTCCATTAATGGTTAAAACTGCAGGCGTTATATTAGCTTTAAGATTTGTCGGCTGTAGCAATGTGTAATTTAAAGCATCTGTTCCCGACAACGTAAAACCTGAAACAGTGACATTTTTATCATTACCGACATTTTTGTCAGAAAATAATCCAATTCCAGTTCCAGACAACGAAATAGAATCACCCGATATTCCACCTACAATACTTGCATTTCCTGTTAATGACGCAGATTTTGATGCGTTATAAACTTTGTTTACTGCACTTAAACCACCGACATTTAAACTCTTTGTTGTTATTGTCAGTGTTCCTGATCCACCATTGTCTTTATATATAACATCATTACCAAATTGTGTTGTATTTGCCCCTGTAGGAACGCCACTGATCAAGATTGAACCATCATTTAAACTATAAACACCTGCATTTTTACCGGTTGTTTTATAATTTAGTCCTGAAACTAGCGTTCCTGAAGCAATCACCCCATCATAAGTTTTGTTAGCAAAATTAGCGACGACTTCTGTGACCAAAGGTTTTAGGAAATGACGTAGTAAGGGAGCAGATCTACCTTCATAAATACGCCAAATTTTACCAGTGCCTCCGGCATCATCAATATCCCAATCTGCAAAAGTTGAAATTTGTTGAAGTTCTGCTGTGGTTTTTCCTACACCACCAGCACTGCTTGTTCTTCCAGAAGTACTGGTGTTCCAGAAACTATTTGTGGTTATACCATTACCGCCACCAACAAGACCACCAACATACTGATTTCCAATGACATTACCTGAAGAATAAGTCTTATCAACATTTCCTCCATTAAAACCAACTAATCCACCAACATATTGATTTCCAATCACTGTGCCTGTGGCATAAGAATTATTGACTGGTCCCGAAGTTCCTCCAACTAATCCACCAACATAATTATTTCCTGTCACTGGACCTGTTGCAAAAGAAGAACTGATTAGCCCATCGCTATAACCAACCAGACCGCCAATATAGTTATTATTTGAATATTTCCCTTTTACAGTCACATTGGCATATGAGTTTAAAATATTGCCATAATTAAAATTCCAGCCAACCAATCCACCATACTGTTCAGTATTTCCTGTGACCAGCCCTGTATTGACATAGGCATTATTAATTGTGCCCAGATTAAGCCCAACCAAACCACCAGTTTTTCCATAACCCGAAATACCAATATTAGTCAGCCCAACATTTTGTATCAGTGCATCCTGATGCGTAATCGCAAACAAGCCGATCCCCTGATACATAGATTCAATACTGAGCCCATCAATCGCATGACCTAATCCATCAAAACGTCCCCGAAAAGACTGTTGTGATAGATCCATTGGGCTTAAATTTGCATTATAAAAGCCAATTGGGTCGAAACCTGTATAACCATTCCATAGCTCCGAACTGCTGGCATCTATGTCTGCACCCAACACATAATTACCACTTAGGTTACCGTTAATGCCTTGTAAATCTTGACTTGTAGTTGAACCTTGTGCGCCCAAAGCCGTAATGACTTGATAGTTAATCGTGGCTGCCGTTCCTTTTTGGGTACTAAAGTTCTGCCCTGCCTTTAAGTTTATTTTTGCGCCATTATTAATATAATAATTTGCGCTGGTATTGGCTGTATTTTGCCCATAAATCAAATTAAGTTTGCCACTATTATTGGTCGCTGTAATGTTGGCATTAATATTAATGTTATTTTGTGCATTTAAAGTCAGGCTAGTCGCACTCCCCCAAGTCACATCAGCATTAACATTGATATCACCCTTTTGATTACCCGTAGTGCTGGTTAGTAATATGACATTACTGGTTGCAAGACTGCTTGCTAAAGTGGTTGCACCAATGCCACTACTACTTGCTGATGCATTACCCGAATTAATACTGAAATCTGTAGGGTCGATTAACCAATTTCCTGTTTTTCCACTGTCTGATCGAGTGGACACAGCCGTAGTTTGATCGATCTTAACATCAGCTGCCGAGGTTTCAATAAATCCACCATCCTGACCATTTTTTCCTTCAGCTTTCAGTACACCGCTCACAGTGGTTGTGCCAGTTTGCATATCACCCAGTAGAATAATTTCGCCTTTGGCATTTTGACTTAATCGGTTGGCTTCGATAATGCCTGAATGATTCACAACGGCTTTACTTAAACTGTCTTTGGCTTTTGCAGTTAAATAGACTGCGCCATTATCAGCAAAAATTGCTCCTCCATTGTCCACCAAACCTTTAAGTACTCCTTGATCCACTTGGTACTGGGTCAGTGAACCATCTTGTAAAGCAAGCGTGACTTGACTAGCGGATGTTAAGTGCGTAGTCCCATTCGGTGTGGTAATAGAACCTGTATTTTTAACATTCGGCGCAATCAGTGCGACTGTTCCACCTTGTGAAGTTTGAATAGCGCCATAATTTTCTATACTTGCATGACTATTGGCATCACCTTTTAAAGTGAATTGACCATTTTGAATATCATGGTCCGTGAGTGCTAACGTTGAAGCAACCAATCCCCCAACATTCACTTGAGCGGTTTTAGAGAAAACCACACCATTAGGATTGAGTAGAAACACCTGACCATTGGCATTTAAACGCCCCATGATTTGCGAAGCATTACTGTCTAATACATGGTTAATTGCGACTGAAGATGCATTATTTTGGTTAAAATTGACTGTCGCATTTTGACCAATGTTAAAGCTGTTCCAATTGGTGCTCAGTGTTTGACTACTTTGATTAATATTCAGGGTATGCCCATTTTGAGAAATCGTTGCCGAACCAGAATTAATTTGAGCGCCTGTCGGTAACTCGATATTTGAAATCGCAGCCTGTACAGATAAAGGCAACAGTGCTAATCCAAATAAAATCAAAGCGGATACTTTTTCAACAATCCCCATTGTCTTATTTTGATCAGTGACTGTACTTTGTGAAGGACGATGATTCTTGGCAAGTTCTGAAACGGCTTGCCAACATCCAAGTTGTGCATTCCAGATGACTTTGTAAATTTTATTCATGATATGCCCAAATGTAATAGATTAAATATTAACCATCTAAACATAACTTTACATAACTAGATATACCTGAAATCAGTGATTTTTAAAGATTTTTTAATAAAAACTACATAGTTTATTTAAATAAATTTACACAAAATAAGACTTAATTTACTGTAAAATCACAATACATAAATTAAGTCTCGTTTTTATAAAAATCACAATAAAAATATTTATTCTATGAAGTTTGCTGAGTTAAATTGACACATTCAATTAATTGATTGTGTAATTTTTCTAGATTTGCTTTTGGATCAAGCCACCATTCCACTGTCCACAATTGAATCACAGTCCAACCGAGCCCGATTAATACAGAAGGACGTAATTGATCTCGATCTCGTGCAGTTGCAGCTTTGGCATAATCATCCCCGTCTACCAAAATACCTGTTAAATACTGACCAGCAACATAAGGGTTTTGGATAGCAATATCTATACGGCTATCTCCGCTGCCTACTGCCAAGTCAACTTTCCAACCTAAATGCTCTAATTGAGCTTTTAAATACAGCATGAGTTCATCTTTAGCCTTTTCTTTTTCAAGTGTTTGCGAGTAATACGCCATTTGCCCAGTTTGTGCAAAACTCAAGAAATCTTTTAAATCTCGCACCCCCTCACTATTGGTTCGAGACAAATCAATCTGGTCTGGACGCAGTGTTGAGAAAACATGTAGTCCTTGACGTGCACGTGTAATCGCAACATTTAAACGGCGTTGTCCGCCTTGACGATTCAATGCACCAAAATTCATCAGTAATTTACCCAGTTGATCGGGCGCATAAGTGATGGAGAAGATAATAATATCTCGTTCATCACCTTGAACATTTTCCAAATTTTTCACAAATAATGGCTCAAAGCCATCTCGGCTAAGTTGCTCTAATTCAGGACGTTGCGCCAATTCGTTATCAAGCAAATCTTCAATTAGTTTTTGTTGAGTAATATTGAATGTCACCACACCAAGCGTTTGTTTAATCTCTGCAGTCAGTTGCTTCGTTAAATGTTGTAGAATAAACTGTACGATTGCCTGAGCCTCAGCTTTGTTGGTTCGTGTATCACCCTTGTCATATACACCTTCAACAGCGTGCAATTGAATTGCCTTATCTTTTGCAACAGGTGCAGGAAATGTCAGCAACTCACCTTTATAATATTTTTGATTACTAAACTGAATTAGGCTTTCATATCGACTACGATAATGCCAATTCAATACCAGTTCTGGTAATTGTGCAGCTAAACACTCATCTAAAATACTTTCCAAATCTTCGGTAACGTCTTCATCGACTTCTTCGGTATCTCCTTTTCCAAAGAAACTGGTGGGCGGCATTTGTTTATTGTCACCAACAACAATCGATTGTTCTCCTCGTGCAAGTGCACCAATGGCATCCCAAACAGGGATTTGCGAAGCTTCATCAAAAATCACCACATCAAATTTAGACTCAGGATCAAGATATTGGGCAACCGACAATGGACTCATTAACATACATGGCTTGAGTCCAGTAATCACATCTGGAATCTGTTTGATGAGTTCTCGTACTGGAATATGTCGACGCTTTTTGCCCAACTCTTTGTTGAGTAATGCCCATTGCTTTTTAAACTCATCAGGGTTCTCAAAAATTTTATGCCAACGTCGGGTAATTTCCTCACTGGCAAATTGTTGATGTTCACGATCCTGTTGTGAAAATTTAAGAATTTTTTGTTGATGTAATTCACCATTAAATTGGTTGAGTTCAGGATGTTTACTAAACTGTTGAACAATCCATTGACGTGCAAGATTGATATCCACCAATAACGCCACATGATCTTGGACTAATTTTGCATCAAAAGACGAAGAGGTTTGAGCTAAGCAATGTTGTTCTAAGTATGCGCTAAAACGAGCCAAACCTTGTTGTTGAAGTTGTGTTTTTAAACCTTGCCAATTTAACCAATGACGCCATTCATTGATCATATGTTGCAAGTTTTGTTGACGTAACAGTAATTCTGTAAATAAAATTTGAGGATATGCGGTTAAATTTTCTGTCTGAATTTGCTGATCTGGCAATAACAGTGCATAGCATTGCTGTAATTCTTCAATATGTTGTTCAGCTTCAAAGTGCTTCTGTTGACTTGCGAAATCCAATGCTTGTAATAATACCACTGGGCTTGAAATACGATCTGCAAGTTGGTTTTTGAATTGTGTCCAAGCCTGTGCCATATTTTCAAACTGTGCCCAATCTGTTTTTTCACCTTGCCAATATGTCTGCAGTTTTGCGCCTAAACTATTTTCAAGCGCTTTAAACTGTTGCTGATGATTTTGAATATTGATCAACAGTGGCAAATCATTTTCTACCACCATAGCAGAAGGGCGCTGTTTATCAGTGTGATAACTACGCATCAAGTTTCTTAACTGATACTTACCAAACCAAGACCATGGCCAAAACTTAGCAGAAGCTTCTCGCCATTTAAAATCTATCTGTTTTAATTCAGCTTGGTAAATCGATAAATCATATTTAAAAATTAAACGTGTCTGGCTTTGTACGATTTCTGTTGTTACCGCTTTGGCTTCAGAAATTTGACGTATGTCTAAACCATCAATAATTTTCAGCAGTTTCAAATCATATTGTTGACTGAATGCAAATATTTTTTGGTAGATCTCTAGATCAGCTTGAAGCTGCTGTAAATTTTCTGCTTGTTTGAATTGGCAAGCATCTTGCCAAACATGTAACGAACGATGTATTTGAGGAATTAATTCTGCTATACGTTGTTGGTTGTGCTGATACTGATCTTGCCACAACAGATTCCAGAAATTCGGAGAACTCCCTTCAGCAAATCCATTCAGAGTATCTCGTGCGTTGCTCGAAATTTGCTGATACTGCAACCATGCTTTGACAGCCAAATCTTTTAAGTGTGAACGTGCTTGATGGGTCAATTGTTGAATATTGAGATCAAAACGCAATGTTTCGATCTCTCTATGTAACAACTCTTCACTCATGGCATCAAATAAACTCCATCCTATTGAATGTTGTTGATGCAAAATCTGCACATGCTGATTGAGCACATCACGGCTTTCGACCAAATGCTGTGAAAGTACTTGCCACTCTTGTTGGGTTTCTTTTTGGGTGATTGCGTAAGGATTATTGTTATTTTCTGCACGTTCACGAAGCTGATCAAGCACTTCTATTTTTTGTGCTTTGGCAGAATGAAGCTGTAAACACAGATGTCCTAATCCAATTTGATTCAGTCGTCGATACACCACATCCAATGCTGCCATCTTTTCAGAGACAAATAGTACGGATTTACCATCTGCCAAGCATTGCGCTACCATATTGGTAATGGTTTGTGACTTTCCTGTTCCTGGCGGCCCAGAAAGTACAAATGTTCGCCCTAAAGCCGCAGACATTACGGCTGCAAGCTGTGAAGAATCCGATGACAATGGTGTAAATAGCTGCTTGGGTTGATATTTTTGATCAAGTTCAGCGGGATGTGGAAAAGCATCTTGTTTTTTAAATGGCTCGCGTGGCGTTTCAATCAAATGATGAACCACAGCTTGTTCTTTTAACTGCTGTATACGTAAAGAAAGATCTCGCCACATTAAGTATTTTGAAAATGAAAACTGACCAATCGCGGCTTCAGTAGTCACCTCCCAGCCTCGCATATTGACCACAGCTCGGCGAACAATTTGCAAGACGGCATTAACATCTACCCCTGATCCATCTGTCGGTAGCGGGTCCAATCCACTGATTTCAATTTCAAAGTCCTGTCTTAACAATTGCAACAGGGTTGAATTAAAACGCGGCTCATCATCATACATCCATAAACGATAACCAGACTTTGCCGACTCTCGTGTCATCCGTACAGGAATTAACAAAAGTGGTGCTTTAAACGTTTTCTGAGCTTTCTCTGACTCTTTCCACTCTAGAAAACCAACTGCCAAGAATAAAGTATTTGCCCCACCTTCTTCCAAAGCTGTGCGTGAGGCGCGATATACTTCCACCAAACGCTTATTTAAGGTGTCGCTGTCTAAGCCACTAAATAGCAATTGGCGATGTAGGTTTTCATCAATATAGTTTTGGACGTGTTGGGCTTCATTTTCACGAGTGACTTCTTTAAGAGAAATATAATCCACACTTTGAAAGAAAAACCCTTTATTCTCAGCCAAAGCATCTTCTAAAGAAGCTAAAGTTTTCTCAGAACACTGTAAGGGAATACTTAAACGGTTATCTTTAAAATTTAATAACTTATTTCTTAAACTTAAATCCAGTAAACGTCTTAACCATCGCTGAACACGCGTTGCAACATTTTCATTTGCATCCATAACCGCATATTCAGGTAAAGAAGCTGCTGTCCATGTCATCTCATCCTGATCTAAATTTTGCACGACATCCAGCTGTGTTGAAATAGGACGTACACCACGTAAACGACTTTGCCGAATATCCACAGCAACATAAAACTGTTCGATTTTTTCAGCATCATGTAAATATTGTTGTGCTGAAGTTATGGCTTGTTTCAAACTTGCTTGTGATGTTAATAAGGTGGTTTCAATAAAAGTAATTGCACCAAGCTCCATATACTTACGCAAGTTTTGAAGATCATCAATTAAAACATCAACAACAGGGGTTTCATGTAACCATACCCCGATAAAACTGTGACCTTGGGCAATCATCACGATGGGATCAAGCCCAATTTGCTCAATCAAAGAGCTCATCAACATGGTGCTATCCAAACAACATGCCATTTTTTCATCTAAAATTTGTTTGGCAAAACGAATACGCTGCCCATGTTGGATATAACTTGCAGGATTCACAATATAATGTAAATTCTGTTCATTTAATGCCTGCCAAATTGCATTCAGCTGATTTAAAACTTGTTCAGGGCTTTTATCCGAGTAACCATTTAGACTGCCTAAATTCTTTTGCACTAAGTATTCGCTAGCACGTTTAAGAATAGGTGCTAAAGAAGCTGCATTTGGTTGTGAGAAACAGGCTAAAAGTTCAAGTGGCTGTTTTTCTCCACCCCATGTATCAACTGTAAGCACTTCAATATCTTGCTGTTTCACTGCTAACAGCTGATCATCTGAATCCAACCATTTTAAATTTAAATAACCTTTTATATTTTCATTCAGATGAAGTAAAAAATTGAGATCAAAATTAAGTTTAGGATTACTGAGATAGATGTTTTGATCTTTATCACTTTTACCGATTCGAATCTCAGTGGGTTGAAAAAATGCAGGATGAGATTCAATAATAAGCTTACTTTCAGAAAGCTGCTTACTTCCAGTTAAAGAAATATGACGAATTAAAGGAATTGCGTTTTGCTGAAAAGTAAAATTTAAGCTTGAAGTCGCATCGAGAGAAATTTGAAATTGATCGTATTCCACAACATCTGACATGAAAATTGTAATCCTAGAATTTTTTTGATTATGAACTTAGTGCCTTACTCTATACTAAATCTATCTCAATAAAAAAGCACCCGTAGGTGCTTGTTGTGTATATTTCAATTAAAACAAAACTTGCTGTGAATTTAATAACTCAGCAATCGCATCTGTAGAGAATATGGTCGTACTTGGTAAATTATTCATGTATTGATCAACAGTTTCCGAGGTTGAATTCATTATATTTTCACTTGTCGTAGCACTGTGCTTCATTGCACTTTCAATCACATCCTCAATCTGTTGCTCTTTAGGCTCTAAAACAGAAGCATCCAAAAATAAATCATTTACAGAGGTCTTATGATCAGTGTCTAAATGAGTTTGAATAGAACCATCAGTTTCAGCAGCTGTTTGCAAAAGCTTTGCAATATTTTCACTGGTTAAATCAACACGATTCGTTTCTGTATGTGGCGGCATGCTTTGGAGCAAAAAGTCACGATTTGCGTAAGAATCAGGATTCAGCTCAGCATTGACAATATTACTGGATAAAGAATTACTGGCTAAAGAAGCATGAGAATCTGCCGAGTTTTGATCCATTACTGAATATTCGTCAGCCAGCGCTACCTTCACGCCCACTTCAACCACCGTAAATGAGCGCGCATCACTCATCAAACTGGTATTTCCAGCCTTATCCGTTTGTACGCTGGTAATGCTATGTGCTCCCAGACTTAAATCATAATCGAAACTGAATGACCATTTACTGTCTGCGCCAACCGTAACTTTTCCAACAGCTTTGTTATTGTCATAAATAATCAATGTTGCACCTGCTTCACCCGTCCCCGAAATCACTGGGCGTTTATCATCGGTGTTGCCATTGGCTGCAATTGAACCTTTGCTTTCACCGACATCATCTACCACATCTGTAATTTTAGGGCTTGCTGGTGGCGTGACATCTTTAGTTCCTGTTACCGATGTAACTGCTGATTGATTTCCAGCTGCATCTGTTGCATATACACTCCCTAATTTTGCCTCAGTCAAAGCGCTTGAAAGCGTGACCGTATAATTTCCATTGGCATCTGTCGTTGCCGTACCCAGCAGTTTATTCGCACTGTCATAGACGGTAATTTTAGAATTCGCTTCTGCTGTTCCTGTAATGATAGTGCCTTCAGCATTTAAACTGGCTACAGGTTTTTCAGGGGCTAAGAGGTCTTGCCCAGGTTTAATTTCAATGGCTTTAGATTGATTTCCGGCTGCATCCTCAATGATAATTTTACCTGATTGGTTGGTTCCCAAAGCAGGCGAAATTGTTATATTGAATTTCCCCTGTGCATTGACTGTACCTGTTGCAATTACAACACCTGTTGAATCTTGAATGATGACTTTGGCATTGGCTTCTGCAGTACCGAGTATGCTCGTTCCCTCTTTATTGAGTTCATATTTCGGTTGATCTGGCGCAATCGTATCTTTGCCCAATTCTATTTTGTGCTGTTCGGATTTATTCCCTGCTGCATCAACCGCTTCAACAGATCCTATTTGACCTGCGGTCAAAGCAGGTGAAATTGCAACTGAAAACACGCCTTCGGTATTGGCTTTTGCTGTTCCAATGAGTTTACCTGATGCATCATAAACATTGATGATTGCATTGGCCTCAGACTTACCTGTGACAATGTTTCCTTGATCATTTAATTGCGCCTGAGGTTCTACAGGTGCAATGGTGTCCTTTGTTCCAGTGACTTGCGTATAGCCCGATGAATTTCCAGCATCATCTTTGGCTTTAACGTAATAACTATTATTATTGACCAATGCTTCAGGCAATGTTACTGAATACTGACCATCTTTATCCACTTTGACCGTGACAATGACTTTTTCATTTTTGTCTACCACATAAATTGTGGCGCCCGCTTCGGCTGTACCACTGATTTTCGTACCCTCTGCATTGATTGTTGCAGTTGGTGTTTTCGGCGCAGTGATGTCTGGTGGTGAACTCGATTTATTATCTCCATTGTCAATCAGTGCCAAGCCTAATCCGATTGCCGAAAGGACCCCTAAACCAGCTTTAGCAGCGCTTGAGGAAAAAAGCTCAGAGATTGAAAAATCTGAAGATGATGCTGAAGTTGACTCATAAGCACTCAGTTGTTGCGCAGGAACAGTATTTGCACCTTCGTATAATAGTGAATCTAATTTTTGCAGCCCCGTGTAATGAGTGAATTTGCCCGTATCATCAAATTGTGCAAGGCTAAAAGTTCCATCCGCCTTCGGAAATGCCAAAGAGTGCACTGTGGTTGTATGGGTCTGGAAAAAACCCTCTAAAACAATCTGTTCACCATTTTTCAATGTCACAATGAGCTTATCACCAGATTGTTCTAGCGTTTTAACATCTTGTTGTGTTACCCCAATTTGAATAATTGAGGGTCGATCTAAAATTACCGATTTGGATTGAGTATCTTGCAATAAAGTTTGATCTTGTTTCGCGGCAACGACTATTCTTGTCATTTATATCCTCAATTCATTTAAAGTTTATTTTTTTGAAATTATACAGAAACCCTATATAGACACCAATGCATTTTAATCACTACTCAACCATTTATAGTGCTCTGATAAATAAGCGATAAGTAGATAGAATTCATTTGCTTAAAAAATAAATTTTAACGTTCAATAGAATAAATTGATATTAAATCCAGTGGATCATTATTTTTTAATAAAATGTCAAACTGAACTTAACATACAGCTTGTGCAAATTGGGGTGCATCATCCAAAATTTCAAACCATGCTGCTTTATTCTCAGTAAATGCATGTGACATAATTTTTGCCTTAACAGCTTCATTAATGATTCCAACACGTAATCGAACCACATCGGGTAAATCTAAACGCGCACTGAATAAGGGCGAAGCACAGTGTTTACAGAAAACTCTTTTTTTATTAGTCGTTGCATAATACTCCCCCAATAATTCTTTGCCTTGAACAATGTCCAAGTCCTTACTGTAAATTGGAGTAATTGCAACAAATGCAGAGCCTTGTGCTTTCTGACATTGTTGACAATGACAAACAAATATTTCGGCAATTTCACTACGGATTTTAAATTGAATGCCGCCACATAAACATGAAGCTGTATACATATTTTTTTCCTTGATGAATGTTTGTATTATTTATTGGTAATTAAATGGATAGTTTGAAAAAAGTGCACTATCTATTTGCTTAACTGCTTGCTCAAATTGAGCAAATTCATTATCAGTGATTGATCTATCGATATATTCTTCACATTCTTGCAACAACAAAGCAAATTGTAAAAATTGAAAAAAATTAATCTGCATTGACTGAAGTGAATGGAAATTTAAAGCATCCGTAAAGCCTAAATCATGATCATAAAAGAGTATCTCAAAACTTTGCCGATCCATAAACCATTCATCACCTTGTCCAGTTCTTCCAATCATCCATACTTGTCTTGAAAGTATTGGAAAATTTTGTGCTAAGTATTGATTTTCCTTGAGTGCTTTTTCATATCCAAACAGATGAATATCCGCTGTGATTTCAGTATCAGCACATGTTTTTAGAAATTCGACATAGTTTAGATCTTGAGGAAAAGAACTGACCTCTGGAATTATTTGCCGACAAGGGTTCAAGTGTTTAAAAATATCATCTAAATTATTTTGAAGTTCAAACATAGGGCAAACTCAACCTGAATATTTAGAGTTTGTATCTTTCAAGCCGGCATCTTGTGCCCGATACGACTTTAATGCTTCGATTTCTGTATAAATAAGCTGTTGTAATTGATCTCTAAATAGAATCATATCATCCATGGTTTCAATCTGATCAATCGCTAAACGTGGCATAAATTTAAAATAAAAAGGAATGCGTTTCGGGATAATATGTTTTGGAATTGAAGGAATCACTTCACCATGTCGAAGAAAACGGTCAATTTTGGGATTGGACAATATTTTGTTAAACCATTTCTGTTGAAGTAAGACATTGACATCAAATGCTAAATCAAAAACCTCATCTCCGCCTAAAGCCACAAAAGGTGCAATTTCATAGCCAAACTCTTGTGCCAACTTTAAAAAACCGAAACGCTGTTTCCAAATCAATTGATAAGCTTCACCTTTGCGTTTAATGACCTCTCGCCCACCGCCTGGAAAAACCAGAATTGAATAGCCCTGACGCATTGCTGCTTTAGCATATTCTTGAACACCATCAATGCCCCCAACACGCTTTACCACCTCTTTCCAAACTGGGATATGAAAGTGCATATGATCAGCTAGACTCACCACAGCAATCTTATGTTCAGTAAATAAATAGTCGATCAAAATCGGAGAATCAAGTACGCCATAAATAGTGTGATTCCCAACATACATGGCTGGTTTATGGGGTACGAGGTTTTCTGTGCCTAAAAATGTTGGACGAAAATAAAAGCGTTGTAAACTACTGATCAATCGGATCAGTTTAGCATTGTGTCGTATTTTTAAAGTTTTATCGGTCATGTTGTATCTCTACAAACTGATTTTCAACATTTTTAATCTGCCCATTATTCAATTTAGAAGCTTTTTATGGAAACTTGATTAACAATAAATTGCTTTAGACTTCAGGCAATCACTCCCCCTTTATTAAAGACGGAGTGAACAGCTATTTTTACTAGGTTGATTTAAGCAACATGCTTTTGTACAAGGATTGAACCTACAGAATAGCCAGCCCCAAATGAACAAAGTACGCCATACTCACCATCATTGACCTGATCAGCAGTACGATGCAATGCGATAATCACACCCGCAGAAGAGGTATTGGCAAACTCGTCCAAAATAATGGGTACTAATTCTGGATCAGCTTCTGCAACCTCACGCCCAACAATCAGTTTTAGAATTAATTCATTCATATTGGCATTGGCTTGATGCAACCAGAAACGTTTAACGTTTTCAGGTTGAATACTGTTTTTTTCCAATTGCGTAGAAATGATTTTTGCAACCAATGGGCAAACTTCTTTGAAAACTTTACGACCATCCTGACGAAATTGTTTATCGTCGCGAGACGTTAATTCAGAGCCATTTAAAAATCCAAAGTTATTACGAATATTATTCGAGAACTGGGTAAATAAATGGGTATCTACGATTTCAAAACCTGTTTTGGTTTCAGTTTCTTCGATAATCGAAGCTGTAGCCACATCACCAAAAATAAAATGACAGTCACGTGAACGGTAATCCGTATGCCCAGAGGTAATTTCAACATTGACCAATAACACACGGCGAGCACCCGTTTTCACAGCATCATAAGCTTGTTTTAAACCGAAAGTCGCCGCTGAACATGCTACATTCATATCATAAGCATAGCCTTGGATACCAAGTGCAGTTTGAATTTCAATCGCAACAGCAGGGTAAGCACGCTGTAAATTTGAACAAGCAAGAATCACAACATCAATATCTTCTGCTGTAACACCAGCATTTTCCATCGCTTGTTTTGCTGCGATTACGCCCCACTCTGCCTGAATAGAAAGCTCTTCATCAGAACGCTCTTCAAGACGTGGTCTTAAACGGTTAATGTCCAATACACCTGATTTCTCAATCACATAGCGGCGCTTCACACCTGATGCTTTTTCAATAAAATCTGCACTTGAACCACGACGTGCAACAACTTCACCAGCTTCAATTTTTTCAGCATTTTCAGTGTTAAATTGTTCCACATAAGCATTTAAACAATCCACCAACTCTTCATTGGTAATCACTTCTTCAGGATGGTACAAACCTGTACCAGTAATACGGATGCCCATGTAAAACTCCTTTTCTCAATTCACAAATATTTCAAATTATTTCTATTCTAACCGATTCCTAGCTTTTCCCATACCTTTTGTATTCGAGTCGAAGATATCGGCATTTTGGTTTTCATCGGTTGTGAGAATAATGAGATCCGTAGTTCCTCAACCATGAAATACACTTCTTTTACACGAACATCGGATTTAAACTTAAACAGTTTATCCATCCAAGGATCAACTTCTTTTATTGCAGCATCATCTCGATTTAGATTATTCGGCAAACGATCTAAACGCAATAACAATGCTTTTAAATAACGTGGATATTCCTGCCAAACATCGGAAGATTTTGAATAAACAAAATTGGAAAGATTCATTAAATCCAGTTGATCTTCAATATCATCTATATTTTTTCCAAATACATCTTGATCCAACATCAGTAAATTTTGACGAATTTCCTGCCATTGAATATAGATTTCACTGATCAGTTTTAATGCTTCCTGACCATGCATTAAGAAGCTTTTCTTGATCTCGGCAGTTAATTGAGCAAACTCCTCAGCATTGATCGGTAAGTCTTGAATCGCGATTTGCAAAGTTGCATAAACCAACATTTGTTCCAGCTGAGCTTTATCTCCCAATGGTGAATAAGCCAACGCCAATGGTTTTGAAATTTGCTTTTTCAGTTGGCGGATTGAGTCACCTAACTGCATATGAATCAACCGAATTACACCTTCACGATGCTGCTTAATGGCTTCATTTTGGTCATTAAAGGTCTGGATCACAATTCCAGATTCATCTTTGGTGTCTAATTGGGCAAAGTCTTTCGTCGGCACCAAGGCTTGATATTGTTTAACAACAACACCTGTGACTTTTTGCGATGCCTCAAAAACAAAATTTTCAGGGAAAACCGTAAATTCACCTTTTAACTGCTTCACAGGACTATGTGTTTCGGTACGACAACGTGCTTTGAGTTCAGCAAGATCTCGCCCTTGCTCCAACACACGACCTTTTTCATCCATAACCTTAATAAATGGAATCAGATAAGCTTCAACACGTTCAAAAGAAAAATCTTTCGCGGTAATTTGTTCGCCTCTTAACTGAAATGCCAAGAAATCGAATATATGTCCATGCAAATGTTGGGCATCCACAGCTTTCATCAACTTTTGCGCTGTGTCAGGAATCGGTACCAAATTACGACGTTTATCTTTGGGTAGTGCTCTAAGTAATGCTTCAATCAACTCTAGGCGCCAGCCTGGGATTCCCCACGACCAAATATTTTCATCGACTTGTGCTAAAGCCTGTACAGGAATTTTAACAGTAGCGCCATCTTGGTCATGGCTTGGATCAAAGCGATAACTCGCCGCCAATCGCAATTGCCCATTGTGTAAATAATCCGGGAATTGCTGTGTCGTCGGACGATCTGTCATCCATAAATCATCGTCATCTACAAATAGATAACGTGGGTTTTTAGGCTCTACAGTTGCTCGCCAATCTTCGAAACTGCGGCGACTTGCAATTTCAGCAGGGACTTTGGCTGCATAAAACTGATAAATTGTTTCTTCGTCCACCACCAAATCACGACGACGCAACTTATCTTCAACTCGTTCAACTTCCTCAAGTTTTAATAAGTTGTGTTTTAAAAATGGTGGCGCAATCCCCAAGTTTCCTGTTGTCAGTGCATCTCTCAAAAAGATTTCATGTGCAGCAGGCTGATCCACCTTTTCGTAATTGGTTGCACGCTTCGGTTCGATAATCAAACCAAATAATGAAATCTGATCATAGGCATTGACCACACCAGGTTTTTTCGCCCAATGTGGCTCGAAATAATGATGTTTTAATAAATTTGGTGCAGCCAAAAGAATCCATTCAGGCTCAATTTTTGCCAAAGTTCGCAGATAAACTTGAGAGGTTTCCACCATTTCAAATGCCATCACCCAAGGTGTATTGGTTTTATGCAATGTCGATGCAGGAAAAATTCGAGCTTTTTGCTGACGTACTGCCATGAATGTATTGCGTTCATCCGTTTTATTGGCAATAAAAGACAATAATCCGGTTAAAAGCGCACGGTGCAAATTCTCATAACTGGCTTTTTTCTCATTAAAAGACAGCTTTAAGCCTTGCGCCAAATCGAGCAATTGTTCATGGGTTTTTTTCCACTCACGCAAACGCAACCAACTGAGAAAATGCTGCTTGGCAAAATTACGACGTTTGTTCTCGCTTAAAGTCTCACGATTTTCACTCAAGGTATTCCATAATTTCAGATAAAATAAAAAGTCTGAATCAGCTTCTTTAAACAATGCATGCTTTTGATCGGCTTGCATCTGTTTATCCGCAGGACGTTCACGAGGGTCTTGTACAGCAAGAGCTGCAACGATGATTAACACTTCACGAAGTACACCAAAGTGAGCCCCACCCAAAATCATTCTCGCCAAACGTGGATCAATCGGCATTTTCGCCATTTGCAGACCAATTTTGGTCAGCTCACTGCGAGCAGAATTAACAGCTTGCTTCGCGCTCATTGATGAATTTTGCTGTTCTTGAATAGCACCTAATTCAATCAATAGCTTTCGACCATCATTGACCAAACGATGATCGGGTGGCTCAATAAAATCAAAATCTTCAACAGCCCCCAAGCCCAAACTTTGCATCTGCAAAATAACCGAGGCTAAATTGGTTCGCTTAATCTCAGGTTCTGTAAATTCAGGGCGACTTTGAAAATCATCTTCACTATAAAGACGAATACACACACCGGGCGCGATACGACCACAACGCCCTTTTCGCTGATTTGCAGCTGCTTGTGAAATCGCTTCAATCGGTAAGCGTTGTACCCGAGAACGATAGTTATACCGTGAAATACGTGCAAAACCACTATCAATCACATAACGGATATTTGGAACCGTCAAAGCCGTTTCCGCCACATTGGTCGCAATAATAATTCTTCGTCCACCACCCGATGGATTAAAGATTTTCTGCTGTTCGGCTAAAGCGAGTCGAGCATATAACGGTAAAATTTGCGTATGTTTTGGACCAAACTTTTGCAAGGTTTCCTGTAGTTCACGAATCTCTTGTTCAGTACTGGAAAAAATCAGAATATCAGCATGTTCTGGATGCCCTTTAGCTTCAGCATCTTTTAAACACTCTTCAACAGCTTGTACCACCGCACGTGGTAAGTTTTCTTCGAAATCATCAAAATCATCGTCATCACTACCGCCAATCGTCATTTCTGAAATCGGACGATAACGTAATTCTACAGGGAAGCTACGCCCTTCTACTTCAAAAATAGGTGCGCCATTGAAGTAGTCACTAAATCGATTGACGTCTAAAGTTGCCGAAGTAATGATGATTTTTAAATCAGGGCGCTTTTTCACCAACTGTTTTAAATAACCCATGATGAAATCAATATTCAATGAACGCTCGTGCGCTTCATCGATAATGATCGTGTCATATTTATTTAAGTAACGATCATTTGACAGTTCAGCCAACAAAATACCATCCGTCATCAAACGAACAATGGAATCATTGGAACCCTGTTCATTAAAACGGACTTTAAAGCTGATGGACTCACCCAGTTTTTCGCCGACTTCTTCTGCAATCCGTTGAGATACACTTCGTGCTGCGAGACGTCGAGGCTGGGTATGACCAATCATCCCTGTCAAACCACGACCTGCAAGCATCGCTATTTGTGGTAACTGAGTAGTCTTACCAGAACCCGTTTCCCCCGCAACAATAATCACCTGATGTTTTTGAATCGCATCTATCAATTGATCAGCATATTGTGTGACAGGTAAGTCTTGATTAAGTTTAATCGTGGGTAGACTGGAAAATCTTTTTTTTACTTGCTGATTCGATTTTTCAAAAAGTTCTTTAAATTTTTCTGGATCGGCATCTTTTCCTTTTTTCAGTCGGCTTAAACGATGGCGATCGCGTACCATAACCCATTGATCGACATTTAACTGATTTGGCACAGATGCTTTATCCTAATATTTAAAATTGAACAAAATATTTTACGCTGTAAAGCGCAACAGAGATAGTGTCTTGAAAATGAAATCATAATTGTCTGATCTAAATCAGACTGAAAATAAAAAATATTGAATTAAAAATGTGACGTATTTAAGCTTCAAAGGATATTAGCAGAACAATTTCTATACATTGAAATATTTTTTATATCTTTTTTAAAAATTCACCCTTGAAATATAAGCTCAGAAGCATCATGTTTGTTACAGATTTAAAAAGGATGGTTTTGTCATTCAAACATCATCTTTATTTGCTTTAGTTGATGCAACAATGACGGACACTTGTCTTTGGTGAAAAGTATCTGGAGCTTGCTAATTTGATTTTCCGATCTTAGCTATAAAAAAATACTATTTCACCAATAACTTAAAATTCATTATTCTAGTTATATATTAGATAAACACCTCAATCATGGAGATAATGATGAGCTTAATTAATACTGAAGTTAAACCTTTTAAAGCACAAGCTTTCCAAAACGGTCAATTCATCGAAGTTACAGAAGCTGATCTTAAAGGTAAATGGTCTGTAGTTTTCTTCTATCCAGCTGACTTCACATTCGTTTGCCCAACTGAACTTGGTGATCTTGCTGATAACTATGCTGAATTCAAAAAATTAGGTGTTGAAATCTATTCTGTTTCTACAGACACTCACTTCACACACAAAGCTTGGCACGATTCTTCTGAAGAAATCAAAAAAATTGAATACGTAATGGTTGGCGACCCAACTTGGGTACTTGCTAAAAACTTTGAAGTTTTAATCGAATCTGCTGGTCTTGCTGACCGTGGTACTTTCGTAATTGATCCTGAAGGTAAAATCCAAATCATCGAAATCAATGCGGGTGGTATTGGTCGTGATGCTTCTGAACTTCTTCGTAAAGTTAAAGCAGCTCAATATGTTCACGGTCATCCTGGCGAAGTTTGCCCTGCTAAATGGAAAGAAGGTGATGCAACACTTGCTCCTTCTATCGACTTAGTGGGTAAAATCTAATATCAAATTAGATTAGATTTTAAAAACCACGCTTGATTAGCGTGGTTTTTTATTTATTTTCTAATGCGACCATATGGCGAGTTCATAGCCATCTAAATCTCTAAAGTGAAAACGGCGCCCGCCTGGAAAACTAAAAATCTCTTGTACGATGGTCGCACCTGCATCTGTTACACGCTGCAAACTCTTTTCAAGATTATCACTGTACAAAATAATCAACGCGCCACCTGCACTTTGAATGTGGTCAGCTTGGGCAAAACCACCTTTAATCACGCCAGAATCAAATTCACAATAAGCTGGACCAAAGTCAGTAAAAGTCCAACCCAAATGTTGATAAAATGCTTTGGATTGCTGAATATCCTTGACATTAAATTCAATATAATTAATTGCAATTTTTTGCTCACCTGACGGCTGGTTCATTTTTATTTCTCCTGTTTTTTCATCATACTACATCTAACTTTATGTCAAAATTCTACAAACAAAGCTGTAATGATTTATAAAATAATTCAATTATTGCTACGGCATTTTGCTTAAACGATCAACATCTTTTAACAACTTAGGGATTCGATATTTCCCATACATACTTTTCACATATTGCTTGGCAAGCTCAAGCTCAATACCGATCGCAGAAATATAAAGCGGTTGGAGGCTTTGTCCTCGCAAAATTTCGCAATCTTTTGGTGTGCCTGTAAACTGATTTTTAGCCACCCCAATCACAGGAACTTTTAGCATTAACGCTTCATACAAATACTGTCCCAAACCCGCTTTTTGCTCATTCCCAAGATGTACATATCCATCGATAATAATCATATTGATATGCTCTGTAATTTGTGCCAATAAAGCCTGAATACAAGGCAATTCACGCTTATAAAATTGCCCAGATTCATAGTCCATGATGTGATCTAGAGAAATCCTGTATTGCTTGAATAAATCAGTTGCTTCCCACGCATCAAATATGCCTCCAGCAACTTGCGCACTCGTCCCACTATAGGCAACATCTATCGCAAGTATCATTGCATCCCCTTTGTTTCCAAGATAAAACAAACATTCTTTTTGAGTCTTTTATTCATGATATTTGCTCTGTTTTAAAATTTTAGATTTTCATATGTGGTATAAGCTTATCAGAAAAATCCTCAGCATTTTTACAAAACCACAATACTTTTCTAAAGATGAATGGACTAATTTCAAATCATACAGAACACTTTTTTCTGTAGAACAATCAGAAGTTTAAGGGGTTGCTTATGGGATCAATGATTACCGTGACTTCTTGGAAGTACAATGCTTCTTCACGGTATTTAAAAATTTTTTATAACAATGGTTCTGGAGAACTTTATCATCCTGTACCAGAATTTATATATGACAATTTATTGCGATGTAGTGATAAAACGGCTTTTGTGCACAAGTATTTAGAATATGACGTACATTTTAAACGACTTTCAATTTTATAATTTACAAAACATCCTTCTCAGCACAAAGTCAGGGAGAAATCTCCCTGATACAACACTGAAAATTAATTTTTGAATGTCACAATAAAAAGCCCAGCGCCCACAGATAGTGTCGTTGTCATAAATCGAGTATCTCGCTTGACTTCATCAGTAAAACTTTTAACCTCAGCAGCATGCGAAATTACATTATCTACCACCAACACCCCCCCTTGATTTTCAATCATATTTTGTAAGAAAACCCAATAATTCAAATAGGCATCACGCTCTGCATCAAGTAATATAAAATCGTATTTTCCATGACATTTTTCTAAATAATGTTGTGCATCACCTACCCAAAAATCAATAACATGATCTAGCTCCAACTCTTTGGCATAATGCTTTGCTTGTAGTGTTCGCTGTTCATCAATCTCAAGTGTTGTAACCCGCGCACCGGTGACTTGGGCGGCATCAGCCAGCCATAAAGTGGAATAGCCCGTAGAGGTTCCAATTTCCAAAATCGTTTTTGCCTGCTGAATTCTTACTTGCATAGCCAGAAATAATGCGGATTCAGGTTCGATGTTACGATATCGTTTGATTCGATCACATTGTGTCGCATCAAACTTGATAAAAGACTGATATAGTTCATTCAATCGTTGCAAAAATGGGTGACTTAAACTCATATTCAGCACTTCCTCTTTACTATCATTGTTATTATTTCAATTATTTACGTCATTGCTATGACAATCTATCAGCTTTGTAGCGCAAATTCTTTATCATACAAATCATGTTTAGCCATATACTGTAAATCAATGACTAGGCTAAATTAGATGGTGTGTAAAAACTCAAATCTTGCTCGTGATTGACCATCTTCCAAACTGACATGTTCTATAAACATTTCATATGGGCGAACCCAAATTGAATAATCACCATATAAACATTGATAGACCACCAATTTTTCTCGTGTTTCACTATGCGTTGCAATATGTAAAACTTGATACAAATTACCTTTATAATGTCTATAAATTCCGACTTTCAACATAAGTATAAAACCACCAATACGATTATTATGTTATACATGATCTTAATGTAAAAAACTCATCCGAAGACGAGTTTTTATTTACTTTTCAATAGGGTCTGTGGACAATTCGTCTATGTTTGCGACTAGGTGTGTTTTTTAGGCGATTCTAGGCGCGAAATACGAAATTTAGTCATTCTAAATGAGTAGTTCGTAACGACGAAGCGCCAAAAAACACGCTAGTCTCGAAGGGTTGTGGCTAAAATTATCTCAGGCTACGTTATGAAACTTAAAAATAGTCTCGCTATTCTCTTCATTTCATGCCTTACCTGCTCAATTTTAACCTACAACGCAAGCCATTTATGAAATGTCCACAGCCCCTAACAAATCAAGAAAAGTCTAAACCTTTTTCAAATGCTTTTAACTCGTGACGAGCCATAGCCAAGTTTGATTTAGAGCGATCTAAAACAAGATAAAGGAATAAATTTTCATTTGAATCTAATGGACGGATCAAATGATATTGCTTACCTAAAGTAATCAAAATATCTTCAATTACATCATCAAGTTTTAATGCTTTGGCAACTTTACGCTTAGCACGAACAACTTCAGTATTACCTGCTGCTGCCAATTCCAAGTCCAAACCTGCGCCTGCTGTCGCTAATGAAAGACCGCTTTCGCTGTCTACTAAAGCAGCGCAGACGAAACCATCGATATCTGTTAATTGATCTAGTGTGATACGAGCCATGAGCATCCCCGTTTCTATTTGACATTGTTGTTTGCTTTAGTAATTCAATTTTTATTTTGCTTTACTAAAACACTTTACTATTTAACTAAAGATTAATACCCCTAGCTAACATGGATAAAATTAGTATTCTTCTTGAATACCTATTTTAATTTTATTCGATAATCAATTTTAATTAATTATTTCCTATGCTTATTTTAATAGCATAAAAAATATTAATTATTCAAGCGTAATTTAAAAATAAATTAGGCTTTTAATCATTTAAAACTTGCTACAACTTTCAACAATTATCAATAGATTATTTCAGTTATTGATAAACATCTCGTTTTATATAAAAAATATAAGCCGCTTAACAATTTTCATAAGTAGACCTTAGATATTTTTCATCAGCAATTCTGTAGTCGACTTTAGCTCATATAGCATTTGCCCTAACAAAATATCTTTATTGGTCATGGCAACCAAAACTAAAGGATGCGTCGGATGCGGAATTGCTGTAAGCAATGCCTTTCCATTCTCTGCATCTAAAGTAATTGTTTGACATCCAACAAGATTAATCTCTGATACAAAAGCAGTCACCATCGCTAAAATTGAGCTACTTACAGCAGCAATTTTTCCTGAATTATTAATGTTTTTCTTATTGACCAGCGCAATTTCAAAACCATCTGAAGTACATAACATCACAAACTCAACACCACTCACAGCGTTCAGTAAATGCCTTATTTGTTTTTCAGCATATTCCACAAAATCATCTGGCACTTTTCGAGATTTGTTTAAATCCAACATATTTAAGAAAACCCCATAAATTTCCATTTTACCCGCGTTTAAAGCACCATTTTGGGGCTTTTTGGGGCGAGTGAATTATTTGATATATTTCACACTTTCTTCTTAATTCTATCTTTTTTTATTTGCTTGTAAATATGTTTTTTTACTTTAACTCAGTTTTATTTTAAGAACTGTTTAAATAGTATTCTAAACATATAAATGTCAGATTTCCCTCAATAATGTCATTCTTGCTCATATATGGTGCATCGGCACAAAATACCCATTTTGCACATTACATTTTACTTTACATCTCCACTATGTTGTTGCACGACTATATTTTCTTGTTGCTTATAATTTTTGAATAAAAAAAGACCACACATATACTATTTTATGAATAATATATTAAGATTTGATGAAAATAATATTGTTTGAAGGATTCGGGTTGTTAATTCAAAGCATAAGGCTTATAAAAACGTTACATTTTATTTTTTGATTTGGTTTTTTTTTGTGTTTATATTTATTTCATCCAGCTGCTGGATGCCAAATATTAATTTAAAAAAGGTATACAAGATGAATAAAATTTTACTCGCTTTGGGTCTGATTGCTACGATTGCACTCGTAGGCTGTAATAAGGATAAAGCACCTGAGACAGGAGCGACTACGGGTGAACATGTTGAAAATGCTGTTGATCAAGCTAAACATGATGTAGAAAATGCCACTAAAGATGCTGCTAGTGCAACAGCACAAGCAGCTGATCATGCTGCCAATGCAACGGCTACAGCTGTAGATCATGCCGCTGATGCAACCGCTCATGCCGCTGACGCAACTGTAGATGCGGCTAAAAATGCAACCGCAACTGCAGCGGGCGCCGTTGAAAAAGGTGCAGCCGATGTCAAAGAAAAAGCTCAACAATAATTTGAATTGAAATAAAAGCTCCTGACATAGGAGCTTTTTTATATTTGTCATATACTTAAATTATAAGTGATTTAACTTCCCTGAATATGGAGTCACCTTTATGTCTCATTCACATCACCCAGAACAACATTTTATACAACGTACAGGCTGGTTAAGAGCAGCTGTTCTGGGTGCCAATGACGGTATTATTTCAGTGACCAGTTTAGTGATGGGGATGGCAGCAAGTGGAGCATCGAGTCACACACTACTTATTACCTGTATTGCTGGCTTAATTTCAGGTGCAACTTCAATGGCAGCAGGTGAATATATTTCTGTCAAATCACAATCGGATATAGAAGAGGCGGATTTAAAAGTTGAAGCACGCGAATTAGAAAAAAATCCGCATTTAGAACTTAAAGAACTGACACATATTTATATACAGCGTGGACTAGACCCAGAACTAGCCCATCAGGTTGCTATTCAACTGACTGAAAAAGATGCATTGGAAGCCCATGCCCGTGATGAAATTGGAATCAATGACATAACTGCTGCCAAACCGATCCAAGCTGCTGGTTCTTCTGCGTTATCTTTCTCGATCGGAGCGTTATTGCCTACGCTATCAATTCTATTCAGCCCTGAAATTTATTTAGAAAAAGTGGTTTTGGTGGTCGGAATTTTATCTTTGGTTATTTTGGGTGCGTTATCAAGCTATTTTGCCGGAACCTCTATGCTTAAAGGCAGCCTTCGAGTTGCTATTTGGGGCATTATCGCGATGGCTTTCTCCAGTTGGATTGGCTCTCTTTTCCATGTCGCTCCGATTTAATATCAACCTGTTTCACCTCAGCTCCACATAAACATGTATTTAAATTATATTTTTAAAATAAATACTGAACATAATTTGCTTATTGCCCTCAGCTTGGGCAAAGTAAATGAAAATTGAGGAGCTAGGAAATGTCTTTATTAGAACAGTTAGGAATAAAACTTCCAATATTGCTTGCACCTATGGCAGGAGTTTCAACTCCCCTATTAGCAGCTGAAGTATCTAATCAAGGTGCTCTTGGGTCATTGGGGCTTGGGGCAAATACTGTTGAAACAGCACGTCAACAAATCAAAGAAACGCAAAACTTAACACCACATCCTTTTCAACTTAACTTTTTTTGTCATGAATCATCAAGCACAAATATAGATTCCAATACGCTTTGGATAGCACATTTAGCCACTGAATTTGAAAAATTTGGTGCAGTTCCACCCACTGAATTAAAATGTATTTATCCAAGCTTTAAAGACAACGATGATTTTTTAGATCTATGCTTAGAAACACAGCCCAAAGCGGTGAGTTTTCACTTTGGTATTCCACATGAATATCAAATCCAAAAACTAAAAGATGCTGGTATTTTAACGCTTGTTTCAGCAACCAATCTGACTGAAGCCTTTGCGATCGAAGCAGCAGGGATTGATATTATCATTGCTCAAGGAATTGAAGCAGGTGGACATCGTGGTATTTTTAATGCACAGATCGATGGTGCAATTAAAACCTCCGACCTTGTTCAACTGATCAAAAAACACTGTTCACTCCCTGTGGTTGCAGCTGGAGGAATTATGAATGGTCAACAGGCAAAAGCCATGCTCAATCTCGGTGCAGATGCAGTGCAAATGGGAACCGCCTTTGTACAATGTAAATCGTCAAATGCCAATACTGCTTACCGCAAAGCTTTATTTGATCATCCTTTGACCCAAATTACCTCAAGTATTTCAGGTCGCCCAGCACGTGGCATCATCAATCATTGGCAAACTCGAATTGATCAAGCTGATCGTCCAGATGTTGCAGCCTATCCATACGCATATGATTTGGCAAAACAGCTCAATGCAGTGGCAACACAAAATGGCGATGTTGGCTTTGGTGCATTTTGGGCAGGTAGTAATGTTGCTCTAATTCGTGAACTCGAGGCTCAAGATCTACTGAATCAATTGGTTGTAGAAATGAATCACACTTGATTTCAAAGTAATTACAGAAGTGACGATGTGTCATTTCTGTAATTTATTCTGGTCAATCTTGTAAATTTTCTTCAACCAACATATATACCCAATCAAGCTCAGGGCATTGATAACCCAATATCGTCATAGCAGCAGTTACTTGCCCTCGATGATGTGTACCATGATTAAAAACATGAATCAGCGTATCTGCATAAGGCAAGCTTTGCGCTTCCCCATTCGATCTAAAATAGTTCAAGTTTCCCGTTAAAATTGTTTCATCTAAATCATCAATAAAGCTCAACCAATTTAGGCTTTTATCGCTTAATTCATTCAAAAGCTGCGTTTTATCCTGATGAATGACGGTGTTTAATGCCATAGTTGGAGAGTGATTTTCTTTAAAACGTGAATACCAGAGATAATGTTCGCCCAGCAGTAAATGGTTAAGCGTTCCTGCAATACTCTTAAAATACAGTCCAATATCTTGATTAAAATCTGCATCAGATACGGCTTTTAAACATTCACAAAGACGTTGTGTCGCCCAAATATTATATTGAGCAAATCGTCTTAAATCATCCTTATTCATTTACTCAACGACCTATGCATAGCGTGTACAGTGATCAACTTAATCAGCTTGATAAAAATTCTATTTTGAATAAAATGACAACAAAATCAATATAAATTGCTTTTATCATGATCAATCACTTTGTTGCCAATCGGTCGATCATGTTCCACTTGTTTAGATAAGTTTTCTTTTCTTTTACTTATTCAAAAATACAAGTGAGATTTATCATGCATGCATATCACCAAATCCATGCTGTATATGACCGTGACAGCATTACGGTTTATCAAGCTTATAACCCACATATTGCACAGCTCGCTATACAACATCAAAAGTTTGTCTCCCCTTCTCTTTTCAAAGAATGACATGGATCAAACCGTCTTTTTATGGTTGATGGGGCGTAGTCATTGGGCAAGCAAACCAATCAAAATCATATTTTAGCGATCTGTATACAGCGTGATTTTTTGGGAATATTGATTGCAATAAAGCACTCATACTGACCCAACACTTGCTACTCATCAAAATGCCACAATTTTGATGCTCAGGAGTATAAATATGCTGAAAAATTATTTTCGAAAAGAGCGGATCTACCCTTGAAATGATCTGCTAAAACAACATTTGCGGATTGCCTAATTGAATGGGTGTTTTAATTTTTTAAGGTTCGATTACGCTTAGAACTTAATGAGTGATGTCTCAAATAACCCAAACCTAGAAATAATCTAACTATCTACAAATAACACAGCCTCCATTTGGAGGCTGTGTTATTTTAATCAGAAAAGAAACGGAAAGTATTTCCTTGAGAATCAACTAGATTTATAAGGTAATTAAGCCGCATCTTTCTGCTTTGGGTGAACCATATTTTGCACAGCAAGCACAGAAGCTAAAACTTCATCAGAAAGCAATTGTTCTGCTCGAATCAACTCTAAAATACTTGCCCCAGTTTCATTGGCTTGCTTAGCGATACGCGTTGTCGTTTCATAACCCAAGTAAGGATTCAACACCGTAATAATACCAATCGAGTTATCGACCAAAGCTTGGCAATGTTCTGCATTTGCACGAATATTTTGAATACATTTCTGCTCAAACATACGCATTGCTCTGCCTAACAAATCAATTGATTCAAACAATTTGAAAGCAATCAAAGGTTCCATCGCATTGAGCTGCAATTGACCTGCTTCAGCAGCGAGTGTAATTGCCAAATCATTTGCCATAATTTGATAACAAGCAAGGTTCATTGCTTCTGGTATTACAGGGTTCACTTTACCTGGCATAATTGAACTGCCCGGTTGACGTGGCTCTAAATGAATTTCATTTAAACCGGCACGCGGACCACTCGACAACAAACGTAAATCATTTGAGATTTTTGAAAGTTTCGTAGCGGTACGTTTTAATAAGCTTGATAACAGAACAAAATCGCCCATATCCGAAGTCGCTTCAATTAAATCAGGCGCACTTGAAATGGTTTTATTGGTAATTTTAGATAAAGCTTGAATAGCAAGAATACGGTACTCAACTTCAGTATTAATACCAGTACCAATCGCAGTTCCGCCAAGATTCACCACACTTAAAGCGTCTGGCATAATTTGATTGATTTTTTTCAAATCGTTTTGCAATGTATGCGCAAATGCTGCAAATTCTTGACCTAAAGTCATCGGTACTGCATCTTGTAACTGAGTACGTCCCATTTTTAAGATATGAGAAAACTCATTTGATTTGTTTTCAAAGCTTTGAATTAAACTTTGGAACGGCAGATTCAGTTGGTCTAAAGCAAATAATAAGCCGATTTTTATTGCACTAGGATAAACATCATTGGTTGATTGAGACATATTTACATCATTATTTGGATGCAAATATTGGTATTCCCCTTTTGCATGCCCTAAATACTCTAATCCAATGTTCGCGACCACTTCATTGATATTCATATTGGTCGATGTACCCGCACCGCCTTGAATCATATCAATCGGAAACTGTTCATGATACAGGTCATTGTTCAGTTGCTGGCAAGCATGTTGAATTGCTTTATATTTATTTTCTTCGAGCTTATTGAGTTTGAAATTGGCATCTGCACACGCAGCCTTAACCATTGCAAGTGCTTTAATAAAAACAGGAAAGTGACTTAATTTAGTTGAACTTAAGTTAAAGTTTTCTAATGCTCTTAGGGTTTGTACACCATAATAACAATGAAATGGCACTTCTTTAAGTCCTAATAAATCCTTCTCAACTCGCGTTTTAATTTCAATGTTCATCTGCATTACAGCTCAATAAAAGAATAAATTTATCTTAGGAAATGCATTGAAAATTGGCTAATGTAAAAAAATATTTATGTATGCATTTTTTGCATATCACTTGTTATAATGCTGAGAGTGCAATGTAGAACGGCTAATCAATATGACCCTAGAAATTCGATGGATAGAAGATCTTTTGGCTTTAGATCAAGAAAAATCGATCTCTAAAGCTGCTGCGCTACGTCATGTTACCCAATCTGCTTTCACACGCAGAATACAGAATATTGAAGAAGCGCTTGGCTTTCAGATTTTAAAACGCTATAGCAAAAGCATTGATTTCACCGATGCAGGGCAAGTCTTGCTCTCGACATCTAAAAATATCAAAAATCAAATGAATACCACCATCAACTATTTAGAGAAAAATATTAAAGACAATGAGTTATCGATTAAGTTTGCAGTATCCCACTCACTCATAACTCAATTTTTCCCTAAGTTTATTCAAAAACTATATAGCAATTATGATGATTTAAAATTAGAAATTATCGCCTCCAATTTACAGCAAGGGCTTTATTTATTAAAAGAAGGCTCTTGTGACTTTTTAATTTGTTATTGTGATCAAATCACTTTACAACAGTTGGACCCCAGTATTTTTAAATATCATAAAATTGTCAAAATGGAAGTCTTACCTGTCACAGCAACAATCAATCACCAACCCAAGTATTCATTTAGCCAAAACTTCCCTCTTTTGGCTTACAGCAAAAAAGCCTATTTGGGTAAATGTGTCGATAAAGTGATCGAAGGTAAATTAAATTACCGTACCTTGTATGAAACAGACAACGCCAGTGACTTAAAAGCTTTGGCTTTACAAGGCTTAGGTGTCGCATGGCTGCCAAGATTATTGATTGAAGAAGAGTTGAATGACAATAAGTTAAAGGTTTTGGAGGGTTATAGCTTCTTTCAGGATGTGTATATCGTCCGTAGCCATTTGATTTACTCAGAAAAAGTAAATTTTGTTTGGAATGCCTTGGTGTTAAATTAAGGCTTCCATTTCAAAAGCTTATAATTATACATCCAATAAATTAACGGATTCTACTTGTACATCACTCATCAGGTTGCCTTGATCCAGTAAGTGGTCAAAATACTGTTCTACAACTTTGGCTTGCTCAAGTGTACTTTCCACCTTATACATATTTTGACGAAACTCATTGCTTGAATGTAAGCCTTTGGTGTACCAAGCAATATGTTTTCGTGCAATACGGCAACCTGAATATTCCCCATAAAACTGATAAAGCTCAGACAAATGTCCAAGTAAAACATCTTTCACTTCTTGGATATTGGGCGCCGCTAAATACTCAGCTGTTTTTAAATAATGGGCAATTTCGCGAAAAATCCAAGGTCGCCCCTGTGCCGCACGACCAATCATCACCGCATCCGCACCGGTATAATCCAACACATATTTGGCTTTTTCAGGGCTATCAATATCACCATTGGCAATCACGGGTATTGAAATCAACTGTTTAACTTCTTTGATCAAGTGATATCGTGCGGTATTTAAATACATATCTTCACGGGTACGACCATGTAAAGCCAAAGCTGCTATTCCTGCTTCTTCAGCACGTTTTGCCACTCGCAGAATATTTTCCTGACCATTTAAATAGCCCAAACGGGTCTTCAAGGTCACAGGAACATCCACAGCATTGACCACTGCATCTAAAATTCGGGCAACTAAATCTTCATCTTGTAGCAATGCTGAGCCTGCTAACTTATTGCAGACTTTTTTCGCAGGACAGCCCATATTGATATCGACAATTTGAGCGCCATTTGAAACTTGGTAACGTGCAGCTTCAGCCAATTGTTCAGGTTCAGAACCTGCAATTTGGGCGGAAATGGGTGCTAATTCCCCATCAAAATTGGCACGATATAAACTTTTTTTGGTCATCCTTAAAGTCTGATCAGATGTCATCATTTCGCTGACCGCATGCCCGGCACCAAAGTACTTACATAGTGTTCTAAACGGACGATCAGTCACCCCTGCCATCGGGGCGACAAAAATAGGGGAATGCTTTGATTTATCAAACAATTCTGCAATTACGTTGTTTTTACTCAATTTTCACTTTCCCATATTCTCAAAGGTTTTACATCATTTTCAATCATTCTTAACTATTCTTTACGCCTTATTTGCGCCATAATCACCCTTGTGGCGTAAATCCAACTTTATGGCGTAAATATGGGAACAATTGCAGAACGAACTACAGCAGATGGTAAAACTCGATACAGAGCTCAAATACGAATAACTCGTAAAGGCTTACCACCATTTATTAAAACAAGAACTTTTGCAAAAGAGTCATTAGCCAAAGAATGGATTAAGCGACTTGAAGCAGAGATTCTGGTTAATCCTGCTATTCTAAATCCAGAAGCTAAGGTTGTGTCAAAAACTTTAGAACAATTCATCACTCAATATTTAGATGAAATTAGTGACGAATTTGCTGATACCAAAACTGCAGCACTAAAAAATATCTGTAATTATGATATTGCCCATAAAGATGCATATACCCTTTCACGTCAAGATTTCTCATCATTTGCTATTGAGAGACGAAAAGGCAATCCAATTGAAATGATAGATGGAGTTGCCCCAGCAACTGCATTAAAAGATTTATCCCATATTTCATCGGTTCTAAACCATGCTGAACTTGTATGGGGTGAAGATGTTGCACATGCAAAAAATGAATTGTCACATTCGCTGATCGGTCTAAAAAAAGCTCGTATTGTTACTAAATCAAAGGAACGTGATCGTTTAATCACATCAGAAGAACTTCATATTCTGACCAATCACTTTTATAAAGGCTGGAAACGAGTTCGCAATGCCATTCCTATGCACCTGGTCATGTGGCTCGCGATCTATACAGGTCGTCGTGAAGGTGAACTATGTGAAATGCGTTTAGCTGATTTTGATAAAAAAAATAGTCAGTGGAAGATCAGAGACGTTAAAAATCCAGATGGGTCAAAAGGAAATCATAAGTTTGCCCATTTAGAGCCTAATGCCCTCCTCATTATTGAAGAATTACTTGAACCTTCTACTCGAAAAAGAATGCTGGAGCTAGGTTATAGTGATGAGCTTTTATTACCTGTCAATGTACAGACAGTCAGTGATTATTTTCGTAGAGCATGTCGTTTAAATGGAATTGAAGATTTAAGGTTCCATGATTTACGCCATGAAGCTGCAACACGCTATGCAGAGGATGGCTTTACGATACCGCAACTTCAAACAATTACATTACATTCATCATGGAATAGTCTTAAACGGTATGTAAACCTAAGAAAACGTGGAGAACGTTTAGATTATCAGACAGCTATTCAATTTGCCCGACAACAATATGACGATAATTATTCTAAATTTGCTTTAAAACAAAGGTATGTATCAGCTGCTGATATTGCGGATGCAGAGGAAGCTTATTCTCAAGTTCAAACACCTGATGTTATAAATACTGAATTTTCTTTTATTAAAGAACAGTTGGAAAGATTTATGAAATCATTCCGTCCAACTAAAAGTGTTAAAGATATGTATAAAGAAAAATCCAATATACAGAACATATTTGCATGGAATGATGTGCAACAATCTTTTGTGGTCCCATACATACAAAATGCTTGGGAAAATTGGTTTAATGATAATGGGACTATTGATTGGAAACACCTTCCAAATGATACGACTCACTTTAGCTTCAAAGGGTTAGACGTATTAAAAATTGAAAATGAACGTGTGTATAAATGGGAAAAAGAAATAGAAAAATGGTTTGATATTACTAAATATTTTGATGCCGATATTTCAAATCTTATCAAGAAATAAACCCTCAATTGAGGGTTTTATTTGGTTCTGGCCAGCTTTCATATAACCTCATTGCGTCCAGTGAATGTCCATCAGCTTTTTCTGCCAAACTTCTATATTCTGCTGTGCAACTTTCGAGTAGCTCTGAGTTGGTAGTGGCGTAGTTAATGATGGTTTGCTTGGGAGCACTGGACAAACGTTTGTTGGCTTCACTGAGTTGCTTTGACAACCCACTAGCAGCCAAGTCAGCACTACGAGCGGCAGCATTCGCATCTTGTATTTGTTTAATTGCATTTTGTTCAACCTCTATAATTTTAGCTGCCCATGTTTGCATAATGGTGGCTTTTTCCTCTTGAGCCTGATCAATTGCATCTTGATAAGGCTTGATGGCATCTGCTACAGCTTTAGTCTTAACTTTTTCAGCATTTTCCAATTTTCCAGCAAGAGAATTGGCATAAAAAACATATCCAAAGATAAATATCATCAAGCCTAAAATAATGTATTTGTAAAATTTACCTAACACGGCATCAATCATTTAAGCCACCTTTAAAAATAATGATTTTTCTCGTGCTCGACGATTGACTAAGCCTTGGATACGCTTTCCATTATCAAACACCCAACGATCAAATTGACTTGCAGCTGAGGTCAAACTGTTTTGATTAATAAGCGTAAGCATTGTGCTTTTTACAAATGCTGTTTCGCCTATGTTGTAGACAAAAGAAGCCAATGCATCAAATTGGTTTTGATTGAGATTAACTTTGACATTTTTATCAAGACAAGCATCAACCCATACACAATCGTTTTTAAGCCATTGTTCAGCTTCATTTCTCGTGCAAGTGTCGCCTTTTTTAACTGATCTGCCATTTGGATATTTAATGGTACCAAAGCCAATAGTCCAAACACCTCCTGTATCTAAATAAGCTGTTGAACGAAACCCCTCAGCATCTCTAATAATTGCATAACCATTCTCAGAAATATCTCGCTGTCCATTTACTAAAGGTGTAGGTATTTCAAAGCCAATAAGTTTTGCAAAAACATTTAAGCCATTTTTCTCAATAATCTGATCACCAGCTACGACCTGAGATTGACTTAATTTGCCACCAGACATAGCACGAAGCCATGAATATGCCTGTGCAACTTGTTGTGATTGATCTGTGCTCATTGTTTCCCACCTTTACCATTACTAAGTATTGAAATAAAGGCAGCTTTGACTTCACTAATAACCTCGGATAAAGGCTTACCCTGCATTAGTGCAATGGACTGATAAAGAATACCAATTCCTAATAATCCAAAAACTGCAAACATAAGCATCACAAAGCCTTGAGCCATGTGGGAATATTTTGATAATTCATAATATTCAATAAATGCTGAACCGCCATAAAGGCTGACTGAAACGCTGAATAGAAACTTCCCGATAACTCCTAAGGAAACTTGAATTTTTCCGTTTTTATCAATGTCACCACTTAATACCAGGGCAAGAATAGCCCCCACTACGGCAGGCACAACTTTAATGATCCATGGAATTGTGTTTTCTTGCATAACTTGCCCCGAAATAAAACTCTACTTTATTTCGTAGAGTTTTATTTAAAGGCGGTTATTTAGCGAACCTTACAGGGGGTTATTCACCAAAAGCAAAGTAACCAGCTTCACGTGCATCTTGACGATTACGTGACAAATATATGCCATCTTCCGCACGATCTATGCGACGTTGGCGATTACGATAGCTTTGATTAAGATTCATTCTAGTTATACGACGTGATGGATTTTTGTCATTGAAACCTTGAATTTCTTCCCAAATTTCATCCATCTCTTGTTGGTCATCCATCATTTTCGCTCGTGACCACAATGTCATCAGACGACTACGACGCTCATTGAGTTTACGGTTAAGCTGATAAATTGCTGTTTTGCCTTCATTAGCTGTACGAACATCAGATGGGGAGAAACCCATACCTTGAACAAGTAAATCCATTGAACTAACTTCGTCCATGATAGATACACCAGTTTTGTCTTGTACACCTTCATCAGCGTAACGATAGGTTTTGGCAAAGTTTTTAAGAAACACTGGCAACATTGTTTCAATGCCACGCAAAGTCTGACCTTCAGTAATGTCTTGACCGCCTTTTACCAAATTAGTTCCTATTCCTGCGACTGGTCCAAGTGCACCAGCCATAGCAGATTCAGCCCACCGCTTACCTTCAAGTCCTTCTTGAACATCTGGAAGTAACATATTATTAATACCAACACGCCCAGACATATCAAATGGTGTAAAAGCACGAGGTGCACCTTTCATAAATAAAGTTGAGATCGTTGGTCCAAATGCTTCAGCAAGATAGTTTCGTAATGCAATTTCAGCATCCCATGGATCATCATCATCACCACCAGCCCACGACGCAAGTGATAACAACATCCCAACCATAGGCAAACCAAGCGTACCAGCAAAAGTTGCATGCATTGCCAAAATTGCACCAAGTGATTTACGAGCTTCTTTTCGTTCAGCTTCCGTTTCACCTTTGATTGATTGATATGTTTGACGAGCCAAGGTATAAACCATGTTCTGACCAAACTGTTTAAATAATAAAAGAACTTTAGCAACATTACCTTGCATGATGCGTGGACGGTTCCCAGAACTATAATCAAAATGCCCTCTGTAAGTAGCATCTACAGCTTGATCAAATGCTGAATCATGCTTTTCACCTGACTGACGTGCTAGACGATAGGCTGCAATGAAAGTTACTTCACGGTTAAAACGTTCGGCACTGTGGAACATTACACTAGCTGCACGCATAATTGGGCGTGTTTTCCACATAATTCCACTATCTTCACCTTGGGCTATACCAGCTAAATCATGTGCCTGTGTTACATCGATCACACCACGTGCCACGGCATCTTCATAAGCCTGTTTTTCATCTTTACTTAGGAATTTAGAAATATCTGAACTAATCGTTTTGTAAAGGTCAGTCTTTGAGCCTTCCCATTTAACTTTATGGAACTCTACGCCCTTCCTAAAATCATTGGATGCTTTAAGCAACTCATTAGCTGCTTTGTCGAACCCCCATTTAGCACCCATGATCGGATATGCAACCAATGCTGTCTGCGATAAGTTGACCATAGCTGCTGCAGGTGAAAGACCTAAATAATAAATAAATCCGAAACTGGTTAAGGCACTTGAAAGTGGGTGTGATTTAGGATTCATTAAATTGTCATGACGCTTGTTCATTTCATCAATGACACGTTGAGCTGTCGGCTGATCATAACTGTCATTAAGCTTGCTTTGTTCAGATGCGTATTTCTGCATATCATCAAGCTGCTGTGCTAGTTGATCACCATATCGCAATTTGGCAAGGTAACCTGCGCCATGAAACATATTCTGTGCAAATGCACGACGAGCATCCTGACTAAACCCAGCAGTACCCTTTCGATGAATACCATGTTTTGCCCAGGATAAATCAGGCATAGATGAAAGATACAATTGACTTAAAGTATCTTCAAATTCTGCTTGTTCGGCAGTGGATAATCCAAGATTATCAACCTCAGCAAATAGATTAGTCATGAATCCACGACCAACGGCATCACGAGAAGCATTAAACTCTTTATCCAGCATGACTCGATCAATTTTATAATGCGGATATTTTTGCATTAGTTCTGATCGTAGACTTTGTGCTTCTCCCATGGTTTCAGCACGGCTAACGCTTTCAACTTCACCATTTTGGTTACGCATTACCACGACATATTTACCAAAACGAGCCAGTGGGAAATAAACTCCTTTGACATAACCGAAGAAATTATCATCCATCTGTTTAAGTAAATCAGCTTTCTTTTGGCTAGAAAGTTCTGATCGCAGGATGCGTTCTTTAATTGCTTGATGGACTTTTGCATAGTGTTTTTTATAAGTATCACGTGCTTTTAAATACATTGCCTGAGCTTCAGGTGATAATGAATTGTAATCATCTCGTAATTGCTTATATCTTGAAACACTGTCCCCTTTTACATAAGGCTTTGTAGGGTCAATTTTTGCTAAAGTCGCATCATGCATTAATTCTGCAAGTTGATTTTCATCTTTTAGATTTGCCCACTCACGCACGATACTATCAGCTTCAGCACCAGCGTCGTTTTTATCAGCATCCATTTGAGCAGCCAATTCATTATATTTGTTTAACTGCGGTAAAATTTTGCTGTAAATTTCAGTAAGTTGTCGACGTCCTAAGGCTGATAAGCCAATACCTAACCAATCAGTAAATTTATAACCTGTTTTATCCTTAACTGATGAGATGGAAATATTACTAAGGTTTTTACTCAGATTTTCAATAATATCTTTTGCTGAACGGCTAAATCTAATATCTGAACTTTCGCTATTAAATGTACCTGTATTACCCTCAGCCATTTTAACTTGATTCGGTTTTAATGCAACAATATATTCTTGATTATCAAATTGATGAACAATTCCTTGATATTTTCCATTACTTGTTGCTTTTACAAATTCATCACGTGAAACATTGCCTGAAGTTTTAAAAGCATTTCTAATATTTACAAATAGTGGAAGAACAAAGCCATTTTCCCCACGGATATTGGCGTATACATCTGCTGTATCAAAGTTATCGGTTAAGTAAATACCATCTCCCAATAAGCCATGACCTTGCTTGAATTCATTAAACTCCGTCGCAGTACCATGGTATACAACCTTAGGCTCACCATTATCATCCAATACCTGTGAAGCATTGGCAGCATCATTTTCCCAATCACCAAACCATTTCTTAAATTCTGGTGTGCGGACTTGTAACCATTGCTGTTCTGAAAGATGTGTCTTTTCACCGTTTGGAGCTTTCATCCATTGATCTGTACCATGATATTTTTGACGAATTAAATCCAATGATGATTGATGTTTAATTTGTCCAATCATACGCTCAGATAGTGCAAGCATATCATCAGGATTCAAATTAAGATTGATACCAAAATTATCAAATACCCATGCTTTTACATACGAAACAATATTGTTAATCAACTTTTGCAGTGCATTCCGTTGAATCACATTACGTTGTTGCATAGTGGATGAAAGGGTTAATAAATATGGTAAATATTCAAGCTGCTGACGTTCAGTGCCTTGTTCACGTTCTGCAAGTAACTTTGCAGCCATAGCTACTGGATTACCTTGTTCAACCAATTTATTAAATTGATTCATCAATTCATTATATTGTTTCTGGTTCATCATGTTTTGAAAACCAGCATGACCACCCAACTCATGCAAGAATGTTGGTACTATGCTTTCAGTAGTCAGATTCGATGCAATGAGTACGGCTTTACCGTTGTAATAGAAGCCCTCAACACCTTCAACTTGATAATCCTGAATAATTTCAAGCTTACCCTGTCGTTCAAGTTCATCAATAGTCTCTTTACCAAAACGATCAATCAATACCTCTCGTACTTGTTGAGTTGTAGAGCCTGAACTACTTTTAGTGCTACGGCTATAAAGTGGAGTATCAGAATCGTTCTTAGATGAAAATTCTTGATTTTTATATTTACCAAAATAGCTTCGATCAACTACAGCCTTACGAGCTTCTGATAAAAACATCATTAAATCAGCGTCATTGTAACGTGAAAGTAATTTATCAAAGCCACGATCACGGAACCATTGGCGTATATATCCAATAACCTCTTTTAATTTTTGACGAACAAAAGGGCGTGCCTTGGCATTTTGGGCAACAAATGCAAATAGCTCACTGACTGTTGCTTGCTGAGCGTCTAATGGATCGTAATAACCTTCCTCAACACCTTTTTTAAATGGTTTTATATATGAATTATCGAATTGATTCATATCAACACCATTATCTTTGGCGATTTTACGAATCCCCTCTATGCCACCAAGTGCATTAAAAAGCTGCTGAAACTTCGTTTTATATTCTTTCCCAAATAACTTTTGAACACCGAAATGCCCAATAATTTCATGCGCTAATAATTCCTCATAGGCATCATATGTAGTAAGCTGTTTCCTGCTATCTCCATAAACCTGATCAGCAACCACATAGAGTGTGCCATTATGCCAGACACCACTTACATCATAATTTTGGGTTTTGCCATTTTCATCTTGGTAGGTTGCATCATTTTGTATGACTTTAGGAAGATCGCTAAAACTAGAAATAACCTGAATACCAAACCCATTAGTATTCACATCCCCGACTTTGTTGACCCTACTCCCATTAAGACTGACATTGACACGACCACTAGAAGACGCATCTTGTGTAGCGGACATTTTGAGATGTTGAAGAATAGAAAGGACTCTACGAGTAGCACTGACAACCGATAAAGCATTAAAAGTTGTATCAAGTGGTGAAGTACCTCTACGCTCGTTATCAGGTTTTAATTTGTCACGGCTAAAATTATTTAATTTACCATTAATACCTTCAAACTCTTTAAGCGCATCCCCTAAACCCTGCTTTTCTAGTTCTATGCGCTGTGAATCAATTGCCTTTTCCAAAATAGGTTTTTGATGTGTAGGAATATCTGGACCTTTGGCAATCAATCGACGTTGCACACGTTTATGTGCTTCACGTGCATTAATCAAGTCTTGTGCTTGGGTAAATGGTTGTTCAAGTTGCTGCAACATAGATTCAATCTGCTTTTTAGCATCTTCAACCTTATGTTTAACATCATTAATATAGTCACTTAATCGACCAATATAGTTTGCAAAACGAGTAAGCATTCCAGATTCAGATGGCATTTTATCTCTTGTCGTATCGAAAGTAGCCATCTGTTCTGTTGGTGAATTGAGATATACATACCCTGCGATATTTTCCAAACTAAATGGAATACCACGATAATTGAATATCACCTCACGCTGACCTGCAAAAGCATTTCTAAGTTGTGATTTGATTGCACCAACGGCATCATCACGGTTGGTATATGTTTTTCCACCAACGTTAAGCCCTACAAAATCATCTTTATTGGCTGGTACAGGGTGCTTATTGGCTGTATCAATCAATGACTGATATTCATCTAAAAGATTTGGTGCAGTTTCATTGATATAACGCTGGTTCTGTCGAATACGACCACGCAACATTTGCTTTTCATCAACATTGGCACTTTGTAAAGTTTCCAAACGTCTAACTTCATTGCGTAATTGTGTTTCTTCCAGAATTAACGGATCACCTGATGCAGCAGCTTTCATATCTGCTGCATTGGCTGCTTCGCCCTCGATGTCATCAATTTCATTTAATGTGCCATCATAATTACGAAGCTGCTCAATACCACGAGCCTTATGTTCAAGGATTTGCCAACGACGAGTATCGTATGTTTGTTCTGTGGCATAGCGGTAGATGGCAACCTCAAAATTATCAGGGTCACGCTCATACAATTTATTACCACGACGAACAATACGCCCCTCACGCTGTTCTAAATCAGATGGTTTCCATGGGGCATCAATGTGATGTAAGGCAACAAGTCTTTCTTGTACATTGGTACCAGCTCCCATTTTTTGGGTGGAACCGAGTAAGACACGAACAGTACCTTTATTTACTGCCTTAAATAGTTTTTCCTTTGCTGATGGTGTGTTGTAGTCATGGATAAAGGCAATTTCACGTTCTGGAATACCCTTCTCAATCAACTTGGCTTTTATATCATCATATACAGAAAACTGTGTTGCACCTGACGAACCAGCAATATCATCACGTGTAATTGATTCCGTCGCTTCAGCATCAATTTCATGCTCATTGTTATATTCGTCAATCGCTTCCTGCTCGATTTCTCCAACTCGTTCAATCGCATCAACCCATGATTGTCTTGAATTGTCATTATTAATCAAAGTAGTAGCTTGTTCTAAAGCCATAGTTTTACTTGGCATACCACTTTTGATACGCTGACCAGATAAGGCATCATAAACAGCAAAGGATGTTTTATCCTTGCCACTACCCTCCTTAATCACAAAGAATGGTATATCTTCATGCCACTCAACGGTGTGCATCGTACCTTTTTTATGTACAAGGTTTCCGTCATTTCTGACATAAACCCGACGTTCTTTATTGGCAAAACCGCTACGAGCAGATAAAGGAATCGACATATCACAAAAAATTAACTGTGTACCCTTGTCTTTATTCCATTTTTGATAATTTTCAATGGTGTGTGCCACTGCTTTATTAATCTTGGAATCTTTAAAATCGGGTGCATTCGGGTCAATTAAACGATAATCTAGCCCTGCTTTATTTGCCAAGCCAGTTAGGGAAAGTGCGTTAACTTTTCCTTTAGTTACTTTAGTTAATGTTTTTAGGTTATTGAACTGCCCTAATATTGATTTTTCATCAACAAAAATCTGAGGTGTTAAAGCATATTCCACTAATGATAGGCGTGCTTCCTGCTCAGTCGCAAAAATTCCAGAAATTTTAACTAGACCACTTTCATCAAGCACACCTAGAGAAACACCACTATTATCCTGTGGCACAATTGTAAAAGTATCTCCATTTAATGGATCAAATTTAAATACAGGTTGCCCAGCAACAATTTCAAGCTCAGGTGTTCCCATAAACTCAGCAACCTGCTCAGAACGCTTGGCAACTACATTCTGTGGTCTTCCACCTACAATTTTGGGTACAGGGAATTTTTTACCTCGTGCTATTTCCTGTGCCTTTAGATCATCCAGTGTCACAGTATCAGCAAAGCTATTATATAAAGCCATTAATGCAGGTAGATTTTTAAACTTGCTGAATCGGTTAGATTGCCTAAAACCAGTGCCTGATGGAGAAACTTCATATACAGATTCCACACTACCAAACTGTTTTGCCCACGCATCAAAGATATGGAGGTCATTGGCTTTTAATGTTGGGTACTGCAACAAACGTTGCATATTAAACATCTCTACCAGTGAATTAGAGACTGGCGTACCTGTTGCCCCAATTGCTGCGGTATTATCATCACCAAAAGTGTTGAACATCCATTGCAATTTAACAAATAAGTCAAAAGCCTTGTCTGAACCTTTTGGATTACCCATTCCTGGAACACGTTGCATTGTCGTGTTGTAGAAAAGGTTCTTAAATTCGTGCAGTTCATCTACTGCAAATGCATCAGCTCCTAATTCATCAAACGTAACAACATTGTCACGTTCACCAAGGTTCTGAATACGTTGTTTCATACGGTTTTCTAAACGTGCCTTAATATTCTCCATATCACGGATAATATTTCTGTCACCCCGATCTCGTTTAATTTCTTCAATTGCCGATGAAATTTCATGTATTTGTTCTTCCAGAACTGCTTTTTCAGTTTCAGGTGGTAAAGCAATTTTTTTGAGAGAAGAATGGCCAACAATCACAGCATCCCAATCGCCAGTGATAATTTTGGAAAAAAACTTTTCCCGATTACCTTTAGTGAAATCATCAGGAGTAGCAGCGAGAATATTAGAACCAGGATAAAGGCGGTTAAATTCACTACGCCACTGCAAGGTTAAATGGTTCGGGACTGCAATAAATGGTTTACGAGCAATACCCAAACGACGCATTTCCATAAATGCTGTGACAATTTCAAAAGTTTTACCAGCACCAACAACATGATCAAGTAATACTTGTCTGTCTTGAAGAATACGCCACACTGCATTTTTTTGGTGTGGTAGTAATGCCATTACAGGATTCATACCAGGAAAAGTAAGATGTGAACCATCAAATTTACGGTTTACAATCCTGTTCATTTTATTGTTGTAGATATTGGCAATATTTTCTGCTCGATCAGGATCAGCCCATAACCATCGTTGCCACTCTACTTTTAATGCAGCCTGTTTTTCTCGTGCTGCTTCAGTTTCTTTTTCCAATACTTCTGTTCGTGTACTACCATCAGCCATCTTAACTGTACGAGTAACAACCACACCTTGACCAGCCATGGTTCTAGTCAGGATTTCAGTAGCTGGCATTTTCTCAATGCCCCATTTACCAACATTTAATGCAGTATCAGGAACACTATTTATTGTTGAAATCCACTGGCCAGTGGCTTTTAAATAACGAAAAGTGTAATCAGCCCCTGTCACTTCTTTGGTAAATTTTTGATAGATTTCAACAGGAATGAAGTTTGCCCCTAAAGTTGCATGAATTTCAGATGGTAACTTGTCTTTAGGAATGACTTTTTTTAGGGCATCGACATTACGTTTAAACTCAGGGTTATTTTTGGCAATCGCTCTAGCTTCATCAAGTTTGGTTTTAACATCACCTGACAAATATTCATCAGCCATCACTAAACCTCGAATTGGGTCGCTATAAACAGCATCTCCTAGTTCACTAACAATATCACCCACTGGCTTATCATATAGACCAGCCATGTAATCTAAATCGACTTTCCCTTTATAGTTTAGTGATGCCAGTAATGCATCATTAGCGTTATGCACTTTGATATTATTGGCAGGTGGAAAAAGTACACGTCTTGCAAAAATATCCGCTTTTGTTGCTGACTCTGGACGCTGTTCAGTTCCCTCACGCTCGGCAACCAATTTACTGACACCACGATCATAATCAAACTCCAATGCTTGAACTAATGCCGATTCCGTATCATCCAGAAAAATACGTCGGTTGGTCTGATTATTCAAATAACCATAATTTTTCTGGAACTGATCATAGAGTTCATTTAGTTTTTTACGGTTGGCTTCGATCTGCTTTGTATCTGCATCAAGTGACTTTTCCAAACGCATCTGGTCACGTAAAGTATCACGTAGAACAATCATGCCTTTCATACGTTCCATAGCTTTACTATTTGGTGAAAGCCATGATTGAGCAGTTTTAGAACCTAGTTCATCCTCTCCACGCTGTAATACATCACCTTGATCATTCATAAAGAATGAACCAACCTTGACACCATCTGGTACTGAATAATTTGCACTGGTCATTACATCAGTACGTGAAACAGGTTGGTAAATATTTTCAGGAATATTGGTGCCAACCCAATTCCGTAACAAGGCATCCAAAGGATAGTTGATGGATTCAACGGTGTACTCATTTGCACGGTACATAGAACCGTTAGCAGTAGGTTCACCCAAAATATGCTTTGGATTATCAATAAAATATTGATTGACATTAATACTGGCAGTTTCACCAGTCTTATGATTAGTTAAATCCTGTAAACCAGTTTCAACCCATTGTGTATTATTTGCAGCTTCATCCTTGCCACGTTTACGCAATACGATTATGTCGGTAACAACCTCGGTACCAGCATTTTCTTTAAATGCTGTATTTGGCAAACGTACTGCTGCTACAAGGTCAGCACGTTCAGCAATCCATTTACGAGTATTGTTAGTTCTAGCATCCATAAAATTTCGGGATACCACCATTGCCAAAATACCACCAGGACGAAGTTTATCTACTGACTTGGCAAAGAAATAATTATGAATAGATGAACCTGAATATGGACTACGATCATTATCAACAATCGGCTCGTTACCAAAAGGTGGATTACCAATAACCAAATCAAAGTATTCGGCAGGAACTTGAAAATCCTGAAAACCTGTTGCCTTGGCAATTTTGGCACTTGGGTATAATGCTGCCACAATCTGGCTGGTAATTGGGTCAAGCTCAACCCCATGCAATTCGGATTTCTTACGCAAACTTGCAGACATCAACCCGAAGAAGTTACCTGTACCAACTGATGGTTCGAGTACACGTCCACTTTTAAAGCCAAGACGATCTATAATAGATACAATGCCATTGACTACATCTTTTGATGTAAAGTGAGCATTTAAGACTGATGCACGAGCAGCTTTATATTCTGTATCGGTAAGTAATGATTTGAGCTCAGTATATTCTTTAGACCATTGCTTGTTATCTTTATCGAATACGCCTTTTAATGCCCCCCATCCAACATATTGCGCAATCTGCTTACGTTCTTCAGGTGTGGCAACACGGTTTTCTGATTCCAATGTTTTTAGAATTTTAATCGTAGCAATATTATCGTTATATTTCTGACGTAAACCTCCCTTGCCAATTTCCTCATTCTGTAAATCAAAATCTAATACTGGTTTATCAGATGTTTCGGATGTGGCAGGGTCTAACTCTCGCTCGGATACGGTGGTGCTGCGTCCAGTCCGTAAAGTTCCGCTATCTCGTGCCGTGCCAGATGACGATTCTGCTCGTTGCTGTACACTGTCCGTTCCTGTTCTTCCTGATTTTTCAGGGCTTCCAGATACTCGCCCATCTTGATCAAGGCTTCCACTCGTGGTTGCCAACCCATCATCCACCGATTGGCTATCTCGATTGCTAAAGGTGGCATCTGTTGAAGTTGGTTGCGTATCGTTACTGGATACGTCCTTGGTTTGTACAATGCCTGCATCTGTCTGCCCTTGATTCAGCTTTGGTAAACTTGATTTTAATACACGCTGTGCTTCCCTATCAATTGCCTGTGCTAACTCTGATGTAGTCAGGTCAGTTGCAGCCCATTGATTCCAACCACTACCCAAAATATTACTTAAATCAGTAGTCGCACGGAATAAAATAGCAATACGCTGTGGGTGTGCCGATGACATTGCTGAATCACTCACCGACACATAAATACTGACACCACCATCATTAAGCATTGTTAGAGTGACTTGACCAGCACTCGCTGTTCCCGATTCATTTACACTAATTTTTTGTGGCTTACCCTTTTTATCGAGGTGCAACCGATAACCTTCTCGTTCCAGTTGTTTTTGTACCGCTTCAAGGTATTGCTTGGTATCTTTTAAAAATGCAGCCTTAACACCATCTTTTAAACCATAATCAGTATAGATTTGCCCTGTATGTTCTGAATTGGTCGCCCAACCATCAAGATAACGAACACCCCAATCCTGAACTAATTGACGATTAGTATTATCGACTTTGGGCTTCTTCGTATTTTTAGGTCGTGATACCTGTTCACCAACGACCTTTTTCATATCATCAGATAATTTGGCTGTCTGGTTTAGTGCATCAAATTCCTTTTTTGATTGCTCAACACTGGTCATTCCATTGCTATCAAGGTTTGGGTAATTTCTTGCACCCTCCCAGAATGACAACAGGTAAGGCTTAATATCTTCACCAAAATCTGCAACCATTGACTTGGCATAATCACCAAACTTACGCATACCACTTTCGATATATGCCCCTGCAATGGTCATACCATCAATCAATACCTCTGGGTCAATACCACTATTAAGTTGTCCCAATTTTTTCTTGAGACGTGCTTTGGCATTAGCAACGGCATCGGAGGTAAAGATTTTGTTGTTGGCAAACTGATCTGGTATAGAAGTTGAATCTTCTTTATTCAACTTAATTTCTTTCGCTTGCTTTAATGCACTTTCTCTGTCCGAAGCAGATCTAAGACCATTTTTTAAATTTAGCTGCAATTTTTTATATTGGGGATGGCTTGTATCGGCTTCATCAAGAGCCTTACTCATCTCTGATTTCCAAACATCCACAGGATGCTGGCTATCTATATTAGCCTTATTATCTGTTGCAGGTTTGGAGGTATCCCCATTTTTGAGCCAGTCCTTAAACTGTTCCATATCCATGTTACGGATAGGTCCTACTTTCCAACCCTGATTAAAATTGGATTGATATGCCGTGGTAGCAGCTTCCTGACTATCAAAACCAAGCATAACTTTATGTTCATCAAAGTTACCTGATGCTTGGTCAATCTGATCCACTATAAATACCTGATTGGAATCTGGATTATTACCAATGTAGGTATCAATATGCTCGTTATCAGCACCCTTGGTACGCTTGATATAACCATAATGGTCGCTCATCGTGTGAGCCCATTCTTTCCCATCTGGATCAGTACCACGACGTTCTGAACCTTTTGGATTTTCAATAGATATATCTAAGCCATGAACTTTGATATGACCTTTTTTATAGTTACCAGCTTCAATCTGGGCTTGAGTTGGTTCTGGTGTATTGTTTTGTGAACTTGTTGCAGCCTGATGTGCATTTTCATCAATACTGAAAGCATTAGGCTTTTTACCTACCCACTCCCCTGTACTTGGATGCTTCATACCTACAATTTCTACTGAACCATCAGCTTTCTGTACAGCGTTGTAATTAGAATTATTCAATGCATTGGTCTTTTTATTGTCATCACGCAAATCAATTGTGAAATCGTCACCCAAAATTTCAATATCAGACATTACACTTTCAGCTGTATCACCATATTGTTTTTGAATTTGCTCAGAGCCAAATGGTGTTGTAGTAATTTCAGTTTGCTGAGATTTAAGCTGATCAATCTGTTTTTTAAGTTTTGCTTTTTGTGGAACAGATTTGGCATCTAAAAACTGTTGCTCAAGTTGTACTAGTTGATCTGCAACATTGTTAGCTTGGGATTTTTCAATATGATTTTGAGCATCCAAAATAGTATTTTTAGGCGTAGAAATATTATTTTCAGAAGCTGAAATAGTATTTTCTATTACGCTTTGCTGAAGTGCATTAATTTCTTTACGAATCTTAGCCTTTTCAGGAACAGTTTTAGCTTCTACAAATTGTTGTTCCAAAGCTTCAAGTTGTGATTGGTTTTCATCTTGTACCTGAACTACATTAGGTTGAATCTCAAAACGCTTTCCGTCTTGGACCACATGGTAATCCTTGCCTAATTTTTTCTTATCAATGAATGCTTGCGCTTTTTCCTGATTACCAAACCATTTATTTTTACCATCAGCTCCTATGATTGGCTCTACAGTTCGATTTTTTGAATTACTTGCATTTTTTTCGATATTAAAACTGCTTGTCGCTCCTGCTTCATCTTCGCTTGATAAAACGGAGTCATGCCCAACGGTGTTGATATTATTACTATTTGACTGCCCTTGTGCTGCAGATGTAGTTTTATTAACTCCTGAAACTGAGATTCCAGTGTTTGATCTTGTTCCTTCTGTTGTTTGAGTAGCTCCATCATTTTTCGATGACTCTCCAAGATTTGTTCCTTGGTTATTTGTGGCATCGTTGATAGTGTTGCGTTCACTTGGTTGTGCTGATTGATCAAGCCCATTGATACTTGGTGTAAATTTTTCATTATTACTTCCCAATAATGATTGATAGTTTGATGGTATTGCACTGCTTAAAGGAGCTTCATTTTGTGAGTTATCTTGTGGTGCACTATGCATCGGGGTTACACCACTATCCACAGCTAAAGCTGCTGCGGATGACATAGGTCCATCATCTGGATTAATACCTAAACGTTCTGATGGTAACTGTGGCTGTGTTGAATTATCCTCAAAATAGTTTCCACCACTTGGAGATAATGGGTTATCTGGGTTATTTGAAGGGTCAAAATTACCAGATGTATCGAAATCAGCATCACCTTTGTAATTGTTGTTTAATAGATTATCAGCTTCCATTGATGGCTGATCATAAACAAAAGCTGTTCGACCTTGATTATCACCCTGTGGCACATTTTCACGTGGGATATATTCACCAGTCAAAGCATTATCTGGACTTGAACCTAATTGTGGTGGTGCTGATGGTAGATTAGGTGTACCTGATGATTGCTGTTGGTTGTTTTGAGTTTCTGTCCCTGTATTATGACCAGATAAGATATTCGCAGCACCTCCCATTGCCATACCAGCTAAAGTGCCCATGACTGCTGCATCTTCAATACCATCATGCCAAGGCTTATCTAGTGCTAAGTTCTGTAAAATTTGCTCAGATACTGATTGTGGTAATTCTTCTAAAAAACCTTCTGAAATTGCACCTTCAACTACACGACGAGGTAGAGACTTCGCAGGCATTGAAGCAATCTCACCAGCTATTTCAGCTGGACCAGCACGTCCTGTTACAAGCATGGTATCCACATCACCAATACCCATTTTCTGGGCAAGACGACCACCAGCAAAACCAATCAGACCACCAAGTACACCTGTTGTTGCACCAGCCAATGACTGATCTGCAGTTAAACGTCCATCTACAGTTTCTTGGCGAATCTGTTCAGCTTGGCTACCTGCCATAACCGCACCTTCACCAACAGCACCAGCCACAACAGGATTTGCTATACCAGAAGCACGACCTAGTACACCACCAGCCAACATTGAAGGTACAGATTCAGCTACCGTATTGGTAATTAATGAGGGATTTGTTAAAGCAACTTTTGTTTTATCAACAACCTTATCTACCCAACTTCCATCTTTACCAGCATCAGCAAACTCTTGTTGCTGGGCTTTATATTGGTCTGTATGTAAATCACCTAGAGCTTGTTTCGCTTCTTTAGGTCGAAAGCCAACAGTACCATCTTTATTCTCAAGTGTTTTACCAGTGGCACCATCAGACATGACATCCATGATACCAACTGCCAATTCAGGTACAGCAACTGCACCTTTTAAAGCAGATAAGCCAGTATCTTTTAAGTGCCCCATTACACCTTTTTTTTCACCATCAAGTGCACCTGTAAATGGTTTTAATGCTGGCTGTTGATTTGTATCAATATTTTCGTCAAGTTTACCTGTAAATGGTTTTAGGGTAGATTCTGACATGATGCACTCCTATTGGTATGTGCATAGCATGTATAAAGGGTTAAAAAAGGTCTAACCTTAGAGGGGGATAGACATTCTTAGGATTGTTGGGTAGTTTGAAATTTCTTAATTAAGGATGGCGTTATGCGTATTTTATTTTATTTAGTTATGATTGCCATTATGACAGGATGCACCTTTAAAAAACCATCAAACTATGCTGAATGTATTCTAGAAGATATGCCAGGTACAAGTAATGAATCTGTAAGGTATTCAATACATGGACAGTGTAGCTCTAAATTCCCTAATCTCTATGATGATATTAAACAGGGAGAAGGACTTGGTTTTAGCTCAAGCTTTAAAAACAGAGATGAATGCGTTATTGCAAAAAATAAGAATACAATTAATCAAAATGCCACAATTAATATAAATCTTGCCTGCTCATGTTTATATGAAAAACCATCATATGATGGTGAAATATGCAATGGAAACCCTTTTGCACCAAAGTTAAAACCTTTTTATGAAAAATTAGATGGTGAAAAATAATAAATAGCCACCCGAAAGTGGCTATCCCAATTAATTTCCAATAAAACGATTACCTTGAGCATCTTCATAAACAGGCTTACCATTACTTGTACCTACTTGACGTGTCATACCATTTGGTAGATTAGTCGATGATGCAGCTGGTGTATTAACGAATTGCTGTGTTTGAGTGTCAAATAATTGTTGTGGCTGATTAATCAAACCACTTTCTTTATCATAAACTTGACCACCACCCACAGTCATATAACGATCTTTACCAGTATCTGCTTTATTACCCGTATAACGATTAATTTTTTCTTGAATGGATTTACGATCTTCATCCGATTTCGCAGAATCATATTGTTCATACAATTTCTCTAATCGTGCTGAGTTACGAATACCAAAACCTTTCTCAGTGGCATTAAGATTAAATTCACGATTAGCCAAATCATTGGTAGCTTGGAACTTTTGTGCATCAAAGCCTAAATTTGCATTAAATCGGTTGTTGGTACCTTGCTCACCAAGTTCGGTGCGATAATTCTGTCCAGCTTGCCCCATGGCTTCACGCTGTAAAGCAGCAACATTATTTGCATCAGTCGTATAACGCTGATTCGCACGATTATCTTCACCTTGTTGTAAATCAGATAAAGTACGGACTTGATTTGCTGTTAATCCTCTTGCCCCTGCAATCGGTGTGCTTGCTGCACGAATTACAGCTTGACGTTCAGCTTCCTGTGCATCATTACGTTGAGGTGCTTGTACAGGGTTATTGCCATAACCTCGCATACCCAAGCCTAAGTTCATTTCACGTTGAGCAATTGCATTTTGAACCTGTTGTTCAGTTGGTCCCATTTCCTGAGTATTGGCAAATAAATTTTCCACCCCACGAGGGTCATTCACTGGATTTACTTTTAATCCTAATCCTTCTCCTTCTCGAATACCATCTGCTCGAGCTTGTGCAGCTGCACCAGGATTAGCGTAGCTAAAACTATTTCCTTTTTGCTGAATAGCATAAGGGTTAGAGTTCTGTACAGGATTTGATGAAGTTTGAACTTCTTGATGTGCTGGTGTTTGTGTTGTAGCTGGTGTTTTGGTATTTCCAAATGGATTATCTACTACAGCATTAGGATTATTTTGTTTAGAATTAAATTCAGGTTGAGTTGCTTTTGCTTCACTTGCAATGCGTTGTTTATCAGCATAAAACCGCCCAGCCTGTCCAAATGTTAACGCATTTCCCAAGTCTGAAGCATAACCTAATGCACGAACACCAAAATCTTTAGCAAATCCTTTTGCTGTTCCTAAATCTTCTGGTGACTGATCACCTAAACCAAAACGTTCTCGATAATCCTCACTTGGTGTAGCAGCATTTGCAAATAGAGAAGATGCAGCACCTAAATAACCAACACCTTTTACAAGCTTGCTATTGTTGACAAAGTTTCTTATACCTCCGCCAAAACCCCCACCTTGTGTTGGTGCTGGATTACTTGGATTTGCTGATGGTGAGCTGGTTGTTGAAGGTGTAGTTGATGTTGCTGGAAGTTGACGATTTACTGGTGTGACATCACGCATTTGTGGCCCACCAATTCTATTTTGTTGTGCACGACGAATATCATCTGCACTTGGATAGGCACTTGGTACCAGTCCACCATTTGCAAAAAATAACTCAGGTTTACTTTGACCAGGCTTAAAACCCAATTGAGGTTGATCAACAGGCATATGTGTCTGATCTTTCATGGCATCAAGTGTTTGCACACCCACCGAATGAACTTGGTCAGGCGAGAGTTGGAATTCACCGTTACTGAGATTAACTGGCGTGGGATTCCCCATATTTTTTAAATTATTGGTACCAATCTGCTGAGTAGAATCAGCAGGCATAATATAACTACCTGCTGGAACATTTTTTTTAACATCATCAGAAGTGCCTGTACCTGCACCTTGAATCAATCCTATTTCATCTTTTGGGCGTTTTTTTAAGCCATACATGACACTTATTCCAATATAAATATCATGTATGGTTAATCAATCTAAGCTATAGGCGTTAGCCTTACAGGGTTAGTACGAGTAATTGTGACTTGTACTTGTGCTGGTACTTTCTGACACACTTCCACCAATTGAAGCATTTGCACCAATACTTGCGGAAATATGCATAGCTGACATTGCACCTGCAGCCAATTGAGATGAAAACTGCCCCACTGCTTTGGCTGCTTCTAATGCAAGCTGTGCTTTTTGTATCGCATTTTGCATCTTGGCTTCATACTCTTTTAACTGCATTTCTGAAAATGCAATATTGGTACGAACATTCATATCTGCGTATCTTGCTTTCGTTTCAGCATTTGCAATCTGAGTACGAAGTAGCATGTCATTATATCGTGATTGAGTTTCCGCAAATGCAATATTGGTTCGGCTGTTCATATCAGCATAACGTGCTTGCATCTCAGCATTTGAAATAGAAACTCGTGACTTAGATTCAATATAACGGTTATAAACATCTGCATTCGCAATGGTCGTTCTTAAACTTAGGTCTGCATAACGTGAGTGTGCTTCTGATACCGCAATCGCTGTACGTGATTTCATATCAGCAAACCTAGCCAATGACTCACTATTGGCAATACCAACACGCATACGCATTTCAGCAAACTTGGCTTGTGCATCTGCAAATGAGATTTTAGTCCGTGATATTGAGTCAATAACGCTTGCTTGAGTATTTACTCTGGATGTTTCAACGTCGGCTTGTGCTTTAAATAACTCTACTTGTGAATTAAATGCTGATGTATTACTTTGAACAACACCCATTTTTGCATCAATTTCCGCCTTGTACGCTTCAATATTTGCTTGATATTCAGATATTTTCACACGTGCAGCTTCGAGGTTGAGTTCAATTTGTTTAGATTTAACATTGGCTTTAGCAGATACGCCATCTACAGTTGCTGCATACATACGAGCAAGCGATTCATACATGGATGCCTTGGAAGTTTCAGCTTTAATTTGGGAATCATATGCTTCGACTTTAAGCTTTTCAGCTCCAATTTGTTCAGAATATGCTTGAACCTCAGATTTATATGCATCAAATTTAGTCGCAATCAATCCAGCTCGTGCAGTCGCACCTTGAACCAATGCTTTATATACCTCAACATTGGTCATAACCGCTTCAATTTTAGCTTTAAAAACATCAACTTTTTGTTGATTGAGTTGCCCAATAACTGCCTGTGCATCAAGCATTGCTTTGTAGGCACTGATCCGTGAAATAGTTGCATCAATTTTAGTTTTATAAACTGTGATCAATCTTTCAAATGCAGAATTTTGAGCATTAAAAATACTAATCTGAGCATTTAGTACACTGATTTTACTGTCAATTTGAAACTTAACCAATTCCATGGTGTTAGAAACATAAGCAAGCCACATATCTTGCTTCATTTTTTCCAATGCCATACCTTGCTCAGTAAGGAAACGGATATGCTCAAGCTGTTTATCAAAAGACTGAATTAAAATATCACGATTTAAATCCGCAATAGCGAGTTTACCTTGATCACGAATGTCGCTGACCTGCTTTGCCAACATCCCTTGTGGCATTGAAAAACCACGACTTGCCCACTCGGTAACAGCTTCTTGTACTGCTCGTTCAGTTTCTCGGCTAGTGCGCTCTCTAGCCCGATTAAATAACGATTGCTCAACTGCAGCTGGTAAACCAAGACCTGTATGGCTTCCATCCAGCCATGAACGGATTTCCAATACCAATGGCTTAATTGCACTCTCAGTATTAAAAGCATAATAATCTTGTTTAACAACCTTACTGGCATCAGAGATTAAAGCATCGATATTGTCTGGGATCGCTATATTGAACTCAGGTGGTTTGCCTTCAAATACAGGAATTTCTTCATATTTGAAATCAGGCAATTGAATTTTTTCCATTGCATCCATTTCTGGAATGACAATAGTTGGTGCACTAGGCATTTCAATATCGTCATTAATTTCAGGTCTTAATGGAACCGAAATTACATCCATACTTGGTGCTATGGGTAAATTTAAAATTGGTGCTTCTGGTGTTGCTGGTAATTCCAAATCGCTTAAATCTAAATCTTTTATTAAATCATTTAAATTAATCTTATCTGGTAAAGTACCTGCATCAAAATTTTGCACATTAAAAGTTGGTGCTGTTGGTAAATTAATTGCTGTGTCAAATTCAGGGACCAATGATGCATCAATAAAATCAGGTGTAGATAAATCCTCTGAAAAAATTGGAGCATCAGGAATATCTATATTTAAACCTGTAAATTCAGGACTAATAATCTCTTTAGGTTGCTGAATATCAAGATCAATGACAGGCGGTACAGGACGCTCAATATTTAATTCAGGTGCCTTTAAACCGTCTAAGGGTTCAAAACCTGTTTCACTAGGCTTCGCTAGATTTGATGGTGCTGGCACATCTGAAACAGTAATTTCAGTGAGGTTGCCTAAAGCTTCAGATACATCACTAGCATAAGTGTTAATTTTATCCTCAAAATAATCGAGTTTTTGAGTGACTTCTTTCGTCACAATATCAATTTGTGGAACTGTAACTGTCATCTTAAACTCTCCGCTTTGTAGCAGATATATCAATATTTAAGTCATTAATATATCCATGCTCACCTGATATTTTGATTTCAAATGCAAAGTGACGACCACGTAAACCACGACCAAACAAAACACGGCCATTCGTTAGATAATCCGCTTTTTCTGTAGGCAACAAATAGTAATAGGTTTGCTTAGTACCACTTTGAGTAGTGCTTACACCAATTTCTAACTTTCTGGTATTTCCAGATAGTTCATATTCAAGATATGCCCCTAAAGGATGAACTAATTGTCCTTGTCCTAAATCTAATTGTCCTGTTACCAATTTTGCTTCTATTAATTCTTTGGCATCCAGTTGATACAAACCATCTTCTGCAACACCATAGAGCACGCCATTAATTACAGCTAATTCACTAAAACCATAATCTTGGTAACGGCTCATTGCCCATGTATCAACATTTGCTGTCCATGCATATCCATATTGTTTTTCTTTAGAATAGTCATCTTCAATAAAAACAAGGTCGTTGATTAATTGCTTGGCAATATTCTTCCCTTGATTAAAATCATATGCCGTCAATGTTTCATTAATTATTTCTTGAGATTTACGTTGTTGCTTTAATAATTCAATAATGTTGATCGTATCAATGACTCGTTGTTTTGCAGTTATACGCTGACGATATTGTTCTGAGTATGAAACATGATCCACAACAAAATCAGAATATCGAGTGATACAACTATCCTGTGCAATCAATTTTTCTGCAATCACTGATCGTGATAACTTTTTAAGTCTATAATTTTCTTGATAAATAATCTGCTCAGTTGTAAAAGCTCGTAATTTGTACTTAAAAGAAGCATCTAAAATATCAAGATCATCATTAATTGAATCTTTAAAACGAGCAATTGCCTTAAAATTCTCTTTAATTTTTAAAGCTTCATTTAATTTAGACAAACTATATTTTTTAGTATTGAGGTTTTCACGAATTAACAATTGCTCAATATTTATATTTCGTTGTTTATCTTTTTGTGCTGATGTAGAACTAATATTATCTTGAATCAATGACTTTGCACGTAAGCGATTTTTAAAAATATCAGAAACAATAATTTGATCATGGATAAAATCGACGTGGCGTTTACGACCAGTGAAATGATCAGTTGCCTTAATTTCATCTTTGACTGGAAAAATAGCAGAATCAACTAATTCATCTTTGACTAAAACAACATCACCTGACAGCACAGAAAGCCGATATAAAGAATCTTCTTTAATCCTAATGAGCTCTTCTGTGACTGCTTTGGACTTCCCAATAGTGTTATTGGAATATGCTATCGTTTCCTGAATATCATCTCGATATAAAGTCACTCGTTAATTACTCCAATAAAATGATAGGAAGATTTATGATCAACTAAACTTGTATAGCCCCATTTGTATCGACGGTTATACTGGTCTGTTTCAGATATATTTGCATATTCACTGTCACCAAAACCAACCCTACAGGCATCACGATAAAAGTATGACAAGTCACCGCCAGCATCAACTGGTGAGAATGCGAAATACCATGCATCAGGAACATTACGATGTACCAGCTTTGCTCCAACACTTTGATAGCTGAAATTTACTTTACCAATCGTTTTTCCACTAATACTTTCAGTTTTATCATAGGGTTCAATTGAAGGTGCACTTCCACCTATTAACACTCCACCAGCTTGGAAATTTCCAGATGCTCTACTTGTATACGGTGCACAGACACCACTTACATCTATATAGCCAGAACCCACACCAAACCAATCACCAGAGTCGGCAAAATCACTATAATCAGTAGGGTTGTAGTTTGGTGGGCCATAAACATAGACATATTCACCTGTTTTCGGAATTGGTTGCCCTTTACCAATTCCCTCTAGATAGTGAAATATAGGGTCATATGTCCATAGCGGATAAGATGTTGGGTCAGCAACTGAACCTAACGTATGTTTTTCATTAATTGATTCACTAACTGTTGACTCTTGATATGCATATAAAATTCCATCTCGATTAAATGCAGGTACACATATGCCAACATCCAAAGAGTTCGATGATTCTGTTTTTATTGTGGTTTCATGCTTATAGTATCTAGCACGACTTAAACTACCATGTGTGAATAATAAATAAGGTGTTTGATAAGCTGGATTTCCATAGCCCAAATCTGTTCCCTTAATATGAGTATAAATAGTAGATTCTGGGGCTTCTCGTCGATCATCAAAATCAGATGTATAAAAATACCCCATTAAACCTGTGGAACCAGTTGTTTCCGTTTTTTCCCATTGGCCAACAATCATTATATCTTCAAAAGTGGATTGCACTTCTTTATGGAACGTACGATTATCAATAAAGAATTTAACGACTTTAAGCTGATCTTCAACATAACAGCCAAACATAACCGTATCACAACGTACAAACTCTCCTGTGTAATCAGGCGAAGTAAATATAAATGATTCACATCCTTGACCTGTTAATTCAGGAAATTTCAAACGCCCCATAGATGTTGGGTATTGTTTACCTAACAACCAACATACTGCACCGCTTGATACTCTTGTCACACTCCCTGAGTGTGATGCAATGGGTTTAGCTTCATAATTATCCCAATAATCAATATCATTTTCGGTTACACCTGATGGATTACGTAAACTATCTAAAGCTTTTTGATAAATATCTTCCTGCGGTACCCGACGCAACTTATACAATATTGCTAATGTCTTTTGCTCGCCTTTAGGGAGAAGCACACCTAATTTATTTAAATATTGAGAAATAACTTCAACATAGTTACTCTCGACATCTACTTTATCAAGCCATCCTTCTTTCTGCGCTGGAACTAAATTTAATTTAATCTTGTACCCATAAGCGTACATTAAGCCATTATCAGCATATCCCCAACAGGTATTAAATCCTTCATTTCCCTTTGAATTGAAAGACCACCCACAAGCAATATACATTGCCTCATATTGATAAAAATCAGAAGTATCACATACCTTAATAACTGCGCCTGCCCTACGCCATGCTTGAAAATCTGTTCCCAAAGGAAAGGTTTCGCCACTTGGCATTCCACCAAAACGATCCAATATTTTCAAAATTTCATCATCACTCACTTCTTCAATATATTCACGAAATGCTTCAGTGGTCGTTGCAGGTATAAGCGGTAAAGGCATTGCCCAAACACCACTTGGATCAATCTGTATTAACCAAGGTTTATTTTCACTATCAAAAGAAACAAGATGAGTCTTGCTGAACTTATAATCATATTGAAATTGGCCATCAACGTTGGGTAAACCTGAATAACCAGGCAATCGAATACCATCTAATTCACCAATTATTTTTTCAATATAACTATCTGTTAATTTAAATGCTGCTTTTTCTAAATCGCTCTCAGGTAAATTAGAAATATCCTGCCTTCCATAGCCACCAATAATTTGCACAACCTCAACCATAGCACCGCTGTACCAAGTAGGACGCTGTTTAACATATTGAGTGTGGGTATAAATTCCAGAATATCTAGGTTTGAAGTATTGAAAATTTGGACTATATTCAATTTTAAATTTTTCTAATTCTATGTCTTTTTCTGGCAAATTCTCATTAGAGTAATGAACCAATCTTCGTCTGGATTGTTCAGTTAATTTAATACCAACTTTTCCACCTTCTGTTAATGGGATGGATTTTGTAATGACTCCGCTATATAGCATTGGAATATAAAGTTTTGCTAAACCATCAGGTTCAAATTCAGCGATCTTTAACTCTTTATGTGCAATGGCTTTTAGAAGTCCTGCCATATCTTGAAGAATAACATAGCCACCATCAGGCAAGTTCTTGACCTGCCTGATGCTCTCAAGATTTGATACGGTTTTATTATTTGATAGTTTTTTAATCTCATGATCAATAAAGTTTTTATCACTACTACTTAATTGACCATTTAAAACCAATAATCCGTATGGACGTGGACTATGCATAATTTATTTATGCTGCGGTGAAGCTTAGTCGGTAACCAATTTCATACTCGTCACCGTCTTGGAACACACGTGCTGCTGTATATTTTGATGCTGAGATTAAGGTGCCAGTTGTACCGCCTTTTGTACTATTCGTTAACATTGCTGCACCCGTCACTGTCAATTGTGAAGATGTTGCAATAGTAACTTTAGCAACTGAGTTGAAGTTATCAATTGAATTAGTTGATGTATTTTGAGGTGTCCATTGTGGGCGTGTCGCAGATGTATAACCTTCAGTCATACTCACAATTTCAGCTGCAACAGAGGCAAAATTTGCTGCCGTCCAATTGGCTGCTGGTGCTGTTGCCCCACTGAACAATGCTAAGTAGTAACCTGCAGGTTTCGCAGTTGTACCCATTGCAACATTGAGCAAATGTGCAAGACCTTCATTTACCACAAGGTTGTGAGTCGTTTGCCATTCACCACCATTAATTCGGTCAAAATATTCACCTTGAGCCAAAATCCCCTGTTTTGGAAAATAGATGCCTTGCTCAGTCACCTGATAATTTTCCGCTTTTAAATCATTCGCCAGTTCTTTCGTGTTCATCGTTAGATACCATGTAAGTAAACAATGACATCACGTTACAATGGTTGTAACCCTTCTCCCTAGCCTTACAGACCTACCAGACTTTGCAGTGATTCCTTTTAATATGCCAGCTTGTAGCTCAATAATCTGACCACTGGATGTTCCAAGAATATAACCATTCTCTGCCAACCATAATGCAGTCGTATTGCCACCCTGAGATATATCAGGGCCAATATCATTATTGTCAATTTCAATCGCACTATCAGGTACTGGTGCATGAGAGGTCTTAGACTGAAATGTCATTTCTGCTGGATTAGTCCCTGTTAGGAAAACAACATGAGTTACTTGCCCAATCCAAATACCACTATCAACTGGTAAAATGAAAGTAATACGTTGTGGCATAATGACAAAGCCAAATTTTTCATCATGAAGATGGTATGCCATTGGCTCTGAAAATCTGAGTATGTTTTTATCTGCTGTCAGCAAACGTCCTTGCCAATATTTCATATATCGACCTGTCGGCATAGGGGATAAGCCTTTAAACCGAGCTGTCATACCCAAATCCAAACTGCTGATTGTGACGTTACTTTTGCTGATTGGATGATCAGAATGAAGTAATAATTCACCACCATTGCGATCAGTTATATAAATTCTTACATGCGTGATGGACTGGTCAAAACAATAAGGTAAATTTATTTGAATACTTGCAAATGCCTGATCATCAAGGTTGCCACTGGATGTAAGTTCTATTTGATCTGATACAACTTGTGATAAAGCTGATTCTTGTTGGTCACGTAGCCATGAAATTGCCACACTGTAAGTTCCACTTTTTAGTGAACCACCATTACCTTGCATAGTTAGCATTGGCATTGCAGGCGTATCAATTGTTAATGGATGAATTACTTTCCCATTATATGTCCACAAACCTAACTCACTTGCTATATAAACCAGATTATTGATGACCTGATAACAGATTTGAATATGACCAATTTTCGCTAATACTTCATGTTGCCATGTTTGTGAATCTAATTTTACAAACTCACTTTCCAATGTTGCGAAAACATCATTATGCAGAGGACTTTGCCATATATTCTTGAAACTGAAAGGCGAAATTTGCTCTGCACCTTGACGTAATTTAAGACGACCAGTATCTGTGATATCAAGATTAACTGCATCACGTAAATATAACTTAGGTGAATCTCCACCTTGCTGCAATCCGTCATCTGCAACAACATTGTTCATGCCTGCGATGGGAAATAATTTTAAAGCTGCCATTAAAAAGCCCCTTTCCTGAATTGATCAGCATTACCATCTGGACGAATGTAATGTACTGCTGGTCTGATATTAGGCACTCCATTGTTTAAAGCATCAAACCCTATAGCAGTAATAATTATCGTTGGTAAAGGTATTTGTTCTTGGGTAACTCTCATTCTTTTATCGAATTGCGTATAGTCATATTCCATTCTAAAACTTTCAAAACCTTGTACCTTCAAATCTCTAACTTTTAATGAAATCCAAGCCTTACCAAAAGATTCGTTGGCAAAACCACCATAGTTACCCTTAATTAATTCACCAATGCGCAAACCTTGCCACATAAATGGGGTATCACCACTTTTTTGTGTTCCCATTTGCTGAGAGAACAAGCCACTCGCCTTCAAGGTTCTATGAAAATGTGAAATCCAATTGACTGATGAAATCCCTAATGAATTAAAACCACTTGGTCGAATAGTTCTATGTAGCTGTTCATTTCGTTGTAATGTAGGTCTTCCAAATAAAGTCATTATAGAAGAACTGAACTGGATGATCTTTTGAGTACCATCACCAACCGAATGCCAACCCATTCGATATGATTGAAGTCCTTTCACATCAATATATCTACGTTTGAGCTGGATTTGATGGGTTCCATATCCTGATAAATTACCTAAGCCTAAGTTTTGAAGTACACGATGTTTCAATGTAACTCGAATTTGTCCAAAGACTTCACCAGGTGTCCTATATCCACCATCACTGTTAACATAGTGCAAACCTGCTGAGGGATGATTATGTTTGGCTTGTGTAGGGGCTTCTACCACAGCATAAATGGTATGAGGTGTAAATCTTGGTGTACCAACAGTTATTGTAGAATCAATCCCCTTTTCAACAGATATGGTTCTATTCTTTAAAGTAACCAATGGACCTTGTTCAAACAATGGCATACTTATCCCATAATCAACCAAAATACCATTTGACTGAATATGAATATCTTCACCATATTTTGTTGCAATAAAACCATCCGTGAATATGACATTAGTTTTTAATGAAGGTCGAGTGACTTGCCCAACAGGTATAGGAATTCCATGTCCCCCATTTTCTTTTCCATCAATTTCTACAGCATCCAGCCATATATATTGGGGAAAATACGGTGGTACACCTGTTTTAGTGACTTTGTGTGTTGGAATAGCCCATTGAGTAAATCCTGAAACAGAAAATTGTCTATCTCGAAAGGCAATTTCACTTTTACCCCACAAAACATTTTCACTGCCTTGCTGTAACAATTCACGCCATTGTGTGCGAATACTTGCCTGTCCAAATTCCTCACTGTTACGACCACGTGTATTCAACTCTGGAGTGACATTAAATAATCGTGGATCACCAAAGTAATCTCTATGAGCCCATCGAGTTGTAATTCTATTCCAATGAATACTCAAGGATGGATTACCAAATGCCTGATAATCATCAAAACGTCCAACTTCTTCAATGTATCGAGTGTGCAAATAAATTTTATGAATTGGTATATAAGGTGGAGCAATGGTATAGCGTTGTTCAAATTTTAAAGTCCTGATTCGATCTGCAATCATCGGTTTACCAAACTCAAGACTTTCAAAATTACCGATACGATTGAAGTATCTACGAGTGTTAATAATATTTGATGTACCAAAATACTGAGTATTTATTCCCTTAGGTGCTATTAAATATGCAGAGTTATAGATGTTAGACCAACCAGAAATATATGGTTGTTCAATACCCTGTAATCGTAAATAACGAACTCTAGCTGAAATCATGTGCTGACTAAATTTCGTGCTATTTATACCTACTGGAATAATTAAACGTGCATTGTTGTTTATACTTGGCTCTGCAACTTTAGCTACGTTTGTGCCAATTGCTCCGATGACTTTATTTTTATTGACTACAGCTGTCCATCCTGACCATTTAGGGGGTGTTAAACCACTATCAACATCATAGTACATTTCAATGTATTGGCGTAAATTCCAAAATTTATGCGTACCAAAGCGGTGCCCTCCTTCTTGACCAGTTGTCAAAAAGCCATTTGGTTTAATATATTTCTTCCAAAGATCAATTGCAGATATACCAAATGTATTCAGAAATCCTTGTGTATATATAAATTGTGACTCAGGAATAATACGACTACCAAACAATGTCGCTACATAGCCAAATACATTTATCTTTTGCGTACTGCCTACACGATGATTAGGTATGTTGGGATAAATGATTGAACTTGGTGATAAGGATCGTACCGCATAAGATACCCATGAATTATTACCATAAGCAGCATGTGAAGCCCCTTTTGCAAGTATTGTTCTACGCCCATGATCAATACTTGCGGTACCATATTGAGAAAACTCTAAGCCACTTGTTCTTATGGTTCTTGAATAATGCCAAATCTTTGACTCACCAATGGCAAGAGATTCACGTCCAAGTCCAGCATAGATACTTCGAGTTTTGTTTGAAATCCATGTAGAGCCAAATATACTCTCATTCAATCCGCTGGGCTTTAACTCAGGAGTCTTGGTGAGTGTATGATTGCCAAGTTTTGGTTGATACCAACCACTTGGCTTGAGTGTGCGAATACGATAACCAATTACTGCATTCAAGCCCGTAAAGCTGTTGATTCCAATTGGTACAATAGATGGTGTTTTATTATAAATATTGGTTATGCCGAAATTTTTTGAATCAAAACCTTTTACTTCAATAACTCGACGAGTGCTCTCAACAACTCCCCAATCACTAAATGATTGTGCATATAAACCAAATACCTTAATTATTCTTCTAGTATTTCTTATTGAAATATCACCAAACACACCGCCAGCAATGACTGTATTTACACCTGTCACCGCCACTTTCTGTGTAGGATCAAATATTTTTGGATACCCAGATTCATAAGACTCTATATTATGTGGATATAAATAACGTGGGCTATGTGAAATCCAAGCTGTACCATATAAAGATAATACTGAACCGTTAAGCATCAAATAACGAGTTTTCAGGAAAACTGAAGGGCTTCCGTATCTATCAACTTTGATACTGCTAGGTCTTAAATACCGTGGAGAAACATCGGGGTTTGGAATTATTGGGGCAACAATTCCCTTACTGCTTAAATTTAAATATTGGTCAGCTTTAGTATTAATTACAGTAGCTACACCATAACGTGAAGTATCAAAGCCATTTTGGTAAATATATTTAACACCACCTTGTAAATATGGTGTTCCATATACGGCTGAGTTAATTCCTCCCGAATTTAAGCTCACAAACTGCTTTAAGTTATAAACTTTCGATGGGGTTCCAAAAAGTTGGCTATTAAAACCAGATATTTTTAATTCTTTATTGAAGTTCCAAACATTCTGTAAACCATACAAAGATGTATTGAACCCAGAAATATAAATAACTCTTTTACCTAACTTGACTTCATTGGTACCAAATAATTGACCATTAAACCCAATAGTTTTAATTTCTTTATTAAAATTGACTAAGTATGTATTACCAAAAGCTGAAGCTGAAAAACCTGATAGATTAACTCTGGTTAAATAATTTTTTACAGCAGGTTTCCCATATCCAGAAGTATTAAACCCTAAGACTGAAACTGGGGTTAAGTTATTTTTAATATATTGATTGCCAATGACTTCACTTTGGAAGCCTGCAACAAATATTGTTGTGTCCTCACCTTGTTGATCATTTCTAAAGCTAAAATCAATTGGATTATTAATCGACTGATAGTGATCTATAGTTTTTGAAAATTTATAATTTTTACTTGTTATAGGTGATGTACTATAACGCTTGTATATCTTTAAAGCGCTTAAATTTTTATCATGTATGGTCTTTGGTGCAGCTATACCAAATGGTAGGATCAAGTTTTGTGATGGTGCTGGTGTAATTCTAAAACTAAAATCAATAGTATTTTGAATACTGAGTTGTTTTGCAACTTTAGAAGTGAGCTTAATATTTTTAACAAGGTTGAATATCATAGACTCACCCATAAGATAAATAAGATGGGTTTAAACAGTTATACGATCATAGATAATGCCCTCAAAATCAGGCGCATTGTCATCATCAAGACAAACCATAAAAACAGTATCACCGCTAATTGCAGATGTAAGCATTTCATAATGACCATTCTGATCACTTAATGCACTTCCTAATAACTTTCCATCACTTCGTCTAAACATATACACTTTGCAGTTTGGTGCGATACCGCCTGCTGCATTTTCAACGGTGCCTTGAGCAGTAGATATTTTTGCCCGAATGCAATAAATCTGAAAAGGCTCACAATATGCTGTGATAAGTACGTGACGCAATCCTCGACTTAGAGGTCCAAAAGGAGCATTAAAAGAAGATACTGTATGGAAAAAATATATTTCATTTGTATTAGTGAAGAATATATTTAATACACCTCGACTATCAAATTTTGCTTCAAGGAAAACGCCTTTATCATAGTTACTTGTTACATAGCTACCTGATAAATCTTCACTACTTGGCGATAAGGATATAAATAACCCACCATCATCAGGACTATTAAAATTACTCCATCCATTTACTGCTCGACCATCGGAAAAGGAAATAGGACCATAATTACTCGAGAAATTACTAACACCTATCGCTAATCCAACATCTGATAAAAATGCAGATTGAGATGTAGAAGCCAATCCGACTTCCCCCCAGATACTCGGTAAGGAATTGATGTACTCTGCATTATCAACAACACTCCCACTGGTACCAGCTCCAATGTAATTAGCAGCAAGGAAGTTAAATAAAATTTGCTTTGCTGATCCTGCATCAGCCCCTTTCATATCAGTTTTTAACAAATTATATGCAGGGATTACACCTGGAAATGTACCTGCTATTTGACCATTAGCGATAACTTCCATTTTAGATCAATACTCCATAAGCATCTTCATTCTTCCAATAGCCTTTTTTTTCATGCCATTGCACATAGCTATCAAAAAACGCTTGTTCATCCTGATAACATTGATCTTGAACAAACCCCATAATCCATTGCATCACGTTATCAACTGAACGCTTTGAGTTTTCAACACAAAACATTTGAAACTTGGGTAAATGAATCAATATATGCCAGTCAATTTTTTTAATATCACTGGCATATAAATCTGCTTTGAACCCTGCGACACCTACTGATTGCGCAGGTGGTTTTTGGTTATTTTCCATATCCCACCTTCATGATTAAACTTTAAAGATTTTATTGGTACCGTTATCCCACGTTACGATGATGTCACCACCATTAGGAGTAATTGGTAATCCTGTTGCGGTATCAATGTATGCAATCAAAGGACTGGTAGATTCAGTACCTGTATCTGCATAAATAATAATAGATTCAATCGAAGCCCCAGAAACTGCTGTAAAAGTCACATCTGCTGCATCTGCAGCACCACCAGTAGTAGCCTTACTTGTTAATGTGACAGGACCTGCAATACGTGCCGATGTTGGAATATCAGACAAGTATTGGTGAACAGACGTTTGAGGTGTATATGCACCGGTATCAACTAGAATCACTTTAATTGTGTCTGTCATCCAGTTAATCTGTGCTTCTAAAAAACGCTGACGTGCGAAATCATAGAGTGTGTTTGCCATGTGCTTGAGTCTCCGTAGCTGAATCGGAAGCACTCATGCGCTCATGTTTAATTTCGATGTGATTGTCTGCTTCAACACAAATTCGAGCCAATTGCCCAGACTTTTTGATCAATTGAACTTTGGCATCGCCAATGTAAAGCGTATCTTCGGTCTTTAAATCAATAATACGTTTGCCCATATTTGTGCATGATTAAATTAAATAAGTAAGATCATTATGTAAAAAACCCCTGAAAAGCTTTAGCCTTACAGGGGTGCTTATGTCACAAGCAAGTCATGGCATGAATGGAATAACGTTATGCGGTACATCCTCACGAGTGATGCGTCGCAAATCACTATCAGGGCGAATACCGAAATAGTCTGTAAACTCTTGCTCTGCTAATGCTGAACGATTTGGATCAAAGAATTCCGCATCTGGTACCTTAAACGCTTGGTGTAGTACCCACTGAATCAATTGAACATGGTGAATTTGGTTGATTTCTGGAATATCAGTATCATTTTCCATTGGTGACAGTGGTACACGATAGCCTTCTAATTGTAATTCACCATCTACATCAGGAATTGGAACAAGGCGAATACCTGTATCATCCTGAATGATATGTTCAGGTTTACCCTGTTTCACTCGCCAATTCTCACCATCATAATAATGATCGAGTAATTCAGCTGACATTAAAGTCAAGTATTGCCCTTTTGTTCCATCGCTTGGCTGGAACCACACTCGAGTCAATTCGTATAACGATTCATGTAATTGATAACGAGATGAACCAATCAATATATTAATCTTACAAACATCATTGTTTTGAGATTCATGCAATAAACGACCACGGATACACGCTTCACTTACGGCATCATTAAGCCAATCAATGACACTAGCATCATCAATAAAATATGGTTCTACTTTATCGTTGGCCAGTGTACGAAAACGGCTGATCAGGTCATTTAACTGCATTACACAACCCCATATTGATGAATCATTTGAGTAACTGACTCTTTTAATTCATCAAGATTTTTTTGTGGGCTAAGTTTCTGCTCATACTTTTCTAAAGCATATTGAACCAAGCCAGCCTTTGTCATTTTTCCAATCGTTTCAATTTCATCAAGAACTTGATTTTCTTTGTCAATTTCTTCTTGCTGTTTTTCTTTAGAACGATTGAGAATACTAGATGTATCATCATCTAAGCCTTGCTCGGTAGATTCACCAGAAATAGATTCAGGCTCACCCTCATAACGAGTAAACTCAGGATGTTTTAAAAATTTGGTTGCCAAATCACTTGGAACTGATCGCACTTGCCCCTGTTCAAATGTTAAAGCTGATTCGTATAAGTGGTCGGTATATAGAGATTTATTTCCAATATACTGAATTGATACACCAGCAGATTTTTGAACAATATTGGTTGGAGTGATTGTTGCTGTATTAATTGCAACATTTTTTTGATGCTCAACCTTTTGGCGCAGATTCACAACTTCCGCACTCAATGCCAAGTAATCTTCAGGATCAGGCAATTGCTTAACCAGATGAACTGTTGTACGGAATAAATAATCCTTTGCCTTTTGTGCATCTGGTAATTCTTCATAAGGTAAAAAACATGGATGTTCTTTTTTCTCCATATCTTTTACTTCACCATACTTCCAGCCCTCAGCGTCTTTGACCTTATACCAAGACTCATGAGACTGTTCGGGTGTGGCATCAGGATTTGCCAAATGCATTTCAACGCCAGCAATCAAACTTTGTTTATGTGATTCTGGTGTGTCATCCCAAGTAGGTTGACTATCATCACCCATTGATTGGCAATATGCAGCATTAATTGCATGACACATCATCGCTATTGCAATCGTTTTCATCTTATCACCGTAATAAGTTAAAAAATAAAAAGAATGGTGTAGGTCTGTCTAAAACCTACACCATCAAAACATTAACGAGGACCTGTCAATTCACCGCTGACAATAACCTTGATATCGCTTGCCTTGGCATTCGCTGCACCACCAGTGGTTAAAATCAATCGTGCAGCCTTAGGCAAGGTTACCAATTTACCTGTATTAGCACGTAATCGACCTGCCGTTGCAAGATCACCAGCATTGATAAAATATGCTGCATCTTGTGGTACTTCTGTACTATCACCATCAACATATTTAAAGCCAAGTGAACCTGTAACGGTGGCTGTCATACCTGTTTTAATCAGGATTTGAGCATCATCAAGGCGCATACCTTCTGGTAGTTCACCTAAATCGATAACATCACCACTTGCTACTGCAACAGTTGTGTCTGAATCAATTACGGCACCTGAAGCATTCGTGGCAAGAAAAAATGCTAACGCTGTAACATTGCCATATGGTGAGAATCCACCAAACTGACCATAACCACTAGGCTTCTTCTTAATTGTCGCCATTTTAAAAATCTCCAAGGATTAGAATAAGATGAGGTATGCCCATAACTGGACATACCCAAAACAATTACTGATTAGCACCAATGATTGGCACAGCGGTATCGACAACAGTTACACCATAGTCGGTAAATTCTGTACGCTCACCAGTATCAACAGCGAAACGGATTTTTGATGTACCACGAATGGCACCGATCAATAATTCCCATTTATCGCCATGATCAAGGTCTTTTTCAGACCAGAAGAAAGGCACACCAGACTTATCACTTGCAGCCATTGCTTCCGCAATTGCTTGTCCACCCAAAATAATTGAACGGTCAACAGCGAAATTGCTACCAAAGCTTGATGGAACGATTAAATCTGATTCAGTTTCACTATCATGCGAAGCACAATATTTAATCGTGTCACCTGCATAGAAACGAATCGGACGTGGCATTTTTCGGATAATAAATCCGTTCCATAAACCCACATCACCTAAGAAAAGCGGATGTTGTTTTGCCTGACTTGCTCGTGCAAATGCAGATGATTGGAAAGAACGGAAACCTGGTTGAGCAGCAAATTTGTTGTACTGTGCTGGCGATACAAGCCATACACGTAATGGTGAATCTTCCGCAGCAACATCACCTTCAAACTTACAAATAGGTGGTGGTAAAGCAATTTGATCCAGAACAGTTTTCATTGAATCAACTGTATCCATAGTAAATAGATCAGTTGTTGCAATATCAAAATCACCTGCATTGCTTTTAACGCCCTTCACACCAGAACCATCAACAACATAGTGACGGTTTTTAGTTGGTGCTTTAACACGGTTCACCATGATTTCATTGAAGTTTTTATGATTATCTTTAGGAATAACCCATTCAATGTTGTTATGAGAACCACGTGCACCAGCCATATGCACCAGTAATGACTGATCACAATAGCGATCCATCAAGTTCTGAGCGACTGGACGACCAAGTTTGCGTAAATCAGCTGGGCTACGAATCTGTGACATCACGTTACCCAAATCAACAGGGAAACGAGCTTGGTTCACACGTAGGCGATCTTCATTCAAAGACATCCCCACACCACGACCTTCAGCATACGCACTACCCATAATTGGATATGCACCGACTGGATTTAGTAAGTGGAATGTCACTTCATCACCACGCCCTTTTCCTAAGTCCTGAACACGAACAATAGGCATATGGGATGTGGTTTGTTTGCGTAGAGTCGCTTCCGCACCTGCTTCGCCCTTAGGCATTTTCCCAGCCAATAGGTTTAAGGTGCTGTTACGATTCATGTGTGTAGCGAACAGACCTACCGCTTGGGTAACTAAATTGGTCTTATCGCCATAACTTGCGTTAGTTTTAGTAGTCATGTTTCAAATACTCTCATCACGTATGTTTAAACACGTCTATTGAGAAATTGCTCCACTTGGTCGGGTGTCCATCCTTGCATTTCCTCTGCAAGTTGCGCTGGCGACATTGCTGCCAAACGCTCATCACGAGAAACACCAGCAGGACTACCAGCAGGCAAATCACTCAGACTGTTCGGTGGTGGTGTTTGAGCCTGACTCACAGCTTTTTGCGCTACTGCCTTTACTGCATCATTGGCAGGTTGAGCAGCTTGTTGACCTGATTGGGTATTCGACTTATACAATCCTAGAAGTTCTACCACCTGAGCAGCTGAACCTTTATCCAAAACTGTTTCATACGCATCTTTCAGAAAACTTGGTTGTGCATTCTTCCAATCATTAAATTCTTTCGATTCAACAATAGATTCTGCATCTGGGTGTGCTGTAAAGATTTCGTTAAAATGGGCTTGCTCTACACTGACCTGCTGTTGTTGCTGAATTGGAGCTAAAGCAGTTTGTAATTGCTGTTGCACCAAAGTTGAAACCTTTGAATTAACAAGTTTCTGAATACCAGCAGCCAAGTCTTTCTCGCTAAAATCCCCAAAGATTGCAGGGTCTACACCCTGATCAATCGCTTGTTGTGCGATATTTGCTTGGTTGTCCTGTGTAGTTGGATCCTGTCCGTTATCTTTACGTTCCTGTGCATCAGCTTGAAGTTGTGCCAACTGTTGTTGAGCTTCATCAAACTTTTGCTTCCATTCCTTTTCACCGTTACGTGCTTCCACTAACTTGTCATAGGGAATGGTGTGTTTTCCGTCTTTAGCTAAGATCACAGCATTTTCAGCATTTAACTGGCTTTCATCGACCTGTTGTTGCTGTTGTGCTTGTTGTGTATCAGCTCTTGCGGAGCTATGCTCCTCATGCGTACCGTCTTGACCTTCAACTTTTGGGGTATTTTCTTCTGTAACTTGGGTAGTTGCTGGCTGACTACCATTTTCCGCATTTGCGGTATCGCCATTTAACGCTTGCTCTAAAAGCTGCGCTGCAAGTTCAGGTGATGCTTTACCACCGTTAGCTTCAATCAACTCATTTTGTTGCTCTGTAATATCCATGTCTGTCCTATCACTTATCGCTGTGACCGCAAAGGCGAATGGCTAGATTTATCTAGCGTTTAGCTGTTGATTGCTCAACATGAGACAAGTGTCTAGGATTTATATATGATGTCGTTAGCCTTACAGGGGGTAGGATTAATGGCAGAATATTGTGCTCAATGCGCCAAGCAATATGGAATGAGTAATGGGTTTATCAAAGAATGTAAGCCGAACTATCTAGCAAATGTTATTTGTGAAGGTTGTGGTGTAATTCAGGTGAATCACAAAGGTGAATGTGTGAGCCATGATTGCGACAATGGAAATCATGCCGTTGAATGGAAAATCAAGAAATAAAAAACCAGCATATTGATGCTGGTTTAAAAGTCTATTCGATAAATTTAAATCAACTCATCTAATAATGCAGTCATTTTGGTTTCAGCTTTTTTGCGTAAATCATTATTGATATTTGGTAAACTCAATAATTGAGTAAGCAAGTATGCATTTTCACGATTATTTAAAAGTTTAGTTCGATGAATGCATTCACCAACACTACCACTGACACATGCTTGGTTATCATTTGTAGGATCGGTGGATTTAACAGCATCACTATATTTAATTTCTAATTCAGGCAATTCAGAAACTATAGGGCTGTCTTGCAACTTCCCAGCATCCACACCTTGGCTTGCAAAATATTCTTGGATTTTAATTTTATGGTTTAATTTTTCTTTCAATAAATAACCTTCTAGTTGCCAAATTTTCTCACGAGCATTTTTATATGCAATGTTACGACCAATTTCAGGATCAAAGTTTTCAAGACTCGCACATGCGGACTCACCTGTAACGGTAAAACCATTCTCTAATGTAAGAACACAGAATGTTAATGTCTGTAGTGGAAGCTGTGCATCAAAAACTTCTACACCATTATCACGCTTGCACACGTCACGAGGTAGGATGTATTCAACTGCTTTAATTTTAGAATCAATATGATCTGGCGTTAAACGTGGCGCATTTAAGTTTTTAGATTGAATTTCTTGCTCAATTTGTTGTTCTACTGTCTCGGGTTCTTCCTGAACCAAAATCACGACTGCACCATTCGGAATACGATCTGTTTTATGGCTATAAGTTTCATTATTTGTAACTCGATAATCAAGTAATGGATTCTCGACAACCAAGTAATCACCTGAAATATGCCACGCACTAACGCCAATCATTCGTGCAACCTGTTCAGCATTACCAGTAGTGTCAGTGGTTGGATCGAGTTGTAAAGTAATTTGAGCAGTCATAATAAATTCCAATAAAAAAGACAGCCGATTCGACTGCCTTAGTATCTGTGAACAATGAGAATTACTCTTGCCTTACAGGGGGGATTAATAAATCATCTTGGAATATTCGATTCGAACAATTATCCCATGTTATTTCAATATTTCCTCCATTGATATAACAAGGAAGTCCATTTGAATTTTGAATAACAAATATAATCTTTTGCGTTTTTTCTTCAATACCGATAATTGCAATAATTTTGTAATTTAGATTATCTTTAAGTGGTTTTAAAAACTTACAATCATCTGCATCAAACACTCCATTAGGTAATATTTTTTTATTTTCAAGCAACAACTTATCTGATAACAAGAAATCTTCTGATAATTTATTAACATCGTAATCGTATTCAGTTAATAAATTATTTCCATTTTTTGAATGGTTTGTTGCTACCAATCGTACAGAAATGTCAGTATCTAACAGATCAATAGAACTGTTTTCTAACTGTGTAACAAAATAATCCGTTAAAAAATTAAATGAAGTATTACTCATGCGCTACCACCAAATAAAATAGGAACAATCCATCTTATTCGGTGGTTAGTTTTCAATAAAACCTTATAGGGGGTAGTAGATTCTATTGTAAGTTATCGGTAGTTCGAGCTGTTTCTATACCCTGCATTCCTGTTGAACCTTGCTGTGGTACTGGTGGGTTCATTGGACTTGTATTCTGTTGTACCTCTGCCAGTCCTTCACTGCCTAACTGCGCCCCTTCACCTTCTAAATATGGTGAACGTACATCACGTGCTGCTGTCTGTTCTGCGGTTGGGAAGTTAGGATCATCACCCATCGGATTAGGACGCTGATAACCTGCACCTTTCATAATCTCATCAGCAATAGGTGCAATCTGTGGCATCATTGCTACCTGTGAACCTCCTTGCATTGCTGAATATGCAGCTTGCACACCAATTTGTACTGAACGTGCGTCTATTTCCTTAATTTCACTTACTGCTTTACGCTCTTTAAGTTCAAGCTCTCGACGTTTCAGATCAATACCAGCATCGGCAAGTGCTTTATCAACAGCTTCTTTAATTTGTTGTTCCACTTGTTCTGGTGTTGGTGCCTGTGTAGCTTGGCGAATAGATTCAATAATATCTTTCTTGAATGGAATGTCAGTCAAGGCCATCACATAAGGCAATACTGCAACTTGAACCTCTTGAGGTAAGGATTTAACAATCTCAGACAAGGCATTAAGTTGTTGTTCTCGGAAAGTGCTGGTACTTGGAACATCATCAAGTACAACTTTCAAGCGTGTACGTTGAACATCATTACTAACATAAGGATAACCATGTTCATCAACCTCAGGTTTATTGATAACAACTGTACGATCCTCACGTACCGCATCACCTTCAATAATGATAGTCTGTTGCTGAGTGCCCATATCCTCAACAATCATTGATAGTAGCATTTCTCCCATGAGGGTACGTCCCTCACGGAAATTATCCATCATCTTCATTAAGGTCTGGTTTGACTGCTCGATCTGTAACTGTTCTTGTTTTCCAGAAGTAGCATTACCTTTTTTACCTTGGAACCCAGAAGTAATATTGCTTACTTGTTCAATGGCAGCACGATTATCACTAATCAGTTGGAAATGTTGCTGTGATAATTCATAGTCACGTTTAACATCGAATCTTGCACCAGGTCTAGCCATGTGTGCTGCATCCAATACAATATCAGCATCAGGACGTGCAACTTGACGACGTAATTGTTCGTCTGTCATAGCCACTGCACCTTTGGTACGTTCAACACGTGTAACACTCATCCCCCAACGTAGCTTTGATATACCAGAGTTAATACTGTCCTGACTGTACTTCATGCCACGAACAAAGCCATACGGTATGCCAGTATTATCTTCACGGAACCCAAAAAACGGTACATAAGGAAAATAATGGTGTGAATATGGTGAAGGACTATCATGTAAAAGGTGTGGTCCAAGCCAATATGAACGACGCAACTTTGAGATGGTAGCCTGCTCTACACGTGCAACACCTTGATAAATTGCCAAATCATGAGCTATGTTATTGATGTCATACTCAACGATACGACCATCACTGAACTTTAGAACTGGTACACGCACCCAACGACGGTACCAAACCTCAGTAACGTTTATCTCTTTAGATGTCGGGTTATACCAGTAGTTTTCACTTATCGTCCATGAACGTGCATCAAGCCAAGCATTTTGTAAGCCTGTACTTGCTCCACCATCCAGCACATCAGGTTGTTGCCACCATGAACCACCATAACGACCAACAGTTTCAATCAACTCCTTGTGTTCTGGGAAAGCACTCATCAATCGTTTAGGATGAACCCAGCGTGTACGACGTAACCAGCGTGCATCAGATAAGTCTGGTTCTGTAGACTTCATATCCCAATGAATTTCATTACGATGAACTACAACACAACGATAAGGATATTTAAATGGGTCTTGCTCACGCTTTACCTCAACCCATCCTAAACCACATGAAATTTGAGGACGAAAAGCATCACTACACGCTTTATCTGCTTTAGATAAGCGTTCAGCTTGATTTAATTTGTAGTTCAAGGCATCAGCAACATCATCACCGCCAGTTTCACCATTGGCTTTTACACGCCAATCAGTACGAGTCTGTAGCTCATAACCCATAATCGACAATAAAGCTGGACTAATTCTATCCTCTACAGCAGGTGGAATACCGATCTGTTGCATACGGTTAAGCAAATCTGTATCTAATTGATTGCCATCTGCATAATCCATCTCTTTATCTGCGATATGACGCCAATGAGGTTGTTCCTCAATTTCGTGCATAATCTCCGTCAATTCTTCCAGACTGAGCGTATCATCATCGCTAATCTGCTCACTTGTAGCTGTATCTTCTTGAGTAAACATAGCTTTTCCTTATAAACGCCAATCTGTCGGAGGTGCTTCGACATAACCATGTGTATTTTGATGTGTTGTACCTTGATTCATACCAGTAAGACTAGCCGTATAGACGTAATCACCAAGCAAACCTGCTTCTTTAGCTTGAGCATGTTGCCTTAATGCATCGGCACCTTCACTACAGCCATTTGCTTTATTTGGTGCATCAATAAAACGTTTCTCACTTTGAGAAAATTTCTTCTGATAACCTTCAATTCTTTCAATACCTAACTTGCAGCGTTTTTCATCAAACCAGTAGTTTTTCATACATTTGCGTGTTAATTGAATGCCTGTGTTTAACAGGGTAATGCGAGGAACAATCACAAATTCGTGACCAGGTAACAAATCTTGTAATTGTTCTAATGTGGATTTATTAAAATCACCTAAGCGTTGATGTGCTGCATCATGAGGTAAATAATGCGTACCAAATACATAACCATGCCTAGTAAGTTCAGCTACATAATGTTGAAGATTTTCACCATGTGCTTCATAACAATTAATAAAACGATCTTGTTGGTTAATCATTTGGTGATACCAAATAAAACAACCATCACTATTTCCGATGTCCCAAAATGTATTTACTGGTAAATCAAGAACTTCAACCTGACATATACCACCACGCTTTCGTAACGCAAGCATATCCTTTGCATAATAATTGCCGTCTTTAGCGACCTGAAAAGCTTCATCTGGGAATGATGGATATTCTTGCCACATCTTTGACTGATCACCTTTAAGATCATTGTCACGAGTTATGACATACCAAGCACGTTGATCTGGATCAATGAAGCAATCCAGCCCCATAAATTGCTTAACTTTTTCTTGTATCTCATCAAAATATTCATGATCTTCAGGTGAAATTCTAATGGTTGAAGAATCAATTCTGTATTTAGGTTCCTGCCACCAAGCATAGAAGTGAAATCTATAATCCTTGAGACCTAATTTTTTACGTGCAGCATAATTCGACTGTGCTGTTTGCACCATTGGATAGAATGAACCACTACGACCTTCAGCAGTAGATTCAATAACAAGTACACCGTTGGTCGGCACAGTTGGTATAGAACCAGTGATTACTTCATCGTCTTTGGCTGGATCAGTAGCACAAATTTTACCAAACTCAGAAATATGTAATCGGTGAATAGTGCCTGAACGAAATGAAGTGGCTACACGGATGGTTGAACCATTGTGCTCAAACTCCATCTCTGATTTATTGCATGTTTTAAGTGGGAAACGTTCACGTATTTCAGGTGGTAAATTATCGTACGCAAATTTAATCTTATCTTTAAATATATTATAAACGGTTGGTAAATCTTGAGCGATAATACCGCAGTTTTGGTTAGCATTAAAAAGCGCATGATCAAGCCATAGAACACAAATCAGCGTAGTAAAACCTAACTGACGTGCTTTTAAGATAATATTACGATACCAGAGTCGATCTAAAAATTTAATCTGAGCATCATTAGGCTTGAATGGTAATTCAAAGGTATCTGCTATTTGCAAAACTCCGTACTCATCACGGAAGTCATCACCTTTAATTTTGATCTTATATAAACAGCCACTAAAAATACGCCAAACAGGGTCTGCCAAGCAGCGCTCAAGCTCCTCGGCATTTGTCGGTAGTGGCTGTAAGTTAGTGTTATAAATCAATTTTTACTCCATTTTGCACAGTATTGGTGCATTTTTGAAGCGTGTACGTGAATGAAAATGTTTTGATGTGGGTGATTAGTCGTTCCATTCACGTACATGCACTAATATTCAGGATCATCAGCAATTGGCTTAAACGCAGAGCTATTACCAGTGCTCACTCGTTCAAGTAATGCGGTCAGTGCATCAACAGGTTTATTGTTCTCATCATCAAGTCCAAACGCTTGACGTTCTAAAGCAATCAATGTTTTGAGTGTGTCGCTTAAATCTTTCATAGACTTCACACGACCAGGCATTGAGATAATCTTCATGTAAAGGTCATTCACCTTGTCGTTGCCTTTATCATCAGGCGACCACATAAGCTCACCCAGCATTTCCAGCAATTTGACATTCTCTTGACCGACCATCATTTCAAGCTCATCAAAAAGACTCATAGCAATCTTGCGTGAACGTTGAATATCCTTACGATGTGCTAATCGAACTGACGCTACTTCATTGGCATTTGCATCAATAGTGTCTTTTTCTGAAATGGTCGTTTTCGTGCGCACACTGCTGCGCACACTCTCCTTGCGCACAATGTCATCTGCTTTAGCTTTAATTTTTTCAGATAGATCACGAACCCATTCGTATTGCTTTGCTCTACGTCTAATGCCTGATTCTGCAATATCATGCTCACCTGCAATTTGACGTAGAGACTTAATACCTGCTCGATAATCGAGTTCGATCTTTTCCCAATCAATTACTTTTTTTTCAGCCATGATCACCAAACCTCATATTGGTTTAATGATCATGTATATATGTGGGGAGGTCTAACCTTAGAGGGGGGTGAAGCAGTTTTGATAAATTACAACAGCTCTCCTTGCTTACCTATATCTAGTAGATCCCCTACTTGCTTCGATAATTTACGTACTTGACCTGAAACTTCACTCTGAAGTATTGCCATATGATGGCCCATTTCAATATTTGCATATTGCATTGCTTCAGCAACCATAAGATTACCAAGGTTGCGTGCTTCACGTGGCGTCAATGTCAAAATCTGGTCATCACCAATTTCAATTTTAACGGTACCATCAGGTAAAACCATCTTGGACATAATACGAGATGGACGATGTTTAGGGGCTGGAATGAATACACCACGCTGTACACGGATAATCTGACCACTATCGACAAGATGGCTTAAACGATCATCAACGATAGATAATTTTAAGCCTGTCAATTGTGACAAAGTTTCTCTAGTAACGATCTGCTCTTGATTATGTAAATCCTCAATGGCTTCAAGGATTGTTTCAGCGTTAGACTTCATTGTCATACTCCCCTAAATCGTTCTTAAACTTCAACTACGTCGATATTGTGAATTAACTTCATCAATTTACGTTTGATGATGTAATCCGCAGTTTTATGACCTTTGGCATCTTCACAGATGAACTGATCATCTTTGGTCCAATAAACAAAGTCTGCTATGTAATCTGTGCCACGTACTTTCACACCACAAATTTTCTGTGCTGGTATCAGGTTGTAACGAACCTGAGTCTGTAAATCCTTGATCTCACCTGCACGCTGTAAGACCTTTAAATCATTCAAACGACGATATTCATGCTGTGAATCAGCAACTTTTTCGCCATCAACAACGACCTTGTGATTGCCATACTTTGGTTGCTTAGGCTTGTTGTCACGTTGGTGAACAAGTCTTTTGATTTGAGATGGTGATAAATTCATAGGTCAATACCGTTTAATTTTAAAACTGTGTAACAAATAGCCACGACTGACAGAAACAAATAAAAATACTTATCGTTTTTCATGCTCTACCTGCCTTGGCACTTTTATTAATACCCTTCATCTGAGCCATCAATTCAGGTGGACAGGTGGTGATTTTTCTCTCATCTTCCTTAGGTGCTTTTAATGCCCCAACTGGATCAGTGAATGCCTGAACATCTCCCATCAATTTCGCATTTGAAACGATACGAACGTACATATCCTTGAATGCTTTTGACTGTGATTCAGCACGTGGATTTAACTCATCAAAACCTTTCTTAAATTCTTTAAGGGTTTTGAGTACATGCACACTGATTGAGATCGTCTGATTCGATTTCTCGTATGCCAATGCTTGTTGCCATGCTTCATTTTCAGTGAGCCAATGTGCACCTTGTAAACACCAGATTTTGAAATCCTGTACACATGGTGGCCATGGTTCTTGAAGCATACGGTTATACCCATTTTCCAACTGCTGAACTGTCAATCCTGAAAAGTCCTCAATCATTGCCTGTTCAAGATCAGCTTCATCAACTGCTGCCCAAAAATCTGTAAATTTCTTACCGTAACGAATACGCATTTTGTCAATTAAACGACGTGCTTCAGTAATGGTGAACTCACGCATGACCCACCTCCTCAATCAGAAAGCTCTTTGGGGGTTCAGGTACCACATCAATAATTGATGATTCCTGATGTTGTTCTTCACGCACTTTTTGACCATAACGCAACCAACGATTTACATTTTCCTGTTTAGCTTGGTATGCCGATGGTGTTTGGATAGGTTTATTTCGTCCTGATTGCTCAGTGACGTTATTTTTCGCCTTTCGGTTGATAAGTTTATGCTTGTTATTGTTTACCCATGTCAGGAACGCTACAGCCCACTTCTGTGCTGTCTTGAAAGATTGCTTCCCGTAATCATTCGGTGATGCAAACCAATCTCCAAATTCATCAAACAGGTTTTCAAGATCGTGTTGATCAAGATCAGGGTGTCTAGGTTTAGACAATTCGATGAAATCAGATTTCACTGTTGAATATTTCTGACCAAGTTCGATCACTGAGATTTTTGCAAGATCAAAATTGTGGTACTGAACAAATTGAGCTGGCGGTTGTGAAATTTTTTCTTCGTGCGTATTACTACTACTTAATTGGTGGTTATTAGTGGTTATATGGTGGTTAGTGTGCACCTCCTGCACTGGTTCAGGTGCACCTCCTGCACTGGTCACATGCACCTCCTGCACTGGTGCATCTCCTGCACTGGTGAATGTATTGCACTGGTTTGTGCTTTTCTCTCCACTCGATTTAGACTGTTTTTTAGTCTTTGGAGTGAAACTTTCAGGCGTAATTTTGTAGCGATTATGGCGACCATTTGAGCGATCAACCTGAATAATTTTTACTTCTTCAAGCAAATCTATAGCCGTTTTAATCGCACGTACTGAAAACTCAGTTTCATCAGAAAGTAATGAAATCGATGGAAAACACTCACCATAGTCATTGGCATAATCAGCAAGGCGGAGAAGTACCGCCTTTGCAGTCGGATTACCCACTTTTAATTTGCGAATCTGGTCAGTTATTGCGTAGCTCATACCACCTCACTGAATAGTTCTGGTTGATGGAATGTCACAGCTTCATCAAGGCGAATTTTGGCAGTTGCAAAATAGCCTGTATCTTTTTCAATACCGATGAATCGTCGCCCAGTGTTAATACAAGCTACTCCTGTTGTTCCACTTCCCATTGTGCTATCCAGCACTAATTCACCTTCATTGGTATATGTGCGAATTAAATACTCACAAAGTGAAACAGGTTTTTGAGTTGGATGAAGCGCTTGTTTTTGCTTGTCAGAACTAAATACTTGTACTGAACGTGGGTATCGCTCAGTTGAGTCATAATCTTTCACACTAAGTTGCTTTCCATAGTGTTCTGAACCTATAACCTTCTTTTTTGCCGTTTTACGTTCATGACCAAATGTTTTTTGAGGGTTGTATGTTGGTTGTGATTTATAAAAAATCAAAATGCTTTCATGGGCCCTTAAAGGCTGTTTCTTAGCATTTAAAAATCCTGTTGCATTTGGCTTTTCCCAAATCCATTCATAACGAAATAATTTTAAATTTGAACAAGCGAGTACTGCTGTAAATGGTTGCGCACTGAATAATACAATTGCACCATTCGGCTTTATTACACGCTCATACTCTGCCCACAGTGGTTCAAATGGAATTACCGCATCCCAACTGCAGCAAGTTGTCCCATATGGTAAGTCGCAAAGAATCATATCGACAGTACCGCTCTCGATTTCTTTCATGCGCTCGAGACAGTCTCCTAAAATTATGTGAAATGGTTTCTGCACAGTGCACCTCACCACAAATCTTCACTACATAACCCAAGGCGAGAAAATTCCATCTCACCTAAGGCTATTAGCTCTAATTGGTTTGCAGTCCATTCTTGTTGGCCACATTCAACTGCATGTAAAAAAGCTTGTGGTCGTGTATAGAACTTCCCATTTTCACAATAGAAACCCTGATGTGCAGATTTCCCCCATTGATTTTGAATATCTGGTACCAAGCCAAGTGATAGAATAATATTGATACAATCAGCATGGCGATTAGGTTTTGGTAGAGCGACCATAAGATCGCCAGCTTTTACTGCAACTCCAATAATCACGCTGCCCCCTCATATCCAATGGTTTTACCGCTACCACCTAATACCTGGTCGGCAATCCATAATTTACGTAAACGATCTTCAGCTAATTCATGTCCAGCATTTACCCACTCAGCAACTGCTAAAAATTCCTGATAGCAACTGGTATTGATAAATTTAATATCAGCTTCGATAAGGACCTGAATTTGTTCAATGCCAAAATCATTAGGAATATTTTTCTGAGATTCGATTTCTTTAATTATTTCCTGATCCAAACCAAGCCAACCAACCTTTTTCAATCCATAGCCAAGATCAATTTTGCAATCTTTCTTGCCACGTAATAATTCAATATGACTCATGCTTGGCAAATCACGACGAAATTCAATCGTAATCATTGGTTTACTCAAATCTTCAAGATTCATCATGTGAATATCGGCAGATAACTTCCATGCTTCTGGTTGTTCAACATGACCAAGAATTAAAGCAATGGATAGATCCTGATAGTCATATGCACCGATAGTGAAGTGATAAGGCAATGTTTCAGCATTTGCAAAACGAGTAAGTAAAGCTTTTTCACTTAACTTTTTGTCTTCAATGAAGTCACGTACATGAGATGAGATAAATTCCATACTCATTTCATATGTTTCAGAAATATCTTTTTTGTACTGTGATGCTTGTTGCAGTTTTTTTACCTGTGAAGGTAACAACTTATTTGGGTTGTATTTTTTATTGCGTGGTTTTTTCATTTTGAATCTCCCACACTTTCTACATCTGCGATGGCTTGTTCTAAAGCTCTTTTAATTTCGGGTGCTGTATATGGTGAGTTTGCATGTTCTTTAGCTCTAGTTAATCCATAGTAATCCTTAATCAATAACCAGCTATATACCAGACGTTTTAACTCATCAAAAACATAATTATCAGTATTTAATTCTTCAGATGTACAAACTGAACAAGCACAATAATCAGGCATGTATGAGTCAGTTATCATTTCCTGAGAGCTTCCGCCATTTCCACATTCATTGCACAAAAAGAAATACCAAACTTTGTCATTAAGTGGTGGAGCTTTGTTTATAGCTTCAACAGCCTTTTTCCATCCAAATTTCTTAACGAATTCATTTACATTCATGCTGCCACCTTCTTTTTCACATGCTGTGCCCAGCCTTTGCATGGTTTCATGCGCTTACGATCTGTATCAGACGGACTATGCAAATTTTCAATATCTTTATGGCAATAAAAAACTGCATCCGACTCCAAGGCATGACCCAATTCAGATTGAGTAGAAAGACAGTGATTTGCTAAAGTACCGCAGCGATAAGCGCACGATTCACATAGAACATCTTGATTAGGTGCTTTTTGCGCCAAAATCAGCCCATTCAAAGCACCGTGAAAACTTGGTGAAATAAGCTTATCTATTGCGTATGGGTGCATATCGCCAGTGGTGACGAGATGTAAATACAAAGTTTCATCACACGAATGGGCATAATTCACAGCAACATTTAAAACATTGCCAAGTAAATTAAGTAATTCATCATGTGATTTTGCTGAAAACTTATCCTTGATTGCCTGTAAGCGTTCAGCTTCAGGCAATTGGATAATGTCAGTTAGTGCGAGAATTGAGGTGTTATCAATCATGATGTCACCTTCTTGATTTGTTCATTTATGCAAATTGAATAAACTTTTTTGCACTGATCAACATCAAACATCCCAATATGGCAGTCATTTGGATGAATATTCATTACTTCAGCCAAAGCTTTATAGGCTTCCTTGCGCTTCATGTGTCCATCACGCCATAACGGATCAAACACTCGATGTGCTATAGACTTCCATTTTCTAAGTTCAGCATTTGCCAATCGACCAAGTGAGTTTTTAGTACCAGGGTGACAACCAACATAGGCATCACAAGGCACACATTGGTAGAACCATTTATGTGACAGGTCAGGTCTATGAGGGTAAATGGCTGTGCCATCTACCCCATCAGACTCTTTATTGCAGTATGGGCAGATTGGGTTTGTCATGCCACTTCCCCTTTTGCATTCAACGCACTTGCCAAATGCTTGTTTAAATCAGCAGGAAGGCGTTTTTTAGCGTGTAACTCTGCTGACGTGGCTTGGCGAATATCATCTTTAAAAACAGGACCGAAATTTCCCGACTCCAAATTCTTTACTCGGTACATATTTGGTGTGTACATATGATTGACAATTTCTAACAACACATCTTCTGTACCTTCACCAATCAAGACGACCACATCACCAGCACTGAAACCACTATCTTTTACATACGCTTCGTCAGGTGCTATTCCTAGATCAAACTCACGTTTTTCAATTTGCTGAATCAAACAGTGATGGCACTGTTCCCCTTTAAACTCTGGACATTTGCCAGCACACTTATGTTCTGTTAAATTACTCATGTTCATTTACCTGAATGTTGATGAATACTAGAAGCTCGACCTGCAACGTCGGGCTTTTTTAATGCCTGCCAAAAACTTTTCAAATTTCTGCATACATTCTTGAATACGCTTGTAGACGTTGTATTCTTTGATTTTTCTACGTGCTCAGATGATGATTGACCTGTCTCCAGTTCGATCTTTTTATCTATGGCATCTCTTAACCACTTAGCACGATCACTGCCTTGGCTTTCAGCCAAAGTATCAATGATCTCTTGGACTTCCAGCGGTACACGTGTTGACATCGGTGCCAACAGTTTTTTGCTGAATACAAACATTATTTTTGTTTCCATAAGATTTCCTCATTTTCATGCGGTCTTAGTTCTAAATTGGCGAACATATTTCCAGTTAATGTCTGGACGTAATTCTTCAGCTTTGACTTGACCTTGGGTAAATTTTTCAATGTCCTCACATCGGTCTTCTGGAATTTTTTCAATATTCCATTTTGAAACTGCCCAAGGAGTTAAACCGATACCTCTAGCAAGGGCAGCTGAGGAACCTGCAAATTGCACAGCTTTATCAAAAGCCTCATGTGGGGATAACATAATGACACCGTCAAAACTACTTAAAGTAGAACATAATATACTACCTAAAATAGAATTGGTGCAACTAGAATTTGATAGTAAACTTCTACCAAAGGTAGAAATTGAGCCAAAAAAAGTGAATGATGCTAAACACATAGAGTTTGCAAACAGATTGAAAAAGCTGATGGATGCTGATGGATCACCAATAAAATCAGTTAATCAGCTTAAAGATGCGATCAATGTCACTTATGAAATGGCTAGACGCTATACATTAGGTATAGCTAAACCTCGTGAAGATAAGTTGAAAGAATTGGCTGATATATTTTCTGTAGATATTAGTTATTTAGACCATGGCTCAACTCTTGATAACAATGTTGTGCCTATAACTTCAAAATTAATTCCTGTTTTATCATGGGTTCAAGCTGGATCAATGACATCAGTAGAAGCTATTAATCCATTAGAAATTGCTGAATGGTTGCCACCGTTAAGTGTTGATGATCCTGATGGTTGTTTCTATCTAAAAGTTGTTGGAATTAGCAATTATCCTACCTATATGGAAGGTGATTGTATTTTAGTCAACCCTAAGTTTCAGGTTTGCGATCTAATTTCAGGGGATTTAATTGTTATTAGAAATAATACTGATGCAACTTTTAAAAAATTAGTCATTGAAAGTGACGAGCGAAAGTATTTACAAGCTCTTAATCCAAACTTTCATCCTAACATCATTGAATTTGAAGAAGGTATGGAATTAGTAGGACTTGTAATTGATGCATTTAGACCATTAGGCGGATCACGACCTAAAAGAGTAAGAAGAAGTTAAAACTATATTTGAAAAATAGGTATCTAAAATGCATGATTTTATCTATGGATTGGGAATTATTAGCATAATAATTATAGTTTTATATATAGTTTTTTGGCTTGATCGTCGCAACAAACCAAGTGATTTTGACTTAGTCAGAAATCATCTACAAAGCATTACTCATCCAAATCTAACGGTTAAAGGCTATGGTAATTACTATATTGAATATGTGATTAGAGGTTATCAAACTTTTGAATACTTTAAATTTTCTAGCCAATATGAACAAAACTTAAAAATAATGAAAAATGACCCATCAATAAAAATACTAAAGCATGGTTTGAGTGCATACAAAGCATGGGAAAAATGGAAATTTTAATTTGATTGAGCTAACTATATTTAAATTCAACCTGCCTATGTGCAGGTTTTCTTTTATCCAATAATTCAAAAACTACTTAAAGTAGAAATTATTTTCTATTTTCTATTGACAATATTTCTACTTAAAGTAGTATTTAAATCACCAACAACAACCAAACCTGGTGAAAAAATGAAACCTACTGACCACAATCAGTTTATTGATGACATCGATGGCGGTGTCTTTGCTCAACAGCTTGGCTACGCAATTAGTGAAGTAGCTTCAGCAGTCGTTGATAACAACAAAGCTGGTGAAATCACCATCAAGCTCAAATTAACAAAAGGCGTTGGTTCTGACAACGTAACAATTGAGCACAAATTAACCTCCATTGCCCCTTTAAAAGATGGTCGGAAACTTGAAGATCATGGTGCAAAAACACCTATGTTCGTCAACAAACATGGTGATGTAAGCCTGTTTGCTAACCACACGGCTCAAATCTTCGATCAAGAAGAAGTTTAAAACCCTCCCCTTAACCAATTAAATATTCCATAAGGAAAAAATCATGTCATTAGAAAAAAGTGAAGTAGCTGCAGTTGTTGAACATTGTGCACCAGTAATGGATTTAGAGCGTGGTGGTCTACAGGCTGTGCATGAGAACTTTAAAGTTGTTGATGCAGAAAAGTATCAAAATGGGCGCAACCGCATCCGTGGCATTTTTGCAACACCAATCTTTGAAGATTTTGCTCAATACATTGCTGATGCACCAACAACTGGATCAGTACCAGTATTCGTTTCTCGTGATGATGTTAAAGCTGTTGCTGTATTGAATTATAGCGAAAAAGGCTTTGACCAAGGTCATTGCGACCACACGGCAACATTACAACTTGATCCAACTGTTGTTTGGAAAAAGTTAAATCAACTTAAAGATACGAAACTTGATCAAAAACGTTTTGCAACCTTCCTTGAAGATTGGGCAAGCGTATTGTCTGCAGTTGATGCAGATGAAAATCAAATCAGTATCAAAGAAGCAATTGTTGCTGTTCGTAATATGAAAGTCGATATCAACACTTCAAATGAAGCGGAAGTAGAAAATACTCGTGAAGTGCGTACTGCTTATGCCGATATTGCTGCAAAAGCTAAAAAAGGCCAATTACCAGCAAAATTCAAAATTCTTGATACAGCGTATGTCGGTTTAGATGAAAAAAAAATCGAATTACGCCTAATTGTGAATGGCGGTAGCGGTGAGCCTATTTTCGCTATTCAAATTGTCAAAGAAGAAATCTTGGTAAATGAGATTATCCAGGAATTTAAGCAAAAAGTAATTGATTTACTTCCTGAACAACAAGTTTTGATTGGTACCTTTTCAGCTTAAAACTAAAAATTAGGCAATAAAAAGCCCCGAAGTTTTGATCGAGGACGGGGCTTCTTTTAGGGGTATAGCAATCGCTATAGGGGGATTATGAACATGGTTTCATTAAATTTCAAATCTATTTTGTTGGGTTTAGGTGGTGCAGTAGCAATGACAGCAGTTTTAGCGTCTGTGCAAATGTATCAACCAGCAAAGCTGCCAGTTGAAGAACAGCAGCCAATCACAGTCGCATCAGACATCTACAAAGTAGATGAACTTGATTTAGGACCATATAACGACTGTCAACATGACTGTCATGCAACTTTATTAACAGCAAATGACCGGTATTACATTGAAGTGAATTTCGACTATTCAGGTTTTGATGCAGGTAATGGCATAAACCAGATGATAGGCATTCAAATTGATCGTTTAGAACCTGAGAAAGTTGGTGATGAAGATGGTGAGATCAACGCATATCTTGATCGTATCGAACTTTCCAAAATTAATGATGCTTTGGAAGATTCAATCTCAAAGAAATTAGAAAAAATAGGAGGCTGATATGCCAAATCATGTAACCAATAAGATTGTCATTCATTCTCCTAATGCTGAACAAGTATTAGCATTTGTTAAAAGTGAAAAATCTGATTTCGATTTTAATAACTTAATTCCAATGCCTGAATCATTAGGTATTGAAGAAAGTAGTACAAAAGATGCAGCTTTTGTTTATGTCTTAACGGATGGCTATAAAAACGAGGAACATTTCTCTGCCCCATTCCGTCATCGTAAATATTTTGGATCAGTTTTTAATGATTTTTCTTCATGGGAATCTGAACTAAAAAGCTCAAAAGTAGATTTTGAGCGAATCAAAGACAATAAAGATAGCCTTAATCAATTTATAGAACTTGGGAAAACAGTTCTCGAAAATTACAACAAATATGGTTGTTCTTCATGGTATCAGTGGTGCGTAAAAAATTGGAATACTAAATGGAATGCATACCAAGTAGTTGTTAATGGCAACGCTATTGAATTCGATACTGCTTGGTCTGCCCCATTGCCTGTTACGGATATTCTAATCAAAAAATTCAACCTCACTTGTACATATAAAGCTTATGACGAAGGTGGAAACTTCTGGTTCATCAAAGAGTACAAAGATGGTGAGTTAGTTAATGATCGTTATTCAGTTAAAGAAGATATGAAGCCTTTAGCGTTGGAATTAAAGGCTTGGGATTTAGATTCTGAAGAATGGAATGAGGAATAAGTCATGAGCTATACAACTATACTAGCTGTTTATCCTGGCGAAAAGGTCGAGGAACTATTTGAACTCGGTAATGCTTGGGGTTCGGCTCCAGTGATTTGGGAAGCAATGGCACAAAAATATTTAAATAAAGGTGCTTTCGGGGCGGGCGATGAACTATGGGGTTTGTGGAAAGATCAAAATATTCCTTTACTCCATAGAACTGTTCATCTCATTACTTTTGATCGCGCTTTCATTTCAAAAAAAGATTTTAAACAGGCAGCACAAGATATACGTGCCTTTCTCAAAGATTTCCCTCAGCCTGAAAATCATATCAACCATTGGTTTTCCATTGCTGATTATTTAGAGGCTGATCCTAATGTACCTGCAATTGGATTCCATATGACTTCCGTTTCTGAAAATCCATTTCATGGTGATTGGAATGAAGAAGATGAAACCTATGATCCTCCAAAATGGTCTAAATGCTACAGCGTTTATGACGAAATTAATGGGAGTGTTGAAGCATGAATACTCAAGTCAATCGTGACCAATTCCTTGCAAACCGTAAAAAAGGTATTGGTGGTTCAGACGTTGCTGCAATCCTTGGTTTCAGCCCATACAAATCACCATACCAATTGTGGTTAGACAAAACTGGTCGCAGTGAACGTAAAGAATCACAAAATGAGTCTGCCCATTTCGGCAACTTACTTGAAGACGTTGTTGCAAAAGAGTTTTCACGTCGCTCAGGTATGAAAGTTCAACGTGTTACTCAGCAATTAACTCTTGAAAACATCGGAGAGTCTTGGGCTATCGGTAACATTGACCGTGCTGTTGTAAATCCTGAAATCGCTGGTCGTGTTTATTTCGATAAAGATGGCAAGTTGACCACCGACCAAGGTTTGGAATGTAAAACGGCTTCTGAATATCTTTCTAAATTATTCGGTGAAGAAGGTTCAGACCAAATTCCAGACTATTACCTTACTCAATGTCTTTGGTACATGAAGCTTACAGGCTTCCAAGTATGGCACCTTGCCGTGCTTATCGGTGGTAATAAGTTCCGCATGTATCGAATTGAACGTGACGAGGACTTGATCGAGTCAATCTTTAAGCAGGTCAAGGCATTTTGGTTCAACCATGTCATTGCTGATGTGCCTCCCGATCCTACTTGTTTTGATGATGTTTTACATCGTTGGTCAAATCATGTTGTGGGTAAACAAGTCGAAGCTGATTTTGAACATATCAAGCTCGCTGAAGAACTTATCACTGTTCAAGGTCGCCAAAAAGCGGACAAGGCTCGTGAAGATGAAATCAAGTTAAAGATTGTCTCCACGATGCAGGATGCTGAAATGATGATTAGCCAAGGCAAGTCCATCTGCACCTACAAAGAACAATCTTCTACTCGTATCGACAGTACGCTGTTGAAAAAAGAAGAACCTGATTTATTTGCGAAATATAGCAAAACCTCCAGCACCCGAGTTTTCCGTATTTCAAACAAATTTAAAGAAACAGTTTAAGGAATTTTATTATGAACGCATTAACAACCCCACAAAATGGTCAGATTGCCCACTTAACTGCTTTTGACATCATGATGAATCCTGAAATTATGGATCGTTTTGAGCGCATTGCAAGTGTCATGGCTTCATCAAAATTTGCAGTGCCGAAACATCTTCAGGGTAATACTGGAGATTGTTTAGCCATCATTATGCAATCAGCACAGTGGCAAATGGACCCTTTTGCTGTAGCTCAAAAAACTCATCAAATTAATGGTGTATTAGGGTATGAAGCGCAACTTGTGAATGCTGTGATTACCAATCGTGCACCTATCACAGGTCGTTTAAATTTTGAATGGTATGGCGATTGGGCAAAGATCAACGGCAAGGAAGATAAATCATGGGATAAAGGCATTAAAGTTTGGGCAACATTAAAGGGTGAAACTTCTCCACGTGAAATTGATATTTCTATGGGACAAGTAGGCTCAGTACGCAATTCACCTTTATGGGTAAGTGATCCACGCCAACAACTTGCGTATCTTGCTATTAAACGCTGGTCACGCTTATATACACCCGATGTAATTCTAGGTGTTTATACCCCAGATGAGATTGCTGAACGTGAAGAACTTGATGTTACCCCAGCTCAATCAATGGTAAAAAAACATCAAGGTTCGAGTGGGCTTAAAGCTCAGATGGCTGAACGTGAACAATCACAAGAAACTGTCATAGATATGGCTCCTATTTTTGATGTTGAAGGGCTCATTAATCAAATTAATGCTCTAAGCACAATTGAGGAATTAAAGGCTTTAGCTAAAACAATTCCTGCCGATCTTGGCGAACCTGCAAAAACAAATATTTCTACTGCGTATGCCAACCGTAAAAATTATGTGCAATTACTGGTTGATTTGGATGGTGCCGATACCATCGAGTTAATCAATTCAATTATGGCTGAACGTTTTGAACCTAATACAAGTTCAATGAGTGATGAGCAAATTGATGAAGTTAGCGCACTATTTGAACGTAAATCAGCAGAACTTACACCTTAACTAATGGCATGTGGTGCCCTTATATATGAGGGTACCAATAGTGAGATAGAAATATGAATCCAACTATTGAACAACAACATGCTATTGATATGGCATTACATGGTCAGTCTTGTAAAGTGACCGCATACGCTGGTGCTGGTAAGACCTCTACCCTTAAACTGATTGGTAATGCAAAGCATCACCAACATGGAATGTATTTGGCATTTAACAAGGCTATTGCAACAGAAGCTCAGTCTAAATTTAACCATAATGTTAAGTGCAAAACATTTCACAGCCTAGCTTATAACTCTGTTCCACGCTGGCTGACCAATAAATTAAAAAATCGTCGCTTGATGTCAAACCAATTGGCATCTCGCCATGATCTTGAAAATTATCAAGTACCAGTGGCATTGGTTAAACAACGTGGTGAGGATGACCAGAAGCGTTTATTTAATTCAAAACGTATGGCCACATCTATGATGAATGCCGTTGGTTATTTCTGCCGTTCTAATTACAGCGAAATTCAACTATCACAAGTTTACGCAGCGTTACCTGATTGGATGGATGACACATACCGTGCTGAATTGGCAAATATCCTTTTACCTAAGGCACATGATTACTGGAATGACATTTTAAATCCTGCTGGCATTAACCGCCTCGAACATGACCATTACCTAAAATATTGGGCATTGAGCAATCCAGTGATTAATGCTGACTTTATTTTATTTGATGAAGCACAAGATGCTGATCCAATCATGTTAAATGTCTTGAGTAAGCAACGTGCTCAGGTAATTTATGTGGGTGATCGTCACCAGCAAATCTATGCGTTTCGTGGTGCTGTCAATGCGATGCAATCCCTAGATATTGCTGAAACACGTTTGAGTCAATCATTTCGTTTTGGTGAAAACATTGCTGATCTAGCGAATGTAATTTTGTTCAATGTTTTGGATGAAGAAATTCCTTTACGTGGCTTTGAACAGATTGATTCACAGGTTAATGAAATTAGTGATGAAATTGCCGATGCTTTTATTTATCGCACCAATGCAGCTGCCCTTTCCAATATGGTTGAGCTGGTAAAAATTGGACGTGAACCACGCTTGGAAGTTGATTCAGGTTCTTTATTAAAAAATATTGAAGATGCCAAAAAAGTTAAATCGGGAATAAAAGTCCATGATGGAAGTGTATTTGAAGGCTTTAGCAATTGGGAAGAAGTCACCGAATATACCGAAGAAGTCACTGGAAATGACTTAAAACCTTTGGTTAGCCTGATCAACAAAGTTGGTGAAAATTCCTTAATTGAAGCTTTACTCAAAAGCAATTCCAGCGATTATGACTGCATTGTGACCACAGCTCATAAATCCAAAGGACTGGAATTTAACAAAGTCAAACTTGGTGGTGACTTTTTCTATAAAGAATCAATTGAACCAGGTGAAAAAGTATTAACTGATGACGAAGCACGCCTACTTTATGTTGCTGCTACTCGTGCCAAAAAACAGTTAGATATTTCTGCTTTGAATCCACTATTTAAAGCTATCGGATATAACGCCCAAGCTGAGGTAAATGCCTTATGCGTCCAATAGTAAAACAAAAAAACTTCTTAGGCTTCAAAATCTGGTTAGAAAAACTGGGGTATGAAGTGAAGCAGTTAGATGGTGGTTTTGTGGCACGAGCAAAAAGTCGAGAAGCACAACGAGCATATAAAAAGTCACATCATTATGTGCGTGTTGGCTCAGACCTTTCAGGTAATCAAGCAGCTTATGAGCTTGGGGCTGAATTTGAAAACCATCTTCGAGCACCTGAACAGACTTGTACAGCAAAAGCAGAAAAGGAAATTCTGCATATTGTTAAAGGTGAATCACATGGAATGGGTTATCTGGTGGCTTGAAATTATGTTGGTAGTGAACGGATTTGTATTTATTAACTTTGAATTATGGTGGCTGTGATGCAAACAAATGTAAATTTTGATTTAGAAACTGAGCTTAAAGCACATCTTAATTATTTTATTCAGGCAAATAACTTGCCAGCCGACTTTATATTAAAACAAAACCCTCAAATAGATCGAGAGTTTGAAGTAAGCGAAAAATCTTGGATTGCACGTGCAACACCAAAGGTACCAGCAAAAGTGATTGTAAAGGCATCTGTTCGATATTGGGAAGATTCTACAATTAATGGTGTTGAAGATACTGATAGTGGTGACAGAACACCTTGTAAAAATGGTGATTTATGGTGTCCAGTCATTAACGTGGTTACTGGAATTATTGAGAATTGGGAAATTGGGAAAACTGCCAGTATCCACTTTAAAGTAGCTGATGGCTGTGGTTGGGAGTTAGTAGATTCAATTGGTAATACCATTAAATCCCAAGAAGATGGATATGTCCCTAGAACTCTGTGCCCTGCTGAAAATGGTTATGGCGATTACATCATTATGAATATTGATGAAAAAGGTCAAATTGAAAAATGGCGTTTTGATATTGATGATTTTCAGGAGGATGATGAGTAATGGATATTAATAAAGAACGAAAAGCTTTTGAAAAATTACCTGAGATTAATGCGATTCTTCATAACTCTGAGTTTGGATTCAATGAAGATATAAATCAGTATTATCACCCCAACCATACTGAACATAGATTGAACTATGCATTTCTTATGGGGGCTTGGTTAGTATGGCAAGCCAAAGCTACCCCTGAAGGGTTTATTTTGGTACCAACAAGTAAGGTTAAATACTTTAGCAATGATGGTGAAAATTATGAAATTCATAACACCATAGAAGAGGCAAAAAAGGAAGCTGAGTCTGCAATTGAGTGGTTCTCTGAACAATTAGCTGATCAGCAATTAAATCCTGAATGTGATGGAAACTTCCACCAAGTTGGCTACGGCATAATATTGGGAGAGTCAGGTTATTCAATTGATCATGTTGTCACACAGGAAGATGTAGACAAAGGTGATTACTCATACGAAGTGGGAACACAGATCATGTCATTGTTTTTGGTAGAGCCACAGGAGAATGCGTAATGGGAGTAGCTATCAATCGAAATGACCAAATCGACACATCAATGATGTTGATTCTGCGTTATAAAAGACCTGTTGTTGCCTTAAAAGATATTGTTGAAGATTACATGCCACATTTAGATATGGCAGCTGCAAAACAACGAGCAGCTAAATGTAAACTACCTTTCCCAGCATTTAAGGTAGATGGCAACAAATCTGAATACTTTGTAAACTTAACGGATGTTGCAGTTTGGTTGGATTCACTGCAAAAAGAGTCTCAGAGAAATTGGAGTGAGGTGAATTGATTTCACCTCATTTTTTTACGCCAATTCTACGCCATACGCCACACAAAAAACACTAAGATATTGATTCAACATTATTATTATAAATAGTCTAACCCACCTGCCATAGGGGCAACAATTAAATTATTTGACAGTTGATAGGGACCAATATACATATATATTCATACATTTTTAGACCTTCATAGTATACTGCATCTGCCATAGTGGCTCATCATTTTCTGAGTATGTTTTCTGCGATATGAAAAAATTAGTTCGACATCACGCTTTTATTAAATCTTTCAGCGTGTTAGCTCTTTCTTTAAGTCTAATTGCTTGTGGTAAAGGTTCATGGTTTGCCAATGAAGATGATGAGCAGTTAAAACAGGAACAAATTAAAAAGCTGATTCCAAATCGTGTTAGCCAACGTGACTCTTGGGCAAAAGATATTTTTGATATTTCAAACGAATTAAAAATTCCGACCAACAAAGAAAATGTCTGCACCATTATCGCTGTCGTCGATCAAGAGTCGAACTTCGTTGCCAACCCTGTAGTTCCAGGTCTAGGTGATAAAGCAGTCAAAGAAGTGACCACTCGACTCAATGAAAAATTTGAAGATAAATTAGGTTCAACCATTGGTGGTACAGTCGCATCTTACTTTGAAAATGTTTTAAAAAATCAGCCATCACCTGATGATAATTATTTAAAACAAATGAGTCGTGTGCGTACAGAAAAAGATTTGGATGTGCTTTATCGTGAAATATTTGACTATATGGCAAAGCATTATCATGTCAGTGCACTTACTGGTGCTGCCAAATTCGTGGGTCAAGATATTGCCGAAAAAATGAACCCGATCACTACACTAGGATCTATGCAAGTACATATCAATTATGCCAAAGCACACAAGCGCAGCAGCATGAATGTTAATGAGTTACGTGACGATCTTTATACGGAATTTGGTGGTTTGTATTACGGGATTCACCGCTTGATGATGTATCCTGCAAACTATGACAAGCCTATCTATCGTTTTGCAGACTACAATTCAGGGATGTACTCTAGTCGTAATGCTGCCTTTCAAAAAATGATTGATAAGTTGACTAAAGCCGATTTGGCACTGGATGGTGACCTTTTATCTTATGATAAAAATGGTGATCCTCGCCCTGCCATCACAGATACAGAAAAAGCACTGACTGCATTATTTGCTCAAAATAATATTCTAGTGACACCAAGACAGCTTCGTAATGACCTCAAGCAAGAGAAAGAACAAGATTTTGAAAAAACCCAAACCTATATCGCTGTTTCTAAACTATATAAAAATCAAACAGGCAAAGAACCAATATATGCCATAATGCCTGAAGTCATTATTTCTGGACCAAAATTGAGTCGTGACTACAACACAAATTGGTATGCGAGCCGCGTAAACGGACGATATGAAACATGTATGCACCGAGCAAAACGTATAAAAATTTAGCTTTATTTGATTTTGATGGAACCCTGTGTAAAAAAGACAGTTTTACAGGGTTCATTTTCTATGCTCTATCCAAAAGACATATTGTCAAACAAGGCATCAAAATCTTGCCGTGGATTCAAGCCTATTATTTAAATATCTACCCAGCTCATGCGATGCGTATAAAGTTGTTTAACGCCATGTTTAAGCATGCTGATGCCAATGAGATTTTAGATATCGCCGATGAATATGCTTATCGTCTCATGGGACAATTAGATCCCACCCTTTATCAACAATTGCTCAAACACCAAAACAATGGTGATGATGTCGTTTTAGTCTCTGCTTCTGTCGACATTTATTTAGAGGTCATTTGCCAATTATTAAAAATTGATTTGATTTGTACTGAGACTGAGATTCTTGAGGGAAAATTTACAGGTCATTATGCGACACCAGATTGTAGTTGTGAACAAAAACGTTTGAGAGTTTTAGAAAAATACAATTTAGCGCATTATCAAAAAGTCTTTGCTTATGGAAATAGTGAAGAGGATCTCGACATGCTCAATTTAGCTGATTTTAAATATATGGTTGGTAAAGATCAGTTGCTCCCAAACATTGAAGATGAAAAGAAATTAGCTTGAAAGCTAATATTTTAAATGTGAGCTCATTATGTCGTATATTTATGTCATCACATCATTGACGCAATTCTATCGCTACATTCAGCCTGAATTAGAAAAATATAACATTGAAATGATGATGGAGTACTTTGATTCCAATCAGCAAATTCAAATCAAAGTGATCACAACTGAAAATCTAAAAATACAACTTTTGGAGTATGATCATCAAAATCTGGGCTTCTATTTTTTAGATAAAGAACAAAAAATCAATAAACACCAAATCTATGATGATGAATATTGTATTTACGCTATTGAAGGACAAGGTGGAAGAGAAACTGAGAATGCTCTAGAAAAAATAACCTTAAGAGTAATTTCAAAAACACCTGATAAAAATATAAAACGCTTTTTTAGTGCGATTAAACGCAAATTAAATCAAGATGAGAATTTTGCCCAAGGCATACAAGGTGGTTCTCGCTTACACCAACAGCATTATTATTTAAAATCGTATGTAGGGGAAAAAGTATTTAAATCAGATTTTTATAATGATAAAGCTCCAGCATTAATACCCAAATAAAAACCCCGCCTTAGCGAGGTCTTATCTGTAAAACTTTAGAAATCAATAAATCGACATATGGTTACGATGTATCATTTCCAACGAACGTGCTTCACCTAATACTTGGTAAACCTTGTCAGAAGCCAGACCTTTGACAATTTCAGCAGAACGAGAACTGAAATTTACTCGCCCAACCGCAACTCGATGACCATGTTGGTCGACACACTCAACCACATCACCACGCTCAAAATGCCCTTCAACCGCTTTTACACCAACAGGCAATAAACTACGGTGATTTTCTTTAATGGCTTTAACAGCACCATCATCTAGCACCAAACGCCCTGCTGTTTGTAAATGCGCAGCAAGCCACTGTTGATGAGCTGTTAGGCGATCATCATCGGTGATAAACAGTGTACCCAGTAATTCACCCGCCATTAAACGCGCCAATACATGGTCACTCTCACCACTTGCGATCAGCGTTGGACAGCCTGACTTCGCTGCCAAACGAGCAGCACGAACTTTGGTCAACATACCACCACGACCAAACTTACCGCCACCGCCAGCCATATCAAATAAAGTTTCATCCATTGCGCGAACGGTATGGAACAATTTTGCATTGGGATTGGAACGAGGGTCTGAATCAAACATACCTTGCTGATCAGTCAAAATAATCAGTAAATCTGCATGCACTTGACCCGCAACCATAGCAGCAAGCGTGTCATTGTCACCAAAACGAATTTCGTCGGTGGATACCGTATCATTTTCATTAATGACAGGAATTACCTTCCAATCAATTAGATTCTGCAAGGCATCACATGAGTTTAAGTAACGGCGACGATCTGCAAGATCATCGTGTGTTAACAAGACTTGTGCTGTTTGAATCGAATGTTTCTCTAATACACTTGACCAAGTATGGATTAAGCCCATTTGCCCAATGGCAGCACAAGCTTGTAGACTGGGTAGATCGGTGGGTCGATTCTCTAGCTTCATGCGAACCATCCCTTCAGCCACAGCACCAGAAGACACCAGAATAATCTCATGTCCGGCATTGTGTAGATCTGCAATTTGTTTCGCCCAATGCGAAATTGCATCCAAATCTAAACCTTGCCCATTTGCTGTGAGTAAAGATGATCCGATTTTAACAACGATACGTTTTAAAGCCTTGAGCTGACGTTGCCCATCTACTACTTCTATCATCTTATCCTCGGTCTTTCTTTTCTAAGCGGATACCCGAATATTTGGATATCTTTAGAAATTAGCGTACGTAGTACACTTCCATTTCGCCATCGTCACCATCGTCGTCTTCATCATCATCACCCAAAATACCAGCAAGACGTTGTTGACGGCGCATTTCACGATAAGCTTCTTTTGCAGCAATCGTTTGTTCACGTGTTTCAGCTTCAAGCTGATCACGGAATGCTTTCATTTTCGCTGCATACTCTGGATCTTCTTCTTCCAACTCACGTTGTTGTTCGATTTGATCCATGAGGTAATACACAACAGGTTTTGTTCCCTCTTCAAGCAAGCCTGAAGTTTTAAATACAGGACCATCCCATTGTAATTCTTCAAGAATATGATTACACCATTCTTCTTGAGTATCATCATTTAATTGATCAAGTTTGTTTAAAACAAGCACAATCGGTAATTGAGCCAAAGTTGGCGAGAATTTTTTCAATTCTTCCATAATGGCTTTGGCATTGTATGCCGGGTCTGAACCATCAATCGGTTGCACATCAACAATATGCAAAAGAATACGCGTTCGCGCCAAATGTTTAAGGAAACGAATACCGAGACCCGCACCTTCAGCAGCGCCTTCAATCAGCCCAGGAATATCCGCCATTACAAATGAACGATGACGATCCGCATCAACCACACCTAAGTTGGGAACCATCGTGGTAAATGGGTAATCCGCTACTTTAGGTTTTGCTGCGGAAACAGCACGAATAAAGGTTGATTTACCTGCATTCGGCATCCCCAATAAACCGACATCAGCGAGAACTTTAAGCTCAAGGCGAATCTCACGATACTCACCTTTGATCCCATGTGTACATTTACGTGGAGAACGGTTGGTCGATGATTTAAAATGGGTATTGCCCAAACCACCATCACCACCGTGTGCAACTAAAACTTTTTGACCATCTTCAACAAGGTCACCAATAATATCGCCAGACTCTGTATCTACAATGGTGGTTCCCACAGGAACTTTCAGAACAACTGATTCACCACCACGACCAGCACAGTTTGCGCCAGCACCGTTTTTACCACGTTCAGCGCGAAATTTACGGGTATAACGATAATCGACTAAGGTACTGGTATCGTCGTCAGCTTGAATATATACGCTGCCACCACGACCACCATCCCCACCATCTGGACCACCAAATGGTACAAATTTTTCACGGCGAAAACTGGCTACGCCATTGCCACCGTCGCCAGCCTCTACGGTAATGACTGCTTCATCAACAAAGCGCATGCTGCCAATCCTCTAAAATCTTTAAAACCGCATATTCTGCCATATTTTGAAAAATTTCTCGAATAGTATTATTCAACTGAGCATGAATTTTGTTAAACATTTTTTATAATTCATCCAATAAAACTGCCTTTGCTGATATTTTGATTGTTTTTCAGTCAGATATTTTTTTATAATAGACAAGCTAAAAAATGTCTATGTCTCACTATCAAAAAAACATAGGTGTAAATTTATAAATTTACTTTTTTTAAATCAATACTTTTTATTTTGATCAAATGTTTGATCTAAAGGATGCTCTATATTGTCTATTGTCCAAATCAGTGCTGCGCTTGGACCCGCAGAATGTGAACTTGCAGTTAAATACACTTTGCAAGAAATGCAAAAAGAAGCTCAAAAGCAAAAAATTCAATTCGAAGTGATAGAAAGTAATACTACTCCGCACGGCTATTCATCCGTGATCTGTAATATTAATGACAGCCACCAAAATTGGCTCAACTCTTGGTTAGGAACCATTCAATGGACGTTTCAAAGTCCAATTCGTCCACATCACAAACGTAAAAATTGGTTTGTTGGCATTAGCCAATTTCAAAGCCCTACGCAACTTCCTGCGGATGATACGATTATTTTCCAAGCCTGTCGGGCATCTGGTGCTGGCGGGCAACATGTCAACACCACTGACTCCGCTATTCATGCAACCCATACTGCCACAGGAATCAGCGTTAAAGTTATGTCTGAACGCAGTCAACATGCCAATAAGCGTTTAGCAAAAGAGTTAATTGCACTCAAATTACAACAACAGATAGAGAGCCAACAAGCCCATCAGAAACACGCTCAACATTTACAACACACGTTGATTGAGCGAGGTAATGCAGTAAAAAGCTTTAAAAGATAAATCAGATATACGCATGTTGTCGTTAAATCTGAGTAGCGTGAATGTCTAACATCAGTTTGAATTTAAATTTTATAAGAAATGAAGGATGCTTCAACACAGACATTAAAAAAGGAAGCCTCAGCTTCCTTTAATACTTTCATTGAATACTTTTAAAAACTCAAGCATGTACTTCAGTTTTTTCCTCAAGCATCTTACGATCAACTTCTTCAGGATTGTTCAAAGCATCATTGAGTTTTTCAACATCAAGCTTACCCACCCATTTTGCAACGACGATGGTTGCCAGAGAGTTACCCACCAAGTTAGTCAATGCACGTGCTTCAGACATGAAACGGTCAATACCTAAAATCAAAGCCAAACCAGCGACTGGGATATTGCCTACAGCAGCCAAAGTTGCTGCCATTACAATAAAGCCTGAACCAGTTACACCTGCTGCACCCTTTGATGAAATTAACAAGACCGCAAGCAAGGTAATTTCATGCCAAATATCCAGTTGAGTATTGGTTGCTTGTGCAATAAAGATTGCCGCCATAGTCAAATAAATAGAGGTACCATCAAGGTTAAATGAATAACCTGTTGGAATGACCAAGCCAACCACAGACTTTTCACAGCCAGCAATTTCAAGCTTTTTCAGCATACGTGGTAATACAGATTCTGAAGACGATGTACCCAATACAATCAATAACTCTTCACGAATCATACGGATCATTTTTAAAATACTAAATCCGCAGAAACGACTGATCGAACCTAAAATAATGAAAATGAACAACAAACAGGTGATATAGAAACAAAGAATTAGCTGTGCAAGTTGCGCTAAGCTACCAATGCCATACTTACCGATGGTAAATGCCATCGCACCAAAGGCACCGATTGGCGCAAGTTTCATAATCATATTCACGATGTTAAAGAACACATGCGAAATTTGATCAATCAATCTTAGAACAGGTTTACCTGCATCTCCTAACTTATGTAAAGCAAAGCCAAACAGTAATGCAAATAAAAGAACTTGTAGAATTTCGCCTTCAGCAAATGCACCGACAACCGTATTAGGAATAATGTGCATAAAGAAATCAACGGTGGATTGTGATGCACCCGATTCCACATATTTGCTGATACCCGAAGTATCCAATGTAGCAGGATCAATATTCATCCCTACACCAGGTTTAGCAATATTGATCACCACCAAACCAATGATTAAGGCAATCGTGGACACAATCTCAAAATACAACAGCGCAATACCACCCGTCTTACCGACCGATTTCATGCTTTCCATACCAGCAATACCACTGACCACGGTACAGAAAATCACAGGTGCGATAATCATTTTAATGAGCTTAATAAAAGCATCACCTAAGGGTTTAAGTTGCTCACCCAAACCTGGAATATTCTTTTCAACACCATTGATCAATTGTGTACCACTTGGGAAGTAGTGACCGACGATCACACCCAAAATAATGGCAACAATCACTTGAAAATAGAGTGATTTATACAGCGGTTTCTTAGCCATGATAATTACTTCTTTCTATATTTCTGTTCGAAGAAATATCCAATATTAATGCGACCATTTGCTGACACAGGCAAAAATCCTGATGAAAACATCAAGAAAATAGATTTTTAGAAAATAAAAATCCGTTCAGAAAACAGCCGTTTTCCAAAACAAAGACAACAAATGACGATGTTTAAGATTTACTCTGTATTGCCCATATGCAAATCAGAATAAATGTAGAACAGGAGATGAAAAATAAAACACTATTCAAGCTTATTTTAATTAATTTTTGAGCATCAATCTCTATGTAAATGTGAATTTTGGCTAACATCTGTCCATTTTTTGCTTAGACCTTAGTCTAATACCACTTGGATCTATACCCTTTCAATTCATTTATGGCATAGTGTACTGCACTGTTTCTTCGGCTTATGACTGCATCCATATGAATACCAAACGCAATCTTTATAAAGACTTTGAACATCCTTTTGCGCAGTTTGTGCGAATCATTGGTAAAGGAAAAAATGGTGCACGATCATTAACTTATGATGAAGCTTATCAAGCTTTTTCGATGATTTTAAAAAATGAAGTGCTTGATGTACAACTAGGTGCATTCTTGATGCTACTTCGTGTAAAAGAAGAATCTGTAGATGAACTCACTGGCTTTGTCCAAGCGACCAAAGACCAATTGAACTTCCAAGCACTTTCTGTGGATTTAGACTGGTCATCTTATGCAGGGAAACGCAAACATTATCCATGGTTTTTGCTGGCAGCTCTGACACTGGCTAAACACGGTTATAAGATCGTCATGCACGGCGCTGCTGGGCATACCATGAATCGTGTTTATACCGAACAAGTTTTAGCGTATTTAGGATTTCCAATTTGCCAAAATGAAACTGAAGTCAAACAACAGTTAGAGACTCAAAATTTTGCTTATTTGCCTTTGGATGTAATCTCGCCAATTTTAGCAGATTTGATCAATCTCAGAAATGTCATGGGATTACGCTCTCCAATACATACTCTTGCTCGCCTGATTAACCCGTTCAATGCCAAAGCCACCATGCAAGCTATTTTTCACCCTGCTTATCGTAGCTCGCATCAACAGGCAGCTTTTCAACTGGGTTATCAAAATAGCGCAGTGATTAAAGGTGAAGGTGGCGAGTTTGAGCGAAACCCTGACGCGAAAACGCTGATTTGTGGTATCCAAGATGGTGAACTCTATGAATATGAATTACCAAAATTAACGGATAATCGTAGTCCAATAGAAGAACAACTGGATCTGTCTGTGTTTAAAGCTGTCTGGGAAGGTCAACAAACACATGACTATGGCGAGATTGCCGTTACCGAAACGATGGGGATTGCTTTATATACCATGGGTATTGTAAATAACTACCCTGAAGCCATGAGTAAAGCTCAACATCTTTGGAACACACGTTTCTAAATTGAAGTTTCTACTAAAGCGTGATGATCAATGATCACGCTTTTGTATAAAATAAAAATCAGACCAAAAAGGATAACTTTTCCCTGAAGAATGAATATTGAGGAGTTGCAACTGATCACCGATTTGGATCACGTTTTTATTCTGTATATGTGGTCCAGATAAATATGCATCTTTTTGCTGACCAATCAGCTTTGAACAATATAAATGGTGCGTTTTTATTTTTTTTGAAGAGTCAGCTGTATAAGCATTATCAATTTTTATACCAATTAATAGCATCGGATAACCATCATTTTTAATTGATGTATATTGTGTGACTGGCGTTTGGAAATTTTGACTTGCAATCACAGTCACATCTAATAAGCATTGAATAGGACTTGCGCCACTTGTTCGTTCAGCGAATGAGCTGGTGGAAATTGCAGAGATGAAGATTAGACTGAGATGAACAAGCTTTATTGTTTTGAGCAGCTGTAGCACTTTAACCTCTATATTTTTAAGAATTTTTATCTTCCTGAATATCTTTGTCGCCTTTTTACATATTTCTGATTTTTAACGTATAGACCGTTTTATACCATCATCATTGTAGCAGCTTAAATATTATTGTTTTTTTATTGAGTATTTGAACCATAAAGTAAGGCTACTTTACGGTTCAAATGTTTTTTACACAGTTAGATAAAACGAATTGGTTTAAATTCTGGTTCAGGAACATGTGAGTCACACTCCTCACCCTCTTCTTTATGACCTTTATCAATATAACCCGTACGTTCTTTTTCAGGAACATTTTGATGTTCCCAAGCGATTACCGCTTGCATACAAGTTTGACGCTGCTCAGCAGTCAGTGCCACACCATTTGGCCATTTCCCAATTTCTACTGCTGTTTTTAATCGTTCAACGATATCAGCATCTAAAATAGAAAGCATCTGTTCAATATTCATGGTCAATCCCGCTGAAAAGAATCAAAATCTTGATTCCAACCAAGTTTAGTACGACAAGCCATATAGAAGTCATAACCTGGCGGATGTAAAAGTATTAGTTTGAATGGATGTTTGCGAATATGCAAACTATCGCCAACATTTAATGAAACACTGTGTTGTCCATCGGCACTCACCATCGGCAATACACGGTTTTCACGGATCAGTATCTTAATTTCACTCTGCCCACCCACAACGATTGGGCGCGAAGACAAGGTATGTGGATGCATCGGAACCAAAGCAATCGCATCCATACTTGGATGGAGAATCGGTCCCCCACCCGATAATGCATATGCTGTCGAACCTGTGGGCGTAGACACAATTAAACCATCACTGTGCTGACGATAAACATATTGCCCATCAATATTCAGTTCGAAATCGATCATATGTACAGACTTACCTGAATGTAGCACCACATCATTCAAAGCAATTGCATCGTAAATCGTTTCATTTTTACTGCGAATTTCAATTTCAAGTAAGAAACGGCGATCAAGTTGAAATTCACCTTTTAAGACTTGGTCGAGCTTAAAAATCACTTCAGTTGGTTTAATATCCGTTAAAAAGCCCAGTCGACCACGGTTGACACCTAATACGGGAATATTATATTTCACCAATGCACGTGCTGCATGTAATAAGGAGCCATCGCCACCAACAACAATGACTAAATCTACAACCTCACCGAGTAAATTCTTACTGACAGTTTGAGTATTGGTATAGGGAACAAGTTCTGCTGTTGCGGTGTCAAAAACGGGATGTAAACCTAAACTCAATAAATGATCGTGTATAAGGCAAAGCGTATCAACCACAGAAGATTTATCTGGTCTTCCAATCAAACCAATGTTACGAAAGGTCTTTGGTGAAATCTGCACAGGTGCTTTAGCTCCACTGAAATTCTGAGATATCATAGCACTTTCAGAATATGTTTATAAAATCATTCATCAACGAAAAATAACAAGAATACCCAAAAAGGCTTTAAATTTGTGTATTTCACAGATTTATTATTGCAAATTTAAGAAAAGCTTCGCATGATTAGCGAAAATAAATTGGGTTTTATTATCTGTATATGAAGAACGAACGTGGTATAGGCTTGATTGCACTGATTTTTTGTGTATTGGTCATTGCAGCATTTTTTGCATTTAGTATCTACTTAATTCGACTCGACAATGTTATTCGGGACAAGTTCGAAGGAAACCGCTGGGACATTCCTGCGAAAGTATTTGCGCGACCATTAGAAATATATGCAACTGCGCCTATTGCACAAACAGAATTTGAACAAGAGCTTAAACTGTTGGGTTATAAAAACAGTGACAGTTATACCAAGTCTGGAACATATATCAGCCAACCCAATTCTGTCTATGTTCATACACGAGGCTTCGACTTTGGCGATAGTGTTGACCCAGAACAAGTTTTACAAGTGACTTTTGCAGGAGATACTGTTTCTGATGTTAAAGCCACTAAGCCAACCAATACTGGAATTGCACGTTTAGAACCGATGTTGATTGGTGGAATCTATCCGCAACATAATGAAGACCGTGTGCTGATTAAACTTAACAAGGTTCCAAAACCTTTGATCGAAGCATTAATTGCAACCGAAGATCGTAACTTTTATCGTCATCACGGGATATCTTTCCGTGGTACCGCACGTGCGCTGGTCAGTAACGTAACAGGCGGAAAGCGTCAAGGTGGTTCAACACTCACTCAACAATTGGTGAAGAACTTTTTCTTAACCCCTGAAAAAACCTTGAAACGTAAAGTCAATGAAGCACTCATGTCTCTTTTATTAGAGCTTCATTATAGTAAAGATGAAATTCTTGAAGCCTATTTAAATGAAGTAAACTTGGGGCAAAGCGGGAATTATTCAGTCAATGGTTATGGTTTAGCTTCACAGTTCTATTTTGGATTACCACTCAGTGAACTAAATATTTCACAGCAAGCTTATTTAGTTGGTTTGGTACAAGGACCTACCCTGTTTAATCCTTGGAAAAATCCTGAAGGGGCAAAAAAGCGTCGAGATATTGTCTTGAACAATATGTTGGTGATGGGCTACTTAGATCAAGCACAATATGAAAAAGAAATTTCGCGTCCATTGAATGTTGTACGTAAACCAACGCTAGGAACCGCGAAGTTCCCAGACTTTCTCGATATTGTACGTCGTCAACTTAAAACAGAGTATCAAGAGTCTGACCTAACCAATCAAGGTTTAAGAATTTTTACAACGCTTGACCCAATTGCACAAACCAAAGTTCAAAATAGCTTTAGAGATACTGTGACTCGATTAGCCAATGCCAATCCATCACGTTTAAAAGACTTACAGGGTGCTGTTTTAGTCACGCGCCCTGAGAATGGTGAATTGATTGCTGCTGTAGGTTCTACACAAGACTTTACTGGTTTTAACCGTACAGTTGATGCCAAGCGTCAAGTAGGTTCTTTGCTCAAACCTGTAATCTATTTAAGTGCTTTGGAGTCAGGGCGATACAATTGGGCGTCTCAAATCGAAGATGCGCCGATTAGTTTACCTGTCAATGGCAACCAATCGTGGACACCGAAAAACTATAGTGGCTCTGGTCATGGTTATGTTCCTTTAGCACAAGCACTTGCTAACTCATATAACCTGTCAGCTGTTCGTCTGGGTAATGAATTTGGTATCTCAACATTTAGCAATAATCTGACTAAATTTGGCGTGACCTCTAAAATCCCGAATTATCCATCGATTTTCCTCGGTGCAGTTGATATGTCACCGATGGAAGTAATGAGTATTTATGGCAACTTTGCAACGGGTGGATTTAAATATCCTACCAAAGCTATTCGTACTGTGGTTGATTCAAATGGTCGTCTTCTAGAGCGTTTCGGCTTAAACGTTCAGCAAACCATAGATCCTTCTGCTGCATTCTTATTGAACTATGGTTTACAGCAAGTCATGTCATCGGGTACAGGTAAAGCGGCTTACAATAGCTTACCAGCTGATCTTAAACTTGCGGGTAAATCAGGGACAACCAATGATACTCGTGATTCATGGTTCGCAGGATACTCGGGTAACAACTTAGCTGTCGTGTGGCTCGGATTAGACAATAATAAAATCACTGGGTTGACAGGTTCATCAGGCGCATTGCCTGTCTGGATTAATGTGATGAAACAGTTACGTCAAAAACCTGTGAATTTGCGACAAACAGATGATATTGCATGGCAATGGATTGATTCACGTACTGGCGAATTGTCTGCCCAAGGCTGTGAAGGTGCAATGTATATTCCACTATTACGTCATACTGTGCCAAATCGTGCGACTGAATGCGGTATGCCACATTACCAAGTGGACCCACAATACGTACCCGATACACAACAAAACGCTTCGCAAACACAGTCTGGTGATAGTATTGACAACTACATTCGTGAGAGTGAAGACAGTATGGAACAGGACTCAAGAGGTCGTATGATTTCAAGTGGGAGTTACAACAACTAAATCCTCTCACTTTGTAGGTAAAGATGGAATGGCTTTTTGAATAGGAATGAATGATGAATCGTAATGTGACCAAGACCACTTATCTAATAAGTTTAATGGGAATATTGGCTTTAGCTGGTTGTCAAACAACACCACAACACACCAAGCCACCAACAAAACCTGTCGAAAAGCCAGATACATCACAGCAAAAAAATAATGTTCCAACGCCTGATGGTGTAAAGATTACACCTTATGAGCGACCTGAAATCAAACGTGAAAAAGTCCCTACTGTCATCGTGCCTCAACAAAAAGCCCAAACTCAAAAATTTGAGGATGGGCAAAATATTCCCGCCTTTAAGCAATTGATGCAACAAGCCCAAACTGCTTATCAAAAACAACAATGGGATGAAGCAGAACGCTTTGCCTTACATGCACAACGTTTAGCCCCACAATCCGCAGAAGTTTTTTCTTATTTGGCAAGAATCGCCCAACAAAAAAAGCAATATGCAAACGCTGAGTCCTTAGCACGCCGTGGCTTAAGTTATGCTCAAACAACTGCACAAAAGAAAGTGTTTTGGAATACGATTTTACAGTCAGCACAACAATTGAAAAATCAAAAGACTGTTGCAGAAGCATCTAAGCAACTGCAAAGCCTCTAAGTTCAAAGTTGAAAAGTGTAGTTTATGTGAGTTAGACGCAACTACACCTTTAGCTCATTAAACAAACAATGTTCTTAGCGGAGTCTTGCCTCAAACAGTTGGAGATGAGATTTCCGAGTATCTTATTTCACCAAAAGTTTTATATAAGATTCAGGTTAAAAATAGAATAGATTTTGCTTTTTCACGAGCCAATTTCACCCAATATTTCTATTGTAGCTGGGAGCATGGTTGCCACCGTTGGTCAAGGGTGATATGAATATCCCCTTTGATCAACGAAAGATTTTTGTTACTTTTCATCTCTAAAAAGTCAGGCATCGACTACGCAAATCAATCAAAACTTTTATCAAAATATGAGGCTATGAAAATGCCTTATTTATACGATACAAACTCTCAATAATGGTATGGATTGGTTTAACTTACTTTCGATGTTTGGTATGAGTTCAAGTTAAAACTGGCTAATCCCTGCAATACCATAAGCACCATACTGTTGTGCAATGCTTAAATCAGTAGGGCTTAACCCTCCCAATGCGAATACAGGTAAATCACTGCTTTTGGCATATTGCGCAAACTGTTCCCATCCCAAAGTATGTGCATCTGGGTGTGTTGCAGTTGGTAGAACAGGGCTAAGAATCACCGCATCGAATCCCAAGCTGTGCGCACGTTGTAAAGACACTAAATCATGACATGCTGCGATACAACGCACGCCTAAGGGCAATTGCCCCATTTGCAAATCCATCACCTGTTGTTGTTTATAATGCACAGCAGCCACAGCTTTCTGCAAAGATTCTGGCAATTGTGTCCAAATATCAACATTGATGATCAACCGTGACAGATCATGCAGGTTTAACTGCTGGACTTGTTCTACTGCTGATGTGAGTAATTCAGTGCGATAATAAAACAGTGGTTGTGCTGAAGCTTCATTCAGATTACTTTCATTCAACGCATTAGCATTCACTACACTTTGTTTGTTTCGACATAATTCGCTCAAATCCTCAGAAATTTTAATGTGATGATTCCAAAATAAACGCTGAATGATCGAATGATTGGCTTTAGGGAAATTCAGCCCTAAAAGTTGATCACGGCTGTACCATGTCCATGGTTTTTGAATATCTGCTAAATATTGCTCATTCACAGTGGCATGGAATAAGTGCAAAAATACTTCGACATCATCATATTCATGATGAATCACATCAAAAGCATGCCACTGCTGAATGCCAATCCCCACTTCTTCAAAAATTTCTCGACGACATGCTTCAACAGGTGTTTCCCCTGCTTCAATCTTCCCTCCTGGAAACTCATATTTATTGCCTTGATGTTGGTCAGCATTGCGCCATCCTACAAGGACTTTCCCTCGATACAGTAATAAAGCAATCGCCACATGAACACTGGGTTTAGACATAGAAATAGAGCCCTGAAGTTTTAATCAATTGTAAGCAAATATAGATTTTTTATAAATGATAAAAATTATCGTTGACAGATCTATTCGATAATGATTATCATTTAAATCACTTAGACAACACCCCACTCGGAGTCAGAATAATGAACGCACCATTTAGCCTATTTACACGTAACACCGAAGCTCACCAATCTCTTCCAATGTTACACTCAAACAACTTATTTGCATTAGGACGCGAAATTCGCATTATGCATGCTGGTGAAGAATATCGTTTACGCTTAACCCGTAATAATCGTCTAATTTTGACTAAATAACGATAAAAACAACTGATTTAAAACAAAAAACGTGGGAACAAGCAGTATGAATCAGCGCATACTGCTTTTTAAGTTTTGGCTGAACAATTTATAAAAGATTATAAAAGATCATGTAAATAGAGTTATTTGATACACAACTGGATGAGCAAATAATGTCATTCATCATTTCTCTATCACTACTCAATTTCATATCTAATATTGTTATGTCCAATATTGTTGTCGTTTCTTTCTGAATCTAAGGTAAATATAAGCGAATTTTTAAGCCACCGTATTTGGAAGCACTAAAATCAATTTTCCCCTGATGCAGATCGATTACAGTTTTACAAATGGATAAGCCTAGACCTGAACCTTGTGTTTGAGTTCCTAAAGCACGAAAGAAACGCTCCCCTAAACGAGCAATAACCTCTTCTGAAACTCCCTCACCATCATTTTGAATTTCAAATAATTTCCAACCTTCAAAATGACCAAGATCAATATAAATATTGCCCTGCTGAGGTGTGTATCGAATTGCATTATCAATTAAATTGCGGATGCAAATAAACATTAATTCTTCATTTACATCGACATTTGCATCTTCACTTTGAATATGAAGTTGGACTTGTTTCTCATCTATAAATGTCTCTAAGGCAGATAAAACACCATGAGTCATCTTTTCCAAACTGACCCAAGTTTTAGGTAAATCACTTTTATCTGTAGGATCTAATCTGGCGAGTAACAATAAATTTTCAAGTACTTGTGTACCTCGAAATACATCATTTTGGATTAGGCTTAACTGATGACGAATTTCAGGCACTTCAGCATATTTACGTTGCAGCAACTGTAACCGCATATGTATTGCTGATAATGGTGAACGCAGCTCATGTGATGCATCTGCGGTAAACCTTTGTTCTGCGACTAATGCCTGTTCCAGTCGAATAAACATCTGATTAAGCTGATTAACCATCGGTTGTAGTTCTTTAAATTCAGGTTGAGGCTGTTGAATCAAGCTTAAGTCATTTACATTTTTCTCAGCAATTTCTGTTGAAAGCGATTGAATTGATCTAAATTGTTTTTTGACTGAAAAATGTAAAATCAGCCATTGGATCGCCCATAAACTCAGTAAAATTAAAAAATAGCTGATTAAGCTTTGCGACAGGTCTTTAAAGCGCTCACTCAACGGTTGGATCACATAGACACTTAACCCTGAATCGGGATTTTTTGCATGATAGCTTCGCCAAAGTTGATGATTTGACCAAATAAAATCATAAGTACTGTCTTGATCAGTTATCTTGGCGTGACTGCTTATGTCTAACTTAAATTCTGGGGATTGTGTTAAAAGTTTATCTCCATTCATCAATTGATATTGAATATCAAATTCATCACTGAGCTCATCCAATTGAAAACCCGATGTAGTACTCAAATCTGAAATCAGCAGCATATCTGAAATTTCATCCATGATTTGATCTTGAACATCCATGTTGTGGTAAATAGACAATGCGATGAGTAATAGCAAAGCAAATAGACCCGCCACAATTGAACTCAACATGGATGTTTTAATCAATTTATGTTGTAGCGAGATGGCTTGGCTCATAGATACCCTATTGAAATCATTTAAAATAGATCAACACACTGCTTATTCTTGCGGTGTATTCATTCGATAACCTAATCCTCGTATGGTTTTTATCAAATGATTGCCAATCTTTTTTCGTAGCTGATAGATATAAACTTCAATCGCATTGCTTTCAATTTCATCCCCCCATGCATATAAAGAAGCTTCTAATTGTTCACGAGTCACAATATGTTCAGGCTTTTGCATCAGTTTATATAAAATTTGAAATTCTTTTGCTGTTAATGCAATGGCTTGTTGGTCTTGAAAAACTGTTTTTGCATGAGTGTCTAAAATCAAATTGGCATATTTGATTTCATGTAAATTTGTGGTTTGTGTTTGTCTAAGCTGAGCACGTATTCGTGCTGATAGTTCTTCAAGACTAAAAGGTTTGACCAGATAATCATTTGCACCTAAATCCAAACCTTGTACACGATCTTGAATAGTATCTCGTGCTGTTAGAAAAATTACTGGTGTGTCAGGATATTGCTTTTTTAATCGCTGCAAAATCTCATCTCCTGTCGCCTTTGGTAAACCTCGATCAAGCAAAATGCAATCATATTCATGCTGTTCTATGGCTAAAATGGCGTGATCACCTCGCTCAACCCAATCGACATTATATCCATCCATTTCCAACCAAGATTGGATACTTTCAGCTTGTGAGCGGTCATCTTCTGCAAGCAATATTCGCATTATCTACCCTCTTTCATCCATATCTAAAAATCATCACTATTGGGTTGATGGCAATATAATGACCACAAAGATGAGATGCCAATGCATCTCATCTTTGTCGCAAATTCAATTTTGAATCAAAAATAAGTGATTTTGAACGAAAGCATTAAAAATTCACTGCATCAACATCAATTTCGACTCGCTTGGTTGGCTTGTAGTCGATATCAACTTCACCGATTAAAGTAACTGTAGTATTTGGGGCAATCGGTTTACCTTGCCATAATTCATCATCAATATCGACCGTAATGGTTCCAGTGTTATCACGGAATTGATATTTTTCATCACCAATCGCTTTTACCACATTGCCACGTAACTGTACTTTTGTATCATCTTTTAAGGTTAATGCATGTTTCACAGTGGTTAAATTGGGTGTTAAAGCAGACTGATTCACTGCTGTATTTGCTGAAGCAAAAGAAGTTGCACCAATTAAGCTGATTGCAAGCAATGTTTTAGAAATTAGTTTCATCGTTGACCTCATCAATGTTGATCGTTTCAATAAAGCCATTAAAACAAATCAACATGAGGTGAATCTTAGGATGTCTTTATTTCCAATTTTTTGATGCAAAGCTAAAAATTAATTCAAAGGTACCACTCTTAACACTTCCTCTAAAGTCGTTACACCCTCTAAAACTTTACGCGCGCCTGCTATTCTTAAGGGTTCAATCCCTTCTTTCTTGGCTTGCATTCTAAGATCATCTAAGGTTGCATTGGCGCTGATACGCTGTTTTGCCTCTAAGCTGATCGGCATAAACTCATAAATACCAACACGACCTTTATACCCCGTTTGGCGACATTCTTCACAACCAACCGCTTTAAAAATAAAATCAGGTGTTTTGGTTTGATAACCAAAGGTTAAATGTTTCCATTCTTGCTCATTGATAAAGGTTTCTTGTTTACAATGTGGACAGAGCTTTCGCACCAAACGTTGAGCAAGCACGCCCAGAATTGTTGCGGCTGTTAAGAATGGCTGTATACCGAGATCATGCAAACGGGTCAAACTTGATGGTGCATCGTTGGTATGCAAAGTTGAAAGCACCAAATGACCAGTCAAAGCAGCTTGAATTGCCATATTTGCAGTGTCTTGGTCACGGATTTCCCCGACCATAATAATGTCTGGGTCTTGTCGCATCAACGCTCGAATACCATCTGCAAATCCTAATTCAATTCCTTGATTCACTTGCATCTGGTTAAAGCTTGGCTCCAACATTTCAATCGGGTCTTCAATGGTACAGACATTGACCTCTTCAGTAGCCAATTGCTTTAACGATGAATACAGTGTGGTTGTTTTACCCGAACCTGTGGGTCCAGTGACCAAAATAATCCCATGACTATGTTGGGTTAAACCCTGCCATTGTGACAATAGATGTTCATCAAATCCCAATTGTTGAAAACTACGCACCAAAACTTCTGGGTCAAAAATACGCATCACCAACTTTTCACCAAATGCAGTGGGTAATGTTGAGAGGCGTAATTCAGTTTCTTGTCCTTTCGGAGTACGAGTTTTTAGACGACCATCTTGTGGTTTTCGCTTTTCTGCAACATTCATCCGTCCTAAGATTTTAATTCGTGAAATAACTGCGGTTAAGGTATTGGCAGGCATGTTATAAATGGTATGTAAAACACCATCGATGCGAAAACGAATTTTACCCTTTTCCTTACGTGGTTCTAAATGAATATCACTGGCACCTTGTTCAAAGGCAAACTGTAAAACCCAATCTACCAATTTAACAATGTGTTGATCATTAGCATCCGGATTTTGCGTATCTCCCAATTGTAACAGTGCTTCTACGCCTTTATTTTCCTTATCATAAGCACTCGATTTTTGTGAATTACTCACAGCTCTGCTGACTTGGTAATACTCAGTAAGATAACGTTGTAATTGTTCTGGATTTAACACCACTTTTTCAATTTTTTTAGGGCTAAGGCTGCGTTCTAAATTATGAACCCAATCGGTCATAAAAGGCTGTGCCGTACCAATCAAAATTCGATCTGCATGGACTTCTACAGCCAAAATTTTATTTCTCAATGCAAACTCTTGAGACATGACACTGGTCAAAGACGTAACATCTGCTTTTAACGGATCAATGGTAAATAAATTCAATTGGGCCTTTTCAGCCAACCATTCTGTCAATACAGTTAGTGTCAGTCTTTTTACTGAGTCTTGAGCATCAACTAATTTAAAATTTGCGATCCACTGTAAGGGATGCCATTTTAATTGATCACGTTGCCGATGCGTCGTCTGTACCAATAATTTTTCACGTTCAGTAATTCGACCGTCTTTTAATAATTGTTCTAAACACCAAGCTGTATCGATTTCGAAATTAAATTGCATTGTTATATCCCCAAAACACAGTTTACTATAACAAAATTAACTTTTGTATTTGCTGAATTTTTTCAATTGACCGGTATATTATAGATAAGCCAAAAATAAGCTTTTGATTTAGGAATACTTTACGCTACATTGAAATTAGACAATCTATTCATGGTTCTAGGGGGAGCGCTATGAATTTAATTCCAACAATGTCATTCGATTTCAATTCTTATCATGATTTATTTACGATTATTGCGGCTGCTTTAGGTTGCGGTTTATTGATCGGATTAGAACGTGAACGCAGCAAACAACGTGAAAATCAACGTAGTTTTGCAGGTTTAAGATCATTTGCGATTTGTTCAATCTTTGGCGCTGTATGCTTTTTATTTGGTCCCTATTTTGGCATCGTGGGAGCGTTAATCACAGGTGCAGTTGTAGCATACTCAATTAAAAATCAGACCGATGATCCTGGGGTTACGACTGAAATCGCCTTTATTCTGACCTACTTTATTGGTGGAATGTGTCTGTGGAATATACCATTTGCTGCGGGTTTATCTGTCATTTTGACAATCTTATTGATGACCAAACATTCTATGCATGGTATTGCAGGAAAATGGATCACCGAATCTGAATTTAGAGATGGAATCTTTCTGCTGGCATTACTACTGATTGCACTTCCTCTTACCCCGAATAAACCATTGTGGGGTTCAGTTCTTAATCCCTATGTAATTTTAAAGTTACTTACTTTAATTCTGGCTGTGCAAGCACTGGCACATATTGCCAAACGATTATTGTCCACAAAAAATGCTTTGCTTCTGTCTTCTCTAGCATCGGGCTTTGTATCCAGTACGGCAACGGTTGCCAGTTTAGGATTAGAAGTCCGTAACGGACGTGCTGATGCAAAAGCCAATGCTGGTGCTGCACTCATGTCATGTGTAGCGACACTATTGCAATTAATGATTATTGTTATTGGTGTAAGTATTTCTTGGTTTAAAGTGATTGTTTTACCCAGCCTCCTTGCAATCACCGTTTTGGTTATTTTTGCATTATGGCTCATGCGTAATACGCAACCGATCGAAGCGAACAAATCTACTGATAGCCGCATGTTTAGTCTTAAAGAGGCTGCGATTATTGCAGGGTCTTTAACCTTGATCCAAGCAGGTGTTTATGGCTTAAACTTGTTATTGGGTGATGCAGGGCTTATTGCAGGTACACTTCTTGCGTCACTTTTTGAAATTCATGGCGCATTAGCAACCATTGTCATTCAAGGTGAGCCTAGTAACGCTGTGTTATCGCTTGCATTCCTGTTAGGTTTAGCTGCACATGCAGTAGCGAAATCAATAAATGCTTTGATCAGTGGTGGTGGGCGCTATGCACTTGTTTTTGCTCCAATTCAAATTTTACACATGCTGATCTTTATTGTGATTTTTATTTGGGGTCTTCAAAATTCAACTGCTTTTATAAATCCCTTTTAAAATAATGATTCAACATCAATAACGCCCCTTTCTCTTTTCTCTTATAAAGTAAGTTATAACTTTAAATATCAATATAAATCATACATCATGGTCATGTTGATTCATCTAAAAACCTACACACTGAAATGATCGATTAAAAAAATGACACGACTAAAATTGATAAACGACCGATAAAATACTGGGCTTAAAATAAGTATTGAAAAAATAATAGGTTTCAATATCATGACAACGTGAACTTTTATACACATAAATTTTTAATATCTTATAATTTGGAATAATACATGAAAATTAAATTACTTTCTTTTGCCATTATTTCTTCATTATTTTTGACTGCATGTGGAGGAGATTCAGATGCTGGGGATTATATCAGCAACAATGATTCGGAGTGGTTTAGCTATGAAACTGGCGGTTCGCTTGACGATGCTTATCTGTTTAACAAAGTAAAATTTAGCTTTAGAAATAAACAAATGTATATCGATGGTGAATATAAGGTAGATGGCTCAACCCAGTTCACTGCATCCGATCTTTTAAGCCAATATTTAGCATCTGATGGATTGTATGATGCAACTAAGAGTAAAACAGATTTGGGCTATCAAAATGCCACGCTTAAATCGAAATCAGCAACTGTTTGGACATTTACACCCTATTCAACACGTAACTACAAGCAATTGGAATTAACTGAAAAATTTGAAACTGTTAATCTAACGGGTAAATTAATTAGCCCATATATCAATGGTTTTGATCATTTTGCTGGTTCAAACAGTGCATTAAGCGATGCAATGGGACCATATCCTGCTTATTACGTCAAAAAGCTACAAGGCAAAACTTTTCCAACAGGTTCAACGTGTTTAAGATCAATATCTTCTTCAACCAATACTACTTTTGCTGATCTTTATTCTAATGATCCTATCATAGGTTATAACCCGTCAAAATATTTTCAAAATGGTTATATTCAAGCGAAACTGGGCAATTTTAGCTTAGATTTATCTCGTGATATTCAACCGAACAGACATATTGCTGCTGTCGCTAAAATTGGCTCAGACTATTATCAAGCCGCTTATTATACTGTTGGTGACTATGAAGTCCTGACAGATAAAATTCAGCAGTATGAGCAAGATTATCAAGATGCTGTGAACCAGTTTGGGAAATACAGTATCAATGCTCAAATACAACAAGCTTATCTCAATGGTTTAAAATCTGAATGTACTTTGTTTAATACCACAGCAAGCCAAGCAATTGATGCTGTAAAATAAAACAAAGTTGTAAAAGAATAGCCCTGATTAAACAATGATTTCGTCAGGGCTTAATTTTTACTTAATTTAAAAAAATCGAAACGTCTCATCATTAATTAACGATATTTTCCAAAAACTTTCCAGACTTGATTATCCGCCAAAGGATCGGCATAGCTGTCATTGCGTTGTTTACGTGGTTTTTCACGGGCATCAACCAACTCAAAATCTTGCTCAGTACCAAGCACCAACCCATTCACATAAAATCGAGTTCTGGTGTATTCGCTTTGCCCATGTTGAAAAATATAAGTACGCAAATCAATAAACTCACGATGCGCAACTAAGGCAGCCGTATCATCACTGTCCAGCCATTGGGTCATTTTACTGATTTGACTTGGCTCAAATTGCCCGCATTTTTCAATCAAAGCAGCAATACCACGAAAGGTTTTAGACTCTTTAGCACGAGTTTTATTGATACGAATTCGATCCACATGAAAGAAGAACAGGGGTAAGTTTAAATGACTCGGTAAATGAATCGCATCTAAAACCTCATCTTCCATAAAGGGTTGATAGAGTGCTTGTGCCCGTTCAATCAATCCAAGCCATTGTTTATAGTAATGCTCTACTTGTGTTTGTGGTGCATAATAAATTGGTAATCCTTCAACATGTGCAAGCTCCGTCGGCGGCCAAATATTTTGGCGTAATAATGCAATATCACTTTTTAAACTTTGTACAGCAATCGCATCTTGCATGACCTACTCCTGAAGTATTTATTATGCTTAGGCTATTTTGAGTATGCTATAGTTATCGCAATGAAACAAGCTTGTGAATAGGAAAGCTTATGTCTGAAAATAATGATTTTTTTGAAGAAACTGAACAAGTTGACTCAGATGAAAGTTTTTACGAACGTGCTGATGAGTTTATAGCACTTGCCAATCAATTCGCTGATGCTGATCATCAAGTCTCTCATCTCAGCGCAAATCCAGGCAGTGTCAGTGCCTCTTTTATGTATGCTAATGCTCGCTATAGTGTTTGGCATGCAGCTTGCTCTTATCAAAATGCACCAGACTTTAAAGCTGATCGACAAGTGATCCTAGACTATTACACCGAACAATTTAAATTGATGCTTGAAGACCATCTTGACGAGTATCAGGAAAATTTCGAAAGTTATTTTCCCCAATCTGATACGGATGAAGTAAAGCGTTTCGTTTGAACACTGGATTGCCTATAATAGCTCACCAATGAAATACCTAATGTGGAAAAACCATGTCTCAAAAAATCAACGCGACTGATATCACTGAAGAAGAAGCTTTAAATGCTGTTTTTTTTGAGCGTGCAGATGAGTTTATCAAACAAGCCAATGAATTCTGTCGCCCAGTCAAGGGAAAACAAGCAAAGCCTGAAGAGCTTCGTGGTCAAGTCAGTGCTGCGATGTTGTTTGCGACTGCTCGTTTTAACACTTGGGTTGCTGCCAATAATTTCAAAGATGGCAATGAAATGCGTGATGCAAAAGAACAAGTTATGTCTTATGTATTACAGCAATTTCAAATGATGCTTGAAGACAATTATGATGAATATTGTGAGCAATTTGAAAACTATCTGCGTTTCCGAAAAGATGAAAATTTTCATACGCACAAACATGATCACGATGGGCATGATCATCAGCATTGATGGTTTTAGTTGATCACTTGTTTCAGAAAAATATGACGCTAGCCTCTGTATATTAGAGGCTAAATCCTTCTTCTTGATAAAATTAATACGTCAAAATCGCTAATCATCTATATTTCTAATGCAATATTTACGAACAAATAATATTCATGTTTTATAAAAATATTGTATGGTATGTGCATAATAAATAACAATTTGGACGTTATATGCATACACTTAATTTTCCACTCATTGATCCACATATTCATCAGTGGGATCCGTATAGCACGCCTCATGCAGCTGCTTTTGCTGTGAAGCTTTTAGGTCAGCGCCCTTTTCTGTTAGATAAAATGGTTCGTTTGGTTAAACCCAAAGATTTGATTGAGACTGTTGGGTTGACCGAGCATATTACACGCCCTTATTTGCCACAGGATTATAAAAATGATCTACAGCACTATGCCGTTGAACAGGTTGTTCATATCGAGGCAAGTTGGGCAAAACATAAAGGTAAAGGTGTAGTCGGTGAAACAGAATTTATTGAGTCCTTACCATTTAATGAAGATACAGTGAAACTGGGTGGTATTGTTGCTACCGCTGACCCTTGTGATAGCAATTTTAAGAAAATTTTAAAGCTGCATCAAAAAGCATCTAAACGATTACGTGGTATACGGCGTATGGCTGCCTTTCATGAAGATAAAGGTGTGCATAATTGGACAGACACACCACACTTGTATACCCAAAAGAAATTTTTAAAAGGCTTTGAACAACTGGCTCAACATAACCTTAGCTTTGATGCATGGGTATATTCTCAGCAAATTGCAGATGTGATTGAACTTGCAAAAATTTTTCCTGAAACCTCCATCGTTTTAGATCATTTGGGAACACCAGCAGGATTATTTGGCAAGGTGGGTCAAAATACCGGATTGTCTAAAACAGCACGGGAAAACATCTTTTATCAATGGCAGGAAGATATTGCAGAATTATCTACTCTTCCAAATGTCTATACAAAAATGTCGGGGCTATTTATGCCTGTCCTCGGGCATCAATTTTATAAAAACAAACAATTGGCATCGAAACAGCAAATTATTGATCTTGTTGCCCCACTTATTCTGCATGCTTTAGAAAGTTTTGGGACATATCGAGTCATGTTTGCTTCCAACTTTCCAATGGATCGAGTGAATACCAGCCTCGTCAATATCATTGATGCTTTTAGTGATATTGTGATGCAATATGATGAAAGTGCACTTGAAAAAGTCTTTCATCATAATGCTAAACAATTCTATCGTTTATGATTGAACAGGATTAAAGTGGTATTTCCAAATGCCACTTTAATCTCATCATTCACTCAGGCATCAAGTTTCAATCAAATTGTGCAAGAAAGGCTTGAATGGCATGTCGAGCAATTTCAGCATCTTCAAATGATTTTACTCCTGATATACCTACCGCACCCACCACATGATCTTGATATAAAATCGGTTCTCCGCCCTCTAGCATACCTAAACCTGCATTCATGGATAAAAATCCGAATTGACCATTTTTGATCATGTTTTCATAAGCGCTAGAAGGTCTACGACTCAGTGCTGAGCATTTGGCTTTTTCTTGACAAAAATTTGCTGACATTGCCGATGCACCATCCATGCGCTTCATTGCCAATAAATTTCCTGTTTCATCGACAATAGCAATACTGACATTAAACTGATGTTCTACAGCATATTGTTGTGCTTTGTTCAATAAAAATTCTGCATCAGATAGCGTTAAATAATGTTTAGTTTGCATATTTTCATCCGTAATTATCGTATTTAAAATTTAAAAAAAAGCCCATAGTACAAAGGCTATGGGCTTTTATTCTAAATGAAGCTTTACGAAAAATGACTGCTCATTCTGCTCATTTATTACCGTAATCTACATGAGGTAAAATTAAGTTATACCTTCATTTCAGCAAAGGTTTCTTTGGCTGCTTGTAGGGTAAAGGCAATATCTTCATCACTATGTGCAGCAGAGATAAATCCAGCTTCAAATGCTGAAGGTGCAAGATTTACACCTCGGTTTAACATGCCGTGGAAAAACTTACGGAATGCATCAATATCACATTTCAAAATATGATCAAAACTGGTGATTTCAGTTTGATCTGTAAAGTAAATTCCAAATAATCCGCCTGCTTGTTGGGTAAAGAATGGAATCCCTGCTTCATCAGCAGCAGCTTGCAAGCCTTGCAGTAATTTATCTAGTTTTGCTGTTAAATCCGTATAGAAGTTGGCTTGGCGAAGTGTTTCAAACATTTTTACGCCCGCGCGCATTGCCAATGGATTACCCGACAAAGTACCTGCTTGATAAACACCACCTAAAGGTGCAATACATTCCATAATTTCACGTTTACCACCAAATGCACCTACAGGTAAACCAGCACCAATAATTTTACCCAAAGTGGTTAAGTCTGGTTTTACATTGTAATACGCCTGAGCACCACCAAGCGCAACACGGAAACCCGTCATGACTTCATCAATGATAAATACAGATTGATATTGATCACATTGTTCGCGGATAGTTTCTAAAAAGCCTTTTACGGGCTTAACCAGATTCATATTCCCTGCTACAGGTTCAACGATCACACCTGCGATTTCATGACCATACTTCGCAAAACACGCTTTAACTGCCTCAATATCGTTATACGGCAAAGTGACAGTATGCTTGGCAAAGTCAGCAGGTACTCCTTTTGAAGTTGGTTCACCCATGGTCAACATCCCCGAACCTGCTTTTACCAAGAGCGAGTCTGAATGTCCGTGATAGCAACCTTCGAATTTAACAATCATGTCACGCCCAGTATAGCCACGTGCTAATCGAATAGCGGTCATGGTCGCTTCTGTACCAGAATTGGTCATACGAACTAATTCAATGGATGGCATGATTTCACAAATTAAATCTGCAAGCGTGGTTTCATGAACAGTGGGTGCACCAAAACTTAAACCATCAACTGCTGCTTCTTGGACAGCTTGGATAATATCAGGGTGTGCATGCCCCAAAATCATCGGACCCCAAGAACCAACGTAATCTACATAACGCTTACCATCGACATCATACAAATAAGCCCCTTTGGCCTTTTCGATGAATATTGGCGTACCACCGACGCCATTAAACGCACGTACGGGAGAGTTCACGCCCCCCGGAATATGTTTACTGGCTTGTTTAAACAATTGTTCTTGCTTGGCAGATAACGTCATGAGATTACTCGACTAAAAAAACAAATTACAAAGATAAGCTTAGGCTTTGTGAGCAGTAAATAAATCTGCCCATTCTTGGGTACGTACAGTGACACCAGATAAAGTGCGTCCTAATATATCACTAATTACAGCACAAAGGTCGGCGCCGGCTTCGATCACAGGTGCTGAATTTTCAACAGTCAAACCACCTATCGCACAGATTGGTACCTCAAATTTAGCTTTGGCTTGTTTTAAGGTATCAATACCGATATTTCCAGCTTCTGGTTTAGTATCAGTCGCGTAGATTGCCCCAAAAGCAACATAGTTTGCACCATCTGCAATTGCTTGTTCGGCAAGTTCGATCGAATTGTTACAGCTTCGCCCTACGAGGATCCCTTTCGGTAAACGAGCTACTGCTTCAACAATTGAACCATCACCTTGACCTAAGTGTACACCCACACCATATTTTATCGCAGCGTCTAGATCGTCATTTATCACAAAAGGTACTTTGTATTGTGCGCACATGGATTTCATGTACTCAATTTCATAGTCCTGATCTTGTTTTGGCACTTTCTTGCGACGATATTGCAGAACAGCAACCTCATAGGTTGCCATTGCACCTTCTAGTTTTGCTAATAAAAGTTCAATTGGATCATCATTGGTGATGAGATAAAGACCGCGCATGAGTTACTCGATTCATAATACACTTTTCAATTTGTACTTTAATGAATAATAAGATCAGAAGCTATACTGATGTTTTACAAGTGTTTATGTTTTTTGAAACAATTAACCGAATAAGCTGAATACAACAGCCTAAAATAACATTGCCATTTCTTTTTTAGTTTAGCTGGCTTGTGCTGGCTATTCTTCGATGAAATGCTCAGATCAATGTTATGTCACTGTTTCAGGTCAGTTTACACATCATAGATCTGAGTTTATTGTATGTTTAATCTACGCTAAAGTTTTTGAATCTAACAAAATCTATATTGGCACTCTTATGAAAGTAAGCTCAAGAAGTGACATGAATCAACTGTCAATTTTATCCAAACGGCGATCCTTCAAACTTAGATTGCCTCGTAAAATATCGGAGAGCATACGCCAATCTGAAATAAAGCTATATAAAGGTTGCTTAAAGCTGGCAGGCTTATTTTTTTCGAAAACGAAATGTCCCACCCAAGCACAGGCATAACCTGAAACTAATCCATATAGCACGTATTTGGCTTTACGTTGGCGAATTGCTTGAGTGAAGAAATAAATACCAATGCTACTTCCCGCTGCATGTAAACGGCGACTCATAATGTTGCGGTGTTCTGTTAGATAAAAACGATAAAACTCCGAATAGTTTTTAATTGGAAGTTCAAATTTAGGGTATTGCTCTAATTCCGATTTAGGCTCTACTTGGGCATTCATGTTCAATCATCCTGTTTTATTTTTAGTCAGCTTAGTTTATTTTATGCTGCATTAAAAGCCAAATTAAATATAGTGTGTTAATTGTGCATTCTTGTGGAAAGGATACGTTCCATCAGCATTTTACCAGCAATTTTGCGTTACAATGTCGAATTAAACATGAAGAAAAAGTTAAGTCTTCAATCAACACGATCATTTTTAGGATTTTCACATGCTTGAAGTTGAATTAAAGTTTCAAATTTCCGAAGCTCGTCGCAATGCAATACTCAAAGCAATAGACCCTAAAAAATCTGAGATCATTCACCTACAAGCAAAATACTACGATACCCCTGATCGTCAACTTTCTCAACAAGGCGCTGCACTTCGCCAACGTTTAGAAGGCACACGCTGGATACAGACTTTAAAAGCGGCAACCAAAAATCATTTAGAACGCTTTGAAGACAATATTGATTTAGGTGAACGATCAGAAACACCAAGTTTAGATCTCAAAATTTACGAAAATAAGCCTGAAGTACTCGCCATACTTAAAAATGCTTTAGGTGATAAAATCCAAGACTTACAATTACAGTTCGAAACTGATATTCAGCGCACCACCCGAGTAATCACTTTTGAAGATGCTGAAATTGAAATCAGTTTAGATATCGGTGAAGTCAGAACTGAAACAGCAAAGCAAGACATTCATGAAGTTGAATTTGAATTAAAAAGCGGTTCAATTCAATCACTTTTAGCTTTTAGCTTTGAATGGGTTAAAAAATACCAACTTTGGTTAGATGTCCGCAGTAAAGCTGAATTTGGAAACCTGTTGCTGCTTGGTCACAAAGTTAGTTCCGCAACACTTGCAAAAGAGCCTCATTTAAATAAGAAAGACACTGCTGATAAAAACTTACGTGGGCTGATTGCCAATCAACTACAACATTTACTACCTAATATTGCCGCAATTTCCGCACAAGTCGCTGAACCTGAACATATTCTTCAAGCTCAAACTGCCCTCCACCACCTCCATTTAACCTTATCATTATTTAAAGATTGGACAGACAGCAAAACAGAAAAATGGGCACACCAACTTTCCGCTTTTGAGAGTCATTTTAAAAATTTACAACATTTTGAACATATGCAACGCACGTTAGGGGCTTTACTACAAAATCCAAAAACGGCTGAGAGCCTAGATAAAGACATTTTATATGCCAATGAAAAGTTAATTAATCTCGTCAAATCTACTCAAAATGTTCAACACTACCTAGAATTATTAATGTTTAGTTTGGGGCAATCAGAAAAGTCCCAAGCACATGATTTGAAATGGTTTGCACAAAATACTCTGCAACATCAGTACAAACAGCTCCAAGAGAGTTTGAATGGTGCTGATCTTTCGGATCTTGAAAGTCTTGAAGCATTGGCACAGCATTTAAATGAACTGAAGTTTAGTTTTCCAATTTTAACCCAGATCTATGATGTTAAAAATTTGCAGAAATACGGTAAATCTTTGAACGATGCTCAACAAGCCTGTGAGCAATATCAAGTATTGGCATCCTCCTCTTCTTATTTACAACAAACTGACTTAGACGCAAGCGATTGGTTTGCTTTAGGATGGCTGACTGCCAAGCAAGAGGTATATGCTGAAAAATTACTCGAAGCCACGGAGCAGTTCTTAGTCAGTCGTAAATTCTTAAAATAATAACTGTAAAGAGATGATTTTTAAAATAAAAATCATCTCTTTACATATTTCAACCAAGAATAAAACACAGTATAAATCTTCAACTGAGCATTTGATTTGTAATCATTTTTTAAAAATTCTCAAAAATACGATTGATCAGATTAGAATCATTTTGATACTAGCGAAAATGAGAAGATTAAGATGTTTGAAATCGAATTAAAATTCCAGATTCCGCAAGAAAAGCAAGATGCTCTCATTAAAGCATTTCAAAGAAAAAATGATCGCAGCTTACATCTACAAGCAAAGTATTACGACACTCCATCTTTTATATTATCAGAACATTCTATTTCGCTTCGTCAACGGCTTGAAAATGATCAATGGGTGCAAACTCTGAAACTTCCAACGGAACAAAAGCTTAAACGTGCTGAGTTTGAACATGTTTTAGCAACAGATGAAACTGAGTTAGATCTTGAAGTTTATTTAAAAAATAAACAGATTGATAAAAGTATTCAAACATTATTAGAACAAAATAAAAGTTTGCTTGAAATTCAGTTTCAAACAGACATTGAAAGAAGATTAAGCGTTTTCCATTTTCAAAATAGTCAAATTGAAGTCAGTTATGACCAAGGACAAATTTTTACCCAAGACGATCGTTTAACTTTGCATGAACTTGAATTTGAACTTAAACAAGGCACAGTACAAGATCTGATTTCTTTTATATTGCCCCGTGTGAAACGCTATGGCTTGTGGTTGGATGTCAGAAGCAAAGCACAACAAGGTTTTCAATTGGCGCAAAGCATCCAAGACAATCCGGTAGAACTCCAAACATCTTTACAGCTAAATGCAAAAGACACAGCTGAAATAGTGTTAAAAAAGATGTTCAATAACTGCCTTAATCATTTGCTTCCCAACAGCACGGCGATTGCTTCGGGTAACTTTAACTCCAAGCATGTCCATCAGGCACGTGTCGCTATCCGCCGTTTACGTAGTGCAATTAAAACCTTTTCTGGTTGGTCTTTGCATATTGACCCAACCTGGCAAACGCAATTAACAGAATTGTTTAGACAGCTTGGTTCAACACGAGATTTAGATGTGATTCGTGAAGAACTCTTACCTCAGCTAGAAGCGGTAGGTGCTCCAAAATTTAAGTTGCCTGAATCAGAAACTACAGATAGACAGAAATTAACTAAACTATTTAGGTCATTTAATTTTAACTATTTAATTCTTTCATTGATTCAATTCATCGAACAAGATTCAACTGAAAAAACAAAAACCTCAGCACACAAATTAGCATTAAAGAAAATCAGTAAATTACATCAAAAAATTCAATTAGACGCTCAAAACTACTTAAACCTAGACATAGAAGCACGACACAAAACACGTAAAAATTTAAAGCGTTTGCGCTATAGCCTAGAATTTGTTTCATCCTTATGTGATAAAAAAGCTGTAAAAAAATACTTAAAATCAATAAAACCGGCTCAAGAGAGTTTAGGTCTATACAATGATTTTATTGTAGCAGAAGAGCTTTTAACAAAGCTGGTCAATACACAACCACAAGTTTGGTTTGCTTTGGGATGGATCGCATCAGAAAAACAACGTGTTTTACAGCAATCTCAGCAAGACTTACTCGACTTTGCTCAAATAAGTACATTGCAGTAAGGCACTCCCAGTAAAGCCAAATGCTCAATGAGTGATAGCATAAATTGAGAAATTCCTTTTTGACGAGTAATACCTTAAAAACTCTCATCATTTTTTACTCTATTGATAGTGTTTAAGTCTGCTCATAGAGCATGATTTCTTGGATAACAATTGCTTCATCACTACAGCTAAATTTAATATTCATCTGTCCAAAACGCATCCCATAAATTCTTTGCGCATCGTCTTGATAGGCTGGACGTGGATCCAATGCCAATACTGACTCAAGTTCAGCAATATATTGCTGATCAATTTTTGCTTGTTGTAATAAACCTGTTCTAGATTGACATGCATGTTCTGACCAACGTACTTGTTTAACAACAGGTCGATCTTGTGCATAACCGCTTTGCGCATCCAACACAGCGTCAGAATACTTGATATAAGGTTTGATATCTAAAATGGGTGTACCGTCTAATAAGTCACTTCCTGTCACATAAACACGCACAATATTACCCACTTTTTTGACCTGTTTAAGTTGAACAACCGACAATCCAACAGGTGCTGGACGATACATACTGCGTGTAGCAAATACTCCTATTTTCTTATTCCCACCTAATCGTGGCGGACGGACTTGGGGTCGAAATTTATCCAGTTGTTGCTGATTTTTATTGTCATGAAACTGCCAGATCAGCCATAAATGACTAAATTCTTCAATTCCTTCAAATGCCTCCATAACATTATAAGGGGCGAGCATTTCAATAAAAGATTCGACCTGAACCAAATTCGGTTGCCGAGGAATCCCAAATTTTTCCACATAAGGTGAACGCATAATACCAATAATTGGAAGACTCAACTCCGTCATAATCATTTTTTCTGATAAGCTCAATTAAATATATTCAGTTTATCGAGAATGATTTTAGATTAGAATAGCAAGCTGTTCTAATTTGATAATTTATTGAGACCTTTAATGGCTGCTTTCAACGTCGAAAAGATTACTCACGTACACCACTGGAATGACACTTTATTCAGTTTTAAGACCACACGTGATACTGCATTACGTTTTAAAAATGGTCAATTTGTGATGATTGGTCTTGAAGTCAATGGTAAGCCTTTAATGCGCGCATATTCGATTGCTAGCGCTAACTACGAAGAAGAATTAGAGTTTTTCTCAATCAAAGTACCTGATGGTCCTTTGACGTCTATTTTACAAAAAGTAAAAGTTGGCGATGAAATCTTGGTTTCGAAAAAACCGACTGGAACTTTAGTCCTTGACGATTTAAATCCAGGTAAGAATCTTTACCTTCTTTCTTCTGGGACTGGACTTGCACCATTCTTATCAACCATTCGTGACCCTGAAACTTACGAACGCTTTGAAAAAGTGATTGTTGTCCACGGAACACGTTTTATTTCTGAATTGGCATATCAAGATCTTATTCTCAATGAACTTCCAAACAATGAGTTCTTTGAAGAATTAGGCATCAAAGATAAATTGGTTTACTACCCAACAGTAACGCGTGAAGACTTTCATACACAAGGTCGTGTAACGACTGCAATTGAAACGGGCGCTTTATTTGAAAAAATCGGTTTACCACGTTTTAATCCAGAAACTGACCGTGCAATGTTATGCGGTAGCCCAGCATTTCTTGATGATGTTGTGGCACTATTGGATCAACATGGTCTTAAAGAATCACCAAAAATGGGTGTATTGGGCGACTACGTGATCGAACGTGCATTTGTTGAAAAATAAGTTTTAATCGTTAAAGATTAAAATGATAAACCGAGGTCAACGTGGACTGAACCCCAAATCTTGGACAGTTTAGTTAACGCTGGATTGAGTTCTGAATTGAACAGGGCTCAATCCTTTTAGTTTAATTTGTATTCTCTCATGATTATAGTAATGGATGTAGTCATGAATTTGTTGCTCTAAGACTTCAATGCTTTCTGGTTTCTCTAGATAAATCGTCTCTGATTTTAATGTACCAAAGAAACTCTCCATCAAAGCATTGTCCCAACAATTCCCTTTTCTACTCATACTTTGCTTAATCTTATTCGCTTTAAGCGTACTCCTAAATTGGCTCATTTGATAATGCCAGCCTTGATCTGAATGAAGCATAAGCTTGTGTTTTCGTGAGTTTGGTAAATGACTTATGGCTTGATCAAGCATATCTTTAACAAGTTGAAATACTGGGCGTCTTGAAAGTGTATAGCTCACAATCTCATTGTTATAGCAGTCTAAAATCGGAGATAAATATAACTTCGTATCAGCAACTTTAAATTCGGTTATATCTGTCAGCCAACGCTTATTGGGTCGCTTCGCTTCAAAGTTACGTTTGAGTTTATTTTTGACTATTTTATTGGATGTACCTTTGTAGGCATTGTACTTTTTACGCCGAATCAATGAAATTAAACCAAAGCCTCTCATCAACCTAGCAATCAATTTATGGTTATGATGAAGACCTTGTTGCTTCAAGGCTAAAGTGATTCGTCTATAACCATATCTACCTTTATGCTGATCATAAATTTGGCAAATTCGTTGCTTGAGCTCTGCATATTTATCTACGGCATTTAGCTTGGCTTTATGATAGTAGAAACTACTCCTCGATAACTCAGCAATATCTAAAAGCAATGGCAAAGCAAACTCAGTACTCATCTGATCAATCAACCTTGCTTGTTGTCCTTTTTGGGTGGATTCAGCAAGGCGTCGAGCTTTTTTAAGTAAGCATTCTCAGCGCGTAAATAGAGTAGTTCATGCTGAAGCTCAGCAGTTGTTTTTTCATGATCAGGTTTATCAACAATATATTTATGTTTATTTTTAGACATGGGTGCTCTTCCTTTAGACTTTGGTTCTAGTCCAAGCATACCATCGGTTTGATAGATTTTACGCCATACACTGATCAAACTCGGGGAAGAAATACCAAAACGAAGAGCTGTATCAGATAAACTTAATCGCTCATCCTGCATAGTTGTTAATACTTTATATTTAAATTCAGCTGTATAAATTGTCTTATTCTGTTTTGGTTTTATTGCATCAATTCCACCTAAGTTGAATTGAGCCAACCATTTAGAGACATCCTTATCACTAATCGAAAAATGCTTGGCTGTTGATAAACTAGAATGGCCTTGAGCATAATAAGCAATGACTGCTTGTTTAAACTTTAAATCGTATTTCATAAAAATACCCTATAAGTTGTGTCCAACTTATAGGGTTCAGTTCATTATTGGCGGTTTTTTAATGATTAATGAATATAAATCAACACAGCCTGATTTCTGAGTGCCGCTTCTTGATAGAATTGTTTTAAGTCTTGAAAATACGGCAAAATATACTGTAACCCTTCCTCACTGTCTTCATCCCACATATTTGGATAAATATCAGCTTGGTCCAAGGCTTCAATATCATATTGCTTTGAAAACTGATGATCACTGACCTGCTCTACTGCGTTCGCAACTTGCTTCACTTGCTCCGCTGTTAAATATCTGGCTGGACCGATTCCTAGATCCTCACCAATCTCTTTACCACCGAAAAACACCATTGCTAAAGGACCTTGTCCTCCATAAGCGTCACCATTTAAGATAAAATGAATGGCATGCCATGTCTTATCCAAATCCAAAGTTTGTGATTGTTGATCTTTTTGATCACCATAAACATAAGCTTCAAGTAAATTTGGTGACTGAATAAAATCTTCTAATTGTTGCGTTGAAATACTCAATAAATTGCCGATCATTGACATTGTTTTCACTCTTTTTTCATTATTCTTCGAATTTATAAATCAAAAAGCCATATATGTATAGGGTCTGTGAACAGACCCTATACTTTACTCAAACTAATTTTTAATTTAGGCGATCAATTTATACCTTTCTGAGCTTGCCCATATTGATCAGCCATGACTTCAACCAATTGCTCTGGTTTAATATATTTTTTAATCGCAGCATCAACATCAGCCTTAGTCAGCTTGGCAAATTGTTGATCACGTAAACCACGACTATCCATTTTTTTATTGCGTTCAAGTTGGCTGTTAAGCATACGATGAATGATCCGCTCATCTTCCAATGAGGTTACACGCTGCTTCATAATATTGGCTTTTGCCGCTTCCAACTCTTGACTGGTCACGCCAGTAGTGAGTAAATCCTGCAATACCTTACGAACCACTTGTGATACTTCAGCAGATTTTCCTGCGGTGTAATTGGCTTCGATCGATAAAGCTCCAGCATCATTGAAAGAATCTAAGTTAAGTTGACTGCCAAAACCGTAAACCAAGGCATTCTTCTCACGCAATTCCTGTCCTAAACGAGAAGATAACTGGGAATCGCCAAGAATATAACTAAACACAATTAATGCGGCTGCATCTTTATTGTCTACACCTACAGGTAAAGTCTGTAATGCCTGATAACTACCAAATTCACGTTGTTCTGACAGTGCATGCACTTTTTGTGCTTTGTAAGTATTAAATTCAGTCGATAAGCGTTGGTATGGTTGTTTACCCGTCCAATTTCCAAACTGTTGATTAAGTAACTTTTGCATAGCTTTGGCATCATATTGTCCTGTCACAGAAATGAAGCCGTGATCCATTGCAAAATACTTTTTATACAGGTCAATCACCTGTTGATTGGTCGCTGCCTGAATCTGCTGTTTTGCCAATTCAGGTTCAAAATGATAACGCAAATCTCCTGGTTGATAGGTTTCCAATAGACGCGCTATTGTTAAAGAGGAAACCGTTTCTGGCTCAGTATAGGGACGGTCTAAACTCGAAAGACTCTGTAATTTAATCAGATCAAATTGTGATTGTTCAAATTTAGGATTTTTCATTACAGAAACGATATATTTGAAGAAATCTTCAAATTTTTCTTTTTTCGCTGAAATTTGAATGGTTATCCCATTATCGATGGCCGCTGCAGTTGCATCACCGCCTGCCTCAATGGTTTTATCTGCAATATTCTGTAAGCTATATTGCTCCGATGCGCGCAACAATAAATAAGCCATAAAATCTAAAATTTGCGATTTATTTTTTAAAGCCTCTGCTGTACCAAAATTCACCTCAATGGTCGCATAAGTTTTATCATCACGTGTCGAGGTTGGGAACAAAGCATATTGCATTCCATTTTTCAATGTTCCGCGTTGAATCTTTTTCTCTGTCGCCTCTAAGTACTGTTTTGACTGTTGAACGTACTGAGCAACTTCAGCTTGGTAAACACTGACATCTTTCAATGGTTCAACTGCTGCTGCCTGCTGATCAAGTGTTTTCGGTTTTTCAGTTGCTTGTTTTTGTTCTAAAGCTTTTTTCTGATCTTCTGGTGTAGGTTGAATATCACCATGGAAACGATGCTGTTGGGTGAAGAACGACTTTAAAGTTGAATTGGTTTCATTCACTGTCAAATTTTGAATGCGTTGTTGATCTTTAAAATATTGCGCCCAATCACCATGAGAAGTCACCACATAGTCACTTAACATGCCTCCTACAGCAGTTGCACTGCTCATTAGGTTATCGTGTGCATTCTGAATTAAGTTTTTAACGCGTTTTAATTCGACATCATTAAAGCTTGGGTTCTGCTCCACACCAGAAATCAAGGATTGATCAATTTTCTTAGCGTCATGATTCGGTGCATAAATTGCCCCCATAAACACCAAATTAAAATCATCATCTAACCATGTTGTTGACTGAACATTGGTCGCAATACCTGTTTCAACCATACTTGAGTAGAGATGACCGCTCGGTTGCAAAGTATAGAGATAAGGAGCAAGTGCGAGTGCTGGTTGAATTTTTTCATTCTTACCATTCATATAAATATTGAATTTGGCAAGATCGCTGCCTTTTTTCACAATGAAATCACGATTTTTAATTTTTGCAGAATCTAATAATGGCACTTGAGCTTGTTGCGGGGTTTGACGTGCAGAAATCGGGCTGAAATTTTTATCAATCGCTTTTAAAACTTCTGCCTTATCAAATTTACCTGAAATCACCATGACCGCATTATTCGGTGCATACCAATCTTTATAGAATTTATTTAATTCACTCATTTTAATCGATTGCAGTTCAGATAAGTCCCCAATAGGTAAACGTCCTAAAGATTGATTACCATAAGCTGCTTTCCACATCTGATCCATTAATACAGCAAAAGGCTGATCCATGCGCACTTCACGTTCACGCATGACAATATTAATTTCAGATGGAACAAATTTTTCTTGGAGTACCAATTTATCCATACGCTGTGATTCTAAGTAGATCACTTCATTTAAGATATTTTGGTCTGGGCGAATAATATTGGTATATTTGGTTGAGTAATAATCTGTGCTGGCATTGGTCATCAATGTGTATTGATCTAAACGGCGTTGAAACTCTTCACCTTTCACATCTTGCGTGCCTTTAAAAGCCAAATGCTCAAGTAAATGAGCCAAACCACCTTTACCCTGTGGATCATTTAAAGAACCCGTTAAATATACGGTGTTCATAAACACTTTATTTTCTTTGTCGTTTGGCGCAAGTAAAACCCGAAAGCCATTCTCTAGCTTATATTCTTCAATATTATGATCAGATTTAACCAGAACAGTTTGAGCCAATGTTGACGCACTGAAACCAAGAATACAGAGAGAGAATGTGAGTTTTTTCAACCGCATAAGCATAAAAGAATCCAGAATTTTTTAAATTTTAAACATTTATAAGTGAGACATCTTAAAAAATCCTGAACATAATTTATAGTTAAGTTTTGAAAAAATAGCCGTTTATTTCAACGGCTTTTGTAAGCATTTCTGAATAAATATAGTCAAACCGCCTGATTATTCATACAAGTGATTTGGATGATTCATTTATTTTGTACTTTTGAATCATAAACAGTTTTGCTATCACGAGGCGACATGGATGTCGCCATGTTGAGCGGGGGTATTAGGATGTACCCCTCGCTCAACGGAAGATTTTTGTTACTTTTCATCTCTGAAAAGTAAAGTATCGCCTACGCAAAACAATTTAAACTTTAGAGCTAAAGCGTGGCAGTGCAAGGCGTATATCATCAAACAATATATTGATCGCTTTAATTTTATTGATCAAGAGAAATGATATTCAACTGGATGAATTTTTCAACAGATTGACTATACAATTCAGTCTATTTAAATCACGATCTCAGCTTGCATGTAAAGCTGGGCATAACCAGAAATTTCAATACGATTATCTGCTTGAAGAGTGCAAAATAATGTTCCACCACGCTCAGAAGCCTGATAACCGATTAACTGATTTTTTGCTAATTTTTCAGCCCATAATGGTGCTAAACCCGTATGCATAGACCCTGTCACAGGATCTTCATTGATTCCTTTGTGTGGAGCGAAATAGCGAGCAACATAATCATATTGATCAGAAGCGGCAGTGATGGTCACATCAAAACCACCCGAACTTGCGGTCAATGCTGTACTCACACTGTATTGCTCTGCAATACGTGTAATGTTGACCAAATTTGCTTGAGCATCAATCACATCTTGTGCCGAATCACAGACCAAAATATAAGCCTGAGCATTTAAATACACTTCTTTAAAAGGCTTATCAATCACATGATTGAGTAATTCAGGATATTCCGTAACTTTTTGCGGTCTGCGTATTGGAAAGTTCATTTGAATCTTGCCATCATCGGCTTGTTGAATGGTAAAAATACCTAAGTCTTTCACATGAAAACGAATTGTTTTGGCTGACGTATAGTCTTTAAATAAAACAAATGCTGATGCTAATGTTGCATGTCCACAAAAGTCCACTTCAACTTTTGGCGTAAACCAACGAATCTGATAATTTTCATCGTCGATTCTTTTTACAAATGCCGTTTCTGCCAAATTATTTTCCAAGGCAATATTCTGCATCAAGGCATGATCAAGCCATTCGTCTAAAACTAAAACTGCCGCAGGATTTCCTTTAAATAATTGTTGTGTAAAAGCATCAACTTGGTACATTTTCATCACAGAGACTCCTTATTTTCACACATTCTAAGTCAAGCAAAAAAATGATTACAGATACAATATAAGCATAAAAATGGGTACAGAATATAGATATTTAATTCATGAAACTTTTCATTCACAAAACGAGCATTTTCATTATAGTATTTCAGGTGAATAATTTTTTTATCCCAAAAAATAGGCAATAATAATGAAGAATAATCAAATGAAGAATCCCCAAACAATGTGTAAAAGCAGCGTAATCACCTGTTGCTTACTCTTTTCTCCTTGGGCAAGTGCATCCAATACCACTTGGATTGCAGGAACAACACATAAAGGAAAAGTTACTGTTCCCATCGAAAATGGTCCAAATGTGGTTTGGAAATGTGATGGTTCTGTTTGTCGAATGACTGGTCCATGGGGCAATCAACTATCGCTTGACTCATGTCAAAGCTTGGTCTCCCGTATTGGAAAAATTAATTTTTACAAAAATAGCGCGGGTAAAATTTGGACAAAAAAATCTAAAGAATTGGCAGAATGTAATAAAGCATCGCGATAGCGTACTCTAAAATTAACACCATAAATTTACAAGAGACGATGACTCCATATTCTTTATCACTTCTTTCTAAGCATCAATGCATTAAATCGGAGTTATATTTTATGTGTATATCCCTCTTCAGTATAGGCAATTGATCGAATCCATTGAGTGTATTGAGAAATTTAAACTTTCATATATGGGATAAATGTATGAAGCAATCTCGTTATTTAGATGAGTTAAACATACTTTTGAATCAATCAAAATTCGAACAAGTCGAAGTGTATCTAAAAGCACACTCAAATTTACCAGGACCTCGCGCAAATTTAGAACTGAGCTATAGCTTTGCCAGATACTTTGCAAATATTTCAATATCTCAAAGCTTATGGGAATTTTTAGAGCAGTTATTAAATACATCAACTGACGGTAATTCGCGCGAAACAATTTTACCTTTCAGTGCTTTACTCGGATTATCTCAGAGTTATTTTTCTCAAGACACAACTCATCAAAAAATCATTTTAAATCAAATTCAAACCATGATGAATGATTCACGTTGGAGACTTCGAGAAGCCGCAGCAATGGCGTGCCAAATTATTGGGGAGCAAGATTTTTCAACTGTCAAAAACTGGTTCGAACAGATATATCCTGATTCTAGTCTGCTAGAAAAAAGAGGAATTTTAGTCGCTCTTGCTCACCCTCCTCTCTTAACAACCGCAGCTAACACTGTATATTGTTTAAATCTATGTGAACAAATCTTTAACGATATTTTTCCGTCTGATCATCAAACAATAGATCAATCAGAAGCCTTTAAAACATTGAAGAAAAGTTTGGAATACGTACTCAGTGTATTTGTTGCTGCAGATCCTTTACTCGGCTTTGATTTGCTTGCAAAGCTTGCTGAGAGAAAGCATCAGCAGATCAATAAAATTCTTAAAGCAAATTTATCAAAAAGTCGATTAACTAAAAAATATATGCTTAAAATCAATAAAATATACGAAATGATGGATCAATAAATAAAAAACACCTAAATAAAATTTAGGTGTTTTTAAAGCTCAGACAATCGAGAAAAATGATCAGCTATGTTGCAAATCTTCTTGCTCATCTGAAAGTAAAATAGATTGGTCCGTTTGTCCCATCAATTGACTGGTTACCACACCAGCAGTCATTGAGCCATCGACATTTAAAGCCGTACGTCCCATATCAATCAAAGGTTCTATTGAGATTAACAACGCCACTAAAGTGACGGGTAGCCCCATAATGGGTAATACAATCAGCGCTGCAAAAGTTGCACCACCACCGACACCTGCAACACCAATTGAACTGAGTGTTACCACGCAGACCAAAGTCAAAATCCAAACAGGATCAAGTGGGTTAATCCCAACAGTCGGTGCAACCATGACCGCAAGCATTGCTGGATATAAACCTGCACAGCCATTTTGTCCGATGGTCGTACCAAACGATGCTGAAAAACTGGCAATTGACTCAGGTATCCCTAAACGGCGTGTTTGTGCTTCAATATTTAAAGGAATACTGGCTGCACTTGAACGACTGGTAAAAGCAAAAGTCAGTACAGGTAAAACCTTTTTAAAGAAACGAATCGGGTTAACACCAGTGAATAATAAGATCAGTGCATGTACCCCAAACATGATGGCTAAGCCCAGATAAGAAGCAACAAGGAAACCACCTAGATTGACGATATCCGCTGCATTCGAGCTTGCCACCACTTTTGTAATTAATGCAAATACACCATAAGGCGTAAGCGTCATGACCAAGCGAACCAGTTTCATGACCCAAGCTTGTAAAGTATCAATTGCACTGACAATACGTTGCCCTTTTTCAGCATCATCTCTAATGAGATTTAAACCAGCCAAGCCCAATAAGGTTGCAAAAATAACCACACTAATAATTGAAGTTGGGTGAGCTCCCGTCAATTCTGCAAATGGATTGGTCGGCAAAAATGATAAAATGAAATCTGGCACATTTAAGTCAGTGACTTTACCAATATAATCCGTTTGAATTGCTTCAAGTCGTGCTGTTTCTTGTGTACCTTGTACTAAACCTGCCGCACTTAAACCAAAAAGATTGGTGACAAAAACACCAACCAATGCTGCAATAAATGTGGTAATCAACAATGTACCAATACTTATTACACTAATTTTACCCAGTGATGAAGCATTGTGTAGTTTGATCACAGCACTCAATATTGAAACTAAAACCAATGGCATTACCACCATCTGCAATAGTTTCACATAACCATTACCAACAATGTTAAACCATTGAATAGATTCAGTTAAAATTGCTGAATTTGTACCATAAACCCAATGTAATCCAAGCCCAAATACAACACCCAAACACAAACCTGCAAACACTTTTTTAGCCAGACTCCAATCGGTCTTTCTGGTTTGCATTAACAGTATGATTAAGGCAATGAATATGACAATATTCAAAATGAGCGTATAGTTCATTCGAGTTCCAATAGTTTTGATCGTTTTATTATAAACTTATTGTGAAATATCCAATAGCCTTTAGCACTTTTAGCGATTTAACTGATATTTTTTTGTTGCTCATAATCAACAATAAAAACATCATCTTATTTGCTTCATATGAATTTCATATAAGCATGTGCAAATAATGAATAAGTCCCCAATATAGGTTGTAATATGAATCAACATCTCCAAGCTGTTGAGCTTTCAAAAGCATATCGTCTGCTAAATCATGGTCCAACCGTACTGGTGTCTACGCAGTATGAACATGAGCAGAATGTCATGGCTGCTGCATGGGCATGTGCATTGGAATTAGTGCCTGCTAAAGTTAGTGTTGTTTTAGACAAAAGCACAAAAACACGATTATTAATTGAAAAATCGGGTTATTTCATTTTACAAGTTCCTACCTTAAAACAACTAAAACTGGTGCAACAACTGGGTTCAATCAGTCAATTTAACGATCCAGAAAAACTATCACATTGTGAGACCCCCTTATTCAAGTTTGAAGGTTTTGATCTGCCTGCAGTGGAAGGCTGTGCGGCTTGGCTGATCTGTGAATTGATCCCAGAACCACACTATCAGCAGGAACATGATTTATTTATTGGCAAGGTAATCGCGGCTTATGCAGACGACCGAGTTTTCCGCAATGGGCACTGGTATTATCATGAAGTAGATGCTGAGTGGAAAAGTCTGCATCATGTTGCAGGTGGGCATTATTACACCATTGGTGACCCTGTCGATGCCAACCTCATTCAACCCTAATTTTTATTGCAACCAGAGCCTGAGTGTTTAAGGTATTCGGTTGGGTTCAGTGTTGTCTTTATATTGTTTTTTTACCAATTGATGGATTATTCCCAAACTAAATATTGATTATTTATTGTCATTTTTTTCAATTCGCCTTATGGTGAATTGAGTGAAAAATGGATGATATGTAAGTGAACAGGACTGTTTCAAATAAACTTCAATTGAGTGTCTTTCTCTGTCTAAGTACCTGTTTAGCGATTGGTATATTGCGATTTTCCTATACTGCATTATTGCCCACTACCCGACTCGCCTACCACTGGGATAGTAGCTTTGCCAGTATATTGGGAAGTGCTAATTTACTCGGTTATCTCATCGGTGCATTTTGGTCGATGAAACTTCCCCACACAGCCAATTTGCCTCGTTATCTTGTACTTGCATCCTGTGCAGGTGCAATCAGCTTACTCAGTTGTGCATTTTCAGGTTTTTCTGAACTATGGTATGTATTCTGGCGAATCATCTCAGGCATTAGTGGTGGCTTAATCATGATTCTTGCACCCAGTATTGTGGCGCATTGTTGTCGAGCTGATGAACGCTTGAGTATCAATTTTATTGGTTTTAGTGGTATTGGGATTGGTGTACTTTCAGCCACCTTGTTTTTACCCTATCTAGATCAAATCAGTACCCAATCAGCTTGGATGATTTTGTTTGGGTTTTCAGCACTGATTTGCCTAATAAATGCCTATCTTTTACACGGGTTTAAAGATTATTTACACCAAACAAGTACCCATAACAATTCTATCAGCTCGATGGATGGTATTTATCTGAGTGTGTTAATCGTATATGCATGTAGTGCTTTTGCTTATGTGCCACACTCATTATTTTGGATTGATTATCTAAAAAACACTTTACACCTCAACCTCTACCTGATTAATTTCAACTGGATTCTTTATGGTTCAGGCAGTGCTTTGGGGGCGATCAGTGCTTACTTATTGGCACGAAAATTTGGAAATTTTACTGCCTTAAAAATATTATATAGTATCTATGTCGTTGCAATTTTGGTCGCAGTCTTTTCTATTCATCCGATCTTTACTTATATTTCCTCATTTTTTACAGGGCTTCTCAATCCAGCTGTGGTGTTCTTAACCTCCTATACGATTCTCAATCTTTATCATACAGCCTATAAAAATTTATGGAGTATCGCAACGCTAGGATTTGCCATTACTCAACTGATTGGTGGTTTATGTTTTAGCGCATTGCAACACTGGGGTGTTTCATATTATCAACAATTCATACTCGCTTCAGGGGTGCTGTTGATAGGTACACTACAATTTTTTATCTATACCCGAATGAAGTTTAAATCGCAGGCATAAAATACGATTTTTAGAAGGATGATGACTTAATATTGAACGTATCATCCTACGTTTAGGCCATTCGCTGCGCATGCAGAACCAAATCTATTCATATTTTACCGTTTGGCATACAAATTGCTCATCTAAACCATTGATGAAAAATTCATGAAGGGTTTCATATGAGCACTGAAATTAACAAAATCAAACCTGAAGATGAAGTTTTAAGTTTAGGAAAAAACCTGACTTTTGGTCTACAACATGTACTCACCATGTATGGTGGTTTAATCGCTGCCCCATTGGTAGTAGGGACAGCCATTGGTTTAAATACAGCCGAAATTGCACTATTAATTACTGCCTCGATTCTTGTTGGTGGTTTAGCTACGTTGTTACAAACATTAGGAGTGAAATGGTTTGGTGCAAAACTGCCCATAGTACAGGGCACTTCATTTGCTGCCGTGGCAAGTATGATTGCAATTGGTACTACAGGCGGTAATATTCAAACAATTTTTGGTGCAGCCATTGTCAGTTCTATTTTTGGTTTGTTGATTGCTCCATTTTTCTCAAAAATTGTGCGTTTCTTTCCACCGATTGTCACAGGTTCCATCATTACAATTATCGGAATTTCACTGTTACCCGTTGCTATTCGTTGGATTATGGGAGGAAATCCCAAAGCACCCTCATGGGGTTCATTAGAAAATATTGGAATTGCAGCATTCACACTCACGATCCTACTTTTGGTCAGCCGTTTTGGTACAGCAACCATGGCACGTCTGGCAGTATTGATTGCGATTATCGTCGGTGCGATATTCACCATCTTTTTAGGCGTTGCCGACTTTTCTAAAGTCACTCAAGGTGAGCTGTTTGCTTTGCCACATTTGTTCGCCTTTGGTCTTCCTACTTTTGAAATGTCTGCTATCTTGACCATGTGTATTGTCAGTATTGTGATCCTGACTGAAACTACTGCCAGCCTATTGGCGATTGGTGAAATTGTAGATACAAAAATGGACAGTCCCCGTCTCGCAAATGGTTTAAGAGCCGATATGCTTTCTTCAGCGATTGCCCCCTTATTCGGTTCATTTATGCAATGTGCTTTTGTACAAAATGTTGGCTTGGTCGCTATCTCAGGTGTGAAAAGTCGTTTTGTTGTTGCAACAGGTGGAGCAATTTTAGTGGTTTTGGGTTTATTGCCTATTTTTGGTCGTATTGTCGCAGCGATTCCGATGCCTGTTCTGGGTGGAGCGGGTATCGTTTTATTTGGTAGTGTTGCTGCAAGTGGGATTCGTACACTTTCTAAAGTCGATTATCAAATCCAGTCCAATTTAATCATTGTGGCAGTTTCAATTTGTGCGGGTTTAATTCCGTTGATTAGTCCAGAGTTTTTCAATGCATTCCCAAAAGTATTACAAACCCTATTTCACTCGGGGATTACCACGACCTGTATTACAGCAGTCATGCTGAATATCTTCTTTAATCATCTGTCCTTTGGTAAAAGCTCGGTGAAAGCTCCAGTTAAGACTGTACAAACAGTGACGCATTAATTTATAAAAACAGAGCTTCTATTGAAGCTCTGTTTTTATATCAATAACTACATTTAATCATTAAAAGATTATTTTGTGATTGGCATATGCTTTTTAATAAAAGCAACCAATTCAGCGTTCTTTGCAACAATTGCTCCTGTATGATTTTGGTCATCTACCAGCAAGAACGTCACATCTGTACCCATATTTTTTAAGTCTTGCTGTAATTTTTCAGTCACTTGATAAGGTACTGCCATATCTAATTTACCCTGAATAATCATCACAGGTGTATTAATTTTCTTGGTTGCAGGCTGATTGTCTACTAAGAATTTTTTTACTGTTGAATTTTCTTGGAAGTTATCAATAAGCCCTGGATAATCTAGAACAGTTTTACCGCTATTCGTGTTCAAATATTCACGAATATCTGTAATAAATTTACCCTTCAAATCTTCGAGACATGAACCATTTTCACCCGTTGTGCCCTCTGCCAATTCTACAATCAACTTAGAACGATCTTTGAATACTTCTCGGTAATTAAAACGAGGCTCATAAGCAGTGATTCCTACAGTTGTATAAGCAGCATAAGCCAATAATTCTGCATAGACATCGATTGCTGTCTCGACTTTGCCAGCGAGAAGAAGGTTCCGAATTGCTTGTGGTGCAACGACAGAAATGATATAGCCTAAACTTGAAGCAGGTGCACCTGCTACTGCGCCTCTATAATTGGTATCACTATTAGAAAGTTCTGCTGTCCCTAAAGAAGCATGACCACCTTGAGACTGCCCCACGGACATCCATTGACCATTGATCTGACTACCATAATGATCTTTATAGGCTTTTACCGCATAAATCGCTGAATTTGCTTCGCTCTTTAAATTCAAATATGGGTGCATACCCGGTGTTCCTAAGCCCTCATAGTCAGGTGCAACCACCACATAGCCTTCTTTTAATAAGCTTTGTGCCATATTTTTAAAACGTGGGTTAAAGCCATTCTTACTCGGCGCACAGCTATCACCTACACCTACCGTCCCATGTTCCCACACCACGACTTTCCAACCTTCCGCAGGTCTTGTTGTTTTAGGCACAAAAACCATGGCTGTGGCTTTTTTAGTTTCCCCTAAAACATTCGGCATATTATAGGTCATGACTTTGACTGAGGATGCTTCACTCATACTGTCTAAATTATATGAACTTTCCGATACATAACTTTTATTACTATTCCAATTATCCCAGTTGTCATCATCATTACATGCGCTTAAAAATAAAGCTGAACCACAAGTAATAGCCAATAGTGTCCGTTTAAATAATACTTTCATTACCCATTCCTCAAATTTTTCTTTTTTGAACAGCTCCGTGTTCCCCTCTAATTAAACATAAAAAAAAGCATCTTGCTAGAATGCTTTTAACCAAAGAGTAAAATAATATAGAAATACAAATAATTAATTTTAATTTATGTGATTTATCACACTTTAAATCAAACTCAATCAGCTTTAACCAAATCAAATGAGTGCAATAAAAATGCCTGCAAAAATAATCAGTCCAACCCAACGATTGTGTCTAAATGCCCAGAAACATCTTTGTGGATCACGATCTTTGGTTTTACTCCACTGATAAATAAAGTCTCCTGAAACCAATAACAATGCAATCAGTCCTATTGGGATCAGAATATTTTCCAAATACAGCGCTGCACCAATCAACACCACACTGCTCAACTGCAATAATGAAATAATTTCTATATCATAGCGACCAAACAGGATAGCTGTAGATTTCACCCCAATTTTTAAATCATATTCTCGATCTGTAATGGCATATTGCGTATCATAGGCTACGGTCCAAGCGAGATTGCCAAAATAAAGTAACCAACATGTCCAGCCTAAAGGTTTGCCCATTGCAGTAAAAGACATGGGAATTCCCCATGAAAATGCCATTCCCAACACCACTTGGGGTAAATGGGTATAACGCTTCATGAATGGATAAATAAATGCCAGAAGCAAACCTGCTAACGCACAATAAAATGTTGCAATCGGTAAAAAAAATAAAGTGCAGGCGCTTGCAGCCACCAACCCGATAAAAACCCAAACTGCTTCTTTTGCCGAAATTACACCCGTTGCAAGAGGACGGTTTTTAGTGCGTTCAACGTGGGCATCGACTTTACGATCTGCAAAGTCATTGATTGCACAACCAGCCGCACGCATAAAAATTGTCCCTAAGACCATCGCAACCAAAGTAACAATATCCGGGATTCCTTCCGCAGCAATCCATAATGCCCACATGGTTGGCCAAAATACCAGCTCTGTTCCGATAGGTTTATCAAAACGACATAGATAATAATATGCTTCTAACCGTTGTTTCCATGTGGTTTGTTGCTCTATTGCCATGACAGTCCTTCAGTACACTATTTTGAAATATGCTGTTGTTGTAAAAATTGTTCAAAAGCAGGTAAAAAAGTTTCTTGAACTATAAATTTACAACCATGCCAAGTATAACAACTTTGGCGTGTCCAACCTTCTGCTAATTTTAAAACACGTCTTTCACATAAAGGATTGGTTCTTTGGAACAAAAACTTTCCAATTGGTTTGGTTCGGATGTGTTTAAACAAACGTGCTTTGCTGTGAATACTTAAAATAGGAAAGATACTTTTTGCTTTAACCCAAGGTTGTGCATCACAACCATATAAATAGCTTTCTCGCACCCATGAGGTATGTTGGTGAGGCATTGACATCCATTGACTGTCTAACAATGTCATTCTTTGATAGTGCTCTTGGATAGGCTGGACTTTGAAAATACCACCTGCCGCATCTGTCAATTGCTGGGTCAGGGAACCTTGTGCAAACAACCATGTTTTTAATTCAGGAGGAAATTTATGATCCCGTATTGCGCATGATTGTTTCAATGTTCACCCCTTCCATTTTTTGGATGACTCAGTGTAACCGAAATTTTTAACTTTGTTTGAGCTGATCTTTAAAATGTTCAGAATTAGTTGAAAAATCAATAAAAATTAAATCCACTCGAAAAGAACTTAATTTTCAATAAATCTCTTGATCAGTGATAAAGCATCACAAACATTGGGCTTTTTTAGTACGACTTAACTATTTTCGTTTTGATTTATCTTGATTTCTGCTACATTTTATAAATTAAAATCAATTGTAATGATTTCAGGACAAGCATAAATGAATATAAAAACTGCGCTAAAATTTAGCTTACTGTGTCTGCCTTCGACTTATAGCTTTGCACTCAACTTATCCAGTTCTCCAATCCAACAAGTCACCCTATACCCAACATTGGCAAAAATCGAACGAACCATTCCTGTGCAAGCTGGGGAACAGTTGGTGAGCTTGAGTGGACTAGCTGCCAATTTCAATATCGACCAACTGCAATATCAAAGTAGTAATATCGAAGTGAATGCAGTTTCTCACACTGACAGTGCATTAGATAAGCCTGCTGGCAATGAGTCTTCACAGTTACGCGACCATATCGACGCGATTAAAAAGAAAATTTCAGAACAAAATTCAATTATTCAAGCTGCTGAACTACAGAATAAATTCTTGGGCAATGTGACCGAAGGTTCTGCACCCAAAGTCCGTAAGCAAGCTTATGAAGCGTTTATCGCCATTGATCAAGCCAAGATCGAAAAAGAAAAGCTTGAACAACGTTTAGATGAGTTGGAACAAGATTTAAGCGCCATTGGTGACAGTGAGTTTAATCAAAGAACCCTTAAATTTTATGTCAATGCACCACAACGGGGTGAAATCAAAATCAGTTATATGGTGCCTTATGCACGTTGGCAACCGATTTATAAAGCTGAATTGGATACCCAGACGAAGCAAATTAAGCTCACACGTATGGCAATGATTGCTCAAAAAACAGGTGAAGACTGGAATAATGTGAAGCTGGCACTGTCTACGGCAACACCGCAAAACTATGTTCAACAAGTTCAACCACAACAATGGTGGGTAAATTATTTTGAGCCAGAACCTGTTGTACGCCCTATTTATGCTATTGCTCCTGCACCAATGGCTGAAATGAGCTATGACCGAAAAGAAAAAAGTGTCAAAAAAGCGCCCCAGTTTCCACAATTCCAAGCAGCCGATCTAAACTTTAGTACTGAATTTCGATCAGAAACCAAAGCCTCAATTCCAAGTAGCCAACAGCAAATATTCTTACCTTTAAGCACAGAACAATATGCAGCAAAACTCTCAGTGTGGGCGATTCCTAAAAATAGTACCCAGGCAACGATTAATGCTGAGATTGCAAAATTGGATCAGAATTGGCCTTCAGGTACAGTGAAACTCTATCGTGACGGCGACTATATCGGACAAAGAGCTTGGAACAACAGTGTAGATGAAAACTTACAAATGAGTTTTGGAACCGATGATCAAATCCAAATCAAAGTCACTGATTTGTCCGACAAGAAAAACCCTGTCAAAGGGACACAGTCAGAAACTACACAGAAACAGCAATATTCTGTGCAAAACTTACATAACTATCCAATTCAAGTGACTATTTTTGAATCTGAGCCACAAAGTCAAAATGGAAAACTGACCACTCACTCAACTTATAGCATTCCCCCAACGGCGACCCAATGGAATGGACAACCGAATATCAACTTATGGCAAGTGGATTTAAATCCAAAGCAAAGTTATAAGTTGGACGTACAACACCAGTTTAAATATCCAAGTAAAGGTAGAACCTCTGGTTTTTAATATTCTCTTCTCCACCATAAATAATGAAGCCCAGTCATCACTGGGCTTTGATTTGCAACATGCTCATCCGGCATAGACTAAAGATAGTCACCCTCACGTTCAGGCTGATACAATACTTTTTCAATTTTAACTTTCATTAAGTGTCCATCAGGTTGCGGCCACTCGATTTCTTGCCCTTCAGCCAAACCTAAAATAGCGGCGCCAACAGGAGCAATGACATTGACCTGCCCTTTATCACCACGGAAATCATGTGGATAAACCAGTGTAATTTCAGTTGCTTCAGTTGATGGTGCAATCGTGATCAGCACCTTTGCATTCATGGTCACAACATTTGCTGGAATGGCATCAGGTGCAACCACTTCTGCACGTGCCAATTCTTCTTCTAAATGCTGCATGGTGATCGTCAACTTTGACTGATGTTCTAACATCGTTTCCAAACGATGCAAATCCTGTTCTGAAATAATAATATTGGGTTTAGTCATGTACCGAATTCCTTTGCACTATTGCATTACCACAAGCGTATTGATAAAGCCGATCTTACAGTTATACATCAATTCGCTTGCCAACTAAATTGACAAAGCAAGATATAAACTGAAATCCATAGCTTTTCATCACCGATTTCTTTTATAACAGATATTTAGTCGTATATTACCGCTTTTTATTCAACCATAAAAAAAGCCTCCTTGAGAGGAGGCTTTCTCAAGTCAATGCTTATTTTGCATAAACTGGGAATTTAGCACATACCGCTTCAACTTTAGCTTGTACTGCTTTGATTACCGCTTCATCACCTTTAGCGTCTAGGATATCAGCAATCCAACCTGCCAAATCACGCACTTCCGCTTCACCAAAACCACGAGTGGTTACAGCAGGTGTACCGATACGGATACCTGAAGTAACAAATGGAGAACGTGGATCATTTGGTACAGCATTTTTATTCACTGTAATATGCGCTGCGCCTAACCATGCGTCAGCATCTTTACCTGTCACATCTTGTTTAATCAACGATAACAAGAATAAATGGTTTTCTGTACCACCAGAAACAACATCATAACCACGTGAAATCAACACTTCAGCCATCGCTTTAGCATTAACAACCACTTGTTTTTGATATTCTTTATATTCAGGTGTCATTGCTTCTTTAAAGCAAATTGCTTTTGCCGCAACAGCATGAACCAAAGGACCACCTTGGTTACCTGGGAATACAGCTGATTGAAGTTTTTTCTCAATCTCTTCATTTGCTTTAGCAAGGATCAAACCAGAACGTGGACCACGTAAAGTTTTATGCGTAGTCGTCGTTGTTACATCCGCAATTTGTACTGGGCTTGGATATACACCAGCAGCCACTAAACCAGCAACGTGCGCCATATCAACAAATAAATATGCACCAACTTTATCCGCGATATCACGGAAACGTTGCCAATCAACAATTTGGCTATACGCAGAGAAACCAGCAACGATCATACGAGGCTTGTGTTCTACAGCCAAACGTTCAACTTCTTCGTAGTCAATTTCACCAGTTTCAGGGTTTAAACCATATTGCACTGCATTATAAGTTTTACCTGAAAAGCTTACTTTTGCACCGTGGGTCAAGTGACCGCCATGCGCTAAGCTCATTCCTAAAACAGTATCGCCTGGGTTTAAAAGTGCAAGATAGACTGCTGAGTTTGCTTGAGAACCCGCATGAGGTTGTACGTTAGCGTAGTCAGCACCAAATAATGCTTTAGCACGATCGATCGCCAATTGTTCGATCACGTCTACATATTCACAACCGCCATAATAGCGTTTACCAGGATAACCTTCGGCATATTTGTTAGTGAGTTTTGATCCTTGTGCTTCCATTACTGCAGGTGAGCAATAGTTTTCAGATGCAATTAACTCAATGTGTGCTTCTTGACGGGCATCTTCTTGAGAAATTGCTTGAGCGATTTCTGGATCAAATTCAGAAATAGAGATATTGGCGAACATTAGCGAGGTCCTATGAATTAGGGCTTTTAAGCCGTGCTAAGATTGCGCGTATTGTAGCATGAAGTTTGTAATTAAACAGAATGAAGTTTGCTCTGTTTTAAATAAAAATAGCTAATGTATCGTACATTAGCTATTTTTTTGATAATGGCAGTTTAAAGCGTTATTTTGCTGCAAACATAGCTTTGACATCTGCAACAATATTATCAATATTTAAAACATACGCAGAACTATGATCCCAAGTAGGTTCAGGGATATAGCGAACCTGTGTACCAAATGCTTTTGCGGTAGCATATAAAGTATCTGTCGCAATTTTGGGTACAGTAGTATCCGCCCCCCCCTGATAAATTACTACAGGTGTTTTGACTTGAACTTGTAGTGGTTGTGAGTCTTCATTTAAAAATTTTTGTACAGGCGCTAGGGTCATAAATCCGTCAGTTGTTCTTGGATAATTCTTTAATGAACCATTGCTACCAACATATTGCATCATAGCCCCTGCAAATTGAGTTCCAAGATCACAGCTTGATTCTGCATTTCTTGCAATTGCATCCGTCGGTACTTTAAATACTTGGCTATAGTCTAAAGTAGGGTTTGTATTGCGTAAGCCCGCAGCAATTAATGCAGTAAAGGTATCTAAAGATGCATAAACAGGTATCTGCTGAGTTGGTGTAGCATTTTCAACTGAAAGATTTCCAACACTTAAAATTAATTTCAATTGTGAAGCTGGTGCAACAGCGACGGTTCCTTTATAGTCTAGGTTTGCACGCGCCGCATATTGCGCAGCGCCTAATGCTGCTTGACCACCTTGAGAATGTCCAACTGTGACCCACTGATTAGACGCTTTACTGCCTAGCCAACTCCGTGTCGCCACTACCGCATCAGTAATCGAATAAGCTTCACTTTTTAAATTTAAAAATGGGTGTAATTCTTTACCACCAGGCTCGCCCAAGCCTTCGTAATCAGGTGCGACCACCACGTAGCCTGCTGCAAGAAACTTAGAAATCATGCCTTTAATATGGTCATTCATCACATTACGACTTGGTGCACATACATCTGCAACTCCTGTTGTCCCATGTGCCCAAACCACGATTGGCCAACCACCTGCTGGTGCTACAGTTTTCGGTGTAAAGACCAGTGAGGTTGCTTGAACTTCGGTACCATTAATACCTTTCATTTTATAGGTCATCACGACACTATCCGTTGCCACAGCAGAAAAGTCAGTTGCAGTATATGCGCTTGGTGTTCCCACAACAGGATTGGCAATCGTGTTGACATCTGTATTATCTGGAGAAGCTCCAGATGAACTCCCTCCACCACCGTTATTACATGCTGTTAAAGCGATCCCAGAACTTATAATTAAAACTGTTAGTAAATTCTTTTTCATGTGATTTATCCTTAAACACAATTTTTTAAATATTTTATATCACTTATTACACATAAGTATTTCATGAATACGTCAAAAAAATATGTTAGGCAAGTCTTTTGCTCATTATTTTTAAGGGATGAATCAACTGAATAAATCATCAATAATGGCATCAAACCACACAAGGCATCATGTTTATTGTTAACACATTGAACAATATATAGAAATCTAAACTGCCAAGAAATGGCTATTTATTGTTTATAAAATTAATATCAAAGTAGCTTAAAGATTCGTTTAAAATTTCAATTTAATCTTACTTCAACGACGCTAACTTTTTCTCAGAATAAGATTCAACAGCATATCGCCAATCTGTTGAAAAATGCATATCGCAACATATAATTTCTTGATCAATAAAATCAATGCAATAAAGATCGTTTTGAATGATGTGAAGCTTTCCTAACCAAACTGTTATGCTGTACATCTAAAACCTAAATAAATTTACCTAGATGATGCTTCACTTTGTCTGACCCATTTTTTGTTTAACCGTATTCTTGCGATGCAAAAAAGGTAGTGCTTTGTTTTTTGCTCATATACGCATATAACCTCACTCAACATGGCAACATCCATGTCACCTCGCGATAGCAAGACCATCGATGATGCAAAAGTACAGAATAAATGAATCACAAAAATTTTATAAAATTTGCATAAGAAACAAAAAATTAACTCAGCATAAATGATTAAAATAAAAAATCACTGGTATGAATACTCAAGAAATGTTGAATGCATACCCTATTGATTTAAATATTTAAAAAAAATTTGACTACAGGACAATGAGAGATAGATTGACTCAATCTTTTCGCAAACTAACTATTTCACAAACTAAAAACTATAAAAGTCATTGCTAAAAACCTGAGGATTTCCCTCTGCCTTTGCATATATTAGATGAAACAGGATGCTAACAACGTTATTGCTGAATGAAGATGCTAATCATGTTGCATTAGATAAATAAAGCAAGTTGAGTTATTCATAAGCTACCACTGTTCGATTGAACAGTGGCAAAATTTAAAAACGATACTGGTCAATATTTAAGGATTAGTTTGATAGCAGTGTTTTAATATCCGCCAATAAGTTTCCGTTTTTAGCATTTACAGTATAAGCAGTACTATGGTCCCATTTTGGATCGGTTCGATAATCAATTTTTGTGGTTAATGCTCGTGCTTGCGCCACTAATGCGTCTGTTGCCTGAGGCAACACCAATGTATCTGCACCACCTTGATAAATAATAATTGGTGTTTTAACCAAGACTTGAAGAGGTTGTGAATCTTTCTCCAAAAATTGTTTGACGATCGGATCATCCATATAGCCCACATTTCGACGTGGATAATCTTTTATACTGAAGTTATTTTTATAAGCGTATTCCCCTATTCCTCGCGTAAATGCAAGTCCTAGATTAAGCACACATATAGACTCTGCTTGTTCTGCAATTTTATCGGTAGGAGACTTAAAGACCTGACTATACACACCGCTTACACCATAAGTAGCCTTAATACTTGCTGCAATTAACGAAGTAAACCCATCTGTAGCAACATAACCTAAGACTTTACGTTCGTATTCCGGGTTTGTTTCACCATTTTCATCCAGCATATTATCAGGTAACCCTTCTAATTTAAATTGAATTAAAGTGTCAATCATTTTTAAATTAGACGCTGGTGCAATTGCCACTGCACCTTTATAGTCCATATTGGCACGTGCTGCATATTGTGCTGCACCCAATGCCGCTTGCCCTCCTTGTGAATGCCCCACTACTGCCCATTTATTAGAGACCTTATCACGTAACCAACTTTTGGTTGCTACCACTGCATCCGTAATTGAATAAGCCTCACTTTTGACATTGAGAAAAGGATGGAGTTCTTTATCGCCAGGCTCACCCAAACCTTCATAATCAGGTGCGACAACCACATAACCTTCTTTAACAAAACTATCAATCATGTCTTTAATCGTTGGATCACCTGGACCAAAAATACCTTGTATCGTCAATTTATTAACACTCGGTGCACAAATATCTGCGACACCCGTTGTACCATGCGCCCAAACTACGATTGGCCACCCCCCTACAGGCGGTGCTGTTTTAGGTGTAAAAACTAAGCTGGTTGCGAGTGTCTCGGTTCCTTTGATGCCTTTCATTTTATAAGTCATCACCACACTTTCTGCAGCATTTGGTGGTGCATCATCTTTAATATATTTATATGCAGCAGGTGTTCCCACCACAGGGTTTTGAATATTATTGATGTCTACATTTGATGTGGTTGATGGATCTCCATCATTATTGTCATCTCCTCCACATGCCGTCAAAAATACAACTGAGCTTGCTAATAATATCGAAAGCGTATTTCTTTTCATTTTATTCATCCTTGTTGTCTATCTTGTTTTAATGCTTCAATGTGAATAACTCCAATTTATCCACACCGATCATTCGATTACCTAGCTTTTGGCGGGGTATTCTTTTTAAATTATCCTAAATCGAATAATTAAGATAATCTACACTATATTTATCTTATTAAAATAAATTTGCAAGCGATATTCGATAGTTATTTATTTTGATATTCAATGGAAAATATTTAAAAAAGTAGATAAAATCGATTTTAAACTAAAAAATGAGGTATGCTTCACTGTATTCAATAGAATTTATAATCTTTACCATAAAAATATCAACAAACCCAAATATTAAGATGTTCTTATAAATTTTTAAGTAAATGATGATAGCCAGTCTCAACTAGATATAATTTATATTTTAATCATGCAACCACCATACAAGGACAGAACTGCTTGAGAGTTAAACAAAAACAAATCAAAACTGACTTTCAAATAACTTTAAATTGTATTCAATGCTTAAAAAAGCTAGGGTACTCAAAAGCTCCTGGTCAAAGCGGTGAAGGAATAAAAGATGCAAGCTATTATTTTAGATACAGAAACACATACACTCAATGGTCTACCTATTGAAATTGCTTATGCACCTATTCAGATTGAAGCAGGAAAACTTAGTTTAGATCGTAAGCAAATATTTGATCAGCTTTACAGCATAGGCAATGAGAAAATCTCTTTTGCCTCTATGGCGGTTCACCATATTTTAGAAGCAGATATTGCAGGACAACCCAACTTTTCGGACTTCGAGCTTCCTAAAGAAACCACATATATCATTGGTCATAATATTGATTATGATATTCGTGCCATTGAACAATGCGGTGTGGATACTTCAAAAATCAAAGCTATTTGTACGCTGGCACTGGCTCGTTTAGTTTGGCCAGATGCTGAAGCCCATAATATTTCTGCGCTGATTTATATGATCAGTAAAGGCAGTGAAAAAGCACGTGAAATGCTGAAAAGTGCGCATCGCGCAGATGCAGATATTATTTTAACAGCCAATATTTTAATGCACATTATTCATCATTTAAAAATTCAGACTTTAGAAGAACTCTATGAAGCCTCTGAAGATGCACGTATACCAAGAACGATCAACTTTGGTAAACACCGCGGTACTGCAATTTCAGAATTACCCTCAGACTATGTGCAATGGTTATTACGCCAGGAAGACCTAGACCCTTATTTACGTAAAGCCTTAGAGAATGCAAACCTAATCACACTTTAACCTTGTGATTTGTAACAAGAAAGTCATATTAGTGTAATTTTCATTCTTTATCCTTGGGTCAATTTATTGGGGGAATAACTTGACTCATGGATCAATATTTTAAAACTGACTTGGGAATTCAGGCATTAAAACAGCGGTCATTTCAACTGAATGCGCGTCAAAGACAGTTATTACTCCTGATCGGTACTGATGATTTTAAAATCTTGAACAGTGCTTTAAAACAACGCTTGGCGACCCCTGAACTGATTCAACAATTAGAAGAACTTGGTTTGATTTTTCAGGATAATGCACAATCCGTAGATAAAAAAAATAATCCCCCCCTATCAACAGTGACAAATTCAGTTGCATTAGACACAAACCAACAACCAACTTTGGTTCAACCAACAAAAAGTCAATCTTCAAAAGAAGATCTCATTTCCTCAATTAGCATCAGTGAAAAATTAACAGAAGTATCCTCACCCGACAATCTCCACACCAATGAGCCAACCCATGATCCAAAACCACAACTAGAAACACCAGTACAGAAGGAAAATAAACTCGAACATGTCCATATCAGTTTTGATGAGATCAAACAAAAAATGGCACATCTATTACAAACTCATTGTGGACTCATGACTAAACAATTGGTGATACAGATACAGCAGGCAAAATCTATCCGTGATATTAAATTTTGCCAAATGCAATGGATTACCGCATTACAAGAGTCCAGAATTTCACCAGTTGAGCTAAATCAAACCATGCAACAAATTAATTATTCTTTACAACACCTACAATCATCATAATTTAAGCATGTTACAAGCGTGAGACTTAGCATTTAGATTTACCCCCCTTAGAATGACACAATTGAGTGCTTTTAACGTCATTCTAAGTTTTTTAATCTAAACAGATTAATATTTTTTAAAAGATGGATAATGATCAGATTTAGCAGATCATCGCCCTTGAAGATGATCATTATTTATCGGAACAAAAGCTGAATTTAGAATTAAAATCTGCTTTGCTCACAGAATTCCTTCAACACTTACACATTGAATTTCAACATTATGGTTCAGAAATACAACTATTCCACGTCTAAAATCAAATGTCATATATCGCCTAACATCACCAGCATATCTCATTGATATTAATTATGAATTAGCTTTAAACTCATATGTCTTATTATATCTTTTTACAAAATCAAATTGTCTATTTTCACATCAAGTTGTACAATAAATATTCAGTTAACTTGTTCAAATAATTACACAATTATGACTACTTATATTACCAAATCGACCAATCAAACAGCATTAGCACTTTCAAATTTTCATTCAACTTTTGAACAGTGTTTGACGGCTGTTTCTAATATTAAGCATAAAAGAGATTTACGAATCAAAGATGATCCAATGTCCTCACAACATGTGTTGGTACAAAGTTATCAATCTGGCTCACTCAAAGGTGATTTAAGAATTGAAAAGCGCGCTGTTGTTCAAGCCAATCGAGACCGCTTAGCCCTTTATCATTTAGTTGCTGTTGTTCTTGATCATTTTAAAACCGCTTGATTTGTTTAGCAGAAACTTGGTTGTTGCTGTTCAGCTTTAGACCTTTTAATGCTTAGCTATAATAAATGTGTTGGATAAATGCATCCAACACATTTTTTTAATTGTCACATCTTTGGTCTAGTTAAAAATTAACTTACCTGTTCAATGATGCGATAAATACTATCACTTTCTTTACTCTCGAACAGTAATTCAATACTCGGCAATATCTTTTCGCCATCTACCACAATATGATCGATCTTTTGGAACAAGGATAAATTTTCAGCATCTTCATGCTCTTGCAATTTGTTTAACCATGCCATTGCATTTAATTCGTTGCTATATTGATCCTTCACCTTGACTGTAATCATTTCAGACATTTTCCTATCCTCTTTTTTATATACTGTTTTTCTTATAGCATGACATTGAATAAAATTTCTTGTGAAGTTGTTAGATTTTATGGCAATGTTAAAGCATTGCAACTTATGAATATTTTTCAGTTATAAAACAATCAATTACTTTGAATATTTTATGTAAATTCTGCCTATCTTAATTATTTCATCAGATTTCAAAATGAAAAAGCTCACATTTCTGTGAGCTTTTTGATGTTGGAAAGCTAGTGCTTATTTTTTATTTGAACTGGAGTCACAAATTCAATAAGCCGTCATTGATCTGTCCAACTACTTCGTAGCATCTTATCGATCTACTGTAGTTATAATATAGGCAGAACTTTGACCATCTGCAAGAAGCAGTAACATTATTCAACCTAATTACAGCGATTTTAAAATTGAATTATTTTAAAAACAGCAGATAATAGTTAAGCCTAAATTGATGATCAATTTTTCAATCTTTAAAGAATAATGCTGCTAAGAACTAAAATGAAATTAAACTTTGAAAATGCTTTAAAATGATCATTTTTCCGAAATAAAAATTCCGATAAAAAGTATAAAATTTGTTGAAAATAAATCATTTGTATGAAAAATTATGCGGCTTGAATATAAATGATCAGAAATTTACAGATCAATTATCACTTAGTATGTTTTCTTTGTCGGATGAAAATTTGAGTCATGGCGATAATGTACTATATTCATTGTCTTTGAACTTCTTTACATTTTACCAATATTACCTAAAGTTATCGTACAGCTACATTTATAGTGCAATTATGTTCTGAGTCTTTTGCATTACGAAAATTTAATTGGTGCTTGAAACACTGACAATACGCTCTAGACTGAGTATATTTTATTTTTTCAGGAATATTTACACCCAAACATTCAGATTCAATATGCCCCCATTTGTGATAAAGGAAACTCTCCTTTAAGCATTAATCCGACTGCGCCAAATACAATCAACATCACAAAAATTATCAATATTTTATAAGTTCTCATTATTCTGAATTTTCATCTTTTTATAACTCAATAAAAATTAAGCAGATCTGTCAACAAGACTGTACTGCTCAATCATCATCGACCGTCTCATAAAACATACGATTTATTATTTTTTTACAACAGAGGATTTAGTGGCATATTCAACACCATGTTTTTCTAAATATTCACGAATTAATTGGCGAACAACTTGAGAAGGTTTTAAGTCTTGACGGTTACATAATTCTTCAAATGCTTCTTTTTTATTTGGATCGATTAAAATTGTTAACCTTGCCGTTTTATTTTCCATACCCCATTTCCTTAAATTTCTTAGAAATAGAATTGTAATAATATTTAGAAGATTTTCAATGATAATTTTTTATCTCGCCAACCTTATAAGATAAGACATATATATATGATTTAAAACACTTTATTTTAATAATTTCAATATTTAAATGATAAATCGATCATAATTTTTTGTGAATATTATCAAATATTTTAATTTTAAAGCTAAAATTCACACAAAAGGCTATCACAACAACGCGAAGTAATAGCCAAGTCTCTATTTTTAAGAGAAATCTAATTCTTTTTCAAAAATTCTAAGTTCGTGTCTAGCCATTGCTAAATTAGATTTTTGACGATCCAATACTAAATATAAAAATAAATCACTGTTTTTCTCTAGCGGTCTAAGTAAATGATACTGTTTACCTAAAGTAATCAAAATATCATCAATAGTATCTTTCAAGTTCAACGCATCAGCAGTTTTCATTTTCGCACGTAAAACCTCAGTATTCCCTGCAGCTGCAAGCTCCAAATCAATGCCTGTTCCTTGTGCTGCCAATGAAAGACCACTTGTACAATCAACAAGTGCTGAAGCTGTAAATCCGTCAATATCTGCTAATGGTGTTAAGTCAATTTTAGCCATTTATATATACCTTTTATTAAGTAAAAACCGTATGAACCATCTGAGGAGTCTGGCTCATGTTTAAAAGTATCATAAAATTATAATAAAATATTATTTTATGATAATAATATGTGATTTTTTTAGTCTAATTAAAAAAAAAGACAATATTTCTTTTAAGAAGTCATTTCTGATTTACTTTAAAATTCACATGTGAATCGACACGATTCATATAAACAAAGATGATTTGGAAAATAAATTTAATTTTTTCTTATAAAAGTATTAAAAAAAATATTGACAAAAAATAATTTAAATATAAAAACTTATGTATTTCTCATTTTCTTCGTAGCATACTTGGGTAGATGTTTTATGTATAACTTGCTCCACATATATGCTTTATGTATTACAGCACTTTTCATTAAAATGTTTGCGATATCATGTTATCAAGGTTATTTCCGTATTAAAAATAAGGCTTTTAAAAATAAAGAAGATGCACAATACCTAAACATGAATGCACATCCCGAAGAACTTCCGCAAGTGGTGAGAGCAAGTCAAGCCTGGGCTAACGATTTAGAAAATATTCCTGTGTTTTGGGTACTTGGTGGCATTTGTATTGCCTTGAATTTGAACACAACATTGATTGCATGGACGTTTAGTATTTTTACCATTGCACGTATTGCTCATACAACAACTTATTTAGTAGGAATACAGCCTTGGAGAACGATCTCTTATATAACAGGTATCGTTTGCCTATTTATTTTAACCTTTAATATTATACTGGCTTGTTTATGACTGATCTAAGTGTAGGATGCTTCTAAATCAATCGCCAACAACATATTATGGTTGTGATAACGATCACAATATAACTATTTATTTGATGCAGATAAATACAAGATATGGTGAAATTTATAATTAAATTGAAAAATCATGTGCTTGATATAATATAAAAGCTAACCTGTTAGATAAATGCAGATTGACATTAAACTCATGCAAAATTTAAAATGATCAAAAATATATCATCCCACTATCCAACAAAAATGTGATCTAACTAAACTCACACATACTAAAAATATATTCTTATTGCGATTTATCTTAATAAAAGTAGATGTGGCACAACCCCGTACTGTATCGCTATTTTAAGTATAAACATAAACAACACTTATGCACTGTTACGCAAGCCCAATATACATCGTCGTAATACACCTGGATCTGAGAACATAACCACGACGTAAAGAAAACAAGAGAATTGGTTAGGAGATAGACTTAACTAATTCTGATGATTGCTGACCTTATCCAAATGTTGTTTTCAAATGCTCAGCTTTATATAATCAGGAAAATATCCAGCCTCAATATGCATAATTTTAGCTGGAAAATTGGTCGTGCTAAATGCTTCTACACTACATATTGCATTGGTCAATAAAGTTACCAACAAAGATAAATTTCTAAATAGCAACAATCTTAGAGCAATCCAATACCACCTTATACTCACACCCCCTTATTTTATTATCTAATTTGCCAGGCTTGGATATTTTCCTCTTTGTTTATCAAATGCTTATTTATCTCTACTTAGCGTTCATTTTTTATTGTTTCTTCATCCTGAAAAATAGCTTCTATAGATAAACCAAAAAGTCTTGCTATTTTAAAGGCTAAAGGGAGACTTGGATCATAACGCTCTTTTTCGATAGCATTGATAGTTTGACGTGAAACACCAAGTAATTCCGCAATTTGTTGTTGCGACCAACCTTGCTTCATTCTTAATTCAGATAAAATATTTTTCATCGATAACGCCAACTTCCAATTGCGATCCCCATTCCCCACAATGTTGCCATTAATGGCCAAACAAAAAACATCGATAGTAAAGGAAATCCAATATTTTCTAAAAAGCCATAGCTAAATGTGATGAGCGCAGTACCAACAAAGGCGATTGCAAAAGCTTGTAGTTGAATTCGATGTTGCATTTCATCTAATTGCGATAACTGTCTAATCACGCACCAACATACGAATACGCAAGGAATGACGGGCAATAAAGTTACAATCATTTGTGTTGAATCATCAAGTTGATTATTTTTTAAATATCTTAGAGAAAAAACCAACACAACAATATACAGCAAGATAGATAAAACCAATTCAAAAAGGTGTCTAAATTTATTCATAGCGCACTCATGTAAAGTAAACTTTACACAAGCATAATTAATTTCGAATCAAATGTAAAGGATACTTTACATCAATGATGATTGATGTGAGTAAACTAACCAAAAGCATCGTACGCCTGATCTACTCTTTTTGAAGTAACCCAATTCAATAAAAATATATTTTTTATTTAAAATCATATATATAGTTTACATTTAAACTTTACAGCAATGATTTTAGATCGCCTAAGATATTTAAAGTGAAAAAAAATTATGGATCGCCATAAAAAACCCCACCAAAAGGTGGGGCGATTTATATCCAAGCTTATTTAACTTCTTTCACCGAAAAAGACTGATCTTTTGCAAGTTCAATTGTCGCTTCCTCACCTTTGGAATGAATTGACACACCATTTTCACCTTCTAGACGCATACCACTGCCAGCTGGAACTTCTTTAAGTGAATAGTTATGCCCTTCACTATCTGTCAAAGTTGCTGTAGCAAAATTATCTGTTGTTTGAAGTGTGAATTGCTTTTTATCTTCAGTTTCATATTTCACTGTTTTTTGGTTCGACTCATTGCTGTCTACCTGAGCAACAGGACTACTTGCTTCTCCTGTTGAGGCATTGGTTTTTTCTTTGTCTTTTGCATTACATCCAACTAAAAAAACAGCAGTTAAAATAGAGGAAATTAATAATATTTTTTTCATGATTAATCTCAGTAGAAATAAGAAGTTTAAGTTCTACCACAGGACTTGAAGCTCATCCAACCAGCGATTGCGAATTCACTACTGGTTCCGTACAGAAATCATAAACATTATTTATAATACTATACATTTCATATTTTATTTTTAACTATCTATATGCTAACCAGCCATAGATTTTAAATTAAGATTTATTTGAATAATAAATTAATGCAATGATTGCGATGAACACGATGCTGATTTGGATAAGCAAAGAAAACATCAATTTTCCTAGGAGAATACAAAAATTTTCATTGAATTTAAAAGTTGTAGCTTTATCACTTAACATCGATATTGCTAATTTTTCCGCATTTACGGCATTCTTTTATGCAGCTTATATTAGGATATTCAAAAACATGAATACAAAGCAATTGTCTAATACGCAACATCATAAAAATATGCCTTAAAAAAAGCCCACATGATTGGATAATGTGGGCAACTACATGAAAAGCTTCTATTAGGTAAAGCTTGAAACTACAAAGTAATTTCTGGCTCAAATTTTAAGGCAAAAACAATCAAGAACATTGGCATTAAATGACAATTTTTAAAATTTTCTTTTAAATCAATACTTAATATTAGAAATACTAAACAATAATTAAATACTATAAATGTTCAATAATTAATGGACGATACTTAAAAGATTAAAGCTGCACATCGAAACATCTGAGATTAAAAAATATGGAGATAAACAAATTTTTAAATTTATTGTGAAAAGTTTAAAATCACGCTATAAAATTACTTCTTATTACCCAACAAGCCCCTTAAATCAGAGACTTGCTGGAATAGATAGTTACGACTGAGGTTGAATGTCCTTCTCATCATTCTTGTCGTTTTTGCTTGTCTTAGTCAGATTTTTTGTCTTGGTTTTATCAGCGCCATTTTTATGTGACTGATAATAACAACCAATTGCGATCCCAGTGCCTAATAATGCTGCTGTCTTAAACATGACATTCCTCGTACTGAATAAAAAAGGTCTAATAGGAATAACATCAAATTAAAACCTGTGTATTTCAACATGTTAGTTGTGAAAGAATATGTGAAATTTTATAACATTAGATTTCAAAAATCATTTTAATTTTAATATTTTTCAATTGGTTAGAATTTATTTAATTTATAAACTGTTAACAGAACTGTCACACTTTGGACTATTTTTCATTGAATCATTAATTAATCAGCATTTCCCTAAAAACAATCCATAAAAAAGCCCATCCTCAGATGAGCCCTTTACTTAACTTAGATTACACTATTTTAAAACCCACATCCCTGATGGAATATTTCCAAAGAGATGTACTAACAATGTAAGAACAACAAACATAAATATGAAAAAAGCGATGTTTATTGATTTATATATCATATGATCACCCTCATTTTATTGTTGTTCTTTTTTTATACACTAATAACATAAAATTTACAAACCTTTTCAAAAAAAACCTATATTAAAAAGATTTATATACTTATATCTATTCGGGCTAACAATCAGCAATCTTCTTGATTTTTCATTTTATTAAACCAATAAACACCTATATACATTTACTCATTGTAGCTCTTGATAGAACGTTGATTTCATGATTTCACTGTGTAACCATTTTAAATAATTTTCTTTGTCATGAAATTGAGGAGACTGGTTTACATTCAAAGCAACTTCTTTCCCATCAACTAAAATTACATAATTTTTTGCCATCTGTGAACGCTCATCATCAGGTCGCGCAAGAATAAAAAAATATTTTAGAAACAGGGTATTATAAAGTATATTATCCATGATTGATTTAAGATCATTTAACTGTCTATTTTTCTTTGTGAATTTCTGATGATCATCTTTTTCAGGAAAATGCTGACTTGCCTTAAACGCTTCATATTTTTCATCTAATTCATTAATATTCATATTATTTATCACCAAAATTTTATTCCTACTTTAAATGAATGCAGTCAACCTGTTCTACATTCACCATAAACATGTTTTTATAACTACTTTGTATCAACCTGCGATCCGTTCCATAAGTATGAAGAATTAAACATTAAATTCGTTTCATACTTTTCTTGAGCAAATCAATCATCATATATTCATTTCAAATTTTTCATTCATTTATCCTTATTTTAAAGACTATGAATAAAATCACTTAGACTCATTAAAATTCTCCTTATTTATTAAATTCTTACAGTAATTAATATGATCATTGTCTTTTTTATTATGCACCATTTTCATACACGAACAAAAGTGCTCAGATCGTCCATACTGGATATCATCTGGAACATCAATTCCATAACATTTCGCATCAATTTGATTCAATTTAGGTGCAACAATCCATTTTCCAGAATAAAAAGGATAGCCAAAGCCACCAATAACAATCATCAACAGAACAATAATTGGAAAGTTATTTTTAATATATTGAATCATTTTTAAAAATCTTTAAGGTCTAAAATCCAATTCTACAAAAAAATGATTATTCAACCAAATCAATACACTTTAATGGTACTTTTTAAATTTTGTCAGCAAATAAAAGATATTGTCATGATAAAATATTTTAGAAAGTTGCTCAATCGTCGTTAGGAAATTATTTCATGAAATTTATAGTAGTTTTATCTACTTTTACTGTTTTACTTTCAGGCTGTACGGCAATGAGTATTGAGCAATGCAAAACTGCAAACTGGTTTAATGTTGGTGAAAAAGATGGTTCAGCTGGTTCCAACCCACATCTAGATCAATACTACTCTGCTTGCCAAAAAGCAAATATCATTCCAAATCAGAATTTATATGAAAAAGGCTACCAAAAAGGTTTGAGTGCTTATTGTCAACCTGAAAACATTTTCTATGAAGCCTTAGATGGTCGTGGTAATTATCGAATTTGTCCTATAGAAAAGCGTGAATCTCTTCGTAGTTATTATCAAGTCGCAAGTCAGTACTTTTCTGCAAATTCAGATTTTAATAAATCACAAAATGATATGAATTATTACCTTGAAAGATTGGAGTATAAAAACCTTTCTGATAAAGATCGCGATAGCTATAAACAGAAATTATATGATCTCCGTATCAATAGCAGCCAAGTGCAATCTCGTTATCAAACAGCTCTGCGAAATTTAGAACGCTTCAAGGCTGAACATGATCTTGATTAGATTGAAACAAATACTTTATATAAACCTATGTTATAGATGTAATTTTCATGTTTTTTAAATAACATTTGAATAAAAATTTGTATTTGATTGATGCTAAATACGGTCTAGGATTATGCAATTATTTTAAAGCGATCTATACAAAATTGAAACTACTCGAAAATCTACTTATTTTTCGTTCTCGATTTTAAGCGATCTATAAGGCTGTGACCAAAAAACAAGTCGTGAGCAAAAAATATGATGAGATTTAAAATTATTTTGCTATAAAAAAAGCCTCACATTTCTATGAGGCTTACCTTAATTTTGCGCTGATTAAGGTTTTTTGTTATTTATTTTTAGTAAAATAACTATTTAAATTTAATTTAAAATATCTAGTATGTCAATGATATTTACTGGCTCAAACCAAAGTTTAAAGTTAAAATCTATTAGCAAGTGAATGTCTCACTTTGTTCAACTACATTCTTGCTTATATGAAAATATGAAAAAAATCTTCTGGTAGGTGAGGTCGAAGTCCTATTCCCTCACCTAATATATTCACTTTTAGTTATATATTGAATTATTATGGAAGATTCAACCTACGGCAATCTTGATAAATAATCTTACATTGAGATTCTGGAAAACCATCAGCACGACATGCGTCTACAACTTTCTTGCGTCCTAATGCCTTTCTGCTCCCAGGAACGAGTACTGGAATAACATCTTTCACTTCACCAGCTGTTGTACGTGCTCGATAAAGTCTATTGGTTCCTTCAGCCTGTCCGACTGTCGCACAATGATTATCATCATAAGTAAACCAAATTTGACAACCTGTACCCCCTTTTTTTTCACAATCTTGTAGCGCTTTCTCTTCTAACTTTCCTCGGAAAATTTTTGCCGTTGCGACACCAATGACTCCATTTGTTCCTGCTGCAACATAACCTTCTGTCGTTGGTGAACGATAGCTTGGCTGGGCATATCCACCTCCACCACCATAATTTGGAATCGGTGCACAGCCTTGTACACCCTGACCACCTACTGGATAATAGCCAGGAGAACAGTTACCTTCAGCCTTAGCAACGCTAGAAATAATAGAAAGTACTGAAAGACAAATTAAGGCGATAAAAAAGTGTATGTTCTGTTGTCTATAGTGTTTCATCATGATTGGCACATCCATGTTTGTGAATTATTTTGTGAAAAGTCTATCATTTATCGGTGATATTTTAATCATTTTAAATCTTAAAATAATTCATTGCGAAACTCAAATTTCGAGTCAACATCTATTATTTTTCTATTTGAGGTATATGTCTTAGACAATCCTATCTATGTATCTAAGACATTAAATTTTCTAAATATTTTTTATAAAATTGATATTTAACAATGCTTAACAAACAAAACCAAATTATAGCTTTTATGGAGTGAAAGCGCCTTGCTGATATGCTGGGAAAGTATTTTGATCAATTTTGTGATATAAGGCATACCCATTTATCTTTTTTCCTCTATGAGGTTTTATATGAAAAATACACCATCATCTGATGATCTAGAATCAACAGCATTGGGTTGGAAATTCATTGTTATTGTTGGTATTTTAACTTCTATCTTTTTTACTTTCCTGTATCTGGCGATGTCTAGCGAACCAGACTATATGCCAAGTCAGAAGCAGAAACAAACCTCCATACAACATAAAAACAGCACATCATAATCTTTTGAGCAATCAACTAGAACTTTATCAAGTGAATTATAGAGTATTCATTTTTTATTGTTGATGCTTGGTTGAATAAAAAACTCGCTAAATTAAACCGCATCCGAAAGTTGGACACTTTTAATCTAAATTTGGAGGGTGCCTTTTTATGACCAAATATTCTTAAAAATAACGCTGAGATGTCCTATCAACAATCGTCGTTACCGAAACGGCTTCATCATCTTGAGGCTCCGCTTGTAATAGTTTCGTTGCGGTAAAAGCAAAAGTTACCATCAACAAAATAAACATGGACAACGAAAAAAAACCATTTTTTTACCTATATCACATGATTGACAATGATTTTTTTCAATCATTGTGGATCTATTGCACCTTTTACAAAAATTTTGACTCATCGCCCTACGACAATCCTGTTACACAAGACTCTTTTAACATATCAATATTAGTTGATTTCGAGTAAAAATTACTGAATTGTTATTTTAAATAAAGAACCTCCTCTTTGTTGATCTACTTCAAATAAGGAATCTATATTTTAAATAATCAAAGAGTAGGTTGCGGAATCGGAATGTCTTTTGATATTTTCTTGGCATTATTCAAATTCAGATCACAACGAGAGTGCCCCCACTTCACTATGATACCCTTTTCAAGCATAAATTTTTCTTCACAATAACGCCCTGGATGAACAAATGTTTCATAAGAAATTATTTTTCCTCCATTTGTTAAGGTATAGCTTTTATCTGGTAATCCCCATTTTTTAATTAGTTTTTCTTCTGACGAACCAACCCATGATTGCATTAGATCATTGAGTGTTTCATAGCGCTGTGTACTGAGACTTGCACAAGCTAGAAGTGATTGGCTGATTACAATAATTAAAAGTATTTTCTTCATTATTCATGCCTAAAATCATAATATAGATCAATGCTATATGATTAAACCATTTTTACAAAGATTAAAAGTTAAACTATTTCTTATTTCATTAAACTCAGCATGATTAACTTTCGCACCACTCTTTACTCTAATACTTAAAAAAGTGAGCAGTGCAGATCGCTAAAAAACTAAACATTTTACGGTACATTTTTATTCGATTTTACAGCATGCCCCCAAATGTACCCTTATTATGAAGGTATACAGAGGAACAAACTGCGACAATAAGAATGCCTAGGTGCTTTTAATATAAAGGGTTTTGAGACAAATTGGAATAAGGAGGAACAGCAAGATGGTACGCCCAGCGGGTACTTCGGAAAGTTTAGGATTTTCTTATTATTCCTCATTATTATCTATTTTTTCTTTTCTTATTAATCAGTTATCTTGATTATAATAAGTCAATATTTGTTTTTATCTTATTATTCCTTATGATTGTGCGTAAAGGCATTACGCCAAATTTACGCCACGAACCTTCTGGAAATAATAATGGCCTCATTTAGACAAAGAGGTGATGCTTGGCGTGTTGAGATTAGTGTCAATGGTACTCGGGAAAGTGCGACATTTGATACAAAGACTCAAGCACGCGCATGGGCATCTAAACGAGAAACTGAACTAAGAGAACAAGCGCTCGGGAAACTCCCCGATTATACACTTAAGCAAGCTGTTGAGCGATATATAAGCGAGGTTAGTCCAAAAAAGAAATCTCATTTACGTGAAGCTAATCGTTTAACTGCATTTTTACGCATGTATCCAGCTTTATGTAAAAAGCCTATAGCGAAAATTACAACTGATGATTTAGTCAAATGGCGTGATGATCGATTAAAGCAGATTCAAGGATCATCTGTAAGACGTGATGCAAATGTACTTTCATCTTTGTTTAAGATTGCACGTAAAGAGTGGAAATGGATCCATGAATCGCCAATGGCTGATTTAACTATGCCGCCTCAAGCTAAGCATAGAGATAGGCGTGTTTCTGATGAAGAGGTTAGAAGATTGGTTTTAGCTTCGGGATGGGATGAATCAACATCTAACAACTTTACCCAACAAGTGATAATTGCATTTTTATTTGCTTTAGAAACAGCAATGCGTGCCAGTGAGATAAAAGGCTTAACTTGGGATCGGGTATTTTTATTTGATCGTTATGTGGCGCTGCTTGAAACCAAGAACGGAACAAAGCGAAATGTACCCCTTTCTAAGCGTGCTATAGAGTTAATTGGATATCTCAAGGGAATTGATAGTAAACGCGTATTTACTATCAATGATGCTAGTTTTGATACTTTATGGCGAAAACTAAGAAACCGATGTGAAATTGAGGATCTACATTTTCATGATTCACGGCATGAAGCCTGCACAAGACTTGCACGAAAAATTGAAGTATTAGATTTGGCGCGTATGATTGGACACAAAGACCTTAAAAGCTTAATGATTTACTACAACCCTACCGCTACAGAAATTGCAAATAGGCTAGATTGATATATGAATTCATCAATTGATTATATAATTAACTCTAATATTTATTAACAATAACAACCAATTAAAAAGGGAAATTGGATGCTAAGCAGAGCTTTTGAAGTTCATGATAGTAAAAATGAAAACTTTATAGGGCATTTATTACTTACCATTAATGAGAAAGTTGAAGTTAGTGTTACCTACAAAGATTTTTATTTAGAAATTAATAGTTACTTTTATGAAAACCTAAAAGCACCAAGTCTAAAAAATTTTTATGCTTCTTACCGTGTTAGTTTAATCAATGAAAATGATCAAAATTATGCCAATATTTCATATTTAAATCCACCTGAAGGTGGAGATATAATACTATTTGATGGTATGAGAGGCTTTAGGATAGGTTCTCTTATCATGTACATAAAAATTCAATGGCTTAAAAATTTAAGTGCTGATTATAAAGTTAAGGGTATTTTTTTTCGTCCAGATGGTGACCCTGAAATTGCTAAACAATTTTATAAAAATTTTGGCGTGAGAATTGATGGTTTACCTTTCAAAATTTCTAATTTATGCCTCCATGATTCATGGAAAAAAAATATATTTGAGATTGATCTTAGTAAAATTGATAGTATTATTCAGAATTTAGTAAATGAATTAAATTTTATTAATTCTAAAATCAAATATTTAAGAGAAATGAATTTCGAGAGTAATGATAAATATAATAAGATTAACATCTTGAATTTTTGGATTTGCAGAAACTTTTATGCTGACTTATCAAATTCTCCAATAAGCTTTGATTATGCATATCTAAGTAAAGTTGATTTAGAAACCAAAACAGAACTATTAAGTAAATACTATTACGAAAAAATTGCTATAAATCAAATTTTAGAAGATAAGAAAATGGAGCATCAAAAACAAATAAAGCGCTGGGATTTTTCCCATATCCCACACAGATTCTTACAGGCAATTATCAATATATTTAATATGTTACTCCCTTACACTATACTATTAGTATTTTTATATCTTATATATAAGTATCTATTTTAAAATTTGGTAACAAGCAACATTAATGAAGCTCGTTACCATGTTATTACATTTCAGTAACTTTTGTTGCAGTCACGCCACTCAAGGCTGGTAAATCATAACGAAAATCTGCTGGTCTACTTGCTTTCCCATACCAACGGAATTCCTGAAAATCAGCATCATTGTATAGGGCATACGACACGGCATTACTCTGATTACCACCAATGCAAACCAATTTGCCAGTCTTACTATCACGCCCTGCTACAAAGCAAACGTGACCACCTCCACTTCGGGTTTTAATAGCAACACAGCCATATCAGGATTGTTGAATTATGTTGTTTTCCAACAATTTCACGTAAACCAATATGTTTTTTGGCTTCAACCATCCAATCTAAATCATTTTTATTTATAACTGATGCTGAGATAAGCGTATTAACACTTGATAAGTTTAATTGTGGTTCATGTAATTCTGGCTGTTTCTTCAAGCGCGCCAAAATCATTGCCACACCAACAAAAGCACCAACATATTCTTTCCAATTTTCAGGAATAGAATTTTTAAAATCTTCTGGAATTAAATTCCACACAGTTAAAAAATGCTCAGAGAATAAACTTAAAGCAAAAAAAATGGCGCTTAATGCGCCAATTTGTACAGATTTAAGTTTGTATGACTGTTTCCAGTTATCGATTAATTTCATTGTCTACCTTCTTTTCAATTAAATTACTCACAAAATGAGTTCCCATATAGCCAATACATGAGGCTAATCCTACCGCGACAATTTGAGGAATATTAAACCACTCAAGGAAAGTCCATACGCCAACTGCAAAGAGACCACACATGATTGACTCTGCAAAATCCCCCTTACCAGCTTTCTTTTTTGTTCGTAAATAAGCCATAACGAACCCCATAAAAAATGAAGTAACTGCCGTCCCAAAAGTACCAATTAACTCTTGGACCCATTTCCAAAATTCCATGCCACCCCCTGATTTGGGCAATAAAAAACACCCTTTCGGGTGCTTGTAGTCATATAAGTTACGTTTCAGTTGTTGCTTGTGTTATACGTGTAGAATAATTCCAAGCTGTTTCTTTCCATACATCACGCGCTGCAACTCTCACATAATATGTAGTAGTTGATTGAAGTTTATTTATAGTGCAAGCATTCTCAGTACCCGTCCAACTTGCCGTCATTATTTCAGGATCAAAATTGGCATTTGTACTTACCCAAACCTGATAGTCTTTTAGATCTGGTGCTTCACTTGGAATCCATGTGACTGTGATCGAATCCTTGGTAGACGATGTATAAACATTTAACAATTGGCTTGGAATTGGATTGCTTATGTTTAACTCAGCAAAGGAACTTATCACTTCTCCATTTTTACTTGCAACACGAATTGTATATGAACGCTGTACACCATCTATTTTAGCCTCCTCCATTGAGTAGCTATAATCAGTGTTCGTCGTATCTACAGTTCTAAGTAATGTACCACCAGACAAGATTTGGACAATATAACCAGAAGCGCCTGCAGTATTTTGCCATTGAACTTTAAAACTTGTCCCAACAAATGTCGACTGCAAAGATAAACCTTTAACACCTGAAGGTGTCCCACCACTAATTGTATGGCTGTAAGCTGTAACTTCATCTAAAGATTGCTCTTTTTGTTCAAGACCATTAAAACTAGTAAATTTTAAGTATGCCTGTTTACCAATAAGGTTTTGATTAAATTCATATTCAAAAATAGCTCGATCGATACGCACAAATGGTTCACCAGCTAAATGATACTGAGCATTAGTAAATCTGCCACGATGTAAACCACTTAATGTATATAACCCAGAACCATTTAATGTAGCTTCTTCATAATTAAAGTATTCATCACCCACTTTACACAAAGTTGCATCAATTTGAGCTTCCGCAGCGGTACCACTAAATATTTGACTGGAAGTATTCAACTGGACTTGTAGAGCAGTATCACTTTGATTAATGCCTGTTGTTAATGCTCCATATCGAGCTGAACCATATATGGTACCAATTCGTTCATAAGTTGTATTGTCGAGGCTTACCCAAACATTACAACCACCCCAATTGCTGCCACCTGAGGCTGCTACCCAAATTTGATTTACTCCATTGGTTAAATCTAAAGGAGGCTCAAAAATTACAGGTGCATTTACATTACCTGGTTCTTCATTTCCACCTTGATACCCATTGGATGACTGCAGATCATACTCAACTGCGGATCTTGAACCGATTGCCAACTCCTCTGCAGTAATTGTCAGCATGCCGTCTTCATCTTCTTCAACACGTGTAATGCGCACTAAGAATTTATCTAAACCTAGTGATTCATCTGTGATTGTTACAATATCCATCGGTTCTAACCGACAGTACTTCCAGCCAAGATTAAATTCATACTCATTACGAACATATAAAAGCCGTTGCAAACGTAACTGAACTGCATGCCGTGCGATTTTTGGCTCACAAAACATTTCCAATTTAACCGGATCTTCGGTGCGTAGACCGTACATTTCAATGTTTGCTTGGTCTTTCGCCTCTACAGTTTCAGTATTATATTGATTGAAGCGATTTACATATTCAATCTGAGTGTGGTTGAAAGCATCCGTATCACGACTACGGCGAACACGTACCGGTTCATCTTCACCAATAAAATCATCATCAGTTAAATGATATACAGGTTCTAAATTAGGTGTGAATATATGGCCATTACCAGAAATAGCAGAATCTCCGAATGATTTAATTTTTAAACCATCTGGACTTGGTACCACCGCACAATTAACAGCTTCAACAACTTCATTAATAATTTCATGTGCTTCACGTTGCTCCGTTAAAGCTGGACTAATGAGCAAATTAGCCGCAGCGCAGTAGGTCCTGAACTCTGATAGATCATGCATATTCAAATATGGCGATGCGCCATAGCGGGGATTCGTAATTAAATCCTCTATCACATCTGCTGGATTCGCATCATGAATCATATCTGAAAAAGTAATATCACTAATGACTTCAAAGTTATGATTTGCAAGGCTAGCGCTACCTCCTAATTCATAATTTGCACACGCTACATATCCAAGGAAAGGATAGTTTATGGCTTCATCGGGATGTTTGCTCTGCAAATATCCCCAAATAGGATTTCCATCACCATTAAAAAGTTCAAAGCCAATCTGATCAATAGGCGTTAATTGGACTCCATTTTCAGTTTTGGTAACAATTTGCTCTTTATCACGCCAAATGATGCCAATTGATCTAATTTTGTTTTCACAAAGTCCAAGCATTAAGGAAGCATAATATGTGAAAGTGGTATTTTTAGTTTTTGAGCTACCCCCTTTCCCACCTGACTTTGTTGTTGTGGTTTTAGCGATGGAATGAAAATCACCATACCAAAACATATTTGCAGCCATACGATTTTTACCGTAAACCAAAGGCTGACAAAGCCCATAAGCAGATTGCTGTACACGCATTGAATTAATACGTGTATCAGATGTACTCATGGTAGAACCACCAAATAATCCACCCATATTATTCTTTTAGCCTCTTCATACGATAAAAGCCCGCAACACGGCGGGCTAAACTTCCTTTTGTACCATCTTGAATGACAACGCCAATACCAAGATAAGAGTGGATTATTGTTGGCCATTCAACAACAATGGCACCATGACTTACGCATTTACCAATTTTATAAAGAACTATGTCACCTGGTTGTGGTTCATCAACTTCAAAACACACACTTTTGATATGTTCTAAATACCGCTCTCCCATCTGGTGCATATGCCAATCAGGTGGGTAAGGTCGTGGATCTAAGTGGTCCATCAGTCCTACTTTTTCATACACTTCACAGATCAGCGTTCCACAGTCTACACCAACACCTTTTACACGACCCTGATGATGGTATGGGGTACCAAGCCAAGTCATCGCTTCGTCAATAGCCGCTATATTTTTAGATAACATTAGCTAACCATCCTGCAACAACTTCAGCATATTGGTCACGACCAACTTGATCGTAATGCACCCAATCATTAATCGTCCCAACTTGAACATCACTATCTACTGATAATGCTTGGTTATTTACTATTGGATACCCCATATCCCTGTTCATATGCATATAAACCGGAATAACTTCTAGATTTGAATGTGATGATTTAAGTTCATCGACTTTTTTTAAACACAATTCAATCCAAGTTGCAGTATCAGCACAAAACGTATTAAATCCGTTTTCAGTTGCTGACCATGCGGGACAAGGTACTATTCCAATGGGAACATTAGGCAAAACCTTATGAATTTGCTTTACCATAATTTCCAAACCAAGCTGCATAAAGCGCATTACTTCATCACGAGAATAAGCACTGCGATCAAGATTTATGTCATTAGTAGAAAGCGCAATTGTAATAAAATCAGGCGTTGCAACGTTATGCTGAGTCTTATACCAGTCAAAATCGAAAATGTAGAAATTTCCAGTTTTATCGGTATCTTCAGCATATGACAGTTCTTTTTGAGCACCAGTAAAGCGGAAACACCATGTCGGATGATCTGTTTTATCTTGAGTTGTCGCTAATTTTAAAAACGGATTTTCAAATTTAGCTGTACGAGTTTTTCCACCCTCACTTCGAGTATGAATGATGCCGCCTGATTCATTGTCTTTCCCAATAAATTCTCGATAATTCCACCATCCGCGCCCCTCGCTAGGCACTTCATTCGGGCTTTCAGTAGACCAAAAAGTCCCGACTGGTGTGACAGTGGCTCCCAAGCTTTCAAGCTTATTTTTAAGTGTCGATGGTGTCCCTACTTGCGTTAATGAATCGCCAAAACACAACATATTGAAGTTTCGATTTAGCTTAGATTGTGGCGCTTTACTTACTGCAATATTTTTCCAAAAACGCTTATCAGCTACACTTGCATGCGCGTAAACGAATTGAATCGTATTTGATAAATCTTGAGGATTCAGAATAGTTTGCTGTAAAACAGGTACATAACGCTTGATTGTTTCAACGTGATTTGTATCAATCCAAGTGCGAACTTTTTCTAAACCCTTTCTTGGATTTGAAAAGACTGAATCTTTGTAAAGCGGTAATGCTCTGTTTTCAATAAAAAAAAGCTTATTTGGCAATAAAGCTCTTTGATTTAATTCATTAAAATCAGCTGAATCATTACTATCATCAACTATAGATCCGCTTACATTCACGATTGTGATTTTATTTTTAAAGTCACCAAAACCATAGAATTTATAGTTGTAAACGTATCCAAGCAATACTTCTTGATTTCCCAAATTTTGAGGTCTTGTCTGTGACAAATTAAATTTTAAATCACTGATTATTAAAGATAAATATCGAACGTAGGCAGGGTTGAGTACGTCAAAAATTGCATTTTTTGAAGAGTCAATTGAGATAAATCCGCCATTACAGAACAAAAATCCAGAATGTAAAATTTCAAGCTTGGCTGTACTAAAATCAATTTTTAATCTTAGATCATCAGACATAAAAGCAGGTTCGGAAGATAAATGACGACTATCAACTTTCCCAGAAATTTTAAAACTCTGAGTACCTTCTTGCAGAAATGCATTATTTAGCGAAGTTGTAAAAATATAATCTCCAACAACTTTTGCAATTACAATATGAGATGGCGATAAAACATCAGTATCAGTCAACGCTTTAACTTCATTTGTGGTTTTATCATAAACAATTGCTGTTAGATCACCAGAATAGCTAATATCAGCAACCAGCCAACCTCTATATTCTGATGAATATAAAGTAAAAGTACCTGAAATTTTTTTATTTTCTTTATTTATTAAAAGTGCTCCACCTACAATCTCACCATCTGCAGCATATTTTAGGTCAGCAATACTACCTTTATATGTTTCAATCCCATTAGCGATGATAGTTGGTTGCTTTGGACCGTTTGAAAAAGTCATCCATTTCCGTTGCCATAAAACACCGAGTAATAAATATTCCGATGAGTTTTTTTCTAAGCTATTAAAAATTTTAAACTGCTTGGTTTGCTTATTTATACAAATTTTACGCAAACCCAAAGGATATTCTTCGTCTTCTGGCTCTAAAACTAGACTTTGTCCGACTGGAATACCATCAATATAAACAGAACCGTTTGCTACAAGCCCCCCACCACCATTTAGTCTATTATTTATAAAATCAATTACAATATTTGTATCAATAACTAAATTTTGATTTGCAACTTCTAGATCGAGTGTCTCTATTAGTTGAGCATATGCTTGTTTGAATTGACTCTCAGTCACAGTGGTGCCGATGAATTTTTCAATTTCTGGAATTGACATGAGCTTAGCCTCATTAAAAAACCCAGCAAAGCTGGGTCATGTATATAACTATTAAACTGAAGTTTCAGGTACTGGTATGAAAGGAGAACCGCGAAACATGGCTTTGTTGTTAAATCTGTTCACACAGGTTTCAAGTCGTTTATCGCACCCTGGATAAACTTTGATGCGCTCTCCTGTTTCTGGTACAGAGAGCAAAGGCAATGTAAGCAGTAAAGTGCCAGTCTCATGTAATCGAATTGTTCTCTTTAGACCAGCATTTTCACCGTCTAGAAACTCCACCACACCTTGTGTGAACCAACCTTGTGGCTGAGTGACATTACACAATATTCTTGATTGAGTACTGTTTGCATCTATTACAGTACTTACAGCATGTGCACTTCTATTTAAGCCACAAGCACTATCGAACAGCGTATTGGAACAACTTGGTTGATATAAATTACGTGGCATTTGCACACTTAAATCATCTAGATCAGAGGCAACATTAAAATGAATTACATTGCGATCAAATTCAGGCTCAATAATCCGCCCTTCAAACAATAATAATGCCTCTGCACTCGTATCGGTTGGTGTATTGATATCCATAAAAATACGCTCTAATTTAAATCGTGCACCATCCATTTGACCATTGTGAAACGCTTGGGCAACCGGGATTAAATTAAACTTATTTTCATCTGTAGATTCGATTGATACGGATAAGTTATCAACTTCAACACCCAACGATAGATTAAACCCCTCACGGCTAATGATAGGACCATCTGCAAAATAGGTATTGCCAACTACATTTAGATCATAATCGTAATTTGTGAAACGATGTATTTGATTTTGGACAGTTGTAATTGTGTATAGATCAGCCATAAGAAACTGATCTGCATCCAATAAAGCGATTAACTTATCTGAAGCTGCTCTCATATTTTCTTTCCTAATGATCCAACCATCTCAACCTTGGATGCTTTCCAAAGTTTTGACAAGAAATTTGTATATTGCTGTTCATCATCTTTGAAACGACAACGATAAAAATAAGTGCCTGATACAGAAATTTTTTGTCCCTCGTCCAAAGGCTCTGAAAGCACAAATTTTCCGTCTTTTGTAATTCCGACTGTATCAGCACTCCACATGGGCTTTTGATCAGCTGAAGCCCACATTGTTTTTGATTCAACCTGATTCCACATATCAGGATTCGATGGCTGCGTAGATTCGAGAGTATTTCCTACAGCAACTTGGCTAGAACCCTGAGTTTTATATAGTTGAAAAGTCGTCGAAGCACCATCACCTACAAACGTGCAATTAAATTCATTATCATCAGGTGCTTTATATAGAAATGAATCAAAAGCACCACGGCGAGCCTCGAAAAAGCTTTGTAAAATCTGCAATTCTTTACGACCTTTGTTTTCACGCAGAAAAGCATAAGACATTGTAAATTCATACTTTGGCACAGCTTGATAACTTGCTCGAAGCTCACGACCATTGACAGAGGTCATAATTTTGGTATTAAAAATGGGAGTCTTTGTAAGCTCCCATTCTAGTCCTGGTAATTCAGGAAATAATTCATCTGACATGTAAACTCCTTATTTGCCAAAATTACGGTTATACCCTTTCAATCCACCAGCCAATTCACGACCATGTTTGCGCATAAACCGCTTAATGTCTTTAGAATCCCATGCTTGAATATTGACCTGTGGCATCGCACCCATATCACCTGCATAAGCGGGCTGCTGAGCCATAGAGCCATCACCCATGACAGATTTACCCAATGCACGTATGGTATTGGCATGTTGTTTAGGTAAAACCATCTCTTCCTCATGTAGTTGGGTCATAGGATTTACACCTGAAGGAATATCGTAACCTCCTCGAGCAGATGCAACCTTGCCAACAATCGCCGACACTCCAGCGAATGCGGCAATACCTGCTGCAACACCCAATGCAGGTCCAACAATTGGAATTGCTGAAAGTGCCGCCCAAGCTGCTGCCATAGCTTCCCATGCCGACATCATGATGGATTTGATAACTTCCATGAGTTTTAAGCCTAATCGAGCAAATACACCTGTAGAAGTTGCTGCGGTTTTCATACCCTCACCAGCAACTACAGCTGTAGTTTGAGCTGCTTGACCAGACACTTCTGCCGCAGTTTCAGCCTTTATAAATCCGAACTTCAAAGCTAACCGTCGCGCTAAACCGATTCCATACTCTTTTAAAGGTGCTGTAACGGTCTTTTGAATAAACTCCATTGCAAGCTCTGAAAATACAGCATTCATAGCATTACGCCATGTTAAAGTGCCATTCATCATGGCTTGCATGCCCTGATCCCAGAGGTTTGACATTCTTGAAGTCAAGCCACCAAACTTCTTCTCAAAGTCTTTCATTTGAGCATCACTTATTAGATTTGGTGCTCCAATGTCATTAACTGCTTTTTGATTGTCTAATTCAGCTATATTATTGCTGATTGTTGCTTGCCCTGCTCCCTTGCCTGATATTGACGATTGTTGGTTCTCTAGATCCAATCGAGCCAGCAACCCATCACGCTTAATCTGGTAAAGCTGATCTTCTAATTGTTTTTCAAGTTGAACTTTTTCAACATTAGAAATACGACCTGCATCTAAAGCAGCTTGAATACGAGCCTTTTCTTGCTCATAAATCCGCTGCGCCTGATCTTGTTTGGATTGAATTTCTTGTTCATAAATAGCTTTGATTTTTTCAAAGGCTTCTAAATTCAAAGCAACGATTTTATCTTGCGATTCTTTCTCGGCTTTTTCTTTGAAGGTTTTTTTATCTGCACTATTTAGCGTTGATTTTTCGATTCGATCCAGTTCTTTGGTTAATTCAAGCTGAACCTTTTCCTGCTCTGAAGCATATTTGTATTTCAGATCAAGACGCTCTTTTTCAGCCTTTTCCGCATTTCTTGTCTGCTCTTCAAGGTAACGTTCATACTGGGAATCTGAACTGGATTTCTTACTTCCTTTAACCTTGTCATTTTTAACCAAAGCTAGATACTTATCAGCATCAGCTTGAGAATTAAAACTGACATGAATATGTCCACCTGTTGCGCGTTTAGATGGATTCTTATACTCATCAAGAACTTGGGCGTTGACTCCATTCTTACCAAGCATAGACCGCAAATCAGACGTGACTTGACCACTTTTACTTGAATCCTGTAAGCCAAAATCAAGTGCTAGACCTTGATTATGTTTACTTGATGTACCCTTGTGATACATATCATTAAAGGCGGTAAATTTAGTAATTTGAAACTTATCCTGAATTGCTCCTGCTAAATCCAAAACCCCTTGGTGTGCTTTACCTCCAGCATAAGCTTCAGGGCTTTTAATACGAAGATCAGAATAAGTGGTAGGTTCATATTTAGATTTCTTTCCACCTGCAGATTTTTTATCGTCTTTAGTACCGGTTCCAACGCCACGGTTAGGGTCAAACGTTTTAAGCTGATTTACACTTGCCTGTTGTTTTGGGTCTTTTGGGTCGGGTAAAAATAGGTTTTTAAGTCGCTGTCCACCATTCATTGAGCTATTAACAATCGTTGAACCAGCTTGTGAAATTGCATCAGCAGATTTTAATGCACCAGTACTCCAGTCTTGTTTAAACTGATTTGCACGTTGTCCCATTTTATTGGTGTAGCGTTCGGTAATACCATCGAGTTCACTCAGACCTTGTTCAAGCGCAGCTTTAGCACCTGAGAAGTTAAAACTTAAAACGTTAGAAACTATATTTCCAAAAGTTTTAAACTTTGTACTTAAAATATCCAACCCGAACTGGATGGTATCCCTAAAGCCACCAAATACATTAAGTACCGCTGATATAGTAATGGAAATTGCTTGGCAGACAGTAACAATCACAGCGCGAATTGCAGCAAAGGCAATCTGAATACCAACCTTCAAACCTACAGCAACTGCTGCAAATCCCTTCAAAGCACCTGAAACCATATCCATGAATGTAACCTGTTGAACAGATCCATCACCAATGTCTTGGGTTAAATCACTCCAAATACCACCAATAGTGGAAAAAATATCTGAGCAAATTTCAAATAAACTCTCAAATATTGTGATTATTGCAGTGATTGAGTTATCTATCCCTTGCTTTGATTTGGCAGCAAAGCTTAGAAAATCGTTTGCAAGCTTTGTTAAGCTCGGTGCTGCCTTTGCTGCAATACGATTCATTACTCCGTCAAATGTTGACTGAATTAATCCTAATGCAGAATTAAACTCTTTAGTTTTAGCTATGGATTCTTGATCCATAATGACACCAAGATTTTGAGCTTGTGTAGACAACTCCTTTAATTTTTTTGCATTATCTTCTAGCAATGGTGATAACAGTGTTGAATCATTTGCTAGGGCTTCCATCCGATATGTAACTTCAGCTTGAGATAATCCAGCTTTTTGCAATGCATCGTAGTACTTACCTAAAATTTGTGGTCCAGATAAGCCTTGAAACTCTTTTGCAGTCATCCCCACTTTTGGCGCTATTTTTTCAAAGAATTCCGCCATCTCTCCACCACCAGTCATCATGAACTCACCGAACTTATCGTTCACGTCTTTCATGATGTCAGATAGCTTATCTTGTTGAACCATTACACTTTTTGAAGCAAACGCCCACTCTTGAAACTCTATGGTAGTGGAGTTGGCAAGGCGTGCTTGGTTTTCTAATTCTTTTGATGCTTGTCCAACTTTTGATGTTAATGATACTAATCCTGCAACAGCAGCTCCTACCGCAGCTGTTATACCCAGAGGTGGATCAGGAAATTTGAACAACACTTATAAGTGATATTTTGCTCCCCAAATGATGTTATAAACATCAATATATGGAGTATTTTATGACACGTAGACCAAGAAGAAATCATTCAAATGACTTTAAAGCTAAGGTAGCACTTGCTGCGATTAAAGCAGAAAAAACACTTGCTGAATTGAGTGCTGAATTTGATGTTCATCAAAACCAAATTATTGACTGGAAAAATCAACTGATTTCAGCTTCCTCGCAAGCTTTCGATCAATCAAAAGCTCCAACAGAACCACCCATCGATCTAAAAAAACTACATGCAAAAATCGGTGAGCAGGCATTAGAAATTGATTTTTTAGAAGGTGTGTTGAAGAAACTGGGTCGCTTCAACCACAAAAGTTAATCGATGACTCACTTCAGATTTCAGTATCTAAGCAAGCTAAGCTGCTGAAAGTCTCCCGTGGTTGTTATTACTATCGCCCAAAACCTGTGAGTGAATCAGATCTGAAGCTGATGCGCTGTATGGATGAGTTACATATGCAATACCCTTTTGCAGGTAGCCGTATGATGCGTGATTTATTGAATCGTCAAGGACATCATATAGGACGACGTCATACACGTACTTTAATGAAGAAAATGGGCATTAATGCGTTATATCGTAAACCAAATCTAAGTCAGGCCAATCAAGCTCACCGTAAATATCCATATCTGCTCAAAGGATTGGCTATTCAGCGCAGTAATCAAGTGTGGTCTACGGATATAACGTATATCCCTATGGCAAAAGGCTTTGTTTATTTATGTGCTGTGATTGATTGGCATAGCCGCAAGGTACTTGCGCATAGAGTATCGATTAGTATGGAGGTTACATTTTGCATAGAAACATTAAATGAAGCTATTGAAAAATATGGCCGACCTGAAGTCTTTAATACAGACCAAGGCAGTCAGTTTACCAGTGATGCATTTATTGATGTATTGAAATCAAATGGCATTCAAATCAGTATGGATGGTAAAGGTCGATGGGTTGATAATGTGATGGTTGAACGATTATGGCGGAGCGTTAAATATGAAGAGGTGTATCTCAAAGCCTACAGCAATGTTTTGGATGCGAAGAAGCAATTAAACGCATATTTTGAATTTTATAATTTGAAACGACCTCATTCGAGTCTGGACAAAATGACTCCAGATGAGTTTTACTATGACCAGCTACCACAACAAAATAAGGTAGCTTAACTAGAGCAGAGTATCACTTATAAATAAGCTTTTAGTTGTTCAAACAAGTGGGACCACCTCTCCCAATCCCACAGTAGCGAAACTTTTTGTTAAATTACCACTTATCGCACGTCCAGCATCTTCAAATTTAGATTGAACATGATTTGAAGCATCTGCAAGTTTTGATTTAACACTTGAAAAATCAGGATTAATTGTTAAGCCATCCCCAGCTTGCTTCATTTTTTTAACAGATTTTTCAACTGTTTCTTCAGCATCTTTCATCACTCGCTTTACACCTGTTGTGTCAGGTGTGAAAACAACTTTTTTCCCAGTTTCCTCAATATTCTTTGCAGATTTATCTACAATCTTTTCTGACTCTTTCATGCCTTCAGATAATTTATCCGTAGAGGCTGTGATTTTTACTTCAACTTCGTTAGCCATTACTTTTCCTTAGGCATAAAAAAACCACTCTTTCGAGTGGTTTAAAATTAATTTTAAATTATTTAGTTTGTGGGGTTACATCATTTGCTACCAAGGCTCTAGCTTCCTTCATTGCTGCTTTGAAATCCTGCCTCAATGAGGCGACTTCTGATTTCGTCAATGCTGTTGGGTTTTTTGAAGTGCCCAAGCTCGCCTTGCGTGAGGTATTCGATCGGGAATCCAAATTCATTTTGCCACCACTCAGGAAGTTCAGGATGCTTATTTCTAACATGATTCAAAGTTTTTTCTAAAGGTACAAGATCAATATCTTGATAACCTGTTAGAGTAGCTCCTAGTATAACCTTTCCACCATTAGATTCAATATGCCCCTTTAATGCAGCCAATGTTCCGCCCATCGAAACGGTATCATCCAATATTACATAGTTCCTACCAGCCTCTACATAACCATCAAACATTGGTTGGCGGACTATCCTCTCATACGCACTAGCGTTAGTATGATTTGCCTTGACTGTTTGAACAATATCATCTGCAACTTCAAAACCTAAATGACCACTTAATATTTCAGCAAAAACAGCAGGGATTCTATTTTTTCCTAAATGTTCTTGCGCCAATACAGGTGCTAATATAGGTTTTCTATTAAATAGATCAATACCAAATTCAAATATATCCTCATCTTTTAAAACATAATTGATTAAAAGATCATATGCGGAAACTACATTTCCACCTTTTGCCTCAAGATATAGTTTTTCAGATGCCTTGCGCAATGTTCCTGATGGATAAAACACTTTTACTTTTGGAAAATCATTCCAAGGAGTTCTTATAAATTTATTGAACATAAGTGAATGCTAATAATTTCCAAATCAATATTTTACAGTATTTAAATAAAAAAATGTTTTGATTCAACTCACTGATAAATTAAAACTACTACATTAAATATTTAATTTAGGGCGACCGAAATCACCCTTGTTGAAATGCATTTAATACTTCTTCTAAATCATCTTCATCATCATCTTGGGGCTGTGAATTATCTTCAATCCCCATAAATGCCTCTAAAATTCGACAAAGGCGCTGAACGCCGACATCAGCGGGAGGAAACTTTGTGTGATACTCATTCAATGCTTTGATTCTAGGCAAATCCATATGATTACGGATGTAATCGTATTCCTTGCCCGTAGTCATCATTAAATGAGTATAAAGCTCCTCCCAGTCTATTCCCCCGATCCACCTTCTTGGGCTTCTTTATTTTTTAGTCCTGATACTGCCATAACAGCACCCATCACCTCTTCCAGCTGATCCATGTAAATCAAGTCCGCAACATCATCACGACTGATTTCAGGATAATTACGCTTCAAAGATTTATGTGCAACATCGATCACTGTACCCACATCATTTGGCTGAAAGCCTTGTAGTGCTGGTAAAAGCTTTTCAACTGCACCAAGTGACAACGGCGCAAAAACAAAAGGATGACCATCAATTTGAATCATGGTACCGCGTGGATTTTCAATTTCTTTAAATTGCATTGATGATTACTCCGAAGTGTTCCAAGAAAATACGCGATTAAGATTATCTGCCATCGGTTGAAATTCGAATTCTGGAAGATCGTAATCATCCTGTTTAGAGCTAAATCCAAGTTTGTTACTGGTACAACGGAAAAACTCCATGCCCATGAACTTACCTTTATATTCACGCTGTAGGTTCACTGAAAATTCAGGTGTGTAACCCATATCAAGGTTATTGACTAAGCCTGACTTTGCACCTGCCACTGTTGCGGAATATTTAAAGCTAATAAATACAACTTTACCTACATCAGCAGTGGCAAATGTATATGCGCCAGTCGCTTCATCTACACTGTATTGCCCTGCAACTGGTGCTGTAGTAACACGTGTTAATGGGATGGCTTTGGCATCGGTCACACCAAGGTTTTTAACATAGGTGCCTGCATTTGGTACCACAGGTGTAACTGTACCGCCTGTTGCAATTTTTTCACCGTTGATGGTTTGAGTGACCACTTCCAGTCCACCATCTGCAATCACACCACCAAAGAAGATTGAATTGAGTAATGCGCCACTGATACGTCCAATAGTCGCTTTACACTTAATTGAACCTTTTCCACGCGCTGCATCTACAGCAAACTGTCCACGTCCGAATAATTCTTTCATATCGTATGAAATATCAACGGAAGTGTTTTGCATTACTCCAACTTCAACAGGTGTGGGATTGTTTATAGGTTGTCCATAAACATCTAAAATAGGTGTAGCAAAAATTTTGCCCGCACCAAATAAATATTGAGCCATTTATTTTGACCTCTTTAAAATGACAAAACCGCCATTTAGGCGGTCATAATTTAGGTTAATTGTTTAATTGGTTGTTAATATTTGGACAGGAATAATCGCAATCCCTTGTCCATCCAGCATTCCGTCTACACCCTCATAAACCTCAATTGTTCCATCAATCCAACAATGCTCAACCAAGCCATTTAAGGTTTGATATTCACATATCTCTGGAAAATCAGGCTTAATGGCTTCACGAACAGCATCAACAAAGATATTTATTTGTGTTGAAATTGCTTTAACTGGATCAGCTTCGTACACATATAAATACAAGTCAGCACTTAAAATAATCTTAGCGTTCAATCCCTTTACAGGATTTTCAGCTTGATTCCCTTGTGTAACAAACAATGCTGGACGTTGGTCATTATTTACATGGTTGAAATGTTTTAAACGCCGACTAACTGAAACCATTCCTTGAACATTTGAAAGCCGATCAAATAAGGCTTGGTAAATAATTTCACTATCCATTCAAACCTCGCTCAATCGCCTTGTCGATATCTTTGGGCACAATTTTGGCAATTTCATCCAGTGAATCACGCATGAACCGCTTCTCTTTAACATTTACATTGCGACTATGTGCTTTGACAAGAACATCACGTGGGGTGATAGGTCTACCAAAGGCTTGCTTGATATGTCGCATGTGTTCTTTTATACCAATAGATCCAGATAAGCCAAACTCATGGATAAATGCGTATTTAACATGCGCGCCACCCGCTGAGACAATCCCTTCAATCACACCACCAGATTCTTCAACTTTTGAGGCAAGTGAACCACGTAACCGACCAGATTGAACATTCAACCTCTGACCGCTTAGCATGTCTTCTTGCACCATCCTTTGAAGTTTTAAAGTTAATGCTGTGATTGTTCGACGTATTTCAACCTTGACGCGATTATTTTCTTCATTGAGTTGAATGTGAACATCTACAGAATCAACCATAAGTCACCTATTTAGCAGTAACCGCTACAGCTTTTTTAGGTTCTTCAACATAACGAGAGAATTGCAAAGGCTGTAAAGCAAAATAGATATCTTCATTAGATGAAACAATACCGTTTTTCACTTCATAATTTACACCTGAAATCGTAAGAGATTCAGCTTTCCATGTCTCAGGTGCTTGATATTTAAATGACATACCTTTCTCCTAAATAACAAAAGCACCAACACTCAAACTATTAGGATTGGTGCCTTTGTCATCAATCGGGATTGAATTTTTTAATGCCAAATAGCGTTGGCCATAAATGCTTTGGTCATAGAATGTTTCTTTAGATGATCGAGCATAACTCACACTCTGACCAGCGATAGACATACTCGAAGCATTTGAAATAGCTGTGCCATTTGGGTTGGTTTTTTGAACTTTCAGAATATGTGCTGCATATAAACCTACAGCACGCTCTTTCAGCTTCCCGAATTCAATAACAGACACAACAAGTTCAGCTTCTTCTAAAACTTCTGTTATCTCAGTGTCACTTGAATTATAAAGTTGGGAATCTGATTTAAATTTTTCCCGAAACGTCTGCGGATCCATAGCCCACCTTTATTCTTTGGCTTGGGTTAATTTAGCCTGAAGTTGCTCAAGCGTTTCGTCATCAGCGAAAGTTATACCAAGTTCGGTTAATTCAGCCTGAACTGTGGCTAATTCTGCTTCACCAGCCGCTTTCGCTGCATCGGATGCCGCACCTTCAGTCTTTCCTTTGCCAGATGTTTTACCTGCACCTTTGCCAGTTGCTTTTACCACAGCATCTTCAGCAATTTCGGTAACAGTTAAATCACCTGAATCGATCAGATGTTTAGCAAACTTATTTTTAGATAATGCTTTATGTACATCTTCATCAACAGAAGTCGGCACACCAGTAGGTAAAACAGCAAGCCCAGAAAAAACAAAAGCGGCTTGTAAGCCGCTATATAAATATGAATATTTCATAGTGATTTAAACCTTATGCATGATCCAAATAGCGAAGCGAATCAACACGCTTCAACCAAACACCCTGATATTTATAATGACCAGGTACTTTGATATCCAAACCTGCAGGTTGAGCAGCCAAGAAAGAAACATCATCACATTTCATTTGAATACATGATGGATCACGGCGGTAAATCACTGATCGATCTGCGCCAGCGGTACCTTTACCATTTGAACGCCCTAAACCACGAATCGTTAATGTCTTACCTTGTGTGGTAAAAATATTATTTTCTTCGATATATTTAAGAAATGTCTTACCACCTGAATCAGGTACCACACGTGTTGATAAATGCATATATTGGTTTGATGCCATGAGATATGTGTCAGGCTGTACCGATACATCACCATCAAATAGGTTTTCGGAATCAGAAAGGCTGGCATTAAAATCACCAAGAATCTGTTCAATTGTGGCTGTTGCCCAATTATGCTGACCAGTAACAACCGTTACACCTGTCTGATCCAAGAAGCCTTTAACACCAGTTTTGCTATTGCCGTACCATGCAACTTGGCTTAAATGCTTTTCTGCTGCCAAACGTGCTGACTGAACTTTATCGGCTTCTAAGGTCATACCAAGTTTTTGAGCAGCTTCAAGCTCCATAATTGAATATTGATAACCGATCGTACCAACCTTAATTGGCAATGCAACTGTGTCATATTCAACTTCAGCCAATGGGATATCATTGCCAGTACCTGCATAGTCTTTACCGATACCAACGCCCCATTTACGTGAAAGCACCTCACCACCACCAAAGACACCGTTTACAGGCATTACTGGAATATACTTGGCATAGTCCATGACCTGCTCAAGTTGCGGTGTGATTTCGTTTTGTTCTTCAATTTTGACAAAAAGCTGTGCCAATGCATCAAAGTTAAATGCATCACCAATAGCAGCTTGAACAATTTGAGCTACGGGAGTCAATCGTAGCTTCATCTGAGCGAGTTTACTCATAATTTGTTATGCCCCACGTAAACGTACAACAGCCAAACCTTGTGCATTGGAAATCGTCTCCCATGATGCATTAGGCAATTGAGTACCATCTGTAGCAGATGGTGATAAGGAACCTAACGGCGCATCAGTTGTACCGTTGGCGGTTTTGACATAAACATTTGCTGTAATGTCTGTTACAGGTGTTGTGGCTTTTACCCAAAGTGATCCAATTGTCATGGTTGGTACCATGTCAGTGGCTTGGTATGCTTCCTTACCAGCTGAATTCTTCCCAGACTTACCAACACCATGGCGAATAATTACCCCATATTTTTTATTGGTTGCATCTGTCACATTGGAAACTGATTTACCATCAGTATTAATAATGACCACATCACCATCATTGGCCACACCAGCACCCGAAAACGGTAAAGACAAAATATCTTCTGGACCATTTAAACGAGCTTTCATACCAGGTGCAGCATCATATTGTTGAACCATGATGTTCCTTCCTTAAATTGTTTTATATGCAGTCGCTTTGCTATAGCCCTGCTCTTGTTTACCCAAGTTTGGATCCTGATCCCCAACTTTTTGTTGTTGCTGGAAATTAAGAGCATCACCCACTGGATTTGATGGGTTAGTACCTTTTACGGCTGATAAGGCACGGAATACCATATCAACCTGTTCAGGCTTTGCATCACCTACAGTTACACCACCTAGAACCGCTGTCACAAGGCTGTCACCTGTTTTTGATGCAATCACATCACGTTTGATCTGTTCGCATGTACAACCATCAGTTTTGACCGTCGGCAATAATGCTTTAGCATCAGCAATGACCGAAGCACGCTCAGCTGCTGCTTGTTCTAGTTTTTCAGGTGTCATTTGATTTTTTTCCAAATCACCGACTTTCTGTTCAAGTGTTGCTTTGTCTGTATGTAATTGATCAACGACCGCTTGTACTGCAGGTAATTCATCACCGATAGAAAATTGCTTATCGCCCACTTTTAATTTGGCCGCTTTTAAATTTTCCAATTGTTGTTTTTGGATGTTTAAGGCATCCGCTAAAGGCTTGTTATCACCGATATCGAAGCGGATACCATTTACTTCTACTTCCATTATTTTCCCCTTTGGGCTTGGTTTTTGGTCACCGATGCGACAATCACCACCACAGCGACCGTATTTCACCAGTGCCACATGATTGCCAATAAAATTAATAAACTTCGCTTGGTACGGCGTGCCATCAGGTGCAGTACCATTTTCTAAAACAAGAAGTGCTGCGTAACCAAGCGACATTTCAATGCGCTCATTGCTTTGGATCAGATCGATACTAACCTTATCCTTAATAAGCAAATCCCCCACCAAATAATCACCCTCTTGGCGCACGTTCTCACAATAGCCAATGTGATAATCTTTCCAGTTAGAGGCGTTAATCTCATTCTTAGGTGGGTGATAGTCAGTAGCATCCACACCATTAAAACTTGCAACCGATTCAGGCTTAAAAAGTTCATCTGCAGGTGTATAGACGTTAATGTTTTGGTCAGCCGTGAATCCCTCTAATGATGGGAATTCATAGGCGTAGTACTGCCGTACCTGCGGTGCTTTCGCTAAGCGAACATTAACGCATTTCAAATACCCTTCTTTGGTAAATGAGCGTGATGATTCACTTGGCGCAAAGTCACCAATTTTGAGTTGATATAGGATTTTCATAAATTTTTCTCATAAAAAAACCCACCATAATGGTGGGTTCTATTGATATTTAGCTTTATAAAATTTCGGGATTCCATTTTTCAATCCAACCATCTAACTCTTCTTGGAGATGAGGGATAAAAACTACATTCTTTACTGCAACAAGATTATCAATTTTAACCAAATCTTTATCTGTTGATAAATAAGCAACTAAAACATCAGAAATCTTTGCTCGATCTATATGTGCAGATGAAAGTAATTCAATATTCACCTTATCGATTTTGATCACTCTATTTTTTTCTAATAATTCTGCTGAAAACCCTAAAGCCTTAACTGCATCAATCGCTTTGCCTAACCAAGTATCTGAAAAATTATAAAGAGGAACAATTAATACCAGTCTTTGTTCCTTATCGTCCTCTAAGAGTTGAAATGCTTTTTGCAATCCTAACACAGCCATTTCAAAAGCCTGGCGATCTGTCATTCCTATAGCGTATCGTTGCGTCATTGTCATTTTTCCTGATTTGTTACCTATCTCAATAAATACCCACCAATGTGAACATTATTTCGTTTAACTCCATAAAGATTGATCAATTAACCAACTTTTTAGCACTTCAACTTCATTTAATGCATCTTGTTTTGACAGATAGCTACCATCTTCATTTCTGACACGTGAACTTACAAGTAAAGCATCATTTGATGAGTTCTCCATTTTCTCTAAATCATTCTTCAAAACTTGACGTTTTAAATATTTAAACTCAGCTTCTGTTCCGTTAGATGCAATAACTAAAAAATTATCAGGTGTACTAGAGACTTTAAATAAATTAAAGGTCAAAATAAAATTCTCATCCCCTAATTTCACTGGAATTTCAATACTTGCATTTAAGGGTTGCCATGGAGCTTTAAATGTATTGAAGACTTTATCACTAACTAATACGTGTCCATTAAATGAAAGATATTGAGAACCAGCTGTAGTTAAAAAGTTTTGGTTATTAAACAAATAACCATCTTCCTGCCCTCTAAGCCATTCTAAAATTGCTTTTCTAAGTTGTGATTTCATAATTTTATAAATAAAGAATGATAATTATATTTATTGAGGGTAAATTTTTATATTTCAAGTATCTAAACCAAAATATTTTCATAATTTGGCAACGCCACACAACGACAGCGAATTGGTTCACCAGGATGCCCACCGCTTGGCGGTTCATCCCATCGAAAAGTTTTACCATGCTTATGTTGATGATCTGGACGTACTCGATCATCCTTGGCCGTCTGCCATGTATAAGATTCAACACCTAAAGCCAATTGACGTTGCTTATTGATATTAGAATTAATCTTACCCATCTGATCAGACGCAATTAAGCGCGCCCGATACTCCGTAGTTTTACCTAGCTTATGAATTTCTAAAGCAAGCTCTTCATTGGTTTGTCCAGTCTGCAAAGCATTTAAAACCAAAGCTTCCAATTTATCAGCATACTGCTGCGGTATCGATTTAATTAACGATACATTGGCAGCAATACACTGATCTACAGTGGTTTGAATATCACTTGCTTGGTAGAAAGGCGTTAAGTCCACACCAATTGATGATTTAGTATGATTGGCAATTTGACTATCCACTTCTTGCCTTACATCATTTACAACCTTGGTTGCTAATGGCTTGGATGTTTCGGAAACATATCGAACAATTTTATCCCGAATTTTAGAAAACATTTCAGTGAACCAGCTGTCACCAATGTTTTCGCCAATGGTGGGTAAAACAATCTCCTTGGTCTGTTCTTGGCAATAGTGAGCGATCGCTAAAAGTTGTCTTGTGTAATACAACTCAATACGGCGATTTACCTTGATCGGTTTTAATTTCGCCTTTCTACCGCGTTTACTCTTCTTCGCTTGTTGGAGGAATGGCTTTAGGATTTGAATTGTCTTGTTCATTGTCCGTTTCCACCATCGTTTCCAATAACTTAATGTGATCATCATCAATCACAGAATAAACGCCATCAATTTGCAACTGACGTGCGATTTGTGGCTCGGTCAAAATACCCATATCCAAATAACCTTGATCACGTTCTTTGTTATTTTTCTCAACCTCAGAACGGACTTTGGCATCCAATTGCCACAATGGATTAAAAACCACATTCAAACCTGCAAATTGCCGACCAAATGTAGATTGGCAAATCACAGCTAAAAACTTCATTAATGCTGGCTTTACATCCCATATTTGCTTTGTAGCAATTCCGTCATAATAATTACGAGTGTCATGCTCACCAGTAGCATTTAAACCTGCAGGTGACTGCCCAAATAAAATGGTGTAAGGAATATCCGCTGCACCTGAGGTTTGAATCGAAAATTCGCGCATCATTTCAGGCAAGCCACCGAATGTATAAGATTTAGAGTCGTACTCTTCCTCTTTATCCAAAACCAACATGCCGTTTAAGCCTTTAAGCAAACCCACACTTAAAAAACGCTCAGTCACGGCTTTCATATCTTCCTTGATTTTTTCGACAAGGGTTGGTGTACGGATAATATCGATCTTTGCCTCGTGCACTAAGCTTGCTGCACCACGTTTCACACTCGCATGGTCCAATAAGTCGTTATAAACTTCCTGTAAAATGCTTTGTGGTTCTTCATTCACAACATCTGCATGACAAATTTTGATTAACCGGGTGTGATGTATACGCTGTTCGGGTTTCCCATCATCAAAACGTAATTTGTAAAATTCAGGCTGTTTAAGTAATCCACCGCTTTCTTGTGGCGTTAAATACTTAGTTTTATCTGCCGTGACATATTTCTTTTTAATGACAGTAAAAAACTCTAATCGTCCAATTCCAAGCTTTTTAAGCTCAAATGGTTGATCTAAAGTTTTCCCATCTGCTGTACCTAATAAAACGTAAACAACACCATACAGGCGAGATAGAATCAAACTAGACAGTAATATTTTGTTTAGATTGTATTTGTCACAGGCTTCAATCAGTTTTGCCAAGTCATTGCCTTGAATCCCTTCATAAAACCATCCAGCACGAAGCATGTCGCTTGCTGGGCGATTCACAATTCGACGCGCTAACCAATCCTGATATACCGCTTCAAGTTGATCATCTCCAATATCACGGCGCACAAAATGCCCATGTGATGCTTTATCACGTCCTGTGCCGATATTAGACACAAAATTAGTGTAAGCCCCTGCATCGCCGATAGCGTCAGGCTTATTTTTCTTAGCCATAATTTTTCCTAATCAAATACAGTTGGCTTACTTGCAACAGTGTCATTAATCGCATCAATGGTAGGATCCCACTGATCATCATGATCATGTGTCATATCAGCGGTTAATCCTTCTATCTCTTCTACATAGTTCAATAGCCATGGCGCAGATGCTGGCAACATGACCATGCCATCTTCAACATAAAACACTACATCCATTGTGCGTGTGAGTTTATCTATGCTTCGTTGAATGGCTCGGATCGGCAATGTAGTTTGTCGTGAAATGGTTTGAATAAGCGTTGTACCTGAAGCTTTATCTTCAATGGCCATATATCGAAGCTTGCCAATTTCTGTATTGGATTCTTTATACTTATTGATAAATAACTTAGCTTCCTTGATCAGCTCTGGTGCTTCCCACTTACCTCGCTTCACATCAATAATATAAAGTTTACCGTCATGCCCAAGACCACCGCATAAAAATACAGAATAATCATTATGCTCTTTCGTCTTTTGCGCTGTATCAACCCAGATTGCCCGCCATTTAAGAACAGGTAATTTTAGGTAACGTCCAAACCATTCAGCTTTAACCAAATCACCACCCAGTTTTTTAGGTGCTTGCTGATATTGACTGGCAAATGTGTAACGGGAGACAGTGGCTCCGTCTTTATCTTGTCCACCTTGCTCCAACTGCAGTAGAGACTGTAAAGATTCTTTTAATGGCCAATAACTCTGACGACCTTTTTCGTCCCTTTCAAAATCACGCGGGATTTTTCGCTGAATGTTTTCAGGTAGCCGATTTATATAATCATCATCAATCAACGCTGGAATACTGATCTGTTCCCATTCACCAGGAACATTTCCAGTCATCACAAAGTTGGTCGGATCTTCAACATGCAAACGCTGCATGATCAATATGATTGGTGTATCGGAACGCGCTTTACGTGAATTGACCGTATTTAGAATTTTACGGTTTGCTTTGCGTCTTGCAGTTTGGCTAAATGCATCCTCAGGCTTGAGAGGGTCATCAAGAATAATCGCCCCTGTAAATCCCTCATTGGCTAATGTACCAGCACGGCGACCAGTAACCTGACCACCCATTGAAGCTGAATATACATGCCCTGCATCGTAACCATCTACGGTAGTTTTCCAACTTGATTTTGCATCTGTACTAGTGGAAATTTTAACTGGCCATAACCCTTGAAAATCCTCTGACTTTACAATGTTACGTGCTGTTGCTGAAACATCCTCAACCAATGACTGAGAAAATGATAAATATAAAAATCTTGATCGGGCATTTCTAGCAATACCACGGGCAATAAGATTTGTTAAAAGTTCAGTTTTACCACTACCGGGTGGGACATTAATAACTAGGTTCTTAACATTACCAGCTATAACCTCGTCAATCTTGTCAGCAATATATTCATGATGCCAATTGACCGAAAATTTAAACCCCATCCTCGGTAAGAAAAAACGGCGTGTGAAGAACAAATGTTCTCTTTCACAACGCTCCCTTTCCATTTGCATTTCTAGCAAACTAGTATTTACTTTCGAGTTCATCCCACACCTGCTTTATCATTTCAGGTGTTGCCGTTACATATGTGGTATTTTCACTTTGAAGTGGTCCACCGCCCGCACCAGTCAATTCTGTTTTATTGGTGTATTTGCCACCTACATCTTCAGCAGCTTGTTTGAGAATATTTAAAGCAGCTACACGATTCTTAGAATGCTTCTGATATTGATTTTCTAATCGTCGAAGTCGTACAGCCAAATTGGCTATAGGAATACTTTCAGGTTTACCTAAAAACATTTCACGCGTCTTTTCGAAATCTTTCTTCAGTTCTTCACTAAGATTTTCACCTGATCGCTTTGTTGGGTCGTATTTCTCACATTGCTGCTTAGTAACTTTTATTCCGAAATCTTGGTGGACGAGCTCCACAGTTTCTGATGGTGTGTTAAACACAGCAAGTGACCTAACTATATAGAGCTTAACCTCTTTTTTTAGAGCTGCCATAAATCATCATCCGTCCACTAACGTCCACCTAAAATTTCAACTAAAATTCTTTGCTCAATAAGATGAAAATCGAAACACCAATGTTTTGTTGATTCAAATTGGAATAGTTTCTCATATTTAATTTTGAATACATTCAGCGGTTGCTCAAAGTCTTCAAGTGCTTCTATGTATGCTTTTTTTGCCTTAAGTAAAGGTCTTGATCTTGGTTTTGTTTTAATTTCCGATTTCTTAGTGAGCTTTTTGTATTGAGATGGATCATAAATGTCACCCAATAAAAAACCTCCCGAAGGAGGTTGGTTTAATTTATGAAAATATTAAAAACATACATTTGCATCTCTATCCACCTTGTCATGAAAACGACATAAGTTTACTGAGATTTGAAATGTAAAAAGATAAGAAAAGAATTGATTCAAAGATCTAACATGTTGTTTGATATCAAGTACTATTCTTGGTAAAGAATAAGCTTTATCTAATTGAACTATATAACCTTTTTCATGCGGAGCATATTTACCATTACTATCTATTGGTAAATGAAATAAGTTGGTAATTTTATATTGCATTAAATTTTGATTAAAACTTTTAAGCTCATCTTCCGTAGCTCCCTCTCTTCTTAAAAGGGCCTCATATTTTTCCAAGCTTATTACTGGAGCTAATAGGCAATCTAAAGGAATTCTTCTTGAATTAGCTACATCAATATCACACGTATTACTTAAAATAATACATTGTGGTACGACTGCTGTGCATAATTGATTATTTTTCCAATAAGAAAAGGGTACATTTCTTACAAGATCCCCTTGTAAGAAATACTCATTTTTAAAAGGGCTAAATGGGTCTTGAGTAATTCTTTCGTTTTGTACGAAATCCTTTAAAGCTGCATCAAAATTCTTCCTTGTAGCATCAGTTAAGTAATTAGGAAGTAATCGAGAAAACTTATCAGTAGCAACCACTCTAAGACCCTATATAATCAGAATAAATCTAGTATGTTATCTGATAGGATTTTAGCAAATTTTTCATTTAAAGGCTTTGAATCTTTTGATATTTTTTCAAAAACTTGAATCATCAGATTATCCGTTTCATGAATATTAAACTGATTGGATAAAACTACAGATGAAAAAGTTTGAGAAGTCTTATTTAAATCAATCTGTGGTGTTTTATACAATGCTTCATAATTACTAGGCATACTATGATTAGCATAAGTGCTAATAGATGCACCACCCAAAGCTGTTGCAAATATTACGCCAGTTAGAGTTGGAGTAATTGAAGCACGAACATTCAAACTGCTCATAAATATCTCCTAATTTTTATTTTGATAAATTGTTGAGTAGATTTGCTTTGCTTTAGTATGCAAAATTTCTAGACCTTCTAAAAAATCAGCATCTACATTTTCTGAACCACTTATTCCTTTATTGCTAATCACATCGATAATAAATAATGTTCCTGCTAATCTCCTAGTTTCGCCAGTAATATCACTTCTATTTTCAAGCTCTACATGTGAAGATATATCAGTAATGCTAATGAAATCACCTTCTTTAATTTCGGTTTTCAAGGAGAGTTTTTCACTTTCATTTAAATCTTTATTACCAATCTTTAATGAAATATTTAGGTCCTTTAGGGCCAATTCCGTTGGAATTAGATTCGTATATTTCAACGAAAATCTTTGAATTTCATTAACTTTATCTTTTCTTTTTAAAATTTCAATAATTTGTAAAGGAATTTCTTTGAAGTCACACCATCCTTTATATTGAGAATCTAATGTGTTCATTAATACAATTAGTGCGCCATCAGAAATCCATAGAGAAAATAATGAATAGTTAACTCTATATGATGGAACGTAATAAAACTCTTGTTGTTGAGCCTTTAACTCAGCAGGAAATTGCAAGCCATCAGCATGAATAATACTTAAATGATTGCCGAATACTTGGTTAATCGCTATCAATAATTCCGTAGCAAAATTATTTTTAGGTGCGAACCTAACTTCGAAAACCACTTCTATTAGTGGACTTGATGACATGAAATTACCTTTAAAATTCATTCTTAATACTATGCGAACTTAGTCAAAACCTAAAAAGTTCTCAGAGAAATAGTTATAGTAGCCTTTAGACTATATTAGGCAATATTAGACATTTATAAAATCAGTGTCAACTTAGATAAATTAATAAAGTCAAAGGATAAAAAAATATAAAGCGTCAAATTCTGTCGAGAAGCGTCATCAATCTGTTGTTATTTGGCTTTTATAAGTGTAATGCAACTAAGCCTGCACCACCTTCCCACACTTCCTACACTCTCTCACTGTGAAGAAATCTGAATATTCCCAAACGTGTCGGCAGAGGATTTGTTTTATTACCTTCATTTTGTCACCCAAAATATCAAAACATTTCCATTCAAAATCATATCCTTATGAAACATTTTTAAATAAAAATGTCAAAGGTTTTGGCAACAAAAAAGCCCACATTTCTGTGAGCCTCTTCTGACTTAACTGATTCACTTTGCATTTTGTCTATGCGCTAATACCCACTGAATCTAGGGGGTTGGGGTTGTCCTTTCATTGTTCCCGTCACCATCTCGTAAATTGCTAAGGCACTTGGACATTCGAGAATACCTTGTTAGTCGTGTCGTCTACTTACAACTTGCACGACTATAACAGAAATATGCCATATGCTTTGATCAAGGTCAAGAATCATTTGGATGCCAAAATCAAACCGTATTACAAGTTTAACCAATGAATACAAAGAGCATCTCTTGGATACTTGCCCAGTTAATCACAATACCCCTTTAATTCTCTGACTAATACTCTCTATAAAACCATTCAATTTTTTCAGTTCATCACTCTTATTAAACAGTACAGATAATTTCGAAAGATTCTCTTTTGTAAGAAGTCTGTTCCCATAAGTACAAAACTCTTTCAACTCACGCAAATTATGGTCGTATAGCCGTAAATCCTTAACAAGGTTTTTAAATACATCATTAGGCATACCCGCAGGATCTCTTATCTCCCGATGTATCTTTTCAAAATATGCTTTTAACTTTTCAGCTTTATGCCAATTTGCTACGATATCAAAATGCTCAATCACGGCGACAGTAACAATTTTGGTATCACTTACATAACTCTTATTCATACCTTCATTAAAAATTTCTTCGATCTCTCGCTCTTCCTCAGTCTTAAATCTTTCTTCAGTTATCACACCATTTGAAGAAACTCTACTTCGAATTACTTGAAGCATCCAATAATCAAATGCTTCACCATTGAACCCCTTTACGGCTTTTTGAATATCAATAAAAGTTAATGGTCCTGATTGAAGCAATACGTTTTCAAAAGTCTGTTTAAGTTCAGGCAACTTTGTAAATGTATCTTTAATAAATTGATGTTGTTCTGCACGTTCTCTTTGGCTTTTGAACTCACGTTCTTTATTTGTGAAATCCACACCAAAATTATTCTTACCGCATTTATTCCCAATAATGATTTCCTTGCCATTCGATAAGGTCACAACGTACCCCATTAAATGTTTAGTGCCACATTGAGCAATTCCACATTTCACACGTTCTTTTAACTGGTAATGTGCAACAAGCTCTTTGAGCTTAATTCCATCTTCCTGTTTAGAAATGACCGCAGACTCTATAAAATTTGGACGAGTTAAAATTTCGTTAAAATCATGAATCTGTTTAAATTGTTGTTCTGACATTTTTCCCCCTTGTAATTTTAGTGGGTATATTCAAATTAATTGTAAGGATTAGCCCTGCTCAAGCAAGGCTGAGTCCTGATTACTTTGGAAAATATTTATTCTGATATTCCTCTCGATCTACATCAAACAGGTTTGCCCAGCTTTCAGCATGACAACGAGCAACATGAGCCAGCTTCTTAATATCTCCATGTTTATCTGCTTTTTCTTCAATAACTTTGCACATGACATTGAGCTGTTCAGCAACATCACTGGCATAAGAAATTAGCTCAATCATGTGCTTCAGATCAGCTTCAATCACAGCTACAGGTTCTTTGATGGTTATATTCATTCCCCTGCTCCCTGTTGTTTTTCTAAGTAAGCATTTCCAACCATACCTAATCGTACTTTAGCTTGTTCTGCCAGCTGTAACATATCTTTTAGATATTCAATACAATTAGCTGAGCAATCGAGTAACTGTAAAAATGCTTCCGCACCTTCTTCACTATGGATTGTAGGTTCTAATAACTCATCGAATGACTTGGTTAATGATGCCAATGTCAACCGGCGCATCATGCCGACTTCATCAGTTTCATATTGCTGGATCTGTTCAAAGCTCAGTAAAGCAGCAAAGTTGATATTGCGATGTATTTGAGTCATACTGTTCATCGTTAATATTCCTTAATGTTAGCAATCCAAAAGCCCTTGATTCCGCCAAGTTTCGTGAGGGCTTTTTTATTGTTTGAATTAATCATTTTTATTACCTAATAATTTAGAAAGTCGAGTTAGTCCTTTTGGTGTAACTCTTACTTGCTCTGTGATTTTGCTTGAACCATCTGGCATTTGGATATCTCGTACTTTATGTTCTAAATAACCGGCTTTAATCTTTTCCTGATAACCAACCCAGTGTTTACTACCTGTCCGTTTATAGAACCAGTCATTCAGATTTAGCCACTTGTTAAATTTGTGTGGTTCTTGCTGTAAAGTCTTAGCTGCATCCGTTAAGCACAAACTTCCATCTGCTGTTGCAATTCGGTCAAAGGCATCAATAGTTGGTTGCATAACTTCAACTTTCTGTTCAAGTTCAACCATTTTCTCTGAGTACCCGAGTAGTAAGCCACGTAAAATATTTGGGTCCGACAGTGCCTGCATCGGATCAACAGGTTTTACCACTTGTGCTTCAAGTTCTTGCCAACGGTCTACCAAACGAGCCGTAAACTCTGGGCAAAGTTGAGCAACTACGATGATGCTGTCACGTTTGCCTTGTTCTCCACTGAATTTATATACTTGAGTTGTGCGAATACGCCCCATAGCATCTTTAGATTGTTCATCCTCAATTTGAGGTTGGACAATAACATCTGTATTTAAAAGACTTTCGATAGTGCGTTTAACATTGTCGTGGCGTTTCTCAACAAGTTCAGCAATTTCTAAACTATTCATAGATTGTGTTTGCAAAGGTACAATTGCATTCATGTTTTATCTCCTTCTTGAGCAATTAATAACTTAACAGCCTTATTAATTAAATAATTCATTGAACGTTCATCACGCTCACCTTTCGCCTTGAGTTGCTTATGTGAATCAACTTCCAAGCGGACTTTTACATATACAGATTCTTTAGATTTCATTTTGATTTCCATTCTTGATAGGTTCACTGACACCTTTTGGTTGGTTTTTAGGATATAATCCTTGCTGTATTAATGCGTTTATAAGTAAATGTTTGAACTGTCCACGAGTAGTACGGTTCTCGCGTTTTGCTGCTTGTTTGACGATATCTGCAATTTCGTCATCAATTGAAAAAGTATACATTTATTATCATTACCTCTCGTATTTGATAATTTATGATAGGTTAAGATAGGTTTTATAACTTGTCAATAAGTGAGACTAACTTTATGGAAAATTCTTTTAGCGAACGCTTAAAACATTTGCGTGCAAAAATGAATTTATCTCAACAACAATTAGCTGATCATGTTGGACTAAGCCGAAAACAAATATCTGATTATGAAGTGAAAAATAGTATTCCTCGTTCTGTTACTATTCACAAATTAGCGGAATTCTTAGGTACTACACCTGAGTTTCTACTTAAAGGCGAAAATTCAGGAACAAATGAATATTTAGTCGTTCCTATGGCAGGTGAGATATATGAAAAATTAAAACGAATTGCTCTTTTGAAAAATCGAAGTATTGAAGATGAAGCACAAGACTTATTAAAAGAAGCCTTAGTTAAAGAAGCTAGAGAAATAATTAATACTGATAAAGATGATTTGTCATCAGATATATTGGAACGAATTACTCGTCTTGAAAATTGGATTAATGATATTGATAAAAACAATCCCAAAAAGTAAGTCACTGCTGACTTATTTGTTAAAACTATAGTCTCCATAAAAAACCCATCTTGCTGTTAGGATGGGTTTATTACATCAAAAATACTAAGGTGTCATACAAGTGTCATATATAAATTAATTTGTGACACATAAAAGGCTTCTTGAACTATCTCATGTGTCACATATGTGTGACATATAATTAATTACTTGTTTTTTTTGGGATTAATTTTATTTGTAATAGCAATTATTCTTTTAGCAAGATTGGTCAAATCTAATGTTTTAACAGATCGTACTTCGTAGCCCCTTTCAGATAAAAGTTGCTCTACTGATTTACTGTGCGATTCGACGTATTTACCATTTACATAGATTTCTTCCCACAATTCAAAAGCAAGTTTCAATTCTGGCGCATGATTGGGATGATCTGGCTGAAGAACAGGGTGTTTGTTTATATGTTCGGCAAATGTACTGGGTTTTTCTTGAGGGACAACATCTCTAACTTCTTTCAATTTAGGATGCATGTCATACCATTCATCACTAAATATTTTAGGTTGGGACTCTCTATAATTTCGTAAAGTATCATTTACCTCTTTTATATTTAAATCGCCATAATTAGCCGAACCAAAGACCTTATTGCCAGAGCAGATATTAACTTTTAAATCATTTAAAGCTTTAAAATTATAAAGGCTATTTATTTCAATATTAATATGCCCTAATTCACACATCAAATCATCATCGTATCCATTTTCAAATCTTGTGCTATTAAACTTTTTATCACTTAAAATATTTAAAATGTGATGTACAGCCTTTGTAGAGCTATATGCATCTAAAGCGATGCAATTTATTTTATTAATATTAACATATACTATAGTTTGACTTTCAAATTCATTCAAAAGTAGAAATGTAGATAACTCATAAATTAACATATCAAATGTATGGCAAAAATCCTCAATAAGATATACAAGTGAACAAAACTTATCATTATTACTTTTCAATAAATCAGATACATATAAATTTTTATTATTTGTTTTTTCTAATACATTTGGTTGCTTTTGTAATTGCTTTATTTCATATTTCAATTTTTCATTTTCTTTTAATAGATGATCTTGTTGCTGATTAGGTAGCTTGAACAATATAGTAGATTCAAAATATTGAATATCTCTATCTTGGGATAAAAAAAGATCTGATAATATTTTAGTATCAAAAATTGTGATATGAAGTAGTTCATAATCACTTGCAGAAAAATCATTACTTACACTTATTTTTTTCAGTATAGAGTGAACAGATGGATTGTCCTTATCGATGTTCATGGGATTATGTAATGATTCTATAATCCTTAAAATATTTTCTTCTTGTTCTTTTCTTAAAAATCCATCTTTAACATAAATATAAGAAAATATAAAATCCCCAATAATTTTTGTACTTTTCAAATAGTGATTTGATATTAATAAGATTAAATCAAAAAGTGATATCTGTTTTGCTCTTTTAATTTCTGGAAGAATGTTGTTATTCCAATAAGATAAGTACATTTCTGTAGGTTTGGAATCTATAACATTGGACCTTCCACCTATACTTGATACTTCTACTATTTGAGTCGGAGTAAGTATATCTTTAAGTTCTTGGAATTGAGTTAGATCAGATCTTTTCCAATAATATTTTTCTCCTTTTAACTTGACATCATCAAGAATTCCCTCTTTATCTTTATTCAGATCATTTATTTCATAAATTAATTCTTCAATTATATCTTGCATAACAGCATACATTCCATGTAATAGATATACCTCATTTATTTGATAGAATGCATTTAAATGATAAAGCTTTAACGTACCTGTATGAGCATTTATATGGCCTAGGTATGCCCCTATTTCTGCATAACTATTTGTATGACTTAACAATTGAATCAGCTTCCACACCCCAATATATGTATCGTTAATATGTTTAGCTTTCTCATCCAACAATCCCATACATCGGCGAATTCAAACATGAGGTGCGACAGTTTCAAAAGCCATATGATAATCAACAAGCTGAGCAAATTTCTCTAATGGTGTAAGCCAATCTAACGCCTTTCTAGGACGAGTATTCAGTGACATGGCAACTTGATTTAAATAATGCTGATCTGCCTGATTTAAATCAATCCCTTTAGGTAAATATTGCCTAATTAAACCATTCATATTTTCGCATGTGCCTTTTTGCCAGGGTGAATGTGGGTCACAGAAATATACATCTATGCCTAAATCTTCTTCGAGTATTTTATGTTCTGACATCTCACGTCCACGGTCATAGGTCAACGTTTTACGCAGTTCTGCAGGTAAATATTTCAGAGCTTCAGTTAAAGCCTTGCGCACTGATTCTGCCTTTGCATCAGGTAATGTTGCCAAGATACAGAGCCGTGTATTTCGTTCAATAAGTGTTGCTATCGAACTTTTATTGTCTTTACCTTTAATTAAATCAGCTTCCCAATGACCCGGTATTTTTCTTTCTTGAACTTCGGCTGGGCGCTCATGAATAGTTTTAATATCCTGTAATATAGAATCTTTTTTAGGTTCACCGTTAGCTTTTCGCTTTTTATTTTCATGACGTAGACAGGATAATAAGTCTTTTTTCAACTCACCCTTGGGTAATGCTCGTATCGTTGAATAAATCGTTGTATGGCTTACATTCATTGTTTGATCCAAATCAGGAAATGTCTTTAAACGCTTTGCTATTTGCTGAGGAGACCATAAACAACGGATCGCTTCAACAATAAATTTCCAGAGGATTGAATCGATTTTGAGTTTTCTGTGACCACGTCTACGTCTAGCAAAAGTGTTATCAGAAGCATATTGAGCTTGATAAACGTCATTGATGCTATTTCTTTTAAGCTCACGATAGATCGTACTAGGATGTCTTTTAATGAGTTCAGCAAATTTTCTGGCTGAAAAGCCTTCTTTTCTTGACTCAAGCATTAATGCAGTACGATCTTCAAAGTTAAGATGATGGTATGACAATTTTATATACTCCATAAACCCTTTAAATTAATTAGGTGGTTTATGTCGCACTTCAAGTTTTACTCTGCCCTCCATTGTTTTCAATTTATCGGATTTCTAAAAACATGAGATATATGTTTCAATAAAAGTTTTTAAGAACTTTATACACCAAATACCAATGCTTCACTTATGATAAAGTGGATTAAAATTGCAGAAAATGGGTAAATCCATAAAAAATGTCAACATCTTCAAATATACAATTGTATTTCAATTTCCGTTGTTTATAGTTGGAACATTTTTTTAAATCTCTACACTCAAGGTTAGATTTATGTCTACTGCTCATAAAAAAGCATCCTTATTGCAAAAAGTCAGTAAAGGACTCACAGTTGGTTCAGTCATTACAGGAAGCACGTTTTTACATGGTCCCCCTGTTTTGGCACTCGGTTTTACCAAGCTGTTTAAAAAATCAAAAAAAGTAGACGAAACCAATATTCAATTGGCCAATAGCTGGATTGGTGTAAACAACCACCTGATTGAAAAGGTGCTGCCAAACCTAAAGTGGGATATGGGTATAGGAAGTTCAACCGCCCTTTTTGGCGAGTCTGGCGGGTAGGAAGCGGCCGCGCAAGCGCCGCTTTGGGCACAGATCGGGCACAGATCGGGGGTTCATGCGTGGGTTTTCGACATCGCGGGGCCACGCAGCGGCTCAGTGCGTAGCCATTTCTCACCGAATCCCGGCACAGGGCCGAGCGCAGCCCTGCGGGGTCGTGGCCGCATCGGATCGGACTCTGGCTTGGCTGCCGGCTGTGTGGCCGGCGCCTCATCACGCGGCGGGCGGCGGGGCGCGCGCTGCGGGCCGGTAGTGCGCTTGCTCCAGCGCGCCGTGTTTCTCGAAGTGGGCGAGGATGGCGCGAATGGCCTTGGGGTCTTCGATGCTGGCGACGATCCGCACCGCGCCGCCGCAGTGGGCGCAGGTGGTGATGTCGATGGAAAAGACCCGCTTGAGCCGTTGCGCCCAGCTCATCGCACGGCGCTTCTGCTCGGGGCTGCGCGGCTCGTCGTGGGCGCTGACGTCCACTGGCGCCGCATCGCCCGCAGGCCGCCTGCCGCGCCCCGAGGGCGTCAGCTGCGCGCGCAGGTTTGCATTCGGGGCGAATACGCCGTGGAAGCGGGTGAGATGCGCGCGTGGCGGCGGGACCAGTGCCGCCAGCTTGGCGATGAAGTCCACCGCATCCCATTCGACATGCGTGGTGCCATTGCGCCACGGCGTCTTGAGCTGGTAACGCACCCTGCCCTGTGGCGAGATCGATAGCCGCTGCTCGCTGATCGCCGGGCGCGTGATGTAGCGGCACAGCTTTTCGAGCTTGTGGCTTTCGTGTGCTTCCGCGGCCACGCCGGCATGCAGCGAGAAGCCGCCGACCTTGCCGGCGTCGCCCTCCAGCGGACCGGCGTCGCCAGGCAGCGTTTGCAGCGTGACGACCTTGCGGCCAGCGTCGCGACCGGTGGCGATGCGGTAGGTCATCGAACTCATCCGCAGCCCATCCATGCCGTCGTCGCTACCCGCGCTGTCGGACAGGAACACGGATTCGTCTTCGCCTTCGAGCCAGCCGCGGCGCGACAGGTGCCGGCACACGCGATGCGCGATGGTGTTGGCCAGTTCCGTCAGTTGCGCCGATGTGGGCGCACGGGTGCGGTGCAGGCGCGGCTTGCGCTGCGGACGCTCGGTGGTGTCCTCGTACACGCCGTCGAGCCACAGCATGTGGAAGTGGATGTTGAGATTCAGCGCGCTGCCGAAGCGCTGGATCAGGGTCACCACGCCGCATTGCGCCGTATCCCGCGGCACGCCGGCCTGATCGGCAAGCCAACCGGCGATCACACGATGCACGATGCCCAGCACCGGGCCGATCGCCTCAGGCTTGCTGGCGAACAGGAAGCGCAACGGGTACGGGAAACTCAGCACCCATTGCCGCACCGGCCGCGGGCCGAACACCTCGTCCACCAGATGCCGCGCCGACTCGGCCATGCGCCGTGCGCCGCAGCTCGGGCACAGCCCGCGCTTCTTGCAGGAATACGCCACCAGCCTCTCGGCACGACAGTGCTCGCAGACCACGCGCAGGAAGCCGTGCTCGAGCACGCCGCAGCGCAGGTAGGTCTCGAACTCCTCGCGCACATACTCGGGCAGCGGGCGGTCTTCGGCCTCAAGACGCGCGATGAAGTCCGGGTAGTGCGCCTGCACTAGCGCGTACAGCAGCGTGCGCTCGGGCAGGTGGCGCGCGTAACGCGCAGCGGCGTGGGCGGCCGGCAGTGGCGCGCACACCTCGGCCTGCCGCCGGGGTGCGGTCAGGCGCGGCACGCAGCGCTCCGTTGCAGGGACGGCTGCTCAGGGTTGCGCCCGCGAGCACGCGTTCATATCGGCGTTTTCTGATCTTCGCGTCAGACATTGCCGCGGGGCGGGTAGGAAGTCTCCCGCCTCGGACGCCAGAACGCACAAAGCCCGGCACGAGGCCGGGCTTTGTGGTCTTGCTTGATGGATCGCGGGGCTTAGAAATCCATGCCGCCCATGCCGCCCATGCCGCCGCCGGCCGGCATCGCCGGCTCGTCCTTCTTCGGGGCCTCGGCCACCATCGCTTCGGTGGTGATCATCAGGCCCGCGATCGACGCGGCGTTCTGCAGCGCGGTGCGGGTGACCTTGGTCGGGTCCAGGATGCCGAACTCGATCATGTCGCCGAACTCGCCGTTGGCGGCGTTGTAGCCGAACGCACCCGAACCTTCGACCACGCGGTTGAGGATGACCGACGGCTCATCGCCGGCATTGGTCACGATCTCGCGCAGCGGGGCTTCCATCGCGCGCAGGGCGATCTGGATGCCGTGGTTCTGGTCTTCGTTCACGCCCTTGATGCCGGCGATCGCCGCCTTGGCACGGATCAGGGCGACGCCGCCGCCCGGGACGATGCCTTCCTCGACGGCCGCACGGGTCGCGTGCAGGGCGTCTTCGACGCGCGCCTTCTTTTCCTTCATCTCGACTTCGGTGGCGGCACCGACCTTGATCACCGCAACGCCGCCGGCCAGCTTGGCCACGCGCTCCTGCAGCTTCTCGCGGTCGTAGTCGGAGGAGGTCTCCTCGATCTGCGCCTTGATCTGCTTGATGCGCGCCTCGATGCCCGCGCCTTCGCCGGCGCCATCGATGATGGTGGTGTTTTCCTTCGACACCTGGATCTTCTTGGCGCGGCCGAGGTCCTTGATGGTGGCCTTCTCCAGCGACAGGCCGACTTCCTCGGAAATCACCACGCCGCCGGTCAGGATCGCCATGTCTTCCAGCATCGCCTTGCGACGGTCGCCGAAGCCCGGGGCCTTCACCGCGCAGACCTTGACGATGCCGCGGATGGTGTTGACCACCAGGGTCGCCAGCGCTTCGCCTTCGACTTCCTCCGCCACGATCAGCAGCGGCTTGCCGGCCTTGGCCACGCCCTCGAGGACGGGCAGCAGGTCGCGCACGTTGGAGATCTTCTTGTCGTACAGCAGGATGAAGGGATCATCCAGGTCGGCCGACATCGACTGCTGGTTGTTGACGAAGTACGGGCTCAGGTAGCCGCGGTCGAACTGCATGCCCTCGACCACGTCGAGTTCGTTGTCCAGGCCGCTGCCTTCCTCGACCGTGATCACGCCTTCCTTGCCGACCTTGTCCATCGCCTGCGCGATCAGGTCGCCGATGTTGGCATCCGAGTTCGCGGAGATCGCGCCGACCTGGGCGATTTCCTTGCTGGTCGACGACGGCTTGGACAGCGACTTCAGTTCGCCGACCGCGGCCTTCACCGCCTGGTCGATGCCGCGCTTCAGGTCCATCGGGTTCATGCCGGCGGCGACCGCCTTCATGCCCTCGCGGATGAACGCCTGCGCCAGCACGGTGGCGGTGGTGGTGCCGTCGCCGGCGTTGTCGGAGGTCTTGGAAGCGACTTCCTTCACCATCTGCGCGCCCATGTTCTCGAACGCGTCAGCCAGTTCGATTTCCTTGGCGACGGAGACGCCGTCCTTGGTGATGGTCGGCGCGCCGTAGCTCTTCTGCAGCACGACGTTGCGGCCCTTCGGGCCGAGGGTCGCCTTCACGGCGTTGGCGAGCACGTTGACGCCGCGCACCATCTTGGAGCGCGCGTCTTCGCCGAAACGAATGTCCTTGGCAGCCATTGCGAATTACCTCGAAAAATTATTCGGATGAGAAATGTGTGGGAGCGACGCGCGATCAGCCGAGGATCGCGAACAGGTCGTCTTCCTTCACCACCAGCAGCTCGACGCCGTCCAGCTTCACTTCGGTGCCGCTGTACTTGCCGAACAGCACCTTGTCGCCGACCTTGACCTGCGGCGCGCGGACCTGGCCGTTGTCCAGCACCTTGCCGGTGCCGACGGCGACGACTTCGCCCTTGATCGGCTTCTCGGTGGCCGAATCCGGGATCACGATCCCGCCGGCGGACAGCTTCTCTTCTTCCATGCGCTTGATGACCACGCGGTCGTGCAGCGGCTTGATATTGGACATGGCAACCTCGGTAAATGGTTGATTGACGTGGAAAAACCCGGCGATTTTAGCAGTCGCGCGAAGCGAGTGCCAAACCGCGGACAACAGAACCGGGCGAACCCGGCATGCCACCGAGATGGGGCGGGCCCGCCGACTTTCAAGGGCCGCACGCGGATGTCCGCCAGGCCCGCCGGATCGGGGCAGCCGCTACCCTATGCCGGTGAGCGCCCTGATCTGCTTCTGCACCTGTCCCGACGCCGACAGCGCCGAGCGCATCGCCACCGCGCTGGTGGCCGAGCGCCTGGCCGCCTGCGTCAACCTCCTGCCCGGCCTGCGTTCGGTCTATCGCTGGCAACGCAAGGTCGAGGCCGCGGCCGAGGTCCTGCTGCTGGTCAAGACCAGTGCCGAGGCCTACCCCGCCCTGCAGGAACGCCTGCGCCAACTGCATCCCTACGAACTCCCGGAGCTGCTCGCGGTCGAAGCCGCGTCCGGCCTGCCCGAATACCTGCAATGGCTGGCCGCCGAGAGCCGACCGGTAAACTGAGCCAATGACCGCATCCACGATCCGCCTGCGCCGCTGGCTGGCCGGGCTCGCCCTGCTGCTTGCGCTGCCCGCGACCTCGGCCGTCGCCCAGGACTTCGAACTGCCGCCGGTCGACGAGGTCTTCGTCCTGTCCGCGCAGGCCACCGCGCCGGACCGCATCGAGGTGCGCTGGCGGATCGCCGACGGCTATTACCTGTACCGGCACCGCACCTCGGTCAAGGCCGATGCCGCCTTCACCGGCGCGACCATGGCGCTGCCGAAGGGCAAGGCCTACCGCGACGAATTCTTCGGCGACGTCGAAACCTACCGCAAGGAATTGCTCGGCACCCTCACCGGCACGCCCGCGGCCGGCGCGAGCGCGACCACCCTGACCGTGAAGTACCAGGGCTGCGCCGATGCCGGCGTGTGCTACCCGCCGCAGACCCGCACCCTGAAGGTCGCGTTGCCGGGCGAAGCGGGCGCTGGCGGCTTCGGCTGTAAGGCGCGCGGGCTGCATGATTATGTCGTCAAGAACGGCTCTGCCGATCATCCCAACGCCGAGGTGAAATTCGCACTGGGTGATGTGGTCAACACCATGATCGGCTGCACTAATGGTGAAACGATCATGCTGTGCCACGACACCTCGCTGCCGCGCCCCTATTCTCTCGGCTTTCGGGTGCAAGGCACCGAGGGGCTGTGGATGGACGTCAACAAGTCGATCTATCTGGAGGGCAAGAGCCCACAGCCGCACCGCTGGGAGCCTGCCGAGGGCTGGTTTGCGAAATACGATCACCCGCTATGGAAACGCTACGCCGATCTGGCGGCAGGGGCCGGGCATGGCGGGATGGACTGGTTCGTGATCCACGCTTTTGTCGAGGCGCTGAAGGCCAAGGCCCCGATGCCAATCGACATTTACGACGCGCTGGCCTGGAGCGCGATCACGCCTCTGTCGGAACAATCGATTGCTGAGGGCAATCGCACGTTAGATTTTCCCGACTTCACCCGAGGGCAGTGGCGCACCCGCAAGCCGATCTTTGCGCTGAACGACGCCTATTGATCGACGCGATTTAGGCCAAGCGCACCGCAAAGGCGAAATTGGTAATCTTGTCGGTATCCTTGACGCCCGGCGCGCTTTCGACGCCGCTGGAGGTATCGACCAGCGGCGCTCCGGTGCGCGCAATCGCCTCGGCAACATTCGTCGGATTTAGCCCGCCTGCCAGCCCCCACGGCAAGGCACCGCGATATCCGGCCAGCAGCGACCAGTCGAACGCCAACCCCATGCCGCCGGGCAGCGCGCCTTTGGGGGTCTTGGCGTCGAACAAGATCAAGTCCGCCGCCCCGGCATAGGCTGCGGCGCGTGCGACATCGCTGGCGCTGGCGACGGGCAGCGCCTTCCACACCGGCTTGCCAAACCGCGCGCGCAACTGGGCCACGCGTTCGGGCGATTCCGAACCGTGCAGCTGCAGCGCGTTCAGCTTGGCTGCCACCAGTGCGTCGGCGATGACAGCATCATCCGCATCGACGAACAAACCGACCATGGCGATCTGGCCAGCTGCGCGCGATGTCAAAGCGCCCGCGACATTCGACGTAACCGCACGGGGCGACGCTGGATAGAACACCAACCCGGCATAGTCCGCCCGCGCCGCGATGGTCGCATCGAGCGCCTCGGGTGTGCTGATCCCGCAAATCTTGATTTTCGCGGGCATGCGGTCAGTCGGGGTTCTGGATCAGCCGCACCAGCGTGCAGTCGGGATCGATCAGGTAGCCGATCCTCAGGCCGCTCGCCTCCAGTTGCGGAGCTTTGAAGCGCGGCCAGCCGGTGCTTTTTTCCTCGGCTCCCGCCGCGTTCACCAATGCCACCATGGCATCGAGATCATCCAACCGCAGGCAACAGCCGAACGAGCTCGTAGCTGGGTCGAGGTCAGGATAGGGGAAGAATTCGAGCTGCAAACCGCCGCGCTGCAGGATCATCCAGCCGCGATCCTTCCAACTCGTCGCAAAGCCCAGCTTCGCATAAAACGCCTCTGTCACATCGAAATCGCGCGATGGCAGATTGGGGGTGACGTGGTCAGCCATGGCTCAGCGCAGCTTGTCGGCCATGCGGGCCGTATGAGTGATTGCGGCGCGGCTATCGGGGGCGGAATGGCTCATCACGATCATGCTGGCCTTGGGGAACGCCGCACCAAACGCGCGCGCTGACGCGGCGTAGTGCTCAGTGTCGGCATCACCGAGATTGCCGAGCGACTTGGCCTTGCTGTCCTTGATCAGGCAGCCACCAAAAGCGATGTCGGTGCCGTCGATCCCAACGGTGATATTGTCACTGGTGTGGCCGGGGCCGGGGTAAAATACCTTGAGCGGGCCAAAGTTGGGCGCGGTTGCTGGTTCGACCCAGCCATTGGCGGCGAAAGTCAGGCTGTGTTGCGCCGCAACCATCCCCTCTTGCGGGGCAAGCTGGTTCGACAACGCATTGGCATAAGTCGCAATCCCCGCCGCATGCAGCGCGTCCATACCGCCCATCTTGTCCTGATGCGCGTGAGTCACCACCGCCAGCGCGACCGGCAGGTTGATCTCCTGCTTGATCCAGTTGAGGATCTGGGCGGTCTGGTCATCGGTCCAGGCGGTATCGACCACCAGCACGCGGCCGCCATCCCTGACGATCAAACCGTTGGAAGCGACTGCCCCGAAACCCGGCATGTCGAGATAGGAAGTGTGCTGCCAGACATTCGGTGCGAGCTGGCGGAAAACCAGATCGCCAAACCGTTGGTCGCCAGTTTCCATTTGCTGGCCAATCGTCGGGCGGATTTCACCGGGCATGCACCCGCTCAGCATCAATGCAGCGGCTAATGCGGTGCTCAGCTTCGCGACCGGGTGCATAATATTGGGCAATTCCATCAAGTTTTCCTTTTATTCAGCATTAAAAACCCCGCAAATGCGAGGCCTAGTAAATAGATGATCTTAATTTGGTTCACTGTAGCAAAAATATGGGGCGAATTCAAACATGAGGTGCGACAGTTTCAAAAGCCATATGATAATCAACAAGCTGAGCAAATTTCTCTAATGGTGTAAGCCAATCTAACGCCTTTCTAGGACGAGTATTCAGTGACATGGCAACTTGATTTAAATAATGCTGATCTGCCTGATTTAAATCAATCCCTTTAGGTAAATATTGCCTAATTAAACCATTCATATTTTCGCATGTGCCTTTTTGCCAGGGTGAATGTGGGTCACAGAAATATACATCTATGCCTAAATCTTCTTCGAGTATTTTATGTTCTGACATCTCACGTCCACGGTCATAGGTCAACGTTTTACGCAGTTCTGCAGGTAAATATTTCAGAGCTTCAGTTAAAGCCTTGCGCACTGATTCTGCCTTTGCATCAGGTAATGTTGCCAAGATACAGAGCCGTGTATTTCGTTCAATAAGTGTTGCTATCGAACTTTTATTGTCTTTACCTTTAATTAAATCAGCTTCCCAATGACCCGGTATTTTTCTTTCTTGAACTTCGGCTGGGCGCTCATGAATAGTTTTAATATCCTGTAATATAGAATCTTTTTTAGGTTCACCGTTAGCTTTTCGCTTTTTATTTTCATGACGTAGACAGGATAATAAGTCTTTTTTCAACTCACCCTTTGGTAATGCTCGTATCGTTGAATAAATCGTTGTATGGCTTACATTCATTGTTTGATCCAAATCAGGAAATGTCTTTAAACGCTTTGCTATTTGCTGAGGAGACCATAAACAACGGATCGCTTCAACAATAAATTTCCAGAGGATTGAATCGATTTTGAGTTTTCTGTGACCACGTCTACGTCTAGCGAAGGTGTTATCAGAAGCATATCGAGCTTGATAAACGTCATTGATGCTATTTCTTTTAAGCTCACGATAGATCGTACTAGGATGTCTTTTAATGAGTTCAGCAAATTTTCTGGCTGAAAAGCCTTCTTTTCTTGACTCAAGCATTAATGCAGTACGATCTTCAAAGTTAAGATGATGGTATGACAATTTTATATACTCCATAAACCCTTTAAATTAATTAGGTGGTTTATGTCGCACTTCAAGTTTTACTCTGCCATCTTATTCCAATTCATTGAAATCTAAACCCTAAATATACCCCAACTCACCCCACTTGTGGGGTAGAATTTTAAGGTAAGGTGATGTATTGTTTGAGGGTGGTTTTTTTGAAAAAGAATTAGACAACCTCTTAGTTAAAATTTAAAAATTCAATACTTTAGACCCTAAAATTTAAGAGTAATTATTGGAATTTATTATGATTCTGGATCGCAAACTTCAACTTGAATTACTTACTAAACTTAGTACAACATACCCAAAGCATTATGAATTAGATAAAGATTACTTATTTAAATCAGAAAAATACGAAAAAGTGATCATAAATTTATATTATCTTATGCAACATGGACTAGTTGAAAATAAAAGTTTAATGAAAACAACTGGGTTTGGTGGAAATTTTGGTCTGCAGTTTGAGCTACCAACCATTACACATAAAGGTATGGATTTTCTTGCTGATGATGGCGGTCTTTCAGCAATCTTAAATGTGGTGACTGTAAAATTTGAAGCTACTACTTTAAAAGCAATTTTAGCAAATCATATCCATCATTCCGATTTACCAGAAGAGAAGAAGAAAACAATGCTAGATACTCTCGATGAACTACCAGCAGAAAGTATTAAACACTTAACAACTAAGCTACTTGATGCCGGACTAGAAAACATACCGAGTGCAATTTTAATAATTTCTTCGTATTTAGGTTTATTTTAAAATTAAAAAGATGAACGTTCCGAGTTGCTCCAAACTTCGATGAAACCGGATTTAGGATCTTTAGGAATTAGGGTATCTTCATTAAATATAAACTGCTTTTGTTCATTTTCAACAAACCAAACGCATTCAACGTTCCCGCGCTCTTCAATCAATCTATTTATTGTCATTGCAGGACTACCTGATTTTAAATAGACAACATCTCCAATATTAAATTTACCCATATAATTATCTCCTGAAATTTTGACTTTTAGAAGATACCACTATACCCAACCATAATACAATGTGAAGTGATATAATTTAATTAAAATCCTATCTGAATTAGATCCACATCATAAACATAAGCTATTGATTATTTTGATTACTTCTAAGCATTGAAATAATATTTTTAACACGTCTCAATAAATCATCATAAGTCATAATATCTAAAACATTAGAGTATTTTCTTCTAATAAATTCAAAATCAAATTTATGCTTATCACTAAAATTATTATCTCTACCTAGAATTATTATTGCCTTAGGGTTTACTACCTTAATACTTAATCCACTTGGCAATTTATCCTTATACTTATCATTTATTGTACGCTCACCACTGGCACCCCATTTATTCAAATGAAATATATATTTCTCAACTTGCACAATTGAACCAGACAATTCATTTTTGGGTACATAATTATCCCTATAAAGTCTAGAAGTCAAAATTGCTTTTTCAAACGGTTTTTTTATTTCAACAATATCAATATTACCATTACAATCTATTAATGAAAAATCTATTTTTCTAGTTATGTCTCTTTTAGAATCGGTATAAAAATCCTTCACATTTAACTCTTTTATAACTTTAATATACTTTGGAAATATCAAAAGTAATAGATCTAATATTTTATCTTGCCAAACATTTTCTGAATATGACTCAGCCTCATTTAACATTTCAATCAATTCGTCATAGATAAACTCATATTTTTTAATTTCATATCCTTTAAAAGTATCTCTGATATATAAACTATTATCAGATTCTCGTCTAACAATTCTATTTTCAAGGTTTGACTTCAATCTTTTTTCAGCTTCAGACAGCCCTCCAAAATAATCATTGATTTCTCTTAATATTCTTATACGAGAATAATATTTTAGTTCTGTTGTATTAGGAAAGTTTTTTATTAAATTATTAAAATCCTCAATAGAAATAGCATCTTCTTTTTCACCACCAATAATAATTTCCTTACCATTCAATGCATCATCAATTTTTCTAAATATAGAAATATTATATGAAGCTATAAAGTTTTTTTTGGTAAAATTAAAATCCTTATAAATTAACAAATCATGACTAATTCCTAAAATATCTCTATCAATTGTATAATAATCATCATTAAGATTACCAAAAACAAACTTTATGCATTGATCTTCCTCATTAAACTTATCTAATTTACTAAAGGAAAAAACTCTATTAATAGTTACACTTCCTGTTGAGCTAAGTTTCTCATCTACCGGTAATCCCCCCTCAAAATAATTGAACTCAAAAGTAGAAAATCGAATAATCCTGTTCAAGGAGATTTTTTATGAAAACATCTAAATATTCAGATAGCTTAATCATGAGTATTTTAAAACAAGCTGAATCAGGAACACCTGTGCCTAACTTATGCCGTGAACATGGTATGAGTTCCGCTACATTTTATAAATGGAAAGCGAAATATGGAGGTATGGATATTTCAATGATGACACGACTTAAAGAATTAGAGGCTGAAAATGCTCGTCTGAAACGTATGTATGCTGACGAACGCCTTAAAGCAGATATTCTTCAGGATGCACTGTCAAAGAAGTTATAAAGCCTGTACAACGTAAATCTCTTGCTCAGCGAGCCGTTGAACAATTCAAGATTTCAGTGAGTAAAGCTTGCTTCATCTTTCAACTTAGTCAAACCTGTTATCGTTATAAAGCTCAATTAGATGAGCAAAATAAGATGATTGCAGACTGGCTACTGAAGCTTACCAATGAGAATAAGACTTGGGGCTTTCAGCTTTGCTTCTTATACCTACGTAATGTCAAAGGCTACTCATGGAACCACAAACGTGTTTATCGAATTTATAAGGAGCTTGAGCTTAACCTACGAATTAAACCCAACAAACGCATTCAGCGAATAAAGCCTGAACCGCTTACAGTACCATCAACACCAAATGAATCGTGGTCAATGGACTTTATGCATGACCAACTGAGTGATGGTCGCAGTTACCGAATTCACAATGTTATTGATGATTATAACCGTGAGTCACTGGATATATTGATTGATTTTTCTTTGCCAGCTCAACGAGTGCTGAGGGGATTAGACCAATTAATTGCATGGCGAGGTAAGCCAAAGCGTATCCGTAGTGATAATGGACCCGAGTATGTTAGTGATTTAATGCAAGCGTGGTGTACTCAACATGGAATTGAGCATGTGTTTACTCAACCAGGTCATCCACAACAGAATGCTTATGTTGAACGCTTCAACAGGACGGTTAGATATGAATGTTTGAATCAATATTTATTTCGAGAGCTTGAAGAAGTTGAAGACTATACAACGATATGGCAACACTTTTATAATCATGAACGACCACATATGTCAGTTGATGGTAAACCACCTAAATTTAAACAATCATAAGGACTTTGCCTTTCTACTTATAAAATCAATTAAAAATGGGAGTATTACCTACCCAACTCACATCATTAGATTCTGGTTCATATATAAGAAACAATAAAGTTTTATCTTTTAAAAATTCAATCATATTCTGATTTTGCTTTTCATGTAGCTAGTTGTTTTTTAAATATAGCTAAATATATAAAGTTTGCTACACTATAAAAAAAACCTTACTGACTGCTGTTATGCCTAAGCCATACTCCAATGATCTTCGATACAAAGCTCTAGACTACTACAAAGAATGCCAGAATAAGTCTAAAACATGTACTGTTTTTAAGATTGCAAGAACGACTTTAGATCTCTGGATTCAGCTCGAACATCTCCAAGGAAATGCGAATAGACCACATCCCGAAAAAGCAGGTCGACCCTATAAAATTAAAGACCTAAAGGCTTTCAAAATCTTTGTTGAAACAACATCATTTTCACAGGCTAAAGATCTGGTGCCATTATTTGAGCAAAGATTTGGTTATTCCGTCAGCTATGCCAATATCTTATTTGCTTTAAAAAAGCTGGGGTGGAGTTATAAAAAAAGAGTTTTCTCTACAGACAAGCCTGCAAAATAGGACGAGCAGTATTCCAATGGTTCCTACCACAATGGAAACAGCAATATGGTGAAGAGTATATTTTATACATTGATGAATCAGGTATAAATACCAATGAGGTTGCTGAATATGGTTGGTCTGAGAAAGGAAAACGTTGTCGTGCATTAAGAACAGGTGGGCATGGAAGTAGACTAAATATAATCAGTGCTGTTCGATCAAGTGCAACGTTTAAATTCATTGCTCCCCTAATTTTTAAGGGCTCATGTGATCGCAATACTTTTACTGGCTGGCTTGAATATTTACTTGAAGATCTAACAAGAGATAAAAATGGTCAGCCTCAAAAATATTTACTAATTTTAGATAATGCTTCTATTCACAAAGGTCGAAAAATTGAGGAATTGGCTCGCCAGTACAATGCTAGGCTGATGTATTTGCCTGCTTATAGTCCAGACCTCAATCCAATTGAAAAAGCTTGGTCTATACTAAAAAGAAAAGTCAGACATATTGTTAGCCAACAACAGAAAACTATTCTTGAGGCTTTAGATATTGGGTTTAATCAAATGTAGCATAGTTTATTTAACTAGCTATATAACCCAACTAGAGGCATTGTGGTATGATTTCTTTCACCTTTTGGTATAGATCAAGTGCTAATCGAAGGAAAGAATGTTCTTATCTATCAACGAACTTAAACACTCTTTATAAAGAAAATTTATGAAATTAAATATTAGTTTTGATTGGGCTGTTCTAACATCCATATTTACCTTTTTGCTTTATTGGTGTGGCTATTGTTACTACATTGGATATCTTGATTTCTATGGAGTAAATTTAGACTCTTTTGATATCCCTGTAATTAGTCTAATCATTCAAGGCTTTTTATCTGGTTATAAAGCATGGATTACCTTAATTTTTATATTTTTAATTATTTCTTATGTAACTTCAATTTCTCTTAAACAATGGCTATATTGGATTATAAAGACAATTGGACTAACATTTAATTTTTTTATAATTTTATACAACTTGACATTTTACTACCTTGTTAAATTTATAAAAAAACACTCTATGGTTTCTAAAACAATCAATTTTACTAAAAGAAAAACCCCACAAATAGCTAAAAATATACTTTTAACTATATTTTGTTTTTTAAAAAGAACCTTTTCTAAAATTCAGAATAAAAGCACTAAAATTGAAGAATCTAATCATAAAATTTTAACAAGACTAAACCTAACCACCCCACTGATTAAAAGAGAAATTTATGGTGAAAATGATGAAGCAACTATCAATCAAAACTTTAAATTCGACTTATCTTTTTTTATACACTATACAATTTCAATTTTTTTGTTGGTTGGCGCTATGAGCGTTTTGAATATTGGGCAACAAATTATTAATGAAGGGAAAAATAAAGCTGAACAACATTTTATTGAGAGTAAAAGAGCCATCAAAAATAGCAATTTTTCTAATAGCCCTTACCAATTAGTGACTATAAAAGGTAATAAAGGTAATGAAAGGTTATTTCTCACTGATATATGTTTAAAGTCTATGTGCCTAGTAACGGATGAAAATAAGGTTGTTCAAATTTATGATGTTAAAGATTTAAAAATAATAAATCATATAGCATCATCATCACATAATTAGAATTTGATGTTTAACCAATCTTCTCTTTATCCTTATAGTGAACAGTAGCCTTATCTACTGTTCTTAATCGAGCAACTTGGTATTTTATTTAAGTCAAAAATGTATTCTTTTGAAAGTACTTCAAACCGTCCCCTTCACATATTCAATAAACGGATATTTAACATGGAGTACCGCTAGTCCACAACGGACATCATATTTTGCATCCATCACTGTACGAGTGGGTGTTTGGAGTTCAGACCACGAACGATTATGGAAATACCGACTAATTAAGACATTCATCCAGTCTACTAGTGCTTCGCTGTCTGTGCCATTTAACACATCTAGAATTAAACGCTGTACTGCACGTGCTTCATCATTTGTGATTTCACAGCAAATATTTCGATCAATCTTTGGTTTTTCTTCAAAGTTTTCATCACACATGTAGTAAGCAATCAGCTTTTCTTTGTTTTGTTTGCTCATTCGTACTTTTGCTTTACTCATTGCTACGGCTATAGGATTACTTGAGCGATATCCTCCTTTCGCAGTATTCTGCCAAGCCCCAAATTGTCTTAACCAGCCTTGTAATTCATACTTTGACCAGTCAACTGTTTGCATAATATGTACGGCTGTATTCACTGCTTTCTCCAAGTTTTCAAAGTATTCTTAAGTCATGTTTTGTGATGTCGAAATGATTCATAGTCCAGCCACCCTAGACTTAAATTTTGGATTTTTATCAATGTTCAACAATTGATTTTGAAAATATTCCAAGTTTTCATTTGAAACATTTGAAAAGCGACTGTATTGCAATTCTGAAAAAAGAAAGGTTTCCCCTGTTTCACCATCACGGACCTTGGAAGCAATGACTTCAAGCATCCCTTTAAATTGAGATTTTTCTTTGTTGTAATACTCATCCCGATAAAGAAATAGGATTACATCTGCATCTTGTTCTATGGCACCAGATCCACGTAAATCGGACATGAGGGGCCTTTTATTTGGTCTCTTCTCAACATCACGACTTAATTGGCTGAGAGCAAATACTGGACAATCAAACTCCATTGCGATTTCCTTTAATCCTTTAGAAATCACTGTTAATCGCTCATGCTCTGCAATATTAGAATTTAAGTGCGGGGTGGAAATTTTTTGTAGATAGTCAATAAAGATCGCACCAAGAAAGCCATACTTAGCCTTAACTTTTCTTGCATGTCGTCGAATATCAACTAAGGTGACAACCCCATCTTTGATTTCAAATGGTGCCCGCTCAATGAGTTTCACAGCCTCTGTAAAACCTGTCCAATCATCTGGTTTCATATCGGAGTCTTGGATACGTTTGAGATCAATATTTCCAACTGCTGCAGCAATTCGTCTTGAGATCTTGCCTGTTTTCATCTCAATTGATTCAAACAAAATAGGCTTAACGAGGTTTGTTGCAATATGGGTAGAAATATTCTGAGCAAATGCGGTTTTACCCATACTTGGTCGAGCTGCAATAATGACTAAATCGCCTTTTTGGATTTCACCAATTTTGTTATCAAGTGCGATAAATCCTGTATTTACTCCACGTACAGCATAAGTTCCATCTAACTTCTCAGATTGAATCTTATTGATCTCATCAAACAGGTCTATCATCGAGTTAATTAACGGTTCTGGATCCTCATCGCTGTTACCAGTGCTGATATCGCTCAAAGCGCTGCTCGCTCTTGCAATTGCATCATCTGCCTCACCATTGCTTAAATCATTGGCGATTTTCTGAATACGATTACCAGCATCTCGTAACTGCCTACGAAGCGTTAAATCTTGAAGTTTTTTAAGGTAGGTATGTACGTTACTGCTCAGTGTAACTGGTGCATTTTGAAATAAGTCCAGAATATATTTTTCATTGACTCCCTGTTTTTCTGAACCTAACGTTTTGAGTGAGCTAATGACTGTAACCTCATCAATTGGATCACCCTTTTCGTGAAGCTTTTTCATTGCGCGAAATAAAACAACATGAGTCTGAACAGTAAATATTGACTCATTTGCTATAGAAATCAACTCACAGCATTCTTGGTAAGTGAACATTGAAATCAAGAAAGCCAACTCACAAGATGGATCTGACAATTGATCGTCAATCACTCCTGAAATATTAAATTGAGCCTTCAATGGACACCTCCTAGACCCTGCCCGTATTTCACAGGTATTGGTTTTATATCAGGGGGCCGTGTGATGCTCTCCCCCTCATGCTGTTGATCATCAGAGCTTTGCTGATACAGCCTAGGATCTCGCTTTACCCATTTCACAAAATTTGAATACATCTGATTTGACCTAATTGACCCATTCTCAAGTTTTGTTTGGTAGTAAGCGTTTATCTCAGGCAAGATTTGATTAATCAATTCAGAAGTCATGGGCATCAAACCAGATTGTTTTAACCAAGCATTGAGCTGCTTAACATCTGGTATCCAAACTTTTAAAACTTGCTCAAGAGTATTTTCTTGATTTTCATTTTTTTGATTTTTTTCGTGCGTGGGGTTTTCTCTCCCACAATCAGGATTCAGGATTCCACATTCAGGAATCAGGTTAAGGGAATCAGGAATCAGGGCGTTTCTTACTGGTATAAAAACAGTTTCATAACTGTTTTTATCCTGTTTGATAACATTGTTAGAACCGTGTACATCAGTTTCATAACTGTTATTTGTGTTTGAATTAGTTGCTTGCTCAGTTAGGTTTATAGGATTTTCACCATAAAAATCATTAAGTTGATCTTTGGTAAGCAAAATCGGCTTACCAGTTACAAGCTTGTTTTTTGGGTTGCGTTTGTAGACGGTATACATGCCATTTTGATCAGGAAGGTCACTATCTTTTTCCAATCCATGTGGTTTTTGATGTTTTGAAAAGTTTATTATCTGGATAACATCTGTTCCATTACAGTTATATAACGCTATAAAACCTAGTTTAGAAATGTTCAATAACTGTTCTGAAACGTTTATTTCATCCGCTGGGAAAAGTGACATTTTGATTTTTTTGGCACGATTCTCTAAACGCCCCTCACGATCTGCTAATGTCCAAAGACCAACAAACAAAAGTCGAGCCTCGAAAGGCAACTCAACAAGTAGATCATTTGAGAAAAACGAGGGTTTAATATTTCTTGATCTAGCCATTACAATCTACCTTTTGTCTCAATGACTTTTTTTACGGCGCTTTCAAAACGATTAATCAAAGCGTATTGCATTTTATTGAGTCGCAGATCCTCAACAGACTCTTCAGCGGACCAGCTAGATTTTTCAAAATCTTTCTGAACACCTAAAGCTTTTTCCAACTCGGTCATTGCTTGTTTGTATTTCACTAATGCATCAGAATAGTTATCTTCAAGTTGTTGCACTTTTGAAGATTGATAGTCTTCTCGATCATCAAAACTTGTAGATGGTCTATAGTTGTGGTTTAATTGATCTGTATTCATTGTTGATCTCCTGGATTAACAGTAACTAAAAGCCTGAACCACGAACTCAGGCTTTTTTTTCATCTACACATAAATGAATCTTTTGGTTTAATTCCGCCAGTACGGTGTGAAGTAATTGAATGACTTTTGACATATCAATTGCTTCCCCTCGAGTAATTCGACCGTCAGCCATCATTTCTTTAAAGAGCGCGCATACATCTCCACCGCCCATACCAATACTTAAAACTAGGTCTGTAAGTTCTGTATCTCTGCATTCAGGGATGTCAGGTAACTTTATTGCGACTTTTCCGTGTTCAGCACACAATGCTTGAAGGATTCGGTAATCACCCGTAATCGCCATCATGGCGGAGGCTTCCATAAGTGTCAGGTGATGTGTTTCAGTATTTGGGTTCACCTTGCTATTAAGTACCGCAACGCTACGGACACCCATTCGTGTAGCAAGTGCAGATGCCCCACCTTTAAACTGACGTACTGTGTGATAAGCAGCGTCCAATATGTTCATAATCGGTTCCTTTGAACGTGTTTATTAGGCGATAGCTTTATTACTATTTTGGTTATCAGTTTTACTTAAAGTGTATGAAGCAAAATGACGCATCAATTCAAGTTCAGAAACCTTTCCACCACTATTTTTAACCAATGCTTTACGCAGCGCTCTACGTGGTTCTTTATACCCATAAAGTAAATGTGTCTTTAGATAACCTACTGTTGTTCCTGAATCTTTTGCATACTTTTCAAGTTCAATGTTGGTTAACTCAAGGACAAATGCACGAAATTCCATAGATTGATCCTCATTAATCAATCTAAATATTATCTTTTTGGTAATGTAAATACAACCTTTTTTATTGTTTACCTTTTTGGTGATTTAAGTAAACTTAGATGAAAATTAAGAAATCACCTTTAAAGTGATTTTTTATTAAATAAAGTAGAGTTTTTATGGATAGTAAAAGCATTCGTTATCAAAATACTCGCATACTTGTAGATTCAGTTGGCGGTATTTCGAGTTTTGCCGAGAAAATAGGCAAAGGTCAGTCACAAACAAGTCAATTCGCTGGAACCAATCCAATTAAAGGTATTGGTAATAAAGTTGCTCGTGAAATTGAAGAAACTTTTGGAAAGCCTCATGGATGGTTAGATGTACTGCATCAAGCAGATAACAATTCACTTTCTAACAATTTGAATCAGTCATATACCGATGGGAATAATGACAATTTAAGAGATTTGATTAACTCTTTAAATCATCTAGACGCTAAAGGTAAGCTCACACCAGAATTAATAATGGCTCTTAAAACAATTGTGAATTTAGCAAATTAAAACTTTTAGATGAAAATTTAAAAACTGTGAACCCGACACAGATAAATAACTGAATGGGTGGAGAAGTTATGATTGAAGTTTCTTTAATAGAGTTTGAAGAAGGGGCTGAAAAACCTTTGTTCGCACATCAATTTGAAAACCATCCGAGAATAGGTGAGTGGATAATTTTAGCAAACGATAAGACTTACCAAGTTTTAATGATTGTGAATTATGAAAACCCTGAAGCTGGCACTGTTGTATATGTAAAGTATCTAGGCAATGTTTTAGATTGTATTGATCGTCTTGGCTCTGGAACCTACATTTAATACTATTAAACTCACTTGGCAGCTCATCTGGATCAGTGATAAGTAAAGCCACCAACCCCCTTCCAACCATTGGGCCATTTTGAGTAATTTCTAAAACCCTTCCATCTTTGGTTACGCCAATCATTCCAATCAACTCCATTCACCCCACCCTGTGTGGGTTTTCTTTTGTCTATTAAATCATAAAACACAAAAAAGGTAATTTTTATCTTGCAATTTATTACCAATTAGGTAATATTTATCTCACGGACAACAAAAAGCCCCGGAACTTTGGACGGCTACGGGGCTTTGCAAAACTACGAGATAAGTATGAACATTAAACCAAACCAATTCAACTTTACGACTGTAACACTATTTACAGCTTGCACGATAGCTAGTATGACACTCGCCTGTCACCCTGCTGCAACACCTGTTGTACCTAGTCATTACGCTACTGCACCAAACATCTATGGTGTACAACACCTCAATCTCACATCTAAGGATACTGGTAGCACCACAATCCGATTAGATGACACCATTTTAAGAGCAAACTTTCAATTTGAAACTCACCCTGACAGTTACGGCGTAGTGGGCTCAGAATTTACAACGGTCAATATTATCAATCTATATGACATTGAGATCAGTGACCTAAAAGGTAATAAATACCGTGATTTCACCAATTACGATGACCACCGCAACATTAATAATTTAATTGCAACATACATCGAAAAAAACAAACTTACAGAGGTATAAGAATATGAATACTATCCCTAAACTACAAACTCCAGTTTCAACAGATTTCAAAGGTATAAAGCTTTCTGCTGAAGATCAGCTTTCTTTTGATGCTTGGTCCACTCACATACGCTATTGCAGTTACTTTGTCTTATCTATAGAAGGTGATATTCATCCAATGGGTAGTTGGGATGCACCATTTTTCAGTATCGAAGAATTAAATGCATTTGCACGAAACATTCTTACTATTCACCCTGAACTGGAAGATAGAGGTGGTCCCACTTGTTTGAACAACTAAAAGCTTATTTATAAGTGATACTCTGCTCTAGTTAAGCTACCTTATTTTGTTGTGGTAGCTGGTCATAGTAAAACTCATCTGGAGTCATTTTGTCCAGACTCGAATGAGGTCGTTTCAAATTATAAAATTCAAAATATGCGTTTAATTGCTTCTTCGCATCCAAAACATTGCTGTAGGCTTTGAGATACACCTCTTCATATTTAACGCTCCGCCATAATCGTTCAACCATCACATTATCAACCCATCGACCTTTACCATCCATACTGATTTGAATGCCATTTGATTTCAATACATCAATAAATGCATCACTGGTAAACTGACTGCCTTGGTCTGTATTAAAGACTTCAGGTCGGCCATATTTTTCAATAGCTTCATTTAATGTTTCTATGCAAAATGTAACCTCCATACTAATCGATACTCTATGCGCAAGTACCTTGCGGCTATGCCAATCAATCACAGCACATAAATAAACAAAGCCTTTTGCCATAGGGATATACGTTATATCCGTAGACCACACTTGATTACTGCGCTGAATAGCCAATCCTTTGAGCAGATATGGATATTTACGGTGAGCTTGATTGGCCTGACTTAGATTTGGTTTACGATATAACGCATTAATGCCCATTTTCTTCATTAAAGTACGTGTATGACGTCGTCCTATATGATGTCCTTGACGATTCAATAAATCACGCATCATACGGCTACCTGCAAAAGGGTATTGCATATGTAACTCATCCATACAGCGCATCAGCTTCAGATCTGATTCACTCACAGGTTTTGGGCGATAGTAATAACAACCACGGGAGACTTTCAGCAGCTTAGCTTGCTTAGATACTGAAATCTGAAGTGAGTCATCGATTAACTTTTGTGGTTGAAGCGACCCAGTTTCTTCAACACACCTTCTAAAAAATCAATTTCTAATGCCTGCTCACCGATTTTTGCATGTAGTTTTTTTAGATCGATGGGTGGTTCTGTTGGAGCTTTTGATTGATCGAAAGCTTGCGAGGAAGCTGAAATCAGTTGATTTTTCCAGTCAATAATTTGGTTTTGATGAACATCAAATTCAGCACTCAATTCAGCAAGTGTTTTTTCTGCTTTAATCGCAGCAAGTGCTACCTTAGCTTTAAAGTCATTTGAATGATTTCTTCTTGGTCTACGTGTCATAAAATACTCCATATATTGATGTTTATAACATCATTTGGGGAGCAAAATATCACTTATAAGTGTTGTTCAAATTTCCTGATCCACCTCTGATCATCTTTCTTGGACTTTTGGAAATATTACTGTTCGTATTTTAGACAATACTCCACATAATGCACACTGGCAAATTTGGCAAGAAAAGCACCGTGAGCGTATTGCTAAACTAGAACAAATTAACAAAGAGCGTGCTGAGCGTCATGAAAAGCGTAAGGTAGAACTTCTAAAACGATGGGAATATGTAAAATCATCAATGAATGATTGTTATTATTTTTGTGTGTTTAGAAAAGGACATGAAGTTTATCCCTTTGGTTTGAATCAAACGCCTTACTTCACTTATGAAGAGGCTGAACAGGAATATCGTGTAAATCAACTTATACATAGAGGTGAAGAGTTTTATATCGGTTTTGGAGGGTTTGACATCGATTTCATTATGGATGGTGAATGTTCCTCTGAAGCTGAACAAAAATGGATTGATCAACACAAATTACGCATCCAAGCCTTAAAGTCAACGGTGGCGGCATGAATAATATTGTCCAATTCTCAAAGACAAAAACCTTCTCTTCAACAAAAGAATCTGTCCAGCCACTTCTAGATTTGAGCGACCCTCAATTAGTAGCAGATATGGGGAGAGCGGATAAATTGGTGACGTACGATATCAATGCGATGAGTATTGATGAACTTCGTGATCATGTCCGATGTTCGATCATACAGCTCTATAAAGATCGTATGCACCATAAACAGGAATGTAATACGTTCAAAAGTATCTATCGCTTATTTGGTGCATTCCTAGAACGGCGTTGCAAAGAAGAGCTTAAGGTCTACCGTGATTCAAATGGTAAGAATTTAGCTGCTGAAGGTAAGGCACTCGCTTTTGACGAAGCATTAAATACCTTACCAATTACGATCGGCACTACTTATGCGACAGAAATGCGATGAGATTTAAGTATTACTCAATCACCCGGATACCTTATGTGTTCGGGTATCAAATGAAATATATTTTTAAAAATGTTGCTTTGCATGAAAGCTATTGCCCTTTTAATGATGCAATGTGTAAAGAAGCAAACTGATAATTGTTGTAGGAATACTAGAGGAAAGTTAATGACTGCTATTACAAATGTTGGTGATTTTGTTGTTGCATTACCACCACGTGATATTTGGCTAACAGATGAACAAGCAGCAACTTTTCTGAGTTATTCACTTGTTCATTTTAAAAGCCATGTGATTTGTTTGGGTGACTTTCCAGCACCTAGGTACATCATGGCAAATTCGAAAGGTCGTAGATGGAATTTAGAATCTATTTCTAAATGGTTAAGAAATCGTCCAGAAACTACAAAAAAAGTAGTTGGTAGACCTCGCAAAATTTAGCGGGGTTGATACTTAAAAATCTGTGGATAAAAAATAAAATACGCCAATTTTACGCCAAATCACAACTAAGTTATTGATTTTATTGTAAGGTATGGTACGCCCAGCGGACACAGGAAATAAATCATATATTATTGTTTTTATTATATTAAATTTTAAGTATTTATAATTATACCCCCAAATATACCCTCAAAAATAAATGTGAGTTCGATTCTATTCCTTAATAAACCTATTTTATCACAATATCCATTTAGCACACATATTGATCGGATCAATATCACCTATCAAAACAAAACGTCCTAATTTGTCGTGACCTTGATTATCCACAGTTTATAAATTTGAATTCATCCCAAGGGAATTCTATCATTATTTTGATTTCGTAACGATTTCAAAAGATGAAAGATAAAATTATTGCACTCATTGATATAAACAATTGCTATGTCTCATGCGAGCGTTTATTTCAGCCAAATCTAAACAACAAGCCTGTCATTGTACTCTCAAACAATGATGGCTGTGCCGTGGCTCGAAGTCAGGAAGCAAAAGACTTGGGAATCAAGATGGGTGTTCCCCTATTCCAAATTAAAGACATTGTTGAAAAGCATAATGTTGTTGTTCTATCGAGCAATTATGCTGTTTACGAAGAAATGTCTAATCGATTCACAAGAACAATCAAAACATTTGTGAGTGAGAAAGATGTTGAAGTGTACTCAATTGATGAAACCTTTGTTGAGCTGACAAGTTACAAGAATCAAGATTTAAACTTACTTGCTCAAAACATTAAAGACGCCCTTTTAAAGTGGCTTGGGTTACCTGTATGTATAGGCATTGGTCGCAGTAAAACAGAAGCTAAAATTGCTAACCACATCGCCAAGAAAAACAAATATTTTAATGGTATCTGTAATTTGCATGAGATGGACCCATGTTCAAAAGAAGAACTATTTCAGCATATAGATGTTAGCGAAGTTTGGGGAGTTGGACGAAAGCACAGTAAAAAGCTTCATTCACTCAATATTAAATCTGTTTTTGATCTCGCTATTGCAGATCCAGCGTTCATACAAAGTCAATTTTCTGTAGTCATGAAGCGCACAGTCTTGGAACTGCAAGGTACAGCATGCATTGAGCTTGAAGAAGTTGCACCCGATAAAAAACAGATAGTTTCGTCTCGTTCATTCGGGCAACGTGTAACTGATAAAGATGCACTTTCAGAAGCAATGAGCAGTTATATTCAGAATGCAGTTAAAAAATTAAGGCGGCAAAGTGGATTGACTGGCTGTGTCATAGCATTTGCACATTCAAACCCTTTTGATACGAAGAAACCTTTCTACAAAGCGAGTGTGAGTGTTTCATTTCCTGAGCCTACTGATAGCGCAGCGCAGATTATTAAGAGCGTATTGAGGCAGATAGATAAAGTATTTAAAGAAGGTGTCGAGTTCAAAAAGTGTGGGGTGATTTTGACTTGTATTGAGTCAAAATCGAGATATGTGCCTGATTTGCTTGCTGACTACGATGCGATTCAAAGGAATGAAAGCTTGCAGTCTGTGTTAGAGCAAGTTGACGAGAAGTTTGGTAAGAAGTTGGCGATTGGACCATGTTTGTTGAAGGATAGGACTTGGAGCATGAGCCGAGAAAAATTGACGCAGAATTATTTTAGTTGGGATGGGCTGTTGACTGTGGGTGATTAATTTTGCATTATTCAAAAACTTCATCATTTCCATAATATTATGAAAATTACATCGCCATATTTTTTAGCATTATTGGCTATAGTTTTGTATGCTGTAAGCATGCTTGTATATGGAACCTTATGCATATTCAAAAATGCAACCGCAAATGATATTTCTGCATTTGGTTCTATTCTTGGAGGTGTTGGTGCATTTTTTGGTGGATTTGTAGCTTTAATTATTTTTTATGGATGGAAGAGGCAACATAATAAATCTATTGTAGCAAATGAGGCAAAACTCGCTTTCAATAAAATTCATAATGAAAGAAGTATTATTCATGGGTTAAAGTTTAAATTAAATAATTTAAGTGATATTTACGAGAGCGATAGAGCTTATTATATTAGGGATTTTTTAACAGAAATAATTAAGTTACAAGAAGAACGAAATAAAAACCTTAGTTCATTAGATGAGTTTATATATCTTGTTGAAGGATCTAAACTTCATCGGCTAATTCTTGAGTACTCTTTGCATCTTGAAAGCTTTCAAAAAATTAAGATTAGGGATTTAGGAGTAAGTCAGACTGTATTCGATGATCTAAAAGATTTTCTAGAAAATGGAAAAAACCACAATAGAAATATTTTAGAGGAACTTAAAACATATATTTTTGCATAAAAACATTAGTTTAGAGCCTTATTTTTCACATCATTCAAAGCGCTACACTCATTGTATTTAGCAACAGTATCAATGATCCATAGCGTAATTTCTTTGCCCTGCCCTGACTCAAGTTTTAAGAGTTTAGGGCAAGGCACAATCAGATTAGCTGGAATCGTCGGTGATAAGTGAGTTGATGTTGCGCAAGCCATCAGCATCAATACAAAGGTTGTTATAAACAGGACGCTCAATGATCTTTTGCACTTCACGTGTAACTGTTTCGACTTTGACACGTTGCTCTGATTTAAGTTGTTCATAATCTGCGCTCACTTTGTTTATTTTGTTTTGCTTGTCTGTTAGGGCTTTCAGGTGTTCCTGTTCAATTGCTTGAATTTGTGCCACACATTTCGCTTGAGCTTTATTGAGTTGACTTACTTTGCTATTCAATAGACCAAGACAAACAATCAATAAAAAAGCGAGAAGTCCGATTAAGATTTCTCGCCATGCTTTTACAGCTAAATATAGGTAGGTCATTTTAAAAATAACTCCATTTCAGCTTTGCGACGTTTAACCAGTCCAGCCAACACACGACCACCAGCTTTGGTCCACTTTGGGAATTCAGCAGCAGCGCCTTTGTAGTCTTTGGCATTTAGCTTTTTAAGCAAAGTTGATTTGCTAAGATTACCTTCGCCCAAGTTGTAGGTGAACGAGGCTAAAGCGTCAAATTGGTTTTGATTAAGAGGCACTTTCACCAAGCGATTGATAGCGTTTTCAAATACAACTAAATCATTTCGAAGATATTGTTCTGCCTGAGATTCGGTGCATACATCGCCTTTTTTAACTCGCACACCATTCGGGTATTTGATTGTGCCAAAGCCAATGGTCCAAACGCCCACACCATCGTCATAAGCTTTCAATCGTAGCCCTTCAAAGCCTTTGATTAGGTTGATTCCTGAGTTACTTGTCTTCATTTGATTTCACCTTATCTTTAACAAATTTTTCAGCTTGAGATTCAACAAATTGACTACCTAAAGTTCCTAAAAACGCCCCTAAGCCAAGAATTGCAAGCATGTTTAAGTCAGATATCCAAATGAGTGCCCCACCTGCGCCAAGTGTTGTGAAGCCGTTCAAGATCGCTCGACCAAGAACAACTCGCAATGTTAGTTTTTCAGTGCTTACGAGTACTTTTGCCATAGCAATTACTACTCCCATTAGAATTAATTGAAGTGCCACTTTTTCATGCTCTTGCATGTAACCCCCTAATTTTTGTCAATAAAAAAGCACCCAACTGGGTGCCTGTATTTGGTTAATTTCATACTTCTATCTGAACAACAGTGCCCTGCGGTGCAGATCTTTTGATTTCATTATTTGAGATAAATACTCGATCACCCGTTTTGTATTCAACTGAACTGGTGCACATCACTAAGCCTGAATTATCAGATACTAAGACTTTGTAATTTGGGTGATTTGATGAGGTGATTACCCCTACAAATTCTGGTGTTTTTGGTATTAAATCCATTAATCGTTTTAGTGCATTACTCATTAACTGTGCGCTCCACCTTAATTGATTGGCTCACAATAGAATATGTAAATGAAACACTTACAGCATCAACTATGCCCCACCACTCACCATTAAATGCCAAAATTTCACCTGGTACACACTCACCGATTTCATGAGTAATTGGAAAATCAAAATTATGAGATTCAACTTTGCCTGACTTAGCTAGCTTAGATTTACCAAATCCCCCCATACTTACAGCATTAAATAAAGGGTTACTTACTGGCTCCAATAAAATGTCACCTGCAGTATTGCGTCTACGGATTTGACCAACATTGCCGTTTCTAGGATTTGTTAAAGTGATTGCGTTAAAATCCAGCAACTCATCAAAACTATCACCATGTTGAATCACAATGCTTTCAGGTAAATTTCGATCATAGTCATCTAAATTTAAGGTATCCCAAAAAGTCTTTTTATAAAGTGGTCTGATTGAAAGTGTATTACTTCCCTTTTCACTATAAACAAAGCCACCCCCAGCTTCAGCGATAAGCTTAATCGCATCGATTGGCGCAAGATTCGTATAGCTCAAGCTTTCAGTTTCAACAATCCAGCCAAGCTCATCAATAAGCTGCCAATCCAATACAGTCTCACTGTTCACCCGATATAGTTCAGCTTGAACAAGTTGCACTGAAGTTCGTTCATTCTCTTGTAAGTAAGAGCGTACCGGTGAATATTTACTTTCAAGAAGTGCCGTTGGACTTCGTCCAGTTAAATTGTATGTAGTATCAGCAAACTTTTGAGATTTTGAATATTCTTCATACATCATCATGTGAATATTTCCATTCACATTAATTTTCAATACATCTCCTTTTTCAAGTTTTGTCATTTCATGCTCTGTGACAGTAAGACTGTATGACCAACACCATCGGCTACGATCTGTGTTGTAAGAGCCATTAAGCACCTTAATTTCTTCATTAGTGCGCGTATTAACAATCGATACGTCATTCACGATATACCACCAATTTTTATTAACTATTGAAGAGATACAATCATCAACACCAAAATTTAATATGAGATTGTGGGCATCAATTTCAGTGCAAGCACAAACAAAATTAAAATCTGTATCACCCTCAAACTGCAGTTTTTCAGGTTCTGGCCAAGGGGTAATAGAGTGCTTTCTATAATGTACTGGCTTGGCTTTATCCCAAACAAAGTTACAAGTCGTAACCAGCTCCAAACCCTTATCCCAATCGATTTGATATTGCATTTCAAAGTACTGAGCCACATCAAAACTACATGTAAACTGCTTACGTTTACGAACTAGCTCAACCCAATCTATAGACCTTTGAACAAGTAATTTATTGGACTCCTCAAAAACCAAAGATTTCGTTATTTTAATTCGTTCATTGTCTTGCCATGCTATGCATGAATCTGATTTCAATCCTGTAGATTCCTCAAAGATTAATTTAATCGAATGGCTGAGACTTGATGCTTGATCATGCTTTATCTTTGATTCATGAATAATGCTTAAACCATGGTCATAAAAAAAGGCACTATTGAGTGCCTTAAGTATTGGTTTTGAAAACTTGAGTCCTTTATTGCTCAATATTTGTTTAGTGAGTTGATAACTTGCACTAAGTTCAGCAAAGACACCCAGATTGAAGTTAATATCAAATTGTGCATTTAAGTTTGGGATGAAACTTGTATTAAAGTCAGCTTCAATTGTGCAGAACTGATCAATTCTAGTGGCTTCAATTATTGCAAGAAAACTTGTTGAGACTTCACACACTAGATGACTAATCTGACCTTGAAACACTTCAATTTCAGCACCAAACCCATTCTGTAGTTCAGCATCAAGAAGATTTAAAGTGAAGCTTTCAGCAAATATTTCTGAATTAAATGCTGTGTAGATCTCAGCAATTAATGAGGCTTCTTGAATCTCGTCTAAACCGAAATTTAATACAAGATTATGAGCATCAATGCTCTGAAGTTCATCTTTAAAATTAAGGTTAGTTTGCAATGGATCAGGTGGCGTATAGTTTGGCACATCTACACCCCTTTATTTATTGAAGCGTTGGTTTTAAAACAATGGAATTGAGCATTAATGTTGATCCAGCCACCAAAGTTGGATTGTTTAAAGTGATATGTGTGCCCACTTCAAAATCCGCAACCACTTTGCCTGCAGCAGAAAATAATCGAGCAAAAATAGCTGTACCATTTCTCAGTACGATTGCTGCATCAGTTTGCTGTAGCTCAATGCTGTCAGTATTTAATTTCTTAAAACAAGGCTTGGGCAATGTCATTGTAACCAGACGCTTTGATTCATCAGCTTCAATTGTTGTATTAGCAGGCTTATCACTACTATAAAAAACAAAGGTAGCATTTTCGCTACCTTGATCAATATAATTTGTCAGAGCTTGAAGTTGAGTTAGCCCAGCTTCAATTGATGGTATTACTGCACTCATTTCGCTTTCACTCCATCAGCAATTACAGCGTTATACTCTCGTTTGGGATCAAAAGCCGTTACAAAGCATTCAATTCCTACAGCTAAGTTTCTAAAAGCATATGAACCATCGGACTTGGATAAAGTGGTCCATAAAAGCTGTTTATTACTTCGCTTAAATACACAGACTTCTACACCTGGATAAACCACATTTAGCTTTTTGGTGCTCCCTTTGATTTGTCCGAAACCTTGGTCTGAGTTCAATACGGTTATAATTCGCTTGCTAGGTTTATTGAGGATTTTATAGTCCTTAGATATTAACTTTTGATAGTCAGGATCATAATTTCCAAAGAAAACTCTCATTAATCTAATAGCCAAGTTTTATCTCCTCAATAGGTGAGACTACGTATAGTCGCTGTCCATTACTTGCTGCACAGAATCCATGCAAAACCAGTTCTGATTTTTGCTCCACATCCTTTTGAGTTGTTGGTAAAGTTGTGGGTGAAAATGCTGGATTATTTGAAGATGCATATCTGCAAAAATATAATCCACCAGTTACGTTTCCAATAAATTGTCCATTTGCTCTCAAATATACCAAAGGTAAATTTGCGGTGGTTGTATTAAACGTATCTATTGAATCGGGTAAAAATGAGGATGCTGAATTATTATACTTAGCCAATGTAGTGTCCAATCCATCAGATTGCTCTTGAAAAAGAACACGATAATTCCCCACATAGGCAGCACCAGTTGCGGCGACAATCTGACCATCATTTGATCCAGTTGTATCTATTGATCCATAGGCATCACCAATCAATACAGGATAATTTAAACTTTCGTAGCCAATATTAAAGAAAGGAAGTAAAGCATTGGTTCTAATTCCATATTCACCAATTTGCGACCAAGTAAACATCACTAGATGGTATTTACTACCTACAATATTACCCTTGCCAAAGAAGGGATATCCTTGGGTATAAGTGTAGTCATTTGCAGTACTGGAGGCATTTCTTGAAAATTCCCAAGCAAATGTATTAGGTGTCGAAATCTCTCTAGATTCTGCTAAAGAATAACTATCTGTTATTTTACCAGTTGTGCTGTCAAACGACTTACCAACACAAGGGGAAATTCGGTTACGGTAATTTGAATTATTTTGAAAGCACAATCTCAAGTATAGGTCAGACTCATCCATAGATTTTAGCTTATATACTTGAATATTTGCTTGCTCATAAACTAGCTGCCAACCTAGAGGTGCAATATATGTTGTAAAGCCCCCTGAGATAGTTGCAGGCGCATTGTCTACCGTTAATGTTATAGTGTTGTTTGTCACACTATCAATCACATATTCGCCAGTTAAATTAACAGCATTTAACTTAAGCACGCGATTAGCGACATATCCATGATTCACCCCATAAGTTAAGGTAACTTGATTGCCTGTAACCACTACACTTGAGACAGTCTGTGTGTTGTACCCTTGAGTAAGTATTTTCTTAAAGCGATCTGGGAAAAGGTTTTTTGAACCCACACAAAAATCCAATCCTACATCTGAAAAGTCAAACATTTTGGTTTGCGTTTGCTTCATAGCCATTTTTATTACTCATAAAAAAGACCGCTTTAAGCGGTCATATTTGAACTAAGTTTAAATTACGCGATCAATGTCACCGCGTAACATGACTTGGAATTGATCTGTAAGCTCAGTTGGTTCTGATTGTTTGACTGTGCGTATTGCCCAGACTGGGTACATTGCTGAGATCGAGTTAAAGCGCAATACATTACTATTCGCCCAACCTGTACCCCACCCCTCTTTTTTAATCACAAAATATGGGACCAAAGTAATCGGATTGATTGGCGCAAAATCAGCATTTGTGCTTCCTGTACCCACTTCACCCGAATATTCACCCACACATTTGAAAGTTGTACCACTAACAAACACAATCGCCCAACGTTCTTGGATTGCACCTTTATTCGTCATTTGGATCGGATAAATCGCATCATTGTAATTTGCTGAAATCGCACCACCCGATGCCTCATCTGACCAAACATTATTCCACGTCTGCTGAACAAATTTTTGAGTGTAACGCGCCTGCATTTCATCAATAACCAAAGCCGATCCTACAATGGTATTTTCTGCATCATAGTTATGTGTAAGTTGCTTAGTGAATGTTAGTTGCCCATTGATCTGAACATCACGCAACAAACCCATATCTTGATAGCGATATTGAGCAATAAAAGGTGGTGTAAGCGCATTTACTGCAAAGTCACCAGATAATGTGAATTTGCCATAATCATAATCAACCACATATTGATCAAATGGAACTTTTACCCCTTTTGAGTCAATCAATTCACACCAGGAGATACGAATATCGGGTAGCTGATACGTTTTACCTGCCACATGATCTGGCATTGCATAATCTTTGTTCGCACTGACAACGCAAATCCCCCCAATTCTGAAAATTGGCACTCGTCCATCAAGCGGTAATCGAGTTGCTGATAATCCTAAAATCTCTGCATCTAAAGGGATGTAGGTGTAAGCTACAGCGTTATACCGAGCAGATGATGCATCAATCCACACGGGTACGTTTAAATACGTCTTTGTTGCTTCCTCATACTCAAGTAGTGGTTCATACCATGGTTTAGCTTCAATCTCAGGTCTATTCGCCACAGTGATTTCTGTTTTAGTATAAAAGTAGATCTCTACAAAGCCAGTATCATAATTAATCTTGCCGTGTGCCCGACTTGTTTCAATCACCCCATTTTCATCTGCTGTTAATGTCAACTGACCAAAATCTAAAGATGAAATTACAACAGTTAAAGATTGTGGTCGAATTGGAATGATTGGTGTTCTGAAACTAAGTTTATTTACAGGTGGCAGATCAGTTGTTGTCGTTAATGATTGAAGTACAACAGTGTTGTCGATGTTCGGCGTCCACGTATCGAGTTCAACAACACCATTGCCGTAATAAATTACTCCCGATGCAATACCACTATTTGTTGCAGGATCTACATTTCGATATAAAGTGCCTGTGCGATCAAGAAAAGTATCACTGCCTATTTTGAAACGTACTGAGCCATTCAAAATTTGCTCATCGTATCCAGATGACAGGTCGAACTTAACTTTTTCTGCAATGATATTTTGCGTTGAAGAATTCACACTTGATGTATCACGATAGCTCACTTGAATATTTGTAGCAGAGTAAGCCCTTAATTCAACTTCTTTGCCTTGAATACTAGAGGCTTGTGGTGAATAAAATGACATATTTCCTCACTTATGCTGTTCCGTATACAGCAGTAGCGGTATAAAGAGTCTCGAAAACTCGTTTAATTAATTTGGGGGTGACTTCACACTGACCACTGGCATATGTGATTGAGCCTTGCACTTGACCTTGGTCATTGACCAAGTTTCCAACACTTGAACTAATTGGCGTATCTGTAAGGTCCACATAATCTGTCGATCCTTCAGGTGCGCTTACAGGGATCTTTAAACTCACACTGTTGGGTTGAATGGCTGATCCGGTACCAATGGTAAATACAAGTTTTTGCCCAGCATCTGGTTCAATATTTGTTCTATTTTGAGTTTGCTGTGGTCCAAAGTTATAGGTCACAACAAAACTAGTATTTTTCTGTGGCAATTTCACAGGGATGATTTCACCAATACCGGTTGTGTAATTAATTGAACCTGTTGCATCCCCTGTAAATTTACCTTGTGCATTGCTGACAGCTTTTTTAGCAACACCCTCAAGCAACCAATCTACAGTTACACCTGGAGCAATCCCCTCTTTTTCTAACTGAAAAGAGAACTTTGCTTTATTCACGGGCAAATCAGAACGTGTGAATGTGACGATTGGCGTTCCCCACAATAACAATATTGGTGAGCCAACATCTGGTAAGGCGCCTGCTGTAAGAGTCCAAGATCCTGTTTCATAATTGATTCGACCTGAACCAAATGAGGTGCTTGAACCTTTTAACTGCCCCGAACCATCATCTTTTAACTCATAGAACTTACCTTGAGCCATATAAGAAATGGACAAACTTCCTGGTGCAGGAATTGGAACTAAAACGCCTGTCCAGTTTGTGCTTTGATTATTTTGCGTGACTGGAATGGAATAACTTTGAAAATATTGGCTAGGCGCTGCAGCAGGTGTAAATGTAATCTCAAGTGCCGTGCTTCCTGTCCCTGCTGATGCTGTCCATTGAATTAAGCCACGCTGATAATCAATTGTTCCAACCTGAGTACCTTGCACATTCTTAAGCAATCCGCCCTGATCTATAACTTGCTGACCAAACAGAGCGAATGAAATACTTGAAGGCATTATACTAGAACCAATGTAGAGGTTTTGGCTTGTACTAACTGTTGTCACAAAATTTGCAGAAATTGCGCCTGAATTACCCGGCACTAAAACAACACTCTCACCTGCAGCATTTACATCAACAATTGGTGATTCAGTTTGCGCTGATGGAATAAGCTGAGTAAACACTTCGCCCACATTAACTGTGTATTCACCTAGTTGTGCATCTGTCTTTAGCTTTTTTGATGAATAGTACAAACCTGTATCAGCAACCAGTGTGTCACGTATAATGGTTTGACTTTTCTCGCCTGAATACCATTGTTTAGCAGAAAGTCCGACATAATCTTGATCAAGCGGATCATTCAATGAGTAAGTAGCAATCTTATACTCAACCTGTTTACCATCAACAATCATGATTGCAATACGAGTTTCAACTTTGGTAATTCGTACATATTGCTCATGTTGCAGCGCTTTCCCTTCATTCGATACAAGTACAATCGTATCACCCACAGAAGATTCAACCTCTTGCGGAAACATAACCGCTTGAAGGATCTTCATGCCTTGATAGTGTGTGTCCTGTGGAATACCCGCCATTTGACCACCTTTAGCCAAATAGTTTTCAATGCGGTTCTGTGCTGAATTACGCTGATCTGTCCAACTTCTTGTACTGAATAAAAGCGCTGACACATTCGGATCTTTCGGCAATTCAGATACAAAGACTGTGGCACCCATAAGTTTATCAGTATCAGCAGTTGTGACAGCTGGAAAAATCTTTCTTAAAGACACATTACCCATGGTTCGGTCAAGTTCGGATATATCATCAAATAGATTGTTGCTTAGACCGTCAACAATGATTTTTCCATTGTATTTGCCGCCACCATCATCATTATCAGTCATCCGCTCAGGTTCATAAATCACCAAGTCTTTAGTTTCAATCGGCATCGCTTAACTCCAAAAATCGCAAAGTCACGTTATATTCGTCATCATCCGAAATAGATGGATGCTCAAGCACTGGACTCGCCTCAATTGCTTTGTCTTGATGATTGAACAAGACATTAAACTTTCGTTTATCATGAAAATAATTAAATTGAAGTTCGAATTTTTCTTGCAGGACTGACCAATCTTTTAACTTGCTTACAACATGACGTTTAAGCCACGCCATGCTTTTATCAGCAGTCAAAGTGATTGGTCGTCCTGACTTTTTTATGCCCTCTTGAATGATGAGTGCACCGTCTACAGCACGATCCTGCTTTTGTTCAATAGGGTTCCAATCAAACTCATCAGACCATAAAAAGCCGTCAGACAATGTGACGGCTTCAGATGTACTTTTTCGAACTAGTTTCATGATTATGTACTCTTTTTAATAGTTTCCAACTCACTCAAAATTGAATTGAGGTTTGTTTCAGTTGAAGGAGATCCATAAACAGTTGCCTTATTCTTTCCAGTGCTAATTTCATACTTCACTGTCTTACTTGAATCACCAATACCTATTGTTGATGATGAATTTCCAGCATATTGAGTATATTTCTCCAGTTGTTCTCGAACATAGTTTGCGTTTGAAGTACCTCCACCGCCTCCTGCAAATGATCCAACAACATCCAAACCATTTTTTGCAAGCCAAGAAGTTGATGCATTTCTATATCCATCACCCAACTTTGAGCCCTGAAGAATATTTTTGGCGATTTCGGCAGCTTTTTTATCGTCGTAACCCATTGCTTTAAGTTCAGCTTCAACTTCAGACTGATTAAATGCCAATCGAGTTTTTTCACCTTGGGTTGTTGAATGCATACCACCTTGCTGAGAATCCAAAGCCTTTGCCCAAGCCTCAGATGAAGAAAGGGCTTCTTCTCGGGCTACATCACCTAGGTCCCTAAAGCTTTGCTGTGCACCATAAGTCGCATTACTGACTCGTTGCATAGAGGTTTCCATTTTATTGGTTGCCTCTACAGTTGCCTTTCCTGTGCTATCAATTTGGATTTCAAGGTTTCGACCTGCACCCACAGCATTAGCCATGGCTATAACGCTTGTGTTACCTGATAATGCTGCAGCTTGAGCAGCTTTTTCATAAGCTTTTTGTACACCTTCAGCTGTTGCCTTGCCACTATCTCTCACGTTAATAAAATCCATCATTGCTTGTTGTGCAGCAATTTTTAGATTCTCTTTAGTTTCAATGCCAAGTCGTTTAAAAGACTCAGTGACAGGATCAATGGTAGCTGGTAATTGCTGCGCTTGATTTTTAATATCAATCAAGCCTTGTTCAACTTGTCTTGTTGATAACACACCTATATCGCCAAACTCTTTTAACTTAACCTTAGCGGCTTCAATTTCAGCTTGACTATTTGCGGCTTCAAGTAGCTTACGCCAACCTGTCATAGTTACAATTGCTGCTTGCTCACCTGTTGCGCCTAGTGCTGTTAAATTTGCTGATGTAGCAGTAAGTTCGCCTTGAAGTTTCAAAAAATCAGGTGATACTTGATTCAATGACGCACTGAGATCAATTCCTAAATTTTTTGCAGACAACGAAGCAGACGCAAAATGCGGATCAAGCTCAACAGTCCTAGCTTTGATTTCCGCTATCCCTTGTGCAACTTGTGCTGTAGATAATTGACCTGTTTCACCAAATTCTTTTAATTTGTTTTTAGCTGCTTCCAAGTCCGCAGTATTTTTAGCTTGCTCCAACCATTTCTGCCAGCCTTGAAAAATCAGCTCCCCAGCTTCCTGTCCCGCTATACCAGATACTTCAAGCCCTTTGGATAGATTTGATACGATTGTTTGAGTTTCGCCAAATTTAGCAGATAACTTGTTGCTGTATGCGTCTAGATCAAGCCCCAGTGTTGAAGCTGCTTTACGCGTGTCATCAATTAACTTTTGTGTAGTAATAGCAACCTGTGCACTACTGGTTGCTATTGCGGTAACAATAGCCTTACCTGTCTTGTCAAATTCGACAGCAAGCCCTTGCGCTGCAACTTGAGACTCAATGATTTTCTTGGTTTGTTCAGATAAAGCTGCCCCACCCAAAGTTGCTGAATTGATTTGAGCATTAGCAACCTCTTGAGCTGCCTTAATTTTTTCATCAGTTATCTTCTTGCTTTCTGCTTGATATTCTTTTTCTTTAACATCAAGCTCCGCAAGACTTGCCAAGGCTGCATCAATCGCAGCTTGATTACCAGTTTTCCGCGCTTCAAATAATTGCTGTTCAAGTAAAACCCTTTGATCGCTAATAGCCTTGTAATCTGCTGTATGCTTAACTTCTTGAGCGATTAATTGATCAATAGTAAGTTGATTATTAGCTATAGAGTCTGCATTCTTCTGTTCTTGGGTTTTACCAATATCCTCATATGCTGCAATAGCTTTAGATTTAAACTGCATTGCACCATCAGAAGCTTTTTGATAATACTCCTCTGATTTGGCTTGCATAGCCCGCATGTTTGCAATAGCTTCCTGCTTAACATCACCCCATGTAAATTTTGAAACTAAATTTGACCATGCGGAACCAACAGAATAAAGCGCCCCCACAAATAGATTGATGCCAATACCTATTGCAGAAAATCCATCACTTAAAGCACCAATTACCACATTGATAGCTTGAAGTGTTTTAGTAAACCCATTTGTCTTATCATTCGCAGTATCAACACCACTGTTGAAACTAAAAATTTGCCCTAATACTGTATTTATTGCATCAAATGCCGCTTCAAATGCAGTACCTGTAGTTGAAGCTAATTCTTTCAAAGCATCATAAGCGCTGATCAATGCAATTTTTAAGGTTTCAATTGTTGCGGGATCAATTTTCTTAAGCTGATCTCCTAACCAAACAAAACCTTCACCAACATCATTGAGGATGATATCTAATTCTTGAATGTTGTCAGCAAGTAACTTGAGCCATTGAGCGACAGCAGATGAAGCACCGTTAGCTTGATCCATCTTGCCTATTAAAATTTCCCAACTTGTTGAAATACGCTGTAATGCATTGCCAATTGTTAGGGGAAATTTATCGTAAGTTGCCTGAACTGATGCTGATTGGCTTTGAAGGGCTTTTGCTACACGCTCTGAAGAAAGCTCACCTGCTTCCGCCATTTTACGAAGTTCACCAGTGGTTACACCTAAACCTCTTGCCAAAGCCTCAGCTAAACCGTAACCACCCTCCATAATGCTGTTAAATTCTTCACCGCGAAGTACACCACCTTGCATGGCTTGAATAAATTGGGTTACTGCTCCATCTGCAGCTTCTGCTGAGCCGCCACCAATTTTAATTGCTTGTGTTACTGTTTTTGTTAGGTCTAGCGCTTGTTGTTGCGTCATCCCCATATCTTTACCCACAGCATTTAAGCGAGTAAATAAATCTGCAGTTGTGGTTAGATTGGAGTTTGTAGCAAGTGCAACTTGGTGAACACCTGCCATTGCTTGATTAAAGTCCCCACCATCCTTGGTGGCTATGTTGATTCGTGCTGAAAGGTTTGTGTATGAATCCGCAGCCTGTGCCAATCCTTGAACACTTAAACCAACACCAACAGCTGCCATTGCAGCTACTAAGGCATTTACAGCAAATTTAGCACCATTCATGCCTTGCTGTAAGCCTGCAGTATTGGCTAACAGGTTTAAACGAAAATCTAATGATCCTGAAGCCATACTATCCTCAACTTTTCTACAGGCAATAAAAAACCTCCATTAAGGAGGTGTTGGTTTGTGAAACTATTTATTCAAATAAACATGGTTGCATCAAACGTTCTACTTCTTTGATTGCTCCCACTAATGTGTCACGTTTCTTTCGATAACTTCCTAAAATATGCCCAGCTAAACTCGCATCTGCTTTTTCTAAATCCAATTGCAAACTAAGCTTATTATGGATATTTGCATGTGATTGATATTGAGAATTCAGATATTCTTTTGTCTTATAAAACGCTTGAACTAAAGCACACTTAAAATCTACAACTCTTTCTGTATTGCGCATTAGTGTCATCAGAAACGTTGCATGTTGTTCGTTTAAGATGGCAATTCTTCTAGATTGAATACCACCTTCTGTTTCAAAGGGTCGCATTTCAAATGCCACCCTTCCAAATTTATTAAAGTGATGGATATGCGTTTTGATTAACTGCATCACAGCTTTGTGGTTTGCTCTCGCACCATCTGCAATATGCAATGATGTGGTCAAAGCCTTTTCATTTTCCACAATCACAATTTCTTGTGTCGTTAGTACGTTTGACATGGTTTACTCCTAGATGCTCAATTGATTTAAACCATTCACCTGAGCATCAAAAATTGTGGTGAATGACAAAGGTAATAAAAGAGCCGACAAATGCATTGAACATGAAATATGCATTGTTTCAGGAGCTACCCTAGTTGGCTTGGATGCCGTATTTCAGGCATTAAAAAAGCCGACTTTTTAGGTCGGCTTCACTTGGTAAAATCTTAAATAATGTCAATAGTTTTTTATAATTGTTTGTGTTGTATTAAGATCTATTACAGCTCAATGGATTTTTGGCATTAAAAAAGCACCCTAGGGTGCTTTCTATTATTTTCAACAATAATCAATTAATGCTGTCGCATTCCTTTGGTGATCAGACCCCATGCTTATAAAAAGATTAGAAACATCTTCATTTTTCTGCATAAATTGTAAAAATCCATTAATTGAAAAATCATAGGATTTTAGTAACTCTTGCTTCATCTTTGCTTCACAATCAGTTTTAGGTGAATGGGACTCCAAATCTCGTTTGATTTGCTGCATATCTTTAACTGGCTGAGATAAAGCAATCCTAGAAGTAGATCCAGCGACACTAAAAGCATCACTCCATCGTCCAGCCAAATCAACATAGAATTTCTTTTCAGCTATAGTGATTTTTGGAGATTCGACAACTTTTTTAGCCTCCAAGTAATCCATCATGTATTTGCTTTGAAGCTCTTTGATCTTAATATCTGTTGCATCTTTTAATTCTTTTTTAGCAACCTCTTGATTAAGAATTGCTTGAGCGTCAATTATCTTTTGTTTCTGCTCGGACTCAGCCTGCTTCAATCTCACCATATCTTCTTTATTGCTTTTATTGATGTAATATCCAACAAATAAAACAATTACAATAAGAGCTCCAACTGCATATTTCACTATCAACGCTCCCACTGAATTCTATAAATTTTACCCTCTAAAACAGTGATGGTGTATTTCAAGCCATCAATGCTGTAATAAAAGTCAGTATAAAATACCAATTTACCTCTGGCATCTCGTCCTGAGTATTCATATTTACCATCTGGGCGACCTAGCTTAGACATCATAGTCCCAACAGAATCGTTATACTCAACAATATCATTTGTTGTTCTAATGCTTCGAGCATCAACAGCAAAGGCATTCGCTGAACTTAAAAGTACAAGTGCTAATAATATTTTTTTCATAAATATCCCCTCATTATGAGAACAGGATATCTTTTGAATGTTTGTTGTGCAATGTGAAATTTATGAACCTTTCATCTCGTTTGAAAATTTCTTATAGCCATTATTATCTGCATGATATGAAACACGCATTGTGCTTCCAAGACTTAACAATGAATTCCTTTCATTACGTTGCGCAGCTTTTAAGTATTCAAGAAAAGCCCCAAAACTATAATCCAGTATGTCCTTGTGACGATGTCCTTTGCTTATCAAAAACTGGAAAGAATCAAACCAAGTATTTTCTGATTTTTCAGTAGATATTTTCTTATCTTCTTGATCAAAGTAAGCTTTATTAATCGTTAATACATCTGAAAAAATTGACAGAAATGTATCTGCATCGGTATTCATAATATTTGAATAATAATTTGCATCATGAATTGTTGTAAGCGAGCAAACCATAATGGCTGCTACAATGTGTTGTTTTACAATTGATTCAAGATTCTCATTTGAATAATCTTGTTTTAAGTCTTTCCGAATCATTTCAGCAAACTGCGACCATTTATCCAAGTCTCTTACAGTGATTTGCTTGATTTCAATATCTTCATTAAATACAGATCGATTAGACGCTAAAAAGAATTCATTCATTTTAATTACTCGAAAACAGGCACAAAAAAAGACGCTTATGCGCCCCTGTGCCTGTTGTCTTAATTACGCTGCTGGAATAGTCACAACATGACCATACAAACCAAGTGTAGGATCTAAGCCTTTTTCAGTGTCAGAAAGTGATTGACCTGAGATTTCATATTGACCTAGTTCTTCATGAATCAATGGGAAAGTGGTTTCAGGCGACTTTTTAGTACGCCATAAACGTACAGCCATATTTTCACCGGTTGCAGTATTGATTCCCTTAAAGAACAATTCGTATTCTTTATTGAATTCACTTGCGATCGTTGTATGGCTAACCGCACCAGTGGTAAAGCTGGCTGTTACTGGATCTGCAATTAATTCATTGAATGTAACCGTACCAAACACGGCATCAAGCGTGTATTTGTCAGCTGCGATTGTACTTGAGCCAGTTTTAAAAGAAACTTGAGTTAAGTTGTAGCCATCAAGTTTGATTTCTTGACCAGCTTTAATTGTTCCAAGTACCTGATCCGCAACTGTAACACTGGCAACTTCCGATTTCATACCCGACAAGATGTATTGCAAATTGGCTTCATCCACTTCTTCAAGCTGCCCTTTGAAATTCACACCTGTTGTCTTGGTTAATACAAAATCTGTGGTACGTTGCCCTGATGTGCTTTCTTGATGCTCAACCTGATCTGTTGTGATTTCAAGCTCAAATTCAGGTACGTTGCCAAGATGCCGCATACCGCCAGCAACACCATTCGCAATTTCTGATAAGTAAAACTTACCTTGAAGCGAAATATATTTTTTAGCCATCTGTTTTGACCTCTTTTGGTTTTGGTTGCGCAGATGGCTTCACTTCTTCAATGATCTTATCTGCTTCTAATTGTTTAATCTGGTCATCTGATAGACCGCCCACAATATCGCCTTTTTCAAAGCGACCTACAGGCTGTAATGCTTTATATGTTTTCATAGTCACCATGATTTAATCATTTGTGATTCAAATAAGAATGGAAAGAATGCACGACCTGACACTGTAGATTTTCCAACAGGTACACCAGCATCAACCCGTAGAAAGCGCTTATAGCCCACAATATCTGGTTGATAGCCTTGCATTGCTCCGAGAATTTTCCTGATATACGGATCAGCTAATTGACGAATAGAAATTGTCTCACTTTGCTGAGCAGATGCATCTGAAACACCAAGCGCAATTAACCATTGTTGGTATATCGCATTTGCCTTGCCATCTCCTGATGTATCAGAGATGCGATCACCCACATAAATAATGCCAATTCCCACATCACTCACAATAGATTCAAAGAGATCATCCACGCTAAATGGCGTAACGATTTCCTCAACCTCTGGTATTTCCGCTTTGATACGCTTCAAAATATCGTCTTCAAGCGCAAAATAATTATCAATGTTTTGCATCTGTTAAAACCTTGTATAAGTATTCTTCAATTTCAAAGAGGATTTCTTGTGAATCATCAACAGAAATTCCCATATACGGACGAGGTGGAATATAAACAGCTTTGATCTTTCTCCAACCACCCATAGGTGTTCTAAATATTAAATACTTTCCTGATTTTGGCTTAATGGTTCCACCAAAATGTAAGATAGGTGCATATTTAACATTGGTACCGACAGAGATTTTATTACCCTGAACTTTTGCAAAAATTGAATTATACAAACGCCCAGTGTCTCTTAAAGTCTGTCCACCTTGAACCTTTGCTCGCCATGACTTTTGCCAAGGCTTGTCATCAGTACCAATGCCTGTTTTTATTCGTTGCTGAACATTAAAAACAAGTAGGTCTGATATGTCATGCCATAGCTTTGATGGGTCTTCTACACGATCAAGGACTCGTCGCATAAACTCTTGCAACTTCTCCTGACCATGCATTTGGATTGAGTCAGCCATAGTTAAATACTCGGCATGTTATTTAAAACATCATCACCAAATACACCACCACGATAAGTGGTACCTATTGGTGCAGATGCTTTGACCTTTTTGGGTCGCGTTACTTCTTGTGTCACTTCACTCTTAATTAGAAGTGTTGCTTTACCTTCTGAAACCCGCTTTAAAAAACTAATAGCATCCTCATATCGCTTTCTTATTTCTTCATTTGGGTTTTGGCGATGAAGAAGATAACGAGCAATATCACAGATATAAATTGTTATATTTTTAGGCGGTGACTCAAGCGGAACCGTATACATCACACCAATGAAGCCATCAGCAATATCGGTTGCATCTTGTATATAAGATTCTACTGATTCATTTTCAGTGAGGTTTCTTTCTAATTGAGCGATGTGATTCAAGCCGTAACGCAACACCATGTCATCACGGCTTGCGTACATAACACACCTTATTTGGTTGAGGTTAATTTCACCAAAGCTTTAGGTTTTGCAACCACAGGCAGTTGGTTTGATTGAACATGCAAATCAAAACCACGATCGAACTTTTTGGTGTCTTGTTTTGCGTAATAAGGTAAAGCAGAGGTATTTACTGTTTCATTGAAATCAGCAGGTGCCAAAGCATTCAAGAATACATCTTGCGTACCGGTCGGATAAGCATGACCTTCTTTCACGCCGATTAAAGGCACATCACCCACTTTCTGGCGATTCACAATGAATTTGATGCCGCCAAATTCAAAGCCAGAAGTGTTTGATTTACCTAAACGCTGTTCAGCAGCAGACCAGTTTAAGAAGACTTCTTTCACATTTTTATGTGAAGTTAATGCATCGTAAAATTGACGATCTACTTCAGCTTCAACTGTTGAATAAAGTTCTTGGCCTAAACCATCTTCGATGAGATCAATTACATCTTGGCACTTCGCCAATACGTTTGTTGTAACTGTGCTAAGTTCGAAATCTACAGTTTGACCGGTCACACCGAAGTCGGTGTAGTAATCAACAATCACTGTACCATCGGCATCCAAGACAATACCTTGTTTTGCTTTGGTGCGACGATAAGCAAGGGTTGTGTCGATTTTGTTTTTCATCATTTGCAGTTTATCAAGCACTTTACCTTGAACTGTTTCTGCAGCAGTTGAACCGAAAGCACGTACACCAATCACATCAGATGCAAGCACTGTGTCTTCAAGTGGCATGTGAGGAATAACCCACGACTTAGCAGTACGCTTTCCGCTTGAGTTTTTAGGTGCAACACCACCCCATTCAGTTGTCGGTACTAAAATCGAACTTTCTGCATAGAATTCCACAGAGAAATTGTTTGTAGTGCCTGGAATGCTGCGGAACAAATTAATGTCATTCGGATTACCAATTCGTGTTGGCAAATTAGTAATTGCAGCGCTTAATTCTTCTGTTGTAAAAATCATTTCATCCATTTTTTCACCTTATGCTGAACGAACAGCTGTAATACCAAGTGTTTTAAGACCCGCAACAACTGTTGCTAAATCATCCGCTTCAACATTTGTGAGTTTTTCAGGCACAATTCGAGATTGATGCGCAAGGATTACGCCTTTGCCCTTTTCTGCAGCAGTCTTAACCCCACCAATGCAAATACCAACCACTGCACCTTCACCCGTAAATGCAATCGCATCGCCCGAAGCATTGAAAGATACTGGCTGACCATCTTTAATGTCTTGGCTTGCTGCTACGCTTACATTTTCACGACTTGGACGATGATTCCCCTCAAGCTCCCAAGCCAACCAGTCAGATGTCACACCAGCTTTTTCTACTGTTTTAACCATTTTGTATTCACCTTATTTTCGAGATGCTGCCATATCAGCTAGAGTTTTAGGCTGACCTGCATTGAATTGATTTTGATTACCACCATCCGCTTGATGTTCTTTCATCCAAGTTGGAAGTGCTTGTTTTTGTGGTTCAGTTTTTGTTGAAAATTTACGCAGCTGAGTTGCAGAGAATGTAAAAGCTTTTTCATCAAGCTCCTTCATTTCCTTAACTTCGTCATCTGTAAAGTCTTTACCAACATCTTTGGCAAGTGCTGCAATTGCGTCATTGCGCTTATCAGCTGCAAACTGGGTTACTTGTTGCTTGAGAGCTGCAAGCTCAATATCTTGCTCAGCAATGCGAGCTTTGGCTTGTTCTAAGTCCACATTTGTGTCCTCTTGTTGAATTAAATTTGATTTAGCTGAAAAGGCTTGGATTGATGTTTGGGTATCTGCGCCAATTCCACAGATAGTGATTTCATGCACGCGTACATTTCTGAAAACATGTAATGGACCAGTAAACTCTTGCCCATTCACGAATACAGTTTTACCTGCTGAAATTTCTTCAATACTTTCAGGGTCAGCCCACCAAGACATTTGGAATGGGTATTCATCATCAATATCTGCAACAATTTCTTGGGCTTTCTTATTTTTTAGAAAATAACCTTGAGCCTGAAACTTATTAGAAATATCAAATGAGGTCGCAACACCAATGCGTAGACCACCAAAATGTTCTTCAACCAAACCAATTTTTGGCTTTAGTTGAATGTTCTGAAGATCAATAACAACACCGCTGCGCCCCCAGTAATAGTGGTTATCTATCCGACCACCGCTATACACTTCAGCATCAAACTTGCGTCGGCTTTTTTCATCTTCACCATTTACAGATATGGCTGTCTTTAAGGCCGTAAATTGAAACTTGGTGCTTTCGTTTTCTTCCTGTTGCATTTTTCATGCTCCAATAAAAAACCACCTATTAAGGTGGTCTTGAATTTTCAATAATTTAAACACTGTATATTGTATTTCGGGCTATAAATAACCGAGTCGCTTTCTCTTCAGTACGCTTGAGAATGATTGATTCATTTGTCACATCAACAACTTGTAAATTCAAATCAGGTGCCAATAACGCACCATCTAAACCTTGAATTTTTGATAAATCAATCGCATGGCCTTTCATGTCTAAGATAGTGATCGTTTTACCCGCACTCTCTGCAGTTTTAAATAATGTAGGTGTTTGAATACCAATCACATTACCTTTCTGCAAATTGAACGAATCAAAACCTTTGATAGAATTACCTGTAAGCTTATTCTTTAAGTTTTTAGCCTTACTTAAAATAGAATCAAAGGCCTTTGAAATCTTGTTCCAAATGGAGTTGGATTTCTTGTCATGTGTCTTACGAATTAAAGCTTCACTAGCTAGATCAGATAATGACTCTTCATCCTGCGCAAACTCAAATGTAATACGTGCATCACTTGGGCTTACATCAAGCTTAGAAATGGCTTCATCCAAAATCTTTTTATTTGAAGCATCAAGTGGCTTTAAAGCATCAATTACCGATTTATTGGCAGACTGATCAATGATCGCGTCATCTCTAATCTTTAAGAGCTCTTGCGCTTCAGTATGATTGATAAATGGATCATCTAACTTCTGATCAATCACTTCATTTAAATAAGTATTTTGCTTAAATGGATGATAATCCCAATCATATTTGTTTTTGGGCAAATCTACCAATTGATCATCTGATGTAATGCCAATTCGATCAGCCATTTTTTCAGTTAATGATTCAACTGTGCAACGACACTGAAAACCATTCGGCGGATAGTATTTATTCCAAAATTCATCATCAATATGACGAATTATGTCGTTCAATGCTAAATGAGCAGGTCGAGTGCGTTTATCAATGATCGCTGAATAACGCAAATAAGGACGTGACTCCTTGTTTCCTTGCTGTTCTAACCACCGCCCATAGGCATAAGCATTCTGTATATTGGTTCTATACACATTTGCTAAATGGTGATCTGAAAGCTCGATACCTTGCTCTTCCACTTGCTTTTTAAAATCATTGAATGTATTGCCACTTTCAATGGATTTGGTTGCTAAGTTAAGCACTGTTTTAATCTGCTCAAGTGAAGCTAATCGACTAATTGTGGCGGCATTGGATCTTGCGTGAAGATCCATGGTGTAAAACTCATCAGGCAAAACTACGTTGCGATTTCTGGCATACTCAAGGGAAGAACTATAATCTACCACAGTTACCCCCTTTTGTTTGCCTGCACATACCCAATTACATCAGCCTTAAACAAAGCCTTTGCAAGATTGATTTCAAACTCTTCTAAAGTTGCGCCTTTACTTGCTGAGTAGAGATTTTGCATCAACTCATCTTGAGAGTTTGAATTTTCAACAATCTTCTCGATATCAGAATCACTCAATAGTGTAGAGCTTTGCGCTTCAATCAAACTATCAATTTCTTGCTGGCCTTGATTGGTCTTATTAACTGTAGCAGCGAAACTAAAGGCTGTTTTCGGAATAGCTGTGAATTGACTTGGTAATTGCTGTGAATCCTTCAAATCACCATCTTGCAAGCCATATTCACGAGTCCAATATTGATTAGTAAATTCAGCACCAGCGTTTTTAAGATCAACATCTCGTTTTGCCTGCGCTTCATTGAGCGCCTTATCATCACCAATAATGATTTTATGATGTGACCATTCATTTAAGGTGCACATTGCATTAATAATCATTTGAAGTGTTGGTGTTACAAGTCGAATATCAGATTTTAGTTTATCTTTTCTAACATTCTCATGTACCAAACCTAAAGCTCTAGATCCGTTACCATCCGTGCCACTTGTAAGTGTTTGCCCTAAAATTAACTTTTGAATTTGTCGCAAAATTACAGTGTGAAAAGTATCGAAAGCAGCACCTGCATTACCTTGTGTATTGCTAAGGATCTGAACATCATCACCAGCATCAATGGAAATTACTGATTGTGCGTGTGCTGATAGCAACGCATTGTTCATTGCATCAATACCACCCTCATCATCAGAACCGTTACTTGATACCTTACCAAGCAATATAGGTGTTCCAAAACGCTCAAGGAACTTGGCCCAAAACTTAAATCCATTTTGTTTAAAAAAGAATAACCAATACAAAGAAGATAGTAACGCCTTACCATAAGGTTGTTTGTATGTTGCCTTTCTTCGAGTTAAAAAGAATTTGATAGTCTGGTCTATTTCTCGTTCTACACCTGTTGAATCTGGTCGGTAGATTAATCGTCCATCATTCTTTGGCTCAAACCACTCCATAGGCTTTTCGCCGATCCAAGTTAGACCAATGTAGCCATCTTTATAATCCCAATTGGCTTCTTGAACTGAGTATCCATAAAACAAGGCATTTAAGGAGCTTGTAGCAATCTCGCTAAACCACTCTTGCATCTCTTGCATGAGATATACAGCTTCAGGTGTATCACTTGGTTCAATGCGAAATGGAGTAGCAAGCAAGGCATCTAATCTTGTCTCAGTCGCCTGCCCAATCTCATCATCATCCAGCAATACATCAAGGTTGTGACGTTGAATCCCTGCCTTTCTGAGTGTTTTATCAATATCGGGTAGACGCCCGATATTATTAAAGAATTGAGTAACAGCCTCATGTGTATTTAGAGAACCGCCAGACAAAGCCTTATTCTTTACCTTGTCTTTTTTTGACTTTGCCATAATTTCCTCAATATGTTCTTGAGCCTGCGCCCTTTGGTTTTGCTCGCTTCTTGGCATCTAAAAGATAGTTGTAGCCATCACTCAATCCATCAACCTGATCATCGTATTTTGCATTTGGAAAATTTCGAAGCTCATCAATTAAGGTTTTATTCCAAGGACCGCGCAGCATCTTTACATTCCCGACATTCACTTGAGCCGCGAAAGGCTGTGCCCGTGTAATCTTGTCACCTGAAACTGTTTCCACAACAACGCTAAAGCCTGCCAGCATTGTGATAAAGCTTTTAGCTTGTGATTTACCAGCTTGACCAGGATCTTGGGGAAGTCGAATAACAACTTTCTTCCCATCTATCTCTGCGGTTTGCTTAATTGTTCTGTTGACACCATCTGGTCCCCACTGACCATGCACCATATCAACGATGTAAATAATATTGTCTTTACCCTTAACCATTCTTGGGCCTGCTGTGAAATCCCCTTCATTTTCAGAAGAAGCTAAATCCCAAGCACGTACTTCTTTAAGAATTTCAGAAGGAAGAGCGTCAACAATTTCAATATTATCAGGCTTAAAAAAACCACCTGCCGGTGGTGATGGTCTTTGCCGATACTGCCCAGAAAAGACATAAGGTGCTGCAAGCTCCATTCGATTAAGTTCTTGAATGGTGTGTTTTTCAGGCCATAGTGCCGATCCATCTGGTTGAATAGCTGACAGCTCTAAATGCTCCCAGACTTCGCCATTACCACCATCTAGTAACCATCCCGCCAAATCTTCCTCATGTAGGCGCTGCATAATCAAAATAATAGGTGTATCAGGTGAGTTGGTACGAGATTCAAGTGTATTCTGAAACCATTCAATTACGCTTTTACGGATCGTATCTGACCTTGCTTCACTTGCTTTATGAGGGTCATCAATAATAATGGCACCGCCAAAAGTATCACGAAGCTTTCCTGCACCAAATCCTGTAATCGTTCCTCCAGTACCTTGGGAGTAACAAACACCACCATCCGATGTTCGCCAATCATCTTTGGCTTTACTGTCATCACGTAATGTGAGATTTGGGAACACCTTTAAATACGCTTCTTCTTGTACAAGATTGCGAGTTTGAAATGCATTGTTAGCTGCGAGAGTTGCAGAATAACTAACATGAATAAACTCACTATCAGGAGCCTTACCAAAGCACCACGCCATAAAGTTAATTACAGCTAATTCTGTTTTAGAGTATCGTGGTGGGATATTGATAATTAATCGCTTAGTTTCGCCACGAAACACTTTCATTAAAGCATCACAAACGACCCTATGGTGCCAGTTGTGCATCCATTTGTATTTGCGTCGCTCCTTAAACATGTATTTGGAGAAAAAATACAGATCCTCTTGTGCTTCAACCTGTATTGCCAAGTCTCTCGCATTAGAATTCATTTAGAATCTCCTTGCGAGCCTCCTTAAACTCTTCAATTGAAACACTCGCTTTTATATCAATAGGTGCGCCATCTTTACCTGTATGCTCATGCTTCACTTTCTCGCTCAGCATTCCCAAGTGCTTCATCATCAACTCAAGTGATTTGTTAGCACCACTCTGATCAAACTTGTATTGTGGAGCCACATTGCCATCTGGACCCTCAATAAAAACAGGGAAACCATCACGGTCCAATACTTCTTCTGACTGCATACAGCGCTCTGCAACCGATTTGAGATTTTTAAGCACATAATAAGCATCAATACCAAGCTCTTTAATGTGCTGAGACTTCAAGAAATCAATTCTTTCCTGAACTTCAGGTCGACTAAATACAACCCATCCATGCTGACGTGCTGACTTCTCACTAAACTTCGCTCTAATCGCTGCTTTAGTGATATTTAGATCAATCAAATACTCATGACAAAACAATTCATGTTGCTTGTTTTTAAGTGGCTCACTCCCTTTCGGAAGCTCAATTTCTTCCATAAAGGAATCTCCAATAAAAAACCTCCCGAAGGAGGTTTTGGTTATTAACCAACTAACTGCTTACGAAAGGATTTATTGATCATTTCTTTTATATCATCTTCTAAGTTAGCTTCAAATATTAGAATAATACTTGCGAATTCAAATTCATAAGACGACTTATCATATTCTTTACTATTAAGATAAAGATCTAGATTTCCGCTTTTGCTAATGTTTTGAAATACCAATTCATAATCATGGCAAATATTAGTTAGTATGTATTCTTTTGATTTCATTATTATCTCTATAATTAATTTAGAAACAATAAATTATCAACTTATCCAAGTAAGATCAATCACAACCGACCTTGACGTTTATACTTACGTCTTTTGGCTTGGCTGATCTTATTGGGTTTTGATTTTCCTTTTACTGGCTCTCGCCACGTAATTGAATCCCAATCACTTGCACGTCTCTGTGCAGGTTCGGCAAACGCTGCGCTCATACCCAATGCTGCTAATACAATTCGACCTAAACGCATGGCTTTCTCCAAGACAAAATAAAACCCCTTTCGGGGCAAAGTAAACGTAGCGAAAGGTTCTGAATTATTTATTTAATTCAGCTTGATACAGCTTTTGCTTAAGTAGATAACCTTCAAGTTCCCAAATCTTTTCACGCGCATTTTGTCGTGCGATTTTATTACCGATTTCTTGGTTGAAATTATCTTTGCTTACACAGGCGGATTTGCCATCAACAGTAAAACCGTTCTTCAATGTAAGTTGACAAATGACTGTTCGACCATCTGGTAAGTTTGTATATGTTTCACCAACAATCACACTATCAATAAAATCAGGCGTTAATCGTGGTGCATTCAGACCTTTGTCTTGAATTTCTTGTTCAATTTGCTTTTCGTTTGACATCTTCACTTCCCTCTAGGCATTAAAAAACCACCATTGAGGTGGTTGATGTATAGGGCTAGGCTTATAAAACCTCACCCGATTTACTAGTTAGATCCAAAATACTTTTTGGTAAGTCGCTTTCAAGAATTTCGTGTTTTTTAACACCTTTTCTGTAAACACCAACATCTACATAGATATTAGCTTTATCTCCATTGATAATACTGTGAGATAAAACAAATGTTCTACAGTTGTCATCTCTACTTGGTGCTTGGTAGATTTCACCAACCGTATCTACGTATTTACCATTTAGTTTGCTATCTGACGAAATTAATTGTGCTTTAGGCATTTTAAATGCTCCTAGATTTGGAATTTAAGGCTCGAATTATTTCAAACCACAACCACCATTCTAGCACAATTTTCACCCTATTTGATTTCGAGAAAATCCATAACTATTTGTATTATATGCACATCTTAAAGAATGGCACGCCATACAGGATTCGAACCTGTAACCAATGCAATAGAAGTGCAGTGCTCTATCCAGTTGAGCTAATGGCGCAAAAAAGGCGCTGTTACGCACCTTTTAATTTTATTATGACCTGCAGTCTAGTTTTATGCTAAAGCTAAGCGTTTCATGGCTTTTCTCCTATTATTCACTTGTGCACGTCACAAGCACCTTTATAAATTTCAAGCAACAAAAAAGCCCACTAAAAAGTGAGCTTAAATTTAATAATTGATTCTTAAATATCAAAGTTATCAATAACAGAAGTTATGACTTTAATAGCAATCTCACCCAAGTTCATAGGGTCAATTGCTTGACTTGCAGCCTCTTCAGCAACACTTGTTTCTCGATCTTCATCTTCAGGCGTTATTAGCTCAGTTTTTTTAAAATCATCTTTTTCATCATTCATTCCTGATCACCAATAACTTAAATACAAAACCACTCAAATTTTATATTAAAGCGAAACTCACTTTGTTGCTTTTAGGTTCTACAATTCCAAACCTTGACCGCAAAATTTACAACTTCACGCTCATTTTCCCAATCCAATTGATTGTATTCATCTTCCAGTGGATGTGACCATGGTCCAATATCGCTACTTGGAGAAGATGCACCACATTCATGGCAGCTTGCTTGAGCACTCCATTGAGTTTGTTTTTCTCCACAAACCTCGAAATTTATAATTTTAGAATCAACAACAATTGATTCACTTCCACACCACGGACATGGATCTGCTTTTACATCTGGACGCATATTATTTTCTTGATCAGAATGCCAACGATTTTCCATGTAAGCCTCATTATTATTTATGCAAAAAAAATACCCACTTATTGGAGTAGGTGGGTAGCAAAAACTGTTTTGGTCTCGGATAAACCGTAATACGACCAGTATATAAAAACTATACCTTAGTTTCCGATATAATGGAATCCCTATGCTTTCAAATCTTTGTAAGTATTTTTTCTGTACTTTTCAATGGCTTCTGAAGCGCATTTGATTGATGTCTCTAAGGCAATAATCATCATATTTTCGTACTGCTTCCATGTCTTACGATACTGATCAACTGACATCTGATGTGTTCGAATCCCTGCATAATATAAACGCCCTTGAGCCGTGAAGTTATTCTCAAGTTCAGGATCAATAGAGAAATCAATTACCATTCGCGCAATCAACACTGCCAAATAATCTAACTGAATCCCTTCTGGCTCCCGACGCTTATCGCTCAATGCATTTGCAATCATGATCTTTGCCAAATGATTCTGCACAAACTCAAAATCACTCTTACTATTCTGTCCAAAGATGATCACCGAAGTAATCGACTTCTCCAACTGGGTTTCCATTGACGCAATAGCACCCAAGCGATCTTGATAGTCCAAAGGTTTCTCTCCTGTGCCTTTTGTCTCATCATTGAATTGTGGTGACTTAGCAGTGATGCCATGAGTCAACCACTCGAATTGTTCAAACTTCTCTGCTACTGCGTTCATAATTGCCCCTTAATCTAAAACTCGTACTGCCACTATTGCTGTTAAAAACATACCCACCACAACGATAAAGAAAACCCAATCCAGTACCGCACCATCATGAATTTTTACGCCCAACATAAACAAGAACAAAAGGAAAGCTAAGATCCATTGCATTAACCCATCCCCCAAATCAACATACCTGCATCACGCTGCTCTTGATTCGTTCGACCTTGCCAGCCTGTGATGCGATTAAATTCTTCTGAATTCTTTTTGGTCTTAGTTGGTCTTACCAACACCACCGCCAAGCCCAATGATTCAGCCATTTCTACAAGCAATTTTCCTGTCGCATGGTTCTCACCTACATTCCTAGCAATTCGCTCACCTGCGCGCTTAGATTGACCAATACGACTATGTAGATTTGATTTTTTATTCATCCAACCTGCCTCGATCACCACTTTTTTAATCTGATCTTGGTGACTGCGGAATAGTTCAACAGTTTCAGCAAAGGTTAAATTTTTCAGCTCGAATGAATGTCCTAAGACAGCCACCCCCGACTTATCTAAGTCTGGATCAATGCCGATGATGAGGGGTTTAGGAATTTGCATTGTTGCCTCGCATCATTACCGATATTAAGTAAAGAAATATCTCAATAATTACGATCCACCCAAGAGGTTCAGTTTTGAATGAAGCAAATAGAATTGTTGTACAGATCAATAAAACAGAATTGAATTGTTGCCACTTATTCATGCTCACCTCGCAAAACTTTCTCTAAAATTTGCATTGCATGTTCATAAGCATTTGCTTCACCTTGAGAATACATATCTGCTTGCTCTTTCCATTCAGCCCATTTTTTGTTGTGTAAAGATTCAAGTTCAGATAATGCTGATTCAATCCTCTTGTCTTTCCCCCTAATCACACTCTCTTGACTCAATCCTACCTCTGCCATTTCATTGATCTGTGATTGAAGTTTATTAATCTCAGCCTGTCGGGATTGCATCTTTTCGCTTGCACATGTTTGAAATGCAACAAACCACATCTTGAGCCAATGATTAGCTGTATCACGCATCACTATTGCATCTGCTCGACCATTATCAAATTCAGGATTGAGCTCATATTCCATAGAGAAAATATTGAACGAAAGAACCTTATGATGATCTTTAAGATCGGTTTTTTCTAAATTTGCCAATATCTCACGTTCAAATAACCATACAGTGCGTTTTAGTCCTGTTTCTTTTGGTTCAAACTTATCCATGACGCTCTGCCTCCAAATTCTTTAGTTCAGCTAGGGTGGTTAAAACACCAAAATAATCAGCAAGAAAATAATCGAAATTTCCGTCATAGAATGTTTGTAAGATACTCGTCTTTCTACTCATACCGCCTCTTTGACAATACCCTAACCGCTCCAACTCCCTTACCACATCATCAAGTGGTTGCTGATCATTGATCTCGATTTTCATGTTTTTAAATTTCATAAATCCACCACTCTTGTATTTGGCGAAACGTGATTGCGAATGTCTGTGACGTGGTCTGTGGTGTCATGTTTTGCAATGGCGGTGCGGAGGTCGTTAAGATCAATCCAATATTCAGGTTGGTTTTGTTCAATAAGACAGATTGCAGTTATAGACCCATCATTCCAAACCCATTTAATTTGTGCATGTGGATGAAGATTGTGATGTGTTGGGCTATATTCAATTTGTTTTCCATTTTGCTCTCGTGCCCAAACAGGAATGCTATTCACAATCTCTCGCATCTGCTCAATTGATAAGTTGTTATTCGTTGTCATGGTGTCACCTTGAATAATTCTTTAGTTTTGGCTGTAGCTTAAAAGTCATAAACTGAAAGCTTCTCGATATACCCGCTTTCAATCAAATCACTTAAGCATTTGCGTATCGTCATTCGTGATGTATCAAGAACCGCTTCAAATATGTCTGTAACATTGAAAGTTGTTGTGTGTGCTGCAAACATCAAAATGTCAAAGCGGTTCTCGAATATTTGTAGTGCTGTGTTTCTCACACCCCACCCCCTACGCTTTCTAACTCCAAAAACTTAACCACTTTCCAATTGTTATCCTCTTTCGCTATCTGACAGCTAAAAGAACAATCAATATCAGGCTCATCTTTGTAGCGCCCCATCTTTGGATCTAATTCATCTAAAAAGATTGGACCATCATCATTTTTTAAAATTGAATGCCCGATTTGACGTTCAACTTTCGCCATGCGATCAAATGTGTCAGGGAAGTCTTTGCGAATCTTGTTCCAGTAACCTGCTCCACCTTTCACACAACCAATACAGTTATTATTCAAATAACCAAGCTCATACATTTTCGGTATGCGTATGCCTGCATCTTGAAGCATTGCAAGACAATCCGATTTAGTTAGATCTGATTCAATAAGTGGAAAATATGAATTAAGACTTGGATTTCTTTCTTCAAAATCTTGAGCACGATCTATTTCAGCAATGTCATACCCAAATACGTGCAAATCACCATCTTTTTGAAACATTCCTCGTGGAATTCTTTTTAGTTGAGTTGTACAGGGCGCACCGTTCACACCTTTCAAAAAGCCTTTCTTAAAAACTTCATATATTGAATTCAAGCCTTCAGGGTATCTTGGATTAATGATTTGAATAATTTCTTGACCAAACCATTGTTCGCATTCATTAAAAAAACGTTCGTTATCAGAGTGTTCTTCTATAATTGGACTATTCGCAATTACTACTGGCACATTAGGGAAAATCTTAGGCGCCTGTTCAAGCATAATTTTGGTTGCCACGGCAGATGCAGCACCACAACTGAACCAACAAACAATTCGTTTCACTGCATTCATACCGACTCCCCTTGCATCATTGCGTAATATTTAGGACTTAAATCTGCAAATGTTGAGCGAGCTAAGTCAGTTGCTAATTTCACTGTTCCAGTTGAGCCATTACGTGCTTTACCAATAATAATTTCAGCCGTTCCAGCCTCTTTAGATTCCTTGTTGTAAACCTCATCACGGTAGATAAACATGATGATGTCTGCGTCCTGTTCTAAATCGCCCGACTCTTTTAAATCAGCGTTTACAGGGCGTTTGTTTGGTCTGTTTTCAAGGTTTCGATTCAATTGAGCCAAAGCAAATACTGGACATTCAAAATCACGAGCAATCTTTTTCAATTCCCCTGAAATCTCACCAATATCTTTGTCAGAGCGACCATAATTGTTTTTAGTCAGTGGAGTTACACGCTGGATATAATCAACAAATATCGCACCGACTTTCCCATATTCAGCTTGTACTTTTCGTGCTGATCTACGGATTGTTGAAGTCGTTGAACGAGCATTGTCATCAATCATCAAAGGTGCTTTTTCTAAGATCATTGCAGCATTGTTGATCTTTCCGCAGTCCTCAATTTGAGCCTTGCCACTTAAAACTTTTCGCAACTCAATTTGACCAATTCCACTAATCATCCGCTGTGCAATCTGCTTGCCTGACATCTCGATTGAAACAAACAAAACAGGTAATCCTTGATTGACCATCATGTCTGCTGCAAAGTTCTGAGCGAGTGTGGTTTTACCCATACTTGGACGTGCACCAATGATGACTAAATCACCTTTGCCAACTTCACCCAGCTTGTTATCCAACTCAAAAAATCCAGTGCGAATACCGCCATCAAATGCCGTGTTGTTATGCAAAGCTGTGTGACGCTCTAAAAACTCCTTAATTGCATCCTTAGAGAACTCATGAGCATGTTTAAGGCGATTGTCCACCGAACCAGTTTCTAAGCCACTGACGAGAGCCTGTGCGCGATTCAAGGCGGTTTCAGATGTGTACGAGACCATATCCAACGCCAAAGTACCGATTTGCTTGCTCACATCCTGAATTTTTCTACGAGTTGCAAAATCTTTGAGTTTTTTAAGGTGTGTTGGTAGCAATGCATGTGGGCAGTAACAACCCATCAGATTGAGAATGAATTTTTCATCAACCGCATTGGTTTCAATTGCATTTGCACGAATCAATTCCCAAATCATCACTTGGTCATGCGCTTCGCCTTTCACAAACTGCGATTTCACATGAGACCAAATAATTTGATGTTGGGCAGCGTAGAAATCACTTGAATCAATTTGCTCGATGTATTCATCCATGCCTTGCTCAGTGCCGATCACGGTAGACAAAATCGCTTGTTCAACAGGGATAGAAAATAATTCAATCATTGGTCCATCCCCTTGAATGATTTGCGTACGCCTTTGAATTCTGTACTTGGTGCTTGCTGTGGTTGTTCAGGTTGAGAGACTTCGATGTACTCAGGATGTAATTTCACATGACGTTCAAACTTGTCAGAAATCCAATTTGCAAACTTGTAGAGTTTTTTTGCTTCAGACAAAACTTGACCATCGAAATGAGCGTTGAATGCTCCAAGCTCAAATTCAAAACTTGGTAATCCAAAAATAAATTTTAAATTTTGACCATGACCCTTTTGCTGAAGAACTCCGATCAACTGATTTTGATTTGGAATCCACTCGTGTTGACAAGAGAGATTCATTGGGAGATTCCCTGAGAGATTCTGTGTACCGTTTTTGGTACTGCAAAATGGGAAATTTGGTACTGGTTGGTGGGAAATTTGGTACTGGTTACCCTCTTCACCTATACCATTTTTGGTACTGGTTGATTGGTCTGGTGTACCGTTTTTGGTACTACTAGAATCATCTTCACCAGTACCGTTTTTGGTATCGCTTGGATCGTCTTGCGGTTCATCATGGCGACCATAAACACCGACCAATTGATAAACTTTTACACCTTTTCCACGCACTTCACCTGTGTGAAAAATGAATCCTAATTTTTGCAAATCATCCAAAGCCTTCATCACAGTTTTGCGATCAAGACAAGTATCCTTAGATAATCTTGAGATGCTCGGGAAACACTTATGATCATCCCCAGCACGATCAGCAAGGCTTAGCAGAACAACACGACGAGGAGCAGTTTTAACATCAGCACGCCATGCCCAATTCGTTGCATCAATGCTCATGCGCTTGCCCCTTGTATAAATGCCCATAGTTCAGCCTTTGCAACTGCTACAGACTGAGCAGTCGGAAGTGAGCGCTTTTCAGCGTGTTCTTCAACTGCCTTTTGAAATAAATAAATCTTTCGCTGTAGCTCAATGTCTGTTAAAATTTTATGCATATTCATCTCTACCTCGATATGAATCACTAACCACTCCAGTTCGCGCTGGCAGTGGTTTTTTAATACCCAAATTCTTCTAAACGCGGTGCAATTGCCGTGTGTTGAAAATCATTAATTTCAGACGCTCTATTCATTGAGAGGCGTGCTAAAAAGAAAATTGAATCAATCAATTGCTTGTCATAGCACTGATATTGTTCAGGAATAATCTTTAACCCGAGCTTGTCCAACAAAAGGCAAATTGTTTCAAGATCAGTCAAGCCATTGTTTTTCTTGTCGTTTTTAAACTTTGAAATCCAAGGACCATCAAATCCAATTTCCTCTCCAAGCGTCGAATTAACAACAACTCCAAGCGAGTGCAAAATGAGCGAGTGTGTATTTCTAGCTCTTGCGCTTAATTCAATTGATACTTTGCTCATGGTGGTTCCTTACTTGGGTTTACCAGCACTTAAAAGCATTGACTTGGTTACTTTGCCTTTAGTGTTGATCTCAATAATTTCTGAATATTTTGTTTTTCCAGAAAACTCAGAATCTGGTAATGCATCTTTATAAATCCATCTGTAGATGGCTCTAGGTGTTAGGTTCACCCAAGATGCAACTGTGTAAGCGCCACCTGCATCATCTATATATGACTTTAGGTTCATCAATAAACCCTCTTATGAACTTTAAGTACATATTAAACAGAACTGATATTTCTTGCAAGAACTTTTAATATGAACATGTAGTTCATAGGACTTTTAATAATGGCAGACCACAAAGAGTTATTTTCTGAAAGACTTAATAAAGTAATGGAGGAGAAAGGATACCCAGTCCGCGGGAGAGCTGTAGAGCTGGCCAAAATTTTTCAAGTTACCCCAAAAGCTGCAGGTAAGTGGCTTAACGCAGAATCTTTCCCAGAAACTCAGAAAATTATTGAAATTTCTGAGTATTTTAATATATCTGTTAGCTGGCTTCTAACTGGAAAGTCGGACGACATAGTTTGGCGTGAATCTGTCAATGTTGGTGAATCCAGTCTAGCAAGCCCTGGTTATGCACCTGTACTATCTTGGGTACAGGCTGGGGTATGGACAGGTATGGATGATGTAGTGCTGACAGGTGAAGAAGAGAAATTCCCATTGCTTCCTAATGCAAGTAAAAAGAGCTTCTATTTGCAAGTCAAAGGAGAGAGTAATGCGCCTGATTTTGAAGACGGTGAATGGATCTGCATTGATCCTTGTTTTTGCATAGAAGATATTCAAAATGGTGAAATGATTGTTGTTCGATGGAATGACATGGCAACTTTTAAGTCTTTAATTGTTGAGCCAAATGGCTATTATTTAAAACCCTTAAACCCAGACTGGTCTCCACAAATAATTCCGCTTCCAGAGGATGCTGTGTTTGTTGGAAAATACGCGGGTTCTTATAAGCCACCAAAAAGATACACATAATTCAAGAAAACATAATCCGCTTAAAGCGGATTTTTTTTATACTTAAAATTCAATAACTAATAAAAAAGTGAACAAAAAGTTCACATTAATGTACTTTTGGTACTTTACTAATATGAACTTTGAGTACATAATTATCTCACACCCACTCACCAGAGATAAAAAATGGATATTCAAAATTTACGCTTACAACTCCTTCAACTTTCAGGCGGTCAAGTTGACCAAGCTCAAGCAATGGAAAAATACGTTTTGGAAGGCACTGGATTAAATCAGCAGATGGGCGAAGCAGTAAAAACTGCGGATGTTGGTGAAGATCCAGTGGATGAAAAGTGCGGATGCTTGATCTGCTTAATCAAAGAATTTCAAAAACCTTTTTAATTTTAAATAAAAAAAGCGCACTGACCTCGAACCCAATGCGCTTTTCCAAACAACAGGTGAATTATGAAACAAACCGCATCCCATAGTCAAACACCGCAGTTCGGTGTGAACAAAAGTGCTACATCTGCACGACTGTACCAACACCCAACCTTAGAAGAACAACGTCCTAAAGGTTGGAAAAATATCGTTAGCAACATTTCAATGATCACCGTTTTAGCTTTCTGCTTTGGTGGTTCTACATTTCTTTTGCTTAAAGGCTGTGCTGACGAACAAGACCGTCAAACCGCTGTCATTCAAGCTCAAATTGTCAAGGGTGGGAAATAATCATGGCTGATAAAAATCAAACAATTACTAGCTTCAAAGGTTTTGATAAAAATCTTCAATGCCGTGGCTTCCAATATGAAATTGGTAAAACTTACCACCATGAGGGTGAGGTAAAAGCTTGTGGTTCAGGTTTTCATGCTTGTGAATACCCTCTTGATGTTTTTGGTTATTACGCACCAGGTGAAAGCCGATTTGCAACTGTTGAGCAATCTGGTGATTTAAGTCGTGAAGATGATGGTGACAGTAAAGTTTCAAGCCGATCTATCACAGTGAAAGCTGAAATTGATATTCCATTCTTAGTCAAAGCTTCTATTGAATATACAACAAGCAAATGCAAACCAGTGGATAAGAAATCCCCTGCTTTTAGTGATAAAGATCGTGGGCAAGCTGTTGCAACGGGCAACAAGTCAGCAAGTTCTGCAACGGGCGACCAGTCAGCAAGTTCTGCAACGGGCGACCAGTCAGCAAGTTCTGCAACGGGCGACCAGTCAGCAAGTTCTGCAACGGGCTACAAGTCAGCAAGTTCTGCAACGGGCTACAAGTCAGCAAGTTCTGCAACGGGCGACCAGTCAGCAAGTTCTGCAACGGGCTACAAGTCAGCAAGTTCTGCAACGGGCGACCAGTCAGCAAGTTCTGCAACGGGCTACAAGTCAGCAAGTTCTGCAACGGGCAACTGGTCAGCAAGTTCTGCAACGGGCTACAAGTCAGCAAGTTCTGCAACGGGCTACAAGTCAGCAAGTTCTGCAACGGGCAACTGGTCAGCAAGTACAACCACTGGTCATTACTCTGAAAGCCAAATCATTGAAAAAGAAGATTGCTTTGGTGTGGCAGTTGGTGTGGGTTATCAAAACAAAGCGCGTGCACCAGAAGGCAGTGCAATTGTTTTAGCTTTCCGTGGTGATGAAGGTGAGATTATTCACATCCGCGCTTCAAAGGTCGGTGATAACGGTGTTAAGGCAAACACTTGGTACCAGTTGAGTGAAGATGGTGAGTTTATTGAAGTCAAGGAGCCACAACAATGAATATGCTTTCTAATTACGCTCCTGAAGCGCCTACATTCCAAAATCTTGTAGTTGCTGATGAGTTTGTTATCCAAGACTCAAAAGTCTATTTCTCACTGATTGTGCCGAACTACAGCGCTTGCTATGTGTCTGCTGTTGTTGAAGCAAATCATACAACAAGTTCTCTTGCTTGGAACAATACAGGCGATCCGCAAAATGATGTTGATGTTGATTATGACTTGCTTGAAGTAGCAACTTGGCACCGCCCTATTGTTGAAGATTATGACGATATTTTTGCAGCTCAAGGACTTCAATTTGCACTGACAAATAGTCAAGTTTACACACTTAATGAAATGCTTAAGGCGCATTTTGAAGAAGAAAAAGTTAATGAATTGAAAGGGGCTGCAGCATAATGGAATTACAAGTATTAGAACAAAATGCGATTGTAGCTGCATTCAACAATACGAATGGCATTCAAGCAATCGTTGATCAAATTAAAGCTCAAGTGAGCAGTATCGTTCCTGATGTGACAACCGTAAAAGGTCGTAAGGAAATTGCTTCACTGGCTTACAAGGTAGCTCAATCAAAATCTGCAATAGATGCTGAGGGTAAAAAGTTAAAGGAACAATACACGGTTGTTACCAACAAAATTGATGCAGATCGAAAATTTGCTCGCGATGAATTGGATGCTGAGCGTGACCGCATTCGTCAACCTTTAACAGATTGGGAAAATGCGGAAAAAGATCGTGTGGCGAAGCATGAGAATGCAATTGAGGCAATTAAGAATTTTGCAAATAACAATTTCTTAATCACGGCAAACTCTTCAATGATTGAGGGCGCTATTGCAACACTTAATGATCAAGTAATTGATTCATCATTCGAAGAGTATGAAGATCAAGCGAAGTTAGCAAAGCTCGAAACATTAGAAACTTTGCGAAATGCCCTATCTGAAACCCAATCACTTGAGGCTAAACGTGCTGAATTAGAGCGCCTGCGTCAAGCTGAAATCGAGCGCCAACAGAAAGAACGTGACGAAAAAATTGCACGCGAAGCAGCAGACAAGGCGCGTGTTGAAGCTGAAGCAAAGGCACTTGCAGATCGCAAAAGAGCTGAGCAAGAAAAGCTTGAGGCAGAACAACGCGAAGCTCGTTTAAAGCTTGAAAAAGAACAGGCTGAATTACGTGAACAGCAATTAAAGCAACAAGCCATTGAGCGTGAAAAGCAAGCTGAAATTGATCGTCAAAAAGCTGTTGAAGCTGAGCGTTTACGCATCGAGCAGGAAGCTCAAGCCAGAGCGGATGCCGAACTTAAAGAACAGCAAGCACGAGAAGCCAACAAAGCGCACAAAAAGAAAATCTGCAATGAAGCACTTCAAGGTCTTATGAATCTTGGTGTTTCAGAAGAATTGGGTAAACAAATTTTACAGGCGATTCACAAAGGTGAAGTGCCACACGTATCAATCAAGTTTTAAGGAAAAAGAAGATGAATGCACCAGTAAAACAAAACAATATCGTTCAAGCTCAAATGCATAAAGTTGCTTTGGCATTTGATATGGCTGATGTAGATCCAGAGCAATTGAAACAAACTCTGATTGATACAGTTTTTAAAGGCGCGAATGATGTTCAGCTTGTGAGCCTTTTGATTGTTGCTAATCAATACAAGCTAAATCCATTTACTAAAGAAATTTACGCATTCCCTGCCAAAGGTGGAGGTATCACCCCTGTTGTAGGTATTGATGGATGGGCGCGAATTATTAATGACAACCCTCTTTGTAATGGCATTCAGTTTGAACAAGATGACCAATCTTGCACTTGTAAAATCTATCGCAAAGATCGTGAGCACCCGACTGTAGTTACAGAATATTTAAGTGAATGCCAAGGAACATCCGAGCCTTGGAAGAAATATCCTAAGCGCATGTTACGCCATAAAGCTTTAATCCAGTGTGCACGTGTTGCCTTTGGCTTTTCGGGTATTTATGACGAAGATGAAGCAAAACGTATTGATGATTGCCAGGTTAAAACCGTCAGTGGTTTTGGTGAAAATAGTATCCCTGCTGGATATCCAGAATTTGAAGCGCAGCATCTCCAATATTTACGCACTGAGGCAGGATATGGAACTGATCGCCTGCAAAATGCATATGTGAATTTACCTAAGGGTGAATGCAAGAATCACTTCTGGTCTACTCATTCTGCTGATCTAAAGGAAATGGCTCAATTTGCTGATCAAGCTATAGAAAAACAACAAGGAGAGACCTATGAACATTCTCCAACGTAGTGATGATTGGCACGCAGATCGGTGCGGAAAAGTAACAGCAAGCCGTGTGAAAGATATCGATGCAAAGCCTAAAACTGGCAAAGCATTAAATGCATTAGGTTTAACCATTCTGACTGAGCGCCTTACTGGCGTTCAGGAGGAAACACCGACCACTAAGGCTATGCAGTGGGGAATTGATCAAGAGCCATATGCTGTTGCAGCTTATGAAAATGAAACAGGTAATTTTGTAATAAGCACGGGTTTGGTTGATCACCCAAGTATTAAGAATTGTGGGGCTTCTCCTGATGGTTTGGTGGGTAAGGATGGTCAGATTGAAGTTAAATGCCCTACTTCATCTGTTCATTTAAACACGCTTTTATTGCAGGAAGTGCCTAGTGAATACATTCCTCAAATCACGTTGCAATTGGCTTGTACTCGTCGTGAATGGTGTGACTTTGTGAGCTATTGCCCCTTGCTTCCTGAGCATCTACAGATTGTTGTAATCCGTGTTTTTGCAAAAGATTTGGACATTTCAGGTATTGAAATGGCGGTTATTAAATTTAATCAAACCATCTTCAAAGCATTGCAACAACTGGAATTAAGGGAGTTCGCAGCATGACCCTCCTAAAACTTTACTTTCAATTGATAAAAATGGCGTGGTGGTTGTGATGGAAAGGAAACCCTATTTGGTTGGTTTAAAAAATGGTCGCATAACACACTTATCAATCGACACTTCAAATAAAGAGCGCTTGTCATTTATTGAAGATGGTTGTGATTCGGTGGTATTGATGCCTGAAAATTCTGATGTACCAGATTTCAGATCTGTATATGAAATTAAATTTGTAGAGGTGGCGTGATGAATATTAATAAAGAAGAACTTGTAAATAGTGCAGATACTGAGCTTTTAGATAGCCAAATTGATCAAATCACTAATTCATTTATTGAAGAACACTTCTTAGATAATGATGAGGCTGAACAACTGGAAATGCTTGTTGCTAAGTCAATGAAGCTAGGTGAATTGTATGAGCGTAAGAAGTGGCAAGAGAAAGCCACCCCTGAAGGGTCTGTTTTGATGCCAATTAAACCAACTGAAACGATGGTTCTGGCTGTTGCTAAAGAACATGAAGGTGATGCTTTTTTACCATATAGCCTTTACAACGCTTTTGTTAAGCAAGCAATGATTGAAGCACAGGAGCAAAGTCATGACTAGAACTGCAAAACAAATTGTTGATCAAACACATGAACTTGCTGAAGCGTTTTATCTGCATCTTGGGTACAAACATGTTAGAGAACTTCATGGAAACTTGTATGAATCAACCCACCCAACCGAGCAAAGTATGTGGCATTTAGCTTGTTTGGCTCAAATCGAATTAACAGCAACCGACCCAAATGATGCTTTAAGTGAATTGGAGGAAGATGAGTATGACAATTCAAACTGAAGAAATCCTTGAAACGGCTCATGAAATCACTGATCAGTTAGCTCCCTTTGTGATAAGTGGTGATGAAACAACTTTGAAGTTAAGCAAAAAGCAAGTTGATGATTTATACCACATTGCTATGAATTTCATCGTGATCAATGAGGCGAATGATTTGCCGAGTGAAATTGAAAAGAGTTTGGGAGAAGTGGCGTGAATTGGATTAGTGTTAAAGATAAATTACCACCGTGTAATTATGAGATTGAAGATGGATATGTATCGCAGTCTGTTATTGTCACTGATTCAGGATATCACCCTTCGATTGGATTTGGTCATTTACATGAGAATGGAAAGTGGCAGATTTATAAGGGAGAGGTTGATTTTATGAATCCTGAAGAAATTACACACTGGATGCCACTGCCAAAACCACCGAAAGAAGAAAAGGAGGAAGGTTGATGGTTATAACAGTACCTCAAGCGATTAAACTTCTTGGGGTTCACCGTTCAACTATATATAGAATGTTTGAAACTGGTGAGCTTAATAAAGTTAAGCTTGCTAGATCAACTAGAGTTGAACTTCCTGAACACTTAGAAAAAGCATATGAGAAACAAATTAAAGCCCTTAACTTTTAAGGGCTTTTTCTTTTAATGAGTCAAGATAATCAGACCAAGCTTGCATCATGATTGTTCTTTCATCTAAGTATTTGGTCCTGTTGTATGCTCTGCCGTGCATATCTCGAACCTGATGCCCCATCTGCTGCTCAATTCGCTCGATCGGAAACTTTAATACTTCATCTAACAATGTGCGAGCGGTTGCACGGAACCCATGACCTGTAGTTTCACCATTTTTGAAGCCAAGGTTCTTAAGGGCTTTATTGATTGAACTGTCACTTAGAATTCTGGTTTTGCCCCAATGATTAGCAAAGCAGTATTCACTGTGTCCAGTAATTACTTTCAACTCTTTAAATAGTGCCAAGACTTGTTTAGATAAAGGCACGATTAATTGAGTGCCTAAAGTGTTTTCTGTTTTAGAAGGTGTGTAGGACCATGTGGCATTTTCAAGATCCACATCTTCCCATTTCGCCATTCTTAATTCACCAGGTCGAACAAAAACTTGAGGCAAGATTTTTAAAATATAACAGGTGATGATTGATCCACGTTTGTCATACCCATCTATATTTAATAGAAGTTGCCCTAAAGCTTCAGGATCCGTTACAGCTGAATGATGCTTAACCTTTCCTGTCTTTAATACACCTTGAATATCCATTGCGACATTACGATCACAAAAACCAAGCACAATTGCATATTTAAAGACTTGGCTTGCTTTGGAGCGCATCCGTCTTGCTGCTTCATACTTGCCCTGCTTTTCATATACTTGGCAAACAGATAAAAGTTCACGTGCTGTAATTTCGTGAATCGGACGCTTCCCAATGGCATCAAATAAATGTTGATATGAAAATGCATTGCGTGAGGCAGTTGAAGGCATCACGCTTTCAGTCTTCATGAATTCACGAGCTACTTGTTCAAACGTATTTGCCAGTGCATTTTTCGCTTGATCTTCTTCAAGCTTCTTTTCAACAGATGGATCTATGTTTTGGGCTAATAACTCTCGATATTCATCACGCATTTTACGCGCCATCGCAAGTGTGACAGTTGGATAAACACCAAGGCTCATTGTTGCGTATTTTTTAGAAACTGGTCGCCTGTAGTTAAAGCGCCAATAGGTTCTACTTGCACTATCTATATAAAGGTATAAACCGCCACCATCAAAAACCTTTTTGGCTTTATCTGGATTTTTCTTATGAGCTGAAATTTCTGCCCTAAGCTTTGTATCTGTCAGATTTACTATTAATTTTGCCATTTTGAGGGTACATTTTTATTAGGTTTTACAGCATACCCCCAAATGTACCCTTATTATGAGGGTATACAGAGGAACAAACTGCGACAAACTGCGACAATGAATTCTATGAATGCTTTTAATATAAAGGGTTTTGAGACAAATTGGAACAAGGAGGAACAGCAAGATGGTACGCCCAGCGGGACTCGAACCCACTCCACAGGCTTCGGAAACCTGTACTCTATCCAGTTAAGCTATGGGCGCTTAAATTGAGATGGCACATCATAACAAAAAAAACCGTGAGGTAAAGCATTTATAAAACAACTCTTTTCATTGATGATCATGCTTTAAACAATGTTCTATATTTGCAATGTAGAATTCCGTCTAACTTACTTGGTTTATTCAAAAAGATCGCTCACAATACACACTCCTGAAACCATGTGAGAATTTCATGACTGATGCCTTGACGTTAAGAGATTTATCGAAAACCTATAGAAATGGATTCCAAGCACTCAAAGGAATCAATCTAACTGTTCCAGAAGGAGAGTTTTACGCACTTTTAGGACCGAATGGTGCAGGTAAATCTACAACAATCGGTATTATCAGTTCCTTGACACGTAAAACTTCAGGAACCGTGGAAATTTTTGGACACAACCTAGATACCCATCCATCAAATGCCAAACAATGTTTAGGTGTCGTCCCTCAAGAGTTTAACTTTGGTCAATTTGAAAAGATCTTTGACATCTTAGTGACCCAAGCAGGTTATTACGGTATTCCTCCAAAAATTGCACAAAAACGTGCAGAAGAATACTTAGAAAAACTTGGATTATGGGAAAAACGTAATACTCAAGGTCGGATGTTATCTGGTGGGATGAAACGCCGCTTAATGATTGCCCGTGCCATGATGCATGAACCGAAACTTTTAATTTTAGATGAGCCAACTGCTGGGGTAGACATTGAGCTGCGTCGTTCAATGTGGGACTTTCTCACTGAAATGAATGAAAAAGGCACCTCAATTATTTTAACCACACATTATTTGGAAGAAGCTGAAATGCTTTGTCGCCAAATCGCGATTATTGACCGTGGTGTGATTAAAGAGGACACCTCAATGAAAGCCTTTTTAAATCAACTCAGTGAAGAATCATTTATTTTTGATTTGGAGTATCCAATCGAGCCCATCACTGTTGACATCATCGGGGTTAAATTTAATTTAATTGATCCAATGACACTAGAAGTCACGATGGACAAAGCACACGCTTTAAATGATTTATTCCAACTTTTAGAAGCTCAAGGTATTCGTGTACGCAGTATGCGTAATAAATCGAATCGTCTAGAAGAACTCTTTGTTAAAATAGTGGAGAAAAACCTGCAAGGAGCAGCACAATGAATTTTAATCAACTGCAAATTGCACTTTACACACTGGTCTTAAAAGAAATTCGCCGCTTTATGCGAATCTGGCCACAGACACTATTACCACCCGCCATTACCATGAGTTTGTACTTTGTAATCTTTGGTAATTTGGTTGGTTCTCGGATTGGTCAAATGGGTGGATTTAGCTACATGCAATTCATCGTACCCGGTCTGATTATGATGGCTGTAATTACCAACAGTTATGCCAACGTCTCTTCAAGTTTTTTTAGTGCCAAATTTCAAAAAAGTATTGAAGAGCTTATCATGAGCCCAGTTCCATTACACATGGTTTTATGTGGTTACGTGATTGGCGGGGTGTGTCGTGGTGTGCTTGTCGGTGCGATTGTCACTGCCATGAGTATGTTTTTCACTGACCTTTATATACATAATATTTTCGTGACCATATATACGGTGATTGTGACCTCACTATTGTTCTCTTTGGGTGGTTTTATCAATGCTGTATATGCAAAATCTTTCGATGATATTTCAATTATTCCAACCTTTGTATTAACACCACTGACTTATCTTGGTGGGGTATTTTACTCGATCAGTGCTTTAAGCCCATTTTGGCAAAATCTCTCTTTAGTTAACCCGATCGTATATATGGTTAATGCTTTCCGTTTTGGAATTTTAGGTCATAGTGATGTCAATGTTACTTTGTCTTTAATCATAGTGACACTTTGCTGTGGCTTACTTTATGGTGTTGCTTACTATTTACTTTCTCGTGGTTCAGGAATGCGTGAATAATGTCTGTTGAACAATCTTTATTGGGTAAAGAAACCAATTACCCGACCACCTATCAGCCTGAAATTCTTTTCCCAATATCACGTGCACAAGCACGTGAACAATATGCTGAAGTTGAAGGCATATATCAAGGTCAAGATTGGTGGCATGTTTTCGAAATTTCTTGGCTAAATGCTAAGGGAATTCCTCAAGTTGCGATTGGGCGTATTGCACTCCCAGCAACATCACCGAATTTGATCGAATCTAAATCACTCAAGCTGTATTTTAATAGCATGAACTTTACTCAGTTTGATTCCCGTCAAGCTTTTATCGATACTGTTGAAAAAGATTTGTCTCAAGCAGCGCAAGCACCTGTCACTTTAACGTTGTTTCAAGTGGATGATTTAGACATTACCAAACCGACAGGTATTTGTATTGATGATCAAGAACCTGACTGTCTGGTCAATCATCCAGATGCTAGCCTTTTGGAATTCGATCAAAACACTTCAAATACAGATAAAAATGTTGAAATTCAACTATTTTCACACTTATTAAGAAGTAACTGCCCTGTGACAGGTCAACCCGATTGGGGGACTGTTTTTATCCGTTATCAAGGTAAAAAACCTTGTTATCGTAGTATTTTAGCTTATATTATCTCCTATCGTCAGCATAACGGTTTTCACGAACAATGCGTGGAACAAATTTTTGCCGATATTTGGCAAAATTTAAAACCAGAAAAGCTGATGGTTTATGCAACTTATACACGCCGTGGCGGTTTAGATATTAATCCGTGTCGTGTATCTGATGAATCATGGATGCCAAGCCCAATTCGATTGGCGCGACAATAAACATTGAGGTTGAACACATGCCTTTTTTTGGTTTTGTACCTTCTGAAGAACTACTCAAGAATATTCAGACAGGTATCGAGAAAAAAAACTCTAACGAACCACTCTATCCTTTACGTGATCAAACAGCCTTACTTATCAATGAAGAAATTATTGATACGCTTTTGATTGAACTTGTTCGTCGTTTCCCTGCAAGCGACAAACGAGACACTGCGGAAAAACTCGCGGGTTATGTCAAATCAACCGTTGCTGTATTACTTAAACAGTTATTAAGTAAAGCAGACAATGATGTGGTTCGCCAGTCTGTAGATTTTTCAGAACGTAGTCTATTTAAAGATCCGCAAGGTCAATATCGAGTTGGGGTTAACTTAGATCCTAATTTGGTTATTAACCTAAAAAATAGCTTTGCTGAAGTTCAAGCCAATGGCGATGTCAATCGTGCCATTTTAGCAGAGCAATTTAAACAGTTTGCTGATGCAACTACCAACCACTTTATGCGCGACTTTAATAAAACCCTTGATTTAGGGATGATTAAACGTAAAGCAGCAGATATTGGTGCAGCGGCTGTAGGTAAAGCTGTACATATCGCAATTGATAAATTGATTCCTAATTTAAATAAGGATGAAATTGCAGCAGTTGCAGAATATTACGACACTTTATTTTTTAATTGATCGATAAATTTTAATTGATTTTTTAAATATAAAAATGCCCTTTTGATTCAGGGCATTTTTTTATGCTCTCAATCTGTCAGTTTTAAAATATATAATTTCTTTTTAAATTCAAACAACTAATCACAACTATAATTATATACTATTGGAGCGTGTAGAAAATTTTAGAATTAATCTCAACATATCAGCGTAAATTGGCGATTCAGCTTTAGCTTTAACATCTTTCATCTATAAAACCCCCCCCTCTAAATATTCAAACATAATTTTGTTGCGAAGTATTGATATTCATTGCCTTCGGAGGGGATTGTGATAGCATGCGCAAAACATATTTTTGTACAAAATAGACCAATGGCACCAAGCGCTCAATATAAATTTTTACGGCATTCTCCTCGTGATGGTTTAAGCACCGCCACGCTCCCTTCTCGTTGGCAAAGACTACATATTGACCCTTGGTTGAGTTTATTTCTCATTTTAAATGCATTACTGGGCTTAACCGTGCTTTATAGCGCATCGGCACAGGATATGGGGTTGGTTTCCAAACAAGCAATGAGTTTTGGGATCGGTTTCTTAGTGATGTGCAGTTTAGCCCAAGTCCCACCCAAAGTTTATCAAGCGTTCGCACCATATTTTTATCTTTTTGGTTTGGTCTGTCTGGTTGCAGTTAAGCTATTTGGTGAAGTGCGAATGGGCGCACAGCGTTGGATTGGTATCCCAGGCTTCGGTAGTGTACAACCCAGTGAGTTCTTAAAAATTGGTATGCCCTTAATGATTGCTTGGTTTTTATCACGTAATCCACTTCCACCAAGCTTTAAGAATGTCGTTTTGTCATTATTGATGATCGGTATACCTTTTATCCTAATCGCTGAACAGCCTGATCTAGGGACATCACTGTTGATCTTAGCCAGTGGGATTTTTGTGCTCTTTCTCAGTGGGCTTTCATGGAAAATGATTTTAGGAGCGGTTAGCGCAGCTGCTGTGGTTATTCCAGTGGCTTGGGAGTTTTTACTGCATGATTACCAACGACAGCGTGTTCTCACCTTATTTAATCCTGAAGCTGACGCCTTAGGCACAGGCTGGAACATCATTCAATCTAAAACGGCGATTGGCTCAGGCGGATTTATGGGCAAAGGCTACTTAGAAGGGACTCAATCACATTTACACTTTTTACCAGAAGGTCACACTGACTTTATTATTGCTGCATTTTCGGAAGAATTTGGTTTGATTGGTATCCTACTTTTGATCACCATTTACTTTTGTATTATTTTTAGAACTTTTCAAATGAGTTTACAGTGCTTCCATAATTTTGGTCGTTTGGTTGCAGGTACATTTGCTTTGTCATTTTTTGTTTATGTATTTGTAAATGCAGGCATGGTCAGTGGTATTTTACCTGTAGTCGGTGTACCACTACCCTTTATGAGTTATGGTGGCACAGCAATTATTACTTTAATGGCCACTTTTGGCATTGTGATGTCGATCCATACGCATCGTTAATTTTTTATCATAAATAATTAGGAAATATAACCTATGCTTACTTTTGGGCTTTTACAGAAGGTTAAAAATATCACTTTCTGTGCGGCAGCATTTTCACTGACCAGTTTTTGTCAAGCCAATGATTTTGCCAGCAACCCTGAATACAATAATTTTAAAGCCAGAACTATGCAAACATACGGCTTAAGTGCAGAACAGATTGATTGGGCAATGAATGGTTCACGCAATTTACCGAATATCATCAATATCATGGAACGCCCAGGTGAAAGCAAGCCTTGGTATCAGTATAAGACTAACTTTTTAGCCGAAGGCACTATTCAGCGTGGCGTGCGTTTCAAACAACAATATGCAGATACCCTAAATCGCGCAGAACAGCAGTTTGGTGTGCCTCAATCGATCATTTTGGGCATTCTAGGGGTTGAAACAGGTTATGGCTCGAATAAGGGCTCATTTATCACTCGTGATGCACTTGCTACACTGGGTTTTGGTTATCCTCGCCGTGCTCAATATTTTCAGGATGAATTAGGTGCCCTTATTGCATGGTCATATAAAGATGGTGTTCCAACCAACTCGATTGTTGGTTCCTATGCAGGTGCTGTAGGCTATCCGCAATTTATGCCAAGTAATGTGTCTAAGTTTGGTGTGGATTATGATGGCAATGGTCATGTCGACTTGCGAAACTCTGCTGTAGATGCAATTGGTTCTATTGCGAACTATCTTGCTCAGCATGGTTGGCAACGCGATCAACCGATTGCATTTTTAGCGCGATATACAGGAAACAATCCTGATGCAATCATTGCCAAAGATTTAACCCAACCTGTTCCTTATGGTTCACTGAAAAATTTAGGAATTTCTCCATTAAACCCAATTGTTAAAATTGATGATTTAGACTTGGTCAATATTATTCAGTTACAAGACACAAATGGTCCTATTTATTATATTACTTATCCTAATTTTCAAGTGATTACCACATATAATAGAAGCCGCATGTATGCCACCGCTTTATGGCTTTTAGGCACTGAAATTGTAAGTCGATAAGACTTACAATTTCCTTTAGATAGAATAAGTCAAGAAATATTTTTGTTAATTTGATCACATTATATACTTTTTAAATAAATTGTTACAATATTGGTTATTTTTTAATCAAAACCTGTAAGAATTTGTCCTTTTTGTAACGGTTTCTTAAATAATGCTAGACACCTTTAATGCAGCTTGAATATTATCCTTTCCGTTAAATGCAGTTGCAAAAGTGAATTTACAGACCTCTATGGTTAATTTTCAGCGACTTAGAAAGTTAAAATTGAGGTTCCAAGGAGTTAAACGATGCATGCTTCACTCAAATGTGTGATAGCCCTGACCATGGGTCTGAGTATGACGCAAGTCAACTCAGAAATGGTTCAGTCATCATATTTAAATAATGATTCGGATAGTTCGAGTCTAGCTTCTCGTGTGATTAGCAAAGATTCAACAAATTTCAATTCTCATTTTTCAAACCTAAACAGTTTGTCAATTACTGAACGTTCTGGCGACCAAGTACGTCGTCAAACTATTGCAGCAAAGATTCAAGTTCCTGAAGATGAGCCTTCAGTAATTGATAAACTTAATGAAGTTGCTTCTAATACAGTTCGCAAATTTAGCCAAACTGGTGTTGCATCTTGGTACGGTCGTCAGTTCCACGGTCGTAAAACTGCAAGTGGTGATACATTCGATATGAATGATCTCACAGCAGCTCATCGTAGCCTGCCATTAAACTGCTTTATTCGTGTAACCAATAAAGACAATGGTAAGAGTGTTGTGGTTAAAGTTAACGATCGTGGTCCATTCCATGGTAATCGTGTACTCGATCTCTCTTATGGCGCTGCGAAGCGTTTAGGTATTACAAATTCAGGAACGGCACGCGTTAATATTGAACGCGTAGACGGTCCAAACTCGTAAATCACTGCATGCATTTAACAAAAGCCACTTTCCAGTGGCTTTTTTATTATCACTTAAAAATACTCATGTCCGAATTGCCCCCTTATTTTTTTAATTATTCCCCTTTTCTTTAAAATTATTTCCAATCAAAATTAAAATTCAATGAGCACAGGAAGTGTTCGAGAACATATCCAAAAAAAGCAAAAATCTAAAATTAGGCAAGTGAGTCCAGCATGGAAGCAAACCATAAGATCCACCGTGTAGATCATCGAATACTCAGCAGAACACACAAAGTGATTGCGCTCGGGTTTGCGACACAAGGACTTGGTTACGCCACAGTCATGACTGCTCTCCCCACAATAAAAGACCGATTTAAGTTAACTGAAGACCAGTTAGCAATGATCATTCTAGGAGTCTGTATTGCTGCAGCACTCGGTTCAATTTTAGCCGATCGTATAGCGGTTAAACTTGGGTCACGACTTGCCATTGTGACTGGTTTTATTTTTGAAGCCATTGGAATAGCAATTGCTGCATTTAGCCCAAATGTGATGCTGATGATTGCGAGCTTCTTAGTGTATGGGCTTGGACTAGGCTGCTTAGATGCAGCACTTAATATGCAAGCCGTCATGATGGAACAACGACTTGGGAAAAGTGTTTTTGGCGGTTTCTTTGCTTGCTATACAGCGGCTGCTTTTCTAGGCGCATTGATGATGTCAGCCACTGTTTCAACCCCACTTGGCGCAACGACAGCATTATGCATCGCTGTGGTGATTGCGTGCATCACCTCGCATTTGTCTAGAAACTGGTTATTTCAGCAAAAACAGTGTGCAGAATTAAATCCACAGCAGAAGCCAGCCATCCCATATCAACAACTACTTATTTTTGGGCTAATTATCCTAATTGTATTTACTGTCGACTCCGCAATCAGTACTTGGAGCTCCATTTATCTCAAAGATGTTTTAGCAAGTTCAGCAACGATTGCTCCTTTAGGTTATGCAGCTTATCAAATTGGAATTTTACTGACGCGATTAAGTCTTGATTATTTGCTGCGATTTAAAACAGCCACATGGGTTGCATTAGTCACAATCCTGATCGGAGCATTTGGATGTGTATTATCAGGAATAAGTCATTCACTCGTTACCGTAATCATTGGTTTTGCGCTGGCTGGTGTCGCCGTAGGTGCATTGGTCCCACTGACCTTTTCCGCCGCAGGTCGTTTAGATGAAAATCGACGAGATGAAATTATTGCTCGAGTTAATATTTTTAATTATGGCGGTGCTGTTGCAGGTGCAGTTATTGTTGGCTTACTTGCAACGCCTTTTGGTTATGCCCCATCGTTTATTGGCTTGGCATTTGCTTTGCTGGGCATCCTTTATTTTAGAAAAAGACTGGTTTAATCTGTATCAATTCTAATCTTACATTCATAAAAGTGACTAAATAGCCCAGTTTAAATATGTGAAAAGTAAACATCATTTCTATACTTAGCATGAAATCTTTGTTAATTTAATTCTTATTCTATACGCTATTTTGAATTCAATTGTAGCGACGTATATTCAATTCTAACAATACAAAAACTAGGGTGATTCACTATGTTGCAACTTAACCCATCCCAGCTTGTTCGATTTATTGCTCCTATCATCTGCATCAGTAGTTTTGGATTGCTCAGTGCTTGTACCAACATCGCTCAATCAGATCCCACAAAATCTCAAACTGTCACAACTTCCCTTCCACAAGCCAGTACACTTTTTTATGGTGGCTCGATTTTGACCATGCAAGGGATGTCACCACATTATGTAGAAGCATTGTTTGTCAAAGATGGAAAAATTGTCTTTGCAGGTGATTTAAACCAAGCACAGAAACTCAAACAAAAGAATACTCAAGTAATTAACTTAAAACGTCATACTCTACTCCCCGGGTTTATCGATGCACATAGCCATTTAAACAGTGTGGGTTTACAGCAAACTGTTGCCAACCTCTATCCAACACCAGATGGCAATGTATCCGATATCCCCTCTCTGATTCATGAACTTTCCTTGTGGCAACAAAAAAATCCTGATTTTATTAAGGCAACCTCAGGATGGATTATTGGCAATGGTTATGATGATGCGCAACTGAATGAAAAACGCCACCCAACTGCTGATGATTTAGACTTGGTTTCGACCAACCATCCTATTATTGTCTTACACCAATCAGGTCATTTAGCCTCAGTCAATCATAAAGCGCTTGAGGTTTTAAACATCAATCAGAATACACCTAATCCAACTGGAGGGATTATTCGCCGTAAAGCAAATTCTCAAGAACCCAATGGCGTACTTGAAGAAGCTGCCGTTTTCTCAGCAATGGCAACTGCTTTTAGTCAAGTGCCACCTGAGATCATGCAAAATATGGCAAAAACAGCGCTCAATACCTACATCAAAAATGGCTATACCACCGTACAAGAAGGTCGTGCTGATCACGGCACAGCTGAATTGTGGCGAAGTTTTGCCGCTATCAACCAATTAAATATTGATGTTGTAGTTTATCCCGACATCATGAATGAAAAAAACTACATGCTTAAAAATGGCAGCAGTCTAAATTACCAAAACCATTTTAGAATTGGCGGGGTAAAAATCAGCCTAGATGGTTCTCCTCAAGGCAAAACTGCATGGCTCACTCAGCCTTATCTTGTTCCACCAGAAGGCAAAAGCAAAGATTATCGAGGTTATCCTGCTTATCCTGATATCAAACAAGTTCAAGATGCAATTAATCTTGCTTATCAGAATCACTGGCAAATTCTTGCACATGCCAATGGAGATGCTGCAATTGATCAATATTTAACAACCATTGAAAAAGCAAATACTCAATATGGATATGCAGACCGCCGTAATGTCATTATTCATGCCCAAACCATGCGTGAAGATCAATTAGATCAAGCCAAAAAACTTGGACTGATTCCATCATTCTTTTCATTACACACCTACTATTGGGGTGATTGGCACAAACATGAAACGCTTGGCGCAGAACGCGCTAACCGAATCTCCCCAACTGGATCTGCTTTACGCAAGAATATGATTTTTACTGAACATCATGATGCGCCTGTTATTCCACCCAAGAATATGATGGTGATTGATGCCACTGTGAATCGAACGACCCGTTCTGGAGATGTTTTAGGTGAAGATCAAAAAGTCAGTCCCTATATTGCTTTAAAATCAGTGACTGATTGGGCTGCATATCAGTACTTTGAAGAAAAAAATAAAGGTACTTTAGAGCAAGGAAAATTGGCGGACCTTGTACTTTTAGATCAAGACCCTTTAAAAGTCCCTTCTCAAAAGATCAAAGACATTAAAATATTAGCGACCTATAAAGAAGGTCGATTGATTTATCAACGCCCTCAATAAAGATCAAAAAGGATAAGTCATGCTCAAGCAAAAAATTTTAATCATGATTTTATTCCTGCTCAGTGGTTTTGCTTATGGCGATATTTCCATATTCAAAGCCACTTTTCCAGCGTTGAAAAATAACAAAGCGCCACATCAACAACACCACATCGAAAAGCTGCCAGCGACCAGACTTAATCATGATGTTTTTGTCGACACGTATATTGCTGCCATTCCCAATCCATTTAACGATACTGGCTTTTATAAAGACGATTCCGTATGTAACAACAACAAAACCCAAGCTGTGAAGTGTCAATTTAATTATCAATTGTCCACAACACAGGCTAAAAATTTCAAAATTATCTTGTTACCTGGTATTGGTCCCGTACTCATCCCTAAAACATGGCAGGTCATCAGTACAGATTTAGGACCTTCTGGTGTCGCTTATGCTGTACTCGCAAGTTCTCAAAAAGATGAAGCGATCACAATTTACAATTCATCTGCTTGTGTTGGCTGTGCCATGCACAGTGCCAGTTTATATTTTCCAAATGTTCGAAAACTCAGTCTAGCCAATGAGTTTGGTGCTATTGAGGACAAAAATCATCTATTAAAGATCGTCAGAGTGAACAAAAACAAAGTTTATTTTAGTTATCAGATTCCCAACCACAACGCACATACACATGGTATCGCCTACTATAGCGATGAAAGTGACGGTAATGACATCACCAACTTTCAAGAAATCAAAGTCACGCTCAAACCGCAACACCAAACTTGGGCACGTGATATCTTAAATTTTTATCAAAGCACGCATTAAAATAGGTCGACTAAAACAATCGGAATTGATTTGGTCAGTCGGATTTTGACCTCAAGCCAATTCTGAATTATATTATTTTCAGGAAAATTAAAGCTAGATGAACAATAAAGCCAACCATCTGCATGGAGCGCCAAATGAAAAACATTACTGAATGGTTTGATGAATATAGTGAAAGTCATCAAAACAAAACCAATAAAGCCATCCATTGGGTCTGTGTTCCTGCGATTTTATTTGCCATCATTGGAATCCTTGCACATTTTAGTGCCTTGCTTACAGCCCTTCTTTTAGTGCTTACACTGGTTTTCTACACCCGCTTAGATATTGTGCTTGCTGTCGCCATGACCGCATTGATTGCCGTCATGGCATGGGTGATCTACCTGCTTCCTGTTGGCGTTGGTTTTTATATTGGCGTGTTTGTTTTGGCATGGATTGGACAGTTTTATGGGCATAAAATTGAGGGTAAAAAACCTTCATTTTTTAAAGATCTTCAATTTCTCTTGATTGGTCCTGTATGGTGCATGGATGCATATCTAAGTAAAGTACTGCCAAAATGGAAAACACGCCAAAAACTGGCTTTTTAAGGTAAATACATTGAGGGGAAATTCCGCACTGAGGTTCCCCTCCATTTCCTGTCAATTGAATAAATAAAACAAACCATAGAAACACAGTAGACTTAGACCAAGATTGACTAAGATTTTTTTAGAAATCAGCGCTAAAACAATACATACGATCGCTGTTAAAAAATAAGCATCCAAAGGTAAAGCTCGCAATTGCTGATCATTGAAGAACACAATCGGTGCACAAATGGCGGTGAGTAAACAAGGTGCAGAATACTGCAACATATTTTCAATCCAATGCGGTAACTTAAATGCAACTTTGGGTTCGAGAAAGAAATATCGATTTAGAAATACAATAAATGCCAAGCTTAGTAGCAATAACCATGTCATTGTTGAACTCCTAAGCTTCTAAGTCTTATCAACTTTGCTGCACACATCGCACTCAACATGCCAAAAATTCCTGATAATACAATGCTGCCTTCGAATTGAAGATATTTAAAGATACAGGCAAAAATTAAGGTAAAGATCACCCCAATCAAGGTCGCTTTGTTTTTAATCATTGGTACAATGATGAGAATAAATACCGCAACAATCGAAAAATCGAGGTGTAAACTTTCTAAATTAGGTATCGACTGTGCCAGCAAGATGCCAAATAAGCTAAATAAACACCATGCTAAATAAAAACATAAGCCAGCGCCAAATAGATAAGCGAAGGTTCGTTGCTTATTTTCCCCTATTCCCACTGCAAATAATTCATCGGTTAACAGAAAGCCAATCACCAATCTCTGTCTAAAAGAAAATTGAGTAACATCCTTACGGAAGTTCAAGGCATAAATCAAATGTTGACTGGTTAAGAAAAACACCGTAATAAAAATGGTCCAAACCGAAGCCCCCGCCATAACCAAACCCAAACTCACCAGTTGAGCAGCACCTGCAAATACAACAGCCGACATCGAAAAAGCCTGAGCAAAGGTCAATCCTGCGTTGATGGCCATCGAACCTGCCAGAATCCCCCAAGGCAATACAGCGATTGATAAAGGTAAAATATCAACAACACCTCGTAAAAATGCTTTTTTATTCAAGTCGGATTGCGATTGAATGTCAGCAGAACAAGGTTCAAATTGATGACTCATTAATTAAATCCAAAACCACGAATAGGATGAGTATCTTCAAAAGCAGTGGACGTGGCTTGCATGAAATTGCTGCTTTATTGCTGTCTAAGGATTTCTTATAACGTTTAAAAGATGTTGAACTAGGCTAAATATTCAAAGTGCTTAAATATTGGGACGGTGTTACGCCCATTGCCTTTTTAAAATGTCGATTAAAATGGCTTTGATCTGAAAAGCCACAATTTTGTGCTGTCATTGCGATCGTATAACCTTGTTTTAATAATTGCCGTGCTTTATGCAAACGGACTTGTACCAACCAACTGTGTGGCGGCAACCCTGTATACTTTTTAAATTCTCGCAAAAAGTGCCAAGGACTCAATCCTACAGTTGCAGCCAAATCAGTCAAAGAATAATCTCGCTCAGGAAAAGCATTCAATAAATCTTTGACAATTTCAACTTTACGTTGTGCTTCAGGAAGCTCTGCGGGTGTTAACTTTGCTCGACCATAGCGACTGATTAAACGAGCCAAAGTTGATAAATACAGACTTTCCTTGAGCAACGTATTTTCTTTTTGTTCTAATAGATCAAACAATAAGGTAAATTGTTGTGCCAAGCCAACATCGTGAACAACAGCATAAGGAAACCAAGGCACACTATTTTTGACACTAAAAAAATCTTGCCCTGCCTCAAGCAACATTTCGGGTGTTGGATAAATTGCTCGGTATTTCCAACCCGACTCAACCGCAGATGAACCTGTGTGAATTTCATCTGCATTGACTAAAATAATGTCACCTTTCGGCGCTGTATGTAACTGCCCTGTTCGATAAAAACTTTGCGCACCATCTTCAATCACACCAATACAATAACCTTCATGCACATGCTTTGAAAATTGCTTATGGTGATACTGTGCTTTTAACAACTCCAATCCACCTAATTCTTTAAGGTGGAAATAGTTTGCCCACTCCTGCATGTTTTCGATTCAAACGCCTTCTGATGGCTTAAAAATAGCACGATTAGAAACAAGGTATAGAACAAAATTGCTGTCGAAATCTGAATAGAATAACAATCAACTAAATTTTATAGAACTGAATGAACAATGCACTATTTATTGATAGGTTTTTCCATCATGCTTTAACCAACCATCTTCATGACGGCGACTTGGATCATGATGTGTCCAATGAATCACACCACCTTGATTACTGTATTCATACTCTCCAAAAAACTCAACACGATCGCCTTTACGTAAATGATCAATTCGTGGTGCTAAATCAATATTATGTGCGACCAAGACAGTTAAACCGTTATCCAATGAAAGTATGAATTTTTGATGACGTGAACCTTGAGTATCGTCACGTAATATTGCTTTTACTCGCCCTTCCGACTGAACTTGAACATTACTCAACTTTCCATCAAAAGCTTGACGAATAACCGTTAACCCTTGCTGATTTTGACTATTGTTTGACTGCGTGTTTTGAAAATTTTGCTGATCACTTGATTTAGAATCAAATTGTGCAGCACGATTGTTTTGATCTTGGGAATTAACTTGAGCTTGCCCAGTTGATGCCTTGTTTTGTTGGTTTAGGTCAATACCAAAATAAGCAGCAACAATTACAGCGATTGCAGCACCAATACCAAGTTGCGTTTTGTTTGCCATTAAGTTTTAGTCTAAGCAATATGAATAATAGAGATTATAAAAGAATAACGCTCATCATTTGTATAAAATCATTTTACTGATTCTTCTTGAATTTTTTTCTTTAAAATCAATAGCAATAAAAAACCCCTCAAATGAGGGGTTTTCAATAATTATACTCAGAAAGTAAAATTATTTAGCAGCAGCCTGAGCAGCAGCAACTTCTTCAGCAAAGCTCATTTCAGCTTTTTTCTCAATACCTTCACCTACTTCGAAGCGAACGAATTGAGCTACAGTTGTTGCAGTCGCTTTCAATACTTCAGCAACTTTTTTGTCGTTGTCGATAACGTATTGTTGACGCTCAAGAACAACTTCGTTCAAGTATTTTTCAACTGAACCAGTTACCATTTTTTCAACGATGTTTGCTGGTTTACCAGATTCGATTGCTTTAGCTTCTGCAATTTCTTTCTCTTTAGCGATAAGATCAGCAGAAACGTCTTCAGCAGTTACAGCAACTGGGTTGAACGCAGCAACGTGCATTGCAATACCTTTACCAGTTTCAGCAGAACCTGTGTAAGAAACAACAACACCAATTTTTAAACCGTGTTTGTAAACTGCAAGGTTTTCACCTTCTACAATTGCAGCACGACGAACTTGAATGTTTTCACCGATTTTTTGAACAAGCGCAATACGAGCTTCTTCAACAGTTGAACCGTCTTCAAGTTTCAATTCAGCAATTTGAGCAGCGTCAGTTACGCCAGCAGCAAGTGCAGCAGCAGCAACTTTAGCAGAGAAACCAGCAAAGTTTTCGTCTTTCGCAACGAAGTCAGTTTGACAGTTTACTTCTAAAAGAATTGCTTTGTTACCTTCTTGAGCAATCGTGATTGCACCATCAGCAGCAATATTACCAGCTTTTTTAGCTGCTTTTGCTTGACCTGATTTACGAAGGTTATCAATCGCTAATTCGATGTCACCGTCTGCTTCTGTTAATGCTTTTTTGCATTCCATCATTGCAAGACCAGTACGGTCACGTAATTCTTTTACCATGCTCGCAGTAACTGCAGTCATGTTGTTCTCCTAAATACGGTAGAATATGAATCTGTTCAACAAAAACGGCCCAAAGGTTTCTCTGGGCCGTTTTGCTTTATCGACGCTCAATTTGTCATCATTTTAATTCACAAAAATGACAAGCTTGCGTCAAAACGCATTAAGCCTCAGGAGCTTCTTTCGCAGCTTCTTCGCCTTTAGCTTGAGCATTTGCTTGAGTTTGAGCGTATTCTTTACCAGCAAGAATCGCATCAGCCATTGCAGAAGCATAAAGTGTAACAGCACGGATCGCATCGTCGTTACCAGGAATAACGAAATCTACGTTATCTGGGTTAGAGTTTGTATCAACGATACCGATTACTGGAATACCAAGGTTTTTAGCTTCTTTAATCGCGATTGCTTCGTGATCAACGTCGATGATGAACAATGCGTCAGGTAAACCACCCATGTTCTTAACACCGCCTAAAGAGCGTTCAAGTTTTTCCATTTCACGAGTACGTTCTAATGCTTCACGTTTAGTAAGTTTAGCAAAAGTACCATCTTGTGATTGAGTTTGAAGATCTTTCAAACGGTTGATTGACTGACGAAGAGTTTTCCAGTTAGTCAACATACCACCCAACCAACGGTGATCAACATAAGGTTGACCAGCGCGCTGAGCTTGCTCACGAATGATGTTAGAAGCAGCACGTTTTGTACCAACGAACAATACTTTGTTCTTTTTGCTTGCTAGATTGTTAACAAAATTCAAAGCATCATTTAACGCAGGAACAGTGTGTTCAAGGTTAATGATGTGAATGCGGTTACGCGCACCAAAAATGTATTGACGCATTTTTGGGTTCCAGAAGCGAGTTTGGTGACCAAAGTGCGCACCAGCTTGAAGAAGGTCGCGCATGCTTACGTTGTAATCTGCCATTTTCTTTACCTTAAAAGTTTGGGTTAGGCCTCCATATGTCCGCATTCTCCACCCTTTCAGGCACCCAGAGTAATGTGACGACATATGTGCGGATTTTTAAATTGCCCTTATCAAAATTTCCATAAACGATTCATAAAGAAAGTCACAGAAAGCATTTGATAAATTGGGCGGCTATTTATACCATAGTCACATACAAATTTCCAAAAGTTTTTAAAGATCATGAACAGTACTTACGAAGCGCCCCGTCGATTAATCAAAACCGCAGATGAAATTGAGAAGATGCGTGTTGCAGGTCGATTGGCTGCAGAAGTTTTGGATATGATCAAACCGCATATCAAACCAGGTGTCAGTACACTGGAGTTGGATACGATTTGTCATGACTATATTGTCAATACACAAAATGCTATACCTGCATGTTTGGGTTATGGCGCTGCACCCGGCCGACCGGCTTTCCAACATGTGATTTGTACTTCTGTGAACCACGTGGTATGTCACGGCATTCCGTCTGAAAGTAAAATCCTGAAAAAAGGCGATATCCTGAATATTGATGTCACAGTGATTAAAGATGGTTACCACGGCGATACCAATATGATGTATGTCGTTGGTGGAGAAACTTCAATCATTGCAGACCGTTTATGTAAAGTTGCTCAAGAAGCAATGTACCGTGGTATGGCAACCGTTAAACCAGGCTCTACAATTGGCGATATTGGTGCTGCAATCCAAAAGTATGTTGAGTCAGAGCGTTTTAGCGTTGTCCGTGAATATTGTGGTCATGGTATTGGCACTGTATTCCATGACGAACCCCAAGTTTTACATTATGGACAACCAAACTCAGGTATGGTTTTAGAAGAAGGTATGACCTTTACCATTGAGCCGATGGTCAATGCAGGCGTTTGGCAAACCCGTTTGATGGGCGATAAATGGACTGTCGTAACCAAAGATCATAGCCTTTCAGCGCAATACGAACATACACTTCTAGTCACTAAAAATGGTGTTGAAGTTTTAACCGCGCGCCCTGAAGAAGACTTGTCTCGCTTTCAGAAATAAATAAGTCATTGACTAAACTGACTTGAGTCATTTAAGAAAAGGTCATATTGATATGACCTTTTTTTATTACTGCAATTTTCCACTATAAATAAGATATTGTTTTAAAATATTTTTTACCGTAAAAATCTTCTATTTTTACAATGTAATGCAATATTAACACAATTACATAGATGCTAAGATTATCAACCCGATGATAAATAAAACATTAAAAAAAGAACATTCACTTAAAAAAAGACCTTGCAAAAGCAACATTCAAACACAGCAAAAAATCCTAATAATAAAAATACATAAAAATTAGTATCAATTGCGGACATGGAGTCCAATTCTATGAAGAAATCATTACTTTGCATGATCACCACATGTGTGACTTTACCTATGATGGCACATGCGGATTCACCTTATTTCAGTTTTAAAGATGGTGATGGATTTAAGCGATTTTCTGTATCAGCAGGCTGGTTACATGCTATGCCACAAGGCAATGGCAATCCCATCAAAGTGAATACCGCCGTTGCTGAAGGAACCCAATCAAAAGTAGGAGATATTTCTAAAAAAGCTGTACTAGATGCAGCTGTTAAGGAATCAAATCCTTTTCTATATGGTGCAATCGGTCTTTTAGGTGACACAATTCCCAGTGCTTTAACTGGTACAGCGACTGTCAATGGCTTATCGAGTTGGACTGCTGAAGGTACAGGCTTAACAGCAAAAGATGTTGATACTTTTGGCTTGATGGGCAATTATTACTTTACTGACAATATTTCTCTAGAGTTTAAAGCGGGTATTCCACCTAAAGTTGAGATTGAAGGTAAAGGTCAAATCTATGCCCCTTTGACAGGCAAAGATTCAACTCCACTCGGGAGTATTGACTTACAGAAAGATATTCCGATTACCGATTTATCCAAGCACTCTAAAGCAGCATCGGCAACTGCATGGTTACCAGCAGCAGAGTTACATTATCAATTTGGTAAATCTGGTGTAAATAAATTTCGACCTTATCTTGGTGTCGGTGTGATGTATGCACATTTCACCCATTTAAAAGTGGATAATGGCGTGAAAGATGATTTGATTGCAGCAGGTCATATGATTCAAAATGTCTTAGATAATCAAGCAGGTGCTGCACTTGACGGTAAACTATCTTCAGCAAATCCTGTAGTCAAAGTCAAAGCAGATGATGCTTGGGCGCCTATGGCAACATTGGGTGCAACCTATGACTTTAATGAGCGTTGGTTTGGCGTAGGCTCAGTAACTTATGCTCCTATGAGTAGCGATGCCACAATTACCATTTCAAACTCAAATACCAATAAAGATCTTGTTACGGCTAAGACTAAAATTGATATCGATCCTCTGATTACCTATGTGGGTGTAGGTTACCGTTTTTAATTTCTGAGACTAAAATGATTTTCTTGAAAAATCATTTAATCAATAAATTAAAATCATTGACCTAAACCGAGCAGATTGATCACTAAAATTTATCGATCGATAAAATTTTATTCTATCGCTAAGTCCCATTGAATCCTCTACAATTCTCATATGATGATTCAATGGACCACTTATGTCAGCGCTACAGGACGACACTCGCTTTTCTAAACCTCTCATTTATATGCTCATTGGAAGTGCTTTTATTCTGGCACTTTCTTTGGGTGTGCGTCATGGTTTTGGACTTTATTTAGTCCCGATGAGCCATGAGTTTAACTGGAGCCACCAAGTTTTTAGCTTGGCAATTGCTATGCAAAACTTACTCTGGGGTGCTGTTCAACCCTTTACAGGTGCACTTGCTGATAAATACGGCAGTAAAAAAGTTGTTGCAGTTGGTGGTGTACTTTATACGATTGGCTTGTTGTTGATGTCAGTCAGTTCAAATGCCCTTTTACTTGACCTTAGTGTCGGTTTAATTATTGGCTTAGCTCTCTCTGCAACTTCGTTTTCGGTACTGCTTTCAGCAGTTGGGCGTGCCGCTCATCCAAGAAAACGCAGCATGGCTATGGGGATTGCAAGTGCGGCAGGTTCATTTGGGCAATTTATCATGTTGCCTACCACCCTCCTACTGATTAAAAACTTTGGATGGTCTTCGGCACTGGTCATCACGGCAGTCTTGGTTGTATTGATTATCCCATTGGCATGGATGCTGAAAGCACCAATGTATACCCCGCCAAATGCAGTCAAGCAGGCGCTAAAACCGAGCTTAACCTTTAAGCAAATTTTAAACATTGCCTTTCATCACAAACCTTTTCTGTGGTTGGCCTTTGGTTTCTTGGTATGTGGATTCCAAGTGGTGTTCTTAGGTATCCATCTTCCTGGCTATCTGATTGATCATGGTTTTGATGCTTCAACAGGTACAGTATTTCTTGCACTGGTTGGATTATTTAATATTGTAGGAACCTATGCCGCAGGTTGGTTAGGCGATAAATATTCAAAACCTCATTTGTTAATGGGTCTCTATGGCTTACGAGGCATAACCATTATTGCATTTTTGATGCTGCCACTGAGCATCTGGACGGTATATGCTTTCGGCATCATTATGGGGATTCTTTGGCTTTCAACGGTTCCTTTAACCAATGGCATTGTTGCCAATATGTTTGGTGTAAAATATTTAACCATGCTCAGCGGTATTGTATTTTTCACCCATCAAGTCGGCTCATTTTTTGGTGGCTGGTTGGGTGGCTTAAACCATGATATAACAGGTAACTACAACATCATCTGGGGTTGTTCAATTGCGTTAAGTCTGTTTGGCGTTATTGTGCACTTCTTCGTGAATGAGGAGGCGGTTGTCGATGACTGATACTGATATATGGTTAAAATTTGCTGTTTGGGGTGTCATTATTCTATTGTTGCTCTTGTCTAGCCTACTGTGGTTTAACACACCTGAATTGTTTGAATATTTTAATATGGCTTTTTGTGCACACTAATTTGAACTAAATTTGACGACTTAAACGTTTGAGCTGAATCTCAGTGCGATTGATTCGAAAGCGTTCAAAAAAAGCTGCCAGACAATCGTGCTTATGGCAGCTTTTTTAAAATTCACTATTCAGTCTTTATTTTTTGAATAAAAAAGTTTAGACATTAAAAAGACCATTTCACAATGGTCTCTTTAATGATCAATCTTAGATGACCTTAAGCTGATTTGCGTGAGTTTACTCGCCCTTGAATCACAGCTTTGACATTATTTTTGGCATAATTCAAGAATACTTTTAATGGTGAAAGTTTCGGATTTGGCTTTTTGCCTTCACCGATCGCTTTAAATTGAGCGGCATACCAAAGGATTTCCATAATTGCCATTTTATCAACAAAAGGAATACCGGTTTTGATTTGCTCTACTGCGTAGCGCACATCTCGACCTGCGATCAAATGATTACTCACATCAGGCTCTACTGCCAAAGGACGAGCAATACCAATAAATTCGCAAGCGCCACTCTCCAGTGCTGCATTCATCCCTTGCGCTGTGCGGAAACCACCTGTCACCATCAGATGACATTTGACCTCTTTACGGATTTTTTCAGCAAAATCTAGGAAATATGCTTCACGTGCAATAGTGCTTTGTTTACGCTTGTCAGCCTTTGCTCCCGCCATTGCTGGTGCTTCATAAGTTCCACCAGAAATTTCGATAATATCAATACCAGCTGCATCAATCGCTTTGAATACTTGCACCACTTCTTCTTCAGTAATTCCACCACGTTGAAAGTCCGCAGAGTTCAACTTAACCGATACAATAAATTTTTCTGAGGTTTTGGCACGAACTGCTTGATAAATTTCCAATAAGAAACGCATACGGTTTTCAATTGAACCGCCCCACTGGTCTTGACGCTTATTGGTCAACGGTGAGAGAAATTGGCTGATCAAATAACCATGTGCGCCGTGGAGCTGCACCCCTTCGAATCCTGCTTTTTCACAAATCCGCGCTGATTCTGCAAAACGCTGGATAATATCTAAGATTTCAGCTTCACTTAACGCTCGAGGAGTCCCAAATGTGGTTGCCAGTAATGGACTAAACGGTACGGCAGATGGCGCAACTGTTTCTTTATTTAGCCCTTTTGGACACTGACGTCCCGGATGTGACAATTGAATCAATTGCACCATGCCGTGTTTTTTTCCGATATTTGCCCATTCAGTCAATTTGGCAAGATCTCGCTCGGTTTCAACCACAACCACACCCGGCTCATTTTTAGCACGGAAATCGACCATCACATTACCAGTGATCGCACAACCCAAACCACCTTTGCCCCATGCATCATACAGTCCCAAATGCAGTTGATTGGGTTGTCCGGCATGGTTTGCCAGTGCCTCACTCATCGCACCTTTAATAATGCGGTTTTTAAAAATGGTCTTATTTATTTCTAATGATTCTGCAAGATGGCTCATGGTCAAATCTCTTCAATGATTAGAGTTTTTACTCTATTTTAAATTTAACATAGTTCAAGCGTAAATCTGACAATTTAATTTGTCAATTTTGTAAGTGTGACTGAAGAGATTAAAATTGCTCAATCATTACAGCTTAATATTGACTCGCTTTAATTAAATTTTTTGTGTAACTATTCAACGGCTTGTCAAATAAATCTTGGGTATCTTGGAACTCGATAACCTTCGCCTCTTTCAGCACCAATACTTTCTGACACAGTGCTTTGACTACTTGCAAGTCATGACTAATAAATAAATAGCTCATTTGATAGTCTTGTTGCAATTGACGCAATAATTTCACAATTGCACGCTGTGTGGTTCGATCAAGTGCAGATGTTGGCTCATCAAGAATCAGTAATTTAGGTCGCAGTACCACTGCACGTGCCAAAGCGACACGTTGACGTTGTCCTCCTGAAAGCTGATGCGGATAAAGTTGTTTCACGACAACAGGTAATTCAACTTTATTCAAAATTTCATTGATCCGAATAATCATTTCTGATTCTTTTAAATTTTGTAGTGCCAAGCCCTCTCGAATAATCTGATCGACCGTCATTCTTGGGTTTAAACTGCTTAATGGATCTTGAAAGACAATCTGAAAATTGCAGCGTAGCGGTCTTAATTTGCGCTGATTCAAGCGATTAATATCTTGATTTAATAAAATAATATTACCTGTACTTTCAATCAGTCTTGCAATTGCCAAAGCTAAAGATGTTTTACCAGAACCGCTTTCTCCGACAATCCCAATGGATTCAGCACGATTCAAACGCAAATTTAAAGGCTCAACCGCAATAAAATAATCTTGGATTCGATTTAAAACTCCTTTCCGAATTGGAAATTTGACCCCGAGTCGATGTAAAGATAGTACCAAATGACTGTCATTCGGTGTTGGATTGGCTTCACCAAAGTTATGATCCAGTAAATATTGGGTATATGCTGTTTTAGGTTTTAGAAAAATATCTCGAACTAAACCCTTTTCTTCAACTCGTCCCTGATTCATCACGATCACTTGATTGGAATATTTACGAACCAAATTCAAGTCATGGCTAATCAGGATCATCGCCATTTTATGATTCAAAATCAGCAATTGTAATAAGTTTAAGACTTGGGATTGTAAGGTAACATCCAATGCTGTGGTTGGCTCGTCTGCAATAATAATTTCAGGTTTTTGTGCCAATACTGAAGCGATTAAAACACGTTGTCTTTGCCCGCCCGACAGTTCATGTGGATAACGTTGTAACTTATCCTCAGGATCATCCATCCCGACATCACACAATAAATCATAGACACGTTTTCTGGCTTTTTCTTTAGACATCCCTTCTAAAATTAAGGTTTCACCCACAATCCGTTCTACATTATGCAATGGATTTAAAGCGGTCATCGGTTCTTGAAAGATCATGGCAATTTTTTTACCACGAATATTTAATATACCATTTTGATTGAGTGCCAATAAGTCGTGTTGATCATAGACAGCTTGCCCTGAAACTTTTAAATCATCTGGAAGTAATCCCAGTAAAGCCAAACCGCTGATAGATTTCCCGGATCCACTCTCCCCGACAATCGCTACAGTTTCACCGACATGTAAATCAAAATTCAGATTCTCAACCAGCACTTTCTGTTGTTTATTTTCAATGTGCAGATGCTTAACAGACAATAATAAAGATTCATCATTATTTTTGGCGTCTTGGATCGAATGCATCGCGTGTCGCCTCCCCAATATAAATTAATAATGACAAAACCAACGCCAATGTAAAAAAACCTGAAAGTGCAAGCCACGGTGCATCTAGGTTATTTTTACCTTGTAGCAGTAACTCTCCCAAAGATGCGGCATCAGGTGGTAAGCCATAGCCTAGAAAATCCAACGCCGTAAGTGCTGTAATATTTGCAGTCAACATAAAAGGTAATTGTGACAAGCTTGAACTCATGACATTTGGCAGAATATGCCTAAAAATAATCACTAAATCACTTACGCCTAATGCACGCGCTGCTTGCACATAATCCAAGTGACGCGCACGAAGGAACTCCGCTCGCACAATACCCACCAACTCTGTCCAGCCAAAAATCAACATGATCAAAAACAGCCAATACACACTTGGCGTAAACAAACTGACTAAAATAATCCCCATAAATAAAGTGGGTAATCCTCCCCAAACTTCGAGGATTCGTTGCCCAATCAAATCAATCCATCCACCATAATAGCCCTGAATCGCACCCACAACGACTCCAAGAAAAGCAGCAAACAACGTAAGAGCAAAACCAAATAACAAGGATATACGTAATCCATACAGGATTCTGGCCAAAACATCACGTCCTTGGTCATCTGTTCCCAACCAATTTTGCGTTGTAGGTGGTGATGGTACAGGGACAGCTAAATCTAAATTAGGGGTCTGATAGGAGAAGCGTAGAATAGGCCAAATCGCCCAGCCTTTTTCATCAATCAACTGTTGAACAACAGGATCTCGATAATCAGCTTCAGTTTCAAAAACTCCACCAAAGGTTGTTTCTGGATAGGCTTTAAACACAGGCATGTAATAGTGCTGATCGTATTTGACCAATACTGGCTTATCATTGGCAATAAATTCAGCTGAAATAGAAATCACAAACAGTGCCATAAATAGAATAAAACAGCCAAAGCCCAATCGATTTTGTTTAAATTTCTCTAAACGGGCATGCATGATTGGTGACATTATTTCGCACCTCTTGATTCAAAATCAATCCGAGGATCAATCACCCGATACAACACATCGCAAATCAATCTTAAAATCAGACCAAAGAGGGTCAAAAAGAATAAAGTACCAAAAATCACAGGATAATCACGCTGTTGTACAGCTTCAAAACCCAGTAAGCCTAATCCATCTAAATTAAAAATTATTTCGATCAGTAAGTTACCTACAAAAAACACCCCCACAAGCACTTCAGGTAACCCTGCCACAATCACCAATAAGGCATTACGGAATACATGTTTGTAGAGCACTGTATTTTCGGTCAAACCTTTGGCACGTGCAGCGAGTACATAATGCTTATTTAACTCTTCCATAAATGTATATTTTGTAAGATAGGTTAAACTGGCAAAACCACCCAGCACCATTGCCAACAAAGGTAAAGCCATGTGCCAAAAATAATCAATCACCTGCTCAAACAAGTTCAAACTGTGAAAGTTGTCTGATACAAAACCCTGTAATGGAAACCACTGAAAATAAGAACCACCAGCAAAAAATACGATCAACAAAATCGCAAAGACAAAAGCAGGAACAGCATAACCTACAGCGAGTAGCAATGATGTTGCTCGATCAAAAAAAAGACCATTCTGTTTGGCTTTCCTTATACCCAAAGGAATGGAAATTAAGTAAATCAGCAAAGTGCTCCATAAACCCAAAGACATTGTGACTGGCATTTTTTCGAGTAAGAGTTCTGTAACAGGTTTATCTTTAAAAAAACTGCTGCCAAAATCAAAAGCCAAATAATTGCTCAGCATCAGTCCAAAACGTCGATACGCGGGTTGATCAAAACCATATTGCTTTTTGATTTGCTCAACCATTTCTTGGCTCAAACCTTGCGCACCACGATACTCATGACGGTCGATCGAAGCAGAAACTCCACCCGTGCCGATATGATCTCGTTGAAAGTTTTCTGCTTGCTGAATCGCCTGTTCAACAGGTCCGCCTGGTGCAATTTGAACCACAACAAAATTGATCAATAAAACAAAGAACAATGTTGGAATGATCAGTAATAGCCTTTTGAGTATATATGTGCCCATTGCAACAAGGTTCCTTATGTCCTCATGAGGATGGATGAATCAATTTAACTACGACTTAATTTGAGTCACTTATGTTTTGCATACTATTGTCTTTTAGACAATTTTTTTCATCGATTATCTTTTTAAATATTGCTCTACTTTTTTAGTTTCAATCGGATCAGCCCACCAATACTCCAAACCGAGTGATAGTTTGGGTTTAATTACAGGTTGATGATACATGTTCCAATAGGCATACCAATTTTTATCATTGCCATAGGTCAGAATTTGATAATAACCAGCACGTAACACACGATCGAGTACACGTGTATGTAATACCAGTTGTTCACGATTTGGGGAAGCAATCATCTTTTGGATCAATTGATCGATTACAGGATTTTTAATTCCTGCATAGTTATAATTGCCCACCTCATCTGCTGCTTTAGAACCCCACATTTGAGCCTGTTCAGCACCTGGCGTCAAAGATTGTGGCATATCCATTGGTGTCATCTGAAAATCCAAACGGCGCATACGTTCAGTATATTGCGGCAAATCCACTTGGCGAATCGTAACTTGAATACCTAATTTTTTTAAATTGCGTATATAGGGCAGCAAAGTTCGTTGCGCACCATCCTGATGAATCAAAAACTCAATGCGAATAGGTTTCCCTTGCTGATCAAGCAATTGACCTTGGTAAAAACGATACCCTGCTTTTAATAAAATAGAACGTGCAATCAACAGGTTTTGCCGATTAAAACCACTGGCATCAGAAACAGGATATTGCCAATCTGCTAAAACACCTTCTCGTTGTAAAGTTGGAAGTTGTTTAAGATAAGGTTTAAGAATCTCTAGTTCTTGAACACTGGGTTTCCCCGTTGCAGCTAGCTCACTGTTTTGAAAATGGCTTTGTAGTCGAATATTTTGACCATATAACAAAGCTTTGTTGATCCATTCAAAATCATAAGCATAGGTTAAGGCCTGTCGAAAATACAGATCATTAAAAGGTGTTTTCCGGGTATTAAATACCAAACTTTGAGTTAATGCCGGTGTTTGAATTTTAGCGGTATAAGCTTTGACTAGTCCTGCTTTTACCGCAGGAAAATGATATGCAGTCACCCAATTGCGCGCGCTTTTCTCTTGGTAAAATGTATACTGTCCGGACTTAAAGCCCTCAAAAGCAACCTCAGGACTGCGATAATAAACATATTTGATTCGATCAAAGTTATAACGTCCGCGATTGACAGGCAAGTCTTTTGCCCAATAGTGTGGGTTCCGTCTATAAGTAATACTACGTCCAGAATCAATTCGTTCAATTAAATAAGGACCAGATCCTAAAATCGGTTGCAAAGTCACTTTGCTATAGTCTTTATTTTTCCAATCCGCTTTTGAGTAAATTGCGATCTTTGCCAAAATATAAGGCATATCAGGATTATGGGCAGATTTAAAGGTCATTTTTACCTGATACTTGGACAACACTTCCGTTTTTGCCAAATCAGATAAATACATTTGAAAGCCAAGATTGGCTTTGGTCTGAATCGTATCAAAGCTAAATTTGATATCTTCAGCGGTGACTGGTGACCCATCACTAAAACGGGCTTGAGGATTTAGGTGAAAAATGACATATTTGGTTTTAGCGGGATCATAACTGACTTTTTCAGCAAGTAGTGGATATAACACACCTGGTTCATCCAACGAGCTATCCATCAAGCTATCAAATACATAGTTGATTCCTTCAGTCGAACTGCCTTTGCCATTCAAACTGTTTAAATTATCAAATGTACCAATACTTGACGTACTGATATAACCGCCTTTGGGCGCATTGACATTGGCATAAGGCATGACCTGAGCTTTGACATATAATGGCGAATTATGAACCGCAATATAAGGTGTAGTCTGAATTGCAGCAGCTACATCCACTGCAATACCTCCCCCCAATGCCAATACGAATGTACTGACATGTGTAAAACTCAGGTGCATTCCCCTACTTTCCTTGATTCAAAAAATCATTTTGAAAATTTAAATCACTCAGTAAATCCATCTATCACCCAAATCAATTAAAGATTTGGAACTTTGATAATACTGCCAATACGTAAAGCGGCATTTGGTTTCAGATCATTCATCTCAGCTAATGCACCAGTATCGATACCGAACTTACTGGCTAAACGAATCAATGAGTCGCCACTTTTCACTTTGTACTCAGTGACAGTTTTAGGAATACGAATGGATTGACCGCGCTGTAAACCAGCACGTGGACTTAAATCATTCATCTCAGCCAGTTCTTGTACGGATAAACCCACACGACTTGCAATGACATTTAAAGATTCGCCTGCCTTAACAGCATAACTTTCAGTATTCTTACTCGCTGCTTTAGATGAAGACTTTGCTGAAGCTTTTAAGTCTTCCTTTTCCTTAGAAAGCGAGGATTTACTGGGTAAATCTCCGTCAATTTTCAAACGTTGTCCAACATCAAGTGCTTGATTACGAGATAAACCATTTAAGTCGCTCAAATAGCTCAACTGTAATTTATATTTCTTGGCAATACTTGCCAGCGTCTCACCTGATTTTACGACATGAATGTCCTTGCTTGAAGCTTCAGATTTTGCTTCACTTTTGCTATGTGCTCTGTCTTTAGCACTACTTTCAGGTGTCCCTGTTAATTTGAGCTTTTGTCCAACCAGCAAACCTGAAGTCGTTGTTAGACCATTTAACTCAGCAATTTGGTTAACTTGTAAATTATATTTGTTAGCAACTGCAATCAAACTATCGCCCGATTGAACTGTATAGGTCTCTGGAGTAGAACTTCCAGCAGGAATTTTGATCACCTGACCTACAAGTAAGTTTCGAGATGGAGAGAGTTTATTCAACTCAGCCAACTCCGTTAAAGATAATTTAGACTGTGCTGCAATACTGGATAAACTATCACCACTTTGAACTTTATAGTTTTCCGTTTTATAGCTTGGTTCAGATTTCAGATTTTTAAACTTACTTTGCTCAACCACTTTCGACTCAAGCTTGTTCTCTTGCTCATTCACTTCATTAAGGGGCACATTGATTTTTTGCCCGACAAACAAACTGCTTGAAATATCTAATCCTGGAGTTAAATCAGCAAGTTCATGTACTGATAATGCATAACGATCAGCGATGATTTTGAGATATTCACCACGTTTGACCACATAAGATTTAGTTCTTACTTTGGCAACGGGCTTAGATGTATCTGCTCGAACCACAGTCTTATTAATTTCTGATAATTTATCATCAGCAGTATCTTTAAGTTTTAATTTTTGACCAACAAATAAATTACTGTTGGTATTCAAATTGTTATAACTTGCCAATTGTGAAACCGATAAATCAAATTGATTGGCAACGCCAGTTAAGCTGTCATTCGGTTTAACCACATAAGTGGTCGGTGCTGACTCTGTTGCTTTCCGTGAGGTGGTTGGCGCATCAATCTGTGGTTTAGCATCATACAAATACAATGTTGCACCAACAAATAAAGTTCCATTTGGATCCACTTGGTTCCATTTGGCAATGTCACGCCAATTGACTCCATTTTTCAAAGCAATCGTTGCTAAAGTATCACCTGCCAAAACAGTATAAGTGCTGCGTTTACCTTTAGGAGGTTCCACCACGACTTCAGTATCAGTTTTCTTAAAGTTCTTATCTTGATTCAGTTTCGCTTCTTCAGAATTTGCAGGTGTAGTATCAGCCAAGCCTTTAGGATAGGCAAATCCAACGGTATTTTCTCTACCCTGCACTTCTGCGACTGATTGACTGGTCTGAATCGCAGTCAGTTTAATTTTGCCGTCATACGGGTCTAAAACTTCTGTACCTTGTGGCGCAATTGCTTTAATTTCTTTAACAACTTCTTCTTTTTCTGCTTGTGTTGCTTGTGGCTCTAACACTTGTTTAACTGTTTCTTTTTCACCTTCAGCTTTCACCGCAGCAAGAATTTGAGCCTTTTCTCGTGCAGAAATAGGCGGTTCTACTGCAACAGGTTTAACATTGGCAGCCGTAGTAACGGCAACAGGAATACGTGGTGCACTTGGAATATCTGCATTGGCGGCAAATCGCGCCAAAGCATCTGAGCCCTGTGGCGTATTCTTTAAAGTATTTACTGAATTTGCAGTGCTGGTTGTCGTAGTGGTTGCTTTATTTGAACTCAATACAGGTGGCGTGGTACGGGTCGGCGTAATCGATTGCGTTACCGTAGACGTTACACCAGCAGGTGTTAAAGTCTGGGTTGCTGTCGTTGGGCTATTATTGCTTGCCCAAAATCCACCATCAGAGCTTGATTTTAAAGCTCTTAACTTGGAATCAATTGTTGGGCTTAAATCAGCAGGAATCAAAATTCGTAAAGTACTTGATGGATCAACAACTTCACCACGATGCCCTGGATTCAGTGCGTACAATTCCGCACGGCTTAAACCTGTGATGGACGCAATTTGATTCAATTGTGCACCTGGTGGAACAGCGACTTCTCTAAAATGCGGACGATTGGCAATCGGCGGTAAACTTACACCATATTTAGATGGATTTTTAATGATTTGTGCGACCGCCAAAAAGCGCGGAACATAGTTCATCGTTTCTTGTGGTAATCGTAATGACCAATAGTCTGTTGGCAACCCTGCTGCTTGGTTTCGATTAATTGCCTGTTGAATTCGTCCTGGACCAGCATTGTATGCTGCCAATGCCAATTCCCATGAACCAAACTGATTATACAAACCACCTAAAAACTCATATGCTGCACGAGTGGACTCAACCACATCACGACGCCCATCGTACAAACTGGTTTGTCTTAAACCGTAAATTTTACCTGTGCTTGGGATGAACTGCCACATTCCCGCTGCCGCAGCACTACTGGTTGCAGCAGGATCGTAAGAACTTTCAATGATTGGTAATAATGCCAATTCAGTTGGCAAACCGCGACGTTCAGCTTCTTTTACTGTATGGTAAAGATAACGTGATGCACGGGCACTCAAACGATCAATATAAGGTTGACGAGAAACGAACCAGCTTCGTTGTGCATCAATCCGTGGGTCCCAATGGTTTTCATCCATTTTAAAACCAACAGACATGCGCTTCCAAACGTCACCATGTTTTAAAATCAATAAACGATCACCTTCTACCGCACGCATATCAGTTGCTGACAGAAGATCCTCTAGTGAATCCAAACTGTTCGCGTCCAACATCCCTGACGACTTTGATGTTTGAGTTTTTGACGTCGATGGGTTCGAAGAACACCCAGCAGTCAAACCCAGTGCCGCCAATGCAGATGTTAATAGTGATAGTTTAAAGAAAACAGATGCAGTAGGTTGCCACACCATTGTGGTAGGTTTAAACATAAGGGTTCCGAACAACATTTAGTAAATTATTTTATCTTTGCCATTTTAGTAGAGCTTAGGGCGCATACAAGGCAAAATTTGAATGCGAATTGCATACAAATGTTACAAGAAATTAAAAAAATCTCAGTTCATGCGTAGAAAACGCTGATTTGCGTATACAATAAATTCTTAAACCACGATGTTCAACTCTTAATTCACTTTCATTGGTTATTACTATGTCACAAACAATCACACTTTATGTCGACGGTGCTTGTAAAGGCAACCCAGGTCCTGGTGGCTGGGGTGCTTATATCATCACTGAAACTGAAGAGCATAAATTGTGTGGTGGTGAGCTGGATACCACCAATAATCGTATGGAGCTGAGTGCTGCGATTGAAGGCATTTCATTTTGCCCTACAGAAGCGAAACTGATTATTTGGACCGACTCCAACTATGTGAAGCGCGGTATTACCGAATGGATTGAAGGTTGGAAAAAGAAAAATTGGAAAGATGTCAAAAATCCTGATTTATGGCAAAAACTGGATCGCGTATGTAGAGGTCGTGAAATCGAATGGAATTGGATTAAAGGTCATGCAGGTCATGCAGGCAATGAAATGGCTGATCAATTGGCAAACTTAGGTACGGAACAAACATTGGCAGCAAAAAACACGAAGGTGCCTCAATCAGCCACCGAACAGATTGTAGAAAATAATGATAAAAAAAAAGATGAAAAAGACTGGTTGCTTGATGATCCCTTCGGATTTGACTTGATGGAATCCGATGAAACTATCGATACTGAATTGCCGACACCCAAACAAACTGTGACAAGTTCTGAGACACCAAATAATAATTTGCGTGATCAAGATGTAGTAGAACAGGTTGAACAAAGTACTCTAATGAAAGATATGAATATTCACCCGCAAATTGTGATTACACCTGCGACCATAAAACTGCATGGACCTAAACAGTTTATTCTTGATACCGAAACCACAGGTTTTTATTATCAGGACAGTGATCGAATTGTTGAAGTTGGTGCGATTGAAATGGTCAACCGTAAACTCACAGGCAGTTCGATTCACATCTATATTAATCCAGGAAAACCTGTAGGTGAGTCAGAAGCCATCCACGGGATCACTGATGAATTTTTAAAAGACAAACCCAAGTATGAGGAAATTGCCGAAGTCCTATTCGACTACTTAAAAGGCAGTGAAATCATTGCACATAATGCAAGCTTCGATATGAACTTCTTGGACATGGAATTCAAACGCAGTGGTCTTCCTGCCCTGTCTGAAGTGTGTACAGTGACTGATACTTTAGCGATGGCTAAAAGTAAGCATCCAGGACAAAAAAACTCTTTAGATGCACTTGTTCGACGTTACGAAATTGTTCAACGTGACCGTACTTTCCACGGCGCATTGCTCGATGCTGAAATTTTAGCCGATGTTTATCTCGCAATGACAGGCGGACAAGTATCCTTTGACATGGATGCTATTTCTGCACATACTGAACAAGCTCAGGGGAATACAACACGGCAAAAAATTGAAATTGATGTTCCAGTAATTTACGCTTCAGATGAAGAATTGGAAGCACATGAGAACTGGGTCAATAAATATCAAGAAAAACATGGGGAAGCCTGCATTTTTGCAAAATAAAATTTCCTATTTAGGCTGATTTTTTCTGTAAAAAATCCCTTGTTCAGCTATATTAAAACTTAGAAAATTAGCCTCGTTTTGAGGCTATGCAATAGAACATTTAGATACCCAGGAAAGGTGCAGATCAATGTCTTACCAAACCTCTATACATTTTGATCCGACGGCATTACTGATTATTAAAAAAGAAGTCGATAATTCAATTTTACAAGTTGAATCTGCTGTCAGCAGTTTAGTTGAAGATCAAACTTTACCTTTTGGAATTGATGATGCATTGCTACAACTGGAACAATGTAGTCATGTACTGATGCTGATTGACATGCCTCAAGTTGCCAAAATTGCCGAACTTTCAGCACAAGTCATGCGTAAAATCATGCAAAACCCACGTGAAATCAATACTCAAGATGTGATTGCATTGAGCGAAGGTACAACCATGCTCAAACGTTACATCGAGTTTAGTTGTCTACGTGAAGTCAAAGTGCCACAATTTTTGCATGATACACTAAACCGCTTGGAACTTTCTTTAGGTTTAGAACTCACACCAGAAGGTCAAGCTATTGTGCCACTACTGGATTGTGTGACGCCTAATTTTAATCTCTTACAAACTCCAGACTTGGAACATTCAGTGCATGTACATAAGCTTTATAAACTGTGTCTGCATAAACTCTTAAATCAACACGAGACAGATTTAGATCTGCAAGGGATAAAACTGGTTGGCAATTATTTAGCCAATATCGCTCAAGGACAACCGAGTGCTCAATATTGGGCGCTGATTGCTGTGGCTTTAAATCAGATTGAAAATATTATCCTCAACGATACACGTTTAAGAACATTAATTAGCATCGAAACCAACATTTCATCATTCTTTAAAGACCTTGCAGGATTTATTCCATCCTTAACCGATACTGCAAATGTATTGAGTATTTGTATTAGTCAGGAAGATGAAATTTCTCAACACATTCGTGAGCAAATCAATGTAGGCGAAGATATTTTAACGGATACTCAATTACAGATTTTTAGTCGTCATTTGTACGGACCAGATTTCGATACGATTCATAGTGTCAGCCAGCTCATTACAGATGAAATGTCGCAAATCCGTAATGATATCGAGTTTAATTATCAAAATATGAGTGATGAAAAAACTCAAGAATTAAAGAGTAAACTCACAGACCTTGCACATGTATTTAAAGTACTTAACTTAAATGAAGCCTATAGCGAACTAAAACAGCAAGCTGATCTGTTGTCTCAAGAAAACATGCTGAGAGATGAAAACTATGCACAGCAATTGATGAATAGTATTCTATCTGCGATGAACTCTATTGGAATTCTTGAACGCAATTACACTTCTAATCGCTTGCAATTAAAGGTCAATAATCTACATATTTCTTTAGACCGTCTTGATGAAGCTCACACCGCTTTACTGACTGAAACTAAAGCAATGGTCGATTTAAGCTCACAAACACTGGTTCAATATTTACAAGATCCGCAGTCTACAAGTCTAGAACTACTACCTTCTCAATTATATGAAATTGGAGGAGCTTTATTGTTTCTTGCAGCCAAAGATGGTCAAAAGGCATTGGCACAGTCTGCCGAATTTATTCAGTCTGGACTCAACAAAGAACAGATATTTAACCAACAACAGATCAATAAACTTCTGGATGTGTTAGCCAGTGCAGATATGATGATTGAAAATCTACAGAATAAACAACCTGTTTTGCAAACGATGTTTGATGTAGCATTAGCAAGTAGTCAAAATTTAAAATCGGTAGCCTAATGTCAGAATTATCAGTTGCTTATATCTTTCATCACCAACAACTTTTAGTAGATGAAAACTTACAACTTCCGAAAGTAGAGAAATTGGCAAGTGATATCAGTTTTAACTCGGGTGATCAAATCATTGCCCGAGATCTTTTTATTGAAGATGAAATTCCACAAGGTTATCAACTGATTCCAATTCGACAGCTCATCTCACAATGGACAAAATCTGAATTTGAACAAGCCAGTCGAGCAGTGCAACTGCTTGAATGGCGTCGAAATCATAAATTTTGTAGTCACTGTGGACATGAAACAGAAGTTCACCCGATTGAATATGCAATGGTTTGCCCTGCCTGTCGTTATCACCAATACCCTCGCGTACAGCCGTGTATTATTACGGTGATCACACGCGGCGACAATGAAATTTTATTGGCTAAAAATGCCAAGAATAAAACTAATATGTATGGTCTGATTGCAGGTTTTGTTGAAGTCGGTGAAACCCTTGAAGAAGCGGTAAAACGTGAAACTTTGGAAGAAGTCGGTTTAAAAGTAAAGAATGTACAATATTTATCGAGTCAACCGTGGCCTTTTCCAAGCAATTTGATGCTTGCCTTTAAAGCCGAATATGAGGCGGGTGAAATCGTATTGCAAGAAGAAGAGATCAGTGATGCGCAATTTTTCAAATTTGATCAATTGCCTGAAACGCCGTTTACAGGCAGTATTGCACATGCCATGATTGAACATGTGATTCACAATACACCGATGCACCAAGATTAATTTGATCCGTATCCTTAATAAAAAGCCTAGCGATTGCTAGGCTTTGTTCATTGCATCATCGAGTACTTTTATAATTTCCGATCGTGTCATAAAGAAACGACTGAATAAACTCGAAACACTTCCCATAATCGAGATATGTCCCGTTTTAGGAATCGTCAAGATTTCACAATGATTACCTTGTTCATGTAATTGTTGTTTGAAATCAAATGAGTTTGAAGGCTTTACGATTTGATCATTTTCAGCCAGAAATAAATAATGCTTTACATCATTCTTGGCAACAAAGTAATAAGGCATCACTTGTTGATATGGAATCGCCTGATCAAATGCATCTTCAGCCAAAGCATCACCTTTATAATCAAAATGATAAGGTCCCGCAATTCCAATCATGGCTTTGATGTTTGGTTTTAGCGCCAAAGCATAACTTTTGGGATGATAAAGCAATGAGGCAATATTAAATGCCCCAGCTGAATGCCCCATGAGTGCAATTTTATCTGTAGTAATCCCTAAACGTGTTTGCTGTTGTTCAAGATAATTCAAAGCAACGGCTAAATCATCAACATAGCTTGGAAACTTATGTTCAGGTGCTAAATGATAATTCATAATCGCAACGTTATAGCCATAGCGACTAAATGCTTCACCTACAAATTTATAGGCACTTTTATCACCATGATTCCAAGCACCACCATGTACAAAAACAATTAAAGCTTTGTTATGTGTTTGATGGGAAAGATATAGATCTAAACGTTGTCGAGCTTTTAAACCATAAGCAATGTTTGATTTTATGGAATACCCCTTTTTAGGGGTTAGTCCATTGATCGTTATGCTGCCTAAATCATATAAACGAAAATCTTGATAATGTGCTTTAAACTTAACTTTAAGCTGTTGAAATTGCTTATCAAGTTTAATTTTTAGCAATTCTAATCTATTGTTGGATAACATTATTGTTTTGCCCTGAAGCATCTGGATCAATTGCAACAGGAGTTTGCACATCTGGTTGTTGTGCATTGTTTACCACAGGTGCCGTAAACGATGAAGTTTGAACTGAATTATTTGCTTGCTCAACATTGTCAATCAAGGTCACAATTTTAGTCACATTTCCAACCTTTTGTAGAACATCATTTAAATCTGCGATTTCAGCATTATTTAAACGACCCAAAACATACAGTACGCCATCTTCAGTATGAACCAAAACTTTGTTATCAGAAACGACAGGCGCTTTCATGATTAAGCCACGCGTATTTACGGTTACAGAAGCGTCTTGCATAATCGTGCTATAGCCGATTTGATTGCCAACAGTTAAATAATTATGTACCGCTTTTACGTCACTCATTGCACGTAAATTGTCTTCGGCAAGCTGCTTTAAATGTGCATCAGGCACTTGTCCAGTCAGTAAAACATTACTATGGAAACTATTAATATTTACACGAGATTGTTTAAATCGAGCATCCAGCTTATATAGATTAATTTTCGCAGTACGCTCAATAGAAGAATCAATAAAAACCTGCCCTAAAGATCGGACACCGCTTTCTGTTCCCACTGGTGAAGAACCAGTACCACCTGAGATAAAACTAGCGCAACCAGACAAACTTGCTACACACATCATGGTGATGACAATACGCTTTAACACTCAGCAAGACTCCTAATGATTTTAACTGACAACACAACATCCTGATTACTCATTAAGATGTTGGAACATATCTTTTTTTTGATAAAAAACTGTGAGGCAATTCTTCATCACAGATTAATCAAGTCTGCATCCAAAGTAAATGCATTTTCAATCCAAGACTGATCATAAGAGATTTTAGTTAAGTCTTGCTGTACGTTTTTTGCAATTTTATGATGTAAATCAAACCCAATTACATCAAAACGACAATAATACTGTTCATATTGCGGATATTCTTGTAAAAACCTAAACGCTGTTTTGATCATTTTTTGTTGCTTAATCAAATTCACTGCTTCAAAGGCATATCCCCTATAGCTTGACGTTCTGGCTTTCACTTCAATAAAAACTAATTCTTGCTGTGTCTCAGCAATAATATCGATTTCGCCAAAGCGAGAAAAATAGTTCAATTTGACAATCGTGTAGCCAGACTGCCGCAGTATTTTTACTGCCTCATGCTCTGCCCATTGCCCTAAATTATTTTTAGCCATCGATCATTCAACTATAAGGGCACTAAGTTATTTTTAGAGCGCTCAAAACATTGTGGAATGCGCTCAACGCGATTACCTTCAATTTTAATTTTTCCTGTCCGCCCATTAAAGGTTAGACTTTTGACATTGGGATCTAACACAAATTGTTCAGCAATGTACCAAGCATCACCACCAAACGCATATAAACGTTGGTAAGGTAATGACTTTGGTTGATCCTTATAGGCTTTCACCACATCTTCCCATTCTTTGATATACAAAGCAGGCACATCACAGAACTTCATGCCTTTCGGTAATGTTCTACTTTCATTTACGGCGATCGCTTGAGTATAAATATTCTTTTTCTTTAACTTCTTTAAATTTGCCAACCATTGATTTGACCCAAGCAATAAAATACCTTCACTTGCTTTGGTCGTATTTGGCATCGCATCTACTGGGTCAACTTCTCCTGCATAATTTGCGAAAAGTGCATTTAAAAAGCTGATTGATTCTGCCTCAGTGCCCTTTTCACGAACAACATAGAGTTTGCTGACTTTATCATGCTGAATATAATCCAGAAGTGCTAAAGCATCGTCATTTTTAGACAGACTATATTGCCAAACATTTTTATGGGTCGGATACACCTCATTCAAAGCAAGCACTGGAACTTTGGGTTTTAAATTAATCAATGCTTCTACATCTGGACGTGCCAAAGGACCAATAATCATTTTGGTCTTTTTATTCACATTTTGCTTCAATATGGTTTTGATGGTTTTTTGATCAGAATCGACAAATTTTAATGGAATTTGGTTCTTGGATGCATGAGATGCATTCAATATTCCTTGTTTGATACTTAAACCTGCTCGCGACATGGGACCTGTTTCAGGTAAGATAACAAGAATTTCTGCGTGAACTTGGATTGTAAATCCAATTATTCCCAAACATACCAGTCTTTTAATACTGTTCAACACTATCTTAGTTTTCATGGAGACCTTTATGAGTGCTCAATTATTTGTCGTAGCGACCCCAATTGGGCACTTAGATGATATGACTTTCCGTTCTATTGAAGTTTTAAAGTCGGTTTCTATTATTGCGGCAGAAGATACCCGCCAATCCGCTCAATTATTAAAACATTATAATATCTCAACTCCACTTACAGCGTGTCATGATCATAATGAAAGTAACAAAATTGATATACTTATCGAAAAATTAAAGCAAGGTCAAGATATTGCACTGGTCAGTGATGCTGGAACCCCGCTCATTAGTGATCCTGGATTTAAATTGGTTCGTGCTGCACAAGACAATGGAATCCGTGTCATTCCTGTACCGGGCGCTTGCGCTGCAATTGCAGCTTTGTGTGCTGTTGGCTTACCTAGTGACCGTTTTAGTTTTGAAGGCTTTCTATCTTCAAAACAATCTCAGCGCTTAATACAACTAGAAAAATTAAAATATGAAACGCAAACCATGATTATCTATGAAGCGCCCCACCGTATTTTAGACAGTGTCAAAGATATGGCTCAGGTTTTTGGTGAACAACGCCCCGTCGGTTTCGCTCGCGAGATCACCAAGACCTTTGAAACTATTAAAAAAATGACGCTAGGTGAATTGGTGAGTTTTATTGAAAATGATCATCACCAACAAAAAGGTGAGATCGTTTTAGTCATCGGTGGTCTACCTGATGCCAAAGATCAAGATGTTGAACAAGATAAGTTAGATCAACTACTCACACGATTATTACAGGACTTATCTGTTAAAGCTGCATCGCAACTCGCAGCTGATTTAATGGGTATCAAAAAGAAAATTGCTTACCAACGAGCGTTAGAACTCACCAATCAATAATCACGTGATATAACAATAAAAGTAGAATGATCATCATTGAGGAATAGAATGTTTAGTGGCTGTTCCTCAATGTATCTAAGAATATGATTGAACATTTATTTTTTATTTATCAGAAATTTTAACTTATGATCAATAAACCAAAGATTCAAATTTTTAAAATATCAAAACCACGACTCTTTTTATTGTCATGGCTGATGACATCATCCTTATTTGCTGCACAAGATCCGGATTTTAATGAGCCACTTCAACTGTCAGGTGATTTTGCTCAATTTAATATCCATAACTCCTCTGGCTATTACAAAGGGAACTTTAGCGCTAAACAAGGAAGTATGCAGATCACAGGAAATGAAATACAGCTCAATCAAGATAAAAATAAACAACTTGTGTCTATCATCGCTTTTGGCACCCCTCTAAAACTGAATAAGAGAATCTATAAAACGAAAGAAAACATTCAGGCTTCTGCAAATAAAATGATTTTCGATGCGAAAAAATCAATAATCACTCTAGAAGGTAATGCAATGATTAGAAGTGATGTTGGACAACAAATTAAAAGTTCAAAAATTACTTATGATTTAATCAGTAATGACTTTGAAGCAATTGGGAATGATCAACAACGTGTCGAAATCATCATGCAACCTTAAATGTTGAATCAATCAACCGCCCCTAATCAAATTTTAGAGACATTAAAAAAGCACCTGACGGTGCTTTTAAAATCAATCTCTTGCAGATTCATCAGGGGGAACTTCAGTAATTTTTCCACCACGCGCTAAAAATGCAGCGATTTCATCTTCTAATGCTTCACGTTGTCTTTTTTTCGCAGTCACCGTGAGTGTTTCTGCTTCAGCCAAATCTGTATCAGACACCGTTGATTCACTTACCGCAGCACCTTTTTCCGCTGCTTTAGCTTCATCATCGTCAACTGCATGATCTTCTGAATTATCATCATAATCATTTGTATCTGTCATCTTGAACTCCCCATCAACGACGTCAATTTACCATCCAAAAAATGGTGATGTTTTACAGAGAAATGTACCAATCTCTTGCGGATTCGACTAGTCTCTAGATACATAAAATCGTGTTTTTTTTCATCAAATTCGTAATATTGTTTAAATGATTGTTTAAAAAGTATCAGTCAACTCATGAAATGGCATATTGCGTGCTTTTTAACGTTTCTAATCCACTGGCTTTTGTTAAAAATTGATCTTTTAAAAGCGGAGTATTTTCCACTTGTTTCAGTCCAAAATTACGCGCCCAGATCATAGGAAAGAATTCAGCAGTTTCCAAGAAACCAATCATCGACATGCTATGCATCATGGCATCATTTTGCCCTTTACGTGTGTGTTCATAACGTTTTAAGGTCTGTTGGTGTGCCCACACACCACGCTTTTTATCTTGCAATAAGACATCACAAAGCACTGCCGCGTCCAAACAACCTATATTCACTCCTTGCCCGGCCAAAGGATGAATCACATGTGCTGCATCACCAATCAATGCCAACCCTTCCTTGACATAACGCTGCGCTGCGCGTGCTTTGAGTGGAAATTTTGCACGTGGTGTTGCTTCAATTATTTCACCCAACATATGATGACTTTCACGGGTGAGCAACTGGCAAAAATCTACATCATTCAAACTGGCATATTCATCTGCATAATCATCAGGCAGTGTCCAGACAATTGAAATCCAATGCCCAGCTTGTTGAGGATTCAAACTCGCCATCGGTAAAAATGCCAAAGGACCAGTTGGATGGAAAATTTGACGAGCCACATAATGGTGCGGTTGTGTGGTACGAATCGCACAAGTCAAACCTGCTTGCTGATAATCAAGAATATCGTAATCAATAAAAGCCTGCTCACGCACAAATGAGTTTGCCCCATCTGCCCCAATGACTAATTTGGTCTTTAACTGACTGCCATCTGCAAGATGGATTATCCAACAACCAACGCCTTGTTCAACACGAACGACTTTCACCTCGGTACGATAGTCGTTTAATTGTTCCAGCATTTGTTGTTGAATGGCGAGATTTAATAAGCTGGGTTCAACCATTGAACCTAAACTATGTTCATCCGTCGGAAAATTTATGGATTCTTGACCAAAATTAATTTCTCCATAACCATTTTTATTCCAGACTTGCATCCCTGTATAAGGCATCTTTCGGGCAATTTTATCCCAAACATTCACAGTTTTAAGTAAATGAATGGTTGCTTGACTGAGTGCCAAAACTCGTGGATTCGCTTGGGCTAAAACTTTTTGCTCGTCTAAAATGGGTGCTGCGTCTAATACTGTTGCTTGAACACCGCCTTGCGCCAAAAGTAATGCGGTTAAACCGCCTACCAGACCGCCACCAATAACAATAACATCTAAAACATTTTGTTCTATCATGCTTTTAACCCCATTGCGTAATTGGCAACCAAGGGTTTTATTCCAGGGATGACATCAAATGCAACCAACCCTGTATTACGTAATAATTTTAAAACTGGATTCTGATTACTAAAGCCTCGTACAACCGAATCACAAAATTTGATGACCCGTTGTTGATCTGTTAAGCGAGCCTGTTCGTATGCCTTTAACATCTCAGGCTCACCTATATCTTCAGACTTAGCCATTTGTGCTGTGATATAACGCAGCAATACATCAGCATCACGCATGCATAGATTAAATCCTTGCCCTGCCACAGGGTGAATCGTATGTGCCGCATTTCCCATTAAGATCACACGTCCAACCGCCTGTTTATCTGCCAGCACTTGTGACAATGGGAAACTAAAACGTTTGCCTGTCTTTTGGAATTTACCTGCACGATCTCCATAGGTTTGCTGTAAGGCATCCAGAAAATGTTGATCATTCTCTTCCCCTAGCCACTCACCCTCTGTTCCTTTTTTTACCGGCCAAACAACTGAACGGCGGCATTCACCAGGCAAAGGTAATAATGCTAATGGACCTAAGTGGCTAAAGCGTTCAAAACCCACTTGCTGATGCGGTTTAGACGTTTGTACAGTGGTGACAATTGCAACTTGATCATAATCATGTACATCCACACCGACGCCTAAGGTTTGACGGCAAAAAGAGTCTCGACCATCTGCTGCAATCACCAATTTAGCTTTGATTGAATGACTATATTCTTCACCACGACTTGCTTCTATATAAACAAAGTCATTGTCTTGTTTTAAAGAGTTTACTTGCACACCATCAATCAACTCTATAAGAGGTTGTTGTCTTACCTGAGTAAGAAGTACCCGTCCAAGCCATGCATTTTCAATCACTTGCCCAAAGCTTTCGACTTTTTCTTGATCTGCTTTTAAACGGGCTTTACCGAAACTGCCTTGCTCTGTGATATGAACTTCAAGAATCGGGGTTGCATGCTCTTGTAAAGCATTCCACAAACCGAGCTTTTGATAAATTTGTACAGTACGACGTGAAAGTGCTGTATTTCGAGCATCAAAACTTGAATGATAAGCTACAGCATTGTTGTCATCATAATTTGGGTATTTCACCGCTTCTAAGAGCTTTACCGCAATATTCGCTTTCGCCAACATGAGAGCCAAACTCAGCCCAACCATTCCACCGCCAACGATGATGACTTCTTGTTGCATGCTTTGATCCTTTCTATACGTGATTCAGCTTACTGAATACTTATGATCTTGATGAATTTTATCTTACATCAAGCGCGATTATTTTTATATTGAAATAGGAAATTGTTGCTATCATTTGTACTGAATCAATACGTTATTTTAAAAATGGGATAATCAATCAATGAACAATATAAAAAAATAAGGCTGTAATTTATTATATTTAAATCACAGCCTTAAAGTTGTTAAAAGGATGACAATCAAACGAAGCGATTGTTTAATCGATATGCGCTTGAACACAACCAATATTAGAATACTTTAGTTATCTCACGTATCTCATGTAAGACATGGACTAGAACGATAGTTTAAGATTGAGATAATACTGACGACCTCTTAAATCACTATATTTACTCAGATAACCTTTTGTACCAGATAAATCAACCGCGTAGTCATTAAATAGATTTTGGATGCCAAAACCGACTTCTGCAGCGTTAACCTTATTAGATTTGCCAAACGGCAATTTAGCTTTGGCAAAAATATCATGATATAACTGATCATTTATTTTTAGAGTTTTGATATCTTTTCCTGTCTGATTTAAAATTGCAGTTGCATTAGTTACAGTATATGAACCATAGTACTGTGTAGCCCAACCAAAAGCCCATACATCGTTAGGTTTCAGGTAGATTGATGCATTGGCACGATGCTTTAATGGATAATCATTACTACTTGCCATTGCGACATAATCAACAAAAGGCGTGTCGGCAGTGTCTTGTTGCTTATATTCACTGACATAGGTATACCCTAAATTAAACGAAGTATTTCCGACTGCACTGTCGAAAGCATAACTTAAATTAGTATCAATCCCTTTAGTTTTTAGTCCTAATGCATTGAAGACTGCAGTATTTATCGACGTTATATCACCGTTGGCATCACGTTTTATTCGATTGCCGTATTTATTTTGATTATCCAAAATATACTGTGCATTTACCGATGTAATATTATTACTTTTTTTAATCTGATAATAATCCACAGATAACCGCAAGTTTTCAATTATCTCTGGTGTCAAGACCACACCAAAATTATAACTTTTCGATTTTTCAGGGGTAATCGTTGGATTACCGCCTGAAATAATATCTGTGGTCATATCCAATATTTTCCCTGTAACAGGATCTTTAAGTGAAGTGCTAGTATTTTGACTGACCGTCTCTAATGCTAACTGCCCTGCTGTTGGCGTAACAAAACCTTCACTATATGAAGCACGGAACATCATCTGATCATTAGGCTCAAATTTAAAACCAATCGTTGGTGAAATAGCATCAAATTTAGCAGTTCCTGAGTCACTATAGCCCAAAAAATTAGACTTATAACCTGTAGTAGGATCAGCTTTAGGATCATACTGAGGTACTTTTGCTGATACTTTGAAATCCTCATAACGTGCAGCTACCTGCATCTCGAGTGACTTCGCGAAACGGTAATGATGATCTGATGAAAGTAAAGGTATACTGAATTCAGTATACACACTTGAAGCTTGAGTTTTACGTTCAGTAGGTTTAACCCAAGGATTATCGACATACTGATGATCAGCATAACCTTCACTTGCATAGCGTCGGTGTTCGATTCCGGTCGCCAATCGAATATCCCCTGCATACCATGTCGCAATTGGTCCTGTTGCCCGTATCGACATGTCATTTAAAGTTTGCTGAGTATTATTTTTAGTATAATGCCAATACTTTTGAATAAGATCAGTCGGTTTCGTGGTGTAGTCTTCAATGAAGTCAATCAAATTATTGGCTGTATCTTTATTCCATTGGGTTGCTCTCGGATTTACATTTCCTTTACGGATATATCTTTGACCAATATCCGATTTACTCCAAGAATAATCACCAGATAGTAACCATTTAGGTGTCAAATCAAAAATAAAACCTGTTGCAGCCTTTTTCTGTGTCGTTTCAAAAGTGTCTTTCGCCCAAGCACCGAAACTGTCTCCATTCAGCGTATAGTTGACCAATACATCTTTACCAAATGGATTATATTGACTGTTTTTGCTTACTGTGACCACACCAAAACCATGTGGTGAACTGTTATAGCCCCAGCCTTTTTCACGATCATAACCTGCCTCAAGAAATACATTGAAACGATCAGTAAAATCACGATTGATTGAGACTCCCACAGACTCAGTATCTGTATCATATAAAATTGGTGAGTCTCCAGACCAACTACTTACCCCTTTTCCTAGACCTAAAGCATAACCTTTTTCTAATGTATTGATATCACCATTCCAACCCTTGGGAATATGTGCAGTTGAAGAACCACTTCCAGGAATCAATTCTGAACCATCTTTGGAACGAATATTGGTGAGATCACCTGCTGGTGGATTTACTGTTGGACCAATAAGTGCATTTGGATTATTTTTTAAAATTCTTTGCCGTTGTTTATCTTTAAAGCCCCGCTCACGGTCTAATAAACCATCCTGACTCTTTTTCGAAGCAGTGAGCATTACGTTAGTACGTCCCTCTTCCAAAGCAAAACCAGAGACAAAGTTAAAGGATTTCACGGGCTGCTGATCATCTGTTGTATTGGCATAACGTAAATCTAAATCTGTACCCACGTAGTCTTTACGCAATACGACATTGATCACACCGCCAACAGCACCACTACCATAAATTGCTGCTGCTGACGTCGGTAAAATCTCGATTCTTTCAATCGCTGCCAGCGGAATATTATTTAAATTGGGCTGTTGTGTGGATTCTGCTGAACCACGATTTCCAGTTCCTGCACTACGACGACCATTGATTAACACCAAGGTTTGGTTTGTACCTAAACCTCGTAGATTAATCTGGCTTGAGGTAGCGCTAAAGTAATCTGAATTATTGGTTGATGTTGCCATTGGAAGTAGCTTTGTAATTGCTTCTGTGACTGTTGTTGCCCCTGAACGTTCTAATTCCTCACGTTCAATTACTGTATAAGCCTGCACATCATCTTCTGTACGAGGAATGTCCATATTGCCTGATCTATATGCCACAGGTGTTTCATGTAATGCACTAATTGCAATTGTAGGTAGTGCAGATACATTTTGCTGAGTCTCTTGAGCATAATTGTGCTGTGAAAAAATAATGCCGAATATGGAGATGCTTAGTTGAGTCCTGAAAGAAATAAGAGGTTTTGTGTAGTTCGTGTTTTTTTTCATTAAAATTATCATCAATTATGTAAACACAATAAATCATACACAAAAAATCACAAAAGTAAACGATAATAATTATCATTTGCATCAATGATTTTAAAATACTCCCTTCTTCTAACTTTAAGTTATGGAGTCTTTAATCAAAAAAGAAAAGACTATTTCTCGTCGAAATAATTCTGTAGACATGCTCTGATCTTATTGAAATATCAAATTATTATTTAACTCAACGTTAAGAAATATATTTTGGCATCTCAGATTTCAAATAAAAACGAACGATTATTTCCGCAACTCATCCAAACGTTTTTGGGCATCTTCATTAAAATGACTAGCTGCCTGATAGTACCAGCGCATTGCCATTTTGATATCCGCGGCAAAACCATATCCATGCTCATACATTAGACCCAGTTTATAGGGTGCAACAGCATGTCTTTGTTTCGCTGCCTTACGGTAAAGGATTGCTGCTTCAGCAAAACTTTGTTCTACACCTTCACCCAATTCGTACATTTCCCCCAGCACAGTTAGCGCATCAGCATTTCCATTGGTGGCGGCTTTAGATATCCATTGCAAAGCTTGTTCTAGGTCTTTTTCGACACCTTTTCCTGCTTTAAAAAGTAACCCTAGATGAAGTTGCCCGCAATGATCATTTTGATTAGCAGTTTTTTGGTACCAATATCGTGCTTTTTCAATATCTTGTTCAATACCATGACCCTGCTCATACATCATGCCCAGTTCATTCTGAGCCGGCACATCGTTCTTTTCTGCTCGTTTTAAAATTCGGTCATACGCTGGAATTGTGTTGTAATCAATTTTCAAAGACTGCTTAACCTTACAATCACCATCAATAATATCAAAACCTAAGAAGTGTTCGAACATCTCTACCATCAATACACGAGCCAATCTTGTGTGATACATCGTCTGATTTTTTAAAGTAATATGGTAATATTTAAAATAATTTTCATGATCCTCAATGTGCTCTAATGAAAACTTAGGATCCGTTATTTTTTCTTTTTTTATTTTCCCATTTTCTACATATTCATGTTCATAATAGATTGAAAAATCAAGCCATACTTTCTCAAAATCTTGCACCTCACCCTCAAAATACAGATCTTCATCTTCTTCCTGTAGCATCCTTCTAACTTCATGATTATTTTTGTAAATCAGATAACTATAACTATCACAACTGTCGACACATTCGAAGAAAATAATCCAATCGTTAAAAGGCAAATCAACAACGAGTTCTTGCCATAACTCAGGGTGATTATATGCTGAATAAAAAATATCGATATTATCAATAATTACAAAGTTATCGTGTATCAGCTCAATTCGAATTGTAGTATAGCTTTCAATAATTTCAACTTCATGTTGCATCCATGTATAAATCATTGTTTTGATTTCTTGGATGTCACCTTGGAATGGAAATACCATTCCAGTCATTCGAGTACCCATCGTTTTTATAATCTTAAGCAAAGTATCAAAGCAACTTCATATCTGATCAAGATCAAAAATGATTGAGTTGATATGTTTAATTTAGAAAAAAGCGCAATATTGTCAAAATATTGCGCTTGTTAAAGCCATTTCAATGCAATGGCTCAGTCGAACATCAATAATTAACATATTCAGTTGTGGGATGCCATCAAGGCTTCAATATCCTCAATCGTTTTCACAACATTCTTGGTCAACACCAAAGGACCGTGTTCGGTTGCCACGACATCGTCTTCAATTCGGATACCAATGCCACGCCATTTTTCCTCGACAGTTTCATCATCTGGCGCAATATATAGACCCGGCTCTACTGTAACTACCATGCCTTGCTCGTAGGTTCGCCATTGACCATTGTCATCTTTATAAGCACCAACATCATGTACATCCATACCTAGCCAATGCCCAGTTCCATGCATATAGAACTGACGATAACTTTCAGATTCGATAATTTGATCAACATCACCTTGCATAATTCCAAGTTCAACCAAACCTTCAACCAGAATTCGTACTGCTACCGTATGCGGTTCTTTATAAGAGTTTCCAATTTGAATCGCTTCTATCGCTGCAATTTGTGCATCTAAAATAATTTGATACAAGGCTTTTTGTTCAAGACTAAATTTGCCATTCACGGGAAAAGTCCGTGTGATATCTGAAGCATAACATTCATATTCACACGCCGCGTCAATCAACACCAGATCACCGTTTTTTAGGGGCTGATTATTTTCTACATAATGTAAAATACAGCCATTTTTACCACCACCGACAATGCTGTTATAGGCAGGGACACAACCATGCTGACCGAAAATATAATTCAATTCAGCTTCTAAAGCATATTCCATCATTTCGGGACGAACTGTTTGCATGGCACGGGTATGCGCATCCGCACTAATATTTGCTGCGATTTGCATCAATTCAATTTCTTCAGCTGATTTATGCAAACGCATTTCATCTAAAATCTGATCAAGTTGCATAAGCTGTGTTGGCACGCCGAAACCACGACTGGATTCTTGTGCTTTGGAAATCCAATGCGTTATTTTGACATCAAACTCTGCTCGTTGACCAATCCGATAGAATAGTTTTTCTTTATTGAGGATTTTGGCAATAATCTCTTCATCAAGCAGATCTATGGCATATGCTTCATCTGCTTCATAGTCATCAATTGCTCCATCAATTCCTGCTCGATAACCATTCCAAATTTCCATTTCACGGTTTCGCTCACGGCAAAATAGACTATAAATATACGTTTCACCAGTTTCATCTGTTTCGAACACTGCTACTGCTTGAGGTTCGGCAAAACCTGTAAGATAAAAGAAACTACTGTCTGCACGAAACTTATAGTCAGCATCTCTATTTCGCATGACTTCCGGACTAGTGGCGATAATTGCAATACTATTGGGACCCATTTGTTCAGCGAGGCGGTCACGACGTTCCTGAAAATCTGCTTGAGTTAATTTCATTCTCTATTCAGCTTATCTTTCAGTTCATTAAATTAATTGGTGAATGTTTAAATTACAGTTTGATGGGGTAAGATGTAAATACGAATACAACAATATTTATCCATTTATTTTAAAAACAAAATCAGCAGTATTCTATGAGATTGATTGATCGATCCTTATCAATATCCTTAAAATGACTTGGTTTGGTGATCAAAATATATCCGCATATCATGATAAAAAAATGGCTGATTGTGGTCTCTAAATTTTAGAGATTTACACAATCAACCATTTCATTAAAACTTAGCAGTGCTTCATCTTGAACAAAAAATTTAACTTGGACGGTGTGGTGTAAACATTTCGACCACATTGCTACTTTCAGATGAGTCTATAGCTTGCTTCATTTTGCTATGGAAATTTTGCAGCAAAGGGCTTTCTGAAACTGGCACTTTTTTGCGCCCTACAGATAGGGATACTGGAATCAAGCGAACAAACTCATATAGCTCCTCATAGCTTGCTTCACCCTCTTCATCGTCATCTGATTCATCAAACTCAACAGATGCGACATCTTGTAAACTTTCAATTAACTCTTGTTCGTCTGAACGAATGTGACCTGAAGCCAAACCAAAACCTAAAACAACGCCAGCACACCAGTCAGCCAAAGCTTGAACACGCTCCGATAAAGTATGTTCATCATCTGGAAGCATCGGAAGATAGTCTAAATCATCTTCAGCAAGCGCATGTGACACATCTTCGGTTTCATCTGAGAGTACAGCCAATGCTTCATCGTCTAATTTTGGTACATCCAACGTCGATAAAATTTGTAACCATTCATCTCGGGTTGGTACTTCGGTAACACAAACTATACCTGTTAATAAGCCATGTAACTCACTCGGGCTTGAAATTTCCTCAATCCCTTTAAAATTTTGGTTCCAATCTGACCAACCTGAAATATCGTCTTGCATTCGCTTATCCAATCTCTATACTTCTGTATATATTACCTTTGATTGCAAATCTGTGCGACCCGTTATGTTAGAACAATTACAGCGTCTACAAACGCATATTGGTGTTTTAAAAACACGAATCGAGACTGTTGAGAAAGAAAATGCATCGCTGTTAAAAGAAAAAGATAACAGTGAAGAGCAAGCTCACGCTCAAATCAGCCATAAAAACAGTATTATTACCCAAAAACAAGATGAAATTGATTCGCTCACTGAACAGCTTGCTCAGTTGCAAAATCAATTTCAACAGCTCAACACTGATGCCTCATCTTTAGCTGAACGCTATAGCCGTTTAGAAAAAAGCTGTACAGATTTAAAAAATCGTTTTCAGGAAATTTTAGCCGAACGCAATGAATTACGCGTGGTTAAAGAGAAAATGGCAAATGAACAGCGCCATCATTTGCAGGACATTAAAAACCTGCAAGATGAGCGTGAACGTTTAATCCAAAAAAATGAACATGCAAAGACCAAAGTTGAAGCGATTATTCAACGTCTTTCTATTTTAGGGACTGAACAAGATCATCATGCGCAAGAGATTCAACAACTTGCTCATCCTTCAGAATCTAATGAGGAAGTATAATTATGTCTGAACATGTTACCGTAGAATTGCGTTTAATCGAACAGACTTTCCGTCTAGGTACGACTACAGAAAAAAGGCATGAGTTAGAACGTGCTGGTCAGCTATTAAATGATAAGTTTCAAGAGTTCCGTCGCAAAGCACCCAACGTTGAACATAATAAGTTGGTGATTATGGTGGCGTTAGAGTTAATGCAAGAAGTTTTGAGCATGAATAAAACGTTACAAGAATACGCACAATGTGAACGTTTATTAGAAGCTATGCTCGAAGATGTTGAAAAAGCGGGCTAAACCGCTTTTTTTTCGTGCAGTTGATTTCATTTTTTTATCTATATTTATAATTTGTGACCTTTGATGATTTGCCACAAACGTCAGATTATGTATACTTAATACAACTCTGGGGTGTTCGCCAGTACGTCTATTCCCCTGCCGATACTTAAACTTATGGATGTGTTCTGTATATTTTGAGTGTATGCCCACCGCGAGTGGGAAACCCAGTAAGTGTACGTCACGTCCACCTTGAACTCATCGGGTTCAGGGTAACGACCATGCAGCGGCATCACCGGAGTACTTATTTTTATTATAAAAATTTAATGTTTAAAATTCATTCTAGTTCTCTGACGATTCTCTTTATACTGTATCCTCTTAAAATTTTCATGTTTTGATTTATATGGTCATTTCAATTGTATGATCCGCATAATCCTTACACTTATAACTCAACATCACATTAGGTTCTCAATTTAAGACCTGATACTTCATAAATACGTTCATTCAAACACAACACAGATCAACTTCATATTTTGACTTGAAAAACTTGATATTTTGCTAAAGCTTGATTGTGTCTATTTATGATTTAGCGCTTCATAGCAAAGATAGCCTGTTACACCACCACCCCCATCTTTCGGGTGCTGGATACCATCCATAACTGGAACTTTTTCAAAATCAAACGGTGAGACTCCAACGATACAGGAAACATTCACTCCAAACTGCTTAGGATTGGAGCGACGTTGATGAAAAGTATAAATTCCACAAACTGAACAAAAATAATGTGCTGCTTGTTTTGTGTTAAATCTATACTCTGTTAATTTATCACGACCTTCATAAACATTTATTCCTGAAAGTGGAGCAGACACGGCTACAGCTCCCCTCATACGACAAAATGAACAATTACAACGTCGTATTGTCTCAAAATTATCTGACAACTCTACGGTGAATTTCACTGCCTCACAGTGGCATTGCGCATTTAAAGCCATATTCATTCAGTTATTAAAGTCATATTTATTATGTCTAAAATAAGCAATAACCCTGAGAAAAAGCAAAATATTTCACTAATATTAGATAAAGAATCAATATTAATTTTCTTTATGGTTTTTCTTCAAATCTGGTCTTACCATTTGAATATTATTCTGCAATTCAAAAATATGACTTAAAGCCTTTGCTGTAAGTAAAATATTTTCTCTATGATCTAAATCAGGGACTTCTTGTATTCTTTTAGGAATACTATCCAGTTTCAAAGCAATCTCATATAAATCTGAATAAATAGTTTCTAATGTGCTCATTTATACTCTCTTACAAGAATTTTGGCTCATGACCTACAGGTCATTGAAAGTCATTTTTTAATCATAAATTCTATTCTTTTAAAATTATAAAAGAATAGTCGATCAATAAAGTCAACCATTTCTTGAATATTGATACTGCATAGACAAATCTAATCATCTGAAATATTGCTATAGTATTTATCCGAATGACAAGAGTAGATGGATATAATGTTAATTCGCCTCGCCAGTGAAGCCGATCTCAAATATTTAATAGCGATTGATAGTGTTGCCTTACATGAGGCACAACGAGTATTACAAATTCACGCTTGGTGTGCTCAAAGTACATGTTTTCTTGCTGAAAAGGATGGCGAAATCATGGGTTATGGTGTTTTAAATTACCATTTCTTTGGATGTGGCTTTATTGAAATGTTAATGGTTGGAGAGCATTATCGACGTAATGGCATCGGACTTGCCTTACTGAATGGCTTGAAGTCAAAATGCCTACATCCAAAACTTTTCACCACCACCAATCGTTCTAATTTGCCAATGCAACGTTTGTTACGCACTTCTGGATTTATAGAAAGTGGTCAAATTGAAAATCTTGATGAGGATGATCCAGAATTAGTATTTTTTATTCCAATCCCCCAATAAGTTAGTTTTAAGCAGTCGCATTTCTAACTTTTAGGGCAATCCATCACTACTGCTTTCAGATTGAAAGATGGAACGATAGCTCGATATGATTTAATCAATGAAGACTACATTTATATATCAAATCATAAAGTAAAAATTGGTCATTTAGTTCTTGGGCTAATTGTTAGAATCAAATTGTGATTATTTACCACTTTTTAATGTTTGCAATAAGAAAATTAATTTCAAACAATATCAATGACAAATAAAAAAATACCCACTTGATGGAGTAAAGTGGGCGATAAAAACTGCGTATATAGTTGAAGCACAACCTTCAGCACTATGATTTGAATATGGCAAAGAAAACTTTAAAATTCAAGTTTATTTTTTACCCATTGGTAAATTTTTACGATCATTAAGTAACCAAAATGTAATTTAAAAAATGATGATTAATACTTGGTTTACGTGTAAAAATAAAGTTTTGTTATTTCAATCGCTTGTAATTCCAATAGCTTATCAGTAACCCAAAACACATCATCTTTTCAATACGTTTAGATCCAACAAGATATAAGTAGCCCATTTTCAATGAAACCCTATGGGCTACTCATGAGAGATACTAAGTGTTCAACATCCAGACTTCAACTTTAGAATTTTTGAGAAATACTGAACTTATAATCGCGCCCTGTACCCGTCATATATTCACCTAAATACATTTTATAGTCTCGATTAAACAAATTATCTATAGAGAAATTAAGTGTTGGTCCTTTCTCACCCACAGGTTGCCAATCTGCATATACGCCATGAAGCGAGTAGCCTTTGGTTTTAGGTAAAGAAAAAGAAGATGCAGCAATTGATTTATCATTATCAGATAAACTTCTGTCTTGAGCCGCAACAAAAATTCCTCTCCATCCCATGGTTAAGTGATGCTCAGGCACATTTACCCCTAAAGTTGCTGTGGCTTTTTTAGGTGGGATATCAACCATCCATGTTTTTTGGTCAAACCATGGATTCACAGGTGAATTATCACGTTGCCCACGAATATATGAATAAGTTAAACCAGCAAACCAAGTCGGTTGATTGTAGAAAACTTCAGCTTCATAGGCTTTAATGGTGTAATCGGTAACGTTTCGATAGAAACCATGATTGTAATTACCATTGCAGTCTTTAACACTGCCCTCACCTGTACTTGCATTATTTTCTGCTTGGGCTTGGCAAAAGGTTGAACGGTTTCTAAATATTTCGTCAGCACCACGATTACGATGGAAAGTCAATCGTACTTGTAGATGGTCATCTGTACTGAACAAATCATCAAAATTCATTTCATTACCGATACGTATCGCCAGCATTTTTTCAGGAAGCAGATAACGACTGGTCGATGGAACAGTGGTTGCCGCTGATTGCACATAATACTGCTCATCAACACGAGGAGCACGCCATGTCTTACTCACATTGGCAAACCATGTCATGTAGTCTGTTTGCTTCCAAGACATTGCCAAACGAGGTGACCAACCTGTATAGGTTTTACTTGAGTAATCGTGTCCTGCGGTAGGATCATTATAGCGTGATGCTCGATTGGGTTTCCCTGTGTTTTCAATATGATCGTAACGTAACGATGGTGTGATAATGATATTATTGAACTGATATTGATCTTCAACAAATGCGCTCAACATTTGCTGATCGCCTGCTGGCATATAATTGGGTTCATAATAGCCAAAATTAAAATCAGGCTTCTTCACATTGTTTTTATCAAAAATCAGGGAATTCTGTTCCATCTTTTGATATTGCGTACCGAATTTTAACTTATGAGTACCATATTTAGTTTCTATATCACTGATATTACTGAGTTTAAATGCTGTATTGGTATAGGTTACCCAACTTTCATTGCCTAAAAGTGCTGCTGAACCATTTACGCTTGGTAGTCTTTGGTCATGCTGATAGGTTTTTGAATATGAAGCAACCGCTTTGAGATTCAAATATGGATTGTCTGCTGGATTAAACTCATAATTTGCTGAATAACTGGTATCTTCCTGATCACGATAAACCAAACGTCGTTTCCATGCTTCATCATAGCCATATTTTGCAATATCTGCCTGTGTAGGCACAGCATCCTGATCACGCATGGCAGCAAATGGCTCCCAACCCTCATGTCCGCTGCGCATAGCATTGAGAGAGATTTTATGTCCATCTGCAGGATAAAAATTAAGTTTTGCTAAGTAGGTCTCTTGCTCTTGGGCAGAGTATAAAAATGTACTGCCATCTGGACGTTTAACATTACCACTGTCCCGGTTGGTATAATAAAACAAGCCATCTACTACACCATTATCAGCTTTACCATATACCGCACCTGTGTAGGTATTTTGGCGATTATTTGAATATCGAGAATACTTTAAAAATGCCCCTACATTTTTATCTTTATCTAATAAATCTGTCGCATCTTTGGTTTCTAAAGTAACCTTCCCACCAAAACCACCATTTCCAACTTCAACATTATGCGGACCTTTATCTACAGTGATTTTCTTTAAAATTTCAGGTTCTATAAATACCGATCCCTGACGATATTTATCAAAACTTTTTACAGAATCATCTAAAGTAATCGGAACATCTGCGACCCCACCCATACCCAGAATATTGATCGTTTGACCGCCGGGGCGAGGAGATGCAGCAGCCCCAACACTTGGCATGTTGTCTAAGAGTTGTGCCACATTATTGGCCTGATAACGATCAATTGCTTTTTGGTTTAAAACACTTTGTCCAAACTTAATTGTATCTTTTTGAACGGCTTCTACCACAATCGGCGTCATTTGATAAATTTGATTTTGCCCATTCTGATTTGAAGGCAGATTTTTGTCTGAACTCACTTTATCATGGTTCATTACAGGGGCACTTTCAACACTGGGCTTTTCCATTAATACATAGCCAGCTGAAGTTTTTTGGATTTGAAAGGGTGTATTTTGAACCAGCATTGTAAATATCTGGTCTAAGGTGTATTTACCTTGGATACTTTTAACTTGGTATTGATTGGTTTTGTTGGAATCAAGCAATAATGAGACATTGGCTTGTTGCGCCAAACTGTTTAAAGCTTGGGTGAGTGAACCACGCTGCACTTGATAGAAAGTCGTGGGCACAGCAGTTTCTGCGTAAATTTGTGTACTGACGACTCCCATAGACAAGGCTATGGCAGCGGTCAATGCGAGCGGTTTTATGGCATTTCGATATAAAGACTGGGACATTTTGAAGCCACCTAAAGTCAAATGATAATCATTCACTTCATTCAGTTAAAAAAAATATGTGTTCTAACTTATATGACGAAGACCATCCAAAAAAACCGCAATGAATGGTCATTTTTTTTAGAAGACACTGTTTAAACGTTTTATCACTCTGCATTTATTGCAATCACATGTTGCCCTATTTTTTTGATTTTTAAAGGATACTGTGTTGCCAAGAGTGCAAGTGTCTGTTCCAAATCTTGTTGAGTATTAATCACACCGCTCACTTTGTATTGCGCTAAAGTTGCTTGGTTAAATAATAAATATTGGTGATGATAGCGCCCTAAACGGCTAAGTAAATCTGACATTGGTAAATCATTCGCCAAGATTTGCTGTTTCTGCCAAGCGAATTCTGTTGATGCAGTATCTATTTTAGTTATCTGGCTTAAACCTTGTGAATCCGCTGTGATATTTTCACCTTGCTGAACCACTTTAGACAAAGGAGCTGCCTGCAAAGCCGTCGCTTCGACTTTAGAATGTAGCATATTCAATACACTGTGCTTTGGATATTGATTCACAATAAAGCGAGTTCCTAATGCCTTATAATCTGCTTGTGGCGTGTGGATAATCAGTGGTCTATTTGGATCTTTGGCAACATCGATATAAATGTCACCCTGAACTAAGTCAATTCGGCGTTTATCCGCTTTGAAATCCAATTTAATTGCAGATCGTGCCCCCAAAGATACTTTTGAGCCATCCTCCAAAGTGAATGACTGCATTTCACCTGTATCTGTTTTTAAATCAGCCGTATAGTAAGAGAATATTGTTGAGTGATAAGCAAAATATGTTGCGCTTGCTATACTTAAACAAAGTACAAAAGCTTTGGTAAATAATTTCTGGATTTCTGTTTTACTCTGCTGACTGATTTGCATAGAGTGATGAACATTCTGACTGGAAATACCATGTGTCATCGAAAGCTGTTGCATCGTTTCAGAAAAACTCAGCATTTCATCTAATTGATCCTGATATTCAGGATATTGATTGCGCCAAAGATCAAATTCAATCTGAGCCTGACGGCGCTCCTCTTGATCATCCGCATTTAAGCGAACAATCCACAGCGCCATATCTTTACGCAACTGTTTAGCGTTCATCTTGCTCCAGCTCAAGCAGATTATTTTTCGCTTCGTAACATAGTTGTAGACATTCAGCTAAATACAATTGCGTACTACGCAATGACCGACCAATCTCTAAGGCAACCTCACTTTGACTATAACCTTCAAAGTAATACATGATAAAAGCCTTACGCATCAGCGGGGTGGTATTTTGTAGCGCAACCGTCAAAAAGTCTAAAATTAACACTGCTTCTTCGATTTGATCGGATGACAGCAAGCTTTCTTGTTCATCTACGTGTTGCTTTAGGGTCTCTAAATAATTTTGCTCTAAGATATAACGACGGTGCTTATCAATAAGCAAATGTTTAGCCACATTGACCAAATAGGCTCGAGGTTCTTGAATGGAAAATAGCTGTTTAGTTTGCAACAGTTTTACAAAAGTATCTTGAACCAAATCAGCTGCGCTAAATGGATACTTGATCCTTAAGCTTAGCCAATGACGAAGCCAATCATGATGATCCAGATACATTTCTTGCAGTAACTGCTGACGTGATTGAGTTGTGGGAGTCTGAATCATAAAATGTAGTGCGCAAATACAAACAATAATAATTATCGTTTACATAAAGACTTTTGTAAATGCTCTATTCGACAACTTTTTGTCCTTTATTGAATAGACTTTTCCTAGGAATTAATTGATAATGATTATCAATTGCATTATTTAAAATTTGGTGAATATTGTGGAACAGCATACTCTAGGAACAGAAGCCATCCGAGCATTTTTCACACTACAATGCTGTTGGCTAAATAATGAAGAAATTTATCTCGAAAAAGGTTGTTTACATTGTGGTTCTGCAGCCACCTATTTAATTTACTTTACCAATACACCAATTCAAAACTTATTGTTGAATTTTATTCAAAAATACAATTGTCATCATAGCCGTAAATTGGACTTACTTGATCTGTTAGATTTTGAAGAACAATACAATGATTTCCTGCAAATCTTAGAAAACGCTGTTAACAGTTACGCTTGCCAATATCAAAATCGTCCAAGAGCACTTGCCTTTGAACAGGTTGATTCTATTTTTGAGCGAGAAGCTGCCGTTGCATGTTAAAGCGCTATATATTAAACCTTTGTAAGCCAAATCAATACACGGCTTAATTCTCAAAGCTTCAACGATGACTTAAATCATTGAAGCTTATAACCACGCCCTGCTCTCTTTGATCAATTAAAAAAATCAAGCATCATTAATCATATTGAAAGCGCCCTATTCTTAAAGAACAAGGCGCAGATGATCTGTTGATTTCTGTTGAAATGCTGCATGATTAAGATAGCGAAAACAATACTTCTCAATACGGTTAATCAAGCCGATTAGATTTTTATATTTACACCGACTTGAAAACCACGTCCAGGAAGCGGTGCAATATATTTTAACGGCGAGTTTTGTGGTCTTGCTTCTTCATTCAACAAATTCGACCCATTTAAAAATACGTCCATACTGGTTTTTTGTAGTTTGAAGTGTTTTTGAATTTGAAAATCCATCATGTTATATGCTGGCAATGGTACTTCTTCAGACACGCTTTTTCCTAAATATTGAGGCTTATCAAAATAGATACTGGATAATCTCACAGACCAATCATTTTGTGCCCATTCAACACTCATGCCATAACGGTTGGTTGGCATATTGGGTAAATAGTTTCCGTCATTAAACAGACTAAACTGATTCGGATGAAGGTTCTTATTTTTAACAAAATCGGCAAATGCTGATAGCACAACTGAGCCATAGGCATTTAATTCAACTTTTTGTTTTAAATCAACTTCAAACCCTGTGATTTCAGCATCGGTCTGTGTCCAATATTTAAGCGGCAAGCGGTTTTGAGTCTGCACACCTGAATGGGTTAAGTATAAGTAATTGTCATATTTCATTTTATAAACAGTGGCAGTTAAATTAAAATTTTGATAATTCAATAATCCTGTCAATTCTAGATTTTTTGACTTTTCTGCTTTGAGCTTTTGATTTCCTTCTTCTTGCAACATGGTAGAGTAATGCGCATTACTCGCATAAAGCTCATTGATTTCAGGCGCCCGATCTGAAACCGAATAGCGTAATTTTAAGCCCAATAAATCATTATATTTGAAATAAGACCCAAAGCTATAACTGTCTAAATCAAATTCAGTATCCTTTAACTTAGTATTTGGTGAGTTTCTTGCTGTTTTAAAATCACTCGCTTGAATTTTGTGTTCTACTTTTTCATTACGGTAACCTGCATCTAATTCTAGCCAGTCAAAGTCTAATTTTTCCTTAATAAATACAGCTTGTGTTCGAGTATCAACATGAGGTAAATAACGTAATTTCCCTTGCCCTTCAACTTTACGATCTATTTGATTTAGACCGACAAAACCACTCCAAAATTCGGTTGGTCGATGTTTAAGTAATAATTCTGCTTGTTGTGTATCAAATTGATAACGATTGGCCATCCCAGTACCCAGATACTCAGCAGAGGTATTGACTGTTTTACTGGCGTTAAACTGAATTTGATTGAGCAACAATGGGCTAAAGTTAAGTTCACTCGCAAGTGAATATCTTCGTTGATCCGTTTTAACCCCTACTGGTACGCTTTCACTGGTCGATTGAAAGGATTTATTTTCAAGAGAAAATCCCGGAACACCGTATTCACTTTTCTTCGAATCAGCACTGAGTCCGATATATCCTTGATCAAGAAAATATGTTGTGCCTACAGCAAAATGCTGATTATCTAAGTAACTGTTTCCAAGCTTACCGCTATAGTTCGGGGTGACGTCCTTATTAATTTTATTTTCCGTATACTGTTTGGTATTTGGAACATAATTGGGATTTACAGGATTGGTATAAGTTTTCCCACTCCATACAGATGTTGGCTTGTCTGTATAAAAAGAAAATGTACCATCTGCCCAATCTGGATTTTCTGTCATGAATTGGTCAATATATGGCTGTGATGCCGTGTTATACACCTGTTGAATTCGTGCTTCTTTTTGGCAAGCATCAGCTAAACCAGTATTAACTCCACCTGTTGCAGGAAATAATGCGCTATTACAGACTTTTGCTTTACCGTTACCCGGAATTTTATATGCCGCTATCTCTTGTGTCGAAAATAAGAAATTGGTCGAAAAATTCTTTTGGTTATTTAAATTTAATTTAAAGCCCTTTGCATCAAAATCATTCCAGCCCTTTTTAGCGACAAGTTCCAGTTCAGTTTTTTTTTCAGGAAGCACTTGATCTATGATTCCTGTATCAATGTCCACACTCCCACCGATAGCATTCCCACCATAACGCACCGTATCAGAGGATTTATTGACGGTAATTGATTGGCTAAACAATGGATCAAATGGAATATTAATATTGCCACTGATTGCATTCATTCCATAAAGCGATTGACCATTTTCTAAAATCTGTACCCGATTGCCGCCTAAACTACGGATGACTGGTGCACCAGCATTTGGACCAAAAGCACTACTTTGCACTCCTGAAACTTGCTTTAAGGCATCTCCTAAAGTTTTATTGTCCGCATTTTTATTTTTTACAACCACAAGATCTTGTTTAAAAATGTCTGTTTCTGCATCTACTCGAATGATGGGTAAAACATTGAGCTCTTTATTATCCACTGCATAGGCAGGAAAGATCGGTAAAGAAATTGCAATGGCTAAACTATGACGACGCACGATGATATATCCAGATTGTAATTTATTGTTATGTTATAACATTACATTTAACTATTCAACGACAATAATCTTAATGATTTATCCAACAAACACTATTGTGATAAAAATAATTTAAATAAGCCTTTGATCTAAATTAATAATTTAAAAAATTTATGCTATTTATGAACAAATTTCTTTGTTCTGAAATGCTGCATTGTTGATCTGATACTTATATTGATGAATTAAAGTTGTTTTTTAAGAGCTTAAGTTAAAATATCAGTTTAAAAACGATGTTCTAACTTTAAGCTGATATTGTGTTTATCATAAGAATACAACCACTCTACATTACTGTTATTTTGATTATATTGATAAGTGAGATTTGGTGTTAAACCGTAAAAGGCCCAACGCGGTGCACTTAAAATCAAGGTATAGTTTTGTTCAAAATCATGTCGCCTAGTCTCTAATACAGGCGTAAATTTATCAAATTGACGCCAACGAAAAGAACTAAATAAATTGGTGTTAAAGCCTGCGGTAAAATTTTTGGACAACCCTAAACGTATGCCTTGTTGTTGATATGCTGTGAAATATTGCTCTTGGGTATTATGGTCAACGAAATCGAGTCCACCAAATAAGGTCCAGTTTTTTGGTAAAATTTTCCAAAAAGTTGAATAGACTGAGTATTCCGTGCCATTCTGCCCCTTATACTGAGAATAGTTCATATCTTTCATTTCAGCCTCTAACTTGACGGCTTTATCGTTGGAAATAAAGCGCATCCACTCGCCTCTTAACCCATAAGCATTGTAGAGTGGATCATGTGCATAGTATTTATGTTCAAATACAGGAGCAACCAAGACTTGATTACGTTCATTATAAAAACTATAACCCGCATTTAAATTAAAAGTTAATTCATTATAATCTGTCTGATCTGGGTAAACTTGACCATAGAATAATCCACGTAAAGCAATACCATGCTGCCCAGAAAGTGACCAACGCTTGGTTAAAGTGGCTTCATAATCCAGACCTTGGGCACTGATCGCATCTGGTGTACCTCGCTTTAATTGTTCGACAGGCACGACTTCCTTGGTTTCTGGGTCAATACCGTAATAGGTCACGATGTCGTATTTATCCGAAGCGTTATTGATATTATTGGCATAACGTGAACCAAAAGCTAAAGAACCTTGCCATGCATCACGTTGTTTAAGTCCTTTAAGATACATCTCTACAGTTTGAAGAATACCTTGAGCAGTAGGATCGTTAGACATAGTTAATTGAGATTGAATCTGCTGAAATAACTGTAGTCCTTGCTGATTTTTTTGTTGTTCGGTGTAGACACGCGCCAGCTCAAGCTGAGTCATTAAATTATTGGATTGAATCTTTAGACTGTGTTGTAGTTTACTTTCAGCTAAGCTTAAATTTCCCTGTGTTCGTGCCATGACGCCTTCAGCGAATTCAGTCAAAGCCTGATCATAATTTGGAAATTTTTTATATTTTTCTAAATAACGTAAAGCGACATGCCATTGTTTTTGCATCACTGCCAAATAAAGCGCATAAGCAACTTCTGCGGGTTCATCCTTCACCATATATTCCTGACCTTGTATGATCAGATTCGGTAATGCTTGGTCTTTTTTGGGATCATCTGATTTGAGTAGTTTCTTATCATTTTGATATTGTTGCTGACTAATTTCCTGATTTAACCTGATACTGGTATCATCCGCTGCATAGACAGATTCTCCACACAGTACCACAACGCCAAGCAATACTATTTTTTTCATTGATCACCCTATAAAATAAAAAAAAGAAAGACTTACCAAAGCAAGCCTTTCTTATTCAAATCATTATTTCTTACCGCCGAATGCAACATCATATGTATTGTTACCTACAAATGTTGCAATGCCTGCTAAGCTGCTTTGGCTATTATAAAACTGACCTGAAACATCACCACCAGAAGGTCCACCTGTCCAAGATGCATTTGAACCACTAATCGTAGCGTCATTATTAATTGTTGCAGTACCTAAATTAAAGGTACGTGAACTATCGCTCAATGAACCAGTTAACTGTTTGGTTGCAAAGTTTGCAGTAAACGTACCTGACAACAAATTAGAGCCATTATAATTATTGACACCTTGAACGCTATAATTTGCAGTACCTGTAGACGGTACGCTGGTATCCGCATCTTTACCATTGTAATAAACAGTATGTGTTGTTGGATCAACTGTACCTAGACGGTTTCCACTGGCATCTTTGGCTTCGGCATTCCACTCACCAAACCAAACGTCTTGCGTAGGCACTTGTTTATAGTTGGCATAACCGATAGCAGCATGTGTTGGCGGAAGACCTGGTAAATACGGGTTCAAACGCACTACCCCATTGCCATCTGCATAACCGTTAAAACCCGAGAATGCAACAACTGCGCCGTTATAAAAGTCTTTGATTCCGAAACCTACACCCGAGTTTGGATGGTTTGGCCCCAGTGAACCTGTAGCTGCGACCTCGATTTTACTAACATCACTCGACTCACCGACTATAGCTGCCTGAGCAGCACCGACTAAACCAATAGATAGTAAAACAGCCAGTGAGATAGATTGAAGTTTCATTTTAAATTCCTCGTTATGAGTTTAAAGTTTTACCATTAAGAATAAAAATAAAAAACTTAATGATTATCATTTAAAATAAAACATGTGCTGCACTGATTTTAATTTTTCAATTTAAGTGTAAAATCAAGGAGTACCTGTCTTATTTTCCACACATTTATTGCACACCACGTGCAATAAATTCGGTTAATTACCTTTAAGTTCCTTAAAACTTATGGGTAATGCTTAGCTTAAATGTTCGACCAGGTGCTGCGATTGCCGAACGGGTTAAAGGATCAATATAGAATTCGTCAGTAAGATTAGTTCCCACCAGTTCAAATAAAGTGTCCTGCTTCAGTCGATAATTGATATAAGCATCTAAAATGGTCATTGAGTTCCAAGCCAAAGGGGTATTGGCGTAATAACTCATCTCTATCCCGTTATAGTTTTTCGTTTCAGGATTTTCATATTTTTGGTAATAACTCGCTCGTGTACCCAATTCCAATTTCTGATCAAAGAAACGTCCTCCAAGCGTCAAATTTACTGAATATTTGGGAATTGCCATACTGACCAAATATCCCCCTACAAATCCATCATCGACACAGCGATTTACTGAGAACTGCTTATTTGCCCCCAAAATCATTGCTGAATTTTCATCACATACTTTATTCTTAAAACGGTAATTGGCACTCAAATCCGTAAAGAAACGTCCATTGTCAAAGCGACTTTGTAGTTCCAGTCCTTCTGTAGTGAGACTATCGACATTACTAAATGCCAAAGTTGGACTACGCTCAATCGCATTCTTGGTTTTGTTATAGTAATAAGCCAATTTAATATCAGCATAACTGCTGTTTTTAAAAAACTCTGAAAGATTATAAACATAGGCGAGTTCATAGTTCGATGCATGTTCAGGTTCTAACTTATAACCACTTAAAGTTCCAGAAAAACCAAGCGTACTTTCAAACATACTTGGCATTCTATATGCTTCGCTATAGCGCAAATACATTCGACTATTCGAGTTAAAGTTAACCGTTGCTGAAGCCGTCGGTGTCCAACCACTATCTTTGCTTTTTTGCACACCTGTTTTGGTTAAGTCAATATCTTCATAAGCACTAGGAGTGCCGCTCGCATAATATCCATAATCCCGCCCCTCCACTAAAGTCCCATTTAAAAAGGGATTATTGGCAATGGTTAATTGTCCACGACTATCCTTTTGATAGTTAATCGTATTACGTTGAGTATATATATACCTTTTTAATTCTTTTTGCTTATATTCTTCCGTCCAGCCCTGAGCCAAAGCGGATGCATCTAATGTATTTCTTATTTGTTGTTCTCGTTCTGGGGTCATATTTGCTTTTTTGGTAAAATAAATCATGCTTAATGCAGTGGCTTTTTTAATCAGGTTAAACTGGGGATCACCTGCATTGACCCGTTCATTAAGAAAATCATCAAAGGCCCAATAGTTTTGATATCTTGCACCTGCATTTAGCGTCAGCCATGATACAGGCTGATAGTCAAAGTTAAAATTAAACTCTTTTTCTTCTCGACGCCCTGCTCTCGGTACCATTCGATAACCTGAATTTGTTCCGTTAATATTCGGGTCTTTATAAATATCATCTGAACTGAGCTTTTCTTTTTGAAAACTACCACCAACAGTCAAACCAAGACTAGACAGTAATTTAAACTTATTGCTCAAGGTTATTCCTTGGCGAGTATTGTCTGAGTTTGCGACGGCACTGTTCACAAAGATGCCCAAGTTCTCATTGGTATCATTGGGAAATCCACCAGAACTATAGGTATTGCTTTTGGTATCAGTTCGCCAAATATTGCTGTAAAAATCAACCAAATTATTGTTTTGAGGCTGATATTTGTATTCCATATTATAGGCTTTGGAGTCAATATGACTTAAAGGCCACTGTGGTACGCCTGTTTTGTTTTTTACCAATGCCTCCCAAGCAATTCTCGAGGGCAGTATTTCTCCGTTGGTGATTGAACTGTCCCGATAACCAAACTCTAAACGCTGTTCATCAGTCGGCTTCCATGTTGCTTTTAACAAATAAGATTCTGTTTCCAGGGATGTATTCGGAACTTCTGTACCTCCCGGATAAACTTTGGCAAGATAAGGAACATAGTTATAACGCTCCTGTGATGGTTTATTATAATATTCACTGCCATTTTTTCCGGCAAAATGATTGCCCTTATTCCGATAAGCATAAGCAGCCAATACTTCAAAGTTATCTGTACGCCCCGCCAAAGCGATACGAGTCGCAACATCATCACCTGAATATATATTGTTCTCTTTATTCTGGCGTGCCATCTTAAATAAAGACGGATCATAATAAGGTTCGAATATTGGCTTACCTTGCCAGTTCGTTGCTACTGGCGGATAGTTGGGATTATCATAAATACTTTGACCTGTGAGTAATTGCGGTTCTCTAGGTTTCACTGCATTACTGCTGGTTTCTACTTTTATTTCTCCACCAAAATTTTTACCTTCTTTTAAAACATCATCTACAGCCAAAGTATGAATAACGACAGCACCGCCGACACCTGTGTTTACATTGCGGGTGATGGAAGGTCCTTTGATGACTTGTAGCCCACCGATTAAATTCGGATCGATATAACTACGGTTATTTGCACCGTTATAACCGCGCCATACTGTTAGTGCTTGCTCTGTCCCATCAATAAGCACTGGCACTCGTCCCGGTCCTTGAACGCCACGTATGCTTGGATCTAAAGCACCACTATTTCGAGCATCCCCACTGTATACTCCGACCATTCCCTTAAATAAGTCTGCTGGCTGAGCGCCTTTATATCGTTCTATTTGCTCTTTGCTGGCGTAGACGCTAGAAATATCTTGGTCATAAACATCATTCTGCCCTTTTGTATCTCGACTAACTGTGCCAAAAACAGTCATTGGGCTAAGTTGCACCGCATTTTCATATTCGGTGGCTGTTGATTGAGTGGTTGATACTGCGGTTTTAAGTTCTGCTTGAGTCACTTGCTTGAGCATATAGCCACTGCCCACTTTTGCTGCAACAAATTCAGTGGGTGCTAAAATACGCTGGAAACCACTTTCCACATCATATTGCCCAGTCAAACCAGAACTGGATTTTCCTTTTAATAAATTGGCATCTATGGCAATCGTGGTACCTGCTTGTTCAGCAAAAGTGTTTAAAACACTGGCAAGTGAACCTGCTGGGATATGATAAGAACGTGATTCCAAAGTTTGCGCAGAGACGCTCTGCGCCAGCCCCATTGCACCAATCCCCACACAAGCAACATGAATAGCAAATGCCAATGATGAAACTCGAAAAGAAGATTTTGTTTGCTTTTTATCCCAAGCAGCTTTGCTCATTTTACGCCCCAGTAAATGTAAATAAGAATCATTCAATACATGCAATTAAATGAATCCTAATTTTTGCTTCTACTTAATATGACGCACGAGAAATAAAAAAGTGGAACCTAGAATTAAATTTTTTTTTAAATGAAACTTGAACGGGTCTTAGACTTATGACGAAACGGAGCTTTGGGAAGCTTTCTAAATCTGATTGATCTTGATCAGGCAAGAAACTTTTGTCTTTAACCTGAGTTCGATAAAATTCTTGATAAAATATGAAACTTGAAAAAGTCAGCCACAATTTCCTGAGACAGGGCTTTATTGATAAAATATAATCGTCTGTTCTCATTAATCAATGCGTTTCAGATCACTCATTGTTGAGTGGTGAGAGCAATGTGGTTGATTGAGATGTAAACCGACTCATAGATATAACTACTTATTTTATTGAGTCGTTACCACAGTCAGATACGGCGTGATTTGATAAATCTTGAGCTGTGGAAAAACACTATTCAACAACTTCAAAGCATTTTCAGCATGATCTAAAGGCAAGACTGCATTGACTTGGATTTTTTCCAGTTGATCCGTTTTAAATATAATTTTCGTTCGGCTATTTTGATCTAATTCCGTCAAAACTTTCGATAAAGGCATATTTTCAACAATCAACTGACCTTGCATCCATTTTTGTTGTTCGTTATGAATGTTCAAATCATGAATGGGTTGTATAGCATATCCATTAAATGTGACTTCCTGCCCTGCGGATACAATCACGGAAGATGGCTTGGATGGTTCTTTAACGAAGTGAGAAGTTTGTACTTTCACTTTAGAATGCAACATCTTGAGTTCTGTAAGTTCTGGCTGATAACGAACACTAAATGCAGTGCCTAAAGCTTCGATTTGACCATGTTGTGTTTGAACAATAAACGGACGTACTTGGTCTTTAGCGACATCTACAAATATTTCGCCTTGGACCAACTCAATGACACGTTGATTAGCAGAAAAATGTACATTGACCGCACTTTGTCCACGAAATTTCAGCGTTGACCCATCGTTTAAGCTATGAGTCATCCATTCTCCTGCCGAAGACTTGAGGTCAGCCGTGAGGTAAGCGATTGGATGATAGGCAAGATAAGTATAAATCCCCCCCAAACTGCATAATGCGATGGCAAAGAGGCTACCATAACGTAAATTCTTTTGTTTATTTACACTTTGCAAACCTGCTTTCAGCACGGATTGCGTCATCTGCTGCTGTTGCGGGGTCTGTACCAGTTTTTGAATGGAATACAGATAATGTTCAATATCTTGTGCAATTTTTTGTCGTTGCGGACTCATACTTTTCCAAGCATCAAAATCCATTTTAGCCGCTTTTTTTGTTAAATCATCATCAGCACTGAGCAATACAATCCACTCTGCGGCTTCTTCAATTAATTTTTGTTTGCTTTTCTGATCATCTATCATTTATACAAACAGATCCTTCTCTTGCTTTAGCACATAACATTGCACCAAGCATGTTGCGAGATATTTTTGAATCATTTTCGTCGAAACACCAATCTGCTCGGCAATCTCTTTATGAGTCAAACCTTCAAAATAATGTAAAACAAACGCACGTTGGGCTTTTTCAGAAACAGATGCCAATGCCTGACAAATTTGATCAATCGCTTGAATAATCTGCAGTTGGTCTTCGGGTGAAGGAATCGCATCTAAAAGATATTCCATTTGACCTAATTCATCCAAATACGCTTGTTCAATGCGTTTGCGGCGGACTTGATCAATCATTAAGTTACGTGCGATCGTGACTAAATAAGCACGTGGCTCTTTAATCCCAAACAACTCATCACGCGTCTGTAAAATCTTGATAAAAGTATCTTGAACCAAATCAGCCGCATGTTCACTGCTACCCATCTTTTTTCTCAGCCATTGATGTAACCAAGACTGATGATCACGATACAATTGATCTACAAATGCAGGATTTTTGTTCACAATAGAATCAACTCGTTTAAGCTCACACAAATGATAATAATTATCATTTAAATGTCAAGCAGCTCTTCTCTAAAATCACTGAATTTTAAATTACATTTTTGTCGACCAATCGTATATTGTTGCGATATATGGATTAAAAATAACAATTATTTTTCTATAAAACCTTATTAAAAACATCTATGACAGCGCATCATTTTTGTATCCAAATTTATTTACCTGCCCTTATGAGTATTTTCAAATAAATATAGGTTTTATTGTGATCAATATAAGTGAAACATCTTTTTAACCATCACAATAGAAACACTCCGACTTTTCCAAAGTGAGATGATAGGTGCTTGCACCATGTGCCAGCATCGACGCTTGAAGGTGACCTTCCAAATCTTGATCATGAATCAACTGTAATTGACCACATTTTTTACAGCATATTCGGATATTGGTCTGGCAATTTTTAAATGAATAGAGTGCCTGTTCATTTCCAAGTTTAAATTTCACCAACACACCTGCTTCTTCCAACTGCCTCAAGGTCTGATATACGCCTGCAAAAGACAGCTTTTTAACCTGAGGTGATGGATTGTATAAAATTTCTGCGGCAGTGAGTTCACGCCGTGCATTTTTTAAAATATTCAGTACTGTTAATCTTGTTGTAGTCACTTTTAAATTTGCTTGTAGAAGTAAATGTTTTAATTCTTCAATATTTTTATAGGGGTTAAAGATTTCCATCCAAAGATAATCCTCATAGATTCATGCCTTAAGCCACATCCATAATTGTACGCAAATCATCATCATAATAATTGCACCGACTGCCCACGGATGAGGCACTGTCAAAATTAAAATTCCAGCTGCTACACTCATACTCAACAAAGAAAACAACTTCACTTTTGTAGGTAATGTGCGCTGGGTCTGCCACTGCTGTAAAATTGGTGCAATCAGTCGATTGTTTACAATCCAGTGATGCATTCGTTTTGAGCCTTTGGCTGCAAAAATTGCTGCAAGAAAATAAAAATCAAACGTAGGCAAACCTGGTACAACTAAACCAATGGTACCCAAGATCAAACATAAACCTGCGAGTGCAATACACACGCAACGTACCAACCATGACTTCGCCAGTTTAGCTTCTGGCAATGTCATACTGGTATTGATATCTGTTTCAGTTCCTGTTTGCTTCATTGCTTGATTCCCTTTTCAACGATTCATCATTTATTTCAGTGTTTTCAATTGTGCTAAAAGCTCACCAAAACGCTGAAAGCCTTGCATCGCTCCTTCAATAATTAGTTGTTGATCTTCTGAACTAAAATTTGCCTCATCCAGCGTTTGCTTGAAACGTTTCCACACTAAGCCTCGACCTTCTGGATATGCTGCCAAATTACGTGCACCAAACTCTGCATTAAAGCCAAATTTAGCTTGTGCTTCTTTGAGTAAAAATGCTGCACCTAATGTCGAACCTTCAGAGACATAAATCCAGCCTAATGATTGAGGAAAGCTCACGGTATGCGTCGCAATATCGCTTTGTTGTGGCTGCACACCTAAATCAGCCAAATCCTGCAATGCTGCATCAGAACGACCACGCACATCTAAATCAGGAATCAACTGTTGCACCTTTGAATCTTCATATAAATGTTCAACATCTTTCTGAAAGTAATACTGTGAAAGTGTGAATTGGGCATAATTGTCTTGGCTGGCAAAAGCACCCGATTGTTGCATCAAAACTTCCATGCGATCATGTTCTTCAGCAGTCGTTTGCTTTAAACGTTGCATTAAACTTTCTGTCATTGCTTTTTCTGTCGCTGCGTTCATAAAAATTCCTCAATAAACGTTGTATACACCTGTTAGTCCAATCAGCGGTTGCGACCAAGCTTAAGCTGAATGGGAAAATCCACCACGATAGCAACTGCTTCACCATTTAAGATGTGTGGTTTAAATTTGGTTTTTTGTGCAGCCTGAACACCTCGTGCATCTAAACTGCTTAATCCTGTACTTTGTTTCACTTTGACATCAATCGCTTGTCCTTGAGGATTAATCTTGATAGTCAAAACCAGTAAACGCTGTTGATTCTGTAACTCACGGTCATCGTAATTCAGCTTGCCAAAGCTCAATACATCAACCTTACTGACCATAATCGGTTGTTGCGGTTTTGGTGCAGATTCAGCACTTTGCTCCTTTTTATTTTCTCGACCTTCTTCGCCACCAGATTTTTGAGTCTGCTCATTTGATTGCCCAGAAGATGACTGTTGTTTCGAAGTATTTAACTCAGTCTTGGTTTGCGTTTGCATGGATTGTTGTTGATTCGACGCTGTGCTGTTATTTGAAGATTGATCTGTTGTTTTTGTCAGTGTGGCTTTTTGAGTATTTTGTTTTGGTTGATCCATGATCACTTTCTTGGATTCGCTACTCTGAATTACTTTGGTTTGTTTTTGCTTGGATATTGGTGTTTTAGCATTCGGCTGCTGTGTCACTGCTTGCATTTGTGATTGTGTCGAATCGGTTGCTGTATCTGTACGGCTCTCTTGAACCGTTTCTGTCTTATTCATACGGACAAAGCGAATTTTGATCGCATTTTCTGGTGAATGCGTTTCAACGAATTGATCAGTTTGTAAAAAAGTCATCGACCAAATCAATAAGACATGCCCCAGCATGACCCCACACAACGTCATATACGTTTGTCGATCATATCTACTGGTCAATACTACAGACATCAATTGAACTTAATGATGAAGTGATGAAATATTGGAAACAGCATCCTGAAATAAATTGCTCAGGATATCTTGGCTATTTGATCTGTAATGTTGAATTACCATACTCATTCCTCTTTAGCTAAATGAAAGCAGACCCATAAAAAATCTGCCTTATATCTATATAGACGAATGAGAATGGAAAAAAGCCTAATGAGAAATGTAATGAAATGTAAACTATTCTTATTTTAGTTCTGTTTTCTCTTAAATTTTATCCACCCTAGTGAATCAACTTTCAATATCTATCAAGACCTTGCAAGTTTTATATAACCAAACAACCAACCGAACCAAAATATTGATTTTATTAAAATTATTTAAAAAGTATCGTGCTTATTGTCCTAAAAACCTCAGTCCTACACCTGGTTCGGTGACAATATATGTGGGTTGAACAGCGTTATCATTCAGTTTGCCTCGCAGTTTTGCCACTAAAATTCTTAAATAGTGTGTGTCTTCTTGATGAGTAGGTCCCCACAAACCATTTAAAATTTGCGGTTGAGTAATCAATTGCCCTTTATGCTGGGCCAACAGGGTTAACAGTTGATATTCCTTACGGGTCAATGAAATCAATTGTTGGTTTAAAAATACTTGTCGATGTGCAAAGTCAATTTTTAGCACCCCATCATCAAAACAAGCAGACTCCACAGCCACATTTTGATATTGGCGAAGCAGCACCCGTATTCGCGCCATCAGCTCCTGTACGCTAAAAGGTTTTGTCACATAATCATTGGCTCCAGCATCCAATAACTTCACTTTTTCTTCTTCACTTGAACGTACAGACAATACAATGACAGGCACATGTGACCAGACTCTTAACTCTGCCAATACTTCTGCACCATCTAGATCAGGTAAACCAAGATCAAGAATCACCAAATCTGCACCATGCAAAGCTAAAATTTCCAAGCCCTTTTGACCATTTTCAGCCAATAGTGTCTTATAGCCTTGAGCACGAAGTGCAATATCTAAAAATTTACGAATCTGTGTTTCATCATCAATAATCAATACATTGGTCATCGAGCTTGTTGATACATTTTGCTCTGGCATGATATTTCCTTAAATCAAAAAGCAAGATTATCCAATTTGCTGGATCGGGAGTTGCATACGAATACATGTCCCTTGATTATTCTTCGCAGAAGAAGCCATAATTTTACCCATATGTGCGCCAATAATCGCTTTGACAATTGTTAATCCAAGCCCTGTACCATATTGTCCTCGATCACCACGCTCCATGGTGTAGAACATATCAAAAATTCGCTCACGCTCATCTTCAGGAATACCCTGTCCTTGGTCACTGATTGCAATTTCAATTTCATTCTCACTACATTGTACAACGTCGATACATACTGCTTTATGTTCTGGCGAAAACTTAGCAGCATTTTCAAGTACATTGAAAATAGCCTGTTCAATCAGTGCGGCATGAACATATAAACTTAAACTCTGCTCAGGTAAATGTACTTCAACGATACTGTGTGGCATATAGCGTTTTAAACGACGCACTGCTGAACCAATTAACTCATCTACACCAATCCAATCCCGTTTAAGACTAAGACCCTCATGTCCTAAACGCGTCATATCGAGTAAATTTTGGATATAACGGTCTAAACGTTCACCTTCTAAACGGATGGCTTCCAATAAACTGTCCTGATCTTGTTCATCCATAGAATGACGGTAATTGGTCAAAGTATCTGCTGCACCAATCATAGACGCTAAAGGCGAGCGTAAATCATGTGACACCGATGAAAGCAAAGCTGAGCGCAGTTTTTCAGTTTCCGAATTAATATTGGCAATTTCCAATGCTTTGCTCAGTTGAGTTCGAGAAATTGCTTGAGCAATATATTCAATCATTGTTTCGGTTAATTGCTTTTGCTCAGTATTTAAAACGGATAAATGCTTGGGAAACTTGATTCCAACGACGCCTAAACATTGTTTAGATGCCAACAAGGGCAAAAACCACCAGTCATTTTCAGTTAGAGTTTGAGTAAATCGTCCTGAAGGTTGATGATTTTTAAAGGTCCAATCTGCTGAAATTTTCTCTTTATCACTGATGGTCAATAAAGGACTTACTTCAGCAGACAAACCTGGAAAATAAAACCAGATTTCAGCATTTAAATTTTTACTTAGGCTATTTTCTGCAATCTCTTGAACCTGCTTCAAATCTACGGCGACAGAAAGCTTTTGTCCCAAATCCTGCATAATACTGTTATAACTATTTGCCGCTTTTAACGCGACAACTTGTTCTTTTAAACGTGAAGCCAAACGGCTGGAAATTAAAGCAGCACCCAGAAAAGCGACCACAGTAATCACGCCTTGATGTGCTGAAATCTGAAAAGTAAACTTTGGTGTAATAAAGAAAAAATTATACGCCAAGAAAAATAGAATCGCTGAAAAAACCGCCGCCAACATGCGTGTTTTCGATGCAACAAAAACCACCGCGGTAATAAAAATCACCGACAGCTCTTCAATACCTAAATATTCTTCACCTAGACTCGCAATGAAAATACTCATCACCGTCGTCGATAATACGTAAAATATTTCTCTTAGATTTAAAAACCGACTTTGTTCAAGAATCGTAGAATATGGTTTATTTTCTGCAACAATCGGCACCATACTGAGTTCAAAACTCGGTTGATATTTTAATAATTGATCTACAAAATTCTGCTTAAATTTTAAATGGAATTGAAAGCTCTTTGCCTTAGGTTGGGTGAGTACCAATGTCGAAATACCCCGATCAATCACATAATCAAACAGCGTTTTTGCATGTTGTTTACCATAGAGAATTTCTGTCATTCCGCCCAATTGACGGGTCAAATTTAACGCTCGTTCGATTTCACGTTGCTGAGAATTTTCAGATTTATAATGAATTTGAGAATCTTCTGAAAATGCAACCACAGTCCAATGTGCTTGACGATTTTCAGCTATACGGCAACCTGCCCGAACTAAAGCCTCTGCATGCCCTCCACTATCTAACATAATCAGAATATGGTTTTTCAAAGGAATGGGAACAAGTCCCTGTATCGAAAAATTTTCTCGAACATCGCTATCGACATGACTGGCAACGGTTTGCATCGCCAATTCACGTAAAGCTGTCAGATTGGAATGATTGAAAAAGCGCTGTAATGCTTGTTGTGCTTGTTCAGGGACATAAACTTTACCTTGATTTAAACGCTCAAGTAACTCACTTACAGGTAAATCAATTAAACGAATATCTCGAATACGCTCAAATACACGATCTGGGACTGTTTCAGCCACACGAATCCCTGTAATTTGAAATACCACATCATTTAAACTTTCCAAATGCTGAATATTCATGGTGGTAAAAACATCAATGCCTGCATCCAACAATTCATTGATGTCTTGCCAACGCTTTTCATGGCGGCTATTTGGCATATTGCTATGGGCAAACTCATCCACTAAAGCAATACTGGGTTTGGTTGCAAGAACAGCATCCAAATCCATTTCTTCAAGCTGATGCCCTTGATACTCAATGATTTTGCGTGGAATAATTTTCAAGCCTGCAAGCAAGTTTTCTGTTTCGACACGACCATGCGTTTCAACATAACCGATCACAATATTGTTGCCCTGCAAGGCTAATTCATGTGCACGCACCAACATGGCAAAGGTTTTGCCAACACCCGGAGCAGCCCCCAAAAAGATGGTGAGTCGTCCAGATTGATAGCGTTGGGTATGTTGTAACAAGACATCTGCTTTATTATTTCGATCATCTACCATAGCGCTAGTGTCTTCCAAATATTGGCAGTGATGCCATCCTTTTTAAATGTGATTAAATCAGTTTGCTTTACTTATCATGCTATTGGTATCTATTTTATGCTGTCTTTTCAAGTTTAGAACACAAGAAAACATTGAAGCAGAATGCGATAAAAATCAAATGCTCCATTAAATTTTTATCACATCCTGTACAGCCTCTAAAAATAACCGATCCAATATGGTCTGTTGACATTTCATAAATGGTTTGCGTTGTAGGTTAAAATTGAGCAGGCATGAGGAGTATACTCCGCAAGGAAATGAAGAAAATAGCGAGACTATTTTCAACTTTCATAACATAGGCTGAGATAATTTTAGCCACAACCCTTCGGGACTAGCGTGTTTTTTGTCGCTTCGTCGTTACGAACTACTCATTTAGAACGACTAAATTTCGTATTTCGCGCCTAGAATCGTCTAAAAAACACACTTAGTCGCAAACCTAGACGAATTGCCAACAGACCCTAATAAACTTGGCAATCTAGTGGATTATTTTCCAAGCTGATCCAGCGCTAAATTTAATTCTAGAACATTGACTCGTGGCTGCCCAAAAATTCCAAAAGTAGCTTGAGTGGTATATTCCTCAACAAATTGCACTACATTTTCTTCAGTTAAATGACGTGCTTTGGCAACTCGCTTAACCTGAATCATTGCAGACTGAACACTAATTTCAGGATCAATACCACTTCCCGAAGCAGTCACTAAATCCGCAGGAATTTTGGATTTTTCAACATGCTCTTGCTGAGCAATTTTATCCAAGCGTTCCGCAACAATATGATGTAATTCAGGATTGGTTCTTGCCATATTACTCCCTGCCATGTTCATGGGATCATAGTGTGCAGCCGATGGTCGAGCTTGGAAATATTGCGCTTGTTGAAAAGGCTGTGCGACTAGACGAGAGCCCAATACATGATTTTTTTCAATCAACAGACTTCCGTTGGCTTGTTCAGGGAAAATCAGTTGCCCAAGCCCAGTAGCCGCAGAACTATAGACAAAACCGCATAGCCCCAAAGCGACGAGTGTCAAACCAAATGAAGCACGAATTAAACTGGATAATGATAAGTCAACATTTTGATGCGTTTCAGTATTCATTTGCATATTCCTCTCTCAGTTTACAGTGCAAGCAATGGACTGATCATCAAATCAATCAATTTAATTGCAATAAAGGGCAGAAGCACACCACCAACACCATAAATCAGCATATTACGGCGTAACAATTGGGTAGAAGTTGCAGGTTTAAACTTTACCCCTCGTAGAGCAATTGGAATCAATAACGGTATAATGATGGCATTAAAAATGAGTGCTGAAAGTATGGCACTTTCAGAACTACCCAAATGCATGACATTCAAACTATTCATTTGAGGAATGGCTGCCACAAATAATGCAGGTAAAATAGCAAAGTATTTGGACACATCATTCGCCAATGAAAATGTGGTCAAAGCACCTCGGGTAATCAGTTGCTGTTTACCGATCTCAACGACAGACAAAAGCTTGGTTGGGTCTGAATCCAAATCCACCATATTTCCGGCTTCTTTGGCAGCCTGTGTTCCCGAATTCATTGCCAGACCAATATCCGCTTGCGCCAATGCTGGCGCATCGTTGGTACCATCCCCGACCATAGCAACCAAATGCCCTTTATTTTGCTCAGCACGAATACAGCTTAACTTATCTTCAGGTTTGGCTTCTGCAATATAGTCATCTACCCCTGCTTCTGCTGCGATTGCAGCTGCAGTCAATGGGTTATCCCCTGTAACCATCACAGTTTTAATTCCCATTTCACGCAAACGTGCAAACTTTTCCTTGATTCCTTGCTTAATCACATCAGAAAGTTCAATGACCCCAAGAATATTTTTGTCTTTTGCAACGACCAGTGGCGTTGCACCTTTGGATGCCACCTGCTCTACACGAGTTTTTAACTCACTATGACTTTCTAGACGCTGTGATGCAAATTGAAGAATTGCATCCAATGCTCCCTTACGAATTTGATGTCCATCACTTAAATCTATGCCTGAGATGCGTGTTGATGCACTAAAGGCAATAAACGCAGCATGCTCAGGTTCGCTCACACGTTCCCCCAACTCTTTTGCCAAGGCAACCACTGACTTTCCTTCGGGCGTAGGATCTGCAAGCGATGTTAATATGGCAGCTTGACGAAGTTCTGATTCAGTTACTCCGACTAAAGGATAAAAGGCTGTTGCTTGACGGTCGCCATAAGTAATCGTTCCTGTTTTATCCAACAGCAACACATCTACATCACCTGCAACTTCAACGGCTTTACCCGATTTCGCAATCACATTGGCTTTTAATGCTCGGTTCATCCCAGCAATCCCAATTGCTGGCAATAATCCGCCAATCGTGGTGGGAATTAAGCAAACCAGCAATGCTACTAATACAATCGGATTGATTTCGATTTTTAAGAAATGTCCAATAAACGGTAAACTGAGAACCACCACGATAAAAGTTACAGTCATGACGGTCAGTAAAATACCCAAGGCAATTTCATTCGGTGTTTTTTGTCGATTGGAACCTTCAACCAATGCAATCATACGATCTAGGAAACTATGCCCAGATTCGGCTGTAACTTGTACAATGATCTGATCAGTTAAAACTTTAGTTCCGCCGATCACGCCAGACTTGTCTGTTCCTGCTTCACGTAACACAGGTGCAGACTCCCCAGTAACCGCAGCTTCATTGATGGTGGCAAAGCCCTCAATAATTTCTCCATCCGCTGGAATCAATTCACCTGCACGAACTTCAATCAAATCATTCATTTTTAATTGGGTTGCTGCAATCTGCTCACCCTCTGTATCTGTTTTAGATTTGAGTCGTCGTGCGGTCAAATTTTGGCGAGCTTGTCGTAACGAAGAGGCTTGACCTCTCCCCTTCGCTTCCGCAATTGCTTCGGCATAGTTGGCAAAAAGTACGGTGATAAATAATATCAAGGTGACTGATAGACCAAATAACACATTTGCTTTGCCCATCACTGTACTGATCAAAGTAATGATCGTACCCAGCCATACGATTGCCATAACAGGATTTTTTATCGCATGTTGTGGGAGTAATTTAACCCATACATTCTTCCAAGCTTCAGCTTGAAAAAGCGTAGAAGATTTATTTGTATTCAATTGTTTTGAAGGATTCATTTGATTCACCCTAACCTTGTACCAATAACAGATGATCAGCAATCGGTCCTAAGACCAGGACTGGCATAAATTGTAATAAGGTCAACATCACCACAATGGCAATCAGCGTAAAAGCAAATGTTGGGGTCTCAACTTTTAAACTGCCTTTGCTTTCAGGCGCTTGACGTTTAGCAGCCAAACGTGCAGCAATAATGAGCGGTATGATTAAAGTCGGAAAGCGACCAAGTAATAAAGCAATGACACATGTGACATTCCACCACACCGTATTGTCTGCCAAGCCTTCAAAACCAGAACCATTATTGGCAAAAGCAGAAACATATTCGTACAGGACTTGGGAAACCGCGTGATATTGTGGATTACTGTTACCCGTCAATTCAGGGAAAAATAAAGCAATTGAAGTTAAAGTGAGAATCACAATGGGTTGAATCAAAATCACCACTGCCAATAATTTAATTTCGCCTGCTTCAATCTTACGTCCGAATAATTCAGGAGTACGTCCTGTCATTAAGCCTGCAATAAAGACAGCCAAAAACAGATAAATAATGAATTGCTGTAAACCACAACCAATCCCACCCCAGATGGCATTTATCAGCATGTTGGCGAGCGCCACTAGACCTGTTAAAGGGGATGCCGAGTCATGCATCATATCCACTGATCCATTGTTGACTTGTGTGGTCACTGCTGCCCAAAGTGCGGAAGATGCTTCACCAAAACGTAGTTCCTTTCCTTCCATTGCATAAAGTTGTGATGCCGTAGAAGAAAGGCTTTCAGACCAAATCGCAATGGTCGCAGAAAGCACGGACATGAACAGCATTGAACCAAAGACAAAGCCTGCAAATCTTGCGCGTTTGGTGAAAAAACCCAACATGAAAATAACAGAGACTGGAATCAGTAAAATGGCGATCATTTCTAAAAAGTTAGACAGTGGCGTTGGATTTTCTAAAGGCACACTACTGTTTGGTCCATACCATCCTCCCCCATTACTACCGAGTTGCTTAATGGCAACCATCGGTGCAACAGGACCTAAAGGAATTTTTTGTGTTTTTAATTCAGTGGATTGATCTACTACTTGAACGTCTGGACCACCTTGAAAGGTTGCTGGAACGCCTTGGCTATTCAATAACAATGACCACACCATACACAACGGAATCAAAAAACGAAATGTAGGGCGAATCACATCTGCCCAATAGTTCCCGACATTTATTTTTTGAACTTTACTATTAAATGGTATTGAATGATCTGCTGTGGAAAAATCATTTGTTGGTAAAGAGAATAAAGCACGGACTGTTGCAACAACCATCGCCAACCCCATCATCGGAGTGATGATTTGCAAACCAACGATCCCCACCATCTGAGACAAATATGACAATTGGCTTTGACCAGAGTAATGCTGTTGGTTGGTATTGGTTAGGAATGAAACCATCGTATGCAGTGCCAAATCCCATGACATATTAGGTGCATGATTTGGGTTTAGTGGCAGACTGGCTTGGAACATAAACAACAACCAAGTGATCAATCCAATCACCAAACAACTGATCACAAAACTCAGTGAATAGGTTTTAACATTCATCCCCTGTTTAGGGTCTGTCCCCAATAGCGCATAAATCGGCTTTTCAATCCAATTGAACAGTGGGTCAATTTTCATCTTGCGATTCTGCATAATCCATGCGAGATACTTTCCTAAGGGATAAGCCAGTGCAGTCACAATGACCAAGAGCAAAATAAACTCTAACATGACCTTGCTCCTTGGTTTGAAAGACTGAGCTGAGACATGCCAATCCTATTAATTTGGGCATGTTTTTTAAGTTTTTGTCGTAAGCATATTTTTGGATGCTGTACTTGTTGATGCGCTATATATTTAGCACTCATCTTTTCCATCCTAAACACTGGGATATTCCATTTCTCAGTATCGGAAAATAGCCCGTAAACTCTCTATTCACGGTCAGATCAACCGCGTAAAAATTTCGTAAAATTTTGTCTTTTTTCATTTATAAGTAGCGTTAAATACATTAAAAAGGTTCAATTTTTTAAATTCTTGCTTATTTCATTTATGGAAAATTTTGAACTAGTCAAAGCTTTGTTTTTGGGGCTTATTGAGGGTCTGACCGAGTTTTTACCGATTTCCAGTACTGGTCACTTAATTCTATTTGGGCATTTGATCGACTTCCACTCAGATTCAGGTCGAGTATTTGAAGTGGTGATCCAACTCGGGGCAATCTTGGCTGTATGCTGGTTATATCGTCAAAAAATCATCGAATTAGTACGCGGCTTTTTCTCAGGTGATGTACATGCTAGACGTTTTACAATCAATGTCTTGGTTGCCTTTATACCCGCTGTGGTGATTGGTGTACTTGCTGTTGACTTTATTAAACAGGTGCTGTTTAGCCCCCTAGTTGTTGCTTTTGCTTTAATTATTGGCGGTTTGATTATTTTTGCCGTTGAAGCCAGAAAGTTTGAGCCGAAAACCATAGAAGCAACCGACATCACCTTGAAACAAGCTATTTTGGTGGGTTTTGCACAATGCGTTGCCATGATCCCTGGAACTTCACGTTCTGGCGCAACGATTATTGGCGGAATGTTATCGGGCTTATCACGAAAAGCAGCCACTGAATTTTCATTTTTCTTGGCAATGCCAACCATGTTAGGTGCTGCAACCTATGATTTAATTCGTAATGCTGATGTTTTAACGTCTGATAATCTGATGAATATTTCAGTAGGCTTTGTTGCTGCATTTATTGCCGCTATTTTGGTGGTAAAAGCTTTGGTAAAATTTGTTGAAAAACATACATTAAGAGTCTTTGCATGGTATCGTGTTGTATTGGGTATTATTTTATTGATTGTATTTTTATAAAAAATTTAAATCGTTTGAACTGGCTATGATCTGGTTGTTATGATTTTGCCCTACCTCTATCGACCCACATTCACTGTGGGTCTTTTTTTAAGTTTAAATTCCCTGAATAGTTTAGAAATATCTTAAGTACTTTAAATCATTGAACATGGTCAATATGAAAACTCTACAGGGAATAACATCATTCTCGCTCATTATTCCTGACTATGAGCATTCATTTCATTTTGCGAAAACGCTTCATATTGAGTTTCATCCCCTAACTCATCTGGACGACCAAAACCATATCGAGTACCGAATTGAGACAGATAAACGCCAATATTAGGACGTGGATTACGTGTTGGAAATACTGTAGAAATCGAGTGTTTATATATGATCTGAATTTGCCCCATAGTATTTTTTAGCAAAACAACATAAGGGTCAAAAGACTCAATATGTCCTTGTAGTTTAATTCCATTGACTAAGAAAATATAAACAGGGATATGTTCTTTTCGAAGTGCATTCAAAAAAGGATCTTGTAAACTTTGATTTTTTGACATTTTTTCAACTCCAAAATTTAAAATAGGGAGCAGACTCGACTAAGTTGTTAAAACTATTCATCCATGAAGCCCACACATTATGTTGTTCAAAACTAGACCATAGCGTGTAAGCTCCTACTCATGTCTCAGTGTTGCATCCCGATTTTCATTGGATTATTTAGAAGTTTTATTTGACATCTTTGAATGATCCATTTTCGACATATCAGTCGAGTTTCCATGCTGATGTTGTGAATGATCATTTTTTTGAGTTTTACTTTCCTTGGTTGGTTTACAAGGCTCTTTACACTTCTCCTGTTTTTTTACTGTAGTTTTACCGTCAGCTGTTTTATGTTCATCACCATGTGCCCAAGTTTGTGTACTGCCGATTAATGCACCTATACACATGAATACCATTACACTTTTACTGAATATTTTTTGCATTTTGTCACCCAAGTTGGCTTTGATTCGCTCTACAATAAGACAGTGACTCAAACTTCAAGATGACATGAAAATGACATTTATGTCATTCATGGGCATGTTTGCTTTTATAACGTTATGATGACACCGAATGAGATAGACACTTGAGGAAATTACAATGAGAATTTTATTGGTCGAAGATGAACAAAAAACTGGTGATTATCTCAAACAAGGTTTATCTGAAGCTGGTTATATGACTGATTGGGTCACAGATGGACGCATGGGCAGACATCAAGCGCTTTACGAAGAATATGACCTTATTATCTTAGATGTCATGCTGCCAGAGCTAGATGGTTGGCATATCATTCATGATGTCCGTAAAAGCGGAAAAACCATGCCTATTTTGTTTTTAACCGCACGTGATCAAATTGAAGACCGAGTTAAAGGACTGGATCTAGGTGCAGATGATTATTTGGTTAAACCTTTTGCCTTTGCAGAATTATTAGCACGTATTAAAAGTCTGCTTCGTCGTGGACAACAAAGAGAAGACAGTAACTTAATTCGGATTGCAGATCTTGAGCTAGATTTAAGAAAACGTCGTGTTACCCGCGCAGGACAACGTATTGATCTCACTGCAAAAGAATTTGCACTGATGGAATTATTTATGCGCAGACGCGGAGAAATTCTTCCTCGAGCACTCATCGCATCGCAAGTTTGGGACATGAACTTTGACAGTGACACCAATGTGGTTGAAGTTGCAATTAAACGTTTGAGAAATAAAGTCGATCAAGATTTTATGCCAAAACTGATTCAAAATGTTCGCGGAATGGGCTATGTGCTTGAGGTAGAAGATGAGTAATCGTCTGTTTAATGCTTTAAGTTTTAGAATTGCCATTATTTTTTCTTTTTCTACCATTACTATTCTAATGACAATGGGATTGGTCATCCATAAAGGCGTCACACGGCACTTTGAGAAAGAAGACCAAAAGTTACTTGATGGAAAAATCCAACTCATTCATAGCCTATTAGCGCAAAACCCCACCGACTCGTTTGAGCTGTCCATCTCATTAAATGATGCACTCATTGGGCATGATAATCTGATTGTTCAAGTTGAACGACCAACAGGTAAGATTATTTTTAGTTCAACCAATGCCATTATTGCCACACAGAAAAACACCAAATCTCAGCACTATCCGTGGATTGAATGGAAAGTACAAGATAAAACCTATCGTGGATTTATTTATAAAAAAAATATTAAAAGCAATAATATTATTCAATCTACCCAAATTCTAGTGGGTATCGACACCTCCGAGCATTTAATCTTTTTAAACGAGTTTAAGCGCCAACTGTTTTATATCGGTTTAATTGGTACACTGTGTTTGATGTTTTTAGGTTGGTACGCCGCATGGCGTGGCTTACGTCCTGTGCAAAGAATGGCGAAAGTCGCAGAAAGTATTTCCGCACAACATCTTTCTGTTCGTTTAGAACTTAAAAATACTCCTTTGGAATTAAAACCTTTGACCATTGCATTTAATGAAATGCTCGATCGTTTGGAATTTGCGCTGGAAAAGCTCTCAGACTTTTCATCAGATTTAGCCCATGAAATCCGCACTCCGATCAATAACTTAATGACACAAACACAAGTTTGTCTGTCTCGTAGCCGTGATATAGATGCCTATAAAGAAGTTTTATTTTCCAATTTAGAAGAGTTTGAACATCTGGCAAGAATCGTCTCGGATATGTTGTTTTTAGCAAAAGCAGAAAATGGTTTAACTTTAGCCAAAGTTGAACAGATTGATTTAGCTACAGAAATCGAAGCATTATTTGAGTTTTATGATGCACTAGCTGCGGAAAAAAATATCCGTTTTGAACAATCTGGTTCAGGTAAAGTCAATGCCGATCCAACCATGTTACGTCGTGCTTTGAGCAATTTATTTTCCAATGCGATTAAATATGGAAAAGCAAATTCAGTCATTCGTGTTAAATTTCAACAACAAACAGAAAATACTTTATTTTCGATAGAAAATGAAGGTCCTGCCCTCACTTCAGAACAATTATCACGTGTATTTGACCGCTTTTATCGGACTGATGCATCTCGTCAAAGAGTTGAAGATGGCACAGGGCTTGGTCTGGCAATCACCAAGTCAATATTGGATATGCACAACGCACTGATTTATGCAGAATCTAGAGATGGGCTGGTGATTTTTTCGATTATTTTTAAGAATTAATACTTTGACCAAGTATTTCAATCACAGTTGCAAATCAATAGGTAAAGATCGTCAATCCATTTGATTCTTCATACAAGTGATTCGATTTCAATTATTCATATTCAATAAACTTTATGCTTTTATAAAAATGATTAGACACTTTTAGAGATTTATTTTTGAATCATAAGTGGTCTTTCTATCGTGAGGCGACATAGATGTCGCCATGTTGAGCGAGGGTATAAGTTTCCCTCGCTCAATAGGGTAAAAACCAAGTACGGTTTTTTACAGCACACGTTTTAACAACCTCTCAGAATATGAACTTTTTATGCACTTAGCCGTAAACGTAATGCATTTGCGATCACGGAAGCAGAACTCAAACTCATTGCAAGCGCAGCGATCATTGGAGACAACAACCAACCTGTAAAGAAATAAAGCGCTCCTGCGGCAATAGGTATTCCCAAAGCATTATAAAGAAAAGCAAACATCAAATTTTGCTTCATATTTTGGACAGTTGCTTCAGAAAGTGCGCGCGCAGTCCCAATTCCTCTAAGATCACCCTTAACCAAAGTGACTTGAGCGCTATTCATTGCAACATCAGTACCTGTTCCCATCGCAATGCCAACATCAGCTTTTGCTAAGGCTGGTGCATCATTAATGCCATCTCCTGCCATTGCAACAATGCGCCCCTCACTTTGTAATTTACTGACCAAATCAAGTTTATCTGAGGGTTTAACTTCGCCATAAACTTGGTCTATTCCCAGTTTTACCCCCACTGCACGAGCTGTGGTCATACCATCGCCTGTTGCCATTACGATCATCACGCCATCTTTCTTTAAAATTTCGATCGCTTCCGGCGTGCTGCTTTTTATGGGATCAGAAACTGCCAGTAACCCCAACAGATGCCCATCAGCTGCCAAATACATAACACTAGCGCCTTCAGATCTTAATTTCTCTGCTTGAGACACTAAAACATCAACAGAAACATCCAACTGTTGCATTAAAGCAGTATTACCAAGCGCTAAGCTCAAACCTTCTACTTTGCCCATCACCCCGATACCAGAGTCAGAGTCAAAAGATTCAGGTGTAGTTAATTCAATATTTCGTTCACGGGCAGCGTGTACTATGGCTTCGGCTAAAGGATGCTCACTTCCTTGATCTAAACTTGCAGCCAAACGTAATACATCATCACTTGAAACACCTTCTGTGGCAATAACACGATCAAATCTCGGCTTCCCTTCAGTGAGCGTCCCTGTTTTATCAATAATTAAGGTATCGACTTTACGTAAATTTTCAATTGCAGCAGCATCGCGAAACAGCACGCCCTTTGTCGCCCCATTTCCAGTTGATACCATAATGGACATGGGCGTCGCCAAGCCCAGAGCACATGGACAAGCAATAATTAAAACAGCAACAGCATTGATTAAACCATATACCCAACTTGGATCAGGTCCGAAAATCCCCCATCCGATGAAAGTAGCAATCGATACGCCAATCACAACCATGACAAATTTTCCTGCAACTTGATCTGCCATACGTTGCATCGGTGCCTTTGATCGCTGAGCTTGCGAAACCAACTGCACAATTTGGGAAAGCATGGTCGCAGAACCCACTTTTTCTGAACGTATAATCAATGAGCCACTTGTATTTAAAGTCGCTCCAATCACTTGATCTCCAATTTTTTTATTGACAGGTAAAGGTTCACCAGTCAGCATAGATTCATCGATAGAGCTTTGTCCCTCTACAATAACGCCATCAACGGGTACTTTTTCACCCGGTCTAACTCTTAATACATCTCCAACGTGTACAGAACTCAGTTCAACATCTTCTTCAGTTCCATCAGCATTGATTTTTCTTGCTGTTTTAGGGGCAAGACCAAGTAATGATTTAATCGCGGCTGAAGTTTGGGAACGGGCTTTTAATTCTAAAACCTGTCCTAATAAAGTCAGTGTAATGATTGCGGCAGTTGCCTCAAAATAGACCGATACACGCCCCATGGAAACGAAAGAGTCAGGAAAAACCTGAGGAGCTATTGTTGCAACTACACTATAGACAAATGCAGCACCTGTTCCTAAACCAATTAATGTCCACATATTTGGATTTCGGTTTACAACGGACTGCCAACAACGAATAAAAAATGGGCGACCTGCCCAAAACACGATAGGTAAGGTTAAAACCAACTCAATCCAACTTTGCGTCGACATCTTAAACCAGTTCACTTGATGACCAAACATAGCAAGAAAAACAACAATAATGGTGATTGGTAAGGTCCACCAAAAACGCTTTTGAAAATCCTCTAATTCAGAATGATCTTCATTTTCTAAAGTGGGCAATTCTGGTTCTAAGGTCATACCACATTTAGGACAATTTCCTGGATGATCTTGTCGAACCTCAGGATGCATCGGACATACATAAATTGTCGCGGAGTTTTGAAGAGATTGATCCTTCTCACTTGGCTGAGCAGAATGGTGTGAATGACTTGCCTTTTCATGTCCTACTGGATGTTGTATTTCCTTATTGCTGGAGATGTATAAATGTGGAGCTGCGCTAAATTTTGATTGGCATTTCTCACTGCAGAAATAATACGTTTTCCCTTCAAAATCATGCTGAAGCGCATTTTTTATATCTACATTCATATTACAAACAGGGTCTTTCATAGAGTTTTCTATAGTTTGCACTTTTTGTTCGTGTTCCATATTTCTCTCCGTGATTTTTTTCACATGCTCTTTAATTTAATACTTCGATTGTTGTGACAGATGTTCCTTTCTACACGTTGTTGGCTTCAATAGTGTTCAAGCCGACAATTTATCATCGCACATTATTTAATTTTACTAAACAACAGAAATGTAATTTTAAAGTCATACTATTGTATGTTTGGATATTGAATAATTGAATAGTTAAGCAATCGTAGAGACTGAGGTGATACGGTTGCTTAACCATTATCTTATTAATAGGAAGTTTCATATGCGCTTTTTTCAAAAGAAAATCTCGACAGTATCCAGCATATTTCTTGGTATTACGCTGCTTTTCACAGCAACCAGCGCACTTGCTCATGTAAAATTACTCAGCGCAGTTCCAGCCATGAATGCAACTGTGACGGATCAACCTAAAAACCTCACTCTCAATTTTGGAGAAGAGGTCATGTTGATGAACATTAAGTTAATAGATGCTCAACAAAAAAATATTTCCCTGAACTATAAAGTGAATCATGACCTTAAAAAATCCTTTAATGTTCCAGTTCCAAATCTTAAAAAAGGAAAATACACTGTGACATGGACAACCATGGGCAAAGATGGGCATAACATGAGTGGTGAGTATAGTTTCACGCTCCAATAAAATATTTGAATCGTCAATGAAACACCAGCAGATTTCTAGCACCGTATTGATTTGGGAAAATCATGATTTCTGAATATTGGATTGGATTAACTTGGCTGAGCAAAGTCACTTTGTATTTAAGCATGGCATTTATTACAGGTGGCGCATTTTGTTACTTGTTATTTAATCGTTTCATCTCACTGAAAAAAAGCATTCTTCAATATATGTGCTTTGGAGCAGGTTTAGGGCTGATCTCTAGCATTGCTGGTTTTTTCATTCTGGTCGGTAGTTTTGCAGATTCAGGGTTTGCTGGAATATTCAATACGACGTATATCCAGATCCTCTTGAATACAGTTACTGGTCAAATGTTGATTGGACGTATCCTTATTTTTCTCGTTCTTCTGCTTTTATTGTTCATCAAGTTCACTCAAAAAACCACACAGACGTCTATGTTTGAACGATTTTTATTTGGGCTATTCTTGCTACCGCTTGCCTATAGTTTTTCTCAAACTGGGCATGCAGCAAACTTACCTTTTTTTGCTCAAATTCTACTGACAGTTCATGTACTATTCATTTCCGTTTGGATGGGTGCTTTATATCCATTATTCAAAGCTACCCGTCAATTGGAAGGGCTTGCTTTGAAAGACCGTACACATTTATTTGGGCAGATTGCTGGATTTATTGTGGGCATCTTAATTGTTTGTGGTGCAAGTGTTGCGGTGCTTTTATTTAAAGATATTGATACCTTGACCAGCACCCCTTATGGCTATGGATTTATACTCAAAATCTTGTTTGTTGGTTGTATATTGCTTCTCGCTGCATTTAACAAATGGTTTTTTACGCCGCAACTGCACAAACCTCAATTTGGACGATATCTGGGTTATGCCATTTTGTTTGAAATGTCGATTGGGTTAATGATTCTGTTTACCACGGCATATATTACAACAGTCGTCGGGATTGAATGAGTGCCCTATACGGACTGACCCTGTCATCCTTTTTGCCTTACTTATTTCAAAATGCAAGACTTACTGTTCTTAGACTGTATTGCCTCATCTTCAGTCTTACTTCTTTGTAAAGCCCATCCAAATATTAAATAAAGTATCAGCTTGTTTGGCTTATATTTTTAAGGATACATCTTACACAATAGTCAAATCGTCTGATGATTCACATAAGTAATTTTATTTCGATCATGCATATTCAATAAACTTTCTGTTTTTATACAAGTTGTTAGATGCTTCAGTGATTCATTTATTTTTGCAAGCATGGATGGGCATTCTATCGTGATGCGAGATGGATATCGTCATGTTGAGTGGGAGTGTATGAGCAAAAACAAACTCTGATTTGTTTGCAGCATAAGAATGCGGTTAAACAAAAAAATGATTTAGGCAAAGTGAGACATCATCTATACAACGTTATTCAAACTTTAGATGTAAAGCATGGCAACGAAAGCTAAATATTTTTAAACAATAGATTCATCTCATTCATTTTATTGATCAAGAGAAATTCTATTTTACGATATGAGTTTTACTACAGATTGATTATATTTCGCTTGACCTTCCCATGATGGAAGAGTTTAGGATTAAATCATTCAAGAAAATAGTAAGGTATAAATGATGGCAAATTCTCCATATAGTACTGATTCTGATTTAAAAATGAACTTACAAATCGAGGGGATGACATGTGCCAGTTGTGTGGGTCGTGTAGAAACTGCGCTTAAAAAAGTGGATGGTGTAAAAGATGCTGTCGTAAACTTAGCAACAGAGCGCGCAGATATTTCACTCGATAAACCAATACAACGTCAACAGCTCATTCAAGCTGTTGAACAAGTTGGTTATGATGTTATCGATGAAAAAATTGAATTCTCCATCGATGGAATGACCTGCGCTTCCTGCGTAAGTCGTGTTGAAAAAGCATTAAAAGCAGTTGATGGCGTAAAAGAAGCGGTTGTGAATTTAGCGACTGAGCGCGCAACTGTCAGTGGTCATGCCAGCGTCGATGCACTCATTGCCGCCATAGATCGAGCCGGCTATGATGCCAAACAAATCCAAAATGCAGTTCCTAATCAAACACAGCATCTTGAGAAAAAAGATAAAGAACGAAGTGAATTAAAAAGAGATTTAACGTTAGCAACAGTTCTTGCTCTCCCAGTTTTTATACTAGAAATGGGTTCGCATATCTTCCCTAGTCTGCATCACTGGATTGCACAAACCATCGGTATACAAAATAGTTGGTACCTACAATTTTTTCTGACCACGTTAGTACTGATTATCCCAGGTCGTAGATTTTATGCACATGGTTTTCCTGCTCTGTTTCGCTTTGCGCCAGACATGAATTCACTGGTGGCTGTAGGTACATTAGCGGCCTATCTTTTTTCTCTTGTTGCCACATTTGCACCGCAGATTTTACCCGCTGGCACCGTCAACGTTTATTATGAAGCGGCAGCTGTTATCGTTGCCTTGATTTTACTTGGTCGTTTTCTCGAAGCAAAAGCAAAAGGAAGAACTTCCGAAGCCATACAACGCTTAGTCAGTTTACAAGCAAAAATCGCACATGTATCGCGTAACAATCAAGTCGTCGATATTCCTATAGATGAAGTAGTTGTAGGTGACTTTATCATTGTGAAGCCAGGTGAACGAATTCCAGTCGATGGCAAGGTGGTGGATGGGCAAAGTTTCGTTGATGAATCCATGATTACTGGAGAACCTATTCCTGTTGAGAAAAAGGTTGAAAGTGATGTTGTCGGGGGTACTATTAATCAAAATGGTACTTTGACCTTTACTGCTGTTGCTGTTGGCGGTGAAACCATGCTTGCTCAAATTATTCGCTTAGTTGAACAAGCACAAGGCTCTAAAATGCCGATTCAAGCTGTGGTTGATAAAGTCACATTATGGTTTGTTCCTGCCGTAATGTTGGCAGCGACACTCACTTTTTTAATCTGGCTTATTTTTGGTCCATCACCAGCCTTAACTTTTGCTTTGGTCAATGCTGTGGCTGTCTTGATTATCGCATGCCCTTGTGCCATGGGTTTAGCAACACCAACATCAATTATGGTGGGTACAGGACGCGGTGCTGAATTAGGCGTGTTGTTCCGCAAAGGTGAAGCATTACAACTGCTTAAAGACTCTAAAATTGTTGCTGTAGATAAAACTGGAACTTTAACAGAAGGTCGTCCCGTATTAACGGATTTTGAGGTCACTCAAAACTTCAAATATGAACATGTTTTAAGTTTGGTCGCAGCTGTAGAGTCGCGTTCCGAACATCCGATCGCGCAAGCAATCGTCGATGCAGCAAAACGGCAAAATCTTAAACTCTCTCGTGTGGATAGTTTTGACTCTGTCACTGGTATGGGCGTTTTAGCAACGATGGATGGGCATACGATTCATGTCGGTGCAGATCGTTACATGCTTCAGTTAAATGTGGATATTTCACCATTTGCAAATACCGCACAACGTTTAGGAGATGAGGGAAAATCTCCACTTTATGTTGCGATTGATCACGAGTTAGCCAGTATTATTGCCGTTGCTGATCCAATTAAATCCACCACACCAAGTGCAATTAAAGCCTTACACCAATTGGGTCTCGAAGTCGCGATGATCACAGGTGACAACGCGCGTACAGCACAAGCCATCGCGAGAAAATTAGGTATTGATCAAGTGATCGCAGAAGTCCTACCCGAAGGAAAAGTAGACGCGATAAAACAGCTAAAAGCACAACATGGCAACATCGCTTTTGTTGGAGATGGTATCAATGATGCACCTGCTTTGGCGGAAGCAGATGTTGGTCTTGCAATTGGTACAGGAACAGATGTTGCGATCGAATCCGCAGATGTCGTATTGATGTCTGGAAACTTACAGGGTGTTGCCAATGCGATTGCATTGTCCAAAGCAACCATTGGTAATATTCATCAAAATCTATTCTGGGCATTTGCTTACAACGTTCTGTTAATCCCCGTTGCGGCAGGGCTGCTTTATCCTGCTTACGGTATTCTTTTATCCCCCATATTTGCTGCAGGTGCAATGGCATTATCAAGTGTATTCGTTTTAGGAAATGCTTTACGTTTACGTCGGTTTAACCCGACGTTGACTGCACAATAACATCCAAGGAGACTCAGATGAACATTGGAAAACTGTCTAAAGCTGTCGGTATATCTGCCAAAATGATTCGCTACTATGAACAAATTGGTTTAATTCCCGCTGTCGGACGCAATAATTCAGGTTATCGTTCATACAGTGCTCAAGATGTAGAGCGCTTAAAATTTATTAGAAAATCAAGAACATTGGGTTTTTCAGTCAGTGAAATTACCGATCTTCTCGATTTATGGAATGATAAAAAAAGACAAAGTGCAGATGTTAAAAAATTAGCACAATCTCATATTGAAAAACTGGAATTGCGGATTTTTGAATTGCAGAAAATGACGGAGACTTTACAGAATTTAATCAATTGTTGTGCTGGCGACCATCGACCAGACTGCCCTATTCTTGATGGATTGCAGACAACAGATCTCGAAATAAGAGATGTGCATCACCATAACGATACTTTATCCCTGTCACCACTTGGCACATCCAAAGCTTAAATCTTCATCTATTTTTAACCCGAATCCGGAATAAGAAAATTGTTAAAGAATAGGCATTTGAGTCACAATTTAATCACTACAAAAAAATTGAATATACTCAAATGCCTATATCGATATACAGCTTATATGACTTTTTTGCTTAATTGATGATTTTTGTTCAGATATTTCCGATGATATTAAGCAATATATGTTCACTCATAGCAAAACAAATTGAGCGTTCAAAAGTATCATCCGTTGGAATCGCCTTCATTGACTCTACTAAACTTGCTGTATGCCGTAACAAAAGAATAAATCAACATCGTGTATTAACTGATAGTGCCAGTCGAGAAAAAAGTTCAGTAGATTGGTTTTATAGCTTTAAATTACATTTAATTTGTGACCAAGTTGGACAATTCGTTTCTTATTGTATTACAACAGGTAACGTGGATGATCGTAAAGTTTTACCTGATTTAGTTCAGTCATCAAAACTAAAGGGGAAACTGTTTGGTGATCGTGGTTATATTGGCGAAAATTGGAAAGTTCGTCTTGCTGAGATGGGTGTTCAACTCATCACACGAATTAAAAGAAATATGAAGCCACAAGCTTTAGACCCACTTGATCGTGCGGTATTAAGAAAGCGAGGCATTATTGAATCACCATTTAATTTAATGAAAAGTCAATTTGATCTTGAACATACACGACATCGATCAAAAATAGGACTGCTAACCACGATATTTTCAGCTTTAATGTTGTACGCCTTACTACTTGTAAAAGACGATAACTCAGAAATTCAACAGATTTTAGCTCCTCTTAAATTAAAATCCTTTAAGCCGAATTCACGTTATTTTTAGTTTATGTGAATAAATATAAAAAAAGCTACTGACCAGAGTAGCTTTTTTATGCCTCAGATTTTATCGTGCCGGATAGCCAATTTCAACGAGCATCCCTCTTACATCTTCTTCAGTCACGATTGTACTGACTTTCAAATGACGGTTCGGTGTATCCGCGATAATTTCTGCGTCCTCGTCTAATGTTTGAATCGCTTTTGCTATACGGCGCACGCACGCACCACAGGTCATATTTTCAACATGGAATTCCATATTTGGCTCCTTAATTAATCGTAAACTCATGATAAAAGTTGCCATTATTGTAAGGTCAAGTGTTTGAAATCATTTCTTTAACGATCATTGTAATTTTAAAATAATCAGGATGAATGACTTTAATTAAATGCATTTATTTATCTTTAAAGCTTGTTCATATTTAATACATCTTTATCCTTTTAATGATGCATTGTGTATAAATAAAAATTTAAATAATTTTTTAAATTAAAAATCAGTACTTAAATAAAAATGTTTACTCAAACAAAATCACGCAATATCAAAAAATTTACTTAAAAAATCAACAATAATCAAAATTTTTATCATAAAAACCTTAAAACGACCAACATACAAAAAAACTCATTAACATATCTAACAAAACAACTTAAGCAAAAGAACATGCATTACTTATAATTAATAAAAAATATGACTTTTTGTAATGCAAAATTTAAAGTAAAACAATAAAAATCAATTTTATCGCTATAAAAAAAAGGTATTACATTTTCTCAATCATACACTTGATAAATCATCAAATTAATAAGATTGCTAAGAATAACTTCACTATATAAACTAATCTTGTTTATTCATATAAATATAACCTCAAACCCAAAAATATAGAGCAAGGTCTTAAATGGTTAAAAGGATTTCACTAAACTCATTTAAGTTTTTTTATTATGTAGCGATGTATGAAAGTGTGACAATTGCCTCAGAAAAGCTTTTCGTTACACAAGGTGCGGTTAGTCGACAAATAAAAAACTTAGAAGATGATTTGAATACAGCTCTTTTCATCAGAAAAGGAAAAACGTTAGATTTAACCAATGAAGGGTTGTTACTTTTAAATTGTTGTCAAGGTATTTTTCATGAGATCGATAAATGTCTTATTCGACTAGACAATAAAAAAGAAAATATCAAAGAATTGGTGGTTTCTTGTGAATCCACATTATGTATGAAATGGTTAATTCCTAGGCTAAAAAACTTTAATGAATTAAACAGTGGTTTTGATTTAAAGATTACTACAAATGATAGATCTATAAATTTCAATAATACAGATATCGCCATACGCAGGGACGATATTAATTGGAAAGAGCATATTTATAGCATCAAACTCATGGATGAAACCATGTTCTTTGTTAAAAATTCAACCAAAAGTAATAATAACATTCTAATATCATCATCAAGACAGAAGTTCTGGGGGACTTTATTAAAGATCAATCATATTAGAGATAAGATCACCCAGCTGAACTATAAAGAGCTTGATCATTTTTATCTCTGTATCGAAGCATGCTTATCTGGTTTAGGTTCAACGATTGTGTCTGGATACATGATAGAAAAATACTTAAATAACGGTAACTTAGAATCAATAACAGAACCATTTCAAGATGGCTCTTCCTACTATTTACTGTCAGCATCGCCTTTAGAAGAGGATTATCGCAAAGTTGTTTTCAAAAACTGGTTAATTGAGGAGATAAATAAGACACAGTTAAATTTAGAAAAGTTTTATTATCAAAAAAAAGCATTTAATTAATGAGATTCATCATTCAATAAAATCATAAAAATCATAAAAATTTACTCAATTAAATAAAAAATTTAGATATGAGAAAATAATCAAAAGGAGAAACTAAATGCTTAAACCCAATATTTCATTTAAAACCAAGAAGTGGACTTGCAAACATTGTGGTCTACTCAAAGATATTTCAAAATGGCGAATTAAAATTGGTGACTCCGTTTTTTTTAATACGGGGCATCTTGATAAAAACTTTGAATATATTAAAACAACGACTCATGGCATTGTGATTGATCGGCAAAATAAATTTCTAACTGTATTAGATCAAAACAAGAATCAAACCTACTTTATTGACCAAAACGAGGTCTATCTAACAAATTCTCCTGCTTTATTTTTATATCACATGTATGGAAAGTGTGCCTGTAAACATGATAAAAATTAAATAAAATAGATGATTTTTACGAATCTTTACGACTAAATGCATTGCGACACATTACAAAAACTTTTAATATCTATTAAAATAAAATACTAATACTTGATTCAGGTGATCAAGTAAATCAACTAATTCTATGTATGGATTACACGAGCTTTTAACATGATAGAAAGATTATCACTTAATTCATTAAAGTTTTTTTATTATGTGGCGATTGAGGGAAGTGTAACCATTGCAGCAGAAAGGCTTTATGTTACCCAAAGTGCAGTAAGTCGACAAATTAAAAATTTAGAAGATTTACTGAATGTTGCTTTATTTGAAAGAAAAAATAAATCATTAATTTTAACCGCAGAAGGTAGAGTGCTTTTAGATTGCTGTCAACATGTTTTTAATCAATTAGATCATTGTGTAATCAGTATCAAACAACAAAAATATAAGAACGATAATTTAATCATCTCCTGTGAACCCACGATTTCGATGAAATGGCTAATTCCTCGTATGGTCAGATTTAATGAATTAAATCTTGGTTTTGGAATCACCCTTTTAACTGGTGGTGGACCTCTAGATTTTCAAAATCAAGATATTGATCTTGCCATTCGAAGAAATGATTTTGCTTGGGGTGATCATATTTTCAGTACCAAAATTATTGACGAATTTATGTTTATGGTGAATTCCAATCAACAAAGTGCTACAAATTTGTTATTAAGTACATCACGTCCAAAGTTTAAAAATTACCTAGCGAAAGAATATCCTGAAATCTCAAAATTAAACACCATTGAGCTTGATCACTTTTATTTATGTATTGAGGCATGTTTATCCGGTTTAGGACAAACAATTGTTTCTGGCTTTATGATTGAACATGAACTTGATCACGATTTCTTTCAAGTTGAAAAGTATCTCCACTTTGATGATTCAGCCTATTACCTATTGGCATCCTCTTCAATCGAAGAAGACAACAGAAAAGTGATTTTTAGAGATTGGCTGATTAAAGAAATGCAACAAACTCAACAAAACCTGTTGCATAAATTTGGCTTTGTAAACAGCGACAAAGAGTTAGTGTAAATCAAAAAGAATAGGCTGTTTTATCAATCTCCATTAGATCCATAATTCAACATAAAAACCCTCGCCCAAACTTTTCCAAAGGAGAGAAGGAACTCCCGATATCATTCTAATTTAAAATCCATTATCAATTCTTGATCTATACAAAAATCTAGTCTATAAAAGTATATTTAAATAAAAAAAAACCTTGTATCTAATTGGGATATAAGGTTTTTTTAAAAAATTAAAAATTGCAGATTCTTATTCTTTATTTTAATTATTGATAATCCAATGAAACAGTTGCCTGAGTTTGAACATAACCTGGTGTTGCTGTTGCTAAAGTCCGGTAATATCGTGCTTTTAATGTTTTCATAAATGTCGTTGCAGTTGAACCAACAGGAATCGAATAAAAAGGGCTTTGTGCCCCAATCGCCAATGGCACATCGGTACTGTCTCTTAACTGCACATCGACATTACTGCGATTTGCTAAACTCGGTGAATTTTTTAAAATTCCGTTGTTATTTATATTGCTTGGCGTATAGCTGTCAGTGATCGTTGCCAATAGAACTTTATTTGGCATTGCTGCGGTACAATTAATATTGACATTAAAAGCTTGTTCATTGGCTGTTTGATTACTATTCAATGTTGCCGTCGGCACAGGTGCCAAATTCACCACTTGATTGAGCATAGTACACGTAGGTAGCACAAAGTTCATTTTAACGTCTACATATATTTCTGTTGCTCCCACTTTTGGCGTACCACTGGGCATAATCGTCGAACCATTATAATCATCATATTTATAATTAATTGTTCCTAGATGAATTCTGACTGTTGCATTATTTAAAGCATCGATTATTGCTGCTGAAGGTTTAGTTATAGACAATAACTTTAAATTAAATACTGGATTTCTCACATCTGCTGAATTAGTTCCTGAATTAGTTGCACCTCTAAAATATGCTTCACCACCAATCAATACAGGCGTACCTAAACCCGTATTGGGTAAAATATTATAATCTGTATTCAATGCAATTATATTTTGAACCATTGGAGGGCTATTATTATTGTCCTGTAAAGAAAAAGATATTTGAACATTACTCGTCAACCAAATTTTAGCCGCAGCAAGCGTTACCGGATTAGCACTCGAACCAGTTATCGTTATGGTAGGTCCTACACCAAAAGGGCTAATCCCTACTAAATCAGTATTCCCCGTCGTAGCTCTAAAACTAGAACGAATTGCTACAGGATTAGAGCAATTTTTAACTGATGGTGCTGAATTAGTATCATTGAATGTTTGATTATATGGAAAACTATTGATTGTCCCACTCACACGATTGAAAGTCACAGAATTATATGTTGTACAATTTGCAACTGCTGCCAACCCGGATTGAGAAAATATCAATATAAATGGAGCTGATAACCAAAATAACTTCTTCATGATCTATTTACACTCCACATTGATAATATTGAAATTTTCTGTATTTTTCTGTGTTAACAATGACTTAGATATCGGTTCAATCTTACACTGTTGATTGGCTTCAGCTCCCCAAACTACAGATGTATCATGCAATAATGCCTCTTGTTTATCTACGATCACTTGGCTAGATGCACCCACAATACCCAATACATTGCCCTGTTCATCCTTTAATTGACTGCCCATCGCAATTTGTGAATCTAAAGCGTAACGAATACGCAGTAAAATATTACTTGATTTATTGGCTTTAAATTCAGTAAGTTGTGAACTATATCTACGTGGAATCACTTCAGTTTGGTTAGATTCCAAAGTCACATTTGCAGGCAAATCAGCAGGGTCAAGCGTGATTAAATTTTTACTGTATGGTGTGTTGTATGGATAAATCGCATTTCCAAAGCGATCAACTTTTACCCCCCAAGCATTTGAAACAACAGCGCCCATCCCCTCTTCCGCATGCACAATAGTGTAAGTGTCAGGCAACGTATTGACTGGGGTAATCCCAAAACGATGGGCAACAACAGCACCTTGTGCGGATAAAGAATACTGGGTGTTGTTTTGATTGGTTGAAAGGGTTGCACCTAGATTCACGGCAGGCAATAAATAATTAATGTTGCCATTAAATAAGGTATCGTGCTGATTATTAATCACCCCTGCACCAAAGTTCAATTCATTATGCGCACCCAAAACGCCTGATAGACTGACATTTGAAGTGGTATTTGAATCTTGGTCATGCTGAACACTGGCATTGAGTGACATATTTTTCTTGCGCCAATCGAGTGGAACGGTCATGGAAAAATAAATAGCATCGCCTCGTTTACGCGCATGATCTGAATAGTCGGTACGTGATAAGCCAAGGTTATAACTTATTCTGTTCCATGTATTGCCATAACTCAGGTTATATTGATAATAATCTTGGCTGTCATCCCAATAGTTATTTTTACGAACTGCTAAATTAAAATTACCGAGACGTGTATTTGGGAATGACTTGGAAACACTGATGCCCATATTTTGTTTTAGATTATAATTATACAAAAAGTCATCATACTCACGATCAGTTAAATCAGCCAAATTACGCTGATACAAATGTGAGGAAATGCTCATATATTCACGGTCATAAGCCGAATAATCTGCATAAAAATTTAGATTTTGAGCTAGCCAATCATAACGATAATTCAGACTGTATTTTTGCCCACGATAATCCTTACGATATAGTTCAGATTCAGTATGTTCTATAGAAGCGGTTACGCCACCAAGTAGTGTATTAGTAGATATTGCCAGCAAGCCACTGGCATAGTCATCACTAAAATTTGCACCTGCACCAATGGTCAAGGCATTATTGATCCCGTAATTAAAACTGCCTTGAAACAATTTATCATGGGTTGTTTCATGACGTGTGCGATAACGACCACCCGCAACACTGTAGTTATAACGACCTTGACGCACTAAATCATAATTGCTTTGCATCGGAACATTAAAGCTTCTTCTTTCACCGCCTGTTTCAGTAATTTCAACGGTTAAATCTCCTGAAGTTGCCGTATTTAAATCAGTAATACGAAATGCGCCAGCAGGTACGGTACGCTCATAAATTTTTTGACCACTTTGATAAATTCTGACTAATGCATTGGTATTGGCAAAATTTTCAATTACAGGGGCATACTGCCGAGCTGACCACGGTAACATTTCCTGATCAGACGCCAATTGCGCACCTACAATGGGTAAATTATCCAAACGATAAGTTGTGGTATTGAATTGCCCTAAACTCAAACGTGATTTTAATCGGGTCATATCGCGATATAACACGTTTTGATCAGAATAATAGTGCCCCAAACCTGAGTTTTCAGACTCAAATGCACCTGCATGTCGGTAGTACCAACCCGCAATATTTAATCCCCCATTTAAACCCAAGTATTTGCTTTCTCGATCTTCATCACGGTTATAGTTAAACGCATAACCAATAAAACTTGAATTTACCCCTTGATTAAATAATGCTGGATCAATATATCCTTCTGGACGTTCGACTCGTATTGCTTGAGGAATGGAAACATTCAGTTTTAATTGAGACAAATCAAAGTCATAATAGGCATCAGCATTGACTTGTTTAATGGTTCGACATGGCATTTCAGTTAAACTTTTACGAAACGCTGGTATTAAATCAAATTGATTTAATAAATTCGTATCTACACAAAGCACAGCCGAACGTTGCCCATCCAAATGATCAAAGCGGACTTCCTGATTACCGATCACTTGCTTATTGACCGACAACTCAACTAAATATTTACCAGGCGCAACAAAGTTTTTAACTTCAAAATTGGCTAAAGAAACATTACGGTCATTGCCAAATAAAGATGCAGAATTAAAAGTCACTAAAGCATTATTTTGCGCAACCAATTGAGTATTGTCTTGAGCAATCAAATGTTGATTGTCTTGTGCGAGCAAATTTTGTTGATTTTCTTCAGCTGACACCTGCAAAGCAATCGCAGACAACAGCATTAAGCAGAGCTCGCTTTTTTTAAAATTTAGCATGCTAAACGATCCATTATTAGTGTTTTATTACTGCATGACGGCTTCGAATGTTTGTACTGCGCCTAGATCATTGACAATTTCATAGGATATTTTTGTTGTTGTGAGATCGGGGATAAAATTTTTTAAATTACGACTGCTAAAAGGCTCTAACATGATGGCATCTTCGCCGGAGTTAAAAGCATGATTTTTTCCACTTTCTACTTGTAAGACCGTAATGTAATACGGTGTTGGATTACTAATGGTCAAACTATTTGCAGAACGATCTAGTTTAAATTGAAGGCTTTGTTGTGCATGATCGGCTTTCATTGCCAACTGTGTTGGACGATAAAATAATTTAACGCGTGTCCGTACCGTAAATGACAAATGATTTTTATCAGCTAAATTCGGGTCACTCGGTGGAATATCTAAAATATTGAACCAATAAATCGACTCTCGATCTTTTGCTAATTTTGAGGCGTCTAAAGGAATAATTCGAATAATTTGCCCTTTATTTGGCTCAATGCGAACTAAAGGTGGATTAAGTACGAATGGGACTTCTTCTGCCTGAGGGGTTTTCTTTGGATCGCCATTATCAATCCAAGCTTGTACCAATGCAGGTGTGTCATATATGTTTCTGAGTTGGACATTTACACTTTTAGACTGAGCAGGGAAAATTATACGTGTACCATCTATAGACACCCCAGCATAAGCAAGTGGCATGGTTAAGAATACACATATAGCAGCTTGTAGATAACGCATAATATTCCCCTTCACAATTTAAGCAAACACAGATTAGTTATATTGCAATGTATAATTTACAGTTGCTGTCACATTCTGCGCATCTACAGAACCAGTTTTAGTGAAGTAGCGTGCTTTATAAGTCATGGTTGCAGTGCCAGTACCATCTGCTGCAAGCCCTGTGATCGCACTTTTTGCTTGTGTACCCCAAGCTTGTGAGTAATCTACAGGTGTATCTGCATCAGTTAAAATTTGAATAAATACTGGCTTAGCAGATGAAGCATCTGTTGACTTGTTTACTAAAGCTGTTTTTTCTGTTGCATCATAATCCGCAGCCGCCGCTGTTTCTAAAAACAAACCTTTAAGTGCTTTATTTGTTGCCGCATCACAGCCACCTGTACCTGCACCATTTTTAAGTTGTAGGTCAAAGCTTTTCGTTGCAGCAGATTGGTTTGCTGTTGTAAAAGTAGAAGTTGGAACTGTATCTAGAGTCACGATAATATTTTTAGAGCCAGCAGTGCCTGGACCTGACCCAGTTAATGTACATGTGCTATCAGTCACTACACCATTGACAGTGATTGTGCCGTCTACAGCAAAAGTATGTGTACATGCTAAACCTAAAACTAACGCACTTACTGTCGATAAAGATAAACTTTTCATGCAATAAACCTCATTGGATTTTAATAAAAAATAGTACTGAATTATTATTTTGTTCACCTATATTTATTAACAGTAAGGTTCACTTAATTAATAATTCCAAATTTGTGAATCTAGTTACTATTTATTTAAAACTACCTTGTTATAAAAAAAATAACAATAGTTCAAAAATAAATCAGGAACTTCACTCTGATTCAAATGATACATCTGTCACATTTTTTTTGATTGATTTATTGTCATACTAATACATTACTTTTTATCATTTATTTATTTTATTTATATAATACAATAAAATACAAACAACTTTCCGCTGTTAAATTTTTAAAAAATCTATTTGATTTAAATTTAAGCAATCAAGAAAATATTTTTATAATTGACGAATGATGAAGAGATTATAATATTTTAGTTAAGCTAATTAATTTATTTTTATTTTAACTTAAACTAAATTATTAATAAAAATTTAAAAATACAATTATATTTTAAAAACAACTAAATATTATAATTTTATTAACATAACCATTATTTACTTTTACCTTAATTAATTACCAATTTAAAAAAATAAATTATTGATCTATTTAATTTAATGACATTTCTGTAATCATTCAAACAGTAAGTTTAACTAAAATTTAAGGAAAAAATTAAAACCTAAATCACATTCTAGATTAAAATAGATCTAGCATCCTGATTCAAAAAATAATTATAAATTCATGATTTTATTAAATTTTTAAATATAATGAAAAAGATTAAAGTCTTATTCATTATTTGTTAATGATCCAAGCTATTTAGGAAAACTCATAAAAAAACTGCAATCACTTAGGATTGCAGTTTTTGCTAGTGTTTAAAATAAAGACTTATTTCAAACTATATGCAATCACATAGTCACCATGATCAGGTGATTGACGCGCTCCACCTGCTGTGATCATGACATATTGTTTGCCTGTTTTCGGAGATACATAGCTGATCGGTGTGCCTTGGCTACCCACAGGTAAGCGTGCTTTCCAAAGCTCTTTACCAGAAGATGAGTCCAAAGCGCGTAGGTAGTAATCTTGCGTTGCAGCAAAGAATACCAAACCACCTTGCGTTGCCATTGGACCACCAATGGTTGGCATTCCAATCGGTGCTTTCAGCCCCATCTTAATCCCCATCGGTCCAGTATCTTCTACTGTTCCCATTGGTACTTGCCATGCAATTTGACGAGTTTTCATATCAATCGCAGTCATGGTGCCATAAGGCGGTTTTTGGCATGGAATATTCAACTTCGACCAGAAACGATCTTTATTGACTTTATACGGCGTACCTTTCATCGGTACTGCACCCATCCCAGTATTGACCTTCTCACCACCATTTGCCTGTTTAGCCAAATCTTCAGGTGTTTGTTCAATCAACTGAATCCATAAACCTAAGCGCATGTCATTGACAAACATATATTGATGACTTGGATCGAAAGCAATACTGCCCCAGTTCATACCACCGAGAGAGCCTGGGAAACTTAACGATTTATCTTTACCCGGTGCAGTATATAAGCCTTCATAACGCATTGATTTAAAGTTGATACGACACATCAATTGATCAAATGGTGTAGCGCCCCACATATCCGATTCAGTAATGGTTTGATTACCAATCTGCGGCATTTCAACAGAGCGAGGTTGTGTCGGACTATATTGTTCACCTTGAATATCTGCTGGCTTGACAGCTTGCTCAATCACCTTGGTTAAAGGTTGCCCCGTCAAACGATCCAAGACAAAAAACTGACCGGATTTCGTTCCAATCACCACAGCAGGTTTATTCGAACCATCTTTCATTGGGAAATCGACCAAACTCGGTTGCATCGGTAAATCAAAATCCCATAAGTCATTATGAACAGTTTGATAAACCCACTTTTCCTTGCCCGTAGTCGCATCCAAAGCCAAGACAGATGAATTGTATTTATGGTCCAACGGTTGGCGATTGCCACCCCAAACATCCACAGAAGAACTGCCCATCGGCAAGAATACCGTATTCATTTGCGGGTCATAAGACATCGCAGCCCATGAGTTTGCTGAACTGCGTTTATAAGTTTCACCTTCTTTTAACACATGGTTTGGATCTGGATTACGTGGATCAAAAGCCCAACGCAATTGCCCTGTAATCACATCATAAGCGCGGATCACACCACCGGGCATATCTGCTGCAAAGTTATCCGCAATTCGACTTCCCACAACAATCACTGTACCTGCGATGGTTGGTGCTGAGGTTACTTCAAATCGTGGTGCAGTGGTTCCCTCACCCAAACCTTTGAGTAAGTCTACAGTACCATCCACCCCGAAATCTTTACAGCGTTCACCTGTATCCGCATTGACTGCGATTAAGCGACCATCAGGTGTGTTAGTATAAACACGACGCAAACATGAGGTATTGTTTGCCACAGCTTGAACAGGCGTAGCACCTGCCAAAGTTGGCTGAACCAATGCTTGGGTTGAATCAAAATAAGCCACACCACGGCAACGTTCCCACGCATCAGACTTAGAATTCACTTCAGCTTTCCAAAGTTGTTTTCCTGAATCTGCTTCTAAGGCAAAAATGTTATTGTGCGGTGTACATAAGTAGATCTTATTGCCGACTTGCAATGGGGTCATTTGATCTTCAGCACCATTGCCTGTACCTGTAGTAAAATCACCTGTACGGAAACGCCATGCTTCTTTTAACTGATGTACATTATCTCGAGTGATTTGATCCAATGCAGCGAAACGGCTTCCCCCTGCATCCTGCCCATAATGTTGCCAGTTGGTTTGTTTCATGTCTGTTTTAACAGGAACCAATGGCAATGCCTGCCCCGTTGCAGCAACCGTTGGATGTGGTTGGAACATCTGATAAAGTCCAATCAGCATCCCAACAACAGTCACAACACCCAAGCCATAAGCAGGTAGACTCATGCTCGGTTGAGCTTGATAACGGCGAATGGCTGGTAAACTAAACATCAATGCTGCAAATAAGCCTGCTGGAAACATCAGTCTTGAGAATAAAGGCCAAAACTCCCAACCTGCGTCAATCAAAGCCCAAATCAATGTACCGATAAAAACCAGACTAAATAAGCCGACACCGATCACTTTTTTCTTAAAAATGAAAATCGCAGAAGCTAAGGTGAGTACGCCAGAGATCACGAAATACCATGATCCCCCCAAGGTCACCAGTTTTATCCCACCCACTGTAAAAAACAGTCCTGTGAGTAATAAAGCCAATGCTAAAATAAAACACCATATTTTCAGTATAGTATGTGAGTTCGAAGATTCAGACATACGTCATACTCCTAGATTAGAAATTTACACGCATGCTTAAACCTGCAACCCATGCATCATCCACTTCTTTAACACCTGCGGGTTGATGAATATATTGTAGGTTTGGTCTGAGCATGACCGCTGGTGACCATTGGTAGGTATAGTTCAGTTCAATATTTAACTCATCACGTTGAACAGGAACATAGTCTGCTGCAAATGCATCGTATTCGTCATAACCACGACTATTATTCAGCGCAATTTGACGGTCTTTATAACGATCATTCACCACATAATTGGCAATACCAAAACCAATAGAATCATTTGGACGACCATCAAATGGTCCTTTGTACCAAAGCGCCAATTGTTGTGTGCTTTGGACTGCTGTGGTGGCTTTATCATTCACCACGACATTCACACTGGCATATAGACCACGTTTAGGATCATTGCCTTTTTGGCTCAATTGTTGTTGTGCATTCAACCAAAAACTGTGTTTACCGTCATGTACTTTACCCGTGGTTGCAATATCATTGGCTTCAGCTGTCGAATACAATGCACCGACTTTATATTCACCTGGCAAACCATCGAATGTCGCGAGTTTCGGTCGCCAAGCCAGTTCAACAGGAATTGTTGCACCTTTGACATTATTCATATCCAAATTAAAACCATCGCTATTTTTGGCGGTTTTAATATTGTCTGGATTGACTTCATAGACACCCACACCCAGTGTCCAATCTGGCGCAAATTGATATTTAACATTGGTTCCCCATAGCCCCACAGGTAAGTTGTACCAAATGGAGCCAATAGATTTTCCAAGCTGTCCGCCACATAGTAATAAATTCTGGAATTCACACTGTGAACCATTGAAGTCGTCAGACATGCCCATACGCCCAATCTTGAATTGAACTGTATTGTCAGCAAATCCTTTTTTGACCCATGCTTGAGTCAGACGCCAAATTTTACCTCGACCATAAATTTCTTGTGAATTTCCCAATGCACTCGAACGAGGATCTTTAATACGATCCAAAGTCAAAGCATTGCCATCACGCTTGGTGATTAAAATATTGGCGGTGGTATTGTCCCAACCTGCTATTTTCTCTAGATCAAAATTTGCACCTAACGCCAGTTGCGCTGCATTTTTAAAAGTATTGCTATCGTTATAACCGCCATCTAAATTGGTGGCTGCTTGACTCATAATAGAAGCAGTAAATTTATAACCTTGTTTTTCCAGTTGTTGACGCTCACCATTCCAATCACCCAATAACCACTGACGATCCTGTGACCACGGTTGATTCGCAAAGCTGTGTTGAACAGTACAAAGCGCAACAGTCAAGCAACTCAGTTTGATCAAAAATCTTTTTGAATTCATCTCAAGCTCCTGATTGTTATTTTAATTTCACAGCTGAACTGAGTTCAGAAGTTGCACCCAAACGATCTGTAATATTTGCGGTAACAGATGCGAATTTATTGGTCGGTTTCCATAAAAGCTTGGCTAGACCTTGTCCATTGGTCGCAGCAACAGCTGAACCTAAATAAAATTCTGCTTCATTTGAGCTCGCTGAAGTGTTTCCAAAGAACTCAATCTGATAACGTTGATTTGGTTGCCCCTTGACTTCAACCGTAACTTGACCTTTGGCATAGCTTAATTTAGGTGCTTGAATGCCTTGATTTGGTTGAGCATTACAACCTTGCTCATTCGGCTGTTGACAAGTTTTCTGTAAATTTGCTGGATCAATCTTGACACCATGACCACGTGAACCCACAAAGTGCGCATGTTCCAATCCCGGAATATCAAAGATAATCGCACCTACACGTTGATTAGGTACACAACTCCCCCCCGCTTCACAGCGCTTAATGTCTTGACCGTTATTCCAAATTTGGTTCTTGGTAAGCGTGATGTGTGCATTGGCATCTTTTTCAGAACGAATCGCAATACCAACACGGTTTCCATGGACTTTATTGCTGTCAAAAATATTGCCATCGCCTGTTAAGTTAAAACCATTCGAGTTATTGGTCAGTTCATTGTAGGCAATATAATTTCGCTTGCCCCAGTTGATCTGCAAGCCATCTGAATAGTTTTCAAACTTATTGCCCACCACGGCATTGTCATTGCCCCATAAAATCTCAATACCTTGCGATGGCTCTGGATTTGCAGATGTTGAAATAAAGTGATTATTTGCAACCAAGTTAAATGCTGCACCACGGGTTAATTCAAGCCCATCACCATTGTCTTGGAAATAATTATTCAGCACTTTATTGTTATTGGTGGTGGTTGCAGTAGGATTGCCCTTGCCATCATCTCCTGTCAACATCACGCCTGCACCACCATAGTTATGCATAATGCGGTTATTTTGAATCAGGTTATTACTGGCACGATTCATTAAAATACCAATACAGAAACGGCGAATTTCTACACCTTGAATAGTGACCCCGTTGATGTCACGCAAAACTAAGCCTGGTAAAGTTGTGGTACGCACATTGGTACCAAACTGCCCTTCAACCGCTCCCGGACAAGCTTCAACACCTGTCCCTTTAATATAATTTGAACCATCAATGGCGATAAATTCACCTGTTTTCGCCCATTGGGTTCCCGTAATTTTTACGGGTGCTTTAATCTCAGGTAAAGGACTATTCACCTTGATGGTATAAGGTGCTGTCCCAACCGCTTGAATCAAAATCTCACTGGCCTCAGTCGGTTTGGCATTTGCCTGTTCAATTGCCCAGCGCAATGAACCTTTTTCACTGTCATCCTGATAGCGGTCTACCACATAGCTTTCCGCCATTGCTAAACCAGAAACTGCAAGCCCTATCGCCAATGCGCTTAAACGTAAAGAAATCAATTTCATGTCTTAAAAGTCCTTTTAAATTATGGTGTAGGTTGAACAGTTTTCAATAACTGCTTCAATTGGGTTACATCAATTTGACCGGGTGCAGAAGCTTCACCGATCATGCCGAAGCTAAAGCTGCCGCCCATATTTGCCGTAGCAATTCGAGAAATAGTGCCCAACTTGCCCATCGACATGGTCAATAATGGCTTTTTGGATTGTTGACTCACTTTTAAAGTGGCATTCATTAAGGTGAATACATCTTGTTTGCTTTGTGGCATCACTGCGATTTTTAAAATATCTGCCCCAAGCTCATCCTGTTTAAGTAAACGTTGAATGATCTCATCTTCATTAGGTGTCTTTTTAAAATCGTGATTCGACATCACAATCAATACTTTTTTGGCATGTGCCAGTTTTACGATACTGTTTACGGCTTGTGGATCTCGGAACATCTCCACATCTAACATATCCATAAATGGCTGCTTTAAATAAGCTTGATAAATTTTTGCATAATCCGCATCAGTGATGGTCAACTGCCCACCTTCATTGTGTGTGCGAATGGTAGCAATCATCGGCTTGCTGCCTAAAATCTGTTTAAGTTGATGCCCCAAAGCAATCACTTGTTGTGTGTTGTTGGCAAAGTCGAGCAAGTCGATACGGAATTCCGCTAAATCTGCATCGGGATTACTTGCAATCACTTTGGCTTGCGCCAAGGCTTGTTCTTGAGTTTTGGCAGTAATCGGTACAATCGTTTTCACTGGAAGTTTTGCCAGTTCAGATAATTCAACACGCTGTACTGGAAGTGTTTGTGCTTGTGTCATTTGCAATGTAAAAATTGGGCTCAATGCCAGCATCACTGCTGCAATTTTTTTTAATTTCATTTTCCATCTTCCTTAATAGATGATCTGTAATAAATAATTCGAATATAGATACTGTTTTAATGTCCTATGCTTTAAACCAATGTACTTAAATCGCATTCATCCTCCCTTTTTACGGGGAGGAAAATCATAAATTGATCAAACTCCATGATGATCAAAGTAAGATTTGACAAAATACTTAGATATCAAAAAATACCGTTTCATCTTCACCTTGAATACGAATATCAAAGCGATAGACGATTTCGCCATCAACTTCCGTACGTTTGGCAATAAGAGTCTGACGACGAGTCGCCCATTCAATACTGTTTAAAACTGGATCATTGGCATTGGCATCTACTTCATCCTCAAAATAAATACGGGTATGTAGTCCAATGTTGATGCCACGTGCAAACAGCACCACGGCAATATGAGGTGCTTGAATCGAACCTTTACGTCCAGCTACAGCACCGGGTTTTACAGTTTCAAAATGCCAAAAACCTGTTTCAAAATTCGCCCCTGTACGCCCCCAGCCTTGAAAATGTGGATCTACAGTTTTGCCTTGGGTATCTGCCTGACTTGGATAAACACCATTGCTATCTGCTTGCCAGATTTCCAGTAACACATCTCTTAATGGCAAACCCAGTCCGTCAAAAACTTGACCTTCCAGGCGAATACGTTGCCCTTGAGTTTTGTCATTGGTCAATTGGTGATTAAAGTTGTGTTCAAACACTTCAATATTGGCTTGTTGAGGCAATAAGCCAATATGAACATAAGGACCACCTGTTTGAGATGGGGTCTCTTTCAGTTCTTGAAAATTCCATGCGTTCATCGTATACACCCTTAAGTCAAATCATTTTCAAAATAAGTCGCACGACGACCACGAAGATGAATATCAAAGCGGTAACAACGGCTATCCGCTTCAATAAAGTTGTTTTTATCTTCGAGTGCGATCAGGGCACGACGCTGATCTTCAGAAGGAATCGTTTTTAAAATTGGGCAGCTATCAATCAGCGTATCGCCTTCAAAATAGAACTGCGAAATTAAGCGCTGTGCCCAACCATCTGCAATCAATGAAAAATGGATGTGCGCTGGACGCCATTCATTGATACGGTTACGCCACGGATAAGGACCCGGTTTAATGGTACGAAAAATGAAGAATCCATTTTCATCAGTTAAAGTACGACCACAGCCACCAAAGTTTGGATCCATCGCGCCGATAAACTTATCATTTGGATGACGATAACGCCCTGAAGCATTGGCTTGCCAAACTTCTAACAAGGCATTTTTGACTGGACGACCAAACTGATCACGAACATAACCATGGACAATAATACGTTCACCGACTGGTAAACCGTCTTTGGCATAGTTCAAAATCAAATCATTATCTTTCGCACCAAAAAGATTGGGGGAAAAATGCGGTGAGGTCACTTCTGTCAAGGTTTCATTAATCGAAATCAATGCATTTTTTGGCGAGCGTAATACACTGGTTTTATAGCCCGGTGTATATGCTGGCGGATGATCATCGGTGTTACGTTGTGGATATGCACCCAATGTATGACTTAACATGCTGGTCTCCTTAATCTTGTAGTGGTGTCGCAATAGGCTGCACTTCGATACCCAGCTCTTTAAAAACGTCTTCAGCCATATGCATTGCTGCATTTGCTGCTGGCAAACCTGCATATAATGAACTATGCAAAATCAATTCTTTAAGTTCATCCTTGGTCACACCATTGTTAAAACAAGCACGTAAATGCATTCTGAGTTCATCCTCTCGTCCCAATGCCAATAAAATCGCAATGGTCACTAAACTACGTGTATGACGTGGTAGACCTTCACGAGACCATACTTCACCCCATGCAAATCGACTGATAAAATTCTGGAAGTCTTGATTAAAATCATTTAGGTTCGCTAAAGAGCGGCCGACATGTTGTTCACCAAGTACTTCGGTACGGACTTTAAGCCCTTGTTGATAGCGTTGATCATCATTCATTGACGTTATTCCTCATCTAGAAAAATGAGCATTAGGTTGCATCGGTATGAGCAACCAAAGATTTAACAAAAATAGCGATGGCTGCTGCGGTTGCTGGAATCATGAGCAAACTGAGAATAGCGGTAAAAGACCAATCATTGCCCAATAAAACAGCCCCGATCCATGCACCAAACACAGCACCAAATCGTCCAATACCCGTCATCCAAGCAACCCCTGTTGCACGGCATTGCGTTGGGTAAAAACGAGCACTTAAAGCAGGCATAGAAGATTGCGCACCATTGATGGCTATCCCGGCACATAACACCAATAGTGCCAATAAAGTTGGATTGCTTAGGCTTTGCCCCACAGCGACTGCAAACAAACCTGCGATAAAATAGAAAGCGGAAATAATGCGATTTGGGTTAAAGCGATCCATCGCCCAACCAATAAATAAGGCACTCATCACACCACCGAACTGGAATAAACCACCGATAAATGCAGCTCGTTCCATGGTCGCGCCCGTTTCACGCATCAAGGTCGGTAACCAGCTGGTCAGCAAATAAATCACCACCAAGCCCATAAAATAGGTCGACCAAAGTAAGAGCGTGCCTTTGGCATATTGTTTTGAAAACAACATACCGAATACATTTTTCTTTTCTGCAACAGCAGACTGCTCTTCTGGAATATGAAATGTTTGCGCAGTTTTTACCTGCTCTGGTGCAATGTGGTTTAAAATTTTGCGAACCTTCTCTGTTGATTGTCCTTTGACAATCAAGAAGCGATAAGATTCTGGCAACACGAAAATGACCAATACCATGAGTATCAGTGGTGCGATTCCGCCCAGTAAAAATAGACTGTGCCAACCAAAGGTCGGGATTAACCAACTACTGATAAATCCACCAATCGCCATCCCCAAGTTATAACCGCAGAACATGCAGGTCACGAGCAATGAGCGAATGCGTTGTGGACAATATTCTGAGAACAAGGTAGTGGCATTTGGCATCGCCGCACCTAAACCAATACCTGTTAAAAAGCGTAATATCACAAGGCTGTTTAAGTCTTGTGCATAAGCAGATGCCAGTGTAAAACCACCAAAAATCAGCATCGAAATAGTCAAAACAATCTTGCGACCAAAGCGATCTGCTGTAGGACCTGAAACCAATGCACCGATGATCATTCCACCCAGTGCTGCACTCATGACAGGTCCAAGTTGGGAACGATCAATGCCCCAATCTTGCGCCAAAGCAGGTGCAATAAAGCCCATTGCAGCAGTATCAATGCCATCGACAAATACGATGAGAAAACAAATAATTGCAATCATCCACTGATATTTACTGACAGGTGCATCATTGATCAGCGCCTGCGCATCCATACTCTTGTTTGGGGCAGCAAATTCCTGTGCCATAGTTGCCTCCTTGTAGGCGAATTCCTTTCTAACCCTTGCGGTTATATGCTTTGAATAAACTTAGACAGCGCCTGATTGAACACTTGAGGCTGTTCAATATTGGATAAATGGGAAGCTGCCAAGATTTCAAGCTGACTGTTTTGAACAAGTTGATGCATAAATTCTGCATCTTGAACTGTGGTGACAGGGTCATACTGCCCCGCAATAATCAATGTGGGTATTTGGATTTGATTTAACTGATCCCGAACATCTGCATCTGCCAAAGCTCTACAGGCATTGGCATAACCTTGTGATGGAGTCATTGCTAAACTTTGAATGGTTTTTTGTGCCAATACATCATGGGCATAATCAAAATGCTCACTAAACCAACGGGTATGTGTCGTTTTTACGATTTCAGCTAAACCATGTTGCTCCACACTCTCCGCTCGACTGTTCCAAGCTTCAGCAGTGCCAATTTTTGCGGCTGAATTTGCTACGCTAATACTATGAAAACGTTCAGCATGATTCATCGCCAAAGCAAGCGCAGTAATTCCACCCATCGAAATACCACAGAAATGTGCTTTGGTAATGTTTAAAGCATCTAGGATATCAACTGCATCTTCAGCTAGATTTTGCAAGGTCGTGTGGGCAACCACCTCACTCTCACCATGACCACGTGTGTCATAAGTAATAATTTGATAATGTGCTGCCAATACAGCAACCTGTGCTTGCCACATCCCATGATCAGTTCCCAAAGAGTTGGAAAACATAATCACTGGAGCATCTTTCAAACCCTGTACTTGCACAGCAAGTTGGTGTCCTTGACGGTTATTGATCATCATGATCTTTGATCCTCTTGTGCGGCTTGCAGTACTGCATCAATTTGAGCCTGAATATTGCCCAAGTAAGATATCGGGTTAAACAATGCTTGCAACGCCTGCTCATTGAAGTAGGTATTGACTTGATCCATCTCGGCTAATACCGTTTTTAAATGTTTCTGTTCAGCCACCGCTTGTTGGCATGCTTGTTCAACCAAATGATGCGCATTTAAACGCCCAATTTTTACTGCAAGTGCCATCATGACTGCTTCTGCCATGACTAAACCTTGAGTACACTCAAGATTACGTTGCATGGCGACTGCATTTACTTGCATATGTGCCAATACATCATGTGTGCGCTCTAAAGCACCTGCACATAACTGAAAAATTTCAGGAATTGCCAACCATTCAGCATGCCAAGCCCCCAAAGCACGTTCATGCTCTTGCACCATACTTTGGTAAACACTTGCCATCAAAGCAGGAACACGATTGGCTGCTGCAAGGATTGAAGCTGCTGCAACAGGATTACGTTTATGAGGCATCGTGGATGAACCACCGCGACCTTTTGCAGTGGGTTCAAAGACTTCGGCGATTTCAGTCTGCATCAGCAATGACCAATCTTTTGCCATTTTGCCGACATTGCCGACAATCAAAGCTAAAGCGCTGGCGATCTCAACCATGCGATCTCGCTCACCATGCCATGTACATGTCGGTGCAGTTAAATTGAGTAAGTGTGCATAAGCTGCGACCACAGCTGAACCTTGATCTTGCAAAGAAGCCAACGAACCTACAGCACCTCCCAGTTGGGCGGTTAAAACTCGTTGTTGCATACGATTAAGACGTTCAAGATCACGTTGCAAAGCAGCCGCCCAACGTGCAAACTTATATCCAAGCGTGATCGGTAAAGCCTGTTGTAACCATGTACGCCCAATCATGACTTGATCACGGTATTGTTGTGCTTGCTTTAAGCAGACCTGATACGTCTGTTGCAATTGTTGCTCAATCAAGATCAATGCATCTCGACACTGCAAAATGGTTGCTGTATCAATAATATCTTGACTGGTTGCACCCCAATGTACATAACGGGCGGCATCTTCATCTTGCTGTTTAACTAAGGCTGTAAATTGCTTCACAAAAGGAATCGCAACATTTCCAGCCAAACCAGCTGCAACAGCCAATGCATCGATATCCATCTGCATTAAAGCATCTTGCCCAACGCTTTCAATGACGGTAGCCGCTGATTCTGGAATCACATTGACCTGTGCCTGCGCTTTTGCCAAAGCGACTTCGGCTTGAATCATATAACCCAATAAAGCTTGATCACTAAAGATCGCAGTGACATCAGGTTGATAAAATAAGCTGGCGTATAACTGGCTCATCACAGACCTCACTCGACACGTTGAATAATCATGGCGATGCCTTGACCCACACCGATGCACATTGAACACAAAGCATATTGCCCTTGAATCTGTTCAAGTTGGTTGAGGGCGGTTGTCACCAAACGGGCACCTGATGCACCCAATGGATGCCCCAAAGCAATCGCACCACCATTCGGATTGACCCGTGCATCATCATCTGCCAAGCCTAAATCACGAGTCACTGCCAAAGCTTGGGCAGCAAAGGCTTCATTCAGCTCAATCACATCCATCTGCGCTAAACTCAGATGTGCCTGTTGAAGTAATTTCTTGATCGCTGGTGCAGGTGCAAAACCCATGATTCGAGGTTCTATTCCCACGGTTGTTGCTGCAATGATTTTGGCACGTGGTTTTAATTGATACTGTGTAACGGCTTGATCTGATGCAATCAGTAAAGCGGCTGCACCGTCGTTAATTCCTGAAGCATTACCCGCAGTTACCGTACCTTCTGCTTTCACCACACCTTTTAATTTTTGCAAGGCTTGCAATGTGGTTGACGCTCGTGGATGCTCATCTTGATCCACCAGCAAATCATCACCTTTACGCTGAGGAATGGTCACAGCAACAATTTCTTGTTTAAAAAAGCCCTGTGCCTGTGCTGCTGCTGTACGTTGCTGGCTGTTCAATGCAAACTGATCTTGATCAGCACGGTTGATGTTGAATTGCTCAGCCACATTTTCAGCCGTTTGTGGCATGGTTTCTACACCATACATGTCTTTTAGCTTTGGATTGATAAAGCGCCAACCCATGGTGGTGTCTTCAATCTTTTGGCTACGCCCAAAAGCACTGTCGGATTTGCCCATCACATAGGGTGCTCGACTCATGCTTTCCACACCACCTGCAATGATCAGATCGGCTTCCTCGGCTTTAATCGCCCGTGCTGCCATCGCAATCGCATCCAGTGAAGAACCACATAAACGATTGACCGTAGTTGCAGGCACTTCGACAGACAGCCCTGCCAATAATGCAGACATACGACCCACATTTCGGTTGTCTTCACCTGCCTGATTGGCACAGCCATAAATCACATCATCGACTTGTTGCCAATCCACGCTAGGGTTGCGTTGCATTAAGGCTTGAATCGGCACAGCACCTAAATCATCCGCTCTTACAGCTGCAAGTCCACCGGCATAACGACCAAATGGAGTTCGAATGGCATCAATGATATAAGCATTTTTCATGTGTTTTTCCTTAAATAATCTCTCTTAAGAAGCAGTGCTTCTCATCCTTTAAAAAGGAGAGAGACTTCAGCCCATTATTTATTTAGGTGAAGTCCCCCCTTTAACAAAGGGGGATTTAGGGGGATTTCATCCATTAATTCTGCTGTGTTGCATCAAGCAATTGAGCACCCGTCATCGACTGCAATTCTTCAAAGCTGAGACCCGCTACTCTTTCAATCACTTTTAAACCGTCTGGAGTCACATCAATCACACACAGATCGGTATAGATCCGGTCGACACATTTTTTGCCAGTCACAGGATAGGTCAGCTCAGCCACGATTTTGGGTTCGCCTTGTTTGGTGACATGGTCAGTGGTGATAAAGACTTTCTTGGCACCGACTGCCAAATCCATCGCACCACCCACCGCAGGAATCGCATCAGGAGCGCCTGTATGCCAGTTGGCAAGATCACCATTTTCAGCAATTTGGAAGGCACCCAATACTGCAATATCCAAGTGCCCACCACGCATCATGGCAAAAGAATCGCCGTGATGGAAAAAGCTTCCGCCTGTGAGCATGGTGACAAACTCTTTGCCTGCATTAATCAGTTCAGGGTCTTCTTCGCCTTTGGCAGGGGGTGGACCAAACGCCAACAAACCATTTTCAGAATGTAGGAATACATCTTTGTCTGAAGGAAGATATTTCGAGATTTTGGTCGGTAAACCAATACCTAAATTCACATAAGCGCCATCGGGAATGTCTTGTGCAACACGTTCTGCAATTTGGTCACGGCTTAGTTTTTGATAGCTCATGCTGCTTCTCCCTGTCCCGCATTGACAGCAACTACATGCTGTACAAAAATCCCGGGTGTAATGATATGTTCAGGATCAAGTTGACCGAGTTCTGCGATTTCAGAAACCTGTGCAATGGTGACATCCGCCGCCATCGCCATAATCGGTCCAAAGTTTCGTGCAGATTTACGATAGACCAGATTGCCCCAACGATCGCCTTGATGGGCTTTGATCAAGGCAAAATCAGCTTTGATCGGATACTCAAGCACATAGTCTTTTCCGTCGATATGACGGGTTTCTTTTCCTTCGGCAAGCAATGTACCAAAACCTGTTGGTGTGAATACTGCCCCTAAACCCATCCCCGCGGCTTGAATGCGACATGCCAAGTTTCCTTGAGGAACAAGTTCTAATTCAATCTTGCCTGCATGATAGAGTTCATCAAATACCCATGAATCAGACTGGCGCGGGAATGAACAGATGATCTTACGTACAGCCCCTGATTTGAGGAGTTTTGCCAAACCATAATCGCCATTGCCTGCATTGTTGTTGACAATGGCCAAGTCTTTGACGCCAAGCTCAATCAATCCATCAATTAGCTCTGCGGGTTGTCCTGCCGTTCCAAAGCCGCCAATCATAATGGTTGAACCATCCTTGATTTGTGACAAAACCTCTGTCAATGAGCCGGCACGCTTATCAATCATCTGACTACTTCCTGTACTGTGTAGCACTCAATTTTTCATCCTAAAAGTCGATAAAACTAAGTTGAGTGTTTTGTTCGGATTTCTTATCTTTATTCTTGATAAATTCTGAACAGACTTCTATCTTCTAAAAGCTATTTTGTGCGATTATTATTTTTAATGTTCGATCATCGAACATTATCCAACTAAATTAGTCGTGTTTCGATTAGAATAATTATTCATCAAAGGATTTTGTAGGAATGCTCTAAATTATGGAAAATGATAAAAATAAAAATCGTCGCTTGATTCATCACCGTGAAAATAAGAAAGTGATTCGACATGAAGACTTTATCGCAGGTATTGCCAAAGGCTTGGCGATTTTAGATTGCTTCGGTCCTGAACGTCACCGTTTAAATATGAGTACAGCCGCAGAGAAAACGGGTATGACCCGTGCTGCTGCACGTCGTCATTTACTGACTTTAGAATACTTGGGGTATTTGGACTTTGATGGTCATTATTATTATTTAACCCCCAAAATTTTAAAGTTCTCAGGTGCGTATCTGGATGGTTCTCCCTTACCTAAAATTTGTCAGCCTTTATTAAACTTACTCACCAATCAAACATCACTGATTTATTCAGTCATGGTGCTGGATGGTTATGAAGCCATTACCATTGCACGTAGTGCAGCGCATCAACAAACTGACCGTGTTAATCCTTATGGTTTGCATTTGGGTAACCGACTCCCCGCTCATGCCACATCCGCAGGCAAAATTTTGTTGGCACATCTAAATAAAGATGAGCAAAAAGAGTGGTTAGAAAAATATCCTTTGAAGCGATTGACTAAATATACCCATACAGACAGTGAAGTGTTTTTGGCATTGTTGCATGAGATTAAAGAACAAGATTGGTGCTACTCGTGTGAAGAACATGAGTTAGGTGTACATGCAGTTGCTGTACCGATCTATGATGCCAATGCTGATGTAGTTGCAGCTTTAAATATCGTGTCTCCAACAATCCGCACAACTCAAGATTATTTAATTACGCATATTTTGCCGTTGTTACAGGAAACAGCTCGCGACTTGAGACAAGTGGTTTAGGTGGGAAAATGACTGATATTCATTTTTTAAATTCATTATTTCCACCTGTTCTGTACGAATAGCCTAATTGCCATATTTGATCTAATCGAGCTACCATAACTCTAATTAATTTATTTTCATTAATATCAAATATTTAAATAAAAACTATTGTTGTAAAACCATGAATCATTCAAGCTTAGGTTTCCAATAGTTTGCCTTCTCTGGATTATATTTTGGATTATTTTCATCAGAATAAATATTTAACAATAACTCTACTGCTGGTTTATTCCCATTGCTTGCAGCCATCTCTGCATATTTAATAGATTTATCATAATTTTGTACAACGCCACCACCACTATAGTATTTCAATGCTGCATTATATTGGGCTTCTATGTTTCCATTTTTAGCTGCTTTTTCAAACCATATCAGTGCTTGAGTAGGGTCTCGATCAACTCCCTCACCTTTCTCATATGATATTCCAATATCATTTTGTGACTCCACATCTCCTTGTTCTGCTGCTTTCATAGACCATTTAAAAGATTCACTTAGATTTTTAGTTACTCCATCTCCTCTATATAACTGTGAAGCAACTATAGTTTGAGACTGTAAAAGACCAAGCTGGGCAGACTGAATGAAATATTTAAATGCTTTACTTCTGTCTTCCTTAACACCAACCCCCTGATAATAAGCTAAACCAACATTATGTATAGCTGAGGGATTCCCTTTTTTTGCACCAGCTTCAAAGCATTCTAAAGCCTTTCTATCATCCTTTTTTATATAGTTATTACCATTTCGATAAATTAACCCTAATTGTAATATTGCATTAGAAGATCCTAATTTTGCAGCTTGTTCAAATAGTTCAAATGCCCTTTTTTGATTAACTTCAGCTCCCTCTCCTGTGGCATACATTGAACCTAAAACAAATATTGCTTCTGGATCATTTTCTTTCGCTGCACTTTCTAAATCAGCTTTAGACGTATAAGTTGTAAGATCCTTATAATCTTTTGTTAAATTTTCTGTTTTATTATTCCGACTACCTTCTGTGCATGCAGAAGTCAAATAAATAATTATAAAAATATAATATTTTTAACATTCATATTTCTAACTACTTTACTACAAGGTTAAATAAAAGCTTAAATTTTATAAAATCATGATTCATTCAAGTTTTGATTTCCAATAGTTTGCTTTTTCTGTATTATAATTCGGATTTTTTATATCTGAATAGATATCAATTAATAATGCTATAGCAGCTTTATTATTAGAAGTTGCCGCTTTTTCAGCATATTCAATTGCCTTATTAAAATCTTGATTGGTACCATTTCCTGAAAAATACTTAAGAGCGGTATTATACTGAGCTTCAACATTACCATTGTTCGCTGATTTTATAAACCAATTCAGAGCCTTAATAGGATCTCTCTCAACGCCCTCACCTTTCTCATAGTTGAGGGCAACATTATTTTGAGATTTTATATCTCCTTGCTCTGCTGCTTTCATAGACCAATAAAAAGACTGGCTTAAATCTTTTGTTATTCCCGTTCCTGTATATAATTGATAAGCAACTATTATTTGTGATTGTAAAAAACCTAACTCTGCTGCTTTATGGAAATATTCGTAAGCTTGACTTTTATTTTGAACAACGCCGACACCATCATAATATGCTACTCCCATGTTATGTAGGGCGGCTGCATTATTCTTCTCAGCTGCTTTTTTATACCAATATAAAGCCTTTTTATTATCAATTTCTTTTAAGTAGTTTGACCCATCATTATATATCAAGCCAAGTTGAAACATTGCCTCATCGTTTCCTAAGTTTGCAGCTTGTTCAAATAATTCAAATGCCTTTTTTGGATTAAGATCAACTCCCTCTCCAGTGGCATACATTGAACCTAAAACAAATATTGCATTAGGATCATTTGCTTTCACTGCATTCTCTAAATCAGTTTTGGATGTGTAAGTTGTATGATCTTTATTATCTTTTGTTAAATTGTCTCTTTTATTGCTTTGACTACCTTCAGTACATCCCGAAGCTAGTAAAACCGTCATTAAGCATAAAATATGAAGTTTCATCTAATTAGCACCTAGATTTACAATTGAAATTATTCAATTAATCCTTTGAAAGATTATCTTTTATAAATATCGAACCGATCAATACAACCTATTCCTTAATACACAATTGATAAGCTTTTTTTGAATGCATTACAAATTCACTATATTTTGGGTTTGCTTCATCTAATACCTCTGGATCTTTATAAAAATCTTTTTTTAAATTTTCTACTAAATAATCAAAAGAGCATTTACATGTATTCTCATCAAATTCCCCAGATTCAGAACAACCAGCAATATAATTTAAACGTTCAACTTCAAATTGAGCATTTTTATTATTATTTGTTGTACATCCACCCAATGTAATCAACACAATCAATAGAAACTTTTGCATATAAAACCTTATTAAATTAACCTATTCATTTTCACTTTTATTCATCTTATCAATAACCTTATCATAAAAGATTATGCACCTTCGACAAGATATCCTTTCACTTCTCCGAAACTATAATCTTTAATTGTTTTTTCACTCCTTAAACAATCTTCTTATTAGCGACTCTTTGCATAACTATAACAGGTCTAATATTACTACTTGTACATAATTCTAAATTTTTCGCAGTATTAAAATCAGTTCTCATATGTACATCACACCTTTAAGTTAATTTTACCATACTTCACTTCTACACAGCTCATTAAAATTAATAGAATGAGTATTTGAAAATTAGTCCAAAACAAAAAATAAGACTGAACCTCATAAATCAAATCAACATTAAAAAAAATGAAATAATAAAAATAAATAAAAAACAAATCTGTATAAGATATAAAAATCTTAATCTTTTTGCATAGAAATTTCCATTATCAAAGCCTTTAAAAACTATTTTATAAAGATACTTAGTATGTTGAAAACTTTTTAAATTGAAATCCAAATAGTCAATTACAATCTTTTTATTAGTAAAATATTTAAACAAATAAAATCGAACTATACAAAATAAAATAACATAAAGCAGTAGTGATGATAAAAATAAAATTAAAATAATTCCATCCGACATTTATATTACACCCTAACTTAAAAGCCCTTATAGAAACATTAGCAGATTTTGAACAGTTCGTGATCGAATAATTTCTATCAATCAAGTCTTCATCTGTTGATTCATCACAAATTAAGCATCTTTAATAAGTTACTTGAAAACCATAAATCAACATAAAGTCCTTGTCATTTTTAGCCTTTCCTTTAGAGGAAAAAGGTACTTTTCTTACCCATGTAATTCGTTCGACATCATATTTTTGACTTAAGAAAGAGACCTTATGATGACTTTTTGTCTTTAACCCCAAAGATAAATTCTATTAAAAAAACCCATATTGTTCCAACTAATCCAACTACTGAACAAAATTTTAAAGCAAAAATAAATGAAAAGTCTGAACCACTTACTATTGATAAAAATAAACCTATTAAAAAACAAGTTAGCCCAATTATAAAGCCACGTATAATAAAATTAATAATAGGATGCTCTACTGCTTTAAAGTTAGCAATGAATACACTCATTATTATCTCTAATAATATTGTTAACATTATTTTTCCTTGGAATCAATAACTTAAAAAACTAAACAACCTGCTCAATCAATAACTCTCTTATGATTCCAAAAAAATTTAACAAATTAATTTTTACCACACAATCCTTTAAAATTCATTTTCATCATCTTTATCAAAATCATCAACAATATTTAAAATTAATTTTAAAATATTTATATAAAGCCATTTTACTATTTCCGTGAAATTCTATCTATAAACTCTACAACTTCACCCCAAATCAAAATAAATATTGACGTAAAAAATCCAATTAAAATTCCGTTTAATAAATTAAAAACAATATCACCAACTCCAAAGTCATCAATTTTTAAATAAGCATAAAGAGTGCTAACAAAAAATAAAAATTCCAAGAATTATTGAACGGATAAAAAAATACAAAACTGGATGATTATTACATCTAAAATGACTTCCAAAAATTCAGATATACTATTTATCAACAAATAAACCATAATTAATTTCGCTTTATTTTTCAGCTAATTTTTTGAGTTTAAATCTAACCATTTACATCCCATAAAGAATAAAGAAGCTAACAAACCAATTCCTAATGATGCGAAAAAAGATAATATTATTTTTTCTACATCCATTAAATCATTATTAAAAAAATCAATCAGCATATATAAAAAAAAGGCAGAAACACCTAAAACTATCCCTTTAAAAAAACTTATTAAATATGGATATTTTTCACTTTCATAATTAGAAACAAAGAAAGAAATGATTACTTCAGCAATAATTGTCAGCATTCTATTTTTTCGCCTCTTTTGCTTTCTGATCCGAAATAATTTTATTTGACAATTTAATTTTACTACTTTGCTATTTTTAGTGTAAAAGTTTCAATACACCCTAATTATTTACATTCATCATTTCCACCTGTTCTGTACGAATACCCTATTTGCCATATATCATCTAATTGAGTTGCCACAATTCCATTTAATTTTTTATTATTGATCGATAGAGGTTCAACTGTTTCTATAATATTCCCATTATTATCACAAAAGAATTTCTTACCATCTTCATCTTTGACTGCACGCCAACCACTTTTTTCCCATTCTGAAATGATTTTTTTATTTATATCAGGATTATATTTATTGTTTAATGTGTAAACATAAAGTATATAACGAGTGGTAATAATTTCCGAAGCCATAATGGGATGATAATTTTTAAACCATTTATTGATTTCATCTTTAGCATGAATTTCTGCTTTTTGTATTTTGCTGGGTTCCTTGTTAATACCATTACAACCTACTAAGCATATACTCATACAGAAAAATATAATTTTTTTCATAAATTTTTAGTCCAAAAATACAGTTATGTATATATTAAAACATATCCTTAATATTACCTATTTTTGTCATTACTCCTATACCAGCATCTGTACCTCCTCCAAACCCAACTCCCATACCTACAGCAAATGGTGCACCCTTTTGTGCCTCCGACAATTTTATTTTTGCAGTATTTTTATCTTTTTCAAACATTTTATCAGGATCTGTTAAAGATTTATCAACTCCAAATTGAAAAATGCCAGCTGCAGCTCCCGCACTTAACGATACTCCATCGAGTGCAGCATCAACAGCTTTTCCTCTATCATTACTTTTTGGAATATTTCGAATACTAAATAACATACAACTTACTGAACTTTTAAATCCAAATTTTCCACTTCTTAAAGGCACTGGAGTAGTTTTTAGTGCATAGATCTTTTTAATTTGTTCAATTGATAAAGTTGTTCCAGCATATAAGTTACCGTTATGTAGATTAATTGCAATTGACTCATTAATATCAATTGCAGATGCACTACATGTCATATAGTCTATAGTACATTGTTGGTTTGCTGTACACTGCTCTACCCTGTTAATGTGATCTAATTCTCTATCTCTACCTAAACCACTTGGATTATAAGTTAAGTTCTGGCGTGCTTTCTTTTCTGCTGCTACTTTAGCATTTTTAAGTGATTCTTCTTTTAACGATCTATCAATACGTTCTTTCTTTGCTTTGGCTTCCTCTATAATTCTTAAATTAGCCTTTAATGCTCTTTCTTCAGATGCAATCATAAGACCTTTAGCTTTAGTATAGTCTTCAGCATTCTTATTCTTTTGGTTTTGCAACCCCATCGGATCAATCCACTGATTTGGATCACTTACGTAAGCAGAATTGTTTAATCCACCAAACAGCCCAATCGGGTCTTTACTCACATACCTTGCACTATACGGCTCGTAATAACGATAACGGTTATAGTGTAAACCTGTTTCTTTATCGTAATATTGTCCTTGGAATCTTAAGTTAGTTTGCTCAAGTGGATTGGATTCATTTAAAGTTTTGATTTCTTGTGTTGTACCCCATGTGTCCTGTTTGATTTCCCAAATACACTCGCCTAACTCATTGCTTAAAGTTCGCGGAGTTCCCACTTGGTCGCAGTGATAAAACGCAACACGTTCCAATTCAGCTTTGTTCTTTCGGGTGTCTGTTTTCCATACTGGATCTTTATAAATCGAATAAGGTACATCTTGGACTTGACGTTAATCAGGTGTTTCTATCAGTTCAATAAAATGGGTATAGCCTGTTTGTAATAACGGTACAAAGCTATCTGGTTCATAGACATAATGTTTGGTGTAGTTTTGTTTGCTTAATTAGAGTTGGTTTAATATGATTCCCAAATTATGAATCGTTACTATCAAGACTTTTTATAAAAAAATTAATTACCATAAGAATGCTAAAAATCACACCAACAAACAAAACAAACAATGAAAAATAATAACTAAATGATTCATTAAAATGAGCCTGTAAATAAAACTGTGTAAATGTCCAAATCTTAGTACCCTGTAATAGGGATAGATGGAGACATCCACAATGGATCACAGTCAATTGATGGCACTGGCAAAAGAATTTGCCAAAAACCTAAAAACAGATTCTGACCTGAATGAATTCAGTAAAGCTCTAAAGAAACTTACCGTTGAAACAGCCCTAAATGCAGAACTCACTGAGCATTTAGGGCATGAGCGTCACCAGCCTAGTGCCAAAGGCAATGCACGTAATGGCTACAGTAAGAAGCAACTACTAACGGGTGATGGTGAGTTTGAGCTGAATACCCCACGTGATCGTGATGGTACATTTGAACCACAATTAGTGAAGAAACACCAAACCAGAATCACCAGCATGGATAGCCAAATCCTATCGCTGTATGCCAAAGGCATGACCACCCGTGAAATCGTCAGTACATTCAAAGAACTATACGATGCAGATGTATCTCCTAGTTTGATTTCCAAGGTGACAGATGCGGTTAAAGAGCAAGTGATTGAGTGGCAGAATCGCCCACTCGATAACATTTACCCCATCGTGTACCTTGATTGCATTGTGGTGAAGGTCAGACAGGACAACAGCGTTATTAACAAAGCTGTCTTTCTAGCATTGGGTGTTAACCTCGAGGGTCACAAAGAACTGCTAGGTATGTGGATCGCCGAGAATGAAGGTGCCAAATTCTGGCTGTCCGTTCTAACAGAACTAAAGAATCGTGGTGTACAAGACATTCTGATTGCCTGTGTAGATGGTTTGAAAGGCTTTCCTGATGCGATTACTACCGTCTACCCACAAACACGCATTCAACTATGTATTATCCACATGGTACGCAACAGTTTGAAATATGTGAGTTGGAAGGACTATAAAGCCGTCACCAGTGACTTGAAGCGTATTTATCAAGCTGTTACTGAAGAGTCTGCCTTGCAGGCATTAGAAGTCTTTGCGAGCACATGGGATGATAAATACCCGCAGATTAGCAAATCTTGGTACGGGCACTGGCAGAACCTAAATACCTTGTTTGCTTATCCAGCAGATATTCGTAAAGCGATTTACACCACCAATGCAATTGAATCACTAAATAGTGTGATTCGGCAGGCAATCAAGAAGCGTAAGCTCTTTCCAACCGATGACTCGGTCAGAAAGGTAATCTATTTGGCAATTGAAGCTGCATCAAAAAAGTGGAATATGCCAATTCGGGATTGGCGTGCTGCTATGAGTCGGTTTATGATCGAATTTGAAGGTCGTTTAGACGCTTTCATTTAAGAGACATTTACACAGAAGTTTTTACAGGCTCATTAAAATATATATTTAGTGTTCTCCTTGCCATACATTCTTTATAATGAAAGCATACATAAAGCATTTCAGAAATAAAATATAATACTAAAAGAGAACAACCACCTCCATTTTTTATAAACTTATAAAGCATCACAATTCTTACAGGCATCAATAATCTTTATATTATAAATTTTATTATTTATCTTCATTGCAAACAATTTCATTTACCTTTGAATTATCATCATCAAAGCTTAAAATATAAATTTTCGATGACAAGTATTTACCATCACTATTGAATATCGAACGATGCTTTATTTTATTTCTATTATCACAATTTAAAAAAATTTCTGTATATTCATAATTTTTAATATTATTTATTTCATAATAAGCATAATCTACAACTGTTTTATTAAAAATTGAATAATGCAAATCTAAACCTCTTTCTCTATAAAATTCTTGCCTATAATTTTCAGTTTTATTTTTTTTAACATCTGTATGTATATGCTCTCCACCCAAAAAACCATTCATCTTTTTTTGAAAGTCATCGACATTAATAATTGGCTTATAATTTTGAGAATTTATCAAACCACTAAATATAGAAAACAAAAAAAATACTGATAATTTTAAAAAATACTTCATATATTACAACCGTCTTCTCTTAATAATAAAAAATAAATATACAATACTAATAACTACAAATAAAACACAAAATATTATTGTAAACATATATTCGCTAGACCCATTTTCAACTAATCTACTTATCTTAGTTAAGCCACAATAATTATTTATTAAACAATTACCACCTCTATATAGTAGAATAGAGATAACTACTATACATACAAAAATTTCATAATAAACATTTTTCAATTAAGCACACCTTCAAAACTGAAATTTTACAAATACTCTTAACTATTTTTAAATAATTCATTAAGGCTAGTGTAAAATTTTATTCTTTCATAAAACATGATTCCTCCAACCACTTTATTGAGATATATTTTTTCCAACCTAACACAATATAATCCCAGATAAAAAATATAATATTAAAAACAATAAAATTATATCTTTATGATATTTACTCGAATTTCGAATATTAAGTTCGCAACTCTATCTCACATTATTTTCTTCGCTACTTTTCTTCATTAATTTTATTATCAATTATAAAACTCCTATTTACTCACGAGATTCAAATACTTTTATAGCTTCTTTATTTTTATATAGATAAGCCATTTTCAGCCATTTTTCAGCTTCATATTTTTTATTACTCTTATAATAATCATACAATTTCATCATTGATTCTGAATCACCTAAATTAGCTGATTTTTCTAACCACAATATTCCTTTTCCTCTATCAGCGGAATTATCTTTATCTAAATATAATTTACTCAAATATATATATGCATCATTATTTTGTTGTTCGGCTGCTTTTTCCAACAACTTTATAGCTTTTTCTTCTTTATTATTATCCTTTTCAATGCTATTTTTTTCTAATATTCTTCTTGCAGTCTGAACTAATGCATTTGGATGATTTTGTTTTGCTGCCATTTCAAAATATCTCTCAGCTTCATTTTCATTTTTACTCACTCCCTTTCCCTCTGCATATAATATTGCTAAATTATTCTGAGCAGAAGCATCACCTAAATCTGCTGCTTTCTTAAACCAATACATTGCTTTTTTATCATTTCTTTCCTTTCCATTTTCACCATATAAATAGTCCATTCCCAAATTATATTGATAATCAGTATTTTCATTTTGGCTAATATTTAATGTTTCTTCATTAGCATTAACTGTTTTCTGGCTTGCATCGCTGCAACTAGATAAAAACAAAAGGTTAAATGTAAAAAATAAAGTAGTAATTAACTTCATAGAGCACTCTTAAAAAGGAAACTGTATATTAAAGGAAGAAATAAAATATTAAAAAGCTTTTTCACCTCAATTCCTTAATATACAATTGATAAGCTTTTTTTGAATGCATAACAAATTCACTATATTTTTGGCTTGTTTCATCAAATCCTCCTGGATCTTTATAAATTTTTTTTTAAATTGCTACTAAACAATCAAAATAAAATTTAAAAGTATTCAAATAAAATTCTTAGCTTTTATTTTTTCCTCCATTTAAAAAATCAACCATCGATAAAAAAACAAAACAAAAAAAGCCTATAAATTGTGTAACAATAAAAAAAGAATTTGTTTAATGTATTCCATAACTTTATGATTTTTGATATACCCCAATATATTTCCTAAAACATATCCAATTAAACCTATTGTTATCCCTTTAAAAAAATTTATCAGATACGGATGATCTTCTGCTTTAAATTTGGAAATAAAAATACTAATTATAACCTCTGCGATTAATTCTATTATTTCAGACTCTTACATCAGGTTTGGCATTATTTTGTTTTTTCCCATTATATTGACATTCCTTCTTCCCACCACTAATATCATAACTTAATGCAACATTTAGCTTATTGTAACTTTGATAAGTAAAATAACCTAAGTTTACTCCATCTAATTTAATATCATTAGTTGGAAAAGTAACACCTAATTCATTGTTATTTTCATCACAATAATATTCACCATAATTATTTTTTTCCACTAATCTCCATCCTTTTTCATATAACTTAGGTTTAACAATATTAATATAATTTTCCATATTAAAATTCCCCACTCTTTCTTCGAAGTAGTATGTTCTTATATTTCTTACAAAGAATTTTTCAAATAAAACAAAATCATAGATTTCAAAAATATACTCCATATTTATAAAATAGTTGGACTCTTCAGGAGCAACATTTCTTTCTATTTGCCTTATATTCATTCCATATTCAATATTTTTTTGATCAATACAACCAGAAAGTAATAACATTAAAGAAAAAAATATACTTAGAATAGTTTTCATCTACAATCCTCCAAATGAGTATATTAAACCTTTAGCATAAGGCTCGGTATCTTTATTATTACCTATTTTCTTATTCTTAGACTCATCAATAATTAGAACACCTAAACAACTAGGTTTTCAACAATATTTAAAATTAATTTTAAAATATTTATATAAAGCCATTTTAACTATTTCCGTGAAATTCTATCTATGAACTCTACAATTTTACCCCAAATCAAAATAAATATTGACGTAATAAATCCAATTAAAATCACGTTTAATAAATTAAAAACAATATCACCAACTCCAAAGTCATCAATTTTTAAATAAGCATAAAGAGTGCTAACAAAAAAAATAAAAATTCCAAGAATTATTGAACGGATAAAAAAATACAAAACAGGATGATTATTACATCTAAAATGACTTCCAAAAAATTCAGATATATTATCTATCAACAAATAAAGCATAATTATTTTCGCTTTCTTTTTCAGCTAATTTTTTGAGTTTAAATCTAACCATTTACACCCCATAAAGAACAAAGAGCATAACAAGCCAATTCCTATTGATATTAAAAAAAATAATAATACTCCCTGCAAATCCATTAAATCCTTATTAAAAAAATCAATTAGCATTCCTAAAATAAAACCAGATACGCCTAAAACTATTCCTTTAAAAAAACTAATTAAATATGGATATTTTTCACTTTCATAATTAGAGATGAAAAAAGAAATAATTACCTCAGCAATAATTGTCAGCATTCTATTTCTTTGCCTCTTTCGCTTTCTGATCCGAAATAATTTTATTTGCCGTTCTAGAGGATGTTTGTTGCATAAGAAATTGATTACCAAAAATAACTATTCCAGCTATATTTTTATCCATCATATTTTTAGGTAATGATAAACCACCAACGTGATTAACTCCTGCTGCTTTAGCCATTGTTCCTCCCCACGCCCCAAAGACAGCTCCGGAAGCTCCTGCAACAGCAGTTCTAGAGCCATCCCATTGTACACACTTACATTTAATCATATCCTTAGATTGAAGCAGACCATCTACCGCCATACTACCACCAGATGTCTTTATAACAGCTTGATTTACCGGATTTGCCCAAATATTTTTTGCATTTTGAACTGAAGACTTTCCTAAATTAGGTAATTTTTTTACTCCTTCTCGACCAACCTGTAGTAACACTGGTGCAGCCTCACCAGCACCAGCAATAACATAAGGTGCATATCCAGCAACGGCAACCGCCTGCAAATTATTATTTCGTATTGCTCCTAATTGACGCAAAGTGTTGGCATCATTAGAATTTCTAGCTAAACCAGACATAGTATTAGGTAATAACGCACCCAATATGCCAGTACTTGGTCTATTCTGTTGTTCATACCTAGCGTCATTTATTTTTACAACTTCTCTAGCAGCTTTTAATTTTGCTAATGCTTTTGCATCATCAGCTTTTTCTTTAGCATAATGAGCATTGGCAATCTTACTATAACGATCATAATCAGATGCGTTTTTGTCTTTATCTCCCATCAACCCCATCGGATCAATCCACTGATTTGGATCACTTACATAAGCAGAATTATTAAAACCACCATTCAACCCAATCGGGTCTTTACTCATATACCTTGCACTATACGGTTCGTAATAACGATAACGGTTATAGTGTAAACCTGTTTCTTTATCATAATATTGACCCTGAAAACGGATATTACTATCTCCAAATGGATTGTCTTGTTCGGTTGCCTTAATTTCTAAAGCTGTGCCCCATGTGTCCTGTTTGATTTCCCAAATACACTCGCCTAACTCGTTGCTTAAAGTTTGTGGTGTGCCCACTTGGTCACAGTGATAAAACGCAACACGTTCCAATTCAGCTTTGTTCTTTCGGGTGTCTGTTTTCCACATTGGGTCTTTATAAATCGAATAAGGGACATCTTGGAATTGACGATAATCAGGTGTTTCTATCAGTTCAATAAAACGGGTATAGCCTGTTTGTAATAATGGTACAAAGCTATCTGGTTCATAGACATAATGTTTGGTGTAGTCTTGTTTGTTTGCTAGATTGGAGTTGGTTTTGTATGACTCCCAGATCATCAAGTCACCATCCCAACCAAATAAGGTTAGACTATCCTCAGTGGCATTTTTCTTAAATAATCGACGTCCAAATACATCATAACCATAGCTTGTAATTTGACCATTCTCTCTGCTTGAGGAGTCCTCAGTAGTATTGTCGGTGATGATGATGCATTACCTTTACGAGTGGTAATACTATAAATTAAAAATCGAGAAAAATATCAGTCCTTTTCACAGAATCATTGGTCAATTTTAATAATCATAATCTCCATACATCAAAACCATTTACGTATTTATATATTTTCTTATTTATAGTCTCTTTTATACATACCGAAAATTTAATTACAATCATCTTCATTATAAGTCATTGACACCAACTCTAAATTATTAACATTTAATATCTTATATTCAATATCAACCTTACTATCAAACGTTCCAACAATTAAATTACATATTTCATTAACCTTGGACTCAGAACTATTATTATTTTTAATAGTTTGTATTACTCTCTCATCTAAACCAACCATATTTACTTTATAAACATAAACTAGCTTATTATTTAATTTATATACATCCACCCACTTTGTCATTGAATTTAATGTAATAGGTAGTTTTTTTCTTTGACCAGTTATAAAATCATTAATAAAAACATCATCACTAGGCACCACACTTTCTTTTAGATTAGAACATCCATTTAAAAATAAAAAAAATGATAAAAATAAACGAATACTCATAAAAATCCTTAACTAAAAATACAGAAAATCAACATAAAATATGTAATTATCAACATTAAAAACCTAGCATAATAGTCGTAATCACTACTATTTAAGGTAATCTTACTAACAAACAAATAACTTCCATTAAATATTATATAAACGCTAAAAATATAAATAAAAATACTTCCAAATATATTTACCTTACCAATACCTCCATAATATATTACTTTCAACAAAATTAACAATACAACTACTATAAACGAAATTATTATAGTAGATGTACGTCTCTCATTCATAATTATTTTCATTAAATTATTCAATTATGCCTCCACATTACTTTTTTTCCTCCATGACCTTATCAATTTCACTACCTGAATATTTATCAATACTATAACCAATAGCTTCAACCGTTGCCCGTTTAACAGAGTCTGGGGCTGCATCAGCTCCTGCACCAAATACAGCACCTACACTTAATGATGTTGCAGTACTTATAATTTTATGTTTTGTAGATTTATCTGGATCAGTCCAATTCAAGAACTCACCTACTCCTGTACCCATTGTTCCTAACAAGCCTCCAACTGGTGCGCCGACTCCTGTTGCCGTACAAGCTATAGCACTAACATCTAATGCTGTTCCCAAATTTTCTACATGTTTTCTTCTTTCTTTAAGTGTATATTGTGGATTAATACGTGTTTTAGGGCGTTGCTCTAATGGAACAGGAACATGATATCCACTTCCTCCTCTACTTTTAAAACTCTTAGAATTTCGTATAGCATTATCATTAATTCTATCAATTACCGTCAAAGTTTTAGGATTTCCTACCAATTGTTTATTAATTTCTTGCTGTCTAATTAACTGATCAGTAACTTTTGTCACAGCCCATTTACTTTTAGCTTCTTGTGTTCGATTTTCTTGATTCTTTAAAACAGAAGCGTTATTTTTTTCTAACTTATCCTTATCACCTTGAGCCATCAAACCCATCGGATCCACCCACTGATTCGGATCACTTACATAAACCGAGTTATTTAACCCACCAAACAACCCAATCGGGTCTTTACTCACATACCTTGCACTATACGGCTCGTAATAACGATAACGATTATAGTGTAAACCTGTTTCTTTATCGTAATATTGACCCTGAAAACGGATATTACTATATCCAAATGGATTGTCTTCTTCGGTTGCCTTAATTTCTAAAGCTGTGCCCCATGTGTCCTGTTTAATTTCCCAAATACACTCGCCTAACTCATTGCTTAAGGTTTGTGGTGTGCCCACTTGATCACAGTGATAAAACGCAACACGTTCCAATTCAGCTTTGTTCTTTCGGGTGTCTGTTTTCCACACTGGGTCTTTATAAATCGAATAAGGGACATCTTGGAATTGACGATAATCAGGTGTTTCTATCAGTTCAATAAAACGGGTATAGCCTGTTTGTAATAACGGTACAAAGCTATCTGGTTCATAAACATAGTGTTTGGTGTAGTTTTCTTTTTCTTTGTTTGATCGTTGCGACTCCCAAATCATCAAGTCACCATCCCAACCAAATAAAGTCAGACTATCCTCAGTGGTATTTTTCTTAAATAATCGACGTCCAAATACATCATAGCCATAGTTTGTAATTTGACCATTGTGATCGCTTTGTATCAGACGATTAAGGTTATCCCAAGTCAGTTTTAAGGTCTGACCTGATTGACTGGTTTCAATTACATTGCCTTGCGCATCGTATTTGTAGTGCTTGCCTTGATATTGGGTGATCAGGTTATTTTTGACTTGCGATGTTTGTGTCGCAATCGGGTCGATCAAGTTCCCCGCAGGATCAAAACTAAAACTTTCAGAACTATACGGGTTTTGCGCTTTAATTAAGCGCCGAATTGGGTCGTATTGATAGCTTAATTTACCTAATCGGCTGTCATCCACCTGAGTCAGTAGGTAGTTGTTATCGTAGTGGTAATGTCGTTCTGCTTGATGTTTTGCTTGTTGTAATTGGGGTTGTTGTAACAGATCGAGTGTTTCTTGTTCATGTCGAATGATTTGTGAACTGAGTAAGCCCACATCATTATAGTTTTTGTTTTGCACCAAGCCATTGGCAAGCAAGCGTGTGGTTTCTCGGTGTAAATCATCTCGTTGGAATGCCACCATGTCTTGTTGGTTAAAAGCAATGCCATAAATATGCCCTGAACCGTAGCTGAGATTGGCTTGGACTTGTCCATCGGGTCGGATGGTTTGGGTCAAATTGCCCAATTCATCGTATTCGTAACGTAATACTGCGCTCAGTGCAGGCAGATTCGGGACTTTGTAGTGTTGGTGTTCTCGTACCAATTGCCCAAGTGGGTTGCGATAAAAGTCAATTTGGCTTTCTGCATTGGTCGCTTTACTGAGCTGATGGTTTAGGTTGTATTCAAATTCTTCAACTTGACGATGTCGAGTCTGCAGATGGGTATAGGTTTTTGATGCAATCGCTCCACCCTGATGGTAGCTAAATTCAGTCAGAATATTCGGTTGGCGGATTTGCGATAGGAATCCATTCTCATCATAACCAAAGTGTTTTTCTTCTCCATCAAAGGCTTGTTCACGGATCAATTGCCCATAACGGTTGTAGTCAAATAAGTATTCAGCATGGTTTTGGTTGATCAGTTTTTGAATCCGACCTTGTTTGTCCCATTGGTAGCCGATTTGGTGTCTATTGGCATCAATGCGTTGTTCTAGTAGCCCAACTGGGTTGTATTGGTATTGGGTGATTAAGCCTTTGCTATCGGTATGTTTGAGTAAACGCCCTTCTTCATCGTGTTCAAATTGTTCTTTTAATCCATCAGGATAAATGATGGTTTGCAGCTGTCCTTTGTCTTTGCCTTGAGTGCTATATAGATATTGGACTTGTTGTGCATCCGCAGCAGCTTGTGCTGTCAGTGTTCCGTCTTCATCATATTCCCAAGCACTGCTTTTTCCTGAACAGTCGGTATAGGAGATCATTTGCCCAAGGTCGTTATATTGGATTTTCTTTGAGCCACCTTTGGCATCAATCACTTCAACCAATTGGTTGTCATTGTTATATTTATATTGGGTGGTCTGCCCTAATGGGTTAATGTCTTTGCTGACATTGCCATCAGCATCATATTCTTTCTTCCAGATATTGCCTTCAGGATCTTTGGTTTCTGTCAGGTTGCCTGCTTCATCATAGGCAAACAGGATGATGCCACCATTTGGCTGTACAATTTTCACCAATTGATCTTGGTCATTGTACACTTGTTCGGTTTCAAGCCCTGTAAAGTCAATTTGTCGGGTAATGCGTTTTTGACGATCACGAGAAATCCACTTTTCTCGACCATCGGCTAAACGGGTACGGTAGGTAAAACCGTCTAAGTCGAAATAGTAATAGGTTGGTACATCATAGGCATCATAGACCGCAACTTGACGTAGGCGTGGATGCCATTCTAAGCGGGTTTTAAAGCTGCCATCATCTGCCCACTCTGCAATCGCTTTGGCTTTGGGCGAGGTCGATTCATAACGGATGTTTTGTCCACGCCCTGTACGATCGGTATAGCGAGTCAATTGATGGGCTTGGTTATATTCATAACTGCGCGTATGCCCATTTTGATCCGTGGCTTTAATCAAGTTGCCCTGTGTATCGTATTCATAGCGTGCTAAGGGTTGTGCTTGTTCATCGACAAATGCAGCAATGATTTTGGCTTGTTCGTTAAAAGCAAATTTAAGTAAATGTTTGGCACGTTTCAATTGGAAATCGATGCCCTGCAAGTAGGCAAATTGTTCGTATAATAAATAGGTCAGTACGACTTTTTCATCGGTCTGTTCATTGAATTGTTGGACCAGATGGTAATGTTTTCCAGCATTAAAACTATGAAAATGGAAGTTCCAGTCTGAACCAAAGTTGAGTAATAAATCTCCCTGTTCATAGGGTGCGACACTAAAACCTTCAAAGGGAACTTGATAGTTTTCATAGACAATCGAGGCTGGTAGTTGGTGTTTACGCCCATTGCTGTCGATAAATAAGTAGCCGTGTGCGTTGTGTATGATCACATTGGAAAAAGGCATCATCCATCGTGCACCGATCATACTGTAGTCAAACTCATTCATCTGTGAGTTATATTGTCGGCTAAAGGCAAAACCCAGTTTAGGTAAATAGAAGTCTGCGTGATTGACCCGTTCAGCACCAATCGCATAGCTGATACTGTGTTCTGTTTTGGAGCTTTGATCTTCAATCAATGTTGCACAAATCGGATCATTTAACGCATCAGGCTGTAAGGTCACAAACTCTAAAATATCACCATTGATATGTTGTTCATGTTCGCCTGTTTGGTTAAGGGGGACGCTGGCTGTGGCCTTTTTTCCCTGTGTTTGAATGGCGTTTAGGGTTTCTTGAATCAGCCAAGCTAGGCTATATCGTGTACCCGCATTGCTTTGTTGTTGGATCGCTGTAGCAAGTAATGGGGCTGCTTTTTGAACTTCCGATTGCAAAGTTAAATGAGGCGCTGAAATCTTTGCAGTCATGTCTGCTTGTGCGGGTGCGCCCAACAAATCAATCAATGGCTGTGCCCAATTGCTAAATTGTAGGTTGGGGTCTCGCTTTTCAGCTGTTGCACCTGCTGAAGCGATGCTTGGCAATCCACCTGCCACACTAGTTGTAAAGGCTTGCAAGATTGAAGACCCCAGTGTTGTTGCACTGGACAGTAAGCCTGTGAGTTTAGCTTGTGTTTCTTGTAGGAATTTTTCTAAATCACCTGCCATCTGTGCATTAAGGTGCAACTGCATACGACGTAAGTCGGCTTCTTTAATTTTGCCATTGGCTGGATATAAACACTCAGCCATTAACCCCAACATTGGACGTAATGCCATACGCACATGAGCTTCGGTGTTCGGTTGTAAAAATAAACCGATTAAGTTCATGCTCAACAATGCTGCTTGTTGTACACCGGCATCAGCTTGTTTGGGTTCTGCGGCAAATAGAATCAGATCTAAAACACTACCAGACAATGCAAAAATGTTGGCAACTGTCGGGATATTGGCACTGGCTTTGATTTGTTCGAGGCTGGTATTTCCGCATGCTTGTAGATATTTCTGAATTTGATGCGCAATAAATTTATGGTCTTCTGTATGCGTCACACTGGCTAAGTTAAATACTGCCAATTCGACTGCTGGCTTTGTATTGTTTGTGCGAGATGTTTCTGTTGTATTGGACCCTGCGGTCTGGTTTTTACTGTCTATAAATGCCATGGGCTTAACCTTAATACGTTTTAATTTTTAATTTCAATCAAGAAAAATCTAAAAATACTCAATCACTTATTGCGTGCACTATATACATCTGGATCTTCAGGCGTGGTTTTGCGTACCGTCACTTGTTTGGTGACGTAACGGGATTCTTCTAAATCCATACGCACCACATCTTTATCCATATTATAAATCGACTGCGGTTTTTTCACCTCTTGAGGGGGTGAAACTGGCGAAGTGTTTTGAGTCAAGATCGGTGAAGGCTGACTTACAGTTTGAGGAATACTCTGTGCTATGTTCGGTGATGAAGATGCTTCGCCTTTGCGCGTGGTAATGCTATACGTCAAGAACCGAGAAAAATACTCGTCCTTTTTCACAAAATCATCGACCACTTTTACAGGCGTATCCGCAAGGTTTTGACCTGAGCCAAAAGATTCTGCGACAAAGCCTTGCCCTAATCCCGAACCGAAACCTGTTGCTGATGTTAAGTTGGATAACAAACCACTGCTCTTTTGAGCGAAGGCAGCTGAAGCTTGATCTTTAAAGAAATCGATACCTTGGTCTTTGATGTTTTGTAAGGTTTGGCTTGGATTGGCAATCATCTGTCCAACATTCATCATCTGAGATGGGGACAGGTTTAAATTCATTGCTGAAGAGACTGAACCTAATGCACTTTGAGTAAATTGTTGTTTAAACTGCCCTAGACTTTGTGTTCCAATGTCTTTTAGAGCATTTTTACCCATGTTTTTTAGGGAATCACCATTCAGTGAGAACAAATTATCCTTAAGTTGAGACATCATATTTTGTCCCATCGATTTTAAGGCATTTTGGGCAAAACCAGTGACGCCACCAACTGCTTCTTCTGACCATGTATAATCACGATTAAAATGACTACCTTGATTCCAAGCACTTCGCGGATCGGTTTCAAATTCGACTTTGGCAGGTCCAGGCGCAATACCTGTCACTTTTGCAAAACCATTGCCATCCAATTTGCCAGAAACTTGCTTGCCAAATGAATCAATGACATTAAAGCCTGTTTGCTTAAAGAAATCCTTTCCACCATAACTTTTCAGTAAGTCCAGTGCCCCTTTCATTGGATTCGATGGTGGAAGTTGTGCTGATTTACTGACACTGGCACCCGGCTTAAAGGTATGTTGCCCTGCATTGACTTCGAACTTTCCACCTGTTTTGGGGAAAATTCCTGAACCATTCAATGCAATTTGTGATGAACCACCAGTGATTAATACTTCTTTCGGGCTACTGATTTCTATTCGGTCTTCAGTCGAAGAAATGGTGATTCCAAGCTTGGCAAATACATCTAAAGCATTTGACTGCGCATGAATATTAAATTTACCCTGTGCCGCAATAAAGTTTATGCCACCCTGTGCCGCAAATAAACTCACTTTTCCTAACGCATGTCCCAACAGATTTTTTTGGGTACTGAAGTTAATACTGTCGCCTGCACTATGATTGATAATGCCTGTTGCTGAAAGGTGAATATCTTCAGGCGTACTCAGGGCAATGCCATCAGCTGAACTTAACAGCATGATTGCTTTTTTATACTTGGCAATATCTTTTTCAATTGCTTCTGCAAAAGCTTTCAGTTGCTCAATCGACTCAATTTCATCGGTCTTTTGGTTTTTAGCAATATCACTTAAAGCTTTACTATTGGTCTGACTGCTTTCAAGTTGCTTTTGGGCAATCTCACTCTCTAAATGATCACCTTTGGCTTGATCTTGAGCATAGGTCGAAATCAGTAAGCCTTGCCCTGCGCGTAATGCACCCCATTGGTCTGTGCGTAATTCAAAGCCCTCACCACGATCATCACTTTCTGCTTGATCTTTTGGATGACTGAGCTTTCCAAGATTCAGTTGACTCGCGCCATGACTACTCTGTAGCTGACTGCTAAGTTGCCCTTTAGTATCATCAAAGCGTAGCTGATTGTAGCCACTGCCCTGATATTCCTTACTTTTAATCCCTGATAACTTTTTGGTATCTGGCAGTTTGCCTTTGCCATCAAATTGAGTTGGATGACGATATCCTTCATGGATGCGCCCAACGATGAATGGTCTGTCAATATCCCCCGCAAAGAAATCGATAACAACAACCTCTCCAATACGCGGTAAGAATCTTGCCCCATAGCCTTCGCCTGCCCACGGGGTCAGCACATCGACCCAAGCCGAGTCGGTATCATTGTCATTCGAGCCTGCACCACCATCATGCGTATTGTCTTCATTACGGGTAAACAGAAAGCGGACTTTGATGCGCCCCCATTCATCGACATGGATTTCTTCGCCACTTGGACCCACAACAATAGCGCGTTGTGGTGATGCGATCGGACGGTGTTGCAGTGGATTATATTCAGGAACAATCGCAATATTACGTCGTATTAGCGTCAGTGTATTGGCTTGGCGTTCCTCACTATTGTTTGTGGTGATATTGGTGATTTGCCAATCACTTTGTTTTAACAAAGTTTCGACTTGGTTGGTTAAGTCTTTCGGTAAATTATTTTGGTTATAAAAGGTTTTAGATATGATCAGAAATTGCCGATCAGCAGCATCTTTTAGATTTATGCTTGGATGTTCATTCAGTTCGAAATGATAGCCAACCTGCGCATCTCGTACTGTCGAGATCGCAGTAAATTGTTTGGCTTGCACATCATAGTAATTGCTGAGGTTTTGGTTAAAGCGCTCAACCTGACTGTTGCCCGATGGCGTTGCACCATCTTCTCCATTGAGATCTTGTATCCATGCAGGGCTAAAGTGCCATGCTTGTTCTAAACCTAGGCTAGCATTGTCGTAATTTTCACTATGGCTGTGTTTACTTTGAACGCTACCAGCACCTTCATCTGTATCTAATACATCGGCTTGCCAGCGTTGAATATGGACTGAGGTCGGTTGAAGTGAACGTTGTCCTGTAAAATGAATGATTGAATCGCTCGCTTCTACAGCGGAGCTACGATGAAAACGAATGTTACGGCGTTCCAAGGCACTAAATTGAGCGTTATCATCGATTAATCTTAACTTTTGTGCTTGAATTTGTTCAGTTGTATTCGGCACTTTCAGCTGAGCTTCATCAATTAGCCAATTAATTCCTTCAGCTCTCATCAAACGTGTTAGAAAGTCGAAATCACTTTCAGATTGCTGCATGAGGAATGGACGGACATCATAGTCTTTGGTCAGTCCGCTCTTGTCTAAAGTGAGGCTTGAAGCAAACAGTGGGCTACGTTGCACCCATTCCTGAAATACGGTTTGAATTACCTCAACAGCCGACTTCGCCATAAACACACGGGAATTTCTACGATGTTTCCACAGTGCGGTTGGGTCTTCAACCTTAAGACGATAGATGCAAAGAGAACCATCACTCGCGCCTGCATCTGCATGGGTGACAATCCCTGAAATTCGATTGAGTTCGGATTGATCATTGACGATATCAACAGCGACTTGAGCACCAATAAACTGCTTTAAAGGTATTGCTGAATTTGTCGAAAGACAGATCAATTGCAGTTGAATTCCCTCATTCAACTGATGTGTGCCCTCAATGCGCTGAAGAAAAACTTGATCATTGAGCGCGGTATTTGAAAATTGCAAATGTATGGCGCGCTTTTGCGCTGTAAGTCCCAACTGCTCTAGAGCAACATAAATATTGTTAGACATGGTTTATTGTTTGATTTTAGATTGTGATGTAGTGTACTAAAAAATAGCGTCAAAGTCTAGACAGACCTGTCTACATTATCTCAATAACATTGATGAGTTTTTCTCAAGTTTCAATTACATAACATAATAAAGAGAATAAAACTTCACCTTATCACGAATCTTAGAAAGTGCCTTCAATTTTATTTTTAGACTGAACTTTGAGTCTTTTCATTTTTTAAGATTAACAATCAAATTTTAATTATTTTTACCGTAAAAATTAACCCTCTAAACTCAGCTCAATTTTTATAAAATCAAGTCGACACGTATGTCTGGTAAAAATCTTCTTACAACACTTTCTATTGCTTTATTCAGCCTTTCTATTTCAGCCTGTAATGACAGTGATTCAAATGAATCCAATGGCAGTGTGGGAACTCAAAAACAACCGAACATCTTATTTATCATGGCGGATGATCTTGGCTATTCAGATTTAGGCGCTTTTGGTGGTGAAATCCACACCCCAAACCTTGATGCGCTGACCCAAGAAGGACGTATTTTAACCGATTATCATACTGCACCCACCTGCTCACCGACGCGTTCACAATTGATCTCAGGCACTGATCATCACTTGGCAGGGATTGGAGCGATGGCTGAACTTACCCCTGCGCATTTAAAAGGACAACCCGGATATGAAGGTTATTTAAATGAACGTTCCCTTTCAATCGCAGAGGTGCTTAGAGACAATGGTTATCGTACCTATATTAGTGGAAAATGGCACTTGGGTTTAACCCCAGAAACCAATGCACAGGCCAAAGGTTTTGATCACTCATTCACTTTGTTACAAGGCTTGGATTTACATTTTAAACAAGCACCTACAGCCTATAAACGTAATGCCACCTATACCGAAGATGGCAAACAAGTTGCAATCTCATCACTGCCTGATGATTTCTTCTCGACCAATTATTTCACCGATAAGCTACTCAGTTATTTAGAGTCTGGTAAAAATTCAGGTAAACCCTTCTTTGCTTACGCGGCTTATACAGCGCCACACTGGCCAATTCAAGCACCTCAAGAATATCGAGATCGTTATCGTGGCGTGTATGATGTTGGTTATGATGCGATCCGTAATGCCCGTATTGCAAGACAAAAACAACTTGGACTGATTCCTGCCAATTTTACGGCTGCTGAACCGATTGCAACACAAAATGCCCCTCAAAAATATGGCAAATGGAATGAACTTTCCTCTGAACAAAAGGCTTTAGAAGCACGCAGAATGGAAATTTATGCGGGCATGGTGGAAAACTTGGATGCCAATATCGGTCGTGTCATTCAATATCTCAAACGTAATCATTTATATGACAATACCTTAATTTTCTTTGTTTCTGATAACGGTGCTGAAGGTTTTATCCGAGGTAACTATGGTGCAGAGTCAGGTTTTGACAACAACTTAAATAATGTTGGTACAGCCAACTCTTATCACTATGTTGGTCCCCGTTGGGCTGAAGTCAGTGCAGCGCCATTCCATTTATGGAAAGACACCGCAGGTGAAGGGGCGACCACCGCACCAGCCATTGTAAAACTTCCAAACCAAACTCAGGCTCAAGCAATTCATCATGGCTTTGCTTCAGTACTGGATGTTTTCCCAACTGTGTTGGAGTATGCCAATATTGCTGTTCCACAGGGTCAATACAAAGGGCGTCAAATTAATACCCCAAGTGGTTACTCGTGGAAATCTGTACTAGAAAATAAAGCACAATGGATTCGCCCAGCTCAATTTAGTTTTGCGGATGAACTGCATGGCAGTAAGTATGCTCGCCAAGGAGACTGGAAAATTGCTTTACAAGGCAAAGCTGAGTTGGGTACAGGAACTTGGGAACTGTATAACTTAAACAATGATCGTGGTGAAACCAAGAACTTGGCACAGGACAATCCAACAAAAGTACAGGAACTCATTGAGGTATATAACAAATATACCCAACAAAATGGAGTGAAGGAATACAATATTCAATGAAGCTTCAGCATGTTCCCATTTTATTGTATAGCCTGTCACTTATGGCAGGCTGTAGTAAGGTACAACCTGATCGCCCTTCACCACAGCAACAAACTCAATTGGCTCAACTTGGCACATTAAAGCAATGCCAAGAATATTCAGGCTTACCAGAGGCGTGGGGGCAAAACCCAACCGCAGGAATGGTACGGATTCCCAAAGGTTCATTTCAGCTCGGTTCTAATCAAGCTTATCCAGACGAAATCAATTTTGGAGCAAAACAACGTCAGGTTGAAAGTTTCTGGATCGACCAAACGGAGGTTACCGTTGCCCAATTCTCCAGTTTTGTAAAGGCAACGGGCTACATCACAGATGCTGAAAAACAGCATCAAGCTGCTGTATTTTCTCCGAATAAGCAGACGCCTCAACAATGGTGGCAACTCAAAGCAGACTATACGTGGAAAAGTCCAAATGGTGCTAAAGGTCAAGCACCGCTGCCTGCTGAACCTGTTCGCTATGTCACTCAAAATGATGCCGAACATTATGCTGTTTGGTTGGGGCATGATTTACCCACAGAACAAGAATGGGAGTATGCTGCCAAAGCAGGATCGACCACAGATACACCATTACACCAAACACCAGAAGATGCACATCAACACCCTCAAGCCAATTATTGGCAAGGTGAATTTCCATTTAATAACACACAAGCAGATCACTTTGAAGGCGTTGCTCCAGTGGGCTGTTATGCTGCAAATGCCTTTAAGTTGTTTGATATGATTGGCAATGTTTGGGAATGGACCTCATCTATTTATCGAGGGGCACACGATCAACACATGGGGAATTATGCAGATCTTCGTCAACAGCGTATTGCGGGTACTCAGTACGTGATTAAAGGCGGTTCTTTTTTATGTGCTTCTAATTTTTGTTCTCGTTATCGCAACAGCAGTCGCTACCCTCAGGAGTTTGATTTGGCTGCGACACATGTTGGCTTTAGAACTGTTTTACGTGCACCTTAAACGTGAAATAGATAAAAGCCATAGTTTTATAAAGCATAATGATCTATAAAATTATTTTTATATTTCAATCAGGTGTTTCATATCCATTCATTTTAGAATAATGAAACTGTATCGTCAAACTGCCTGATTATTCATATAAGTGTTTTGATATAAATCCTGCATATTCAATGAACTTTATGGTTTGTCTTAACGTTCATTTTATTGATCTATTAGACCTCTTGCGAAAGTAGGTTTTTGGGTCATTTAGCTATATGCAATACCTTATATAGTCAAACCGCCTGATTATTCATACAAGGGATTTGGATGATTCATTTATTTTTTACTTTTGAATCATAAACAGTCTTGCTATCACGAGGCGACATGGATGTCGCCATGTTGAGCGGGGGTATTAGGATGTACCCCTCGCTCAACAGAAGATTTTTGTTACTTTTCATCTCTGAAAAGTAGAGTATCGCCTACGCAAAACAATTTAAACTTTAGAGCTAAAGCGTGGCAATGCAAGCTTTATATCATCAAACAATATATTGATCGCTTTAATTTTATTGATAAACAGAAATGATATTCTACTGTATGAATTTTTCAACAGATTAACTATATAACAAAGATCACAGCTGCTCAAATTTTGACTAACGCAAGAGGTCTATTGAAATTATATTTTACAGTATGCGTTTTTCAACAGACTGACGATATATCAAAATTAGGAAAATAATCATATTTATCAGTGGCTTGAAATTTTATACAAAATTACTCAGCCATTCGAAAATGGCTGAGCAAAATAATGACTTATTGACGAATGGATTGATTCAGTTTTTTAGCGAACTGTTGAAGATCAGCATGTTGGATGGTGGTTTTACCTTTACTGATGGCTTGGAATTGTTGCGCTGCGGTTTCCTGCATTTTGAGTTTTCCTGATGCTATGTTTTGGTCAAAGCGTTGCATAAACTCATCAACATATTCTTTCTCAGTCACAATATGATCACCGTTAGCATCAGTGGCAAAGTATTGCTTATCTCGTGCAGTCAAATAATCTCCAAGCGTGACATAGTTCTTTCCTTGACCATACTGTGTAATGAATTCTTGTGTATTGCTTGGCATAGGCATCGAAATCGGTAATTTCACTCTAAAACCATCATGAGTTGCATTAGTGTTGTCTGATAATTTTGCATCCTCAGCATTAATCAAACCATCCTGATTTTTGTCAAACTGATTGAAGGTTTTTAGACCCGTTTCTTGAAATTCTTTCAAGGTCAATTTTTGATCTTTGTTGTTATCCAAAATACCGAAACGTACATGCGCCTGTTTTTCAGACATTTCACGACGCTGTTTCAGCAAGGGCTCTAAGCGTACTTGCTCAAATTGAACAAACTGCTGTTGCGTAACTTTTTTATTTCCCTTAAATAATTCAGCATAATCTTGAGGATATTGTTTAATCAAACTTGGAGCCGTTTGGTCTTTGTTGTTGGAGTGATAAAGCATATACAGTGCATATGCCTGCTGGTAAACATCCGTTTGCTCTAATGTTTCCGCAATGGTTGATACGGAACTGGTCATTGCTGTGATCGTTGCAATCAAGAGTGCCAATTTTTTCATGTTTATATCCTTAAATATACGTATTTGCTGGATTAAAAAAAACTTTCTAGCAGGTGATTAAAAAAAATTAATATTTAAATTCAATACTTGCAACGACATTACGACCAGGTTCAGCAGCACGGTCAATCATACTTGCCTGATTTGCGCCGGTAAGCGTACCAACTGCGGCATAGTCCCAATACGTCTTATCAAAGATATTATTGAATGCTACATTCAGCTTGGTGAATTTGTTGACGTTCCAATAAGCGGACAAATCAAAAACGGTATAACCTGCTACATTTTGATATTTAATATCATCCTGATAAGACGTGACGTCCTTAGTTGCCATTCTTCCGCCAACTGCTGTAGCTGTCATCCCTAATCCAAATACTTTATTCGGATCATCATAAGCAAACGTCAAGCTTCCCTTTTCTGGTTGAACTGAATTCACACCACTTTTGCCGCCATTTTTATTTTTTGCTGATCCTTTGGTTTTACCCGCAACCAATGCCAAGCTGTAGCCATCAGAGTTTGGAATAAACTGTCCTAAATCAATACGCGTAGACAGTTCTCCTCCCCAAATCTGTGCATCAGCTAAATTCTCAGCTCTGTAGTAACCATAAGGATATTGTGGAGTTGTTCCATAGTTGTAATAGTCGATAAAATCTTTGTATTTGGTATAAAACCCAGTCACATCAAATTTGATACCATCAATTGATGTATTTCTTAAACCCAATTCAAATGCATCACTGGTTTCTTTTTTCAAGTTAGAATTACCAATGACGATATAACTCGGATTTCCAGGTGTGGTTTGATAAACCCCACCAATTTCTGTTGGTGATGGGATTCGATTGCCTCTCGAATATTTTAAATAGCTATAATTACTCGGCGTAAATTGATAGCTGGCTGAAAAGCTCGGAGATACATAGTTATAGTCTTTCGCCTGAACATCGCTATAAGACGTGATCTCAGGTCTAAATTCTTGGCGCTCTATACGGACAGCAGGTGTTAAAATTAAATCACGTCCCAGCACATCTAGACTAAACTCATCTGATGCATAAGCAGAGTAACGTTTCAATTCAGAGTTTAAGAGATAACCACCTTGATAAATGCTTGAAATGGTTTGACCATTTCGTAAGTCAACTTTAGTACTGGCATATTCTTTCTTATCTGCTGCAATACCATATTTTAGCTTTTGATTTTTAAACTCTTTTTTAGCATCTATTTTTAAGCCGGTATTTTTCTCTTTATAAGTTGTTGAAAAATCACGTGCAACTGTTGCACTGTTCATAAAGGCTGTCGCGGTATCATTATTCGATTCCTGATACCATATTTTGCTATTCAGTTGATCGAAAAGCTGGAAATCATTTGGTTTATAGGTATGTAGAATACTGAATTGTGTTCGATCAATATCTTGGTGTTGTCTCGCATCACTTTTAAAATTAGAGAATAAGTTTGCAGCAATATCCTTTGTGTCAGTTTTTTTCTTATAATAATCAGCGGTAAAATTCAGTTGATGTTGGTCTGATAAATTCCACAATAAACGTGTCAGCACCGCATCTGAAGTCCAATCTGATGGAAATGCAGGAGTTTTTGAGTTTGGCTTGGTTTCATTCCCTTCACGATGTGCGTAGGCGACAAGTGCTTTAACATCATCATTACCTACAGCCCCAGTGACAGACGATAACCATGCTTGATCCGCAGAACTATAACCTGCTTTTGCAGTCCCTGCGACTGTTTTACCATCCACTAAATAATCTTCTGGTGATTTATTTTTAAATGAAACTCGACCACCGATACCATCTGTGGAAACATCAGTTGTGCCTGAAACAATATCTACTGTGGTGAACATTTCTGGCTCAATATAATCTCGACCAGCACCACGTTTACTCATACTTTTTGGTGGTACATAAGTACTCACCGTTGCATCTGCTAAATCAACCCCATCGACATCCAAACCGATTCTGTTTGCATCTATACCGCGGATGTTATAACTACTGGTTCCAGTTCCATCAAAAAAAGTTCCGCCACCACCAACAGAAAATGGCGCATTTACCAAGGGTAAATATTTCACGATACCCGCCATGTCTGTGACGCCCGTTTGATCCATGTTTTCTCGATTGATGGATGTCCGACTAACAGGTGCGTCATTTTCATACTGTGCATAAACTGTAATCGTAGCTAAAGAATTATATTGATTATCAGATTTGGATTTTTCTAAACGATGTTCTTCTGCAAAACTGCCTGAACTTGCACCTGCTGCCATCAATGCAAACAAACATAATGATAAATAACGCGGTTTTAACTCCAAACGGTGAGACTGAGCGGTTTGGTAAAGTTCAAAAGGATTTGCATTCATGCGGGAGAAGCCTTTTATTAAAATGATATTGATAATCATTAACCATGTGTATTTTTGCTTTAGCCCATCGTAGAAAACTTAATCCCATACGAATTACAAATAGACACACAACTTAATAAATGAGAATAATAATCAATTAGATTATTATTTACAATATGCATTTTTTATGTTTGAACTTCAAAATAAAGATAAGTCACTCAATTTTCTCACTTTAATCATTCATAAATGCTAAACAAAACAACATTTTATTTAAAATAATTTAAATATAATCACCATAATTTAAACATTAAAAATAACATCAACAGGATGTAAAACCAGCATATTTTTCGGAATTTGGGCAGTATCGCCGATGAATCTAACACACAATCACAATAAAATTGCTTGGCGCAAATTCGAATTTTCTGCTCAATGTTTTTTTATTGCTCGCTGTTATTCAATGGGTTGATTGTTTTTTCACAAGCTCTAATAGCCAATCAGTAAGCGCTTTGACTTTGGGTAATACATTATTTTTTAATGAAACGAGATAATAATGCTGTTCACATTTCAACTCCATGTTTTGAAATGGCATAATCAGCACACCATTTTTTAAGTCATTTTCAATTAATTTTTTGCGTCCCATTGCCATCCCTAAATGATTTTTTGCAGCAGTCAATGCAAGGTCAGAACGATCAAAACTTAACTGAGCTAGATGTTCTATAGGAACGCGAAAATGTTGTGCCCAGCTATTCCATTCTTCTGTTCCTGTGCCATTACTCCATGCCTGACAATCATGCAACAATGTACAATCTTTTAACTTCTCTAAGTTATTGTTCAATTTAATCTTTTCAGCATACTCAGGACTGCATACAGGAATAATTGATTCATCCATTAAATATTGATAATTCAGTTGAGTAGAAGGTTGATGATCAAAATACAAGGCAAGATCAATTCCAGTACGCTGAAAATTCACATTTTCATTACCTGTCAAAATTGAAAGTTGAATATGGGGATAACGCTGAACAAAATCAGGCAAATGGGGTAATAACCAGCACTGTGCGATTGATGGTCTTGCATATAAGGTCAAAGCACCAACCAAAGACTGATTTTTTAATGCATTGATTTCACTATTTAATACATCTAGAGAATACTGTAAAGCATCGAGAATCCGTGTTCCTTCAGGTGTAAGCTTCACTTTACGATGCAATCGTAAAAACAGTTTGATCTCGAGTTCTTTTTCTAACTGGTTTATTTGATGACTCACAGCACTCGGTGTTAAAAACAGTTCTTCTGCTGCCAAAGCAAAAGATTCATGCCGCGCTGCAACTTCGAATGTATAAAGCTTGGAAAATTGAAAACCCGTTAGATTTTTATGTGCGTTGTTCATGCATTTTCCTTTAGACCTTGAATTAAACTTTTATGCAATAGCTGATCCTGTTTGGTGACCGACATTGATCATACAGCATTGATTTAAAATCAAAATATAGTCAAACTTCCTGATTATTCATACCAGTGATTTGATATTAATCATTTATTCCAAATGAACTCTATATCGTTTATACGAATTTTTAGAAACTTTGGATGATTCGTATATTTTTCACTTTTGAATCATAGATGGTCTTGCTATCGTGAGCTGACTTGAATGTCGCCATGTTAAGCGGGGATAAATGAGCAAAAACAAAGCACTGCGTTGTTTGCAGCGCAAGAATACGATTCTACTAAAAATGGATTGATCAAAGTGAAGTATCGTCTACGTAAATCGATTTAAAGGTTAGCCATAAAGCGTGGCATTACAAGCTTTATATCATCAAATAAAATATCTATCGCATCAATTTTATTGATCTAGAAATTATATTGACTCTATGAGTTTTTCGCAGATTGACTATAAAACATCATCCCAATGTGTTCACTGTTCACATGAATGAGTTTAATGCATAGATCAAATTTCTTCGTTTGACAGATTTTTCAAATTTAACTTCAATAGCCCAATCATCAAAGCTTGATCATACAAGCACATGCTACGAAAATGATTTCGAAGTAAGTGCAAGATAATTGAAAACGATTGACTGATCTATGGCGACTTGCACAGATGATCTCAGGAATACTTTTATGGATGCTCAACATATTCACCAATTGATCACTCAATATCCTATTGTTGCTGATCTCATTTCTTTAAAAGAAACGATATGGTTCAATCCAAATTTTACATCACTTGCAGAGGGTCTGCCTTATGTTGGATTGACTCAAAAAGATATAGATGATGCCAGTGACCGCTTAACTCGTTTTGCCCCTTATTTAATGCACGCCTTCCCAGAAACAAAGCCCTCCAAAGGCATTATAGAATCAGAACTGGTAAGCATTGCAAATATGCAACAACGATTAGAACAACATTATGGGCAATCAATACCAGGACAACTCTGGCTAAAGAAAGATAGCCATCTCCCGATCTCGGGTTCGATTAAAGCACGGGGCGGGATTTATGAAGTGCTTTATCATGCTGAAAAACTTGCCATTCAAGCAGGGTTATTGACGTATGAAGATGACTATACAAAACTGGCTAGCCCAACATTTAAAACCTTTTTCAGCCAATACAGTATTGCTGTCGGCTCCACAGGAAATCTAGGTCTTTCGATTGGAATCATGAGTGCTCAACTTGGTTTCGATGTGACTGTACATATGTCAGCAGATGCACGCCAATGGAAAAAAGATAAATTACGCGCGCACAATGTGACGGTAATTGAATATGCCGAAGACTATGGTGTCGCCGTCGAGGAAGGTCGAAAATTAGCGCAGAATAATCCAAATTGTTTTTTCATTGATGATGAAAACTCACAAACACTCTTCTTAGGTTATTCGGTTGCTGGACAACGTTTAAAAAAACAATTAAATGAAAAAAATATTCTTGTCGACCAAGAACATCCATTATTTGTCTACTTACCCTGTGGTGTTGGTGGAGGTCCGGGTGGTGTCGCATTTGGTTTAAAAATGGCATTTGGTGATCATGTGCACTGTATTTTTGCTGAGCCGACCCATTCACCATGCATGTTGCTTGGTGTCGCGACAGGGTTGCATGATGAAATATCAGTTCAAGCATTAGGCATTGATAATATCACTGCTGCGGATGGTCTTGCGGTTGGACGAGCATCGGGTTTTGTTGGACGTGCCATGCAACGATTGCTGGATGGGTTTTATACATTGAGCGATGAAAGCATGTATCTCTTGTTAGGGCTGCTCAATGATTCTGAACAACTGAAATTGGAACCTTCAGCACTGGCAGGCATGCTTGGACCAATTTTGATCCATCAACAGCAAAACTATGCAACGCTCCATCAGCTTAGTCAAAAACAATTCAAAAATGCCAATCATATTATTTGGGGAACTGGCGGAGGTATGGTTCCTGAAGAAGAGATGGAAAAGTATTTGGCTAAGGCACATACTTTAAACGATAAAGGATAGTACCACCGTTCTTTATCATTCGATTTGAGCACACAATGTGGGGCATATTCGATCCATGATTTCATTACCGGATATCCCCCCTTTATTATTTTTGAGATTGATTAAACAACTCCTCCATTTACCCGAAGCACTTGAGCATTTATCCAATTACAATAAATAAAACTCAACTAAATTCAAGCTCTCCAGCCTCTTTCGTTCACATCGTTTTCGCAATTGCATGAGTCAGTTGGAGTTCTTTTAAGAAATGTTTGCATAATTTCTAGACCAGTCATATTGAGCGTATCAATGTATTTATCCTAATGAATAAGTTAAGCTAAACCCTCATGCTATTGAATAAATGTAGATTGTTCAGGTGAAATGCCAATCTTTACTTTGCTTTGCGCGACAATTTCAGATTCGTCTGTATCATTCGGATGAAAGTCAAAATGATAATAAGAGAAAAATTGAGGAATAAGCTTTCGATAGGACTGCATTGCAAAACCTGCAAACTTTACCCAAGACTTAATATTCCATAATTGCTTGTCTCTCGACATCAATACCATTTGATAGATATTTGAAAAAGCAGTAATCAGCACCAAACTAAAGGTGAAAATAGCGACTCGAGGAATATAGGCATCTAAACCTTTTCCATATAAATATTCGTACATATCATATGCCACAGCCTTATGTTCAGTTTCTTCTACACTATGCCAAAGCCATAAGTTACGAATCGTGGTGTCTGTCATTAACTCATTGACATTTTTCATCATTTCCACCACAAGAACTGCTGTATAATGTTCCAAACCAACCGTAACCAATAGATTCCATTTTTTCGGAAAAATCTGCTCTATCGCTTTGAGTATTATCCCAGTCACCTTTTCTAAAGATTCAGGATCTAAACCATATTGTTGAGCGCTGACATGAAAAGCGTGATGTTCTTTAGAATGCATGGCTTCTTGACCAATAAATGCGCCAATATCACGGTCTAATTTTGGATTGCTTTTCACCTTGTCTCTTAATGCACGTACTGAGCGAACAAAATAAGACTCACCTTCTGGAAACAAAGTGGATAGACCTGTGAAGTAATGCGTAAAAGTTGGTTCATTATTACACCAATATTTAGGCATATCCTGAAACTCATAATCCATACGGCGTACTGGAAATGATGCAGGTATTTTTTGCTTTGATTTTTCTATCGCTGCTGATGTAGACATGACTCACCTCAAGGATTAATCTAAAAATAACAAGTTCCAAAAAAGAACTTAAAAGTTAAAATAGTGAGCATGTTCTCACCTGTCAATCAGTTGAATGCCTGATCAACAGAGATTGTCCTTAAATGATAGCGCTGTTCCTATAAAGATAAACCGAATAGGGTCAAATGACATTGAGTCAAACATATCGTACTCACAGGCTTAATAGATTCTTCAATATCAAGATTAAAAAAGTGGAATAATATCTGATAAATCACATAAAATTGTTGATCTGTAAATATCATCATCCCCCTGCTTACTGATACAAGTGATTTAATGTCAATCATTCATACCCAATAAACTTTATGCTTTTGATATAAAATTTTAGCAGCTTTTGCTGATTCATTGATTTTGCACTTTTGAATCCTAGATCATCTTTCTATTTTGAGGTGATATGGATAACGCTATATTCAATTGGATCTAGGATCATCTATTTAAACTTTAGATGTGAGGCGAGACAATCAAAGTTGAATATCACTCAATAACTGATGTTACGCACTTGATTTAAATTAAGTAGGTGAAAAAGAAAAAACTAAATTTACACGACGGAGTCTTACATCCAAAGTTTAAATTTATGGAATAGCCTTCGGCTCGAGGTACTTTTGTTTTGGCATGAGGAGCGAAGCTCCGCAAGGGCAACCATCTTGCGCAGCGGTATCGCTGCTCACCGCAGAACTCGTTTACTATCGTCAAAATATTCAAAGTTTCCCAGAAACTTTACTTATTAGAAGGAGTCCTGACTCAAGCAATTGCGGATGACGTTTTCGCGTATCCACATTCTTCTAGCTCCAAAATTTAATTTTAGAGTTACTGCGTAACATCAGTCAATAATATATATATCATTGATTTTATTATTAATAAAAATTATATTTTACTATTGAATTTTTCAACAGATTGAATAGCGAGCTAAAATCATTTCAAAATCAGCATCGCTATTCAGGAGTGAGGCAAAAGTTTTTAGAGATAAATTGTATATTTATTCAACAATAACGATTATGGCAAATCCAATTCAGCTCTCATTTTCAAAGTTTTTAACAATGCTTGATTGCGAAGCAATTGCAGATTTTTACCTCCTAAACTATTCACAAAGTGCTGAGTCGCATCATCAAGCATCTCGATTTTTTCTTCAGTCAATGTATAGGGTTTCATATCAGCCCACCATTCTGACATTGGCTCACCTAAATGATGCATCGCCGCTTTAAATCCTTGTTGGTTTGCCAGTTGCATATTCAGATATGGACCAAAGATTGCCCAACGTAATCCAGGTCCATTGGTGATTGCGGTATCAATATCTTCTGCACTGCACACCCCTTCAGAAACCAAATAAAATGCTTCTCTCCAAATCGCAGACTGTAAGCGGTTCGCAACATGTCCTTTGACTTCCTTTTGGATCAAAATCGGCTTTTTACCCAATGATTGATAAAACTCAAAAGCATCCTGTATATACTTTGTATGTGTTTTCTCGCCACCAATAATCTCTACAAGCGGTAATAGATGGGGCGGGTTAAAAGGATGTCCCAAAACAATTCGTTCTGGATAAACACAATCTTGCTGAATATCCGATATTTTTAAACCAGATGAACTGGACGCGATTATGGTATCTTCTGGACAATTTTGTGTGAGTTGCACATATAGTTGTTTTTTTAGATCAATTCGTTCTGGACCATTTTCTTGGATAAAGTCGGCATCTTTAACTGCATCTGCAATATTTTGATAAAACCTTAAATTGTTCAAAAGCCCTGTAATATAACTTTCCGAATCACCCTGTTTGTGTTCTTCTAATTCAAATAGATCAAGTAAGTAGCTTTGAACTCGTGTCGTTAAATTGAGTTCTGCATCGGCAGCTGGATCAAATGCACTGACCTGAAATCCTTTACTCAGATAAAAAGCAGCCCAACTTGCACCAATTACACCCGTACCGATAATGGCAACTTTATTGACTGATTTCATATATACACTTCCTCTTATCCTTGAAAAATGTGGGAAATATCTTGATATTTAATAGTGAAAAATAATGCTTTTATAACGGCAAGACTCACTCAAATTTGTGGAGGAATTCGTCCTCCACAAATAATGATGATGAATAAGCAGATCTTTCCGCAGCGATATCAACGGCTAGAATGGATAATTATGATTGGATGAATATTGACACTATTGCGCTGTATAACCGCCATCCATCACCACAGCTTGCCCCGTGACGCCTGCTGCTTTTTCACTGGCTAGAAAAATTGCATAATCTGCGATTTCTTCAACATTCAGTAATCGTTTTTGTGGCACCATAGCTAAAATAACGTCCTCAAGTGCGGTTGTTTCACTGACATTACGCGTTTTTGCCAAATCTTTTATTTGACCACGGACCAAGGGTGTATCTACATAACCCGGACATAATGCATTGACGGTAATACCATCTCGTGCAGACTCTAAAGCTGCCACTTTCGTTAAACCAATCACGCCATGTTTCGCGCTGTTATAACCTGCTTTTCCAGCAAAGCCGATTAGACCATTGATCGAAGCCATATTGATAATACGACCATACTTTTGTGCTTTCATGATTGGAAATACATGTTTAATTCCAATAAAAGAACCCACCAACATTACATTTAACAACTTTTGATAAATATCTGTTGGGAACTCTTCGATTGAAGCAACATGCTGAAAACCAGCATTGTTAATCAGAATGTCTAAACGCCCATAGGTCTTTTGCGTTAACTCAATCGCTGCAGCATAAGCATCTTCATTGGAAACATCACAAGGCGCAGATAAAGCGTCAAATCCATCCTTTTGTAAAGCAAAAACGGCTTCATTGCATTTATCCGCATTCATATCCGAAATGACGACTTTTGCACCTTCAAGTGCGAACTTTTTAGCGATTTCAAGCCCAATACCACTTGCTGAACCTGTGATAAATGCAACCTTATCTTTGAGAAGTTGACTCATGTTTGACTCCCTGTGTTGCTTCTTCAATATAAACTTAGACAATACCAAACCATGTAAATGCTGCAATCGCAACAAACACCGCAATGGTTTTAATGATCGTAATGGCAAAAATATCTTTATACGATTGTTTATGAGTAAGCCCTGTTACGGCAAGTAAAGTAATGACTGCGCCATTATGAGGTAAGGTGTCCATACCTCCTGAAGCCATTGCGACGATACGATGCATCACCTCAGCAGGAATTCCCATTGCAGCGATTGCTGCATTGTACTGATCAGCCATTGCGCTCAACGCAATACTCATACCGCCTGAGGCTGAACCTGTAATCCCTGCTAAAACAGTGGTCGTAACTGCACCATTGACCAATGGATTGGTAAAAGTATGTCCCAAAGCATGACTAATCACTGCAAAACCTGGCAATGCTGCAATGATGGCACCGAAACCGTACTCAGATGCAGTATTCATCACCGCAAGTAAAGAGCCACCAATACTTGCATTGACCCCTTCTTTAAAACTGGTGGATACACGGCGGTAATCAAACATAATGGCGGTAATAATACCCACGATTAATGCTAAACCGACCGCCCAAATCGCCGATGTTTTAGCGACATCCACAGTATAGTTCGCCAGTCCAATTGCATTAAAATCAAAGCCGTTCGGGTACCATTGTTTAATCGCGGTGGATAAATATTTATTCATCACAGCCACCAAAATCAATGGGACAAATGCCATAAATTGGCGTAGTCCAGAACCATTATCCTGTTGTTGAGATTGACTTTCGAATTGTTGTAATTCAGCCTCAGTCAATGTAATACCAGAAGTAAATCCATCACCATTGCGTGCAGCAACACGGCGACGCCATTCCAAATAACTTAAACCGACACCCAAAACAAAAATTGCCCCAATAATTCCTAAAAAAGGTGCGGCATAAATATTGGTTCCGAAAAATGTAGTTGGAATAACATTCTGAATCTGAGGTGTGCCCGGTAAGGCATCCATCGTAAACGAGAAAGCACCTAGTGCAATTGTGCCTGGAATCAAACGTTTTGGAATATTGGCTTGTCTAAACAATTGGTTTGCAAACGGATAGACTGCAAAAACCACCACAAACAAACTTACACCACTATAGGTGAGAATCGCGCCTAGAAGCACAACGGTCAACATGGCATTTTTGGAGCCAATGAGCTCGACAATGGTTTTGGCAATTGATTCTGCAATACCAGACATTTCAACAACTTTACCGAAAATTGCCCCAAGTAAAAAAACCAGGAAATAATCTTTAATAAAGCCCACCATTTTTGGCATAAACACACCAGAATAAAATGGTAAAACGTTGGCTGGATTGATCAGTAAGACGGCAAATAAGGCACAAATCGGTGCCATGAGAATCACAGAAAATCCTCTGTAAGCGGTATACATCAACAGCCCGAGAGAAAGCAAAATTATACCCAGTTCCCACATATCTTTTACTCCGTCCTTAAAGCATATATGTCTAAATCCACCTTGTTTTTTATTTCAAATCATCACAAGGCAGTCCCATCCATTGATATGAATGAGTTATTCAATAAATAAAAATGGATAGTTAGAAAAATTAATTTTCATCAATACATTGAGCATTTATAAATCATCCAGATTTATAAATTGGAATATCCATATCCAAATTATCAATAAAACTATAATCCAAATTTTTAGGGATATTATTTGAAAATATTTATCAGTTAATATGAAAAGCTCATAAATTGAAGCAGATTTATTTTTGTGTTGACTTAATGGGTACTGATATAAAAAAACAAAGTGATGATTTTCAAGATCATTCATGAAAAAGTAGCCCATTCATTCTTTTACAAATTCAAGATTAGCTTGGTTTATCCATACACAATCAATATTTACTCACATAAAAATTAACTTAAACCATTAATAAAATTGAAATTTTATTAATGGATTGAACTCAGCTGATTGAGTAAACACAATATAATTTAAGTGCTTAAATGATTGGTTATACGATCAAAGATTCTGAGTTTAGCGTATCATAGTGCTAAAGATCAGTGAGGTAGAGTTATGACACTCAAACAATTAAAAGCATTTTTAGTCCTTGCCCGCACATTAAACTATGCCAATGCTGCCAATGAGCTTTGTTTGAGTCAATCCGCTTTAAGTTTAAGTATCAAAAGCTTAGAAGATGAACTTGGCGGAAAACTGTTTAAACGCAATACCCGTCGTGTCGATCTTACTGCGGAAGGAAATGCTTTAATCCCATTTGCCAAAAAGCTTTTAGCCAATTGGGAAGACATGGAAAGAGACGTTAAACAACGTTTTAAGCTGCATCGAGGGACACTCAATATTGCCTCTATGCCTTTCGCAACACATGCTATTTTACCCGCAGTACTCAACGAATTTAACAAGCATCATCCCAATATCAATTTTTCAATCCATGATATTCCCAATGAAAAAATTATTGAAAAAGTACAAGAAGGTATTTTTGAACTTGGTATTTGCTTTGAACCTCAACACAATGATCAATTAATTTTTAAACCCTTCTTCAATGAAGATTTTTTGGCATTACTTCCTAAAGACCATGTACTCGCCAAACATCAATCAGTAACATGGCAAGAATTATGTTCGTATCCCTTTATAACACTACAAAAACCTTCAATCATTCGACATGTGGTTGAAGAAAAATGTGCTCAGAATGATTTAATTTTGGATTTAAAAATCGAGTGTCATCAAATCAGTTCTCTTTCCCATTTTGTGGCTTTTGGCATGGGTGTCAGTGCAATTCCACGGCATTTTCAAAATTATATCGACAAAGAAAATAACCTATTGATTGAAATTGAAGATGGACAAGTCAATCTTCCTGTAGGCGTGATTTATAAAAAAGACTTTGAACTCTCCAATATCTCCTCTCAATTTATCGAAACCTTGTTGGCATATCAGTTTTAAAGCTTCCTGCAAATCAATAAAATTCAATGTTTTTAACGAAAAATTAATGAGTTTTTCTCATTGAACATTTGAAAGAATCAATTTCTAAAATCATTTATGCAGTGCTAATAATAAAAGCTCTAAAGGACATAGAGTTAAAACGATGAACAAAGTTGTCGCGAGTGCGCATGAAGCTTTAGCTGATGTAGTTGCAAACAATCAGACCTTTGCTGTGGGCGGATTTGGATTATGTGGAATCCCAGAAGCATTAATTGATGCCTTAAAAGAAACGGGCGTAACAGGTTTAACCTGCATTTCAAACAATGCTGGCGTTGATGATTTTGGTCTAGGCAAACTTTTACAAACCAAACAAATTAAAAAAATGATTTCATCCTATGTGGGTGAAAATAAAGAATTTGAACGTCAATATCTGAATGGTGAACTTGAAGTTGAACTGACTCCTCAAGGGACATTGGCGGAAAAATTACGTGCTGGCGGTGCAGGCATTCCTGCATTTTTTACCCAAACAGGTGTAGGTACACTGGTTGCAGAAGGAAAAGAAGTTCGTAATTTTGCTGGCAAAGACTATATCCTTGAACATGCCTTGATTGCAGATATTGCCTTGATAAAAGCTTACAAAGCAGATAAAGCGGGTAATCTGATTTTCCGTAAAACAGCACGTAACTTTAATCCAGAATGCGCCATGGCAGGAAAATTGACCATCGTTGAGGTTGAGGAAATTGTTGAAATTGGTGAACTAGATCCTGATTCAATTCATCTACCAGGCATCTATGTCAGTCGTATCATCTTGAATGCACAACCTGAAAAACGAATCGAACAATTGACATTGAAGACGGAGGCTTAATCATGGCTTGGACGCGTAATGAAATGGCTGAGCGAGCTGCTCAAGAACTTGAAGATGGTTTTTATGTCAACCTAGGTATCGGATTGCCGACACTGGTTGCAAACTATATTCCTGAGCATATCGATGTCTGGCTACAATCTGAAAATGGTTTATTGGGAATAGATGAATTTCCAACTCAAGAAACTGTAGATGCGGATTTAATCAATGCAGGCAAACAAACCGTCACTGCACGTCAAGGTGCTGCATTTTTCTCTAGTGCTGAATCTTTTGCCATGATCCGTGGTGGTAAAGTGAATATTGCCATATTGGGTTCAATGGAAGTTTCTGAAAAAGGTGATTTAGCCAACTGGATGATTCCTGGTAAGAAAGTCAAAGGAATGGGAGGTGCAATGGATTTGGTTGCTGGTGTTCAAAAAGTTGTGGTTTTGATGGAACACTGTGCCAAAGACGGTAGCCCCAAAATTGTCCCAGAGTGTTCACTGCCACTTACGGGCAGATTGGTTGTCAACCGCATCATCACTGATCTAGGTGTTATGGATATTACGCCACAAGGCGTTAAATTGGTTGAACTGGCTAAAGATGTCAGCTTAGAGCAAATTCAGTCTGCGACAGGTGTAAGCTTGATTACAAGCGAGCTTCAAGTTTCTTGATCAAAAAAAGAGCTGAAATCATTTTCAGCTCTTTTGCTCTTGTTTCGAACAAGTTAATTCACAATACGAAAATCTGCTGTCAAACTAGTTTTGACCATTATTGCCCCATTTTAAATAAGCTTCACGCTGACTTAAACGTTCATAATAATTTTGAACATACGGAAAATCTATTTTTTCAAATGGTGTTAAGTACCAACGCTGTACAGACAAGCCAATCACAATGTCCGCTAAAGAAAAGTTTTGCCCTGTGACATAAGACCCTGTTTTTTCTAATTGTTGATCAAGGATCTGCATATGTTTACTCCAAGCCTGAATACTTTGCTCTACCCGCTCTAAATCTTGATGTAGAGGTGAATGACGAACCAAATGCATCAGGGCATATGTCCAGCTGTTGTTCAATTCAATCCCCTGCCAATCAATCCACTGATCCACTTCAGCACGTTGTTTGGCATCCAAAGGATAAAGGTGTTGTCCATTATATTGATTGGCTAAATATCGAATGATCGAGTTGGATTGCCACAACACAAAATCCTCATCGATTAAAACAGGAATGGTCGCATTGGGATTCAGCTTTAAAAATGCGGTTTCTTGAGTGGATTGAAAGCCACGCCCCCAATCTTCACGCTCATAAGAAATATTGAGTTCATCACACAGCCAAAGTAATTTTCTGACATTGATTGAATCAGCTCTTCCAAGAATTTTTATCACAAACCATCTCCTATCCAATGCAAATAATATAGCTGAAAATGATGAGAAACATCTGTGTTGAAGATCACATGATCATAAAAATATGATTAAAAAAAATCGTGATATAAATCTTAAAAATAAATATGCAGCAATAAGACTAATTCATTCAACTTATTGTCATCTGAGAATTAAAGAAATGAGATATATAAAGCGTTTTAAAATAAAACTTATCTAAAAACAAATGCTTCATACAGTCAAATTAAAGTGTAAGCATACATCTATAATCAATGGGTCATTGATACTAAATCATGTGATCATTCAATTGAGTAAATAAATGATGCCCAAATGTAGCTAAAAAGTATTTTTATCTAATATTGTCATTCACAAACAATACAATGACCTATCCGAGATTTTGAGGTTGTACTTTTGGATAACTTTGCTTTTTTTAAAAATATTCAGGAATGGTCTGATCAGTATCCGTGGTTAGAAATGCTGACATCATTGTCCATTTTGCTTTTTTTCGCATTTTTAGCAAATTTTATTGCAAAACAAGTCGTTGTTCGGGGTATACGTAAACTCATTTCAAAAATGAAGTTTGCCTATAGTGAAATTTTCTCTGAACACAGTGTGATTCGAAGAGTGGCAAACATTGTCCCAGCGATTGTTATTTTAAATGGGATTAGCACAGTTCCGCATTTGTCTGTAAAAGTTGTCAGTCTCGTACAAATGGCATCACAAGCATTTATCTTCCTCACGATTGCCCTTGCACTCAGTGAACTTCTCAACGTTTTTAACTTATTTTATCAACGTAACCCAAAGTCACTTAATAAACCTATCAAAGGTTATCTTCAGCTGATCAAACTGATCGTATTTATCGTCTGTGGTTTACTGGTATTGGGTACATTCCTGAAGAAAGACGTATTTACTCTGCTGGCAGGTTTTGGTGCTATGGCAGCAGTATTGTTATTGGTTTTCCAAAATACCATTCTTTCTTTGGTCGCGTCCGTACAAATTTCTTCTTATGACATGGTACGTATAGGTGACTGGATTGAAATGCCTTCACTCAATGCCGATGGTGATGTGATTGACATGTCGCTACATACCATCACTGTGCAAAATTTTGATAAAACCTTTACTACGATTCCGACCAATAAATTGGTGACGGATACCTTTAGAAACTGGCGCGGTATGAAGTTATTGGGTGCAAGACGGATCAAGCGATCTATCTTTATTGACCAAACCAGTATTCACTTCATTACTCAGGAAGAACAACAGAAATTAAAAGCTTTCTTATTGCTGGATCAATATCTGGACAATAAGCAATCTGAGCTAGAGACTTTTAATCAGCAGTTTGAAAATCAGTCGATCTATAATCAACGTCGCCTGACCAATATCGGAACCTTTCGGGCTTATGTTGAGTTTTATCTAAAACAACATTCAGGTATTGCAAAAAACCAATCGCTGATCATTCGTCAGTTGCAGCCAACCAGTGAAGGCATACCGCTTGAAATCTACGCATTTGCCAATACAACGGTATGGAATGACTATGAAGCAATTCAATCTGATATTTTTGACCATTTGATGGCAATTATTCCTGAATTTGGCTTAAGAATTTATCAAGCACCTTCTGGTTCTGATTTACGTTCATTAGCCAGCCATTCATCCGACAATACCATTAAACATCTATCGTGAATAATTGTTCAGGAGCATATCTGCGCCTGAACCATCTGTTTTTGTATTGCTCGTGCATTCATTCAGCGCTTTATTATGCTGAGCTAAATAAGATATTGCACTGATTAAATAAGATATTGCACTGATTAAATACGTTATCCAAACTCATGTGAATAATTCGTTTATTCACATGATTACCAATTTTTTAGGATTTATTTTCAATAAATTTATATGTATAAAAAAAGCCCTTGTAATCACAAGGGCTTTTTTAGATATTTGGCGGAAGCGGTGTCCGTATAACAAGTGTCTCATGCTGTCTAACCGATCCAAATAAAATATTACTTTTCAATGCATTAAGAAAATACCAGTCTAACCACGTCTTGTCTAGTCTAACCATTTCCAGTATTCTAAAAGGGGTAGGTTGTGGGGTAGTTAGAATTATGCCAAAGAAAGCCAAAGAGCTATCTGCTCTCAGTGTAGCAAAAATCAAAGAGACTGGTCGGCATGCTGTCGGTGGTGTTGATGGTCTATTCCTAAATGTCAAAGGAAATTCCCGTGTTTGGATTCTACGTGCTGTTGTTGGAAAGCGTTTAGATATAAATGGAAATCTAGTACCTCATCGCCGTGACATTGGCCTCGGTCCTTACCCAGAGGTGTCTTTAAGTTCGGCCCGTGCAAAAGCTACTGAATTAAGATTACAAATACGGAGTGGCATTGATCCTATTGCCCATAAACAAGAACAACTTGAAAAGCTACGCATCCAACAGTTAAGGAGCAAAACATTCATTGAATGTGCCAAAGTCGTTATTGCCAATAAAGCACGTGAACTCAAAAATGAAAAACATATTGGGCAATGGTCATCAACATTGGAATCCTACATTTACCCAACACTGGGTGATCTCGCTATTAGCAGCATTACCAAAGCTGATATTGCTGAAACTCTTAAGCCTATCTGGGTTGAGAAAAATGAAACAGCCAGACGTATTCGTGGACGTATAGAAACCATTTTCGATTATGCCAAGGCTATAGGATATTTTGAAGGTGATAACCCTGCCGAATGGAAAGGTAATCTTGAACCAATCTTAGGTAACTTAAAACAGGAATCACGCCCTCACCCTTCTCTACCTTATGAACAAGTCGCAGAATTTGTTCAGCACCTTCGCCAGAAAGATGGTATTTCTCCAAAAGCTTTAGAATTTGCAATTTTAACGGCATGTCGCTCTGGTGAAATCTTTGGTGCAACATGGCAAGAAATTGATTTTGAATCTAAAGTTTGGATCATTCCTAAAGAACGAATGAAAGCTGAGAAGGAGCATCGCGTTCCTTTATCCCAAGAAGCCCTCTCATTGCTTGAATCCATTAAGCTGTATCCCCAGCCTCAGGATTTTATCTTCCCTGCACCTCGTGGCGGTAGCATGCTTTCTGATATGTCACTGACAGCTTTGATTAAACGAATGCATGAACAAAAACTTAAAGAAAATGGCTTAGGCTATATTGACCCTAAGCAAAATCGAGTGATCACAACACATGGTTTCCGTTCTACTTTCCGTGACTGGTCAGCAGACAAAACTGATTACCCTCGTGAAGTCTGTGAGCATGTACTTGCGCATAAACTACCTGATGAAGTTGAAGCTGCTTATTTACGTGGGGCTTATCTTGAGAAACGAAAAGGTTTAATGGCTGATTGGGCTGAGTTCTGTTGTGCACACTTTAAGTAGGCATCATAAAACGAATGCTTCAGCCATCTAAGACTGAAGCATTCGTTTTAAATGGAATTTTCACAAAATAACTTACACGCCCTGTTTCCTTAAGAGCTTTGGTCATCATCACCATTCCAGTACCAATACACTTCGCCCCAATCCAACTCATTAAGGGCTGGAAGAATATCTCCCTGCTGAAAATACTGTCGTGATTCGGGTTGCGCTGGTGTTTGCCAATAACCCGTTTGTGGGCATAACTCGCCACCTTTCACTTTAAGCTTTTCTTCTTCTAACAATAATCCATTAGCCTTATTGATTCGTTTCCCTTCAGGCCAACTACTGTCTTCATCAAAACGACGCATCCACGCAATACCTTCTTCGTAACTTAGATGCTCATTAGGATCATCATCCCATTGTGCATAACCGACCAGCTTCAGCTCATCACAACGTATCGGCTTAATTAATGCATTGGCATAAACAGGCAAAACAGGCACACCATCTTCAACAGGATACATGGAGAGCTCTCCGAGTCGAATCCATAAACCTGTTTGATTTTCTGGATACTCTATTTCCTTTATTTCGACTTCATTAAAGCGGCTAAAGTAAGCTTTGATCTCTTCGGCAGTTTTATCTAATTTTGTAATCCAATATGGATCAAGTAAAAAACCCCAGACAGGTGTTCGTATACCTGAACCTAACCCTTGATAATCAATATATCCATCTTCTCGTTCATGATCATGACCTCTATTAAAGCTTGGATGATCAATATCGACCCCATAGAAGGCCTGGGTGACAATCTTTTCTAAACTGTTAATGTCATAACTACTTAAATGCAAGGAAGCCGCTTGAGCTATCTCAAAACCACTATATGCATGTCTAGGTTTTAATGTATCGATACAACGTTCAACGAACTGATGCCACTTCTCTTTGTTTTCCTGACTTTCAATATACCAAGCATATCTAAAATTCATTTTCAGTACACTATAAGCCATATAAGGGTGACTATCGACTTTGAAATCTATAGCCCAAACAGCCGAACTAATTTCAGTATCATCTGAAACAGTTGCAGTAAAATAGACTGAGCCTGTTCTATGGTAATGTTTTTGACAAACATTCTCTAGATCGGCTAATAGTACTTGTGCCTTATCTGCCTTAATAAATACATCCTTAACAGGATGTACAAAATAGCTCCACTCTTCATTCCTAATTTGATTAAACTCATTAAAAATCTCAATGAATTTTGAGATCAACTCTGAAGATTCGGTCTCTTGATGATAAATATAAAAAGTAACATAGGGGCCAATACCATATACATCTCCCCCTTCGTCACCAATGACCCAAAGCTTATCAGTTGCTTTAATCTCTTCAATCCATTCAGCTTGGTCTGCTTCGCTTACAAAAGGTTCAACCGTACTCATTATCGCCCACCTCTACCAGATTTCTTGGTTCCTGCTTGTTCATTCGGTTTACCCTTACCTTCTTCTAAGGCGATATCTTCAGGATAACGAAACAAAGAAAGATACCCTCCTTCCACGCCTTTACCTGAATAGTTATTACCTTTACCATATTTTTTCTCTTTTTCAGCTTTACAGGCTTTTAATAGCTTATTGTATTGATCAAATTGCACCTGTTTAATTGAATCCCCCTGAAACTTAATTTCTACAATCGCAAACAGATTAGTTTTTGAAATTGGTTCTGAGCGAGATTCTGCAATAACAAGATCAGCAGCAATACTCCCTCTTTGGTTATGGTAGGGTGTTGGATAAAAAGGATTCAAATCCAAACTTCCTGTTCTCTTAAGTCTTGGATTACCAGGAAACAACAACTGGGGATCTTCAAACTTTGCTCCAAAACAAACCTCTGTCTTGATCGGAGCCTTCCAGCCCAAAATCTCATCCACAAACTCAAACATGATTGATGTTGCCAATTGCTTTAAACGCGCAATTAAAAACTCACTGCCAATATCCTCACCCATAATCTCAGAAAGAATAAGGCCTGCCCAGCTTTCCAATATCTTTTGGCGTGCTTTAGGCAAATCACTGACTTTGACGCCTTTTTTCTTTTTTAACTGAGGGAATCCATTAGCGTTGGCTTTTTCACAAACTTCTGAGATCACTTTTCGAAAAGGTATTTTTTCTGAAATCTGTTTTTTAAAACCGTCTTTACCACGCTGTTGTGGTGCACGTGTTTCATCATTCCGAGGATCTTTTTTCCTCAAATGTTCTAGATATGCAATTTCAGAGGCATATACGAGATGTCCATTAAACTCTTTTTCCAGATCATGAATGATCTTCTTTATTTCTGCTTTGGCCTTTTCTAGCTCTTGTCGATAATTTGCCTGTCCTTCGTATAAGTTTGAACCATAGCTATATAGCTCATATACCGTCAATGCGGCTGTAAAGGCTCGTGCCAGTACGACTCCTAAACCAAGTAAGGGCAACACTACTCATCTCCTTCGAGATCAATAAATTGCTGATCGAGTTGACTTAAAAAATTGGCATATTTCCCTTCAAGCTGACTCTGCCAACTACTTGTAATTCTTTCTGCTTCTTTTAACATTTTTACATCATAAGTGATTTTTTCTGATTGCTCTGTTTGAACATAATCTGTTTCACCAAACTGGTTGGTAATACCTTGCTTTAACACATTGCCAGCTTTATCCAGAATTTTATATTCATGTTCAACGAAAGGACTACCATCACCCTTATACAGGAAGAATTTGCCGATGTTTTTTTCCAAAGGAGGAGGATTCGGTAAAGTTATTTTTGGGACTGAAACTTTCGCCCCTCCCATAAACAAATGCTGCCCTGCCTTTACCTCAAACTTGCCACCCGTGGTCGGAAAAATTCCTGAACCATTCAGCTTGAGTTGCGAACTCTGTGCGGTAAATACAATTTCTTTAGGACTGGTAATTTCAATACGGTCTTCAGTCGAAATGATCTGAATGCCCTGTTTGGCAAGTAAGTCCATGCCATCCGATTGAGCATGTACCTCAAATTTACCTTTGGCAGCCACTTGCTTGATGCCATTCTGTGCTGCAAACACGCTGATCCTATTCTGGGTCTGAGCAATCAGATTCTTTTGCGTACTCAGGTTAATGCTATCCCCTGCAAACTGATTGATCTGTCCATCTGCGGATACATGAATATCTTCACTGGTGCTCAGTCCAATCCCCGCAGGTGAATTCAATAACAATAAAGCTTTTTCAAATTTTGCGATCTTGTTCTGAATCTGATCTGCAAATGCTTTTAACTGATCAAGCGATTCAATTTCATCGGTTTGCTGATTCTTGGCAACTTCACTTAAAGCTTTGGCATTGTTTTGGTTATCTTCTAGCTGTTGCTTAGCTGGCTGTGCATCTAGATGATCTCCTTGGGCTTGATCCTGTTTATGTGTGGAAAGCAGTAGACCTTCCCCTGCACGAACTGCACCCCATTGGTCAGTACGCAGTTCAAAGCCTTCCCCACGATCTTCACTTTCAGCTTTGTCTTTTGGATGGCTGAGTTTACCGAGGTTCAGTTGGCTAGCAGCATGACTACTTTGTAGTTGTGCACTGATCTGACCCGTGGTGTCATCAAAACGCAGCTGGTTAAAGCCTTCGCCTTGGTATTCCTTAGATTTAATCCCTGCAAGTTTCTTGGTATCAGGCAGCTTACCTGCATTGTCAAACTTGGTCGGGCTACGCTGTGCTTCATGAATTCGTCCGACCACATAGGGACGATCAATATTGCCATCAAAGAAGTTGATCACCACAATTTCACCAATACGTGGCAAGAAACGTGCGCCGTAGCCTTCACCTGCCCACGGCGTCAGTACATCGATCCATGCAGAATCGGTATCGTTGTCATTGGCACCTGCGCCACCATCATGACTATGATCATCTGCCCGGGTAAACAGGAATCTAACTTTAATGCGGCCCCATTCATCGACATGGATTTCTTCACCACTTGGCCCCACCACTTTAGCACGCATTGGGTGTACTTTCGGTTTGTGGGTTAATGGGTTGTATTCTGGAACGGTGGTAATGTTACGTCGTTGTAGAGTCAGTTGGTTGGCTTGGCGTTCTTCTGAATTTGCTGCATTAAATTGATTCGGTTGCCAATTGCTTTGTACTAACAGTTGATTGATCTGTTGGTTTAAATCTTTAGGGAGATTATTCTGGTTATAAAAGGTCTTTTCTGTAATCAGAAATTCTTTCTCTGCCCCTGAATGCTGGTCAATCTCAGGATACTCATTGAGTTGAAACCAGTAACCAACATAGGCATCTCGGACGGTCGATTGAGCTTTAAATTGTTTAGCTTGGGATGCGTAGTAGTTGTTAAAGTTTTTATTGAATCTTTCGAGCTGGCGATTGCCCGATGCTGTTGCACCATCTTCGCCGTTGAGGTCTTGCATCCATGCAGGTGAAAAGTGCCATGCATCTTCTAAACCTAAGCTAGCCGTGTCCTGATTGTCACTGTGTTGATGAGTGCTGAGAACTGAACCTGCACCTTCATCTATATCTAATACATCTGCTTGCCAGCGGTTGATATAGACAGACGTCGGTTGTAGTGAGCGTATTCCAGTAAAGGCTATGATGCTGTCCTGTCGTTCTGTTGCACTGCTACGATGGTAGCGAATCTGTCGACGATCTAAGGTTTGATATTGGTTATTGTCATCAATCAAACGAAGCTTCTGGGCTTGGATCGGCGCATTGACTGCAACAACATGTTCAGATTCATCAATTAACATGCTAATGCCTTCCGATGCTAAAAGGCGTTTGATGAAGTCGATATCCAGTTCATTGTGTTGCATGATAAATGGACGGATATCGTAGTCTTGTGTCAAACCACTTAAATCAAGAGTCAGGCTAGATGCAAATAAGGGACTACGTTGCTGCCACTCTTTGAATAATATCTCTGTGATATCACGAACGCTTTTATTCATGAATACCCGAGAGTTTCGACGATATTTGAGTAGAGCTGTTGGATCTTCTACGGTGAGTTTGTATAGAGTAAGGCTTCCATCCGATTGTCCAATATCTGCGCTGGTGATAATCCCCGTGTTACGGGTGAGTTGACCTTGGTCTGTCACCTGGTCAATTGCAACTTGGCTACCAATAAATCGCTTTAAAGGAATAACTGCGCTCGTTGATAGGCAAATCAATTCTGCCTTAAATCCCTCATTAAGTTGGTGTTTCCCATCAATACGTTGCAAAAACACCTGAGCGTTTAAATCGGGACTAGAAAATAAAATATGCAAAGCACGTTTTTGTGCAGTAAGCCCTAGACTGTCTAAGGCTTGAAATATATTGTTCAACATCTTGTTATAGGCTTACGCTTAAATTTAGTGCATTTTACAAAGGATCAAAATGATCTGTCTATACAGTCCTGTCTACTTGTGACAATTTACCTCACATTATAGATACACATACCTATATCATCTTATTTACTTGGGACTAGTTATCTACAAAAAGATAGAACCCAAATAGCCCCCTCAAACTTTATTTCTTAAATGTACTAATCGATATAGATAAATTGTGAACAAGTTAGCGCCAACTATTTGGCACTCTAAACTTCCCACTGCCGCTAGGTAGTTCTGAGCTTAGAACTTATTTAATATTAAAAACTAATCCAGGTAATACTGTATTTGGCTTCTCATTAAAACAAACATAAGTATTTCGGCTTGAAGGTTTTACTATTCGATAGCGTACTCCAGCACTTGTCGTATAGTAAACACCACCATTTTCCATCATAAGGCCTGTATTCGTTTTTGATGTATTCTGATCATAACTCTGGCTAGTATTATTAATTGCTGAATAATAGTTACATCCTAAAGATTTTGATACTTCAGCAGCTTTTCTAATTGCATATTGGGTTGCTACCGACTTCTGAGTATAACCATTGTGATAATTAGGCTATTTTTTCACCTAAAACTACCCAAACTTAATGTGGTGAAATACACATCATTAACACCTAGCTGATACATAGTTAACTTCCCCATGGCTCACTGAGCTTACTAACAATGTCCCTACGGGATAAAACAGTAGCACAGCGCTCCCAAAGATTGGCATCGGGATCAAGAGTTCCTCGATATTTCACTGAGAATGCATCCTGTGCTTTTTTACGCTCGTGTATGTATTCATTCATGCGTATATTCAACTCCTCCTCGTTATCGATCCATTCGTCATCAATCGTGTCGGGTAGACTGCCAAAAATGTCGTATGTATCGCGTAACCGTTCTGAAAGTACGTTATAAACTTTTTCATCCTGCGTTTCGCTATATACAAGGTTGAGCATATCCACAAACTTACGTGTCTGACCAAAGCGTTTAATTCGCCCAAGACGCTGCTCTAAACGGGATGGATTCCAGGGAAGGTCTATATTGATAAGTGTTCCCAAAGTTTGAAGGTTCAAGCCTTCGCAAGCAGCATCAGTTGCTACTACCAAACGAATCTCGCGTGTCTTTACAGCTGTCTTAATTACTTCACGCTCAACATTGTTAAACTGTTCACCACGGAATAACCCACTTTTACCAGCCCCTGCATAGACAGCTACCACTTCCCCCTTGAGAGACTTGGCCAGTTCTTTCGCTATCCACTCCGCTGTGTCGTAATACTGGCTAAAAATAATACAGCCATGCTCCAACCAGGTTTTTCCATCAGAGCGAAAATCCGTTAAGAACCATTTCACTGTATTCAGTTTTGAATCAACGGCTTCAGAGCGTGATAACTGTGTTTCTATCTCTATTAAACAATCTACTTCAGTCGGAGTCATTTCAGACAGTATGTGCTCAACATCTTCAACTAGATCCTCATCTTCCGCAGAAACTGTATGTTTCAACATCTTTTGAGCTGTTCTTAAGCCTGATGCAAAACTTGAGCAGATCCGTTGCAACATCAAGGATTTCATGAAGCCTGCTGATCGAGTTCGTGATTGAAGCAGCTTACTGAACTCTTCCGCTTTTTCGTAAGCGACTTGGAACGGTGTGTTAGTTGGAATGCCAAGCCCAACAAACCGCGACTGGTACTGAACTAGATTTCGCTTTATTGGATGTGTGTTCACCCCTACTCGCTCTAAAAGACCATCATCTTCCAGCTGTTTACGCTTGCGCAACACCGTATGGCGTAGAACAGGATTGTTTTCTTTAAAGAAGCCCGGATTCAAGCATTCGGAAAGCCAAAGGTTCTGAATCATATAGTCGAGATCTTCAAAACGATGCGAACAAATAAAGGACTTATTATCAATCGATAGGTAATCACGTATCTGCTGAACAATATGATATTCATTGCCGGGAGGCAAGGGATTGCTTAACCAATGCCAAACTTCACTCTCCGAAGCTACCTGTGCTCTACCAGTTATCAACGGAATCGCTTGTTCATGGTCGTGCCATGGCGAAAGAGCATCACCTAATACAAATTCCGCACCAGAATTCAAAATATCTAACAAATCCCATAGTTCACGCACATCGGTTTGAATCGGGGTTGCCGTTCCCAGTATAAGGTGACGTGTACGCCTCCCCATCTGCTGCATGAAAGCCATCAAATTATTCGGGGTTGAAGCCTGATCACCCAAGCCACCGCGAGCGCGGGCCTTGTGTGCTTCATCTAAAATAACCGTACCAAAACGATTCTTCAGCAACATCCCTGCTTCTTTTACGAATTCCATCTTTTCCCTTTGATGCATAATCAGTCCGGTAGAGACAATGGCAATCCTATAGGGGCATTTTTTGATGGAGGAGGCATCGCCACGAGTGGAGAGTATTTGCCCCTCTACACCAAACCAAACTTTCTTCTGGGAAGACCAAACCGCAGCAGGTATACCAAGCTTATCCATCATCTCAATTTGCCACTGAATCGTGAGTGTAGAAGGTGCTAGAATAAGAACAGGGCCATCGTTCAGTAAGGCACTGACTAGTGCGCTGGTTGCCATTGATAGCGTTTTACCAACCCCCACCTCATCAGCCAATAGGAGGCGGGCCTTGCCATAGATATCCCTATGCTCAAGAAACATTGTCACAAACGAACGCTGCCACGGCTGTAACTGCTCCCCTCCGCGATAAATAGGTGCTTCTGCCATGGCTGCCGCTGGAACTTCTTCGGGCTTTAATACCTCAATAGTGACTTCACGCCGGTTAGCTACCCTATTGATTTCGGCCAATATAGCTTCAGGTAAAGGCACCCCATCGTTCCAAAGTGCCCAAAATTCTTTCTCTACCCAATCAGCACTTTCTTCATCATCATCCTGCCAAACCAGCTCATAGTTGTGGGCAAAGGCACTTTTGGATTCATTTACAGACCCTATGAAAGACTTACGACTGCCATCGGTATAATGAATTGAACCCGCTTTACCGTGGAGGAATAACCTCTCTCTGGGTACAACCCGAATCTCTACATTACCTGACTGCAATAGCTGATCCAGCATCTGATAGCGCTCCTTCTTCAGGAGTGCCTCAGCCTCTACATCTACCTCATTCCAGCGTTCTTTAAGTGCTGCATTCCTACCTGTAGCTACCTGAAAGTCAGCCAGATCAAGCTCGGAATTGCAGATAATTTTAACTTCCGGAATCTTTGCAATCTCTTCACCGACTAGCTCAAAAATGGAGCTTCTGAAATAGCCTGCGATGCGAAAGTATTTGGAGGCTCCTTTTAATGATTCAGCCAAGAATTCCGTATCCAATCTTTCTGTACGAGAAGAAAAACGTTGAATCACCATCAATTACAACCTCTGGTTTCGAATAGCTTCCGCAAGAACACGTGCACTGCTTGCTTCCTGCTCAGGTTTGAACGTTTTGGTATCTTTTAAGCCCTCACGCTTTTCTGCCAAGTAATCCGCCATTTTGGCTAGCAGTTGCTTATTGGGAAGGTAGTTCGGGCAGTTTTCCATAAGATGCAAAAGTACATCGTCTACTTCAACTTCTTTTGAAAGCTCAAACAAGGCATAGAGCAACGCCCGCAGAGGTGTGCCTGCCATTTCAGTGTCACCAGCCATCATGGAGCTTCTTAACTCGGTCGATAGTTTAAGCCGAGCAGAGTTGGCCTTTGAGGCATCACTCATTAGTTGATCAAAATGGTGAATCTTGAACGCTTTGGCGAAGTTCTGGTAGTTATCCAAGGTCTTTGCACCCTGATGTTCCATTTCGGCCATTTTCAGATAGAAGCGCTCAACCGCTTGTAGCTTTTGCCATTCACCTTTCTCAAAACCAACAGGTACCAAAAACTGAACGGCGGTTTGTACAGCGAAGTCAATCAACTCATCAACAAAAGTCTTTTTGCCTTTTTGTCGTGGTGCCTCTGCTTCAGTCACCATGTCTTTACCGTCAATACAGGAATAAGCCGTCAGTACTTTTAACGCAGCGGCATAACCAGCCATTTGTAGGTCTGCATCTGTATAAAGACCTTCAGAACCTTGATCACGAATCGACCTATCGAGCCCCGCTAGTGCTTCAACTTGCTCTTTAACTGCTTCTTCAATTTCCCATCCAAGATCATCTCGAAACGTTTCTAGATTTTCCTTACGTTTGCGTAAAACCAACATGATGGTGCCTGTCACATATGCCCCATCTCTTAAGGTAGAATCTGTTTCCGTTACTACGTACCAAGCTGCTGTTACTTGAAGGCCGCTTGCCCAAACGATATTGGCCATGTCAGCCCAGATACTCCCACTTTGATGGGTAAACATGAGGACCTGTATACCATTCTCAGGCATCTTCTGTGCGGTCTTCCTATATGCCGCAACCATACCTGTACGGAATCCCTCATCCTCTCCTTTTACCGCCAAAGAACGACGACTATCCCAAGTCCAATGAGAAAACTCCTTGGGAGGATTTCTGCGCATCCAAGCAATAAAGAACTCCGTGATCTCTTCATATTTAACCGCATCTCCATACGGAGGATCGGTTATATATATGTCATTAGCCACTTCGATTTCTTGTGCTGGATGTGTATTGGTGACAAGGGATGTACTATGCGGAATAGGAAAACATTTGTAAGAAGGACTCAACAGACTATCAAGAAATGCCAAGCCTCGACAACCATAGTTATACAATGTATTTAACGCTTGATTGTCGAACACACTCGCCGTTTGCCCAACCCCGCTCCGTGCATTCCAGCGGCTGAGCCTAGAGTTATTATTCAGGACTTGAGTAAACCCAAATTTTAAGTTGGCAGAGGTATATTTATTAATCAGACCATTAACCAATAATTGTCGAGGATTGAAAAGATGGTGCCAATGACTCCACCCTCTCTCTTTATAAAGACGCTCAGTTTCATCACCTTTCTCAATGACCATATCAGGAATAAAGCCATTTGCTTGCCACTCGTGAAGATGTGATTGAACGTATTCAAGAACTTTTTGTTCCCTGGCTAGATCATCCTTTGTGACACTTTTAAAAACCTGCTTTGCGCTACGAGCATTGGTCGATGAATTTGTCCATAAGACGGCATATAGCCGCTCACCGAAGACATCATCATCTTTAGGGTGAATATCCTCTTTAGTCCATTGCCTTAAGTTATTCTTTCCATCACGACTATCGCCTCGAATGGTTGGAATTTTAATACGATATTCCTTCCCATCTACCACGTGGTAGATATAGGAATCTTGGCGAGGTCCATCTGATCGAATGCTACCCGTATTCGAATATTCAGGATCAAGCTCATCGACATATTCAATTTCAATGTTGTAGCGCTTATTCTTGGTATCAGGAACAAGCCTAGCGACAACTGAATGCCCCTGGCTTACTAAATTGGGCAATAACGGGACAAGCCACCCCGTTTCTGGGCATTTGACTTCGACACAATATAGAAAAGCTTTTGCGTACCATCCCTTACCATCTGATTCCACACCCAGCGCGTCTATATCCTCTCTAACTTTCTTCAACACTATTTCTTGTTCGGATTTAATTTTTGACTGAACCTCAGCGTCAGTAATAATGTTTAGAGAGCCCCAAGTCAACATCGCTGCAATCGGGTTTAAATCCGAAGCGTAAACGTCACACCCCAGCCTCGCTGCTTCGAAAGGTATTTGTCCAGAGCCTGAAAAAACATCCGCTACTTTTGGTCTGTGCCCAAAACGAGCAACACCGAGCTGTTCTATGAGCTGAGGAAAGGAGGCCGCGCTCGTGCCGAGGTGACCGTTAACCCGTCCCCAGATGTGAGAGAAAAGAAATGAATCCATCTCTTCAGGCCTCTTGCCATTTTCCACCTGCTCGCTATAAGGAAGCTTCTTCAACTCATGGACTCTATCCCGTTTAGATGGAGGGAGCTTTTCAAGTAAGCGCTTTTCTATTGATGTCGAATCCATACCCATCAATAGCTCAAATATTTCTAAATCTTTTAACCTATTTTCAGTAACAGGCAACAAGCAACCAAGTATGCATGCCTTATTCAGAATAAGAGGTTTACGTCCTTTCCAGTAGCTACCTAATGGAGTAAGAGTTTTACTTTGTCTTGCTTCTTGCTCTTTAAAACTCTCAGCAGAAATTTTCTGCACTGGAAAAAGGTGCTCAATCAAAGCAGGCTTATCTTTCCATTCAAAAGGTTGCAAGGCCATCAAAACTCTCCCTTTTCCATAAACCCAAACAAATCCTGAGGCTCGTTTTCAGATGGAATCTTTTTAGACTTTGGCTTCTTTTTAGTTTCCAATTTGACATTAGCCCCATCCGATAGCGCACAGTAAAGCGCTTTACGCCATCCGCGCTGCGTTTGATCTTCTCGCCCCGCTTCGGCAGCGGTTTTACTGTAAAGCCACCATCTTTCCTCTGGACGCAGTGCCAACCACTTTTGGCAAATAACTAGACATTCATCGGGTGAAGCATGTTCTGCTGCCCAACCAAGAACGCACAACTCGCGCCCAAGAAAGCGGTCGAGCTTCACTTTACCGGTAGACCAAGCCCCAGAACTTTGTTTCTTTACCTTTAGGCGGCCATTAAAGTCACGACGAGCATCATCACGAATCTTAGTCCAAAGCTCTCTAGCAAGTATAAGGCGACGCTCTACCGTTTCCCTGCGAGACTCATCCCCGTCGAAGCCATAGTCTTCATAGATCACAACAGCATCTTGAGGCGCCGCAGGAATTTCTACATAGAAATGATGCATTCCGAATTCCAGTGGCGCTCCAAAATCAATGGTTTTACTCATCGTTGCTCCACCTCACCATTACCAATTTCAATGCTAAGCTGCTTGGCAAACTGCTTAAGGTCATGCCCAGTTTGAGTGTAGGCTTTTTTGAAAGTCATGACTACTGGTGCTTCAGGACTTAACACTGTTTGCAAGTGTGTTAATACAGTTTCAATGAACTCAGCGCTAATCTTCATCTCACCTAACGCCATGTGAATCACTTTTGGCGCAGAGCCAACCATAAGGCTAACCTGCTCGAATTCGATGCCTTTCTCTTTGGCGATTTTCAAACTCTCGTAGGTTTTTGCCGAGCTATCCATTCGTTTTGGTGAGGAGCTTACTAGAGTTGCTGGCTTGTCTTTAATAATTGGAATTTCTTTGGAACCAGTAGCTGCAAAAGTGAAATTTCTCTTTTCTTCTAAGCCATCACACTCAGCGAAGACATAGACTGTCGTTTCTGCATCCTCAATCTGGATTGGGGCTGTATAGGTTAAGCCATTACGCGCTTCTGAACCATCAAGTGTATATTTAATGGTGCCCTTAGGTGCAACAAACAGTTCGACCGTTCTTGCAACCTCATCAAAGCGATTGCGTAATGTCAGGCGATTTTTCCAGGTAGTTGGAGTACCAATAAGGTTTTTACCCGTAGGGTCTACTGCTAAGAACTGTACCCGTAAAGCCTTAGTCGCCAGTATATTTTCACTGAGCACAGGGCTAGTCACCGTGACATCAGTGTCTTCAGCATAATGAATACGAGGATTGTTACCTGCATTGGCAACATCGATTTTAAGGCGAACAGTACCAGCATCATCTGGGGAAGAGTCTTCGCTGATGATAACTTCCGTAGTTTTTGGCTTAGGCTTTTTCGTAATGTAACCATTGCCTAAATCTTCCCATACGCCGCGCTGGTAGGCTTCGATAGCGAGTTGATCGAAACCACGGCTCGGTATCCAAGGCATCTGTGTTTTTTGCTTCATCTTATCGAGCAAATCAGTCTTTCTTGCTTCATCAAGGGAACCGAATAGCAACGACTCGGCTCTGGCACGCAGTGCATCGAAGTTTTCAATGATCTGCGTGTAAAGTTTGATGGGATCAGATGCTAAGGTCTTCACAACTTGGCGTTCACCGTTGTAAGGCTCATTAGAGGGATAAGTACTATCCAGCGCTTTAGGGCGCAACACATCTTCACCGCGATTATTACCGGGGAATAGGAGCTTATCGAAAACAGTGAGTACGGTAGTTTGGAAGTCCTGCTCGTACTGCGCTTTCTTCTCATCCAACTCTTTACGCTGCGGGTGAGATGCTGGTATTTCGTTGTCTGTCTTGGTAACAGCATAAACGTGGCGCGCTGCTTTTTCGATGCTAGCAATAGAGGACTTGTCACCTGTTAGTACCAGAAGATTGTTCTTGTTCACCAAACCTTTGAAGAAGTTTGCCACTACGCCCGGCGGGGTTTTACCATCTGGACTAATTATCAACAAAGCACGACTGCTCTTGAGAACGGCTTCAGCCTCATCCATTTCAGGCAGTGGCAGTACTCTTTCGTAAGCCTCTTTGGTTATCGGCCTGTACATTTCCTCCAGTCGATAACGAATCAACTCCTCAACCTTATTTTGAGGCGCCTTATCTGCGTATCCTTGAAGCTTTTTAGTAAGGTTTTCTTGATGACTGAAGTAATTTCGTCCTTCTGGCGTTTGATGTAAATACCAAGCTAATTTGGCAAGTTCTGTAAATGCTACGCGATAATCACTGCCTTGGTGATTTGGATCAATCAGACACTCCAGCATTTCACTTTCTGTTAAACCTTTGACTGAGTTCACCGCAGTAGACAAACTAGCTGTTAGCAAAAGAGTACCAACTTGCTTTGCGTAGTGATTACCACTATTGAGATCAATGATCTGGGCATGAGCACTGTCAGTAGAATCCCAAATATCTCTAGCGATAACATCGCGCATTTCTGAAATTTCGGCCAGCTTCTCACGAACGTCTTGTATCGAGAGATCAAAGTGTTGAGCACCTATCAAATATACATCTTCGTTGCTTCCCCAGACCGATTTCAGAAGTCTGGAAACCAACTCCATCAAACCGCGAGTTTGCTTGAACTTTTCGTTCTCCTTAAACAAAGCAATGATGCTTTTAAAGCTTGGATGGAATGGGTATGTGGACTCGATGTCGTTTGCCAATGCTTCAGCACTTCTCTCTACAGTCTTTGCTTTAGCCGCTTCCGCAAGCCTTGAGGCATAGACCGAGGCAATCTCGGAGATTTCACCTTTATCTGGTAGCGACAAAAATAGGCGTTTACGCAGAATCTCGTAGATTTCATTGGATTCCAGATTTACTGGCGTAATGGAGACTTCGGCGCGCCCCAGTTCTTGAGTGGCATCATCTAATGCACGTTGAATAAGCTTCCCGCCAGTATCGTAGGCTGCTTCAAGATCTGACACGACAATACACACGTTCTTTTTCTTCTGCGCAGCAGTTAACATATTGGAGAAAGCCCGTGTCACTACATCAGCTATGGTTCCCTGTCCAAGTACTTGGGTGCTGTAGTAGTGAAAGTAAGGTGGCATCTCATCTAACAGGATAAGAATAGGTTCATCACCATCAAATAGATTAACCCAAGCTTGTTCGTCTGGTGCTTTGGCCCCAGATTCCCAGTACTCTCGAAATATGCCTTCTTTACCTAACTGCCGTGCAATCTCGCCCCAGAAATATGTGTGAGGGTTATTACGTCCATTGAAAGCGGCTATTTTGGCTGAACCATAATCAGATTGGTATGGAATTGTATCTATGTGACTATTGCGAAGTTCAGCATCTTTAGCCAATAAACCAAAGCCGACCATTAAATGAGTTTTACCACCACCCATCGCTTGCTTCAGGTGGAAGACCGTGTCATTTGATTTACCTGCTAAACGGGCCATACCCTTGTAAAGTAATGTTTTAAAACCGTCTGTGATGAAGGTTTTTTTAAAGTACTCCTGACCATTAGTGTCATTTATGATTTGATCAAGCTGTTCGATCTGATCACCGACGTTGATTTCCAAAGCCTTCGGCTGCAACTGGCATGCATTACGTACGGTTTTCATCAAACTTCTCCTAACTCTAGTTTTTTATTCTTGATCACTACTTTCACCTGCTTTACCATCGCGCACCCAACCATCTAGTTCATCCTTTTTAAATTTCCAAAGGCGTCCAATCTTGTGTGCAGGCATACCTTTTTCTGCGATCCACTTGTATATAGTGTCTCGCTTAATACCGAGGTAATCTGCAACCTCATCAACTGATAACCATCTGTCTTCCATTTTAGACTCCATTAGGGTCATTTTTTGGCAAAAAACCTTGAAGAACCACTATCTATAGGGTTAAATCCTAATAAACAGGGTTTAAACTTGTTAGTATAGTATAAAAATGGCTCTAATAAGAGTAAATTAGAATAAAATTACCCTTATTTCTGGCGACAATAAGTGCTCTACAAAAACGAACAAGGCAGCTCTCAGTAAAGCAAGGTCTATTTATAATCGCTAATCTGCGAAACTAGACTAACAACACCTTTGTTAAAGGAAATTCAACCAGCTACAGACACTCGAATAGAAAAAAATATATTCAGGCGACTTCCCAACAGAATTATCAGGCCAGTTTAAAGTTGGAAGATTCAGCCATCTTCAATCGCCTCAACATTAAATAAAGCGCAAATTTTAGAAAATATAAAAATTCTCACAAACTTCGGAATCGTGATGGGCCTGTCTTATGAATAAATATGGTGAAATGGGCGATAGCCTTTAGTGTTATCCCAAATCGGATGTGCTCAAGAACAACCTGAATATTCAAGATGCTGAAATCTTGCAACAAGCAGAGCTAGAGCTAACCGAGTATACTAGTACACGCATTGAGTATGCCAAACCACCTTATGACCTTAAATACCTTCAAGCTATCCACTTTCAGCTATTTACAGATATTTATTCCCCTGCGATTTTGCATTCTAATATTTGAACTTCGCCATCACCCACCACGGAATAATCCAAGTTCGCAAACATAAAATGTTTATCGGGTTCAGGATGTTGTAGTACAGCGTTGACTCGACGTACTTTATAGTTGGTGTGTAGACTGTAGTATTCAGCCACCAAAGGCTCTAAGCGTTTTCCCCAATAGAGCGGTGCATGCCCTTCACTTTCATCCTCAATACATTGTTGGATACGCCCTGTCTTAATCATCCAAAGTTCCAACATCGACATGTAAGGATTGAGTCCACAAGCTGCGGCACAATCACTACTGCCTATACCTTGCCGACGTACCTCCAACCAATCGGCTTGGCTCATGTTTTTAGTATTTACCAAACGTTTGGCACTAAAGAAACGTGGTGCAATAAAAGGTTGGCTTTTCATTACTACACTGGATTCAATTGCAATATTCGAGTGGCTATTCATTGTTTACTCCTGTATTTACTTAATTTTGCGCATAAAAAAGCCACATCCGAAGATGTGGCTCTGTGATGTATTTTTTGATCTGGTTAATAGAAAGATTGTGGTTAAGCAATCATCCTTAAAGCTTGTTCTAATCCACGTTGCTTTAAGCTTGCCCCTGCACCAAACCATGCAGAATCTAATCGATGATCCTGACTCATCGCTCGACGTTCGTGGTCACAATGTTCCGTTATGGCGCAAAGTAGACCATAAGCTGTGTCTTTGGCTGAGCTTAATTCCGCTCCACGTCCATGCCCGTTAAACATTGTCATCACCTTAGACATAGCACGTCCATTCGGTTCTGTTTTACTTGGTTCTGTTGGGTTGGCAACATTGCGATAAAACTGAATAATGCTTTCATCCTGTTGTGTCGGGCTGAGACTGGTATTGTTAAATACGGCATCAAAATAAGTAGCCGCTTCCTGCTGGGTGACTTTACGCTGGCTGAGTTGTTTCATTTCATACATGTGCTCATCCCATGTCCGCACAGAAATACCCAGCTGCTGTTTGATTTTTTCAGCATCAAACTTGGTACTATGAGGTACTTTGACCACGCCTACACTTGAGTTTTGTCCTTTCAGGGCAATAGCTAAAGTGTTGTTACACACCACACGGATAGAAGTAAACTGTGCTGTGGTAGCAAGCGTTCCATCACACGCTGTTGCCAATAAAATATAGCCATTGCTGACATCCTTCCCCTTGAGGGCTGCACTCTGCCCTGTTCGTGCTAATGCCCAAAATTTCTTGCCGCCTTTGAGCACACCAGCGGTTTCTAATTCAAAGCCAGATTGTTCAGTCAAGTCTTTGTAGAAATGTAAGATTTCCATTGGTTGGACTTCCTGAAAGCGCTGGCTAACCACTGATAAAGGTGCATGGGTATCAGATCTGTATAAAACACGCTGTTCTTCAAAAGGCATGATTATGCTTTGTCCACGTTCATTCTGTGCCATGTAACTGACATTAGAGGATTCGATCCGCCAATCCATGCCTGCCTGTTGTGCCCAAACTTCAATCGGTTGGTTTTGGATCAATTGATTACCTAAGCCATGCCAAGGAGTTTGTCCAACGAATGCCATTGTTTCAACTAAATGTGCCATAAGGTTTTCCTTTAATAGATCAATCTTGATTTGCTTCAATTTCAGATTTTGCGCATAAAAAAAGGCCTGCTGGGGCAGCAGGCCAAAGTGAGAAGTCGCTAAGATGCATGTGAATGCATTGATTCACTTAGATGGTATATATCTGAAATTTATTTAAATAAGTTTGACTGAGTATTGAACTTTCCTGCATCTGCAAATTGACGCGACCTTATTCACAGATTATCATTCACGTGCTGGCCTACATTGCCAGCCGGTTTTGACAGACCGTTCCGAAAAACATTAAGAGATCATTCTTTTAGTGTGTATCCCTTCGTGCCCCCTCTACGGTGGAACGGGAGGGGGACGCGTCCGCGCGTGCTGGGATTTTTCGGCCAGTCTGTCAACCCCCTTTCGTTCTGCCACCATTAAAATGATCTGGCAGAACTTCTATTGCGTATAGGAGTTAGTTGTCATGGCAATTCAATTTAATCTTGGGTCATTACCCCAACACGTTTCTATCTTTCCTCCAATCTCTAAGATTGGTTGGTACGCCTTTCCATAGCTCAAAACAGTCAATAAATAACAAAACATTTTTCCACACCACAATTTTCAGCTTTGTAAATCTGCCTATTGAAAAATTAAAGGTAGGAGCCATTACGCCATGAGAAAAACGTTCGGCCTTATATTCATAACTTGGAGTTTGTCAGCCTGTGGTTTGAATCAACCTGCACCAATTACTGTCAACATCGAAGTTAAAGAAAACCCTGCACATCAATACTTCAGCTATGCCTCAATGTATCAAAGCATCATTGAAATCCAGTCAACCGTAGATCAAGTGCAAGTCAACAGAGTTTTAATCAATCGCGGCAATTGTCCGATTTCTCACTGGCGTCAAAAAAACCCTAACCTTAAATTTGGAAACGCAATACAAGCTGTCTTGAGTTGTGACATGGAGCAAGTTCGGGAAGTAACGGTAGATACCGATCAAGGTGAGTTCACCTTTAACTTTTAGATACTTCTTCAATACTTAGCAGAATAAGGAAACAACGATGAAAGGCAAAATTTTAGATTTCACAATCCAAACCAATATGGGAATTATCTTAGGTGAAGATCAAAAACGTTATAACTTTGTAGGTAGCGAGTGGAAAGAACAACATGCACCTACACGCGGAAATGAAGTCGATTTCGAGGTGAATACCGAGGGACAAGCCATCGGTGTCTACCTCGACTTCATAACAACACCTACAACCTCCACCCAAACCAAAGCATCTGCACCGTCACCAACTACCATTAATAGCAATCAAGAAAACTCAACAAAAGCAACTACCAACAAAGTTGAAAGTATCCTTACAGACTATCAACAAGCCATTTTGACCTGCTTTAAGAAGTTTGCAGATTTTAAAGGCCGTGCCAGACGAAGTGAATTTTGGTATTTCGAGCTGTTTTGTGTGCTGATGAGCCTAGCCTTTAGCTTTATAAGTGAAGATGCGGCAACCATTGCCATGATAGTCACATTCATTCCAAATATTGCGGTTAGTGTCAGACGTTTACATGACATTGGGCGTTCAGGTTGGTGGATGTTAATTGCCCTTGTGCCAATTGCAGGAATACTTTTACTGCTGTTCTGGGCAGCTCAAGAAGGTGAACCTACAACAAATACTTATGGTGAATCACCAAAATAATTCATTCCGTATTTAAGGATGGTCTGGTGAAGTTTGCATTAACACATTCAATTCTGCCATCCCCCTCTGTTCAAGAATGACTGGACTGGATGACATATCCAATGCTGATAACAAAATTGAGTTCTACAATATGAAAAAACATTTAATTATTGCTTTACCTACAGTCTTATTGTTTTCTGGATGCAATGAAGTCAATTTCACCAAGTTGAACTACCAAGCCCAACTATGTACTGCGGACAATTCAATTTCTTGTAATGATGTTCGTATCAAGAAAGCAATTGTTGCAACCAAAATGGCACGTGAGCAGTTAGAAGAGAATAAAGATAAAGTTGTTCGGGAAGCTGGAGAAAATGGCTATCAGCAATTACTGATGCTGATGGACAAAAAAATAGCCTTTCTCAAAGATCAACGCCCAAACTTATATTTGCGCTGGTTTGAACGTGATACCCCCTATTATAAGGAAGTTGATCTCGGTGAAAGCATTGATATGGAAATTGAAAATATTATCAATGGAAATCACAAAAAGCCTGAACCTGTTCAACAGCCTATAGTGCAAGCTCCACCACCAGTACAGCAAGAGGTTGTAGAACAAGAGCAACCTGACACCATGAAAGATATTGTTAGCCGTCAAGCACCACGTGCATTCCAACAGGAATTAAATAAGGTTGCTGGTGGCTCAACCTACCAATATGACTCAATCAAGTTCCGTGGAGAGCCTTGGCAAGAGAATAACACCTTCAGTTACCCTATTACCCTACGCTTCAAAATTAATGGAACAGATGTCTATTACAATTGTGAAAGCACTGAGATTGGATATGACCAAAGCAATGGTACGGTAGAAGCCTATATACCCGACGCTTGCTTTATTCCTAATTAATTTTACTGCTCCATATTAATCTCTTGATGATGAAAGCTAGGGAGGTAACACCTCCCTATTTTATTTGCCATGCCTCAGTAGAAAGAGTGCCCACAATGCTGACATTGAAAGCAAGACTGCACGGTTTGGGTTGCAGCAGAACCAAATACTGAACCTAACAAACCACCGACTACGGCTCCTGCAACGCCACCAATGAGAGGCGATATAGGTAATGTTTTTGATAATGCTGCACCCATCGTGGCAAATGATGCTGACGATGCCAAGCTTTGGTTACCGTTACCAGCCTGTGAATTACTATTTTGTACAATACGGATCACATGCTCTGAATGGCAATATGGGCAATTGATTTGCATAAGATATACCTCTGGAATAAGAAAAGGCCTAGCTCTACGCTAAGCCAATAAAGAGAAGATGTTTCTCATCTAGATGGTATGTATTTAAGATTATTTCTAAACTAAGCACGCACTCTGTATCGACGATCACTACGATGATAGCGACTCATGCCAAAGGTACGCATTCTAAGCGGCTTAACCCGTAAGTACTGATTGTCCTTTTCAGGATTCACCAAGTAGGAAGATACATTCTTCGCATTCTCAACCTCTCTCTGGTCATTTCGATTAATCATCCCTACACCCAGTTTACCTAACTTTTTGAATTGCTCTTTATGCTCCGTGCTATTGCAATTAAAGCCATAGCCATCTTGGTTCGTTATTTGCTTCCAGCGCTCGATTGCCTCAGTGCCATAGTAGTAATCTTGTTTTTTCACCGCACCGTTATAGATCAACAATAGATGGCAATGATAGCCCTTTTCCTCCCCTTGCTCTAATGCCCAAGCATAGCCCTCTAGATCGCTAAAACACCTGTCACCATCCTGAATATATCTAATCAACTTTTGAACATCGTCTCTAAATAGGAGAATATCGATGTCAGCATGCTTTTCTTTCGCATAGGCTAAATCAACCCTTACGAATAAGAGCTTGCTATAGTGGCGGGTTAAATTATCAATGTGCTTAAGTAACTGTTCACGATTACGCTCTTCAGCATGATAGAAATCTTTTCTTTCGATCTCATGCTGTCTTATGAACGTGCTGAAAACATTTTGGATGTCATTAAACTCCATCTCATAGAGCAGTTCATAGTCAACTTTTCCATTAATGGTGTTTTGCTTCTTTAGCTCAAGAATGGCTTGAATATAGGCTGAGTACCAAAGGCTATCGTCATATCCAAAATCTATTTCATTTACAAGGAATTCCAGCTCTTGCTTAAAGCCTTCCCATCCTATGTTGCCAAAGTGATCAACGGTCTGTTCAACAAAAGCCTCTATGTCAATTAATAGCTTTGAATGATTGCAAGTTGGGTAGTTAGCCATGATTAAATCTCCTATGGTGTATGACGCTACATAAGAGAGGTGAGATATGTTTTGTATTACGGGTAAGACATTCTTAGCTAAGTGTGTTTGACGCTGTTAGTATCTTTAGGTAATTATGTTTCTTCGAATTGCTTATTTGCTTTGTATTACAATTCTTTAAGATACTAGCGATTGGTAATGGATGTAGAAGGAATGCTATAACTCCATTAGTACAGCTATAGAACTGTTCATGTTATAAACTCAATAGTTCATACAGGTATGAACTTCATTAATTGAATATGCTATAAACATTATTAAGTGAATGAACTATAAACATAATAATATTAATAACCTACTAAGCAAACACACATGAACCAAATATAAGAATAGGCATTAAGCCAACACTTCATCTCTTCAACTTAAACATATCCCCATAAGCACAGCGAAGTAGTTGCTACAAATCATGTTATCCAGCTCCCCCCATCAGGAACATGGAAGCGGAAGTTATCTCCAACCAATAAAATTTATAAATAGAATGAAGGGAGCCAAAGCTCCCGTATACACACACTCAACGGCTATTCAACTTGCTCTCAATCCACTGATGCACTTCTAAAGCGGACCAACCAACTCGACCTGTGGTTAAATGTACTGGCTTTGGAAACGTAGGGTCATAACACTTCATTTTAGCGTTTATAAGCTTGTAAATTGTGGCACGGCTGATACCAGTAAAGAACACAACTTGCTTTAGATTGATGATCTGATGCATGGTAAAGGTTTCACCAACAAATGTATTCATTCTGAACTTTCCTCAATGATTAGACTGAGCTGATTTCGCTCGAACAATCAGGGAGTTCTGTAAATTAATATCCAGATTCCATTTTCAGGCTCAATACTATTTGTCTTCTTCATTTACTACTAAAGTTACCATCCAAGCTCTCTTATCCCATCAAGAGCCTGTTGAATATTTTTAAATCTAATGTCATCAGAAGAAACTACTTGTTCTTTCTTATCAACATGTTCTTCATCAATACTCTTGGTTTCTCCCATCTTTGACTGAACTGAAGCAGTTGCCTGTTTAGGTTTTGAAGACTTACTTTTTGCATAAGCCATATGCCCTTTCAAAAACTGATCCATGCTTTTGCTACTACGGCCTTCGTCATTCGGGGTAAAATTTTCTAGCATGTCTGATTTCCATTTGCACAATAATCCATGTCCCGAATAGAAATCAGCAAGTTCAGATTTGAAAGATCGTAATGTTTTACTGTCGTGATGCTTGATGTGTATCAAATCGGCTGATCCAGACAATGATCTAATCATAGTGTTTTGACTAACTTTGAGATTCTCATCTTTGAATACTTCATGATATAAATGTTGTACTGTTGATGCATTTTTACTTTTAGCAATCTTCAACTCTTTTATGGAAAGGTACTTCCGCCAGCACTCGATTACTTTTGCTCTAGATTGCTCAATGCATTCTTCATTTTTCTGCTCATCATAATCGGACAAGTCTTCGGCACTAAAAATCAATGTAATATCAGCAGTCAACGTACTACCTATAAACATGCGTGTACCAACATAAGCAATTAGACTCTCACCACTTATTTTTCTGGTACGCTTCAGATTTTTTAAAAAGTCCGTGAGCAACGCATTAAATGAAGTAATGTTGTCCTCTGTGGTAAATGCTTTATTCGGTTGATAGGAAAACTCCAATCGAAAAGCGAACACATCTTGCGTGATTGCTTTATTTAAATAATCCTTTGCTTTAGCTTGATTGCGTTTGACACTAACAGCTTCCTCTTTTTCAATTTCAAAAAAGGATGACCTTTCTTTTACACCACCAATACGGTAATTCTCTAAATCTTTAAAACGGTCTAGGCAAGATTTCAAATCAGCTATTCCACCCCTATCGATTTGAAAACCCCATGGGTTCTCTATAAACAGTTGAAGAAAAAGTCTTACTCGCCATCCAACAAAAGCTAGGTCTGCGATTTGTTCTTTTAAGCTAAGATCAAATTGCGTTAACTGTTGACCAATCACCAAATACTGCTTTGCCTGCTGTGATAAACATTTCAATGGAGATTTTTCAATCTGACTTTGAGGCAAGTATTCTTCAATCAATGCCTGAACTGGGTTGTGCTGGATCAACCGCATGAAATGCTCAATAGACACTAATAACTGTACACAACTCTCATGCTCTCCCTCCCCTACAGGCAATTTCTTTTTGTATTGTGAATAAAGTAATGCTAACAACTTTAAGTCGTCTTTGGCATGTTTCGGTAAGTTATTGTTTTTCCAAACCTGCTTACCTTCAGTACTGAAGTCCAAATCAATAAAATCATCAATCCTTTCAATGCCCGTTTTGGTCTGATGTCGCCGATGACGGTTACTCTGATTATTAACAGAAGGTCTTTCTCTAAGTAAAACAGAATGTTCACGATGCCAATCCACATAAGGACTATCAGCTAACAGATCTAGATCAGGTTTAAGGACAGAATCAACACGATACAAGTAGCCAAGTACCCAGTATTCAAATACCTGTCTCTCTGATTTAGAACTTGCTTTAATGACATCTTTGTATTTAGGATCCAATGAATAAAACAAACATCCCAAATCTTGTACACCAACTTTAAATGACTGAGCTCTCAAATGAGAATCACCAGCCATCTGTGATTCTAATTCTTGTTGGATACTAGCTCGCACCCTTCCTATATCCAAAGAATCAAGGCCTTTAAACAATAGTACCCACTGCAAAACAAGGCTTGAATTGGTTCCTATCTCCATACGGGAATACTCAGCAAGCAACCCATACCTTTCTCCCAATTGTTCAAAACAACCTAGTAATTCGATTCGCTTCCTATCCAAAGCACGCCACTTTTCCCCAGTTGTAATTTCTTGTGGTGTCAAAGTGATCTCAAGACACATCACACGTAAAGACTTATGTAATACTAGTAACTCATTAAATTGCCTTAGCCCTTCATCAAATTGCTTATAGACATCCAGAGTTAGCCCTTCGGTAAGAGGTGCTACTGCTACGGGACCAGTGTTTTTAATATTTTCCGATTCAGCAAGTTCTTGTTGTTGGCTTATTTCATCTATCCCAGACTCCACAGTCGAAGTGACTGGCTCAGTCTGCCCTACATGTACACCCCCCAAATACGTCTCGAAGAAATCAAAAATAGTTTCATGATGAAATGTTTCAACTTGCCACCTTTCTCCCTTTTTCCAAAAAGGGGAATCAGGGTAACGCTTCAGGTAAGTGATATAGGCTTGCACATTCTTACTAAAAAAGTACGTCGACTGCCCATATTCAATTAGGTGACGTTCAGCACGTAACTCTTCATAAAACTTTATAATCTGATTTAGTCTTTGCTGATCACCATGTTCTAGGGCAATCAAAAATTCATCCCGTGTAGGATAGGCTCTGTTATAAACCAAACCAAGCTGACGTTCTAGATTTTCCAATAGACATATTGTTTCGTAAAAGATGCCTTCAGAAATATCGTTGCCACGATCCTTATAGCTTGCCCGTCTGTGGTCATATCTTTTTTTCAAGAGTCGGAAAAGATCTTCGTTGCTAATCAAATTCACGCCTGAATCGTAACTCACAGGTTGATTATCAGCGTGTGTTGGCCTATCAATATGCACGTCACCCACCTATTCATTCAATACAATTAGCTCATCTGTAAAATAAAACATGCCAGTCTTTAACAAGAGCATGCATAAAGACCTACTATAATACTAAAAGTACCGTATTTAAAAGTGATCAGACTCAAAAACACTACAAGTAAAGATTAAAATTCCAATAAATTGACAAATCAAATCCAATATATGGAAGATAATATTCCAAGTAATAGATTATGGTTTCCTGGAAATAGATTTTTAATGACAGGCTAGTTGCAGCACCATGACCTTCTAAATCATGATATGTAGCAACGCCTTGTTTAGATGGTGCACGTAATAGCTCAAGGTGAGTAGAAAAATGAAAGTGTGCATCAACGGAGTGACTTTTTGAAATTCGCTCAGCACTAGAGGAATTTAGATCTGCGATATAAATTTTATCCAAACATGGATTTAAAGATGTTACACAACCCAGTTAAGAAAAGTGGCAGTAAGAAGAGAGTTTGACATAGGTGCAAGAGTTTAAGATCACGCTCTGAATAGCATACCCATTTCTATATCAGTCTAATAAGGTATCAAGAAGGATTAATGCATCCACATTTTGATGTGGGGTACATTGAGGGGTAATAGTGCAGATAAGAAAAAAGCCCTTGTAAAAACAAGGGCTTGATTCAGAATTTGGCGGAAGCGGTGAGATTCGAACTCACGGAGGACTCACACCCTCGTCGGTTTTCAAGACCGGTGCATTAAACCGCTCTGCCACGCTTCCAATGGCGGCTATCATATAAATAAAAACACGACTTGGCAAATCTTTTTCTATATTTTCACTCTCAAATGTACAAAATAAAATCAAATCCTGTTAATTTGCTGAAATTTCATGCTTTTCATAACGAATTGAGTTGATATACCAAAGCTTTTTTCCTAAAGGTGTCATCACTTCAACTTCATCATCTACCTGTTTAGAGAGCAAAGCTCTTGCCATCGGTGAGTCAATAGAAATATGTTGGGGGTGATGGTCATAAATTTCATCAACACCCACAATCCGCAAAGTTTTCGATTCCCCTTCATCGTTTTCTATCTCAACCCATGCACCAAAATAGACTTTTCCTTCTTGCTCGGGTGCAAAATCTACGATACGTAATTCTTCTAAACGTTTACCTAAGTAGCGCACACGACGATCAATCTTTCTCAGCAGTTGTTTATTGTATTGATAATCCGCATTTTCAGATCGGTCACCTAGACTGGCAGCCCATGTTACCTTTTTAGTTACTTCTGGTCGTTCCTCACGCCAAAGTTGTTGCAGTTCTGCAACCAATAAATCATGTCCCGAACGGGTGATTAAATTAGATTTCATGATTTAAAACCATTTACCATAGATCCGCATTGAGATACATTTTTAAAAAAATATTGAGGTTCGTCTACTGCCAACCCATAAAAATTCTGAATATCGAAACTGATTTTTAGTACAAATATGCTCTACATTTTTACCTTGCTTGAAGCCATAAATCAAAAAAAATTCATATAAAATCCTTAACTAAATTTTTATCAGTGACGATCTAACTTAACTTACATTCGGTATATTTGCTTACAGTTTTTTGATTTTTTATTTCAAAACAATTTCAGCATAAATTCAAAAAAAATTAACATATTTAAATCAATAACTTAAATATTAACCTCTGATCATTTTTTAAACAAAATTTGACAGATAAAAAAACTGCCGATATTATGCGCACATGTTTTATTAGCTTACTTTTTTAATTTTGTAGTTTTTCTGCAAAATCTTTCAATCCCACATGTCATTTTTTGAATGACGTTCATGACTGCCCACCCTTATTGAATTTACCAACTGTAAGAAGTCTGTAGGTACTTTTGTGCTTATTACTTTTTAGGGCAATAAATTACTTGTAGCGGAGACAACATGCACAGTAGTTCAACCTCTGGGTCGAGGCTTTGCCTTAACTCATTATTTCGTGCTCTTCCAATTAAATGTTTAGTTTTATCCACGGCGTTAATTCCTTTCAGTATTAATGCCAGTAAAAACAATCAATACAATGCTGTAGTTAATTCAAGTAAATTGACTGTAGTCGCTGTTTCCAATCCGAGTATAGTATTTAAGGATGGACAGTATAAACATGGCTTCGGCTATGACTTAGCCCACAATTATGCTGAAAGCTTAAACGTGAAGCTAGAGTTTAAAACAGTGGCAGATAATGCGACTGCACTCAAGATGATCAATCAAGGCAAAGCAAACTTTGCGATTACCACTGCAACGATGCAAAGTATCGAAGCACAAAATCTCACTTCGTTTTCAGCTACATGTGGTGATTTCAATAGTTTAAAAAGCAATGGCTTAAATACCGATATCAATTGGGTCTTTAAGCAAGCTGATGATCCACTCACAGCAACGGCAAGCGGTTTTATTTGTCAAAGTAAACAAAATGGTGCAACCCAACAATTGGCATCATTTTATAATCGCAATGTGGTTAAGAAAGATGATTGGAATACCATTCAACGTGATCTAAGTGCGCGTTTACCGATTTATAAAGCCAGTTTTAAACGTTCTGCGCAACAATATGGTTTAGATTGGCATCTGCTTGCAGCTATTGGTTATCAAGAATCATATTTAAAACCAGACTCTGTTTCTCCCACAGGTGTTCGCGGTTTAATGATGTTGACCAACAATACTGCAAAAGCAATGGGTGTGAGTAACCGCAACGACCCAGTACAAAGTATTCAAGGCGGCGCAAAGTATTTTGATATGATGCTGAATCGCTATTCTTACATCCGTACACCTGACCGTCATTGGTATGCATTGGTTGCCTATAATATGGGACCAGGTGCTGTTGAAAGTATCCAAAAGCGTATTAAAGCGCAAGGTAAAGATCCGAATGATTGGATGAACCTTTACAATTATTTAACACGCCACCAAAGCAGTAATGGTCGCTATAAACAAGCAGTGCAATATGTCACACGTATTCGTGCATATTTAGAGCACATCAAAACGACACCGCGTTTGCTTGAAATCTAATACAGTTCGTCACTGGGCTGGCTACTGTTTAATATTTAAAACTTTTGTCATACATCAATGTTTGATCTAAGTATCGTTGAGATTGTTTTTCAATCGACTGAAATGATCAGACAAAAAAAAGCTTACTCATGGAGTAAGCTTTTTTTTGTCTCAAGAAAATTAAGCAGTTTGCTCTAATACTTTCTTAAACAAATCTTTTTGTTCTTGGCTTGGCTTAGCAGTTTGTAATGCCATTAATTGAGACATATCACCTTGAACTTTGATTTTACCTGTCATGAACGCTTGCATCGCAGCAGCCATATCAAACTCTAGGAACACTTTACGAAGCGTCTCAGCATCCATATTGAGCGTCGTTTTGGCATTTGCAGAACTACCTTTAATGATTTTACCACCATCCAAAGCAAGCTCTGTGTTGCCATCTGCATCTGCAACAACCAAATTAATCGCTAAACCAGAAAGCGCTGGTGGCAAGTTTAAATCACCTGCTTCAGCAGTTAATTTTTCAACATTTGCAAACCAATCATCAGTTAAAAATGCAGGCATGTTCATTCCTCAAATTATTTATTCAATTTATTGTGCTATCTATCCAGACAACATCAGGGTGAAGCAGTTTTGCTTGCCCAATGTTATAGCATGATAATTTCAATTTGGGCTAAAGTTTTTTGTACGGACTGTTCATGTTTTATTGGTTTTATCGTTTTATTTTTTAAAATCAGGCACTCATTTCAATATGAGTACCCGATTTGTTCAAAAAATTGGCAAAAAAGATCAGTCTGCCGCAAAACTCAAATTCACCACATCCAAGCGTTTTTTCATTTCTTCAGTGTCACATTTCATATCAAATTCACGCTCTTCATCCAATTTCTCAAAATCGAACAAATCACGGTCTGCTAATTGTGAAGGCGAAACATTTTGTAATGCACCAAAAATACTGTGTAAACGTTTTGGATATTGTTTATCCCATTCACGCAGCATGTCATTCAGCATTGCACGTTGTAAATTTTCCTGAGAACCACACAAGTTACATGGAATAATCGGGAATTTACGAATTTCTGCATATTTGATGATGTCTTTTTCTTCAACATATGCCAATGGGCGAATCAGAATATTCTTTTTGTCTGAAGACAATAATTTTGGAGGCATGGCTTTTAAGCTGCCACCATGAAATAAATTCAAAAAGAAGGTTGCAATGATGTCATCACGATGATGTCCAAGTGCTACTTTGGTTGCACCAATTTCTTGTGCAAAGCCATAAAGCGAACCACGACGCAAACGTGAACATACAGCACAATAGGTTTTGCCTTCTGGCGTTAAACGTTTAGTGATGCTATACGTGTCTTTTTCCAAAATATAATAAGGAATATTATTTTCTTCCAAATATTTCGGTAATACATCTTCGGGGAAACCTGGTTGTTTCTGATCTAAATTGACTGCGACTACATCAAAATTGATCGGTGCAATGCGTTTAAATTGCAACAAAATATCCAACAAGGTGTAACTGTCTTTCCCACCAGAAACACAGACCATCACCTTATCGCCTTCCTCAATCATTTTATAGTCACGAATGGCATGACCCACCTGACGGCGAAGTTTTTTCAACAGACGATAATAAGCTGAACTTGTTGGAAGTTCTGGTTTGAAATTAAATCCTTGCTCGGACTCAACTGGCGAGAACATAGACGAGATTGACCCATAAAAAAATACTGGGCAATTTTATCTGATTTGAACGTTAACCGCATCTAAAGATTTTTTTATTTTGCATCAATTTTTATTTGGTCATCTTTCTGACTTATTCTTCGATTTAAAATAGACGGCAAAGTTCATTTTTTATCCAAAGTGCTTATCTTTTGGACTTTTCCACAGTTTTCCACAAAACCTGTGGATAAAATTGTGGATTCTTTGGGGCTTGACATAGATTCCTATCGCAATGATGGGCATTTTCCTTAAATTGATCATTTTTTAACCACTATATTTTTTATATATTTTTCAATAGATTACCTTAGTCAATAGTTATTTTTCAAAAAAAATATAAAATTTTTTTTGCTTAATATGCCAACAAATAGCACTTGCATTTTTTTAATTGTATTGTTAAAACTCAATTCATAGTTTTTCTTGTCCAATAACTTTGATAAACTCCAAAATGAAATTGGGGAAATATATTAATTACTACAAATGAAAAAACGAATGAAAGGTTCTGTGTTGTCGGTTTTAGGGTGTATGAGTATGTTCTCATTGGCACCTGAAACGTTTGCAGGTCAAATTTACTTCTATAAAGATCAAAACGGCACGACCCTACTCACCAACCGAAAAAATAATGATAGTTCCTTACAAAAAATTAAAGTGACCTATTATAAAGACAGTAACATTCACAGTTATAGCAATTGGGGAAGTTCAGAGTCCTCAGTATTGCCCAGTTACAGTAAAAGCCGTAATGCATTTGATAGCATTATTCGTCAAGCCGCTCAAACACATGGCGTCTCCGAAGGTTTAATTAAAGCTGTGATGCATACTGAATCAGGATTTAATTCAAATGCACGCTCTCCTGTAGGTGCGCAAGGTCTGATGCAACTCATGCCTGCAACCGCACGTCGCTTTAACGTGTCTAACTCATTTGATCCACAACAGAATATTTTTGGCGGGGCTAAATATCTAAGTTGGCTAATGAAGCGATTTAATGGTAATACGACATTAGCTTTGGCTGCCTATAATGCAGGAGAAGGTAATGTTGACAAATATGGCGGCATTCCTCCATTTCGTGAAACACAAGACTATGTAAAACGTGTCACCAGTCGTTTAAACAACTTGTATGCTGGCGGTTTGAACCTCTCAACCAATGGTAATGTCAGCACTGGACAAATCATTGCTCAGTCTAATAATGCAAATGATTTAAATAATCCTGATCCTGCACCAACGATCAACAATGCATCGAGCATTCAACCTGTAAAGTATAATACTCGCCCCATTATCATTGCCTCAGATGGGACTTATACTGATGCACCTGCTGGATCCTATTCAACCGCACATGCCAGTGCAACTGCAAGGATCACCATAGGCAATTAGTTTGCTTAAGTCGGTGCTGTTTGTTGGTACATGAGCGACGATATGATTTAGTAAAATTTATGACTCAAATGTATAAATCAAGTCGTTAAATTGAACAATTACATTTTCTAAACAAATCATTGAAAGTTATTATGATTTCTCCTATACAGAGAATTTATTTTTATCTGACTCAATTTTTTAGATAAATTTCTGGTCGACTATCCCTATATCTGAAATTTTTTACTTTTTCAGCGTATAGGTTTTTTCAATGATTCTTGAATTTTAATCTCCTAAACCTCATATTGAAATTCATGATTTATTCGCATAAATCGTATTATCGATTATTTATAAGAGGATTCTCTCCATGATGCGGATTGGTTTGTTTTTGCTAACCAACCTCGCGGTACTGGTTGTAGCTGGCATTATCCTATCATTATTAGGTGTTGGTAGTTACCACGGCGCTGGCGGTCTTAAATTAGGCAACCTGATGGTCATCTGTTTTGTCTTTGGTATGGTGGGATCTTTAATTTCCCTCTTTATGTCAAAGTGGATGGCGCTGAAAACAACAGGCACTGAATTAATTGATCCGAATGCTCCTCGTAACCAAGCAGAAGTTTGGTTATTACAAGAGGTTGCTCAACTTTCTCAACGTGCTGGTATTAAAATGCCAGATGTTGGTATTTTCCATTCTTATCAATCAAATGCTTTTGCAACGGGTTGGAACAAAAACGATGCGTTAGTATCGGTTTCAACAGGTTTGCTTGAACGAATGAATAAAGATGAATTACGCGCTGTACTTGCCCATGAAATTGGTCACGTTGCCAATGGAGACATGGTAACTTTGTCTCTGATTCAAGGTGTGGTCAACGCATTTGTCATGTTCTTTGCCCGTGTGGTCGGTGACTTTATTGACCGTAACGTGTTTGGTCGTGAAGATGGCGAAGCACCTGGATTGGCTTATTTTGCTATTACCATCGTACTTGATATTGTCTTCGGCATATTGGCATCGGCGATTGTGATGTGGTTCTCACGCTATCGTGAATACCGTGCCGACGAAGCAGGCGCTCAGCTTGCAGGTAAGGAAGCCATGATTTCAGCATTATTACGTTTACAAGCTGAATCTGAAATGCCAGATCAAATGCCAAAAGAAATGAAAGCATTTGCAATTACGGAAGGTAAGGAACAAGGCTTTAGTTTGGCCGCTTTATTCCAAACTCACCCAAGTATCGAACAACGTGTTGCAGCTTTACGTCAATTAAATCTACCTTAATGGTAAATTAATATATTTACTTTCTTATTCTCCCTTAAACAACAAAGCCTCCAATTTGGAGGCTTTGTTGTTTCTGAATAAATCATTATTTGGAATAAATAGATTAAATAAGAAATAGTTCACTAACTCAATTGAATACAGCGAATAAGGCTACCATTTGGGTCAACCACACAAAACATATCAATTTCTTCTAAATATTGAATCTCGCTCATCCGTGCATCTGGATATTGTGTCCAATCCAAAGCGTGCCAAAAATGAAATAAATCTTGCATAACATGCGTTCTTAAACAAGCACTGAACCAGGATGCTTTTGGATCCAATTGAGGATGATGGAAGAACTCTAAAATCAAACTGTATTTGGTTAAAATCATCCACTGGTCAGACTGATAATCACATTGAAAACCCAAGAATGCATAAAACTTACGAGTATGATCAAAATCAATCGCAGGAAGGTTTGCCGAAATATAATCTTGCATGATCACCTCTGTCAGTGCATCTATGAATGTTCAAATCAGTTTAAGCAGTGCTGTTAGGTTTTATAGCTCTGATACCAATCCCACAACATATTTACACCCAGCCACATGGCAATTGCAATCAATATCAATACCACCAAGCCCAAAATATCAGGAATATGAATCCAAATCCATGCCACAACAGGGTTGCGCCAAAAGGCAGAATGCTGCTGCTTTTGTTCTAATTTTTCATGCAAAAACGGATGAACAACATGGTCATCTGAATGGATCTGATACTCTGCTTGAATATGATCATGCACGATATCTAAAGCTTTACGACTCGGGCGAATAAAAATATCAAACAATGTTCCCGCAATAGGGATACAGCCGACAATACCATCCATGATTGCAAGTTTTAACACACCATTCAACTTGGCTTGAGGTACACCAATCTGCTTGGCTTTATACACCGCATAACAGGTTAAAATAAATCCCGCGACATCACCTGCGATTGGAATAGTACTTAATGCAGCATCAGCTCCCACACCTTGTTTGGTAAAGGGAATACGCACCACTGAATCCATCATATTGGCAAACTTCGCCAAATCACGTTCCAGTTTAATGACTTCTTGAGTAGATAATTTTTTTTCTGTACCCATAAAGATGACGTTCTTCTAACAATAGTTAATTGTTGCATCATAGCCAATCTATACATGATGTTGTGTATATTTTTGATATACAGCAATAAATCGCTAACAATTAGATAAAAAAGCGACCTATACCCCACGGCATAGATCGCTTTTAAACAACATCGTGGACTTTAATCTAAAAATTTCACCACAGTTCCAGGTTGAACTTTACGCCCCAAGTCATTGGCATCCCAGTTGGTGAGACGAATACAGCCATGCGATGCCGTCTTCGAGATTAATGATGGATTTGGAGTTCCATGAATCCCAAAGGTCGGTTTGCTTAAGGCAATCCACATATTACCAACGGGACCATTTGGACCAGGTGGCAGAGCCAATTTCTGGCGATTGCTACCTTGTACAAAGTTTTTCGGGTTATATCCATACACTGGATTTGGTGCAACTTTTACCACTTTATGCGTCCCTTTGGGAGACGGTGTCCCTGACCCGCCAATCGTGGCAGGGAATGAAGCAATCATTTGATTTAAATGATTATATAAATACAGTTGGCGCGCCGGCTTATGTGCAATAATTAGCGCAACATCTTGAGGTAAGTCATTGCGAACAATTGGAACATTGAGCGTTTCACCAACTTTCTTAAAGTTAGCATATGGGTTAATTTGCTTTAAGAAATCCTCATCAATATGAAATTTCTCACCGAGCATTTCAGTTACACGGGTATAGTAAAGCCCCGGCATCTTAGCTTGCAGAGCATAATTTCGTGGAATCGATTTAGCATAAGGACCTTTCAGGTCTTGAGCGGTAATTTGATAAGTACCAAATGCCGCAGTTGTTTGATTTTTTAACAAACTGTCCCACGTTAGCTTATCCAGTTCACCACTAATCGGTAACCCTTTAATTTGTTGATAAGCAGCAATGGCTTTTAAGAAATTTTTACCACTCTTAGCATCAATCGGTCCCGGTGATGCATGCAGATTATTTAACATCACTTGCGCGCGCGCATAGGCAGGAAACTGCCCTCGCCCCAGATTGGTTGACCAAGTGGCATTATTGATACTATTTAATGACCAATCTTGTTTTGAATCCGCTTTAATGGCTTCTTGGTTTTTTTCGCTTTTCACATTTTGTTTGGCAAATGTTTGGCTTTGAATACTTAAACCAGTCAGACATAGTATACAGATAAGACTTGGCAGAAACTTGCCCATATAAAACTCGCTATCTACTTAATTTTATCATTCATTTCTCTAATAAACCATGTAATATCAGATACATGAAGAATATTAATTGAATACCCTAAATTTCATTTTAATAAAGCTTATTGATCATTTTCACATCAAAAATTTAGAACTTATTTTATAAAGTCAACCGTATATTCATTAACCCTGTTCAAATAATGTGTATTATCAGTTTAGCTTTGTATGACTTCATTATCGTTTTTTAAGTAAAATATGCAATAGCACAGGCTGACTATTTCAGTTTTTAAATTCTCTTTTCAAAAAAGAATTAAAATTAACCAATTGAAAATTTTAACGAAGTTTTGAGGTACAATTTTATTTCATTAGGGTTAGCATTTTATCATGACAAGTCTATGACCGAGATGTGCAAAATATAGACTTTAGATTTGTTTTTAATCATTTAATTTGAATTATTGATTAGAAATAGCTGTTATCATTTTAAACTGTTATAGATTATCATCTCATTTATTTTGTAAGTCAGAATTGCCTTGAATACGATCACATTGCTTCAGCCCGATGACTGGCATGCCCATCTCCGTGATGGACTTGCTTTAAAGCGTACAGTTCCAGATCTCGCCAAACAATTTTCCCGCGCGATTTGTATGCCGAACTTGGTTCCACCTGTAAAAACTGTAGATGAAGCCAATGCTTATCGCGATCGTATTATGGCACATGTACCTGCAGGTCTAAATTTTGACCCACGTATGGTACTGTATTTTACTGACCATACTTCGCCAGACGAAGTTCGTAAAATCAAAGAGTCTCAATATGTAAATGCCATTAAACTTTATCCTGCTGGTGCTACCACCAATTCGGATAATGGCGTTAGCGACATTCGTAAAGTTTATGCAGTGATCGAGCAACTAGAAGAACATCAAGTTCCTTTACTGTTACATGGTGAAGTGACTCATCATCATGTGGATATTTTTGATCGTGAAAAACGCTTTTTAGATGAAGTGCTTTCACCTTTATTAAAGCAATTTCCAAAATTAAAATTAGTTTTAGAACATATTACCACCAGTGAAGCAGCACATTTTGTACTCGAACAAGATCGTAATGTTGCAGCAACCATTACCCCACAACACTTATTATTTAACCGTAATGACATGCTGGTCGGTGGGGTTAAACCGCATTTCTATTGCTTACCGATTTTAAAACGTCAAACGCATCAACAGACATTGTTAGAAGTTGCAACTAGCGGAAATCCTAAGTTTTTCTTGGGTACAGATAGTGCGCCACACTCTAAAAATGCCAAAGAAAATGCATGTGGCTGTGCGGGTTGTTACAGTGCTCCAACTGCAATTGAACTGTATGCACAAGCTTTTGATCAAGTGAACAAAATCGAACGTCTTGAAGGTTTTGCCAGTCTCTTTGGTGCAGACTTCTATGGTTTGCCTCGCAATACAAATACGATTACTCTTGTCAAAGAAGAACAGGTAATCCCTGAAAGTTTAGATTATTTGGATGGTGAACAGATTATTCCACTTTATGCCGGAAAAACCATCCAATGGAGAAAGGTGTGACAACTGAAACATTACCTGTGATTGGACAACGATTTCGTGGCTTTTTACCCGTCGTTGTTGATGTAGAAACAGCAGGTTTTAATGCAGATACTGATGCATTGCTAGAAATAGCATGCATCCCGATTGTGTATGATGCTGAAGGCAAATTTGTTCCTGGTGAAGCACATCATGCACATATCAACCCCTTCGAAGGTGCAAATTTAGATCGTCGTTCATTAGATTTCATTGGTATTGATCCATTTAATCCTATGCGTATGGCGATGGCTGAAGATGAGAAAACAGCTCTTAAGCGTATTTTTAAAGCAGTGAATGACGTGCGTCGTCAACAAAATTGTACGCATGCAGTCTTGGTTGGACACAATGCTCATTTTGATTTAGGTTTTTTAAAAGCGGCGATTGCTCGTACAGGGACAAAAAATCAAAATCCATTTCATAGCTTTTCAGTCTTTGATACGGTCACATTGAGTGCAGTGATGTTTGGTCAGACGGTATTGGCAAAATCATGTATTCAAGCTGGAATTGAATTTGATGGTCGAGAAGCACACTCAGCATTGTATGATACACAGAAGACGGCTGAACTGTTCTGCTATATTTTGAACAAACTCGCTCCTCACTTACTTGACACTTTGATGGCGGATCAATAAGATAGCGCCATCTTCTAAACGACCCTATCGTCTAGAGGCCTAGGACATCGCCCTTTCACGGCGGTAACCGGGGTTCGAATCCCCGTAGGGTCGCCATATTTTCTCTCCTTCGCAATACCATTACTTAGTTTTAGTCATTTCAATTTTTTTCTTATACTTTACGCCTAGTTATTTCATTTTATTTTGTGAATTTTCACATTTTAATCTAAAATATTGATTTAGCATTCTCAGTTACATCAAATATGCAATCTCCCGATCAATCGAATCAGCATCTCAATGCTGATGGACAGTCTTTTGTCTTAAAAAGATCCATGACCAAACGACACCTGATTATGCTGTCTCTAGGTGGTGCTATCGGCACAGGTTTATTTTTAAGTTCAGGCGAAGTCATCGCTCAAGCAGGTCCGATTGGTGCTGTGATTTCCTATATCATCGGTGGCTTAATTGCATACATGGTCATGCTATGTTTAGGTGAATTGGCAGTGAATCAACCCGTAACAGGATCTTTTGGTGCATTTGCTGCCAAAAATATTGGTCCCGGTACAGGTTATATGGTCTCATGGATGTACTGGTTAGGCTGGTCTGCAACATTAGGTACGGAGTTTACTGCCGCTGCGATGCTGATGCAGGAATGGTTTCCAACCACCTCCATCTGGCTATGGACCTTAATCTTCATTATCGCGGTACTGATTTCCAACCTCACTTCTACTCGTTTTTTTGCAGAGTCTGAATTCTGGTTGTCCTTCGTCAAAGTGGCAACGGTTTTGGTCTTCATTCTGTTAGGCTTGGCAGCGATATTTGGTTTAATTCCATTTCATGGCTATGAATCTGCACCTTTATTCAGTAACTTAACCTCGCATGGTTGGCTGCCCAATGGACTATTTCCAATCTTTGCCACCATGCTGATCGTTAACTTTGCATTTAATGGCACAGAAATGATCGGTATCGCAGCAGGCGAAACAGAAAATCCTGAAAAAAATGTACCGAAAGCAATTCATGCTGCCGTCTGGCGTTTGATGATTTTCTTTGTCGGCACCATTATTGTGATTAGCTCATTATTACCCTATCAAGATGCTGGACTTGCCGTACATGGTGAAGGTATTAGTAATAGTCCATTTGTATCGGTATTTAATTTAATCGGTATTCCTTATGCAGAAGACATCATGCGTTTCGTGATTATCACGGCACTCTTGTCTACGGCAAACTCTGGACTCTACGCTGCTTCTCGTATGATGTGGGCACTCTCAGTTCAAAAACAATTACCACGTATTTTTTCTAAATTGACCAAATCAGGTACGCCTGTGATCGCCATTTTAGTGACCATGATTGGAGGCTTACCCGGGTTATTATCAGAACAGTTCGGTGCTGATGTAATTTTCAAAAACTTATTAGGCGTGGCTGCATTTACCATGGTCATCGTATGGATGAGTATTTGCTGGAGTCAATTTAATTTCCGTCGCAAATGGCTTGCTAGTGGAAAGACCTTAGCTGATTTGAAATTTAAGACACCTTGGTATCCACTTGTACCTATCTTAGGTTTTATCACCTGTACCGCAACAGGCTTAAGTATGGCAGCCGACCCTGAAATGCTTTCAGGCTTTATTGGATGCTTGCTCTTTATGGCGATCTGTTATGTGACCTATTATGGTCTGTATCATCAGAAAAATTAATTCATTCCTGAGCTTATCAAGCACCCGTACTTAAATAGGTGCTTGTGATCAAGCTAAAAGTCAGCATTATTATGGTATCTATGAGATTCAACAATGATGGATGCACCCAGAATTCAATCCATATGATTGTCTATCCATAGATCGTGAATTTTGATTTTTTTAATTTTAACGTCATCACAATTTTAATCGTCAAAACCAATCCAATACGTTATTGATTAAATTGCATGCTGAAAGAATAATAATTGCTGAAGGATTCACCAGTTAGCATATTTTTCCATAAATCTGTTTTGACAAAAGTACTGTTTGTTATTAATATACGCATCACCTCATCACGACCCTATCGTCTAGAGGCCTAGGACATCGCCCTTTCACGGCGGTAACCGGGGTTCGAATCCCCGTAGGGTCGCCATATTCGAGTCTGTTTCTTATATGAAACTTCTCATAAAAATGCCTGAGCAATATGACTCAGGTTTTTTTATATCTGTATCGTTTAAATGGTCAAAAACACCGCAGTAACTTGGCTATCTTTTTTAGCGTTTTGTTGAACAATTGAGCTTTCATTTATTAAAATAACGCGAGCAATATTAAATATAAGTTTTTGATTTAAATAATTAATTAGTGAAAATAAAAAATAGTGAAAATTTATATTCTGGATTATTGCCGATTAAAACCACTCAGTCATTGCACTATTTCGCAATTGGACTAAAATAGCGCGCTTCTTGTTTTATTTCCATTAGAAGCTTATGCCGTCATCACCAATTCAAAATGATGCTCAAGTATCATCTAATTCCTCACCACTCAAACGAGCAATGAGTACTCGTCACTTGGTGATGATTTCGCTTGGTGGTGCAATTGGTACAGGGCTTTTTTTGGGATCTGGTGAAGTCATTTCACAAACAGGTCCGATTGGTGCCATCCTCTCTTATATTTTGGGCGGTGTGATTGCATATATGGTGATGCTTTGCTTAGGTGAACTCGCTGTACATATGCCTGAGTCTGGCTCATTTGGTACTTATGCCCAACGCTATATTGGTCCAGGTACAGGCTATACCGTCACGTGGTTATATTGGCTGACATGGTCAGCAACTCTAGGTACAGAGTTCACCGCAGCCGCTTTATTGATGCAAGAATGGTTTCCACATATTTCGATGTGGTTATGGACACTGATTTTTGCAGCAATTGTGTTTGGCTTAAATATGAGCTCAACCAAATGGTTTGCCGAATCTGAGTTTTGGCTATCACTGGTAAAAGTGATTACCGTTATTGCATTCATTCTTTTTGGTTTGCTGGCGATTTTTGGTCTACTCAATTATCAAGGACACCATGAAGCACCCTTATTTAGCAATTTAACCGCTGAAGGTTGGTTTCCACAAGGCTTATTCCCGATCTTTACCACGATGTTGATTGTTAACTTTGCCTTTTCTGGGACAGAGTTAATTGGTGTTGCTGCAGGAGAAACTGAAGATCCTGCCAAGAATGTACCTAAAGCCATCAATACGGCAATTTGGCGCTTGTTGATTTTCTTTGTCGGTACCATCATTGTGATCAGTGCATTATTGCCACATCAAATGGCAGGACTACATGCTGAGGGCGTAAGTAGTAGTCCTTTCGTTACCGTATTTGATCATATCGGTATTCCTTATGCAGAAGATATCATTCGCTTTGTAATCATCACTGCATTGTTGTCTGCGGCGAATTCAGGACTATTTGCTGCCTCACGTATGATGTGGTCACTGTCAGCAAAAAAACAACTTCCAGCAATATTCTCAAGAGTTAATGCGCGTGGCATCCCTTACATCGCAGTGATTGTAACGATGTTTGGCGCACTGCCGGGCTTACTTTCAGAACAATTTGCACCTGAAACCATTTTTAAAAATCTATTGGGTGTTGCTGCTTTCACAATGGTTGTGGTGTGGATGAGTATTTGTCTGAGCCAATTTAATTTTAGACGCCAATGGTATAAACAGGGTCATAGTAAAGCGGAGTTAGGTTTTGCCGCACCTTTGTTTCCGATCGTACCCATTTTGGGTTTTGTATTCTGCTTAATTACCTGTATTAGTATGGTGTTTGATCCTGAAATGGTGGTCGGTTTTATCTGTTGTTTAATCTTTATTGCTATTTGTTATATCAGTTATGCCTTCTTATACAAATCTCAGCATGATTCGCAGTCTTAAATAAAAACCGTTTCTATTTTTCAAATCAAAAGTGTGGCAATTGCTACACTTTTTGTACATTTGGTCATAGTCAAAAAAGGTTTAAGCTCGTAAATTAAATTTATAAATCTTATGTTTGATCACAACAGCAATGAAAATTATTTTTATTCATGGCATGAATCAACAAAATTATAATGCTGATAATTTGAAACAACATTGGCTTGATATTTTTCAACAGGGTATCAACGAACTTAAACTTGCTATTTCAGCCACAGAACTTGATATCAGCCTGCCCTTTTATGGTGATTTGATCACTAAGCATCAACTCAGCAATCGCTTTGATCTAGATGCTTTCTTACCTAAGTCATGGGTTAATTTTCATTTGCACAAACATAGCGCAACTGCGCCATCGACAGTTTTAAATACAGCGCCAACCATTCCAATCTTGCCTTACTTTATGCCTGAGCATGAGCTAAAACTGTCAAAACGGCTGTATTTAGCTTCTCAGTTATTCAAAGACAAAGCACTTAAAGAATTTTCTGTCATTTTAAATAACTTTCCTAAACTGCATGAAAGTCTGATCCATAAGTTTTTGATCGAAACGTATTTATACTTAGCCAATCCTCAATTCATGGATGAAGTTCACCAAAGGATTTTAGCAAGTTTAGAAGCAGATCAAAGCCATGTTATCGTTGCGCATTCCTTAGGTACCGTCATTGCGTATAACCTTTTGCAACAACTACCACCTCAGTATAAAATCCAACGCTTCATTACTTTAGGCTCTCCCTTAGCATTTAAAGTCATTCAGTCCAAACTTACACCGCCAATCCAAAGTCCTACTTGCTTAAATGGAGATTGGCATAATTTTTACTCTCCTGATGATTTCCTCACGGCTTTTCCTCTGGTCAATGCGCCTTTTGACTTTCAACCCGCCATTTTAAATACATCTATTTCAACATTTATCCATTCCCCGCACCAGATTGCAGGCTATTTGCAGCATCCTGCTGTGATTAAAAACATTGTAGAAACCCTTTAAAGCCATTTGGCTCGATTTCATGGATACTTTTCATGATTTTTGTGTTATTGCTTTGTTTTTATACATATAAATCAAGTTTTCGCTTTTATTGTAGAAAAAGGTTTGACACATCTCTGTATTCGCCCTAATATACGCCCACCTCTGAAACGACCCTATCGTCTAGAGGCCTAGGACATCGCCCTTTCACGGCGGTAACCGGGGTTCGAATCCCCGTAGGGTCGCCATTAATTTTATGGTTTTTGTTTCAAGGTCTGCCTCAATTTATTGACCCTATCGTCTAGAGGCCTAGGACATCGCCCTTTCACGGCGGTAACCGGGGTTCGAATCCCCGTAGGGTCGCCATATTCAAGATTGTTTTTTTGCAATAAAACATCTCATAAAAAACCTGAGCATCATGACTCAGGTTTTTTATTGTCTGACTTTTTATATCTCTTTATTTTTGCCAGCATTCCAATGTTATCGTACATCAATCAATTGCTTTGAATTAAAAAGTGTACTGGGTGCAATTACCATTTCATTCAATGGAATATGTTGACCATATCTTTGTTTCATCAAGGCTTTAACACGTGGATGACTAAGATCAAAGCTGGATAGCTTGTCCAATGGTGCTAGTTCTATTGCTAAAGCTTTTTTATACGCTTTCCAGACCAGCTCTGAACAATAGATTGCATTGTCTGACCACTCAAAATAAACATCATAGGGTTTGTTTAAATAAGTTTCTGCTTGCTGAACTAGTTTTTGTTGTTGCGCAACCGTAAGTTGAGTTCGATAACGCTTGACGCTATAACTTTGATTTACCCCACGGTTAATCCATTGTTGGAGTGGTGTATACTTTACAGGCTGAATCGCTTCCAAAACCCAAGTCTGTCCATTTTTTAGTACAATCATCCCCATATGGCTGTATGGTGAATGTGTAGCTTGCTGAATTACAAGACTTTGAGCTGATTTAGAGGTATGAAAGATCACATCCCCTGTTTGATATGTTGTGGTATAACCAAAACTGGGATAAAGCAAGATCAATAACCACAAAAATTTTAATCGATTTAAGTGCATATTTTCTAAATATAGTTAGAGTAATAGAAAATCATATTTTGCTCGCAAAACAATCTAAAATTACTAGTTTTTTAGAATCTCATGTTATTATTAGATATTAAATAATGCAAATAGCATGAAATTACTAGTATCTACAGCTAAACTCAGGTTTTAAATTTCAATGAAAGAAGATCAATTATTTTACGCTGATACAAGACCAAGTAAGAAATATTTAGTTGATGGTATAACCAAAGATGTAACACTAGAGGATGCTATATTTGATCTTATTGACAACTCAATAGATGCATACAAAAAAAATAATGATTACTTCTTACCTAAAAGTTATAAAAATTACGAGATTGAGATAAATTTCAATTCAAACTTTTTTAGTATTCAGGATAATGGCATTGGTATTGATTTAGAAACACTAAGAAGCAATGCCTTAAAATTTGGATCATTACACAAACATCTAAATACGAGCATCGGTTATTTTGGAATTGGTTTAAATAGAGCCTTATTAAAGCTAGGAAAGCTTAGTGAGATAATAACAACCAAAAATAAAATTAGCTACACCTTGACATTTGATGCTATAAAATTTATTGAAGAAGAAGATTATTGGAACTTACCGATTAATAAAGTTGGAGAAAAAGTCAATAATGATGGTACAAAAATAACAATTAAAAACCTTAATTCTGATATAAAAAATACTCTAAATTCAAAATTATGGGTTAAAAATTTTAGAAAAAGCATTTCTGAAAGATATTCTTTTTTTATAAATAGAGATTTAAAAATATTAATTAACAATGAAGTTATTCCTAAAATTGAGATATCAATTAATAATAAATGTGGTTTTAAAAAAATTGAGACTAAATTTGAAGAAAACCAAGTCCATGTTAATATTGAGTTTGGGCAGCATAAGGATTTTTTATTCACATATGAACAAACAAATGGAAAAAAGAATCTAATTAAACCAAAGAATTGTGGCTGGTTTGTCTTCTGTAATGGACGAGCAATTAAGTTATATGATTGGTCATCTGATACAGGTTGGCATACTCAAGTACATGCTCAGCACAATGGGTTTATTGGAATAGTACATTTTATTGGTGAAGGTTCTAGACTACCTTGGAGTACCAGTAAATCAAATCTTGATTTGAATAATGAAACTTATAAAGAAGCTTTAAAGTTCATGAAAGATTTTTCAGAACAATGGAGATCACATACTGGCAAAGTTAAAAATGGGCAAATGTTTTTTTATGATCAAAACATTTCACCTATAAGAGAAATAGAGCCTGTAAAAACTTCTGTGTAAATGTCTCTTAAATGAAAGCGTCTAAACGACCTTCAAATTCGATCATAAACCGACTCATAGCAGCACGCCAATCCCGAATTGGCATATTCCACTTTTTTGATGCAGCTTCAATTGCCAAATAGATTACCTTTCTGACCGAGTCATCGGTTGGAAAGAGCTTACGCTTCTTGATTGCCTGCCGAATCACACTATTTAGTGATTCAATTGCATTGGTGGTGTAAATCGCTTTACGAATATCTGCTGGATAAGCAAACAAGGTATTTAGGTTCTGCCAGTGCCCGTACCAAGATTTGCTAATCTGCGGGTATTTATCATCCCATGTGCTCGCAAAGACTTCTAATGCCTGCAAGGCAGACTCTTCAGTAACAGCTTGATAAATACGCTTCAAGTCACTGGTGACGGCTTTATAGTCCTTCCAACTCACATATTTCAAACTGTTGCGTACCATGTGGATAATACATAGTTGAATGCGTGTTTGTGGGTAGACGGTAGTAATCGCATCAGGAAAGCCTTTCAAACCATCTACACAGGCAATCAGAATGTCTTGTACACCACGATTCTTTAGTTCTGTTAGAACGGACAGCCAGAATTTGGCACCTTCATTCTCGGCGATCCACATACCTAGCAGTTCTTTGTGACCCTCGAGGTTAACACCCAATGCTAGAAAGACAGCTTTGTTAATAACGCTGTTGTCCTGTCTGACCTTCACCACAATGCAATCAAGGTACACGATGGGGTAAATGTTATCGAGTGGGCGATTCTGCCACTCAATCACTTGCTCTTTAACCGCATCTGTCACCTTGGAAATCAAACTAGGAGATACATCTGCATCGTATAGTTCTTTGAATGTACTGACGATTTCACGGGTGGTCATGCCTTTGGCATACAGCGATAGGATTTGGCTATCCATGCTGGTGATTCTGGTTTGGTGTTTCTTCACTAATTGTGGTTCAAATGTACCATCACGATCACGTGGGGTATTCAGCTCAAACTCACCATCACCCGTTAGTAGTTGCTTCTTACTGTAGCCATTACGTGCATTGCCTTTGGCACTAGGCTGGTGACGCTCATGCCCTAAATGCTCAGTGAGTTCTGCATTTAGGGCTGTTTCAACGGTAAGTTTCTTTAGAGCTTTACTGAATTCATTCAGGTCAGAATCTGTTTTTAGGTTTTTGGCAAATTCTTTTGCCAGTGCCATCAATTGACTGTGATCCATTGTGGATGTCTCCATCTATCCCTATTACAGGGTACTAAGATTTGGACATTTACACAGTTTTATTTACAGGCTCGAGAAATAGTACAACAAACATCTCAAATATCATTAGATTATGGCGATATTGAACTAACTGCACCTAATACAAACGCAGCGTCATATTTTCACGAAAATCAAAGTCATATTATACCTAATCATTATCAAAATCATTTTGTATTAAATACTCCTGTTCCTTTACAGCCAAACAATAATAACATCTCTCCCCAAGTTCAAAGTGAATCCATTACCACTATACAACTGATAAATGATTCTGATGAAAATAATAATTTCACAGAGTTCTTACTATTTGAACAAAATTATACTTCACCGAGTCATACATTAGGTAATGAGTATCTCTTTGGTGAATTTAATGGGAAAACACCTTTCAACATTCCTAAAACCGAAAGTAAGTTATGCTCTGTTCTAAATGAATTATCTAGAATTAAGCTAAATAGTGATAAAGGATTTCCTCTTGCAGCTATTTTTCTAATTAGATGCTTCATAGAACTTAGTTGTAAATATTATGCTAGAACAACTGGAAAATCATTAAAAATAGATAAGGATAGTTTAGGGCAACAAGTTAAGAAATGTTTGGATAACATGAGAGAGAAAAATTTATTAGAAGGCATAGATACGAGAAATATTGACTCGATTTATGCCTTATGTAACGAAAATAGGCAAGAAAGAACCAACAGAAATATTCGCTATTTACAGAATACGGTACACTCACCCGATCTAATGTGGGATAAGGAAAGTATTCAAAGCTTTTGGTTAGCAATACAACCTTTTTTAATTAAATGTTTTCATACATTATCTGATGATAAAATAGAATAAATTGCTTTAAGAACGCTTTCAGCAACAATTGGGCTAACACTATTTCCAATTTGCCTAAAACTATGCCATTTGGTTTTATGGAATACAAACCAATCTGGAAAACCTTGTAATCGCGCTGCTTCTCTTGGAGTAATAACTCTATCTTCTTTAAAGTGAATTGGTCTTACTGCTTGAAAACTTCCTTTCTCACTACCAGTACCAGCTCTTAATGTTGGGCAATAGCCTTTAGGATTTAATCTTACTGACTTAGAAACTGAATCTTGCTGGCCATATTTAAGAGCAGAAAAACGTTCAATAACTTCTTTCGTATGCCTTGTACCATGACACCCAGAAACTAGGTTTTGTTCTAAATATTTTTTTACTAACAATGAATTCCCTACACCTTTCGGGATCTCTCCTGTTACTTTCTGATAAAAGGCAGTATTTGGAAATTCATTTTTATTGATTGGTTGCCATGCATCATCTTCTTTTAACCATTCTGGATTTATTGACTGTGGTAAGCCTTTAAGAGCTTCTTCTACTGTAACTTCTGAACATTCATTAATATTTAATAAGATTTCCTTTCTAACTTTCTTTTTATGAAAACCAATAAAGAAAATTCTTGTTCTTATGGTAGGAGCTCCAAAATCAGAAGCTTTAACTTTCATTGGCTCTAAAAGATTATATTTTTTAGACACTATGGAGAGAGCATCTGACCGAATGTTGTTGTATTTTTCATTCAAAATACCTGTAACATTTTCTGCTAAGAAAAAGTCTGGTTCAATATCTGCCACTAGTCTAAAGAAATCTGAGAATAATAAATTTCTAGGATCTTCTAGATTTCTTTTTCCTATAGTGCTGAATCCTTGGCAAGGAGGTCCCCCAATTATTCCATGTACATCCACTTTAGTAATATCTAATTTTTTTAGCAAATTCTTTGCATCTAGAGCACCGATATCCTCTTGAAAATGTTTAGTGTTTGGAAAATTCTCAGCATGCGTTGAAATTGCATGCTTATCAATTTCTACAGCGCCTAAAACATTAAAACCTGCTCTAGCTGCACCTAAACTCAATCCTCCTACACCAGAGAAAAGATCAATAATATTAAAATTCATACATGCCCCATTTTTTCTAAAGCAGATGATAGCTCTAATTCTATAAAAACACGATCGTTATTTTTATTTTCTTCAACAAAAAGTAAATTTAGAGAATCCTTACGTCATCAATCTAACAGATTATCATCGCATATTTCTGAGTTAACAATTACTGGGATATCCATTTATAAACAAACCCTTGATTACGATCTTTTTTGAACCTTTCCAATATCCATGTCAGTGTGCTGATACTAGCCAAAGTTAACGTTACATTATCTTCAGAGGGACAGTGTGTCCATTACTTTGGCTAGGATCATGCTAAAAAATATGGGGTTCTTTCCTCTTTCCTATGTTTTTATAAATAGCCATAGCTTGTTTAATGTGATTGCTTATTTTATCACCAAATTCAAAATATTTAACGTTGTTAGCTTCAAATCGTTGCCTTTCCTACCCAACCACACCCCGCTTCATCTGGAGTATCACACAAACCTCACTTAATAATTATTACATCTAATTCACATACATTTAGACCTTTAATATCTAACTTTATATAATCATTCTTTGACTCGTACAATTTCACTCACCAAACGCCATTTGATTTTCTTCGCTTCTTTTAAAACCATATGTTCATAGCATTCTAAAAAACGTGGTGCAATATCACCTTTAAGCAATACAACTTGCTGACGAAAATCATCTAAATTATTTGGCTTATAATCACTACGATCAGCATAGCCAACATATTCAGGTTGTCCATCTAAACCAATCTGTTCTTCATAACGATAAATACCATCAATTTCACAGGATCGCCCGGACTCTAAATAAATATTATTTTTAAGGGGTTTTCGTTCTTGATAATGTCCACGGTCAGGAAAAATATCAGGTGCATCTAAACGCCGAATCCATTTACGACTTTCATCAACATCTAACACTTGATAATGATTACCTACATCATAACTAATTGACCAATAGGCTCCATTTCTTAACGGACGTAAAGCTTTATTCAGATTATAGTAGCTTTCTAAAACAGGTTGATCACTTGGTAATAATTGTGGAAAGTCTTCCAGTTGAAATAAAAAGCCTTCTTGTTGTTGCTGTGGTTTAAGATTGAAAAACTCACAATATTTTGGAAAAGTTTTAACTTCAGAAATGCGTTGCACCAAGGTATTGCTCAAATAAGTCAACCAATCAATACTTTTGATTCCATTAGTAACATGGTTGCTTTCTCTAATGCTTGCACCTTGATAAATCCCCCAAAAACGTTCGCCTTGTGCTAGCGAGTAATCTCCAACTCCAATCGGCTTATAAGGCAAAGCACTCTGAAAACCAGCAACCGCATGATATACACCCAATTTATCGATACACATTTGAATCAAAGACATTAATATCTTTTTTTGTTCGATATCAAAAATGAGTTTATTGGGTACACGAAAAGTCAATGTTGAGCATTCTTGATTACGCCCTTCCCAACCTCGATTGGTAAAAGCATAAATCATATATTCTGGTGCTTCATCGCGTTCTCCTGACGCACAACGCCATTCAATTTGGTCATCAGGATGAGGATGTTTAGCCACCGCTGCTTGGATACTAGGCAACTCAGCTATATCGTAATAGCGACCATCACCGTTTTCATTGACATAAGAGCCCCAAGTAAAATATTCTGCATAATGCTGATTGTATGCTTCGATACATTCGATGAGGGCTTCACGCTTTTCAGGACTATGCCCTGCAAAATATAAAAAATGTGCTTGAAACTCAGCACCGACTATAAATAAAGATGGCTGACCTTTTTTATGTTCAGACCATTGAAAATCTTTTAAATAAGGTTCTAAATCTTGTTCCGATTGAATAATCATTGTGTTATTTTCCAATATTATGAATGCGCCAAAGTTGCAAAACCTGTAATCAATACTCCACCACCCACAGCTTCTGTTGTACCGATTGCACCTGCTGTTGCTACAGCCGTTCCTGCTGCGCCTGCCAAGATTACAGTGCCACAGATAAATGCACCTCCAATCCCTACGCTGGCGGTAATCGGAACCATCAGACTTTTATATTCTTGTAAAGGTACATATTTTCGATAAAATCTCACTTCAGGTGATGGAGGTGCAATCAGCTTACCTAAAGCACCCAACATACTGGGTATACCTTTTTTTGCTGTTAAACCCGTATTGGCAGGACGAAAAGTGGCATTTTTATAAGGGGTTGGATTTTTAATCGGTGGATAAACTGGAATTTTGGTTCCACCACTGGGTGGTTTTCGGGTACTACAACTACAATCTTTATCCGATACTTCACGGACTCGCCTAGGTGCAATTCGTTCATAGGCTTTATACTGCCCATCCCTCCAATCATCCTGACCAAATTTAATTTCAACCAAACGTTCTATATTTTCTCTTTTGGGTTCAAATCTATCCCATTCAATCGTTCCTGACATTCGCATTTCTATGATTTCAGCCGCCTTAATGGTTAAAACCGTAACATCAGGAATCCGAAAATCACCTTTGCTTAAGTTTTCAATTTGTTTTTTTGCCGCACCCAATGGAAATGTTGAAGGGCGATGCATCCGTGCAGGATCTTCACTCATTAATGGCATTGGTACTTTACGTGTCATATCATAGCCCACTTCGGCTAAGTACGCCCAAACACCAAAATTTAAATCTGCTTCTGCCTTGATGGCTTTGGTGACTGTCTGTTGATAAAGCTTTTGACCAATTGCCCCAATTTTAGGAGCTTTGCTTGCTGCACAAATATGAGCACATAAATAGGTCTTGTTTGTTCCTGTTTCTAACTTGATCTCTGTACCTTTGGTACTGGGCTTGGTGACTGATGGTTTGGTTTTATTGGGACTGGTAGAGCCTGAACCAGTTGTATGACGTCCTGACATTTTTATTTTCCTTATTCTTGGTCAGTTATATGATAATGATCAAATTGTGCTTCCTCTTCATCATCAACGATTTCTAAATTTACAGGAAGCTTTTCATGTGTCCAAAGGTACTCCGTTTGTCCTTTCGCGTTGGTATATCCCTCAAGCACTGAACCATCTTCAGCACTTAGGCGATATTTCTGTCCTTCAACTGGCTGACCATCATCATCTTTAAGTGTAAAAAACTCGTGATACCGCTGTGGTTTAGAGATGATTTGTTCTGGTAATGTTGAATCATCCTGATCATCTGACCAACCACTTAAGTTTTGACTGGCAATAAGTCGATGACCACAACTTAATAGGCAACCGTGGTACGCAATTAATTTTCCATGATCGTTAAAGCATGACCAACCATTCATAATTTTTTGTGGTCGATTACAACATAGCACTTTCATACCAACCGAAGCAGCGGGGCGTCCTAAAATAATATGCCTGACATTACCCTCAACCACTACACCGCCACCAGAAGTACGGTCTCCAAGACAAATAAAATAATGTGTTGTCAAAATTATAACCTTTTCTTATTTTTAATCGATAATGATAATTATTTAACATAAAAACATTGTATATCAAATTACAAAGCTGTAATCTAAAAAATTTTCATAGATAAAAAATCTATAATTTTTCTGTAAGATGACAGAATCATTTTTTTACTTATAATTGTTTTCATTCATCTTTGATTTTTGGAAGTGTTTAACTTTCTATAAAATTTAATTTGTAAGATAAAAATTACACAGCACCATCTGAGATTGAGAACTTAAATAAATTACTTAAACACTACCCTCCTTTATGTTGAAAAAATCAGAAATTAATTTAGCTCAGAATAAAAACTCGCAAAAATCCTTAGATGAGCAGATGATAGATACTCCTCCCACTCAATGGTAAAGTCCATATCACTGCAACATCGTTCACCCCTCTTTGATTAAGTATTAAAAAAGGCAAAATAAATACTTATTTTGCCTTTTTTAGTCTATAACACTGGTTTTATCTCTATGTATAGATGATGCTCACTGTTCTATTCATCATTCAATGCGCATTCAAAACTACTTGGTATTTGTCCACAACGGACTTTTTTCAAAATTTTCATCATTGCAGGATCATAATAGCCTTCTTTGGTCATCTGAATACGTGCTTCACGCATAATCTTGATATAGCCAGGCTTGTCAGCTTCACGGATATCAAACCAATATTTGTCAGGGACTTCTCTTTCGATTTTATCAACAAACTCAAACGCTGGGCTGAGTTGCTTGGAAATCATTTCTCGTGCAATTGGTCCCATTCCAGCAGGGAATTTATTACGATGCATGATCAATGTTCCTGTCACTTGAATGAGCGGAAACTTGATAATACCGCCGACCACATTCCCATTTTTATCAGTCATGCCCTTTTTTAACTCTAAAGGCTTAAACAACAATGCAGGACCAGCCATAATATCAACTTCTTTATTATTAAACTTGCCCCCCACTGTTAATAAATCCACTGAAACAGGTTGTGCACCCACATTTTGTACAAGTTTTTTCTGCGTTCCATCAAAGTTCATGACTGCAACTTTTTTACCTGCCGCCTTAGATAAAGTATCAATACGACGGTCATTGACCATGATGTACGCAGCACCCAAAGGCACGATTCCGACGACCTCATAATCACGATTGACCATTTTTGCATCATACTCAGGTCGCGCAAGTAACTGAATCACGGTGGTCAATTGCTTGTAATTTTGCACAGCACCAATTGCATCAATACTGCCGACGAAAGGATTAAATTGTCTCGCTCGAATATTACTGATGCCTGCACCATCACAGCGTTTACTTCTAAAATCTTCAGTTAATACACGTTCATCGGTATAGACACGTAAATTAATATCTGTGGAAGCTGTTTTCTTGAGTTTTGGATAATTTAAGTCAATATGCATCGACAATTTGGTTGGGCGTGTGATCTTCATATCCACACCAAATTCTTTGGCGATTTGGGTGATTCGTGGCAGTTCACTGATATAACTAGTGGCTTGTTCAAAAGCCTCACTATTCGCTCCATCTGGTGAAAATACACAGAGCGTGACAGTTTTAGGGATTTGTTGCCAAACTTTAGGATCATTCATCAAGGTTTTAATTTTATTTTTTGAATGTGCTGAAAGTTCCAGATTTAATTTAGGTGCTACAGGTGGCGTAGCATAAGACAGCACAGACAAACTACTGGTCAATGCAAATATAGTTGCCTTAGCCCATGGTCGTGACAGCATTCTACGATGTGTATTCAGATTATCTTGCATCACTTTGTCCTATTTATATTCTTGTTGATCCATCATCACTCACGTGAATTCTTATTCAGCTTAATAGAAGGCTGAAACTTTTCAATTGACTGTGCAAAATCCAACATTTGTCAAAAAAGATAGTTTATTGATCTCTGTCCAAATGACTATTTTAAGTTGATGTTTATCAGATAATTAACAGGATTAGAACGATTTGTCCATTTATCGAAAAACTTGATAGGAGTTAAAATATCTACTCATCTAGCGTTTGTCATAATCAGCAACATCGATTTTAAACAAAAAATGCGACAATCTTTTAATCTCAGATCAATCGAAACTGTAATTTTCTCAATCCTGTTGTGATTCAATTCGTTGTATACTGTTTACAGTTTGGAGTTAAACTTGACAGCATGAATCAAAATTCACAACTGCGCAAAATCATCAGTCAGCAACGACGCAAGTTGAATTCACAGCAACAAAAAATGATCGAGTTGCGTTGCTTAAAGCAATGTTTAAAGCATCCGAAATTTTTAAACGCGCAGAAAATTGGACTGTATTTAGATGCTTTTGGAGAAGTAAAAACCAAACGTCTCATTGAATATTGCTTTGCTCAAGGTAAAAAAGTTTATTTACCCATGATCTGTAATATGAATAATCACTTGGTTTGGGTCAAAATTTCCTACCAGCAATATCAAAATAAACGCTTTTCATTACATCGTTTAGGCATGTTAGAACCCATGGCAAGCCGTGGAAAGCATGTTTCGACACTAGATGTTGTGATCATGCCATTATTGGCTTGTGATATAAAAGGAACACGTATGGGCATGGGAGGTGGTTTTTATGATCGAACGCTTGCTTCCGCTTTTCAACAGCCTCATCGACTAGGTTTAGCACATGATTTTCAGTTTCTACATACTGAATTAGCAAGAAATTCGTGGGATCAATCCCTTGATAGCTTGATTACGCCAACAAAAACTTACTATTTCAAACGTCAGATAGGTCAATAAATTCCTTTAGGCTTATTTGTAAATCAAATACTTGCGTTTTTTTAACTTTTTTATTAAGTAAAGCCCTTGTAATTTTTGAAATACACATCACTATAAAAAACATGGCAACACCGTTGTCACTCATTAGGAGTGCCCATGTCTGAAATTATTATGAATCAAGAAAACTTAGAGCCACAGGTTCCAAGTGTATTACCGCTGTTAGCGTTGCGTGACGTGGTGGTTTATCCACACATGCAAATTGCGCTATTTGTGGGTCGTGAAAAATCGATCAATGCAGTTGATGTGGCTCGTAACAGTGACAATTTAGTATTTGTAGTTGCGCAAAAAGATTCGCTTACAGAAGAAATTGATCACGACAACCTATATCAATATGGTACTGTCGCTAAGATTGTACAAGTTGTAAACCATGAAAATGATGAAAACTGCATCAAAGTGCTCATTGAAGGTTTACACCGTTCTAAGCTGGTTGAGATCATCGACAATGATGAATATTTATCGGCAGAACATGCGTTAAGTCCAATGACTGTATCGATAGACAACGCTACCCAAACAACACGTGTGGATGAATTACGTGCACTGTTTTCACAGTATGCAGAAGCAAAATTACGTAATGCACGTGAGTTGATTGCAGCAGCCAACAAAATTGACGATTTACTGCAACTATTATTCTTTGTTGCAACACGTGTACCTTTGAATATTGATGTCAAACAAAAATTCTTAGAACACGATGAGTTTGAGGCACATTTACAAGAACTCATGACTTATTTGTTACAACAGTCTGAAGAACAACAGATTGAACAAACTTTGCATGACTCTGTAAAACGTCAAATGGAAAAAAACCAACGTGAATACTTCCTCAATGAAAAGATGAAGGTCATTCAACGTGAACTTTCCGACATGAATGGCGGTGCGGAAGATGATGTTGCTGAAATTGAAAAACGTTTAGCTGAAGCTGATTTACCTGAACATGTACGTAAAAAAGCTGAAAATGAGTTCCGTAAACTCAAAGCGATGCAACCTGCGTCGAGCGAAGCTGCTGTGGTACGTAATTATATCGAGGCAATTTTAGATACGCCTTGGAATAAAGCCAGCAAAGTTAGCATTAACTTGGCAAAAGCTCAGGAAATCTTGGACACAGACCACTACGGTTTAGATGAAGTCAAAGAACGTATTGTTGAATACCTTGCTGTTCAGTCACGCGTGAAAAAACTTCGTGGTCCAATCCTATGCTTAGTCGGACCTCCAGGTGTGGGTAAAACCTCTCTTGGTGAATCCATTGCTAAAGCAACCGGACGTGAATTCGTTCGTATGGCACTTGGTGGCGTCCGTGATGAAGCAGAAATTCGTGGTCATCGTCGTACTTATATCGGTGCGATGCCAGGTAAAATTGTGCAGTCTTTAACCAAAGTCGGTGTTAAGAACCCATTGTTCTTACTCGATGAGATTGACAAAATGGCACAGGATTATCGTGGTGATCCAGCATCTGCATTACTTGAAGTACTTGATCCATCACAGAACAGCAAATTTAATGATCATTATCTAGATCTTGACTTAGATTTGTCAGAAGTGATGTTCATCTGTACTGCCAACAGCATGAATATTCCTGAGGCGTTATTAGACCGTATGGAAGTGATTCGTTTACCGGGCTATACCGAAGACGAAAAAGTCAATATTGCGGATCGTTATCTTGTTCCTAAAGCGATTAAGAACAATGGATTACGTCCTAAAGAATTGACTGTTCATGAAGAAGCGATTCGAGACATCGTGCGTCGTTATACACGTGAAGCTGGGGTGCGTAGCCTAGAGCGTGAAGTTTCAAAAATTGCGCGTAAAGTGGTGAAAGAGTCTGTAAGCAAGAAAGCCAAGAACTTGCATATCGATGTCACTGCTGAAAACTTACCTGAATATTTAGGTGTGCATAAGTTTGATTACGGCATGGCTGAAGAAGAAGCTCAAGTTGGTCGTGTAAATGGCTTGGCTTGGACTTCTGTTGGCGGTGAGTTGTTAACCATTGAGGTTGCAGCCGTCAAAGGTAAAGGTAAATTCATTACGACGGGTTCACTCGGTGATGTGATGAAAGAGTCGATTACAGCTGCAATGACTGTGGTTCGTACACGTGCAGATGAATTAGGTATTGAAGCTTCTCGTTTTGAAGAAACTGACGTACACGTTCACTTGCCTGAAGGTGCAACACCGAAAGATGGTCCTTCAGCAGGTTTAGCTTTAACAACTGCGTTGGTTTCAGCATTTACAGGTATTGCAATTCGTCCTGATATTGCCATGACGGGTGAAACCAGCTTAGGCGGTCGTGCAATGCGTATTGGTGGCTTAAAAGAGAAACTTTTAGCGGCACATCGTGGTGGTGTTAAACTTGTGTTTATCCCACAAGAAAACGTACGTGACTTGGCTGAAATTCCTCAAAACGTGAAAGATGGTTTAGAGATTAAAGCAGTGAAAAGTATCGATGAGATCCTTCCACTTGCTTTGGTTGAACAACCAACACCATTGGTCAAAGCACCAATCGTGAAAGCGGTAGATGAAGGCAAAAAAGCTGCGCGTCATTAATATAATGATGTTCAACAATTCAGAAAAGAGAATGCTTCGGCATTCTCTTTTTTTATGGCTGTGAATAAAAAACAAACCTGCTTACAAAATACAGCTGTACAACATTCAAGTTTGTCATAAGCTAATCACAATAAAGTCTAAAAATAATATTTGCTGGCTGAGCTAGAGTTTATCTACTCAAGCAAACTGCCAACGAATGGTCTAATACATATAACAGTAAAACAAAAGGACACCATCATGCCAAATCCAGTCTGTTGGTTTGAAATCTATGTTGATGATATGGAACGAGCCAAATTATTTTATCAAACTGTATTGGGAACAGAACTCAGTTTATTGAGCGACCCGACTGATGCAAATACCCAAATGTGGGCTTTTCCATCCGACATGAACCAGTATGGCTCCACTGGAACCTTGGTAAAAATGCAAGGTGTGAGTGCAGGTGGAAACAGTACGATTATCTATTTCAGTAGTGAAGACTGTGCGATCGAAGAAGCTCGTGTTGAAGCTGCGGGAGGACAAATTCATCAAACAAAAATGTCAATCGGACCGCATGGACATATCGTTTTAGCTGTAGATACCGAAGGTAATATATTTGGAATTCATTCAATGAATTAACTGAATAGTTTTAGAACATTGAAACTTTTAGAATTTACACTTATATTGGTTGAAAAACAACCAATCATCCTCATATATACATTAAGCAAATATGCGTGCTGTAGTGTGGTTGCTTAATGTTGATTTGATCTCCAGACGAATCAACATTAAAACACAGTCCTACCCATTTCGGACTGTGTTTTTTTATGGATCACTTTTAGCAAACTTATGGGCGGTTTTGCTTCCATTGCTGATATTTCTGACTGATTACTGCAGCAATTAAATCATAGTTTTCCCAAGTGTCTTCTACTGCATAAGTTTCTGTTAAGCCTTTTGAATAAACCAAGGTTTCATCATAATCTTTAAAATATTGATGACTTTCATAATAAACTTGCGTAAATTCAAAGCCTTCTTCATTCAAATCTTCTTCCCAGAATTTTTCATCACACATATCTGTCAAAAACTGTAATCCAGTCATTTGACGAGTACGCACTTGTTCTAATTCAGTTTCACTTTCTTCTTGATGAAACTCACCTTCTAAATAATGATTGATTATCCATGCCAAATACATGCCGATATGCGTTCCACCATTTTTGTAGGGATATCCAGCTTGTTCAGCGGATTCAGCATGCCAATCTATCCGGTCTATTGCCATGGTTTATTTTCCTATTTGATTGTGATTATTTGCTTTGAATTTTAATAAATATCAGCGCTGTAGTTATTGATGAAAACCTGCTGACCAAATTTAAAAAGCCCTGACATCAATTCAGGGCTAAAGGTATATGCTTAACTTTGAAAATAGCGTAAATCCAAACGACCTTCGTAAACAGTAGCCGTTGGACCGGTCATCCACACATCACCTTCTTTCCATTCAATTTGCAATTTACCGCCTGCCAATTCAATTTCCACATTGTTGGCAAGCAAACCACGACGCATACCTGACACAGCTGCTGCACATGCACCTGTCCCACATGCCATGGTTTCACCTACACCACGTTCAAAGACACGTAAGCGCGCATGTTTCTCATCTACAATTTGCATAAAACCTGCATTGACCCGTTGTGGAAAACGTTCATGAGACTCTACTTGTGGACCAATATGCGCAACATCTGCAGTTAAAACATCAGTAACGATGGTCACTGCATGCGGATTACCCATATTGACCACATCAATGGTCAGTGACTGATTATCTGCCAAAGCGATGTCATACAAAGCATCTGGCTCTTCAGCAATAAATGGAATCTCTTGCGGTAAAAATTTCGGATAGCCCATATTGACGCGAACCCAACCATTTTCACCCAACTCAGGTTCGACAATGCCTGCACTGGTCTGCACTTTAAAGCGCTTCTTATTGGTCAATTGACGCTCGTAAACAAAACGAGCAAAGCAACGCACCCCATTACCGCACTGCTCTACTTCAGAACCATCTGCATTAAAAATACGATATTTAAAGTCTACATTGGGAAAATCTGGTGGTTCAACTATGAGAAGTTGATCAAAACCAATGCCAAAATGACGATCAGCCAAACGACGGATCGTCATTGCATCAAAAAAGGCACGTTGGCTAATCAAATCAACCACCATGAAGTCATTGCCCAGACCATGCATTTTGGTAAATTCTAATAACATCTAAAATTACTCCTTAAGGCAACAAACGTTCATTTTCCCAAAGTGATTCAATACTTTCTCGTTTACGAATCACATGAGATTGCTCACCATCCACCATCACTTCTGCAGCACGACCACGACTGTTATAGTTTGAACTCATAACAAAACCGTATGCACCAGCACCCAAAACAGCAAGATGATCATTTTCTTTAAGCGCAAGTTCACGTGCTTTACCTAAGAAATCACCTGTTTCACAAATAGCGCCGACAATATCCCAAGTTTTGTTTTCAACATCAGTGCGTGACTTAACTGGCTGAATATCCATCCAAGCCTCATACAGGGATGGGCGAATTAAATCATTCATAGCTGCATCGATAATTGCAAAGTTACGGTGCTGAGTTGGTTTAAGCAAATCAACTTTAGTCAGTAAAACGCCAGCATTTGCTGAAATACTCCGCCCCGGTTCCATATATACTTTTAAACCCAGTTTTTCTAAAGCTGGACGCATAGACTCAGCATATTCAACAACGCTTGGTGGCGTTTCATCTTTATAAGTCACGCCTAAACCGCCACCGATATCGATATGCTGTAAATGAATGCCGAGCGTTTTAAGCTGTTCGATCATCATCATAATACGATCAAGCGCATCCACAAAAGGCTGAGTTTCAGTCAATTGCGAACCAATGTGACAATCAATTCCAACCACATCTAAATTTGGCAAAGACGCTGCATATTGATAGGTTTCAAAAACCACATCAGAAGGAATACCAAATTTATTTTCTTTCAACCCTGTTGAAATATAAGGATGGGTTTTGGCATCAACATCTGGATTGACTCGTAGAGAAATAGGTGCTTTTTGACCTAAACGTGCCGCAACATTTTGAATACGATCAAGTTCAGCATGTGATTCCACGTTGAAACATGCAATACCCACTTCCAACGCTTTTTGTATATCTTCTTCTTGTTTGCCTAGACCAGAAAACACGATTTTTGATGGATCACCACCTGCCGCAAGTACCCGTGCAAGTTCACCACCTGTGACAATATCAAAACCACAACCCAGTTTTGCCAATACATTCAATACTGCAAGATTAGAGTTAGACTTCACCGCAAAACAAATTTGATGATCGATAAAGCTAAAGGCTTTATCCATATCTAAATAATGCTTTTCAAATGTCGCTTTTGAATAGACATAAAGTGGTGTGCCATATTGCATAGCAAGCTGATCTAAAGAACATTGCTCTGCATGCAATACCCCATCAATGCGGGAAAAACTCATGAATGTATCCTTTCAATGAAAGTTTAAATAGGTTTAATTTGAAGTCACTTGTGATGCTGGGACAGACTGATCTGCGGGAACAGCCTGATCCACTGCTTTTTTCTCAGTCTGAACAGATTTACTGTCATTATTTGAATACAACAAGTATTTGGCACGCTTGTCATAATCAGGGCTATTGGCTAACTGTAAATTACCAGATTGACCACAGCCTACTAAAACGGCACCACTTAAAACTAAACCGATGCTACAAATTGCTAAACGCATCTGCTCACCTATTTCCAAAATTTTTGTCAGTATACCTTGATTCTAAAATATAGACCAAAATAACAGGCGCTCAAGCTTAAAATGAGAATAAAAAAAACGCCAGTACATTACTGGCGTTTTCTTATGAGTATCTTTGAAATAGCTAATTACTGTTTTTTCTTATAAAAACAGAAATAGCCAATCGCAAGGATAATTAACCAAATTGGGCTGACCATCAATGATTTCAAAGTATCTGGCTCTAAAGCGAGGATACCAATTGTTCCAATGAAGAAAATAATCACCACATAGCAAGTCAGAGGTCCACCCGGCAATTTAAATACGGATTTTGCATGAAGTTCTGGACGTGTTTTGTAATATACCAAGTAACTCCACAGGATAATAATCCATACGAGAATGAATAAAATCGTTGAAAGTGTCGTTGCTAAAGTGAACGCTTCAACTGTATTTGGTACGAAATACTGTAATGCAGCACCCCCCAGCAAACACACGCCAGAGAAATATAAAGCGTTGGCTGGAACAGCACGGCGATTGAGCAAACCAAATGCTTTCGGACCTTGATCTTCACGAGAAAGTCCAAACAACATACGACTGGTTGAAAACACACCACTATTCATTGAAGACATAACTGATGACAGTACCACCAAGTTCATGATGATCGCTGCTGCAGCAATACCCGCTTGACTAAATAAGTTTACAAATGGGCTGACTTTAGGGTCAATTTGATCCCAAGGTGTCACGGACATGACGATAACCAAAGCCAAGACGTAGAAGAAAATAATACGAATTGGAATCGAGTTGACTGCTTTAGGTAAATTCTTTTCAGGATCTTTAGTTTCAGCAGCTGTCGTTCCTACAAGCTCTACCCCAACAAAGGCAAAAATTGCAATCTGGAAACCCGCTAAAAAGCCTTCAAACCCTTTAGGGAACATGCCTCCGTGATCCCATAAATGAGTAAAGGATGCGACTTGACCTGTAGCAGCTGAAGTAAAGCCCGTAAAAATCATCCAGAGTCCAACTAAAATCAGTACCACGATGGCAATAATCTTAATCAACGCAAACCAGAATTCGAGTTCACCAAACAGTTTTACAGTAACGAGGTTCAATCCCATAATAAAGAAAATGGCAGCAACACTGATCATCGCGCCTTCGGTTGGTGTAAATGCCACGCCGTTATTAAAGAACTGTAAATAGTAGATAATGGCAGATAAATCTGCGATACCGATGGTGATCCAACACAACCAATACGTCCATCCTACAAAATAACCTGCCCAAGGACCGATTAAATCTGTTGAAAAGTCGATAAATGACTTGTATTGCAAGTTTGATAGTAGCAATTCCCCCAGCGCACGCATGACGAAAAACACCATCAAACCAATGATCATGTAGATAAATAATATTGAAGGTCCTGCAAGACTAATTGTCTTCCCTGACCCCATGAATAATCCTGTCCCAATCGCACCACCAATTGCAATTAATTGAAGATGGCGATTTGATAAACTTCTAGATAGTTCACCTGTTTCCGCAGAAGAACTGAGGTTTTCATTTGACATTGTTATATTCTTCTCTCAGATTTGTTTTACAAAAGTAGCTTAAAACAAAAAAAATAAAAAAGCCTTTTTCAATAGATACGCCTAATTATCTAGGATTTTCCATCTTTTAGCTTATTAAATAGTCAATAGACTATTCCTTACCTTTCTTATTTTTACCGTTCCTTCATTTTGCAGTTTACGTGCCAAAATTGTTTTTGGCGAGATGTTGTGCAAAAAATTGTATTTCAATGTCGCTATTGGTACATTCAGCACATCATTGAAAAGGTATATGCACTCAAAATGGGCAAAGTCAAAACTGTTTATCGTTGTGAACAATGTGGTACAGACCATCCAAAATGGGCAGGTCAATGTTCAGACTGTGGTGAATGGAATTCTCTGACTGAAGTCCGTATTGAACCTGTGGTATCACATCGAGCAAAACCGATGGGAGGGGGATATGCTGGACAAGCAGCCAATGTAACACTGTTAAATCAAATCACTGTTTCCAATGAAACGCGTTTAGGAACAGGAATTGGAGAATTTGATCGAGTACTCGGTGGCGGGTTGGTTACGGGTTCTGTGGTATTGATCGGTGGTGATCCAGGTATTGGTAAATCAACGATTCTTTTGCAAACAGCAACCCACATGGCTGCAGCGAACAGCTCCGCACTTTATGTCACAGGTGAAGAATCACTTTCTCAAGTCGCCTTACGTGCAAACCGTCTGGACTTAGCCACAGATAAATTACAGGTCATGGCTGAAACCTGTGTTGAAAGAATCTGTGACACCTTGGCACAATTGCGTCCGGCTGTTGCCATACTAGATTCTATCCAAACTTTATATACCGAAACCTTACAGTCTGCACCCGGTGGCGTATCACAAATTCGTGAATCAGCTGCACTTTTAACTCGCTTTGCAAAAAATAGTGGTACTGCCCTATTCATTGTTGGTCATGTCACCAAAGAAGGTTCACTCGCCGGACCGCGAGTTCTCGAACATATGGTCGACTGCGTATTGTACTTTGAAGGACAGTCAGATTCTCGCTACCGTATGATTCGCGCAGTGAAAAACCGTTTTGGTGCGGTCAACGAATTGGGCGTATTTGGTATGACAGATAAAGGCTTAAAAGAAGTTGCAAACCCATCTGCTATTTTTCTAAGCCGTTATGATGAAGCCATCCCAGGTTCTGTGGTCATGATCAGTCGTGAAGGTACACGACCCTTGTTGGTCGAAGTTCAAGCGTTGGTTGATGATGCACATGGACAACCGCGCCGAGTCGCACTCGGTCTAGAACAAAACCGTTTAAACATGCTACTTGCCGTTATGCATCGTCATGGTGGTGTGCAAACTTCAGGGCAAGATGTCTACGTCAATGTGGTGGGTGGATTAAAAATTACTGAAACAGGTTCAGATTTGGCGGTCCTGTTGGCTTGCGCATCCAGTCTACGTTCTAAAGCATTGCCTCAACAATTGGCTGTTTTTGGCGAGGTGGGGCTATCTGGAGAAATACGCCCTGTTCCCAATGGACAAGAACGTCTTAAAGAAGCCATTAAACACGGTTTCAAGTACATCATTGTACCAAGAGGCAATGCTCCACAAAAACCAATTGCAGGTGTACAGGTGATTGCTGTTGCTCGTTTACATGAGGCACTTACTGAGGCGATGCAATTGAGTGACGAAGTCGCTTGAGATCGGCAAGTACGCTGTGTTGCTAAGTCAGTTAATATTGTTGAATATCAAATGCACTGACTGTTAACTCTAAAAATACTTGGATTGAGAAAAAACGTGCAGCTGTTTGTTTTAACGATCAGTTGCACGGTTAAACTCACTGTTCGATGAGAATCACGATGAGAATCAAGATACAGAATTGATCAGGCTGAATGCTTTTGAATTGAACAATTCCACCGATATGATAAAACATCTTTAAATCAAGACTTTTCAATTATTTCAATGCATTAGAAAAAACAAGTTCCAATCCATCAAGCCATCAATAGATTCGTTATGATTATGTGAATATATGCACAAATAAATCTCAAAAACATTGAAATTCTAGTCAAAAGACTGCATAAATACAGATATGAAAAGCAAAGCCTCATAATCTTGCTTTCATACTCATAAACATATTTTTAAATAGGTACATTCAATGGAAGTTCGACAGCGCGGCTTGATCGCAGGTATTTTAATGGCAACTTTGGCTGTAGCACCTTTAGCCGAAGCAAAACGTGCGGGTGGTGGTAAAAGCCATGGCATGAGCCGTTCTTCGAGTTCAAGTCAGTCTTATTCTCAACCTCGACAAGTTACGCCTGCTCAACAACCAATGCCAGCTCAAGCGGGTCAGCAAAAGTCAGGCTCTGGTGTCGGTAAAATGGTTGCTGCTGGTGTGGCTGGTGCGGCAGTGGGTGCAATTGCTGCCAATGCAATGGCTGACAACAACAATGGGAATTCACAAGCTCAGACCAATGATGCTGAATTAGCCAAACAACAAGCAGCTCAGCAAGAAGAGAAAAAAGGTGGAATCCCGAGCTGGATTTGGTTGATCTTGATCGCGGGTGCTGCATTCTTTTTGTTCCGTAAATTCGGCGCTAAAAAAAAATTAGCGGGCAATAATCCTTATGCACCAAATACGTCAGGTCCTACATCTGCGCCATTTGGTCAAAATAACACAGCACGTAATTCAGACAATACCAATATTTTTGGTCAGTCTGTGAATGGTGGTGCTGCGCCTCAAGCGCCTTTTGGTGCAGCATCAATGCAAAGTGGCAATCAGCTTCCTGATGGTACTGAACCTGCTGCTTTCTTACGTGTAGCACGCCAACGTTTTAATCATATTCAATCGATGAACTCTGTCAGTAACATTGCAGAAATTCAACGCTACTTAACACCTGATCTTTATCAGTCCATGTATAACGATATCATGGCGAACCAAGATCAAGATGTTGCTGAGTTTTCGAACTTAAATGCATTGGTGGTCGATAGTGCAACTGAAAATGGTCAATATGTGGTAAGTGTTCGTTTTACTGGTACAGTCAGTGAAGATTTAAATAGTCTGCCTGCACCATTCTCTGAAGTTTGGCACTTTGTAAAACCTGCGGGTTCTAACCAAGATTGGTTAGTGGCAGGTATCCAACAAGAAAGCTAATCAAATCTGTAATGTTTAGTTCATCAAAACCAGCGCTTAGGCGCTGGTTTTTGTTTATCTTCGCCAAATAAAAGAGACCCAAACCAGTGCCAATGATCTCTGTCATAGCCATTAGTATCAGAAAATCATGATTATTAAATTGCTTTGAAAAGTTGAATGATATATTTATATTTCATATAACCATGTAAATAGAGTAGAACAATGAATAAAATAATATATGCAACGCTCATGACTCTCAGTACATTGAGCACTGCAAGCTTTGGTTGTGAACCTGCTTCCATGGATTGGGAGGGATTTTATAAAACTTATGATTCAAATAAAAATAATACCTTTGAACTCAATGAGTTTTTAAAAGTTACAGACTTTGCCCCATACCCTTGGCCAGATGACCGACAGTTTCAAGGCAAAGATAAAAACACTAAACTATTTAAATATCTAGATGAAAACAATGACGGAAAACTTACAGAAGACGAATTTGTCAAAATTTATACCTTATTCCCAAATCCTTGTGCCAATTGGCCTCGCAAGCCGAAATGGAAGTTTTGGTAAAGCTCAATGTGATCAACATGCCATAAATTGGCTTTAATGAAAAAACTTGTTTTTATTGCACTATTTTTATCAACTTGAGAACATAAAAAAAGCCCTGAAATATCAGGGCTTTTATGCATTAAATTTAACGCTTTGGAAGTGGAATAAATTGTGAGTCATTATTCACAACTTTTCGTTCACCCACTTTAACTGTTAAATTCACTTTTTGATCGCCACGTACAACTTCCACTTGAATTTCAGTATTTGGTGCTTGTAAAGCGACATAATTAATCAAATGTGAAGTCGATGTAATGTCTTCATTATTGACTTTCACAATACGGTCACCGACTTTAATTCCTGCTTCTGCCGCTGGACCTCGTTTCAATACATCGGCAACAACTACACCAGGTTGACGAGGTTGTAACACATCTTCTTGTGTTGGTGGAACTAAACTAATCCCCATCCAGCCACGAATCACTCGACCATCTTTTAAAATCGAATTGAGTATTTGCTGGCAAATTTTTGCAGGGATTGCAAAACCAATGCCTAAAGATCCACCTGACTGTGAGAAAATTGCAGTATTTACACCAATCAAATTCCCTGCAACATCAATCAATGCGCCACCAGAGTTACCTGGATTAATCGCTGCATCTGTTTGAATAAAATCTTCATAAGTATTGATTCCAAGATCAGAACGCCCCGTTGCAGAGATAATCCCTTGAGTCACAGTTTGCCCCACCCCAAATGGATTACCAATTGCCAAGACAACATCGCCCACCTCATTACCACTCAATTTAAACGGCAATACAGGTAAATCTTTTAAACCAATTTTAATGACTGCCAAATCTGTATCTGGATCTGTTCCAATCACAGTTGCTTCGGCACGGCGTCCATCTTGCAAGGCAACAACAATTTGATCTGCTTGCGCAATCACATGGTTATTCGTCAAAATGTAGCCATCTGGACGGACAATTACCCCAGACCCCAAGCTATTTTCATTCTGGTTTTGATTCTGTTCAGGAATCTGATTACCAAAAAACTCTCGAAATGCAGGATCATTAAGCAATGGATGATTCTGTTTTACTTTTTGGGTGGTAAAAATATTGACCACTGCAGGCGCTGCAACTTTAACAGCAGCGCTGTACGACACCACACCACCTGTTCTAGACGTATTAACCAACGGCTCTACTTTCTCCGCTGGCATCTTTACGCCATCCGCTGCAATCGGTGCTTTGGGTTGTTGAAGTTTCTGCCATACGACAAAACAAATAATTACCAGTATTAGTAAAACCCAAGGGAGCCAAGTAAATGAACGCCGCACGTTTTTATTCCTCTAAGAATTTTTTAATTCGTTGATGCAAAAGCAATTTGTATATTGTAAAGCAATTCAATAAAGAAACATAAAAAATACAAAGAGTTTTGTTCAGCTTTAGTTACAGTTTAAAATGTGTTTTGATATTCTTCAATTACTCTATTTTCATAAAAGGTTATTCATGGCTTTACTTAAAGATATTATTCTGTGGTGTGATCAAACCTTAAAGTCACATGAATTTAAAGACTACGCGCCTAACGGTTTACAAATTGAAGGAAAATCTGAAGTAAAGAAAATTCTTTGTGCAGTTACAGCTTCACAAGATGCAATTGATGCCGCCATTGAAAAAAAAGCGGACCTGTTATTGGTCCATCATGGATATTTCTGGAAAGGTGAACCTTACCCAATTACAGGGATGCGAGGAAAACGCATCAAAAGTCTCATTCGAAATGATATTTCTCTTGTCGGCTATCATTTGCCCTTAGACTCACATCCAACATTGGGCAATAATGCGATGATTGCTCAAATATTAGGTTTGGACAATATTGAAGCTTTGGACCCTCATGAACGCAATCCGATTGGCAATATCGGTTATTTAAAAAATCCGCTCTCACCTGAAACGTTTAAACAGCTTCTCACGACAAAATTAGGTTTTGATACGATTCACCTTGATGCAGCAAAAACCCAGATTCAAAAAGTAGGTTTTTGCACTGGAGGTGCACAGGATTATATTGCAAAAGCCGCAGCGATGGACTGTGATGCCTATATCTCAGGTGAAGTCAGTGAACGTACTTTTTATGAAGCCAAAGAATTGAATGTTCACTACTATGCATGTGGTCATCATGCAACTGAACGTTATGGCGTGCAAGAATTAGCCAAAGCGATTGCAGAACAGTTCAATATTGAATCTGAATATTTTGAGTTAAATAATCCAATTTAACCTCAATAAAAGTATCATTTCATTATTTTTTTAAAATGACTTGATACTTTTTCAAGAAAATCTTCACTGTATTTTTTAATTGTCTATATACGTATTAAATCGAAATAAATTGTGTATTGTTATTTAACATCATGCCCTATTGCGTGAAGAATCTATTACAATAAAGCCACTTAAATGTTAAAACCCAGCTCAATGCAAGGAATTTAAAACATGACAACCATTACTTTACCTGCTCTACCATACGGCTACGAAGATCTTGCGCCGCACATCAGCAAAGAAACTTTAGAATACCATCACGATAAGCACCACAATACTTATGTTGTCAACTTAAACAACTTAATCGCGGGTACTGATCTTGAAGGTAAAACTTTAGAAGAGATCATTGTTGCTGTTGCTGGCGATGCATCTAAAGCAGGTGTATTCAACAATGCTGCTCAAGTTTGGAACCACACGTTCTACTGGAACTGTATGGCTAAAAACGGTGGTGGTAAAGCAACAGGTGCTTTAGCAGCTAAAATTGATGAAGCTTTCGGTTCTTACGAAAAATTTGCTGAAGAGTTTGCAGCTGCTGCAACAACTCAATTCGGTTCAGGTTGGGCATGGCTCGTTGCCGACAAAGTAAACGGTGAGCTTTCTATTCTTAAAACATCAAATGCAGATACTCCACTTGCCCATGGCAAAGTTGCGGTATTAACAATAGATGTTTGGGAACATGCTTATTACATCGACTTCCGTAATGCTCGTCCAAAATACATTTCAACTTTCTTAGAAAGCTTAGTGAACTGGGACTATGCAAATGCCAAATATGCTGGTCAAGCAGCTGGTGTTGAAAAATAAGATTGAATAATTTTATTTTGCTAAAGAGCCATTCTGATTAGAATGGCTTTTTTATGTCATTCTATTTTTATATTTTCATGATTAATACTACATATACAATAAAAGCAGATCCAATAAAAATCATTGCTGGCTATGTCATTCTGACTACGCTACAGATTCCTTGTTATCTATATATCGCGCATTCAGACTACATCACCTTTACTTTTATTTTCGTGCTGCTATTGTGGCTGTTTATTTTATTATTTGAACTTGTTGCACTGTATCTACTGATCAAATATGGAAGACCACAGCTGTGTTTTCACAGTGATTTTTGCCAAATTCAAATGCCTGCAATCAACATAACTGTGGACTATGAAAAAATTTCCGCATTAAGCATGCGTAAAATACAGCAAGAACATCGCGGTTTTTCCTTTGGAATGTGTTATGAACTTGAATTAAGTTTGAGTAGTCAAATCATGCAGCAACATGCTTTGAGAAAAAAACCTTATCCTGTCAAAAACTTATTCTTGTCTTCCAACTTTCTTTTTAAAAATAACCAAATCTTAGAAATTGCGATTATTTTTAGTGCATTAGCTCGAAAGAAAGCTTCCAAACGGATTGAAAGTATTCTACAGCTACAACAACATCCCCAAGCATACGAAAGCTTAATCTCTGAAAAAGATTTAGAAAACTTTAAAAATAATCAATATATATACAAATTATTTAAATTCGGACAATAAAAAAACATTTAAGATGCTTTTGGTATAATTTCACTTGACCACTTTGGCTTTCATCCATAAAATGCGCATCAGATTCTCCAATAGCTCAGTCGGTAGAGCGACGGACTGTTAATCCGCAGGTCCCTGGTTCGAGCCCAGGTTGGAGAGCCATCTATTCTTCCATAGCTCAGTCGGTAGAGCGACGGACTGTTAATCCGCAGGTCCCTGGTTCGAGCCCAGGTGGAAGAGCCAGATTCGAAAAAGCCCACTCATGATGAAGTGGGCTTTTTTATGCTTAAAATTTGATGTTACTTCAAAGACAAATCCTACATATAAATAAAACGTAAAGCAGTGCTGACAAATAGATTGCAAAAAATCAAGCCTGCTCAAAGATGGTTTGATTCATCTACAGTTGAAGTCAAACACTGACGCGAATGAAGTCAAACACTGACGCGAATGAAGTCAAATAAAGTTTTAAACAAATCTATGAATTTCTTTATTTTTATTTAAAATGATCAAATATTTAGCAAATAATGCATTTTTATGATGAATTTAACAATTTTTCCTTGACCCATCTGCATTTCCTCCCTAAAATGCGTTCCAGATTCTCCAATAGCTCAGTCGGTAGAGCGACGGACTGTTAATCCGCAGGTCCCTGGTTCGAGCCCAGGTTGGAGAGCCAAATTCTAAAAACCCACTCAGATTTGAGTGGGTTTTTTCTTGCCTATCGCATACTGTTTGATTTATGTCATTTGATTCTTATCAGGCTTTATTTTTATTTATCGGCTGTATTGCAACAATTGCTTTGCTGATTGCCTGCTTTGGTCGTTATTTATTTCAACGCCAACATTATTATGCAAAGCGTGTGATTACACCGTTTGAACAGAAAATGTTTTTGCGCTTGAATGAGACTTTTCCCCAGTACCATGTACTTGCACAAGTTGCTTTTAGTGCCTTAATTGACTGTGATCAATTCAAGTTACGTTCCAAATTCAATCGTAAAGTCACTGACTTTGTACTGCTTAATCCACAACTTGAAGTGATTGCAATTATTGAACTTGATGATCCGAGTCATATTGGTAAAGAACATATTGATGCACAACGGGATGCCATGCTGATACAAGCGGGTTATCAAGTATTTCGCTATACCGAAATCCCAAGCAGCCGAGAACTGAAAAAAGATATTGCCAATTAAAATACTCAGAAAATACTTATAAAATAATCGAAGCAATGCATAAATAAACAATCACTCCAGTTGCATCACAGATTGAGGTCACCAAAGGTGCCGAGGCGCTTGCTGGATCTAGCTTTAAACGATTCAAGATGAACGGTAAACTCATACCAATTAAGCATCCCATCAAGACAATGCCCATCATACTCAGTGCGAGGACCAAAGCGACCATTGCATCCCCTCTAAAATAGCCAAGGATGGAGACTGCTATCGCCATTGTTCCACCCAAACATAATCCAACTAAACTCTCTCGTCCAATCAGATATAACCAATCTTTTAAATGAACATCCCCAGTTGCCAAAGCTCGAACCATCAAGGTTGCAGATTGAGAGCCAGCATTTCCCCCACTTCCGACAAGCAAAGGCAAAAAGAACACCAAAACAATATTCTTGGCAATGATGTCTTCAAAATGTGCGATACCAAATCCAGACAATAAGCTGCCAAATACCAAAATGACCAACCAAAACACACGTTTCTTATAAAGATAATGAATCGGTGCTGTTTTAATGCTCATTTTAGGAGAAGAAGTTACAGCACTGGATTTTAAAAAGTCTTCTGTCGCCTCTTCAGTCGCAATATCCATTGCATCATCATAGGTCACAATACCCACTAAACGTTGCTGCTGATCGACAATAGGAAGTGCAATAAAATCATAATAATGCAATTTTTCAGCAATACTTTCTTGGTCTTCGTTTACATCCCCCATGATCAAGTCTGTACGCATAACATCCGTAATATTTTGATTAGGATCAGCCAAAATCATTTCACGTAAAGAAGCCACACCCAAAAGTTTATGATCTGGATCTACAACATAGATGAGATAGACTGTTTCACGATTTTTCGCGATCTTTCTGATTTGTTCAATCGCTTGGGTAATATTCAGTTTTGGTGACACTGCCACATAATCTGAACTCATGATTGCCCCAGCAGACTCTTCTGGATATTTGGCTAGATGTTGAATCTGTTGCTGGATTTCTGGACTAAGTTCAGTATAGATAGACTGTTGTAATGAATAAGGTAAATATTTAAATAAATCCGTCTGATCATCTGAATGCATCTGCGAAAGAACTTGAATCAGGTTCTGCTTTGGCAAATGTTCAGCAATTTTAAGCTGTTGATCTAATGATAAAAATTCAAGAATATAAGCAGCATTAGGCAGATGCTCTACCAATGTCACCTGCTCACTTAAGGATAAATCACTCAACAATTTTGCTATATCAGCGTCATTGATTTGATCAAAATGTTGTTCAATAACATCAAATTGGTGGTTTTGAATAGCTTTTTCTATTTTTGAAATTAATTCTAAAGAAAATTGCATAAGAAAATCCAAAGTTGATCACGCTTTTGCACAAATACTGGACTGTAATGCTAGGAAAATAAAGCGCTTTTTTGTTGTTAAAATTACTTTCTAATTTGAACAAAATATATTTTAGTTTGACTATTTATCATGTGACGTCTAGATCATACACAGACTTGGTTTAACCTCGTCTGCGCATACTCATGGATACATTGATTTACAAGCGCAGAGATCTAGAACATAGCTCAATTTTAAAATCATGCTTTTACGATTCAGTTGATACTTTAGACTTAAAAATGCTTCGAATCAGCACATACATAAATGGGATAAACAGCAACACCAAAACTGTTCCAAAGATCACACCACCCAGTACACTTACGCCAATTTCTTGGCGGCTTACAGCGCCTGCACCGAAAGCAAGCACTAAAGGGATTACCCCAGCACCAAATGCCAATGAAGTCATCAAAATTGGACGTAAACGTAGTCCTGCACCTTCGAGTGCTGCTGCAACCGCTGTTTTGCCTTTTTCTTGCGCCAATGCTGCAAATTCGACGATGAGAATGGCATTTTTACACGACAGACCAATTGTCGTCAGCAAAGCGATCTGAAAGTAAATGTCATTAGGGAACCCTGCCAATTGACTAAAAATAATATTTCCTCCAATCCCTAAAGGAATCGCAGCAATCACAGCCGTTGGAATAGACCAGCTTTCATATAATGCAGCCAAACATAGAAAAATGAATCCAATTGAGATGAAGTACAGTAACCATGCTTGGCTACTGGATTTCTGTTCTTCAAATGATAAACCACTCCAAGCGACATCAATCCCCTGTTGTTGGCTAATCAACTTCTGAATATCATTCATTGCCTGACCAGAACTGGTATGCGGCGCGGTATTGGCTTCCATTTGCAAGGCTGTATAGCCTTGGAAGCGGTTCACGACATCAGGTCCACCTTCCCAAGCAATGGTCGAAAAATTACTGAATGGAATCATTTGATTTTGTGCATTACGAACAGTCCATACCTCTAAATCTTCAGGTTTTGAGCGGAACTCAGCATCACCCTGCATCATGACACGTTTAATACGACCACGATCTATAAAGTCATTCACATAAGAACCACCCCATGCAGCTGACAAGGTACTATTAATCGCTGTTTGACTTAAACCATTTGCCAATGCCCGTTTTTGATCAATATGAATTTTTAACTTGGATTTGTCTGGATTGGACTTCTTATCTAAATTTTCAAAAGTTAGGAATTGTTTCGCTTGAGTTTGTAAAACATTAAACTGCTGATCAAGGTATTTCCGCCCTTGACCATTCACATCCTGAATCCAAAACTCTAAACTATCACTATCACCCAAACCATTCACAGAAGCAGGCAAACTCACTGTAATCCGAGCATTTGGATTCTTGTTAAAATACTTTACCGCACGCTCACGAATCGCTTGCGCAGAATTTTCTGAACCAGAACGATCATCCCAATGTTTGAGCGCAACGAAACCTGTACCTAGGTTTTGTCCTGTACCAGAGAAATTACGACCATAACGAATCAGAACAATATCGACATTTTGCTTTTCTTTTTCCAAAAAGTATTTGCGTATATTTTCACCAACCACCTGACTACTCGACATCGGTGCACCATCTGTTAAACGGAACTGTACACTGAGCATTCCTTGGTCTTCACTTGGAATAAAACTGGTGGGTAAAGCACGATAAAAAAGTGCAAAAACCACAGTTAAACCGAAAAATAATGTCAAAATCACCCATTTTAAATTCAAGGTTTTTTGAATAAGTTTGATATAACGCTGTTTTAAGTTTTCAAGTTTGGTGTTAAACCAAGTCGCCCAACGCATAGGTTGAGGATTAGGTTTTAAAATAATTGCACATAATGCAGGTGTCAGTACCAATGCAACCACCAATGACAATGCCATTGCTGCAACCAATGTGATTGAAAACTGCCGGTAAATTACACCAGTCGACCCAGTAAAAAATGCCATTGGAATAAATACAGCAGTCAATACGACGGTGATCCCAATCAAAGCGCCGGTCATTTCTTGCATTGATTCAATAGAGGCTTGCTTCGCGGTTAACCCCTGTTCATGCATCAAGCGCTCTACATTTTCAACGACAACGATGGCATCATCCACCAGCAAGCCGATTGCCAACACCAAAGCAAACAAGGTCAGTGTATTAATACTCATTCCCAGTGCAAACAGTACTGCAAACGTCCCTAAAATAACGATCGGTACGGTAATGGTTGGAATGAGTGTGGCACGCCAACTTTGTAGGAAAATAAACATCACCAAAACAACCAAAACGATCGCTTCAAACAATGTTTTAACAACTTCTTTTATCGACTCTTGAACAAACGGTGTGTTATCTCGTGGATAAACAATTTTGTAACCTTGTGGGAGCTTTTCAGAAATCTTGGCTAATTCTACTTTAATCAATGCCGATGTCGCTAAGGCGTTGGCACCCGAAGATAAAGAGATGCCCATCCCTGAGGATGGATAACCGTTGATGGTATTAAAAGATTGATAGTTTTCTGCACCCAATTCAACGCGTGCAACATCTTTTAAATAAACATAGCTTCCATCTATATTGGATTTTACAATAATATTTTTAAATTCGTCGACCGTTCTTAAGCGTGAGCCTGCGGTCACTTTTGCATTTAAATATTGATCAGAAGCTACGGGTAAATCGCCAACACCACCTGCAGCAACCTGTGTATTCTGCGCTTCAATTGCGCTACGAATATCGCTTGGCATCAGCTGATACTGTCGCAGTAAATTTGGATTAAGCCAGATTCGCATTGCATACTGCGAACCAAATACATCTACCTCTCCAATACCCTCAATACGAGATAATTCTTGTTCTATATGATCAGCGAGATAATCGCCGAGTTCAATATTATTGCTTTTACCAGTTTCATCATACAAACCCACTACCATAAAGGTATCGCCGAGTGATTTATTTACTGTCACTCCTTGGCGTTGAACATCATCTGGCAAGCGATTTAACACGCCATTAATGCTATTTTGTACTTGAACCTGAGCGGTGTCTGGATCAGTTCCATTTTCAAAGCTAATACTGATTCGAGCACGTCCAGACGAATCACTGCTTGAACTGAAATATAAAAGGTGATCAATACCTTTAATTTGCTGCTCTAAAACCTGTGTGACACTTTCTTCAACAGTTTCAGCGTCTGCACCAGTATAAGTTGTTGACACTGTAATCCGTGGTGGAGCAATATCTGGATAACGCTCAATCGGCAAATTAAGAACCGAAAAAACGCCTAAAGCCATAACGATAATCGCAAGGACACAGGCAAAAATAGGACGTTGAATAAAAAATTTAGAGAGCATTAGTTTTGCTTCAGTGCCAAATGATTGTGGTTAAGATCGTGCTGAACATTAAATTCCGTTTATATTGATATTCTGTGACTTAGATCGAAAACTCAAGAAAAAATAACAGAAATCCGAATGATCAGCTTGAATATGAAGAAACTGTGGAGATCACCTAATCGTATACAGACCATCGCTATAAATAATTGCTTCAATCCCCTGTTTATGTCATCACAATGTCAATTTAACCACATAAACTGTGATCGATTTCTACACAATAATTTGAGTGAAAAATGAATAAAAAAGTATGGCTGATCAGCAGCAGTATGATATTTTTAACTGCTTGCAATGATGATAAAACAAATATTGTTACAACACCTGATTATAAAGAGCCTAAGATTATTATTGTTGGGCATCGCGGCGCAAGTGCTTTACGTCCAGAACACACACTTGAAAGTTATCAAAAAGCCATTGACGATGGTGCAGATTTTATTGAACCTGATCTCGTCTCAACCAAAGATGGTATTTTAGTCGCACGTCATGAAAATGAAATTGGCGGTACCACCAATGTCAGCACCTTAGCTCAATTTGCAGATCGCAAAAAAACTAAAATTATTGATGGGGTGTCTTTAACAGGTTGGTTTACTGAAGACTTCAATGCAAGTGAATTAAATTTGATTAAAGCACGTGAAAGAATTCCAGCATTACGCCCAAACAATACGCAATATAATGATCAATTCAATATTCCTACCCTTGAACAGATTATCGAACTTGCAGAAAAAAACTACAAAAAAACAGGAAAAATTATTGGCTTGTATATCGAAACCAAACATCCAACTTATTTTCAAAAGCTCAATTTAGGTATGGAAGATCCTGTATTGAAAACTTTAGCGAAATATCAATACACACGCGAAATTGCCCCAATTTATTTACAATCTTTTGAAGTCAGTAATCTCAAATACTTTAAAGAACAATTAACACTTTACAAGACATTAAAGCATGCCAAAATTATTCAGCTCTATGATGACAAAAAAGCAAGCCCAGCAGATTATGTTGCGCAAGGTCTGAAAACAACTTATGGCGATATGGCAACAGCACAAGGTTTAAAAACAGTCTCAACCTATGCCGATGGCGTAGGTCCATGGAAACCTTATATCTTTAATGATAGCTATACTGCACCATCTTCTTTTGTTGCAGATGCGCATGCAGTTAACTTAAAAGTGCATCCTTATACTTTCCGACCTGAAAATAACTTTTTGGCAGCAAATTTAAAATGTAGTAGCGCAGAAGCAGATGCTGCAAAACGTTGTGAAACAGGTGCCAACAAAGAATATGAAATGTATTTTAAAGCTGGAGTTGATGGACTATTTACAGATGACCCTGGTTTGGGACGTAAAGCACTAGATGCCTACTGGAAAGCAAATCCTATTCTAAAATAACACTTTAAGATTCAACTAAAATAAAGCAATCGTTTCAATCGCTTGCTTTATTTTTTCTAAACTGAGCATTTTTTGCTTAAAATTAATACCCATTTAAGTTTAAAATAATACACTTGTTCAAAAATATAGCAGCTTTGATTTATGAGTGATTATTCTCCATTTAAGGGTACAACAGGTTTTAAACGCATTCTTAATGCTACGGGTTATTCTTTAGCGGGTTTTAAAGCTGCTTATCAAAATGAAGCTGCTTTTCGTCAGATCGTTTGGATTAATCTAATATTAATCCCAATTACTTTTTTTCTTAATGTGAGCTCAGTTGAACAAGCCTTGATGATTGGGGTATGTTTACTCGCCATCATTGTTGAGTTGTTTAATTCAGCACTTGAAGCTGTGGTTGACCGAGTATCTTTAGAACGCCACCCGCTTTCCAAGAATGCAAAAGACATGGGAAGTGCGGCTCAATTTGTAGCGCAATCCATTATTTTCTTTACTTGGGTGATTATTCTTTTTAGGTAATTTTTAAACCTTTATATAAAAATAAAGCATTCTCAATATGTATGTTTGATCAACACCCAAATACCATTATTGATTTAAGCAGACAATTAAACTCTACTATTTTTATAAATCATCAGTATCTATTTTTATTTCACCAATAAATTCAAACCTTATTCAAAACCTCGCCCTGATCATAAAAAAATCCCCGCATAATGGCGGGGATTTTTTTATGATCTGAGATCAGAATGATTTACATCATTCCGCCCATACCACCCATTCCGCCCATATCAGGCATAGCAGGTTTATCTTCAGGAATATCTGTGATCATACATTCAGTTGTTAACATTAAACCAGCAACAGAAGCAGCATGTTCAAGTGCAGAACGTGTTACTTTTGCAGGATCAAGGATACCCATTTCTAACATGTCGCCATATTGTGAAGTCGCAGCATTGTAACCAAAGTTACCTTCGCCATTTTTCACAGCATTGATCACAACCGAAGGCTCATCACCTGCGTTAGAAACGATTTGACGAAGTGGTGCTTCAATCGCACGACGAAGGATATTTACACCTACAGTTTGGTCATCATTTGCACCAACAACACCGTCTAGCGCTTTAGCAGCACGGACAAGCGCAACACCACCACCTGCAACAACACCTTCTTCAACCGCAGCACGAGTTGCATGAAGTGCATCGTCTACACGGTCTTTTTTCTCTTTCATTTCAACTTCAGTTGCAGCACCGATTTTGATTACAGCAACACCGCCTGCTAATTTAGCAACACGTTCTTGTAGTTTCTCTTTATCGTATTCAGAAGTTGATTCTTCGATTTGTGCACGGATTTGAGTTACACGTTCAGCAATTTGATTTGCATCACCAGCACCATCTACAATCACTGTATTTTCTTTAGATACTGTGATTTTGTGCGCAGTACCTAAATCTTGTAGAGAAGCTTGCTCTAAAGACATACCCACTTCTTCAGAAATCACAGTAGCGCCAGTCAAGATCGCAATATCTTGAAGCATTGCTTTACGACGGTCACCAAAACCAGGTGCTTTAACAGCACACACTTTGATGATGCCACGCATGTTGTTCACAACAAGTGTTGCAAGTGCTTCACCTTCAACATCTTCAGCAATGATAAGAAGTGGCTTACCTGTTTTCGCAACAGCTTCTAAAACTGTAATCAATTCACGGATGTTGCTGATTTTTTTATCAACAAGAAGGATGAATGGATTTTCGAGTTCAGCTGTCAAAGTATCTTGTTTGTTTGCAAAATACGGGCTGATATAACCACGGTCAAATTGCATACCTTCTACAACGTCAAGTGCGTCTTCGAATCCTGAACCTTCTTCAACTGTGATTACGCCTTCTTTACCAACACGCTCCATCGCCTGTGCAATTAATTTACCCACAGTTTCGTCAGAGTTTGCAGAAATCGAACCAACTTGTTCAATCGCCTTGGTATCAGAAGCTGGTTTAGCCGTTGCTTTGATATTTTCAACAACAGCTTTAACAGCAAGATCAATACCGCGTTTTAAATCCATTGGGTTCATACCTGCAGTTACAGATTTGATCCCTTCATTTAAAATTGCTTGAGCAAGTACAGTTGCTGTTGTAGTACCATCACCCGCGATATCATTGGTTTTTGAAGAAACTTCACGAACCAATTGCGCACCCATGTTTTCGAATTTGTCTTTCAACGAAATTTCTTTTGCAACAGTTACACCATCTTTAGTGATGTGTGGTGCACCAAAAGAACGATCAATAACAACGTTACGACCTTTAGGACCTAAAGTTACTTTAACTGCATCTGCAAGTACATTTACGCCCGCAATCATTTTTGAACGAGCTGAATCACCAAATTTTACGTCTTTAGCTGACATGCTTAACTCCAATAATCTTTATTCTTTAACCATCTAATTTAAAAGTGGATGAGGCATATTGTTTTTAATTGATCAAAAACAACACACCATCTCGGTCTGAATTAACCTTCAAGTACCGCTAAAATGTCAGATTCTTTCATAATTAAAAGTTCTTCACCGCTTACTTTTACAGTTGTACCTGCATAAGTACCGAACAATACTTTATCACCAACTTTAACGTCTAATGCACGCACACCATTGTCAGTGATTTGACCATTTCCTACAGCAATGATTTCACCTTGTGCTGGTTTTTCAGCTGCAGAACCTGGAAGTAAAATACCGCCAGCAGTTTTTGTTTCCTCTTCAACACGACGAATAACTACGCGATCATGTAATGGACGAATGTTGCTCATATAAAACTCCATAGACATCGTCTAAATGTCATTGATTACTCAGGGAAGATGACTTCTTATTCCTAGGTCATCGACAAAATATTTGTATGTCACATTTGTGGGGATGGAAATAAACGCTTCAAGGGGAAAATTAAAAAAAATTTATCTAATTTGTATTTTTTTTATTCGTTCAGGTCAGATTGTCAAAAAATTCAACCGATTTTTTCATTATTGAGCAATAAATTCTTGTAATTGTTCATCAAAAAAATAGTGTTGAAATGTACCGTTTTCATGAATCACATTAAAACTATTTGGGATTTTTTTATGCAAACGACGAGACACAGCAGTACCTGCATGCACTTCATATACAGGATGAGATAAATTTAAAGTAAATGCTTGATTTAAATCATAGACTGCAACGAGATGTAAATGACCGTGCAATAAAGCATAGAGCTGATGCTGCCCCCATTCCTTGATTGCAAATTGTCCTAAAGCCGGACAATCTTTTAAATGATGATCTTCATTCGAAGTATAAAAAGGTTGATGACTGACAATAATTTTTAATTTATTGTCTGGCGCATCCATCAACAATTGATTGACACTTTCTATCTGTTCAAATGAGATATGCCCGCGTGTATGATAGCGACGGCGAATACTATTCATACCAATCAAATAAAAATGCTGAGTCAACAATGTCCGCTCTAAACTGCCAAAAAATAATTGATACAGACCAAAAGGTCGAAATGCCCTGTTCCATACATGATAAAGCGGAATATCATGATTACCTGGGACAACAAAATATGGCGTTTTTAAAGATTCTAAAAATTGCTTACACGCATAAAACTCTTTAAATTTAGCACGTTGAGTCAGATCTCCACTCACCACTACAACTTCTGGTTGATGCTGTGCACAAAACCGCTGAATCGCCTGTATACATGCTTGACGCTCTGTTCCAAAATGCAGATCAGATAGATGTAGCAGCATGCGCAGGTACCATAATATTTAAAGCATTTTTCTCTACATGTAAGTTCAAAGGTGTATCCATTGACACAATTTCTCCATCAATCGCAACCGTTAGTTTAGGCTTTTTCGAATACACAATCACTTTATCTGCACCAAAGCTATACACATCTGATGCTTTTTCTAATTTTCCTCGAATGGTCTGAAATAGTGTTTTAAATAAAGTGACCTTATCCCCTTTTGCGATCACCACCCCTGCGATCTCTCCCACTTCAGCACATTTGGAAATTCGTAAATTTAATTCTTTAAGTTGTAGTTGATTATTTCCAAAAAAGATTAAAGGCGTTTTGACTGGATATTTTTGTCCATCCACCTCAATTTCGAGTTTGAGTTCTTTGCGGTCTCGAATCAGTACATCCAAGCCTGAAGTATATGCATTTAAAGCAAAACGTCCAAAACGCCGATTGTAATCCTCTCTTTTTTTGATGAATAACGGATACAAACCCAAACTGGCATTGTTTAAATAAATTTGATCATTGATACATGCGATGTGGGATGCACGTGGTTCTCCTGTCGCAATAACATGAGCTGCCTCAAGCAGATTCAATGGAATATTCAAGGCACGTGCTACATAATTAAATGTGCCTAATGGCAAAATACCCATCGGAATATTTTGATGAAGCATTTGCGATGCAACAGCATTCAACGTACCATCACCACCTGCCGCAACAATAACCCCGGGTTTTGAATATTGTGCATGTCGTTGATAGATTTTTTTCATTAAGGTCTGAATATCGCCTTCTGCACTGATATCAAAAACCTGTATTTCAAAACCATGTGTAGTCCAGATGGTCATGAGTTTTTCGTAAACCTCATCTTTGTGATTTGCATGAAAACCTGATTTTTCATTGTAAATCATCGAAAGAGGCTTTAAATCTGTATCCATAAGTTTGATTATTGTGAAGTATTTGCTCTAATTTCGTCGATTTTCTAAGCAAATAAAAGCACCTTTATGTAAAATTCGAATTATACCCATTTATTAAATCAATAATAATTTTTTACAGCTTCTTATTTTCAAGTTATTGTTAATTATTATTATTTACAATAAAAATATTACTCATTGCTTTATTAAATAGTGTTAAATATCAACCAATAATTCCGCTTAAACACTAAAAATCAATCACTTACACCACCCCTTAGGTTAAGCATCTTTTAAGCCTTTAGTCTTATTTTTTTTATGAATATATGTTTTAATACGTCCACTTTTTTTCTTACTTAAATTTGAATGTTGTACCACTTCATTCAGGTTGTTATTTGTACACAAAATTGTACATATTTTAGATAGGCCTCACCATGACCCAAGTGAACGCACCAGAATTCGTTCGTCATCCTAAGCTCATTGCCTGGGTTGAAGAAATTGCTAAATTGACTAAACCTGCAAAAATTGAATGGTGTGACGGAAGCGAAGAAGAGAATCAACGTTATATCGACTTGATGATCGCTAACGGCACTATGCAAGCATTGAACCAAGAAAAACATCCTGGTTCTTATTTAGCGAATTCTGATCCGTCTGACGTAGCTCGTGTTGAAGGTCGTACATTCATCTGTTCTGAAAAACAAGAAGATGCTGGTGCGACTAACAACTGGGAAGCTCCTGCTGAAATGCGTGCTCGTCTTAACGGTTTGTTTGATGGCGCAATGAAAGGCCGCACAATGTATGTGGTTCCATTCTCAATGGGTCCATTAGGTTCTCACATTGCACACATCGGTATTGAAATTACTGATTCTCCTTATGTTGCTGTAAGTATGCGTAAAATGGCTCGTATGGGTAAAGCTGTTTATGACGTACTTGGCACAGATGGTGACTTTATTCCTTGCGTACATACAGTAGGTGCGCCTCTTGCAGAAGGTCAAAAAGATGTTGCTTGGCCTTGCAACCCAGAAAAATACATCGTGCATTATCCAGAAACACGTGAAATCTGGTCTTATGGTTCAGGTTACGGCGGTAATGCATTATTAGGTAAAAAATGTCTTGCTTTACGTATCGCATCTTCTATGGGTCGTCAACAAGGTTGGTTAGCTGAACATATGCTTATCCTTGGTGTGACAAATCCTCAAGGTGAAAAACACTACATCGCAGCAGCATTCCCTTCTGCATGTGGTAAAACCAACTTTGCGATGCTTATTCCACCAGCAGGTTATGAAGGTTGGAAGATTGAAACTGTAGGTGATGATATTGCTTGGATTAAACCAGGTGAAGATGGTCGCTTATATGCAATCAACCCAGAAGCTGGTTTCTTTGGTGTAGCACCAGGAACAAATACCAAAACCAATCCAAACTGTATGGCAACACTTCACAAAGATGTGATTTATACCAACGTTGCGGTGACTGACAATGGCGAAGTTTGGTGGGAAGGCTTAACAAAAGAAGCACCTGCAAACTTAACCAACTGGAAAGGTCAACCACATGTTGCTGGTGAAAAAGCAGCTCATCCAAATGCACGTTTCACTGTAGCAGCGGGTCAATGCCCTTCTATTGATGCCGATTGGGAAAATCCAGCTGGCGTTCCAATCTCTGCATTCATCTTCGGTGGACGTCGTGCGGATACAGTACCTTTAATCTCAGAAGCATTCGACTGGGTAGATGGTGTATATAAAGCAGCAACAATGGGTTCTGAAACAACTGCTGCGGCAGTAGGTCAACAAGGTGTTGTTCGCCGTGATCCATTTGCGATGTTGCCATTTGCTGGTTACAACATGGCGGATTACTTCGCTCACTGGTTAGAACTGGGTGAAGAAGTAGGTGCGAAAGCAAAAGCTGCTGGCAACAAATTACCAGGTATTTACAACGTAAACTGGTTCCGTCGTGATGCTGAAGGCAACTTTGTATGGCCTGGTTTCGGTCAAAACATGCGTGTGCTTGAGTGGATCATTGACCGTTGTGAAGGTCGTGCAGATGCAGTTGAAACACCGATTGGCTTAGTTCCAACATTTGAGCAATTGAACTGGACAGGTTCTGACTTTACTAAAGCGCAATTTGATCTTGTAACATCTCAAGATAAAGATCAATGGATCAAAGAGATTGAAAGTCATACTGAATTGTTTAACAAGTTAGGTGACCGTTTACCTGCAGCACTTAAAAATCGTCAAAACGAGCTTTTAGAGGCTGTAAAAAAATCAGCTTAATTTAAATTAAGCATTCAAGAGACCGCTTTCGAGCGGTCTTTTTGCATTCAATCTATAATCATTGTGATGGATTAAAGGATTCAAGTAGTATGCTCTTTTAATTTCGAGTCACTATCGCATGCAACTCAAAAACAATTTAAACGGAATAACCGATTAAAATAAAGCCATTTGTATTCTAAATGTAATATTTTGCGTTAAATCCACAATATGATATTTTTGTAATACAAAAAATTCATATTTCCTCTATAATTAAAAAATTCATTTCTTTATTTTTTTATTCTTTCCCATGATTGAAAATATTATCTATACAGCGAAAGTCATTAGAACTAAATTTGTCTCTGACAAGAAATACCTTACAAAAAGATTTATTAATAAATTAGGTTACACACCTGACTTTGATAAACCGGAAAGTTTTAATGAAAAAGTAACTGCGCGCATGATCTATGAAAGAGCGCCTCTGCATACAAAACTGGCTGACAAGTTGACAGTGAGAGAAATTATTTCAGATAAAATTTGTTGCTCACATTTTGTACCTTTACTTGGTGTATACAAATGCTTTAGCGAAATTGAGTTTAATAAACTCCCATCTAAATTTGTTTTAAAGTGCAATCATGATAGCGGTAGCGCAATCGTGTGCCATGATAAAAGTCAATTTGATATTAAAAATGCAGAACTAAAATTAAAGCATCATTTAAAACAAAATATGTATTTTAAAAAAAGAGAATGGCATTATAAAAATATTACACCGTTGATTCTGGCTGAAGAGTTTGTTGAATTATGGACAGATCCAAATAGCCAGTTAACGATTACCACCAGTCGAGTACATTGTTTCGAAGGTCAACCCAGATATATTGAAGTTGATGTTCAAGATAGTCAAGGCATTGATTATTCAAATATTTATGATACCGATTGGGTCCTACAACCCTTTACAGTTGACTTAAAGAATAATAGCCCCTTAGGCTTAGCTCAACCGAAAAGTTTAAGCAAAATGCTGCAACTTTCTCAAGACCTTTGCTTTAAACATGGTTATAGTCGTATCGACTTTTTATTGGCTGGAGATGATGTTTTTTTCAGTGAAATCACGTTGACACCAAATGCAGGACGGATGGTGATTACACCAAGTGAATGGGATTTCAAGTTAGGCGCCCTCTGGAAAAGTTATTGATTTTTTTTATTAAAAAATATAGTGAATCAATCCAGCAAGTAAAAGAGTTTAACGTTGACTTGTTGGATTGTTTTTTGGGTTTCCTCAATGGAAAGTGAACAATAAAAACCATGAGTTTTCCGCTTCATTTGAATCACAAGCTTTTTCACTTCACATTAATATTTTTATAAATGATAGTATTATAAATAAAATACAAAAACTTAAATGTATAGTATTAAAAAATATTGCTGCCATATGATGCGTATATCCAAATAAGGCACAGACTTATTTATTTGTTTTAATTCCTACACAAATATCATAAATCTAATAACTATCCTTTTCTTTATTTGGTTATTTATCTAAAAAAACCACAATCAATTTAATTTCACTTGCATTTAATAAATATATTATATAGATTTTCTAAACAATATGAACAATAAGTGGTGGTTAAAAAAATTCCATCAATCGTAAAACAATACTTCTAAATCGGATCAAGTCGGATCGCTTGATCTTCCAAAAATAAACAAAGGAGTTGTTACCGTGAATAGCTTAATCCACAACAAATGGAAGATTTTGATTCTGTTGTTTCTAGCCAATACGATGAATTTTTTTGATCGTACAATTCCAGCCGTGGTCATTGAATCAATCAGATTAGAATATAGTCTAAATGACAAACAATTAGGAATGCTTGCTGCTGCATTTTCCTTAGTCTATGCCATTGCTGGCTTATATTTTGGAAAACTTGCAGACCGCAACTCAAGAAAAAAAATTATCGGTATAGGTTTAATCGCATGGAGTGGCTTTACCGCCATGAATGCACTTGCATGGAGTTATATCTCTTTTTTCATGGCTCGTGTAGGTGTTGGTGTCGGTGAGGCAAGTTATGCACCTGCTGCGAACTCTTTAATTGGAGATTTATTTCCACCTCAGCATCGCGCCAAAGCAATAGGTATTTTTATGCTCGGCTTACCAGTGGGAATGGTACTCGCTTTCTTCACCGTTGGTGGGATTGCACAAGCATTTAACAGTTGGCGTGCACCTTTTATAGTTGCGGCTGTACCTGGTCTGATCTTAGCCATCTGTTTTTTCTTTATTCGAGAACCTGCACGAGGCGCAGCAGAAGCTGAAAACTATCAAGCCAAAACTTCAAAGCAAAACAGCTTAGGAAGCCTTTTAAAAATCAAAACGCTACGTTGGATTATTCTTTCTGGCATTATGCAAAATCTTGCGATTGCTGCTGGCATCGCATTTCTAGTGCCGTTGTTCCTACGTTATTTTGGTTTAACCTTAATCCAAGGCTCATTACTTGCAGGATGTATTATCGGGATAACAGGTTTAATCGGCTTAACACTTGGCGGTGTCATTGCAGACAAGATTTATCAAAAATCTAAAAAGGGTCGTTTATTGTTCGGAGCACTGTGTTTATTGATCTCGGCGATTATGATTGGATTAAGTCTAATGCTGAAAAGCCAAGCTGTGGTTTTATTTACAGTATTGTCTTGTCTCGGTTGGCTTGCAATGTACAACTATTACACAACCGTCTACCCTGCTATTCAAGAAGTTGTCGAACCCAATCAAAGAGCAATGGCTTTTGGTTTATGTCTTGCGATCATGTATGTATTAGGCGGCGCATTTGGTCCACTTCTAGTTGGCGCACTTTCTGATCATTATGCAAATGCCGCAATGACTGTATCAGGTGCAACAGGGATTACGGATCAATTCCGTGCCATCGGTTTACACAAAGCCATGATTATTATTCCAATCACTTTATTACTGAGTGCCGTATTCATTTATATGAGTGCACAAACATTTATGAAAGATGCGCTTACATTGCAGCAGCCGAATGAATCATAAAACACAATGTTCAAGATGAAAGGATTCAGTATTCGAAGTTGGATGGTTATGGTTTGAGGTTAAAAGTTTAATTTTTAAACTTCAATATTCAAATTGAATCTACAAAATACAATAAAGCCAATGCATGATTCATTGGCTTTATAAATTGCATTATGCAACATCTTTTTGCAATCGACGTTCATGTAACTCAAGCAAGTAGGCATCCAAAAGATCAATGTCATCCTGTTTAAATTCAAGATATAACTTGCTACGGCGACTCAATATATCCTGACTCGTGATTGCCCATTCCTGATCGACTAAATAATCCACTTCTTGCGCATAAAGCCCATGTCCAAAACTTTGTCCAAGCTCATGCACTGAGGAGGAATAATTTAAAAACTTCCATACATAAGTGCCATAAGCATGTGCCCAGCGACTTGCTGTTTCCAAATCAATGCCTTTGATTTTAGTCTGGATCTCCAAGATTAAATCTTCTACTGAGACCAAGTTTTCTGCACCAGGTAATAAAGCATGTGCGGTCCAAGATTGTTGCATTTCAGGGAAAAACTTTTTCAGTTGCTCAAGTGCTGATTCAGCAAGCTTGCGATATGTCGTCAACTTGCCACCAAAAACCGACAATAAAGGCGCTTCACCTGAATGTTGTTGAGAAAGTGCTAAAGTATAATCACGCGTAATTGCTGCTGGGTTATCAGATTCATCATCACACAATGGGCGCACACCTGAAAAAGTGCTGACAATATCATTTTGGCTCAGTTGTGTCTTAAAATGATCATTGGATACTTTTAAAAGATAATCAATTTCTTGTTGAGTGATTTCAACTTGATTAGGGTCATCATGATATTCACGATCTGTGGTTCCAATCATGGTGTATTGGTTTAAATAAGGGATCGCAAACACGATTCGCTGATCGTCATTTTGCATAATATAGGCTTTATCACCTGCATAAATTTTTGGCACAATGATATGGCTCCCTTGAACCAAACGAATGCCATAAGGTGATTTTAATTTCAAATCCTGTTGGATAAATTGTGCCACCCAAGGACCTGCAGCATTGACCAATACTTTGGCTTGAACTTGATATATCCCTTGTTCATTTTCAAGTTGGATTGTCCACACAGCATTTTCACGTTGCGCGGCAATACAACGTGTTTGACTAACAATCTTTGCACCCTTTTCCCGTGCCTGCATTGCATTGAGAATCACCAAACGAGAATCATCAACAGCACAATCGGAGTATTCAAAACCACGGGTAATATCTTTATTTAATGGGCTGGTTTCAGGGTTGAATTGGACCAAATTTGATCCTGGCAGTTTTTCTCGTTTGCCCAAATGATCATAAAAAAATAAACCCGTACGGATTAGCCAAGCTGGTCTAAGGTGCGGTTGATGAGGCATGATAAAGCGCATTGGACGAATAATATGTGGGGCTTTCGCCAGTAAAACTTCACGCTCTGCCAAAGCTTCACGAACCAAGCGAAATTCCTTATGTTCTAGATAACGTAAACCACCATGAATCAATTTACTACTGGCGGATGAGGTATGACTTGCCAAATCATCTTTTTCACAAAGCAAGACCGATAAACCACGCCCAACTGCATCATTGGCAATTCCAACACCATTAATTCCTCCTCCAATCACCACGATGTCATAACAAGTTTGCGGTTCGTTCATTTGCATCATAACATCACCTTTTGATTGAAGAGTTTTAACATATTTTCGTTTATTTTCATTTAAGAAAATAATAGAGACTTTTTTGATCAATGTCTATTCGATAATCAATAGATTTGCAACTGACATTTAAGCTCGTCATTGAATAAAGCCTAAACCACAATCAAATTCACTTCTGCCGCATTGATTTGTTGAATATAAGCTTCAGCAGGCTGTTGATTGGTAAAAAGACGATCAATTTCTCGAAGATGCCCCATGCGCATCATTGCATGACGACCAAATTTACTATCATCTACAGCTAAAAAAATCTGTCGAGCACCAGCAATAATTTCTTGAGAGACTGAAACTTCCTGAAAATCAAAATCCAATAATGTCCCATCTGCATCAATTCCACTGATGCCAATCACGGCGTAATCCACTTTGAATTGTTTAAAAAATTCAGATGTCGCCTGCCCAATGACCCCGCCATCGGGGCGAACTTTGCCACTGGCAATAAGCACTTCAAAATCTTCTTTTACACTTAGAATTTTGGCAACATTTAGATTATTGGTAATAATTTTAAGCCCTCGATGTTGCAATAAAGCGACAGCAATTGCTTCTGTCGTTGTCCCGATATTGATAAATAAAGAAGCATAATCTGGAATAGCTTTTGCCACAGCAACTGCAATACGCTGTTTTGCCTCTGCGTTATGGCTCATGCGTGTACTGTATTCAGTATTGGTCACACTTGAGTCTATCGCAGCACCGCCATGATAACGTCGCAACAATCCAGCATCAGCCAACTGATTAATATCTCTGCGTACAGTTTGCGGTGTCACTGTAAATATCTGCGCAATTTCTTCAATACTGATATATCCCCGTTGTTTAACCAGTTCCAAAATTTGCTGTTGTCGAATCATGAAGTTCATAAATGCAAACCTTATTGTTTTATTTTCGAAAATGAACATTTAAATACATACATAACATAAGTTCTTGTTATTCAGCTAGCTTTGAATCTTAATTCTCAATACTGATCGTTTTTTTATTTGAGTACTTTTTACACATTTGACTCATTTCCACCCAACACTTTATCTGTACTAAAAACAGCCACCCATTAAACTATTTAAAATTAAATAATTGTTTTAAAAAAATTATTCTTTATTTTAGCCATTCTTAAATAATTATTGATCCTGAACATAAAAAAGGCATACGACCAAAGTCTAATAAGGACAACCTTCATTCTTGCGTATAACGAGCTGTGTAATGATTTGTATCTCTCCGCAGTACTGATTGAAATTCTCTCTTTTTGATTTTTCTGTTTAGATTTTCACCCCAAATGAACCCTAAACAGGCTATGTTTTGCATATTCTTTTGGAGAATTGCCTTGTCCAATTCATCACCTCAGGTTGCTCCTTCGCAACTTGATAGAAAAACTCGTTTCAAATCTATACTTGGTGGCTCAGCTGGTAACCTAGTTGAATGGTATGACTGGTATGTCTATGCCGCATTTACGCTCTACTTTGCACCAGTGTTCTTTCCAGAAGGTAATGAAACAGTCAAGCTTCTCCAAGCTGCTGCTGTTTTTGCTTTAGGTTTTTTAATGCGCCCGATTGGCGCTTGGATTATGGGAATTTATGCCGATCGTAAAGGTCGTAAAGCTGGTTTAACGCTTTCTGTATCCTTGATGTGTGTCGGTTCTTTAATTATCGCTTGTGCACCGTCTTATGATTCTGTCGGTATGCTTGCTCCAGCGCTTCTACTCTTTGCTCGTCTCTTACAGGGCTTAAGTGTCGGTGGTGAATATGGTTCAAGTGCGACATATTTAACTGAAATGGCAGGAAAGAATCATCGCGGTTTCTTCTCTAGTTTCCAATATGTCACCTTGATTTCAGGGCAGTTGTTGGCACTTTGTGTATTGATTATCCTCCAACATACACTTTCAGAAGATGCCTTGCATGCATGGGGATGGCGTATTCCATTCTTTATCGGCGCTTTGTTAGCCATTGTTGTATTCTGGATTCGTCGTGGCTTAGTTGAAACAGAATCAGCTAAACAAGCGCAAGAACATGCCAAAAATGGTGGTGAAAAATCGGGGGCTTTGGCTTTATTTACCAAATACCCTAAACAAGCATTCACAGTGATTATGTTGACCGCAGGTGGAACGCTAGCATTCAACACATTTACCACCTATTTGCAAAAATATTTGGTCAATACCTCTGGCTTTGAAAAGACCACAGCAACAGAAATTACCACGGCAGCGATCTTTGTCTTCATGTTGATTCAACCTGCTGTTGGCGCACTTTCAGATAAAATTGGTCGTAAACCGATTATGATCACCTTTGGTGTTTTAGGTGTTCTATTTACCATCCCTATTTTCAATGGGCTTGGTTCAACCACAGACCCTAAAACTGCATTTTTCTTATGTATGAGTGGCATGGTGATTGTAACTGGCTATACTGCAATTAATGCGGTAGTTAAAGCAGAACTGTTCCCTGCTCACATTCGCGCTCTGGGTGTTGCGTTACCATACGCTTTAGCAAATACAATCTTTGGTGGTACAGCTGAATTAGTGGCATTAAGTTTTAAAAATGCAGGTCACGAAAACTATTTCTTCTACTACATCACGTTTATGATTGGTCTATCTTTAATTACTTATATCTTTATGAAAGATACTAAGAAAAATAGCTTAATCACAGATGATTAATCAAAATCCAAAAGTAGCTTAGATGGGTTAAAACAGCTTTCTTATGCAAATTAGAAAGCTGTTTTGATTTGAACAATTCAATCATCGAGAAAATCACAAAGCTATGGCATACTAAAAATAATTCAAAAAGCTGGGACTTTAAAAGATGAAAATAATCACCTGTGCAGGTTTAGGATTAATGGTTTTAGCTTTATCGGCGTGCCAAACAACACCGCGTCAATATAATGGGATGACAGGCTACCAAATCGAAAGTCAGTCAAGCAATAGCGCAACATTGGCATATACACTTTCTGGTCGCGCTGACCGTGATTTAGATGCCAGTAAATTACAACGTGCATGTCAAAAAGTTTTAGGTGCAAATAAAACCTATAAAATTTCTGTGCTTAGTATCAATGAAATCATCAACCCGCAAACTGCACAAAATCAAGCCGGTGTTCAACTTGGGCATAGTCGAACCTCTTTTGGACTATCAAATACTCCTAATCTAAACAACAGTGAGGATTATGCAACGCGTCAAGCACTTGAAACTCGTCCAAGCACCTTGCATGTTGTACGTTATACTTGTTCTTAATACACCCAATCATAATAAATTTTCAAAAAATAAGACGCTTTTATAGCGTCTTATAAAAACTCACATTTCGAAACTCTTTGGCTTCATCTAAATCAGGCCATGTTGTTGCACTTCGTTCATCCAATTTTTGATAATTCGGATGACTAAAGTTTTTGACCCGACTGTCCGCTACCCATACTTCAGGGGCAAACTTTAAAAATTCATCTAAGAAAAAGCGATTAGATTGATCATATAAAACATCTGCGGCGAGCAATACATCCACCTGTTCTGCTTTATATAAATCATCCAGATATTCTAGCTCTACCTCGTTTAGTGCGGCATTTTCACGACAAGCATCTAAACTCACTTGGTCAATGTCACAACAAATCACACGCTTGGCACCCGCTAATTTGGCAGCAATCGCGACCACACCTGACCCAGCGCCAAAATCGAGAACCACCTTATCTTTAACACGATGTGGCTCAGCCAATAGCCATTGTGCCATCGCCAAACCAGATGCCCAACAAAAGATCCAATAAGGCGTGTCATTCCAAATACGACGAATCACTTCATCATCTAAACGATCAGTCGGAAAAACCGGTGGAATCAACCACAATGAAATCGGAGTCTCAGGTAACTGCTGAGCGAGTAGCTGGCATTGAGGAATCACCTCATGCAAGGCTTTGAGTAAATGTGATGGGGCTTTAGGAAATTGTAAAGTACAACTCATAAATGTATAACCAAAATGATTATTCTAATACTTCGCAAATACACTAAGGTTGTTGACGCTTATATACTTCGATAATTTGCTGTTATTGCAGATCGCATCATATTGAATACATGATTGTCACAAAGTCTATTATTAAAGCAACTTTTACCAAAACAAAAATGAAATTTTCGAGAAGCCTTCACTATCTACAAACAATGGTGAAGGCATTGCTATCAATATTTGATTAAGCTAACGCTTTTTCTGCTGCTTCTACAGTTTGACGAATCAATGTAGTAATCGTCATAGGTCCTACACCACCTGGAACTGGGGTATATGCTGAAGCAACTTCTTCAATTCCAACCAATTGAATATCACCAACACCACCACCTTCACGAGGATGGAAACCTGCATCTACCACAACAGCACCTTGTTTGATCCAGTCTTTTTGAATCAACTCTGCTTTACCTACTGCACCCACAACGATATCCGCTTGTTTGATTAATTCAGCAAGGTTTTGGGTACGTGAATGACAGATTGTCACTGTAGCATTGGCTTGAAGTAACATCATTGCCATCGGCTTGCCTAAAATTGCTGAACGTCCAACCACTACAGCATGCTTACCGGCAATCTCAATCTTATTTTCTTTAAGAATGGTCATGATGCCCGCAGGAGTTGCAGAACCATATGCTGCTTCACCCATTGCCATACGACCAAAACCAAGACACGTCACACCATCAACATCTTTTTCTAAAGAGATCGCATCAAAACAAGCACGTTCGTCAATCTGTTCAGGTACAGGATGCTGCAACAAAATACCATGTACATCAGGATTGGCATTTAATTTTTCGATTTCAGCCAATAATTGTTCAGTCGTGGTTTCTTTGCCTAATTCAACTTTCAAAGAATCCATACCTACACGACGACATGCATTTCCTTTCATACGAACATAAGTCGCAGATGCGCCATCATCACCCACTAAAATAGTCGCTAAAATTGGGGTACGACCTGTTTTTGCCTTTAAAGCTTCAACACGAGTCAACAAGTCTGCTTCAATTTGTTTCGCTAATGCGCGACCATCCAATACCAATGCCACGGCACATCTCCAAAGTAGATATGAATCAATTTTGCAAATAATACATGATTATTTAGACAATTTTCTTTCGTATGCTGATTTTATGTGCATATGCATGAAATATAGTATTGTTTTTTTTTCAAAGGTTGCTAATATGTGCATCACCAAGACATGGCGGGGTGGCAGAGTGGTCATGCAGCGGACTGCAACTCCGTGTACGCCGGTTCGATTCCGACCTCCGCCTCCAATCTTGTAAAGCCCGAGTGGTGAAATCGGTAGACACAGGGGATTTAAAATCCCCCGCCCACAAAGCGTGCCAGTTCGAGTCTGGCCTCGGGCACCATTTTAATCAACATTAAAATGGTGTAATAAAAAACCCAGCGATAAGCTGGTTTTTTTATGTCTAAAATTTTATATTAGCTTTTTATGTTAATCTCTAAATTGCAGTTTAAATAAGTGAAGCCTATATGATTCAAAACAAGCAAGTTTCCTTCTATTTAAATCAGTTACAACAACAATATCCAAAAGCATTTAAATACAATTTTTTATTTTATAGCCAAATTAAAACCAAAGGGCTTTTAGATGAAGCCAAGGAGTTTATTCCTTGGATTTTATCAATCATGATTTTTTGCAGTATTTACTTCAGCTTAGGTCATTATATTTCAATTCATTTTGTTCAATTTGATGCTTTTCAAGCCAATGCCATCGCAGCCTTGGCGGTTATGTTATTTTTTATGTTGATTGTTCCCATTATTATCAACCAAATCAAACACAGCTCTACCCATCTTTATCAGCAACTTAACAATACGCCATTTAAACTTGCCGCATTGATTATTCTACAAGCACTGAACCTATATTTTATTGAAAGTACACTTTTACAAGGTTTGCTATTTTTCTTTGCGATGAGCTTTGGTTTTGTGAAGTTCTATAAAGAAAATCTATTTCGAGACAGCACCAAAGATACTGAATTTTATCAATTACAACAAATTCGCAGAACTTGCTTTTGGGCGTATAAGCAAGCCAAAAAAGCCAGATTTAAAATGAGATTTTATAATAAAAATTCGGAGCAATATAAGCTTCAACAGCAGCAACTTACCCAATACTTAGAATTGCATTTACAGTTATTAAAGTATGAAAATGAAATGTGTAAAACATATAAATATGAAGATTTAGATGCCTATATGGACAGCATGATGTAATTTATTTTCATAAAAAACCGAGTCAATATGATGAACTCGGTTTTTTTATACTTGAAAATTTATGCGCTTTTTTGAATGCTTTTCACATCAATCAAATTGTTATTTAACACCACTTGATGCCCACGAGTAGCATCCACAGTATATGTATTTTCCTTAATGGTACTCACAAAAATCCAATCCGCTTGAACCTGTTGCGCGGTAAAACTCACTTTCAAATAACCACGTTGATTTAAGTTAGTATAATTCAATTCATCAATCAGTGTGGTAAACGCCATTTCAAATTGCTGTAACTGCGCTAAAGGAATACTGAGGTACTTTTCCATTCCAGGCGAAGACACAGAGCTAGTTGCCAATTCAACACCCACAAAATCACCTGTTTGTGTATGCAAGTCCGCAGACCAAGCATTATGTGTATCCCCTGCCAAAACAACGACTTTCTTATTCAGTGCTTTTAGTGTTCCATATAAAATTTCACGCTCAGCATAGTATCCATCCCACGCATCGAGATTATATGGAGCTACCGTCGTCACACGTGCTTTTTCTGTAGCTGTTAAAGATGGATCACCCGCTTTTAAACGAAGTTTTAAGGTCACTAATTCAGTAATCTGTTGATTCATTTTTACCAATGTCTCTGGAGTAACATTACCACTGGTAATTGCAGCCAATGAAAGCAGTAATTCAGCTGGAATTAGCATTTTTGCCATCAAGACTTGCTGACCTAATACATTCCATGTCGCTGTAGATTGTGCCAGTTTTTTCTGTAACCAGTCTCGTTGTGTATACCCCATCAACGTACGAGAAGTACTGATCAAATCTGACTGAAACTTGGCAATATCCAACCCAGAAGCCGTCATATAATCCGCATAATCCAATTGCTTATCACGAGCCAAGATACGTGTATCCAACATCGTCAATTGCACCAATGAACCAAAGTCAAATTGTCGATAAATATTCAAATGATCTGTTTGATTCACAGGTCGAATTGGCATCCATTCAAAATACGCCTGTAATGCCGCTAACTTGCGATCAGAAAAGCTCCCTTCATTGGGTTGATGGTTTTCAGCACCCGCTTTCCATGCATCATTGGCTAACTCATGATCATCCCAAATCACAATAAACGGATGACGTGCATGTGCAGCTTGTAAATCAGTATCCTTATGATAAAGCGCATAACGTTTGCGATAGTCGTCCAATTTGATAATTTCTTTATCATTGTCCGCAGGAAGCGTACGTCCTAATTTAGCCGCATCTTCAGTTGCATAGCCATCTTTGCCATATTCATAAATATAATCACCAAGATGGATAATCGCATCGACATCTTGTTTTGCCATTTCTCGATAAACATAGAAATATCCCGCTGGATAATTCGAACACGAACATACTGCAAATTGAACAGCATTGGTCGTTTCTGGTAATGTTTTGGTACGACCGACGGGTGAAATCACTGAACCGAATTTAAAACGATAATAATAAGTTTGCCCAGACTTCAACTTATCAGCATCAACTTTAACCGTAAAATCTTGTGCTTGTGTTGTTTGTACTTTCCCTGTGTTGATGATTTGTACAAATTTTTCGTCTGTCGCAATTTCCCAAACAACTTCAATACGTAAAGTAGTATCTTGGGGAGTTACACGTGTCCATAAAATCACACGGTCCTTAAGCGGATCACCACTCGCCACCCCATGTAAAAATTCAACTTTAGTGGCTGACGTTGTTGAATCATTATTGTCGCTACCACAAGCTGTCAAAGAAACTGGTATAGATAGTGCCCCAAAACTGGCTAATGACTTTTGAATAAGTTCACGGCGTGAAATTGAGCTTGGCATTGAAATCGATTTCCTCTAAGTTTTTTTATCTCATCACTTTAATCAGGAAATATTTCACTTTAATCTCAAGTTAATGAAAAATTCATGACAATAAAATCAATATATTGGCTTAAAACGCTTTATTTTCAGCCATAAACATCCGAGTTGATTGAAAAGAAAGCAAATCGTGCTAAATACGCTTGCCAAGAGAAAAACTGTCCTTTATTATTGCGCACATGCCCGAGTGGTGAAATCGGTAGACACAGGGGATTTAAAATCCCCCGCCCACAAAGCGTGCCAGTTCGAGTCTGGCCTCGGGCACCATTTTAAATTGATATTAAAATGGTGCAATTAAAGAACCCAGCAACTGCTGGTTTTTTTATGCCAAAAATTTAATCTCTTTAAATCATTAAATTTAAAATTAACATCTATTTCAAAATATCAAATACATCATTTTTAATATCTCACTTAAATATTTGATGATATTGATATTTACTTAATACATTCATAAATTCAATTTAATTAAAAACTATGACTGAAATTCAAAATCCAGTAAAAACGATTGCTCCAATATTTCCTCGATTTTTTGCATTTATCATCGACTGTTTGATTGTCGGTGTTGCATGTTTGGTAATGGGGAAAGTGCTATATCCCTATTTTGAAAACTCTCCATTTATTTTTCAATGTCTTGGCACTTTGCTATGTTTGTTTTATTTCTCTGCTTTTAACAGTTCGATTGGAGATGGTAAAACGATTGGAAAAATACTCTGTAAAATTCGTGTAAAAGACTTTACCGGTGCTTCAATTTCACCAACCCACGCTTTAATTCGATCAAGCATTTTCATTATTCCATTTTGCTTTATCGGTTATTTACAATCCTTTGCACATCCGCCCCTTTCACTTATTTTAATCATCGCCTTTTTTCAAAGTATTGTTTTTGCATGTTTCTACTTGGCAGTTTTTAATGGAAACAGCCAACAATCCCTTCATGATGTACTGACACGTACACAAATTCTCAGAAATACACAATCCAATATGCCTCATCAGGCAATATGGAAAGTGCATTATTACATTCTCACTTTGATCACAATGATCATTTTTTCAATCAATGTCTGGCATTATGTTCAAAATCAAAATTCAACAACTCATGATTTGACTTCAATCTCTGATGATATTCAAAATATTCAGATCGAAAATCGTTATACTTTTATTGGCGAAACTGAATCAACAAATCAAGTTCTCATTTTAAATATTAGTCAACCTGCTTATCTTGATCAGGTTGATACTGCTGAAACATTAATTCAAAGGCTTCAACAAGACAGCAATATTTTAGCCCAATATAAAATCAATCAAGTGCAATTTAATTTTTCCTATCAATTCGGTCTAGCAAAATTATCAAAAGCAACCATTTATGATTATAAAAAGACTGCCACAACGACTCAGCTCACCCATATCGGTGAGAATACATCCGTGAAGCTTGGTTTTTAAAAGAGCATTTAAATGGTTTTAATATGCATGATTGAAAGATAAAAAAAGACCACGTTTTTGGAAACGTGGTCTATAAAAATGGTGGCTATGACGGGACTTGAACCTGTGACCCCCGCATTATGAGTGCGGTGCTCTAACCAACTGAGCTACATAGCCTAAAACTGTGCGCGCATTATCTGCTGTAACTCACGTTACGTCAAGTAATAATTGCAATAAAATTCATTGAAGTGAGCCGATAAGCCGGGTTCTGTCTAGAACGATCATTCCTCTAGGCGCACAATCACTCATACGCTCAAGCGACCTACCCGGATCCAGCATGGGCCATGCCTATAGGATCCCTATTTGGTCTTGCTTCCGGTGGGGTTTACCATGCCATGAACTGTTACCAGTCATGCGGTGCGCTCTTACCGCACCCTTTCACCCTTACCTTCCATTTCTCCGAAAAGAAACGTTATTGAAGGCGGTCTACTCTCTGCTGCACTTTCCGTCGGTTTACACCGCCCAGGCGTTACCTGGCACCTTGCCCGATGAAGCCCGGACTTTCCTCCCCTGCTTCAATCACGGAGATCTCCACAGCAGCGATCGTCTGGCTCACTTCGGGGCGTATGCTAACAAATTTTACTGGGAATTGCTTGCGCTTTTTTGAGCAATTAAACTTTTATACTTCTCCATCAAGTCTTCTTGGCTTTCTACATGATTTGGATCAAGAGGAATACAATCTACTGGACAGAAAAGTGCACACTGCGGCTCATCAAAATGCCCCACACATTCTGTACAGAGGTTTGGATGGATTTCATAAATCTCCTCCCCCATAAAAATGGCTTCATTTGGGCATACCGGTTCACATACATCACAATTGATGCATTCATCAGTGATTATTAAAGACACATTACCAACCTTGTTGATGTTTACGGTGAAAAGCTTCGACCACACATTGTGGCACAAATTTAGCGACATCACCTTTTAATCGCGCAATTTCCCGAACCATCGTTGAAGAAATAAATGAAAATTGCTCTGAAGGTGTTAAAAATACTGTTTCAAAATCATGATCCAATTGACGGTTCATATTGGCAAGCTGAAATTCATATTCAAAATCTGACACAGCTCTTAATCCACGTAAAACAGCAGTCGCATTTTGCTCACGGGCAAAATTTACCAATAAGCCATCAAAGCCAACAAACTCAACATTAGGTAGATGTTTGAGTGATATTTTCGCTAACTCTACACGCTCTTCTAAACTGAATACTGGATTTTTATGATGTCCAATCGCAATTGCAACGACGACTTCATCAAACATCCGTGAAGCGCGGGCAACCAAATCCACATGGCCATTGGTAATTGGATCAAAAGTTCCTGGATAGATGACACGAGTTTTAGACATCCATTTGTACTCAAGTTTGTTATGTAGGGCTATAGTTTAACAAAAACTTAAATCTTAGCGAATAACCTCTGCACATTTAGCCTTTGCTTTAATTGTGAAATGACTTCACCTCAAGCCAAGTTTAAGGCAGAATAAGGCTATTCTTGGAATTATTTGTATTATGTCGAAAAATATTGTCGTAAAAAAAAATAATGGCGGGACGATTGCACAAAATAAACGTGCGCGTCACGATTATTTTATTGAAGAAAAATTTGAAGCTGGGCTTTCGTTGCAAGGCTGGGAAGTAAAGTCATTACGTGCTGGACGTATGACCATTACAGAAAGCTATATTACCTTTAAAAATAATGAAGCGTTTCTGTTCGGCGCTCAGATTCAACCTTTGTTATCTGCATCAACACATGTGGTACCTGAAGCAACACGTACGCGCAAGCTACTGCTTTCCCGTCGTGAATTAGAAAAGTTAATGGGCGCAGTCAATCAAAAGGGCTATACGTGTGTACCATTGGCATGTTACTGGAAAGGTCACTTAGCAAAACTAGAGATTGCTTTAGTAAAAGGTAAACAGTTGCATGACAAACGTGCTACGGAAAAAGACCGTGATTGGCAACGAGACAAAGCTCGAATTATGCACAAATAAGAATAACCTCCGAATGGAGGTTTTTCTTTTAGAAAGAATACTTAACAGAACTTTAATGAACCATAGCAGTTAGGTGCAAAATCTTGGTTTTTAAGCTGTAAATCTTGCAATGGGAAATTGACTGATGTATTCGGTAAATTAATATTACCAATTTCTAATGAGCTGCCCAATAAACAATCTAAAGCTTGGCAGGATGGTACAGCTGTCGTCGCTAATGCATTACTTAATGGACCAACGACTTGCTTAAGTACATCATTGGTAATATCGATCCCTTTAGATGGAGTCACATTCCCAATATCAACAGCATCCTCAAATGCCATCCACCAACCTCTTTGAGCGGTCACCTCAGCATTTGGCCACCATACATTTTGACTTTGCAATGATAAAGAAAATGGATTATTTAAAGGAATTTTATGGATATAGCCCAAACTTTCACTGATCGATAGATTTGCTGTTAACCCTGTAATATCACCATTAACCTGTTTCTCTAAATTTAATGTGCCCAATAAAGGAACTTTTACACCCGCTTTTAATCGCCCACCAAAGTTTAAACGGTCAATATAAGCTTTGCCTGTTAAGTTCACACTACTTTGTCGCATCCCATTAATTGTTGCTGAATCAACTTGAATGGGTGCTGTAGTACTTTGCAAAGTTAAATTATAATCTGTTGAAGATAAGGGCAATCGCCCACAAAAAAATAGTACACAAACATCTACATTTCCAGTGATTGGCATTTGAGTATCGGTATAACTCATACCTCGACTATTTGTATAACCTAAACCTGTCGTCGCTTTTGTCTTTAAAAAACCACTAAGTGAATTAATACCATTCGGAGTTTCTGAATTTTCAGTTCCTGCGGTTAACATCCCTAAAACCTTTTCAGCACTTAAACGTAAACCCACGACTTCTCTTGTTGACGCTGCATCAGGGTTCTTTATTGCGAACTCTAAAAAAGGATTGGTTAATTTGGCACTTGAACCAGCTCTTCCCTCACGGGTATCTGCTAAACCAGATAAGCTGAGGTTATCAATATCAATATCACAGCCACCTGCACCATTGATACCGCCACATCCTAGTTGTAATTTTTTTATGTTGGCATTCAGCTCAAGTTCAGCTTCCATCCCAAGCTTATAAAAGCCAACCCCCTGCCCTTGCATTTTATTGGCAGCATCATTTGGAGCAATATAACCAAGACTCATCAATGCTTGACCTTGAACTTTTGAAAGCTCAGTATCATTTAACTCGACCAAACCCTTCGATTGAGGCAAATTAGCAAAACTATCAATCGAAATAAAAAATCCACCACAAATTAAAATCATCTTACTGATTTTAATTAACTTTCCTACAACAACTTCCATATCACCTGCTCAGATTTTTATTATTGGTCAAAAATATAGGAAAATGATCAATAACAAAATAGCCGATCAGGACAAATATTTTGTCTAATTTAACAATAGTCTTTTTCACCTAAATAAGATAATGGTTTTTAATATTTTTTATATAAGTTTATTTTGTTAATTTATTTAAATAACAATGAAATACATATTTTATTTTGGATAATTTTTTATCAACCTATCAAGTATTTTATAAAAAATCATTACAGAGTTTGTATTCCTGAAATGAAAACTTTCCTAGTTGTGGAATGATGAATAATTTTATTGGGAGATCAAAAGAGGTTAAGTTTGCAACAAAGTCTCTTAAATAGCATTTTGTCGTTAAAAGGAATTTAACAGAATTTCAATGAGCCATAACAGTTTGCTACAACATTTTGATTTGTTAGTTTTTGATTAGTCAGAACCAATTTAGCAGGATTATTTTCTGTATAACTTCTCAGGTCTACATTTAATTTCTGTGTTATTGGTTGATTGGTTAAAGCCTGCCAAGCTTGTCCAATATTTAAATAGGGATAATTTTCTCTTTTATTTAAATATTGTGAAACTAAAGTCGCGACTTGAGGTAAAACTGCCCCAATATCAACTTGATTACTCACATTGAGTTTACCTAGTTGTACTGGATCTGCGAAAGACATCCACCATCCTTTTTGCGCAACATCGGTATTTCTTCCCATTTGTTGCAAATTGTTTTTAGCTTTATCTATGTCTGCAATAGTTGCACCTGGCCACAATAAAGCCTCACTTTGTACAGACAAATAACCGCCTGTACCAGTTAACGGAATATTATGAATCATACTTAAAGATTGCATGAAATCGATAGACATGTTTATATTCTGAATATTTGAACCATTCGCCATTTTAAAAGTTGCTACAGGTACTAGCGCCTTGACAATTGGACATAATGATAAAATTCCAGCACTTTCACAACTCAAATTAACTTTTAAGGCATCATTTATAAACATCGATTCTGGGTATCTTGAAGTTCCATCAGATGCAATAGGAATAGTAGCGATAGTTGTACGAATATCTTTAACATTTGCTATGGTATTTCTCACTCCATTAATTGTAAAAGGATTAATATCAAAAGAAGTACTAACACTCGGAATTGTTATCCCCGTAGTTCCATTGTTAAAAGGATTACTCGTAAAATTTACATTTACTAGCCCACTAATATTTGCAACCCCAGTCAAAGTTTGATCACTAGCATTTTTCCCGAAAATAATAGGTTTTGTGCTTGCAGTTCCACTTGTTTTAGCGATTTGCATAAATCCACTTAATCTTTGAATTCCATCAGTTTGTGAAGCTGTAGATAAATTATCTAATCCCGCTGTTAACAAAGCATTAATTTTTTCTGCACTAAATCGTATTCCTTTCACTTCTCTTATAGATGAGCTATTAGGATTACTAATTGCAAACTCTAAAAAAGGGTTAGTTATCTTTCCACTTGTCGAGGGGCGCCCAGTTAAATAAACTGGATTCCCATTGCTATCATAAGTATTAGGCAATCCACTCAATGATAAATTTTTAATGTCTATATCACAGGCACCAGCACCATTGACTCCACCACAACCAAGCTGAAGGTTTCTGATATTTGCATTAAGTTCCAACTCTGCTTCTAAACCTAATTTATAAAATCCTATATTATTTGAAGTAATATTCCTCATTGGGTTGGTTGCATCAGTTGGTGCTAAATATGAAAGACTCATCAAAGCTTGCCCTTTCACTTCAGACAACTCTGAGTCATTTAACTGAATTAAAGATGTGATTTTTTCATTTTCGGCAAAACAATTCATTGATAAAACTATTGCACTTGAGATTAAAACTATTCTTGTCCTTTGAATTGTTTTTTGAGCATTGATATCCATATCATCCACACATGTTTTTATTTTTCTAATCAAACATAGTGCAATGAAGCATAAAAATATTAGCTTACTACGACAAATCACTTAGCATTTTGCGACAATGATCGCATTAATTTAAACAAAAAATAAATATTAGACGTTTTACCTAATTTTCTAGTTAGATTACCTAAATTTATTTAATAATAGTGCAAGATACTCACCAAACCACAAGGCTGTTTGTAAATCACCAGATGGCGGTGTTAAGTCAACAGGTGCATTGTCTGATTGCGTCATTAAACCCAAATAACCCGCCATACGGTTTAAATCTGTGGGCTTGATTCCTGTTGGCATTAAAGGCAAACCAGACCAAAGCATGCCATGTTGCATCGCAAAGATATTAATCTGCTGTAATACGGATAATTTGTCTCCGCTTAAACCACCTGAGTTAGTAAATGCGGCAGCGAGCTTCCCTTGCCAATCACGATTTTTCCAACGCTTAGAGGTTGAGTCCATAAACATTTTAAATGGACCTGTTACACTGCCCATATAAGTAGGTGAACCAAATACAATTGCATCGGCTTGGTCCAAAATATCCCAATCTATATGCTCAATATCCATTTTATGGACAGTCACTCCAACCTTCTCGATGCCCTGCGCAATATAGCTCGCGACTTTAGCAGTATGACCAAAAGGGCTATGATAAACAATCGCGATAGATTTAGCAGATAAAGACATATCAATTGAAAACAAACAAATTTAGTCAAGTTTAACATCAATTCATTTTTAAACAATTCTTGTGAAGTGTTAAAAGTACTTTTACTCAATCTATAAAATTTCGAGCAATATCTCAAAATATAGTTTTAGTTCTGCATAAATACAAAAGTTGCCATACGACCTGTTTTAGGGCGACGGCGGTAGGAGTAAAAGTCCTCAGACTGACGATAAGTACACTGATCACCACCCGTGACAATTTTAACACCCTGCTGTTTAAGGATATAACGTGCAATCGCATACAAGTCTGCATAGTATTTACCGTCTTGTTCACCCTCATTAAAAGCTGTTTCCAATTCAGCATATTGAGTACAAAAAGCAGTTTTTACTTCCTGACCAATTTCAAAACAAGATTGACTAATTGCAGCCCCTAGCCATGCCCATGCTGGTTGAGATGTCATTTCTGAAATGGTATTTTCAATAATTCCACCTGCTAAACCTCTCCAACCTGCATGTAAATTAGCAACTTCAGTACCATCTGCATTTCCCAAAACCACAGGTAAACAATCCGCAGTCATCATCATCAAGGCATGACCTTGTGTTTGCGTTACCAACCCATCCCCCACTAAGGCATTAAATGTAATTTCTTCATTGATGGTGTGACAAATCGTACTATGTGTTTGTGTCATCCATGTAATCTTGTTGACACCATGTACAGCGAACTCATCCAATAAAATCATCCGATGTTGCTGTACACGCCGTGGATCATCATTCACATGCAACGCTAAATTGAAACCTCCAAACTCTTGCTGTACAGATGGTAAAGCCATTGGATGTTGTATATGTGTTTGACCAACATATACGCCTAGAGGTAATCCCTGAACAAATTGCATGTAACTCTCCACTAACCATCAATTATTTTAAATAAATTAATACGCTTTATTTTCAGAACGCAAAACTTCAACCAAGTTGGTAAAATCTTCAGGCCAAGGCGCTTCAAATATCATTTCCTCTTGAGTACGTGGATGAATAAGTCCTAATTTAGATGCATGTAGAGCTTGACGTTTAAAGTTACGCAAAGTGCTACTTAACTTTTCCGAAGCCCCAGCAGGTACTTTAACGCGACTCACATAAACAGGATCACCAACCAATGGATAACCAATATAAGTAAAGTGAATACGAATCTGATGTGTACGTCCCGTCTCTAATTGCGCCTGTACACGAGTAAAATGCTGAAAACGTTCCTTAACATTATAATGCGTCACAGCATCACGACCGCCAGGTAAAATCGCCATTTTGACACGATCAACAGGATGTCGTTTGATCGGTTCATCAATGGTTCCACCAGCTATGATATGACCATAACAAACTAAGTCATAAACACGATAGACTGATTTTTTAGCCAATTGTTTACTTAACGAAAATTGTGCTTCTAAGTTTTTAGCAACAACCAATAAGCCACTGGTATCTTTATCGATACGATGTACTAAACCTGCGCGGGATAATTCCGAAGATTTAGGATAATGGTAGAGTAAAGCATTGACCAATGTACCATTCGGATTACCCGCGCCAGGATGTACAACCATACCCACAGGTTTATTGATCACCATAATATCGTCATCTTCATAAACGATATTTAAAGCAATATTCTCAGGCTGCGCAGTTGTTTGAGTTTCGAGTTCAACATTGAGACTTAACTGTTCATTGCCTTCACATTTATACTTAGGCTTGACCGTGTTACCATTTACCAACAAATGACCGTCTTTCATCCACTGCTTAAGTTTTTCACGAGAAAACTCGCTCCAAACAAGTGCAGCAACTTGGTCGATACGTTGCCCTAAATAGCTTTCATCCAGTTGAAATTGCAACGATAAACGTGTTGCAGTTGGCGCAGAATTATGATTATCTGCATCCTCAGAATCTTCAAGTAAATTGAAATCATTTTCTGAGAAATTAGAATTAGAAGAGTGTGCTGAAGTCATTTGCTCATTCGGACAAAAGTGGTTTAATAGCGCAATTGTAGCCTATTGCCCGTATCAACAGAGGAATTTTTATGTCGCTACCACGTTATAAAGTCACAATGCTTGCTTTAACTGTAGGCTTAGCAACAGTATTTGTAGGTTGTAGCAGCAATCCCAAGAAAGAGGTTGTCGATACAGGTCCAAAATCAAATGAGCAGACTTATTACAATAATGCGATAAAATCACTAGACCGTGGGCAATACGGTGATGCTGCAAAAGCGTTGGAAGCTATGGATACATACTTCCCAACGGGACAATATGCACAGCAAGCTCAACTTGAACTGCTTTATACCAAGTTCAAGCAAAAAGATTATGAAGGTACAATCGCGCTGGCAGATCGTTTCATTCGCTTAAATCCTCAGCACCCAAATTTAGACTACGCTTATTATGTCCGTGGTGTGGCAAACATGGAGCAAAATTATGACAGTTTGCTTCGTTATACTTCGTTGAAACAAGCACATCGTGACGTAGGTTATTTAAAAATCGCTTATCAAAACTTTGTAGATTTGATTCGTCGTTATCCATCAAGCCAATATTCGGTTGATGCTGCACAACGTATGAAGTATATCGGTCAAGAATTGGCTGAAAGTGAGATGAATACTGCCCGTTTCAATCTTAAACGTAAGGCTTATTTGGCTGCAATTGAACGCTCGCAATGGGTCATTGAACATTATCCACAAACCCCACAAATTCCTGAAGCTTTAGCAACCATGGCTTATGGCTATGACAAACTGGGCGACAAAGATACTGCACAACAATACAAAGACGTGCTTAAGCTGAACTATCCAAACCTTGTTAAATCAAATGGTGAAGTGAATATTCGTGCTGCACGCAAAGAAGGCAGTTGGTGGAACCGTGCGACCCTTGGTATTTTAGGTCGTGGTGAAAAAGCAGAAGTATCAAAAGATACAAATACTGAAACATCTTCAAACTCAGAACAGCAGTCGAGCTTATTGAATAAAGTTAGCTTTGGCTTGCTTGATCGTCCAAATCGTGAAGTTTCAAAAGAACCTGCTCGTGCAGATGAAAGCCTTTATGACGGTCAACGCAAATAAGGTGTGTTAAGAAATATCATCTTTGATATGACTTCACCGCGACAATTCAAGACGGGTTTTTACCCGTCTTTTTTATTCATGGATATTTTTAAGGTTAAAACTGCGTTAAACTTTAAATGACTTCAAACGATATATGACTTAAATTTTATGGCTATTCCTCAGCACACAATAGATCAAATTTTAGATCGTACCGATATTGTCGATCTGATTGGTCAACGTGTGAAATTGAAAAAAACAGGTCGTACCTATTCAGGTTGCTGCCCTTTTCATCAGGAAAAGTCTCCTTCTTTTCATGTATATCGTGATAAACAGTACTATCATTGCTTCGGTTGCCAGGCAAATGGTAATGCCATTCGTTTTCTTATGGATATTGATAATCGAAACTTTATCGATGTCATGAAAGAGCTTTCTAGCCAAGCTGGAATCGAACTCCCTAAAGATAATCAAGACAATAAAAAACTTTCTTATAAACGCGAAACTGTAAAACCACAAGTTAAGCCTCAAGCCCAAACGCAAGAGGATAAAAATGCAGCGTCAAAAACACAGGAACAAAATACAGAAGCCGCTCCTTCTTTTGAGATTGATCCTTTTGAAGCGTTTAGCCAGTATCCAGACCCCGAACATTTTGATCCGACACAATTTGATCAAACCGGATTTGTACAACCACCTCAAGACGGGAATCTTTACGACCTGCTCGAAAATATTGCACAGTTTTATGAACGCCAGTTACCACATAGTAAAGTTGCACAGAACTACTTCAGACATCGCGGTTTAAGCACCGAGACGATTCAATATTGGCGTTTAGGTTATGCACCTGAAGATTGGCAACATTTAGAAAAAGCATTTCCTCAAGATATTGAAGGTCTAAAATTACTTGGACTGATTCGTACCAGTGATAGTGGGCGTGACTTTGACTTACTTCGTGATCGAGTAATATTTCCTATCCGAGACAGTAAAGGTCGAGTCGTTGGTTTTGGTGGTCGTGCGTTAAATGACGAAATCAAACCCAAATATATTAACTCTCCTGACTCTGAAGTCTTTCATAAAAATCAACTGCTGTATGGATTATATGAAGGACGTAAAGATCGTGCCCAAAACTGGCTCATGGTTGAAGGCTATATGGATGTTATTGCTTTACAGCAAAATGGAATCTCTGGAGCAACAGCAACACTGGGTACGGCGAGTAATGCAGACCATTTAAGCATTTTATTTAAACAGAACAATCAAATTACGATCGCCTTTGATGGTGATGCCGCAGGTCAAAAGGCTGCTCGACGAACTTTAGAAATTGCTTTGCCTTTATTGAATGATGGGCGTGAACTTAAATTTTTTGTGCTTCCTAAAGAACATGATCCTGATTCTTTGATTCGTAAAGAAGGCTTAGAGACTTTTCAACGGATCTGGCAACAGTCACCGCTATTATCAGACTTTGTCTTTGCACTATTAAGTCAAAATTATGATGTCACCACCCCTGAAGGAAAAAGTCAGGTCATGGCAGAACTGAATCAATTGACTGAATTATTGCCTAAACAAGGTTCATATCGTTATCTGTTAAGACAGTTTTTTAAAGAAAAATTAGGCTTCAATCGTAAATGGCAACCGCAAGTCAGCTTGGATGCATCACTCTCATTTAATATTCGCACCAAAGACGAAGACTTTGCAGTGGCGATTTTAATGCAACATCCATTTTTATATATTCACTTTGAAGTGTTACGTGCATTTATTCAACCAGATGAATTGTTAGCAAAAGTGCTCGCTGTATTTGATCGTATTTTTGATGATTTACCCGATGATCAAGAACTAGCGACCTATTATATTTTAGGTGCTTGCAGTGCATACCACTTAGAGTTGTCTGAAATTATGCAACGAACCAATATCCAAGCTTTAACCGAAGCTCCAGAAATGGCGGATAAATTGGCATCGGACTACTCTCTGGCATTACAAGAAAAGTATTTAAAGCAAAAACTTAAAGCACCAGCCTCATTAAGTGAATCTCGTAATTTACGCAAACAACTCAATGAATTAACCAAGCAAATTAGTTTAAAGTTAGTTCATAGTTAATGTTTTATAAACTCTTCATTGATCATATCAATTATTTTGTAATACAAAAAATTCATGTGACTGTTCGCCTCTTCCATTGAGGAATCATAAGGTTTATAAACATTTAGATATATACGTTCTTGAAAGTTTTCATCACTAAAAAACTTATTTGTTGAATACAGGGAATTTGTTTGTGAATTTAAACTTTCAATCATAAGCGCATCCCATATTCGTGCTGAATAGTCTAAATAAAAACAGTACAGTTTAGGTTTTTGAAGATCCTTATAACATTCATCGACAGAATCAATAACCTCCAAAATTCCTCCCTGAGTATAGATGTTATGTAGATCATGGATTGCTTGTTTCAATAGCATGTCATTATCTTTTACAGGCTTTGCGAAACATTCAATTGAGATCAGTAATAATATGAATAAATATAAAGTTTTAAGCATTTTAATTTCTGTATTCTAATTTGATAACACGAGTATATATGAACAATATTTGTTGAAGCAAAAAGCTTCACTACATTACTTTCTTAAATCATTATTTTGCTTTAGGTTTTCGTTCTTGCTCAAAAATATCCTGAATATTTTCTTTCATCCATTCAAAATGTGATGGATCTTCATCCTGAGCTGCTTGACGCAGTAGAATTGAGGCAGGATGTAACAGTTTTTGGGTTAAGCGGTGGGCAAAATCTTCTAATACATGTTGGGTATCTTCACCTGCTTGAATACGCTCTATTGCATGTGCAAGCTCTGCTTGACGTTGCTCTTCGCCATGCTCGCGGAATTGCTGAATCGTACTGCCAGCATCTTTGACTTTCTGGTGTGTAACCAGTTGAGTGACCAGTTGATTGACCATCACCTCTGCTTCAACCGCAGCTTGGCGACGCTGAGCGAGATTTTCATCAATCACACTCTGTAAGTCATCTACACCATACAAATACACACCATCCAAACTTTCAACTTTCGGATCTATATCACGAGGAACAGCTAAATCGACCATAAGCATCTGTTGATAACGTCGTTTTTTTAATGCCGCTTTTACATCTGTATAAGCGATCACTTGATGTAAGCTTCCAGTACAACTTGAAATCACATCGGCACGATAAAGTTGTGTTGCAAGTTCATCAAAAGCAATAATTTCTACTTCGACACGATGGGCAATTTCTTGTGCTAACTTTTCTGCACGTTCACGACTTCGATTACAAATGAGAATTTTTGCCACACCCATTTCAGCCAAGTGTTTAGCCACCAAACTATTCATTTCACCTGCAGCAACCACCATCACTGTCAGTTTTTCAGGTTTGCTAAATACCTGTAAAGCAAGCTGTGCAACGGCATAACCCATCGATACGGCATGACTTCCCACAGCAGTTTCAGAGCGCACACGTTTTGCTGCATAAAAAGCATATTCAAAAATTTGATTGAGATTTTGTGAAACGATTTCTGCATTTTTAGCAATCGATAATGCGGATTTGACCTGCCCAAGAATCTGAGGCTCACCCAACATAAGAGAATCTAAGCCACTTGCAACACGCATCAAATGTGAAACAGCATCTGTATTTTCATAACGATATACATGATTTGACAATTGCTTTACATCAATACCATTGGTTTGGGCGAGCCAATTTAATACCATATCGGCATTTTCAGCCATGGCGTAGACTTCAGTGCGGTTACATGTTGAGACCACCACCATATCATTCAAATTTTGGCAGTGGCTTTGCTCCGTCAGCAAATCTTTTAATCGTTCTGGATTAAAAGCGATCTGCTCACGAAGCTCAACAGAGGCAGTTTGATGGTTGACACCCAATGCAAAGAAAGACATATCAGATCATCATTTCGCTAAATTTATGCTATTGTGCAATAACGGTGTCATAAAAAGCATACTTGGATTCGGAAAACTTGCGTCAAATAAACAACCGCTTAAGCGGCATGACAATTAAGCAATATTCTACCACATTCTTACTGGTTGGTAGCATGGCTTCTAGTGCTCATATTAGAGCATCTGGAGAATTTTATCATGCAAAATATAATACAAATGCATTAAAACAAAGCATCATTGCTGAATTTTCACTGGCATATAATGATACAGCAACTGCTTTGCACAATTATACGGTGTTGGCAATTCGCAGTAATTCCACCACCATTAAACAACGTGCGCTCAATGTAGCTATTGAGCAAAATGATTTAAAAGCAGCATTAGATATTGCAACACATTGGGTTGTACAAGAACCTGAAGATGTTCCTGCAAAATTTTATTTGGCACATATTGCACTCAAATCACATGAGTATGAACTGGCTGCTGAAACGCTCGACAGTATTCTTACAATCGATCCAAACGCGGATTTAGAAAAAATTCTAGAAGGAATTGCCCCTGAGTCTGAAGTTGACCGTCAAAATCTACTCAGCACACTCAGAGCAAGCAAAGAAAAAAATAACCCTTCCGTGTTAATCTTAATTGCTGGCTTAGAAGCGCAAAGTGACGAGATTGAACAAGCCCTTAAAACAGTCAATAAGGCATTGAAAAAACGCCCGAAAGTGACTGGTTTTATTCTTATGAAAGCCAATCTACTTGAGGCATTAGGCGATCAGGAAGAAACCTTAAAATGGTATAATCGTAGTAGTCGCAAAAATAAATATAACTATGACATTCGGTTGGCAGAAGTTAAATATCTGATTAAAACCCATCAATCTGAACTGGCATTAGATAAATTAGAAACCATAATTCAAACCTGGCCAGATGCTGAAGAAGCTTTGTTTATTGCAGGTTTAACAGCAATTGATTTAAAAAAATTTGATCAAGCTGAACAGTATTTGGTGGAATTACGTTATTCCTCTCGCTATCAAAACGAAGCTTATTTTTATTTAGCAGTCAATGCCGAGCGTAAGCAAAATGATGAAACGGCAAAAGCCTATTATCGTTTAGTAGATGGAAATTTATATACGGTTTCACGTCGTAATCTCGTCTCGATTTTTGAGAGACAAAATAAAATGAATGATGCTCTGCGCTTTTTAACTCAGGAACGTGTAAATTATCCGCAACATGCAAGTTTCTTATATCAAGCGCAAGCTGAAATTTTAAAACGTATGGGCAATAAAAAAGCAGCTTTAAGTTTGCTTAATGAAGCTGTCAAGAATCTGCCCGACGACCCCGAAATTTTATACTCTGAAATTTTATTGCTAGACCCTTTTGAAAATCGCGATATTCTGGACAAAGCACTTAAACAGCTATTGAATTTAGAACCCAATAATCCAGCTTATCTAAATGCTTATGCTTATACGTTGGCTTTGCAAAATCGACGTCTAGACGAAGCACGTCGCTATGCTGAACATGCTTTAGAATATGCACCCGATCAAGCATCTATTTTAGATACTCTGGGCTATATTACCTTTTTGCAGAATGATTTTGATGCAGCCTCTAATATTCTCTCTAAGGCTTATAGTTTGAGTCATAGTATTAATATTGGGATTCGTTATGCAAAGTCTTTGTATATGCAAGGTGCATTGCCACAATTTAATGAAGTGTTACAACAACTCAAACAAAATCATCCAAATGATCCTCAATTAAATCAATTAGATTCACTAATATTACCGCAACATATTAAAAAGAGTTAATCGCCTATATGCGTCACATTCAGCAGATCATCTTCGCCCTTACTGCAACAGCAACACTTGTTTTTACTGGGTGTCAGCAAGTCGTTAAGCCTGTCCCAACCACACCAACACAGGTACCTACAGATGGTTCAACTCAAAAGCCATCAAATCAATTCAATTTAGAGGGAAAAATTGGGGTAAAAACCCCAAAACAATCTGGCAGTGCTTTCTATACATGGTCGCAAAATCAACAAGATTTCAATATTCAGCTCAATGGTATCTTAGGTATTGGTAAAACCATTATTGAAGGAAAATCAGGTGAAGTGACTTTAAACAGTTCTAAGACTGGGTTAATTTCAGCTGAAAGCCCAGAAGAACTTCTTGAAAAAGCCACCGGTTGGGTCGCTCCCATCACGCATATTGTTGACTGGGTACAGGGCTATCCTGCCACTGAAAATGCACAAGTTGCACATGACTCAGCACAACGTATTACTCAAATTGTTGAAGATGGTTGGACAGTAGATTTTAGTTATAATCATCAGGCGACTTTACCCAACAAACTAATTTTAAAGCAACAACTTGAATCAGGTCAGGAAAACCGTATTACAATGGTGATTCAAAACCGTTAAATCTCAACATCAGGCAATCAAATCTATGCTTCGTGTTCCCTCACCTGCAAAATTGAATCTGTTTTTGCATATTACTGGTCGCCGTGAAAACGGTTATCACGAGTTGCAAAGTATTTTTCAGCTCATTGATTTATATGACTGGCTAGAATTTAGCCAAACAGATTCCGATCAAATCGTGATTGAGGGATTGGAGAATGTCGATCTGCAACACAATCTGATCTACAAAGCTACACAAATGCTGCTTCCTTATGCGAAACACGCAAGTGGCTTAAGTATTCGTATTGAAAAAAATATTCCAATGGGTGCTGGCTTAGGTGGTGGCTCATCAAATGCGGCAACTACATTGATCGTGGTCAATCAATTGTGGCAATGTGGGTTAAATACTGAACAACTGGCAGCATTTGGCGTTAAATTGGGTGCAGATGTTCCTATCTTTGTGCATGGTCGTAATGCTTGGGCAGAAGGTATTGGTGAACACTTAACATTCATAGACTTAGATCAAAAACAATACATTGTGTTAAAACCTGATTGTTTTATCAGCACTCAACGACTTTTTTCGCAAAAAACATTGACAAGAGATACGAAGCCTACTAAATTTTGCGCCTATCAGCTAAAGCCATCTGATTTCAGAAATAGCTTTGAGCCATTGGCAAGAAGTTTATACCCTGAGGTTGATGAAGCAATGCAGTATTTAGATCAGTTCGGTACAGCAAAGCTTACAGGTACAGGTGCTTGTGTTTTTGTTGAAGTCACTGAACAAATGAAGATTGATGATATTTTAAATCATTCACCCTGCAAAGCCTTTTTGGTCAACAGTTTGAATGAATCACCACTCACTCATTTTAAAGTGTAATGATAGGGGCGTCGCCAAGTGGTAAGGCACCGGGTTTTGATCTCGGCATCCGTTGGTTCGAATCCAGCCGCCCCTGCCATCATTTTTCACCTGTAGATCGTTGTATTTTAGGGGCGTCGCCAAGTGGTAAGGCACCGGGTTTTGATCTCGGCATCCGTTGGTTCGAATCCAGCCGCCCCTGCCATTAAATACAACATCGAATTAGGGGCGTCGCCAAGTGGTAAGGCACCGGGTTTTGATCTCGGCATCCGTTGGTTCGAATCCAGCCGCCCCTGCCATTTTCTCAAAAAAGACAGAACATGGTATTTGCATTTAATGTTGATTTACCTTGACAGAAACATGCAAAAACACTAAAATTCTGCCGCATTAGGGGCGTCGCCAAGTGGTAAGGCACCGGGTTTTGATCTCGGCATCCGTTGGTTCGAATCCAGCCGCCCCTGCCATCTAATTTCAAATCTGCCAACCGCCAAGGGTGCTTCATGCCCAATCTTGTCGTTTTTAGTGGAACTGCGCATCCACAATTCGCCCAAAAAGTCGTTAGCCATCTGCACATTCCTCTTGGAGCTGCTGCTGTAGGTAAATTTTCTGATGGTGAAATCACTGTCGAAATTACTGAAAATGTGCGTGGTAAAGACGTATTTATCGTACAGCCCACTTGTGCCCCTACCAATGATAACCTTATGGAAATCCTGGTAATGGCTGATGCATTGCGTCGTGCAAGTGCTGGTCGTATTACTGCTGTAATTCCTTACTTTGGTTATGCTCGTCAAGACCGTCGTCCACGTTCAACTCGTGTTCCAATTACAGCAAAAGTTGTCGCAGATATGCTGACGACTGTTGGTATTGACCGTGTTGTCATGATCGATTTGCATGCTGACCAAATCCAAGGCTTCTTCGATATTCCTGTAGATAACATCTACGGTACACCTGCTTTACTTGCTGACTTGCGTCAACAACAGCATCACAACCTGATGGTGGTTTCACCTGACGTTGGTGGTGTTGTGCGTGCACGTGCTGTTGCAAAGCAAATGGGTGATATTGATCTTGCAATCATCGATAAACGTCGTCAAAAAGCAAATGAATCACAAGTGATGCATTTGATTGGTGATGTACGTGATCGTGACTGTGTAATCGTGGATGACATGGTGGATACAGCTGGTACATTGTGTAAAGCTGCCGATGCATTAAAAACTTTTGGTGCACGTAAAGTGGTTGCTTATGCAACACACCCTGTACTTTCAGGTAAAGCACTTGAAAATTTAAGCAAATCTGTGATTGATGAATTGGTTGTTACTGACACAATTCCACTTTCAGAAGAAGCATTAAAACTTGGTAAGATTCGCCAAGTTTCAGTAGCAAGTATGGTTGCTGAAACAATTCGTCGTATTAACAACGAAGAATCTATTAGCGCAATGTTTGATTCTTATCTATAATAGCGCAAAATTTTCAAAGCCCTGCCCTTAGGTGGGGCTTTCTATCACTGGACTGGTCGAAAGTTCAGTCAATTAAACTCAATGAGGAAATGTCATCATGGCAAACTTCGTATTAAATGCAGTAGCACGTGAAGAAGCAGTTCAAGGGAAAGGTTCGAGCCGCCGCCTTCGTCTTCAAAACAAAGTTCCAGCAATCATCTACGGTGGTGCTGCTGAACCTGTAGCAGTAACTTTAGAACTTCGTGAGCTTGTTAAAGTTTTAGAAAACAATGCTTTCTTTGAAGAAGTTGTTGAAATCAACATCGATGGTAAAGTTGAAAGCGTTAAAATCCAAGCGTTACAACGTCACCCATCTAAAAACACTCCTATGCACGCTGACTTCAAACGCGCATAAGTGTTTAATGGTGTAAATGAGTGAGTAAACTTTCACTGATTGTTGGTTTGGGTAATCCAGGTTCTGAATATGCCCAAACCCGCCATAATGCAGGCTTCTGGTTTGTTGAACGCCTTGCAGAGCAATATGGCATAACTTTAAAAACTGATTCAAAATACAAAGGAATCAGTGGTCGCGGCAATATAGAAGGACAAGATGTTCGTCTGTTACTGCCAACAACATTTATGAACCTTTCTGGTCAAAGCGTTGTTCCTTTCGCAAAATTCTATCAAATTAAACCAGAAGAAATTCTCATCGCCCACGACGAACTGGATATGGATCCAGGTGTAATTCGTTTAAAAACTGGCGGCGGACATGGTGGTCACAATGGTCTACGTGACATTGTTCCACATATCGGTTCTAATTTTCATCGTCTTCGTATAGGTATTGGTCATCCTGGCGCAAAAGAAAAAGTATCAGGACATGTACTTGGCAAAGCACCAAGTAGTGAACAAACACTGATGGACGATGCTATACATCATGCTTTAGCGAGAACGAAATTATTGGTCAATGGTGAGATTCAGCAAGCAATGAATCAAATCAATGCTTATAAACCATAATTCAAAGCTCAATTTTTACATTCTTTGTTCAACAATTTTTCTTGCTATGATTCATTTTTAAGAGCAAAATGCGCTTTCAAATGTATCCCCCCTATTGAAAATTGTTGATCCATCGCAAGATAACAATCGTAAGGGCAACTCTGGAGACGCGCATTATGCTATCTCGTTTATTAAAAGCAAAAATCCATCGTTGTGTTGTAACACAAGCAGAACTACATTATGAAGGCTCTTGTGCAATCGACGGTATTCTCTTGGATTTGGCTGGTATTCGTGAATATGAAGAAATTCATATGTGGAACGTGACCAATGGTAAACGTTTTACAACTTATGCGATTCGTGGTGAAGAAGGCTCAGGCATTATTTCTGTCAATGGTGGTGCTGCACTTCAAGCTGATGTGGGTGATTTAATGATTATTGCAACCTTTGGTGACTTTACCAACGCTGAAGCAGATGCGCATAAACCTCGCCTTGTTTATGCAAACCCAGATAATACGGTGAATCACACAGCAAACTGTATTCCTGTTCAAGTTGCTTAAGCAACAACAGAGCATTAAGAACCCGCACAATAATGCGGGTTTTTTGTTATCCAACCAACTTATAACGCTTTATTTGCTGGACTAAATCCATCTCGCCAATGTTGTTTATTTTCGCAGTCCAAATCTTGTAACTGCGCTCCTCTTAGAGATGCAAGGATTGTATTACCCTGTTGATCAACTTTAAATTCTGCATACTGCGCAGCTTGATAACATTTCCCTAAACCTTCAGCGAACAAGAAACTTTTTGATGCTGGATATAATGATGTATATCGATTATCTGGGTTTTTTAATATTAACCGAGTAGTTTTTACATTTTTCGGCGGATCAAAATAAGTATGAATCACTCGACGCTGTTGATCTAATTCTACAAAGGTCAAAACCGAAGAGTTATTTTTTATACGTTCATCATAATAATGCCCTGAAAACACCTGACCGACTGTCTCAGTAGTTTCATTAGTAGGTTTTGTAGGATGAAGTCTTATGTCCTGAGGCACTAAATAAAGCTGATAGCGAAGTGCCATGTAATCCCCTTGAATAAAGGAACGTGGATCTACAGGCTGTAAACGAACATAGACACTCTGACTATTCTTCAAATGCTGTTCATTCTTAAAAATAATTACTAGAAAGAGAACTATGCTCATTAAAGCAAGACAAAGAGGAATGATTTTTTTCATGTATTTTCCCTCTCTACTGATTGGAACTTATGTAACACCCAAGTCAATGCCAACAACAATAATCCTGAGCTAAAAATACTTAGACTTTTAATCAGGAAGCTGACATTTAAAGCGTAGTAAATAAACCATAAGGTCAAAGCCAAAGTGACCAAAGCTAATCCGTAGACGATCTTATCGTGCTGTGACAATGCCCATGAAAGTATCGCCATACAGATAAAAATTTCAAAATAACCATAAAATATCAATACTGCAGCAAAAGCCAACAATATGACTTGGGCAACCACGCTAAATTGATTGCGAATCCGCAACATCATAAACAAAGCCAACCATAAAATAGGTAAGCCCAAATTCAGAATAGGAAGATATTTGATTTTTTCTAATTCATATTGCCCAAATAGTGAATAGAAGCCTAAAGATGACAGAATAATCAGTAAATTAGCCAAAGCTAAACTTCGTTGGTATTGACTATGTTGAACACGCTGCACCCAAATCATTGCCAAATAAAACCCATAACTCAATAAGGTCAAATATGAAAAATTTTCAATGAAACGATGTACGCCAAATAGCGTGCTTAAATCCCAGATCAGTGCAATACCAGATAAGTACAAAACAAAAATTTGAATAAAAATAAAAAACCAATGGCTACGAATAAAATAACTGAGAGACAGCATAACCAGCTGAATAAAGAAAATAGGAAAGAATTGATCTGTTAATTCAAAGCTATGGAAAATTACAGCATTTTGCCCTGCAATCCATATACAATATGCAAACTGTCTTAAAAATAAAGCGTGTTTATTTTTTAAAATAAAGGCAGCCAGCACCACAAAAACGGCTCCCATAATTAAGGAAAAATTACCCCAAAAAGTCAGCATCAATGATGCTAATACAATACCTGCAATCCATGCGCCTACAGCGATCGGAATGTTATTAAATCTGTTTTGAGGAATAAACTTAATTAATAAAACAGTAATCAGTGCAAACCATGCAAAAACCAGTAATGCGATTAAAAATAAACCGAGCACCTCTGATTCTCGAAAAAAGCCATTCATCCACTTGAAAATCACCAGTGTAAAAGTAATCCCCAAACCAACGGCTGAAAGTACACTACACAGTTGATCTTTTTTTCGATAAAAATAAATAAATGCGACAGAAAGCAGAAAAAAAGACGAAATCAAATAGGCGATTTTGACGTTTAATAAGGTAAAAATCATAGCTGTGGCATATGCTAACTCACCATCACCATATAAAAATAAACCCATATGCCAAATCGAAAGAATGCTAAACCCTAAGATAAAGAGATAACGTAATTTTTGATAATAACGAAGACAAAAATAAAACTGAAATAATAAAAGAAGATTTAAACTAAAAATGAATGTGACAGGATATTCATCAGCCCAAAATGTTTGTTTAAAAAACAAAAATAAAGTGAGTTGGCTAGTGATACATAGTAAGGTAAAAATACCAATATTGTGACGATATAACCAAGGAAGCAATAAAATAGACCAGATCAAAAACAGTAAATAACTGTCCGCTCCCGTTTGGTAAATTTGACCGATGACCGCCAAACTTAAACCGATCATTAAGCCACTAATCGTATGTAAACATTGCACTAAATAATCATGTCGAACAAAGAACAGACTTGAGCATGCACTCAACAATAATAAGACTTGCGGAATTGCCAACTGCAAAGCTTGTGGCAACATAAACCAATTCGCTGCGGTTAAATACAAAATACTGACAGCAATGAGCGTAAATCCCAAAACCTGCAAATGTTGAACGAAATGATCATTCCGCCATGAATATATATCTTGCTGTATATTCATCAATGCACTCCCCCCTACTTATTGTTTGTTGTTTATGAATATCACTATGAAGATAGATACTGTTGAATAATGTATAAATTTGATTATTTTCTATAGCAAATATTGTTCTAACCATAGTACTCATCATTCTAAAAAAAGCATCCATTCCAAGAAAAACTGGCTATAATGACTTTACATCGCTTCAGGGCGGGGTGTAATTCCCCACCGGTGGTAAATTGGACTGATTTTTAATCATAAACCAAAAGCCCACGAGCCTATCACTTGAAATCAGTGATTCGCAGATTTGGTGAAATACCAAAGCCGACGGTATAGTCCGGATGAAAGAAGACGACGTCACAGCTTAAAAATTTCAATATTCGTTATTGGAAAAGGTTTTGTAACGCCACTATTTCACATGTCCTGAAATGTTCAACCGTATTTTCACTTTTACGAGAGCGTTTCAATGTCTAGTTTAATTCAACCTGAAATTTTCTTTTCTGCATTATCTCCAGCAGAACAACGTATCCAGCAAGCTTTAGAAGATATGCGCCAAGGCAAACCTGTTTTGGTCATGGACGATTTTGATCGTGAAAACGAAGCTGATCTAATTGTTGCTGCGGAAACACTCAATGTTGAAACCATGGCGCGTATGATTCGTGATGGTTCTGGTATTGTCTGTTTGACACTTACCGATGAACTCGCTGACCATCTTGAATTACCACCTATGGTACAAGACAATTCGAGTCAATTTAAAACAGCATTTACCGTGACCATTGAAGCTGCCCAAGGGGTTACAACAGGCGTTTCAGCAAAAGATCGTACCACTACGATTCATGCTGCTATTAAAACTGGTGCTGTAGCAAGTGACTTAAACCGTCCTGGTCATGTTTTCCCATTACGTGGTCGTGCTGGTGGCGTATTAACACGTCGTGGTCATACAGAGGGTTCAATTGATTTGGCTCGTATGGCAGGTTTAAAACCAGCGGGTGTGCTTTGTGAAATCACCAATCCTGATGGAACAATGGCAGCTGGTATTCAAGTGCTTGCTTATGCGCAGACACACCATTTAACCGTCATTACCATCGAAGAATTGGTGCAGTACCGCCTCAAACACAATATTTAAAAATCTACTCCATAATTTAGATTGTGGTGCTTCATAATAAAATCCCAATTCAAATGGTTGAATTGGGATTTTTTGTCGCTTTAATTTATTTTTAAAATATGTATTTTTGTTAAGATCTAAACATCTTCCAAATGCAAAATACTCTGTCGAATACCATCTGCGCGTAACCATGCAAAATCATAACTTGCTGTTGCCAAAGCCAAAACACGACGCTCAAACTCATCCCATAAAGGTTTCACTTGTTTCGATTGAATCCCCAAACCACTTTCTTCTGCCAAATGCTTATTTTTTTCACAAAGTTTTAAGGCATGATAAAGCTTGCGACCTTTTGATGCCGAATCCAGTACACGAATACGTTTGCCTTGAATAAAGCCTTCTATATGTCTTAAATCTGCAAGTGGAAGCATTGGAACCAAAATTTGATCTAACTGCGCATCTAAGCGCTTCCAAACCGCCAAACGTTGATCTGAATTATAAGTGTTCCATTGAATGACTTCGTGATTAAAACGGCGACAGCCGCGACACACAGAATCACCAAATACCGTTGAGCAACGACCAGCGCACGGTGTTAAAGTTGGTATTCGACGCTCATTACTCAAAATAGACTCCTTACATCCACAAAACCACACAGATTTTTAGCATAAAACATCATTTCGCAATACTATATATTGTATATAAATTATTTTAAAGCACTAGATTTAGTATAAAAAACCATATTTTTCTCATGGAATAAAAAAGCACTACAAACACTAGGGTTTTCTCGCATATTCTTGCAAATCACGTTAAAATAGCCGCCTTTAATTTTGTCCTATTTTATATTTGGAGTACTCCATGAACGCTACTGTAGAACAGCTTGCACCTGTAGAACAGCAAGCGACCTCTGGTTGGGTTGTTGCCGCACTTTATCAATTCAAAGAAGTTCAAGATCCTGCTGATCTTCAACAACGTCTCTTAGACTTGGTAAAAACAATCAACCTTTGTGGTACTCTTATTGTAGCGAATGAAGGAATCAACGGAACAGTTGCAGGTGATCGCCAAGCAATTGATACGATTCATCAATTCTTGTTAGATCAAGGCTTCAGCACAATGGAATACAAAGAATCTCATAGTGCCGAAAAACCGTTCCGAAAAATGAAAATTAAACTTAAAAAAGAAATTGTAACACTCGGCGTTGAAGTCAAACCACGTGATCTGGTAGGTCACTATTTAGACCCTAAAGAATGGAACGAATTGATTGCCCGTGATGACGTCATTTTAATTGATACACGCAATGATTACGAGTACAAAGCAGGTACATTCAAAGGTGCCATAGATCCAAAGACAGAGACTTTCCGAGAGTTTCCAGACTATGTAAAAAAAGAGTTAGAACAGCATAAAGACAAAAAAATTGCGATGTTCTGTACAGGTGGTATTCGTTGTGAAAAATCGACTTCTTTACTTTTACAAGAAGGTTTTAACGAGGTATATCATCTTAAAGGCGGTATTTTAAAATATCTTGAAGAAACCCCTGCTGATGAAAGCATGTGGGAAGGTGAATGCTTCGTATTTGATGGACGTACTGCGGTCACACATGGCATGCAAGAAGGTGAAAATATTAAATGTCACGCTTGCGGTTGGCCATTGATTCCAGAAGAAGCTGCTCTTCCAAGTTATGAACATGGTGTTTCTTGTAAATATTGCATTGATAAAACAACCGAGCAACAAAAAGAAGGTTTCCGTATGCGCCAATCTCAAATTGTTGCGGCAAAGCGCAAACGCCTTTAATTCTACAGATCTGATAAAAAGCCGTAGTTCATCCACTACGGCTTTTTATTGTAATACCCATTGCATGCTCAATATCAGATTCAAAATTTATAAAACAAAGAATTTTTCTAAAGTGTTTAGTCATTCAATCAAAACGTTTAAAGCACAACAAATCCCTACTATATTTTCTAAAATGTACACAATACTATGTTGATAACTGCCTATTTTTATATACAAAATGACTGATTGGATTATTGCGATCATGGAGCAATTGGGTTACTTCGGTATTGCTCTGCTCATGTTTTTAGACAATGTTTTCCCCCCTATTCCCTCTGAAATTATTATGCCATCTGCAGGCTTTACCGCATCTCAAGGACAATTGCTGTTATCGGGTGTAATTATTGCAGGAAGTATAGGCTCACTTGTTGCAGCAGCATTGTTGTACTGGGTTGGGCGTAAGATTCCCAACCAAAAAATTTTTGAATGGGTAGATCGCTACGGAAAATATCTTTTTATCAAAACAGAAGATGTTAAAAAAGCTTTAGATTGGTTTGAGAAATATGGTCACAATGTGGTCTTTTTTGGGCGAATGATTCCAGCTGTACGCTCTTTGATTAGTATTCCAGCAGGAATGAGTCATATGCCCTTTTGGAAATTTATGCTGTATAGCAGCTTAGGAACAGTAATCTGGACCAGCTTTCTTGCCGCAGTCGGCTATTACTTTGGAAACAATACTGCCTTAATGCAAAAAATTTTCAGTCAAGTGAGCTATGTCATTATTTTCATCGTCTTTATTTTCATTGCTTATTGGGTATATCGAAAATTCAAAAAAGCCAAGTCAATGTAATCAAAAACATCCCCCTGAAAATTTTAAAGCTGAAAGCTGATGGATAGGTCATCACGAAGCTGATCCCCGTCCATTTAATTACATGAGACCATCGAGTTTTCTATTTTGAAAATATACAACAGCTACTAAAAATAAAACTCATCCCCCCTTTTATTCATTATCGAATGTCATAAAACAGTCGAATTCAAAGTTAAAATAAAATTTCTATATTTCCTGCTAAAATTTTTCCCACTTCACTTTGTCTCATCATATTTATGCATATGATTTACTCATTTGATCTCAAGATTTATAGCAACAACAAAGATAAATTTCGCAATTGGTAAATAAACTTGAAGAATTTCAACCACTCTTAAATATATTCCAAAAACTCATGTATACCCAAAAATTATTCTCGATTTATTTTATATCAAATATATGAAAAATATACACAATAATTTATTTTTCAAAAAAGGAATGCATGAGTGAATGAAATGATTGCTGTCATCTTAATCACTTGTTTGGCTGTCATTAGCCCAGGTGCTGACTTTGCCATTGTGACCCGTAATAGTTATCTATATGGTCGTCAAATTGGACTCAGTACAGCATTGGGAATTGCAGGCGGTGTGTGGATACATGTGGCTTATAGTCTGCTTGGACTCGGTTTTTTAAAAAACCATATGCCTTATCTCCTACAAACGATTCAATATGTTGGCGCAGCTTATTTGATTTACTTGGGATACAAAACGTTCACCCAAAACAAAGTACAGTTAAATGAAAATGGTGTGGGTATCACTGCTTGGCAAGCATTTCGACATGGTTTTTTAACCAATAGTCTGAACCCCAAAACAACCCTATTTGTCGTCAGTTTATTTGCGCAATTGATTACTACAGCTGGGAATTCCACACTAAAATTAGTGTCATACGGCGCTTTCATTTCAATCAGCCATTTTATTTGGTTCGCACTCATTGCACTATTTTGTGCACATCCCACAATCCGCAATAAAATTTTAGACAATGAAATTATCATCAATCGAATTATTGGGGTTTTACTGTTTATTTTAGGGTGCAGCTTACTTTTCGCGAAGTTCTAAATTTCGAAATATCATGCTGTTATTTTTAATCTTTGAGGAAATTGGTAAATTTTAAATTCCTTAAAGCTTATTTGTGTGTGAACAATAGAGCTCTTTTATACATCAGAAAACGATCATATTGAACGAATCAAATGGATACTGAAAGTGCCTTCTTTCCTTCAACAAAAGGCAAAGCTGAGGGGATTTTTGTCGATTTATAGTTTATAAAGAACTTATGAAAGAAGCCCGATTGAATTTGGGTTGAGTTCAACCTGTTTCATTTGCAAGATTGATTATGTAATAAATCTCATTTAAAATTTTTGAGTGCAAATTTTAATCACTTACAACCCCATGCACATATATCACTAAATGAAGAATATAACAGGTACTTAATATATGAATAACTTACTGACACTCAATGACATGCTTACCCCAAAAATTGTCACTGTTTTATATTGGCTCGGATTAATCGGTGTCGTGATTGCTGCTTTAACCACATTGTTTGGGTTTGGTTATGGCGCATACTCAGGATTCTTTAGTCGCTTGTTCTCTGCCATATTGATTATTGTGTTTGGTGGCTTGGCTGTTCGAGTTTACTCAGAACTGCTGATTGTGATTTTCAAAATTCATGAAAATTTAAAGAAAATTGCAGATCGCCAACCTTAATATCAAAATAGGATGTAAATAAGAAAATATTATTCAGATTTATATTATCAAGATCAAGCCTCTTGGTATTGGTGTTGTTATCGCAGATAGCAAAACAAAAAAAAGCCTGCTTTCACTGGAGAAAGCAGGCTTTTTATCTGAGTCGATTAGTTTGGTGTATGGTACATCAAGTAAATTTCATTCAGATTTTCAGGAATTTCTTCGGCGATCTCATCCATCAATTGACCATTACGGCGGAATGATTCCATTTGAGGATCTTCATCATCTACACCACTAAACACCATCATTGGCAGTGTTAGATCTACAATTTGCTCTTCATATTCTGGTGCAAACCAAGCATCTTCATTCAGGAACATTGCGTCTACGAAACCAACACTCCAATCTCCTAAACTAGACTCTACGTCTGCTTCTTCAATTTCAAAAGGAAACTCAATTCCTTCTTCGTTGGCTAAGTTCTGACGAATCGCTTCAAGCCATGCTTTGATTTGTGCAATAATTTCAGCAGGAACTTTCTTTTGATTGTTATCAAACAACTCATCTAGCCATTGATCAAAACGAGGACCAACTGCAGTTGCACATAAGAAACCATGAGTCGCTGCGAAATCTAGACCAAATTCATTTTGGTCACCATCTAGAAAATCGCTCAGTAGGTCTAAATCTAAAGCACTCATTTTGTTTCCAATAAACTTTGATCAGCTTTAAGCATAGCATTTTCCAAGGCTATGCCCAATGAATTTTTAATCTTCATCATCAAAATCATCGTCGTCATCAATGTCATAATCAAAATCTTTTAAATCTTTCTCTAAACGACGCTGTGCAAGTAAATCATCGATCAAACGTCGCTTTTCTAAAGATTCTTTGGCGCTAATTTTGCTTGATGACTCATCAAAACTAACATCATCATCACCGTAGTTATCATCTAGTTCAAAATCTGTAGAAGACACTAAAACTACCTCATAATGAAAAAAAGTGAATGGGTCTAGGCGCTATTTATCTGTCTTCAGAAAACTTGTCAAGTTTTTTTTATTTTTTTTGTATTTATAGACCAAATTAGGCTTTTTTTAAGCCCTATTTTATGTAATGATATAATCCACCCTGCGTCTTGTTGTTTTTCGATAAATTTGAACAAAAAACGCACGGGATGATCTTGAAAATAACAATTTCACCCCCACCTAATTGATTGAATTTGAATTCTAAATATTCTATCAGACCGTTTTAACTGGTTTTCTGATGGGATAGCTGAGCTATTCACATCTATAAATTAACAGATTGTGCTATTATGCACGGTTTTTCACTGCCACAGATTCAACGAGAAGAGAGTAAAGATGAGCGAAATGCATTCCCCTACTTCACAAGTAGCGGCTCTTATTAGCCGAGGCAAAGAACAAGGTTACTTAACCTACGCTGAGGTTAACGATCATCTCCCAGACTCAATCACAGAAAGCGAACAGATTGAAGACATTATTCAAATGCTTCAAGACGTGGGTATTCCTGTACACGAACGCGCACCAGAAACTGATGATGCAATGTTTGATGGGAATAGCGAAGCTGGCGATGAAGTTGCAGAAGAAGAAGCTGCTGCTGTACTTGCCTCTGTAGAAAATGAACCTGGTCGTACCACTGACCCTGTACGTATGTATATGCGTGAAATGGGTACTGTTGAACTTCTTACACGTGAAGGCGAGATTAGTATCGCTAAACGTATTGAAGAAGGTATTCGTGACGTTTTACATTCAATCGCTTACTGGCCAAATGCTGTAGAAGTTGTACTACAAGAATACAAAGATTATGAAGCTGGTGAACGTCGCCTTGCTGATATTCTTTCAGGTTATTTAGACCCTGAAACAGATGAAGCAATTCCTGAAGTATTAGAAGACGAATCAGAAGATTTAGATGAAGATGAAACTAGTTCATCAACTAAACCTGCCAAAGACGTTAAATTGGATGATGATGACGAAGATGAAGAGTCAGAAAGTGATGATGATTCTGAAGGTGAGTCTGGTCCAGATCCTGAAATCGCTAAAGTTCGTTTCGATGAATTAGAAGCGGTTTGGAATGCAGCGAAAGAAACGATTGCTCAACATGGTCGCAACAGCGCTCAAGGTGTTGAAGCCATGGAAGCGCTTGCAACTGTATTTATGATGTTCAAATTCACTCCACGTTTGTTTGACATTATTTCTGAAATGATTCGTGGTACACACGAGCAAATTCGTACTTCTGAACGTGAAGTGATGCGTTATGCGGTTCGTCGTGGACGTATGGACCGTACGCAATTCCGTACATCATTCCCAGGTCAAGAATCAAATCCAGCATGGTTGGACGAGCAGATTGCTAAAGCACCAGCGGAGATGAAAGGCTATTTAGAAAAAGTTCGCCCAGATGTATTGGCATTTCAACAAAAAATTGCAGACATCGAAAAAGAACTTAATCTAAACGTGAAAGAAATTAAAGATATTTCTAAACGTATGGCGATTGGTGAAGCGAAAGCTCGTCGTGCCAAAAAAGAAATGGTGGAAGCAAACTTACGTTTGGTAATTTCGATTGCGAAAAAATATACCAACCGTGGTCTACAATTCCTCGACTTGATTCAAGAAGGTAATATTGGCTTGATGAAAGCAGTAGACAAGTTTGAATATCGTCGTGGTTATAAATTCTCGACCTATGCAACTTGGTGGATTCGTCAGGCGATTACTCGTTCAATTGCTGACCAAGCACGTACAATTCGTATTCCAGTCCACATGATCGAAACAATTAACAAGATCAACCGCGTATCTCGTCAATTGCTTCAAGAAATGGGGCGTGAACCAACACCTGAAGAATTAGGTGAACGTTTAGAGATGGACGAAGTTAAAGTTCGTAAAGTGCTCAAAATCGCCAAAGAACCGATTTCTATGGAAACGCCGATTGGTGATGATGAAGATTCGCATCTTGGAGATTTCATTGAAGACAGCAACATCACCTCACCTGTTGATGCTGCAACTTCAGAAGGCTTAAAAGAAGCAACGCGTGAAGTGCTTGAAAACTTGACTGAACGTGAAGCCAAAGTGTTGAAAATGCGTTTTGGTATTGATATGCCAACAGACCATACTTTGGAAGAAGTTGGTAAACAATTTGACGTGACACGTGAACGTATCCGTCAGATTGAAGCAAAAGCATTACGTAAACTTCGTCATCCTTCACGTTCTGAGCATTTGCGTTCATTCCTTGAAAATGACTAATTTCCATGCTTAATCTATGAATACTTTTGGGACTTGAAAATTAATCGAGTAACCCCATTAAGTATTTAAGAGAAACACAATGCCTGCACTGTTGCAGGCATTGTTGATAAATTAGAGGTGAAAAAATGTTAGACCGCACTCCATCTCGCGAATTACAAGAACATCTTTGGGTTTTTCCAATGGATTACCCAATCAAATTGATTGGTAATGCGGGTGAAGAATTACGTGGTGCTGTCGTCGAAATTTTGGTTAAACATTTTCCAGAGTTTGATGAAACAACGCTAGTTGTACAACCATCACGTACAGGTAAATATCATTCAATTACTGCTCAATTGCGTTTTGATGAGCTTGAACAAGTTCATGCGTTATATGCTGACCTTGCAGCTTGCGAACATATTCGTACAGCATTGTAATTTTGCAATAAATAAGGAACACGCCTATATGGCGTGTTTTTTTATGCCAGCTCAGCCCCACCTCAATCTTAATTACCCTGTTATTTTTAAACCGATAACAACTGTTTTCACCTTTAGTCGTCAATTTCCTTATAATTAACCAACTCCCCTATTTTCAAGGACACATGATAGTGAGTGATGCTGTTCTAAAACCCAAACTGATTATTCGCCAATATCAAGATTTGACATCCTACTCAAATCGTTTTCAAGAAATGAAATCTTTTACTGAGCAACGTGATGAACATTCACCTGATCAGCTTTGGATTCTACAACATCCTGATGTACTCACTCAGGGACAAGCGGGTAAACCAGAACACATCTTAATGCATACCGATATTCCAGTGGTGCAATCTGATCGTGGAGGGCAAGTCACTTGGCATGGTCCTGGTCAAATGGTGATTTATTTTATGTTTGACTTGAATCGCTTGAAATGGAATGTTCGCACACTCGTGACTTATGCAGAAAATCTCATGATAGATTTACTCAAGAAATATCAAGTTGAAGCATATGCCAAACCTGATGCGCCAGGGGTATATGTCAATGAACGTAAAATTGGTTCTTTAGGTTTTAAAATCCGTAGAGGTCGTAGCTATCACGGTTTAGCTTTAAATATTGACTGTAATTTAGAGGGTTTCCACACCATCAACCCTTGTGGATATTCAGGTTTAGAAATGGTACGGGTTTGTGATTTAGTCCAAAATTATCCAGATTACAACCAATTGTCTCAAGATGTGTTTGAGTATTTTCAACAAAGCAATTACTTTAGTGAGATTGAGGTCATTGACAAAAACTCAAATGACGATCAAGTCACATGCAAATAAATCACTTTCTTTTTCTCTAAAAACAAATTAGAGTAATTACTCTAAAACAAAATACAACTGCATAAAGGGACAAGCGAGTGATTTCAAGTAAATCTATCAAACCCGCTTTAGAACAAGCCTACGTCAAACTCATGATGGATGTGATTGGCAGAGGTTTAGTAATGGCGAGTCAAGTTGATGATGAAATTAAACATGAAGTATCTGTACTCCCTGTTGGTTTTACATTATCGATGAAAGTTTTTCCAAATGGCGCTTCATTTATTGCCAAGGTGAATCAAAAGCAACAGCTTGAATTGGTCAAGTCATTAGACCATAAACCTGATCTTTCAATTATTTTTAAGCATGTTCATCACGCATTCTTGGTCTTTTCATTCCAAGAAAGTACAGCACAAGCTTTTGCCAATGATCGCATGATTGCAGATGGTGACGTGTCTTATGCGATTCGTTTAGTGCGTTGCCTAAACAAAATGGAAGCATTGATCTTACCAAAACTCGTCGCGGAACTTGCAGTAAAGGAATACCCTTCAGAGTTAACCTTAAAAGAAAAATTAGCTGGTGCTGCGAATATTTATCTCAAAGTTGCCCAATCATATTTAAAAGGGAGTGCTTAACCCATGGCTAAACCATATTACGAATTTTTCTGTCCTGTAAAAGTGATTGCTGGTCATGCTGCACTCGAACATATTCCATTTGAACTGGCAGCATTAGGCGCTAAACGCCCGATGATCATTACTGACAAAGGTGTTCGCGCCAATCAGCTTTTAGCACCAATTGAAGCCGCATTTGAATCCACTGACATTGAAATTGGCGTAATCTTTGATGACGTTCCACCAGACTCTAGCCTAGAAACTGTGCGTGCAGCGGCTCAAGCTTATCGAGAAAATAATTGTGATGCGATCATTGCAGTTGGTGGTGGTTCAGTCATTGATACGTCTAAGACAGCCAATATTCTGGTTTCTGAAGGCGGCGATGATTTACTAAAATATTCAGGTGCACATAACCTGCCTCGCCCACTTAAACCTTTTTTCGTGATTCCGACGACATCTGGTACGGGTTCAGAGGTAACATTGGCAGCTGTTGTCTCAGATAACCAAAAAAATGTAAAACTGGCTTTCGCCTCAAACTACTTAATGCCACATGCTGCCATTCTTGATCCGAGAATGACACAAACGTTGCCACCGCATTTGACAGCAATGACGGCAATGGATGCAATGACACATGCGATTGAAGCATATACATGTATTGCCGCCAATCCGATTTCTGATGCTTATGCCACTGCAGCAATCAAAAAAATCAGCAAGAGCTTATTTGATGTGCTCGACAATCCAAGTGATGCCAATGGACGCCTAGAACTTGCACAAGCATCTACGATGGCTGGAATCGCATTTTCGAATTCTATGGTCGGGATTGTTCACTCATTGGGTCATGCTCTAGGTGCAGTCGCACACTTACCACATGGTTTATGTATGAACTTGTTTCTTCCTTATGTATTGGAATATAACAAGGACGTAAATGGCAATAAAATTGCAGATTTATTATTGCCACTTGCTGGTGCAGATATTTATGCACAAACACCTGCCAATCAACGTGCTGATAAAGCAATTGAAATGTTAATGACTATGCGTGATCACATTAACAGTCTGACTAAATTGCCACGTACGCTCAGTGAAACAGGTAAAGTCTCGCAAGCTCAGTTCGATGAAATCGCTGAAAAAGCTTTAAATGACGGATCAATTATTTTCAACCCGAAAGAAGCAACATTTAAAGATTTAAAATCTATCTTAGAAAAAGCTTGGTAATTGTTTAAAATTAAGACAATATACGCTTATGAACTGGCCTGATGTTTTTCTAAACATCGGGCTTTTATCTTGCAGAATGGTCAGTCAGCTATTTTTTAATCAAGATGGCATGTTTTCTGCTAAAAAAGCAAACAAAGTTACTGACAAAGGCGACCTTTTTAGAGTAGATTGGCGCACTTTTGTTTTATTCTTAGGGGGGATCGTTCGTCTCAAACGATCCTTATTCAATATGACTGATCCTTGATCAACGATTAAGAGGATAACGCCGTTGACAGATATCACTGGGACCCAATCCACAGCCAAATTGAAAAAAAATCTTGTGTTGTGGCATATTATCATTATTGGTCTAGCGTATATTCAGCCACTTACCTTATTTGATACCTTTGGTTTAGTATCAGACGGAAGTCACGGACATGTTCCAACTTCATATATTTTTGCGCTTGTTGCCATTCTTTTAACCTCTATCAGCTATGGTCATATGATTAAGCGTTATCCTTCTTCAGGTTCTGCTTACACTTATGCGCAAAAATCAATCCATCCCAACGTCGGCTTTATGGTCGGCTGGTCATCTTGGTTAGATTATTTATTATCACCACTGGTCAATATTATTCTGGCGGATATCTACCTAAGGGCTTTATTCCCAGACGTCAATAACTGGATATGGGTTATTGCGTTGACTGCTATTATGACAGTGATTAACTTATTTGGTTCACGTTTTGTTGCAAGATTTAATAGCACCATCGTCGTTGTTCAACTGGGTATCATCTTCTATTTTGTCTATGAGGTTTATATTTTACTGACTCAAGGCGTTTATGCAGATGGCACATTAAATCCTGACAAAGCAGAATTATGGTCACTTGCTCCTTTTTGGAGTGAAATGACAACCATTGGTGCATTAATTGGTGGTGCAACGATTCTGTGTTTCTCATTCACTGGTTTTGATGCACTTTCATCACTAGCTGAAGAAACTAAAGATGCTGAAAAAACATTGCCAAAAGCAATTTTTTCAACTGCTTTAATTGCAGGGATCATCTTTATTGTAAGCACTTACTTTATTCAGTTATTTTTCCCAAGTAATGCAACGCTTTATTTCAACCCACTGGATGAGTCTCAGCCTGTAATGTTGGAAGCGCTTGGTAATGCAACGCTTCTCACCGCGATTACGGGAATTGCGTTTAAAAAGCTGGTGCTTTATTTTGCGGTGATTGCGGTACTTGCATCAGGGATTTCAGCGCATGCGGGTGTATCACGTTTGATGTATGTCATGGGACGTGATGGCGTGATCAACAAAAAAGTATTTGGTCATATCAGCCCGAAATTACATACACCGACTTATAATATTTTGATTGTTGGTGTTGTTGCACTCTCTGCTGGTTTCTTAGACCTTGAGCATATCGTTAACTTAATTAGTTTTGGTGCTTTGACTGCATTTAGCTTTGTGAATTTCTCCGTGATTTCACGTTACGCACTACGTGATGGCAGAACGAAATCTCTAAAAGAAATCATCAACTATGTGGTTATTCCTTCACTTGGTTTTGCCAGCGTATTTTTAATGTGGCTAGAAATTGATGAAATGGCATTAAAGCTTGGTTTAGCATGGGCTGTACTCGGTGTTGCTTATTTAGCCTATAAAACACGCGGTTTCCGCTATCCAGCTCCACAACATAATGAACATGAATAATCTATGATTTGAAAAGTTCTAAAACAACAAAGGCGCTGAATGCGCCTTTGTTGTTTTCATAGATTCAAGCAATGCTTTTAAAACATGGATCATGAATTATGCAATAAATTTGTCAGTGATGGCTTGGATACGTTTTGCGTAGGCTTTTGCTGTTTCCAAATCGCCACTTGGAATTTCCTCAACACTGGCATCAGATGGCGATTGAACCAATAAGCCCACAGAACCACCTAAATTATTCACATCCTGACGTGTTGCATCTTTGGTATTTGCTGGCAATAAACCTAGGCTCACCCATATACCGCCATGTTGAGATGCAAGTGTTTGCAATGAAATCAAGGTCACTTGCTTATCACCATTTAAACTTGCGCTGTTGGTAAAGCCACCGAAGATCTTGTCAGTCCAAGCACGTGTAAACCAACGCTTTGAAGATGTATCAGCAAACTTTTTAAATTGCCACGGCGCATTTGCCATATAAGTGGGTGCACCAAATACAATTGCATCAGCAGCATCTAAAGTGTCCCAATCTTGATCTTGGATGTTTCCTTCTTGATCAATTTCAATCAATGTTGCATCAATTTCAGCCGCGAAAGTTTCTGCAATCACTTTAGTATGACCATAACCTGAATAATAAACGACAGCAATTTTTGACATGTTAAGTCCTCGTATATACGTCACTTTTGAATTAAAAATCTAATATTTGATATAACTGGGTAATGTTGCGGTTAAACCTTTTTTGAGTGCTTGCGTGGATGCTCCCACCAGTACTTCAAATGCATTGTTTTCAATTCCCTCAAATACCTGTTGCGCAACAGTTGATGGAGAAATTTTAGGAATATCGAGTGTTTGGGTTAAGTCTGTATCAATGAATCCCACATGTACGCCCATCACATACACATTAAACTTTGATAACCATTGACGCGTTGAATTGGTAAATGACCAAGCTGCAGCTTTAGAAATTGCATAACTGGTCAAAAGTGTGCTTGGCTCCCAAGACACATCAGAAAGAATATTGACGATATAACTTTCAGATTTGTTTTCTAAAATGCGGGAAAAATACTGCGTTGTTTGGACCACACCATATAAATTGGTCTCTAAAATAGTTTGTGTTGTTGCCACTATATTGGTTTCAACAGGACTTTGATTAAGACGAGCAATACCTGCATTATTCACCAAAATATTCACGTCACCACATTGCGCTACTGCATTTTGAATAGAAATAGGATCTGTTACATCCACAATAACTGGAATAATGCCCTGTTGATTAAAATCAGCAATATTACGCATTCCTGCATATACTTTTTGAGCACCACGTCGTACCGCTTCTTGTGCCAATGCCAAACCTAAACCACGATTTGCACCTGTTATAAAAATGACTGCATCTGAAACTTTCATTGCAACAATATCCATTCATATCCTATGGTCAGTCAAAACAACTGACTTAGTGATGCGTTGTTTCAACTCAATAAATTTATGATATACTTTTGAAATCTAGTATCAATTAGTTACTACTTGGTAACTGGTCAATTTTTTGTTCTAAAATGCCTACACAGAGGTTGATTTTATGACTAATGCATTCAATTTTAATATTTTTCACCCTGATTGCCCGGCACGATCTTTTTTTGAAAAATTTGCAGATAAATGGATTTTATTGATCATTTATCAACTCGATCAGCACTCACAGCACTTCAATGAACTCAAAAAAAATTTGATGGGCATCTCTCCCAAAGTGCTTTCTCAGAAATTAAAAATTCTTGAAAGAGATGGCTTTATTTCTCGTACTATTCATGAAAATAATGTCATTAGAGTTGAATATGCTTTAACAACACTGGGACATGAATTTGCCCAAACTGCACTATCATTTAAAATCTGGGCTGAAGGAAATATGCAACATGTGATACGTGCGCAGAGGCAATTTGATTTAGTTCAAGCAAAAACTGAGCCAGCGATAATATAAGTCACTTGTATTGCAAAAACAGACATGATGCACTTAAATACCACCAATATATCCCTAAGCTGCATCATCGCGGGAACATAGGACCTAAATAGAATTCCAACATTACAGACTGAATGGAATAACAACAATGAAGATTATATTTTTCTCTATCTTGATCACGATGAGCAATCTCACTTTTGCATCTTATGAAAACTCATGTGATCTTATTGTTAAACTTTTAGAAAATACTTCAACACGTACACTTTATATCAATAGAGATGGACTTGGTGAAATAGAGGAAACATCAATGCATATCAAAGGTGTTGTCAAAAAAGCGCAAGCAGCTGGGCGTGCGGATCAAGGCTGCCAACACTATATTGGTCAAGTTATAGAAGAGAATTTAACAAATTATCCAAATCGCTCAGAACTTAAAAAGGGAGAGAAAATTAAACTGAATATCTTAATCACAGATTACAAAGGAATGTCTAAATCTGAAACTATCACCTATTTAGAAACAAATAAATAAATCTCCAAAAGCTTCTAATAATTTGTATAAAAGCATAAAGTTTATTGGATATGAGTGATTGAAATCGAATCACTTGTATGGATAATCAGGCGGTTTGACTATAGCAATTAAAATCAATCAAACGAAAAGATACTTTTAAAATGAGAAAATTATGAAAATAGTATTGCTATTGATGTTGAGCATAATCACTCATAGTACATATGCTTCTTACATCAACTCTTGCGATTTAGTGGTGAAACTTTTAGAAGATACTACAGTAAAATCTTTTCAAGTCTACAAAGAAGGCTTCATTCCCAATGTGAATGACAAACATCTTATTTCCTTTAAAGGTCTTGTTAAAAAAGCAAGTGTGGCAGATCGTGCAGACAGCGATTGTCAACACTATATGGGCACAGTCTTGAAAAATAGTTTTTTCTATCCCTATGCATCTTTTAAGGCAAAGAAAGGACAAAAGATTAAAATAAATCTGCTAATCAAAGATTTTAGAGAAACCTCTAAATCCGATCAGGTAACATATTCAATTTTAATCACATTACTCGAACCAAAAAGTAAAACAAAGATTATCTTTTGATAAGCCCTCTATAGAACAAGTAAAATTTCACTGAAGCTCTTTAAAATCTTGCTGACGCCATGCTTCATAAAGAATCACCGCAGTCGCATTGGATAAATTTAAACTGCGTGAATTCGGTGCCATAGGTAAACGAATCCAATGTTGCTGAGGAAACATCATTCTGACATCTTCAGGTAAACCACGTGTTTCTGGTCCCATTAGCAAAGCAACAGGACGATTTAAATCCGAGGTATGTGGAGTCTCAGTGCCTTTGGTCGTCAAAGGATAAATCGCATCAAGGTCAATCCCTTGATCCTTTAAATGTACCAAACATTCTGCAAAGTTTTCCCAAACTTTCATATGTGCCCATTCATGATAATCCAAACCAGCACGACGCAACTTCTTATCATCTAGCTCAAAACCCAAAGGTTTGACAAGATGTAATTGTGCACCAGTATTGGCGCATAAACGAATGATATTGCCTGTATTTGCAGGAATTTCAGGTTCGTATAAAACAACATGAATCACGGGAGATCTCTACTTTTCAAAATCCAACCTAAATACTTAAAAAAGAGAATAACTCTTTCATCAACAAAAGATTAGAAAGATTTTATTGCCACTGTAACTGTTCACGCAAACTCACCACTTCACCGATAATGGTCAAAGTAGGTGCTTGTATATGGTTTTCTTCAACTTTTGATGCAATGTCGGCCAAAGTTCCCACCACGACTTTTTGATCAGGTGTCGTACCTTTAGAAATTAAAGCCACTGGCATATTTGGTCGTTGACCATGCGCAATCAGATTTTCACAAATTTTTTCCAATCCAACCAAGCCCATATATAAAACCAGTGTTTGATTTTCATAGACCAACTCACGCCACGGTAACTCAGGTGAACCTTCTTTAAGATGCCCTGTCAAAAACCGCACACTCTGTGCATAATCTCTGTGTGTCAGTGGAATTCCTGCATAAGCAGAACAACCCGATGCTGCTGTTACACCAGGCACGACCTGAAAGGCTATATTTGCAGCGAAAAGCTCTTGGATTTCTTCACCACCACGCCCGAAAATAAATGGATCACCACCTTTCAAACGGCATACACGCTTACCTTCAGCAGCATATTTGACCAACAAAGCGTTGATTCCATCTTGAGGTACTGAATGATTTGATCGTGCTTTACCGACATATATCTTTTCAGCATCACGGCGACATAACTCTAATATGGGCGGTGAAACCAAGCGGTCGTAAATAATCACATCTGCTTGCTGCATGAGTCTCAATGCTTTTAATGTTAAAAGCTCAGGATCACCTGGTCCTGCTCCGACCAAATACACTTCACCTTTTGGCTTTTGCCATTTACCCAAGGCTTGCTCAATCAGGCGATCTGCCTCGATCAAGTTGTCATTAAACACCTGCTCTTTTAAAGGGCTGGCATATAAGTCTTCCCAAAAAATACGACGCTCATCTGGATTGATGATCTGTTCTTTCACTGCTTTACGCCATTTTCCAGAAAAATCAGCAAGCTTCCCCATCCCATGTGGAATAGCAGCTTCAAGTTGAGTGCGAATTTGTCTAGAAAGAACCGGAGAAGCACCATTGGTCGCAATTGAAATAACCAACGGTGAACGATCAATAATGGCAGGCACCATAAAACGACAATGCGGAGGATCATCTACACTATTGACCAATATATTGAGATCTTCACAATGCTCAAAAACAGCTTGGTTTACAGCTTTATCATTGGTTGCCGCAATCACCAAGCGATAATGACTTAGGCTGAGTTGTACATTAAATTTTTCTGGATGATATTGCCCATGCGTCGAATGTACGAGCGCTAAAAGCTCTGCTTCTATGTCAGGGGCAATCACATAAATAACTGCACCCGATTTAGCCAATAATACCGCTTTGCGGTAGGCAATATGCCCACCACCAACAATCAGACAAGGTTGCCCTTGCAATTTTAATGAAATTGGGAAAATTTCCACAGTGTTCCTCAAAAGTTCAAATCTGATTGTACTAAGCAATATTTATGCACATAACTCACACATTGATCAGCAAATCATTGCTTAATCGATGAATGTTGCACCAGCCATGTACGGACGTAATACTTCTGGTACTTCGATAGAGCCATCCGCACGTTGATAATTTTCCATCACCGCCAACAAGGTACGACCCACAGCCAAACCAGAACCATTCAAGGTATGCACCAGTTCAGTTTTCTTTTGGTCTGCACGATAACGAGCCATCATACGACGTGCTTGGAAGTCCCACATATTTGAACAAGAAGAGATCTCACGGTAAGTGTTTTGACTTGGTACCCAAACTTCTAAGTCATAAGTTTTACATGCCCCAAAGCCCATATCTCCGCCACATAAAACGATTTTACGATACGGTAAGCCCAATGCTTGTAAAATACCTTCGGCATGTCCAGTCAACGCTTCCAAAGCATCCATTGAGTCTTCAGGCTTAACGATTTGAACCATTTCAACTTTGTCAAATTGGTGCTGACGAATCAAACCACGAGTATCACGACCATATGAACCTGCTTCACTACGGAAACATGGTGTATGTGCTGCATACTTCAGAGGTAAACGATCAGCATCAATAATCTCATTACGAACAAAGTTGGTTACAGGAACCTCAGCCGTCGGAATCAAATAGTATTCTTTCTCACCTTGTAATTTGAATAAGTCTTCTTCAAATTTAGGTAATTGCCCTGTTCCACGCAATGAATCAGCATTAACAAGATAAGGGACATAAGCTTCGGTATAACCATTTTTAAGCGTATGAGTATCCAACATGAATTGGGTTAACGCACGTTGTAAACGCGCCAAAGGACCTTTGAGCACACTAAAACGTGTACCTGTCAGTTTTGTCGCAGTTTCAAACTCTAAGCCGCCCATCATTTCGCCAAGATCAGTATGATCTTTAATCTCGAAATCAAATTGACGTGGCGTTCCCCATTTCAGGATTTCGACATTATCACTTTCATCTTTACCTTCTGGTACAGACTCATGTGGTAAATTTGGAATAGACATCAATTTTGCTTCAAGCTCAGCCTGAAGTTCATTTAATTCTACTTCAGCTGCTTTGATTTCATCACCAATCGCACCCATACGTGCCATGATTTCAGAAGCATCCCCGCCGGATTTTTTGATTTGACCAACTTGTTTCGCACCCGAATTACGTTCCGCTTGTAAGTTTTCAGTTCTAGACTGAATTTCTTTACGGCGAGCTTCTAGTGATGCCCATTCTTTAACATTCAGTTGCACACCACGTTTTGCCAAGGCTAAATTAACTGCCTCGATATTATTTCGGATTAATTTTGGGTCGATCATAGTCAATCTAAAGTTAAGAAAAAAACTGGCTATAGTGTAAGCTCTTCACTGCAAAAAATACAGTGACAGAGCGTGTTAGCATTGTGAATTGTATGATTTTACAACATATTTATGATGTTGCTGGTTTATCTGTCTCTGCTTCAACCTGAGGTAAACTTGGTAAGTATTCGGGTTTAATCAAATCTTTCGCCGTTTGATACGGTAGTTTTAACTCTGGCATGCCTTCTGCATAAGAGGTTAATTCATACAATGGATAAACAAAGACAATTCCATTTACACCGTAATAATAATTATCGCTCAATTGCAACTTATCACGCGTAATATCTTTTTGAATCAACCAATTAGAGTTAGCATCATAAAGTTGCTCTGCAACTTTGGCTTCGACATTCGGTTTTAAAATATCGGTAAGTGCCAAGCGCTTTTGTGTGCTTAAATCAAAGGTCACATATTCATTATGATACATTCCATGCGCAGCTCCTGCTGCATAGGTATAGGTTTGAATCACAAAAGTGGCTAAATTATTTTGTTGAGAGATAAAACGAACATAAATTGAATTTTGATTGAGCCCTTTTGGAGATGTCTGCGCTTCGCTTTCGGCTGAAGCATGACCTTGGTCTTTCTCAAACGCACCAGGTACATCTTTTTTAATTCGATTTAGAAAATACTCATCAATCCAAGGTACATTGCTTTTTACAGTCTGCAAATCGTATTGAGTACAGCCCTCTTCATCACAGAACTGCTTTTTAATACCATCAACACGTTGAACTTTTGCTTGGATCAATGGAATTTGCGTCGATTTTGCAGTGCTTGTCCCAGTTTGCTCTGCCTGAGGAGCAGGCTTTTCTTGACAACCTGTAGCGATCAGTAAGACTGAAAATAGTGCTGATACAACCAATCCTGTTTTTAAATTCACTTGCATTACCATGTTATAAAGCATAATTAGAGATTTCTTTTATCATAAAACTAGAAATTTCAAATTAATATTCATAATTGTTAATGACCCACATTTTACTCGAAAAATCGCTTTATTTTTTTGATCTCAATCCAACTTAGATAAAGCTCATATATTTCTAAGGTCTCACTTTACAAAGAGCATCACAGCTTATTTATTTTGACTTTGTTTACGCATGAATAAATAAAAAAGCAACCCAAAGGTTGCTTCTTGTTGCAAAAAAATTGCTTATTGATCAATAATATCTGTCCCCTTAGGAGGCACAAAATTAAAAGTTGAAGCAGGAATTGCAGCATTCACATTGACGTTGTTAAAACGTACAGTAGTGGTTTGCCCCAATGAATCTTGCAAGATCATCAGTGTCGGTGCATTTTTAGCCCCAAAACTTATCGTTAAGCTTTGGAAAGCCCCATCTTTTTGCTTAGGATAAAGCGTGTAATAGGTTTTACCTGCATCTGGCTGAGTGATTCGATACGCTTTTTGAATCTGCTGGGTATTTCCACTTAATAACAATGCAGGCGTATTTGCCACTTGCTCATCTAAGCTCTGTCTAACGGCTTGTTGTAGATCAGGATCATAAATCCATACAGTACGTCCAGCAGTCACGATCGTCTGTTTTGCAGGCGTTGTCGTTTCCCAATAGAACTTTCCTGGGCGCTCGACTTTCATCGTCCCTTTAAAGGTCTGGTTCATATGCTGGGCAGTTAAGCCTTTTTTCTGTACAGCTTTACCCGCTTGTGTTGCTTTGGTGGTTTGTTCAAAATTAGCAGTAAAGCTTTTTACGCCACTGAGCTGTTTGACAAGGTTTGCTGTCGCTTGTTGCTCCGACGCAGCAGTCGCTGCAAAAACTGTTGTGCTCATGACTGGCGCAAGCAGAGCTGCACCTACGGCTACTGCACCCATCGTTTTACGAAGCATATTCATATGTTCACCTTTACTATGTCTGCATATAAAACTGCATGCAGGATGTTATTTAGATGACCTATCTTAAACTAAATCATGTCAGTAATAATTGAGAAAATAAGAAGTTTTGTATTGTTATTAGTGCAATATGTAGAAAACTATTCATCATGATGAAGAATAAATTTAATTTTAAGCAACAATTGAACATAAAAAAGCCCGCAATTAAGCGGGCTTTTTCGAACCATTAAAGCTTACACTTCAACAGATACATAGCGACGGCCAAATTGACCTTTCACTTCAAATTTGATTACGCCGTCAGCAGTAGCAAATAAAGTATGGTCACGACCCATACCTACGTTTGCACCAGCGTGGAATTCTGTACCACGTTGACGAACGATAATGTTACCAGCAGTCACAGCTTGACCACCGTACATTTTAACACCTAACATTTTAGGGTTCGAATCACGACCGTTTTTAGTCGAACCACCGGCTTTTTTAGTTGCCATGTCTCTATACTCCTAGTGATTAACCTGCGATCGCAGTAATTTTCAACTCGGTAAACCATTGACGGTGACCTTGTTGCTTACGGTAGTGCTTACGACGACGCATTTTAATAATACGGATTTTGTCATGACGACCGTGACCAACCACTTCTGCAGTTACTTTTGCGCCAGCTACAACTGGAGCACCGATTTGAATGCTTTCGCCATTCACAACCATTAATACATCATCAAATGTAATCGTTGCGCCTGTTTCAGCTTTCAACAATTCAACTTTAAGGGTTTCACCCTCAACAACACGGTGCTGTTTACCACCGCTTTGGATTACTGCGTACATAACGTACTCCAACTTGCCCGTGTCGTCGTGCCGATAAAGGAATATATCGATCTTAAAACGAACGCCACTGGGGGTTATACAAGGGCAAAGATTTTAAGTGATAATGAATTAAACAACAAGTCATTTTCATGAAATATTAACATTGCCTACAAATTAATCGCAATAATCACTTTTTTTTAAGGTTTAGCCCTTGAATATGTGAATTTTTTTATTAAATTGAAATAGATTTTTAAAACAAATCCGCTACTATGTAGCTCAAAACAACAACGTGCAGAATATTTAATGTTTTATGCTTTTTTGGACAATTAAAGAACAAATCATTAAGATTCAGGCACGATGTCTGCTTCCAAAAGCAACATTCAGACATATTCATTGTTACACTAACGACTTATAACGCATTTGCATGAGGCTCCCACCCGATGACCATCGACTTTAAGCAAGATATTCTCGCTCCTGTTGCAACAGACTTTGCTGCGATGGACAAGTTTATTAATGAAGGTATTACCTCAAAAGTTGCTTTGGTGATGGCGGTCAGTAAGCATGTGGTTGAAGCTGGCGGAAAACGTATGCGCCCCATTATGTGTTTACTTGCAGCAAAAGCTTGCGGTGCAACAGACACGCAAATGGAGCCCTACCGTAAACTGGCTGCCATTATTGAAATGTTGCACACGGCAACATTGGTTCACGATGATGTCGTTGATGAGTCAGGTTTGCGTCGTGGTCGTCCAACTGCAAACGCAACATGGAATAACCAAACGGCAGTTTTAGTAGGTGACTTCCTGATTTCACGTGCATTTGACTTGCTGGTTGATCTGGACAATATGGTGTTGTTAAAAGATTTTTCGACAGGAACCTGTGAAATTGCTGAAGGTGAAGTTTTACAACTTCAGGCACAACATCAACCTGAAACCACAGAACAAACATATTTAGATATTATTCACGGTAAAACTTCACGTTTATTTGAATTAGCAACAGAAGGCGCTGCTATTCTTGCTGGTCAACCTCAATATCGTGAGCCACTCCGTCTTTTTGCTGGACATTTTGGCAATGCCTTCCAAATCATCGATGATATTTTAGACTATACCTCTGACGCTGAAACATTAGGTAAAAATATTGGTGATGATTTGATGGAAGGAAAACCAACTTTACCTTTAATCTCTGCTTTAGCGAATACACAAGGCGAAGAACACGAAATTATTCGTAAGAGTATTGCAACTGGCGGGACAGCAGATTTAGAAAGTGTGATTCAAATCGTTCAAACTTCTGGTGCTTTAGATTATTGTAGTCGCCGTGCAAATGAAGAAACACAAGCTGCGATCCAAGCACTGAGTCATTTACCTGAATCTAAATACCGTCAAGCATTGTATAACTTGGCGCAACTTGCCTTACATCGCATTCAATAGAATTTAACAAGGCCTATGCATATACATTTTAATGATCTTTTTCTCCTTATGCAGGAACAACTTGATGATCCCAAAGTTGTTCCAAATCCTGATATTTTAATCGAGCTAGTCAAACGGATCAGACCCAATGACACACGTAACCTAGAAGAAATTGAAAATAAATTCAATTCATTAATTCAATCTCTACTCATTACGCCTAATGCATCTTCAGCATTTCAAGGTTACTTACTCAAGCTAGTCAATCATTACAAACAAGCCGGGCTATATGCGGACAGTGGCATATTATCCTTAGATGGTTTCTGGAATCAGCTTGGGCAACGTATTGGTGCTCACTTTCTTCCTTTATTACCTGATGAAACAGAACTAAAAGATTTAGTCGGTAAGGTTTTTTATCAACGCAGTGATAAATATTGGCTTGAAAATATTGATTCAGCGCATTGGAAACAGTTATTTCAACTTCTTAATCAAGGGCATCGTTATAGCAATGATAAACTTGGTATTAAACGCGATATTATTAAAGCGATTACCGTACTCTCCTACCGTATTAGTGGTATTGGTTTATATCCTGAGTTTATCAATGCTTATCCTGAATTACAGGAATATGAATCTCCATTTTTAGTCCAAAACCGTGAAATCGTTGAGTTTATAGAAGCTTATAAAAAACAACACCGCGATCAGGATCAGTATGCGGTCACTGTTCCACCAGATGCAGATCAAGCCTTGGTGATGATTGAACAGTGTCGTGATGTGGTGTTCAAGGTTCGTCGAGCAATTAAGCGAATTGGTGTCAGTCTAAGTTTGACCTATTTATTGTCACTGCTTGAACAATGTTTGGATCGTATAGAACTGTTATTGAATCTCTTGGTAGAAGATGATCAGATTCGTTATGCATTGTGTGGAGAACTACTGACTGACTTGGTTGATGCGCATTATAGTGAAACGAGTGTTCGTGATTTACTCAAAACCAATAGTGAATTGATTGCTCTACAAGTTACAGAAAATGCCAGCAAAACAGGTGAACATTACGTAAGTACTGATAAAAAAGGCTTCTTGGGTATGTATCAAGCAGCAGCAGGTGCTGGTGTGATCATTGCCACAATGGCAACCCTTAAAATCCTCTCTGCACGTTTAGTGCTCGCGCCTTTTATGCATGCTTTTCTGTATAGCATGAATTATTCACTGGGTTTTATTCTGATTCATGTTTTACACTTTACGGTTGCCACCAAACAACCAGCAATGACTGCTGCAGCACTTGCCTCGACAGTACAGCATCAAAAAGGATCAAAAACGGCACAAATTGCAGAACTTGCAGGTCTGATTATTAATATTATTCGCACTCAGTTTATTGCGATTTTAGGCAATATTTCGATTGCAATACCAACAGCTGCACTCATCACCTATTTATGGCAATTGGCAATGGATGAACCTTTGCTCACACATGCCAAAGCCACGACTTTACTGCATAGCTTGAATCCGTTTACCTCACTTGCCATTCCACATGCAGCAATTGCCGGTGTTTGTTTGTTTTTATCAGGATTAATTGCTGGATATTTCGACAATATGTCGGTTTATCGCAAGGTCGGACCACGCCTGAAAGCTCACACCAAATGGAAGAAATTTTTAGGACAGGAACGACTCAATAAATTTGCGGATTATGTTGAACGCAATTTGGGTGCGCTGGCAGGTAATTTCCTCTTTGGTATCATGCTTGGAAGTATGGGAACCATTGGTTTTATCTTGGGTTTACCTTTAGATATTCGCCATATTGCTTTTGCATCTGCAAACTTTATTCAAGGTTTAATGACGATTAATGGCTCTCCAGATATCGGTTTGATTATCGTTTCTTTTCTGGGTGTTTTATGTATCGGTTTAACCAACTTATTTGTAAGTTTTACTTTAACGATTATCGTTGCACTCAGAGCAAGACAAGTGCGCTTTTCCCAATGGAAACCTTTGGCAAAACTGATATTTACTCATTTTTCAACGCGCCCAATTGATTTTTTCTGGCCACCAAAGCAACCGTTACAGCTTGAAGACGAAGCAACACCACAAAACAAACTAAATCACTAAACTTTTTGTTATTTTTTGTGCAAAATGTCAAATATTTTACAAAAAGAAATTAGTATAAATTACCTAATTTTACTCACTTGAAAAAAAGTGTACTGGCGAGTACACTTCAGTGCATTAAATAAACTTAACGTACATGTTTTTATACTCTAGGTCATTTTATGCCTTATGTATTGCTCCTTATTGGCTGTATAAGTTTACTTATTGGGAGTATTGGTTTAACCATAAACCAAGTACAACTATTTGATTTATCAAGTGTTGTATGGATGAGTTCACACCGTTTAGATTTTTTAAATGGTATTGCGCTTAGCCTATCCTATCTAGGCGGCTTACCGTCAATGATCGTGATTGCAGGGCTATGTAATGTATATTTCATACGCCTAAAACAGTATGCAAACATACTGATGATCAGTATTGGGTTACTTGGTGCTTCAGCGATTGGTTGGATAATTAAATATCTAGTCAATCGCCCACGACCTGATGAAATCTACCAGATGGTGCAAACCTATGGTGCTTCATTTCCCAGTGCTCACAGTATTTATGCTGCTATTGTATGTTGTTCGATTATGTTTATATTTCAAAAGCATCACCACGTTAAATGGATTGGCTTGGCGGGCTTTTTATGGTTTCTAAGCATGGGGGTCTCTAGAATTTATCTGGGAGCACATTTCCCAACTGATGTACTCACTGGATGGGGTATAGGTTTCATATGGGCTGCTATTTTATGGTTCATATTGACACCAGAAACGTTAAGTCAGAACAAATTATTTTTAGATAAGAATCTAAACGAGGTGGAATAATGATGTCGGCAAAGCTTTGGGCTCCTGCCCTTACTGCTTGTGCTCTCGCAACAAGTATTGCACTTGTAGGTTGCAGCAAAGATCCTAAATCAGCACAAGAAGCTGGTGGTGCTGCCCAAAAAATGCCGCCGACTGAAGTTGGTGTCATTGTTGCTCAACCACAAAGCGTTGAACAAACTGTAGAACTTTCTGGTCGTACTTCAGCATATCAAATATCTGAAGTTCGTCCGCAAACAAGTGGTGTGATTTTAAAACGTTTGTTTACAGAAGGTAGTTTTGTTCGTGAAGGTCAACCTCTTTACGAGATTGATTCGAGAGTTAACCGTGCAAACTTAGACAATGCAAAAGCAGCTTTAGTACGTCAGCAAGCGAATTTAAATTCATTACAAGTGAAAGCAAATCGTTATCGCCAACTTGTTGGCATTAACGCCGTGTCTAAACAAGAATATGATGACTTACTTGCTCAAATAAAACTTGCAGAAGCAGATATTGCTGCTTCAAATGCGACTGTTAAAAATGCACAAATTGACCTAGGCTATTCAACTGTTCGTTCGCCTATTTCTGGTCAATCAGGTCGTTCATCTGTTACTGCTGGTGCTTTAGTCACAGCCAATCAGGCAAATGCTTTAGTGACAATTCAACAACTTGATCCAATTTACGTAGACATCAGCCAATCAAGTGCTGAGTTGTTACGTCTACGTCAACAGTTGAGTCAAGGTAGCATTGATCGCAGTAACAACACAAAAGTACGCTTAAAACTTGAAGATGGTAGTTACTACCCTGTCGAAGGAAATCTGGCATTTTCTGACGCAAGTGTAAACCCAGAAACAGGTTCGGTGACCTTACGTGCTGTGTTCTCAAATCCGAATCACTTGTTATTGCCAGGTATGTTTGCCAACGCGCAAATCGTACAGGGTGTGATTCCAAATGCTTACTTGGTTCCGCAAGCTGCGATTACACGTACGCCAACAGGTCAAGCCATTGCAATGATTGTCAATGCAAAAGGTGCTGTTGAAAGTCGTCCAATCACAACTGCAGGTGTTCATGGCAAAGATTGGATCGTCACTCAAGGTTTAAATACAGGTGATAAAGTCATTGTTGATGGTATCGCGAAAGTTAAACCTGAACAGGAAGTGGTTGCTAAACCTTATCAACCACAAGCTGAAGCTCAACCTGGACAAGCTGCGCCTAAACCAGCAACAGCTGCTCAACCTGCGGCTCAGCAAGAAAAAAACAGTGAACAAAAATCTACTTCACATGCTTAAGGGGTAGACTGAATGGCTCAATTCTTTATTCATCGTCCGATTTTTGCATGGGTAATTGCATTAGTCATTATGTTAGCGGGTGTACTCACGCTGACAAAAATGCCCATTGCACAATATCCGACGATTGCACCACCGACTGTCACCATTTCTGCGACATATCCAGGTGCATCTGCTGAAACTGTTGAGAATACAGTTACACAGATTATCGAACAACAAATGAATGGCTTGGATGGCTTACGTTACATCTCATCTAACAGTGCGGGTAACGGTCAGGCTTCAATCCAATTAAACTTTGAACAAGGTGTCGATCCAGATATCGCCCAAGTTCAAGTACAAAACAAATTACAGTCAGCAACTGCGCTTTTGCCTGAAGATGTACAACGTCAAGGTGTGAAAGTGACCAAGTCTGGCGCAAGTTTCTTACAGGTACTTGCATTCTATTCTACAGAAGACAGCCTTTCTGCAAATGACATTAAGGACTATGTAAACTCAAACATTTCAGAACCATTAAGCCGTGTGGCGGGTGTGGGTGAAGTGCAAGTGTTTGGTGGTTCATATGCGATGCGTATTTGGCTTGATCCTGCAAAATTAACCAGTTTAGGGCTTACACCGAGTGATGTTGCAGCAGCAATTCGTGCACAAAACTCACAGGTTGCTGTAGGTCAATTAGGTGGTGCGCCATCTGTTGACGGGCAAGTGTTGAACGCAACGGTTAATGCGCAAAGCATGTTGACCACACCTGAACAGTTTAAAAACATCTTCTTGAAAAACACCAGTGACGGTGCTCAAGTACGTTTAGGTGATGTTGCTCGTGTTGAATTAGGTGCGGACAACTATCAGTTTGACTCGAAGTACAATGGTAAACCTGCTGGCGGTGTTGCAATTAAACTTGCGACGGGTGCCAATGCATTAGATACAGCGAAAGCAGTTGAAGCACGTTTGGTTGATTTACGTAAGAACTACCCTGCTGGCATGAAAGATGAATTGGCATTTGATACCACGCCATTTATTCAACTGTCGATTGAAAGTGTGGTTCATACCTTAATCGAAGCGGTTATTCTTGTATTCTTTGTCATGTTCTTGTTCTTACAGAACTGGCGTGCAACGATTATTCCAACAATGGCTGTTCCAGTGGTTGTGTTGGGTACCTTTGCCATCATCAATCTATTTGGATTCTCAATCAATACACTGACCATGTTTGCGATGGTTCTGGCGATTGGTCTCTTGGTGGATGATGCCATCGTTGTGGTCGAAAACGTTGAACGGGTCATGCAGGAAGATCATTTAGATCCAGTCACTGCCACAGAACTTTCAATGAAACAGATTTCTGGTGCATTGGTAGGTATTACCTCAGTATTGACTGCTGTATTCGTTCCAATGGCATTCTTTGGGGGTACAACAGGTGTAATTTATCGACAATTCTCGATCACGCTCGTGACTGCGATGGTGCTTTCATTAATTGTTGCTTTAACATTTACGCCTGCACTGTGTGCGACTATTTTGAAACAGCATGATCCAAACAAAGAACAAAGCAATAACATCTTTGCACGTTTCTTCCGTTGGTTTAACAATGCTTTTGATCGTACTGCGGAAAAATACCAAAATGGTGTAAACCGCATGACTCACCATAAAATATTCTCAGGAATTATTTATGCTGTTGTCGTTGGTGTATTGGTCACTGTATTTATCAAAATGCCGTCTTCATTCTTACCTGAAGAAGATCAGGGTATTGTCATGACCTTGGTACAATTACCACCAAATGCAACCTTGGATCGTACTGGTAAAACCATTGATACCATGACCAACTATTTCTTAAATAAAGAAAAAGATTCAGTTAAATCTGTATTTAGTGTGGCTGGTTTCTCCTTCACTGGGGTCGGTCAAAATGCGGGGCTTGCTTTCATTCGTTTGAAAGATTGGGAAGAACGTACAACACCTGAACAACAGATTGGTGCAGTCATTCAACGTGGTATGGCACTCAACATGATCATCAAAGATGCGTCATATGTTATGCCACTGCAATTGCCTGCAATGCCTGAATTAGGTGTAACTGCTGGTTTTAACTTGCAGTTAAAAGATCCAGGTGGTCAAGGTCATGACAAACTGATTGCTGCTCGTAATGCGATCTTGGGCATGGCGTCACAAGACAAACGTCTTGTCGGTGTACGACCAAATGGTCAAGAAGATACGCCTCAGTATCAAATCACAATCGACCAAGCGCAAGCAGGTGCGATGGGTGTAAGCATTGCTGATATCAACTCAACCATGAGCATGGCTTGGGGTGGTTCTTATATCAATGACTTCGTTGACCGTGGTCGTGTGAAGAAAGTTTATGTCCAAGGTGATGCGAATGCTCGTATGATGCCTGAGGACTTAAACAAATGGTATGTGCGTAATAGCAAAGGTGAAATGGTTCCATTCTCTGCTTTTGCAACAGGTAAATGGACTTATGGTTCACCTCGTCTAGAACGTTACAATGGTGTTGCCTCTGTCAACATTCAAGGTACGCCTGCCCCTGGTGTCAGCTCTGGTGATGCGATGGCAGCAATGGAAGAAATCATTGCCAAATTACCATCTATGGGCTTGTCAGGTTATGACTATGAATGGACAGGTTTATCATTAGAAGAACGTGAGTCTGGCGCTCAAGCACCATTCTTGTATGCGCTTTCATTATTGATTGTATTCTTGTGTCTTGCAGCACTCTATGAAAGCTGGTCGATTCCATTCTCAGTATTACTTGTGGTTCCATTAGGTGTATTGGGTGCGGTGTTATTGACATATTTCGGTATGATCATTAAAGGTGATCCAAATCTTTCCAATAACATTTACTTCCAAGTGGCACTCATTGCAGTCATCGGTTTGTCTGCGAAGAATGCGATTTTGATTGTAGAATTTGCGAAAGAGTTGCAAGAAAAAGGCGAAGAGCTGTTTGAAGCTACATTGCATGCTGCAAAAATGCGTTTACGTCCAATCATTATGACAACTTTGGCGTTTGGTTTCGGTGTACTCCCTCTTGCTCTGTCAACAGGTGCAGGCGCTGGTAGCCAACACTCAGTCGGATATGGTGTATTGGGTGGTGTGATTAGTTCAACACTTTTAGGTATCTTCTTTATTCCTGTATTCTTCGTATGGATTCGTAGTATCTTTAAGTACAAACCTAAAAATCAAAATATTCAGGAGCATAAATCGTGATGCAAAACGTATGGTCTATTTCAGGTCGTAGCATTGCGGTATCTGCACTTGCGCTTGCTTTGACAGCTTGTCAAAGCATGCGTGGCCCAGAACCGGTAGCTCAAGCGAACATACCTACGAGTTATATTGATAATGGCACGGGTACGTCCATTGCTTCACAAGGCTATAAAGAGTTTTTTGCAGATCAACGCTTGCTTCAAGTGCTCGATCTTGCTTTAGCCAACAACCGTGATTTACGTACAGCAACATTGAATATTCAACGTGCACAACAAGCTTATCAAATCACTGAAAACAATCAGTTACCTACGATTGGTGCAAGTGGCGGTGTTTTACGTCAAGACCAAGGCATGGGTGCTCAGACACGTTATAACGTTGGTCTAGGTGTAACTTCTTATGAGTTGGACTTTTGGGGTCGTGTAAAAAGTTTAAAAGACAATGCACTAGATACTTATCTATCGACTGCAAGTGCACGTGATGCAACGCAAATCAGCTTAATAGGTCAAGTTGCACAGGCTTGGTTAAATTATTCTTTTGCGACAGCACAACTTAAACTGGCTGACCAAACACTCAAAGCGCAACTCGATTCTTACAATCTCAACAAAAAACGTTTTGATGTGGGTATTGACAGTGAAGTTCCTGTTCGTCAGGCACAGATCTCCGTTGAAACTGCTCGTAATGATGTTGCGAACTATAAGACACAAATTGCTCAAGCTCAAAACTTGTTGAACTTACTTGTTGGACAAACAGTTCCTGATAATTTGCTGCCTAAACAACGTGTAACACGTATTACCACAAATTCAGCATTTGCTGCTGGCTTGCCAAGTGACTTGTTGAACAACCGTCCTGATGTTAAAGCAGCAGAATATAAACTTTCAGCTGCGGGTGCGAATATTGGTGCTGCTAAAGCACGTTTATTCCCAACCATTAGCTTGACGGGTTCTGCGGGTTATGCGTCGACGGATTTAAGTGATTTGTTTAAATCTGGCTCATTCGTATGGTCTTTAGGTCCTAGCCTTGATATTCCACTATGGGATTGGGGTACTCGTAAAGCGAACATTAAAATTTCAGAAACAGATCAACAAATTGCGTTGTCTGATTATGAAAAATCTGTTCAATCTGCTTTCCGTGAAGTGAATGATGCTTTAGCGACACGTCAAAATATTGGTGATCGTCTATCTGCACAGAAACGTTTGGTTGATGCGACCAATACGACCTATAAACTTTCAAATGCCCGCTTCCGTGCAGGTATTGACAGTTTCTTATCGGTATTAGATGCGCAACGTACTTCATATTCTGCTGAACAAGGTTTGTTACTTTTAGAACAAGCCAATTTAAACAATCAAATTGAAGTGTATAAAACCTTAGGTGGTGGTCTGAAAGCCAATACTTCAGATCAAATTGCACAGCCTGCTTCTTCGTCTGAATTGAAATACCATCCAAACGATAAAAAGTAAGTAAAATCAAATTGATCATAAAAGCTCACTTCGGTGGGCTTTTTTTTATTGCATTTTGAAGCAGAATTTTCTATGTTGGAAACAAATCATCATTATTGAATATTGAAAAACAATGAAATTAAGCAATTTGGAAACTGTTCCTGCCCACAATATTAAGCAACAACTTGATGTGGTTTACGGAAGTACTGTTCGAAGCAAGCATGTCGGTCGTGATTTGATGGCTGGTTTAAAAAATATTGTGGGCGGTGAACTGAAAGGCTATACCGAATTATTAGAAGAATCGCGCCAAGAAGCCATGAATCGAATGATTGAAAAAGCACAAGCTTTGGGTGCCAATGCTATTGTGGGGATTCGTTTTTCCACCTCAAATATTGCACAAGGGGCATCAGAACTTTTTGTTTATGGTACAGCAGTAATTGTTGAGCCAAAGCAAACACAACTTCCCGACCCATTTTCAAATTAGGCAACGTAAATGGATGGTTTAATTTTTAAAATCGGATTAACACTGGTTCTGTTTTTTATTGGATGGGGCTTCGGGCGATTCATTGAACAAAAGCATCTAAAGGAATTGGCGGAAAAAGAACAACGCCTTGCGCATATTCGTATTGATACCAATAAGTTTCAGACTTCTGAACGTCAAGGGCAATTGATCAGTAGTAATGTGGTCATTTCTCATGATTACTTTAAATACATCATTGCACAAATTCAGAATTTTTTTGGTGGACGTTTAACCACTTATGAAACTGTAGTTGATCGTGCACGGCGCGAAGCAATTGTACGTTTAAAACAAGAAGCTGAGAATGTAGGATCAACCCATATTATGGGCTTACGTTTAAGTACAACCGAGCTCGGCATGCAAGGTGGCATGGTTGAAGTGTTTGCTTATGGTACGGCAACATAATAATTGTATGTGTTTAAACATCGATCATTCGTTTTCATAAATGAATGATCTTGATTTACTTCAGCCAGCCAGATCATGATAATCTCAGGATTGATTCAACTGTTATATCCTAGATTTGGTCGTAAAAAAACTACAACTTTTTAATGATGCACATAGGCTTGGCTTAATGAAAAATTTAGCACTGCAACTTAGCATAGGATTGATCACCATGCTTCCATTGAGCATAAAAGCAGAATTAATTGTACTTGCCTCACCACAAAGCCATGATAAATATTATTCAAAAGTCATCGATGACATTTTTGATTTTCATGTCGATTATGCGAAAAAAATTATTCAACATGGTGATAATGTTGTAATTTTAACCGATCAACAGCTTTATCCAAATTATGTCAAAGCTTTGGGAAAACAGCATGTTGCTATAGCGCCAATGCAAGATATTTGGATGCGTGATTTTAGTAGTGCTAATCCCAATCAACCTATTCTTTTTCGTTATACAGCAGCAGGACAAGGTGGAGGCAAAAAAGCTCAAGCCATTTCCGATGATGTTCAAGCAGACTTTAAAGCATATAGTCAAAAAGCAGGACTGCAATTTATCCAAACTCCATTACTGAACGATGGCGGTAATTGGGTTGAAGATGGTTATGGGAATGTGGTGATCAGCACTAAATTTTTATCTGATAATCATTTATCTGAAACTGCTGCACGGCAAAAACTCATTCAACTGACGGGTGCAAAACATATTGCATTTATTGAAGCAGATGAACAAGGTGGCTTAGAACATGCAGATGGAGTAGTCAGCTTTATCGAAAAAGAAACAGTTGTCATCAACGCATATCCAGAAGATCTTGACTATTCGAAACAACTCAAAGCAGATTTGCAACGAGGTATTCCCAATATCAAGATTCATGAGATTGTGACGCCTTATGATGGCAGCCAAATTTACGATGAAAAATTTGGTTCCGCTTGTGGCTTATATACCAATATGCTGGTAACTCCTGAACGGATTTATTTTCCACAATTTGGGATCAAACAGGATGCTGTTGCACTGCAACAGATTCGCCGACTGACCAAACGAACCGTTATTCCTGTGCAATCCGCTCAAGTCTGCAAAATGGGTGGTGGTGTTCGGTGTATGTCATGGCAGTTGAGAGGAAAAAATGCGGAATTGATGTCTAAATTTTTAATCAAAGCACCTTAACGCTTAACCAAGACTACAGACCATAAACTAAGATCTACCTTGTTGTTAATATTGATATTCATCTTTATAACTTTGAGGAATTTGATATTGATTGCCATCAAATTTTAATGTGAAACGTTGTTGGTTGAATTGATGATTCACCTCTTGGCATTCCTCAGCGACTATTTGCATCTGATAACGTTTAATTTTGCTATTGACCAGAATGTCGGTATATTTTTTGGTTTGATTTTTCTGCATCACTAGCGTAGAAGTACGCTCTTCTGCATCCGCATTACAATCCATATCTGTTTCTGCACGATCTCGGGTGACAATCAAACTGTCCAAAATTTGCTTTTTATTTTGCAGATCATATAAATTTAAAAGTTGCATGGAAAATGGATTGGGCTGTGAATGCCCTGAATAATTCAATCTCAATCCCAATGCACGATTTGATTCAGTGACTTTATAATTTGCTGTATCCAACTCAATTGAATCCAAACTAATTGCATCAGAAACCATAGGTTCAGTAACACGATAATGATCTACAACCTTTAAGTTTTCAGGCTTAAACTTGATTAAATCCAAATAATATTCACCTTCTTCTGGACGATCTTTAACAGAAATCCACTGAGCATAAGCCATAATCATCGTTGAATCATCAACAGGGTCAGATTTACAGTGAATCAATGACTGTTCAGCCTTCGTAATTTTGGCTTGTTTCAAGACCTTGTTGACCACTTGATGATCATCACACAGACCAGCATAAGCAGCGCCACTTAAAACAAAAGATAAGCCACTTATTTTAAATATAATTTTTTGCATGCGTATCTCATATAACATAAGTGTATGGACAGATATTTATAGATAGATCAATTGCTACTAGATGTATTTAAATAAAGTAGCTTCAATTACTTCACTTTCATCTTGCGGATCATCTTATACAAAGTTTTAGGAGACAAGCGAGATACCCACACCCCCAACTTTTCTTTAGCTCCACCGACTACAATATATTCTTGACCATTTAAAAGTGCTGAAACAGTTTGCTTTGCAAAATCATCAGCTTCCAAGCCATTTTCAATTGCTTCATCTTGATGTGCTTGTGGCTTACCTGCCCCATTTAAAGCATTAAATGAAACGTTGGTTTTCACAAAACCAGGGAAAATCACCGAAACTTTTACCCCATCCTGCGCCACTTCAGCCCGTAGACTGTTTGCCCACATATGAATAGCCGCCTTTGCCGCGGAGTATGTTGCACGATATTGTGTTCCTAACAGCCCAGCAACACTTGAGACATAAGCAATTCGTCCTGATTTTTGAGCAATAAATGTAGGTAATACCAATTTAGTCAAAAAAACTTGTGAAAAATAATCAATTTCCATGATTGCACGTTCGGTCTGCATACTGGTTTCTGTAATCAATGCTCTTTGACTTAAACCGGCATTATTGATCAACAAATCTATACACCCTTTTTGATCAAGGACCTGTTCATAAGCATGACGAACTTGTGCTTCATCAGTAATATCCATTACTACGGAAAGATGATGATCAGGGTGAAGCAAACTCACACGAACTTTTTCCAGCTCTTCCAAACGTCTTGCACTTAAGATCACCTGCGCACCCTGCAATGCACATTCCGCAGCTAAAGCTTTACCAATACCTGATGATGCACCCGTAATCCAAACCACCTTTCCATCTAAACTTTCCATGTAAATACGCTCTTGAATAGGACAAATAAATATTAGACCACGAGGCAGGTCAAATCAATCAGACATCTTTATTTAGACTTTAAGCCTCAACCAAAAACTTACTAAAATGTTTCGCATAATGTTGAGCTTTTTCAGGGTGACTTGGATTATATTCCTCACCTACTTTTTCTAAGCGCTTATACCCCGTACTGGTGATCATATTGATTACTCCATTTAAAGTCTTATCAACGACAAAATTAAATTTTAACAATGTCTTAGGATCACGGATAAACTCAGATACGCCTAGATCAATAATTTTAACTAAATTTTTTAAGGTTGCTGGTAAAGCATGCGTGTCACCAGCAATCACTTTTTGGATATTACTGCTCGCTTCTTCTCCAAGATGGCGATCTAATTGGTAATACATTACCACCTCGCTAGCCTCTGAATCCTCAAATTTTTTAAGAATATGATTTGCTACTGGTTTTAAACGATCATTACTAAAAAAGGAAATCGACCAAGGCATATATTTTTTAAAAGCCCCTTCGATTTGAGAAAAAATTTGTTCAGCCTCTTTCAGCTTTTTTTGACCAGTTGCATCTAATGTTGGGTTATTACGCTGTTCTTCGAGTAAAGCTCCAAAAACTTGATCTAATACTTGGCAAGACATATCCGTAAACACATTGCCCAATTGTTTTGCCAAATCCCGCTTTTCCCCATTATTTAAATTTTGAGTAATACTTTTCAACTCTTGATAAGTGTGTTGTTTGATTAATAAATCAATTTTATATTGCATTGCACTACGCCCTGTTGTTGTTTTATCCGACTAGATTTGATCTTAACAAAACCATATAAATGTTGCATTGTCTTTAAATACTCTCACCGACATCGCAACTCAATAAAATAATGTCAATAAATCAATAATCTAAAAAAAACATTTGTAAATGTGACCGAGTTAAAAACTTTTATTTTCCAACATTTGTCATATTTTTTAGCAAAAAATTCAATCAAAACTAAGATTATTCATATTTAATTTATTCAACGTAAATACTCCACAACAGGATTCAACATTCCTGAAGAATATTTGCTACAATGAATGCAATTTTTTACTTACTTTTGATCTGTTTTTACTATGACTGATTCAGCGCAAAACATTGCTACGACCTACGATCCTACCGAGATCGAGAAAAAATGGTACAAGACTTGGGAAGAGAAAGGTTATTTCCAACCTTCTCGTAAAGGCGACTCATTCTGCATCATGATTCCGCCACCGAACGTCACAGGTAGCTTGCACATGGGTCATGGTTTTAACAATGCCATCATGGATGCTTTGACACGTTATAACCGTATGTCTGGTAAAAATACCCTTTGGCAACCAGGTACTGACCATGCAGGTATTGCGACGCAGATGGTGGTTGAACGTCAATTGGCTGCCCAAGACATCAGCCGTCATGACCTAGGTCGTGAGAAATTCATTGATAAAATCTGGGAATGGAAAGAACAATCTGGCGGAACAATTACCCGTCAAATTCGCCGTCTTGGTTCATCTGTAGACTGGTCACGTGAACGCTTTACCATGGATGATGGTCTTTCAAATGCAGTTAAAGAAGTATTTGTAAAACTGCATGAGCAAGGCTTGATTTATCGTGGAAAACGCCTTGTTAACTGGGATCCAAAACTACAAACTGCGCTTTCTGATTTAGAGGTTGAATCTGATAAGGAAGAACAAGGTTCATTGTGGCACTTCAAATATTTCTTAGAAGATCAATCATTACGAACTCAAGATGGTAAAAATTACATCGTCGTTGCAACAACACGTCCAGAAACTTTACTTGGTGATACTGCCGTTGCTGTTGCACCAGATGATGAACGTTATGCGCATCTTGTCGGTAAAAATATCATTTTACCTATCACAGGTCGTGCGGTTGCGATTGTTAAAGATGAATATGTGGACAAAGAATTCGGTACAGGCTGTGTAAAAATCACCCCTGCACACGACTTCAATGACTATGAAGTGGGTAAACGCTGTGAACTCGCAATCATCAATATTTTCAACAAAAATGCCGAAATTTTGGCTGAGTTTGAATATATTGCCAAAGCAGGTGAAGCGATTTCTAAAACGATTCCTGCACCAGCAGACTATGTCGGTTTAGAACGTTTTGCTGCGCGTAAAAAGTTAGTTGAGCAAGCTGAAGCGGAAGGTTGGTTAGAACAAATTCAGCCTTATACATTGAAGCCACCTCGTGGTGATCGTTCTGGCGTAATCATTGAACCTCTCTTAACTGACCAATGGTATGTAAAAATTGCACCTTTGGCTGAACCTGCAATCCAAGCAGTAAAAGATGGTGAAATCAAATTTGTTCCAGAGCAATACAGCAACATGTATATGGCTTGGATGAACAACATTCAAGACTGGTGTATTTCACGTCAACTCTGGTGGGGTCACCGTATTCCTGCTTGGTATGATGCTGAAGGCAACATTTATGTTGGTCGTTCTGAAGAAGAAGTTCGTACGAAAAACAATATCGCGGCTGATATTGAATTAAACCAAGATGAAGATGTACTCGATACATGGTTCTCTTCAGGGCTTTGGACATTCTCAACATTGGGCTGGACCGGCGATGAAGCGAAAGATAAAGAAAACTATTTCTTAAATACGTTCCATCCTACAGATGTTTTGGTCACAGGTTTTGACATCATTTTCTTCTGGGTTGCCCGAATGATCATGATGACCATGCACTTCATGAAAAATGAAGATGGTACACCACAAGTTCCATTTAAAACTGTGTATGTTCACGGTTTGGTGCGTGATGGTGAAGGTCAAAAAATGTCTAAATCTAAGGGGAACGTACTTGATCCTTTAGATTTGATTGATGGTGTAGATCTTGAAACTTTAGTACAAAAACGTACAACAGGTTTAATGAATCCTAAACAAGCTGCCAAGATCGAAAAATCAACTCGTAAAGAATTCCCAGAAGGTATCCAAGCTTACGGTACAGATGCGGTTCGTTTCACATTCTGTGCACTTGCCAATACGGGTCGTGATATCAAGTTCGATATGAAACGTGTTGAGGGCTACCGTAACTTTGCCAACAAAATCTGGAACGCAACACGTTTCGTGATGATGAACTGTGAACAACAGCCGATTGGTCAGGAAGTCCGTCAAGATCTTTGGGAACTTCCTGAACAGTGGATTGTCAGCCGTTTACAAAAAGCAGAAGCTGCTGTTCAACAAGCGTTTGCGACCTATCGTTTAGATTTGGCAGCACAAGCGATTTATGAGTTCATCTGGAATGAATACTGTGACTGGTATGTAGAACTGACTAAGCCTGTTCTGAATGATGAAAATATATCGACTGAGCGTAAAGCTGAAGTTCGTCGTGTTCTTCTTTCGGTAATGGAAGCATCTTTACGCCTTGCGCATCCAATCATGCCATTCTTGACTGAAGAAATCTGGCAAACACTTGCACCAATGATTGGTCTCCGAGGCGAAACCATCATGTTGGCACAATATCCTGTACCAAATCCTGAACGTATCAACGAACAGGCTGAAGCAGACATGCTTGGATTACAAGGTTTGATTGGTGCGGTACGTAATATCCGTGGTGAAATGGGCTTAGGTAATGCCCGTTTATTGCCAGTATTGTTGCAAAACACAACAGATGCCGAAAAAGCGCAGATTGCACGTATTGAACCATTGTTTAAAGCATTGGCTAAAGTTGAAAGTATTACTTTCCTAACAGATGCTGAACAACCGCCATTGTCATCGTCCTCTGTTGTGGGTCGTATTTCTGTATTTGTTCCAATGAAAGGTTTGATTGATCCTAAAGCTGAACTTGGGCGTTTGCAAAAAGACTTGGATAAAGTGCAAAAGCAACATGATCAGATTGCATCTAAACTTGCCAATGAAGGTTTTGTGGCGAAAGCGCCTGCTGCAGTTGTTGAAGGTGAAAAAGCCAAACTCACTGAGTTTGCTGATCAATTGGTGAAAATCAAAGCCAATATGGAACAAATTGCGGCGCTTTAATTTAAACTTGTAATTTTATCTTAGAAGAAGGAAGCTTAATTAAGCTTCCTTCTTTTTTGAGTAGAATAATCATGGTTATTCAAAAATTAAAACAACATTTCATCAATCAAAATTTACGTATCAATCAGCCGGCGACACTGTTAAAAATAATAAAATTCGAACAAAAATACGAGGTTAAACTTCCACAAATTTTTAAAGAATATTTTATTCAATGGTACAGGTGAAGCCAATTTTGGTGATGAGGGCTATTCGTTCTTTTCTTTAACTGAATTTAAACCGACAAAAGACTTAAAAGGTCTTGAAAACTTTCCTCATGCCAATTGTTTTGTATTTTCAGAATTCTTACTCTGGATAACTACTTATGCCGTCAAACTAGATGAATATGGCAATGAATTAGGCATTTATGAAATCTGTAACACGCACAATAAGGTTTGTAATCATTTTGAAGAATTTATTTTACTCATAATGAATAGTGATTTAGCAACACTTGATCAATGATGTTTTTTTAACCAAAATTTAACAATTTCATATCCATTTAACTTAAAGATCAATTCGCAAAATAAAACGAATTGATACACTCTAATTTTTTCAAGAATTACCCTCACCCTAGCCCTGTCCCATAGGGAGAGGGGAACTTTGATTACTAATTGAATAGTTATTTGATACCCAATACTGGCTAAGATCAGGTTTCTCTCACCTCCAAAGAGAGGGCTAAAGAGAAATAACTAAAAATATCTGTATAAATTCCAACACCTCAATCTTCCCCAAAATGTGAAAAGAACACTCTTTAAGAATTTAATATTTATTTGATACGAAATAGAGTTCCCTCTCCTATCAGGAGAGGGTTAGGGAGAGATGTCTTTAAATTCAATACAGATATTCAAAAAATCCTCCTATACTACCTCACTCCGATTCAATACATCATCATTCCAATAACGAATAACTTTAAGTCCCAAAGCCTCTAAAAACTGAGTTCTTCCATTATCACAAGCTACGCCTACATCTGTATTATGCTGACCACCATCCAACTCAACCACTAAGCTCAATTCATGACAATAAAAATCGACGATATAAGGCTCAATCACATGTTGACGACGAAACTTTAAATTCATAAATCGTTGAGCTCGTAAAATTTGCCACATGAGATGTTCGGCATCTGTGGCATCGTGTCGCATAGATTTATGCGTATTCTAATAATTTTGGGTTTAGCTTCAATTTATTTTCCCCCTCCCTAGCCCTCCCCCCACAGAGAGGATAATTTCATTGTTCATTAAATAATTATTATATACACAATGGAGATCCCTCTCCTTTTAGGAGAGGGTGGAAGTATGCTCTTTCAATATCATTCCAAGAATACATCAAAGCAAAATCACTATTCCTTGAGTTGATCCAAAGCTGTCCCCTGTACAGGATTTCTTTTCCAATAATAAGGTTGAAAAAACCGCAGCAACAAACGCTACGGTGTCATCCAGACGATACGCGCATTGCGCTTATTATTTTGGCTTACACGTTTTGCCAAATAACCACACACTTGCTCAGGTGGGTCGATCACAAACATAAATAGCCATTTCATTTTGTGCCAGTTTTTAACTTCACCTTGCTGCCAAGAAGAAATCAACAAATCTGTTGCCACCATTCCAGGGCTTAAGGTACCAATCAAAATATTGCTTTGCTTGGCTTCTTTATTTAATGCATGATTTAGATAGGCAACTGCCCGTTTACTGGTTGCATAAGGCGTCATTCCTGCACTCCATTCACCACGGCTACCCCAACCTTCCATATTAAAAATTTGCCCAAAACCTTGTTGAGTCATACCTTTTAATGCCACTTGTGAACCCAACATCGTACCAAGTACATTGGTTTTAATCACATTTTCTATGTCAGTATGAGTAATGTCTGTAAAGGCGCTTGCTGCATTACACGTACCAGCATTATTGATCCAGACATTAACCTGACCAAATTTTAAAATTGTTTCATCCCATAATTTTTGGAGATCTTCATAATGAGCCACATCACAACAGACGCCACAAATTCGCTGAGCTGAATAACGTACCCCTAAATCAGCAACTACTTGATTGAGTTGAGTACTATTCCGTGCTGAAATCATGACTGACCAACCCAGCTTTAAAAAAGCTTCCGCTAAGCCTAAACCAATTCCACGAGTTCCACCGGTAATCACGATAGATAAAATTTGATCAGAATTTGAAACAATCAAAATATTCTCCACTGACCTGTTCAACCAAGCTAAGTAAATGTGAATTAACAACCATACAATCTAAGCTCAATTTAGGACATTTGACCTGACAGAAGCAATTTTTAAGATAGAATCTGAGGTATCGAAAATAAATAAATTACTTAAATCACATGAATCATCATTTTTTTCTTGGAACTTTAATCATTTTTCTTGTTGGGTGTCATGAAAAGCCTGCCACGTCAATAGAAGATAAAGCAACTGGTCAATAATATCTTTTCCGCAATAAGGATTTTAATTCCGCTCTATCACTAAAAATTTCTAAAGCACGCTCTGCTCTTTCAAGATTTTTTTTGATGATCAATACATCTTTATCAAATTTTTTATATAAATCTTTTACTTTAATCCTACCTAGTGAATGCATATCGATATGGTCATTCCAATCGAAAGAGTAAATAATATCATCAATTTTAGACTGAAGTTCTTCAGCTTGTTCTTCCAAGTTAATATTGTAAAACTCTAATTGTTCTTTAGCTAAATTATTAAATTTTTCTACACTTGCGGTAAACTCAATTTGATATTTGAGTAAAGCAAATAGATCCTTGTTTTCATAAGCTTGATTAACACGCTGTAATATTTCCGTTTTCTCAATTTTTCTCTCTTCATTCTGCTCGCGATCAGGATGAATCAAAGACGCAATTTTCAAATAAATATTTTTAAATGACTGGTTAGCTTTTTGTTTAGCCAATGCTCTTTTCTCAGCTAATTTCTTTTGCTTATCCTTTTCGTTTTTCAATTTTCTTTCATAATCATCTCTATCCGTTTTATTTAATTGCTTTAAAAACTCTTGCTCACGATCTTTTTCCATTTTTTCATGCAATTTTTCTATAAAATCATCATGATCATATAAATTAAATTCAAAATCAAAGTAATCAGACTCAACACCTAATTTGCTTGCCATCATTTCAATGAAAGCACGTTTATTAATTTCGTCTAGCCGCTCGGCTGTCAATTCTTCTTGGTCTACTATATTCATTTCCTCGAGCTGATGTTCTTTTATATCCGCTTTAAAAAATTCATCTTCAGATATTTCATAGCTAGATAATATCTTTTCAACTAATTCAAATTGCTTTTCAGAAAGTGTATCCACAATCATCAATTGACTAGCAACGGACTCAATCAAATCATCTAATCTCAAAGCTTGGGTTTTAGCCCATTTTGTTTCTAGTTTATGTTTCCACAATATTTCCAATTGTTGGAACATTATTTGGTGTAATTCAGCATATTTAGGGAGAATCTCACCACTGGCACGTTTTTGTATATCATTTTGTGCATGCTCCCATTCACTTAGCAACACTTTAAGCTGTTCGACTTTTTTAATAAGACGATTAAATTTTTTTTGCTTTGGAGAAAGATTCTCAGAATTCTGTTTCAAAAGAACATCTAATTTTAAGCTCATGGGTCAATATAAATAGGAAAATCGACTTGAACTATAATATTTCTTATCTATTAGGGGAAGTTTATTTTAATAAATTAAAATAGAATCAACAACATATCAACCAAAAATTATGATAAGTTTTGACTTTAACCTATCTTTATTCAGAACGTAAGAAAATAAACTGTCTCCGATATAGTTGATACGGTTCAAAGCTTAGGAAATAAACATATTCAAATTATATAGTAGCTTCCTAAACCTTATAGGAAGATAATCCTCTTTATTCTTCATCGGCAAAAATCGCATTTGCACCAATTACTTTAGAAATTTTAAGTTTATTTTGTTCTTGCAAAATATAGATTTTTTGTTTGATTGAATCACTGGTGAAGCTTCCATTCAGGTTTAATACAATAGGGGCTTCACTCAATGAACCTTTGCCACGATACTCTTGATTGATATTATTGGTCGTAGCTTGATTCACAATCACAAAATAACCTGTAATACCTTGTGCTTGACCACATGCCAAGCTCTGTGGTGCCCAATCACCAAATTGAATAACAGAGTTAAAATGATAACCTTTATGTTCTAAGAAGTTTTTCTGTTGTGGCGTGGTGATTGGGAAGTTCAAAACTTTCTGTTGTCCTTTCCAGTTGATCAGCAATTGACTGGATGAACAAGAGTCCCGTATCTGCCCCGCACTTCCTGATTCTGCTCCATCTATTGAATCATCACATTGTGAAATGACTTGAAATGTGGCATCACCACAGTTCAGTACTTTAGAACGATAAGTTTTATATTGGGTAGTTTGAGCAAAAAGTGAATGAGATAAAAAGCTGAGTACAAAGCAACAGGTTACGGTTTTAAGATAATAACTGCAAAAATGAGAAATCATGCTTTTTATATTGATCATTAACATTCTTTAATTCTATATCAAATATTTACTTACAACTCTGAAAAATATCACTAAACCCTCCTAAGCACATGAAATTATTAATGATAAAAATTAAACTGAGTGTTGAAATTATTTTCAGCCTATATTAAACCTGTCATTACACAACAAAAGCTTGATTAAAATACATATTTTAAAAATAATGATAACCAAATCACAAAATAATTAGGTAAAACGATGAAAGATATCATAATTTTTATTTCAAGCATGCTGTCCATATTGTTGGCTCAAATGAGTCACGCCACACTTCCCAAAATACCTGAAGAAACCCAAATAGAGATTTTTAAAAGTGCAAAATTTAAAAAAACCAATCTAGGTTGGGAAAGCCGTTGTAGTTTAGGCAATATTTCATATTATGGTGATTTGAATAAAGATGGTCGCCCTGATGCAATTGTGGTAGATGGTGGTATTGGATGCTATGCCGACACAGGGATTGGATTTTATATTGTCACTCAACAAACTGATCGGAAATGGGTTCGAATTTTTAATAGTCGCGGTCAACCTGAATTTCTTTCAACTTTAGGTAGACATGGTTGGCCAGATATTGCCATCAATGATGGATCAAAATGTTTTAACGTGTATAAATGGAGCGGACAAAAATTTGAAAAGGATCGTTTGGAATACAAAAACAAAGCATGTTCAAGCCCTACAGTGCAAAAGTAAGACTCTTTTTTGAATTTCATTGATACAACTGATCGGATTGTTTTTAAGTGCGAATTTTATTTTTAACACTCAACATTCAACTATAAAAATTAACTTAATAAATATCAATGTCTTAAAAATTAAGCCATGTCGTGTTGTTGCATCAACTTAGTGCAATAATTCCAATTTAGTGCAGGCTTTTGCTTTATATCGAGTCTTAATAATATTTTGAATTTTTTGATCTATTTTTTCATACAGTCAGATACTTCACGAATAGATTTGCTTGGTTATACTTGAACCAATTTGTGACATATAGCACCAAAAAGAATCGTATATGCAAAACGTTGATCTTCTCTTTCTTTTGCTTGGCGCAGTGCTTGTACTCGCTATGCATGCAGGATTTGCTTTTTTAGAATTGGGAACAGTTCGTCATAAAAATCAAGTCAACGCACTCAGTAAAATCATTACTGACTTTTCAATCTCAGCAATCGCCTATTTTTTTATTGGCTATTATATTGCTTATGGGCAGCATTTTTTCCATACAGGCACCACGCTATCCGCTGAACACGGCTACAATTTGATGCGTTGTTTTTTCTTGCTAACCTTTGCTGCTGCTATTCCTGCAATTGTTTCAGGTGGTATTGCAGAGCGTGCAAAAATGCGCTCTCAAGCCATTGCTACGCTTTTTATTGTCGCTTTGGTTTATCCCTTCTTTGAAGGCATTGCTTGGAATGGCAACCTTGGATTGCAAAAATGGTTAGCAGATACATTTGGTGCAGGATTTCATGATTTTGCTGGTTCAGTGGTTGTTCATGCTATGGGTGGATGGATTGCATTGGCAGCAGTTTTACTCCTCGGTGCACGCAATGGGCGTTATAAAAAAGATGGACGTGTCAGTGCACACCCACCATCTTCAATTCCCTTCCTGGCATTAGGTTCTTGGATCTTAATTGTTGGTTGGTTTGGCTTTAACGTGATGAGTGCTCAACGTGTTGATGCCATTTCAGGTTTAGTTGCGATTAATTCACTGATGGCGATGGTCGGCGGTACACTTTCTGCAAATTTCTTTGGCAAAGAAGATCCTGGCTTTTTACATAATGGTCCATTGGCTGGCTTAGTTGCAATCTGTGCTGGTTCAGATGTCGTTCATCCAATTGGTGCGCTGCTCATTGGTATCTGTGCAGGTTTTATTTTTGTCAAATTGTTCACTTATACACAAAACAAACTTAAAGTTGATGATGTTTTAGGGGTATGGCCTTTGCATGGGGTATGCGGTGCTTTTGGTGGCATTGCTGTTGGGCTATTCGGACAACAATGGTTGGGAGGAATCGGAGGCGTATCCATGATCTCACAAATCATTGGTACACTGCTTGCCATTTTGCTTGCGCTTGCAGGTGGATTTGCTGTCTATGGTATACTCAAAGTCACTATGGGTATTCGCCTATCGCAAGAAGATGAATTTCGTGGAGCAGATTTATCCATACATAAAATTTCAGCAAACTCTGAGGATGCGATGTTTTAATATTTAACATTTTATTCTATTTTTCATTTTTAGCGGCTTTCACAGCCGCTTTTTTATATTTTATTTAAATGACAATAAATTAATCTCCATGCCCATTATTTATCATCAATATTTCATTATGATGGATTGCTATTTTATGAGACTTTTTACTGAAATAATAAGTAGAATGATAATCACTTAAAGTTGAATCATTTTTATTATGAACAGACATCAAACTCGTCAGTTCTTTTAATGAGTTGGTTAATTAAGTCTGATTTAAGTTTATTTTTTTCTAATAGCAAACGATTAAAATGATTCAACTGAGTGATCCTTTTCATGCCTTTTTTAGAGTCGCATAAATTCTTTTTAAAAAACAGTTTATTATTGGGAATACTATTTTTAATATTATTATTCATGTTCCCGGTTGGTGGTGCAATTGATATGCAGTTAATCCACCCTTGGATAGATTCTGCTGGAAATTTTCCATTAAAAAATAACTGGTTTTTAGTAGAAATCAATCACAAATTGATTAAACATTTGGTCATTGGTTTTTTTGTCATTATCCTACTCTCATGGATTGCTTCTTTTAAGTTTGATCAACTCAAAGCCTTTAAATGGCAACTTGGTTATTTATTTTGGGTCAGTGTTTTATCTACTGTTTTGATTGGATTATTAAAATCACACTCAGCACATGCATGTCCATGGTCGATGACTGAATCTACTGCATTTGGTTATGTTTGGGATTTTTCTGCAACCCAAGGTCATTGTTTTCCAGGTGGTCATGCAAGTACAGGTTTTTCACTACTCACAGGATTTTTTGTTTTTAGAAAATCGAATCCTAAAATCGCCTATTTTTTCTTATGTTTAGGGCTTGTTCTTGGCTTTATTACAGGTTGGGGACAAATGATGCGTGGAGCACATTTCCTTAGCCATAATCTTTGGACAGGTTGGATTATTTATACGTTTAATTTATTGGTCTATCGTATTTTCTATAATAAATTTAGAACCGCAATCCAATAACAACTTTTCGTTATAGGGTCAAGGTCGCAGGATGACTCTTTGGCTGTTCTAAATCATCATAAATTTTAATATTTATACATTATAGTCAATCTGTTAAAACGCATTGAGTAAAATATAATTTTTCTTAATCAATAAAATCAATGTGATAAAAATATTATTGAAAGATTTTAAACTTTCATTTTCACACTTTACAGCTAAAGTTTAAATAAATTTGCGCAGGTGATGCTTCACTTTTCTCAACCATTTTTTGTTCAACGGCATTCTTGCGCTGCAAACAAAACAGTGCTTTGTTTTGTTCACGCTCCTTATTCAACATAGCAACATCCATATCACCATTATAGAAAGACCGTCTATAACTCAACAATATAAAATAGAGACTCACTAAGGTTTCTAGTAATTTGTATAAAAACCATAAAGTTCATTGGATACGATCATTTTTAATTAATGAAAGAGATCAAATGAATAATTCAAAAGGCTGAAATTTTACAAAATTTAAATATTAAATTATTAAACTAATCTTAATTTTTACAATTTAATATATTTTGATTATACTCAAAACAATTTAGTAATGTTATGCGTGTAAATATGAGTAATTTTTCTAAATTTCTCCGTAATACCCTTAAAGCTCAAGACTCAAATATCCAACCATATCAATTGGATAACAGCAAAGTGTGGCTTAAAAAAGCTTCAGAACGACACTCTGCATGGATTTATATGCCATTAAAATGGGTTGCACGCATTCTTAATATTGAAGCTTTAACTCCAATTCCTAACTATGGTGGAAGTAAGTCAATTTATTGTGAAGTTCATCGTCTCACTGAATTACAGTCATTAGGTATTCCCACACCTCAGATTTTAGCGAATTGCTCTCAAGGTCTATTGATTGAAGACGCTGGTGATCAGGTCATGCAACTTGACCAAGCATTGATTAGAATGGAGGGCAATACAGCGAAAAAATTAGAATTCTTTCGTGAAGCAATTTCAGCAATTCAAGCAGTTCACCAGAAAGGAAGTTATCTCAGCGAAGCTTTTGCGCGCAATATTTTAGTCAATCACCACAAAGAATTTACTTTTATCGACTTTGAAACAGACCCAGGCGAAATGCTAGATCTAGAAACTTGCCAAATTCGTGATTGGTTATGTTTTATTTTTTCAACAGCATTCCGTTTCAATGATGATGAAATTGCACAAGCGTGTGATATTTTTATTGCTGAAATCTACCCATGCAAATCGAAATATAATGAAATCTGTCGAATTGGGAACAAACTCAATTGGGTTGCAAATTTTAGTTTAGAAAAATTAGGGAGTGATGGGCGAAGAATGCATAAATGCCTGACATTTTTCCAGTATATGAAAAAGAATGAACCACTTCCTTTGATTTAAAAGGACATGGTTCATTTATTGAGGAATTTGAGATTATTCGATAGGTTTAATATTGAGTTGAACAGGTACTTTAACCAAAACACTTAAACCGCCTAATTCCTCGCTGCGAGAAAGGAATAGCTCGCCACCCAAATGCTGTATGGCTTTATCTACGATCGACAAACCTAAACCACTTCCCACCTCTAAGTGATGATGCACACGATAAAAACGTTTTAACACTTTATCATACATCTCTGTATCTATGCCTGGACCACTGTCTTCAATTAAAACATAAGCAAAATCATGGATATCAGCAAAGACTGAAATATTAATCATTCCTGAGACAGGTGTATATTTAATTGCATTATCAATTAAATTAAAAATAATTGAATGAAGGCTATGTTCGACACTTTTTAACACAACAGTTTCATTACGTATAAAACCCAAATCAATATCTTTTTCCATCGCTAGATTCATCAATTGCTCGACGCAATTGAGTGCAACATCATTCAGTTTAAATTGCGTGACCTGCACTTCATGATTCAGCGAAGCGTCTTGTTTCGCCAAAGCAAGTAACTGCGTCACTAAATGCTGCATACGTGCTAAACCTTTACTGAGGTTTTTTAGATTTTCCTCTTCAGGAAATTGGCTCATTAAAATTTTAGTTTGTAAATTCAATGCTGTTATGGGAGTTCGCAGTTCATGCGCAGCATCTGCTACAAATTGCCGCTGCTCTTGTTGTGCTTCAGAAATCCGCTCAAATAAATGATTCATTTCCTGAATGGTAGGTAATAATTCTTCTGGATAATGCGCATTTTGAATCGCCACCAACGAATTAGAATCACGCTTTGCCAATTCAGATTTAAAGTCCTCTAAAGGTTTTAAGCTGCGGCGAATAATATAGACCAAGCCCAATAAAGCAAATGGAATAATCAACAAATAAGGCAAAAACATGCTTCCTGCAAGCTCTAAAGCCAAATGCTCTCTGACTTTTTCCTGTTGACTAATTTGAATCTGAAAGTTCGCTGTCGGTAAAATATAGGTAATCCATGTCCCATTTGCGGTCTCTTGACTATAAAACCCAGCTTTCTGCTTAGGTTCAATAATCACATGATGAGGGGTGTTTTGAACCTGTTGAGGGTTTGCATAAGACCAAACATCTATAAATAGATCCTCCTCATGATAGCGCTTATGCTCATCGAAATGGCTTTGAATAGGTCGAGGGTTAAGTTCAACCCGCTCCGCCAAATAAACCATTTGTGCATCAAGAATTTCATTAATTTCTTCTAAAGAAATTTTATAAGCTGAAAAAATTAATACGCAGCCCAATAAAATACTAAAGATAGAGGTATAACGAATTAAACGCTTTCTTAGAGAAAATGCAGTTCCCATATTATTCTGCTTTATGTGCTTGCCCCAAACGATAGCCTAAACCACGAATTGTACGAATAATATCTTTACCTAATTTTGAACGGATGTGATGAACATAAACTTCAATCGTATTGCTGTTGATTTCACTATCAAAAGCATACAATTTATCTTCTAAATTTGCTTTAGAAAATATTTTATTGGGATGCGTCATCAGTGGAATCAAAATTGCCCATTCTCGGTTAGACAGCTCAACTGGCTCACCTTTCAATGTTGCAATATGTTGTTCAACATCTAAAACAATCTCACCATTCTTTAACAGATTCGATGACTGCCCCATCACCTCTTTTGCAGCATCTCCAGAACGGCGTAATAGTGCATGAATACGCGCTACAAGCTCATCAAATTCATAAGGTTTAATCAAGTAATCATCTGCACCTTGGTTTAAACCATCAACACGATTTTGTAATTGATCACGTGCTGAAATAATCAGTACAGGTAAGCCTGAACGTTGACGAATTTGCTTTAAAACTTGCATTCCGTCCATCATTGGTAAGCCTAAATCGAGTAAAACCAAATCAAATTGTTTTTCTGAGATGAGTTTTAAACCATCTAAGCCATTATTGACCCATTCAACATCAAAGCCTTGGTATTTCAACAATGTTTTCGATGATTCTGCGATCATAAAATCATCTTCTATCATTAAAATTTTGGTCATGCTCTATGTCCTTTCAATCAACTGTTCACTGCACATTGGTGCAACATATTGTTCTTTTGATCAATCACCTGAGTTTGAATATTCAATAAACTCAAAAGACTTGGAAATAAATTATCTTGACTCAATTTTGCTGCTTTTTGTTGAGTTAAACAATTAATTTGTTTTGCAGATGCAGCTTTCCAGTTCTCTGAAAACCACATCAACATCGGGACATGAGTCTGTTGAGTAGGCGCAATTGCATAAGGTGCACCATGCAAATACATGCCACGCTCACCTGTAGACTCACCATGATCAGACAAATACCAGAAACCAGTTCGATAGTTGTCTTGCTGCTTTAAGCTTTCAATCACTTGATTCAAAATATGGTCAGTATAGACAATCGAATTATCATAAGTGTTGATTAATTCAGTTGAAGAGCACCCTTGAATCGCATTGCTTTCACAGGTTGGTTTAAATTTCTTAAATTCATTCGGTGCACGCTTGTAATAAGCTGGTCCATGACTACCCATTTGGTGTAAAACAATCAAATGAGGTTGTTTGTCATCTTTAGGTAATTGCTTGAGATATACATTTAAACTATCAACCAAAATACCATCTAAACACTCACCACCTTGACACCATTTCTTTTCTAATTCTTGAGGAATAACAAACTTCTCAACACGATCACAGGTACCTTTACAGCCTGAATTATTATCAATCCAAGTCACCTTATACCCTGCACGTTGTGCAATATCCAATAATCCTTCTCGGTGACTCGCAAGTTGCTCATCATAATTTACACGTGGCATACCTGAAAACATACAAGGTACTGATACAGCTGTTGCAGTACCACATGAGCTAACTTGAGAAAAATTAATAAGATCCGCCTGCTTAGATAGCTCGGGATTGGTATTTTTAGCATAACCATTTAACGCGAAACTTTCTGCGCGTGCTGTTTCACCCACCACCAAAACCATCAATTTGGGTTTATGCTGTAAAGCAATATCCTCAACGATATGTGCATCTTCACCATAACGAATCAAAGGCAAATTCTTTTTAGGTGCTTTTTTATGGAAATATGAAAGCGTTGAAGCCACTGTATTCTGAGGTGAAATCATACCTTTTAGATCACGATGCTCACGAAAAATAGCAGCATAATCGACATAGAATACAAATAATAATCCACCAATAACAGCTAAAGAACCCACAATATTAAGCCCTTTAAAAAGCACAATCTTGCTTATTTTTTCAGGTTTAATACGGATCCATAAAATCAAAAGAATAGGTAAAATAACAAAACCAAAGGTCCATGCAAAAAATTGAAAAGAGAGTAAGTCTGCAACTTCACCGGGATCAGTTTGCGCCATGTTCTGAATTTGATCAGGTGAAATCACCACACCCAATGAATTGACAAAATAGGCACTAAAACCACCAATAAATACCAGAATGATTGCAAAGAATTTTGCGGTCCATTTCCAATCTAAGAGCTGTAGTAATAGATTGTATAAAGCAATCAATACTAAAGCTGTAGCAATCAAAAAGAGCTGGGCTTTTATACCTTGATAAGGAGTAAGCGCTTGAACTTTGCCCAGAAAACCAAAGTTCAGGCATAGCCCTAACCAGACTGCAACAATAAAATTAAAGGCAGTGAGGGAAATGGAGACTTCTCGTTGTTTGATACGTTGTATTAAATTAGACATTACTGTAGCAATACTCTCTTCAATGACCTTAAGTTAAAAAATGAAGCTTAAATTGAACTTAAAAGCATTCTTTGAGTACCTAACAGCATTAATCTCAAATTTTAATCCCTTAAAATTTCTCATTATTTGAGAAATTCAAACTAGAATAAATATTTATAATGGTTGTTACATATTATTTTATAACCTAATAGATAATCAATTCTGCCCATTCAATTTGGATTGGCTCATTCTTCGGTGTCAAAAGAATGAGCCAATAAAAAAATCATACAGGAATTAATTTCTATACTTTTAAAATTGACAAAAAAGTAATTTTTGTCTTATCTAAATGTAATGTAAAATAATGACCTCTAAATCATAAATAAAATGCTATTGTTTAAGTTGATATTTAAATTCATTTTAAAATAAGAAAATTTAAAACAATAATCAATATCTTAATCGAGAATAATACTATTCATCTAAATAATATTACTTTTCACACATATTTCTCATCCAATATATAATTGGAATTAAACAAAGCACACCGATAAGTAAAATTAAACTTAAGAATTTTAAATACCCCAGTTGATCTCCAATCATTCCACTTACTGTATATAGGACTCCACTGATGCTTGCCATGATTGAAACTTGAAAAGTAAAATCAGTTCCAGCATATTCGCTTCGGCTATACTGCATTACCAAGGTTAAAATCACCACCAATAACATTGCAGCAAACATGTCTTCTAAAGCATTAATCAGATAAATTATCCACGGCGCAACAGGAACGGCTTGTTCATATAAAATTGCCAACCAAACGAAACCTGCTAAACTGATTAATTTCAAGACAGAAAATAACAATAAGGCTTGATGACGTTTTATTTTCTTTAATAACAATCCTGCCAACCCAGCGCCGAATAGTGCAGAAAATGCGCCCAGCATTGTAATGTAAATACCAATTTGAGAAAGGCTCAATTTCAAATCAACCAATAACGGTTTAGTGATTGGACCTGCAAATCCATCTGTAACTTTGATTGTGCAAAGTACAAAAAACCATGCTGTTAATTCTTTATTTTCAAAGAAATACCTTAAATAATCTCTAAACCATTCAAAGCGATCTATATTTGTTTGATGTGATGTCTTTTTGCTGGCAATACGTAGATGTTCAGGTTCTTGATAAAACCAAATTGGCAGTGTATTGCAAGCAACGATAGCGGCCAAAATAAGAAAAGTCATCTGCCAACTGAGCCAATCCATTGCCCATAAAATTGCTCCACCACCTACAATAAACCCTAGGCGAGAACCAATAACCTGAAACATATTACCAAAATGTTGCTGTTCTTCTTTTAATATTCTTACTGCCAAACCGTCAGTAGCAATATCTTGAGTTGCACCGATGCTATTCATACACAGCAATGCAATAAAAAACAGAAATAAAAACCGTGGTTCATTTAAAGATTGAATCGGTAAGAAAGATAAAATAACCAGAATGACAATGGTTAAAATCTGGGTGGGAATAATCCAACTACGATAATGCCCTGCTTGGTGATGTCCATAACGATCCACCAAAGGTGCCCATAAAATTTTAATTGCCCATGGTGCCATTAACAGTCCAAAACCACCAATATGAGCCAATGACACGCCTTGAGCACGTAAGACCACTGGCAACGCATGAGTCATAAATCCCACAGGTAAACCTTGAGCCCAGTATAAAGAGAATAACAATAAATAATGATATGGCATGCTAACTCGACTCAAGAATCATCAACATTGACTCACCTGCAATGATTGAACACTTTAAATTTGATATGTTGCTTTAATTTGCAAATTTTGTAATATTTACATTTTGCGGATATCCAATGGATGGATGTCTATGTTGTATTAAGCAAAAAATGAATACCAATACAAGAGCAGTCACATAAAAATACGATGTCACAGAATTTTCCAAATATACCCGATCAAGTGCCCCAGCGTGGCAATACCACCAGTCGCAATATATTTAAAAACCTTTACTTGCTTCAAGGCTGGGGTTTTGAGGGTGAGTTTCCGAACTTACCTAAAGCCGTGGTGTTTATTGCTCCCCATACATCAAACTATGATGGTTTATATGCCTTTCTTGCGATGTTAGGGATTGGTGTTAAAGTCACCATTTTTGGCAAAGACAGCCTGTTTAAAACGCCATTGAAATCTCTTTTTGAGTGGATTGGTGTTATTCCCGTTCATCGCGACTCTCCACATGGGCTGACACAGCAAATTATCAAAGTGATTCAACAACAGGAAAAAATCTGGATTGCAATTGCGCCTGAGGGCACCCGAAAAAGAGCAGAAAAGATTAAAAGCGGTTTTTATCATATCGCCATGGGTGCGGATATTCCAATTGCTGTCTTTTCATTAGATTATGAGAAAAAACGTATTCATTGCTTAGGCACACTACAACCTACAGGTGACTATGACAAAGATTTAGATGATATTTTAGCGCGTTTTAAAGGAAACTTTTCGCCTAAACGTCCGCATTTATTATCACTTCCTTTACAAAAACTATGGAAAAATGGCTAGAAAAAAAAGATGCAATCTGTTCAGATGTGCAGCATATATTTTTGAAAAAAGTAATTCCCATGCGTGTTAAACAACTTGGTTTTATAGGCTTATTGGGTCTAGCCCTCGTTGGCTGTGACAAGACAGCAAAAACTCCAACCCAAACCACAGCAATTAAGGCTCGTGAACCTGTTATTGCCATTGCGCTTGGCGGCGGCGGTGCAAAAGGTTTTGCTCATATTGGTGTACTTAAGGTTTTAGAATCTCATGGGATTAAGCCAAAAATTGTAACAGGCACCAGTGCAGGGAGCTTTGTTGGCAGCATCTATGCCAGTGGTAAAACCCCTTATCAAATGCAACAAATTGCCCAACAATTAAAAGAATCTGATTTACGTGATTTAACTTTAAATAGCCAAGGCATCGTGCTTGGTCAAAAACTACAAGATTATGTTAATCGCAATGTCGCCAATAAACCGATTGAACAGTTTCCGATTCGTTTTGCAGCTGTCGCAACTCGTTTAGACAACGGCAAGAAAGCAGAGTTTATTAAGGGTAATGCAGGTCAGGCTGTCCGTGCTTCTTGTAGTATTCCCAATGTATTTGTGCCAGCGACAATTGGAAACACCAAATATGTTGATGGGGGCTTAGTAAGTCCAATTCCAGTACAAACTGCGCGTGATATGGGCGCGGATATTGTCATCGCTGTTGATATTTCTGCTCGTCCGAGTGGTAGTCAGCCAATGAATATGTGGGGATTATTAGATCAAACCATTAATATCATGGGGCAACAAAGTATCAATAATGAATTGGCTCAAGCCAATATTGTGATACAACCTAAAGTTGGGCATTTAGGAACACTTGACCTTAAATCAAGTAATCAGGCAATTTTAGAAGGTGAAAAAGCCGCACAGGGTAAAATTATTGCAATTCAGAATGCGATCTCAAACTTTAAAAAATCCCCTGCTGCTTTAAAACCTGCGCCACGAGCAAAGTTTTAACTGGATCATGAAATACTTCGCTTCATCCTAATTGAATATAAGAATAAATACGTTTTTATATGCAGTATTAAAATGATCTGCTACATTGGTAGAGATGATTCGTCATCTATACCAATGATAATCACTAGGGTAGATTATGGACTTTATTTTTGAACCGTGGCATTGGTTTGTACTTGGCATATTGCTGATCTTATCTGAACTTATTCTACCTGCATTTGCTGCCTTGTGGTTTGGTATCGCTGCAGTTGTGGTCAGTATTTTGTTTTGGCTGTTTCCAAGTATGAGCTTTGCCTTACAAGTCGTGTGTTGGATTATCTTATCCATCATCTGTACTGTCGCTTGGTTTAAATTCGTCAAACCACTTTCTATAGATAAAACCAAAGCTGGGCTTCCGCGTGAAGCAACGATTGGACAAACCGGTATGGTCATTCAAACTGGACTCAGTCATGATCAGATTCGCGTGCGCTTTCCGATGCCTGTTTTAGGTTCTGATGAATGGAACTGCCGTACCCTATCACCTGTACAAGTGGGTGACCGTGTACGTGTGACAGATATTTTAGGTAATGATTTAGTTGTACAGCTACATTCATCATCTCAATAATGAAGAATAAAGAGGAAAATTAAATGGGTTTTGGTTCTATTGTTGTTTTAGTCTTATTTGTATTCGTTGCTGTAACCATTTTTAAGGGGGTTCGTATTGTCCCTCAAGGTTACAAATGGATTGTACAACGTTTAGGTAAATATCATTCTACTTTAAGCCCTGGCTTAAACTTCGTCATCCCTTATGTCGATGAAGTTGCTTATAAAGTCACAACCAAAGATATCGTTTTAGATATCCCGTCACAAGAAGTTATTACTCGTGATAATGCTGTTTTGGTGATGAATGCTGTTGCATATATCAACCTGACGACACCTGAGAAAGCAGTCTATGGTATTGAAAACTATACATGGGCAATTCAAAATCTTGTACAAACTTCACTTCGATCAATCGTTGGTGAAATGGATTTAGATGATGCTTTGTCTTCGCGTGATCACATCAAAGCAAAATTAAAAGCAGCGATTTCAGATGATATTTCAGATTGGGGAATTACCCTCAAAACTGTAGAAATTCAGGATATTCAACCCTCTCATACCATGCAAGCTGCCATGGAGGCTCAAGCTGCTGCTGAACGTCAACGTCGAGCAACAGTGACTAAAGCAGATGGTGAAAAACAAGCTGCTATTTTAGAAGCAGATGGTCGTTTAGAAGCATCTCGTCGTGATGCAGAAGCACAAGTTGTTCTTGCTGAATCATCTCAACGTGCGATTGAAATGGTCACCTCTGCCGTTGGTGACAAAGAAGTTCCTGTTGCCTATCTACTTGGTGAGCAATATGTAAAAGCGATGCAAGATATGGCGAAATCTAATAATGCTAAAACAGTTGTGTTGCCAGCCGACATTATGAATACCATTCGTGGTGTTATGGGCAGAAATAATTAACTCCCTCATCCCCAAGGTCAAAATAGGTAATCTTAAGGTTACCTATTTTTTTTGCCTTTGAAATTTAGCACTCTGTTTTAACGTTTAAGAAATGATCAGCATTTTTTTGTAATTTGTGGTTAAATTTCACGTTATTTTAGATTCCACCTTGAATCTGAATCTTTCCACGTATATGGATATCGTATGAGCTCCCTTAACCCCACGTTAATTACCTTTCTATTTTATATAGTTGCAATGGTCATCATTGGCTTAGTCGCTTATCGCGCCACAACCAGTTTTGATGATTATATTTTAGGTGGACGTCGTTTAGGCAGTTTTGTTACTGCATTGTCTGCAGGTGCATCTGATATGAGCGGTTGGTTGCTGATGGGTTTACCTGGTGCAATTTATTTATCAGGTCTATCTGAAATCTGGATCGCCATTGGTTTAATCATGGGTGCTTGGCTGAACTGGTTACTGGTTGCAGGTCGTTTGCGTGTCCACACTGAAATTCAAAATAACTCACTTACACTTCCCGATTATTTTTCAAATCGCTTTAATGATCATAAAAAGATTTTAAGGGTTGTGTCTGCTGTTGTGATTCTTATTTTCTTTGCCATCTATTGTGCTTCTGGCATGGTGGCAGGTGCGCGTTTATTCGAAAGCATGTTCAACATGTCTTACAGTACGGCACTTTGGATCAGTGCTATTGCGACAATCAGTTACGTATTTATTGGCGGATTTCTTGCTGTCAGTTGGACAGATACCATTCAAGCAGGATTGATGATTTTTGCATTATTACTGACCCCGATTGTCACCATACTCAGTTTAGGTGACATGACTACAGTAAATGCAGCATTAGACGCAGCACGCCCTCAAGCCTATAGTTTATTTGCAGATTTGAGTGGTATTGCTGTCATCTCACTTTTAGCATGGGGCTTAGGCTATTTTGGGCAACCTCATATTCTGGTTCGCTTTATGGCAGCAGATTCGGTGAAATCAATCCCAAATGCACGTCGTATTGGTATGACTTGGATGACACTTTGTCTAGGCGGTGCAGTTGCTGCAGGTTTCTTTGGGATTGCCTACTTCCAAATGCATCCTGAATTAGCGGCAACGGTCAATGCCAATCCTGAAACGGTATTTATGGAATTAACTAAAATTCTATTTAACCCATGGATTGCAGGTATCGTTTTAGCGGCTATTCTTGCTGCTGTCATGAGTACCCTGAGTTGCCAGTTATTGGTGTGTTCAAGCACTTTGACAGAAGATTTTTACAAAGCATTTATTCGTAAGACTGCATCTCAAAAAGAACTGGTCTGGGTAGGTCGTTTAATGGTTTTACTGATTGCTGTTCTTGCTATTGTTCTTGCCAGTAATCCTGAGGCGAAGGTTTTAGGTTTAGTCGCTTATGCTTGGGCTGGTTTTGGTGCTGCATTTGGTCCATTGATTATTCTTTCTGTTTTCTGGAAACGGATGACTTTATCTGGCGCTCTTACAGGTATGATTGTGGGTGCGCTTGTAGTGATCCTTTGGAAAAATATTCCAGTATTTGCAACAACTGGTATTTATGAAATTATTCCAGGCTTTATTTGTTCTTTTATCACCATTATTTTATTTAGCTTGATCAGCAAAGCACCTTCAACAGATATGATTGAACGTTTTGAAAAAGCGGATGCAATTTACAAAGAATCTGTTTAAGCCTATCCCCCCCTTTTCATAAAGGGGGAATTTTAATGCTTTATCTGCGCTGAATTATCACGACTATAGTATTGATGTATCTTGCTCTTTAAATATTTCCGTTAGCTTTTTCGAGCCAACAAGAATTGTGAAATTTGGTTGAGCTCTTTGGCATCTTCTCCAAAATAAGCAAGTGCTTTAAATGCTTGATCATGTAATTGTTGCGCATAAATTTGAGCATTTTCCAAACCCATTAACGCAGGATAAGTTGATTTATCCACTTGCTCATCTTTGCCTGCCGTTTTTCCTAAAGATTCAGTATCCGAAATAACGTCTAAGATATCGTCTTGTACTTGAAAGGCTAAACCGATCGCTTGACCATACTGACGCAGTTGCGGAATCGCCTGATCCGTTCCTGAAAAAATGGTCACAGCAGCCATCATAATTGCTGCCTGAATGAGTGCACCTGTCTTATTACGATGAATATTTTCTAGATGTTCCTGATCAACATGTTTGCCTTCAGCCTGTAAATCTAAAACCTGCCCACACACCATTTTTGAACTGGCTGTTGCCAAAATCTGCATTTGCTTGAGAATAATGGCTTGATCTACTGTTTGTCCTTGATCGAAAAGCCGACTCCCTAAAACCTCAAATGCCATGGATTGCAATATATCACCTGCCAATAATGCAGTGTCCTCACCGAAAGCGACGTGACATGTCGGTTGTCCACGACGTAATAAATCATTGTCCATGCAAGGTAAGTCATCATGTGCCAATGAATAGCAATGTATAAATTCAATTGCCACTGCTGCTCGTCGCACCGCTGCAAAATTTGGATTATCAGCTTTTAATTGAGATGTTGCATAACTTAAAGCAGGTCTAACCCGTTTTCCCCCTAACATCACAGTATGATGCACAGCTGATTTTAATGGTTCAGGCAAAGAAAAAGCATCTAAAGCTGTTTGTAAATCTTGCTGAATTTGCACTTGTGCCTGTTGTAAAATTTCTGCATTTACATGGGGAGTTGAAGTCACATCTGCCTCGTTTTGCACAATTTTTTAAAACTAGAAATCAAGTTTTAAAAAAATGGATATATTGGATGAGTCAGAGACATTCTACTATGAGTGATTATAATTCTCACCCATTTATTGGCATACATATAGCGAAATACAGAACTAAAGCTTTATTTAATCCAAACCTAAATTTTTAAATAAAAATAAGGAGTTTTTGCCTTTTTTCTTTGCGTAACGAACAGCGAAATCGAGTTCTTTTTTAACATCAAGTTCTACATTTTGATGTTCTGGATCTAAATGCACAATCCCAATAGATGCCGTTAGATATTCATCGTTTTTTCCAAAAAAGATTTTTTCTTCAGTAATGGCAAATCTAAATCTTTCAGCAAGTGTCATGACTGCCCACTCAGTCAACTGCGCTATCGCAACCACAAAACTTGCTGAATTTAAACGAAAAATCTGTGCTTCAGTTTGACTGATGGCTTCGCTAAGTACAGCGCCTAACCGAATTAAAATATCATCTCCAGCAGTATAACTGTTGAGTTGGTTAAAACGCTTAAAGTCATCTAAATCAATTTTAATGAACGAAATTGTTGTTTGCTGATTCTTTTTCCATTTTTCACTTAGGTAATGATCAAAAGCAAAAGCATTTTGTAAGCCTGTCACTAAATCCAAATAAAGGTGATTATGTAACTTTCGATTATTATTTAATAAAACATTTTCACGTCGTTTTAACCGCGTAATATCAGAGCAAACCACCACAACCCTTTCAATTTCATTATCTTGATTACGAATTGCTTTAAAATAAGAGAGATAGAATTTTCCTTTAACATAAAATTCCTGCTCAAAATCATTTTGATTTTTTGCAAAATGGCGCATTGCTTCATTAAAATGGGCAAAAACCACTGTGGAAAATGTATTTAGCAACTTATCAAACAAATACAGTGCATCACTTTCATAAATGTCCGCAAACTTTTGATTCACACCTAAAAAGCGTGCTTCTTGATCAAGCAAAGCGATCGGTAAAGGAATCTGCGAGATAAACGAAACCAAATGCAATTTATCTATATCTTGTAAATATTCAAAAACTTTCAAACTTTCAAGGCTAGCTTGTAGTTTTATAAGCTCTTGTTCCATACACCACCTCAAAGCTGATTTATTTTTGAATAAAGTGAAATCAGCGTTGAATTCACCTCTAAATACAAGATTGAATACGTAGAAAAAGCATTCAATAAAATAAGTTTCTATATAATATAATTAATATTATGCAATACACCACTCAAAAATAATGCAATTGACGACAAACGTCACAAAATAACAAAACCTTGCATAAGCAAGGTTTTTTGTCGAAATGAATTAGACCAATCGATAAAGCTTTAAATCTTAAAAGAGATTAGAAACTATCCGCAGGAATACGTACCCAACCTTCCATAAGCACTCGTGCACTACGACTCATGATGGCTTTTTTTACAACCCATTGACCATTTTCATTTAAAGCTTGTGCGCCCACTCGAAGCGTTCCTGACGGATGACCAAAGCGTACTGCCTCGCGCTCACCACCTCCAGCAGCCAAATTCACCAAGGTTTGTGGAATAGCTGCCGCCGTGCCAATTGCCACCGCTGCTGTTCCCATCATTGCGTGATGAAGTTTACCCATTGACAGTGCACGAACCAGTAAATCTGTATCTGATTGTGTCACTTGTTTACCACTTGAAGAAGTATAACTTTTAGGCTTAGACACAAATGCCACTTTCGGAGTATGTTGACGATTTGCAGCTTCACTAATGTCCTGAATCAAGCCCATTTTCAATGCACCATAAGCACGAATTTTTTCAAAACGCGCTAAAGCGGCACTATCAGCATTAATATCATCTTGTAGTTCTGTGCCTGTATAACCAATCTCTTCTGCATTTAAGAAAATTGTTGGAATTCCTGCATTGATTAAAGTGGCTTGGAATGTACCAATTTCTGGCACATCTAAAGTATCAACCACATTGCCTGTTGGAAACATTGCTCCGCCATCTTCGCCATCGTCCGCAGGATCTAAAAATTCAATTTGTACCTCTGCCGCAGGAAAGGTTACACCATCTAGCTCAAAGTCTCCGGTTTCTTGAACTTGACCATGACTTACAGGAACATGTGCAATAATCGTTTTGTGAATATTCGCCTGCCATATACGAACAGTACAAATACCATTTTCAGGAATTCGATCTGCTGCGACCAAACCATTACTTATTGCAAAGGAACCTACCGCAGCAGTGAGATTTCCGCAGTTACCGCTCCAATCCACAAATGCTTTATCAATTGAAACTTGTCCAAAAAGATAATCTACATCATGCTCAGGTTGTGAACTCTTTGACAAAATCACCGTTTTACTGGTACTTGATGTTGCACCACCCATGCCATCAATTTGCTTTCCATAAAGATCTGGACTACCGATCACTCGAAGTAACAATTGATCACGTGCTTGTCCAGCTGTTTGCGCGCGTTCCGGCAAGTCCTCCAACCTAAAGAACACACCTTTACTGGTCCCCCCACGCATATAGGTTGCAGGGATTTTGATTTGCGGTGCAAAACTCATTTTATCGCATTCCTTTCAATTATCTTTGTTGTCTAAAATAATGAATCATTATTCAGTTTTATATTACCCTTTTTTTTTGAAAAAACACGGATTGATTGACTTAAGTATGAAATAAAAAAATGAAAATTGAATAAATATCCACCAGTTTAAATATAAATTTAAAAAGCTAAAATAAAACTTATTACATTGAAAATTAAACAAAAACCTAGAGATACTGTTTTTTGACTTTGCAGTTCTCCTTTATAAATCAATCCGATACTAGGCTAAAAGTAACCAATCTATTACAATATTTAAATTCGTATAAATAGAGCTATATACATTGAGCAACGAGTCTACACAGTTACAACGTGGACTTAAAAATCGTCATATTCAATTGATTGCCATGGGTGGCGCTATTGGAACAGGACTGTTTTTGGGTTCAGCACATGTCATCGAAAAAGCTGGGCCATCCATTATTTTGGGTTATGCAATTGGCGGTTTGATCGTTTTTTTAATTATGCGTCAACTGGGGGAAATGATTGTTCATGAACCTGTTGCGGGTTCTTTTAGTCATTTTGCCAATAAATACTGGGGGAAATTTCCAGGATTTTTGACGGGCTGGAATTACTGGATGCTTTATGTTCTGGTCGCAATGACAGAACTCACGGCTGTAGGTAAATATATCAACTATTGGTGGCCTGAAATCCCCAATTGGATTTCGGTACTGTTTTTCTTTGTCCTGATTACACTCATCAACTTAGGAAATGTTAAATTCTACGGTGAATCAGAGTTTTGGTTATCTATTGTTAAAGTCACTGCAATTATTGCCATGATTGTTTTTGGTATTTATCTGATACTTACCGCAGATGTTACATCCGGTATCGCTTTTTCAAATCTATGGTCGCATGGTGGTTTCTTCCCCAACGGATTTGAAGGGTTATTCTTTATGCTGGCTTTCCTTATGTTTGGATTTGGCGGAATCGAATTAGTTGGTATGGCTGCGGCTGAAGCAAAAGATCCTGAAAAAACCATTCCGAAAGCAATCAATCAAGTTGTGCCTCGTATTTTGATTTTTTATGTGGGTTCAATGATTATTCTTTTATCATTGGTGCCTTGGAATCAATTAAATTTTGGTGGTCTAGACAAAAGTCCATTCGTCATGGTTTTCAGTATGATTGGGATCGCATGGGCAGCCCACTTGGTGAATTTCATTATCTTGACCGCAGCACTTTCTGTATATAACAGTGGTATGTATGCCAATAGCCGTATGCTTTATGGTTTAGCCAAGCAAGGAAATGCACCTAAAATCTTTACCAAAACCAATAAACACGGCGTACCTATTCCAGCAGTCCTACTTTCTGCGTTCTTGATTTTAGGTTGTGTGCCGTTAAATTACTATTTGCCAGAAGACGCATTAAGTCATTTGATGTATGTGGTTGTAGGTGCCTTAGTACTCAACTGGCTAATGATCACTTTGACCCACTTAAAATTTAAACGTGCATTACGCTTAACCAATCAAACCAGTAAATACCCTGCTCTATGGGCTCCAATGAGTAACTTTGTGGTGATTATCTTTATTGGTGTGGTTTTATATATCATGTGGGATCAAGGTTTTAAAGAATCGGTATTGATGATTCCTGTATGGATCACGTTAATGCTAATTTTATTTGATATTTTGAATCCGAATGAAATAAAACCAGAAGAAAAATAGAACGAACATAAAGCTATTATCTCGATAATAGCTTTTTTTTCATAGGCATATACGGTAAATTATTGACTTATCGCGCCCTTAGCTTAACTGGATAGAGCAGTTGCCTCCTAAGCGACCGACGTGGGTTCGAGTCCCGCAGGGCGCACAACCCTAATAGCAAAACATGAAACAATTTTGTTTTAAATTATTAATATTCAACAATATAAATAAATTAGATAACAAAATACGAATAAATATACAAGGATATAGTTGCAAAAAATAAGGATATCATTGAGGATATATGTAGTTCTATTTAATTTATATCCTTATGGCTAGAAAAACGATTCCTCTTTCCGACTCTAAATGTACTGGATCGCGACCACAGGATAAAGATTACTCTTTATACGATGGTCATGGATTAATCTTATTCATTCGAAAAAGTGGATCTAAAGTTTGGAGATATAAATATAAAAGAATCAATGGAAGAGATGGTTTAATGACTTTAGGAAACTTCCCTGCACTGAGTTTAAAAGCGGCAAGAGACAAACGCCGTGAATTTGAAAAATTAATTGCCAATGGGATTGATCCTATAGATTACTCTGAGATTCAAAAAGCTAAACTTGATGGTTCTTATCAATTCGAATCAGTAGCTCGAGACTGGCATAAGGCATATGACAATACCGGTCGCTGGGTGGAGGAAACAGCAGAAAGGGCCTTAAAAAATCTAGAAGATTATGTTTTTCCTAAATTGGGGAAAAAACAAATTGATTCAATTAAACCTAGAGAACTTATTCAAGTAATACAGGCTATTGAAGCACTAGGATTTACAGAGGTTGTAAAAAAAACTCGCCAGCGTCTTACTAGTATTTTTGCTTTTGCCATGTCCAAAGGATTTATTGACAGCAATCCTGCTTATGGTCTACAGGATATCTTTATTCTAACTAAAAAGATCAAGCATCATCCGCAACTGCCATTGGAAAAACTGTCAGAACTTCAGTCTAGACTTGCTTTAGATACAGGTTATCCGTTAACTAGATTATGTGTGGAATTCTCTCTGCATACATTCGCGCGTTCGAGTGAAATACGATTTGCACGCTGGAATGAGTTTGATTTTGAAAAATCTATTTGGACAATTCCTCATATGAGAAGCCCCGTGGAAGGCTATAAATATTCATATCGTGGTGCAAAAATGAAAACGCCACATATGATTCCTCTATCTAAACAAGCATTAAATATTCTTAGAGAAATCCAACAGTATAGTGGTCATGGTGAAAATGTTTTCCCCAAAAATGGGGACCCTCATGGCTTCTTAAGTGAAAGTACTATCAATAAAACCCTACGACGCCTAGGGTACAACACAAATACAGAGATATGTGGTCATGGTTTCAGAGGTATGGCATGTGCCGCACTCATCCAAAGTAAACTTTTTCAAAAAGATGCTGTAGAAAAGCAAATGAGTCATCAAGAACGAAATGAAGTCAGACTTGCATATACTCATCAAGCAGAGTTTTTAGAAGAACGTAAGGCAATGTTAAATTGGTGGAGTGATTTCTTAGATGCCAATAAAGTGACTACAATTAGTCCCTATGATTATACAGCGAAAATTTTAGGTGATGAAATCATTCAGTTTAAATATGCAAAGTTAACTAAATAACTTTGCTAAAAGTTTGCTAAGCCTAGGCTGATCTCCGAAAGTCAGATACCCAATCCGATTGGCTTAGCTCCTTTTTTGGGAAGCCCTGGGAGGCAAAATGAAGCAAATCCAACTCAATTCGTTAGAAGAAGAGCTTGATTATTGGTCACCTATTATGGAAGTACAATCTCTAGTAGGTGATGCTCGTGACTTCTTCTTAAAGGAGTTATTTCCTTATGAAAAAACAGAAAAAGTAATACCAGAAGAACAATATATAAAAGAAATGAGTAATTTATTCACTAAACACTTTACTGGTAGACACAGCGACCCAAATCGCCCAACAGGAATACAGGCTGAGGAGGATTTTTTTGACTCAATACTTAATAATGAAACTGACGAAGAGTTAAAGAAAGAGAGCTTAAACTCAGCTCTATATCAACTTTTAAATATTGTTTGTATGTATGTCTGTGATGCAGCAGAAGTCTTAAAGAATATAAAAAAAGAATTTAATGACGGAGAAGCCATAATAGTAGATCACTCATTAATCACAGATAATAAAATTTTTTATTATCTATGTAAGGCTAATTATTTTATTGGTCTTTGCAAAGCAACTCATGCTGGTAACCTAGGTTCAAAAGCTCAACTTAGAGAAAAAATGGCTAAGTTAGCAGAAAAGAAAAATGAATCTTTACGTAAAAAATTAGATGAAGATTTATTAACAATTCAAAAGATATGGCAAGAAAGCAATTGGGCTTCATATACTCAATGCGCAGATTATATCTTCGAAAATAAACTTATAGATAGACCACATCGAAAAATTTATGAATTAGTTTCTTTAGCTGCAAAAAATAAATAATTACATAGTGCGACGTAGAATGTACACCTATCGATTGAGAATGTACAACAACGTCGCACTAGGTTTTATAATCTAAAAACAATCACTTAATTTACAACCATAAATTTGCAAAAGAATGGTTGTAATATGAAAGTTATTCCAATACGCATTCAATTCAGTACTGCATGTCAGATACTCGATGTAACACGTGAATCGCTTCGCCATACGATCCGTAAAGATCCTTCATTTCCACGACCAATGAAAATGGGCTCATCAAAGCAAGCTCCTGTCTTCTTTGACTATCAAGAAATTATTGAATGGCACAACAGTAAGAAAGAAGCTGCTGCTGAAATGGAGGCATAGTGATGTTTATACCATGTCGATCTAATTCAGAATGCAACCTCATGTCTAGTAAAGAATTACTAGAACTAATTAATCATGTTCGTCATGGCGTAGGAGAGCCTCTACTTCGCCTGAACAGTTTCAATGCAAAAATTGAAGATGAACTTGATGGAGAGAACTACACAAAAAATGTAGTTCAAAATTTCAACAACACGGAGTCAATTGTATTTCAACTCACTCTTGATCAATGCATGCTGATCGGTATGCGTGAATCAAAAGCCGTTCGTAAAAATGTTTTAGCTGCATTAAAGCAAAAACAAACACCCCTCTTACCTCAATCATTTGCTGAAGCATTACAGTTAGCTGCAGACCAAGCAAAACTACTTGAACTTGCAGCCCCAAAAGTTACTTACTATGACACCGTAGTTGAAAGATCAACTCTATTAAATGCTTCTCAAGTAGCTCAAAAAATTCAGTTGTCAGCAGTAAAGATGAACCGAATCTTGGAATCTTTGAATGTTTATCATCGCGGAGTAAAAAGAGCACGATTATTTCAACAATGGTTTATTGATAAGGGTTTTGGAGAGGTGAAGCAGACAGAACTTGGTTTTTCACAACCAATGTTCACCACAAAAGGCGAAACTTGGATTATTGAAAAGCTAGTAAGTGAAGGGGTTATTTCATGAAATATCCAACTATTTTTAGGTGTGCTCTTTTCAAATTAATTTTATTGATCTATATTACAGGTGTCTGGTGCAAAATCACTAGATTAGCTTTGGTCGGCTATAATTACACAAGCGCATACAGTCCGCTTCGGGCTTTTTTATGCGTAAAATCTCTATGCTTCTGCATTTCTATGGTGAAGCTGGAGAGGGACATCTTCGGATGTGCGGGTCTCTTGTGTACCTGTCGACCAACCCTTTTCAGCTTTGCCACCCTCATTTGGTCGTGACTGGTAAAGCTCCTAAACAAACACAAGGAGTGCATTCATCATGAACGCAAAAGTACAAATTCAATTATCAGAACCATTAGTTTCTTTTTACAGCGCCTCAGATATTATCAGTGCTTACTCACTTGTATCTGAAACTGCCACACAGCTTCGAACTTTGGTTAACCAAATCAACAAAGAAACGGCTTTCGTTAAAACATTCGCACAAGAACATGATAGAGCCGACTCCTCTGCCTTTGCTGAACTCGAAAATCTAATCATAATTTCCTGGCAGCTTGCTAACAGCCAAGCAGATACCTATGACCTTGAGCTTAAGAGACATCAACAAGAACCCGATGATCACTACGACGCAGGTGGTCTGTACGATGCGTATTCATTAGCTTATGAAAATACATCATGGCTTGAAACCATGTTCTATCAAGTTAAAGATGAAGTCGAAGTAGTCAAAGAGACCATTAAGCAAAATACTCATAGTACCGTCTTTGCAACTCTTGAACGTTTAATTCATATTGCTGCGTATTGGGCAGAGTGCCATAGCAATACATTCGATATTGAACGCGAAAAATATGAACTTGAGTGGGAGGCTACTAAAAATGGATAAGCCTTCAAATGCTTCAAAAGAAATTATTACAGCACCACAAAATTCGCCACCAAAGCCCTTATCAGGTACATATGCTGAATCAGTGCGAATGACACCTGAGCGCATCCTTAATGCCGTAATCAAAAATAAGGAACGGCAAGGAGTATCTATTGAGCATTGATGCAACCCGCTGGGCTTGGACAGCTCCAGTCAATAACTCATCACAACGTCTCGTTCTGCTTTCACTAGCAGATCGAGCTGGTGAACATCATACCGCATGGCCAAGCATTGAACGTCTTGCCTTAGATACAGCCTTGAATGAAAAAACTGTTCAAAAGGTCATCTTAGAGCTTATAAAGCTAGGTTTAGTTGTAGATACTCTTGAACGTACTGGACCAACAAAACGAGTGCGCATTCTTAAACTGAACGGCGTAAAGGACCGTGGAGATTCATGCGACAGGAATAACACTTTAAATAAAATGAATGCTCTTAGAGAAAATGATAACAACCCCAATATTGGTGATATTAAACAACCCCAAAAACGGAATGATTCCAATTTTGGGAACAACCCCAAAAACGGTACTTTGAACGACCCCAAAAACGGTATTTTGAATGATCCCAATATTGGGGTGCAGAACCAACCATTGAATCTATCAATGAATCTCTCCAGTGAACACGAATGGATTCCAGATCATAATCAACTGATCGCAGTTTTAAATTCAGCTGGTCAACAACAAAATTTGGAATTAATTTTTGGACTACCTGATTTCGATTTTCAGCTCGGGGCATTCAATGCACACTATTTTGGTCAAGTGATGCCAAAAGCAAAAAAATGTATTCATTTGCAAGATGGATTATTGACAAGTTTGAACGCTATCAGAAAGCTAATCCAAATTATATAAAAAAGGTCGCTGAACAATCACAACTTGAGCAAGCTCAAAGACTAATCAAACTTCCTACGAAACCTAAAAGTTTACTTGGGAAAATGCTATGAATACCAATACTGCACCAATTCACAATTTACAGATTGAACAAGCTGTCCTTGCAGCATTGATGACAGTTGCTGAATCTTATGCTCAAGTTGAAAGTCTACTGACTGAGCAAGATTTTCATGCAACACGCCATAGGCTTATTTTTAATGCGATTGTAGACCTTGATAGCAAAAACTCTCCATACGATGCCGTACTCGTCAGTCAATGGCTAGAAATGCACAATTACAGCGAAGCATCAGGCGGAGAGAAATATCTCATGCAATTGATGAGTGATGCTCCTTCCAGTTTCTACAATCTGCAATCGTACGTAGAAAAATTGAAGGATTTTACTGCATGTCGTCAGGTTGAAGCTGAAGCACTGAAAGTAATCCATCAAGCCCGACATTTAACTATCAGTCGTGGTGAGCTGGTACATAATGCTCAAGCCGCTTTTGCGGACCTGAATACTGAGTCAGGAAGTGAATTTCTATTTCATATCCATGATGCTGCAGCAAATACATTTCTTGAAATCAGCCGCAAGATGGAAGCAATGATTTCTGGCGAAACAATGATTAAGGGTATCCAAACAGGTATATATGATCTTGATAAAAAACTAGGAGATATCGAACCTGGTTGCTTAATGATTTTGGCAGCACGTCCAGCCATGGGTAAAACCACCATGCTACAAGTTATAGCTAATTATGTTGCGGTGGTTCAAAAAAAACCTGTTTTAATTATGTCTGGTGAAATGCCGAAGGAGCAAATTGCTATGCGTCTCTGCTGCGCTGTAGCACCCGCAGACATCAGTCTGGTACGCAACTCACCTCATCTACTACAAAAAGATGAATTTACCGCTTATACCGATGCTGTGGTGATGCTTAAGAACGTACCAATGAAGATAAATGACACCTCTCGCCCATCAATTGCAAATATTCGCGAATCTATTCGTAAAGTGAAGCACCAGTACGGATTGATAGGTGCTGTATTTATTGATTATCTGCAAATAATGAAAACCACTAAATCGTTCGCTCGTGAAGACCTTAAGATTGCTTATTTCACAGGTGAACTAAAAGCCATGGCTAAAGAGTTTAATTGTGTCATTGTCTTGTTGTCACAGCTTAATCGCGAACTTGAGAAACGACCAAATAAGCGTCCAATGATGTCAGATCTACGTGAATCGGGCGCAATTGAACAAGATGCTGATCAAATTATTTTTTTATATCGAGATGAGGTTTACAACAAGGACACGCAATTTCAGGGTATTGCTGAGGCAATTATCGGAAAGAACCGTCACGGTGAAGCGGGTACTGCCTATATGCACTCTCAATTGAAATACTGTCAATTTACTAACTTAGATCATGATGCAATTCATCAAATTCAAAGGAATATATAAGAATGAGTTCAGTTAATGTAGATACTATTAAATACGCCAATTCAATACAAGAACGGTTTATTAACATCAAACAAAAAAAGAAGGTCAAAGAGTTCCTTGTCAAACAAAGAGGTTACAGACGCCCTGACTTTAACCGCATGATCTTAGATTTATGTCGATTGAAGTGGACCCATGAGAAAATTGCATTTGTCTTGCCAGTTTCTGGCGCCAGTACTGTGTCAGAATGGGCACGCGGTGGTACTCCTAATTTTGAACATGGTGAAGCATTCATCGAACTGTGGAAAGCAGAAACAGGCGTTGAACGTATACCGCGTGAAGGTGAATGGCAAACATATAAATATGAAATTGGTCAGTTAGAATTACTTTAAATATTATTTAAACGCCCTATTTAGGGCTTTTAAAATGTCAGCAATAAGTAAGTATTCTCAAGCATTTTTATAGTATAACAGAGCATAGATTTTTCATGTAACACACCTTTTTTTTATCGTGTAACACCTTAAAAAATTATCATGTAACACCATTAAACTGTCCATTTTTTTATCGTGTAACAGTAGATTTTGATGTTTTTTGACCAATTTAAGATTACCTAGCAACAATTTTCATAGGCTGAAAATCATCAATCTGAACTTTCTTACTTTTTAATAAATCTTCTCTTTTACCATCTATGACCAATACAGCACGCTTAACTTGAATTATCCAAGTACGATCTGCCTCGCACATGTTTTCAGATTCTATAAATACTTTACCGAATGCTTTGCCAGAAAGATTCTGAACATCATCATAAGTAATAATATCGTCAGAATTCCCTTTTATTTTCCCAGCTTTATCCTTTGTAACGTGCTCTAAATATAGCTTGTCATTGGTACCAAGAAAATCATGAATTGTTACGTCCACCACAGCAGAGCATATTCCCGAGTTCACATATCCTGTTTTGGAATGTTGTAAGGTGATTGGAGTGGCTAAAACTAATGAACATGTAATAGCTGCCAAGATTAAAGTTATAATTTTTTTTATCATGAAATACTCCTTTGTATTAAAGCCATAAGTGAATCTAAGTTTTCCCAACCTACATCTACAATTTTTGTTGTTAAGTGCTTTAACCCCTCTGCCGGTAGTTCTTTTATTGCTTCTATCATTGTAGTTTTGCGCTCAAGACTAAGATCAGAACTCATGATTTTTGCAGTTAGAATTGCTTTTAATTGCTCAGTTTCAAACTTAATAATCACTGTACCTAAGATTGAAGATAGTCCACCATCATCTGCTAAAAAGTCCATACCTGTATGTGTAATTAATACTGGACCAAAACTAAACATACCATCCATAGAAATAGATAGTGAATTTGGGCTTATAAGCCTATGCTGTTCTAAATACTTTAAGTTCGCGGCCAATTTCAGATCATCCAAAGGCTCATATAGTTCATCTAGCTCATCACCAACGGGACGTGGATAAACAGTTGAAGCGATTTGTAAAATTTGTCTCTGTAGTTCTCTATCTAAATTCATTGAAATTGTTTCTCAAGGGTTTTAATGATTATAGTTTTCTATAATTATCCAGCTTTTCTTTTTGCCATCATAAATAGGTTGTAGCTTTGCAATAGTTGCATAATACCAAAAATCATGACGTCGATTGTGGATCGGAAGTACTATTATAAAATCCCCCTCATTAAATTCAGCATTTATGTTTCCACACGGTGCATTTACCTTCTGGAAGCCATCTTGAGTGACAATGTTGACTTGAACATCCACAGCAGATCGTCCTAGGTTCCCCATATTAGAATCATTTAAAGTTCTTTGAAATGATGCATTCTCAAGAACAAATCCATGGATTGGCTTATTATGTATGATCTGAGAGCTATATTTTTTACGAAGAAATTCTGTTAGATCCTTTGAATTATCAAAAATCAAGACTTTTTTACTTTCAGCCTTTCGAAAAATCAATATTGCAATTATTAGAATAGTTATAAAGATTATAAAATATAACATTTAAGCCTCTTTCCATATTGATATCTATGTATAAACAATATAGTTAAATAGCTTAAAATTAAAAAGGAGCTTTAGCTCCTTTTCCTTTACTTTCCAAATACTTTTCCGACATCTGGTGCACGAGCATTACTAAAACCATCATCCCACGAAAAATCACCAAGCCAACTAGTACGTCCTTGTTCTCGCTCAGCTTTACGCATAAGTTTTTCACGGTAACCGGGTGCAACGCTATCCTGAATTTCATCAAATAACATTTTATTTAAAGCCGCTTTTGCATACCATACATTTTGTGCTGGAGTCTTGCTCTTAGCAAGTTTAAATGCTTCATTCGCTGCGTTAGTATCTTTGCCTTTATACCACTGCATCATATTTCCCGCTGTAAGACCAAAGATGGATTCTAAGTCCCCTCCCATTGGGCCAGTAAGAAAGTCAGCAAAATCACGTCCACTTGGATCAGCACCTGCAACAAATATGTCACCTAGAATTGAAAGCCCTCCACCTTTTAATGCTGATCTGCCCCAGAATTCCATTGTCTTATTAGGATCATCACTATCCCATATTGTTAGAGGGTCGTTACCTAAAGCAATTTCACCTAATTGAACAGATAGACCACCAAGTAGCGTCATTGCAAATGCAAGTGATACACCATACTCGGCTTTACCTTTTAATCCATTCTGCGCCATCATTCGGCTTCCATGTCGCATAAGAAACGCCACAGGAAATGATTTGAATTGCAAAAATCCACGTGCAAAAAACCCAAGAGCATCACCACCAGTTGTTCTACCAAACATTCTAGTTCTTTCACGTAAACCTGCCTCAACTACTGCAAACCCTTGTTCATCATTTAAATGTGCATGCAATTGAGTTGCGAATTGGTCGCGTAACTTTTCAGCAAGTTCTCTTTTTTCGCTATTTATACTTTTATTCAAACTGTCCACAATATAATTGCGTTTAGCTTGGCGATCATTTACACGAGATTGATATTGTGAAAATTCTTCATCCAATGATTTAACACGTTTATCTAATTCATTAAATTTCTTGTCAATTGACTTGTTTGCTTCACTTTCAGCCTTTCTAATTTTGGCGCGTAGCTCAACCATACGACGCTCGGCATTACCTAAACGCTTTCCTAACTCCTCACCACGTCGACCATATTGCCCAGCATTACGCTCTACATTTTTACGTGTATCTTGAGCTGCTTTATCTGAGTGACGACCATCTTCGACTTGTTGCAAAAAGTCTTGTATTCGATTGGATTGCTTTTCAGCTTGCAGATAGGCGTTAATATCGACCTGAGCTGCCGCAACCTCGTTTTGGGTATTAAGCAAATCAATACGATCTTGTAGTGCTTGTTTTTCAGCACTTGATTTTGAATCTGTGCGATTTGCATAGTCTTGTAAGCGCTGTGAAAACTGTTGTTTTAAGTCATCAATTTGCTGTGCCTTATTTGCTATGCGCTGATCATCTTCAAAATTACGCTGATTTAATTCATTAATTTGATTATTAATTCCATCTACTAGATTTTTTACATCATCATCCATTACTGAAAGTATTTGCTCATCAGTCATTTTACGAATTGAACGCCCACTCATTAACTGCAAGCCTTTCCCATCATCAATTGCTTCAGCAACTTTCATTACCTTCCATAATTGTTCATCTATACCCGTTCTCTCTAATAACTCTCGATCAATATCTGTCAATTCAGTCCATGATTTTTCTTTAGTCATTCGACCATATTTATCCATCATAAGCTTTGTAAAGGCTCGTTTAGCTGCTGCTGACCAAGCATTTAACAAAGAGGCTCTCATTACTTGAGTGGCTATAGAGCTGGATGTTTTTGCGATTTTGGATGATTTACTGTAAACATTAGTTAAGCCATCATCTCCCCATCGTGCTAAGGAACCTGTTAATTCATCGACAGCTACACCTAATGATGCAGCAAGTTTTCGATGTTCCGAGTTTTTAGGGTTTAGTTGTTGAATCATTTCTCCAAACATTTTTCTGTATGAAATTCCATGCATGTTTGCCATTTTACGCATTGTTGCAAGATCACTGGCTGAGGATAAAAGCGCACTTCCCAAAAGGGATGATACATTTAAACTACGATAAGCAATTCCTAAATTATTCAATACCTCAAATTCAGGATTGGTATTTTTCCCCATTAAAGCATCAAACATCACATCAGACCGTTCCAATGCCCTATTTACTTTTTTTTCATCGATTCCTTTATCGTGATCTATTTTTTTTGCTGATTCCTTGAGTATGCGCATAGCATTGTTTGGATTACTACCTAATTTCTCGACTATAGCTATATCTTTTGCCATACCATTAATATGCGTTTCTATTAAGTCCAAGAAAGGCATTGCCCCATATTTAGCTTGCATATCCATCCAAGAGTCAGCATCTTTCCAGTGTAATACTCGACTCTCAGAGTAACGACTTGTTATTTTGGAGCCACCGCCAAACCCGTTACGCCCAGGTTCTAGTTTATTTAATCCTCCCGATTCTAGTGTTTTAAATGCTTCTGTTAAAAATTCTATAACTTCCTGTTCATTAAATTTTTTTCCATCTGTGTGAATAAGGCTTGAGCGATCAAAATTCTCAAGCGCATCTTGAATCCATGTATCAAAACCAGCGTCTTTAATCTTTTTATAATCCCAATGTGTTGGAAGTCCGTATTTGTCTAATTTACCAATATCGCCACCAGAACGGTTAAATCGCTCACGTAAGTTCTTATCAAGAACTTTTTCTATTTGTTGGGAAATTTGCTTAGCTAAAACATCACCTGTGTTTTCTTTAAATGTCTCTCGAATGATATTTTTTACTAAAGGCAGAGGTGGTCCCACTTGTTTGAACAACTAAAAGCTTATTTATAAGTGATACTCTGCTCTAGTTAAGCTACCTTATTTTGTTGTGGTAGCTGGTCATAGTAAAACTCATCTGGAGTCATTTTGTCCAGACTCGAATGAGGTCGTTTCAAATTATAAAATTCAAAATATGCGTTTAATTGCTTCTTCGCATCCAAAACATTGCTGTAGGCTTTGAGATACACCTCTTCATATTTAACGCTCCGCCATAATCGTTCAACCATCACATTATCAACCCATCGACCTTTACCATCCATACTGATTTGAATGCCATTTGATTTCAATACATCAATAAATGCATCACTGGTAAACTGACTGCCTTGGTCTGTATTAAAGACTTCAGGTCGGCCATATTTTTCAATAGCTTCATTTAATGTTTCTATGCAAAATGTAACCTCCATACTAATCGATACTCTATGCGCAAGTACCTTGCGGCTATGCCAATCAATCACAGCACATAAATAAACAAAGCCTTTTGCCATAGGGATATACGTTATATCCGTAGACCACACTTGATTACTGCGCTGAATAGCCAATCCTTTGAGCAGATATGGATATTTACGGTGAGCTTGATTGGCCTGACTTAGATTTGGTTTACGATATAACGCATTAATGCCCATTTTCTTCATTAAAGTACGTGTATGACGTCGTCCTATATGATGTCCTTGACGATTCAATAAATCACGCATCATACGGCTACCTGCAAAAGGGTATTGCATATGTAACTCATCCATACAGCGCATCAGCTTCAGATCTGATTCACTCACAGGTTTTGGGCGATAGTAATAACAACCACGGGAGACTTTCAGCAGCTTAGCTTGCTTAGATACTGAAATCTGAAGTGAGTCATCGATTAACTTTTGTGGTTGAAGCGACCCAGTTTCTTCAACACACCTTCTAAAAAATCAATTTCTAATGCCTGCTCACCGATTTTTGCATGTAGTTTTTTTAGATCGATGGGTGGTTCTGTTGGAGCTTTTGATTGATCGAAAGCTTGCGAGGAAGCTGAAATCAGTTGATTTTTCCAGTCAATAATTTGGTTTTGATGAACATCAAATTCAGCACTCAATTCAGCAAGTGTTTTTTCTGCTTTAATCGCAGCAAGTGCTACCTTAGCTTTAAAGTCATTTGAATGATTTCTTCTTGGTCTACGTGTCATAAAATACTCCATATATTGATGTTTATAACATCATTTGGGGAGCAAAATATCACTTATAAGTGTTGTTCAAATTTCCTGATCCACCTCTGGCTCATTAGTAATAATGCCCAATCCGCCTTTCACATTCGTGTAATAATCTGTTAATTCACCTTTTGCCTCTTTTGCAATTGCATCAGCGTGTGAATCTATTGATTTAATCCCCGACATATCACCATAAGCAGCTATAAAGCGATCTATGACTTGACTTGCTGGTAGTGTTGGGTGATTTAGCATAGCAAGGTTTCTACTTTGAGTAAGAATATCGTTTGCAGCTATTTTGTTTTTGCGTTTTATATCAGCCTTAATATCTATTGCGACCTGTTCACCTGCTGCGGTTAATTTTTCTGAATCTGATAAATTGCGCCAAGCATCAATATCTTGTCTCGCACGTGATTTCATAGCATCACGAATACGTTGCTCGATGTTATCTGCTTCTTGTTGTGTAAGTTGTGTTTTGCCTAAAGCTTTTGCCACGGCTAATTTGCATTGATCTTTCATTTTTGATTTCCCATACTCTCAAACTAAACTAAATGTGGCATTTATTTATATTGAATATAGGACAAGAGTTATCTCCAAAAAATGGGTATATTCAGCAATAAAAAAGGAGCAATTAAAGCTCCTATATTCTTAAACTATCATGAATCCATTGGAATCATCTCGATCTAAAATTAACTACTGGCCTAGCTATATCTTTACTGACAGGATTTCCCAAAGCTAAGCGTTCTAAAATTTTTTCAACAAAATTTACTTTATTTAATATTTGATTTAATTCCATCTGAAAACAATGTTTATTCAACAAGCGTTTATACTTATAGTCCGGGTTTAAGTAATACGCCGTGATAATCAAAACATTTGGTGTATTGTTAATTGCTGCTAATGCTGTTCTTAATGATGAGTAATAAATATTCTTTGGTGAAATTAGCCCTATCAGCAAATGACTTAATTCATCTAAATGATTTGCTACCTGTAATAAACGATTTTGAAAGCACCCTTGGAAAAGTTGATTCGATTCTAAATAAAGGATATCAGCCCGAAACTTCTTTAAATATTCAGTCACATCAGTACATAAAGTTGAAGCACGATCAATCTGACTGCAGCAAAGTGGTTCAAATATTTTCTTTTTAGAATACATCGTTAACCCCACATCAAGCAATCAAGTAGTGATCAATTCGTGGAATATCTGCGTCAGATTTCTCTGTTAAATATTTCCAAAGGTCGATAAGAGCCTCACCATTGGCATAATTAAGCTTAGCTCCTAAAACCCACTCTTTAATGGTACTAGCACCCGAAACAGGCAACAGAAATGCGATCTTCTCAAACGTCATATCATGATATTCTCTGAGTTCATTAATCATTGCTTTAAAGTTAGGAGCGAAGTAGTTTCTAATGATTTTATTTAAGAAAAGATTCCCTGAAACTTCAAAAGATATCAACTCGTTAAACATGTTTCACCCTTGTAACTCTTCAATTATTGTTATTATCACTCAGATAGAATATAGAAAAAATGGGCATATTCCCAACAAAACGCGCGCGCGCGCGAGGTAGGCTGTAAAGTACTTATATTTCTTAATAAATCAAATACACTGTGCTATTAAACTCAAAACTTAAGTTGCCTCAAATAGGCTATAACCAACTGTACTAACAGCAAAAAATGACTGTAATGAAAACTAAATATAACTGTACTAACAAGATTATCAATAGCTTTAAAAACAATAGTTCAAGTCATCTGACTTTAAAGTGGTAACAGCATTTTTTACCTACTGAGATACTCAGCGTATACAAAACAATCAAGACTATAAGCATTTGATAAATTCTAGCCGTTTTCGTTTTGCAACATTATCAAAGATATTTTTATTGCTTTTATCTTTTGAAAAGGGAAATCTACTTACAAGAAAACTAGCCTCTAAATTAAGATGAATATTGACAGACGAGTTAGAGCAAAAGAGTTTATGGCCCTACTTTCAATAAAAAAAGATGCATTTTATAGCCGAGTTAACAGTGGGCAAATTCCGCAACCTGTTCGAATTAATAAAAAAGATGTTTTCTGGTATGAGTCAGTTGTAAAGAAAGAGGTGGAAAAGTTTAAAGATAGATCGGAGTAGCTCTAATATGTTTAAGCAAAAATATATCATTCCCGTAGAAAGTGAAACTCCATCCCCAATATTCATTGCAAATACAATCTACGGTGCTATATTCATTGCATTGGCGACTTTAATCTCGCTGCCCTACTTTGCAAAAGCTCTGTTCCGATCTGGGTAGGTATAGGTCATGAATAAAGCTAAAACAATTTTAGATGATGTGGCAAAGCAAGTTCCCGAACTTTGAGTTTGACGGACTACAACTTTACAAAAAATGAATATGTAAATCTACAAGCCTATACAGCATGAGTTTTAGCAACTTGGAGGTAAATAAAATATGAGTGAAAGTGAACAGGTATTGATTAATTATCCACTCAACTTTTTTTGGGAAAAGGATGATAGTTTTTGTATTCGTGTACAAGGTTCACCCGAAGAAGAGCATGTTAGGGTATTTCTTGAAGACGTAGCGAGTTTGTTCTATACATTTCCTGATCAAGAAGGAATCCCTATGGAGCAGCAGATACCTACCTTCAATGTATTACAACAGATGACACCTGACCTTCGTAAGGGCTTGATTAAAATGTGCGAAAAGATGGCTAAAAAAAGCCCTCAGATCAACCAAGCCATTAGTAAATTCAAGTTAGTCAACGAGGGTGAGTATTTCTTTGTTTACCCTAAACTTCCAGATGACAGCTTACAGTATTCGATGCGGCTGCAGTTTTACCTTACTGGTAGAAATCTAGGTTTAAGTGAAGAGGATGCTAATAAATATCTAGAAGAACAATATCAAAGCCTTGAATCCTTTTTTGGTACTGAACTGAATAATTACGATATTAAAGCTTTTGGAAAGACCTCAAGAAAAAGTTACATCGGAACCAAACCGACTCAAGGCGATGGTGCCTGTAGATTTTGCAAACAAACTGTAAATGACGGTGCTACATTTAAGAAAATCGCCCACACGATCTCTGAGGCATTAGGAAATAAGCAAATCATTACTAACGATGAATGTGACGTTTGTAATGGTATTTTTGGCGATGAAATTGAACCGCATTTGATCAGATATTTGGATATACACCGTGCTTACTTCCAGATCAAGGGAAAGAGTGGAATTCCCAAACTTAAGTTCAGAAATGGTCATGTAGCAATCGTCAAAGATGATAATGAGACTGGAAGTTTTGTCATCGCATCTCAAGATGTAACTAAAACCGAAAATGGTATGATCATTACATTGAAACCATATGATCCTGTAAACAAACAAAAGGTTTTTAAAAGCCTCTGTAAGTACGCTCTATCTGTCTTGGACGTAGAAGATTTGAAGGATTTTGAGAAGACCACTCAATGGGTTCGTGGAGCAGTACAAATAGGCAAAAACGATCCCCAATTATCTATTGCTAAGCACTTTATGCATGAATACTCAAGTCACCCTCATTTTAGTGTTTTCAAACGCAAAGATGATGCTGACCCATCTTTACCACATGTCATTGCGGAATTAAAAATGGGGACTTTGAATATGATCTTTATTGTTCCATTCTCAGCTAAAGATGAAAACCATTTCGATATTAAGCGTGACTTTGAAAAATTGAATGGCATTTTCCCACGTTATGAAATGGTAAAAGAGCTGTTAGATTTTGAAGATTTAAGTTGTTCGGAAGACAAAATTTATCCCGTAGTGATCAATATGGAAAAACGAGAAGGTGCACCAAATGCTGAACCATTGTAAATTCTCACAATGATCGACTTAATAGTCAATAAGTGCATGCTTAGTCAGGCTAACATGCAGTTTTTCTATGCGGATAAAGGTTATAAAAACTCACGGATCACTCTGGCAAATTCATAATCATGAGGGACTTCTTGCAAATGGATATTCAAATTTTCTAGTAATTCATTGTTGGTCTTAAGCTCCTAGCTAATCCGATCCAAACCTGATTGAACTTAGACGGTAATTTCATTTTCCGATTTTGAGATAGACTGATCCAAGTCACTCACTTTAGCTTTGAGCGCCACGGCTTTAGAATCATATTCTTTCTGTTTGATCTTACCTGCCTTAGGCGCATCATCGAATTTCTACAGCTTGGCCTGCATATTACGAAGGTTCATTTTTGCAATACTCAGTTTACTTGGATTAAGCGAAAATCAACTCCACGGCGATTAATATGTGTTTCAACAAGCACGAGGAGTTGTATTGTTCTATATTTGTCGCCGTCTTCCCGCATATAGCATGCACATAATACCACCGATCTTGGGATGCTCTGTGCTGTATGTACTAACTCTGCTGTATCTTCAAAAATATTTCACTAAACTAATCTTAATTTAGCTAGCAAAATACTACGAATCCATTTTACAACTACTACGCAGTAAACCAACATTGGTTCGAATCCCTATTTGGGATTAAAACCCACGTCCTTCTAAAATTTCACCAATATAAAGTACTTAAGAGAATAAGGATACAAATAGGGATATAATTTAAAAACATGAAAGTTTAAAGCCAATAAATATAAGCAATATGAGTTAAAGTTCTATTCGCGCAGGGCGCACCAAATCATTAACCCCACATACATCCATAAACACAAATACAAAATAAAAATTAAACACAATAAATTCGATAAACACATTTGTGATGCCATAGGTAGACTTTGACATTACGTAGGTACAAGAAGTGAAACTAAAAGCCTCAATTTTTATTCTCGGTGGTGAGCACCAATAACCAGGCTGCAATCATCTTATTTTACTCATCTAATTGAGCTTTATAACGATAACAGGTCTGATGAAGTTGAAATATGAGACATCTAATTAAAGAAAGTGATTCAGCAATAATGTACCTCACATTCAATAATAGAAGTACATAAGTATAAATGAGCCAAATAAACATCAAATTCAGCTCATTTATTGAGCCAAATATATGTTATATTTAGCTCACCTTGGAAAGGTTCAAGGTGGAGATTAAAATGCAAGATTGGATTTGGCAAAGTGACAACTGGATAAACTTCACATGGGAAGATGAAACCATCTTACCCAAAACTAGACAAATTCATCAAAAAATTGGGATTCTACTTGGACAAAGTCAGTATGATTTAGCCAAAGAACAATTCACATTAGATACTCTACTTGCCAATCTTGTAGCATCGTCAGCGATTGAAAATGAGACCTTAAATGTGTATTCATTACGTTCCTCACTTGCCCGTCGTTTAGGTGTTACCCTTGAACAACCTTACCCAAGTTCAGACCGATCTGAAGGCTTAGCCAACATCATGCTGGATGCGCTTAACAACGTAAAACAACCACTTACTGTTAAACGTCTTATGCAATGGCACCAATGGCTTTTTAATGACCCTGATTGGACAATGCAGCGCTTACGTATTGGTCAACTCAGAGGTTTAGAACCAATGCAGGTTGTCTCTGGTCGATTGGATTATCCAACAATTCACTTTGAAGCACCTCCGAGAGAGGGACTAGAAGAACGTTTAGAAGCCTTTATCAATTGGTTTAATCATAGTCTAAATAATGCTTTGCTTGACCCCCTACTCCGTGCGGGTATCACACACTTATGGTTTATCACACTCCACCCTTTTGATGATGGTAATGGTCGTATTACACGTACCCTCACAGACCTTGCATTAGCACAAATGGATGAACAGAGCATACGTTTGTATGCGATGTCCCCCGTGATATTAAATAAACGCAAAAGTTACTATGAAATTTTAGAACAAACCCAAAAAAGTGATTCCAATATCACAAATTGGCTTGTTTGGTTTTTAGACACCTTAAGTGACAGCCTTGAAACGACGTTAAAGCAAATTCATCGAACATTGTTTAAAAGTAGGTTTTGGCATAAGTATTCAAACTTAGATCTCCATGAAGGACAACGTAAAGTATTAAATCGTCTATTAGATGGTGGTGAAAATGGCTTTGAACATGGTATCAGTGCCTCACAATATCAAAAGGTTGCTAAAGTGAGTAAAGCAACAGCTACACGGCACTTATCTGACTTGCTGGAAAAAGAGTGTATAATCAAGTTGGAAGGTGGTGGGCGCAATACCCGCTATCAGATCAATACTCAATTATAAACAGAGTACTTTTATTTTTTACGGTAAAATCAATTTGCTTCATAAACTATCAATTTAAAATTCAATGAAATAACCTAACAGTTCGAGTCCCGTAAGACACATAAACAAACTTATTGATAAAAACATGACCTTATTGACAATAATGGATATTTCTTCAGGTCTTATTCTAATAATTGGTTTTCAATCAAACTAAAGTCTCATTTTTTCACCTGATCATATTTCACACAATTACGCGATCAATAATATAGGGAAAAACCAAAACTTTTAATGACAAAACTAAACATATCTATTTAAATAATAATGGTTTTTAATTTAACACAAAACTTTATGCTTATTAATTAAACTATATAGTTCATTTTTTTTTCGAGAATTAGTGTCTTAGAGTATTTACTCTTATTTTTTATATGTTATTTTGTAACTAGGAGTAACTTTGAGTTGTTATTTAGGTATCAAAATTATTTCTCACTCAAAACTTAAGTAATTCAAAGTATTCATTTTATTATATTAGGGAAAAATTAAAATGAAATTAAAAAATCTATCGGTCGCGTTAATTGTTGCAACTTTGCCAGCAACTGGCGTTTTTGCCGCAGCCTTAGATCGTTCAGGTCAATCCATTTCTGCTTTTTTACAGCCAGGCAATTATTTTGAAGCAGGAATTTCTGTTCTAGACCCAACTGTTGAAGGAAAAGAAACTGCAGCAATGGGTGGACGTAACATTAATGATATGGGCGATGATTATTATTTCCCATCTGCTGCATTAAAGCTTCAACTTACAGATAATTTTTCATTTGGTTTACTCTATGATCAACCATTTGGTGCAGATGCAGCCTACAATGGAACCAATGAATTTGTTGCGGCTCCAACTGATCCAGTATTGACTGGTTTGCCAATTACGACCACTCAACTTGGTGGCGTGACTGGAAACACTAAAGTAAAAGTTGATACGCAAAATATTTCAATGATTTTTGGTTTCCAACCAAATGAAAACTTTAATTTCTATGGTGGTGGTGTTTACCAAACAGTTAAAGGCAATGTAAGTCTTCGTGGTAAAGCATATAGCTTATATAATGGCTATGATGCAAAAATTAAAGAAACAAGTGGTGCAGGTTGGTTAGCAGGTGCGGCATTCCAGATTCCAGATATCGCTTTAAAAGCATCTGTAACTTATCGCTCTGAAATTGATCATGATGCAGATGCTACAGAAACTATTGCTATTGCTGATGCATTAGGTGCAATGCCTGCATCACAATTACAAGGCTTACTTGCAAGCTTAGGCAACACTGGTGCAGCAATGACACCAGCATTATTGAAAGCATTAGCTGCCAACAAAGAGTCTGGGAAAACTAAAATTACAACGCCACAATCTGTAAATTTAGATTTCCAAACAGGGATTATGGAAAATACAGTTGCATTTGCAAACTTGCGCTGGGTAGATTGGTCTAGCTTCTCTATCCGCCCTTACAAGTTTGGTAATGTTTCAACTGCAGTTGGTCCATTATTAGGTTTAGCAAATCCGAACAATGCACGTCCAAATGGCTTTAACCTCGTTGAATATTCTAAAGATCAATTCTCTGCAACTGTTGGTGTTGGTCGTAAACTGAATGAACAATGGGCTGGAAATGTATCTGTTGGTTGGGACTCAGGTGCAGGTAACCCTATTACAACTCTTGGTCCAACTGAAGGTTATTGGAACCTTGGTTTAGGTGTTCAGTACAGCCCTACTCCATCAACCTTTATTGCTGGTGGTGTGAAATACTTCTGGTTAGGCGATGCTAAAGCACAAACTGGTGCTCAAGCTGGCGGTAATGATTATGTTGCTGAATTTAAAGACAACAATGCAATCGCATATGGTTTAAAAATGGGTTATAGATTCTAAGCAATCTATAGACATAAAAAATCCCACCTAGCGTGGGATTTTTTATGTCTTCTATAAAATGAGAGGACTAAAAATCATAAAACGAAACTTCACCAGTTTCTAAAGAATATTCAGCCCCGACAACTTTCAGTTTACCTTGCGCAATTAAACTCTCTAAAACGGCTGAACCATGACGTAATTGATTTACAGATGCAAAAACATTTGATTTCACAGCATGCATCGATAATTTTTCTAAATCATCTTTTAATTCTGTTTGCATCAGAATTTCAACGGACGGGCGTACACGATTGACAATTGACATGAGATTTGCGGATGGCGGCGTATTTGGATTTTTGAGCGCCTCGATAGTGGAGTGTATCGCACCACAATGACTATGTCCCAAAACCACGACTAATGGGCAACCAAAACTATCTGCAGCAAACTCAACACTACCTACTTGTGAAGGCGCAACAATGTTCCCTGCCACACGAATCACAAATAAATCACCAAATCCTTGGTCAAATACCATTTCTGCTGGAACACGTGAATCTGAACAACCTAGAATGATGGCAAAAGGTTCCTGACTATCTACCATTTCAGATCGTTGCTGATGCGTCAAAAATTTAGTCAGATTGGTTTCACCATGAGCAAAACGTTCATTACCTTGTTTTAATCGTTCTAAAGCTTCTTGAGCAGTTAGCATATCCTATGTTCCATTGTGCGGAGATTTGGACTATTTTAATGCTGTAAAATTTGAATGTCACTGACTAAAAATAAACTCTGTTACAATTTTTGTTATTGATGAGACTCCCCTTAGAATCACAAAAATATATAGATATAATTCACAATTTTATTTAAATTATTTAACCACATTACAAAATCGTTATTTAATTTGCTCATTTCTTGTCTATTCTTTTGGCAAAAAAATGACAAATATTACTTTCCGAGCAAATGCTGAAAAAATTATGATCATGAATAATATTTTTACTTTATATAATGCCAAGTCTTTTGTTAGGAACTCTATGCATGTTTGATCTGCCCCTAAAGAAAATTCTTCGTTTTTTGAATGACATGTTATTAAGTTTGACAGCAGTCAGTAGCATTCTTTTGGCAAGCCAGACTTATGCAGCTTCCAATACACCAGAATATGTCGACTATTTAAAAATCGTGCAAGAAGAACGTGCTTGGGCAGGGCTAAGTTCTAAAACATTACGTGTGGGTGATGTAGTCTGGTCTTACAGCGAAGGTGGCCCAAAAGATAAACCGACGGTTTTATTGATTCATGGTCTCGCCAGTAGTCGGGATACGTGGAATGAGACTGCGCGATCATTAACCCCTTTCTATCACGTAATTATCCCTGATTTACCATCTGCAGGAAGTACCCAGGTTCCAGCAAATTTTGATTTATCTGTACCTAATGTCACGGAACAACTTCGGCGCTTTATTGAAGCGGCACATATCCAAGATAATTTAAACATAGCCGGACACTCATTGGGCGGAACCATCGCCATGTTTTATGCTTCTCAGTACCCATTTGACACCAAAAGTTTATTTCTGATGAGTACTGGAGGTATTTTTAAATCGACCAATACCAATTATTTAAAAAATCCAATCTACTTGAGGCAGTTGCTCATCACTCAGAAAGGTGATTTAGATTTTGTCATGAAAAAAGTTATGTTCAATCCTCCATTTACAGCCAGTGTAATTAAGGAAGAACAGGAAAAATTATTTATCGCTAAATCACAAGATACAGCAAAAATCATCAATCAAATTGACGCCCTCAATCGACTGTACACCCCTACAACATTCACCACCATGTTAAAAAACATTGAAGCACCCACATTAATTTTATGGGGTCAACAAGATCAGATCATCAATGCTGATGTTGCCAATGAATTAAAATCCGTATTAAAACGACCTGAAACACCTGTGCTTTTACCTCGTGTTGGTCATATGCCATTATTAGAAGCACCAGAACGAGTTGCGGATTACTATTTAAGTTTTTTAAATAAAGTACAACCCCTGCAAAATCCATTGTCTGAGCCTAGGCATACACAAATCGAGTTCAAAAAATGAAACATCCTCTCATTGAACAATTAATCGACGCTCAATTGGTATTTTTAGATCAAACTTTTTCTCAGCCTGAGACTATTAAAGCTGAATTTACTGAGTTTTATCATTGGTTTAGAAAACAACCTTTAAAAGAAATCTGGTCATTTTCGCAAATTAATGACTTATTATATAAGCAGGTTTTAGCAACACCTGCGAGTGATTTTCTGATTGAACAGATTGCTGAACATATTCGTTTTGCTTTAATTCATCCAAGCAATGATGAAACCCTAATTGAAGATATTATCCCTGTTACGACGATTGATAAAATCGCCCAATATGTTGCAAGCAAATCAGGACATCGCCAAGCTTTGATCAAACGTATTGTTAATAATCCTGCATTTTCGAGTATGTTGACTCAGCTGATTCACCATTCTATTCAAGATTATATCGATAATTCAGTCATGAATAAAAAAGTTCCTGGTGTTGGACGTTTTATGAAGATGGGAAAATCCGTCTTGGAATCTGTCACAGACACGAATTTGGATGATACTGTTAAGCATTATTTGCAAAAAAATATTATCAAAATCAGCCAACTCAGTGAACAAGTCATTAATCAACAATTTGATGACAACAAGCTGTATCATTTTCAAGCCAATCTATGGCACAAAATTAAAAAAATCCCGATTGGTGTACTTCGTCAGTATGTAGAAATTAATGACTTACCAAAAACAGTAGGGATGGGTCATGAGATTTGGGAACATATCCGTCAAACAGACTATTTAAAGAAACAAGTTCATGATGGCATACTTACTTGGTATGCACGAAACCAAGAGCGTCAGTTTGATTTGATTTTATCTGACATCAATATTGATGAAGCATTGATTCAAAATGAATTACAGGCTTTGCTTGAACCTGTGATCCAAAGAATGATTTCATCTACACATTTAAAAAATCGTGCACGAATCTATTTAGAGCAGTTCTATTATTCAGATGAAACTTTAAATATTTTAAAATTAGAAAAAGGCGCATAAGCGCCTTTTTTCTAATTATTCAGAATGATACAAGCCTCTTTTAAAAGCTTGTGATGAAACTTATGCCATAACGACGACCATCTAAGAGTTGGTCCCCATCCGCATTTTCTGCTCGCTCATCTAAAATGTTATAAACCCCAAATTTACCTTTTAGATATTGGTTAAACTTATAGTTAAAACCTACATCTAAAAACTCATAGCCCGGATTAGGATTCGACATTGATGTACGGCTTAAATAAGCTGATGTCTCAGCACGATAATGTAAACGAGACCAAACATTCAAAGCATCATTGATATTATGATCAACTGTAATATTAAACATATGCTTCGGCATTTCATTTAAAGGACGTCCTTTAAATTCACCTGATTTAATTTTAGTATCACTAAATGTGTAGTTTGCGGATAAAGATGTATATTCGGTAATATCTGTTTCTACAGTTGCTTCAATTCCTTTTAATTCTGCTTCGTCTACATTAATACGATCACTGATGAAATAAAATGGTGTAGGACCTTCAGCACATTTCCAAGCTGCTACATTATTTCGATTGGTTGTAGTACCATCTGTGTCGGTTTCACAGGTACGAACCTCAGTTATTTTATCTTTAAATTGAGTAATATAGCCTGTCAATGATGCATTGAAATATTCATTTTTCCAGTTTAACCCCAACTCTGAAGAAACACTTGTTTCTGGATCTAGATCTGGATTCGCACGAATGATACCCCGCCCCGTTGGTGTTGGCGAACCACCACCACCTGTTACACTATAAAAGCCTTCTGTTGCAGCACGAATGTCAGGCTGTTTATAACCAGTAGAAACACCACCTTTTACCGTAAAATTATCATTTAGAGTGAACACACCGTATAAGCGTGGAGAAACATTACCACCATAATTTTCATCATGGTCATAACGCACACCACCCGTTAAATCAAAACGATCTGTGATACTCCATGTATCTTCTAGAAATGCAGCAGCAGACCAACGAGTTAATTCACTAAATTCCGGAATATTTGGATTTCGGTTAGTCGCCTTATCATTTAAAGACTCATCTTTATAATAAGTGCCAAATGACAGACGATGATTGTCTAAATTCCAGTTCCACTGATTATTGAAAGTCCATGTTTCCAGCTCGATCCCTTTAGTATCCAATGTGGTATTTTCACGATCAGGATTTCGAGAGTTTTCATACTGTAAATATGTCGAACTTTCTAAATTATCACTATAATGTCCATTGTGTGTTAAAGAATAAACACTACGATAATTTCTTGAAAATGAATCTGAAGCATTAGCTGCTGGTGCAACTGTTTTGCCTACCGTTGATTCAGCATCTTGTTTCACAAAGTTCGCGTCTAATTGTAAGTCATGCTGATCGTAGAGGTGGATCAGGAAATTTGAACAACACTTATAAGTGATATTTTGCTCCCCAAATGATGTTATAAACATCAATATATGGAGTATTTTATGACACGTAGACCAAGAAGAAATCATTCAAATGACTTTAAAGCTAAGGTAGCACTTGCTGCGATTAAAGCAGAAAAAACACTTGCTGAATTGAGTGCTGAATTTGATGTTCATCAAAACCAAATTATTGACTGGAAAAATCAACTGATTTCAGCTTCCTCGCAAGCTTTCGATCAATCAAAAGCTCCAACAGAACCACCCATCGATCTAAAAAAACTACATGCAAAAATCGGTGAGCAGGCATTAGAAATTGATTTTTTAGAAGGTGTGTTGAAGAAACTGGGTCGCTTCAACCACAAAAGTTAATCGATGACTCACTTCAGATTTCAGTATCTAAGCAAGCTAAGCTGCTGAAAGTCTCCCGTGGTTGTTATTACTATCGCCCAAAACCTGTGAGTGAATCAGATCTGAAGCTGATGCGCTGTATGGATGAGTTACATATGCAATACCCTTTTGCAGGTAGCCGTATGATGCGTGATTTATTGAATCGTCAAGGACATCATATAGGACGACGTCATACACGTACTTTAATGAAGAAAATGGGCATTAATGCGTTATATCGTAAACCAAATCTAAGTCAGGCCAATCAAGCTCACCGTAAATATCCATATCTGCTCAAAGGATTGGCTATTCAGCGCAGTAATCAAGTGTGGTCTACGGATATAACGTATATCCCTATGGCAAAAGGCTTTGTTTATTTATGTGCTGTGATTGATTGGCATAGCCGCAAGGTACTTGCGCATAGAGTATCGATTAGTATGGAGGTTACATTTTGCATAGAAACATTAAATGAAGCTATTGAAAAATATGGCCGACCTGAAGTCTTTAATACAGACCAAGGCAGTCAGTTTACCAGTGATGCATTTATTGATGTATTGAAATCAAATGGCATTCAAATCAGTATGGATGGTAAAGGTCGATGGGTTGATAATGTGATGGTTGAACGATTATGGCGGAGCGTTAAATATGAAGAGGTGTATCTCAAAGCCTACAGCAATGTTTTGGATGCGAAGAAGCAATTAAACGCATATTTTGAATTTTATAATTTGAAACGACCTCATTCGAGTCTGGACAAAATGACTCCAGATGAGTTTTACTATGACCAGCTACCACAACAAAATAAGGTAGCTTAACTAGAGCAGAGTATCACTTATAAATAAGCTTTTAGTTGTTCAAACAAGTGGGACCACCTCTCGTTGACTAAATAAGTAAATCGCGTATTTAAACTTTCACGCTCTACACCACGAAAACCACCTTCGTAGCTATCCTCATTTCTTTTCTGCTTATTTATACCTAACTGTAAACCCAGCTTATTTGCAATCAAAGGTCCTGATAGATAAACCGATCCATTTTTAATATCACCAGCATTACCACTGTCCTGAATCACGGAACCTAATTCAACTGTACCAGACCATTCATCACTTACTTTTTTAGTAATAATATTAATTACACCACCCATAGCCTCACTACCATATAAGGTTGAGGCTGGACCACGGATAATTTCAATACGCTCAATGGCAGCCATTGGAGGCAAAATATTCTTTTCAAAACCGTAATCATCACCATTCGGGTTCACATCTTTTGAATATTGACGCTTACCATCAATCAAAAACAAGGTGTAATTTGAACTCATTCCTCGAATACTAATACCCTGAGCAGAGCCAGCCCCAGAAATTACAACACCAGGAGTATTACGAAGAACATCGGTAATATCATTATATTCACGCTTTTGTAATTCTTCTTTACCAATCACCGTAATGGATGCTGGAGCTTTGCTAAGGTCCTGTTCATAACCAGCTGCAGAAACTACTATTGTTTGTAATTTTGCTAATTCAGAATTTTCCGAGCTTTTTTCATTTAAAATTGGTTGTGAATTTGCTGCATGTGTAGTACCCATCATAATAGTGATAATGGAGAAAGATAACGCAGATTGGATGATACGACTAGCTGACATAAGGTATTCCAAAGAGGCTAAGCAATGAATAGACGATAAAGATTTAGATACAATGTGTAATAAAACTCCATAGCATTATAAACAATATTAAGAATTATTCTCATTTTTATTATTTGTTTGATTATTTTTTATTCATTTTTACGCTTATTTTTAAGATTTTACAAATTTTTTAAGTTTCATTTAAGGTTGCTGAAATTCAAAAAATTAAATTGTCAAAAAAAAAACCTCCGAATTTTCGAAGGCTTTTTTTGAATCACTTTGAATCAGTATATTGATGAGACAAATTATTTGAAGTATGCACCTTCGGCTTGGCTATGATCAGTTTGATCTACCACACGACCTAACTCTGGAATGTGCTGTTTTAAGGTAGTTTCAACGCCTTGCTTCAATGTGACATCGATTGCTGAACAGCCCTGACAACCACCACCAAATTTCAATACAGCCGTTAAACCATGCTCTTCATCTTCAATAACTTCAACCAAAGCACAGTTACCACCATGCCCTGCAAGTCCTGGATTAATTTCCGCTTGAAGAATATAGGTAATTCTTTCTTCCATTGACGCATCTGGACCAACACGTGGTACTTTCGAGTTTGGCGCACGAAATGTTAATTGACCACCAAAACGGTCTTTGTTGTAGTCAATTACCGCATCTTTCAGATATGGAATAGATGGTGTATCAATAAATGCTGGAAAATCAGGATAATCTTGCTTGTAATCTGTTGGAGCAACTTCATCAGGCGCACTGTACGCCATACAACATTCTGCACGTGGAGTCCCTGGATTTTCAACAAATACACGAACGCCAATTCCTGGAGTATTTTGCTTCTCCAAAAGATCTTTTAAATACTCCTGCGCATTTGGAGTAATCAATAAATTTGGAATTTCTTCTGCAACTGCAGTATTGGTGTTCTCAGTCGACATAACTCTATCCTCAAGCTGAAGTCGGTATTTTAACTGAAGATGAGGCTGAATGACCAAAAATCAACTAAAATTGTCGGAATTAAATTAAAAAGATGTAAAAACATAAGATATTCAAAATTCGAGACAAAAATTACCCTCATTCACATCAAAAAAAAGCTTTTCTATCGCTAAATTTTTACCAGCAAGATCAAGTGTAATCCATCAATTCCAAAGCAATACATGACTGAAATATGTGAAATACACTGACTCAGCTAAAGTATTTTTAACAACCCAATTTCATCTCAACATTTCGTTTGATGTGACATTACAATCGCACAACCAATTGAGCTGCATTTTGTCAGATTATGCCACTCGATTCCTCAATTTGGCATGGATAATGTATACATCTGTATATTAATGATGAAGTAAAACGAGATATTTTGCATGTCCAGTTCAAATGAAGGTTTACAATTCACGGTTCATCCTGAAACCCAAAAAAGCAGTAGCTCCCAAGTGGGTAAGGAAATTATTGCTGAGGCACTGTCATTGGTTGACAATATCAATGCTCAAAAGGTGTTGGATGAAAAAAACTGGCGTAAAAATTATCCCATTTATTTTAAAGCATTGGTAGAAAACGGCATTCAATCGACACATAACGCGATCACGATTGCAAAACAAGGCTTACATAAAGCTCAACACAGCTTTGACTTTTTCAGAGATGGGCAGCGTTATTCCTTAAAAGACGTGATGTCAGTTCCCCTCTTAGACAAAATTCAAACCATCACGATTAAAGGACAATCGGATGCACAACCCGAATGGTTTGTTCCTTATCATGGACAAAAACTTTCAGGTGAAGCCTTACTCAAACAAATTCAGACATGGCAAGAAGCAGGCATCATTGAAACCAGCCATGCGGATGCCTTAAGAGAAGTGGTTGCCCATCCAGAATGGTTTGATTTATCTGACCGTACTTTGGTTTTATTCGGCGCAGCCTCAGAAGCAGGTCCTTTGACATGGTTAGCTCAATGGAAAGCCAATATTATTGCAGTGGATTTACCCAATGAGCGTGTTTGGGGGAAAATTCTCGAGACTATTCAAAATGGTAATGCCACCCTCTATGCACCAAGCTTACAACAAATCAATGACAGCAATGATTTGAATGAATTAAAAACCAAGCTTGGAGCAAATTTACTCACCCAAATTCCTGAAATTACGCAATGGTTATGCGAGAACCCACACAAACTAGACTTGGCATCTATTGCATATCTAGATGGTGAAAAGCATGTGCGTGTTTCAATCGCAATGGACAGTATCATGAGCAATGTCAGTGAACAAAAAACTGACTCATCATTGATGTATATGTGTACGCCAACGGATGTCTATGCAGTGCCAAAAGAAGTGATTGAAGGTGCTACAGAAAAGTTTAAACAACGATCAAAATTTGAAACAATACTCAGCAAAAGTATCTCAGCACTCTCTTTAAAACAATTTTTTAAAAATAACAATCAGCAGATAATACACTCTGAAAATGGCAAAGCTTATGGCATTGCTGACTGTTTAGTGGTTGAGCAAGGTCCGAACTATGCTTTAGCAAAACGCATTCAACAATGGCGTGCGACTTTAGCAAGACATCAAGGACAACATGTCAGTATCAATATCGCACCTTCAACCACAACTCACTCTGTCACTAAAAATCCATTACTTAAAGCTGCGTTTAATGGTGCAAGTTTATTTGATGTTGAAGCATTTAGCCCTGAAACCACCAATTCGATCATGGCGGCATTGTGGATTCATGATCTCAAAAACCCAAACTCGGTTGCCAACCCAGCAACACAAATGGAACATCCATTAGAGTTGATGATGGAAGGTGCGAATCATGGTGGTTTATGGCGTGTTGCCTACCTTGCCCGTACAGCACTTCCTTTTGCAGCGATTTATGGCTTTGCAACGGATAAGCTTCCTATTCAGAAGATTTTAGGAAAAACCAAAAAATAATTGTTCAATTTTAAAAAGTTGATCAGGTAATGCCCATTTATTTATGATAAATGGGCATTTCTTTTAAATATAAAAATATTTCACTGTTCAAAGTGTTGATTACACCATCATGTTATTTACCACTTAAACTCACTTAAGTTGAATAAATTTGATCAATTGAATGTTTAAAAAAATATGTTATACACAGTTAAACGATCGCGTCATTTTTATACAATTGACAGTTTTCTAACGATCGTTTAAAAATAGATAAAACAACTAAAGCGAGAACAACAACATGTCAAATTCACAAGGAAAAGTAAGCCGAGAAATCCGAGGTCATATTTTCTTAATCGGCTTGGATCGTGCAGATAAGCGGAATGCTTTTGATAGCCATATGATCCATGACCTATCACTTGCGCTCACGGAATATGAAAAAAATCCTGAACTTCGCTGCGCAGTAGTTTTTGCGCATGGTGAACATTTTACTGCGGGTTTAGATTTGGTTGAGTTACAACCCAAATTAGCTGACGGCGTTTTTAGTTTTACTGATGATATGGTTAATCCTTGGGGGACTGTAGGGCGCCAAAGAACAAAACCATTGATTACAGCAGTCCAAGGCTATTGTTATACCGCAGGGATTGAACTGATGTTGAATTCAGATCTTGTCATTGCCAATCAAAATACCCAGTTTACGCAGATCGAGGTACAACGTGGTATCTTGCCTTTCGGTGGCGCAACAGTACGTTTCGTACAAGCCGCAGGCTGGGCAAAAGCCATGAAATATGTACTCACAGGTGATTTGTTCAATGCACAAACAGCCTATGAAATGAATTTGGTTACCGAAGTCGTTGAAGGCAATAATCAGTTGATTCGTGCATTGGAATTAGCTGAACGTATTGCAAGTGCGGCACCACTCGCAGTTCAAGCAGCGCTGCATTCTGCCCATCAAGCATTTTTATACAGCCCTGAAGTTGCGTTTGGTAATTTGCAAAATTTATTGACGCCGTTGCTCAACTCTGAAGATGCACAGGAAGGTGTAAGAGCCATGATTGAACGTCGTGCTCCACAGTTCAAGGGTAAATAAACCATTATTTTAAGATTTAGCAATGCCAAAAAATTAGAGATAAGATGATGCTAAATATAAACCACCTCGCACAAATACAACCCTCGAAAGAAAATGGTTTTAAATGTGAATCGGTCACATTTCAAGCTTTGGATGGCTATACGCTTGTTGGAACACGTTATACCCCAACCCAAAATTCGATTAAAGCCAATTTACTGGTTTCAAGTGCTACTGGCGTACCACAGGCATTCTATCGACGATTCTCTGAATATGCTTCGCAAATGGGCTATCAAGTGCTTTGCTTTGATTACCGTGGTGTAGACAAGTCTGCACCACGGCAACTAAAAGGCTTTAAAATGTCTTATCTGGACTGGGGCAAATTAGATCTTGCAGGCGCGATTGACTACTTTTTTGAAGATGACACTGCTTTATTTGTTGTGGGACATTCTTATGGTGGTCAAGCGCTTGGGCTAACCCCCAATCATGACAAAGTCACAGCGATGTATTGTTTCGGTACAGGTGCTGGATGGCACGGCTATATGCCTTTGAAAGAAAAACTTAAAGTTCAGGTGATTTGGAATATCGTGTTTCCCCCGATGGTCGCTATCACGGGTTATTTACCTTGGAGTAAACTCAATATGGGGGCTGATCTTCCAAAAGGCGTATATCAACAGTGGCGTAAATGGTGTAAAAATCCAACTTATTTTTTTGCTGATCCTGAACAACAGACATTGCATGACCAATATGCTCAAGTCAAAACGCCGATTTATGCTGTCGCAGCTTTGGATGATGATTGGGCTTTACCGAACTCTCGTTATGCATTTATGCAACATTATAAAAATGCGCCTATGCATTTTATCAATATTTCAGCAGATGAATTTGGACTTCAACAGATTGGGCATATGGGATATTTTCGAAAAGGTTCGGAACAGATTTGGGATAAAATGTTAGCTACTTTTGAGAGTTTAATACCACCTTCTTCATAAATACAGCGCAATATAAATTTGTAGATTTTCTAGGTAAGCTATGCGTCCACAAAAACTTTCTACTGAACAGATGCTCAATAGCTGTGCTTTACAATTTAAAGCACATGGTTATGCTGGGACAAGTATGGATATGTTGGCAAAAGCATGCGGACTGAGTAAAGCCTCTTTTTATTATTATTACCCAAGTAAAGAAGCTTTATTGATGCAAGTTCTAGAACATACTCATCAATATCTAAATCAATCTTTGTTTAAGCTTGAAGACTTTGCTGTCATTGATACATCTACCCAGTTTCAAACCATACATGAAAAAGCAGTACTTTTTTTTAGTTATGAAATAAAAGGCTGTCTCATGGGTATTCTTTCATTAGAAGCCAATGATATATCTTACACGGTGTTGCAAAAGATTCGCACCATTTTTCAGGATTGGCAGCATGTTTTATATCAACTCTTTAAACAAACGCTCAACGAGCAAGATGCTCTAAAGGTAGCCAAAATAACTGTAGCAGATTATGAGGGAGCAATTTTAATGTATCGACTTTATCAAGATATATTCTATTTGGATCAAGTCAAAAAACGTGTACTGCAACTACTATAAAATAATTTTATTCAACTTTAACCCATACATAACTTCAGTGATTTAAATGATGAAATATTTAACAAATTTAATTTTTTATGCCTTCCTTTCAACCAGTATCTGTAGCATTGCATATGCCAAATGCAATCAGACAGATCAACTACAGACCTATAGCTGTATGGAGCAGCAGCTCAAAACAGATAAGGTAAAAATGAATAAGATCTATCAACGAATCTACCAACAATATGATGCTAAAAATAAAGCGTTGCTGGAAAAAGCACAAAAAGCTTGGCTGAGCTATCGTGATGCGCAATGTACAGAACTTACGGGAAGCTTATATTATGGTGCAATGGGCTTAGCTTCAGGCTTTGCACATTTAGACTGTGAAATGAATGCGACACAATTTCGACTCAAAGAATTAACCAGTTTACTGGAAGGTCAATAACGGTCTTTGAACTCGGCTTTATGTTCTACCCCCTGATGATCGACATGGGCGTAGAACACGCCATAACGCCCAACATAATATTCAAGCGATTGGTCATGATAATTCCAAAAAATAGACCATTCCCCAAAGTCAAATGAGCCAACTTGACTTTGTGTATTCATTGGCATCTTACTCAACATATCATGCTGAATATGCCCCGCTTGAGAAAAATCTTTAGTTTGTAGCGCCTGCTGAAAAAACAATTGTGCTGCGGCATCAAATAAACGTTGATCTTCATCAGTGATCTGAAACTCATTGGCAGTTTCTGGTTCGGTCATAACTTGCTGTTCAACTTGATCTATAGAATCTTGTGTTGAGGATATTTCTGTGGTGTTTTTTTGTCGTTCTTGATCAATCATCTGTTTAATCAGCTTGGTTTTTTCAGGCAATTCATGATCTTCGGGTGGATTTTTTATCCATTTGGAAAGGTCTTGCCTTTGCTGTTCGACGGCTGCATTAATTTTATGTTTAGCGAACAAACGCCATAACACATAGAGTGCAATCAAAATGAGTAAAACAATGATTAATTTCAACATAGACTCATCTCAAACATAAAATACAGCTTAGTTCAGACGTATTTGCCAAGTTTAAAGCTAGATATTTTGATTGTTTTTTTAGTGATATACTGATTGAATTGTATAACGATCAAAATCAACTGATCAGCTTTAAACGTAACAATTTCTTTCTTTACAATACCTAATCAGCAGTTGTTTGAAATAGCTTTAAATTCCCACCTGAAAATTCAAGCCCTTTGTTTGGAATCTTCTTTAAAGTAATGGGTTTTCCTACATTTTTATAAATTGGCTTGTCGCCATCAAGTTCTTTTAAATCAATTTTTTGAATGTAGATCTGATTATTCCGTGTATAGAGCTTTACACCTCCTTCATCTGATGCCATATAATGAACTTTTAGATGGTGAATATGTTGTAAGTCTTCTACCCATACAATAATTAAATCACCACCTCGTTCATACATACCATCAAAATAAACAGTATCTGCATCGATTTTTTCTGCTTTTACTGCAACATAACCAATAGCATCAACACTATGATCGACAAAATAGACTGATTTTTTGCCATTAAACTGCAATCCATACGCTGAATAATATTGTTCTTTATTTTGCTTCTTCGTTTGGCATGAATAGCTCTTTAACCCGACTTTTGTTGAACCTAACTGGTAAGTTTGTGCTGTAAATATCTCGCTATCATCTTGTGTGCATTCATTAGAAAGCTTCGTTTGAACGGTTAATTGTTCAAATGGTTTGGCATAGATTTGTGCTGTTGCCACTAAACCACAGATCAATAAAAAGGATGGGAATGATCGTATTTTCATGTCGATTTTCTATATTTTTAGAATAAAGGATGATCACTTCAATACTTTAGCAAAGAAATGATCGATTCAAGCATCATTGTATCAATATTTAAATGATACAACACCCTATCCGTACGTATAGAACATTTAAAAGTGATTATTGTAAGGTCTTTAACTGTGCCAAGCTTTGCTGTTGTTGTAATTGTTGCTCAAATTCTGCTTTACCTTTTGCCACATAATTTTGCAATCCATCTGGATCAATAAATGCATTTTGGTCACCTGCTTTCAGTCTAATCAATTTCTGCTTCATATTGAAACGATCAGCTTTATTTGCCAAAAAGATATCAGCATGAATCGCATTTAACGTTTGAAATGTTTTTTGCATATCCGTCACGATATGAGGGTAATTTTTGTTATTTAATAAATGATAGCCCCCTGTAAACAAACTATCAGCATAAATAATTTGATAATGTTTAAAGTGATACTGTACTTCGGTTGTCCATGAAGTCGCACCCGGTAAATGCCCAGGCGTAGCATGAGCTGTAAAGACTTGTTCACCCAACTTTAACTGCTCGCCATCTTTAAAAATCAGATCCGCTTTTACAGGAGGAAATGGCAATTGATTTCCCAAAGCAAAGTCCGTGCTGGCGCCATTGGCGAGCATCTCAGCATTCTCTGCACTGGCAATCAGTTTTGCCCCACTCCATTGTTTTAATTTGGCAAAACCACCTGCCTGATCCAAACGTGCATGACTATTTAACAGATATTTAACATCGGTGATTTTAAAACCCAATTTCTCAATATTACTTTTGATCTGTACCGCAGATTGATCAATTCCACTATCAATGAGAACCAAACCTGCACCTGTATCAAATAAGACTGAAGAAAGATTTTCAGTACCGACATAATAAACATGGTGGAAAATTTTAAAAGGCTCAATCGGTGCATTCCACAGCTCAAACAGACTCATCGGTGGGGCTTCAGTCAATGCTTGTTGTGAGTTTAAGGTTGCAGCTTGTGAAAATTGAATACTCATTGCCATTAACGAAACAACGATAGATTTGATCAGGCGCATATAAGCGATCCATGCTGACAAAGAGTCGCTATATTTTCTCAAATCATGATATTTTTCAAACTTTAACTGTCTAAAAAACAGCTAAATACAGCTGTAATTGTAAAAAACTTTTTCAACTATAACTTATGGCTTATTTCTGGGCTTAAGCACTTTGTTTGCAATACGATTACTGGTATCTATCGCAAATTGATCAACATATCGGCTATAAAAATTTGCAACGATTAAAGTCACAGCAATTGCACTTAAACCAGAAACAAGAACAGTCCACGAATATGCCCAATGCCAACTTAAAAACAAATTAAACAGTGGAATACACACCAAATACAACATCAACAAATGCAGTAAGTAAATGGAAAAAGATAATTTACCGAGCCACACCAAAATAGGATGATCCAAATGTCGCGATAATAATGGGCTCATCAATACACTATAAACAATCAAGATTCCTGCAATAAAATTGCCATAATCATAGGTGTTTTCACCTAAGATATGATAAAGACCCGCATATGCTGTACTGGTATTGTGCGCTCCTGCAAAATACAAACCTGTGAACAACATGAGAATCGCAATCAAATTGGGCAATGTTTTCGCATAGAGATAAATATAGATTCCAATAATAAAACTCGAAATACCAAAGCTAAACCCTTGTCCGCGCCATATAAATGCAAGACAGGGAATCAGTAGTGATGCGAACCAAAATGCTATCTTTTTATACTGATAAAGATAAAGTAAAAAAAATAAGACAAATGAACCCATCAACTCAATGGTCATGGTCCACAAGACCCAATTGACATCACTTTCAGAAAATAGAAAAGCACCTATCGTGCCTTCATAAAGTGCATGACTAAAACTGTAATTTTGTACTGCAAATGCTTGTAACCAAGCCCCCACATGCTGGCTATCGATATGAATGATTTTAAAGACTGACCAGATCAGCAAACATGATGCAAGTGCAGGAATCATTAAGCGTGGATAACGCTTAATCATCATATTCTTGATTTTAGAATGAAATTGCTGCGGGCTTTTTAAGATGGCATAGCTCAGTACATAGCCACTCAATACAAAAAAAACAAAAACAGCTGCATCGCCTGAGTAAAAAAAACCAAACGGCGAATGATGTATGTGATACACCCATTTAAGATCCGTGGTTTCATGAGGATCAAAGTGATGTAAATATGGAAAAAAACTCATGGCAAGATGAGAAAATACGACAGCTAAACAGGCTAAGCCTCGGATACTTTCTGCCGAATTTATTTTTGCGGACATCTATTATTCCCTATGAAAACAAAAGCCCCAACCAGTGGGACTTTTATTGACTCAACCCTTAGTCAATGTAAGTAATACGACCATCTGCATCATGGTGTACTGTCGCCACTTTTTGCTGACGAGATTGCACCAATGCATCAGCATTCAGATTAAAATAATCAGCATATTCCTGAGTAGATTTTGCTTCTGCTTCTTTTTTAGTTTTAGCAGGCACAAAGTTACTCCACAACCACAACGAAATCGCACAAGCAATTAAAGCAAACAAACCACTTTCTAGAGCTTTTGCAAAAGCATTAAAAAAGTAGTGAACCAATTGTGGCTTTTCTAAAGACAGATAGCCAATCAAAATAACAATCGGTCTCCAAAGCAACAACCAAAATGCCCACAACATTGCAGTGATGGTTGTCGAAAAGTAACGACGATGCCAAGGTAACTGCTTGCGTACATCAATAATCAAAGACTCAGTTTTCATTTTCATATCTCAAAAGCACGATATTGGCTTAGGTTATTTAACCTTTTAGTCATCTTGTCGCATCCCACGGTCAGGACTTACCCAACGTGCTCGTTTACTGTCACCACGTAAAAGAACTTTAGGAAATGCCACAATACTTGCCGTTACGGTAATCAACCAAAATACAAAAGGATACCAAATCATCCAATAATAGTTTCTCGCCAAACTTGATTCATAACGACTGTCCATCCATTTGCTGATTGCAAACTGTAATAAACAAGTCGTACCGAGTAAGATTCCTGTTCCCATCGGTAATAATGGAGAACTCATTGCTGGGAATCCAGCATAAGGAAGAACCAAATGTAATATCCAGAAAATCACCATAATCAACATTAAATATGACCAGACCAGCGTTAGAATCAACTCAATAATCAAAGGCCATAAAAAATTCAGTTTCGGTTTGAATAATACATCTATATTCTTAATTAAAACTTGCGCACCACCCATTGCCCAACGTAAACGTTGTTTCCATAAACCATTAAAGGTTTCAGGCATCAAAATCCACACCAATGCATTAGGTTCAAATTTGACATCCCAACCTGCACGATGCAGCTTCCAAGTGACATCAATATCTTCAGTCAGCATATTGGGTGACCAATACCCTACTTCATGTACAGCACTTTTTCGAAAAGCCGTGATCACACCTGATACAGTAAATAGTCGTCCAAAAGTTCTTTGCGCACGCTTAATCATTCCGACAATCGAAGAAAATTCACCGACTTGAATGCGCCCAAGCAAAGTTGAACGTGTACGAATACGAGGGTTACCTGTAACCGCTGCAACGGTTGGATTATTTAAGAAATGACGAATCATCCATTGTGCAGCATGTGGATCAAGCAAAGCATCACCATCAATCCCGATCAAGAACTCAGCCTCAGTGAGCAAACTCCCTGCTTGTAAAGCCATCGCTTTACCTTGGTTCTCTGCCAAATGTACAACACGCAGTTTGTCGTACTTCAATGCCAATTGATTGAGAATCTCGGCTGTATTGTCAGAGCTTCCATCATTGATTGCAATAACTTCAAAATTGGGATAATTCAACTTTAATGCATGGCTGATGGTTTCGTCAGCATTATCCTGCTCATTAAAACAAGGAACAAGCACTGCAACTAAAGGATATTCTTCTAAAGCTGCTGGCTGAGTATATGGAGGCTCTTTACGCTCTTTCCAATAGAAAATTAAAGCACCAATCATCCATAGATATGACATAAATAATGGATAATAGAAGATAAAATTTAATAAGGACTGCCACAGGTGCTGGATTGCGCTCATATCACACCTTAAGGAACCAATCGTTGTGGTTTAGAATCAAATACTTTACGCATCTCGGCAGTATTTGGATGATCTTCAATCGGATCATCTGGATAATAACCCACATGCATCACCCCTTGTTGGTACAAGGACTGAATTGTTTGAGTAATTTCAGAAGTCGGAATTTTCTGGTTATTACGCCAGTTTACTGCCTGTAACTCAAAAATTGTCTTTTTGATCCCATTGGGTTGCTTCTTCACACGTTGCACTAAATCTTTATAGAATTTAGTTGCGTCAGGGGCTTGCTCCATATAAGGCATTGCCATGATTGCAGTGAAGTCATAATTTTTAAGTGACTGCTCTAAAGACTGCGCATACCAGTTTTCAGAATATGCAGACAGTGCCACCTGCGCATACAAGTTACGAGCTGTGAGTAAAAATGGTTGGTAATAACGTGCTTTCTGCGCCAAATCCATTGCAAAACTGTCGATTGTCTTGGTTTTAAAATCAGTCCATTTTTGTAGTTTCGCATCATCATTACGAATTTCTTCTAAATCCGCAGGTAAGCCAATTTTTTGATAGGCTTGGATCGCTTGAGGGCTTGCATCTTCATAATCGGATAAGGTTGCATCATCATGGAATAAAATTCCATCAAAAGTCGTCGACTTTGCTAAATCCTGATATATACCTTCGATCACTTTACGTGCTTCAGGAGAGTATGGGCTCAAACGGTGATAACCCATGTTGAGATGATCACTGTCTTTGGCTTGTTGAGTTACCACAACATCTTTAGAGGCTGGATTTGATGCAGGTAAATCCCAAGCCAACAACGGCATCCAAGCATATAAACGACTCACATGCGTCCGGGTTTGAATTTGCCAAGCAACACGGTTAAATAAATCTGCACGCATTGGAAGATAACGGTTCGGGAAATAGACCATGTCAGCAGAACCGTTTGCATCTGGATCAGCAAATGCTTGTAAGAATACTGTGGTCACATTCATTTCACGAATACGATCTAACAAATGTCCTAAATTCTTCTCTTGCTGTGCTTCGTCTGGATCATAAATATAATCAAGGTCGACATGCATCACTTTTTGCGGGCGATTATTGTCAGTAAAATTCATTTGACGACTTTGGATTTCTTGTGCCAAAGCGTCAGTGGTCATATTACCTTCAACCAAGATGCGGTTTAAATGACCTAATGATTTTTCAATATGATCAGGACCATCGTCCAAGCTAATTGTTATTGGCATGCCCACTTTTTTAGCCAATGCGACTGTTTCCATATTATAGCGACCATATGGCCACACCATGACGCGTGGTGCTTTTAAACCATGTGATTGCAATACTTTATTGTTCTTTTTCAAATCATTGAAAATACGATCTGCATAGACTTTATCCGATTCATAGGTTTTACTTTTTGGATAATATTCACGTGTTACCGCAGCAGGCTCAGAATTCCCTTGAGGATTGCCTAAAATACCCCGGTGTAAGTTATAGCTATGGCTACCAATTTCCACATAACCGCTCTTTTGCATGGTTTTCAGTTCATCCCAAGACAAAAGTTTTTTACGTGGTAATTTATCATCACCAAATTGAACCATTTCATTGGCTTTTGGTTCTAGCCAAGAACCCACAACAGCCAATACAACTGGAATCTTGCGTTGTTTAATTACTGGAAAGCCATATTGATAAAAAGACTGATAACCATCATCGACAGTCAATAAAACGGGTTTAGTCGGTAATTTAAACTTACCTTCATTGGCTTTAATAATTTGGTCAACATTGACAAAGTGATAGTCGTTTTTCTGTAACCAGTCTAAATGCAATTCAAACTGCTTTGTGGTTACTGCATAATCAGGAATGACGGCATCATGATTTGGCGTAATTTCATGATAACCAATAATTGTCAGCGTATTTAAATCAATCTTAGGTAGTTCATGCTCAATAGGAGTTTCAGTAGCAACTTGGTCTACTTCTGCCATAGCACTATTATAAAAGGATGAAAACAATAGTGTTACGCATATCATCGCTGAAGGAGAAAAGTAACGGCTTAGCATATATTTAAATACTCGATCATCATTGTTTTAAATCTGAACCCGCCTATAGCACTTCATTTCTGAAATACTAAAATCCTTTTTTAAGGCGAATTAAAACAGACGTTTTACAGCGATGATTTAAAAGAATAAAACTGAAACGAATCTTAAAAAATAACTCTGAGCAGAATTATTTATTTGCATCATTTAAACACTTTTAGGACAAAAGTATTGTAGAGGATTGTTAAACATTGATCAATTAATAAACAACAATGTCTTTAAATTGTGTTTAAAATCACACTATTACAAATCTATAAGCGATTAAAATAGCACTGACATTATATTTTTATAGCATTGAAATATGAAGAAAAAATGGAGCAATATTTAGCATTTAATCTCACTCTTTTTTCTGTCCATTCATTGTGTTTTTAAGATACAAAAATAGAGGTCTTTTGACCTCTATTGATTGTTTTAAAATCCTTGTATCAAGGAAATTTAATCTACTTAGTCACGTGTTTTTACATCAAACAACTCTATTTCAAAAATCAGATTAGAGTTCGCAGGAATAATTTTACCCATTTTACGTTCACCATATGCCAAGTGTGAAGGCACGATTAACTTACGCTTCCCGCCCACTTTCATTCCCATGATTCCTTGATCCCAACCTTTAATCACACGACCTGTTCCAATCACAGTTTCAAAATAATTGCCACGATCAATTGAAGAATCAAACTTGGTACCATCTTCCAACCAACCCGTATAGTGTGTGGTAATCAAAGCCCCTTTTACAGCTTCTTTACCTTCACCAACTTTTAGATCAATGATTTCTAATTCATTTGACATACATTATTCCTATTCATAATTAGATGATTATTGGGAAGCCTTGTCAGAGTCCGCCAGCAGCAGCATAACTTTTACAAAAGCTTTGATAATCTTGCTCAACTTGTTGTGCATAATTATACGTGTATTTCAACAATTGCGTTTTCCAAAGTTCTGCATGTTGTGCAAAATTGATTAATTCATCTGCATTTGAAGAACCTTTACGTCCTGCTGAGCGTAATTGGGCATAGGCGAGTAAGCGTGCCATGTTATAACAGGCATCTGTAAACCTCTTGGGTTTATCTACACACTGTTTAAAATCAATTTTATCCTGTTCTGGTTGTAAAGCTTTGACAATATAAGCTTGACCATCAAAATCAAGCCTAGATAATTCAGCTGGTGTTTCATACTGCATGAGTGTTTGAATACACTGAATACGTTGTGCTTGATCTTCCCATTTGGGCTGTTCAATTTTTAAAAAAGGCGACAAACTCAATGATGATGCTTGAGCTTGCTTCACATCAAACAAGGCATATTTTTTATTTTCAATATTATAGACCAGAAACACATAACGATCTAAACCAATACTCCCCGTTCCAGCGACACGTATCGCAACATCTAATACTTGAAAATGGGAGGGAGACTGCAAATTATGGGTATTTAAATAGCCAGTAAACATCGCCATCAATTCAACATAGCGTTGTTTTGAATCAACCTTAAAATACTTCTTTTGGTCTATGTTTAAGTAACGTTGCTGAGTTTTTTTATCTAAAGATGAGTGCGTTTCAATAAATTCAAAGAAATCTCGTTCAGAAACTGTTTGAATATATTTCTTTAACATCCCATCTACAGTTTCTTTTTCGACGGCGTAGGCTTTTCCAAAAGCAAGCGCTTTTAAATATTCATCTAATAGCTGTTCAGCGATTATTTTTAAATCATCATCTTTGATATTCAGTGCTTTACCTGCCAAAAAGACACTACAAATAAATCGAGAAACATCCCAAGTTGGATGAGCCAATATGGCTTCATCAAAATCATTTAAATCAAAATAAACCACTTGATGACGACTGCGGTAACTCCCGAAATTTTCCACATGTAAATCACCGCAGATCCATGTGGTCATTTGATCGGTCCAAGTCTGTTGAGTTGCTAAATCTTCATAATATAAATGACATGAACCTCGGAAAAAACGAAATGCGCTGCTGGTCATCAATTTATATTTAATCGCAGTAAATTGTGCATCTCGTGGTTGGTTAAAACTGCAAACTCGTTCAAAAGGATCACGCATTTGTTAACTCCAATATTTTTATAAAAATTAAACTACGCTGTTAAGCTGAATTTTGGATGAATAAATACTGACGTTGTAACAACAATAGATTGTGTTTCTGTTAAAAGCTGAGCTCTTTAATGTTTGGATCTAACAATAAATAATGCGTTAATTTCTTATGATTTTGTGCAGAACCGATAACCACCCAACGACCAATAATCTGCTTTTCTGTCTTATTTTGTACTCCACGAAGAACTTTCATATTGTACTGTTTAAATAATTCTTCATATTTATCTAAAGTTTCTTGTTGGTAATCACATAAGATCCGATAATTACGAGATTGGTGAATGGCTTCAATTTTATCTTGAAAATACACCAGAAATATTAAGACAATCAGCACCAATATTGTTCCAATAAATGCTAAATATTCATAACCTGCTCCTGCCGCCATTCCCAGCGCTGCTACCATCCAGATGGTCGTTGCTGTGGTGATACCTGAAATCCGATTATCATCTTTAAAAATAACACCTGCACCTAAAAAGCCTAATCCTGTCAAAATATTAGCAGCCAAACGATCTGGGTTTTCAACACCAATCTTAATGGAAAGAATAGTGAATAAGCAGGATGCTAGGCTGACCATGATCATCGTTCTCAATCCAGCCGACTTACTGCGATACTCACGCTCTGCACCAATAATTGCGCCAATTGCCAATGCCATTAGTAAATGGTAGATGTCGTTGTTCATATGTCATTCAACATGTAGATGTTCGATCACTTTAGATATACGAAATTTAAGCAAAAAAAAGCAAGCGATTCGCCTGCTTTTTCTCAGTAAATTTTATTTCATCTTGAGCATTATTGAAGTTGAGTCCACTCAATCACAGCTTGAGCATCATCTCCAATTAAAGTCCATTCACCATCCATCACATTTAATTGCAACTGCATCGTACGTTGACATAAAGCTTGGACCGCAGTTGTACTGGCTTCAGACAATTGCCAAACCTGAACATTGGACAATGTTTTTAACTTGGAACTTCTTTTATACCATTCTGCAACAGATGTTCCATAAGCCACCACAGCAACTTCCTTACAACGTGCCGCAGCTTTTTTGACTTTATCTTCGTCAGGCAAACCCACCTCAATCCATTTGACCAATTGACCAGTCAAATCTTTTTCCCATAATGCAGGCTCATCTGTTTCAAACAAATCTTTGGTAAATTCCAATTGTTCATCTGCAAAACGAGCAAATGCCAATACACGGACCATCAAACGCTCAATCGTTTCAGACGGGTGCAAAGCCATGGTCAATTGATAATCACCATATTGATGCACATCCATATTGGCAATATTGAGGTCAGCCTTATAAATTGTTGCTTTTAATGCCATGAAAATTCCAAAAGTTCTTCAATATGGCGCACAGTCTATAAGATTTTGCATTGGATTACTGCGTTTTTTCCAATAGGTCTATCCTACAATTCAGTAAAGCATTTTCTAGGCTTTCCCAATCACGATCATGTTGTGTAATGAGCTCTATACGATTATCTATACTTTCCTCACCTGATTTATAGTTGATATGGTCTGGGTTAAAATTAAAAGTCATCCAACCTTGATCGGTATTAAAAATACCTTTAATTCTTAACCAATCTGTTTGCTCACACAAAACATCTAATAATTGGTAAAAATCGAATTGCCAACGTTTTGAAAATTTCCAACCAACCACCGTATAACCATTTGAAGTTTCTACATAGTGATAAGGCAACTGTTTTATCACGGGCAGTTCATCTTCAGCAGTTAATTTTTTTTGTGCTTGAATCAAAGGCAGAACTTTACGTTGGATTCCCTGATGAGCAACATCTAACTGTTGAATATCCAAATGTCCTTGCTCTGCAAGCAACCAAGTTTGAATATAAGCAAAATAGTCCTTTTTGAATTCATCTAAAGCCAAGAAATCGGATTCAGACATCAGATCTGTATGAGAAACTACCACCAATTGCGCAGCTTTTAATTGATCTTGATAGAGTTCTTGACTTATCCATTGTTGGTCATTTAATCGACTACCATCAATGACAGTAACCAATGCTCGCATATCAATTTGTGCTTGCCACTGGGGTTCTGTCAATTGTTCCAAAAGTTGTGCAGGATGTCCTAAACCTGTAGGTTCTATAAATAGCCGATCTGGACGCTTATCAAAAATTAAGCGAGATAATGCAATTTGCATGGAAAGTTGCCCAGCACAGCATAAGCACCCCCCCAATAACTCTTTGACTTCATAACCAGAGTCTTGAGGCAATAGTTGCTGGTCAACACCGATTTGCCCAAACTCATTCATTAAAATCGCCCAAGTTTCTCCCTCAGGCTTTTGTTGCAGCAAATGCTGTAGTAAGGTTGTTTTTCCTGCACCCAAAAAGCCAGAAATAATGTGAGTTTTAACTGCTTTTTCAGTAAAAATCTTCAAAATATCACCCAACCTAATAAAATAAACATATGAATGGCTATACTCGACTCTCTCCATTATTACGTAAAATTTGCCAATAGTTTCAAATTTTAAATCTATTTTTTAAATTAAAATTACAATAATAATCCAAAAGTCCAATATAGCATTCATTAAGATCATATAATCAATGTTATTTACAGTAACAAACCGGTATATTTTTTAATCATTTTTTCATATTTACATACATTTTAGCATTGCAAAAAAAGTAGAATAATCACAAAAAAGCAACACAATACAATGATTTGTTTTAAATATGTAATCCACCTTGTTATGCTTTGTTGCTGAGGTTGCCCAATTTTTCATCTGCACTTAGCATGACCCTACTCCCTGTGAACTGCAACGCATTTAACAAACGACTGCTTTCACAGGTCGCTTTACGATTAATTTCATGAATTAAGGATGCCAATATGAAACTTGTTAAAACACTTTTAGCGACTACGCTTGCTTTCACTGCTTTCTCAACTTTTGCTGCAACAGATACAGCTGCAACAGAAGCAGAAAAAGTTGTCGTATCAACTCAAGAGCAACCAGCTGCTACTGAAGATGCTCAAGCTGCTGGACAACCAACTGCTCAACCAGCGACTGAAAGTGCTGCAGAAGCACCAGCGACTTCAGCTCCTCAAGCGGGTCAATAAGATTTAAACTCCTCCCGAGTTAGCAATTGAATTGTCTGTAAAAACAATTTGAATAAAAAGACTGGGTCATGCTGCGATCCAGTCTTTTTATTTTTTCTTATGATGCACAATGCTCAGCCAACATTCACTCCACTGATCATGATCTCCATCTGCTCACCTCTAAACAATTTTGCTTCTATTATTCCTGATAAAATATTGAGATCAATGAATATCATGCTCATCACAAAGAAAGCGTTAAAGATTCATGATTTAACTATTTGTGATTTAATTGGCGTGATTTAATGCTGATGAATCAAATCGAAAGGATAATATCGTTGCCCCTTGAGTATCGTATCATCCAATTTTAAAAGCTTAACAATTGCCGCACTTTCAAAACTCCAATAACCAAAGAAAACATCATTCTTATTTTTATCAAGATCAAACCAATATGTCTGTTTCATACTTGGATACCACTTGCGATCCAGATAATCTTTAAATCCCTCTATATTCTGTGTATCTATTAACTTTTTTATAAATTCAAATTTTTGTGGATAAAGTAATAGCTCAGATTTTTGTCTAGGCAATTGAGTGGAAATCAATACATCTAAAATCATATCTTGGCTGTTTTTACCCTCTAAAGTATTTACGATTCGTTGAAAATCACCCACGGCAACATCTAATAAAATTGCTAGAGAAACCATCCAGAGTGCCTGAATATAACCATCAAAGTAAATTTTATTATTATTGTTTTCATTATTGCACCAACCTGCTTCAAATCGTGGGATAAGATCTAAAAATGAATCTTTCATTTGTTCAGAGCTAAAACCTGCTGAATACTGTGCAATCACCGTATGCAAAGATATATTGAAGACTTGATGTTTGATAGCAGGTATACGTTCTTCTTTCTGATCAGCTGATTTTAAACACTGTTCATAAAATGCAATATCATCCAAGTTTAGTTGAATATACGCATCAAAATAATGGCGATCTTTTAAATCTGTTCTCATAAGTGCTCCAAATAATTCTCAGTATGATTCAATCACTGTTTTTAAATAATTTTTATTAGGCATTCACTATAACCCAAATTCGCTTAGTTTATATGCATAAAAAACAGATCATGAGGATAGAGCACTTAGATTAAATTTAAACCGCCCACATTTCTGATTTTAAAAAAGCGCTGTAAGGGTGTCACTCATCAACACAACAAAAAAAATTATACTCGTTGAGACGCTCACGGTTATATTTTAGTCTCAATATTGCTCAATGCTACAGTTTGTTATTGTGGCGAGTATCCACTGATAATTCGGCTATAATACTTCGGTCTCAAATGACACGATTCAATTTGGGAAATTTATAAATAAAATCTGTGAAATAAAGATCAAAGAGGAAAACTCTATGTTAAAAAAATTTATAGGTCTTGGCTTATTAAGCATATTACTGACAGCATGTGGAAAACCATTGCCTGTAGACAAGCAAAATTATTCGGGTACTTGGCAAAGTGAGGATGGTCGTGTCAATTTGATGATTACTCCTGAAGGGCGCGTTGAATATAGCAATAAACAACCGAATTCAAGCTCATCTGTATCTGCTCCAATTTCTAAATTTGAAGGCAATAACTTTAGTGCTGGCGTTGGACCTCTCTCAACAGAATTTAAAGTTTCACAAGCACCTCAACAAACCGCTGAAGGATCTTGGACAATGACTGTAGATGGTCATGTACTCAACAAAGTGAATTAATCAACAGATTGATATGATCAGCAAATCTTGTACTGATGCTGTTTTAAATACATTGATAATCAAAAATAAACCTCTGTAATCAGAGGTTTTTTGTTGTAAGCAATTAATTGTGCGATGACTTTTTATAAATACTGCAAGAAGGATGATGGTTTTCTTGCAAACGTGCAACTTTACGATGCTCAGCAGCTTCAAAACGACAACGTTTCCAATCATTATCCAAATTCAATGCAGGAATTTGTTTTGGTTTACCATTTTCATCAACCGCAACCATGGTGAAATAACAACTGTTGGTATGACGAACCGTTCTTTTCTGAATATTTTGAGCTTCCACTCGGATACCAATTTCCATTGAAGTACGACCAACATGGTTGACACTTGCTAGAAAGGTGACCATCTCACCAACATGGATCGGTTCTTTAAAATTAACTTTATCTACAGAAAGCGTAACAACATAACTACCAGAATAACGGCTTGCACAGGCATAAGCGACTTGGTCAAGCAACTTGAGGATGGTTCCACCATGTACATTACCTGAAAAGTTTGCCATATCTGGGGTCATCAAAACGGACATGGTTAATTCTGACTGGTCATCTGTAGCTGGGATCAATTGATCTAATGGAGACATCGTATTCTAGACTCTATTTTAGGCAGGAGATTTGTGGCTATTATTATATATCTTTTCTACCAAAAAACATGCTTAATTCGGCAATTGACCATTCTCTCAACTTATGACTAAAAACATCTTCATTTATTTGGACTATAGCTTATTGGTTTATCAACTATTTTTGAGATTGATGACATCTTGTAAGCAATAGCCGTTTCAAACAGTATTGCCAAACTGACAAAAAATTTTGAATTTACTTAGGTGAATTGGGCAATTAAATGAAAACCTGATGTGACCTCATGCAACTGAGCATTCGATTGCTCCATTCAAAACACAATAATACGGCGCTATCCGATCTAATTGTATCTCTACACAATGTAAGTATGACGAAAAAGTATAAATTAAACTTTAATTCTGTACTTGATAGTGCTGCGAAATATTTTCAGGACTTTTCTTACTGGCAATAACAACCTCTAAATCATGAATACGTTGATTGGCAGCATCAATACCCGCTTGCATGGTATCTTGACGACCTTTCACATCAAAGATATGCGCTTTTTCTCTTAAATCAGGCTGAATCACAATATCTGCATTTTTTAACTCTTCAGCAGCCAATTTGTTTTGCATAATATTAATATTTTGATTAAACAAACCCCAAACATTGGTTGTTTCTGTATTGGCAGGCTGTGCCAAAATATCAACAGCAATGACCACATCCGCACCTAATTCTTTAGCAATATTGACAGGTACAGGACTGACTAAACCACCATCCACATACTCTTTGCCGTGTATCATGGTCGGAATAAACATACTTGGAATCGAAACAGAAGCTCTCACCGCTTGCCCTGTGTTGCCATAATTAAAAATGGTCTTTTCGCCATGTTGTAGTTCTGTTGCGACCACATACATTGGGATTTTCATTTTTTCTAAAGGCATTTGATTGATTTGTTTGTTGACATAATCTTCAACTTTTTGCCCATCAAAAAAGCCTTTCATGCCGATCTTAAAGTCACGCACATCCCCCACTTTCATATCTAAAGCGATTTGACGTAATTGTTCAGCTGATTTGCCACTGGCATAAATTGAACCGACAATACTGCCCGCACTGGTTCCCACAATAAAGTCAGGTTTAATACCGTGCTGTTCCAATACCTCAATCACGCCAATATGTGCATAGCCACGAGCGCCACCACTCCCTAAAACGAGTGCAATCACAGGTTTTTTCTTTGAGGACTGTTGGTATTGATAAAAGCTTTTGTCCAATCTAGAAGATGCTTCAGAAACTGGATGAAGTGACGCCCCTGTAGCCTGAGAATTTCTTATAGGTGAGTGCGTACATGCAGCTAAAGAAAGACTACAAAACAAAGAAATTAAAACTTTATTTAACAATGACATATATTCTCAGATCAGGGCATAATCCAAAGGTGCATGTATCTAAGCATACTTTTTATGATATTGCTGTTGTATTTATTTAAACTGTCATCATTTCTGGCTATATTATAAAAATCTTTGAGCTTAAAATAAACCTATTAAAAAATGTCAAAACTAATTGAGATCTTTTGGATTTTCTTAAAATTAGGCTGTACAAGTTTTGGTGGTCCTGCAGCACATTTGATCTTTTTTAAGCATCATTTTGTTGAAAAGAAACATTGGCTGAATGAGCAACAATATGCCCAATTACTCGCACTCACCCAATTATTACCTGGTCCGAGCAGCAGTCAAATGGGCATGGCAATAGGATACTTACACCAACGCCACTTAGGTGCAATTGTCGCTTGGCTAGGATTTACCTTGCCTTCAACACTGCTTATGTTTTTTTTGGCATATTTTGTTCAACAGCATTATAAGATTTCAGCAGCCTTATTTTCTGCAATACAGTCGATCATTCTTGCCATCATTATTTTTGCGTTTTGGCAAATGTTCAAAAGTTATTGTAGAACTAAATTACAATTTCTGTTGATGTCCCTGAGCGCCATATTACTTCTTATCTTTTCAAATGCTTGGATTCAATTTGCAATCATTTTTATCAGTGCAGTATTGGGCATCTTTATTCATAAAGTAATCTCTATTCAGCCTTCAAAATCCGTTGTTAAACACGAGACTGAACATATCTTCTTCCGATCTGTATTCGCTTTACATCATCACAGTATAAGCTGGCTGGTCATATTTATTTTAATTTTTTTCGGACTGTGGTTAGGCGCCCTTTTCTTTACATCTACAGGAGCAATGACTGCTTTTAACCTTTATAAAACGGGTGCTTTAGTTTTTGGTGGAGGGCATGTTGTACTTCCAATGTTGTATCAAGATTTTGTGCATACAGGAATGATTAGTCAGCAAAATTTTGAATTTGGCTATACCTTGGCTCAGTTTATGCCAGGTCCACTATTTACTTTTGCCAGTTATATGGGTTCATTTTTACCACTCAGCCCATTTCCACTCTTCAATGCATTGATAGCAACCTTGTTAATTTTTCTACCCTCCTTCTTCTTCATTTTTACAGCATTGCCCTATTGGTCAAAACTCATCAGCAATGTTTATATTCAAAATTCAGTCACTTTAATCAATGCCGCTGTGGTTGGATTTCTCCTCTCGATCATTGTGCCAATGGCAGAAAAGAACTTGAATCATCTACAAGACATATTCAGTACTGTGCTGATGTTATGTAGTTTAAAACTGAACATTTCGATCTTTATCAGTGTGCCTATTATTTTATTACTGCGTTATATGTGGAATACGATGGCATAAAAAAGCCAGTGTTTCACTGGCTCAATACAACATTACAAGACAATCAGATTAAGCAATAAATTTAAGAATCAATTGAATCACTGTCGCATTAATTAAATCGACAAAAAAAGCACCACATAAAGGAACGATTAAGAATGCTTTATGTGAAGGACCGTACATATTGGTAATTGCTTGCATATTGGCAACCGCTGTTGGTGTTGCGCCCATACCAAAACCACAATGACCTGCTGCTAATACGGCTGCATCGTAGTTTTTCCCCATGACTCGGAATGTCACAAATGCTGCATACAAAGCCATTGTTAATGTCTGAGCAGAGAGAATAACGACTAAAGGACCAGCTAAATCAGCCAATTGCCAAAGCTTTAATGATAATAAAGCCATTGCCAAATAAAGCGATAATGCGGCATTTCCAAAAACATCAATCGCGCGATCGAACATTTTAATGCGTAGAACACCTTCTAGTACATTACGAAGGATAACCCCTCCAGCAAGTGCCCATACAAATGTTGGTAATTCAAACCACTGCCCTTTACTATATCCTGTCATAAACTCAGCAAAAGCCAAACATGCAGCAAAAAGACCTAAAGTCGTAATTGCATTATCTGCTGTGATCAAACGAACTTGATGCGGATACTCGAATGGAACATATTCACCCAGTTCAGTCACTGCTTGCTGATTGGTTTCATCCACTTCTTTTTGTGTCTTTGGACTAGACAATTGGTAGCGGTTGATCAGCAATTTTGCCAACGGACCACCGATAATACCGCCAATAATCAAACCAAATGTCGCACTTGCCATACCCAATGCCAATGCACCTTGTATGCCATGCTGAGTTTCAAGGATTTCACCCCAAGCACCCGCAGTACCATGACCACCGGTAAGGGTAATTGATCCTGCAATCAAACCAACAAGCGGGTCTAAGCCGAGTGCAGTGGCTAAGCCCATTCCGACAAAGTCTTGAACCACGATAAATGAAGCAACACAGACAAGAAAAATGACTAAGCCCAAACCACCTTCTTTTAATTTAGCAAAATTGGCACTTAAACCAATTGATGCAAAAAATACCAACATAAAACTGGTTTGTAATTCACTGCTGGTGGTAATGCTATAGCCCCATATATTGTGTACCAACAATGACAGAATTGCGGCAACCAAACCACCTGCGACAGGCTCAGGAATATTGTATTTACGCAAAAACTCAATTTTATTAACAAGGAAGCGCCCCAATAACAATACAATGACTGCAGCAATCAAGGTATAAAAGGCATTAAAAGAAAATTCCATAATAATTATCCATGCTTAGGCTATATTTTTTGCTGTAAAGTGATGCCATTTCATCCTACTAAACTTTGTAATCACTTAAGATTAGCGGTTACTAAATCACCTGATAGACACAACAAAAAAATAAAATAAAAGGCAGATTTTCAATCTTGAAAACCTAAAGATTTTGAGAAAATAAACTAAAGATAGACTGAATTACAATGCTGCAAATATTTAGAAAAGAAAATGGTCATGATGTTACTCCTATTATTGATAAAAGATCATTTCATCAAACAATGAGAAATACAGTCCTGATAAGTCGTTCGCTCTACAGAACAGGCCAAAACATGTGATTTATCTATCCGACAGCATCAACATGTAAAAAAAAAGAGCGTCAATTATGCATTTTTTTTGATAAATGTCTAACTAAACATTAAAAAAATTTTGTTATAAAAAACTATCTTTCTTAGGCAGACTTTATTGATGCCATTAAAATAGAAAAGCCGAGGAAAAATCCTCGGCTTTTCAATCACTAATGTCTAAATTAGAAATTATATTTAGCCATTAAGCCCACACGGTTATCTTTATATGATTGACCTGCAAAAGTTTCACGCTTACCGTTGATATACTCGATACCCAAATCAATTGGTTTCGCTGGTGAGTAAATCACGTTTAACCATGCTTGTTGAACTTTCTCATTTGCAGATTGGTTCGCTTTTGCGAAATCAGTACCGTTGTCAGCAAACAATGCACCATATGCTAAAGTTGAACGCAAGTTAGGTAAAATTTTATAAGTACCACCCACTTGAACTGCAGTGAACTCATTCTGTTCAATATCACCATTTACCACAGAGTAAGCACTGTTACTACCGTATAAGTAGTTACTGTTACCTACAACATAAGAAGCATCGGCAAAAAGTTTTAAAGGATCTGCAACTTTAAAGTCTGTACCTACACCAATACCCCAGCCTGTTTTATCTTTACGGATATTGTTGTCTTTATAATTCTCCACCAAAACACGTGCAGAAGCGTTACCGTTACCACCCGCATATGATTGAGTTACTTTACCGGTTAACACAGGAAGACTGTATTTAATTGCAGTACCTGTTATGCCAGCACTATTGCCTTCTTCAGCAGCAACCAATAATTTTGTAGTCGGTGCTAGGTTATATGCATAACGAACTTGCGGAATACGTGTCGTACCACCACCTAAGTTAGTTGCAAAGTCAATCATTTCTGGCGCATGGCTAGACAAGAAGTTAGATGTTGTTTGACCAAATAACCAATTGTTATAAGTTAAGTAAGCATGACGAATACGAAGGTTTTCATTCACACCATTACCCGCAAAATCAACTTCAACTTTACCACCTACTTTTGCATCGCCTACAGGTGTGTTAAAGTCTAAACCGATACGCGTGGTTTTCGCAGTAGCACGTAATTTATCTTTCGCTTCACCCGTCGTTGCATTCACTTTGTTGAAGTCATCGTCTGCACCCTCGATGATATAGTTCGCATCACCACGTACAAAACCGTAAATGTTAATGTCAGCGCCAGATTTTGATTTCAAACCTGAAGAAGCTGATGCAGGTGCAGATTCAACTTTAGACTCGACCAGACGAACTTGCTGTTGCTGTTGTTGAAGCAATGCTTTTAATTCTTGAACTTCATTGCGTAATTGTTGAATCTCTTGGCTGTCAGTAGCAGCTTGAGCTGTATTTACCATCAAAGCAGTGACTGTTAATGCTAAGCTTTTGATAATAAATGACTTGCGGTTTGTGAATAGACTCATGAAATACTCCTAGCCTTATTTATGATGTGCATCCGTACAATTTGACCTTTTAACCCCAGAACTTTGCTAAAAAATCAATTTTTCTTGTTTTCTTCAGTAGTCTCTCAAACACCACATTAAAAAAACATTGCACATATATGCTTGCTATTAAATTATGAAAGCGTTGAAACTAAGTTAAAACCCAAAAGTAACAATTTGTGTATAATTCTTACACTGTTGTAATCTAGCCTAACTCAACCCCTTAATTAAAATCAGTTTTACCGAATAAGACTTTGATTTCAATTCTTTTTTCAGATTAACATTTCTATAATTATTATATAATCGGGGGGTTAGCGAAATCTTGACAAACGTCAGTCGCTCAATATACGACTATCGTATATAGTCTAATTGATGGAAAACCAAGCTTTATAGGGAAAATTAATAGTGACAATGACGTTCAAATTGTGGATTCAATAATTACAGGTCTTGCTTGATTATTTGAAATGTGTCGTTAAATGAGGGCTCAACGATAACAAATTCTTTCAAACACTCTTAGGGTCTGCGGACATTTCATAAATGGCTTGCGTTGTGGGTTAAAATTGAGCAGGCATGAGGAGTATACTCCGCAAGGAAATGAAGAGAATAGCGAGACTATTTTTAAATTTCATAATGTAGCCTGAGATAATTTTAACCACAACCCTGAGCAAGAACAAAGCACTGCTTTGTTTGCAGCGCAAGGCGTAGCGGGGACTAGCGTGTTTTGTGTCGCTTCGTCGTTCCCTTGCGAAACAGTGTTTCTCATCATTTAGAATGACTAAATTTCGTATTTCGCGCCTAGTATCGCCTACAAAACACACCTAGTCGCAAACATAGACGAATTGTCCACAGCCCCTAATATCTTTGCTACTTTTTACAGCCTTAAATGTTTCGCTGATCATAAAAATCATTTCAATCAAAATTTATTGTTTTCACTTTGCCTTAATCTCATTGCTCATTCCACTAACACTTCTCTGTACTTAGAAAATATAGTGCTTTTAGCCTAGTAAGCCTTCATTCAGTTGTTGTGTGAACAACGCTATTTATTAGCAAACTTCGTAAAGGATAAAAAACTATAAATAACAGAACTTTAATCCAATATAAATTATCACGATCCATTTTTAATTTGCTTTGTAATCTTTTGTAAGTGAATCTTGTTAATTAAAGTGTCTTTATGACACTATATATGTATTGGCAATAAGCCACTTTATGAGAGTCAATTCATGTCTATTCAAATTCAAGATTCAAAACAGAACCTGATTTCTGTACAAACGATCCAATTTGCGGGTGGTGAAAGACATATCCAAATTTCGGCAGAAATTTTGAATACCTTGAAAGGTACAATGCAAATTCAAGCAAAAATTACCAATAGCCAAGAGCTCATAGATTACTTATTGCTCGAAAATGTATTGCTCAATCAAGGTTTAGAAATTGATTTAGAAATCCCTTATTTCCCTTATGCACGTCAAGATCGCATTTGTGCAACTGGACAAGCTTTTTCATTAGAAGTTATGACAAAGCTGTTAAATATCAACAATGAAAAGTTTCCGCAGCAACGTAAATCCATCAAAGTCTGGGATGCTCATAGTGATGTGACAGAAAAACTTTTGCATGAAAATACACACTTTTTTGACATTGAAAATGTCCAGCCTAGTGAAATAATTTTAAAAAATGAAATGTTAGCGAAGCTTTTAACAGCAAAGAAAACTGTTTTAGTCTGCCCAGATGCAGGTGCAAAACAGCGTACAAAGACAATTGCCAATGCTGTAAATACATTTCGTGATCGTGAAATTGATGTGGTCTTTTGTGAGAAACGACGCGACCCTGTCACTGGAAAAATCCAAAATGCTCAGGTCAATGCAAAAAATTTATCAGGTAAAACCGCAGTCATTACTGACGATATCTGTGACGGCGGTGCAACGTTTATCGGCATTGCACAAGAGTTAAAAAAATTAAATTGTGAGCATGTGATTTTATACGTTACACACGGCATTTTTAGTAAGGGCTTACAAGTATTCGATGGTTTAGTCGATCAGATTTTTACTACAGACAGTTTCCCTCAAATCGAAAATCCAAAACTCAACGTTATTAAATTCAGCCGTTTCAATACATTGTAATTATCAAATTTTAACTGCCTAATTTTAATTATCTAGGAGAACAACAATGAGCTTAAAAATTAATCCACTAAATGCCATCGATTTTTATAAAGCAGATCACAGACGTCAATACCCTGCTGGTACAGAATATGTTTATGCCAATTTTACGCCACGTTCTTCGCGTTTAGCTCAAATGCTACCTGATTTTGACGATAAAATCGTGTTCTTTGGTTTACAAGGTTTTATCAAACATTTTTTAATCGAAACATGGAATGAAGGCTTTTTCCAACAAGATAAAAACAAAGTGATCGCTGCTTATAAACGTCGAATGGACAATGCCTTAGGTGAAGGGGCGATTCCAGTCGATCACATTGAAGCCTTATATGACTTAGGCTATTTACCAATTCGGATCAAAGCCTTAGCAGAAGGTAGCCGAGTCAACATGAAAGTGCCTGTACTGACTATTGTAAATACCTTACCTGAGTTCTTTTGGTTAACCAATTATTTGGAAACTGTACTCAGTGCAGAATTATGGAAAAGCTGTACTACTGCAACTATTGCATTTGAATACAAACGTTTACTTACAGCGTATGCGATCAAAACTGGCGCACCTTTAGATTTTGTTCCAGTTCAAGGACATGATTTTAGCAGTCGTGGAATGAGTGGAATCTATGATGCAACACAAAATGGTGTTGGTCACTTAACCAGTTTTATCGGTACAGATGCCGTCTCAGCGATTGATTATGCCGAAGAATATTACAATGCAGACGGTATTGTGGGAGTTTCAGTTCCTGCTACTGAACACAGTGTAATGTGTATGGGCAGTGAAGATAATGAAATTGAAACATTCAAACGTTTGATCACTGAACTTTATCCATCTGGCGTAGTCAGTATTGTGTCAGATACTTGGGACTTTTGGCGAGTCATTACAGAATTCACTGTTGAGTTAAAAGATGAAATTCTTGCTCGCCAGCCTAATGCTCTGGGTCTTGCCAAACTGGTTTTCCGACCTGACTCTGGAGATCCTGTAAAAATCATATGTGGTGATCCTGAAGCACAAGTTGGCAGCCCTGCCTATAAAGGTGCTGTGGAATGTTTATGGGAAATCTTCGGGGGGACTAAAACAGACCGAGGTTATAAAGTGCTCAATGAACGTGTTGGCTTGATTTATGGTGATTCGATCACATTGGAACGCGCTTTAAAAATTCTGCAAGGATTAGAAGCCAAAGGTTTTGCTTCAAATAATCTTGTGTTTGGAATTGGGAGTTATACCTATAACTATTTAACCCGTGATACTTTTGGCTTTGCAGTGAAAGCAACATGGGGACAAGTGAATGGTGTTCCACGTGAATTGTTTAAAGATCCTGCGACTGATTCTGGAACTAAAAAGTCGGCTAAAGGGCTACTTCGTGTAGAAAAATCTGAAACGGGCTTTGTATTGTTCGATCAACAATCCGCAGAGCAAGAACAACAAGGTGAGTTAGATACGGTGTTTGAGAATGGTCAATTGATTCAAGAATGCTCATTGAATGAAATTCGTGAGCGTTTACAGCATATATAAGCGAATTTGGTATAGAAGTTCTATTTTCTGTGGGGCTTCTACATATTTATCCTAAAATGAACGCTATCATCTTATTCAAAAAATTTTCTACTTGGAGAATCTCGATCCCCCTGTAATAATCAAAGATAATCCATGACATTAATAAATTAAGCGAGCCTTATTGTGACTTTAAACGCTGAACAGGAATTTCTGTCGAGTTATAATAAAAAAGACTTTGATGCTCCCCTTTTCACAGTCGATATGGCTATTTTTTCTGTGGATGCTGGGCAGCTACAAGTTTTATTGATTAAGCGCTCCAATTTTCCACAAAAAGATAAATGGGCACTGCCAGGTGGTTTTGTTGATTTAACCCAAGATGCAGATTTAATGGCTTCTGCGCATCGTAAATTGGTTGAAAAAACGGGGCTTCAGTCTCCCCATTTGGAACAAGTGGCAACGGTGGGCAATGCAACGCGTGATCCTCGGGGTTGGGCAGTCACCGCCTTGTATTTTGCGCTCATTGATTTCAAAGAATTTCAGCAAGTCGCTACCGAACAAACTGAACATAGTGAATGGGTTTCAATCTCGGAAGCAAAAAATCGAGATTTGGCATTTGATCATTTACAGCTTTTGGAAATGGCGATTGATCGTTTAAGCCGTAAAGCGCGCTATACCGCTTTACCAGTCAGTTTGATGCCAAAACTATTTACGTTAACTGAATTACAGCAGATTTATGAAATTATTTTGGGTCAAAGCTTAGAGAAGAAGTCGTTTAGACGTCGTATGATCGAAGCAGGTGCAGTTGAAGAAACAAATCAATCGAAAATTGCAGGTAAACGTCCTGCGCAACTGTATAAATATGCTTTCGAGAGCTATGATTTCCATTTTCCAAGAATTTTGGAATATCCACGTGACTTAAATCCGTCATGACTGAGATAAGATTAGTTCAAGCTTTTCCTCAAGAACTATTCGATGATGTTATATTGGTGGCTCAATATCTTGAAAATCAGAAAATCCAACTTCATGACAATACTCAATGTGAAGTGATCATTCATCAAGCTTTGATCAAGATACCTGCCAGAATCTATATCAACGCTGTACAATCTGTTGAGTTTCAAAACTTTCCATTGATACAACGTCAAATTCTATGGTGTATTTTCACGCGCCATCATGATGGTTTTGTTCGGCAAAAAGCGCTTGAAAAACTACTTCAGCAAAATCTTGAATATTTTATGACGCCATTTATCTTTCAATTGCTAGGAGAATATGTGGCTGAAATTTTGAAAATCATTGAGCCACATCTCAATGAAAATAATCAAAACAAATGGAGTGATTTTATCTTAGAAAATTGTCAGTATTTTCAAACTACACAAAGCAGAATCGTCAGTTATTGGAATGAGTACTATCGGTCAAGCTATCCTGATTTTAAAAACTATATTGGTCATCAAATTTTAACCAAATTCAAAAAATATGAGGAATCACGCTTTAAATGAAATGCGTAATTTAAGTTTGATTTATTAGTTACCAAAAACAATCACATAGGTTCCAATCTGTATTTTTTCTTCTAAGCAGCATGCCAGATGCTCTAAAAAATTCATTATTTTTATATCTTCAAAAGACAAATCCCTAAGGTCTGAAACAATTTTCTCTACTGCATTGTAATCAAAATAATTATCGGAACAAGGATCAAAACTATCCTCGAATTCATTTGTCAGCGGGCTAGACAACGGAAATAAAGACCTAAATATTTCAATCACATAAGCAAAATCATCCTGTGGAATAAAATAAGTTCTATTGTTTTTATCTTGTACTCGCTCTAAGTTTTCATCTTCTGCCCAAATCAAAAAGCCGACTTTATCAACATATTTGGGATTTTCCGCTATCGTCAACTTGATTGGACGTTGATTAAATTGATCAATCTTTTCAATAATTTTTTCAATATTCTGCTGATAAACAGGATTTATATAATATGTATGAGCAAGCGTTTGGTCGCATCCTGTCGCTAAACAAATTTTATTGAGATTATTTTGATGAAACTGAGTAAGCGATTGTTCAATATCGTCATTATTTTGTTTTAATAATGACAATGCTTCTGTCAATGAAACATTTATTTTTGCTCGTAATATCTTGAGCTTTTCATTATTCATAACGTACTCTTGTATTTATTCCTGATTCCATTTTCAATATTTATACATCGTCACTGCCTAAATTATCTTATGTTAATTATACAATTAAATATCGATGGACAATAATAATGAACACCCTATGCTATTTTGAAATTCAGTCTTCAAACCCGGAACGTGAAATGAAGTTTTATCATGAGGTCTTTGGTTGGAAGTTTAACAAAGTCGAAGGTTTACCGATCCAATATTTTCAAATTGAGACAGTAACATTACATGGAGGTTTATTAGAAAGACCAGCGCAAACACCACCGACACATTGTGGAACCAATGCCTTTACCTGCTCTTTTGAAGTTGAAGATTTTGATCAAACGGCTGAAAAAATTTTAGCCTTAGGTGGGCGCATCGCCATGGAAAAATTTGCCATCCCTAACAAATGTTGGCAAGGCTACTTTTTAGATGCAGACCATAATACCTTTGGTTTGGTTCAAGTTGATCCAAATGCACAATGATTTTAAGAAATGAAACAAATAACTACACCAAACTCAGATTGATTTAAATGATGAGTTTAGAGAATTGATATTCTAGAGTGTTGGTTTTTAACAGCTTAACCAGACGAGTGATTGAGTGAAATACAGTTTGGCTTTTTTTCTGCTTAGTCAGCCATCCTGACCTTTTACTCAATCACTCACTTTAAACCGAAGCAATCAAAAAAGTAGTCTATTCAATCACCACAAAAGAACTTCTTATCTGATTCATCCGTGAATTTATGCTACCTTATTTTACAACGCATTAAGATCACACACGCACATGACTGTACGCTTCCTTCATACTTCAGACTGGCATCTGGGACAATTCTTTTATAACCACTCGCGCCAGTATGAACATGAACAGTTTTTAGCGTGGTTATTGCTGCAAATTCAAGAGAAACAGCCGAATGCTTTACTGATCGCAGGTGATATTTTTGATGTGATTAACCCTGCTTCATCGGCTCAAAAACAATTATATCAATTTCTTGCAGATGCACATGAGATTGCACCACATATGCAAACACTGATGATTGCAGGAAATCATGACTCAGGTTACCGTATCGAACAAGTAGAACCGTTACTTGAGAAATATCATGCCAAATCTGTTGGGGTGATTCATAAAAATAGTGAAGGTCAAATTGACTTAGATCGTTTACTGATTCCTATCTATGATCCGCAACGTCATATTATTGCTTGGTGTCTAAGTTTGCCCTTTTTACGTCCTGCTGAAATTACTGGATTTAATGAACAGACTCATAATAGTCAAAACGCAATTGCCTATTTACATCAACAGTTGATTGCAGAAGCTCGTAAGAGAAAAACGGCTGATCAAGCACTGATTTTAATGTCGCATGCGCATATGCAAGGTGGGGAAACTTCCGATTCTGAGCGCCCAATTATTGTAGGGAATGAAGAAGCTCTTTCAACGACGTTGTTTGAAGATATTCTTGACTATGTGGCACTTGGACATTTACACAAACCACAAAAAGTTGCACAAGCACATATTCGTTATAGTGGTTCGCCCATTCCACTGTCGTTTAGCGAAATCCACTACAAACATCAAATTGTAGACGTAAAAATTGATCCATCCAAAACAGATGAATCCCGCTTTGAGTTTGAAAGTATCTATATTCCACGGAGTATACAGCTCCATAAAATCAAAGGAGAATTGAGCGTTGTTTTTGCTCAGTTACATGCTTTACCAAGTGGAGAAATTGACAATATTGATCATCGTGAATATGTCGATATTGAATATCATACGGATGTTCCCCCTCCGCTCAATTTACGCCAACAATTTGAAGAAGCCTTACCCAAAGATAGATACCGTTTGGTTCGTATTTCAAGACAATACTTAAGCACAGAAAAAAATGGGGATACACCGAGTACAATCCATCTCGAACCGCCTACGCCAGAAAAGCTTTTTCAACAGCTCTGGGAAAAAAATGGTTATGCCAGTGATGATGCTGTTTTAAAAGACTTTTTAAATTTGCTGCAAGAAGCTGAGAAGTCACTCGAAAATGAACCTGAAGCATAGGAGTTTGCTGTGAAAATTTTATCGATACGACTCAAAAATCTAGCTTCGTTGTCTGGTGAACATTTTATTGATTTTGAATCTGAACCATTGGCTTCAGCTGGTTTAGTCGCAATTGTTGGGAAAACTGGGGCTGGAAAGTCTACTATTCTAGATGCGATGTGTCTTGCCTTGTTTAATAAAATCCCACGTTTAAAAGACAGTGATGGTAAGTTACAAGATGTGGATGGTTCAGAACTTTTAACCAACTCCCCACTGACTGTACTGCGTCGAGGTACCGCGCATGGCTTTGCAGAGCTTTGTTTTGTTGCACAAGATCAAAAACATTATCTGGCTCGATGGGAGCTAAAACGTTCACGTGAAAAAGCAGATGGAAAACTGCAAAGTGTACAACGTTATTTAAAATGTCTGACCGATGGAACAGTGATAGCGGATAAAGCCAAAGCTGTAGACAACAGTATTTATAAAATTACTCAATTGAGTTTCGAACAATTTACCCGTGCTGTACTTTTGGCACAATCTGAAGTCACAGCATTTTTAAAAGCACGTGATAATGAACGTGGAGAGTTACTCGAGTATTTAACCAATTCAGCAATTTTTGGAAAAATTGGTCAATTGGCATATGAAAAAACCAAATTGGTGGCTTCAAAACGTAAGGAACTTGAAAACCTCCTCGGTCATATAGAACTGTTATCTGATGAAGATTTGGCTGAACTGTCGACTCAATTTCAACATATTGAAAACACCTATCAAAAATTACAATCAGAAAAAATCCAGCTTGAAAAACAACAGCTTTGGTTTGAACGTAAACAAAAATTAGATCAAGAGATTATTCTGAAACAGCAATTTTTAGATGCCCAACTCAAAGTACAACACGACTTACGACCTGAACGTGAATGTTTAATTCGTTTAGAAAAATTTTCGAGTATTCGCTCAAGTGTTTTTCAACAGCAACAGCTGAATAAAAATGAACAACAACTGACACCACAATTGCAAAAGCAACAACAACAGTTTGATCAGTTAAAGCTACAGTTTGAGCAGCAAAAGCAAAACTTCACTCAAGCTGAAACGGCTTTAAATGATATACAAAGTTTTGAAAACGCACATTTTGATGCTTTAAAAGAAGTACGTAAATGTATCCAAGAACGTGATTTTATTGGTACAGAATTTAAAAAAATTCAATCCAAACTCAATGAATTGGAACAATCAAAACATCCCTTATTAAGCCAGCAACAGGAAGTTGAACAACATATTCAACGCCTTAGCCAACAACAGCTAAATTTAAGTCAAAAACTTGTCGAGACACAACAATTTTCAAGTCTGGATAAAGGCTTGACAGCGCATATACAACAACTCAGTCAATTTATTCAACACTATCCAAGCATCGAAAATCAACTCGGTAATTTAAGCCAAGCTGAAGATAAACTCAGACAGCAAAACGCCCAATTACAGGCTTTAATTGATCAATCAGGTACGATCGAAAAGCTAGAAACATGGCTTGAACAAACCCGCCAACAACGTGAAACGACACTTTACCAACTCAATCAATTTGACATCATCCAGCAAAAATTACAGCAATTTTTTGAATTACAGTCAGAGTCTCAACAACTTATTGCTCAAATTCATCAAGGTCATACACAATTTCAACAACTAGAAAAAGCCACAGTTCAAGCTGAACAAGATTATCACAACGCAAAACAGGCTCGAACCAAGCTACAGGATATACTTCAACAACAACGCTTATTGCATACAGAAAATGTCGAGAATTTAAGAGCAGCACTTAAAGATGATCAACCATGTATCGTCTGTGGAAGTACCACCCATCCCTATAAAATGGATGATTCCATTGTTTCCAAAGCCTTGTTTGAACTACAACAGCAACAAGAACAGCAAGCTCTGCTTCAAGAGCAAGATACTTTTAACATTTGGCAGCTTAGTCAGCAGAATTTAACCCAATTCAATGCAGAGCAAGAACAACTAAAAACCTCGCAAAAAAGACTGGTTGAACGAATCGCAGTCACTCAACAGACTTGTGCTGAACAAATTGCTTCTGCAAGAATTAAGCTTGATCTCACTCAAACACAAGCTGAAATCATGTTACAGTTAGGTCAATTTACCCAACAATCTCAACAGCAGATTGAGCAAATCGACCAACAGTCCAAACAATCGATTCAAACGATAAAAACCCAACAACAATTGTTGCAGAGTACTCAGCACACATCACATTTATTACAACAAGCCAAAAACCTTCAGCACCAAATTCAGCATATCGTTTCATGTTTGTCTGAGCAGGAACAACACATGTGGCAACAGCAGACAGTCACCACCGCAGAAAATGTTTGTATCCGTTTAAAACAACGTGCGCAACAACTTGATCAACAAGAACAGCACAGTAAGCAATTAGATTTATACGCCCAACAACAACACAGTATTCAACTCAACCTAGACAATATCTCCAAGCAAATTGCTGATACTGCTCAAAGCTTAGCGGAGATTAAACTTAAAGGATTACAAAATACAGAAACTGCAAATCAATTAATTTTCAGCATGACGGGATTAAATGAAGTGAAGCCGAATGAATGGCTAGCTCAGCATGATCTGAAACGCCAGCAAAGCCAACAACATTATCAACAACTCAAACAAAACTTTGAGCAATTGCGTAATCAATTTGAACAAGAAAAGAGCCAGCTTGAACAGCTCAAAGCTCAGCTCACCCAAAATCTAAATCATCTCAATCAAGTGCAGTTTGAAATCCAACAATGGTTAACAGAACATCCAGATTTTCAATTAGAAGATTTAAGCAACTTGGCGCAAATTACACCACCACAAGAACAGCAAATTCGAAAGCAATTACAGCAAGCTGAACGCACATTGAATGAAGCCCATTCAGCACTGAAAACCATTCAGGAACAACTCTCAGAACATCTAACGCTTCAACCAGAAATAGTGAGCAATGAATTACAACAATTGATGATAAGAAATAGTGAAGCGCTAAACACGCAAATTGAAATTCGAGATCAACTCAAACTCAAACTCGAATTACATCAGCAGAATGTCATGAAGCAAAAACAGTTTGCAGATCAAATTCACAACGTCCAGCAAGAAGAACATCGTTGGGGGAAAATTTCAGGTTTGATGGGGGATGCAACAGGTAAAAAATTTAGAGATTATGCGCAACAGTATAATTTGGATATTTTACTTGAACATGCCAATCTGCAATTGGCGATGCTGTCTCAACGCTATACGCTTAAACGTCTCGAAAACTCTCTAAGTCTCGCCATTATTGATCATGATATGGATGGTGAAACTCGATCTGTTGCTTCACTGTCGGGTGGCGAGTCATTCTTAACAGCACTAGCGCTCTCTCTAGCAATTGCCAATATGGCTTCAGGTTCAATGAAAATTGAATCCTTATTTATTGATGAAGGTTTTGGAACACTGGATGCTTCATCATTACATATGGTAATGAATGCTTTGGATCAACTGCAAAATCAAGGGCGTAAAATTGTACTAATTTCACATATACAGGAAATGCATGAACGCATCCCTGTACAAATTCAAGTCCGAGCTTTAGGTGCAGGTGCCAGTACGATAGAAGTAGTCAGTTAAAAAAAGGAGGATATTAACCCTCCTCGAACTGGACTTAACGTATTCAGTGATTTGCTAAATATTCTTTTTTAGCTTGATCACAAATTTCTTTTTTATCACTCAAGCCTTGGGTTGCTGTTTCGAGGGTTTCATCAAAGGTGGTATCAAACTGTTTGTAATCTCGGTCATACTGTACTTTATATTTTTGATTATTTTTTAATACAGCGATTGAACTCTGAATGGCGACACACATTGGATAAAGTTCCTTCCGATCCTGTGTTTGAGTTGCACGATCAGTAATTTCTTCGATTTTTCCCAAAATCGTATCAAAGTTCTTTTGAAATTTTTCATAACTCGGTTGAGTTGCAATAAGGGATTTATATTGATCTTCGATTGGATTGGCAAATGATTGTATGGAAGCCATGCCCAGTAAAGTGATCACACAAACTTTAACTAATTTCATTATATATTGACTCTTTTGTTTATTAATGGGTTCAAGTGTTTAAAAGCATAGGCTGTTTTCACGAATGCCCTATGCTCGTTGAAAAGATAATTTATCGATCTGCTGGAAATGCATTGGGTGGCGGCGCATATTTATTTACAGGTTTCGCCTTTTCTTCTGGTGCTTCTAACTCATACACTACAGTACCGATTACACCTGTATTTTGAATAGAGCCTTGATCAGAATTAGCAGCATAAGCATCTTTAGGCTTACTAAACGTAAAAGATGCTACAGCAGAATCACTCTTACGGAAACCTTCGATTTTCAAGGTGTCATGCGCATGCAATACATAACCTGCATTGCTCCGAGAAGCTTCACTGCCATTAATTACATCAATACCATCAACACTGGCAACAATTTCAAAGGTCTTACCCGTATTATTTTCATACTGTAATTGATAACTTTGCCCTTCACGCCCTGACAAATAATATTTTTGCCCCACACGATACATGGGAATGAACTGACCATGATCATCGACCACAGAAAAACTAATTTTTCCTGCCGCGATTGAAATAGAATTCACTGATTTTCCTTGATAGTTTTTATCAGCATATTGCAAAATTGTTTCAGCCAATGACGTTTCAGATTTACGTTTTAACTGCACTTCTGTGACCTTGGAATCAATTTCATCACCCCACTTCGTACCCAGTTTTTCATCAGCAGAGACTTGGTTATTGGCAGCTTCAGCAGCAGCATCGGTACTGGTCGTTTCAGCCGATGAGTTGGATGAACTTTCATCTGTTTTTTTCGCACAAGCAGCAAGAAAAATACACAGCAAAAGGCAGAGAAATATATTTATATTTTTCATTATCAAACCTATTTTAAAGTAATAAGTTACATTCCAATCATTATAATGCCTTGTATTTATTCAATAACATTGAACAATTAGAAAGATGTTTCAGTTAGATTATTATCAGCCATATCATAACTGAGCAATGTTTGATGTACTATTTTTTAATTATTGCAATTGTGTAACATTATAACATCCTAGAGCATTCTAGGATGTTAAAACCTATAGTTTGCCTAAACTCAATCACTTAATCTGCTGGAAAAGCATTAGGAGCAGGAGCATAGCCATCCTTTGAATTTTTAGCAGGCTGATATTGAGGTGCTTTTAATTCATACACCACTGTTCCAATCACACCGGTATTTTGAATAGATCCATTTGCAGAATTAGCAGCATATGCATCTTTAGGGCGACTAAAAGTAAATGAAGCGACTGAAGAATTACTCTTTCTAAATCCTTCAATTGCAAATGAACTGTATGGTCGTAACACATAACCACTATTTGAACGTGAAGCTCGGCTACCATCTAAAACATCTAAACCATCCACACTCGCGACAATTTCAAATGTTTGATTGCTGGTATTTGAATAGCGAAGTTGATAGCTTTGCCCATCTATGGCTGAAAGGTAATAATTTTGTCCATCACGGTAAAGTGGTAAAATTCGACCACGATCATCTACAACAGAAAAACTCACTTTGCCAGCTGCCAGAGAAATGCTATTAATATTACGTCCCGAAAATTGCTTATTGGCATAACGAATTTGAGTTTCATCAATTGGACGATTGCTTAAGCGTTTTAAATCCACTTGGGTCACATAAGAATTTAGATCATCACCCCATTTTGTCCCCAAACGTTCTTCTGATCGCACTTGATTTTGTTTGGATGTTGTACTTGCAGGTCTAGGCGCCGGTTTGGCTGAAGGTGCTGGTTCTGTCTCTAAACTTATGGCATCGTTTGATGGCGAATACTTTGTTGTACTGCAGGCGCTGATTAAAACACAAAGACACAACCACAATAACATTTTGGATTTATTCATATTCTATTTCCAGTTTCTAAATTTTATTTCACTAAGTATAGTCAACTTAACAAGTGCTGTGCATCGAAAATTGTAGAATATATTTTAAAGTCCCTGTTCAACGATTCAAGACAAATACTTCGATATATTTGTCCTGAATACTTATTTTTTAGTGTGAGTATAATCCTCGCGCAGCGCTTAACTCAGTGCTAAAACTACACCTGCAAAGCCAATACAATAAAAACCGAACAGCTGCCAACGTCCATGTTCTAGCCAGCTAGATAACCACTTTAAAGCAGCAAGACCTGCAATAAAGCTAAATACCATTCCCAATACACTCGGAAAAAGGAGTTGGCTTAAATGCATATGTTGAAAATTCTCCGCATGCATAAGACGATAAAACTCTTTAACAATCACAGCAGGTGTGAGCACTACAGCCAACGCAAAACTAAACTCTTCCGCTTTTTGGCGAGCAACACCTAAAAATAATCCTGTTGAAATGGTGGCACCAGAACGTGAAAAACCTCGAAATGGTAGACATAAAGCTTGTATCGCACCAATCCATGCCGCACTTTTCAAGCTGATTTCACCAGTTTGTCCACGATCTAATCGCGCAGATAAAATAATCAATATCCCTGCTGAGACTAATGCAGCAGCCATTAATTTTGAATTACTAAATAACTGTTCTATTTCAAAGTGATTTGCTCCTGCAAAAAACACATGTTTAATCAAGGCTTGTAGGGTTAATCCAAGTATGCCGGTAATGGCTGTGGCAAGAATAATAAAACCTGCTTGTTTCTTAAAATTAGTGATGGATGAAAAATATGTCTTACGCCAAGATGCCCAGAAATAAACAATGACGGCAAACATTGTACCTGTATGTAGCATGACCAAGAGAAAAGTCATATCCGGTGCAGAAGGATCAAAGCCCATTAATTTTTCAGCCAAAATGACATGGGCAGAACTGGATACAGGAAGCAACTCTGCCAAGCCTTGAATAATGGCAAGAATAAGCACATGAAAAATAGTCATCAATGCTCTCAGGTTTAAAATGATGTTTGCCTTATACGTTTACAGCATTAAAACTAAATTAAAATAAACTTAAACCACAACAAACGCAGTACTCCACTTCAAGCATAGGGCTAAAAATGCTATTCGTTTTTAGTGGAATAATCTCGTGCACCAAATAATGCTGTACCAATCCGAACCATCGTTGAGCCTGCAGCAATTGCTTCTACCAGATCTCCTGACATTCCCATACTCAGGGTATCCCAATCTTCAGGACGAACATGGAACACTTTAACTTGGTCAAATAACTGCTTGGCATCTTGAAATGCTTCAGTGTGATGTGGTGCAGGAATCACCATCAGCCCTCTTAACCTTAAATGCGGCAACAGGCTGATTTGCTTGACCAATTCAACAACTTCGTCAGGCTGACAGCCATCTTTGCTGTCTTGTGCATCAATATTCACTTGTAAACAGATATTTAAAGGGTCTTGAGTTACATCTCTTTGTTTCGATAAACGTTCAGCAATTATAAAACGATCTACGCCATGCACCCATGCAAACTTTTCGGCAAGATGCTTGGTTTTATTGCGTTGTACATGACCGATAAAATGCCACTCAATATCCAAATCTTTTAAATCTTCAATTTTATCCAAGGCTTCTTGTAAATAATTTTCCCCAAACGAGCGTTGCCCTGTGCTGTACATTTCTCGTAATAATGGACTTGGATGTGTTTTAGAAACCGCCAATAACTGGACCTGTCCCAGATCTCGATTTGCAGCCAAGCAGGCATCCTGAATTTGTGCTAATACATGATTTCGAGCTTGATTTAGATCATTCATTGACGGGGTTCTCATTTCATAAAAATTTCAGCTTCCAAGCAATTAAATTGTTGGTTATGCTGAGTGAAAAGCCTTATTATTCTACAAAATAATCAGGGTATGTTGATTGTTCATCAATGGCTTGTACGTGGCAGGCAAAAATTAAACAAACCATGAGTGAAATATAAAGAATAGCAAAACTATTTTAAAATTTCATAACGCAGTTTGAAATAATTTTAGCCATAACTATTGCACGAACAAAGCATTACTTTGTTCTTAATGTATGACAAAACGAGAAACCGAGGTGTTTTTTTACTGCTAAAACGTTACTTTGCGAAATATGGTTTCTCATCATTTAGAATAACGCCATTTCGTAGTTTCTGCAGAAGAACCAAAAACACTGAGATCGTCAGCAACATAGATGAACGCTCTTTACCCTAGGCTAAGAGATTTTATTCGGGGACATTATGGATATTACAGAATTATTGGCGTTTTCCGTTAAAAATGGTGCGTCTGACTTACACCTTTCAGCGGGTATGCCACCGATGATTCGTGTTGATGGTGAAGTCCGCCGTATCAATTTACCAGCATTGGAACATAAAGAAGTTCATAGACTGGTCTATGACATCATGAATGACAAACAACGTCGAGATTTTGAAGAACAATTAGAGACTGACTTCTCTTTTGAAGTTCCAGGCGTTGCCCGTTTCCGTGTTAACGCATTTAACCAAAACCGTGGTGCAGGTGCGGTATTCCGTACCATTCCATCCAAAGTCCTGACTATGGAGGATCTTGGTTTAGGACAAATCTTTAAAGACCTTTGTGACTTACCACGTGGTTTAATTTTGGTTACAGGTCCAACAGGTTCTGGTAAATCAACCACTTTGGCTTCGATGATTGACTTCATCAATGACAATCGTTATGACCATATTTTAACTGTCGAAGATCCAATCGAATTTGTACACCAATCTAAAAAGTGCTTGATCAACCAACGTGAAGTGCACCGTGATACACATGGCTTTAACGAGGCGCTACGTTCTGCACTGCGTGAAGATCCAGACATTATCCTTGTCGGTGAGATGCGTGACCTTGAAACTATCCGCCTTGCACTTACCGCAGCAGAAACAGGTCACTTGGTCTTTGGTACGCTGCATACCACTTCCGCAGCGAAGACCATTGACCGTGTGATTGATGTATTCCCTGCCGAAGAAAAAGACATGGTGCGTGCCATGCTTTCTGAATCACTACAAGCTGTTATTTCTCAAACCCTTTTAAAGAAAAATGGGGGTGGACGTGTTGCTGCACATGAAATCATGATCGGTATTCCTGCCATTCGTAACCTGATTCGTGAAAACAAAGTTGCACAGATGTATTCAGCAATTCAGACTGGTGCAAACTATGGTATGACCACCCTAGATCAAAGCTTAAAAGCGCTGGTTGCCAAAGGTGTAATTAGTCCTCAAGTTGCGCGAAATGTCGCAAAACAACCAGAATCATTTCTATAAATAAGATGGAAGATTGAGGCTTAAAAGATGGACTTTAATGACTTGCTCAATATGATGATTGAGCAGAAAGCATCCGACTTGTTTATTACCGCAGATGTAGAACCATCAATGAAAATTAATGGTCAAATCGTCCCTGTGGTAAAAACCAAGTTAAACGGCGAAATCATCATGCAATTACTCAACTCAATCATGAGTGAGAAGCAACGCAAAGAATTTGCAGATACGCGCGAATGTAACTTTGCCATTACCAACAGAGATAAAACTGCCCGTTTCCGTGTCAGCGCTTTTCAACAACGTGATATGCCAGGTATGGTTTTGCGTCGTATCGAAACTAAAATTCCAACGATGGAAGAGTTAAAACTTCCACCTATACTCAAAGATCTTGCCATGACAAAACGTGGCATCATTATCTTTGTTGGTGCGACAGGTACCGGTAAATCCACATCTCTTGCATCGATTATTGGCTATCGCAATCAGAACTCAAAAGGTCATATCATCACCATTGAAGATCCGATTGAATTTGTTCACGAACATGCTGGCTGTATCATCACCCAACGTGAAGTTGGTATTGATACTGACTCTTTTGAAATTGCCTTGAAGAACACCTTGCGTCAAGCACCTGATGTTATTCTGATTGGTGAGATTCGTTCCCGTGAAACCATGGATTATGCGATTGCCTTTGCAGAAACTGGACATCTGGTCTTTGCGACACTACATGCCAACAATGCCAACCAAGCCATTGACCGCATTATTCACTTCTTTGAATCTGACCGTCATAGCCAATTGTTTATGGACTTATCTCTTAACCTTAAAGCTATGGTCGCACAGCAATTAATTCCAACACCAGATGGTAACTCGCGTCGTGCAGCGATTGAGATTCTGATCAACTCACCACTCGTTTCAGATCTCATCCGTAAAGGTGATGTACATGAAATCAAAGATTTGATGAAACGTTCACGCGAATTGGGTATGCAAACTTTTGACCAAGCCTTGTTTGACCTTTATAAAGCTGGTCAGATTACCTACAAAGATGCGTTGAAACATGCAGACTCACCAAATGATTTACGTCTACAAATCAAATTGGATGAAGAAGGTGGCGCGCAGTTATTGAATGCCAACAGCAAATTGACTTTTGATGGGCAATAAAGCAACACAAAATCTTTAAAAATGAAAAGGGAGCTTCTAAAAGCTCCCTTTTCATTTGTTGTATTTATGTGATTTTAACGCTTACGATAAGCTTCCTGACATTCAGGCTCATCACAATAACCATATAGATTTAGAGAATGACCAGTTAACTGGAAACCATGCTTCTCAGCAACTGTATGTTGTTCATGCTCAATGATATCATTAGTAAATTCAACGACTTTATTACAATTTTGGCAAACCAAATGATCATGATGATCTTCTTGCATAATTTCGAAAACAGAATGATTGTTTTCAAAATGATGACGCTGAATAATTCCAGCAGCCTCAAATTGTGTTAACACACGATATACGGTCGCTAGACCAACATCTTCACCTTGTTCGAGTAATGTTTTATAAATGTCTTCCGCGCTCAAGTGGTGTTGTCTTGAATTTTCTAATAATTCCAAAATCTTGATTCGTGGTAGGGTAACTTTAAGTCCAGCTTTGCGTAAATCTTGATTTGAAATAGGCATATAAAAAGGTCTCTCAACAAATTTTAAGTTGGAATATGCAACAGAGTTGAGATGCAGTATGATCTATCCTTGGATCAATTGCATCATAATTAATTTGGGATAGTGTAGCAAAATGCAAAAAATCATGCTGACGTTATTCGTCGCTTCTTTACTTGGTGGTTGCTCTGTATTTGGAGTATACAAAGTTGATATACCTCAAGGAACACCATTAACCCAAGCTCAAGCTTCAAAAATTCAAGTCGGTATGACCTACCAGCAAGTGAGATTCTTACTGGGTAGCCCAACAATTTCAGATCCAATGAATCCTGGACGTTGGGATTACATTTACAACTATATCCCTGGAACTTATGCAAAAAAAGCAAAAATTCCAGCAGCACATGGTCAACACTTAAAGGTTTATTTTGATCAATCAGGTATTGTAAACAAAATCGAAGGTTTGGAAACCATTCCTGAGTCACAACCCGGTTTACCCGCTTCTAAAGAAGCAATATTGAATGCGCCCCCACTATAGACACTTTGTCATAAAAAGAAACCCCTCTTTGAGGGGTTTTTCATATGCATTCAATTGTTTAAAGCGATTAGCTATAATCGCTTAAGATTTGAAGAGTAATTGCTGATAACGATTTCCACGGCAATAACGCCCAACAGGATTGGCTTTGGCGCGATTACGACGAATGTCTTTGGGATTAATGGTTAAAGCTCTATAGATTTCAACACGATCACCAGCTTCTAACAAATGTGCTTGATCTTTAATCTTGACACCAAAGATGCCAAAACTAAAATTTTCAGGCAATTCTACTTGCTCCGCCAGACCACTTTGGGCAATTGCATCAGCAACGCTCATCCCCGGAGAAAATTGTAACTCAATGTGAAATTGTTGCTTTTCGGTAGCATATGCTACCCAAATTTTAGCCACTTGATTCACCAATACCCTTAAATAAATTGTCCGATATATGCAACCAATGCCATTAAAATGGCTAAAGGTAAAATGATACGCACTGCAATACGCCAAATATTATAAAAGCCTTCTGAACTGAAATTAATAGCTTTTCGTAAGTGACTGATTTTCATCATCCAACCCACAAATATTGAATAAATCAAACAAATCAACAACCCCCAGATCATTAACAATGGATTAAATATCATCGAAATGTTTGGAATCGCCCAAATAAATAATGCCACCAAAAGCACAGCAAATTGAATTACCACAGCCACTTGGCGTTGCACTAACTGTTCTTTGCTCAATTGTAATAATAGAGCAGCGGAAATAATCGCAGTAAATAATAATGCATAAGCTGGAATTTGTGATGAAACAGCAAAGAAACCAAATGCTATTACTGCAATCAATTGTGCAATCCAGATCGGTAGAGCGGTTTTGCTTGCCTCATTGCGCTGTTGGACATTGAGCAAGCTTGTTTGCCAATACAACCCAAGACCTAAACCTGTTGCAACTAAAGCTAAAATTGTGGCATTACCCCACTCTTTAAACTCAACAGGTGTCACATGCCAAGTCTGCAAACCTGTTCCAAAAACCTGAGCCAAAGCCAATGAAACCAATACGCCAACTGTTGTTAAACCGACCAAGAACTGACGCGGAACAAAAGATAATGCAAAAGCAACGACAGCACTGCCAACAAAAATCAAATGTGGCGCAACTGGAAGTTGAGCAATATGTACAGCACTAGCACTAATATTTGAAAGTATGCCACCCGCTAAGAATGGAATAAAAATGACTGCCAACCATCCTACAATACGCCAGGATTGTGATGCATCTGCGTCACGAGTTAAGCTAGACAAGGCATTTAATGCGGTTGTTTTAGAGCGTTTTGCTAAAGCAACCTCTAAATAGGTAATCGGCAATGCCAAAATCAGCATTGACACTAACCACAATATCCAAAAATCAATTTGTCGATCAATTTGAATACCCAGACTTGGTGCTAAGCCTGCGATAATCATGAATGATAAACAAAATGCCATGAGCGGCGATAACCATCGTGACATAGAATTATCCTGCATGAGGTGTTTCGTAAAAAGTTCTGCTATTTTGCCTTTGTCGATGCTGAAAATCAAAGCTTAAAAGAAAAAAGCAAATCACCCCTCGATGATTTGCTGCGCTAGACTTTTTTATAATCGCTCTTATTTCTTTTTATCCCCTCTGAATTTTTTTAATTAGAGAGCTGGTCATTTCCATAACTTAGGCTGAAATCAGCATGAGGTTATGAAAAAAATCGTGCAAACCAATTCTTGCCTTTTTTCTTTTCATTTTCTTTAATGATCCCCATCATATTTAATTTCACAGCTCCAACATAATCAGCGTCATCGTGCTGAATATGATTAATTAACCATTTAGACAAGACTTCATGTAATTCTTTTTCGATTGAATGACCTTGCTCAAAACTTTCACGGTAACTTTCTATACGCTTGATAAATAAATCATGGACACGTTTATGAGGAACACGATATTTATAACCTGCTTCTTCTTGTAAACTTTCTTCAAATGTAAAATGTGATTGCGTATAGTCGATAATATTATCGAGTATTTGTTTAATACGAACACGATCCGTTGCTATACCAATTTCATCAATTTCATTGATGTAATCCAAAATCCTTCTATGTTGATCGTCAATCACATCGATACCAGTATTATATTCTGGAATCCATTTCATCTTCATACGATCACCTTAAAAAATAATGTCTTGACCTTTAAAATCCATATTAACGAGAATCAAGTCAAATAAAAATGAACCGTATTACTCGGGATTCATTAAAAAAACCGCATTATTATTTAAGTTATTGTTTATATTAAATTAATATTATTAATCAAACTAAAAGAGTAAGATATTTTTTAACCAATATTAAAATTCAAATGATTTTATAGATGATTTAATTATCTATTTATAGGTTTAATTCATTAGATTAGATACATAGTTATTTCAACTCATCAATTAATATTAAACTAATGCTGATCTGCCTTGGTTATTCTGACTAAACTCGGGTCAGCAGCTTCACGCACCAAGCGCTCGACATAGGTGGTTGCAGTTTTTATCACCTTTCCTTCTTTAAATAAAATCATTTCACCTGGTTTATAAGCTGTCCATACTTCATTTTGAGTCAACGGTTCTGTTGTTATTACAGCTACACGATCTTCTTTGGTGGTAAATTGACTAAAATCGATATCGACATCAATATCAATTAAACGTGCATATTTAAAAGGATACTCTCTAACAATCCAATGCAGTTTGGTCGTCGCATAACTAAATAATGCTTGTCCATTGGAAAGACAGAAATTAAAAGTACCGTATTCTGCAATTTTAGGAGAGATTTCTTCTAGTAAAGCAAAAATATCATTTAGACTTGGCTCAAAATAACCAAATCTTAAAACCAGCTGTTCGAGTAAATAGCAAAATGCCAATTCACTGTCTGTACTGCCTACAGGCGTAAAGCGCCCCGACAAATGCGGATGAAAATTAAGTAAGTCGCCATTATGTGCAAAAATCCATTGTCTCCCCCACAATTCACGAATGAAAGGATGTGAATTTTCTAAAGTGATTTTACCTTGTGTTGCCTTACGAATATGTGCAATCACATTGCGTGATTTAATCGGATAATTACGTACCAACTCAGCAATTGGCGATACGACTGCAGATTGATTATGCACAAATAAGCGACAAGCTTTATCTTCAAAAAAAGCAATACCAAACCCATCAGAATGATCAGAGGTTATTCCTGCACGTTGAGAAAACCCACGAAACGAAAATGTAATATCGGTGGGTGCAGCACAGTTCATTCCAAGCAATTGGCACATAGCGTATTCATACAGCGTTTTATTTATAAGAATATTGTGCATGACTCCGCTTCCGCTTGCAAATCTCAATAACTGAAAATAACAGCATACAAGCGGATATTAGACCAAAGGAGTGAAATTGGGGATTGAAAGAAAAAAAGGATATCTTTAGGCTTTCATACTTCATCGGCAAGTATAAAAACTTAGGCAGTACCCTTTGATCATTTAAACTTAGCGATTAACCATTTTATTGAGTACGAATTTTTTTGCGACTTCATTGACATCGAGAAATACAAAATAATCCAAGCAATTGAATGCTTCATCATGATATGCCTGCTTTGATAAGCGTGCATTCATTTTCAAATACACATCAAATAGTTTTGGAATTCTTTCATCTTGTGGAAAACTGTATTCTGGATGGCTGGGTTCAAAAGCGGGTTTAGCCTTAACATCAATTGATTGCTTAGCCGTCATTTTTTTAAGATGTTGGTGAGTATAGTAAGCACGTGCTTTATTGTCTTCCAAACGAATGCTGACACAGCCCATCAGATGTTTGGCTTTCATTTTCCAAAGTACTGTAGGAACTAGATTTAACCAAAGCATCGACAGCGCGCGTCCATTACGATAGCGAGGATGGACACAGGTACGCCCAATTTCAACAATATTTGATAGGTCTGAGAACTGTGAAACATCAAATTCTTGCGCGCTATAACTACGCGCAAGCTCATGACCTTGGATCAATTTTAAACGGGTATAAGCAACAATTTCATTGCTCCACTTATCTCTTAGTACGGCATGTTCACAATCAAGATCATAAAGATCTTGATCTAAACCATTTTCAAAGTGGATACCAAACTGATCTGCAAATTGTACTGCGCGGAATTTTTGTACTTCTTTAAGCTGTTTAAGGTCTTCAACCCATTCAAATTTATATTGTGACTGTGCTTTTTTAGGTTTAGGCAAAGGTAAATTGAAGTTCTGGAAGTTCTGACGATACTGATTTAATTTTGCGAACATATTTTTAGACTCCTTGAGCTTTTACTTACACTAGGCAATCCACATGACACTTATATGACGAAAAAATGACCATTTTAAAACACACTACAAACGGTGATAGGGGATAAATCCCTCCCCCAATAAAAAACCAGTGTAAAAACACTGGCTTTGATCAGACAAAAATAGATTTATGCGTGATTGGACTTTGAGCGGTTGGTAATCAAAGTACCCACACCATGATCAGTAAAGATTTCTAATAATGTTGCATGAGGTACACGACCATCAACAATATGTGCACTGACCACCCCACCTTTTACGGCATCTAAAGCACAGCCTACTTTTGGAATCATGCCACCATAGATCACCCCTGTTTCGATTAGGCGATCAACTTCTTGTGTACTGAGTCCAGTGAGTAGATTTTTATTTTCATCTAAAACACCGCTAATATTGGTCAACAAGATCAGTTTTTCAGCACCTAAAGCTTCTGCAACTTTACCCGCCACTAAATCTGCATTGATATTATAAGTTTGACCATCTTCATCCACACCAAGCGGTGCGATCACTGGGATAAAATCACTTTGTGTAAACATTTCCAAGACATCGGTCTTTACACCAGTCACTTCTCCCACAAGACCTAAGTCAATCTGGGTCACTGTACCATCATCTTGGGTTTTTTCCATCAACAGCTTTTTGGCACGTAATAAATTACCGTCTTTACCTGTTAAACCAATTGCGCGACCACCATGCTTATTGATCAAGTTGACGATTGATTTGTTCACGCTGCCACCTAAAACCATTTCAACCACTTCCATGGTTGCTGGATCAGTTACACGCATTCCATCAATACGATCAGACTCACGTCCTAACTGTTTTAATAATGAATCCACTTGTGGACCACCACCATGTACAACAATTGGATTTAATCCGACGGTCTTCAGCAAGACAATATCGCGCGCAAATGAACTTTCCAATGCAGGATCAGTCATTGCGTTACCACCATACTTCACAACTAGCGTTTTACCTGAAAAGCGTTGAATATACGGCAAAGCTTCTGTCAAAATTTGTGCTTTGTCGATGCCAGTGTGCTGGTGTGGCATTCGTCTCTCCTTAATGAGCTATAGCGACTTGATCGATGAGTATGGATCGTGCAAAAAATCAATGTGCCTGTAAAATATCTTGGGCGATCATAGGATAGCGATCATGGAGCATAGACGCAAATGTCTGACGAATCTCATCTAAACGATTTTGACAATCGGCATCAAAACGAACGGTAAAATACTCCCCCGTATTGGATGCGCGAATAATGCCGAACCCATGTTCAAAATCAAGTCGAACCCCATCAATTTTACTTAATTCAGCACCAAACTGATGACTGAGATGCTCAATTTCATTCAGCACAATTTTTGGATCTGTATGGTGGGTACTGATATAAGTATCTTCAGTATAAAAACGATCAGGATAAGTAGCTAAAATTTCTGACAATGTGGCTTGAGGAAAATGACATAAGTATTCCATCACACGCAAAGCAGCATATAAGCCATCGTCATAGCCAAGCCCACGCCCGTCGTTAAATACATAATGACCCGCATACTCGCCACCAAACACAGCATGTCCTTTTGACTGCGACATATACTTGCGTAAAAAACTACTGCCTGTACGAATCATTTTCGCTTGTCCACCTAAGTGCTCGACGACCTGACGCACCATAGATGAACATTTCACATCAAAAACAATTTCATGTTGTGGATGATCTTTTAAACACATTTGTGCAAATAGAGCCAACAGTCGATCAGCCGAAATGATATGCGCATTTTCATCCAGTAAAACAACCCGATCTCCATCACCATCTAAAGCAATCCCTATATCCGCTTGATGATTGAGTACATTCTGACGTAATAATTCTAAATGTGTCGCTTGTGATGGATCTGGTGCATGATCTGGAAAATTACCATCCGCATTACAACGCAAAGCAATTACTTCGCAACCGAGCTTCTTCAACACAAGATTGGCACAAAACCCAGCCGAACCATTTAAACCATCAATCACCACTTTTAAAGGTCTGGTTAATTGAATATCGTTAAGTAGTGTGGATTGATAAGATAAACAGAACTCAGATTTAATGTGGTGCGATGTTGTTTTAACCCCTGATACTGGCATACGCTCCACAGACTGGGTGTTTTGCAAATATTGTGCGGCTTGAACCCCAATATGTTGGATCATTTCTGGAGATGGTGGCTCAGACTGAATAATCCATTTAATACCGTTATCCGTTTTAGGGTTATGGCTGGCGGTCACCATAATGCCATTTCCCTGCGTATTACGTGCGGCAAAATACAATTGCGGTGTGGAACAACACCCTATTTCAGTCACATCGATGTCTTTATGTTGAAATACTTGTTTGATAATTTGAGCAAAAACGGGGCTGCTTAAACGTGCATCATAGCCCAAAGCCACTTGTGATTGACCCTTTTCAATGAGTTGATTTGCCAAGGCATCAGCAATGCCCTGAATTAACTCAGGTTTCATCATTTCAACTTTTCCACGAATGTCATATGCACGGAAAATTTGAAAAGGAAAATCATTCATTTTCATCATAAGCAAAAACTTCTATTTGCCAACCCTCTATTACTCAACTTTCATTTTGATCATGATGAGTAAACAATTCATTTATTTGAGAATTTATTCTAGGGCTCAATGCAATTTATCAACAAATTCTTCATAATATATTCAGTTTTCTACTTGGCTTTATACATACTTTTTGTTACATATCAAAAAAATACTTTAAAAAGCCTGATAATTCAGGCTTTTTAAACAAGTGTTAAACGATTAGTTTTTGCCTGTATGACCAAAGCCACCAGCACCGCGTTCTGTCGCCTCAAACTCATCCACAATATCAAATTGCGCTTGAATTACAGGTACCAACACATATTGTGCCAAGCGCTCACCAGGTTCTAAAGTAAACGTTGTTTGACCACGATTCCACACAGAAACCATCAATTCACCTTGATAGTCTGAATCAATCAATCCAACTAAATTACCCAACACGATACCATGCTTATGACCTAAGCCCGAACGCGGTAAAATTAAGCCTGCAAATTGAGGATCTTCGATATAAATCGCCATCCCTGTTTTTACTAAAACGGTTTGACCTGGTTCAATTTGAATCGCCTCATCAACACATGCGCGCAAATCCAAACCTGCAGAGCCTGTAGTTGCATATGTAGGCATTGGCCATGCTTGACCTAAACGTCGATCAAGTACCTTTACTTGAACTTTCATATTGAAATCCTTGCTTAAATAAAAAAATTAAATGCACTTTGCACTCTTGCTAAGTTGCCTGTGTATCAACAGTCAGGCTACAGAACAAGCAAAGTGCATATTTCAAAATTAGCGTTTTAATAACGCTTTTAGATTCTGTAAATACTGTTGAGCCTGTTGTTTTGGATCAACATTTTCAGCAAGTTTTTTCTTACGCCCCAACCAATCCAGCTCATCCTGTGGCAGTTCATCTAAAAAGCGACTCGGCGTCATTTGCTTCATTTGCCCACCGTTTTTACGCTGCTCAGCCAAAGTTAAAGTTAAACCTTGTTGTGCACGGGTAATGCCCACATACATGAGACGGCGTTCTTCCTCAATGGTTTCCGCGGCAATCGAGTTCTTATGTGGTAAAAGTTCTTCTTCCAAGCCCATAATATAAACAAATGGAAATTCCAAACCTTTGGATGCATGCAGTGTCAAAAGATTAACTTTATCAGTGTCTTCATCTTCCTGTTGCTGCTCTAACATATCCAGTAAGACCATTTTACGAATTACACTTTCAATGTTCTTTTCATCCACATCTTCTGCACGATTGATTAAACTCTGGATGCTGGTATAAAGCATTTCGACATTATCCAGTTTGGTTTTTTCTTGTGCCGGCGTCGCCGCAGTTTCACGAAGATAATCAATATAACCAGCTTCATTCATCATCTGACGAATTTTAGGAACAGGTTCATCGTCATCCAACAATTCACGAGTAAAATCATTGATAAAGCCTGCAAACTCAGCCAACTGTGTGGTTGCCTTTTTCGGCATCACCATTGTCAAACGCTGATCACTGGCTGCTGCCAATAAAGATAAATGGTTTTCCTGCGCAAATAGCCCCAATTTTTCCAATGTCACTGGACCAATGGCACGTTTAGGCGTATTGATGATGCGTAGGAATGCACTATCGTCTTCAGGGTTAATAATGACACGCAAATAGCTCATGACATCCTTAATTTCAGCGCGTCCAAAGAATGATTGTCCGCCCGATAACTTATAAGGAATCTGCATTTGTCGAAGTTGAGTTTCCAGTACACGAGCTTGGAAGTTACCACGATAAAGCACCGCATAATCCTTCCAATTCTTACCATTCATTAATTTATGCGTAAGCAAGTCTTTAACGACACGTTCTGATTCATCATCATCATTACGGCAAGTAATCACTCGAATCACTTCACCATGCCCTTTATCACTCCACAATTTTTTATCAAAAATATGCGGATTGTTTTCGATTACATGGTTGGCTGCTTTTAAGATACGACTGGTTGATCGGTAGTTTTGCTCAAGCTTGATGACTTTTAAATTGCGGAAATCCTCTTTAAGTAACGCCATATTCTCAGGCTTGGCACCACGCCATGCATAAATGGACTGGTCATCGTCGCCTACAGCAGTGAATTGCCCCATGACCCCGACCAATAATTTTACCAAAATATATTGGGCTGTATTGGTATCCTGATATTCGTCTACCAACAAATAACGCACACGGTTCTGCCAACGATCACGCACTTCGGCATTCTCTTGTAACAGGCGTGTTGGCATCACAATAAGATCATCAAAATCTACTGCATTATAAGCACGTAAGTTTCGCTCATATAGCTGATACAAATGGGCAAATTGGACATCTTCGGGTGTTTCACAGGTGGTATGTGCTTGCTCAGGCACAATCAGATCATTTTTCCAATCAGAGATCTTCTTCATGGCTTTGGCAATCAAATCTTTACTTTCAGCACCTGACAAATTATCACGATGCATTAAGTCCATCAGGATTCGTTTACAATCATCCGAGTCAAGAATTGAAAAATTATTTTTAAGTGGTGTATTTTTAAGCTCTATACGTAATAGATTTAAACCAAAGGTATGGAAAGTTGAGACTGAGAGCCCTTTACCTTCTTCTTTACCCAATAATTTACCAACACGCTCTTTCATTTCACGCGCTGCTTTGTTGGTAAAGGTCATTGCTGTAATTCGGTGTGCAGGAATACCACATTGCTGTACAAGATAAGCAATTTTTCTTGTAATTACTGAAGTTTTACCTGAACCCGCCCCTGCAAGTACTAACAAGGGTCCTTGAGTATATTTCATGGCTTCAAGTTGCTTGTCATTCAGTTGACTTGCTTTCGACATTGTTCATCCTCATCAAACTTCGAGCTCGATTATAGTCATCTAAAGTAGACTTGCAAAATGCTTAATTTGAATTTTTCCGACATAAAAAAACCACGTCTAGATGGTTTACTTTAAATAGCGTATTTGGTGATCTATTTTGCTTGTTGAGTTTCAATCACTACCTTTTTTTATACAATGATTAAGCCCATTTTAAATTGCAGTTGGTTGCTCAGCCATTTAAGACACTCCCTATTCTCCTTAAACAATCATTGTCGATTATTTTCCAAATAGTTTGCTTGAGTGAAATATAGGCTAGATACATCAGCACTTTTTTAGCATTAAATCACCAGTTAATAGTGAATCATCTGCTATATCAACCATAAAATAAAAAAGGAATCATAAAATTATGATTCCTTTTCAAACACTTAAACTAAAAAAAGAATAAGTATTTATCGTTTTTAGCTTGCAGCGTAAATGCTGATTTCTACACGACGGTTTTGTTCACGACCAGCAGCAGTTGAGTTATCTGCGATTGGGTTTTGTGAACCATAACCTTGAGTATCAATACGGCTTTGAACACCTTGACCTCTCAAATAGTTTGCTACAGAAGCAGCACGGTTTTGTGACAATGGGATATTGATTGAATCATTACCAGTATTATCAGTATAACCAGTCACAAGAATTACACTCTTGTTGTCTTCTTTCAATGTTTGAACAACTTTGTTCAACGTACCGTAGAAGTTAGGTTTGATGTTTGCCTTGTTGGTATCAAAAGTAATGCTACCTGGCATAATCAATGCAACAGAGCCATCTGGATTACGGCTAACTTCTACACCAGTACCCTGCATTTGTTGACGTAATTTTTTCTCTTTATTGTCAAGGTAAAGACCAGCACCCGCACCTAAAAGTGCGCCAATTGCTGCTGCACGGTTGTTTTGTGCAGAACTGTTTGCGTTACCACGAGACAAACCATAACCTGCTGCCGCACCGATCAAACCACCTAAAGCAGATTTGTCGTATTCCATACCGCCGATGTTATTACCAGTTGTTTGACAGCCAGAAAGTACGAGAGCCCCAGCTGTAAGTGTTGTAATTAATAGTGCACGCATTGCATGCCTCCAAGTTGTGTTTTTTGTTAGGGTAATTTTGGTATAAAAAACAAAGCGCCACTATAGACGTTTTGTTAAAATTCACATTTTTTTTTACATTTTGTAATATTTGCAACGAAATTAACAAAACTGATCATCATAATTTATACATAGTCATTAAATGTACCTTTTTAAATTAAATCGTAACGACTATATTGTGTACTTTGAGCACACATTCACCATAAATCACTAGGACTGTTCTATGTCATCTCAGCAGCAGAAGCAACCTATTTTAAAAAAAATTACGAAAGGTCTAACCGTTGGTACAGTGATCACTGGGAGTACTTTTTTTCATGGTCCGCCAGTGCTTGCTTTAGGTCTGACTAAATTGTTTAAAAAGTCCAAGAAAGTGGATGAAACCAACATTAATATCACCAATAGCTGGCTAGCTATAAATAACTGGTTGATTGACCATGTTTTACCAGAAACACAATGGGATATCAGTGTTGATGACAATCTCGATCTGAATATGCAGGGACGTTATTTAATGACCTGTAACCATCAAAGCTGGGTAGATACCACAGTCAACCAATACTTCGGCTTAACTCGTATGCCTTTGACCCGTTTTTTCACCAAATGGGAACTTATATTTATTCCCTTTGTTGGGCAAGCCTTTAAAATTTTAGGCTTCCCAATGATGAAGCGACATAGTAAAGCGCAAATTGCAAAAAATCCAGAACTCAAATATCGCGATTTGGAGGAAGCACGAAAAGCCTGTGAACAGCTTCTCAGCCAGCCATTCACCCTATTAAACTATTTGGAAGGTACACGATTTACCCAACAAAAGCATGATCAACAACACTCTCCTTTCACCCATCTGCTTAAACCGAAAGCAGGAGGATTAGCGCTTGCTTTAAGTATCTTGGGTGATCAAATTGATGCTTTGGTGGACATGACCATTGTTTATCCAGATGGTGCACCTGGTTACGGTGAATTTTGGTTGGGTGAAGTGCCCCGAATCGCTGTAAATATGCGTAAAATTGAAATTCCAGATTGGGTACCGGGCGGGAACTATGAAGACGATGCGGAATATCGTCAACGTTTTCAAAATTGGGTGGATCAGTTATGGGCTGAAAAAGATCAGTTGATCAGCACCATGAAAGAAAAATATAAAAGCTAATCTCAGCTTTTTTGTAAATTCAATGTAAAGGATTGGCATGACAGAGCAAGTTAACGCCCCTCAACAAGAGGCACAACCCAAACAAGAGATGTCACGAGGATGGTGGATATCATTTGGTTATGACATCTTTATGATGTTTATCATTGTGTTTAACTTATTCTGTTTATGTGCCAATGCCTTTTTGATGAGTAATTTTGGCGATTGGTTGTTTAGTGAAATTCACCTTCCCCAAGTATTACAGTACTACAAAACGGATTTACATCCCTGGGTGATTAAAACAGAAAGTTGGTTTATTACTTTCTTAGTTGTTGAGTTGGGCATCCGCTGGTTGATTGCTATTGTCAACAAACATCATGCCCGTTGGTTCTTCTTCCCCTTTATTCACTGGTATGAAATTTTAGCCATTATCCCCTATCTACGTTTTTTACGTTTAATTCGGGCAGGCATCATTGCATATCATTTTCATGAATTAGGCTATAAGGTCATTCCTGACAGTATCATGAGACGTATCGTCTTTTATTATCGTGTACTGATGGAAGAACTTTCTGACCGTGTTGTCATCACTGTGATTGATGGAATTAAACATGAACTTGACACCAGTTCGAGTCATAAAAAGATCATTCATGACTTGGTGGATCACCACCGAGAACGTTTTGCACAGACTTTGGCTGAAATTTTACAGGAGTCTTTGGCTGTAGAATTAAAAGCACAAAGCACTCAAATTACCCACAATGTCGGGCAAATCGTTCGTCAAGCCATTGAAGATACCCCCCAACTCACTCAATTATTAAGATTGATTCCGATTGCAGGCAGCATGATTGAAAATCAAATTCAAAATATTGGACAACAACTGGGAGAAAACATTACTCAAGGCTTAGTGCAACCATTTACCCAAGGTAGTGTTCAAAATCCAAATGCAACTTATCAACTTATTTCTACCAAGCTAAGTCAGATAAATATTGAAAATCAGCATCTTGAAGAATTAGTTGAATCTGTTGTCTATGAAAGTTTAGAATCATTGAGAAAGCAAGTGAAAGTAAAACAATGGCAAATTGAATTAGAAAAAAATGATCAGGTCAAAGATTGAGTGATTCAAAGAATAAGCAATTCATTGAAAATATTTGTATCTTTGCTAGAGAAATCATTGAATATGTTCTAGCATTTGCCCTAATTTACAATTTGACTTTAGATAGAAAAATTTAGGTCACAAGCCTTTTAAGGAACAATTATGGCTGATATACGGATTACAGGCAGAATGGTTAATTTTACCCGATTAACCTTCGATACTAATGATCATGATGCCATCCGCCAGCAATTAACTTCAATGATGAGTGAAACCTCTTATCAAGGGGCTTTGGTCATTATTGATACCACAGTTGAACAAGAGCTTATCGCCTTGATTCAATTGATTATCAGCTTAGATTTACAGCCAATGGCTGTGATTGATGGTTTGTTGGGTGATCAAGCCAGAGCAATTCAATTCCCTGTTTTGCCTGCCGATCGTCCTTTACAGCGGATTAAACCCACCAAAGAACAAGTGGTTGAAACACCTGTAAAACAGCCTGATCAACCAACAAAAACTGCAACAGTGAATACGCCTAAAACATTAAGTCATGCAACCTCATATCATGATGAAATTTTAAGAACTGGGCAATGTATTGTTCAAGACCACGGCGATGTCATTCTAAATGCTGGTATCAATAGTGGTTCAGAAGTCATTGCTTCAGGAAATATACATATCTATGGCAGTGTTCGTGGTAGAGTCATCGCTGGTGCAGGTGGGAATACCACTGCAAGAATTTTTTGTCATTCATTAGAAGCCGAATTGGTTTCTATAGCAGGAACATATTGTGTAGCAGATGATATTCCGCAAGATGTCATAAAAAAAGCTGTACAAATTTACTTGAATGATCAGCAAGAGCTAGTATTTGAAGCTTTGCAATTTTAAGGTATAAATTAAACACCATATAAAACTCGTTCAATCGAGTAAATGACCATAACAGGAGTGGATTCGGTGGCCAAAATTGTTGTCGTTACATCAGGCAAAGGTGGCGTAGGTAAAACTACGACGAGTGCATCTTTTGCAACAGGATTAGCCCTACGTGGTCATAAAACTGTTGTGATTGATTTCGATGTGGGGTTGCGTAATCTTGATTTGATTATGGGCTGTGAACGTCGTGTTGTTTATGATTTTGTTAATGTCATCAATAACGAAGCGCGCTTACAACAAGCCTTGATTCGTGATAAAGATATTGAAAATTTATATATTTTACCTGCATCACAAACACGTGATAAAGATGCCTTAAGCGATGATGGTGTCGCACGTGTAATTGATGAACTTTCTCAAGAGTTTGATTACATTATTTGTGACTCACCTGCAGGGATTGAACGTGGTGCGATTTTAGCCATGTATCATGCAGATGAAGCCATTATTGTGACCAACCCTGAGATTTCTTCTGTTCGAGATTCTGACCGTATTATTGGAATGCTCGACAGCAAAACGAAAAAAGTTGAAAACAACGAAGGACGTGTTCGTAAACATTTATGTATCACACGTTTTAACCCTGAACGTGCCGATAAACAAGAAATGTTGACCATTGACGATATTTCTAAAGATATCTTACGTGTGCCTACTCTTGGTGTTATTCCAGAGTGTCCAAGTGTGCTTCAGGCATCGAATGAAGGTAAACCTGTCATTCTTTACCAAGAAGCTTCTGCTGGACAAGCGTATGATGATTTAGTTGCTCGTTTCTTGGGTGAAGAACGTCCTTATCGTCACATTACAGTGAAACCTAAGGGTTGGTTAGCACGATTATTTGGAGCGTAGAAATGGCAGGATTTTGGAGTAAACTTTTTAGCAACGATGACAAACCATCTAGCGCCCAAACTGCTAAAGATCGCTTAAAAGTTATTGTTGCTTCTGAAAATGGTTTGGGCAAACGCCTGAGCCAAGACAAGATTGATCAAATGAAAAAAGAAATCATGCAAGTGGTCAATCGTTATGTACGTGGTGTGGATGAACAGCATATTCAAATGCAAGTTCGTTCAGAAGCCAACATTGAAATGTTGGAAATGAATATCAATTTACCTGAAGAACGATAATTTCATTATTGATTAGTCAAGTGAATTGATTCAGGGCAAAATATGTCGCGGAGTTAGAAAAGCATCGCTTTTACTCTTGCTAGATATTTTGCCCTTTTATTTTAGATTTTATTCAGCTAAATATTGTATTTATCCGTATTAGCGTAAATATCAATAGCTTTTATATAATGCTGCAAACTAAGATAAACAATTAGATTTAGATTTTTTGAGGAGATGCTGTTATGGCACTTTCACAGCCAGCAACGTTCAATGAAGAATGGTCAGACGAGCGTGTATTTGCCTATTTAGATCAACTTCCTCCTGAAGGAATCAACACAGATTTCCATGTGTTGTATCATGCTTTTAAGCATATGCGTCCTTTTGATTATGAACGCTTATTGACTAAGTTTGTCGCTGATGGTCGTGACATTAATGCAACCAATCCCGAAGGTCAGCGTATTCATGACGTGATTGCTGAATACCCGCGTCAAAAAGAAGGTTTCTTAGAAGTATTGGCAAAGTTTGCTTAAACATTCAAAAGGAATAATGACGAACTTTTAAAAAGTTTAGACTTATTTGATACAAACGCTCGATGAATATCATCGGGTGTTTTTTTATGAATAGTAAAGCTAGAGCAACGCATATATGATTGTGTACTAATTTTTTGTATTAGATATAAATATTGACGATCACCAAACATCAAAGATTTTAGGATTAATGCTAGGTGACTTTTTTGTGACCTTATTCTCCCTCTCATGAAGATCCATTGTTGAAGTTAAAACATAGAGTTATTCAAAATAATCACCAGTTTACTTCACAAATACACCTTGAAAGATATAACTTATCATTAACCAAAAAAAACCCAGCTTACGCTGGGTTCTTCGAATCAAGTCAGTGCTTAGTGAGCAGCGAATTGGTTCATTGTGTTTTTAGCATCGTCATGCGCTTTAAGTGCATTGTCACCAGAGAAGATTTCTTTGTGATCATCACCGATGTCTGAACCAGCCATTGCTTGGTGTTTAACACAAGCAATACCACCGCGGATTTCTTTACGCTGTACGCCAGCAACATAAGCCAACATACCTTCAGAACCGAAGTAACCTTGTGCAAGCTCATGAGTTGAAAGCGCAGCAGTGTGGTAAGTCGGAAGTGTGATCAAGTGATGGAATACACCTGCTTCACGAGAAGCATCTGCTTGGAAAGTACGGATTTTTGCATCAGCATCAGCAGCTAATTCAGTGTTATCGTACTCAGCGCTCATTAATTTAGCACGGTCGTAAGCAGAAACATCTTTACCTTCAGCAACCCAACGATCGTAAGCTTGTTGACGGAAGTTTAAAGTCCAGTTGAATGATGGGCTGTTGTTATAAACAAGCTTCGCATTTGGAACTGTTTCACGTACACGGTTAACCATGTGAGCGATTTCTTCAACGTTTGGAGTTGCAGTTTCGATCCAAAGAAGGTCAGCACCATTTTGTAAGCTAGACACACAGTCAAGTACAACACGGTCAATTTGAGTACCTTCACGGAATTGATATAAGCCAGAAGCTAAACGCTTAGGACGGTGTAATTTACCATCACGTTTGATCAAGATTTCATCTTCTTGAGCATCAGCAATATCAATTTCTTGAGTATCTAAGTAGCTGATATATTGAGAAGCAATGTCACCTGGCTCTTTAACCACTGGGATTTTTTGAGTCAAGTCAGCGCCTTCAGAGTCAGTACGTGCAACGATGATACCGTCATCAAGACCCATTTCTAAGAATGCATAACGTAATGCATGGATTTTAGCGATGAAGTCTTCGTGTGGAACTGTTACTTTACCAGCTTGGTGACCACATTGTTTCGCATCAGATACTTGGTTTTCGATTTGAAGGGCACAAGCACCAGCTTCAATCATTTTACGCGCAAGTAAATAAGTTGCTTCTTCGTTACCGAAACCAGCATCGATGTCCGCAATAATTGGCACAACGTGAGTTTGGAAACCATCGATTTGAGCAGTAATTTCAGCAGCTTTTGCAGTATCACCTGCTTCTTGAGCTTTTTTAAGCGCACGGAATAAATCGTTTAATTCTTTCGCATCAGCTTGACGTAAGAATGTATAGATTTCTTCGATCAATGCAGGTACAGAAGTTTTTTCGTGCATAGATTGGTCAGGAAGAGGACCGAATTCTGAACGAAGTGCAGCAACCATCCAACCAGAAAGGTAGATGTAACGTTTGCTTGTTGTACCGAAATATTTTTTGTTCGCGATCATTTTTTGTTGCGCGATGAAACCATGCCAGCAACCTAATGATTGAGTATATTTGCTAGAATCTGCATCATATTCAGCCATATCACGACGCATGATCGCAGCTGTGTATTTAGCGATATCTAAACCAGTTTTGAATTGGTTTTGCATCTGCATACGAGCAGCATCTTCTGGGCTAATATCGCGCCATGTGCTTCCGAATTTTGCTTTTAATTCACGGATTGCATCAATCGCTGTTTGGTATGTAGTCATGATATGTTCCTGTAATAATATTAGGATTTCATCAATCGAAGAGCCAAATCCACTCGGTATTTGATTGTTCAGATTTAGAACACTTCGTTGTTATGAAGTTAGCTTAGATTGAGTGCCTAAATTAATCCAATATTTTGAGTTAATTTTCAGTATTTATTTAAAAAATATATAGATCAAAGTCGTATTATAATTATGTAAGAATTTTTTAAGCCTTTATTTTTTCTTTAATTTTAAATCATCTCAATCAAAGAACTTTGATTAATTATGCACCAGATTGCTCAATTTATATTTATTAGACTTAAGTCTGAACTTGTTAAAAATATACTTGAAGTTGTTTTTTTTGATGTAAAAATATACAAACACTGAACTTCTTATGCTTTAAATGAGTACCATATTTGCTGTTTGGAAGGCGCAAAGCTCATTGCAAAGTACACTTTCATATAGAATCTCAAACATGATGATTTGTATTTTTGAAAGTGTTTAACCTATCCAATACAATTACGCACAAAACTACCTTTAGAAATCTCATAATAAGTAGGGTCTGTTGTTGTTTTTTCATCTACTTTTTACACAAAAGCATTTCCTTATGGCATAATCCAATGTGATTTCTAAATTTTATTTTCGGTATTTTTTTTATGAATCTGGAGCGGGTCGATCTTAACCTCTTAATTTACCTTGACGTTCTTTTACGTGAAAAAAATGTGACTCGTGCAGCTGAACAGTTGGGTGTAACGCAACCAGCAATGAGTAATATTTTACGTCGTCTGCGTAATTTATTTAATGATCCTCTTTTGATTCGCTCATCAGAAGGTATGACACCAACAGAACGTGCACTAGAATTACAACCACGTATCCGTGATGCCCTCTCTGACTTATCGATGATTTTAGAACCACGTACTGAGTTTCGACCATATACCAGTAACCGTGTCTTTCGCATTATGACTTCAGACTATGCGGAGGCAACTTTAGTTCCTCGTTTAGTTAAAGCACTACGCTCAGAAGCCCCGAATGTGGTTCTTGACTTTCTTACGCCAAGTGACGTGTCTTACCGAGATATGGAACAAGGTAAAGTTGATTTAGCGATTAATCGCTTCAATGAAATTCCACAAAGCTTCCACCAAGTTTTAGTGTGGCGTGACAGCTTTTCTTGCCTACTTAATAACAAACATCCTGCTTCAAGCAACTTAAATCTTAAAAGCTATTTAGATGCACAGCATATTTGGGTTTCAAAAACGGGAATGGGTGTAGGATTTGGAGTAAACCCTGAAAAGCAAGCTGGATTAGGTTGGATTGATCAAGCCTTAGAACGTATTGGTCAAAAACGTAAAATTTCTGTGTTTACCCGCCATTATCAAATGCCAGCATTATTGGCATCGAATGTAGATTTGATTGCCACTTTGCCGACGCGTATTGCTCGCTTACAAGCGAAAAGCCAGAACTTATTAATCAAAGATCCTCCATTTTATATTCCTGAGTTTGAGTTAAAAATGGCATGGTGTCCTTTACTACATCATCACCCTGCTCATCGTTGGTTACGTCAACTGATTCTTTATGTTGCACGCCAAATGATTGAAGAAGAAAACCGTGAGTTCATGCAAAATAATTCACATTTTTCGCAATATTAAGATAAATTTCTTAAATTCTTATCATTTCAAGCTTATACTCATTCCAAATCGGTAGTGGATTTCTTCACTACCGCCCCTTTTTATGTGTTAATTTATTATGTATTCATAACTTCTCATAATAATGATGATCCACAGGTGGATTCGTGAGCCTCTTCCAGAATATCCTAATTATCGCAGTACTCATTGCAGGAGCTGGTTTTTTATCTTTAACTGAAATCGCACTTGCCGGTGCGCGTAAAGTTAAACTCAAAATTCTTGCCGAATCTGGCGATGAGCGAGCACAAAAAGTCTTAGACTTACAGCAAAACTCTGCCGATTTCTTTGCTGCCTCCCAAATCGGGTTAAATGCAGTCGCGATTCTAGGTGGTATTTTAGGTGAAGGCGCATTCCGCCCTTATTTCTTTGAATTTGTTTCTCGCTTTTATGTAGGTCCGTGGGCTGAAACCATCAGCTTTGCACTGTCCTTTACTTTAGTAACCTCGCTATTTATTCTTTTTGCAGACTTAATGCCAAAACGTATGGCAATGATTGCACCTGAAAAAATTGCAGTTGCAGTCATTAATCCAATTCAAGTTTTTATCGTCATCTGTAAACCTTTGGCTTGGTTTATCAATGCCGTTGCAAACCTATTGTTCCGCCTGTTCAAAGTGAATACCACCCGCGAAGACAACATCACTTTCGATGATATTTCAGCAGTGATGGATGCTGGTGCTCAAGCAGGCGTGCTACAAAAACAAGAACACCATTTTATTGAGAACGTGTTTGAGCTTGAAGAGCGTAATGTTCCCTCAAGTATGACACCACGTGAAAATGTGGTGTTTTTTACATTAAAAGAGCCAGAGGAAAGCATTCGTCAAAAGTTAGCGGAATATCCCTATTCAAAATTTTTAGTTTGTAATGAAACGATTGATCAAGTGATTGGCTATGTGGATGCTAAAGATATTTTAGTTCGCATTCTCAACAATCAAAAAATCAATCAATTAAACGAATCGACCATTCGTACTGTGTTGAGTATTCCAGACACGCTGACTCTTTCTGAATTGCTTGACCGTTTCCGATCAAGTAAAGAAAAGTTTGCTGTCGTGTTTAATGAATATGCATTGGTCGTCGGCGTGATTACCCTATCGGATATCATGATCACGGTAATGGGTGATTGGGTAACCCCAATGGACGAAGAGCAACAAATTATCAAACGGGATAATAATTCGTGGCTGATTGATGGAAGTACGCCCATTGAAGACATGAAGCATGCGCTAGAAATTGATGAAATGCCAGATGAAGAAAACTATGAAACTTTGGCAGGTTTTATGATGTACCAATTAAGAAAAATTCCTAAACCTGCAGATACTGTTATTTTTGGCGGCTATAAATTTGAAGTAGTCGATGTCGATCATTTTAAAATTGATCAGCTTTTGGTGACCCGCTTACTTGAAAGACCAGAACTACCAACATCTGAAGAAAACCCTTCTTCATAGCCATTTATTTACTACAAAAGCTCAGTTTCCTTACTGAGCTTTTACCAATAAAAGATTCCCTTTATCACAAAAGCTTTGCTCTTTTATGTTATTCCTATCACATTTATTCATAATATTTTGAAATATGAAAATTACCATGAATCCCCTATTCAAAAACAATATTAAAATAAAAATATATAAATCAATGCATTAAACTTTATAACCATTTTGGTGCAAAAATGAATGACGTTTTTAAATATCTGTTTTAAATACTCTATTTATTAAAAAAATAGTCACTCATTTAATATTTCTACAAATATATTTAAATTTAATCAAATAACTATTAGCATTCTTCTGCTTAAAAAACTAAAAGACTTCTGCAATAAAAGTCTCATTCAAGGATTGAACTATGCTAACCGTATTAGGTTTAGGCATGATTTTATGCTTTATGTATTTAATTATGTCTAGACGAATGACTGCACTTGCTGCGCTCACACTTATCCCAATTCTATTCGCACTCATCGCTTACGGTCTTGGCTTCTACGTGGACAGTCTAGGGCATATTGAAATCAAAGAACTTGGCGAAATGATGTTAGAGGGTGTTAAAAAGCTTGCCCCTACTGGCGTGATGCTATTATTCGCCATTCTCTACTTTGCCATCATGATCGATACAGGTCTGTTTGATCCTTCAGTCAAATTCATTTTAAGACTGGTTAAAGGCGACCCGTTAAAAGTCGTCATTGGGACAATTACTTTAACCTTAATTGTTTCTTTAGACGGTGATGGCTCAACCACCTACATGATCTGTGTAGCCGCAATGTTACCACTTTATAAACGATTGGGTATGAGCCCACTGATCATGGCATGTTTAATGATGCTTGCCAGCGGAATTATGAACCTAACTCCTTGGGGTGGTCCAACTGCTCGTGCTGCCAGTGCATTACATGTAGAAGCAAGTGATATCTTTGTCCCGATGGTCTTACCGATGTTAATTGCCATTCTATGGTTATACTTCGTTGGTTTTATGTATGGGCGTATGGAACGTAAGCGTTTAGGGATCATCGAACTTGATGTCAGTCATGGTGATGACATTCAGATTTCAACTAATCCTGAAGCAAACCGTGCACATTTAAGATGGTTCAATGGTTTATTAACCGTTGTATTAATGATCTGTTTAGTGAAAGGTGTTTTACCTTTACCCATTCTATTTATGATCGCACTTTGTATTGCACTGGTTGTGAACTACAAAGATATAGATATGCAAAAGTCTTTAGTCGCTCATCATGCAGGGAGTGCGCTAAACGTTGTCGGGATCATTTTCGCAGCAGGGATCTTTACGGGGATCTTAACAGGAACAGGCATGGTCGATGCCATGTCTAAAGAATTGGTGGCGATTATTCCACAGAGTATGGGTCCATTTTTAGCACCCATTACCGCTGTGATTAGTATGCCATTGACTTTCTTCATGTCGAATGATGCGTTCTACTATGGTGTACTGCCGATTCTTTCAGAAGCTGCAAGTCACTATGGAATTACACCAGTAGAAATGGCACGTGCTTCAATTGTGGGGCAGCCTGTACATTTACTCTCACCACTGGTTCCATCCACTTATTTATTATGTGGATTGGCTGGGATTGAATTTGGGCAACATCAAAAGTTCACCATTAAATGGGCGATTCTCACCTGTTTAGTCATGCTCGTTGCAGCAATGTTACTTGGCGTATTCCCGTTATATTCAACCATACATTAAACGTCATACATGAATTAAAAATGCACAAAAGCTGATATTAATATCGGCTTTTGTGCATTTAGTGGTATAAGCACATACCCAGCTTAAAAATATTCCTGACTTCTGGCGCTATTTACATAAATAGAAGTACTTGAATCAAACAAAATCGCCTAAAATTCATGAAAAATTGTATGTTTTTAGACTAAAAAAAGATAAATCATTTCAATCTATTTAAAAATTTTTTCAAGAAAAGGAGATACAAATAATCCTTTTGGATCATATCGTTTTAATACCTGCCCTGCGGATTGAATCGTTGAATCATTACTTTGACCATAGGCATGTACTTTAGGTAATTCATTTTCTAAGTAATTTACATTCTCCCATGCCTTGTCATAGGTATAAGCCCAACCTTTTGACCATTCAGGACGAACTAAACAATCTCCTTGATAATGCTGAGTCATCCATGATTCGATTTCAGCATAGAACCTTGCTGCAAAAGGCGTACCCGGTAAAGTTAATATATTAAACCAAACCGCACAGTCCCATTCTGGATGATCAGGACATGGCTTTATCGCAGATAGAGCGGCAGTTTGTGCATTGGCAAGTATTGAATCATCAGGATGATCCAATCCAGTAACACGAATCTCAACAGGTCCATTCACCGGGTAACGATTTATTCTTTGATATTGTTTTAAACGGATTTGATATTCTGAACAGAAATCAGCAATCACACGTTGCACATTCTCTCGACTAGTCAGTACAGCATAACCATTTGCAGTAACCCTTAAAGTTGTTGGTTTTACATAGAGTAAAGTGTTTTTAGAGGGTCCCCATAGATCAGATGTTTGGGTTGCAGCTAAACCATGCGTAAGGATCGTCGTAATACCTGAAAAAATTGTTCCTTGGAGCCCCAATGTCGCAATTTTTAACTGCATTTGCCCAAATGCAGGAGTTAAATAATGACTCTTCTGAATGACAATTTTTTGAATCAAATCTGTAAGCGGTTTAGGTAAATTATCTGAAAACCAAAAATTAAAAGGATGGAATGCAATACGAGATGTAAGTGGTCTACGTGGAGTCACTGACCAAACTTTCAGCCAAGGATAATCGGTAAACGGAAACCATATCGCTTCAACTCGACCGGACTGGTCAAGAAATTTAGAGAAAGTACGCCCAGCATCTTTATTGGGTGAAAATAACTCTAATTGGTGAATATCGGTAATACTTTCACAGCGTAAATATTGGTTTGCTCCTGTTTGCAATTGTACAGATAACACAAATGCACGACCAAGATTCACCAAGAAAGCCCGAATGTCTGGATTGTTCCGATAAAAAGTTTTTGCGACATATTTCTGCTGCTGTGCATCAAAGACAGCGACTGTCATTGAGACGACCAAATTACTGATCGAACCAAATGTTTGTCCTGCAACTAAAGTTTCTCCCTTGGCAGGCACACCCGTACCATGACCATTAATTGCCAAAACACCACCCAATGTTAAATCACCTGGTGCTGGTATTGAAACAAAGCCACGTCCATTGTCCTCCATGAACTTTAAGAGAGCCTCCATTTGAATTCCTGCTTCAGCAGTGACCACCCCATCAAACTCAATAGACATTCTATTGATATGAGTCGGCATATCGATCAGAATCACTTTCATGACTTGATCATGGTCATCTAGCATTAAAGGTGACCAATTATGCGACATACCTTTTGCCCGGACTTTATATCCATTTTCAGCAGCCCAATTGATCACCGCTAAAATCTCTTGTTGATTTTTGGGTACAGCAGTCCATGCATTTTCATATTTTGATTCACCCGACCAATTTTCATAGCGTTGCTTATGAAGGCGAATATAGGAGGGGAAATTATTTAATCGATCATGGTGCCCAAAAATCCAAGCCTCAGCGCTTTGAACAGGCATCCATGTAGTCACGGCACCAAATGCAGCAAGGCTTCCCATTGTTTTTAAAAAATCACGTTTTGCTGGATCGAAATCAACTTTCTTATTCATCATCATCACTCTTTTTCAAGGTTTATTTTTATCAATCAGCTGTAAATATGAAGATTTACAGACCAAATCAAAAGTTCGCACTAGGCGCAATTTAAATCATAAATATATGATATTTATAAATATTAAATAAATTACAAACAACGTTTTTAATCACGTTGAAGAATGTACAAGAACAAATGAAATCTATATTTAAATTTTGAAGTACCCTCCGCCTTTCAAAACTAAAAAGGGGCTTAATTGTGTTCATAAAATTTACTTGCTCAACATAATGTTATGAATTCAATCCCCACTGCGCATATATCAAATGGACTTGGTACTGTTTTGCTTGAATTAAAATCATATGATTTCCCTCATTTATTGAGTTTATTGTTAAATGGTTATCTTAAATTATTAAGAAAACCTTAATCTATCACGATTATTTTTCATTCGCAAAAAAATTATATAACAATACGATATTTTCTGATTTATTCAGTTTCTGTGTTACGAAATAAAATAAAAGAAATCAATAAACCAAGCTCAAATAAAAAATACATAAAGCAACCAGCAATTGCCATCGAAAGCATATCTGGCGGCGTGATAAACATGGCAATAAAGAAACAAAAAACAAAGATAAATGATCTTTTTTGTTTTAACACGTTTAAATCAATTAAATTAAAATATACAGCAAGTACAGTAATGAGCGGTAATTGAAAAACAATACCCAAAACGACAAAAAGCTTTATCGAAAACATTAGATACTGATTTATATCCGTCATGGGAAGAACAACATCTGGAGCAATACCCATAAAAAAACTTAACACCTTAGGTAAAATAAAGTAATACCCAATCAATATTCCTAAATAAAATAAAATGACGCTAGACATAAAAAACAGAGACAACACCCATCGTTCCTTTTTATGAAGTGCAGTATTTAAAAATGAATAAACCTTATAAAAAATAAAAGGCATTAATAAAATCAGCGTAATAAAAAAAACAAGCTTAAAGGGTGATAAGAATGTAGATGTTACATCGGTGGCAATCATATGTGCGGAAGGTGGCAACTTTAACTGTAGAGGTAAAGCTAGAAAACTATAAATTTTCGCTGAAAATGGCGCTAAGCTTAAAAAAATCATTAAAAAAAGAATAGACAGTTGAATGACAATTTTTCTTATTTCAATAAAATAGAGTAAAAACCCCTTTTCTTTTACGATTGGCTTTTCTGTAAGAACGTTATTCAAAACTTCTCCTCTTTTTTAAATCTTAAAACAGTTCCACAACATCAGATGCTCTAGGACAAATACTGTATTAAAAGGTGCTTTAAATTGAAAATGATCGATTGGATAATATTTTATATTTTCTTCCTTATCTTTATTTTCCATATAGTTTAAATATTCATATAATTTTTCCTCTAATTTTTTTATATTACCCATTTCATGTGTTAATTCACTTTTTAAATCATTCAAATCTAATTGCTTTTGAATAGATTGATGAAATTCACTTTTAAAATGACTTAATTTTCTTCTTGCTTGAATAATATAATTTATTGCTTCAGATGCTTTATTTGGTCCTAAAACAATCATTGCAACAATGATAAGTAAAATTAGCTCACTAAAACCAACATCGAACATAATTCTCCACCACGCTCAATTTATTTCAAATGTGTAGAGTCTTGGTCATCTTCTTTGATTGCTTTTCTAAAATCTTTGACTGCACCACCAACATCTTTTCCAAGATTCTTTAATTTGGCAGTACCAAAAATAACAAGGATAATGATTATAAATAAAGCAATATGTCCAATTGACATTCCCATCATTATTTTTATCTCTCAAATGTAGTTTTGTTAAAATAAGCAGTATAAAACAATTATTATTATTGACGAATATAAATTGTTAAACAATTGTTAAGATTTTCTTTATTTTTATATTTTCTAATCAGCAACAAAACCTTTGCTTGTGCTGATTAGCGCTTTTTATAATTCAAGGATGAATTAAGACATCGAGTAATGCTTGATAGTGGATTGAAATATCATCTTCTAAAATTTTATAAGCACTGTCGAATTGTACCATTGGCCAACCTTCTTTCCAGAATGGGAAAATATTGTGCAAATCATGTGTCACAATTGCATCTTCACGAACAATTGCCTGCGCGACTTGTGACAATACTTGCGCTGTTTCAGCACCATCAATCGCTAAATAATCAATGCCTTTGGCTTTTAAAATACGAACACGGTCTTTTTTGTAACGGATTTTCTTCGCTTGCGCTTCATTCAGATTTAGAGCCAATGTAACCGCTTCAACAAATTTATCTTCAAAGCTCTGGTTTAATGCAACCAATGCCTGTTTATGTGCTTCTTGTCGCCCTGCTTTTCCACCCTCACGAATGATTTTTTTTGCATCAACATTCAATTCATCCGATTTCATCGACTGAAGAATGTCTAAAATTTCAATATCACTTAATGATGCAGAAGAATCTGTCATGGGAGTCCTAAAACAAAAAATAAATAGAATCGCTATTTTCGCATAATTTTGAAATTAAATCAGAGATAATCTTAATTTCAGATCCATAGAAGATTGGCTTCAAAATATTCATCTCACAATCATTCTTAAACTGCCTCTATTTGCAATTTTTTCATTGTATAAACATATATTTAACCAGACACCTCTTCTACTATTGTTTTGCTTAGCCACCATCTGTGTACTTTTCGCAATTCTCTCAAGCATTCTTGTTTATATCCATTACATTAAAAGTAATGACAAAGCGGTGGTAAAATTTTAATCATATCTTCGCTTTATACCCTACTTTTACAGTTCATGAACTTTCTTCAATCTAGTTTTGATTTTTTGTGGTCGAATTTTTTATTAAAAATAACGTGAGTTCGATGCAATTAAATATTCAACTCATTGAAAAATAATAAATCTATGCAGATATTTGCTGGATTTTCATCCAATTTAAGGATGAGGAGCGGAGCTCCGCAAGCGCAACCATCAATAGCGTTTCATTTCTCTTGATCAATAAAATGAAAGCGATCAATAGATTGTTTGATGATCTAAAGCTTGCACTGCCACGCTTTAGTGCTAAAGTTTAAATTCTTTTGCGTAGGCGATGCCTCACTTTTCAGAGATGAAAAGTGACAAAAATCTTTCGTTGAGCGAGGGGTACATCCTCATACCCCCGCTCAACATGGCGACATCCATGTCGCCTCACGATCGCAAGACCATCAATGATTCAAAAAGTACAAAATAAATGAATCATCTAAATCACTTATATGAATAATCAGGCAGTTTGGCTATATCATCTTTCATCAAGGATTTTTATCGAACTCAGGTTAAAGATACTCATTTAAATTTAAAGGATAATCATCTACTCACAAATTTATGCTTTCATCTACGCTTTTTTTTTGCTATTGATTTGATAACGCAATAAAAAATAGTGAACCTCATGAAAGCTGTTGCCTATAAAAAACCTTTAGCAATTACTGAAACCCATGTTTTTTCCGAAATTGAAATTGATACCCCAGTCGCAACTGGTCACGACCTATTAATTGAAATCAAAGCGATTTCAATTAATCCTGTCGATATCAAAATGCGCCAACGCACCTCACCGGACAATGAAACATGGAAAATTTTGGGGCATGACGCAGTCGGGATTGTTAAAGCCATTGGTGACAAAGTTCAAAACTTTAAAGTTGGTGATGAAGTCTTTTATGCAGGCTCTAACCAAAGACAAGGTTCTTATGCAGAATATCAATTGGTAGATGAACGCATCGTAGGTTTAAAACCTCAATCCATTAGTAATGCCGAGGCTGCCGCTCTACCTTTAACGTCTTTAACCGCTTATGAAATGTTATTTGATCGTTTAAAAATTCAAGATACCAAACAAGAAAAGCCTATCATTTTAGTGATTGGCGCAGCAGGCGGTGTCGGATCAATTACCGTTCAACTGCTCAAAGTATTAACTGAATTTACTGTAATCGCCACTGCATCTCGACCAGAAACCAAAGCTTGGCTAAAAGAAATTGGCGCGGATTTTATCGTAGATCACAGTCAACCCTTGGAACAGCAAATTTTAGACCTCAATATTGGTTCACCGCATTATGTATTTTCAATCAATGGCACTGGACGTTATACACAGGCAATTGCCAATTTAATTGCACCACAGGGGCATTTTGGTTTGATTGATGACCCTGAGAACTTTGTTATTAATCCTTTTAAAATCAAATCTGTGTCTATTCATTGGGAGTCAATGTTCACTCGTTCTACATTTCAGACCAAAGATATGACACGACAAGGTGACATTCTCAATAAAATTTCCAAATTAATTGATGACCATAGGATTAAAACGACGTTGGGACAAAACTTGGGCACAATCAAAGTAAAGCATGTAACTCAAGCACACAAGATGATTGAGTCGGGACAAAGCATTGGTAAAATCGTTTTGGAAGGTTTTTAATTTTTCTGAATCACGCTGATTTTTATTGATCGCTTAAATCTATATGCAAGGATTTAAGCGATATTAATCAACTACTTTTAAATCATCAAAGAGACTAAAATGATGATACTCATCATAAAGTTTTAAATGACTTCTACGACAACTTTACCAATATGCTCACCCGTATCCATTGATGCATGAGCAGCTTGAATTTGATCAAATTGAAATGTTTTATAAATCATCGGTAAACATTCACCTTTCTCCCAAAGTGGAGCAACATGTGTCATTAAGCCTTGCGCAATTTCAGCTTTTTCAGCTGTATTGCGTGCGCGCATCGTCGATCCTGTAATGGTGAGGCGTTTCATCATGATTTGTCCCAATTTGACCTCTTTAGCTTTAGCACCACCGAGAAAAGCGATATAGACCAAACGTCCATCTTTTCGGAGCAAGTTTAAATTTTGCTCCAGATAAGGAGCTCCGACCATATCAAGAATAATATCAACTCCTGCATTTTCAGTCTTTTCGAGAATCACTTTTTCAAAATCTTCGGTTTTATAGTTGATCGCATCCGTTAAATGCCCAATCGCTTCGACTTTTTCATCAGAACCAACGGTCGCAAAGCTTTTCAAACCTAAAGATTGCGCTAACATTAAGGCAGTCGTACCAATACCACTTGCCCCACCGTGTACCAAAAGTGTTTCACCTGCTTTGGCATGTGCCATTTGAAACACATTCGCCCATACGGTAAAGAAGGTCTCAGGTATTGCCGCAGCTTGAACAAAGCTCACCGTATCAGGAATCGTAATGGTTTGAGATTCTGGTACAACACAATACTCTGCATAGCCACCACCATTGGTCAGTCCGCAGACCTTATCTCCAAGTTTAAATAAGCTTACATCTTCACCTATCGCAACGACCTCACCAGCAACTTCTAGTCCTGGCACTGGTGTAACCCCTTTGGGCATTGGATATAAGCCTTGTCTTTGTAAAATATCTGGGCGATTAATCCCAAAAGCATAAACCTTTACCAAGACTTCATCTGCTTTAGGTTGCGGAACTGCCACATCTTCATATGCGAGTTTCTCTACACCGCCCGGCGCTGTAATAATGATCTGTTGCATAGACTTTGTAGACATATTTTTCTTTCCTAGTTCGTGAATTTAATGCTCTCGATATTTGAACATAAACCATCAAATCTGCAAATATTTCTCCACCAAGGTCTACAAAGATCATCATTGAAACTTATTAGAGAAAATAAAAATACTTTTTATCAAAAATTTATCATTTAGTACTTGATTCAAACTCTAATTTTGATATGTTCAAACTAATCATAATGAATATGATTAAGCATTAATCAATAAAGCGCCATAAAAATAATTTCAAAGTATATTGTCAAGGAGACGATAAATATGCGAATCAATAAAGTACTCATCGCAATGATGTCTATTTATCTTCCAAGCTCTGCACTGTACGCAGCAGCTCTAGATAGATCAGGACAGTCTATGTCAGCATTTTTACAGCCAGGTAATTATTTTGAAGCAGGTATCTCTGTTTTAGATCCCACTGTAGAAGGACGTGAAGCGGACACATCGGAAAGTCGTCGACATAAGAGGTGGTCCCACTTGTTTGAACAACTAAAAGCTTATTTATAAGTGATACTCTGCTCTAGTTAAGCTACCTTATTTTGTTGTGGTAGCTGGTCATAGTAAAACTCATCTGGAGTCATTTTGTCCAGACTCGAATGAGGTCGTTTCAAATTATAAAATTCAAAATATGCGTTTAATTGCTTCTTCGCATCCAAAACATTGCTGTAGGCTTTGAGATACACCTCTTCATATTTAACGCTCCGCCATAATCGTTCAACCATCACATTATCAACCCATCGACCTTTACCATCCATACTGATTTGAATGCCATTTGATTTCAATACATCAATAAATGCATCACTGGTAAACTGACTGCCTTGGTCTGTATTAAAGACTTCAGGTCGGCCATATTTTTCAATAGCTTCATTTAATGTTTCTATGCAAAATGTAACCTCCATACTAATCGATACTCTATGCGCAAGTACCTTGCGGCTATGCCAATCAATCACAGCACATAAATAAACAAAGCCTTTTGCCATAGGGATATACGTTATATCCGTAGACCACACTTGATTACTGCGCTGAATAGCCAATCCTTTGAGCAGATATGGATATTTACGGTGAGCTTGATTGGCCTGACTTAGATTTGGTTTACGATATAACGCATTAATGCCCATTTTCTTCATTAAAGTACGTGTATGACGTCGTCCTATATGATGTCCTTGACGATTCAATAAATCACGCATCATACGGCTACCTGCAAAAGGGTATTGCATATGTAACTCATCCATACAGCGCATCAGCTTCAGATCTGATTCACTCACAGGTTTTGGGCGATAGTAATAACAACCACGGGAGACTTTCAGCAGCTTAGCTTGCTTAGATACTGAAATCTGAAGTGAGTCATCGATTAACTTTTGTGGTTGAAGCGACCCAGTTTCTTCAACACACCTTCTAAAAAATCAATTTCTAATGCCTGCTCACCGATTTTTGCATGTAGTTTTTTTAGATCGATGGGTGGTTCTGTTGGAGCTTTTGATTGATCGAAAGCTTGCGAGGAAGCTGAAATCAGTTGATTTTTCCAGTCAATAATTTGGTTTTGATGAACATCAAATTCAGCACTCAATTCAGCAAGTGTTTTTTCTGCTTTAATCGCAGCAAGTGCTACCTTAGCTTTAAAGTCATTTGAATGATTTCTTCTTGGTCTACGTGTCATAAAATACTCCATATATTGATGTTTATAACATCATTTGGGGAGCAAAATATCACTTATAAGTGTTGTTCAAATTTCCTGATCCACCTCTATATTTCAGACATGGGAGATGACTATTATTTTCCATCAGCAGCAATCAAGTTACAAGTCACAGACAATGTTTCATTCGGTTTGTTATATGACCAACCTTTTGGAGCAGATGCAGCATACAGTGGTCAAAATGTCTTTGTTTCATCTCCAAATGATACAGTATTACCACAGGCACGTTTAAGCGCATTACGGACCAGTACAATTAACTCCACATTTAATAACATGTCTGTACAACAACGTGTTGGTCTTGTTTTACAAGGTCAGGGGGAGGATCTTTCCACTCCTGCTGGGCAAGCTAAATTGCTTGAAATGATTAATGAATACAATACTAACTCAACAATCAAAGCAGGGGTTGATGCCGTAGTACAAAATGGCATTACCAATAAAGTGGATCAAGGTATTGCAGCAGCCAATGCCAGTCTAGGTAAAGGCAATACCAAAGTAGAAGTAGACTCTCAAAACTTATCGATGGTTTTTGGTTTTCAACCCAATAAAAACTTCAATATTTATGGGGGTGGTGTTTACCAAACTGTAAAAGGTTCAGTCAGTCTTCGTGGTCAAGCTTATAGTGTATTTAATGGCTATGACAACAAGATTAAAGAAACCAGCGGTGTAGGTTGGTTAGCAGGTGTCGCTTTCCAAATTCCTGAAATTGCATTAAAAGCATCTGTCACTTATCGCTCTGAAATTGATCATGATACGAATGTGCAAGAAAATATTTCAGCATTAGGTGCGCTGGCTTTACTTCCAGGAGGACAAGCTGCAATTGATAAGATCCAAAATGCCAGTGGAAAAACGCGTATTACCACCCCTCAATCAGTCAACTTAGACTTCCAAACAGGAATCATGGCAAATACGGTGGCTTTTGCAAATCTACGTTGGGTAAACTGGAAAGATTTTGTTATTCGCCCAGTTAAGTTTGGTGCAGTTTCTGAAGCAGTAGGTCCTTTGGTCGGAAAGCCAAATGGATTTAATTTAGCAGATTATTATGATGATCAAATCTCGGCAACAGTGGGTGTCGGTCGTAAAGTCAATGATCATTGGGCTGGGAATGTTTCAGTGGGTTGGGACTCTGGAGCAGGTAACCCAGTCACCACTTTAGGACCCACTGAAGGTTATTGGAATGTTGGCTTAGGACTTCAATACAGTCCAACACCAGCCACCTTCATTGCGGGCGGCGTAAAATACTTCTGGCTCGGCGATGCTAAAGCACAAACCTCTTCACAAGTCGGTACTGATGCACATGTGGCTGAATTTAAAGACAACAATGCGATCGCTTATGGTTTAAAAATGGGTTATCGCTTCTAAGCTATTTCATTTTAACAAGCATGTAATTCTTCAAGTTTTACATGCTTTTTTATGGTCTAAATTTAGGACTTATCAAACCATTGGTTATTTTTTGATTGCTATTGGTATTTTACCCTGATAATATTCAATCGAAAATTATTTTTACCCAGATAAAATACCAATAGGCTTTAAAATGAATACTGAACTAACCTACACAGCCTTTATCGGTCATCGGCAATTAATCAGTGATCAACTGCTTAATGTCGCACTGATGATCAAACAACAAGGCAATATCTCTACACCAGTTCTGATTTTTAATGATCAGACAGGTCAGCAGATTGATGTCAATATCATGGGTTCTGAACTTGATATCCAGCAACGTTATGGCGAGCCTGAAGTGATCAAGAAAGTGGGACGACCAAAGTTGGGAGTCATCTCTCGTGAAATCACCTTGCAAGAAAAACATTGGAATTGGTTAGATCAGCAAAACTCGAGTGCATCAGCAGTTATTCGAAAATTGATTGATCAAGAACTCAATAATCCGCATTCTGAAAGTAATAAAATGATGGTAAAACAAGCCATAGATCGCTTTATGTCTGCTATGTCGAGCAATATCCCCAATTATGAAGAAGCCGCTCGAGCTTTGTATCGAGACAATCAAGAAAGCTTTATTGCTTTAATTGAAAATTGCCCTGAAGATATCAAGACATATTTATTGGCTAAATCAAATTATGCATTTTAAGGAAAACATCCTTAAACAGACTGGGTAATCCCCCCTCAAAATAATTGAACTCAAAAGTAGAAAATCGAATAATCCTGTTCAAGGAGATTTTTTATGAAAACATCTAAATATTCAGATAGCTTAATCATGAGTATTTTAAAACAAGCTGAATCAGGAACACCTGTGCCTAACTTATGCCGTGAACATGGTATGAGTTCCGCTACATTTTATAAATGGAAAGCGAAATATGGAGGTATGGATATTTCAATGATGACACGACTTAAAGAATTAGAGGCTGAAAATGCTCGTCTGAAACGTATGTATGCTGACGAACGCCTTAAAGCAGATATTCTTCAGGATGCACTGTCAAAGAAGTTATAAAGCCTGTACAACGTAAATCTCTTGCTCAGCGAGCCGTTGAACAATTCAAGATTTCAGTGAGTAAAGCTTGCTTCATCTTTCAACTTAGTCAAACCTGTTATCGTTATAAAGCTCAATTAGATGAGCAAAATAAGATGATTGCAGACTGGCTACTGAAGCTTACCAATGAGAATAAGACTTGGGGCTTTCAGCTTTGCTTCTTATACCTACGTAATGTCAAAGGCTACTCATGGAACCACAAACGTGTTTATCGAATTTATAAGGAGCTTGAGCTTAACCTACGAATTAAACCCAACAAACGCATTCAGCGAATAAAGCCTGAACCGCTTACAGTACCATCAACACCAAATGAATCGTGGTCAATGGACTTTATGCATGACCAACTGAGTGATGGTCGCAGTTACCGAATTCACAATGTTATTGATGATTATAACCGTGAGTCACTGGATATATTGATTGATTTTTCTTTGCCAGCTCAACGAGTGCTGAGGGGATTAGACCAATTAATTGCATGGCGAGGTAAGCCAAAGCGTATCCGTAGTGATAATGGACCCGAGTATGTTAGTGATTTAATGCAAGCGTGGTGTACTCAACATGGAATTGAGCATGTGTTTACTCAACCAGGTCATCCACAACAGAATGCTTATGTTGAACGCTTCAACAGGACGGTTAGATATGAATGTTTGAATCAATATTTATTTCGAGAGCTTGAAGAAGTTGAAGACTATACAACGATATGGCAACACTTTTATAATCATGAACGACCACATATGTCAGTTGATGGTAAACCACCTAAATTTAAACAATCATAAGGACTTTGCCTTTCTACTTATAAAATCAATTAAAAATGGGAGTATTACCACTGAAATGCTCTAGCTCCATTGGACGAGAGCATTTTTTATGAGCTATTTTTTTCAAAGTATTGTATTACCGTCATATATAACGCATTGTTATCTCTGCTTTTCTGAATCATCACATGCCTGTTTTAAGCGTTGCATCGCCATTGGATCCATCGGTGCTGTCATCATTGCATGATAATGACGACACTCTTTGGTCGGTTCATATATTTTAGATTGATTTGACGCACAAGCTGTTAATACAGAAACGATCATGACAAGGAAAAATACTTTCATTACATTCTATCCACTTAGAGCTTGAGCTAAATTAAAACTAAATTTTTTAATTTTTACTGTAATTACTCTGTTTTTATTCGATTTCATAGAGGTGCTTATATGATGATCATATTATTTGTTCAATGACATGATCAGTATAACCAATCTATTAAAAACTTATACAGTAAATACAATTTCTAAATTAATCGAATCAATGCTCTGTTTTTGCTCAAGTCAAAGGGGATATCCATATCAGCCTTGAGCGATGGCGACATCCATGCCGCCAACCGTGATAACGACATAAGATAAAATTGGCTGATGAAAAAGCAAAAACTCATTCATTGATATTAAGTGAATAATATTGATTGGTATAAGAACAGCTATTCTAGATAAAGATTGTTTTGTGTATTAAGCGTACCTTCTATCATTTCTTTCAAAAATAAACCCGCCATAAGGCAGGTCTATTTAAATATATTGAAAGAATTAAAGGCGTACCAATTCCACAATTTTCTCAGCCAATTCTTCAACTGCTTCTTGAGCAAATGCTACATCAGCACCCTGTTCAACATCAGTCACCACCACGACACCAGTTTGACGAAGTAAACTGACTTGATCACTTGATAGCCCTGCTTTTGCAATCGCAACAACACCTTGCTGAATCAACAAGCTTTCGAGTGCTTGTGCATTTTCAAGTGCTTGTGCAGATACTGCAACAACCGCTGGTTTTTGACCTAAACGTGCAGCACGTGTTTCAGCAGTCACAGGCTCATTATGTGCAGTCCACTCAACTGCCGCTTCGACCATACCAGCACCGACAGTGACGTTGCTTAAACGATCAATAAAAATGAATGAACCTGTATAACGACTGTCATGATAACGATCAAATACAACAGGCGCATCAAACTCAATCGCTACATCAGCAATCGCATTTAAATCAAGCTGTTCAACTTGAATTTTTTCCAAGGTATTCACATTGGTACGATAGTTAATTTTTGCAACTTTCGCAGGAATCGTTTGTGTACCGAACTTCACATTATAAAGTTTGCCTAAAACTAAAGGCTGGTCAGTCATCCATACGACCGTCGCACGAGCAGAACGTGAAATGAGCGGTTGCTCGCCTGCTTTGACCAAAACATTACCACGAGAAATATCGATTTCATCATTCAAGGTCAAAGTCACTGCTTGACCAGCAATTGCATGTGTTAAATTACCATCAAAAGTGACAATTTCTTTCACTGTTGATTTCTTGCCTGAAGGTAAAGCTACAATTTCATCGCCAACCTTCACTTCTCCTAATGCAATCGTACCGCAGAAACCACGGAAGTCGAGATTGGGGCGATTGACGTATTGCACAGGGAAACGAAATTCATGTTTGCTAACGTCATGGCTAATTTCAACCGTTTCCAACGTTTCCATCAAAGTTTGACCTTGATACCACGGCGTATTCGGTGATTTGTTCACAACATTATCACCGTTCAACGCTGAAATTGGCGAGAAGATGATATTGGCAGGTTTACGATCACCCAATTGATTAACGAAATTGTTGTACTCAACTTGAATTTCATTGAAACGTGCTTCAGAAAACTCAACCAAGTCCATTTTGTTAATCGCAACCACAATATTGCGAATCCCTAAAAGGCTTGCAATAAAAGTATGACGGCGAGTTTGCGTTTGTACACCATAGCGAGCATCGATCAAAATGATCGCAAGGTCAGCAGTCGATGCACCTGTTGCCATGTTACGCGTGTATTGCTCATGCCCAGGTGTATCGGCAATGATGAACTTACGTTTTTCCGTTGAGAAATAACGGTAAGCCACATCAATGGTAATCCCCTGCTCACGTTCCGCTTGTAGACCGTCAACAAGCAATGCCAAGTCTGGTGCATCACCTGTAGTGCCTACTTTTTTAGAGTCGCGTGTCACGGCTTGTAATTGATCTTCGTAAATCAATTTTGAGTCGTAAAGCAAACGACCAATTAACGTTGATTTACCATCATCTACATTACCGCATGTTAAAAAGCGCAGTAAGTCTTTATTTTCATGCTGTTTTAAATATGCCAAGATATCTTGGCTAATCAATTCTGATTGATGAGACATTGCTCAAAGCTCCACAATATTTTGAAATCGGTTGCTATATTTTTAAATCCTCCCAAATCCTCCATTTTCTTGCTGGAGTTCCCCCTCTTTTATAAAGAGGGGTTAGGGGGAGATTCATATAAAAATACTTAGAAATAGCCTTCTTGCTTTTTCTTCTCCATCGAACCAGCCTCATCATGATCAATCATACGACCTTGACGCTCTGAGCTCGTCGCTAGAAGCATTTCTTGAATAATTTCGGGCAATGTTGTTGCAGTTGATTCAACTGCACCTGTTAATGGATAACAGCCTAAAGTACGGAAACGTACCGATTTCATTTGTGGAACTTCACCTTCTTTTAAGCGCATACGCTCATCATCCACCATGATCAGCGTACCACTACGTTCAACCACTGGACGTTCAGCAGCCAAATATAGTGGCACCAAAGGAATACTTTCTTGATAGATATATTGCCAAATGTCTAACTCTGTCCAGTTTGACAATGGGAAAACACGGATACTTTCACCTTTATTGACTTTACCGTTATAAAGATTCCAAAGTTCTGGACGTTGGTTTTTAGGGTCCCAACGATGTTTCGAATCACGGAAAGAATAAACACGTTCTTTTGCACGTGATTTTTCTTCATCACGACGCGCGCCACCAAATGCCGCATCAAACTGATATTTATCCAAAGCCTGCTTTAAACCTTGGGTTTTCATAATATCGGTATATTTTGAACTACCATAATCAAATGGATTTACGCCAGCATCTTTACCTTCTTTGTTTTGATGCACAATCAGGTCAAAACCGTGTTCTTTTGCCATGTTGTCACGGAATTTGATCATGTCCTTAAACTTCCAACCTGTATCGACATGCAACAGTGGGAAAGGAAGTTTTGCAGGATAGAATGCTTTTAAAGCAAGATGCAGCATGACAGCTGAGTCTTTACCAATTGAGTAAAGCATCACTGGATTTTCAAACTCAGCAGCAACTTCACGGATAATATGAATACTCTCAGCTTCAAGCTGTTTAAGATGAGTAAGTCTTTCCTCAGATATAGGCATTGACAGCACCAGCTCACAAAAACGTGTACTTATTACACATATTAAAATTTATATTCATTATAGTGATTTACACGCTAACCCTTTTGCTTGTTTTTTTATATTCATATATAAAAACATCATAAGCAAAAAAATATGAGATCGCGATGTCTACACAAATTATTGCCTTAGAAGAAGTTCACTTTGAGCAATGGCTCCCCCTTTGGCAAGGCTATTTAAGATTTTATAATGCACAGATGAACGACGAACAAATAAGATTATCTTGGAAGCGAATCACAAATCCTGATCAAACGGATATGTTTGGCTTTGCCATCAAAGTAAATGGTCAGGTGGTTGGCTTTGTACATTTGATTTCTCATCCAAGTATGTGGACGAATTTACCCTATTGTTATTTACAGGATCTTTTCATCAAAGAACAATTTAGAAATCAAGGTTTAGCCCAACAATTAATTGAGCATTGTTATCAGGTCTGTACTGGAAAATTTGATCGCATCTATTGGCTAACTCAAGCATCTAATATTACTGCTCAATATTTATATGATCGTATTGCAACTAAAACAGGGTTTATTCAATATAAAAAAGCATTAGCTTGATCAGATTATGGGTTTATTCAACTTATTGAACTGTATACCTCAAGAACCAATGGTATACAGTTCAAATCAAGATAAATTAATGCCCCAATATCGATTTGTCTAAAGGAATTTCAATTCCTACAGAAGCACCAGCATCGTTGCCGTGTACATCCGAATCGCTGACCCAACCATTGATTTTTAAAGGTATGGTCGGTTTAATATAATGCGTCCATGTTAAATCTAGAGCTTTGATCTTATCCTGTTCAGGAAAGGCTAAATTAATTTGCTTAGCACCAAAATAATCAGCAGATTGATTTACTTTGGCATAGATCACACGTCCAGATAAACGGTTCATCACATCAAAGCGAATATTACCACCTACGGAAATCATTTCTCCATCACCACCCATCGCATGTCCAAGTGGGAAACCTTGCTGATAATAACCATCTGTATAAATATAATGATTATAAGAAATTGCTTTAACATCACCATTTGTTGTTGTATCTGCCCATTCAGCATAAAACTGAACAGGCATATTTTTAAAGCTTGTAGAGTAGTCCGCACCTGCTAAATACATTTTCTTAGAAGGCAATAATCCTGCTTCATCTTCACCCACATATTGCCCATAAAAACTGACTGGAACATTTAATAAGGATTGAAGATTTAAACGAGCATCAAAGCCCGCGATTTGATTGGATTTATCATCATCACCGTTTTCAAAGTTATCATTCCCTTTGATTGCATTCCAAAGTGAACTCCAACTTTCAGGACGTCCATCACCGCCCCATTGCAAAATACGCGAAGCCCCTAATTCTAAATAAGGTAAAGGCTGAGCTGTCAAACGGAAACCTAAAAGTTTAGCATCAGGCACGGCTTTATAATCTTCTAACTGTCCAGCAAAAGCTTGATATTGCCAAGGTCCAATCCAAGACAACCATTTAGATTCAAAAGCTTTTTGTTCAGCGCGTTGCGCGGTAAAACCGTAGACTGGACGGCTGGCATCACCACGAATCAGGCTTCCATCATGCCCAGGTCCCCAATAAGTTGGAATTTGACCTGCAATCACCCATTGATTCCACAATTTTCCAGCAATGTATGAGCCTTCAACATTGACATCACGGCGATTGTCAATCTGAGGATCTTTTTCGCCATTCACACGCAGCTTGGCATCCCAGTTTTCACCACCACCATTAAACTCAAGTGACCCAACATATTGTGCTTTTTCACGATCGCCAAAAGCTTGCGGAATATTTTTCTGATCTGTTTCTGCAAATAAACCCAGTTTTGCTGTTTGATTATCAGCTTTTAATGCATTTTGAATTGAATCAATAACTTTTTGTTGTGTGTTGTTCGAAATCTTCGCTTGAGATAATGCACGTTGAATTTCATCACCACTCATTGGCCAAGTTGAAGTGCTGATTTGAATCACACCTTGTTGATTTAACCAGTTTAAATCTGTACGGATATCTTGATTATTTAATACAATTCCCTGAGCCAAAACAGGTAAAGACATTCCAAATAACACAGCAGCATACAGTGCTTTTCTTAAATACATGCTCATTTTTCTCAAGTGTGATTTACTGCCACACCATAGTTATTTTAAAAGTTTTTTTCAATGGTGAAATTGTGTTATTCGCATTGCAAAAACGCATACATCATTCGAAAAAAAAGTGTACCGAAGTACACTTTTAAATATTTTAAATGCCATGACAGCCAACATTCTTTTTCAGAAAAATCAATACGACTGCTTTTAATTAAATACTTTTAACAATAACCAGAACAATCCACCTGATAAACAAATGGTTGCAGGTAAAGTAAAGATCCAAGCAGAAAGAATGGTTTTGACAGTCGCAAAATTTAAGCCAGATTTGTTGGCAACCATCGTTCCGGCAACCGCACTATTCAGGACATGGGTTGTTGATACAGGCAAACCAAAACCATCAGCAGCAGCAATCGTTGACATTGCTACCAGTTCAGCAGACATGCCCTGACCATATGTCATATGATGCTTACCGATACGTTCACCCACAGTCACCACAATACGCTTCCAACCCACCATCGTACCTAGACCTAAAGCCAAGGCAACAGCAACTTTTACCCAGTTTGGAATATATTGTAAGAATGAATCGAGATTCTTACGGTAATCTTTTACAACTTTAGCTTGAGCTTCATCCATTTTTGGAAGTTGATCGGCTTTATCTAAACGTTTAAATGCCGTTGTACTTAAGTACATATCATTACGTAAAGATGATACTTCAGCTTCTGGAATATCCTGAAGATTTCCAAACTGACCTACACGCTCACCCAAATGATCGGTCAAACTTGCTAGAGCAGGAACAACCGCAGGGTTTAACTCTTTGGTTTGAATAAACTTCGTGATCGTTGCACGTGCTTGCTCATCTGGAATATCAGCGTGTTCTGCATAAATTGCTGTCGCGGTTTGACTAGACAATTGTGAAAATGACTGCAAATGTTGTTGATCCAAACCACGGTTTAAAGAATAAGCCAAAGGCACAATACCAATCAAAATCAACATGATCAGTCCCATACCTTTTTGACCATCATTTGAACCATGCGCAAAACTTACCCCTGTACAGGTAAAAATAAGAATCGCACGGATCAAAGGTGGTGGCGGTTTATTGCCTTCTGGTGGTTGGAACAATTCAAGTTGCTTTTTAAACAGCTTTTTAACAATCAGGAAGACCACTGCTGCAAAAGCAAAACCAATTAAAGGAGAAAACAACAATGCTTTGCCGACTTTAATGACCTGATCCATGTCTACACCGCTTGCACCACTGGATGCGTGCAAAATGTAGTTCATGATTCCCACACCTAAAATTGAACCAATCAAAGTATGGGAACTCGATGCAGGAATCCCTAAAAACCAAGTTCCTAGATTCCAGAGAATTGCAGCAATCAGCATTGCAAAAACCATTGCAAAGCCAGCACCACTCCCCACATTCATGATTAATTCAACAGGAAGTAATGCAATAATCCCGTATGCAACAGCACCACTTGCAACCATGACCCCAAGAAAATTACAGAAACCTGCCCACATCACTGCAACTGGTGCAGGTAAGGCGTTGGTATAAATCACGGTAGCCACAGCATTGGCAGTATCGTGAAAACCATTTACAAACTCAAAGCCTAAAGCAATGAATAAAGCAGTCGCTAAAAGAATGACTGAATAAAGACTTAAAGGTGGAACATGTGCTAAATCTGCACTAACTTGCACCCCGATATAAATCAAGGTTGCAATAATAATCGTCAGAAACACCGGCATAAAAAACTTCGGTGTAGGTACATGCACATTCGTCGATTTAGCAGCTTGAGACGATGATGCAGAATCTGAGACGGGAGGTAAATTCGAATTCATGCAGAAGGTAAGCGAATATTAGAATGCGCTTATTGTTCAATTAAATTGTGACAATTATATGACAAATAGCTCCCCAATGAAGTGAATTTTTTACTTTTTTCACTTCAGTATTTCGCAATACTTGCGACTCAATCTATATTTTTATTTATTTTATTCAATGATTTAAAATAATTAAATAAAATTAATTTGATTAAATTTTTACATTTCACTCTGAAATAATATTTGTAATATTTCCGTCAAATATGACAGGTGACCAATATTTCCACTCAGTATCTGCGATATTTGTGACAATTTGATGAAAAAACAAACACTATTTTTGAATAAGCTTTGCTTAAATTTCGACAATACAATTTAGCGTTATACAAAATACAAAGGTGCAAATTTAAAGCCAACTTTCGCTTAGACTCGAAAAATATAACTATAAAAAACTCAGTCCCCGAAGGGACTAAGTTTTAAGAGCGTCACATGAAAAATGCTGAAATCAAAACTTCCTGTTTAGATTATTTCCATTGGTAGCCTACCGATACAGCACCGCCGATATTGCTACGACTGTCTGCAGACGCCCCCATTTTCCAAATGATCTTGTTGCTGTCGCTAATCGCACTAATACCCACTGCAACGGCTGTTTCACCGCGATAACCTGAAAGCCCTGCACTCATCATGCTCATACCCGCTTCAGTCGGTTGCGGTAAATTACCCACAGCCATTGCACCTGCAATCCCTGCATAGGTATCGTTGCGTAAATCATCTACATTTTTGTTGGTGTTGTAGAATGCTTGTTCAAGGTTGCTAACACGTGTATCGACTGCACCCAATGCATCCCCTACATTATTATAGCTTCCACCCGCTACATTATAGGTTGGCGCTTTGATTGAGCCATCTTGGTTCAATGTTGAGCCACCGCCGAGGTACTGTGCAACATTGCTATTGGTTTGGTGCAGTTGTGAACCATTAATCGCATCTGTAGAGTCTTTGCTAATCGTACCATTGGCTAAACCACTGACTTTATTACTGGTCCCATCAATAGTCACTTTACCGACATTGACCTGATTTGCCATGACTTGATTGGCAATCACTTGGTCTGCTTTTACCTGATTGGCTGTAACTTGATTTGCAGTCACCGAGTTCAAGTTAATGTCATCTGCCAAAGCCACTTGATAATTATTTGATCCATCTGCATTGGTGCTACTGTTCACCACAGTATTTTTACCCGCAGAGACACTGGTCTTAGAACCTGCTACCTGCCCTTGTAATGAAGCAATGGCATCATGCACATTGTCTTTACCTGTGTTGCCGATATTGCTGGTGCTGACACTACCATCTGCATTAACTTTTGCATTGCCACCCAAAACATTGGCAACACTTTCAGCAGTCCCATGGAGTTGGCTACCATTAACAGCTTCATTGGACGTTGCACTCACTTCACCATCAGCCAAACCAGTGATCTTATTTGTTTGCGCATCTGCTTTGATGTTACCTACGGTGACTGAGTCAAAGCTCACATCATCTTTGGTTGCAACTTGGTAATCAGTTGAACCATCTGCATTGGTGGTTTTAGTGATGGTGGTATTTTTGCCTTCCATTACAGTACTTTTTGCGCCACCCACTTGACCTTGTAATGATGAAATTGCCTGATTGGTCGCATAGAGTTGTGAGCCATTGACTGCATCTGTACTGGTTGCACTGAGTTGCCCTGCTGCAACATTGATGATTTGACGTTCACCACCAACTTTACCGACACTGACCACACCATTACTCGCAGAGCCTACACCCGCAAAGGCATAGTCCTGCCCAAGAATGGTCACTTTAGATTCAGAAGTTGCAGCACGATCTGTGGATTCATTGCCTAATACAACACTGTTGGCTTGAGTGGTGGTGATCGAACTACCTAATGCAACCGTTTTATCTTGTACAACATTGTTGTTATAACCAATAGCTACAGCATTTTCACCTGCTACTTTACTCCCTACACCGACCGCCAGTGCATTTTTACCAGTTGCACCGTCATTGTTGTAGTTATCTGCTTGTACACCATCATCATTGACGCTGACATAATGGGTTTTACTGTCTGCAATGGCTTTATTTGTGGCATAAAGTTGTGAACCATTAATCGCATCTGTACTGGTCGCACTGACTTCACCCGCAGTTAAACCTGTTATTTTACCTGTTGTGCTGTCGGTGATCACCGTACCCACTGTAGTCTTGTCAAAACTCACTTCTTTCGCAGTTGCAATGTTGTAAATACTTTGACCATTTTTACCTTGGGTTTCGGTCACAACAATGTTGTCACCTTCTACAACTTCAGTTTTTGCTGCCGCTGCCGATTTTCCAACTTCGGTAATCGCTTGATTGGTGGCATAAAGTTGTGAACCATTCACTGCATCAGTACTGTCACTGCTGACTTTTCCTGCAGCCACATTGATGATCTGACGTTCAGCGCCTGCTTTACCTACACTCACAACACCATTACTCGCAGAGCCTACACCGACAAAGGCATAGTCCTGACCAAGAATGGTCACTTTTGACTCAGCAGTTGCAGCACGATCTGTAGATTCATTGCCCAATACAACACTGTTGGCTTGGGTCGTAGTGATTGAACTGCCTAATGCAACCGTTTTATCTTGTACAACATTGTTGTTATAACCAATAGCTACAGCATTTTCACCTGCTGCTTTACTCCCTACACCGACCGCCAGTGCATTTTTACCCGTTGCACCGTCATTGTTGTAGTTATCTGCTTGTACACCATCATCATTGACGCTGACATAATGGGTTTTACTGTCTGCAATGGCTTGATTAGTCGCATAAAGTTGTGAACCATTTATCGCATCTGTACTGGTCGCACTGACTTCACCCGCAGTCAAACCTGTGATTTTGCCTGTTGCGCTGTCGGTGATCACCGTACCCACTGTAGTCTTGTTAAAACTCACTTCTTTCGCAGTTGCAACGTTGTAAACACTTTGACCATTTTTACCTTGGGTTTCGGTCACAACAATGTTGTCACCTTCTACAACTTCAGTTTTTGCTGCCGCTGCCGATTTTCCAACTTCGGTAATCGCTTGATTGGTGGCATAAAGTTGTGAACCATTCACTGCATCAGTACTGTCACTGCTCACTTTTCCTGCAGCCACATTGATGATTTGACGTTCAGCGCCTGCTTTACCGACACTGACCACACCATTGGCAGCTGAGCCTACACCCGCAAAGGCATAATCTTGACCATTAATGCTGACTTTTGACTCAGAAGTCGCTGCTCGATCTGTCGATTTATTTCCTAATATAACGCTATTATCTTGAGTAGTAGTAACTTGATTACCTAATACAAAGGTATTGTTGTTTGCAACAATATTACTGATACCCACTATAGCAGAAGAGCTACCACTAACATTATTTGCCTGTCCAAGAACATAGGCTACACTACCTTTATTAACTTGATTATATCTACCTAAAATCCCAGATGAATCACTTTGAACAGTGTTATCTGTTCCCAATGCAATACTGCCATTTCCTGAAATCTGATTTCCGATTCCAACCGCTGTAGTATTCATATTTGTCACATTATTACCAGTACCAAGCGCAAGCGTGCTAGCGCCTGAAACTTGGTTACCAAATCCTAAAGTTGCTGCACCACCACTGGTTAATATATTGTTGTTTCCAATGGCAAGGCTTGTACCACTTGAGGTCAATATCTGATTTTCATTCCCTAAAATGCTACTATTTTGTTGCTCAGAACGGTTATTTGTACCAATAACATGTGCATTATTTGCTAAAGCAACACTATTGCTACCTATAACCGTTGAACCACCATTAGAGGCTTTAACTCCACTCCCGATTGCAATACCACCATAGTTTGAAACAGCGTTAGTCCCAAGGGCAACACTATTTTCGTTCTCTGCTTTTGAGGCTACACCAATTGCAATTGAGTTTTTACCAATCGCCCCATCATTATTGTAGTTTCCGCCTTGTGTTCCATCGTCATTGACGCTGATATAGTGGGTTTTACTGTCTGCGATGGCTTGATTAGTAGCATAAAGTTGTGAACCATTCACTGCATCGGTACTGTCACTGCTGACTTTTCCTGCCGCCACATTGATGATTTGACGTTCAGCGCCTGCTTTACCTACACTCACAACACCATTACTAGCTGAGCCTACACCCGCAAAGGCATAGTCCTGACCATTGATGCTGACTTTTGATTCAGCAGTTGCAGCACGATCTGTTGATGCATTCCCGAGAATCACACTATTGGCTTGGGTCGTTGTAACATTGTTACCAAGAACTTGGGTATTGTCTTGAGCAACGATATTTTTATTTCCAATTGCTGTTGAATTTTTGGCGTTATTGAGCTGATTTTCATTCCCTAAAACATTGTTGTTATCACCACCAGTGATAGTATTACTAAATCCAGCCGCTAAAGATTTGGTGCTATCCGTAATTTTATTAAAAGCACCAATTGCTGAGCTATATTCACTGGCACTTGAGATTTCATTGACAACACCGACACCCAAGGCACGACGACCTAAAATCTTATTATTTGCACCTAAAGCCGTGGCACGCTCCCCTCCAGCTGTATTCCAAAGACCAATTGCTGATGACCACTGACCATCTGTTTGGTTTTCTGCACCAACCGTAATAGAACGATAACCGAATGCACGGTTATAACTACCCACCGCAACACCTGAGAAATCTTTTACAGTGTTGTTTGAACCCAAAGCCACGGCTTCATTGCCCGTTACATTGTTATTGCTACCAATGACTGTACTTGCACCAGCAGTATTACTTAAAACATTATTATTCCCAATGGCAATACTATTTGCTGCATCAGTAGTCACATTACCAATCGCAATTGCATTTTCACCCGTTGCTTTAGCACCCACGCCCAACGCTAAAGAATTTTTCCCTTGCGCCCCATCATTATTGTAGTTTCCACCTTGTATTCCATCGTCATTGACACTGACATAATGGGTTTGACTATCTGCAATGGCTTTATTGGTCGCAAAGAGTTGTGAACCGTTCACCGCATCGGTACTGGTTGCGCTGACTTCACCCGCTGCCACATTGATGATTTGTCGTTCAGCGCCTGCTTTACCAACACTGACGATACCTTTTGCGACAGAGCCAGCTCCTGCAACAGTATAGTCTTCACCATTGATTGTAATTTTATCTACTGTGGTAGCAGCTCGGTCAGTCGATGCATTGCCCAATAAAACACTGTTGGCTTGAGTTGTTGTAATACCGCTACCCAATACATAAGTATCATTTTGAGCTACAGTATTATTATTTCCAAGTATGCCAACACCAGAACCATTAACAATATTAGCGTCACCAACAACATAACTATATCCATTATTGATTTTGTTATAACGCCCTAGCACCATGCTATAACCAGCTTGAACGTTATTTGCATTACCTACTGCGTAGGATTCGTTACCGCTAACCGTATTACTCTGTCCCAAAGTACCTGCAGACCATCCCTGAACATTATTAGCATCCCCAAAAGCTGAAGAGCCATCCCCACTTCCAACATTATTTGCTCGACCAACTGCAATATTACGACTACCCGTTACTTTATTAACACTACCTAGGGCAAAGACTTCACTTCCACTAACTTCATTGTAACGTCCAAAAGCACCGGCACCCCACCCTTGAACATTATTACCATCCCCAAAAACGGAAGAGCCATTCCCCCCCCCAACATTATTTCCTCGACCAACTACAGTATTAGAATCACCCGTTACTTTATTAACACTACCTGCAGCAAGGGACTCACTACCATTAACTTCATTGTATCGTCCAAAAGCAGCAGAAGCCCATCCATTAATATTATTACCTTCTCCAACAGCCTGTGATCCATTCCCACCCTTAGCAATATTCCCATTACCAAAAGAAATATTACCTTCAGCTTCCATTTGGTTCCCTACACCCATTGCGATACTATTGGTTCCTGATGCACTTGAATTCACACCAATCGCCAGACTATTGGAACCTGTTGCACTTGAATTCACACCAATCGCCAGACTATTAGTCACTTTTGCCCCATCATTATTGTAGTTACCACTTTGCGTACCACCATCATTAATACTGACATAATGGGTTTGACTATCTGCAATGGCTTTATTGGTCGCAAAGAGTTGTGAACCATTCACCGCATCTGTACTTGTTGCACTAACTTCACCTGCTGCCACATTAATGATTTGTCGTTCAGCGCCTGCTTTACCAACACTGACGATACCTTTTGCGATAGAGCCAGCTCCTGCAACAGTATAGTCTTCACCATTGATTGTAACTTTATCTACTGTGGTTGCTGCTCGGTCAGTCGATGCATTTCCGAGAATCACGCTATTATCTTGAGTAGTAGTAAGATTATTCCCGAAAGCAAAAGTATTACTTGTTGGAATTCTATTATTTCCTCCAAGCGTATACGAATTATTACCTTGAACGATACTTGAAATTCCAATCGCTGTAGATCCTGCACCAGTAATACTATTATAAGAACCTAAAGCAGCAGAATGAGACCCACTGACATTATTTCCATTACCAATCGCAGAGCTACTCAGTCCAATAATATTATTATCTGATCCAAAGGCACTACTAAAATTACCTGAAACAGAATTTTGATTTCCTACAGCTACAGAAATAGCACCAGAAACATTACTACCGAATCCTGCTGCCAAACCTCTCTCACCAGACGCAACTGCACCAACTCCTAAGGTTATAGCATTATCACCAATTGATTGAGTGCCCGTACCTATTGCTATTGAACTAGGTCCAGCCGCTTTAGCGCCTACACCAACTGCTAATGCATTTTTTCCAGAAGCCCCATCATTATTATAGTTACCACTTTGCACACCACCGTCATTGATACTGACATAATGGGTTTGACTATCTGCAATGGCTTTATTGGTCGCAAAGAGTTGTGAACCGTTGATAGCATCGGTACTGGTTGCACTGACTTCACCTGTTGCTACATTAATGATTTGTCGTTCAGCGCCTGCTTTACCAACACTGACGATACCTTTTGCCACAGAGCCAGCTCCTGCAACTGTGTAATCTTCACCATTAATCGTAACTTTATCTACTGTTGTTGCTGCACGGTCAGTCGATGCATTTCCGAGAATCACGCTATTATCTTGAGTAGTCGTGACATCATTACCCAACACATGGGTATTGTTATTTGAAACAATATTATCATTGCCAATCACACTACTTTCGCTGCCACTGACTTTGTTGGCTACGCCAAGCGCATTGGAAATTCCACCATTTATTAGATTATCAATACCAATCGCTGTGGCGTGATTAGCTTCAACAATATTATTTCTCCCTAATAAAACAGAATAACCCCATGTACTTTTATTCGCCAATCCTGTAACAACATTAGAAGGTCCATAAACCTCATTCGTTTGTCCTGAGACAGCACTGTGCTCTGCATTTACAGAGTTTCCCCCCCCAGCAACAAAGTTAGTCAATCCAGAAACGTTATTACTTGAACCAAAAACATTGGTATACGGACCTGAAACAGTATTTCCTTGCCCCATTACATTAGTGGCATAATCACCCTGAATGTTATTACCATTTCCTACTGCAACATTTTGGCTGCCCTGTATATTGTTTTGATTACCAATTGCTGTGTTATGTATACCATCAGCCGTATTATTCAGCCCCATCGCAACAGAAACGTCATTTGTAGCGTTATTACCCACTCCAATCGCCACAGAATTATTTCCAGCAGTACTGCTGTTTAGTCCCATGACAACATTACCAACCCCATTAGTTCGAACACTGGTACCGATTGCTACGGTGTTGTAAGTATATTGATTAACTACATTATGATCAGCGACAGCATTTAAACCAATTGCAACCGCACCTGATTTTAGCGCTTGAGAGCCCGTCCCGACAGCAATCGCATCATTTCCAGTGGCTTTCGTTCCTACACCAATCGCCAGACTATTAGTCCCTTTTGCCCCATCATTATTATAGTTACCACTTTGCGTACCACCGTCATTAATACTGACATAATGGGTTTCAACGGCTTTCAGTTGTGCAAGATTGACTACGTCTGTGTCTGCGGTACCTGCGGCAACATTGGTAATTTGACGTGTATTGCCTGCACTTCCCACACTGACTGCACCCAATGTCGATTGAGTTGCATTAATCGCTGATGACTGTGCTTGATTTGCACCAGTAGGAATATAACCTGCAACACCAGCGGCTGTATTGGCAACGGAACTGCTGCCTAGTGCCACACCACTCTCGACCTCAGCGACACTCCCTGCACCGATCGCAGTTGAACCTTGAGCAGAGGCTTTCGCTCTAGAACCCATTGCAGTGGCATAAGCTTTCCCAATCGTATCTGGGTCTGTACCTGCTGATGGTTGACTAAACGAATCTGTACCAGCAAGCGCACTATAGCCATAAGCTGTACTTTCCAACCCAACCGCTAAAGAGCCATTGCCCATTGCTGTGGCTAACTTATTAGCATAAGTTCCCTGTCCTAAAGCAGTACCATCTGTATAAGCAATCGAATTCCCACCCAATGCCATACTGTTAAATGCAGTTGCTATAGCGTCATGACCCAAAGCCATACTTTGATAACCTGCTTGCGCATTATTGCCAATTGCGACACCTTGATAACCATGAACATCGGCATTATTACCAATCGCAACACCTGAAGCACCTGAGCTACTCGAATCTGGACCAATCGCAACAGAGCCATCAACACCAGCACCATCATTATTGTAGTTTCCGCTCTGTACACCACCATCATTAACACTGACATAATTATCAGCAGCGAATGTCACACCTGACATGGTGGAAGCGACGATCACCGCACTTGCAACAATTGCTTTCCCAGAAGAGCGTTTGCCACGAACCTTTGAAGTTTCAGAAATTGCACACCATGTACCTAAAGATTCGTTCCAAACAACTTTATATGTCTTATTCATTGACAATTACCGTAAGTTTTTAGAATAGTTCTGAGTAATAGTTAACATTATTTATTGGCATTGCAATGCTTTTACTAACGTATGCGAAAAAATCAGCAATACCTGAAAATGATTGATTTTTTGGAATGAATATTTGACTTTTTGGTATACTTTTTAACGTAAAAAAACCGACTTTTGTTTGATCAGTAATGATTTTCCATTTTTCAAAGCTTCTTTGAGAATCATCAACTTTTTAATATTTTGATTTGATAATTATCGTCATTTATCATCGATTATATTTTAGATGTAATACATTTATTATTTTGTGATTCATTGAGCAAGTTTATAATTTTTGCCACAAAAATAAATTTAAAAAAATCACACTTTCATTAAAATAATGTGATTAAAATCATTATTTTGTTTTATACTTACTTTCTAAATTTATCTTTATTTTTAGTTGAAAATTAATCAAATTCATTCATTTTTCAAATCATCCATATCGACAAAGATGAATACCTTGCCGCGCTACATTCTGATAACATAGCGCTATTTTTAAAATCCGATTTTATTGAGAGTTTGAATGTCTACGCTTACCACGTTAAAAGAGCTTCTTGCCCAACGTATTCTCATAATTGATGGTGCGATGGGAACCATGATCCAACGCCATAAACTGGAAGAAGCAGATTATCGAGGTGAGCGTTTTGCAGATTGGGCATCTGATCTCAAAGGCAATAACGATCTTTTGGTGCTGACACAGCCTGACATTATCCAAGGGATTCATGAAGCATACTTGGACGCTGGTGCAGACATTATTGAAACTAACAGCTTTAATGGTACACGTGTTTCCATGTCTGACTATCATATGGAAGACTTGGTTCCAGAGATCAACCGTGAAGCTGCGCGTATTGCCAAACAAGCATGTTTAAAATACTCAAAACCTGATAAACCACGTTTTGTCGCAGGTGTATTGGGTCCTACATCACGTACCTGCTCTATCTCGCCCAATGTGAATGATCCTGCTTTTCGTAACATTACCTTTGATGAGCTTAAAGACAATTATATCGAAGCTACACATGCGCTTATTGAGGGCGGTGCAGATATTATTCTGATCGAAACTGTATTTGATACCTTGAACTGTAAGGCTGCAATTTTTGCAGTAAAAGAGGTATTTAAACAACTTGGTCATGAACTGCCATTGATGATTTCAGGAACCATCACAGATGCTTCAGGTCGTACACTGACAGGACAAACAGCAGAAGCTTTTTGGAACTCTGTGCGCCACGGCGACTTATTGTCAATTGGCTTTAACTGTGCTTTGGGTGCAGATGCCATGCGTCCACATGTCAAAACTGTTTCAGATGTTGCAGATGTTTTTGTCTCAGCGCATCCCAATGCAGGTTTACCCAATGCTTTCGGTGGTTATGATGAAACGCCAGAACAAACTGCTGCATTTTTAAAAGAGTTTGCTGAAAGTGGTTTGATTAATATTACTGGCGGCTGTTGTGGTACCACACCAGATCATATTCGTGCGATTTATCATGCCGTAAAAGACATCAAACCTCGTCAAGTTCCTGAAACCAAACCTGCTTGTCGTTTAAGTGGTTTAGAGCCATTCAACATTTACGATGACTCCTTATTTGTCAATGTCGGTGAACGTACCAACGTCACAGGTTCTAAAAAATTCTTACGTTTAATTCGTGAAGAAAACTTTGCAGAGGCACTCGACGTTGCTTTACAGCAAGTGGTTGCAGGTGCTCAAATCATTGACATTAATATGGATGAAGGAATGTTGGATTCGGAAAATGCAATGGTGCATTTTTTAAATCTGGTTGCATCCGAGCCTGAAATATCCAAAGTTCCAATCATGATTGACTCATCAAAATGGGAAATCATTGAAGCAGGATTAAAATGTGTTCAAGGTAAGCCTGTTGTAAACTCGATTTCTTTAAAAGAAGGTTATGACGAGTTTGTGCATAAAGCACGCCTATGTCGTCAATATGGTGCTGCGATTATTGTCATGGCATTTGACGAAACAGGTCAGGCGGATACAGCTGCACGTAAGCGTGAAATCTGTAAACGTTCTTATGATGTATTGGTCAATGAAGTCGGCTTTCCTGCTGAAGACATTATTTTTGACCCGAACGTATTTGCTGTAGCAACAGGGATTGAAGAACACAATAACTACGCTGTGGACTTTATTGAAGCCACTGGTTGGATTAAACAAAACTTGCCTCATGCCATGATTTCTGGCGGTGTTTCAAACGTTTCATTCTCGTTCCGTGGCAATGAACCTGTGCGAGAAGCCATTCACTCTGTATTCTTATATCATGCTATTCAACAAGGCATGACCATGGGAATTGTAAATGCCGGTCAAATGGCAATTTATGATGATATTCCAAAAGAATTAAAAGATGCGGTTGAAGATGTGATTCTCAACCAAAATCAGGGAGCAAGTGGTCAAGATGCAACTGAGAAACTGCTCGAAGTTGCAGAACAATACCGTGGTCAAAGTGCTGCTCAAAAACAAGTTGAAAATCTTGAGTGGCGTAATGAAACTGTTGAAAAACGCCTTGAATATGCCCTTGTTAAAGGCATCACCACTTTTATTGATGAAGATACCGAAGAAGCTCGTTTAAAATCCAAACGCCCATTGGACGTGATCGAAGGTCCATTGATGGACGGTATGAACGTTGTTGGAGATTTATTTGGTTCAGGTAAGATGTTCTTACCGCAAGTTGTAAAATCTGCACGTGTCATGAAACAAGCTGTTGCATGGCTAAACCCGTACATTGAAGCTGAAAAAACGGGAAGCCAATCTAAAGGTAAAGTGTTGATGGCAACAGTAAAAGGTGATGTTCATGATATTGGTAAAAATATTGTGGGCGTGGTGCTTGGCTGTAATGGTTATGACATTGTTGACCTTGGTGTCATGGTTCCTTGTGAAAAAATTCTACAAACCGCGATTGATGAAAAAGTTGATATTATCGGCTTATCTGGCTTAATTACCCCTTCTTTAGATGAAATGGTATTTGTCGCTAAAGAAATGCAACGTAAGGGATTTAAGATTCCATTGCTGATTGGTGGTGCAACAACATCGAAAGCACATACTGCGGTAAAAATTGATCCACAATATTCAAATGATGCAGTGATTTATGTTGCCGACGCCTCTCGTGCAGTTGGTGTTGCGACAACATTATTATCTAAAGAAATGAAGCCGGCATTTGTCGCAGAACATCGTGCTGAATATGAAAAAGTACGCGAGCGTATTGCCAACAAACAGCCCAAAGCTGCCAAGTTGTCTTATGCTGAATCGATTGAGAATGGGTTAAAAATTGATTTTGCGGCTCATCCACCAGTAAAACCAAACTTTATCGGTCTACAAACCATCACTAACTACCCGCTTGAAAAATTAGTCGATTACTTTGACTGGACGCCTTTCTTTATTTCATGGAGCTTGGCAGGCAAATTCCCGAAAATTTTACAAGATGAAGTGGTCGGTGAAGCTGCGACTGATTTGTATAATCAAGCTCAAGCGATGCTCAAAGACATTATTGAAAATAAACGCTTTGATGCGCGTGCTGTATTTGGAATTTATCCTGCCAATCGTTCAGCGGCGGACTCAGTTGAAGTCTATGATGAGTCTGGTGCAAATACCACCCATACTTTCCATCATATCCGTCAACAGTCTGACAAAGTGACCGGGAAACCTAATTTATCGTTGGCGGATTTTGTGGCAACCAAAGCACAAGCTGAAGACTACTTGGGTGGTTTCACCGTTTCAATTTTTGGCGCAGAAGAAATGGCACATGAGTACAAAGCCAAAGGGGATGATTACTCTGCCATTCTTGCTCAGTCCTTAGGTGACCGTTTTGCTGAAGCATTTGCTGAACATTTGCATGAACGTATTCGTAAAGAGTTCTGGGGCTATCAAGCTGATGAACAACTCTCAAATGAAGAATTGATTAAAGAAAAGTATGTCGGTATTCGTCCTGCACCAGGCTACCCTGCTTGTCCTGAGCATTCTGAAAAAGCATCTTTGTTTGATTGGTTAGGTACCACAGATAAGATTGGTACCCAATTGACCAGCAGTTTTGCAATGTGGCCACCTTCAAGTGTGAGTGGTTTCTATTATGCGAATCCTCAATCTGAATACTTTAATGTTGGTAAGATTGCATTAGATCAGCTTGAGGATTATGCAAAGCGTAAGAACTGGACTTTGGATGAAGCGAAACGTTGGTTAGCTCCGAACTTGGATGATTCGGTTTCTTAGGTTTATTTAAATCTCCCCTAACCCCTCTTTGAAAAAGAGGGGGCTTGTATATAAATCAGGCGAATTAATATTCTTCTCTCTTTTAAAAAAATAGATTTATAATCCTTGATACAATATTACAATTAAGTTTTAAGTATTTGAATTTTATAATGATAAAAAAATTTAGAAATAATTTAAATAACTAGATTCATTTCTACGATAAATTTACTCCTAATACCGTAACTGTTAGATTTTATAGCCATCATTTTTTCATGTATGATCATTTTATTGCGCCTGTAGAGATAAAACATGTTTGAGATCATTGATGATTTAAAAGCTAAATTGGATCAACATCGACCTCTTTCTCCTACGATTGTTAAAAATCTACACGAAGACCTCGTTTTACGGTGGACTTATCACTCCAATGCCATTGAGGGTAATACCTTAACTTTGTTAGAAACAAAGGTTGTACTTGAGGGAATTACGATCGGTGGTAAAGCATTAAGGGAGCATTTTGAAGCAATCAATCATCGTAATGCGATTTTGTATGTTGAAGATATTATCAAAAGCCAAGAACCCTTTTCAGAATGGCAAATTCGTAATATTCATCAACTCATTTTGAAAAATATTGATGATGAAAATGCTGGGCAATATCGCCAACAAAATGTATTAATCTCAGGGGCTACGGCGCTTCCACCAGACCATACATTGCTCAATGATAAAATGACTCAGTTTATTGATTGGTATAATCGTGATAGTCAAAAATTGCATCCTATTGAACGAGCAGCCAAAGTCCATGCAGATTTTGTAGCGATCCATCCTTTTGTTGATGGAAATGGACGTACATCTCGATTATTGATGAATCTTGAATTGCTTAAATCTGGTTATCCACCAAGTGTAATTACTGTAGAAAATCGATTAGCTTATTATGAAGCTTTAGATCAATGGATGGCGAATGATCACACTGAACCATTTATTCATTTGGTTGCTAATGCCGTATTGGATGGATTTAAACCTTATCAGATGATCTTAGGAATTTAAACAATAAATCCTATTTTCAATAATACGTAGGATAGATTACTGAAAGGAAATTGTAGATCCAGCATTATCTTGAAATTCGCAATATTATTCTATTTAAATAAGCAATTACGCTACTTTTCTAGCAACATAGTAAAATAAAAATTTAATAAGAAAAACAATAACGTGATTTTTATTCTATGCTTTTAATTACAAAATAGTTAAATTAAAATTAATATAAAATTTAAATCAGAAAAATAAAATGGAAAGGTCATGGCAGGTGGTTCACAGATAATTATCAATAAAGAGCTGAAAATCTGCATTTTTATAATATTAATTGCGATTATTATCATCATCTTCCTAGAAACTAAGGCAAGAATAACCATGCAAAAAGAACCGACTTTAAGTTTTTCGACTCTAGCTCATCAAGACATAGACCCTGAAATTCAAATCAATATAAGACTCATCAATAACACCAAAGAAAAGGGATCAAGTAAAAATAAATTGATTACACTGTTAAAAGATGGTGTTTTTTATCCCTTAAACAACACAAAAGACTTTCCAATGTATGAAATATTTATTAAACGAAATCATCAATTTGCCTATATTGCTGGTGAAAATATCTATTTCAGCGAGGATAATTCATCGATCAGAGCCAATAGTGACCGAAAAGGAATTATTTTTATCAATCCTACTATAGCTGATGACTCGATTACTCTTGAATATCATCAATATTATGGAGAAAAGCAGACTCAATATTCAAAACGTTTGAAACTATCTGATTCATATAAATATAACAGTCGAATGTTCAATCAACAAACGACACTAGATGATTTTGATCAGGTCAATATCTTAAAATAACTCAAGTCAATATCTTAAAAAAACCAAAGGCATTTAAATCAAATGCCCCCCAATTTTCAACAGCGATCACTTTCTAAAATTAGACAACAAAGTATTGGTAATCGACTTATTGTTCTCAACAACTCTCGTCTTTTTAGCCTTGGCGGACTGGTCTTCTACCCGTTCAATTTTAGCGGCTTTCAACTTACCGTTATTTTCAACCACGATAAATTTAACTCGCTCGTTACGCTTTGGTTCTCCCTCAGCAAGCGGAAAATCAGAAATATGGAAGAAAATATCCTGCTCAAGCCCACCAATAAATCCAAAGCCTCTTTCAGCATTGTATTGTTTAATTTTTCCTTGTTGGAATTCAGGCTTCATACATATTCCTCATCGCAGTACACAATCTGTGTATTATACCCTGATCTTGATCAATAGATAAAATACAGGCTATCTATCGATTAAACATAAAGAATATCCATAAAAAAGCCCGCTTTTCAGCAGGCTTTCAATAACACTTAAAATTTAATGGGCATGCCCTGCGCCCACATTACCTTTCGGTTTAGGGCATAACCAAATAATTAACCCTGCAAAGATAAATACCATCGCAAAAATCAAAAACACATGATTGACTGAAAGTGTTAAAGCTTCCTTATCCACCAAGTTAGAAATCGTCCCCAAAGCCATTTCTGGGCTAAAACCACTATTGACCAAATTACGCTGGGTTTCTTCGACATGCATAGTCGATACAATTTCACTCCGCGCCAACTTAGTATGATCATCCCAAATCGTCACAGCCAGAGATGCACCTATCGCCCCTGCCATTGTACGCATAAAGTTCATTAAACCCGCAGCAGAAGCAACTTCATCTGGGCGAACCACGCCCAAAGCAATATTGGACAAAGGAATAAAGAAGAATGGCACCGCAAAACCTTGGATAATCTGAGGCCATGCCAATGCCATAAAATCTGCATCCGTGGTCCAAAATGAACGCATCAGGGTCACGCCCCCCAAAATCATCAAACCAAAACTCGACAATGCTCTTGGGTCATATTTGGTTGCCATTTTCGCCACAATCGGTGACATCATCAAACTACCAAAGCCCATCGTTGCAGTGAGATAACCTGCCCAAGAAGCGGTATAGCCCAAGTTGATCTGTAACCATTGTGGAATCAATACAATACTGCCAAAGAATGCTGCAAAGGCGAAAGCCAGCGATATTGTGGCAATGGTAAAACCACGGTATCGGAAAATCTGTATGTTGACGATGGGATGTTTTTCATAATATTCCCAAATAAAAAAGGCAATAAATCCAACCACCAAAATCACAGCCAAAATACAAATAAAGGTATTATTGAACCAGTCCCGTTCATGCCCTAAATCTAGCATGAGCTGCAATGCACCAATCCAGATAATCAGCAAAGTTAAACCAATGGTATCAATAGGTAATTTTGCAATCGGGGTTTCTGCTGTTTTCATCAAACGCATGACACCCAAAGCACAGATTACACCTACAGGAATATTGATAAAGAAAATCCAGTGCCAAGACCAATTATCACTGATCGTTCCACCCAGAATTGGACCTAAAATTGGACCAACCACTGTGGTCATTGCCCACATACCCATTGCTTGCGAATGCTTTTCAGGCGGAAAAATACGCATGAGCAGCGTTTGGCTCAATGGCATGATTGGACCACCAAATAAGCCTTGCCCAATACGACAGATCACCAGCATTGCCAAACTATTGGATAAACCACACAGAATGGAAAATGTGGTGAAACCGATCAAACTGATGGTAAATACCCGAACAGCACCAAAGCGTCCTGCCAACCAGCCCGTTAAAGGCACACAGATGGCTTCCGCAACAGCATACGAAGTAATGACCCAAGTTCCCTGTGAACTTGAAACCGCTAAACTTCCTGTAATATGTGGTACAGAAACATTGGCAATGGTCATGTCCAACACGACCATAAAATTGGCAAGTGCTAAAAAGAATGCAGCGAGGAGTAAACGTCCGCCTTTCAGCTCATTTTGAAATGTTGCTGTATTCATAAGCGATTACTTCGCTGATGAGGTATCGACCTCAGCATTCATGGACAAACCCACACGTAATGGATGTTCAGCCAATTCTTTAGGATCAAGTTTGATACGTACTGGTAAACGCTGAACCACTTTAATCCAGTTACCTGTCGCATTTTGTGCAGGAATCAAAGCAAATGCAGAACCTGTGCCTCCAGAAAAGCCAATCACGGTACCATGATATTCAACATCCTTACCATATAGATCAGAGGTTAAAGTTGCCTTTTGACCGACTTTGACATTCTTTAACTGACTTTCTTTAAAGTTTGCATCGACATACAGATCAGCTATTGGCACGATTTTCATTAAACTTGCACCAGGTGCCACACGTTGCCCAATTTGAATGCTACGACGGGCAACAATTCCGTCTAGCGGTGCTTTAATTTCAGTCCGTTGTAAATCTAAAAGCGCTTGATCAAGTTTTGCTTGAGCTACCAATACATCAGGTGTTGAACTTTGCGAGGTACCACGAATTAATGCTTCATTGGCATCTAAGTTACTTTGCGCTGCTTTTCGTTTTGATTCAGTTTGGGCAAGCGCCGCTTTTGCGACATCAACACTAGCTTTAGCATTATTCAAAGCACTTTGTGCTTTGCTAAATTCTTCCTTCGATATTGCACCTGTTGCACTTAATTGCTGACGGCGAGCAAATTCTTGTTGCGCTTGCTGATATGCGACTTCGGCTTGTGCTACTTGTGCTTTAGCACTATTAATATCGTCTGTACTCACCAAAATTTGCGAGGACAATGAACTGCTATTTGCAGAACTTTGTGTGTATTGGCGCTTTGCCTTAGTTAACGCTGCTTCGGCTTCTGCAACCTCAATTTTAGCATCACGATTATCAATAATTGCCAAAACATCGCCTTTCTTGACTTGCTGTGTATCACTCACTAAAACTTCAGCCACCTGACCACTGACCATTGAAGTAATTTCAGCAGTTTCAGCACCAACATAGGCATTGTCTGTTTCCACAGTATTGCTAAACACTAAAGCCCAAATTGCATATAGAATTGCTGCTGCGACAACAATAATGGCAAAAATCTTCAGCATTTTTTTACGTTTTTGTTTGGCTTCCAAATCCGCTTGCGCTTCATTTTCATCGTTTGGAGAGGCATTCGTCGTTTGCGCTTCAGTCATCGCATATTCCTAGCTTACTTGGACTTGTCAAAACATCAGTGCATTTTAAGGATATAAACTGAACATCAGCTTAATCACTTTTTTGGGGGTTTTGCGTGATGGTTGAATAAGTCAAATTCTTAAAATTGTGGTGCTCAATTTTACAGACAAAAATCATATTATGAGAATAAAAATATTACTCTAAAGTTTATCTTTATAAAATAGATCAATCTTAGGGTCTATTGATATTTCATAAATGGCTTGCGTTGTAGGTTAAAATTGAGCAGGCAAGGCATGAAATAAAGAGAATAGCGATACTATTTTCGAATTTCATAACGCAGGCTGAGATAATTTTAGCCACAACCCTTCGGGACTATTGTGTTTTTTGCCGCTACGTCGTTACGAACTACTTATTTAGAATGACTAAATTTCGTACTCCGCGCCTAGTATCGACTAAAAAACACACACAGTCGCAAGCATAGACGAACTGTCAATAGACCCTGTGCTATTCATATTTTTTTAAAACCAAATAAGCCATCAAAATATGCTTTCCGATGGCTTATATTGACATAAACAATACAAAAGTGTACTGCATAGTACACTTTGTCAGCGTGATCAATAGGCATACGATGCGATTGCAGTTGCGATCGCCTTACCTTCATTGTTGACCATGGTCATCCGCATCGTACACCCCTTACGTCCCATTCTTAAGGTTTCAGCTTTTGCGATAAAATATTCACCACGACCAGGCGCGAGATAATCGACACGCATATCCACAGTTGCAAGTCGAGAAACTTTTTTGAGCGTATCTGGGAGCTGGTCTGGTTCGGCTCGTTTATACAACTCACCCATTGCAACAATCCCACCAATACTGTCTAACAGTGTCGCAGCAACACCGCCATGCAAGATTTGAAATGCAACATTGCCAATCAGATAAGGCTTCATTTCGATATACCCTTCAATTTCATCATTTACCACACGCATTTGCATGTTGTTATGCGAAAAATAAGGTGAACCATTAAACGCTTTGGTCAACTGGTTAAGGACGACATTTAGATCTGCTTTTGCACCTAAATGTAAGTTACCAGTCCACTTCTTTTGTGATTCGCTCTGCGCAGAATCAGTTTTAGGAGAATCACTCATCATCATTTCGAAACCAATAATGAGAAAAAACTTCAGCTTTTTCCCAAAAAAAATATGAAAGGGCTACAATATGTGCCTAGTTTAATACTGAACATCGAGATTGTTATGACTTATACGTTCAATCGTCCTGCTTTCCCAGCCACTCGTATGCGCCGTATCCGTAAAAACGACAAACTTCGAGCGATGGTGAGAGAAACACAACTTACAGCAGACCATCTCATTTACCCAGTATTTGTACTTCCAGGGCAAAACCAGACCCAAGATGTACCCAGTATGCCAAATGTTCAGCGCTTATCGGCAGATTTATTGCTAAAAAAAGCTGAAACATTATTAGAACTTGGCGTATCAAAACTTGCCTTATTTCCAGTTACACCACAAGAAGACAAAAGTTTAACAGCTGAAGCGGCATGGCATGAAGACGGATTAGTTCAAAATACTTTACGTCTTTTGAAAAAAGAACTTCCGGAAATGGTGCTGATTACTGATGGTGCATTAGATCCATATACCACGCATGGTCAGGATGGCATCATTGATGATACAGGTTATGTGCTGAATGATGAAACTGTACAATGTCTCATTAAACAAGCTTTAAGCCATGCTGAGGCAGGTGCTGATGTCATTGCACCAAGCGACATGATGGATGGACGGATTGGAGCTATCCGCCAAGCTTTAGAAAGTAATAATTTTATCTATACCAATATCATGGCGTATTCTGCAAAGTATGCTTCAAGTTTCTATGGTCCATTTCGTGATGCAGTAGGTTCATCATCCAACCTCAAAGGTGGTAATAAGTACAATTACCAAATGGATGTCGGCAATCGTGCAGAAGCATTGCATGAAATTGCGCTCGATATTCAAGAAGGTGCTGATATGGTGATCGTTAAACCTGGTATGCCATATTTGGATGTAGTCCGTGAAGTCAAAGATACGTTCGGTGTGCCAACCTTCGTTTATCAAGTCAGTGGTGAATATGCCATGCTTGCTGCTGCGATTCAAAATGGTTGGTTATCTGAGAGTGTGATTATGGAGTCGTTGATGTGCTTCCGTCGTGCTGGTGCAGATGGTATCTGGACCTATTATGCTGAAGATGCAGCACGTCAATTAAAACAAATGAAGTAAATTCTCACACTGCTATAGACGATACCTATGGATGTCATCCGCTATTGTCTCCAATAGGACTAGATTTTAAATGTAAATTTTTTGCGATGGATGGACTCACATATTGGTCGCAAAAATGTTTAACGATGAAGAGCAATGCGCTTTGAATTGGTTTGATCTCCTGTTGTTAACACAGTAGGTCAAATCAAAAGTTAATCGAGTGATCAAAATCATTTTGCGATGATGCCATCGTACAGAAATATAGGTTGAACTCTCGTTCATTCAAATTTATTTACTATTACAGAATACACCCATGCATATTGCCATTATCGGTGCTGGAGTAAGTGGCTTACTCAGTGCACTTGAACTTATTGAACAAGGCTGTAAAGTCACCCTATTCGATCAACAACATGCTGGACAAGCCGCTTCTTGGGCAGGCGGTGGTATTCTGTCTCCGATGTACCCTTGGCGCTACCCACAAGAAGTCAACCATTTGGCTCAATATGGCAAACAACTTTATCAGGATTGGAATCGAAAACTATTCCCTAAAACAGGTATAGACTTTGAAATTCATGAAACTGGCATGTTGATCTTCGACGAAGCAGATTTTGAGATTGGACTCAATTATAAAGACCAATACCAAGAACCGATGCAACATTGTGAATATTTATCCAGAGAAAAACTTAAACAAGTTAATCCACAAATTTCTGAACAATTTCAACATGCGATCTACTTTCCACAGTTAGCCAATGTACGCAATCCTCGGTTACTCAAATCACTGATCACCTATCTAAAACAACATCCTTTGGCTGATATCTGTGAAAACACATGGATTGAGAAATTTAATATTCAAAATCAACAGATTCAATCTGTTCAAACTGCAAATGGGCAAGACTTTTCAGCTGATCATTTTGTGATTGCAACAGGTGCTTGGTCTAATTGTTGGAGTGAGCAGTTGCAGCTAACGATTCCTGTTAATCCTGTTCAAGGTCAAATGATGTTGTTTAAAACTCCTGAAAACTGGCTTCCAACCATGTGTATGAACAACGTCATGTATCTCATTCCACGTACAGATGGACATATCGTATGCGGTTCGAGTATGAATCATATTGGCTTTGATCATCGCCCTAGTATCTCTGTACAACAAAGCATTTATAAAGCGTGTATTGAAATGGTGCCTGAATTGGCCAATTTTCCAATTGTGAAGCAATGGGCTGGCTTGCGCCCAAGCTCGCCAACAGGCATTCCTTATATTGGAAAAATGCCAGAGCTCAATAATTTATGGGCGAACTTTGGACATTATCGTAATGGCTTATGTATGGGACCAGCCTCAGCTCAACTGCTTAGACAATTGATTTTAAAACAGGAAACGTTTGTAGATGCCAACGCCTATTCAACTGAACGGCTGAAGCAAAATGCCGTATCAAGAATCGTCAGTTAATTTGGCAACAAATATTTTGTGATTGTAAAGAGAAAGATCCTTAATATCTTTCTCTCATCTGAATAGATCATTTACCAATAATTTTCAACAGCAATATTGCCTTCACCACGGCGGTTCATGGTTAAACCACGGGCTTTAAGCGCCGCTTTGGTATCATCGACCATCTGTGGATTACCGCACAACATGACATGTGTGGTTTCGACATTAAAGTGTAAATCAGCAGCTTTTTCCAACTCACCATTTTCAATCAATATCGGTAAGCGATCATGCAAGGCTGCGTGTGGGTCTCGTGTAATAATAGGAATAAATTTAAACCCTGTATGCCCTTCACCAAATTGCTCTGCGATCTCTTGGATACGATCCACATAGGCCAATTCAGATGCGGTTCTTACGCTATATACCAAATTGATTTTTTTGTATTTTGACCATGTTTCAAAGTCTTGTAACATCGAAATAAATGGCGCCAATCCCGTACCTGTTGCCAGTAACCACAAGTCTTGCGGAAGTGGTAATTGATAACGTGCCAAAGTTAAGAATCCGTATGGAATCTTTTCCAAATACAGTTCATCACCCACTTTAAGATGTTGTAAATTTGATGTGAATGCACCATCGGGGACAACAATTGAAAAAAATTCCAGTGTTTCATCAAAAGGCGAGGAAACCACGGAATATGCCCTTACCACCAAATCATCACCGACTTTTAAACCGATTCGAGCGAATTGCCCTGCGGTGAATTTAAAATGAGCAGGTCGAGTCATGGTGAAACTAAAAAGCGTATTCGTCCAACGATGAACAGATAAGACCTTTTCTATGCTAAATTTTTCAATTGACATAATTTCTTCGTGGCATGAAACATAGTGCTCATGGTAGCATGCCTATATAATGTATGAATATTAAAATGTTAAGGCTCTACTTATGCGAATGACTTTACGCCAACTGGCTGTGTTTGTTGCTGTCGCTCAGGAAGGTACCGTAACCAAAGCAAGTGATGCAGTTCGGTTAACTCAAAGTGCAGCAAGTATGGCTTTGGCAGACTTAGAGGATGGTTTGGGTGCTCCTCTGTTTGACCGTTTAGGGAAACGACTACAATTAAATGATTTAGGACGATTTCTATTGCCACAAGCTTTAGAAATCTTAGGTCGCTGTGAAGCTTTTGAACAAGCCGCCAAAGGTGAATTGCAAAGTATTGACTTACGCATTGGTGCCACACTGACCATTAGTGATTACTTAATGCCTGATTTAATGGCGGATTTCCTACAAATTCAACCCCAAGCTCATTTACAGCTTCAAGTCGGTAATACACGCCAGATGATCGAAGCAGTTAATCAGTTTCAACTTGATTTGGCTTTAATCGAAGGCTCTTGTTTCTTACCTCAATTGCAATGTATACATTGGCGTGATGATGAGCTTGCCGTGTGCTGTTCACCTAGTCATCCTCTTGCCAACTTACATCGTGAACTCAGACAATCTGATTTCCAACATGTAGAATGGATTTTACGTGAGGAAGGCTCTGGAACACGTGAAGTATTTGATAATGCGATTCTTAAAGACCTTCAAGATGCCAATATCCGCTTAACATTGGGTCATAACGAAGCCATCTTAAAAATAGTCGCTGGTGGCTTAGGTATGTCATGTATCTCTAAATTGGCTATTCAACCCTTACTGGATAAGGGACAATTGGTGATTCTAAATACTCCTTTCTGGCAACTGGCTCGTCCATTGTTTATGTTGGTACACCGTCAGAAATACCAAGGTCCCGGCTTAAGAGCCTTCATGAAGTTTTGTGAAAGTAAATAACGTGAGTTCGATGTAACCACATCTTCAACTTATTGGAAAACAATAAGTCTCGGCGGAGTCTTGTTGATTTTTCACCCAATTTCAGGATCAGCCTGCGGCTCGCCCTACTTTTCTTTCGGGAAAAGTAGGCAAAACCACTGTCATCCGCAAAACTCGTCAATCACCAGCAACACATTCAATCAGTCGCAGAAACAATACTTTATAAAAGTAGTCCTGCCTCAAACAACTGCGGATGACGGTTCCGAGTATCATATTTCATCAAGAATTTTTATCGAACTCAAATTAAATAGTTTTAAAGCTCCACGTGGAGCTTTTCTTTTGCTTTTTGAATGAGTTAATGCCCAAACTGGCGTTCACATGGTTGACCATCATGATCACCGTCCATTTGAGTATTTGGACAATTCCGAATAAAAAACAATGCTTCTTCGTAGGAACTCATCTGACTGCAATGGGTTCTTCCATCACAACGATATGGTGATGTATTTGTGGAAGCTACTGCAGGAGTATTTGCAGTCATGGCTACAGCAGGCGCATTTTGTATACGCAACGCCTCATTTTTTCCATTTAAAGCATTTTCAGATTTTTCACTAAATTTTACAGGTTTTACATAACCTACTTCTTTTCGCTGTTGCGCTACAATTTGTTTCTGCTGTTGTTCAAACAATTCAAATTTTGCCAGTTGATCTTTTTGATAACTTTGATATTGGGTCCAAGCCGCAAAACTAAAATAAACCAATCCAAAAACCATCACCAAAATTACAAAAGAAATAAAACCGAATTTACGACTATCCGTTTGACTTGCCCTTAAAATATTTCTTTGTTTATCGATATCCACCTTTTTACTTTTAAGATCATTGCTCATCGCCACATCTAAACGGATCATTTGATGTGCTTTAAACGTACCTTTATCATTGATCACAACGTATTTGATGGTTTCACCCTTTTTAGGCTGTCCCCCTTCTTTTGGAAAATCGGCAATATAAAACGCCACGGTTTGTGCAGAGTGGTGATCTAATAAAAGCCCATATCCTTTATCATCGTGATACTCAATGATTTGCCCCAAATAAAACATAGCATTTCTCTTATAAATACTTATGAATCACAATATATTTTACTCATTTCAGAGACTTAGCGCGAGTATGCCTCGCGTTTCTGCTGTTTAATTGCATCTTTTTGTTGCTGTTGATATTGTTGTAACTTCATTACACTTTCAATTTTGTACTGCTTATAACGATCCATGGCATACATAACACAATTTACACCGATAAATAAAATAATGCCAATAATGACTATCCAAGGATTCAACCGTATAGCTGGTTCAGAAGCTGTTTTCTTCTTCGGCTGCTTACGTTTAGAATAAAAGAATTGAATTTTAATATTTTGAAAAAATTGCTGTAACATATTCAAATGCATATTTTTTTCAAGAATTCTATGTTCAACTGGATGCGTTAAAACTACAGTTTGCGTCTGAAGATCAACAACAGCTTCACGCTTGCTATCTCTCAAGTGCTGTTGCTTTTCATGGACGATCGCTCTTTCCTCACTCTCACTTTCGCAGTGCAGGCTTATATTTTTTTGAGCAGCAGGATTGTCCATTTGAATTCGGGCTAAAGATGGTTCAGTTTTCGAGATTTGGACCGTATCGAATAGTGCTATTGCAGAAATTGCTTCAGCTGTATCTTTGCCTATATTAACAAGGTTTGGATCTGTCAATAATGATTTGTCTTCGACTTGATACGATCGTGTTGGCGCATAATCTTGTAGTTGTTTGTCTTGACTGGGCTGTTCTTGAGTCTTATTTTCTGGACTACATATGTCTTGTACAACAACATCCAGTTTTATGTCTTCACTCATTTGCATCGTTTGGGCTTGCAACGCAGGTCTTGTCAATGATTGAACATTGTCTGGTAATTGCTCATCCTCAATCACTCTTCTTTTCTTATGTGCCTTTCGCGCTTTTCTTACATTCTCATAGACATTTTCTTCATATAAATGCTGAATAGGTAAAGATCGGTTTGGGTCAGTGACATAGTTTTTATGATCTAGACGTACGATAAATTTAGCTAAAACTTCTCCATTTTGTTCCAGCACAACACACTTAATCCGCTCTCCAAGTTGTGGGAGAACAGTTTGGTTTGAAAAATCTTCTAATTTAAAAACAACTTGTTGATGATCGTTTTTTAATTCTATTAAGCCCTTAGCAGATTTTTCATCATAAAAAATGACTATCCCCTTACGAAACATTTTTTTCTCATTTATTAGAATAAAAAAGGAGGCCCCTATCGCCTCCTTTGATCATACTAAATTTTAATCTTTTTGCACACTACCAAAAATTTTATCACCTGCATCACCTAAGCCCGGTACGATATAGCCATTTTCGTTTAAGCCTTGATCAATAGAGGCAGTAAAAATCGTTACATCAGGATGTGCAGCTTCAACACGTTTAATCCCTTCTGGTGCAGCAACAAGGACCATCACACGGATATCTTTACAACCACTGGCTTTTAATACATCAATTGCAGCAACTAAAGACGAACCTGTTGCCAGCATTGGATCAATAATCATGGCTAAACGATTCTGAACATCTGGAACTAATTTTTTATAATAGGTACGTGCTTCCAAAGTTTCTTCATCACGCTCAAGCCCTAATACTGAAACTTTAGCACTTGGAATGAGGTTCAAGAAGCCATCGAGCATGCCAATACCCGCACGTAAAATCGGCACAACCGTAATTTTTTTACCGGCAATACGATCTACACTTACCTTTCCATTCCAGCCATCAATCTCGTGATCACAAACTGGTAAATCTTTAGTCGCTTCATAAGTCAAGAGCATAGTCACTTCTTGAGCAAGCTCACGAAAGTTCTTGGTACTTATATCAGCACGGCGTAATAGACCAAGTTTATGACGGATAAGCGGATGACGGATTTCTTGAATTGACACAGGAGATTACCTAAAAGGATAAAAGTAAATTTCCGCTATTATAATTGTTTTTTATATAAGAGATAAGAAAAGCCCTCAACAAATGAGGGCTTTTTTTGTTAATCGCTTACTTTCATCAGATTATTGCAAAATGATATGCAAAGGCGCAACGATTTGAGCACCATGTGCCAAAGCGATAATCGGATCTGGATAAACACCAAATACCAGTACCAATAAGGCAGCAAGAAGAACCATAATACCGCCTGCTTTTTGCCCCCAATGCTTATCTGCATCAATACGTGGTGTATCTGGTGGTGTCATATACAGAACGATCATGACACGTAAGTAATAGTACAAACCAATACCACTACCAATGATGATCATTGCTGCATAGAACCAGTGTTGTTGAGACACAGTGGTCATCACTAACATGAACTTACCAATGAAACCAGCAGTCAATGGAATCCCTGCTAGAGATAACATCATGACTGTTAAAGTTGCAGTAAGCACAGGGCGACGCCAGAATAAACCACGATAATCCGCAAGTGACTCAGCTTCATCAACATTATTGTATGGACTAGACATCAAGGCAACCACACCGAAAGCACCGATGGTTGTGATGACATAAGTAAATACATATACACCAACAGATGTCAGGCTAAGGAATGAAGCACTCACTAAACCAAGAAGTAGATAACCAAAATGAGCGATTGATGAATACGCTAAAATACGCTTCAAGTTGACTTGACGCACTGCAAGTAAGTTACCTGCAAGGATTGAAAGAACTGCAATAACAACGATAACCGTCTGAATTGATTCAATGCCAATCACGCCTGAAGACAATAAATAACGTACCAACAATCCGATCATTGCAATTTTTGAAACTGTTGCAAGAAACGTCGCAATCGGTGCAGGTGCACCTTGATAAACATCTGGTGTCCATTTATGGAATGGCGCAAGAGAAAGTTTAAATGCCACAGCTGCAATAATCAGACCCAAACCAATAATGACCATTGGTGTTTCGATCAGTTGATGATATTGCCCAAGTGCCGATTGGATTGCCATAATCAATTCTGGATTTTGAGTTTTACTCAATTTCCAGAACAAATCATCAATTTGACCTGCAAAAGACAGAGAACCGACTGCTGAATAGACATAAGCCATTCCCATCAACAACATGGCAGAAGCTGTCGCAGAAAGTACAAGATACTTCACACCTGCTTCGAGCGATTTTCCACGTTGATAGGTATATGCCAATAAGCCATATATAGGAATAGACATCAATTCAAGGCTGATAAAGAACGATGCAAAATGAGAACTTGCAACCATCAACATTGCACCTGAAACTGAAATCAGCATAAGCAGGTACAATTCTTCACGGTTGTCTTTATAAGTTTCAATATATGCATGTGACAATGTGCAGCAAGCCAATGCGGCAATTAAAATCATCACTTGGTAGAACAATGTAAATGGATCAACCATAAACATGTTCATGACTGGTCCTGGAACAAATGCCTTACCAAACAAAGTAAATAATATATTTGCCAAAGCAAGGTTTAAACCAATCACCGAAACAGTTGCAATCAGATTGTGATTACGTTTAATCGCAATCAGAATCATCACCACAATCGCTGTCAATGCAACAATAAAAACTGGTGCTAAAGGCATGAGATCCGAAAATGACATAGTGAAGTTCATGACTATTGGATCTCCACATTTTGTTGAGATACAACTTGTTGAGCTGTATCGACAATTTCTTGAACTGGAATATAGCTATTTGCTAACCACGCCATACTTGAGTTTGAAATATCAAGGAATGTTTGTGGATGTACACCTAACCAAAGTAAGCCAAGTGCGCAGACCAATAAAATCACAGTTTCACGTGTATTTAAGTCTTTTAACGGACTTTCATAATGTGGCTTCTGTGCTTCATTTGGTGTACCAAATAATGCTTTATGAATCAGAATTAGACCATAAAGACCAGCAAAGACTAAGCTAATCGCAGCAATAATTGTAAATGTTGGGAACTTGGCAAATGAGCCCATAAGGATCAGGAATTCACCGATAAAGTTACCTAGACCTGGGATACCCACAAGTGCTGATACAAAGAACATTAAGAAGAATGGTAGATACTGGAATTGACCACGAATACCGCCCATCAAACGTAAATCACGTGTATGTAAGCGCTCATAGACCTGACCACACATAATGAATAATGCAGCAGATGACAAGCCATGTGCCAACATCATGATCATTAAGCCTTGGAATGTCAGGATATTACCTGCATAAAGTGCAAGTAATACGAAGCCCATGTGTGAAATAGAAGTATACGCCAACAAACGTTTCATATCCGTTTGCTGGAAAGCACACCAAGCGCCGTAGAAAATACCAATCAAACCGAAAATAATTGCAATATCAGCAAACTGTGCAGATGCTGCAGGGAAGAAAGGCATTACAAAACGAAGTAAACCGTATGCAGCAGTTTTAATCAAAATACCGGCTAAGTCTACAGAACCTGCTGTTGGCGCTTGCGCATGGGCATCCGGTAACCAGCCATGCAATGGGAAGACTGGAAGTTTTACGGCAAAACCAATAAACAAACAGATCATCAATGCATAAGCATAACCAGCTGTACTAGGATTAGCGTCTAATGCATTTGCAACACTCATCAAGTGCGTATAACCAAACCCGATTCGACCATCCGTGCTATAACCAATGATCACCAGCCCCAATATGCCAACAAGCATGATGAGACCCGCGACTTGGGTATAAATAAAGAACTTGGTTGCTGCGTAAACACGTGATTTACCATCTGCACCTTTATGACCCCAAAGTGCGATCAAGAAGTAGATAGGAACCAGCATCATCTCCCAGAAGAAGAAGAATAAGAACATATCAATTGCAAGAAAAACCCCGATTACCCCACCCAATGACCATAAAAGGTTTAAGTGGAAGAAACCAACATTCTTTTGAATTTCGCCCCATGAACAGCCAACAGCAAGTACACCCAGTAATGCTGTTAAACCGACCATAAGAAGCGAAAGACCATCGACCGCTAAGTGAATGTTAATACCCAGTGTTTTAATCCAAGGGACATAGAACTCAGCTGCCCAAGTCGGCGCTTGACCGCCTAAAGCATAATCAAATCCACCTTGTTTCCACAAAATAACGGTTAAGCCCAAAGTAATGAGCATTCCCACTAATGCGATATAACGAGGCAAATGTTTATCAAGTTTATCGACTAACCAACACGCGAAACCTGCAATAAAAGGTACAAGAATCAGTGCGGGTAAAATCCAATTGTTTGTGATTTCCATCTTATTTCCCCACTACCTGAATCACGATCAAGATCATCAGCAATACCACTACACCGAGTGACATACTTGATGCATATTCACGTAATGAACCTGTTTGACGGGTACTTGTAAATTTATTACCACCTTTTACGATTGCAGGTAAGACAAGCCATAAGCCATCAATTGGATCACGACCTAAGATTTTCGCAATAAGCAAATAAGGTTGAACGAATACAAGGTTATATAAAGAATCGAAACCAAATGCATTACGGCAAATATTCGCAAGCCCAGCACCAAATGAAGTTGCTGCAAAGCCTTTAACCGCTTTATAAGCAAATGCAAATAATACAACACCTACTGCTAAACCAGCCAATGCGATACCTACAGCAAGGTGTTCTGCACCATGCATACCTTCTTCAACTGCTTTTGATACTTCAAATGCAGGAATATGAGCAGCATTTAAAACATTCATGACTGGCGCTTTTAAGAAATAAGCCAAACCAGTTGAAAGAACAGCCAAGATACCTAAAGGCGCCCAATAAGTCGCACCTTTGATTTCGTGATAATGTGTTTTTTCTTCACCGAAGAATACCACCCAGATTAAACGGAAAGTATAAATCGAAGTCAGGAATGCACCAGCAACACCAACCCAATACAATGAGCCATACAGTGCTACAGATTGACCTTGCGCCCAAACAGCACCCAAGATTGCATCCTTAGAGAAGAAGCCGATCGTAATAAATGGAATTGCAGCAAGTGCACCACCACCTATTGCAAAACAAGCGAATAAGAATTTGTTTTTGTAGAACAAGCCACCCATCTTGAAGATGTTTTGCTCGTGATGGTAAGCCAGAATCACTGCACCTGAAGACAAGAATAATAATGCCTTAAAGAATGCGTGTGAAAGCATATGGAACAGACCAGCTTGGTATGCTTCAGCACCTACAGCCATAAACATATAACCTAACTGACTCATTGTAGAGTAAGCCAAAATACGTTTGATGTCCGTTTGCACCAAGGCAGCAAAACCTGCAACGAGCAATGTCACTGCACCAGTAATCGAAATGAACTGCATTACTTCTGGTGTCATTTCAAACACAGAGAACATACGGCAGCACAAGTAAACACCTGCTGTTACCATTGTTGCAGCATGGATCAATGCAGATACTGGTGTAGGACCAGCCATTGCATCTGCCAACCACGTTTGTAATGGGATTTGTGCAGATTTACCCGCAGCACCCAAGAACAACATCAACGATGTCCAAAGTGCAAGGTTGTGATCAAGGGCTAAAACTTGTGAAGCATTGGCAACGATCGTTCCAATATGCAAAGTACCAAATTGTTGGTAAAGCAAGAACAATGCGATCAGTAAGAATACATCACCCACACGAGTCACTGTAAATGCTTTGATTGCAGCAAAACCGTTTGCAGGATTTTGATAGTAATAACCAATCAACAGGTAAGAACACAGACCTACGCCTTCCCAACCTAAGAATAACAACGCTAAGTTGTCACCCAAAACCAACACCAACATGCTGGCAACGAATAAGTTGAAATATGAGAAGAAACGAGCAAAGTCTTCTTCACCACGCATATACCAAGTTGCAAAGATATGGATCAAGAAACCCACACCTGTGATCATGCCCATCATCAATAATGATAAGCCATCAAGATGCAAACTTACGCCTGGCGCAAAACCACCCACATTAAACCAAGTCCACAAATGCTGTGCTTGAGCAACTGAACCCTGTTTTACAAAGTCCATGCCTGCAAGCAATGCAAATAATGCTGAAAGACCAACAGAACCTGCACCAATAATGGCTGCTACATTTTCAGGAAGTTTATTACGCCCTGCCGCTAAAAGGACAAAACCAATGAGCGGAAATAAAATTGTTAAATATAAATAGCTCATCCGCGCATCTCACTAGCAGCATCTACATCCAGATGATGGAAGCGATGGTAGAACTGAAGGACGATCGCAAGACCGATACACGCCTCTGCCGCAGCAAGAGTAAGGATCAAAATAAACATAATTTGACCATCAGGTTGTGCCCATGCACTTCCTGCCACAACGAATGCCAATGCGGCTGCATTCATCATGATCTCAAGGCTCATCAACATAAATAATAAATTGCGTCGCACCATTACACCGTAAAAACCCAGTGCAAAAAGAATAGATGCAACGATCAAACCATGTTCTAAAGGAATGTTGCCCATTACTGTTTATCCTCTTCTGCACTTGGTTCACGTTTGCCTAAGTGGAATGCTGCAACCAAGGCTGCAAGCAATAACATCGCGGCAACTTCAACCAATAATAAATAGTGGGTAAAGAGTGCTTGACCAACAACTTTAGGACCAATGACTTGAGTTCCAAGTACAGCACCCTGCTGTACATGATCTGAACCCAATACCCAAACTAAACATAAGCCCATTAAAAAGCTCATGAGTGCTGGATAAGCCCAAGCATCTGAAGTCAACCATTTACGTTCTTGGTCAACTGTATGCTGACCAAGATTGAGCATCATCACAACGAATACGAACAACACCATGATCGCACCGGCATAAACAATCACTTCAAGTGCAGCTGCAAATGGTGCACCAATCGTCAAGAACATACCTGCAACTGCAAGTAATGAAACGATCAAACTTAATAAAGCATGTACAGGATTCGCGTTAGTCACAACACGAACCGTAGAAACAATGGCCACAAGAGCCATTAAATAAAATGGCCACATCATGGTAATAAGCTCCGTACATCTACAGGCGCGCTTTCACGCTGCGCTTGACCTTTTTCTTTACCATCAATCGTCATACCAGTCACACGGTAGAAATTGTAGTCAGGATATTTACCTGGACCTGAAATGAGTAAGTTTTCTTTCTCATACACAAGATCTTGACGTACATATTCACCAAGCTCAAAGTCTGGTGTTAACTGAATTGCAGTTGTTGGACATGCTTCTTCACACATACCGCAGAAAATGCAGCGTGAGAAGTTAATACGGAAGAATTCTGGATACCAACGTCCATCTTCTTTTTCAGCTTTCTGTAATGAAATACAGCCAACAGGACATGCAACCGCACATAAGTTACACGCAACACAACGTTCTTCACCGTCTGGGTCACGTGTTAGTACGATACGACCACGGTAACGTGGAGGTACGATTTGCTCGGCTGGAACTTCTGGATATAAAATCGTATCGCGTTTGCGTGTGACATGGCTAAACACCATCCACAACGAACGAACAATTGATCCTACGCCAGCTAGAATTTTATACATTTTGTACTCCCTGCTGTCCTAGGCTTGATTCATCAGAATCACAGCACCAGTCACCAAAAGGTTGACCAATGCAAGTGGTAAACACACTTTCCAACCAAAATTCATCACTTGGTCATAACGTGGACGCATTAAAGAACCACGAGCCAAGACAAACATCATTACAAAGAATGCTGTTTTCGCAATGAACCAGAACGCATCTGGAATGAATGGAATATTTAAATTAAATGGTGCTAACCAACCGCCGAAGAATAAAGTCACGATCAGTGCTGAAATCAGGATGATGTTGACGTATTCAGCAACGAAGAACATCCCCCATTTCATACCACCATACTCAACGTGGTAACCCTCTGCCAACTCTTGCTCAGCTTCTGGTTGGTCAAATGGGTGACGATGTGTTACTGCAACACCAGCAACCACAAAGATCATGAAACCAATGAATTGTGGAACCACAAACCATACATCACGTTGTGCTTCTACGATTTCACGCAAATTGAATGAACCAGCAATCGCAACCACACCCATCAATGAAATCCCTAAGAAGACTTCATAAGAAATGGTTTGTGCTGCTGAACGTAGACCACCAAGCAATGCATATTTGTTGTTTGAAGCCCAACCACCAAATAACACAGCATAAACAGCGATACCTGCCATTGCCATAAAGAACAATAAGCCAATGCTCATATCTGCAACACCTAAATAAGGTGAAACAGGAATGACCATAAATGACAGTACCGCAGTTGCCATCGCAACTGCTGGTGCTAAACGGAAAGTCAGTTTATCAACGAACTTAGGCGTCCAGTCTTCTTTAAACATGATTTTAAGCATGTCAGCAACGATCTGGAACATCCCGCCCGGACCTACACGGTTCGGACCATAACGGTCTTGCCATAAACCAAGCAAACGACGCTCAATAAAAGACATCAATGCTGCAAGCAAAACCACAACCAACAAAATCACAATCGCTTGAATGACCGAATAAGCAATCGGCCAGTCTTGTGCCCAAGTCGGTAGGGCGCGTAAAGATTCATTCATGATTACACTCCCACCGTTACAGATACAGGTTCAGCAAGTGAAACGGTTGGAGCTTGTCCAACTGGATAACCGATATAACCTGTTGGTAAATACTCAATCACATGCACAGGAAGGCTGATTGTCGTTTCACCAGCTTGGACGATCAGTTGTTGACCATCTTGAACATTCAAACGTGCTGCATCTTGTTCACCTACAGCAAAAGCAGCTTCTGGAATACGTGACTCCATCGCTGGTGTTTTTACTGTAAATTCACCAGAAGCAAAAATATGATGCATTGGAACAAGACGGAAACTGTCTGGATTGTTTACAACTGCACTTGGCGCAACATAGCTACGAGCAGGACGTTTCACTAAACGATCAAATAAACGAACACCAGAATCACCACCTTTCAGGTGCCCCCCTACTTCGTCTTGGTATTTATTCCAAGCTTGTGGAGAGTTCCAACCCGGTGCCCATGCAAATGGTACCAATGACGATGCATTTTGTGGTCCAACATAACCTTCCATTGAGAATGTTAATGCGGTATCGACATCGACAGGTTGTTTCGGCTCATGTACGTTCAACGGTGCACGGATTGCAGTACGACCTGAGTAACGACGTGGTTCACGGGCAATTTTCAAACCATGAACACGATAGCCTGCATCAGGCGCAACATCTTGAATCGCTTCCAATGCTGGAACATTTTTCACAACAGATTCAATCACATCATCCAACAAGGTCCATGAAATCGCTTTACCTTGCACACCTGTTTCAATGGCATGCAACCAGCGCCATGATTCTTTAATGGCATACTCTGGTTTGTAGTAACTTGGATCATAAACTTGGTAGAAACGTTGTGCACGTCCCTCTTGACTGACCACCGTACCATCGCCTTCAGCGAAGCTTGCAGCAGAAAGAACCACATCTGCAGCATTTACAGTTTCAGTTTCAGAGTGATCAAGCACAATCACACTTTGCGCTTTGGCTAATGCAGCTTCTACTTGAGTTGCTGGTAAGCGACGGAATAGATCATTTTCAACAATAATGATTGAATCATAATCTTGTGCAAATGCTTGCTCTAAGCTTAAACCACCGAACAGTGCCAAGCCCATTGAGTTCACTTCAGGAACCGTCAATGTTAAACCTGCATTTTCACCTAGATTCTGCGCAACCTGTGCAGCAGCTTCCATGATGGCAGCATCTTGTAAGCTTGTTCCAGAGATGATTAATGGCTTTTTCGCAGCTTTTAATGTATCCGCAACAGTTTGAGCAAATGCTTTCGCATCGTCATCTAAACCAAGAATTGCCTCACCTTTTACAGCAGCAGCAACAGCAAAACCTAAACGTGCAATGTCGTTTGGAGAAGCAACAACTTCACCCGCAGCCACATCAGCTAAACGTGTTTGTGTCGCAGCCAAGATATAAATCGGAGAATTTTCATCCTGACCAATACGTTTTACTGGTTCAGCCAACCAATCTTGAGTACGGCGGTCTGCTGCCATTTGTTTGGCTTTGTTTTTCGCAGCTTGGCGAACTGACAATGCCATACGCGGTGCTGTTTGAGTAAGATCTTCACCGAGAATCAAGACAGCATCATAGCTTTCAATCTCACGCATACCTGGGTTATAAACACCCTCAGCCTGCATAATCGATGCAGCCAACTCAACCAAGTTTTGCTCTTTTTGAGACATCCCTGTTGAGTAGTTTTGCTGACCCACCAACTCACGCAATGCGTAGTTTGATTCTAATGATGCACGTGGTGAACCAATACCCAAGACTTTTTTGCTCTGAACATTTGCGATCACTGTATCAAGTGCTGTATCTACAGAAACGATTTCAACATCTGCACCATTACGGAACTGTGGCTGACGTGGACGATCTTCACGGTTCACATAACCTGTACCGAAACGACCTTTATCGCACAAGAAGTATTGGTTAACTTCACCGTTGAAACGGTTTTCTACACGACGTAATTCACCATAACGTTCACCCGGTGAAATGTTACAACCTGAAGAACAGCCTTGGCATACGCTTGGCGCATACTGCATGTCCCATTTACGGTTATAGCGTGCCGAATGTGTTTTATCGGTAAACACACCTGTTGGACAAACTTCAGTCAAGTTACCAGAGAATTCAGACTCTAAAGTTCCTGATTCTGGACGACCAAAGTAAACACGTGATGCATTGGCATAAACACCAAAATCTGTACCACCTGCATAATCGTTATAGTAACGAACACAACGATAACATGCGATACAACGGTTCATTTCATGTGCAATGAAAGAACCTAACTCTTGGTTATGGTGTGTACGTTTAGTAAAGCGATAGCGACGACGGTCGTGTTGTGTCATCACAGTCATATCTTGAAGATGACAATGACCACCTTCTTCACAGACTGGACAGTCGTGTGGATGGTTGGTCATTAAGAATTCCACGATAGACTCACGGAAATCTTTTGCTTCTTTGTCTTCAATCGAAATATAGGTATTGTCAGATGCAGGAGTCATACATGACATTACTAAGCGACCACGAGTATCTTCTGGATTCGCATATTGAGTAACAGCACATTGACGGCAAGAACCGACAGAACCTAAAGCTGGATGCCAACAAAAATATGGGATGTCGATGCCAAGACTCAAACATGCTTGTAGCAGGTTTTCCGAGCCATTGACTTCGTACGATTTTCCATCGACATGAATTGTAGCCATAGTCGAATTCCTTAAACTTGTTCTACGTGGCTGGCTTGGGCTACAGGACGATCTGTCACTTTAGCTTCAAACTCGCTACGGAAATATTTGAGTGCACCCATCAATGGTTCCATCGCACCTGGTGCGTGAGCACAGAATGTTTTACCAATCCATAACTTACGAGTCAGTTCTTGAAGATGTTGAATGTCTTCCATCTTCCCTTCGCCCTTCTCAATAGCGACAAGTGCTTTCACTGCCCAAGGTAAACCATCACGGCATGGTGTACAGAAACCACATGATTCACGTGCAAAGAATTCTTCTAAGTTACGGGTCGCAGAAACCATACATTGGGTTTCATCAACCACCATTAACAAACATGTCCCTAGACGAGAACCTGCTTTCATAATGCTTTCTGAATCCATTGGAAGATCAATGTGCTCAGCAGCCAAGAAATCCGTTGATGCACCACCCGGCAACCATGCTTTAAGCTTAAGACCATCACGCATACCGCCAGCATAGTCTTCAATCACTTCACGTGCAGTTGTACCGAATGGTAATTCCCATAACCCAGGGAAAGTAACTTTTCCTGATGCACCATAGATTTTAGTGCCTGGATCTTTAGATTTACCCGCAGACAAACCGATATACCACTCAGGACCACGCAACATAATTGCAGGCAAGTTGTTATAGGTTTCAACGTTATTCACAATCGTAGGACGACCCCATGCCCCTGCAACTTGCGGGAATGGAGGTTTAGTACGTGGATTGGCACGGCGACCTTCGAGTGAGTTAATCAACGCAGTTTCTTCACCGCAGATATAACGCCCCGCACCTGTATGTACATGGAGATCAAAGTTCCAACCTGTACCTAAGATGTTGTCACCCAAATAACCTTTAGCACGAACTTGCTCTAAAGCTTCATTTAAGTATTGAGCAGCTTCAATGTACTCACCACGAATGAAGATATAGCCTTGCGTAGCTTCAAGGGTATAACCTGCAATCAACATTCCTTCGATCAATTGATGTGGAAGTTTTTCCATCAACAAACGGTCTTTGAATGTACCCGGTTCCATTTCATCGGCATTACAGATCAGGTAACGAGGACCACCATCATTCGGTGCCATCAATGACCATTTAATCCCTGCTGGGAAACCTGCACCACCACGACCTTTTACAGTCGCTGCTTTGATGACTTCAAGAACATCTTTAGGTGGCATAGACAGCGCTTTTTTAAAGCCTGCATAGCCTTCTAAAGCTTCATAGTCATCAGCACTACGAACAAATTCCTGTTTACTCAAACGCCATGTTAATGGGTGAGTTTCAGGGTTTCCGTCGCCATATATTGGTCTTGGTTCGGTATTCATACATACTTCTCCAATAACTGTTTCACAGAAGTCACTTCAACCAAACCGTGAGTATCTTCATCAATCATTAAGGTTGGACCTTTGTCACAGTTCCCTAAACAACAGATCGGCAATAAAGTAAAACGACCATCAGCTGTCGTTTGACCAAATTGAATACCCAGTTCGCGTTGGAAAGCTTCTGCTAAAGTTTCCGCACCCATCAAGAAACATGCAATCGAATCACATAATAAAATTACGTGGCGACCCACAGGTTGACGGTAAATACGGTTATAGAATGTTGCAACACCTTCCAAATCCGCAGTTGTAATTGTCAATAATTGAGCAATTGCATGTAACTGCGCATCATCTACCCAACCGTTACGGCGTTGTACACACTTTAAGGCATCCAAAGACGCTGCGCGTGGGTATGGGTAATGCCCCATGTGATGTTCAATTTCATGGATTTCTTCGCTGGTCAGAATCCCTTCAACATTCACACGTGGCTTTTTATCAGTCAAAATCATCATAATGCGTTTACCCCTTAGCGATCCACGTCAGCCATAACGACGTCAATTGTCGCTAAATAAATGATCAAGTCAGATACAAGACTGCCGTTAATCACGGAAGGAATTTGCTGCAAGTGGGTGAAAGTTGGTGTACGAATACGGGTACGATAGCTCATCGTTGACTTATCAGAAGTCAAGTAATAGTTAGACGCACCTTTTACCACTTCTGCCATTACAGACGCTTCACCTGCTGGCATTACAGGACCCCATGACACGCTCAAGAAGTGCGTAATCAAAGTTTCAATATCTTGTAAAGTCTTATCTTTTGGTGGTGGAACTGCCAATGGATGATCCGCTTTATAAGGACCCGAAGGCATATTATCCAAACACTGTTTGACGATTTTCAATGATTCTTCAATTTCACGATAGTGAACCATCACACGTGCATAAGCATCGCCTTCGTACTCCAATGGCACTTCAAAATCGTAATTTTCATAGCCACTATAAGGACGATATTTACGCACATCAAAGTCAATACCTGTTGCACGTAAACCAGTACCTGTTACACCCCATGCCAATGCCGATTTTGCATCGTATTGCGCAACATTGCGGGTACGACCAACAAAGACAGAGTTTTTAAGCGCCGCAGTATGATATTCCTTCAAACGTTTTGGCATCCATTCGAGAATTTCGCGAATCAGTTTCTGCCAGTTGTTTGGAAGATCATGTGCTGTACCACCAATACGGAACCAAGCTGGATGCATACGGAAACCTGTGATCGCTTCAATTGCGTCATAGATTTTTTGACGGTCCGCGAACATATAGAATACAGGTGTCATACCACCCGCATCCTGAATCGCAGTACCGATATACAACAAGTGGTTATTGATACGGAATAATTCAGACATCATGACACGGATACATTGCGCACGGTCAGGAACAGTGATCCCTGCCATTTGCTCCACACCCATCACATAAGGCATGTTTTGCGCACAACCACCCAGGTAATCTACACGGTCAGTATAAGGAATGAATGAATGCCAAGTTTGACGTTCAGCCATCTTTTCCACACCACGGTGGTGATAACCGATATCAGGCACACAGTCTTTTACTTCTTCACCGTCTAACTGCAAAATAACACGGAATGCACCATGAGCAGATGGATGGTTTGGACCCAAGTTCAAGAACATGAAGTCTTCATCTGCGTTACCGCGTTTTAAACCCCAATCTTCTGGAACAAAACGAAGATGTTCTTGCTCGAAATCTTGTTTGGCTTTGTCTTGCATATACGGCGTATATTCCGTCGCACGTGCAGAATATTCTTTACGTAACGGATGACCCTCCCAATACGTTGGCAACAAAATACGACGGAGCATCGGATGCCCTTCGAAATTGATCCCAAACATATCGTATGCTTCACGCTCGTACCAGTTAGCATTCGGCCAAATGTTGGTTGCTGTTGGAATGTTAATATCATTCTCATTCAACGCCACTTTAATACGAATATCACTATTGCGTTCCAATGAAAGCAAGTGATAGAACACAGTGAAGTCTGATGCAGGTAAACCATCACGGTGAGTACGCAAACGCTCATCTACCGCAGATAAGTCAAACAGCATCACATAAGGACGTGGCACTGTACGCAGGTACATTAAAACTTCTTGTACACGTGCGCGCTCAACCCAGACCGTTGGAAAATCTTCAAACGTCGGTTGCACGTAAAAGTTCTCACCAAATTTGGCTTTGAGATCTTCTACAATCGCAAATGCTGGGCGGGAATCAACTGGAGTTGATTCTGGCATAGCAATTTCAGTTTCAGCCATTGGCTTGGCTTCCTATTTAATACAAATTCTGTGAAATTTTCTGATGATCATACCCTTCAGGTATGTCAAACATTCATCAGAAAAAATTACTCAATCTCATCCATAGAGCGTAAGTTTTTCACTGCAATACGTTCAGCGTTCTTACGGTCGCGTTCTGGCATCATCTTTGGCTTATATACTGGCTGAAGATCATCACCAATTACCGCAGACAGCGGACGACGTTCTAATTGAATTTGGTCTTGCAATAACATTAATGCTTGGATTAATGCTTCTGGACGTGGCGGACAACCTGGAACGTACACGTCAACAGGAATAATTTTATCTACGCCTTGCACAACAGAATAAATGTCGTACATACCACCAGAGTTTGCACAAGCGCCCATTGAAATCACCCATTTAGGCTCAAGCATTTGTTCGTACAAACGTTGAATAACAGGTGCCATTTTGACAAAGCAAGTCCCTGCTACAATCATTAAGTCAGCCTGACGCGGTGAAGCACGAATAACCTCAGCACCAAAACGTGATAAATCATGCACACCTGTTAAGGTTGTTGCATATTCTACGTAACAGCACGAAGTACCAAAGTTAAAAGGCCATAATGAGTTTTTACGGCCCCAGTTCACAGCTGTATGCAACACGTCCTCTAAACGAGTCATGAATACATTTTTATTCACTTCTTCTTCAAGTGGATCTGTCACAATCTGACGATCTTGAAGCGGATATTGTTCAGCTTCTGGATTCGCACGGGTTAAGGTATATTTCATTCCCGAGTTACTCCTTGTTCAGAGACATGGTCGATGTCTTATCTTTCACACGACCAGAAGATTGAGCTGGAATCGTTCCTGTAGGATCTGTCACCAACTCTTCAATTGAATTGAAGCGAGTAATTTCTGCAAGGTCCATATTCGGTGAACCAATTTTAGGTTTAATCCCTGCTATTTTACGTTTATCCGAAGGCGACCAGTTTAAGGCACCTGTTGATAATTCATAAATTAAACCAACGAGTAAAACTAAAATAAATACAGCCGCAGCTGAAAACCCGAACCAACCTACTTCACGTACAGATGTCGCCCACGCGTATAAATAGAGGGCTTCCAAATCGAATACAACAAAGAAGATTGCGACGAGGTAGAACTTTGCAGACAAGCGGATACGTGCTCCACCAGCACTAACCACACCTGATTCAAATTGCTCTTGCTTCGCACGTCCCCATGATTTACCCCCAAGGAGCAAAGGAACGGTGAGCATAAAGACACATAAAAATGTCACGCCGATCACGAAGGCAATGATTGCCCAATCGTATGGAGTAATGGCACTCATGCGGGGATAACTCCTGGCAGGCCTATTATTTAACAAAGAATGTATGTATTGGCCTTGCAAATACACCAAACACAAAATAAATCTGGTCAATTGTACCCGATTGATGTCATCTGTTGCTAGTTAATAGCTCTAAGTCTTTCGGATGATTTTTTAGACAAAACACATAATTTTTCATGATTCGACGCAATACTACGTTCAATTATCGCTTTATCAAATTCCATTCCTATTTTTTATTAATTTTTCCGAAGTATATTTTAAAGAGATGAATTAAAAATGACAAATCAGTAGCTTAATTCTCATTAAAATTTTTCAGACATCACTTTTGTGCAACTATTTGTGTTTATTCAACAACAAATCTGCTTTCTTTTAGCGAAATTAGACACAAAATATTTTGTTACATTCTATGTAAAAAAGTCATATTCAAGCAGCCCGTATTTTTCATAAAAATTATCTCAATATGATAAATAATGTCATTTAATTAAATAAAAATTCTCATCTTGATAAATCCATTATCAAAAAAAGCACCCTTAACTTAAAATAGATTTTTTATTTAGCTTCTCTAAAATCCAATACGCCTACTTTTGACCTACCTTACAATATCAATATTTCATTTTATCAGAACTGATCCAACCTCATTTTTTAAACAAATATGAAGTTACAGCCTTTAATCATGTTTTATCCTATGTATAAACTCTCGTATATCAAGATCTGTATTTGCTCTACCCCTCCCCCCTCCACCGCTTATTTTATTTTGCGTTTCCCATTTCATTAACGCTTTACATTTCATTGATGCTTTACATCATCTTGTTGTACTGTTTTAAACATTGACTCAATGACAAAGCACTATGGATCTGCCAATGCTTGCTCCTCCACAAAAAAATTGATCTTTCGATTTACATTGAATCAATCCTGGTAACTTGTCGCAAACATAGACGAATTATCTACACAGCCTATACACATTTAACAATTTTTCCTGTGTATGCTAAATATCATTCACTTTAAATCAATAATTTAGGGGCTAAAACATGGAATTTAGTAGCAAACCAAACTATTTTTTATTTGCACAACTACTGATTCGTCATATTGAAAACTATGTCAAAAAGCATCCTGATGCACAAAATGCGATTTTTGATCTTCGTGATGTTTACGAAATTTTCCGTCAAGATCTTGCTGCAACCACAACAAATCTGGAAGGGATCTTAAACATTGCAGATGAATATCGAATTGACACCATTCAAGGTGATCAAAAAATTATCAGTGGCTATAAAATTGATGCAGAACAAAATAGCTTATTGATTGACTTTAATGCAGATGCTTTACAAGCATTAAGAGAAAGTAAACCAATTATTGCACCTGATGCGACGCTTCAAGAATAAGTTCCAAAGCTTAAAAATAAGCCTGCTGAGTGCTTAAATAAAAAAACACCGAAATATTTCGGTGTTTTTTATGCTTAGCTTTTTAACCACAACACTAAGCTTTCACTTTACTTGCTTACACTTTCTTTTTCTTAAACCGCTCAACAGGCCAAGACATGGTGAATCTTGCCCCACCAAGTTCTGGGCTTTGATCAACCTCAATCGTGCCACCAAACCAATAAGCAATACGACTCACAATCGACAATCCCAAACCATAACCACCAGAAGCGCGGGTACGGCTGTCGTCCAAACGGGCAAATGCTTCAAATACACGTTTACGGTCTTCTTCGGGAATTCCTGGACCATCATCTTCGACACACACATATGCCATCTTGGTTTGATGGTTGACACCACCACTTAGGCTAACTTGATGATCACAATAACGTACCGCATTACCAACAAGGTTTTGCACCACACGATGTAAATAACGACGTTCCGCATCAACCACCACGTCAGACGAAAGTGGATTGAGATGAATTATTTTCTGAGTTTTTAAAGCCTCAGTTTCTGTCGCAACCTGTTGTAAAACATCAATCAATGCAATTTTTTCAAAGTCTAAAGAAGGCGTACCCTGCTCCAACTTGGCATAGGTCATAATCTCATCAATCAAAGTATTCAATGCCTCGATATCTTTGTCGATCATTTCAACCTGTTGCAAACGATAGTCATGATCTTCTTCATCAGCCAACATTTCCATACCAAAACGGATACGTGCCACAGGCGTCCGCAACTCATGCGACACTGCACGCATCAATTCTCGTTGAGCTTCAATCAAACGCTGAATATGATCGGACATGCTGTTATAACTACTGGCAAGACTCGCCATCTCATCATAACCCTCAACCGGTACACGCTGTGACATATCACCTGTTTTCATCACATCCAAAGCTTGATTGACCTGTTTCAGCTTACGTTGCATTGGCACGATCAAACCGTATACACCCAAGCAAAGCAAGAACATACTCAACAAGGTAATTCCCGCAGCAAGTTTGACTGGCATCCAATTAAACATTGGAACAGGTCCGAGTACGAGTACATCGGTTGGTGAGTTTGGCAACGGAGAAACGATGGAAATAGTTGTGCCACGGACTGTTGCGCTGTCCCGCCACAAAATAACACTTTGATCTGACCTTAAACGACCAATTTGCTCAGAATCAAGATTGAGCTGAGATATTTTTTCTACACCAACATGGTAAGAAAAGTGCTGTTGAATTTTTTTAAGATATTCTTGTTCTTGACCCGGATAATAAACCAGATAATCCAAAATAAAGACAGGCAATGCCTTCATTTGGCGTTCGCCAATTTGATCTACTTTGATATAAAGATAATGTTTAGGATCATTGCGGATGCCCAACACCAAATAAGCAATCCCCTGTTCAGCATCATAACGCACAACTGCTTTTTGACTTTCAATACGTTTTTCTTCCGTACGTGATAAATCAACTTTTTGTGCATCCAGATAATAAATAGGCAATTCCAATAAATCAGAAGCGTCCGAAATCCAATCAAGACGTTGTTGCTCGGTTTGTTGACGTGCCACACCTTCGCTAATCACAAATGAAATACCATCTGTTAAAGATTCGCGATATTCCTGCGCACGTTGGTAGTTAATTATTTGAACAAGCAAGTATCCAAACAATGCCACCAACACCACAAGAATAACCAGCCCAGCATAAATACGCAGGAATATACTGTGTTTAGACACGCAAACTCACCTTCGTTATGCTTGCCGTTGTATAGGCAAGCATTTTAGATGATTGACCCATCGTTTATAGACCAGTCTCTTTAACAAATAGATAACCTTTACTACGTACAGTTTTAATACGTTTTGGATTTTCTGGATCATCACCGATTTTTGGACGAATACGAGAAATACGAACGTCGATTGAACGGTCTTGACCATCGTACTCGATACCACGTAAACGCTCGAAGATGTCTTCACGGGAGAGAATACGCCCGGCATTGGACGCCAACAACCAAAGCAAATCATATTCAGCGCTGGTGAAATCAACCAACTCACCATTTAAGGTCACTGAACGACCGCCATTGTCAATCACCAGATCATCAAACTCAATACGTTGAGCCACTTCATCTTCAGGCGCTTTGTCTGTACGACGTAACAATGCACGGATACGTGCGAGCAGTACACGCGGTTGAACAGGTTTAGCAACATAGTCATCTGCACCCATTTCCAAGCCAAGTACTTGATCCATATCTTCAGTACGTGCAGTCAACATCAAAATCGGTTGATGATAATGTGGACGAACTTCACGACAAACGGTTAAACCGTCTGCACCTGGCAACATGACATCTAAGACCACAAGATCTGGTTGCTCAGCAATAATTCGGCGAATTGCACGATTGCCATCTGGTTCTACCCCAACCTCAAGACCATTACGAATTAAATATTCTTGAGTTAAGCGAGCAAGACGCTCGTCATCTTCAACAATCAAAATCTTTGGTAACTTTTCTTCTTGGCTCATCTATTTGCCCCTATATTTGGTTTGGTCCCTGCTACAAATCTCGCAGATTCAAGACACTATGTTTTGCAATATACACACGTTTACAATGTAAACAAGACCTCATTCACCAAACTGATACATGAGCGTATCAATTTGTTATATTTTTATTAACTATTGAATTGTAGACAGTTTTCCAAGAACACTTGTCAGTATTTAGCAATATTCCTAACACAATCAATACGCAGACTATTTTTTATACAAAATATTTCATTGTTCATATTCTGTTTAAACAGTTCGTCGTTTTTTAAGTTATCCACATAGTTATCTATAAGCACTCTTGGCAGTGTTTGTTATGCTATGTCCTTGCCAAATAAGGCATATAACAAAAATGGTTCTTTAAGGGAAAAAGACACAAATAAAAATTTACTGATTAGAGATAAAACATTCTTAAAATGTCAATATTGATCTGACCTTAAAATTACCGTATCTTGTGTTCTAAATTAAATTAAACCACTAAGTATTGTGTTTAGTCCTCAAACATCGTGACGAACAAAATTGCATCTCGTCCGGTTCAAATGGTCCATAAACATAACAAAGATGATGACAATGGAGCTACGCTGACAATGAACGCCATTACAACCCCTGGTCAACTACAAGTGATTAAACGCACTGGTGATGTTGCCGCTTTTGATGCAGATAAAATCGCTGTAGCAATTGGTAAAGCTTTTTTGGCTGTTGAGGGCCAGCAAAGCGCAGACTCAAGCCGAATTCATGACCGTATTACACAATTAACAGAAATGGTTATGAACACTTTTAATCGTCGTTTACCGTCTGGCGGAACAATTCACATTGAAGAAATTCAAGACCAAGTTGAATTGGCACTTATGCGTACAGGCGAACAAAAAGTTGCACGTGCTTATGTGATCTATCGTGAACAACGTTCTGAAGCACGTAAACAAACAGGTGCTCATCATCACCCAACTTTACAAATCACAGATGCGAATGGTCAGCTTCAGCCTCTAGATTTGGGCAAACTTCAAGCCACGATTGAAAAAGCGAGTGAAGGCTTAGAAGGTATTGATGTTCAAGCCATTGTCGATGAAACAGTTAAAAACTTATATAACGGTGTAAAACAGTCAGACATCTCAACGACGATGATGATGGCGACCCGTACCCGTATCGAACAAGAACCAAACTACACCTATGTAACTGCACGTTTACTTCGTGATGATTTAGTTGCAACAGGTTTAAAATTCTTAGGTTTAGCGACAGATACCGAAGAAGGTGATGCGCTTGAAACTTACCTGAAAAAAGGGATCGAGTTAGAACTTCTTTCACCAGAACTTTTAAACTTCGACCTTGCTAAATTGGCAGCAGCGATCAAACCAGAACGTTCAAACCAATTTACCTATTTAGGTCTACAAACTTTGTTTGACCGCTACTTCATTCATTCAAATGATGTACGTTTTGAACTTCCGCAATTGTTCTTTATGCGTGTCTCTATGGGGCTTGCATTAAATGAAGAACAGCGTGAAGACCGTGCAATCGAATTCTATGACTTATTGTCTAGCTTCGATTATATGGCGTCTACACCAACACTGTTTAACTCAGGTACTTTACGTCCACAATTATCAAGCTGTTACTTAACCACCATTCAAGATGATCTTTACGACATCTATGGTGCAATGCGTGACAATGCCCTCCTGTCTAAATGGGCGGGTGGTTTAGGAAATGACTGGACACCTGTTCGTGCTTTGAACTCCTACATCAAAGGTACAAACGGTAAATCTCAAGGTGTAGTTCCTTTCCTTAAAGTTGCTAACGATACCGCTGTTGCCGTTAACCAAGGTGGTAAACGTAAAGGTGCAGTCTGTGCATACCTTGAAACTTGGCACTTGGATATTGAAGAATTCCTAGAGCTACGTAAAAACACAGGTGATGACCGTCGTCGCACGCACGACATGAACACAGCGAACTGGGTTCCAGATTTGTTTATGCAACGTGTGATTGAAGATGCTGAGTGGACATTGTTCACGCCATCTGAAACGCCTGATCTACATGACTTAACTGGCGCTGCATTTGCTGAGCGCTATGCTTACTATGAAGGCATCGCTAAAGAAAGCAACATGCTTCATAAGAAAATCCGTGCGAAAGACTTATGGCGCAAAATGTTATCAATGTTGTTTGAAACAGGTCACCCGTGGATCACATTCAAAGACGTATGTAACTTACGTTCACCACAACAACATGTTGGCGTAGTTCACTCATCTAACTTATGTACAGAAATCACTTTAAATACCAATAAAGATGAAATCGCAGTATGTAACTTAGGTTCAATCAACCTTGTTCAACACGTTCAAGGCGGTAAACTTGACCGTGAAAAATTGGCGCGTACTGTAAAAACAGCAGTTCGTATGCTCGATAACGTGATTGACATCAACTACTACGCAGTTGAACAAGCACGTAATTCAAACCTTAAACACCGTCCAGTGGGTATGGGTATCATGGGCTTCCAAGATGCTTTATATGAATTGGGTATGGGTTATGGTTCAGATGAAGCAGTCGACTTTGCTGATGAGTCTATGGAAGTGATCAGCTACTATGCGATCCAAACTTCTAGCGACCTTGCGATTGAACGTGGTGTTTATTCAACATTCAAAGGTTCATTGTGGGATCAAGGTATCTTGCCAATCGACTCTTTAGAGATCGTTGCAAAATCTCGTCCAGAGCGCATGTTCGAAGTTGACCGTACTCAACGTTTAGACTGGGACACTTTACGTGCCAAAGTTCAAAAAGACGGTATGCGTAACTCAAATGTGATGGCGATTGCGCCTACAGCAACGATTTCTAACATTTGTGGCGTTTCTCAGTCAATCGAACCTACTTTCCAAAACCTGTATGTAAAATCAAACCTTTCAGGTGAATTTACAGTGATCAACCCATACTTAGTACGTGCGTTAAAAGATCGTGGTCTTTGGGACTCTGTGATGGTCAATGACCTTAAACATTTCGAAGGTTCTGTACAAAAAATTGCTCGTATTCCTGATGAATTAAAAGCAATTTTTGCAACAGCGTTTGAAGTGGATACACGTTGGATCGTTGATGCTGCATCACGTCGTCAAAAATGGATTGATCAAGCACAATCATTGAACCTCTATATCTCGGGTGCAAATGGTAAAAAACTTGACATCACGTATAAGATGGCTTGGTTACGTGGTCTTAAAACAACCTATTACCTCCGTGCATTGGGTGCAACATCTGCTGAAAAATCAACCATTAACACAGGTGCTTTAAACGCAGTTAAACCGACAACTGTGGCTGCTCCAGTGGCAGCGGTTGCACCTGAAGCTAAACCTGAAGCACCTGCTGAAGAAGAAGGTTTCTCTCAAGCAGCACCAGTGCCACAAGCTTGCTCAATTGACAATCCTGATTGTGAAGCTTGTCAGTAAGTACTCCTCCCCGACCCTCTTTTTAAAAAAGGAGGGCGATTCCTCAAAATAAAAGGTGGGATGAAAGTCCCTCCCTTTTAACAGGGAATTTAAGGGAATTGAATCATTCTAAAATCACAAAAGGCTGAGCCATGTTCCATTTAAGTCATAACTATGAGTTAGGCATAATTGTGCTGATCTTAGCCTTTTTGGTTTTTTATGTCCCTGCGGTCTATGCATTTATTGCGATCCGCAAACAGCAAAAGCGTAATCAAAATAAGTAGTGTGGGTATCTGTTCTTTCGAACAAGAACGAAACAACTATCGGCAAAACTTAATTTTGCTTGCACAGAATAAGCGTATAGTAGTGACATCTTTTTTGTGAGATGTCGAACATAGATATTAACAACGAAGAGAGAACAACGATGTCTATCCTAAGTTGGGACGATTTTGAAGATGATGAACCGAAACAAGCTGCACAAGCTCACCAGCCTGCGCCCGTCGAACCGAAAAAAACGACTGATTCGCAGGTGGTATCTGATGCAAAGCAATCATCGCAGAATTTGGCAGCTGCACAATCCGCTGGAACCTATACAGCAAGATCAACAAATCCAACCGATTCATTGGCAAGAGCATCTCACGCCTTAGAAAAGCTGGATGTCGCACCGGGCTTGGAAGAGCTTGAAATGGGTGCACAACGTGTACAAGTTGATGATAAAGCCATGATCAACTGTCGCGCAGACTTAAACCAACTTGTACCTTTCAAGTATGAGTGGGCTTGGCAAAAATACCTAGACGGATGTGCAAACCACTGGATGCCACAAGAAGTCAACATGAACCATGACATCGCACTGTGGAAGTCTGAAAATGGTTTGACTGAAGATGAGCGTACCATTGTAATGCGTTCTTTAGGTTTCTTCTCAACCGCAGATTCATTGGTTGCAAACAACTTGGTTTTGGCGATCTACCGTCATATTACCAACCCTGAATGCCGTCAATATATCTTGCGTCAAGCATTTGAAGAAGCGATTCACACCCATGCTTACCAGTACTGTATCGAATCTTTGGGTATGGATGAAGGCGAAGTCTTCAACATGTACCGCGAAGTTCCATCTGTGGCTCGTAAAGCAGCATGGGGCTTGAAGTACACACAGTCTTTGAGTGATCCTACTTTCCATACGGGTACACCTGAAAACGATCAGATCTTATTGCGTAATTTGATTGCATTCTATTGTGTACTTGAAGGAATCTTCTTCTACTGTGGTTTCAGCCAAATCTTGTCTATGGGTCGTCGTAACAAGATGAATGGTGTTGCTGAGCAATTCCAATACATCTTGCGTGATGAGTCTATGCACTTGAACTTTGGTATCGACATGATTAACCAAATCAAGATCGAAAATCCACACTTATGGACTGCTGAGTTCCAAGAAGAAATCATTCAAATGATTCTTGAAGGTACCATGCTTGAAATCGAATATGCGCGTGACACGATGCCACGTGGTGTATTGGGTATGAATGCAGCGATGATGGAAGAATATTTGAAATTCATCTGTAACCGTCGTTTAGCACAGCTTGGTCTACCTGAGCAGTTTGCTGGTGTAAATAACCCATTCCAGTGGATGTCTGAAATGATGGACTTGCGTAAAGAGAAAAACTTCTTTGAAACGCGTGTAACTGATTATCAAACTGGTGGTGCGTTGAGCTGGTAAGGTAGACCATCGCGTCATGCGACACAAGGTTTGTCAATTACGACGCATAGTTTGTCATAGAAAACCGCCATTACTGGCGGTTTTTTTATGAATAAATTATTGAAAATTAATAGATAAATAAGATGATTTCTGTGTAAAATATAAACAATCTATAAGTTGTCCAAGTGAAAATTTGAATGTCAGAAGATAAATATATCAAAGTAAAATTAATATGTAGTGAAGTTCAATCTTCATTAAAAAAAATTAGAGAAATTCTTACTCCCACCTTAAGTTCTCAAAAAATCCAATATTTACCATTAACCCCCATTCAAAATGCAGATGAAGATAAAGCATATACAGAGATGCTCACTTATGCGGTATCTCAACAGGATATAAATAATATCGCAATAACTGGGCCTTATGGCGCTGGGAAAAGCAGTGTAATATTAACATTCCAAAAATTTAATCCACAATGGAATTATCTAAATATTTCATTAGCTACATTTAAAGATAGCCAGGAAGATGAGCAATATAAAGATATTGACATAGAAACTATTGAAAAAAGTATATTACAACAACTTTTGTATACAGTAAGTCAAAGAGATATCCCTAAATCTCGACTAAAAAGAATAGAAACTATAAAAATCTCAGAATTATTTAAAAATACTATATTTATAATTTTATGGATTTTTTCAACACTTGTTATTTTCTCACCTTCAAACGAGATATTTAAAAAATTCAATAACTTAAATCCAGTAACTGATATTATCAATCAAATTGCAACAATAATATTTTGTCTTTTTTCAACTACTGCAATATTTTTAGCATTAAAATATTTAGAAAGAGTTAAAGAACTAAAATTAAAATTTCAAGATTCAGAAATAATTTTAAACAATGACCATCATGAGTCCATTTTAAATAAATACTTAGATGAAATCTTGTACTTTTTTGAACAGACTGACTTCGATGTAATTGTTATTGAAGATTTAGATCGTTTTGATAACACTGAAATATTTATTAGACTTAGAGAACTAAATACATTAATAAATAAATCCCAACAAATAAAAAGACATATTATATTTATTTATGCCATTAGAGATAATATGTTCAAAGATAAAGATCGATCTAAATTTTTTGATTTTATTATTCCTATTATCCCTGTCATCAACCCAACAAATGCCTATGATTTAATTAAGAAAAACTATATTAACAAAGATGTAAATAAAGAATTAAATAATGAAATTGATGATATTTTCCTACATCAAATCTCATTATATTTCGATGATTTACGTCTTGTAACTAACATATTTAATGAATTTGAGTTATACGTAAAAAAACTAAATAACCCAAATCTCAATAAAAATAAGCTACTAGCTATCATTATTTATAAAAACTACTATCCTTCTGAGTTTGCTAATCTCCACAGAAATAAAGGAAAAATTTACTATATATTTAAAGAATTAAAACCTCAATTAATAGAAAAACTATCTTATGAGTTACAAAATGAAGTTAAAATTATAGATAATGATTTAAAAGATGGTGAGAAAGAAACATTAAACTCCTTAGACGACTTAAAGCGCCTATACATTTATGAGATTCAAAAGAAAACACCTCAAATTACAACAATTAGAACTGATTATTACAATGCTGTTACTGCTCAATACAATTTAAATTTATATGCAGATGATGAACCTATAGATGTAGAAAATATGTTAGATAATGAGATTTTTACATTAATAAAAAATGCAAACACTCTTAAGTGGAGCATTAATAATTCAGGGCAAACAGTAAATACCACTATTATAAACAACAATAATATTTTTAATTTTTCAGAAATTGAAAAAAGTTTAGGGTATAAAGATAGCTATGAGAAACGTAAAAAAAATATAACTAATAAACAAAATTCTATTAAAGAGCAAATTCTCAATAAAAGAAAATTATTAATTGAAAGAATTAATCATTTGCAACACTCCAACCTAAAGGAAATTTTAGAAAAAAATACTCTTAGTTTTTTCGACGAAACCAAACATCCAAAACTTCTTCAATTCTTAGTACGTGAAGGTTATATTGATGAAAATTACCCTGACTATATTTCATTTTTCTTCAATAGTGTTATTAATTTTGAAGAGCGAGATTATGCTCAACGCGTATTAAATCAAGTAAATTCAGAATTTGATCAATCATTAATAAACGTTGAAAAAGTATTAAAAAGATATCTAACAGCAAGACAATTTAGACATACTAGTATCCTTAATTTTGACATGATAGATTATATTTTAAATAATAAAAATGAATTTCAAGATTATTATTTTAATCTATTTAACTTACTATCTAATGAAGAGGATAGATCAAAAAATTTTATAATTATGTATATAGATAGGGGAAAAAACCTACCAGAATTTATAAATTCTATTACAATATACTGGGAAAATTTTTTCGATTATTTTTCATCATCTCTAATGGCTGATGAACAAGTAGATCATTACTTAAAATTAATATTAAAATCAATTTATAGTGAAAATATTGAAAAATTAAATAAGAACAAATCTTTAAGAGACTATATTTCAATTAAAAAAGATTTTATTAGTTTCATTAAAGATATTTACGGTAATACCCCAGAAAAAATTTCTAATTTTTTATCATCCACCTCACCTACCTTTGAATACTTGAATTGCTCACCAAATGATTTAGATTTATTTAATGAAATTTGTGAAAATGAGTATTTTGGTTTTAACAAAAGAATGATATTACAAATTCTATTATTAAATAATAGTGTTGAAGATCATAGTGAGATTCAAAGAAATTTTGATTCAATGCCTTATGGTATTCCTCAAAAATTCCTACCTACTTATTTAAAACTTCAGATAGATGCTTCTATTGACCATTATTTCGAAGAAGTAATAGTTCCGTTAGCTATTAGCTTAAATGAGAACTCAGATAATTTCATTAGATTATTAAATAAAGATGATTTAAGCACGGAACACAAAAAATGGTTAATTAAAAATAACAATACTCAAATTCCCAATATAAAAGATATTCAATGTGTTAGCTTATGGAATTTAATTCTAAATCACCACAGATTAATTCCAACCTGGAACTCTTTAATATTTTATTTTGAGAGTAAAGAGTTCACTTTAGATGATATTTTAATCAATTATATTAACACTTCTGATGTTCACCAAGAATTACAAAAATTTAAAATTTCCGATTCTAAGGATTTCGAAAAACTTAATGATACTTCAAAGAAATTCCAATTAGACTTGTTAAAAGAAAATGCTTTTAATATTTCAGCATATGAATGTCTGATAAAGTCCCGTTATTATATTTACCGTAATTTAGATATCTCTGAATTATCTGACGATAAAATTTTATTATTATGTAAAAATAAAATCCTGATGTTATCTAATGAAAACTTTGAAAATTTACGAGTCAAATCTAGTAATATTTTAATAGAGTTTCTATCCCAATACCAAAATTCTGGTCTAATAGATAAAATTTGTGATGAATTCGAAATATCAAATGAAGAATTTGAAATCATTTTTTCATCTAATAAATTTACTAATGCATTCAAGAAAGATCTTAGTGATAAATTGGGATCCACGTTGTTTTCACGCTCTGATAATATTAAAAAATATATAATTAAACTATACAATGATTTAACTTTAGCTCTTCCTTTAGAATATATAGATATTTATTTTTCGAGCACTATCTCAAATATGAAACAATTAGAATTATTAATAGATCAAATTAAATATTTAAGCAAGGAGGCTCTCATTAAATATTTAACACAATTGCATAATCCTTATAATGAAATAATAGTTTCTGGCAGGCATGTGATTTTATTAAATGATATAAATACCAAGCTTACACTTGAGTTAGAGAAAATTAATTTTATTCATAAGAAAGAAATTAAAGAATACAAAATAGCCCAAGATAAAATAGTTTTTTATACTAAATAAGGTTAAAGGCTATGTTTTGTTATCATTTAAAACATGGACATGATTTGAAAAGTAAATATCTTCAAATAATCCTTCATATTTTTGCCCATTCAATTCGAAGCTACACTCTTTTACATCCCATTGGCTATTGGTAACTAAAATGGCTTATGAAGCTAGAGCAGCGCTCCCTACAGCAGCTCCGAGTGCAGCTGATACTGTGGCTTGTTTACCACTATTTTTTATAAAATCATACTTGGCTTTATGAACAAATAGGTTTTCAATTTGCCCTTCTATTATTTTCATTTTTTCTCAAAGTAGTCCTTTGGATATTGATTGTTTTCTTTAAACGCATTTTGATAATGATAAACCTTTAACACAATACAAAAAATTAAAAAAACTTACTGAGATAATAAACATAATCTACTCCAAATTTATCCAACCTTTGATTTGTGATTCTTTTTCTTCTTTCCACACTCTTTTTGAAAAAACTCCCCCAAAATCAACATCCATATTCCAAAAAGTTAATTTAAGTGCTAATCCTTGATCAAAGTGAATATAACCTTCTTTAGTTCGATTGGTATTTATTTCACCATTGGTAAAAGTAGTCGTAATTTTATTGTAGGGTATTAAATAACGAAAATTTCTTTCGCTATTTGATTTTAATATAAAATAATATTTTGCTAATTCTTCAGGTGAAAAATCATTTTTAATTAGATATTCAGACTGTAATGCTAATCTAGTCCAACATGACTTTTCATGACATTGTGCACCTAAACGGACTTCATACCATATTTTATTTTCATTAAAAGGTTCTTCAAGATTAGCAATATCGCCCCAATGTGATGGATTAGAAAAAGTTACATCAAAAGGACCTACATTTTTTAAAGTTAGAATTACTTCTAAGCCTTCTTTTCTTGGAATAATATTGGTTGTTCCATAAAAATCAGCGAATTTCTTTTTTTCTTTTGAATATCCAAATCTATCTAAATCCTCAATAAAATCACTGATCTTTTGGCTAAAATTAGCTTGATTTTTTTTACCATATTTAAGGTATTCATTTATATTCCATTTATTATAGATTTCAAACCCTTGAATAGTTGCATATTTTTTTTGAGGTGTATCATGATCTAATACATAATAAAAGTCTTTTTCTTTCTTGCTGGTTGCCAGTATTTTGTCAATTTTTGGAATTCTCAATATTTTATTAACCTCATACATTGTTTTTTTTAAATCTGCTGTTAATGGAACTTTAAATACACCAAAGTCATCGCTTTTAATTGAAAATATATCACTTAAGCGTCCAGTGACAATATAGTCATCATTACTGACAAAAATCTCATGTTTCCATGTTTGCATCGGGATACCAAAACTGTGATTAACTTGAACATAGCGATGTTTAATTTTAAAATTTTCAGCGTAATTCATTGTGGTTATTCCAAATAATAAAAAACAAAACGTAATTTTTTTTATTAATTTACTAATTTTTTGATTGTCCATCTCACACCTGTCTTTTTCTCAAAATACTGTCGAAATTGTTCATAATAATAGGGAGGAATGACTGGCATTGTTCCAGGTACTGCTGAAGACATGAGTTGACCATCAACTTGACGTTTCCAATCATCTTTTGGTTCAAGGAAATGTATATCTACAGCTTGAGTGTCAGCATGAATATACATCTTATGGACTGCAAATCTTTAAAATATTCAAAAGAAGTAAAACTACTCCAAATTTATCCAGCCTTTGATTTGTTAATCTTTTTCGCTTTTTCCAACTCCATTTCAAGCGCAGCAATCCCTTCCCTGCATCATTATTTTGTGCCATTGTCACCCTCAGTTTTTTTCCACTTAGAATCATCTAATTGAAAGATTGCTTTACTCCGCCCTTCGTTTGGATTTTGTTGCAGAAACATATTATTCCAATCCTGAACAGTTGTTTTTAAGATAGGTGGAGTTTTAAAGGATTCAAAGAGTTGGTTTTCAATGCCTGATAAATCATTGTCAATCTTTAGTCTGAATGGAGCTTTATAATTTTTTTTAGTAATTGCACTGATTTCCTGAAAATTCCAAAAAAATATTGTCGCCTGTTGTGTTAATGGTTCAACAATTCTTCTTGTTATATTTCCTTTCCTTTCTATGGTTAAGCCATAATCGTCTCGATACTCTTTTGGACCACCTAATCCTTGGGCAAAAACCCATAACGTATTAGCAAAAGTACCATCTTCTTTTAAGCCAATACGAATAGCATTTGCCCACATAAGACGCTTATTGTCTCCGAATAAGTGAGTTGCAGGTGTACCAATTCGAATATGTACACCGATAAAAATTTTATTCCCCTGTTCATCCTCAATAAATCCTTCAGTATTTGGAAAACCATCACCATATACCAGTGAAGTAATATCCATATACTTATTGATCCGTTCAACCCGAATCATCAACTCATGACGTACATCTAAATCAGGAACAAAACTTTTCCCAGTGTAATCATAAACTGTACGAGACATAGCAAAGGCGTGATTTTTACCATGATAGTGGGAGATAAAGTTAAAACTACGTGGGCTTTCAAATTTTACATCTGGCACAGTGACTTTAAGCGTTCCTGTTGGTTTATATTTTTTATCTTTATAATCTTCATCATGCCCAAGTATAGGCACTCCCGCAATTCTTAATGGTCCTGATGTATTAGATTCTACAATAGGTCTAGGTAATGATTGAAATTGATTAATCTGCGCTAAATTTATATTTGACCGTGACCAAACACGGGATGTAACGCCATCAGTTGGTACTTTTTGATTAGCTTTAGTTAAAAAATAACTTGTTCCTAAGGAAAATCCACGGTTATCTCCATGAAAAAAGAAACCCTTTGCTTCAAACTGCTTATTAGGATGAAATGAACGTAGATTAATCTGATAATTCGCCAGTTTAACCATCTTAATCACAACATCATGACGTTTTTTATTCGGATCAGCAGGTGTGGTCATTACAGATGCTAAAGTTGTACCCATTTTCAATCCTTTATTTTTTCTCTAAATATTCTTTTAAATATTGATGTTTTAAAGGAGTTATTTCTATGAGTTTTTTCTCCAATTCATTTAGACTCATATCCCCTCGAATATCAGAAGCATCAATATTTTCACTCTTCATATTGGGATAAAAGACACTAAAACTCATAGAGGTAAATGTTTCTCCTTGTTGTCTACTTTCATTGTTATAATCAGCATTAAATGCTTCTAGTTCTAATGGTTTTTTCCAAACATCTGCACGAGAAGTATCCCAGTAGTAGACTGTTTTTAACTTAGCCTGCTCTTTGGTTAAAAAATAAGAATCAGGGTCATTAGTTTTAGGATAAAGTTTCGGATCGAATATTATTTGTTTAGCTTGATTATTGGTATCGATATACCAAGACCAATTAACCTCTTTGTCATAATCATGCCCACCTCCACCAAAATAAGGCATATTAATTCGTTGTCCTTCTTTTGTGATAGTCAACCAATAAACATTGCGTTTATCGTAGTTCATTCCTCTTGTTAGGACATCACTTTTTGAGGCTTTTACTTTAATTAAGCCACTTTCTGGAACGGTTAGAGAGACACCTAAAGGGTCTGTTTTTAAGTCTTGCCCATCATCTTGATCAAATACAACAAACACAGGACCAATGAAGTTTTCAGGGATTAAAAAGACAATAGGCGGTTTCATAAAATCTCTTCCAAGGTTAATCAACTTGGCGATGACGACCAAGCCAACAAAAAGACAAATAATTAATATAATTAGCTTTTTTCTATTTAAATTAAATTTTCTAATCACTCTTCTTTCCATTGATGATTGATATCATCATCGCCTGAATATTTAAGTTCCAATTTTTCAGCTTCAGTTCCAGTTTGAACAAATTGAGTTTGTTGTTCTTCATCTAGATTAGCATTGAACTGATAACTATGTTTTGAATTAAATAGTTTAAAAGGTAAGTTTTTAATCTGTTCGTCACTGATTAAGTTAAATCCCTGATTAAAACCCTCTAAATTTGAGTTAGGTATATTAGGTAAGGTTGTCACAATCTTTTGTCCGCTTTCAAACTTATGTTGTCCCGCCTTACTTTCAAACAAACCTGGTGTTGTTGTAAGCACACCTTTACCACTCACCTCAAGCATAGAAGTATCAGATAGAATTACAATTTTCTTATTGGCAATAAATTCGATGCGATCTTCAGTAGAAATGATTTGAACGCCTTTACGTGCAATCAAATCTGCACCATCATTCTGAGCTTGTATTTCAACTTTGCCTTTGCCAGCATATAACCTTGCACCTTCCTGCGCTGCAAATAGACTAATCTTGTTTTGCGCATGTGCTACTACGCTCTTTTGCGTACTGAGGTTGATACTATCGCTCGCACTATGGCTAATTTGTCCATCTGCCGAGAGATGGATATCTTGATTACTGCTAAGTGCAATTGAGTTTGGTGACGCCAATATCATAAGTGCTTGTTTAAATGCATCGGCTTGGCTTTTGGTTTGTTCTGTATCATCTTTTTCCAAAGCTGCAACAAAAGACTTTAAATGTTCCAAATTGTCTAAAGGATCAGTTTGTTGATGTTTGGCAACTTCACTTAAAGCTTTTGAATTGTTGAGACTATTTTCTAACTGACTTTTGGCTTCGGTTGTATCTAGATGATTACCTGATGCGCCATTTTGAGCGTGAGTACTCAGCAATAAGCCTTGTTCTGCACGTATTGCGCCCCATTGGTCCGTTCTTAACTCAAAGCCTTCACCTCGCCCTTCACTTCTATCTGTCTCTTTTGGATAACTGAGATTGCCAAGATTGAGTTGAGTTGCACCATGACTGCTGTGTAACTGACTGCTGATCTGGTTGGTGGTATCATCAAATCTCAGTTGGTTATAGCCACTACCCTGATATTCCTTACTTTTAATCCCTGCCAACTTCTTGGTATCGGGTAACTTGCCTTTGTCATCAAACTTGGTTGGATAACGGTATCCTTCATGAATACGCCCCACCACAAAAGGTCTGTCAATATCCCCCGCAAAGAAGTCAACCACGACCAACTCTCCAATACGCGGTAAGAAGCGAGCTCCATAACCTTCGCCTGCCCATGGCGTCAATACATCGACCCAAGCTGAGTCGGTATCATTGTCGTTCGCACCTGCACCACCATCATGGCTATGGTCTTCTTTGCGGGTAAACAGGAAGCGAACCTTGATGCGTCCCCATTCATCGACATGGATTTCGTCTCCACTCGGTCCAACCACTCTCGCTCGCATTGGATGGGCTACGGGTCTTTGAGTTAAGGGATTATATTCAGGAACAACTGTAATATTACGTCGTTGTAGCACCAACTGATTCGCTTGGCGTTCTTCGCTGTTGTTTACGGTGAGATGGGCGAGTTGCCATTGGCTTTGTCGGATGAGTGCTTCGACTTGATGGCTCAAGTCTTTGGGTAAGTTATTTGGGTGATAAAAGGTTTTGGAGATGATCAAGAACTGCTGATCGGCAGAATCTTTTTGATCGATTTGAGGATGCCCTTTTAGCTCAAAGTGATAACCAACCTGCGCATCTCGTACCGTCGATATTGCGGTGAATTGTTTGGCTTGGGCATCGTAGTAGTTGCTGAGGTTTTGGTTAAAGCGTTCGATCTGACTGTTGCTTGATGGCGTTGCACCATCCTCCCCATTCAAGTCAGGTATCCATGCAGGGCTAAAGTGCCATACTTGTTCTAAGCCTAGACTGGCATTATCGTACTGGTCACTGTGCTGATGTTTGCTTTGTACATTGCCTGCACCTTCTTCGATTTCAAGAATATCGGCTTGCCAACGTTGAATATGTACAGACGTCGGTTGAAGTGAACGTTGTCCTGTAAAATTGATAATCGAATCGCGAGTCTCTACAGATGAACTTCGATGAAAGCGGATCGTGCGTCGTTCTAAACTTTCGTATTGAGTATTGTCATCAATCAATCGAAGCTTTTGAGGCTGGATGGGTTCATTAAAATGAGAGACTTTAAGCTGTGCTTCATCAATTAAACTGGTCACGCCTTCCGATGCTAGAAGCCTTTGAATAAGATCTATATCTCGTTCATTATTCTGCATAATGAAGGGTCGAATATCGTAATCTTTAGTTAGACCGCTTTTATCCAAAGTTAAACTTGAAGCAAACAGTGGAGATCTGTCTCGCCATTCATTAAATATAACTTCGACTACCTGTAAAGCAGACATATTCATAAATACGCGCGAGTTTCTACGCTGTTTCCACAATGCAGTTGGGTCTTCTACTGTTAGTCGATAAATCGTCAACGCACCATCTGAGGCACCCACCTCTGCTTTGGTGACAATTCCTGAAATACGATTGAGTTCGGAGCGATCATTGACCACATCAATGGCTACACGACAGCCAATAAAGCTTTTTAATGCAATATCGTTCAGCGTAGATAGACAAATCAGTTGTAAGTTCACCCCATCATTGATGGCATGTGTCCCATGAATACATTGCAAGAATACATGGTCATTGAGAGTATGATTACTGAACTGGGCATGTAGTGCACGCTTTTGTGTTGTTAATCCCAATTTTTCCAATAAAAAGTAAATATTATTTAACATAGTTTTTAATATTTGTTAAAAATATTGATCAGTATACATACGATTCTGTCTAGTCTCATATGATTTATTTAAATATGTCCTTATGAGTTTTTATAAATTTATAGTTCGTTTATGTGATAGATAAGTCTTTATTGAGGGCTCTAATATTGATAGAGCTAAGCTGAGAACACTGAATACGATAGAATATAAAACCTTAAAAAATATAGCTAAATTGCCCAATTGTTCATACAAAGGTTTTAATTTCAAGCATGTATACTTAATCAACTTTATGCTTTTTATATGAATTTTTAAAAAAGTTTTGTTGAAACAGTTTTTTTATTTTTGATTTACAGATGGTCTTGCTATCGCGAGGCGACCTGAATGTCACCATGTTGAGCGGGAGGATATAAGCAAAAACAAAGCACTGCTTTGTTTGCAGCGCAAGAAAGCGACTAAATAAAAATTAGTTAAGCAAAGTGAAGCATCACCTACACAAAACGATTTAGACTTTAGATGTAAGGTTTGGCAATGAAAGCATTAGCTCATTCAAAAATGCATTCATCACATTGATTTTAAAATATAAGTTTTTCGATAGATTTAGATTGAATTCACGATTAAAAAAGACATCCATAACCTATAAAAAAACCGAGTTGGTTATACAACTCGGTTTTAAATAAAAGATCATCAATTTATTTGACGCTAAAAACATATTGCCTATTAAAGACCAGTTAGTAGCGCAATTGCAGCATATTCCATGACTTTTTCAGCAATGATCAATGCCAAGATAGCCAAAATAGGAGAAAGATCAATCATCCCCATATTTGGCATAATTCGGCGGAACGGCGCCAATAATGGCTCAGCCAACTCTTGAATCACTTCAATATAAGGCGATCTTGATTGAGTAAACATCACCACCCAACTCAAAATAATCGTCGCAAAAATTAAATAACGACAAAAGCGAATCAAGTCCTGAATCATGGTCACAAAAGTGAGAATAATGAGGTGTACAGGACTATTTGGCATTGCACCTTGCAAATACATCATGCCAAAGATTTTGAGTAGATATAACACCACCACTAAAACCAAAGCAGCAGTATTGACACGCCCTTTCGCCATCGTCGGAAAAATTCGGCTAAATAGATCTACAATCTTGGTTGCTTTGACTGTCGACATCACCACAGGGTTGTATGGACTGACCATCGCCAATTGCATTAAAAAACGAAAGAATACGAGCAAAATCGCTACGTTAATAATAATGCCAAAAATTTGCGCAGAATTTGCACCCATACTTGAACGTTCCTAAAATCAAAAATTATTTAATACTGTCACTTAATTCTTGAGCCAATTCCTGACTACGCTTTTGCGCAGCAGCCAAAGCTGTTTGAATATTTTGAGAGATTTGAGCGCGATCAAATACTTCTAAAGCCGCTTGAGTTGTCCCATTAGGGGAAGTTACATTTTTACGTAAATCAGATGGAGCGCTTGAACTGGTAATTGCCATTTGTGCTGCGCCCAATGCGGTTTGCAAAGTCAATGCTGTTGCCACCTTTTCATCCAACCCCATATTTTTACCAGCACGTATCATACTTTCCATCATATAGAAGAAATATGCAGGACCTGAACCAGAAACTGCGGTTACAGCATCAATCTGTGCTTCTGAATTTACCCAAAGGGTTAAACCAGTTGCCGCAAGAACCTGCGTGGTCAATTCACGGTCTTTTGCACTTACTTCTGGATTGGCATAGATACCATGTGCACCAGTTTGAACCAATGCAGGAGTATTCGGCATTACACGGACAATTCGCTCACTGCCCGTCAAATCTGAAATCGTTTTAATTTCAGCACCTGCAACAATAGAGATCAGCAATTTATCATCAAGTAAACCTTTCAAGGGCTTAAGCACGCTCCCTAAAACTTGAGGTTTTACTGCAAATACAACAATATCTGCTTGTTTAATCGCTTCAATATTGTCTTCAGTGACATGGACATCTTTTTCTTGTAACAACAGTCGAATTTTTTCAAAGGGATCAGAAACTGTAATACGTGTAGCAGGTAAGCCACGACTCAATAAGCCACCAATTAGGGCTTGAGCCATATTCCCACCACCAATGAAAGTAATATTACAATTTAAAGCTGCACTCATGAATCACACTCGACCTTAGTTTTTATCTTAGAGATTAAATTTGGTTGCCAACCACCGATTTCACAGTATTCAGACTGTGCCAACCAAAAACCATTTGGTGTAAACACCCCAAGCATAACATTATCTACACTTAATATTTGAATTGTATGACGCATCCAAGGAAAAATATGTGCTTCTTGAATCGCCTTTTTTAAAGGCCAAGTACCTATTCTGCCATAAAGATGAATTTTTTCACCACCTAAACGTGGTTTCAATGTCAGCTTCTGATTAAATAATGCAAAAGACAGACCTATTTTAGAGCGTTCAATTTGAAATACACCAGATGTGAATTGTAGTTGCTGATGAAGTTGAAATTGATATGTTTGCTCGGGAACTTGCTGTTTCGATTGAGCTGCTAAATAGTGTTGCTGTTCAACGCGATATAAATGATTTTGGTAACGCAAGTAATAGAAATGATTCCAATGTAATGCTGCTTGTGAATCTGTTTTAGAGTCAATCACTTCATCCTGTAGGCGCTGCACCATTTCAAAAGCAGGTCGATAGGTGTCCTGCCCCTTCATCCATGTAGATAGAAGTTGGCGCTGTCTTGCCAATGACAATTGCTTGAGTTTTATTAAATCAAGCTTTTCTTCATTTCCACAGAAACTAAGATCTTGTTGTAGCACTTCATTGAGAATTTCATTGGCATCTTGCATCAAATAACTGGTGCGCGCCAATGCTTGTTGCATTTTGGGGTAACGGCTTTGCAAAATATGCCAAAGTTCATGTCTACACCACGCACGATCATACTGGGTATCTAGATTAGTCGGATCATTGACATAGGCAATCTGTAACTGTTGCACCCATTGGCAAATCTGCTCACGTGAGATATCCAACAAGGGTCGCCAAATGGTCAATTGTTCGCGCTGATCTTTTGATTTCATCGCAGATAATCCGGCAACACCTGCACCAGACAATAGGCGTAAAATCAGGGTTTCAGCTTGATCTTGTTGATGATGGGCGAGTACCAATACTTCGTCGGTTTTTATATGTTGAAGGTAAGCATCGTAACGGGCTTGACGCGCTTGATTTTCAAGATTGCCTTCTGCAACTTGAACATTTTGAATAATATAAGGAATCTGTAAGATGGTACATTGTTGAGCAACAAAATCAGCCCATTCATCACTGGCTGTTTGTAGCTGATGATTGACGTATATTGCACGAACGTGATGAGGGAAAAACTGCACCATCAAATGCAGCAATAACATGGAATCCATGCCACCACTGCATCCGATGAGGAAGTGCGTATTTTCAGCAAATTGAGCGTGTTGTTTTAAGAAGCGAGACCTAAATTGTCGCTGCCAAACTTCATTAAACGTTGATAACGTGCTTCGCATCGATCTTCCGCAGTCATAGGCTGTAATTCATCAAGCGCTTGTTTTAACACATCTTTGAGTTTTTCCATAACCTCAAATGGTTGCAAATGTGCTCCCTCGCCTTCATCGACAACATATTCAACCACACCTAACTCTTTGAGTTTGTCTGCTGTAAGTGCAAGTGCCTCACTGGCTTGTTCCGCTTTGTCCGCTGTTTTCCATAAAATAGAAGCGCAGCCTTCTGGTGAAATCACTGAATAAATACTATGAGAAAGCATAACCACACGATCTGCCACACCGATTCCCAAAGCCCCACCAGAACCGCCTTCACCTAAAACTGTTGCAATAACAGGAACTTTTAAGCTTGAAAGTTGAGCAAGACTGGTTGCAATCGCTTCTGCTTGACCACGTTCTTCAGCACCAATGCCTGGGTAAGCCCCCATCGTATCAATAAATGTGAATACTGGAAGATTAAAACGTTCTGCCATATCCAGCAAACGCTGTGACTTACGATAGCCTTCAGGATTACACATCCCAAAGTTATGCTGTAATTTTTCACGGGTACTACGACCACGATGCTGACCAACGACCATGACAGGCTGACCATTAAAACGCGCCAATCCACCAACCATTGCACCATCATCACCATAAAGACGATCGCCATGTAAGGTATCGAATTCAGTAAAAATTTCGCCTACATAATCCAAAAATTGCGGGCGTTCAGGATGACGTGCAATTTGAACCGTTTTCCAAGCTTTAGATTGAGCAGCTTTATTTTTCATAAGTCGAGTATTATCCCTAATTCACCGATGCCTCACACATCGGAAGTTCAGGATCAAGTGCTATTGAATGGTTTATACAATTCATTCAATCAACACAAGACCTTTAGTTAATCGATAAACTGTTCCGACTGAATATTCAATTCAATGTCCCAATGCTTAAATTGCACTTGCTCATCATGCAAATCTGCAACCAGTAAAGGCCATTGCTTGGCATCGCCAGAAACGCTGAGTTGCCATTGTTGCGCATTATCCACTGTCAATTCAATGGCAGGAAGCATCTCATCACTGCGACTGTGATTGAGTAAAACAGCGAGACGGAGGAGCAAACATAGGTGTAGCAGCTTGTTTCCACCTACTTTTAGCACATCAAGTTTGGCATCGGTACGTAATTTACGACGATGGTGAGCGACCAAATGTGACAAATGATTCTGATCAATTTGTGAGAAACCAGGAATGTCGGAATGCTGTAAGAGATAAGCACTGTGTTTTTGATAACCACTATGACTGATTGCCAAACCAATTTCATGTAAATAAGCTGCGCGACGCAATAGATCACTATCATCACTATTTAAATGTAAGGTATTTGCTACACCATTAAAGAGATGTTGTGCTGTTTCAACCACACGTTCAGCTTGTTTGGCATCTGCACCATAACGCCCCACCATCGCTTGCACACTACGGTCTCGAATATCTTCATGTTGAAAACGCCCAAGCAAGTCATACATGACGCCTTCTCGTAATGCACCATCAGAGTAAACCAGCTTATCGATATTCAGTACTTCAAAAACAGCATAGAGAATCGCAATACCCGCAGGTAAAACAGCACGACGATCTTCTTTTAATCCATCAAACTCCATATCGGAGATATGTTTAAATTTTAAAAGTTTGTCTTTTAATTTTTCTAAACCTTCTCGAGTTAAATTCTCTTGTTCATCACTCCATCCCATATTGACAGCAATTTGACGACACGCTTTGATTGTTCCACTCGAACCCACCACAGTGTCCCATCCAGCTGCCTTATATGTATTGGCAATAGAAGATAGTTCTTTACGTGCAGCAACAACTGCTTTTTCAAAAGCTTTACTGTTGATATCACCTTCAGGGAAATAGGCTTTTGTGAATGCCACACATCCCATTTGTAAAGATTCAGTATGAATTGGCTCAAATTCTTCACCAATAATTAATTCTGTAGAACCGCCACCAATATCAATCACCAGACGGCGCCCACTATTGACCATGGTATGAGAAACACCTAAATAAATTAAACGTGCTTCCTCTCGTCCTGCAATGATTTCAATCGGTTTAGGTAGAATTTCAGCTGCTTTTTGAATGAATTCATGCCCATTTTTTGCTTGACGCAAAGCGTTCGTCGCAACAATCCGTAAACGATTCGGTTGCACTGAACTCAATCTACCTACAAAACGTGCCAAACAGGCTAAACCACGTTGTTGCGCTGCTTCAGTTAAGTTTTTATTCTCGTCCAATCCAGCAGCAAGCTGAACTTTTTCTGACATCGAAGCAACTTTTTTAACTTCACCATGATCCACTCGAGCAATTGCTAAATGGAAGCTATTCGACCCCATATCGATGGCAGCAAGTAATTCTTCATCAATCAAAAAATCAGACATTATTTATACAAACTCATACTGAATTGTTGCTTAGATTAATTCACATGCACGCTTTTTAAAAGCCATTTATTTAGACAATTTGATGAGTCATTATTTTTTCAGCATATATGACAATTATGTGACAATTAGATTGAGTTTTCTAAGGAACCGATTGTAAATATCGTGAGCATCAATTGGACATTCTCACAAATAAGAATGAAAATTTAAACATTTCCCTACATTGTTAAAGATGTCTATGTAATACTTAGCTTCATAGATTGATTCATCTTTAAAATATTTTTGGAGCAAAATCCATGTCTGGCAATATCGTAAACACAACTGATGACAACTTCGCAGCAGACGTTCTTGAATCAGATATTCCTGTAATTGTAGATTTCTGGGCAGGTTGGTGTGCACCATGTAAAGCGATTGCACCTGTTCTTGAAGTACTTTCTTCAGAATTTGAAGGCAAAGTAAAGATTGTTAAAGTGGATGTGACTGCATGCGAAGCAACTGCAGTTAACTATAATATCCGTAACATTCCAGCATTATTGATGTTTAAAAATGGTGAAGTGGTTGCTCAACAAATCGGTGCAGTGCCGAAATCTAAACTGACTGCTTTCATCGAAGAAAATATTTAATTTGCTGAATTTATAGATTATTTGTATAAATCTGCAAAAATAAAAAATACGCTTGATTTTCTGGCGTATTTTTTTTCGACTATAATTTGACAAACTTGTTGATCTCACTTATATTTCATGCTCAAGGAACATAAGGATTCTCTGCCTGTTTCTTAAAGGACAACACATAAGATCGCCGTTCGGCAACAGAAATTGTTTTACATATTTCTCCTCGAAAGAACTACATAGACTCTGAGTTTGTTTTTGTGTCTATACAACATCAACTCACCTATTGCACTGTTGGCGACTTTTGCTTCTTTTCTCTTTATCTGTGTTCCACACATCCTTATTCAATCTGACCATTTATGAATTTAACTGAACTCAAGAAAAAACCGATTGGCGAACTCATTAAAATTGCTGAGTTTATGGGCCTTGAAGGAATGGCTCGTAACCGTAAGCAAGACATCATTTTTGCCATCCTAAAGCGCCATGCAATGAATGGTGAAGAAATCTTTGGTGATGGTGTTCTTGAAATTTTGTCTGATGGTTTCGGCTTTCTACGCTCGGCTGCAGGTTCTTATCTTGCAGGTCCTGATGACATTTATGTTAGCCCATCACAAATCCGTCGTTTTAACCTACGCACAGGTGATACGATTACGGGAACGATTCGCCCACCCAAAGAAGGTGAACGTTACTTTGCATTATTAAAAGTTAATCAAATTAACTATGACACACCTGAAAATTCACGTAATAAAATCTTATTCGAAAACCTAACCCCATTGTTTCCAACTGAGCAATTGGTAATGGAACTAGGAAATGGTTCAACGGAAGATTTAACAGCACGTGTTGTTGACTTGGTTGCTCCTATTGGTAAAGGTCAACGTTCAATTATTGTTGCGCCGCCTAAAGCGGGTAAAACAATGTTGTTACAGAACATTGCTCAATCCATTGTCCGTAATAACCCTGAATGTTTCCTTATCGTTCTCTTGATTGATGAACGCCCAGAGGAAGTGACTGAAATGGAACGTACTGTTCGTGGCGAGGTTGTTGCATCAACATTTGATGAATCTCCAGCACGCCATGTACAAGTTGCCGAAATGGTGATTGAAAAAGCCAAACGTCTTGTTGAACATAAGAAAGATGTGGTGATTCTGCTAGATTCAATCACGCGTTTAGCACGTGCTTACAACACTGTTGTACCGTCATCAGGCAAAGTATTGACCGGTGGTGTAGATGCACATGCACTTGAACGCCCGAAACGTTTCTTTGGTGCTGCACGTAACATTGAAGAAGGCGGTTCACTGACAATCATTTCAACTGCATTGATTGAAACAGGCAGTAAAATGGATGAAGTGATCTACGAAGAATTCAAAGGTACGGGTAACCAAGAGATTACCTTGGATCGTCGTATTGCTGAAAAACGTGTCTTCCCTGCCATGAATATCAAGAAATCAGGTACTCGTCGTGAAGAACGCCTCATGAGTGAAGAAAACCTACGCAAAGTTTGGATTTTACGTAAGCTTCTCCACCCAATGGATGAGTTAGCGGCGATGGAATTCCTTTTAGATCGTATGAAAGAAACCAAAACCAATGATGATTTCTTCGATCAAATGAAGCGTAAAGCTGCCAACTGATTGGTATGAAAAGTCAAAAAAGGTCACTGATATAGTGACCTTTTTTTTGGTTGACAGAATTTACATAAATATACAATTGCTGATTTTTGGCGTAACAGCATTTTGCAAATAATTGAATATAAAAATCATTCTCGCATATTTTTTATATTTTTTAATAACTTAATTATCAATAATCCAATCTAAAAGTGCGAATTAATTGTAATTAACTGTTAAAAAAGCATCATTTTTTCATCAATTTGGTCAGTTTTTTTCATCTAGACAGTAGCAATTCAAAATGCGCAGTGATAGCATATTCGCATACCAGTTAGACTGCTCATGCAAAAAGCAAAAAACAGGCTAACTTGGGTTTTTTGTCTCAATTAATTTTATGAGAGTGATGCCATGTTATTCAAAAAAATCGCTATTGCTGCTGCAGTTGCTACTACTTTAGCTTTCGTTGGTTGTGCTAAAAAAACTGAAGAAGCTGCTGCTGATGCAAACGCTGCTGCTTCTCAAGCTGTAGAAGCTGCTTCTGAAGCTACTGCTGCTGTTGACGCTGCTGCTGCTTCTGCAACTGACGCTGCTGCTACTGCTGCTGCAGACGCTACTGCTGCTGCTTCTGACGCTACTGCTGCTGCTGCTGACGCTTCAGCTGCTGCTTCAGCTGCTCAATAATAATCGCTTAGATTATTATCAAAAAAAGAGAACCTTTGGTTCTCTTTTTTTTGCTTTCAAATCAATGATTATCCTCAAATCTGCGAATTGATTCGAAAGACAGCCCTGATTTATCGAATAAATATATTCAGCCAATTTAGAACGCCCCGCTTCGATTCCATACTGTCAAGATGTTATATTGAAATACACTCAAGTAATGAATCCTATATCTCACTTTTAATCATTAAAAAAACGAACATTATTTTTATAATCAAAGTTTCAGACTATTCATACCAATAATTTGACAATCATTTATAGTCAATGAGCTTTATCATTTGATACAAAGGATTAAAAGATCTGCCAATTCATTTATTTTGGCTAGGATCATACTTTTAAATCATAGACCGTCTTTCCATCGTGAAGCCACATAGACGCCATATGTTGGCTAAAGATATATGAGCAAAAACCAAAATACTGCTTTGTTTGCGCAAGAATGCAGTTAAACAAGAAACGGGTTAAGTAATGAGCGTCTTCGCTTACGGAAAACGATTTAAACTTTAGCACTAAAGCCTGGCAGTGAAAGCTTTATATCATCAAACAATATATTGATCACATTGATTTTATTGATCTAAAAATTATATTTACTGTATGGTTTTTCATACAGATTAGCTAGGGTCTGTTGACAATTCATCTATACTTGCGACTATGTGTGTTTTTTAGGCGATTCTAGGCGCGAAATACGAAATTTAGTCATTCTAAATAAGTAGTTCGGAACGAAGAAGCGACAAAAAACACACTAGTCCCGAAGGGTTGTGGCTAAAATTATCTCAGCCTACGTTATGAAACTTGAAAATAGACTCACTATTCTCTTCGTTTCCTTGCGGAGTATACTCCTCATGCCTGCTCAATTTTAACCTACAACGCAAGCTATTTATCAAATGTCAACAGACCCTATAGTTTAATTTATTTTTAAGCTCTCGTATGCGTAAATAATAAAAAACCCCAAGCAAAATGGCTTGGGGTTTTTACAAAATCAAGTGGGTTGATTAACCTTCTTGTTCTGTGCCTACACGTTGTCTAAACTTCTGTCCTGCGCGGAACGTAACAACTCGACGTGCCGAAATTGGAATTTCTTCGCCAGTTTTTGGGTTTCGACCTGGACGTTGACGTTTGTCACGTAGTTCAAAATTACCAAAACCTGAAAGTTTAACTTGTTCGCCTGCAATTAATGCTTGGCTAATTTCGTCAAAGAACAACTCGACCATTTGTTTTGCTTCACGACGGTTTAAACTCGTAAGCTCACTTAAATGATCAGCCATTTCTGCTTTTGTTAATGCTGTCATGAGGCCCTCAATGTCGCTTGGTAAGTGCTTTCTAACACTTGAATGATATGATCCATACCGGATTTAATTTCAGCATCTTCAAGTGTACGTGATGGATGTTGCCATAACAATGCAAATGCCAAAGAGCGCTTACCTTGCTCAACACCTTGCCCTGTATACACATCGAATAACCATGTAGAGTCTAAAAGCTCCCCACCGGTTTTTTCAATAAGTTGCTGAATTTCACTGACATTAATCTTATCACTAATTACAAGCGCAATATCACGTCTAACCGACGGAAATCGTGATAATTCTGTAAAATTAGATACATAAGTTTGCAAAACAGCCGATTGATCAAGTTCGGCAACCCAAGTCGTGCTCAAATCCAGTGCATTTTCTAAAGATGGATGTAAACGTCCCAAATAACCAACCGATTTTCCATCTATTAAAATCTCTGTTGACTGACCTGGATGTAACCATTCACGCTCAGAACGCACATATTCAACTTGAACCCGTCCAGCAGCTAAAACTTCTTCAACCTCTCCTTTGAAGTCAAAGAAATCCATTGCTTGAGCTTTGCCATGCCATGATTCAGCATGTTTTGAGCCCACCGCAATCATTGCCAAAGTTGGAATCTGATTTAAGTCATCAATAGTTTGAGCATTTTGATAATCAAAACGTAAACCTAACTCAAAGAAACGCACACGGCTTTGTTGGCGGTTAATATTGTATTGAACACAAGGAATTAAGCTTGAAAGCAAAGTAGAACGCATTACAGCCAAATCACTTGAAATTGGATTTGCCAATGCCAATGGATTAACTTGAGAATTTAATTGCTTCTCAAGCTTTAAATCAGCAAAGCTAAAACTGATTGCTTCTTGATAGCCCAAAGTCACCAGTGTTTGACGTAATTGTGGCAATTCAAACTGATCTTGATGTTTAGCAAGTTTGACATCAATCACAGGCAAACTAATTTGGATATTGTCATAACCATGAATACGCGCAACTTCTTCAATTAAGTCTTGATAAATTGCCATATCATAGCGATGTGATGGCGGTACAACAGTCCACTCGCCCTCAGCTTTGACTGTTACAACACAACCTAAACGTTGAAGTGCATCAGTAATAAATGCTGATTCAACAGAATAACCAAGTAATTGATCAACTTGTGCTTGAGTTAACTCAATGGCTTCACGTTTAGGTAAAAGCGCGGTACGTTCAGCCACAGTGATTGGACCAAATTCTCCACCCGCCAAACTCTGAATCAATTGTGATGCTCGATGCATCGCGATCATTGGCAATTCAAAATCCACACCACGTTCATAGCGTTGAGAAGCATCAGTATGTAAGCCATAACGGCGCGCACGACCTGCAATATGCAATGGTGCAAAGAACGCAGACTCAAGAAAGATCTCTGTCGTTGCATCTGTTACAGAAGAAGATAATCCCCCCATAATCCCTGCAATAGCGAGCGCTTTAGCATCATCAGCAATGACCATAACATCTTCAGTCAATTCAATTTCTTGCTCATTTAATAAAACAAGTTTTTCATTTGCTGTTGCTTGGCGTACATGGACTGAACCTTGAACTTGACCACCATCAAAAGCATGTAAAGGCTGTCCTAGTTCCATCAATACATAGTTGGTAATATCCACCAAAATACTGTGTTGACGAATCCCTGAACGAGCCAAAGCCTGCTCCATCCATTCAGGGGTAGCTGCTTTGGTATTTACATTTTTTATAACACGACCTAAATAACGTGGACATCCATCAGTGCTGACATGGACTTGTTTTTGATCTGCAATGGTTGCAGCCACTTCTGTAATTTCAGGCGCTGTCACTGGAAGTTGATTAATTACACCAATTTCACGTGCTACACCACGAATACTAAAACAGTCTCCACGGTTCGGGGTAATACTGATATCAATGACATGGTCATCCAGATTTAAATATTCGCGGATGTTTACACCAACCGGTGCATCATCAGGAAGCTCTAAAAGCCCATCAATTTTATCTTCAAGATCAATTTCCGAAGCACCACATAGCATCCCTTGTGATTCAACGCCACGTAGCTTACCTTTCTTGATTTTAAAATCACCAGGAAGTACTGCACCAATTGTCGCAACCGGTGCTTTCATGCCAACACGTACATTCGGTGCACCACATACGATTTGTAGAGGTTCTCCTGAACCAATGTTTACAGTGGTTACACGTAAACGATCTGCATCAGGATGTTGAATGACCGTTAAAACTTCCCCCACCACAACACCAGTAAAGTGTTTAGCGGCTGGTACAAGCTCATCAACTTCAAGTCCCAACATCGTGAGTTGGTCAGATAAAGTATCACTATCAATTGCTGGGTTAACCCATGTGCGAAGCCAATTTTCGCTAATTTTCATTTCTAAAACCTATATTCAATATTTATGAATTCCTCTCTAACTCCCTTTGAAAATTGGGAGAACCCTTCGTCTTTTGTCTAGGACATTCCCTCTTTGTTTAGAAGAGGTTAGGGAGAGGTATAAATTTGTTAAGCAAATTGGCGTAAAAAACGCACATCGTTTTGATAGAACATACGCAAATCGTTAATGCCATAACGTAACATTGCAAAACGCTCTACCCCCAAACCAAAAGCAAAACCTTTATATTTTTCAGGATCAATACCCGCGGCTTGCAATACATTAGGATGTACCATTCCACACCCCAAAACTTCTAACCAGCGACCACGCTCATCCATAATATCCACTTCCGCACTTGGCTCAGTGAACGGGAAATATGAAGGACGGAAACGAACTTTTAAGTCTTTTTCAAAAAACTCGTTCAACAAGTTAATCAACAAGCCTTTTAATTCAGCAAAACTGGTGTTTTCAGCAACGTACAGACCTTCGATTTGATGAAACATAGGTGAATGCGTTTGGTCAGAGTCACAACGATAAACACGACCAGGACATACAATACGAATCGGAGGTTGATTGTTTTCCATAGTACGGACTTGCACACCTGAAGTATGCGTACGCAACAAATGATTGGCATCAAAATAAAAAGTATCATGCATTGCACGTGCAGGATGGTGCCCTGGAATATTGAGTGCTTCAAAGTTGTGATAGTCATCTTCAACTTCTGGACCTGTTGCAACAGTAAAGCCAGCTTTGGTAAAGAATTGGCAAATACGTTCCTGAACTTGAGTAACAGGATGAATACTGCCTACAACCTGTCCACGACCAGGCAAGGTAATATCAATGGTTTCACTTGCAAGCTTTTGTTCTAGCGCTGCTTTTTGTAATTCATCTTGGCGCTCAGTCAATGCTGTAGAGATGGCTTCACGCACAGCATGAATTGCTGCACCCTGAACTTTACGTTCTTCAGGGTCCATTTTACCCAGTGCCTTAGATTGTTCCGCAAGCTGGCTTTTTTTCCCTGTAAATTGCACTCGTACTTGATCGAGTGTTGCAAGGTCTTGAGCTGCTGCAATCGCAGCGAGCGCTTCAGTGGTCAGGGCTTCCAGTGACATAGTAACTCTCAAAGCAATATTTTAGAAAAATAATATAACTGCATATTCTAACAGTTTTTATGCAGTTGGATGAAGTTTCCTCCTGACGAAAAATACGATTAGTCACAACTAATTCTCGATAATTTGTATATTTCCCTGTGCGAATACTGTTGAAACGCTAGAACTCTGATTTATAAACGGTATAAAATAAATCCAATGTCGCTGAGATCTATAAAAAATGGCACTTGATCAAATCTGGAAACGTCAACTTGCACTCGTCACTTATGGCAATCAATATCTGACCCAAGAAATTAGTTTTTCTCGTTGGGTCAATCATGCCATTTTTAATCACCACGCTTTTGGCTTTCGAGATTTAACCACCCAACATCTTCTAGCACAACACTTTCAAATTTGGCTTGAAGGTCTAAAAAAGCAAGGGGTAAATCGCATCAGTTTACATAGCTCAAGTCTTTTGAATGATGAGCAGAACCCCAATGCCAATGTTGAGTTATTGGCGATTCCTCATTTTATTGTCAGTCACGAATCTCAAAAGAAAACTGCTTGGATTTTTGGTAAAGAATTACCGGAATGGTATAGCGCTGACAATGACTATGAGGCACCAGAACAACAACGTCCAAATATTCGAACAGAAATATTTTGGCGTTATGATCTTAATGCGAAACTCATTAAGCGTATTGAACAAGATCTTGTGACCCCAAATTGGGATGATATTCAGGTTTATACAGACAATGAATTATTTGATAGCCAATATGCCAAAGGTTTTCCTGAACCAATCAACAAAGACTTACCTTATTATGGCTTAAATAGTAGTGAATATATCTCGGATAATAGTAGTCTTAAACTTGCCCTTATTCCTAGCGATGATCAAGCAGATTATGCCAATGAAACCCTGTATCGTTTCGATGCGCTCGAAGAATTTATTTCGGCAAAAATAAAACCCCCCTATGATGAGAGTGAACAAAGTCTGAGCCCAGAACAACAAATGAATTTGCGTCACTTCTTGCAGAAGATTGAGGATTTAAAAGCAAAATTTATTGTCAAAGTTGCCAATCACTATCAATCTGCGCGTTTAACCCCGAAAGCTATTGCATCTCCATTTGACAATATTGAGGATATAAAGACAGACAAACGCCAATCGTTTAGTTCTCATCCATCCCATACACAGCATGAGCACAAACCAGCAAAGACAGGCGTTTTTGCTTTAATTATCGTGACTATTCTTATCTGTCTGGCTACTTATTATTTTGGACTATAAGGCTTAATATCCAGATAAAATCTGTACTCATGAGAAAGTAACCCTAAAGTTGCTTTCTCACATCCATCAATGCGAACCCTAATAAATTTAAACCTTTCCATTTCAGTGGGTTCATCGCATCTGCATGATCAGCAGCTAGTCCAATCCCCCAAATCTGATCTACAGGTGAAGCCTCAACAATGATTTGCTCAGAGGTACTCAACAAAAATTGTTGGAGATGGTTATTTTGGGAAAACTTTGCCAGATTTCCTTGAACCACAATCTCGTAACGATGCGCAATCCAAATTTCATATTGATAATTTTTGACCTGACGACCTAATGCTTTTATTTTCTTTGGATCATCAGTATGAAGAATTTGCTGAAAAATATTTTCATCTTTAAATAGTTTAGCTTTCTGCGCCATCATGTATTGTTCGGTATTTTGATAATCCACACCATCAATTTCAAATTTTGCAGGATACCATTGGCTTAAACAGCTCTTGTCTATCTTTTCTGGGGTCTTTTGACGATGCCCCCAAAAACACAAATAACTATATTTTTGTCCACGCTTTATATGTTCTTGTAAAGTTGTTAATAACTGAGAATCACTCATTTTATTTTCCTGTCTGTCTTTCACTTCTATTTTTAACTGATATCACGCAATCATCATAATCGCTATAAATCACTCATCCAACGTCTGTTCCAATATATCGCTTTAATAACCAGCAGTTATGGTATTTGATGCATCTCAATAAAAAATACAGAACATTTCCAAATCAAAAAATCACAAAAATTATTTAAAATCATTCATCATCAAGCCCGTTAGGATAATTAATAAAATTTAGCCAAGCATAAAGGACTTAGAGCGAGCGTAAAAATTGATCGCAATCTTTTCGAGATTTCAGATGTATAAACTGAATATGTGAATATTGAGGATCATTCATCATTGTAATATATTGCTGGCGATTTTTTTGATGAGTTTTGATCATCCACCCAATAATTGAGTCAGCACTGAACATTTTGCCAAAACTTTCCCGATTATTCGAATGTTGCCATAACTTCTTGTTAAAAACTGCCCGAGATATGGCACGTTTTATAGATTGGTAAAGATTGATATGAAAAGGAAAATCTAACCATATAACAGTATCAATGGTCTGCCATTTAACATGTGTTGTTCGCGTATAATTTCCATCGATTACAAAACCATGCTTTGCCGATTCAATTGCCTGTTGAATTTTTAAGAAAAAAGCATGGTCTGAAGTTTCCTCCCAATCATCTAACCAAAACAAATCGTCTAGTTCGATATAATGAAGTTGTAATTTATCAGCAAGCTTTTTTGAAAAAGTTGTTTTACCAACAGCAGAGGTGCCCACCACATTAATTTTATTCATTGGAATTCACTTCTTAAATAAAAAAGTAGCCTGACAGCTACTTTTTATCACCAAGATTTTAAAAATTTTTCTGAGCTGAATGATCAACTTTTAGAAAAGTGGACGAATCGTCAAAATCACTTTATGTTCATTGGCATGCTGATTGATATAGTGTTCTACAGCAGTTACTTCACCTTTTACCTCAGCATCTGCACCATACATCACTTTTAAAGTTTCACCAATTCTTGGCAATAATTGTAATTCGACTTCAATAGCACCTTGCTGTAAACCCGCAATTTCTACACGCATAAATACTCCAGAATATTTTCACTTTTATCATTCTACTCTATGCGAGCTATTTTAAAATCGATAATAGTTTCACGTTGAAATTATGTAATAACGGTACATTTCAACTGCAAATATTCAAATTTATCATTCAGAAGGCTTATGTCTAGCTGGTTCATCAATCAATTCATCCTCATAATCCAAATCATCTTCATCCACATTGATATAGTCCGGTGGTGGCGTAATATCGAATCGAACAGCGTTAATGTTTTGGTGGTTGAGTAATTTTGCCTTGGCAACTCGATGCATTCCATCCATGACTCTTCCATCTGCTGACAGAATAATAGGATAAGCCAAATCAGCCTCTTGGATCAGTTGGAAATGTTCAATTATTTGCTGTGTTGTTGGATGTTTATCTGGAAACCAATACGCTTCGTTCAGTTCCTGTATCTCGGATAATAAAACCTCATGAATGGGTAAATCTCGGCTTAATCCAACCAAACAGTGTACATCCCAAATATATGTGTCTGTACCCACAAGACGGAAATGGTATTGCCTACGCATAGATGCTCCGTAACCTTCTGATTAAAAATTAATGTTACATTGATAGCTCAACAATAAACCTAAGCTTATTCGTTTGCCATGCAAAATAACTATTGGCAATTTAATTTCGTCTTACAACATAATGCCCAACTTTACTTGAATCAACCAAGGAGTGAATACTACCGCCAGCATCCATGATGTTCAGCGACTAATCGCTTATTTCTGGTCCATGATTTGGAAACTCGTGAAGACCAATCAAGTTTTATTGTCACCTCTATATTCTACTTGATCTTATTTTGTGCTATCACAATTGGGCTTTTATACGGTGCGTTTTGACTAGTAACACATTATGAAATTGCCAGATTTGTTGTATTCACCCTTATTATTATTTTCCTCTCCATCTGGTCAAATAAGTAAGAAAAATTGCATAAGGAAGTATCATGAACTTCAATTTAATTTATAGACAAATGGCTTTGGTGATTTATGGCAACCAATTTCTCAATGATCATCTTCAAGATGATTTAAACAAAATGCCTCATTTTCAAATTTTACATCCAATTCTTAGAGATTTTCATTGTGGTCAACTTTTGGCGGGTTCATTACAACTCATTCTTTATCATTTAAAGCACAAAGGCGCGTATAAATTAAGTTTGATCCACGCGCCCCGATTAGCATCGACAATACAAGAATCCCCTATTTTTTATCTGTCTGATCACTTTTATAACTATATGATTTTAATTCAGTACCGGTATGATCACCCACAAATTTTAATCGGTTGTGAGGAAAAAGAGCTATGGTATCTACACCACCAGAACAATAATACTGATTTGTATTTTAACAATGTCAATGCGCTCACAGACAGAATCGCAACCTATACACTGTTCGACTTAAATGAAAGTTTTATTGAGAATTTGGGAGAATTAAAAGCCATAGACTGGAAACATTTTTCGCAATCTTATTTTGACTGCGTTTATATCAATGAAGTCGCTTTTACATTGGGATCTTCAAATCAGATCGAACACCTTGCAAATATTCAATTTAAGGACCATCAAAATTACAATACACATTTTGATCTTTTCCCAAAGGACTTCACAAGCAATTATGCAGCAAGCTTATTAACTCATGCTGAAAATCTTTATAAAAATTATCTACTAGAAAGTGAAACGAGAAATGATCAAGCCTGGTGTAATCAAGCAACTCGTCATGAACTACAGTTATTTGATCAAGCCGTACAAGCCTTAAATAATTTTTATCCATCTCTTATTGTCAATGCGGCAAATCACTACTCAAACGCCAATATTCAAGCATAAAAAAGACCGCTACAAAGCGGTCTTTTTTCAATCATCAAAGATGATTAAGCAGCTAATGCACCTTTAGCTTTTTCAGCTAAAGCAGCAAATGCAACTGAGTCATGCATAGCAATGTCAGCAAGTACGCGACGGTCGATGATCACTTGAGCTTTTTTCAAGCCATCGATCATACGGCTGTACGACAAACCATTTTGACGAGCACCAGCATTGATACGCGCAATCCATAAAGCACGGAATTGGCGTTTCTTTTGACGACGGTCACGGTAAGCGTATTGACCTGCTTTAATTACTGCTTGGAACGCTACACGATAAACACGTGAACGCGCGCCATAGTAACCTTTAGCACGAGCAAGAATTTTTTTATGACGGCGATGAGCCTGTACACCACGTTTTACACGAGCCATTTATAATCTCCTTAGATGTATGGGCACATACGACGAACTGAATTCATGTCACTTACGTGAACCATGACACAACCGCGCAATTGACGAATACGTTTAGCAGATTTTTTGGTCAAAATGTGGCGTTTGAACGCTTGTTTACGCTTGAAACCGTTAGCAGTCGCTTTGAAACGCTTAGCTGCACCACGGCGAGTTTTTAACTTAGCCATAACAACCTCTTTAAACACCTGTTCGGTACGTTCGCACCATTGCGAATACGACCTGCAGGTAAGGGAGGCAATATTCTAAATCATCTCTGTACAAAACAAAAGCAAAACCTTGCACTATTTATCAGTTATTCAGTGTAATTTCCGATGAAAATTCCATCATTTTTCATAAGGAAAATCTGCATTTAATCTTTATAATCGTCACATCATGATAAAACTGGACAGTTATGACCCCTGCACAGGATGCTTTTGCTGCGCTTCGCTATCGAGATTTCTCCATCGTCACGATCAATCAATTTTGCTTAACACTGGCAATTTTGATCCAAGAAATTATTGTCGCCTATTCACTGTATCAAATTACCAAAGATCCACTTACACTCGGTTTGATTGGATTGGCTGAGTCGATTCCTTTTATCGCATTGTCCCTATGGGGTGGTTATTTTGCCGATAAGCTGAATAAACAAAGTATTATGAAAGTATGTTTATTCTTTTCTTTCCCTTTACCCTTAGTGCTTTGGTACTTATTTCACAGTTACGATCATGGACAGATTGGTGTCACCACCCTGTCTTGGGGCATTTATGCTGTGATCTTTGCTTTGGGTACTATTCGTGGTTTCTATAATCCATCTGCAACATCATTAAAACCATTTTTAATTCCCCGTGAACTCTATGCAAATGGTGCAACTTGGACCACGATCGGATGGCAAAGTGGTGTCATTATTGGTCCCATGCTGGGCGGTTTTATGCTTGCTGGAATTGGGCGGGAAAATAGCTTACTTTCTGTATCCATGCTTTTATTTATCTGCTTTTGCTTAATCACACTGTTAAAAAAGCGTACTTTCCCGACCATGGAACAAGACAATCTTTGGGACAGTTTAAGCGAAGGTTTTCGATTTATCTGGAAAACTAAGATTGTACTTTGGGCGATCTCGCTGGATTTGGTTTCAGTGTTGTTTGGTGGTGTCATCGCCTTACTTCCTATCTTTGCTGAAGATATTCTGAAAGTAGGTCCTGAAGGTTTAGGATATCTACGTGCAGCGCCATCGATCGGCGCGCTCATCACGATGATTGCACTCACTAAGTTCCCACCAACACATCACGCTTGGCGAAATATGCTGATTGCGGTTGCTGGTTTCGGAATCTTTACCATCATTTTTGCATGTTCAAACAATCTATGGCTTTCCTTGTTTGCCTTAGGCATGACTGGCGCATGTGACAGTATTTCCGTGGTGGTGCGCCAAACTATTTTACAAGTTTACCCTCCTGAAAATATGCGTGGTCGAGTTGCAGCTGTGAATGGGATGTTCGTTTCATCGAGTAATGAACTGGGTGCTTTTGAATCAGGGCTTGCCGCCAAGTACTTAGGAACGATCACAGCAACGATATTTGGCGGATGCATGACCATGGCAGTCGTTGCAATCAGCTGGATTAAAACCGCTGATTTGTTTTCAGTCGATATTACCAAAGGGCAAAAATAGCGATTGTTGACATAAATAATCGTAAAAAATGCACCTTAGGGTGCATTTTCTATTGCGAGATGAGCAAATTCGATAAATACTTTGCGCAATTAAATTAACCTCATGCACACTCAGTTGCATGGAAAGCTAAACTTATGAATAAAGCTCTTTTAATCACTGGTCTGATGTGCCTTTCAACTTATGGACATAGCGCAGATAAACTCCCAACAATAAAAGTCAAAGGAGAACAATCTGAACGCAATGCCCCATTACACCTCACGACACGTATACAATGGGTTAAATTCCCTCAAGTCCAATATCAAACAGCAGAATTAAAAACACAGGATCGTTCTGCCATCATCCGCGTGAGCGCCAACAGTTTAGGACAAGTCACAGATGCTGAAGTGCAAGAAAGCACAGGAATCACGGCTCTTGATCAAAAACTCATTGATGCTGTAGAGGCTGCCAAGGTAAAACCATATAGTAAGAATGGTAAAGCCATACCGATTGTGGGTTATCAAACATTTACTTTAAATATGGATAATGCCCAAGACAATACACAGGCTCATGCACAACTATCTGAATGTACCTTTGCGTTTAATTCAAAACACTGGATAAAGCAAACTCAAGATAAGTCAGTTGCCTTTCATTATACGCAACAGCCTCAGCTCTCGCTTGACTCAGCTTTACTCAAAAACAAAGATCGAACAGTCAAATTTAAGTTTAAAGTTGATCAACAAGGCAATGTAAAGCGTGTCAAATTAACTCAATTATCAGGTGTAAATGCGATTGACCAACAGGTTATCCAAGCTGTTGAGCAAACTCAAATACAAGTAAAACGCTCTTATCGAACCTTATGGACTTTTAAACCACGTTCATTTAATGATGAAATTCAATTTAAAATCAACGATTGCAACGAGTTTAATCATCAACTCAAATAGATTTGTTGTTTGAGTTGATCAATCTATTTATTTCAAAAATTTAAATAATACAATGAACAAATTTTATCTTGCTGCCATATTACTCTCTCTGAGTAGTCTATTTATGGCATATGCTGAACAAACGCACATAAAAACGCCCGCTACTTCCCCAGATGATGAAGCAGTTTGGCATAAATTACCTAAACTAAAGATTCGTGACTACGAATTACATGGACAAAGTCGCTATATCGATCTTCTTATTTCAGCCGATCCTAGCGGACGTGTGACAGACGTAAAAATTATCCAAAGCTCTGGCTTAACTAGTTTAGACGATAAGGTTGTATATGCTGTACATAAGGCATCATTTAAATCCACAAACTCTCCGATACGGGCTAGACAAGACTTTAATTTTGAAGCAGTTAAAAACTCATCTAAACCATCAGCAAGACGTTGTTTCTTTCGTTTTGATAGCGAGGTTTGGCAAGCTCAAACAAAGGGAAAACCAACCAGCTTTCGCTATCTTAAACAACCCTATTTAGCAGTTAATCCAGCACTTTTAAATGGGGAAAAACGGCATATTGATTTCTCTTTTAAATTGTCAAGAAAAGATAAAGTTTCTGATGTTAAATTGATTCACAGCACCCAAATTAACCAAATTGATACTGAGGTCATTTCTGCTTTTATGAATGCTCAAATCACATCAGATAAAAAGTGGTGGCAAATTTTTAAAACGACACATCAAGACTATATCAGTTTCGATCCTAAAGACTGCAACTAAATCCATCCACTAAAAATCAGGTAGATCACACAATATCTACCTCCTTTAGCAATTGTTACAATCAACAAAAAACGCCAAAATTTTTCTTTCATTAATCCTGCGATAAGCGTAATTGGATCACCAATTACAGGGGTCCAACTGAATAGTAAGGACCAAAAACCATATTTTTGATATATTTTTTCCGCTTTGAGCATATTTTTCTCAGAAACAGGAAACCATTTTTTATCTTTGAATTGTTCTATTTTCAGTCCTAAATACCAATTCACACATGAGCCTAATACATTTCCAATGGTTGCAACGATTAGAAGCAAATATACGGAATACTGTGCTTGTACCAGGAGCCCAACCAACACGGCTTCTGACTGTAAAGGTAATAGCGTCGCTGCACCAAATGCAGAAAGAAATAACAGCAAATAAGCCATAACATTAGTTAAAGTTGGGTTTAGGTTTTAAGGTATAAGTCAAGAATGACAATATAAAGGGAATAAGAAAAGCCAACCAAAATGAAAGTTCTGATTTAAAAAATTTCTGCACCAATGTAAGTTGAGCTTTACCCTCTGAAATCGCTTGCCAATCGATTTTGATATGAATAAAACCGTAAAATAAAACAATAAAATAAAGCGAAAGCAAAACGACTAAAATCGTGGTATTCAAAAGACTTTGCTTTAATGTACTTTGAAAAAAGCCAAAGAGCATAGCAAAAACCAAGCCTGAAACACTCACAATGCTCAAAATAATAAACCAAAAGTAATCATATGCAGAGTGATACTGCAAGATGCCACAAAGCATTGCTGTGATTAACATTACACCCAAAGAAATAAGGAAATGCCAAACAAATTTTTGCTTCATACTCCTCCTGATGAATATACGACTAACAGTTTAATCATACTAAATTTAGCATTTTTTTGGTTTTACGATACTGAAAAATTGCCCCTATTAAAGCAACAATAATCAATGCAATACGTGACCATTGATACCGTTGTGCAATCGGATCGATTACAGCTCGGATCAACTGAACATCCTGCCCCTGCATTTGACCCAGTATATTTTGAATATGCACAATTTCAGCAATATATAAAATCAGACAAGCAACGATACCAACAATGACACTCCAATAAATTTTTGGATTGGTCTCTAATATTTTCGTAAAATTTAAAAAGAAATCTTTCATGACCAAACCTTTCAATTGTGCAAAAATTTACATCTAAAAAAAAACCACACAAGGTGGTTTCTTATTTTAACATAAAATGAATTTTACACTTTGATCGAGAGTGCTTTCTGTATCGCTGGTCGAGCAGTTAAACGTTCTACATACTCTTTCACATACGGATAATCATTTAAGTCGATTTGTTGCCATTCATAGCGCAAAACCCACGGTAAGATTGCCATATCGGCGATTGAATATTCGCCTGCAACATATTTTTGTCCGATAAGCTGTTTATTTAAAACACCATATAAACGTTTTGTTTCAGTGACATAACGCTCAATTGCATAGGGTATTTTTTCTTTGGCAAATTTTCCAAAATGATGATTTTGCCCCAACATGGGTCCAAAACCACCCATTTGCCACATCAGCCATTGTTCCACTTCAACACGGTCTTGTTCATTGCTTGGATAATACAAACCTGTTTTACGACCAAGATATTGTAGTATTGCACCTGATTCAAAAACTGAAATAGCTTCGCCATTGGGACCATTTTGATCGACAATCGCTGGAATTTTATTATTTGGGGAAATACGCAGAAAATCAGGTTGAAATTGATCATTTTCTAAAATGTTAATTGGAAAAATCTGATAATCCAATCCCATTTCTTCAAGCGCGATGGTAATTTTATGGCCATTGGGGGTTCCCCAATAATAGAGATCAATCATATTTCGTCCTTCTTCATTTTCACGTATTTTCTGAATTTTATTACGTTAATGGTTTTCTTTTATAACATGAATTCTTCGTCATCTGTAGGCAATAGACATAGATTATTTTAATAATCTATTCTTAAATTCAGTTATTCGCTTTTTCTTAACAAGATGATTTCTCATTCTATGACATTTATATTTAAAAATATCTTGATCATTGTGATGCTAAAAATTGCTTGGCTTTTTCTCCGACAAAGCGACGTCCTAAATTATCTCCTGAAATCCATTCATCAGGACTAAATAAATCAAATAATCCAACTTTGATCAAAGTTGGAATGGCAAGTATCAGTTCTTGTTCAACTTCCTCTCTTAAACCTTGGTTATATAAATCAATATTGTGCAACATGGTCGCTACAGTTCCTGTTTGCACTTTAGTCCCATCTTTCAAAGTAACCGCTGGGAGAACTTCACCCTCTTGAATAATTTTCTGGTTAATACTCGATAGTTGGTTTGAATTTTGGATTGATGACATCTTTATTCCTCAACATTTAACATATTTTCTTTTCAATAATAAAAAAAGCACCGCTTTAAGCAGTGCTCTTTTCTACAAATGTAACATTACTTTTTCTTTTTAGGTCCAAGTAACATACCCATTTGACGGCCTTCCATTTTTGGTGCTTGTTCAACTACACCTGATTCAGCGACGTCTGCTTCAATTTTTTGTAATTGCGCAAGACCCAACTGTTGGTGAGCCATTTCACGACCACGGAAACGTAGAGTAATTTTGACTTTGTTGCCTTCTTCAAGAAACTTCAGAATAGCACGCAACTTAACATTGTAATCACCAACGTCTGTACCAGGGCGCAACTTAATTTCTTTCACTTGAACTTGATGCTGTTTCTTTTTCGCATCTTTTTGCTTTTGCTTCAGGTCAAATAAATGTTTGTTGAAATCCATGATTTTACAAACAGGTGGCTCTGCATTCGCCACGATCTCAACAAGATCAAGATCAGCTTCTTCAGCAGCACGCAAAGCTTCAGCAAGTGAAACGATGCCTTTTTGCTCTCCATCTGCAGCAACGAGACGCACTTCTTTAGCTTTGATCTCATCATTTAATGCAGGACGATTGCTTTTAGCACCTTGTTGTTGGTTACGGTCAGGCTGTTTAATCTTTCTTACTCCACAATATACCGGCCGCGTTCGGCTACGGCTGCTTTCACTAGGTCAACAAATGCATCTATCGACATAGTACCTAAATTTTTTCCAGAGCGAGTACGGACATTCACAGTACCTTCCTCGACCTCACGATCTCCGAGTACTAATAAGTACGGAATACGCTCTAATGTACGCTCACGAATCTTAAAGCCGATTTTCTCATTTCTCAAGTCTGAAATTGCTCGAATTCCATTTTCTTTGAGTTTGGCGACGACTTGTTCACAAGCTTCCGCTTGAGAATCGGTAATATTCATGACACATGCTTGGATTGGAGCCAACCATGGTGGCATAAAGCCTGCGTAGTGTTCAATTAGTATACCAATAAAACGCTCAAAACTGCCAAGAATTGCACGATGTAACATCACAGGATGGTCACGATCGTTATCTTCTGTTACATATGAAGCGTCTAAACGTAACGGCAAGTTAAAGTCACACTGAATTGTACCGCACTGCCAAATACGACCTAAGCAATCTTTCAGTGAGAATTCAATCTTAGGACCATAAAAAGCACCTTCGCCAGGTTGTTCTTCCCAAGTTAGGTTCGCAGCATCTAGCGCATCTGCTAGAGATTTTTCTGCGACATCCCAAAGTTCATCGGCGCCAACACGTTTTTCAGGACGAGTAGACAACTTCATTTGAACGTCTTCAAAGCCAAAGTCTTTATAAACGTCTAAAGTGAGTTTAATAAAGTCTGCAACTTCTTTACCAATTTGTTCAGTTGTACAGAAAATATGCGCATCATCTTGAGTAAAACCACGTACACGCATAATGCCGTGTAACGAACCTGATGGTTCATTACGATGACATGAACCGAACTCTGCCAAACGAATTGGAAGATCACGGTAAGACTTTAAGCCTTGGTTGAACACTTGCACATGACATGGGCAGTTCATTGGTTTTACAGCATAGTTACGACTTTCTGAATGTGTCGTAAACATATTTTCTGCATAGTTTGCAGCATGACCAGACTTTTCCCACAGTGTAAAGTCTACAATCTGTGGTGTTTTAATCTCTTGGTAGCCATTATCCTGCTGAACTTTACGCATATATTGTTCAAGCACTTGGTAAATCGTCCAGCCATTGGCATGCCAGAACACCATACCAGGCGCTTCTTCCTGCATATGGAACAAGTCTAAGGCTTTACCAATTTTACGGTGATCACGTTTTTCAGCTTCTTCGATACGCTTAATATAAGCAGCTAATTCTTTTTTATCTGCCCAAGCTGTACCATAAATACGCTGTAATTGTTCATTCTTCGCATCACCACGCCAGTATGCACCAGAGATTTTAGTGAGTTTAAATGATTTTAAGAATTTAGTATTTGGAACGTGTGGACCACGACACATATCTAAATAATCTTGATGATAGTACAAGCCCATTTGAGTTTCTTCAGGCATGTCTGCAATCAAGCGCAATTTATAATCTTCACCACGCGCAGTAAATTCAGCAATGACTTCATCACGAGGCGTCATTTTTTTAATGACATCGTAATCTTGATCGATAAGCTTTTTCATACGCTCTTCGATCGCAGCCATGTCATCTAATGTAAATGGACGAGGCATCCAAATGTCATAGTAGAAACCTTCTTCAATGACAGGACCAATCACCATTTTAGCTTCTGGAAAGAGTTGTTTTACCGCATGACCCACCAAGTGTGCACAAGAGTGACGAATAATCTCGACACCATCTTGATCTTTTGGAGTGATGATTTGTAATGTTGAATCTTCGGTAATTAAATCACTTGCATCGACTAAGCGATCATTTACTTTCCCTGCAACTGTATTTTTAGCCAGTCCAGGTCCAATACTTTGAGCAACTTCCATAACGGAAACAGCATGATCAAAACTTTTCTGATCGCCATTTGGCAATGTGATAATAGGCATATTTAAAAATCCTTAAGGAGTGATGCCCCGTACAATGGAGCATGTCACCGCGAGATTATGATCGAGGAAGATCCTCAAGATAAAATCGGTGGAACAAAATAAAAAGTGTGTCAAATTTTACACCTTTGCTGAATATTTATAAACCTTTGTCTTCAATTAATCTAAATTTTAGTTTTTGATTTTGTCGAAACAGTCATTTATCATCGCCGCGTGACATTTTATTGACTTTAAAAACATAAAACGAATGGATAACTAAATGAATTCGGTAAACTTAACTAAACTTAGTTCAGCAATACTTGTCGGCTTGGCATTAACAGCCTGTGGTGGCGGTTCTAGCAATAACGAACAAACATCAAATATAGCCAATACACAAAGCCAATCTGAAAAAATTGAATGTAGTAATGGACTTCCCAAAAATCTTAAAACGACTGGACAAGGCTTTTTTAGTGATGAAATCTATTCTCTAGAGACACAACCCAATGACAGTGGTGATGAAAATGTTATCGTATTATATTCAAATAAGCTTACCAATGGTGTGATATACCAAAATCTCACGACCTTACTTAAGAATCAACCAAAGCAAATAAATATTGATTTTTTAGAATCATATCTTTTAACGAAATCTAAACTCGATACCAGCTTTAAACAAAACAATTTGACGATTGGCTTTCCACTAGGGTATCTCATCAGCCAAGATGACAACTCAGCAATATTCAATAGTTTTACCGATAAGTGTACGATTCATATAGAAAATCAAATTAAATTAAATTTAAAACACATCGATATTTCGGGAATGACTATTGCTGATCTCTTTAAATATTACGACTATCCAAATGCTGGTAATGTAGAGCGTTATATAAATTCAGACCTAGCCCAGATTATAATCAACAACCATAAAGGTTCTTTAGAAAAATTATTAGCAAATCAGACAAAGTTTCCTTCTGGTTCTAAACTCAGCTATGTTGAGCAATCAATATTTAATACACCTACAATTACATTTAATGACAGTGATCTAACTGATTATAAATCCTTAGAAGAGTTTACTGATAACACTGAACTTCCATCTGGATACATTTGGCATAAAGATCAATTTGCAGGTTATAAAGTTGTCTATCCAATCAATCCAACTACAGGTATCTCCAAGAGCTTTATTGATAACTATACTGGCGTAGAAATGAATGGAAAAATATATCAAGCATATCAAGTTATTTCTGGAGATTTAATAAAGGATCAAATGGCTCCATTAGAAGACAAACTTGATATGTCAGAAACTTACTTCAATAAAACAGCAGTACAAACTTTAGCGGATGCGCTAAATCAAGCACTTTGATTTGATCTATCATTTGTTATTTTTAAAACCGCTATTTCTATGGCGGTTTTTTTTATATATTCACTCTCTAAAGCTTTGCCATTTTTTAAAACTTCGATCTAAATAATAAGTCAGCTGAGCAAACTGAGGAATAATGGCTTCACTTTGAGTCGGTCGTAAAAATACAAAATCATCAACTTCGATTTGAGTTGTTTTTGGTACATTCACCATTTCTTGATTGGTACTGCGCCCATATAACACATGAGGATGAATCCCTTGAGGATAAACATAGTCAGCCATCCAATAGCCCCCATAAACAAATAATGCTTTAGACCGATGTGGAAGCTTATTCAAGATCGTTAAACCCGGTAATTGGGAATATGGCAATACTTTTAGTACAGGTGTTGCAATCCATAGACACGCCTGCAAAACACGCAACCCTTCACTGTCGAAGTCACTTGGTTTAAGCAACATTGAACCAAAAGCAAGATCATTACACACACTCTGTTTTACGTGCAGATAAAAGGTGGGACTTCCCCCACCATTAAAACAAAGATGAGCATGCCAAAGCTGAGGAAATTGCTGTTGAATGATATCTTTGTAGCATTGGTACGTTGCTTGTGACTCCTGATACGCCACCTCAACTTTCTTGATGACAGGGGGTAATTTTGTTACATGGGCATCATAACCCATCAACCCTGAAAATTTTAAATTGTCAGGATGCTGCTCAATCAACCTGAGTAGTTCAATCATTTGCGCTTTTGAGTCTACACCTCCACGATGCAAACCCACATCTATCTCGATATTGATTTGAAGCTGAATTGCTAAAACTTTCGCCACTTCAAGATATTGTAATAAACGTGCCTTGGTATCTACCAACCACTGAATATTGGCGTGTTCCGATTGAGGATGCTGGGTATAAAACTGCTGTACAAGCCTTACAGGCATCGGCTTTCCCAGTAAAACATCAGCTTCTGAAAAATTTTCCAAAATCGGTAGCAATTGAGGTAAATGGAAAACCATAAAACGTTGTGTGGACAACTTAGCACTTACCGTCTTGAGCAATTCCATAGATGCTAAAGATTTGACCACAAGACGAGGCTGTAAATGGGTTGCGTATTTAAACTTGGTTGTTGCATATTGCAAATTTTGCTCCAAAGCTTGACCATCAATGATCAATTGCGGTAGCGCATCTGCAGATTGTTTTAAATCACGATTTAATTGTTCAAAAAAATGATTCATCGCATATCCTTATATTTTACTATTCATTTGCGGTATACCCACTTGATTCAGTCTTATTGATCCATCATTGCGCCAATACCCTGAATTACGCTGTAAAGAATAACTTTTCTAAATACGGATTTAAAAACTTTTGCGTAGGGTCCAACTGAGCCCTTAACTGCATAAAATCATCCCACTTTGGGTATAAGGCTTGGAGCTGTGAAGCCCCCATATTATGCATTTTCCCCCAATGTGGGCGACCTCGATAATGCTGAAAAATCGGTTCAATTTCATCAAATAATTGGTTTGGAGCTTGTTTGTGATATTGATGAACTGAAATTGAAATCGAATCTTGCTGATAAAACGGACTCAACCAAATATCATCGCCTTTGACAAAACGAAACTCTACTGGAAAAAATGTTTGTGCTTTAGCATGTTTTAATGCGGTTAATACTGCTTCTAAACATTCCATACCAGACTCAACTGGAATCTGATATTCCATCTCATTAAACTTTGTTTCGCGTGGAGTTGGAAAAATTTGACTGGACCAATCGACGAATGTGGTGGGTTTGATAAAGACACCTAATAATTTTTGCAATTTTGGATTCAATGCAGGAAAAGATTTCGTCAAACTACAGCATATCGTAAGTAAGGCATCTTCTGATGGCCATGATAATTTTCTCGGTTGAATATCCTCATCTGTGATGTCGAGTGTTTTTAATATCAATTGGTCTGCGTGTGAAAATGCAAAGCACTCAATATGGCGATGTTGCGTTTTCCAAAGATCGATATTTTCAAAAAATTCTTTAACTGAACAAAGTCGCACATGCTCCTTCAACTTATAACGAGGTTTGTTTTGCATGGTGATCTTGGTGAGTATTCCTAAACTTCCTAAAGATACACGCCCTGCTTCAAAAATATTGGGATTGTCTTGGCGACTACACGTCAGTATATCTCCTGAAGCTGTTAAGAGTTCGAAGGCTTCCACATAAGCAGAAATACAGTGCAAATTCAGACCAGTTCCATGTGTTCCAGTCGATACTGCCCCAGCCAAGCTTTGTTGATCAATATCCCCTTGTTGCATTAAAGACTGTTGTATTGGTTCTAAATATTGATCCAAATTAAACAACCGTGTTCCTGACCAAATATTGGCTTGTGTTAATGCTGTATTTACGTTCTCTACACCAGAAAAATGATCTAAGGATAATAGTGTCGCATCGGTACAAACCAACGGGGTAAATGAATGACCAGCACCTACCACACGAATTTTATGATGGTTTTGAACAATATTTTTTAATTCATCTATACTACTGGGTTTTAAAATATGTTCTGGTTGAGAATGTTGAAACCCAGACCAATTGTTCCATTTTTGCTGATTCATAATGCTGATCCTTTAGCGCACTGCGGTTTTTACACTGCCATGATTTGTTCTCAGGTCTATTTCGTGTTGTGAAATTTTTGTAGGACGAGTGACTTGATCAAACTTGCGTTGCGACTCATCAATCATTAATTGGCTTGCAAGATATTGAAACTTGTATTGAATTGCAGCATGTGTCCACTGCCCATATAAGGTGTGCGCGCCTTCATAGGCTTGCTCTTGATACTCTTCTTGTGTGGTAATGTATCCCATATAATCATTGCAGTAAGACACTAGAGCCGTGGTTGAAATCATCTGATGAGTTGTCATTTGCTTTGCCACTGTTTGAATCAAACGCTGCCCTGCTGTCGTGGTAATCTCTCCTGGACAGCACACCAATGCCAATGCACCAATGTGAATAATCTGTAAAGGAATAACACTCGGAACAAGTGGACTGGTCTGAATCGCACCTGCTTTCACTTGTCGATTCATTTCTGCAATAAGAGGATCAACAAAACTCGGGGTGAAATCCAGCGGCTTACCCAATAATTGATTGTCAGGGCTTTCAAGCACAATATCTTTGGGAAATTGAGCGTCATACAATGCTTTATATTTTGCATAATCTGGTGCATTTGGATCTGCTAAACGTTTCTTACGTACTTGCCTTGACAGCAGTGTTAAAATTTTAATGATAGGCTTTGACGCACCTTGACCATCAACGGGTGTTCCGCCCATAAATCCAACACCATGACAAGCAGCACTGGTTCTCATCTTCTCAGACTTTTGACTGAACTCGCTTGGGATTTCAACCTGACTTAAATCAACATAACTCAAAATGGCATCTATACCGCCTTTTAGACACATGCTTCCAATCGCACTTTTATTTTGATTCTCAGAATTTTGAAGATCTATTTTAGTTAAAGCCTTGATGGCTAACTCACTTTGATAGCGCCCATTTTGTTGGGCATATTGATATTCTTTTTCACCTTTGATTCGACTGCGAATTATATTTTGTTTCGGACCATGAAAATGTGGAGATACATCTCCAGCTGTGGCTTGTGCAAATATTGCAACAGGATTTTGCACACCTTGTTGCAATAAATACTCTTCACTCTGTATCGCAGCATATCCCTTGTTATCACCATCATGTGCATTGAGTTGATTACCCAAACATGTAGCATGTACGCCAAATAATGAGATAAATGCAACAAGTTGCTGATCACGATAAAATCCAATTAATTGCATTTCACGATTTAAGGCAAGGTGAGTTTCAGCCTCAGTTCGATGTATCACGTCTGGATTGCGATTATAGGCATCTAATGATCGATTCCATGCGACTGGTGTATCTTGAGGAAATTGACAGGTTTGATAAAAAATTTCTGTTTCTTGTTCCGATTGAATCGCTTGAAGAATACTGGTCAAAGCAGCATTGACCACAGCATTTAAATGCTCAGGAACAAAACCCGGCGTCGGCATATTATATAATGCTTCATAGGCACAGCCACCTGGTCCAGAATGGGTATGCGTCGCCATCAATACCAATCGTTGCGGATTAAATTGTTCGTTCAACTTTTCAGTTAAAGCTTTAACTACACCTTCACGCATTGCATAGGTAATACAACCTAAATCCAAACAGCAAAATAATAAGGGTTGTTCTGAGTCTGAACGGCGAATACTGAAACTTCGTGCAAATAAGGCTGTACGTTTTACATAAGCGCGATGTGACCACATGCCATAACCAAACATGGCATAACCTTGTGGTTGGATTTCAATCTCTTGCTTTGCCCAGCCTACCCTAAACATATATGGTATTCCTTTATCTTTTTATGTGATACATCAGCAGAACTAGATTGAATATTAATCAAAAATATGCGATACCAACTAGGGTAAAAGCAACAACAATATGGGGGGCTAAACGGACTTTATGGGCTCACAACAAAAGGAATCTGCCAATTCGCAATTTTATATTCCGCCTATGATCCTTACCAGTTTGATTCATTATGGGGAACAACAACATTGGCAATATGCAGATTGGTTTAAATTACACAATCTTGATTTGGAACAGATTCGCCAAGGGCAAGGTTTCGTTGCATTTTCGGAACTTTGTGGCGTTATTCAAGATGCACTCAACTGTACTCAACAAAAGCATTTAGGTTTATTGCTGGGTAGCCATGAGGGTCAAATTTCTATTGGTATTTTGGGTTTTGCAATGCAAGCGTGTAAAACTGTTGCAGAAGCACTGGAAACAGCTTTGCAGTACCACCCTATTTCAGGCAGTGTTTTGGATTTGAGTGTTCATTTGAGTCAAGATTATTGTGAAATCGAGCTGATAGAACGCAGTGATTGTGGTCCACTCAAAGCATTTTTTTGCGATGAAGTTTTTGCCAGCATCATGACCTGTTTAAACATGATGTTAGATCGAGATTATGAACTGATTAGCTTAGAACTGAGTTATGATCATTCTGCTTATTCACAAGATTATCAACGTATTTTTCAATGCCCTATACTTTTTAAAAGCAACAGGAATTTAATTCGATTTCCAAATACACTATTAGCCAAAACACTTAAAAATCATAGTCCAGTCAACTATCAAATTGCGATTCAAATGTGTCAGCAAGCATTAAAGCAATTTAATCAAATCAACCAACACAGCATAGTTCAGGTATTACAACATTTAATTGAGAGCCATTTGCCAGGGCGTTTTGATATGCACCAAGCTGCACAGCATTTCCATTTAAGCGAACGCCACCTAAGACGATTACTACTCAATGATGGTCTGAGTTTTCAGCACTTAAAGCAACAAGTCTTAGAAAAAAAAGCCAAACAATGGCTTGAAGACAATCAATCAATCAGCCAAATCAGTTTTAATTTAGGCTTTAGTGAGCTTCGAGAGTTTCGTCGCGCATTCAAGAAATGGACAGGATTTTCTCCAAGTGAGTATAAAAAAACTAAACTCTTAAGTTCAGTTTCTTAGTATTTAAATAGGTAAATATATATACAGTATAGACATGTTCCAACAGCCAAAAACTTCTTAAAATATTTATTTAATTCATATTTTTGAAAGTAAACTTTCAACGCTCAACAGGACAACACTATGTAAACATATTTACATTTTACAAATACTCGACTAAAGCATAAATGAATTTTAATCATCTTATGCCTATCTTTTAAGCATGGACATTAGAACAAATAGAGACGGAGCTCAACATGGTCAGTGCATATGACGAATTACCACGCACACCTGCAAATTTTGTAGCATTATCACCTTTACGTTACTTAGAACGCGCTGCTTATATTTATCCTGATCAGGATGCAATTGTTCATGGTCATCGTCATATTTCATGGCGAGAAACTTATCAACGTTGTCGCCAATTTGCGCATCAATTACGAAATCTAGGCATCGAGAAAAATGATACGGTTTCTGTTCTCTTACCGAATATTCCAGCCATGATTGAAGCGCATTTTGCAGTCCCTATGGCTGGCGCAGTATTAAATACCTTGAATACCCGTTTAGATGCCAAAACCATCGCATTTATGCTTGAACATGCTGAAACTAAAGTGCTTTTGGTTGACCCTGAATTTGCGACATTGGCGCAAGAAGCTGTAGGCATGCTGTCTCAGAATATCTATATCATTGATGTTGCTGACGTTGAATATGACAAAAATGACTCTACTTCTCGCATTGGTCAAATCGAATATGAACAGTGGCTTCAAGGGGGTGATACTGATTTTGAATGGCACTTACCTCAAGACGAGTGGGATGCTATTAGCCTAAACTATACTTCTGGAACTACTGGTAACCCGAAAGGTGTGGTCTATCACCATCGTGGGGCTTATATCAATGCTGCGAGTAATATTATTGCCTGTGGAATGACCCCTCGTTGTAAATATCTTTGGACACTTCCCTTGTTTCACTGTAACGGTTGGTGCTTTGCTTGGACCATCGCAGCAAATGGTGGCACCAATATCTGCTTACGGAAAATTGATCCTGAACTGGTCTACCAACTGATTGATCAATACAAAGTTGATTATTTCTGTGGCGCACCGATTGTTTTGTCAATGTTGATTAACACACCAGAAGATAAGCAAATTAAATTTAAACATCATGTTGAAGTCATGGTGGCTGGTGCTGCACCTCCAGCAGCGATTATTGAGGGTATGCATCATATTGGCGTTCAAGTGAATCATGTTTATGGACTTACAGAAACCTACGGTCCTTCTGCATTATGTGCATCACAAGCCGGATGGAGTGATTTGTCAATTCAAGAGCAAGCTCAATTACATTCACGTCAAGGCGTACCTTATCCTTTGCAAGATGGTATGCGTGTTCTCGATGCAGAAACCATGCAGCCAGTTCCAAATGATGGCAAGACCATGGGGGAAATTATGTTCCGTGGCAACATTGTCATGAAAGGTTATTTAAAAAATACTCAAGCCACTGAAGAAGCATTCAAGGGAGGCTGGTTTCATACGGGCGATTTAGCTGTCTGCCAACCAGATGGTTATGCAAAAATCATGGATCGCTCCAAAGACATCATTATTTCTGGTGGGGAAAATATTTCCTCTTTAGAGGTCGAAGAAATCCTCTATACCCACCCTGCTATTATGACAGCAGCGGTCGTTGCTCAACCTGATCCACGTTGGCAAGAAGTGCCTTGCGCCTTTATTGAGCTTAAGCAAGACGCAGAAACAACTCCTGAAGAAGTGATTGAGTTTTGCAAACAACATCTGGCACGTTTTAAAGTACCAAAGAGCGTGGTGATTTGTGAGATTCCAAAAACTTCAACAGGAAAATTACAAAAATTTATCTTACGTGACTGGGCAAAAGAACGCGCTGTAGGTGAGTTTCAGTAAGGATTTAAATGTCGTGATTCTCTCTTCATAGAAATCATCTTTGGCTCGTCTAAGCAAAGTGAATGATCTAAAAGAGAGGACACGATAAGCCCTGATGATAGACTAAGTGACTCCGATAGGTATGATTTTTTAGTCCCTTGTTTTATACGATAAAATACTAAGCCATGAATAAATTACGTATAGAAATAGAACCCGACTTCGAAACGGCACAACAACTTTATCCGACTGTGCTCGAATTAATTGCAAATTACACCCGCTTTTGTGATGAATTCGGTGATGAAGACTCCGTGGAATATCAAAAACTCAGTGAAAAACTTACACAAATCACCCTTAAAGATATCAACCAATATGATCTCTGGGAGTGGTGGGAAGCCGAAGGAATTGAAAACTTAAGCTTTGATATTTGCCTACCCGAGCCTAAAATCATTAAGGATATTTCAAAACAAGAACTAACTGAAATTGTACAACGTATTAAAAAATCAGATTTTACGACTCAACATAAAAATAATTTTATTCATTCTTTTTATATTCGCACCGTCTTTCCGGGTGGTTATTTCTATAATTTTTTAAAACTCAATTTTAAATATTTTCATCATCGCCTATTTCAGCGTAATAAAGATCAGAATGGTAAATACTTTGAATATTCAACTGAAGAAATTGTAGAACAACTCTGGGCTAAAAAATCTAAATAATGCTCAACTATTTTAAAAATTCTATGAGTAACTGATGTTACGCACTTGATTGAAATTAAGTAGGTGAAAAAGAAAAAGCTAAATTTACACGACGGAGTCTTACAGCCAAAGTTTAAATTTATGGAATAGCCTTCGGCTCGAGGTACTTTTGTTTTGGCATGAGGAGCAAAGCTCCGCAAGGGCAACCATCATGCGCAGCGACATCGTTGCTCACCGCAGAACTCGTTCACTATCGTCAAAATATTCAAAGTTTCGCAGAAACTTTACTTATTAGAAGGATTCCTGCCTCAAGCAATTGCGGATGACGTTTCCGCGTACCCACATTCTTCTCGCTCCAAAATTTAATTTTAGAGTTACTGCGTAACATCAGTGAGTAAATGTAATGGCTTGTTCTCATCACAAAATCAGCATAAAACATCGTTTTTTATAAAACTCTTCATCACTTGAATAGTTTAGTTATTTTGTAGCCAACCTTGATCCGATAGTACCTACTTTTATCGTCATTTTATTGGACACAACTTTTTACGATTTTGACTATTTGTATCCTTATTTTTCAACGAAAACTGTTTACACTCAATGCACTTACAAGTTTCAAGTTATTTTTCTTTGACTTTACAGTCACAGAGAAATAACCATGAAATACTTGTACGTCACTATAAGATGTTGCACGATGTAGCAGAACAAATATGTGTCATAGAAGACACACATCGTATTTATGAAGATTATAAATCTGGTTTAACCAGTATTGAGGAAACCGATATGCCACAATACAAAGCACCCTTACGTGATATGCACTTCGTTTTGCATGAATTATTAAATGCAGAAGAACATTACGCTAAACTCCCTGCGTTCCAAGAAACCGTAAGCCGTGAATTGATTGATCAGTATTTAGAAGCTGGCGCGGATTTCTGTGAAAACGAACTTTCTCCTTTAAACCAGATCGGTGATCGTGAAGGCTGTAAATGGGATGATGGTGTTGTGACTACACCAACAGGCTTCAAAGCAGCTTATGACAAATATGTAGAACTCGGTTTCCCTTCTCTTTCAGTTCCTGAAGAACATGGTGGTCAAGGCTTACCAGGCTCATTAGCAACAGCTATTTCAGAAATGGTAGGTTCAGCAAACTGGGCGTGGGGCATGTATCCTGGTCTTTCTCATGGTGCGGTTCGTACCATCGAACACCATGGTTCTGCTGAACAAAAAGCAACGTATTTGCCTAAACTGGTTTCAGGTGAATGGACAGGTACAATGTGTCTAACAGAATCTCATGCAGGTTCTGACCTTGGTATCATCCGCTCTAAAGCTGAACCACAAGCAGATGGTAGTTATGCAATTTCTGGCGAGAAAATCTTCATTTCAGCTGGTGAGCATGACATGGCTGAGAACATTGTTCACATTGTTCTTGCTCGTTTACCAGGCGCTCCTAAAGGCACCAAAGGAATTTCATTATTCATCGTACCAAAATTCAATGTCAATGCGGATGGCTCTATTGCAGACCGTAATGGCGTTCGTTGTGGTTCAATTGAACACAAAATGGGTATCCATGGTAATGCCACATGTGTGATCAACTTTGATAATGCGAAAGGCTTCTTGATTGGACCAGAAAATAAAGGTCTACACTGCATGTTCACCTTTATGAACACTGCACGTATCGGTACAGCGGTTCAAGGTTTAACAGCATCTGAATCATCTTTCCAAGGCGCACTTGCCTATGCCAAAGATCGTTTAGCAATGCGCTCACTTTCTGGTCCAAAATCACCAGAGAAAGAAGCAGATCCAATCATCGTTCACCCTGCTGTACGCAACATGCTTATGACGCAAAAAGCATTTGCTGAAGGCGGTCGTGCACTTGTTTACTTCTTGTCTCAATATGCAGATATCGTTGAACAAGGCGTTACTGAAGAAGATCGTAAATTCGCTGACAACATCTTGTCTTTATTGACACCAATTGCAAAAGCATTCTTAACTGAAACAGGTTCAGAATCAGCGAAACATGGTGTGCAAGTCTTTGGTGGTCACGGCTTTATTTCTGAACACGGTATGGAGCAAATTGTACGTGATACACGTATCTCTTGCTTATACGAAGGGACGACTGAAATCCAAGCACTTGATTTGCTAGGTCGTAAAGTATTGGGAACTCAAGGTGCAATGTTGAAAGACTTTACCAAGATTATCCATAAGTTTGCAGAAGCAAACAAAGACAATGCTGATCTAAAAGAATTTGTTGAACCATTGGCTGCTCTGAACAAAGAGTGGGGTGATTTAACCATGCAGATCGGTATGAAAGCTATGCAAAACCCTGATGAAGTGGGTGCTGCAGCAGTAGATTACTTATACTTCTCTGGCTATGTAACACTTGCATTCTTGTGGGCGCGCATGGCGCTTGTTGCTCAACAGAAATTAGCTGAAGGTTCTACCGAAACTGGTTTCTACAATGCAAAAATCAAGACTGCTCGTTTCTACTTCAAAAAGATTCTTCCACGTGTTCGCTCACATGTAGATGTGATTGCAGGTGGCTTAGATCCTTTGATGTCATTAGATGCTGAAGATTTTGCATTCTAAATAGAATGTCGAATTAGACATTTAAAAAACTGTACTCAAGAGTGCAGAAATAGAGAAAGGACGGTCATAGCTTTGGCAGTCCTTTTTCTTTATAAATAGACCGTAATTTTACTTAGATCATTTAACAACATTCATCATTGTTGATTAGACTGGTCTGAGTCTACAGATTCAAACAATAAACAGGTGAACGAACATGCCAATTTATAATGCGCCACTTGCAGATATGAAATTCATTCTGAATGACGTTTTCAATGCAGAACAATTCTGGCAAGCCAATGAAAAGCTTGCACATGTTGATGCAGCAACGGCTGAAGCGATTTTAGAAGAAATGGCTAAATTTGCTCAAAATGTTACGCTTCCGCTCAACCGTACTGGTGACGAAGAAGGCGCACATTATGAAAATGGCAAAGTAACGACACCTGCTGGCTTTAAAGAAGCTTTCCAACAATACGCTGAAGGTGGTTGGATCGGTTTAGGTGCAGATGAAGAATGGGGCGGTCAGGCAATGCCGAAAATGCTGACTGTCCTTGCAGACGAAATGCTATTTGCAACCAACCCTTCTTTCATGCTCTACCCGCTTCTTTCTGTGGGTGCTGGTATGGCGTTAAACAGCTACGCCTCTCAAGAGCAAAAAGAAACCTATTTACCTAAAATTTATTCAGGTGAATGGTCTGGCACCATGTGTCTAACTGAACCACATGCAGGTACGGATTTAGGGATCATCAAAACTAAAGCTGAACCAAATGAAGATGGTTCGTATAACATTACGGGTACGAAAATCTTTATTACTGGTGGTGACCATGATTTAGCTGAAAATATCATTCACCTTGTTTTAGCAAAAACACCGAATGCTCCAGCAGGTTCACGTGGCATTTCGCTGTTTATCGTACCTAAATTTATTGTCAATGCCGACAGTTCATTGGGTGAACGCAATACAGCTGGTCCTGGTTCAATTGAGCACAAAATGGGAATCAAAGCCTCTGCAACATGTGTCATGAACTTTGACGCTGCCAAAGGTTACTTGGTCGGTAAAGAAAACGAAGGTTTAGCTGCAATGTTCGTGATGATGAATTACGAACGTCTGTCGATGGGTATTCAAGGTCTTGGTGCTTCTGAATACGCTTATCAAAATGCAGCTCAATATGCGACTGATCGTCTGCAAGGTCGCAGCGCAAATGGTGTTCAATCTCCAAACAAACCGGCAGACAGCATCCTTGTTCATGGTGATGTACGTCGCATGTTATTGAATGCACGTGCCAATAATGAAGCATCTCGTGCCTTTGCTGTATATGTTGGGCAACAACTCGACATTACTAAGTTTTCTACTGATGCCGAAGCGATAGCAAAAGCCAATAATCGAGTTGCACTATTAACCCCAATTGCGAAAGCCTATTTAACTGATACTGCTTTTGATGCAGTAATTGATGCGCAAATGGTTTTCGGTGGTCACGGATTCATTCGTGAATGGGGCATGGAACAATGCGTACGTGATTTACGTATTGCACAAATCTATGAAGGTACAAACGGCGTACAATCACAAGATTTGATCGGTCGTAAAACCATTAAATGCAATGGCGAATTTATTGCCGAATATATTGCTGAAATCCGTGATTTCGCTAATGATTTAGACACAGATCTTAACTTCATCAAAGATGCAACCTTAGACGTTGCGACTGAAGTGGACATGATCACTCAGCACATTTTAGAACGTGCCAAAGAAAATGCAGATTTCGCTAATGCTGCTGCTGTGGACTATCTACACGCTGTAGGCTTGTTAAGCTTTAGCTATATGTTTGCACGCATTGCCAATGCTGCAAAAAATAAAGACGGTCAGTTCTACCAAGATAAATTGGCATTAACGCATTACTTCATTCAACGTGTTTTGCCTGATTTACATGCACGTATTGCAAAAATCAAAGCAGGTGCAGAAGTATTAATGAACTTCAGTGAAGACTATTTTACGACGCAAGCTTAAGTTCAAAATGAATTGAAGCCAGTAATCAAAACGCCCGATTCATCGGGCGTTTTTCATTGATCATTCATTCAAGTAGTTTTGGATCTGGAAATGGTAATTTATCCTGAGACTCGCTAGGCATTGCAACCCATTTACCTTTGTCTTGGTAAAAATCAGATTGTGTTTCATTGGTTGCAGCGCCTAACTTGACTGAAATCGTACATGCAATTTGTTCTGGATGTGTCGGATTTACAGCAGGAATACATGTACCTAATTTTATTTCTGAAATCATTGCGCCGATTTCTGTTCCCAACAACTCAGCTGTGGCTTGTTTTGCTTCTGCAACTGTAGGGACTTTGATCGTATCAGCACTCGAAAACTGGCTAAATAATAGAATATTGAAACATGCAACTATGCGGGTTATTTTCATCTTTTCTATCCGTTGATCATTAAAATTTAATTTAAAAAATTATCGACATCACAATCTAACATGACTGAATATTAATGACTTTACACTATTGGTTTATCTTGTATAGAGACGATACAAGAATTTTCACTGATTCCACCATAGTGAAAAGTTTGTTTTATTTTGATTGAATTTATAATGAAAGACGATTTTATCAAATAGCTGATCACGTGAACTTTATTTTCAACTTGTAATCATAGATCCTACTCTTTAAGTTGCTGAAACAAATCCATGATAAAAACAAAATAAATATAACTTTGATGTGCATGAAATTTGCATGATGTTTAATTCACAATACAACATAGAAATGGAGGAAGTTATGAACAAAGATCCACGTATAGAAAAAATAGAAAACCTCCTCGATAAATTAGGCAATATTGCCGTAGAAGCATTTCACTATATTGCACTATTTATTATTGGTTGCATGATTGCATGGTCCGCAGTGCATACCATCATCGAAATTTTGACTGTAAAACAATACGCCAGCATTGATGATATTTTACTCTTATTTATTTACCTAGAATTAGGGGCAATGGTGGGGATTTACTTTAAAACCAATCATATGCCTGTACGTTTTTTAATTTATATCGCGATTACAGCACTGACTCGATTATTGATTTCAGATATCCAACATGACCATAAAGCGGATATTGATTTGGTGATTATTACAGGTTCAGTTTTAATTTTGGCAATTGCAATCTTGATTGTACGTTATGCATCTTGGACTTATCCCTCTGTGATTCGAGATAAACATAGTGAAAAACCATTGGCACATGGAAAAACGCCACGACCAGAAGATGATGAGTTAGCCTAACATCAAATTTCTTTATCTATATTTGAAATAAAACCTTCTCAGCGTTGTGAAATCAACATCAAATTTGATTCACATCGCCAAAGAAGGCTGCGATCATGTTTAGATTAGCGTGTTCACATCTCATTTCTAAACCTAATCCTTTTTAAGCAGAATTAACGGTCATTCGGCACTTGTAAATAACGTCCACTTTCAAAAATCCAATGCATTCCAACCTGGGGATCAGGTAAACCATAACGACGCCAATCACTAATTAAAGTGTAATGCGAGCTTTCAATCTGACCACCCTCTCCATTCACATAACCATAACTATTGCCTAAATACTCTGTTCGTGTTGGAAACTGATGGTTATAAATAATCGTCACACCATTTTGTGGTGGATAATTTGGATAGGGTTGATTTGGATGAGGATAAGGTCGATTTGGATAGCCTGGATAAGATGGATATGGTCGTGGGTATTGTGGACGGACAGGAATTTCCTGCGTCATTTGTCGACCATATTGATCTGTGTATTTGTACATCATGGTCGGATATTTCTTTTGAGGGCGTTCAACACTACGATAGTTTCCCCAATCTTTACCATCTGCCCATGTCGTTGCCGAAACACCTGAAAGCATCAACATCAAGACACTTAAACTGAGTATCTGTTTCATTTCAACCTCCAAAGTTCAGCAGATAGATTATTTTAATACATCATTCCAGAGAAATTATGAATAAATAACAATCATTATTTATCTTGTTGAATTGTTTATACATCAACTTGGGCAAATTCTGACATCAATCTGATAAAATATGATTTTAATCTGATGAGTGCTGTATTGTGGCTGAACTGAGCTTTGACCGTTTACATCAATTTTTTTGCAAAGTCCCAAGTGTACAAGAAGCATTTATTGATAGCTATGGTTCAGATGGTAAACAGGCTTGGTGGTTCAAGTTTCAAATCAATATTGACCATCCACTCGCATGGCAAACTGTACAAGAACTGGGTCATGTTTTAAATTACATTTCTAAAAATGAACGGCTTCCTACTCAGTTTCTACCTGTTTCTCCACCACCCTATATGAATGGTGAAGCAAAGCAGTTTTTAGCCTGGGTCATTCAATGTAATCATCCAGACTTTTCTCCAGATGTGGTCTGTGATTGGTTAGAAGCACGTTTACCCAAGCCTGTAGATGACCTTGAAAAATGGAAAATAAAGACCGATTTACATGAGTTGGATCAAGTTTCTGATCAGGATTTGGATCAGATTATTCCGCCAAATCCATAATCTGTGTAAAATTCTAAGAACCGAATTTATCTTTTTCGGTTCTTAGATTCGGTCTCAGCTTGCTCACTATCATTATTCAAACTTTTCATTAGACCACTGAGGTTATTATTGAATTGCGCACGCATCTGAATATAGGTTTTAAGCTTTCTCGCTTTAACGGGGTCTTTCGTTGTTCCCTTACCTGTTTGATACGCCTCTAAAGCTTTGCTTTGCGTATCTTCCTCAGATGATCCATTTTCATAAGCTAAAACCGCCCAACGATAATCCTCAGGCTGATCCATAATACGCGCAAGATTATCCATTGCATTGACTGATCCTAATTCCGCAGCCTGCTTAAAATATTTTTGGGCAAGCACTTCATCGTAATCTTCATTTTCTTCATTGAAATACCAAACACCAAGATAATTTATTGCTTCAGGATCGTTTTGGGCAGCCGCTTTCTTTAAATAATCTAATCCCTTGTGAATATCTTTTTGATCTTCATCATTCACCAATAAATAATCAGATCCAAGCTCGGTTAATGCAACATGATTATTGAGTAAAGCCGCTTTGCTATACAAATCTTGCTTATCTTTATCTGTGTGTTTTTTTAATGCGAGCATCAAATACGCATCACTTGCCCCTTTGGCAGCTTGTTTTTCATAGTGTGCTAAAATTGAATTTTCTAGTTGCTTAATCTCCTTGTCTGATAAATATGAGTCTGAAGCATAATCATCAAGTAATTTGATTTTTGCATCAATATCGCCCTGATTAGAACGTTGCTGGAGCATTTTAAAATAAGCTAAATCACTGTCTTTATAGGCTCTTGCATAGTCTTGTTTAGTCTTTGCCCCCAGTCTTTTTAATATTTTCTCTGGACAATTTTGAATCAGTGCTCCAGCTTTTAATATGTCTCCTTTTTGGACTGCCTGAAATAACCACTGACACTGTTCATCACTATACCCGTCAGCATCATTATCTAATGCATAAACTAAAGTACGCATTGCACCTGTATCACCTTGTTCAGCAAGTTGTAAAATTTTCGGGCGAATTTTTAATAAATTTTGCTTAATATCGCTAGAAATACCAAAGCCTTCAGCCACTTCTGCTTCTAAATCCAATGATAAATAGGCATCAAAATTTCCACGCTGTGCAGCTTCTAAGCGTAATTTTTTATATAAATTATTATTTTCAGGTAAAAACCGATAATCTGCTGAATTAGAATAATACTTCGCAAGTAAAAAGTAAGCTTCTGCGTCTCCTTGATCGGACGCCTGTTGAAGTAATTGAATTGCTTTATCCGTATTGATTAAAACAGTTGGGCGGTAATACTCCCATTTTTAATTGATTTTATAAGTAGAAAGGCAAAGTCCTTATGATTGTTTAAATTTAGGTGGTTTACCATCAACTGACATATGTGGTCGTTCATGATTATAAAAGTGTTGCCATATCGTTGTATAGTCTTCAACTTCTTCAAGCTCTCGAAATAAATATTGATTCAAACATTCATATCTAACCGTCCTGTTGAAGCGTTCAACATAAGCATTCTGTTGTGGATGACCTGGTTGAGTAAACACATGCTCAATTCCATGTTGAGTACACCACGCTTGCATTAAATCACTAACATACTCGGGTCCATTATCACTACGGATACGCTTTGGCTTACCTCGCCATGCAATTAATTGGTCTAATCCCCTCAGCACTCGTTGAGCTGGCAAAGAAAAATCAATCAATATATCCAGTGACTCACGGTTATAATCATCAATAACATTGTGAATTCGGTAACTGCGACCATCACTCAGTTGGTCATGCATAAAGTCCATTGACCACGATTCATTTGGTGTTGATGGTACTGTAAGCGGTTCAGGCTTTATTCGCTGAATGCGTTTGTTGGGTTTAATTCGTAGGTTAAGCTCAAGCTCCTTATAAATTCGATAAACACGTTTGTGGTTCCATGAGTAGCCTTTGACATTACGTAGGTATAAGAAGCAAAGCTGAAAGCCCCAAGTCTTATTCTCATTGGTAAGCTTCAGTAGCCAGTCTGCAATCATCTTATTTTGCTCATCTAATTGAGCTTTATAACGATAACAGGTTTGACTAAGTTGAAAGATGAAGCAAGCTTTACTCACTGAAATCTTGAATTGTTCAACGGCTCGCTGAGCAAGAGATTTACGTTGTACAGGCTTTATAACTTCTTTGACAGTGCATCCTGAAGAATATCTGCTTTAAGGCGTTCGTCAGCATACATACGTTTCAGACGAGCATTTTCAGCCTCTAATTCTTTAAGTCGTGTCATCATTGAAATATCCATACCTCCATATTTCGCTTTCCATTTATAAAATGTAGCGGAACTCATACCATGTTCACGGCATAAGTTAGGCACAGGTGTTCCTGATTCAGCTTGTTTTAAAATACTCATGATTAAGCTATCTGAATATTTAGATGTTTTCATAAAAAATCTCCTTGAACAGGATTATTCGATTTTCTACTTTTGAGTTCAATTATTTTGAGGGGGGATTACCGGGCTACCTGTTTGTAATATTTTTGCTTGAGTTAATAAAGGATTTTCAGCAAAACTCAATGGTGAAATAATAAGACTGAATGTAAAAAAGGATTTTAAAAATGAAGTTTGTAAAGTTCTCATAAAAAGCTCAGCTTTGTTATTAAAATATACTCAGCTGAAGATTATGTACCGAAAACCATTCATTTCGGTACATATTTTTTTAAAAGGTGGATAAACCACTCCACTCCATAAATCGGTAAACTCCATATTTCAGTTTCGAATCATCCGCATATTTGCTGTAATCCACACTCATTTGACGACCATTGAGATTTGACCAAGCGGTATTAAAATACTGTTCAGCATCAATAAATACTTGCTGCTGTGGATTGCCTAAGACCCGTAAATCGGTTTCTAAATTATAGTTTTTCAAATTACGTGCGGTAAAATTGGCTGAACCTAAAATCAACTCTGCTGATTGTGCGTTGCGTTTTACAATCATCTTACTATGGCATTGCTCGCCTTGTGTATTACACCAACGGACATCAATACCTTCATTATGTAATTCTGAAGCAACCTGTCGATTTGGAATACCATTTTTCTGACGACCAAAAGCGTCTTTATTGGGGTCGAGTAAAATTCTTAATTTTACCCCACGTTGTTTTGCAGCAATTAATGCTTGAACAATCTTGCGCTCAGATAAATAAAACATCGCTAAGTCAATTTGATCATTGGCTTTTGCAGATGCCAGCATGTTTAAAACTGCCTCATAAATCGCTTTTTCAGTCAGCACTTGCACTTGCGGAGCATTTGGGTTTTCTGGCAATTTCCCAAAAACAATAAACGGTGTATCTGCACCAGATAAATGCGCAACAGCTTGTTCTGATGTCAAAAGATCTGTTGCGATCGCACCATTAACCAACAAAGCGACATTGGAGTGGCGAGAGCTTCCATCATGCGGGTTGGCAGAAGTGACTAGCGTTTTCCAGCCTTCATCCGTATCCACGACTATGGTTTTACGATGATTGGCTTTAAAATTAAATAAGTTTAAATAGCTACGTACGGTGATTTTTTCTTTACCAAAAGGATTGTTCAACCATCCTTTTTCAGGATTATTTCCAATATCCTGACAGCACAGATACCAAATCCCAGACCATGCTGGATTCGAAGCTCGTAATGGCGTTAAATTGGTTTCGATGACTTCAATTCCACCCAAGCGTAATTGCCGATATTGTTCAGGTTGAATACCACCATACACCGAATTAATCGGATCAGTAATAAACTTAATTTCCAATGCTGGATTCACAACTTTCTGATTGACTAAAGCTTGCGTCAACTGTTGAGTTAATGCACGTTGCTGAACTTTTGATTCACCCACTTCGCTATTAAACAAAAACATATCTATGACAATGGTGGTTTTCGCTTGCTTAATCAATTGTAAGACTTGATCAAAAATATGCTGATCAAGTTGTTGTTTACCCTGCGCATCAATATAGGTTTCATCGGCAATGAATTTCACATCTGCATGACGCAAAGGTCCAGTAAAATTTAAACCTTTCGGCATTGGTTTATAGGTGTGGTAAATCGCTGATGCGAGATAACCCAAAGCTAATACACTCAAAATAATGCCAAAATAGCGGCGTTTTGACCAATTCAGCTTGCTGTGAATTCTATTAAAGATACGCATAAAAAAGACCTAGACTAATTCAGGGTCTGTACAAGTGATCAATCACTTACGTTCAAGTAAAGATTGATCAATCATGAACAGACCCTTAGAGCCTAGGTCGAATTCCTTTATTTTTCAATAACGATTTGGTGAATGAGAATAAATAACTTAGAACTTATAGTCCATTCCAATCACAAAGTTACGTCCAATTTCTGGAATGTTCGCTAAGAAAGAAGTGTGATTATATACTTTCTCATCTAACAGATTGTTTGCTTTAAAGAATATTTTTGCTTCTTGCTGATTTGACATTGGGTATTTATAAGCCAATCCGACATTCACCATATTATAACCTTTGGTCTCTTGCTCATAAGACGCAAATTTGTCTTGGTTAAATACATGCGAATATTCAGCAGAGCCAGACCAATGATCGTCAAAGTCAGCATTTACACGTGCACCTAAACGCCCTGCTGGAACACGTGGAGCATTTTCATCTTCGATTTTGCCACGGACATAATCACCAAACAAACTGGTGTTATAGATTTCATTCCATTGATATGCAACTTCACCTTCTGTACCGTAGAACTTGGCTTTGTCTTGGCTATATTTAATTAAACGGAAGTTTTCATATTGATCTAGCGTTTTGGCATAAATATAGTTGTCAAACCAATTGTGGTATACATGCACATGATAGCTGAGCTTGTCATTGTCAAAATGTAATCCGAGTTCAACGTTGTTTGACTTTTCTTTATTTAGGTTTTCATTGCCCAATTCATATGTATTGGTTGCATAATGTTTACCATCCGCATAAAGCTCTTGCGCCAAAGGTAAACGTTCTTGATGAGAACCAGTTAGAGAGAGCGTGTAATTCGGTGCGAAAGCCCAATTTACAGCACCTGAATATGAGAATGCATTTCCATCGAAATCTTTTTGTTCAGAATCGACATCGACAGTTTGGTGATCAAAACGGGTACCCAATTCAACATGGAAATCACCAAATTGACGGTGTTCTAAACCAAACAGACTATATTTTTGTGTCTTATTTGGAGCAAGAACAGCTTCTTCTCCAGTAATATCTAGCTTTTGTTGGCTTGCTTGTACACCCCAAACACCTTCCCATGCAGCAACGGGATTATGTACCAATTCGACACGACCTTCATAGCCTTTGCTCTTGAACGTTGTCATTGGCGTACCATCTTCAATTTCATCATGCTTGTAGTCTGTATAACTTGCCTGCGCTCTGAGTTTCTTGAAGCCCGCAAATGGCTCATTTAACTCAGAACGGAAATCATAACGATCCGTTTTCATATCAATCCATGGACCGGCTTCTGCATGATCATGACCCTCCTCACCATGATCATGTCCAGCATGATCATCGTCATCGCCATCATCATGCGCACCACAATGCAGTGATAAACCATGCAAATGGCATGACTCATACTCATGACTGTGTCCAGGCAAACCATACTGATCTTTACGATTACTATAAGAAATTCCGGCGAAACCACGCTCACCAATCCATGACAAACCGACGTTGACATTATCCGATTCTGAGAAAGTATTGCCTACACGACGTTCTTTCGTTGTATGTGCGTGATCACCATGCTCTTCTGTGACCATATAGTCTGGCGTAATATAATCATTCGCATCACGTTTTAATCCTTCAACTCGCAAAGCCACATTTGAACCCAGTCCAACGGTGACGCCTGCATGTGCCATTTTTTCATCATTGCCTGTGTTATAACGAAGTCCCACATTCCCTTCATAACCATTTTCAGGCATTGCAGTTGGGATTTTGCTATCAATCACATTGACTAAACCACCGACTGAACCTGCACCATAAAGTAATGTGGACGGTCCACGAACAATTTCTACTTTTTGTGCAAGCTGTGGATCTACAGTGACAGCATGGTCTGGAGATAAACTAGAAACATCCATCGTTTCTGTCGCATTTTGAGTAACTTTTACACGTGCCCCTTCTTGTCCTCGAATCACAGGGCGGCTTGAACCTGCACCAAATGTATTAGAGTAAACCCCTAACTCATCTTTCAGTGCTTCCCCCAAAGTCGTGCCAGATTGTTGTAATTTTTCACGTGAAACAGTTTCATCTGCAGCACCAAAATCTTGGCTAGAAGGAACCAGTGGATGACCAACAACTGTAATGGTTTCTAATTGTTGTGGATTTTTCTCTGTATTGGTCTGATCTTCTGCCCAAATAGAGGTCGAAATAATCGCTGTTATTGAAAGTGTCAGTACGCTTTTAGAAAAAGACATGAGGTGCTCTCGAAGCTCGATGTTTTGAATTTATGTTATATTATAACATTTCAATATTTTTGCAATAAAAAAAGGAAATCAAAATCGATTTCCTTTATGTAAAAGCTAAAATTAATTTACTTTCATAAGCTTATGAATATAGATAAAGCTCATAAGTGAGGCAACGATCCAGTAAAAAACATAGGTGGTATTTTGAAAAAATAAATAATACTCGGTCAATCCACTACACATATAATAAATTACAAATAATGCACCCGTAATTGCTAAATTTTTTATTAATCCATCTTTAATAAAAATATTCTTTATAAAATAAATCAAAGCCACCAAGAAGGTCATGAACAAGCCAATCAAACCAACCAAGCCATTGGCAGCCAATTCATGAAAATAGATACTGTGCATGTGTTGAAAACAATGAGGTAAATCACCACGTTCATAGAGACGACAATTTTCAGCTTCAATGTCGTACATTCCAATTCCAGTGAAGGGCTTGGATTTAAACATTTCAATTGAATTTCCCCAAAGAAACAACCTAATTCCCGAGCTATTTTGATAGTTATTATTTTGAATATTAAGTGAATCTGATTGAAAATTTTCAACCCTTTGCAGTAATGGTGAGTTTGGAATAATCATATTGACCCCCACAAAAGAAATCACCAAGCTCAACATTAAAATAATTTTTTTAAGTTCCGTCTTAGCATAAAAAACAACTAAGAAAGCAAAGACAAAAAGTAGCCCAACCCACGCACCTCGAGTACCATGAAGGATTAAAAGAAACATGCAGAGTAAACTGGTAATTAAATATAAATAGGATTGTTTACCCTTTGAATAAAATGAATAACAGAGCAACAATATTGTAAGAGAAATAAAGCCGATGTCATAACTAATCACTGGATTAAAAAAGATACTAAAAAGACCTCGATCAAACTCTAACATTATCCCCCAATACAATAAGTATGGTGTCAAAAATAAAATAACAAGAAATAATATCCGATAAAAATATTCAGCATTAAAGTGACTTTTATAATAAATTGTGGGTAAAAAAATAAATGGAATAAACCAAATATACTGATTGGTAATTTTCTTATAAGTACTTAATAAATTTTCAGGAACTGAATCGAGTCGAAAAAGTAAATGATTTAACAATGTGACACTGATTGAGCCTATACAGCAAAATGCGATAAGGTAAAAATTTGGTTTTATCACCATGCCTTTTATAAAAAAATAAATAAAAATCAAAATAAAGGCGATAGAAACATTCCAATGCCTAAAATTATCATTAAAAATATAATGAAAAAATACAGTAAAAAAAAGAATCGAAATTAAAAAAATAAGTTTCTTATCTTTTATCATTAAATAATAACTTTCTAACATTGACACTTTAGATCTACACAATTTTTTGTAATATTCTACTTTGAAATTACATTTAATTCATTGATAGACACATGAAATTAACCAATAATTTTTTACCATAAGTTGTAACCACCTATTTTCAATGCCTTTTACACTGTCTCATGCTGTTTTAGCGCCACCACTGTCTAAAATTTCAGGTAATCGTTTACCAATTGCCGCACTCGCAATTGGCACAATGACGCCTGATTTATATCGTGTGCTAGTACAAACTGAAATCCATTTAAATCATCAGTTTAAAGGTCTAATTTATCCAGATTTGTGTGTTGGATTGTTATTTTGCCTATTGTGGTATGTACTGTATCGCCCCTTATTGTTTAGGTTTTTGGGGCTTTCTAAGCCACTCAACATCCATTCAGCTTTAAGTTTTTTTAAATTTTTATTCTGGATGATATTGGCGATTCTATTAGGCACAGCTACCCATATTATTTGGGATGGTTTAACACATTTAGATTTTAGAACTTTTGCTTTTAACGACTTTTTAGCGCAACCTGTCTCAATCCTTGACCATATTTACCCAATGCATAAAGTCCTACAAATCGGTTGTTCAGTTGTTGCTTTGCCATTCTTATTCTGGATGGGACTCCACTATTTTTTTAAATATAGAAGTTCTGAACCACTTAACCGCAAAGTATTCATTTTCTGTCTATCTTTATTTACAATTTCTTTCTTTAGTGGCTGTCTTTATTACATTCATACAGCAAATGAAAGTGGCATAATTCCCCAACAAACAGATCTTTATGTACTGATTGGTTTCTTTATGAAAGTTTTTACTCAAGCTTCCATGATCTGCTTTAGCTTAGGTTGCTGTCTTTTTCTTTATTTAAATCATAAAAAATATTTTGACTCAGTTTAGAGTCTGTTGACAGGTCACAAATACATGGTTGCATTGTCAATAGACACTAAATACTTTCGTTTAAGCTTTGCAGGTTGAGTCAGCAAAATTTCACACAAATTGGCTTAAATTCATCAGGCAATGTTGTAGTTTTTAGCACAAGTCCTTGTGACTCATCGCCCAAAGAGGCATAATCTCACATTACATTTTTAGGCGATGCGCTGTTTACGTATTCGCTTCCTTAACCCATATAGTTGGATTTCTAACGCTATGATGCGAACTCATTATTGCGGTTCTTTAACCGAAGCTCAAATTGACCAAACTGTAACCCTGTGTGGTTGGGTACATCGTCGTCGTGATCACGGTGGTGTAATTTTCCTTGATATGCGTGATCGTGATGGTCTCGTTCAAGTGGTCATTGATCCTGATACACCAGAAGCATTTTCAACTGCTGATAAAGCACGCTCAGAATATGTATTAAAAATTGTTGGCCGTGTACGTCGTCGTTACGAAGGTACTGAAAATGCCAATATGGTGAGCGGTCAAATTGAAGTTTTAGGTAAAGAAATCGAAGTTCTTGCTGCATCTGAAACCCCACCATTCCCATTGAATGATGAAAATGCCAACATTTCTGAAGAAATTCGCCTGAAATATCGCTTCCTTGATATTCGTCGTCCAGAGATGATTGATCGCTTACGTTTTCGTTCTAAAGTAACAACATTAATTCGTAACTACTTAGACGAACATGGTTTCCTTGATGTTGAAACACCTATTTTAACACGTGCTACTCCAGAAGGCGCACGTGACTATTTAGTGCCAAGCCGTGTTTCAAATGGTAGCTTCTATGCTCTTCCACAATCACCACAATTATTTAAACAATTGTTAATGGTTGGCGGTGTAGATCGTTATTACCAAATCGCTAAGTGTTTCCGTGACGAAGACTTACGTGCAGACCGTCAGCCAGAATTCACTCAAATCGACATCGAAACATCGTTCTTAAACGATGACGATATTATGGATTTGATGGAAGGCATGACTGTGAAGATGTTCAATGAACTTCTTGGCGTGAAATTCGATAAATTCCAGCGTATGACTTATGCAGATGCAATACGTGACTATGCATCAGATAAACCAGATTTGCGTATTCCTTTGAAACTTGTAGACGTTGCCGACATGATGCAAGACGTTGAGTTCAAAGTGTTTGCAGGTCCAGCTAAAGATCCTAAAGGTCGTATTGTTGCACTACGAGTTCCAGGCGCAGGTTCTTTACCACGCAGCCAAATTGACGAATATACAAAATTCGTGGGTATCTATGGTGCAAAAGGTTTGGCTTATATTAAAGTCAATGAACTTGAAAAAGGTATTGAAGGACTACAGTCACCTATCGTTAAATTTATCGAGCCAATCGTACTCGATCTATTAAAACGTGTTGGTGCTGAAAATGGTGATATCGTATTCTTCGGTGCAGATAAAGCCAAAGTCGTAAATGACGCAATGGGTGCGTTACGTATCAAGATCGGACATGACATGAACATGTCGACTTGTGAGTGGGCACCGCTTTGGGTGGTTGACTTCCCAATGTTTGAAGAAACTGATGATGGTAAATGGACCTCTGTTCATCACCCGTTCACACTACCAAAATCAAGTGTTGAAGAGGTGAAAAACAATCCTGGTCAAGCACTTTCAGTCGCTTACGATATGGTACTTAACGGTACTGAAATTGGTGGCGGTTCACTTCGTATCTATACTTTAGAAATGCAAAAAGCGATTTTTGAAGCATTAGGTATTGGCGAAGAAGAAGCTGAAGAGAAATTTAGCTTCTTATTAAATGCATTAAAATTCGGTGCGCCTCCGCATGGTGGTTTAGCATTTGGTCTTGACCGTTTGGTTATGTTGATGACAGGTTCATCTTCGATTCGTGATGTGATTGCATTCCCGAAAACTAAAACAGCTGAATGTCCGCTTACACAAGCACCTGCACCAGTAGAACCAAATCAATTACGTGATCTTGGTATTCGCTTACGTGAAAAAGCAAAAGTTGAAACTAAAGAAGCTTAATTCTTTATTCAGCATGAAAAACCCTGTTTTTTAACAGGGTTTTTTATTTTTAAGTAGCATCTTATTTATTTAGGTTCGAATTGAGATAAATTCTCATAAATGGCATAATGAGCAGGTTAACTTTTAAGGTGAAAACCGATGGCTATGCGTCCTAATGTACTTCGTCATACAATCATTATCATTGTATTTTCAGTGGTTCAATGGGGATTCATGCGTTATATTCTCAATCACCAGTTATTTAACTTAGATACTTATCAACGTATTCTCTATTTCAGTATGAGTAGTTTTATTGCTGGTTTTTTTATTATTTCAGCACTGATCTATTTGGTGTTGAAAGGCAATGCTGATCGCGATTAATTTCTAATCCATGTATAATTTACTTAAAAATTTTTCTCGTTTGCCTTTAAGCATGATTCAGACTATTGCGAGAGGGGTTGGAAATTTCTTATTTATCAGTAACTCCTCAGCAAAACGAATTACAGAAATCAATATACAAGCAGCCTATCCTACGCTTGAAGAACAGCAACGTCAGGCATTGATTAAAGCCAGTTTGAAAAGTCAGTGCATGACCTATGTAGAGTCGATCAAAGTTTGGGGTTCTCCTCCTGAATTTGCCTTATCTCAAATCAAACAAGTGCATAATGCTGAAATTTTTCTCAATGCGTTAAAAAATCCCAATGGAACTTTAGGCGTTGTTCCTCATTTTGGGAATTGGGAATTGATGAATGCTTGGGTGAACCAGCACACACATCCTGTCATTATGTATAAACCGAGTAAAAATAAAGATCTAGACCGATTTATGCTAGAGTCTAGACAACAATTAAATGCAACATTAGTTCCCACAGATGATACGGGTGTACGTGCTTTATTTAAACACTTAAAACAAGGTGGCTTTTCAGCCATACTTCCAGATCATATTCCCAAAGAATCTGGCGGTGTTTATTCGGACTTTTTTGGACAAAAGGCTTTTTCATCCACCTTACTGTCTAAACTAGCAGCGAAAACCCAATGTTCTGTAGTAGGACTCACCTGTATTCGTCGTGCCGATTACGCTGGTTTTGATTTGCATTTTACAGCATTGTCTCCAGATATTAATTCCAAGGATGTACAACTTTCTGTTGATACACTCAATAAAGAAATGGAACGGATGATTAATGTTGCACCAGAACAGTATTTATGGGGCTATAAACGTTTCCGTAAATTAGAGGGTGAACGGAATTTGTATAAACCATAAAAAATTAAATAAACTTAACTGTTCTCATTGGACAAAAACTGTTTTGTTAAAAAGTCATAATATGAGTTTTCTACAACTTTATCTATATAGTTCATTTTATGAATATTTATCTGTTGTAAAATTTGATTGTATTCAACTGAGCTGAATTGCTCATTTAATTTAAATTGCAACAAATGAGGTAAAGTGTCATCTATAATTTCACATTGTTGGGATTTAAATCGATCTTTGATTAAAACATCATACATAATTTGAAAGAAAAAATAATGAGGAATATTCTCTTGTGTTCTCCAGAAATTCAGCAAAACATCTAAACAAATCTGTAAAACTTCATTGCCTTTTTTTCCAACAATAAAGCTGTTTAAAACATTCACATTTTGCTCATCGGACCAATCAAAATAATCATGATTACGATCATACCAAAGCTGTTTTTCTGGCGTATCCCTATGTCTTTGAAACATAAAGTAGTCTGCATCTAATATTTCACTTTCAATAGGTGCGGTTAATAAAATTGTTGCATCTAACCAAACTCCACCATAAACATTGAGTAAAGCAAGACGGATAAGATCTGCAAAAAAGGCATGTTTAAATTTAGAATTATTTCTTTTATCCCAAACAAAATCAGGAAGATCCAAATAATCTTTTATATTACTTTCATCAAGTCTAATTACTTGATAATCAGCTTTAAATTGATCAACGGAAGAAAAACATAATTTAACAATATGAGGTAAATCACTTTGAATACCTTGACCCCAATATTGCCAAATAATTTTTTGATCATTAAATTGCTTTTTCTCTTTTAGTTGATACTTTTCTAATTGATTAGAAAAATAATAGTCTAAGAAAATATCCCAACATAATTCAACATGTTTTTTTTGCAAAATATTTGCTTTTCTGTTGAGCTTTTTTCGAAAACTTTTAGGAACAAATGTAAAATAAAAGATACGGAATGGAAATTTACTGAGTCTATCAATATTACTCTTAAAATTAGCTTCTGAATTAAAAATATTTGATATATCGCCCATATAATTTCAACTCATTTTAAAATCTATTTCACCTAAGATCTAAAATATATTTTAGATCTAGAATTAAACTTAACCATCAAATTAAATCAATAAAACCCAATCTTACAAAATCTTAGTCTTAATTGATAAACAAGCCTCAAAATTTCACGTTTCAGCTTTTGCACTAAACTAAGCTTTTGTTTATGCTTATCCTTTGTTAATTGATTTTTTTTACGATCAATTTCAAGCTGACTTTCAAATTCACTTTTACCAATTCTATCCGCTTGAGCCGATAATCCAGGGACCATTTGATAAATAATTTCATATCCATCATTTAAATAATTTTCAAAAATTAAACGATCCAAAGGTGATTCAATATTCTTATCTTTTATATATTTTAAATAATTCTTTGCTCCGTCGAATGACAATATATATCCAGCAGTACCTAAATGTTTTTCTTTCAACTCCCTCAAAAATCTTTCATTTTTCAATTGTATTTTATTCATACTCATTAACACATATTGTTCAAACATTTCCAACTTAATAATATTAATTTTTGGAGGTATCCAGTCCCAATTTTTAAGAAAACTACTTGCTTTTTTAGCTAAAAAAACATCATCTTCAAATATAGCGATATATTTCATTTCTTTAGAAACAGCTATGTTCCATATTTCTACATGGCTAAAGAAACAAGCTTTTTCTCCAGCAGTCAAACCACTATTTATGAGTGAAATTCCATACTTCTCCTCCATCGAAGTAATCTGTTCAGGTTGAATTGCATCAAAGAAAATAAACTCAATATTTTGAGCTTGAAACTCATTCACGATATGTAGTCTACGCTCTTTAGCAGAAGCTAAACTTATAACAAAATTCATATATTACATCCGGAACAAGATATGGATTAAAGCAGAATGATTTATATTTCTGGTTTAAATAAGCTTTGTTTTATATCAATATTCCAAAAAAAGAAAGTAGATTTATTTAAATTTTACTGATCGATATGCTGACAATTTACAAACTTGATAAAGCAATCTGAAAACTTCTCTTCGAATTTTACTTCCTATAGTCATCACAGCTTTTTGTCTACATTGCTCTATTCGATCTGCTTCATGTCGAATTGCACGATCATCTTCCAAATGGCTAGGAAAATTATCATATTTTTTATGCAAATAAAAATCTTGGACACAAATAGCAGGTACCATTTGATAAGTCTTATATTTTACATACTTTACATTACAACCAAACAATATGTGATCTACAGGAACTAATTCATCCATATTACGTATAGATGCTAGAAAGTATTTTGCAGCTTGATTAGATAGAATATAACCTGCCCCACCTAAATGCTTAGCTTGAAGTTGATACAATGCTCTATCATTCACTCTAGCTTTCGGAAAAAAAGAAAGATCGACCTTTCTATCGAAAGCCTCTAATTTTATCAGATGCACATTCTTAGGAATCCATAAAAAATCATGGATAAAACTTTGGATATTTTCCCCAAAATGTATATCGTCTTCAAAGATCGCCATATATTCTATATTTTCTTCGACAATCTTTTCCCATAAGGAGACATGACTTAAAAGACAGGCAATCTCACCCTGTGTTAAAACACCAGCATTTGTTATTTCAAGACCTAGGCTTTTGGCACTTTCTACAATCGTAGAAGGTGTAATAGCGTCAAAAAAACTGAATGATACTGAATGTTTTTTAAACTCTGAATCGATATGCGCTCTCCTTTCAAGCGCACAATCTAAACTAATAACAAAATTCACAAAAAAACGATCTCTATATATTCAAAAATGATTATATAACAATTGAGCACTTTTAGAACTGCTATTAAATTTATTTGATTGATTTTAAATAAACTATTCTTTTGAGCTTTTTGTAAATATAAGTTTTGTTTTAAATGGAATAGCCATAAGTTGAATAAATATGCGACTTATTTCTCTAAAAATTTTTTGCAATCCAGTTGGTTTAATTACAACTTGATCACGCCATTGCAAGCTCGTCTTAAATTTTTGATTATTTGGATTTAATAAATAATCTTGAATACACAAAGTCGGATTGACTTGATATATAGCCAAAGCCCCATCTGAAACATACTTGCGAAAGATAAGTTGATCTACATGATCAAAAAACGCTTGCTTGTGCATATAATCTAAAAGTTCAACAGCACCTTTATAAGAAAGTATATAACCCGCAGCACCAAGATGAGCTTTTTTTAATTTCCTCAGTACAAAATCTTGGTTTTTAAAAACGCGTATTTTCTCTAAATCTAAAATTACATGATTATAAGATTTTTCAACTTTAACAATGTCAACAGTTAACCAATTTGAATCTTTTAAAAATAGTTCTGCGCCTGCACTTAGATATATATCATCCTCAAAAATGGCGATTGCCTGCATTTTTTCATCTACAGCTTTTTTCCATAGAGAAATATGACTATATAAACATGCCAACTCATTTTTACTCAGATTATTTTGCTGTATCGCTAAACCAATTTTCTGTGCTTGATGATCTAATTGCATCGGCTCAATTGCATCAAAAAAAGAAAAGGGAATATCTTTGTTGTCAAATTGCTCTTTGATATGGGCTCTTCGATCTTCTGCTGACGTCAAACTGATCACAAAACTTTTCATAAATTACTCTGATTATTTAAAACCGACTGTTCTAAAGAAAATGATACTTTTTAGCTGATGTAATATGCGATAAAGCTCTAAAGCAATTTTATTCACACCTTTCTTTTTATTATATTTTCTTCTTGTTAAGCGCTCTTTGTACAAATGACTTGCGAACTTCACACTATCTTTGCACGAATATAGTGTCACATCCTGAATACATAAAGCAGGTTTCATTTGGTACACTGAAAAAATATTTTCATAAATCAGATGTTCAAACATTAAATGATCTAAAGCGATTAGCTTATCTAACTTTTGAATGTAGCTTAATAAACTTTTAGCACCATGCAAAGATAAAATATAACCAGCTGTACCTAAGTTCTTACTTTTTAATTCAAAAATACTTCTTTGAATCTGTCCTTTAAAATTCTTAACTTGCTTACCCAATGCAATTCTATGCGTAAACTCCTCCAACTTAATCAAATGCCATTGATCATTAATCCAAGATGAATCAGTTAAGAAATCAACGACATTATCCCCCAAATAAATATCATCCTCGAATATCGCCATATACGGAATATTCTCATCAATCATTCTTTTCCACAGAAAAACATGGCTCATAAAACAAGCAAGCTCACCTTTGGTTAGAATACGCTCATCAATTTTAAGACCCAATTCTTGTGAAAAAATCGTAGCTGGCTCTGGAGTTAAAGCATCAAAAAAATCAAAGTCTACATTTTTTTGAGCAAATTCACTCGATATGTGCTTTCTACGTTCAACTGCTGTCGATAGGCTAATAACGATTTTCTTCATAGGGGTGCATCTATAAACAATACAAACATTTTACTATTTTTCTGTAGATCAATCACCTTTACTTAATAGCTTTCTAAGAAATATCAATAAAAGAATCCTTAAAATACATCCTTTTAGCAAAGTAGTAACTTATTGTTTTTCTTTCTTTTCCAGCCAACTTTATTAACTTAGGTGATTCAACTGGGGGATAATTAATTGCGAAATCAATCAAAATCTTCTCTTTGATCCATCGATTGGTGAACTGATAAAAAAAGGCATTTTCATCACAATTAATTAAGCTGATACTTGGAAAAGATTTTCTAAATACTTTTTGGCAGGCAACATAAGCAACTAAATATTCCAAATTCCCAATCCTTTGGAAAATATCAGCTGGATTTTTTTCAGTATTTTTAATCTCTTGCACATAAACCTTCGGTGTTTTTTGAATGGCTAAATAAAGTTCATCATACCAATGTTTAAAGAAAACATTATTTTTAACACTCGCCAACAACCAATTTTCCAATACAGGATAGTCAATATTTGTGGTATTTTTTTTACGATAATAAGCAAAACATTCTGTTTGATTTTTTTGCATCAGTTCAAAAATCCAGTCCAGACTTTCATAAACAATAATACTGGCATCTAACCATATGCCACCATGTTGATAAAGTAAATCAAATCTCAACAAGTCAGCCTTTTGTTGAGGCGTAGCATCTTGCAAAAGTGAAAAGTCAATTAGACTGTATTGGTTAACATTCTCAGGATTAAGAAGATACACCTCATAATTTGGATTTTTTTTGCGAATATTTTGAATACACTTTTCTACAAATTCGGGGAAATCACCTTCCCAATATATCCAAATTTTCTTTGGTAATTCGATGGGCGTATTCACAGGATTAAAAACCAATTGTCCCGCAAAATTATCAATCTTTTTATTGGTATGTCTAATTTTGTAATAGTACATCATATGAAATTTAGCCAAATAGAATAGTTTTTTAAAAATTTTCATATAAAGACCTAATACTTTTATAAGCACACAACAACAATGACAATAACAAGCGCCCTAAACAGTATTCAAAATATTAAATACCCCCAGAACTTAAAATATTAATTCATTCAAAAATAAAGATGTTTAAAAGCATACAGACGATCACGCCACATCCGCTTTTGTTTTTTTAAGCCATAAGAGCTGTCACGATTTTCCTTCTCTTTACGAGAAATCCCCTGTGTTGCAACAGTACCCAAAATATCACTATCTAAACCAGCCGGCTTCACCAAGGCTGGCCAAACACCTAAGCCTTTGCCATTTTTACTCAGCCATGTTTGGAAAAAAATATCTACTGGCATGGTCATGGTTTTACCAGAAGCGACGAATGCTTCAGCACCTTTTCTTGACCATATTAAACCTAATCCGCGAATCGGGAAATAATAAGCATGCCATAGTGAAAAATCATCTATTTTTACGATATCTTTTGCAAACTTTTTCTTCTTGGCAGCCAAATTTATCAGATACCAATCTAGATCCTGATGCTGGTCTAAATATGACAAAATTTGCTCTACAGACGTTTTAAAATCAGTGGTGATTTTCATATCATCTTCTAAAACCACCAAATAATCTGCATCAGTATGTAAAAACTTTTCGGCACAACCATAATGGCTGAGATAACAACCTAATTCAGAATTCAGCAGTCGACGCCCTAAAGTTTGTTGTGTTGCAACATCATCATAATTTTCAAATGAAGCTAAATCCTGCCCTCGACCATCATAGGCAGAAAATCGTTGGAACGACCAATCAACTGCTTGTAACTGTTCCGTTGCTCGTTGAAGTCGCTCATCACTGCCATCAAGATTAATAAGATATGTTTCAACTTTCATGAAAAACTTCCAATGACAAAACGTCGTTTGAAATGACAGACTGAGGTAGATAATCACTAAACTTAGCAATCATTGCATTTTTGACTTGGACTGCATCTTGTGGATTCAACTGATCCAAACTTTGAATACAGCCATATTTAATCTGATCTTGATTTAGAGCTTGTATAAACACATTTAAACTTTCAGCATTTTTTAAATAGGCTAAAGCTAAATCTGGTTTTAACACCGCTTCACCTTTTTGAATTTTTAAATGATTCATCAATGAAATTGGATTCAATTGCTCAACACTACGAAATTTATATTTAATTTGTGTTTCTAATAAGGTTGGGTGATTCAATAAATATTCGCTTAAAATTTTACGATCTACACAATGCGGATAATGATGGATTTCAAAAAAATCTTTAAACCCTAAGATATCAGCACCCAACATCTGCGCAATGACATGTCCAGGTTGAATGGGTTTGTTAAAATTTCGATTTAAAAATTGACGATATTTCAGTTTAGTCTTGTAACTAAAACAACTTTTCCAATGCCCATAGGTCACGATTTTGTCTTGTTCAAGAAAATCTTCAACCTGAGCCGATGCATTAAAAAAGAAATCATCATTTAAATAGATAAAATAGTCTGACAAGCCCTGTATATTCCACAACATACTTTCTATAGAGCGGGTATTAAAAGTCGGTAGAAATTGTTCAAAGCCTGCAAAAATTTCTCGATGATCAACCACTCGGATTTTATTTGTATCGCAAAGACCTTGTACGACAAATTCATTTAAAAACTCAGGTTGCTGACCATCCGTAACAATCAAAATATGACGGCAAAAAGGAACATATTTCAATATAGATGCAATGTTGTAATAGATTTCATCATTACTGGCAAAACGGGTTTCACTGACAGCATCACTGGCATCATTGCCTGTCAGGTACAAATGACGTTTACGTTTTAACTCAACATCATTGCCATCGACCCAAGCAATCACGATATCAAGGTTCTGCATCTATCTTGTTCTCAAATTTTATCAAATAATATGAATGACATTATTGCCAAGCGTCTTTAATCCAGTCTGAAGGCAATACATAACGATACCATTTACCACCGCCACCCGTAACTGCATCAGGTGGATTAATTTCACCATGAAAAATAATGATTTTGGCATCTTGTGGTTTAACTGGTGGCTTAAAATAGGCCAATGGCAGCTTTTGTAAACAATGATATTTATAACTCTTACACCAATCTTTTGGCCAATAGCTGAGCTTTTTCTGCTGATCGACATACCACGACAAATATTCTTGCTCATTTCTAAACTTATGACTAATTTCTTTAAAGTTTTCTCGAAAGTAAGGCAAAATGTCTGGAAAAGAACCCAATTTAAAACGGTACACAGAACTATTTCCTGTGACTCGCCAAGGGCGTTTCCAATCATGAATAATTAAGAACTCACCCGGATAAGTAAAGAAATCATCAATATTATCAACAATCACCACATCAAGATCTAAGAACAGTAAATTCCCTTTTAAACCATATAAGTCAGGTTCAAAAGTCGATAATTTGTTCCAGCCACGTTCTGGGCTTCCTTCAGGCAATGCTAATGGTGGAATTGGAAAACATTGAATGTCTGGGTTGATACCTTCTGTACGGTCAGTCAAACAGACCATTTTAAAATCAATGGTGGTATGTCTTTTAACCATGTTATACAGTCGATTGACATAGTCTGCACCATACTTGGTTCCCCATTTCATACACAAAACAATATTTTGTTCTGATTCAACTAAATTATTTGACTGTAAATTTGATTCATTAACCTGCATGCATCAATCTTCCACCTGAGCAATCTCTATATCATACCATTACCATAGCCAAGTTACTGTATTCGATTGCATATGCTGAACAATTTGTTTCATCAGAATATGCTATGATGCTCAAGCCATTTATACGTATGATGTTTATTTCATTATTCCGGTTTTTTGAGGATGGGATGCTTTAAACAATTCGTTAAAATGGCGAATACAACTTTTGCAAGCACATTTTCTATATTAGGTTTTTATGAAAATAGCAGTCGCTGGAACAGGTTACGTTGGCTTATCCAATTCAATGATATTTGCACAACATCATGAAGTTGTTGCTGTTGATATTTTAGAATCTAAAGTTAACATGCTCAACAATAAAATATCGCCTATCCAAGATGCTGATATTTCATTATTTTTAAAAGAAAAAACACTGAATTTCACAGCGACCACAGATTATGAAACAGCTTATCAAAATGCTGATTTTGTGATCATCGCAACACCAACAGATTACGACACCAAAACCAATTATTTTAATACGCAAAGTGTGGAAAGTGTGGTTCAGCAAGTTTTAACAGTTAATCCGCATGCTGTAATGGTGATCAAATCCACTGTCCCGGTTGGCTTTACCAAAAATTTAAAAGAAAAATTTAATACTGAGAATGTTATTTTCTCACCTGAATTTTTACGTGAAGGCAAAGCCCTACATGACAATTTATACCCATCCCGAATTATTGTGGGTGAAAAGTCTGAGCGTGCGCAACAGTTTGCTGATTTGCTGATCGAAGGCGCAATTAAAAAAGATAGTCCAGTTTTATTTACTGACTCTACTGAGGCAGAAGCCATCAAACTATTTGCCAACACTTATTTGGCGATGCGTGTTGCTTACTTCAATGAACTTGATACTTATGCGCAAATTTTTGGTTTAGATACTCAACAAATTATTGAGGGTGTTTGTCTGGACCAACGCATTGGGAATCATTATAACAACCCATCTTTTGGTTATGGCGGATATTGTCTCCCTAAGGATACCAAGCAACTATTAGCCAACTACCATCATGTGCCGAGTAACTTGATTCAAGCCATTGTTGATTCAAATAGCACACGTAAAGACTTCATTGCTGACTCGATCATTGCACGTAACCCGAATACGGTCGGAATTTATCGTTTAGTCATGAAAAGTGGTTCAGACAACTTTAGGGCTTCAGCAATTCAAGGCGTGATGAAACGTATCAAGGCAAAAGGAATTGAAGTGATTGTCTATGAACCAACTTTACAAGATGATGATTTCTTTAAATCAAAAGTGGTCAATGATTTAGCGCAATTTAAACAGCAAAGTGATGTAATTATTGCCAATCGTATTTCAAGCGATCTCAGTGATGTACTCGACAAAGTTTATACACGAGATATTTTCGGAGCAGATGAATGAAAGTTCTCGTTACAGGGGCAGCAGGATTTATTGGTTTCAATGTTGCAAAAAAACTATTAGAACGTGGTGATGATGTTGTTGGGTTTGACAATGTCAATGATTACTATGATCCTGCATTGAAAGAAGCCAGATTAGACGTTTTAAAAAATACAGCAGAACACGTTCAAGGTTCTTTCATTTTTATTCGTGCCAACCTTGCAGATAAAACTATTGTTGACCAATGCTTCCAAGATCATTCATTTGATCGAGTGATTCATTTAGCAGCTCAGGCAGGTGTACGCTACTCTCTAGAAAACCCGTCTAGTTATGTAGAGAGTAATCTTATTGGCTTTACCAATATTCTTGAAGCATGTCGCTATGCCAAAACGCCACATCTGACTTATGCCAGCACCAGTAGTGTTTATGGTGCCAATACCACCATGCCATTTAGTGAAAAACATGGTGTCAATCACCCTGTTCAGTTCTATGCGGCAACCAAACGTGCCAATGAACTCATGGCGCACAGTTATAGCCATTTATTTAATTTACCCACGACAGGACTGCGCTTCTTCACAGTATACGGTCCTTGGGGACGTCCAGACATGGCGCTATTTAAATTCACTAAAAATATTATTGAAGGTCGCTCTATTCCTGTCTTCAATCATGGCAATCACACCCGCGACTTTACTTTTATCTCAGATATTGTCGAAGGTATTATTCGTTCAAGTGATCAAATTGCACAGCCTGATCCAAATTGGGACAGCAAAAATCCAGATCCATCGACCAGCTATGCGCCATTCCGTATTTTTAATATCGGCAATAATAATCCAGTCAAATTGATCGAATATATTCATGCGATTGAAAAGGCTGTCGGTCAAGACGCTATTTTAGAATTATTACCCTTACAGCCAGGTGATGTTCCAGATACCTTTGCTGATAGTAGTGCCTTGGAAAATATGGTGGGTTATAAACCATCAGTTTCTGTAAATGAAGGTGTAAAACAGTTTGTTGATTGGTACCGAGAATTTTATAAAGTCTAATCTCATACTATTTATTTTAGACCGATCTTAATACATTGATTTAAAAATAAAAAAAGGATTCCATATGGAATCCTTTTTAGCATTGAATGGCTTATTTTACATAAGTCAGCCAATGCGCATATTTTGGATCTTTACCTTGAACAGCATCAAAGAATGCTTTTTGAATCTTCTCAGTAATCGGACCACGTGCACCTGAACCAATTTGACGGTCGTCATATTCACGGATTGGCGTCACTTCAGCAGCAGTCCCAGTAAAGAATGCTTCATCACCAATATAGAATTCATCACGGGTAATACGGCGTTCAACGACATCAATACCAAGATCTTTAGCAATGGTAATAATCGTTTGACGGGTAATACCATCCAAAGCACCGCCTGCAATATCTGGTGTATGTAAAACACCATCTTTCACCAAGAATACGTTTTCGCCAGAACCCTGACATACATAACCTTGTGGATCCATCAACATCGCTTCGTCATAACCAGAATGTGCCACTTCTTGGTGAGCAAGAATTGACAATGTATAGTTACCTGAAGCCTTGGCTTTACACATCGTCACGTTTGGATGATGATGAGTAAATGATGAGGTTTTAACACGAATACCCTTCGCCATTGCCTCATCACCAAGGTATGCACCCCAGCTCCACGCAGCTACTGTTGCATGAATGGTATTATCTGTTGCAGCGATACCTAATTTTTCCGAACCAATGAAAATAATTGGGCGTAAATAGCATGATGCCAATTTATTTTCACGAACCACATCAATCTGAGCTTGCTCAAGCGTTGCTTGATCAAATGGAACTTTCATTTGATAAATTTTTGCAGAATTTAACAAACGTTTTGTGTGATCTTGGAGACGGAAAATCGCGGTACCATTTGGTGTTTCATAAGCACGGACACCCTCAAACACACCCATACTATAATGTAAAGTATGTGTTAAGACGTGAATTTTAGCCTCACGCCATTCAACCATTTGTCCATCTTGCCAAATAAAACCATCACGATCAGCCAAATTCATGGCGCACACTCCAAATTTTTACACAATTATTCACTTTCCAAAGCGAAAGTCGCTGTTGGATCAATTAATCTTTGCCATAACTTGCAAACGACCTCTCGGGTATCGTGCCAATCCGCAGCACTTACTTGCATATTATGATTTGCAAGTGCTAAACGGTGGCTCTCGGCGCGTTCACTGAGATAAGCTTGAATCAATGCGGATACATCGTCGCTGGATAAGCAACCTGCCTTTGCGGCATCTTCAAGGATTCGTACGTTGTCGGAATAATGGGCGAGATCAGGATTCGTCCCACTCCAGGCTAATACGACATACTGTGCCATAAATTCGATGTCAACGATACCACCTGCATCCTGTTTTAAGTGAAAAATTCCATCTTTTTTCTGATCTTTTGATGAGCCAAGATGATCTTTCATTTTTTGGCGCATATTGAGCACTTCTTGGCGAACCGTTTCTTCTTGTCTTGGCAAGGTAAGAATCTTACAACGCAATTCCTCAAACTTGGCTCTCAATGTTGGCTCACCCGCGATAGAGCGTGCTCGAACAATGGCTTGATGCTCCCATAACCATGCACTTTTCAGTTGATACTGTTCAAATGCCTTTAAGCTGGTCACCAAAAGTCCTGCTTCACCAGAAGGACGCAAACGCGTATCCACTTCATAAACACGACCATCTAAGGTCTGCGTTGTCATCAATGACATAAACTTCTGAGCAACACGCATCGCAAATTCAAAGCCACTAATGGCTTTTTGACCATCTGTATCTGCTTGTTCATCCATATAATGAATAAACACCAAATCTAAGTCTGAACCATAACCGAGCTCAATTCCCCCGACCTTACCATAACCAATCACACAATATGCCATATGCTCCAAAGAACAACGCTGCCCTTCTGCATCTATTGGATATCCATGACGTTTCGCCACTGTTTGATAGGCTAAATTTAATGTTGCAATAACTGAAACTTCCGCAATATCCGTTAAAGCATCAGACACTTTCATCAACGGACTTTCAGCCAATACGTCACTTGCAGCCACTGTCAGTACATTGGACTTTTTAAACAGACGCAGAACTCGCATTTGATCTTCAACTTGATCAATTTCAATGCGCAGTAATTGTTGACGTAAAGAATCCTCCAAATAATGTCTTGGTGGAAGCTCAAAATCCATCGAAAGAAACTCATCTAAAAGCACTGGATAATGCGTTAATTCCTCACAAATCCATGGGCTTACTGTCGCCATTTTAACCAACCGCTGCAATGCACCTTTACTTTCGATCAGCATGACCAAATACACCGTACGGCGCATGACAGACTCGACCAATGGCATTAAACGCATCAACGCAACTTGCGGGCTATTCGACTGTAAAATTGCTTCAACCAAATGTGGCCAAAACTCTTTAAGACGCTGAACGGCTTTTGCAGGTAATTTTTTGATGGCATGACCATACCAAAACTCATGAATTAAGTTTTTAGCATCATCATCTAAAATTTCATTGAGCTGACTCTCAAGCTGACTATAGCTTTCAATAGGTGACTCAAGCCCTTTTTCTTTAATCAGATGCTCAAATTGGAAGGTCACTTTTTCTCGTTTTTGATTTAAAAAAGCAATAAAATTATCCCAATCAGTAAAGCCCAATGTATCAATCAGCCGTTGGCGTAACTCAGGCTCAGTCGGCAAAGATTGAGTTTGTTGATCATTCAGTGCTTGAATCGCATGTTCAACGCGACGTAAAAATAAATAGGCATCTTCAAGGTCAACTACAGATTGTGAATCGAGTAATCCAACCTCACCTAAATGCTGAAGACTGACGAGACATTGGCGATCTTGCAGCTCTAATTTAGCGCCACCATAAATCAATTGAAAAACTTGGACAATAAATTCGACTTCACGAATCCCACCTGCACCCAACTTGATGTCATCGGCAATATTGCGACGTGCCACTTCGCGCTCAATCATGGCTTTCATTTCACGCATGGCTTCAAATGCGGTGTAATCAACATATTTACGAAATACGAATGGGCGCGTCATGTCCAAAAGACTATCACCCTCTTGTCCACCCGTAATAATACGTGCCTTAATCCATGCATAGCGTTCCCATTCGCGTCCATGCTGACTGAGATATTTTTCTAATGCCACATGACTAATCGCGAGGGCTGAACCATCTCCCCAAGGACGTAAACGCATATCTACACGAAAAACAAAACCATCCGCAGTAATATGATCCAGCAAATAAATCAGCTTCTGTCCCCACAAAATACAGAACTGCTGTACATCAATACATTTGCGTCCATTGGTTTCACCTTGTTCATCAAAAGCAAAAATCAGATCGATATCACTTGATAAATTAAGCTCTTGTGCACCAAGCTTCCCCATACCAATCACGATCAAATCTTGAATTTTACCGTTATACCCGACTGGCTCACCATGTTTGGCAATGAGTGGAACCCGCGCAAAATCTTTGGCTGCAACGATACAAATATCTGCAAAATCCGAAAGTTCACGGGTCAATGTCACTACATCGGTGAGTTGATTGGCATCCTGCCAAATCCAACGGAACATCAAACGTGCACGAAGTATCCTTAACACGCGCATCCATGTAATTTCATCTTGAATAGCTGCTAAATTATCATCAACAAGTTGTTGAATTTGCGGGGTACTGAGCGGCACTTGAAATTGATCAATTGCATAATCATGTTCTAATACACTTTGATGTAGACTTAATACTTGTTCTGCATACTGACTGGCATGTAAGGTTTTTTGCAATTGCTCAGCATTCATTAGAAAAGCCTGTACTGATGTTTTATATGATTATTTATAGCAGTTTGCTTGACTGTTAGGGAATCTTTTATCGTTGTATAAAAAAGCACAGATTAAAAAAACATCAAAAAACACACATCAATCACTTTAAAATTTCATCACATACGTTGAAGATTAGAAAATTTTTACTTTATCTGATTTTAGGTCTGTATCCAGCAAAGACTGATGGGCATTTTTTGCCGCAGGAAGGGCAACGACAAAGGTTGTCCCCTCACCTTTTTGAGAGCTAACTGATATTTGCCCATGATTTAAGTCAACAAATCTCTTGCACAATACCAATCCTAAGCCTGTACCTTGTTCACCAATCGTACCTTTTATACTGGCTTTAAGTTGCGGTTCAAAAACCTGTTCAATCTGTGCCTGAGTCATACCCAAACCAGTATCATGAATAATGATTTCAATACGATTTCCCACAGGTTGAGCGGAAATCGTCACTTTGCCTAAACCATCAGTTTGAGTAAATTTTAAAGCATTGGACACTAAGTTTTGAATAATGGAGGTTACCATATTCATATCTGCAAAAACCGTTAGATCATCAGCAACATTTTCAATCAATTGAATATTTTTATTGACTGCTAAGGGTTGCAGTACATCATAAACAATTTTGGTGGTCTGTTTGAGCTTAAAATTAATTGGGTGATAGACAAAACGACCTCCTTCTGACATTGCCCAATTGAGTAAATTTTCAAGTAAAGCATATGTGGACTGCAAAGTATCATGCAAATATTGTGCAATACTATGAATATTCTCTTCATCCAAGGTTTCTCGCTCATTGGCTAAAACATCTGAAAAACCAATCAATCCATGAAATGGTGCACGTAAATCATGGGCAATCACCTGAAAAAATTTTGTTTTACTGAAATTTAGAGCACGTTCTTGTTCATAAAGCTCATAATAGTCTTGAGACTCCGACTTGCGCTGCAATATCGTCACAAGGTCATCACTCAACTCTTCTAATAATAGTTTTTGTTTAGCCGAGAAATTCTCGGACTGATGATCATAAAAATAGACATGCGCGATGGACTCGCAGTCTTGAAGTCTAAAGTCATAAGCGATAAGTCGTGTATGGCTAAGACCAATCTCCGTAATATAATCTGAACATTCTTGATAACTTGGGTGTGTACCCTCAACAATTAACGTATTTTGAAAATCTGGTAAAAGATTAGGCTTTGGAGAAAGATAAGCGGCAACAAAGTCACATTCACTATTGGCAACCCATGCATAAGGTTCATTGTGAAAGCTAAAAAAGGCATTTTCGACATTCAAAATAGCACGGACAATTTTCAGATAGCGCTCAATTTTATTGTCTGGTGTATAAGCTCCTAAAATGAGCGACAATCGACATGCACTGAGTTGCTCAGTTTGATGAGAGTCTAAGAATTCTAGTTTCATGTTTACCTCATTTTCACTTTCAGTTCACACGTTATTGATTAAACTCACCCATTTCTAATATTAATTTCTTTTAAATAGATAAAAACTTAATTCGAAAAATAAAAAAATAGCATCAAAGACGTCGCTGTACATTTACAAATGTTCACATAAAACACTATAGCAGTAATACTTTTAATTAAAATAGAAAAGTTAAAAATTTCAAAAAAAATCATATTTTTGTAATCAAACACCGTCTATCAAATCACAATACTATTTAATTCTGTGAACTGAAAAAATACCCAAGCCATTTGTGTTCGCTTGGGTTCTGTTGAATAGAGAATGATTCTATAGATGGGCAAGGAAAGAGTGTAAACCGATATACCACCACTGAAAGTAGATTTTTGAATGACATGATTTTATATAAACATCGTGTCAATAAAAGCGGCTAAACAATTATTTTTTATTTAAATATTTATAGTTAATTACCGCTCCAAACCGCATATATTACTGCTAATAACCATCCAGTAAAACATATTTCTTGAGTCATTTATTTCTTTATCCAGGGAAAACACCACGCTCTTTACGCGCTTTTAAAATACGTTCGCACGCCAAGATATAAGCCGCTGTACGTAAGGTACATGTATTGTTGTTTGCCGTATTCCAAACATCCTCAATTGCTTGAACCATGAGTTTGTCTAAACGCTCATTAATTTCTTCTTCGCTCCAAAAATAACTTGCCATATCTTGCACCCATTCAAAGTAACTTACAGTCACCCCACCCGCATTACAGACTACATCAGGAACGACAACAATACCTCGTTCAACCAATATATCTTCTGCCTTTGGATATGTTGGACCATTTGCCCCCTCTAAAATCAGTTGAGCTTGAATATTCTGAGCACGATCAATGGTGATTTGCCCCTCTAAAGCCGCAGGAATCATGATATCAACTTCTGCTGACCAAAATTCTTCATCAGCAATGGGCTGTGCACCAGTAAAACCACCGACACCTTCATTCACAGTGACATAATCACGTAATGCCTCAAGATCAATACCGTTTTTATTGAAAATAGTCCCTGTGTGGTCTTGAATGTGAGTAACTTTTGCATTTGATTCCACAAATAAAAAACCAGCTTCACTCCCTACATTACCAAAACCTTGAATAGCAACTTTAGCTCCTTTAAGGGAGAGCTTAATTTTCTTCGCAACTTCGCGACCTGTAACAAATACTCCACGACCAGTTGCCTTTACACGACCTAATGAACCACCCAAGTGGATAGGTTTACCAGTGACCACACCAGTAACTGTATATCCCTGACCTGATGAATAGGTGTCCATAATCCACCCCATTACGTGTTGATTTGTTCCAACATCTGGTGCAGGAATATCCTTTTGAGGACCGATAATATGACTGATTTCACTGGTATAGCGACGAGTTAAACGCTCTAATTCTCGAGCCGATAATTTACGTGGATCGACACGGACACCCCCTTTTGCACCTCCAAATGGTAGGTTCAATACCGCTGTTTTGATCGTCATCCATGCTGAAAGCGCCATAACCTCATTCAGATTGACATCTTGGTGATAGCGGATACCACCTTTACCAGGACCACGTGATAAATTGTGTTGTACACGATAACCTTCAAAATGTTGAATTGAACCATCATCCATGACAATCGGTACATCTACGATAAGAACTCTTTTGGGTCTTTTTAATATCTCAATATGTTGTTTTAGATGCTGTAAATAGGGAGATACGCGTTCAATTTGTTCAAGAAAAGTTAACCAAGCTGCATCATTTGCTTGGATATAAGAGAGTTTTGTCATATTGAATATCCAACTGATATTTGTTCTGCTCTATCACGTTATTAATAATGTCTAAGTAAATACACAAATTTCTCAAAGATATTTACTTAACTTTTAATCAATTAAACTAGGTTAATTTTTTTGTTTATGAAAGCAATTTTCGGAAAAAGTGATACGAAAAAAAGGAATAGTGCGAGTATTTTAATTCGTTTGTAGGACGATATTTCGAAGGTTTAAATAACAACATCAAATAAATTCTATCGAGAAAAATGAAGTGGATAATTATCAAAGAATTTCAAGTGCTTTAGGACTTATTCACCCCATTACACTTGAGACAGGTCTGAATGCAGAAGTTTGGGATCAAAATGGTAAAAGGTATATTGATTTTATTGGTGGGATTGGTGTCCTAAATTTTGGGCATTGTCATCCAAAAATTGTCAAAGCGATCCATCACCAAGCCCAAAAACTTACTCATTATGCTTTTAATGCTGCACATCATCAGCCTTATGTACAGTTTATGGAACAACTCACTGATTTTATTCCAGTTGAATATCCAATTGTAGGAATGCTCACCAATAGCGGTGCCGAAGCAACCGAAAATGCATTAAAAGTAGCTCGTACAGTAACAGGAAGATCGGGTGTCATCGCTTTCGATGGTGGCTTCCATGGTCGTACCTTAGCTGCTGTGAATTTAAACGGCAAAGTAGCACCTTATAAAGATGGGCTCGGTGCTTTACCCGGTCCTGTTTATCATATTCCATATCCGAGCAAAGACAACGATATAACTTCCGAGGAAGCAAAAAAAGCTTTGGCTCGATTGTTCCAAGTCGAAGTGGATATAAAAAATATCTCGGCAATTATATTTGAACCAGTCTTAGGCGAAGGTGGCTTTCACGTCATGAATGCTGATTTTGCTCATTTTTTACAAGAATTCTGTCAAAAAAATGGCATTTTAATCATTCTGGATGAAATTCAATCTGGTTTTGGTCGTACAGGTGAAGCTTTTGCTTTTAAAAAGTTAGGGATTGAACCTGATTTACTGTTACTCGGAAAAAGTATTGCAGGTGGCATACCTTTAGGCGCTTTAATTGGTCGAGCAGAATACATGAATCATCCACATAAAGGGGCTTTAGGTGGAACATATTCAGGTAATCCGATTGCTTGTGCAGCAGGTTTAGCCACACTCGACATCATGCGATCTCAAATTTACCAAGAAAATATTCAACATTATATTGAGACAATTGAAGCTTATTATTCAAAGTGGAAACAACAGAATTTAACACCTTGGTTGGGACGTTTAACCGGTATTGGCGCGATGCGTGGTATTGAACTTTATCACCCCCAATATGGTGCAGGTACACATGTATTAGCAAACATTCTGACTCAGGCTAGAAATAAAGGTCTATTACTCATGTCAAGCGGACAAGAGAAAAATATTATTCGTCTATTAACCCCATTGACGATAGAACCTAAAGTATTAAAAGAAGGTCTGGATATATTGGAACAAATTTTGGCAGAAACTGCTCATCAAGAAATGATGACAAGTGTTTAAAAAGGAAGATAGTCATGACTAATTGGATCAATGTGGATGAGATCCGAGCGAAATTCTCAAAGTTAATGTCAGAGATGTATCAAAACGAAGTTCCATTATATGGTGATTTAATAGAATTAGTGGATGACGTAAACCAATCTGTTTTAGAACAGCAAACTGTTTTAAAAGCGCAATTACAACAAACTGGTGAATTAACTCGTTTATCACAAGAACGCCACGGCGCAATTCGATTGGGAACAGCAGAAGAACTTCATAATATGCGTCGCATTTTTGCGGTGATGGGAATGTACCCTGTAGGTTATTATGACTTAGTACCTGCTGGTGTTCCTGTACATGCAACTGCATTTCGGGCAATCCAAACAGATGCTTTAAATCATAGTCCATTCCGAGTATTTACTTCTTTATTACGTCTGGAGTTAGTGGATCATTCTGAATTACGCCAACTCGCAAAAGAAACGCTGGCAAAACGTCATATTTTTACTGAAAAAGCGCTGGCTTTGACGGCAAAACATGAACTGCAAGGTGGATTGAGTGTAGATGATGCAGATCTGTTTATTATTGAAGTTTTAGAGACATTCCGATGGCATACTCATGCACCAGTCACTGCTGATTTATATCAAGCATTACATGACCAACATCGTTTAATTGCTGATGTTGTTGCATTTAAAGGACCACATATCAATCATTTAACACCGAGAACACTTGATATTGACCAAGTTCAAAATGGAATGATGGGACGTGGGATTACACCTAAAGCGATAATCGAAGGACCACCTCGTCGACGTTGTCCGATTTTATTGCGTCAAACCAGCTTTAAAGCTTTACAGGAACAAGTGATCTTTACAGATCAACAAGGAAGTCATACTGCTCGTTTTGGTGAAATTGAACAACGAGGCGTCGCGCTTACACCAAAAGGTCGTCAACTTTATGATGAATTGCTTGTCAAAGCACAACAGCAATTAGGCGGTATCGCGACTGAAGAAAATGCAGCGCAATATATGCAGATTTTAGAGGAAACATTCAAAGCGTTTCCAGATTGTTACACCACATTGGCCGTAGAGGATTTAGCTTACTTTTATTATTACGCACAACCATTTAGCACTCATCAGGTATGGACAGAAACGGATTTGCCTGAATTGATTCATACAGGTCGAGTTCGAATTGAACCGATTGTCTATGAAGATTTTTTACCTGTCTCTGCAGCAGGAATTTTTCAGTCCAATTTGGGCGGAAATGAACAAACAGATTACAGCTCAACTTCAAATCAAGACGTTTTTGAGCAGTGTTTAGGCACAAAAGTATTTGATGAAATCCAACTTTATGCCCAGGCTCAACAGCAATCAATAGAGGCTTGTTTAGCAACTTTAAATCAATCAATTGTGTCAAAGGTATAACAAGGCTTTGATGAGTTATTCATTTTAATGATGGAAAGGAAATAACATGATTCAGGAATTATTAAATAAATTAGGTGTTGCTGCTGAAGCGTATCAAACAGGTTCATTAACCGTAAAAACTCCAATTGACGGAAGTGTCATTGGACAGGTTGTTGTAAATGATCTTAAACAAGCTGATAGCTGTATTCAACAGGCACTCATTGCTTTTAAAGAATGGCGAAAAGTCCCTGCTCCGCGACGTGGCGAACTAGTGCGTATTTTTGGGCAAATTTTACGCGAATATAAAAATGAACTTGGCGCTTTGGTCTCGTGGGAAGCAGGTAAAATTGCTCAGGAAGGTCTAGGCGAAGTTCAAGAGATGATTGATATTTGCGACTTTGCAGTCGGTTTATCACGCCAATTGTACGGTTTAACGATTGCTTCAGAACGACCAGGACATCACATGCGCGAAACTTGGCATCCATTAGGTGTTGTCGGCATAATTTCCGCATTTAATTTTCCTGTTGCCGTTTGGTCTTGGAATACAGCATTGGCTTTAATCTGTGGTAACGCTGTAATTTGGAAACCTTCAGAAAAAACGCCACTTACTGCATTAGCTTGTCAGGCATTGTTTGAAAAAGCGGTTAAACAATTTGGTCGTGATGCACCTGCACAGCTATCCCAATTACTCATTGGTGATGCTTCAATTGGTGAAAAACTAGTGACTGACGAGCGTGTTGCATTGATTAGTGCAACGGGTAGTACACGTATGGGTAAAATTGTTGGTCCGAAAGTCGCAGAACGCTTTGGCAAATGTATTCTCGAATTGGGGGGGAATAACGCCATGATTCTTGCGCCAACAGCTGATTTGGATTTAGCCATCCGCGGTATTTTATTCTCAGCAGTAGGTACGGCAGGTCAACGTTGTACTACACTACGTCGTTTAATTGTGCATAAATCGATTCAAGCTGAGGTTGTTGAAAAATTAAAGAAAGCGTATGCCACAGTTTCAATTGGACACCCTTTAGAAGGTAATCTTGTTGGACCATTAATTGACGAACATATTTTTAATCAAATGCAGACAATGCTTGTTCGAGCGCAACAAGCAGGTGCAAAAGTAACAGGTGGTGAACGAGTATTATCAGATCAATTTCCTCATGCTTACTATGTCAAACCAGCATTGGTTGAAGTGACGGCACAAGATGATGTCGTTAAAACAGAAACTTTTGCACCGATTTTATATGTGATTGGCTATGAGGATTTTGACGAAGCCCTCGATCTCCAAAATGATGTTCCTCAAGGATTATCTTCATGTATTTTCTCCAACGATATTCGTGAAGCTGAAAAATTCCTCAGTGCTGTTGGGAGTGATTGTGGTATTGCGAATGTCAATATTGGTACGAGTGGTGCAGAAATTGGTGGTGCATTTGGTGGTGAGAAAGAGACAGGCGGTGGGCGTGAATCTGGTTCAGATGCTTGGAAAGGCTATATGCGCAGACAAACAAATACCATCAACTATTCTCGAGAATTACCTTTAGCTCAAGGGATTAACTTTGGTTAATTATTTATTATAATCACAGGGTTAAATGAGCATATAACCTTATTTAACCCTTAAAATGCAAAAGTATATTGAATGATCTAAAAAACAACAACATTTTGATGTTGCGATTCGATTGCTATAAGGATAGAGCAATAATCATGTTAAAAAATCAAGTATTATGGTCAACCCTCGTGGATAATGTACCTCATTTCCCTCAATTACAAACAGATATAAATACTGATGTTTGTATTATTGGTGGCGGATTCACTGGTCTATCAGCAGCAATTCATTTAGCAGAAGCAGGACACCGTGTCGTAGTCGTAGAAAGTTTAGAAGTTGGTTCTGGAGGATCTGGGCGTAATGTCGGTTTGGTCAATGCAGGAACATGGGCTCAACCAGATGAGCTAAATAAATATTTGGGAGAAAAAGTCGGAGAAAAGTTGACCACAGCATTAGGTCATGCACCACAACTGGTCTTTGATACGATTGATCGCTTAGGTATACAAGCACAAGATACTCGCACTGGTAATCTACACATGGCGCATAACTCGGAAGGTGAAGCTGATATTGATCACCGTTACCTTCAACTGAGTCGTCGCGGTGCAAATGTTGAAGTGTTGACAGGTGCAAAATGTCATGAATATTGTGGGACAAAAGTGGTTCAAAAAGCGTTACTTGATAAGCGAGCAGGAACCATAAACCCATATGCCTATGTCACAGGTCTAGCACAAGCTGCCAAGCGTTTAAATGTTGAAATTTACGAAAATTCATCTGTGAATGAGATTGTGAAAAGCGACTCTCAATGGTGTGTTAAAACCACCTCCGGAAGCATTACTGCGGATAAAGTTGTTTTAGCAACCAATGCTTACACACAAGGTGAATGGACTGAAATTCTAAAAACTATTTATTTTGTTAAATATTATCAAATTGCCTCTGAACCTTTGACTGGCTCAATTGCAGATAAAATTTTACCTTATAAAAATGGTTCATGGGATACACGTTTAGCATTATCAAGTATTCGCCGAGATAAAGAAAATCGTCTGTTACTCGGAACTGTCGGTGGACATGAAGGAAAAGAGAGCATTTATCATTCTTGGGCTGATCTAATCACCCAAAAATACTTTCCTGAATTGGGTAAACTCAAATGGCAATATCAATGGACTGGAAAATTTGGATTTACCACAGACCATATTATGCGTATTTTTGAACCCGCACCAGGAATTGTGGCTGCAACTGCCTTTAATGGTCGAGGGATCACAACTGGAACATTAATGGGGAAAGCATTTGCTCAGTATCTTCAAGATGATGATCGTGAAAACTTACCACTACCTTTTAGTGATCTGGAATCAAGCAAAGTCTCTTTCCGTAATGCTCGAGCAATGTTCTATGACTGTGGCATTACCTTATATCACGCAGGTCAATGTTTAAGAATTATCTCTTAAATGACCAAGAGTTAAAGAATTCTTAACTAAAACTGTCATTGCCAAAGCAAGACAATGCTTGTTCGTGATTTTAATAAGGCATATATATGAAACAGGATTTAGCAATTATAACGCAGCAGTTTATTGAACAACTCCAATCCAGTTTTGAAGGTGAAATAGATTGTTCCGAAGCGACTCGCCAAGTATTTTCTACAGATAATTCAATTTATCAATATCATCCGCAAGCGATTATTTATCCGAAACATCAACATGATATTGAAATGATTATGCGTCTTGTGAGTGAACATCAATATCAATCTGTAGTATTGACTGCTCGCGGTGGTGGTACAGGAACGAACGGACAATCTTTAACAAATGGAATTGTCATCGACGTTTCTCGACACATGAATAAAATATTATCGATCGATGTTCAACAAAAAAAGGCTATTGTTCAGGCTGGTGTCGTCAAAGATCAACTCAATGCTGAATTAAAAAAATATGGTTTATTTTTTGCTCCTGAACTGTCTACTTCAAATCGAGCAACCATTGGAGGAATGATTAATACAGATGCAAGTGGACAAGGGAGTTGCCGATATGGAAAAACACGTCATCACGTAACGCGTTTATCTACAGTATTAAGGGGTGGTGAGATTTTACATTCCCAAGCATTAAAACGAGAATCATGGCAACAACAAATTTTAGATAAAACTCCCTTTCAGAAAAATTTATACCACCAGATTTTTACAGTCGCTAAAATTAATCAAGACATAATTAAAAATAGTTTCCCATCGTTGAATCGATCATTGACGGGTTATGATTTGCCTAATTTATTGGATGATGAATATTTTAATCCAAACGCCCTACTCTGTGGTAGTGAAGGAACTTTAGGCATTATTGTCGAGGCAGAATTAAACGTTTTAGAGATTCCAAAGTATCGACTGTTAATAAATATCGGCTATACCAATTTTCAGGATGCATTAAAAGATGCCAATGTGCTCATGCAACATAAGCCACCATCAATTGAAACGGTTGACTCCAAAGTCTTAAATTTAGCTAAAAATGATATCGTTTGGCACAATGTCGCAAAATTTTTTCCAGACAATCATTTAGAAAAACCGATTGAGGGGATTAATTTAGTTGAACTTGATGCAACAACTGAAATTGAATTAAAACAACATCTAGAAGATTTTTTACAGCATTTATCTCAAGACAGACAAATCGAACGACTCAGTACCACTGTTGCATGGGGAGAAACTGAAATTAATCACGTTTATGCAATGCGTAAGCGTGCAGTCGGATTATTGGGTAATGTCGAAGGGGAAAAAAGACCTCAGCCTTTTGTTGAAGATACAGCCGTTCCCCCTGAGTACTTGGCGGAGTATATAGCAGATTTTAGACAGCTTTTAGATCATCATGGTCTGGAATACGGCATGTTTGGACATGTTGATGCTGGTGTACTGCATGTACGCCCGGCATTGGATATGAAAGACCCCAAGTCATTGGGAATGATAAAATTAATTACAGAGAAGGTCGTCGAATTAACGCATCATTATGGTGGTGTGTTATGGGGAGAACATGGTAAAGGCTTGCGTTCTGGTTACGCCCCTATATTTTTTGGACAAGCCTATCCCCTATTACAACAAATCAAAGCGCTTTTTGATCCATTTAATCAACTCAACCCTGGGAAAATTGCAACGCCTGCAACATTACCCACCAGTAAATTGATCGGACTCACCGAAATTCCGCTACGCGGGGATTATGATCGTCAAATTTCAAAGATCGACTGGAATAATTTTGGCACGACCATGCACTGTAATGGAAATGGCGCATGTTTTAATTATGATTTAAATGATCCCATGTGCCCTTCTTATAAAGTGACACGAAATCGTATTCACTCTCCCAAAGGACGTGCAACATTAGTGAAAGAGTGGCTTAGACGAGAGGAAAATCAACAATCTAGTATGGGTTTTGATCAGGAGGTATATGAGGCTTTGCATGGTTGTTTGTCTTGTAAATCCTGTGTTGGACAATGTCCTGTTAAAGTAGACATTCCTGATGCAAAAGCACGTTTCTTAGCCCGCTATCATCAACGATATCCTCGTCAACTTCGTGATTATATATTGGCAAAATTGGAATTTATCTTACCCCAAGTCGCATCGATCTCATCTTTATATAATGTGACACAAAGACTGACCTTACTAAAATCATTCCAGAAAAAAATACTCAGAATGACAGATATCCCATTGTTTCATCCTAAAGTGAAGGAAAGATTACAAACATATGGTGCTGTCCTCGTTGATCAGGACTTAAATAATTTACCCAGTAATGAGCATGATGTGGTTTTCATTGTACAAGATGCATTCACACGCTATTTTGATACTTCTGTCTTTTTGGATTTAATCACGCTAATAAAAAAATTAGGGGCTATCCCTTATGTATTGCCCTATTTCCCCAACGGAAAACCTTTGCATGTGCATGGTTTCCTTGATGAGTTTGAAAAGCTGAGAAGAAAAAATATTACCCTCTTAAATCAAGTTTCTGATTTAGGTTATCCTATAGTTGGTTTGGATCCAGCAATGACTCTAGTTTTTCGTCAAGAATATCATAAGAGATTTACTGAAGAATTGCCTGAACATCGTTATCAAGTCATGTTGGTACAAGAATGGCTAAAGCAACGCTTGGACGAATTTGAACTGCCAAAATTATCAACAACTCAATCCATGTATTATTTAGCTGGGCATTGCACTGAGCGAACACAAGAACCTAAATCGAATCAAATGTGGAAAGATATTTTCCAAGTGTTTGGCTTAGAACTTGAATCACTTACTTTGGGATGTTGTGGTATGGCTGGAACCTATGGTCATGAAACTGAACATTTAAACCAATCAAAAATGATTTATCAACAATCATGGCAAAGTAAGGTAGAACTGCACCACCAATGGATTTTAGCAACTGGATATTCATGTCGAACTCAAGTCAAACGTTTAGAAAAAACTCAACTTCGCCATCCTATTCAGGTTCTGTTAGAAAAATTGGGCTGAGTCTTAAATATCATCGGGTCTGTTGACCTTTTATAAATGGCTCTTGTTATAGGTTAAAATTGGGCATGAGACCGATACATTTTAAAGCATGAAACGAAGAAAATTGCGAAACTATTTTTAAGTTCCATAATGCATGGTTAAGATAGTTTAGCCACAACCCTGAGCAAAAATAAAGTATGGCTTTGTCCTTGCTTATATCTCCCAGCTCAACATGGCGACATCGATGTCGCCTCGCCATAGAAAGACCATCTATAACTCAAAAATGCAAAAAATATGTTTAAGCAAAACTTTTAAAAATTCATATAAAAAGTATCAAGTACATTGGATATGAACGATTCAAATCACATGTCTGAATCATGAAATGCTTTGACTCAAATTAATAAATCATTGTGAATTCATTAACCATGACTTTACCAATGGCAAGGATGGTGGTTGATGAGGTTTTCGTGGTGATATGAGGTAAAAGCCTGATCCTGTATCGAGTGTAATTGAGTTTAAACGTATTAATCGCCCTGCCTCTAAATCATCTTTGACAAAATTTAGGCAAGTTAAGGCTATCCCTTGCCCAGCAATTGCTGAATCAATGGCAAGTGAGGTCTGATTAAAATAAATATTTTTAGAATTAAACAAATCATGATCAGGAAAAGCGACCTGAAGATATTTAGGCCAAAAATTATGGGCATCATGAATTAAAGTATACGATTGAAGACTTTTAGAATCATGCGGATGCCCTATTTTTTCAATGAGCAAAGGATTTGCTACAGCAACCACCTGGTTTTCAAAAAGCAAATCAGCATTCACACTATTTTCAAAAGGTGGGGCTGCTAAACGGATAGCTAAATCAATTCCATCTGTGCCAAAATTTTGTACCTTTGGACTCGCAACAACTCTTAAATCCAAATCAGGATAAGTCTCTGCAAATTCATTTAAACGTGGAAGTAACCATTTCGCAGCAAATGAGGGGGGAACGCTGATAGTAAGATAGGGTTGAGTTGGATGTAATATTTCTGTTGCTTCTTCTAATATTTTAAATGCCTGTTTTACACTTATCGCATATCGATAAGCACTCTCAGTCATTGTTAATTTTCTTGGTGTTCTTTCAAATAATTTGAGACCCAACTCCTCCTCTAAGCCTCTAATTTGTTGAGCCACAGCAGCTTGTGTGACCCCTAACTCATCAGCAGCTAATCTAAAATTTAAGTGCCTTGATACAACTTCAAATACATATAAACCTTTTAACGATGGAAGCTTTCTCATGAACTTAGCCAATAGTTTTTCTATCTGATCATACAAAATAATATCGTTTGTTTGCGGTGTACTCAACACTTAAACTCAATAAATAAAATGATTACCATCTATAGTGAGGAAAATGAAAATGGTTGATAAAGTTGCAGTTATTACAGCCGCAGGGAGTGGCATGGGCGCCGCAGTCGCAAGAAAATTGGCCAATGAAGGATACAAAGTAGCCATTCTTTCTTCTTCAGGAAAAGGAGAAGCGCTTGCTCAAGAGTTAAATGGTTTAGGTGTGACTGGCTCAAACCAGTCTCCTGAAGATATTCAACGCCTGATTGATGAAACACTTAAACGTTGGGGACGAATTGATGTCTTAGTTAATAGTGCTGGTCACGGTCCGCGTAAAGGAATTTTAGAGTTAACGGATGAAGATTGGCATGCTGGTATTGATACTTACTTTTTAAATGCTGTACGTCCAACTCGTTTAGTTGTACCGATTATGCAAAAGCAGAAAAGTGGTGTGATTATTAATATTTCTACTACATGGGCATTTGAACCAAGTCCATTATTCCCAACCTCGGTGGTTGCTCGTGCAGGTCTAGCTGCCTTTACAAAAATCTGCTCAGATCAGTATGCCACTGACAATATACGTTTTAATAATGTCTTACCAGGTTGGATTGATAGTTTGCCAATGACAAACGAACGCAGTGATAGTGTTCCAATGAAACGTTATGGTACTACAGAAGAAATTGCAGCGACGGTCGCATTCTTAGCTTCTGAAGGTGCTGCATATATTACTGGTCAAAACATTCGTGTAGATGGCGGTCTAGCTCGTTCGATCTAATAACAAATATCAGTGATTATTGGGATAAAGCGATGTAGCTTTATCCCTTTGGGAGTTTTACAAAATGCCGTTAATTACAATTGAACTTGCCCCAGGGCGTACACATGCGCAAAAGAAAGCGTTTATGCAAGAAGTCACAACCTTGACTTCAGTGATATTAAAATGTCCAACAGAGACCATTGATATTATTTTTAAAGAAATACCATCATCTGATTGGGCACATGCAGGAAAGTTTTACGCTGAACCTGATCAATAAGATTTTAATGATATAAGGCTGGAATTAAAATCTTACAGCCTTATCCTATCGGTCATCCGAGGTGTTATATGGGTATACCGCTTAAAAGTGATTTATTCAAACAAATTATGGATCACCTAACCCAAGCTTCTATAGAGCGCTCCCCTTTTACCCTGATGCAACTTGCGACCATAAATTCAAAAAATGAACCTAAGCTTAGGACAATTGTACTTCGCGACTTCAACGCAGAGAAAGGAATAATTTCTTTTTTTACTGATACACGTTCTCAAAAAATAGAAGAAATAAATAATAATCATAAAGTTGCTTTAGTTGCATTTGATCCTAAAGGAATCCAATTACGAATTGAAGGTGAAGCGAATATTATTCAAGATATGCAAACAAAAAAAGAAGCATGGCATAAATTAAAACAACACACTCATTTACTGTTTACAACATCCGTTTCACCTGGAAAAAAAATTGCTTCACCTCACGAAGTCAGATATATAGATGAAGAATATGGCAATAAAGAACCATCTATTTTTTTTGCTCTTATTGATATCCACATAACAAGTTTAGAGTGGTTGGACCTGAATGAAAATCCCCATATAAGATGTTTTTTTGAAAAAGATAAAAATGGAGAATGGCAAGGACAGTGGTTAGCCCCTTAATTATCCAATCTTTTGCGTTTTAACATGAACGTGAGTTCGATGCAAATACATCTTCAACTCATTGAAAAACAATAAGTCTCGGCGGAGTCTTGCTGAGTTTTCACCCAATTTCAGGATCAGCCTGCGGCTCGCCCTACTTTTCTTTCGGGAAAAGTAGGCAAAACCATTGTCACCCGCAAAACTCGTCAACCACCAGCAACATATTTAATCAGTCGCAGAAACAATACTTTATAGAAGTAACCCTGCCTCAAACAGTTGCAGATGACGTTTCCGAGTATCACATTTCATCAAGAATTTTTATCGAACTCAGGTTAACATTAATTTAAATGATCTTGAATCCATTGTGTAATTGTCACGACTTTTGGCGTTTTCGCCATCGATGTTGGATAAGTCATATAATAAGCTTTGGTATTATTTAATTCATAAGGCCAAGCCAAGATTAATTTTTGAGTTAATAACTCTTCTTCAATCAAAAATTTGGGAATAAGTGCAACACCACAACCTATTATTGCCGCATTAATACATGAATAAAAAGTATCAAATCTTGGACCAATAAATGGGTGTTCATTTACGAACTCTTGCATTTGAAAATATTCATCCCATGCTCTAGGACGTGATCGACATTGAATTAAAACATGACAATGAAAGTCTTCTAAACTATTAAAAGGCGTTTGTGTAATTTCAGGAGAACATACGGCTACACACTGCTCTTCAAATAATTTGATGCTGGTCATATCCCTCCAGACGCCTTCACCATATAAAAAGGCAATATCTGCTTGTAAATTTTCAATTTCCGAATCATGAATTTGTTCTTGAACATCGAGATGTATATTGGGATGAGATTTTCCAAATCCTTTTAATGCTTTAATCAACCATCTCGCGCATAACGTAGGGTGAACAGCGATATTCACCGTCTCTGCTTCACTCCCATGTGCCAATATATTTAAAACAGAGATTTCGATTTGATTGAGTATCTTTTGGGCTTCTGCTAGGAATATTTTACCTGAAGGAGTAAGATTTAAACCCTTTAAAGAACGGTCAAATAAAGTCGTGTTAAGGCTATCCTCTAAATGGATAACTTGTTTACTTACAGCACTTTGAGTCATGTGGAGGACTTGAGCAGCTTTGGTAAAACTTAGAAATCGAGCAGAAGCTTCAAAGCATCGTAATGATGTCGTCGATGGAAAAGTTCTGGATGTCATTTTATGCATTTTTTAAATTCCTTTTTTTAATATTGAAGAGTGCCCAAATCCATTGAAAGTTACTTGTTTTTTAGTCTGCCATATCATTGCTTTGACCAAATACCTTTAGATCACTGACTCAATAATACGAATTTCAATTTAACCCATTCAGTAAAAAATAAAAATTCAAAAAATACCCAATCAAGCAGATATTTTTCATCTTTTCGCTGTCCTTTTTAACAACAATCATCTTAACCTAGCTTTGTAGTTTGGATGACAATTACTCCTCCGATAATAAGTGTGAGCGCGAACCACTCAATTGCTGTTACATTTTCCCCCATTACAGCACCAATAATCACAGCAATGACAGGTGCTATATATGTTGCAACTGAAGCTTTCACTGCTCCTAATTTTTGAATAATGTAATAATACAAAAGAAAGGCTCCTCCCGTACCCATTACACCTAGCCCAATAATAGTACCTAAAAGTACATGTCTATCAGAATATATTGTTGTAATACCTTTAAAATCAATGAATAAAATAAGTATCAGTACTGCTATACCTAATTGCCAAGTTGCAAGTGCAATGGATGGTATCTCTAATGGCAAAAGATAATATCGGGCATAAACAAATGAGATACCGAAGCTCAAAGATCCGACCATTACCCAGAATATTCCCATTAATGAAATAAATTCAGAACTTTCCCACGGACGAGCACTTAAAATAATCCCCGAAAAACTGAGCGCAATACCCATAATGACGCCTAGTGACAATCGATCTTCACGCAAAAAAATGAGTGTTGCAAGTAAAGTAAAAATAGGAATAATTCCACTTAATAATCCAGCGATACTACTTGGTAATAATGCCGTTCCAGCAACAATACCATAGTAATAAAGGATCGCTGCTAAAACAGACATGACCACAAAATGCTTTAGATAACGTAGTTGCTTCAATGAAATACTTCCTGTATACAAAGCAACGATTAAAAGAGGGATGAAAGCAAAGAAAATCCGCATGAATACCGTCTGAGCTGGAGAAATTAAAGCGGTCGCCCATTTCATATAGATGAAATTGCTTCCCCAAATGATACCCAGTAAGACAAGTGCAGCATAAGCACGCAACATAGTGTCCTTAACTCCTCAGAGCATTCATAACATTCGAGCTCCACAAGAGCTCGAACTCATTTGATTAAAGAATTCTTTTTGACAGTTGTCTCGTATATTTAAGAATTCGATTTATTCTTTATGAATTTAACAATGAAACTAGCACTCACTGTACCAATTGCCAAAACCAAAGTGACTATGGTTTCGTACTGATACTTTTCATTCACAAACATATATCCCAATGTGAGTGTAATTAAAGCAATGACAACATAAGTCAAATATGGAAAACACCACATTTTAAAATCAAGCTTAATACCTTGTTTGTCTAATGATTTACGCATTTTTAATTGAGATAACGCGATAATTAAATAAATGAGTAAGCTAATTGCGCCTAAGGTAGATAAAAAGAAGAAAAACAATCCCTCAGAAGCATAATAATTAAGTCCTAAACAAATGATTGAGAAAATGGTGGTGACGATAACTGCTGTTCGTGGTACACCTGCCTGGGTTACATTAGCGCAAATTTTAGGTGCATCTCCACGACTTGCTAAAGAAAACAACATACGAGAACTTATGTAGGTGCCTGTATTTAAAACACTGCTTACCGAAACGAAAACAACCAGATCCATGATGAGTTTTGAACCCGGCACATTTAGAACATGCAGAACATACTGAAACGTTCCCATTTCCTGTAACCCTTTATCTGTCCATGGCACGATACACAGCACTAGAAAAATGGAAAGTACATAGAATATTGCAATACGATAAATCACCAGATTGGTTGAACGGCGAATTTCCTTGCCTGGATGTTTTGCCTCTGCAGCAGCAATTGACAACATTTCCACACCAAAGAATGAAAACATCACAATTAATATCCCAGACAGAATAGCCCCATAGCCATGAGGAAATAGTCCGCCATGCTGATATAAATTAGCAATACCACTAATATTTGGATTTAATGACCAATAACCCAAAATTGCTGAAACACATATAACAATGAAAATAACTATGGCAGCAACTTTAGTTAAAGCAAACCAAAATTCAAACTCACCAAATTTTTTTACGTCGAAAAGATTTGTCAAGGTTAAGATTAAAAGAATACTAAAAGCAAAAATAGCGGGATGTACATCAGGAAAATAAGCAACTAATATATTTGCCCCCATTATTGCTTCAAAAGCAACAACTAACATCCAAAACCACCAGTATAACCAACCTGTGGTAAAACCAGCCCAATGTCCTAATGTTTTTTCAGCATAAACTGAAAATGAGCCTGAGTCTGGATGTAGCACTGCCATTTCACCCAACATACGCATCACTAAGAATACTAGAATACCTACAATCATGTAAGAAAATAATATCGTGGGACCAATCGTATTAATGGCTGATGCTGATGCAATAAATAGACCTGCACCAATAATTCCACCAATTGTTATCATACCCACCTGTCGGCTTGATAAACTGTGGCATAATTTATTGTCCGTATCACTACGATTAGATATATTGTCATGTTGTTCCATTGAATCCTTCCTTATAAATTTTAATTGTTTATTGATCCATATATTAAATTTAGAAAAATTCTAATAAACGACTACAGTACACTCCATTTTATAACTGTAGATAATTGATCGATTCACAAAACTATCAATTTCAATAAACTAATTTAGTATGTTTTTACTGATTCTGACCTACAAACGAAAAAAGGGAATGTCTTTACGACTTATTTTCGTAGACATTTAATGCATGCAATATTCTTTTTCTTTTCGTGTTTTGCTATTAATAAATCAAAGAAAATCCATGTTCTAAATTTCTCCATATAGAAATTCATAACAAATATATTTTCAAGCTTCAGTCTGGAGCACAAAAAAATAAATTCAGTAAATCAATATCAAGGAAGATATCAATGTTTAAATTCAAATACTTAGCTATAAACTTGACCCTATTATCTATATTTTATCCTCAGATGACACAAGCTTCCTCTCAAATCGGAGATCCCCAATCTAATCTTGGGGCACTTACATTTTCAGGATGGCTACGTGCCAATATTCAGGATAAAAACTATTCGAATGATGAACATAAGCTCAAATTTGATGCAGCAAAATTAGCCATTCAATATGACGCAACCCAATTCTTTGGTAATTTTGAATATCGTTTTTATCAATTTGATGAAATCTGTGATTTTTCTTCTTTGGTCAATGCCAATCTTGGCTATAAGATTAATCCAAGTAATCGTATAACTATTGGGATACAGGATGTACCTTTCGGACCTGGTCGTGGCTGGTCAACCAATTGGTTTGGAGACATTACTGTGACTTCAGGTTTATCAGATATTCACCATTTGGGCGTGAACTTCAATACTCAGCTCTCTGATGATACGACAATCGACCTCGCCTATTTCGTCCGTGATGCGGGAAGTTATGTAGGAGATAGTAAAAATGCTGCACGCTATTCTGCCAGTTATGTCAATCCCAATGATCCGAATGAAACCCGCTTGCAAGAAAAAAATATGCTCGTTTCACGTATCGATCAAAAATTACCTCAATGGATTGACGGACTGAATCTAAGCGCAGGAGGCTCTTATTGGTATTCACAGTTGGATAATAAAACCAATAATCAGACAGGGCATCGTAATAGTTGGGCTATTTTCTCTCGTGCTCATTATAATAACTTTAATTTAACATTAACGACTGGTAGGAACAAAATTAAAAACAAAGATCTATTACAACCTAATTATTCCGTCATGGGAGCATTTGATACTAATTATTATGTTGCGAATGATGCTGATTTCTATGCCATCGATATTAATTATGCTTATAAAGATCCAAATGGTCGTTTTAATCTAACACCGTATGCGACTTATTCGCTATATAATAAAAATATTGATGATTATAAAGACTCAACACGTCATACGATTGGAGCGCAACTTGATGTGAAAAAGTTCTCTTTTGCAACAGAATATATTTTTGGAAAAAATGATCCATTTATTAACGGAAATATGCAATCCTTATCAATAGCTGATAATAAACCGACCCATAAAATGTTAAATTTATTATTCTTCTATAATTTTTAATTTACTTGGTTATTATTTTCAATCTAATCATACGATCATAGTAGAAAAGAAAGTTCTCCAGTTTGCTCAAGAGTCATATCTTAATCAAATCGTGGGAACTTTCCTTCGGTTTTCTACTTTTGAGTTCAATTATTTTGAGGGGGGTTACCGATAAGTACTGATAATTCAAAACAGCTCAAGTCACGAAAAAATAATCTAGCTGTCTACAGAAAAGCTACAGAATTTTTTGTAGACTTTATGCCTACCTTTAGTTGTTAACAATAACTACGGTGTTCATCATAGAATTTTACGATACCTCTGTTTTGGGCTTTTCGGCTTGTCAGGAATAGTACGATCAACCAAACCCGCCTCTATCGCGGGATTGAGATAATTCTTTTGAAAAGTTGCTCGATGCGTTAACCCCACCAATTGCATCAACTCAATCAACGTATAGTCTTCTTGTTTCATTACTGAAATTAAACGTTCTACTTGATCGCTACGTTCTAAACGAGCTTCTGCATCAGCTTGAGCGGTAGCATGATCGCTATCTTGAGCGGTGTCATTTGAACTAAGGATTGCATCTAAAATCATCTGTAAAATGAATTCGATAAATGGCGCTGAATCAGCCCGATCAGTACTTGCTTGTAAAGCCTCATAGTAGGCTTTTTGATTTTGATAGATCAGACTTTCAACTGGGATATTGACAAAGATAGGATTCCATCTACTCAGTATCAGTGTTTGCCATAGTCGCCCCATCCGCCCATTACCATCTGAAAATGGATGAATAAATTCAAATTCATAGTGGAATACTGAACTTTGAATCAATGGGTGTATTTCACTATCATTCAACCAATCGAGTAAATCAGCCATCAGTCGATTGATCTGATTGGTAGGAGGCGCCATATGCACAACTTGATCGCCTGACATTACACCGACACCACCATGACGATATTGACCGACTTCATCGATCAAGCCCGTCATTAAAATTTGGTGTGCTTCTAATAAGTCTACTTCGTGACCCGGTTGCCATTGCTGAAAGCCTTCATAGGCTTTGATAGCATTACGCACTTCTTGCACTTCTTTTGGAGGCGCAATTACTGTTTTACCATTAAGGATCGCTGTGATTTGTTCTGTACTGAGCGTATTTCCCTCTATTGCCAATGAACCTTGAATAGTGCGGATACGATTAGCTTTCCTTAATTTTAGACTATCTTGGATTTCTTCTAAAACAGTCAAACGCCCTATATTCTCACTAATCTGCGCAATCAGATGAATGATTTTGGATGTGATGCTATAAGGCGGTTGGTATTTCATAAGTAAAATTTCAACTAATTTGAAGATAAACCCAATTTATCAAAAAATGCTTTATTCAATAAACTGCCTCTAATATAGCCAGTATGGACCAAAATGTTTACCAATCTCAATACGATAATTTTTTCTGTTTTTGCGGCGTTCTGCAATATACGCTTTCGATTTCTGGGTAAAACGAAGAGCAGAACCTACTAAAGAAGAATCATGATCGGCTTATTGACCTGTTTTTCCAAACTCAACTTTATCAACAAAAGATTTAGAAACTTCATAGGTAGCCATGCAAATACCGACCATTCAGAACATTTGAAGATAATAGATATGGAAATATTAGCATTTGTCTACAAGAGAGTTGTAAATTTAGAAAAAACCACAAAATTTTAATTGTTTATAAAAATTATTTTAATATAACTTATTGCTTAAATAAGTGGTCCGAGGGTCGGACTCGGTTATATCAATAAAACATTGATATAAATAACTTATATTTACATCAATAGAATTATATCCTTAAGCATATCCTTATTATTAAATACCATAAAATAACAATTTTTTATCCAACATTATGAAATTCCAAGTGATCTAAATCCTTTTAGATGGTTTTTTCATATACTGAATATGGGTGTAAGACATTGATTAAATTCGTAATACATTCATTCAATCTTAAAGCATTTTGCTTTGTCGCTTCTAATTGCATAAATTTCACTATTTGCATTTCATCGGAATTACCAATAACAGACTTCATAGGGTGGTATACACTCTCTGTGTATACAAAATAATTAGGCAATAATTGACCTAATTTTACTATTTTCTGATCAGTATTAAGAAACAACATAGCTCTGTGAGCTTTTTCTGATATTTCTTTAAATTTTAATAATTTAGATTCTAACTCAGCCTTGCTTTTTGAACCTTCATATACAATATTGTGATTTATTACAGAAAGCTCAAGTAAATCTTTTATTGCTTCTTTGGACTCATTAGCAATAACTTCGCTTCCTTTTTGCTTTTTCCATTTCCTAAATATGAAAATGGCAACTATTGGCGTTATTAGTGGAATAAATTTAGATGCTAAATCAAAATCAAAACTACAAATATTCATCCATCACCCCTTTAAAACCCTATATACAGTCGCTACACCACAGCCAACAGCTTTAGCTATTTCTTCCTTTGTTAAGCCTTTATGGTTTAACTCTTTAATTCTAACATGTTTAATAGTATCCGCTTTTTTGCCTGTAGGCACATATCCCGAACGTGCCAATCCTTGCTTAATCCGTTCTTTGCGTTTGTCATTATCTAGCTTCGCCATTGTCGCTAGTAGATCAATAAGCATGGCATTAATGACATTCAATATCTCGCCAGTCATACCATCATTGCTTGTATGTGTGGTCGGTAGATCGGCAACGATCAAGCGTAAACCTTTAGCCTTGATCTTATCTTTTAGAATTGCAAAATCATTCTGTGACAGTCGGCTCAGTCTATCCACACTTTCAACTAAAAGAATGTCACCCTTATTTGCCTCTGCAAGTAATTGGTTTAATGCTGGACGTTCCAACTTTGTACCTGAATAGTTTTCTATATACGTGTTGTATTGATCGCCATAGCTTTGACTGAATGAAATTAGATCACTCAATGCTCGTTCTGCATCTTGATCTTTGGTACTTGCTCTTACATATATTCTTATTGTCATATCATCAGCCTTTATCATATAGCTATCATTTAATATGACTTATGATAAAACTATCATTTAACTAAGTAAATAAGTTAAATGATAGCTAATAAAAGATAATTATCAAATTATCTTTTGGGTATAGTCTAAAGATAGGTTTTAATGTTTTTATTCAGGTTGAAATAAAAACTTTTCATAAGTCGAATGACACATACTCATCTCATTACAAAATCTTTCATATCTCATTATTTTTACCCAATCAATGAACATTTCATCTACTGAATCAAAAATATCCAGTTCCAAATACCGACCTACTGTATTCCAAAAATTTATAAAAAATTCAGCAAATTTATCAATATCCATGAAGTCTCCATAATGAAATGCGATATGGTGTAATGTTGCTATTGGTAAATGGTCATATCCTTTCATATGAGTAATTAAATAATAGACCTGCTTTTGTTTCACACTCCAAATTTCATATTCAGGATAAGATAATGGTGATTTTTCCTGAAAACCAAATGACATGACTGGACGCTTCATAAACTTCTCTCAAAAATTTTTTTTTAATTCTATAACTTAAACTTCATCCAAGCCAAATTTTAAAATGCATAAATTTATTAGTTTTGCCGTGAGTTCCCTTTGGCAAGGGAGAATTTCTTTCCAAAATTTTTCACTGTAGTGCAATTACCCATATCACCTATTGGCTTGACCGATCAAGGGGATATGGGGTCAAAAGTCCAAAAGGTATACCCATTTAAAGACCGTCCCCCCATCAAATTTTCTCTTGGTCAAAAGTCGGAGGGAGGGGGTATAGTTTTAGTGTTTCTATGTGGTGCAAAAATATGAAAACTATAAAAAATTGGCATGTTTTGCCAATTTTCAAAATGACCAATTTTAGTGATGTTACAGGTGTTACATAGGGTACAAGACTGTTTTATATTAACTTTTTATTATTCAGCTATAAATTATTATTAATATGATATAAAACTATTTTATTTCAATTAATATTATATATATCAATATGTTATATCGCTTATTTCTTATTAATTATTGTTGTATTTATCTCTATATCCATAACCACTACTTATGAGTGGTTACAAGTGTTACATAGGTTACAACATTGTTTTATATCGGTTTATCTGTAACAAATTTCATCATTGAATGCTGTTACATAGAGTACGATTCAGGGCATGGGGGGAGTGAAAATCTTTAAAACTCGCTATAGGTGGACACCGCCCACCTTTCTCATTTATAAAAAAATTCCTATTTGAGGTAAAAGTAAATAAACATTGAAGTGATTCAGGCTGAATTATTTATATTTTGGCGATTCTGAATAAATTTGATGTGCTTTCATGGCTGGCATAATTAGGCTTATAAACTACATTACAAAACAGTGCCGAAATTTCGGAATAAGTAACCTCGCCCTTGCCACCTCACGGCGCAAATTTTAAATAGTGTTGATATTATTGGCTTAGGCAAAGCTATTGTGATATTGAAAAGCGGTCAAGGCTGAATGTTCAAAGTTTGGGAACAAATAGAATCTAAAATTGCTGTCATATTTAAAGATGCGTTGCTCCATAAGTATATTGATGTAGTGCTGGGCTTGATCTTGGCTTAATGCAAACTTTTGAATCAGGTCTTGCCGTACATGCTCAGGCTTCACAAGGGCATTTTCGACACGGCTATTAATTTTACGCAAGTTACTGCGGTGACGTTCCAACCGATCAAAATAGGTTTGAATAACTTCTTGCTGGATTGCAATATCCAATGTTTCAGGATTAAATTCTTTGGAATGGCTTAGTATTTCAATAATGTTCGCTTTAAATTGCCTAACTTGCTGTATTTCTTTATCTGTAATACGTTCCGCATGGTGTAAGCGTATATTTTTGCTGTCTAATAGCTCTATTTCTGCACCCTCTTGCTGAATATACTCCAATAATTCATAGCATGATTGTAGTTGTAAATGGCGTATCAATTGGACTTTGTATTTGCGTACAAGGTCTGTGCATTGCTGTGGTAGGTCATCAGCTTGATTTAAACGTAAAGTTTGATGATTGATTAACTCAATGCTTGCGCCATAGTGCCGTACCGCTTGGCAAATTAACTGTGAAATATTCATTTTAAGATCACCAATAAAAAGGCTGCACGGCGTTAAATGCTCGTACAGCCTGTAATTGTGTTAAATGTCGATGCTTGTGCCTGTGTTCACATCATCCGTATATGGGTTGGTGGCTTTCTCAATGTCATAACTAAACATGGAAGTATTGAACACATATAACCACACTGGATTTTTACTTTCGGGTGTACGTTCCTGTTTGGTTGTTTTGCCATTGGCACAATCTAACCAGCCGTGTTTTTTCAGCACTTTAGCCACTTTTTTAGGCTCAAAACCAGTACAAAGTTCCTGTTTAAATTGTTCTTTAAAGAACAAATAACGCAAGGTTTCACGCAGTTGAGCATTGACTACCTTATAGCCCACTCGATATATGGTTTTTTCTCTAAAGCTCTTGGTATCGGTAGTTTCATCATCTGCATGGTCTTGATTGCCAAAACTGGCACGCTTATTCCCCTCGATCAAGGTATCAAAACGGCTATTTCCATTTGCCTCAAAAAATGCTCTGACTTGCTGGAGTATTTGCCGATCTTCAAAGTCCCCGACCATTTCAAAGCTATTCAACCATGTTTTAAATACACTGTTTACAGCCTCTAAAGCTCTGCCTTTTTTCCAGCCTGTGATATTGGCTTGTGTTGCCAACTCTCCAGCCACGGCAACCACGGCAAAACGTGAAGCCACTCGAGCAATATGACCTTGTGCATTGTCGGGAGTTAATTTTGCTTTATATTGTTGGTACAGTTTTAAAGCCATTTCAGTCACTTGACCTTTATCATTGGTCAAATATTCAAGCCATGCTTTACCAGCTACACCATAGGCATTAAGTGAATTTTCATAGAGTAAATTGGCTTGCTGTGAAGCATCGGGGGCAAAGTCCACAAGATCAAATACGCCATATTCACACGTATCTAAACTGATTTCAGGCAATCGGATTTCTTGCCCAAGTTTAGCCGTTTGCCCGATCTCGTTTAAAATCTCTTTAAAAGTTTTTTCGCCACTGGATAGGAACAAAACACGCCATTGCTGTGGAGCTTTGGCAATGGCTGTACGTGCCATACGTGCTTTACCTTGACCATTGGCAAGCATATACACAGTTTGTCCTATGTCTTTTGCGCTGGCTTCGCCAATTTCATCCAATACAAGAAAACCATCATTGTGCATAAAGGCGGTTTGTTCTAGGGCGTTGCCTGTAGATCGCCAAGTACGGTAATACTCTTTAGGGTGTCCCCATACACTACATGCAAGGTAAATAGCCGTGCTTTTACCTTTGGACGATGTACCATTGATATGAAAGCCACCACCTTGCTGATTCAATGGCTCAAGTAATTGCCCTGCAAAGGCACACGCCACACTAAATACAAGTTTAGAATGGCTCTCCAGTAGTAGGCTTACGCCATTTTTCCACGTTTCTAGCTCACCTTTAAACTGAAAGCGGTTATCTAGTCCATCAGTACGCTGATAAACAATAACTTCGTCATGCTTTGTGCTTGGGTTGCTGTAGGTTTCAGTCGGTAATACATAACGATGACCATGCCAACCAACACTATCCACACACAAGGCAAATTTATCGACTGGGTAACTCATCAAATAGATTTGAAAAAGCTCTCTGCCTCTGCGGTCAGGGGTAATGATCACGCCTTGATTGGATAGGGCTTTTCGTGATTCTGTACCGTCACCTTGAAATAGCTCGTTTGGTACAGCCCAGTTATGGTGAATAAAAGCATCATCTTGCCACTGCAATAATCGCCCCCAGTTGTTACTGGTATTATCTCGGGTTTTGGCTGTCACTAAAATTGGACTGGAAATAAAGCGTTCTCGATATTCGCCATTTTTCAGCTTTTCAATATAGAACACGCCTTTATCATGGATTTCAAAACTACCGTTTTCCCACTCCATAGGCTCGGCAAGCATCCCATCAGGTAAATTATTGCTTGGTGATGGTGGCTGATACTGTGCTGTTGTTAGGGTTGTAATATCGCTTGCTGTAGTGTCTAGTCCTTGTTGCTTGCGTAACTCTACCCAATCCATCACATCGCCTTTTTCGGGTAAATTCAGCCCATCCAAAACGATATAGCGAATATCACAGCCCAATGAATCAAGTTGCTGGGCAATTTCATTGAAAAACTTTGTTCCAGCTTTGTCATTGTCTGCCCATATAACAATGGCATGATTGGCAAGTGGTTTCAGATCGGTTTTATCCGTGTTGCCACTGCCTCCACATGTAGTTGCAGTTAAACTCAGTGAATTGAGAAAATCGGCTTTCTGTTCACCCTCAACAATATAAATCGGCTGTTTTTCTGCAATATTTAATACCTGTTCAAGGGCATATAACGGTTTCTTACCTTGTCCGATTGGGTACAGCTCAGTGAAATTCGGGTCACTCAGTTTAAAACCACGTTCACCGCTGGAGAAAATGCGTATCCACTTATCACCAGTATGGTAATTTTTAGCTCTAACTTTCCAATAGACTGGCATACCGTAACCATCGGTATAACTAAAAAGATACTCAAACTGATAGCCGTTTTTTACTTCACGTTCTGCCAACTTTTGAGCATGAATAAAGGCTTGTTCTTCGACTTCTTGATAATCTAAAAATTCGCTCATTCGTGATTCTCCCATGCACCCAAGTCTTTACATGCTTCAATAAAAGACTTGCCTGTTAGCAATTGGTGAAATGCAATCAGATCACCGCCTTTGGCTTCGCACGCCATACACTTAAAACAACCTTTATGGCTGTTTATGCGTAGGCTTGGGGTGCTGTCATCATGAAATGGGCAAATCATTTCTCGCCATTCGCCACGACCTTTCACGGCGTAGCCTCTAGCGGTGAGATATTCGATAGGGTCAGGAAGTAATGCCCGATTTAAGCCAAATTTCTTTGGCTTTTCGGTGCGGTTGCTATGCTGTTTATTTTGGTATTTCCCTAGCGTAGGGTGCGCTTTTTTCATTTATTCGCCCCCATATTCTTTTTCTATGTCTACAAAACGAGTTTTATAAACGTGGGCAAGCTCACTTGAAATATTGATGAGCTTTTCCATTTCATCAAAATGTTCAACCTTTAGAGAAAAACCATTTTTAATCTGATTTTTAAGTTGGTAAATACGTTCTTGTATTTCATCAAATAAAAATGAAAGATGGTCAATATTGCCTTTAGCTTCTATTGCTAAATCAATGAGGTCTATTGAATAATCTTTTGAAATTGTATTTTGATTAGGCATGATTAATGCGCTCCTTTTACAAAGTTTGGAGCTTTACCATTCACGACCAAATGAGGGTGGCAAAGCTGAAAAGGGTTGGTCGACAGGTGTAAAAGGAAGCCTGCACACGTAAACGTGTCCCTCTCCAACTTCGCCATAAAATGCGAACGCATAGAGATATTACGCACAAAAAAAGCCCGATAAGCAGACTGTGCGCCTTTTACAAAATAGCCGACCAAAGCTAATTCAATGATTTTGCATTGAACATATTTAGGATATAAATCTTTAACTTGGTTTGCAATGTAATTTTGCAGTAATGATATGAAAAGCATTAAAAAAGCCCTCCATTTTCTGCATGGGCTTTGACTGCTTGATTCAGCCGTTTAATGGCTCTTAAATGCAAAGCAATGCTGTCTTGCCCTTGAATACTGTATTTCCTTGCATCTGCTCGCATGCAATGAGTGATTAAATTGAATAAATAACCATTCACACCGATACAAGGGCTGTTATGTTGTGGGTTTTTATTGAGCGTATATCCCAAATGAATATAATCATGATGGTCTTGTGCGTATTCCGCATAGTTGATGACTGTTTTAATCACACCTAATGGCAGAATAAAGGATTTTTCGAGTTTGTAATGCCCTTGAGTATTTCGCCAATCCATCAGAGTTTCAGTATTATAAATAGGGATGTAAGCCGTTATTTCTATCGCTATTCGTTTGCCATTGCTAAAAATAAAGCCGTCTTGAATATAATTTAATTCAGGGTTAAATAAAGCATATTCTTGGTGGGCAAAGGCTGAATGTGATTCATCGGGTATGGTTTTATAACTGATTAACCAAGCAAATTCAGATTTATGCCCAAGATTGGCAATATGTGAAATAGCCCTTGTTAAATAAATATAGGCTTTAGCCTGAAATTTATCTCCGATATTGATTTGACTGTATTTAATTTCTTTAGGCGTTTCATTTTTCATGATTAAGCCTCCATTTCTTTGGATTTCATCCATTCGGCTATATCTGTTGCACGCCATACGGTAATGGTTGGGCTTAATTTCAATGGCAAAGGAAATTCACCTTTACGCACCCATTCCCATAATGTTTTCTCAGATACTCCAATTAAGCCTTTACTGGCTTGACGTTCTCCAATCACTCGGGTTTTGCCTTTGTTGATACCCGATTTATATTGGTGAATACGTGGGGGACGATAGGGAATAGTGGCTAGGTCTTTCATACGATAAAATTCAGTTATGCCGTGTTTTTCTGTCAATGTGGTTTTAACAAGTTCAGTCATGACCAATTCTCCCCATTAAACCGACTGGGTTTCATTGACTTGCTTTTGGTTGTTATGCCATTGCACTAATTCAGCATAGTCAAAATAGGCTGGGCTTTGACGTAGAGTTCCAATCTTGATTTTGCGAGGAAAACTAGGGTCTTTTAAGATAAGTTTACGTAGTCCCTCTGCAGTCAGGTCTAGCATTTGACATACGGTTTTTTGAGATACTCGTAGTGGTGTTGTTTGAGTTGGTGAATTAAAGTCTTGCATAAAATGCCCCTATCATTGTGTTACATGGTTTGCTATTGCATGACATTGCAAAGCTGATAGGGGCTATTTTGTTATTGTTTTTTAAAGTGTTGTTCTAGTTAGAACCTAGTTAGAATGAAAGTGATTAGTTTTCACTGTTAGCATCTTTAAGCCATCTAGCTACAGTATCTTTACTTGGGATTTCAAGATCATTCTGAGTTGCAAATACTTCTAGCATATTAAAAGCAACAAATGGTTGATCTTGAGGGAGGTTCGCCATTCTTGTTAAAGCTGCGATTATTTTCAAAGCATTGTTACGCTCCCTTGTACTTAAATTTTCATTTTTCTTTGCTTTTTCATTTCCCTTTGAAATTTTTTCTAGTTCCAATTCTTGCTGTATTTTTCTAACTTTAGAAATTCTTTCAGCCTCTGTTTTTCTAGCATCTAAATAAATATTATCTGTTTGCAATTCAAGTAAACTATCCATGATTCCTAACGCCAGAATAGCATCGTTATTAAAGAAATCATGTCTTAGCCAATAATTACCTGATAAGGGAGCTGGAACTCGGAGCAATCCATTTCCTTTTAGATCAGTTATTCGCGATAAACCCTCTAAGGCTTTGTTGGTATTTATACAAACGGATGTTTTTATCACATTCGGCTCGTATACCCAACTATCATCCAAGTAAAATTGAGCAAAGTTATTTTTACTATACATCGGTACAAAGACATGAAATAAATTGCTAGCTAGATAAATAGCAATTTTACTAGGTGGTTCATTTACACATTGTTCAATTAAATCAATCGCTTCACTTATTTTAATAAAATAGTTTTCTTCATATAAAATATGATCTATTAGGCTCATTAAATTAATTCCACTCAATCGCCATAATGATAACGGCACGCAATAATCACAATTTCTGTATCAGTTACACGGTAAACAAGGCGGTGATCGTCCGCTATACGCCTACTCCAGTAACCAGTTAAATTCTCTTTTAACGGTTCAGGTTTGCCAATGCCCTCAAAAGGTGTTCTACACATTGCCTGAATTAACACATTTATCCGTTTTAAAGTTTTCTTATCTTGCCCTTGCCAATAGACATAATCGTCCCAAGCATCAGGCACAAAAACGATACTTAGGCTCATTATTCAGCATCCAGCAATTCACGCTTTACGCCGTGATTCGCCTTATCTTGAGCAATCGCACGCTCTAAAGCTCGGGCATTCGCTGGAGTAGACAACAAATGTAAAGTTTCCATGATGCTGTTGTATTGAGATTCACTCATTAACACGGCATTTTCACCGTCACGGCGGTGAATAATCGTAATGTCTGCATCATCAATAGTCTGATCTAAAACAGTCTTAAAATTGGCTCTTGCTTCGGTTGCTGTTGTGATTTTCATGTGCCACCTATGATATGTACGTGATCAAGTACACATCATAAAACAGTTATCCATATAGTGCTATATGTTGGCATGTCATACTGGATTATTCATTTGCAACAAATTCATACAATTCATGAAAATCAAGGCTAAAGCACACGCCTTAAAAACCTGTCATTAAAGTCAATTATGATAATTTTTTTTATAAATTTTATCGCCAATGTATCAAAACCATTCTATTGAATGACATAAAAATTTATCTGTAACTCAATCAATTTTCATAAAAAATAGGTTACAAAAATGGTTACAACCATAAATTATAAAATTAAATATATAAAACAATATATTAAACCAATATTTCTATTTAATTTAGGCTTCAAAATGCAGAAATAAAGATGGTTACAGCTCAAAACAAGTGATGAATTATTTTAAAATAATTCAATAAAAACAAAGTTGTAACCTATAAAATAAAAAGTGTTACAGCTTTTTAAAATTAAATCATTATAAAACAACGATGTAACCTAGTAACACCTGTAACACTCAAAAAAAGCCCATATCCGTAAAATAGAAAAATTAGAATTTTGGTAAAAATCACAAATTAAAAATGATTTCGCCAATGCCAATTAAGCAATGAATGAATTTGTCATTTCGGCTAATTTTAGCTTAATTAATTTTGCATATTTAATATTAATTATGCCTTGTTTAGCTTGCTCAATTAAAGTAAGGCTAAACTCCATTGGGCTTATAAATTTCTCTTGGTTGGCTTCGAGGTAGTCACTCCACCAGCAAAGCATCATTCTACGTTCTTCCATAAATTCCGCATGGTGCATATAAGCCAATCTAACGCCGTTACGTTCTTGATGGCTCATTTGTTTTTCGACTGCATCCTCAGTAAATAAGGTACTTTCAATCAATGCACCGCACGCCATACCCCTAAAGCCATGAATACATACATCATCTTGAGTGCTATAACCCATACGTCTAATCATGTCATTGACTGTGTTTTCACTCAGAAAACCGCCCATGTCTACGCTATTCGGGAAAACATTTAAGGATATACCGCTATATACGTGAGTTTCTTTAATCAGCTTCAAGGCTTGTGGTGACAAAGGAATAAAATGTTTTTCTTTCATTTTTGCGCCTCTGTGAGAATCTTTATAACCAGCAATCAATTCTCTTGTGGGCGGTATGGTCCATATCTTTTTATCAAAATCAAACTCATTCCAGCGTGCAAAGCGTAGCTCACTAGATCGGGCAAAAGTATGCAAGGCAAACTCTAAACAAAGTTTAGTTACTGGGTTACCTCCATCATTCCTTAAGCGACTGAAAAATTGAGGTAAACGCATCAATGGCAACTTAGGATAATGCTTTGTCTTTCTTGTAATCGTAATTGCATCACTCAAAGCTACTGCTGGGCTAAGGTCAATGTATCCCTTAGTAATGGCATAAGCGAAAATGCCTGAAAATCTTTGCCGTGTTTTACTGACGATTTCTAAAAATCCTTTTTCTTCAATCTTACTCAGAACATTGTATAAATCTCGGGTTTTAATTGAATCTATCGGTTTATTGCCAATGACAGGGAAAACGTACATTTCAAAATTACTAAGAGCTTTTTTCGCCGTGGCTTGATTCCATTTGCCTGTAGCTACATACGCCTCATGCCAATCTCGGGCAATACGTTCAAAGCTAAACTCGTCACCATTCTTGGCTTCTTCAATTTTTATTTGATTGATTGGGTCTATATCGTTGGCTAATTGATTTAAATAAATGGCTCTACGTTCCCGAGCTTCTTTTAAAGTAAGGGCTGGATAGTTGCCCAGTGTCATTAATCCATCTTTACCATTGGGGCGTTTATATTTGAATCGCCAAACTTTAGAACCATTTTTACGGACAAATAATATGAGTCCTTGCCCATCATACAAACTGTAATCTTTTTCTTTTGGTTTTGCCCCATCGCACTGGGTAGAAGAAAGTGGCTTAATCTGTTTTGCCATAAGGGTTTCACTCAGAATAAGGATACGGAAGTTGACCGCAGTGGATATATCCTCAAATGTATCCTTATTATCTCACGCTGTATAGTGGTATATGTTTGTATATTACAGCATGCAGAAACAACAAAGCCCTGAATTATCAGGGCTTTCGGAGCTTATTTACCAATATGTTGGTATATAATTTTATATCTGTGGTCCCGAGGGTCGGACTCGAACCGACACGTCATCGCTGACAGTGGATTTTGAGTCCACCGCGTCTACCAATTTCACCACCTCGGGAGAGGTTGTGTGCGTATAATAGCGCGTTTCATTTTCTTGTCAACGACAAGTTTTCACATTTGTATAAAATTAATGCATATCTGGTTTTTTTGGATTATAAATCACCAATTTCAGCCTTTAATTTGAAAAAAGACTATACTAAGCGCAGTTTTTAAATCTCCAATGTCAGTTTTTCTTTCCCATGATGCAACTCTCTGATTTTAGTTTCGAACTTCCCGATGAACTTATCGCACGCTACCCGCTTGAAACACGTAGCGCTTCTCGCCTTTTACATCTCAATGCAGATGGCTCATATCAAGATCACAGTTTCACCGATATATTAGATTTATTCGATGAAGGTGACTTGATGGTACTCAATGATACCAAAGTGATGAAGGCACGCCTTAAAGGTAAACGAGCATCTGGAGGTGTAGTTGAAGTCTTGGTGGAGCGTATATTTGATCAAACTATTGCACATTGTCACATCAAAGCCAGTAATTCACCTAAAGCAGGTGCTGAACTATTTATTGGTGTAGATGGTGTTAAAGCCACTGTACAAGGGCGTCATGAAAACTTATTTATTGTCGAATTTTCTCAGCCAATTTTGCAGGTTCTGGATTTGTATGGGCAATTACCTATACCACCTTATTTTAATCGAGAAGCTGAAGCGATCGATACTGAACGCTATCAAACAGTATTTAATGATCCAACCAAGTTAGCAAGTGTTGCAGCACCGACCGCAAGTCTGCACTTTGATCAAAGCTTGCTGGAAAAATTAAAACAAAAAGGTATCCAACAAGCTTTTGTGACCTTACATGTCGGTGCAGGTACATTTTTACCTGTGCGGACAGACAATATCGAAAATCACATTATGCACAGTGAATGGTGTGATGTACCTGAGGCAACCGCAAAACTTATTCAAGAAACCAAAGCACGTGGGAATAAAGTCATTGCAGTAGGGACCACAGCAACACGTGCATTGGAAAGTGCTGCACAAGCTTCAGGTGGTAAAATTGCGGCTTGGACAGGAGATACCCAAATCTTTATCTATCCTGGCTATCAGTTCTGTGTGGTGGATCGCTTGATCACTAACTTCCACTTGCCTGAATCAACGCTGTTAATGCTGGTTGCTGCATTGTCCAATCGAGACAATATTTTAAATGCTTATAGACATGCAGTTGAGCAAAAATATCGGTTCTTTAGTTATGGCGATGCCATGCTGATTGAAAATGCAAATACAGAACAAATGACAGCAGAATAGTTTACGCCATAATTTACAGCACGACCTGCAAAGTATTCATTCAAAGGATGCTTTGCATTTAAAATCATTTTTTCGTTACAATTAAGCTTCTAAAAACTCGTCACAATAATGAATAAAGATGAATGATTTACCGACAAAAATTCAAAATGCGTTTAGTCAACAACATGTCAATAATGGTAAAACCCAAAGTAATATTGATTCAATCAACCAATTATTAGCTTCAACTGAAAATTTTGAGCACTTGATCGAAAAGTTAAAGCATTGGCAAGATGATCCAAGCCTGTCTATTCAAAATTATACCTTTTGGCTTTTTATCTGTGTGGGTATAGGCTTTGCCATTTTGGCTTTTTTTACTCACCCAATTCTATTTTTATTTGCAATAGCCAGTATTGCCTTTGCTTTTTATAAACGTACTTCAACCAAGCCACTCAATCAACTCATAGATTATCTCCAGCAAAAGAATTTAGAAGCAAAATATCAAATTCGCTTCTTTCCGAACGAGACCGATAACAAAATTATCTCCCCTTATGATTTTCCATTATTTGGCTTAGGGGACTATGAAAATTCAATTCGCAATACCATTTACGGCACTTGGCAAATTAATGGTTTCATCTATCCATATATGTTGTTTAACTATCATTATGTTGATGAAGTTGAAACTCGCGATTCGGATGGTAAAACAAAAACTGAATATCGCCATTACGATTTATGGGGAATCATTGTTGAGAATTTTCCAACCCAAGGTATCAGTATTTCTTCCAAACAAAACCGCGCGTGCCGACTTGGAACGAAATGGTCCAGTGGCGATATTCGTTTTGACAATCAATATCAACTCAGCGGAACCAACGAAATGCGTTTGGCTAAATTTTTCAGTCCCAATCATGTACTCATGCTTGATCAGGCGATGTCGAATTTCAAAGGTGATTTTTACATTCACCCACAACACCCAGCACTGTGTTGGTTATTTAAGATTGACATCACCAAACCGCATTTGCCAGTGAATCAAGTCCAGACTGTACATGACCTAGCAGCTCAACTGGAAAGCATGGGCATGCCTGATTATGAGCAACTTAAACAATCACTCATAACAATATTGCAAGAAGTTCAACCTAACACTGAAACAAATAAGTTTTAAAAATAAATAAGTTAATTGGTATTTAATGTGATTTATCGCATAATTATCGATAAAGTATTTAAAATTTTAGTTGCTGAAAGGCCAAATCATGATGAGCAATTATGCCTATAGAAACCGTTGAACGATTACTGCATTACCGCACTCGAAAAAATCAACATGTGATGCGTAATATTGCTCGATTGTGGGAGATTGGGCAACAGGCTCAATCTGCACAAGATATTTTAGATGGTCTACATCCCTGGGGTGAAAGCAAAGATCTGTTTTTCTATAATGTAATTCCTCGATTTTTGTTTATTTTGGGGATAGCAACTTCGCTAATTGGCTGGTTTTTTCATCCATTCATCCCCTATCCACTGGTGCTTTTAGCTGGATTATTATGTTGTTTTGCTGCCTATTTAATTTATGAGCCCAGTGACCCAATTGACGAAGTCATTAATTTTCTAGAGCAGAAAATAATGTTGTTGCGGTATGACTTGCATTTCAATAAAACACCAACTCATATCTCGACCACAAGCAATACCTTATTGGTTATGAGCAGATTAAAACAAACCTTTCCTTTTTTTGCCCAAGGCAATGTATCAAATGAAATCGAACAATTTGCCTCTACAGTTTGGTTTGATGGAGAACAAGAACATCATGTGATGTTGTTTCAATATCATTATATTGATGAGTTTTCACTCCCAAATAGCCAAGGTGAAAAGCAAAAAATCAGAGAAATTCACAAAGACCAATGGGGCGCTTTTATTTTTCAAATGCCTGCACTTGGATTTGCTGCCAGCAACAAACATCATGAGTTCACACCGCCGTATACACAGCGCTGGAAAACAGCCGATATTATGGTGAACCAAAACTTATATATTTTTGGCTATAATCAACATCAATTAGCACGAACCATCAGCCCAAGTATTACCTTAAAATTAAGTGATTTTTTTCAACAATATTCAGGTGATATTGTTTATCATTTTGAGGAAAATATGCTGTGCTATATGGGTGATCAAAACTTATTTCGAATTGCTCGAAAAAAGCAAAGCCCTCAAGATATCTCGGCACTACGTGGACATTTAAGAACATTAACCATGCCTGAATATGAAAAATTCAAACAGAGCATGCTAAACTTGATTTCATAAATCATAAGGAATAATCAGAATGGGTTTAATCATATTTATTGGGATTTTTATCGCCATTATCGTTTGGGGCATTTTAGTCAGAAATAATATTGTGCGTTATTTCAATGCAACCCAACGTGCATGGGCCGAAGTGGCGAATTTTGAACGTCAAAAAGTAAAGACGCTTGAGACTTTAGAACAGACACTGGCGCAATATACTCAATTTGAAAAATCCACCTTAGAAAAAGTGACTGAATTACGTCAGCAAATTTTGAATTTAAATTTAAACAATACTGATGTTTCTCAATTACAACATGTGGAAAAACTCAACCAAGACTTAATGAAAAGCCTAAATGTTGTTGTTGAAAATTACCCTGAACTTAAGGCTGATACACTGTATGCAAAAATGATGGATGATATTCAAGAGCAAAATGAAAATGTCGGTGCAGCGATTACAATCTTCAATCGTAATGTTGAAGAATTTAACAACACTATCGAAATCTTCCCGAATAATATGATTAACACCATCACTTTAGCGAAGAAGACGATTCGTCCATTTTCAGATAATGTTGTAACTCAAAACTTCGATTACAAACCAAATTTCAATTAGTCACCAACATCCCCCCAAACCTTTTATATGCCTTCTTAGATAAATGCTAAGAAGGTTTTTTTGAATTTTCGTTTTATACTATGAATGCGTCAAATAGACTTATTTTAAAACCAAAATATAAATCATCATTCGCAAATCTCCATCATCTTTGAAGATAAATACAGCTATTTTTAGATTAAAAAATGACATTTCGATCATTTTCTGATATTTTTCAAACCGCTAAAAAAATGACTATTTTTAGAACAAAACGATCAACTTATAAAAAACAATCTAAAGATTGGAGTTATACAATGTTAAAAAAACTATTCATGATGTTCTGTCTGTGTTTCATATGGCAAGCTCCTGCTCAAGCAAAAGGACTCTTGGTTTTCAATACAGGTGATGAAATGTTTAAAGTTGGTGCATTTCCACAAGAACTCATCAGCCAATATGAAGACCTCAAAAGCTTAAATGTAGGCTACAAATGTAGTCACTTCGGAATTTTATGGGCAGATGTGAGAACATGGGATTGTACACTGGTTGGAATGACTGATGCTGAACCAGATACTTTTTATGAATTACCTGAAGATGTGATTGCATCATTAAGTAAAAATCCTGATTACCAAGAAAATAAAATGCAACGCAATTTTTGGAATCATTATGGCATTTTTATTTTAGTTCTTGCGATTATTGGGTTAATCGTCATGGGGCGCAAAGCCAAAGATTAATCGGACGGTTAACCTAAAAGAAGTGGACCAAAGTCCGCTTCTTTTATAAAGAATAAAATACAAACAGCTGCAACTATCTATTCGCATACATATAAATCAAGTCATATCTTCAATTTTTAACATGATGAAAAATAACATGACTGGTATTCAACCCTAAAATCAGGGAAAATAGCCCCTTTTGCAATTATCAATCAGCGAACTGTTTTTTCGCCAGATTTAGGTCATTTATGAAGTTTGAAAAATTAGGTCAGTCGGGGCGTGCTCGTCGTGGTCGTTTAACTTTAGCACATGGTGTCGTTGAGACTCCTGTGTTTATGCCTGTTGGTACCTACGGTACTGTCAAGGGTATGTTGCCACGTGATATTGAAGATATCCAAGCACAAATTATTCTAGGAAATACCTTTCACCTTTATTTACGCCCTGGATTAGATGTTATTCGTGAACATGGCGGTTTGCATGAGTTTATGAAATGGGGCAAACCTATTCTGACGGACTCAGGTGGCTTCCAAGTATTCAGTCTTGGAGCAATGCGCAAAATCAAAGAAGAAGGTGTGACCTTCCGCTCTCCAATCGATGGTTCAAAAGTCTTTTTATCACCTGAAATTTCAATGGATATTCAACATACCTTGAACTCAGATATTGTGATGATTTTTGATGAATGCACACCATATCCTGCAACACATGAGGAAGCCCAAAAGTCATTACAATTGTCATTGCGTTGGGCAAAACGTTGTAAAACTCAACATCATGATGTGCTTAAAAATAAAAATGCCTTGTTTGGAATTATTCAAGGTGGCATGTATGAAGATCTTCGTGAAGAGTCTTTAAATGGTTTAAAAGAAATCGATTTTGATGGTTTTGCAATTGGTGGACTCTCAGTAGGCGAACCAAAAGAAGAAATGATCAAAGTTTTGGATTATCTCCCAGCGAAAATGCCAGCAGATAAACCACGTTATTTAATGGGCGTAGGGAAACCAGAAGATATCGTTGAAGCAATCCGTCGTGGTGTGGATATGTTTGACTGTGTGATGCCAACACGTAATGCACGTAATGGTCATTATTTTGTTACAGATGGCTTAGTACGAATTCGTAACAGCCAATATCGCCATGATCAACGTCCATTAGACCCGCATTGTGACTGTTATACCTGCACCAACTTCACTCGTGCCTATTTATTCCATTTAGAAAAATGTGGTGAAATGCTCGGTTCAATGTTGGGTACCATCCATAATTTGCGTTATTACCAACGCTTTACCCAAGATATTCGTGATGCTTTAGATCAAGGTACTTTTGATGAATACGTGACAGATTTTTATCAACGTCGCGGTTTAGAAGTTCCACCTTGTCCTGTGGACTAATGCCCCAATATAAAGCTGAATTGAAGATTAATTCAACAGTATTTGCGCTGAAACCCAAGACAAGGTAAATTGCAGAACAAGTCGATTTAAAAGCCATGCAAATGGCAGAAAATTTTTAACATTAGGAAACTGAAATGAGTTTATTTATTTCTTCTGCTCACGCTGCGGCAGCGCCTGCACAAGGTCCAGGCATGATGGCAAACATTTTGATGATCGTTGTATTTATCGCGATCTTCTATTTTCTCATCTGGCGTCCTCAAGCAAAACGTGCAAAAGAACACCGTACTTTAATTGAAAGCTTAGGTGTGGGCAGTGAAGTTGTATTTGCAGGCGGCTTAATGGGTCGTATTCTGAAAATCGACGGAGACTTTGCAGTGGTTGAATTAGGCAAAGGAAATGAAGTGAAAATTCAACGTGCAAGTGTTATTTCAGTTCTGCCTGAAGGCACATTAAATAACCTTTAATCATAAAACGGTCGTGCACTTAGCACGACTTTTTCATTTTAAGAAGAAAGCGAATGCGTTACCCTGCATGGAAATATTTATTGATTCTAGTGGTACTAGTAATCAGTACATTATACGCGCTGCCAAGTTTATATCCTGATGAACCTGCTGTTCAAATTTCGGGTGCCAAGGCTGGTACCACGATTGACAAATCAGTGATACAAAAAGCAGAGCAAATTTTAAAAAGTGAAAATATTAGCAGCCATGATAATACTTTCACCAACAATGCTGCCCTCTTACGTTTAAGCACATCAGAAGCCCAATTAAAGGCAAAAGATGTACTAAGCAAAGGTTTGGGTGAAAACTATACGATTGCGTTAAACCTTGCGCCAACAACACCTGAGTGGTTACAAAAAATTGGTGCTAAACCAATGAAGCTCGGTTTGGACTTGCGTGGTGGTGTTCATTTCCTACTTGAAGTAGATATGGATAAAGCGATTGCACAGCGTATGGAAACATCAGCAACTGATTTACGTCGTGAATTCCGTGACAACAAGATTAATTTCAATAGTCTTGCATTGAATAACAATGTGATTACCATTCAGTTTGCCAATAATGATGACCGTGCAGCGGTGATGGATTTCTTACGTCGCGATGGAAATAAATATAATCAACAAGCTTTAGCTACAGATACTGGCTCTACGCTTAAGTTGACCTATAACGATGCGACCAAGCAAGACATTCAGTCTTATGCGTTAAACCAAAACTTAACCACACTACGAAATCGTATCAACGAATTAGGTGTGGCTGAAGCCTTGGTGCAAAGTCAAGGTAGTAACCGTATCGTGGTTGAACTGCCGGGTGTACAAGATACTGCTGAAGCAAAACGTGTATTAGGTCGCACTGCAAACTTAGAGTTCCGTTTAGTTTCAGATTTAAATGATCAATATATTGACCGTTTTACCGGTAAATATAATGGGCAACCTTTACCTCCGGGTACTGAGGTTTTTGCTTATGAATCGTTAGACAGTGGTCGTGAGTTATTATTAAACCGCAACCGTATTTTAACGGGTGAACGTGTCCAAAATGCATCAAGTGGCTTTAGCCAAGATACTGGTGGCGCTGAAGTAAATATTACTTTGGACACTGCTGGCGGTAAGTTGATGTCTGATGCAACACGTAACGCAGTTGGTAAACGTATGGCAGTTTTGTTTATTGAAAATAAACAAAAAATTACCTCGGTTCCTGATCCTGTTACAGGAGCAATGACTGAAGTCCGTACACCATATACAGAATCTGTTGTGATCAATGCTGCGAACATTCAAGCTGTATTGGGTTCATCTTTCCGTATTACAGGCTTAGACTCACCTCAAGAAGCGTCTGAACTTGCTTTGATGCTTCGTGCAGGTGCGTTAGCTGCGCCAATGTACTTTGTTGAAGAACGTGTGGTTGGTCCGAGCTTAGGTCAAGAAAATATCGATAAAGGTGTACTTTCTACCCAAGTTGGTTTCATCCTTGTTGCGCTTTGGATGATCGTATTCTTCCGCCTATTTGGTTTAATCGCAGATATTGCGCTAGTGATTAACTTGGCAATGCTTCTGACAGTCATGTCTTGGATTGGCGCTTCATTGACCTTACCGGGGATCGCGGGAATCGTGATCACGATTGGTATGGCGGTCGATGCCAACGTACTGATCTGCGAGCGAATACGAGAAGAAATGCGCTGGGGCGCCTCGCCCAAACAAGCGATTATTGCAGGTTATGATCGAGCCTATAACACCATTCTCGACTCAAACTTAACCACATTCTTGGTTGCATTTATTCTGTTCGCGATTGGTACAGGTCCGATTAAAGGCTTCGCGGTTACACTGATGATTGGTATTATTTGCTCAATGTTTACTGCAATTACAGTCACTCGTGCAATTGTCCAACTCGTGTACGGTCGTAAACGTAACTTGAATAAGTTGAGCATATAGGAGATCGATGATGACTGATGTGACTCAACCGAAAAAGAAATATGGTCGCCCTGATGATGAGCATGTAATTAATTTCATGAAGATTGCCAAACCAGCGGCAATCATCTCGATCATTTTGACCATCGCCAGTATCTTCTTTATCGCAACCAAAGGCTTAAATCTAGGATTAGATTTCACAGGTGGTGTTTCTGCTGAGTTGAATTATCAACACGCAGCAAAACCTGCTGATGTAATTGCCAATCTAGACCAAGCTGGCTTTAAAGATGCTGTTGTACAAACATTAGGTTCAAATAAAGACCTTATTGTTCGTATGCCTGCGCAAGATCTGAAAGTTGAAGACTTAAGCAATACCATTACTAAAGCTGTTCAATTACCGAATAATGCTGCTGTTGTTCATAAAGTGGATTCTGTCGGTGGTCAGGTAGGTAATGAACTGTATTTACGTTCTGCCGGCGCTGTTGCACTTGCAATGTTGCTTATGCTGATCTACGTGACCATTCGCTTCGAGTTTAAACTTGCAGTGGGTGCAGTCCTTTCATTACTGCACGATGTAATCGTAACGATTGGTATTTTTGCAATGATGCAGTGGCCATTCGACCTTACAGTCTTGGCAGCGATTCTTGCATTAATTGGTTTCTCACTAAACGATAACATCGTCGTATCGGATCGTATTCGTGAAAACTTCCGTAAGATTCGTGGTGCAACCCCATTAGAGATCGTCAATATTGCATTGACTGAGACCTTAAAACGTACCATTCATACCTCAATGACCCTATTACTGGTTGTACTTGCAATGATGTTCTTGGGTGGTGATGGTTTACACTGGTTCTCTGTGGCGATGTTTATTGGCGTATTTGTAGGTACTTATTCGTCAATCTATATCGGTACTGCATTTGCATTATGGCGTGGTCTAAACCGTCAAGACTTTATTGTACAAGTTAAACCTGAGTTTGAAGATGAAGAACATATTCCTCACTAAGTTTCAGTTTTAATTGAAAAAGCTCATCTTTGGATGGGCTTTTTTATGCTTAAAATTTACCTCACAATGCAAAGAAAATGGTCGAGTTGTGATGACTAAGACCCTAGTCTGCCAAACGATTGAATAACCATCTAGAATTCACAAGCACAAAAACGAATTAAACACCCACAATTTTAAAGGCTCATAAAATGCATAGGTTTTATTTATAATCAATGACTCGATGCAAATCAGGTGTATAAATAATTAGGTGGTTCAGTACAGAATAGCGATACCATGTAAACCATATAAATTATGACTACTGAGCATAATATTTTTCACTTGGATAATATTTTACTTTTTCTTTCCATTTTCCATTAACCAAATTACGATCTGTTACCTCAACTTGATTACCTCTTGATAAAGTTGCATCTTCAATAAATTCTCGAACCAGTAATAGCCCCTTTTTAGGTACAATTCGATATTCGGAACGCATATGATAACAACAACCACTTTTGTTAAAGGTGATGATTCGTTTACGCTTTTTATCTAACTGAAACATCCCTATATTTTCTCGGGTAAGTGCTGAGAGTTCAGAACTTAAAACAAATTCATGCTTGCTTTGATTAAACACATAAATATCATAAATAACACCACCATAGGGACCATAATGACCATTCCTTATTGCAAGGTCTTGTGTTCCATCAAAGTTAAAATCAGCAAAAATTAAAGGACTTCGTTCATCATAAAGTTGTACCACATTAACATTGGGCTTAAAATTTTTATCTAGATATATGGTCAGTTCATCAGAGTGAAATGCTTGAAATACTGCTTTACTGCCCTTTTTAAATAACTTTATTTCGGCCTTGTCACCACATTTTTCCTTCTCACATACAGTATCAATAATGACATCATAGTGTTTTGAACCATTCTTAATTTCAAAAACTTGTGCTTGTGCTATAGACAAACTAAATACTAGATAAATGCTCACGCTTTGACAGATCGTTTTAATTACTTGCTTCATCATTTTTATTCAGTCAATTTTGATTAAAATCATAACATCAAACAGTGAAGAATAAAAAACCGCCCGAAGGCGGTTAGGTTCCCTCCTTAATCAAAGGAGGGTCGGGGTGGATTTAATCCGATAGCAGTTTAGTGCCCACCACCATTAATTGCTTTGGTCATTTCTTCAACAACTTTCTTAGCATCACCAAAGATCATCATGGTTTTGTCATTGTAGAACAAATCGTTGTCTAGACCCGCATAACCTGTTGCCATAGAGCGCTTGATCACCATAATGGTACGAGCTTTATGTGCTTCAAGAATCGGCATACCATAAATCGGTGAGCTTGGATCATCTTTAGCTGCTGGGTTAACAACGTCATTTGCACCAATAACCAACACCACGTCTGTTGCAGGGAAGTCCGAGTTAATCTCATCCATTTCCAAGATGTCTTCATATGCAACGTCAGCCTCAGCCAACAATACATTCATATGACCAGGCATACGACCTGCAACTGGATGGATCGCAAAGCGAACTGTTACACCTTGCTCTTTCAAAATTTCGCAAAGCTCTTTAACGGCATTTTGTGCACGACCTTGCGCCATACCATAACCTGGTACGATCACAACACTATCCGCATTCGACATCAAGAAGCCAGCATCATCCGCAGAACCTGAACGGTAGTTACGCTGAACTTGTTCACCTTTGTCCGCAGAAGCAACAGCTGCCCCACCCATTGCACCACCAAACAAGACATTGATGATTGAACGGTTCATTGCTTTACACATGATGTAAGACAGAATCGCACCTGAAGAACCCACCAGTGAACCTGCAACAATGAGCATGTTGTTTTCAAGCGTAAAACCAATACCTGCCGCAGCCCAACCAGAGAATGAGTTCAGTAGCGAAACCACAACTGGCATATCACCGCCACCGACTGGAGCAATCCACACCCAGCCAAAGACTAGTGCAAGTGCTGTCATCGCCCAGAAAGCCTGCATATTGCCAGTGGTAAAGAAGTACACACCACAAGCCAGCATCGCAAGAAAAACAATCGCTTGAACAGGTTTAACCCAAGCACCAGAAATGGTTTTTGCCCATTTCTTGGCAGCCAACTTACCATAAGCAAATACAGATGCTGTAAAGGTAATCGCACCAACAAAACAACCCACGAACAATTCAAACAAATGAACTTTGCTCATATGTGCATGCTGTACACCAGCAGCAGTTAAAGCAGATTCGTTTTGCGCAAATAAAGCAGTCAGTTGGTTGTTATGTAAAATCGCAGCAATCGCAATCAATACCGCAGCCAAACCAACAAGTGAATGCATCAATGCTACAGTTTCAGGCATTTGTGTCATTGGAACAGTACGTGCACGTGCAATACCCACAATTGCACCAAGCACCATTGCACCACCAATCATCCAAACGACTGGATGATCTGCAACAAAGAATGTGGTGATCACAGCAATCGCCATCGCGATCATACCGTAACGGTTACCAGCAATCGCAGTTTTAGGACCTGAAAGACCACGCAACGTCAAAATAAAAAGGACCGCACCAACAAGGTAGAACCAATCCGCATACTCTCGAATAAATTCCATAGATTAGCCCTCTTTTTTCTTTTGCTTTGGCTTAAACATTTCAAGCATACGTGCAGTCACTGCGAAACCACCAAAAATGTTAATACTTGCCAAAAACACTGCAATTGCACCAAGTACACTGACAACATTCACAGACTGAAATTGTACATTTGCTTCAACAACACCTGGAATTCCAACAGTTTGTATCATCGCACCAACAACGATAATTGAGGACAATGCATTAGTTACCGCCATTAACGGCGTATGTAATGCAGGTGTTACTCCCCAAACCACGTAGTAACCAACAAAGATGGCTAAGACGAAAATAGTAATAGTTTCAACCATGATGACTCTCCTTAACCACGCTTCAGCAGTACTTGACCGCCATGAGTTACTAGAAGTGCTTTTTGAATCTCATCTTCTTGATTGATCGCAAAGTTTTTCTCTTGATCAAACAAAGTTTCAACGAAATTAAATACATTACGTGCGTACAGTGCTGAAGCTTCGGTCGAAACTGTAGATGGAATATTTGGAATACCCAAAATAGTCACGCCATTGTCTGTGACAACATTTTCACCATTCTTGGAACCTTCAACGTTTCCGCCAGTTTCCACAGCCATGTCCAAAATGATTGAACCTGGTTTCATTTTTGCAACGGTTTCAGCCTTAATTAAGCGTGGAGCATCACGACCTGGCAACAACGCAGTTGTAATCACGATGTCTGCATTTGACACTGCTTTATCTACGATGACAGCTTGATCTTGAATGTACTGCTCACCAGGCATCCAGCCATAACCATTTTTAGCAGCATCGGCAGCCTTTTGCTTTTCTTCATCAGACATTGGAACGTCTAACCACTTTCCGCCCAATGATTCAACTTGGTCACGAGCAGTCGGTCGTAGATCTGTAGCTTCAACCACAGCACCTAAGCGTTTTGCTGTTGCAATTGCTTGAAGACCCGCAACCCCAACACCCATAATGACGACACGTGCTGGTTTAACTGTACCCGCAGCAGTCATCAGCATCGGGAACATTCGTTGATATTCCGCAGCAGCAAGAAGCACTGACTTATAACCTGCAAGGTTGGCTTGAGAGGACAATACATCCATATTTTGCGCACGTGAAAGTGTACGAGGCAAAAGCTCTAACGCAAATGCAGACACTTGTTGTGACGCAAATTGGTCAAGTTCAGTATTGCGATACGGGTCAAACATCGCCACGACGGTTGTACCCGCAGCAAGTTTTTGAATTTCGTCTCCTTGCGGTGAACGAACTTTCAGAATCATTTGACTGCCCGTATAGGCATCATCCGTGATCTTAGCGCCGACTTGTTCATAAGCACTGTCAATATACGCAGCTTTCTTACCAGCTCCACGTTCAATGACAATGCTATGACCAGCACTAATCAACTTTTTTACTGTCTCTGGCGTTGCAGCTACACGGTTTTCACCGATGACAGTTTCTTTTGGGATTCCAATCTGCATGAGCGTTCCTCAAGCTAATTTTTCTTTAAGTCAACATCGTCAATAAACGATGCTTCCCCCAGATGCGTTTGTTATGAATTTTTGGATTCTAATTGAACTTTTTTAAAATACCACCCAATATTTATTTAATAAATACCCATATTTTGAACTGATGATTCATAAATATAATTGTAAGATATACCTACTATTCAATTTATTGTATTTTTCCTGTAATACACATCCTGCATTTTTCATCATCCTTTGACTCCAGTTTGACCAATTGATCTTTTTTTCATCATATCTTTACTGTTTTTCATCAAAACTTGCTTCAATGGATTGGCATTTATGGCATTTTTTTATCTTTTTCTAGCGTATCCATTGTGGCTTAAATACGCTATAAAACAATAGATTTAACCTAAATATCATTCACAGTATTGGCATTTCTGACAATTTATAACTGTTTTTATCCTGCTTCAATTGGCTTTTTATGACATTTTTTTAGTCAAAAATGTAAGTCATTTTTCATTCCATTTTTTAATTTCATTAATAAAAAAAAGTACTTGGAATAAATAACCTCATTAACCTATATCCAAGTCAAAACCAATTACAAAAATTTTTACTCTTTTTCAATTTGCCATTTTGTCAATTAATAGTACCGAACACCATTCAGGTGAGTTGCTTATAAATTGCACCACTTTTGTGCAAAAAACAACACAACAATCTCAAACCGACAAAAACAAATTATTCCGCGTTGATTTTGATCAATTTTTATTCTAATACGAGCTCATTGCCGAGTAAAAAATTGCACAAAGTATTATTTCCTTGTGTAGTATTCCTTTTATTATGCAAATTCATTGCTTTTTTGCATTTCACCTGATGAAAAACAACATTTATACTGCTTGTTCAAATATACATGTCGAATGACGACATCGTTAATGCAGTCAAATTCATGAAATTTTCTATCTCTAGCACACAGCTTGGTTCAATTTTCGCACTGGGTGCAGCTTTCTTGTTTAGTACTAAAGCTATTTTTATTAAACAAGCCTATGCTTTATCGCCATTAGTCGATAGTACAGTCCTTATGGCTTTACGAATGGCAAGTGCATTACCCTTCTTTCTTCTATTATGTTGGTTCAACCGCCACCATAACAAAAACATCACACCTAGGGATTGGGGTTTATTGGTCGCTGCTGGTTTGATGGGGTATTATTTTTCAAGTTGGTTAGATTTTGCTGGCTTAATGTACATCAGTGCTTCACTTGAACGAATTATTTTATTCCTCTACCCCACACTGACTGTAATCGCCACAAGCTTTATTTATAAACAAAAGTTAAATCTTAGAACCATCATTGCAATTGCATTAAGCTATGGCGGAACCGTCATTGTGATGCTCCAAGAGCAAAGTACTGTGCCACATGAAGGAAACTTCTGGCTAGGTGTGAGTCTAGTCTTTGCCAGTGCCGTGTCCTTTGCCACTTATTTATTGATGACACCACGTTTGATTCAAAAGTTTGGCTCATGGAATTACACAGGTTTGGCTTTGAGTATTGCTTGTTTTGGTACTTTAACGCATTTTGCTATTGCGACACCTCACCCTATACAACTCCTCAATCAACTGCCGATGACCGTCATTTGGTATGGTATAGCCTTGGGTTTATTGGTTACTGTATTACCTACAATTTTAGTGGCTCAGAGTATTTCTCGCTTGGGAGCAGCACAAGCGGCAATGATTGGTTCAATTGGTCCCATTCTCACCATTATTTTGGCAGTTGCTTTGCTGGGTGAACATATGAATGCGATACAATGGTTTGGTTGCTTGTTGAATATCATCGGTGTCATGATGATCACCTTATCTAAAAAGAAACTTGCACACTAAGTTTTGTAAAAGTTTGGAAGAAATATGCATTTTAAAATTGTATCGCCAAGTGCGTGCGTAGATATTGAAAATATCAAATTGGCTCAAACTCATTTAGAACGCTTAGGTCATCAAGTCAGTTTAGGACAACATGTTTTTGCACAATACCGTTATTTGGCTGGTACGATCGAACAACGTGTAGAAGATTTAAAACAAGCTTGTTTAGATCCCACCGTTGATGCTGTTTGGTGTGGTCGTGGTGGTACAGGCGCTGCGATGTTATTACCCTTTTTAGGTGAATGGATTTTAAATAAGCCAATTATTGGTTATTCAGATACGACGGTATTATTAAATTATATCGCCATGCATGGCGGTCAAGCATTACATGCACCCGTGTTTCAAGAAATTGCGGTTAAGAACTTAGATAATTCACCATTATCTTATGATGCATTAAAAACCATTAGTCTATTAACTGCGGACTCTCACAAACAAAACCTGTATGCATTATCTGCTATAAATAGGTTTAATCAAAATCAAGTGCTTGAGAACTTACATATATTAGGGGGTAATCTGACAGTACTTTGTAGCTTACAAGGAACACCTCATGGTTTAGTGCTTGATCAACCGAGTGTCTTACTGATTGAAGATGTTGGTGAACCATATTATCGAATTGAACGCGCTTTCACTCAACTTCTGCAAAGTATTCATACATCAAACCTCAAAGCTGTGGTGTTAGGTGATTTTTATCAGTGTCCACAGAAAAACGTACCTCAAACAATTGCTGAGATTGTGGCAGAACACTTAGAAGCGCTCAACATTCCACTTTACCAATGTGATTGGTTTGGTCATGGTGCAGTCAACCGCCCTTTTTGGATTGGTCAGAAAGGAAAAATTACAGGTACTCAGTTAATCATTGGGTGAGGCTACATAAAACCGATTGAATCAAGTGGTATAAATAACGGAACTCAACACTGATCGTGATGTTCAATCTTGAAAAACCTTCATATTGATTAAATTGCTCATCACTTCCTGAAAATGAGCCCCTGCTGAAGTTTGTCCCAATTGATCATTTGGATTTCGTAAGGGGCATTGTTGCAAGGATAAGCAACCACAACCAATACATTTATCCAACTGTTGACGTAATTTCAGCAAATCCATAATTTTCTGATCCAATTGGGTTTGCCATGCTTGAGACATTTCCTGCCAATCGGACTTACTGGCAACTTTCTGACGAGGCAGTATCGCGAAGGCATCCTTGACTTGTTGCAAACTGATGCCGACTTGTTGTGCAATTTTAACAATCGCAACACGTCTTAACATTGCGCGCTGATAGCGTCTTTGATTCCCTTGCGTACGCGTACTCCAAATCAAATCTTTATCTTCATAAAAGCGAATCGCTGGTACGCTTACACCACTCCGTTGAGCAAGCTCGCCGATGGTCAACCATTGTCCCAAGTGCTTTTCCGCAAGCTGATTTTGCTCTTCATCAAGCATTTGAATCAAATTCTGTTGATCAATCTGTTTTGAATTTGTTTGCTCTGGCTGTTTTTGTTTCCCGCAATGATTTAATTTCAATTTTTGCTTGACCTACAGTTAACTTGAGCTTTGATACTAGCAAAAGTTTCCCATTGATAGAATGTTGACAATATGAATTCGAAATCAGATCTTCCACAAATCAAATCATTTCAGATGACCAACCCAAATACTCTTTATAATCCCACAGCATTTGCGTATAGTCATGTGGCTGAAGTGCGTCATTATTTACGTATTTTGCACATATCTGGACAAGGTGGTGAAAACCAACAAGGACAATTATCCAAAGATTTTGCGCAACAAGTTCATCAAGCTTTTATCAATCTGCAACACGCTTTACATGCAGTAGATGCATCATTAATGGATATTGCTGTTTTAAGAATACTCGTGGTCGATCATAGCCCTAAAAAACATCAGTTTTTAATTCAGGAAATGCAACAGCTTTGGAAAAATCAAAACTTTCCAGCTTGCACATTAATTCCTGTCCCGTGTCTTGCCTTACAAGGGATGCTCATTGAAATTGAAGCAACCGCTTATTGTATGTAACTTCGAGAACTAGGAAATTTTTATGAATGCTCAACTCGATATTAGCCAAAATAAAGCATTACTTTGGCTAATGGCGATTGCCTGTGGTTTATGCGCGGGAGCAAACTACTATAGCCAACCTTTAATCCACTCGATTCAACAATACTTTAATATGCCTGAATCGCAAGTTGCGCTTACTGTGACTTTTGCCCAAGTATCCTATGCGCTTGGGCTGTTATTCATTGTGCCTCTGGGTGATATTGTCAATAAAATTAAATTTATTCCGTGGCTGATGTTTTGTGCTGCCATTGGTTTATTGATGTGTGCATTTGCCATCAATCTTCCTATGCTTTGGGCAGGTACCATCATTACAGGTTTATTTTCTGTTGCTGCGCAAGTTCTCATCCCGCTTGCGACCATGGCGGTAAAACCTGAAAAAACGGGTGAAGTAGTTGGTTTCCTCATGAGTGGTCTCTTGGTGGGGTTATTGCTTTCAACCAGTCTTGCAGGCTTGTTGTCAAACTTATTTAACTGGAAACTGATTTATTTTGTTAGTGCGGTATTGATGCTCATTTTGGCTTATTTACTGAAAACTCGCCTACCCCATGTGCCTATTTTAAAAATGAGCTATGCTCGAATTTTTCATTCGATGGCTTTGCTACTTAAAGAAGAACGACGTTTAATTTACCGCGCCATTATTGGTGGTTTTGTTTTCGCAGCCATGAGTATTTTGTTTTCTACGATTGCCGTTTTACTGACCTCAGAACCCTTTAAACTGCCAGATGTATTGGTGGGTGTAGCCACATTGATTGGTGTATTTGGTGCTTTAGCAACTGCAAAGATTGGAAAAATCGCCGATCGAGGACATACCACAATTCTGACTTGGGTTGGAATCGCTGTCATGATTTTAAGTTGGGGACTACTCTATCTAGGGGGAACCAACTTAACTGCATACATTCTCGGCTATGGTCTTATTAGTTTTGGATTGGCTGTGGTACACACTAGCAATCAAAACATCATTTTCCGCCTACGCCCAGATGCAAAATCGCGAATCAATTCTATCTACATGACTGCCTATTTCACTGGGGGTGCATGTGGTTCAGCATTGGGCGTATATGCTTGGCATCACGGAGGCTGGACAATGACCTGCTTGGTTGGGCTAAGTTTAGTATTTGGAGCAGCACTGTTTTCTCTTTTAGATCGCCTATATCTCAATAGAGCACAGACCATTTAAAGCATTCTAAAATCAAAATCCTTCAAAATTTGGGGGATTTTGATTTTTTAAGAGACTTATTATTTTAATAAAAATACGGACACTAAAATCATTCTATTTGAATAATATTCACTGTAACTATTGTGTGAAAAAATCGATCATAATATATTCACATTAATAGTCTGCGATAAAATTCCAAAAAATGCGATGCACACAATTTAAATGGATATGCGGGTTACTATCTTGAAGCTATATGAATAAACAGTTGAGGAGCAGTAATTATACGGAAGATAAATCTCAGAACTTTAAAGAAATTTGTACAGGACAATCAATATTTTTGGGAAAAAACATCCAAATATCCATGATTATTCAAATTTAAAGTTGATACACTTTGGTCAAAATGATAACCCTGTCCTGTCTTTGTTAAAGCGTGATTGACGACATTTAAGTAAGTTTTTTCAACTCGCACAATAACCAACATTCATCCTCATAGATCAACCAAGAGTTTATCCCTTATGAAAAAAATACGATTAGCATGCTTACCGATCAGTTTTTTATGTACTTTTTCAAGCTTGGTCTTTGCTGCACCAATAGGAAATGAAAACTTATTATTAAGCCAAGCTTTTATAAACTGTGATAACAGTGCCCAAGGCATTATTGAACAGGCAGCTTGTCTAAAAGATGAGGAGGAACGTCAAGATAAGCAATTGAATAGTACCTATAAAAAATTACAATCGCATTTGAATGCTACCCAGAAAACGAAACTGGTTGCATCACAACGTATTTGGCTACAATCACGTCAAAGTGATGCTGAACTGGAAACAACGTTGTATGGTCAATCACAGCCAGACAACTTGCAAATTGAACTTAATGAGATACAACGTACAGCAGCCCGCACTGCACAATTGCAACGCTATCTGATTTTATTGCAATAATGCAAATCAAAGCATAGAAATACTCAAGAACGAACATCGAGATCAAGATAAAACTAAAGGTTAAACATATGAAAAAATTTAAAAGTACTACATTATTGTTTATCTCTCTTCTTCCTTTTGCTGCTTTTGCCGATGATGAAATGTCTCATCCTCTTCCAGATGATTCTTATATTCATGCCAAATTAAGCAGCAGTTATGCTCAATGTATCAAGCAAAGTGGTGCTGTAACATTTGAAATGCAAAGCTGTATGGACCAAGAATATGCTCAACATAAGAACCGCGTTGAACAGGCCTTTGCCAAAATCATCAGTCGTCCAGACAGTGTGAAAAAAGACCAACAGATGGATGAGATCGCAGCATGGTGGGAAAACACCAACAAGTATTGTAATTGGGATCCTAAAACCGAAGGACAGGGACAAATGTTAGATGCACAGTCTTGCCGCCTGAACCGTATAGCTAATCTTGCGGATAAACTCAGCCACTATTGAGTCTCATAAATTAAAACGAATACTAATCAGTATTGTAGACAGGATTTCGCTCTAAAATCTTAAAATATTTTTGCTCAAATACTTCGGAGTTTAACCGACCATTTGCAGAATGCCTTCTGATTTGATTGAAATAAACTTCAATCTATTCAAACAAGACTGAATTTTTTTGTTGTAGCAAATATGCTTAGCATCACGGAGGCTGGACAATAACCTGCTTGGTTAGACTAAGTTTAGTATTTAGAGCAACGCTGTTTTCTCTTTTAGATCATCTTTATATCGATAAAATCCAATCTGCTTAAAAAGATCTATGTAACAATCCCTCATGTGTTAGAGGGCTTGTTTTCTTTCAATTCATGACACTTGTAATAATGGATAAAATGGCGTATCCAAATCAAAATTTTGAGGATTTTCCAAAATAATATGCATACTTGCCGGGATTACGGCAATCAAGATATTACAACTGTCTTGTAGCAATTTGCGATTCATCGAACTGTTATAGGTTGCTCCACCCAAAATAATTTGATGTTGTAAAGTCAATAAACGTTGAAAAACAATCTCTAATAATGTGATCGAATCCTGAGCCTGTCGTGCTTCCGTTGCACGCTTTTTTTCTGCAATAAATGCTTGCTTCCATGCTTTCTGATTTATTTTCTGATTTTGATCATCCCAAAAATTTTGAAATGTATAAGGACTTTCAATCAGTCGAGCAATTGCATCATGACATCTATCCCATACAATATGCTGAATTTTTTGCTCTCGATCAAATCGCACTATACCGCTGAAAAATTGACTAAAATCTTGCTCACCGTCTTTGATTTTAACCAATTGTGGTGTGATTGCACTTAAAGCAATCCATAAACTGATGAATTTCAAATCAAGATCGCTTTCCAAAATCACAGCTTTTTTGAGCCAGCTCAAGCCGCGATGTATACGTAAATTGAATTGCTCAGAATTTTCCGCTTTTTTACTTTTATAAACTTCTTCTAAAACCAACATCCCCAATACCTTAGATTATTTTTTTTGATGATTTACCTTACGCAATGACAGTGTTGTGAGCAAGTGATTTCAAACTGCTTATAAAATTAAATTTTATGCAAATTAAAAAATGTATTTTTTCTAATCCAAATTAATTTGATCGTCAGTTTTACAAATCTTACGCTAATTTATTTTTTGAGGTTTCATTTATTTCTGATTTTTGATTTTTCTATATTTGATTTAGCTCAATCATAAATTGAGCTATTTAGAGGAATCCATTAAATGAAAGGCTAAATTTCAAAATTTGTAAATAAACATCATGTTGAGTAGGTTTTTCCACTTACCACCATCACCAGTAGCAAGCGAGCTAGCTGTTCCCCCAATAAACGGATCATTTTTGCTCATCATATATTCAGTATATAAAGTGATCTTCTTATAATCCCATTCCACACCCAAAATATTGCGCTTAGAATCATCGAAGTCCTTTTCTTTCTTATTAAATCCACTAAATACCATATATGGCGTTATATTGAATGAGTCCCATACATTCTTAAAAGCATAGCTGGAGTTAACCGTATAGAAGAAGCCTTTATTTGCAATGTCATATTCACCATCATATGAACCAAAAGTTGAACTATAAGGACTGAAAAGATCTTTATTGTTAATTGATTGCTTACCTCCTGTGAGCATCACATTTAAATTTTTATAGCGAATACGATTAAAGAGTGCCCAAGAATTTCTTGCACCATCATCAACAATTTTCTTATTTTCAATTTCTGAATACCAATAACTTCCACCTACTGATACTTTAAGGTCCTCGGTCGTTAAAAATTTAAGGTCTTGATCAACTCGTACGAGCCACATATTTTTCTCATTCAGATTTGTCTTCATCAAATCAGCTGATTTCACCATATTTGCAGTATAACGGGCAGCATCCTTACTTTTTCCATAATAATTTCCGCCATCAGCTACAAAATAAGCCAAATCAACCTTTGTGAATGAGGGCAACTCAAAATGGTAGTTAACACCTAAATTCATCGTATCTTGAAGTCCCATTGTTGTATTGATTCCTTCATAGAAACTACTGTCCCAAAATTGTCCTGGGCCAAAAGGAATCGGCTGTAAACCAACTTTAAGATTGTCTGTTGAGTTTAAATGATAGCCAGCATTGGCTTGTACCAATGTGGAAAAATCACATAAGGTATCAAATTGATAACAGCGATATTGAAAATTACCGAATATGTTGGGAGAGCTATAGCCAATATTTAAAATATCTGTATTAAATTTTATTTTTTGATCCGAAGCCTTATTCTCAAAGTTATTTTCTTGATAACTTGCTCGTAGTTCGCCAGAAACAGTTAACTTAGAATCTTTATCCTTATTCTCAAATTCCATCGTAGCATTTGCAAGTAAAGGCACATTTAAAAGTAGTGTGAATATCGTATATTTAAACAAATCATGTCTCATAAAATCATCCTTGATTATCATTTTATTAACAGGTCAGTAGACCTTAAATACTGAAAAAATTAAAAAAAAACTAAAAACCATTATTCATTGCAAAGGCCAAAAGATGGCGATCACTTTTCTTTGCACCAATGATCTGAATACCAATCGGCATTTTATTTTCATAACATATCGGAACATTGATTACAGGATTTCCCAAAAAATTCCATATATTGGTCAGGCTAAGTAAAGCTGATTTAATATTTATAAAAGCACCATTTAAATACAAATCTTTTTGATACAGATCAGTGGCTTGTATCGGCAATGTCGGCATGATGAGGTAATCGTACTGATCAAAAATTTTAGCAAGGTCTTCTTGGTACTTTTTTTGAAAATCTAATGCGTTCACATACTCCCAGCCTTTGGTTTGTTTGGCTTGTAGCAACCTCTCCAACACATCTTTCTGAAATAACTCTGGAGAATGCTCTACTTGATGATGATGGACGGTATATGCCTCGCTATTTTGAATAGCATAAAAATAGCGATGGATATCTTTGAAATTCGTTAAAACACTCAATACTTCATCAATTTGATTGTTCCAAAGTGAAAAAACTTGCTGCTTTAATTTCTGATATAAAGGGTAATCATAGTTTTCAATAAAATTATCAATGGATACCCAACCTAATTTTGGTGATTTCGTTGCTAACGTATTGGAGGCAAATTTATGATTTTGTTTACAATTTCCCTGTTTTAATAAACAAACAACCAAATCAATCTCTTGAGCACTTTTTGCTAATATGCCTAAATGATCTAAGCTTTTAGACAAAGGGAAAACACCTTTCATTGAAAATTGCTGATAAGTCGGTTTAAAGCCCACAACTCCTGTTAAGCTTGCAGGTATACGAATCGAGCCGCCTGTATCTGTCCCAATTGCAATAGGTACAAGTCCAGCGGCAACCGCTACAGCACTACCACAACTAGATCCACCTGAAATTTTTGCAAGGTCCCATGGGTTTTTTGTCGCACCATGTACAGAAATATCCCCTGTTGGTCCATAAGCAAACTCATGCGTGTTGGTTTTTCCAATAATCACCGCGCCTAAAGCTTTAAGTTTTTGCACACATTCAGCATCGACTTCGGGTAAATAGTTTTTGAAAAAATTGGAGCCCATAGAAGTTATAAGTTGAGCAGTCTCAATATTATCCTTGATCGCAATCGGTATACCCTGTAACGGGCCAAGATCTATTCCTTGATTAAAAAGTTCATCTGCATATTCGGCTTGTTGTATCGCATATTCATCATCGATATAACAAAATGCATTTAACGCTTTATGCTGATTGATAGACTTTAAACTGTGCTGTGTAAGTGCTTTAGCAGTAATTTCTTTTGACCTAAGCATATTCGCAATTTGCTCAACATCAAGTTCAGAAAAATAGCCTTTTACTGGACACATTAACATTACAACTCCTTATATAAAAATATAGATTCAGGAAACCAGATGAATTGTTCCCAAAGCCAAGAGCGATGTAATTGCCATGGAAATCACATTGCCAATATATGGATGTTGGTATTTAGGAAGCTTCTTTGAAATAAAAGCAGCTAAAGGTGGGGCAACGCATGCACCAATAAATGCACCTAAAATAATGGAGCTTAGACTTCCACCGAAGACTAAAACAGAGACTGGAGCAACTGAAGAAATCGGAATATATGTCGGATACCATCCATATTTTTCCCATTTACTTTTCCATAGAATAACTGCCGTCAGTGCAGCTAACATTTGACTAATTAATATGTTTCCAATCAGCCCACTTCCATATGCAATACTTAAAGGGTTCAGATAAATTGCCAACAAAGCGCCAATGATTAAGCCTAATCCAGCCCATTCATTTGCAATAAATTGAGATTCAGAGAAGTCAGCAAGTGCTCGTCTTACAACCCAAAATGGATTTGTATCCTTTCGTTCAATCTTTTCTTCTTCTTCGATTGGTTCTTGTTTTTTTGTTTCTGTTTCTTGGACTAAACAACTTAAATTGAATTTTTTGAAAATAATAAATCCGATTAAGCTACCAATTGCCATACCTAAAACGTTACCAATAATACTTGGTAAATTTAAAGGGATACATACATAGTTGACGATGATGAGCGAAGAAGGTGTTACGAATAATGCACCAGCAACTGCACCAATCATTGCTATTTTAAAACCACGCCCATACATCAGTACCGTCGCAGCTGGTAATGATACAAAAGTAACAAATGTGGGCTGCCACGAGTTACTTTCAATAATCGTCCATCCCCAAATGATATTACTCAGAATCAAACTTAAACTTGAACTCAATAAAATCCATGGAAACAGACCCGTCCCATAACTTAATTTGAACCCTTGCCATTTAGAACTGAATTTTGAAAAAAAGTAAGCAATCACTGAACCCATTAACAACCCAAGTGAAGCTAATTCGCTTTTATAAAATTGAGCCTCACTTATATCGCCCAGCCCCCACCTTAACCAAGTTAAGGCGGATGTCGGTGGTTGCATTGTTAAGTAATTATCCCAAACTTGGATTGAGCTTCTTTCTATCCATCCAACAATGATTATTGTCGACAGCATCATCAAAACAGCTAAAACAATATCAATCCCTTGATAATTTTTCATAGATCCCTCCTCATACATTAGCGAGGGAAAATATTGTGAGATTTATAACCTAACATCTCATCATAGATGTCAGTTCGTCTATCTCGGATTAGGTCATTATGCTTGTTCCAAATCGGCGCACCACGAGCAGCAACCAAATCAATATCTGCATATAGAATCATTTCTTTTTCTGCATCTGCAACACCCGCGATTGGCCAACCATTGGTGCCTGCAATTAATGAACATCCAAGAAAACGTTCACCTCTATCAGTTCCAACTCGATTTGCAGCAGCAATGTAGACATTATTCACATGCGCGGCAGTCATGGTGAGATATGAAGCCATACACTTACCACTTTCATCAAATAATGGAGGCGGTGTCCAAACCCAATTATTTACACTGCAAATAATATCCGCACCTTGTTGGGTTAATATTCTTGGAACTTCTGGAAACCAAATATCCCAACAAATTAACATCCCAATTCTTCCAATTGGTGTTTCAAACACAGGGAAGCCTGTATCACCAGGCGTAAACCAAAGTTTTTCAAGATTCCATAAATGTGCCTTGCGATATTTTCCAATAAGCCCATCAGGTCCGATTAAAACGGAAGTATCAAAAAGACGAACACCCTCTCTTTCTGCAATTCCTGAAACTAAATAAATTGAATGCTTACGTGCAAAATCTTGCCAGACTTGAATACTTGGTCCATTTGGAATTTCCTCTGCGTGATCAAATGCCTCTTTTCTATTTGTAAATAAATAGCCTGTATTTGCCAACTCAGGCATGACGATAAGATTTGCACCATTGTTGACAGCCTGAAGCGCCAAATCTAACCCATGGCGTAAATTCCTTTCTCTATTTTCCATACCCACTTGTGGATCAAATTGTATGACTGCCACTTTTACTGGGCTAACTGAAGTTTCTTCCATGTCCTTACCTCATTGATTATCCAAACCAACCCAAACGTTTGGGTTGTGTTAAAAACTTAACCCAAACGTTTGCTCTTGTCAAATTTTAAACAATAATCCAATAATTTCTCTAACTTTTGAGGGAGAAAATGTTAAAATGTTGCTACTTGTTATTGTGGTTTCATATGAATCGATCAAATAAAAATGTAACTTTAAAATTTCTGTCAAAAGAACTCGGCTTACATGTTTCTACAGTCTCAAGAATACTGAACGGCTCTATGGATGATGCCAGTTCCGCAGCAGCCCCAGAAACCATAGAAAAAGTAAAAAAATTAGCAGCCGATTTAAACTACCGACCAAATACTTTAGCAAAAAGTTTACAGAGCCAGAAAACCAATGTAATTGGGGTTTTAGTTCCAAAATTATCAGATCTTGTTTTAGCAAATATTTATGAAGGCATTGATGCTGCCGCCACGCAAAATAATTATTTTACATTTGTTTCCAATACTAATGATCTGCCGATCAACCAAAAAAAATTGGGTGAAATGGCCCTTTCTAGAAAAGTGGATGGTTTAATCATTGCTGATGCACATACAGGAACTGAAGATTCACATCAGTTTTTCAATGAATTAATAGCACGAGATATTCCATTTGTGCTTGTAAGCCGTAGTTTAGAAAACTTTACCTCTGTTACCTGTGATGATTATCTTGGTGGAAGCTTAGCAGCAGAACATTTAATCACTGAGGGTCATCGTCGGATTGCTATTATTTCGGGTGAAGCTTTTGCCAGTACTGGTCTATTACGAACCAAAGGATTCAAAGACTATAGTTCCAGCAAAAATATAGTGATTCCAGATGACTACATCATTAATTGCGGTTTTGATGTTGACTCTGGCTATCAAGCTGGACTTGAAATTCTATCCAAAAATGAATTGCCCACAGCAATTTTCACAGTGAATGATTTTATTGCGATTGGTGTAATGGGGGCAATCAAGGACAAGGGTTATATTCCCGGAAAAGATATTGCAGTCGTCGGGTTTAATAATATTTCTTTAACAGCTCAACTTCCTATTCCACTTACAACGATAGCTTCACCAATGTCCGAAATGGGATTTACGGCGATGGAATTATTATTAAAAAAGATAAATAAAGAACAAGTTGACTCTATAAAATTACGTCCAAAATTAATCAAAAGAAATAGTACTCTAGATTATTTAGTTGAATAATTTCAAGGGGCTTTGTTGTGTAAAAATTTCACGATTACCTATTAATAAATAAATCAATTAAAATCAATACCTTAAAATAAAAATCAATACTTACCCGATGAGCTTTAAGCTTTTATATAAATCTTTAGAAGATTTAGTAATTCATTAACTTTGTACTTTTGAATGGCTTTGTTGCATAAAGACTACTTAAATATCTGATTTAAAAGGTTTTCAGTGTTTTTTGATCTGAAATTAATTTTATTAAAATCAATTTCTTACGTATTTATGCAACAAAGCCTTTTTGAATCACAAATAACCTTCCAATCATGAAAAAACATAGATGCCACTATATTGAGTTAATGTTAAGCATATACCCCTCACTCAGCGAAAGATTTTTATCATCTTTCATCTAAGCAAAAAAAATCACTGCTTTGTTTACAGCGCAAGAGTGAAGCATCACCTACACAAATCTATTTAAACTTTAGATGTAAAGCATGGCATTGAAAGCTTTATATCATCAAACAAAATCCTCTTAAGATTAATCTTATTGATTATGAAAAATTATATTTTGCTATATGAATTGCTCAACAGATTAATGATAAAACTCCAGATTGTCATAGTTTGCTCAATATCCAAAATTCACAACACAATAACAACAAGTTAAGTAAAATCACCACTTAATGATCTTTTTTTTAAAAAATACATTTTATATTATTCTTAATAAAATATTGATAATGATAAAAAAATGACAAAAAAATAAAAAATAATTTATTTTTTAATCGTACATTATTTACTCTTTTGATTTTTTAACTTAAGATTAAATAAATTAAAAAATGTATATATTATTAAAATATACAATTATCAGGAGAGTGGCATGGATGACGCAATTTCCTTATCACAGCAATATGCACAAGGAATAACCGATCCAATTCAAGAGCTGGAAAGAGCGTTTGATGTTATACAACAGGTAAATGACAGCACTTTTATTTCCTTAAGCATAGAACGTGCTTATCGAGAAGCACACGCTTCGACTGAACGTTGGAAAGCCCATGCACCGTTATCTCTATTTGATGGTGTTCCCATTGCGTGGAAAGACCTTTTTGATGTGCAAGGAACTGTGACCACAGCAGGTTCAAAAACTCGAGTGCATCATGCCGTTGCACAGCAAGATGCAGATGGCGTCATGCAATTGACTCGTATGGGTATGGTCAATCTGGGAAAAACCAATTTGACTGAATTTGCTTACTCTGGGTTAGGTTTAAACCCACACTTTGGCACACCTAAGAATGTGGTTGATCCACGATGTATTCCTGGGGGATCATCATCTGGCGCAGCAACATCTGTAGGACAAAAAATTGTCCCTATTTCTATGGGTACGGATACCGCAGGTTCAATTCGGATTCCTGCATCCTTTAATGGCTTAGTGGGTTATCGAAGTAGCAGTTCACGTTATAGTAAAAAAGGCGTTTTTCCTCTTGCCGCAAGCTTAGATAGCGTAGGTCCAATCAGTCGTAGTGTTCGTGACTGTATTGTTTTAGATCAGCTTATGCTTGGACAAATTCAGTCAAATATCCCCTCTCAACCCCAATCAAGAAAGATGCAAATCTATGTCGATTTAGACATGCTTAACCACCCAAGCGTTCAGGATTGTGTGAAGCATAATTTCTTGCAAACGATTGAAATACTTCAACAAGCAGATATCGGTGTGGTGTATAAACGCATAGGTGCATTTGATCAAGCACAAACCCTGATTGACTCAGGTCAATGGCTAGGTGCTGCTGAGGCATATACCTTACATGAAGCCTTATTACACAGTGATCAAGCCGAATTCATGGATCAGCGGGTAAGAAAACGCCTGCTTTCGGCAAAAGATACCTTGGCTTCTAGCCAAATCCATCTTTATCAAATGGCACAGCATTTAAAAGCAAGCTTAAAAACAGAACTGGCTGAAGGATATTTACTGACGCCAACTACTGCACATACTGCACCTGAACTTGCACCTTTAGAGGTAGATGAAGCCTTATTTATCCAAACAAATCTCAACACGCTTAGATTAACCATGCCCGGCAGTTATTTAGATATGCCAAGTATCTCACTTCCGAATGGAACCGACTCAAATGGGCGCTCTACAGCAATTTTACTCTCAAGCTACAGTGGTAATGATCAAAGTCTTTTATCTGCCGCCCTGAGTATTGAACATATTCTTCACAACAATGATTAGCACAATCATTTTAGTTCCACCAAACACTTAACTTTATTTTATTGAGGATGATGACATGGCTAAAAAGGAAATCTTAGTTTCATTTGGAGTTGACGTTGATGCAGTCGCTGGTTGGCTAGGGTCTTATGGCGGTGAAGACTCGCCAGATGATATTTCACGAGGCTTGTTTGCAGGTGAAGTCGGGTCAATACGTTTACTGAATCTATTTAAAAAGTATGGTTTAAAAACCACTTGGTTTATTCCAGGGCACTCTGTAGAAACATTCCCTGAACAAATGAAAGCCGTTGTAGATGCTGGACATGAAATTGGTATGCATGGTTATAGCCATGAAAATCCAATTGCGATGACACCTGAACAAGAGGAAGCAGTGCTGGATAAAGCAATTGCGCTCATTACTGAATTATCGGGCAAACGTCCAACAGGATATGTCGCACCATGGTGGGAATTCAGTAATGTTACCAACGAACTTTTGTTAAAAAAAGGCATCAAATATGACCATAGTTTGATGCATAACGATTTCACACCTTATTACGTTCGTGTGGGTGATTCGTGGACCAAAATTGATTATAGCCAACAGCCTGAAACATGGATGAAACCATTACTTCGTGGTGAGGAAACAGACTTGATTGAGATTCCTGCCAATTGGTATCTCGATGATTTACCCCCGATGATGTTTATTAAAAAATCTCCAAATAGTCATGGTTTTGTCAATCCTCGTGATATCGAACAAATGTGGAAAGACCAATTTGACTGGGTCTATCGAGAAATGGATTATGCCGTTTTCCCGATTACCCTACACCCAGACGTTTCTGGTCGACCACAGGTTTTATTGATGTTGGAACGTCTGATTGAACACTTCAAAGCCCACGATGGGGTGAAATTCGTCACCATGGATGAAATTGCAAACGACTTCGCGCAGCGCTGTCCTCGCAAAGGTTAAAAATTCCATAGAAGGAAAAGGAATGATGAGCGAAAACATAGATGTTAAAAGCAGCATTGATGTGAATCAGGCTGCTTCGCAAGATAAATTAATCAGTTGGCATCCTGAGCAAATTCAGCAAAAAGATATCACTTATGCATCTTGGATTGCTTTTTTTGCATGGGTGTTTGCAGTTTATGACTTTATTTTATTTGGTACTTTACTGCCTGTCATGGGTGGTCATTTCAACTGGAATGAAGCTGAACAAGCCAGTTTAGTCACTTGGATTGCCGTCGGCGGTGCAATTGTTGCGTTCGCTATTGGACCAATTGTAGATCGTATTGGTCGGCGTAAAGGGATTATTTTCACCATGACAGGTACAGCAATCGCTACAGCGATGACCGCCATGGCAGGGGTTGGAAAAAGCTCACTGGTTGCCATTCGTTCAGTTGCTGGTCTAGGTTATGCCGAAGAAGGAGTAAATGCGACTTATCTCACCGAAATGTATGCCACTTCAAAAGATGAAAAGTTTCAAAAACGTAAAGGTTTTATCTACTCTTTGGTACAAAGTGGCTGGCCTGTAGGGGCATTACTTGCAGCAGCATTGACTGCAATTTTACTTCCTTATGTGGGCTGGCAAGGTTGTTTTATTTTTGCTGCTATTCCAGCATTTATCATTGCTTTTCTAGCCAGAAATTTAAAAGAAAGTCCCCAGTTTCAAGTTGTGCAAAAAATTAATCAACTTAAACAGTCTGGCGAAAATGAACAAGCAGATCAATTGGCTCGTCAGTACCATTTAGACGACCCAGAACAACAAAAAGTGGGCGTGATGGCTGCTTTTAAAGGTTCGGCATTACGCCCGACATTAGTACTAAGTTTAGCGATTTTGCTGAACTGGTCTGCCATCCAAGTCTTTAGCGTATTGGGAACATCTGTGTTGGTGAATGTTCACAACTTATCTTTTCAAAACTCCTTAATCATTTTGATTCTCTCGAATCTGATCGGTTTTGTTGGCTATTTGGTTCACGGTTGGTTAGGAGATCGTATTGGTCGTCGTAATACTGTTGCCATGGGTTGGATGTGTGGCGGTGTGGCGTTCTATGCCATGATCGTTGCTTCTCATGACCTGGTCACAGTGGTCGCCCTATATAGTGTTGGTTTATTTTTCTTAACAGGTCCTTACTCTGCAATGTTGTTTTTTATGGGGGAATCTTTTCCAACACGCATACGCGCAACGGGTGGCGCAATTGTACATGCGATGGGACCGATCGGTGCAATTTTAGCTGGTGCAGGTATCACCAGTATTCTCACTGGTGGTGGAGCTTGGGCAAGTGCGGCAATTTGGTTTGGTGCCCTACCTTGCTTCTTGTCTGGTTTGGTCATGCTTATGGCACGCCATGTAAAACCTGAAGATGTGAAATAAGGAAATGAGCATGACTTTAAACAATACTCCCGTAGCATTTATTACTGGAGCTGCCAGTGGGATTGGACAAGCTTTGGCTGTTGCATATGCAAAACAGAATATTCGAGTAGTTGGTGGTTATTTTGAGAAAGATCCACATGACCCAAACATCACTGAACAACTGGTCAAAGAGGCAGGCGGACAATGTGTCATGGTTGCAGTAGATGTGACCGATACTGAGTCTGTACAAAGCGCAGTACAAAGTGCAATAACACATTTTGGGCGCTTAGATTATACGATTGCCAATGCAGGTTTGTTACGTCAAAGCTCAATCATCGACATGACAGATCAAGCATGGAATGAAATGTTAAATGTTGATTTAACTGGTGTAATGCGTACCTTCCGTGCAGCAAGTCTATATATGCAAAGTTCAGGTGCAATGGTTGCCATTTCCTCTATCGCAGGGGGTGTTTATGGTTGGCAAGCACATAGCCATTATGCTGCTGCCAAAGCAGGTATCCCCGGCTTATGTAGATCTTTGGCTGTTGAATTGGCACCTAGAGGAATTCGTTGTAATGCGGTTATTCCCGGTTTGATTGAAACCCCACAATCCTTAGATGCGCAAAATTCTCTTGGTCCTGAAGGTTTAAAACTTGCTGGACAGAAAATTCCCTTAGGACGTGTCGGTCGTGCCGATGAAGTTGCCAAACTGGTTCGCTTCTTAACCAGTGATGATGCCAGCTATATCACAGGACAAAGCATTATTGTTGATGGTGGGCTAACCATTCGTTGGCCTGATTAATCAACAATCCCCCTACTCATATGTTGAACAAGCTTGATTTTGAAATTTATTGATGAGGTCAAGCTGTTCTTTTTATTGGAAGAATACATGAAACCATTAAATGAATGTCGTGTTGTGGTGACGGGAGCCGCCAGTGGTATTGGTGCTGCGATTGCACAAGCATTTGCTAAGCAAAATAGCCGTTTGGTGTTATGCGATTTAAATGCTGAAGGTCTAGAACAAATTGCCCTGCTCTGCCGCCAATTTGCTACGCAAGTGACCACCATTATCGCAGATCTGGGCACTGAACAAGGTGCGCATCAAACTGTGGATTGCTGTGTTGAAACCTATGGTGGAATAGATGTTTTAGTCAATAACGCAGGCATTTTAACCCAAGCCCCGTGTACAGAACTCAGCAAGAAAATGTGGGACGACATGCTTCGTATTGACTTAACCAGTGTGTTTTTAACCAGTCAACGGGCCTTACCTCATATGATCAAGCAAAAATGGGGGCGTATTATTAATATTTCCTCCCAACTTGGGATTAAAGGCGGGATTGAACTGGCACATTATTGCGCAGCCAAAGCCGGTGTAATCGGTTTTACCAAATCTTTAGCTCAAGAAGTCGCTAAAGATAATGTATTGGTCAATGCAATAGCACCGGGTCCAATCGCCACACCACTGGTCGATGGTATTAGCCAAAGCTGGAAAGATGAAAAAGCCAAACAATTACCTTTGGGGCGTTTTGGAACAGCTGAAGAAATTGCGCCAACCGTAATTTTATTGGCGTCGGATCCTGGCGGTAATTTGTACGTGGGTCAGACACTCGGACCAAACAGTGGCGATGTAATGCCTTAATCAATGGAGTAATGGTGCAATGTGTGGATTATGTGGATTGATAGGTGAACAACAGGATTGGACAGACAGCCTAAGATCTGATCTGCCTAGACGGCGAGAGCGTTTACGTAAAATTAAAATGCTTAATCACATTACTGCACCCTATCGCTTATCAATTGCTGACTTTCAGGGCGTGAATTATCTGATCCAGACACCTACTGGCAAACAAAGTATAGCCAATGGGCTTGATCTATTATGGAACGAAATCCAGCAATTAACGGGGCAAAAAATAGATGTTCTTGATCCTCGACTGTTATCACATTTAGAGGCTTTATAAATATGACGATACCTGTGCATATTGTGACTGGTTTTTTAGGCAGTGGAAAAACCACGTTGATAAAAAAACTACTGACACATACACAAAATGACAGCACGATCGTTTTAATTAATGAATTGGGTGAAGTCGGCATTGATCATCTGTTGGTACAAACAGTGGCTGAGAATACCTATTTGCTCGCCAATGGTTGTATGTGTTGTAGTGTTTTAACCGATTTAAAAGACAGCTTGTTAAAACTATTACAGCAACGTAAACAGGGAGAGATTCCAGATTTTAAGCGTGTCATTATTGAAACCACAGGTTTAGCTAATCCAGCAGCGATTTTAAATACAATTCATCATGATACACATATTAAAAATCAGTTTTATGTACATGGATTAAGTACGGTTGTTGATGCCGAGTTAGGTCATTTACAGGCTACGCTTCATCCAGAATGGTTAACCCAAGTCGTTGCTGCACATCAGATTATTTTGAGTAAGACTGATCGGGTTGATCTTCCAACACAACAACTTTTATCTGAGAAAATACAACAGCTTCACCCTGAAGTGAATATTCAATTCATCAATCAAATTGATTGCGTGGATGACATTTTTTCTCAAGATTTAGCGCAGCAACAGCATCTTTCACGACCGCAATTTTTTCTAAAAACTCAACAAGACCAGCATGCAATGACTCAAAGTTGCGTGCTGGAATGGACAACAAAACTGGATTGGATGGTATTCGGACTATGGATAAATCTATTACTCAAACAATATGGTGAAAATATTCTACGGATAAAAGGGATTTTAAACTTAACTGAATTTGACCAACCTGTTTTGATTCACGGCGTACAACACTGTTTATACCCGCCAGAGCATTTAGCCCAATGGCCTTGGGAAGATCACTATTCACGTATTGTCATGATCGTGAGGCATGTTGATCTTGAACAGATAAAAAAGTCATTTCAAATTTTTATGGAAAAGCTGAACTAAGTTAATTACGAAAACCTTCAAACTTCTGTGTTTTTAAAACATGGAACAGGATTTCTATGCCTAGATTTAACTAAAAATATTTTCTCAGACTTCAATTTTTAAATTTTTTATGAGGATTTATCACAACTTGCAAAGATAAGTACAGCAATGATCAAGGAGTCATCATGAGCTAGAACAATTCAAAAAGTAGGGATACTGAGCTTTTAAAGCTTCTGTTTTTTTGCCGAAAAAACATGAATTACTAAAAAATATGGAGTAAAAAATGAAAAAAATCGTATGGATGATTGCATTCGCAGGATTATCATCAACATCATCAATTTATGCAAAAAATGCTTTTACAAGTGACAGCCAATGGATGTTTGGCGATGGACAGGGTCAACGTACAGCTTTAATTGAAAAAGGCTATGATTTTGGCATAAGTTATACGGGTCAAGGTGCAACTGTACTTGATACCCAAATGAGCAGTGAGAAAGACTCGGCTTATGCAGATCAATGGAGCTTTTTGGGAAATTTTGACTTAAATAAAATTTTGGATTGGAACGATACTGAAGCGTTGATCAATATTACTTATCGCTCAGGTCAGCAAGTTGAAAATAAGTCACAGGTGTTGTCTCCACATATCAGTCAAGTTCAAGAAGTGTATGGTCGAGGACAAACATGGCGTTTAACGGACTTATGGATTAAAAAGAAATTCTTCGACCAGAAGTTAGATGTAAAAATCGGACGATTTGGTGAAGGAGAAGACTTTGCCAGTTTTGATTGTGAATTTCAAAATCTTGCTCTATGTGCAGGTCAAATTGGACATTGGTCAGGAGATCAATGGTATAACGGTCCTGTAAGCCAATGGGCAACTCGTATTAAATGGAATATCTCTCCAAATTTATCAGCGCAAATTGGTGTCTATGAATACAATCCTGAAAATCTAAAAAGAAGCAAAGGCTTTAACCTGAGTACAGATGGTTCCAAGGGCGCACTGCTTCCAATAGAGCTGATTTGGAAACCTGAAAATTTAATTCAAAACTTGGCTGGTGAATATCGTTTAGGTTATTACTACAGCACAGCTGATGTAACAAACGTGCAAATCCAAAACGATCGTAAAGAACATAAGAACGGGACTTGGATTTCAGCCAAGCAACAGTTAACAAGCCATGCTGGCGATGTAAATCGAGGTTTAACATTGATGGGGCAAGTTGCTGTTTATGACAATAAAACCAGTATTTTTAATGATGCAGAAACACTTGCTGTGACTTATAAAGGTCTATTTGATCAGCGTAAACAAGATGAAATTGGGCTAGGTATATCACGAATTGCTGTCGACAGTCGGCAAAATCCCCATTTGAATAACGAGATCAATGCTGAATTGTATTATAGTCTGCTCGCAACACCGTGGCTTAAAGTGCGCCCCAACCTGCAATATATTGACCGTATTGGCGCAAATAAAAATCAGGGTGATGCCTGGGTAGCTGGGTTAAAGTTTAATCTAAACTTTTAACATGGCTTCAACAGCACTCCACCAAGTTAAAACGTAGTGACTTCTATACACTACGTTTTAACTTAAAGCTAAGTTATAGTCAGCAAAAGCCTGTGATTTACAAAAAAGTAAAATCAGCATATACAATACTTAAGCTTGATCATGATGATCAGTTCTAAGGGTTTTAAATCATATTTTTGGTTTAAAGACAACTTTTGTAATGGTCGTTTGTCCCTAAAAAAGCAGGATAATGCATACTTTGAAAACATCATCTAAACCGACTTTAAGGGTCTTAGGTACTTCAGTCACCCTAATTGAAGCAATAAGAAAACAAGCTGAAATAGATCTTGGTTTTGATATTGAATATCAAATTCACGACCCTCAAACCGCACAACGTATTGCAGTATTAAATCCAGATCAATATGACCTTTATGATCAATGGTTCCATAATATTGATTTTGTTTGGCCAGTCAGGTCCATTCAGCCCATAGAAATTAAGAAAATTCACCGCTGGGATGAAGTCAATGATTTAGCAAAGAAAGGAACTTTACTTGCTGATCAACCGTTGGCAAAAGGTGGCGTTCCAAGTCAACGATTATATGTACAAAAAGATGGTACGTTGAGTAGTCAGGAATCTGAATATATCAGCATGCTTCCCCTTACCCACAATGTAGACAGTTTTATTTATTTTCCAAAATTTTTACCTAAAAACTTACATGATCAACCCGAAAGTTGGGCATGGCTATTAGAGCAAAATTGGAATGGTTGTGTCACGGTACAAAACGATGCTGCGATTGGTGCACTCGATTTAGCAATGGCAGTACAGGGTTCGGGTCAATTGCAGTTTAAAGATATAGGTAATTTATCTTTATCTGAAATTGATCAATTGACTTCAATCTTACTTGAGCTTAAACAGCAACAACATTTCAAAGATTTTTGGGCTGATGATGCACATGCTTATAATTTAATTGTCGATCAAAATATTCATATCGGCAGTTTATGGTACCCTGCACTGATCAAATTACTAAAAGCAAAACGAGATTTTAAAATTGCAAAACCTGTAGAAGGATACCGTGCTTGGTTTGGCGGATTGGCATTATCTCGAAATCTGCAGGGGCAAATGAAAGATCATGCTTATGCGTATCTCAACTGGTGGCTTGATGGTTGGGCAGGTGCCATGATGGCAAGACAAGGCATGTATATTTCCAATCCACTGCGAGCACGAGAATATTTAAGCTCGGCTGAATGGGATTTTTGGTATATGGGTAAACCTGCTGCAGAAGCGTTAATGGGAATTGATCAACAACCTTTAATCAAAAAAGGCATGCTACGCCAAGGCGGTTCCTATATAGAAAGAATGGGGCATATCGGAGTCTGGAATTCTGTCATGGATGAACACAACTACTTAGTCAGAAAATGGAAAAACTTGATGCAACACTAGGCTAGGATTGCTATTCCATTTAAATGATTAGGAAATTCTTTCTAGATACGGAGGAATATTCGGTTCAGGAATAATTGAAAAGACTTTTAAATATTCAACCGAACGCTTTTTTGCATTAATCAAATGCTTTTCTAAATATTCCAAGCCTTGATCTATCGAGCCACACAACAAGGCTTCTAGAATTGCGTTATGTTCTTCTAACATCAACTCATAATTGCTCAGATGAATCGCATCATGGATCACTCGGCTAATCAAAATAGAGCTCTGCGCATTGTATAAAATATTTGCCATTTTCTGATTATGCCACTTGATATTGCACAAGGTTTGATGCAGATCAGCTTCAATCTGTTGGATCAATGAGGCATTCACATCCTGTTTATGGGTTTGTGCATAGCGAATACGATTTAACATCTGCTGAATATCGTCATAAGAAATATGATGAATATTGGCTTTTAGCGCCAATGGTTCAAGAATTAAGCGCAGTTCATAGTTTTCGATTACGCTTTGTGCAGTTAATGGACCAGCAAGCCAATCTCCGTATGCCTCTTTTTCGACTAAGCCTTGTAAATGTAGACTTTTTAATGCCTCACGTACAACATTGCGTCCCACATTAAAATGCTCTGCAATGCGCTGTTCATCAAGTCGATAGTGTCCATGTAAAATAATATAAGATATGCATTGATACAGCTCATCATAGACTTTATCGCTTAATAAACGGGTATCAATAATGTCCTCATCAGATGCTAGCCCCAATAATTCTCGTGTGATCTCCAGTCTAATCGGTTCAATATCATTTGATTGTTCTGGGTTGACCAAATAGCCTCGACCTTCAAAACGTGAAATTAATTGTTGATCAAATAAAAGTTGTAATGCCTTACGAACAGGAACACGGCTGGTATTAAAAATATTCGAGAGCGGTCCTTCTAACAGAACAACACCAGTAGAAAGCGTATGACTGCGAATCACATTTTGCAAAGTCTCAAAAATACTTTGATAGCGTGAATTTGCCTGAGAAAATGTTTGAGCCGTCATAACAAGATATACAATTTGAAGTGGACTGGAATCTAGTAAATCATAATTTACACCAATAATGATCAAGCTAGACAATGTGATCAAAACAATTTTAGAAAACAATGACTCAGATTCGATTGGCTTTCATGTTATATCTTAAAAAGGTCAATATAGCCAAATATAAAAATTCATATGGCGTAACAAAAGAAAAAGTTACCTATTTCAATCACAACCCGACAACGCTATGATTCAAGGTAACTTTTCTATTTTCAATAAAAACAAAATTTAAAGTAGTGCAGCATTAGAAATTCATATTAAATTTCACTCCACCTACCCACGCATCACCATAGGCTTTATTGGCACCAATATTTTTGACATATTGAATATTTGGACGCACTGTTAACCAAGGAGCTGCTTTTAAGCCATAATAAATTTCTGCATCCAACTCATCATCAAACTTTTCATTGTTGACTTTGCCTTTAAACTTTATTGCATCTGTATTTACACCAATCCTCGCTAAACCAATTCCAATTTCATCGCTTGGGCGAGCATCAAATAATCCCTTGTAGACCACTGCAATATTTTGCGCATCACTATAGGCACTGGTTTTATCATCATAAAATGTCGCTTGTCCCATCAAGGTCAAACCACGAGATTCATCGCCATGGTGACGAGTCAATTGCTGCTTTGCTGAAAGCCAAGCCGCCCATTTATGATTATCAGCATCAAACTTTTGGGAAATTCCTGGAACTGAATAATCCACCTGTACATTCTGTGTATCCACAGTACTGGTAAAGTAACCAAGTCGGTACTCTCCCGGCAAACTTAAATTTGCACTGGTTTTTTTCGGTTGCCAGACAATTTCCAAAGGAATCACAGCGCCATCTGAACCATCAGTACTTAAATTAAAACCATCACTTGCCGTAGTCGCATTGGCGTTAACGGTATTGCGTTCATATATTCCCATTTGAACGGCTAATTCTGGATGAATATTGTATTTAACTCGCCCTGCCCATTGGCTCACAGGACCGTTGTACCATTGATCTCCAGCCCAGTTGGCAACCTGACCACCACATAAAGCAAGGTTTTGAAATTCACAATCAAATCCAGCAAAGTCTTCACCAATACCAAAGCGTCCCAACTTGATATCCAAACGCTGATCAACAAATTTCTTTTTAATCCAGAGGTCTGTTAAACGCCAAGTTTGACCTCGACCATATACTTCTTGCGTCTGGTTAAATTGTGGCGCCATGACATCGGCTTCAGTATTGAGTGCTTTGCCACCACGATGGGTGATGACAATTTTTGCTTCTGTATCACGCCACCCCAATATCTTATTTAAATCAAAGTTTGCACCAAAAGCCCATTGATCTGCATAAGCATTGCCCTTGCCATCACGATCAGCATTCATAACACCTGCAAACTCACCTGTATAACCCACATTAAAGTCATAGCCTTGATCTTTTAACTGGGTTCTTTTACCGTTCCAATCTCCAAGCATCCATGGGCTATCTACACGAAAAGCATCTGCTGCGATTGCAGCATTCATCGTTAACCCACTTGATAATGCAATGATTGTGAGTTGTACTTTTCTACGACTTCCATTTTGAATTTTCATGATATTGTCCTTAATGATCTTATCTTCGCCCTTATGATTAAATGGCGGTTTTCTCTTATTTATCGCGTTCAATGCGATAAAATTCGGTTATTAATTGACTTGTGCCAGTGTGATTTTTTGGTAGCTTTTCGCATAAAAAATTACGATTACGAAGCAAATCAATGGCAATACATAGGCAATATGTGTTCCATAGTGATCAGCTAATTTCCCCATGAAAAAAGGCATAATGGCACCGCCCACAATCGCCATGATCATAAATGAGCTGCCGATTTTTGTTTTAGAACCGAGATTCTTAACACCCATCGCAAAAATGGTCGGGAACATAATCGACATAAAGAAGAAGATACCAATCGCTGCGATTACTGAAATATATTCAGCGCCAGATAAAATCACGACACACAGCACACTGTTAATTACGGCATAAATTAACAACAAATGATTCGCGGAGATTTTCGACATGATGCCAGTGCTGACAAATCGCCCGATCAAAAAAGCCAGCATGGCAATAGATAAGAAATATGCGCCTTGTTGGCTTGAGCTCTGTGGCCAAGTTTCGACTACCAAGTTAATAAAAAATGCACCCACGCCAACCTGTGCGGCGACATAGAAAAACAGCGTAATAACACCAAATTTAAATTCTGAATGTGACCACATCGATGCACTATTATTTTGAAGATTGGCTGCATCCAATTTCGCTTCGTTTTCACGTAGATCAGGAAGTTTTGCTTTAGCAAAAAATACAATCAAAACAATAACAATTGCAGCAATACCGACATAGGTATAGGTCACAGCATCAAAACTTGCAGCACTGTCACCTTCAACCGAATTAAAGAAGAACAAACCTCCAATCAACGGACCAAAAAATTGTCCCAAGCCATTAAAAGACTGAGATAAATTAAGCCGCTGTTCAGCAGTCGATGGATCTCCCAATGCAGAGGAGTAAGGGTTTGCAGCCGTTTCCAAACATCCTAACCCTAGAGCCAGTACAAATAATGCAAATAAGAAAAAGCTAAATGTCATCATATTAGCCGCAGGAACAAAGAGCAGAGCCCCGATTGCATAAAGGGAAAGACCGAGAATAATCCCTGCTTTATAACCTCTTTTTTCAATAAATAAACCCGCAGGTAGAGCAATCACAAAATAGGCACCAAAATATGCAGCCTGAATCAGCCCCGATTGAGCTTTAGAAATATGCAAAGCTTCCTGAAAATGTTTATTTAAAACATCGACCAAACCATACGACAATCCCCACATAAAGAAGAGTGTCGTGACCAATATCAACCCCATCCTAAATTGGGGTTCTGTAATTTTTGCCTTCATGGCTGAATTCCTTATATCATTCGGATTATTGTTTTAGATCAAATATTTTTTCCATTTCGATCCATTTTTCACCAGGTTTTGCACTTGGCAGTACTTGTTGGTACTGCGACATCAAAGTTTCCCACTCAAGATTTTTCGGTTCTGAAACCGCAACGCTTTGTGCTAGGTCAGCGTCATAATCGTCAGTGGTGTCCATAATCATAAAAAGGCGATTTTCGACTTGCCAAATCTGCATATCCAGCACACCACGATTGCGAATATTGGTGGTGATTTCTGGCCATACTTTTTGATGATACTGTTGATATTGCTGGATCTTTTCAGCATCGTTCACAAGGTCTAAAGCCAAACAATAGCGTTTCATCTTTCGCTCCAGTTTTCGGCATATCTGTCTTAATCTTGATCTAAGGCACGATCTAAATGGGTATAACCGCCATCAACATATAAAAGTTGTCCAGTGGTATGCGAGGAACGATTAGACAGTAAAAATACCGTGGTATCTGCAATTTCATGGGTCGTCGTCATACGATGACCAAACGGAATATTTTGGGTAATTTGTGCTAATTTCTGGGTCGGGTTATCAAAGCTATCCACCCAACGTTGATACAGTGGTGTCATGACTTCAGCAGGTAAAACCGCATTGACCCTCACCCCATCATCTTTAAATTGCGCAGCCCACTCTCGTGTCAAAGCCAATCGACCGCCATTTGCTGCTGCATAACCACTGGTATGTCCCTGCCCTGTGACTGCAACTTTAGAGCCTATATTGACGATGCTGCCTTTGCTTTGTTTGAGATGCGGTATGCAAAAGTGCGCCATTGTAAAATAATGAATCAGGTTTTTATCTAAAGACTGTCTAAACGCATCAATACTGTCTTCAAGTCCAACATTGTCATTTATTCCAGCATTGTTGACTAAGCCATCTAGACGTCCATATAAATCAATAACCTTCTGAACGTTTTCTTGGCAGGCTTTTTCATCGGTCAAGTCCAGTTGATGAAAGGAGTAGTTCGTCTGTGTTTTCTGTAAAGATGCTTCGAATTCTGAACTCAGAGCTGAACGACCAAAAATGGCAACCGTTGCACCCTCTTGTGCCAGTAATAATGAAATTGCCCCACCAATTCCGGCACCACCACCTGTAACGATAAAGACTTTATTTTTGAGGTGTAAATCCATCTTTCTGATCTCCTATATTTAAAATCTTTTAAATTTCATAGCTTATATAAGCGTTTAGGTGTATCTGTTTCGACCTGTTTACGTTCTGAGTCACTCCAGTTGCGTGTCCATTCATCCCAAAATGCCAACAATGTGTCATAGCGATGGGTCGCAAAAGACACAGGCCAATCTGATCCCCAAAGCAAGCGTTCAGGACCAAAGAGTTCTAAGGCAATATCAAGGTGGGCTTGAAAATCTTGTGCTTTGCAGTATGCGCCCGCCTCTGTCACCAAACCTGAAATTTTGCAGTTCACATGTGCTAATGCGGCTAACTCTTTCATGTTCTTTTTCCACACAGAAAAACCATCACTGGAATACATCTGTGGCTTGGCTAAATGATCAATCACCAACGCATATTGATCATGTCGTTGGGAAAATTTTACGGCTGCATCTAAATCTTTTTGATGAATCAAAACACCATAAAGCAACTCAGCTTGCTGAATTTTTTCTACGCCCAGATTAAATTGGTGGTTGTTCAACATATAGGCTGTAGGATCAGGCTCATCTTGAAGCATGTGACGAAAGCCTTTTATCCGCTTATTTTGTTTGAATTTTTCCAACTGCATTTCAGCGTCTTTTTTAAAATCAAACCATGCCACAATGCCTTTGATAATCGAATGTTGCTCTGCCAGTCCATTCAAATATTCATTTTCCTCCCAAGATGGTCTTGCCTGAACAGCGATCAAACCTTCTATTCTGGTAGGCAATTGCATGAACAAATCTTCAGGAGACATGTCTTTTGCAATGGCGCTTAAGTCATCCGTCATCCAAGGGAATTCAACTGGATTGTATTTCCAAAAATGAATATGGCTATCAATCACTTATATACTCCTTGTGGCTTTATGCACTTTCATTCTTTTCTCAATGGATGAACTGTAAAATCATCCTTAAAAAACTCATCCACGATAAAACCACAAATCAGCGCGTTTTACTTTGTGAATCATGCCCTGTGATACTAGAGTCTAACTCTCGTGTATCAGGCTGGCTGATCTCACCGTATTTGCATGCTACATTCCTTTAGCATGAATCACTTTTGTCACTGAAAAATTCAGCCTATCAGCCCTTAAATCTATATTTCTCAATAGATGCTGGTTTCATTTCAATTGAGAAGCCTGCAAGAGTTGGAGGCATATAAGCTGCATTTTGAATCACACAAGGATCGATAAAGTGCTCATGCAAATGGTCCACGTATTCTGTGACACGACCTTCTTTGGAGGTTGAGAACCATAAATAATCAATCATAGAAAGATGCTGAACATATTCACACAGCCCTACGCCACCTGCATGTGGACAAACTTTGAGTTTGTATTTTGCTGCCATGAGCAATACTGCTAGCACTTCATTGATTCCACCCATTCGACAAGCATCAATCTGAACAATATCAATCGCTTCACGCATAATAAATTGTTTAAACATGATGCGATTCTGGCACATCTCACCTGTCGCCACTTGAATCGGCTGAATCGCAAATCGGATTGCACGATGAGCTTCGACATCATCGGGTGAAGTCGGTTCCTCAATAAACCATGGATTGGAAAATGCCAGTTGCTTCACCCACTCAATGGCTTGCTCACGTTCCCAAATCTGATTGGCATCAATCATTAAGTGACGATCAGGACCAATGATCTCACGTGCAATTTTGACCCGACGTTTATCTTCCTCAACATCGCGACCCACTTTTAATTTGATATAGTTAAAGCCTTCATCCACAGCCTCTTGGCAAAGTCGCGCAAGTTTTTCATCGCTATACCCCAACCATCCTGCTGAAGTCGTATAACAAGGATAACCTTCTAAAAGTAAAGTTTTCTCACGTTGCGCTTTACCAATTTCATTCGACTTTAATAAGTTCAAAGCTTCATCAGGCGTAATACAGTCAGTTAAATAACGAAAATCAATACAGTTTACTAATTGTTCAGGAGTCATATCTGCAACCAGTTTCCAAACCGGTTTAGCTTCACTTTTTGCCCATAAATCCCAAATCGCATTTACCACTGCGCCAGTCGCTAGATGCATCGCACCCTTGTCTGGTCCAATCCAACGGAGTTGACTATCTGAAGTTAAATGTCGCCACATCAAGGCAGGATTTTTCTTAATCTCATCAATATCTAGACCAACCACCAGATGGCGCATCGCTTCAATTGCTGCACAGCAGATTTCATTACCACGACCAATGGTAAATGTGAGACCATGTCCCGTCAGCGCTGGACGATCCGTTTTTAAGATGACATAGGCAGCTGAATAATCTGGATCTGGATTCATCGCATCTGAACCATCCAATTGCTGTGAAGTGGGGAAACGAATATCCAATACTTCTAAATCCGTTATCTTTAACATTCCTATTCCTTTTTAAATGCTGAGCTTTTTTAAAGACAAGTCTTCCTAAGGCATCGAATTTAAATGCCTTGTTTGTGTAACTTAAAAATTAAATCTATTCAGATAAATCTGGCTTATTCAGCATTCACAACTTTCTGTTGTTGTTCGCCTAATCCCTCAATACCCAATCGCATCACTTGCCCTGCTTTTAAATACACAGGTGGCTTTTGCCCAAGCCCTACACCAGGTGGCGTACCCGTAGAGATCACATCACCGGCCTGTAAACTCATAAACTGGCTTAAATAACTCACAATAGTGGGTATATCAAAAATCATGGTATTGGTATTACCATCTTGATAACGATGACCATCCACCTCTAACCAAATTTTTAACTGATGTGGATTTTCGATCTCATCCTTGGTCACGAGCCATGGACCTGTTGGACCAAAAGTGTCGCAACCTTTGCCTTTGTCCCAAGTCCCTGTGCCTTCAAGCTGAAATGCTCGCTCTGAAACGTCATTAATCACACAATAACCTGCAACATAGTCCATTGCCTGTTCTTTACTGATGTAACGACCATCTTTAGCAATAACGACACCCAACTCAACTTCCCAATCGGTCTTGGACGAATGCTTTGGAATTTCCACATCATCATTTGGTCCAACCACTGCACTGGTCCATTTATTGAAAACCACTGGTTCAGCAGGAACTTCTGCACCTGTTTCCGCGGCATGATCAGAATAATTCAAACCAATACAGATAAATTTACCAATATTACCCACACATGCACCAAGGCGCACATCCTCGGCAACCAAAGGCAGGCTCGATAGATCCAGATTTCGAATCTTATCTAACTCGGTGGCGAGCACCTGACCATTGATGTCTTGAACCACTGAAGACAAATCCCGAATTTGTCCCTGTGGGTCTAAGATTCCTGGCTTTTCTTGTCCTTTTACACCATATCTTAATAATTTCATTGTTCTATCCTAGATCTGTTTGAAAATTAATTTGACCAACCACCATCGATCATATTGATGGTTCCGGTTGTGAATGAGGATTCATCACTTGCCAGATAAAGCGCTAATGCAGCTATTTCTTCGGCCTTACCAACTCTTCCCATCGGTTGGCGAGCAACAAACTGAGCATAGACTTCATCAATGGTTTTATTTTGCTCTTTGGCTTGGGTTTCAATACGATCATGTAGTGATGGAGAGTCTACAGTTCCCGGACAGATCGCATTGCAACGAATTCCTTGACCGATAAAATCTGCTGCGATCGATTTGGTCATACCAATAACTGCAGCTTTAGTGACACTATAGGAAAAGCGATTCGGTACACCTTTAATACTTGATGCCGCAGATGACATATTGATGATTGAAGCAGTGGCACTTTTTAACATTGTGGGTAAAAAAGCCTGAATCATGTGGTACATCGAATCGACATTCATCGTAAAAGCACGCTGCCATTGTGTTTCATCACATTCTAAGATTGAACCTGCAGGAACCCAACCAGCACAATTGAACAACACATCAACTTGCTGATATTTTTTTGAAAATTCAATAATTTGCTGACGATTAGTAATATCTAAATATTCCACTTGAATATTGTCAGAATGGCTTTTGAGTTCTTCAAGCAGTTCTAAATTAATGTCCGTAGCAATGACCTTTGCGCCTTCTTTTGCAAAGCTTAATGCAGTGGCTCTACCAATTCCCTGAGCAGCTGCTGTAATCACACACGTTTTATTTATCAATCTCATTCCTTCGTCCCTGCTTTTTACTTTATACTATGGTAAATGCTAAATTGACTAGACCAATTAATTGGTCTAGTCAATTTAATTGATCAAAAGTGTTTTGGCAAGACCAATTTTTGTAAAAGTTGAAATTTATGACTCAAACTCGTCTCTATCAAAATATCTTTAATAAGATTCAAGATGATATAAAGAATGGAATTTATCAGTTAGGTTCAAAGTTACCGCCTGAACGAGATCTTGCGCAGCAGTTAGGTGTAAGTCGTACCTCAGTACGTGAAGCAATCATTGCGCTTGAAGTGAATGGAATTGTTGAAGTAAAACTGGGGAGTGGTGTCTATGTCATTAAAGATCAACAAGATCAGGTTTTGGAACAAACGGGTTTTAATACCAATATACATCCTTTGCTGATTCCTCATTTAAAAGAAGATTCCGCAGTTACGCCATTTGAAGTCTTAGAAGCCCGTTTGCAGATTGAGCCCTATCTTGCAGAACTGGCAGCAAAGCATCGTACGGATGAACAATTAGAAGAGATTAAAGAAGCATTTTTTATGAATGTTCGAGATAATCTGGAACATTCTAGTGAGCATATTGGTGATCGTTTATTTCATATTCGTATTGCTGAAGCGAGTCAAAATAGCGCTTTTTCTTTTTTTCTGAAATATTTGCTCGGGAAACAATATACCGAGCTGTTCAGTCGTATGCGTAGTTTATATACCCCTGAAGATATGCCATTAAGATCTCAGCATGAACATCAAGAAATCATGGCAGCAATTCAGAGCCAAGATGGAGCAGCGGCATATAAAGCCATGCAAAAACATTTGCAGAATGTCATCAATATCTTTTCAAGGAAGGTTTAGGTTAAATATACTGATACTTGCGTAAGGCTATGTTACATAAAGCCTTTAAAGATAAAGTTTTTCCTAAGTTAATTAAATTTAAAATCACTAAAGACCTCATTAATTTAATTCTCCAAACGATTTAATACGCTGCTGTTCTTAGCAAAACCTAAAAACAGCTTTTTAAATGGGTGAAGGTATTTTTAAAAAATAATTTTCGAGCTTAAGCCCAGCACTAAAGCATTATCAACATAATTCGTTGCTCCAGGATTGATTACATATTGAATATTAGGTCTAAGCATCAACCACTTCATTGGGAAATATGAATAGTTCAACTCAATATTATATTCAGCATCTTTATTAATGCCTTGGCGTGTTTGACTGTAACGATCACTAACATCAACTCTATTTACAGCAAAACCAACAATATCATTAGGATAATTATTTAAAAGTCCAACATATTTCAAACCAATTTGTTGCATATTTTCAACTTTGTTAGTGGTTTGATCATGAAAACTGAAGTTCATAAAAGTATACAGCCCTTGCTGAATTGAGTTTTTTGAGGTTAATTGTTGTTCTACAACACCCCACATCCCATATGTGTGAGATTCAGGCTCTCCTGTTACGATGTCTTTTTGGTTTTTGAGATCGTCAGCTGTATTATAAAATGCACCTATACGATAAATTCCAGCTAAGTTATTAATCATCTGTTTAGGCTGCCAGACAAGCTCAATAGGCATATTGACACCATCGACATCTTTTGTATCCAAATTCCACCCTTCACTTTCTTCCAAGTTTTTTGGGTTATATTCGAATACACCAAATTGTATAAAGACCTCAGGGTTAAAACTATATTTAGACATTACAGCCCATTGGCTTACAGGTGCATTAATCCATTTACTGCCTTGCCATTTCCCCATTTGTGCACCGCAAAAGGAATTATTTTGAAAGTCGCAAGACATCACATTGAAATAGGTTCCCATGGCAAAACGCCCAACTCGAATACTAGTAGCTGCGTTACTGAATTTTTTTTCGATCGAGAGTTCTGCAAGCCTTGTACCCGAATTACCTCGACCATAATTTGCCTGTACATTGGCCAATTGTGGTGCTTGCGGATCAGAAATCTGTTCTACTGATACGCTCTGCCCTTGTCTTGCCATAATTAATGCTCGAACACTTATCCCCTCCAAATTTATCAATTTTTCTAAATCCAAAGTTGAGCCGAGTGAAAATTGACTAACATAAGTCGGGGCTTGTCTTGGTTTATATCCACCATCAGCTAAATAAGCAATGTCGAGATTTAAGCCACTATCAAATTTAATCCCTTCATTCTCTAGCTGGGTTCTTGAACCATTCCAATCCCCAGTCAAATTTGTTCGATTCACATCGAATAAGTTCTCAGCAAAACAAGCTGTATTTGTTCCAATAAATACACCAAGGAGACATAAAAAATTACTTTTGTTCATTGCACAATCCCTGCAAATTTTGAATATAAGTTTCCCTAAACAGCTAATTAAATAAGCTATTTTGAACAGTTAAATGGCTTAAAAGTGGTAGGATAAAATTAGGGCATGGCTAGACTCCTGTCGTACACCATGCTCAATTCACTAACAGTTGGACTCTCTTAGGTTAAGTGATTTTTGATTTTTGCTTTAACTGCTTCTGTAGAAATACCATAACGATCATGTAGTGTGGGTAATGCGCCTGCCTCTAAAAATGCATCAGGTAAACCAATCATATCAAAACGTGGATGTTGCCCATTTCTTAATAGTAAGGTTCCAACTGCTTCACCTAACCCCCCAACTACAGAATGATTTTCAGCAGTAAGTACAGACCGTCCTCCTTTTGCAACTTCTGCTAAAATCGTTTCTTCATCAAGAGGCTTGATGGTTGGAACATGTAGAACTGAAACCTCAATTCCCTCTTTTTCAAGCTCTTCAGCGGCCTCAAGCGCACGCATAGTCAGTAATCCAGTAGAGATAATCAAGAGATCTTTACCTGGCTTAATGACTTGGGCCTTACATAATTTAAATTGGTAGTTATATTTATCCAATACCAATGGAACTTGACCACGTAACAAGCGCATATAAACAGGACCTTGATGAGCAGCAATCTGTGGAATAGCCTGCTCAATTTCCAAGGCATCACATGGATCAATGATCATTAGATTTGGCATTCCACGGAAAATGGCAATATCTTCTGTTGCTTGGTGACTTGGTCCATATCCTGTAGTTAAACCAGGAAGGGCTGCTACAATTTTCACATTCAGATTATCTTCGGCAATCGCCATACAAATAAAATCGTAAGCTCGACGTGAAGCAAATACAGCATAAGTCGTGGCAAAAGGAACAAAGCCTTCTCGAGCTAATCCAGCAGCAGCACTCATCAGGAGTTGTTCTGCCATTCCCATTTGAAAGAACTTGTGTGGATTTTGATTCGTGAAAATATGTAGATCTGTATATTTAGATAGGTCTGCTGATAATCCAACAATATCATCACGCTCTTTCGCTAGCGCATTTAAAGCATGTCCAAATGGTGCAGGCTTGGTTGGTTGCCCTTCTACAGCAATCGAAGCAATCATGGCAGACGTTTTTAATTTTTTCTTAGGAGAGTTCGCTAATTGGCTCATGGATCTAAACTCCTTATTTGCCGTAATGAGTTAATATATTTAAAGCTTCATCCCATTCGCGTTCATCTACCCGAATAAAATGTGTTTTTTCTCGGCTTTCCAAAAAGGAAACACCTTTACCCATTTTGGTATCGCAAATGATGACTCTCGGATTTATACCTTTATAATTTCTTGCATTATCAAAAGCTTCGAGTAAAGCTTTCATGTCATTACCATCTACGCGCTGTGTATACCAACCAAAAGACTGCCAACGATCTACAATCGGTTCAAAAGCTAGAATTTCACTTGAATGCCCATCGGCTTGCTGATTATTCACATCAATAATTGCAATTAGATTATCTAATTTCCAATGTGAAGCCGACATGACAGCTTCCCATGTAGAGCCCTCATTGAGCTCACCGTCTGAGAGGAAGTTATAAACAAAAGATTCTGATTTCTTTTGCTTTAATCCGAGGCAAGCGCCTACCGCAATGCCTAAACCATGACCCAATGAACCACCTGTGATTTCCATACCAGGGGTATACGTTGCCATGCCTGACATAGGTAAACGACTGTCATCAGAACCATACGTTTCTAGTTCTTCTAATGGAATAACTTTTGCTTCGATCAAAGCAGCATATAAAGCAATGGCATAATGACCTATTGAAAGATAAAAGCGGTCTCGTCCTTCCCACTCAGGATTCTCAGGCTGATATTTCATTGCATGAAAATAAGAAACTGCAAGTAGATCAGCTGCACCTAAGGCCTGTCCAACATAACCTTGGCCCTGTACTTGTCCCATACGTAATGCATGTTGACGAATGTTATATGCTCGTTGCTGTAGTTCAGCAATACGAGCTTTTTTATTAATATTTGACATAATTAACTTCTCTTATTAACGATTAACCAGTTTTGCTGGAACGCGCAGTACTAGGCTAGCTCCGACAACTAAGACTGCTGTAATTAAGAACATACCTATGGCATTCGAACCTGTATTAGTGGTAATCCATCCGATGAGAAACGGAGAACAAAATCCAGCGAGATTGGCAAAACTATTGATTCCAGCAATACCAGCAGCAGCTGAAACACCACCTAAAAAGTTTGTTGGCAACATCCAAAATAAAGAAGATGCGGTGAGTACTCCTGATGCCGCAATACATAAACAAATCAACGATAAAATTAGATTTGAAGCAAACAATGTTGCAAATGTCAGTGCAATGGCACCAGTACACATTGGAATAATTAAATGCCAGCGACGCTCTCTAAAGTGATCTCCGCTACGACCTGCTAACAGCATTACAACTATGGCACACATATAAGGTAGACTGGTCAACAAGCCAATATGCCAGTTGTCACTAATACCCGAGTTACGAATTAATGTCGGCAACCAGAAAGTAATTGCATATTGTCCCATTACGACACAAAAGTAGATTCCAGCTAGTAACCACAAGCGTTTATCACTAATGAAGTCTTTAATACTGCTATGCCCTTCTTTCTGTTGATTATCTTGAGCAATTTCTTGTTGGACTAAATTCTTTTCAGCACTCGTTAACCAATGTGCATCTTGAACAGAATCTTTTAGAACTGCGAGGACTAACAAACCAACAACCACTGTAGGTATAGCTTCAAGCACAAACATCCATTGCCAGCCATGCCATCCTTGCACATTGTTCATTTGATCCATGATTAAGCCAGACAAAGGGCCGCCAATCATTCCAGAAATGGGAATTGCAATAAACCACAGCACAGTCATACGGGCCCGACGATAAGATGGGAACCAATATGTAAGATAAAGTAATAAACCTGGTGCTAATCCAGCTTCAGCAACACCAAGTAAGAAGCGTAAGGTATAGAATTGCCACTCTGTTTCAACAAATGCAAAACAGCCTGACAAAATACCCCATGTAATCATGATTCGGGCAATCCAACGTCGAGCACCAACTTTATGCAGCACAATATTGCTAGGTACTTCACATAAGAAATATCCTATAAAGAAAATACCTGCGCCAGGTCCATAAACAGCTTCACTAAACTGTAAATCACTCATCATTTGAAGTTTGGCAAAACCAACATTTACACGATCTAAGTAAGCACAAAAATAACAAAGCATTAAAAATGGCATCAGCCGAAATGCAATTTTTCGATATGCAGATTTACGAATAGCATCTGTATCAGATGAAAATACGGTATCCATCATGCGAGTCCCTTTACATTTGACCACAATATCCTCTCGTGACCATGTCTCTATTTTAAATTTTCTAATACTAATACTGAGTTTTAGTGAATCAGCATTCCGCCATTTACGTCTAGAGTTACACCTGTTAAATAGGCTGATAGATCACTAGCTAAAAATAACGCTGCATTAGCAACATCTTGTGCTTTACCTAAGCGACCCAGTGGAATGCCTGTAAGAATGTCATGAAGACGATCATCATTCATTAAACCACCCGTAATGTCTGTTTGAATAAGACCTGGTGTAAGTGAGTTGACACGAATATTATCTGCACCAAACTCGCGAGCCATCGCTTTAGCTAAACCTAAAACCCCTGCTTTGGCAGCGCTGTAGTGTGGACCACCAAAAATACCACCACCTCGTTGTGCCGAAACGGATGATAAGCACACGATACTTCCTCCACCGTTTTCTTTCATTGCGGGAATTACAGCCTGAGACATAATAAGCGTTCCACGCAGACTGACATCCAAAATACGGTCATAATCATTACGTTTGATATCTAATGTTTTTACAGGTTGGGTAATGCCTGCATTATTGACCAAAATATCAATTTTTCCGTAGTATTGAAGGGCTTGTTCCACAGCAGCGTGTGCTTGTTCTTCATTTGCAACATTTGCTGCTAGACCTAAATGACCTTCGCCCAATGCTTTAGCTGCATGCTGGCTTTGCGCAAGATCTAGATCAACAATAATGACTTTGGCTCCTTGCTGTGCAAAGATTTCTGCTGTTGCACGACCAATACCACGTTCAGATGCTGCACCTGTGATTAACGCTACTTTTCCTTGTAGTAACATGTATATTCCTCTTTTCTTCAACATATTCATTCATCGCTAGATTCTCTTTTTTCACAGTGAGCAGCAATAAGGTTAAACTCAACTAGGCATGAATTTTATTCATGCCTATGATATTTTTAGTTGAGATATGAAAGAAAAATGGAATTTTAAATGAATAATACTGAAAAAAATTACAATCAAATGCCTGCAATAAAAACTTTACAAGCATTTGAGCAAACTGCTCGCTTAGGGAATGTGGCAAAGGCAGCAGAGATCCTGAACCTTACGCCCTCTGCTATCAGTCATCAAATCGCAAAACTAGAAGAAATGATTGGTCAAAGCTTATTTATAAGAGGTGCACGAGGAGTGACTTTAACGCCTTCTGGTGAGCGTTATTATCAAGATGTAACCGCTATCTTGCATAATCTGATGTTAGCGACTGAACAAGCATCGGATAACAGTCCAAAAGATAGTTTATACATCCATTCTTCACCAAGCTTTGGACTTCTGTGGTTACTGCCAAGATTGGAATCATTTAAAGAACTATATCCTCTCATTCAGGTGAATTTATCTTGCTCTTATGAAAACCTTCATTTCACACGAGATAAAATTGATATTGATATTCGTCATGGTATTCCGAATTGGACAGGAGTCGAAATTAGAACAGTTCGAAGTGAAAAATTAGAAGTTCTTGCCTCCCCCAAATTACTTGAGCGCAGCCCAGTTTCTAAGCCTAAAGAGTTACTAAAAAAAGAATTAATTTTATCGAAGTCCACTCTCGTTACATGGCCCCAATGGTTTGCACATCAAGGGTTAAGCATTCCTGAATTTCCTTATACTTTTAGTTTTGATCGCTCATACATGTCACTTGAAGCTGCAACTCATGGGCTTGGATTCGTCCTAGAAAGCAATTTACTTACCCAAAATTATCTAGATTCAGGAAAACTTGTCAAAGTCTTTCCTGATGACTTCTCCGTACCAATATCTGCCCACCATTTAGTTTATCCACGTACCCATGAGAACATTCTCAAAGTGAACCATTTTTTAAACTGGATTGGTGACGAAATCATTAAAGATAAGTAATAAGCAGAGAATCTACTCTAGATAGATAATAATCAAATAACCATCTATCACTAGAGAACTTCGATTCGTACCCTTTAATAAATCCCCATAGAACCTACTTTGTCACGCCTAAAAATCACTATCAGAATCAAAATTTTAATTAGGTTTACAAATGCTATCTTTTGAATATGACTATAGATTTTAAAATAAAGCACGTATAATCCGCACTCTGCTTTTTTCATCTTTTCAGGTTTACTTTATGTCTGAGCTCCAATCTCTAACTCCCCGTATTTCGGTCGCTCCGATGATGGATTGGACAACTCGTGACTATCGTTTTTTTGCACGTTTGTTTAATCCAAACATCATTCTGTATACAGAAATGGTCACCACAGGTGCCATTATCTATGGTGGGGCAAATCGTCATTTGGACTATAACCATGAAGAACATCCAATTGTTCTACAACTCGGTGGCTCAAACCCAAAAGAACTTGCCACCTGTAGCAAAATGGCGCAAGACTGGGGCTATGATGAAATCAATTTAAATGTGGGCTGTCCAAGCGACCGCGTGCAAAATAACAAAATTGGCGCCTGCCTGATGGCTGAACCAGATTTAGTCGCTGAGTGTATCGCTGAAATGCGTAATGCAGTTGATATACCCGTCACGGTAAAACATCGAATCGGGATTGATGACATGCAATCTTATGAAGAAATGCTAAATTTTGTCGATACTGTAGCAAAAACTGGATGCAATAACTTTATTGTGCATGCACGTATTGCATTACTTCAAGGCTTATCACCAAAAGAAAATCGGGACATTCCCCCACTCCGTTATGAAGATGTATATCGCTTAAAACAAGATCGTCCCGAGTTGCTGATCGAAATCAATGGTGGGGTTAAAACCTTTGCTGAAACTCAAGAACATTTAAAACATGTCGATGGGGTCATGATTGGTCGTGAGGCTTATCATAATCCATACCTATTAGCAGAGTTGGGACAGCTTTGGGATTTAGATTTGCCTGATCGCTTTGAAATTATGGATCAAATGTTGCCTTATATTGCCAAACGGATGCAAGAAGGTGCACCGTTGTCAATTATTACCCGTCACATTCTCGGGTTATTTCAAAACCTGCCAGGTGCTCGTAAATGGCGTCAAGCTTTAAGTGGTGGCAATGCCAAAACATTTGCTGATGTTGAACATGCTATTGTCAATATTAAAGAAGCAATGAAACGGACTGAAGACTATATTCGAGAGCAATCCGTATAATTCAACTGATCGCAATCATCAAAAATTAAGTCTATATTAAACGATGTGCTGTCAAGTACATCGTTTATCAATGCTCACTGTTGAAAGCATTTGACTAATTCTTTGGCGCATTTCACCACTGCATCATCAGCATGACTGTTCCATGCCATAAAAACATCAGAGGAAGCCTGTTCAATATCCAAAGCAATCAACCTGACTTGCTCAGGCACTATATTTTTGAATTCAGCAGGAACGATACAAATCCCTATATTTGCAGCAACCAATTGCAATTGCGAAACTTTTCGAGATTGAACTCGGGCTTTTTTAGGTGCAAAACCAGCACTTAAACAAATATTAGACACCAAATAGCTCAGCCCACCACGTTCTGCATGAGGTGTTGACACAAAGTCTTCATCTTCTAATTGTTGAATTTTGACTGTAGTTGCTTTTGCTAAATGATGATCTTGATGAACAGCAACATATAGAGGTTCATCATATAATTGAACAGCGCTTAATCCATCCATACTATTTAGAATCGGTGGGCGAAAAAACCCAATATCAATATTGCCTTTCAATAATTCAAGGACCTGATCCTCAGAAGATAAATTATTGATTTCAAAATTAATACTTTGTTGTTTAGCGACTTGATCAAATAACTGAACTTTTTCTAAACTCATGCTGATGGTGCTTGAGTGTGCGACTTTAATTAAACGATGTAGACCACTTGAGATTTCTCTTGCATTTTCAATAATATGATTGAGGTTTAACAAATTGTTTTTCACTTGCAGATAGAAAAACTGCCCAGCTTTGGTCAATTTTATTTTCTTGTCACTGCGATCAAAAATTTCAAATCCAATTTCCTCTTCTAATAGTTTGATCTGCCGACTTAATGCTGACTGAGCGATAAATAATTTTTCAGCTGCCGCAATAAAACCGCCTTCTTCAACGATTCTAATCAAATAATTAAATTGCTTGAGTGTGGTCATATTCATCTCAAAATTAGATCAATCATGCTTTTTTCTATATTAGATTAGATTTTAAAACTTCACTAGACTGAATTTAAGTAAAGTATCTAGGCAGAAAAACGATGAGTATTTCTAAGCAAATCCTGATTTTTATCAGTATCGTTGGCATTTTTCTTTTATTGAGTTGCTTTGATCGTTTTATCTCTGCACAAACAGGGCAAGCAGTCGAACCATCAGCGTTTATTTATTTACAAGACTAAACTGACCATCGTTATTAAAGTAGCAACTCAAGTGCTTATCGTTTGTGAATACTGATAAATCCTTATTCAAATTCAACCATCGATGAGTAGACCATCCATCAGAACAGACATGATTTGATTTACAAACAACTTTGATATGTATTCATATCAATATGTACTGGGCATGTTATCCTATAAACGTGTACAGGATTTCACTAAAGAATACTTTTCTATATCAGTCAAACATTCTGTTTTATTATTTTTTAGATCATATTGATAGGCAATATACTTGCCAGCAAGATGTTCACTCACAAAATGATTATTTTTAAAATAGGCTTTAATCATACATGTGTGTAAATCATTCATTGCATACACTTTTATATGCTCAACATATTGTGTTTGCTGCACAATATTTAGATTCCAATTGAGTAGTTGATTCATTCTCTTTAATTCATCTTGCTTGATCACATGTTGTATATTGTTAAAATTACATGTTTTTACCACAGCATTCGGCTGCTGCTTGACTGACCAAATCAGCACTAGCCTGATATCATCCATTGCTTTACGCGCTTCATTCAACTGGCTGGCTGTTTGAAAGTGGAGAACCGTTGCATAACAACCGTACCCTATACCCACGATCACCAAGATGAACAGTATGATCTGACCAAGATTAAATTGTAAATGATTTACCCATCTAAACATGGTTATTCAACATCCATATTTTATAGATTAAACCTGAAACCGCTGTCATCAGTATTTCAGCGCATAAATATTTAATTTATCGACCAAATTTATTCAGACTACGCCAATACTTATCTTTAAAAATACTCACATCGATGTCGAAGTCTTTGTGATACTTTTCAATAAGTTGATCAATCACTTTGGACGGTTTTCTAAAATCCTTACAAGCGAAATACATGCTTCTTAAATTATTCCCAGTTTCACGACCAATATTTAAATAACCATCAACGTCTTTTAGCTCAGCCAATAGTGCTTGTTCTATATTTTCAAGTTGTTCATATTCTTTTGAAGGGGGCATACCACTCGAGTTTTGACCATCGTAGCTAATTTCAATAATCATCATCCATGGATGTGACGCTTTTTGATCCCAATCCAGCAAAGTACTGTTTAGAATTGCAATGAGTGGCAAACCCTCATTCGTTTCTCCTTGCAGGCTAATATATTCATCTTCATCTGTGTTGGAGCGTGTGACTTTATCTAAACGCGAGATTTCACTGTTTTTTAAAATTAAAATATTTTTTAAATTGCCGATAGGCATCAATTCTTTTTCAGCATCTTGTTTCGACTGGACAGACACCTGATCCAGTTTGGTGATTGCATCGTATTCACCCAAATAATTATCTAAGAAAATATAAACTGCTTGTAAAAATTCACCTTTTTGCTCTTCATTATATTGATCATGCGCAACGACTAAATCAATTTCATCTGGATATTCTGCATGATCTCTTAAATAAAAAGATAAGGTGTCTTGACTAAATTCATGTCCATGCATCGCGATACTGGTTTGATGAATGTCACTTGCGGGTTTCAATGCGGTAAATTTCCAGCCCGCAATTTCTGGTGCAGCAGCCACCAGTTCCTCAACAAATATAATATTAGCAATCACTCCATCTGGCGTCAGTATCAACTCAGCAGTTTCTGGATCAGACATTCCGGTAAGAAAAAAAATCCCAGCATGTACTTTGGCTAATTCAGGCGATAATCGATCAAAAAAATCTTGTTCAATCGTGTCTCGATTCATCTCATCGACAATTCGATGAAAATGCTGTTGATGTTGCTGAAACCATTGCCAAAATTCAGCATAACGGTTTTGATTACTTTGTATCGCTTGTTGTTTATTGCCAAATAGTTTCTTAAAAAAGTTCATTTTGATTATTCTCTATTATTGCTTATGAATCAGGTTAATTTAACTCAATTCATCTCGTTTTTAAATGTGCTCAAGCAATAATGAAGCAAAATTAACAATTAACCTGAGTTCGATGCAATCAAATCTTCAAACAATTGAAAAATCATAAATATCTGCGGAGTCTTGCTGAGTTTTCATGCAATTTTAGGATGAGGAGCGGAGCTCCGCAAGCGCAACTATCAATAGCATTTCATTTCTCTTGATCAATAAAATGAAAGCAATCAATAGATTGTTTGATGATCTAAAGCTTGCACTTCCATGCTTTACTTCTAAAGTTTAAATTCTTTTGCGTAGGCAATGCCTAACTTTTCAGAGATGAAAAGTGACAAAAATCTTTCGTTGGGTGAGAGGTACGTCCTGAACCTCCACCCAACGGCGACATCCATGTCGCCTCTCGATAGCAAGACCATCTATGATTCAAAAGGGTGAAATAAATGAATCATCGAAATCACTCGTATGAATAATCAGCCAGTTTAACGATATAATCTTTCATCAAGAATTTTTATCAAACTCACGTAATTACTTTTTTGGTCGAATACGATCCAATTTTTTTAATACTTCTGCAACAGCAACCATCGCAAAACTAGAAGTTACCACTACAGCCGAGCCATAACCACCACAGCGCAAACCTGCACTTGCACATACATCTGCACTGGAAAATGGATTATCTATCGAATAAACACATGTAATACCGAACTTTTCTTTTGGCTTTTTACAAATACCTTTGGCACGTAACTGACTACGTAATTTTGCAAGCATAGGATCTTGTTCTGTTTTAGATAAGTCAGCAACACGGATTTTTAAAGGGTCTAACTTACCACCTGCCCCACCTGAAACAATCAGGGGAATTTTATTAAAACGACAATGCAACATCAGCGCAAATTTTGCTTTTACATCATCGATGCAGTCTAAAATAATATCGGGTCTATTTTCTAAAATTTCTTTGACATTTTCAGGGCTGAGATAATCATCTATCAAATTGATCTTGATTCGTGGATTGATCGAACGGCAACGTTCAGCCATGACTTCAATCTTTTCCATCCCTAAAGTTGAACTCATCGCGGGCAATTGGCGGTTGATATTTGAAGCAGCGACTGAATCCATATCGACCAGTGTTAGCTCTCCAACACCCGTTCTGGCTAAGGTTTCCACAGCCCATGAACCAACTCCACCTATGCCAATCACCATCACATGACTTTTTTCATAATGACTAAACGCATCGTCTCCATAAATCTTGGCAACACCAGCAAAACGGCGTTCATATTCATCATCAGTAGAATGGTCAGTCATGTTCAGCATCAACTCAAAAATACCGCATTATTTTACTCATTTCTCGACAATGTGTCTTGCCTAGATGCAATAAAAAAAGCCCTGTACCGTATACAGGGCTTGGAGAACTGAAAAATTATGTAGAAGCGTTCAACTAGGAAGCAATTAAGTTTCGTAATACATAATGCAAGATACCACCTGCTTTAAAGTATTCCACTTCATTCAAGGTATCAATACGGCATAACACTTTGAAACGATCTTGTGAACCATCTGCACGTTTAACTTCCACGTCTAAGGTTTGATGCGGTTGTATATCATCCGATAAGCCATAAATCGACAGTTGCTCATGACCAGTTAAATTTAACGACTGACGGGTTTGCCCATCCACAAACTGTAAAGGAAGTACCCCCATACCGACTAAATTTGAACGATGAATCCGTTCAAAACTCTCGGTAATTACCGCTTTCACCCCCAAAAGGTTGGTTCCTTTGGCTGCCCAGTCTCGTGAAGAACCTGTACCATATTCCTTACCTGCAATAATCACCAAAGGTGTCGAATCCTGTTGATATTTCATTGCAGCATCATAGATCGCCAATTTTTCACCTGTTGGGATATACAGTGTGTTGCCGCCTTCCTCACCATTCAACATTTCATTTTTAATACGAATATTGGCGAATGTTCCCCGCATCATAACTTCATGATTACCACGACGTGAGCCATATGAATTGAAGTCTTTTTGATCCACACCTTGCGCTTCTAGGTAACGCCCCGCTGGGCTGTCTTTCTTGATATTCCCCGCAGGAGAAATATGGTCTGTAGTGACTGAGTCACCAAGAACGGCCAAGATATTGGCATTGAGAATATCTTTAATTGGTTTCGCGGGCTGATCAATGCCTTCAAAGAATGGAGGATGACGGATATAGGTCGATTGTTCATCCCATTCATAGGTTTCAGAGTCAGGAATCTGAATTGCTTGCCATTTTTCATCACCATCAAAAACTGCCGCATATTCTTTATGGAACATCTGCGTATTCACTTTTTGCAGCACCTCATCAATCTCGATTTGACTCGGCCAAATATCTTTGAGATATACTGGTTGACCTTGTTGATCGTGCCCTAATGCTGTGCTGGTAATATCACTGCGTATCGTGCCCAATAGCCCAAACGCCACAACCAATGGTGGAGAAGCCAACCAGTTGGTTTTCACCAATGGATGCACACGTCCTTCAAAGTTTCGGTTGCCTGAAAGCACGGATGCCACATTGAGGTCATAACATTGAATTGCATCTTCGATCGGCTGAGGCAATGGTCCTGAGTTACCAATACAGGTGGTACAACCATAACCCACAAGGTTATAGCCCAACTGGTCTAAATATGACAGCAATCCTGCCGCCTCTAAATAATCCGTCACGACTTTAGAGCCAGGTGCTAAAGAACTTTTAACCCACGGCTTACGTTGCAAGCCTTTCTCTATAGCCTTTTTGGCTAATAAGCCTGCTGCTAACATTACACTTGGGTTAGATGTATTGGTACATGACGTAATTGCAGAAATCACTACATCACCATCGGTCAATGGATAACGTTTACCATCAATAATACAATGCGGTTCTTCATTTTGTAATGCAGATTGTTTTGAGTCGATGGCTGTGCCAGCCCCACCCTCATTCACTAAGCGTTCTTTCTCAATTTTGGCAGGTTTAAGGTCCAATTCCATCAGTGCACTAAAGGTTTTTGGAATATCAGGTAATACGACACGATCCTGCGGACGTTTTGGTCCTGCAACACTGGCTTCAACTGTATTCATGTCCAATGCCAAAGTATCGGTGAATACAGGTTCATCTCCAGTATTACGCCACAATCCTTGTTCTTTACAGTAAGCTTCTACCAGTGCAATCCGATCATCTTGTCGACCTGTTAATCTTAAATAGCCAAGTGTGATTTCATCAATGGGGAAAAAACCACAAGTTGCTCCATATTCAGGTGCCATATTGGCAATGGTTGCTCGATCAGCAAGCGGTAGATCTGCAAGACCATCACCGTAAAATTCGACAAATTTACCAACCACGCCTTTTTTGCGTAGCATTTGAGTAATGGTTAATACCAAATCGGTTGCTGTGATTCCCTCTCTTAACTTGCCTGTTAATTTAAAACCAATCACTTCAGGAATCAGCATCGAAATCGGTTGCCCCAACATTGCTGCTTCAGCTTCGATGCCTCCAACACCCCAGCCCAATACCCCCAAACCATTGATCATGGTGGTATGTGAGTCAGTCCCGACCAAAGTGTCTGGAAAAGCATAGCTTTCACCATCACTGTCACCTAACCAAACAGCCTGCGCCAAATACTCTAGATTAACTTGATGGCAGATCCCGGTACCCGGTGGAACAACACTAAAATTATCAAAGGATGACTGCCCCCAACGTAAAAATTGATAACGCTCACCATTACGTTGCATTTCAATTTCAACATTCTCATCAAAGGCTTGGTCTGTTCCAAAATGATCCACCATTACCGAATGGTCAATCACCAAATCTACAGGAGATAAAGGATTAATTATATTTGGATCTTTATGCGCCGCCTGAACAGCAGCACGCATTGCAGCTAAATCGACAACAGCAGGAACACCAGTGAAATCCTGCATTAATACCCGTGCTGGTCGATACTGAATTTCTTGATCTGAGGTTTTCGCTTTCTGCCAATCTACAATTGCCTGAATATCACTTCGCTTTACGGTGAGATCATCTTCAAATCTCAGTAAATTTTCCAACAGTACTTTGAGTGATTTCGGTAGTTTTGAAATATCACCTAATTCAGATTGGGCTTGTTTCAAACTAAAAATTTTATATGTTGAATTCCCGACATTTAAGTTCTGTAGCGAATTCAAACTATTTATACGACCATACTTTGCCATTGAGTGAACCTCCAGCTTGGCGTTAATTTCTTATTGAGCTACTTGGAGTACTTCTTTCAATCTAAGACAAATATTTATTTTAGGTGTTGTGAATTGGTTATTTTTATTCAATTTATGCGATCAAATGCAACAACGATTGACCAATGATCTCTCCCCATCTACTCAAGCTATTTTGAGTGGATATAGACCGAGCCTTGGCAAATTTAACTTATGATCAAACCTTTTCCATCCTCAAGCATGTCAAAGTGTTGTTCCATAAAATATCTGCCAATGGCCCAAGCTCTATCGCTAAAGACTCAGCTAAGCCTGCCAAAACATAAGGTAAATTGACGGGTGTATTGCGGGTTCGATGCTCTGTAGATGTCTGACAACACAAAGGCGTCATATCTGGACAGTCTGTTTCTAAAACGAGGTGCTCAGCTCCTACTGCCTGTACCACAGCATGGAGCTTTTTGGCATTTGGCTGAGTAATTTGCCCTGTAACCCCAATTTTAAATCCTAATTTGATCAATGCCTTGGCCTCTTCTACTCCGCCACTGAAAGCATGAGCAATTCCGCCATTTTGAAACTGGTGTTGCTTCAACATCGTAAGTACATCCGCATGTGATTTACGAATATGTAAAAGAATCGGTAAATCAAATTGTTGAGCCAGTTCAATCTGTGCTGAAAAGAATGCTTTTTGCTTGTCCATAATTTCAGGCTGTTTATGCTGTTTGAGAAAGGTGTCTAAACCAATCTCTCCAACAGCAATACACTGTTCTGTTTGAAGAATCTGTTCGAGTGCATTGAGATGAGTTAAATCATGCTGTTCAATATAAAAAGGATGCAACCCGGGCGCAAGATGGCTACGGGGCGCATTCTTTAACAGGTTTAACGCATGCTGAGTTTGGATCAAATCTTGAAAACGAGACTGTAAAAAACCAATTAAAACCAGATGTTCAACCCCAGCCTGTTTTGCTTGGTACGCCAACGCCTCTCGATCCTGATCAAAATCAGGAACATCGAAATGGGTATGGGTATCAAACAGTCTCAAAGACATTATGATTTCGTTTTGTTGTCTGCCACTGGCGCAGAACTATTCGGTTGATCGACTTGCATTTCTGCAGGAAAATATTGCGGTTTTAATATACCTTTTAATTGATCATAAGGAATGGTTAAGCGTGGCAAGCCCACCACATATGGTCCAATATCATATTCACCATATTGCAAAATTAGACCTTGTTTACCTAAATAGAAATTATCAGATAATTGAAATTTCCACGCTTGTTCATACTCATTCACATTATCAGCAAGTTTTGAATCGATAACCCAAACTTTAAACGCATCATGAGCGAGTTTTTCAAATTTTGCTTTTTGATTTGCTTCTATGATTTGATTCAAGTTGACTTGCTTTTTACTGACCAAATCAAAATTAAAATAAGTTTGTGCAGATGATCCATGCGCACCACCTAAGTAGCTACTGCTATTTAATACAACAGTGGCTAAAGGCTTGTCAGAATTTAATATTTTAGGGCTTAAACTAATTGTGATCTGACCACTTGCACCTAATGTCTTAAGTTCTTTATCCAATGCCAAGAATGAATTTGTATAAGGTTGAACACGATCCTGTAATTGTTGCGTTGGAGTCTTGTCTGTGTTGACTTCACTGGCTGAAGCTTGTGAACTGGCTTGCTGTTGATCCGCAACTTTTTTACTCAACTGTGCAATATCCAACATTTTATCCAGATTATCCAAAATCGCTTGATCAATCACTTTATCTACAAAGGGCTGGTTACTTTGCAATCGTTCTATTGAAAATTCAGGGCATGTATTTCCATCACACTCAGGTAAGTTTAATTTTAATTTGGCTCGATCGCCTTGCAATAACAGTGACGTATCTGGAACTTGAGACGCAGCAGTTTGATCGACAGCTGACTCTACTTTTTTAGAGTCTGGTTTTTGACACGCTGTTAATCCCAAGGTGATTAACAAAATTGAAAGTGCTAAGGTATTTTTTTGATTCAACATTTCACAAACCTATCCAACGATCCAAGCCAAGATTTTTCTATCTCTATAGAAGATAGCCTATTCTTCTCTGTCTCAATCCTCAATCAAAATTTGTATCAAAATTGAAGCCTTATTAACATCTTCTTCATCGTTAGTTTAAGGTGGCGATCAAGCCCTCAATCATTAATCGTTGTCAGAGCGATAGGACATATAAATCATATCTTGATGAGTTGTACTGACTAGATCCAATCTAAAACATGCGTTGAAATACTTCAGCTTTCAGGATTTTTTGGGTTTGTTCTTTGCTTAAATAAATATCTAACTGAGTGCCATCTTCTACAATCTCATTGGCGCGATAATGTAAGCCCACGCCTTCTCCATCAAAGAACCAATCTGCCTGCCCCCAATACAGCTTTTTCGGCGCATGTTTTTTCACATCCGTATTTTGCTTTTCTAACCATGCTGCATATTTTTCTTGCACCCAACGATTCAGCTGATTTTGTTGATCCGCTTGAATGACATCTAAAATACTTAAACTTTTTTTCAACTTTCGGTCTGCAACGAAAAAGTATTGACGTTCTTGAATACTAACATCCGCTTGTAGTGAATTGACTGCAACTTGCAGTAAAACATATTGATTACGTTGTGATGCCATTCGGGTCTGCATGTGTAATTCAAACGCTTTGTTTTTCGGAAACTCTTCTTGCCATGCATCTGATTTTTTGACAAAAGCATTGATCGCTTGCTGTAAAGTCATGTTCTGCTTTAAATCAATTTGCGCTTGAATCACAGTCGCCTGATTATTGCTAATCCATTGGTTTAACCAAGCATCTTGAGTTTTAATCGTTTGAATGTCGATTTCGATGCAATTCTTTTTCTCACAAAACGGTAAAGCATAATCTGCTTTGGTTTCTTGAATATTTAAATAAGGTAAAACTTCAGCGGCTTCTTGTTTAGGTTGTAATACTGAACCGTCTTTATCTTGATCTTTTTTTGAATCACATGCCATCAAAATCAAGGTACTTAAACAAAACATCGTGATTATTTTTTTTGAATATTGCACCACATAAATCCCTTTGGACAAAAAGCATTGTATTTTGATACAAAAACAGCTTCACTAGGAAGCTGTTTTTACATTTTGCAATAAGTTAGCTGAACTTAATGTTCACGCGTTGCACGGAACTGAATGTCAGGATAACGCTCTTGCATCAGCTGTAAATTCACACGACTAGGTGCAAGATAAGTTAAGTGACCACCACCATCAACTGAAAGCTGGTCATGTGCTTTTTTCTTAAATTCATTGAATTTCTTTTCATCATCACATGAAACCCAACGCACGGTATTGATATTCACAGGTTCATAAATACAATCCACTTTGTATTCTTCTTTCAGTCGATATGCAACCACATCAAACTGAAGCACCCCCACAGCACCTACAATCAAATCATTATTGATTTGGGGCATAAACACTTGTGTTGCGCCTTCTTCAGAAAGTTCTTTCAAACCTTTTTGAAGCTGTTTAGATTTTAATGGATCTTTTAAACGTACACGGCGGAACATTTCTGGTGCAAAGTGCGGAATACCCGTGAAATGAAGGTTTTCGCCTGAGGTAAAGGTATCACCGATTTGAATCGTACCGTGGTTATGCAGACCAATGATATCACCTGGCCATGCCTCTTCAAGTTGCTCACGCTCACCGGCAAGAAAGGTTAAAGCATCACTGATTCGTACATCTTTGCCAATACGCACATGATTCATTTTCAAACCTTTCTCATATTTTCCTGAGCAGATTCGCATAAATGCAATTCGGTCACGATGCTTCGGATCCATATTGGCTTGAATTTTAAAAACAAAACCACTGAAACCTTCCTCTGTTGCTTCAACAGTACGTTCATGTGTTGGATGTGCTTTCGGTTCGGGTGCCCATTGAATAAATGCATCAAGCACATGATCAACGGCAAAGTTTCCTAAAGCTGTACCAAATAATACAGGGGTTTGTCGTCCTGCCAAAAACTCTGCTGGATCAAGCGGATCATTCGCCATTTTGACCAACTCTAGAGATTCTTCAAAAGATGCAAATGCCAAGTCACCCACTTTGTCACGAATATCTGGATAGTCATAGCCATCACGAATTTCAATATCTGTAATGGTTGAACCAAAGCCAGCTTTATAAAGATAAAGCTTATCTTCGAGAATATTGTAGACACCCGCAAAATCACGCCCCATACCCAAAGGCCAAGTGATTGGCACACAACGGATTTTGAGAACATTTTCAATTTCATCAAGTAGTTCTAAAGGTTCACGAATTTCACGGTCCATTTTGTTGACGAATGAAATAATCGGTGTGTCGCGCATACGACACACTTCCATTAATTTAATGGTACGTTCTTCGACACCTTTTGCACCATCAATCACCATCAATGCAGAGTCAACCGCAGTTAAAGTACGGTATGTATCTTCCGAGAAGTCTTCATGCCCTGGGGTATCCAGCAAGTTAATGACATGCTTTTTATAAGGAAACTGCATCACAGACGTGGTAATCGAAATCCCACGTTCTTTTTCCATTTCCATCCAGTCCGATGTCGCAGCACGGTCTGATTTACGGCTTTTTACCATTCCAGCAACCTGAATTGCTTTACCCCATAACAACAGTTTTTCTGTCATTGTGGTTTTACCAGCATCGGGGTGGGAAATAATCGCGAAAGTCCTACGCGCTGCTACTTCTGTAGCCAACTGTTCTTTAAACATAAAAAATCTACAATAGGTGCACAGTTACGTACACATTGAGAAATATGTACCTGAACTGAAAAATGAGAAATCAAAAATTGGCAATATTGTATCAGATTTCATTGCTATTTTAACGCTTGTTAATCAGGCTTAATTTATCGGTACATAGCCGTTAAAAAGTCGTATCAAGATTAAAATAAGAATGTGGAGGATATTTGAAAAACAGTCAACCTTGCACAGCATACTCAAAAACCAATCAGCGGTTAAAACTGCTTTAGCCTCTTTTCATCAAGAGAATCTGATCCGTGTTTAAAATAGATTGAATAGAAGATTTTTTAACTAATATTTATTCATCAATCCAATGATTCCATTGGCAATCATATCAATTGCGATAGTGCCTATTAAAAGTGCGGATAAACGCCCAACAATATCAAAATAACGATCAATATATTTGGCATGACTATAGCGCAGATGATCATGACCAAATTTCATAATCATTAAAATGCCACAGCTGATAAATAAAGTGAATGCAATCAAGAGTGCTGATTCGACTAAAGACATACTGACACCAGTGACCACAGCCGCACTAATTGTACCTGGACCAATCATGAAAGGCATCGCCATCGTACTTGCCAAATGTGCTGGCGTTCCTCTCATCTCTCCAATCGTATCCGCACCTTGGAAAACAAAACGATAACCGATCACCAAGAAAATCAGTCCACCAAAAATCTGAAAGGATTCAAAACGAACATTTAAATAAGAACTAAAGATTGCTTCGCCACCCCATGCGAACAGTAAAAAAACCACATAAGCAATCAATGCCCCTTGGGCTAAACTTTTATTAAACACCTTCGTTTCAGTATGTCGAATCATTCCAATCATATAGATGCTCATTAAAAAAGGATTGAGCAAGGAAAAAAATAAAGCAAAAGAATGGATATAGTTTGAAAACATAAGAACTTTCCACAAAAAAGTTTATCAATTTATGACTAAATAAAGTGTAATGCCCGATCTTCATAAATTTTGTCGGACTCATTATTTAAAATTGTAAACTTATCTAGGATTCATTCACTTATAAAACATAAAATGATAAAAAATTGTAACTATGCAGGTACTGGTTTCAGTCATCAGATTGGTTTTCGTTTAGCATGATCAAAACGGACAATTCAAAACGAACCAAGTAGCGCTGAGATGCCTTACCTTTAAAAAGTTTCAACATTATGATTTTATTTATTTTTTAAGCGTAGTTATGCTAAATCTTAAACTCATCAAAATTACAATAACATCTAATCTAATAACTTTTAGAATTTAGTTATCGATCAAAACTTTCTCTCATAGACGATCAGCAAGATCGTCAATCTAGGTGTAAATGTTTATAGCAAAAGATCAACTTATTTTGAATGAGCATGTTGATCCAAATCAGTTATCTGAGTAAGTAAAACATTTGATGGCTATACTGTTTATTGCCCCCTAAAAAACATTGAAGAATCAAATATTTTACTGTGCTTTTTTTATTGATAGTCTATCCAAAATTCAGCATAGGCATTGGCAAAACCTGGCGTTGCAGGCGCATCCGTTGCAATATAATTGGCATAAAATACTACTGAGGCATTGCCATTCGCATCCACTAAAAAAGGACGACTTTTACTAGAAACATCATTTGGAAATCTATTTGTTTTAGTAATTGGAACGCGATTACGATTAGAATCTGTTAACTCGATCGCAACGTGCTGTGCAGTTGATGTTGCATTAGGATTACTTAAAGCCAAAAGTTGATTATTCACAGGGTTCTGTTCACCCATAAACGTAAACCTGACTTCTGCTCCCGCAGGGCATTGAACCAAATTAAATGGAATCGCGACACGTGGACCTTTATCTCCGGGTGTTTTTAATTGACGTGTAGAATTTAATCCCATATCGACTATTTTATGCGCCTGACTCTCCTCAACACCACAGGTTGAATTTGTCGCATTGCCTTTTAAAGTAAAGTTATAGGTTCCCAAATCAGCGTGTGCATAACTGTACAGACCCATACTCACCATAAGCAAACAAGCCGTACGATAAAGATTTTGCTTTAATATATTCATCATCAACCCCTAGTCAAAATCTATTCTGAAATAGCCACGCGCCTGAAAAGGACCTGGTGTAGGCTGGTTTCCAGTGACACTAACAGGCCATGCTTTCACCACGATATTGGCAGGATTGGTATTGTTGAAATGAATTTTACTGTTGATATTATTAGGAATCAGTACATTGTCATTTTGGTCTGACATTTTAAAACCAATATCAGGATTATTGGACACAATGATGTCATTGGCAGGTCCACCAACTTTGTCTGTTTGGACCCGTAGCGTTAGTGGTGCATTATCGCTAATAAAACTATTACATTTTATTGACAACGGCATATTGGCTTTCGGAATACCGTTAATTTTGTTGCCTATACCCGCACTTTTAAAGTTATAAGTTGGGATATTTCCAAAATCAACAATTGATTCAACATCATCATTAATAATACAGTTTTGAGGAACAATCACTCGTCCTCTTAGATGTAAGGTTTGTTTTGCACCATTAATGAGTGCAGAACCATACGGAGCAGCATTATCACCGACATAGAAGTCAGCCAATGGAATGTCAATATCCGTAAATCCAACAAAAGGTTTAGAAATCCTCATGGTCACTGTATATTGTGTATTTCCAGTGTGTGTAGAAGTTCCACAGCGTTCAGATGGAAAACCAAAGCGCCCATTTTGAGCGGGTACGTTAATATTGGTTCCATTATAGGTATATCGAACAGAGGCTTGTAAGTAGTCATTCACTTGCATATAGCTTTTTCCGCCAATGATGACTCGAGGTCCTGTGTAGTAGGCAGTCATATAAATAGGAATAGAAGCGCCAGTGAGCGTCGTACCGTTATCACAATGGGTCGTCCAAGGATCACCATTTACACTGACTGTCAGGACTGAATCAAAGGTCTTTCCTGCCGTATTATCGGCAGGATCGGTAAACGTATAGGTACCAAAGTCCGCATATAAATTTTTGTTGTGTTCTTCACGCCACCAGCCTGCTGAAACATCCATCGCAGTCAGAATTAATAGAGTTGAAGCAAGTAATTGGTTTTTCATCAATATTCTCCGGTTACTTACATTCAACATCAAACTGTTGTACTGCAAGGCTTAAGTCAGCAGTGCTAATATCATAATCTGCAACACATTTTTGTTCGTTTGCGTCGCCCCAAGTTACTTCAAGCACACCTTTAAGCGGTAAGCCAGTCATATAAACTTGCCCTGACTCTGCCGCCATACCTACAGTTTTACTCGCAGTGACCGTCACATTACTGGCATAAGGGATCGGTTGCCCTTGATATTTGAGATCGATCAAAGCACGTACACCAATACTGGTATCAAATGTTGCGCGGCTAATCGCACCACGAATTGGCACAACATTATTGACATTGCTGTTGATTTCTAAATTTGAATCAAAACTGTTTGAATCCAATGCCACACGATTTAAACGATATTCAGAGGCATACGGCAAGATTGCATAACCACGCCAATCGGTTTTAACCCCATTATAGTTTTCAACTTTGACCCCTTTAGCACCAGGAGCTTTGACTAAAATACTGGTATCACCAAGAATCTGACCAAAGGTCAATCCATCTTTATGCAGCAACATGCCACCACTTGCACTATAGCTAAAGCGATTATTGTTTCCATCATAGCTATAACCTGCACCTACATTGCCATAAGTTCCGTTATAGCCCACATTAATGGCGCCTGCTGAACCTTGTTCAGTGACATAACCTTGGCGAATGCTATAACTCAAATTGCGGTCTTTCAATAAAGTGCCGCTAATTCCAGTCTGATAAGAATTATTGCCATCTGAATTTTGTGTGGTCGATACTGTTGCATAGGTATTCGCCCAAGGGTTATCACGGAAATTCGCTTTAGAACGCAGACGACCGAGCGGAAAAGATGCATTAGCGGTATAAAGTGTATTTACTTTGTCCAGTTGTGAAAACATGTTGCGGCTGACACCGAGCGAATAGCTTATGCCATTCCATGCACCATTGTAGCCAGCCTGTATCCATTCATCTTTTTTGGCAGTTCCCCAATAACTTTGCTGGTTTGCTGCAAAGTAAAGTGAACCATAACGCCCCATTGAGTGCGAAATGTTGGCTTGCAAACGACCTTTTTTAGCATGGTTCAGATCATAGCCATTGGCAATGATACCTACATTTGCCAAATTGCCGTCCTGAGTTTCAGCCTCACTATAGTTTTCACTCATTTGCCCGTAAAAGACATCATTGAGTGTATAGAAGCCACGCGTTGAATAGCGATAACCCAAAAGCTGAAAACTTGTTCCTGAGCGCAGTAAAGATTTAGAGTAGAGGAAACGCATCGATTGACCACGGTGCTTGGAACCATCGACCAACTCACTGTTTGCATGCGTTAAATCGAAAGAAAAAGCGCCAAACTGCCCCATGTTACTGCCAAAGCCGAGTAAAGTGCTTTGATAATTCGAGGACAGTTGAGTCCCGCCATAAATCGAAAGCCCTTTTGGTAATCCATGTACAACAGTCGCTTGCACAACATTTTCATTTTCTCTGTTGTTACGAGAACCATTGCGGAATTCACCCGCTAAAACACTATAACGTGTACGCCCTTCGCGTTGTAAAATCGGTAAACTTGAATACGGCACAAGGTAACTTTGGATTGAACCATCACTTTCTTCAATGGATACCTGTAAGTCACCACTACCAAAAGCAGGGTTCAAGTCCTGAATTAAGAAAGGACCAGGAGCGACATTGATTTGGTAAACAATATTATTATTTTGTCGAATCACAACTTTGGCATTGGTTTTAGCAACCCCACGCACATTCGGTGCATAACCCTGTTGGCTATCAGGATACATGGCATCGGCAGTAGATAACTCGGCACCACGATAACTGAAGCTATCAAAAATACTGCCTTCGCTCGCACCATCACCAATTCTAAGTTGGCTTTTGATTGGAATCAGTGTTTTTTGCACATAAGTATTGAGATTGGTCCACTCATGCGTACTCAAGTTATTATTAGAACTGTAATTAAAACTGCCAGAATGACGTAATTGCCATGAACCTAAATTCATGCCACTGTCTACACTGATATATAGACCATTTCCTGCAGTAACTGAACCAGAGTTGTTATATCCTGACATCCGGTAATTTAAAAACATCGCATTAATGCCTTCATCCCATTGTTCTGGTGGAATATATCCGCGCACCTGATTTTTTAACGAGATTTGTGGTAAATCAATATAGAGTTTTTGCTTACTAAACTGAAAGCGACTATTTGCACCATTGATCAATTGACTGATGTCTAAACATTGTGGATTTGACGATGCCAATAGCTCAGGATAAGCCGCCATATTTACCCCAAAACTTTCTAATAGTTTAAGGTCTAAACAAGGCATTAACCCTGTTGCATCTGCAGTATTTTGTTTTTCCACAAACTGAATATCACGAGTAACCACATATTCATCATTGGCATAAATCTCAACCCGATAAACGCCTGGTAATTGTTGTGGTGAACTTTGTAATTTGGTCAAGTCTGCAATTTGCGCATTCGACAAACCATCAGTTAAAAAGGCAGTATTAAATACTTGCTCTGCATGCGCGTTTTCTACGCATGCAGCACTGACCGCCATCGCCGATGCAATACACATTGGCAATACTTTCATTTTTGCATACATCGGTTTATTCGGCATCATCACTCAAGTACCTATACAACACATATTATTAATTTAGGTTTATTTCTACTTTTGGTGTCACACCACCATAGTCATTCACAGTTTGATAACTCAGCTTGTTCCCTGAGGTTTTTGAAATTTTTGTTTTTTCAAATGGTGCAGCCATCACGCTATCTAACTTGGTCTCATTCAGCACCAAATTGACAAATGAGATGTGATAAGGAGATTGGTTATCCACCTCTACACCTTCCGCAGTTTTTACAAATTTGACTTTTGTTATTGCGTCTTCAGGCGCAATCTTTAATTTTTCTGGACGAACAAACAGCTTGATTCGTGACAGTACAGCAAGCTGTAAAATGTTCTTTTCCGCAAGAACTTCTTTGTCTACAGATGGAATTGATTTTACATTTAACCAAAAAACTGACTCACGATCTTGTGGCAGATCTTTTACTAAGTTCACAATTCTCAAAGTATTTTCTGTTGCTGGCTCTGCCACAAATAAAGGTGGCGTCACCAAAAAGTTTTTAACTTTTTCTTCTTTTTTATTTTCAACCCATGAGTTAATCAGATAGCGATCTTTTTTACTGTGGTTGATCACAGATAGAGAAACTTGCTTGGCTTCCATCGGATAAATCACACGTGTTGCACCTAAAGATACCCCACCAATCGCCTTACCTTCAGCATATGAAAAGGAAGCTAGGCATGATAAAGCCACACCCAATACACCGTTTTTAAACATGCTTAAATTCATATCAATATTCCAAAACAACTTATGGATAAAAAACAGAAATCAAAATATTTTTACTATTTTCAGTCGACTGACCATTGAGCTTCGATAAAGGCAATACAACTGTTTCATCAATATTTGTTAGTTCAGGCTCTTGAGTCATATTTGTGACTTCGTGAGCGACCTGAGACAATGTTGATCGTTGATATACATTTGAATGATGCAAATTCATGCCAGGCATCAAATAAAATGTTTGTTCAGGCAACGCCAATGAGTCAGAGATAAGATGACTATTGTTGGCATCTTTCAAAGCAATGGCGAGGTTGTAATAAACCGTTGAAGAGCAATTTGAAACATTCAATTCTAAATGAGACTCAGTTTCACGATTTTCACCAAACTTGAAGTTGCTTTTCTGGGCAAATAAACAGCTTGGATTCACTAAGGAACCACTAAAATGGGCTCTTCCACCAAATACATAACTGTCTGCAAAAGCACTTTGAAATAAAAACATCCCAACCAGTACAGTTAAATATTTGTTCATATGAAATCAGCCCATTCAGTGTGATTTATTCAAATCAAGATTTGAATGAATCCTTAGTTATAGTTCACAACAAAAGTTGCATCAGCATTTGCTTTACCTGGTGTAGATGCACCAGTCGCTACATAACGTGCTGTAAATGGGAAAGTGTTTGTACCATCAATAATTGCTTTTTCTGTAGAGAAATCAGAACCATCTACAGCCAAAATTTTAGATGCATAATCTGTGATTTCGATACCAACATTTGTTGCAGCAGGTGCGTTACCGCCACCACCGTTTACAGCCAATAATTTATTGTTTGTGCTTACAGTTTGACCATTGAATGCAAAAGAAACACCGTTAGTTACAAGTGAAGCATCACAGTCAACCAATTGAATGTTGAATGGAACTGGACCTGATTTGTCACCAGCTACAGCTAAACGCGCAGTACGGTGTTGACCCAAATCTACAGTTTGATCCGCTGTATCTGTACTTACTGCACATGCAGCATTTACTAATTCACCCACAAAATGAACTGTTCCACCGTTTACTGGTGCTGCAAAAGATGCAGATGACATAACACAAGCAGCAGCAAGAAGACCTAATTTTTTCATGAAATAACCCTTTCAAAAGAGAAAACAAATTATGTTTAAGGTTTATTGTGATTACTGATACATATTCTTTTAACTTCAATCATCTAGCTTTGATTAAAATTTCATTTATTTTATCTAAACAAATTGAGATATATCTTGTTTTAATAAAATTATGAGACAGTCATCACATAAACTAAGCAGATTGTAGACGTTGAGTTACTATTAAGAAAAATGATTTTTACTCAAGATGATTGCTGAGTTTTTTGCATAGATATATAAAAAGTTATTTTTTTCAACACATTACATTTGTTATTTTTTGATCAAAAATACTTAACTTTATCAATTTAAATATTTAATTTGATTTTTTGCGAAATAAAATGGTGATGTGAATAACGCAGAAACAACCACTGTTGGCTATTTATGGAGAGTGATAATTGGCTTCTAAACGATCGACAGGCAATGGCATTCCTAAAAGATAGCCTTGTAATTGTTGACAACCTAGACGTTTAAGAATTTGCGCTTGTTGTTCAGTTTCGACACCTTCTGCGGTGACGACCAAGCCTAAACGGATTGCCAGATGAATAATACTTTCTAAAATAATTTGTTCTTTTGAACCTTCACACAGATTTCGAATAAATTCACGATCTATTTTTAATTCATCTACAGGTAAATCTTTTAAATATAAAAAACTGGAATGCCCTGTTCCAAAGTCATCAATCGCCAGTTTAATTCCTAAATTTCTAAGTTTTTCAAAAGTTTGAATACTATCATCGATATGATGCATCGCTGTTGATTCAGTAATTTCGATAATTAAATTTCCATGCTTGACATGATATTTCTGAATTAACTTTTCTAAATTTCCAATCAGATGCTTATGTTCAAATTGCACCGCGGATAAATTAACGGCAACAGGACAAAAGGCATAATTCTTTTGTTCCCACTGTTGAATCTGCATACAGGCTTGTTCTAAAGCCCAATAGCCCATACGAATAATCAAGCCTGTCTGTTCAGCGCCGCCAATAAACATACTGGGTGCTAATAATCCCAAACTTGGATGTTTCCAACGAATCAGTGCTTCAACACCACAAATACGATAATCAGCAGTAAACTTTGGTTGATAAAATAGGATAAATTGTTGTTCTTCAACTGCTTTGTATAAATCATTAATCAATTTAGATTGACTTCGATTGTGATGCTGCTGGTCCAAAGAGCAGCTATACACACTATAGGTATTTCGCCCCTGTTCTTTGGATTGCATCATTGCGGAATCTGCATTAATCAATAAATCTTGTAAATTTTGCCCGTGATCTGGAAAAAAGACGATGCCTATGCTTGCTGAAATATTGATTTCTTTACCCGAAATTTGAAAACTATCCTGGATTTTTTGTAAGAATAATTCAGCAATATGCTCGGCTTGAATACGGCTTGAATCTTCAAGAATCAGGATAAATTCATCACCACCAATACGAATCAGCTTTTGTCCTTCAGTCAATAATGGATATAAACGTTGAGCGAACTTCACCAGCAGTTCATCACCAATATGATGACCAAAGGCATCATTCACAGACTTAAAACGATCAAGATCAATATAAACAAAGGCTATTTTTGTTGCTGTTTCCTTATAATCTAGAAATAATGCATCCGTATATTCAACTAAAAAAAGACGATTAGGTAACTTCGTGAGATTATCTTGAAGTGCCAATCCTTCAAGCTCTTTATTGGCTTGTATTAATTGTAAACTGCGTTCTTCTAATCTTCGTTCTAAAATTGCCACACAAAAGGCAGAAACAAGAATCAAACTTGCCACAAAAATAATAGTGAACAACAAAACACCTTGCCCTTCGTTCAACTGATTTTCAAAATGATTGACATGCGTTGACGAAAACGTTGCCGCCGCCATACCTGTATAGTGCATCCCTACAATGCTCAGTGCAATCATGATGGATACGGCGGCTTTATACAACAACTTATGACTAAAGGTATTTTTATACTTAAATGCCAGCCAAAACGATAATCCCGAACCACTGATTGCAATCGTCACAGAGAGTATGACTAAAATTGGATGATAATAAATTTGCTGGTTTGGAATTTCCAACCCCATCATGCCGACATAATGCATGCCGGCAATCCCCAATCCCATCAGTAAAGCGCCTAAAATTAAACGCGGAAGAGGTAATGTGTCCTGTGTTGTTAACCAAACTGCAAATATTGAAGCCAATGTTGCAATAATATAAGAGATTACAGTGAGTGTTAGATCAAAAGTGTGATTTTCTGGTAAATGGCAAGCCAACATTCCGACAAAATGCATCGCCCAAATGGCAAATCCAAGTGCCATACCACTTAAACAGATAATTACTTTTTGAATACGCGCCGCATGAGGTGTAAAAATGAGTTGTTCTAATGAAATAGCAATGTAACAGATAATCACTGCAATGCACGCAGAACCTATTACGAGGCTACTATCATAACTCATATAACTCATAAATTTTTTCTTCCAGTAGTCAACCTATTATTGTTATAAGAAACCCCAATGTTTTACGACGTATAATGGCAAAAAGGTTCACTTTTTAAGAACTCTAATATTTCTTAAAATATCACTATCCTATTGAAGGTCAAGTTATTTTTCTTAAAATTATCAAGCTAATTTTGAAATAGTTGATTAAGTTAGAGCTTATTTTGTCGAATTAAAGAAAGATCAAAGAATTAACACAGTTTAGTGTGATTAGCATCCCTTTTTTAAACGAAAAAATTAGAGTAACGATGAAAAAACCTCTTAAAATTCACAAATCAGGTCAATGGATCGTAAAACCTGTATATATTGACTTGTTATTGTCCAGATTTAAATTTGACTTGCGCTAATATAACCTGAGTTCTATAAAAATCCTTGATGAAAGATGATATAGCCAAACCGCCTGATTATTCATACAAGTGATTTGGATGATTCATTTATTTTGTACTTTTGAATCATAGATGGTCTTGCTATCGTGAGGCGACATGGATGTCGCCATGTTGAGCGGGGGTATGAGGATGTACCCCTCGCTCAACGAAAGATTTTTGTCACTTTTCATCTCTGAAAAGTGAGGCATCGCCTACGCAAAACAATTTAAAATTTAGAAGTAAAGCGTGGCAGTGCAAGCTTTAGATCATCAAACAATCTATTGTTCGCTTTCATTTTATTGATCAAGAGAAATGAAACGCTATTGTTGGTTGCGCTTACGGAGCTCCGCTCCTCATCCCAAAATTGGATAAAAAAGCAGCAAAACCCCATAGAGATTTATTACTTTTCAATGAGTTGAAGATTTAATTACATCGAACTCAGGTTAATATAGTCAAATCTGTTGAAAAATAAATGTATAAAAAGAGAAAACCGAGCAACACATATCGCTCGGTTTTAAATGAAATAGCGTTAACTTTTAGCATGCAACATTTCAGTAAGTCACTCAGCTTTTCTTAACCCAACCTCTAGCTGAATTTGATCTAAGTCTGGAACATGGTAACGAACATTACCTATTTTGACATATTGAAAAATGGTTTTGTCTTCAACAGCGTCTTCAACATCCACCACCTCAGAAATACGTAAACGAATAGAGTTCGGCATTTCATTGCACATTAAAGCAAAACGATCATCCGCCTCTTCACCTTCAATAATCAAGGCGACTCCCAAAGCCTTTCTGGGATCACTGACACTAAAGGTGGGTAATTTCTTTTCATGCCATTCCACTACAGGCACGTGAATTGGACTGTTCTGCGCAGACAGCACCACATTCTGTGGCAACAACATCGGGTCTTTGCCATAACAATTAATAATATAAGCATCAATAAACCCTGTAGACACCGTAATCAGATGTTGCAGTTCCTGCGTACTGATTTTATCAAGCGCAGATTTTTCGATATTTCCTGCCATGAGCGCTCCTATTTAACCGTCAACAAAGCATCAATATTGGCTAATAAATCAGCCTCTTGGAATGGTTTACCCATATAGTTTGTCACACCCAAGCTGAATGCACGTTCGCGATGTTTTTCACCTGTTCGTGAGGTAATCATAATAATTGGCAAGTCACGATGAATTTCATGATGGCGAACCAAATTGGTCACCTCAAATCCATCCATTCGTGGCATTTCAATATCGAGCAACATCAGATCTGGTTTGACATTTTCAAGTTGCTCAATCGCATCAACACCGTCTTTAGCCGTAATCACATCAAAACCTTGACGTTCCAATAAACGTGACGTTACTTTACGCACTGTCACCGAGTCATCCACAATCATAATCAGACGACGTTGATCGCGATGACGTTGTTTATCTTGTTGTAAATATTCTGCACCACCACGACTTGAACTCTGAACTTGTCGCGCAATATTTTGCCCATCAAGAATCAAACAAACTTGACCATCACCGAGGATCGTTGCACCTGCAATCGCATTAATTGCCGCAAATTGCTTCCCAATCGGTTTTACCACAATTTGAGAACGCGAACCAATTAACTGATCAACCAGAATCGCGACAGATTGACCTAAGCTCCCTTTAATCAATAACACAGGTAATGAATGTGCAAAGCCATGTAAACGTGGCGTCACCTGATTGGCTGTAAATTCACCGAGATAACGCAATTTATAACTTTGGTAATCTATATCGAAATAGTCATTTTGAGTTTCGAAATACTCTTCCAGAGCGGCTGGGGAAATTCGCACAATACGATCAATTTGCGATAATGGCACAGCAAACTGTTGATCACCGACTTTCACCATCAATGCATCACTCACAGCAACTGTTGTTGGCACACGGATGGTAAAAGTAGAGCCATGACCCAGTTCAGAACTTACACTGACCTGTCCCCCTAGCGATTTAATTTCACTTTGAACCACATCCAGTCCAACACCGCGTCCAGAAATCTGGGTGACTTGCTGTGCTGTACTAAAACCAGGATGGAAAATAAATTGTAAAATTTCTTCTGGCTCTAAATGCTGATCTGATTTAATCAAACCTTTTTCAATAGCTTTATCGCGGATAATTGCAGGATTGATTCCTTTACCATCATCTTTAAAGGACACCAAAACATCGGTACCTTGGCGACTAATATTCAAGTCGATTCGACCAGTCAATGGCTTGCCAGCTTTTTGTCGCTGCTCTGTATCTTCGATCCCGTGGTCGATGGCATTACGCAACATATGCTCTAATGGAGATACTAATTTCTCTAAAATATTACGATCTAATTCACCTTCCGTATTATTCACCAACAGTTCGGTAGGCTTATTGACCGCCGAGGCGGTTTGGCGTACCAAACGCTGTAATCGTGGTAATAAACGAGAGAAAGGAACAAGTCGGGTACGCATCAAGCTTTCTTGAATTTCAGCTTGAATACGTGACTGTTGCAATAATAAGCCTTCAGTATCACGAATTTTCTCCGCTAAGGTGGTTTTAAAGTCCACCAAGTCAGATGCAGATTCAGCAAGCGATTTAGACAATTGATTCAAGGATGAATATTGGTCCATTTCCAATGGGTCAAAGTCCGCATAGCGCGCACTTAAATCCCCATGTTTAGCAATAATTTGACTTTCCAACTCGCCTTCCATTCGACGAAGCTGATCTGCCAAACGTTGAATCGCAAGCTCCATATCGGTCAATGTATTTCCCAATTGACCCAAATCCATTTCAATACGCGAGCGGTTAATGGCATTTTCACCAGAAAGATCGATCATCTTCTCAACCAAATCCGCAGAGATACGAATCATCTCATTATTGGTTTCAGTTTTTTCAGAAAGATCCCATTCACCCAACATAGATGGTGGTTCAGTTCCATCTCCTTGAACAAACTCATTATTGGTCTGTTCAAAAATCAAATTGGTTCGAGATAATTTTTCTGGAAGCTGAGCAGAAACATCGACATATTGCATACGGTTTAAATTTAACTTCAAACCATCAAAATTATCGTAACTCTGTTTGAAAATTGCTGCATCTAACCAGTGAAAAGCACTTTCCAATAAACCGTCATAGACATTGGAATTAAAGTTGTGCTGACCAAATTGTTCAAATGCATTTTCAAGCTCATAAGCAATATCCGCAACACCTTCCAATTTCACCATTTTTGCACCGCCTTTTAAGCTGTGTGCAATACGTTGCAATTGAAGTAGTAAACTACGGTTACTTCGTTGATCAAACCATTGATTCAAGATATTTAACCCATCATCAATCAGCTCACGAGCTTCCTCAATGAAGGTTTCTTGAGCAACACGTTCGGCGTCATCCAAGTCATCTACTTGAATCTGTTCAACGAATGGCTCAGCTTGTTCAAGCGTTGCTTGCTGCTGATCTGCAGAAATAACATCAAATTCTGGAGTAACAGACTCGTCAACTAAAACAATCTCATCTTGGGCTTTTTCAGCTATCTCAACATTCGTATCATGCAAGAATTGCTGTTGATCAATATGCTGTAAAACCTCAAGAATGTGTGTTGCAGGATAATCAATAGATTTTTCACGAATCAACTGAATACGATCTGCGACATCATCTTGAATCAAACGAATAGATTGAATAACTTGTGGTCCAGCTTTGAGCTGACCTTTAATCACGCGCTCATAAATTGTTTCGAGTTCATGAGCAATTAAACCAATATGCGTCGCCTGAACCATATTTGCGCCACCTTTTAAAGTGTGCAAATAGCGCATTAAATTATTGAGTGCAGTGGTATCATCTGGATGACTTGACCATGTATTTAGGTCATGATCCATACCTACCAACAGCTCATCGGCCTCCTCAATAAAAATGTCAAGAACGTCAGCATCAAACTCACGCTGACTTTGCGCAGAATCTATATTTTGCTTATCAAGATTAATTTGAGTTAAGACATAATGATTGCCTGTCTCAACAGCGTTAATATCAGATACAGCTACTACCGCATGTTGAACTGCTGGCTCAATGCTTGGTTCAGCAATTTGAATCTGATCTACATCAATTTCTTGATGTACATAATCATGAAGCTCATCCAAAATCGCCTGAGTTGCACCACTCAAGCTGACACGCTGACCAGATGCCAAGGTATCAAATAAATGAATGAATTCTTGATGTGCTTTAGAGAATATTTCGAAAGCATAATCTGTATTCAACAAATCAGGCTTGGCAATAATCTGTGTATATCCGTCTTTGAGTGCAAGACTGAAATCATGAATACCTTGTGACGCACGATTGTCGGTATGATCGACGAGGATCTGAGCCTGTTGAATCAGTTGTTGGAAATATTCTGGATATTCAACTTGAGCGCGTTTATCAAACTCAAATTCAGCATCCAACAATAGATCAATTTCCAAATCGACCAATTGAGTCACTAAACCTGCTTGTGACTGATGATCTTGTTGATATTGATGTTGGAAATCATAACGCTCCCAAGCATCATTAAATTTTTGATAAATCTGGGCTAATTGCGTATCTTGATCACCGGTTTGCTTGAGTACATGCAAATAATCACTGACGAATTCAGCATAATAAGTCAATAGGGCGTTTTCATTTTTAGAAGACTCCGTATCTTCTTGGACCAACACTTTAAACAAATGCTCAACTTTACCACTTGCTTCAAATACATCCTGAATATGCGCCATAGAAGAACTTCCGCGCAAAGTATGTAATGCCCGAATCAAGCGATTATATTGTTCCGGTGTATGTTGCTCTAAATGCAAAAAGTCTTTGATCGTTGCCAGATGTTCTTCCGACTCTTCAACAAAAATCGTCAGGGTTTCAGAGATTAAACTTTCATCCGAAGTCGGCGTTGTTTCCGCTGCAGATTCATCAATTTGAATCGGGTCTGCCACTGCATGCTCTTCGGCATTTTCGTGGTTTGCCATAGCTGCTACTGTTTCTATATGCTCTACAAGTGGCTCGCTATCAGCAATTTCTAAACCCGTCAGCACATTCTCATGATTGAGGGTATGCGCAAGTGACAGTAGATCCGCCAATGCAGGTTCTAAACTCTGTTTTTGCTGTAATTGTTGCCCCAAATACACCAATGGTGCCAAATCTAAATGATGTGGTTGTTTATTTAAAAACTCAGCATACAATTTGAACTTATACACATTAAATACAGCACTGACATATTGTTGAATTTCAGTACTTAATTCCAAGTTTTTTGCAATTACACGATTTAATGTATCTTCAACAGTCCAAGCCAACTCACCTGAACGCTTTGCCCCCACCATACGTCCAGAGCCTTTAAGGGTATGGAAATAGCGACGTACATTCACCAATTCCTTATCTTTGGACTCATCATTTAGCCATTGATCAAGAGAAGCTTGCAACTGTTCAAAAATTTCTTCAAGTTCTTCTACAAAAATTTCTAAAATCTCATCATCCTGATCAAGATAAGCATCTTCAGGTAAAGTGACGTGTTCAACTAAATGTTTTAATATTTCTTTCATAGCTCAGGCTTCTATGTTAGTTCCCGATTTTGGGACTAAAACCTTTCAAAATACAGTCAAGCTGAATGGCTTTAGAAGGCTTTTCACTGTGCGCAATCACTACCGTTTTAGTGTAGAAATTGCGCATATCAAGTCTCAATCGTTTTAGTCTGGTAATTTAAAGTCAGAAACTGATTGACGTAATGAATCCGCCATACTTGCCAATTCAGATACCGAACGTGCTGTATCAAACGTTGCACCCGTAGTTTGCGAAGTAATTTCTTGTACAACATTCATCGTATTGGCAATATGACCTGCTGATGCAGACTGCAATTTCGCTGATTCAGAAATACTTTCAATCAAACCTGCCAAGTTACTTGATACTGTTTGAATTTCACCCAAGGCAACACCCGCATCTTTTGCAAGGTTCGCACCACGCACAACCTCAGAAGTGGTTTGTTCCATTGAAATTACGGCTTCGTTGGTATCGGTCTGAATGGTTTTTACCAATGTTTCAATCTGCTTGGTCGCTGATGCTGAACGTTCTGCAAGACGTTGTACCTCATCCGCTACCACGGCGAAACCACGACCTGCTTCACCTGCCATAGATGCCTGAATTGCAGCGTTTAATGCCAAGATGTTGGTTTGGTCAGCAATATCGTTAATCAGCGAGACAATGTTACCAATCTCTTGAGAAGATTCACCCAAACGTTTGATACGCTTTGATGTTTCTTGAATCTGCTCACGAATCGTATCCATCCCCTCAATTGAACGGTTTACAACATCTGCACCATTTGACGCGATTTGTACTGAACGTTGTGCTACCTCTGCTGATTCGGCAGCATTGGCAGATACGTGGTCAATTGATTGTGCAATTTCATTAATCGCTGTCGATGCACCCGCAATCTCTTGCGCCTGATGCTCAGATGCCTCAGCCAACTGGTTGGTAATTTGTTGAGTATTCTGGGTATATTGTGCAACTTCTTGAGAAGTCTCATTGATTCGCGATACAAGATCACGTAACTGATCAATCGCAAAGTTAATCGAATCGGCAATTGCACCTGTAAAGTCTTCAGATACCGTTGCATACGAACTCAAGTCACCATCTGCCAAATCGGCAATTTCATCCAATAAACGTAAAATCGCATTTTGGTTACGGTCATATTCGTCTTGTAAACGCATTACACGTACTTTATCTGACTCACTACGTAAACCAATCAATTTAAATACAGCAAATAAGAATGCGCCTAAAGCAAACAATAAGATTAAGGCTGGTAAAATTGTACCTACACCTGTATTTACTGAAAGTCGATCTAAGCCTTTTAATAAATTATCAGATTCTGCAAAGATATTTGATGAAGCTTGGCGAACTTTAAAAATTTGATCAGAGTTCTTCAATACTGAAGTCGATGCCAATTGCACAATTTCATTATAATCTGATTTGATACTTTCTAAAGATTCACGCAACTCAGGCTTGTCAATACGAGTTACACCCAAATCTGCATTACCATTTAATTGCGCATTTAAGTATGTTCCGAAAGTTTCAGTATCGGCATTAAAGTCTTCTGCAGAAGCACGCGTATTATCTGAACCACCGAGTACTGAACCAATTGAACGTAAAATACGTTCTGCAAGGAATACTTGGTTTTTCGCGATTACAACCTGTGTACTTGGCATGTTATCACGTGCCATTTGGTCAACCATTAAGTTATATTCAGCCTGCATGCCAGGAATCACATCTGCAACGGCGATATTGGTGTCATATAACTGGTTAATGATTTTTTGATGGGTCGCAATCATGTCAATATCAGCAGAAACCTGATTCCAGGTTTTTTCAACCCCTTCAACTGCTTTTGAAGATGCATGAATATCTTTCACAATATCCAAGTTTTCTTTAAATTTCTTTTGTGATGCCACTAAAGCATTGATCGATTCTTTTGAACCTGAAGCTGTTGCTTCTGTTGCTTGACGCGATAATGTTTGAGATAAAAGTTTTAATTCACCCAAACTACGAGTTAAGTCGTTATTTCGAGGAACTGTATAGAATAAAACCAAAAGTAAAATAATCGCAACGATGATGCTGACAATCGCCATTTGAATAAATGGTTTTGATTTGTCACTTTCCCCAAATAACTTTGCAAACTCATCAATTTTCGATTTGGTTTTTGTTAATACGCCCGGACTACTTTTTTGAGCAGTATCCCCTGTATTTTTCTTTTTTAGTTTAAAGCCCATTCAGCTTCTCCCGATTCGCTTAACTCTAATTAGGCGTCAAAGCTAGTTTATAAATTTTTCTGATGCGTTCATGTATTGAGGATCATTCAACAAACGACTGAATAAGAATATGTTCCAAGCTTGGTTGTGCTGTTGGAAATATCCTTGACAATAAGTTTGAAGCTTTTCTTCCAGTTGATTATTTTTAGAAAAAAAGCTTTTTTTATTAAAATGTTGAATCCCCAAAACCTGATCTACGACCAGACCAACATAATGGTCATTATGACTAATACATAAGACTTTTTGAGTAGGTAGAAATTGGCTTCTTTGCCCCGTTAAATAAAAAGCCAAATCGGAAACCGACAATAACCGTCCGCGAATATTCGCTAAACCTTTTACCCAGCCCTGAACATTGGGAACTGGTGTATATTTTGGCGGATAAATAACTTCCGAAACTTCCCCCAATGGAGCAACAAAATATTGCCCCATCATTTCAAATGCAATGCCTGACCATCGGTTTACTTCACTTTCATTGTCAGCGTAATTTTTATTTCCTCGCTTAGACAATCGAAGTAATTCGATAAATCCATTTGCTGCCATACATTATCCTGCTTGCAGATGCTGCTTGATTGTGCTGATCAGCTGATTTTCATCAATTGGTTTTGTTAGATAGTCACAAGCACCCTGACGTTTGCCCCACACACGGTCAGTTTCTTGATCTTTGGTACTTACAATCACAATTGGAATATGCTTCGTTGTTGCACCACGAGCAATTTGACGAGTTGCTTGGAAGCCATTGACCCCAGGCATAACCACATCCATCAATACAAGATCTGGTAACTCGGCTTGTGCGATGGTTATTCCATCTGCACCGTTGGTTGCTTCAATCACCTCAAATCCATGTTTAGCCAAGATTTCTTTAAATCTAAACATTTCAGTTGGTGAATCATCAACGATTAAAATTTTTGTCATTCTTTCCCCCAAATTAACCGTTATGCACTCACATGGTTGCGAATTGCATTCAATAATTCATCTTTACTAAATGGTTTGGTTAAATATTCATCAGAACCGACAACGCGACCCTTTGCTTGATCAAATAAGCCATCTTTGCTTGATAGCATAATGACTGGAATATTTTGATAATTTTGAGAATTTTTAATCAATGCACAGGTTTGATAACCATCCAAACGAGGCATCATAATATCAACAAAAACGATATCTGGATTAGCTTCAGCAATCTTAGACAAGGCTTCAAAACCATCTACCGCAGTAACTACTTCACAACCTTCTCTTTGTAATAATGTTTCAGCAGTACGACGAATGGTTTTAGAATCATCGATCACCATGACTTTAAGATTTTGAAATTTATCGTCCATTTAATGCCCCTTTCCGTAAGCTTGGAATGAATTGTGCTGTACAGATTTATTTTTACAATTAATCATGGTTTTTTAACATATATTAACTCACTTTATCAATGAACATTTCTTGTCATAAATCTCACTTCAAATAGAAAAACACAGTAAAGCTCACATAAAAAAAAATATTCTGTATTTTTTTAGAACTTAATTGTTTATTAAAATTTTGTAACCACATAAAATGATCAAAGATCGTTTTTAAAATCATATAACTGACTTTATTTTTTGGGGATGGCAGACTTCGAATGGATAGAATAATCTATTACCAAAATACAGACTCAAAAACAAAAAAAATACGCTGTTTGACCTTGGCAATGAGTTTGATCACCTGTAGTGCATTGGCATATGCAGATGTATCGCAACCTAGAGCGGCTTGGTATCGATATTATGATAAAAATGGGGTCGCAAATATTAGTACCTCTGTCACGCCTGCACACATCAAAAATGGCTATGAAGCACTTGATCGCAATATGCAGGTGATTAGACGCAATCAAGCCTACAACGTTGAAAAGGATCTGCAACAGTCGACCTTACGTGCCTCTGAAGTGCGTAAATTAGAACAAGATGCCCGTCTTAAACGTGCTTATGGAAACTCATCCGTTGCCATCAATAAACGCAATGAGCTTCTCAACAACTTAAAACAGCAAATAGCATTACAAAATCAAAATCTTAAGCAATTACAAAGTGATCGAATCATATTAAAAAGACAGGAAATGGAATATTATAGAAAAGGTAATACCGTACCGTCTACGCTTAAAGATCGAATCAAATACAATGCAGAAAATATAGATAAAACAAAAGGCTACATTGAAAATTTACAAAATAATTATCGCAGTACACAAAGCAAGTATGACGATGTTATTAATCGGCTCAAAAAACTTGAATAATCAACTTTTAAATCAAAAAAAATTCATGTTCTCTATTGAAAAAATCTCAACAAAGACCAAAGCTATTTATATTTTCACTCAACTTTTTAAGTTTGAACCTCATACAATAACCATGAATAACACATCGCATATCATCTGGTCTTTGTATTTCAGCCCAATCGGACATTAAAAATCTTCAGCTAATTTTTTATCGTATTATTTTATCGTATAATCTTCCCTTTAAATCTAAAAATTTTAGGACAGTTTCCATGCGCGCGAGTCGCTTTTTGTTTGCTACGTTGAGAGAAACCCCAAACGATGCTGAGGTCATTTCACATCAGTTGATGTTACGTGCGGGGATGATTCGTAAGTTGGCTTCAGGTTTATACACTTGGCTGCCGATGGGTGTACGTGTACTCAATAAAGTTGAAGCAATTGTACGCGAGGAAATGAATCGCGCAGGCTCATTGGAAACGCTCATGCCCGTAACACAACCTGCTTCACTTTGGGAAGAATCAGGTCGATATGTGCAATATGGTCCTGAACTTTTACGGTTTAAAGATCGTCATACCAACGATTTTGTGCTCGGTCCAACTCATGAAGAAGTGATTACTGATTTAGCGCGCAATGAGCTAAAAAGTTATAAGCAACTTCCGATGAATTTCTACCAAATTCAAACCAAATTCCGTGATGAAATTCGCCCTCGTTTTGGTGTGATGCGTTCACGTGAATTTATTATGAAAGATGCATATTCTTTTCATGTCGACCAAGCGTCACTACAAGAAACATATGATGTCATGTATGACACATACTGCCGAATCTTTACACGCTTGGGCTTAAATTTCCGTCCTGTTCAAGCGGATACTGGCTCGATTGGTGGTTCTGGCTCACATGAGTTCCATGTACTTGCATCAAGTGGTGAGGATGATATCGCATTCTCTACCGAATCAGATTTCGCAGCCAATGTTGAAATGGCTGAAGCAATCTTGGTCGGTGAACGTGCTGCACCAAAACAACAATTTACGATTGTCGATACGCCGAATCAAAAAACCATTGCAGATGTTTCTGCCTTTTTAAATACAGATCCAGCCCATTCTGTTAAAGCTTTATTGGTACAAGGCGTTGCAGATGAAAAAGGTCATGTTCCAGTAGTTGCATTGTTCTTACGTGGCGATCATGAGCTCAATGAAATCAAAGCTGAAAAGCACCCTCTGATTGCTGCACCATTGACTTTTGCGACTGACGAACAATTAAAAGCATTAGATTTGACAGCTGGATTCTGCGGTCCTCAAGGATTGGTGGAAAAAGGCATAGTAGTCATTGCTGATCGTGCCGCTTCAGTGCTTTCTGACTTTGTTGCTGGTGCAAACGAAGTTGATAAACATGCTATTGGTGTAAACTGGGAACGTGATGCTCAGTTTACTGAAGTGTTTGACTTACGCAATGTTGTAGAAGGTGATCCTTCTCCAGATGGTCATGGCACCATCATGATCAAACGTGGTATTGAAGTTGGTCATATTTTCCAATTAGGCAAAAAATATTCTGAAGCTTTGGGCTGTAAAGTTCTCGGTGATGATGGCAAACCATTAGTGGTGACTATGGGATGTTATGGTATTGGCGTAACACGTGTAGTTGCCTCTGCAATAGAGCAAAACTTTGATGACAAAGGGATCATTTGGCCTACGGCGATCGCACCTTTTGAAGTTGCTATTGTTCCAATGAATGCTCAAAAATCACCACGTACACTTGAAGCTGCTGAAGCACTGTACAATGAATTGCAAACAGCAGGTTATGATGTATTGCTTGATGATCGCAATGAACGCCCTGGTGTTAAATTCTCTGATTTAGAGCTGACTGGTATCCCTCATCGTATCGTAATTGGTGAGAAAGGTTTGGATGCTGGTACTTTCGAATATAAAGGTCGTAGAGATGCAGAATCTGTTGATTTAAGCAAAGCAGACCTGTTGGCTAAATTAGCGAAATATAGCCAAACCGTCTGATTATTCATACAAGTGATTTTGATGTTAATCATTGATGTCAAATGAGATTTATGATTTTCAGATGATTCATTTATTTTGTCCTCTTGAATCATCGATGGTCTTGCTATCGTGAAGCGACATGGATGTCGCTATGTTGAGCGGGGGTATAGGATGTACCCCTCGCTCAACAGAAGATTTTTGTCACTTTTCATCTCTGAAAAGTGAGTTAATGCCTACGCAAAACAATTTAAACTTTAGAGATAAAGCGTGGCCTTGCAAGCTTTAGATCATTAAACAATATATTTATCGCATTCATTTTATTGATCAAGAGAAATGATATTCTACTGTATGAATTTTTCGACAGGTTGGCTATAGTTTTGCCACACCATGAAAAAACCCGCAGATTAATTTGTGCGGGTTTTTTATTTAATCATGTTTTAACTCATCGCTATAAGCCATTAATTTTCACTTTTAAATCTGTAACAGATGTCCCAATCGCACCAAAGTTCCCCATCGAACCATTCTGAAGGCCATTAAAAACAGTCGCTGCACTTGCACCGCTCGTTCCCATGATCATCTGATTGATTCCAAGATCAAATTTACTCGACTCACCCGTATTGCCAAATACAAAGCCACTTGACTCCACACCCGCATAGAAACCATTTAACGAAAAACCATTGGTTTTGTCTGTGCCTGTCAGTTGAAAATTAAAATTTGCACCTACATCACTATCATCCGATAAAAGTGCAATGGCACAACCAGTTCCTGTACCACAAATCGACTGAATTGCTCCACCAAAAGCAATCATACGACCTTGAGGCGCATTGCCGAGCTGTAAATTCATCGTTGGTTTTGATGCTGCAAAATTAATGTCAATGCCACTGTCCATTTTTAATATTTTAATGACATCGCTCTTTTCTGAAGTACCTGTGAAAATAGATTGATAGCTTGCTGGACCCGAAGATGAATTTGCACCTGCCAAGTAAAGCGCAAAAGGTGAAACCTTTATCCCTGTAATATTACTTCCAAAACTAAGACCAATATTGGCAAAAGGCTTACCTGTTGAACCACTGATCGCACTTCCATCAGTATCCATCACAACATTCATCGTTGACGAATTAGAAGCACCTAAGAAGCTTACATTCATGCTCTGATCTGCAAGTGTACCAGCACTTTTACCTGCAACAACAAGCGATGCTTTATTTGCATCATTCACAGTTGTACCTAAGCCATCACGATCAATAATAGACAGTTGATTCACTTGGACTTTGCTAATATTTATACCAACATCAATCCCTGCCTGACCCGTTGTTTGAGAAAGACCTTGATCATCCAGTGGCTGCATTGCCATTGCAACTGGACTCAATACCAATAATGATATACACCCTAGCTTGTTGTTTTTCTTCATTATCCTAATCCTTAGGAAACTTTATATATTGCCGACCACATCACAGTTTAGTTTGAAATTTTTGGTGATGGAAGAATAACCCGACCAATAACCGATCAATTTCGAGGAATAATATTCAGCTCACTACTTAATCGACCACCTGTTAAGGCGATTTCACCTAGACGTGCGCCTGAAACCAAGGCACCTGAAGCTGCTGGAGGATAAAAGTTTAAATCTCTTGCTCTAAATACACCATTTACAGACTGTGTTGGATTAAATTGCAGACTGGTATTAAATCCAACCTGCCCTGTTCCCGTATTTGAATTCTTACTGATCACAATCGCATTATTAAAACGAATATCTCCTGTCAAATTATCTAAGCCCAATGAAGAACCGTTGACAGGATCACTGATCTGAATAGTGTTATTGGTATTGGCTAACTTCAAATCACCCACTACATTCAGACGGTTCCCAGTACCATCATCTTTGATCTCACTATTCGGAATCAAAGATAAATCCATATCTCCACCAAAGCGAAGTTTCAAACCGAAGAGCACATCATCGCTTTTCGCAAAATTATTGGTATCTGAAACACTTTTATTACCACATGCAACCGAGGTTGTAGCTAAGCCTAGTGCACAGGATTTATATGTAGTTCCAGGCAAATATCCACCAGCAACTTCTGCTGCCATCACCACCAGCATATTTTTTAAGCTTAGGTTTAAACTTCCATTTTCTACACCAACGCTACCATTTCCCTTGAGTAGCATATCGATATTTCTAAGCCCCATATAATAGTCTGTAGGTTGACCATTTCTCAGTCCACCATCAATGACCAATATTGAAGTAGTATTGTTACCGATCTTATTCGCGCCATTTTTATCTACACCTTCCGTTGTTAACCCTAATGAAAAACCAAGCCGAGCGGTTTGACCAGAACCTGCTATTTTATTTTGTGTACCATCAACTGAATAAGAATAAACTTTATCTGCATCCACAGTAGTGCCATACATCGCTAAGTTTGCATTTAGATTATAAAATGGTAGTGCCAATCCCCATTGGTTATTCAGCCCATTGTCGGTAAATAAATTATTTGCCGCTACACCAGCACTTGTAGTAAATCGCCCTCTTCTAGAAAAAGATTGAAATGCCGCATTTCGAATTGAGGTCATCACGCTATAAGGACGATTCCCAGCAGTTAATGTTGTATAAACATCTTGCTTATAGTCATTCAAGCTGGTTAATGACTGACCGTTACCAAAACTTGAAGATTGGAATGTAGAGTTAACGGGCAAAGTGACTTGTTTAGAATCCATAAGATTTAAAAATACACTTCCAGTGTCAAAAGATGCACGACTTCCTTTTTGTAAACCAGTTAGATTTCCAAATTCAAATCCATAGCTATTTAGTCCAGCACCACCTATTTCTAAAGTTGTCGCATCAGCACCACCTGAAAGCATGCTATCACCATCTTTAGTGAAATCAGTTTTCATACGAAATGCAATACCAGAACCGCCAACAATATCTTTTCCAGTATCTATACCTGATGAATTCACAGCAGAGCCTATTAAGCTGCTTGCATTTTGTACACCACGGAACTGAAGTGAACTGTTAACCATCCGCCCACTGGCACCAACACGAATTAAACCTTTTGCACCTGAGGGAGTATTATACTGATCCACTGCATAAACAGATGTTGCTGAAGGGTTGGCTCCCTTATTATTCAACATAATCTCAAGATTTAGACCTGCATTGGATGTTGTTGTACCATTTCCATATGAACCTGTATTCATAAATCCCGACTTAGTCGAAGCAGGATCAACAACGCGACCTAAATCGGCATAACCATAAGTTGCATCTGGTGTTTGAGTACTTCCAGCAATGTTTGATCCCGAATTGGTTTGTAATTTAAAGCCTTCAGCAGCATCAATAAACATAAAACCATTTGCATTAAAATTAAAATTAAAATTCTTTAAAATTAGCTGATTTAATTGATTTATTGCACTGGTTTGACCCAAATAGATATTGGCATTTTGCAAACCTAAAGCCAGCGTACCTTGGTCATTTTTACCAAGCAATCCATTGGTTGTTTTTAATCCAATACTGGTATTCGATGCTGTTTGAACAGCTAATGTACCAATCTTTGCACTACAGCGTGCTCCACTTGGATCACTATCACACACTCGGAAAGAGTCTACTGTTAATAACATAGGTGAAAGTGATACATCTAGATTCACGCCTGTTTTACCACTCACTGTGCCCATATTGAGTTTTACATTGGCTTTTAATGGGTCTGTAGAAGTATTACTTTGCTGAATCTTAACCGTATCTGCGGTTGCTGTAAGGGCTTGACTTGTCGCATCTGTTTCAGCTCGCCCAGCCTGATCTGTCCAATATAGTGTTTGAATGTTGGCTTCTTTTAATGTGGCTTCTATATTCACACCATCTTGACCATTCACATTTCGCAGATCACCATCATCCAAAGCTTGAAGTGCATAAGCAGGTACATGCATTGCCAATAAGCTGAATGCCAATGTATTTAAAATAAATCCTTTTCGCTGTTCTTGTTTTATTTTCATCCCTAAACCCTCAGACTTATTTCACTTAGCAACGCTTGTTCATACTTGAATCACAGCTAAACATCATTAACTTTCCCTGAAGTGCAAGATTGCCATTCATCTGCATACCCATAAACCCAGTTTCACGCCCTGTATCATAATTGTTCGCAGTAGAACCATTTGGACCTGTTGTTTGGGCTTTAGCAGCATATTTATTCAGTTTTAGATAACCATATTGAGCTGCGGTTGCACCCAATGAGTTTTCAGTAACTGTTCCATCTGGATTGGTTATACTGGTAAATGCATCCTTTTCTATGGAAAGTGAATTAAATCCAAAATTACGAATTTGAATGGGTTTATCTGCATCAAAAGATAATTGAAACGCAGGTTTTATCATTTGTTGGTTTGCAATATTCTTATAGACCAAATCCGCACCATCTAAACCTAACTTCTGGATATTAATCGTTCCTTGAATACCCTTAAATACCACCCAAAGTTTATTTCCACTGACACTACTTGCAGCACCACCTGAATCTACATAACGGTTATTGACTGAAAGTGCTAAACGACAAAACTCTAAATTTGCACAAATTCCACCAACACCATTATCAAACTTATAGGCATTATTTGTTTGATAATATGAATCGTTGGCATTGATCTGATTCAGTACTAGCTTGAGTGATAAGTCTGCCCCAGCCTGACCTTCAACGTGTTGCAAGTCCGAGTCAGATAAAGGTTCCATTGCCACAGCATAAACACTCAACATACTGGTTAAAATAAGAAGTACACTTTTCTTCATCATATTTCTCCTTATTTTATAAGCCTTTGGTTGTTATTTTCATATGTTGAATCAGCATACCATCAATGACTGCGGAACCTAAATTATTTTGGGCATTTGAAGTTGATGCATTACTCAATTGGTTAAATGAAATTCCGACAGCACCCGCACTTTTGTCAGCAAGCAAAGTTTTTCCAGCATCTGGACTATAGACCGTCCCAATACTGATACTGCTATGTGTCGCTGAACTTCCTTGATAACCTGAAATTGAGCTTGAACCACAATTATAAACATTACATGTAGAGCCTTTATAAGACGAATCAGCACCTGTATAGTCTGTATATATTTGTTTATAAATTGATTCTTTATTTGGTATTCGTGCCAGCTCTAAACTAAAGTTTGTACCATCAGAACCAAGAATTAAAGGCTGATATAATGAACCTAATACTAAATTCGTATTCAGGTTATAAATATAAATACCTTCCTTATCTGAGAAAGTTGGAGCCAGTCCACCATTGATCGCTGGAGTCGATAAAATATCTTGGGCTGTACCTGTGGTACAACCATTCAAATTTCCAACGCCACACTCTTGCGTGCTTAATCTCAAAACTCGGTTCATCAAATTCGCAGGCATTGTCCAAGAATTTGCTGCAGATGTTCCTAACAATTTAGAACCATCCCCGCTATTTAAGCGTATAACTCCAGCCAACCCTAAGGTATTGTTATAGAAGGCACTCATTCCCCCAGTATTGGTTGCACCACCGAGTGTCTGGAATAATTGAATTTTACTTCCATTCAGTCCAAAACCGTTAAATACACCTTGTAATCGAATACGATTTGCCCGACCTGTTGTTGTGCTACTAAACCCTTCACCTAAGTTAAATTGGTTCGCATCCTGATCTGGTTTACTTTGATCACGTACAAAAGCATCTGCCCATAAAGCAAGTTTAAGATTATATGCGTCTTCTCCACCTGCATCATTTACAAAAGGCTTCGTCGTTACGGTTTTGTTATCCGAAGCAAATGTATATATATTTTCATACAACGGCGCTTCAAAATTCAAATAGGTTACAGAGCCACTACTGGTACCAAAATCAGGAATATTTGAATCTGTTTTTACGTTAAATATCCATGGGTTTGTTGCCGTTCCCCAACTTCGAATCGCTGCATTTGCCACACCATTGGTTTGTCCTGAATCTAAGCGAAGGTTGGCATTATTGGTTGCATTTCTAGACAATGCTAAGCCATATAAATATAAATCAGCTTTACCAACAGAGTGATCACTTGAGTTCACAGTACCATCTTTATTTGTATCTTGCACAAGAGATGACAATGGACCTACTGGCACATAATAGATATAACCAGTATCCAGACTACGATTAGTCAGAATTGTATCTTGTGACTGGTTTGCTCCAGCTCCCTGAAACACCATATAAGCATTTGTAGGTAATAAAGCGATGCCTTCACCTGTCGTATCACTTAATTTTTCATCAGACATTGCTTCCAAAGCGAAGCTAGATTGGGCGATGACTAAGCCAATAAAAGCTGCCAAAACAGTTTTATGAAATTTTGCCGTATAATTGAGTGTAGTCATCTATGACCTTCCTGTGTTATACGATGCTCCGCACCATATTTTATTTTATTTCTGTAATCCCTACGACACTGTATAAAATAGTCTTTCCTTGTCTATACAGTTTTGTTATCTATATCACACTTTATCTTATGCAATATTTTTTATTATGCCAAAGACTTTTATGTAAAATATATGACTTTCCGATAAACGTTTAAAATAAAAAAGCAACAGTAAACTTCCATACTGTTGCTTTTAATCAGCTAAATAATTTAACTAACAGAATTTTAAAGAACCGTAACAGTTTGGGGTGAAATCCTGTTTTGCTAATTGTAAATTATTTAATGTCATATTAGGTCTAGTTGCATCTTTTAAATCGACTTCTTTTAAAGGAATCGTACTACCAAAAAGACAATTTTCTAGTGCTAGCCCCCCACATTGTACTGGTTTATCTTGCAAATAATCACTTACTTGATTCATCACTTCATTTAAAGTAGCTTTAGGAATATCTACCTGATCAGTTGGATCAATTTTTCCAATATCAATTGGATTAGAAAACTCCAACCACCAACCTTTTGAAGCCGTAGATTTATTTCCTGGCCATTGTATATCTTGTCCCTGTAATGATAATGATGCAGGAGTTCCGTTTAAGCTTGCTTTATGAAAATACCCTAAATCTTCATTAATAGTCACATCTACATTCAAGTTTTTAATTGTACCACTAGTTTCTTTGTCCAAATTAATAAAACCAAGCGCTCTTGCAATAATATTGCCACTTAAATCAATATCCCGTACCAAAGCACTAGCCTTCAAAGTTGCGCTGTTAATACGTTTTCCAGTAATCTCTTGCTCTAATAAAGACAAATCGCCTTTTAGAATATTACTCCCAGTCGCTTTATCACGTAAATTTAAATTATATGCAGTTGTGGTAAAACCGACAGGAAATATAAAAGCAGCACAACAAGCTTGTCCATTAATTGCATTATAACCATCGGATTGTATTAATTGCCTTCTAGCAGCCTCACCTGATACCAAACTTGTGCCAAAACCGTTTACTAAAGCAGTTCCTGTAGTTGCGGCAACTTTCATATAACCACTTAAAGAATTAATACCATTTCTGGCACTGCTATTTTCTTGACCAAATGTCAATAATCCGATGGCTTTTTCTGAGCTTAAATTAATCCCCACAACTTCACGCGTCGAAGCACTATTAGGGTTTTTAACTGCGAACTGCATAAAGGGATTTGTTAAGACAGCACTTGATCCTACACGTGCAGCTCGATCAGCTGTACTACCTGTATTTGAGCTTGCAGAATTCCCTAAACCACTTAGGCTTAAATTATCAATATCAATATCACAGTTACCCGCACCATTAGCCCCACCACACCCCAATTGCAGTTTCTTTATATTGGCATTTAATTCTAACTCAGCCTCTAAACCTAATTTATAAAAACCAATATTTTTTGCCCCTATTATATTTCCAGCACCATCTTTACGCTTCGCTTCAAGATTAGTTGCATCAGTGGGTGCAATATAAGTCAAGCTCATCAATGCTTGTCCAGTAGTTTCAGAGAGCTGTTCATCTGACATACTTTGCAAATGAGTAAAGTCAGCATGAGTGGTCGCCATACCAAGAGACAGAAATGTCAAACATAAGATTTTTATTTTAAACATGAACATCTCCTTATCCTTAGATTATGCTCAGAATTGTCACACTCTATTTTTTAATTAGCCAAGTTTTATTTAAGAAAAACTTTATAAATTTAAATCCCTTAGCACATTAAAAAGTTTTTTAGTTTTCAATTGAAAATCACATTTTGTGTAAATTATCACAATTATTTAAAATTAAGCTATATTTCCGACAAAATGCTAATGCTTTTAAAATAAGCTTCCCACATGTAAACAACAATTAAAACCAAGAAAAAATTATTTCTTATCAATATAAAACAAAAGTTTAAAGTTAAAACCTTAAATAAAATGATTTAATCTATACATTAAACACTCTAAAGAATTATGACTTACTCAATTTTTCAGCAAAATACATGATTTTTTATATTATCTTTACAATAATATTTTTATAAAGTTCTCAATTAAATTATCATTTAGTCTTAAAATTCACTTCACTCTAGCAACATGAAGGGTAAGAAAGAACTTTTTCAATTTCACTATGATTCAATTTTCACTTTTTATTGATTTTCAAAAATTCAAATAAAAACTTAATACTTATAAGAATATTTAACCAAGGCATGCACCTACCTACTCTGTATTTTATTCATATCAACATAAGCTATTAAACATTGGAAGATTTGATAAAGCCAAAATTAGAAATTTAATAATCAAAAATAGTTTTTCTTATTATGGATAAATACAGGAATATTAGATCAAAAATATCAAATAAAATTCTTAGTTTTTAAAATCACAACATACTTTTATATTTGATATACCACCTATAAAATGATAAAAATCAATGACAAAAATTTAAAGATCAAAATATATTTTGACCTGTTTAGTTATCTAAGCTCAATTCATAAAAGAAAGTTAAACAACATGATAGAGACCTATGGATCTATTCAATTATCTTTATAAATGCGTATCCACAGAAGCTTAGCAAAATTTTAGTGAACCATAGCAATTTGGTACAAAATCTTGCCCCTTTAGCCTTAAATTTGAAAGATTCATCTGTAAAGGAGAAACTCCAGACAAATTTACATTTCCTAGATTCGCACTGATTCCATTACCAATTAAAACACCTAATAGATCAGAGGTCGTTGCAGGGTTTGATTGTAAGTAGCTCCCTGCCTTTTGCGCAAATTGCCCTAGAAGTGGCTCAATGGATAATCTATCTGTAGGCTCTACCACACCAATTGAAACTGGATCTTGCAATGCTAACCACCAACCGCGCTCAGCCAAGTTTGCACTTTCAGAACCTGGCCATAGTATTTTTATTTGTTGCAAACTCAATGAAACAGGCGAATCAATTTTTAGATTATGTATAAAACCTAAGCTTTCAGAAAAGTTAACTTTAGCCTTAGCACCGCTCACAGTTCCAGACATACGAATATTTGAAAATTGACGCCCATTCCATGCGATTATACAGGTCGGAAGGAATGTTAAATTTTGACAACCTGTTACAGCAGCATTTACTGGTGAACCAGCGGTATAAACAGCTGTTGTTGTACCAAAGATATTACTTTCTACCCTACCTGCTGGTGGAAAATTTGCACCAGTTCCTAAATTAATTGTTGGGATACTCACTTCTGCTGAAAGTTCTGCCGATGTTTTACGATTCCCCACAACTATTAATTGTTGAGTTTCAAAAGGTAATTTATTCATTTCTGGTATACTAAATCCTCCCCCATTTGTAATAAAACTAGCATTAGCTAATCCTAACGCTACAAGATTTCCTTTTATTTGATATTTGGATAAATCCATGTATTGTGCTGCTGTATTTGCATATCCTTTGACTTTACTTTGTTCAGCCACTGAATCACCTATTCCCGACTGAACTTTCATATAACCACTTAAACTATTTATTCCATTTGCTTGATTAGAATTTTCCAGCCCAGCTGTTAATAACCCAACAGCCCTTTCAGCACTTAAACGTAAACCAACAATTTCTCTTTGTGATGCAGATTGTGGATTTTTTATAGCAAACTCAATAAACGGGTTAGTTAATTTAGCACTTGAAGAAGTTCTACCTATCCGAGTATCGGCTATACCACTCAAACTTAGGTTATCAATATCAATATCGCATCCACCTGCACCATTTACGCCACCACAACCCAATTGGAGTTTTTTAATGTTTGCATTAAGCTCTAGTTCAGCCTCTAAACCTAATTTATAAAATCCAATATTTTTATCTCCGCCCAACCTTTTTGATTCAAGATTAGTGACATCAGTAGGTCCTATATAAGATAAACTCATGAGTGCTTGTCCTGTTGTTTCAGCCAATTGTGCATCAGACATATGCTGCAGCGTCGTAGACTCTGCATATACAGCAGGCATGCTAAAAACACTTAAAGAAAAAAACGTGATGTACAAAGGCTTAAACGTGAACATTTCTTCATCCTTAAACTATGTTCAAAACTTCTTGAGCCCTTTTTTTATTTAAAGCAAAACCTAATCTTAAAAATTAATAAAATTAAACTTTTAGCTTAGAAATGTATATGCAGAGCTATATTGTTTATTAGCGTTATTATAACAATTATTTAATTAATCTTAACAAAATAACAAAAATGTAATTTAAAAATAGGGAAATAATTTAAATTTAATTGATTTTAAAAAGCGCATAATCCCATCAACCATGAGAAAATTAAATTAAAAATCAATAATAAACACAAAATACTTAAACTTAACAGTAATCCTTTCAAATTACACTCATTTTAAATTTATTCTATATATTTACTTAACTTTAAAAGAGTTAAAACTGGTAAAGCACTTCCAAACACCCTGGATACGGTGTAATTCTGAACAGTTTTACTGCACAAAATATAAGTCGTTAATTTTAGTTATTTTACGCCCACCATAAATTAAATAATATTAAAATCAATAACTTATAAAAAATAAAAAACACAAATCATCACCTTAAAGTCATAACACAACAGTTAAGCTATTGTTGCTAAAATTAATTTAACAAAATTTTAATGAGCCATAGCAATTCGGCGTCAAATTTTGATTTGCTAACTGCAGATTGGCTAAGGTCAGTTTTACTGGATTAGCAAGCGTTGCATTATTCAAGTCAACCACGATTGGTTTAGGCGTTGTCAATGTTAGACCAACAATTGCACCAATAGCAGCACCTGCAGGAACCTTTACCCTATTTTCTTCTTTTAATAATTCTGTAGTCATTAAACCAGCTACCTGCGGTAACACATTTGTAATATCTACTTCTTGAGTTGCTTTTAAATAACCTAATTGCACTGGTTCTGCGAAAGACATCCACCATCCTTTTTTTGCAACATCACTGTTAAGCATCTCTGCAATTGTTTTACCAGTCATATCATTTGAATCTACATAATTTCCAGGCCAAAGTATGGCTTGCTGTTGTAAACTTAGATATCCACCAGAACCTGTGAGCGGTATATTATGAAACATGCTTAATGCTTGATTAAAAGTAATATCCATATTTAAATTTTGTACAGCCGATCCATTTGCCAATTTAATTTTAGACTGTGAAGCACAAAATATAAAAACACATATCGAAGGGAAATTAACTTTGAGTTGATTCAGTGGACCACTATCCAATGCGATTGAATCAATTTTTGTTGAAATTCCCTTAACACTTGCATTATCCAATCGACTTCCATTAACCTGAAACTCAGGTATTGAAAATGCTGCTTTCAATGAAGGGAGAGTAATGCCCTGAGTATCTGGGCTATTGGGTTGCGAAGTAAATGTTCTGTTACTTCCCAATGCACTGAGCAAACCTTGAATCTGATGATTTGCCTGATTCCCGAACACAGTTGCTTTTGTCGAAGCTTCACCTGAAGTTGCTGCAATACGCATAAAACCACTCAGTGACTGAATCCCATCTGTGGAAGTTGGAGTAATTCCATTGATTAAACCTGCAGTCAGAAGTCCTGTAATTTTTTCCGCACTAAAACGTAAACCAACTATTTCACGAGTCGATGCTGAATTTGAGTTTTTTACAGCAAACTCCATAAATGGATTAGTCAATTGAGCACTTGTAGAAGCTCGACCAGCTGCCCCAAAATCTGGAGGGTTACCACTTGATGGATTATAATTTGCTGGTAATCCGCTGAGTGAAAGATTCTTTATATCTATATCGCATTGTCCTGCGCCATTTATTCCACCACAACCGAGTTGCAAATTTCTGATATTTGCATTTAAATCCATATCAACTTCAAGCCCAAGCTTGTAAAACCCAATATTGGAACCACTACTATATTTATTCATCAGATTGGTTGAGTCGTTTGGTGCTATATAAGACAAACTCATCAATGCCTGCCCCGTTGTCTCACCCAACTGCTCATCAGTCAAACGGTATAAAGACAAAGATTCGGCATATAAAATAGATGTACTAAAAACACTGAAAGAAAAAAGAGTAAAGTACAAAGGCTTAAACGTGAACATTTTCTGTCCTTAGATGATGTCCAAAATTATTCAGCTCTAACTTTTTAATAATTCAGTATCTTTTTTAATTAAAATCAATATTTCGATCTCATTAAAATTGATTTAACTCAGAGCTCTGCTAATTAATTTAAGCTATCATAATTTTATTTAGTAAATCTTAAGAATTAAAAAAATGTAATTTTTTTGAAAGCCTGTAGACATTGATTATTTAAGATATAAATTCTTATCGTAAAACAAAGAACTTTTTTAAGTTATTAACAATTAAATCTAATAAAAACAGCATTTATTTTATTTATTATTTTCATAAAAATATCACTAAACAGTATCAAAAACAAACTCTAAATTCATATCTTAGTGATTTACTATAATAAAAAATATTTATTATTTTGTCTAAACACTGTAGCCATTATACTGAACAAAACTCTCTTAAAAATGACAATAAAAAACGCTATAAATTTAGTCAATTCAAATTTTATTATCTAAATGATCCTAAAGGCATCAGTAGACATTTAATTTTTTAAACTTTCTAAAAATTAGAAGAATACACTCCCCTAAACAAATTTAGAGGAGCCTGCTGTTAACAGAATGTCATATTTCCATAACAATTACGATATGGCTGTTCCAATAATGTAATATTCCCATCTCTCGCATTTGAACTAGACGCAATATTACTGACGAGACTACTTACTTTATCTGAAATATTGAGTGTAAAAGCATCCTGAAGATACATACTCCAACCTTTACTCACAGCCGCGGCATAATCTGGATATTGTAAATTCTGTCCAGATAAGGCTATACCAAAAGTATTAGAATTCACATCTATTTGATGCACATTACTTAAGTTATAAGGCATTTGATAAGTACTTAAGCCAGAAACTGTGGTACCTAAACCTGTCGCCAACTGTTGTTTAATGTAGTCAGAGATCCCTCCTCTTAATACCGGTAAAAGTGCATTACCAATATTAGCACCAAAAGATCCAGAGCAAATACCAATAATCCTTACACAGGAGTTGCTCGTATTTAATTCGAGTGCAGAAGTTGTTGAAGTACCATTCATGATATCATCGACCACTGCACTTAAATCTAAACCTTGTATTTTCGCCTGAGTTACACGATTTCCAATAACAGAAACCGCTAGACCATTTCGACTCACAGTTGAATAGTTTGCAGTAATTTCACTATATTTTACTGAAGCCAAACCTATATTTAATATTGTTGCATCATCCAATCCTAAAAAGGCACTCGGTGTCGATATTGCATTTGTATTCCATGTATTTGATCTTACAGGTGAAACATTCGTTTCACCTTGCATTGTGAGATTTGCTTTTCCAGTAAAATAACCACTAAATGTGTTTAGACTACCAATCGATAACGGTCCTTCAGCCTTTTCAGCGCCAATACGAATGCCAACCACTTCTCGTGTTGAGGCACTGTTGGGATTTTTAATTGCAAATTGAAAATATGGATTTGTTAAAACAAAATCCTTCATATTTACCTGATTACTGATCGAGTTATTACTATCAAGACCAGCGGGTTGCTTAGGATTTGTTGTTGCAGTTGTAATACAATAGCCTGATGCCCCTACAATACAACCAAAAGAGACATTATCTAAATCCAAGTCACAAGAACCACTTCCGTTGCTGCCTCCACATCCTAATTGAAGCTTTTTTATGTTCGCATTTAATTCAACTGTTGCTTCAAGACCTAATTTATAAAAGCCAACACTACTATCACCTCCAGCACGACGAGCCTCTAAATTTGTTGTATCTGTAGGTGCTAAATAACTCAGACTCATCAACGCCTGACCGGTCGTTTCTGACAATTGTTGATCTGAAAGTGGCTGTAGAGTTGCTGCATTACTTGAACTCATGGTTAAGCCACTGAATGCAAATAATACAACATTTAGAAATTTAAACTGGGACATAGCGCTTCCATCCTGAGCAAAGCTTGACCTTATTTGTTATTACTACGCTAAATAATCATTCAAATCCGATATGAATAACACAATATAAATCACATTATATTTAGCATATATTTAATGATTTCATTTGTAGCACAGATCAAAGTTTATACCGAGAAAATATTTGTATATTCCGATAAAAATCATTACTTTAAAATAATTTAATAGACATTTAAATTATTCTTAACTTTATATTTTAATTATTAAAAATCGAAGATTTAAATAAAATTATATATCACATTACATTTATTATATTGATCATTTTAAACATAAAAAAAGCAAGTATTTCACTTGCTTTTTAAACTGATTCTCTTTTAGGTCTTAGGTAAAGTGACCCCTGTTTGACCTTGGTATTTACCACCACGGTCTTTATAAGATGTTTCACAAACTTCATCCGATTCGAAGAATAACATCTGAGCAACACCTTCACCTGCATAAATACGAGCTGGTAAATTGGTTGTATTGGAAAATTCTAATGTCACATGACCTTCCCACTCAGGTTCAAGTGGTGTGACGTTGACAATAATCCCACAGCGAGCGTAAGTTGATTTTCCTAAACAAACAGTTAAAACATTGCGAGGAATTCGGAAATATTCGACTGTACGTGCTAAAGCAAAAGAGTTTGGTGGAATAATACAAACATCAGATTCAATATCGATAAAACTACGATCATCGAAATTTTTAGGGTCTACAATTGCAGAATGTACATTTGTAAAGACTTTGAATTCACGCGCACAGCGGACATCATAACCATAGCTTGAAACGCCATAAGAAATTAGCTTCTCACCGTGTTCATCATAACGAACTTGGTTTTCTGCATACGGTTCAATCATACCGTGTTTTTCGCTCATTTCGCGAATCCAACGATCAGACTTAATGGCCATTTATTTCTATCCCAAAACTGTGCTGTTTACTGCGCTGTACTTTAACTGAAATTGCTTTTGAAAGGAATGTTTCTTGCGAAATAGCTTTGCTTCAGTCTGTAAGCAAAATCCACAGCCTTTCACGAGGAACGACCTTATAAACTTAAAAGAGCAGAATAACTGAGTGGTACGGTGAAGCTGACTAAAACCAAAGAAGCTGTTCTTTGCATATTGCGTTGATTTAACCAAGTGACTTTATTACTACAGATCACTGAACCAATAAATGTCCAAAAGAATGCAATCGGGATAATCAACAATAAAAATACCAGCATATGAGAGGTATAAGCTGAAGTGTTTTGCCAGACATAGGTTGGAAAAATTGCTGAAGCAAAAAGTAAGGCTTTAGGATTTAACAGCGTTGCTACAAATAGCTCCCGCGCACGAATTGTTGCTTGACTAAAGTCTTCGTCTTGATTCGCTGTACGCCATAACTTTAAAGCTAGAAATAAGATATAACCAGCACTGAATAATTTCAGAATAACGGGTACACTTGGGAACTGCTTAGATACAGTTCCAATGATTAATCCCCAAACAGTAATGGAGATAAAATATCCTAGCGCTTCTGCTGGAATTAAAGGGAGAGATTTTCGAATTCCAACTTGGATTCCAGAAGATGCTAAAAGCGTATTGGTTGGTCCTGGGGTTAAAAGAATCGTCACCACCAGACCGATAAAAAACCATGAAATCATTAAATGACCTCATCTATCAATTGACCGCAGATTAAATCTTTTGATTCAGATTGGCAAAAAAAGAATTGTAAGAGAACATATGAATATGGATAGCAAAATACACAAATATCTTTTATTTTCAATATATTATAACATTATATCACCAAAAGACTGTTAAGTCATTTCATCATTAGTTGTTCCTTTAATAATCATATTTTCATTATTATATTCCAAATATTATCTTTTAAATCAGTATGTTCCATAAAATAAAGTGAACCAGTTCACAAAATAGCTTATTAAAATGGAGCGCAGTGAATGTCTTGACCGAATATGACTGATTTTAAGCAAATTTTCAGCTTTAATGTCTATTATTCAATCAAAACCTCCCTTCACTATTTTAGGTATTTTGTCCGAAAGGTTGTTGTTTTTCTCTACATTGATGCACAATAGTAGCCTTTCTTTCATTTTTTAATTTTATGGCAAAGCATTTTTTTCAGTCTTGGCTTCCCTCCCCCGAGCGGGTCAATAATTTGAAATTTATGAAGATTTTTGGTGATAAAGCCTTAAGTCCTCAGCTTTGGTACGTCAATCGAAAGTCAATTTCTAAGGCAATGTTTATTGGTACATTCTGGGGAATTTTACCCATTCCGTTTCATACATTGTTGATCATTTTTTCTGTGTTATTGTTTGAAGCCAATCTTCCAATTGGTTTAATTTTGGCTTGGATTATGAATCCAATCACTATTATTCCCATTTTGATTTTTGCATTTTGGATTGGCTCTAAAATTTATCATGTGCATATGATCAACAAAGAGATGCTACTGGGCGTTTTCCATCAAATCATCCATTGGATTAAAAACTTTGGGCATGGTCATATTGATTTTAGTTTGGCAAAAATTTTAGCCACAGGGCTTTTTATTGAGGCATTGGTCTGTGCATCTTTGCTTTTTATTGTGACACGTATTTACTGGCGTTGGAGTGTGGTTAAAAAATGGAATGATCGTAAGAATCACCCACTTTAAAACCGCTTCCGACAGGATTGATTGTTATTTCAAAGCCGCTTGTTTTGCTTTCATATATTCAACCACGACATCTAAAACATAGTGCTGGCATGCTTCACCTGTGCCTGCATCATATGCGCCACCATTGGTAATGTTATTTGATAGCACTCGAATACCCAAAAAAGGGACTTTAAATTGACTGGCAATTTGTGCAACAGAGGCAGCTTCCATTTCTTCAACCGATGTTGCATAGTTTTTATGGAAAAATGCAATTCGATCTAATTCATTATTCCACACATCAGCTGAACCGATGGTACCTTCAACAACATTACCCTGTGTATAATTATTCTGAGCACGATGAGCTGCTGTTAAAAGCTCAGCATCCGCTTCGAACTTCCGAATCGCAATCGGCTCTGGATCAGATTCATCATCAGGTAGTACATCAAAGGCTTCGTTCCATTCTAAAGCGTTTGAACCTTCTCCCAACGCTTTTTTAGGGGTCCTGAAAGCACCAATATTTGTTGTATATCGTCCCAAAACAATATCATAAATTTTGAGCTCTGGATCATGCCCGCCCGATGTCCCTTGGTTAATAATCGCAATAGGCTTATACCGCTCAATTGCGATTGCAGTTGCAGCTGCCGCATTACTCATTCCCATTCGGGTTTTAGAGATAATCACGGGATAGCCCTGATAAGTCCCTTTCCAAAACTTCCATCCCCCCACAGTTTCAACAGTCGCATTGGTCAATTTTGCTGCCATTTGCTCAGACTCAACAGGTAATGCGCCTTGAATTACAATGGGTTGTAAAGCTTTCTGAGTATCGCTATTTTGATTTGTATTGTGTGAATCATTATTACACGCTGCCAATAGCAGGGAACCGCACATGCCAATAGCATGGATTATTTTTTTGAATTGCATCATTTGCTCAACAGCTTAAATAAGAACTGGATATTTAAGCAATGAATATACCAATTCCACAAATTTCATTTTTTTATATCAAAATTAAAGTATATATGATTTGAATATGTTGGCTATGATTGAAATTAATTTCAGCACGATTTTAATCAATTCAGAATGACCTGAAGATAAATCAGCATTTCCCCCTTACCAATCATCAATTAATTTAATGACATCTTTATCTAACAATTCAATTTTGGTTTTACATTGCCAAAATCTAAGTTCACCAGTGATAGTGAAATGTTAATTAACCTGAGTTCGATAAAAATCCTTGATGAAAGATGATATAGCCAAACCGCCTGATTATTCATACACGTGATTTGGATGATTCATTTATTTTGTACTTTTGAATCATCGATGGTCTTGCGATCGTGAGGCGACATGGATGTCGCCATGTTGAGCGGGGATATGAGGATGTACCCCTCGCTCAACGAAAGATTTTTGTCACTTTTCATCTCTGAAAAGTGAAGCATCGCCTACGCAAAACAATTTAAACTTTAGAAGTAAAGCGTGGCAGTGCAAGCTTTAGATCATCAAACAATCTATTGATCGCTTTCATTTTATTGATCAAGAGAAAGGAAACGCTATTGATGGTTACGCTTGCGGAGCTCCGCTCCTCATACTAAAATTTGATGAAAACACAGCAAGACTCCATATAGATTTATTATTTTTCAATGAGTTGAAGATTTAATTACATCGAACTCAGATTAATTACAGATTCAAAATCTGAAAGTATCTTTCCAGCATCTTGCTAATTTGTACCACTCTCCCCCCATCCTTGGCAGTAATCACCTAATCTTTTTTGGGAATAATAAAAACGAGTAGCACTATTAACATCACCATTGGCAGTATTGGCGAGACTAATAAAAACCTTATTATCGAGTAAGTTAAAATATTTCATTGACTTATCCTCATTTGCCTTTCTTGAATTAAATGGTAAACATCGAGAAAGGCGATCGTATAGAATAAATTTAGAAAATTCGATGTGGATCTTTTTCTACTCGAGGCAAAGCCTTGGCAATTTTTTCAGCAATCAACATATAGCTTTCTGCTGCTGCATCCCCAGCAATAACAGAGGGATGACCTGCATCGACATTTTCACGAATCTGTACGTTTAAAGGTAAGCGACCAAGTAATGGAATATCGTATTGCTCAGACAAACGATCACCACCACCTGTACCAAAAATTTGCTCTTCATGACCACAATTCGAACAAATGTGTGTCGACATATTTTCAATCACACCCATCACAGGGATTTGAACTTTATTAAAGAGTTCAATGCCCTTTACTGCATCCATTAAAGCTACATTTTGTGGTGTTGTTACAATCACCGCACCTGTCACAGGAATACGCTGTGCAAGGGTCAATTGGATATCACCTGTACCAGGTGGCATATCAATCACAAGTACATCAAGGTCAGGCCATAAGGCTTGATTAAAAAGTTGCATCAATGCCCCTGTAGCTTTTGCACCACGCCATGCAACGGGGGTATTTTCCTTACCAATTAAATGCCCGATTGAAAGAACTGCCATCCCGTGCGCTTCAAGTGGAACGAAGTTTTCACCTTCAATTTTGGGCGTTTGTCCAGCATTGCCCAACATCGTTGGAATGCTTGGACCATAAATATCAGCATCTAAAACACCCACTTTTAACCCTAATTTGTTCAGTGCGAGCGCAATATTTACAGTAGTTGTCGATTTTCCTACGCCACCTTTACCCGATGAAATCAAAATGACATTTTGTATACGTGGATGTTTAGGAATGTCCCGTTGTTGTGGTGCAGCTTTCTGAATCGGTGGATTATTAGGATCAGCCTCTGCTTGAGCATGTTGTGGTGAAGCATCGACAACAGGCGGTAATGTATGACTTTCTGCTTTGGGTTGGCTAGAACAACTATGCCCTGCTTTTCCATGTTGTTCGCTTGAGCAGCTTGAGTCATGCTGAATTTTTTGCTGAATCACATGCATGTTTAATTCTTGAATACCACATTTTTCTAAAGCATCGGCAAGATCATCATGGATTTTTTGCAAGTCATCCGCTTCATTGGGATATGTATTGATCGTAAGCTGTAATACTCGTCCAACAACATTCACTTGAGTAATACGATCCTTTAAAGCGTTGTTCGAGTTTGGCAACATATAATTTTGCAAAACGGATTGGACTTCTTCCTCTTTCACCTCCTGCGCGGGAGAAAAAACTGATTTAAGTGAAGAAAGCCAAGACATAGATTTGCTCCAAGTTTGCAAATACAACAAATACTGAAACTATAGTTTAACTGTAAATTGAGCTGAGGGTAAGCAAAGTTCTATTCAGCTTTTTGAATGTCTTTATTAATCCTACTGATTTAGTCGGAATTTATTGGTAAAACTTCATTTCTAAACTATATTCAGTACTTTTATAATCTTTAATGGTCAGTGCAATCTCATCAATCTAAATTGGTATCGTTTTTAATAGATCATTTCATACAAAATGCGTAAAAAAACGGCTATAGTGATGCTTCTGATCTTAATAATAACAAGGCTTACCGTTAATGAAACTTCGCCATGCTTTGATGCTATCTTTATTTATTTCTGGTTCTGTGATTGCGGGAACATCTACCAATACTGTAAGAACCATTTCTGGGCAACTCATTTCTATAGGTGATAGTTATGCAGATATGAGCACACGGATTGCTCAGCCTCCAATCTCAATGCACACCTACGAAAAGAAAGAAGGGAAAACGACAGTCACTGTCTCAAATTATATTTATGAAATTGATCAGATTTATTATACATTTACAGTTATTGAAAATCACATTCGCCATATTGAATGGACACGTAAAGACCTATAATAGCAAAAGCCTCTGAAGAAAATTTTCCTCAAAGGCTTTTTTTACTTAACTCTTATCACTCTCGTCATCTTTTTTATGTTTTAAATCATTGACCTTTTGCTCACCTTTCAATAAGGTTTCTTTGGCTTTATGTTTTAAATCATCAGCGACCTTTTCCGCACCCAATTTTGCTTCTTTTGCCTTTAACTTTACATCATCAATTACTTCAGAAGCTTTATTCTTTAAATCGTCTAAGTTAGTCATCTGTCGTTCCTATTTTGATTAAGTTACTTAACAGTTATAGCAACAGAATCGAGATAAAACGTCAAAAACTGCATTTCAGAAACAATTCACCCACAGAATGTAGCGATGTATCTTTTTGTTTCAAAATGAATAAAATAGTCACAACAGCTAAATCCATATAAAGAATTCAATCTAATGGATACATCGAGATTATTTATGCAACAAGCCATCAAAGAAAAAATTATTCGAGTATGTAATGAAAAAATTGCCAAAAAGGGTGATCAAGTCGGGCTATCCTTTTATGCTTTTTTCGCGAATAAAAATGATGATCCAGAAACATTAATGCAAGTCGCAGAATGGTGGATTAAAACCCATCAGCTTGATCACTTTGAAAAAGCGAGCAAAATTAAACAAATGATAGAAAATGGATAATAGGTGCTTTAGCATTTTAAAATAGTTCTTGGTAATGCTGCATATGCGTAAAAATACTTCCTTGTCTTGTATATTGGTCAATCAAAGGCACTAATCTCTGAAAATGTGCTGATTGGACATGAGCATCTAATGCAGCTCGATCTATCCATTCTTCAATAAAAAAAAATGACCTGTATTACGTAAATCATGGTACAAGTCATAAGCAATACAGCCCTGTTCTTGTTTCGTCTTGTCAATTAATTCTTGATATAAAGGCAAAACAAGATCAATTTTATCTATTTGAATAAAGTCTTCAGCAATTAGTTTAAGCATCAATCAGTTCTAAATGACAATAATGACTTGCAACATAGCATAGAAAACAAACTGAATGGACAATGATAATTGACCATCTTTTTAATTTTATAAAAAAACATTTAAAAAAATTCAACAGCATGAATAATAAAGGTTAAAAAAATTTATTTTTTAGCACAGATATTTCTTCAAATGATTTTATCTTGATTAAGCATTACCTTTTTAGATATATTCTAGACAAATATAAATATAATGTATTTCCAGCCATTAAGCCTATAAAAATAGGAATTAACAACAAAGCATAAGCAATACATAAATATGCCAACATTTCGAGAAAACGATATAGAGTTCCCTCTAAACATAAAATCAAAAAGAGACAACTTAAAATGAGCAGGAAAATAAATATAGTCACTTTAAACATTTGAGCAGTTTCAATCACTGCTTTAGGCTTTTTTAGAATGCTAAAAATCAGAAGGTAGCTAAAGAATGCCAATAAAAATAGCAATGGTGTGAGATACAAAAGCACTTCCATACCACGACTTGGGTTTCGCTCAGAAGCGATGCCAAAAAAATCGCCCTGATAGAAATATAATGACATGCTGAATGGAACAACTAAGCTCAAAACAGCGCTAAGACTGGCAGCCGCGGAAACCATATATAAAGACCAAGACCGCATCCTGTTCTCCTTTTCCGATCTTGGCATCAGTGTCTAAAACATAAATGTAAAATATTTGATTCTTCAGTGAAATTTAAGTGAAGTTTTTGATATTTTCCTTGCTTAGGATTTTAATGAGCTCATAAAACTTACAGCGCTAAATAACCAAATAAACAATACAAAGCTACGCCCCTGATTAAAATGGCTCAACTCTGTACCATGCAAAATATTGTGACGTGTCATACTCACGGTTGAACTATTGTCCATTTTGTATGCCACAAGCTCTAAAAAATAATGATTCAATTCATTGGCAATTTTGACCTTATGCCATAAACTCTTGATCTCATGACCTTTTAAACCTGGCACAATTTTATAAACATCAATAAATTTAGTGTCCTGTTGTTTCAAATACCCATTTTGAAGTAAAACTGCTGTCAGTAAACCTTCTAATTGTGCATATAGCAAAGGTATACATCCTGCATAAAATTTTAACTCATAGAGTTTAAAACTTTGCGCTAATACAGCTTTGTATTGAGCTTTTGACTCACCAATATCTAATAGCTCAAAAGCATCTAGTAAGCTGCTTTGAAAAAACTCAGTATTGATCACATCCAAAAGATTAAATTCTGAAATCTCTTTAGCCTCATGAATGAGTTGCCAAAAATACAAAAGGTTTAATGCATCATTAGCAACCTTCGCATCCACAGGTTGATCTAACTGATCTGCAAGTACATCGAAATATTTTTCTTCTTGCGCCATATCTCTGAGCGTCTGAATTAAAAACTGATGCTCATCCTCAGAAATATCGTCTAGATACTGTTGTGCTTGTTTTAAAATATTTTTTTCAAACTGTGCTTTGGTTTTTTGATTTTGTGCAATACGAATTACAGGTTGATCATCATCAAAATAATCTTCATCAATCATTACTTTATTACTCATGAGCATGCTTCAATCGTTGATTCTATAATAATAAATCGTTGGGTATATGAATATGATTAAAAATCCACATTTGAAAAGAATTCACCTATTCAGTTGTGCATCTTGATAGCAATTACGTTAAAATCAATACCCTTGCCTTAACTTTGAGAAAGAGAGTTATATCCGTGCGAAATATCTTAGTCACTAACGCCCTTCCATACGCAAATGGTCCTATTCATATGGGTCATCTACTCGGCTACATCCAAGCAGATATCTGGGTTCGTGCCATGCGTGCAATGGGTCATGATGTGACTTATGTATGTGCGGATGATGCTCATGGTACAGCCATTATGCTTCGCGCTGAGGCGAATGGAATTACCCCTGAAGAACAAATTGCCAATGTTCAGAAAGAACATATTCGTGATTTCGATGGTTTTGGTGTGCATTTTGATCACTATGATTCAACCAATAGTGATGAAAATAAGGCTCGCTCTGAAGAAATTTATATCAAAAACCGTGAAGCAGGAAATATCGCGATTCGTCCTGTAACACAATTATTTGATCCTGAAAAAAGCATGTTTCTTTCAGATCGATTCATTAAAGGCACATGCCCAAAATGTAAAGCTGAAGATCAGTATGGCGACTCATGTGAAGTTTGTGGAACCACCTACAATGCGACAGAGTTGTTAAACCCTCGCTCGACTTTAAGTGGTGCGACACCTGTTGAAAAATCATCTGATCATTACTTTTTCAAACTGCCTAATTTTGCAGAATATTTACAAAAATGGACGCGTGACGAAGGTCGTCTACCTGTATCTATCGCAAATAAATTAGATGAATGGTTTGATAATGGTTTAAACGACTGGGATATTTCTCGTGACGCTCCATATTTCGGTTTTGAAATACCCGATGCACCTAATAAATACTTCTATGTATGGGTTGATGCACCAATTGGCTATATGTCGAGTTTTGAAAATTACATCAAAACCAAGCGACCAGAATTAAATTTTGATGCATTTTGGAAAAAAGATTCTAAAAATGAGGTGTATCACTTCATTGGTAAAGATATTGTTTATTTCCATGCGCTGTTCTGGCCTGCAATGCTTGAAGGTGCAAATTACCGTACTCCTACAGGTCTATTCGTAAATGGTTTCTTAACTGTGAATGGTCAGAAGATGTCAAAGTCTCGCGGTACTTTCATCAAAGCTGAAACCTATTTACAGCATTTGAATCCAGAATATTTACGTTATTACTTTGCTTCCAAACTGTCTGATAAGGTTGAAGATTCTGACTTAAATCTTGATGATTTCGTACAGAAAGTGAACTCAGATTTGGTCGGCAAAGTAGTCAATATTGCCAGTCGTTGTGCAAAATTCATTAACACCAAATTTGACAATACCTTATCAAAGACCTGTACAGAGTCTGCTTTAGTTCAAAGCTTTATCGATGCTGGTGATTCAATTGCCAAAGCTTATGAAGCACGTGAATTTTCTACTGCCATTCGTGAAATCATGGCACTTGCTGATCGTGCAAATCAGTATATTGATGAGAAAAAACCTTGGGCTTTGGCAAAAATCGAAGGTGAAGAACAACAAGTTCATGATGTCTGTTCAGTGGGTATTAACCTGTTCCGCCAATTAGCTGTTTATCTCGCACCTGTTTTGCCAACACTTGCTCAACAAGTCCAAGATTTCTTGAAACTGGATCGTTTTGATTTTGCTTCACGTCAAAATATCTTAACAGTACATGAAATTTCGCAATTCCAACCATTGATGCAACGTGTAGACCCTAAAGCAGTAGCTGCTATGGTTGATGCATCTAAAGACTCTTTGGCTTCTGCAGCTGAACCAGCAAAAGTTGAAAAGAAAAAAGAGAAGAAAGTTGAGAAAAAGCCTGAACCTAAAGTGGGTGAAGCTGAAATTATTGGTATTGAGGACTTTATCAAAGTTGATCTCCGTGTCGCAGAAGTTGTAGAGGCTGCCCATGTTGAAGGATCAGATAAATTACTTCAACTGACCTTAAATGTTGGCGAAGCAGAACCACGTAATGTATTCAGTGGAATCCGTGAATTCTATGCACCAGAAGATTTAAAAGGTAAATTGGTTGTGATGGTTGCTAACCTCGCTCCACGTAAAATGCGCTTTGGTATTTCCAATGGAATGGTGCTTGCTGCTGGAAATGGTGAAGGTGTTTGGGTCATTTCACCTGAATCTGGTGCAAAAGCTGGTGACAAAGTCTCTTAAGTAGCAATCCAATGATTTTTGAAAGGCTTCTTCGGAAGCCTTTTTTTATGTTATGTTCAAGAATAAAATCAAGATAAAGCTCATAATATGGCAATTACAAAAACCAGCCTTTCACAAAAAGCTAAATGGCAAAGTTCAGCATTTGTCATTTGGGGACCATTTATTGGAACTTTGATTATCGCAATCACATTTCATAGTCATATTATGTTCGGTGATCCAATACGATTTTTAAAAGGTCTCATTACGCCCTCGATCATATTTCCAATGATTGGCGGATTATTCTTAATTACACCGTTTGGTTATTTACTTGGCATTATTCCTGCAATAATCATTCAATTATTATTCCAACATTTCTTTGCTGAAAAGCTCGCTCAAATACCATTCATGCGATGCATAATCTATGGCGCAATGTTAGGATTAATGCTTTCACCCTTTATCCTTATTCTTTCCATACTCACTCCATCACCTATATTCACATTTAGTTATCTTCAATTTGTTCTCATCCTCCCCACAATCCTAATTTGTACTGTTATTGAATGGAAAAGAATCCAAAACAAAAGGCAAATCAACTGAAGTACTCACACCAACACTTTTGAGAATCATAAAAAATTCGCTTACAAAAGCAGAATTTTTTTCATCAATAAAAAGCTCAGTGACAGATCAATCCATGCTACAAAATAATTCATTAAATTAATGTTGAACATATCCAATGAAAAATATTGTCCAATCTTTGTCAGTACTCTGCGTTTGTTTATTTCCACTTGCATCAAAGGCAGATGTTCAAAAAACTTTACCGATTATTGAGCAACAGCCGCAAGTTTCTGGCTTTTACCAACATCAAGTTGGTGATACACAAATTACAGCCTTACTTGATGGCACAAATTTTATGTCGCCTACACTCTTTAAAGATATTTCATCAGACAAAGTTCAAGAGATTTTAAAAAAGTACCACGCTGATCAAGCAAAAGGTGTACAAACCTCAGTCAATGCTTTTCTGGTTAATACTGGAAAGTCTTTAGTTTTAGTTGACAGTGGTACTGCAGATTGTTTTGGTACTCACTTAGGCTCTGTACTGAAAAATCTGAAAGCTTCAGGCTATCAACCAGAACAAGTTAATACCATTTTACTCACGCATTTGCATCCTGATCATTCCTGTGGTGTCAGTAAAAATGCTATTGCCAATTTTCCCAATGCCACCATTTATGTCTCAGAAAAAGAAGCGAGTTATTGGCTAAATCCAAAGCAAGCTGAAAAAATAGCACAGGATAAGCGCCAAAATTATGTGGCTACTGTAGAGAAAATTAAAGCTGCTCTTGCACCTTATCAAGCGAAACAGCAATTTAAAACCTTTAAACTCGGTGACAAAATCAATGGCTTTGAAGTGATCAACACTGCTGGTCATACACCAGGCCATTTCAGCTATAAACTCAAAACCACAGGTGAAGATGTTATCTTTATTGGTGATATTGTGCATTCTCACACTGTTCAATTTGATAGACCAGAAACAGCGATCGAATATGATATTGATCCTAAAATGGCTGTACAAACACGTTTAAAACAATTTGCAGACTATGCTAAAAATGGACAAACTATAGCAGCACCTCACTTACCTTTTCCAGGCATTGGTCATATCTACTCAGCAGATGGGAAAAGCTATCAATGGATTCCAATCCACTTTAAAGACTGACTTATTTTTGCTTTAACCGCAATTGATATAAGCTCTACCACAAGGTAGCACTTTTATTTCTCTTCTTAATTTCTTATCATTTCTATTTTCACTTTTCTTTACACATAAAAAAAACACCCTCAACAGTTAGTTGAGGGTGTTTTAAGAATTAAAAGCTGGCGATGACTTACTCTCACATGGGTAACCCCACACTACCATCAGCGCTAAGAGGTTTCACTTCTGAGTTCGGGAAGGGATCAGGTGGTTCACTCTTGCTATTGTCGCCAGCAAACTGTTATGGACTTTTTCGGGTCTTATGGGTATGCCTTACTTTGTTCCAAATGAGTTTAACAGAAGAACATTTGAGTTGGTTATTGTAACTAGCTTTACAACTAAATCAAGTTTCTTTGATCTTTTATGAATCAAATGATGCTTCACATACAACTGCTTGGGTGTTGTATAGTCAAGCCTCACGAGCAATTAGTATTGGTCAGCTTCATGCGTCACCGCACTTCCACATCCAACCTATCAACGTCGTAGTCTTCAACGGCTCTTTAGAGGACATAAAGTCCTAGGGAAATCTTATCTTGAGGTAGGCTTCCCGCTTAGATGCTTTCAGCGGTTATCCCTTCCGAACATAGCTACCCGGCGATGCGACTGGCGTCACAACCGGTACACCAGAGGTTCGTCCACTCTGGTCCTCTCGTACTAGGAGCAGATCCTCTCAAATTTCCAACGCCCACGGTAGATAGGGACCGAACTGTCTCACGACGTTCTAAACCCAGCTCGCGTACCTCTTTAAATGGCGAACAGCCATACCCTTGGGACCTGCTTCAGCCCCAGGATGAGATGAGCCGACATCGAGGTGCCAAACACCGCCGTCGATATGAACTCTTGGGCGGTATCAGCCTGTTATCCCCAGAGTACCTTTTATCCGTTGAGCGATGGCCCTTCCATACAGAACCACCGGATCACTAAGACCTACTTTCGTACCTGCTCGACTTGTGGGTCTCGCAGTTAAGCGCGCTTTTGCCTTTATACTCTACGCGTGATTTCCGACCACGCTGAGCGCACCTTCGTACTCCTCCGTTACTCTTTAGGAGGAGACCGCCCCAGTCAAACTACCCACCAGACATGGTCCTCGTCCCGGATAACGGGACAGAGTTAGAACCTCAATATTACCAGGGTGGTATTTCAAGGATGGCTCCATAGCAACTGGCGTCGCTACTTCTAAGCCTCCCACCTATCCTACACAAGTAAGATCAAAGTTCAATGTCAAGCTGCAGTAAAGGTTCACGGGGTCTTTCCGTCTAGCCGCGGGTACACCGCATCTTCACGGCGATTTCGATTTCACTGAGCCTCTGCTGGAGACAGCGCCCCCATCATTATGCCATTCGTGCAGGTCGGAACTTACCCGACAAGGAATTTCGCTACCTTAGGACCGTTATAGTTACGGCCGCCGTTTACTGGGGCTTCGATCAAGAGCTTCGCTTACGCTAACCCCATCAATTAACCTTCCAGCACCGGGCAGGCATCACACCCTATACGTCCACTTTCGTGTTTGCAGAGTGCTATGTTTTTAATAAACAGTTGCAGGGGCCTGGTTTCTGTGGCTGCCAATAGCTCAAGGAGCAAGTCCTATCACCGTCAGCAGCGTACCTTCTCCCGAAGTTACGGTACCATTTTGCCTAGTTCCTTCAGCAGAGTTCTCTCAAGCGCTTTGGTCTACTCGACCTGACCACCTGTGTCGGTTTCGGGTACGATTCCTGTGTAACTGAAGCTTAGAGACTTTTCCTGGAAGCATAGTATCAGCCACTTCACGAGTAAACTCGCTTGCTATCAGTTCTCAGCATAGAGCACCCCGGATTTGCCTAAGATGCATGCCTACAACCTTCCACCTGGACAACCAACGCCAGGCTGACTTAACTTTCTCCGTCCTCTCATCGCATTACACAGAAGTATTGGAATATTAACCAATTTCCCATCGACTACGCCTCTCGGCCTCGCCTTAGGGGTCGACTCACCCAGCCCCGATTAACGTTGGACTGGAACCCTTGGTCTTTCAGCGAACGGGTTTTTCACCCGTTTTGTCGTTACTCACGTCAGCATTCGCACTTCTGATACCTCCAGCATGCTTCTCAACACACCTTCATCGGCTTACAGAACGCTCCCCTACCACGTATACAATGTATACATCCGCAGCTTCGGCATATAGTTTTAGCCCCGTTACATCTTCCGCGCAAGCCGACTCGACTAGTGAGCTATTACGCTTTCTTTAAAGGGTGGCTGCTTCTAAGCCAACCTCCTAGCTGTCTATGCCTTCCCACATCGTTTCCCACTTAACTATAATTTTGGGGCCTTAGCTGGCGGTCTGGATTGTTTTCCTCTTGACTACGGACGTTAGCACCCGCAGTCTGTCTCCCGGATAGTACTCATAGGTATTCGGAGTTTGCATCGGTTTGGTAAGTCGGGATGACCCCCTAGCCGAAACAGTGCTCTACCCCCTATGGTATTCGTCCGAGGCGCTACCTAAATAGCTTTCGGGGAGAACCAGCTATCACCGAGTTTGATTAGCCTTTCACCCCTATCCACAAGTCATCCCCTGGCTTTTCAACGACAGTGGGTTCGGTCCTCCAGTTAGTGTTACCCAACCTTCAACCTGCTCATGGATAGATCACCCGGTTTCGGGTCTATACCCAGCAACTAAACGCCCTATTAAGACTCGATTTCTCTACGGCTCCCCTATACGGTTAACCTTGCTACTGAATATAAGTCGCTGACCCATTATACAAAAGGTACGCAGTCACCGAACAAGTCGGCTCCCACTGCTTGTATGCATGCGGTTTCAGGATCTATTTCACTCCCCTCACAGGGGTTCTTTTCGCCTTTCCCTCACGGTACTGGTTCACTATCGGTCAGTCAGGAGTATTTAGCCTTGGAGGATGGTCCCCCCATATTCAGACAAGGTTTCACGTGCCTCGCCCTACTCGTCATCATTATATGTGCACTTTCGTGTACGGGACTATCACCCTCTACGGTAGCACTTCCCAGAGCTTTCCGCTAATACACATATAACTTAATGGGCTGATCCCCGTTCGCTCGCCGCTACTGAGGGAATCTCAATTGATTTCTTTTCCTAAGGGTACTGAGATGTTTCACTTCCCCTCGTTCGCCTCGCATGACTATGTATTCATCATGCGATACCTACCTTATGGTAAGTGGGTTTCCCCATTCAGAAATCTCCGGATCACAGGATATTTGCCGCCTCCCCGAAGCTTATCGCAGGCTATTACGTCTTTCATCGCCTCTGACTGCCAAGGCATCCACCACATGCACTTAATTACTTGACTATACAACCCCAAACAGTCGTTAATCCCTACAAGGAGGATCAACAATGTGGATTTAACCACTTCTATTTGTTGCTTGTGAACTTAATCACTGTACAGCTTCAATTTAATTCATATACCAAAACGCTTGATTCAGTTTTATCGCTAGTTCTCATTTCATTCCGCTTTAACAATTGCTTGTTAAGCTTCATAAAACGAGTTAAACAATTATTTCAACTCAAATATATTCTGTTAATGATTCACTACCGCCTCGTCAGCAAGTAGTTCACTGTGATAAATCACAGAAGTTAATAAACTCTATAAACTTCAGTTCATTAATTTCTATAATCAATCTTTTTTAATCAGGTAACTGCGTAGTAGTGGTGGAGACTAGGAGAGTCGAACTCCTGACCTCCTGCGTGCAAAGCAGGCGCTCTACCAACTAAGCTAAGTCCCCAGCTTAAGATCTTAATATATCTGCTCTTCTGTGTTCAGTAGACTTGGTGGGTCTGACAAGACTTGAACTTGTGACCCCACGCTTATCAAGCGTGTGCTCTAACCAACTGAGCTACAGACCCTCAGATACATCAATGAAGAACAACTTGTTGTGGATTCTTACCAATCGTCAATCTTTCGTTAAGGAGGTGATCCAGCCGCAGGTTCCCCTACGGCTACCTTGTTACGACTTCACCCCAGTCATCGGCCACACCGTGGTAAGCGTCCTCCTTACGGTTAGACTACCTACTTCTGGTGCAACAAACTCCCATGGTGTGACGGGCGGTGTGTACAAGGCCCGGGAACGTATTCACCGCGGCATTCTGATCCGCGATTACTAGCGATTCCGACTTCATGGAGTCGAGTTGCAGACTCCAATCCGGACTACGATCGGCTTTTTGAGATTAGCATCCTATCGCTAGGTAGCAACCCTTTGTACCGACCATTGTAGCACGTGTGTAGCCCTGGTCGTAAGGGCCATGATGACTTGACGTCGTCCCCGCCTTCCTCCAGTTTGTCACTGGCAGTATCCTTAAAGTTCCCATCCGAAATGCTGGCAAGTAAGGAAAAGGGTTGCGCTCGTTGCGGGACTTAACCCAACATCTCACGACACGAGCTGACGACAGCCATGCAGCACCTGTATGTAAGTTCCCGAAGGCACCAATCCATCTCTGGAAAGTTCTTACTATGTCAAGACCAGGTAAGGTTCTTCGCGTTGCATCGAATTAAACCACATGCTCCACCGCTTGTGCGGGCCCCCGTCAATTCATTTGAGTTTTAGTCTTGCGACCGTACTCCCCAGGCGGTCTACTTATCGCGTTAGCTGCGCCACTAAAGTCTCAAAGACCCCAACGGCTAGTAGACATCGTTTACGGCATGGACTACCAGGGTATCTAATCCTGTTTGCTCCCCATGCTTTCGTACCTCAGCGTCAGTATTAGGCCAGATGGCTGCCTTCGCCATCGGTATTCCTCCAGATCTCTACGCATTTCACCGCTACACCTGGAATTCTACCATCCTCTCCCATACTCTAGCTTCCCAGTATCGAATGCAATTCCCAAGTTAAGCTCGGGGATTTCACATCCGACTTAAAAAGCCGCCTACGCACGCTTTACGCCCAGTAAATCCGATTAACGCTCGCACCCTCTGTATTACCGCGGCTGCTGGCACAGAGTTAGCCGGTGCTTATTCTGCGAGTAACGTCCACTCATCTTGGGTATTAACCAAAAGAGCCTCCTCCTCGCTTAAAGTGCTTTACAACCATAAGGCCTTCTTCACACACGCGGCATGGCTGGATCAGGGTTCCCCCCATTGTCCAATATTCCCCACTGCTGCCTCCCGTAGGAGTCTGGGCCGTGTCTCAGTCCCAGTGTGGCGGATCATCCTCTCAGACCCGCTACAGATCGTCGCCTTGGTAGGCCTTTACCCCACCAACTAGCTAATCCGACTTAGGCTCATCTATTAACGCAAGGTCACAAGTGATCCCCTGCTTTCCCCCGTAGGGCGTATGCGGTATTAGCATCCCTTTCGAGATGTTGTCCCCCATTAATAGGCAGATTCCTAAGTATTACTCACCCGTCCGCCGCTAGGTCAATTACCGAAGCAATCTCCCCGCTCGACTTGCATGTGTTAAGCCTGCCGCCAGCGTTCAATCTGAGCCATGATCAAACTCTTCAGTTAAAATCATTAGTGACTTAAGGTCACAATTCTGGCTCATCAATTACTGACAAATTCTCTCAAATAAACTTCGAGTAATTTAAACCAATCAATCAATGATAATATTTCGATCAATCAATCAGTAAAAATCCACACAAGTTGTTCTTCATATTCTCTTAATGATCTTCTTCATGCTTCGTCAGCATCAAGCTAGGTCGGCTATATTACTCTCTATCTCTAGAAAGTCAACTGTGATTTCAAATTATTTTTTAAACTTCCTTTCTAAAACCCAACTTAATCAATTCAACCAAGTCATTGTTTTATCAGAAGTTTTAATCTTCATCACCGCCGATGGATGTGCATTCTACAGCATTCCTAACCTAACACAACCCCCTTTTTTAATTATTTCATTTGTTTGTACAAATATTATCCATTAATCAAATTTATTCACACTTTTTAATCAAATTTGCTTTAATACATATGCAACAACTACTGTTAGAATACGAAAGTGTCTTTAATAATATTATCGACCATTTTTACTATAAGCATATTTCAAGGAATTCTATGCGTCCTTATCACGTACTTTGGGCTTGTTTACTCAGCATTGGTCTGACGAGCCATGTATTTGCTCAAGAAGAATTATCTACCCAAGAAAATTCTGACAATGCTGTTGACTCTGTTTCAGCTGATAAGTTGTCTCAAGAGAATTCTTCTGATCCAGCAATGTCTAAGCATCCAAGAATTGAAGCACTTAAAGAGCTCAAAAACATTACAAAAAATGATTTAAAAGTAAATGCAAATGCTGCTCAACCAGATGCTGTAAAAGACCCCCTACAACCGTTAAACCGTGAAATTTATGCATTTAACGATATGATTGACCGTAATGTCGCTCGACCAGTCGCCATTCAATATAAGCAAAAAGTTCCTGAAGATGTGCGCTCTTCATATAGTCTGTTTCGTAAAAATTTAAGCGAACCGTGGAATGCGGTTAATCAGCTTGCTCAAGGTCGTTTTAAGCGTGCAGCTAAATCATTGGGTCGTTTTACACTGAATACTGTTACTTCTTTAGGTCTAGCAGATCCAGCAACTCGTTTAGGTTTATCGACTGAAGAAGAAAGTCTAGGCATTACACTTGGCTATTATGGTGTACCGAGTGGTCCTTATCTCATGTTACCTGTCTTAGGACCAAGTACACTTCGCCACTCTGTGGATTACGTTGCTGAAAGCTATGCAAACCCGATTAGCTATCCAATGGATGATAACAATCAAACAGGTTTAATTTGGGGAAATCGTGTTTTAGGCGGGATCAATACACGCTCAAAACTATTAGATGTGGAAAATGTATTGCAAGGTGATCGCTATTCAGCAATCCGTGATATTTATTTACAGCGCCTTGCTTTCCAAATCGCAGAGAAAAAAGGCGGTGGTGCAGAAGCTGTTTCTTTTGTTGATGATGACGATGATGATACTGATGATTCATCTGATACAGGCACAAACAAATAATCACAATATTTTGTTAAACTTATTTGCTAGTAATCTCTTTAGTTTTACTAGCAATGTGGTGTTATCTATAGTAAATCTAGTGGGTATCGCTTTTTATATTGATTAAGGATCATTCATTTCTTCTATGTATTTCATTCAACCCAGTCGCCAGATTTCAAGTTTAGAGCACGTATTAAATACGCTTCCAAGCTTGCAGATGATTACCATTGAAGAGATTCATCTTTATGATCCAACCAGAATCGCGATTGCAGATGTACATGATTTTTTAGAATATCAATGGGCACTGCCAACGATTGTCATTGCACAAGAGAATGAAGGTGCTGAGCTTTCCCTAGCATGGGAACTTGGTGCGCTTGCTGGTTGGATATGGACCAAGCTTCCTAGCAACCTTGAAGGTTCGCTCTTTAAGATAGATGCCCAATATAAACGAAACCAAGATAGTCGCGATCTACCCTCTGCTGCAGAATTACAAAAAAAACTCCTCCCCAATCCAATAGACCTGCAAAACTATAAAGTTGAAACCCTTTTTCAGCCTTCAGCTTACTTGTCTGGTGACTGGTATGATTACTGGAAAATCAGTGATAAAGAAATCATGTTCTATTTGGCGGATGTCTCCGGTCATGGCGTAACCAGCTCTTTGTTGACTTCATGGATGGCAGCTTTTCACGGGCGTTCAAAAACACCAAGAGAGTTAATTAAGAAACTGAATGGAATGCTTGTACAAGAGAATATTGAAAAACACATCACTATGCTGGCAGGAATTCTCAACATTGAGACACATACATTAAAGTGGTCAAGTGCGGGGCACTATCCACCCCCTATTATTTTTGAACCCAATCAAGCTCCTCGTGTTTTAAATACCAGTAGCTTTCCTTTAGGACTTACAGAAGACTTAGAGGTTGAAGAATTTGAATGTACTTTAAATAAGCATGCGCGGTTCATTATTTGTTCTGATGGTGCACTTGAACCTTTTTCTGGTGGTTTGAATGAACAATTCGCTCAATTGGTCTATCATTTGCAAAATCAATCATTCCGCGCGCCAGATCACGTCGCAGATGACATTGCCATCCTCAGTCTTCGCAGAATGAATTAACATTATAATCAAATACATATAACTAATTAGACTATTAACTGATATGCAAACGCTTGAGTATAGACTTGCGCTATGTGATAATTTTCCTATCCTTCTCTGCAAATGGCATTTATATGTCAACAGGTCATGTTGAATATGCAAGCTTGAATGGAACGCATATTTTCAAACTTATTGGTGAAGTGCGAGCCCAATCTTGTATTAGTTTAGACAAACTTTTGGCAAGGATTGAACAACAGAAAAACGTCATTGGCGCAATTGTTGATTTAACCCAAACCACATTTATTGATAGTACTGTTCTTGGAATACTTGCGAAACTTGGTTTAAAGTTAAAACAAGTACACCACATCCAAGCAGTCATGCTATCCACAAATCCAGACATTACCACTCTAGCCAATAGCATGGGCTTAGGGCAGGTGTTTGTCATTTTAAATTATTGTGGTGACCCTAAAGTATGTACCAATGCTTTGATTGACGACAATGTGAATCACAGCACCATGTTGTGTACCGTTCTCGATGCACACAAAACGTTAATGAAGCTCAACGAAAACAATCAAAATATGTTCGAGCCATTAGTGAAACAACTTGAAAAGCAGCAAGATACTATGGAATGTGTATCTTCAGATCAGCAAAACGCTTAATCTTTTCAAAATTGTTATGATTAGGGATAGCACATGACTTTACTTTCTGTTGTTCAAATGAATTCTCAAAATGACATTGAAGCTAACTTCAGTGTGATTGAGTCATTGGTGCAACAAAGTAAAGCTGATGGTGCATCTTTGATTGTTTTCCCAGAAAACTTTGTCTGTTTCGCGGCTGGAAAACAACGAGAAACTGCGACACGCTTTGAAGATATTCAAAAGCGTTTAGAGCATTTAGCACATCGTTATCAAATATGGATAGTTGCCGGTACATTACCGTGCCCGTTCCGTCCAGATGGCTCTATCATTGAAGATGGTCGTGTACGTACAGTAAGCTTATGTATTAGCCCTGAACGTACTGAGGCGCGTTATGACAAAATTCACTTGTTTGATGTGCAAGTGGGCGATGCTGTTGGTGGCTATCAAGAATCAAAATTCTTTGAACCAGGCAATGATGTTGTGGTTGCAAAAACACCTTTTGGCAATATCGGCTTGATGGTGTGCTATGACCTACGCTTTCCTGAACTTGCACTGATACTTCGCTCCGAAGGTGCAAATCTTTTAACAGCGCCTGCTGCATTTACTTATACCACAGGTCAAATGCATTGGCAGTTATTACTGCAAGCTCGTGCGATGGACAGTCAATGTCAAGTTTTAGGTGCTGCTCAACAAGGTTGGCACGGTGAGAAACGCCAAACTTGGGGCCATGCTGGGGCAACCAATAGCCGAGGTCAAATTTTGGCAATGTCAAATCAGGAAGGCGCTCAACTGCTGACTGTACCTTTTGATTTAGCTGAACAAGATGCTGTTCGTGCATCAATGCCACTGATACAACATCGCCGATTGATTACTCTCTAATATTTTCCCAAATGACTTTATTTTATGAATATGACAAACAGCGTTATACTCAGTATGAGTCATATCTTTTGAGACAAGCATGCAACAAGACTATTCACATTTAAATCTTGATCATCAAGTTTGCTTTCTTGTTTATTCTACGAACTTGGCACTCAATCAACTGTACCGAAAAATACTTGCACCATTGGGCTTAACTTACCCACAATACTTAGTCATGCTCGTGCTTTGGGAAAAAGATGGTGTAACTGTCTCTGAAATAGGTGAAAAGCTGTTTTTAGAATCCTCTACGCTAACCCCTTTGCTTAAAAAATTACAAAGTCATGGTTTACTTAATAGGGAACGTTCGACCCTTGATGAACGTCAAGTGATCATTAGCCTAACTGAAGAAGGACAGCAATTAAAATTAAAAGCCGTTGATATCCCACTTCAAATCGCTCAAGCCAGTGAATGTAATTTAGACACATTGACCGAGCTTAAAGAGCTCCTTTCAACTTTACGCGACAACATTTCAAAATAATTTTTTATTAAATTTTACACAAACACTACTTGTTTAAATATTTATATCGTATACGATATATTTGAACACAATCAAAGGAAGCATCCAATGTCTTTAGAAAAAGTGGTTTATACAGCACATGCAAAAGCAACAGGTGGTCGTGATGGTCGTGCAACATCATCAGATGGAATTTTAGATGTTAAACTCGCTGTTCCAAAAGAAATGGGCGGTGCTGGTGGTGGAACCAATCCAGAACAACTTTTTGCAGCAGGTTATTCAGCTTGTTTTTTAGGTGCGATGAAATTTGTTGCGAATCGTGATCATTTAAAAATTACCCCAGATGTATATATCGAAGGTGATGTCGGTATTGGTCCTATTCCTACTGGCTTTGGTATTCAAGTGACGTTAAACATTCATTTAGAAGGTTTAGAGCAAGAAGAAGCACAGAAATTAGTCGATGCTGCTCATATTGTTTGCCCATATTCAAATGCGACTCGTGGCAATATTGATGTGACATTGAATGTGATTGTTTAATGTTATGCCCCCTACTTAATTAAAAGTGGAATTTTTATTTTTTAAGTAGGGGCGCACTGTTTTATTTCTCGTTGAACTTTATGAACGAGATAGAATTAATTGCTACTTAAGTCACACACGCAGTAAAGCGAAAGAAAATTCGAATTATACAACCAAGTCATCTCTAACTATTCAGCCGCCTCATTGGTCACACGTAATACTTCTTCCATGGTCGTTTTACCCGCCAATACTTTACGTAAACCATCATCACGAATTGAACTCGCATCTCTACGTGCATATTCTTCAAGTTCGTACTCAGCAGCATTACCATGAATTAAACGACGCATTTGCTCATCAATCGGTACAATTTCATAAATCGCAGTACGTCCCGTAAAACCCGTATGTGAACAATAATCACAACCGTTTGGCACAGGTAACTTTAGATCTGATTCTAAACTTACAGGTTTAAATACATCTTTTTCAAAATCATCTGCTTCACGCCATGTATGGCAATGAGAGCATAAAGTTCGAACCAAGCGTTGTGCAATCACACCAATCAATGAACTGGATAATAAGAAGGGTTCAATTCCCATATCTTTCAAGCGTGTTACTGCACCAATTGCAGTATTGGTATGAAGTGTAGATAAAACCAAATGACCTGTTAAAGAGGCTTGCACTGCAATTTCTGCGGTTTCTAAGTCACGAATTTCCCCCACCATCACAACATCAGGATCTTGGCGAAGCATCGCTTTCAGCGCACGCGCAAAAGTCATATCCACTTTGGTGTTAACTTGGGTTTGTCCAATACCTTCAAGTTGATATTCGATTGGATCTTCAGCGGTTAGAATATTTTTTGAACCATCATTTAAGTCAGAAAGTGCGGCATATAAAGTTGTTGTTTTACCAGAACCTGTTGGTCCCGTAACCAAAATAATGCCGTGTGGACGGTGAACCAATTGAGTCAAGCGATCATAGTCGTTTTTCATCAGCCCCAAATGCGTCATGTTTAAACGTCCAGCCTGTTTATCCAGCAAACGCATCACTACACGCTCACCATGAGATGATGGCAGTGTGGATACCCGAACATCTACCTCACGCCCAGCGAGACGTAAAGAAATACGACCATCCTGCGGAATACGTTTTTCGGCAATGTCCAGTTTTGCCATCACCTTGATACGTGATACCAACAACGGTGCAAGTTCTCGACGTGGTTGTACAATCTCACGCAACTGACCATCAACACGTAATCGCACAGATAATTTCTTTTCAAATGCTTCAATATGAATATCAGATGCACCCACACGGATGGCTTCTGACAACAAGGCATTGATCAGTCGGACAATAGGTGCATCATCCTCCTGATCCATCAAATCTTCTGTTTCAGGAACTTGATCAGCAAGGCTTAATAAGTCGGGATGATCTTCCAAGCCAGCTGCGACTTGTTGTGACTCACCTGTTTCACCTGCATAGCTTGAACTGAGCATTTGATTAAATTCAGTTTCATTGCATAATTGATGTTGTGCAACGCGACCAAGATAACGACGTGCTTCCTGAATCGCAATTTGTGCGGTATCCTGACGACGAACAATAAAAACTTGATCACCTTCATAACGCAACAGCACTCCATGCCGTTTTGCAAAACTATATGGTATTTGTAATTGTTTAAGAACTTGCATTACAACTTATATTAATCATTTAAATTGCTTTGAGTGTACTCTATGCACATGACAGCGTGAAGTCTGTTTGTTAAAGATTTGATGATGATTTTATGAATAGGATGAACACTTTTGTCTAAAAAGAAAGACCATCTTGAACCAGAACTTCCCGATTTAAAGTGGTGGGGAGAACAAAATTTTGAATTGAACCAATCCAAAGCATGGCAGTTTGGTTCAATGATGATGCGCATTACACGCGGTTTACAAGAATGGCGTCTAGAATATTATCGCCCACACTTCCAGTACGACTATGAACAGCAATGGCATAAAATTCATGATGTGAATTTTGGTTTTCCTGAACCCGTGCATGTTGAGCGCTACATGTTTAGAGAAACTCACAAAACATTTCAGTTAATGCCCCGATTGGCTGACCGTTCTGTAGTTATTCGTCCTGTCGATCCTATTTATATTCCAGCAGGACAACGTGGTACGCTGTATATCAGTACCCCCTTATGGATTTCAGGCTTTGTTCAGGCACAGAAAGAGCCACTATTTGATATTCCTGTGATTTTGCCTAAGGATACATGGTTTGGTCCAGATCACCGTACAGGTGAAATGTGTTATGCGACCTCAGTCGATGGTCGTACAGAATTGAATTTATTGCGCCCCCGTGCTTTCCGTGCTGTTACCCCGATTGATTTTCACAATGTCAGCAGTCATCAATTACGCTTCGATCGGATGAATGTGCCTGTTCCTGCATTGCCTTTATTTTATAGTGAAAGTACAGGTCGTTTATGGACCTCACAAATTAAGGTCATTTATGAAGGTAATGATCGTCCTGCTCGCGTTAGAATTGAAAATCGTACCCCACCACTGGCTGGAGAAGTGATTTATGTTCATCCACCACGTTCACCGGGTGGCGCATTATTTAACATGTTTGATTCATTTTTCTAAGGGATGAGGTAAACAATGGCTCAATCCAATATTCCCAAAGACATCGCGGACAGCTTAAAAGGCATTTTCACCAATGTAAATTTAGATCGTTTAAGTGAAATTGCCGTTGCACTGATTCTCTGCTTTGTTGGCTTTGTACTGGCGCGTGTTATTTCCAATACTTTTATTCGAACTATAGGTGCACGTTTTAATGCACATCAACGTTTGGTGTGGCGCAGAGGTATTTTTTATTTTATTTTCTTGCTGTTTGTAATTGCCAGTTTAAAAGAAGCAGGATTTAAACTCAGTGTATTTTTAGGTGCAGCAGGGATTTTGACCGTAGCACTGGGTTTCGCCTCACAAACCTCAGCATCTAACTTGATCAGTGGATTATTTTTAATCGGTGAAGGTTCTTTTGAAGTCGGTGATACAATCCAAATCACCCTCATTCGTGGGCATACGATTGAAGGTGAAGTAATTTCCATTGACCTTTTGTCCGTGAAACTTTTAACCATGGACAATGTTTATGTACGCCTACCCAATGAGCAACTGATTCGAGCACCAGTCCATAATCTATCAAAATTCCCGATACGACGATTGTCGATCACGGTAGCAATTAATTTTAATGAAAATATTAACAAAGTCCGTGAAGTATTGATTGAGGTCGCCAACGATTACCCATTGGTTTTGGCAGATCCTAAACCACGTGTGACTGTGTCCGCGTTTGGTGAATCATCCATTGAAATTTTATTTGCACTTTGGTGTATGCAAGCCAACTATCTACAAGTTAAAGATGAAATTCATGAGCTGATCCGTAATCGCTTTGTGGAAAATCAAATTGAGATTCCTGTGCCTAAAATTGGTTTTGTGGATCGTCCAAATCCAAATGAACCACTGCAAAATGCAGACATTGATGGATATGCCAATCAACAAGATTTAAAGTTAGAGCAAAAACAAGATAAACAGCTTTAAAGCTCAATGGGCAGATGAATCCTTGGTATCAAGCATTCATCTGTCCAATTACAAAACCTTCATCAATTTTTAAACAATGAGCTGATAAATTAGTCACTTCAAAACAACAAAATCGACACAAGCACAATGCAACTCAATCATTATTTAAATTTTGAAGGTCAAACAGAAGCCGCTTTTAACTTTTATAAGTCGTTTTTTGGTGGAGATTTCTCTTTTTTAAAGCGCTATTCAGAATTGCCTGATGTCCAAGTCCCTGAACAAGAGAAAAATTATATTTTGCACATTTCTTTGCCCATTAATGACTTTACTGTATTGATGGGCTCGGATACCACTGAACAGTTCTGTGCACCAAATAGTGCTCCATTCAGCAAAGGAACTAATCATTATATTTCGATTAATTTAGAAGCACATGAAGCGGATGAAGCTCAACGATTATTTACAGCACTCTCTGCCAATGGTCAGATTGAAATGGCTTTGGATAAAACGTTTTGGGGTGCTCTATATGGCGCTTTCACAGATCAGTTTGGTATTCGATGGATGGTAAACTGCCAACTCAATGAAGTTTAATCATCTCATTAAAATATAGCCTATTGATTCGACATGATATAGGCTATAGTTTACTCAAGAAAACGACATCATTTATAACAAATATGATCACAGGGCTTACCCATACACTTCTGATTATTCTCATCACGATTGCAATTTCTATCATTGCTTGGCAACAACGCAATGTCATGAATCGTTTGATTTTCAATATTTCAGCAATTAAGCATGGTCAATATGATCGCTTTTTAACACATGGTTTCATCCACAATGATGGTATGCATTTATTCTTTAATATGTTTACCTTGTATTTCTTTGGACGAAATATTGAATGGTTTTTCCGTGGTTATTTAAGTGGTATGGGCTTTGTCTTATTTTATTGTAGCGCCATCATTATTGCTGCTATTCCAAGCTATTTGCATCATCGGAATTTAAACTCTTATCGAAGTTTAGGCGCCTCAGGTGCAGTCAATGCAGTACTGTTTAGTTCGATCTTATTTAATCCTTGGGGCATGATCTATATCTATATTTTACCGGTTCCCGCAATTATTTTTGGAACAATATATTTGTGCTATAGCATGTATGCGATTCGTTCTGGGCATTCACCACTGATTGACCATCGTGCTCATATTACTGGTGCAATCTATGGTTTCTTATTCCCATTACTTTTAGAACCTTCTCTGGGCACAGCATTTTTTTATAAGTTTATTAATTCACCACTATTTTAAATTTTGCATTCACTCACTGATGTCTAAGCTATGGTTAAGCTTTAGACATCAATATTGGAAAATTGCGCAATAATTGTGAGACCAACAGTAATAAAAGCAATCCCGACCCAGCCAGCTAAATCAATATTTTGACCTAAAAATGTCTTGGCTAATAACGCAGTGGCGATCACCCCAAGCCCAGACCATAAAACATATAGAATTCCAGCTTGCATAAATTTCAACGCATAAGCAGCACATGCAAAAGAAATGATATACAAAACTAGAGCGATGCCTTGATCAAATTTATTGACCAGACCATTGCCTTTAGCAGAATAAAATGTGGATAGAACATCAGTCGCAATTGCGATCAACAGCCAAAATACCCCAGGATTAATTTTTGCAAGTAAGAAAGACATTGTCGTTTTAGTTCAAATCATCATCGTCAAATTTTATCTTGAGTAAACCTCAACAACCAGCAGAATCTTTGGATAAATAAAAAGGTGAATCCCTCGATTCACCTTTTTAGGTTTGAATTTTAAAAACTATGCTTGATCCAACCTAAATGATGTCATGGTCAAAGAACCTGCTACGGCTTGATCATTAAAAATACTCAGCTGATCATTTTCTTCCTGTAAACCTAAAGCATATAACATTGGATAATAGTGATCTGGTGTTGGAATCGACAATAAAAATTCAGGACCCTGCTTTTGCCAATCAATCAATGCTTGATGATTATGACTTAACAAAAAATTCTTCATTTTTGCATCTGCTTCTAAAGCCCAATCATAACCAAAGTGACCATCAAATTTGTCAAAAGCAACTTTTCTAAGGTTATGGACCAAATTACCACTCGCAACAATCAAAACACCTTTACGGCGCAATTGAGCTAGTTCTTTTGCCAAATCATAATGATATTGTGCATCCTGACTGTAGTCGATACTCAACTGTACGACGGGAATATTGGCTTGTGGAAATACATGACATAACACCGCCCATGTTCCATGATCCAAGCCCCACGTATGATCATGATGAACTTCAACACGATGAATCGCAGCAGTTGTTTCTTCAACCAGTGCTTTATTTCCAGAAGCAGGATATTGCATATCAAATAATGCTTGAGGAAAGCCACCAAAATCATGAATCGTTTTGGGTTGTTGCATGGCAGTAACTGCTGTAACACCCTGTGTAAGCCAATGTGCAGAAATACATAAAATTGCTGTCGGTTGTGTCTCCATTTCAGCACCAATACGATTCCACGAACGTGTAAAATCATTGGTTTGAATGGCATTCATTGGAGAACCATGCCCAAGAAACAATACAGGCATGACTTCAGTATTCGGTAAAGTTGCATTCCAACCTTTGAGTAACGATAAATCACCTGTTGTTTGATTGAGCATTTCATTCACCATAATAAATCTTTATTTCATTATGTGATCTTTCAATTCGGTAAAACAGCGACTTTTACAGCATACAACATTGCAAAAATGCAACGATCAATTTAAATTCCTGATTTAACTTTGAACATAGTTTTAGTCGGCATGAAAGCATTCATGTTTAATAATTCGACCAATCATCCAGAAAAAAGCCGAACATATGTTCGGCTTTCTAATTCAAAATCAATGCTTAAAATAATCAAGCGCCGGTTTGATAATGCGCTTTCGGTACTGCTGTAGAGGCTTGATAAGGGTGAGTAAAATCACCTAAACCAGCAGCAGCTTCTTGAATATCTTTACCTTCTTTAATTACAAAGGTATCAAAACCTGAACGCTTCATATAATTCAAAACGTCTTTAAATACATCACCAGTTGCACGAAGCTCACCTTGGTAACCTTGGCGACGCAATAATGCCGCAAAGGAATAACCACGACCATCATTAAACCCTGCAAAATCAATAAAGATTGCATCTAACTGATCAAGCGGAAACTGGTTAGTTTCTGGCGAAGCATCCACAGTGATCAATAGCGCTTTTTTACCTGTTACATTGGCAAGCTGATCCAACTGTTCAACAGTCAACAATACATCACCTTGAGGTAACACACCATCCTCACCAATAATTTGATAAGTATTGTCTGCAATAGAGCCATCTTTAGAGAGGACTTGAAGTGCGGTATTAAGCATATGCACGCTCCTTAAATGGTTTAATGCCGACACGGCGGTAAGTTTCAATAAATGCTTCACCTTCATTACGAAGATCAAGGTAAGTATTTAAAATTTCATCAATAATATCAGGTACAGCTTCCGCAGCAAATGATGGTCCTAAAATGTCACCAATTGAAGCATCGTGGTCTGCGTTTCCGCCCAAAGTAATTTGATAGAATTCCGCACCTTTTTTATCTACACCTAAAATACCGATATTACCGACATGGTGGTGACCACAAGCATTCATACAACCTGAAATATTCAAGTCAATATGACCTAAATTATAAACTGTATCTAAATCATCAAAACGGCGTGTAATCGCTTCAGAAATTGGAATCGATTTCGCATTCGCCAAAGAACAGAAGTCACCACCCGGACAGCAAATAATATCGGTAATAAAGCCAATATGTGCACGAGCCAAATTGTTCTTTTCAAGAACTTGCCACAATTCAAATAAATCTTTTTGCGGAACATCCACCAATGAAATATTTTGTTCGTGCGTAGTACGCAACTCGCCAAAAGTATATTTGTCTGCAAGATCTGCAATCAAATTCATTTCTTCAACAGTCATATCACCCGGTGCAATACCTGCACGTTTGAGTGAAATGGTGACAATACGATAACCAGCCACTTTATGTGCATTGGTATTGATATTGAACCAATGCTTGAATTTTGGATATTCAGCAAATAAGGCACTAAAGTCTTCATCCGCATAATCTTGATAATCAAACGGCATGAATTCTTGATCTAATTTTTCTAAGATCTCGGGTTGTACTTTCAATGTTTTGATGGTTTCAGCAAACTCAGCTTCCACTTTTTCAGCAAACACTTCAGGTGTTAATGCTTTCACCAAAATTTTAATACGTGCTTTGTATTTATTGTCACGGCGACCATGTAAGTTATATACACGAAGTACTGCTTCCAAATATGCAATTAAATCTTCACGTGGTAACCATTCACGAATCATTGAACCAATGATCGGTGTACGTCCTAAACCGCCACCGACTTTGATTTTATAACCCAATTCACCCGCTTCATTTCGAGTTAAATATACACCGATATCATGGAATGAAGTTGCAGCACGATCAATTTCTTCAAGTGCAGACACTGCAATTTTGAATTTACGTGGTAAGAATGCAAATTCAGGATGGAATGTCGACCATTGACGAATCAATTCACAAGTTGGGCGTGGGTCGGCAATTTCTCCAGCCACAACGCCAGCATATTGATCAGTAGTTGTATTACGAATACAGTTTCCTGAGGTTTGAATGGCATGCATTTGAACAGAAGCAAGACCTTCAAGCATATCAGGAACGTTTTCCAGTGCAGGCCAGTTAAACTGAATATTCTGACGTGTTGAAACATGCGCATAGCCACGGTCGTATTCTTTAGCAAGTTCAGCAACTTTGCGCAATTGTTTAGAATTCATTAAACCGTAAGGTACAGCGATACGTAGCATTGGCGCATAACGCTGCACGTATAAACCATTTTGTAAGCGTAAAGGACGATACTCATCTTCAGTGAGTTTTCCAGCTAAATAACGTTCCGTTTGATCACGGAATTGTGCAACACGTTCGTTGATCAGTTGCTGATCAAAATCAGTATATAAATACATGGCGTACAGCTAGTAGTTTCATTATAACGATGGACAATATAACGAGTATTGATCTATCAAAGAAATGCTTTTTTTCCATATTTTATAGCGGTTTTATTGATAAGCATCCTCCAGGGATTGAATTGGCAAGACTTCGCTTAATATCCTCAGCGTTATAATGCATTTGATGTTTTTCTTCATTACTTATCTTTATTTAAGATAATAAAAAAAGAGCATAGATTCTATGCCCTTTTTAACTGATTGAAGACTTATTAAAAGAGGATTAACCATGAAGCAATTTAAATACTTGAGTTAAACACATGATCATCTCTTGGATTCACTCGTAGATAAAGATTTAAAGAGCTAATTTAGGATTGGTCATCCGAGCTTTGCTGTTCAGTATCATTTTCCAGTTTATTTTCAGCAATTTTTGCAGCTTCATATCCTGCAAATGCACCTGCCGCTTTTTCTAAAAATCCAGCATCAGGATCTAATTTATCAACACCTTGCTCAGCAATTACAGCACCTGCAATTTTACCCAATTCATCTAATAATCCGCTCATTGCATACACTCCACAGTGTTTTGTTTGAGTTCTCATTGTATTCAGTCTCATGTTCAACATTGCGGAGACTTTGTTGTATAAACAACAGGCTTATGCGTAAGTACTGCAAAGAATTATATTGTTTGTTGCTAATTAAACCACTGTTAATCTTTTAAGGCTGAAATACTGCGCCATTTCGATGAATCAAATCGCGTTTACTGTTAAATCGTCAAGTAGGTATTTTCCCACGTACTTTCACAGAATTGACTTAAATCTGTTTTCGTATCTACTTCAATCAATTCAACATAGCGACCATGTACATGATCAATTGCAATACAATCATCGATATCTAAAACCCGATCTGTGTGCTGCTTTTGCCAATGGTTGGCAAAATGCTGTTTGCCCTTGCTTTTTGCTTCACTGGCATCTTGGGCGACAACAAGAACATAACGATGCAACTCTCCAAACTCATTTACATCGTAGCCACCTAGGTTAATTAACCACAACTTAGCGTCTAATAGATTCGGTTGAGCATCACTAAAACGGATCTGATATGTCTTATTTTCAAACTCAATGACTTGTAGCTTTTGCCAAGCATCAATATGCAAACCTTGTTGTTCACCAAACCACGCATTTTTTAATTGAGGATAAATTTCTTCAAGTGTGTCTCCAACAGCCAAAACGACATCATGGACTTCTGTATTGGCACGTGCATGGCGACCACCCAACATAACGATAAATAAACTAGACATATGCAACAACTAAATAACTAAGTGAATGTTTGAATAAGTTTTAATAGTAAAATCCCACCCACAGATAATACCGCATTATTGAGAAAATGAATGAGTAACACATGCCATATATTTCTTGTGCATAAGTAGATCAAGTTTAAAAATAATCCTGCACTCATAAAGCTGATTGTTGCGACTAGGTTCCCATCAAAATTATAATAATGAATCAAACCAAATAAAATCGAATTCAGCATGATCAAAACCATGCGCCATAACCACGGCTGAATAAATAGTTTTTGTAATAAGGTATAGCGGAACACGATATCTTCTAAAAGTGCAGTAAATAAAGGTCCAAAGCTGATGAGTAACAAACTCAGAAAAGCAATTTTTTCAGGATCAATAAATGGTCTTTCTTCGTGACTTTCACTCACAGGAAGAAATTGACGTGTGAGTGAGATAATCACTTGTAAGCATATTGCACCCACCACAACCAATATACTTGAACGCCAAAAAGCCTGTTGATATTTTTTCCAATGCGTAAACAACATATCCTTATATAAGCAGCACACTAAAATAAACAGTACGCCTCTTAAAATAGTATCGCCCAAACTGACAGCTATCGAGATTCCAAATATTTTTTCTAAAATAAGACCATTTATAACAATCAATGGGAGAATAGAAACGGCAAAAGTGTCTTTCCATCCCCAGATAATTTTTTCAGGGAAGTTTTCAGCCCAAACTTTTTGTAAAAAATGCATAACCAAGATAATCTTTTATTTTTAGTAGATTTTGCGCAAAAGAACGTAAATTCCAAATACTGTGTATAGAGTGCTTATCATCAAGATATAAAAAAGCCCCTTATAAAAGAGGCTTTCCAAATAAAAATGATGAATTACATTTCCACCATTTCCACACCATCAATACGCGCCACAGTCATTAAATCTTTATCACCACGACCTGATACAGTTGCGATAATAATTTGATCTTTTGACATCGTTGGTGCCAGCTTAGTGACATAAGCCATCGCATGTGAACTTTCCAATGCAGGAATAATTCCTTCAATATGGGTCAAATCACGGAAACCTTGTAAAGCTTCTGTATCGTTAATTGGCACATAATTTACACGATGCATATCTTTCAAGAAACTATGTTCAGGTCCTACACCTGGATAGTCCAAACCAGCTGAAATTGAATGTGTTTCAATAATTTGACCTTGTTCATCAGACATTAAGTAAGTTCGGTTACCATGTAGAACACCAACGTGACCTGCATTAAGTGGTGCTGAATGTTTACCTGTTTCTACACCCAGACCAGCAGCTTCAACGCCATACATTTTCACATCTGGATCATTTAAGAATGGGTAGAACAAGCCCATCGCATTTGAACCACCACCCACACATGCAACCAAGGCATCAGGTAAACGACCTGCCTGCTGTTGAATTTGTTGACGTGCTTCACGACCTATAATCGACTGAAAATCACGTACCAATTGTGGATACGGATGCGGACCTGCAACTGTACCAATGACATAATAAGTTGAGTCAACATTGGTGACCCAATCTCGCATTGCTTCGTTCATGGCATCTTTTAATGTTTTAGAGCCACTTTCTACAGGAACAACAGTTGCTCCGAGCAAACGCATACGATAGACATTCATCGCCTGACGTTTAACATCTTCAGCACCCATAAAGACAACGCATTCGAGACCTAAACGTGCTGCGATGGTTGCTGTTGCAACACCATGTTGCCCCGCACCTGTTTCTGCAATAATACGTTTCTTTCCAGAAAGCTTCGCCAATAATGCCTGACCGATGGTATTGTTGACCTTGTGCGAGCCTGTATGATTCAAGTCTTCACGTTTAAGATAAATCTGCGCACCACCCAACTCTTTCGACCATCGTTCAGCATAATACAAAGGACTAGGGCGTCCTACATAATAAGCGAGATCACGGTCGAATTCTGCCAAAAACTGAGCATCATCTTTCATACGGAAATAGAGCTTCTCTAAATCCTCTAAAGCTGCCATTAAAGTTTCTGACACAAAACGTCCGCCATGGATACCAAAATGCCCGTTTTGATCTGGGAATTGGGTATAGTCAATCACACTATTTTGTTGATTACTTTGCTGATCCACGTTGGACTCCTTGCATAAATCGTTCTACGAGTTGTTGGTCTTTAATACCTTTTGCGGACTCTACGCCTCCGCTCACATCGACTGCATAGGCTTGAGTCGTTTGTATGGCGTTTTCAACATTTTCAGGCTTTAAACCACCTGCCAAAATCAAAGGAATATCAAGTTTAGGGAATTGCGACCAATCAAAACTGTGCCCTGTTCCCCCTTTCAATTCAGGATGCCATGCATCTAAAAGCATAGCACTCGCGCCTGCCTGTTGGTATGGTCGAATTGTCGTAATAATTGCTGAATTGTCTGCGTCAGGTTTGATCTGAATTGCTTTATACCAACGACGCTTATTATATTGGGCAATCTGTTGGCATTGTTGTGCAGTTTCATCCCCATGAAATTGAATAATATCTAAAGGGACAGATGCTAAGACTAGTGCAATATCTTCTGCACTGGCATTCACAAACAAGCCCACAATACTGATATAGGGTGGAATGAGTTGCGCGAGTTGTTGTGCTTGTTCAATTGTCACGTAACGTGGGCTGGGTTCATAAAACACAAAACCAATCGCATCCACACCTGCATTTACGGCAGCATGAATATCCTGTGGTCGTGTAATTCCACAAATTTTGGCACGGGTACGCATAGTTTTGAACTCGAATTTGTTTAGATCAAACTGATTTTTTCAATATTTTGGACAAATCATTGTAAAGCAAATTCCTTCACTTGCGTTAAAGTTATATAGGATTATCTGTTTTACATTGTTTATACACTTAACAAACTTTATACTGCACACAAATGCAACAAGTCTAGCTTTAGGCTTTGGGAAGTTGGTGAAAATCCAACACTGCCCCCGCAACGGTAAAATGAAAATATTATTCTTTATAAGTCTCATGGCTTACACCACTGCAATATTTTGTGGGAAGGTGGAATAATCTGAATTGTTTTAGATTCTATATTTAAGTCCGGATACCAGCTTGTTGTGCCCTTAAACTCAATCATTCACGGGGAGTGAATGTATGGAGCGTATCATGTCTGTTATTTTTAAACCTACAGCGCTTGTAGGTGCTGTCGCTATTGCGATGGGGTTATCTTCTGCTGCATTTGCTGAACAGCAAGACCAGACTTCTAATTCGATAGCATCCTTGTCACCGATTGTTGTGACAGCCACTCGTTCAGAAGAAAGTCTAAAAAATATTCCTGTTCGACTTACTGTAATTGATCAAAAAACAATTGAACAAAACCCATTACTGAATGTTTCAGATGTCATCCAAAGAGATCCTGCTGTTTACATTAAACAAAGTGGTGGTATTGGACAAGTTTCAGAAATTGCTCTTCGTGGTACTAAAGCAGTACATACATTGGTTTTAAAAGACGGTGCTCGTTTAAACAGTCAAAATGAACTTGGTCCTTTATATCCTGCTTTCTTGGATACAACTGATGTTCAACAGATTGAAATATTGAAAGGTCCAGCTTCAGTGCAATATGGTAGTGATGCCATCGGTGGTGTTGTTCAGCTTATTTCAAAAAAACCAGTTAAATCTGGAGCAGAATTAACAGGTATCTATGGTGAAAATAATACTTACAAAGCGATTGCAAAAGCAGACCTAGTGACTGATCAAGGCTTTTATGCACAAGTCGGTGGACAACGTTTAGAAAGTGACGGTACACGTATTTTTGAAAGCCAACCAAAAAATGAAAAAGCAAGCTTTGATCAAAAGGGCTATAATGCAAAATTTGGTTATTCACAAGAAGATATCGTGGATGCTTACGCATCAATCAGTGAAAACAAAGGTACAAATATTTTTAGTAATGATTACATTGTCAACACATCACCACGTGAATTTGAAAATCGTGTGATCAATGCCAAAGTCTCTTATAATATTTTGCCTGAACTGATCGTAAATGCACAATATTCCAATGTTCAAGACAAACAAAATGTTCCAGCTTATGCATCGCATTACAACACAGAGAATAATCAGGGTGATTTAAACTTAAAATGGAAGTTTACACCAAATCAAAATGTCTTGGTTGGTGCAACATATAATGATGCGAACTATAAAAGTAATACCATCTTAAAAAATGATCAAAGTGTAAATAGCACAGGTTACTATTTACAACACCAATTCAAAAATGAGTTGTTTGATACCCAAGCTGGTATTCGTGTAGAAGATAATGAGCGTTTTGGTACGCATACTGTAGGACAAGGTGCCGTACGTTATCATTTCTTACCGAATGCAAGTGTATATGCCAATATCGGAAGCGCTTTCCGTGCGCCAACCTTAAATGAGTTATATTCACAATGGGGTGGTAATGAGAAGTTAGAGCCTGAAGAAAGTACCTCTTATGAACTGGGCTTTGATTATGATTTAACATCAAACATCAGCACAAATATTTCTGCTTATCACACTAGAATCAAAAACTTGATTGTTTACAATTATCCTGCGGGTAATGAGAACATTGATCAAGCTAAATTTACCGGTGGTGAAGCTGAAGTTAAATGGCATCAAGATGATTTGTTCCTCTCTACCGCATATGCTTATGTGAAGACAGAGAATGACAAAGATGGTAATGAAATTGCTTATCGTCCCCGTCAGACTTTAACGCTCACCACGGGTTTAGAAAATACTAATTATGGTATTAGCGCTTCACTCATTGCACGGGCGAAAGCTTATGCAGATGCGGTCAATAAAACTCGTGTTCCTGGTTATGCAACTGTAGACTTAAACGCTTATTGGAACGCAACACCAAATGTTAAAGTCTTTACCAACATTCAAAATGTGGGTGATGTTGAATATCGTGAAGTTTTCAATAATTATCCATCACAAGATTGGTATATCAATAATGGTCGCCAAGCTTCGGTTGGGGTAACTTTCCGTTACTAAAAGCTAGACTCAAAAAAATATCTAAAACAGCGCAGTTTATGGATAATGTTTTGACCGACATTATCCTTTTTTATTCTTTAGCTTTTCATTTTTATCTAGGACAAAATCATGGGACATCGCTTAAGTAAAATTTACACCCGTACAGGTGATTCGGGAACCACTGGATTAGGAGATGGCTCTCGTGTACCTAAAGATGACTTACGTATTACCGCTTTAGGTGATGTGGATGAACTCAATTCGATCATAGGTGTATTACGTTCACAAATCTCAATCAGTGATATTACGGATAAAGCCCATTGGGACAAATCGCTCAGTTTAGTTCAACACTGGCTGTTTGATTTGGGGGGTGAAGTCTGTATTCCCAACTACAACTTGCTGCAACCTGTTTGTGTGGAATTTCTTGAAAATGAAATTGATAAAATGAATGAAGATTTGCCGATGCTAAAAGAGTTTATTCTTCCATCAGGCACCTTGGCATGCAGTTATGCTCATCAAGCACGTGCAGTATGTCGCCGTGCTGAACGTAGCCTCATGACTGTGCATAGCAGAGACCAAAATATTCAAGCCACAGCCTTACAATTACTCAATCGCTTGTCAGATTGGTTTTTTGTTGCCTCTCGTACATTACAACGTGCAGAAGGTGGTAGTGAAGTGCTTTGGCAAAAGAACATCAACGATACAATTTAACTATCTTTGACCATTCATCTATGATTTTTTGACAGTATGATCATGTTTAGTCCTACTGAAAGAATAGGACTAAACACAAATTTTCAGTTAAAGATTAAAGTTTCGTCATCAGTCAAAATAATCTAATGGTTAGGCTTCTATGATGAGATCGATGATCTGAATATCGAGTTTATTCTATGAGAATTATCGGACATCGTGGTGCACGTGGCGAAGCACCTGAAAACACCTTGGGTGGCTTTCAATATATTCATGACTTAGGTATCCGTGCGGTTGAGTTTGATGTGCGACAATTAAAAGATGATGAACTCATTATCATGCATGACGATAATTTCTTAAGAACCACAGGAATTGATCAACCACTTTACCCTTTAGACAGCGCACAACTCGCATCGTTTAACCAAGCCAATATCTGGATGGATTGGGAAAAACAAATGACACCGACTTTGAGGCAAAGTTTAAATATCATGCATGATTTTGAACATATTGAAGTTGAAGTAAAGGCTGTTGAAACCGTACAAGATGCTGAAAAGCTCACTGTTGAATTACAGAAACAGCTCAAAGATTTTAAACATACGGCGGTCATTACCAGTTTTGACTTAAAAATACACCACGCTTTACAACAACAAAAATCAGAATTTAAACGTGGTTTACTGATTGAAGAGGACATTCAGGAACAAGCCATTGAACAGGCATTAGAACTGGGTTGTTGCCAAATTGGCTGGATGAATCAGTTGGCAAGCGATGCAATAGTTCAAGCGACTCAAGCAGCAGGTTTGAATATCAGCGTTTGGACAGTGAATGATATTCAACGTGCTCAACATTTACGTGATTTAGGTATCCAAGGATTAATAACAGACTTTCCAAAAATGATGCAAGATGCATTAGGTCAATTGCAATAATTTAAAATAAATTGAGTCGCATAAAATCGGATTTTCTTTATAGTGTTGGAAGTGATTTAACTCATAACTTTCTTGGATTCAGTCACGACCAAGTATGAAGTTGTGGCACTTATTCTGGGTAAATTTTTTTACACACTTTTGACAATCAAGTACGACTTTTTAATCATTCATTTTTTTCGATCAAATCGCTAAAATCTGTGTTTTATTCTGTTACTGTTTTATACAATACAGATGTACACTAATACTAGTGAACATCTGTTCGCTCATGATACTATTCGTGAATAGTATAGCCTAGAAAAATGCTGAAGCTATGCGTTTAACTTTACCTAATGAAGGTTCTTAGGAGTGCTGTTGGAGATGAATGCTCCCCTACCCAAAGCCCCAATAAATTGGATCGGTGTTTTTGCTCTGGTATTCTTACCACTTGTGGCATTAATTGCGATTCCATTGTATGCCTACCATCATGATTTTAGTATGGCAGCTTGGATTAGTTTATTCGTTTTACTCGGCCTCAGTAGTTTAGGCATTACTGCGGGTTATCATCGCTTGTGGGCACACCGTGCTTATGAAGCGACTTTACCTCTTAAAATTATTCTGATGATTATGGGAACATTTGCTGTTCAAAACAGTATTTTGTTCTGGGCTTCAGGTCACCGTACTCATCACCGTCACGTAGACGATGTTGATCAAGATCCATATTCAATTAACAATGGCTTTTGGTATGCACACATTGGCTGGATGTTACGTAACTATCCTGCTGCTGAATCAAACTATAAAAATGCACCAGATTTGTTAAATGATAAAGTGGTGATGTTCCAAGACAAATATTACATTCCATTGGTCATTGCAGTTCATGCAGCTATTCTCCTTCCATTGGGTTGGGCTGTAGGTGACATCTGGGGCGTATTGCTCTTAGGTGGTTTACTCCGCTTAATCATTAGCCACCATGTAACCTTCTTTATTAACTCTTTATGTCATATGTGGGGCAAACGTCCTTATACAGACGAAAATACTGCACGTGATAACTTCCTGCTTGCCATTGCGACATGGGGAGAGGGTTATCATAACTACCATCATATTTTCCAATACGATTATCGTAATGGCGTGAAATGGTGGCAATATGACCCGACGAAATGGTTGATTTGGTCATGCTCTAAAATTGGTTTAGCAAAAAATCTTCGTCGTATTCCGAGCTTTAATATTAAAAAAGCAGAATTAGCAATGAAGTTTAAATATGCTGAACAGGACTTAGCAATTTACGGTCACAATGTAAATGCTGACATTTTAGCAATGAAACAAAAAGTCTCTCAAGAATATGAAGCTTTCACCCATACATTAAACGATTGGGCAGCTTTAAAAGAGCAAGAGTTACAAGCTAAAAAAGCCTCGGTTGCGGAAAAAATTCACCAAATGGATGTCAAACTTAAAGTTGATTTTCAGTTGGTTGAGCAAAAATTGGCTTTCCACCGTGAGCGTTTAGAAACATTGATGCGCGGTATTAAAAAGAACGTTGTTTCTTAATCTATCAATCATCAAATCAGTAAAAATCCACATAAATAGAAAAGCTCCAACTGGAGCTTTTCTTTTGCCTAATTTTTATAACCATCTAAATCTAAACCGAGCAACTGACATGCAGATCAATAATATCCCTTTTGGCATCACCAACTGGACAGAGATTCCGACCACCCGTCACCAAGGTGAACAAGGTTTTGCACTTTGGCGAACTCAACAATTTGATCAAATTCGTGTTCGAATGGTCGAGTACTCAGCAGGATATTTAGCAGATCACTGGTGCTTGAAAGGTCATATCCTTTTTTGTTTAGAGGGTGAGTTATATACAGAACTTGACGATGGACGTACATTTACTTTAACCGCTGGTATGAGTTATCAAGTTGCAGATCAAGCGGAAGCACATCGTTCTTCAACCACATCAGGCGCAAAGTTATTTATTGTCGACTAAATTAGTCGACATTCTCCCACAGCATTAAAATTTTGCTATATTGATCAAGTCATGATTTATCCATTGCGATCAACTGTTATGTACTTCAATCCTCGTTATCCCACGTTGAATCCAAAACTATACCATGAGCAAATGCCCAACCCGCTTAAAGGTGTAAAAGCAGGACATTTTAATCTTACACTTGCTGATGAATTACAATGGTCGGATGAAGAAAAAGCACAGTGGGTGGAGATTTGCAGTGGACAAAAAACATTCCCAGAATTCCATCCTTTAGCGATGGTCTATGCAGGACATCAGTTTGGTCAATGGGCTGGACAATTGGGGGATGGGCGAGGTTTGTTGATTGCCCAAATTATCAATCGTCATCATCAAACCATTGATCTGCATTTAAAAGGCGCAGGCTCTACGCCCTACTCTCGCATGGGCGATGGACGAGCTGTACTTCGCTCAGTCATTCGTGAGTATTTGGCAGGTCATGCCTTAAATTCGCTTGGTGTCCCATCAAGTAATGCAGTAGGTTTTACCTCATCAACTCAAGGTGTTCAGCGAGAGAAGCTTGAACTTGGTGCAATGATGTTACGTACATCAGATTGTCACATTCGTTTAGGGCATTTTGAATGGATCAACCAATACCAACCTGACCTATTGCCAGAATTCACCCAAAAATGTATCGAATGGCACTACCCTGAATGTTTAGAGCTTCAGCAAGCAGGCACTGAAAATCATATCTTGGCTTTTGCACGCAAAGTGATTCAAAATACAGCCATCATGATTGCCAAGTGGCAACTGGTTGGCTTTGCGCATGGGGTGATGAATACTGATAATTTAAACATTACAGGTTCAACTCTCGATTTTGGTCCTTATGGTTTTATGGAACGATTCCGTCCAAACTGGATCAATAACCACAGTGATTACAATGGACGTTACACTTATCAAAACCAACCCAGTATCGCACATTGGAACTTATGGAACTGGTTAAATCATTTAATTCCACTTGCTCAACCTGAAACAAAAGAAAAATTTAAACAGGATTTGGTCGAATGCTTGGAAGATTTTGAACCTACCTTTCTTAAACACTATACAGATGGGCTATGTCAAAAACTTGGGCTTCCAAACTTTCACAAAGACAGCTTTGACTGCGGTATGAGCTTTTTAAAAATTTTACAAAGCGAACAGCTTGACTATACCAATAGCTTTATCCGTTTACAAAATAAGCAGTATGAAGCCATTCAAGATGATTGCCTAGATCGCCATCAATTTGAATTATTTTTGACTCAATATGAAAGTATTCGTGAACATCAAGATTTAGATGAATTGGATGCTGATATGAAACTTGCCAATCCAGTTTATATCTTAAGAAATCATATGGCTCAAAAAGCCATTGAGCAGGCTGAGCGTGATGATTTTTCTGAAGTTGATCGTTTATTTAAGTTACTCAGCCAACCTTTTACACGTCAAACTGATTTAGAAACCGCTGCAGATTTGGCTCCTTTAGCAAGTGATTTACCTGAAGTTATGGTGAGTTGCTCATCTTAGGTCTATTTTGAGTAATCATACTTACCCACAATTTCTGTGGATAACCATGTGTTTATCCACAGGATAAATCCACAATCACAATTCAACTACAGCTTCCCAGTTTAATTTGGGTAAAATTTAGACAATACATTGCTTTACAACATTCGTAATTTAAAATGAATAAAAAATATCTCTTTTCAATTTTTGCTATTTTCATTGTGATGATCGCTGGTGGATGGTTCTATCAAAAATATAATCAATTTATTCCAACAGCAAATGCTGCCATACATGTCAAAAATTTATCACAGCAAGACATCACTCTTATTCGTCAAAACACTCCGATTACAGAGGTTAAAGTTTATAAGTCTGCTCGCATTGTCCAATTGATGCACCATGATCAAAAAATTCAAAGCTATCCAATGCGCTTAGGCTTTACCCCCCAAGGTTATAAAGTACAAGAAGGTGATGGAAAAACACCTGAGGGACAATATATTTTAGATTGGCGCAATCCGAATAGTGCCTTTTATAAATCTCTGCATGTGTCTTATCCAAACCAGCAAGATCTCGCACAAGCCAAACGACTCGGTGTTTCCGCGGGTGGTGATATTATGATTCACGGTTCTGCAACCACTTCACAAATCGAGAAAATGCCGAGTTTAATGAACTATTTACCTCGAAATGACTGGACATGGGGCTGTATTGCCGTTAGAAATGTTGATATGGATGAAATCTGGAAACTGGTGGATGATGGAACCATGATTCGCATTTACCCATAATTGAATTTAAAAGAGAACATAATGACTGGTGAAGAAATCCGAACTTTAGCATTTAAGATTGCGTCACATTTGCCTAAATCCGAACTTGACTATCCTTTTGGTGAGGATGTTCCTGTTTTTAAAGTGATGGGAAAAATGTTTATGTTAGGCTCTGAACTGCATGGCAAAAAACTGATTAATTTAAAAGTTGAACCTGATCATAGCGAAATGTTGAGAGATCTCTACCCCTCGATTCAGGTGGGCTACCATATGAATAAACGTCATTGGATTTCAGTCTATGAAGGCGAACAGATCAGTGCTGATCTGATTCAAGACTTGGTTGAAGGCTCTTATGAGCTTGTGAGCAAGAGCCTGACCAAAGCCCAAAAGCAGGTATTGGCGGTTTATCAACATATTAAATAATTAGCGGGCTTTGGATCGCACATTAGATCAACAGAGCTAACCTCTATCTATTCACGATTCAGTCAAAATTAGAATGTATCAATAAATATCAAGTTATATGTTTATTTTTCAAACATAACTTTTTACATTTATAAACATTTACCCACAATATCTGTGGATAAACCTGTGTTTATCCACAACGATGAACTTAAAATGTCGAAAACTTAATCTTCTGGATATTCAAAACGATAGCCTACGCCATAAACAGCTTGTACCCATTCATGACGATTTCCAGTTTCCGCTGCTTCAGATATTTTACGACGTAAGTTCTTGATATGACTATCAATAACACGGTCTGCAACATCAAAACTATCTGGGTTAATATGGTCTAAAAGTTGCGCTCTAGAATAGACTTGTCCCAAATGTTCGAGGAAAAGCTCTAAAAGACGAAACTCAGTTGGTGTTAAATTCAACGATTTTTGTTGATACCAGATGCGTTGTTGTGCTTTATCAATCCGGAATAAATCATTGGCTTCAGGTTCAGCTTTACGTTCTAAACGACGTAACACAGCTTGTACACGTGCAACCAATTCCTTAGGACTAAATGGTTTACAAACGTAGTCATCAGCACCCATATTTAAGCCCAACACACGGTCAATTTCTTCAGTACGCGCTGTGACCATAATGATCGGCAGATCGGTTTGTTCACGCACTTTACGACAGATCGTGAGACCATCCATACGAGGAACCATCAAGTCCAAAACCATGAGGCTTGGCTTACGTTGTTGAAAGCTTTCATAGGCTTCTTGACCATCATGAAACATACTGACTTCAAAGCCTGCCGCTTCTAGATAATCCCGCACCAATTGCGCAAGTTCAACTTCATCTTCTACCAGCATGATATGTTTCATGTTGTGCTATTCCTTTTAAACTTTCGTATGTTTTGAAAATGTCAATTTGCAACGCAAACCGCCTAAAGGTGAATGATCAAAAGTTAATTGTCCACCCAGTGCTTGCGCAATTTTACCAGATAAAGCCAAGCCTAATCCTGTGCCACCTGTACTACGCGTACGTGAATCATCAACACGATAGAATCGCTCTCCTAAACGTGCAATCTGTTCATCACTCAAGCCAAGCGGGCTGTCATCCACAATCACACTCCAAGATTCAGCGTCTTGTTCAGTATGTACCTGAACTTCACCACCCGCTTCAGTATAACGAATACTATTTCCCAGTAAGTTGACCATAATTTGCTTAAAGCGATCTATATCTAATTGTAATTTCGCCCCCTCACCTGTTGCTGAGACATTGAGATTGGCTTGTTCAAACTTTGGTTTAAAATTATCAATCTCTTGCAAAACCACAGACCACGGATCAACTTCTGCAAAATAACATTTTAATTGCTGTGCTTCTGCCTGTGCTAAATCAGCCAAATCTTGAGTGAGTTTTTTCAAACTCGTCACCTGACGCAACATCGCAGCAAAATGTTCAGGTGTAGGTTTACGAATACCATCCTGCATGGCTTCAATTTGTGCTTGTAATACAGCCAATGGTGTTTTTAATTCATGTGAAGTATCTGCAACCCATTGTCGACGAGAGGTTTCATGCTGATCTAGAATCACTGCCAATTGATTTAATTCTGTTGATAAATCACCAAGCTCATCATTTCGTTTAATTGCAACTTGATGCTGGAAATTACCTTTGGTGAGTTCACGTGTACCATTAAGTAAGCGTTGAATTGGCGTTTTAAAATAGGTCGCTAAAAGTAATGCTGCAACCAAACTCGACAAAAATGTAAAAATATAGATCAGTACCAAATAGCGTTTTTGGCTACTAAAGAAATTGATGCTCGAAGCATCATCTTCATCCAAAACAGGTTTAAGCCCTAAGTAACCCACCACTTGTTCATTGACAATAATTGGGCGATAAGAGACTTGATCATCTGAAGGCTCACCCAATACAAACTGATGTTTGGCATCATATAAAGAAAGACGTGAACTCAATCCTAAACGGTCTGGCATGGATACAAACATCTTCTTGCCATTTTTTGGACTAACCATACGCATTGGATCACGCATAGACGATTCTTTTCCTTCAGCAGGAGGGTTTTCGTGACCTCCCGCGATATGTCCTTTGTCCATCGGGGGCTTAGCTTTGCGATCAGAAGGTTTAAATAAGTTTTGATTTGAACTGAGCGGAAATTTCAAACCTTCAAAAGGTTGGTAGGCTGAAGGCAAGTTTTCTTCAAGAATTTTTATTTCTTCTTTGTCTAATTGGGATTTTGGCGTAGCACCTTCGGTCTGCCCCAAAGTTGCCATCATCGTATGTTCTTTAAAATAACGTTGCTGCAAAGCAATATCGTACTGACGACGTAACCACCACCGCGATAACTTGTCATAATCATCAGGTGCAGCATCACCTTCGATTTGTAAAATTTGCGCCTGAACTGCATTGCCCCAGTCTTGATATACACCATAAACATCTGCCAAATTCTCAATCAAATGATCAAGTTTTTGCATTTCGACATCAGCAACATATCTGGCAAAGTTTTTCTGCATGGTCCAATGCAATACACTCAAACTCACTGTCGTGATGACTAATGTCGTCAACAACACCGTGAGAAATAAACGTAAAGCGATGGGGACTCGGCGTATTTTCAAAACTGATCTCTCGTTTTTCTTCTCATTTCAACATTGTACCCAACACTTGCTTAAAATACTCTCCATTGTTTCTACATCATTATTATTTAATCTTTACTGTATCCACAAATATACAGAACATTCATTGGAGTAGTAACAATGAAAATGATCACAAAAATCACATTATTGTCAGCAAGTATTCTAAGTATGGGGGCTTTAACTGCCTGTCAATCTAATCCAGGTCCCAAAGACGATCCAGAAGGTCGTCCAATGATGCATGGCGGACATCATAAAATGTCACCTGAGCAACGTGAAGAAATGAAAAAAATGCGTGCGCAACATAAAGAGATGCGCCAGCAAATGCAAAAAGCCTGTGACGGTAAAGCGATTGGTCAAACTGTTCAGGTCAAAGCTGGTGAACAAAGTATTGATGGAACATGTAATATTGTATTCAAAGCTGATCGTAAAGCGATGAAAGAAATGAAACATGATTTCCGTCGTGATGGAGAGGATCGTGGACGTATGATGCGTCACGATGGACCACGTATGAAAGATATGACAGATGAACAGCGTGCTCAAATTCAGCAGGAATTTGCGCAAAAACGTGCAGAGCGTAAAGCGCAATGGGATGCAATCCAAAAATCTTGTGCTGGTCAGACTGATGGAAAAGCCATTCAAGTGAAAATCGGTGATAAAACTTTAGCTGGTCAATGTGTTGTGAAATTTCAACCCGATTTTAAAGCAGACCGTGCAATGCCGACCATGCCACCTAAAGTATAAAAGATATGTGGGATAAAACGGCATAACTTGTTGATTATCCCGATCATAAAACCTGAATCTCAGCACTGAGATTCAGGTTTTGTTTTATAGATAAAACGCCTGATTTTTCATACAAGTGATTTGATTTCAATCATTCAACAATATATTCATCACATTAATTTTATTGATCAAGAGAAATTGTTTTTACTGTATGAGCTTTCAACAGATTGGCTATATAAATACCCCCCTAATGGATTTTTCCTCGAAGCATCAGTCATATTTCATCTCTCATAAAAAAAACGATCCTTTAGGATCGTTTATTCTATTTTAGCGATTCAATTACTTTGAATTGTCTGAAATCAATGCCACTTGTTGCGCGTAATTTAACAACTTCAGTTTTGAAGCTGCTAATTCTTCAGCAGAAGCCTGACGCGTAATATCACGGTGAATACGTAATACATGCTGACGTAAGGAATGCCCTTCTGCCGCATTATAAGACTTACAAAACTCTTTAATTGCAGGGTCACGTTGTTCAATCATACGTTCAACCCAACGATCAAGCTGTGCGAGCTTTTTAACGCCTTGTTTTGGCGTTAAATACGATAAAATTACAGCTTCATCTTCATTACGCAAAAGCTTTCCAATGCGTTGAAATTGACGACGGCGCGCTTCAAAAGATGTAATCAACTGCACATCTAATAAAGCCTCAATTAAGCGCTCTTCAACAGGTAAAGATTGAATTTGTTTTTTTGACAACTCAGCGAGTTGCTCACCTAAAGCAGCCATACGCTGTACAGCTTTTTTCTGTTCGGTTTTACTTGCACGCCCTTCTAAAGACTCAAAATCATCTTCAGTAAAACGTTGCGGACGACGTGCCACGATTATTCTGCCTCGTAAAATTTATCTGCAAAAAGTGCTTGAACTTCAGACAAAGCTTTTTCTTCATCTACACCGTCAATCACTAAACGCAAGGTTGTTCCTTTACCAGCTCCCAGCATAAGTAAAGAAAGGATATTCTTGGCATCAACCAACTTGTCACCTTTCCCAATTTGAATAGAACATTTAAATTTGGTAGTGACTTCGATGAGTTTTCCAGATGCACGCGCATGTAACCCTAATTTATTAATTACGTCAACAGTTGTGTCAATCATGACCAGTGCTTCATTTCTCTATGTAATACTTGAATGGTCCATTTCGACTCAAGAGCCTTTTTCAACCGATCCACAATATAAACCGAACGATGTTGACCGCCCGTACAGCCAATTGACACTGTAATATAGTGACGATGACCTTCCGCAAAAGCAGGCAACCACTTATTTAAAAACTGATAGATGTCTTGATACATCTCATTTGCTTGCTCGCTGGCTTCTAAAAAATTACGCACAGGTTCATCCAAACCCGAATATTTACGCAACTCTAAATCCCAATGTGGATTAGGCAAATGCCTTACATCAAAAACAAAATCTGCATCTAATGGAATACCATGTTTATATCCAAAAGATTGCAAAATTAAAATTAGTTTATCGGACTGTCCCAGTTTGGACAATAAGGTATCTTTTAAATCATGTACACTTTTGTCAGTGGTATCAATATGTGCTGTTGCCCGCAGTTGAATCGGCAACAATAGATTTTTTTCTTCTTGGATACATTCATTTAAACTTTGAAAACGATTTGAAAGCGGATGAGGACGTCGAGATGCACTAAAACGTGAAATTAACTCCTGATCACGGGTCGTTAAATAAATAACATCTACACTTCCATGTTTTTGTATTTGTTGAAAAACATCATCAAAACCTTGTAAATCTTCTTTTGCGCTACGAACATCTACACCTAGCGCTAACAATTCTAAATTATTTTCTCGGTCAAGTTTTTCAACAATTTCAGGAAGCAATGCCAGAGGCAAATTATCAATACAGTAATAACCCAAATCTTCCAGTACCTGCAAAGCAGAGGATTTACCTGAACCAGATTGTCCTGTCACGATAAGTATACGCTTCATGGCATAGCGATCCTAAAAGCAAAGTTTATGCAGAATATTTCACTTGTAAATTGTCAATCAGACGGGTTTTGCCTAATTTCGCTGCAACAAACAATACAACATCTTGGTCGAACTGTTCAACTTTTTGTAAGGTTGGGCTACGTGCTTCAACATAATCCACCACTAATCCTGCATCAGTCAGACTTTGACGAATCTGTTGAAGCACGTTTACAAGTGTTTTACCCGCATGTAGATCATCTGCAGCAGTTGTTAAAGAATTAAAGATAACAGGGGCTGTTTGGCGTTCCTGCTCAGATAAATATCCATTACGAGAACTTAAAGCTAAACCATCTTCAGCACGAGCAATCGGTACACCAATCACTTCAATCGGCATATTCAAATCACGAACCAACTGTTTAATCACAGCCAATTGTTGATAATCTTTTTGCCCAAAGAATGCAAAATTGGGTTGTACAATATTGAATAGCTTGGTGACCACAACAGCAACGCCATCAAAATGACCTGGACGTTGTAAACCACATAAATCATCTGTAATTTCACCAACACTAATATTGGTCAATCGTGGATATTTACCATACATTTGCTCAACAGATGGCGCAAAAACAATATCGCATCCCACTTCAGCCAATAAGTGGCTGTCATGCTCTAATGTTCGAGGATAGTTATCAAAGTCTTCATTTGGTCCGAATTGGATCGGATTGACAAAAATACTAACTACCACCACATCACACAACTTACGTGCTTCACGAACCAGATTTAAATGACCTTCATGTAAATTCCCCATCGTTGGTACAAAACCAATGATTTTACGCGCTGATCGAGCAGGATTCAGTGATGCTGATAATCCTTGAATGGTCGTTTCTGTTTTCATCTTTTACAGCTCTACTTGGAAAGTATGTTCTTTCGAAGGGAAAGATTTGTCTTGCACAGCAAGATGATATGCTTTGAATGCATCTACAATTGCTGTTTCACCTGTTTGCTCTGTCATAAAGTTGCGTACAAAACGTGCTACTTTTCCAAAAGTCAAACCCAACATATCTTGCACAACCAATACCTGACCATCTGTATCAGCACCAGCACCAATACCAATCACAGGGACATGTGGGAATAATTCAGCAATTTCTTTACCCATTTGTGCCGGAACACATTCGAGCAGTAATATTGCCGCACCAGCTTCAACCACAGCTTTACAGTCTGCAATCAATTGATCTGCAGCTTCACGTGTTTTTGCCTGAAGTTTATAACCACCGAAAACATGTACCGATTGAGGTGTTAAACCTAAGTGTACACATACCGGAATACCATTTCGTGTCAGCACTTGTACAGTTTCTGCAAGCCAAGCACCACCCTCAATTTTAACCATTTGCGCGCCTGCTTGCATGACAGTTTTAGCATTCACTAAAGCATCATTGAGCGTTGCATAACTCATAAATGGGAGGTCACATAAAATAAAGGCATGCTGATTCGCACGACGTACAGCGGCAGTATGATATGCCATATCCGCGACCGTAACAGGCAAGGTTGAATCATGCCCTTGAATGGTCATCCCTAAAGAATCGCCAATTAAAATAGTATCAATTTCGGCAACTTCCATACCTTTTGCCATACTTGCATCGTAGCAAGTCAAGCATGAAAATTTACGACCCTGAGTTTTAAATTGTCTTAAATCACTTAGACTGATCATGACGATATCCTCTATCAATGAGAGTTCTTTAGCACATCCAACAGTTCAGCCTGCCCAACTTTGATCAGCCAAAACAGTCAATGTTGAATGTTGCACAAGTTCTAGGTTTTGTAATGATTGTCCGTTTACCTTTAACTCAGTATCCAAGTCTAATAAAGGAATCACCACAAAATCACGCTGCAAAATACCAACATGTGGTACTGTGAGTCGCTCATTTATAATGTTTTTTTCAGCATAAAGCAAAAGATCTAAATCCAAAGTCCGCTCACCCCAATGGCGTAAACGCACTCGACCTGATTCATTTTCAATCCGTTGCAACTCATTTAATAAATCTAATGGCGCTAAATGGGTTAACAATTGGGCAACTGCATTGTGGTAATGCGGTTGATCTTGTGGGCCCATGGGTGGGCTGTGGTAAAGCTTGGAAACCTTCACCTCACCCAATTGTTTTAACTGCTCAACAGCTTCACGCAAAATCTGTTCTGAATCACCCAAATTACTGCCTAAACCAATATAGGTTTTATTCATCATTGCGTTGGTCCAAAGATCACTTTGCTCAAATCACGTTGTACACGTCTACGCTTGGTGATCGGGTGATCCGCTGTAATTTCACCTTTGTTGACTGCTGCTCTGCTGTCATTTCTGCTTTTAAAATCATGTGATGCTGCAGATGGAGTATGGCTGGCATTGGCTTTTTGACGAGAACGGCGACTACGTGACTCTTGTTCTTTGACTAGTGGTTCAATCTCGGTTGAAACAGTTTTCACTTCTTCAACAACAGGAGATTCAGCTAACTTTTTACGGCTTTTTGCTCGTTGACGATTATAACTACTGATTGCACGCTCTTTTTCATCACTAGACATGGTTTGGTAAGCTTCCCACCAAGCCCCCATACCGTTGGTCGTCGAATCACCAGACTTTTCTCTTAACAGTAAAAAGTCAAATCCAGCACGGAAACGCGCATGCCCTGACAGCGCTTCAATTTGTTGCGGTTTTGGATTTAACAGACGTGTCTGCATTTCCCAAACCTCACGGATAAACGTCTCCGCAAATCGAGGGATAATGGTCCGCGTCGCTTGTCGTTTTAAAACATCCAAACCTGCTTGTGCGCGGGCTTCTGCCGCAACTACACCTTTAGCCTGATAAAAATCACAACGTGCTAAAAAATTGTTCCAAAGTAACACGGCATAGAAAAAAGCAGGATTGATGGTTTTGCCAATTTGAATTCGCTGGTCAGTATTTTTTGCTGCACGCTCCATAAATTGAGTAATTTCAGGGCTAATATCAGCAAATAATTGTTTCCAAATACCAAACTCGATCAACATTGGCATGACACGATGTAAATGTCCCATCGTGAATAGTTTTTGTGATTCATCGTATAAACGGTGTGGAGAAACATCACGCAAAAGCTGCGTCATCTCTTGGGTAAAAATTTTTAAAATTTTAGGATCGATACTGAAATTTAATTTTGCCGCAAAACGCAATGTACGCAACATACGTACAGGATCTTCTTCAAAACGTAGAGTCGGATCACCCAATAATCTTAAAGTTTTGGTTTTTATATCATCAATGGCATTACAAAAATCAAGCACTTCACCCTTACGTGGTTGATAATACATCGCATTGATAGAAAAATCGCGACGTGCAAAATCTTGCTCGATGGTTCCCCAGTTATTATCACGCAGAATCATGCCTTGAGCCGAAGTGATCGCTTTCTTGGGTGGGGCACGAAATGTTGCGACTTCAATCAATTCACGACCAGAATAGACATGTGCCAATTCAAAACGTCGACCGATAATTCGACAACGACGACCGAAAACTTCTTTGACTTGCGATGGCGTTGCATTGGTCACAGCATCGAAGTCTTTCGGATTTAAGCCGAGCATTAAATCACGCACACCTCCACCGACTATATAAGCCTCATAGCCAGCTTTGGTTAAAGAATCAATAACATCTAAAATGGAAGAAGGTAATTGAGCGGTGGATAATCCACACTTTGACGCACGCAAAGTTTGCAAAAGACACTGTCTCCTACGTCAGGACGTAAAAATCATAATTGTGCTAATCATATCGCTTACACAGCTAAAGGGCAATTTGATTCTCGCAATCTTGCATTGAAATTGTGATCCTTAAATGATTGATCTCAATTTTAAGCTTGCATGTTTTTTAACAATACTTTATTTCAGATCAATGACGTTTAGCTTTGATTTTGACATCCTCATTCCCTTAAAAGAGGGTGATTCCTCCTGCGAGACGCTCATGTCCGAGCGCAAGAATATTCATTGCCGAGTTTATATCTCGATCATGGAGCGTACCGCACTCCATGCACTGCCATTCTCTTATTCCAAGACCCATCCTACCTTTCGGACTACTGAGCCGTGAGCTACAGCACGAACACGTTTGGGTGGTATACGCTTCATTGACTTCTTCAAACCACACTCCTGCGTTCTCGCATTTATACTTGAGCATTGTTCTTAGTGTTGTCCAACTGGCATCTAGCACTGATTTAGCTAATTTAGTTTGTGCGAGTGCTTTGGCATTCACATTGCCAACGAAGATTGCTGCATGTTCATTTACCAATTTACGGCTGAATTGATGCAGCATATTTTGACGGATATTTTTAATCTTAGCGTGAATTGCTTTGACACGTTTGTTATTTTTTGCTCGTTGAGCAATGCCAAGTTTTTGTTCATATTCATGATAGATTTTAGGTGCTTTGAGCTTTATGCCATCTGAACAAGTGGCTAAGTCTTTCAAACCTAAGTCTATGCCTATTGAGGTTTTAGCTTCTGATTTGATTATTGGAATAGCTTCTACAACTAAACATACATACCAACGACCACGGGCATCTTCCACAAACGAGCCTGTTTTAACATTGTATTTGCTTAATTCGTAACTATCCCAAAGCCTGAATTGATGCTTACCATACTGCACATAACCATCGGCATACTTGATTGCTACCTTTTTGAATGGTATCCAACCGAGTGAACGCCTTGCTGATTTTTTATGACTGACACGCCATTTTAATTTTGCTTTTTTGAATTGCTTTCTTCGTGTAATGAGTTCTTCTGTTATGGCTTGAATGGTTTGACTATGCAAATTACATTCTTTTGATGTGCCTTTGGTGTACTTGGCAATGTCGTATGCTGAAAAGAATTGTTGTGTGCGTTGTAGATGCTTGAAACACAAATCATTGACGAAATTCCAGACGAAATTGACTTCGGTCGCTAGTTAGTCTAGTGCCTTGCAATGTTTGTCTTTTATACGTAATTTAAGTGTTTTCATAGCATTATATTAACAAAAACTTTTCATGAAAAATGATATTATTATATTAAAACGACATTTCATGTCGTATGGTTTACGCTATTCGCTTATATCCTCGGGCTAAACCCCGAGGTTTTACGCTCCGATGGATAAAAACAATATAAGATGATTGATTATATTCCAAGTTGGTTTTTGTTTTTCTCATAAAGTGAAGGACCAATCCCTTTGACATTCTTTAGCTCTTCCACATTTTTAAACTTTCCGTACTGATTTCGATAATCAATAATGGCTTGTGCTTTCTTTGCACCAACCCCACTTAACTGCTGTAATTGGATGACATTGGCACTGTTCAAATTTATTTTTGGACTGGAAGCGGATGGAACCTGTGCTGAAGAAGCCTGTCCTTTTCTTCCCAAATGAGTTTGGGAAGGCTGGATATTGGGGCGTGAAAGATAGTAATTGTCATCTACTTTTTTTAACTGAGCATCTTGTGCTTGTTGCTCAGCTTTCCATTTTAAATAAGCCTGATCAAATTTCTGTGCATGTGACATCACAGTCATACCCAATAAAGCTAGGTATAACCCACTCAAAAGCACAGATTTATTTAATTTAACTATACAATTTATCACATATTTAAAACGACTCATGATGTTCCTAATGTTGTAATTTTTGCTTTGCTTCATCCCATAATTGATCCATTTCAGTCAAAGTCACTTCTTCTATTTTTTTGTTTTTAGAATTGATTTGTTCTTCAATATAAGCAAAGCGTGATTTAAATTTAAAAATGGTGGTTAAAAGTGCCATTTCGCTCGAGATATTCAGTTTACGCCCAACATTGATTAAAGAAAATAAACAATCACCAAATTCTTCGATAATTTTTTCAGACTCTCCCGCTTGCATGGCTTCTTCAAACTCAGCCAACTCCTCTCTGACCTTGTCATAAGCTTGCGTAACATCGGGGAAATCGAACCCCACTTTTGCCACATTTTTTTGAATATTTTCTGCCTGAGTCAACGCTGGTCCATGTTTTACCGTATCTAATCGGGATTGAACTTTACCCTGCTTTTCCTGTTTTTTTATTTCTTGCCATAATGACGATACTTGTTCTGGGGTTAAATTTTCAAATTTTTGCTTTTGGAATACATGTGGATGACGTCTAATTAATTTCTGACAAATTGCATCAACCACGTCGTTAAAATCAAATGCACCTTGTTCACTGTACATTTGTGACTGAAAAACGACTTGGAGTAATAAATCCCCCAATTCATTTTTAATCTCATCAATATTTCCAGAACGCACAGCCTCTTCGACTTCATAAGCTTCTTCAATCGCAAATTGAGTTAGGCTTTCTGGGGTTTGTTCACGATCCCAAGGACACTCTGTACGTAACTGTTTCATGATGGCTAATAACTGTTCCATTTTATGTCCTTTAAGATCAATAACAAATGACGGTACAACGCTTGTTGTTGCGAATATTTTATGTTCAACTCTTTGCAATTAAAAAATAAAATTGAAGGATGTTGTAATGAGCCAAAGTATATTCATTAGTGGAGCAGCACAAGGCATTGGGGCTGCAATCGCACGTCTATTCTACCAACAAGGTTACCAAGTTGGTATTTATGATATCAATGAAGTACAAGCGCAAGCCTTAGCAGATCAATTGGGTCATAACGCCAAAGCTGGAAAATTGGATGTTCGTGATTATGCACAATGGCAAAAAGCATTAGCAGAATTTTCTGAGTGGGCTCAAGGCTTAAATATTTTAGTCAATAATGCGGGCATTCTTTATTCAGGTGATTTTGAAAAAACAGACATTCAAGCACATCAAAGCACGATTGATATCAATGTGAATGGCGTACTCAATGGTTGCCATGCTGCATTTCCCTACCTTAAAGAAGCTAAATTTGCTCGTGTCATCAACCTTTCTTCAGCATCAGCCATCTATGGTCAGGCTGATTTAGTTTCTTATTCTGCCAGTAAATTTGCGGTACGTGGCATTACAGAAGGTTTAGATATCGAATGGCAAAAATATGGCATTCGTGTACTTGATGTCATGCCACTCTTTGTTCAGACGGCGATGGTCAAGGATATGGATTCTGGTGCGATTCAAAATATTGGTGTTAGTCTTTCTCCGCAAGATGTTGCAGAACAGGTATTTGCTCAGGTGAAAGCCAAAGGTACACTTTTCACAGCAACACATCGCCCAGTGGGATTAAAGACCAAGGTCATGTTTACACTTTCTGCAATTAGCCCTCAATTTATCAATCGCTTGAGTAATTTGATCCTTACACGAAAGCCTAAAAGTTGAGTTGCATAAAATTAAAAACGAATCAAACCATTTTGCTTAACCATTTCAATATATTCTTGTAAGCCATAAAAAAACTCGCATTTAGCGAGTTTTTTTATGGCTTCAATGAGTGAGTCTAATCAATGCAATCCTGTTTAGTTCCCTTGAACCAAACGGCGTGCACTGATAATACCTGGTTGTTGCTCCAAACGAGCGAGCAAGCGAGACAATTGCGCCAAGCCTTTAACCTCAATCAACAATTTCATATTCGCAATACCATCTGCTTCTGAAATCGTATTGACTTGGCGAATATTGATTTGGTCAGAGAAAATCACTTGAGTCAAATCTTTGAGCAATCCACGACGATCATAGGCTTCCACAACGATTTGAACACTTTGCCCACGCGTTGGTTGCATTTCCCAATCCGCTTCGACTGCACGGTCAGGTTCTAACTTAATCATCCGCATATAATCAGGACAAGCAACTTTATGGATACTTACACCACGATTTAAGGTGATATAACCTGCAATCGACTCACCATGAACAGGTTGGCAACATTGCGCAATGTGCAATTCAACATTATCCAAACCATCAATTAAAATACCATGTGCAGACAACGTATGGCTTGCGCGTGGATTTAATGTAGGTTTCAGTACAAGTTCTGGTTCATCCTGATCCAAATGCATATGGCGGTTGACTTGATTAATCAACGCATGAAGACTGATATCACCACTGACCAGTGAAACCAAAATATCATCGCCAGATTTCACATTGAAGTGATTGCAGTAATCACTTAAATCAATACTTTTTGGATGAATCGCTAAACGTGAAAGCTCTTTATTTAACAACTCACGTCCAACTTCCAAGTTCTTACTACGATCTTGTTGTCTAAACCAATGACGAAGTTTATCTCGTGCACGAGCAGTCTTGATATAGCCCAATGAATTGACCAACCAATCACGGTTTGGCTCACGGTCTTTTTTGGTTAAAATCTCAACCTGTTCGCCCGTTTTCAAGGTATAAGTCAATGGTACATAACGTTGATTTACCCGTGCTGCATAGCACTTGTTACCAACTTCTGTATGCACATGATAGGCAAAATCAAGCACTGTAGAGCCACGGGGTAACTCTTTAATATCTCCATCACGGCTGAAGACATAGATCTTTTCAAAACCCTCAAAATCTTGGATTTGTTCAAAATCTTCAGTTTCATCTTCATTAGGATGCGCACTGGTTTCAGTACGTTCCTGATAATGTTCCAATACCGCACGTAAAGAATGTAGACGATGATTAAATGAATAATCTGTCGTTTTAGAACCTTCTTTATAATTGAAATGTGAACATACCCCAAGTTCCGCTTCTTCATGCATTTCTTTGGTACGAATTTGAATTTCCAAAGATTTGTTTTCAGCAATTACCGCCGTATGCAATGAGCGATAACCATTGGCTTTCGGATTGGTAATATAGTCATCAAATTGATGTGGGATATGACGCCAAATTTGATGAACGATGCCCAAGGCGTGATAACACTCAGCAACCGATTTGACCAACACCCGTAAAGCACGAATATCATAGAGCTGATCAAAGCTTAGGTTTTTACTCTTCATCTTCCGGTAGATTGAGTAAATATGTTTCACCCGCCCTGATATTTCAGCTTCAATATCATGGTCAGCCAGTTCGCTTTTAAGTTTTTCTACCACAAATTGAATATATTGCTCTCGTTCTAAACGCTTTTCATTCAGTAATGAGGCAATTTCTTTATAGCGTTCAGGTGCCAGATAACGGAAAGCGAGGTCTTCCAACTCCCACTTTAACTGAGCAATCCCCAGACGATGCGCCAATGGAGAGTAGATGGTTAAAATTTCTCGTGCGACACGCTCTTGGCGCTCTTTAGAAGAATGTGCCAATTCACGAAGCGCAAAAGTACGTTCAGCCAATTTAATCAACACCACACGCACATCTTCTGTGACAGAAATCAGCATCTTATAAATGCCTGTCAAATGCTCACGTTGATTGTTATTAAAATGGTCTTCTAAACGTTTATTTTTTTCAATCAGTTCAGACAGTTTACCCATTGCCAAAGTGCCTTTGACAAGATTGTAAACCTGTTCCCCACACTGCTGCTGAATTTCCTCTAAAGTGGTGAGATCTTCACGCACACTACGATAGAGTACTGCTGCTGCCAGTGTGTCTTCGTCTACATGCAAGTGTGCAAGAATATCTGCCATCCCAATACCTGTAGCAAAGGTATTGGTTCGTGAATTTACTGTGGTCGCCAATTCTTTTTGTAATACTAATTGTGCAACTTCTTCTAACTGTTTTAGTTCAGCACCGTCTAAAATTCCACGCACCCGATCTAGCCAAGTTGCTAGAGCTTGTTGCGCTTCATCGGCATGCTCTACAGTCGCTTCCTCTGATAGCTCATTGAGCTGATCAGGAAGTTGCTCACGTACTGTGACCATACCCTACTCCTCTAACTCTATATTTCATTATAAATCGTTTATCTCTAGTTTCTTTTCAAATAAAGCGATGGATTCAACATGTCCAGTATGTGTAAACATGTCCATTACACCTGCCTTTTTTAGCTGATAACCGTGTTGCACCAAAATCCCTGCATCCCTCGCTAAAGTCGCTGGATTACACGATACATAAACGATTCTTTTCGCACCAAATTTAGGGAGATAATGCATAACCTGCTCAGCTCCCGCACGAGGTGGGTCAATCAATAATGCATCAAATCCTTGATTTGCCCAAGAATAATGCGAAAAGTCTTTTGTTAAATCTTGTGAATAGAATTTAACATTGCTGATACGATTGTTCAGTGCGTTTTCTGTACCACGCGTCACCATCGCCTCACTTCCCTCCACCGCAACAACTTTGCCTGTGTCACCCACACATTTTGCAAGCGGAAGAGAAAAATTACCTAATCCACAAAAAAGATCTAAAACTTTTTCACCTTGCTTTAACTCAAGCAAATCACATGCCAGTTTGACCATTTGCGGATTTACTGTCGGATTGACTTGGGTAAAATCGGTAGGATTAAACGCAAAATCAACATCAAAATCATTTAAGCGATAATGTAAATACATCGCTGCATCAACATCATCGACCCGATGGACACTTTCAACCCCTGCAGGTTGCAAATACAACTGCCATTGCTTCTGTAACGCATATTGTTGCAATAGGTTGACATCATGCTGTTTTAATTTTTCAGTATGGCGAACCAGTAAAGAAATTTCACAATCCCCTTTGGCTAATTCTATATGACCAATACTGCTTTTGCCTTTTAGACTTTCGAGTAATGCCTTAATTTCAGGTAAGGCTTGATCCAGTTGAAGGTCTAAGATTTTACAGGTCTGGATTTCAGTGAGATGGTTGCTTTGAGCTTCCCGAAAGCCCATCAATAATTTATTTTGTTTGGGCAAAAACCGTACACCAATCCGTGCTTTATGACGATAATCGACACGTGTAGAGCGCAGTGGTGACAACCATTGCGCTGGTTCTAAACCTGCAAAATGACTGAGATGGGATTTTAACACATCCTGTTTTAAGCGAATTTGCTCATCAGGATGAATGTGTTGCATATTACATCCACCACAAGTCCCGAAATGCGGACAAATGGGTTCAATACGATAATGGTTTGGCTCACTCAGTAATTCAATACTGTCAGCTTCTTCAAGTTTTGAAACCTGACGTGTGATTTGAGCTTTAACGGTTTCACCAGGCAATGCGTAGCGAATAAAAACTTTTTTACCTTGTTTTTCCGTTGGATGGGAAAACTCAGTCCCGTAATGTGCAATCCCTCGCCCCTCATGTGACAATCGTTCAACTTTAAAAACATATTGAGGAAGTTGAGATGGTCGAGGTTTGGCTCTATGCTTCAAAGGAATACCTAATTGGGTGTGGAGGAAAAATCTGCCTGAGTAAATTCAGTAAGTTGTGACATTTCACGCCAAACATTTAAAAACTCATGTTGCTGAGGTTGTCCTTGTAAATAATGAATCGAAGCTTGAACCCACAAACGGTGATCTTGCAAAGTGATCTGTCCTTTTAACAAGGACCAACGCAAATAAATCAACCAGGTATTTAAAACATCACCCTCGCAATAACTGGTCAATTTTAGCCATTGCTGGGTCTTCACATATTCAGGGACAAAATAACCTGAGATACCACGTTTGCCGGGATAACCTAGCAAATGCGCAACATCATCCAATTTCTGAAAATGACGCCCATTAAACATCGCCATCACATCCATTAAATCAACATGACGGTTGTGGTATCGATTCTGGTAGTTATTATACCTTTTTTGCGTGTCAATCTCACCTTGATCGAACAAACTTGGTGCAGATAATCCGTGATACATCGAACGGAATAAAATCACAGGTAAATCAAACTGTGAGCCATTCCAACTCACCAAAGTCGGATGACGCTTATCAAAAATAGATAAAAATTTTTGTAAAATTTCGGCTTCGGTATAATGTTCTCGGCTAAATGAAAAGAGCTTCATCGCCCCATTTTCATCAATCCATAAACCTGAAATGCAGACAATTTCATGCAAAGCCAAACGTTGAAAATCCATACCAGATTCTTGACGGCGTAACTTGGCAAGTGCTTGCTCTAAATCATCTTCAGCTAAGTCCAATCCATACAAATGCGCCCCAGATTTGAGATCTGTTAGGGTTTCAATATCAAAAACTAAAACAGGAAGACGCATATAACTTACTCAATTACTCTCTAGTGATCATGAAATCATGGATCGACTTAAAACCATTATTCATCATCTTCAACAGAGAATAAACCTGTAGATAAATAACGATCACCACGATCACACACGATACATACAATCACCGCATCTGGATTTTCTTCTGCAATTTTTACTGAAGCCCACACTGCCCCACCAGAAGATGTTCCTGCGCTAATACCTTCCTGACGTGCTAAACGGCGAGCCGTTTTTTCCGCTTCAATTTGCGGAATATCCATAATTTGATCAACACGCTTTGGATCAAAAATCGTCGGTAAATATTCTTGAGGCCAACGACGAATCCCTGCAATATTTGAACCTTCAGAAGGCTGCAAACCAATAATTTGAATCTCTGGATTTTGTTCTTTTAAATATTTTGAAATACCCATAATCGTGCCTGTAGTTCCCATAGAACTCACGAAATGGGTAATTTTGCCGCCTGTTTGTTGCCAAATTTCGGGACCGGTGGTCAGATAATGCGCTTCGACATTATCAGGATTACCAAATTGATTGAGAACCAAACCCAAACCTTCAGTTTGCATTTGTAGAGCCATATCTCGTGCAGCTTCCATATTCGGTGCTTCAATCAATTCTGCACCATAAGCACGCATTGCGTCCTTACGTTCCTGACTTGAATTCCCCGGCATGATTAACTTCATTTTATAACCACGCATGGCAGCCACCATTGCCAATGCAATCCCTGTATTTCCGCTTGTCGCTTCGATCAACGTATCGCCTGGTTTGATTTGACCACGTTGTTCAGCTTTCATAATCATGTTATATGCTGGGCGATCTTTTACCGAACCTGCAGGGTTATTCCCTTCCAGTTTAGCCAATACTGTTGCTTGAGTATGACTTGCCAAACGCTGTAGACGTACTAATGGTGTTTTCCCAACATAGTGATCTAACAAAAATTCGTCGGCTAAGAAATCAGGTTGTGTGTTACTCATGGACTGCACCTATATTGAGGTGGGCATATTGTATGAAAAAATAAATGTCACTGCACATCTTTCCATTTGATTTTTACGAGAATGATCAAACAAACCCCATTCTAAACAATTCAGTTAAAACCAAGAAAAAATTTGTTTATCTAATAAAATTAGATAGATATAAAAAAAACATCAAGACTTAGAATTAGAAGTGATAAGGTTATCTCTAAAACAGCATAGCTGGAACGTAATTTGCAAGATTTTTAATCATATTGTCATGCAGGATCATTAAAGCATGTTAATATCTTGCGCATGGTCAATGAGTTGCTGGAACCATGTCGAATTTCAATAAAAAGCTCTTTAAACGTTTAAAACTCAATCACGCTTATGGTCAACTCATCGCGTTAATTTTCGTGCCGATCATGATTTTGGCATGTGTCGGAACAGCGCTTGTACTTTCCGAAACATCTGCAGCTGCAAAGTCTAAACAACGCTTTCAAGCCATTGCAATATTGAGCCGTTATCAATACACCGCGGAACAACTCACCGCAGTGATGGAGAAAAGTCCACTACAGCACACCAAAGCTGAAAATATTCTACAAAAAATATTTAATGAAAAACATTTGCTCAGTGCGGCAATCTTAGATGGAAACAATGTCAATCATTTAAGTGTCGGTTATCAAAATCAGCGTGAATGGCCCAAAATACCTAAAACAGGAACATTTTTTGGACCTATTCATAATAAGTACAACAATATTTATGGAATCAAACTCAATCCAATCAATAATGTGCAAAATATGTGGTTAGTGATTGAATTAGATAATCAACCTTTAGAAATCTCACATTATCGCGTCATGATTGTTTTGATTACGACTGCGCTACTGACATTGCTTTTGCTTTTATTGTGTTTGAATTTTTATTCACGTCGCTGGATCGCCCCGATGTACGAAATTCGGATGCAATTACAACGTTTAAATGCCGATACTCTTGATCAACACATGGTGATTAACAGTACAGGTGAGTTACGTTTGTTACAACGTGACATTGCCAATGTGGTTAAACGCCTGCATTTCAGCTTTCTAGAACTTAAAGAACATACTGAACAAACAGAAGATGATTTAAGACGTACTTTAGACACCTTAGAAGTTCAAAACATCACTTATAAACAAGCACGTGATCAGGCAATTTCTTCAAATCAGGCAAAATCCGTATTTCTTGCAAACATCAGCCATGAATTAAGAACACCATTGAACAGTATTGACGGTTTCATTCATCTGATGCTACGTCAGGATAATCTGAGCAATGATCAAAGTTTGTATTTACAAACCATTCGAAAATCTTCTGCACATTTATTGGCATTGATTAATGATGTGCTCGATTTTTCTAAAATTGATGCGGGTAAATTAGAGTTAGAAACAGCACCATTCGATCTTGAAGAAGCGATTTTCGATGTGATGGATATGTTGTCGCCATTAGCCGCGCAAAAACATATTGAAATGGCATTCTATTTTGCCGATAACGTGCCAAAACATGTGATTGGTGATGCTTTACGCTTTAAGCAAGTCCTGACCAATTTAATTTCCAATGCGATTAAATTTACTCCTGATGGTGAAATTATTGTTCGTGCGCGTATGGAACATGATGATATTGGGCAATGCTTATTACATTTCAGCGTACAAGACAGTGGTATTGGGCTGAGTGGTACAGACCGTAAAAAACTATTTGAATCATTCTCGCAAGGTGATACATCTGTTACTCGTCAGTTTGGTGGTACAGGTTTAGGGTTGGCAATTTCTAAACAATTGGTTCACTTGATGCATGGTCAGATTGGTTTTGAAGATAATCAAGAGCGTGCGCCTACAGAAAAAGGCTCAACATTCTGGTTTACCGCGATGTTGACGACCAATGAAAATGAAGAGATTATCCATCCATCCTTTAAAGATTTAAATGTGGTGTCCTTCTTGGCACACCCCGCCACAGCCAATGTTTTACGACACTATTTAGAAAATTATCAAGTTCAGCACACTGAGGCACAATCAATTTTAGATTTGTTCAGCCGTCTAAATAGCTTGGAAAAAAATATTGAAAATACGTGGTTAATCGTTGATCACAGTGGCGATACAGAAGCCTTATTAAAAGAAATTCGTGGTCGCTATCAAGGACATCTGGCTGTTTATGGTTATCAGATGTCACTTGATCCTAATATGTTAAACGAATATATGGCGCGTCCATTGTATCAACCTCTTAGTCGTAGCTCAGTGATTCAATTACTCAGCAATAAACCGATCTTTGAGCAGGAACAACATAAAGACTTTAAAGGTCAAGATTTACATATCTTGGCAGTTGATGATCATTTACCGAACTTAATTGTACTGGAAGCACTACTTGGTGAATTGAATGTAAAAACCACCAAGGCACAAAGTGGTCAAGAAGCGCTCACCATTATTCAACAAGCTGTTGAACAAGGTTCAAAACCATTCGATTTAATCTTTATGGACATTCAAATGCCTGTCATGTCAGGCATTGATACCACACGAGCGATCCGATCATTAGAATCGACTTTAGATGGCATGCGCATGCCAATTATTGCCTTAACTGCCCATGCATTGGCAGATGAAAAACAGAAATTACTTAAAGTTGGCATGGATGACTATGTCACCAAACCGATTCAAATCGAACAAATTATTCAAATCCTCACCAACTGGACATCGGATAAGTTTATCCAACATCAAACACCTGTTGAAAATACAATTTATATTGAGGCATTTGACACCGATATTCTCGATTGGAAACAAAGTCTTGCCCTCGCAGCCAACAAAGAGGATCTTGCACAAGATCTTTTAAAAATGCTGGTCGACAGTTTCCCAACTGAACTGGATGAAATTTCACAGCTGATCGAGCTTGAGGACTTCCCTCAGCTTGAACATGTATTACATCGTTTATATGGTGCGACCCGTTATGTTGGCACACCAAAATTGCAGAGAGTTACAGGTGATTTTGAACAATTTATCTCAACCTTACGCAAAGAACGTCGGAAGGCAGATGAGGCATTCATTCAGGATGTGATGCAACGTTTGGATGATTTGCAATTGGTGATTCATGAAGTCGAAACTGCGGCGCAGCAAATCTTAGTAAATTAATTTCTATATCAGTCGCCCATGATTACCAAGTAGCTATAAATCATCTGCTATCGAATTTCTAATGCCGAATAAATGTAGAGATATATCGTTCATCTAAATGATGCTTAATCAAGCTTAGAATTCAGCATTGACTTCCGCTTTAACTTTCTGTGACTGTACTGTCATGTAACTCTTCCATCCACATGCTATGCTGATGACCAAGGAAAAATGAGTCAAGATCATGGCACTATTACATATAGAAAAAAACAATGGTATCGCAACAGTTACATTAAATCGCCCAGATAAACGCAACGCCATGAGCTTTGCTTTACTGCGTGAACTCGTCAAAGTCGCAGAGAAAATTAAAAAAGATCGCAGCATTCGAGTAGTGATTTTGACAGGCGCAGCCAATGTATTTAGTGCAGGGATTGATTTAGCTGATTTAAATAGTCCTAAAAATACTGCATTTGCAGCTTGGGAATTGATTAAACCGGGGCAAAGCCTGTTCCAAAAAGCATTCCTAATTTGGCAAGAATTGCCTGTTCCTGTCATCGCCGCCATTGAAGGATTTTGCTTTGGTGCGGGAATGCAACTGGCTTTAGCTGCTGATATTCGTATTGCGCATCCAGAGACTAAAATGTCAATCATGGAAAGTCGTTGGGGGCTTGTACCAGATATGGGGCTTACACGTTCTATCAAAGGCGTAATCGGCATCGATTTAGCCAAAGAGCTTACACTGACTGCACGTATTTTTGATGGACATTATGCCAAAGAAATTGGTTTGGTTACGCATCTAAGCACCTCACCCTTAGAAAAAGCCCAAGCCATTGCTGAAGAAATGTTACAACGCTCTCCTGATGCTTTGATGGCTGCCAAACGTGTTTTAGATGCCATGGAGCACCAGCCTAAAAAAGCGCTACGTTTAGAAAAGATTTGGCAGTTAAAATTACTTCTAGGAAAAAACAGTCAAATTGCGCGTAAAAAAGACAAGAATCCTGAAGTACAATTCTTACCACGCCAATATAAATAGTTTAAAAACATTTCTGTACAAGGCTTGGGAACAATAAGATGAATTTTGATCGTAACAGTAAAATTGCATTTCTTGGTATGGGCTTGATGGGAAGTCGCATGGCAGCTCGATTAATTCAGGCTGGATTTGATGTGGCAGTATGGAATCGCACAGCAACAGCATGTGAACCCCTGATTGATATGGGTGCGCATACTCTAGAGTTCGGTCAAATTGCAGACTACCCCATTATTTTGACCTGCCTCGCGGATGACCAAGCCGTTCAACAGGTTTACCAACACATTGAACCTTACTTACGCGCTCAACAAGTTATTGTGGATTTTTCAAGTTTATCTGTGGTAGTCACCAAACAACTTGCAAGTCAGGCAGCAAACAAACAGGTGATTTGGATTGACTCACCTGTTTCGGGTGGTACGGCAGGTGCAGAAAATGGTACGTTGGTGATTTTCGCAGGGGGGCATCGCGAAACCATCCAAGACTTGAGTTTGGTTTATAACGTTCTTTCGCAAAGAGTGACTTGCATGGGGGAAACGGGCACAGGACAAGCAACCAAAATATGTAATCAATTGATCGTTGCTGCAAACAGTACACTGATTGCGGAAGCCGTTGCACTTGCTGGTCAGGCGGGTGTTGATACTACTCTGCTTGCACCTGCATTAGCCGGTGGATTTGCAGACTCTAAACCCTTTCAAATTCTTGCGCCACGTATGGCGAGTCATACCTTTGAACCCGTACAATGGAAAGTGCAAACCTTATCCAAAGATCTCAATAATGCCGTTCAATTAGCCCAACAATTTGGTTTAGACATTCCTGTTGCTCAACGCGCCTTAGACCAGTTGCACAGCCACCAAAGCCGGGGTTTTGCAGAAGCAGATCTTGCTACAGTCATTCACCAAGTCGAGAAAATTTAGGCATATAGGCGCTTTACTTCATACAGAAATAAGTTGAAAAATAATCTATTGCCGTCTACATTGAAGATAAAAGCCAAGAAGAGCACGGAAGATTGCCATGACTAAACTCGCAGTAAACCTATCGATGATTTTTACTGAAGTTCCACTCATTGAACGCTTTGCTTTGGCACATTGCCACGGCTTTCAACATGTAGAAATTCAATTTCCCTATGAATTGAGTATTGAAGAAATTCAAGCACAATTGGAACAATATGATTTGCATATCTGTCTCATCAACGCACCTGCCGGAGATTTGATGCAAGGCGGTAATGGACTTGCAGGCGTACCCGGTAAAGAACTTGAGTTTCACCAAGCTTTAGAACAAGCACTCGAATATGCCGATGCACTGAATGTTCCAAACATCAATATATTGGCAGGTAAACAACCTGAAGATGCAGATTTACTGCCATGTTTAAACACTTTAGCAAACAACCTCAAACTGGCATGCCATATGTTGTCTGAATACGATATTCAACCAGTTTTTGAAATGATCAATGGAACAGACATGCCTCGCTTTCTGGTACAGAATATTGCCCAAGCCCAAGAAATGCTTGAGGCAGTGCAATACCCTGCTTTAAAAATGCAGTTTGACTGCTACCATATGGCGATGATGGGCGAAGATGTTCTTCCTGCTTTGCAAGAAAATATTGACTGGATTGGACATATTCAATTTGCAGATTGCCCAGGGCGACATGAACCAGACACTGCACAGATTGATTATTCATCCATTTTTTCATGGTTAAAACAAAGTCATTACACAGGTTTTATTGCGGCAGAATACAAGCCACAATCTCATTCGAATCAATCTTTTGCATGGAAAGAAAAATACTTTTCAAACAATCATAGCTATTAATTAAACAATATCTTGCATCATTATTGGCACTGAATAATTGTATTTTTTAGCCAAAAGCGCTATATTAGAAGATGAGATATTTTCTGGAAAATATACCTTATATGAATTTAGAACCATCGCCCAGCGCTTCTAATTCTCACGAACTTGCAATGAACACTCAAAATCAAGACGTACAGACCTGTTTAAATGTCGTACAAGAAGCTCTACTTGATGTAAAAGCCAAAGATATTATTCAACTTGATGTAAGCAAAATCAGTAACGTAGCAGATGCTATTGTTATTGCGAGCGGAACATCAACTCGTCATGTTAAAGCCCTTGCTGATAATGTTGCTGACGAAGCACGTAAAGCAGGTTTTCGCCCAATTGGTGTTGAGGGTGAAAGAGATGCTGAATGGATCCTTATTGATCTCGGTGTTGTGGTTGTACATGTAATGCTTCCAACAGCACGTAAATTTTACGATTTAGAAAGTTTATGGCGTGCAACACCTGAAAGTGTAGCCTAAACTTTTTCTGAACTTGTAAAAATAGAAAAAGCGACTTTATGTCGCTTTTTTTGCATCTATAATCTTCATTAATAAGCGCTAGTCGATCTATTAAACCCCATAAGATACTATAAATTTTTTCTTGATCTCTCACATCAATCCAATGAATCTATCATCAAATGATCTAAAGCGTTCATTGTCACACTTTAGCTCTAAAGTTTAAATAAATTTGCTTAGGCAATATCTTACTTTGCTTCACCCATTTTTTGCTTTACTCTTTTTTGGCTTTACTTTTTTTTTTAACCACATTGTTGAGCAGCAAACACAATTAAGCTTTGTTTTTGTTCATATACTCTGTTTGACGTTACAACATCTATGTCGCCTCACCATAGAAAGATTATCAATGATTTAAAAGTACGCAATAAATGAATCACTTATGATTTTAGCAATCTTTACAAAAGTATAAAGCCGATTGAATATGAATGATTGAAATAAAATCATGCATATCAATCATCAGGCAGTTTGAGCATAAGGGTCTTAAATCTGAGCTTTAAATCTTGAATTGATGCTACAAATCAGCTTAAAAACTAGGAATGCAACGCCAAAGCTCCAAATAAAATTCACACCAATTCCCATAATTTGATCCAGTACGCTGGCTCTATGAGTGAGTTGAATGTTTGGATTGTTACTCAATGATACTGCCAAAGTTCCCCAAATGCCGCATATTCCATGTACCACGACAACTTCGCGAATATGTTTTGAAGCGATCCAACGGGTCAACAAATGAGGTAGATAGTTTGTCAATGCACCTGAAACCAAACCAATAATCAATGCTGATGAAAAGCCCACCAAACCACAACTGGCGGTAATTGCAACCAAACCACCTAATGCAGCTTTGATCAATTCAGCCCATGAAATGATTTTATTATCCATCAACAAAGTTAAAGCCCAAGAAGCCAGCATTGCACCAAATAAAGCGGCAAAAGCATTGACGACAATCAAACCAATATCAATACGGTATGTCGAAATATAAACAATATTTAAGCCCGACCACGCTAACCAAAGAATAAAACCCGCCAAAGCCAAGGATAAAATTTTGTAATCTTCAAAGATTAAGTCTTTCTTAGAAATTTCCTGCTTATCATTTGATTTAGAGGTGAAATATCCCGCCAAGACAATCCATGCCGCAGTTGAATGTACTACAGTTGAGCCAGCAAAATCGATAAAACCTAGGGCTTTTAACCAACCACCACCAAAAGCAATATTTCCCCAAACCCAACTACTGAAAAATGGAAAAATAACTCCTGCGATCATAAAGCCGACAATCCAGTTGCCCCATAAAGAAGTTCTATTTGGAATAACCCTTCCAACGACAGTGGTTATCGTCGTTGCCATCAGCATATAGAAAAACAAAAGATTCCAATGCCACCCCCGTAACATGGCACTAAGATAATTGACTGAATCCACCACATCAGCATGAAATATTTTGGAACACACCAAACTAAAAAACAGTGTGCCTAAAATCGCTGAAATATAATTCACAATCAGTGCATAAACGGATTTTTGGGTATTTTCATAACCACCTTCAACAACAGCAAAACCTGCTTGCATCAAGATGACAAATACACCACCAAGGAATAGAAGTTTATAATTTGTAATAAGATTAAAAGCAGCAATGTCACTTTCTATCGCGGAAGCAAATGCAAAATTTGGGCAAACAAATATGAGAAAAATTAAACTGAGGAGATATTTTAATTGCACACATTGACCCTAATGTATTGATCATTTATTACTCTAAATTCACAATAATTAATATTTCAGAGACTTGCTTTTCATTTAATTTATCAAGTATAGAGAATTTCCAGAATAAATAAACTCTTTTTTAAGAAATTATCACGACTCATCGACTTGTGGATCTTTATATATTTTAGATGATATTGATAATATTCAATTTGCTTGGTGATTTGCAAAAACCAGCCTTTGACTCACACAAATAAACATCAAAATTTCTGTCTATAATGCAGTGTATATTCAAGAAAATAGGTGTATTTCACTTATTCAACTATTCAATTGAGTCATTGCTTTTGAGTCGTATTTTAATCATGCTGAATAATTTCAATTTGTGGAAAAGCAAAACCTTTGCAGGATAATTCTGAACGCCACGCAACCGTAAGCATGACCCGACTGAGATTAAAATTCTGATAGGCAAAACTGCCTAATAATGGATGAGTACATAATCCCCCATCATTTATACGATGCACATGCGTATTAAGCTCATTTAAACTTAAACGAATCCCCAAGCCCGAAGCTTTTAAAATCGCTTCTTTGGTTGTCCAGACTTTAAACCAAAATACTGGATCAAAATCTAACGACTGCCAAGTCTGATATTCTTCAGGATGAAAAGCATGTTTTGCCAGTGCTTCAAAACGCACTTTACGATCTAAATCTTCGACATCCACCCCTAAATCATGCATATGTTGGCTACTTGCCAATGCATAATGTTGCTGGCTGTGCGAATGATTCACGTGAAACTTTGGATAATCAATTAAGTATGGTTTGCCAAATTCAGTCTGAGCAAAACTGGGGTTTGTGATTTCTTTACATAACAAATCAGAGATCAATTGATTACGGTATTCATAAATAGCATTTTTGAGTTCTTGAATTTGGCTTTTACGATCAGTTGATTGAAAAGTGGGAAGAATATTTTGAATAGAATTAAGGTCAAGCCGAATAGTACGATTCACAATATATTCCAAAGATTTTTTCTTAGTTTAAATCAAAAAAACCCAAAGATCACTTTGGGTTTTTATCAACATAGAGGACTGTATTAACGGCTAAATTTTTTCTCAGCCTTTTTAAACTTTTGAATATAACGACGGCGACGTGCTGCTGTACGTTCATCCACTTGGGTTTTACGCCCTTCGAATGGGTTTTCTGAAGTTTTAAAGTCAATACGAACAGGTGTTCCTTCAAGCTTATAGACTTTACGGAAAACATTTTCAAGATAACGGCGATAATCTGCTGGTGTCTTATCCACTTTGTTACCGTGAATCACAATCGTTGGTGGATTTTGCCCACCCATATGCGCATAACGCATTTTAATGCGTTTACCACTAATCATTGGTGGTTGATGTGCATCAGTCGCATCATTCAAAATTTGAGTCAATTTTGCAGGTGAGACTTTCAAATGAGAAGAATCATAAGCACGATGGATAGATGGATAAAGCTCCCCCACACCTGTGCCATGCAAAGCAGAAATTAAATGGATTTTTGCCCAAGGAATAAAATCAAAACGACGTTCAACATCTAATTTACATTGTTTCCGGTCATATTCGGTCATGTTATCCCATTTATTAATGGCAATTACCATCGCACGACCAGCTTCAAGTGCATAACCAATTAAATGCAAATCTTGTTCAACAATCCCTTCACGCGCATCAACCACCACCACAACAACATGTGCATCTTTCATGGCTTGTAGCGTTTTCACAACTGAGAATTTCTCAATCATTTCATCTACTTTACCTTTACGGCGCACCCCTGCCGTATCAATCAAGGTATATTTGCGCCCATCACGTTCAAAAGGAATATAGATTGAATCTCGCGTTGTACCTGGTTGGTCAAAAGCCACCACACGCTCTTCACCCAATAAACGGTTGACCAGTGTTGATTTACCCACATTTGGGCGACCAATAATTGCTAAGCGTAAACCTGTGGCTTGATCATGCTCATCTTCATTTTCATCTTCAGGAATATCCGTCAAGACGTCTTCAAGCATTTGTTGAACACCACGCCCATGACTTGCAGCCACTTGCAAAGGCTCGCCCATGCCCAACTTATAGAATTCAACTAAAGCAGCTTCCGCATGGACACCATCGACTTTATTGGCAACCAAATACACTTTTTTGCCAAGCGTACGTAACTCGCGTGCAATCTGCTCATCTGAAGCCAATAAACCTGCGCGCGCATCCACGACAAAAATAATAATATCCGCTTCATTTATCGCAGTTTTTGATTGTTCTGCCATATATGAATCGATACCGCCTTCATTTTCACCAATACCCCCAGTATCGACAACAATGAAAGATTTATTTTGATAAGTTGCATCACCATATTTGCGGTCACGGGTTAGACCTGCAAAGTCAGCAACAAGTGCATCACGGCTCTTGGTAATCTGGTTGAATAACGTTGATTTGCCGACGTTTGGACGACCAATGAGCGCAATTACGGGTTTCATAAAATAACCTTTATTCAAGATCAGCCAGTATGACTGGTCTGAACATCAGAAATGTATAGGAAGAAAAGTAGGAAAAACCTAAAATAAAAACACGGGGTATTGATTTGCAATCACCCCGTGCATGAAATTCTTACGGATGGCTCTATTTTAGCACAAGACTAAAAAAATAGAGAATCCTAATCAGTTAACGACTTTGCCAAATACTTAAAGCACCTTTACGTGTCGAAACATAGAGCTGATTATCGATCACTCTTAAAGTACGGACTTCACCACTGGTTTTAGCGCGCCCCAGTGTAGTTCCACTGTTGAGATCAATTTGATGCAAGTAACCATCAAGATCACCAACGACAAGATTTGAGCCGAGTAGTACAGGATTACTCAGGTTACGATTTAGCAATTGCTCATTTTTCCAGATTTCTTGCCCAGTAATCAAATCATACGCAATAATTTGACCGTCTGTTTGTGACACGATGACTTTACCATCTGTCACTTCTGGACGATTGATACTGCTTGAATTTTCACTCCACAAAATACGTTGTGTCGCTAAATCAAGCACAGTAACTTGCCCTTGAAAACTTGTTGTTACGACATACTGCCCAGAAACCACAGGTTCACTATCAACATCAATTAAACGTTGAATATCCGAACGCCCTTCTGAAACGGCAACGCGACGTTGTAAGCGAGGCACACCTGCAAGACTATCAATTACAAAAAGGTAGCCTGTAGATGTTCCTATAAGCACTGTACGCGGATCCAAACTTACTGGGGCAGCCTGACCACGTAAGCTCAACGAAGCATTTGGTAATTTGTAGGTCCAAGCTTGTTGACCTGACTCAACATCTAACGCATAGACAGTGCCATCATTTGCAACCACAATTACTCGACCAGATTGGATCAATGCTGAACTAATGATTGCGCCCGATAACTGTGTAGACCATTTGGTTGCACCCGTAGCTTGATCTAAAGCAAAGATGCGCCCTTTTTGATTGCCCACAATCACCACACCGTCAGCAGCTTCAACACCTGAGCTTAGACCTTCTTTGGTCACTTTAGCTTCCCATAGGCGTTGTTTACCTTTATAGGCTGACACCTCACCTTTTGGATCTAAAGCAAATACGACACCATTGTCCGTATCCAAACGAAGACGCAGTGCATCTTCACTGCTGGTCGACGAAACACTGGTCGAAAAAACTTGAACCAAGCTTGATGCTTGTGCAACTTTAGGGAGTGGATTCGGCTTAATCTTAACTTCTTTCGTCTTATTGCTTGAACAGCCGATTAAAGCGATTGATAAGATTGCTAAAGCAAAAGGTATTTTAAAGTTTCTATCCATTAAGACTCATCCACTTGTGTTGCTAAAATTGGGCGCTCAAGATCAGGATCTTCTACTAATACGCCAACACTTTCGAGTTTAATTTGTAAAATTTGTCGTTCTTGCTTACGCTCAACAACTGCATTCCATGCTGCTTGATACGATTTTTTGGCATTTTCAGTATCATTTTTTGCTACATAAATGTCGCCTTTCATCTCATCAGCACTGGCTTGAAATGCAGGATCATTCACAGCTGACAAGGTTTTTAAAGCATCATCAAACTTTTTTTGCGCCAATTGCGCATCAGCCAATTTGATTTTTACAACTTGTAACAAACCAGCATCTTTAATTTTAGAATTTTCGACTTTTTTCAACTCACGTTCAGCCAAGGCATAATCATTTTTATCATAAGCAAGTTTTGCCATGATAATTTGAGCCTGAATCGCCTGCACTGAATCTGGATTGTCTTTCACAATTTTATCTGCGGATGACACCAATGCAGCCGTGACTTTAGCATCACCATTGGCTGCTCTTGCCTCATCCATCAATTGTTGAATTTTAGCTGTTTGGTTTTGATTTTCAGCCAAAGTTTTCTTTTGCCAATATTCCCAACCGAAAAAGGCAATCAATGCAATGAGCACACCAGTGACCATAGCCGAGCCATATTTTTTAAAGAATGACTTCACACTATCCAGTTGTTCTTCATCAGTCATTGCGCTCATTTGACTCCCCTTTTCCTTATGATTATCGGCTTATTTTGACGAAAGTTTTTCAATGAAAAACGGTACTATTTCAGACACCTGAATTTCATGTTGTTCAGCTGTAGCAAGTTCTTTAACTAAAACTTGCTGTGCTTCAGCTTCACGTTCACCAAAGATCAATGCATAGATCGCACCAGACTGGTCTGCTTTCTTCATTTGACTCTTCATAGAACCTTGTGAACCTGTTTTTAAACGGATTGCACTGTTTGCCGTTTCGATTTGATCTCGCATTTGCTCAGCCAGAACCAGAGCCTGCCCTTGTGTCGCCGGGTCAGAAAGCAAAAACAGCTCACACTCACGCGTTGGAGTATTGTCTTCAACTTGCTCAAGCAACAACAATAAACGTTCCATCCCCATGGCGAAACCTACAGCTGGCACAGATTGATCCGGCTTACCTTTAAGCTGCCCAACCAAACCATCGTAACGACCACCTGCGCAGACAGTTCCTTGAGAACCCAAATGCGTTGTGGTCCACTCAAATACTGTTTTATTGTAATAATCTAAACCACGTACCAGTTTTTGATTGATCACAAAACTAATTCCAGCATCCGTTAAATACTGTTGTAACTGGGCAAAATGATTCAAACTGTCTTCTTTCAAGAAATCATGCAACTTTGGCGCATTTTCAAGAATTTGTTGGGTACGCGCATCTTTTGAATCTAAGATACGTAAAGGATTAGTTGTCAAACGGCGTTGTGAATCTTCATCCAAGTCCGCTTGATGAGCTGTCAAAAACTCAACCAATGCTGCACGATACTCGGCACGCTCATCAGATTCACCCAAAGTATTCAACTCAAGTTGAACTTTATCTGCAACCCCCATGCGCTTCCACAAACGTGCAGTCATGAGAATCAGTTCAGCATCTTGATCTGGCGTTGCCACACCAAAAGTTTCAACACCAAATTGGTGGAATTGGCGATAGCGTCCTTTTTGAGGTTTCTCATAACGGAACATTGGCCCCACATACCAAACACGTGGATTCGCACCACGCAACAAGTTATGCTCCAACATCGCACGCACACAACCCGCAGTCCCTTCTGGACGCAATGTTAAAGATTCAGGTGGATTACCTTTATCCAGAAATGTATACATTTCCTTTTCAACGATGTCAGTTGCATCACCAATTGAACGTTTAAACAAATGGGTATGTTCAACGATCGGCAAACGGATTTGCTGATAACCATAAGCATCCATAATTGATGCTAAATGTTGCTCAAGACGTCTCCATGCAGCAGTTTGCGTTGGAAGAACATCGTTAAAACCTTTAATTGCGACAATTGAACTCATGATGAACTACGGATAATCTCTTTAGCTTTAGCTTTTTCAAGCTCTTGAACACGTTGACGAACCATCGTTTCGATTTCATCAACCAACTGATTTGTATCTATTAAATGACTCTTTTCGCCATTACGATACACGAGTGAGCGAGGACTTGCACCGACAATACCAATATCAGCTTCTTTGGCTTCACCCGGACCATTGACTTTACACCCAATGACAGATACATCCATCGGTGTACGAATATCTTCCAAACGTTCTTCAAGAGCTTGCATGACCTTAATCACGTTAAACTCTTGACGTGAACAACTTGGACAGGCAATAAAATTGATCCCATTTGAACGAAGACTCAATGATTTTAAAATATCAAAACCAATTTTAACTTCTTCTTCAGGCTCTGCTGCCAATGAAATACGCATGGTGTCACCAATGCCTTCCATCAACAAACCACCTAAAGCAATCGCAGATTTCACAGAACCTGTACGATATACCCCTGCTTCAGTCACACCCAAATGCAGTGGGTTATCAATCTGTGCAGATAATAAACGATAAGCATCCATTGTCAAAAATACATTTGACGCTTTTACCGACACTTTAAACTCATGAAAATCCAAGCGATCCAAAATATCAATATGACGCATCGCAGACTCAAGCAAAGCTTGTCCTGTCGGTTCACCATATTTCTTTTGAATATCTTTCTCTAAAGATCCAGCATTGACCCCAATACGCATCGAAATATCGTGATGACGTGCGGCAGCCACAACCTCACGAATTTTGGCTTCAGAACCAATATTACCAGGATTGATACGCAAACAATCTGCACCCATATCAGCGACTTTCAAAGCAATCTTATAATCGAAATGAATGTCCGCCACCAAAGGAACGGTAACACGCTTACGAATTTCACCAAAAGCTTCGGCAGCTTCCATCGTTGGTACTGAAACACGCATGATATCAGCGCCCACATCTGCACAGCGTTGAATCTGCGCAACCGTTGCATCAACATCGCATGTTTCAGTATTGGTCATACTTTGAATACTGATCGGGGCATCACCACCGACATACACCGAACCCACACGTATTTTACGTGTTGGACGACGCTTGATTGGATTCTCAATCATGATCTTATCTACTCTTGCCCATTAACGTGACAAACGGAATTCTGCTTTTCCGTTCACTGTATATGGAGACAATGAAATCTGTTCATTATTAAGGCTTAATGACACAGCAGTTGCATCATCGAGTCGAATTTGGAATGGTGACTGACCACTCAGTGTCAATGTCGCAGATTGACGACCAGTTGCCAAAACTTTCCCTGTGCTGTCCACAATATGCACAGAAGTTGGATGGCTAAAATTCAACACCATTTGGTCACCAGAAGTCGCAGTTGCATTGTTTAAGTTCAATACCTCTACTTCAGACTCTTGTGGTTTAGCATCAGTGTCATTGCTTTTACTAGATGTAAACTTTTGAATTCCTGCGATCAAAGCCCAAATCACGGCAATCGCAACAATGGCAATCAAAGCACGCTTCAACCATTTTTTATTACGATCGCTGTTTGAACCCGGAAGCTTACCCATGATCTTGATCGGAGAATTGTTCAATGCATGGTTCGGCAAAAGCCCTGTATCATTTTGATAAATTTCATCAAAACGTTGAATGATGACAGTTGCATCAACACCCAAAAACTTCGCATATGAACGATAATAGCCTTTAATAAAAGTCGCTTCTGGCAAAGATTTATATTCATCTTGCTCTAATGCTTGTAAGGTTTTTACAGGCATTTTCAGCTCTTTTGCAACATCTTGAATGTCTAGGTTCTTCGAGACTCGAATTTGACGCAAGTACTCACCTGGACGTTGAACATTTCCTAAGCCATTAGATGCTACGTTTGAACCTGTAGGTTGCTGTGAATTAGGATTTACTTCCATACGGCCTCAGTACTGTACTGTAATTGCAGATAACGTTGATATTCTTTACTGTCAGGGAATAATGCCCGCAACTGGTTCACCAGTACTTGCATTCCCATCTGGTCATTATTGGCACGTGCAATACGTAAACCAATCCAGAGTGCTCTTGCGCCCTGTTTGTCCTGACCTACTAAACGAACATATTGTTCATAGAGTTGACTTGCTTGCGCATTTTTTTGTTGCAAATAGAAAATCTCTGACAACTCTACCAAAGAAATGATCGAATCGCGATTGACTTGTAGGGCATTTTTGAATGCTTTTTCGGCATTTGCTGTATCACCAACTTTTAAATATACCCGCCCCAAATTTTCTAAAGCCTTATAACGCTGGTCGTATCCAAGAGATGCGCCTGCAATACTCAACTGCTCAATCGCATCATTATAACGCTCGCTAACAAATAAATATGTTCCATAATTATTACGAGCCTGCGCATTTTTCGAATCACTGGAAATTGCACGCTTAAAGTAACCATCCGCTTTTTCCATGCTGATCTTACTACCTTCTTGTTGTAGTAAAACTCCCATCATCATATTGGCAGCAGAATCTCGTGAATCTGTTTCAAGGGCTTGATCAAGTGCACGTTTGGCTGCATCCAGATCGCCTGATCGAATATACTCCGCAGCTAACTGGGTACGAACTTTGACGGCTTTCTCAGGATCTTTTTTTATAATTGTGTCTGAGTTTGTCGTTTGACAACCCTGTACCACCAATGCAGATAAACCAATTGCCAATATTACAACTGCTTTTTGATACATCGATTTTCTCAAAGTCAGCCCCTGATTCATTGTTGATATAAATCTATGTCTACAGATCTTTAACCTTGTGAACGTATAATTTCACCACGTTCAGCCACTTTCTTTTTCCACTGTTCAGCACGACGTGTACGGTCTGCAACCTGCCCCACCAATTGTCCACAAGCCGCATCAATATCATCACCACGTGTCTGACGAATCGTACACACAAAACCTGCATCAGACAAAGTTTTTTGGAAAGAAATAATTCGATTTCGGCTTGAACGCCCATAAGGCGCATGTGGAAATGGGTTAAATGGGATTAAATTAATTTTGCTTGGTAAGTTTTTCAGCAATTTAATCATTTGTTGTGCATGTTCAGGTTGATCGTTCACACCATCCAACATCACATATTCAATCGTCACATGCTTGCGTGAACTTTCATTACCATCTTTGGCAATATAACGCTGACATGCAGCAATCAATTGAGCCAAAGGATATTTCTTATTGATTGGTACCAATTCATTACGCAATTCATCATTTGGCGCGTGTAAGGAAATCGCCAAAGCAACGTCAATATCTTGTGCCAATTGGTCAATTTTCGGAACAACACCTGATGTCGATAATGTGACACGGCGTTTTGACATTCCATAAGCAAAATCATCCAGCATGATATTCATCGAACTCAAAACTGCATCATAGTTCAACAGTGGTTCGCCCATTCCCATCATAACCACATTGGTCACAGAACGTTCGCGCTCTGCGACTGGTACATCTTCCATATAAGAATAGTTCGCCATCCACAATTGCCCAATGATTTCATCTGGCAATAAATCACGCTGAAAACCCTGCTTACCTGTTGAACAGAATGAACAGTCAAGCGCACAGCCGACTTGTGAAGAAATACATAAGGTTTTACGTGACCCCGTCTTATCCTCAGCAGGAATCAACACGGTTTCTACCAGTGAACCTGCACCATCGCCCACACGGAAAACCCATTTACGTGTGCCGTCTTTTGAATAGTTGCGATGAACAACCTCTGGTGCCTTAATTTCGCAAATTCGTTCTAATTTTTCTCGAAGTTTGCCTGAAATATTGGTCATTTCAGCAAAATCAGTGACAAAAAACTGATGAATCCATTTCATTACTTGCCCAGCACGGAATTTTTTCTCCCCCATTTCTTCGAAGAATTTTTCCAATTGCGGACGTGACATGCCAAGTAAATTCACTTTCTGTGCATGTGCAGACTGAACACGGTCAGCCTGTACTGTATGTGACGATGCAGGCTGCTGTTCATCTAAATTTAACGATGAAGCGACAACTTCAGAACTCATGGGGATTACCTAAATCATGCCGTAGAATGAAAAATATTGATCAGTATTTAATCAATAAAAACAACAAAAATAAAAAAACCAGACAAGCAGTATATCACTTATCTGGTTTCGGGTCTGTTATCAATTCATAAATCGAAGATTTATTGGATAAGAAAATAGACCCTAAATACGTCGAATTAACGAGTACGTGGACAAACTTCAGTTTGAGCGAAGAAGTAGTTTACTTCACGATCAGCAGATGCAACTGAGTCAGAACCGTGAGCAGCATTTTCATCGATGCTTACAGCGAAATCTGCACGGATTGTACCAGGAGCAGCTTCTTTAGGGTTTGTCGCACCAAGAATTTCACGGTGAGCAAGAACAGCGTTTTCGCCTTCAAGAACAGATACAACTACTGGACCAGAAGTCATGAATGCAACTAAATCACCAAAGAAACCACGTTCTTTATGCTCAGCATAGAAACCTTCAGCTTCAGCTTTAGAAAGGTGTTTCATTTTAGTCGCAACGATTTTAAGACCAGCTTTTTCGAAACGAGCAAAGATGTCACCGATGTGGTTTTTAGCAACTGCATCTGGTTTTACGATAGATAAAGTACGTTCAATAGCCATGATTGGCTCCTTAAGTCAATTTGACACGAAATTTTTGGCGCATTATACCGAATAATGAATAATTTTCCGCTTTTAATCTGTAAAAAAATTGGATTTTTCGATGTGTAGTGAGATTCCACCATTGAATTACATCGAGAAGCGATTAATTTGCTTCATCAATCCATGCCATTTGAATGGCTTCCAACAAACCTTCTGTCGATTTTGTTGGATCATCACTAAACTCTGGCAAAGCACAAATCCAAGCATGCATATCGGTAAAACGCACCCATTGTGGATCCACATCTGGGTGCGCTTCACTGAGTTCAATTGCGATGTCAATCGTATCTGTCCAACGTAAGCCCATGCTCATATTCCTTTGCTTTATTTAATTCTGCTACTTTACCAAATCTTAGGGGCTGTGGACAATTCATCTATATTTGCGACTAGGTGTAGACCATCATTCAAAATTAAAACCTTGATGATCAAAGTCATCTGATTCTTTAAAAATGAAGTTACACACCACCAATAAATAAACCATCATAGAATTACTCCTAAATAAGGCGCAGTTAAAACAATCAAGCTTGCGACACTTGCACCAATCAGTGCCCCAACAATCACATCACTTGGATAATGCAAGCCCAAAACCATTCGTGACAGCGCAATCAACACAGTGAAAGGTGTCATGATAAATAACATCAGGGGTTGGATATAGCCAAAAACAATCGTTGCCATCACAGCATGTAGTGTATGACCTGATGGAAAACTAAAATGATCTAAAGGGCGCTCACCTAAAATAATCACCTGATGAACTTGATAAGGTCGCGGGCGAACTGTTTTATGTTTTAGAAATTTATAAATCCCCGTTCCTAACAGACCTGCAACCACGACATAGAGCAATTGCAGTCCATACATCCAGCCTTTTTGCAACCATATCAGCATTAACATTGCGCACCAAAAAGCACCATCACCTAGACGACTAATGGTTTTAAAAAACGTTGCAACACTTTGCGTATGCGATAAGTTATTGAGATATAAGCAACCTCTAAGATCGAGATCGAGCATTTTTATTTTGGTATTTTTAAAATTCATTTTCACTCTCCTCTCATTATTTGAGATGAACTAGGTCAGCCGTTTTGCATAGTGCGTAACCTGATATAGTGCTTCTTCGAATTGATGAACTGGATGTTGCCATCCGATGCTTTGAACATCTTGCATGGCTTGTTGCCCCATGCGTTTCAGCATGTTGTTATCTGGAATTTGCAACACATGTTGTGTTAACTGTTGAATATCGCCAATTGAACATAACCAACCTGTTTGAGTGTGTTTGCCATGAAGTTGGGCACAGGCATAATCATAGGCAATAATCGGTAAGCCACTTGCCATCGCCTCAATGACCACATTACCAAAAGTTTCGACTTGGCTGGCAAATACAAAAACATTAGCACTTGCATAAGCTTCAGCAAGTTGCGTGCCACTTAGGCTACCCATGAAAATCACATGTTCTGCACCTGGCATTTTTTCTAATAGGCTACGATCAGGACCATCTCCCACCAACACCAATTTGACTTGACGCTGAGATTGCTTACGTAACGCGGAATAAGCATCAATCACCACATTAACTTCTTTTTCCGAAGATAAACGCCCAACATAAATCAACACCGTAGTGTTTTCATCTGCGCCCCACTGCTGTCTAAGCTGTGCTGAATAACGTTGTGAAGAAAACCGATCTGTATCAATCCCCCTGCCTACGACGACCAATGGGCAGGTCACACCAAATTCACGTAAAGCGATTTCAGTGTCACGGCTAGGGACACAGGTCAGTTGTGTTGCATTATGAAACCATCTCAAATAACTTTGAATCGGCTTGACCAAGAATGCCAAATCAAAGAACCGACTAAACTCTTGGAATTGTGAATGAAAGCCACTTGAAACGGGGATACGTCGTGTTTTAGCTGCGTGTAATGCTGTAAATCCTAATGGTCCTTCAGTCACGATATGCACGACATCGGGTGTAAATGCAGAAATCGCTTGAGAAACTTTGAGGAATTGTGGCCAACCGAACTTCATATCTGGATATTTTGGAATTGATTGCCCATTCACCAAGCATTCTTTATTGGGAACGAAGTCATAGCATTGCGCTTTTTGCTCAGGACGAATAAGCAGAATTTTATGTCCTTGATTTTGCAACCCTTTACACAGTTGCATCAAAGATAAAGCAACACCATTAATTTCTGGTGGCCATGTTTCAGTCACGATTGCAATTTTGAGACGAGGTCGAGATAAATCACGAATAAGGTCATCATTATTCGTTGTCGTTTTCTTGTTGTTTGGGTTGAAATAATACTGAATATTATCGGGAAAATCTTGTTGTTTAAATTGCAAGGTGTTCGTGAACGGTTTATTCATACGATACCTAATCTGTTCATTTTTTTAACAGATTAGGTTATTTTCTTGACAATTTAATGATTATTTTATGACAGTTTTTTGACCAATTACTGATCGCCTTTCACGCGAATGAGTAGACCGTTTTCCACTTGGTAAACTTGTCCATTGCCAAAGTCAATCTGTTGCTTTTCACCATGCAGGTTTGGAAAGCCTGCAATCTTTTCCAGTTGTGGAGAACGCTGAAACTGTTGAGTTTTTGGATTATACATCCAATAAATATAGCGTTTATCCTCTACTGCGCGACCTTGAGATAAGTCAGAAACAATTACATCATAATAACCATCAAAATTGATATCCATATAACCGACACTGTTTGGATAGCCTGTAAACCCAGTAAGGCTTTGCACGACAGTATTGTTGTTTTTATTCAATACATCTACACGTTTTAAAGTTTTGCCAAATGGGCTATTGGCATCGTCCTGACCATAGAATTTAAAGATAAAAACTGGTTTATTCACGACCTTAAAAGCAGGTTCAAATTGTATGGATTGCCCAGCTGTTTTGCCTGCTTCTAAAAGTGTAGCTTTAAACAATCCGCTATTTGCATTCAGCACACCTGTCAGTTGATACTTGCCAACAGTGGTGTTATCTGCTTCTGAAGCCAGTGATTTTAAATCTAACTGATCGCCTTTTTGAGTTCCTTTAAAGTCTATCGTTGTACCATTCATTAAATCAGTCAGTACGCCATGCGGATGTGCAATCCCTGCATAAAGATTCATATAATAACGACCTTCACCTGATTTAAGCATACGCTGCATCGACACACGCACACCACTTAATGGCTTTAAACTGGTATTTGCCTGTACAGAAGTAGACTGAGTTTCAGCATAACTAAAACATGAAATAGACAAAGTCATCATAGTGAGAAAAAGTTTAAATTTCATGATTCAAAACCATATTCAACGATAATCAATAATGTGTAATTTATCACAAAATAATTTTTTATAAGTTAATTATTGCGCCCCTTAGATGATTTAAAAGATCGGAATCTAAACGCGACCAATTGGCTGTTTGGCAATATCACCTTTTTTCTTCAACTCATCAATGTATTTTAATTCATTACGCGCCTTTGAGTCAGACGGATCAACTTCTAACACCTGATTAAAATATTTAACCGCTTCATCCAGTTGATTTAATTCAATTAAACTCACTCCTAGACTACGCATTACACCCTGTTGAATCGTCAATCTTTTCTGCTTAGGCTCAACCAAATACACATACTCTTCAGCTGCTTTAAAACTTTCTAATGATGCTTGCCACAGTTTTTGTGCTTGCTGAATAAATCCCAGTTCTTTTAAATACCCACTATTAAAAGGAGACAATAACAATGCTTTTTGTAACGCTGACTGTGCATTGCTCCAATCACTCATTTCAATATAGGCATAAGCTGTTTGAAAATATAAGTCAGCCCAAGTTCCTGAAAAGACTCTAATATCTTTTTGCTTTCCGATATCAAGCGTTAGATACAGTAAGGTTTCAGCTGTTCCGCTGGCAGCATAAAGGACATATTGACGACTATTTTGATATTTTTCAAAATATTGAATTGCAGTATGTAAGGTTACAATCGCCTGCTGCGGATGTCCTGCGATTAAATACTGATTGGCTTTTTCTAAAGCATCATAGGCAAGCTTTTCATCAAGCACATTCTTTTCCAAATTTTGAACATTACTCGATTCAGACTGAGATGTATGCCGAGTAGCTTCTACAACTCTATTTTGCGCAAACGTCAAACTTATAGCAAAATAACTCAGCAAACCAATCAAGGTAAATTGTTTTTTTAATACCATTTTGTGCGACTTTATTATTCAATTTATCTAAAATATAGCATAAAAAAACCCACTCAAAAGAGTGGGCTTTGGTAAAACTAAAAATTAGTTCTTTTCTTTATCAACGATTTTGTTCGCTTGAATCCAAGGCATCATTGCACGTAACTTAGAACCTGTTACTTCGATACCGTGCGCTGCATTTTGACGACGGCGAGCAGTCATTGATGGGTAGTTCAACGCACCTTCTTGAATGAACATCTTCGCATATTCACCAGATTGGATACGTTTAAGCGCATTACGCATCGCTTCACGTGATTGCTCGTTGATCACTTCAACACCAGTCACATATTCACCATATTCAGCATTGTTTGATACTGAATAGTTCATGTCTGCGATACCGCCTTCGAACATCAAATCAACGATTAATTTAAGTTCGTGTAAGCATTCGAAATAAGCCATTTCTGGTGCATAACCCGCTTCAACAAGCGTTTCATAACCCATTTTAACCAATTCAACCGCACCACCACAAAGAACTGCTTGCTCACCGAATAAGTCAGTTTCAGTTTCTTCACGGAATGAAGTTTCGATGATTCCTGTACGACCACCACCTACGCCAGAAGCATAAGAAAGTGCAACATTACGTGCATTACCAGAAGCATCTTGATGGATGGCGATCAAATCAGGAACACCTGAACCACGTTGGAACTCTGAACGTACAGTGTGACCAGGCGCTTTTGGTGCAACCATGATTACATCTAAATCTTTACGCGGAACAACTTGGTTATAAAGAACAGAGAAACCATGAGCAAATGCCAAAGTTGCGCCTTCTTTGATGTTTGGTTCAATCACATCACGATAAAGTTGTGATTGGAACTCATCCGGCGTCAAAATCATGACTAAATCAGCTTGAGCAACAGCAGCTGGAACTTCAGCAACTTTAAGACCTGCATTCTCAGCTTTTTTCCAAGAAGTTGAACCAGCACGTAAACCAACAGTAACGTCTACACCTGAATCTTTAAGGTTAAGCGCATGTGCGTGACCTTGTGAACCGTAGCCAATGATCGCTACTTTTTTACCTTGGATGATAGATAAGTCGCAGTCTTTATCATAAAAAATTTGCATTGCTGTCTCCGCTATAATGCTGTGTTTCCTCTTCTTATCCTGAAGATTTTTGTTTGGAATCTTCTAGTCTAAGTCCCTCTTCTATTCCGAGAAGAGGTTATACATGAGGGAATAAAAAATCAAATAATTAATTAAGGGTTGAATAAATTACAGTGAAAGAACTTTTTCACCGCGGGCAATACCTGATACGCCAGAACGAACCACTTCTAAAATTGTGTTCTCTGCAAGCGCATCAATAAAGCCGTCAATTTTTTCTGTTGTACCCGCAATCTGAATGGTATAAGTCGTTGGTGTTACATCGACAATTTGCGCACGAAAAATATCCGCAGTGCGTTTGATCTCAGCACGTGCAGAACCTAATGCTTTGACTTTAATCAGCATCAGTTCACGCTCAATGTGCGCACCCTCAGACAGATCAACAACCTTAACCACCTCAACCAATTTGTTGAGTTGCTTGGTAATCTGCTCGATCTTGTGATCATCACCATAAGTCGTCAATGTCAAACGCGACATGGTTGGATCTTCAGTTGGTGCTACATTTAAAGTTTCAATGTTGTAGTTACGTTGAGAAAACAACCCCACCAAACGAGAAAGCGCACCAGCTTCGTTTTCAACGAGTACAGAAATTATATGTCTCATTCAGTACGCTCCCCTTTAGACAACCACATATCTTTCATTGACTGACCTGCAATCAGCATTGGATATACATGCTCTGTACGGTCAACCATGACATTGATAAACACACATTTATCGTCGATCGCCATCGCTTCTTGAAGCTTAGATTCAAGCTCATCTGCATGGTCAATCTGGATACCAACATGCCCGTATGCTTCCATAAGTTTTGGAAAATCAGGTAAAGATTCAACATAAGAACTTGAATGACGTCCTTCATAGTTCATATCTTGCCACTGCTTAACCATTCCTAAAGCACGGTTATTTAAGCAAAGAATTTTCACATTTAAGCCATATTGCTTACATGTAGAAAGCTCTTGGATACACATCTGAATAGATGCTTCACCTGTAATACACACCACCTGTTGATCTGGGAATGCCAATTTTGCCGCCATTGCATAAGGCAAACCTACACCCATTGTCCCCAAACCACCTGAGTTAATCCATTGGCGTGGACGTGTGTACTTATAATACAAGGCACCAAACATTTGATGTTGACCAACATCAGAAGTAATGATTGCTTGACTATTGGTAATCTTATCCAATGCTTCAACCACTTGTTGTGGCTTCATCACACCATCTTGACCTGCTTCATACTTCAGACCATGAACTTTGCGCCATTCATTGATTTGTGTCCACCAATCTGCAATCGCTTCTGGATTTGGCTTTGAAACATTCATTTGCTTCAACTGAACCAACATCTCTTGAAGTACAGGTTCTACCGCACCGACGATTGGGATATGCGCCATAATCGTTTTCGAAATGGTCGCAGGGTCAATATCAATGTGAATGACTTTAGCATTTGGACAGAATTTAGCAGGATTGTTGGTTACACGGTCATCAAAACGTGCGCCGATTGCTAAAATAACGTCCGCATTTGCCATGGTCATATTGGCTTCGTAAGTACCATGCATTCCGAGCATGCCTACGAATTGCGGATCATTTCCAGAAAAAGCACCTAAACCCATCAAGGTATTGGTCACTGGATAATTTAATAAATGCGCCAATTCCGTGAGTAATTCAGAAGCATTGCCCTGAACCACACCACCACCCGTATAAATCACTGGGCGCTTTGCATTCACCAATTCATCAATTGCTTTACGAATTTGACCTGAATGACCTCGATGCGGAGGCTGGTAAGAACGCATTTTTACTTTTTCAGGATATTCATACGCAAATTTTTCTGCAGGATTGGTCGCATCCTTTGGAATATCAACAACAACAGGACCCGGACGTCCAGAAGAAGCGATATAAAATGCTTTTTTAATTATTGCAGGAATTTCACTTGCATGACGCACTTGGAAACTATGTTTTACGATTGGACGAGAAATCCCCACCATATCTGTTTCTTGGAATGCGTCTTCACCAATCAGATGGCTTGCAACCTGTCCAGACAAAATCACCATTGGGATTGAGTCCATATAAGCTGTGGCGATTGGTGTTACGGTATTGGTTGCGCCAGGTCCAGAAGTGACCAGTACGACACCTGTTTTACCTGTCACGCGTGAGTATGCATCTGCCATGTGACCAGCAGCTTGCTCATGACGCACGAGGTAATGATTAATTTTATCTTGTTTAAATAGCGCATCATAAATATGTAATACTGCGCCGCCTGGGTATCCAAAAACATGTTCAACGCCTTCGTCCGCCAATGCACGAACAAGCATTTCACCACCAGATAAAAGTTCCAACGTATTCACCCTAATCTTTTTTCCACAGCACTATGGGAGACATAGACTGTGTTTCATTCATTGATTGTGCGCTCTGTTATAGCACACATATTGACTCGTTTTTGCAGCAATAAAAAAATAAATCGTCACGCAACCGTGTGGGCTGTATGAATCACTGAAATATGTTGGGATAAACATGTTTCGGTATTGGTCATTTTCTCGGCTTAGAGAAAATGTTATTGCTTGCTTTGATACTTTTATTCGAAGGGTGATCGAAAAAAACATCTGAAACTTGAGCAAGCATTTTTGTAGTTTTAGCGAACAAAGTCAAGGTTTCTCATAAGGTTTTTATTGATTATTTACCAACCGTTTATTTTTAAAACTATTCCTTTTTTTTAAGTGTATTATAAATAAAATTTCAATCACTTATAACTCAATAAAAATGCAAAAGAATTATTTTAAAACTTATATTTTTGTATGAAAAATATCCTCCCACCAAATAACGATGGTTTTGTAAAATTGATATAAAAAATTCATTCAGGCACACTATTTTTTTCTAGCCAAAATAATAATGATCAAAATACTGTAAAACTTCACTTAAAGTATTTATTACATTCCGATCAATAACGTTTTGATATATCGCTAAATAATATGATTACATTTTAGACAAATGTTTGACAAAAAAATCTAATATTTCCTCCACTGTCTGTTCTGTTGTTTGTTGTGCTATACCCCATTCTGGGAAATGACCATCCACCATCATTCTTGCTAAGCCATACACCAATGCACGAGCTGTTATGATTGCCAATGCCTGATTATGTTCATCCATCTGCTCACCAAACGCATCTCTTAACAATTGTTGCATCAAATGACGAATGTTCGTATTGCTGGATATTAACTTGTCGGAACTCTCATAATCGATGAGTGAACGATCACTGATAATACGAAAGTGTACAGGGTAAGTTGCCGCCCACTTTAGATAGCTCCGACCAATAGTGGCGAAACGTACCAATGGCGGTTGCTCCTCTACTGCGTGCATCATTTGTTGCACTTCTAGCTCTAAGCGCTCTGTTGCCTGTTCAGCTACAGCTGTAAGTAATGCAGTACGAGTTGCAAAATGACGAAAAGGTGCACCTGGAGACACACCTGCACGTTTAGCGGTCTCACGTACACTCAGTTTCTCCACCCCTTGTTCATCAATCAATTGTACTGCGGCTTCAATTAAAGCTTCACGTAAGTGACCATGATGATAAGTAGTACGTGTACTTGATACAGCTGACTTATCTGAAGACGATTGAGTCATAACTCTCCTCTATTGCAATTCGTTGCGGTTATACGATATGCTATTTTCACAATGTATGCACTGATTACATTAAAATTCCAACTCAACAAAAACAACGGTAAGCCTATGTATTCTTTTAAAACATTACTCTCTACATCCACTCTTTTTTATTCACTCGCACTATACGTTGGGTCAATCAATCCAGCAATGGCGCAACCCAAACCAACAACACCTCAAGTTGAATCTGCCAAATTACAGATTGTATGGCCTATTCCTCACTCAGCAATCCCTTTAGGCAATGACTCTGAGCGTGCGATCGGAGTCATCGTAAGTAGTAATTTCAAATTATTACCTGCGGGGCAGTGTGGCAATGATTCACATTGTGGTCATATTCATATGAAGATTGATCCACAAGGTGATAGCTGTAATTTACCCAACCGTTCGTATAACAGTATGAACAGTGATTTTGGAGGTCCACTTATCAAAGCCAATTTTGGCGCCTGCACTGAACCTGCTGGAGAACATACAATAGGCGTATTGCTCGCCAATGATCAACACCAACCTGTTCTGATAGACGGAAAACCAGTAATAGCAACGGTCCAAGTTAAAACAACTCTGCCATAAATAGAAATTAAAAGATGACGATAGCAAAATATAGTTTCAGTCAAGATCACATTTATTGAATATCAAGATGATATACAATGATTTTAATGATAAAAAACCATGGCTTTTATTCAAAAGAGAAATAAAAATTTAGTGTTGGGTGAGGACGATATTCTATGGCACCCAACACTAAACCTCGTGTTTCCGTATAAGAGAACACAGATATAACCCAATAAAATTGCAAAAGAATTATTTTAAAACTTATTTTTTTGTATAAAATAAATACAATTTAAAAAATATCCAGATCAAGCTAAAACAATCCGTTGTATATTAGACGCTATAACTATTTCTAGCTTTAGTCTGCATAAAAATTGACGCAAAGGTTCTGCACCATGAAACAACACCAACGCTTTACACACACAGTTTTTGTATCGACCATTTTTGCTTTGTTGTCTGTGACTGCTGCAACCAGTCATGCAAAACAGTATTATAAGTGGGTCGACAGTAACGGCTCTACCCATTACACCACGACGCCACCACCTAAAAATGCACGCAATAAAACTAAAGTCGACACTTATGGTTATCGTGGAACGCCTTCACCGACCAACCAACCTACAGCCCAACAGACAGCCCCACAAAACAATCCATCCAATACGCAGCAAAATGCTCCTCAAAATGGACAACCTGTAAATAATGTTCCTGTCGTGAATCCACCACAGCTACAACAACCTACAGTGATTCCACAAAATAATACCAATAGCGATTCAACGCTTCGCTAGTTCAATTAAGAACAAAATTGCAAGTTTTTCATATTTAAAAACGCGCAAAATTCACTTTTAGGTGTATTTTGCGCTATGCTGTGCAACACAGTTTTTTAACCATTGTTCTCAAAATACGTTTATGACTACTCATATTGATCCTGAATATCAAGCTAGTGCGATTGAACCTCAAGTCCAGAAAGACTGGGAAGATCGTAAATCGTTTAAAGTTGCCGACACTGTAGAAGGTCCACGTCGTTATATCCTCTCGATGTTCCCTTATCCAAGTGGCAAACTGCATATGGGTCATGTGCGGAACTATACGATTGGCGATGTGATTAGTCGTTTTCACCGTCTCAAGGGTGAAACTGTCCTGCAACCTATGGGTTGGGATGCCTTTGGTTTGCCTGCTGAAAATGCAGCAATTGCACATCAAGTTGCGCCTGCAAAATGGACGTTTGAAAACATCGCATATATGCGCGACCAATTGAAAAAACTTGGTTTGTCTGTTGATTGGGACCGTGAATTTGCAACATGTACACCAGAATATTATCACTGGGAACAATGGTTATTTGTCCAACTGTATAAAAAAGGACTGATTTATCGCAAACTCTCTACAGTAAACTGGGATCCAGTTGACCAGACTGTTCTTGCCAATGAGCAAGTTGAAAACGGTCGTGGCTGGCGCTCAGGTGCATTGGTAGAAAAGCGTGATATTCCAATGTACTACTTCCGCATCACAGACTATGCGCAAGAACTCTTAGATGATCTCGACACACTAAAAGACGGTTGGCCACAACAAGTATTGACCATGCAGCGTAACTGGATTGGTCGTTCAACGGGTATGGACATCACCTTCCCGTCTGCGAACCCAGAAGTTTATGCCGATGGTTTGACGGTTTATACCACACGTGCTGACACGCTCATGGGTGTAACCTATGTTGCAGTTGCAGCTGAACATCCAATGGCGTTGAAAGCTGCCGCGATCCAATCAGAAGCTGGACAGCCTGAACTTGCTGCATTTATTGAAGAATGTCGCATGGGTTCAGTGGCAGAAGCAGACTTGGCAACCGCTGAAAAGAAAGGCATGGCAACAGGCTTATCGGTGAAGCATCCTGTGACTGGTGAAGAAATTCCAGTCTGGATTGCCAACTATGTATTGATGTCCTACGGCTCAGGTGCAGTCATGGCTGTTCCTGCGCACGATGAACGTGACTTTGAGTTTGCCAATAAATTTAATTTGCCAATCAAACAAGTCATCGATGCCAAAGGTGCAGATGATGCCGAATATTCTGCATCAACGTGGCAAGAGTGGTACGGTTCTAAAGAAGGTAAATTGGTTAATTCTGGCGAATTTGATGGCTTAACATTCCAAGCTGCTTTTGACGCTTTTCTTGCAAAATTAGAACCACAATCATTGGCAAGTTCTAAAGTTCAATTCCGTTTACGTGACTGGGGTGTTTCTCGTCAACGTTACTGGGGTTGCCCAATTCCAATGATTAACTGTGACCAGTGTGGTCAAGTCACTGTTCCTGAAGACCAACTCCCTGTTGTGCTTCCAACAGATGTGGTACCAGATGGTTCAGGTAATCCTTTAAACAAAATGCCTGAATTCTATCAAACAAAATGTCCAAGCTGTGGCGGTGATGCCCGTCGTGAAACGGATACTTTGGATACATTCGTTGAATCCTCTTGGTACTATGCGCGTTATGCTTCTCCTGATTTTACTGGTGGTATGGTAAAACCTGAAGCTGCACAGTCATGGTTGCCAGTGAACCAATATATTGGCGGTGTAGAACATGCCATTCTTCATCTTCTTTATGCACGTTTCTTCCATAAGTTAATGCGTGATGAAGGTGTGGTTCAAGGCAACGAACCATTCACCAACTTACTCACTCAAGGCATGGTCTTGGCGGACACATTCTACCGTGAAGCTGAAAGTGGTAAAAAAACCTGGTTCAACCCTGCGGATATTGAGTTAGAAAAAGACGAAAAAGGTCGCATACTTTCTGCTAAATATAATGGCGATGGACAAGAAGTTGTCATTGGTGGGCAAGAAAAAATGTCGAAGTCAAAAAATAACGGCATCGATCCACAAGCAATTATTGACCAATACGGCGCAGATACTGCCCGCGTATTTATGATGTTTGCTGCGCCACCTGATCAATCATTGGAATGGTCGGATGCAGGTGTTGAAGGGGCAAACCGTTTCTTAAAACGTGTTTGGCGTTTGGTAGCTGGGTTCCTTGAAAAAGGCAATACTGCAACTGCGATTGATGCAGCTAAACTTTCAACAGAAGCACAAGATTTACGTCGTAAAACTCACGAAACCATTCAAAAGGTAGGTGATGATATTGAACGTCGTCATGCATTCAATACAGCCATTGCAGCATTGATGGAATTACTCAATGCCAGCAATAAGTTTGAAGCAAAAGATGACAATGATGTCGCTGTTGAACGTGAAGCGATTATTACCCTATTGACCTTGCTTGCACCTTTTGCACCACACTTAAGTCAAACTTTATTGGCTGAGTTTAATGTTGACTTGACTTCGGTCTTGTTCCCGACTGTGGATGAGTCAGCACTCACTCGTAATACACAAACTATTGTGGTTCAGGTAAATGGTAAGCTTCGTGGTAAGTTAGAAGTGTCTGTAGATGCATCAAAAGATGAGTTATTGACCTTAGCGAAAGCACTTCCAGAAGTTCAACAGTTCTTGACGGGTCCAACCAAGAAAGAAATTGTTGTGCCGAATAAATTAGTGAATTTGGTGGTTTAAAAGTTTTTAAGCCTCTCTTTCTAAGAGGGACTTAATGCGATAAACAAAACCCAAACAAAGCCCGTTGTCATTCAACGGGCTTTGATTCTAAAATGTGGACAATTTATCAAGATTAAATATTTCATATTTTAATGAAATATCATGAGGACAAAGCATGCATTTGGTTCAACGTGTTGCAGCAGTTGTATTAACTTTGGGTCTGAGTGCGGGCTTAGTCGGTTGTGGCTTTCATTTAAAGGGAACCAATACTCAAGCAACGCCTTTGGTTTATACCAAATTACAGTTGGTTCTACCTGAAAATACAGAAGATCTTGAGAAAAAACTCAGTGTTTATTTGACTGCAACGGGTGTCCAACTCAGTAATGCGAATGATGCCTATGTGTTACGTGTACTCAGTTACAAACCTGTACGCCATGAGCTCAATGGTAAATTGGTTGAAACCTTACTGCGTCTCACTGTAACTTTCCAGATTGAGGACAAACAAGGAAATCCAATTACAGAACCTCGTACATTGACTGCCTCTCGTAGTTATCAATATGATGTTGCGACAGTCAATACCGATGACCAACAATATAAATATTTAAGCCAAATTTTGATTGATGACATCGCTCAACAAATGTCTCGTCAAATTGCAGCCAACCGCTTACCGAAAGCTAGAAATATTACCACCCAACCAGTAGCACAATAAACTTATGAAACTTGACTATTTACAAGCCCTTAAACGTGTTGATGAAGCGCGCGGTGTTTGGATTTTACATGGTCAAGAGCCACTGTTAGAGCAAAATTTGCTTGATGCATTAAGAAAAAGCTGGGCAAAGCATGAAATTGAAAGACAGCGTCATGATTTAAATAGTGTTTCAGACTGGAAAAATGTTTTTAATGCTTTAAACAGCCTGTCTTTATTTTCACAACATCTCGCACTTGAAGTGCATGGCAATATCAAGCCAGATGCCAATGGATTAAAACAACTCAAACAATATATTCAACATAACGAACACAATTTACTTGTAATCGTGATGCCAAAGCAGGATTCAAGTAGTTTAAAATCTGCTTTCTTCCAAACGGTTGAAGCCAACGGTGTAGTTGTTGCATTGACGGCGAATTACCCACAAGACCGTCAGCGCATCTTGGTAATTGAAGCAGAACAACTTGGTATTCAACTCAATCAAGATGCATGGGTATGGCTTGAACAACATCATGAACACAATTTATTGGCTGCTAAAAACAGTTTAATGCGTGTTGCAGATACATTCCCCGATCAAAAACAGATTGAAATCGACCATTTACAACAATGCTTACAAGATCAATCCCGCTACAGCACTTTTGATTTAAGCGATGCATTGATCGCTGGAAATTTAGCTTTAGCCATTAAGATTTTCCAATATCTTTTGGAGTCTGGAGAACCTGATAGTTTAATTTTATGGACCATTAGTAAAGAAATGCGTCTTTTGATGCAATTGTATGAACAGCCACAAAATGCTTTACAACTTGGCATTTGGAAAACAAAAATTTCTTTGTACCAACAAGCACTTAGACGTTTAAATCCACAATCGTTTTTAACATGGCCGACACTTTTATTACGCATTGATGCTGCTATTAAAGGGCTTAGTCAAGAAAAACCAGAACATATCATTCAACAATGTATTGCAGAGTTGTGTGGAAAGTCTTTATTTATCAATGCTTAATTTTTAATCACAAAGATCAACTAGAATAATTCTCATTTCTATTTATTATAAAAAATTCACGCTTTATCCTTAATTCATCATTATAATTTGATCAATTTTTCTCTCAGTCTCATTATTGCTATGCCAAAAATAAAACCAGCCAAAGCCATTTTTATAGCGGCCTGTGTAGCGATCGTCGCAGCAATCGCATGGTACACATTAAAACCAAAAAATACACAGCCTCAGTATATTACTGCTGAAGTAACCCGTGGAGATATTGAAGATTCTGTACTTGCAACAGGTGACTTGGAAGCAACCAAAATGGTCAGTGTGGGTGCACAGGTTTCTGGTCAGGTCAAAAAAATGTATGTAAAGCTGGGAGATCAAGTCAAACAAGGACAATTGATCGCACAAATTGATTCTGTACGACAAACCAACGATTTAAAAACAGCAGAAGCAAGTATTAAAAACCAACAGGCACAATTGACCACAAAACAAGCCACTTTAGCCAAGGCTGAAGCTGAATATAATCGTCAGAAGAATATGTATGCACAAGATGCGACATCTAAGGCTGATTACGACAGTGCGTTGGCTGCGTTTAAGACAGCACAAGCCGATATTGCATCGATGAATGCGCAAATTGAACAATCTAAACTGACACTGGCAACCTCACAAGAAAACTTAGGTTATACCCGTATTGTTGCGCCGATGGATGGTACTGTGGTTGCAATTGTGACTGAAGAAGGTCAAACCGTTAACGCGAATCAAAGCGCTCCAACGATTGTGAAGCTTGCTAAACTTGACACCATGACCATCAAAGCCCAAGTATCAGAAGCTGATGTCATGAAAGTTCAGGAAGGTCAAAAAGTTTATTTCACAACACTGGGAGACAGTGAGAAAAAACGTTATGCAACACTGCGTCAAGTAGAGCCTGCACCTGAATCAATCAATACAGAAACAACCAGCAATTCTTCATCATCGTCATCAAGCACTGCGATTTATTATAATGCGCTCTTCGATGTGCCAAATGATGATGGCAAGTTGCGTATTGATATGACAGCTCAGGTTTATATTATTTTAGCGGAAGCTAAAAATGCTTTGACTGTTCCTGCAGCTGCACTTCAAGCCTCAAATCGCCCACAACGTGCCAATAAATCAAATGGTCAATCTGGTGCAAATTCAAATCGCCCTGCTTCTTCTGCTCAAGGTCAAACCCATAAAGAGGGACAAAATGCAGCAGATCGCCCAGAGCGTCTTGAGTTAACCGCAGACGAGAAAGCTTTGCTAGATCAAGGTAAAGCATCCGTTGCAATCGTTCGTGTTTTACAGGCTGATGGCAGCGCCAAACGTAAACAAGTATTAATTGGTTTAAATAACCGTGTTACAGCAGAAGTGTTACGTGGCTTAAATGAAGGTGATCAAGTGATTCTCGCCGATGGTTCAGACACGTCGAATGATTCTGCAAAACGTAGTAACAGAAATGGCCCAATGAGACTCTAAGCATGGATCAGAACAATCATCAGATCAAACCTCTACTCGAGGTTAGTAATCTGATACGTGAGTTCCCTGCGGGTGAATCCACTATTCAGATTTTAAAAAGTATTAATTTAAAGATTTATCCGGGTGAGTTGGTTGCCATCGTTGGTCAGTCTGGTTCTGGTAAATCGACCTTGATGAATATTTTGGGTTGTCTGGATCAGCCAACATCAGGAAGCTATCAGGTAAATGGGCGTGAAACCCGTAAACTTGAACCTGATGAGCTGGCTCAGTTACGTCGTGAGTATTTTGGCTTTATCTTCCAGCGCTATCACTTATTGGGTGATTTGAATGCTGCTGGAAACGTCGAAGTCCCTGCAATTTATGCAGGTATGGACCCCACCGTTCGTCAAAAGCGCTCGCATGAAATCCTGACTGATCTTGGACTTGGTGAAAAAACTGAAAACCGTCCAAATCAACTTTCAGGCGGTCAGCAACAGCGTGTTTCGATTGCCCGTGCCTTGATGAATGGTGGTGATGTTATTCTTGCCGATGAGCCAACAGGCGCATTGGATAAAAATAGCGGTATCGAAGTGATGCGCATCTTGCGTGAGCTAAATGCCAAAGGTCATACCATCATTTTGGTTACACATGATATGAATGTCGCAAAAAATGCGACACGTATTATTGAAATCAGTGACGGGAATATTATTGCAGATAAGCCTAATGTTCCAGAACATGACGATGTGATTGAGGTTGTTGCAGATGCAGAGCCCAAATCCAGTCGAAAAAAATCATCTCGTTGGCGTTCAGCACTAGATCGTTTTGCTGAAGCTTTCCGTATGGCTTTGCTCGCAATGAATGCACATCGTATGCGTACTTTCCTGACCATGTTGGGGATCATTATCGGGATTGCATCCGTGGTGTCTGTCGTTGCACTCGGAAATGGCTCACAAAAACAAATTTTGGAAAACATCAGCAGTTTAGGTACCAATACCATTACGGTCTTTCAGGGTCGAGGCTTTGGTGACAACTCAAAGACAGCTCAATTTAAAACCCTTGTGCCCGCTGATGCTGAAGCACTATCTGAACAGCCCTATGTAGAAGCAGTTAGCCCAACAGTGAACAGTAGCGTTACAGCGCGATTTAAAGATACCGAAGCAGCAGCCACCGTAAATGGCGTAAGTGCAGACTTCTTCAATGTAAGAGGTTTAGAGTTTGTCGCAGGTCAACCTTTTGACAAACAAAGTGTGACTCAACGTGCACAGGATGTCGTGATTGACTCCAACACCAAAAAGACATTCTTTGCTGATGGTACTGACCCGTTAGGGCAAGTGATTTTATTGGGCAGTGTTCCGAGTCGAATCATCGGGGTCATTGATGCACAACAAGGCTTTATGAGTTCTGATAGCCTAAATGTCTATCTCCCTTACTCAACCGTGATGAGTCGCATGTTAGGGCAGTCTAATGTACGTAGCATCATTGTTCGTGTCAAAGACACCTACCCGACCGCTGTGGCTGAAAATGCCATTTTAAGCTTGTTAGAACAGCGCCACGGTGCACAAGATGTCTTTACACAAAACTCTGACAGTATCCGTCAAACTATTGAACAAACCACCCAAACCATGACCTTATTGGTGTCTGCAATTGCAGTGATTTCGCTTGTGGTGGGTGGGATCGGTGTAATGAATATTATGCTGGTTTCCGTGACTGAACGTACTCAGGAAATTGGGGTACGTATGGCGGTGGGTGCACGACAAAGCGATATTCTACAACAGTTTCTGATTGAAGCGATTTTGGTGTGTATTTTAGGCGGAATATTAGGTGTCTTACTTTCATTAGGTATTGGACAGTTGATCGGACATATTGCCAAAGGCAGTTTCCAAATGGCGTATTCAAGTACTTCGATCATTGCAGCATTTGTATGTTCAACTTTGATTGGTGTGGTGTTTGGATTTATCCCAGCACGAAATGCCGCGCAGTTGAATCCTGTCGATGCACTTTCACGTGAATAACCGAAGAATAAGGAAAATATTAATGCAAATGAATTTAAGCAAACTTGCAACAGCCTTGATTCTTGGAAGCTCACTGGTGGGATGTGCTGCTGTGGTGAAAACCCCGTATGAAGCACCTGCGGTACAAATCCCCAATGGTTTTGCTTATGACAAAGCAAAATCTCAACAAGTTCAAGCTGATCTTTATGCAGACCAATGGTGGACTTTATTTGGCGATACGCAACTCAATCAATTGGTCAATCAAGTGATTGAACGAAATGCTGATTTGGCTGTGGCAGGGATCAATTTACAAACTGCACGATTAAGAGCTGGGTTAGCACGTGATCAACAAGGACCACGTGTCAATTCAAGTGTTTCAACTGGACATAGCTTTGATCTCAACTCGGGCGATGATGCTGCCAGAGGTCTATCGCTCAGTGCTGGCGTAAGTTATGAAGTCGATTTATTTGGTAAATTGGCGCGTCAGACTGAAGCCTCTAAATGGGAGTCTTTAGCCACTGAACAAGACTTGCAAGCGACAGGACAAACCTTAATTGGTACAACTGCAAACTTATACTGGCAATTGGGTTATTTAAATGAACGCTATAGCTCTGCACAACAAAGCTTAGCCTCTACCCAAAAAACCTATGAATTGGTGCGCACCCAATACCGTGCAGGTGCTGTTTCAGGGTTAGATTTAACCCAAGCTGAGCAGTCTGTACAAAGCCAAAAAGCAAGTTTAAGTCAGATTGAACAACAGCGTGTTGAAGCACGTACTGCTTTGGCTGTGTTATTGCAGATTCCAGTACAACAGTTGAATATTCAAGAACCTCAACAGTTGCCACGGATTCGTTTACCTGAAATTGCGGCAGGCTTACCCGCCGATATTTTGTCACGTCGTCCAGATTTGAGAGCTGCTGAGTTACGTTTACGTGAGTCTTTAGCTACCAAAGATGCGACCAAAGCAAGTTATTATCCATCTATTAGCTTGACTGGAAATCTAGGTTCGACCAGCACCTCTCTGACCAATTTACTGAAAAATCCTGCGCTTACTTTAGGTGCAAGTTTAAGTTTACCGTTTTTGCAATATAACGATATGCAAAAGAACCTAAAGATTAGTGAATTGGACTATGAAAAAGCCATCGTTCAATACCGCAATACCCTATATCAAGCTTTTGCAGACACGGAAAATGCGTTATCGAATCGAACTGAATTAGATAAACAAGTTGCGCTACAACAAAAGAATCTTGAGCTTGCAGAAAAAACTGAACGTTTGACTGATGTTCGTTATCGTAATGGTGCGATTGCTTTAAAAAATCTTTTGGATGCACAGGAAACAACACGTAGCGCTCGTTTGGCTTTGGTACAAACCAAACAAAGCCAGTACAACGCTTATGTGACGTTGATGCAGGCTTTAGGTGGTAGTCCGATTCAGCAGATGCCTTAAAAATTTGTTGAGATAAGAAAGTCCTTCGGGGCTTTTTTTATTTGATTATTTTTCCAAAAGTATCGAGTTGGTATGTTGTCGAAGCATCAACAACATAGGGGTCTTTAGCATCAACCTGACATTCATTTTCAACTTGTTGAGACCATTTCGGTTGTTTATCAGCACGAATAAATTTATTGCGCGTTGCACCTAAAATTTTAATCATTGCCCTTGAGTAGAATGATCGAAATTCACTTTGATAATCTAATGCAACGATTTCCTGACTGGTTTCTAAAGACTCAGGCTGTGCTTCAATATTTAAACAATAGCTTAATTTCTCAGGTACTAAACGAGGACTCGTTTCTACTATATGTTTATTAAAATAAAGCTTTTCAGGTCCATTATTCATATACTCTTTAATAAACTGCCATATTTCAAGCGTTTCTTGCTTTTTATGCTTACTCAGTGCAAAAGCAAAGGTATAAGTAATCAAGCCATTGTTATCCTTGATAAACCCCTTGATCTCCCAAAAAGTGCCCTCGTAGCCTCCCAGTCGATGATTTAAAATAAAATCAATCTTCTCCCAATTCTCTGAAAAGATTTGACCACTGACATCATAAACATAGACTTTTTGATTTTTTCTATTAAATCGGATTGGATAATAGTTATAGCCTAATTTTTCATACTTTTTAAAATTTTGATAACCTTTATAAAAAACATAAAAAATAAAAGAAAATAAAATATGCATTGGAGAAAAAACGACGATGAAGCCGAGTAAACTTTCAGCATCACGAATTACTGTTATATAAAAAAATATGAGCCAAACAATCAAAATAACTGGAACTGCTATAAAAAGAACTCCAAGCAAATTAAAATAGGAATTACCTTTTAAAAAGAAGCTGTTATTTACACATTCCATATAGGTAGAATTCATTTTTACAAAGTGATAGCCATGAAACACACTTGATTTATAAGCTATTTTCTTCGAAAGAATATTTTGCTTTTCTTTAGGTGTTAGGTGCCTAGCATTCTTATACACTGGATATTGTAATGTACCATTAAGCATATTTGACCTATTCAATATGGTTTAAGATAAAATCACCTTCTCGTGCTTTATCTGCTATCTTTAGTTTTAAACTGAATATGTATAAAGCTTCATTATTCATGTTGCTTCTCTTTCACACTAAAAAAACCAAATTTCAAATTGTCTTTTGCTGTCACACTATAGGGATCATTTTCATCTACAACATGCTCCTTTTTTAGTGCTTCACTCCAATAAAATGGCTTTGAAAAAACAACGGTGATTCGTCGTCCAAAGAACCTTACAAATTCAGGTACAGCAAAAATAAGCGCATAGAGTGGTGTCTGAAAATGATTGATAAACACGGTTTGCCAACTTTGCTTCAAGGATTCTTTTTTCTCTTGAATATCATAGCAATAGGTTAATTTACTTTTATAATCTTGCTCAGGGTCGTCTATCCCTTCTCTGTAGTACAAGGGTTCAGGTCCCTGCTCTACATAAGTTTTGATAAATAATAAAAAGCCTTCTATATAGTCTTTATGGATATTCGGTATGCCTAACTGTATATCATGTTTTATCACTTCACCATCAAGTATATAGGCATGTAACTCATACAAAGGTAGTCCAACGATACCTTGTGATTGAACAATATCAAAATAAAGATCACTTAATTGTAATCGCAGAAATTCGTTATTTTCATGAAAAGTTACTACTTTGTTCTTCCTATTTAGCATTATCGAATTGTATAAAGGCTTAAAAAGTTCCTTACTTATCAGGGGGTGAAGCATCGTTATAAGAATGTATAAGCTTGCAATAAAAATAGATATTGCCCCAAACCACATAATGTAATCTATTTCACCATAATCAAAAAAAATCATATATATGAAGAAAATACTCATTACAAGCACAGGAATGCCGATTAGAAAAGAATAGATAAATGACTTCCCAATCCAAATATATTCTTTATTAATAAACTCTATAAATGAAGAATTCATCTGCACAACCGAAAAATTATGATTGATCACTCGTTTCAGTTCAAAAGTATCAATTTTAAAAAGCTGATATTTCTTTACACGCTCTCCAACTTTTGTACGAGGAACGAAATACCATGGATTTTTCATTTTAAACCTATTTATTTAGTACAATCCAAGTTACTCAACAACGCTAATATCATTAAAATATAAGCATTTAAAGACTCAATTCAGTTTTTAATAAGTCTTCTTTATAACATGCCAATTATCAGTTAGGATAAAAACTAAAATATTGATAGTCTTATTTAAAAATGATGAAACACAATATAATTGCTATTTTACTCTCCACTTTAGCCTTATCTGCTTGTGCAAAAACCACCAATGAGACGCATAGCAATTCAACAGCTCAAAAGACCAATGAAAAAAACGATCTTGAGTTACAACAAAGAATTAAAACATTGGTGGAGAAAACCAAAAAGAATATGATTTTTGTACAAGGTGGTACGTTTATGATGGGTGACTTCGGTGAACTCGTCAATAAAGGAAAATTACCTTTTGATGGCGATGCTCATAGTAAACCTTTACATAAAGTCACTTTAGATAGTTATAGCCTAAATGCCTATAAGTCCAGTTATGAAGACTTAGACACTTATAGTGCAGCAACAGGACAGCCTAAAGTTATGGATGATCCAGATATCATTGATAAGAGATATAAAGATGCTGCCGCTGGACTCAATTGGTATCAAGCCCGTGATTACTGCCAATGGTTAGGCAAACAATTAAATGTACCTATGGACTTACCAACTGAAGCACAATGGGAATATGCTGCTCGTAACCGCGGTCAACAAGTGGTCTATCCCACCGATAATGGTAAACTAGAATATGGTAAAAACTTTAATAGTTATCAACAACAAAAAGATTTCTCGCGTAAGGTTTCAGGGGATGCCATCATTTTAGTTTCTCAATTAGGTGCGTACCAACCTACTCCATTAGGTTTTTACGACTTAATCAATGAAAACTTAGAATGGGTTGCTGACTGGTATGCACCTGATTATTATTCTAAATCATCAGAAAAAAATCCTAAGGGACCTGAAACAGGTACAGCTAAAGTCCTTAGAAGTACCAATATTAATGATGAATATATGATTCGAACTGCTTTTGGCTTCACTTTTTCAAGAATGTTTAAAGAACCCGATTTAAAAGGAAAGGATTTTGCTCATTATTACACTACTTCAGTCCGATGTGCTGCCAACAACACTAAACCTTTATTTTAATTAATTATTATTATACAAACGCTAAATCCCTTTAACCTATATATTTTTTAACAGAATCAATCTTTATATCGTGCAGATTAGCCGTTAAGATAAAAGCTAAAATATTGATAGTCTTATTTAAAAATGATAAAACATAATATAATCGTTGTTTTACTCTCGACCTTAACCTTCTCTGCTTGTGCAAAAACCACCAATGAGACGCATAGCAATTCAACAGCTCAAAAGACCAATGAAAAAAACGATCTTGAGTTACAACAAAGAATTAAAACATTGGTGGAGAAAACCAAAAAGAATATGATTTTTGTACAAGGTGGCACGTTTATGATGGGTGACTTCGGTGAACTCTTCAATAAAGGAAAATTACCTTTTGATGGTGAAGCTCATAGTAAACCTTTACATAAAGTCACTTTAGATAGTTATAGCCTAAATGCCTATAAGTCCAGTTATGAAGACTTAGACACTTATAGTGCAGCAACAGGACAGCCTAAAGTTATGGATGATCCAGATATCATTGATAAGAGATATAAAGATGCTGCCGCTGGACTCAATTGGTATCAAGCGCGTGATTACTGCCAATGGTTAGGCAAACAATTAAATGTACCTATGGACTTACCAACTGAAGCACAATGGGAATATGCTGCTCGTAATCGTGGACAACAAGTGGTCTATCCCACCGATAATGGTAAAGTAGAATATGGGAAAAACTTTAATAGTTATGAACAACAAAAAGATTTCTCGCGTAAGGTTTCAGGGGATGCCATCATTTTAGTTTCTCAATTAGGTGCGTACCAACCTACTCCATTAGGTTTTTACGACTTAATCAATGAAAACTTAGAATGGGTTGCTGACTGGTATGCACCTGATTATTATTCTAAATCATCAGAAAAAAATCCTAAGGGACCTGAAACAGGTACAGCTAAAGTCCTTAGAAGTACCAATACCAGGGATGAATATATGATTCGAACTGCTTTTGGCTTTACTTTTTCAAGAATGTTTAAAGAACCCGATTTAAAAGGTCATGACTTTGAAGATTATTATAGGACCTCAGTGAGATGTGTTGCTAATAGTCCTAAACCTTTATTTTAATTAATTATTATTATACAAACGCCAAACCCCTTTAACCTTTATATTTTTTAACAGAATCAAACTTTATATTGTACAGATTATCAGTTAGGATAAAAACTAAAATATTGATAGTCTTATTTAAAAATGATGAAACACAATATAATTGCTATTTTACTCTCCACTTTAGCCTTATCTGCTTGTGCAAAAACCACCAATGAGACGCATAGCAACTCAACAGCTCAAAAGACCAATGAAAAAAACGATCTTGAGTTACAACAAAGAATTAAAAAATTGGTGGAGAAAACCAAAAAGAATATGATTTTTGTACAAGGTGGTACGTTTATGATGGGTGACTTCGGTGAACTCGTCAATAAAGGAAAATTACCTTTTGATGGTGATGCTCATAGTAAACCTTTACATAAAGTCACTTTAGATAGTTATAGCCTAAATGCCTATAAGTCCAGTTATGAAGACTTAGATACTTATAGTGCAGCAACAGGGAAGCCTAAAGTTATGAATGATCCAGATTTGCAAGATTTACGATATAAAGATGCTGCCGCTGGACTCAATTGGTATCAAGCGCGTGATTACTGCCAATGGTTAGGCAAACAATTAAATGTACCTATGGACTTACCAACCGAAGCGCAGTGGGAATATGCTGCTCGTAACCGCGGCCAACAAGTGGTTTATCCCACCGATAATGGTAAAGTAGAATATGGTAAAAACTTTAATAGTTATGAACAACAACAAGCATTCACAGAAACTGTTGCAGAGAACTCGATAATACTCATCACTCAACTTGGCGCTCATCAGCCTACTCCATTAGGTTTTTACGACTTAATCAATGAAAACTTAGAATGGGTCGCTGACTGGTATGCACCTGACTATTATTCTAAATCACCTGAAAAAAATCCCAAAGGACCTGAAACAGGTACGGCTAAGGTCCTTAGAAGTACAAATGCAAAAGATGAATATATGATTCGGACTGCTTTTGGCTTTACTTTTTCAAGAATGTTTAAAGAACCTGGCTTAAAAGGAAAGGATTTTTCTCGCTATTACACTACTTCAGTCCGATGTGCTGCCAATAGTCCAACGCCTATACAAAAATAGAATACCTATGACCCCATTAGTTTAAAGTCTAAGCTCATATTTTTTATTCAGTGAAATTTTAAATTTCATTTTTAACCATAAAACGGATCTTAGGAAATATTTATTATGCCCTAAGATCCTTAATATTTTACGTTAAATATGTATCGTTATCAGGTTCTGAGAATAATGGTTTATCGTTAGCACTCGCCAAATATAGAATTTCATTATTTTCATCATATCCCTGCATAATTTTGACTTGTTTAAAAATACTGTCATCCTGATTATAAGCAATTTGTGGTAAAGGCCATGTCTTAATTCCTTCCAAACTTGTTCTTGCTTCTATAAAGTCTTTAATCCATTTATTGGTAGGTCCTGTATATTTGGTATTGTTATTTAGAGCCAAAACAATATTTTCTATTTGAAACCGCACCAAGTTTAAACCACTGGCTAAAAAATTAATAATATGTCTTTCAAGGTTTTTTGTATTTCCAGTACTTTTTTTACCTTGCTGATTGACTCTTTCTATAATATTTCGCCATTCATTTACATGCAGTGTTGATTTAAAAATATTAACAATAGCTGTTTTTCGTTGATCCAAATAATGAATCCCATCCCAATCTATAGCTGGGAAATCATCATAATGTGCCCAACGAGTATTCCAATGACATAGAGAATATACCAAGATCCCTTTGGAGTTGGGTGTTAAACCGATCAATGACTGTAAATTATTATTTATATTTTGAGCGCATGCCAATTTGGCTTCTTCAGATTTAATTGTTGCTGTCCATTTTCTAAAGTCTTGGCTTACATCACCGAGAAAATCTGATATATTATTTAACTGGGTAGAATATTTTTTTAAAATTGTATAATCATTATTTGCGGCAAGCATCGCAAAAAGTTGTGATAATTGCTCAAATAAATCAGTAGCAATATAAGCCAAATGCATAAAGCCCATTTTCAGTAAATTCTTTTTGATAAACAGCATTAAAGATACTAAATCTTTAGGATTTACCTCCAAATCAACCGCGCCTTTTGCCCCAATCCCATAACACAAATGGGCAGCCAACTTGATCCTGATCGAACCATTCGTGTGAATGTACATATAAAAATTAAATTCTGCTCCTGCACCACCACTCACGCCAGCAGTAACGGCTGCTTTTGCTAATGTTTCAAACTTAGGCTCTCCACTTGATTCACGAGGGTTTCCATTCGCATTAAACCACTGCAATTCAACTTTTGGAGTAAGCGCTAATTGGGCGCCAGCAAAGGCTTTTACTTCTACTTGAGCTTTATTTAGCACATCAGGAGGTATATCTTCATTACTTTTGACTTCTACTTTTAAGCCTTTTACTGCATCCACTGCATCTTTCATCGACTTTTTAGGATCATGTGAAATTGCTTGTAGTTTTTGATAGCCTGCAACGTTACCAATCGCGACACTCGTTTGACCTGCAATTGCTAGATTTGCACCTGCAAATCCTTGTAATGCGGCACCAGCAACAACTCGAATTGTCGCAATGGGATCGCCACCATCAAAAACAATACTCCAACCGTATTTAGATGGCCAAAAAAAGTCCCAATTTGCTCGTCCCTCAAATAATACAAATTTTGCAGCCGCCTTTGCTTCAGCTTTACCATGTAAATGTTCCTTAGACAAGTTAAGCGTAGCCTCTGTACCATTTGTACCTACAAATCTCATCCACTGCGCATCTACTGTGAGTTCATCATTTTCACTCATCATATTGTATTGGTTAGAATACTCTCCTCCCACACGTCCCAACACTGGTAAATACAAATCTCGAATGCTTTTTTCATCCGCTGATTTTGATTTGTAACTTGCTAATTCAACACCTACACCATTTATAAATTTTTTTAAACTATCATTAAACTCTCGAGGATTCGATGTGTTTATTTCCTCTGTCCCTTCTCTAGCATTTGTACTTGTATCACTGGTTATCTTGATTTTAGTTGTGCTTTTATTTATTCGTTGAGTTCTTAATTCTTCGATTCTACGTTTATTGGCATATCTTCTTAAGATATTTGGATTACCATTTGAGTTTCCACTTGCTTCAATCACAAGTACTTCTTGGATTTCTGCACTGTTTTTAAACTCTCCATTAATTTTGTCTAGGGCGTCCTTTTTTGCGATACCCAGTCTTTCTTCAATTTTTTTTATGTCAGTTGGATTTCTTGCTTCAAGTTGTAACTCTAAATCTTTTTTATTTTTATAAATTGAAGATATAGATTTCTCAAAATCTTTAGTTAACTTATCGAACGGCTTAAAAACATCCATCGGTAAAATATAAATTTCATTGGTTTTTGGTACAATAATTATCGGTAATGTTGTTTTAGCACCTAAACTCGCTGTATAAGTTTCTTTAGGATTTGTAGTCGTGCTACTTAGCTTAATTTCAAAAGGATGAAAATTCCCTTTAGTTGAAGTCACTAGTGGTACCATTAATGGAGATTTAAATTTAATTCCATTCAAATCAAATTCAATATAAGTTTTATGATCCGTATATAACAGATTTGATATTGATTTTTCATTCAATACACTGGATTTAATTTGTTTTAATGAGGCATCCAATCTTTCATTTTTTTCATTAAATATTCGATAACCACCTTTAGGAAAATACTTTATTTGCCCTCCTACTCTCATAAAAACCTGATACAAAATAAAAGCTTTCTGTAAAACATCAATTCGTTTTTCTACAACAATCGTCTCTTTCTTGTTTACTTTTAAATCACCAGATTTATTAAAAACTGGTCTCGTACTGATATAACTATAACTTTCCGATTTTATTCTATAAACACCATTTTTATCATCTTTAGTTATGGGCTTCTTACTATCAAGCCAAATAGTAACTTCCGCAGTCAAATAAGCATCAAAATATACTGCTCTCGTTTCTCCTTTGCTATTGGTTGAAAAGGAGTCCTGTAGTAGTACATTTGGACCAATTGTACTTAAATTTTTAACTATTAATTTATAGTTTATTCCAGAAAGCACATTACCTACATTATCTTTTACAACCAAAATGAGTTTATTATTTTTTGGCTGTATATTTGCTTTAAAAATATCGCCATTTTGATTATTTTTTAATAAAAAATTTTCCACAATCTATTCCTTTATTTTTAAATTATAGCTATTAATATTTTCATCTTCTATATAAATAGAGATATTTTCAGGAGATGGTGTTGTTACTTTTTGTGTTTTACCCTGACTATCCGTAACACCCTGAATAACATCACCATTCTGCAGTATCATTAAATACTTTTTATTCGCTAATGGATTTCCAAGTAAGTCTTTAGCTTCATAGGTTAAATAACAAGGCGTTTCTTTGAATTCACGAGATTTCATTTCAACCTTTGCACCACTAGTAAACTTCTGCTGCCCAGATTTCACTTCAAATAATCCACCAGTCGTTGCAAATACACCTGAACCATTGAGCTTCACTTCCGAGCCATCACCAATCAGCTTGATTTCTTTCGGACTGATAATATAAATCGTATCTTCTGTGGAAATGATTTGAATGCCTTTGCGTGCAATCAAATCAGCACCATCACCCTGTGCTTGAATCTCTACTTTCCCCTTGCCAGCATAAAGTCTTGCACCTTCCTGTGCTGCAAATAGGCTGATCTTTGAACTGGCATGTCCCACCAAGGATTTTTGTGTGCTTAGATTAATGCTTCCGCCTGCACTATGACTGATTTGCCCATCCGCAGAGAGGTGGATGTCTTCATTGCTTGATAGTGCAATTGAATTTGGTGAAGCCAGCATCATTACTGCGGACTTAAATGCATCCGCTTTTTTCGGATCTTGTTGAGCCAGTGTATTGATAAACCCTTTGATTCGTTCTAAGACCTCTAAAGGATCAGTCTGTTGGTTCTTGGCAACCTCACTTAAGGCTTTGGCATTGTTCAGGTTACTTTCTAGCTGACTTTTGGCTGCGGTTGTATCTAGATGATTACCTGATGCCCCATCTTGTGCATGGCTACTCAGCAGTAAGCCTTGACCTGCACGTACCGCACCCCATTGATCAGTTCTTAACTCAAAGCCTTCTCCTCGACCTTCGCTACTATCTGTCTCTTTTGGATGACTGAGGTTGCCAAGATTGAGTTGAGTTGCGCCATGACTGCTGTGTAACTGACTGCTGATCTGGTTGGTGGTATCGTCAAATCTCAGTTGGTTATAGCCACTACCCTGATATTCCTTACTTTTGATCCCTGCCAATTTCTTGGTATCGGGCAACTTGCCTTTGTCATCAAACTTGCTCGGGCTGCGTTGCGCTTCATGAATTCGACCCACCACAAATGGTCTGTCAATGTTGCCATCAAAGAAGTCGATGACAACAATCTCCCCAATCCTCGGTAGGAAGCGAGCTCCATAACCTTCGCCTGCCCATGGGGTCAAGACATCAACCCAAGCTGAGTCAGTATCATTGTTATTCGCGCCTGCGCCACCATCATGACTGTGGTCTTCATTGCGGGTAAAGAGGAAGCGAACCTTGATGCGTCCCCATTCATCCACATGGATTTCTTCTCCACTTGGACCAACCACTCTCGCTCGCATTGGATGGACTGCGGGTCTTTGAGTTAAGGGATTATATTCAGGAACAACCGTAATATTACGTCGTTGTAGCACCAACTGATTCGCTTGGCGTTCTTCGTTGTTGTTTACGGTGAGATGGGGGCGTTGCCAATCACTTTGTTTTAACAAAGTTTCGACTTGATGGCTCAAGTCTTTGGGTAAATTATTTTGGTTATAAAAGTTTTTGGAGATGATCAAGAACTGCTGATCGGCAGAATCTTTTAGCTCTAGACTTGGATGTTGGTCAAGCTCAAAGTGATAACCAACCTGCGCATCTCGTACCGTCGATATTGCCGTGAATTGTTTGGCTTGGGCATCGTAGTAGTTGCTGAGGTTTTGGTTAAAGCGTTCGATCTGACTGTTGCCCGATGGCGTTGCACCATCTTCCCCATTCAGATCAGGAATCCATGCAGGGCTAAAGTGCCATACTTGTTCTAAGCCAAGACTGGCGTTATCGTACTGGTCACTGTGCTGATATTTGCTTTGTACATTGCCTGCACCTTCTTCGGTTTCAAGAATATCGGCTTGCCAACGGTGGATATGTACCGATGTCGGTTGAAGGGAGCGTTGTCCTGTAAAATTGATAATCGAATCGCTAGTCTCTATAGCCGAACTTCGATGAAAGCGGATCGTGCGTCGTTCTAAACTTTCGTATTGAGTATTGTCATCAATCAATCGAAGCTTTTGAGGCTGGATGGGTTCATTAAAATGAGAGACTTTAAGCTGTGCTTCATCAATTAAACTCGTCACACCTTCCGATGCTAGAAGCCTTTGAATAAGATCTATATCTCGTTCATTATTCTGCATAATGAGTGGTCGAATATCATAGTCTTTGGTCAGCCCAGTTTTATCTAAACTCAAACTAGCAGCAAACAGCGGACTTCTTTGTTGCCATTCTTTATGAAGTATTTCAACAACTTGAATCACCGACTTATTCAGAAAAACTCTACTATTACGGCGTTTATGCCACAGTGACGTTGCATCCTCAAGTTTGAGCTTATAGACCGTCAGTGCGCCATCACTTTGTCCTTGTGCAGCTTCGGTAATGATGCCTGTGGTACGGAACAATTGTCCTCGGTCGGTGACTTGGTCGATTGCAGCTTGGCAACCGATAAATTGTTTGAGTGGAATATTTGCAGATGTTGCAAGACAGATCAGTTCCACAGACACGCCTTGATTGATGGCATGTTGTCCATCAATGCGTTGCAAGAACACTTGGGCAGTCAAATCAGGATTGCTAAACTGAATGTGCAAAGCTCTTTTTTGAGCGGTTAATCCAAGTTGTTCTAAAGCCGAAAATATATTGGCAAAATTCATTTTCTTATCTAACTTAAAATAATATTAATATTTATCTATATTTAATCAAAAAAAACGATTGAATCCTAGTTTATTGATCGGTTAATTTTTAAGAAATTGTAAAAAAACCTCAATATTCATATTTTAATATTGAGGTTTATGTTTTGAATTCAGTCAGTTAAATATACTTAACTTTATTCGCTATCCATCATGGATTGGCTCATACCCACAGTATTGAAACCTGCATCGACATACAAGATTTCACCTGTAATACCATTTGCCCAAGGTGAACATAAGAACAATGCCGCATTACCAACATCTTCAATTGTCACATTGCGTTTCAGTGGTGCTATTTTTTCATTGGCATCTAACATCTTACGGAAAGACTTAATCCCTGATGCCGCTAGAGTACGGATTGGACCTGCTGAAATCGCATTTACACGAATTCCTTCTGCACCTAGACTCGAAGCCAAGTAACGTACACCTGCTTCTAAAGATGCTTTTGCCATACCCATCACGTTGTAGTTTGGCATCACAGACTCAGAACCTTGGTAGGTCAAAGTCAGTAAACATCCTTGGCGAGCAAGCAATAAAGGTTTCGCAGCACGTGCCATTGCCACAAAGCTATAAGCACTGATGTCATGTGCAATTTTAAAGCCTTCGCGGTCAGTTACGTCCGTAAAATCACCATCCAGCGTATGCGCAGGTGCAAAGCCGATAGAGTGGACAACACCATCCAAACCATCCCAATGTTTTGCCAGTTCAGCAAAAGCATGGTCAATTTCTGCATCTACAGCAACATCACAAGGAAAAACCAGCGTTGAACCAAATTGTTCTGCAAACTCATCCACACGTTTTTTTAATTTATCATTTGGGTAAGTAAATGCGAGTTCTGCACCTTCACGGTGTAATGCCTGAGCAATACCAAATGCAATGGATAATTTACTTGCAATACCCGCGATTAAAAAGCGTTTACCTGCCAATAGTCCTTGTGCCATGAAATTCTCACTTGATTAATTTTGTAAGCATAATGCCAAGTCTTGGCTCAGAACTAAATTGCATAATGCATCTTTTTTTAAAAGTTTAGTAAAAATATAAAAAAACGCACTGTAAAAAGTGCGTCTTTATCAAATCTATTTTGCTCGATCAGTAATGATTAATCATCACCTTGCAATAAGCTCAATAAACGTAGGAATGAATAGTACATCCAAACCAAAGTTGCCAATAAAGCAATACCACATAACCATTCATATGATTTAGGCGCACGTTGTGCAGCAGCAGATTCAATCAAATCAAAGTCAAGGATCAAATTAAGTGAAGCAATCACTGCAACAAATGCAGCAAAACCAATACCTAACAGGTTACTTTCAAATAAGAACGGAATGCTTGAACCAAATGCCAAACGCATGATGAATTGCACCACAAACACCAAACCAATGGCGATGGACGCTGAAATCACAACCGATTTAAATTTTTCAGTTGCACGGATAATTTGGAATTTATATAAACCAAACATCACCAAAGTTGTGACAAAAGTTGCCAAAAGCGCTTGTAAAGGAATACCTGGGAACTTCAATTGGAAGATGACGGAAACACCACCTAAAAATGCACCTTCAAAGAATGCATAAGGAATCGCCAACACACGTGCTGTATTCGGTTTAAATGTCGCAATTAAACCTAAAATCAAACCACCAATTGCACCAACCATTGTAGCAGCGTATGCAATTCCTACATTCATGGTGCTAAAGCTATAAAAGAAAATTCCAACACCTAATACCGCAGCAATCACAGTCAATAAAATAGACTTTTGAATTGCGCCTTGTATGGTCATTGGCTGTTCATAATCCGCATACGTTTCCGCACGCGTTAAAATTGGGTTATTACTTTGCATAGTCAATCTCTTTGTAATAATTCAAATATAAAAGGATATTAAAACGTTTTTTATGCAAACAATTTGAACTGCTTGCTCTTTTTTGTAACGAGTTGTCAGAAGACATCGCTTTCAGTATAGCTTAAAAAATTAAAATTCATAGTAAAAAAGAGATTAAAAATTCCCTTGTTTCAATCTGATATATACCTATATATCAGTTTATATCTAACAATTGAAAGATGAATAAACTTGTTATAAATAAATGATTAGATGAGTTTAAACTCGATAAAGCCCAATCCATGATGTGACTGAACGTATTTTAGTAAAGCCATGTGATCTCCTCACATATTGCAGATAACCTTTCCGAGTCTCATGTTTTATCAAGATTTTTAGATCAAACTCAGCTTATTTAAACTTTAACAATAAAGCGGGGGCATTAAAAGCTTTATATTATTCAACAAAATGTTCGTAGCATTGATTTTATTGATCTATTGAAATTATATTTTACTGTATAATTTTTCAACAGATTGACTGTAACTTACACGAGCGATCTTGAGATTGAAATTTTATATCAACGATGTAGGTATAACTTGACTGAATAAACCAAGCCAATATAGTCAGACGATGTCGCTATCGCGGTTGGCGGCATGGATGCCGCCGTCGGTCAAGGGCGATATGGATATCCCCTTTGACCGAAAAAAGATTTTTGCTATCTTTTCGTCTCTGAAAAGTAAAACATCGCCTACGCAAATCTATTTAAACTTTAACAATAAAGCGGGGGCATTAAAAGCTTTATATTATTCAACAAAATGTTCGTAGCATTGATTTTATTGATCTATTGAAATTATATCTTACTGTATAAGTTTTCAACAGATTGACTGTAACTTACACGAGCGATGTCGAGATTGAAATTTTATATTATCCAAGTAGGCATAGAATAGAGCCAATATAAATATAGTCAGATGATGATGCTCTTTGAATACCAAAGAGCAACAGCAACAAACTTAGGGGGAGTACCCTAGCCGATCATCTCACTCAAACTGGCTTAATCTTTATTCTCAATAAAGAAATATTGACGGTAGTATTTTAATTCTGCGATTGAGTCGCGAATATCATCCATCGCCAAATGTGATGCATTTTTCTTAAGACCACTCATAATTTCTGGTCTCCAGCGTTTTGCCAACTCTTTAACAGACGATACATCCAAATTACGATAATGGAAAAATTGCTCAAGCTCTGGCATTAAACGATGCATAAAGCGACGATCTTGGCAGATTGAATTACCACACATCGGTGATGATTTCGGACTGACCCATTTCTTTAAAAATTCTAAGGTTTGTTGTTCCGCATCTTGCGCTGTGAGTTTACTGCGACGTACACGTTCGATCAAACCTGACTGACCATGTTGTTTGGTATTCCACTCATCCATTGCATTGAGAATAATATCTGATTGATGCACTGCAAGTACCGGACCTTCCGCCAAAATATTTAAATGGTCATCTGTCACAATGGTTGCGATTTCAATGATCTTGTCATTATCAGTATCTAGACCTGTCATCTCGAGGTCAATCCAAATTAAGCGGGTATCCAGTGTACTGCTCATAGAGTCAATCTTATTAGGTCAATAAAAAAATGAATAGTAGCAAATTTCTTACTTCTGCGCTGTAATTCATTCGCTCATCATGGTATTTTTGCCTTCTCATTTTCAAGGTTTTTTTAGGACATGAATGGCTTTAATTCGTAAACGTCGTTTGACTGAACAGCAGCAACGCCGCATTCAGAAACAACATAAAACACGTCAAGAAGAAATCGACACTTCCAACGACCTAGAAGGTCTGGTTGTTCAGCATTATGGACGACAACTCGAAGTACAAGCCCTTTCTACACCCGCTCAACATCCACAAAAACCTATTGTTCAAGCAGGCGAACCTGAACCCTTTTGGAAACCAATTGAAATCGGCAGTGTCTGGCGTTGTCATACCCGTACCAATCTTGAATTGTTGGTCACAGGGGATAAAGTTAAATGGCAGGCAGACCCCAATACCGGTTTAGGTATTATCACAGCTATTCACCCGAGAACATCACTGTTAACTCGCCCAGACCGTTACCACAAGGTCAAACCTGTGGCAGCCAATATCAGCTTGATCGTGATTGTTTTTGCGCCTTTACCAGAACCTGCACCTACCTTAATTGATCGTTATTTGGTGGCTTGTGCAGATGCCAATATTCCTGTGCTGTTGGTTTTGAACAAATCCGACTTACTCAAAGACAGTGACCCAATTTTAGATCTCATCAAAGAGTATCAAGACTTGGGCTATGAAGTGTTGATCACACAGTCTGAAGGTGATATTAGCGAACCGAAGCAACGTTTAGACAATGAAACCGTCGCTTTTGTAGGTCAATCGGGTGTAGGCAAAAGTACATTGATTAATGTTATTGTTCCCGATGCAGAACAGAAAACCAACATCATTTCTGAAAACTCAGCACTTGGACAACACACGACAACATCAACACGTTTAATTCGCTTTGGTGAAAATGGTGCATTGATTGACTCACCAGGAATCCGTGAGTTTGGACTGTGGCATCTAAGCCTTGAAAAAATTGATGCTGGTTTTCCCGAAATCTCCAACTTGATTGGACATTGTCAATATCGTAATTGCACGCATACCCATGAAAAGCAATGTGCGGTTAAAAAAGCAGTGGATGATGGTCAAATTCTAGCCAGACGTCTGGAAAGTTATTTGCGCTTAATTGAAGAAATCACTGATGCGCAACAAAAAAATTAAATTTCTTCTGCGATAACCTTGAAGCGGTGATTTTGATCACCATATATATACGCTATACTCGACGCAGTTTTTGATTGTAATTAGGTGACTTGTGGAACGTTGGTTTGAGTTTATGGGGAATCACCCCTTCTTATTTGGTATTTTAGGGGCACTCATTGTCTTGTTCTTTATTTTTGAAGGACAACGTAGTGGTCGTAAAATTTCACCACAATCCCTTGGTATTTTGGTGAAAGCCAAAAATGCAATGCTGATTGATTTACGTGATGCGAAAGATTTTCGCGAAGGTCATGTCAGTGGTAGCCGCAATATTCCCTACAGCCAAATTGCCAGTCATATTGAAGAATTGAAAACTGCAGATCGCCCTTTAGTCTTTATCTGTAACTTAGGTCAAGTGGCAGGTAGTGCCTTGCAACAAGTCGGTCATGCAGACAGTTATCGTCTAGATGGTGGTATTAGTAACTGGAAAGCCCAAGGCTTGCCATTAGTTAAAGCTAAAAAATAAGCTTAAGGAGCTCAACATGTCTGCTGAAGTAAAAGTTTATTCAACAACTTTCTGCCCATACTGTGTACGTGCAAAATCTCTGCTTGAGCGTAAAGGTGTTGCTTTTACCGAAATTAATCTCGATCAAGAAGCACCTGAGGTTAAGACTGAGCTAATCCAGCAAACCAAGCACCGTACTGTGCCACAGATTTTTATTAATAATGAATTCATCGGTGGTTTCGACCAGCTTTATGCTTTAGAAAAAGCGGGCAAACTCGATGAATTACTTGCGTAATTAATCACTTCTTAAAATTTAAGGAATAAAGAATGAGTGAAGAACAACAAGCTCAACCACAACTAGCTTTAGAACGTATTTATACAAAAGACATTTCTTTTGAAGTGCCTGGCGCTCAAGTTTTTACGAAAGAATGGCAACCTGAATTAAACATCAACTTGTCTTCTGCTGCTGAAAAAGTTGATGCAACACACTTTGAAGTATCGTTAAAAGTCGTGGTTCAAGCAAACAATGCAGGTGATACAGCATTTATCGTGGATGTTACACAATCAGGTATTTTCTTGATTGATGGTATCGAAGAAGATCGTCTTCCTTACATCTTAGGTGCATACTGCCCGAACATTTTATTCCCATTCTTACGTGAAGCTGTGAACGATCTTGTGACTAAAGGTAGCTTCCCACAATTACTTCTTACGCCAATCAATTTTGATGCTGAGTTCGAAGCAAATATGGAGCGCGCTCAAGCCGCTGCTGCTGAAGGTCAAGCTTAATTTCTTAGATTTTAAGTTTGAAAAGACCGCTTTGTGCGGTCTTTTTTATTGCCGAATCAGTAAAATAAAGTTCACTCAAATTTCACAAAATTTGATCATGGCATTTTTTATACTTTAAAAATCAAAATACGACGACAAATCACCTATGCCCATTACCCCCTTACATTTAGGTTTAGGTACAACGTGTAAAGGAATCGGAAATCATCGCTTTAGCTTACTGATTTTTTCGGGTATTCAAGTCCTGATGGATATCGAACCCTTGCTTGGTATGATTTTGGGCTGGAATACTTTACATCTTTATACCCACAATTTAATCGGTGCCTTATTGATTGCTTTAATCGCAATTCCCATAGGCAAAGTGATGAGTGAGTTTGTCTTGCGCAGACTACTCAAACAAAAAAATTGGCAAATCACATGGCGAGTGGCAACTCTCAGTGCACTGACAGGCAGTTTTAGTCACATTCTTTTAGATGGTTTGATGCATGCAGACATGTACCCTTTTTATCCCTTCAGTCAAACTCAATTTCTGCTAAATTTAATTCCCTACCCTTTTATTTTTTATGGTTGTTTTATTGGCTTTATCTTTGGCGGCATCCTGTTTCTGCTGCATGAAAAATAACAACAAAAATTTTTATACACCCGTCTCAACAATCGTTCTAAAGGTCAAATTAATCCGAGCAGTGTGGACTTTTTTGGTCGGTGGCAAGCGATGCAACCAATGGGTTTGTGTGGTGTCTTTCATGATCAGTAAACTGCCATTTTCGAGAAAAATCTCAACTTTTTCTTGGCTATTTTTATGTTTAAAGGCAAATTTTCGGACTGCTCCAAAGCTTAAAGATGCGATCGTACCATTCCTTTTTAGATCTGTTTCACCATCACTGTGCCAAGCCATTCCCTCTTTGCCTGTGTGGTAAAGATTAAGCAGACAGGAATTAAATGTTTCACCTGTAATCCGTTCAATCTGCTGTTTAAGTTCCAGTAATTGCTTTGTCCACGGCAAGGCGTACTTTGATGTGTTGGAATAGGTATATTCATAAGGCTGATTGCCATACCATGCCACTTTACGTTTGGTGATGATCTTTTTGCCAAAAATAATCGCTTGATCATTTTTCCATTCAATCGTCTTTAACAGTTGCTCAAAATAAGCGTGCGCCACAGGTTCTTGCATAATGGTTCCAAAATAATGAACCACGCCATCATATGGAAGCAAGTTTTGATTTTGCTCAGGTTTAAATTCAAATTGTTGCATTTTTCCACTTCAAATAGGCTGATTTCATACAGTGTCCACATGGTCGATATTGCAATGCTAAAGCTTCCGCTTCACTACTAAAGAATACTCGATTGTTTTTTAACATCCGTTTACCAGAGGCGCAGTCTAGACGTCCATAAATTCTTAGTTTTTGGTTGCCCGCAAATAAAATTTCAGCATTTTTAAGCTTGCTATATAACGCTAATCTCTCTATTTCACTATGCTGAATCATGCTTTAACTCACTGCATCATGAAAAATAATACCTAAACTAAAACGCTCTCCTTCAGTTAACTGACTTACACCATGCTTCATATTGACCCGATAGTAACCATGCGTACCTTTCTTGGGTCTAAAGTGTGTGGTCAAAAGTAAAACGTCTCCCTTGTTCGGTTGTATCACCATTGCTTTGGACTGTGCACGAGGAATTTGCTCTGTCAGTACCAGCTCACCGCCCTTAAAATCAGCATTGGCTTGATTGAGACAAATCACCATTTGAATCGGAAAATAAACCTCACCATAGAGATCTTGATGTAAGGTATTAAAACCATGTTGTTGATAATGCAAAATCAATACAGTCGCTTTGTTTTGACCCGCTTGCTGACATTGCTGTAAAAATGCTTCATGTGATGTTGGATATTGCCGATTGATGTTTAAATTCGCAAACCAAGCATTGGCGAGCGGAACGAGGTGGGAGTAAAACTGTGTACGCAGCAATTGCAATAAATTGGGTAAAGGGTGACGAAAATATTTATATTCACCCTCGCCAAAACGATAGCGTTGCATATTGACAGTTTTACGGTATAAATCTTCATGGTGATAATGTGCTTTGATTAATTCACAAAGCTCATCGGATAAAAAATTCTCAATGTGTGAATAACCTTGCTGATTGAGTTGCTCATGGATTATCGTCCAGTCCAAATGCTTAATTTTCTCGCTCAGGACTTGAGCCTGTTGAATATTAAATGTCGACATGTGTTTGAACACCTTCCCAACCAATCATCGCCATTTTTCGACTTTTACCCCAATGATATTCACCGAGTACGCCTGTGGCTTGAATGACTCGATGACAGGGGATTAAGAATGCCACGGGGTTGTGCCCCACTGCCGTACCCACTGCACGAGAGGCTTTAGGATTTCCCACTTGTTCAGCTAAATCACCATAGGTGGTTAATTGTCCCATTGGAATTTTAAGTAAACTTTCCCAGACTTTTAGCTGAAAATCAGTCCCTTTTAAATGAAGTTTAATTTGTCCTAATGGCTGATTCTCAGATGAAAAATCAGATGAAAAAATTGCCAAAGCATGCTCATGGAGTACATCTGCTTGTTGATAAAATTGAGCATTGGGGAATTTTTCGAGCATTGCAGCAAAACTTTCCTGCTCGTTGTCCACAAAGGACATAAAGCAAATGCCTTTCGCTGTAGATGCCACCAAAACAGTTCCAAATGGACTTTCAGCATATTGATAATGGATCGTTAAATCTTCACCACCACGCTTATATTCAGCCGGCGTCATCCCTTCTATTTGTATAAATAAGTCATGCAAACGACTGGTACTGGAAAGCCCAGTATCATAAGCCGCATCAAATACCGAATGATCTTGCTTTAATAATGTTTTGGCATGTTCCAAGCTAATATATTGCAAGAATTTTTTAGGGCTGGTTCCCGCCCATTCAGTAAATAAGCGTTGAAAATGAGCAGGGCTTAAATGAATATGTGCCGCCACTTCATCAAGATTGGGCTGTGCTTTAAAGTTGTGCTGAATATAGGTTATGGCTTTTGCAATACGTGCAAAGTGATTTTGCTGTTGCATCACATGTCTCCTGATCTTCTCGTTATAACTTAACAAAGATAAAGTGATGAACAAATCCGAATCATGCTGAGTTTAGTGATTCAATATCGTTTAAAAATCACCATACAATAAAAAACCGTTAGTCATTAAACTAGCGGCTTTTTAAATGGATAAATCTATTCTTCGAAATTGCGTTAGTCAAAAAAACAAGTCGTTTATACACAAGCGATATAAATTTACCTGATTCTCTGTCGTGATGAGCTATCACTACACGTAAATTATAAAGTGTGGCATTGCAAGCTTTATAACCATATGGATCACGTTAATGAACGTATATAAATATATGATCTATAATTTTGACTTATTTATAAATCATCTAAATGCATAGTTCCGCAGTAAGACTATTGATAGATCTTATGACCTTGATCACGAATTTCAGCAATTTTTTTGCCTTCCATTTTGGCATGATCTAAATGTCCACCTTTGACTAAGGCTTGCGTTTTATCAATCTGTGCAATCAATTGATCATAAAGTTGTGTTGAGCTTGGCGCACTGGCATCACCACGACCTTTCAGTTTAACTTTTTTTGCATCTGTTGCAGCCGCACGCATGTTGTCTAGTGCTTTATTGGCTTCTGCTGGATTTGTGGTTTGATTAAATGCTTTATAGTTTTTACCCAATGCCTGCATATTCTGTTGCAGAGTTGCTGCAAAACTCATTGAACTCAAACTCAAAGCAGACATCATCATTACGGTGGCTAAAGTTTTTTTGATCATTGTGATCTTCCTTAAAACTGTGGCTATTGTGAATTATCAACGGGAATGAAAGTACAGCTATTATCCATATTCAACATTAAACATAGTTTAAAACCACAAAAAATAGCAAATAAAAAATGCAACGAAATCGTTGCATTTTTATATTTAAAACCGACCAAGAAAATCTATACAGGCTCAATTTTGTGATTTAAAGCATCGTGAATCGCTTCAACCAACTGTTGAGCAATTTCTTGTTTAGATGCTTTTTCCAAGTCTCGTTTTTCCATTTGATATTGCTCAGCAAAGAACACGGTCATTGCATTTTGATCTGAAGCAAAACCAATATCTGCACGTGAAACATCATTACATGCAATCATATCGAGTTTTTTTGCTACTAGCTTTCCTGCTGCATACTCTTCAACATTGCGTGTTTCAGCAGCAAAACCCACCATAAATGGACGCTTGGACTGTTGTGCAATCGTCGCCACAATATCAGGATTTTTAACTAGAGAAACATTGAGTTCATCACCTGCTTTCTTGATCTTATGCTCAGCAACTTCAGCCACACGATAGTCCGCAACAGCAGCAGTTGCGATGAAAACATCACAACCTTCTTCGAGTTGATGCATGCTCTCATCCAGCATCTTGATTGCTGAAGAGACATTGATACGACGCACACCATTCGGGGTATCTAAACTAACTGGTCCTGCCAATAAGGTGACTTTTGCTCCTGCTGAATAACACGCAGCTGCAATGGCAAAACCCATTTTTCCTGTACTGTGGTTGGAAATATAACGGACGGGGTCAATTGCTTCACGTGTTGGTCCTGCGGTAATCACCACACGCTTTCCAGCCAATAAGCCAAATTTTTCCGCAATCGCACGTTGTGCCTGATGGAAATAATTTTTAACCTGTTCTGCGAGATCTTCTGGTTCAGGCATACGCCCTAAGCCAACATCGCCACAAGCTTGAGAGCCTGCTTCTGGCATGATCACATGCACACCATCTTCAACCAATGTATTTAAATTACGTTGAGTAGGTTTGGCAGCCCACATCTGTTGGTTCATTGCAGGGGCAACCCAAACAGGTGCTTTTGTTGCCAGATAAAGCGTACTGAGTAAATCATCTGCCAATCCCGCAGCAAATTTTGCAATCGTGTCACAACTGGCTGGCGCAACCAAAACCAGATCTGCCCAACGTGCTAATTCAATATGTCCCATCCCTGCTTCTGCTTCAGGGTCTAATAATTCTGTATGAACGGGGTTACCTGACAATGCCTGAAAAGTCAGCGGTGTAATAAATGCTTGTGCACCATGCGTCATCACCACACGGACATTAAAACCGTAATCCTTTAAACGACGTACAAGGATGGCACTTTTATAGGCAGCAATACCGCCAGTGACAGCAAGAATAATATTTTTATTAGAAAACACACTGAGATCGAAACTCACGATCAGGCTACCTTTCTGTTGCAGTGGCGCTCACAATAGCATTAAATAGTCTATCTCCCAAGCAGTTATCGGGAGAAAAATGAAAAGTACAATAAATTAAAAATGTGGAAAATAATGAACCATTCAATCAAACAATGGCCCGAACAAGAACGCCCACGTGAAAGATTACTCTTGCAAGGGGCACACAGTTTATCCGATGCCGAACTTTTGGCAATCTTCCTTCGTTCAGGCTCTAAACAGCACTCTGCGGTCGAATTATCACGTATATTGATTCAGCATTTTGGACATTTAAATGCCGTCTTTGATGCCTCTTTAGAAGAGCTTCGTCAGTTTCATGGGATTGCAGAAACTAAATATTCGCAACTGATGGCAGTCAAAGAATTAGGTCGTCGCTATCTTAAACATCAACTCCAACAAGGTATGGACTTAAGTCGTTCTGATTTAATTCGAGATTATTTACGTTATGAATTGATTGGAGAACAACAAGAAGTCTTTGCTGTGCTTTGTTTAGATAGCCAATTACGCAAGTTAAGCTTTAAAAAGTTATTTTTTGGTTCTATCAATTACTGCAACATTTCGATCAATCAATTATTACGCCATGCCATACAAAAACAGGCGACGTTTATTGTCATTGCCCATAATCATCCTAAAGGTTTAGCAAAACCTTCACGTGAAGATTACGATCTAACTCAGCAAATATTCAAAGCCTGTCAACTGCTTGAAATAGAATTATTAGATCATATGATCATCGCCGCTGAACAAAGCTATTCCTTTACTGAACATGGACTCATCAAATCTAAAACTTTCCCTGCAAATAAGATTGACAAGTATCCTTGAAGCGGTGAAGATCACTAAAAAATTATAGACTTAAAAACATGATTGTCCGCGATCAAAACGATACTCTTAAATTACTCCTGTCTTGGCGTGGTACGATTCTGCCAAAAGTGTTACCACCGCTAGGTTTTGTGATGCTCATCTCTGCCATCGTAGGTGGAATTGAATATACTGATTTATATCGTTTTCCTGAGCTTCCTCTGGTCGGTTTTACCCTTATCGGGGTTGTCCTGTCTATTTTTTTAGGCTTTAAAAACACAGCATGTTATGACCGTTGGTGGGAAGCCCGTAAGCTTTGGGGAATGTTGATTGCAAATGCGCGTCACTTTGACCGTGACTGCCGTATTTTTCCGCAAGGTCGTCGCGAAAGAATTATTCAACATGTCATTGTTTTTGCAAACTTATTGAGAGATCGCTTACGACATCAAACTGCCAATCCCGATGCTCTGGTCGAAACTAGTGGTATGAGTCCTCAAGCATTAACCCAACTCTACCAACAGACCAATGCACCGCAATACACCCTGAGTCTAATTCAATGGGAATTGATGCAAGCTTTGAAAGAAGGTGAGATTTCAGACATCATCTACACCCAGCTCAATGAGCATGTTAATGAACTCAGTTTGGTACAAACAGGTTGTGATCGTATTGCTACGACACCTTTACCATTTGCCTATTCAGTTTTATTAAATCGAACTGTCTATTTTTTCTGCTTTATGCTTCCATTTAGCTTAGGTTCATTATTGGGTTTAGCCACACCGTTATTGGTGGGCATTTTGGCGTATACATTTCTCGGCTTAGATGCTTTAAGTACTGAGATTGAAGAACCTTTTGGTACTCAAAGCAATGACTTACCACTCGACTCGATGGTTCGTATGATTGAAATTGAACTGCTCGGAACCCTAGGTAAACCTACCCCACCACCAATTCAAGCACAGGATCATAATTTACTTTAATGCAGAATCGCTTGAGAACTGATCTTAAGTAACTCAAGCATGCTTCCAAGCGGATTCAACATCGAATGATGTCTGTGATATAGAGCTAGGGATAAAATATGAAATATGTGGTTATTTTTAAAGCTCAGGTCAATGTACTTGATCAGACCTATATTCAAACCGCGCAGCATTTACGAGAAAAAGCGCTGACTCAATTTAACTGTCAAAAATTTGAATCGATTTGCGAAAATGACTTTGAAATTGCGCTTTCCTATTGGAACTCACTTGAAGATATCCAAGCATGGCATAAAGATGCAGAACATCAAGCAGCTCAAAGGATTGGCAAACTGCAGTGGTATAAAAACTTTCGTGTCGAAATTTGTGAAATCACAAGATCTTATTAACATCTGTTGACACTTCACAGATGCTTACGACAGCTGAAATATCGACAATCTCTTCATAAAACGCTTAAAATTGGCAGACCAAATATAATTATAAAAGGACTTTGCTATGTCAGAATTATTCCAACTGATTTTACACGGCGAAAGCAACGCTGCTTTAGGAAAACTCACCGCTGAAACCCTCAATCAACAGCTTGATGGTTCATCATTGCTGATGTATGCCTTGCAACATCAACAAGATGACATTGCGCTCAAACTAATTGAGCTTGGCATTGATGTAAATTTGCAAAATAATCAAGGACAAACAGCATTACATTTGATAGCTGTTTATAAAAATAATATCGGTATTGCTCGCGCAATCATCGCACATGGCGCAGACTTATCACTGCAAGATCATTCAGGAAATATTTCGCTTTGGACTGCTATTTTTAATGCTCAACAACACTATGATCTGGTTAAGCTATTACTAGAAAACGGTGCTGATTTAAACAGCAAAAATCGCTCTGCGAAAAGCCCTTATGATTTGGCATTGTTGATGAAATTCCCAGAAGGTATCAGCTTGGTGCAACAGTACCAAACTCATTCTTTATAGTCAGTCGACTTTAGCAGATTTTTAAGCTGCGAGTGCATTGATTGAACTAGGCAATACAAGGTTTTGCTAAGCGCTCTAATGGACTTCAAATTCAGACTCAGCGGGATCGAAACGCCACGTTCTGACAATTCGTAGTTCAGAAATATCTTTCATTTTTGCATCAAAACGTCCAAATGGAGCACCCTTACGTACCGAATTTTTAGCGGCTTCATCTAAAATGGCATGACCTGAACTTTCGATTAAACGAATTGCCCGTATTCCCCCTTCATTATTCAGAATCACCATTAAACGAACTTCACCTGAAAGGCGCTGTTGCTTAGCAAGATCAGGATAATAGCGGTTGCCATACATTTCGACTTTTTCACGGAATTTATCCAAATAACCAGCCGATGCATCTTGTTTCGCTTGAATGCCATCTAAGGTTTTAATTTTTTGTTGTTTACTAAAATTTTGCTGCTTTTGTAAATATTGTGCTTCTAAGCTCGCCACCATCGCGGCTTTGGCTTGCATTTGGCTTTGTAATTCTTCCATTGCCTTTTTTCGATCGTTTTGTTCAGCTTGCTTTTGCCAACTTAAAACGGTCATCAGCACTTTTTCTTCAAATTTTAATTCACGTTTTTGCTGTATTTGCTCTAAAGCTTCAAGCTGTTGATCCCCTGCACTTTTATCTTCAGCTTGTGCTGGCATATCAGAGGACATCCGATGTTCTTTACGAAAGGTTCCTGAACCTTGTTGATCTGCTTGCGCAAGGAAATCAGCATCTTTGACTTTATCTTCACTTGGGCGAATACTGACAGCAATTTCTTTTGTCGCAGTATTATTTTCTTGCGGCATACCAAATTGCACAGATAAAAATAACCCGTGGACAATTACAGCAATTGAAACTGCCCCGACAAATAATGCATCTTGCCACCAGTACCCAGTATGTTGCGTATTGGCAAATAATTTTTTTATCATGACATTAATCCGACAAAATTCCCCAATTGCCAAATTTAAAATTTATTAAAATAAGTTTAGTCTTACATTATTCACAAACTTTGTGACTGACTTAATGAAAGTAAAAACGTAATTTTAAAACACTCAAAATGGTGCAATGTTTTTTGCTAAACTGCAATCTTTAGACTTGAATTTTTTTAATCATCGACAAGTTTATCGCCTAAAAGTGATGATGATTTGGGACCATACTTATGCCGACGCTACTTTCTAACATTGTTAAACGTATTCGACAAGTATACCAAAAAGCCGAAGGTTTTATAGAAGAAGAGCGCGAATTTCCACTCTCTCAAGTATTTTTAAATGCAACGTTTAAACGTTATGTGACTGACAATGTCAAAATTCTTGAAGATTTACATGCCGACTTGCATGATGATTGGTTAAGACTTTATGCAACACTGAATGTTAAAGGCATGCATTTGGTATTGTCTGTCGATCTTAAATTAGTTCAAATGGAAATGAACAAAGATATGCAACTGATTGTTTTTGAACAAATCAGCAACACCCAAGTCATCGAAGCAAAGTATCCTAATATTTGGTACAAAATGGGCGTAAATTGTGCATTGTTCTTCTATCAAAAGGTACTTAAAAAAGATCCTTTGGGCATGATCTTAGAAAAATTTGATGTCATTCGCGTGAAGGATGAATTATTACATTTAGACCTTAACCGTTGGTTAGGTAAAAACCGCTCTATTATGGACACTTTAAATAAAGTTCATGTTAATCATGCCGAACTTCGTGAAACAGAGTTAGTGGTGATTGGGAATGTCAATCTCACAGCCATATTCAGTAATTTTAGAGAAGATGATGACCGCATGGTTGACTTAGAAGAAGAGGATTATATCGACGATAAGGTCACACCCATCGAGCAAAAAAGCTAAATCGTTCATTTTGGGTCAAATTTCAAGTCAAACCGAGCAAAACCAATACATAAATTCACAGGATTTGAAATAAAGTGAATATTTTCTCCCCAATTACATTGCATAATAGATGCTATAACTCACAGATACTTTTAAATGCATAGGACATTTAATGATGGCAAAAACGTTATTTAAAACATTCAGCACAGCAGCCGGTATTTCTACTGCAATGTTATTGGTTGGATTTTCAAGCAATGCTCTTGCCATGAGTCCATTCCAAGCCAGCTATCAATTTGCTTATAATGGCAAAAATCTAGGCTCTGCTACCCGTACTTTAAGTCAAAATGGTAACAATTGGACCTATGTCTTTGCTGCCAAAGCGGCTGCAATTGCATCAGCAAGCGAAACCAGTCGTTTTACTTTTAGCAATGGTCAAATTAATTCCAATAGTTTTAGTCGTACCAGTAAAGTGTTGGTACATAACGACACGATGACCATTAACTTCAATCCAAACAATAAAACCATCAATACCAAGAAAAAAGATCAAGCACGATCTTTCCCTTGGAAAGCAGGTGCTTTGGATGAACTCAATGCTGAATTACAAGTACGTGAAGACTTAAAAGGTTCTGGTTTAAAATCGAGCTATCTGATCGCTGATGCTAAGGGGCTTGACGCTCGTCGTTTTGTAAAACAAGGTACTGAATCCATTAAAACCCCAGCGGGAACGTACAATACCATCAAAGTGGTACTCACTCATGATAATGGGGAAAAAAGCTCAATCTTCTGGTTAGCACCACAATTGGACTATTTACCTGTAAAAATGTCGCATGTAGATGGTAAGACCTCTTATAACTTAACCCTGACCAGTTACAAAAAGTAAGAGATTTTTCACCTTTTGGTCAATTTGAGCTTGCATTTTTTTTGGTGCTTTTTAAAATACGCCTTTGCTTTAAAAAGCACCTTGCCTCTAGAGGATTCTCCCTGTGCACGCACTAGAACAGAAAATCTTAGCTGAAGGTATCGTTCTATCTGATCAAGTTCTGAAAGTCGATTCTTTCTTAAACCACCAAATTGACCCTGCCATGATGCAACTGATTGGTCAGGAATTTGCTCGCCTCTTTAAAGATGCGGGTATTACCAAAATCATTACAATTGAAGCGTCAGGTATTGCTCCTGCTGTAATGGCTGGTTTGGAGCTTGGTGTACCTGTTATTTTTGCACGCAAATATCAATCTTTAACCCTTAAAGATGATTTATATCGTTCAAAAGTATTCTCTTTTACAAAACAAATTGAAAGTACCATTGCGATTTCTAAAAAGCATATTACTAAAGGCGATAAAGCTTTAGTCATTGATGATTTCTTAGCCAATGGTCAAGCTGCTTTAGGTCTTGCTGACTTAATTCATCAGGCTGAAGCAGAGGTGGTTGGCATCGGGATCGTGATTGAGAAATCATTCCAACCCGGTCGTCAACTGTTGCTAGATAAAGGTTACCGTGTTGAATCTTTGGCACGTGTTGAATCTTTGGCAAATGGTACTGTTACTTTTGTAAAAGACTAAGACTGTTAGCTTAAGCTTTTATCTTAAAATTGAGCGCTCTATGCGCTCTTTTTTATCGCTTATAAAAAAGTGCTCAGGTCTTTTTAACCATTCTTTTCCTTGTTTTTTTATTCTATATTCTTTAAATAATGATGCACTCAGGCAATTATAGATGAGATCACTCACCCAAGAATTCATTGATCTGTTGAATGTAAAACAACTGGATAGCTACTTATTTCAAGGACAAAATACACAACTCTTTGGTTCACACTTGATGGGAGGACAATTGGTTGCACAGGCTTTGATTGCTGCATCAAAAACCACTGATCGTCCTGCACACTCCTTATATGCATATTTTATTCGTAGTGGTCGTACAGATTTACCCATTTTATTTAAAGTGGAAAATTTACGAGACGGCAAAAGCTTTACCACTCGACAAGTGAATGCATGGCAAGCTGGTCATATTATATTTTCAGCGATGATTTCATTTGCACTGATTGAAACTGGTTTAAATAATCACATTGAAGCACCAGATTATCCTCTACCCGATCATCTTTTATCAGAACAACAGCATAAGCAGTTGATCTATAAGGATGTGCCTAAAGCTGCTCAGGATATGTTTATGCGTCAGTTTTTCGTTAAAGTACATCCAGTACAACCCTTTAATCCATTTAAACCCGTCAAATCAGAAACCCGCTATGCCGAATATATGCAAACTTTTCACAGAATCCCTGCAGAGTTCGATCTTCCCATGATTCATCAAGCAATTGTTGCTTATTATTCCGACTATAATCTGTTGACCACATCACTCAGACCGCATGGCGTAAGTTATGCAAATGGCGGAGTTCGCAGTGCAAGTCTAGATCACAGCATTTATTTTCATTCAGCATTTAGAGTTGATGAATGGTTGTTGTATGACATGGATGCGACTGTTTCCAGTCAATCTAGAGGGCTGAATTTTGGGCGAATCTGGCAAGCTGGAAAATTAGTATGCAGCGTCACCCAAGAGAGTTTAATGCGTGTTAAATCACGATAAAACATTACATGGTATCATGTAAGTTTTTGATTTAATCGCTTAAACCTATATTTATATTTAAACTTTTCTACCCAACGTCTTCACATAAAATATAAAGAATCTACATTATATTCAGTTACAATCGAATCAAGTCTCATGATCAGCATTGTAAAACAGCTGTCGTGAAAATGAGTGAAATATTAACTATAACTTAGCGAAGACAAATGGACTTTGTTGAGTGAGTAAACAATCAATGACTGATGAACAAGCAGTAACTTGCCCAAAATGTGGCTCGACAGACTTAACACGACGTGATCATGAACAACTTTTAGGCAAAGCAGGAAGTGTCTTGCTGACCTCTGCAGGTGCAGCAGCTGGCACGGTAGGCGGTGCAGCATCAGGGGCTTCAATTGGTGCTGCAATCGGTACGGTCGCTGGACCTTTGGGTGTGATTGTTGGCGGCACTGTCGGTACATTTGTGGGGGCAATCAGTGTAGGTATCACTGGTGGTTTTTTAGGAAATCGCTTTGGTAAAAAAGCGGGTGTGATTGTCGATCAAAATATTTTCTTTGATTATCAATGCCAAAAATGCAAATATCGCTTTAATATCAAACAATAAAATCACAGGACTCGTCACATGATGCTTTTATCATAAAGCATCACGAACTTACAAAATGTCGAAGGTCCCAAAGTGAATCCAGATCATCTTGCATCGTGACTTTATTTTATAATTGTGGCTTTAATACGCATGGCTTTATTTTATAAAAGAATCAAAGCAGTATTAAAGCCAGTGTCTGCTTAACGATTTAACTTTTGAACGATTTCACCTAAACGCTTACCCTGCTCAGTACATAATAATTTTTCATCTGTACTCAAACTTTGGTCATGACGTGGTCCACTGACATGACTCACCCCATAAGGTGTACCACCAGATTTGGTATTTGATAATGCGGGATGAGCATTGGTCAATCCCATAATCATCATTCCGTGATGAAATAACGGCGGTAACATGGTCAGTAATGTACTTTCCTGTCCACCGTGCATTGAACCTGATGAGGTAAAGACACAAGCAGGTTTATTGTGCAAAGCACCGTTTAACCAGAGACTGGTGGTTTGGTCCCAAAAATATTTCATTTCAGAAGCCATATTTCCAAAGCGTGTTGGAGAGCCAAGCGCCAAACCTGCACAGTTTTGTAAATCTTCCAAACTACAATAAATATCGCCTTCTTCTGGAATACTCGGTTGTGCTTCTTGAACCACCGTTGAAAGATGAGGAACTGTGCGAATTTTTACCGCCGTTCCGGTTGCTTCGATACCATTGGCAATCAAGTGTGCCATTTCTTTGGTAGATCCATATTTGCTATAGTAAAGTACGAGAACATAGGCTTGCATAAGTATGGGTTGATAATAGCTAAGACAATAAAACTATACGGTATTTTTCGGCTTTTTTGGGTAAGCTTAATAAATGAAACTGAAAGATATGCCGAAAAATAATTGAGATCAGAGATATATGTTTGAATTAATTAAAAAATTACCCTTCTATCAAAAAACTTGGTTTCAATTCATTCTTTTTGTAATACGTCGTTTTGAAGCAGATCGTTGTCGTGATCAAGCAGGATCACTGACCTATACCACTTTATTTGCGGTTGTCCCCATGTTGACAGTGTTCTTGGTCATCATTTCGTCGATTAAGGCGCTAGAACCTGCCAGACAACAACTCCAGCAGATGATTTACAGTAATTTTCTACCTAAAACCAGTATTGCTTTTGATAAAGCCTTTAATGTGTTTACAGAGAATTCAAGCAATTTAACCGTGATCGGGGTATTGTTTTTATTCATCACAACCGTGCTGATGCTGACCAGTATTGAAAGTGTGTTCAACCGTATTTGGCGCGTCAAAGAAACACGTAATGGCATCATAGGCTTTATGCGCTATTGGACGATTATTTCCTTAGGACCAATTTTGTTGGGCAGTGCCTTTGTGATTTCGTCTACATTGGCATCAATGAATGTACTCAGTAATAACTTTGCGGGCTATGAAGTAGATGGTACAGCCTTATTTGCAGTGATCTCTTTTGCACTCACCACTTTAGGATTTTTTATTTTATATTGGACGATTCCCAATCGTAGCGTTCCAATCAAGGCAGCTGCTATCGCTGGAGTATTTGGCGCTGTTGCTTTTGAATTACTAAAAAATCTGTTTGGTTTTGTGATGACCAATTTCACCAGCTATACCTTAGTCTACGGGGCATTTGCTGCTGTACCAATTTTCCTGTTATGGATATTTTTATCTTGGAATATCGTCTTATTGGGTGTGGAAATTAGTTATGCCTTAACTGCTTTTCATACAGGCAAGATTCAGACGCGCCACCCTGTACTGATGATGTTGGACATCTTGGAATTATTCTATAAAAAGCAAAAAACAGGACAAGTGGTCACGGATACTGAAGCTCTCGATATTTTAGGTCGTGGTGAAATTGGACGCTGGCCTCTTTACGTGCAGCTTTTAGAAAAGCAGAATTTGGTTAAACGCACAGATAACAACGAGTATGTATTGGTCAGAAATTTAGATGAAATCGATTTTTGGTCTTTCTATACTTCACTGCCTTATACACTGCCACGTCGTAAAGATGTCGAACATGTTCATGATGATGATGTGTGGATGAAACATATTGGTCCAACACTGATTGAGTCTGATGAATATTTGGCAGCCAAATTATCAATTCCACTTTCAACGATTTTAGATGATAAATAATTGAAATAAGTCACTGGCGCTAAGCATTTTCCATCCCACTGATCAGTCGGTGGCAATAAAAAATGCTTAGCCTTTTGCGATTGAAATACTGTTATTCAGACCACTCATTGGTCTTTACTTGAGAATAGAATTTCTTTTCAATCCAATGATGTAAGCTGACAATAATTACGCCCAACATGACCATTGCTGCACCAAAAAGAAAATTTAATTCAATCTGTTCATTCAGAAAAAGTACACCAAATAACATTCCAAAAATCGGAGTAAGAAAAGAAAATACCCCCAAGCGATTAGCCAAGTAATTTCGAAGTAGCCAAAACCACAGCATAAAACTGATAAACGACACCACAATGGTATGGAAAATCAGACTCCCAATAGCTAAACCTGTCCAATGAATTTCAGCTTGCCCCATCAGAAAAGCCAAAGGCAATAGCAATACACAGCCACCAACCAATTGATAGAATAAAGTTTGTGTCGGATGCGCATCCGATAACTGAGTTAAACGCAAAGAAATCGTGGTCAGAGCCCAAAGTAAGCCCGCAAGCAAAGCGAGAAAATCACCAAACAAAGTATTAGAAATCATCGCTTGTGTAGCAGTGCTGTGTACTTCTTCCCGACCTAAAAAGGTCACCACGATACCTAAAAATGCAATAAAAATTCCCACCCATTGCAACATGGAGAGTCGCTCTGCAGGAAGTTTCCAATGTAAACCCAGTGCTACAAAGATAGGTGCGGTATAGAGTAAAACTACGGTATGAGATGCAGAAGTATACCTAAGTGCTTCTGCTACGAGGAAAAACTCCGCTGAAAATAAAAATGCAACCCACATGCCTGGAAATAAATATTGTTTAGACCATAGCGTTGTCCCTTTTTGTCGCTGTATTAAGGGATAGACTAAAATTGCAGAAAGTCCTGAGCGAATGGCAATTTGCATCATGGGTGAAATATCTGCTGCTGCCAATTTAAGTACGACTTGTTGTAAGCCCCAAATCATACATAATCCAACCATCAAAGCAGATGCTTTGCGATCCAGCATTTTACGCGTATCCACGATATTGCACTCGAACTCAAGAGAATAGTTACACTATATTCCTGTCTGTTTTATAGAATATAATTCAAAGTAGACAAAGCATCATCTAATTCAGGCAATTTATCGTGGTCATAAGAAAAACAGTCCATGCAATGCATTTTACTCAACTCACGACCAATGATGAGATTATTGCCCCGCTTTGGCTTATTTTTCGACATGATCCTGCACAATCTATTTATCCTCAACACGGGCATGCTTGGGGAGAATTTATTTATGCATTCAATGGTGTTATGGAAGTGAATATTCATCAGATGAATTATATTACTCCACCACCTTATGGGGTTTGGTTACCTCCAAATACCCAACATAGTGGATTAAACCGGACCCCTGTTTCACATGCCACCTTATATATACATGAGTCACTTTGTCATGCCCTACCGCAACAAGCAGGGATTCTTTTAACCTCTCCGCTTGTTTCTGCCATTTTACAGCATCTCAAACAGCATTCACTTCAAGAGACAGAACCTGAATATTTAAGATTATTACAAGTCTTATTGGATCAACTTCAACATGCAGAACTCATTGGCAGCTATTTACCTCACACAGAACATCATGCGCTCAAGCAAATTTTAGATTTCTTACATGCCCATCCCGCTGATCAAAGCACCTTGGAAAGCTTGGCTAAACGAATCAATATGACTGAGCGTACTTTAGCGCGACTCAGTCAAAAGGAACTTGCTATGTCTTTGAATGAATGGCGACAACGCCTCAAAGTCATGAAAGCCATGTCTTTGCTGAATGAAGGTCGAACTGTAGAAAGTATTGCTTTAGATCTAGGTTATGCCAATGCCTCTGCATTTATTAATATGTTTAAACGTTGGATGATGCTCACACCAGATCAGTTTAGAAAATTATTTGATCATTAGACCGTTTTAACAATAAATTGAAATGGTCAATCTACTGAATATAATGATCAGTTAATTGAAAATAAAAACGTTTTAATAAATTAAAAAATTTTGACACATACAAATCAACTCCAATCCACTCGCCTATCTAAAAAGGCATATTTAGAAATCAATTTAGCTTCTTGTTGCAATTTCCCAAAATAATCCAACTTTTCTGCTTCTTCGATATCAAAGCGTTTCATCCATGCTTCTGCGCGATAGCCAGTAATCAAAGGATTTTCATCATTATTATGATTTCCCCGATGTAAACTTCCAATTTTTTCAACACGTAACGGTTTTAGAACTCGATTTAACAATACATAGGGAGCAGGTAATGGGTCTTCTTCAACAAAGCCATTTAGAGCTAAATTTCCTGCCTGAATGACGATCCCTGTGCCATAGTCATAACCAATAAACCAACTCATGGGCAATTCACTATTGAGCGCTTGTTCTTCCTTGATCGGATTAAACCATTCATAATTAATTGCTGTTAACCAACTCACGGTTTTTATTCCATTCAGTAGATTGTCTGACTCAAGATAAGGATTACCCACATCCATTGCCCACCATTTTCGAGATAAGTAGGCTTCCGTTAGTTCATTTTTATCATCTCGAATTCGTGAAATGATACATGCGTAACCATGCTTGGCTTTTAAGCGATTTGCAAATTTAATAAATAACTCAATAAAAATTTTCGTGTTTTTTTCTACCCATTCAATAGGCATAGAAAAAGTTAAGGTACTTTGATAAGTACCATTTATGATTTGCCATTTACTCGCACCACCAATATTAAATTCCCATGCTCCCGTTGCAAACTTTTCTTTACCACTGGTATATAAAAAACCCAGTGATTTCATTGGACTATAAAATTTAAAAATCTCACGTATGGGTTTTACATTTTTAAATTCTGTGCTATCAGAACCTGCTCCTTTGGGTGGTTCATCCAACCACAGCCATGTTAAATGATCTTTGGCATAAGTTTGATAATCATCAAAGCATTGGGCAATCGCTTCTCGCATGTCATCACTAAAGCCCTCTTTAAAATATAAAACTGCACGAATTGCAGGTATTGCACCCACATAATCTTCAGGACCACCTTTGGCAAAAAGCCCTCCACCAATCGCACCTTGTTCTTGTTGCTCAGCCCAAAATTTATATTCTTCTTCAGTTTTTAAATACATATGATAAACAGATTATCCTACCAATCTACTCGCCTATCTAAAAAGGCATATTTAGAAATCAATTTAGCTTCTTGTTGCAATTTCCCAAAATAATCCAACTTTTCTGCTTCTTCGATATCAAAGCGTTTCATCCATGCTTCTGCGCGATAACCAGTAATCAAAGGATTTTCTTCATTATTATGATTCCCATAGTGTATTGCTCGAATCTTTTCAACACGTAACGGTTTTAGAACTCGATTTAACAATACATAGGGAGCAGGTAATGGGTCTTCTTCAACAAAGCCATTTAGAGCTAAATTTCCTGCCTGAATGACGATCCCTGTGCCATAGTCATAGCCAATAAACCAACTCATGGGCAATTCACTATTGAGCGCTTGTTCTTCCTTGATCGGATTAAACCATTCATAATTAATTGCTGTTAACCAACTCACTGTTTTCATACCATTTATGAGATATTTTGCTCCTAAAATAGGGTCACCTACATCCATTGCCCACCATTTTCGAGATAAGTAAGCTTCCGTTGGTTCATTTTTTTCATCTCGAATTTGAGAGAGAATACAAGCATAGCCAGCATAACCATGCTTGGCTTTTAGGCGATTTGCAAATTTAATAAATAACTCAATAAAAATTTTCGTATTTTTTTCTACCCATTCAATGGGCATAGAAAAAGTTAAGGTACTTTGATGAATTCCCATTTCAACTTGCCACTTACTTTTTCCTGCAACGGTAAATTCCCAAGCTCCAGTTGCAAATTTTTCTTTACCGCTAATATATATAAAGTAAAAAGCTTTCATTGGACTATAGTTTTTTAAGCTCTCCCGAATAGGCTTGGCATCACTATAAGCAATATTATCCCTTTCCCCTTTTGGCGGTTCATCCTGCCATAACCATGTTAAATGGTCTTTGGCATAAGCTTGATAATCATCAAAGCATTGGGCAATCGCTTCTCGCATATCATCACTAAAGCCCTCTTTAAAATATAAAACTGCACGAATTGCAGGTATTGCACCCACATAATCTTCAGGACCACCTTTAGCAAAAAGCCCCCCACCAATTGCACCTTGCTCTTGTTGCTCAGCCCACAGTTTATATTCTTCTTCAGTTTTTAAATACATTGTATTCTCCGTTTACCACGCAGGCTGAGGTGAAGGTTTAGGTGATGGAAATCGAGGAAGTTTTGGAAGTTTGCCTTTTCTTAATTGAATTGCAGCAGCAATCAGTCCAGCAGCCCAAGTTATAAACTCGACAACCGTTGAGGTTTTACCATTCTCATCATCATTTCCACAATCACATTCATTGAGATCTAATTGTTTAACTTTGTTTGGATCTCCTGCTATTATTGGATAATCATCCTTTTGCGCTTTACTTATTCTGTCTTTAAATTTTATTTCAATAACATGTTTGATATTGTCTTGGGTTGGGGGAAGATTAGGATCTTTCACAATCACCACATCAGGACGACGCACCATACCCTGCCCCTTTTCAAAAGAATAACCTTTTTCAACTTCCCAATACTTTTTAATCCAACCTGGAAGATAAGGGTGTACTTTGGTGATTATTCCTTTTTCCATAATTGGTGCGGGCGGATTCCGATGCATATCATAATTCACTTCTGCTTTGTAAGGGCTTTGATAATTTAAAAATTTATCCAGCTCTCCTAAACGTTCTGATACGCAAGCTTGGTATTGATTGGTTTCTTTCTTTTTTCCTTTGTTGGGATTGACTTCACAATAACAAATCGCCTTACAAATCACTTTTTTATCTTGAAGATCTAAGGCATCGCTAATAATAGCAACGACTTTAATGGTCGGATTTTGAGAGGGTCCTGTCGTTAAAATCCCTTGCGGTTTTCCTTGATCAGCCATTGTCTAATTCATCCACTAAATTAAGATGAATTTCCTCTTCGGATGGCGTATAGATCCAATCGGTAAAACCTTGGTCATCACTTGCATAAATCGTCGTTGTACCATCTCCCATCGTCACACGAACTCGACGATTCGCTATAGGTTCACCAGTGTTTTGATCAACCAATTGAAAACGCCCTTGATGGTCTTGTGGTGGTGGGACTGTTTCCTCACCCTCATCATTTGGATTGCCTATTAACTGAGAACCAAAGGGTGAACTGGGCTCAACAACCACCTGAAATGAGCTTGGCAGTAATTTTGCGCCACAGGCAGTTTTCATTCCAACTAAAGCAACTTGAGTATCATCAGGAAGAATAAAATTAGGTGCACCTTCGGTTATTGGAAAAATGCCTTTACACTTAGGACAAGCGACCATATAACCTTTGCCTGCCATCCCTATACCATTTATTGATATTGTTGGATGACCATGCAAAACAACGCCACCATGATCAGTTTTACAGCCTTGGACAATAATCGGCTTATTCATAATTCTGCTCTTATAATTTAATTTTATTAAAATGATTTATATTTAAATATAAACAATAGTAGTCAATATACTGAATATTGAATCAAAAAAATAGGGCTTTTGTAATTTTCAACAAACCAAAACAAGAAATTTATCTTAAAAATTCAAGTATTTAAAAGAGACAAATAAGAATCACATTCAACAAAAAACCCATTGTTTAGTCAGGTATAAACAATGGGTTTAATGTTGGTGATTGCTTTTTTATTTTACAAAGGTTTTCCAAACAAAATCTTGACTTTGACCATGTAATGTCATCGAAAGTTGATCCCCTGAAGCCAAGGCAGCGACCCCTGCTGGCGTTCCTGTCATGATGACATCACCCGGTTCTAAACAGAACACTTGATTAATATCTGCAAGTAAATAAGCAATATCAAAAATCAACAGTGAGGTATCCCCTTTTTGTCGAACTTGATCATTTACAGCAAATTCAAACTTTACTGCCGACCAGTCTTTGACTTCATCTACACTAACCCAATCCGCCAACACACATGAACCATCAAATGCTTTAGCGCGCTCCCACGGTTGACCTTTTTTCTTTAAATCATCCTGTAAATCACGCAACGTCAGATCCAAACCTAAAGTCACAGCACCAATTGCATCTAAAACTTTGTCTAGATTGGTCTCAGCTTTGAGGGGTTGATCTATACGTAAAGCCAGTTCACACTCATGGTGGCAATTTCCCCATGCTTCATTCCAAGAAATACCCTCTTGTAATGAAATCAGACTACTAGGTGGTTTGATAAATAAGACTGGACGGTCTGGAATTGCATTTCCTAATTCTGCTGCATGTGCTGCATAACTACGACCTACACACACAATTTTAGATGGACGTGTACTCATATTATTCCCTTCTTATTGATCACCGTTAAAAACTGTTCAGTCTAATTACTTCTTGAATGTATTAATAAAAATGCTTTGATCTGTGGGTGTTGCAAAAGCACGTTTTGGTACAATCACCACAGTACGATTTTTTAATTCAATCATATAAGTGAGTTTGCCTTCTGCAAATTTCTGTACATCTGAATAATGATGCACTTGTTTCGGTCGCCCACTACTGAATAATTCCATATAATCTTGGAACAGTTCAATGCCTTGCTCACTCTTACCAAATTGGTACTTTACAAACTGGCGTTTAAACATCATCGGTAAAAACCAATAGCGCATCAACATCTGTAAAATTAAGAAAAAAGCACCCAAGCAAACGTAATACTTACCCACACCATCCAAACCAAGATAAATACCCCATACAATGATCCCAATACTGACCAAAGGGGTAAGCAATTGGCTGATTTGTTTTTTTCCAAATGTCGCCAGTTTAAAACCATCTTGAGATTCTTCTAGATTAAGATAATAACGTGCAGATAATGCAGGCTGAGTGTCTGACATAGTTGCTTCAATATAAATATTTTAGGATGCCAAGATATTACACCAGATTAGAGCCTGATAGACCGATTTTCGTCACGTTTTACACAACAGTTCTACTTTTTTCAGCCAAACCCTTTTTAATAACCATAAGACAAAGATCGTCTAAATTGAATGAAGATCACCAAAAATAAAGTTTGCAAAGGAACCGCAATGAAACACGTTTATGTGAATATCAGTTTGATTATTTTGCTTGGAATAAACCAAAATAGTGTTGCAAAATTAGTAGCATGGACAGAAAACATTCCAAGTGCATTAAAACCTTTTGACCAAAATGCACAACAAATTGCTGCAATTGCACAAGATAATATTTTAATTTATCCGCATCCTGCCATTAAAACGGCGTTACCAACCTTGACCAAAAATCCACAACCGATTGCTCATTTTTCTACAGCGGCAATCGTTGTCCCTGTAAGCAGTCAAGACGTTGCAAAAACGTTAAGCAATTACAGCCAATATGTCGGATTATTTCCCACTTTAAAATCAGCAAAAGTCATGGAAACCGTAGGTCAAGTCAGTCAACTGAAATATCGTATTTCAATCCCTACACCGATCCCTGTTTTAAATTTTAACGAAGATGTTATCTTACAACATCAACTCGGAACAAACAGTGTTTCAACACTGGTGATTGATGGTCCTATTCCTTATGCAGCAGGAAAATTTGAATGGTTTAGTTTAGGTGAGAATAAAACCTTAATTACCCTAACGCAGTGGGGAGATTTAAATCAGCCGCAAGGATTTTTATTTAAGAAGATTTTAAATGCATTTCCTGAAGTCAAACTTGCCATTCCGAATGGTTCAAGTGCATTTGTATTGGAAGCATTAAAAAATAAGTTTTCAACGAAAAAGATAACCGCATTAAACGCAGGTCAACTGCCTAGTCCTCAATTGAGCACAGCTCAAATCAATAAAATTGTTCAAGTGAGTGCCAATGCTCAACAACCTGTGAGCCTGATATTAAATCCTGTCACAGTTCCTTATACGCATGGTCGTGAAGTTCTACGCTTTACCACCACTTACCAATATATCAATGCAACACCACAACAGTTACAGCGTTGGACTCAACCGATGTCTTATAAAGAAATTTTTCCAAGACAAATCAAAAACATAAAAACAACACCTAGTACTCAACAAGGTCAAGATGCGGAATTTAAAGTCAGTGTAGGTTTAGGTGTGATCAGTATTCCTTTTGATTTTAAGATGCATTTTAGCTACCCCAAAGCAACTGAAAATAACTTCTACGCCAATGGAGGAGATTTGCGCTATCTCAAAGGTCAAATTCAGTTCTTACCTCAAGGCAATGACACTTTATTAAAGATGACCACAACCATCAAAATCGATGAAAAAGCACCATTTTTACTCAAAGCAGCACGTAGCTTACCCTATCATGAAATGTTACCTGCATTAGGGGCAAATGCTATTTTTGCTCAGAAAGTGAAATAATCGGTGTTGCTTGCTATCCCCCATCAATGGGCAATATTTTTAATGGTCGATCCGATATTGAAAAGCAAATAAAGCGGGATTGCCACAATATCCCCGACTAAGGTCACAGGAGTGAGTGCAATCTTCTGTAAAAGGTTTTTCCCATGTAGAGAATAATGTGTTTTACCACTTGTATAGATATCAATCGGATAATTATGGCTAAAGTCCTGAAATTTCATTTTGTTCATTTCAGCATTTAGACCCACAATATGCCCTACCAATCCAATTTTTCTACGATAGAACTCAGTGTTTTCTTGACCATATTCATATTGACTCAAATCCAACCGAGATAATTGCTGCTGCTCATTTTGGGTTAAATTGTTTTTAGCATAATACAGTTCAATATCAGCACTGAATTTAACCTGTTGTAAATGCTTATCGTCATCGATTTTAGGGAGTAAAGATAATCCAAAATATTCTTCATTTGAACGAACAGGTCTAATTCGCCAATATTTTGGGTCTAAATCAGATTGAATGGTCTCTAAAATTTCCTGATTACCAATATCAATCATATAAGCATATTTTTGCCCAATCACAATTAAAGATGTGTCCAGTTTTTTTATATCAACATTGTTTGTTGAAGAGGAACTTTCTTTTAAGTAGGCAAAGCCAACAATTTGATCCTGATCTACAGTGACTCTATCTGCATGACTAGAAACTACTTTACCTGTGGCTAGCGTTCCAGAATCACTATTATTCCATAAAATTGCTGTACATCCACTCAACAGCGTAACAACAACCATCAGCAAAAATAAAGATTTTTCATACATCAAAACACTGACCTTATTTTTTGTTATCCTTGTCATTGTGACATTTTTTAGGCACAAAAAAACCGCAAAGAAGCGGTTTTTTCAATATTTTATCAAGTTGGTGCGCTCAGAGAGATTCGAACTCCCGACCCCTTAGTTCGTAGCCAAGTGCTCTATCCAGCTGAGCTATGAGCGCGACGTCTTGATGAGACGCATTATACGCCTTTTCAGTTTTTTGTTAAGTGCTATTTATCCCGTTATGATCTAAGTGTCTAGTATTTGGGCTATTCCTTTCTAAGTAGCTAAAAAGCAGTCGCTTTAAGCTTTAGCAATCGACCGAAGCATACTTTTTTGCCATTCAGCAACGATCCTCCGAGTCAAATACCAAAATAAATACCCGACTAAACTCAATATTCCGCCAGCCAAACACACGGCTGACCACCCCCAAGAACTATATAAAGTTGTTGCTAAGATTGAACCGATAGAACTACCCAATGCATAAAACAACATATACGCCCCCACCAAACGCCCATGTAACTGAATGTCTGCTTGAAAGATTAAACTTTGGTTAATCACATGTACGGCTTGAATGGCAACATCCAACAAGACAATACCCAAAATAAATATCCAAATTGAAAAATACAAACTGCTCAACACCCACCACGAAATGATCATGAGTAAAAATGCAAATTGGGTGACCTGTTGTGCATAACCGCGGTCTGCCAATCCCCCTACACGAATCGCCATTACTGCTCCGATCGCACCAATCGCACCCAACCAGCCGATTAAACGATGTGAATATTCAAACGGCGGGATAGATAAAGGAAAAACCAAAGCATTCCAAAAAAGATTTAAATTGATAAAAATAATCAAAGCCAATAGACCACGAATTTGTAAAACACGATGACGATATAGTTGTTCAAATACTGAAAATATAATCTGTAAGTAACTGGGCTTTTTAGATAATGCAATACCTTGAAAAGTCATCGGTAGAAATTTCCATAACAGCATACAGGTCATGCTCATACAGATGAGTGAAAATACATAAGTTCCTTGCCACCCGAACCAGTCGGCTAAAGTTCCAGCCACAACTCTGGATAACAGTATGCCCAACAACACGCCAGCTTGAACCGTACCCACTACTTTTCCACGTGCTTCAGCAGGTGCTAATACTGATGCGTATACAATTAGCCCTTGAGTCATTGCTGTTCCCAGCATTCCCACAAGCAAAATACTTGCAAATAGAGCAACAATATGCGTTGAAACAATCAATAAAACCAGTGACACACACAAGCTCAGTATTTGCAACAATATCAATCGCTTTGGTTGTAATAAATCACCTAAAGGCACAATAAAAATCAGCGCAATGATTGAGCCTATTTGAGTCAATGAAACAATGAGACCTGCCCATGAATAAGACAATTTAAAATCTTGAGCAAACAAATCCAGTAAAGGCTGGGCATAATAAACATTTGCCACACTCAACCCAGCAGCACATGCCAATAAAATCACCAAAGCCTGTGGCAGTGTTGAGAAATTTTCTTGATGGGCTTTTATTTGTTGCGCTTGGATCGTCTTATTTTTCATTTCATATTAACCTGGTTTTAATTTGCAACCAGATTAAAACTACTTAAACTTGTTTTAAATTGCAACTGGTTTTATAGTCTTAGTTTTGATGACGTGTAAATAAAATGAATCAAGAAAAATACCAAGCCTGCCCTGTGGCTCGTTCAGTACAGTTGATTGGAGATCGTTGGGTCTTACTGATCATTAGAGATGCTTTTGATGGTCTTAAGCGTTTTAGCGATTTCCAAAAAAATTTAAATGTTGCCAAAAACATTCTCTCCGATCGTTTGACCAAATTAGTTGATGCGCAAATTCTTAAAACTCAACCTGCTTCAGATGGCTCTGCTTATTTAGAATATGCATTAACAGAACAAGGCATTGCCTTATTTCCAATTGTGGTTGCATTCAGACAATGGGGCGAACAATTTTTATTTGATCACAATCAACCCCACTCTATTTTGATAGATCAACATACAGGAGAAGAGTTAGCACTTATGCAACCCATGACAAAACAAGGAAAGCAGATTCTTGCACAAGATACTTTCGTCAAAAAAATCTCTTAGTTGCAAAATGCTTCCCTTGTACTCAACGTGCTAAGCTTTTTCAGTCGTAGAACCTGATGATGACATTACTCCACCAGCAAATCTTTTGGATTGATGCTGTCGCCATAGACAGGTTTGAGTGTTTTCTCATAGGCTTGTTGGATTACACCTGCTTTAGATAATTTTTCGAGGTCTTGATTTAACCAATCTAAAAGTGCTTTGTCGCCCTTTTTCACTGCAGGTGCAATTAAATCATGCTGACCTAAGCTGGTAATACCTACTGTATAATTTGGGTTCTCTTTTGCCCAAGCCAAAACCAATAAATTATCATGAGCCAGTGCGACACCTCGACCATCTTTCAACGCGTCAAAAGTTTCTGTATTTTGCTCATATTTCTGTAATTTAATTTCAGGATGGGATTTAGAGAAAAATGAATCTGCTGTAGTGCCTTTATTGACCAACAAGGTTTGCCCTTTTAATTGAGCCAGATCTGTAATCGGCTTGGCTTTAGGTGAAACCACTCCCAAAGAAACCTTTAAATAAGGTTTAGCAAAATCGACCACTTCCTGACGCTCAGGTGTCACAGTGAAATTGGCAAAAATAATATCCACTTTATTGGCTTTTAAATATTCAACACGATTAGCCGCCTCAGTTAAAACAAACTGAACTTTATTTTCATCACCCAATAAGTCTTTGGCAACATGCTTGGCAATTTCCACGTCGAAGCCTTGATTTTTACCTTGTGCATCGAGATAACCAAAAGGTGGTTTATCACTAAATACACCTATACGAACAACCCCATTTTTCTTAATCTGTTCAATACTGTTTGTCGCTGTTTGCTCAGGTTCGACCGTTTTGTCAGTGCTAGCTGTATTTTTATTACACGCCACCAAACCCAAGCTCAATACGGATGCCGCCAGTAAATGAGTGAACTGTTTAAGCGATATATTCATTTCATTATCCTCTGCTCTATTTTGATATTTAAGCGATCGTTATTTTGATGTTTTGTTCAACTATGATTTCGGTGTGACATCCAAAAAGACTTTGGAATCTATGGTTGTGCCATAAACGGGTTGTAGGGTTTGATCGTAAATTTTCTGAATTTCGCCCGTTTTTTGTAAGCTTAAAATTTCATGATTCAACCAAGCTAAAAGTTGCGTATCACCTTTTTTTACGGCTGGTGCAATAAAATCTTGGTTTCCAATTTGTTGAATCCCCGCAGTAAATGTTGGGTTTTCCGATGCCCATGCCAAGGCATAAGTGCTGTCTTGCGAAATAGCATCACCACGACCATCTTTAAGGGCATTAAATGCATCGGTATTTTGTTCAAACTTTAATAATTTAATTTTTGGATAGTTCTTGGTGAAATAAATATCAGAAGTTGAACCTTTATTGACGATCAAGGTTTTACCTTCGAGCTGGTGAATATCTGTAATCACCTTAGCTTTAGGCGATACGATACCCAAGGCTGCCTTTAAATAAGGCTGAGCAAAATCGACCACTTGTTTACGCTCTGGTGTGACTGAAAAACTCGCAAATACGGCATCCACTTTACCTGATTTTAAAAATTCCACACGGTTTGCAGCCTCAGTCACCACAAGTTCAATCTTATTTTCATCCCCAAGCATATCTTTGGTCACTCTTTTTGCTAAAGCGATATCAAAACCTTGTGGTTTACCCGTACTGTCCACATAACCAAATGGTGGATTATCGGCAAAAACGGCAACTCGAAAAATTCCTTTCTGCTTGATCTTTTCTAAAGATTGATCCTTTTGTTGATCCTGCGTGATCGATTGCTGTGATTCTGATGAGGGACTACAAGCAGTCATTATTCCCACACATAGTGCGATACCCAATGTTCGAACAGCCGTGGAAATTTTTAAAAAATTCGGAGATTGTGTTAAATAAGATAAAGCCATACTTCCTCGTTATTATTTCTAAATCGATTTGCTAATAATTCAACATATTTAAAAATGCTTTCGCACGTTCAGTTTGTGGCTGCTGAAAAAACTGTTCAGGTGTGGCTTGTTCAATAATTTTGCCTTTGTCCATGAAGATAATACGATCTGCGACTTTTCGAGCAAACGACATTTCATGTGTCACGATCAACATGGTCATTCCCTCATGGGCAAGTTTCAACACCACATCCAAAACCTCTCGCACCATTTCTGGATCTAAAGCCGCTGTAATCTCATCCAGTAAAATCACTTGGGGTTGCATGACTAAAGAGCGCACTATTGCTATACGTTGTTTTTGACCACCCGAAAGTTGTCGTGGATAATCCTGCTTGCGATCATATAATCCGACCCGCTTTAATAATTCATCCGCAACCTTTTCTGCTTCTATGCGAAGACGTTTCTGAACTTTTAAGGGTCCTAACAGAATGTTATCAATCACATTCATATGTCCAAAAAGTTCGTAGTTTTGAAACACCATGCCAATTTTTTGACGTACATCAACCCATGGTAAATCCTGCCCTAACACTCCCGAACCCTCTAAATAGATCTGACCGCCTTGGATCTTTTCCAAGCCATTAATACAGCGCAACAAAGTGCTTTTTCCGCATCCTGAAGGACCCAGAACCACCACAACCTCACCTTGTTTTACGTCCAAATCTATGCCTTGTAAAATATGACTTTCTGCAAATGATTTCTGTAATTGTTGTATAGATAACAAAGTCATCGTGACTCCCAAACTTTTTCTAAATGTGTTGCCAAACGAGATAAGGGATAGCAAATGAGGAAATATAAAAAGAAGATCAAACCATAGATCCACAGCGAGGCATTGGGTACAACCAACAGCGAGTTTTCAATAATTTGTTGTCCAACTTTGATCACTTCCACCACCCCGATCAGGACAGCCAAGGAACTGGTTTTGATCATACGGGTAAACAAATTGATTGCACCAGGCGTAACACGTTTAAGGCTCAATGGAAAAACCACAAAACTCAAAGTTTGTATTGGGCTCAAACCCAGTGCATAGGCAGCATCCTTTTGATGCTGATCAATAGAGGTGATTGCCGCTCGGACCAAATCACCCATTTCCGCAGTTCCCCACAAAACAAAAACAACAATGCAAACCAACACTGCTGACCATTGCCAGTTAAACCATGTTGCAAAACCAAAGTAGAAAACAAACAGTAAAACCAGAATAGGGATGATGCGTATCGCCTCTAAGTACAGACGACAAATTGCTTTAATCAGAATATTTTTTGAGGTCATGATCACCCCCAAAACAGTGCCAAAAATTGCCGAGAAAAATACAGAAATGAAGGCGATTTTGGCAGTAACCCATAGCCCTTCAAACAACCGAACAAGGTGGCTTGTTTGAAAGAGATAATCAAACTCCATGGCTTGCCCTCCGACTACGGTATTCCAGATAACTGGTAAGAATAGAGACAGGCATTAAAATAATCAGATAGGACAGGATCAGCAGAAACAATGCTTCTGTGGTCTTATAGTCCATACCAATCAAGTCTTTGGTGACAAATAGTAATTCAACCACGGCGATTGCACTGACGACTGAACTTTCTTTAATCAGAAATAAACAGTTTGCCCCAATTGCAGGAATCGAAACGGATAGGGCTTGGGGGAAAACGACATATTGAAAGACTTGCACTCGATTCAGACCAATACTTTCCCCTGAATCAATTTGCCCTTGGGCAACTGATTGCAATCCTGCCCGAAACGCTTCCGCCATATAGCTTCCACCTAAGAAGGTCAAACCGATCACACCACAGGTAAATCCATCGATTTTGATTCCTAATTTGGGTAAACCGTAATAAAGGAAAAAAAGCTGAATTAATAAGGGGGTATTGCGAGATAGCTCAATATAAACTTTGGCTATTTTGTCGAATACACGTACTTGATAAGTCATCAAAATACTGCATATTAAACCCACCAAGATGGCGAGAATAATGCTGATGATTGAGATTTTAAGTGTCGTCAGCGTTGCCGAAACAAACTGAGGCATCACACTATAGATATATTGCCAATTCAAAGAAATCATCCAGAATAATTATTTTATGCAATGTGCTAAAGCAGAAAAAATGATTTTGAACTATCTTACAGCGATATTTTTTTCTAAATAAATATGATTATCAGATAAGCTTTTCGATAAATATAATGGTCCGTCGTTGATTTTTTATAGAGAATATCGGGGGGATAATCAGAACAATAAAGCACAAGATTTAAAGTAATTAATCCACGTTCACCAACTCCAATTGCTCCATACATGCGGTACAAAAAATCACAGACTCATTGTCCAAGCTTTGAATTTGCAGTTCATAGACAAAACCTGTCAAGGTTCGATTACAGCCATCACATTGTTGTAAATTAAAATGGCAAATGAAATCCACATGCTCATAGATATAGTATCCGTCTGTATATGCTGTCATGTGATCCCTTCAAAGCCAATATTCTTGTTACCATTTTAAAGTTTTTAGCTTGGAAATTGGGCTTAGACAACTTACTTCGCGACAAGAATAGACGCGTAGATTTAAATGCAATTAGAGGTGTACACTTTACTTAACTTTTATAGTTTTATTAATTAAATAACTCTTAGCCACTATATTAAAAATGAGCTGTTGTATTACTTTGTATTTTTCAAATAGTCCTTCTCCTAAATGTGATTTCAATGATGTTAGTGCGCTTGGCTTTGCATCAAAAATTTAATTCCTTTATTTTGGTTAGCACTCTTTTCTAAAGAAAATATCCATCTTTACGAATCTCAAATAGAGGGTAAATATTCATATTATTAACTATAAAACAACTACTTGCATACTATTTATAATTTTCAGAAATATTTTGGGACAGGGATCCACTTTAGTTATGAAGCACTACAGCTTTCCCAATTATTTCTAGATTTCTTAAAAAGTCAAAGTCAAGAATATGTAATTCTTGACTTGATGATTTATTTGCGATGGTGGAAGAATCAGATACTCAAAATGTGTACTCGATTTTAATCAAAATGTTAAATTTTTATCCTCAACTCCTAAAAAATCCTAACCTAAAAAAGGTTAAAGCTTACTCTCACTTAGCGCTTTCTGTTGAACTATATTTAGAAGAGAATATGCGAAATGATTTAGATGCTGATGTGGTCCAATTTGTTAACATTGAATCATAAAAGATAAATCAAAAACCTAAAAACAAACTCAAAGAATTTCTTTTAATAAACTATAAAAAATTATTAAAATCATAATCATATTCTTCTATTTCTTCCATTGTCCAAATATGACCATCTAATTTATCCACACTGATCCCTGCACCCGCTTTTTCCTCAAATAAATGAGACAACGGAAATCGCCAAACAACAGGAGAATCCATTCCCATAAAACTCGTTTTAGTTATGTGATAATTTTCCAAATCTATTGCTTTTAATGCATATTCAAATGCTTGATCTATTGATAAATTTGCCTGATCTCGATACTGAATTGGAACATTATAAATTTGCATTTTCCGTTTTCGGAATTCTGTAATAAAATTTACTAGTGTTATACGGCGAACATTAACATTCAAATATCCTTGATAACTTTTCTCTGGGTCATATGTAAAATGTGGTTCCAAGATATGTAAATATTCTAGAGGTGAATAATCATCCAAAATATGAGGAATATATAAGTCACAAATTTTCTGCATAGATAATTTTCTTAAGTTATTTTTTTTAGTTTATCAAATTACAGACACAAAAAAACCGCAATGAAGCGGTTGATTTACCATCCGAAGATGTTCAAGTTGGTGCGCTCAGAGAGATTCGAACTCCCGACCCCTTAGTTCGTAGCCAAGTGCTCTATCCAGCTGAGCTATGAGCGCAATACTTGTGTTGCCTAAAGGCATTCGTTACATGTTGATTAACTTATTGGTGCGCTCAGAGAGATTCGAACTCCCGACCCCTTAGTTCGTAGCCAAGTGCTCTATCCAGCTGAGCTATGAGCGCGTCATAAGTAATCGTTGGCGGTGAGAGAGGGATTCGAACCCTCGATACAGTTACCCGTATGCATCCTTAGCAGGGATGTGGTTTCAGCCACTCACCCATCTCACCGTAACGAGCCGCCATAATACAAAGTTAAACCCGATTCGGCAAGTGATGATATTAAAAAAAATAGAGAAATTTACTCAATTAAATACTTTTTAAGCGTTTTTCATCATTTTGTTGTTTTTTTATGCTGCAAAATATTCATCATCTTAAAAAACATGCCCAATTTCTAAAAAAACCAAATTAAAAACACAATATTGCAATCAATTACGTGCAGTATTGCACGGTATGTCTTATGCTAATCCTATCTTCTGACTAGAAACCAAATACATCATGAAAAATTGGGTCGATCCTGAAGCCAAAGCTGAAGCTGAGCGTTACGACAATCCCATTCCAAGTCGTACGCTGATCTTAGAAATCATTGAGCAAAAACAAGAAGCATTGTCACATGCCGATCTTGTAGAACTGTTTGAAATTGTCGATCAAAAAAGTATAGATGCTTTAAGCCATCGTTTAAGTGCAATGGTACGTGATGGTCAGTTGATGAAAGATGGTTTTAAATATCAACTCATGGCAGATCAACCGACCCTTGATGCCACAGTTTATGTCAATGCAAAAGGCTTAGGGGTTGCCAGTCTGGATGGTAAAAAAGATGAATACTTGCTACCTGAGCGTGAATTACGCCAAGTCTTTCATGGTGACCGAGTAAAAGTTCAGCAAACCTCTGTAGACCGTAAAGGTAAAGCTTGGGGATATATCACCGAAGTGACTCAACGCCGAGTGAAGCAATTGATTGGTAAAGTTGCAGAATTTGATGGTGAGTACTTTATACAACCTGCCAATCCTAATGCACATCAACCCATTACCTTAGAAAAAGAACTCATTGAGCATGCCAAAGCCAAAGTGGGTGATGCTTTACGTGTAGAAATTGATGATTATCCTACACGGGACGAATTTGCCACAGGTCATGTGATTCAGTCCATGGCGGATAAAGCAGATACTGAAATTATCATCCCACAAACCATTTTAGAATATGGTTTACCTTATGAATTCCCAGAAGAAGTCATCAAAGAGGCTGAAGCTTATAAAGAACCTTCAGCAAAAGATCGACAAGGGCGTATAGATTTACGTGATTTGCCACTAGTCACCATTGATGGTGAAGATGCTCGTGATTTTGATGATGCCGTTTATGCTGAAAAGCGTGCAGGTGGTGGTTATCGTGTAGTCGTGGCTATTGCCGATGTCAGCCATTATGTGCGAATCGGTCAACCTTTAGATGATGAAGCACAAGAGCGCGGTACATCCGTGTATTTCCCTCATTATGTATTGCCCATGTTGCCTGAAGCGTTATCAAATGGATTATGTTCTTTAAATCCACATGTTGACCGTTTATGTATGGTCTGTGATTTAAATCTCAGCCGTGCAGGTCGTGTAACCAAATTTGAATTCTACCCATCGGTGATGCATTCAAAAGCAAGATTGACATACACTCAAGTTGCACAATACTTAGATGGCGACAGCAATTCGATTCCTGAAGATCGTGATGTGCGTAAATCTGTCAATACACTTTACCAATTATATGAAACATTAAAAGGTTTACGTGCACAGCGTCATGCAATGGAATTTGAAACCGTTGAAACGTATATGACCTTTGATGAATTAGGTGGAATTAAAGAGATTTTACCGCGCACTCGAAATGTTGCACACAAACTGATTGAAGAATGTATGTTGCTCGCCAACGTTGCCGCAGCAGAATATTGTCTAAAAAATGATGTACCAATGTTATACCGCGTACATGAGGCACCAGAGTTTTCTCGAATTCAGAAAGTCAAAGACTTCGTCAAGTTACTTGGTCTTAAATTTCCTGATCAGCCGACACAGGCGGACTATCAAGCTGTTATTGAAGCGACCAAAGATCGTATTGATGCGCCAAGTATCCATGCAGTGTTGTTACGTTCAATGATGCAAGCTTATTATGGACCAAAAAATGTAGGTCACTATGGTTTGGCTTATGAAGCATATACTCATTTTACCTCACCAATTCGTCGCTACCCTGACCTGCTCTTACATCGTGCGATTAAAGCCAGTTTAACCAACAAAAAGTATCCACTTTCAGGTGCGGCGTTAGAAGATGCAGGTGAACATTTCTCTGCAACTGAACGTCGTGCAGATGAAGCTTCTCGTTCTGTCACCTCATGGTTGAAATGTCACTATATGCAACAGCATTTGGGTGAAGAGTTTGTTGGTGTAATCAGCGCAACGGCTGAGTTTGGATTATTCATCACCTTAAAAGACTTGTATGTCGATGGTATGGTGCATGTCAGCCAGCTAGGCGATGATTATTTTGTTTACGATCAAATGAGCCAAACTTTAATTGGACAAAATCGTGGACAAGTTTTTGGTCTAGGTGATGAGGTGAAGATTAAGGTTGCTGGCGTCAATCTGGATGAGCGTAAGATTGATTTTGAGTTGTTGCAACAACTGTCTCATGCAGGTCGTGCGATTCGCAGTCGTGCTCCACGTGTTGCAAAACCAACAGCAAAAGAAGAAGTTTTCTCTGAGCGTCCAAACAAAGCTAAATCTGAATCTGATCGTTCAAATGTCAGTGAAGATGGAGAACGCCCCATTCGAAAGAAAAAAGCCAAAGGAAAACCCAGCTCTTACAGTAAAAAATCTGGAAAAAGTACTTCAACAAAGTCTGAAACAAAGACTAAAGATAAAGTGAAGAAAAAGGTAAAAAAGAAAAAGTCGAATGCGAAAGCAAAAGATGAATAATTTTTTAGGAAGCCTTACTTTGTAAGGCTTCTTTTGATTAATTGAGTCACTTTATCATTCAAAATATGCAAAATAAAAATATAAAATCTATTGTTTGTTTGATCTATATTTATATGCTCGTCAGTGCGATCTGGGTTAAATCAAATGCAAGCTTTTTACTTAACCCTAAGTTAGATATTGCATTATTGGTGCTTTGTGCAGTACTCACGATAATTGCTACAATTTTAATTTATGTTTTTAGAAAAAATATCAAACAAATTGATCCTTTAAATATAATTTATGATCCAGAAAAAGCTTTTAATTTATTATGGTTACCCCTACTTATTTTCTTTTTTATTGATTGCCAAGTTTCTGGAATTGTTCCTATAGCATATACCTCACTTTTGGGAGAACAGAAACTGATAAATGTTCAAACACATACCATTTATAAATCAAATCGCCGTAATTTTTTCACGTGTAATTATCAATTGGGTATCAATGATCATTCTAATGAATTTCTAAATCTCTGCATTTCAGAAGATTTCTATAACAAATTTAAGGATCAGCAAGAAATTCCGACTCAACTTATTGTCGTTGAGTCACCATTAGGCTCTTTAATTACTCACATTAAAGTATTTAGTCACGGATGATTCCATTCGTTAAAATTGAAATGTTCAATATGCGTTTACTCTATAATTATTAAATAAGAATAGCCCAAGAAGCAAAGTTATGAAAATTAAAACCACCATGTCACTTGCAACACTGTTACTCAGCTGTGTAGCTTCTGCTGAAACCATCACCTTTAAAACTCAAACGATTCCTTCAAAATACACAAACTTTTCAGGAACTATTCCTTTTATCCAAGGCAAAGGCTTTGAAAAAATCAATCAACAGATCCAGCAAGAACTTTTAGCAGATGAAACATCTCGAATTGATTTTAGTTCAGAGCAGGTTTATCAAAATCACGATTATTTAAGTATTCATATCCATTTAGAGATTGAAGGTGGTCGAAGTTATTATCGTGAAAAATACTATGTGATCGATTTAAAAAAGAAACAATTCGTGACTTTGCCACAATTACTCAAAAAATATCAATTGTCCGCAAGCCAAATTTCAAGTGAAATTGCCAAACAACTTGATCCATGTATTGAGCAACAAAAATCAGCAATCGCTGAGACTTGTGACAGCGCAGATCTGCAATATCTATATCGAGACTATGCAGAAGATCGAAAGATCATTGATCTAAAAAAAGCAGATGGTTTTTATCTGAACAAAGATATTTTAGGCATTAGTTTCGATGCTGGACCGTTTTCTGTACCTTTTGAATACAACATCAAAACCAAACAGTTAGACTAAGCACTGTGTTAATTTTATTGTTATACCTTGATTTCGCCACTTAAAAGCCCTACATCTATCTATAACTTTAGAATTGATATGGCATAAAGCATATGACATTAGAAAAGGCAACTTTGCCTATCCCCCAATTTGATCAAATCACCCTAGATCAACTTCAACACAATATTGAACAAGCCATTCAAAATGGTCAAAACTTTTTAAATGAATTGACTCAAGTTCCTGAAACGATTCAGCAACAACTTACCGTGATTGAAACGGTAGATACACTTGAAAACAATATGAGTGAATCTTGGGGAATTTTGTCACACCTCAATGCGGTCATGAACAATGCCGAAACACGCGAAGTGTATCAAGCCTTATTACCAAGCCTCAGCGAATACTACACTCAGCTTGGTCAACATGTTGCTTTGTTCCAGACTTATCAAAATGTCTATGACAACTCAATTTTTGCTGACTTATCAGCAGCTCAACAGAGTGCAATTAAACTCGCGCTTCGAGACTTTAAGCTTTCAGGTGTCGCTTTAGAAGGTCAAGCCAAAAAACGCTATGCTGAAATTTCAGCACGTCTATCACAACTCTCGTCAGACTTTTCAAATCATGTTTTAGACTCGACCCAAGCATATAGTAAAGTTTTAACGACAGAACAGTTAAAAGGTTTACCGCAAAGTAGCATCGAATTGCTCAAACAATATGGACAGCAACGTGAGTTAGACCAACCTGTTGCTACTTTAGATATTCCATCCTATTTGGCGATCATGACCTATGCTGATGATCGGGCTTTACGTGAAGAGCTTTACCATGCCTACGTAACACGTGCATCTGATCAAGCAATTGACACACAGTTTGACAATGCGCCGGTCATGGTTGAAATCCTGAGCTTACGTCAGGAAATGGCAAAGCTTTTAGGTTTTGACAATTATGCTGAATATTCACTTGCATCAAAAATGGCACCCGATGTTGCCACTGTAGATCAATTTCTTGTGGATTTAGCAGAACATGCGCGCACTCCAGCATTAAAAGAAGTTGATGAACTCAAAGCCATCGCCCAACAAGATGGTATCGATGAACTGAAAGCCTGGGACAGTACCTATTATTCTGAGAAACTTAAAGTTCAACAGTTCAATCTTTCTCAAGAAGATTTAAAACCTTACTTTCCTGCACCTAAAGTCATTCAAGGCTTATTCAATATTGTAAAACGCTTGTATGGTATCCAAGTGATTGAGCGTGAAGCTCCACTTTGGCATAAAGATGCACACTACTATGAGCTAGAAGATCAAGGGACTGTAATAGGTGGATTCTATTTTGACCTTTATGCCCGCAATGGTAAACGTGGTGGTGCATGGATGAGTGGCTTCCGGTCACGTATGCAAACCGAAACAGGTTTACAAAAACCAATTTGCTATATGGTTGGAAATTTCACCCCTCCTGTAGGTAATCAACCTGCGTTATTAACACATGATGAAGTGAATACCTTATTCCATGAGTTTGGTCATGGCTTACATCACATGTTAACCGAAGTGGATAATATCGCAGTTGCAGGAACACACGGTGTGGCTTGGGATGCAGTTGAATTACCAAGTCAATTTATGGAGTTTTGGACTTGGGACCGTGAAAGTTTAGCTTTAATCAGTGAACATATCGAATCTAAAGATACACTGCCCGATCACCTGCTTAAAGCATTGTTGGATGCACGTTTCTTCCAATCAGGTATGCAAACGTTACGTCAAATCGAATTTGCTTTATTTGACTTAACCATTCACAAGCTCACTCCTGCACTGAATGCAGAACAGATCCAAGCGACTTTAGATGATATTCGACATAAATATGCAGTGTTAGCGACTGCACCTTATAACCGTTTCCAAAATGGGTTCAGTCATATTTTTGCAGGAGGTTATGCTGCAGGCTATTATTCCTACAAATGGGCTGAAGTTTTAGCCAGTGATGCTTTTGACCGTTTTGAAAATGAAGGTGTTTTTAACACCCAGACTGGTCAAGAATTTCGTAAGGCAATTCTTGCAGTTGGCGGAAAAGATACAGCACTTGACGCATTTATCAATTTCCGTGGTCGTGAGCCAAAAATAGATGCATTATTGCGTCATCAAGGTTGGACGAATAGCTAAAAAAACGCTTAAACTAACGGTCAAAATTGTTTAAAGTGTGGTGGGTGTATGAATATTAAACGTCGTTTCATTGCTGGTGCAAAATGTCCGAAATGTGAAGCGATGGATCGTATTGTAATGCTCACCCAAGGCGATGCTGAATGGATTGAATGCATCGAGTGTGGTTACTCTGAAAATCGCCCTACTCATGTAGATGCGCCTGAAGAGCCAGCCATACCTGATGAAATTGGGGTGATTCAATTCAAGCCTCGCTCTTCAAAATAAATTGGATCTTATAAAATGTATGTAGAAGAAAGAAATAATTCAAAATTAATGTGGATCATTGCAGGTGGCTTAATAGCGGTTATTTTATTAATTGCAGGTTTTTTCTGGTTGAATCATTCATCTGAAACGGCACAAAATAATGAGCAAATTCATCAAACTGCACCTACCAAAAAAGTACCAGAAACTGCTCCAGTTACCGCACAGCCCGCTGAGCAAAGCGCTTCTGCAGCCAATGTGGAATTAGTCAATGAAACGATTTTAAAAGATAAAGTCCCAGAGAATGCCAGTTTGGCAAAAGAGGAAGTTGCCAAGTTAGAAGACATTCAAAAACAATTGGATGATCAACAGCAGAACCTCACCTCTCAACATGCGGATGCAGATCAATTGATTAAGTTGAAAGAAGAGCAAATTAAAATATTAGAACAACAACTTGCTACTCAAAAGCAATAAAGCGGTGGATTCATAAAAACCTAAACAAACACACTGTTTAGGCTTTTTTATGGTCAATAAAATACATTTAAAGTGAGTCGAGTGACTGTTTATTTCGTTTGCCCCATTGAATCGGTTTTTGCATCATTTGTGCCAATAAAATTCCACACAATGTCAGACCACCACCAACCAAATGGAAAACTTGCAGCTGTTCTCCGAGCAACGCCACTGCAATTAAAGCAGTAAAAATCGGCAATAAATTCATAAAAATACTATTCTTATTCGGTCCTAAATGCCTTACCCCCTCAATCCATAAATAAGACAACAAAATAGACGAGAAAATGCTGGCATATAAAATTAAAGGAATGGTGTGTTGATTCAACTGCATTTGAGAAGCAGGTAAAAAAATGGAAAAAGGTAAAACATATAGGATTGCAAAAGTAGACATCACAAAATTTGCTTGCCAAGCAGGGATCGGCATTTTCCAACGCTTTAACAGAACACCATATAGCGCATAACCGATTGATGCAATAAGCATCAAGGCATCACCAAGATGCATACGTTGAGTAAACACCTGAGCAATATGTCCATGACTCAATAAGTACAAAATACCATAAAAAGATAATAAGCCCCCGATCACCAAACCATAACTCATCTGATCTTTTAAAATCCAAGTACTTAAAATAATTGTCAATAAGGGAATCAGCGCTGTGACAATCGACATATTGGTTGCAGTCGTGGTAGCAGCAGCCTGATAAGATAAAAACTGAAATAATGAGACTGATAGAAAGCCACCTAAAGCCAAGTGCTTCCAGTATTGAGCAATGACTTTACGATTTTTCCATGTCGGAATCAGAACAAAAGTACTCATCACAGCCAATGCAAAGACCAATCGATAAAATGTAATCGCTATCGGTGAAATCGCATGACTCGCCATTTTGGACACAATGACATTTCCAGCCCAAAACAAAATGGCAAACAAGGGATAGAAATATGCTTTTTGGAACATAAGCTTCTGCCTATACAGAAAGAAGCAATCATGTTAAAAAATATTGATTTCGGGCTTGTACGACAAAATGACAAAAATTATCGAGAAAAGGACATTTTATTTATGATAGGCACAGGGTCATGTTGAAAATAAAACCAAACATTCAAATATGGGGGTAGGTCGTTGGGCAATAATTACGATCATGGATTTTTAGATTATCCTGTATATGCATTTACAGAAAACTATAGTCACGGTCATGTAGAAGATTGGCACAGCCATGATCGAGTTCAGCTCATTCATACGCTTACGGGTGTAATTCGAGTACAAACCACAGAGGGAACTTGGGTTACACCTCCTGGACGTGGTGTATGGATTCCTGCCTATCAGCTTCATGCCTTACACATCAGTGGTGATGTACAAGCCTATGGCGTATTTATCGAGCCTGATGCACGTGATCAATTGGTGAATCATTGTCGTGTCGTGAGTATTTCTCCCCTGCTCAAAGAGTTGATTCGTCATGTCATGCAGATTCAAAGCCCAATTCAGCCACACAGTCGAGAGCAGCGATTACTTGAGTTGATTTTAGATGAAGTGGCTCTACTAAATGTACTGCCTTTTAATTTGCCCGAACCGCAAAATATTAAACTGCAAAAACTCTGCGTTGCTATTAAAAATGATCTGGCTCAGGATTGGAGCTTAGCACATGCCGCAGCACTTTTGCATATCAGCCCCAAAACCCTTACACGACATTTTCAAAAAGAAACCCAAATGCATTTTAGTCATTGGGTTCGCCAAGCCCGCTTGATGCAAGCAATGATTGATCTCGCAATGAATAAGTCAATTTTCAATGTTGCTTTAGATTTAGGTTATGACAGTGCAAGTGCTTTTAGTGCCATGTTTAAACGAGAGACCAGTTTAACGCCCAGTGAATATATTCAACAATTTCAGTCTGACTCACTCTAAACACGGTCATCAAGTTTTAGCACAATCATCGACATATCGACTACAGCTATTTATAAATGTTCGCTTTAACTTTTTTGCTCAAATATATCAGCACTTAAAAGCTGTAATTTCTCCACATAATACATACCATCAAAAAAAGCGCCCTAAGGCGCTTTTTAATTGTGGTCATTACTTCGCACTATACCAATCAAATAGATTAAATAAGTAAGGTGCATAGGTCACGATCATTAAGGCAGAGAACAAGACCACGATTGGTAAGATCCAACGCTCATAACGATAATAGAAGCTGGTATATTTTGCTTTCGCTTCAGCGTCAGCGGCGGCGACTTCAGCATCGCCCACAGAGAGCCTCGTCAGCAAATGATTCAGTGCAACTGGTGGCGTCACATAACCGAACTCGAATGCAACCAATACAATCATCCAGAAGTGGATTGGATGGATACCATTATCAAATGCAACTGGCGCAATCGTTGCAGCAACAAGAATCACCGCACCGAATGGATCTGTTGTCATCCCGATCATTGCAAGCAATAACGCCATAAAGCCAAGCGTTACCAAGATACTGCCCAGATGCGTTGGAACCATGGTCACGATTTCGCTACGCTCAATCAAACCACCCACACTTGCAGACAATGCCATCAGGATAATCAGTGCACCAATATGTCCTACACTCTCAGAGGTCGCAAAACGAATCGCACTGCGGAAACCACGCTTAGTTTCTGCGGTATCTCCATGCTCACGTAAGTACTCTGAATTCTTTTCATGTTCCAGTGCAAGTGCTTTATTTGGATTTTCCGGAATTGGTAATTTATTGCCAAATAATTTATCAAACAAAATAAATGCCAACAGCATGATTGGAAGAATAACAGGTGCAGTAAACTCATCCATTTGCGTGTCTAAACCGAACTTATAGAAGCCGATCACAACTGCAACAATCAAAATATATGGGATCACAGGTAAAAATGCGCGCAACATACCTGGAACTGCAACTTTTGGTGAGTTAATGCGGAATTTATTCTCTGCAAGGAACAATGACACCCCGAGGAAAATAAATGCAGTTAACCAGAATACATAGATACCGTGATCAAATAATTCATCAGAAGTGACATGGCGGCTATCAAGCATCGAAATTAAAATCACCAACAGACATGGACGTAATACCACACCCAATGAACCTGACATTGCTGAAACAGCCAATGCATATTGACGGCGTGCACCAGAATTCCATACTTCTTTATAGATGATCGCACCCGCGGCAACAACGAAGATACCCGATGCGCCAGTATAGGCTGTAGGAATTGCAGCACCAATCAAAATGATCCAAGTCAATGTTTCTGGCGCCAAGTTCCAAGGGCGTAAAATCGCCAAGAACAAGTCCATGACTCGGGTTTGAGTCAGTAACATCCCCGCCCAAATGAACAGCGCTAAGTTCAGGAAGATATTAGAGAACTCAGTCAATAAGCCAAGGTAAATCCCTTGTCCCATTGGATAGTCCATAAAGAATGTAAAGGCAATACCCGTTACAATCGCCATGAAGGCATATAAAGGAATGCTGAGCAGTGCTAGTCCAAAATTCCCACCTTCTTCGGCTGTTTCAGGTGTGCGGAATAATTTATACAGGCTAATCACGGTGAGGACGGTAAATAGAATCATCCACAACCAGTAGACACCGATGGTTTCCAGTGTAGATTCTACACCTGAGTTTTGTACGGAACGATACTGGCTAATTACCGAGAAACTGAGCAATGCATTACCAAGCACCATTGCAACGTTATAAACTTTAAAATCAAGTTTGGTTCGTGCAGGGCGTAAACCAATATGATGCATTTTTAATGATGCTGTGATTGCAGCAATCACCACCATCAAAATTAAAATCAGGACGCGATGTTCAGAGCCCCATTTCAATATCCAGAAAAAGCCCGTTTCCATTGAACGATAAGTACGAATGGATGGATGATCTTCCATATGCTTCATTGACTTATCATAGAACGCATATTTTTGTTCACAATCAGTCTGGGCTGAAACAAATGACGCTCGGACATCTGCCTCAGGTGTTAACCCGAAAAACGCAGCATCAGGATCACTGGCTTCCTGTTGCATTTTTTCTTTTACCAGCTTATCGATGTCTAGATTGCGATCACATGAAGGTTGTTTTGGTTCGGCACGTAAAAAGGAATATTGCATTCCTATTTTTTCGTCTCCATACAGGCGTTCGCCTAAACGGAGCATTTGCCCATGGATCATATCCCCTGTCCCAATAATCAAGGTCAGCAGGAGTAGAATAAGGATGGAAAAGGTTGAGAACCACTCATTCCAGAGATAACTGAGTAGACCTAATCCCGATCTATTATTTACAGGTTCTTGCATTGTTATTCCAGTTTTAAAACCACTATGCAATTGCTTGCATAACTTATCTTTATTATTAGGTCAGAGGTAAAATCCTTTACCAATACCCATTCCTATCGGTACATCTTAAATTTGCCGTAATTTTCCTAGAAAAAACATGACAAAGATTAATTTTTTTGGCGACCTTTTTGTCAACTCACCTCTAAATTTATAATTTAATATGAGAAAAAATCAGTGTTTATCTATTATTCTTACTAAAATACGCTGAATGCCTGAAGAATCAAGAACAAAAGCAGATCAAAATTAATCAATTGTAAGAAGTTAATATTTTTGTCTCCCCTTATAATATTACTTATTCTTTAAAACATTAAAATGAAAAACCAAAGTTAAAATTGAACAAATACTGCCAAAAATGACACCTAGTAAATGAGCCTGCGTCAATACAGGATGACCAATCAATTGTTCTGTTTGTAGAGCGCCAAAGCGATATTCACAAGCTATTTTTCCAAGGATGAGTAAGAGTAGCAATACAGCAAATTTACGTTCATGCGGTTGTTGCAAACTTACAATTGCACCAAAAATAAATAAACCATGCAAAACACCTGACAAGCCTGCATAAGCGAAAATCTGAGGATAAAACAGGTAAAAACAAAGACTGAGTAAAGGTGATAAAACCAGCAATAATAAGATTAAGACTTTTTGTTGAATGTTGGGAAATAGCAAAGGGAGACATGCCAAAGCCAACACATTTAAGCCATAATGAATCCATCCCACATGTACCCAATGCCCTGTCCACCAACGCCAAGGTTGAGTCAGAAATAAGTCTGATTGATAAATCAAGGCATTTTGAAAAAGCTGAAGAACTGCAAAAAAAGTGATGCTTAAACCAATAAACCAAAAATTCTCATTATGCTTCTGTTGGACCATGCGACACCATAAAAAAGAAGAGCTATTGCTCTTCTTTGATTCTAACCAATCTATTCATTAGAAAGAAAATGAATATTATGGATTATTTGCGGGTTCTTCTGTAGATGGAGCAGGATCTTCTGTTGGCGCAGGTAAGTCATTGAATAACTCGTCATCACCAGAAGAAGCTTGTTCATCCCAGAAAGTAGACATACCATCATCTGGCGCACGTACACCTGTATTTTCAGTCCAGTAACGATCTGCGATACCTTGGATCATCTGACCTGCCATACCATCTAACAATCTAAATTCAGGGTTAACAGGCTTATCATCAGCACGAGATGCAGCATAAGCTTTTAACGCAGATCGCAATTTTGCGTCATCACCGCTGGCTTGAGCAGCCACAGCATTCATTGCAAATGCCAAACGAACGCCTTTTTGTTCTGCAATTTGCATAGATTGTTGTAAGGTTTGTGTCGGATCTGGCTTACCATCTCCTGCACCTGGTAACAATATCCAAATTACAGCACGGGTCGCCATTGGCGCACCCCAGAATTTGTTATTGTCTAAACAAGTCATACCACGTTCAACAATTGCAGCAATATCTTTAGGCACATTCACTGCACCGCCAGAGTTAATATCATTGGTCATAGCCTGCAAGCCACTCAATAAACCAATGAGATAGATTGTTTGATCTAAGTCCTTACGCATGGTTGTACAAGAGTCACCCAAGGTATATTTATATTTGGCTTGCCAACGTTCTGCAAATAACTGATAACCCGTGTATTGGCGTTCTGCTGCCAATGCTGCCCAGCGCTTTTGTTCTACACGCGCATCTTGCGCTTCTGTGACTTTACCGTCTTTGGAAGCACGTAAATATCTGAGTTCAGCATCCAAGGCGCGATTTTCTGCACACATTCCCGCAGCGGAATAGAGTAATACTGCCATACGGGTTGGATCTGCCCCCATATCTTTAGTTGCCATGATTGCTGGAGTTAATGCATTGCCAGAATTACAAGCCATATCAGTATCATTTCCCGCCAAAATTGGTGGAACGATATGCTTTTCACTAAATCCAAGTGCAACATTGGCACCTGATTTAACGACATATGAGCATCCTGATAATACAGACGAAGCAATCACAGCGGTCAGCATCAATTGACCAAATTTACGGGCCTTAGACATACTCCTGTCCTCTATATAATTGTGTTTATATCCTTTTTAAATAACAATATCAGATGCATTCTCTGAATAAAAGAGTAATTGCTCTAATTCTATCTGAACAATTTGACAGACTTCGTTGTGTATTCAATTGACCTGATCTTTTTTTTATAGAAATTTTAGGCAAAAAAAAGTAGCATTGCGACGGTTCAGCACATGCTACTTATTAAAAGGTAAACTCTATTGAGAGAGCTTATTGGTTTTAAACTTACTCGCGTTAACTTTGTTATCGTGAGCCTTTTCAATCTGTTCCCTCAGCATAGTTCCTAGTCTTCCAAATATAATTGCAAGCATGATTGCAACCACTAAGAACCAAAACGTATGAATTTCACCCATTTGGAAATTCCTCCTCGCTGTTGGTTTTTTTAATTTACAGGTAGAAGTATGTTTTTGAAGAGATAATTGTCAGACAATTGCTGAATTGCACAATTTTTTATCCTTTTGGTCTAACAATGTGAACTAGATTGCCATTTTTTTAATTAAGAAATTGTTTTATCAGGATTAAATTTAACTTTAAAAATTTATATTTGTTAGACAATTATTGAAGTTTGACCCGAGATTTCAAAGATTTCCACGCCAAAATACTCATTTGATCCTGCCAAATAATCAAATTCGCATGTTTTTTTTCATTAAAATACACCACAACATAAAAACTATGATCAATCATGTGTTTGATCTGCACATGCTTTGCTTGTTGTAAATCCGTATATTGAATCACCCATTCAGCTAAATCCAATTGTGCCAAACTTTTTACCTGCCGATGTTTTCTCAACCATTTTAAACTGAGTAATCCCAACAACAGTAACAACAAACACAACCAAATATTCAAAATTTTCAGCCACAGAATAAACATCAATGCTAGGCATAAAAGCTGAAAACCCAGTGCAATCCGACTGGGTCTTAATTCATATCGCTGATGTTGACTTGATTCAGCCATGAACATAATGTTTTAACTTATTGATCAATACTCTTAACTCTGGACGTGGTGGTTCAGAAACCTCCATAAACCAATCGAGTAGGTCTGGATCTTCTTGATCAACCAATTCTTTAAATAAGGCTTTTTCTTGTGCATCCGCTTGTAAGTAATATTGTTTTACATAAGGGTCAAAATAAACATCAATCTCTTTTAGACCACGACGTGCGCGATAAATCACCTTACGCTCTTCTAAACTCATTTCTTCTGACATTTTTTACCCCAATGATTCAGTTCTGGCTTAGTTTACCTTATTCAACATTAATTTCGCGCTAAATTCTTTGAAATGACCAAATTCATCATTTAAAAATAAGTTTTGAGCATTCATCTCATTGCGGCAATTCGACATTTCACCTAATTTCAACTCACTAAAACTCATATGGATATTATAAAAATGCAATCAGGTGCAATTCGACCTCTAAGCAATATGTTGCCACGCCAATTATTTAATTCAGATCACGAGGCTTTTCGTGAAACTGTACGAAAATTTTATGAAAAAGAAGTTGTACCGAATATTGCAAAGTATGAGCAACAACAACATGTCGACCGTGACTTGTGGAATAAGGCTGGTGAGCTGGGTTTACTTTGTGCAACCATGCCTGAAGAATATGGTGGTTATGGAGTAGATCGCCTATACAGCATGATCTTAATTGAAGAACAAGCCTATGCGATGGATTCTTCAACTGGCTTTTCTCTACATTCAGATATCGTTGCCAACTATATCAATAATTTTGGTAATGAAGCGCAAAAGAAACATTGGTTGCCTAAAATGGCATCTGGTGAAACCGTCACTGCAATTGCAATGACTGAACCGGGTACTGGATCTGACTTGCAAGGTGTTCGCACTACAGCCGTTCTGGATGGTGATGAATATGTCATCAATGGTTCTAAGATATTTATTACCAATGGCTATCTTTGTGATATGGCAATTGTGGTCTGTAAAACAGGCAATTCTGATAAAGGTTCGGCAAACCTATCCTTAATTATCGTTGAAGCAGACCGTGCTGGATTTACCAAAGGCAAACCCCTCAATAAAATTGGGATGAAAGGTCAAGACACTTGTGAATTGTTCTTTGAAGATGTACGAGTCCCGAAAGAAAACCTTTTGGGTATGGAAGGTATGGGCTTCATCATGCTAATGAAAGAGTTGGCTTGGGAACGTATGTTGGTGGCAATTATTTGTCAGGCGGGTGCAGAAGCCGCACTGGCGCATACCGTTCAATATACCAAAGATCGTAAAGCCTTTGGTAAACCGATTGGTGCATTTCAGAATACCCGTTTCAAACTTGCAGAAATGCGCACAGAAATTGATTTCTGCCGTGCTTATCTTGATCGTTGTATGGAATTACAACTTCAAGGAAGCTTAGGGGTCGATGCTGCAGCAGCGGCAAAATATAAAATTTCTGAACTATTTTCAAATGTTGTCGATGAATGTCTACAATTGCATGGTGGCTATGGCTATATGATGGAATATCCAATTGCTCGTGCATATATTGATAATCGTGCAAATCGGATTTATGCAGGCACCAATGAAATTATGAAAGAACTCATTTCACGCTCCTTATAATTGAAATGTTCTGATCAAGGAGCTCCGGCTCCTTTTTCTGTAGCCAAGCTTTTTATAATTAAATTTTATCATCACATAAAAAAGGAGCTTATGCTCCTTTTTTATTTCTAAATTAAATTAGGAAACCAGTTTAGGCTTTTTTGCTGTTTGCGCTTCACGTTTGTGAAACTTTAAAACCCCATCATCAAACTTGGCATTTTTAAGCTCTTTACGATCTGCAAGATAATTATTGGTCACTTTCCAAGGCGCATGCTTACCTTGTTTTGGCATAACATCCGCAGCACGTGCGATATAGCCCGAGCTTAAGCTACCCATCACAGTATCTTCCATCAACTCTGTTGCATCACCTTGAGGAATCACTTCATCATAGCCTTTCTTGTCCATATAATTGACCAGACGACAGATATATTCAGCTGCAATATCAACTTTCAATGTCCATGATGCGTTGATATAACCAATAATCATCGCCATGTTTGGCACATCGCTGACCATTACACCCTGATACAACATATGTTGAGAGGTATTCATTGGCTTATTATCAATAGTAGCTTTAATACCACCTAAAATTTGAATTTCTAAACCGGTTGCCGAAACAATGATGTCTGCATCTAAATGCTTACCAGACTTGAGCTGAATACCTGTTTCAGTGATTCTTTCTATATGATCGGTTTCCACACTGGCTTTACCTGAACGTAAGGTTTTAAATAAATCACTGTCTGGAACAACACATAGACGTTGATCCCAAGGATTATAACTAGGTGTAAAATGCTTAATATCTGTTGTTGAGCCTTTTAACTGACGTTCAATTCGATTCAGTAAAAAACTTCTAACAATTTTTGGTTGGCGCTGTGCCAAAGCATATAAACCACGTTGAATGCCAATGTTACGTGCGCGAGTCAATTTATAGGCAATATCTTCTGGTAAAACTTTACGCATCTTGTCATAAACAAAATCAACAGATGGAATAGAGGCAATATAAGTCGGTGATCGTTGTAACATGGTCACATGACCTGCTCCACCTTTAGCCATTGCAGGAACTAAAGTAATGGCAGTTGCACCACTACCAATAATCACTACTTTTTTACCTGTGTAATCTAAGTTTTCTGGCCAAAATTGTGGATTAACGAATTCACCTTTAAAATCATTTTTACCTGGATAGTCGGGTTGATACCCTTGATCGTAATTATAATAACCCGTACAGCCAACTACGAAGTTTGCGACCCAAGTTTGTAATTTTTGATTTTCATCTTCGATTTCTACAATCCATTTTTTGATTGAAGAATCATAATTTGCAGTACGCACACGATGATTAAAATGAATTTTATCTTTTAACTTAAACTCTTCAACAACTTCTGCAACATAGCCTTTGATTGATGCGCCATCAGCTAATACATTGGCTTTTTGCCATGGTTTAAAATTAAAACCAAATGTAGACATATCTGAGTCAGAGCGAATACCAGGATATTTAAATAAATCCCACGTACCACCGAAGCTTGCACGACGTTCAATAATTTCAAATGAACGTTGTGGCGAGTTTTTAGAAAGATGTGCAGCAACACCGATACCAGAGATACCTGCGCCAACGATAAGAATATCAACTTGCTTTTCCATGTTCTTTTTATAACCTTTTTAAGAGTACATTTTTATTAAAGCATAAATTTGACAATACGCAATGTCAAGTTTGAATTTTTCTGACGAAATTCATGTCAATTGAGGACAAATTTAAAAAATTGTCTAACAATACAGGCACAAAAAAAGGTCGGTGAAATACCGACCTTTTTCGAACAACCGATTGTTCTATGACGTAAGTAATTAGTTTACTTCACGATCCACAAGCTCTACATAAGCCATCGGCGCAGCATCACCTGCACGGAAACCAGCTTTAAGAACACGTAGATAACCGCCGTTACGTTCTTTGTAACGAGGGCCAAGAACGGTAAATAATTTACCAACTGTTGCTGCTGAACGAGTACGAGCAAACGCTAAACGACGGTTTGCTACAGTATCGTTTTTAGCTAAAGTGATTAAAGGCTCAGCTACACGACGTAACTCTTTTGCTTTAGGCACAGTTGTTTTGATTAACTCGTGCTCAAACAAAGAATTCGCCATGTTTTGGAACATCGCTTTACGATGGCTGCTGGTACGGCCTAATTTCACACCACTATTACGATGACGCATGGTGATAGTCCTACTTAATTAACGGCTACGATAGGCGAAACGATCGTCCATACGGAGACTAGCTGGTGGCCAGTTCTCTAAACGCATGCCGAGCTGTAAGCCCTTAGAAGCCAGAACATCTTTGATCTCAGTAAGCGATTTTTTACCAAGGTTAGGAGTTTTAAGCAACTCAACCTCAGTACGCTGTACTAGATCACCAATGTAGTAAATATTTTCTGCTTTCAAACAGTTAGCAGAACGAACAGTAAGCTCTAGATCATCAACTGGACGAAGCAAGATTGGATCAACTTCTTCACGTGGCTCTTGAGCAACTGGAGCTTGATCTTTCTGAAGATCAACAAAAATTGCAATTTGTTGTTGCAAGATTGTTGCCGCTTTGCGGATCGCTTCTTCAGGATCTACTGTTCCATTTGTTTCAAGATCAATGATCAGCTTATCAAGGTCAGTACGTTGTTCTACACGAGCGTTTTCAACTGTGTAAGACACACGTTTGATTGGGCTATAAGAAGCATCTAACTGTAGACGACCTACAGGACGCGTTTCACCTTCAGGGAAACGTGAGTCAGAAGTTTCATAACCACGACCTTGAGAAACTTTCAAGCGCATTTTTAATGAGCCTGAAGCACTTAAAGTACCGATCAAATGTTCAGGGTTAACCACTTCAACATTATGCGGTAAGCGAAGATCAGCAGCAGTTACATCGCCAGGACCTTGCTTTTCCAATGTTAAATATGCTTCGTTTTGATCGAACAGCTTAATAGACAATCCTTTTAGGTTCAGCAAGAGCTCGACGATGTCCTGCTGCAAGCCTTCTAAAGTACTGTACTCGTGCTCGACACCCTCTATTTCAACTTCTACCACAGCAGCGCCAGGTAAAGAAGACAATAGGATGCGACGTAAAGCATTACCAAGAGTATGACCGAAGCCACGCTCTAATGGTTCAAGAATCACTTTTGCCGAGGTCCCGCTTGCCGCTTCGACCTTGATCGCTTGCGGAGTTAGAAACTCGTTTGCAGTACGCGTCATTATTGCTACCTCAAGGATTATTTAGAATACAATTCTACAATCAAGCTTTCGTTGATTTCAGCAGGTAAATCAGAACGATCAGGTGCAGCTTTAAATGTACCTTCAAGTTTTGAATGATCTACGTCAATCCAAGCAGCTGTGCCACGTTGAGCAGCTAATTCAATTGCGTTTTTGATACGTAATTGTTGTTTAGCGCTTTCGTGAACTGCAATCACGTCACCCGCTTTAACTTGGATAGACGCGATGTTAACACGACGACCATTTAAAGTGATTGAACGGTGAGATACCAGCTGACGAGCTTCTGCACGTGTAGAACCAAAACCCATGCGATAAACAACGTTATCGAGGCGGCTTTCAAGCAATTTCAACAAGTTTTCACCAGTTGCGCCTTTAACACGAGCAGCTTCTTTGTAGTAATTACTAAATTGACGCTCTAAAACACCGTACATACGACGTACTTTTTGTTTTTCACGTAATTGTAGTGAATACTCAGATTGTTTAGCACGGCTTTGGCCATGTTGACCAGGAGCTTTAGCAGATTTTTTTGTTTTGACGTCAAAAGGTTTAACGCCAGATTTTAATTGCAGGTCTGTCCCTTCGCGGCGAGAGAGTTTGCATTTTGGACCAATATAACGAGCCATGAATGTTTCTCCTTACACGCGACGTTTTTTAGGTGGACGGCAACCGTTGTGCGGAATCGGAGTCACATCGGTAATGCTGTTAATTTTATAACCCACTGCACCTAATGCACGAACCGCAGATTCACGACCTGGACCAGGACCTTTAACAAGGACGTCCAAGTTTTTCAAACCGTAATCTAAAGCAGCTTTACCAGCAACTTCAGCAGCTACCTGAGCAGCAAACGGAGTTGATTTACGTGATCCACGGAAGCCTTGTCCACCTGAAGTAGCCCAAGCCAATGCATTACCTTGACGATCAGTAATCGTAACAATGGTGTTATTAAAAGAAGCGTGAATGTGTGCAACACCTTCAGAGACGGTACGAGTGACCTTCTTGCGTGTGCGAGTATCTTTAGCCATCTTTTAGCTTCCAGAAATCTTATTTCTTAATAGGTTTGCGCGGACCTTTACGGGTACGTGCGTTAGTTTTGGTGCGTTGTCCACGAACAGGCAAGCTGCGACGATGACGAAGACCGCGGTAGCAGCCTAAATCCATTAAACGTTTAATGTTCATGGAAATTTCGCGACGTAAGTCACCTTCGGTAGGAACCTTAGCAACTTCAGCACGAATCGCATCAAGCTGAGCGTCATCTAATTCACGGATTTTAGTCGTAGTTGCAATACCAGCAGCAGCTAAGATGCTCTTAGCAGTGTGGCGACCAATACCAAAAATATACGTGAGAGAGATAACAGCATGCTTGTTATCCGGAATGTTTACACCGGCAATACGAGCCATTCAAATTTCTCCAAAAAGGCAGTAGAGATAATCAACCGCCCCACAAAAATCTTGAGGGGCGGATAATAACCTAATTAGCCTACTGAAATCAACAGGTCTTAATTAAATTAACCTTGACGCTGCTTATGACGAGGTTCTGCGCTGCAAATTACGCGAATAACCCCATTACGACGGATAACTTTACAGCTACCACAAATTTTCTTTACAGAAGCTTGTACTTTCATGATGAAACCTTCTAAGTGCGCTTATCCCTTAGGATGAGCAGTCGTTTTTCTCATTAACGATTGATTGTCATATTGATGCGAAGTGAGATGGGCTTGAAGCTGAGCCATAAAGTCCATCACAACCACAACCACGATAAGCAATGAGGTACCACCCAAATGGAATGGAATACCGAAAGAGCTTTGTAAAATCATCGGCATTAAACAGATGACCGTGATATAGATTGCACCAATAAACGTCAAACGATTAAGAATATGATCTAAGTAACGAGCAGTTTGCTCACCTGGGCGAATACCAGGTACGTAAGCTCCACTGCGTTTCAAGTTCTCTGATACTTCTTTCGGGCTAAATACAAGCGCCGTATAGAAATAACAGAAAAAGATAATTAACGCACCGAAGAGCACTAAATACAACGGTTGTCCAGGCGATAATACCAATGCCAAATCTTGTAGGCTACGTTTTACAATTCCTGCATTTGGATCAGCACTGCCTAACCATTGTCCTAAACTTGCAGGGAACAACAATAACGAACTTGCGAAAATTGCTGGAATTACCCCTGCCATGTTGATTTTCAATGGCAAATGCGTTTGCTGTGCAGTAAATACACGACGACCTTGCTGTTTTTGTGCATAGTTTACAGGTATGCGACGTTGAGCTTTCTCAATAAACACAATTGCGGCTAAAACAGCAACTGATAGCAATCCAAATACAGCCAAACCAATAAGACTGGATTGACCATTATCTACCGAAGTAAATGCTTGAATCACTAAGTTCGGTAAACCAGCAACAATACCTGCAAAGATAATCATTGAGATACCATTACCGACACCACGTTCAGTAATCTGCTCACCTAACCACATCAGGAACATAGTACCTGCAACCAACGATGTTAGTGCTGGAACGTAAAAAGCCAGTCCTGAAGTCAAAGTAATCCCTTGACTAATCAGACCAGCACACATCCCGATACCTTGAACCAATGCAAGCAATAGAGTGCCGTAACGCGTATATTGATTGATCTTACGCTTACCTTGCTCGCCTTCTTTCTTCAATGCTTCTAACGAAGGAACCACTGTAGACATTAACTGCACAATAATGGATGCAGAAATGTATGGCATGATCCCCAACGCAAGAATGGACATTCGTTCTAATGCTCCACCCGAGAACATATTAAACAAACCTAAGAAAGTACCTTCATTAGCTTTGAAAAAACGTTCTAGAGCAACATTATCAATACCTGGCAGCGGAATATGCGCTCCTAGTCGAAAGACCACCAATGCGCCAATCAAGAACATTAATCGGCGAATAATTTCACGGTATTTCACGTGAAATGGCTGACCTTTCATCATGTTAACATGACCTGTAGAACTAGGAGACATAGTCACTCGCGATTACTCCTCGACTTTACCGCCAGCAGCTTCAACAGCAGCTTTAGCGCCTTTAGTCAATGCAACACCTTGAACAGTGAATGCACGAGTGATTTCACCAGAAAGAACGACACGAGCACGTATCATATCTTTACGTACTACATTCGCAGCTTTCAAAGTTTCAAGTGAAACGATATCACCTTCAACTTTAGCAAGTTCAGACAAACGTACTTCAGCAGTTTTCAAAGCCAATTGGCTTGTGAAACCGAATTTAGGTAAACGACGATATAACGCAGTTTGACCACCTTCAAAGCCTGGACGAACGCCACCGCTTTTACGTGATTTTTGACCTTTGACACCACGGCCACCAGTCTTACCAACGCCAGAACCGATACCACGGCCTAAACGACGGTTTTCACGTTTTGCACCTTCAGCAGGTGCAAGCTCATTTAAACGCAGAGTCATGGCTTATTCCTCTACACTAACCATATAGTAGACTTTGTTGATCATACCACGGTTAGAAGGAGTATCTACCACTTCTACTGTATGACCAATACGACGCAGACCTAAACCTTGTAGGCAAAGTTTGTGATTTTTCAAACGATGCGAAGAAGATTTAGTCTGGGTAACTTTAATCGTTTTCATGATTGATTACCCTAAAATTTGTTCTACTGAAAGACCACGTTTCGCAGCAACTTTCTCAGGAGAAGTCATATCACGCAAACCGTTAAAAGTCGCGTTTACAACGTTAGCTGCGTTAGTAGAACCATAGCACTTCGTCAATACGTTACGTACACCAGCAGCTTCTAAAACCGCACGCATAGAACCACCAGCGATTACGCCAGTACCTTCTGATGCAGGTTGCATGTAAACACGGCTAGCGCCATGACGAGCATTAATAGGATGTTGTACAGTACCATCAACAAGATCAACAGTGATCATGTTGCGGCGTGCAGCTTCAAGTGCTTTAGAAATAGCAGCTGGAACTTCACGCGCTTTACCGCGACCAAAACCTACACGACCATTACCATCACCCACAACAGTTAATGCTGTGAAAGAGAAGATACGACCACCCTTAACAACTTTGGCTACACGATCAACGGCAACCAGCTTTTCAACAAGACCTTCGTTTTGTTCAACTTTAGCCATGATTAGAACTCCAAGCCGTTTTCACGAGCAGCATCAGCCAAGGCTTTGATACGACCATGATATTTAAAACCAGAACGGTCAAATGCAACTTTAGTTACACCAGCAGCTTTTGCACGTTCTGCGATTAAAGCACCTACTTTAGTAGCTGAATCTACATTACCAGTAGTTCCGCTACGTAAAGATGCATCCAAAGTAGAAGCTTGCGCTAATACTTTGCCACCATCTGCAGAAATAACTTGAGCATAGATGTGACGCGGCGTGCGGTTTACACACAAACGAGTCGCACCCAATGCACGAATGTGCAAGCGTGTGCTTTTCGCACGACGCAAACGGGATTGTTTCTTTTCGTTCATAAGAACCTCGCGCCTTATTTCTTCTTAGCTTCTTTACGAAGTACAACTTCGTCAGAATAACGAACACCTTTACCTTTATAAGGCTCTGGCGGACGATAACCACGGATTTCTGCAGCAACTTGACCTAACAATTGCTTGTTAGCTGATTTCAAAATGATTTCAGTAGCAGTCGGAGTTTCAGCAGTTACACCTTCTGGAAGAGCGTAATCGATTGGATGAGAATAACCAAGGTTAAGGTTTACAACAGTACCTTTAACCGCAGCTTTATAACCAACACCGATCAGTTGTAACTTACGTTCGAAGCCTTCGTTAACACCTTTAACAAGGTTATTAAGAACAGCGCGAGCAGTACCAGCTTGCATCCAAGAATCACGAGATTCTTTAACTGGAGCAATATGAAGTTGACCTTCTTCCTGTTTAAGCTCGACCAGCGCATGCAGGTTGAAAGACAACGTACCTTTGCTGCCTTTCACTTCGACCTGCCGGCCGTTCTGAGTAACTGCTACACCGTTAGGTACAGTTACTGGGGCTTTAGCCACACGAGACATGAGGAATCACCTATTAAGAAACAAAAGCAATAACTTCACCACCAACGCCCGCAGCACGTGCAGCGCGATCAGTCATGATGCCTTTGCTTGTAGAAACAATTGCAATACCTAAACCTTGCTTAACGCTCGGAAGTGCATCTTTACCGCGATACTGACGTAGACCTGGACGGCTTACGCGCTTCACAGTTTCGATAACTGGTTTGCCTTCAAAATATTTTAAAGTAATTGTCAAAGTAGCTTTGCCTTCAAGATCAGCAACTTCTACATTTGAAATGTAACCTTCTTGTTGAAGTACGTTTGCAATTGCAACTTTCAACTTAGAATTAGGCATAGAAACAGTTTGTTTCTTTGCCATTTGTGCGTTACGAACACGAGTTAACATGTCGGCAACGGTATCTTGCATACTCATTTATAGTCGCTCCTTACCAGCTTGCCTTAACAACGCCCGGTACATCACCTTGCATTACTGTGTCACGTAATTTGTTACGGCTTAAACCGAACTTACGGAAGTAACCATGAGGACGACCAGTTAAACCACAACGGTTACGAAGACGTACTGGAGACGCATTACGTGGTAATGCTTGTAACTTCATCATCGCTTCGAAACGTTCTTCATCAGAAGCATTTACGTTTGCAATTGTTGCTTTTAATTCAGCACGTTTTGCAGCGTATTTAGCAACTGTAGCTTCGCGTTTCAATTCGCGATTAATCATACCTTTCTTAGCCATATCGACCTCTTATTTGAACGGGAAGCCGAATGCACGGATTAGCGCACGGCCTTCGTCATCGGTGCGAGCAGTCGTAGTGATAGTAATATCCATACCACGAATACGATCGATCTTATCAAAATCGATTTCAGGGAACATGATTTGTTCCTTGAGACCCATTGAGTAGTTACCACGACCATCGAATGATTTCGCAGAAAAACCGCGGAAGTCACGAATACGAGGAATCGCAATAGAGATCAAACGATCTAAGAATTCGTACATTTGTTCGCCGCGTAAAGTTACTTTACAACCAATCGGCCAACCATCACGGATTTTAAAACCAGCGATTGATTTACGCGCTAATGTAAGAACTGGTTTTTGACCAGCAATAGCTTGCATATCCGCCAAAGCGCCATCTAACAATTTCTTGTCAGCTGAAGCCGCACCAACACCCATGTTGATGGTGATTTTAGTGATGCGAGGAATCTCCATCACATTAGCCAAACCAAGTTCTTCTTTTAACTTAGCTCGGATTTCGTCGTTATAACGTGTTTTAAGTCTGGCCATAGCCTATTTCAACCTATTACTTCGCTACCGCCACTGATTCACCATTTGATTTGTAAACGCGAGTTTTCACGCCTTCAATCACTTGGTAACCAACACGGTCAGCCTTTTGGGTTGTAGCATTTAAAATTGCCACGTTTGAAATATGAAGCGAAGCTTCTTGTGTAACGATAGCGCCTTCAGCACCTGTTGCACGGTTCGGCTTTTGATGCTTCTTAACTAAATTAAGGCCTTCAACCTTAACTTGGTCATTTGAAACAGACAAAACAGTACCCTGTTTGCCTTTTTCTTTACCTGCGATCACAATTACTTGATCGCCTTTTCTAATCTTAGCCATGATTGCCTCTATTATAGAACTTCAGGAGCCAATGAAATGATTTTCATGAACTGTTCAGTACGAAGTTCACGAGTCACTGGTCCGAAAATACGAGTGGCAATCGGAGCCTTGTTGTTGTTCAAGATAACTGCAGCATTATCATCGAAACGGATCACAGAACCGTCTGGACGACGAATACCGAATTTAGTACGAACTACAACTGCATTCATCACGTCGCCTTTTTTAACACGACCACGCGGAATTGCTTCTTTTACAGTAACTTTAATAATGTCGCCAACAGAAGCATAACGACGATGTGAACCACCAAGTACTTTAATACATTGTACGCGGCGAGCACCACTGTTGTCTGCTACGTCTAGCATACTTTCGGTCTGAATCATTGCCCTACTCCAAAACCGAGCATCACCGGTCGCAATTTCGAAAGGCTCAAAGAGTACTCGAAATTGACCGATGATGCAACAAGAACGTCTAATTACTCAGCAGCTGCTTCAATAACTTCCACTAAAGTCCAAGCTTTAGTTTTTGAAATTGGGCGGCTTTCTTTAATGGTTACAACATCACCAGTTTTAGCAGTGTTGTTCTCATCATGAGCGTGTAATTTTGTTGAACGGCGGATTGATTTGCCATACAACGGGTGTTGAACGCGGCGTTCGATAAGTACAACAATAGACTTGTCCATTTTGTCACTTACTACTTTGCCTGTTAACGTGCGAACTGTTTGCTCACTCATTGTGCGTTCCCCTGTTTTTCGGTAAGGAGGGTCTTGATACGAGCAATAGTCTTACGAGTTAACGCAACTTCATGCGATTTACCCAATTGACCTGTTGCTTTCGCCATACGAAGACGGAATTGGTTCAACTGTTGCTCATCAAGCAAAGCTGTCAACTCTTCTACCGACTTTTCACGTAGATCTTTAGTTTTCATTACATCACCGTCTTAGTAACGATAGTGGTTTTAAATGGAAGCTTAGCAGCTGCAAGCGTAAACGCTTCGCGTGCCAATTCTTCACTAACACCATCCATTTCGTACAAGATCTTACCTGGTTTGATTTGGCAAACCCAGTATTCCACAGAACCTTTACCTTTACCCATACGAACTTCTAATGGTTTTTCAGTAATTGGTTTGTCTGGGAAAACACGGATAAAGATCTTACCACCACGTTTAACACGACGGCTAATTGTACGACGCGCAGCTTCAATTTGACGTGCAGTCATTTGACCACGTTCAATAGATTTAAGTGCGATTGTACCGAAAGATACTGTGCTACCACGATGCGCTAGACCAGTGTTACGGCCTTTTTGCACCTTACGGAATTTAGTACGTTTAGGTTGCAACATGGATTATTCTCCTTTTTCAGCAGAACGATCATTGCGACGACCACGACGCTCTTGACCTTCACCACGACCGCGACCGCGTTTAGCTGGACGTTCTTCAGCAGGAGCAGGGTTCATGACTTGTTTCATGCCACCTAAGATCTCACCACGGAAAATCCAAACTTTAACACCAATCGTACCGTAAGTAGTTTCAGCACGCATAGTTGCATAGTCGATATCAGCACGAAGTGTATGCAAAGGTACACGACCTTCACGATACCATTCAGTACGTGCAATCTCTGCACCGCCTAAACGACCAGAAACTTCAACTTTGATACCTTTAGCACCAGCACGCATCGTATTTTGAACCGCACGCTTCATAGCACGACGGAACATTACACGTTTCTCTAATTGAGAAGCGATTGCTTCAGCAACTAAACGAGCGTCTAAATCTGGGCGATCGATTTCGTTGATGCTTACTTGCGCTGGAACACCCATAATAGTGGTGAGTTCACGCTGTAATTTTTCAATGTCTTCGCCTTTTTTACCGATCACGATACCTGGACGAGCAGAGCTAATTGTTACTTTAGCAGCGCCTGTAGGACGTTCGATAAGAATATTGCTGATCATCGCGCTTTTAAGTTTTTTAGTTAAAAACTCACGAACTTGAAGATCTTTAAGCAAATATTCAGCGTATTGTTTCGGACTCGCATACCAGTTGGCGTTATGACGTTTTACAACACCAAGGCGGATACCGATTGGATGAACCTTCTGACCCATATCAAACCCCTACCTTAACGGTAATGTGACAAGTACGCTTAGTAATACGATCTGCACGGCCTTTAGCACGTGGCATAATACGTTTAAGGCTCATGCCTTCATCAACGTAAATCGTAGATACTTTAAGATCGTCAACATCTAAACTGTTATTGTGTTCAGCGTTTGCAATCGCAGATTCCAAAGCTTTTTTAACTAAAACTGCAGCTTTTTTGTTGCTGAAGTTCAAGATATTTAAAGCATGCGCAACAGATTTGCCGCGAATTAGGTCTGCAACCAAACGTGCTTTTTGTGCCGAGATAGCGGCACCGCGTAATTTAGCAGTTACTTCCATCATAGCACCTATTAACGTTTAGACTTCTTGTCAACACCGTGACCACGATAGGTACGAGTTGGCGCGAATTCACCTAATTTATGACCAACCATATGTTCAGATACGATCACTGGAACATGGTTACGGCCATTGTGTACAGAAATTGTTAAACCAACAAAATCCGGGAGGATCATCGAACGACGCGACCAAGTTTTGATCGGCTTACGGTTATTAGCCGCGATTGCCGCTTCAACCTTAGCGAACAAGTGCGCATCGACGAATGGGCCTTTTTTCAGAGAACGAGGCATTGTCAGATTCCTTTACTTGTTACTTAACGCGACGGTCGCGAATGATCATCTTAGTCGTACGCTTATTGGTACGAGTCTTGTACCCTTTAGCTTTTTGACCCCATGGGCTTACAGGTTGAATACCTTTGTTACGCCCTTCACCACCACCATGTGGATGGTCTACTGGGTTCATCGCCATACCACGAACGGTAGGACGAACGCCACGCCAGCGTGCAGCACCTGCTTTACCAAGTGAACGAAGGTTGCTTTCTGAGTTAGATACTTCACCTAACACAGCACGACATTCAACGTGTACTTTACGCATTTCGCCTGAACGAAGACGAATGATTGCGTAAGAACCGTCACGACCTAACAACTGAGCAGAAGTACCAGCTGAACGCACTAATTGTGCACCTTTACCGATTTTAAGCTCGATGTTATGTAGTGTAGAACCGATAGGCATGTTACGAAGTGGCAAGCAGTTACCTGGACGAATTGGAGCATCGTTACCAGACTGTACTTTATCACCAGCACGTAAACCTTTAGCAGCGATAATATAACGACGTTCACCGTCAGCATATTTCAATAAAGCAATATGAGATGTACGGTTAGGATCGTATTCAATACGCTCAACTACAGCAGGAATGCCATCTTTGTTACGTTTAAAGTCAACGATACGGTAGTGTTGTTTATGACCACCACCAACGTGACGAGTAGTAATGTGACCGTTGTTATTACGACCACCAGTACGTTTTTTAGCTTCAACCAACGGTGCATAAGGCGCGCCTTTGTGAAGGTGATCATGAACCACTTTCTCTACAAAGCGACGTCCTGGAGACGTTGGCTTACATTTTTGAATCGGCATAATTTTCGTCCTTATTCCGCTGCGCTTTCAGCGGTATCGCCCAAGTCAGCCATTTCAACATCTTGGCCAGCTTTCAGGGTGACGTATGCTTTCTTAACATCAGAACGACGTCCTAATGTACGACCAAAGCGCTTAGTCTTACCTTTAGTGATAGTCGTGTTAACTTTAACAACTTCCACACCAAATAATTGTTCTACTGCTTTTTTGATTTCAAGCTTGTTTGCATCAAGTGCAACTTTAAATACTTGAACACCAGCAGTTTCACCTAAAACTTGTGCTTTTTCTGAGAATACAGGTCCTTTTAGGACTTGATAGATACGTTCGTTGTTCATCCGAGTTCTACCTCAATTTTCTTAGCAGCAGCAACAGACATAACAACTTTATCGAACGCAATCAAACCAACAGGATCGATCCCAGCAGCATCAACCACATCAACGTGTGGAAGGTTACGTGCAGCTAAGTATAGATTTTCATCTACAGCTTCAGTAACGATTAATGCGCGAGTAGCGTTCAAGCCGTTTAGTTTTGCAAGCAATTCTTTAGTTTTTGGAGCTTCAACTGCAAACTCTTCAACCAATACAAGACGATCTTGGCGAACAAGTTCAGCTAAGATACATTGCATTGCACCGCGGTACATTTTACGGTTAACTTTTTGAGACCAATCTTGTGGACGAGCAGCAAAAGTTTTACCACCACCAACCCAGATTGGGCTACGAATAGAACCAGCACGAGCGCGGCCAGTACCTTTTTGACGGAATGGTTTTTTACCACCGCCAGAAACGTCTGCACGTGACTTCTGAGCTTTAGAACCTTGACGACCACCAGCTAAATAAGCTGTAACAACTTGGTGTACAAGAGCTTCATTAAATTCACGTCCGAAAGCAACTTCAGACAATTCAACAGCAGAGCCGGAAACAGTTTTTAAATTCACGTTATTTCCCCTCAGGCCTTGATCGTAGGACGAACGATAACGTCGCCACCAGTAGCACCAGGAACCGCACCTTTAACAACAAGAACTGAACGTTCTGCGTCAATAGATACAATCTCAAGACCTTGTACAGTTACGCGATCATCACCTAAGTGACCAGGCATTTTTTTACCTTTGAACACGCGACCAGGAGTCTGGTTTTGACCTGTAGAACCGATTACACGGTGAGATACAGAGTTACCATGTGTAGCATCTTGCGTACGGAAGTTCCAACGCTTAACACCACCTTGGAAACCTTTACCTTTTGATTGACCAGTAACATCAACAACTTGACCTACTGTGAACAAATCAACACCGATAGTTCCACCAACTTCACGACCTTCAAGATCAGCTTCTGCAACGCGGAATTCTTTAACCAAACGACCAGCAGCAACACCAGCTTTCGCAAAGTGACCTTTTTGAGCGTTAGTTACGCGAGATTCGCGACGTTCACCAGTAGTGATTTGAATCGCTTGATAACCATCAGTTTCAAGCGTTTTGATTTGAGTGATACGGTTAGGATCAACCTCAATCACTGTTACAGGCACAGAAACACCAGCATCTGTAAAGATACGTGTCATACCGCACTTGCGACCGACTAAACCAATAGCCATGTGCATAAACCTCTAAAAAAGCGGCTTAATTAACTTAGAGCGTTAATTAACCGAAAGCCTTAACCCAATGCGATCTGAACATCAACACCAGCTGCAAGATCCAACTTCATCAATGCATCTACAGTTTTGTCTGTAGGTTGAACGATGTCGATCAAACGTTTATATGTGCGGATTTCATATTGGTCACGCGCATCTTTGTTCACGTGTGGTGATGTCAAAACGTTAAAACGTTCGATGCGAGTAGGCATCGGAATTGGACCACAAACTTGTGCGCCAGTACGTTTTGCTGTTTCTACGATCTCTTGAGAAGATTGATCAATTAAACGATGATCAAAAGACTTAAGACGGATACGAATTCTCTGGTTAGACATACCAGTTAACTCCAAGCCAAATATATAAAGAATCACCCTTGACGCATCTCACCCCACTAAATAAGGCAAGTGTCAAAGGCAGTGAAAATCACTAAGGTCGTGATCGATGCCACGACTGTAACGATCTGAATGACTTTCTTCGCCATTCATCCCTTCATATCGAAGGGTCGCCCATTATAACGATTGTTTAACGCTTAAGCAAATAAATTTAGATTTTTTTCGCAGTATTCCAATATTGGTAAAGAAATAAAATGTTTAAGATTTAAACAAAGGTTTAAACCCTTAAAACATAGTCAATTGCATGATTCAGCAACTGGTTTCCAATGACATAATCTGCGTTTGGCGTTTTTTTCAAATTGGAGAGTGACTGATTATGTATATCGCTAAATACCATTCCTTCCTCTTCATGCTCGATAAATATGTTTAAGCTATGCGGTGTAATTTCTGGATGAAACTGGAAACCCAAAACATTTTTACCAATTTGATAGAGTTGATTTGGACATGCTTGATTTTCTGCCAAACGAATCGCACCTTTAGGAATATCAAAAGTCTCACTATGCCACTGCATGACACTGATTTGCTCAGGAAGTTGAAAGTATTCTGCTGGCACATGATCACTTTTGTTGACAAAAGTCCAGCCTAACTCTTGCACATTATTACGGCGCACATTTGCACCAAGTGCATTAGCAATTAACTGCCCACCCAAGCACAAGCCAATTGCCGGTTTCTCAGATGCCAAATAACGTCTAATCCAGCGTTTTTCCACTTTTAACCAAGGAAAGTTTGCTTCATCATTTACACTCATTTCCCCACCCATAATAATGAGCAAATCCACATCATTGACATGAGGTAATGCATCTATATCTAATGCTGAATCTGTCGGTAAAGCAAAAAACTCTGTTGCAGTAATTTCGGCACCCATTGCCTTTAAATATTCATAGCAACTACCAAAGCCTTCACCTGCAATATGTTGAAAATAATGCACTTTAAGTTTTTTCATGTTATCACCTATTCTTGTTGTATCGACTACGCTACAAATCAAAAAACACAGTTCAACAAATGCAAAAATGAAGCCAATATCAGTTTTATTTATTATTTTTCACAAATTATTGCTTTTCGTCACCGAGTGATTATGTTTTCCTTATTTTAGTCCTGATATTTACAAAATTTGAGTATTCTTGTGAAACTAAAACCACAAACAGCTTTAATTCATTCTCCAAGACAAGCGCCACAGTACATCCATACAGTTCAACCTCCCTTATTTCGTGCATCGACAATCATATTCGAAAATACCGATGCACTATTTAATCGCCATTGGACTGATGATTATGACTATAGTTATGGTACCCACGGCACTCCAACAACTTTCACGCTGGGTGACAACATTGCAAAAATAGAAGGTGGTCAATATTGCTTGCTTACTCCAAGTGGGTTATCAGCCATCAACCTTGTGAACTCATGTTTTTTAAGCCATGGTGATGAAGTTTGGGTTGCAGACAATATCTATGGTCCAAATATGGAACATTTGCGCAATCTTGAACAACGCTATGGGATCATCGTCAAAGTTTATGACCCTATTTGTGCTGACTCATTTCAACCGTCTGAACAAGCAAAATTAATCTGGCTCGAAGCCGCAGGTTCAGTCACGCTTGAATTCCCAGATTTGATTAATTTAGTGAAAAAAGCAAAAGCCAAAAATATACTGGTCGCTTTGGATAATACTTGGGGCGCAGGACTGGCATTTAATGCTTTTGATTTTAGCCAAGAACATTTAGCCGTTGATATCAGCATACATGCACTCACCAAATACCCTAGTGGTGGGGGCGATATTTTGATGGGTTCTGTGGTTACACAAGATCGGGCTTTACATCATCAGTTGTATCGTATGCATGCAATACAAGGAATCTCCATATCAGGTGATGATGCTGCCCAAGTACAACGTAGTCTAGCGTCAATGCAATTGCGTTATCAGCATCAATCTCAAAGTACCTTAAAACTCTTAAACTGGTTAAAACAACAAGCGGTCTTTGCACAGGTTTTACATCCAGCGGACCCAGACAATGTGAGTCACGCTTATTGGAAAGAAACTTGTGAAACTCAGCAAAGTGCTGGACTCGTCAGCGTGATCTTCAAATCCGAATTCGATCTCGCGGCAGTTCGTAAATTTTGCGATCAGCTTCAACTATTTAAGCTCGGATTTAGCTGGGGCGGTCCAGTAAGCCTTGTGATGTTGTATCAACTTGACCAGATGCGTCAGCTAGAACGTCCACATTTACAACAAGGAATCTTGGTGCGTTTTTGTATTGGATTAGAGGATCCAGAAGATTTAATCTATGATATTCAAACAGCTCTTCAAGCGATTTCAATTTAATTTATATCTGATATTTTTTTAATATAGCGCTTTAATGACTTCACGTATCGCTTTTGATACGTGAAAACTTTTTATCACTGAACACAGATTTACAACATCATCATTTTATGCAATTTTGTATAACAATAAGCATATAAATACCGAGTCAAATGAATAAGATTCGAACTTAGATCAAAGCTATAGGAATAACAATGGGCACACCAATCGTCATTGCAAAAAAGACCTCAGATTCCACTCAAGATATTGTTCTACACTCACAATTTGCCAATCGTCACGGACTCATTGCAGGTGCGACAGGTACTGGTAAAACCGTAACCCTAAAAGTGCTCGCTGAAAGTTTTTCCAGAATTGGTGTTCCAGTATTTCTTGCTGATGCCAAAGGTGATGTATCCAGTATTGCCAAAGCTGGCTCAAGCAATCCTAAATTCGATGAACGCATTAAAAGCTTAGGGATAGACAGTATCCCTTTTGCCGCATCACCAACCATTTTTTGGGATTTATTTGGTGAACAAGGACATCCAATTCGCACCACCATTTCAGAAATTGGTCCCTTATTGTTGGCACAAATGTTGAATTTAAATGATACCCAAGAAGGTGTGCTTTCAGCTGTGTTCCGTGTTGCAGACGACCAAGGTTTATTATTGATTGATTTTAAAGATTTAAAAGCCATGTTGACTTATGTCAGCGAAAATGCTGCTGACTTAAAAGCTGAATATGGCAATCTCTCTCCTGCCAGCTTAGGTGCAATCCAACGTAATTTATTGGCTTTAGGAGATCAAGGCGGACAGCGTTTTTTTGGTGAACCAAGCCTAGACATTATGGATTTTATTCAAACTGATTCAAATGGGCATGGCTACATCAACCTATTGGCTGCGGATAAGTTGATGAATACGCCAAAGCTTTATGCAACCTTTTTGCTGTGGATGCTTTCAGAGTTATTTGAGAAATTGCCTGAAGTCGGTGATTTAGACAAACCTAAATTGGTATTCTTTTTCGATGAAGCTCATTTATTATTCAATAATGCCAGTCCAACATTGCAAGAAAAAATCCAACAAGTGGTTCGTCTGATTCGTTCAAAAGGCGTGGGTATTTATTTCATCACTCAAAGCCCACTGGATATTCCTGAAAATGTATTAGGGCAATTGGGAAATCGAGTACAACATGCCTTACGTGCATTCACCCCCAAGGACCAAAAAGCAGTAAAAACAGCTGCAGATACTTTCCGTGCCAACCCTGAATTCAAAGTTGATCAAGCCATTACAGAGCTGGCAGTTGGTGAGGCATTAATTAGTTTTCTGGATGAGCAAGGCACCCCCCAAATTGTAGAGCGTGGTATGGTTATGCCACCCTACTCCTCTTTTAGCCCAATCACACCTGAAGAACGTAAAGCTCTGATGGCACAAAGTATTGTGGCGGGTGTTTATGACAATGAAGTGGATCGTGACAGTGCCTATGAAATGCTTCAACGTAAAGTGACCGACAACACACAGCAACAAGTTGCCTTTGAAGCTGCCGCACAACAAGCCAAACAATTGGAAGAACTCGCAAAACAGCAACAAGTCCTAGACAAACAACAAGCCAAAGAGCAAGAACGTTTACAAAAAGAAGAAGCCAAAGCCGCCGCTGCTCGTGCCAAACTGACGCAGGATGTCATTGGTACATTTGCCAAGAGTGCAGCCAGAACACTTGGCGGTCCAACAGGACAAAAACTGGTACGTGGCTTATTAGGTTCGTTATTTGGTGGACGTTAATTCTTTTAAACACATCTATGAGGAGCGTTAACGCTCCTTTTTATTTCCCATGCTTTAGCCACATATATTACTTATTTTGATATTTGCTTTTTTCTTATCATTTGCTCCGAACTCATATAAGAACTTTCAGAAAATCTAAAAATAAATTCATTTATTTCAAGCAATAAGGCTTAATCTTAAAATAAACCATAATTATTTTATGTCTTTTTCAAATAGATGTATTGCAAATATTTTTAATAAGATGTATTTTAAATACATCTTATAAAGCCAGATAAAAAAGGTCTAGCCAATGACTCCACAGCATATTGAACTTGTAAAATCTACAGTCCCTGTACTTCGTGAAAATGGTGTTGCATTAACCAGCTATTTTTATAAAAGAATGTTGGGTAATAATCCTGAGCTGAACAATATTTTCAACTTAGATAGTCAAAACTCAGGTCGCCAACCTCGTGCACTTGCAGCAGCAGTTTTGGCTTATGCTGAGAATATTGAAAATCCTGCTGTTTTAGCAAAAGCAGTTCAACACATTACGACCAAGCATGTTAGCTTAGATATTCAACCTGATCAGTATTCAATTGTCGGAGAGAATCTACTGCATTCTATTAGCGAAGTTTTAGATGTGCCGATGGACTCTGAATTGATTGCTGCATGGAAAGTGGCTTATCTACAATTGGCAGATATTTTGATTGGTGTTGAAAAGCAAAAATATGAAAACCTAGTTGCTCAAAATGGCGGTTGGGCAGGTTGGAGAGCATTTAAAATTATCGCGATTGAAGTATCTGAAAACGGTAAAATATTTACTGTACAGTCAGCAGATCAACAGACAGTTGCCCAGATTCATGGAGGCGAATTCATTTCAGTGAAAGTAAAAGTACCGCAAAAAAATATTGAGCAACCACATCAATACACTGTCCTTCAGGCGACTGAAAACACTTATCAATTTGCTGTAAAGCCTGAAGAAAATCACACTGAATATTCGGTATCCAATATATTATTGAATCACTATCAAGTGGGTGATCAAGTCAAATTGACTGCACCACAGGTAAAATAATACTCAATGATATTTCCCGTAATGTATGGTGTCTGATTAATCCATACATTACGATGCTTTGAATAGCTCAAAATCTCTACACTATCGTTGATCTTTTTGCGCTTTAACTTTTAAATCAATATTTATACACTGATACTTATATTGATGAACCAGAGTTCAGATCATGCAACGTATCATATTGATTCTCAGTCTAAGCATTAGTTTGTTATCTTTTTCAGTGGCTAGCCATACAGCTGAAATAAAATCTTCTACGCAATGTAAAGATCAAGCAATCAAACAAGCCGCCAAACTTTTAGAGTTTCATTTTGGTCCAGATGATCGTATTGAAATTCAACCAGAGGTCAAAGCGCTTCCATCTATCGTCAACCCACGTAATAAAAAGCAAAGATTCGATGTATTAGAAGTCTGGGGCTACATATATAAAGGTCAGTATCGTATGCGCTTTGAGTATTATAGCCAAAGTGGTTGCATACTCATGGGACAAGAGATCCTCGAATATGCCAATTTGTAGACAACATATCTTTCATTGTCTATTCACGCTAAGATAAACATGCAATCTGTTCATGTCCAATTAATTTAAATCTATGCAACTTAATAAATTTACCGACTATGCCTTACGTATTTTGATGTACATCTCTCTTCCAAGAGATACACCTTATACGATTGCCGAAATTGCACAAGACTTGAATGTTTCACAGAATCATTTGGTTAAAATTGTGCATTTTATGGGAAAACAGGACTGGTTAATTACCACGCGTGGTAAAGGTGGAGGTTTACGCTTAAACCCTGTAATCCTTGAGTTTCGATTAGGGCATATCGTGCGCATCCTGCAAGGTGATGCACAAATCGTAGAATGCAATACCCCACCATGCGTCCTTCGCCCTCGTTGCGGTTTAAAAGGTATTCTAGATCAGGCAGTTGAACAGTTTTATCAGAGTTTAGACCAATATACGGTTGCCGATGTTTTAAATGCCCCACCACAAACTACCATTGTTAACTCTCCTATCCCAAACTTGAATGTTTAAGCATTTGGATCTCAATTGAACTGTTTTAAAATTATTTTAATGTCTGCATTTAAATAAGCGCCTCAATCCCGTTTGAATTATCTGTGTCAAAATTCGCTTGAATCTTCGACTTCCTTTATAATGTCCCTTGTTTATCCATTTATTGAAGTTGAAGTATGCATCGCAGCAGTGGAAAGTCTAAAAATAGTAAGGCATCACATGCCCCTAAACAGAAAATCAGTTATGAAAAAAAGGCTGATCCTGCGATTTCGGAATACTCAACCTCATCTTTAAACTGGTTACGTAAAGCTGAATTCTTGATGAGTGCGCCAAAACTGAATCTTTGTGTAGAAGATACAGGTTATGAAATCGCCTTTGCGGGTCGCTCAAATGCAGGGAAATCCAGCGCCATCAATGCACTAACCAATCAAAAACAATTGGCACGCGCATCTAAGAAACCTGGTCGCACCCAAATGATTAACTTCTTTAGCTTGGGAAATCCAGACCAACGTCTAGTCGACTTACCGGGTTATGGTTATGCCGCTGTCCCTGAAGCAATGAAAATCGTTTGGCAAAAAGAACTTGAAAATTATTTGATTCATCGAAAAAGTTTACAAGGCTTAGTTTTATTGATGGATATTCGCCATCCTCTGCAACATTTTGATGTCATGATGTTGGAATGGGCATATTCTCGTCATTTGTTTGTACACGTTCTACTCACTAAAGCAGATAAGCTCAATCGTGGTCCTGCCAATAAAGCATTGTTAGAAGTACAGCAACAACTCAAAAAGATGAAGCTGAACTTTTCGATTCAACTGTTCTCATCACTGAATAAACAAGGTTTAGAAGAACTCGCTTCTGTGATGGCAGGTCGTCTAAATTACACCTTAGATAAAACTTTAGGCTTTGATCTCGATGCGATTCCAGAACTCAGTGCTGACGACATCGAAGATGAGTTTATCGATCAAGATGCTGAAGCAGACCTTGATGTTGAAAATATTGATGGAAATATAAATGAAAAACCAGAGTAACAACTAAAAATCGTCTTGTCTGACAAAATTCATCACATATTGATACTTCAATGTCCTAAATTGCTAATAACTATTTAGGACATTTTTTTATACTTGAATAAATAAAGTGTGAAATCACCAAAGAAAAATTAGGACACTGTGATGAAGTTACTCGCTAAATTTAAAAACAGTCGGATTGGATCGTCTATTCAGTACCACATCAAACCACGTAAAGTGAAGTTTGAATGGCAAGACACACCAGTCGATTGGATTCCAAATCAGCCTTTTGTCAGCTACTTTATCAACGAGATCAACAATATTCTTCCTGCGGGTGAGTTTTGGTTCTGCCGTTTATACAACCGCGTTTTACCCAAAGTCACAGATGAAAAACTTGCAGAAGATGTTCGTGCTTTTATCCGCCAAGAAGCCATGCATGCACAAGCACATGTGTCAGCAAATAAAGAATACTTAACCGTTCGCCATATTGATATTCAAAGAAATCTTGAAATTATGGATTTCTTGTTTGGAAAGTTACTGGCAGATCAACCACTTGGTTTCAAAGTTCCTAAAGTTCTTGATCATCAATGGGATTTGTTCCGTTTAGGTATTGTGGCAACTGTTGAACATATGACCTGTGTATTGGGTAAATATGCACTTTATAATAAAAAGTGGGCTGAATTAGGCGCAGATCCAAACATGCTCGATTTGGTCAAATGGCATGGTGCAGAAGAGATTGAACATCGCACAGTTGCATTTGATCTATATCGTCACTTAGGTGGTGGTTATATTTCACGTTATTATCAAAGTGTGATCGTGATTGCTGCCGTATTAGGTTTATGGGTAGATGGTGCTGCACATATCATGGGACAAGACCCACGTTTTGCAGACAAAAAGCCAGCATTCTATAAACCTTGGATTTGGCGTGAATGGGCAAGTATTGCACAATCTGACAATCGTTTAATGCCACACCCTCTTTGGTTGGTTTCACAGCAGTTGGGGTATTTAATGCCATGGTACGACCCTGTACATGAAGCCAAAACTGAAGATGCAATTGCGTATTTAGATCAATCGCCTGCTGCAAAACGCGCTTTGCCTAGAGTTGCAGCATAGGGACTGCTCAAGCCTAAATAGTACTGAAATCAAAAAAGCAGGATTTTAAATCCTGCTTTTTTATGCTTAACACCTGATGTTACGCACTTGATTTAAATTAAGTAGGTGAAAAAGAAAAAGCTAAATTTACACGACGGAGACTTACATCCAAAGTTTAAATTTATGGAATAGCCTTCGGCTCGAGGTACTTTTGCTTTGGCATGAGGAGCAAAGCTCCGCAAGGGCAACCATCTTGTGCAGCGACATCGCTGCTCACCGCAGAACTCATTCACTATCGTCAAAATATTCAAAATTTCGCAGAAACTTTACTTATTAGAAGGAGTTCTGCCTCAAGCAATTGCGGATGACGTTTCCGCGTATCCACATTCTTCTAGCTCCAAAATTTAATTTTAGAGTTACTGCGTAACATCAGTTAACACTTTAAAATAAGTGCATAACGCTTCTGTCTACACCCTGTACTAAGATGAACTTTCCATATCTCGAGTATGTCGATCAACCACAACACTGATCATCATATCCCCTTGCACATTCACTACAGTACGCACCGTATCGAGAATTCGATCAATTGGTAATAAAATCGCAATCGCCTCAGCAGGCAAGCCCACAGACTGTAAGACCATAATCATGGTGACCATACCTGCGCTTGGGATTCCTGGGGCACCTAATGATGCAATCATCGCTGTCAAACACACAATAATTTGTTGGGTAATCGATAACTCCAATCCCATGAGGTTTGCAATAAATAATGCTGCTGCTGCTTCATAAAGTGCGGTCCCATCCATGTTTAACTGCGAACCGAATGGAACGACAAAACCTGCAATTTGTGGACGTACCCCTAAATTTTCTTGGGTACATTTCAGACTTAAAGGCATTGTTGCTGAACTTGAACTGGTCGCAAAGGCCGTGATTAATGCCGCACGCGTTCCTTTGAAAAAAGTGATGGGATCCATTTTCCCAAAAATCCATAACAACAGCGGTAGAACCACCACGCCATGAAATATGGTTGTCCCAGTAACCACAATCGCAAACTCAGCAAGACGGCTCAAAATAGAGATGTCTTCTGTTGCAATCAGCTTTGCCATTAAGGCAAAAATACCAATTGGCGCAACTTTCATTACCCAACCAACCAACATCATCATAATGTCAAAAAATTGACGTGCCAGTTGTTTGATTGAATTAAAACGTTCTCCGCCCTGCACCAATGCTAAACCCAATAACAATGCAAACAGCACAACCGCCAAAACATTGCCATCGCTAAAAGCTTTAAAAGGGTTAATTAAGGTATTTTGAATAAAATTGGTCAGAAATGAACTAGGCGTTAATGAATCAGGGCTTTTATGCTGACTCATAGCATCTTTAAACAAGTCAATATCCACACCCTGCCCGACATGGAAAAAGTGAGTGGAGGCCAAACCAAGAATCAGTGCCAAAGTGGTTGTCGTTACACAGCAAGCTAAGGTAATTTTCCAGACACGGCTTAACTGGCTACCTGCTTCTAAATTAGAAACCCCAACTAAAATTGAACTGAAAATTAGCGGTACCAACAGCATTTTGAGTAAACCAATAAAAATACTGCTGGCGATACTCAAAGTATAAATACTGCCGTCTAAAAACTGAGTATCAGGGAATTGGTTTAACAGAAATCCAAATGCCACACCAAGAATGGCGGCAATTAAAATTTGGGTATTTAAGCTCATCGTCATTGACTGTTATATATTTTCACATTTTAAACTATGCCATTGAAGTTATTTAGAATCGAGCATTTTTTTGTCACAAGCTCTGCTAAAAAATAGAAAAGCCATCAATGGTGATGGCTTAATTCTTTATGGTTTAATCCTGAATGGTTTATTCGTTTATTGTGTTTCGATTTCACGTACACGCATCAGACCTTCCTGAACAGTACTACACACCAATTCACCATTTTGCCACATCCGCCCAAAGTTTAGACCGCGTGAATTTGCACTGACCGTTGCATCCATGTCATACAGCATCCAATCATCTGCTTTGACAGGCTTATGAAAGTAGATCGCATGATCAATACTCGCACACTGCAAACTTGGCGAGAGATAGTTTAAACCGTGTGGACGCAATGCAGTCATCATCAAGGTATAATCTGAATAGAAGGCAACAATCGCCTGATTTAATGAAATATCATCTACCAATTCCGCGGCTAATGGCTCATGTGTACGCAAATAATGCGCATAGGATGGCGCTTCTGGCTGCGGTTGAAAAGGATTGGTTACGTTAATCGGACGAATTTCTACCTGACGTGGACGCATAAATGCAGCACGAATGTTTTCAGGAATAAAACTGATTAAATTTTCTTTTAATTCCTGTTCAGATTTTAATGATTCTGGATCTGGATATTCAGGTTCAGCAATTTGATAATTCAACCCCTCTTCAGGTGTTGCAAATGAAACCATTGCTGAAAAAATAGTACGCCCATGTTGAATGGCACGCACTTGACGACTTAAAAAGCTTTTACCATCACGCAAACGATCCACTTCATAAATAATCGGGGCATTAATATCCCCACCATATAAGAAGTAGGCATGCAATGAATGTACAGGACGGTCCGCAGTATATGATGCTGCTCGTAGCGCTTGCCCTAAAACCTGTCCACCAAAAACACGTTTGCCCACTAAGTTTCGGCTTTGACCACGGAAAATATGTTCTTCAAGTTTTTCTAGCGTTAAAAGCTCTACAAGCTCTTGGGTTAAAGCATTCATAAGTGACCTATCTATATACTGACTTTATTCAAATGGATAGAATAAAGTATTCATATTTTAGAGATTTAACTCTATTTTGCCATAAATCCAGAGTGATAAACTAAACTTTCATAAACCATGCTGTCACTTCTCTTGTCTAGCTGGATTGTTTAAAATACGATTTTTAACGATAAAATCTGACAAGAAATAGTGAATTTGTCAGAAAATGACATCCTGTTCTGTGCTTCAATTACAGAAACTTTTATTTTTATACGCTGTATTGCGTGATTCATCATTGGCTAGGAGTATTTATGTCCAAGAGTGGCTTTGGTCAAATGTATCGTCGACTTTCGAGTAAAATACTTGACCTTGTGGTAACCCCACATGTTCTTGGAGAGGTTCCTACAGAAACTCCAACGCTAGACCAGTCAACAGATCGCACTGAAAATAATACATCAACACCTCAGAAAGTAGTGTGTTATGTATTACAGAATTACTCTAGAAGTAATGCTTTGGTCGTTGATGGTGAAACACGTCGTTTACAACTTGCGCCAGCCCTTGATCCACTAGTGATTGGTGCGAACCGTGAAAAAGCGGCGATTCTGTTTTTACAGCATCAGGATGAAAATAATTATTTTAACCCTCCTGAGCATGCATTTCCGCCACGTTTACTCCGATTGATTGAGTCTCTGGATCAAGATTCGAACTTAGACATTGAGCTGATTCCTGTGACAGTATTATGGGGACGTTCACCTGATAAAGAAGATTCTTGGTTTAAACTTTTGTTTACCGACACTTGGGCGACACCAAGTAAAGTCAAACAATTGATGAATATCGGCTTACATGGTCGTCAGTCCTTCTTAGAATTTCATGAAGCACAATCACTGCGTGGCTTAGTTGAACATGCAAAAATCCATCATCCCAACATTTCTCCAGCAACCTATATTGTCAATCAACTCAATGACTTTCTAGATCGCCAGCGAGAAGTTATTCTTGGACCAGATTTATCTGATCGCCGTAATGTGATGCAATCTTTGATCAAAGCACCTGATGTCCAAGATGCGATTCGCAAAGAAAGTGTTCGCTCTAAAATCAGTATGATTGATGCTGAACGTCGTGCCATCGGTTTTGTCAACGAAATTGCATCGGATTATTCCGCTTCGGCTGTACGCTTTGCCGATATGGCATTAACCCGTCTATGGACGCAACTTTACGATGGTGTTGAAGTACATAACTTCAATACAGTACGTGAATTGGTCAAAGACTATGAAGTGATTTATACCCCATGTCATCGCAGTCATATTGACTACTTACTGTTGTCTTATGTGATTTATAAACGTGGTTTGATGGTGCCGTATATTGCCGCTGGTGATAACTTGAATATGCCATTTGTAGGGCAATTGCTTCGTGGTGGTGGTGCATTCTTTATTCGTCGCTCTTTCCGTGGTAATGCTTTATATACATCAGTGTTTAAAGAATATTTATTCAGCATTCTTTCTCGTAATACGCCACTTGAATACTTTATTGAAGGTGGGCGCTCTCGCACAGGACGCTTATTACCTCCTAAAACAGGGATGTTGGCAATGACGGTACATGGTCACTTACGTGGTCGTGCCAAACCGATTGTTTTCATTCCAACCTATGTGGGATATGAACGCTTGATGGAAGGCGCAACCTATGTGGGTGAAATGAATGGTAAACCCAAAGAGGCTGAATCCATTTGGGGGATTGTACAAACCCTGAAAAAAATTGAGCGTATTTTTGGTAAAGTACATGTTAACTTCGGCGAACCTGTGTTTTTAGACGACTTATTGAAACAGCATGGTGCAGATCAAATCCGCATTGAACACAATGATGCGCCGATCCCTCAAGAAGTATCCAATGCAGTCAACAGTTCTGCCAATGCCATTTTAGAAAATATTAACCGCGCTGTAGTGATCAATCCTGTTTCGCTGTTATCACTTATTTTATTGGCGACACCAAAACACACTTTGGATGAAGAAATCTGCATTAAACAACTGGATACTTATCGTAAGTTATTGACGGCAATTCCTTATGATCAACGCACTCAGGTGACACCACTTTCAGGTAAAGAAATCATTGCTTATGGCATGAAACTGAAATTGATTAAACGGGTTCAGCATGTACTGGGTGATATTATTGCGATTGAAGATAATCAAGCTATTTTACTGACCTACTTCCGCAATAATATTTTACACGCCTTTGTACTTCCATCATTGATTGCTGCTTTGGTCGAGCATAATGGTAAAATCAGCCAGAGCGATCTGCTCAATGTGATTCGCACACTATACCCATTCTTAAAAGCTGAATTGTTTTTAAAATGGAAAGATCATGAAATCAAAGCTCAAGTGACTGAATATGTCGATGCTTTGGCACAAGCAAATTTAATTTTTGTCGATGATGAAGGCTTTATCTTTAGCCCTGCACCAAACTCTGAAGACCACAATCAACTTGCTGTTTTAGCTGCACCTGTTCGTCAAAGTCTTGAACGTTATTACATGACGCTTGCGCTTATTACTCAGCGTGGCTCTGGAAATATCTCAATTCGCCAAGTTGAAGAATTAAGTCATTTGGTTGGACAACGTTTATCCGTATTGTACGAGTTCAATTCACCTGAGTTCTTTGATAAAGCTTTATTCCAAAGTTTTATGAAAGTGTTAATTGAACAAGGTTATATTAAAACCAACGAAGATCATGCAATCGTTTTTGATGAGCAGTTCAGAAATGTTGCGCAATATGCCAATTTGGTACTGGATGATGTGACCTTACAAATGCTTCACCACATTACCTCGTTTACCGATGAGGAGCTAAAAGAGGCGTTAGATGCTTTAGCCGCACAACAAGCCAAGAAGCGTTTAAAGCGCAAGAAAAAATAAATGTCACCCCCCTTCTTCCTTTAGGAGGAGGGGGATGATTAGCTACCTCTCTCCGATTAGGAAATGGGAAATTATAAAAATGTGAATATTTCTATCAAAGAATCTCTCTTTGTTCGGGTTACATTTATATTCATCACCTACTGATCATCTTTATTCTTAGGCTTTATAGCTATAGTCAAACCGCCTGATTATTCATACAAGTGATTTGGATGATTCATTTATTTTGTACTTTTGAATCATAAACAGTATTGCTATCACGAGGCGACATGGATGTCGCCATGTTGAGCGGGGGTATTAGGATGTACCCCTCGCTCAACGGAAGATTTTTGTTACTTTTCATCTCTGAAAAGTAAAGTATCGCCTACGCAAAACAATTTAAACTTTAGAGCTAAAGTGTGGCTGTGCAAGCTTTATATCATCAAACAATATATTGATCGCTTTAATTTTATTGATCAAGAGAAATGATATTCTACTGTATGAATTTTTCAACAGATTGACTATATCTTAATGCATTAATTTAAACCCACTTGCCAACACCCTCTCCGCAAAAATTTTCTTTCCCGACTCCCGATCACTTTCTAAAGCCAACTCGGATAAATTCAATTCGCGCTGAAGATTTAAAATTTTTTCATGCAAAGGTTGCGGCTTATTATTTGTACAAATATATGATTTTTCAGGATGTTCCACGTGAAGCAAATACGCTAAGAAATTGGCAAGATCATCAATATGGATTCGATTTGACCAATGAATATTTGGATAACTTCGAGTCGTTTCTGCAAGTTTTGCCATTCTCATTGTAGACATGCCATAAATTCCTGTCGGTCGAACAATCACACATTCAACAGGGTAAGCCTGTCTCCACAATTGTTCCATTTCTAGCAGTAAATGACCTTGTTCATCACTCGGAATAATTACAGAATCATCGGTGATTACTTCACCCTGATTTTCTCCATACACCCGTGTAGATGACACCACGATGATACGTTTCACTGGATGATTTCTCAGTGCCTTGACGATGGGTTGTACAGAATCTACATAGGTGTGCTGATACATGTCTAAGGCATTGAGCGAAGTATTTCGAGAAGGTGCGAGTGCGACATAGACCGCATCCACAGCTTGAATATGTGACAAGTCGAGTGCATGAATATCCTGCATCAAGTGCTGAGCAAAATCATCCGCTTTCGGGCTACGGCTAACTGTGGTAATTTGGTGATCTTGCTGAAATAATTGTTTAGCAACACGTTGTGATGTTTTACCATAACCTACAAATAGAATATGCATGACACGACCTATTCTTCAAAATCAATCAAACTTAAGCTGAGGGGACATGGCAGCAGTTCATCAATTACAAGGGGTTGGCAATGCCGCAGCTACCTTACTTGAAAAACTGAATATTTTCACAACAGATGACTTGCTGTTTCATTTGCCACGGGATTATGAGGATCGTAGCACGATCATTGCCATGAACCAATTACAGGTAGGTCGGAGTTACTTGTTAGAAGGTGTTGTTAAATCTATCGACATGCCACCTGGTAAACGTAAATCCATGGCGATTTTATTACAAGATGACTTTGGCAAAGTCACGCTACGCTTTTACCATGTTTATAAAGCTTTAACTGATCGAGCGAAAGCAGGCAATCGCTTAAGAATATTTGGTGAAGTGCGAGTCGGTGCGCGTGGCTTAGAACTTTATCACCCAGAAATACAACTGATTACCGAACATACACCGCTTCCTAAAACACAATTAACGGCAATCTATCCCGCTACAGAAGGTTTAACCCAGCCAAAATTACGTGAATATGTCAAACAGGCACTGAATCAACATGCAGATGAGCTTCCTGAATTATTGCCAGAAAAATTCACCAATGGTTTTGCGCTCAAAGAAGCACTGGAATATATCCATCACCCTCCCGTGAATGCCAACATGCTACAGCTTGCGCAAGGTGCTCATCCTGCTCAACAACGTCTGATTTTTGAAGAACTGGTTGCACACCAAATTAGTTTGCTCACTCGACGGGCATATATTCAACAAATTGCGGCCCCATCTTTTTCGCCAAGCAAAAAATTTGCCAAAGCCCTGTTGGCAAGTTTGCCCTTTGAAATGACCGATGCGCAAAAACGTGTATCGAATGAAATCGCCAAAGACCTGAAACAAAATAAACCGATGTTACGCCTTGTACAGGGTGATGTGGGTGCAGGTAAAACATTGGTTGCAGGTGTTGCTGCTTGTCATGCTTTGGAAGAAGGTTGGCAAGTTGCACTGATGGCACCGACTGAAATCCTAGCAGAACAGCATTATTTAAACTTTAAAAAGTGGTTTGAACCTTTAGGCTTAAATGTTTCTTGGCTCTCAGGCAAACAAAAAGGTAAAGCACGTACAGCAGCTGAGCAGACGATTAAGGATGGAACAGCCAATGTTATTGTAGGTACCCATGCCTTATTTCAGGACAATGTTGAATTTTCTAAACTTGGTCTAGTGATTATTGATGAGCAACATCGTTTTGGTGTAGATCAACGTCTGGCGCTACGCAATAAGGGCGTGGATAACACCACTCCTCATCAACTGGTCATGACAGCCACCCCGATCCCTCGCACACTGGCAATGTCTGCCTATGGTGATTTAGATACCTCTGTCATTGATGAACTTCCACCAGGACGAACACCGATTCAGACCGTCACGATTCCACTTGATCGACGTGAAGAAGTATTAACAAGAATTGCTACCAATTGTGCTGAGGGTAAACAGGCGTACTGGGTCTGTACACTGGTTGAACAATCTGAAACCTTGGATGCACAAGCAGCAGAAGCAACTTATCAAGAAATTAAACAACGCTTTCCAAACCTCAATATCGGTTTAGTGCATGGCAAAATGAAAGCTGACGACAAACAAACTGTAATGCAGCAATTCAAAGACAATGAATTACAACTTTTAATTGCCACTACAGTGATTGAAGTGGGTGTCGATGTGCCCAATGCATCGATTATGGTGATTGAAAATGCTGAACGGCTTGGGCTTTCACAACTCCATCAATTACGTGGACGTGTAGGACGTGGTGCAACAGCAAGTTTCTGTGCACTGCTTTATAAAAACCCACTGTCTCAAAATGGACAAGAACGGTTAAGAATTATGCGTGAAACCAATGATGGATTCATCATTGCCGAAAAAGATTTAGAAATCAGAGGTCCTGGAGAATTACTGGGAACAAAACAGACTGGAGATATGGGATTTAGGGTTGCCAAACTTGAACGAGATGACCATTTGCTCAATCAAGCGCATTATGTGGCTGCCCAAGTACTTAAAGATTTTCCAGAAAGTGCAGAAGCATTACTCAAACGTTGGCTCCCTGAAGCACCGCGATATGCTTATGTTTAACATAACGAAAATAGAATGATTTAGGCTTTCGACTACGCTAGGATTTTGCAATACAATTTTCACAATCGTGATGATTTATCGTCTTTATGGATGTCGTCGAATGAAAAGTTTTTATTTGAAATTGCTGATATGAATGGATCATCGCTGAAGTTTGATCAAATAAAGATTAGAAAATATGCTCCAATTTATCCATCAACTGCTCCATAAAGGCGTTCAATATATTTCTCCATGCTTACTGTGCGGCATTGACCAACAACAAGCTCACTCCTTATGTCAGGACTGTTGGAATCAACTCCCTTGGTACAAACAATCCATAGAGCGACATGAACAACAAATACTTTGCGCACATCACTATGATTTCCCAATTGATCGCATCATTCAAACTTATAAATATGAGCAACAATTACAATATCAAAACGTGCTTGCACATAGTTTATTAAACTTAAGATTTTCTAGAGTTCAAGCGATTGTTCCCATGCCCATTTCAACAGAGCGCCTTAAAGAACGGGGTTATAACCAAATGTTGATTGTGGCTAAAATTATGGCAAAACAATTAAAAATTCCTGTTTGGCAACCCGTGGTTCGACAAGCTCAACATTCACAAAAAGGCTTAAGTCGAGTTGAACGACTGGAAAACATTGAGCATCAATTTCGAACCATTCAATCCGAAAAGAGAAAATATAAAAAAGTATTGATTGTGGATGATGTGGTCACAACAGGAAGTTCAATTCATGCCCTCACCCAAGCTTTACAACGCTTGGGCTGTCAGCAGATTTCCAGTCTTTGTATTGCAGCAGCACATCCTTCTCTGAAATGATCATTGCAATAATTTAAAGAATAATGCTTTTTAAATTCATTTGACTTAGCTTAAAAAATTTTCCTTACACCAAGGGATCACCACTTCTCTTGTTAAGGGTGCCAATAACGTCTGTTGATCGTCTAAATCAATCCACTTCATTTCAGCAATTTCTGCATCAATTTTGGGTGCATCAGGTAAATTAACTTGATAGACATAACTCACCAACTGATGCCCTGCCTCATTCGCAGCTGAAGTTTCAAATCGACCAATATAGTGTTTAATCTCAGCTTGAACACCTATTTCCTCTGCGATTTCACGTAACATGGTCTGTTCAGGTGCTTCATTTGGTTCCAACTTCCCACCAACTTGCATAAAAAACTGTGTATTCTTTTTTCGTACCAGTAATAATTGATTTTGATTATTTAAAATCACAGCGGCAGCTACAGTAATTACATTCATCATTCTAAGGAACATTAAAAAACACAATATATTGTGACATTAATAAAATTAAAAACAATATATTGTGTTTTAAAAATTAGCGAAACAAACTGAATAAAGCACTAACCAGTAAATTAAGTTTTAATCTAATTTTACCAATTCTTCGCGCTCTTTAACGCCCCACTTTGGTTCTGGTGCTTGATAGGCTTTAAACTGAGCCAAAATATCCTCAATTGATCCAGAATGAATCAATTGATCTGTAAATCTTGCCTTAGAAAATCCTTTGTCTGTGGTCAACTGTATAAATTTCAACAAATCATCATAAAACCCTTCAACATTTAAAAATGCACATGGTTTTAAATGAATGCCGAGTTGCGCCCAAGTCCATTGTTCAAAAATTTCCTCAATCGTCCCTGCACCACCCGGTAATGCAATAAAGCCATCAGACAATTCAGACATTTTTGTTTTACGTTCATGCATATTTTTCACAATATGAAGTTCAGTGAGCCCGGGATGTGCCAGCTCACGATCCACAAGACCTTGAGGAATCACACCAATTACCTGACCACCTGCCGCCAATGCGCTGTCAGCGACGATCCCCATTAAGCCTGAACGTCCACCACCATAAACCAATGTTTGACCATGCTTGGCGATAGTTTCACCAGTCAGTTGTGCAACATCAGCAAAAATCTGATCTGTACCTAAAGATGAACCACAAAAAATAGCAATAGAATTCATAAATTTAACCTAATTTTAATTTAGTCATGCTAAAAATATAGACGAACAATAAAGATTTTTTTTACAAAAGAGCGTTGTAAGCAGTGTTTTTCCTAAAATCCTTGTCTAAAATACACACATCAAATTGACACCACACTGCGCAAGGGAGAAAAGACACAATGCTTGAAGCCTTTTACGCCACTGAGCGCGGTAGCTTAGAAGATGCAACCATTAATGGTGGATTCGACCTACATCCTGAATTGGTTTGGGTTGATCTTATTGCACCTTCACAAGAAGAACAAGAATGGGTTTTAGATGCCTATGAGCAAAACTTACCAACCCTCAAATCTTTAGAAGACATTTCATCTTCTGCACGATTTTACCGTGATGATGATGGTATTCTACATATCAGTACGTATTTTTTAACAAAAAATAAAAATTACCAAGTTGAGGGTGATCCAGAAGACACCTCGAATATGCTGGCGAATGTACAAACCGTTGCTTTTATCTTGCATAAAGAGCGTTTATTTACTTTGCGCGGAGAGAAACTGGTTGCCTTTCGCGCCTTCCGTGCACGTGCTCGACGTAATGATTATGAAATCGACTATAAAGATCCAACTTGGATTCTTCTCGGTTTACTCGAAGCGAAACTTGATGAGCTTGCGGATATCTTGGAAGATATCCACAGAGATTTAGAACTGTACTCTACTGAAGTCCTCAACGTACGTCATCGTGAGATGATTCTCGACCTTGATGACATGATTACACGTCTTGCACAGAAAGAGGACATGCTTGGAAAGGCACAGCTCTGTTTAATTGATTTACGCCGTGTTCTCACCTTCTTATCGCGTCCTCGTGCATTGGGTAGTCATATTTATGATGCTGATATCCGAGAGTTAAGCGAAGACGTACGTTCTCTTGTTGAACATGATGCCTTCCTGTTTCAAAAAGTCCGCTTCTTACTCGACACGACTTCTGGATTCATTAACACAGAACAGAACGATACGATTCGTCGATTCTCGATTTTACCCAGCATGCTTGCACCACCCATGTTGATCGCCAGCATCTATGGAATGAACACTGAAATTCTTCCTTTTGCGCATGGGCATTGGAGTTTCTACGTTGTTATTTCATTGTTGATCGCATTTTTTGTTGGTCCATTGGCTTACTTTAGATGGAAAAAATGGATCTAAAACTGGTGGGTTATATGACTTTTTCAGCATAAGCGATGAATATTTTAATCAGTATTTTAGGACACAAAGTTCAATTCAATAAAAAAGCACCTGATGGTGCTTTTTTATTGAGAAGTGATTTAAATCAATTTCAAATCATCTTGCAAATGACAAGCCTGAATGATTTTCATCATTTTTTCTGGCACTGCTTTAAATTGTAACCCTTGTAAATCAGGGGTTTGACGCAGCCATTGTACAAAGACAGACAGTGCAAGCGTACTACCATGTTCAAGCTGAGACAGATTTACCGTCAATGGAAAGTTTTTCTCACTTTGAATAACTTTCAAGCCATTTAAATAATAACTTTCCGCATTTTCATAAGCAACTTTACCACTGACATATAATTCCTGATTCTTAAATTCAATCACTTGCTTACACCTATCTTAGCTCAATGAGATACGCTTATTTTTTTACAGCAGCATCTGCATCTGGTTTAAATGTCGCAATGGCTTTATCGATATTACCGCCATTACGTTGCACATTTGCCGCAAATTGATTACGGAATTGCAAACCTAGATCAATACCAGACACATTTAAATTACGCACTTTCCATTGGCTACCTGCATCAGATAATTGGAAAGAAACTGGAATTTTTTCACCGTTGTTATTGAAATCAATCGTCACAACAGGGAATTTGCTATTGGTCGCTTTATAAGGACGCATTGTATAGGTCTGGTTTGAATACTTCGCAAAAGCACTACCATAGTTTTCAATCAAGGTATTACGGAAGTTTTGTTCAAATTGAGCACGTTGCGCTGGCGTACTGTTATTGGCATAAGTCCCCATCACGATACGTGTAAAAGCTTGACCATCTACAAACGGATCAAGATTCTGACGGACAATCGCTTTCACCGCAGCTGGATTATTTTGTAATTTACCATGCTCTGCTTTTAGGCGTGAAATCAAACCATCAGCAACACGTTTAACAAAGGCAGGCGGTGCTTCCGCTGGCGCAGCTTGAACAGCTGTAGCGACCATCGTAGCCAAAACACTTGCAGTCAAAGTTTGTTTTAATAACATATTCATTTCAATAACTCCTCTAATGCTTATTCAACGAATGAAGTTTGAGCATCAGTTGTTTCAGTGGATGCAGATGTGTCTTTAGCATCTGATGCGCCAGTCGATGTCTTTCCAGCACCACCCGTAATAAATTTGGTAATCAAATCTTCTAGATCCATCGTACCTTGTGTATTGGCAATACTTTCACCGCGTTTAATATAGTTAATGCCGCCACCAGGAACGATTTTCAAATATTTTTCGCCTAAAAGACCATTGGTTGCGACCATTATGTAAGCATCTTCATCAATATTTGTGATGGATTTCATGTTACTTAAAAGTTGTGTTTCCATTTCTTTTTGTTTCTCAGGCGTAGCTGCCTGATAATCTGCACTGTAATGCAAATCACCTAAAGCATTTTCTTTGACTTTTTTCAGCTGCTCAGCATTAAACGTCGTCAATGAACCATCTAAATCAAATTTAACTGTCGCTTGACGGGTCACTGGATCAAGTGTAATTGCATCAACTTGACCAATTTTAACACCACTCATTGTAACTTTTGCACGTGGTTTTAAACCATTCACATTGTCAAATGTTGCAGTCATTTCATAACTGTCTTTTAAGTTTGTGCCGACCAAGCCACTCACTTTCATTGCTAAAAAGAATAGAGCGATACCAAAGATGATGACAAAAACACCTACGGTCAACTCACTAGTACGTGATTTCATTAAACACCTCCGAACATGACCGCAGTCAACACGAAATCAAAACCTAAAACACATAGTGATGAATACACAACAGTACGTGTTGTAGATGTTGCGATTCCCTCAGATGTTGGTTCACAGGCATAGCCTTGATACACCGCAATCCAAGTACAAATTAAAGCAAAGACTAAACTTTTGATGATGGTGCCGTTAAAGACATCTTTCATAAACTGGGTGCTGCTTAAAATGCCACTCCAATACGAACCTTCGTCTGCACCTAGAAAATCCACACCAACCATTTTCCCGCCCATAATGCCGATTGCGGCGAAAATGACAGAAAGCATTGGTAAACTCACAATACCTGCCCATAAACGTGGTGAAATTACACGTTTCAAAGGATCAACACCGATCATTTCCATACTGGATAATTGTTCTGTAGCTTTCATCAAGCCTATTTCAGCAGTCAAAGCAGAACCTGCACGACCTGCAAAAAGTAAGGCAGCGACCACGGGTGCAAGCTCACGCAACAACGTCAAAGCTACAGCAGCGCCTAACATCGCCTCACTACCAAAAGTCACCAAAATGTTATACATCTGTAGACCTAGAACTGCACCGATAAATAAACCAGATACAGCAATAATCAACAAAGATAAAACACCGACACGATACATTTGATAAATGAACAGCTTTACGCCCAGTATTGTGGGAAGCGAAAATAAGATTCGCAACAACATCAGCATTGCTACACCAATGCCTTGAACACGTTCTAGAACGCGTCTACCTAATAAGGCAATAGCATTCATGAACTCACCTCATTGCTTAAATAAGCTTGATGGCTAAATTGATAATCCACAGGTCCTTCAACAGATCCTGTTAAAAATTGCTGCACAAATGGAGAAGCATGTTGTTTTAATTGCTCAGGCGTGCCTTCACCTTGTACTTTGCCTTCTGCCACCACATAAATATAGTCAGCGATAGACAATGTTTCATCCACATCATGTGAAACAATAATCGTGGTGAGATCTAGTGCTTCTCGTAATGAACGAATTAAACGCGTTAAAACGCCCATCACAATCGGATCTTGTCCGGCAAAAGGTTCATCATACATGATCAAATCTGGATCAAGCGCAATGGCGCGTGCCAGAGCAACACGTCGATTCATCCCACCTGAAAGCTCAGCAGGCATAAGTTTTTCAGCACCACGCAAACCGACTGACTCTAGTTTAAGCGCGACTAATTCTGCAATTAAATTTTCGGGTAAATGTGTATGTGCGCGAATTGGAAATGCGACATTTTCATAGACCGTCATATCTGTAAATAATGCACCACTTTGGAAAAGCATCCCCATACGTGCGCGAGCAGAAAAAAGCTCACTACGTGACATTGACGCAATGTTTTTTCCATCAAGTAATACTTGCCCCTCATCAGGGCTTAGCTGACCACCAATCAAACGCAATAAGGTCGTCTTACCCGTACCTGATGGACCCATGATTGCAGTAATTTGCCCACGACGAATTTTTAAATCCACGTTGTCGTAAATTACACGCTCACCACGGTTAAAACTTAAATTTTTGACTTCAATTAAAGCTTCAGCTTCGGAATGGCTTTGCTTATTCATAGCTGAACATTTTCCTGCATTTACCAGCTCAGATACTATACTCTGAAATATCTGTATTTTTTGTAATTAAAAGATAAAACTACGGCTTTAAACTCATATGTATTGTTTAAATAATATCATTTAAATCAAATGCATTGTTTTTTTACTTCTAAATTGCAGTGTTTTAATTGTACAACGCCAGCTTATTTGAAAATGAAGCTATAAAAGAAATAACCTACATTGGAAATCAATAAAGCTGAAAACATGTATAACATAATTGCCTCAAAAAAACTCATCGCCTTCATTTCAGACTCAATATCTCACAGAATAGAACAACCTAACTGTTTCATTAAATAAATTGAACTGCATCACATTTTATTTTACCAAATACTTTTCAACTTGCAATAAAAAACCAGCCGAATGGCTGGTTTTTTATTGCAAAGGCTTAATTAGTCATTGAATTTACGACGTGGACGGTCTGAGTTAAATTCACGCTTTGGACGATCTTCACCGCCAAAAGAACGTTTAGGACGGTCTGAATTAAACTCACGTTTTGGACGATCTTCACCACCAAAAGAACGTTTAGGACGGTCTTCAAAACCACCTTCACGGCGTGGACGATCTGAGTTAAATTCACGACGTGGACGATCTTCACCAAAAGAACGTTTAGGACGGTCACCGAAGCTACCTTCACGACGTGGTTTATAATCTACACTGTTGCCACGGTTGTCATCATTGAAACGCGGTTTATCATTAAAACCACCTTCACGACGTGGACGATCTCCGAAGCCACCTTCACGGCGTGGACGATCTGAATTAAATTCGCGACGTGGACGATCTTCACCACCGAAAGAACGCTTAGGACGGTCTTCAAAACTACCTTCACGACGTGGGCGATCCGAATTAAATTCGCGACGTGGACGGTCTTCACCACCGAAAGAACGCTTAGGACGATCTTCGCCATAAGATGGACGATCACCACGAGGTTTGTCATCGAAGCTACGACGTGGACGATCATCACCGCCTTCACGACGTTTGAAGTTTGATTCACCTTCAAAACGACGTCCGCCACCGAAACCACCACGACCGCCATCACGACGACCACCGCCGTTACGACCACGACCACCATCACGACCACCACGTGCAGGAGGTGGAGATGGCTCTAAACCTTCGATTTCAGAAACACTTAAACGCGCTTCCAAATAATCTTCTAAAGCACGAATTTTTCCGCGCTCACGGTAAGTCGCTAAAGTGATTGCTTTACCTGTACGACCTGCACGACCTGTACGACCGATACGGTGTACATAATCTTCGTTCTTCATTGGAAGACCAAAGTTAATTACGTGTGAGATTGTTGGTACGTCAAGACCACGTGCTGCTACATCTGTAGCAACAAGGATTTTTGCACGACCTTCACGGATACTACGTAAACGACGATTACGTACAGTTTGTGGCATAGCACCATGAAGCGCAACAACAGAAAGACCCGCTTCTGCAAGCTCTTCAGCCAACATATCTGTATCTTCTTGAGTTGATGCGAATACAACTGCTTGATCGACGTCTTCTTCATTTAACCAATGGGTAAGCAATTTTTTCTTATGCTCAAAACCATCAGTCCAATGTAAGGTTTGGGTAATGTCGGTATTGGTAGAATGACCTGTTTCAATTGCAATACGTTCTGGATCATTCATCATGCGTTCAGCAAGGTTAATGATACGTGGTGCAAATGTTGCAGAGAACATTAATGTTTGTTTACGATTTAAAGCCAAATCACTAATTGCTTCTAGGTCTTCAGAGAAACCTAAATCAAGCATACGGTCAGCTTCATCTACAATCAAAGCATCAACTGAATCAAGTTTGATTTGACGACGGTTCACAAGGTCAAGTAAACGACCTGGAGTTGCAACAACAACTTGTGCACCTTTTAATTGTTGGATTTGCTTACCAAAAGGCATACCACCCATAATCGCAGCAACACGTACACCTTTCATGTGACGTACAAATGCAATCGCATCTTGACATACTTGTTGTGCAAGTTCGCGAGTAGGTGAAATCACCAAAATATTCGGTTGAGTGACTGCTTTCATACGTTCTTTAAATGGTACAAATGTATCTTGACCAGCTAAAGCATTTAACGTTGGGAGTAAGAATGCAGCAGTTTTACCAGAACCAGTTTGGCTTGATACTAAAAGGTCTTTGCCTTCTAAAGCCGCTGGGATAGATAATTCTTGAACAGGAGTCGGTGTAGTAAAACCAAGACTCTCGAGTGCTTTCTGTAGCGACTCGTCTAATGAAAATTCAGCAAAAGTTTTGCTCATAGAGATATTCACCCTAATGTGGGTGCTCCATTAATATATGGTCTGATGGACATCGGCAAAAAGCGGCACAGCAATAATCGCTGAAAATATAGAATCAGCGGCGATCCGAGAACGACGATGCGTATAACGCACATTTGATAACAGCCGCAACCTGAAGGAATCGCTTAAGCGATTGGGTGGGGCGCGAAATATTGTCCTCTCTTTGGACCGGACGCGCATACACAATATAGAAGAGAATGTTCAGGTAATGAACGAAATTTAGTGCGTGCGCGGAGTATAGCAGAATTTATAATAATGTCACGAAGTTTTATTGTTTTTTCCTGTATCATTCACTTACTGTGGCTCTTTATATAATTAAATAAAAAATATCACCTAAATTGTCGTGGCTATCCTCAATCAGACTTTTAACACTAGCAACCAAACTATCAACAGTGAACTCATGAATGATTATGGTATTTGCTTGCCAATAAAATGCACCAAAAGAATTCTCACCTGTTTGACTGTATCTTTGAATTAAATATTGGATATTTGCAATCGTTGTTGCACTCCCCCAATAACTTTTACCTTCTGTTTTAATCCAAAAATCTATGTTTTGCTGAGTAATATCATTGTTGGGAATTTGATGATGTGTTTCTATACTGAATTTTTCATTTTGATAAATTGTTTTCATAAGGTTTAGATTGTCTCAACACCTGTTATGAGTAATATATTTTTCTTTGTTCTCTCAATAAAAGCTTTAAACCCAATATTTCTTATTCAATTACAACATATAATATCTCTATCAATATCCATGCAGAAACAAATAAAAAAACAAGGAAAAGCAGTGTTTTTTGCTTTAACTTGTGTTTTAAAAATAACATAAAAAAGCCTTCATTCACATGAAGGCTTTTTAAAACTCAATCTACACAAATAATTAAAAATTATTTCGCAGCTTCGCCCCATGCTGGAACAACTTGTTGCATCAATGGTTTTAACAACTTCATAGAACAAGCGATAACTTGACCATTTTCCATTGATTCTGAACCACCACGAGCATCAACAACTGTACCGCCCGCTTCTTTCACAATCAATTCACCTGCCGCAATATCCCAAGGCTTTAAACCAAGTTCAAAATAAGCATCTAAACGACCAGCAGCAACATAAGCCAAATCTAATGCAGCAGAACCTGCACGACGATATTGTGCGCCAGCTTCAGTGACATTTAACAAAGATTCAAAGTGATTTTTTGCATAAGAAACAATTTCACCGTTACGTTTTGCACGATAAGCATGTCCTACACCAACAAAAGTATTTTCAAGGCTGTCTTTAACATTTACGCGAATACGGCGTTGATTCAACATAGCACCGCGACCACGGCTTGCTGAGAATAACTCATCTTTTACAGGGTCATAAATAACACCGTGTTGAGTTACACCTTTATGTTGAACTGCAATAGATACACAGAAATGTGGAAAACCATTGATAAAGTTTAAAGTGCCATCAAGTGGATCGATCACCCAACACCAATCGGCATCGTGACCTTTACCTTCTTGTAGACCAAATTCTTCACCAAGGAAGCTGTGATTTTTATAACTTTTACGAAGTGTATCAATGGTAAGTTGCTCAATGTAACGGTCTACACGAGTCACAGGACCATCAATCCCTTTTTCTTCGACTTGTAGATCGAGTTTATGACGATTTTGATGCGCTTTTAAAAGCTCTTGACCAACTAATTGAGCCGCACGCGCAGCCATCACCACCATAGGTTCCATTGAACACCCACTACAAATTTGAAGATACTGATAAAGAATAATGCATAAAAGCGCAGGCATTTTAACAAATATCTGCGCTTTTTGGGAAATTTTGTTTCTAAAATTTTACATATTGAGTTTTTACAGTCATTTAAACATGTTGAACAAGTTTCAACCATGTCTGCTGAATTGAGTTTTTGATGCCATCCGCATCTAGACCACAGTCTTGAAGCATTTCAGTATGAGTTGCTTGAGCCAGAAACTCATCAGGTAAACCTAAGTTTAAAATCGGTTTTATGATTTGAGCATGTGCTAAAAATTCATTCACCGCACTTCCTGCACCTGCCATGACAGCGTGTTCTTCCACGGTAACAAATAAACTGGTTTTATCCACCAAATCACGAATGATCTGCTCATCTAGTGGTTTAACAAAACGCATATTCACCACACGAACGGCAATATCCAGTTGTTGAGCAAGCTGTTTAGCTGCCTCCAAGGCAGGCTGGACACGACTACCAAATGCTAAAATACTCATACCTTCATCATGTTCAGTATTGAGTTCTAATAATAATTCGGCTTGACCAATTTCAAGCTCAGTCAGTTGTTGCTGGATTTCAACCCCTAAACCATTTCCTCGTGGATAACGCACAGCCGTAGGACCTGGATATAAATAGGCAGTGTGCAACATCTGACGACATTCGTTTTCGTCTTTTGGTGCCATGATCACCATATTCGGTACTGTACGCATATAAGCATAATCATAAGCGCCAGCATGAGTCGGTCCATCTTCTCCAACCAATCCCGCACGATCAATACCAAAGGTTACATCGAGATTTTGCAAAGCAACATCATGTATCAATTGATCATAACCACGTTGCAAGAAGGTCGAATAAATTGCAACAACAGGTTTTAAGCCTTCACAAGCCATACCTGCTGCTAAAGTGACTGCATGTTGCTCTGCAATCGCGACATCAAAGTAGCGTTCTGGGAATTGTTTGGCAAACTGCACCATCCCCGAACCTTCACACATCGCTGGTGTGATCGCTAACAATCGTTGATCTTGTTTGGCTTCATCACATAACCATTGCCCAAATACATCTGAATATTTCGGCGCTGAATTTTTAGCAGGCGAAGCATGCGTTTTACCGATCGCATGATATTTGATTTGATCAGCTTCGGCAGGTGCAAAACCTTTACCTTTTACCGTATATACATGGATTAAACGTGGACCTTTACGTTTTTTCAATGCATTGAATACTTGTACCAACTGCTCAACATCGTGACCATCAAATGGACCAAAATAATCAAAGCCAATTGCTTTAAATAAATTATCGGCTGCATCTGTTGCTGACTGGTGTAAACGAGAATTGTAGTCCCACTCTGGACAGTCTTGAACAAAAGCTTGCCCCTCTTCATCAATATTGATGAATTGCCCTTGTTCCCAAATTGCAGCCAAATGCTTTGCAAAACCGCCTGTGCTACACGAAATAGACATATCATTGTCATTCAGTACCACAATCAAATCAGCATTGTGTGCAACAGCATCATTCATGGCTTCAAAAGCCATACCTGCCGTCATCGCACCATCCCCCACAATCGCCACGACTTCACAAGGATCTTTTTGATAACGACGTGCTAACGCCATACCTAAGCCCGCTGAAATCGCAGTTGAAGAGTGACCAACACCAAAAGTGTCAAACTCTGATTCTTCTCGTGCAGGGAAAGCAGCCAAACCATTTTTGGAACGAATCGTGGTTAATTGTTCACGACGACCAGTCAATGCTTTGTGTGGGTAAGCTTGATGCCCCACATCCCAAACTAGACGATCTTTAGGTGTTTCAAAGCAATAATGTAAAGCGACAGTGAGTTCAATAACGCCGAGGTTTGCCCCAAAATGCCCGCCACTTTGTCCAGCAGCATACAAAATGAATTGACGCAATTCGTCTGCGACCTGCACCAATTGGCTTTGCTCAAGCTGACGTAATTGTTGAGGATGGTCTACTTCATCCAACAATGGCGTAACAGGACGTTGATTAGGTATTTCGGTATACAACATATGTGGCAAAGCCTTCTAAAGCCTGGCAAATCTAAGCTAGGTACACGGGTTAGCATGATTGTGAAAACAAATCATATCACATTCGATCAGCCACATTTATAATGATGCGTCATTGGAGACTTCCAAGTCAGCAAGTGTGCTCTTGGTGTCAATTATCATGAATAATCTATCTATATATCAACTATTATCGTGCGCTTTATACAAAAAAGAATTTTTTATCGCAAAGTTATCTATAAAAACATGCTTTTCAATTCTACCAATGTCCAAGCATTACGCTATACTTTAGCTAATTTCTAAACAAATAGATGGAAGATTCTGTGTCAATAGAGTTTGTTGCCACTTCAAAATTACCCACCGCTTATGGTGATTTTAAAATTTCTGTATTTCAAGATCCGTTGACAGGCGAAGAGCATGTTGCTCTTTCTAAGGGTTTAGAAATCGCTCCCACACATCCTGTTTTAGTTCGCATTCATTCCGAATGCTTAACTGGTGATGCATTTGGCTCATTGAAATGTGACTGTGGTCCACAGTTACATAACACCATGAAAATGATGAATGAGGCAGGTCAAGGTGTAATTTTATATTTACGCCAAGAAGGTCGCGGAATTGGTTTAACCAATAAAATTCGTGCATATGCTTTACAAGACCAAGGTCATGATACTGTAGATGCCAATTTATTGTTAAACCTCCCTGCTGATGCTCGCCAATATGACATGTGTAGCATCATGTTGGATCATTTACAGGTTAAACAAGTCAAGTTAATCACCAATAATCCGTTAAAACTAAAAGCGCTAACAGATTTGGGTATAGACGTTGTTGATCGTGTTCCTTTAACTGTTGGCTTAAATAAATTCAATGAAGATTATTTAAAAACCAAACACGATCGTATGTCTCATATGTATGAGAAAGATGATTTTTAATCACTGATTCGTTGCAAGTATGTTTTTGAGAAATTGCTAAACGCAGTGATAAAAACCATCGTCTGCTTAATAGTCGGAGGTATGCACTATACCTCCTCTAACGTTTAAAGCCGTTTTAGCTCAGGATGTTTTAGCTCAGAATAGAGCCATCATAAAGATTGAGAATGATTAAAACAAAGGCATTAAGTTTTCATCAAATTGTCATTGAGAAAATCTGTGTTTCAGGCTTTCTTCGTTTTAAATGCAAATCAAAAGCCATACAAATATTACGAACAAAAGGCTTGCCTTGTTCAGTAATCACAATTCGATCTGTTTCAATTGTCAGCAAACCATCCTGTTGCATCTCGATAAGTTGCTCGATAACCTGAGCTCGTTCTGTGAAATCCATAGACGGCTCAGCCCATGATGTCTGAAAAGTACACATTAAATTTAAAATATGCTGACGAATTTTCAAGTCTTCAGCACTCAGTACATGACCTTTTACGACAGGAATTTCATCACGGTCTAGACACGCATAGTATGCTTCCAGGTCTTTTTCATTCTGAGCAAAGCTATACCAGCTATCACTGATCGAAGATATTCCAAGACCAATCATGAGTTGTGTTTTTGACGATGTATAGCCCATAAAGTTGCGATGCAGTGTACCCGCCTGAAAAGATTGATACATACCATCTTGTGCTAAGGCAAAATGATCCATGCCAATTTCATGATAACCATGCGCTAAGAGTTGCTTTTTACCCGCTTCATACAAGGTTCGCTTCACATCATCTTTTGGAACATCTTGATCTTTAAAACCACGCTGTCCATTCCCCTTAATCCAAGGTACATGCGCATAGCTATAAAAAGCCAAACGATCTGGCATAAGACTGTTGGTTAAATCAATTGTTTTCAAAACATCATTTAGATTTTGAAAAGGCAAACCAAAAACCAGATCATGTGAAATTGAACGATAGCCAATCTCACGCGCCCACTGTGTGACATTGGCAACCTGCTCAAAAGGTTGAATACGGTGAATGGCTTTTTGAACAGTATCGTTATAGTCTTGCACACCATAGCTTACGCGGCGGAATCCGAGATCATACAATGCTTGCAAATGCGCACGTGTTGTATTATTTGGATGTCCCTCAAAACTAAATTCATAGTCTTTCGCAATATCAGCTTTGGCTAAGACACCTTGAATAAGCTGTTGTAAATGCTCTATTGAAAAAAAAGTCGGTGTACCACCACCCAAATGAATTTCTTTAATGATGGGTTTTTCTTGAAGTAATTGACAATACAAATCCCACTCTTTTAAAACGGCTTGGATATAAGGTTGCTCCATTTCATGCCGTTTGGTCACTTTCTTATGACATCCACAGAAAGTACATAAACTCTCACAAAACGGTAAATGGATATATAAGCTAATGCCCTCACTTTGATTAGACTCGTCAAAAGAACGCTTTAGGGTCTGTTTCCATTGTTGCAATGAAAAAGAACTTTCATCCCAATACGGAACTGTTGGATAACTGGTATAACGTGGACCAGCCACATTATATTTCTGAATTAAAGAACAACTCATATTTACTGCTCAGTACCATATTAAGATTTACAAACCTATAAATGCACACGAGTGCCTCTATCCTCAATCCATTGTGCTGAGCTTAAACATAGATTTCAACCTAGCGAATTGCTCGGGATTTTTTGTAAAAGACTTGAAACAGTCAATAATATTCTTATGCATTGAATCCAGTAGCAAAAGTATTCAAAAAAACATCTTCTTTTTTCAATGGTTTTCTTTTTTAATGGTTTTATGCTTTGATGTATAAAATCATTTTGTGCGCCTTTGAGGATCGTCATGCAAAACCCAACCTCTGAAGATATTCAACGTGTTCGTACGTTTCTTGTCGATTTACAAGCGCGAATTTGTTCAGCTTTGGAACAACAAGAACAATTAGGTCAAGGGACTGCAAAATTTGAAGTAGATGACTGGCAACGACCTGAGGGTGGCGGTGGTCGTTCCCGCGTTTTACAGAATGGGACAGTAATCGAAAAAGGTGGTGTGATGTTCTCGCACATCAATATTTCAAAACTACCTGCTTCTGCGACTGAGCGCCATCCTGCTATAGCAGGAGCTAAAGCTCAAGCATTAGGCGTATCCTTGGTGATTCATCCCAAAAATCCAAATGTTCCGACCTCTCATGCCAATGTTCGCTTATTCGTCGCTGAACCCGAAGGTCAAGAGCCAATTTGGTGGTTTGGAGGTGGTTTTGATCTGACACCATTTTATCCCAATCAAGAAGACGTATTGAGTTGGCATCAAAGCGCATTTGATTTATGCAAACCCTTTGGAGAAGAAGTCTATACAGAACATAAGCAATGGTGTGATGATTATTTCTATTTAAAACATCGAGATGAACAACGTGGTGTTGGTGGCTTGTTTTTTGATGATTTAAATCAGTGGGATTTTGAAAAATGCTTTGAATATATGCAAGCTGTGGGTAACGGTTATTTAAAAGCCATCTTGCCTATTTTTCAACGCAATCAAGATAAACCCTATACCGAAGCCCAACGAGATTTCCAGTTGTATCGTCGTGGTCGTTATGTTGAGTACAACCTCGTCTATGACCGAGGCACTTTATTTGGTTTACAAACGGGGGGGCGCATTGAATCTATTTTAGTCAGTATGCCACCGCTTGCGGCATGGTCTTATCGTCCTGAATGGGACGAACAGAGCCCAGAAAAACAATTAACCGAATATTATTTAAAACCTCATGATTGGTTATCTATACTCAAATGACCTAAAACAATTAAAAAAAGCTACCCAGTCACATGAGGTAGCTTTTTTATGCTTCATCAAAATAAGTTTTGAAAGATTTACTCACAATTAAGATGAGAATGATTCACAATAACGCAGCTTTTTTAATTTAAATTAACCTTAAACTCGGCTACTATAGCAGACTTAAAATTTCCTTAATTTTTTCGATAAATTTATATTGAATATCAGAAGATTATAGCAGTTAACGCGAGAGGTTGATATGAGGAATTTATTAGAAAATCATAAACTTACACTTTCAGTAGGCATTCTGTTTTTACTGGTGTGTTCTGTTTCAACCACAATCATCTCTACCAATGATTTATCGGATAGTATTTCAATTACTTCCAGTGTTGTTTTATCGATTGGTTTTGTTGTCGTTTTTGCGATGATTTTTCTCGATTTTCTAGAATCTGTATGTAATCCATAATTCAAAAATAATTTCTCTTTTTTTTTAAATCTTAACAATCAAAATATAACGATTTAATCCCAAAGTACGCCAAGATACTTTTTGTTGTCTTCAACGTTTTCCCGTATATTGTTGCCACGCCTTAAAAATCAATATTATCAATACTTGGACATTGGACATGAGCAAACAATTCGCAGTCATTGGCAATCCGATTGAACATTCTCGTTCTCCTGAGTTACATCATGCTTTTGCAAAGAAAACAGGTATTGATCTGAATTACAGCAGACGTCTAGCCCCACTAGATGGTTTTGAAAGCAGTGTGCATGAGTTTTTCTCTCAAAATGGCGTAGGAATCAATGTCACAGTTCCTTTTAAAGAACAAGCTTTTGCCATGTGCACGCAACTTACTGAACGCGCAAAAATTGCCAAAGCTGTAAACACGCTATGGATGGAAAATGGTGAGCTACATGGAGACAATACAGATGGTCAAGGTCTGGTCGATGCCATTAAAGCTTTGGATTGGGACTTAAAGGATGCAGACTTGCTGATTATTGGTGCAGGAGGTGCAACTCGAGGTGTGATCTATCCGTTGGTAAAAGCAGGGGTAAAAAAAATCGTGATCGCCAACCGTACACTTGCTCGTGCTGAACAATTGGTTGCAGACTTAGCAGACAGCGTGCCTGAAGCACAGCTGATGGCTTGTAGCTTAACAGCATTACAGGGGCAATTTGATCTTGTTATCAATGCGACCTCAGCAAGCCTAAGTGGTGACGCCCTTATACTCCCTGAAACATTAACATTTAATCATGCATATGAAATGGCATATGGCAAAGCATCAAGTTTTATTGAACAAGCCAAAGCACGTCAAGTTCCAAGCTCGGAAGGTTTTGGTATGTTGGTTGGGCAAGCAATAGAGGCATTTTATATCTGGAATGGTGTCCGTCCAAATCTAAAAGATTTTCTCTGAATGTATACTGATGTATAAGCTCTGTAGAATGCTTATCTAGGACAGAATAAGCATCAAAAAAAGAACCTCTATTGAGGTTCTTTTTTATCAATCGCTACAAGACAATTACTTTAACTTGGCATCACTCAATGCCTGATAAGCTTGCTTGAATAAGTCATAATCAATAAATTCATTAGAATCAACATTCAATGTCGATACGACTTGATCATTAAACTTATTATTTTTAAATGCAACATAAGATTTTGCTAAAACTTTTGCTGTTTTTATAAACTCTCCACGCTGAGACTTTTCAATCTCATTTTCTGCTTCAAACTTCTGCATGTAATATTGTGCAAACACAGCTTCGGTTGTTTTATATTTTTTAACTAAACCCTGCACCTCTAAAGTACTTTGTTTAGCTTTCCAGATTTTAGCAACAATCTCATCTACATCATTTCCAAGTTCATCATCATACTGATGATCATCTTCTAAATGATGCTTTTTCTGAAGTGCTTGAATTTGTTTTAAAGCCTGACCTTTTGGATTGTAGATCTCTTCATCAGAATATGCATATGCATAAATCGCAGCAATCTCTTGTAAATCTTGAACAGAATATTGCTTGATCAATTCAGGTTTTTGCGCAGTCAATTTTGCAATAAACACTGCTTTATAAGTTTTTTCATAAGACCCAGTTTGTGTAAATACTTGTTCTGCCAATAGCGCTAAACGTTCATCTAAACTTAAGTATTTTTGCTCATCACTACGTTCTGAACCTGCAATGCCTCCTACAGCTTGTTGCATAATGCTGCCTTTAAAGATCTCTTTAAAAGGTTTCGCCTGTTTGAGAACATTTTGATCAATCTTGCTTGCATTGCCATAATTAAGGAATTGCATGTCCATTTTAATGTTTAACTTACGATTTAAGGTATCTAAATCTAAGCCCATATCATAATCTGCTTTAACTGCTCGTCCTTTATTGTCCAATGACAAATCAACGATCAGTGGGTTACGTTTGTCTGGAGCTGGCAAACTGCTTTCAATCTCAGTGAGATGTTGATTCCACAATTGTTTAAATTGTTGCGCATCGACCAACTGATCTTTCGCATAGCCATTAAATGTGCTGACCAATGCAGTCTTATTTTTCTCTCTCAACGCAGTATCTGATGAGGATTCTTTTTGTTGCTCACCTTTTAAGACGTCTATTTCGTAATGATATTGACAATACTCCACATCACCAAAACGAGGATTTGTTTTAGCTTTGGACAAATCTTCACATTGTTGCTCAGTTAAGATTTTTGTCGTATTGCCGTCTGCTGCAGCTTCAACAGTCTCATTTTCAGAATCACGCTCTTGATCAGCAGTCGCATCGTCTCCGTCATCTTCTACAGCAGCACGTGCTGCTTGTTCCGCATCATATGCTGCTTGCGATGCATCCCCTGCTTCTACTTCTTCCTCTAAACTTTCATGAGACTTACGATTGACGGCATTGTAAAGTTCATACATTGCGCTTGATGCATCATTGGCACTATCATCACTCGATGTGATGCCTGCTACCGCTTCATCTGCAGCTTTCATCGCTTCCTGAGCAGCTTCATAAGCCTCATCACTTACCTGACTGTCGCTACTCGGTCCTAGGATTTTTGCAATATTAGATTGATTCAATCCAAACACTGAATTCATCAAATATTGACGATTCACTGTAGAGTATAATTGCCCTTGTAAGAACATTTCTTCTACTGATGTATTTAAGCGAATTTTTTCAACGATTCCTGCTTGCTTGTCCGCAGAACTCACTGCAAGATTTTGAATTTGATGAGGCGGGGCAATTAAATATGAAGTTGCACCCGACTGTTTAAGCAACTCGATCAAGGCTTTGCCATTCACCTTGTTAATATCATCTTTATATTTTGAAAAATCATAATACGCATATTTGTCTTGATCTTGAGAATTTGCCAAATAAGGCATGATCGAAAAAATATGGGTATAGAATTTATAATTATTCATATCCAAAACTGTAGGAATACGCATTTCCACAGATAAATTTGGCTTTTTGTATTGTGTTTCTAAATTAAACGATGCCATTTTTTGGCGATAATTCACTGTTCCGTCGTATCGAATTTGCAAATCATTGACAATATTTTGAACAACATCTGCTCCCATGCCGACAAAACGACTGATATAGTTTGAATCCTGTTTCGCAATCGCTTGATAAAGTTCTTTTTTCTGTATATCTGTCAGTTTAATTTTTTGATCTTTTAAATACTGATTGACCTTTTTTTCAATGGCAGGATCTAGTTGCTTTGAATCCGTAGACTTTAGATTTTGATCTTTCTGTGGGCGATCTAAATGAACTTGAAATTGCCCACGATAATCAAAATTAGGATATTCATACAGCGCATTAAACCCTTGAATTGCACGTTGAGGAGCGTCTTGATCTGCATTTAAAGCATTACTTTTAATCACATGTGTTGAACATGCCGACAAACTCAAACCTAAAAGACATAATGTTAATTTTTTTAAATGCATGAGAGATTGACTCACTTCAATATTATAAAGATACTAAAAATAGCAATGAAACTACAAAAACAAACTGTTCAATACTATCAAAAAACCAACAGATTCGCATGTACTTTTTCTACCAAATTCGCATTTCTGACAATTCTTTTAGAGAGTCTTATCAATGTATTTCTCATATGATTATGAATAATGAAACTATCGATTGAATATCCAAAACTATTTCTAAATTAGGATTAAATACATGCCAGCATATAAAGCGCCGCTCCGTGATATTCGTTTTTTAATCAACGAAGTTTTTGACTATTCTGGGCACTATAAAACATTATCAATTGGCGAAAATGCCGATGCTGATACGATTGATATGATTTTAGAAGGTGCAGCAGATTTTTGTGAAAATGTGCTCTCTCCTTTGAATCAGTCTGGCGATGAAGAAGGTTGCCACTTTAAAGAAGGTGAAGTCACTACACCAAAAGGATTTAAAGAAGCTTACGATCAATTCGTTCAAGGTGGTTGGCAAGGTTTGTCGTACCCAGAAGAGTTTGGTGGTCAGGGCTTACCAATGTCTTTAAATCTGATTAAATCGGAAATGATGGGAACTGCAAACTGGTCATTCACGATGTACCCAGGTTTAAGCATGGGCTGTATGAACACCATCATGCAATTTGGTACGGATGAACAAAAAGCAACCTACATGCCACATCTTACTGCTGGGACTTGGTCAGGTACGATGTGTTTGACTGAACCACAATGTGGTACAGACTTAGGACAAGTTAAAACCAAAGCAGAGCCAAAAGAAGATGGAACTTATGCCATCACTGGTACAAAAATCTTTATCTCTGCGGGTGAACATGATCTGACTGAAAATATCATTCATATCGTACTTGCGCGCTTACCAGATGCACCTGCTGGCACAAAAGGGATTTCATTATTTATCGTACCAAAATTTATCCCAACGGTAGATGGCGGTATTGGTGAACGCAACCCAGTGACTTGTGGTTCAATCGAACACAAAATGGGGATTCGTGCGTCAGCAACTGCGGTATTGAACTTTGATGCTGCAACAGGTTACTTGATCGGTGAAGTAAACAGAGGCTTACATGCCATGTTTACCTTCATGAACACTGCACGTATTGGTACTGCAGTTCAAGGTCTTGCACATGCTGAGTTAGCATTCCAAGGCGCACTGCCTTATGCAAAAGATCGTATGTCTATGCGTGCACTTTCAGGTAAAAAAGATCCAGAGAAAGTTGCCGATGCAATTATTCACCATGCTGATGTTCGTCGCATGTTATTGACCCAAAAGGCAATTGCTGAAGGTGGTCGTTCAATGATTTATCATGCTGCTCAATTGGCTGATAAGATGACTGATGCTTTGGCGCAAGGTGATCAAGCAAAATTTGATGAATATGACGATAAACTTGGTTTTTATACGCCAATTCTCAAGGGCTTCTTAACAGAAATGGGCTTAGAGGCTGCAAATCACGGGATGCAAGTCTTTGGTGGTCATGGTTATATTAAAGAACATGGCATGGAACAAATTGCACGTGATGCACGTATTTCAACCTTGTATGAAGGTACAACTGGCGTACAGGCACTTGATTTGATCGGGCGTAAAGTATTGCTTTCTTCTAAAGGTAAAGTGGTTCGTGAATACACCGCTGAAATCTTGAAGTTCTGTGGTCAACATGCACGTAATAAATATATGCGTCGCTTTGCATGGGATTTAACTAAAATCTGTGCGCAATGGAATGCTTTAACTGTTCGTATCATGCTTGCAGCACGTAAAGACCGTGACATCGTTTCTTCTGCTTCTGTAGATTTCTTGATGTTCTCTGGTTATGCAATGATGGCTTATTACTGGGCACAACAAGCAGCCGTGGCTTCTGAAAAATTGGCGTCAGGAAATGGTGCTGAAGTTCCTGAGTTCTATAAAGCAAAAATCAAAGTTGCTGATTTCTACTTTGAGCAATTGCTACCGCGTGCACAAGGGCATGCTGAGTCGATGGTCAACCCATCTAAGACCATGATGTCACTTGAAGCTGAACATTTTAGTTTTGACTACTAATATGTAGGTTTTCGCTAAGAAAAATAGAAAGAGCGCTTCGGCGCTCTTTTGTATTTTTAAGGAAAGTTAATTGAAATTCTGCCGGAATATGCGATAACTCATCCTCTTTTCTACTTGTTTATAACAATAGAAAGCTGATTTTTTCGCATTTTTAGTCACCCACCATGCACTAAAACATACTAAACAACGTGAATTCGATGCAATTAAATCTTCGACTCATTGAAAAATAATAAATCTATGTGGATTTTTTCTGGATTTTCATCCGATTTTGGATGAGTAGCGGAGCTTCGTAAGCGCCACCATCAATATAGTTTCATTGCTCTGATCAATAAAATGAAGGCGATCAATAGATTGTTTGATGATCTAAAGCTTGCACTGCCACGCTTTAATGCTAAAGTTTAAATTCTTTTGCGTAGGCGATGCCTCACTTTTCAGAGATGAAAAGTGACAAAAATCTTTCTTTGAGCGAGGGGTACATCCTCATACCCCCGCTCAACATGGCGACATCCATGTCGCCTCACGATCGCAAGACCATCAATGATTCAAAAAGTACAAAATAAATGAATCATCCAAATCACTTGTATGAATAATCAGGCGGTTTGGCTGTATCATCTTTCATCAAGGATTTTTATCGAACTCAGGTTAAATAAATGCTAAGTTTTTAAAAAATTCTGTGCAGGAATCCAAAAAATCATCTCTTGTTTTGCCTTATTTTTGATTTTTTGACACGGGTTCAACGATGGTTTTAAGCAATTTAAAGCCGTTTTTTTCAAGCACATAAAAACGTGTAGTCACTTGTTCCACGTCATAGTTTTGATCCATATGTTCTTCTTGTGTGACCAATAAACGACTATTCGCACGTGTTGCGATGACATCTTCTGTTCGTGCCTCGCCCCCAAAACCATCAGCTAACAGTTGCCCTGTACGTTTATTGACGAAAGAATACATTCTACAACTTGCACCACATCCCCACATGGTGGTGACATATTCACCAGCAAAATCTGGTTTTTCTTTCAAAGCATCTCTCAGTCGAGTACGAAACATATTGGCTCTTGGATCAGAAATATCCAGTTTGGCGGTCTTACCCGTATATACCGATTTCACAGGATAATCACGAAACTGGGGAACTGCACTTTTCGCATGAGCAATTGAGATTGCTGTTAGGGTAAAAAACAGACTGATGAGATATTTATTCATTGTTATAACCTAAAGATTTAAAATATTTATTTTCAGTCACAGCATAACAAAACTGGATATCTCCTGCTGTTTATTTTGAGCAATATATTTATAAAAATGCCTCTAAAACAGAGTTTAAAAATATATGCCCTTGCGCCGTACAGGACAAGCGTGTTGCATCATTGACCATTAAATGACGCTGTTTTAATGGGCTGATTCGCTCATTTAAATCCTCAAGATTCAAACCTGTACGTTCAGTATAGAGTTCAGCAACGACACCATCATTTAAACGCAAAGCATTCATCATAAATTCAAACGGCATCTCAACATCTTCGATACGTTTAAACTGCAAATGTTCAGCAGGCACTTTGGCTAAATAGTCTTTAGGCAAACGGGTCTTTTGATAGCGGTAAACACCATCAGTTTGAGTAACTTTGCCATGTGCTCCTGCACCAATTGCCAGATAATCACCAAATTGCCAGTAATTCAAATTATGCGCTGATGGTTGCTCTTTACGCCAAGCAGATACCTCATAATTGATAAAACCACTGGCTTTTAGATATTGCTCACCTTGTTCCTGTATCGCCTCTAAAACATCATCGACTGGCAAAATCGGTTGTGTACGGAAAAAAACTGTATTGGGTTCAATGGTTAATTGATACCAGGAAATATGTGTCGCACCATTTTCAACAGCCAGTTTTAAGTCGTATAACGCCTGTTCCAAGGTCTGTTCTGGTAATCCATGCATCAAGTCAACATTCACTCGTTGAAAACCTGCTTCTCGAGCATTTCGAATCGCTGAAACAGCATCATCATTGGAATGAATACGCCCTAATTTCTTTAAATGTTCGGTATTAAAACTTTGCACGCCTATGGATAATCGATTAATACCTGCAGCTAAATAACTTGCAAAAGGATCATGTTCAACTGTTCCCGGATTGGCTTCTAAAGTAATTTCACAATCCTGCTCAAAAGGCAGTAAGGCTTTTAATTGAGAAAATAACCATTGATAACCTTGAGCTGAAATAAGTGACGGCGTTCCTCCACCAATAAACACACTATGAATTTCTCGCCCTTGGGCAAATTCAATTTGCGTTTTAAAGTCTTCAACCAATGCCTGTAGATATTCCTGTTCCAAATCTAAAGACAATTTTCCGTCGGGTACAGCATGCGAATTAAAATCACAATATGGACACTTACGCACACACCACGGCATATGGATATAAAGCGATAATGGAATATTTTGAGGGATTAAAGCAGTCAAAGAAAAGCTCAAAGCAACTAACAGAATAATTAATTTTAACATGACTTCTAGCTTCTGATTAGAACAACTCATCAAATTGCTTTAGACTGGATATGCGCAATAAAAAGTAGATGAACAAGAATGATGAAATTATCCAGTCAATTGTTATTTCTTTTACCACTCACCATGGGCATTGGTATTGCTATGGCGTTTCAAACAGCCATCAATACGCAACTGCGTGAATATCTTTACTCCCCTTTACAAGCCGCGCTTTTATCTTTTTTGGTGGGTACACTATTGCTCGTAGTTTTGGTAATCTTCCAGTCTGAACAAAAACCAACACTACACAGTTTCGCTGTGATTCCTTGGTATCTCTGGCTAGGGGGTTGTCTTGGGGTTTATGCCATTAGTATTAGTATTTATACTGCCCCTAAACTTGGTTTCTTAACCCTTTCAGGGTTGATTATCTTCGGGCAGATCGCCACATCAATGATCATTGATCACTTTGGTGTATTGGGTACAGATAAAGTGCCAGTCAACTGGCAACGTCTTATAGGTGGCGTGGTGATTTTTATAGGTGTGCTTCTCACTCTACAACGCTAACCAGTTTATTTTTTCTTAAGCACATTTAAAACGAGTATTACCTGTGTCTGTATCAGTAAAAGCCACGACTACCCGCTTTGAATTAAAGCAACTTTTTCATTTGATGCTGCCGATTTTGATCACTCAATTTGCTGCCGCAGGCTTTGGATTGATTGATACCATCATGGCTGGGCATATGTCTGCCGAAGATCTCGCCGCAATTGCTGTTGGGGTTGGATTATGGATTCCAGTGATGTTGCTGTTCAGCGGTATCATGATTGCCACAACACCTTTGGTTGCTGAAGCCAACGGCGCACGTACGCCTGAAAAAATTCCTTCGATTGTTCGTCAATCGTTATGGGTTGCTTTCTTACTTGGCTTGATTGGAATGATGGTTTTGCAAATCATTCCATTGCTTTTGCCTCTTGTTGGTGTGCCTGAGTCTCTGCTTCCTAAAGCCAGCCTGTTTTTACATGCAATTGCTTTCGGTATGCCGGCTTTTACCATGTATTCAACTTTACGAGGATATTCTGAAGCTTTAGGTTATCCACGTCCTGTCACAGTGATTAGCCTCGTGGCACTGGTGGTGCAAATTCCACTCAACTTTATTTTTATGTATGGTATTGGACCGATTCCACATCTAGGGAGCGCGGGGTGCGGTTTCGCCACAGCATTATTGCAATGGCTCATGTTCATTACAATCAGTACTTATATTTTCAAAGCAAAGCGTTATCAGTCGACTCAACCCTTGAGTAAATTTGAGAAAATGGACAGTGTACTCATCAAGCGTATTCTTAAACTGGGTTTACCGATTGGTTTAGCGATTTTCTTTGAAGTGAGTATTTTTAGTACGGGTGCAATTGTGCTCAGTCCATTGGGAGAGATTACGGTTGCCGCACATCAAATTGCCTTATCCGTCACCTCTCAGCTGTTTATGATCCCAATGTCACTCGCTTTGGCGCTGACGATTCGTACAGGAACCTATTTTGGTGAAAAAAATTGGTTCGCCATGCGTAAAGTGCAAAAAGTTGGATTAATGACCAGTACCTTATTTGCCTGTACCACCATGTTATTACTGTTGCTATTACGTCCAGAAATCGTTTCTGTTTATACGCGTGATTATGATGTATCTCAAGCTGCCATTTATTTGATTCTATTTGCAATTGGCTATCAGCTCATGGATGCTTGGCAAGTGAGTGCTGCTGGTTGTTTACGTGGAATGCAGGATACCAAAGGACCCATGTGGATCACGATGCTGGCTTATTGGATCATCGCCTTTCCAATTGGAATCTATTTGGCACGTTATACTGATATGGGTGCGGCGGGTGTCTGGACAGGTTTAATTATTGGATTAACGGTTGCTTGCGTCTTATTACTTATGCGCTTATATAACAATAACAAACGCTTAGCACAAAACTAATAATTAAAATTTTAAATAATGCTGTTTTATGAGCAGCATTATTTTTTCTAAATCAAGTCAACTCAAACTGAGTTATATCATCTAAACAATACATCATCTGTCTAAATCCTCAGGTGACTTGACCAGATCATATAAAGTTCATGATGAACTTAAATTTTTCCATCTATTCAGATTGAAGTTGATAGGCATGTTGAAATTTCTCAGACATTTCCGATACATCTGCAACCTCTTTGATGATTGCTTGCCCAACAATCACATCCGTACCATTAAACGTCATGGTTGGCGCGCCGTATAACGCATAACCTTCGTTAAGCGCTTTGCTCACCCTTGCACAAAAGTGAACATCATCTTTGCCCGTTAAATAACGATAAACTTTCATCCAACTACAACTATATGAATATGTGAAAACATTTTAATCCAAAATACACAAAAACAGGCTTATACTGTCCAACGAGTTTAAATATTAAAAATAGCCAAGCAGAAACAAACGCTTAACAAATTAGAGTAGGCAGTTTAACAATAGTCGCCTATGATCAAAATAAATGAAACATCTAATCTAAACTGAAGGATGATTACGAATGTCGAAAAGTACCAGTACACCCGGTCGCCGCTTTATGAAACTTGCCAGTATGACTGCAAGTATTGCGACAAAAACGGTATCAAATTCAATTCGTAACTTCAATGCAGATGAAGAGCAGAAAAATGAAGCGCGCAGCAAGCTGTTTCAAGATATTGGCGTACAAATCGCAGACACCTTAGGTGAAATGAAAGGTGCTGTAATGAAAGTTGGGCAAATCGCCTCTCAGTACAAAGATATTTTTCCGCCAGAAGTTGCTCGTGCCATTGCCAAATTGCAACGCCAAGCACCTGCAATGCCCTTTATTGAAATTAAGCAGCAAGTCGAACGAGAGCTTGGCAAACCCATTGATCAAGCCTTTTTATATTTTGATGAGCAACCTTTTGCCGCAGCCTCAATTGGTCAGGTACATAAAGCAACTTTGAAAAATGGCACAGAAGTGGTGGTTAAAGTTCAGTACCCAGGTGTGGATGAAGCCTGTGAAAGTGATTTAAAACAAGTTCGCCTAGCATTACGTCTTATGGGGGTACTTAAAGTTGATAAGAAATTACAAGACCGCTTATTTAAAGAAATTCAAGACAGCCTGCATGAAGAATTGAATTACGAAATCGAAGCACAAAATTTACAAGTATTTCGAACTTTCCATCAGGCTTTGGATAGCAAAATTATTATTCCAAAAGTTTTTACTGAATACTCAAGTCGTCGAATCCTGACCTTAAGCCTTGAAAAAGGTGAAAGTATTGAAACTGCAAGCACTTGGGACTTAGATATTCGCAATGAAATTGGTCGTCGTTTGATTCTAGCACTGGGTCAACAGATCTTTTTCTTAAAACGCTTCCATTGCGATCCACACCCAGGCAATTTTGCTTTCCGTGAAGATGGTAGTGTGATTATTTATGATTTTGGTGGAGTAAAAACCTTATCCAATGAAATCATTACCCATTTTAAAGCTTTAGTCAGAGCTGCGAGAAAACAAGATATTGCTAGCATTGAAGAGCATTTAACCGCATTGGATGCATTGGCTGAAAAAAGCGAGTTCCCTGAAGAGCTTTATCAAGCATGGCTCGAAGTTTTATTACGCCCACTGACGACACATTATGATTTTGCTGAAAACTCAGCCCATCATGATGGTATTAAATTGGTGAAAAAATCTCTGAAATACTGGGATGTATTTAAGCCATCTCCAGATACTTTAATGGTAAATCGTACCATTTCAGGGCAATACTGGAATCTGATTCAACTGAAAGTTCATGATAATTTGAATGATCTTTTCGAAGAATTGGTTCCACTGCAAGATTAAGAAAAGGTTGATAACTAAGGTCATTTATACAGTGAGTGAATCAGGGGATGTATCGTTAAAACTCGAATTGAATAATCATTATCTCTCACGGTAGTGATTAATTTTATTTTAAGGCAATCATCTTAAATTAAAACCATATTTGAAACCTAAGCACCCTCCTCCTGCTTAGGTTTCTTTTTTATTTTCAGCAATATGAAATCATTTTTATCTGACAGATTGAACTCAAATTTAAATAGACTTTACAAATTATATGTTATGTTATAATATTTCATTAAGCCAAAATAATGAGAGGATCAAATCATGCGTCCAGGTATCCATCCAGAGTATCGTGAAGTGTTGTTCCATGACACCAATGCAAATGCATTCTTCGTAATTGGCAGTACGATCAAGACTGCAAATACCAAAGAACATGAAGGTAAAATATATCCTTATGTAACATTAGATATATCGAGTGCTTCTCATCCTTTCTATACGGGTGAAATCCGTCAAGCAAGCAATGAAGGTCGTATTGCCAACTTTAATAAACGTTTTGCACGTTTTAAACGTTAAGTTTAAAACTGTTGTTCAAGCCTAAGTTACCTCTCTAAACTTAGGCTTTTTTTTATTCTTAGATTCTCTGATGAAGTGCAACAGAGATTTATATTATTTTGTTGATAAAATCATTTGCACAATATAAAAACCAATCGCTAAAAAGACGACACCGACAATAACACTTGAAACTGTATAGGCCAGCGCAATAGGAAAGTGTCCTTGGCGAATGAGTTGAAAAGTTTCTAAGCCAAAACTGGAAAAAGTCGTAAATCCACCGAGGATTCCCACCATGAAAAACAAGCGTGTTTCTTGTTGTAGAATTGGATAACGCAGGGTAAAAGCAAAGAAAATTCCTGCCAGAAAACACCCTAAAATATTAATTGACCATGTTGCCCAAGGAAAAAGGCTGAGAGGTTTAGAAATCAAAAAACCAGCCCCATAACGTAAGCTTGCACCAATTGCTCCACCACATGCGACCAATAGCCAATTCATGTTCTAACGTCCTTCAATCTTCTTTAAATCAATTCTTTTAACACTAACGACGCAATGCCACTTTGTTTGTGTATAACCCAATAGTTATCCACAATTTTACACAACAATAGTAAGCAATCTAATCGAGTGGTGTCTCATTTTTTACATAAAAGTTCAATGCAGGAACCACAAATGCAAAGACATCTTGTTCCCGAACTTCCCACTGTTGTAGTAATGGACAATCAATATTTAGCACCTGTGCTGCTTGAATTTGATTAAAATCAAAAGGCATTTCAATATCACCTTGTGACAAATGTTCAGGCTGATCAACCCATTCCACCCAAGCATGATCTTGATCCACAAGATAGGCAATAGCGTCTTTCCATGAAGGAAACAAAGGGTGCCAAGCTTGAGGGAGTTGCTGATCTGTTTTGATCTTAACTGCGCTGGAAAGTCGATAAAGTGCATCTAGCTCAATCTGTGTCTGAATAATATCATCTTGTCTTTCATGGACAAATTGCAAGGCATATTGTGCACGCATCGCATCACTTGTTAAACGCCCACTGAGTACATACAGTTTCTGATCAATCATGACCTGTTCAAAAATCACCGTTTTGTCTTGTTGCTCAGGTGCAATATAAAAACGCCAATTGCTTTGTCGAGGTGATGGCATGAGCTGACGTAAACGACCTAAAAAAGAAAAGCCAAAATGCTGGTGTTGGTAAGTCAAAATACTAAAAATCGTTTTACCTTGTTTTTCCCACAATTGAACATGACTCGGATAGCGTGAACGGACTTTTTCTATATCCACCAACCACGACAAATAAACAATATTTTTTACCTGACTTTGTAACTGCAAAAAGGGAATAAAACGCATCAAGATACGGCGTAAACGAAGTAAAAATGAGCATTGCGCAAAAAATGCAATGAGTTTTAAAGTAACGCCTGCAGTTTGTTTTTTAAGACGATGTCGGTTCATAAGACACGATGACTGTTCCCTTCAAGCATTTGATTCTAACAAATACCGTTAAAAAATAATTTATCTGGCAAAACACATGAGAACATTACTGATCTATGAACGATAGGTTATGCTATGTGCACGACTGAATATGGAATTCTCAAATCATGGTTCAAGATTTATTGCAACAACTTCAAACTGGCAAAGCAAAATTTGCCGATGTTATTCAACATATTGAAGCGCGTTATACACATACCCCAACCGCATTTCAAAATGGTCAACAACATAATGCAGCAACAGAAAACCAAGGCAGTGCTAAAGTTTTTTCTTTTGCTCAGCTAAATCAACTCGACCAACAGCAAACCTTGAACTTGTTCGCAGAACACTATGCTTCTGTTTTGGCGACTCCAGATGCGTCAGATCATCAAAATATTCGTCAATTTATGCAAAATGGTTGGGATGGCATTCAATTTGAGGGTGTAGCTTTAACTGCGAAATAATATCTATCATCATTGTAAACATCAATGAATTGGCTCAAGCTACATATCGCAATTAAAACAATAAAGGGATCAAATTGATCCCTTTATTCTGCGCTTATGGTCGCTCATCATATTGTGGCAAACCATCACAAATATGATCCCACTCTGCTTTATAGGCTGCATAAATATGCATGGTGGGTTGATGTTCCAATGCCGTGTCGAGTGTTCCAATTCTTAAACGATAGGTCTCTGGAGCTTCAGCTTTGATGCTGATAATCGGCGAGCCACACTCCTGACAAAAACATCGCGTGGTAGTCTCGGTTGATGCAAACTGTTTTAGCAACGACTCACCCTTTACGATTTTAAAGTCTGCTTTTTGAATGGGTGCATTGGTCGCAAATGCCGTACCATTTGCTTTTCGGCAACGTTTACAATGACATTGGATGACTGGACCTACTTCACCATGAACCTCATAATGAATCCCTCCACACAAACAACTTCCTGTATATAATTTTTCAGCAGACATTTTTGAAAATCTCACCATGTGCAAAATGATTAGTTACTCCATCAAGTTAGCACAAAATATCTACTTTTAGCGGAAATAAATCCTTTTTTATAACAGGTCAGAAAGATATTGATGCACGCCTTCACCTGCCGCTCGACCAGTAGCAAAACAAGCCGTCAATAAATATCCACCTGTCGGTGCATCCCAATCCAGCATTTCACCACAACAAAACACCGAAAGATGAGATTTGAGTTGTAAATCCTGAGTCAATGCTTGTTCTTTGACACCACCTGCACAACTAATCGCCTCTTCGATAGGGCGGAATCCCTGTAATTCGATTTTGAGGTGTTTAATCTGTTGCGCCAACTGTTCTGGATCATTCCAAAGCGCTTTATCAACCAATTCACGTAGCAAACTTGATTTTGCTGTGTCTAAGCCTGCTTTACGCCAAATATTGGCAGTCGACTGCTTTTTAGATGGCTGTAATTTTTGTACCAATTGCTGAATAGATTGATCGGGTAACAAATCCAGATACATGACGAGTGGTTGACTTTGTTGAATCAGTTGACGCAATGAGCGTCCTTGCTTATAGATGAGCCCACTTTCCAAGCCATAATGGGTAATAACGATATCACCTTGAGTTTTAACCGAAGGCTCAACCCAAGCATCTACGCGCTTTAAAGGCTGACCAAAAACAGACTGCATATAGTCTGACCATGGATAAACTACGCCCGCATTACTGGGTTGAAAAGTTTCAATTTCAGATGAGGACAACCATTTTTGCCATGCGCCATCACTGCCTAAACGAGACCATGACACAGCACCACATGCCAAAATAATCGCATCAAATTTCTGCTCATTGATTTGATTACTTTTTAAATCAATCATCTTGAGTTGCTGATGTTTCAGGTCAGTAACTTGATGACGATAATGAAACTTAACCTGTTGCTCAACTAAATGCTTCAACCATGCTCTTAACAGTGGTGCAGCTTTCATTTCTACAGGAAAAATCCGCCCAGAACTGCCTACATAAGATTCAATGCCTAAACTTTGCATCCACTTTTGAATCCAAGCAGCATCCCACTTTTCAATCCAAGGTCTCAACCATTCCACTTGATCATAACGTTGAATAAATTGCTCAAAGGTTTCAGCATGTGAGATATTCAGTCCCGTTTTTCCCGCCATCAAAAACTTACGTGCTGCCGATGGCTTTTGTTCAAAAACATGAATCTCATAATTTTTATATTGGCTTAAAACATCTGCCGCCATTAAACCTGCAGGACCTGCACCAACAATTGCAACTCTCTTAATCGACATGTGCTTGCTCGGATGATGTCTCGGCTGCCTGCCCATGACGAGGTTGCATATCATCAAAACGAGTTAAATAATGCTCAGGCTTACGAATAATCAATTGCTGACACAACTCACCACGTTCTAAGTATTTAATTTCAAAATGTGTTCGTGCTGAATCTGATGCAATAATTTGTTTCTCGTAAGGAAGTTTCCAAACGTCTTGTAACTGTTGCTCTGCTTCCGCGATATATTCGGGAATATTACTGGCCAATGTAATGCTGCCATTTGGCTGTAGCCTAGAAATCAAAAACTCAAAAAAAGGCATATTTAACCAGCGTTGTGCTGGATTATGCGGTTCAGGATTTGGATAGAGAATAAACAACTGTTGCACCTGTGCTGGGTACAATGCATGTACAACCCATGGCAATGCATCGGCATGAATTGGTGTTAAATTGGTTTGCCCTTCTAATTGATGCTGTTTTTGCATCGCCACAAATTTTTCACGTGTGCGCTCGATTGCAATCAGGCTCAAGTCTGGATGTTGTCCTGAAAACAACAATGCATGTTTGCCTTTCCCTGCCCCAATTTCCACACAAATAGGAGTATTTTCAATACATTGAAAATCACGGGGAGCATGCATACGCTGTGCTTGAAATTGACGAATCGGCATAATCAGATCAAACTAAGAAAAATCGCTGCAAGTTTAACAATTCTTTGCAGGTTTTGCTTTTCTAAATGAGAGTTTCTGTATGGCTAAAACATTTCCTTGTCCACGATGTGGTGAACCTTCAACATGGGAAGCAAATGAATTTCGCCCATTTTGTTCTGACCGATGCAAATTGATTGACCTCGGTGCCTGGGCGAATGATGAATATAAACTTCCTACTCAAGATGCGCCTCAAATGGATCAAAAACGACATGAAGATGATTATGAAGATTAATCAATCATGTGGCTGCCCAAATTCGTTTAAGTACCTTAAGCCAATTTTTAAAGCATATTTGTTCAATCAATTGATCTGAATAACTGCGTTGTCGCATTGCACTGATGAGTTTCGAAACTCCCATAATATCTTTGAGTTCATTACTAATCAGTGCACCATCAAAATCAGAACCAAAGCCGACATGTTCTTCACCTAAGTAGCGCATCATATATTCCAAATGATCTAAAATAATATTGATGGCCGTATCGGCATTGCGCTGTCCGTCTGGGCGTAAAAATGCCACATCAAAATTTACTCCAACCATACCTTGACTATCGCGTATTGCCTTCAATTGAGTATCCGTTAAATTTCGTGCTTGTGGGCATAATCCATAAGCATTGGAGTGAGTTGCAACAATCGGTTGCGCTAAAATCTCTGCTGTATCCCAAAAAGCACGCTCATTCATATGTGAGACATCAACGAGCATCTTTTTATCCGCACAACGTGCAATTAAAGCTTTACCCTCAACTGTAAGACCGGGACCTGTATTTGGAGAATGAGGAAATTTAGCATTTAAACCATGTCCAAACAGACTTGGTCTATTCCATAGTGGTCCTATACTACGCAGCCCTGCATCATATAAGACATCCAATAGTTTAGGATCTTGTTGTAAAGCTTCTGCCCCCTCCATATGAAGGACAATACTCAACTTTTTTTCAGTGATACAAAATTCAATGTCTTCAACAGATGTACAGATTTGAATATTGTGCGAACGTCTAGTCAACTGTTGAGCTAAATCAAGCTGCTGCAAACAAATCTGTTCAATCTGTTGTTGGGTAAACTCATCAATGCTTTGATCGAATAGTTTATTAGGATGATGTTGCTTTACATAATCAAATGGCGGTAGAAAAATAGCAAAAAACCCACCTGCAAAACCTGCTTTCTGACAGCGTTTGAAATCAAGATGCCCAGGCAATCCTTGATGGATAAAAGCATCGACAGGATCATGATCATTAGATAACCACAGCCTTGTTAAAACATCATTATGACCATCGAAAATTGGAATAACATCGTGGCGCATACTGCACATCTCGCTAAAATTATCCATTTGAAATGTTTAGAACAGAAATGTGATTATTCATTCGTTTAGAATTTTTACTATTGCGAAAAATTAAATTACTGAGGGAAACAGCTTGTTCAGTTTCTGCTCGTGCTTGTTCAATCAAATGATGATATGGCGATTTAGCACAGACTGGATCAGCATTAGATGCATTGCCCGTTAACATATAAGCTTGGCAGCGACAGCCACCAAAGTCACGGTCTTTATCAGGACATGTACGACAACCTTCAGGCATCCAAGCATCTCCACGATATTGGTTAAAAGCCTTAGATTCATACCAAATTTTTGCTAAAGATTGTTGACGGACATTCGGAAAAGTCATCGGTAATTGACGAGCCGCATGACATGGCAGTGCCATGCCATCAGGCGCTATCGTTAAGAATATTTTCCCCCAACTATTCATACATGCCTTTGGACGCTCTTCATAATAGTCAGGTACCACAAAAATAAGCTTACAAGGACGCTTTTGCAGACGTAATTTTTCTCGATAAGCATTGGTAATGCGCTCAGCACGTATTAACTGCGTTTGAGTAGGTAATAAATACTGACGATTTAAAAAAGCCCATCCATAAAACTGACAAATTGCTAACTCGACAGTGTCCGCATTCAATTCAAGACAAAGCTCAATGATTTGTTCAATCTGATCAATATTATGTCGATGAATGACAAAATTAAGCACCATTGGATATTCATATTTTTTAATAATACGGCACATATTGTATTTTTGTTCAAAGGCATATTTCGAACCCGCCAATGCATCATTTACCAACGGATCGCTTGCCTGAAAACTCACTTGTATATGATCAAGACCTGCTTGTTTTAAACAGCTTACTCTTTGTTCCGTCAACCCCATACCCGAAGTGATAAGATTGGTATAAAAACCTTGTTGATGTGCATGTGCAACTAACTGCTCTAAATCTCGACGAACCAAAGGCTCTCCACCAGAAAAGCCTAACTGCACAGCACCAAGCTGGCGAGCTTGATCAAAAACATCACACCACTGTTGGGTCGTTAACTCATTTTTATGTTGTGTATAGTCTAAAGGATTGGAACAATATGGACATTGTAATGGACAACGATAGGTTAACTCTGCAAGTAACCATAACGGTAGTCCAATATCGGTTGTCATTTAAAATCAATCCAATATTGTTGTTGAGCAACTAACATGTAATCAAAAACATCATTGTCTATTTCAGCAATATCTCCAAATTGTTGTTTTAAATAAGTAATAATATCTAAAATACTATTTATCCCATCAATACATTGCCCAATCGCACCAGCGCTTTCATTTAACTTGATCATGCCTTCAGGATATAAAATAACAAAACTATTTTGCGCAGGTTCAAACTGAAAACGGTAGCCAGGTCGCCAAATAGGAATAAGATTTTGATCAAGTGCTTTATTGTTCATCTAAATAATCCTTTATGCCAAACTCGTTGTTTAGTCACAGTATGATAAGGCGCTTCATGATGTATATAAGCCAAAGTTAAAGCATCTAAAATGCTCCATAAAACATCAAGTTTAAACTGTAGTATTTCTAACATTCGTTGCTGTTGCTCATAACTGGTGAAGGAATCCAGTGTAATCGTCAAACCATGCTCAACATCTCGTCGAGCTTGACTTAATCGAGAGCGAAAATATTGATACCCCTGATCATCAATCCAGGGATAATGTTTTGGCCATGAGTCTAACCGCGATTGGTGGATTTTAGGTGCAAATAATTCAGTTAATGAACTACTTGCAGCTTCCCGCCATGACGCTCTGCGTGCAAAGTTGACATAAGCATCTACAGCAAAACGTACCCCTGGGAGGACGAGCTCTTCAGAAATTACCTGTTCACGTCGAAGACCTACAGCTTCTGCCAAACATAACCAAGCCTCTCGCCCCCCACCATCGGGATACGTACCATCTTGATCAATCATTCGTTGAATCCACTCCTGACGTACCCGTTGATCTGGACAATTTGCCATGATCGCAGCATCTTTAAGTGGAATATTAATTTGATAATAGAAACGATTTGCAACCCACGCCTGAATTTGCTGTTGGCTTGCCTTTCCTTCCGACATCATGACATGAAACGGATGATAAATATGGTAATACTGTCCTTTGTCTATAATCGCTTGTTTAAATTCTTCTAGTGTCAACGCTTTTGGTATTTGATTCATAGGGCATCTTATTAAAGTTCAATGTGCATTCCGTCGTAAGCAACCTCTACCCCATTTGCTTGAAGTTCAGCAAATTGGATGGAGTTCTCATTTAAAATTGGATTGGTATTATTAATATGAATCAGTATTTTTTTTACATCTGAGAGCTGATTCAAATAAGACAATGATCCACCTTCACCACTAATGTACAGATGTCCCATTTCTCTTCCAGTTTTTACGCCTACACCACATTTTTGCATCTCATCATCTGTCCATAGTGTCCCATCAATCATCACACAATCTGAGTTCCTCATCGTCGCCATAATCATGTCATCAACTTTTCCAAGACCAGGCGCATAAAACAACTGCTTTTGTGTTTTTTGGTCTTTAATAATTAAAGCAATATTGTCACCCTCATGCGGATCATGGCGATGAGGTGAATATGGCGGAGCCGCACTTTGAATCAGCAAAGGAATGAATTCCAAATGCTTAAAACCATCTATTCGAAAAGCATGATTTGGGTCAATCTGGCGATATTGCAGTCCACCATTCCAGTGCTTCAATATATTAAATACAGGAAAACCTGTACTGAGGTCTTGATAGACCATTTCAGTACACCATACAGAGATTGGACATCCTTCGCGTAAACTAAGAAGCCCTGAGGTATGGTCAAGTTGACTGTCCATCAGAATGACATTCGTAATGCCAGTATCACGTAATTTACGCGCTGGTTGAGCTGCCCTAAAATCAAATAACTGTTGGCGAATATCTGGCGAAGCGTTTAACAAAATCCAGTCCGTGCCATTTTCAGAAATGGCAATCGAGGACTGTGTTCGAGCTGTAGCTTGGATCGTGCCTTTACGGATACCATCACAATTAACACAATTGCAATTCCATTGTGGAAATCCACCACCTGCGGCTGAACCCAATACATAAATATACATAGCAGTAAGATCTGATGATGATAAAGATCAAAGCCCCAGATCAAGGCTAGGGCTTATTTGGGTTTGAAAGTAAAAATAATTAACGGGCTTCGAAGTACATGGTAACTTCAAAACCAATTCGTAAGTCAGTAAAAGCTGGTTTTATCCATTGCATAAAATTTTTCTCCAAATTCAATTCTTATTTAAAAAATTAACACCTAATCAGTACCACAACAGTGTTCAAATTTTATTCTAAATAAAAATACTATCCTTGTAGACCCTGTTTAGTTAATATTTTGTTCGATAGTCGTTATCGTTAAAAATGAGTAAAAATTATTCGCCATGTCCGACGAGATAGATCAAAATCCAAAATTAAGACAATTTTTGTTCCATATTTTAATTCAGTGTAACTTTCTTACTCTGATTAAACAGTTTTTTTATAATTTAAACACAATAGACATATATATTTCACAATAAACGCCTATTTTTTAACACACGCTTAGCTATATGATCATTGCGTGCTAAATGTCACACTTTTCCATATAAAAAATTAAAAAAAGTTTCATTGAAACTAAATTGGAGTATCAAAATGTATATAGGTTTAAAAGTTTTTACTGCTATTTTAGCCATTTTATGTGTATTTTTTACCACGATAGGCATTTATGCACTTGATGCATCACTGATTATTATTGGTATTCTCTTTGCAGCTTCAATTCTCTTGATTGTTTTAGAGGCGCAAAATCGATCAACCAATCCGTTTATAAAACGCTAACACTACCATCGAATAAATAATTGAGAATGAACGATCATTAGCTCACTCATTGCATTATCCAACACTGACTGAGCTGTATTTTATTAGATGGCAAGTTTCAAAAAAATTACCCTGCTTTACTTGCCACGAATGGATTATGCTGTTTCTCAAACCCAATCGTACTCATAGGACCATGCCCTGAAATAAATTGGGTTTCATCAGGCAAGCTAAAACATTCACGCTGAATAGAATCGAGTAATTGTTGATGATTGCCTTTTGGAAAATCTGTGCGCCCAATTGAACCTTTAAACAATACATCACCCGTCCACAGCACAGCGTATTTAGCATTGTAAAAGATGACATGACCAGGGGTATGTCCAGGCGCAAAACGAACTTCAAATTCCTCCTGCCCTAATTTCAAAGTTTCACCACCTTCAAGCCATTGATCAACTTTAACTGGCTCGGGAATAGGAAAGCCATAACGAGCAGACACTTCTTGAATCATATCTAACCAAAATTGGTCTTCTTTATGTGGACCAATCACAGGTACATTCCATGCTTTAACCAATGCACCCACAGCACCAGCATGATCCAAATGCCCATGCGTTAACCATAACGCTTTTACCGTTAAGCCAAGCGCTTCAACTTCTTGTTTTAATTTTTCAGGCTCACCACCTGCATCAATCAGTACCGCTTCTTTAGTTTCCGAGTCCCAAACAATCGAACAGTTTTGAGCAAACGCCGTTACGGGTACAATTTTGACTTGTAACATAATAATTTTCCTAAAAGAATAGCGTCTGTTGACATTGCAAAAAACGCTAAGCCTGTAACTGTGACTTGAGTGCCTCTAATTGAGTCTGTAACAGCAGTCCCAATAGATCAATGTGTTCGTCTCGATCATTCAATGCAGGGATATAAGCATAATCTTTACCCCCTGCTTTCAAAAATAATTCAGCATTCTGAATTGCCAACTCTTCTAAAGTTTCTAAACAATCTGCTGAAAATGCAGGACTCAGGATTTGCACAGATGCTACACCTTGTTCTGCCCATGCTTGCAATAATTGATCCGTATAAGGCTTGACCCATTCCTGTTTCCCAAAACGTGACTGGAAACTTATCGCCCATTGGTCATCACTTAACTGTAGTGCCTGAGCAACCTTTTGCGCAGTCACACGACAACGATCTGCGTACGGATCACCCTTATCTGCATAAGGTTGCGGAATACCATGAAAAGACATTAATAACTTTTCCGCTTGACCGTGCTGTTGTTGATAATCACGGACACTATTGGCTAAAGCCTGTATATATAACGGGTGTTGATAATAATCACGAATGAAGCTTAGACCTGGAATATTTCGTTGTTTCAGCAGCCATTTTGCTACTGCATCATATAAGGGTGCGGTAGATGTTGCCGAGTACTGAGGAAATAGCGGAAAAAGAATAATGTGATCATAAAGCTGTGATTCAGCTTCATCTAACACACGATCAATACCTGGTCGACCATAGGTCATTGCAGGAACAATGGTTAAATCAAAATCAGTATTGAATACGCTCAATTTCTTTTGAAGTTGTTGAACCTGTTTAAATAAAATTTCTCGCATTGGAGAGTCATTCGACCATACCTGCGCATAGGCTTCCGCTACACGCTTAGGTCGGAACGGCAGAACAAAAGCATTTAAAATAATTGCCCACAAAATTTTGGGAATTTCAATAACCCGCTGATCCGATAAAAACTGCTTTAAAAAAGCCCGAACCGCTGGAGCTGTTGGTGCGTCTGGTGTGCCAAGATTGGCAATAATAATCAGGACTTTAGGTTTGGATAAAGACATTTTTACTCTGTTTGCACAATATCATGATCTCTAAATATCAGCTTAACAGAGTCAATCTATAAACAGAATTTTTATCTGTATATTCACACTGTATACCCTTAAAAAATAGAGGAACGATGACTGATACGTTGTGAATTTTCCAGCAATTTGACACATTTATCGGTCATTTGCCATAACATACGCTGACGATCATCACGCCCAACAGGGACAATCCATTCATTTTGACGAACTTGTTGTTTAATCGTATGTAAAGAACGTATATTGATCTGTGCTCTAGATACAGCATGCGCACGAGGCATGACTACTTGTGCATCTGTCAGACCTGTATTATTTAAATAGTCATTCAGCACTTTAGAGAAAAAATCCTCAGGTGTTGGTTTCCTGAATTCAACAGACAATATTTTTAATAACTCTGCCCAAGTCATTTCACGTGCTGGAGAAAGCTCCCTAAAATTACCATCTTGATAAGCATGCATACGGTAATCGAAGTTAAATACTTCATGCAGTGAAACTTTTGGTAAGGTTAAAAATGGATCTGCTTCTTTACGCCCTTGTTCAACTGAGACCTGTGCTAATTTTGCTTTTAAACGATCAATTTCGTCTTGCAAGACCTGAATATTTTGTGGTCTTACCCAACCAACAACAGGATAACGCTCAAGCATTTGTGGCATGTAAGAGCGTACTGCGAGCTCTAAATCTCGCAAGGTGCGATAGGTTACAACCTGCTCAACTTCTTTTTGTAGCTGATGACGAAATTCATTGAATTTGCCTTTTAATATCGCGCTTTCTTCTTTTAAATGTGGCTCACGAGAATCTGGATTTTCATGCATAAACACAATAATTGGCTTTTGTTTGGTCACTGCATAAATATATTCAAGATGTAAATAACTCACTCCTGAAACAGACTGCTCACCATATTGGCTCCCCAACAGCAATAACACATAATCACAATCATCAATCTGACGACGTGCAAAAGCGGTACTTAACGGTGTACGCTGTTCTAATCCCCAAGAAAAGAACCCCATCCCAATCAATGTTTGAGACACAACCATACGTTCTGGCTGCATTTCTTTGCCAGATGTTGTAATAAAAACTTGATAACGTTTATCGAGCATAGGTTAACCCATTCTTGTCATACTCAACTTAAATCCATCCTTGAGCTTTAAGTAGAATATGCCCTACACTTATTAAAAATATTAAATCTTTCCAATATTGAAAGAATTAGCCGAGTTTTTCAACAATATTTTCGATAGACCATGTAATTTCAGGTTGTATGAGATGCTTGAGGACGCTTTCTAATTCTTTTGCATTTTGCCCGCTCACAAAACATCGCAACCGCACGCCACTCTCTTGCAAATCAGTCGATATTAACTCATTTTTCAATAATATACGCGCCGTTTGTCGTGCAACTGCCAGACCTGAATCGATTAAGCTCAATTTAGCACCATAAAGCTCTTGAATACTTTGCTTTAAATACGGGTAATGTGTACATCCCAGAACCAAGTAATCTGCACCTTTTGCAACAGCAGGATCCAAAACCTTCTGCAAACTTTGTTTACACTCCAGCGTGTTATAGCGTCCAGATTCGACCAGCGGAACTAGGTCTAAATTAGTAATGGTGAGTACCTCGACTTGGGCAGGCTCAGCAAAGCGTTGGATAACATCTTTGATCAGTTGCCCACGAAAAGTTGCAGGTGTTGCCAACACTGAAACCACTTTAGATTGGCTTTGTAAAACCGCAGGTTTTAATGCAGGAACCAAACCGACAATAGGAAAGTTTTCACCATAATGCTCACGCAAATAATCCAGACTAAAAGCAGATGCAGTATTACAAGCGACAACAGCAATCTTACAGCCTTGGCGATACAGCCACTCAATCGCTTGTGCTGTTAACTCTCGAATATTCTGATCTGTTCGTGGACCGTATGGAACATGTGCGGTATCTGCATAATAAACAATACGTTCATTTGGCAAATAATTGGCAATCTCTTGTGCAATTGAAAGCCCGCCAATTCCTGAATCAAAAATCCCAATAGGCGCATTTGCCAAAGCTTTTGGCATGGGATTTTCTAAAGGATACAGGGGAAGAATAGCGCTCATTTGATCCACTATGGATAGGTATTGAAAATAATTAACTAGCTTAAACCTCAAGTGCCTAATTGCAAGTGCAAATCACCACTTTGTAAAGACAAAATGGTATCTCCTTGCTCATTTTCAAGTAAGGTTCCGTATTCAATTAAATGAAAAAAAGCATTGCGTTGAATTAACGCATTTATCCCAAAACGGATATGCACGTATGGTCTTAACTCACCTTGATATTCGCGCATAAAAATAGCATGTTCTTTATCCACCAAACAGATGTCTTGATTGGTGGTAGTGACCTGTAAATAAGTCTGTCCGTCGATCTCGACTTGATCAACCTGATTAACCAATAAAGGCTCATCTTCAACCTCGATTTCAATCTGCTCAACAGGCGTTTTTAAGTAGAATTTCCCTTGTTCCTTCCAAAGCACTTTTGTAAACAGGTCCAACAGCGCTTGACGCTTAATCAATTGACCTTCGTGCCACCATTCTCCATTGGCTTTTACCTTCAAATCCATTTTGCCACAATGCTTTGGTTGCCACTGCTCTAAAGGGGGTATTGACCTTTTGTGACCCGCCTGTACACCTTTTAAGTATTGTGTAATAGACATTAAGTTTTTATTATCAGAATCAGGCTGATTTTGAGCCGCTGATGTTGAATTATTTTGATTTACCATGGTTTATGCCTTGCTGACTAAAAAATAATACGACTCAGCCAATTGGCTAGATTGAGGTTTATAACTATACTAGCGCAAAATATATTATTGGTACGAGCGTTAATTCGTATCTCGGAATTTTTAGAACACTCATGGCAGCACCGATTTATTAATTCCCAATAAATGCTCACGGTTGCCACCCTTAGAAATATGAGGAGTCCTACATGGAACACATCGAACGCGAATCGATGGAGTTTGACGTAGTGATCGTAGGCGCAGGTCCTGCGGGTCTTTCTGCTGCGATTAAAATTCGTCAATTGGCTATTGAAAACAACCTTTCAGACCTTTCTGTCTGTGTGGTTGAAAAAGGCTCTGAAGTTGGTGCGCATATCCTTTCTGGTGCTGTACTTGAACCTCGTGCAATCAATGAACTTTTCCCTGACTGGAAAGAACAAGGTGCACCTTTAAATGTGCCTGTGACTGAGGACAAGACTTATTTCCTCATGTCTGCTGAAAAGTCTCAAGAAGCACCGCATTGGATGGTTCCTAAAACCATGCACAACGATGGCAACTATGTCATTTCATTGGGTAATGTTGTTCGTTGGTTGGGTCAAAAGGCTGAGGAATTAGAAGTTTCTATTTTCCCGGGCTTTGCTGCTTCAGAAGTTCTTTATCATGAAGATGGTTCTGTAAAAGGGATTCAAACTGGTGATATGGGCGTTGGTAAAGATGGTGAACCGACGCATAACTTTACGCCTGGTTATGAACTTCATGCCAAATATACGATTTTTGCAGAAGGTTGCCGTGGACATCTCGGTAAGCGTTTAATTGCAAAATACAACTTAGATCAAGATGCCGATCCGCAACATTATGGTATCGGGATTAAAGAGCTTTGGGAAATCGACCCTGCAAAACATAAACCAGGTTTGGTGATGCATGGTTCAGGTTGGCCACTTGCTGAAACTGGTTCTTCAGGTGGTTGGTGGTTATATCACGCTGAAAACAACCAAGTGACTTTGGGTATGATTGTCGATTTATCTTATGAAAATCCACATATGTATCCATTTGCTGAAATGCAACGTTGGAAAACACACCCACTAATCAAGCAATATCTTGAGGGTGGTAAACGTATTTCTTATGGCGCACGTGCTGTTGTAAAAGGTGGTCTAAACTCACTGCCAAAATTGACTTTCCCGGGTGGATGCCTGATTGGTGATGATGCGGGTTTCTTAAACTTTGCTAAAATCAAAGGCTCTCATACTGCGATGAAATCGGGGATGTTGTGTGGTGAGGCTGTATTTGAAGCAATCCAAGCAGGTCATGCAAAAGGTGGTGATTTAGCCATTGCTCGTGTGACTGAGGGTGAAGACTTCTTTGCGAAAGAGTTGACGGCATATACAGACAAATTCAACAACAGTTGGTTAAAAGAAGAGTTACATCGTTCTCGTAACTTTGGCCCTGCAATGCATAAATTTGGTTTATGGATGGGTGGTGCATTTAACTTTATCGACCAAAATATCTTTAAAGTTCCATTTACTTTACATGATCTTGTGCCTGACTTTAGTGCATTGAAAACTGTAGATGCTTCTACCTTTAAACCGAACTATCCAAAGCCAGATGGTAAATTGACTTTTGACCGTTTGTCTTCTGTATTCGTTTCTAACACGGTACATGAAGAGAATCAGCCAGCACATTTAAAACTGACTGACCCAACGATTCCTGTGAATGTCAACTTACCAAAATGGGATGAGCCTGCTCAGCGTTACTGCCCTGCTGGTGTATATGAAATCATGGAAAATGATGATGGTTCTAAGCGCTTCCAGATTAATGCAGCAAACTGCGTTCACTGTAAGACGTGTGATATTAAAGACCCTTCTCAGAACATCACATGGGTAACACCTGAGGGTGGTGGTGGTCCTAACTATCCAAATATGTAAATCAATAAACCCGCTTCGGCGGGTTTATTATTTCATATTATTTATAGATCAACATTTAATGTATCGTAAGAATCAATTAATTAAAAGCATGATATAAACAAGAAATATAACTAATGAACATTCAAAAATTTAAAAACGTTAGGATTTTGATAATCTTTGTTGATGCTGTAACCAAGCTTTTGCATTTTATTCTCAGATCTATCTCTTTCAATCTTCCATTTATTTAAATCATTAGACAGTAATGTGTTCCAATCTTTATCTCTAATTTTCTCATCATATTGGTAAAAATAATGAGAAAAGAAAGTAACGAAATCCAAATGAATTTTCACATCATCAATAGATTCACGAAAATTTATCGTTAAGATGACATTGTTTTTATAAAATCGAAGAGGTTGACGTTTTAAATCACTCGAATACTTCTCCCATTTTTCTTCACTATCTAAATAAAAACCATCCAAACTCCCGAGATAGTTAGGTATTTTATTATTCGCTTCAAATGATTGCTTTCCAAATATTCTTGGCTCAGACTCGAAGTAAAAGACTTTCCAACCATTTTTATTCAATTGCTTTACAATTCCCTCATAAGCAAGATAACTACTTTTTTCATTAATTTTTTTGGCCTCTATATTACTCATATCAAAACCTATATCAGTAATTCCTTGCTTTGGATAGTTAGCATCTGATACAAAAACTAAATTTTCTAAATGATTGAAAACTAAAACTGTATGGTCATATCCATCTTTTAAATTTAACTTAAGCTTTCTTTCTTGGTTAGTATCTAAATTTGGTCTTATAAAACCTACACTTGCACCTGAACTATATTGTGAAAAAAATTTAGCATTATTACTAATTAAATTTTCTCTAGAATCTCCAACAATAAAACTAATAATATAATCAGATTCATTCATTTTCTTTTCTTCCTGTTTACTCATTGTCTCTGAGGATGAATTACATGCTGCCAAACTGAATATTAGTGCAATTACCAAGACTTGAATGATTTGATTTGAATTCATTATGATTCCCGACTTAAATTATTGGCAATTTTTCAGTTATATCACCTTCAGCTAATCTGGCTAAACAATTTTCCATATAACCAGGATATTTTTTCATAACATAATGAAAATCTTCAGCAATGCGTGTAATAAATTTCATTCTTTCTTTAACTATATATAGCCTTTCGTTTTTTAGCATATCTTCAAAAAACTTATCTTTATCAGATAATCCATTTAATCCTATTGGCAATGTACATGAATTTGTAAATACTGCCTGCCTATTTTGAACGTCTGCAATTAAAGCTCCAAATTGTGTATAGTATGGATGATTACTTTCAAGCTTAGACTGTTTATCAAAGATATCTTTTAATCTCTGATCAGGTTGTCCATTCGGAGAATAAAAACTTTTTTCTAAAACAATATGTTGTTCATGAACAGCAATTGTCATTAAATTATTAAACTGAGCATCTTGTTTCTTTTGGATTATTTTTTCAGTTTCAAAAATTTTTACATATTGAAAAGCTTCTTTCAAATTATTCAAAATATTATCTGAGTATTTAAATTTTTCTAATTTATTATATGCTTCATTATATGGAATTTTATGCATATCATTTGCTACTTTAGTATCATAAGTGTTACCATCTCTTTTTGATAAACAGTCATTAAATGTATTAGAAAATCTACAATAATACTCATGATAAGGATATATATCTAAATAAAGCCAAAGATTACCCTTTAACATACAATATCTCATATAATCAAAATCTGATTTTGTGATCCCACCAGTCGCTATAAAACGTCTATCACTTATATCTATTTTATCTAAAACTTTATTGGCTCCATCAAGAATAACACCACCTCCAATTTTTGAAACAAAATCATCTAATGCTAAAATTCCACAATAAACTTGTTTTGCTGCAATCGCTCCTAAAGCCATCCAATAAAATCGCCCTTTATACTTAACATTACCTATTTTATTTTTTTCTAAATACATTTTCGCATATTGACTAGAAATTAATTTTACTCTTTTTTGATCATCACTTCCTTTATATAAAAATTCTCTCTTAACCTCTCCCCCATGAACAACTTTCTTTATAACTTCTAAGCTTTTATAACTTGTTAAAGCCATATATGATGAGTATTGAACTAATGACCACATATTTTTACAATCAACTTTAGTAATACAATTACTATTACATATTTCATTTGTATCTGTTTCTTGCAATATCGTCATTTTTGTTCCTCTTTATCTTCTATTTCATTAACTATTAAATCTTCGTAATTAAATTCAATCTTTAATTTTTGACTTGATACTGTACCCAATCTTTTAGTGAAACCATTTTTATCACTTTTCCCTAAAAATTGCTCATTAGAGGTAGTATTCGTTATTTTGTAATCTAAATCTGCAAGTTTTTTTCCTAGTGGATCTAATAATTGAAATTTATCATCAAAAATAGAACTTATTGGTAACTTATCAAAACCCACAGCAATTTCTTGTGGTCCCAAAAACTTATGTTGTCCAGCTTTAACTTCAAACAGACCTGGTGTGGTTGGCAAAACACCTGCACCACCAATCTCAATTTGAGTAGTATCAGCAATTAACACAATTTTCTTACTGGCTTTAATCTCAATACGATCTTCAGTCGAAATAATCTGAATGCCTTTACGGGCAATCAAATCTGCACCATCCCCTTGGGCTTGAATCTCCACTTTACCTTTTGCTGCATAAAGCCTTGCACCTTCTTGTGCTGCAAACATACTGATCTTGTTTTGTGCATGCACCAAGAAATTCTTTTGCGTACTCAGATTGACGCTATCCCCTGCACTAAGGCTAATTTGCTTATCCGCAGAGACATGAATGTCTTCATTGCTCGACAAGCCAATTGAATTCGGCGAGGCTAAAACCATCAAGGCTTGTTTAAATGCATCGGCTTGATTCTTGGATTCATCAGACTGATCTTTTTCCAAATCCGAAATAAATGATTTCAAATAATCTAGATTTTCTAAAGGATCAGTCTGTTGATTCTTGGCAACTTCACTTAAGGCTTTGGCATTGTTCAGGCTACTTTCTAGCTGACTTTTGGCTTCGGTTGTATCTAGATGATTACCTGATGCCCCATCTTGTGCATGCGTACTCAGCAGTAAGCCTTGACCTGCACGTACCGCACCCCATTGATCCGTTCTTAGCTCAAAGCCTTCTCCTCGACCTTCGCTGCTATCTGTCTCTTTTGGATGACTGAGGTTGCCAAGATTGAGTTGCGTTGCGCCATGACTGCTGTGTAACTGACTGCTGATCTGGTTGGTGGTATCATCAAATCTCAGTTGGTTATAGCCACTGCCCTGATATTCCTTGCTTTTAATCCCTGCCAATTTCTTGGTATCGGGCAACTTGCCTTGGTCATCAAACTTGCTCGGACTGCGTTGCGCTTCATGGATTCGACCCACCACGAATGGTCTGTCAATGTTGCCATCAAAGAAGTCGATGACAACAATCTCCCCAATCCTTGGTAAGAAACGTGCCCCATAACCTTCGCCTGCCCATGGTGTCAAGACATCAACCCAAGCTGAGTCGGTATCATTGTCATTCGAGCCTGCACCACCATCATGGCTATGGTCTTCATTGCGGGTAAAGAGGAAGCGAACCTTGATACGTCCCCATTCATCCACATGGATTTCTTCTCCACTCGGACCAACCACTTTGGCGCGTTGTGGATACGCCACTGGACGGTGTTTGAGTGGGTTGTATTCTGGTGCCGTACTGATGTTTCTGCGTTGTAAGATCAGCTGATTGGCTTGGCGTTCTTCACTGTTGTTTGTGGGGATACTGGTGAGCTGCCAATGGCTGTGTTCAACTAAACGATTGATTTGTTCGTTGAGGTCTTTGGGTAAATTATTTTGGTTATAAAAGTTTTTGGAGATGATCAAAAACTGCTGATCGGCAGAATCTTTTTGATCGATTTGAGGATGCCCTTTTAGCTCAAGGTAATAGCCGACCTGTGCATCTCGTACCGTCGATATTGCCGTGAATTGTTTGGCTTGGGCATCGTAGTAGTTGCTAAGGTTTTGGTTAAAGCGTTCGATCTGACTGTTGCCTGATGCCGTTGCACCATCTTCCCCATTCAAGTCAGGTATCCATGCAGGGCTAAAGTGCCATACTTGTTCTAAGCCTAGACTAGCATTGTCGTACTGGTCACTGTGCTGATGTTTGCTTTGTACATTGCCAGCACCTTCTTCGGTTTCAAGAATATCGGCTTGCCAACGGTGAATATGTACTGAAGTCGGTTGGAGTGAACGTATACCTGTAAATGATGTAATCGTGTCTTGTTGTTCTACCGCGGAGCTGCGGTGAAAGCGGATGCTTCTGCGTTCTAGCGCAGTGTATTGGCTGTTGTCATCAATTAAACGTAGTTTTTGGGCTTGGATCGGTGCTGAAATGTTGGCAACATTGAGTTCTGCTTCATCAATCAACCAGCTTAAATTTTCACTTCTCATCAAACGAGTAAGTAGATCGTGGTCGCTTTCGTTCATCTGTATAATTAATGGACGAACATCGTAGTCTTTGCTTAGACCAGTTTTATCTAAACTCAAACTAGCAGCAAACAGCGGACTTCTTTGCTGCCACTCTTTATGAAGTATTTCAATAACTTGAATCACCGACTTATTCAGAAACACTCTGCTATTACGGCGTTTATGCCACAGTGACGTTGCATCTTCAAGTTTGAGCTTATAGACCGTCAGTGCACCATCACTTTGTCCCTGTGCAGCTTTGGTAATGATGCCTGTGGTACGGAACAGTTGTCCTCGGTCGGTGACTTGGTCGATTGCAGCTTGGCAACCGATAAATTGTTTGAGTGGAATATTTGCAGATGTTGCAAGACAGATCAGTTCCGCAGACACGCCTTGATTGATGGCATGTTGTCCATCAATGCGTTGCAAGAACACTTGGGCGGTCAAATCAGGATTGCTAAACTGAATATGCAAAGCTCTTTTTTGAGCGGTTAATCCTAATTGATCCAATACTTTATAAATACTATTGACTAAACTATTCATTAGAATGATTTAATTATTATTAACAAATGTGTTTAGATTATACTCAAAAGTCAAAAAACTGTCATTGAAAATTTGTAAAATTTAATATTTTCTTATATTTATCAAAAATATAAAATAACTAAAACCAAGTACGAAGATTATCCAACTTTCTAGACACTCTCATTTGTAATTGATTTTAGAAAGAATTTATTCAAAATCTGTACCACAATTATCGATTATTTTTAAAAGCTTTATCTCTCATTTTTGTATTCAACTTTATATAGATGTTTACTTGTTAATTGGCTTTTAAACATTGATGAGCTGTTGAATATCGCTAGCCAGATGCACTTGATAAAAACAATAAAATTATGTTTATGCATCTGCCTCAACGAATGTTCTATGATTTTGCTATTGTTTAAGAATTAACCTTTTTTGACGAGATAATGAAATTCTTTATTGCCCGCATCATCCAAAATTTCTTCTTGTAAAACGAGTTCATGTCCCAAATGCATACAAAACTTAGGAATATCCCAAGAGGTTGAATTGTCTGTTGCAAAGATTTCAACAACATCGCCAGATTTAGATTTCCGAATTGCTTGATGCAACATCATTACAGGCTCAGGACAACGCAAGCCACGTGTATTTAATTGAATGTTTGCTATAGGCAATGGTTCAGACATATCTCATCTCAAAAAAGCTAAATCAGTCCAAGATTTTAACACAAACTCAAATAATCAATAAGGCTTGTTATCTCTGTGTAAAAATGACGCATGCATTCATCTATTTACCTTATTTAATAGATAGACATCTGTATTTTCTTCGGTATGATAAAAAACATTTACTAGATATTAAGAGTCTTTAGGAAAGATCATGCACGAGGAATCAGGCCCGTCGTGGGGAATGCGTGGCTTACGCAAATGGTTAGGTACAGCACCAGAAACCCGCGATGAACTGCTAAAATTAGTACAAGATTCACGTCGTTTTTTAGAACCCGATACTGTGGCAATGTTAGAGGGCGTGTTGGACCTTCCTGCCACAAAAATTCGTGAAGTAATGACCCCTCGCACAGCGATGGTGAGCTTGCAAGAAGACGACCAACTTCTTGATATTTTAGATGTGCTGATTGAGTCCGCACATTCACGTTTTCCAGTTTTCTCATCTGACCAACCTGAAAACGTGGTAGGGATTTTATTGGCTAAAGATCTATTGCCATTTTTAACCAATCGTAGCTCTGGTGTAGATGTTCATGCATTAATGCGCCAGCCTTTATTCGTCCCTGAAAGTGCGCGATCAGATCAAGTTTTGAGAATGTTAAAAAATACCCAGACTCATATTGCCGTTGTCATTGATGAATATGGTTCAACTGCTGGTTTGGTGACTTTGGAAGATATTCTTGAAGAAATTGTTGGCGAAATTGAAGATGAGCATGACAATGCCGATGAAGAAGCTCAATTTATCATTCCTGATACCACCCATAACATAGCCAATGCATGGATTGTGCAAGCACTTACACCAATTGAACATTTTAACAATGTTTTAGATGCTGAATTTTCCGATGATGAAGTAGAAACTATGGGCGGATTACTGCTTCAGGAAATTGGTTTGGTCAGTGATCTTCAAGGTCAAGTGGTTGAACTTGAAGATTGGCAATTTACCATTGTTGAAGCAGATGCCCGCACTATTCATCTGATTCGAGCTGTACGTAAATGAGAGCCTATTTTGACAAGCTGTTAAATTCATCACAACAACAAAAACAATTGCCCCTCATTTTCCCTTTAATCATCGCATTAATCTCAGGTGCAGTATTTAGTTTAGCACTCGCACCTTATTATTGGTGGTGGCTGGCAATCTTATCACCAGCCTTACTTTATGCTTGCTTAAAAGGTCGTAGTCCTCGTCAAGCCTTTGCCATAGGTCTTAGCTATGGCTTTGGACTGTGGTTTGTTGGGGCATTTTGGCTTTATACCTCCATCCACGTTTATGGTGATACCAACGCAGTCCTCAGCGTATTGATGATTGCAGTTATGGCATTTGTGATGGGGCTATTTACGGCAGTCCAGACATGGGTTTATCGTCGTTTTTTCCCTGAAACCCCATTAACATTTACACCGCTTTGGATCATCTTTGAATGGTCTAAAACATGGGTGTTCACCGGTTTTCCGTGGTTGTTTGCAGGATATGCGTTCACTGAACGATTCTTAGATAGTTATGCGCCTTTATTTGGTGTATTTGCGGTGTCTTTTGCCGTTATTCTTCTTGCCTGTGCCGTGGTGGAAATCCTGAATAGGAAAGTGTTTTGGGTTGTTCCTGCGCTTGTTGTTTTACTTGGCGCCTGGGGAGCTTCTTTTATCACTTTTGTACAACCGAAAGCTGAAAAACCGCTCTCTGTATCGCTCATTCAAGGTAATATTCCTCAAGATTTAAAATGGCTAACCGAATACCAAGTCAAGACTTTAGAAATTTATGTCAACTTAAGTCGTACTGAATGGGGTAGAGATCTCATTGTTTGGCCTGAATCATCCATTCCCCTATTTCAAACAGATATTGAACAATTTTTGGAGATGATGGATCAGCAAGCCAAAAGCTCGGGTACAGCATGGGTGACAGGCATTCCTTATTGGGATTTAAAAGAATCAAAAAAGAATGGCTATCCAATGTATTACAACAGCATGATGGCTTCTGGTGCAGATTCTTCAGGTTTGTATAAAAAACAACGTTTAGTCCCTTTTGGTGAGTACATTCCACTTTCTGGATTGTTATCTTGGGTCTTACCCGCTTTGCAAAATGATCCATCGATGAGTGGCTTTTCTCAAGGTGCATCGAATCAAAAGCCTTTTAATATTAAAGGACATGATTTAGCTGCTGCGATTTGCTATGAAGTTGCTTATCCAAATCTTACCCGACGTAATGCGATCAACAGTGATTTTTTAGTGACTGTTTCGAATGATGCATGGTTTACGGGAACTGCAGGTCCATTACAACATTTGCAAATGGTTCAAATGCGTGCCAAAGAGAATGGGCGTTGGTTTATCCGTGCTACCAACACAGGCGTAACTGCTTTTATTGACCACAATGGACATATCGTAAAACAAGCGCCTGTAGATCAGAAAGCGGTTCTGCGTGGGGATTTACCTGCAATGCAAGGTGAGACGTGGTATACCCGTTTTAGCGATTATCCGATTTTAATTTTATCGCTTTTATTGTTAATTTTAGGTTGGTTTTATCGCCCTAAAACAGTCGACATCAGTTTTAAAGCACGACGCTAAAGCAGCCCCCCAATCGCATCAAAAGCACCTTCTCTATGCATCATAAAGGAGGTGTTTTTGATACGGATATATCATAATGTATTAAAGTAACTTGGTCCCCAAAGGCACATTCAAATCTGGGACACACAAGGCAACATGCCCATCTTGATTATGAAAACCTGTCACTAAACACTCAGATTGAATAGGACCAATTTGTTTCTTTGGGAAATTAATCACAGCAACGACCAACTTTCCAATTAAGTTTTCAGGCTGATAGAGTTGGGTAATCTGCGCACTGGATTTTTTAATACCAATCTCTTCTCCAAAATCGACATGTAAAATATAAGCAGGATTACGCGCCTTCTCAAATACTTCAGCTTGAATAATTTTTCCTACACGTAATTCCACTTTAAAAAAGTCATTCCATTCAATTTGTTGCATTTGGGTTTCCTCTTTCTATTGATCACCATAAATATCTAGGATCTGCTGACAATTCACCTATGTTTGCGACTATGTGTGTTTTTAGCCGACACTAGGCAAAAAATACGAAATTTAGCCACTCTAAATGATGAGAAACACTGTTTTACAGGGGAACGACGAAGCGATACAAAACACACGAGTCCCCCCGCTGCAACTTGCGCTACAAACAAAGTCATGCTTTTTTTGCTCAGGGTTGTGGTTCAAATTATCTCAGCCGGTGTTATGAAACTTGAAAATAGTCTCGCTATTCTCTTCCTTTCCTTGCGGAGTATATTCCTCATGCCTGCTCAATTTTAACCTACAGCGCAAGCCATTTATGAAATGTCAACAGCCCTAGCATCTTAAATAAATTTAGCCCCATCGACCTTATATGAAATGGACAATGAATCATTTAAAAAGGACATTTATTCAACATATCAAATTTTTAAAAAACGAATCTAATTCAATTATATGTCGCTATACTTTACCTGCCATTCACTGATTTTTTCTTTCAATTGTTTCTCGCTTTATGCTACATTAGCTGTGCTGATCATAAAGCCGTAAACGTTTACGTCAATCAACGTGCCAACATATCTCCAACAAGGCTTGGAGCTATTTTTTATCAAAATTTGAATATTTTGATGTGGCACTGGCGTTTGTTGGTTTACGGAGTAAAAAATGCAAAAATCTCAATCTTTTTATTTAAGAAAAATTCCAAATCGTTATACTGCAATTGTAATGCCTTTCTTTTTATCAATTATTATGACCTTTATTGTGTCATGTATTAGTACGTTGAGAAGTATGGGTTTCGACAATTTTTCCGTCAATACGTGGGTTTCAGCATGGGGAATTTCATGGCTGATCGCATTTCCAGTATTGCTTCTGGTTTTACCGATTGTGCGTAAAATAACGATGCTTATTGTTCAACCGAGTTAATTGGATTAAATTTCAGTTTTTAATCAAAACAGTAAAACACAGAAACGAAAAACCGAGGACATTTCCTCGGTTTTAACGCACCAATTAAATTTGAGTCACTAAATATGACAACATGCCTGCTAGAAACAGCATAGGAACATAACGGTATAAACGTACTAAATATTGTTCTAATAATGATGAGAATTCAGTTTTTAACTGAATCACCGTTAAATTTAAAGCATTATAAAAACTGATAATAGATAATGCACTAAATACGCTAATCGCCATAAACCCAATCACGATTTGACTACTGGCATCAGCATTTTGCCAAAGGTTTAAAAAAAACTGGCTAATCGGCAATAAGCTCAAAATTAAAAGAACAGATTTGAGCATCGTCCAATGAAATTGGCTAATTTCATCTGATAATAATAATGCTTTCATCTCATCCTCCAAGCAATTTAAATTGCCTTGAGAACTATTATGCAAGCTTTTTAATAAATAAAAAGTCTATTTTTATTCACAATTTAACATTCTTGTAACTATCAAATATGGGAATAATTCTTATTATAACTCTCAAACATTAATTATTTAATATAATTGATAAATTTCAATGGCTTATAATATATTTATCAAATAAGAAATATTATCACTTCACTCCACATTTATTATCTCGATAAAGTGAAGTGATTAATTCCATAAAGTACTGCAAAAAATACTTTTAATTATGGCTGGTAATAAATATCAGCATCGTTTCCTTCGCCGCCCTGTTTACCATCGGCACCAAAAGAATATAAATCAAACTTACGACCTTCTGAACCCGGAATGACATATTGAATATCATTTTCCCAACTGTCTTTTGGATAGCCACCTTTAACATAACCACCTGGTAACCAGTTTTTCGCTGTTGCAGGTTGGTTGACCAACGCATCTAAACCACCTTCTTGGCTATTTGGATAATGACCATTGTCCAACTTATATTGATCAAGTGCACCTGCCACACCTTTTAAAGTAATCTTTGTGGTATCAACTTTGGCTTTTTCTCCACGTCCCATCACATTCGGCACGATCAAAGCGGCAAGTACACCTAAAATCACAATCACAACCATCACTTCAATTAAGGTAAAACCTGACTGACGAGTCCTATTCATCTTACGTAGCATCTACTTACTCTCTATTCTTTATAAAAATAATTGGCTTAAATCATATTGTTCATATTGACGATTGGCAACATGACAGCAATCACAATCACTAAAACAATACCAGCCATAAATACCAACATTAACGGTTCCAACAAGGCCAATAAAGTTGAAATAAATGAAGATACTTCTCGATCCTGCATATCTGATGCACGACTTAGCATTCGATCTAACTCACCAGAAGCTTCACCGCTTTTAATCATTTGTACCATCATTGGTGGGAAATAACCACAGCGCTCCAATTGCGTTGCCAAATTCCCACCTTCTGTCACTTTTTCTGCAGCAACATTGACTGCATCACGAATGACCCAATTGCTACTCACGGCTGCGCCAATTTTTAAAGCATCGACCAAAGGCACACCTGATTGAGTGAGAATGGACAAGGTACTGGCAAAACGTGCAGCATTTATACCACGAGATAATTTACCAATTAATGGCAGTTTGAGCGTTAAACGATCAAAAGCATAATGCCCTGCCGATGTTCGTAAAAAACGAATCAGTAAGAAGATTCCCACCACACTGGCAACCAAAATAAATGGCCAAGCTTGCCGAATAATTTCACTGGCTTTCATCAAAGCCACCGTAATCCAAGGTAAAGCCTGTTTGCTTTGGTCAAACGTTTTGACGATGTCTGGAACAACATAAGTCATCAAGCCCATAACGATTGCAAAAGACATAAACATGAGAATAATCGGATAGATCATTGCACCTTGAATTTTCTTTTGCATCGCAAAACGGTTTTCCGTGTAGTCTGCAAGTTGGTCTAAAATTAAATCTAAATGCCCTGAACGCTCACCCGCAGCAATTGTCGCAATATATAAATCAGGGAAACGCCCTATTTGTTGCATCGCTTGTGCTAGAGAATGTCCTTCTAAAACTTTGGAACGTACAGAAAGCAAAAGATTTTGCACGTAGACTTTTTCACTTTGTTTGGCAACGGCACGTAAAGCCTCCTCAAGTGGAATTGCAGCAGCAACCAAAACGGAAAGCTGACGTGTCATGAGTGCCAAATCATAGGCTGAAAATTTACGTTGAAACAAACCCGAACTTTTATTTTTGTCTTTTTGTTCAACAGCATCTACGCTTACAGGAATCCATTCTTTATCCCGTAATTGTTGACGAATCTGGCGAGCTGAATCACCTTCTAACACGCCTTTGTGCTGCTTTCCTGAAGCATCAAGCGCAGTAAATTGATATGCTGGCATTGTTATGCTCTAATTTTCCCAAATTTTTTGATTACGCTGTTGCGTCATACCCTATAAATCATTCATATTCATGTCTATCAATGACGGTTACACTCTAACACAAGCCGAATATGGACATGAAACAATTTCATCACAGCCTCACTAAATTAATGAGCCACTGAATTTAAAATGCCGAATACCATTGTTACACCACAAACTATTTATCGTGTTCAAGTTGCTGTTCCAGTGTATTTGAATGACTGTTTTGACTATCAAGTGAGTGCTGAACAGTACGCACAGGCAGAAATCGGTGCACGTGTTGCTGTGTCTTTCGGACGACAAAATCTTGTTGGGGTGATTGTAAAAAAAATTCCGATTGATGAACCTATAGACTCTCATTTTAAACTCAAAGCAATTATTGAACTATTAGATGATCACGCTATTCTAGACAGTAAAGTTTTAAATTTATTGACATGGTCATCGCAATATTACCAATTCCCAATTGGTGAGGTGATTCAAACTGCCCTTCCTACATTACTCCGCCAAGGTAAACCTTATGATTTATTGGCTCGTGTTTGGAAAGTGATAGATTTACATGCTGAAGACAAAGTAAAGCGTTCTGAAAAACAACAAGATGCTTATAAAATTCTAAAATTACATCCAAAAGCAACGCAGGAAAATATCCTAAATCTGAGTGGTATTGAAACAGCAACACTAAAAGTGCTTGAGAAAAAAGCAATTATCCAATTTGCACTTGAACCTCAAAATACTCAACCTGAACCAGTTCAATTGGCTCAGTTGCCACTCACTCCCAATGAAGATCAAAAGAAAGCCATCCAAACGATTTTAAAGGCACTAAAGAAATATCAAGCATTTTTGTTAGATGGTTTAACGGGAAGTGGTAAAACTGAGGTTTATTTACAAGTGATGCACGAAGTACTGAAACAAGGCAAACAAGTGCTTGTTTTAGTCCCTGAAATTGGCTTAACACCACAAACCATCAGCCGTTTTCAGTCACGCTTTCATTGCAATATTGCATTGCTTCACTCCGGTTTAAATGACAGCAAACGTTTACAAGCATGGCAACATGCACAAACAGGTAAAGCCTCTATTATTTTAGGGACTCGCTCTGCAATTTATACACCCTTACCTAATCTCGGTTTAATTATTCTGGATGAAGAGCATGATCTTTCATTTAAACAACAAGAAGGTTTCCGTTATCATGCCCGTGATGTTGCGTTATACCGTGCGCATTTAGAAAATTGTCCAATTATCTTAGGTTCTGCCACACCAAGTATTGAAAGCTATTATTTGGCTCGTCAAGAAAAGCTGACACGTATTGAATTAAATCAACGTGCAGGCGTCGCATTGATGCCGAAAATGCATTTGATTGATTTAAAAGTTGCTAAGAAGCAACATGGCTTAAGTGATGTTTTAATCGGGGAAATTAAAAAGCGTTTAGATAAAAAAGAACAGGTCTTAATCTTTTTAAATCGTCGCGGTTATGCACCTGTATTAATTTGTGAAAGTTGTGGATGGCAAGCCAACTGCCCAAATTGTGATGCACACTTTACCTTACACTTAAAACCTTATCAGCATTTACACTGTCATCATTGTGGGACGATTAATCGCTTGCCTGATGCCTGCCCACAATGCAATCAACAACAATTAAAACCAATCGGCATGGGAACTGCAAAGGTTGAAGAAACCTTAATTGAATTATTCCCCAACTTTCCTGTACTTCGCGTCGATCGGGATTCAACTAGCCGTGTCGGCAGTTGGCAGAAAATCTATGATCAGATTCAAAAAAGTGAACCCACGATTTTGCTTGGGACGCAAATGCTCGCTAAAGGGCATCATTTCCCCTATGTCACTTTGGTTGCAATCTTAGATATAGATGCAGGTTTACTCAGTGTCGACTTTCGAGCAACAGAGCGTACAGCCCAATTGATTATTCAAGTTGCAGGTCGGGCAGGTCGTGGAGAGAACAAAGGAGAAGTCTATTTGCAAACACTTCGACCTGATCATCCTTTATTAAATACTTTGATTCACAATGACTATCGAACCTTTGCCAAGCAAACCTTAAAAGATCGTCAAGCCGCTTTGCTTCCCCCTTTTCGCTATGCCAGTTTGATACGTTGTGAATCTAAACATCAGGAAGAAAATCTAAAGTTTTTGACTGAAATGACGCAATTACTTCGTCAAATGTCGGAACCACATTTAATCGATATTTGGGGACCTATTCCAGCTCCAATGGAGCGGAAAGCAGGTCGTTACCAAGCACATGTGGTATTGCTTTCACAAGATCGAGCAAAAATGCACTTTTATGTGCATCAATGGTGGACCCAATTACTACAGCAAAAACCCTCTACAATGAAAGTAACGATTGATGTTGATCCACAAGAGTTGAGTTGAGTCGCTGTTGTTTGTGTTCGGTATTTTAGAAGTGGTGTAAGTATTCAATATCATTTAAATTTTTCTGGTATTTCAAAACCACCTCTCAGAGCAATTTTGTTTAACTCATCAAGGTAGATACATTCTTGTTTTTCTTTATCCCAACGACCACCTTTATCCAAACAGCGGTCTACCTTCATAAAGTTGCACCCAGTAATCATCAGACAAATAAAGCTAATTATGGATATTTTCATAGCTTTTCTCTTTTAACTTCACATTAAAATATTCCACCCATTTCTCTAACATTTGAATTTCACCTCCAGATACGTTTTTATATTTATGCCTATTTATAAATTCTTTTAAGCTATTTATTAATAATTCAGTATCTTCAATTTTTACATTTTCGTAAAAAATTAAGCTTTGCTCATGATTTCTTGAAATTTTATCACCACAGACAACTAAAATAGCAGTATAAAATTTTACTCTTTGATTACGATCTATAAATTTAATTCTTTTAATTTCATAATCCATCGAAGTCCAAAAATAACTAGGAATTTTCTCATTTGGCATCCTCATGCATACATTGATAACTCTAGATTTTAATAGATTAGACTCCACAAAATTTAATTTATGAAATGTAGAAATCAAATAAATACATCCTATTAAAAGAATACCTATAATTAAAGAAAATAAGAATAATATGTTTTTAGTCAACAATTTCTATTTCTCCATTACAAGTCATCTCTTTATTTAAGGATTACCGCGCTAATAAAAATTTAATAATTTATTTTACCCCAGTCCTCTTCATTCAACATACTTTGAACTTAGCTCTTTACAGACAAAAAAAGCTATTTTTCTTGCCGATATAATAGTTTTATAATTTCGCAAAAAGGTAATTAATTCTGAAGACAAAAAATAGTCAACATCCCATACCTCTTCTTTTTCTTTATCTAGCGGTAGATTGTGTATTAAATTCAAAATCATTCCAGCACTACGAAAATCCGAAGAATGAACTTGTAATAATACCTCTTTTAAACAGAAATCAAGTATTCTACGCGTACTCTCTACAGGAACGAATGAGGAATTATCAATAACATATTGAAGACAATCAACAATATGCTCTTTTGGATTTCCATTTAACAAAACATTTCTACAAGAGATTATGTTTGCGCGAATAGAATAAATAATATCCATTAATATCCTCCTGGTGTGTACATAAGATCTGCTGGTGTTCTGTAATAACCGTATGGTAATTCAACTCTTTCAATCGGTACTTCAAATATTCCCGATCGGTTAGCTCCAATTATTCTATGATGACCATCAAGAATATATAGTTGACCATTATATTTTGTTACAGTAACTGGTACTTTCACACCTTGTTGCCTAATACTTTGCGTTAGCTCTTTTAAATCTTTCCTACTCATTGTTGGACCATGAGTTGGTCTAAGATTAGTAATTTTTTCATATTCATTAACTCGTCTTGGATTAGCGACACCATTTCCACATTGACCTGATGCTTGGGCATTACGTAGGTTTTGGTTTAATTCATTAATATCATTTCGAGTATATCTTGCTGGGCTATAAGTATTACTAATCGTTGGATAGCTAAACGAAGGATCATATCTCCGAATTTGATTTATTAAGGATGCCGCTTGATAGTTAATAAAGGCTGATCCACTAGATGGATTTGGAAGTCTTCGGTTAAGTCCATTTTCATCAATAAAACTAATCGGATTATTTTCTACATAAGCATAGGTATTTAAACCACCCGCCAAGCCAATCGGATCACTCTGAGTATAACGCCCTATACTGGCATCATAGTAACGATTCCAGTTGTACCAAAGCGCACTTTCAACATCAAAATACTGCCCCGGAAAACCTAAGTTAAAGTCCCCAATACTACTGTGAACTACTGCACTGTCATAACTACTGAGTTGTGCTTTCCATACTATAGCTTGATTTACATCTGTAATGATCTCTGGGCGACCTAAATGATCATTATGGATATAGTAAAATTGATTGTTTGTAACGAATCCAATCGGTTGACCACCCAACCAAATATAAATCTTAGACAAACTACCATTTTGCGAACTAGATAGTGGGCTTTCAGCCAATAAGCGACCATCAACCGAATAAATATAATTAATCGTTCCGCCACTGCCAGATTTACGGCTACGGAGATTAAAAACATCATAGTCATAACTTACCGTAGTACCGGTATTGACACTTTTTAAACGGTTAAAGCCATCATAAGTATAGTTAACTGTTCCGCCATAACCAGTTTTCTGGATTAGATTACCAACACTATCATAGCTAAAACTTTTTGCTTCAGCGCCCGTGGTACTACTTAAGCGATTTCCTTGACCTATTACATAATTCGTCACAGCATTGCTATGACCTGTACGACTGATCCGATTGTGATTACTGTCTTGTTGCCATCTTTCAGTGTATTGCACTGAAGAAGCAACATTGAGTTGTCCTAAAGCATCATAGAGATAACTAGTTGTTTTATTACCATCTAAACCATTATTAATTTGAGTCATCCAGTTATTGGCATTATAACGATGAATTAAATTTTGTACGCCTTGTGAGTTTATATTTGTTAAACGGTAGTCTAGATCATAGCTGGTTTGTCGTGACAAACCATTGCCATAAGTCCAGCTTTTAATGCCACCATAGGGTTCATAAGTGACATTATTGACTACTGTTTGTGTGGATGAACCTGTCTTAAATTTAACCGCACTCACTCGATTTAATTGGTCATACTCGTAAATGACTTTGTTGTTGTCATTTTCACGGCTTTCACCAATCAAATTGCCGAGATTGTCATAGCTCCAATAGGTTGAATAAGTAACGCCAGCGATTGTTTTGATTTCTACCGCAAGCTGACTGTCTTTGGTATATCCATAACCTGTGGAAGTCACTCCATCTGCTGTTGCACACAATTGTCCAATACCATTAGTACAATTGTCATAAACCCAAGTTTGAACTTGATTGCCTGATTGTGCCTTTATACGACGATTTAAAGCATCATAGCTATACGTTGTAATAACATTATTTGCTCGTGTTAAACGAATTAAATTACCATCATTATCATATTGATATTGGGTCACTCCTGTATCAGGACTGTTTGTTGATAACAGTTGACCAAACCCATCATAAGCATATGTCGTTATATTCCCTTTAGCATCTTTGATATTAGTTAATTGTCCAAAAGCATCATAGGAATAAGTAACAGATGAGCCATCACTACGAGATTCTCGACTAATATTGCCTTGTGAATCATAAGAATATGACGTTATATTGCCCAAAGAGTCTGTTTGTTTGATGACATTTCCATTTGCATCATATTCATAACGTTGGTTTTGCCCATTGTTACCGAGATCCGCAGTGGTCCAACCAAGTTGATTATGTTGATTGGCTTTGGAGTAACGAACCGAACCGCTTTCTTTATAGCGAACGCTCAACAGTTGCCCAAGATTTGAATACTGGTATTCTTGGCTATTTAAAACCTCGCGTCCCCGACCATGAGTAATTTGAGAAACTGTGCCATTATTATTGTAATAGATAGATTCTCTCACGCCATTACGGTCAATCTGCGTGGCACCAAATGGTCCATATTCAAATATTTGAGTCCGAATCTGATTCTGATCAAGTATTTGTGTAATTTGAGTCGTTTGACCACGAGCATTGTAACGATAGTTTTCGATCAAACCATTTGGATAGGTAATTTTACCGACCAATCCTAAGCCATTATAATTTGAATAATATGTTACATGCCCTAATGCATTGGTGTTTTGAATCAAATTCCCTTCAGAATCATATTGATAAATTGTATTTTTACCATTACTGTTGATCACAACAGCACTCAACATTCCATTGCTGTGTAAACTATAGCCATAGCCCGTTGCACGACAATTGACTGTCCCTGTTTTATTACAGATGTTCTGACTTTTAAGTCGATAACTCGCAGATTCATTCACACCATAGTAGCTATATACTTCATCCCGAATTAAACGATTAGAACCATCCAATATTTGGATTTGAGTAATTAAATTTGTTCGTTCAAGATAGCTATAATTTCTGATTTGAGCATTGGCAAGGTTATTGTTCTGGATACCTGATATTTCTTGTGTAATTCGTCCAAAACCATCACGCTGATAGCGTGTTTCTATACCCTTCCAGTCTTTTTTGGAAATCACATACCCATTGTCATCATAGGTGGTGGTTGCACTGCTATTTGGACAATTATTGACCCCACTTCTTTCTATTTTTGCGAGTTTATTTTTTTGATTATTGGTATAAATATACTTAAATACAGCACCTAAAGGATTTGTCACTGTTGTATAATTATCGGCAAAAACCAAGTTATCAACTTGTGTACCATCACTACGACCACTTTGAATCGCTTTATTTCCATTAAAAGAATAACTATTGTAACGGGTACCGTTTACAGAGATCCCACTCAGTACCTGACTACCTGCACCATTCTCTCCATAATGGTATGCTCGCGAACCTAAACTATTTGGATAAGTGACAGAAACAAGATATGGGATTTTTATTTTGGTGAATCCAATTCTTTTAGAGTATCTATATCTATAATCGTAATTATAAAGATAAATATTCCCTGATGGATCTGTCACTGAGCCCAACATACCATCTTGATTCCATGTTAAAACCACCGTTTTCCCATTGGTATGTGTCACTTTAATTAATCTTTGCTTTTCATCATAAGAAAGTACCCAGCCAATATTATGAGCATTCTTTTTACGAAGTAGCCGTCCATCTAGTGTGTAGGTTTCAACACCACCATCGGGTAAAATAACATTGGTTTCTGTACGAGTTCCCTGAAGCAGCATCAACTCATTGAAGTAGTAATTTTCACCGTTTGGTAATTTTCGAATTTTTCTTCCTTGAGCATCATTGGCTAAACGATAGTCAAAATTGTGCCGCCACTTACCATTGGCTGAGAAGTTCGCAGAACCACTCGCAAAAGAATCATAATATCGAACAAAGGCTAATGGCATTTCACCAGAGCCTAGAAAGTCCTGCTCTTGTTGGATCTTTTTTCCATTTGCAATCACGATAGGATTAGCAGTAGTGTCTGTAGAACACTCCGTTTGTGTTGAATTGGGAAAAATAACCTCACGATCACCAGAACCCGAATTTCCCCCACCGCTACCGCCACTCCAAGGGTAATAAATTCCACTAGGAAATGGATCGGGTTTTGTCGCTGTGACGGTTATTGTCGGCAATGACCCTATGCCACTATTCCCACCGTAAATACACTCATTGTATTCCTCTTCCGAGTCCGAACCCATTCTGCATTCTAACGTTGACACAGCAAACGTTTTAATTGGAAAAAAAATTAAAAAAATCAAAGATACGAATATTTTCATTGTTATTCTCTATAAGTTCGAGTTATAGGACACGCTAACACAACCAATTCAGTAATAATAATCATTATCAATTGTATTTTTTAATTACTTTCTGATTTTATTAAGTCTTTCTAAATAACGGTTGGTTGAAAATTCTTATTAAAAATCCAAGTATTAAAAGCCAAAATTTATAAAAATAAAGTAAAAAAATTAAAATTCATCCCTAATAATCCACCCTATCGTAGACATCTTACAAAAGTCAAAAATATCATATGTTATTAATAATATTGATCTTGATGGTAACCTCACACATCGATAAAAGGCTAGGTTTAGAAGTATTTAGATGATTTTTGCTTTAAAAAGCACGTTAAAAAAATCCATTATTTTAAGGCTTTAAATTTAAAGAAATTATTTACTTTTATTCTACTCACAAGCAATTTCTCAATAAATATCTCCAAGTCAGTCACAAAATCAAGCTACAATTTCCTGAGAAAGAAAAGAATGTAAGGCACGTGAATGTCATTGTTACTCCAAATCACCATTTTTCTTGGTGCAGCTTTAATCCTTGTTCCCCTCGGGAAAAAACTGGGCATTGCGACAGTGCTCGGTTATCTCTTTACAGGAATATTGCTTGGTCCAAGTGCGCTGAATATTGCCAATGACCCGGAAGAAATTATGCATCTCGCTGAGTTTGGCGTGATTCTGTTAATGTTTCTAATTGGCTTGGAACTTCGCCCACAACGTTTGTGGGAAATGCGTCAGTCGATTTTTGTCATGGGGAGTTTACAAGTCGTTGTGACCGGCGTGGTACTGATGGGTACGCTCTTTTTACTGTTTCAACAATCACTGCCCGCAAGCTTTGTCATCGGCTTTGCTTTAGCATTGTCATCAACTGCTTTCGTTTTACAGCTTTTGGAAGAAAAACAACAACTCAACACCACCCACGGTCAACAGTCTTTCTCTATTTTACTTTTTCAGGATATTGCCGCAATTCCCTTACTTGCTATCATTCCGCTTTTAGCAGGCAGTGAATCTAGCCATCACGGTGTCGCTTACTTTGCTGCGATTGTCGCGACATTTACAGGTTTATTTCTTTTTAGTCGTTATGTCATGCGTCCCTTTTTCCGCTTTGTGGCAAAAAGTGGTGCTACAGAACTCATCACCGCAGTGGGATTATTTATCGTTCTGGGTGTGGTTTTATTGATGGATACACTGGGCATCAGCACGACATTAGGTGCATTTTTAACAGGTGTATTGCTAGCAGACTCAGAGTTTCGTCATGAACTAGAAGCCAGCATTGCGCCATTTAAAGGATTATTACTCGGTCTCTTCTTTATGACTGTGGGTATGACCACACAAATCTCATTAGTCATAGACATGCCGCTCCTGATCGTCGGTGGGGCGATTGGTTTAGTCCTGATTAAACTGCTGACCATGCTAGCGATTGCACGCTATAAAAAAATGACTTGGACCAACAGCTTGATGGTTGCAAGCTGTTTGGCTCAAGGTGGTGAATTTGCATTTGTGGTTTTGAATGTCGCCAAGAGTGAAAAAGTGTTGACTGAAGCAATTTTGGAACCGATCACCTTGATTGTGACTTTGTCCATGATCTTCACCCCTGTTGTATTTTGGTTGGTCAGCAGTTGGCTTTTACCCTTAATCAATAAAAATACAGCACCTAAATACGATGACATTCCCAATGAACATCCTGCTTTAATTATTGCTGGATTTGGTCGTGTCGGACAAATCGTTGCACGTTTAGCACGTATTCGCCATTTTCCATTTACTGCAATTGACAACAATCTGCAGCAAATTGACTTTGTTCGCCGTTATGGCGGTACTTTATATTATGGTGATGTCACACAACCCGATTTATTACGTTCAGCAGGAATAGAACAAGCCAAAGTTTTTGTTTTGGCGATTGACGATGTTGAGGACTCCATGAATGTTTCTCGCCATATTTTACTTAATTACCCCAACCTGACATTATTGGTACGTGCTCGTGATCGCTATCATATGCATTTACTGCGTGATGTGGGGGTAAAACATATTTGGCGCGAAACCTATTTAACCTCATTGGGTATGGGTTATCGAACACTCTGTGAACTGGGCATGAGCAAAGAAGAAGCTTATAAAAGTGTTGAGTTGTTTAGAAACTATGATGAAGAACTGTTAGCACGCCAACAGCGCATTTATACGGATGAGCAAAAAGTTTTTGAAAGTTACCGTGATTTTATTTCTGAACTTGAGCATCTATTTGAAAGTGATGCCCAAGTAGAACATCAAAATCTGGAGAAATACAAAGATATGCCAGATCTGGATGAATCAGGTCTAGAACGTCCTGTGGCTCAATCCGAAAATGCATCAACCCAATATGATCGTATCAATATTGCCCGTGATGACGAAAATTAACTTTAAGAAGCATAGTTTTTAGGGTGAAATGAACTTGTGATTTATAATATCGTCACCATCTAAACAGGGATTTGGAGAATTTTATGTCTGATTTACGTCAACGTTTTTATATTGAAGATAGCCCTGTGCGTGGTGAGATTGTGCATTTAGATACTGCACTACAAACCATTTTGTCACAACGTAATTATGCGCCTGCTGTGCGTATCTTACTTGGTGAAATGTTGAGTGCTACCGCATTATTGGCAAGTACATTAAAAATAAAAGGACGTATTAGCTTACAAATTCAAGCCCAAGGTACATTTAAATGGGCGATGGCTGAGTGCAATCATTTAGGTGATGTACGTGCGCTTGCAGATTATGAAGAAGATCCACACTTTATGTTGAGTGAAGACAGCAGCACTGTACTCAGCACGCTACAACAACCTGTTTTATTTATTAACATTGAACCTGAAATGGGTGAACGTTATCAAGGAATTGTACCACTTGATCAACCTACCCTTGCGGGTTGCTTAATGCAGTACTATGACCTTTCTGCACAAATTCCAACACGCATTGTTTTAGCGAGCACCCACCACAATGCGGGGGGACTACTGATTCAGTTATTACCACGTAATAATGAAGAAGAACAACAGCGTGTAGATGAAGATTTGTGGCCACGTTTGATTATGTTGACCCAAACTCTCAAACCTGAAGAGTTAACCGACTTGACTGCGCAAGAAATTCTGTATCGTTTATACAATGAAGAAGAAGTTCGCTTGCCTGATGTTGAACAACTTCAATTTAACTGCACTTGTTCACGTGATAAATGTAAAAATGCATTGATTCAAATTGGCTTAGATGCAGTGAAGGAAACTTTGGAAATCCAAAATCCAATCGAAATGGATTGCCAATTCTGCAATAAAAAATATCAGTTCACAGCAAAAGAAGCATTAAATCTCTTTGGTGAACATTTAAGTTAATTGATCGACATTTTAGTGATTTATATTTAAGTTTCCAACCCTTTAACATATTGATTTTAATTTAAAAAAGAGCAAACTAATTTGCTCTTTTTTTATTCTATTTCAATTCATCACAAGGATGTCCAATGAAAATAAAAGCACTTGTTATGTTCAGTTTCCTGTTGTTTACAGGTTTGACACAAGCAGCAGATCTTGCAGGTAAATGGAAGGCGATTGATGACAAAACTGGCTATTCCAGAGCAGATGTTGAAATCAGTAAAAATCCAAATGGGACTTATAGCGGTAAAATTTATAATACCCGCCCCCTGCCCAATAGCCCTTTAGTGGGATATTGCCATAAATGCAAAGGTAATCTTAAAGACGCCCCAATCGTTGGCTTGAAAATTATTGATGACTTTAAACAAAGTCCAGATAATCCTAGTGAATATGTTTCAGGACATGTTTTAGACCCATTATCTGGCAATGTCTATTCGGGTAAAATTAAAATTAATCCTAAAGGCAACCGATTAACACTCCGTGGATATATTGGAATTTCCTTATTGGGTCGATCTCAAACTTGGGTCAGAATTGAATAATTGTGGTTAATTATAAAAAAAGCGCTTTGGCGCTTTTTTTATAATATTTTTGATGTGAGTTCACAGGATTCATCTTTTTGGATACATTTATTTTTCAATGAATATTACATGATACAAAGCCGTCATCATGGCTTATACCCTTTTTTATATTAATGCATTTTGACTCACGATGATGCCAATATGACTCAAAAATAAGTTTTGAAACAATAACCACACTAAGTTACTCTTCCATCTGCCTAAAAAAAGGCATAAAAATAGAATAAAGTTAAACAAAATAATGACCTGAACTATGGCAAAAAACTATTACGAAGATTTAGGTGTTTCTCGAACTGCGACACCAAATGAGATAAAAAAGGCATATCGAAAATTAGCGCGCAAATACCACCCTGACGTGAGTAAAGAGGCAGATGCCGAAGTCAAAATGCAAGCAATCAATGTGGCTTACGACACCCTAAGCAATGAAGAAAAGAAAAAACAATATGATTTTGAGTTAGACAACCCTTATGCAAATGCAAGTGGCTTCGGTGGGCAATCTTCAGGGCAAGGTGGTTTTGATGGTAGCCAGTTCCATCGCAGTTATAGTCAAGGTGGTGGCGAAGACTTTAGTGGCTTTGAAGACCTATTTGGTCGCTTTGGCAGTGGTTTTGGTGGTGGGCGCTCACAAGATTTTGGACAAAGAGGGTCTCAACAGCAACGCAGTTATCGAGGTGAGGATCAACATGCCAGTATTCAAATTCCTGTAAATATTGGTTATGAAGGTGCAACACAAAGCATTACCTTGCAAATTCCCACTTACAATGCTTATGGTGAGCCTGAAGTACAGCGAAAAACATTGCAAGTTAAAATCCCAAAAGGCATGAAAGAAGGACAGCAAATTCGTCTGTCCAAACAAGGGCAAGCGGGTATCAATGGGGGTGAAAATGGTGATCTGTATATTGAAATTCAATATCAAGACACTGACCGCATTCGCGTTGAAGGCGCTGACGTTTACTACACAGTTGATGTCACACCTTGGGAAGCAGCGCTTGGTCAAAGTATTGAAATCGACACCCCTGCTGGTAAAGTCAAAGTCACTGTTCCTAAAAATGCCAAAAACGATCAACAGTTACGCCTAAAAGACAAAGGCATACCCAATAAGACACCCGGGCATCTTTATTTGGTGATCAATATTGTTTATCCCAAAGTCACCACAGACCAACAGCAAAAAGCATATCAAGATTTTGCAGATGCTTTTAATGACTTTCACCCACGTTCATAATTTTTATAGATGCATATAGCGATGCTAAAGGAGAGCAATCATGACAACCATTCAATATCGTGAAATTGTCTATGACGGTTTCCATGATGCGGAAATCGTAGATGAAAACATAAATTTAGATCTCAAACATTTTGCTGAAGCATGCGGTCAAAGCCCTGAATGGATTTTGCAATTATTGGAATATGAGATTTTACCTGCACGCCCAGAAAATCGTATCCATCAATTTTTTGGAGAAGATATTTCACGAGCACGTCGAGCCTACCGCTTGCAACGTGACTTTGAAGCCAGTCTATCTGCTGTCGCGATGATGATGGATTTACTTGACGAGGTTCAACAATTACGCAAACAAGTCAAACACCTTCACCTCCATGTTCATTAATTCATTTCAAAATGTTAATGCCTAGTGACAGGTTAATATTTAACCTGTCATGATGCAGAACTTGTCTTTCCGTTTTTGTTTGATTGTTAGAATTTTTATGCAAGAGGTTATAGGCGCTAATGAATTCGAAAGTAATGAATAAAAAGTTGAAACACATGTTCCCAGAATATCGTGATCTCATGTGTATGCTAAAACAAGAAGATCCGCATTTTGCCAAGCTTTTAATTGATCATGATGAACTGGATCGTGAAATCAGTCATCTTGAACTTGATCCCCTCAATCATATTCATGAAAATATTGAGCAACTTAAACGTAAAAAATTGAGATTAAAAGATCAACTCTATTTGATTTTACAAAAAACAGCTCATATCAATCCTCAACCAGAATAATATTTAATTATTTCAGTTTTGTGATTTTTTCAACTTCCTTCATGGTTTGTTTGATCGGCTCATAATCCAAAAACCAGAGTAAATTCACGTGTTGATTTTTATGTTGTTGTGCCAACATATCAATCACACTTCTTTCACCACGTCCAACCAAATGACGGCGGTAAAAGTAGATTAATAAGCCGATCGTACATGCCAGCATCACCCCAAGCATAATCCAAAATCCCATGGGACTACGCAAACCTGGTATAAATTCAAAATTCATTCCATAAACACCCGTTAACAAGGTGAGTGGTGCAAATACCGCAGTAATAATGGCAAGTATTCGCATGTTTTCATTGGTTTGATTGGCGATTGCTGAAAAATGTAAATCAATTGCTGTTTGAATGGCTGTGCTCAATCTCACCGTATACTTTTGGATACGCTCGACATGACTCACCAAATCATCGACCCGAACCAAAATAATATCTTGCTTTTCACTATGCTTTTTACCCTTTAAATGGGCATAGTTTTCAACAATTTCATCTCGAAGTTCCTGTAAAGAATCAATTTGTTCTTCACATAGGTTTTCGATTTGTTGAAACACCATATTCTCTTGAAATAGCTGATGCCATTTTGAAAAGCGACGATTGCCTTGCAAAAGTTCTTGTTGCCAAAACTCCACACGGCGTGAAAGCGGATTGCGCAAATCTAGATAGCCATCAATCATACTATTTAATAAACGTAACGCTAAATCTAAGGGTGTTCTCGGGAGTTTGCGTGGTTTGTTTTGCTCTTCTAAATCCTTATTCATGATGTTCAGGATACGAGCTAAATAGCTTTCAAAGGCATGATTGCCCTGCTCACGTACGGTGATTAAAGCTTGAGGGGTAATAATAAAACTGACTGGAGATGTCGCTAAACCAAAAACACGATCATGTTGTTCTAATGCCGTGTCACCACTACTGATCTGATCATCTGGAGTAATCAGTTTCCGAAAAATTAATAAATCATAATCTTCCATCGTATCAAAGGCACATGGGTGTTCGATGTTTAAAATATCTCGAATATGATATTCATTGAGATGAACGTCCGTATCATTATGAATTTCTTTTTGCCATTGCTCCGCACGATTAACTACATCTTCACGCGTACAATCCACCCAAACGAACTGTTGTTCTGCATCGAGCACAGGTTGTTTCTGTATACAAGTATAAGGTTCATCAGGATGCTGAAAAAAATAGAAACTTTGCATATTCACAGTAATTATTGATCTTTCTTGCTATGCATCATGCCATAAAAAAAGCCCTGAGCAAGCCAAAGTTGTTACTTTGGCAAAACTCAAGGCGGGCTTTTTTTATTAGACTTTAAACAAACTAAAAAGGTCTAAAGCCTAGCAAGCTTATGCTTGGTCTACATCTTTCATCGTTAATTTAATACGACCACGGTTGTCTACATCAGCAACTTGAACTTTAACATCTTGACCTTCAGCCAAAATATCTGTCACGTTTGCAACACGTTCATTTGAAATTTGTGAGATGTGAAGTAAACCATCTGTACCCGGCATAATGTTTACAAATGCACCGAATTCAACAATACGAATCACTTTACCTGGGTAGATTTTACCTGGTTCAACTTCTGCTGTAAGTGCTTGGATTTTTGCAATCGCTGCTTGAGCTGCTGCTTTAGTTTCACCAAATACACGTACTGTGCCGTTGTCTTCGATATCAATTGCCGCTTTAGTTTCTTCAGTGATTTGACGAATTGTCGCACCACCTTTACCAATCACATCACGGATCTTATCAGGGTTGATGTTGATCACTTGGAATGTTGGCGCATGCATTGAAATTTCAGGGCGAGCACGTGAAATCACTTGGTTCATTGCGTTAAGAATATGCATACGACCTGCATATGCTTGATTCAACGCAACTTCCATAATTTCTTCTGTGATTCCTTCGATTTTGATGTCCATTTGAAGTGCAGTAATACCGTTTGCAGAACCTGCGACTTTAAAGTCCATATCACCTAAGTGGTCTTCATCACCTAAGATGTCAGAAAGCACAGCAAAACGCTCACCTTCTTTTACGAGACCCATTGCAATACCAGCAACTGGCGCTTTAAGCGGAACACCTGCATCCATAAGTGACAATGATGCACCACATACAGAAGCCATTGAAGATGAACCATTTGATTCAGTAATGTCAGACACGATACGAATCACATACGGGAAGCGATCAGCGGGTGGAAGTACCGCTTGAACACCACGGCGAGCCAAACGACCATGACCAATTTCACGGCGTTTAGGACCAGATTCACGACCTGTCTCACCCACAGAGTATGCAGGGAAGTTATAGTGCAACATGAAGTTGTCAGTTTTTGTACCCGCTAAAGTATCAACCATCAATGCATCACGTGTATTACCTAAAGTCGTTGTAACCAACGCCTGAGTTTCACCACGCGTAAACAATGCTGAACCATGAGCACGATCCAATACACCCACTTGTACGTCTAATGCGCGAACAGTTTTGGTATCACGACCGTCAATACGTGGTTTACCTGAAAGGATGTTGTCACGCACTGTACGGTATTTTAAATCTTCAAAGAGTTCATTTAAGTCGTCAGCGATACCATCAACATCTTCTTCTGGAACAAACTGCGCAACAGCCTCAGCTTGTAAAGCATCTAATGCAGCATAACGGTCATGTTTAACCGCAATGGTATATGCTTCAGAGATTTTCGCTTCAAATGCGTCTTTTAATTTTGCACGAAGGTCTTCGTTTTTAACTGGAGCAGTCCAAGTTGACTCTGTTGCACCAGCGGCAGCAGCAAATTCTTTAATCGCTTGGATCGCAATTTGCATTTCATCATGACCGAAAAGCACAGCACCCAACATTTGGTCTTCTGAAAGCTCTTTCGCTTCAGACTCAACCATCAATACCGCAGATTCTGTACCTGCAACAACAAGATCAAGATCAGATTGAGCAAGCTGTTCTAAATTTGGGTTAAGAACATATTCACCGTTGATTAAACCAACACGCGCACCACCGATTGGACCACGGAAAGGTGTGCCAGCGATAGCTAAAGCTGCTGAAGTACCCAACATTGCAGCGATATCCGCTTCCATTGTTTTATCAGAAGAAACAACTGTAGCAGTCACTTGGATTTCGTTATAGTAACCTTCAGGGAACAATGGACGAATTGGACGGTCAATAAGACGAGAAATTAAAGTTTCTGACTCTGAAGCACGACCTTCACGCTTACCATATCCACCTGGGATACGACCTGCAGCATATTGTTTTTCTTGATAGTTTACTGTAAGTGGAAAAAAGTCTTGTCCTGCTTTAGCAGTAGGTTGTGCAACGACAGCTACAAGAACAGTTACACCACCCATAGTGATCAATACAGTGTTTGCTTGACGAGCAACGCGACCTGTTTCTAATACAACTTGATGTTGACCATATTGAAATTCTTTACGAATAACATTAAACATTGACATGTATTTTTGTTTCCTAATTTTATTCTAGTGGAGACCCCTAAGGTTTGGCATTCATATCTGTTACATAAATGACAAAGCTTAGAAGCCGACCTCACTAGACAATAAATCTTTATTTAGACTAATTTTAAACACGAAGAAGGAGCGAATATTCGCCCCTTCCCTTTTATCCAGTAAATACTGGATAGACTTTAGTTTTCATCAATACAGCATTCTGCATGCAATAATCCGAAAATAAAAGTTTAAATCGAATTAACGACGTAAACCTAAAGCAGCAATCAAATCGCTATAACGAGTAGCATCTTTACCTTTAAGGTAGTCAAGAAGCTTACGACGTTGGTTAACCATACGGATCAAACCACGACGGCTATGATGGTCGTGTTTGTGTTCTTTGAAGTGACCTTGCAAATCATTGATTTGAGCAGTCAATAAAGCAACTTGTACTTCTGGTGAACCAGTGTCATTTTCAGCACGAGCGAATTTTGCAACGATCTCTGCGCGATCTGCGTTTGTTAAAGCCATTCGATTTCTCCGAGATGCTTAATTTAAATACTTGATACAAATCAAATTGATTCTTCAAAACCAATTTAACTGCCGTGCATCACTACAGCAGAGGCTTATTTTAAAGGAAGTATGTTGAGATTGCAAAAATATTGTACATCTCACTTCTAGCAAGTTTCACTTGATGATAAAAGCACATCAATATTGCACTTTTTTTACACAGTGCATGGCAATTCGGACACAGACATTTATCTCGACTCAGTTCACACTTGTTCTGAATAAAAATAAGCATGGACAACGATTGTGAAGTTATTTTCGACCAACACCTGTTTTGTACCCAAGGATTTGGGCAGCATCACCAGTAGTAAAAATGAAGTTCATCCTGAACTCGGGGGAATGACCGTAAAACAAGTAGATAAAATCTGGCAGAGTATTGAGCACCTTTATCAAACAGGTAATCACCCCCTGATCAGTGTGTGTTTAAGACGTAAAGGTCAAATCATATTGAACCGCAGTTTGGGGCATGCCTCAGGAAACTCTGCGGATGGTTTAGCCAAAAATGCTGTGATTGCAAATCCAGATACCCCCATTTGCTTATTTTCAGCATCCAAAATGATTACCGCCATCTTGATTCACATGTTAGATGAAACAGGTGAAATCAACTTATTGGACCCGATCAGTCATTACATTCCTGAATATGCACAAAATGGCAAACGCCGTGCCACAATCTTTCATTTACTGTCGCATCGTGGTGGCATTCCACGTATAGAAATGCAAGTCACCCCAGAGCTCTTATTTGATAAAGATCAAATTTTACAATATCTCTATGCTGCACAGCCGATTTCCCCTGCAGGCTCACATTTAGCTTACCATGCAGTCACAGCAGGTTATATTCTCGGTGAATTGATCGAGCGCGTGACTGGACAAGATCTCCGTCAATTCCTCCATGAAAAAATTGAAAAACCCATGAATATGCCGTTTTTCAATTATGGTTTAAAACCTGAATATCGCGATCAAGTCGCGCTGAATTATCCGACTGGTGTACATCCAAAACTTGGAACTGATTTATATTTAAATCATGTTTTAGGTGGGGGATTACAACTTGCGGTAGATGTAACCAATGATCCACGCTTTATGGATACTGTCTGCCCTGCTGGCAACATTTATACCAGTGCAGAACAAGCCAACCGTTTTTTTGAAATGTTGTTGAATGGCGGAGAATATCAGGGCAAACGGATCATGAGCCCAGAAACGGTTTTCCGTGCAACGCTACCAACATCCACCACCAATATTGATCGAACACTACTTGCCCCTATGCGCTATGCATTAGGTCCAATGTTAGGCAGCAATCCTTTGGGTATTTTTGGTCCAATGACAGGACAAGCGTTTGGTCATCTTGGATTTTCCAATATCTTATGCTGGGCTGACCCTCAACGTGATATTAGTGTCAGTATTTTAAATACAGGAAAAGCCGTCATGGGTACACATATTCCTGCTTTGGCACAAACACTTTACCAAATTTCCAATAACTGCCCTAAAATCCCGAAAGCACAACGTCGTGCTGTATTTGGTACAGATCGTACTGAAACAGAGTTGGTTTAAATCAAAAAATAAGATATGAAAAAGCCCTAAGATTACTCTTAGGGCTTTTCCGTTGCGCTGTAGTTTCTTGTTTAGTTATTGTCGGTATCTTATTTATTATCTTTATTGTGCTCTCGACACTTATTATTTTATCACTGACATTCATTTTCACGACCATGTGACCAATTATGTCCATATATGACTTATTATGCATGTCAAATATGTAAGACAAAAGTCGTATTTAACTCATCTTTATGTGAGAAATTGCGTACAGAAAAATGACCGTGGTGAGTTTCATAAAAAGCCTTTTAAAATGTGATAGATGACATAATAAATGTAGATTTCAAGTATAATTTTTAATCTAAACTAACAAAAATAAAAGATGAACCTATCATAATTTGAAAACTAGAGTGGCAATCCCTTGGCAATAAAAAAGCCCTGTAGTCTCTCCCAAAACTACAAGGCTTAGCGGCTGTAAGTTTCCTCTTTTATTACTTACTTTCTTGTAAGTTCGCAGTCTCACGACTTCAAGTTGTTCTTATTTTGCGATTTTACTCAACGATCCTTGCTGAGCTCTTTATGGCTTCATCATCTCAAAAACTAACATGAAGCTCTATGCGCAAATCTCTCGAATTCATGTAAGCAATTTCGTACAATGTTCAAATTATCAATTTAAACTTCAAAATAATTATACCGCATTAACCATCCTAACCAATCCACTAGTACGTGTGGTTGCTATATTCAGAGATTGTACAAATGCGCTTTGATCCACCAAGAGACTGACCACAGATTTGGCTCGTGTAATTGCGGTATAAATCAACTCTTGACTTAATAGCCGAGTTGCTGCCGAATCTAAAACCACTGCGGTATGGGTAAATTCTGAGCCTTGTGATTTATGAATCGTCAGTGCAAAAGCCGTCTGCATTGCTTTAGGCAAACGAGTTGCAGGAAACCATTTATCCAGGCTAGGGAAATAGACTTCGAATTGTCCCTGCTGTTGACGGTGTTTCAGACAAATCCCAATATCTCCGTTAGAGAGTCCTAATTGGTAATCATTGTAGGTCATCATCACAGGACGCCCCACATACCAATCACCTCGTTTGGATAGGGTCGGAATATATTCAAATAAAGCTTTTTCCATTTCTGTATTTAAACTGTTTAAACCCATTACCCCATGACGTATCGCGGTGAGAATCCGGTAACTGTCAAACGCGTGTACAACCATCTTGGCTTGATCATGTTCTGTGTCGGTATTCAAATAAACCTGAAGGCTTTCAAAATAAGTATGGAAACCTAAACTTAATTTCTTGTAGTAGCCCGCTAAATCAGCTTGCGCAATTTTTTCAGGAAGATACTCAAGTTGAATGACATCTTGCATGTCTGGTAATAAATCGACTGGTTTAAGTTCTCGTGCAACAACCACCTCTTGTTCAAAGTGTGCTAAAAGTTGCGATGGAGCAGTATCCAGCGTTTTTTGCATTTGAATAAACTTTGCCATTTTCCCAATCAATGCACCTTCTTTAAAGCGTTGACTGGTCATTAAATTGACCCGATGATCAGACAAAGTTTCCATCTGTTGTAGATCAGCAAGGACTGCACCGACATCCACTGAAGCCAATTGATTTGCATCGCCCAACAGGATCAAACGTCCATGTTCAGGAATCGCCTCAAACAGCATGGTTGCTAAATTTAAATCCAGCATTGAAGCTTCATCTACAACCACAACGTCATAAGGCAGTGGTTGGCGTTGGTTAAAGCGCGGGGTCTGTTGATGACCTAATCCCAACAAACGATGCAAGGTCATCGGATTAAATAGATTTTGACTTAAACCAAAATGTTGTAATTTAGGATCAGACAAGGACTTCTGCAAAGCTTCCCCCATACGTTGTGCAGCTTTTCCTGTAGGTGCTGCCATCGCGATTCGAATATCTGGAGTTGCTTGATATAATACGGCAATGATTCTTGCCAAAGTATAGGTTTTACCTGTACCCGGTCCCCCCGTAATCATGCTCAAAGCCGATTTCGCGACCATAGCCAAAGCCGCTTTTTGATAAGCATCAGTCAATAGTTCATCAAATTCCGAAACATCCACCTGAGTAGTAGATTGCACACTCAGACGTTTAATTTGTTGTGCCAAGCGTCTCTCAAGTTGCCAATAACGATAGAGATAAAGATATTCATGATCTTGTACAAACGGCGCAACTGCGCTTTCTAGATTGTCTGCCTGAATCATCAAGGACTTTAACCCTGTTGTATTTTTATCCTTTGCGGGAATACAACTATCACCCTGAGTACTTGCCAAAAGTATTTCTTGTGCCAGTTCAAGTGCATGTTCATCTAATTTAGGGCTTGTGGAATACTGTGTTAAAACATATTTACTCCATGTCTCAATCCATTGTGGGACTTGACTTTCTAAATCCTGTTGATTTTCCACACAGTTATCCTCAGAGTTATCTACAAGGTTTTCAACACAGTTATCCACATGATAACCTATTGTTTATACAGTTTTTCAAACAACTATTCACACAATTTCACTAGATTTATCCTCAACAAAATAGCCCAGTATCGCATCTAATCTCAAAATAAACTCTGTGGTGGGGCGCCAGAAATAATAGCCTTGATCGACTTGAGCATTCATACCACGTAAATACAAATAAGTTGCACCACCTAAATCCCGTTCAATTTGGTAGTCTTCAAGTTGGATTTTTAAATAGCGATGTAAAGCCACCAAATATAACGCTGCCTGCAACCAATAACTGGCATGTGACATACTCTCTTGCACGGCTTCTGAGGTATAGTTGTGTTGATCCGCACCCAGAAAATTACTTTTATAATCGGCAATATGATATTGCTGCCCATCAAAGAAAACCAAATCAATTGAGCCATTGAGATAACGGGCTGAACGAGCATCATTAAACTCAGGCATTTTTATTCCGTACTCATCAAATAACTGATAAATCCGTTGAATTGCCAAAACTCGATCTGAAAGCGATAAATAGAATGGGAACTCAGCCAAATGTTGATGAGGTTCAAGCTGTTTTAATTGGAAATTTTTGAGAATTGGTGTGGATAAGACCTCAGCCAGCCACTCAGCAACCCAAGTCAGCAAAGTTTCTTCAGCATTGGATTGTGCTAAAGCATTCTCCTCGACAGTTTGGTTTAAAAAAGCCAGTCGGTATTTTTCAAGCAATTCTGTCCACAAACTGGAGTAGTCATTTTTAAAACGTCGACGAATTTCAAGATGCCAATATCGTGTATTCTGAAAATCAATATGTTCGAAGATTTCATGCAAGAAATTTCCTGCAATGGTACCCATTGGAAAATTGGCTTTGATCCATGCAATCGGTTGCTCAGGCTGTGTTTGCTGAATAATTTCAATCATCGGCTGTTGAATTTCATCTTCTGCACGGTCTTGCTTTTGTTCAGAAACTGCCAAGGCATCTTGAATTTGTTGTCGTGTTAAATGTTGGGCCAAAGCACTAAAACTGGTTTTTCCCCGCGGATAAAAACGCTGTGTTGGAAATGCTTGCGCAATTAATGGTAAAGGATGTTCAGACTTAGGTTTTTCCAGTGCTTTAGGACGCTCAGTCAGTAAGTCTTCCATACAGCTACCGATATGCTGAAAAACATCAGCACCTTGACCCCGCCAAAATGCCAAGCCTGTTGTCGACTTTTCTTTGGTATCACTCAACATGGCATAAACACGATAACTGGCACGGGTCAACGCCACATACCACAAACGATGATGTTCTGCTAAAGCACGCTCATTATGTTGTTCGATATCTTTTTTATCCAGTAAATTACTGTCATTAACAGCCACCACACGCTGTTGTTCAGTCTGCCCTGTCTGGCTATTTAATTGGACTGCTGTCGAAAAGTTCAAGGTCTTATTGATTTCTTTAAATTCTTTGTCTGCACCCAGTAAAAAAACAAATTTAAACTCTAAACCCTTCGATTGGTGAATGGTCATCAACTGGACCCCTGCCTCATTGGACAGTTTACGCTCCATTTCCCACTCTCGTTCCATTGGTGCAGTCAGCTGTTTTAAATACCAATGATAAAGATTTTGCGCACCTTGATATGTTTCACTGTGTTGGCTGAGCAGTTCAGTTAAATGACGTAAATTCACCACCACACGCTCATTATCACTACTACGCTTTTCCACCAGTTTTTTCCAGACCGCACACTGATTGAGTAGATATTGCCAAGCAGTTAAGAAACCTTGATTCAGCCATATTTCACGGACCTGATCAAACAACTCAATGTATTCACTTAAGCCATCTGCATGCTGTTCTAAGGCAATCAAATCTTTTAAGCTCAAACCAATCATACGACTTAATACGGCACGTTTTACTTTCGCTTCATGGTAAGGGTGCAAAATTGCAGTCAGTACAGCCCCAACATCATGTGCAATCTGACTTTCAAAAACACTTTTCTTTGAAGGTCGATTGGTGCGAATCCCCAGAAATTCTAACGCAGCTTGTGCCTTATCCAGCCCATCGTGGTTTTTCGATAAAATAGCAATGTCATTTTCATCTAGCGGACGCTGCGCGGATTTCTCCTTAAACAATAAACTGCCTTGAATACCTTGATTGAGCAAATCACGGATTTTCCATGCCACTTGTTCTGCTTCAAGCTGTTTATCTGCTAACTTGAGCCATCTTAAAGGTTGAGGATTTATCTGTCCCTGATCAATCAAATCTGGATGTGGGCGACTGCCTGCTTGCACAGGGGTATAGATCACCTGCTCGCCAAAATCCATTTGTCTTTGAAATAAGGCATCGACCACCTCAACCAAGGGTTTTACTGAACGATGGTTATAGATCAAGTTATATTCGTTGCCATCTTTACCAAACACATCCTGATGTGCTTTTAAAAAAGTCAGCATGTCCCCACCACGGAAACCATAAATCGCTTGTTTACGATCACCCACCATGATCATACAGCCATTCTTAACTCGACTTGGATGACGCCAAATTTGCGCTAACATATCGTCTTGATCTTGGTTGGTATCCTGAAACTCATCAACCAAAATTAAGGGATAACGTGCATGGACAAAAGTAGCAAACCGTTGTCCTTGTTCACCTTGTAAAGCTTCCGCAAGCGTTCGAATTTGCTGGGCAAAGGTGGTTTCGCCCTTTTGTTGTAATACTTGTGGCAAGCGCTGTTTCACTTCTTGCGCCAAATAATATTTAAGAAAAGTATTGGTTCCGAGCAACTGATTTTCAAATACTTCGATTTGCGCATAGATACTCAACAGCTGTTGAACAATCGGATGTTGATAAAATCCCAGCTGTACATGTTCAGGGGCTGCTTTCTTAAAGATCTGTTGTTCACGAAGCACTTTGATCAAAGTGGAAAAATCAGACTTTTCCACTGTCAACCCGGAACTCAAATAATGTTTATAGCCCTGTTGTTGGGTGGTTTGAATAATTTGTGGCAGACTCTTGGTAAAAATACGATGAAAACGATCACTCCTAAATTTTGTCCCATTACAAAACTTATAATAATCACCGTCCAATAAATAATAAGCTTCAAGTGTTTGTAACTGTTGCAATTGAATTTGCGACAGTTGTTCTATTGCCTGTTGAAATGATTGAGCATCCACAGTAGAAAATTGTGGCTCAACAAATTTTGCCGATGCGAAATTTAAACTTTGCTCAACTGTCGATGCATAGTAGTCGACACCATGTAACTCTCCTGCAAACATCAAACTATCGACAATATCTTGCGGTTGTTTTTGAATCCATGCCCTTAAAACATCGTGAATTAATTGATAAGTATAGCTTTTTGCATCATCAGTAATTTCTGCACGTTCAATCTTGCCACTTTCAAAAGCAAATTCACGTAATAGTTTTTGACTAAAGCTATCTAAGGTCCCCACAAACAATTCATCAAGTTGATCAATCACCAGTTTTAGACGTTCACAGGCATAAGCCACTTGCGATGCAAATGTTTTCAACAACTTAGAAAATAAAGGATCGGTTTCCTGCTGGGCTTTGTTTAAAACCTGTGATTCAGTCAGCTCTCGACAGGATTCAAAATAGTGAAACGTATCTTGTAAACGTGAACGAATCCGACTTTTCAACTCTGCAGCAGCTTTTCGAGTAAATGTGGTTGCAATCACTTGGCTTGGTAAGTATTTTTCTAAAAAAATCCGCACCATCAAACTGGACAAGGTATAGGTTTTCCCTGTACCTGCAGAAGCTTCGATCCAATGTAAACCAGCAAAGTGCATATCTTCAATCGGTTGAATCGAAACCTGCTTTTTTTTGCTACTGGCTGTGTTACTAAGCGATAAATTTACGGAAGTCATCATGATTCCTCCGCAACAGTTTGATACTGATAAATGGGTTGATACAGATCATACGCAAATTGATCACAAGCATGCTTGAGCAGTGCAGTCGTATCTTGTTCTTGCAAAATAAATTGCCAATCCCGATGCTTTTTACTCCACTCCATTTCCGTCAAATCATAAGGTAAAAATGCATCACTTTTATTCCACTCATTGAGTATTACTGTGAAATCCTCAATCACTGAACGACCAGAGTCTTCAGCTATCCAGGTCAATGTTTTATTATTTTCACTGAGCTTCAACAATAATGCAGCGGGCAATACCAAAGGCTCAGACTGTCCATAAGCAAAGGCTTTAAACCATGCCAATAAATATTGTTTTGCTTGTGCTGAACTTAATCCTGTATTGATGATCGTCACATCACTAAATACCGCAATCCGTTGTAAACCTTTCGACTGTTCGGCATCCAGATTTAAATAACTCAGCCACAACAAATACTCTAACCAAACTTTAGTACGACGTTTAGCACGACCACTTGAGGCATCTAAACTGACCCAATCTGTGCGCTGCTGTTGAGGCAAGGTAATGTTCATAACCAAACCAGATTCAATCCGCCACTGACGCTGTGTGGTCAATGTCACTTCAGGCGCATAACGCTTTAAGCGTGCTTTTAAACTATCTTGTTCAGCCAAGCCGATTTGCCATGCACTGAGCTGAACCTTGCCTATCGGAAGTTGATTCTGTAATAATCGCATATCATTTACCGCAGCATCATCTACAGAATGAAGCGTCGCCTTTTGTAAAAAATCTCGGATTTGATAACGTGCCAAGCCATCCAAAATCAAAGGTTCATTCAATGCTGGCATATCATCTGCGCTTAGATTTTCAACCCCCAAGGTTTTTAAATATAATCGTGCAGGGAAGGTCATATCTTGAATCCACTGCCCTGCATCCAATACTATAATATCGTCTTGAGCTGATGGATAAGCGGTATTCACCCAAGCATCACGTTGAGCCAATGCCTCTGTTTGACGAATCTGTTGTGCGACTTGGAACCATTGGTCCTGATAACGGATGGACTGTTGGGATTCAAAACCAGAAGGCTCAAAGGGCTGTAAAGTGTGGACATGATATAAAGTTTGAATCTGTTCTGGTACTTCAATTCCATCTAAGGACACGGTTTGTGCTACAGCAGTCAAGTTCTCAGGGCTTGTATTTGATGTGGATGTTGATTGCAAATGATCGGCTTGACTAATAAAGGCAATATGATTGATCAACTCTTGTAATACACTTGATGGGTCTCGAACCTCACCATCACTGACATCAAAGCCATTGTAAAATAACCATAGATTTTCTTGTGCCAACAGTAAAGCATCTAAAAATGCACCTTGATCATCATCCAAACGTGAACGATCACCCAACTGTGGTTTAAGGATTTGCATTAAGTCGAAAGGGACATGAACATCACGATCTGGGAATTTACCACCATCCAAATTTAACAGTACGATCAGCTTATAAGGCAGCGGGCGAATTTGTCCGATCTGACTAAACGTAATCTGCCCTGTCGGTAAAGCCTGATCAATTTGCCCCTCTAATAAGTTTTGAATTTCATTGAGTAAATATACCAAAGGCAAATCAATATCTTGGAGAATAGACTGTTCTTGCTCGTCATAGAAACTCGCCAAAGTCAGCATACGTTCTTGTTTTTTTACGATCTCACGTACCGTTTTTAAAGATTCGACACCTGCTTGTTCAAATTCAACAATATCCTGCATCAGCAATTTTAACCACGCTTCCACATTACATTTTAATGTGGTTTGTTTGCCGAGCTCATGTGCAATCATCCAATCTCTACGATGATCAAAATCTTGGTAAATCTGTACCAAGGTCGTGATCAGCTCAAAATCAGCTGTAAAGACTTGTGCATAACTCAATACATTTTCAAATAATCGGTGTTCTGGAATTGCAATGCCCAATACCAAACGATCCAATGCAAATTTAAAACTAAAACGAAAATCATCGTCATCATGACTCAACGAACGCTTTAAGTGTTGCGCATCTAAACCACGTTTAAATCCAGCATTGATCAGCAATTCAATCATGCGTTCTGTATTGGCAATATCTAAATCATAACGTAATTGAGTCGCAGTTAAACTTAACCAATCTGCAAAATCCTCAATGCTAAAACGACTTTCAATCAATTGAATACGTCCTAACACAGCGCGCCAAGCATTATGAGCATCCAATGCCGTCACTCCTGCAATTTTCACAGGCAAATAAACACTGTCCTGATTCGGTGTATGTGGGAATACACTGCGAATCAGTGGCTCAATCTGTTTTAAGTCTGGCACTAAAACTAAAATATCATTTGGACGACGAGGCTGATCTAACGAACTTTTGGCTAACCAAGCAATCAATTGATCTCTCAGTACTTCAAGTTGTCTTAATGCAGAATGACATACATGAATCTGAATCGAATCATCCTCTTTTGCGATTGGATAAGCATGTGCCTCTGGCTCAACTAAATAAAGAATATCGGACTGGAGTTTAGTCAATAAATTAATCGGTTGTTCATCGACAAAAGCATCTACCCACTGTCCTTCTTCTCCAGAAGATAGATTGGAAAGAATCGAAAAATGATCACGCGCTTGTTTGCCAAAACGTGTCAATAAAGGATGACGAGATTCTCGAATTTCAGCATTAAAATTTAAGGTAAATTCATCGAAAAATTTTTGAATATCCGCATCTGTTGCATTGGGATTTTTGCCAATAAAGCGTTCTTTAACCCTTAAATCGTATTGTTTTTTCCAATTGGGATCGACACTGTCTGCCCAGTACTCTTGTGATGGATTGTAATGTAAAATCACCACATCCAGATATTGTCCAAGTCGTCTCAAAAACTGTAATTGACTGGGTGGCAAATCCAACAAGGTAAAGACAATCAGTTGACTTGGTAATTTTTTTAGAGCCTGTGGTCGTTGTTGAACATCCTCCATCACATGCCAAAAATCAGCATCAATACTCTGCATTTCAATAAAATCATCATGAAATGTATGTTGCCATAACCAACGTTGCCAGTTTTCCAGTTCTTGTGCCTGATTCAGCGTAAATGCTGAAATCTGCTGATTGGTCTTAAAAAATTGCTGTTCTAAATTCAGTGCTTCTCCACGCCCCCATTGCGCCAACCAATTACTTGGGCACTGACAAGCTTGATTCTGCGGACAGCCACGTACACAATCAGCACGGTACAACATATAGTGACTAAACAGTTTTGAAACCTGCTCAGACACCCAATACAACATACTTTGCTTTTTCAGTTGTTTATCTAAACCTTGTTGTAACTGTGAAGCGGCGTCATAGATCCGTTGAATAATAGAATGCAACGGATGGTCTTCAGCCAGACTATTTTCCTCATGTTCAATAAAGCTTTTTAAAGTCTGATAAATCCGCCACTTCATAATCAGACGTGGAATATTGGCTTTACGTACTTTGTCTTTATCATCAAGTACTTGTTGATAAGCAAACCATTGAAATCCACGGATACGCTGATGAAATTGGCTATTGGCGCTAATGCCCTGTTGTTCTGCGATACGTTGACTTAACCACTCCTGCACCGCAGGACTGGGTACAATAAAATGTTGCGTTTGCAAAACTGCAAAAGGATTTTTGGATGGCCGAATGGTATTTTGCAAAAGCCCTTGCACCAAGACATCAATGCGTTGGCTTTGAATCACATGTATTGCCATAATTCCTCGACTTTCAATATTCTATTGTCTATGTTCATGCACAAAACATAAACATTCGCCACTATACAACAACAACATACTATGGCATTTTTAAAACATTATTTGGAAATAACTTCACAATTTCAAGCTCAAACATGAGTTTCCAGAAATATGACAAAAAGCTTGAAACATAGGTATTTGATTTATGAAAATTGATAAAATTCCAGACTCGATTGATCCCACCTTGAATCTAGAACAGATTCGTGAAGAATGCTTAGAACTTGTCAAAAAGCGTTCCTATGTCTCCGCAGGTGCAGCTGTTGTACCAGTGCCATTTTTTGATGTGGTCATTGATGTCGGTATGTTGTCTTTCCTGATTCCTGAAATCAATGCTCGCTTTGGTTTGGCACCAGATCAAATCAGTGTTTATGATCCTGCCACCAAGAAAATCCACTGGAATGAACTGCGCAAACGTGGTTTCGAATTTTCAGGTTTAGTGGTGGCACGTACTGCTGTTAAAGCATCCTTTAACAATATGGCTGCAAAAATCATCACCAAACAAGTGACCAAATTCATTCCGCTTGGTGGTTCAATTATTGCTGCAAGTTTAGGCTATATTGTCATGAAAAAAGTGGCTGAAACGCATGTAGATGAATGTTATAAGCTTGCCAAAGGCATTCAGCAAAAACAACAAGCCAGCGTTGTTAAATATTCATAATCTCTATTTATACACTCATAAAGCGCGACTTAGTCCGCTTTATGAGACAAAATCAACATAAAAAAATGAACATAGAAAAAGAAAATTTGTCATTCAAGCACAAACCGATTTTTGATCCACGCCTCAACTTTTTTACGTTGAATTATATAGGTAAACCGCCTGATTATTCATACAAGTGATTTAGATGATTCATTTATTTCGCCCTTTTGAATCTATAGATGGTCTTGCTATCGTGAAGCGACATGGATGTCGCCATGTTGAGCGGGGGTATATAGGATGTACCCCTCGCTCAACGAAAGATTTTTGTCACTTTTCATCTCTGAAAAGTGAGGCATCGCCTCATATGCGCCGAGTTAAGAGTTAAAGCATTGGAAAACATTAATAAATTTGTGATGATGGTGTGGCAGATATTAACCTCTTACTGTGAATATTTACCAACAACCATCATTAAGTCACAATCATGAATGTATTTGAACAATTAATGCAAGCCCTTCCTACTCATTTTTCCGAACTCGCTTACCAACATGAAGCATTTCAACGCATTAGAAAAATCAAAAGCCCTGAAGAACTTTTTCAAATTATCATGTTGTATTGTGTACACGATTTATCATTGAAAAGCTGTGCAGGCGTGTTTGCTCAAACATATGGTCGTCTGTCCGATGATGCGATTAAAGAACGATTATGTAAGAGCATAAACTGGATTAAATCACTCATAATTCATATGTTTAAAATCACACACCGACAAAGTGACGACAGCTTACGTTTTGTAATCGTTGATAGTACAAGCATCCAAGAACGCGGTGCAGATGGAGCGACATATCGCTTACATACAGCAATGGACTTATGGAATTTATCTTTACTTGAAGTTGTACTCAGTACTCGTAAAGTCGCAGAAAGTTTACAACATCATAGGTTTGAGAAAGGAGATGTGGTGATTGCCGATCGTGGCTACAGTCGCACAAAAACCATCCTTCCTGTTGTTGATATGGGGGTAGAAATAGTGATTCGGTACAACCCAAATTCGATGCTGACTTATGAAAAAATAATAAAAAACGATCATATAGAGTTCAAACAAATAGATTGGCAAGAAAAATTAAATCAAAATTCTAATCAACCGCAAGTGATAGAAGCTTGGATGATAGGAGGAACGAAAACAGAGCAAAAATACTACAAAGTATATATTCATGCATTTCCTAGAAGTGAAGCAGACGCAGAGCAAGTACGTCGAAAAATTAAGAGGCAATCCAGTAAAAGGTGTGCAAAGAACCCACCAAAAGCGATCACATTGTATTTGGCTAATTGGATGTTGATCATCAGTACTTTGCCACCAACACGTCTTTCGGCAGAACAAATCAAGAATATTTACCAAGCACGTTGGCAGATTGAAATAGCATTTAAACGACTGAAAAGTATATTAAATATTGATAAGTTACGCGCTAAGAAAGGAAGTATGCTTGCAGAGGTTTATTTATTGGGTAAGTTACTCTATGCGGTCTTATTAGAAAAATTGATTGTGCAAAAATTTCCGCATACAACTTTATTTGAGTTTTGGAATGAACGTCCGTTAAGTCTTTGGCGACCACTCACTCTAATACAAAATCAAGTTAAAGCAGGTTTGATGGCATTGTTTCCGATGCGCTCTGAATTTACAGAGGATATACTTTATAGCCTGTCAGAACGCAGGCGAAAGCGGAAATTACAGTTTATGATCAAATGAATTTATGATGAAATTCAAATAATTGAAGAGTTATTATGGCTTAACTCGGCGCATATGAGGCATCGCCTACGCAAAACAATTTAAACTTTAGCACTAAAGCGTGGCAGTGCAAGCTTTAGATCATCAAATTATTGAATGACCTCAGGATTTTTCGAGAAACTTAATACAACCTAGACCGCTCTTAAACTGCCGATATCATGATTGCTTAAATCATAGAGCTCATTGCACAGTTGATATTTAGCAAAACAATTGAGCAAAAAATTATCGACCTCATTCGTAGAAAGCAGGTGCAATTTCTGTGCATTTTTACGATCAGGTAAGTATGAATCATTATCTAGTTTTCGAAGCAACTGCTGAATTAATTTTTCACTCGGCAGAGTTAAATGCTGTTTATGATCAAGCAAAATCTTTTGTAATGTTCTCATACCTACCAACGCCTAAGAATTTTCAATCTGCTTTTAGCTGTTTGAGAATGGCTTTCAACACTTGAATACGCGCTGAATATTTGTCGTTGGTTGCCACTATATGCCAAGGCGCGTATTCAGTATTGGTTCGTTCAAACATATCCGCCGCTGCATTTAAATACTCATCCCAATGTCCACGATTACGCCAATCTTCAGGTGTAATCTTAAAGCGTTTATGCGGTGTTTGTTCACGGGCTTTAAAACGGGCTTCTTGCTCTTCTTTACTGATCGCTAGCCAGAATTTAACCAATACCGTTTGGTTGTCTACCAAGTCCTTTTCAAAACGATTGATTTCATCATAAGCACGTTGCCACTCAGCAGGTTTGGCAAAGCCTTCTATACGTTCAACCAAGACCCGTCCATACCAAGTTCGATCAAAAATACTGATTTTTTCCTCTGGTTGAATCTTGGTCCAAAAACGCCATAAATAAGGTCGACGCAACTCATACTGTTCAGGTGCTGCGATGGTATAAATTTCGTATTCGCGAGGATCAAGATTTTTGACAATACGTTTGATTGCTCCACCTTTGCCTGCCGCATCCATACCTTCAAATGTCACCACAACATTTCGAGAATCGTTTCGCAACGCTTCTGAAACTTTTTTAGTGAGTTTTTTTAATTCATCCTTATACTGATCTTTATCTAATTCATCCGTCGCTGGTTGTAATAATGCTTCTGGAACAGCCGTTTGTTTCCATTTAGTTCTGACCGTGGTTTTATGCTTGGGTAACTTTTTCAATGCTTGTAAAATATACTGGGCAAATTGCTGATCTCTTGAAATACAATCATCACAGTCAATCACATACCAATCATCAGTAAAACGTTGTCGCAACTTTTGTACGGTGTCGTATTGTTTCTTATTGCGCCAATCCAGCCCCATGAGCTTATGCCAACGTTGTTCAGATGAATCCATTGAATCTAAACGTTTTTGCAAACTTTTCCATGGTAAGTCAAACCACACTTTAATTACATCGACATGGTTATTTTTAAGGTCTTGTTCAAAAGCACGCATGTTTTCGATATAAGCATCGAACATGGTTTCATCTAAGGGCTTAGAAACATGCATGGCGGTTGACAACAAATCACTGTACCAATTCCCAAAAAAAATCTGAATTTGACCTTCAGATGGAATATGCCGTGCATAAGGCTGCCAAAAACTTTGTTTGTTGCTAAATAAGCTCGGTGGATCTGCTTTGACACGTAAATAACGTGGATCAACCCATTCACGTAACTGTTTAACGGCTTCCCCTTTACCTGCCAGCTCAATTCCACTGACTAAAATGACTAAACTTTTGGCATTGTTTTTGTCTTTGGAATTCTTTAACGCATATTGCGCCTCAATCAAATCAACGGATAATTCTTCTTCATCACGCAACGCAAACGGTAATTGTTCTTCAATCATCTGCTTCTCTACTTATCTGAAGGTTTTATCGAGTATACCCATTCGCAAAAAACAGAGTTATATATTTTCTGTACAAAACATTGCATTTTTGCCGATTTAAAAATCCACTGACCATATTTCTCTATTGTTTTTTCACTTTTGTCATAGTGCTATCCCTAAACTAGCTTTATCCTGTAAATAAACGAAATTTAGAGTTTTTGTATGTCAAAACTTGCTGCGCTTGATCAGCTTTTAGAACAATACCAACAATTCAGCTATCACACTGACCCGGTTTTAAAACAACGTCTGCATGAAGCACAGGATTGGTTAAAAGCCCGTATCCAAAACACTCATCATGATTTGTTTAATCAAAAAGAGAATCAATTGATGGCGAAGTATTTCATCAATCGTTTATACGGTGGACCTGAATTTGATGATTTGGCGATACAGATTGAACGTTTGCTGAAATATGCTCATAAGGCTGAAAAAATCATTCCGGAAAATGCCATCAAAACCGGACTAAAATCTGTTGGTTTGGCTGTACTTGCCATGCAGCTGGATGAGCAAGTCGCAGCTCAATTACTCAAAGACTATCCTGCACATCAAATCATTGATGATGAAATGATGCGACTGACTTTGTTAAAACTCGATCAAGCTGAGGCTCGCCAACAACAGTTGAGCTTACTGGATGATTTAGGGAGTGCACTCGATAAGTATATGCGTTCATTTATTATGCATACCGCTTTTAAAATGTGTAAAGGTGCGGCAACAAAATATAAATTTGAATTGATGTATGACTTTATTGGTGAAGGCTTTGTTGCCATGAAGCCCATGAAATCTGCTGCTCAATTTATCCATGAATTTACGCTCAAAGAACGAGAGATTGTTGAAAAAGTCCATCGTGGCGATCCCAATCCTTTCCAAATCTAATCGGATTTGCGCCATTATCAAACCGATCTATTAGATCGGTTTTTGTATATTATTCATAACAATTGCATCATGAGGACTGCAAAATTTTGCAGAATCTGTCATTATGCAGTGCAATATAAAATTTCCTATTTTTGTGTTCAGGAGTGACTCAAATGTCGAATGAAAACCAAAAGCCAACAGCATCAGCTGAAACGGCAACAAATACAGACAAAGTGAGTCCATTTCTAAGTGAACCATTACCGCAAGGTGCGCCTCAGGGGCAACAGCAATCATTACAACAGCAGATGACGGATACACCTGTGTCAGGTCAAGTGCCTAAATATAATCTGCCACGTGGTGCAAATACGGGCAATGTCGGTGCAACAACCCACTTCGGTTATTCCACTGTAAACAGTGAAGAAAAGGCACAAAAAGTTGCCGAAGTATTTCATTCTGTGGCAAGCAAATATGACATCATGAACGACCTGATGTCATTTGGTATTCATCGTTTATGGAAACGCTTTGCGATTAACATGTCTGGCGTGCGCCGTGGGCAACATGTACTTGATATTGCAGGTGGAACGGGTGACTTAGCCAAAGTTTTCAGTCGTGAGGTCGGTCCTACTGGTCATGTAGTCTTATCAGATATTAATGAGTCAATGTTGAATGTTGGTCGTGATCGTTTGATCGATGCTGGCTGTACCAATGTTGACTTTGTTTTGGCAAATGCTGAAACATTGGAACCTTTTGCTGACAACAGTTTTGACTTGCTTACCATCAGCTTTGGCTTACGTAATGTCACCGATAAAGATGCTGCATTACAAGCTATGTATCGTGTTTTAAAACCAGGTGGTCGCTTACTGATCCTTGAGTTTTCTAAACCTGTGTTTGAACCATTTTCAAAACTATACGACCTCTATTCATTTACCGCATTGCCGATCATGGGTAAAATTGTGGCGAATGATTCTGAAAGCTATAAATATTTAGCAGAATCTATCCGTATGCATCCAGATCAACGTACATTAAAAGGTATGATGGAAAATGCAGGCTTCCAAAACTGTGATTATCACAATTTAACGGGTGGTATCGTTGCGGTACACCGTGGTTTCAAACTGTAATTTTCCAAGATAGCACAAGCAAGGTTGGGTTATGTGGTCAATTCTGGCACTCGGTGCAGTTGAACGGTTCATCAATCATGGGATTAATTTGGATGCGATTACTCGCATTCAATTCAATCAGTTACAAGGCAAACTGTTACGTGTCGTGATGGATGCGCCTCAGCTTTCTGTCGATGTTTTTTTTGATGAACATAAAGTTCGTCTTGAACCGACCGTAACGGGCAAAAGTGAAACGCCTTCTGTTTTTGAACAGCGTCCTTTTGATCAAAGCCGTACTATTTCAGAAGCGACGGCGACATTACATGTTAAAAATGTGGTTGAACTGGTCAAGTTATTTATTGCCGATGAGATTGGCAATATTCCTCTACAGGGCGATTATCATCTTTTGCAGGATATTCAAAAGATTATCCAACAGGCTGAACCTGATTTAGCATCACAATTAAGCCCATGGATTGGTCCTGCACTTGCCCATGAAATTGCAAAGATTCAATTTGCGCCTCAACATCTAAAGCGCTCTTTACAAAGCCATTTATTTTTTGCTGAAGATTTTTTAAAAGAAGACAGTGGCATTTTTGCTCCACGTTGGCAAATGGATGATCTGCAACACGATACGCGTCTGCTTAATCAAAATATTGATCGCATTGAAGCAAAAATCCAACAACTCCAAGCTTTACTTAATTCCCACCAAGATCAGGTAATTTAATTTATGATTCCGCACATTGCCCGTTTATTCGAACTTTGGCGTATCGCAGCGCACTATAGACTCGACACACTGGTTCCTGCGGAAGAGTTACCTGAAAAAGCCCGTCATGCATTGTCTTTAATTCGCTTACACCCTGCTGCATGGTCAAGTAAAGAACGTAAAAATCCGCTTAAACTCAAAGAAGCTTTAGAGGAAATGGGACCACTTGCAATTAAATTGGGGCAGTTGTTGTCAACTCGACGGGATTTAATTCCACCTGAAATATTGCAGCAATTGGTTTTACTACAAGATCGGGTAAAACCTTTTGGCTCGGATGTGGCTAAGACACGAATTGAGCAATCGCTGAAAGCCAATATTTCAAGCATTTTTGCACGTTTTGATGAACAGCCTTTAGCTGCGGCTTCAATTGCACAAGTCCATACGGCTGCTTTACATGATGGTCGTGAAGTCGTGGTGAAAGTGACTCGTCCAGATATTCGCAGTCAGATTTTACAAGACTTTGAGATTTTACAATGGCTCGGTGCAAGCTTGGAAAAACGCCTTGAAGCGGCACGGGCAGTACATTTATCTGAAATTATTCAAAATTATCGTCAAGTCATCTTAAACGAGCTCGATCTGACACTCGAAGCAGACAACACTCGCCGTATGCGCCATTACTTCACAGGCTCAAGCATGATGTACGTGCCTGAAGTCTATATGGACAGCAAAGATGTTATGGTGGCTGAACGCATCACTGGTGTTCCGATTTCAGATATAGAAACATTTGAACGCTTGGGTATGGATCGTAAGGATCTTGCCGAAAAAGGTTTAACCATCTTCTTTACTCAGGTGTTCCGAGATAATTTTTTCCATGCAGATATGCACCCTGGAAATGTCTTTGTTGAGACTTTAAACCCAAGTCATCCTCGCTATATCGCGCTGGATTGTGCAATTATGGGCGAGTTGTCCAAGCAAGACCAAATGACTGTTGCCCGCATGCTATTGGCGGTCATGAACAGCGACTTTATGCAATTAATTCAAATTGTGCATCAAGCGGGTTGGATTCCACCAGGCACGGACCAAGATGCGCTGGCTCGTGAAATGCGTCGTACTGTTGGACCGATGGTGTCTAAACCGATGCATGAATTAGACTTTGCTGGGATTTTAATTCAAGTCATGGATATTGCTCGCCGTTTCCATTTAGAAATCCCACCACAATTAATGTTATTGCTAAAGACATTGGTACATGTAGAAGGCTTAGGAACGGACTTATACCCTGAGCTAGATATTTGGAAGTTGGCAAAGCCTATTCTGACTGAATGGGTCAAAGCACAAATGAATCCGCAGAAAAACTTAAAGGAGTTGGGACAAAAAATTCCTGATTTACTTTTAGGTGCTCAGGATTTTCCAACATTAATGGTTGATAGTTTAAATGGTTTAAAAAATCAATCTGCTTGGCACGCCAAACAACTACATGAATTGCAAATGATGCGCTTAGAAGTCGAGCATCAACAAAAACGAAGTTGGATTTTTGGCAGTCTCATGGCGATTTTGCTATCAATAGCCATCATTGCGCCTTGGTATATTTCGATTATTTTAATTATTTTGACCAGTATCTTAGCCATTTGGCGGATTGCCAAATAATATGAGTAAGCCTATTCAATGAATAGGCTTTTTACCGCAAGTTAGGTGTTTAACTTGGAGAACTATATATAAACGCCTAAAGACTTCGCATAATTGAAACCTTAAATATTCTGCTTTTTCCATTGTGAATCATCTAATTGGAATACTGCCTTGTCCCGACCTTCATTTGGATTTTGATTTAAAAAAATTTCATTCCAAGTTTGAACTGTTGTTTTTAATATGGGCGGTGTTTTAAATGATTCAAATAATTGCTTTTCAATAGCTGAAAGTTTACTGCTGATTTTCAGTCGAAATGGTGCCTTATAATTTTTTTTCGTAATCGTGTCTATTTCTTGAAAATCCCAAAAAAATACACCTGTTGTGCTAAAAGGATCATAGAGTGATCTTGTTGTTTTTGCTCGTCTTTCAACCAACTGTAATCCATAAAGATCTCTTAACATTTTAGGGCCTCCTAAACCCTGTGCAAAGACCCATAATGTATTTCCAAAAGTTCCATCTTCTTTTAACCCAATACGAATCGCATTTGCCCACATGAGACGTTTATTATCTCCAAATAAATGTGTTGCAGGTGTACCAATACGAATATGAGCGCCAAGAAAAACTTTATTGCCTAGGGCATCCTCAATAAATCCTTCACTATTAGGGAATCCATCACCATATACCAGTGAAGTAATATCCATATATTTATTAATTCGCTCCACTCGAATCATCAACTCATGACGAACATCTAAATCAGGAACAAAACTTTTACCTGTTGCATCATAAACATCACGAGAAAGGGCAAAAGCATGGTTTTTACCATGATAATGAGAAATAAAGTTAAAACTACGAGGGCTTTCAAATTTTATTTCAGGGACTATCATATTTAATTCACCTGATGGTCTATATTTAATATCGGCATAGTCCTCATCATGACCGAGTATAGGGACTCCCAAAATTCTTAATGGTCCAGATGTATTAGATTGAACTTCTATAGAATTTAATTTTTGCGATTGATTTGTTTTAGATAAATCAATATTTGATTTTGACCAAACACGAGAGCTTACACTTCGAGGAGGAGGAGCTTTAGCCTTCGGTTCAAAAAAACTTCTCTCTAAAGAAAATCCTCGATTATCGCCATGGAAAAAGAAACCTTTGGCTTCAAACTGCGCATTGGGGTGAAAAGAACGTAGATTGATCTGATAATTTGCCAATTTAACTAATTTGATTATTACATCATGGCGTTTTTTATTTGGATCAGCAGGTGTTGTCATTACGGATGCTAAAGTTTTTCCCATTTTTAATCCTTTTTATTGTGTTCTAAATATTCTGCTAAATATTGAAGTCTGAAAGTTTGTACTCCATTTAGTTTTTTTTCTAATTCAGGAAGTGAATAATCCCCCAAAAAATTTTCATAACTTAATTTGTCATCATTAAGTTTGGGGTAAGAAATATTAAATTGCATACAATCCCAATATTCTCCTTTTTCTTTACCTAAACTTTCAAAATCCCCCATATACGATTCATATTCATCTATATTTTTCCAAATATAAGCATCACAAATATTCCAAGCATAGGCTGTTTTTAATTTTACTTGCTCTCGTGTTAAATGATAAACATCTAAGTCATTTGTTTTAGGGTAAAGTTTAGGATCAAATATCATCTGTTTAGCTTGATTATTGCTATCAATATACCAGGACCAATTAACTCTTTGATCGTAATCATACCCCCCTCCACCTTGATAAGGCATATTGATTCGTTGTCCATCTTTGGTCAGTGTAATCCAATAAACATTTCGATAAGTGTAGTTCATACTTTTAGTCAGAACTTCTCTTCGTGAAGCTTTAACTTTGATTAAACCATTTTCAGGAACAGTTAAAGACATGCCTAGCGGGTCCATTTTTAAGTCTTGTCCATCTGCTTGGTCAAATACCACAAACACAGGACCTATGAAGTTTTCAGGAATTAAAAAGACAACAGCTGGTTTCATGGCATCCTTCCCCCAACTTACCAACTTGATGACAACAATCGTCGCAACCAAGAGGCTGATGATGAATATAATGAATTTTGTTTTCGTCAAATTCAGTTTTTTAATCACTCTTCTTTCCATTGGTGATTGATATCATCATCGCCTAAATATTTAAGTTCCAATTTTTCAGCCTCCGTTCCAGTTTGAACAAATTGAGTTTGTTGTTGATCATCTAAATTTGCATTGAACTGATAACTACGTTTTGAATTAAAGAGTTTAAAAGGTAAATTTTTAATATCTTCATCACTGATTAAATTAAAACCGTGATTAAAGCCTTCTAAATTTGAGCTTGGCAAAAAAGGCAATGTTGTAACGACTTTTTGCCCTCCCTCAAACTTATGTTGTCCTGCCTGAAACACAACTTTACCGCCTGTCGAGATAGTAATCCCTTGACCATCAATTTGAATACGAGAACCACCTGCCATTTTTATTACTCAAATATGCATTGTTTAACAAAATAGTATAATATATAGTCAAAATAGTCAAAATTTAAGCAAAACAAATCATGATTTATAAGAATTTCTTAAATCTTAAAATCATCAAGAACCATAGCTACAAAAAGGAAGCATACGCCTAAACAATGGAGAAAAATTTCTGATGACAATGATTATCACTGCCCATTTAGGAGATTGTATCCTGATCGCCGCAGATAAAAGAGCAATGTCATGTAATTTAGAAACTGGACAAATCAAATTGGCAAACGATAATGAGCAAAAAATAAAATTATGGAATCGAGGCGCAATTGCTGGCACAGGCGAAACCATATTTTTAGATCGAGTTGCAGATTATTTTATTCAATTTAAAAAAGATGAGTACCATTTAAAACAATTAGATAGAATTTATGACGAGATAGAAAAACGAATGCTTGAAGGTATTCCACCAAAAGTTTTATACAATAACTGCATTATGTTTTCCATGTTTAATGGCGTTGAGACTTTATTACACTCTATCCCCATTGAGCCTTTTTTTCACGTCATTGAAAAAAATGATCGTAAAATCATTCAGCCTAAAGTACTTACAATTAAAGCTTATGATGTAGATGTCACCTGCTTTAATCTTCCACCAGATATGAGCAACCTACAGGAATTCCAACGAAATTTAAAAGCGCTGTCCGATTTTACAGACGAAAAAGAATTCGTTTTCTATTACATCAGACATTTAAAAAAAATTTTTGCGACACATGCTCAAGTAGACCCAAGTATTACCACATCATTTGATCTCTATTTACAATCTTGTGTGACAGGAAGAAATATAGCAATTCATGTTCCAAGTTTAATTTTACCTTCAGTCATCTCCGATGACTTAAACTATTGGAATAGAATGAACAATATATAGATTAAGATAATATTTAAATCATAAGGTGGACGATTTGCAGGATACACATCCACACTCTAACATTAGACCTCTTGCGAAAGTAGATTTTTTTGTCATTTGGGTTTTATATAATGCCTTATAAATCAAAGGTTACATCTGCTCAAATTTCAACCAAAGCAAGAGACCTATTAACTAAATAAATCATTATATAAAGAGATAAAAAAACATCTATTGTTTGGTTTTCATTTGATTTTAATAAGCTTTATATCAAACTGAAATTATCTTTTATTTGCTAGCCTGTTTACTGCAGCTTGAATAATATCTGGTAATAGTTCTTTTCGAGGCCCTGATGAGTCTCCAATCATTTTTGCGATACTTTCGCTATCCATGATCCAGCAATTACTTGGAATGAATTGGATCTGTGGTTTTCCATCAAAATGACTAATTGTTAAAAACATTCTTTTGAATTGCACCATTCTTGTAATTATTGCTCTTACAATTTCTTCTTCTTTAAACTCAGGATATTCTGGAATCTTACCACCCAGTCGATCAATTTCACTATGCAACCCCCAGTAGTAATCCATAATTTTATTACAAGTTTCTGATTGCAAGAGATCGAATGATATCGGGGGAGTTTCAATATCTTGATTGTGAACATCAGAAAATTTATCAGTCGAATATGCTGTGGGTGCAGCACATTTTGGACATGAAATAGCGAGGTCACTGAATCTTTTACCACATTCTTTGCAATTAATTAGAGCCATTTTGATTTCCTTAACGTGATATGAGGGAGTAATAAATTTATCGCTCAATAGTTACAGGTTTATTTTCTTGGTTGCTTATACTCACAATAACCTACAGTTACGTTATAGTTTAAACACAAGTATGGTCTGGAAAACTTAGACATGAGTCAAAATGTAAGCCAAGAAATTATTGATTTACTTTCTAAAAGTGGAATTATCTTTACCCTAACTGTACCTATCCCTTACGGAACTACACAGATCAATTTAGACAAAAATCTTGTATCGGAATATGTATTGGATAAATATTTAGCATTAGCAAAATATTATGGTGTTTCAAAATCAGAATATGTGTTGTGGTTACAACAAAACATGAGTGTCATATGTTGTGGGACTACAAAGCAGGGGAAAAGATGTAAAAAGACTGTTAAAGACGGAAACCATGTTGATATTCAACAATGGATAAAAATGCAAGGTTTAGTTTGTGAATTACATGAATCAGAACTTAAATAATATTGATAACACTACATTTTGTGTTAGCGATCCTCAAAAACAGGGTTCCAACAAACATGATTGCTTTAACTCATTAAAAACTTAGCAAACCTTTGTTGATCATTGATTTAAGCAATTCAATTTCCATGACTGTAAAGTCATCTACTGACACCTCTCGCCATTGCTGAAAATGCCACTCAACTTAAAATGAAAAATCCGTTTGAGTGAGTGTCGCAATGATTCAGATTTTACAGAAACGCCCTTCTGCTTTAACCCTTCGTGCAGGCTCACTCGCCAAACAACTCATCGCAAAAGAAGGATTGCAGTCACAACACGTGGATATGATCCCCGGTGCAGCAGGAGGTCCAAAAGGCATTGGGCTGATGGGGCTTGATCAAGCGATTTTTGGTGATTTTCTACAACGTGTCAAGCAACGCCGCTTTCTTATCGGCTCATCCGTTGGCGCATGGCGTTTTGCTGGGATTTTAGCACAGGGAGAACTACTCGGACCTGAGCGATTGGCTGAGTTATATATCCATTTACCTTTTCATAAAAAGATGAAGATCGCAGAGATTGAAAAAATATCTCGGGAGATGTTGTACAGTATTTTAGACCACCAAACCCAAAAACTGGTCGAACATCCTGATTATCACCTCACCATTATTTCAGCCAAAGCAGAACATTTATTTCAAAGTGATCAGAAGCTTGCACTTTATGGTTCTTTATTGGGCATTATCGGCAGTAATGCTGGGCGAATTCAAACATGAGGTGCGACAGTTTCAAAAGCCATATGATAATCAACAAGCTGAGCAAATTTCTCTAATGGTGTAAGCCAATCTAACGCCTTTCTAGGACGAGTATTCAGTGACATGGCAACTTGATTTAAATAATGCTGATCTGCCTGATTTAAATCAATCCCTTTAGGTAAATATTGCCTAATTAAACCATTCATATTTTCGCATGTGCCTTTTTGCCAGGGTGAATGTGGGTCACAGAAATATACATCTATGCCTAAATCTTCTTCGAGTATTTTATGTTCTGACATCTCACGTCCACGGTCATAGGTCAACGTTTTACGCAGTTCTGCAGGTAAATATTTCAGAGCTTCAGTTAAAGCCTTGCGCACTGATTCTGCCTTTGCATCAGGTAATGTTGCCAAGATACAGAGCCGTGTATTTCGTTCAATAAGTGTTGCTATCGAACTTTTATTGTCTTTACCTTTAATTAAATCAGCTTCCCAATGACCCGGTATTTTTCTTTCTTGAACTTCGGCTGGGCGCTCATGAATAGTTTTAATATCCTGTAATATAGAATCTTTTTTAGGTTCACCGTTAGCTTTTCGCTTTTTATTTTCATGACGTAGACAGGATAATAAGTCTTTTTTCAACTCACCCTTGGGTAATGCTCGTATCGTTGAATAAATCGTTGTATGGCTTACATTCATTGTTTGATCCAAATCAGGAAATGTCTTTAAACGCTTTGCTATTTGCTGAGGAGACCATAAACAACGGATCGCTTCAACAATAAATTTCCAGAGGATTGAATCGATTTTGAGTTTTCTGTGACCACGTCTACGTCTAGCAAAAGTGTTATCAGAAGCATATTGAGCTTGATAAACGTCATTGATGCTATTTCTTTTAAGCTCACGATAGATCGTACTAGGATGTCTTTTAATGAGTTCAGCAAATTTTCTGGCTGAAAAGCCTTCTTTTCTTGACTCAAGCATTAATGCAGTACGATCTTCAAAGTTAAGATGATGGTATGACAATTTTATATACTCCATAAACCCTTTAAATTAATTAGGTGGTTTATGTCGCACTTCAAGTTTTACTCTGCCCTGTTTCTAGACAACATCTCAGTAAGTTTATGCAACGCGTAATTTGTCAGCCAGCACAATTTCCACAATTTAAAATTCAAGATGACGCTTTTAAAACACATTATTTAAATTTTGACCAAGACAATGTTGCCGATTGGCTCATGGCTTCAGGTTCAATTCCGGCAGTTACGCCAGCAGTCAAAAATATCACCAATGCACCTCATGGTGCATATCGTGATGGTGGTTTGATTGACTATCACATCGACTTGCCTTTTGAAAGTAACGGCATTGTTTTATACCCACATTTTACCGACCGAATTATTCCAGGTTGGTTCGATAAAATGTTTAAATCTCGAACTGCAAATCCTCAAAACCAAGCGAGAACATTACTAATCTCGCCCTCTCAAGCCTATTTAGAATCATTAGCTCTAGGGCGTTTACCTGACCGTAAAGACTTTGTGATGAAAGGTTTAGATGATCAAAAACGGATCACACTATGGAAACAATCCGTCGCAGAAAGCCAACGACTGGGAGATGAGTTTCTAGAATTGATCGAAAAGCAGAACTGGGCTGAACATATACAAGACTTATAGCCTCTGATTTTTATTTAATGCTATTCAAGGGAACTCGCATAGTATAGCCAATTTGTTAAAAACGCATACAGTAAATAAAATCAAGGCGATAGATATATTGTTTGATGATATAAAGCTTGCAATGCCACACTTTTCCTCTAAAGTTTAAATAGATTTGCGTAAGCGACACCTTACTTTTCAGAGATGAAAAAATAACAAAAATCTTGCGTTTAACAGGGATCTTGCGCTGCAAAAAAAAGCAGTGCTTTGTTTTTGCTCATATCGCCCTTGACCGACGGCGGCATCCATGCCGTCAACTTTGATAGCGACATTAGGTAAAATTCGCTGATGAAAAAAGCAAAGACTATTTCATTTTTATTCAGTTAATAATATTGATTGATATAAAGTCAAAACAACAAGGATGTTGCACAAAATAAAGTGTGTTGATCACTGATTTTTTTTGCTAAATTTAAACCATTCAAAATACTTATGCCAATAATGAATCAAAATAACACCCCAAAATTTGCCATCGTTGGGGCAGGAACAGCTGGGCTTGCCGCTGCAATTTTACTTGCACAACAACATATTCATGTCACCATTTTTGAAAAAGCGCATGCACTTGAACCTGTTGGTGCGGGTTTATTACTACAACCCTCTGGTTTGGCTGTTTTTGAGCATCTAGGAGTTTTAGAAGATGCCTTGAAACTGGGTGCATTGGTGACAGGTTTAGAAGGTCAACTCGCCAATGGATTTAAGTTGGTCGACAGTCATTACGTACAAGCCCACCCAGATTTTTATGGTTTAGGAATCCATCGAGCGACCTTATGCCATGTATTAGAAAAAAAATGTCATGAATATGCTGAATTGATCACATGGCACATGAATACTGATATTGAAAGACTTAATGAATCCTCACATGAAATCCGAGTCATCGGTACACAACATCAAGAATATTTTGAAGACGTATTTGATCATGTGATTATTGCCAATGGTGCACGAAGCCGGCTGAGACCTCGTCAATGGGTTAAAGTTGATCAAGCTTACCCATGGGGAGCCAAATGGACCATAGTGCCTGAATGTTTAACACTGGATACGCAGATCCTGCATCAATTTTATGACCGCGCTAAAATAATGATGGGCATTCTACCTACAGGTGCTATTCCAAACCAACCACAACAACGACTTTCTAGTATTTTTTGGAGCCTTCCCACCAACCAACTAGAAAGTTTTTTGCCCGATCAGCACGCACGTTCCGAATGGCTCAAAGAAATTTCCCAACGCTGGAAGCCAGCAGCAGATTGGTTAGAGCAGGTCATCACCAATCCAGAGGAAAAACAACAATGGCTTTCAGCCAATTATCGTGATGTGGTGCTCTCCAAATTTGGTGAAGGGCGTATTGGAATTATAGGTGATGCTGCACATGCAATGAGCCCGCAACTTGGTCAAGGCGCAAATATGGCGTTGTTAGATGCATGGGCTTTAGGTCAAGCTGTTCGGCATGCAAGAGACAATCAAACTATTGATCGTGTAAAGCTTTGGCAACATTACCATCAGCACCGAAAAAGCTCGACTGATTTTTATCAATTTTTAAGTCGCTTGCTTACCCCTCTTTATCAATCTGATCTATGGTGGGCAGGTACTTTGCGAGATTTTAGCTTTTCTTGGATGTATCGAATACCCTATTTTAGAAAGGAGATGGCAATCACCGTGACAGGTTTAAAATCAGGTATGTTCAGCCAAATGAAGTATCAGGACATTGCACACTCGTCACTGAACCGAAAAAAATGATGCTCACTGTAATACAAAACAGTGCGATAGTGCTGTAACTCATCTTGTTTGATAAAATTGTGCTCGATGAAATTATGCTCATTAAAACCACGCTCGTTAAAACTATGCCCTTTAAAATCGTGCATTATGGTCTGATAACTTTCTTCGACGCCCAATCGTTCTTCTGCTCGCCAAAAGCTAAAATTGAGAGTCTTTGTTTTTGCTTCGCTTAATGGCAATCGTTGATTCATCTGCACAAAATAAATGAGCCCCAATAAACCCACACCCTGCTGTTTTAATTTAAATACTTGCTGAATCAATGCCTTCATCTTCGGCTTTAAATGTGCGAGCAAGATTTTTGATCTCAACGAAATCCATGATCAATATTTTCCTAAAATGTTGGAAATAACGTACACTATACAAGCGCTACGCTATCTATCACATGCGTTTAAAGTAATTATCTTATATTGATTAACCTGGTGAAATCCTATGAACAATCTGCAATGGCTCGATGAAGTAAAATTTAACGAACAAGGACTTATTCCTGCTATTGCACAACATCATCAAACTGGGCGTATTTTGATGGTGGCATGGATGAACCGTGAAGCACTGCAACTGACCGCTGAAAAAATGCGTGGTGTTTACTTCTCACGCTCACGTAATAAATTGTGGTTCAAAGGCGAGGAATCAGGGCATTTCCAAACTGTTTATGAAATTCGTTTAGACTGTGATGCTGACGTCATTGTTTTACAAATCGAACAGCATGGTGGTATTGCCTGCCATACAGGTCGTGAGTCTTGTTTCTATCGTAAATTGACAGCACATGGCTGGGAAATTGTTGACGCTCAACTCAAAGATCCACAAGCAATTTATGGTGATAATACTTCAGCGAATGCACATACAATTGCGATGAATGCATCGAATGCTCAAGCTGAACAAGTTGAAGTCTTAGGTTATCTAGGCAAAATGATGGCTGAGCGTAAAGCGACTGATCCTGAATCGTCTTATGTTGCCAAGCTTTATCATAAAGGTTTGAATAAAATCTTAGAAAAAATCGGTGAAGAAAGCATTGAAACCATCATTGCGGCAAAAGACTTTAAAGCCGAAGCCAATGAAAATCATAAAAATGATTTAATCTATGAAGTTGCAGACCTATGGTTCCATACCATTGTGATGCTGGGTTATTTTGATTTGGATGTACAACTGGTCTTAAACGAGCTTGCACGTCGTCAAGGGCTTTCAGGTTTAGTTGAAAAAGCCAACCGTGAGCATTAATTGGCAGATGTAATATCGGCATTTTAATTCAGAAAAACGCGCAATTTTAAGCGCGTTTTTTATGCCTATATAGATCAACTTAGATACAATAAAATCAAGTCAAGGAAATATCTTATTTTTGAGAAATCTTAAATGGATCATCAATATAAAAATCTAACGATTCCAGCCCATACCCAATTTGCAGATATTAATTTTGTGGGTTGTGATTTTAGTCATAGCATTATGGATGATGTAATTTTTAAAAATGTGAATTTTTACCAATGTATTTTTCAGAAAACTTCGTGTTCTAGTGCTCGTTTTTGGGGGATGCTTCTTTGATGAGTGTACTTTTAAAAATACAGATTTGAGGCACACTTATCTTGGTGCTTGGGGTGGTGGCTTATCTAATTGTCAGTTTATTAAATGCAAAATCAACCCTCTTTTTGATACCTATTATTTAATTGATTGCATTTTTGATCATTGTAAATTTAAAACTGTTGAGATCCAAAGCCTTTATCTGAACAATGTTAAATTTATGGGTCCACTCGAAGACATCAGTATCCAAAAACTCGATATTGCAGAACTAACTCAATATCAGACACCAGAACAAGCAGCGCTGATCAAAAAGAAAATTCAAGAAAAGACGGCAAATGCTTTTTATCACCCAGATATTGTCATTGATGGGCTTGATTTTTCAGAGGCTCGTTTAAAATTCATACAAATTAAGTCCTCTACACTAAAGGGAGTCCAAGTCGCGAATGATCCCTATCATCTTTTACTTTTAAAGAATGCAAAAAATATTACTCAACAAGTTTATCAAGATATTCAGTTGAATTGGGACGAGCCTGAAACGCAAAGTTGGGCACTTCAATGTATACAACGTTTTTTAAAGTCAGATTTTGCGATCATCTGCTTTGATGAATTTAAACATTTTGAAAATTCCGACTTTGCTAAAAAATTAATGACATTATTCAATAAATATCAGCCATAAAAAAGCAGCGAGTATTCGCTGCTTTTTTATTCAAATCTTAAATTAAGAAGATTTCTTCTCAACAGAAGGCGCGATTGGATCAGCAGTCAAATAACCCACTGCAGCCGCGTAACGATCTTTATAGTTACTACGAATCAATGGATCTAAAGTTGCTTGAACTTTACTGTGCAAAGAGCCCCAGTCTCCAGCATGCTGGAAGTTGCTCATGATGTAGGTCCAGCCATTAATTGAGTCTACGGCATGCAAACCTGTCGACTCTGCGCCTGCTGGGCATGAAAGAATGCGGTCTAATTTCTTTGTATCCACATTATATGCCCATAAGTAGTTATTCACATGGTTACCACTGTCTTCACCGATGAATAATGTACGTAACGCTTCAGAGAATTTTAAGTTATCTGCACTTGCAATCGTATTTGGATCAGAAGTATTGCCGATATTTAACGGATCAGCAGAAGCATCAATATCTTTTCCAATTAAAAGCATGTGTGATTGGTAAGGTACCCAGTCACTTTGAATAGCTTTTCCAGATTTATCGCTCTTAGAGCCTGCCATATCATGTGCAACAATACCACCAGCAGAAATCTTTTTCGCAAATGCTACATTATGTGACTCTAACCAAGCAGCATTGCCTTTAATCATTGAATCTTGAATATTGGCAAGGGCTGAATAAGCAACTTTGTCTTTAGCATTGACTGTTGTTCCTTCCATTTTGGTAAACGCCATACTACCGCCCATCAACGCTGCGTAGCGATGCGTTTCCAAGAATGCAGCTGCTTTTTCCATACCTGGTTTAACTTTTACCCAAACTGTTTTCTTTTGCAGAATGATCTTGGTATAGCTTGCATCTTGTGGATCTTTATCTAAACTTTCCATGATTTGACTTGGTTGAATATTTTGAACATTCACCAAATCTTCAATTTCTTGACTGGTTGCATGACCCAAGTTAATCCACTGGATTTGTGCAGTTGAGGTTTCATTCAACTCATTTAAATACTTCGCCACATATAATGTTCCAGCAGATAAATCTTTCTCTTTATCCGCAACGAACATAAACAAACCGCCATTGGTATAATCATCACCCATCAATGCAGTGCGATTATCAGGCATCACTTGAATCAACTCATGTGAGATACGACCCAAGCAATAGTGTTTTTTCACTGTGCCTGTACCATCTTTATTTACAGTGACTTCAGGTAAGTGACCGTAGTTATAAGGTTTTGCAGAGGTTTCATCACCATAGACATTTTTACTATAAGCTTTCATGGTGGTCATATCTGTACCTAAGCCTTGACCAAATGCATCTGGCTCATACTCTTCACTTGAAAGATGTGTGCCCCACGGTGACAGGCTTGCACCACAAGTAATCCATAAACCATGTGCTTTTGACATATCTACATTGTGATATTTCACAAAAGATAAATGACCCGTTTTCGGATCTTGGTCAAGTGAAATCACCCCAATTGGCGATGGCAACTTGCCATACATGTCATTACCCGCCAAATCACGTGTGGTATATTCAAATTGCACCACAGCAAATACCGGATTGCCTTTTACACCATCAATTTTGGCATCTTTAACAGTGAGCAAAGATGTTCCATCTGGACAATCTGAGAAGAATTGACGTGGTGAACCTGTAGAGTTATCCATGATTGGCTTATTATTAATATCATAATAGCCACCTGCCAAGATTTTGCTACCCTTTCCATCACTGACCAAATCACCTGTTTGGAAGAAGGTTTTATAAGCAAGTTTGTAGTCAGTTTTAGTATTGTCATCCCATGTTACGGCTAGGCTAGAAGCAACTGTTGTTGTCGCCATCGCTGCTGGGTTTGCCAACGTTGGTGCATCCATTGGTGTAAATGTTGCAGTTTTTAATTTAGCTGGGTTGATGGGTTGAACTGTATCTTTGTCATCATCATTACAACCTGCAAGAGTAGCAGAAGTTGCCATTGCCCCAAGTGGAAGAAACGGAATGCTGGCTAACCATGTAAGCACTTCACGACGTGTGTGTTGGTTGGCTGAATTTGTCATAACTTTATCCGAATATGTTATAGAATTTTCCCGAGCCCAGTTTAAGAATCAGTTATGACAATCTAGTTTCACTTTTAAGTCATTTTAAAGACAAACATATATAAAAATTCGTATGATGATAAAAATGATCAGGTTTGTTGTTTTGAGTTTTTTTATATCTATCTTCATTCTTCTGTTCATCCTCATTGAACAACAAGACAATAGATTTCACCCTAGCCCGGATTATTCTTTGCTATACTCAATGCATACTGAATTTCAACCCAATAAGATTTCATAACGACTGTGCCTTATTCTTTTAGCCCAACCTCCGAGCAAAGTTTTGCAATTGCAGAAGCAAAAAAAGGACAATCCTTTAAAGTGATTGCCTATGCTGGCACAGGTAAAACCACGACTTTACAGTTAATCAGCGATGCGATGACTGATCGACGTGGGATGTATTTGGCGTTTAATAAAGCCATCGCAACTGAAGCACAAAATAAATTTCATCAAAATGTAGACTGCAGAACCTTCCATTCACTTGCATTTCGTAGTGTGCCTCGTGGAATAACCGATAAATTACGTCTACCTCGCCTAAGTCCAAGTTTTATTGCAAAAGAATATCGACTTGAGCCGATTACATTGAGACGCTTGATGGGCGGTCGTTATGAAAAATATGTGTTGATGCCGAGCCGTTTAGCCAGCCTGGTTGCCAACGCAGTCAGTTATTTCTGCTCAACAAGTTCTCAATATCCTGCACCACGTCATATACAAGCACCCAGCTGGTTACATCCTGATGATGTTGAATCTTTACAAACCCACCTCTATAAAGCCGTAGAGCGTCGTTGGTTAGAGTCTATTGATTCAAACCATCAAGCAGGGATTGGTCATGATATTTATCTCAAACTCTGGGCACTGTCAGATCCATTTATTCCCGCAGATTATGTGCTATTTGATGAGGCACAAGATGCTGACCCCTTGATGCTGGGTATCCTGTTGCGCCAACGCAACACCCAAGTTATATATGTGGGTGATGCACATCAACAAATTTACGCTTGGCGTGGTGCCGTTAATGCCATGCAACAAATGCCACTTCCTGAATCACGTTTAACCACTTCATTTCGTTTTGGTGATGCAATCGCAGATGTCGCAAATCATCTGCTTGGTGCCTTGGACGAAACGGTTCCTCTCTTGGGGAATTCAGAAATGAAATCCGCTGTGGTCAATAAACCACATACCAAAATGCGTGATGCAATTTTATGTCGTACTAACGCGCGTGCAATGGAATTACTACTTTCAGGCTTGGTTCAGGGAGATAAAGTCAGCTTACAAGCCGATCATGCCAAACTAAACCGTTTTGTCGATGCAGCAAGTTTATTAAAACAAGGCAAACGTGTGATCGATGTTCCTGAATTGGCATGGTTTAATTCTTGGCATGATGTACATGAATATTGTGAAACCAATGATGGCAGCGATATCAAGCCTTTAGTTAAATTGGTTGATGATCATGGTACAGATCCACTCAAAAAAGCACTTGCTAAAATTACCCCAATAGAGCAAGCTGATTATGTGATTTCTACCGCACATAAAGCCAAGGGACTTGAGTGGAATCGCGTTCATATCGAAGATGATTACCAATTTAAAATAAACGGTTTGGAACATAAAATCAGTGATGAAGAACTGAGACTTTTATATGTCGCTTGTACCCGAGCAAAAGTCAGTTTAAATATTCATCACATTTATGATCTGGTTCAACAACTGAAAGTAAAAACTCCATTTAAAAATAAGGCGACAGCATAAGGTTTTGGTCCTTTCATCAAGATGTAAAATCATATAGTCAAAAGATGAATCGTCATAGATTTTCACGCTGCCCGTTAAATGTCAGGTATCTTATGAAACTAGAATCAATTCATTTTCGGCATACATACCATTTTGCTGATTTAAAAATAAATTTTAATGATAAAAATAATAAATCGACTACGCTCATTGTAGGCGATCAAGCCAGCGGTAAAACCGCCATTATTAAGAATATTTATCAAGCGCTGAGCTGGTTTCCCGCTCGCCTGAAAGATTTAAGAACACCTGGTATCGTGATGCTTGATCAGGATATTATGCAAGATCGTGTTCAATCTAAAATCGATGTGAATATCCACTTTCCAGCCGAAATGGGACAATTGGCAGAAAGTAGTGCAACGACTGAAAATGATCCTCAAAGCTGTCGTTGGCAAGTTTATAAAACTATAAATAGCGCAGGGATAGGCATTAGCAAAGTTGATTTACAGCAACTCGAACAGTTGGTAGAACGTTATAACCAAGTCATTAAAAATGATCCTGTACAAGGATTACCCATGCTTGCGTATTACCCTGCTGAACGTTTTGTCAATGAAGTTAATATTCTCAATAAAAACAATCCAATCGTTTTACAGCCACATAACGCCTATGAACTGGTGCCAATTCCTTACACCACATTTGCACGTTTTTTCGAATGGTTCAGGGAAATGAGCGATATTGAAAATGCTCAACTCGCACAATTATTTCAAAATATTTTAGAAAAAAAACAGCCTGCTGATCACTCTGATCAAGACTTTCAACATCTTTTATTTCAAGCGCATTCACAGTTACACGCGCCTAGCTTACAGGCATTAAAAAAGAGCCTAAATACGATTATTCCTGAGATCACCGATATCTATCTTGAGTACCAACCAAAACTACAACTTATGGTCACCTATAAAGACCAGAATTTTAGTTATCAGCAATTATCCAATACCGTTAAAAATTGGCTGGCGTTGGTGGGTGATATTGTACGTCGACTGTGTTTACTTAACCCACTGAGCCTTTATCCATGTGAAGAAGGCGAAGGAATCTTGCTGATCGATCAAATTGATGTTGACTTAGATCAACTCGGATTACAGTTCATTCTGGATCGCTTAAATATGGCATTTCCACGCCTCCAAATTATTGCAACCGCAAGTCATGAAGCCTTGTTAGAGCAAGCGGATGAATATCAGTGCTTTAAGCTTGAAAACAAACAACTTCATGAAATTAAAAGCAATGATGTATGGGATGAATATCAACACATCTATGAAAATTTATTAAAAGAAATTCCCAAAGATACCGAACAACCTTTACTTGAACCCAGTATGCAGAGCCTAAATGCTCAACAATTGTTTCAACAATTTCAACAACTCAATGAACAACAACAAGCTGAATTGAAACGTTTAATCCAATCAGGTGATGATCAATCTTCACATAAATCATTGCTCTAAACTGGGTTTGATCTGAGCGTTAACTTACAGACATGAATGAATGTTGAGAAATTTTCAATCTCTATTTTTTTCATCATTCTCAAATCATGATGTTCTTTGCTTTTACCTGATTTTTTAGCAAGGACGATAAAACCTATAGATTGTGACGCATGGCTTAAAGATTAGACAGCCAAATGCGATCATAAGCGTATAATTACAAATGTTTGCGCAAAAACTGACAAAATAAATTGATGTTATTCTGCGCATGTAATACTATGAAAAAATCAATTCAAATTAGATTTTTCAATCTTAATTGATTTTCTAATCGTTTTCTCATGTTGCGCAACACAACTGATTTTTACTCATTAATTTAACTCGGCTTTCAAGATTTAAGTTATTGGACTGTTCCTTGCATTCCTCAAATCCTTGAAAGATAAGATTCACATAGGTTTCACGACCTATTCACGATAATGGATACGCGTGTGCTTCCGATTATTATTCTATTACCGTTAATACTTGGCACTACCCTTGTCCTGTGGCTGAAGCAATTCTCTCGAGGGGTAACAGCTTTAGGGGCAATCGGGGTCAGTTTAAGCAGTTTCGTACTGCTACTGACTCAGGCAAAAACAGTATTGAGCGGCAATGCCATTTTAGAACAATGGCAATGGTTACCCCAAATTGGGATTGATTTTAGCTTTCGTTTAGATGCATTAAGTTTAATTTTTTCATTGCTGATCACGGGTATTGGCACCCTGATTTATATCTATGCTTACTATTATTTAAATCCTAAAAACTCTCTCAGCAAACTTTATTCATTATTGATGCTATTCATGGCAGCGATGCTGGGTATTTCTCTATCAAACAACCTCATCATATTATTGGTGTTCTGGGAGCTGACCAGTATTTCATCATTCTTGCTTGTGGGTTATTGGAGTAATTACGAAGCAGCGCAACGTGGCGCACGTATGGCAATGACCATCACCGGGATGGGTGGCTTAGCCATGCTGGGGGGTTTTATTTTAATTGGTCATATTGCAGGAACCTATCAAATTGACCAACTCACCACAATGACAACAACAATTCAAAATAGTGGTTTATTTGTTCCTGCCTTATTATTGATTTTATTGGGTGCATTTACCAAAAGTGCACAATTTCCGTTTCACTTTTGGCTTCCAAATGCAATGGCAGCCCCAACGCCTGTATCGGCGTATTTACATTCAGCAACTATGGTCAAAGCAGGGATTTTCCTTGTTGCTCGCTTGCTTCCGATTTTTGTGGGTTCAGCGTTGTTTCATAACCTCGTGACCACTATTGGATTATTTACCTTATGTATGGCAGCATTCTTTGCCATTTTTAAAGAAGATTTAAAAGGGTTACTGGCCTACTCAACGATTAGTCATTTAGGTCTGATCATGTGCCTATTGGGCATTGGCTCACCATTAGCTGTTGCAGCTGCAATTTTCCATATTATTAACCATGCAACGTTTAAAGCTGCTTTGTTCATGATTGCAGGCATCATTGATCATGAATCAGGTACACGTGACTTAAGAAAGCTCAGTGGATTGTGGCAACTGCTTCCTTTTACTGCAACATTGACCATGATTACTGCTGCCAGTATGGCAGGTGTACCACTCACCAATGGTTTTATTTCTAAAGAAATGTTCTTTACAGAATTATTGGCGAACTTATCTGGTGGCTATGTTGTTTTAGCTGCAATCCTTGCAACATTGGCAGGTCTCTTTGCAGTAGCTTATTCGGTACGTCTTGTACATGGTGTATTTTTTGATGGTGATGTAGGACGTGATGTGCCCAACAAAAATGCGCATGAACCTCCGCTTGGCATGCGCTTACCGGCAATTATCTTGGCAACGTTATGTATTCTAGTGGGTATTCTTCCTGCACTTTTGGTGGAAAATATCGTCAATGCAGGAACACGTGCCTCTACACAGCTGTCAAACTTTGAAGGTGTTCATTTAGCCATTTGGCATGGTTTTAATCTGCCTTTACTGATGAGTGCGATTGCCCTCATCGGTGGTGTGATTTTCTACTTTGCTTTAGCCAAAGGTGGGCGAATTCGTGAAATTGACCTTGACCCAAGTTTAGGGCGTTTACAAGGGAAATTATTATTTGAAGACTTCCTGAAAAATCTGTTATCGCTATCCCGCAAAGTAAAGAAAAATACTGAAACAGGTTCATTACAAAATTATCTGTTGTTGATTCTAGCCTTAAGTATTGCTTTAGTTGCTGCCCCGCTACTCAACCAAAACCTCACTACAGGAACACGGGAACTGACACATGCACCATTCACAGCAATCGTCCTTTGGTTGTTGCTGTTCTCTGCATGTTGGATGATGTTGTGGTTCCATCATGAACGGATCAAGGCAGTTTTAATTAGTGGTGCAATTGGTCTGGTCGTCACCATGATTTTTGTGACGCTCTCAGCACCTGATCTTGCACTGACACAAATTACTGTAGATGTGGTCACCACCGTACTGTTGTTGATGAGTTTGTCCCTTCTTCCTCAATTGACACCTTATGAATCAAGCCGTACACGACGTTGGCGTGATGCTGTGCTTGCCATTGGTGGAGGTATTGGAATCGGTTGGATCGCATGGTTGATCATGACACGTGATCACAATTCAATTTCATGGTTCTTTGTACAACAGTCGCTTCCATTGGGTGGTGGTTCAAATATCGTCAATGTCATTTTGGTCGATTTCCGTGGTTTCGATACCTTTGGAGAAATTGCCGTATTAGGTATCGCAGCGATTGGTGCACTCTGCATGATGGATGGGATGCGTACACACGGTACAACCATGACAAAAGGATTAAGCTATCGTTTTAACCCGTCGCCTTTAATGTTCCGTATGACCGCTTCATGGGTACTTCCTGTTGCATTGGTGGTCAGTTTGTATATTTTTCTACGTGGACATAATTATCCAGGGGGTGGCTTTATTGCGGGTTTAATTACCTCAATGGCACTGGTGATTCAATACATTGCACTCGGACAAGACCAAGCGGAGAAAATGCTGCGAGCAAAATCTGGTCGACTTTATGAAGTCTGGATTGGATTAGGATTATTGATTGCAGGGCTGTCAGGCATTGCTTCATGGTTATGGGCTCGTCCTTTCCTCACCAGCGCACATGTCTATGTGGAATCAAGCCTATTTGGTACATTCCACCTTGCTTCTGCCGCCGCATTCGATCTTGGTGTATATGGCACTGTGGTTGGTGCAACAATGTTACTCATTTCTGTTTTAGGCGACTCTAGACATTCCAGTATGTCTGGTCCAGTACCCAAGGAGTAATGCATGATCAGTTTAGAATTTTTAATTGCATCTGCGATTGGATTATTGGTTGCCTCTGGTATTTACCTTATTCTTCGAGCTCGTACCTTTCCTGTTGTACTTGGATTGGCAATGATTGGTTATGCCGTGAATATTTTTCTATTCGCAATGGGAAGAATACAAATCAGCTCACCTGCCATTCTCATTCAGGCAACAAAAGTCACTGATCCTTTACCACAAGCATTGGTACTCACAGCAATTGTGATTGGCTTTGCAACCACAGCTTTTATCGTGCAATTGGCATTGCGTAGCCGATATGAATCGGGTACTGACCATGTCGATGCAAAAGAGGAACCAAGTAGTTTTGACCCACGTGAGGATGAGCCGTAATGAGCAGCTTTTTAGATTTTTGGTATGCTCACTCTCCGATTATGAGTGTGTTGATTCCAGCATTTACTGGTTTCTTACTCATTTTACTGGGCAATCCTGGTTCTGGGGCTTTAAAACATGATTGGCGGCAGCCTTGGCGTCGTGGTCTGAGTTTAGTTTCTATTGTTCTCGGACTTGCGACTGCTATTGCTTATCTGCTTCAAGCCAATACTGGAAAAATATTTGTTTATCAATTGGCTGAATGGTCCGCACCATTTGGTATTGTCTTGGTGCTTGATCGTTTATCCGCATTAATGTTGGTGCTTACCTACGCGCTTGCAACCCCAATTTTATGGTTTGCCAGTAAGGAATGGGATGAGCGTGGTCGCTACTTCCATGCCATGTTCCATCTATTGCTGATGGGATTAAGTGGTGCATTTTTAACAGGCGATTTATTCAACCTCTTCGTGTTCTTTGAAATATTGTTAATGGCATCTTATGTATTGCTATTACATGGTCAAGGCAAAGCACGTTTTCAACTTGGTATACATTACGTCACGATTAACCTACTTGCTTCTGCCCTGTTCTTGATTGGATTAGGAATGATTTATGGCAGTGTGGGTAGTTTAAATATGGCAGATGTAGGACGATTGTTACCGACTTTAGACAACGATCAACATCGACTTGCCGTAGCGGGTGGTTTACTACTGTTCGTGGTCTTTGGAATTAAGGCAGCCATGTTACCTGTCGGTTTTTGGCTACCAAAAACTTATGCTGTCGCAACAACACCTGTTGCTGCCATTTTTACGATTATGACCAAAGTCGGTGTGTATGCGATTTTACGCGTTAATGGCACAGTGTTTAATGATGCTTTAGCTGCGCATTTTCTTCAAACATGGTTACTGCCGATTGGTTTGCTGACTTCACTTTATGGGGTCATTGGAGCGCTGGCTGCAGAGCGTTTGCGTCGTTTCGTCGGCTTTATGATACTGTCTTCGATTGGCACAATCTTAGTTGCTATTGCAATGCTGAATACACAAGCATGGTCGGCAGGTTTATATTATCTTGTGCATAGTACTGTGATTGCAGCATCGTTCTACTTAGTGTGTGGCTGGATTACTTCACAACGTGGTGCAATGAAAGATCACCTCAAAGTTGCACCTAAAATGAAGCAAGACAAAGTATTGGCAATGACATTCTTTGTGATTGCATTGATGATGGCTGGCTTACCGCCATTTAGTGGCTTTTTAGGCAAGGTTTTGATTTTGCAAGCCACTGCAAATATGGCAGCGCAAGGCTGGATTATTGCGGTGATTTTAATCGTCAGCCTATTGAGTATTATTGCTTTTACCCGCGTCGGATTCATTCTGTTTTGGCGTGCAACTGCACCTGAAAATAATCCTAAAGAAGAGGCTTATGCTGCTTATCAAGCTTTGCCAAATCAAGCACCGCCACGCAACGATAAAACGATTTATCTGCTATTGGCAGGTTTAATTGCCTATGTCGTCTGTGCCGCACCGATTTTAAATTATGTTGAAAAAACAGCAGCACAAATTACTGATGCCTCTTTGTATCAACATGGTATTTTAAAAACTGATGAACAAGGACAAACCATTAGTGTCCAACCGTTCGATCCAAACTATGTTCCTGAAACCAAATACAATGGTGAAATGGTCGATCCAAACGCGCATTATATTCCTTATATTATTAGCCCAGATACGCTACAAGGTGAACATATCTCCGAGTATAAGCAACGTCAAATCAAAGGACAGGAACAGCAGCATACGGAAAATAATCAACTGAAGCCAATGGAGCAATAAATGCAAAATCAATCATTATTGACCCGTATAGTGCCACATCCCTTTGTATCGGTGATTGTGGCAATGAGTTGGCTGATGCTGAATCATAGCGCTGAAAGTTTTGACATTGTGGTTGCAATCGCTCTAGGCTTGATTATTCCCAAATTGATCCAACCCTTTATTGTTTGCACCCCGAATATTCATTGGAAAAGTGCAATTCAATTATTCTTTGTAGTGCTATGGGACATTATCATCAGTAATATTAAAGTCGCAAAACAGGTTTTGGGACCCACAAAAAATCTCCAACCGAAGTGGTTTCGGATTCCTTTAGACACTGATCATGAACACGTCAATACCCTGTTGGCAATGATTATTACCACCACCCCCGGAACTGTCAGTGCGGGGATAGATCAAGAGCGTGGTGACATTTTGGTTCATGCCTTAAGTTGTGATGATGTGGATGCTGAAATCCAAGCGATTAAAGCACGCTATGAAGTCCCGTTAATCGAGATATTTGACCTTCAACAAGGAGAACGCTCATGAGTATCCTGCCTTATGCGTTAGGCATCTGCCTCGTTGCTGTCACGCTCTCTATGTTGCTGTGTTTAATCCGTTTGGTGATGGGACCTTCGATTGTAGATCGCTTATTGGCACTAGATACCTTGTTTTTAAATGCGACCTGCTTAATCGTTATTTTGGGGATTTACTGGGCCAGCACCTCGATGTTTGAAGGTGCACTTTTGGTCGCCATGCTTGGCTTTGTTTCAACTGCAGCGCTGGCTCGTTATTTTACAACGGGTCATGTTATTGATTAAGGAGGACGATCATGGAAAATAATATGCAACTCATCATGGAAATTATCGTTTCATTCTTCCTCATCATTGGTGCATTTTTTACTTTGGTGGGTGGTATCGGGATGGTCAAACTGCCTGACTTATTTATGCGACTTCATGCGCCCACAAAATCCAGTACTTTAGGTTTAGGCAGCTTTCTGCTTGCAGGTATGATTTATGCCGCATTCAATAGTCGCTTAGGTTTTGCAGAACTGCTCATCACCTTATTGGCTTTTATTACAGCACCTGTATCTGCAAACTTAATTGCGCAAGCCGCAATCCATTTACGACTCCGTTCTACCTCTGGCGATGTTCCTGAAGCAATCAATCGCCCTTTACCTTGGCAACGTCAGAAAATCATCAAACAATTTAAGGAGGATATTTAATCCACCTTGAGCTTAAAAGCAGTGTTAAAGATTCAGTTTTAACACTGCCTCATACCGCGCCTTAACACAAGAACTCCCAGTAAATGAAGTCACATTTCAAGATAATTGACTTAATATTAATAAGGCAATACTAAGCCTTCTAAAATAAGAAATTAGAACACTACTCCACATAAATTTAAAATTCAACGCTATGCCAATGCACTGAAACATGTACAATAAAATCAGCTTAATAAATGAGATTGAGTATGTATACTGGCATTGTTCAAGGCTTAGAAAAAGTGGTCAATATCCGACATAGCGATCACTTTACAACCCTTTATATTTCCAATGAAAATCACTTTTTCGACGATATATTTATTGGAGCAAGTGTTGCAATTGATGGAACATGCTTAACCGCAACAGGTTATGATACCGTGTTACATACGGTGTCATTTGATGTCTCAGCACTCACCACATCGCTGACCACACTACAATTTTTAAACATTGGCGATCAAGTCAATATCGAAAGGTCGATTAAAGCTGGAATGGAAAATGGTGGACACAATCTTTATGGACATATTGAAGGTATGGCAACCATTAAAGATGTTATCCATACAGGTGAGACTGTACATATTGATCTTGTCATCCCTGATGAAAATATCAAATACTTCTTTAAAAAAGGTTTTATTGGGCTGCAAGGTTGTAGCCTAACAGTCAATCGAGTTGATCGACAAAGCAATGAAATATCCGTGGATTTAATTCCAGAAACCTTAAGATTGACCACCTTTAAACATGTCCAAATCGGTGGAAAACTCAATTATGAAATCGACCAAATGACCCGTACTATGGTGGATACTTTAGAAAGTATCCATCAACGTCTCAATGAAAAATAAAAAAAGCCAATATAAATCATTGGCTTTTCAAGTGCGAATCAATCCTTAACTATACAGCGGTGGATGAACTTCTTCTTGGAAACTTTCCATTCCATAATCATCCGCCAACTTTTCCTTCCAATAAGCAACAATCTTTGAATAATCAATTTCATCTGGATGAAAATCAGCTTTGTAATAAGACAAATATTCTGGAATCAATGAAATCAGCATCTTAGAAATCATATAAATTCCAAAAATATTTTGTGGTACTTTCGGCAAACTTTTTTTCCAGTCTTGCATAAACAAACGTGTTGCAGAATAGAACGTTAAACTTGCAAAACCTGTGGTTACATTGCGCATGACTGTACGACGAGTACGATCATCCTTATAAATCGCCTGATATACATCAAAAGCCACTGAACGATGCTCGATTTCCTCAATGGCATGCCATACCCAAAGTTTGACAGCATCATCATCCAATGTACTTAAAACTTCAGGATGTCGCAAAATATAGCCTCCCAACAAGGCAGTAAAGTGTTCAAAAGCAGCGGTGACTGCAAGCTGTAATTTTGGATGTACACTTTTTATAAATGCATCGCGGCGCGCTAACCATGCTTGAAAACTATCGAGGTTATAATCATCACGACGCCATGCATCATTGAATTCTGTATGTGCTTTGGAATGCATCGCTTCTTGCCCAATGAATGCAGCGATTTGTGCCTGTAATTTTTCATCTGTAATTTTGTCACGCACATTGCGGACACTATGCACAAAGAATTGCTCACCAATTGGAAAAGTCGAAGATAATGCCGTGAGTAAGTGTGACATCACGGGTGAATTCGCAAAAAAATGTCTACGAATGGCTTTAGGGTTAAAGCTTGGTTTACGGACTTTAATACCAATAGCTTTAGGACGATTTAGATATGATTTTTCTGCCGTCACTTGAACTGTTGACATCGATCTAATCCTACATTTGTCTGAATTTAACCTATATTGGCACAATCTCAATATTTGTATATTGCAGAATCATTCATCAAGTAGCAAAAATGCTCACTATGTCAAAAAAGCCAGATAAACATTGATAAAAACCTTTTTGAAATATGGGATAAAAATTTAAAAATCAATAAATTAGGATAAAAATAAAGCTTTTATAATGATTTATATTTTGTCACTAAAACCTACAAAGTTCCGACAAAAACAAAGCCTGCGATGACGCAGGCTTTGGAAATGGGTCTTTGAATGTTGAGCGTTTAAAAATCAAACATCAAGGTAATCCAAAATACCTTCCGCTGCTTCACGACCTTCCCAGATTGCGGTCACAACCAAGTCAGAACCACGAACCATATCACCACCTGCAAAGATTTTTGGGTTAGAGGTTTGGAATTTAAATTCTTGCTTTTCAGCAGCAAGTACTCGACCAGAACCATCTAAATCTATGTTTGCGCCTGCAAACCAATCCGCTGGAGAAGTACGGAAACCAAAAGCAAGCAATACAGCATCTGCTGGTAAAACTTCTTCAGAACCCGGAATCGGTTCAGGGCTACGACGACCACGGCTATCTGGCTGGCTGAGTTGAGTCGTTACAAATTTAACACCTGTCACTTTACCATTTTCGCCTACGATTTCAATCGGTTGACGATTGAATTGGAATTCCACACCTTCCTCACGCGCATTCTTCACTTCACGGCGAGAACCTGGCATGTTTTCTTCATCACGACGGTAAGCACAAGTGACCGTTTCAGCACCTTGACGGATTGAAGTACGGTTACAGTCCATCGCAGTATCACCACCGCCAAGAACGATGACTTTTTTGCCCTGAACGCTGATGTATTCAGATGGATCTTTTTCCCAGCCTTGTGTACGATTTACATTGGCGATCAAGAAATCCAGCGCATCATAAACGCCATCAAAATCTTCACCTGCAAAGCCGCCTTTCATGTAGGTATATGTTCCCATACCCATGAATACAGCGTCATAGTCTACGAGTAATTGGTCAATGGTGATGTCTGTACCAATTTCAGTATTCAAGCGGAATTCAACGCCCATACCGGTGAAGATCTCACGGCGGCGTTTCATTACATCCTTTTCCATTTTGAATTCTGGAATACCAAATGTAAGTAAACCACCGATTTCAGGACGTTTATCAAAAACAACAGGTTTTACCCCATTACGTACCAAAATATCTGCACAACCTAAACCGGCTGGACCTGCACCAATAATTGCAACTTTTTTGTCGGTCCATTTTACTGAGGACATATCTGGACGCCAGCCTAAAGCAAAGGCAGTATCGTTGATATATTTTTCCGCATTACCAATGGTTACAGCACCAAAACCATCGTTTAAGGTACAAGCACCCTCACATAAACGATCTTGTGGGCAAACACGACCACAGACTTCAGGCAATGTATTGGTTTGATGGCAAAGCTCTGCAGCTTGGAAAATACGCCCTTCTGCAATCAGCTTTAACCAGTTTGGAATATAGTTATGTACAGGACATTTCCATTCACAATACGGGTTACCACAGCCTAAACAACGGTGGGTTTGGTTTGCTGCCACTTCCGCTGTAAAAGGTTTATAAATTTCCACAAACTCTGCTTTGCGGACATTAATATCTTTTTTCTCTGGATCTTGGCGTGCTACATCCAGAAATTGAAAGTCATTATTTAGGCGCTCTGCCATGTCTCTCTCCGTGGGTGAGCGTGGATAACTTTTTCACTTGTGTATATCTGTGAAGTTATCCACACCTACCTAAAATATGAGTAGTGGAATTATTGTGGATCTGCTTGAGTTGTCTTCAAAAGCGTTTGCAAATTAGCAGCTTTTGGTTTCACTAACCAGAATTTACGGCTATAGAAATCAAACTCGTTGCGGATCTTGTACGCCCAAGCACTACCTGTTTCAGCAATATGTTCATCTAAGATGCGAAGTAAGAATTCTTGATGTTCTTCCATCGCTTCTGTAGAAATACGGTTTAACTCAATTAATTCGTGGTTGTAGTAATCGACGAAGTCATTGTCCAAGTCAAGTACATAAGCAAAACCACCAGTCATACCTGCGCCAAAGTTGTGACCAACTTTGCCGAGCACAGTCACGATACCGCCAGTCATATATTCACAGCAATGGTCGCCAGCGCCTTCAATAACAGCAAATGCGCCAGAGTTACGTACAGCGAAACGCTCACCTGCTGTACCTGCTGCAAATAATTTACCGCCTGTCGCACCATACAAACATGTATTACCAATAATCGCTGTTTCTTGGGTTTGGAATGGTGAACCTTTTGGTGGGAAGATCGAAACTCGACCACCTGCCATACCTTTACCAACATAATCGTTTGCATCACCTTCAAGGCTAATATGCAAACCACCCGCATTCCAAACACCCAATGATTGTCCTGCTGTACCGGTTAAATTCACTTTAACTGGGTGTGCTTCCATACCCAAGTTGCCATAACGTTTTGCGATTTCACCAGACAAACGCGCACCAATCGAACGGTCACAGTTACCCACAGTGAAATGGAACGCACCACCAGTACTTGCTTCAATTGCAGGTAACATTTCAGCCACCATTTTCTCAGCAAGGATACCTTTATCAAACGGCTCGTTGCCTTGCACTTGGCAATATTGTGCTTTCCCTTCCGCAGATGGATGCGATTCTAACAATGCACTCAGGTCTAAGTGCGCATGTTTTTCTGTTTCACCTGGCAACATTTCCAACAGATCAGTACGACCAATCAAGTCTTTTAATGATGCTACACCGAGTGCTGCCAACCATTCACGAGTTTCTTCCGCAATAAAGTGGAAGAAATTAATCAGCATTTCTGGCTCGCCAATATAATGCTCTTGACGTAAATGATCTTGTTGCGTTGCAACACCTGTTGCACAGTTGTTCAAATGACAAATACGCAGGTATTTACAACCTAAAGCGATCATTGGTGTTGAACCGAAACCGAAGCTTTCCGCACCTAAAATTGCTGCTTTTACAACATCTAGACCCGTTTTCAAACCGCCATCTGTTTGTACACGAACTTTGCCACGTAAATCATTGACACGAAGTGCTTGATGCGCTTCAGAAAGACCCAATTCCCATGGTGAACCTGCATGATGAATTGAAGATAATGGCGAAGCAGCTGTACCACCGTCATAGCCCGAAATAGTAATGAAGTCAGCGTATGCCTTAGCCACACCAGCAGCAATCGTACCTACGCCAGGCTCTGAAACCAGTTTCACCGAAACCATCGCTTGAGGGTTGACTTGTTTTAAGTCAAAAATCAATTGTGATAAATCTTCGATTGAATAAATATCATGATGTGGTGGTGGAGAAATCAAGGTCACACCAGGCACTGAGTAACGTAAACGGGCAATTAGACCATTCACTTTACCGCCAGGTAACTGACCACCTTCGCCCGGTTTCGCACCTTGGGCTACTTTAATCTGTAAAACTTCAGCCGATGTTAAATATGCAGGTGTTACACCAAAACGACCAGAAGCAATCTGCTTAATTTTAGAGTTACGGATCGTGCCATAACGTGCAGGATCTTCACCGCCCTCACCAGAGTTTGAACGACCGCCAATAGTGTTCATTGCAATTGCAATCGCTTCATGCGCTTCAGGCGATAAAGCACCTAAAGACATACCTGCTGAGTCAAATCGCGGTAAAATTTCTTCAACCGATTCAACAGCTTCTAATGGAATAGAATGCTCAGTTTTCAGTTTTAATAAGTCGCGAATTGTAGCAATTGGACGTGTATTCACTAACTCAGCATATTCTTTAAAGTCAGCATAGTTTCCAGAACGTACTGCTTTATGCAAAGCATTGATTACGTCTGGATTGAATGCGTGATATTCCTTATCAAATACAAATTTGAGTAAGCCACCTTGGTCAATCGGTTTACGAGATTTCCAAGCTGTTTCCGCTAATTTTTTCTGATCATTTTCAAGATCAGTGAATGTTGCACCTTTAATACGGCTTGGTACACCCGTGAAACACTTATTCACGACTTCATCAGACAAACCAACGGCTTCAAACAGCTGACCACCACGGTAAGATGCAACTGTAGAAATTCCCATCTTAGACAAAACTTTGAGTAAGCCTTTCTCAATGCCTTTACGGAAATTTGCCTGTGCATGGATTGGATCGCCCAATAACTCACCTTTTGCAATCAAGTCATTGATTACATCATATGCAAGATATGGGTAGATCGCCGTAGCACCAAAACCAAGAATAACTGCAAATTGATGTGGATCGCGTGCTAAAGCAGTTTCAACAATAATGTTGGCATCGGTACGCAAACCTGCATTAATCAGGAAATGATGGATTGCACCTGTTACCATAGCAGAATTGGCAGGCAGATAACCCTGACGGATTTTCTTGTCTGAAATTACCAATAAAGTTTTGCCATCACGAATCGCCTGTGCAGATTCTTCACAGATTCTGCTGATCGCAGCTTCAAGACCTTCCGTTTCAGGATAGTTCAAATCAATATCTGCAATTTCATAACCTTTACGACCCAAGGTACGAATCTGATGCATTTTAGAGTTTGACAAGACAGGGCTTGAAATAATCAAGCGATCTGCATGTTCAGGACCTTGTTCAAATACATTTTGCTCACGCCCCATACATGTTTCTAACGACATCACGATAGATTCACGCAGTGGGTCAATAGGTGGATTGGTGACTTGGGCAAATTGCTGACGGAAGTAATCCGTGACATGGCGAATCTGACGTGACAACACAGCCATAGGAGTGTCATCTCCCATAGAACCCACAGCTTCCTGACCGCTTTCCGCAATTGGACGTAATAGTTGGTCACGCTCTTCAAAGGTCACCATAAACATTTTTTGCGCTGCTTTTAGGTCATCGCCTTTTAAGCCTTGATCGCATAAATATTCTTCAAGTTCTGGGCTACCTTGCACACGAACTGAGTTTTCACGCAACCATTCACGATATGGACGCATTTTTTTCAGATGATTACTGACGTCTTTAGTATCCAGCATTTTGCCTGTGAATGTATCAATCACAAGAATTTGCCCCGGACCTACACGACCTTTCGATACCACATCTTCAGGTTCATAGCCCCATACACCAATTTCTGATGCCAATGTAATATAGCCATTTTTAGTGATCACCCAACGCGCAGGACGTAAGCCATTACGGTCAAGCATACAAATCGCATGGCGACCATCTTGAATCACTAGACCTGCAGGACCATCCCATGCTTCCATATGCTTTGAGTTGAACTCATAAAATGCACGTAGATCTGCATCTAAAGTTTCAACGTTTTGCCAAGCAGGTGGTACCAACATGCGCAATGCACGGAATAAGTCCATACCACCGCCAACAAGAAGCTCAAGCATGTTGTCCATACTTGACGAATCTGAGCCTGTCCGATTTACAATCGGATTAAGCTCTGTGATCCCTGGCAATAAAGGGTTTTCGAACTTTGGTGTACGTGCTACAGCCCAGTTACGGTTTGCTGTAATGGTATTGATTTCACCATTATGTGCCAAATAACGGAAAGGCTGTGCCAATGGCCAACGAGGCAAAGTATTGGTAGAGAAACGTTGATGGAAAACAACGATATGTGAATCCAAACGTTCATCAGCAAGATCTTTGTAGAATTCTGCAATATATGCAGGCATCATCAAACCTTTATAGCTGATTACAGTAGAGCACAATGTAGTGACATAGAAATACGGGTCAGCAGTCAGCTGTTGTTCAGCACGACGACGTGCCATAAGTAACTTACGGTTAAACTCAACCTCAGTTACGCCCATTGGGCAGTTGACAAAAATTTGTTCGAACGCAGGCAAAGACTGCATTGCAATTGAACCCAATGCATCATTATTGGTGGGAATAACACGCCAGCCAATCACACGACAACCTTCATCCTCAATTTCTTTAGTGAGAATCTTTTTCGCATGCGCTGCAAGAGCAGGATCTAAGTTTAAGAATACTGTACCGACTGCAAATACTTCACTCAGTGTAATGTCACTAATTTTCTTTGCTTCTTCACGAAAAAATGCTTTCGGCATAGCCAAGAGTAAACCACAACCATCACCGGTCTTACCATCTGCGGCAATACCACCTCGGTGTGTCATACAACTTAGACTATGAATCGCGGTCTTGACTAAATCATGACTCGCATCACCCTGCATATGGGCAATCAAGCCGAAACCACAGTTATCTTTAAACTCATCCGGTTGGTATAAACCTTGAGCGGGAGCTACAGTATTAGGCGATGGCATGTGCATAGCGTACCCTTCTTTCTACATAGGCCCATGAGGGCGAAAAACATTCAAACACTCAATTACGATTTTTAAGTATTTTCGTATACCAAGTAAACACTTAGTCTAAATCGAATACCAGTCCGTTTTTTACTTTAATTGCAAAATTGTTTTACAGCTTTCGCACTGAAATAAAGCACCAATCATGACTTAAAATCGCACACCAACTAAATCATTTCGCTCCAAAATAGGGACAATCAACTCAATTAGCGCAACAATAAAGCAAAAAATATGCCAGTTTTTATTTTTGTTCACCAAATCGCTAAAATACAGTGAAATAAAGATATTGATTAAAATTAGCTGTTTCTTTTAAATACATTTTTAGCACCATTTTTGTGCAAATCATAAATCTCACGATCTATTTTGCTTCATTTTAGCGCTCATTTAATTAAATGGATCACTCACTTCATGCTCTACAGGTTTCTTTTCAGTTGCAACGCCACTCGATTCTTTTGTCCCAGAGGATGTTTGAGTGGTTGAATTTGATTTTTGCACATCAACAACCTTGCCCGAGGCATCACGACGAGTAATTGTCGTCTTGGTGGTTTCATTGTTTGCACCAGAAGAATTGGTCAATGATGATAAAGCTGATTTGGCTTGAGCCAATACAGTTTCATCGACCACTGGCAACGGGGCTGACTTCAATTTAACTTCATAAAGTTTATTGGCGCTTGCCATTTCATCTGCGCCTAAATCATTCACCAAAGCGCTATACTTCTCAAATTGAATTGATTGAGGATGTATCGATGCAGGCAATTTGAGGTTTAACTGTTGTAATTGCGCTTTCGCCTGATCATCCGTTTTAAATAATCCATAAGCTAAAACATACTGTTCTGTTTGATTTTCGCCACTTAAACGGAAATAGATAAAATTTTTACGATCGGCTTGTTTTTGTAAAAAACTTTGAATGACATCTTCATTTGAAGCTTTGAACAATTCGATTGTCCATGCCTTTTTATTCTCTTGAAAAAACTTTGTTCCACGAAATTCAGCATCGTGATTACCTGCAGTCACCACACGAGTGGTCATTTCAAGTGGACGCACCTCATCCATTAAAGCGCCCAAATGTGCAGTAGCCGCCACTTTTTCTGGTTGAATCTGGACTTGGGTCTCTTCAATCGGATTTTCTACAGTGACCAATTCTTTAGTATCTGTGACTGCCCAAAAAATCACGGCAATCACCAGACACAGCAATCCACCAACCAACCAAATATATTGTCGAATATTTTGCCAATTTGTACGAATTGCTGCCATTTGAACACGAACCTTTTTCTATATTTGATTTGCTAAAATCGCTTGTTTCATCAACTCAACGTCAAAATCATTGGTAATGACAGCTTGCCCGAGTTGTTTCATCAATATTAAACGAAGTTGACCATTTAATACTTTCTTATCATGCGACATATAAGCCAAAAATTCATCTAATGGAATTTGTGGACATGCTACAGGTAATTGCGCACGTTGTATGATTTTTTTTGTACGCACTAAATCATTAAATGAAATCCAGCCCATACGATGAGATAAATCAGCAGCCATCACCATGCCCGTTGCAACCGCTTCTCCATGCAACCACACCCCATAACCGAGATAAGACTCAATGGCATGACCAAAAGTATGCCCTAAATTTAACAGCGCACGCTCACCTTGTTCTTTTTCATCATTGGCCACAATGCGAGCTTTATGTGCACAAGAACGATAGACGGCTTCTGCCAATAACTCGGGATCTTGAGCAACTAAACCATCCATATGTGCTTCTAGCCAAGTGAGAAATTCCACATCTCCCAACAGCGCATACTTAATGACTTCAGCCAAACCTGCTGAAAGTTCCCGTGCAGGTAGGGTTTTCAATTGTGCCATATCAGCCAGAACCACTTGAGGCTGCTGAAATGCACCAATCATATTTTTACCGAGTGGGTGGTTAATTCCTGTTTTTCCACCGACACTTGAATCCACTTGGGACAACAGTGTGGTTGGCACTTGAATAAAATAAACACCGCGTTGAAAACAGGCTGAGGCAAAACCAGCCATATCCCCAATCACACCGCCACCCAAAGCCAAAACCGTACAATCACGGTTAAAACCAGCCTCAAGTAAAGCATCAAAAATCAAGTTGAGATGTTCAATATTCTTGTATTTTTCACCATCTGGTAGGACACATGTTGCAACTTGCTTACCCAATTGTTGAATCGCTTCAACATAATGCGATAAATATAAAGGCTGAACAGTACTATTGGTCACTACCATCACTTGACGACCTTTAATATAAGGTTCAAGTAACTCTTGAGGATTTAAATGACTTCCAATAAAAATTGGATAGCGACGTTCACCCAGTTCAACATGTAAAGTTTGCATGATCCTGCCAAATAACAATGAATAAGAATTTACCGATTAAACAATTTCTTTTGAAACAATCAACTGCAATATTTTCAGCGCCAAGTCTCGTGCAGCCCCCTGATTGGTTTCAATAATATAATGTGCAACATCTCGATACAATGGATCACGAATTTTAAGCAGATCTCTTAATTTTTTTTCAGGATTTTCCACTTGCAACAAGGGACGATTTTTATCTCGATGTGTACGCAATAATTGAATTTCTACAGGTGTATATAAATAAATCACAATACCCCGATGCTTGAGATATTCACGATTCATGGCTTGCGTTACAGCCCCGCCTCCTGTCGCAACAACTAAATTCTTTTTGGAGGTTAAATCATCAATGACGATGGTTTCTCTAGTACGGAAACCTTGTTCACCCTCTTTTTCAAAAATCCAAGGAATGGATGCACCTGTTTTTCTTTCTATTTCATGATCGCTATCTAAAAAATCACGACCTAACAGTTCCGCAAGATGCCGACCGACTGTTGTTTTTCCCGCTCCCATGGGCCCTACCAAATAAATATTTGGCAGGGTTTCAAACTCTTTGCTTGGCAAGGAGTCACCTATCGAATTGCTTTCATTGAAACTATATTAATGATTTCTCGTACGACTGTCATTAACAATTCTTGGTGTCACAAAGATTAGCAGTTCACGTTTGTTCTCTGTTTTGGCATCTTTTCGGAATAAACGCCCTAAATAAGGAATATCTCCTAAGAATGGCACTTTAGTTTGGCTCGTGGTATTTTCTTGCTCAAAAATCCCACCCAAAACTACAGTTTCACCATTATCCACCAAGACATTGGTATTGATTTCATTCTTATTCAGAATGACCTCACCATTCGGGGCAATACCACCTCGAGAATCACTGGTAATATTAAGCTGCATTTGTACTTTACCATCAGGGGTAATACTTGGCGTCACGTCCAGACTTAATAACGCATCTTTAAATGATGTGGTTGCTGTTGCTGTACCACCAGCTGTTGATACTGTTTGATAAGGAATTTGTTGACCAGATGCGACTTTAGCCTTCTGTTTATCCGCCGTCATGACTTTTGGTGTTGAAATCACCTCACCATACCCATCAGATTGCAAAGCAGATAACTCCAAGTCCAACATAAAATCAGACAAACTGATTAAACCAAAAGCAATTTTACTTGCTCCAGCTGTTGTAACCCCAAGGTCTACATTCAGGTTATCAGGTCGTGTAATGGTATATTTTCCTTCATCATCAGGTGTTTTTAAATCCCAAAGCGTTTGGTCGCTCCCCCCCACCAAAAGGTCATTATTTTTGGTGATGCCTTGAGATAAAATACCCCATTTCACCCCCATCTCTTTGGTGAAATCCGTTGTAGCACGTACAATTCGTGCTTCAACCATTACTTGTTTTACTGAAACATCAAGGAGATCAACCATTTTACGAACTTTATCAATATTATTCGCAGTATCATTAATAATAAGTGTATTTGTTCGTATATCAGCTACTGCACTGCCTCTTGAACTCAATAAACTTTCCAAGGCCAAAGAATCTGTATTGCTTGTCCCATTCGCTTGAGCACCTTTAGGATTTCGAGAGTCCTCTAATAATTTCAAGACATCAGCAACTTTTGCATAATTTAGATTTATATATTCTGTTTGAATAGGTGCTAATTTTACACTTTGCGCTAATGCTTTTGCTTCATCCTCTTCCGCTTTAATTAACTCAGTTACAGGCGCAATCCAAATCACACTCCCATTACGGCGTTTATCCAAATTCTTTGTTTTTAGGATAATGTCTAAAGCTTGATCCCAAGGCACATCTTTCAGACGCAAGGTAATATTGCCTTGTACCGAATCAGCAGCCACCATATTGATTCCGGTAAAGTCAGCCAACAACTGTAATACTCGACGGACTTCAATATCTTGGAAATCTAAAGAAATTTTCTTACCTGTATAAGATTGGCTTGCACTTGGGCGAGCCACCTTATTTTCTGCAGGTCGTTTCAAGCTGACAGTTAATTTATTTTCAGCTTGGAAAGCCATATATTCATAGCTACCCGATGATTGAATGGTGATGACACCATTGGAACCCTCGTTATAAGCGTCTACGCTAGAAACTGGTGTTGCAAAATCATTGACATTTAAACGACGCAATAAATGTGTAGGAATTTTATTTCCCAATGTTCGAATAACGACCTTACTGCCTTGCTGCTGAACATCCACTGGGGTATTTGCACCCGAAAGGCTCACAATTACTTGCCCTTCGCCAGCATTTCCACGTTGGAAGCCAATATCAGCAATCCCTTGATTTTGCTTATTGACCGTCGGAGATACATAACTCGGTAAGCTCGGTGCTTGATTGGCATTATTAATTTTTAAAATAAAAGTATTACCTTCTACACGTGTTGTAAAAGCGCCACTATTTTTTAAATTTACTGTTAACCGAGAACGTTGATCATCTGCAGCGACATCGACTGTGGAAGCTTCCTCACTCGCTACGGGAATAGATGCTTGGCTAATATTTTGTTTAGCATTGTCAAAGTCCAATACTAAACGAGATGGATTATCCAATTGATAGGCTTGTGGCTGCGGAGGAAGACCATTAAACATGACACGAATTTCTGTACCCTGCCCCGGTATTTTCATCGGAACAATGTTGGTCATCGTGGTTTGTGCTGCTGCAACTTGTGTAATTGCAATTGCGACCGTCGCCATAGTAAATTGACGAAGTTGACTATTCATAAACTTACCATCCCCAATCAAGATATTTTTCAAACTCTTTTTCATTTTTATTCCTTTATTCCGTTTTAATCCACTGGACCAATTAGAACTAGACTGCGTGGTCTTTCGATATAACCGTCTCGACCATCTGGAACAATTTCCAATAAATCAATACGGGTCGGTGTAATTTCAATAATTCGACCCTGATTCATCCCCATGTAATTGCCCAGTTGAACACGTTCAATTTCACCATCTGGTGTTTGGATTAATCCTACCGTTTGTCCTGCATTGCCCTTCATACTTCCTTTCAGTGTCAACGACTCTAAAGGATAACTTTCAAGTGGCTGCGGTTGTCTAGAGAAATTCGGATACACTCGTTTTCCTGACATCACCTTTAATTCATTTGCCAACGAACTTGGTAAGAATGGACTACGCAATTGTTGTGCAGAATAATTAAAACTTGGCACAGGATTAAATACAGGTGCTGGTTCAATCGGCAAAGGTGTTTGACTACGAATATTTGCCATTTCCTGATTGACGGCATCAATCCTAGAGTCACAACCAACCAACAACAAAGTGAATGAGATTCCACAGATTATTTTATTGTGTTTTTTCATTGTGGTGTCCCTCCTTGCTGTGGTGTCGATGGTGCAGCTGGATTTGTCTGATTCACAGTTTTTTGAGCTTTCTGTTCATCAGCACCAATATAGCGATAGGTTTTTGCCTTAATGGTATAGTCAATCACAGGAACATCAGATTTTTTATCCTGACTGGCAGTTCCTGTAATGGTGAAATCATGCAAAGTAACAATACGTGGTAAAGCAGCGACGCTACTGACGAAAGTACCAAATGAGTGATAATCCCCTGTCGCATCAATGGAAATAGGTTGTTCAATAAAGAACTCTTGCTTCACTTCAGGTTCAAGTCTGATATTTTTAAATTTTAGCCCTGAACTCACCCCAGTCACGTTAATATCTTCAACCAAACTCGGAATTTCAGTTTCTTTTGGCAACTGTTCCAATTGTTGATTGAAATTGGCTTCCATTTGTTGTAACTGGGCTTGATATTGTTGCAAATTTCGTAACTTAGAGTCTTTTTCTTTAAATTCATTCAGTAGATTCTGTTCAACTGTGCGTGCCTGATCAATTGCATCCAGCTTCGGTCTCACCGCAAGAAAATAGCCAATTGCACAAACCACAAAGAACAAAAATATCCAACAAGTAATTTTTACCGATAGCGGCCAACTACCATAGTTGTTCATATCCAAAGTATTGAACTGTTGAAAAAATTTCTCAACTGTCATTTTATTCTTTTTTGGAGCATCGTTTACTGATGAATCTAATTGCTCAAAATCTTCACGACTCATTTCGCACCCCCAGCAGCTGGAACTTGTTCAGCCTTTGTTGCACTATCATCTGCTACAGAAGCGATTTCCCCTAAATCTACAGTGACCACAAAGCTTCCATAAGACTCTTCTACTCGAGGAATCACGGATGTTTGTGCTTGATTTTTATTTTCTTCTGCGGCTAGGAATGAATTCATAAAGGCATTTCTATACCACTCAGAAGCTTCCAAACCACGCAATAATTCAGCAACGGTATTCGGACTTTCAGCTTTACCTTCGATGGTAAATTTATCCCCAACACGACTGAATTTCGTGATGTACATTTGTGCTGGAACGACACGAACCAATTCATCAACCAAGCGAACAATCACAGGACGTTGTCCTTGTAAACCTTGAATCAACTTCATTCGCTCAATAATGGCATTACGACGCTCTTGCAATCCATCTAAAGTTTTTAATTGCATATCTAAGTTTTGATTGGTACTGGTTACCAACTGATTGGCCTGCTCTTGATCTTCAAGCTTATGATCAAAATAAAACCATGCCAATAACACAGTTGCCAATCCAATCAATGCAACACCCACACAGATTGCCACAAATTGTTTCTTTTTCTGTTCTCTTAGCTCGTCACGCCAAGGGAGTAAGTTAATCTTTGCCATTAATCAAAACTCCTCAACGCTAAGCCACATGCAACCATAAGTGATGGTGCATCATTTTCTATTTTTCTTAAGTCAATTTGCGGTGAAAAACCCATTTGTAAAAATGGATTTGCAACAGTGACTCGATAGCCTAATTTTTGTTGTAATAATTTTGCCAAACCTGGGATATTTGCATTTCCACCTGCCAGCAAAATATGATCAATCTCATTAAATTGTGAGGAGGAGAAGAAGAATTGCAATGAACGCGCTGCTTGCTGAACCACCGCTTCTAAAAACGGCATTAACACTTCAGTTTCAAAATCATCGGGTAAGGTGCGGTCTTTCTTGGCACGACCTGCTTCCTCATAAGATAAACCATAACGATTTTGCACATCTTGTGTCAGTTGTTTGCCCCCAAACACCTGCTCACGCGTGTAAATAATCTTACCTTTTTGCATCACAGACAATGTGGTCATGGTGTGACCAATATCTAAGATCCCAACAAGATTCACCCCGATGGGTAAAGTATCTGAAAAGACATCGAATGCACGTTCTATGGCATAGCTTTCTACATCTGCAATTTTAGGAGATAAGCCTGCAATTTCCAGAACTTCAACACGAGACTCAATATTTTCAGCACGTGTCGCCACCAAAAGTACATTCACTCGATTCGGATTGGCTAACTTATCATTCAATACTTCAAAATCTAAGCTCACTTCATCCAAAGGAAAAGGAATATATTGTTCAGCATCCATTCGAATCTGAACTTCTCTTTCCTCATCGGACATATCTGCATCCATTTCTATGATTTTATGAATCACCATAGAAGTAGGTACAGCAACAGCCACATTTTGCGATTGAGGGTTAGCAAGATTGACTGCTCGCTCTAATGCATCTGCAACTGCTTCTGGATTGAGAATGTTTTTTTCAACCACACTCCCATCAATCAGCGGACTTAATCCATAACTTTCAACCCAGTAACGACCGTTCTTAACAGAGAGCTCTAAAATTTTTACAGTAGTAGAACTAATATCTACTCCTACCAACCCCTTATTTTGCTTACGATATAGTCTAAGCACGATACATTTCCTATTATTTTTTTATCCCCAACAAATAACACAAACTAGCTGTATTTGGTCTTAATTTTTTACAGATACAATATCCCATCTAACAATCCATCACATGAGAAGCTATACTGACCACAATTAGTTTGCCATTAGCTATTATTAAAACTTACTTGTTATGAAAAAGCTATCTTGTTCAGGTCATATTCATCCCTTTTTTTTGCTGATTATTATTATCTTAGTCGCAATTCCGATGGGCTTTTATGGAATGTACCTATATATTGCCCCATCTCTGCCAGAAATGAGCTCTTTAAAAAAAGCGCCATTATTAAAACCTTTACAAGTTTACTCGGCAGATAATCAATTAATTGCTGAATATGGTGGCAAGCTTTCTGTGCCTGTGGAATACGATCAGATTCCGCCGCATTTCATTCATGCTTTCCTTGCTGCTGAAGATTCATCTTTCTTTGAACATAGCGGAATCAGCTTTAAGGGCTTAGGTCGTGCATTGAGTGAAAGTGTGACTGGATCAAATGTACAGACAGGTGGTTCGACCATCACCATGCAGGTTGCCAAGAACTATTATCTATCACCTGAACGTACTTTGAAGCGTAAATTGACTGAAGTATTTTTAGCCCGAAAAATAGAACAAAACTTATCCAAAGAAGAAATCTTATCTTTATATGTCAATAAAATTTTCTTAGGTAAAAATGCCTATGGTATTGCTGCTGCAGCAAAAATTTACTATGACAGAAGCTTAGATCAGCTCAGTATTGCACAAATGGCGATGATTGCTGGTTTGCCTAAAGCGCCTTCTAAATATAATCCTGTTGTAAACCCTGAACGTGCACTTGAGCGTCGTAACTGGATTTTGGGACGTATGCTTCAGCTAGGCTATTTGAAACAGGCTGAATATGAAAAAGCGGTTGCTGAACCGATAAACTTAAGCATGCCAGATCGCGGTTTAAGCAATAAATTTCCTTATGTCGGTGAAATGGTTCGCGCTGAATTGGTAGAAAAGTTTGGTGAACAAGCGATTGACTCAGGTTATAAAGTTTATACAACTGTCAATAGCCAGCGTCAGCAATATGCTGAAGATGCTGTACAAAAAGGTTTAGAAGATTACGACCGCCGTCATGGTTGGCGTGGTGCTGAGGCACATGACAAGCCACTCAAAGATTTTATTCCTTATGCCAATACATACCCTGCCGAAGTGATTAAAGTGGGCAGCAATACCTTTGAAGCCAAAATGCAAGATGGTTCAACGGTAACCGTCCCTTGGTCAGGAATGTCTTGGGCAAGAAAATACATCAATGCCAACGCTGTGGGTGGTGCACCCAGTCGTGCCTCACAAATTGTTTCAGTGAAAGATATCATCCGTTTACGTCCCAATGACAATAAAACGGCTTGGTCATTGGTGCAAACCCCGAAAGTCCAAGGTCAACTTATTGCCATCAATCCAAATGATGGTTCGATTGAAGCAGTGGTCGGGGGGTACAACTTCTATCAATCGAAATTTAACCGTGCATTACAAGGTTGGCGCCAACCAGGCTCCACCATTAAACCCTTTGTTTACGCACTTGCCCTTGAACGTGGTATGACACCTTATACTATGGTCAATGACAGCCCAATTACGATTGGTCGTTGGTCACCAAGAAACTCCGATGGTCGTTATTTGGGCATGATCCCATTACGTCGTGCCTTATATTTGTCTCGTAATACAGTATCTGTACGCTTACTACAAAGTGTTGGTGTTGAACGTGCACGACAATTACTGATGGACTTTGGTTTACAAGAAGATCAAATTCCGCGAAACTTCACCATTGCCTTAGGTACACCACAAGTACTTCCTGTACAAATGGCAACAGGCTATGCAGCTATTGCCAATGGGGGATATCGCATTCAACCGCATTTTATCAGTCGTATTGAAGACGCTTTTGGTAAAACCATCTATGAAGCAAGTCCTGAATATGCGTGTATTCCATGTATTAACCAAAAAAATCAGACAGTTGATGCCGAAGTCACCCCAGATGATGAAGTGATTGAAGGTGCCAATATCAGTGTTGATGATGCAGCAACACCTTTAAGTAAAGAAGAGCAAAGTAAATATCGTCAAGCCCAACGTATTTTAAAATCACAGTCAGCCTTCGACATGGCAAATATTCTTCGTGATGTAATTGTACATGGTACAGGTCGTGCTGCACTTAAAATTGGTCGTGATGATATTGGTGGTAAAACAGGAACAACGAATGATGCTAAAGACGCTTGGTTTGCAGGCTTCAATGGTAAATTGGTTGCCATTGCTTGGGTAGGCTTTGACCAACCATCTACATTAGGTCGACGCGAATTTGGTGGTATTGCTGCACTTCCAGTTTGGACCAGCTTTATGGATAAAGCTTTAAAAGGCACGCCATCGGCTTGGGTACACTTTGATAAAGATGCTAAAGCACCAATTTCGCGTGAACAACGTCATCAAACTCAAATTGATGACCAAACTCAAAACGAAAGCTATGGTTCATCTCCACCTTTAGCCCGTCCAATCTTTAGACCAGCTCCAGTTGCTCCAACACGTAACGCGTCCAATGATTTTGATGATTTACCTGATGAGGGTAATGATCAGCCGTTAAAGCCGAATAAAGCAACACCGCCTGCGATGAATCAAGGTGCTGCAAAACGGGAACAAGACTCGCTTGAAAATTTGATTAACGAAGTTCAATAGTCAAATTTCATCATAAAAAATGCCATCAATAGATGGCATTTTTTATGTCGATTAATTGGCTATTTTTTCTGGAAAATATACATCTGAAATGCGGCTTTTAATTCAGTTTGCGCTTGTTGTTCTAAAACCATACGCTTTTCAGGTTTTGCTTTATATGCATAAGGTGTCATAGCAATCAGATTTTTTAATTGTGCTTGATTTAACTCAAAAGTCGTTTCCACAATCGGTTGCTCAATCAAATCAAAATGCGCTTGTAATTGCTCAACAAACTTATGCGGATCATGCATTTTTACTTCATCAAACAAACCTTCACGCATTGCATACAAATGCTCAGGTGCAGGCGTAACCACGATGAGATAAGCCTGAGGCTTAAGGACTCGCAGGATTTCCTCAATAGGGATTGGACTAAACAAACTGGTACATAGATCTATGGATTGATCTAAAACTGGTAATGTCGCCCCTGTTCCCACAATCCAAGTCACTTTTTTATTGAGCTTTGCAGCCACCTGAACTGCATTTTTCGCAATATCCACCCCAACACATTGCATCACCTCATGTTGCATTGCATCAGTATAGTAGCCTTCACCGCAACCGATATCCAACAGATTTTCAATACGTAAATCTCGAATTTTTTTTACGATTGCTTGTTGTAAAGGTGCATAAAATCCATCACTGAGAAAAGCCCGTCGCGCTTGTACAGATTCAACAGTATCCCCTGGATTTTTACTGTGTTTGTGTTGTACCACATGTAAATTGACATAACCTTGCTTTGCGACATCATAACTATGATGATTTACACAGCGCCAAGTTCGACCTGATAGGCTTAACCCCTCACGGCATACAGGGCACATCAATAAATTCATCGTATTCTCCACAAAATATAGTAAAAGCCAATAAAAAAGCCGGCAAATGCCGACTTCTTCAACTGACTTTGGCTTATCGTAATTTTAATGTCATTAGACCTAAAACTACCAGCATAATTGTAATAATCCAGAAACGGATCACCACTTGAGTCTCACGCCAGCCTTTCTTTTCATAATGATGATGTAAGGGTGCCATCAGAAAAACACGTTTATTACGCATACGTAGCGATCCAATTTGCAAAAACACGGAAATCGCTTCAACAACAAATACCCCACCCATGATCGCGAATACTATTTCTTGACGAACCATCACTGCGATTGTACCCAACATCGCGCCTAAGGATAATGCTCCCACATCGCCCATAAAGACTTGTGCAGGATGTGCGTTATACCATAAGAATGCTAAACCGGCACCAATCATCGCAGCACAGATAATCACCAATTCAGATGTATATTTCACATAAGGAATATGTAAATAATTGGCAAAGCGAACATCACCTGCCAAATATGCAAAAACACCTAAACCAGCCGCAACCAAGACAATTGGCATGATCGCCAAACCATCCAAGCCATCAGTTAAGTTCACCGCATTTGAACCGCCATTAATGACCAAATAGGTGAAAATAATAAACCCAATCCCCAATGGAATTGCAGACAATGGAATACTCAAATTCTTAAAGAATGGAATCAACAAATCCAACATATTGGCTGTATGTATAGGGTTATCCTGCTGAGTTGCAATTACATACAATGCAATACCCGCTCCCAGTGAACCGATAGATGTCCAAAAGAATTTTTTCTTGGCAGGCAAACCAGCATTGTCTTTATAACGAACTTTAATCCAGTCATCTGCCCAGCCTACCGCACCAAAGATCACCATAACCATTAAAACAATCCACACATAGGGATTGGATAAGTCTGCCCAAAGCAAAGTACTAATCCCAATGGAGAGTAGGATTAAAATCCCGCCCATGGTTGGTGTACCCATTTTCTTGGCATGATTTTCAGGTGCAAACGAACTGACTGCTTGACCATATTTGAGTGCTTGTAGTTTACGAATCATCACTGGACCCAAAGCCCAACCAATCGCAAGTGCAGTCAATACACTGAGCAATGCGCGTAACGATAAGTATCGAACAACTTGGAACGCATTTTCATAACCCGCCAAGTGTTGAAATAACCAAAACAGCATTAAACTTTCTCCATCAAATCAGCCATCAACGTTTCCATATGGGTATAACGAGAACCTTTAAATAAGAAACTCATGGACTGGGGTTGATGTGTTTTTATTAAACTTAATAATAAAGGCAAAGCTTGTTCTTGATTCAGAAAAGCTTGTAATTTTTTACCATATTGAGTGCTTCGAGCACCTTCTTGTGTTGCAGGAGCAAACTCGCCTACAGCGACAACAAAATCAATACCACTCACTGAAACGAGATCACGACCTAGCATGTAATGCTGTTGAGCCGCAGTATCTCCCAGCTCTCCAATATCTCCGATGACCATGACTTTAATTCCTTGCTGTTGTGCAAGCACCTCAGCTGCGGCACGCATGGACGTTGGATTGGCGTTGTAGGTATCATCAATCAATAAATGATTATTTTTTTGAATAAAGTTTAGACGCCCTTTAGCCCCTTGTGCTGACTCTAAACCAGCAACAATATCCTCTAAAGCGATACCGATTGCTAAGGCGAATGCTGTTGCAGCCTCTGCATTATGTACATTGTGTGCACCTGCAAAAGGCAAATTAACCAATTTGGAGCCTTGCGGTGTATTGATGGTAAATATTGCTGATTGTGCCAACAACTGGATATCTGTTGCAAAAACCTCACCACCATTCCCAAAACTCAAACAATGTTCTGTCTGTATAGCTTGGCGAATCGTATCAGTGAAATCATCAGCCGCAGGAATAATAGATGTTCCTGTTTGATCAATATGGCGATAAATTTCAGATTTAGCACGACAAATTCCATCACGACCACCAAACTCACCTAAATGTGCAGTGCCGATATTGAGAATGCCCGCCACCTGAGGTTGTACCAAGTTTGAGGTATAGTCAATTTCACCTTGATGGCTTGCACCCAGCTCCATGACTGCATATTGATGTTCTGAACGTAGTTCCAAGAGCATCATTGGCACACCAAGATCATTATTTAAATTACCACGAGTAATCAAAGTCGGAGCTAAACGTGTAAGGATACTACCCAACATTTCTTTGGTGGTGGTTTTACCACTACTGCCAGTCAGTGCAATCACTTTTAATTGAGGATGCTGAGCGCGACGATACGCACCTAAATGTCCCAATGCCAAACGGGTATCTTCAACAACCAACTGACAAATATTGGCTTCAACAGGATGACTGACAATCGCAATTTGGCAGCCATTTTCAGCCACTTGCACAACAAAATCGTGTGCATCAAAACGTTCACCTTTAAGTGCTAAAAACACATCACCCAATTCAGCATGGCGTGAATCAGTTAAAATACGTTTAATTTCACCTTGTGGTGCTTGATCTAAATACCAATATCCTTGAGTTGCTTCAGCAAGTTCTGTTGCTGACCATGGCTCTAAAGGTACAGTACTCGTCGTCGAGGTATGCATCGTTTATTCCTACTGAGCTGGATAGGCTGAATTGGTTTTATGGTGTTGCGCATCTATAGCAGATTGCACTTCAACAACATCATCAAACCAATGACGCACCCCATCTATTTCTTGATAGTTTTCATGTCCTTTGCCAGCAATCACCACAATATCGCCTGCTTGTGCATGTTTGACTGCATATTTAATCGCTTCACGACGATCACGAATCTCATGCACCTCGTGCTGGCTAAAATCGATATCTTGTTTCATGTCGGCAAAAATTTGTTCTGGATTTTCAGTGCGCGGATTATCTGATGTCATCACCACAGGGGTGGCTTGTTCCAATGCTGCTTTGGTCATCAAAGGACGTTTACCACGATCACGATCACCCCCACAACCAAATACCGCCCAAAGTTGATTTTCAACATGGCGCTTTAAAGTTTTTAATACTTGGGTTAATGCATCTGGCGTGTGGGCATAGTCGACAACAAATAATCGATCCTGATCACGAATGACTTGCATTCGTCCTGGTGCGCCTTTTAACTTTGGTACTTGTGCAATCAACTGTTGTAAATCAAAGCCTGCTTGCTCAGCGACAATTAAACTTGCCACAAGGTTTTCAATATTAAAATGCCCGAGCAATGGGCTATGTACAGTAAATTCGCCTTTGGCTGTTTTTAAGTGAAAAACTGCACCATCCAAGCTATATTTAATTCCAAAGACCTGATAATCAGCAGCTTTAGAGGTCGAATAAGTCAATACTTTAGGGTGCGACAAATTACTGCTCGCAGCATTCATCATCAAATCAGCATGCGCATCATCAATATTAATAACTGCGACTTTTAACGAAGACCATTTAAACAATAAAGATTTTGCTTCAGCATAGGCTTCAAGTGTTCCATGATAATCCAAATGATCACGGCTTAAATTGCTATAGGCAGCAATTTCGATATCACAACCATTCAAGCGCCCTTGCTCCAAGCCATGAGAACTCGCTTCGATTGAAGCAAATTCAGCGCCTTGTAAGGCAAAATCATGCATTAGATTTTGTAAATGTAAAGCATCTAAAGTGGTATGAGAGGACGCTTCCAAGTGCGGTAAAATACCATTACCTGTTGTCCCCATAACCGCACATTTTTTATTTAGCAATGTCAACAACTCAGCAACCAAACGTGAAATCGTTGTTTTACCATTGGTTCCAGTGACAGCCAAAACGCGTACCGCTTGTACAGGTGTTGTTGCTTGTAAATATTGTTTTTGCCATTGTCCCATCAATCTGCGAACTTGAGGACAAACCAAAGCTGATGCAATGCCTAAATCCGTTTCACTAATCACTGCCAATGCACCTTTATCCAAAGCCGCCTGAGCAAACTGCCGTGTTTTTTCAGGTTGAGAATAACTGGTTAATGCAATAAAAATCTGTCCATGCTGAACATAGCGACTATCTAGAGAGAAACCCTTAAATGGCTCAGACATCCAACTCTGTGTATGGTCTTGATCACGACCATTGTGATAAATGTCTAGAAAATTAATCATCATGATTTACCTATCGCGTCGCCTTTGCCGTTTCAAGCGGCTTGTCCAAAGGCACATTCATTAAACGTAAAGACTCTTGCATAATTCGAGCAAAAACTGGTGCTGCAACCAGACCACCATAATATTGACCACGAGGATTTTCCACCACCACAATAATCGCTAATCGAGGATCACTAATCGGCGCGACACCTGCAAATAATGCACGATATTCTGTATTTGAATAACCACGATGATCAGGACGCAGCTTATGTGCCGTTCCTGTTTTACCACCAACACGATAACCTGGAATATTGGCTTGTTTTGCGGTTCCGCCTGGCATAGTCACTTGCTCTAACATCAATAAAACTGAATCAGCAATTTTAGGATCTAAGACCTGCTTCCCTTTGGGCTGGTCATTGAGTTTATAGAGACTTAATGGATATTCCACACCATGATTGGCTAACATGGCATAGCCTTGTGCCAACTGCAAAATCGTCGCATTTAGACCATAACCATAAGCCATTGTGCCGATTTGCGATGAATTCAATTTCTCAGGAGGAAGCACCAAACCACTACTTTCACCTGGGAATTTCACCGCTGAACGCTGACCAAAACCGACCTTTCTAAAGAAGCTAGGTAATGTTTCTTTCGGCAAAGACAAGGCAATTTTTGCAGAGCCCACGTTAGATGACTTGATAATCACACCAGTAACAGTCAGTGAACCATAGTTATGCGTATCACGAATGGTATGAGAACCTAAACGCATTGAACCCGGGCTGGTATTAACTACAGTATTTGGCGTATATTGACCACTTTCCAACCCAGCAGCAATCGTAAAAGGCTTCATGGTCGAACCAGGTTCAAACATGTCGATTGCCCCTCGGTTACGCATAGCATCTTTATTATTTAAACCATTCTTATCGTTGGGGTTATAAGATGGCCAACTTGCCATTGCCAAAATTTCGCCCGTTTTAACATCTACAGCGATTGAAGATGCAGAGCGCGCATTGTTTGCCACACCTACAGCAGTCAACTCACGATACATAATATATTGCAAACGTGAATCTATACTTAAAGTGATATTTTCGCCTGCTTTAACCTCTTTGACCACTTCTGGCGTGCTAATACGGTTACCGTGCTTATCCCGTGAGATTTTTTGCTCACCATCCTCACCTGCAAGACGTGAGTTTAATTGCATCTCCAAGCCTTCAATCCCGGTTCCCTCACTATTGGTTAAACCAATAATCTGAGCATTGGGTTGAGGTTGTGGATAATAACGTTTATAGGTTTTCTCAGCATACACCCCTGCAAATTTATGCTGGGTAATGAAATCTGCCTGAGGCGGTGGAACTTCTTTTTTTAACACCAAATAGCGTGAGCGAGGACGTTCATTCAAACGTTTCTTTAAATCTGCACGATCAATGCCTACCGCATCTGCCAATTCATCTAAATTTAAATTTTCATCCGGTAACTGACGTTTCAATTTTCGACTATTTGGCGTTTTTTGTAATTCAGCTGTGATGGTGTCAAATTGCTTTTTGGTCTCAAAATACTCTCGTGGATCAATCACCACTTTCATGATCGGAGAGCTAATCGCCAAAGGCACACCATGGCGATCACTAATCACACCACGCATGGCTTTCAACGTTTCTGTACGCAAAATATTGGCATTGGCTTTATTTTGCAAAAAGTCTTTATTAATCACTTGCACATAAAATGCACGACCAACCAGACCTACAAAGCATAAAAGAACCACGCCCCACATAAGATAAAAACGCCACATATCGATAGATGCGGTACTTTTTTGGGTAATGGACGGCTGCTTTTTACGCGGTTGCCGAGTCTGTTTAGTTTGCTTATCTACCATACAGATGCCTTACTTCTTCTGCTCTGATTCACTTGGTAATGAAATGACAACTGTTTGTGCAGCTGGCGGTGAATACATTCGGAGTTGCGTTACTGCACGCGTACCAATTTGTGCTGTCGCACCAAATGTCTGTTGTTCAATGAGCAAACGCCCCCACTCTGCATTGATATCTTCGCGCTCACGCATATAACTATTTAAATCACGAAAATCATGACGATAAGCAAAAACTTGTAACACCACCATAAAAGCGCTGATCAGTACTGCGGCAACCATAAGACCATAAACAATTGCTTTTTTGACAGCCAGTTTACGACTTGATTCTTCTATAATTTCTTGTTTCATTATGCGCCTTTTTGTTCTAATCGCTCTGCAACCCGGAGCCAAGCACTACGTGAGCGAGGATTCACCTTGACTTCTTCCTCACTGGCACGAATTCGGTCTATTTTTTTCAGTCGACGAGTATCTTGTACTTTTTGCGGTAATCCCCAACCATTATCTTCTGCTAAAGTTGATTCTTTTTGAATAAATTGCTTAATAATTCGGTCTTCAAGTGAATGAAAACTTATCACGGCTAAACGTGCGTTTGATTTTAACAAATCTACGGCTTGAGGTAAAAAGGTATGTACATCATCCAGCTCTTTGTTAATTTCTATACGAATGGCTTGGAAAGTTCGTGTTGCCGCATGCTTATTCTTTTCCCACTTTGGATGCGCAACTTTAACAATTTCTGCTAATTTTCCTGTGGTTTCAATATAACCGGCTTGTTTAATCGCTTTGGCAATACGACGGCTATAACGTTCTTCACCATATTGAAAGATGATATTCGCCAAATGTTCTTCTTCAACATCCAGCAACCACTCAGCAGCGGTTTGCCCTTGAGAATTATCCATACGCATATCAAGTGGTCCATCATGCATAAAACTAAAACCACGTTCAGCTTGATCTAACTGAGGTGATGACACCCCTAAATCTGCCATAATTCCATCAACTTGATAAATATCCAATTGATTCAATTCTTGTTGTAAATCTGCAAAACTTGCATGAATAATTTTAAATCGAGGATCTTCTTTTTCAAGCTGATATGCCACTTCGAGTGCTTGAGGATCTTTATCAAAAGCATATACTTTGGAGTTTTCATCCAACTTAGAGAGCAATAAACGGGTGTGACCGCCACGCCCAAACGTCCCATCCACGTAAATTCCTGTATTGCGCCCTGCAAGTAAAGCATCGACAGTTTCATGTAGTAATACAGAAATATGAGACATAATTAGAGTTTCAGTTTAAGCAAAAAAAGTAACTGCACATTATTACCTTGTTTTGTTAAAGCTCCAAACGACTTTTTGTAGGGAAATATTACTTTTTATAGAGAAAACCGTTTTTCCTGTGTTTGAAACAAAAAATAGGGCGAAAAAACAACAAAAGCAGTGCTATAAAGTTACCGTGCTTGCTTCATCATTTTCACGTCATGATTTTCAAAATGTTCAACGACTCGCCAACCATGTTGAGCATAAAACGTACAAGCACGGCTTCTTGCATCAGTTTCCAAGCAAATTTCTTGAAAATATTGAAATAAAAAATCTTCCGCTTTTTTAAGTAATGCAGTGCCAATGCCCTTTGCTTCAAAATCGGGATAAACAAACATTGCAAAAATACTTCCCTCATCTTGATCTGCTATTGCAAATCCACATACCTGATCATTCAATTCAGCAACCCAAACACAAGAACAACTGTGAATTAACTCAGATATGGTTGCTGTCGTAATACCTAACTCAGTCAATTGTGTTCGTGATAAATGATTCTCTTTGACTGAGGTTCGAATATCAAAAATTGTTTCAATGTCATTGGCTGCCGCCAGTCTGATTTGGATGCACATAATTTCAAGTTATTGTTCAATTTGAACTGAGTCTAACCTATTCATTGATGAATAAAAAAACCTCCTTAAGGAGGTTCTTCATCAAATCAATTACCGCTTAACGTTTGGTATTATAAATCTGATCGAAAACACCGCCATTTGCGAAATGTGTTTGCTGCGCTTTCGCCCAACCACCAAATACTTCATCAATGGTGAAAGTTTTTAATTCAGGAAATTGTTTCGCATATTTTGCTAAAACTTTTGCATTACGTGGACGATAAAAATGACGTGCTGCCATATCCTGACCAATCGGGGAATATAAATAATTGATATAGCCTGTTGCCAACCACTTATTGCCATTCTTCTCAACCGTCTTATCTACAATCGCAACAGAAGGCTCAGTCAGAATCGACATAGACGGATAGACGATATCAAACTTATTGCCTGTGGCTTTTTTACTGACCATGGCTTCATTTTCCCAAGTCAATAAAACATCACCAATGCCACGTTCAGCAAAGGTGGTCATGGATGCACGTGCAGCAGGATCCATTACTTTCACGTTATGATACATCTTGGAAACAAACTCACGCGCTTTCGCATCATCACCACCTGGTTGTTTCAATGCATAACCCCAAGCTGAAAGATAAATCCATCTTGGCAATCCACCCGTTTTCGGATTCGGTGTAATGATTTGCACACCCGGCTTGGTTAAATCTGTCCAGTCTTTGATACCTTTAGGATTACCCTTACGCACTAAAAATACAACCGTTGAAGTATAAGGTGCTGAGTTGTTTGGAAACTCTTTTTCCCAACCCGGGTTAATTTGACCCGACTTTACAATTTCATTGATGTCGTTAGCTAGAGCCAGAGTCACCACATCACCTTTTAAACCATCCACCACGGCACGTGCTTGCTTTCCAGAACCGCCATGTGATTGTTTAAAATCCACAGTTTTTCCTGTACGCGCTTTCCAATATGCACCAAATGATTTATTAAACTCATCATAAAACTCACGAGTTGCATCATAAGACACATTTAAAAACTCACGATCAGCCGCATGAGTGACTTGAGTTGTTCCTGTAAATCCAGTTGCAATAATCACAGCACTTAAAAGTGCTTTAAAATTCTTTTTCATATGAGCGCCGCAGCAAATTTAAAATTATTCTAAATATATGAAATAAGCCAATAAACATCAATCAAAAGCATAAAGATACAAGATCGAATGAGGAGCAAAAATAAATGATGATTGATATTGATGAATTTTTTCAATTCATTGAGGTTTGAAATTGCCAGTTTAATTTTATTTTGATCATATTAGATAAAAGATAGAAAACCAAAAAACAGTCATGCTCAAACAGGACCACCTTTCATAAAAATATTAATCAATAAGGTACACATCAAGGCTATCGCAATAATATAAGGATAAGTGATTTAAAGTAAAAACTGAAAAAAGTACAAAAAAGCAAAGCCTGATCAGATCAAAAGGCTTTGCTTTCAAAGCATTACTTTTCAGCTGTAAATTGATCGTATACCCCACCATTGGCAAAATGCACCTTTTGTGCTTTCGCCCAACCACCAAAAACTTGATCAATTGTGAACAATTTGATTTTAGGGAATTTAGCAGCATATTTAGCAGCCGCTTTTGTATCACGAGGACGGAAATTGTATTTTGCTGCAAGATCTTGCCCTACAGGAGAATACAGATAATTTAGATAACCTTTGGCTAGGTTTCGATTGCCATCTTTATCGACAACTTTGTCGACAATGGCAACTGAAGGTTCAGCAAGGATAGAAATCGACGGATAAACAATCTGATATTTGTCTTTATCTGGACCAGAGGTTGCTAAAATTGCTTCATTTTCCCAAGACAGCAATACATCACCAATACCACGATCAGCAAAAGTAGTGAGAGAGCCTCGAGCACCAGAGTCTAAAACTTTGACATTTTTATAAATCTTTTTCACCAACTCACGTGCTTTAGCATCATTACCACCTGGCTGTTTTAAGGCATAACCCCAAGCGGATAAATAAATCCAACGCGGTGCACCACCCGTTTTAGGGTTCGGTGTAATAATTTCAACACCTGGTTTTACCAGATCATTCCAATCTTTGATTCCTTTTGGGTTGCCCTTTCGGACCAGAAACACCACTGTTGAGGTATATGGTGCCGAGTTATTAGGAAACTCCTTTTGCCAACCTTTTTCAATCAGTCCCGCATTGACAATTTCATCAATATCATTCGCCAATGCCAACGTTACCACATCCGCTTGTAAACCATCGACCACGGATCTTGCTTGTTTTCCTGAACCACCATGAGATTGTTTAAACTCAACATCTTGTCCTGTTTTCGATTTCCAAAACTGTCCAAAACTTTTGTTATATTCTTGATAAAATTCTCGTGTGGGATCATACGATACATTTAAAAATTCTTTTGCAGCATATGTATTCCCTATCGCAATCAGACTGATTGCACTTAAAAGCAGTCGTTTTTTCATTTGTTTCTCAGTTTTTAGTACTTAGCATGCACTATATTTTCATTGTTTTAATTTAACAATCAATCACTTATAAAAATAAACTCTATTCTTTTCATATTTTAAGATATTCAAATATATGCAATAAACAGCTTAATAATTTCGAATATTTTCTAAACAACTTAATGTAGACTTGAATTCTTCACGATTCATCCATATTTATATGATATTAATTTAATTATTACATTTCGTTTCAATGGTTGTTTTTTAGACATTTTTTGTGTAGTATTATTAAAAAATGTGACGTAGTTAAGCTTTTTGTAACTTATTTTGCTACAATAACCATGTTAAACACACCTTGTTAAAGAAAAAAAATCGACCATCCGGGGGAGTAGATGGAATGAAGTATCCACATTTAAAATTGTTAGGTATCAGTATAGGACTAACAATCATGGCGCAAACAGGTCATAGTGCTGTCACTAAAGATACTACTCGACCAATACAATCTATGATTGTTGTATCCGACAAACAATCACCGATTGAAAAAGCGCTGAATCAGCAAAAACGTGGTGAAAGCAAATTGATTTCAGACAAAGATCAAATCAAAGTTTTAACTTCACTTAAAACTACACCATCACAAAATTTTTTAGCTGAACAACATCAAAAGTTTTCGCGTTTTGTACAAGCAATTTTCCAACCACATACCTCATAGTTGCTTGATTTGAGAAAATAAATTCTTTACTCCTCAAAAGAATTTAGAAGCCCAGTCCTTTATTGGTGAATTAACCCTTAAGCGATTGGGCTTTTTCGTTATAATAGTTTCAATTTACATTCTGAATAATATTTGGTTATGAAAGTCCGTACTCGTATTGCACCCTCTCCAACAGGTTTCCCACATGTAGGGACTGCCTATATCGCTTTGTTTAACTTATGTTTTGCCAAACAACATGGTGGTGAATTTATTCTTCGTATTGAAGATACAGACCAACTTCGCTCTACACCTGAATCTGAACAAATGATTTTAGACTCATTGCGTTGGTTAGGATTAAATTGGTCAGAAGGTCCAGATGTCGGTGGTCCACACGCACCTTATCGCCAATCTGAGCGTATGGGAATTTATAAACAATATGCTTTAGAACTGGTTGAAAAAGGGCATGCCTTCTATTGTTTTGCGACGGCTGAAGAGCTTGATCAAATGCGTGCCGAGCAACAGGCTCGTGGTGAAACACCGCGTTATGATGGGCGTGGTTTAAAACTTTCTCAAGAAGAAGTACAACAACGTCTTGCTGCTGGTGAAGCGCATGTGATTCGTATGAAAGTACCTGAACAAGGGATTTGCCAATTCAACGACTTATTGCGTGGTGAAGTTGAGATTCCATGGGCACAGGTAGACATGCAAATTTTGCTGAAAACCGATGGCTTACCAACTTATCATCTGGCCAATGTGGTCGATGATCATTTAATGGATATTACCCACGTAATCCGTGGTGAAGAATGGATACCATCTGCGCCAAAACACCAGTTACTCTACCAATATTTTGGTTGGGAAATGCCAACATTATGTCACATGCCATTGTTGCGTAATCCTGATAAATCAAAATTGTCGAAGCGTAAAAACCCAACCTCGATCAATTATTACAAAGATATCGGCGTACTTCCTGAAGCATTACTCAATTATTTAGGTCGTATGGGATGGTCAATGCCAGATGAAAGCGAAAAGTTTACTTTAGCTGAAATGATTGAGCATTTTGACATTCAACGTGTCTCTTTAGGCGGTCCAATTTTCGATGTTGAAAAACTCAATTGGTTAAATGGTCAGTGGATTAAAGCGCTTACACCTGCTGAGTTGCTCAATACTTTGCTTGCTTGGAAAGCAGACCGTAAAACCCTTGAAGACATTGCTGCAGCCATTCAGCCACGTATTAATTTACTTTCTGAAGCTGTTAACTGGGCAGGTTTCTATTTCAATCAATTCCCTACCTTGTCAAAAGAACAGTTCGAAAGTAAAAAACTCAGTGAAGAACAAGTTCGTCAAAGTTTGCAGTTTGCCATCTGGCGTTTAGAAAGCTTATTTACTTGGAACAACGATACCGTGAGCCAAACGCTCATGGATTTGGCGAATCAAATGGAAATCAAACTCCGTGATTTCATGCCTGCATTCTTTATCGCGATTGCGGGTTCGACTTCATCGACACCTGTTATGCAATCAATGGTGACGATTGGTCCAGACTTAACGTTTGCACGTTTACGCCATGCACTTGAAATTGTGGGTGGTCCGAGTAAAAAAGAAGCAAAAGTTTGGGAAAAACTCAACGAAAGCATCAAATTGCCGAAAAATGATGCAATCGACGAAGCTTAATTCATTTTTCTGTTGACGTGAAGGCGCAATATCCCTAATATTGCGCTCACACAGACTGGGGGTCATAGCTCAGTTGGTAGAGCGCTACAATGGCATTGTAGAGGTCAGGAGTTCGATCCTCCTTGACTCCACCAAAAGTTTTACCTGTGTTGCCTCATCTGTCCCTATCGTCTAGAGGCCTAGGACATCGCCCTTTCACGGCGGTAACCGGGGTTCGAATCCCCGTAGGGACGCCATATTCAAGATGGCGACATCTTTGTAAAAAACCCAAGCATAATGACTTGGGTTTTTTATTATCTAAATTTTGATTCACTCAATGTGACTTCAACCTAGTGATATAGACAAGCTGTTGAAAAACTCATAGAGTAAAATATCACTTCATTTAATCAATAAATCTAATCCTGTGGCTTTAAGTTTTCAGGAACAGGATATTTTTTGAATAACTCAGCATCATCTTCTCGATCCCAACGTTCAAGCCACCAATTACATTGTTCTGGCTGAAAAAATACAGGTTCCCACTCTGCCAATGAATCGGCATATTGCGTTAACGGAAGCATTTTTTCTCGAATTGGCTTAAGAATATTGTTTAACGCTTGATAACCTTGCGGGCGTGGTAAACCTATTCTTGCCAATTGTGGTGATTCATCTGCTCTAAAAAACACTCCACCATTGATCGGTTCTAAACGTAATGGCGTATTCGAATCTTGCTGTTGAATGGCTTGTACTTTATCGAGTTTTTCAAGCCACGGCTGACCAAGATACACCAACCAAGCTGTTGAACGCACACCTTTTTCTAAAGAAGGTTCATCATTGGTTACAGCACTGGTCTGCGTCATATCTTTTTCAATATCTAGACCTAAGAAACGGTAATTGGCTGCGGTTTCAAAAGCTTGCCATGGTACAGCTTGGGTAAAATCTAAGGGCTGTCCGACGCGATAACCACAATAGGCTTGTTCTATCTTAATTTCACGAATGATGGATTTAAAAAATTCAATACACTTTAATCGTCGATCACTGTTATTGGTAAAATCAAAAGGGAAAATAAAATTTATCCATGAGTACCATTCGTTATTTGCAAAATCAGGGTTAAATGAAGCCTTAACTCCATACTTAGGGGCAAAGCTCATATTGGGTTGATCTGAAAAATAATAAATGACAGAGGTTTTTTCTTTTTTTATATCTTCTAATAAATTTTCAGGAAAACCGTCCTTACGAAATTTACGTTCACGTTGATTTTTTACGGATGCTTCTCGTTGAAATTCAACTCCTGTCAAAGCAATATAGTCTTGTATTTTTTTGACAAATTTTTCCTTAATTTCTAGTTGATCGCCATCATAAAACCAAAAAGACATCATTAAGTTTAAGCGCACTGGTTCTGTTTTGGATTCAATGTCCACATAAGGCAATGTATAATCTTGTGTCTGTTCAATCTGATCTAACCACGCTTCCGCTTGTTGAAATAACTCATCCATTATTTATCAACATCCCATAAATCAAATCTAATCCTGCGGCTTTAAGCTTTCAGGAACAGGATATTTTTTTAATAACTCAGCATCATCTTCTCGATCCCAACGTTCAAGCCACCAATCACATTGTTCAGGCTGAAAAAATACAGGTTCCCACTCTGCCAATGAATCGGCATATTGCGTTAACGGAAGCATTTTTTCTCGAATTGGTTTAATAATATTGTTTAACGCTTGATAACCTTGTGGGCGTGGTAAACCTATTCTTGCCAATTGTGGTGATTCATCTGCTCTAAAAAATACTCCACCATTGATCGGCTCTAAACGTAACGGCGTATTCGGGTCTTGTTGTTGAATGGCTTGTACTTTATCGAGTTTTTCAAGCCACGGCTGACCGAGATATACCAACCAAGCTGTTGAACGCACACCTTTTTCTAAAGAAGGCTCATCATTGGTTACAGCACTGGTCTGCGTCATATCTTTTTCAATATCCAAGCCTAAAAAACGATAATTGGCTGCGGTTTCAAAAGCCTGCCACGGTACAGCTTGAGTAAAATCTAAGGGTTGTCCGACGCGATAACCACAATAGGCTTGTTCTACTTTTATTTCTCGAACAATCGATTTAAAAAATTCAATACACTTTAATCGTCGATCACTGTTATTGGCAAAATCAAAAGGAAAAATAAAATTTATCCATGAGTACCACTCACCATTTGAATAATCTGGGCGGAACTTACTGTTGACACCAAACTTAGGAGCAATACTCATTTTCGATTGATCTGAAAAATAATAAATAACTGAATCTTTTTCTTTTTTTATATCTTCTAATAAATTTTCAGGAAAACCCTCTTTACGAAATTTACGTTCGCGTTGGTTTTTTACAGAAGCTTCTCGCTGAAATTCAACACCCGTCAATGCAATATAATCTTGTATTTTTTTTACAAAGTATTCTTTTATTTCTAATTGATCACCGTCATAAAACCAAAAAGACATCATTAGATTTAAGCGCACTGGTTCCGTTTTGGATTCAACGTCCACATAAGGCAAAGTATAATTTTGTGTCTGTTCAATCTGATCTAACCAAGCTTTTGCTTGTTGAAATAACTCACCCATCATCTTTTCCTTCTTATTTCCAAAGATTTTCTGCATTGCTGACCACTATGTCCCACACTTCACGCATTTGATTCACTTTACTGGTCTTTTTGCCTTGCGGGGTGCTGCTTGGCTTTTGCGTATTTTGCGGTACTGTCTTTGCCTTACAACCACAGTCACTATCTTTAGGATTTGCCGATACCCGAATCATCGCTAATTTTGAGCTACTACTTAAAAATAATAAATATTTATCCATTTGTTTTTTGTCAGGTGGATCTTTACTGTCTAAAAATTTAATTTCCACCCAATGTAAAATATTATCAAGAGTTGGTGCTTTCATCATATTTTTCACTATAAGAATATCCGCCCCTATTCGATGATCTCCCCCAGGGGTTTCCATAAACTTATGTCGAGGCGGATTTGTCCCAGCAACCATCAACGGTTGTTTGGTTTTTTTGTCATATATCACTTCGGCTTTAATCGGACATTTATGTTCCATCACAATATCTACGAGTGCAAAAATGACTTGCACGGCTTTTTGTCTAAGGTGGCGTAATCCGCCCCATAAATTAATCACTTTATCAGCAATCGTTTCTTTTTTAGACGCTTTCCCTGTTGCACCACCAATTTGATTACTAAAACAGCAAACTTTACAAATCACAGATTTAAATAAAATTGGTTTCTTGGTGTAAACCTCATACCAAGCGCCAACTCTTGAAGCTTGCGAGGGTGTGGTTGGTTTTGTTGAACCGCTTGGTTTGGGTGTCGTAGAAGCTCTTTGTTCTCGCTTAATATCAGTCGCAACTTCAGTTGCAAAAGAAAATATAAACTCAATCAACTCTTGAGCAATCGTTGCGCCAATATCTTTTAAAAAAGGTGCAAGATACTTTTTGACCAATTCAGTGGTCACTTTTGCTGCCTGATTGAGGAGTTTTTTGAGTACGTGGAGTAATACTCTCAACAAAAATGCAATGACCACATATGCAGCTGCAACAATTGGAGCAACCATAATTTCCTCTTATTCTTCTAAATGATCAATATCATCTAATTCATCTTCTGGATCTTCCACATAAAACAAGGCTTCATATGTTTTTTTGAGAAGCGGAGATTCGCCTGAATTTTGTTGGTGATTATTTGGTAAATCTGCAATATACAAATCGACTTTTTCCCGCTGATCAGTTTGAATCGGTTGAGTTTTTCCAAACTCATCCGTGATTCCCGCAACTTCAAGCCCATTTTCAGCAATTAGTCGATAGTTATAATTCGCCATCGGTTGTTTGGCATCATCAAGAAAAGTCACAGCAGCTGAATAAGGTTGATCAATCATCACAGGAAGTGCTGGAAAGACTGTTTGTATTTTTGCCCCACTCTCAAACTTATGCTGACCAGCTCTAACAACAAATTCCCTACCCATTTTCACCTCATTGTTTATCATAATTTAATTATTTGTTAAATTATACATCACAATCTTTTAATAGTCCTGATTTTTTATGTCATTAGTCATCGCCTTCAACTTAGATCGTTATGCAATACTTGCTACAGATAGACGTGGAGTCATAAAATACAGCGATACAAAAAAACATATCACTCTGAATATCAATGATCATTATCAAAAAATTAGAAAAGTACCCTTTGGTTTTTTTGCGGCAGCTGGTGATTATTTTATAACAACGTGTTTTTATGCTGAATGTATGCGAAAAATGCCAAAAAAAAGAAATTTAGAAGAACTCCTTCAAGATACTTATCATAGATATTGCAATATGAAAGGAATTCTGCACTTTTCAGGAATCACAACAATATTGCTGATTGCGAATCACCGTACAGCAGGTAAAAATTTTGAGAAAGATGCTATTTTAGAAATCAACATCAGTTATGAAAATATTGAAATTCAAGAAATTGAGACGATGAATTTAGTCGCATTGATGGCAAACATGAACCCAGATATTCATTTCTGGGATAGTGTCAGTGAGTTATTACGTCCATCCAATCATTTTTTAGGAATAGATCAATTTTTGAGTTATCACCTAAATCTAATTCACTACATTTGGCAAGAACAGCTCAAATTTGACTACTTAATTTCCCATCATATTGATTTTTATTTTCACGATCGGATGACAAGCAAAGGAATATTTATTCCCTATGAAAAGTTTACAAATATCTCCGAGGATTTGGTTAAAAAACTATAGAATGGGACTTCGACTTAAACATATCTTTAACTTTTAAAAAAACATCGTGAAGAGTTGATACGCACGTGCATAGCTCACTTTTAATAATTTCACAGTTGACCGTAAAACTTATTAGAGAACTGTAAAAACACTCAATCACTAGTAAAACAACGATTACAAATAGAATTCTGCCTAAAACAATTGCGGACAATATCTTCGAGTATCATCTTAGATCATGAGTTTAGTCATCCAGTCTTTTTTGCATTCTGAATGAGAACGATTAGAATAATAGCAAGATGATTAATATGGAGTCACCATGCAATACCAATGTCCAAAGTGTCAAAGCCGGAAAATTCTCCCAGTTGCAAATGGCAACACACCTGCAGCTCGCCCAGTTGTACCTAAAAGCTTGGTATTCTTGATTCCACTACTCTTTATTTTATTGCTTTTGGTTGTCATCAGTATTGTGATGTGGATTTTCAGTAACGGTGCAGGTCAGACATTGCAGATTGCAACAGTTGTGGTTTTTATTGCAACAGTGATTGCTGGCGTGCTTTTTTGGCGTGATCTTCCTGATTTTAAAATTTCCATGCAATCTTTTATGCAAGCCAATAAAAATTGGAAGTGTCGCGACTGTAATCATGAATGGCAAATCTAAAACCATTACTTAACAGATTTAAAAATCAAACCATTCACATTAATGTGAATGGTTTTTTTCTTGAGCTATAGGTGAATCTTGAGCATGGTTCTGTGTTGTATGTGAATCTACCATATCTGCATCATCCTCGATTTGTAGAGTCATTTCGGTGATCCCATGCTGATGACTCAGCATTTCCATGGCTTGTTGATATAGCTGGTTGCGATCTGCTTCAGGTGCATACAAATGGACAGTTAAATGAACATTTTTGGAAGTAATTGCCCAGACTTTGAGTTGGTGAATACTTTTCACGCCTTTGATTGATAACAGGTCATTCCGTAACTTCTCAATATCAATTTCCTCAGGTACACCCTCTAAGAGAATATTGATACTTTGTTTGAGTAGAATCCATGTTCTTGGCAAGACCCAAAACCCGATAAGCACAGCAATGACTGTATCAACCCACATCCAACCCGTGAAATAAATAATTGCTCCACCGACGATAACACCAACTGAACCAAGCGCATCACTCAAGACTTCCAAATAAGCTCCCTTGATATTTAAACTTTCTTGGGAACTTGAAAATAAAATCTTCATCGAAATCAGATTAATCACCAAACCAATAACGGCGACAATCATCATGCCTACACTTTGAATTTCACGAGGTTGGCTAAAGCGTTGATAAGCTTCATAAAGAATATAAATCGCCACCACAAACAACATCAGCGCATTAAACAATGCCGCCAAAATTTCAAAACGCTGATAACCAAAGGTACGCTTATTGTCCGCGGGTAATTTTCCAATTTTTATCGCGACCAATGCAATTGCGAGTGCAGCTGCATCGGTAAACATATGCGCAGCATCAGACAATAACGCTAAACTCTGTGTAATGAACCCAGCCACCACTTCAACAATCAAAAAAGTACCAGTCAATAGCAATGCAAAGCTTAGTTTTTTAACATTGCCCTCGGTGACCATGGCGTGACTATGATCATGCCCTTGTTGTTCACTCATTTCGCACCTCTCTTTATTTGATGTATTCGCAATTCATTTCTTTTTCAATTATTGATAATAATAATTATTATCAATAATACTTTTTCTCTATATAATGCCTGCACAACATTTTTAGATTTGACAATACCCCTTCTAACAGGATGTCTACAATGAAAAAATATCTTGCGCTCGCCCTACTGTTTTGTTCTTATAGCCATGCACATGAACCCTATGTTGCTCCTTTGAGTTACCTCACTGCAAATACACAAATTCCTGTCATTGCTGGTTATGCAGAAGAAGCGCTCAATGCTGAACATGCACTTAAACAAACAACTTTAACGGTCATTCAACCTGATCAAAACCAATTACAAGTTCAACCTACCAGCACTTTAAAATCTGCGACTGTTTTTGACTTAGCTCTACCACAATCAGGCACTTATCAATTGGGTACTAAAGTTTCTTTCCCGCTCAAATATGTACAACATAATAAAGAATGGAAAATGCTTTTTGATGTTGCCGCAGATAAAGCAGGAAATATTTCCGAACGTGACTATGTCGTCCCGTCTGATTTCAAAAAAGCCCCTGTACCCGTCAGTATTCAGCGTGAATGGTCAATCCAAAGCTATATTTCAAAAGATAAATCCTCTGCTTTTCAAAACAAAACTGATGCAGTCATGCAGGTTGAGTTTAAAACCCATCCCAATGACATCACTGCACAACAACCTGTACAAATTCTAATTAAAAAATCAGGGCAAGCACTCAAAAATGCGGAGCTACTGATTCGAGCTCAAGGTCAAACCGATAAGCAAGCGTTAAAAGTTCCTGTCGCTACGGATGGCTCTGCCACACTTACTTTCCCATATTCTGGACAATATCTTGTTGAAGTCAGTGAACCTTTCAATTCAACCGCAAAACCAGTCAATCAAAACTACACCATTATTAGCTTAGGCGTATTACCTGCTGGCAAATAATACAACCTTAAAAATATAGAGACCCTCTTCTTGTTTTACTCAAAAAGAGGGCTTTGTTTTTTAGACAAGCAATTAGTTACTTCGCTCTTTACGCTCATTCATCCAACGATAGATCACAGGCAAAATCACCAAGGTCAACAACGTAGATGACATAATTCCACCGATGACCACTGTTGCCAATGGACGCTGTACTTCTGCACCTGTCCCAGTTGCCAATGCCATCGGCACAAAACCTAAAGAAGCAACACAGGCTGTCATCAATACAGGTCTTAGACGTAAAATTGCACCTTGCCAAGTCGCATGATAAACATCAAGTTGCTGACGCAATTCCTTAATGAATGTCAACATGACCAGACCATTCAACACCGCCACACCAGAAAGTGCGATAAAACCAACACCTGCTGACATAGACAATGGTATTCCTCGCAACCACAATGCAATCAAACCGCCACATAGTGCAAATGGAACACCAGTAAAGACCAATAAGCTTTCTTTGAAGTTATGGAAAACTGCCATTAGCAAAATAAAAATCGTAATCAATGCCAATGGAACCACCAATTGCATTCTGGCTTTGGCTGAAGTGAGGTTTTCAAACTGCCCACCATAACTCAACCAATACCCTGCAGGCATTTCCTGTTTAGCCAAAGTAGATTGAAGTTCTGCAACAAAAGAACCTAAATCACGTCCTTCTACATTTGTAGTGACAACAACCCGACGCTTACCATTTTCACGGCTGACCTGATTGATACCTAAAATATTTTCTACTTTAGCGACATCTTGTAACTGAATTAAGCCACCATTTGGTGTTTGAATCGGCAGCACAGCCAAGTGTTCTGGAGTACGTTGCGCATCATCCAGACGGATCACAAAGTCAAAACGACGATCTCCTTGTAAAATTTGCCCAACATTCTGCCCACCCACACTTGTTGCAACCAAATCCTGAATAGCTCTTACAGATAATCCGTATTGCGCTGCTGCTGCTTTATTCACTTCAACATTAAGCAAAGGTAAACCCGATGTCTGCTCGATCTTAACTGCGGATGCGCCTGAAATACTTTGAACTTGTTGGGCAATTTTACTCGCCTGTTGGTTCAATACATCCATGTCATCGCCAAATATTTTGATCCCGACATCACTACGCACACCTGAAATCAATTCGTTAAAGCGTAGTTCAATCGGTTGTGAAAACTCACTGTTATTACCGGGTAATGTTGCCAGAAATGCAATCATGCGTTGACGTAACTCATCTATGCTTTCTTTCGGATTTTTCCATTCCTTCTGCGGTTTTAACAAGACCACAGCATCTGAAATATTCGGTGGCATCACATCTGTTGCCACTTCTGCAGTACCAGTACGGGCAAATATGGCTTTAATTTCTGGAAACTCTTTTAACAACAATTTTTCCGTATTTTCTTGCATTCTTAAAGATTGCTCCAAGCTGGTACTTGGGGAACGCATTTGCTGTACTGCAAAATCTCCTTCACTCAACGTTGGTGCAAATTCACTTCCAATCTGTGTTGCAAGTAGACCTGTCAAAAATAAAATACACAGCGCAAGCGTGATGACCAATACTTTAAAATGATAGGCTAAGTTCAGCACTGCTTCATATTTACGCTTTAACCAAAGCATCCAGCGACTTTCTGTTTCCTTCACCTCACCATTTACAAACAGCGCCACCGCTGCTGGAATAAATGTCACAGAAAGGATAATCGCGCCAAGAAGAGCCAATACAACTGTCATTGCCATTGGATGGAAGAGTTTAGCTTCAACCCCTGACAAAGCAAAAATAGGTAAGTACACCACCAGAATAATCAATTGACCAAAAATCAATGGACGACGTGCCTGTTTTGCTGCAAGGAATACTTCTTTAAAGCGCTCTGATCGTGACAACAAACGCCCTTTAGCATGTTGAGCTTCTGCTAAGCGACGAATACAATTTTCCACAATCACCACTGCACCATCGACAATAATCCCGAAATCTAATGCACCTAGACTCATCAAGTTAGCACTGATTTTTTGTTCCACCATACCTGCTAAAGTGAATAACATGGACAATGGAATTACACAGGCAGTAATTAAAGCCGCTCGGAAATTACCTAGGAATAAGAACAAAATAACAATAACCAGAATCGCCCCTTCAACAAGGTTTTTCTGTACAGTTTTAATCGCTCGCTCAACCAGATCAGTACGGTCATAAACTGTTTCAATCACAATGCCTTTCGGTAAAGACTGCTGGACTTCCTTGACTTTGGCATCCACAGCACGTGCAACTGTACGGCTATTTTCTCCCATCATCATCATGGCAATACCCAGTACAGTTTCTTGACTGTTATAAGTCGCCCCACCAGTTCGAAGATCATGCCCTATCGCTACGGTCGCAACATCAGCAACACGGATCGGAAAACCATTTTTATTGCCAATGCTGACATTTTGAATATCTTCAATACTGCTGAGCATTCCCGGAACACGTACAGTCAATTGCTGACCATTGGTTTCAATAAAACCAGCACCACGGTTCTCATTGTTTAAAGTCAAAGCATTTTGCAAATCACTGAGAGGGATTTGCAATTGTTGTAAACGATTGAGATCTGGAGTGACCACATATGTTTTATTAAAGCCACCAATCGAGTTTACCTCAGCAACACCAGGTACTCGTTGTAATTGCGGTCTTACAATCCAATCCTGAATTTCACGCAAGTCCATGGCGGTATAAGGTGTACCATCAGGTTTCTTGGCATTGGGTTCAGCTTTGACCACCCACTGATAAATTTCTCCCAGCCCTGTCGATACGGGTGACATCGTAGGTGAAATATCATCAGGTAGTGCTGCTTGAGCTTCTTGGATACGCTGATTAATTTGTTGACGCGCCCAATAAATGTCTGTGCCATCTTTAAAAATAATGGTGACTTGTGATAAGCCATAACGAGAAATTGAGCGGGTCATCTCAAGTTTAGGTAGCCCCGCCATCGCAGTTTCAATGGGATAGGTGATTCGTTGCTCAACTTCCAATGCAGTAAACCCAGCTGCCTGTGTGTTCACTTGTACTTGGACATTGGTAATATCAGGTACCGCATCAATCGGTAATTTTTGATAGCTATAAACACCTACACCAATCCAAGCCACGATAAACAGTATCACCCATATCGCATTTTTGATTGAGAATTGAATGAGTCGATCAAACAAACCCTCTGCCTGAGGCAATTCCTGATCTTTGTCTAAATCTAATTGAGAATCTGGAGAATCCTTAATGGTCATGGCTCGCTTCTCCCTTTTCTAGTTCAGATTTGAGTAAGAAACTGCCTTGCCCCGCGTATTGCTGCCCTTGCTTCAGACCTGACTGAATTTCAATCCACTGTCCATCACTGGATACCTGCCCCAAGACGACAGGCTGTGCTTTAAATTCAAGCTTTTTATCATGTTCATTGGCAACAAATACAACATCTTTATCCTCTATTTTTTGTACTGCACTTTTTAATACACGTAACGCTTGAGCAGAACCCGGCTGTTGAAGCTGAACATTGACCATTAAGTTTGGACGTAATTCAGCAGCATTGGACAATACTTTGGCACGCACTTGTAAACGTCCAGTCTGAGCATCAGCTTCAGTATTTAAACTTTGAATCTGAGCCTTGAAAGTATTACCTGTTTGTAACGACTTAAACTCAATCTGTTGATTCGGTGCAATAGATGAAAACTCGGAACTTGGAACAATAAATTCAAGCCACAATTGATCCAACTGATCAATCACGAACAATTGACTGGCAAGCTGAACATTTTCCCCCATGACTAAATCTTTTTTGCTAATAATTCCCGCAATCGGTGCTGTCATGACATAACGTCCCTGACTTCCAGAAGAAGCCCCTAAAGCAGACAGACGAGATTTGGTTGCTTGTACCTGTATTTGAGCCTGTTTATAGGCATTGTATGCACGCTGATAATCCTGTTTGGCAGAGATGCCTTGTGACCACAATTGACGCTCACGTTCATAATCTTGATGCGCCAACTCCATTGCAGTTTGTGCAATCTGCAAATTCGCTTGTTGGTCAACCAAATCTGGAACAACGAGCGTTGCCAATGCCTGACCTTTTTGCACACGCTGCCCTAGCTCTACATTTACCGCTATCACTTGTCCACTAAAAGCAGGAGATACATGCGCCTGTCGATCGGTATTGACCATGATTTTTGCAGGATAAGAAGCTGACTTTAAAACAGCTCCCATTTCCGCTTTGGCGAGTTGTATGCCTTGCTCAGTAATTTGCTGTGCAGTCAGGCTAATGGTTTCTTTTTCCTCCTCTTCACTATGCCCACCTTCATTTGCACCTCCCTCAGCTGATTCTGCTGCACCTTCTTCACCATGCGCATGTCCTTCCTCACCATGCCCTTCTTCTTTTGATGTGCTTTTTTTCGATGAAAAAAGTAAAGCTGTTGCAATAAGTGCTGTCACGACAATAGCAACAATGATCAGTAGGCGTTGAGAAATTTTGCCCTGCTGATGCTGAAACGATTTAAATTGATTTAGCATATTAATTTCTCCCACCAATCACTGGTAGTGCTTGAGTCTCTTGCCATAAGTTTTGATTAATTTGTGCGATTGCATCTTTCGCCATGATTTGACTTGGTTCAACGCCTAGACTCAAACTTTCTGCTTCAATGGCACGTTGCCATCCATCTTTGAGTAATTGCACCTTGCGTAAACGTACATCCTGCAATTGTAAAGTCGCTTGCTGTACATCCGTTACAGCAAACTTACCTACTGTAAAACCCATTAAAGTTTTACGTTGTACCTGAGCGGCAAGTGGAATTTGCGACTGATCCACAGCATTAAATTGCACTTCTAATCCTTGCAGTTCAGTCAATAATGTACCGACCTGCAAAGCATTTTGACGAAGATAGAATTCTTGCTGTTTGTTTAATAAATCTTCTTTCGCACGCGCAATTTGCACACCATATTGTTGGCGGTTAAAAATATTCAATGGAATCGACACCCCCACCACAAGTGCATTATCCGTTTGTGCTTGAGGTGATCGTGTGCGGTTTACCCCAAAATTCACAGTAGGATTTGGGCGCGCTGAGGCTTTGAGCTGATCTACGGTCGCTTTTGCCTGCAACACTTGTAAACGGCGTGATTTTTCAAACAAATTATCCGATAAATATTCTTGCACTTGTTGATGAGAAGAAGATGGCCACAATGATTGTGGACTCAGATTGATACTGATCGATTTATCTGAATCTCCCCATAAATTTGATAATTGCTGTCTAGCAACCTGAACTTGTAGATCCGCTTGGCGATACAGACGCGCATTTTCAGCATGACTTAATCGCACCCGATCCACATCGACTTGGGCAACACCACCTGCTTGATAACGCTTCTGGATGGCATTCAAATTTTCTTCACTGACTTTAAGTTGCTCTTGAACTACACTACGTTCGAGTTCAAAAATTGCCAGTTGTGACCATAGATATTTAACAGCAAGCTCAAGTTGAGCTTGATAAATTCGCTGATTTAAATCGCTTTGATCTTTAGAAAGTTGCGCCAATTTTTGAACAGATTTTCGCTCACCAAAAATATCCAAGCGCTGAGAAACACCTATCGCAAGCTCTTTATCATCATTTGAACCAAAGCCTGTTTGCTGTATGGATATCTCTGGATTTGTCCACAGTTTTGCTTGTTTTATATTCGCATCCGCAATCTGCTGCTGAGTCTGCCACACATTTTGTGTTTGTTGGTACTGCTCTGCTTTCGCGATTGCCTGTTGCAAGGTTAATGACTGTTTTGAATCATTCGCCCAAGCGCTAGATGTAATGATACTCACCATGAGCGCGCCAAGAAGAGACGATCTAAAGCTCAATCTAGACTTTTGTAAGGTTTTACATGTTTTTTTAGGCATAGAAATGCTCCACTAAATTCAAATATTAGCGGTGAGTGATTTTTCGGCTACCCCACCTTATAGCGGGGATAAGAGGGGCGGTGGGTTAGGAAAATATAGATCAGGCGACTGGTATAAGTTGTTCCAGCCAACAAATGGCGCTTCTCGGTAACCTATAAATTTAGGCTGTTCAGCATGTTGCTGATCATCCACGACAATAAAATGGACTAAAGAAGGCAAATGATCACTATGATCATCATTGAAATGATTTAGAAAATCGTTAACGCGTACATCATGCTGATGGGTTGCTTTCTGTGGAGAAGCCCCATGATCTGTTTGAGTCTCAGACCCATAGCTTCCCAATAATTGAGGATGTAGTAACTGATCTTGCGTACAATCAGGCGCACTATGATGACCAAAATGCTGAATGACCGATTTCTGAGCTGCTCCAGCACTTTTTTCATGATCACAAAAAGCCGCTGCCACATTCCAAAGGCTCTGGAACATGAACAAACTTAGCAAGACTGTGATGAAAACAGCTGAACGTTTCACAGATTGAGACTCGAAATCAAAATACATGATGAATATAGCAACTTTGTTGAGCTATTCAAATTACAGAAAGGTAATTTTTAAAAATTCTAAATCTTTTATTAACTAGGACTAACACAAACAAAAGTATATAAAAAGCAATTGACAAATTACATAAAATTATTTGCAAAGTTTACAAAATCAGCTAGATTTACTGATATCTAATCAATTTTTTATGATTAGCAATCTCTTTTACTTTGTTAATGGATTAGCAAGGAGGTTTTATATGTTGGTGCATATTTTTAACCGTTTTTTAGGAGATTCCACATCTCGCCAAGCATTTGAACAAAATGCATCTGAAGCAACGCTCGAAAAAGCGCAAGCACATGATTTTGAAGATCAACATTTAAGTTCAGATGAAATCGCAAATCGCAATGCAATGTGGTGTTATCTCAGAGCCGCTTTACGCGGAGATCAGGAAGCCCAATATAAAATGGGGCTGAGTTATCTCAATGGGCAACTGGGTTTAGACCGTAGTTATAGTCATGCTGAAAAATGGCTTGAACAAGCGGCGCATCAAGGTCATCTTCATGCAAAAGAACAGTTAAAGAAAGCCTATGACGAACTTGCATTCTCATAAATTATGTTAATTGTATTGTATATATCGCGCGATAAACAGAGCTAAAACTGGCTCTGTTTATTGATCAATTATACTGGGTTATCCACCTGAATTCATTTGTTTATTTTTCACGCAAACATTGATTATTTTTACTTTAAAAATTGATTTCAATATGGTAAAAATCACTAAATAAATAAAAAAACTATAGAGTATTTACTCTAAAATATTTTTTAAATTCAGAGGCTTACTACTAGTAATTTTATTTTTTTTGTATATTATTGCCCCCAATAAAACTGACTATCTTTTATACAAGGATAGCTTCACCCAGAAACTAAAAATACAGCTCATATATTCATTTTAGCAAAATCAGGAAAATAGCTATGAATCAGAAATTGGAGCAACTTTTTCAAGAAAAGGTTCAAGGTAAAATTGCATTAATCACTGGTGCATCTAGTGGTATTGGTTTAACGGTTGCAAAAAAACTTGCTGCGGCAGGAGCACATGTACTTTTGGTGTCTCGTACAGAAGAAACACTCAAAGAAGTTCAAGCGGAAATCCAGGCAGAAGGTGGTCAAGCGGACATTTTTCCGTGCGACTTAAATGATATGGATGCAATTGATAGGGTCTCTAAGCAAATCATTGCTTCGGTTGATCATATTGATATATTAATTAATAACGCAGGACGTTCGATTCGCCGTGCTGTACATGAGTCTGTCGACCGTTTCCATGACTTTGAACGTACCATGCAGCTGAATTATTTTGGTGCTGTACGCTTAGTATTGAACATTTTACCGCAAATGGTGACACGCAAAGATGGTCATATCATCAATATCAGCTCGATTGGTGTATTGGCAAACGCAACCCGTTTCTCTGCTTATGTTGCTTCAAAAGCGGCTTTAGATGCCTTTAGCCGTTGCTTATCTGCCGAAGTCCACTCACATAAAATTGCGATCACATCGGTGTATATGCCTTTAGTGCGTACACCCATGATTGCACCAACCAAAATCTATAAGTACGTTCCGACGCTCTCTCCAGAACAAGCTGCAGATTTGGTGGCTTATGCGATTGTTAAACGTCCGAAAAAAGTTGCAACCAACTTAGGACGTTTAGCTTCAATTACCTATTCAATCGCACCTGGAATCAACAATAAATTAATGTCGATTGGTTTTAATTTATTCCCAAGCTCAACTGCCTCTGTGGGTGAACCACAGAAACTTAATCTAGTACAACGTGCCTATGCGCGTTTATTCCCTGGTGAACATTGGTAAGTTTAAAACATCTTAGAAAGCTTATTTTTAAGTAAGCTTTCTAGCCACTCAATAAAAAATTGAAAATAGGCAGGTCTATATTTTCTTTCTAAAAATAAAAAATTAACAGGAATCTTGAGACAAGGTTCATCTTCAAAAATTCGAATTAATTTATTTTGTGCAATAAAAGGCACTGCATCGAACGCTGGAATCTGAATGATCCCCAATCCTTGTAAAGCAGCATGTAGATAGCTTTCTGTGTCTTCTACACACAGTTTGTAGGGAAGATTGACCTGAATATTTTTAAAATACAGGCGCTCAAAATCAGTATCTAAATTTTTGATTTGATACCCGATCAGAAAATGCTCTTGTAAATGCGTCAAGCGCAATGGCTGTTGCAACCTATTTAGATAATCAGGAGAAGCCAAGGTATATAAATCAACATTGGCAATCGGTCTTACAATTAAATTTTCATCCTCCACCCTACCCACACGAACGACACAATCTAAACGCTGTTCGATTAAATCTGAATAATGATCATGACTATAAATTGAAATTTTAACATTTGGATATTTTTCATAAAACTCATTGAGATAAGGAATAAGGTATTGTGTTGCTATACGCAACGGCAAACCAATTTTAATTTTTCCTATATGCTCACGATTTTTTAATTTGAAATGATCTAATGTTTCAGACTGTAGAATTAAGTGTTTAACCTCTAGAAAAAATTGCATTCCGTCATTGGTTAAATTGACTTTTCGAGTAGTTCGATTAAACAGCAAAATTTCATATTCTTTTTCTAAAGCTTGTATGGCATAGGTAATGGTGGAACGTGGTAAGTCTAACTCTTTTGCTACTTGTGCAAATGAGTGTTTTTCTGCAACAAGACAAAAAATTTTAAACCGCTCTATTTTATCCATCTATTATTCAAATTTTTCAAACAATCCATTCGATTCTATCCACTATGTAGAATAAAAAATAGCACCTAGAATTTCAACATCACTGGTTAACATTGGAAAATAAAAATGAGCTCACATGACTTAAAAGATAAAACCGTTATTATTACGGGTGGCGCAAAAAATTTAGGTGGTTTGATCTCTCGTAAATTTGCAGAACAAGGCGCAAATTTGGTCATTCACTATAACAGCCCAGAAACCCGAAAGGATGCTGAAGAAACACTTAAAGCTGTTGAACAATTGGGTGCTCATGCAACACTGATACAAGCAGATCTTTCTAATATTGAGAATATTGAAACCTTGTTCATCAAAGCCAAAGAAACTTTTGGTGATATCGATATTGCAATTAATACAGTCGGTCGAGTATTAAAAAAACCATTGATTGAAACCACAGAACAAGAGTTTGATTCAATGAATGACATTAACAATAAAATCGCTTATTTCTTCATTCAATCTGCGGGAAAACATCTCAATAATGGTGGAAAAATTTGCTCAATCGTGACCAGTCTTTTGGCAGCCTATACCGGTTTGTATTCCACCTATGAAGGCTTAAAAGCACCGGTTGAGCACTACACTCGCGCGGCATCAAAAGAATACGGAACACGTGGTATTTCCGTTACAGCCGTTGCGCCTGGTCCAATGGATACCCCATTTTTCTATGGTCAAGAAGCACCTGAAGCTGTGGCGTACCATAAATCTGCCTCAGCACTGGGGGGCTTAACCAAAATTGAAGACATTGAACCTTTGGTACGTTTCTTAGTCACAGAAGGCTGGTGGATTACAGGACAGACTATTTTTGCCAATGGTGGTTATACAACACGATAATGCTGCTCGAGAAAAGTGCCCATTTTATTCAATGGGCACTTTTTTCTTAGTCGTCATAATTTTGCTTGACCCATTCAGCCGTCCGTTCAATGGTTTGCTTGAGATTGGTTTCGGGTATTTTCCAGTTTTGATTCAATTTTAAAAATGCATCAATATTCAATTGCTCTGTACGAATGAAATTTAACATTTCCGCAGATAACTCCAACTTTTGAGCAAGCCATTTCCATTTTAAAATTAATTTTAATATTTTGAGAGAAACAAAATAGTGTGGTGCCTTAAGATTTAAGCGATCTGCCGCATGTTGAATCAATACCTGTAAAGAAATCTGGGTGGGATTAACAATCAGTATCTCTTGATCTACTGCCAATTGATCCTGTGAGGCTTTACATATCGCATGAATCAACATGGTCACTGAAACTAAAGGCAAATAATGCTGAGGGGTGGCAGGAATTGCAGTCAACTTGCGTTGTATCAATTGGGTAATGAGATGTTCAATCGGCTGATATTTTGCGATTTCTCCAGAATTTTCATCTCCTATGACAGTTGCAGGGTGTATCACAGTCCAATCAATTTTCAACGCTTGTGCAGATTTGATCCAAGCAAAATGTGCTTCAATTTTGGAAGCTTCATAAGCACCTAGTTTTTGATAGACACACTGCCAATCTGTTTTTTCTATATTTTTCAGATCAACTCCAGCATCTTCCAAATGCTGAGTAAGTGTCAACATATAGCCAGAAAGATGAATTGCCCGTTTCAAGTGACAGTGAGCATTCACAGTTTGAAGTAAGTTGATGACTCCTCGAACATTCACTTCATGTGCCTGTTGCATCGACAGATTCCATGCAAATAACGCACTGGTGTTGAACAAATGTGTCACCGTTGCAAGCCGTTTCCAGTCCCCAGTTGAAATACCCAAGTCTGGTAAGGTGATATCACCTTGTATACATTGCAATTTTTGATGATTTATTCCTTGCTTTTCTAGCCAAGCTTTCAACCTAGGCTCTTGCTGCTCACGATTTCGACACAGCGCAAAAACCTGATCATTGTCTTGAAGTAATTGTGCCACCAGAAATTTACCAATAAATCCTGTCGCACCTGCGACTAAGGTAATTTTTTCTGTACTTTGATTATTTTGCATCACTTGCTACGCTCCTTATGTTCACACTTAATCTAAAGGATGGAGTACACTCCACAGTCAAGTGTTTCTTGCAAGTGCATTCAAATTTGGAGCCAGTGATGTTAATCAGTGAGTTATCAAAACACCTCAATCTCAGTCGGGATACGATTCGTTTTTATGAAAAGCTGGATCTTATTCATCCTTTGATACGCAATAATGGATACAAAGATTATTCAGAACAGGATGTACAACAATTACAGTTGATCCAAGTTGCTAAAAATTTAGGTTTTACTTTGGCTGAAATTAAACAAATTTTAGATTTGGTCAATGTGAATGAAATTCCAGCGGAACAATTCCATGAGATTTTAACCGACAAGCTTAATCTCATTCGTGAAAAAATCCATCAACTACAAAACATTCAGCATCTGCTTGAAAATCTTGTGATTGGCGAAGCATGCCCCTTTAAAAAAGATTGTGATATTTCTGCGATTGTCTAGTCCATAAAAAAACCGCCTTACGGCGGTTTCATTTTGAGAAATTAAGGCTTATTTAGATCCTTTAATCCCTGCTTGTAATAATAATGCGCCTAAACCACCAATTTTATTTTCTTGAGGTTTTGCTGCCTGAGGCTTTTTGTCATGACGAGGTGCTTTGTCCTTATTGTCATGATTTGGACGACCTTGCGGTGGACGCTTACCTTGTGGCTTACGTTCAGCACGTTGTTCATTGTTATTAAACTCACGCTTTTGACGAGGTGCTTTAGCAGGTGCTTCAGAACCTTCAGGGCGCATCGACAAATTCACACGATTACGTTCAGCATCTACTGTCAACACGCGCACTTGTACAATTTGTCCTGGTTTAACAACTTTATGTGGATCTGCAACAAATTCATTGGCAAGTTCAGAAATATGGACTAAACCGTCTTGATGTACACCAACATCAACAAATGCACCGAAGTTGGTCACATTGGTAATTACACCTTCGAGCTGCATGCCCTCGGTTAACTGACTCACTTCAGTAATATCTTCACGGAATTTAGCCGTACGGAATTCTGGACGTGGATCACGACCTGGTTTTTCAAGTTCACTTAACACATCTTGAATAGTCGGTAAACCAAATTGATCGTTCACAAAATCTTCCGCTTTGACCTGACGGATAATTTCAGTATTACCAATAATATCTTTCACTGTAGTCGCTTTGGCTTCAACAATCTTATTGACTAAGCCATAAGACTCTGGATGAACAGATGATGCATCCAAAGGCTCAGAACCGTCTTGAATACGCAAGAAACCTGCAGCTTGTTCAAAGGTACGTTCACCCAAACGAGGGACATTCTTTAATGCTTGACGATTATCAAAACGACCATTTTCTTTACGGTAATCGACAATTTGCTGTGCAATCGCCTTATTCAAACCAGCGATATAACCCAAGATTGCAGGAGAAGCAGTATTGACATCCACACCTACAGCATTCACACAGTCCTCTACCACTGCATCCAGTGTTTTTGCCAAATTGGTTTGATTCACGTCGTGCTGATATTGACCTACGCCAATTGATTTCGGATCAATTTTAACCAACTCAGCTAAAGGATCTTGTAAGCGACGTGCAATAGACACCGCACCACGAATCGCTACATCAAGTTCAGGAAGTTCAGCAGAAGCCAACTCTGAAGCAGAATATACTGATGCACCTGCTTCACTGACTGAAACACGGGTTAAGTTAAGATCAGTATTCTCAGCCATCATTTCAGCGACAACTGCTTCAGTTTCACGGCTTGCTGTTCCATTACCAATAGCGATTAAATCTACATTGAATTCACGGCACAGTCTTGCCAGTTCTGCAATTGAACCCGCTTTATCTTCTTTAGGTGCAAAAGGATAAATGGTGCTGTGTGCCAAAACATCGCCTGAATTTGAAACTACAGCAAGTTTCACACCTGTACGGATACCAGGGTCAACACCCAGTGTGGTACGAGAACCAGCAGGTGCAGAAAGCAACAAATGACGTAAGTTTTCAGCAAACACATTCATTGCTTCTGATTCAGCAGCAAGGCGTTTTTCAGTCAATAATGAATGCTCGATGGTCGGACGAACTTTGCCTAACCAAAACAGTTTTGCTGTTTGTTTTAAAAAGTCTTGACGAGATTGTGGTTGAACTGTCTCAAGATTATATTCAGTTTCAATACGTGAAAGTGGTGCATGATCTTCACCATCAACTTTAAGACCAAGCACATTTTCTTGACGACCACGCAGCATCGCCAATAGACGATGTGAAGGTACTTTATTTAGGTTTTCAGAGAAATCAAAGTAATCACGGAATTTCTTACCAACTTCTTTTTTCTCTTCAGATGCAACTAAACTCTTCAACACAGCAGTTTTTGCAAAAGTCGTTTTCAACTCTGTTGTCAAAGGAATATTTTGTGCCCAATCATCAATAATGATGTGTTGAATCGCATCTAATTGACTTTCAACATCTGGATATTCTTCATGGCTAAAACCAGCCAAAGCTTCTGTAGGATCAACTTGCTCTGCAATAATTTTTTCTGCGATAACACCAAGACCCGCTTCTTTTGCTTTAAAAGATTTACTGGTACGTTTTGGACGATACGGTGCGTAAAGCTCTTCTAAGGCATTTTTTGTTTCAGCGGCATTTACACGAGCGAGCAAATCATCTGAAAGTTTATTTTGTTCTTTTAAAGATTCGATTACTTTTTCACGGCGTTCAAATAAATCACGTAAATAAACAAGGCGCGTATCGAGTTGGCGTAATTGTATATCGTCTAAACCCTGTGTTACTTCTTTACGGTAACGTGCAATAAATGGAACACTAGAGCCTTCATCAATCAGTTTAATGGCAGCTTCTACTTGGTTTGGACGTACGGCAAGTTCACTTGCCAACTGCTGAACTAAGTCAGTCATCGTGTTTAATTCCACAAGGATAAGGACTAAAAGTTAGTGATTATAAAGACCGAGACCATAAAATCCACAATTGTTTTGCAAATTAGTAATGAAAAAAGTGATAAAAGTTCATTTTTCTTGAGTTTTTATCATGCAATCGGGTATTTCACTCTGACCTTGTGCGTTCAAATTGCTTTGTAAAATAATTTTTCCAAGCTGCCATTTCGCCCCTTTTCTCTGACCGCCACCAAAACGGTTGAAATATTGTAAAGAACACGATTGATAACCCGGTTTAGTGACTGTCTCTTGAACAAACACTGGTGGCGCTTCCATATACATGATTTCTTTCAACAAAAAAGCAGAATAGCGCTGCTCTTTTAACTGAAAATCGCCATTTTGATTGGTTTGAGTTTCTCCCACTTGAACATATGCAATCGGTTGTCCACGACCATCAATCACTTGTCCAGAGATCTCTGGTCGAGATAACCGGCTAATACATGCACTTAAACAAAAGCTTATTGCTAAAATACATAAAAGTTTCATTTGCAAATGGTATGTTTTTTTATTTATAAACATAGAACGATCTCAAATATTTGTAGATGTTGTCTTTTGGTTTCAAAACAGCCGGAAAATTGTATTTTTGAGCAATTTGATACATAGTCTTAACAAGCGCTTAGGCATTATACTGAGATTGATGAATATTTATAATTTACAACATTAAGGGAGTACATCATGAGTTTGGTTGTACCTGCTGAAAATACAGATGTCGTACAAAACGAAACTGACCGTGTCGAACGCATCTTAGTGGTCGATGATGATGTGCGTTTACGTACCCTTTTACAGCGTTTCCTTGAAGATAAAGGCTTTGTTGTTAAGACAGCCCACGATGCAACACAAATGGACCGTCTATTACAACGTGAGTTATTTTCACTCATCGTTTTAGACTTCATGCTTCCTGTAGAAGATGGTTTAAGCATTTGCAGACGCTTACGCGCATCCAATATTGATACACCTGTCATCATGCTCACAGCACGTGGCAGTGACTCTGACCGTATTGCTGGTTTAGAGGCTGGTGCGGATGACTATTTGCCAAAACCGTTTAATCCAAATGAATTATTGGCACGTATCCGTGCTGTTTTACGTCGCCAAGTTCGTGAAGTTCCAGGTGCACCAAGCCAAAATGTAGAAGTGGTTTCGTTTGGTCCATGGTCTTTAGATCTTTCAACGCGCACTTTGACACGTGAAGGGCAAGTAGTCACCTTGACCACAGGTGAGTTTGCCGTGTTGAAAGCACTGGTACAACATCCACGCGAACCATTGACCCGTGATAAATTGATGAATTTGGCGCGTGGTCGTGAATGGGGCGCAATGGAACGTTCAATTGATGTTCAAGTTTCACGTTTGCGTCGATTAATCGAAGAGAATCCAGCACGCGCACGTTATATCCAAACTGTATGGGGCGTAGGTTATGTCTTTGTTCCAGATGGTGCGGAATAATAAAGCGATATATGGTATCTCTATTTGCTGAACGCATGAGATATTGACTTATGGGTGACATTTTTGAATAAGGAATGTCACCCATATTTTATTGCACAGAATAATGCTTTTATGAATTAAGCTTTTAGATGACTTATAAATGGGGTTAATCTTATCAGCCATGAAACCTCTGCCATTACATAGAAATAATTGTATGAAGATCAAGTTTGCAATGCACCGCTTTACATTTAAAGTTTAAATCGCTTTGCGTAGGCGCTATCTCACTTTTCAGAGATGAAAAGATGACAAAAAACTTCTGTTTAACAGGGGTCTTGCACTGCAAACAAAGCAATACTTTGTTTTTTGCTCATCCCCCCAAGATGGCAACATCCATGTCGCCTCACGATAGAAAGACCATCTATGTTTCAGAAGCATTTAAAATGTATGTAAACATTCAATGCGCATTTTTCGACCATCTCAAAAAGTCGAATTGGTTAATAAAAATAATAAAAGAAGCAAATCATCATAAAAATTAGGCTTTCTTATTCAATCAAACAATCTATTTTGACTAGATTAAATTTTATGAGTTTATTTTTATTCAAATCACAAGTGTTAGATCAAGCATAGATAAAATCACAGTTTTATTATTGCTATAAATTCACCATTGATTAAACTAAAATCATTGCATCACACGATATTATCGAGTAACAGGATCAATCTGTGAAATTAGAACCCATAGACCCACAAGAATTTACTGACTTTGTCGCTTACAAAGAACGCAAACGCACACCTTGGGAACGCTTTCTCGATAAAATCAAACCACGTTCAGCAGCAATGCGAACTACGGTTCTGGTCATATTTGTGGTTTTTTTTAGCCTATTTATGTCTCTTTGGTTTTTCTGGAAAACACTCTATCTCCCAGAAATTCAACAACATGCACGCTTTCTGGCAGTTGAGCTTGAGATGGTCAACAATCCTCGCTTGCAGATCTACCACGACGATATTCAGTTAGATATTGATGAGTGGTTAAAACAGCGTGTTGGTGTGGAATATGTTACAGACTCTAAAGACTATCCAAATGTTAAAGATAAAATTATTGCTGATTTCTTTACCAATCGCATTGAAAAGCAATTGGCAGAAGAATTAAAAATTAAGGACGTAACGGTTTACTTCCAGTTTAAACCTAGTCCACGTATCTGGGTACAAACGCCTGAAATGAATGGGAATTGGGTTCGTGAACCGTTAAATACCTATGCGAATTATAGTCCAGAACTTATTTTAGCTTGGTTATTGGGGATTCCTTTAATTGCTGCAGCCATTATTTTGACATTGGTTAGACAGTTGAATCGCCCATTACGTCGCTTACAACATGCTGCAAATAATTACAGTAAAACAGGTAAAGCGCCTTATCTTGAAACCAACCATGGACCACAAGAAATTCGTGAAGTTAATCAAGCTTTTAACCATATGATCTATACGCTTGAACAAACTGAACGAGATCGTCAAATCATGTTGGCTGGAATTTCACATGATTTAAGAACACCGTTGACTCGGATTCGTTTAAGTGCAGAAATGATGTCTGATGATGACTTCTTAAAAGAAGGACTGATTTATGATGTCGATGATATGGATGCCATTTTGAGCCAATTTATCTCTTATATGCGTGATGGTTCAGATGAAGAGCTACAAGACACCAATATCAACAGCTTACTACAAGAACTAGTGATTCAGTTTAAGCCTTTGGATATTCGCTTTACACCTCAAGAGTTGCCAATCATCACCGCACGTTCGCTCTCCCTCAAACGCTTGATTGGTAATTTGATCAACAATTCTAAGCGCTATGGTGCAGAACCCATTGAATTGAGTGCACTGGTTGAAAATGAACATATCAAAATCTGTGTTGCGGACAATGGTGAAGGTATCCCTGAAGATCAGATTGAAGACTTAATGCAACCCTTTGTACGCGGAAATGCTGCACGTACAGTTCAAGGCAGTGGTTTAGGGCTGGCAATTGTGAAGCGAATTGTCGATATTCATCAAGGTGAACTGTCTATTTCCAACCGCCCTGAAGGTGGTTTACAAGCCATCGTCTCCCTACCACTTTCGATAAAAGTTGAGGAAGAACCGACACCTACAAACCCTATTCAAAAAATTAAGCAAAGTTTGAGTGATCATTTTTAGTGATCGCTCAATAATCAAACAAACAGTTTTGTTTATTTATCAAACAGACAACATTATTTCATTAATAAATAATAACTTAAAAACCATCACTAAAATTTATACCCGCATTTATTGAAAAAATTAGACCTTAGCATTAGAGGCATGCACAATTTAGTTTGAGGGCGGTACAATCCGTCTAGTTTTGAACAAGAATTGAGCGTAAACCATGTCTTTAGATCGTATCCGTTTAGCATCTCTCCATGACAAAGTCATGAGCGCAGAACAAGCTGCAACTTTTATCCAAGATGGTATGACTGTGGGGATGAGCGGCTTTACTCGTGCAGGCGAAGCAAAAGCTGTACCTTTAGCACTTGTAAAACAAGCCAAAGTAAATCCTCTCAAGATTACATTGATCACTGGTGCGAGTTTAGGTAATGATCTAGACAAACAATTGACTGAAGCAGGTGTACTTGCTCGTCGTTTACCGTTCCAAGTCGATAACACATTACGTAAAGCCATCAACAAAGGCGAAGTGATGTTTATCGATCAGCATTTGTCAGAAACTGTTGAGCAAATGCGTAATCTTCAATTGAAAAAACCTGATGTTGCTGTGATTGAAGCCATTGCAATTACTGAAGATGGCGGCATCATTACAACCACTTCTGTAGGTAACTCTGCAAGCTTTGCAATTTTTGCTGAAAAGGTGATTGTTGAAATCAACACCAATTTAAGCCCTGCTTTTGAAGGCTTACACGATATTTATATCCCAACGTATCGCCCTACTCGTCAACCCATCCCATTAACACATGTTGATCAACGTATTGGTACACCTGCAATCAATATCGATCCTACAAAAATTGTCGGTATCGTGATTAACAGCGAATTCCATGACTCTCCATCAACAGTGACTTTACCGGATGATGAAACGCAATCGATTGCAAACCATTTGATCGCATTCTTTGAGAAAGAAGTTGAAGAAGGTCGTTTGCCTGCGAACCTTGGTCCATTACAAGCAGGAATTGGATCTATTGCCAATGCAGTATTAACAGGTCTGAAAGAATCAAACTTTGAAGACTTAGTGATGTACTCAGAAGTACTTCAAGACTGTACTTTTGAATTGATTGATGCGGGTAAAATGAAATTTGCTTCAGGTTCATCAATTACGCTTTCTGCTAAATATGGCGAAAAAGTATTTAACAATCTTGAACAATACAAAGATAAATTGGTTTTACGTCCACAAGAAATTTCAAACCATCCTGAGTTAGTTCGTCGTTTAGGTATCATTGGTATCAACACGGCACTTGAATTCGATATTTACGGCAACGTCAACTCAACTCACGTTTGTGGTACCAAGATGATGAATGGTATCGGTGGTTCAGGCGACTTCGCGCGTAATGCACATTTGGCTATTTTCGTAACCAAATCAATTGCAAAAGGCGGTGACATTTCTTCTGTTGTACCATTTGCCTCACATATTGATCATGCTGAACATGATGTTGATATTCTGGTTACTGAACAAGGTCTTGCAGACTTACGTGGTTTAGCACCACGTGAACGTGCACGCGCTGTAATCGATCACTGTGCTCACCCAATGTATCGTGATGCCTTAAATGATTACTTTGATCGTGCATGTGAAAAAGGCGGTCAAACACCTCATATTCTTCGTGAAGCGCTTTCTTGGCACTGCAACTTTGAAGAAACAGGTCATATGTTAACTACACAAGATCAAGCTAAAAAATCTGCATAATCTTTCTGCACGATCTTTTTGCATAATCTTTTAGCTCAATAAAAAACGCCCAACGGGCGTTTTTTATTGTCTGTTGCTTTAACAGGTTGATATGTTCGTTGCAAAAAATGGCAATCAAATAAAATAGCTCTGCGATCTATACATATCCACTTGCTCACAAAGCTTAAATGATCTTGCCTAGACGACCATCTTTTCCTCAATAAATGCTACACCTGACTGATCCTGATTAATCATATCTACGGCTTTTTCAGCAATCATAATGGCAGGTGCATTGGTGTTTCCATTGACCACTTTAGGCATGATGGACGCATCCACCACACGTAAGTTCTGAATACCATAAACACGTAATCGTGGATCAACCACAGCCATTTCATCCACGCCCATTTTACAACTACCTACAGGGTGATAAACCGTGTCTGAGCGATCTCGTAAAACCTGTCGAATCTCCTCATCCGTGTGGACATTTGCAGTAAACAAATCTTCTTTGATCATGCTTTTAAACGCTTCAGACTGCATTAAAGTTTGCGTGAGCTTAAAACCTTTGACCATTTCTTCTAAATCAGACTCTTCTCCATAAAAATTTGGATCAATCAATATTGGATCGTCGATACTTGGACCACTGATCTTGATCGTGCCACGACTTTTTGGGTTCAGTAAGCATACATGACAAGAAATGCCATGACCTGTATGTAAAGTCCGAGCATGGTTATCAACCAATGCAATCACAAAGTGTAATTGTAAATTCGGTACTTTTTGCTCTGCTGAGCTTTTAATAAAACCGCCACATTCAGCAAAATTAGTCGTAAGCAAACCACGCCGCTCTTTTCGATAACGTCCTATTTGCTTGATTAAATCAATAGACCCGGGGATGGATAGCCCAAAAGTTCCCTGTATTTCACGTACTTTATAGCCAAAGATAAAATCAGGATGATCATGAAAATTCTTGCCCACGCCGGGTAAGTGTTTTTTCACCTCAATCCCATGTTCCATTAACTCATGCTGGTCACCGATGCCAGATAACATCAAGATTTGAGGTGACTGCATTGCACCAGCACTGAGTAGCACTTCACGTCGCGCGTGGATCTGTTTCAATTGACCATTCTGCTTATACTCCACACCCACAGCCACACCGTTTTCGATTAAAATTCGCTGGGTTTGCGCCGAGGTCTCAACTGTTAAATTTTTTCGTTTAAGATGTGGAAAGAGATAAGCCCGAGCTGAACTACAGCGCTCACCATTAATATGAGTGACTTGATAAATGCCTAAGCCTTCCTGCTCTTCGCCATTAAAATCATCCAAAATTCGATAGCCCTGCTGTTTCGCAGCTGCAAGATATTTTTGTTGAAGTGGATTGTCACTGTGTAAATCAATCACAGACAATGGACCATCATTACCATGATATTGATTTTTAATTCTTTGATTATTCTCTGATTTAATGAAATAAGGTAAAACCTCATCATATGACCAGCCTGTATTCCCTAAAGCCGACCAATCATCATAATCTTGTCGATGTCCTCGGATATAGACCATTGCATTGATTGCAGATGATCCTCCCAGACACTTACCACGTGGTTGGTAGCCTTTGCGACCGTTCAAACCTTTCTGAGGAACAGTTTCAAATGCCCAGTTATTAATTTTTGTAGGAATGCTAATGACCGCTGCGCAGGGAACCTCGACTTTCCAGCCATCTCCTGTACCACCTGCTTCAAGCAAGCAAACAGAAACCTGTGGATTTTCAGATAAACGACCAGCCAAAACACAACCTGAGCTTCCACCACCAACAATAATATAATCAAATTCCTGTTTATTCATATGAAATTCCATTTTTGTTTTAAATTATTCCTCAATCATTATGCATATTTTCCAGCAATAAAAAATAATCATTCGTAACCGCACCATTCCATTCCAAATTTAGAAAGTCTATCAAACATTTACGCATTGTCTAAAAAATCAACTTATCAAGATGCACTTTTTATATTAATCTGATGCAAACATTCTTTTAAAAACAAGAGATAAAAGAAAGCTATGTTTATCATTAGGCAGTTTCAGGAAACCGACTTAGATGATGTCATTGCACTTTGGGAGACATGTGATTTAACACGTCCATGGAATAGCCCAGAGATTGATATCTTCCGAAAAGTCGCTCAAAAAGATGGATTATTTTTATTGGCGGTCAAAGATGAACAGCTGATTGCTACCGTGATGGGCGGTTATGACGGACATCGTGGCTGGGTAAATTATCTTGCCGTACATCCACATGATCAACGTAATGGTGTGGCAACAGCTCTCTTACAACAGCTTGAAAAGCGTTTGGTTGCATTGGGCTGTCCAAAGTTGCAACTGTTGATCCGTAAAGACAATATTGATGTACAAAGTTTTTATGAGCAATTGGGCTATGAAGAGATTGAGGTGGTTTGCTTAGGTAAGCGGCTGATTCAGGATTAAGAACAGCCTCATCAAATTAACCTCATCATGGGTCTAATGCTATCGGTTAAAAGTGAGGCATCATCTACACCGCGTTAAAAGTATTTATTGCAATGCTGTCGAAGTTTCAGAGCTGTACGTATAGCTAAATACACTTAAAACCTATAACCATAAGTAATTCCCCAAATATCCTGACTCATTTTAATTTTAGCCTCACCACCACCAAATGCGGGAGAAATTGGTCCTTTCACCTCATTTTCCAAGGCATGTGTATAGGCAATACTGAGTTCTTGATGAGAATCAATATTCCATGTTGCACCAACACTGAGATGGTCTTGAATGACACCAGGTGCAAGAATATTTAAAAAGACCTCTTGCTCTGGAATGGGCTGATCATTATGGCTATAGCCTGCCCTTAAAAGCAGTCGAGGGTGTGCTTGATAAGATACCCCCAATTTATAGACATTGATGTCTTTCCAACCAAATCCAGGACCCTGTGGAGAACCAAAAAGCTGCCCCTGCTGTAGCTGCCCAACATCAAATGAATGTCCAACAGATTTCACATCTGAATAGTTAATCCGTTGTACATCTGCTGCAATGGTGAATTGAGGGCTTACTTTTAATGCTGCACCCACTGCATAGTTTTCAGGAACATCAAAATCTCCATGTTCAGCAAATAATCCCCGATATTGATCAAAACGATCAGCATTGATTTTTGAAGCATAACTCGCACCTAAAGTTAAGCGATCATTGAAGAATATGCCTGACCAGCCCACTCGTGCTCCTAGACCTGTAGCACTCTGCTTTCCTCGATTACTGAGGTTTGAAGCATCTGAAGAAAATCCAGCAAAACCCTGAATTCCCCTTGCCTCAAAACGTTGATATAAAATATTCGTTGCAACACCCACAGATTGATTTGCAGCATATTTCCAAGATACCGCAGGAGAGACAAAAACTTGCGTTAAATCGACCCCAGCCGTGCCCCTATTGCCAAATGCAGCAAACGGATTATCCTGATAGCCTGTATTCATGCCACCATTGCCATACACTGCTAAACCTAATGCCACTTGGTCATTGATTTGATGATTCAAAGCAATTTCTGGCAATACAAAATACGCTCGTCCATTGCCATCATATGAGCCATTCGCATTCGGCAGTTGATTTGCAGTGATGTTTGCAGAACGATCAGGTGAAAAAATACTCACCCCAATGTCAATACGGTTTCCAACCCAACTTAAACCTGCTGGATTATTAGCGATGCTGAGTGCATCCTGAAATTGAGCGATCGATACACCTGCATTACCTTGGGCTTTTACACCATAGGCATGCATAAAATAGCCTGTTGTCGCAGAAGAATTCGAGCTAAATAAAACCCCAGCAATTGCCAGCCCCGTAACTTGAGATATAAATTTCATTGAATCATCTTATCTTTAAATAATATATAACTAAGTATATTGTTAGCCATATATCTTGTAATCCAAGATAAAATGAGATCATTATTCTATTTTTTCATAAAACACTTTTTCTTGACTTGTTTCACTCGACCTAGGCGCAAGAATACAGGAAATTCTATTTTTAAATCTTCATATTCACTACTTAGTTGTTCAGCCAGTTCAAGTAAGGGATGATCTTGATTTTTTTCACAATAATGTTTAATTGCCGACCATGTCGATAAATATTTTAACAGTTGTGCTGCTGACCATTGATACTGCATTTTAAAACTGGCAACGGTTATTTCTTCAAATGGGAATGGAATCGTCTGATATTCTTCGTCAATATAACGGCGCTCAGCATCCCAATAACCGTTTAATTTTTTAAAATATACATCTTGAATCATGGAATGAATGACTTTATTCTCAACTTGAATTAAACCATATCCGATGACAGCAAGGATTCCCTGCGGTTTAAGTGTTCTTTGAACCTCTTTATAAAACCCGTCAAAATCAAACCAATGAATTGCCTGCGCTACCGAAATTAAATCAAAACTGTGAGCTGCAAATGAGGTGTGTTCAGCCGATTGAACCTGATAGCTAACATTATCAAAATAAGGTGCAAGCTGTAGTTGTTTTTCGCTCAAATCGGTGGCAACAATATGATCAAAATAAGGAGTCAGTAGTTGAGTGAATTGTCCTGAACCTGCACCACAATCCCATGCAAAGCTACGCTCAGGAACATGATTTAATATTTCCTGAACCACATCCTGTGGATAACTGGGTCGTGCTTGTTGATAAAGCGCACTGCCTGATGAAAATAAATCTTTCATTGTTTTTTTATAACAATCTATTCGTTTTATAAAAATTTATTCTACGTCATTTCCACATCAGCTCAAGGCATTTTGTAAGACAATTAAAATCATTCCTCTGCACCGTATTTTAATCGGTTTATTTTCTAGAACGCTCACAATGACATTGAACGCTAAAAATAGGCAATAAAAAACCCCAAACAATGTTTGGGGTTTTTCAAATATGGTGGCGAGACCCAGGATCGAACTGGGGACACACGGATTTTCAATCCGTTGCTCTACCTACTGAGCTATCACGCCGATGCGGTGTATTAAGCCGTATCTGTATTCAATAGTCAATAAAAATCATGACTTTTTTATTCAAGCGAATATTTTTTACCCAAAAAAAAATCCCTGATGGGATCAGGGATTGAAATCTTAAAGATTTTTAAATATGGTGGCGAGACCCAGGATCGAACTGGGGACACACGGATTTTCAATCCGTTGCTCTACCTACTGAGCTATCACGCCGATGGGGCGTATTAAACAATTTAATCCATAAGCCGTCAAGTATAGAAAGCATTAAAATCATTCAACAGTCTATTTTTACAACAAAATCAGCCTATTTACGCGCTAATGGATGCTTTTTCACACATATTTGAGCCATACATTGTTTGAATGATCTCGATTAGCATAACCAATTTGCGCATATTCCGTTTTTGAATCTGTGCAAAATGCACTTAAAACTAACCATTTCACCATCCCTTGTTCTTGAGCAACTTGTTTTTGAGCAAAGCAAGCAAAAGCAATGACTCAAGCTGCTTTAGGCATTCAGAAAACTCAAATCGCTTAGATTTTACCGAGATGTGCTAAACAACGATGTATTGCACCGCAACCTGGCTCAAAGTTCTTTACACCCTTTTCTTCTTCAATTCGGCAAACTTCCTCAACCAAACGTTCAGCAACTCCTCGCCCTCGATTGGCTGGATGTACCACAATATTTTCTAAAGTTCTGCTTTCACCTTGTCCAGTACACCATAATGCCCCAATAATCTTTGTATTAAATTCTGCGACATAAAGTAGGGTATAATGAGCCAAGTTTTGCTCAAGTTGTTCTATGGCGTCATGACCATCCCCAAATTCGGGGCTGGTGTCATATAATCGCTCAAGCTGATCGCGAACTTCTTCATTTTCTAGTGAAGTTTTAGCATGTACGGTAATAGGCATTGATTAACCCTCCTGAGCAATCTAATATGCTGTCACTTTCGTCACAGCGAAACATCTTTACATCAAACTTTTAATTTTTGACGTTTTTTGAGGAACGTGTCTATGGCGCAACGTATCAGTGAAGTGGTAAGAAACACCAACGAAACTAAAATTCGAGTTCGTGTGAATCTTGACGGTACTGGTCAAGGCACGCTCAATACAGGTGTTCCCTTTTTAGACCATATGATTGATCAAATCAAGCGTCATGGTTTATTTGATATTGATATTCATTGTGATGGCGACTTGGAAATCGATGATCACCACACCGTAGAAGATTGTGGGATTACGCTAGGACAAGCCTTTGCACAAGCGCTTGGCGATAAAAAAGGCTTAAAACGTTATGGTCATTTTTATGCACCACTTGATGAGTCTTTAAGCCGTGTCGTTGTTGATCTATCAGGTCGCCCAGGATTGTGGATGGATATTCCATTTACTCGTGCACGAATTGGTAGCTTCGATGTCGATTTATTCTCAGAATTTTTCCAAGGCTTTGTTAATCATGCCTTAATGACCCTGCATATCGACAACTTAAAAGGTAAAAATAGCCATCACCAGATCGAAAGTGTGTTCAAAGCGTTTGCTCGCGCACTACGTATGGCATGCGAAGTTGATCCTCGCGCTGAAAATACTGTTGCTTCTACCAAAGGAACCTTGTAATGACCCGTATTGCCCTTCTTGATTATGGCATGGGAAACCTTCATTCAGCAGCTAAAGCACTCGAACATGTCGGTGCAACTGTAGATGTGACCAATGATCCAAAGCTGATTGCTCAAGCAGATAAAATTGTATTTCCAGGTGTGGGAGCAATGCGTGACTGCATTCAAGGCATGCATGAAGCAGGAATCGATGAAGTTGTACGTCAAGCTGCCTTCAATAAACCTGTGCTGGCAATATGTGTCGGTATGCAGGCTTTACTTGAGTCATCTGAAGAAAATGGTGGCACTCAAGCGCTGGGTATTTTTGATGGCATGGTCAAACATTTTCCAGATATGGAGGGATTAAAAGTTCCTCACATGGGCTGGAACCAAGTCCACCAAGCTGATCCTAGCCATCCAATGTGGAAAAATATCGAACAAGATGCACGCTTCTATTTCGTGCATAGCTATTATGTTGAACCTAAAGATTCAACACTGATTGCAGCAACATGTGATTATGGTTTGCAGTTCTGTACCGCAATTCATAAAGAAAATCTATTTGCTACACAATTCCATCCAGAAAAGAGCCATACAGCAGGTTTACAATTGCTGAAAAACTTTGTGGAATGGAATATTTAACACCTCAAGATAAAAAAAATCAGAGCCAATTTAAATTGGCTCTGATAACTCAAATTGCTACAAAAAATAAAGTTTTAAACTTTTGACTACTTGGTCTTTTAGACACACTCCAATAAAAACTTTAATACTTATTGATTCAATGGCTTATAGATGAAAAACAACACGCTTATCAATGATGCACTGCTTCATCCCAATGGACGTTTTGGGCGTTTATCACTCATTGCATGGTTAACCATTCTCACCCTTATTTTATGCTCCCTAAATCTTTATATCTCATTACAGATGTTGAATACCGACGAAGATTTTAAGCAAATTGAACCTTTGGCTTTGTTTTTATGGGCGACCTTACACATCTCATGTATCTATACATTTTTTATACTCATCATTCGTAGACTGCATGATCTTAATCGTTCTGGTTGGTGGAGTGTGTTGATTTTGATCCCGATTGTACAGGTGCTTTTTTTGTTTTTAATCTTTGTCACACCTGGCTCTTTTCATGATAATCAATACGGTAGCAGTAGATTAACACCTATTTGGGAAAAAACCGTTGCACTGATCTCAATCATTTTCACCCCCATCTTAACCATCGTGGTCATCTATATTTTGGCGATCTCTCCCCCACCGAAAACTGATCCGCAAATCGAATTTGAAGGATCTCATCACGTGATGCAACCATCACGTTAATCTTTGGTAACAAAGCCACCTTCTAACGGTTCAACATTGATTTTAATCTCTGCTTTTAAGTTTAAAGCGGCATAACGATCTTTAATCTCATTGATTAACTGCTCCATGGTGGCATGGCTTAAATCCAGTTCAGATTCAGCATATGCCTTACTCACAAGTTCCGTTTTGTCTTGCTGTTTAGCTTCCATATTCCAACGTTCAGTCATACCCACTAAACGTGCCAATTCAATTAAACTTTGTGCGCTTGAAGGTGTAGAATTATGTAGCCATTTACTCATTGTACCTTTTGAAGTTTCCAGCACATTGACAATATCACTGGCCTTTATATTTTTATCTTGAATCAATTGCTTTAAACGTTTTGCACCTTCGATAAAAAGATCATCCTCTTTTTCTACCATCTGCTTGATTCCTGTAATTTCATCTCACAAAACTATCATCTTTTATTCAAAGTTTGTTATAACACAATATCGTTAAATTTTTTTATGCCTTACCTGCTCAATTTTAGTCGACAAAGCAAGTAATTTATGAAATTTCAGCTACCCCTGAAAACTGAGAGCTAAAATTTGTGAATGATCAAAGCCAACAAATCCCAAGCAAGGAACAAATTCTAAGCTTTCCACGTTTTGAAAATTTGCCTTTAAATAAAATTGTGGTGATTAATACGCTGGAACAGTGTCATGAAATTTCAGAAGAATTAGCAAAAGCGACTTTACTCGGCTTTGATACAGAGTCAAAGCCAACTTTTACAAAAGGTGAAGTTCAGACAGGACCTCATTTGATTCAACTTGCCACTGCGGAGAAAGCTTATTTATTTCAGGTTTCGCCTGAAATTCTAAACTTTTTAAAACCCTTTTTAGAAAACACAAATCAACTCAAAGTGGGCTTTGGTCTAAAAAATGACTTACATTTATTTCGTAAAAAAGGGGTAGAACTACATCGTGTGATTGAGCTTTCCAAACTTTTCTCAAGCTTCGGAATGACCAGTCCATTAGGCATTAAAAATGCGATGGCGCTCCTATTTCAGGTTCATTTTCCTAAAAGTAAATCAATAAGCACCTCGAACTGGGCGAAAAAGAATCTGACCATTCCTCAAATTCTGTACGCCGCAGCAGACGCTTATGCGCCAGTTCTTATTTTTAAGGCACTTCTCGATTTAAATTTAATCCCAGCTGATATCATCAAAATCACGACTGAATTGGGGATCAATGAAAATAAAAGCCCCAACTGACACTTAGAAATTGATCAAGTTTTTGCTAAGATGAACGCCAATGAATTTCTATGAGAATAGGCAAGGAGCGAAAGCATGCTGATCATCCCTGCAATAGACCTGAAAGATGGTAAATGTGTACGTTTAAAACAAGGTCGTATGGAAGACGATACTGTATTTTCTGATGATCCAGTTGCAACGGCACAACATTGGGTAAATGAAGGTGCACGCCGTTTACATCTGGTTGATTTAAATGGTGCTTTCGCTGGTACACCAATCCATAAACCTGTGGTTGAAGCAATTGCCAAAGCGCAACCTGAACTACCGATTCAAATTGGTGGTGGTATCCGCTCTTTAGAGACGATTGAGCATTACCTAGATGCAGGTGTGTCTTTTGTGATCATTGGAACCAAAGCCGTTCAAAACCCTGAGTTTGTCGAAGAAGCATGTCAAAAATTTGCAGGTCATATCATCGTCGGTATTGATGCAATGAACGGTATGGTTGCTACAGATGGCTGGGCAAATGTGACTGATGTAAAAGCGACTGATCTTGCAAAACGTTTTGCTGATGCAGGTGTATCAAGCATTGTTTATACAGACATCGCACGTGATGGCATGATGCAAGGTGTCAATGTTGAGCAGACTGTTAATCTTGCACAATATTCAGGTCTTCCTGTCATCGCATCAGGTGGTGTTACTAACTTAGATGATGTACGCAACTTAAAAGGTCAACCAGGTATTTTAGGTGCAATTACTGGACGAGCAATCTATGAAGGCACGCTCAATCTACGTGAAGCTCAATTATTGTTGGATGACCAAGCATTCTAACTTCAGTTAATTTGTAGAAAGAGAACCGTAAGGTTCTCTTTTTTATTCTTTCAATCACAACAAAAATCTAGACTAATGTATTCTCAAAATGCTGCATTTCTATTTTTTGTGCTAAAAAGGGTTTTAAAGCATTAAACCAATGTTTAAATTCTTCTGTTTTCATAAAAACATCTGTGTGTGCTTTTAAATCAGTCCAGTGAATTTGTAGAATATATTGTTGATTATTCTCTATTCCACGAATCAATTTAAATTTTTCACACCCTTGTGCATTTCTAAAAATGTCGGATAATTCATAAAATTTCTTTTCGAAAGCCGATTGCTGACCCTCAATAATATGAAATAAAGCTTGTTCAATGACCATGGCTTATTTCTCTTTATGCATATTTTAATAGTTAAAGTATAACGCTTTCAGGTGACAATTTAATGATCACCTCTCATTTATTACCAAACTTAACATCAGCATAATTCTGTGCTTTCGCGTAAAATAGCGATGCTTTCTTTTGCCCTCTTGTTCTTTATGTCATCCTCTCCCTTTGCTTTATTTTTAAAATCGAAAATACCTCAGATTGCCCTGATCATCATGACTATGATTTGGGGAGGTACTTTTGTCGTTGTGCATCATGCCTTGAATTATAGTTCTCCAATGTTCTTCGTAGGTTGCCGATTTGCAGCGGCAACCATCGCTGTCGGATTATTGTCATATAAATATCTCAGAGGCATTCATCTAAAAGAAATTATTGCTGGAGCACTGATTGGCAGCATGATTGCTGGAGGTTATGGCTCACAAACCGTAGGAATGCAAACCATCAGCAGTAGTGAGTCTGCATTTTTAACGGCGTTGTATGTCCCTTTGGTACCCATCTTAATTTGGCTGATTTTTCGTAAAAGACCTCACGTGATGACATGGTTAGGTGTCTTACTGGCATTTATCGGGTTAATTTTCTTAACAGGCAATGGCTTCAACCAAATCAATCTCAATACAGGGCAAATTGTAACCCTACTCGGTTCTTTTGCGATTGCAATGGAAATTATTTTGATTGGTTACTTTGCAGGGAAAGTGAACATTCAGCGAGTGACTGTCATTCAGTTGGCTTTTGCCTCAGTGTTATCTTTTGCATCAATGCCCTTCGTTGGAGAACATCATATCCCCGCCTTTTCGTGGGAACTGCTTATACTGGCTGTAGGATTAGGCTTGACCAGTTCTATATTGCAACTGACCATGAACTGGGCAAAACGTTCAGTTGATCCATCTCAAGCAGCAGTGATCTATGCTGGCGAACCTGTATGGGCGGCATTATTTGGCAGAATTGCAGGTGAACGCCTTCCCTTAGTTGCACTTTTTGGTGGATTACTTGTGGTTTCGGGCATTATCCTCAGCGAATGGAGACCTCGATTTTTAAACAGAAAACAACATCAAAAAAGTACTCACACCATATAAAAAAAACAGCGTTTCAAGGTAAGCGCTGTTTTTTTACTTCAGTCATTCTTTCAATTTTTAGTCAGGTTTATAGCGGTAAAGCTTGATCATCATTCAAAACGATAATCCCTCGAATCGCTCGATAAACAATCCATATCCAAGAAAGAAATAAAGTCACACCACAAAACACTGTAGCGCCGAGTGCTACACCTGCAAATGCGTTGACATTATCCATCGTGAAAAAGAGAAAAAGAAATGGAATAAATGCAACGATGGTCCAGATCAAGTACCACCAAAATGTTCTGATTTGCCACTTAAAATGGCTTTCAAAAATCGTACCTCGAACAGAATCTAATTTTACGTAATTAATAATCAATGCAACAATTGCTAGAATTCCAGCGGAGAAAATCGCAATAATGTAAAGAATGTATAAGATTAAGGTGAGAGATTTACTATTGTTTGAATCGACATAATTACTCATCGCAAGCCCTTTTTTAAAACTTGGCGAATTCACACTAAATGTGGAATACATTTAAAGGTGAAATTAACCATAAAATCAATAAAATATTAAAGACTATGGTACAGAAATAGATCTTTCGAAAAGGTTGTTTTTGTGTTTTATGTCGTAAGCGTTGTTGTGCCAACCATGCAGCAGGCCAGCCGCCTAAAAAGGCTAAAATATGTAAGGTATTTTCAGGCACCCGACGCTGATTCATTTGTGCAGCTTCTTTGTCCTGCGAATAGAACCAATAAGTCATGACATTGATAATACTGACAAAAAACAGAATCATGCCATTTAATAAACCACTTATGCTTAAGATTGCCAAAACCACTATATAAACGATACATATGATTTGCATCGGCTGTAATGAGGAGGCTTTTTGGGCATTCAGTTTATTCTGACTGGTTCGATTTGTTTTGGCATGAACAGTTTGAGTTGCTTTCAAATAAGTCACTTGCTTGGCTTTATAACGTCCTTGTCCATCTAACTGCACCACATATTCAAGTGCACAGCCCACTATGGGACGTGGACCTTTTTGCGCAAAGTCTTTGATATGCAGGAATACACGCTCTTTTAGTCCATCATTGGGTTGAATAAAGCCATAGCCTTTGTCATCAAACCACTCAACTAACCGACCTTGATCACGCATTTTTTATCCCACACATTTATTAAGCTGTTACAAATTTCAATCTTTCAATCAACATATTACGCATTTCTTGTGGATTTTTCTGCAAGATATCATCCCCTGTTCGAGCTGATTCAGCATTGATTTGTGCAATCTGCAAACGCATCATCCAAAAGCGTCCTGCCGCCATTGCCAAATATAATTCTAGACATGCCTTTTCATCTTCAGTCAGTGGACGAACTGAACTATAAGCATTTAAAAATGCCATTGCCTTGGCTTCATTTAAAGTAACTTCAGGATATTCTGTACAAAAATCATTTAATGTAATGGCAATATCAAACAACAATTCATCTTGATTCATTTCATAAAAATCAAGGATTCCTTTGAGGTTGTCCCCTTCAAACAGCGTATTGTCGCGAAACAAGTCTGAATGAATCCAACCTTTAGGTCTATTTGGATACATCTGTGTTAATGCTTGATACAATCCCAAGAGATTATCAAGTACCGCTTTATCGGCTGTACTTAAAGTCGGTTTGATTTGTTTCGCCACGTTGTACCAATAGTCATGATCGCGGGCGATTTTGCGCTGTAGTGGAAAATCTTTTAATGCGATATGCATCTTTGCCTGAGCCATCGCAATCTGTTCAACTTGAGCAATGCTTGATGGCATAGGATGTTTGCCGATCATACGTGGTGCAATCTGCGCAGGTTTATCCTTCAACGTATGAATAGATTGACCTTCATATTTGAGTGGTACAGGGACAGCCAGCCCATATTCGCCTAAATGCTCTAATACAGGGATCAACTCACCTGCCGCTTGCGCATCCATATTTTCAAATAAGGTTAAAACAAACTGTGTTCCATCACGACAAATGATAAAATAGTTGGTATTTTGGATACCGCCTTGAATTGGGTTCTGCTCAACCACCTCTAATCCATAAGGTGCTGCAAAGACCTGAACTTCTTGTAAACTCAAAGTGGTATAAACCGACATAGAAAACCTGCGAAAAAACTTACATAAGTTTGATAGAATAACCGCTTCGGCTATTGTGGTGCTATAGCTAAGTCACGAAGTTTCATCATCGACTGTTATTTTTTGGAAAAAATTATGCTCGCTAAACGTATTATTCCTTGCCTAGACGTAGATAATGGTCGTGTGGTGAAAGGTGTTCAATTTCTTGATATTCGTGACGCAGGTGATCCTGTAGAAGTAGCTCGACGATATAATGAACAAGGTGCCGATGAAATTACTTTTTTAGACATCACTGCAACCTCCAATGGTCGTGATACGACTTATCGCACTGTAGAACGTATGGCGGAAAGTGTATTTGTCCCTTTAACTGTCGGTGGCGGTGTGCGTAAAGTTGAAGATATTCGCCTATTGTTAAATGCAGGCGCTGATAAAGTCAGTATTAACTCCGCTGCCGTGTTTAACCCTGAGTTTGTACAAGAAGCTTCTCAGCGCTTTGGCGCACAATGCATTGTCGTTGCGATTGATGCCAAAAAAACTGCGGAAAATAAGTGGGAAATTTTCACTCATGGTGGACGTAAACCTACAGGGATTGATGCCATTGAATGGGCAGTAAAAATGGCGGAATACGGCGCAGGTGAACTATTGGTTACGTCTATGGATGCTGATGGAACCAAAGCAGGTTATGACATTGGTCTCATGCGTCAAATTAATGATCGTGTCACCATTCCAACGATTGCTTCTGGTGGCGTAGGTAATTTACAACACCTTGCAGATGGTATTTTAAAAGGTGGAGCAGATGCGGTATTGGCAGCTTCAATCTTCCATTTTGGTCAATATACGATTCCTGAAGCAAAACAATATCTCGCAGAACAAGGGATTGAAATGCGTCTTTGATGAATGACGTTTTATCTAGATTAAAAACTATATAAATAATCTCATACTTCAATCAACATACTGCATCATGCTGAAAACGCCTTCTTCCACTGGGAGAGGGTTGTATTGAGCGCTTATTTTATTTCGAATGCTCTATTGAATAAGAAAATGAAAGCATTCTAAAGTGATGAGTTATTCATGGTTTTATATCACCTTTATTAAGTCTAAATTAAAACAACATAAAGAAATCAATTAATAATATTTATTTTCAAATAAAATTTTACAATTTATTTGTCATGATTTTTAAATAGAGAATTCACTCAGTAATGATAAAATAAATGAAAATAGTCACATTTCCATTTTTAATATCAGCGTCTTAAAATAAGCCCATCCTTCAATATAAATCAGGGAATTAACCCTATTTACTGAAACTCCTATATTTTTCCAGTATTTTTACTATGAAAAAAAATCATGAAAACAAGGTATTTCATATTCTTTTTATTTCATTTAATCTTGATTGAAATAAGCGTTAAATTTTGTAGTTGATGATGGAGTTAATAAAAATAAATAAGGAGGATTAATCAGCTCATGACTTATTCATACGATTATACACATCGGCATGTCTTATTTGGGATGTCTGAGTCCATGCATATTTATCATCGTGCAACCAGTTATGAACATCTCGCCCTGAATAATCACTATAGTGTGCATTATGATTTACATCGTCATGAGCGCGTTTATACCTATCAGCGTAATGCGATTTGGTATTTTTTACATGCCGCATTGAAAGGTTATAGTAAAGCACAATATAAACTCGGAATGATTTATCTACAGGGTCAACTGGGACTGTCTCCTGATCAATATAAAGCCAGAAAATGGTTGTTACTTGCAGCCAATCAAGGGCATATCGAAGCGCAAAATCAACTTCACCATGCTTACCTGCAATAAAAAACCAGCTCGAAAGCTGGTTTTTTACAGTAAAGTCAGTGTTTAGCCACCAATTTTTTTGTATTTAGTACGCTTCTGCACAGCTGCATCACCTAAGCGAGCCAAGCGATACGCTTCGTATTCAGCATAGTTACCTTCGTAGAACTCTGGCTGTTCATTTTCAAATGACAAGATATGCGTTGCAATACGGTCGAGGAACCAACGGTCATGCGATACCACCATCACTGTACCTGGGAAGACTAAAATCGCATCTTCTAGCGCACGTAAAGTCTCGATATCCAAATCGTTTGATGGCTCATCCAGTAAGATCACGTTTGCGCCCATTTGAAGAATCTTAGCAAGTTGTAAACGGTTACGTTCACCACCAGATAATTCTCCAACACGTTTTTGCTGATCTTGACCTTTAAAGTTAAAGCGACCGATATAGGCACGAGAAGCAATCTCGTATTCACCGATTCTTAAGATATCTAAACCGCCTGAAACTTCTTCCCAGACTGTTTTATTGTTGTCTAAGGTGTCACGAATCTGACCAACATAGGCGACTTTAACAGACTCACCCAGTGTCACAGTACCTGTATCAGGTTGCTGCTCACCTGTCATCATACGGAATAAGGTGGTTTTACCTGCCCCGTTTGGACCCACAATACCCACAATCGCTGTAGGTGGCACAGTAAAGGTTAGATTTTCGTACAATAAACGACCATCAAAAGATTTACTGATGCCTTCAACTTCAACCACTTTATTCCCTAGACGTGGACCAGGTGGAATATAAATCTCTGAAGTTTCATTACGTTGTTGGAACTCACGCGAGTTAAGCTCTTCAAAACGCTCCATACGTGCTTTATTTTTCTTTTGTTGACCTTTGGCATTTGAACGAACCCATTCAAGTTCTTTTTTCAATGCTTTAGCAAAAGATTCTTCTTGCTTTTGTTCTTGCTCTAAACGGGCATTTTTTTGCTCTAACCAAGACGAATAGTTACCTTGGTATGGAATACCATGCCCACGGTCAAGCTCAAGAATCCACTCTGCCACGTTATCCAAGAAATAACGGTCATGGGTAATCGCCACGATTGTACCAGCAAAGTCTTTCAAGAAACGTTCTAACCAAGATACAGACTCTGCATCCAAATGGTTCGTCGGTTCGTCCAGCAATAACATATCTGGCTTAGACAGCAATAAACGGCATAGTGCAACACGACGACGCTCACCACCTGAAAGCAAAGTTACATCTGCATCCCAAGCAGGAAGATTTAATGCAGCGGCTGCCTGATCCATTTGATTGGTCAGGTTATGGGCATCCCAAGAATGAATGATTGCTTCTAATTTCTCTTGCTCTTTTGCAAGTGCGTCAAAATCGGCATCTTCTGCTGCGTATTCAGCAAAAACCTCATCTAAGCGTGCCAAGGCATCCAATGGCTCACGTAAACCATCTTCAACGTTACCACGGACATCTTTATTTGGATCTAATGGTGGTTCTTGCTCTAGATAACCGATTTTAATACCTGGTTGTGCACGAGCTTCACCTGAGAAATCTTTATCTACGCCAGCCATAATACGGAGCAAAGTAGATTTACCAGCACCGTTTAAACCAAGCACACCAATTTTGGCACCTGGGAAAAATGATAAAGAGATGTCTTTTAAGATTTCGCGTTTAGGCGGAACCATCTTCGACACACGGTTCATCGTGTAAATATATTGGGCCACGTAGGACTCCTCTATAATGAATAAAAATTCGCAAAATGCGAATAGGCTTTACTCGAATGTCATCTGTAGCGACTTGATAAACAAAAACATGGTTTTGTTTATATCCACTTGCAACTCAAATTCACTCAGTCTGCGCGATAAAACTCAAAAACATGTTTACGGTTTTCTTCGTTTCACAGCATTCATTGTTTGTTTTAACTTACAAGGCAATCCACAGATGAAATGCGGACAAATCCTTAAATAAATGCTGTTAATTATACGCTGAATTTATCTATTTTTGTTCAGATTTGTCCAATTAGATGGAGATATTTTCAAACACGCTTTTTCAGATTCGTTCTTCAAAAGAGTTCGACCTTGAGTTTTATTCAAACGAGATATGAAATCAAAGTTCGCCTGATATTGCGATATAAACTGTAGATGCAGTCTGGATGTGTTGGTTGGATGACAACCAAATTAAGGCTTGTACAGGACTAAAACTGGTGGCTATACATTGCACCAAGGTATGAGTATCGTTTTTATTTTAATGCTTGTTGTTATTCAACACATAAGATTGAAAGAGCCGTCAATTTGACAACTCTTTCAAAGTGCTTATTGCCCTTTCAAATTCAATTTATCCATGATGTATAAGGTATTGATATCGACTCTTGTTCGCGCTGTATCCAGGTATTTTTGCTCCATTCCTTTTGCATTACTCCACAATCCTAAATCATCATCGTTTAATACACCTAAAGTGGTGTTATTAATCAACCATATGCCTTCTATTTTGTCATGTGGATATTTCACCGCTTTGCCCATATCGAGTACCAATGTTTTGGGTGCTGGAACAATATTCAATGCTTTTAAACCATCCCAGCCTTTTTCCAACTGGAATTCTTCCAGTGTTTTACCCGCGATCGTTAAACCGATCTTGTCATCCTGTTTGAAATCCTTTTGATCTTTAATATCTTCTAAATTGGTGGCTTGAGTTAAATCAATACGATAAACATTTTTAATTACCTTTGTGGTGTCTTTATAAAAAAGACCGTCCCGTTCCAGCACTAAAAATTGTGTTGCACTTAATGCAATAATCCCAGAGTTGGAGTTCTCAGGAAGTTCTTGCTGATAGAGATATTGTGCAACCTTACCTGTCTCAAGGTTAATGGTCACTATACGAGTCAATGTTGATTTATTGACACTTTTATTCGGCAAACTCATGGTCGACTGCATAATGCCCACCAAAGTTTTTTGATCTGGTGTAATGGTGAGCCCTTCCATTCCTCGATTGGCACGGCGATAACTAAATTCATTAGGTAGCGTCCATTGATTACGTTGATCTGCTTTGAATGGATTAATTCGCCCGATTTCCTTGCCATTGGCATCAAAATGTACAATATGTGGACCATATTCATCACTGACCCAAAACGTGCCATCTTGAAGTGCAACTAGCCCTTCACTATCTAAGCCATAATCATCCAATTTGATGGGATTATTCACTGCATCAAACGGTTTGGTTGGATCTACAGTAATCACTTTACCATTCACATCATAAGGGGTTTCTCCCGTCCCCCCAAAAGCTGAGGTATTGGGTAAACCTGAAATATCTTTACCATTACGGTCTTTCAAATTAATGGTTTTGATTAGTTTGACGGTGCCATTGTCCTGAATTTCAAACAAACCAATTTTGGGAACATAATTGGGAATCGCAAACACTTTACCTGCACCATACAGCTTGTCAGTAAAGTCAGCATTCGGTCCTCGATCTGTCAAAGCATAGAATTGCTTTTTATTTGTCGGGTGAGCAGTGGCATCAGAACCAAAACCACCTTGACGAATATCAAAGCTACTATCAATGGTCGTGCCATTTGCATCATGTCGTGCGAGTACAGTAAATGGTAATGCGACGCCTTGAGCAAATAAATTCGGTTTACAACTGTCCTCATTTTTTGTGACTTCACTGGCTTCCAGTTTACCATTTCCATTCCTATCTACCCCGCTTTGAACACGTGTTCCTCCCATCACACAAGCCTCATCGCCAAAGGCTAAACTTATACTTTGAGTAAGTGTTTTGCTGTTGGTTGAGTCTTTATTATCATCATCTGAACATGCTGTTAAGCCGAATAAACTACATAAAACTAAAGTTAAAGTGGTTTTACGAATTGTCAGTTTACTTATCTGTGCTTTATTCATTGTACTTAGTGCCTGATTTAATGGAAATTCCAATACTAATTTCGGCAAGTGACATCAACATGACAGTGACTCAACTAAGCGATATTCGGTATTTACATATTCAATTCTGTATAAACGGCACATCGCTAAGACTTTGTCTTTATCTTTTTTTATGATTTTAAAATATAGAAACCCTTGTTTACTTCATATATTTATTTGTTACACTCTATTGAATTTTAATAAAAAGTTGACGGAATATGACTTATAAAGACGAAACACTTGCCATTCACGCAGGCTATGAACCAGAAGCAACAACCAAAGCCGTTGCTGTTCCAATTTATCAAACGACATCCTATGCCTTTGATAACACCCAGCATGGTGCAGATCTATTTGATCTCAAAGTTCAAGGCAATATTTATACCCGTATTATGAATCCAACCACAGCTGTGCTTGAACAACGTCTGGCTGCACTTGAAGGTGGAATCGGTGCTTTAGCATTGGCTTCGGGCATGTCAGCAATCACCTATTCGATTCAAACCATTGCCGAAGCTGGTGATAATATTGCATCAGTATCGACGCTATATGGTGGAACATACAATTTATTTGCGCATACTTTGCCGAAACAAGGCATTGAAGTACGTTTTTTTGATTACCAAAATCCTGAAGCACTGCGCAACCTGATTGATGAAAAAACCAAACTGGTCTTTGTTGAATCAATCGGCAACCCATTGGGCAATATTATCGATCTTGAGGCGATTGCCAAAATCGCGCACGAATACGGCGTTCCTGTCATTGTTGATAATACTGTTGCTACCCCTGCCTTGCTCAAGCCTTTTGAACATGGTGCTGATATTGTCGTACATTCTTTGACGAAATACATTGGTGGTCATGGCAACTCCATTGGCGGCGCCATTGTAGACAGTGGGAAATTCCCTTGGGGTAAATATCCTGAACGTTTTAAAGTCTTAAATACACCTGATCCAAGTTATCATGGTGTCAATTATGTAGAAGCCTTAGGTGAAGCCGCATATATAGCGCGAGCGCGTGTTGTGCCTTTACGTAACACTGGTGCTGCGATTAGCCCACTCAGTGTTTTCCTTATTTTACAGGGCTTAGAAACGCTCAGTTTACGTATGGAACGTCATACCGAGAATGCACAAAAAGTTGCAGAATACTTGCAAGCACATCCTAAAGTGCAATGGGTCAACTATGCCGGTTTAAAAGACCATCCACAACATGCCTTAGCTCAAAAATATGTCAAAGGTAAACCATCTGCCATCTTATCTTTTGGAGTACAAGATGGTCGTGAAGGTGGAACTCGTTTTATTGATGCCCTACAACTCTTTACTCGTTTAGTCAACATTGGTGATGCCAAAAGCTTGGCATGTCATCCAGCAACCACGACTCATCGCCAACTCAATGAAGAAGAATTAAAAGCGGCTGGGGTCAGTATTGATATGGTTCGCTTATCTGTAGGCATTGAACATATTGATGATTTGATTGCAGATTTAGAGCAAGCCTTGGCACAAGTTTAATTCGTTGAGTTGACGTTTTTTCAAAACCGATGCCCCAACAAAAAGACCTGAATAATCCAGGTCTTTTTGTTTAAGTCTTTAGGCTACGTTAAATTATTTTCCTTGAACTTTTTGTTCAATTTCTTCAATGTTGGTATGACGCACATCAAAACCTTTCGCCATATAAATGACTTGTTCTGAAATATTACGTGCATGATCACCAATACGCTCCAATGAGCGCAATACCCACATCACATTAATAACACGACTAATATGTCGAGGATCTTCAATCATATACGTCATGAGTGTACGTGTTGCCGACTGATACTCACGGTCAATATCTGCATCTGCCAACAAAACTTTTAATGCTTGTTCAGCATCGACACGGGCAAAAGCATCCAAAGCATCATGAATCATGACACGAACTTGATTGCCAATATGGCGTGTTTCCATATAGCCACGAGGTGACTCACCTTCTTCGCACAATGTCTGTGCAATACGGGCGATTTTTGCGGCTTCATCACCAATCCGTTCTAAATCCGTGTTTGCCTTACTCATCGCAATCACCATGCGCAAATCAATTGCCGCGGGATGACGACGTGCCAAAATCAAGGTCAGTGCTTCATCGATTTCACGTTCATAACGGTTGACGGTATTGTCTTGAAACTGCACATCTATTGCCATATTGGCATTGGTATCTAACAAAGCATGCACCGCATTTGCCACTTGTTGCTCTACTAAACCACCCATGGTCATAAATTTGGTATTTACATCCTGTAGATCTTCATTGAATTGTGAAGAAATGTGATGGTTTAATACAGGATTACTTGGGCTCAAAGTTTGATACTCCACAGGCAACAAATGCGACTTTTTAGACTTAATATTAAACCATAGCAATGATGAACATTTTATGACAAGTATTTTTCTTTTAGATGAACTTTCATTGAAGCAATGTTGATTTTTCATCTTCAAGATTTAGCTCAAATCATAGCACTCACTTTATATAATTTATATATACTGACATTTAATTTAAGATAAACCGCAGGCTTATTTTTAGGCAAATTATTCAATAAATGAACGCTGCATAGCCATGAAAAAATTTGCCATTTCCGTTAAAATCGTAACGTTTCATTATCACAAAACTACAAAATATTTCATTTATTTAGCTTTGATTCAGCGACAATAGCAAAGTACCACATTGAGCTTCCTTGTTATATCGGTCTAATGAAATTTCCTCGCAACCCTATTCATTATCTCATTTCGAGCATACTCGTAGTTTTGAGTGGCTTGGTGGTGGTCGCGTGTCAAAAACCAACAACGGATATCGTACAAGAGTCAAAGGAAGCACCAAAAACAGAAAATCCTGTTCCTGATCTGACGCAAATTTGTCAAAATCTAAAAAATGAAATGTTGGCAATTAATCCGCAAAGAACAACTTTAGCGATTGAACAGGTGAATCAAGACATTCGCATGTGCTTACCTTTGTTAAAATCTACAGAACAAATGGAACTCATGCATCAATCCAAAAAGATGTACCAACAATTTCTACAAATAGATCGAACATCAGAACAACAGCAAGCATTTGAAAACTATGTGTTAGATCAGGCAGCATATCCCACCATTCAGCAGAATAAATTTGAACAACTCAATTTGCGCGATCAATATTTATTGCGCCATAAAGGACAGGCTTATATTGAGTTAACAGACCAGACTGAGGATGCAATCAACTATCGCCGAAGCCCGCAGTATTTGGCAAAAGTTTTTGCACCTTATCTGCAAGCACCTGAACAAGTATTTATCGAAAATCTGGCAGAGCAAAATGCGCAACCGCTTTTCAAAAATAATAAATTGAACCTTGAGCCTGATGAAATTGCCAAGCGCGCTAAATTTTGGCAAGAATATCTTGTGACGTATCCAAATACCATTTTTCTACATGACGCGCGCTTTTTAAAAAATGCTTACAGCAGCTTGTTATTTTTAGGTACAGAAGGCTCGCCCATTTCGATGAATTTTGAAAATCAAAATGATATAGATGTCTCAAGTTGGTTGGTCATCGAACATTTGTCTAAAACAAATGAAGGGGAGCTTTCAGTCCAAGCCAAGAAATTTATACAATTCGTACAAATGACGCCTGAACAACGCCAACAAAAAATTCAAATCAGTGAAAAAGAACGCTTAAAATTAGAAAATCGCCCTCAATTATTGGCACTTTCTCAACTCAATCAATATTTAAATTTAAGTCCAATTGATTTTAAACATGTCAAAAAAGACTGCTTTAGTGATGCAATTTGTTCTAATACATAGATTTCTTTTCAGCTCAATTTTTATTATCCTTTCACTATTCAAAAAACTCACAACAATTGTCATACCATGAACTTTCTACAAAAAAGTGTTCCATTTGCTGCTATTTTTATTTTTACCTTGCTCAGTGCTTGTCAAAAACATGAAAATAATCAAAAAACTGAAGCCGTTAAAACATCTACATCTGAGATTGATGCCACTGAAGCCTCTCGTCCTAAAGGACCTGCTCAAGATTGTAGCCAAATCGATTCAAGTATTCAAAAGTTAGAAAAAACAGTGGTTGCTGAGGATTTGCATGATCTCAATCAATGGTTTAGAAACTGTTTATCAACTGTACCCTTAAAAACTCGTTATCAATGGCAAGCAAAATCTGAAGACATTTATCAGAAACTTGTGATGGATGCTTCACCTCAAGTATTCCAATATTTGACTGATTCTCTTGCAGAAGGTCAGTCTATGACAGCAAAGCAAAAACAAGAACTATATAAAAAGTTAAAACCGAGTGAGAAATACTTGGTAGATCATGCAAAAGACTTATATTTAGAAAAATTTTATGTGGGTGAAGGTGAATATACGTTTACCCGAAATCCACAATATGATCTCGATATTTTTGCACCCTCTTTAGAAAAATCAGATCAAGTTTATTTTAAACAAATCCGTAAAGAGTATACAGGAGCAAACTATATACTGGATGCTGGATTGGCAATTAGTTTTAATGAAGTCGCCAACCGCTTATTATTTTGGGAAAAATTCAATAAAGACTACCCTAAAAACCATTATAAACCTCAAGTTTCAGAAAACATTGAACAATATCGTCGTGCTCTTTTTCAAGGCGATGACAATACCCGTACCCTATGGTTTGATGATGACAAAATTGCAGATGAAGAAGCCATGAAAGCCATTGAGAAAGTTGCCAAAAGCCAAACGGCAAGCCGTCAGACTGCACAAAGCTTCCTAAATTTGATCAATAAGAGTGAAACGCTTTGGCAACAAATGCCAAAGCCATCTAGAGAAAATACTCAAGATGAAACCCCTGAACAACAAAACATTCAAGAGCAACGTACAGCATTTGAACAAAAAATAAGGAAGCAGGTTGAAGAAATTCTTGCTCAAAAAAATAATTAAATTTGATAGGAGTATGTCATCACATTCCCGATGAGAACATGCTAATATTTAAACATCGCTTGACGGAGCGCGAGTAATTCCTCGCTGAGATTTAGTCAGTTTTGCATCTCCTTGCCAAAACTTAAACTAAAGTACCGTTGAACCTGATCAGGTTAAGACCTGCGTAGGAATCAAGCATCTAAAAACTGACAGCCCAAAGTTTATCTATTTTTTTAGAAATACAGCGCCATGCTTATGGTCATTGTGTTGCATCAAATAGACTAAATTTGCCACCGTTTTTGGTCGTGCTTGATTCGTTGATGTCATTCATAAGGATCATTGTAATGAACCAATTAACGAATCTATCCCCTGCTGATCAATTGGCTCAACATGAGCAAGAAGCCAAAGATCTCACTCGAATTTTACCCGCGTCTAAAAAAGTCTATATTCAAGGTTCACGCCCTGACATTCAGGTTCCGATGCGTGAAATTGAACTCACCGATACCCCTACAGGTTTAGGTGGGGAAAAAAATCCACCAGTGATGGTTTATGACACATCAGGGGTTTATACCGACCCGAATGTCAAGATCGACCTCAATCAAGGTTTGCCCAATGTTCGTGAAACATGGATTGCTGAACGTAACGACACTGAACGCTTAAACACCCTAACTTCTAAGTTCGGACAAGAGCGCCTCAAAGATATTCGTACAGCTGAAATCCGTTTTGCACATATTCAAAAGCCTCGTCGCGCCAAAGCAGGACATAATGTCAGCCAAATGCATTATGCCAAGCAAGGAATCATTACCCCTGAAATGGAATATATTGCGATTCGTGAAAATCAACGTCAACGTGAAGGCGTCGATATGCGTCAACATGCAGGACAAAATTTTGGTGCACATAATCTGATGGAAATCACGCCTGAATTTGTGCGCAAAGAAGTCGCTGAAGGTCGCGCCATCATTCCTGCAAATATTAACCATCCAGAATGTGAACCGATGATTATCGGACGTAATTTCTTGGTTAAGATCAATGCCAATATTGGTAACTCTGCACTGGGTTCATCGATTGATGAAGAAGTTGCAAAAATGACATGGGCAACGCGTTGGGGCGCAGATACCATTATGGATCTGTCGACGGGTAAAAATATTCATGAAACACGTGAATGGATTATTCGCAACTCTCCTGTACCAATTGGTACTGTTCCGATTTATCAAGCACTTGAGAAAGTCGATGGGGTTGCAGAAGACCTGACGTGGGAAATCTTTAAAGACACCTTGATCGAACAAGCTGAACAAGGCGTGGACTACTTTACTATTCATGCAGGTGTGTTATTGCGCTATGTTCCATTAACCGCAAATCGTTTGACGGGGATTGTGTCACGTGGTGGCTCAATTATGGCGCAATGGTGTTTGGCGCATCATGAAGAAAATTTCCTTTATACGCATTTCGATGAAATCTGTGAAATCATGAAAGCTTATGATGTCTCGTTCAGTCTAGGTGATGGTTTACGTCCAGGCTGTATCCAAGATGCCAATGATGAAGCACAATTTTCAGAATTACGCACCTTGGGTGAACTCACCCATCGTGCATGGCAACATGATGTTCAAGTGATGATTGAAGGTCCAGGGCATGTTCCAATGCATATGGTCAAAGAAAATATGGACTTGCAACTTGAAGTTTGTCAGGAAGCACCGTTCTATACACTTGGACCACTAACAACGGATATTGCACCTGGTTATGACCACATTACCTCTGCGATAGGCGCGGCAATGATTGGTTGGTATGGTACAGCAATGCTGTGTTATGTCACACCAAAAGAGCATTTGGGATTACCCAACAAAAAAGATGTCAAAGACGGCATCATCACGTACAAAATCGCCGCACATGCAGCAGATTTAGCTAAAGGTCATCCAGGCGCACAGGTACGCGACAATGCGCTCTCTAAAGCACGTTTTGAATTCCGCTGGGAGGATCAATTCAATCTGAGTTTGGACCCTGATACCGCTCGCTCTATGCATGATGAAACTATGCCGAAAGAAGCACATAAATCAGCGCATTTCTGCTCCATGTGCGGACCGAAGTTTTGTTCGATGAAAATCACCCAAAATGTTCGTGACTACGCACAAAATCAGCAACATGCTGAGCAAGCCACTTCAAGCCAAACGGTGATAGAGGATGGTCTTAAAACCATGAAATCTGTCTATCATGAGCAAGGACAAAAGTTGTACCACAAAGTGTAAAGTTAAAAAAAACTTTTGCCTTTGCCTATTTCTCAGTTAGGATGAAGTGAATATGTTTCATCCTAACTACACACATGAACATCATTCAGCAAGCAACTTACACCCATAACGATGTAAAAATTAAATCTCGAGAATATGCTTTTCAGGGCTTTGTTCAAGTCGAAAAAGTCAGCTTGCAGCACCGATTATTTAACCAAACCGAATATACATCAAACATCCAACGTGAGTTAGTTCGTCGCAAAGAAGCCGCGGGTGTTTTGATTTATAATGATCAACGACAAAAATTCGCACTGATTGAACAATTTCGCGTTGGTGCAATTGATGACCCAATTTCACCTTGGCAATTAGAAATTATTGCAGGGGTATTGGATGGTGATGAATCTCCAGAAACCTGTATTCGAAGAGAAAGTCTTGAAGAATCTGGCTGTGAGCTTGAACATATTCAAGCTCTTTTTAGTTTCTATCCATCGGCTGGCGCATGTGATGAAATTTTTCATCTTTATACTGCTCAAGCGGAGTTGCCTGCCGAAGGCGGTATTTTTGGAATGCCCGATGAAGGTGAAAATATTCAACTTCATATCATCGACTATGCAGATCTTAGTATATTATTACAAAGTAATCGTTTAAAAAATGCACCAGTGATAATGGCTTTACAATGGCTACAACAGCACTTGCGTACACTTGAAAATGTCTAGGGGAAAGACATGCAATCAAAGATATTGCAGCAAACCGATAAAGATAAAGTGATCATACAAATCACAGATACACACTTAATGGATAAGCCTGATGCAAAGTTTGTCGGGATCAACCCTGAGGAAAGCTTTCATGCCGTTATGGAAGATGTTCAGCAGCGCTTTCCAAATGCTGATTTGATTCTACATACTGGGGATTTGGCCCAAGCAGCTTATCCGGAAACCTATGCACGCTATTTAAATTATATGCGGGGCTTTGGCATTGATTTTTATCATATCCCAGGAAATCATGACAATCTGAGTTTTTTCCCCTTTCATGTACCTGAACCAGAACCCACAGTGATTGAGCTTGATCAATGGTGCATTATTCTGCTTAACAGTACAGTGAGTGGGCGTACAGATGGAAAGATTCAACCTGAACAATTGGTTCGCCTAAAACAACGCTTAGAGCAACTTCGAGACAAGTTTGTGATTGTTGCCTGTCATCACAATCCTTTTGAAATGCACTCAAAATGGCTAGATCAACACAAATTAAAAAATGCCGATGAATTAAAAGCAGTGCTCGAACCATTTAACAATATCAAGCTATTATTACATGGGCATGTACATCAAGAGTCTTATAACGAGTGGAATGGCATACAGTTTATTTCTACACCAGCCACCTGTGTCCAATTTAAACCGCTTAGCCAAGAGTTTTCATTTGACCCAATTGCACCTGGTTACCGTTGCTTACATTTAAAAGCCAATGGTGAGTTTGAGACCTATGTACATCGACTTGACCACTTCAATGTTACAATTAATGAAGAAATTTCAGGTTACTAGCTTTTCATTTTGTTTTTTTTCCATTAAGTTATTCGTCCAACAAGATATGCAGAAAGTCGAATTCAGGGCGAGGTGACTTTCATCTTTGTAAAAAAATCTATATGATGACGCCCCCGATAGATTCATTCTGTTGGTAGTGATAAAAATACTTGCATATCACCATATTTTTTGCGTATAGATAGTACGTATATGATGAGGAATGCCCTTTATGGCGAATGACAACCAAAATCAAGTCTTGGATGAGCAAACAGCAATGATGGATGATAAGTCTGCAAAGCGTGTACGCAAAGCCAAGCCAAAGACCAATGAAAACGGTACTACAGCAAGTCTATTCGGTATCGAGCCTTATCAGCCAAAGAAAAATGAAGAATATATGTCTGAGGGGCAGCTCGAACATTTCCGTCAAATTTTGCTGGCTTGGAAGGCAGAGTTAATGTCGGAAGTGGATCGCACTTTAAATACGATGCAAGACGAATCTTCTTCTTTACCTGATGTAAACGATCGTGCAACACAGGAAGAAGAGTTTGCAATTGAATTACGTACTCGTGATCGTGAACGTAAATTGATTCGCAAAATCGAACAGTCTATCGAAGCCATTAAAAATGATGACTATGGTTTCTGTGAAACTTGTGGTATCGAAATCGGTTTACGTCGTTTAGAAGCACGTCCTACTGCAACTTTATGTATCGACTGTAAAACACTTGCAGAGATCAAAGAGAAGCAAAACAACGGTTAAACACTGTGTCTGCACATTCCTCCCCGACCCTTCCTGATGTTAAGGAAGGGAGGAAGCATGACCAATATAAAGGACGATTTGCACCTTCGCCCACAGGTCCTCTACACTTCGGTTCATTAATTACTGCTGTTGCCAGTTATTGCGATGCAAAAGCACATAGAGGGCAATGGATCGTCCGTATAGAAGATACGGATATTCCTCGCATCTATCCCGATAGCGAACAACACATCTTACAATGTTTAGATGCTTTTGGATTTGAATCTGATGTTGAAATCATTTATCAAAGACAACGCATTGCAATTTATGAATCTGTTATCGACCAGCTCAAACAACACAATTGGGTATATGCTTGTGCGTGTACTCGAAAGATTCTTGGTTCAAACCATATCTATACAGGCACATGTCGAGATAAACAGCTTGAGTTTAAAGATCAAGCCATTCGTGTAAAAGTCACAGATCAAAACATTTGCTTCCATGATCGTTTGCAAGGGCTACATTGCTCTAACTTACAACATGATCTTGGTGACTTTGTCCTTAAGCGCCGTGACGGCATCATCAACTATCAATTGGCAGTCGTTGTAGATGACTATTTACAAGGAATTAACCATATCGTACGTGGTTCAGACTTATTGGATAATACTGAACGTCAAATATGGCTAGGGCAACTTCTTGGCTATCCAGCAATTGAGTATATGCACCTTCCGCTCGCCATGAATGAACAAGGTCAAAAGCTCTCAAAGCAAAATCTTGCTCATGCACTAAATATTGAAAATGCAGCGCCCCTACTTTCACAGGCAATTCTCGCATTGGGTCAGGCACCTGTAGACTTAGATCAGCCTGCACATATGTTGGCTCAAGCTGTGCAACAATGGGATATTTCACGTATCCCCCAAGGCATCCATTTAACCGGCATTTATCAATAATCACAGTGCTTATATCAACAATAAAAATGCTATAAGTTCACAGCACATCTCACAAAAAAGCCATTTGATCACAAATGGCTTTTGAAGTATTCAAGCTAAGGAAAATTCTAAAAACTCGATTCTTCCCTTGCTGGGTTGGCTTCTTTGGTTGTTGCATCAATTTTTAAAATCAAACTGATCATGACTGCGCACATAATCAAAGATGAACCCCCATAACTAATAAATGGCAGGGTCAAACCTTTGGTCGGCAACATGCCCATATTCATTCCTGCATTGACCAGAATTTGCAGTAAGAAAATAATACTAATTCCGTAAGCTAAATAGCCAGCACGTAAATACTGATGATTTAAAGCGCGCTGACCAATTCGAATACAACAAATCAGCATCACAAATGAAAGCAATAACACCGTCGCAATCCCAAAGAAACCAAACTCTTCACCCAAGATCGCCAACATAAAGTCTGTATGCGCCTCAGGTAAATAAGACATCTTTTGAATACTGTGCCCTAAACCGACTCCAAACCACTCACCTCGCCCAAATGCCATCAAGGCATTGGACAATTGATAACCCGAACCTAAAGGGTCAGCCCATGGATTAGAGAATGACATCAAACGCTCATAACGGTAAGGTTCGAATACAATCAAGGAAACAAACGCAACCAGAATGGCACCAAAAGCGAAACCAAACTGAATCATCGGCGCACCAGCAAGGAAAAACACCCCTAACATCGATACCGCAATCACTACTGTTGCCCCGAGATCAGGCTCTGCAATAATTAACCCTACCGTCAGTAACATTACGACACCGAGTCGAACCAAGCCTTTAATATTGTTTCGAACCTCTTCAGCACGACGAACCACATAATCAGCAGTAAAAATTGCCATCATCACCTTGGCAACTTCTGTCGCCTGCAAGGTGAAACCGCCGACACGAATCCAACGTGTAGAACCGTTTACCTCTGTTCCCACCACTAAAACAGCAAGTAACAGTAGAATAGTGATCAACCACAAAGGAAAGGTGTTTTTAAACCACAGATTCAGCGAAATCCGATAGGTCACTACAGCGGCTAGAAAAGCCACCACAATTGAAATCGCATGACGAATGACATAATGGAATTCGTTTTCATGCATCCGCTCCGCATACGGCATTGACGCTGAAGCAACCATCACGGTACCGATACACAATAGTGAGATGACACAAAACAGCAATACATTACGTGGGGTAATTTCTGCGGGCAATTTTGGCATCCAACGTTCATACGCTTGATGAAGTTTACTTATTGTCGTCTGAGCTAACCCAGCCATACTTTATTTTCCTTATGATTCTTTTAGTTTAGCGCATTTACATATTCAACAAAGCGATGACCGCGTTGCGGATAACCTGTAAACATATCAAAACTTGCACATGCTGGTGATAATAACACCACATCCTGTGCTTGCGTATGTTGCTGACACAGCGCCACAGCTTCCTGTAGCGTTTCAGCATGCAATAGCTCAGTTGTGCCTTGAATTGCTTTTTCGATCACAGGTCGATCTTCACCGATCAGTACCGCCAGTTTGGCATATTTTTCTAAGGACTGGCGTAAAGCAGTAAAATCTTGCCCTTTGCCTTGACCACCTAGAATAATCGCCACTTTGCCACCTTGCGCTTCAATTGCAGCACCTAAACCATCTAAAGCAGCCAAAGTTGCTCCAATATTGGTCCCTTTAGAATCATTATAATAGCGAACACCCGCCACTTCTTTAACGAACTCACAACGATGCTCTAAACCCTTGAAGGTCTTGAGTGTTTCCAACATCTTGTCTATCGGTAGACCAATCGCTTCACCTAAAGCCAAACATGCCAAAGCATTCGCAACATTATGCGTACCTTGGATGTACATCTCTGAACTTTTCAACAATCGTTCACGACCACGCGCTAACCAGATCGTACCATTGTCTTCTCTGAGAATACCGTATTGTTTTAAATCAGGTGCATTGAGACCAAAGCTTTGCATTGGGGTTACATCTGGAACCAACGGGCGAGTGAGTGAGTCATCACGGTTAAACACCACTTTTTTCACACCTTGGAAAATACGATGTTTCGCCGCATGATAACCCGCCATATCACCATGACGATCCAAATGGTCTTCACTCATATTTAACACCACAGCAACTTCAGCATTTAAATTTGAAGTGGTTTCAAGCTGGAAGCTCGACAGTTCAAGAATATAGACATCAGGATCATCACGCGTTAGATCCAAGGCTGGACGTCCAAGATTGCCTCCAACAGCAACTTTAACGCCTGCATCCTGCGCCATTAAACCTATTAAGGTCGTTACCGTACTCTTGGCATTTGAGCCAGTAATGGCAACAATTGGTTTATCTGTTGCACGACGTAAAATCTGAATCTCACTGACGACTGGAATCCCTTTGGCGATCGCCGCTTGAATCTCTGGCAGTTTAATATCCAATCCCGGGCTAATGACAATTTCTTCCGCTTGCAACAGCAAATCTTGGTCCAATTTACCAAAACTGGTTTGCACTGTTGCTGGAATTTGATCGTGTCCTGGTGGGAGTTGACGTGAATCAGTGACTGCAACACGGTAGCCATTTTCATGCAGAAAATTTACAGCTGAAACGCCTGAAATTCCAAGCCCAGCCACAACTTTTAAACCACCACGTTGTATCAACATTTTTTCCCACCAGCATTAAGATTTTAAAACTTGCAAAATGTTAGCACTTTGGCGATTTGAAAGCTTTTTATGTTTGCAGTTTCTGAAGTTTTTTTTGTGTCAGTGCGTAAAAATATCGTCATATTATTCTGATTTATTGCGATGGCTTTTTTTAAATTTCTTCGATGATAACCTGCGATCATATGATAGATACCAATCAGCCGAATGTTGGGTACAACATTCGGCTGATTGGTATCTATTCTCAATGTGTTTAGAATGAATCGATCAATAGCGACAGTAGATTACCTGCCCCATAACCTGCACCCAACAACAGCGCAATCCAAATCCAGCCACCCAACACGTTATACAGCATGAATACAGGCATTTTCATATGTCCTGCACCTGCTGCGAATGGAGCGAACGAACGAACAAAAGGTACAAAACGTGCAACAAGAATCGTTTTACCCCCATGACGCTCAAAATAATGATTGGTCTTTTTAATATATTCAGGCTTAAACCAACGTGAATGCGCATGAAAATACTTAAAGCCTAAAGCCCGCCCTGTATAGTAGTTGACGATATAACCTAAAATAGAAGCAATGATCAGCAACACCCCCATATAATGAAGATGAACCGATTCAGCAGTCGAGCATAGGGCACCAACAGCGATCAATAAGCTATCACCGGGGAGAAAAAACATAAAGATTGAGCCAGTTTCTGCAAAAATAATCAAAAACAAAATGGCATAAATCCATAGCCCATAATTTTCTAAGAAAGTGGGCAATAATTGTTCTAAATGCAATAAAAAATCAAGCAATACTCAACTCTCTTCAAAGAAGTATCCACAATATATTAGTCTAATTTAACCATGTAAATATTAAAAAGCCTAAATTAATTAGGCTTTTTCGATCTTAGCGTCTATTTGAGTTATTTTAAAAAACCATTCTTAGCGAGAAATTCCATGCTCAGTTTTGATTCAGCTTTAACCTCAGCGGCTTTATCACCGAGCAGTAAACGCTCGATATAACGTGCCAATACATCAACTTCCAAGTTCACCTTGGCGCCCACTTTCCATGTTCCAATATTGGTACGTTCAGCAGTATGTGGAATCAAATTGAGACTGAGAATATTGCCACGTAAATGATTGATGGTTAAGCTAATTCCATCTACAGTGATCGAACCTTTTTCAGCCAAATATTTAGCGATTTCAACAGGTGCAGTTACCTCAAAATATAGCGAACGTGCATCTGAACGAACTACGGTAATTTCACCCACTGCATCGACATGCCCACTGACAATATGACCGCCAAAGCGTGTGGTTGGCAACATTGCTTTTTCAACATTCACCACTTGTCCAACGTTCCAACTTGCCAAAGTTGAACGATTCAGACTTTCACGAGAAACATCGGCAGCATACCAATTGTCTCCCCAGTCAATCACCGTTAAGCAAATGCCATTGGTAGCAATAGAATCACCCAAATGTACATCAGACATATCTAGGTCAGTCTGAATACGCAAGCGCACATCACCACCTACACTTTGTAAGCTGTCAACTTTACCTAAACTTTCAACAATGCCTGTGAACATACTACGACCTACTGCCTCAATCTGAGGGCTGATGAATATCTATTGTGTTGATTACCATATCCCCAGCTTTAATTTAAAGACGAGGATAACAAGATTACCATAAAGCCAGTTGTGTACTCACACCCGATGTATCCACACCACCCAACTCAGCAAAATGGTAAAGTTGCCCCAAAAGCTGACGCAAAGGTGGTCCAGACTTGGCATGCGTATCGGTAATGACAATAAACTCAAGTACACGAGCACGCTCTGACTGACGTTGTTTACTCACGCGATAACGCGGAACATCCTGTGTCAACAAGGTAACTTTGCCACGTTTTAGATTTGCCGCCAATAAATCTTTGGCTTCAATATTTCCATCAGTGGAGTAACTGGTGAGAATATAACGTGCATTAATGGTTTCCAACAGGCTCTCATAAGCTTCTTGTGCATGCTTGGACGAGTTATATGGGCTTGGACGCTCTTTTCGCCATGCGCGATCAATTCCACTTTTAAAACCTTTGGTATCTGGTGTAGGTAGATCGACTTGATCCCAAAGGGTTAATGAATTGAGTACATGATAATTACTGCTGTAAGCGTGTTGGTTATAAGGAGGATCTAAATACGCCACATCCACTTCAAAACCGCTCATCTGGTTTGCCAAATGCTGTGCATCCACACACCACATTTCCGCCATTGGTGTTTTTTGCTTATTGTCACCCACCTCACTAAAACGGCTTGGTGTTAACCACAACAGTGATTCAATTCGTTCTAATGCCGTTTGAGTCTTTCCGCCCCAGCCATGATGAAAACTTTTAAATACACCACTGGTATTACTGACAAAACTGGCTGAGTAAAGCAAAGGGGCAAGTAAGGCACTCATTTCAACATCATCAATAGCGCCTTGTGCCTGCCATGTCGCAATCTGTTGGCGAATTGCATCGATACGCATACCATTACGACGCTTAAAGAACAAACGATCGCGCGCTGGGTCATAAATCTCATCATTACGTGGGCATAAATTATGCGTCACCCAACCTTTGACTTCAGGTAAACGATTTAAATAATCAATGGCTTTTTGATAGCCACCCAATTCTTTAAATGCCGGCGCATCGGTGCAAGCAAGAATGGCATGGTTCAGGGCATGACTATAAGGCTCCCAATCATTGGCAATCACACGATAGCCATTTTGACGAGCCAAACGTGAAACGACTCCGCTACCTGCAAAAAAATCTGCAAAAATAGGCGCACGTTTACCTTTAGGATTCAATGTTCCAGTAATTTCGAGCGCTTCGAGAATCAGGTGCAACAAACGCCGCTTGTTTCCCAAATAAGGAACCAACTGATGAAAAAGATATTCATCTGTTGTACGCGCAGCATGGCGACGTTTATGATAAACCGATGATGTTAACTCTGAATTCATACTGACTCTTGCGCAGGGAGAAGTCTTAAACGAATATCATCACCAAATTGATGAACATCTTTAAGCATAAAACGTAATTGTTGTGCCATGGTTTCAAATTCTGCATTAAACATTGGTCGTGCTGATTGCCCTAAAAAAGTCGGAGCAACATAACTGATTAACTCATCAACCAGTTTTTCCTGTAAAAATGCAGTCGATAAGGTTGCACCAGCTTCAACCAACACATCATAAATTTGAAAATCTTTTAAAGTGCCTAATAAATCTTTTAATGACTGGACGTCTAATTGCACCACACCAAGTTCAGCCAATTCCCGACGAAATGGTCCCATTACCATCACTGTTTCAGGATGCTTAAGCACTTGAGCGGTCAACGGTAAGCGACCTTTCCGATCTAAGATGACACGTTTCGGCTGTACGACTTTTTCCAGTTCCACATTGGCTAAACTTCGAACATTGAGCTGAGGATCATCCGCCAGAATGGTCTCAATCCCAGTAATCACTGCACCTGAAATAGCACGCCAATGTTGTACATCTTGACGAGACTCAGCACCAGTAATCCATTTGGATTCACCTGATGCCATAGCGGTGCGTCCATCTAGACTCGAAGCGACTTTTAAACGCACATAAGGTAAACCCGTTGCCATTGCTTTTAGGAAACCTAAGTTGAGTTGGGTGGCTTGTTGTTCACAAACACCTGTTTCAACAACAATTCCAGCCTGACGTAAAATCTCTACACCTTTACCTGCGACAAGTGGATTTGGGTCTGCACATGCAACGATAACTTTTGCCACACCTGCTTCAACCAAACCTTTTGCACAAGGTGGTGTACGGCCATAATGTGCACAAGGCTCCAAAGTCACATAAGCCGTTGCGCCTTTTGCAGACGCTCCAGCTTGACGCATTGCAAACACTTCTGCATGAGGTTGTCCGGCTTGGGGATGAAAACCCTCTCCAATGAGGACTCCATCTTTGACAATAACGCAACCAACATTTGGATTTGGTCGTGTGGAATACTGTCCAAGCTTGGCGAGCTCAATCGCTTTCTGCATCCAAACCTGATCGATATTGACAGCATCTTCAGACTTAGAGTTTGAATCCAACTCAGACATAAAATTCCTAATTTAATCCTATGAAAAATAAATCAGTGGTCTTGACCACGTGCTTGCATTTGCTCAATTTGATGGCGAAAAGCATCAATATCTTGGAAATCCTGATAAACCGAAGCAAAACGCACATATGCCACATGATCAAGTGCAAACAAAGATTTCATGACAATTTCGCCAATGGTACGTGAACGCACATCACGTTCACCTAAACGACGAATTTGTAATTGAATATCACTAATGACTGTTTCAATTTGCTCTTGAGTCACAGGTCTTTTTTGCAAAGCATGCATCAAAGAACGACGCAATTTTGCTTCATCAAATGGTTCATTTTTACCATCAGACTTGGTTACACGTGGCATCACCACTTCATAACTTTCAAAAGTGGTAAAACGTTCGCCACAACTGATACATTCACGGCGACGACGAATCTGACTACCTTCAGCAGCCAAACGGGAATCGATCACTTTACTATCTGCAGCGTTACAAAATGGACAATGCATAGTGGTTTAATTAAGCAAAATTCATAATTTCAGCTAGTGTAGCAAAAAAACAGGTTTTTGTTGAGGGTTTCGCAAGATATGGAAAAAAAACAGCCCTCACGGGCTGTTTAATACTATATATAGTTATTATTCTAAAAAGCTCTTCTTCTCACCATTTTAATTATTCGATGCGTTCACCATGTTGGCTTAAATCCAAGCCCATACGTTCATCATCATTTTCAACACGGATTCCAATCACCACATCGATAATTTTAAGAAGAATGAATGTCACCACTGCCGAGTAAGCAATCGTTGCCAATACACCCTCTACTTGAACCCATAATTGATGCATCATGTTGGTTGGCGCTTTGTCACCCATAATGAATGAGCTTGCAAAAACTGCTGTTAAAATCGCACCCACGATACCGCCCACACCATGTAGACCAAAGGCATCTAAAGAGTCATCTGCTTTCAAGATACGTTTAAGACCAGAGATTCCCCAGAAACATACCACACCACCAATCAAGCCCATGATCAATGCACCACTGACGGTTACAAAACCCGCAGCTGGCGTAATCACCACAAGACCTGCAACCGCACCTGATGCTGCACCCAATACAGAGCCTTTGCCACGGACAATCTTCTCAACCACTAACCAAGCGATTGCGGCTGCAGCTGCTGCAACTTGAGTTGTCACCAAAGCATATGCTGCTGAACCATTAGCACCTAAAGCTGAACCACCATTGAAACCAAACCAACCTACCCATACCAGACTCGCACCCAATACAGTTAAAGTTAAGTTATGTGGCGCCATAGACTCTTTGCCTAAGCCCATACGTTTACCGAGTAGATATGCAGCAACTAAACCAGCAACACCTGAGTTGATATGAACCACTGTACCACCTGCAAAATCAAGTGCACCGTCATTCATTAACCAACCACCACCCCATACCCAATGTGCAATCGGAGCATAAACAACAATCACCCAAATGGTAATAAAGCTGATCCAAGCGCTGAACTTCATACGATCAGCCACAGAACCACTAATAATGGCAACTGTAATAATCGCAAAAGTCATTTGGAAAATAACAAATAGAATTTCAGGGATACTTCCGCTCAGTGCATCTGTGGTGATGCCAGACAGCATGGCTTTATCTAACCCGCCGATAAAAGCATTGCCAGATCCAAAAGCTAGTGAGTACCCCACAACCACCCATACAATACTTACAATTGCTGCAGCAGTGAAACTTTGTGCCATTGTTGCCAGTACGTTTTTCTTACGAACCATACCACCATAAAACAATGCCAAACCTGGAATCGTCATCAGCAAGACCAATGCTGTAGACACTAAAATCCACGCAGTATCGCCTGTGTTGAGTGTTGGTTTCTCTGCTTCTGGTGCAGGTGCAACTGTTGCAGTTGCCTCAGGTGCAACGCTTGCTGTGGTATCTGTTGTCGCTGTGCTGACATCACTTGCTGATGCAACAGCGGTAGATGCAGGCTCAGTTACGCTTTCTTCTGCCCACGCAACTGATCCGCCAAGAAGTGCGCCAGACAGGCTGAGCGCTAATAGCATTTTTTTCATTCGTATCCCCCAACCTAATTTTGTGAGTTATGTCTTCATCAACATAACCAGCAATCTTCGTGCCAAATTAAACAGCGTCTGGACCTGTTTCACCTGTACGAATACGAATCACTTGCTCTAAATTCGTCACGAAAATTTTTCCGTCACCAATTTTCCCAGTGCTCGCAACACGTGTAATAGATTCAATCACTGAATCTACCATGTCATCACTGATCGCGATTTCAATTTTCACTTTTGGGAGAAAATCCACGACATATTCAGCACCACGGTAAAGTTCTGTATGCCCTTTTTGACGACCAAAACCTTTAACCTCAGTTACGGTAATCCCTTGAACGCCTATATCAGACAAGGCTTCACGCACGTCATCTAATTTAAACGGTTTTACAATTGCAGTTACGAGCTTCATATTGTTTTCCTTCGGCTTATTTCACCAGTAAGGTTTTATGTTCAATTTTCGTGCCAATCTTATTAACGGTTGGGGTGGCTAATTTGATCAACACGTATTGCCTTTATAACCTATTGTATATCCTTAGGTGAAGTTTCAACTTGAAAAAACTCACAATAATGATCATTTTTTTTAAAATTCACTCACGATTTTCTTATCTTTGATGCCTTGATAAACCAATAAAAATTACTCAAGTAAAAATCCATACACGATGTTACACTAGGCAAAGAATATCAACATTTTGGATTCCTCATGATTGAAACATTACTACAAGCAATTTTGGAACAAGTCGATCAACCTAAAAAAGATATCGAACATAACCTACGTGCCTTATTGAACGAAGCTATCAGCAAAATGGACATTGTCTCTAAAGATGAAATCGAGCGTCAAAAAACTGCACTAAATAATGCCAATTTAAGATTGACTGAATTACAAGCGCAAGTAAAAGCACTTGAGGTGCTTATTCAGCATAAAAAATAAACTAAATTTACACAAAAGTGGTGCAAAAATTATAATAATGATTAAAAATAAAGCAAACTTGGAAAATAACAATGTCTTTAGCCAAAATTTATACACGAGGCTTACTTGGATTGCATGCACCTTTAATTGAAGTAGAGGTCCATGTTAGTGCAGGACTACCTTCTTTAACGATTGTTGGTTTGGCAGAAGCAGCCGTTCGTGAAAGTAAGGATCGTGTCCGCTCTGCAATAATCAATAGTGGTTTTCAGTTTCCAACCAAACGCTTGACCATCAATCTGGCACCTGCAGACCTTCCTAAGGATGGCTCTCGCTTAGATCTTCCGATTGCATTAGGAATTCTGATTGCGACAGGTCAACTCCCTGAGAATGTCACAGACGATTTCGAGTTTATTGGTGAGTTAGCACTGGATGGTCATTTAAGACCTGTTACTGGTACATTAACGATTGCAATGGCTTGTCAATTGGCAAAGCACCAATTGATGCTTCCTCAAGAAAATGCTGATGAAGCCGCACAATTACCTGAATTCAAGGTATTTGCTGCACATCATTTAAAACAAGTCTGTGATCATTTTTTAAATACACAAAAAATTGAAGTAACCTCCACACAAAAATCTACTTTGGACAAACAATATAAATTTGATTTGGCTGATGTAAAAGGTCAGTTACGCCCTCGAAGAGCTCTAGAAATTGCCGCTGCAGGTGGACACTCGCTTTTATTTAAAGGGCCGCCGGGAACAGGTAAAACACTTTTAGCTTCACGTTTACCTAGTATTTTGCCTGCATTGAATCCACAAGAAAATCTCGAAGTCGCCAGTATTTATTCCATTGCCAACACTCAACATCACTTTGGGCAGCGACCTTTTCGAGCACCTCATCATACTGCGTCTGCAATTGCCTTGGTAGGAGGTGGATCGAACCCGAAACCTGGAGAAATTACACTTGCACATTTAGGGGTACTTTTCTTGGATGAATTACCCGAGTTTGATAAGAAAGTTCTAGAAGTTTTAAGGCAACCCCTAGAGTCTAAAGAAATCATCATTTCGAGAGCATCAAGACAAATTACCTTTCCAGCAAACTTTCAACTCATCGCAGCAATGAATCCATGTCCTTGTGGTTATGCTTTTAATCAAGATAGCCGTTGCCAGTGCTCAGCTGAATCAATCAAACGTTATCAAAGTCGAATCTCAGGTCCTTTATTGGATCGTATTGATTTACATATCGATGTACCACCCTTAAAAGCTCAAGAATTACAAGATACTACCCCTGTTGAAGATTCAGCAACAGTGCGAGAACGCGTACTCCAAGCTTTTCATTTTCAAATTCAACGCCAAGGCGGATTAAATCACGCGTTATCGCCAAAACAGTTGGAAAAGCATGTAGTTTTGGATGAAACATCCCAAAAGATGATTGAGATGGCACAACAACGCTTAAACTTATCGGCTCGGGCGTATCACCGTATTTTACGAGTTTCTAGAACCATTGCAGATTTAGCACAAAGTGAACAAATTCAAAGTACACATTTGACAGAAGCTTTGTCTTATCGGGGAACGCAGTCTTAGAATCTGACCTATAAATACTAAATCTAACTTTGTGAAATAGGTAAATTGCACCGTGCCTATTTCCAACTCTTCACCATGCCGTGTAAGGAGATTATTTTGTTAAACTCAAGTCAGAGAAAAATTAAAGAGATTCTATTAAAAATAGAAAACTATCAATCTTTGCTAAGAAAAAAATCAAACAAAAAAAATAATGGAGTCTATTATGGTACGATATCCATATGTGCCATTTTTTTTATTTTTTCCTTAATTTTAATAGGAATAGGTGCATATTCTAAAAATCAAAATATTATTTTAACTTCACTAATATTACTTTTAGTTTCTGAGATATTTTTATTAGTAAGCACATTGGTTGAAATTTATAACTCACGTAAAAGTCTATTCCTATTTTTTAAAAGCCCATCCTTCTTGTTATTACGCAATGCTGATATAAATGTTAGATCAAAGATTAAATTTTTACCCGAACTAATCAAATTTAATGAAGATGATCTTGAACTGTCAAAAAGGGAAATAATTTATGAAAAAGAACATTTTGATAGAAGAACCTCAATAATCACTGGTACCATCGATAAGATAGGGATTTTTCCAACAATTTTAGCTACCCTGGTACTTATTCTAAACCAACTAAGTAACATTAATGTCCAAAACTTTTTAAAATTGAATCCAAATTTTCAGTTTTATTTTTACGCCATCATATTTATAGTTACCTTTTTTCAAATAATTTCAATGTTTAATAATTTTACATCACTAAAACTTTCAAATATGGTCGATACACTTGACTATACGATCAATATTAAAAAAAGCAGTAAATCTTAACAGCATACTTATTAAAAGAATAAGGAAAGCAATCTTAGAATTAGATAAAGAACATTAAAATATACATAAAATACTAATTTTATGTATATAAACTAGATTAAACGGTTAATAGACTCATATTTATGCCCCCAAATAAAGCTAGCATTCCAATAATCCGCTGAAATGCCAGTCAAAATGGATGTTTTATTCGCTAAACAAGCATTACCACCAGTTTTCCAATTGAATCCCGAAGTTTGAACCATTATTGGAGGCAACAAAATTACTATCTGGCATCACTTGATCCCTTAATTTTCTTTCAGCATTGTTCCAATTTGCGTAGGTATAATAGACCCGAAGCTCTGGTCGATCATAATATTTGGTACCTTTGAATGCCCAAGTTGGTGCAAGTGTAAGCTTAGTTAAATTTCTCTTTTCTGTATCTTTGATCTGATCAAATCCAAGTTCTCCCGTAATTTTGAGTTTATCATTCAATACATAAGAGGTTCTTGAACCCAATGAAATCCATTCCATGTTCGGCAAATCCTTAAAATTATTTTTTTGATAGACTGCTTGCATTTGCCCATTGAAACGGTTCGACTCTGTCTGCCAATCAAACATTTCAAGTGCTCTAAATGTTGTATTATTTCGACTTAAATTGACATCACCTGTATAACTTAATCCTGTTCCAGGTCCTTCTCCATATTGCAAAGCAACCGTGTTCTTGCCGTTGAAACGATGCTTTTGAATATCCTGAACAATAAGCGACCATCCATTGTTTTGCTGATGATCAATATAAGAAGCTCCTAGCTGTAACTCATTGTCTGGGTTGATGTTTATCCCTTTTACAGTGAGATCATGCTTGGATGCCATCTCCTCTTGAAATAAATTGTCTTTTCGTGAGAAGGAATAACTGATTTTGTAATCATTCAGATCATAACTATCTATACCGAAACCTGTTGCGCTTTGGTTCCAGTAAAAGAAGTCCGTCATATGACTATCATTACGATTATAATATCTTCGTCCAGCCCAAAAATTTCCGCCATTGAGCACAGCAAGATTACGCCAATCCAGATAAATTTGATTCAATCGTGTGTAGCCATTGTCTCCACTAAACTTAAGTGCTTGTCCATATACATTATAAAACTGCACCATTCCATTGATACTGAGCTGTGAACCATCCTTAAAATTTGCGATAGGCTGCTTGGCAGAAAACTCCGCATATTGTTCACATTCGTTGCCCAAACGGTATTTGGTGGGAGCACCAGCTAATTTAAAACATTCTTGAATATTGCCGTTTTCACTAGTCCCTATTCCTGTACGAAAATAACCGTGTAATTCTACTGCATAAGCTGGATAGCTACTAAAAATACTGGTGATCCCAATCAATCCAATTAATTTTTTCATTAAAATTCCTTTTTAATCAATTTTTATGCTTCATCAATATCTCGATATTACAAATGCAATTTTCATTTCTAATATTCAATTTCTGATATCGAATTTCTAACAATGGAACGTTCCATGATAAATTGGAACGTTCCAAAAAATATAGATATACAAATTTAATCTGTCAATATTAATTTATAGAAGTATTTAAGCCTTGATCTTTAATTTTTTTAAACAAAAACAATAAATCACGATATTTATATCAGATCTATGCAGGGTGTTAAGTGCTTTATATTTAATTGGTCTTATGCTCAGACGGTTGTTTTTGACTGCCACAAGACTCACGTACAATTAGCTTTGGTTTCAGCAAAAACTTTAAAGGAGGTGCCTCTGGTTTTTTAATTCGAGTTAACAATAACTCACTTGCGATTTCACCGAGTTTTTCTGGTTGATGAGCAACGGTAGTCAATGGAGGACTACAATATTCTGATTCTGAAATTCCATCTCCACCCACGACAGCAATATCTCTACCAGCTTTTAAACCACGTCGATCCAATTCGCTTAAAACACCGATTGCGATCAAATCGTTGTAACAAATTACGGCTGAAGGTTTATGTTCTAAATCAAGTAATTGAGCAATACCTAATTTCCCACCTTCACGACTAATTGGACCATCAATGATCCATTGCTCATTACAAGCTAATCCATTTTTTTCCAAACAATCTTTAAACCCTTGCAAGCGCTCTAAACTGACTGAATAACCCGTATGGCGACCAATAAATCCGATTTCTTTATGTCCTAAATCGATTAAATGTTGAGTTAAAAGTTGGATACCAAGTCGATTATCTGCACCCACAAAATCACAGATCTCTCCTTCCAAAGAGCGCATTACCATAACAAAAGGCACCCCCCATTTTTTTAACATCGAGATTAATTCAGGCGAGGTATCGAAAGTAGGACAAATAATCAAACCCGCAATTTTATGTTCACGCATAGTGACAATAACTTGCTGTTGTAAAGCATGATCTTCGGCTGTATGTGCAAGCAAAGTGGTAAAGTTTGATTCTAAAAGTTTTCTCTCCGCACCAATCAATAACTCGACAAAAAAGGTATTGGTTAAATCATTGACGACTACACCAATAATATTACTTACCCCTTGACGCAAGTTAGCCGCACTACGATTGTAGATATAACCCAGTTGAGCAGCGACCTTTCGAACATTTTCAGCAGTTTCAGGTTTGACCAATTCACTATTATTCAAGACTAAAGAGACGGTTGATTTGGAAACACCCGAAACTTTCGCAATATCCATAATGGTGGCTTTACTTTTTGGTGCTTTGCTACTCAAGTGAGATACCTCATTAACCTGCGTCGAAGTGCTAGTAGCATACCATTTCTTTTTTACTTAATTTTCCCTTCTTTAAAAAATATATTGACATCGGCATGTAGTAATTCTATATTTTTGGAACGTTACAAAAATTAATTAGAACGTTCCTATAACAAACATAAACCACATAAGAAGGAACTTATGAGGACAAAAACAATGGAAATGGATTGAAACCAGCGACCACTAAATTTTTCCATTTGTTTTAAAGCAAGTGGTTTCTCTTCGATCACCGACAACACCAACGTCTATTGATCTTGAACAGAACCATTTAAAGCAATCTAAAAACTATTTGTGTAAAAGTGAAAAAACATGAACAAACTTATTAGTGCCGAACAAGCTGCAAAATTGATCATCGATGGCGACATTGTGACTGTCAGCTCATCAAGTGGTTTGGCTTGTCCAGATCATATTCTTTCTGCGATTGGAAAGCGCTATCAACACATTGCTCAGCCTAAAGACTTGACTTTGCTTCATCCTATTGCTGCTGGAGATTTGTATGGAATCAAAGGCATTGAGCATCTGGCGCAGACCGGGTTAATCAAAAAAGTCATTGCTGGCTCTTTTCCAAGTGGTCCATCCTCTTTACCCATGCCAGAGATATGGAAAATGATCGTCAATAACGAAATAGCCGCATATAACGTTCCCAGTGGCATCATGTTTGACTTGCATCGCGATGTCGCGGCAAAACGTCCAGGTGTTTTAACAAAAGTTGGTTTTAATACTTTTGTAGACCCAGATTTACAAGGTTGTGCGATGAATGCAAAAGCTGAAGCTCAACCCATTGTAGAAAAGGTAAATTTTGCAGGTGAAGATTGGTTGTTCTTTCCAAACATCATTCCTAACGTTGCCATTATTCGAGCAACCACCGCCGATGAAAAAGGCAACCTATCTTTTGAACATGAAGGCGGTTTACTTGGCGCGCTCGATCAAGCACTTGCTGTTCGTAACAATGGTGGGATTGTCATTGTCCAAGTGAAACGTATGGTTCGCGCAGGCTCCATAAAGCCGCATCATGTGCATATCCCTTGTAATTTAGTGGATTATATCGTGGTTGCTCCTGACCAAATGCAAACCACACAAATCAGCTATGACCCAGCAATCAGTGGTGAAATTCAACAGCCAGACTCAGTATTTGACATGACGCCTTGGGGAGCTGAAAAGGTCATTGCCCGTCGAGCTGCAATGCAAGTCGAAAAAGGTATGTCGGTGAATTTAGGTTTTGGAATCTCTGCCAATGTCCCTCGGATTCTATTGGAAGAAGGTTATCACGATGAGGTGACTTGGTTGATTGAACAAGGAGCTGTGGGCGGAATGCCTTTACTCGATTTTGCATTTGGTTGCGCTGTAAATGCCGATGCAATTATGCCATCGTCCGCACAATTTACTTATTTTCAAGGTGGTGGTTTTAACCTCTCTCTACTTTCTTTTTTACAAATTGATCGCGAAGGCAATGTGAATGTTTCGAAACTTCCTAGCAAGCCTTATCTAACAGCAGGTTGCGGTGGTTTTGTTGACATCACCACACATGCGAAGAATATTGTTTTTTCTGGCTTTTTCACTGCTGGCGCAAAATTAACAGTGGGTGATGGTGCTTTAAAGATTTATCAGGAAGGCAAATCACGTAAATTGGTCAACAAAGTTGATCATGTCACTTTCAGTGGTCATATGGCTCTACAGCGAGGACAAAACATCCTTTATATCACTGAACGTTGTGTCATGAAATTAACGACAGAAGGTTTACTGATTACAGAAATTGCCCCAGGTATAGATTTAGAAAAAGATGTTCTCTCGCAAGCAGAATTCCCCCTACTCGTCTCTGATGATTTAAAAATTATGAGACCCAGCTTATTTACAGATGCGGTTATGGGACTAGAGCTTAAGGAGTATACAGCATGAATAGATCATCTGGTTCAGTCAGCCTCCGTTTTGAAAATTCGATTGCTATCGTCCAATTAGAGCGACCTGAAAAATTGAATGCTCTCACGCCTGAAATGCTAGATCAGCTTGATGATATTGCAAAGTCTCTTGATCAACGAACAGATATTATAGCCGCCATTATTACGGCGACTGGTGATCGTGCCTTTTGTGTAGGTGCTGATATTCATGTCTGGGCAGAGCTAAAACCGCTGGATATGTGGCGTCATTGGACCAGAAAAGGACACCAAGTTTTCGATTTATGGGCTCGATTACGTTTTCCTGTGATTGCAGCGATCAATGGTCATGCTTTTGGTGGTGGATTAGAGCTATTAGCGACTGCGGATATTCGAGTCAGTGACCCAAATGCCACATTTGCTTTGCCAGAAACAGGCATCGCGACATGCCCAGGTTGGTCTGGAACACAACGTCTAGTTCGTTTAATCGGTGCAAGTTCGGTTAAATATCTCGCAATGACAGGAAGAAAAATGAATGCTGAACAAGCACTTAAACAAGGCTTAATTCAAGAGATTAGTCATTCAGGAGAGGTTTTAGCCTGTGCTCTACAGATCGCCGAAGAAATAGGACGAAAAGCCCCGATTTCCATACAACTAACAAAACAACTTATTGATGCAGGTGAAGGTCATCATTTGGCAGCAGTTTTGGAAGGAATGGCGGGAGCACTTGCCGCAACAACTGAAGATGCAAAAGAAGGTTTAGCAAGCTTTAGTGAACGCCGTTCCGCAGACTATAAAGGAAGATGAAATGAAATTCTTAAACTTAGAGCATCATGCACCTGTGATTAAACAACCTTATCAAAGTCGTATGTTGATTGATGGCGAACTGTGTATCTCACAACAAGGAAAAATAACTGAACGAAAAAGCCCTGCTCATGATGTCATTGTCGGCATTTATCCTGACGCTTGTCGCGAAGATGCTTTACGTGCCGTAGACGCCGCCCGTAAAGCATTTGATCAGGGTACATGGTCAAGTCGATCTGGCAGTGAACGCGCAGATCTATTGATACGAGTTGCTGAAGGCATTGCAAATCGTGTTGAAGAAATGGCATTGATTGAAAGTTTAGAAACAGGCAAACCTCTGACGCAAGCACGCAGTGAAGTTTCTGGTTGTGTGGATTTATGGAAATATGCAGCTGCACTGGCAAGAACCCTACATGGTGAAAGCTATAATAATTTAGGTAACTCAACGCTTGGCATAGTTGTACGTCAACCGATTGGTGTGGTTGCCATGATCACGCCATGGAATTTCCCCATTTGGATTCTCAGCCAAAAATTACCTTTTGCTTTAGCAGCAGGATGTACAGCTGTGATCAAACCAAGTGAACTCACCAATGGTACGACCTTAATCCTCGGTGAAATTTTACTTGAAGCAGGTTTACCTCAAGGGGTAGTAAATATTGTCACGGGCTTAGGTCCAACTGTTGGTGAACCACTGATTAACCATCCTGATATAGACATGGTTTCCTTCACTGGTTCTACACGTGTGGGACGTCATATTGCAGCAGAAGCTGGGCGTTCATTAAAGAAAGTCTCTCTTGAACTTGGGGGCAAAAATCCACAAATTATTTTCCCAGATTGTGATTGGGAAGCTGCTGTCGATGCTGTGGTATTTGGTGTCTATTTCAATGCAGGTGAATGTTGCAATAGTGGCAGTCGAATTTTAGTCCATGCAGACATTGCTGAACGTTTCACACAAGCAGTGATTGACCGTTCTAAGCAGGTACCTGTTGGTGACCCACTACACCCCGATGTAAAAGTTGGTGCAATTACCAGTGAAACTCAACTCAACATTATCGAAACAGCGATAAAAAATGCAAAAGCAGAGGGTGCCACGATACGTTTGGGCGGAGAACGTATTCCAACAACCGTAGGTATGTATTTCCAGCCAACGATTATTACAAATGTTGAATCGGGTATGTCCATCGCCCATGAAGAAGTGTTTGGTCCTGTATTATCGATACTCAACTTCAGCACAATCGAAGAGGCAATCACAATTGCCAATCAAACCAGTTACGGACTCTCTGCAGCAGTTTGGAGCAAAGATATTGATATTTGCTTACAAGCAGCAAAAGGTATTCATGCAGGAACCATCTGGATCAATAACTTTCTCGAAGGTTTTCCAGAACTTCCTTTTGGTGGATTTAAAGCATCAGGTATTGGTCGCGAATTAGGTCTCAATGCCGTAGAAGATTATACAGAACAGAAAACCATTCAATTACATATCGGAGAAAGAACTCATTGGTGGCTTACTCAGTCTTAGTGAAAAGTTTGTTTAAGTTAAAATTGGAACGTTCCAAAAAGGAAAAATAATGAAAAGGATTTCAGATATTAAATCGCGACCATTAGCACTCATTACAGGTGGACGTAGAGGAATTGGTGCCTCGGTGGTGATGCAATTGGCAAGTGAAGGTTTCGATATTGTGTTCACCTGTCGTCATGAAGACGCTAAAAGCACAGCCTTATGCGCTGAGGTTGAATCTGTTGGAGGAAAAGCGCTGGCAATTGCCAGCGAACTAGAAAACTTGGAAGCACAACAGCAACTGATCGATAAAGTCATCGCCTGGGGAGGAAAAATAGATTGTCTGGTCAATAACGCAGGCATTGGCTCACCGTGTCGTGGTGATTTACTGGCAATGCAACCAGAAGCATTTGATTTGGTGATCAATACAAATTTAAGAGGGACATTTTTCTTCACCCAACTCGTGGCCAAGCATATGCTCTCAGTCCCCTCTCAGCATCCTCGGAGCATTATCACAATTTCCAGTGTCAGTGCTGAAATGGCATCACCTGAGCGAGGTGAATATTGCTTATCCAAAGCTGCATTGGCAATGAGTACCAAACTTTTCGCATTGCGTTTAGCCGCAGCCAATATTGGTGTATTCGAAATTCGTCCTGGTGTTATACGAACTGATATGACCGCTGGTGTTGCCAACAAATACGAAGAACGCTTCAAAAATGGTCTTGTTCCAATGGCCCGCTGGGGAGAAACCGAAGATATCGCTGTTGCCGTCAGCAGTCTAGCCTCAGGCAAATTAAATTTTTCTACTGGCTCCGTCATCAATATTGATGGTGGTCTTTCAATTCCTACTTTCTGAGAAATACGATGAAATATGATTATATTATTGTAGGCGGTGGCTCAGCGGGATGTGTGTTAGCCAATCGTCTTAGTGAAGACCCATCTATAAACGTTCTGCTCTTGGAAGCAGGGGGTGAAGATAAACATCCGCTTTATAGTATGCCTGCTGGTTTTGCAAAAATGACCAAAGGTCGTGGGTCATGGGGCTGGAGTACAGTTCCTCAGAAGCACCTGAACAATAGAGTTTTACGTTTTACTCAAGGCAAAGTCATTGGTGGCGGTTCATCGGTCAATGCGCAAATATATACACGTGGCGCAGCGGCTGACTATGATGAATGGGCAACGGAATGTGGTGCAAAAGGTTGGTCTTATGCCGATGTTCTACCTTATTTTAAACGCGCAGAAAACAATGAACGTTTTGCCAATCGCTACCACGCTTATGGTGGACCTTTAGGGGTTTCCAATCCAGTAAGCCCTTTGCCTATTTGTGAAGCTTTCTTTCAAGCGGGTCAAGAGTTAGGTATTCCTTTTAATCCCGATTTTAACGGTGAAAAGCAAGAAGGTTTAGGTCATTACCAACTGACTCAGTTACATGCAAAACGATCGTCAACCTCAACAGCCTATCTTCGTCCTGTACAGCATCGGAGTAATTTAACCGTACTTTTAGATGCATTTACCCAACGCATCATACTGTCAGATAAAAGAGCCATAGCAGTAGAAGTGATTCATCCAGAAGCAGCTAAATCTGGTATGTATTATACGGAAAGGGAAATTATTATCAGTAGTGGCGCGATAGGCTCACCGAAATTATTGATGCAATCGGGTATTGGACCCGCCGATCACCTACGTGATGTAGGCATTGAGCTAAAACATCATTTGTCAGGGGTTGGTGCGAATTTCCAAGATCATTTAGACCTATTTGTAATCGCCGAATGTACAGGCAATCATACCTATGATGCCTATTCCTCACCATTTTTAGCAGCTTGGGCAGGTCTGCAATATCTACTACTCAAAAAGGGACCAGTTGCATCCAGCCTTTTTGAAACAGGTGGTTTTTGGTATGCCGACGAAACGGCACGCTCTCCCGATATTCAACTTCATTTAGGTTTGGGTTCTGGAATCGAATCTGGGGTCGAGCATATGACCAATCCGGGAGTGACGCTTAACTCTGCTCTCTTGAGACCTCGCTCTCGAGGCACTGTTAGGCTTGCGAATGCCAACCCATCTAGTGCACCTCTTATTGACCCTAATTATTGGGCAGATCCTTATGACAGAGAAATGTCAATGAAAGGACTACGTTTGGCACGAGAAATACTCAGTCAACCAGCACTCAAACGCTTTGTTCTAGAAGAAAAACTTCCTGGAAATTCTAAAGTCACAGATCAACAGTTGTTTGAATATGCCTGTGCAAATGCAAAAACAGATCATCACCCTGTTGGGACATGCCGAATCGGAAATGGGAATGATGCTGTGGTTTCAAGTGATCTGAAAGTCCATGGTATTGATGGTTTAAGAATCGTGGATGCATCTGTCATGCCACGGGTTCCAAGCTGTAACACCAATGCACCAACCATCATGATTGCTGAAAAAGCGGCTGATCTCATTTTAGGAAAAACATTGCACATCACGGATAAAGCTCATGAAAATACGATTGCCTTCACTGAATGAAAAAATGCTTGAACTGTATACATTGAAATATGCACAGTCCCCTTTTGCATCACCTGCCAAAGGGACCATGAATCGGATTGTCTACGCTGCTGCACATGTCGTCGTGCAACCGATGAAGTCTGGAAATCCTTGGAATGAGACGCTCTCAATCGATTGGGATAAAACATTGGCATTTCGTGAATATTTATGGCGTTTAGGCTTTAGAGTTGCGGAAGCTATGGATACCGCCCAACGTGGGATGGGGTTGAGCTGGGAAGAATCTGCTGAGCTGATTACTCGCAGTGCAGCACATGCAAAAACAATTCCTGGAGCAATGCTCAGCTGTGGCGTGGGTACAGATCAATTAAACTTTAATGCTGAAACCACCATAGATGATGTTCTTCAAGCATATAGAGCTCAATTTGAAGTTGTAAATCGGGCGGGTGTCAGTGCAATTTTAATGGCGAGTCGAGCTTTGTGTGCAACTGCAAAAAGTGCTACAGACTATCGCAAGGTATATTCAACATTACTACAAGAAGCCAAAGACAAAGTAATTTTACATTGGCTTGGTGAAGCTTTTGACCCAAGTCTACATGGCTATTGGGGCAGTACGGATATTCCCACAGCGATGGACACTGTTTTATCCATCATCGAAGCAAATATCAACAAAGTAGATGGCATCAAGATTTCCCTCTTGGAGGCAAAATGGGAAATTGAACTACGTCGTCGTTTACCTCAAGGTGTAAAGCTTTATACAGGAGATGATTTTAATTTTGGTGAATTAATCGCAGGAGATGGTGAGCGTTTTTCGCATGCCTTACTTGGAATTTTTGATCCAATCGCACCTGTTGCTGCTCATGCACTGGTCGCCTTAGCAAACGGTGATCTCCAACACTACCAAGAAATTATCCAGCCAACCGTACAACTTTCCAGAGAAATTTTCTGTGCGCCTACGCGCTATTACAAAGCAGGCATTGTGTTTTTGGCTTGGCTAAATGGTCACCAAGATCACTTCAGCATGTTAGGAGGAATGCAATCTGCACGAAGCATGTCCCATTACTGCACAATTTTTCGTTTAGCAGATCAAGCTGGAGCACTGATCAAGCCAGATTTAGCCATTCAGCGCATGAAACAATTTTTAGCGGTCTATGGTGGCATCGAAGCCGAATAGACATTTTTAAGAGGAGTAGAAACTCCTCCTTTTCCCTCAAAAATAGGAAAATACACATGGACGTAAATAACAATACCATGATCAATAGCCCAGTTAGCTATCCAAAGTCTGCCACGAGGATTGCATTTATATTAATCACCAGCCTGTTTTTCATGTGGGGATTATCACATGGCTTACTGGATGTTTTAAACAAACACTTTCAAGACTCATTGCATGTGACCAAAGCCCAGTCAGGGTTTGTTCAAGCTGCCTATTATGGCGCGTATTTTCTAATCGCACTTCCGATTGGCTTATTTATGGAACGTTTTGGATATAAAGCAGGTATCCAAGTTGGCTTAGGTCTATTTGCATTAGGTGCATTGCTGTTTATTCCTGCCACAAATGCTGCCGTATTCGGTATGTTCCTCTTCGCACTGTTTATACTGGCTTGTGGTTTGGGTTGCTTAGAAACTGCTGCAAATCTTTATGCTTCTATATTAGGCGAACCTGAACATGCGGAAAGACGTTTGAATTTCGCACAATCTTTTAACGGATTAGGGGTCTTTATTGGTCCCTTAATTGGTGGCGCTTTATTCTTCGCACCTTCAATTTCCTTAGGACAACTTTCACTTAATCCCGTCATGTTCACTTATGTTTGTTTAGCATTTGTGGTGGTCATTATGATGATCATTTTTGCAAAAACACCTCTTCCTGAAGTACAAGTAAGCAAACAACTCACTGACCAGCACAATCAAGCTCGCTCTATTTGGTCATTCCCGAATTTTACAGGTGCACTCGTTGCACAGTTTGCATGGATTGCAGCCCATGTCGGTATTTGTTCGTTCTTTATCAATTTTGCAATTGATCATTGGGCTGGGCTTAGTCCTCAAAAAGCGTCCTTTTTACTCTCAGTTGGCTTGATTGTATTTATGATTGGGCGCTTTGTAAGCACATTTTTCATGCGTTTTTTCGCTCCAGTCAGCATGTTGATTAGCTATGCGGTGATCAATGTCATTTTATGTGCAGTGGTTGTTTCAGGTTTGTCTGTTGTGTCTATTTATGCCCTGATTCTTTCCTTCTTCTTTTCCTCAATTATGTATCCCACTATCTTTGCAATGGGGGTAAAAAACTTAGGCTCACATACCAAAAAAGCCGGTTCATTTTTAGTCATGACCTTAGTTGGAGGAGCGATTTCCCCCTATTTCATGGGTTTAATTGCAGACCTAAAAAACATTCAATTGGCTTTTATCATTCCAACCTTTTGCTTTGCAGCGATCGGGGTATATGCATGGCTTCAAAACAAAGCGCAATGAGTTTCGACCGAACACTGGACAGTAAAATATGATTCAACAAATTGACAGCGCTTTACGTGAAGATGTTCGGCTTTTAGGGAATCTCTTAGGAGAAACCCTAAAAAATCATGAAGATCAAAACTTATTCAACTTGGTTGAGCAAATACGCACTTTATCTAAAGCGACTTTAGATGGTCAAACTGATGCTGAACAACAACTTGAATACCTTTTCTTAAACTTAAAAGATCAGGAAATTTTGCCACTAACGCGCGCTTTTTCGTATTTTTTAAACTTTGCTAATATTGCAGAACAATATCATGTTGTTCGGCAAAGGCGGCAAAGTGAACTCAATGAACAAGCGCAATCGCCAAACCCACTGGTACCATTATTTGAGAAGTTTAAACAACAACACATCACATCAACGCAATTATTCGAACAAATCTGTCAATTAAATATTGAATTGGTGTTAACGGCGCATCCGACAGAAGTCAGTCGCCGTACCTTGATTCAGAAATATGACAAAATCAATGATTGCCTATCAAAGTTGGATCAACAACAACTCACAGCTCGTGAACATCACGTGATCATGCAGGATCTCAGGCAGTTAATCTGTTCTGCTTGGGAAACTGACGAAATTCGCCAAAATCGACCTACCCCTATTGATGAAGCAAAATGGGGCTTCACCACCATTGAACAAACCTTATGGAATGCTGTACCCAAATTTATTCGTGAGTTAGACGATCTTGTTTTTAAGAATTGCGACCTACACCTACCATGCACTGTTTGTCCAATTCGCTTTGCCTCATGGATGGGGGGAGACAGAGATGGCAATCCAAATGTGAACCATCAGATCACTCAAGAAGTGCTTTGGTTATCTCGTTGGCAAGCCGCTAGTCTCTATCTTAAAGATCTTGAGGATCTTCGTTGGGAACTCTCCCTTCAAGCCTGTTCACAAGAATTGAAAGAAGCTCTCGGTGATGCTCATCCTGAACCATATCGAGAGTATTTACGTCATATACGTGAAAAACTAAAAACAACACTGCATTGGTTAAGCCTGAAATTACAAGGGATTGAATGTGATGATCAATTAAACGCTGTCATTCAAGATAAAAATGAATTACTTGCACCATTATTACTATGTCACCGCTCTCTCATGGCGTGTCATTTACCTGAGATTGCCAATGGTAAATTGCTAGATTTCATCTATCGCGTAAATTGTTTTGGTATTGAGCTACTCAAACTCGATATTCGCCAAGAATCTGGTCAGCATCGTCAAGCCATTTCGGCAGTCACAGAATATTTAGGCTTGGGAAATTTTGAATCATGGACAGAACAAGCGCGACAAAATTTCTTAATTCGAGAATTACAGAACAAACGTCCGTTGCTACCTAAATATTTACACAGTTCACCCGAGAGTCTAATCGAACATCCTGATGTTAAAGAAGTATTCGCGACCATGCAGATGCTTGCTAGGCAACCTACTGAAAGCTTAGGTGCATATATTATTTCAATGACAGCACATCCAAGTGATGTATTGGCGGTACTTCTTTTACAGAAAGAAGCTGGCATTTTACAACCATTACGGGTTGTTCCTCTATTTGAAACCCTCAAAGACTTAGAGGGTGCAGCAAATACAATGGAAACCCTATTTCAAATAGATTGGTATAAGCAACATATCCAAGCTAAGCATGAAGTGATGATCGGCTACTCAGATTCTGCCAAAGATGCAGGTTTTATGTCTGCAAATTGGGCTCAATATCGTGCCCAAGAACAACTGACCGAAATTGCCAAAACTCACGATATTCAACTCACCCTATTTCATGGGCGAGGAGGATCGATTAGCCGAGGCGGGGCACCTACTTTGCAAGCTTTATTTTCACAACCACCTGGTTCAATTTCTGGATCAATACGAGTAACCGAGCAAGGTGAAATGATTCGATTTAAATTTGGATTAGAGAGTATTGCTTTACAAAATCTTGAAATTTATACCGCAGCAGCTTTGGAAGCCACCCTACTGCCGCCACCGACTCCAAAACAGGAATGGCGAGATTTAATGCACCAAATGACAGATATCTCAGTAAACGCTTATCGTCGAACTGTGAGAGAAAATCCATATTTTGTGCAGTATCTAAGGTCGATTACGCCTGAACTCGAACTACAAATGCTTCCATTAGGTTCACGTCCAGCAAAACGCAAAACCAGTGGTGGCATTGAATCATTGCGTGCCATTCCGTGGGTATTTGCATGGACTCAAATTCGTCTAATGTTACCCGCATGGTTAGGTACAGGTGAAGCCCTCTATCAAATGTTAAAGGAGGGGAAGAAAACCTCAATCGATGAAATGCTGATTCAGTGGCCTTATTTCCAAACCTTGATTGATATGTTGGAAATGGTTCTTGCAAAAGCCGATCGTCATATTACGCTGTATTATGAATCTCATTTAACAGATGATAAAAATTTGAAAAAATTAGGTCATCAATTACGCCTTCAGTTAGAACAATCGATCGAAACACTCCTATTTATCAAGGGCGAAGCTAAATTACTGGGTAGCAATACTGTTCTTGACCAATCCATGCAAGTTCGTAACCCCTATCTACTGCCATTACACTTACTCCAAGCTGAATTAATGAAACGGCGACGTGATTACTTAGCCAATGATCATCAAGAAAATACTCCAGTCGATCAAGCTCTGATGGTGAGTATTGCGGGTATTGCTGCGGGATTAAGGAACACTGGATAAATATCGAACAATAAAATGCTTTAGATCAGTAATGCTTAAAAAGTCCGCCTATTCCTTCAAAAATTGGTTTTGAGAATATTTATGAAAGTTATCATTGCTCCAGATTCGTTTAAAGATAGTTTGTCTGCACAGAGTGTCGCCAAAAGCATAGCACTCGGATGGCAAACCATATTCCCAGAAGCAGAAATTCTGATTTGCCCGATGGCAGATGGTGGTGAAGGTTCAATTGAGGCGGTCCTTGATATTTGTAAAGGGGAATGGCGAGAACAATCTGTCCAAGGTCCTTTAGGAAATCCTGTTCTTGCCCGATGGGGTTGGTTAAAAACTGAAAAAATTGCCTTGATTGAAATGGCACAAGCAAGTGGGATTCAATACCTTGCACCTACTCAACGTGATGCGTGTATCACCAGTACCTTTGGAACAGGTGAACTGATTGTTGCTGCACTTGATGTTGGTGCTAAAGAAATTATTTTAACCTTGGGTGGCAGTGCTACAAATGATGCTGGCACAGGGCTTTTATCCGCTTTAGGTGCGCGACTTTTAGATAAAAACCACCATCCCATTGCAGCTGGTGGTCTAGCACTTCAACACTTAGCAAAAATTGATTTAACTGACTTCGATCCGCGTACAGCAAAAACAAAATTTGTTTTAGCAGCAGATGTTACTAATCCACTTTGCGGTGAAAATGGTGCATCTTATATTTTTGGACCACAAAAAGGAGCCACACCAGATCAAGTCTTGCAATTAGACCAAGCCCTTGCTCATTTTGCTGATCTTTCTGCGCTCTTATTAGGTCATGATAAACGCAATGAGCAAGGTTCGGGTGCAGCTGGAGGGCTTGGCTTTGCTGCTAAAGCTTATTTAAATGCCGAGTTCAGATCTGGTGTTGAAGTCATTGCAGAACTCAATCATCTTTCCAGTAAAATCCAAGGTGCAGATTGGGTTATTACAGGGGAAGGAAAATTTGATGGACAAACATTAAATGGCAAAACGCCATTCGGTATTGCCCAAATTGCACAAGCAGCAAACGTACCTGTCATCGTGATTGCAGGGGCTTTGGGTGAAAATTATCAAGCGCTTTATGACTATGGTGTAAGTGCAGCATTTTCTTTAACCTCAGGACCGATGAATTTAAATGAGGCATGTATCAATGCAGCAGATTTAATCTATGAAAGAACAATTGATATTGCCCGTTTGATTAAAATGAGTGACGTAAAAAAATAATACATCTCAAATGTTATTGATTAAGCCATCTGATGATTCTACAACTCTAAAATCATCAGAAATATTATATAAATTGTTTATTATATTTCAATCTGTATTCGCGTGGAGATATTTTTTTAATACTCTTAAAATGCCGATTAAATAACGCCAAAGAAGAATAACCCACATATTCTGCTATATTGGCTATTGCCATATTCCTCTCTAAAATTAACTCTGCTGCATGATTAATTCTTAAATTAATAATATATTCCATCGGTGATTTTTTTAAAATTTTCTTAAATGATCGATAGAAAGTTGCCGGACTCACAAAACACATCTCGGCTAAATCCTCAATTGATATTTTCTTATGATAATTTTTATCGATATAGTCCATTACTTCTATAAAATTTTGAATTTTCTTATTGTTCTCAGAGCTTATATTTAATTTATTAACATGTGTGATGATCATTTTCTCATCTTGAGAAAGCGTCAAAAGAATCTTTAATAACAATGGTGTCCGTTCAGACCAACCCAGTGCTGGAATGTTATGAAAATGATCAATCACTTTATGCTTAACATCGTCACTAAAGATCACAACATTATTTGACAAGATAAGTAAGTTATTCAGAGATCGCATTTCTGGAAAAATATTGATAACGTTTTGAATCCATTCAGTACTAACCCAGATCACGAGAGCAATATAGGGCTGATTGGGGTTAAATTTTCCAAAAGATTGCCAAGTATGAGAAATGTTTGGACCAATCATGACCAGATCGTTTTCATGGTAATTGCTAATATCGCTACCGATATATCGTTTACTATAGCTATTCACCGTCAATGTAAATTCAAACTCTGGATGGTGATGCCACTGAAAAGGTATTCCTTACTCCATTCTTCGATTTAAAAATGACCAGGATGAATATGGTTTTACTATAACTTTCTCATATTCAGATCTCATTATTATACTCCCTGACATATTGCAACAATAGTATCATTTATTGATAAATTAATATCTATTCAACATTAATTAAAAAAGCCATGCTGATTATTATCATTTTTATATACCACGGAAAGGTATCAAATGAAAAATCAAATGCTATTCAATAATCAAGAGCTCCGACAGAATTCACAAAATAATTATTCATTAAATATAATGGTTTTTGCTTTGTTTTTTCTATTCGGCAGTATTACCAGCCTGAACGACGTTTTAATTCCCAAACTCAAAGAAGTTTTTCAACTGAGCTACATGGAAGCTATGCTCGTTCAATCCGCTTTTTTCTTTGCTTACTTTGTTGCTTCTATTCCTGCAAGTCGATTGATTTATAAATTTGGATATGTTCGTTCTGCCATTATTGGACTTTTTGTTATGGCAATCGGATGTCTAGCCTTCATTCCTGCAACCAAGATTCATATGTTTGCAGCCTTTTTATCTGCCCTGTTTATTCTTGCAGTAGGGGTGACCATTATTCAAGTGGTGACCAATCCCCTGCTCACTCAGTTGGGTAAAGCAGAAACAGTTTCAAGCCGCCTTACACTTGGACACGCTTTCAACTCATTGGGGACGACTATTGCACCTTACTTTGGTGCGATTATCATCTTAGGAAGCATTGCGACTGTCGATACCTCGCAATTGAGCAGTATCGAAATGACTGCATATCTGCAACAGGAGTCTTCTGTCATCAGTCATGCCTATACTGGTATTGCCATCGTCATCGCTATCTTTTGTATTTTACTGGCGCGCTTTCGAAATGATGGTCCTAAAAACCTAAGCTCGTCAGCTCATATAAGTTTAAGCGCCTCACTCAGCTTACTAAAGTCCCCCAGATTTGCTTTAGGTTTTATTTGTCTTTTCTTATATGTCGGTGCTGAAGTCACCATCGGCAGTGTTCTGGTGAACTACTTATCTCAAGCCGAGATTATGAATATCTCTGCTGAACATGCTGGCAAACTTGTTGCATTTTACTGGGGTGGTGCAATGATCGCTCGCTTCCTGTGTTCAGCACTGATGAAAATTATTACACCTGCCAAACTACTGGCATTGTTTTCCATCGCAGTTATGGCGCTTTTGTTCACCAGTAGTACTTTACGAGGAAATATTGCAGGAATTGCGATCCTCGCTGTCGGTTTCTTTAACTCCATCATGTTTCCGACCATTTTCTCACTTGCCTCGAAACACTTAAAAGAAAGAGCAGCTGAAGGCTCTGGCATCTTATGTTGTGGCATTGTAGGTGGTGCAATTGTTCCTCCTCTAACAGGTTTGGTTGCAGATATCAGCTCATTGAGTACCAGTCTTTATGTACCGATCATTTGTTACCTCGGTATTTGGGTATTCAGCATATTTTGTTCTCAGCAAGGAGACTAAACATGAACTGGCTATTGGTGGGTGCAAGTAATGTTGCACAGGAATGGATTATTTCGGCGATCAGAGCAGTTGGTGACGAAGTGACCGGTATCGTCAGCAATGATTTGGTACGAGCTCAAGACTTTGCCCGTAAACAAAATATTCAAAAATTTTCTCATGATTTAAAACACGCACTTTATGACAATGAGGTTGACGCTGTTTATATTTCGAGTGCAAATTCGCTTCATGCCGAACAAGCAATGATTGCTTTAAAAGCAAAAAAGCACGTGATGTGTGAAAAGCCGATGGCACTCAGTATCTCAGATGCCCAACAGATGATTGAACAGGCAAAAATCCATCAGGTGGTTTTAGCTGTCAATTATCATCTTCGAAATTCTGCTGTCATACAAAAAATACGTGAACTCATTGCAAACAATTGTATTGGTGAAGTGCAGAACATTCGATTTTGTCATGCTGTCTCTCTGCCGAAGAATTTACAGAGCTGGCGTATCCACACACCTTCAGAAGGTGGTGTTATCCTTGATATTACTGTTCATGACATTGATACACTTCGCTTTTTACTTAACGATGAACCTATCAGCGTAAGTGCTATGGCTCAAACAGGAGTGCTTAGCCCGAATAATGTGCCTGAAACAGTGATGGGTACAATTGAATTTGCGAAAGGTGCATTGGTCAGTTTTTATGATTCTTTTACCGCACAATATTTTCAAACCAGTATCGATATCATCGGGTCCAAAGGAAATTTACAGGCATCGAATACATTGACCCAACATGCTATTGGAGAATTACATCTTAACAATGATAAGGGTTGCCAACGTATTCCAATTGAGCATCACAACTTATACGTCAGTTCTTTTCAACAGTTTAAAAATGCCATTCAAAATCGGGGGCGACCTGCTGCAACAGCCTATGATGGTTTACGTTCTTTAGAAATTGCTTTAGCAATACAACAAGCCATTGAAAATAAAAAGCATATCTCGCTTACTTTAGGAGAATCACTATGTTTTTAAATCATCAAACAGATATTCTCATCATAGGCTCTGGTATCGGTGGCTCAACAATGGCAGCAGGTCTTGCCGCAAGTGGTCTGAATATACTTATTCTTGAATGCGGTATTCAACTGCCCGATTCTCCAATCAATGAAGATCAAGATAAGATTTTTACAGAGCAATACTTTAAGCCCAATGAAGAATGGTTGGATAAAGATAAAAAACCTTTTAAACCAGGCAATTATTATTATGTGGGTGGCAACTCCAAATTCTTTGGTGCTGTTCTGGCAAGGTATCGTCAACAAGACTTCTTAGAAATGACACACCAAGGAGGAATCTCTCCAGCATGGCCATTTACCTATCAAACCTTAGAACCGTGGTATGCAAAAGCAGAAGTACTTTTTAAAGTGAGGGGCGATGAACATTTTGATCCTACCGAACCTTACCATTCAACGTCTTATCCATTTAAAGCAATTGAAGATGAACCAGCAATTCGCGCAGTCAAAGACCAACTCAAGGCTCAAGGTCTTCATCCTTATCCCTTACCTTTGGCAATGGATATTGAACAATGGAAACAAACTCGTAAAGTACCTTGGGATGCGCACCCGCATTTTTTTAATGGCAAAATTGATGCAGAAACGGGACCACTGCTTCAGGCAATTCAATACAACAATGTGAGATTACAAACACAGAGCAAGGTGATTCAGTTAAAAACCTCTTCAACAACAAACCATATTGAAGAAGTGTTTTTTTCACACAATGGCAAGCTTGAATCCATTCGACCTAAACTGGTGGTGCTCTCAGCAGGTGCTATTCACTCAGCAGCACTATTGCTTCGTTCAAAAAATCAAAGCAATCCAGAGGGTTTATCCAACAGTTCTACTATGGTTGGGCGTAACTTCATGAATCATAATTGTTCAGCAATTATCGGTTTTAATCATCGATATACCAATGATTCACTTTACTCAAAAACTTTTGGCATCAATGACTTTTATTTAAATGATGGTGTTAATGGTTTACCACTCGGCAATATTCAGCTTCTCGGCAAAGTTTCGGGCAAAATTCTGAAATCCAATATCCCATTTATACCCGCTTTTGCTTTGAATTATTTCAGCAAACATAGCATCGACTTTTATGCCATGAGTGAAGATTTGCCCTCCCCACATAATCGAGTTTTTGTTGAAAATGACAAAATTAATTTGGTATGGGAAAGAAATAATTGGAGTGCACATCAGAAGTTAGTACATAAATTTAGTGCAATTCTGAAAGATTGTGGCTTCTATTGGGTTCTTCAACAACCATTTGATAAAAGAACACCGTCGCATCAATGTGGCACTATTCGTATGGGGCTTGATCCTCGGACTTCACCCCTCAACAGTTTTTGCAGATCTTATGATCATGATAATTTATTTGTGGTTGATGCAAGCTTTTTTCCAAGCTCCGCAGCCGTAAATCCTGCGCTCACCATTGCTGCACAGGCATTAAGAGTTTCTGATCATATTCTGTCTGCATCCTATTTTTAACTCAGGTGATCAAACACTATTGATCATAAAAATATGAGTAAAATAGTTAAATACTGATTTCAGCAAATTTAAAAAATGTATTTAGACTAAGCCTTGCCAGTGCAATAAAAGCACTCTTAGAATGAGCTAAATAATAGGTACGATATAATCAAGATGCTCAACTTAACTTTACGCAACGAACAAGCAGATGATATTGAAAGTATTTTCAATATCACACAACAAGCTTTTGAACATGCAGCACATACAGATCACACCGAACACTTCATCGTGAATGCACTCAGGGAAGCAAATCAATTAAGTATTTCGATTGTTGCTGAATTTGAAGGCAAGATCATCGGGCATGTTGCGATTTCACCTGTGGTGATTTCCTCTGGCGAGCCAAACTGGTATGGCTTAGGTCCAGTTTCTGTTGTTCCAGCGTACCAACAACAAGGTGTGGGTAAGGCGTTAATACAAGAGTCCTTACAACAACTCAAACAACTTGGCGCTGCGGGATGTGTAGTCCTTGGTGATCCTGCTTACTACTCAAAATTTGGCTTTAAACCTTATGCCCATTTGATCCTTGAAGGTGTCCCTGCTGAATACTTTCAAGCCCTTGCCTTTACCCAAGATATTCCTCATGGGAAAGTCAACTATCATGCTGCATTTGGAGCAACCGCTTAACTTGGCTGACTGGATATAAAAAAAGGTGACTTAAAGTCACCTTTTTTCATTTTAATCGTACTTAGAATGCTTTGGTTAGCGTAAACACAGCACCTGTTTCAACTCCACGTTTTGAAGCGTTGGTAAAACCATCTGTATCAATATTTGTCCCTACAGCAGCAAGTTCCGCAGTAACACCTGGAATTGATTTAACAGTGTAGTTAACCCCAACTTTCCAGTCTACATAGTTGTCTTTACCATCTGGTAATGCTTTTTCATCCATTGTGGTATAACCCACATTGGCAACACCACCAAAACCAGTATCGCCGAATGGTGCAGAATAACCTAGGTTAAAATTCCAGCTATTTCCACCGACCGCAGCCCAGTCATTGGTATAGTTCACGTTTGTTAATAAGCTTCCACCTTTCACAAACACATCTGCAAATATTAATTTTGCGTAAAATTCAGTCCAGTTAAAGTCACTGCTTGCACTTGGGTAGTTATATTCAACCACACCAACATCTAAAGTTGGCTTAAACGTTGGTGAAAGTTCTAATGGTGTTGTAAAACCGATCGATGGGTCTAATTCTAAATGAGGATCTGACTCGCCAAAGTTCACATTGGAACCCCATAGACCAACATATAGACCTGAGGTATGTGATAAAGTGAAGCCTGCTTGTACTGCTGGATCGCTCATTGTTTGCGTCATACCACGAAAGCGATAGTCATTGGTTATGGCAGCACTTCCTGAGAAACTTAAACCTAATTTTGACAGTGCGTTATCTTCCGCCATTGCCATAGTTGCTGTAGACGATAAAACTGCCAATGCTAGTGCTTTAGTTGAGAATTTCATCTTGAGTGCTCCCCCATCATACGATGTTTATTTGTTATGCTAAAATTTGATGAACTCCCTAAGCATTTAGCAATTGCCATGCCAAGAATATTTTTTAATTTTTTATAATTTTGATTAAAACACCCCAAACTATTGATCATAAATAAAATTATTAATTTTTTTTGTTGGATAAAATTTCTTTTTCTGAGTTGTGTACGGATCATTAGATCATTGAACACGAAATGACGATGCTTCATATTTACCTACTTTCAGCATGATTTTGACTGCTGATGAGTATGTAAAACCGTCGCATAAATTTTCTATCATTGATGTGATTCGTGACATAAAAATCTCATAAATATTTTTCAAAGCTTAAATGTCACAACACTGCAACAAAATGTACTATTTTTGATCAAAAACAGATTTTAACTTAAAAAATGCTTAAAAAAAGTGCATGCCCAATCTTAGGTCATGCACTGTGTTAAATTTTTGAGCATAAAAATGGGGCTTGGGTATCAGCTAAAAATTGTAGATCAAGCCAAGTACCATGTGATCATCATAATCTTCTCCAATACGACTCTTGCCACCTACGACGTAATCAAAAGATGCCAACAGCCCAGTATTTGCAATTGACTTACTGACACCTATACGCGCTTCATTGAAGGTAAAATTCTTTTTCGATTGCACAATCTGATTATCGTGCTGAGTATTGTAGAAAGAGCCGCCAAAAGATGTATTAAACACAAATTCATGCGCTAATGGATAACTATAAGCTGCACTTAAATAGACATCACCCGCATTGGCATAAGATGAATCAGCGAGCATTACTGCCGCACCCACTGTTAAATTCTTATAAACAATCTCAGCTAAAATATCTAAATCATCAGTTTTACGATGATCCCCCTGCTCAGCGTAGACCGTTCCACCATGATGGTACACATAGGCTGTGGTTTTAAGGTTGTAGCGCCAATTTTGATCAATTTCCTGTCCATATGACACATAGAAATTATGTTCAAAGCCATGATCTTGTCTGTCATCTGATGGATCATAGCCTAAAGTCGAACCCCAATAGCCTAATGTTATGCCACTTTGATGCGCATAGGCTAAACCGCCTTGCATTGCAAGATCTTGATTTTCCTCACCACCGCGATAGATATACTTAGATACCACTCCTATATTTCCAGAAATTATACTATTTTCAGCAGAATGATCTGTCTGATCCGCAAATACAGAACACGATACAACACAGATAGGCAAAGCCCATAAAATTTGGGAAAAAATTGAATTCATGAAATTAAATAAGTAAGAGGAAAAATTTGCTGAAATTTTACTGTTTTTTTGAATTTTTGGTAAAAATAGTGGCTACAGAACAACCAAATCCATTAAAATAATGGAAATTTCAAACAATTTAATCATATTTAAGCAACTTTAGAATTTTTTTTCATAAAGAAATAAATTAATATTGAGTAGAAAATTACAAAAATGTAATATTTTTAATCAAAGGTCATTCCCTTTTTATAGATTAAATATACAATTCATCCATTATCTGCTCTGAATTCAATCAGTCAGTACCATTTATTCTCGTTCACGAGGCAATTCATGTTGAATGCTCCAAAACTTACTTTAGCTATATTAATTAATGCTGCTTTAATTACACCTACATTTGCTAGCGAACAAAGTGATGCAAAAGGTTTCGTTGAAGATGCCAAAGGTTCTGTATTGTTTCGTACTGGTTACATCCTTCGCGATAAAAAACATGGCATCGAAGACCAAAGTTCATTTGCACAAACTGCAATTGTTGACTTAGATTCAGGTTTCACACAAGGCGTTGTTGGTTTTGGTGTGGGTGTTGTGGGTGACGGTTCTTTTAAAATTGGTGACAACCAACATTCAGGCAACAACATGATCCCTCGTGATGATCAAGGTAATCCTTACCATCACTGGGCTCGTGGTGGTGCAAACGTGAAAGCACGTTTCTCAAACACCACTGTGCGTTATGGTACTCAAGTTTTAGATTTACCTGTATTGGCAAGTAATACCACACGTCTTGTTCCTGAATACTTTACAGGGACTTTATTGACCAGCCGTGAAATTAAGAACTTAGAACTTGTTGCTGGTAAATTTACCAAAGACCAAATGTCTGATCATATCAATACAGACAGTAATCATCTGGATGATGCCATTGTTTGGGGTGCTAAGTACAAGTTTGATGACCAACTCAGTGCATCTTATTATGGTTTAGACTCTAAAAATGCTTTAGAGCGTCATTATATCAATGCAAATTATAAATATCCTCTAGCAAATCAAAGCTCTTTGACGTTTGACTTCAGTGGCTATCACACTAAGTTTGATAAAAATGCCAATACTTACTCGGCAACGGGTCCAGTTAATGCTGACTATGCAGAAACAGGTAAAGCAGGCGTAGAAAAGACCAATAATATTTGGGCGTTGTCTTCAACCTATAATCAAGGTCCACACAGTGTGATGTTGGCTTACCAACAAAACACGGGTGATGTTGGTTATGACTATGGTCAAAATGCCGATGGTTTCCAAAGTGTTTATTTACCAAACTCGTACTTGTCAGACTTTATTGGTAACCATGAAAAATCTGCTCAAGTTCAATATAACTTAGACTTTGGTGGTTATGGTGTTCCTGGATTAAACTGGACGACTGCATTTGTTTATGGTTGGGATATTAAAGTTCGCAATGTGACCGACAATGCTCAAGAACGCGAATTCTTCAACCAAGTGAAATACACTATGCAAAGCGGTTTTGCAAAAGATGCAAGCTTACGTGTTCGCCACTCTTACTACCGTGCAAGCGACGCGTATAACCCTGTTTATATCGGTGATACCAACGAATGGCGTATTTTCCTTGATATTCCTGTGAAATTTTTCTAATTTAAAATAGAAAAACGACCAAAAAAAACCTGCATTTTGAACTGAACCCTATAAGTTGGACACAACTTATAGGGTATTTTTATGAAATACAATTTAAAGTTTAAACAAGCAGTCATTGCTTATTATGCTCAAGGCCATTCTAGTTTATCAACAGCCAAGCATTTTTCGATTAGTGATAAGGATGTCTCTAAATGGTTGGCTCAATTCAACTTAGGTGGAATTGATGCAATAAAACCAAAACAGAATAAGACAATTTATACAGCTGAATTTAAATATAAAGTATTAACAACTATGCAGGATGAGCGATTAAGTTTATCTGATACAGCTCTTCGTTTTGGTATTTCTTCCCCGAGTTTGATCAGTGTATGGCGTAAAATCTATCAAACCGATGGTATGCTTGGACTAGAACCAAAGTCTAAAGGAAGAGCACCCATGTCTAAAAATAAACATAAATATATTGTTGATAAACCTGATCATGAAAAAACAACTGCTGAGCTTCAGCATGAACTACTCTATTTACGCGCTGAGAATGCTTACTTAAAAAAGCTCGACGCCTTGCTGAATCCACCCAAAAAGGACAACAAGCAAGGTTGATTGATCAGATGAGTACTGAGTTTGCTTTGCCATTGCTTTTAGATATTGCTGAGTTATCGAGGAGTAGTTTCTACTATCATAAAGCCAAGCTAAATGCCGTAGATAAATATGCAGAGCTCAAGCAACGAATTTGCCAAATTTATGATCAGCATAAAGGTAGATATGGTTATAGACGAATCACTTTAGCCTTGAAGCAACAAGGTCTTCATCATAACCATAAATTGATTGCTAGGTTGATGAGAGGCTTTGGTTTAATTTCATTGATTCGGCGTAAAAAGTACAATGCCTACAAAGGTACATCCAATAAAATAGTCAAAAATAAACTCAAACGTAACTTTGAAGCGAAGCGACCCAATAAGCGTTGGCTGACAGATATAACCGAATTTAAAGTTGCTGATACGAAGTTATATTTATCTCCGATTTTAGACTGCTATAACAATGAGATTGTGAGCTATACACTTTCAAGACGCCCAGTATTTCAACTTGTTAAAGATATGCTTGATCAAGCCATAAGTCATTTACCAAACTCACGAAAACACAAGCTTATGCTTCATTCAGATCAAGGCTGGCATTATCAAATGAGCCAATTTAGGAGTACGCTTAAAGCGAATAAGATTAAGCAAAGTATGAGTAGAAAAGGGAATTGTTGGGACAATGCTTTGATGGAGAGTTTCTTTGGTACATTAAAATCAGAGACGATTTATCTAGAGAAACCAGAAAGCATTGAAGTCTTAGAGCAACAAATTCATGACTACATCCATTACTATAATCATGAGAGAATACAAATTAAACTAAAAGGATTGAGCCCTGTTCAATTCAGAACTCAATCCAGCGTTAACTAAACTGTCCAAGATTTGGGGTTCAGTCCATTTAATCATGCAGGTTTTTTATTGGTTTGAAGATTATTTAATCTTCAAACCGCATTTCTATCAGGCTTATTTTGCTGCTTCGATTGCTTTTAATACTTCAGCTTTAGCAACTTCAGAACCTTCCCAACCTGTCAATTTAACCCATTTCCCAGGCTCTAAATCTTTGTAATGTGCAAAGAAGTGTTCAATTTGATTCAACAACAAAGCTGGAAGATCTGAATATTCTTTCACATCTTTATAAAGCGGTGTTAATTTGTCGTGTGGTACAGCGATAAGTTTAGCATCGATACCACCATCATCTTCCATGTTTAATTTACCCACTGGACGACAACGAATCACTGAACCATGTACCAACGGATGTGGTGTAACGACCAATACGTCTAATGGGTCACCATCTTCAGACAAGGTATTTGGAACATAACCGTAGTTCGCTGGGTAGAACATTGCAGTACCCATGAAACGGTCAACAAATAAAGCATCTGAATCTTTATCTACTTCATATTTGATTGGTGCAGCATTGGCTGGGATTTCGATGATTACATAGATGTCATTAGGTGCATCTTTACCAGCAGGAATATTGCTATAGCTCATAGGATACTCTTTGAAGTGAGGTCTTATAAAAAATCTTGACGATTATAACGCTAAAATACGCGAACAGCTGCGGATTATACATTTTGCATCATCAAAATGAATGGATTTCGTCTAAATCCACTCAGACAATTCGAATAATCAATAATAATAAAATGATTGGACAAGCCATCGATAGAAACCAAATGATTGAGCGTAATGCTGAAATATTGGCTAGATAACAAATCCCATAGATAATGCGCAGTACAATATAAGCAATCCCCAACATCATGATCAAATGTTGTGAGACCACCATATACTCAGCCATAAGCACAGCGGCAATAAATAAAGGTAAGCTTTCAAAACTATTTTGTTGTACCGCATTGGCGCGTGCCGACAAGCCTGTGCTTTTGGCTAAAAAGTCACGAGGATTCTGGTTATCTGCGAGTTTAAATCCCCCAGATACTTTCGCAATAATGGTAAAAACATAAGGAAGTAAACAGGCAATTAGAATTAAATATATGATGCCATCTATCCCAGACATGATTTTTTCTCATGAAGTGTTAATGCAGGTTATCATAGCATGGCAATAACAGAATATTTTTTGTTTAATGCAGAGTTTTGCAAAATTGTGTAGTGAGGACAATGTCGTGCAGCCCGACCAAAATGAATTGTTTGAAGTTTTAGAGAAACAACGCCAGCAACATGCCGAGATTGATCGTATTCTTAAAATTGTGCTGCCTATTTTGGCATTTTTATTATGTGTGATTTGTGCCAATTATAACTGGCAGTCAACATTAGGCACGCTTATCATTTTAATTGTGGCTTTTTTTGCGGTTGCGATCAAACGAATGAATCTATATTTGTGGCTTGCGATCATTATCATCTATTGTTCGATTGATATTTATATGAGTTACGGCAGTATTGTTCCTTCTGCTTTAGGTCGTCAAATGGGAACAATGTTGACCTTTACTGCGATTGTAGGTTTAAGCCGTCCCTATATTGATGGTTGGTATAGTCGCTCAAAGCAAAATTTCTGATTCTATCCATCGTTGCACTGTTCTATGTTACAAAAAAAAGCGCCAATCTTGGCGCTTTTTCAATTTGAGTTTTTGCTTATTTACGCAAATCTTTACGTAAGATTTTACCTACATTCGATTTTGGTAAATCATCCATAAACTCCACATAACGTGGGCGTTTGTAGCCAGTTAAGTTTTGTTTTGCAAATTCAAGAACTTCTTCTGTTGTTAATGAAGGATCTTTTTTCACAACAAACAGTTTTGGCACTTCACCAGATTTTTCATCAGGTACACCAATCGCTGCAACTTCAAGCACTTTTGGATGTTGTGCAATGACTTCTTCAATTTCAGATGGATAAACATTAAAACCAGACACTAAAATCATGTCTTTTTTGCGGTCTACAATTTTGAAATAACCACGGGCATCCATGACACCGATATCACCAGTACGGAAATAACCATCAGCTGTCATCACTTTCGCAGTTTCATCAGGACGGTTCCAATAACCTTTCATGACTTGTGGTCCACGAATCGAGATTTCACCTTGTTCACCTTGTGGTAGGTGGTTGCCATCATCATCAAGGATCGCCACATCAGTCAAAGGTAATGGAACACCGATTGTACCGCTGAATTCAGTCGTTGCAGGTGGGTTAGCTGTTGCAACAGGCGAAGTTTCAGATAAACCATAACCTTCAATAATGATGGTACCCGTCACTTTTTTCCACTCTTCCGCAGTTGAAGGCAATACAGCCATACCACCGCCCATCGCCATTTTTAAATTGCTGAAATCGAGCTGTCTAAATTCTTCGTTATGTACCAATGCATTGAATAATGTATTGACCGCTGGGAAAAAGCCCGGCTGATATTTACGTAATTCTTTAATCACCGCAGGTAAGTCACGTGGGTTAGGAATCAGAATATTTGCTTGACCTTTGTACATACCATAAAGTGCACACACCATAAATGCAAAGATGTGGTAAAGCGGCAATGCACAGAAGATACGGTCATCTTTAGCACCGTCACCCTGACCAAACTTACTTTGGAAAATACCATCACATTGCATTAAGTTTGCAACTAAATTGCGATGAGTCAGTTCAGCACCTTTTGAAACGCCTGTAGTACCACCTGTATATTGCAACACAGCAGTATCACTCAACGTCATGTTAGGGCGTTTGTAGTTGCTTGGACTTACTTTTGCCAATGCGGCATTAAATTTAATATGTCCAGGAATGTTCCAATCTGGAATTTGCTTACGTACTTTACGTAATACAAAATTCACTAAAGTACCTTTTAAAGTACCTAGCATGTCACCAACAGAGGCAACAACCACATGTTTTACTGGCGTTTTTCCGATAATTGCTTGGTAAACTGTTGCAAAGTTTTCAACAATAACCAATGCTTCTGCACCTGAGTCATTTAACTGATGCTCTAGTTCACGTGCAGTATAAAGTGGGTTGACATTGACAAGCACTAAACCTGCACGGAATACCGCCAAAGCAACAATAGGATATTGAAGGACATTAGGCATCATTACTGCGACACGTGCGCCTTTTGCCAAACCCAAACTTTGTAAATAAGTTGCAAATTTACGGCTTGCCAATTCAAGATCACTGAATGACATCACCTTATCCATGAAGATAAAGGCATCACGCGAACCAAACTTTTGGAAATTACGCTCAAAAATATCAATAAGAGAAGTATTTTCCTGGGGCAATTCTACAGTCTCTGGAATCCCAGTCTTTTGGTATTCAGCGAACCAAATCTTTTCCATAATGCCATAATCTCCAATCAGTAATCCTTAGTTTTAAACTGTTTTTCTCAATATCGAGCATAATTTTTTGGCTTCTTTGTGCTCAATATTGCATCCATTTCCACGAACACATTGCATATATAACGTATTTCGATCCAAGGATGCTAGTTTTATCTTTGAATCAACAGTTTATTTGCTTTTTGATATCCACGGGGTAAGAGTTGACCTTTCGATGCTCGTTTACCAATATACTTCTGTAAATCATCACCTTTTAGTTTTAATTGTTGCTGTCCTGCAAGCACTTGAATTACATCATCTAAATTCAACGTTAGCATAAACTGAATATATTCATCAGCCTCAAGTTGTATCAACTTGTTTCCCTTTCCTTTATTCAGCGTTGGCAATTCTGACAAATCAATCAAAAGTAAACGTCCTACTGAACTGAGTATAGCCAAATGAGTCTGATTTTCAACGACCTCTATCGGCATAGCTTTCGCATCATCTGTTACAGTCAAGAATGTTTTACCCGCTTTGGCATTGGTATCCAATTGTTTCGCTTGAGACTTAAAACCATAACCTCTTGAACTTACAGCAATAATTTCTTTATCTTCATCCCCTACCAGTACTTGAATAAAGCTCACACCGTTAGCAGGTGACAGTTTTGAACTCAACGGTTCTCCCAAACCACGTGCAGAAGGCAAACTATTTATTGACAAGGCATAACTTCGACCGGTCTCATCCAAAATATACACTTTTTGATTCGACTTACCTTGTGCAGAACTCAAGTACTGATCGCCTGCACGGAAATTCAATTTCTCAACATCAATTTCATGACCTTTGGCTGAACGAATCCAACCTGCTTCTGAAAGAATTACTGTGACAGCTTCAGCAGGCATCAAGTCTTGCTCGCTCATTGCCTGTGATTCTTCACGTTGCACAATTGGTGAACGGCGATCATCACCAAATTTTTTCGCATCATCTTTAAGCTCTTCAATAATCAAAGATTTTAAAGATTCTGGATTTGCCAACTGCTCACGAATCACCGCCGCTCTTGCCTCAAGTTCTTCCTGCTCACGACGCATTTCCATTTCTTCAAGTTTTGCCAAATGACGTAACTTGAGTTCTAAAATCGCTTCAGCCTGTATTTCATCAATATTGAAACGCATCATTAACACAGGTTTTGGCTGATCTTCTTCACGAATGATTTTGATCACTTCATCAATGTTTAAATAAGCAATGATCAAACCACCTAAGATATGCAGGCGCTTTTCAATCTTGTTGAGATGATATTGCAGTCGACGTGTGACAGTATGTTTACGAATTTCAATCCATTCTAATAATATTCTGCGAATTGATTTGACTTGTGGACGACCATCAGCTCCGATCATGTTCATATTGACACGATAACTGGATTCTAAGTCTGTAGTCGCAAACAAATGACTCATTACCGCTTCTGCATCAATACGATTTGAGCGCAGTACAATCACTAAACGTGTTGGGTTTTTATGATCTGACTCATCACGTAAATCACTCACCAAAGGCAATTTTTTGGCTTGCATCTGATCTGCAATTTGCGTAATAACCTTAGAGCCTGAAACTTGGTAAGGCAGTTCAGTTATGACGATTTCATTTTTTTCAATATGATAAATTGCACGTGTTCGGTAACTTCCACGCCCTGTGGTTTGGAGCTTAAGTAATTCTTCACGTGAGGTAATAATTTCTGCTTTGGTCGGCAAATCAGGTGCAGGAATATATTCTGCAACTTTTTCATCGGTTAAATTAGGATTACGAATTAATGCAATTGTGCCTTTGACCACTTCACGTAAGTTGTGCGGTGGAATATCGGTCGCCATCCCAACAGCAATACCTGTTGTACCATTCAGCAAAATATTCGGTACACGCGCAGGTAAACTCACTGGCTCTTTCATTGAACCATCAAAGTTATCTTGCCAATCACAAGTACCTTGACCTAACTCTGATAATAATAAATCGCTATAAGTTGAAAGTTTAGCTTCGGTATAACGCATTGCTGCGAAAGACTTAGGATCATCAGGTGAACCCCAGTTGCCCTGACCTTCAATGAATGGATAACGATAACTAAATGGCTGAGCCATCAGCACCATAGCTTCATAACATGCAAAGTCACCATGAGGATGATATTTACCCAGTACGTCACCGACTGTACGTGCAGATTTCTTTGGCTTACCACTTGGCTTTAATCCCAACTCGCTCATCGCATAGACGATACGGCGCTGTACAGGTTTTAAACCATCACTGATATGAGGCAGTGCACGATCCATGATCACGTACATGGCATAGTTCAGGTAAGCTTGTTCAGTAAATTCTGCTACGGAACGGTTTTCTGTCGCATGATGCGCAAGGCTTGTCATAACAACCTTTTATCCTAATTAAATTCGTTCTAAATAAATGCTGATGTATCTACATTCTTATGCTAAGTCGCAGCGCCTGACGACACAAGCACAAGTGTACGCCACAACGACAAATTGCGTCTTTCGGTGTTTCTAATGACGTAAAATTATCCACTTTTTGGAAAATGAGCAACTTTTATTTAAATGGTTATTTTAAAATTCGAATATACGCTTTATTTCAAACGAAATTTATAAATGCTGAAACTTATTAGAGTGGTCCAATTCGTGCGTTTATAAAATGGATGCTCAAACTCAGCAACCATCCGATCCCATATAAAAACAGCAAAGTAACAGGAACCACTAAGCTATACGCTTCCATCCAAGACAACCGATCCAATAAAGGACCTAACCCTATTACATTAAATGCTGACACTTGAAAACCTATGGGTAATTGTAAGAAAACAAAATTTCCTTTGTTATCAGTCATTGGATCTAATGCAATATAAAGACAAAATGCACTAAGCAAAAGATAAATAATACAGAAGCTTAATCCTATTTTACTTTTCATTATTTCGCCTCAATTCTTGTTTGATCTAATCCATAATATAGCGATAAATTGTTTGTTTTTTAATTCAATATACGAAAAATTAAAACGGCTGATCGCTAAGATTAACCCGATATCAGCCATTCTACACTTATTATTTGTTATCGTTTTTTCGGCGCTTTACTTTTAATACTTCTAATCAACGACTATAACCCAATCTCTTCTAAAGTCTTGCCCTTGGTTTCTTCACCCAAGACCAGTACAACAGCTGCTACTGCTAAAAGTACGGCTGTAAACATCATAAAGACTGAACTAAAACCATTGCTTGCCACCATCATATGAGTGACGACCAGTGGTGCAACGATTCCGCCAATACGCCCAATCGCAGATGCCCAACCTGAGCCAAAGGCACGAATATTGGTAGGATACTGTTCAGGCGTATAAGTATATAAAACACCCCACGCACCCAAATTGAAGAAAGACATTAAACAGCCCCAAAACATGATCATATTGACTGAGGTGGCTTGTCCAAAGAAATACGCAGATACCGCACACATCGCAATAAAGCCTGCCAGCGTAGCTTTACGCCCCAGCTTTTCAACCAGCCAAGCAGCAGCAACATAACCCGGCAACTGCGCCAAAATCATGCCCAAGACATATTCAAAAGACTGCACGATGGTATAACCTTGTTTGACCAACAAACTGGGTAACCATGTAAAAATGCCATAATAAGAATAGACGATACCAAACCAAATCAACCACAACATCAAGGTCCGGCGGGCAAAAATGCTCGACCACAGTTGAGTGAAGGAAAGATTTGGCTTGGCGGCAACAGGTTTGACTTCAATCGTAGTGATCACTTCTACACCACATTGTCGTTCAAGTTTTTGTACCAGCGCATGAGCTTCGTCAATGCGACCACGATTAATTAGATAAGGAACAGATTCAGGCACTTTTTTCAAAATCATGAAAACATAAATGGCAGGTAATCCACCAATCAAAAATGCGATATGCCAACCATAATCAGGGATCACAAAGTATGAAATCAAAGCTGCAACTAACCAGCCTAACCCCCAAAAACTTTCAAGCAAAACAATAAACCGACCTCGAACCTGAGCAGGGATATATTCACTGACCAGCGTCACAGCAACAGGCAATTGCCCACCCAACCCTAATCCGACAATAAAACGGAAAATCAACAGCCATGTCAGATTCGGCGCAAAAGCACATAACGCGGTTGCAATGCTATACGTCACCAAAGTAATCGCAAAGACTGTTCTTCGACCGATTCGATCAGCCAAGCCACCTGAAAATACAGCACCGATTGCCATTCCGACAAAGCCAATAGAGACCACCCAGCCTTTTTCCGTAGGTGTCATCTGCCATTCTTCTGCCATTTTGGTCAAAATAAATGAAATCAGACCTGTATCCATGGCATCGAACATCCACCCCAGTCCGATCACCCACAGCAAAGTATAGTGAAACTTCCCAATGGGTAGACGTTGTACACGTGATACTAAATCCATAAGACACTCAATAAATAGGTAAATTGATCGACAAGCGTGGTATACACTTTATTTTTGAAGAGTTAAGTTCAGAATTTCTCCCGACAATCCGTCAAAATCTTTAAATTCTTGAGAATGAAAACCATTGTTGATCAAAATTTTTCGAGATGGAATATTTACAGGATCAATAATGGTGATTAAATCCGTCAACTGAGACTACCTTTTTGCATGACATCAACTTTTTTGACGAGTTGAAAATTTGCTCTAAAATCTAAGGTTGTAAATTTTTCAAGTTTAATCTTTGGGTTGCCTCTATATGACATATACAACCTCAAATTCGGCGATAAATCTTCAAAATACTCTTCTAAATAGCATCACTATATTCAGCTTTCATCTTTAGAGGAGGCTGATTGTCCATCATCATCTTTATAAATAAATTTCGGCATTTCTAAACCAAAATAAATGGCAATACAGCGTAGCGCAAAACCAAACACCAATGTCGAAATTACAGTGATTTCTAGAGATAAGCCAAAGTCTATACAGAACCAGTAGAAAATAACAGCAACAAAGGAAATTGATGCATACAACTCTCGACGGAATACCAACGGAACATCATTACACAAAATGTCTCGTAAAATACCGCCTGACACACCTGTCAAAACACCAGCAACTGCTGAAACAACAAAACCATGCCCCATCTGTAACGCAATCTGACAACCAATAATGGTAAAACCAATTAAACCCAAGGCATCTAACAATAAGAAAATGGAGTGCAAATGCTTCATCCATTTAGCGATGAGAATTGTGACAAAAGCCGCGCAGCATGTCAGTACAAGATATTCAGGATGTTTCACCCAAGTGAGCGGATAATGTCCCAACAAGACATCACGGACCGAACCACCGCCGAGTGCGGTTACACAGGCAATCAACACTACACCAAACCAGTCCATACTACGTCGTCCTGCTGACAACGCTCCCGTCATGGCTTCTGCTGTAATTGCAATAATATAAATAATGGTCAGTAACATTGCCCTTCATCCACTGATGGGTAAAAGATGCGCGCTATTTTAAGTCAAAACGAGCTAAAAGCTACAAGAATTGCGCACAACATTGCTTAAATTTTTTTGTTGATCCGCAAACACAAGGCTGTTTCATTGTAACTTGCTGATCTGTGGTTGGATCTAAAAAATACCACTGACCTACATGATAGACAAAATGTGAAACTTCATGATGAATCTGCGTTTGCTGACCATCATGAAAATGTGCTTTAAACTCAACCTGAGCATGATTTTTATCCAGCTTTTCTTTGGCTTGAACTACCTCTAATTTGAGCCACTGATTAGACTTACTCCATGCCGCAATCGCCTGTACATCCAATGCTTGCTGCTGCCCCAATGCAGTGGTTGCCACAATATATGCAATCTCTTGTTTGGCAAATGCGCTATAGCGAGATTTCATTAATTGCTCAGCTGTCTGGGCTTTTTTTTGCCCCAAATGTAGTGGCTGACAACATTGACTATATTGCGCCGAACCACAGGGACAGGATAGATTGGACATAGAAAACTCAAAATCTGAATAGGCTTAAATGATAATGCAACCCTACTTAAAATCGAAACTTTTCACAAAAATATAGCGTTATAAAAACAGCTGATTTAAATGATGCAAGTTTTCAAGAATACTCAAGTCATACCACCAGATTATTCATATAAGTCATTTACTTTGAATGATTTACTCCAACTCGACTTTAAACCTTTTATACGAATTTTTAGTGACTGTTTGATGCTTTATTTGTTTTGCTCTTTTAAATAAACCGTGGAAGATCTCTCTATCCTAAAGCAACATGAATGTCGCCATTGGCTACGCTACAGCTTATTCCGATCATCTGAACAAAAAAATAAGCCAGTTTTTCAACTGGCTTGTTTTCAATATCCTTGCTTTCAATATTAAGGTTTATTCTGAGTCTTTAGATGGCGACAATGCCACAATATGAACTTTTTCAATCTTATGCCCATCCATCGTGACCACTTCAAACTCATAACCATCTGCTTGTAACTTCTGACCATTTTCAGGTAAGCGACCAAGATGGAACAAGATATAACCCGAAAGTGTTGAATATTGCTCTGACTCATCTACCAAGTCTCGACCTAACAGCAATGAAACATGGCGAATATCGGTTGAACCTTCCAACATCAATGAACCATCTTCCAAGCTTTCAGCAGCAGCTTCCAACTCATCTTCATCAGGGAATTCACCTGCAATCGCCTCAAGTACATCAATAGGCGTGGCAATTCCCTCGATTGAACCATATTCATTGAGGACAATCGCCATTTGCAAAGGTGCTTGACGTAGTTGCTCCATCACCATCAACACTTGTGCATTTTCATGAACAATGACAGGTTCACGTAAGTGTTTGTCAAAATTCAAAATACCCGTTTCAATATAATCATTGAGCACTTTATGCGTGAGCACAATACCTGCGATATTGTCTAATTCACCATGCGCCAAGATCAGTCTTGAGTGAGACATTGCCATTAAATTTTCTTTGATGGTGGCTTCGTCTTCATCCAAGTCCAACCATTCTAATTCTGGTCGTGGCGTCATGACTGATTTCACTGGGCGCTCAGATAAACCCAATACACCTTGTACCATGACACTATGGTATGCCCCATTTTCATCATCAAAGATTTCATCTGCTAAAGCTTGTGTTGCAATCACATCATCGGCTTTACCATTTTGACTTTCTGCATTTTTGCCCCCTAACATTTTCAACACTGCTGAAGCCGTACGGAAACGCAAATCTGTGGTTGTGACCATCTTTTCTTGGTTCTTACGCATGGTTTGGTTCATGAACTCAATCAATACCGAGAAACCAATGGCAGCATATAAATAACCTTTCGGAATATGGTATCCAAAGCCCTCAACAATCAATGAAAAACCAATCATCATCAAGAAGCCTAGACATAAAATCACGACAGTCGGATGTTTGTTGACAAAGTCCATCAAAGGTTTAGATGCCCACAGCATAATCCCGACGGCGATCACCACAGCAATCATCATCACTGAAAGCTCTTTCACCATACCTACCGCAGTAATCACACTGTCTAGGGAGAATACAGCATCAAGAATGACAATCTGAACAATCACCATCCAAAAAGCCGCATGGACTGGATTTTCTTCTTTTAAATCCTGTCCACCTTCAAGGCGTTCATGCAGTTCCATTGTGCCTTTAAAAAGCAGGAATACCCCACCAAACAACAGGATAAGGTCACGACCAGAGAAAGGGTGGTCGAAAATATGAAATAAAGGTGCGGTGAGCGTAACCACCCAAGCAATGGATGCCAGTAAAACCATACGCATACACAGCGCAAGCAACAAGCCTAAAATCCGTGCTTTATTACGTTGCTCTGGAGGAAGTTTTTCTGCCAAAATTGCAATAAAAACAAGGTTATCAATACCTAGAACTATTTCCAAAACAACCAAAGTCGCCAGACCAACCCACGCCGAAGGATCGGACATCCATTCAAGTATCATTGATCTTGCTCCATTGCAGTTGCGCAATTGATATTTTCAGCATTTGAGAACTGTAAATTTCGAAACAGAGAAGAAAACTTTAGTTTATTTTGAAATATTTTTTTGTCTAAAGATTGTGCATTTTCGGAGCGACTACAACCACTACCCATGATGATTCATTTGTTGATAAACAGGCTTTAATTATAGGCAGTTTTGATAAAAATTTCATCTTATTTGTATGGGATTTTATTTGCTTAGCGCATAAATCGTAACTCACTATATTGTCGTAACGCCGGAGATCGCTCATTTTCATGATTTGCTCACTCTCACCTCAATAGCAACCCTTAACGATACAAATCATTGCAAAAGTGCCTATAACGCAACATGTTTTTGTCATATTTCTTGCTTAAGGTAGTCGAAATACATAAGAACATGATAAGTTAAGGTGAAAAAATAAATGATGAATAGTGTATTGCCTGTAATGATAAATGAATCGTTAGAATTAGATCAGCAAACTCCTAAAGCAACTCAATGTTTAATTGCACTGTATTGTGGCTCCCGACCTGGAAATAATCCGACTTATAGAGAAAAAGCAATTCAATTGGCTCAAGGCATAGCCGAACATGGTTTTGGCATTGTCTATGGTGGAGCCAGTATTGGTTTGATGAGACAAGTTGCAGATACCGTGACTGAACATGGTGGTGATGTGGTAGGCGTGATCCCTGAATTTATGCTGGATTATGAAATTGCACATAATCAACTGACTGAACTACACATTGTACAAAGTATGCATGAACGAAAAGCCATGATGGCAGATCGTGCCAGTGCCTTTGTTGCTCTTCCAGGTGGTTTTGGAACCTTTGAAGAAATCTTAGAAGTCGCCACATGGGGACAACTCAATCAACATCAAAAACCCATGATGTTATATAACGTGAATGGATTTTATGACCATTTGATTGCCCAGTTAGATCATGCTGTTGTTGAAGGCTTTTTACCACCACAACATCGTGCCAAACTGATTGTGTGTAACCATGCTGATCAAATCTATAATGCAATTAAAAACTTAGAAGCGCCTAAACAATTCGTCGTCTAAGCTTTATATCGTCAATCGATGGAATGAATAAGATGAATTTTCAAAAACTCATCTTATTCAGTCTGATAGGGTTCAACTTTTGATCAATCTATTCAAATTAGATCAATAACATTGAATACAGATGCAATTACTTCAAAGCAGGACTAAAACGACTATATCATTGGTGGAATATTTGCCATCCATAAATTAAACCTGCAGCAGCTACAATCCAACACAATGTCGCAACGCCAAAACAAGACCACATTGAAAGTTTTGTTGCCAATAAATAAACCACCAACAAATAAATAAAATAAGGAACGAGTGACCATATTCCGAATAAAGCGGTTTGTTTTAACGCTTCGGCACCTTTTTCTTGAGCTACGATTACATGTGCGATCAGTGCAAAGGTCGGAAACAGTGGAACCAAGCCCGCAATATAAAATGTCTTACTTTTTGAAAGAATTGAAATCAGTAAAACTACTGCTGCACCGATACTGCATTTCAAAAATAAAGACAACATTGAATACCACTCAAACAAACATCAGATCTGAGCAAGAGTTTACGCCAACATTATCCTTTTGAAATCTAAAAAATCAGCTTATTTCATCCAAAATCAAAACAATGTTGAATTAGAATGCACGTTTCAATTTGCCACGATGAATAAAAGCAAAAAAAGCCATTGCCGCTAACGCACCGAGGAAAAAAATGAATTTAATTTCACTTCGGCTTAAATGGTATTCAGATTTGTTGGTCTCTGTTTGGCTAAAATCTGCTTGTACAGGTGGGATACTTGTCGTCAGATAAGAGGGTTTGATATTTTTAAAGTTTAATTCAGTCAGCGCAGCTGGTTTTTCACCTTTGCCAACTAAAACATAGGCAGCAACAACATCAAAATCCACTGCATTTTGAATGCCAAATTTAACCTTTATCGGTTCATAAGTATTGTATTCAGGAATCCAATCATTCAGCTGGCTGTAGATACGAATGGTGTCGGTTTTTTCTAATTTGGGATCTTGAATGAGTTGAACAGCGTTTTCATCCAACAAAGCGGTTAACGCTTTAAATTGATGAAATGAATACTGATTGGTTTGTGTAAGTTGCTCTGCAATCAAGGTTTGCTGTGTGGAATGTTCGCTTGGCTTCGCTTTATTTAATAAGCCTTGATTTTCAAGTATAAAATCTGCTTTTGACGTCAATCCAGGGAAGTTTTGACGTCCGACTAAATATACAGCTGTCCAAATCTGATCACCAGGTTGAACATCTTCTAATTCCACTTCATACAATTGATTTGGTTTAAGCTGTAAAACTTGGTCAAACAGGACTGGCGTAGCATCTTCTGCAAAAACATTGCACGAAAATACCAAACAAAGAACACATATAAGTTTGTGTATATTCATTTTTAAGCCCCCTGTAAATGCGATGCACATCACATATGTTACAGTAAAAATAATAACCAATCGCAGAATAGTTGTCTTACAATCTGTTTTTCTAGATAAATGGTTTTTCATCTCATTCAGTAGTCATAACCAGACACTCAAAACAAACCAATCCGTTGGGTAAAAAATACAGACTCAACTTTTGATATATGAAACTGGTTATTTCATAAGCATTTCATTTTAAATAAATTATATTGTCATATTGAACGTATAAAAATTAGACCAATAAAATAAATCACAATCAGTCTAATGCTATGAATCTTATTATTTTATGTAAAACATTGATTGTGGTAGCTTTTAAAAAATGGTCAGTTAGATGACACAATTTGTCGCTTAAAAACTATTTTTTACAGCTTGAACAAAATTAAATCGCTATCATATAGCACTTTAATTCGCATAATTTCGAGAAAGTTTTATGAGTCAAAGTCATATCCGTATTCGAGGCGCACGTACCCATAATTTAAAAAATGTGTCACTCGATATTCCACGTGACAAGTTTGTGGTGATCACGGGACTTTCAGGCTCAGGAAAATCATCACTGGCTTTTGATACTTTATATGCTGAAGGTCAACGTCGTTATGTTGAATCCCTCTCTGCCTATGCACGTCAATTCCTCTCACAAATGGAAAAACCAGAAGTCGACTCAATTGAAGGTTTAAGCCCTGCGATTGCCATCGAACAAAAGTCGACCAGCCATAACCCTCGTTCAACAGTCGGAACCATCACTGAGATTTATGACTATCTACGTCTACTCTATGCACGTGTAGGTACACCCTATTGCCCTGAACATGACTTACCCATGGTTGCACAAACTGTTTCTGAAATGGTAGATGCAGTTAAAGCTCTAGAAGAAGGTACAGCGTTAATGCTACTTGCACCTGTGGTTCGTGAGCGTAAAGGTGAATACACCAATCTGTTTGAACAATTACAAAGTCAAGGTTTTGTCCGTGCGCGTGTTGATGGTGAAGTGATTGATATCGATACTCCGCCAGAGCTGGATAAAAAGAAAAAACATACCATCGAAGTGGTTGTTGATCGCTTTAAAGTACGTGACGATTTAGGGAACCGTATTGCAGAAAGCTTTGAAACAGCACTACGTCTAGGTGGTGATATTGCAGTTCTATCGTGGATGAGCGGTGAGCAGCCTGATCGTGTGTTTTCTGCAAAGCACTCATGCCCTGAATGTGATCGTGCAGTAGCCGAACTTGAACCCCGTCTGTTTTCGTTCAACAATCCTTTCGGTGCCTGCCCTGTCTGTGATGGTTTGGGTACGCGAAGCCACTTTAGCGCTGAAAAATTAATCCCTAGCCCTGATGTATCTATTAGCCAAGGGGCGATACGTGGTTGGGACAGACAACGCCCTTACTACTACAGCATGATTCAAAAAGTTGCAGATCATTTCGGTTTTTCATTAGATACACCATGGAATGAGCTGGATGCAGAAACCAAAAAGAAATTTCTGTATGGAACAGGCAAGGAAAAAGTTGATTTAAGCTATATCGATGAACGTGGTCGTAAGCACAATCGAGTACAACCTTTCGAAGGTATTTTGCCCCATTTAGAACGCCGCTATCGTGAAACTGAATCGAATTATGTTCGCGATGATTTGGCACAATATTTATCAAATGCCGCTTGTGATGCTTGTGGTGGCTCACGCTTAAATGAAATTTCCCGTCATGTTCGGGTAAAAGATAAAACCATTGCTCAAATAACTAAAATGTCGATTGGTGATGCTGAAAGCTACTATCAAGATTTAAATCTTGAAGGTGCCAAAGGTGAAATTGCCGATAAGATTTTTAAAGAAATTCGTGAGCGTTTGCATTTCCTTGTTTCCGTTGGTTTAAATTATTTAAGCCTTTCACGTTCGGCTGAAACCCTTTCAGGAGGTGAAGCACAGCGTATTCGCCTTGCTTCGCAAATCGGTGCAGGCTTAATGGGCGTGATGTATGTTTTAGATGAACCATCTATCGGTTTACATCAACGTGATAATGACCGTTTACTTGAAACATTGGTACGATTGCGTGATCTTGGCAATACGGTATTGGTGGTTGAACATGATGAAGATGCCATTCGTGCCGCTGACCATATTATTGATATTGGTCCTGGCGCTGGTATCCATGGCGGCCATGTCATTGCAGAAGGTACTTATGAAGAATTGGCAAGCAATGAAGATTCTTTAACTGGTAAATACTTATCTGGAAAATTAAAAATCGCAGTGCCTAAACAGCGTGTAACACCGCCAAAACCTGATGAGCAAATTAAACTGATGGGCGCAGCAGGTCATAACCTTAAAAATGTTGATCTGAGCATACCTTTGGGTGTGATGACCTGTGTGACAGGGGTTTCTGGTTCAGGAAAATCAACACTGATCAACCGTACGCTATTGCCTTTGGCTGCAACTCAACTCAATGGTGCAACCACCTTAACGGCGGAAAAGTTCGACTCGATTGATGGCTTGCAATTCCTTGATAAAGTGGTCGATATTGACCAAAGCCCGATTGGACGTACACCACGCTCCAATCCTGCAACCTATACAGGTTTATTCACCCCGATTCGTGAATTATTTGCTCAAACACCTGAAGCGAAAGCACGTGGTTATGCCGCAGGTCGTTTCTCTTTCAACGTCAAAGGTGGTCGTTGCGAAGCCTGTGAAGGTGATGGCATGATCAAAGTGGCGATGCATTTCTTGCCTGATATGTACGTGCCTTGTGATGCCTGCCATGGTCAACGTTATAACCGTGAAACTTTGGAAGTCGGCTATAAAGGTAAAAATATTTCTGATGTGTTGGAAATGACGGTTGAAGATGCCATGCATTTCTTTGATGCAATTCCTGTCATTCACCGTCGATTAGAAACCTTAAACCAAGTGGGTTTAGGCTATATTCGTTTAGGTCAGTCAGCAACCACTTTGTCTGGTGGTGAAGCACAACGTGTTAAATTGGCACGTGAATTGGCAAAGAGAGATACAGGCAAAACCTTATATGTCCTTGACGAACCAACGACGGGCTTACACTTCCACGATATTGCCAAGCTTTTAGACATCCTGCATGAGCTTCGCAATAAGGGCAATACGATTGTGGTGATTGAGCATAATCTGGATGTGATTAAAACTGCGGACTGGGTAATTGACTTAGGTCCTGAAGGTGGTTCAGGTGGTGGTCAAATTATTGCTGAAGGCACACCAGAAGATGTGGTTAAATCGAAAGTTTCACATACAGCGAAATTCCTAAAACCGTTGTTGAAGTAAGGCGATTTATTGCATTTCTGCCCTCTCTTGTTTTAGAGAGGGCTCACGTCTCTATGCTCGTCGTTAAAGGGGCATAGAGGACTCTAAGTCTTTATAATTAAAATTAACATATATAACTGATATTTTTTATCCACTTTGATATTTGTCTTTTACCCATCTATCCGTCAATTATTAGCTTATATGTCAGGTTTTCTGATCTATATCTTGGCTCATTACTCTGTCTTTTAACTGTAAAAATTTTGCATTTCCAATTTATACAAGGCAAGATCAATCCATAGCACAGGATATTCATCATATGAAGTTTCTTTACCCATGCTTTTTGATCCCCAGTATTGCTTTACTCAGCGGCTGTATCGGCAATATGAATCCAGCTGGTGGAAATGGTCGCCCCAACTATCCATATTTCGTCACTACACAACCCATGATCATTAAAAAAATAAATGTACCGGCAGGGACTATACTGACCTATGAGAAACAAAGTTTTAAGACAGGCAAACAAAATCAACTCATGAATGAAAATAAACTACAATCCATTTTGATGCCAAGTGGACAAAACATCATATGGGGTGGCGTACCCGTCAGTATGATCGAGAAATTTTTCAATTCACAAATGCGCGGTTATAGTGTTCATGCAGAATTCGAAAAGTTATCACCGAGTCAAAGCACGAGATTTTCAAAATTATGGAAAAGTTGTAATGACCATCTTGGAATTACAATTAAAAATAATAACGATTGGTCATTTAATCTGAATAATATAGCTGATGTAGAAAATTGTAGTGTGCTTTATCAACGCTACTTTAAACATGATACTGAACAACAGCAATTTCTGGATCAGTTATATCGGGAATTAAAAAAAGTGAATCTCAAATAACCGTGTTTGAATGAACTATCCCACGACTTTATTGCGACCTTGTGCCTTTGCTTTAAATAAAGATGCATCCGCTTGCGCGAATAAATCTTCCCAATTCTTTGCCCCTGTTGCTACGCCAATACTTACGGAAACATTCAAGTGATCTGTTGAAGGTGTATGATTAAATTTCAACTGGGAAACATCTGCCAAAATACTTTCAGCAATTTGCAACGCCCAATCCCACTCGACTTGATCAATTAAAATCAAAAACTCATCGCCACCAAAACGTACAATCAAATTTGACTGGGCAATATTGGCTTTTAGACACTGGGCAATTTCCACAATGACAGAATCGCCTAGGATATGCCCAAATTGATCATTCACATATTTAAAATTATCAATATCCACCATGATTAGTGTGAGTTTTTCAAAACGTTCTGTTTGAGTGGCAATATTTTTTAAATAATCTTCTAATGCCAAACGATTCGAAACTCCGGTTAAAATGTCCGTATTGGCACTGTTCTGTAATTGAAATTCAAAAGCATCACGCTGTTTTAACATTTCTTTTAATTTATCAATGGCATCTTTCAATGTGTGCACTTCTTTACTAGGAGCGGTAGAAACAGCGCCCATATAGTCACGCTCTTGAACTTGTGATAACTCTAAAATCATATTTCTAGCATAAATCAAAGGCTCAAAGAGTTTTTTCCTAGTATATAACATGGTAAAAATCGCCACAGCCAATGACAAAAGCGAGATAAATAATGTGATCAAAAACTGACGTTGCTCCGACTCCAATTGTGCTTGAGCACTCAACGCATGTGTTTCCAATAAATACTTTTGTAAGTCGATCACTGAATTGAATTTCCCAACCAAAACATCAGTCAACTGATTGGCTGTTAAAAAATAAGCTTGCTGATGTGAACTTTCCTCAATTAAACGATTAACAGTCGGTAATCCTTGATCAATAAATTGGCTTTTTACTTGAGCGTATAAATGTAGATATGCTGGCGTTTTTAAATTTTCCATTTGCATGGTATCCATCAAACGCCATAAGTATTTTACTTGCTCTTGAGTCTGTAGTGAGCGCGCTTTGTTATATTCAGGAATAGGCTCTGAAAAACTCAGTGGTGCCATAATATTGGAAGCCACACGCCCCGATTGATCTCGTAAATCCGCCAAGATCAATACGATAGATGCATAGTCCGTCACATCACTATTTATTTTTTTTGAGTCATTGATTAAGCGCTGTAACATGGCTCTACAGCTATCCCATGCAGCAAACATCCCCTGAATTGCTTGATCCATTTGAACAGAAGTACGTTCTTTTGCAGGCAATGCCAAATAAGCATCGACCTTCCCCCGTGCGACAGCTAAATCATGTCTTAACTGTACATCCACCTGATCCGCTAAAGCATTGAAGCCTGTCTGCCTTAAAGATTCGACAGTTAGATCAATTTGCCGATCCACCCCCTTACGATAATCTTGCAAGGCTTTCATATTTTCAGACAAATCTTGGGTTGAGCTCGACATTGCCTTATTCGTTGGTGCCCTTTCTCGTGATATTTTATTTGATGTTTCTGCAAAAATTTGTAAGGTTTGAATATCGACTAAAATTCTCTTTGAACGAACATATTCTTGATAATTACTGATAATTTGAGGAACAGCGATCAATAAAACGGACAAAATAATGACTGACATAAGGATAAGCAAACGGGTGCTTATTTGTTCTGATCGGAGTTCCTGCACCATCGTCATGACCCTATGGGAAGTAATGTCGAATGAATCTAAAAAATTTGGCTATATTATAGGGTATCTGAATCAATTCTACCCAAGTATTTAAACTTCAGTCTGTTTATTGCATTCACTATACTATCGCTTTTACAGATAAGTGATATTGAAAATTAACATTTTACATATAAATAGATTATTCTTAAAATATAAAAATCAAATGAATTATCACATTTTGAAAATATACCCTTTTCAATGCCCAGTTACCCCCAATAAACTGGGCATTTTTTTAACTCATGCATTTATCTTAAATAAAAAAATAGACCCAATTTGTCCAAAATACTTAAGGTTAATTGTTTACGTTCAGCTGGATCATTACCTGCTTGCATGTTCATATTTAACGCAAATGCAGTCACCTTGCCATTGGGTTGTTCAACCCATCCCGTATACCAACCCACTTGAGGTTCAACATCCATTCCCCAACCACTTTTAGCATACAGTTTACTGTCACCACGTCTCTCGATATAAAGCATATCTTTGACTTGTTGCTGTACATTTGAATCAAAAGGCAATTGCTTCATTGCCAGTTGATAGGCAAATTGAACTTCTTGTTCAGGGGAGATTTTTAAAGGACCCACCAACCAAAAATTATCGACTTGCTGACCAATCTCCGCATTGCCAAAACCTACACGCTTCACTTCTTCACGCATCAATTCCAAGCCAATACGTCGAGCAAGCTCTTGATATACAGGAACAGCTGAAGCCTGCATCGCTTCTGCCAAAGTCATATCTTTTTCCCATGCTGAAAAAGCGCGCTTTTCACCATTCCAATGAAATACTTCAGTATTGGTTGCTTTTGCATTTTGCAAGCCAATTAAAGCATTCAACATCTTAAATGTAGATGCAGGAATATATTCAGTCTTTGCTCGGCTTAGATCATTACCATAACTTTTTAGATGAATCCCATCATAAGTAACAAACACAGCTTGAGTCTGTGCTTGATTAAATAATAAAGGAATCTCAGTTTCTCGCTCTGATATGACTGGGCGTTGTAGTTTTGAATCATAAACACAACCTGAAAATGCCAAACTACTGAGGATGATACAAAATAAACCTTTCATTTTAAACTTCATGATATTGGTGACCTTAAATACCACTCTAACATGCTGAAAAATTGAAATCGTAGAGATCATGGAAAAATATATTGTGCCAAGAATGTAAGAAAATATTTACATGTGCAATATATTGGTGCATAATGCACCTCATTAGGGCAATAATTAGGTTTTCCTCAGCAGAAACTTTAGCTTTGCTCCAGATTTTGGCGAAAAATCCCAGTTTTCTTTGAAAATTGGGATTTTTTTTGGCAAAAATCATGCCAACTCTATCCTAAAAGGTTAACTTTAGCACTATATTGGTGCAAAATTTCTCCCCCTACCTGATTTGATGAAAATTTATTGATTTTTAAACAAAAAAAAGCCCAACCTTGGGGAAAGCTGGGCATATAAACTGCGAATTTAAAAAAACTCATTGATTAGCAATGAACTTTATAGACTTATTATCTAAAATCCATCACACTTTGTAAAACCTATTAAATTGATCGGATATAGAAATATTATCGTTTTTACTAATAATTGCGCCACGATCAACACTTTATTAAATAAAATGAATATTGAATCACATATTTTATGCCAGCTAAGCAGATTTTAATGACATTTTCTTGACATAGATTGCAAAAAAACCATCGAAAATACAAATTAACAACAGAATACAATAGAAAAAACAAATCAATAAAATTCGTATTTTGCCATCCTTTTTTTAATAAATATTACTGCTCTTTAGTTTTATTTACTTGTTCTGATTAAACTTTTTCTAAGGTTGACTCGAAGTTAAACAAATGTTCGTTTTTTAAACAGTGTTTTTTTCATGTATCTGCTTTGTAAACATACGTCTTAAACATCATTGACTTAATATCTTGTTACAATACAATGCCGTGTGTTTCACCAATTTCTCCTATTGGAAAAGATTATGAAAAAACTCGGTTTAGCCACTGCTCTATTATTAGCCATGACCGGCGCACAAGCATACCAATTTGAAGTTCAAGGTCAATCAGAGTATATCGATACAACTGAAAATGACAAAGACTTCACTGGTGGTCTTCAAGGTACTTTCTACTTCAAAAATGTTGACTCTTCTAAAGGTCCTTTGGCTGAAGCAGCGTTCTTAAACCAAGCTTCTAACGTATCTTTAGCGTACAACTATGGCGAATTAGATGCTGGCGTAACTGCACACAACTATGGCGCTAAAGCTGAAGCTTATGTTCCAACACCATATGTTCCTGCTTATGCAAGCGTATCTTATAGCCACACAATTCTTGATGGCAAACACGGCTTATCTAACGATCAAGGCGACCGTTTTGCTTTAGAATTAGGTGCTTTACCTACTCAAAACTTCTTAGTTGCTGTTGGTTATACCAACGTTGCTGACCAAGTTGCTTTAGATGCATTCAATGTAATGGGTAATGGTGTTGCTAAAGCAACTGCTGAAGCTGCAACAATTGGTGAAGATCAAGACGCAATCACTGCACGTGCTAAATACGTTGGCGGTATTGACGGTACGAACATGTCTTTAGCATTTGAATCAGGCATTATCTATGGTGATGCAACTGCATACCAATTCAAAACTGATTTCTATTTGAACCCACAATTAAGCGTTGGTGCTTCTTACGCAGCATCTAGCTACGAAGGTACTCCAGATTCAGCTTGGGGCGCGAACGTAAACTACTTCATCACTCCTGCGATTGCAGTTGGTGCAAGCTACGTAAATGCAAACTACGAAGCGAATAAAGGTCAAGCGATCGCTTATGTTGGTGATACGCAAACTGTTGGCTTAAACGCTAAATTCCGTTTCTAATAACTTAGAAATTGAATCTGTAAAAAAGGACTCTCACGAGTCCTTTTTTATTGCTTGAAGATAAATAACTTAGCTTCTCAGTACATTTAAAAAATGCAGGTGACGTTCATATTGATCAATGATGTCCTGAATCAAGTCTTCCTGTGTCCACTCCATCACATCATAGTTCTGACCGCCCTCTCTTAAAAATACTTCAGCTTGATAAAAGTCATCTGTTTGTTGATGCTGTTCATTCATCATAAAGCTGGGTGCAACCATTTCCCGCACCATTACTTTATAAATAAAGTTTAGTTCGTCATGATGATCTACACTCAACTGAACACCATCTTCCAATTCTTTGATGACGACATTCAAATGACGGCGTTTGAATTCAAAACGAATACTTTCAAAAGCTTTAATCACATGAGATTGGATATATTCATGCACCTCAGCTTGTGTATGCGGATAATGCATAATTAAGCCTAGACGTTGTTGCCAACTTCGTGGGTTTTGTACAGCTCTTGGAGTAATTCTTGCGACTTGTAAAGCTTGCATTTTGGTCACATCCACACGAAGTGCTTTCACTAAGCCCCAACATAACAACAGCATAATAAATGTGAATGGCAATGCGCTCATCATTGTCGCGGATTGTAATGCACTAAGCCCACCCACCATTAATAGAATGATCGAAAGTACTGCCATTAAAATGGTCCAAAACAAACGTTGCCAAGTCGGTGAATTATCAGACTTTGCTGTGAGATAGTCGGTAACCAATGCACCAGAATCTGCTGAGGTGACAAAAAATAGAACCACCAGTACCGTCGCGATTAGACTTGAGATTCCTGCGAAAGGTAAATGAGCGAGGAATTCAAACAATGCCACTGAAGAATCTTTTTGCACAGCAGCCATCAAACTGTCTTGCCCCTGTTGCAAAATACTGAATAATGCAGCATTACCAATAAAGCCCATCCAGATCAGGGTAAAACCTGTCGGAATCAGCAAAACGCCAACAATAAACTCTCGAATGGTACGCCCTTTCGAAACACGGGCAATAAACATCCCCACAAATGGTGACCATGAAATCCACCATGCCCAATACACAATGGTCCACCCACCGATCCAACCATTGGATTGATAGGCATATAAATTAAAGGTCATGGTGAATAAATTAGAGATGTATTGTCCAGCATTTTGAATTGTGGCTTGTAAAATATAAACACTTGAACTGGCGAGAAAAATAAAAACAAGAAGTAGCAAAGCCAAGACCAGATTCAGCTCAGAAAGTCTTTTAATTCCTTTATCTAAGCCTAAAAATACGGACAGTGACGCAAGTGTACTGACGATGATGATCAATATAATTTGCGTTGTAATATTACTTTCCCAGCCGAATAAATAGCTCAAGCCAGAGTTAATTTGGGTTACACCGAAACCTAAAGTCGTGGCAACACCAAATACCGTACCAATGGTCGCAAAGGTATCCACAGCATCGCCAATAGGTCCATAGATCCTACGTCCAATAATTGGATATAGGCCCGAACGAACTTTTAGTGGTAAATGATAACGGAAAGCAAAATAAGCCAGTGTTAGACCAACCACAGCATAGATCGCCCAAGCGTGTAAACCCCAATGGAAAAAGGTAATTCTCATCGCTTGTTGCGCAGAGTCAATACTTTGGGGATCTCCAGTAGGCGGATTGACATAGTGCATGACTGGTTCAGCCACACTAAAGAACATCAAACCGATCCCCATACCAGCAGTAAACAGCATGGCAAACCATGACCCATTGCTATATTCAGGCTGACTGTGGTCTGGACCGAGTTTAATTTTGCCCATCTCAGAAAAGGCAATAAAAATAAGCAAAATTAAAAAAATTGCGACGGACAAAACATAGAACCAGCTAAATGAATCCGTGATCCATTTATTCATTTGCGTGGTCATCAGTTCAAAGGCATTAGGTGCAAAGATAACCACCGCTAAAAACAGCGCAATTATTCCAACAGTGCTCAAGAAAACATTTGGATTGATATTGTCAAACCAAGTGATTTTTTTGGAAGGCATATTTCCCCCAGGTTTTTATATTAAAAGGACAGACGTATTAAAGTCAAAAAAGGCATTCACAATAGTGAAAAAAGACGAATCCTGTAGAACAGCGATTAGATTCAGCACACATTATAATTTAAATTAATATTTTCAACAATTTAGCAAATGTAACAAGATAGTTTTCACGTTATTTTGGTTTATTTTCAATATATTGCAGTGCAATCATACGTGAAACGATCAGCGCAAAATACATCACACCACAAAACATTTGCAACATCGAAATCACACGTGCTGCGGGTGCAACAGGGATCAAATCCGACAATCCAGTTGCAGATTGCAAACTAAAACTAATAAACAATAAATCCAGCCAAGTCTGATAATCCGCAACATGATTGGGGTTTTGAAAGCTTTGTGGAACCAATAATTGGCAAATACTGTATAAAAAGGCAAAGCCCCAAGCAATCAGGGTAAAAACTGCCCCAGCAGCAAATAACTCATCTTTGGTGAGGTAACGGTCTGCAAACATATAACGGATCAGTCCATAAGCAGCACAAAAATATGCTGCTGCTTCAAAAGCATGGGCGATAATTTGCAAAGTAACTGAATGAAAACCGATCAGCATCAAAAAAGATAACGAAAAAGCCCCCAACACAAAGCTTAACCCAAGCACGGTAAATGTTGGTGTTTGTCGTATTACCTTGGCAATGATCAACAATGCAGACACCCCAAGCAGCCATGTAAGAATTTGATAGCTTCTACTGGCATTGGTGTACACAGACAAAACCAAAATCAGCAATTGCACCAATAATAGCCATGCCGAAGGCAATTGCTTGAATCCTTTCCAAAATTCGACGATTGATTGCATAAATAATTTCTGGTTATTGTTTTAAAACTTCAAATTAACATATTCATTCAATTTGATAAATTGTTTAAATTTTACCTTATTGTTCAATCTATAAATTGAGATAATTCATCTTATTTATAACATGCTAAATCGTGCGCTTTTCAAGCTTTATTTCTACTCTAAATTATTCAAGCACTTAATCCTGTTATAAAAGGGACATGAAGGCTTTCAAATTGAAAACCCATAAAAAAAGCACCTTCTTAAAGGTGCTTTTTAGAATTGATCTCAAATCAATTAGTGATCTGAAGCACCTGAGATGCCGATACCTGTTTGTGAGCGTACAAACTGTGCATCAAATGCTTTGCGTTCTGCTTGTGCACGTGCTGATTTATCAGTCACAGAGAACAACCAGCAGCAAATGAAGGCTAATGGCATAGCGAAGATTGCAGGACCATTGAATGAGTTGATTGGTGTATCAGAGATTTTTAAAGTATCTACCCAAACAGCTTTCGATAAGATAATTAAAGTCACTGCTGTTACTAGACCAACAACACCACCGATAACTGCACCACGTGTCGTTAAGCCTTTCCAGAACATTGAAAGTACCAACACTGGGAAGTTTGCACATGCAGCTACGGAGAATGCCAAACCAACCATGAAAGCAACGTTTTGTTTTTCGAACAAAATACCTAAGATCATCGCGAAAATTGCTAGACCTAAAGTTGCGATCTTAGACATACGTAATTCAGATTCAGGTGTAGTTTGACCTTTTTTAATTACGTTTGCATATAAGTCATGTGAAATTGCTGAAGCACCTGAAAGTGTCAAACCTGCAACAACTGCAAGAATAGTTGCAAACGCCACTGCTGAAATGAAGCCCATGAACAGATCGCCACCCACTGCATCAGCAAGGTGTACCGCTGCCATGTTGTTACCGCCAACTAATTCTAGTTTGCCAGTTACAGCCATTTTTGCTACATCAATGAATTGTGGGTTGTTTGATACGAACAGAATCGCACCGAAGCCGATAATGAATGTTAATAAGTAGAAGTAACCAATGAAACCTGTTGCCACAACAACTGATTTACGCGCTTCTTTTGCGTCTTTAACAGTAAAGAAACGCATTAAGATATGTGGTAAACCTGCGGTACCAAACATTAATGCTAAACCAAGCGATAATGCATCTAATGGGTTTTTCGCCAAGCTACCTGGACCCATGATCTTAGTTGCATCTTCGATGCTTACATCATGCACTTTTGCAAATACATCGATAGATTGTTTAAACATTTCAGAGAAGCTATAGCCTACAGAATGCATCACCATGAACGCCATGAATGTTGCACCTGAAAGCAACATCACCGCTTTAATGATCTGTACCCATGTAGTCGCCAACATGCCACCAAAGATCACATAAGCCATCATCAGAAGACCAACGATCACCACTGCAATGTTATAGTTCAAACCAAAAAGAAGTTTGATTAGCTGTCCTGCACCCACCATTTGTGCAATCAAATAGAATGCAACAACAACCAAAGAACTGATTGCAGCAAGTGTACGTACCGGCTTTTCTTCTAAGCGGAATGAAACCACATCAGAAAGGTTGTATTTTCCTAAGTTACGCAGACGTTCAGCAACCAAGAACAGTACAACTGGCCAACCAACCATGAAACCTAGTGAATAAAGCAGGCCATCAAAACCTGAGCTAAACACCATTGCAGAAATACCCAAGAACGATGCAGCTGACATGTAGTCACCGGCAATCGCCAAACCATTTTGGAAACCTGAGATACCACCGCCAGCTGTATAGAAGTCTGCTGTATTGGTGGTTTGTTTTGCAGCCCATTTAGTGATGAACAAGGTAAGACCAACGAAAATTGCGAACATGATAATCGCATGCCAGTTGGTCGCTTGTTGCTGAGCTTCACCTAAATCTGGACCAGCTTGTGCAACAGTAGAAAGCAGTGCAGTAGATGCAAGTGCTGCTTTAGTCTTTAAAGAGTTCCATTTCATCTTAGTGAAGTCCTTTTTCATGAGCAATTGCTTCTACTTCTCTCATTGCATCTTCATTCAATTGATCCAATTTATTGTTGGCAATATATGAATACACACCACACAAAATGAAAGATAAAACAATAATGCCTAGACCTAAAGGAATACCCCAAGTGGTGACTCCACCACTAAATGAAGTCATCAAAAATTCTTTGTTATAGCCAACTAAAAGCATAAATCCAACATAAACGAACAACATAATTGCAGTTAATGTCCAGCTCAATCTACTTTTTTTAGCAACCATTTCTTTGAATTTTGGATTTTGTAGAATCGCCTCTACTTGTCTCTCATCCATAACCATGCTCCTTGATAAGCGACCAGAACCCTGGTTGCTTTTTTTAATCTTTTTTTACATGGTCAAAATTAACAATATTGTGGGGTTCTCGTAACTTAGACTTTGGTCGTTAAATTTTGAGCAAAGTGCGTGAGTCAATTCATGGATGCGGTATGATAGGGGGTAGATTTTTATACTGTAGTCCTTATGAACAGTTGGTTAATTATAGGGGTTTTAGCCCTTTACATCTTCATTCTCTTCGTTTGTGCCTTCTTTGGGGAGAAGCATGCCAGCCGATTAAGCACTCGCGGCAGAATGCTTCTCTTTAGTCTAACATTGGGCGTTTATTGTTCATCTTGGACTTTTTATGGTGCAACTGGTGCAGCAGTAAGAGAAGGGATTATTTTCCTACCGATTTATTTAGGACCTTTGTTATTCGTTTGGCTAGGTTATGACATTTGGCGTCGTTTAGGTCGTGTACGCCAGCATCATGCAATTTCATCGATTGCCGACTTTGTTGCTGCTCGTTATGGTAAAAGCGGAACACTTGCCTCTTTGGTCACCATCTTAGCAGTTATTGCAATTATTCCTTATTTGGCTTTGCAGTTACGTGCGATTGCACTCAGTGCATCGGTCATGCTGGATCATAATACCCAAGTTGTTTCAACCACAACCAATGGTGTACTTGGACTCACTGCGGTGCTTGCAATCTTAGCGATGATGTTTGGAACGCGACAAATCGCCAATACCGAACAGCATGGCGGACTCATGCTTGCGGTAGCATTTGAATCTTTTGTCAAACTGTTTGCACTACTCTGTGTTGCCTTCTTTTTTATTTTTGACCACCCTCAAAATATTGTACAAATTTCACATGATGTACAAAAAACCTTTCATGAAGTGCAACTGTTTGGTGTTCCTGAAACATTTTGGATTCAAACCTTATTGGCATCTTTAGCGATTATTTGTTTGCCCCGTCAGTTCCACGTTGCTGTGGTGGAGTTACGCGATGAAAAGCATATTCGAGGTGCTAGACGCTGGTTTGCTGCTTATTTAATCCTTACCATTATTGCCATTATTCCAATTGCCAGTTGGGCACTTCATGCAGCACCGAAATATTTAACCATTCCAGATGTTGCGGTACTTTCTTTACCGATTAGTTATAACCAAGACTGGTTATCTTTACTGGCATTTTTAGGGGGGTTTTCTGCATCTACAGGGATGCTTTTGGTCTCTTCTGTCGCACTGTCTATCATGCTGAGTAATGACTTGATCATGCCTGCTTTATGGAAATTTGGAATTCTTTCCCGTCATGATAAACGCTTACCGCAAGTGCTTAAATTTACACGTCGTGTGTGTATTTTAGCGGTGATGCTACTTGGTTTTCTATTCTTCCATTTCTTTAATGATATTGACCAACTCTCAACTTTTGGTCTTTTGGCATTCAGTGCTGTTGCACAGTTCTCACCAGCATTGATTGGTGGTTTATATTGGCGAGGAGGTAGCCGCCAAGGGGTCTATTCTGGTTTAGTGGTCGGTTTTATCCTGTGGTCATATACCTTGTTGCTTCCAACAATTTTGCGAAGCTTACCTGTTGAGTATAGTGAGTTCGCACATCAGTTTTTAATGTTTGGTCCTTTAAATATCGAATGGTTAAGACCAGAAGCATTATTTGGTTTTGAATCATTCGCACCATTAACACATGGTGTTATTTGGGCACTCGGATTAAACATTACCTTATATATCTGGGTATCTCGAATTTATCGCCCAAGTATTGCTGAACAAATACAGGCCGAAAGCTTTTTCTATTACGAAACCAAACCTTTACCTGCGCAAAATACTTCGACTGATATTAACTATTTGCACCACGATGTCGCCAAGCTCAAAGTTGGCGATTTAATCGCACTGGCTAAACGTATCACTGGTGAAGGGCCTGCAACACACGCATTTCAGCAATTCTGTGCTATGAACAATGTGGTTTTAAATGAAAATAGCAGTGCAAATGGGATGTGGTGGCGTTTTACCGAACAGTATCTTGCTGGAACGATTGGTGCAGCATCTGCGCGTACCTTATTAACTACAGCGATGGTCAATAACGGCTTAGCCTTGGGGCAAGTTGCCAACATTCTTGACCAAGCCTCACAATGGCAACGCTTTAACCAAAATCTCATCATGACCATGATTGACCATATGACGCAAGGGGTCAGTGTGGTGGATGAAAATATGTGTCTGGTAGCATGGAACAATCAATACCTCAAACTTTTTGATTATCCTAAAGATCTCGTTTATGTCGGTTGTCCAATTGCAGACTTGATTCGTTATAACGCTGAACGTGGTGAATGTGGTCCTGGCTCTGTAGAAGAACATGTACGCAAGCGAATTCACTGGATGAAAGTCGGAAGTGCGCATGAGTTTGAACGAATTCGTAAAGATGGTCGTGTCATTCAAATGCGTGGAAATCCAATTGAAGGTGGAGGTTTCGTTACCACTTTTGCTGATATTACCGCATTCCGTGAAAATGAAGCTGTACTTGAAGCCCGTGTCTCTGATCGTACCCAACAGTTGGCTGATGCACTTGAAGAACAACAACTTGCACGCGAACAAGCCGATAAAGCCAACATGTCAAAAAGTCGCTTTATTGCCGCCGCCAGCCATGACTTACTTCAGCCCATGCATGCCGCACGTCTATTCAGTACAGCATTAGAACAAAGCGTTCAGTCGGATGAAGACCGAAAAACCTTACAACAGCTTGACCGTGCTTTGCATGGTGCAGAAAGCATGTTATCTGCTCTTTTGGATATTGCACGCTTGGAAGGTGGTTCAATTCAGCCGAAACGCCAAGCCTATCCATTACATGATTTACTCAGTGATTTGGAACTGCAATTTAAATCGATTGCCGCACAACGTGATATCCAGTTGCACGTACATGATGCTCAATTCTGGATTGACACCGACCCGCAATGGATTCGTCGTATCATCCAAAACTTTGTTAGTAATGCCTTACGTTATACAGCGCGTGGGCGTGTCGTGGTGGGTGTACTGCGTGCTTCAGATCTTCCACAACATATCCGCATTGGTGTTTGGGATACAGGTCCTGGGATTGCAGAAGAACAACGCATTAAACTGTTTCAGGAGTTTGAGCGTTGTGGGCATACTTCACCTTGGGGGGAACAAGGTTTAGGGCTTGGTCTTGCGATTGTTCAACGAATGACCAGCTTGTTGGATTATCCTGTACATGTCTATTCAGAGCTCGGTAAAGGCTCATGCTTCATGATTGATGTCCCCGTTGTAGAAGCACCTAAAATTGTTGCTACACCAGTGCAAGCTGTTCCTTTAAAAGCAAAAGCATATAAGATTTTATGTTTAGATAATGACGATACAATTTTGGAAGGCATGACTACCCTGCTGACCAAATGGGGTTATCAAGTCTTTAAGGCCACAGAACCTGAACAGGCTTTGGACATTATTCAAAGAGAAAATATTCAAGTCTGGTTAGTGGATCAGCATCTAAACAATAGCAAAATTGGTTTGGATTTCATCATTGAAAATCGTCAGGAAAATGTTCCTGCAGCACTGATCACCGCAGACTCCGATCCTGAATTACCACAACGTGTCAAAGATTTAAATGTTGTGCTTTTAAAGAAACCACTTAAACCAGCCTCACTACGCGCATGGTTATCTGGATTGAAAATTTCAAAATAGTGTTGCCTATTAGAATCCCCTTCTTTAATGTTTTGAAACATTTACACGCGCTAGAGCTTCGTGCTCTAGCGCGTGTGTTACACATTTTTTTAAGATAAATAGCAATTTTTTTTAAGGATTGTGCAAAAGCATTCAAAAAGCTGCCAAAGACTGCCTTGTTTATTGGCGAAAGATTCCAAAGCTTTATTTTCTATGGCAAATAACATCAAAATAGTAAATATACACTTGTATAGCTAGTTACAATTTTATATTTATTTGATTTTAAATAATAAAAAACTACTTTTCACCCCATATACAACTTTAGTCGTATTCCTATTGCATCTCAGATAAATCAAAAATTAATTCAAGACAAAATCACGCTCATGTTTAGGGAAACAAAAACAGCGTTTGAATTCAATTTTAAATAGGATTTTAGCTATGAATATTTCAGAAACTGTTCCACATGGGCTACACCAAGCTCAACAATTCCATCGTCAATATGGTGCTAATTCAATTCTGCCTGAAATCGATTGGCAAGCTATTTTTAAACATAGTAAGTTGCAAGACACTCAAATCCAAGCGCTGAATACCATCTATCAAGCAACAGTACCTTTAGCACTGCAAGTTTTTGATGAATTAAAATTTGATGTATTTGCACCTGTTGCATTTCATCCACAAGGTCTAGGTTTATTTGATAAATTAGCCCAACAAGAAGAAAAGTTAGTTCAACGCTTAGAAGATGAATGCGAATGCTTAAATGATGAGGTTCGTCATCAAGTCTGGAGTATGTTACTTCGTGGTGGTGCTGTATTGGTATTTAAAGCATGGTTAGGTAAAGTTAAAACTGGGGAAAATAGTTTAGACATGACCCAGTTTGATGAACTATCAGACTTGTTATTCATTAAAACTTCACCGACAACGCTCGCAATGCGTCTAAAAGTAGATGCTCATGCAGACTATGACCATGTATTCTTGATGTATGGCAATGATGTCTTCCTTGATCGCTTCAATAGTTTAGAAACAGCAGCATTATTTGTTGATTTAGGCGTATATGATGCAGCATTTTTAAGTTTACGTAATGATCGAGTTGCGGATTACCTCAAATCTAAAGGTTATGTAACTCATGAGCAGATCGAAGATTTAAAATGCGCTTTAAATCCTCTGGGTTGCCCAGATCAAGTCTCTAAACAAGATTGTTTAGCCTAATTGCCTTATTTAGGAAGTACAAAAAGCCAGTCAAATGACTGGCTTTTTACTCTGATCAAATATCCACATACGATTCTTTGAATAGTTGCGACTCAGTATTAATACAATGCCTTAGGCAACTTGATCTGAATAATTTCATTGTCATCAGCACGCTTTGCATTTCGTCCAGAAGATCCGGGAAAATTATTGTCGTTCATCACAGTTAAAGTATTTTTATTTTCAATAATGACATCTTCAATCGTTTCAAATGGAAAGGCGAATGTAGTGCCTGTACCGATATCACCATCATGTGGCGCACCATATAAATTATTTGGATTAGCAACGTTCATTAAATCGACCAAATCTGAACGTTTAACCGCTTTACCAACATCGCCAAGCTCAATTTGAATCAGCTTTTTATAACCATCGAGCTTATTCTGACTCGCATCACGTTCGATAATAATGCCAGATTTGTCATCGTACATTTGGAAGTCACCAATATTGGTCGCTTTGGTATTTAAAGTGAAATAATAATAACGTCCTGTATAGGCTTTTTTCTTTACATCAAATTGAGAAATCAGTAATTGCTGAGTGGTCTCGCCTTTTAAGGGTTTCTCTAGTAATGGGTATAAATATTGCCCATCTTTAGACAATGCCATACCTTCGAAACCGCCACTTTGCTGAACCAATGGTTCAACATAATTTATATTCGCTTTGTTGAACTGGTTTTGTGGTGAGCGTAATTCAGCGCCTACTTTCAATGGATTTGGTAATGGAATTGGCGCATCCAACAAGATTCCATCTTTATCAAAATGCAGTAAATAAGGTCCAAACTCATCCCCAATCCAATACGTACCATCCGCAGTACGTTGAATCGATTCAGGATCAAAATCAGCGCCAGTGAGCAAACGATCAGCGGTATTTTGATTGACGATATTAAACGGAATTAATTTATTTGGGTCACGAAGTTGGACAAAGCTCATCACTTGAACTTTCGCTGTTCCAGATGACTTGGTTCGAAAATCAGATTTGATCTGATACAAACGCAACAGAAAATCTGATGAATTATCTTGGGTACCAAAACCATTATCAGCCATGACCATATAGGTACCGTCATTATTTTTTAATGCACCTGAAAAACCTTGTACGGGCTGTCCTTTAAATGGCGGAAATATACCATTGGCACCTTTGACGAAAGCGCCTGAATTTGGACCAGCAGCATAAGTTTCAACATCAAGCTTAGCAAATGATAGCAATGTAGGCACGGTAACCGATGATTCGAACGAAAAGTCGTTGTCATCATCATTACAAGCGGTTAAACCCAATATACTGAAAGCTAAAAGTGAGTAGGCTAATTTTTTCATAAAGGTCTTTTTATTGGTTTAAATGAGCCTTATTTAAACCAATCAGGATGACAATTTTAAGTCATTTCAATGACAATACGGAGTCAAGTAAGTTTGATTTTGGATCAAATTTGAATATCAAATCCCAAATCAATATCACAAGCTGCTTGACCACCACGTACTCCCCAATTTTCCGTTGGGATCTCTCTTAATATAATTTTTATATGATCTTTTGGAATTCCAAATGCAGAAAGGTTATTTACAATTTTAAGATACAAACTTCGTTTTGTGTCCAATGTACGCCCAACAAAGCAATCGATAGTGATACGAGTAAACTTTTCGGGATTACGCTTATTTGGAGGGCATAAAAAGCGATGTGGATCATGTACGATTAAACAAATATTACGATCATCATCAGTAATTTTAAATACACTAACTAAAGCATTTTGAACTGCTCCAACTAAATCCACTTCTTGTTCAACAGAATATTGATATCGAACATCAATTGTAGTTGCAGGCATTATTTGTTCTCATTTTATGTTATTTTAAAATCAAAAGGATAGCATGATTAATATACTACCGTATCAATTAACCTCATATTGATTAAATTGTTTCAACATTTTCTCATCATAAAAGTTTGATGTATCATCTATCCTTAAGATATAACAATATATTGAATTAAATAAGTTTTCTATTTTAGTAATAGTCTTAATAGCCCAGCATTTTTTCCATCTTCCAGTACCCAAATCGAACCATCATGCGCTGGATAAATATCTCGAATCCGCTGTTTCATGTTCAAACGCTGTATTTCACGAACTGGCTTTGATTCAGTATCGACCACAATAATTGCTTCTGAAGACAATCCACCAATGAGCGCCTTATTCGTCCATTGAGGGAACAATTGTTTTTGATAAAACACCAAATTCGATGGAGAAATTACAGGTGTCCAACTGATCTCAGGTGCTTTAAATTCAGGACGGGTGACATGATCAGGAATCTCTTTTCCTGAATAATGATCCCCATTGGAAACAATGGGATAACCATAATTCTCACCTTTATGAATTAGATTTAATTCATCACCGCCCTTAGGTCCCATTTCTACAACCCACAATTGGTCTTTATGATCAAAAGCGATACCTAAGGGATTACGATGCCCTAAAGACCAGACTTGTTTTGCGATTTCACCTTGTTGAGTGAATGGGTTATCTGCAACAACAGTACCATCATCATTCAGTCTAATGACTTTACCCAAATTCGACTTCATATCTTGTGCAGGATCAAATTTCTGACGTTCTCCAGAACTGATCCAAAGCTTTCCATCTTTCCCAAATAACATACGATGCGCATAATGCCCTTGTCCTGAGACCTTTGGAACTTGTTCCCATATTCTTTGTATATTGCGGATTTGAGGATTTGTTTCTTGCAGGTTTAATTCACCACGAACTACAACTGCGCCATAACCACCATTGCCTTTTTCAGCATAACTCAAATAGATTTGATGATTATTTTTATAGTCAGGGTGCAAAGCAATATCACCCAATCCACCTTGCCCACCATAAGCAACTGGCGGAACACCTAAAATATCAATGCTTTGTGATGAAGAAGGATCATAGAGCTTTAATTTCCCTCGTCTCTCTGTAATCAATAATCGCCCATCCACCAATTCAGTCATTGCCCAGGGTTCATCAAATGTCGCGACTTTTTCAACACGATAGCTTTGATCAATCATCGCAGTTGTGCTTTCTGTCGCTTGTTTTACTTCAGATGATGAATTGCTTTGAGCATTGCATGCACTGAGTAATGTACAGCCCATGAGTAGAGGTAAGTAAAAAAATTTCTGTCGTAACGCTTCCATTTCTTGTTCCTCAATACTTTGATGTTTTATTTATTGTAAAGAAAAGACAGTATTGAACTATTTTATATTGTTAACAGCAATTTTCTAATCCATTCGAAGTAAGCATTTACCTACAAATCCTGCCGAATTTAGCGAATATACGGTTGCTTTAAATTCACCTATTCTATCGTTATCGGGAACAGGAAGTTTCCCAGACAAAACAACAATAACAAAACGTCTGAGCATCAGGAACGTGAGATTCGACAGGAGTCAAATCTAACACACCAATACGAAGAAAACCCCATCAGGATGATGGGGTTTTCTTTTTGTAACTATATAATATATTATGATGTACATCTTAAGAAGCTATAAGCTTCTTAGATAAGCAATAACTTTTTCCATCTAATCATTTCTCTTAGATGTATTAAAACACTAAATTCGCAAATCATGTCCTTTTATTCTAATTAAGGTATTGAATAAAATTTTAGATTTGGCAAGTATTTATTAATCAAACCTAAATGAATATTTATCCTAATTCCAACAGCGGTATCAAAATATTTCCCTCTGCCTAGCTTATGCTCAATTAGAATTGCTGTTAGTTTTTGCTTTGGTTGATTTACAATAAAGGGCTCCTTGAAAAAAATACCCTGTGAACGAATGATAGCCCCCCCACTACATCCTTTTAAATTTGGAGAAGTCTCCCATAATTTTCCATTAATTAGTCTTTTCTTATCATAGACCATAGCAACATGTATATCTTGATTTAAATTATAATAATCATAGACTTCTTTCGGCATTTCTCTTGTAGGAAATCCCTCTTGCTTAAAATTGGCTATACTATTCGAGATGTTTGATCTATTTGATTTAATCCCTGAAATAATATAAGGATTATCTTGAAAATTATTACATACTTTCAAGTTAGTTCTATGTAAGTCCAAATCATCATAATCTAAAAAAATCTTTTTAAAGCTTTCATCTAATTTAGAATGTATATGATAAACACTTGCATCTATAGGATCACTATTATGATTTTTCCCTGATTTTGCTGTACTGAACCTATCTCCTTGTAAATAAATAAGTTTTAAGCCTCCAAAATAACCTACAATGATTGGCTTATTTCCAAATTCATGAAATACATGTGCCGCCGAAAAAATAAAATATTCTCCACACAAACAAACAGCTACACCTGAACCAATTTGTTTTGGCATTTTTTTATTTTGTTGATAGCAAAATATTGCAACTGTAGCAAATTCAACCTTAGGATAAAAGCCTAAAGAAAAACTATGAGCTCTATTATGTTCGAGCATTTTCGTTTTTGTATTCTCATCCTCTAAATTATATTCTAAAAACATCATTTCATTCATTCACTTTTATATTTTCCCCATAAAAAAACACCCTCAACATTTTAGTTGAGGGTGTTTTAAGAATTAAAAGCTGGCGATGACTTACTCTCACATGGGTAACCCCACACTACCATCAGCGCTAAGAGGTTTCACTTCTGAGTTCGGGAAGGGATCAGGTGGTTCACTCTTGCTATTGTCGCCAGCAAACTGTTATGGACTTTTTCGGGTCTTATGGGTATGCCTTACTTTGTTCCAAATGAGTTTAACAGAAGAACATTTGAGTTGGTTATTGTAACTAGCTTTACAACTAAATCAAGTTTCTTTGATCTTTTATGAATCAAATGATGCTTCACATACAACTGCTTGGGTGTTGTATAGTCAAGCCTCACGAGCAATTAGTATTGGTCAGCTTCATGCGTCACCGCACTTCCACATCCAACCTATCAACGTCGTAGTCTTCAACGGCTCTTTAGAGGACATAAAGTCCTAGGGAAATCTTATCTTGAGGTAGGCTTCCCGCTTAGATGCTTTCAGCGGTTATCCCTTCCGAACATAGCTACCCGGCGATGCGACTGGCGTCACAACCGGTACACCAGAGGTTCGTCCACTCTGGTCCTCTCGTACTAGGAGCAGATCCTCTCAAATTTCCAACGCCCACGGTAGATAGGGACCGAACTGTCTCACGACGTTCTAAACCCAGCTCGCGTACCTCTTTAAATGGCGAACAGCCATACCCTTGGGACCTGCTTCAGCCCCAGGATGAGATGAGCCGACATCGAGGTGCCAAACACCGCCGTCGATATGAACTCTTGGGCGGTATCAGCCTGTTATCCCCAGAGTACCTTTTATCCGTTGAGCGATGGCCCTTCCATACAGAACCACCGGATCACTAAGACCTACTTTCGTACCTGCTCGACTTGTGGGTCTCGCAGTTAAGCGCGCTTTTGCCTTTATACTCTACGCGTGATTTCCGACCACGCTGAGCGCACCTTCGTACTCCTCCGTTACTCTTTAGGAGGAGACCGCCCCAGTCAAACTACCCACCAGACATGGTCCTCGTCCCGGATAACGGGACAGAGTTAGAACCTCAATATTACCAGGGTGGTATTTCAAGGATGGCTCCATAGCAACTGGCGTCGCTACTTCTAAGCCTCCCACCTATCCTACACAAGTAAGATCAAAGTTCAATGTCAAGCTGCAGTAAAGGTTCACGGGGTCTTTCCGTCTAGCCGCGGGTACACCGCATCTTCACGGCGATTTCGATTTCACTGAGCCTCTGCTGGAGACAGCGCCCCCATCATTATGCCATTCGTGCAGGTCGGAACTTACCCGACAAGGAATTTCGCTACCTTAGGACCGTTATAGTTACGGCCGCCGTTTACTGGGGCTTCGATCAAGAGCTTCGCTTACGCTAACCCCATCAATTAACCTTCCAGCACCGGGCAGGCATCACACCCTATACGTCCACTTTCGTGTTTGCAGAGTGCTATGTTTTTAATAAACAGTTGCAGGGGCCTGGTTTCTGTGGCTGCCAATAGCTCAAGGAGCAAGTCCTATCACCGTCAGCAGCGTACCTTCTCCCGAAGTTACGGTACCATTTTGCCTAGTTCCTTCAGCAGAGTTCTCTCAAGCGCTTTGGTCTACTCGACCTGACCACCTGTGTCGGTTTCGGGTACGATTCCTGTGTAACTGAAGCTTAGAGACTTTTCCTGGAAGCATAGTATCAGCCACTTCACGAGTAAACTCGCTTGCTATCAGTTCTCAGCATAGAGCACCCCGGATTTGCCTAAGATGCATGCCTACAACCTTCCACCTGGACAACCAACGCCAGGCTGACTTAACTTTCTCCGTCCTCTCATCGCATTACACAGAAGTATTGGAATATTAACCAATTTCCCATCGACTACGCCTCTCGGCCTCGCCTTAGGGGTCGACTCACCCAGCCCCGATTAACGTTGGACTGGAACCCTTGGTCTTTCAGCGAACGGGTTTTTCACCCGTTTTGTCGTTACTCACGTCAGCATTCGCACTTCTGATACCTCCAGCATGCTTCTCAACACACCTTCATCGGCTTACAGAACGCTCCCCTACCACGTATACAATGTATACATCCGCAGCTTCGGCATATAGTTTTAGCCCCGTTACATCTTCCGCGCAAGCCGACTCGACTAGTGAGCTATTACGCTTTCTTTAAAGGGTGGCTGCTTCTAAGCCAACCTCCTAGCTGTCTATGCCTTCCCACATCGTTTCCCACTTAACTATAATTTTGGGGCCTTAGCTGGCGGTCTGGATTGTTTTCCTCTTGACTACGGACGTTAGCACCCGCAGTCTGTCTCCCGGATAGTACTCATAGGTATTCGGAGTTTGCATCGGTTTGGTAAGTCGGGATGACCCCCTAGCCGAAACAGTGCTCTACCCCCTATGGTATTCGTCCGAGGCGCTACCTAAATAGCTTTCGGGGAGAACCAGCTATCACCGAGTTTGATTAGCCTTTCACCCCTATCCACAAGTCATCCCCTGGCTTTTCAACGACAGTGGGTTCGGTCCTCCAGTTAGTGTTACCCAACCTTCAACCTGCTCATGGATAGATCACCCGGTTTCGGGTCTATACCCAGCAACTAAACGCCCTATTAAGACTCGATTTCTCTACGGCTCCCCTATACGGTTAACCTTGCTACTGAATATAAGTCGCTGACCCATTATACAAAAGGTACGCAGTCACCGAACAAGTCGGCTCCCACTGCTTGTATGCATGCGGTTTCAGGATCTATTTCACTCCCCTCACAGGGGTTCTTTTCGCCTTTCCCTCACGGTACTGGTTCACTATCGGTCAGTCAGGAGTATTTAGCCTTGGAGGATGGTCCCCCCATATTCAGACAAGGTTTCACGTGCCTCGCCCTACTCGTCATCATTATATGTGCACTTTCGTGTACGGGACTATCACCCTCTACGGTAGCACTTCCCAGAGCTTTCCGCTAATACACATATAACTTAATGGGCTGATCCCCGTTCGCTCGCCGCTACTGAGGGAATCTCAATTGATTTCTTTTCCTAAGGGTACTGAGATGTTTCACTTCCCCTCGTTCGCCTCGCATGACTATGTATTCATCATGCGATACCTACCTTATGGTAAGTGGGTTTCCCCATTCAGAAATCTCCGGATCACAGGATATTTGCCGCCTCCCCGAAGCTTATCGCAGGCTATTACGTCTTTCATCGCCTCTGACTGCCAAGGCATCCACCACATGCACTTAATTACTTGACTATACAACCCCAAACAGTCGTTAATCCCTACAAGGAGGATCAACAATGTGGATTTAACCACTTCTATTTGTTGCTTGTGAACTTAATCACTGTACAGCTTCAATTTAATTCATATACCAAAACGCTTGATTCAGTTTTATCGCTAGTTCTCATTTCATTCCGCTTTAACAATTGCTTGTTAAGCTTCATAAAACGAGTTAAACAATTATTTCAACTCAAATATATTCTGTTAATGATTCACTACCGCCTCGTCAGCAAGTAGTTCACTGTGATAAATCACAGAAGTTAATAAACTCTATAAACTTCAGTTCATTAATTTCTATAATCAATCTTTTTTAATCAGGTAACTGCGTAGTAGTGGTGGAGACTAGGAGAGTCGAACTCCTGACCTCCTGCGTGCAAAGCAGGCGCTCTACCAACTAAGCTAAGTCCCCAGCTTAAGATCTTAATATATCTGCTCTTCTGTGTTCAGTAGACTTGGTGGGTCTGACAAGACTTGAACTTGTGACCCCACGCTTATCAAGCGTGTGCTCTAACCAACTGAGCTACAGACCCTCAGATACATCAATGAAGAACAACTTGTTGTGGATTCTTACCAATCGTCAATCTTTCGTTAAGGAGGTGATCCAGCCGCAGGTTCCCCTACGGCTACCTTGTTACGACTTCACCCCAGTCATCGGCCACACCGTGGTAAGCGTCCTCCTTACGGTTAGACTACCTACTTCTGGTGCAACAAACTCCCATGGTGTGACGGGCGGTGTGTACAAGGCCCGGGAACGTATTCACCGCGGCATTCTGATCCGCGATTACTAGCGATTCCGACTTCATGGAGTCGAGTTGCAGACTCCAATCCGGACTACGATCGGCTTTTTGAGATTAGCATCCTATCGCTAGGTAGCAACCCTTTGTACCGACCATTGTAGCACGTGTGTAGCCCTGGTCGTAAGGGCCATGATGACTTGACGTCGTCCCCGCCTTCCTCCAGTTTGTCACTGGCAGTATCCTTAAAGTTCCCATCCGAAATGCTGGCAAGTAAGGAAAAGGGTTGCGCTCGTTGCGGGACTTAACCCAACATCTCACGACACGAGCTGACGACAGCCATGCAGCACCTGTATGTAAGTTCCCGAAGGCACCAATCCATCTCTGGAAAGTTCTTACTATGTCAAGACCAGGTAAGGTTCTTCGCGTTGCATCGAATTAAACCACATGCTCCACCGCTTGTGCGGGCCCCCGTCAATTCATTTGAGTTTTAGTCTTGCGACCGTACTCCCCAGGCGGTCTACTTATCGCGTTAGCTGCGCCACTAAAGTCTCAAAGACCCCAACGGCTAGTAGACATCGTTTACGGCATGGACTACCAGGGTATCTAATCCTGTTTGCTCCCCATGCTTTCGTACCTCAGCGTCAGTATTAGGCCAGATGGCTGCCTTCGCCATCGGTATTCCTCCAGATCTCTACGCATTTCACCGCTACACCTGGAATTCTACCATCCTCTCCCATACTCTAGCTTCCCAGTATCGAATGCAATTCCCAAGTTAAGCTCGGGGATTTCACATCCGACTTAAAAAGCCGCCTACGCACGCTTTACGCCCAGTAAATCCGATTAACGCTCGCACCCTCTGTATTACCGCGGCTGCTGGCACAGAGTTAGCCGGTGCTTATTCTGCGAGTAACGTCCACTCATCTTGGGTATTAACCAAAAGAGCCTCCTCCTCGCTTAAAGTGCTTTACAACCATAAGGCCTTCTTCACACACGCGGCATGGCTGGATCAGGGTTCCCCCCATTGTCCAATATTCCCCACTGCTGCCTCCCGTAGGAGTCTGGGCCGTGTCTCAGTCCCAGTGTGGCGGATCATCCTCTCAGACCCGCTACAGATCGTCGCCTTGGTAGGCCTTTACCCCACCAACTAGCTAATCCGACTTAGGCTCATCTATTAACGCAAGGTCACAAGTGATCCCCTGCTTTCCCCCGTAGGGCGTATGCGGTATTAGCATCCCTTTCGAGATGTTGTCCCCCATTAATAGGCAGATTCCTAAGTATTACTCACCCGTCCGCCGCTAGGTCAATTACCGAAGCAATCTCCCCCGCTCGACTTGCATGTGTTAAGCCTGCCGCCAGCGTTCAATCTGAGCCATGATCAAACTCTTCAGTTAAAATCATTAGTGACTTAAGGTCACAATTCTGGCTCATCAATTACTGACAAATTCTCTCAAATAAACTTCGAGTAATTTAAACCAATCAATCAATGATAATATTTCGATCAATCAATCAGTAAAAATCCACACAAGTTGTTCTTCATATTCTCTTAATGATCTTCTTCATGCTTCGTCAGCATCAAGCTAGGTCGGCTATATTACTCTCTATCTCTAGAAAGTCAACTGTGATTTCAAATTATTTTTTAAACTTCCTTTCTAAAACCCAACTTAATCAATTCAACCAAGTCATTGTTTTATCAGAAGTTTTAATCTTCATCACCGCCGATGGATGTGCATTCTACAGCATTCCTAACCTAACACAACCCCCTTTTTTAATTATTTTCTTAATTTCGCTTTGTTTGCCTATTTATTCCCCTAAATCTGGCTTTTTTATTAAAAAAATGCATTTTTGGTTTAAAAAACACACAGTGAATATGATTTTAATTCGTTAGTCTCCTTGAGCACTCCTCTTCAGTTCAACAGCATCACTCGAATTTTCATCTCGATCATTATTATTTCTTGTTCTATACCTACCTATGAATCAAAATCACAATAATCTGCTGAATGACTATCTCTACTTACTCTACTTACATATGAGGACACGTGTGGAGATGGTGATAACCAAACAATCCGTTCTTTCACATATCTATTGACATTTTGGACTGACGTTTTGGTTCGCCTTTTATTTTAGGCTTGGCTTTGAGATTGCACGATGTTGGTATCTTGTTCCAAATAAGCCAAGATCATTAAGGTTAGTTCTTTTTTAAGCTGTTGCTCTGAAATTAGAAAGTTATTATGGCTTACATAGCGCATCATAGTAAAAAGCGTACTGTTAATAATGACGAAAGACTTATTCTTAAGCACTTCAAAACTCCAATCCTTAAAAAAGCGACTGAATACATATAAGCCGACTTCATAGAAGTGCTTTTCTAAAACTTTTGCAGCTTCTGAATTGTTATAACCATGCCAATGTTTCAACACCTCTATAAAGAAACCACCATCAGCTTTCATCATGTCAAAACCGAATTGAATACTAAGCGGTATGATTTCATTTAAACTTAAACCTTCTTGGCTGATGGCAATTTGTTTAAGTGCAAGTCCGAGCTGCTCGCTTTTACGGCGTAGCAACTCCTGAATGATTTCTTCTTTATTGCCAAAATACTGATATATCGATCCGACACTGACACCTGATTTTTCAGAAATTTTAGGTGTGGTGACATTTAGCAAACCGTGTTCAGCAATACACAATTGTGTTGCTTCTAAAATGCTATCTACAACATTTCGAGCACGTTGTTGTTGGGGTTGTTTTCTCATTGGCATATTCATCCCGAAATGCGAATTGAATACGAATAATTATTCATATTAGAGTTTGACTAAACAATAATCAGGTCAAACGAAAAATGCAAACCTTAGTTAAGCCACAACGACTTGCACCCTATGAAAAAATGTCACGAACTAATCTCAAGACTAGAATTTTTCATTATTTTACAGAACAACCGCTACAGCCAAGTTATGCCGAGTATTTATCTTTAAACGATGCGCTACAAACGGGTGATAATGCAATGGATCAAGTTATGGATTGGGTCATGACCAACCCTAGACAAAATCGCAAGCTTTTTGAAGCGGCGTTGTATCAAGGTTTAGATAAACTTCCTCATGATATTCCAGTGCTCACTGATTTTTTTAAAATTGTCGAGCATGCACCGAGTTGGCTGGATTCAGCCAAAATTGAAACAGCAATCAAATTCACGCATCGTTTAGGTTCCAATGGAACTTTTATTCTACGTGATCTCGCTTTAATGACAGGTTATCAATACCCCGGCTTTAACCAACCACTTATTCAGACTGGGGCTTTGCATAAATATGCAGGAAAACGTTTAGCAGAAACGCATAAGTGGTGGTTAGATGTCAATCAACTGAATAGCTTCTCACGTTTTAACGATGGCTTTACCTCGACGATTTATGTTCGGTTCATTCATTCTCTTGTACGTTATCAGTTGAATAAGTCAAAAGATTGGGATCACGAGATTTGGGGCACACCCATCAATCAATATGATCAAGCCATGACCAATATTGCCTTTAGTGCGGTGCTTCTGATCGGTGTGAGAGCCATTGGTATTTTTCCAAGCAAAGCTGAGTGCGATGCCTTGATGCATTTTTGGAAGTACGCGGGTTGGTTAATGGGAATAGATGAAAAATGGTTAGTCAATAAAGAGTCTGAAGCGTGGAAATTATTACAGTGGATGAATTATGCGCATCCCAAAGTTGATGAAAGCAGCAAAGCTTTAGCCGTCAGTTTATCCAAAGAACCTTTTGAGCGGCACTATAAATATTTCAATAGATTTTTACAAAGAAAGGCTTATCAAAACCATTTAGACATTACTCAGTTTTTTATTGGGCAACGTAAAATGAAAAATCTAGGACTGAAACCGCGTACGCTGGCATGGTATCCATTGTATTTAATTGCTAAAAATACATTGGTTTATCGTGGCGCAAAACATATCCCTAAACTTGATCAATATTTGCAAGAAAGTGGTCGTGCCAAACAAGAATATGCCCTAAGCCTCTATCAAAATGCAGGAAAGCAACTCGCGAGTATGCATCAGTCATGATTTGAAAAGTTAAGGTGTTCAGCCTTAACTTTGTTTTTCCAAGCGGTGTTTATAGATATTAAGTACAACATCACTAAATTCATTCAGCACATAGCGTGTCCATAAATCCGCATACCAATTCACTTCAGTTGATAAACGATAATCGATCGTTAATACCATTTTCGTTTGCTGTGGACTAATGGCTTCCAGTTGATAGTCTGTTGTTAACAAATTGAAATATGCTCCACCAATTTTCAAATGATCATCTAAAGATCCTTTGGGAAAGGATTCCTGATTAAAAACATAAGTCCAAGCCAACTGCGTTGGTGCATGAGACTGAGTGATTTTTTCTTGGAAATGAATACCGCGTTGCCAATAAATTTGACGAATCAAGCCATTATCTGTTTGCTCAGTCATTCCAGAAATTGGTTTTGGAAAACCCATTAAAAAAATTGGACTAAATTTTATTTCGCTGGACTGAATCTGTTGGATATTATTAATCGATGCAAAAACATCTTGAATAGGTGCATTAACAATAATTTCTTGACGTGTTACACCATTATGATACTGAGAGAAATCAGGTAATAGTAACAAGCCTAGCAAAGGTAAAAGTACAATAGAGTAAACTTTATTATATGGCTTCCATAAACGTCGACATAAAAAATGCATGCATGTCGCACCTAAAGTCGAACAGAGGAAAAATATCGGCGCTGCCATGATCAGACAAATGCCACCCTCTCTTAAAATGACTACACCAACAACAATGATCCCGAATAAAATATAAATTTGCTGAAGAAATGTTTGTTTTAACGAATTTGGAGATTTTAAAGATTTCACATACTCCATGATCGCACCCAGACTAAAAGGTAAGAATAGTAGAAATGCCACTGTCAACATTTTCTCTGAACTTAAAGCAATCAGTGAGATGATTAAAAAATAACAAAGCACAATACAAAGCAAAGGTAACCAACGAATAAATGCTGTTCTTGCAGGATATTCCTGAAGAATTTTCATACTGGGTTGATGAAATACTCTACAAATTAATTTTCGATCAGGTTGTACAATGGTCTGATAAATACGAATTTCGTCAATTCCTTCAATTTTTAGTCGTTCTCTAAATATTTGTTCAAACGCTGTTGTCCACTCTTCATCCGCGATGGAAACTTCGCCATATTGTTTAAAAATATCAAGATAAGCTTCTATTTTTTCATTCATTTCTAATTATCTTTACTGTTTGACCCTATTTTAAATATCTGTAATTAAAAAGGAAGTCCTCAGACCTCCTTTTTATTTTAAGATTTTCACATCATCAATGATTATGCTTTGGCTCTGAAGCTGAATGCTGTATATTTTGCATATCTTCATGACTCATCTTAGACATGTCGTGCTGTTCAGCCGCTTTCTGTTTTTGACTTGGCATATAGTCAGGTTCATTGGTAATCGCCAAATAGAAGATTCCCATGAAAATGCAGCTTAAAATAATTGCGATGACTAGCAACTTCCATCCCCAAAATGACTTTTCTGGCGATAACTTATTACTGTCGTTACTCATATGACATCCTCATATTTCGGTAAAATTAAAATTTCATGCTCACGCGCGCCCAATAGTTACGCCCAGTATTATTAAATTGCTGTGTGCCGACTTGACCATCAGCGCCAACACCTAACTTATTCAAATGTTCGGTATAGGTTTTATCGAATACATTATCGACACCAACAGACAAATTCAGATTTTTTTGAATGTTGTAAGAAGCATTTAGAGCCAAAGTGGTAAAGCCTTTGCTTTCACCTGTATCATAACCCACGATATTACCTTGGTTTAGGCTAATACGATCTTGTTTTGCCACAGCACGCCATAACAATCCAAAAGAATATTGATCTTGCACATATCGTAAGTTTAAACGTCCTTCTAATGGTGCAATTTGTGGTAATGCTTGATGTGTGTCGGTATTTTCACCCCATGCATACATTGCACTAAGATCAGCTTGAATGGCATCAGTAAATTGGTAACCTACCCCAGCTTCTGCACCTGCAATGGTTGCATCGACATTTTTTGCACCCGCACTAAATGATGAACCATGACTATGCCCATCCATTCCACCTGTTGGATGATTATGATAACTCAATAAAATAAAGTCATTAATCAACCCAGCATAAGCTGATGTCCATGCGCTGAAAGGACCATGTTGGTATTGATAACCAAGATCCAACTGTAAAGTTTTTTCAGTATCTAAGCCGTTAAAAGCATTAGGTGTACCAGGATTACCATGAGCTGAACTAAAAAGCTCCCAATAATCTGGAACACGTTCCACATAACCTAAACCAATATAAGACTTGGCATTATGTTCAGGATGCTGACCTTCTAAACGTATAAAGGCACTTGGTAATGTTTTATCTAACTCAAGATTAAGCCCTTTTGCTTTTGATTCTGCTCTTAAATCCTTTACATTCACTTGATCTAAACGAGCACCTGTCACCAACTTGTAGGCATCATTAAACTGATAGCCTAACTCACCAAATGCACCATAAGACTGAAATTTCATATTAAGCGCAAAAGGCATATTCATTTTTGGAGACACCATATCTCCACCATGCTTATTAAATTGTGAATCTATCCCTGTAATTAAACTTAACTTATCCCATTCACTGGTCATGGCTAAACGGCTATTTAAAGTACGGCGTGTCACCTCCATATCGGAATGATTTAACACCATCTCATGTTTGTTATTCATAACCAATTCAGGACTTGGCTTACGTAAACTATAATTATCCATAATATGGTCGTTATAACTATAATTAACCTGCCCTTCGAGTTTTTTAATCACAGGGCTCAGATTTTTTTTCTCAAAACGTAGACCAAGGCTTTCACGAGCAAACTGCGAGCCATCCATGGTTCGACCGGCATATTCAGCCTCACCATCTGCTTTACCGCCTGTTAGTTCAACCCAAGTATCCTCATTGGGTGTCCATCCCAGAGCCAAGTCCGTATTCCAGCGCTCCCAAGAAGATGGAACTTTATGACCATCACCATCTTCATAGCTATTGGATTCAGAACGGTTGGCATTGACACGTAAATATTTTTTACTGTCGCCAACAGCAGCTTCAATGTTGTGGTCCAAACGCCCAAAAGATCCGACCAAAACACTGGCTTGACCGAGATAGTTTTTCTCATCAGTCAATGTTGGTTTCTGACGCTCAAAAATGACAGTTGCTGCTGAACCTGTATTGGCATATTGAACGGTTTGTGGTCCTTTCACGACTGAAATTCGATCAAAGCTTTCAGGTTGAATATATGATGTTGGTGCATCCATTCGTGCAGGGCATGCGCCTAAGTTTTCTGTACCATCTGTCAATATTTTGATTCGTGTACCAAACATGCCACGGAACGTAACATCACCATTGGTTCCACCACTTTTAATGGCGTTAAAACCCGCGATACTTTGTAGATAGTCCGCACCATCTGTTGCAGGTACAGGCTGAATTGGCTGTTTAGGATCAGCATGAACAATCAATCCGTTGGCGTCATTATTGAGCTGAGCTGTCACAACAATCGGTGTGAGTTGAGCAGTTTCCTGCTGATCTTGAGCAAAAGCGGTTACTGAATAACAAGCGATAGAAATCGCAGCCGCTAAGGGCTGTAAAAAAAATTGAGGTTGAGCCATTTTCTTTCTCTTAAATCATAAATATGAGCTGCGACAAAGCAGCATCAGGACCTCGACAAAAAGTTCCTAAAAAAGTTTTGATTTAAGCGAAAACGGGCGGAGCGCGTCCTTGAGGAAGTAAAAATAAGCGTTGCAGGACAAAATAAACATGTCGAAATGCTTTTTGAAATGCAACCAGACGTACTTGGATACGATCTAAGATTTCTTTGACTTCAAGTTCTGGAGGTAAAACCAGATTGCCATAGACTGTACAGTATTGGCATTGGTGACCTGCATCATGATGATGGCTTGTCTGTTCTTGTACAGCAGGCTCATGATGTGCCATCAGATGCTGATGACCCGAAGCCTCCTGCGTCAAAGAAGCCGAATGATGTTGATGATGAGTACTTTGTTGATGTTTCTCATAAAAGTGACTTTGCACTAAAGCTTGAGTAATAGTTTCACAGACCGGCGCAATTTGATATTGCTTCGGTAGCAAAGGCTGTAAAAATACAGCAATCTGTAAAAAAACTGCGGTGAAACCCAGCAGTAAACCTATTCTCAACAAAACGTTCGTCTCAACATTTTTCGAGCCAGAGTATAACAAAGCCCAAACAAAATTGGGCTTTGTATTGAAGAAAAATTCAAGAAACTTTTAACTTTCAATTCTCTATATCAACGTTTTGCAGGAACTTTCTGCTTTTCACGTTGACGCACGACTTTTTCAACTTTTTCACGTGCACGTTGACGCTTCAACGGAGATAAATAGTCAACAAATAACTTACCGTTTAAGTGGTCCATTTCATGTTGAATACACACAGCCAATAATTCATCCGCTTCAAGCTCAAAAGCTTTACCATCAAGGTCAATTGCTTCGATTTTAACTCGTGACGGACGCTCAACTTTATCGTATATTTGGGGAACAGAAAGACATCCCTCTTCATAAGAGAATGTTTCTTCTGTAAGTGGTGTTATTTTGGGGTTAATGAACACCATAGGTTGGTCTTTATTTTCAGACAAATCCATGACGATAAGTTGAATATGTTGATCGACCTGTGTAGCAGCCAGACCAATACCTGGCGCTTCATACATGGTTTCAAACATGTCAGCTGCTAATTGACGAATTTCATCAGTTACAGCATCGACAGGTTTTGCAATGGTACGTAAACGGGGATCAGGAAAACTTAAAATTGGTAATAAGGCCATACTGTATCCTCTGTTGCTATGCCATTGATCTTAAAACTAAATGAAGAATATGCTTCATTAAAAAAATGTGTGTAATATGCGTATTATAACGCATATAGAGACATAATTTTAGGAATTATGATAATGAAAAAGGTTTTAACTGGCATAACAGGTTTTCATGCCAAGGGGTTCAAGAAACAGTTACTTGCTGTGACACTATGTTTAAGTGCAGGATTCACTTACATGGAAATGACACATGCAAGCCCAAATGTTAATCCACCTGCACTCAAATCCAGTGCACCCAATGTTTATGTGGTGAAACGTGGTGATACCTTATGGGATATCGCAGGGAAATTTTTAAGTAAGCCGTGGCGTTGGCCTGAAATCTGGGCAAGCAATAAACATGTTAAAAATCCACACTGGATTTATCCTGGCGATAAATTACTGTTATGTACTTTAGATGGTCGTCCATTAATCGGCGTGGATGAAGGTGATGGTTGTGAGGGTATTATTCGTCGTCATCAAGGTGGAACATCTTTACGTCCACAAGTACGTGTGGAGTCATTAAACAGTGCAATTTCGGTGATTCCTCTATCTGATATTCAACCGTGGCTAGAACACAGCATTGTCATCAGTCCTGAGTCTTTACAAAATATTCCTTATACCATTGGTGCTGCTGATAATCGTGTGATTACGGGTGCTGGTCAAACCGTATATGCACGCGGAAATGGCTTAGTGGTAGGTCAGCGCTATGGCATTTACCGCGAAGGTAAACCTTATATGTTCCTCAATGCGGAAGGTAAAAAGTTTAATGCGGGACTGGAGTTATCTGAAGTTGCTTCAGCAATCGCAACGGCGGGTGAAAATGATGTCACCACACTTGAATTGACCAAGAGCTACAATGCCGAAGTTCGTAAAGGTGATTATGTTCTTCCTAGCTATGATGCAGAACTACCGAGCTTGTTCTATCCAACCACCACTAATGAAGTGAGTACTGGTGGTAAAGTGGTGCGTGTCCAAGGTTCGATTGGTACAGCAGCGCAACACAGTGTGGTCACTATTGATCGCGGTAACTTACAAGGTGCGAAACCTGGACAAGTATTTAGTATTTATCAACAAGGTGAAGTTGTTCGTGATCCAAAAACCAAGGAATCGGTAAAATTACCAAGTCAGCAAATTGGTACACTGATGATTTTTAAAAGTTTTGATCATCTGAGTTATGCTTATATTTTAGAAAGCAACTTACCGATTAAAATAGGTGCTGAGATCAAACCACCTGCGATTACAGATCAGTGATTTTTCAGTAATGTGATGTAAATATGTTGAATCAAATACCCGATCATCAATTGAATGCCATTCAACTTTGGTATTTGGTTCAACACTCAACCAGCGCCTTCCGTAAGCTAGAGAGTTATTTTGGTTCTATTGCAAAAGCGGTAGCTCCAGAAAGCTTACCCCGCTGGTCTGAACTTAAAATTCATAAAAATCATATCGAGCGAGCCAATGTCTTTGTAACAGCACAAGGACAATCCCAATTTAAAATATGCTTAGATAAAATCCAACAACATAGTGATTTTATTCTGTTAGATACCGATTCAAATTACCCACAACAACTGCTTCCTTATCAAAACCATCCTCCAATTTTATTTGGAAAAGGGTCTTCACAAAACTTGAGTCAACCTCAGATTGCAATTGTCGGTAGTCGAAAAGCCAGTCCGCATGGAAAACAAGTGGCATATGATTTTGCTTATTATTTAAGTGAAAAAGGCTTTTTTATTACCAGCGGGTTAGCGCAAGGAATTGATGAAGCTGCACATATGGGTGGTCTCAAAAACCAGCGAACCATTGCTGTGATTGGTACAGGGTTAGATTTAGTTTATCCAAGCCAAAATCGAAAGTTACAAGAGCAAATTCTACAAAATTCTGGAAGCATCATCAGTGAGTATCTTCCAGAGACTCAGCCTATTTCACGTAATTTTCCTTATCGAAATCGTATTGTGAGCGGTTTAAGTCTAGGTGTTCTTGTCGCAGAAGCACAATTGGGTAGCGGCTCATTAATTACCGCTCAAACGGCGGCTGAACAAGGTAAAATTATTTTTGCCATTCCTGGGCATATTTATGGAGAACACCACCAAGGTTGCCATCAACTCATTCGTGAGGGTGCAATCCTTGTTGATCATCCTGAACAAATTGTGGAAGATTTAGCTCTACCCACCCAATGGCAATGTACACAGCAAGCTGAAACCAACTCACAGCCCCCTGAAATTCCTGAATATTTATTCCAACTCTACCAATTACTAGATTGGATTGGGCAAGACCTAGATACATTGGCTCAAAAATCCAAACTCAACACCGCACAATTAACCAGTTATTTGATGGAATTAGAACTGTTGGGACTCTGCATTCAACAATCTGGACTATACTTACGTTGCCGAGTCAGCTATTAAGGTTCACAATAGCCTTCTATTTTTTCGAACTGACAAGGTGAACATCAATGATTACAACCTCAGTTGCTGAAGCTGCACAAATTCTTCAACAAGGTAAAGTATTGGCTTATCCAACAGAGGCGGTATGGGGTCTAGGTTGCGACCCATTTAATGAACATGCATTTTTAGAAATTCTTAGACTCAAGCAACGCCCTATTGAAAAAGGGGTCATCTTACTGGCAGGTCAGCTTTCGCAAGTTGAACATCTACTAACAAATGTAGACTCAAGTATTCGTGAACAAATCATACAATCTTGGACTCAACGTTCTCACACGGAACGAGCGACAACATGGTTACTTCCAGCAGACGAACAGATTCCACAATGGATCAAAGGTCAACATACACAAGTCGCTGTTCGAGTCACCAATCACCCATTATGTACAGCTTTGTGCAATGCATTTAATGGTTTTATTGTTTCAACCAGCGCCAATCCTGCAAGTTTAACACCAGCTCGCTCACTACAAGAAGCCAGTCACTATTTTGGCTCAGAATTGAATTATTTAAATGGTGATTTAGGTTTAAGCCGAGAGCCAAGCAAAATTATTGATGCCTCAACTGGGCAAATCATTCGTGATTAATCAGAAATATCTCAATCAACACGTCATCTTTTGTGAAAATTGACATTAAAAAAAGCAAAAAAAAACTCAGCCATATATAGGGTTGGCTGAGTATAAAAAAGGATGCGGTTAATCACATCCAGAGGGTATGATGAATTTGATAAATACAGTGTAAGCCAGTTTCATTAAGAAATTCTTAATTGGCTCGATGAAAAATATTATCCTATAAATATTTTTCGAATACAAACATATTATTCCGCCTATTTTTTAATCATACTTTATAATCAGCAATTGATTACAAACTCGCAATATATTTAAGTAGTTAAATTTATTTTATTATTTAAGATTTTGAACGCTAAATTCTTAATTAAAAATAATTTTTGAGTGAATTTAATACTGAATCAGAACACAAAATAGTTGATTAATCGTATAAATTTCACTCATTTTAAATTTAAGATGCAGAAATAGATTTACTTTTTTTGACACTATGTGACTTTTTTTGTGCCAAAGCAATACCGACCAAAATGATGATTCCACCAATTGTATGATAAATCGTCCAATCTTCATGTAACCAAAAATACGCAATAATGGCGGTAAATACAGGCATTAAGTTCATAAAAATACTGGTTCGATTTGGACCCAAATATTGAACCGCCATCATCCAAAGTAAAGGTGCGATCAGGGATGGGAATGCACCTGCATACAGCACACTGGCAACATTACTCGCATTTATCGTATCGATCCCTAAATAAAATACAAAAGGTAAGTGATAAATCAAAGTAAATGCGATTTGTACATATAGACTCAGGAGTAAGGGCACTTTTAATTGCCATTTCTTTAAAAATACGCCATAAAAGGCATAAAAGAACACAGCTAAGACCATGATCAGATCACCAGAATGACCTGCCAATTGAGTCAAATTAGCAAAATCTCCACGCCCGATCACATACACTAATCCTGCAAAAGACAATATGCTCCCGATCACTGCATAGCGATTTGGAATTTCACGCAACAACATCATCGATACCAGTATCGTAAATACTGGAATAAAGGCATTGATAATCCCCATATTCGTTGCAGTGGTGTAATGCGCCGCACTATATGCCAAACCTTGGTACAAGAACATCCCAAAAGCACTCAGTACGGCAAATTGAACAAAGTGTTGACGGATTAAATCCCGTTGCTGCCAGACCTTAGACAACATAAAAGGAGTCAAAAGAATAAATGCCACCAACCAGCGATAAAAACTAATACTGACAGGTGAAATATAATCTGTGACATAACGTGTCACTGCAATATTGAGTGACCAGATCAAGACAGCGATAATGGGTAAACTGACTGCCCACCACATAGGTTTCGTGTTGGTGTACATAACTTCCACTATTCATGAGAACTTGCAAGAATTATCAATGAAGTCTGAATCAATTTAAATATGGCATTTCAGACATCTATAGGGTTTTTCAGACAAATCACTGTAAGGTATTGATATTACCGAATATTCTCAAACCTAAAATAAGTCCCAAGTTTTTATTGCCAGTGCCACCACATTTTGCAACTGTTTTAACCCCACACCATCACGAGCTTGCATGGTTAAACCTTGGATCACCGTAGAATAATAATCTGCCATTGCTTGTAAATCAGCTTGTGGATTTAGATCACCATCTTTTATCCCTTGCTCTAAGCGTTGATAAATTCTTTCTTTGACTTGCTGTCTTTTGAGTAGTAAATCATGTTGAATTGGCGCATGTTCTTGAGAACAATTGATGGTTGCTGTCACCAACATACAGCCTGTTGGTTTATTCTGTTGAACAAGTTTTTTAAGATTTTCATGCAGATAAAGTTCAATCGCAATTTTTGCGGTCTTGGCTTGTTGAAAAATAATATCTAGTGAACAAGCCTCATGTTTTAAGTAATAGGCTAAACAGGCATAAAAAAACTGTGATTTATCACCAAAACTACTGTAAATACTCGGTGCAGTAAGATTGAGTGCTTTGGTTAAATCACTCATCGATGTCGCCTCATAACCAAATTCCCAGAACAACAACATCGCTTTGTGCAATGCCTGTTGCTCATCAAAACATTTGGGGCGACCACGTCCGCGTTTAATCACCTGTTTTTCCGCGACTAAATCATGCTCTTCAGAATCCGCCATAATCTTCACACATATTTTTATAACAAACATTATTAAATTAATTGACAGCTAAGAATTAATCAAATATTTTATTTTTATAACGATCGCTAATCAATTAAAACTCCCTCTCACATTCTCATGCTTTCATCAGGACTATATTCATGAACATGATGCAATCAGAAATTTCGCAACAACCTTCATCAGAGGTTGCCCCCAGTAATCAAGGCAGTTGGCTAGCACTGCTTACCGTTGCTGTCACTGCTTTCGCTTTGGTCACCAGCGAATTCCTTCCTATTGGTGTTCTGAATAGCATTTCTACAGATTTGCATGTCTCTGTGGGTACAGCAGGGTTAATGATTACATTACCAGGCATCATGGCAGCCTTAGCGGCTCCATTGTTACCCGTACTGGTAAAAAATTTAGATCGACGTTATTTGCTACTCGCCCTTGCTGCAACCATGGTTATTGCCAATGCCATTACTGCAATTGCACCGAATTTTGAAATTTTATTAATCAGCCGTTTTATTCTTGGTTTTGCCATTGGTGGCTTCTGGGCAACTGCCATTGCTTTAAGTGGTCGTTTAGCTCCGAGACACCTGCCTATTGCCAAAGCAACAGCGACGGTTATGGCTGGTGTAACTTTAGCGACTGTACTTGGTGTGCCAATTGGCACATGGCTCAGTGATGCTTATGGTTGGCGTACATCATTTGCCATTACCGCTGTCATTGGATTTATTGTGTTGTTGCTGGGTGTCAAATTTATCCCGAGTCTAAAACCAGAATCAGCCATCCATTTTAAAGATTTACCTGCTCTATTAAGAATCAATAAAGCCAGACAAGGTTTAATTATTATCTTATTAATTGGTTTAGCTCACTTTTCTTCATTTAGTTATCTCACACCATTTTTCAAAAATTCAGCAGGTTTTGATAATGCAACCATCAGTTCACTCTTGTTACTATTTGGTGTAGCTGGCGTATTTGGGAATGCGTTTGCTGGTTACAGTGGTAATTTAAATGTTCGCTATACTTTTGCCTTTGTCGCAATTTGTTTTGGAATTGTGTTCTTCGGCTTCCCACTCTTGGCAATTCAACCGATTGGTGCATTTATTCTGACTGCGCTGTGGGGTTTTGCATTTGGTGCGTTTCCAACAACAGCCAATATATGGATGTTTTTACATGCGCCTCATGCAGTTGAAAAAGGCATGCCTTTATTTGTTGGTTTTTTCCAAGTAATGATTGCAACAGGTGCTTTGATCGGCGGCTATATTGTTGATCATTTTAATGCCAACATTTTATTGTATAGTGTACTTAGCTTTATTCTTTTAGCCTTTATTTCAATTTTCACTTTGAGTCGAGGCTTAAATAATCCAAAAACTGAAACCAATGCTATGCAATGTGAGAGTTAAAACTTTTAACCATGTATTCCAATCTGATTTCCGTAGAAGAATTTTTCTATCAGAAACATGATGTCGTCACCCCTCATTGTAATTTATGGGGTGACTTCAATTTAAGCCTAAATGGTACTTTAGAGCTGACAGTTGCAGATCAAACTTATTTATCACCGCCCAGTTATGGTTTATGGATTCCCCCGCAAACTGAACATTGCTGTACAGCGGTCGATGATTTATTAACACATTATATTTGTATCCGTCTTCATCCGCAGCTTTGCCAACAGTTGTCAAGCAACACACAAACATTAAGTATTCGACCATTTTTGCGTCATACCATTGAAGAAATTTTGGATCAGCAAAAGCAAGGAATTCCTTCTCCAACATATCATCAACACCTATTACAACTGTTGGTTGATCAAATTCAAAATAGCCCCTGTTATGAACACTATTTACCGCAAACAAATCATCCCATTTTAAAGCCAATTCTTGAACAGCTTTCAGATACCCAACAATTTAACCGCGGCTTACAGGAAATTTTAGATAGCTTTCAAATTACTGAACGACACGCACTTCGACTCAGCCAAGATTCGCTAAAACTGTCTCTGTCTGAATGGCGCAATCGTGCCAAAATCATTCATGCTATTTCACTGATTCAACAAGGTTTTTCAGTGAAAAAAATCAGCCTAGAATTGGGATACCAACACACTTCTAGCTTTATTGAATTTTTTAAACGTTATACACAGCAGACACCTGCTCAGATGCGAAATATTTAGATTAGGACCTCTTTTGAGTGACAATTTTCACTTTATTGCTAAGCTTATGTACAAAAATACTATAGAAAATTGCCTTAAAATTGTGCATTTTGCATCTTATGCTCAAAATTAAGCATATAACTTTATGAATATGTAGACTTAGGGTCAGGTTCTTAAGAATTTTAAATAATGAAGGGTTTTATAATGAAAAAATTACTACTTGCTACGCTATGTGCTTCAGCATTGGCTTTAACTGCGTGTGACAAAAAACCAGCAGATGCTACGTCTGGTACAGACAGCAAACCAGCTGCTGCGGCTGTTTCACTCAGCACCAACAATGCTGCGGATATCAAAAGTGACTTAACTGCACTTCAAACAATGTCTACAGCGAAAGCAAAAGAAGCATTAAACTTCCAAACTGAAGTTATGCAAGCTGCTCAAAAAGGTGATAAAGATGCGCTGAAAGGCGTTGTTGATAAAATGAAAACTTATGTTGATGGCTTCAACAAAGACCTTGATGGTTTAGCACTTAAGAGTACTGAAGTTGCATCAGTACGTGACAAAATGAAAGAATCAAACAACCTAGGCGTTGAAATGTCTGAAGCTGGTTTAGCAAGTTCACCAGATCCACAAAAAATTATGGAACTTCAAAAGAAAGGTACTGAGTTACAGCAAAGCCTGTTAACTGAAATGCAAGCGCTTCAAACGAAAGCCAATGCTGCACCATAATCAATTCAATTTGATTCATGCTAAAAGCAGGTCTCTTGATCTGCTTTTTTTATTTGCACTTAGATACAAATGCAACTTGCCGAAATCATGCAATATCGTTAAAACATTAAACATATTTTTCTACTTGAAGACTTAATGTTTAAGGATAAAGCCATGAGCAATTCTGTATACGATATTCCAGTCAATACCATCAAAGGTGAGCCAGTTACCTTGAATCAATATCAAGGTAAAGTCCTGTTAATTGTCAATGTTGCTTCTAAATGTGGGCTAACGCCACAATATGAGGGGCTTGAAAAACTTTATACCGAAAAAAAAGATCAAGGATTTGAAGTTTTAGGCTTTCCTGCAAATAACTTTCTTGCTCAAGAACCCGGTAGCAATGATGAGATCGAGCAATTTTGTTCATTGACCTACAATGTCGACTTCCCACTTTTTGCAAAAATTTCTGTGGCTGGCGATGACAAGCACCCGCTCTATGATACTTTAATTCATTCAATTCCAGAGCGAATTGGTGAAGGTCCATGGTGGAAAGATTTAGTCGATTACGGTTTAACGCCAAATCCTAAACCAGAAGTGCTTTGGAACTTTGAGAAGTTCTTAATTGGAAAAAATGGTGAAATTGTGGCACGTTTTGCACCAGATATTACTGCTGATGACCCACGCATCACTTCAGCAATCGAAGCTGAATTGGCTAAATAACAACACAACTTTAAATAACAGCGCAACTTGATACTAAACATCGTAAATTGATGCTCTAAAGACTTTAGCCTCATTTTATAGAACATTCGATACTCACGATTAAATAAGCGTACGAGTGCAACCATTGCACTCGTATTTGACTCTTTTAAAGAATTGAATGGTTCACGTTACAGTCTGTATGCCCTTTGCAACAATCCTCAATCTCTACATTTTTGCATCCTATATTCACTACATAGCCCATCAAATGAATTTTGGATTTCAATGAAAAAGTTACTACAAGGTGCTGTTTTACCTTTTATTATTTTTACTTCAGGCATTTTACTTTTGGGCTGTAATCAAGCCGCTGAACAATCACATCAACAACAAGACACTCAACAGACTGAATCAACTCAAGCATCTGATTCAGCACTTGAGCAAAAATCAGAAGTGCCCCATAAAAGCGCTGAGGATTTAAAATCGGGTAACCTGTTTTATATCGCTCGCGATGTCGCCGATGTTCAATTAAAAACGGGTGATTATATTGAGAAACTGCAACAGACTCAGTCTGATTTGCAACAAGCTATTCAATCTAAAGATCATGTTGTCTTACAACAAACTGTAAAAGATCTGAGTCGAGAGCTACAGGGCTTTAACACTGCTTTAATTTCCCTAGATCTAAAAAGTCAGGAAATAGATGGCTTACGCCAGCAAGTTTTACAGAGTAATCAGCAACTTCTTAACTCTGCACTTTTAAATGGCGACTTGGATATTTCAAAAGTTGATTTCAAGAAAATTGAACAGCAAATGAATAATATTCAGATGGATATGCTTAAACTTGCCAGTATGATGATTCCCAACTCAAAAGATACAGCTTCTTCTGAACAAAGTTGATCCGACATCTGATTGATTCATTTAGATAGGCTTTGCAACATTACATGACGGATCTTGTCCTAATGCTCGTTTTGCATCAAGTTTAAAACGTGCTTGAGCAGATTTATAACCTACTGGTAAGAATAGTGTTAATCGGGTTCTATTCTTACCAATAGATTCCACCAGAGTTTTTGATAAATAGGCTCCACCCCATATGCGCCGAGTTAAGCCATAATAACTCTTCAATTATTTGAATTTCATCATAAATTCATTTGATCATAAACTGTAATTTCCGCTTTCGCCTGCGTTCTGACAGGCTATAAAGTATATCCTCTGTAAATTCAGAGCGCATCGGAAACAATGCCATCAAACCTGCTTTAACTTGATTTTGTATTAGAGTGAGTGGTCGCCAAAGACTTAACGGACGTTCATTCCAAAACTCAAATAAAGTTGTATGCGGAAATTTTTGCACAATCAATTTTTCTAATAAGACCGCATAGAGTAACTTACCCAATAAATAAACCTCTGCAAGCATACTTCCTTTCTTAGCGCGTAACTTATCAATATTTAATATACTTTTCAGTCGTTTAAATGCTATTTCAATCTGCCAACGTGCTTGGTAAATATTCTTGATTTGTTCTGCCGAAAGACGTGTTGGTGGCAAAGTACTGATGATCAACATCCAATTAGCCAAATACAATGTGATCGCTTTTGGTGGGTTCTTTGCACACCTTTTACTGGATTGCCTCTTAATTTTTCGACGTACTTGCTCTGCGTCTGCTTCACTTCTAGGAAATGCATGAATATATACTTTGTAGTATTTTTGCTCTGTTTTCGTTCCTCCTATCATCCAAGCTTCTATCACTTGCGGTTGATTAGAATTTTGATTTAATTTTTCTTGCCAATCTATTTGTTTGAACTCTATATGATCGTTTTTTATTATTTTTTCATAAGTCAGCATCGAATTTGGGTTGTACCGAATCACTATTTCTACCCCCATATCAACAACAGGAAGGATGGTTTTTGTGCGACTGTAGCCACGATCGGCAATCACCACATCTCCTTTCTCAAACCTATGATGTTGTAAACTTTCTGCGACTTTACGAGTACTGAGTACAACTTCAAGTAAAGATAAATTCCATAAGTCCATTGCTGTATGTAAGCGATATGTCGCTCCATCTGCACCGCGTTCTTGGATGCTTGTACTATCAACGATTACAAAACGTAAGCTGTCGTCACTTTGTCGGTGTGTGATTTTAAACATATGAATTATGAGTGATTTAATCCAGTTTATGCTCTTACATAATCGTTCTTTAATCGCATCATCGGACAGACGACCATATGTTTGAGCAAACACGCCTGCACAGCTTTTCAATGATAAATCGTGTACACAATACAACATGATAATTTGAAAAAGTTCTTCAGGGCTTTTGATTTTTCTAATGCGTTGAAATGCTTCATGTTGGTAAGCGAGTTCGGAAAAATGAGTAGGAAGGGCTTGCATTAATTGTTCAAATACATTCATGATTGTGACTTAATGATGGTTGTTGGTAAATATTCACAGTAAGAGGTTAATATCTGCCACACCATCATCACAAATTTATTAATGTTTTCCAATGCTTTAACTCTTAACTCGGCGCATATGAGGCTCCACCCTCTGTACGTGCGAATAAAGTCCCCATTTCCAGATCTTGTTCTAATTTATTGTCAGTAAATACAAACTCATGTTCACCAGTAAAAGCAACACATTGACCATATGCCATTTTTAAGTTTTTAAAGGCAATAATATAATCAATATTCAACTCCGTTTCCAAACCATTATTGACTGAATTTGCCACCAAATTGGCTTCAGTGGGTAGGTTCGGTGTAGTGACAAACTGACTTTGACAAGCACTCAGACTGCCGAAAATAAATACGGAAAATATAGAGCGAAATTGAGTATATTTTTTCATTTTAGATTTATAAGCGTTCTCAACATTGAATCAATTGTAGCAAAATTCATAAACATGGTTTAATACGGAATTCATCGTATTTTTGTAGTGTTTCATGCAACTGATTCTATTCACAGGTGTACAAGCTTCTGGTAAATCAACATTTTATCAACACTATTTTTACCATACGCATTTACGTATCAATTTAGATATGCTGAAAACAAGGCATCGTGAGAATATGATCTTTGAAGCAGAGTTGGCTTCAAAAACCAAAATTGTGATCGACAATACCAACATGCGCCAGATAGATCGCGCCCGTTATATTCAACGTGCCAAAGCTGTAGGTTTTCAAGTTATTTCTTATTATTTTGAAACAGACCTCGACCGTACTTTACAGCGTAATGCTCAACGCTCAGGTAAAGCCAATATTCCCGAAAAGGGAGTAAAAGCGACCTTTTATAAACTTGAAATTCCCAAAATTTCTGAAGGCTTTGATACGTTATTTAAAGTAAAACTCATTCCAAACGATGGTTTTGCAATTCAGCCTGTTGATCTATAAAAATTTAGTCTTGCGCTGTTTTCCATACTTTAAATGCCATTTGCATTTGTTGTTGAATTTGTACAGGGACTTTATTGCGTTCTAAATTGGAAAAATCACCACGATAGGTTTCTGCCACAATTGAATTTGCCAAATCTTCGATTGCAATTCGTCCTTTGTGCTGATATTGCGCAATATCTGCTTCAGTGAGTGCAATATCCCAACAAGATACAACTGAGCTCATATCGACAGCAATACTGAGATAGTATTGGTCTTGGGCTTGGTAGAGTTCCCAAAAGTGTGCTTGTTGGTCAATGAGGTGCATAGTGATTTATTCTAAATACAATGTTTTAACATATAAACTTAGCAATGAATTGAAAATTCGACTTTAGCAAAAAATGTATCAAATCACTTAGCTTTATAATAAATTTTAAAGTGTCATATTGCCAATTAATAAAATTTCATATAGAATAATTCAAGAGACAACAAAAGAACTTAAGCATCTTGCTAAAAAAACAATTTATAAAAACACAATTTCTATTGGAGAAAAATGAATAATTTTAAACAAATACGTGCATTTCAAGCCGAAAATACCATACGCGTTTATCAAGCATACAATCCTCCCCTTGCACAACATGCGGTAAAACATGGTTTCTTAAATAATCCATTTTTTAAAGAAAGCCGTATGACTTGGATTAAACCATCTTATTTATGGATGATGTATCGCTGTGGATGGGGTTATAAAGATGAAGGACAGAAAAGCATACTTGCGATTGATATATCTAAACAAGGTTTCGATTGGGCTTTAGAACATAGTTGTACAAGCCATAAAGCTGAACACATGGACAATGAAACTTGGCAACATTTTAAAGATCAACATCCAGTACGTATTCAATGGGATCCAGAAAGAAATCTATACTTAGAACCTTTGGACTATCGTGCAATTCAAATTGGGTTAACAGGTGAAGCCGTTCAACACTATATTCAGGATTGGATTGTGAATATCACAGACATTACCCAAGAAGCGCAACATGTACATCAGTTGGTTTTTGATGGAAAATTGGATGAAGCAACGGCTTTGTTACCTAAAGAAACTCTGTATCTTCCAAATATTAGTAAAAAAGTGGGTGAACTTTAATAACAATGCATATACTTTGTATCTAATACTTCGTACATTATTAACTTTAATGAACTTTTCGATCTATTAATCCTTTGACTGAGTAAATTTAATTTGATCTTTATATACTTGTTTATCAACTATACTTTTATATATCGAATCCTTTCCATCATTTAAAATACTTTTTAGTTTATTATATTTATTTAAATTATTTGAAATAATATTTAGTCTTCTATTCTCAAATTCTAGTCGTACTTGAAATGGAATGAAGGCTCTATCTTTTACATGTTCAATAGAAGAAAAAATCTTCTCTAATGTTTCTGATTGATAAAAATATAGATTAAGTAATACATTCGTATCAAATACGAAAAAAGTGTTCTCTGCTTAAAGTATAGATTTAATATTCTCTACACTTTCTATCTCGTAACAATTAAACATTTACAAATTACTGCGCTAAATAATTTTATTTAGTAAATATATATTTTTAACCATAAAAAAACCACCCTCTCGGGTGGTTTTTCAATCGCCAACTGCGTCTTATTGAGCGCGGTTTTTGATTTTGCGGATGGTTTCCAACTGAGCAGCAGTTTCTGCAAGCGCAGCCAAAGCAGCAGCAGCGTCCAAATCGCTCTTTTGATTTGCAAGCAACTGTTCAGCATTTTTACGTGCTTCAAGAATTGCAGCTTCATCTAAGTTGTCAGCACGAACTGCAGTATCTGCAAGAACCGTAACGACATGCGGTTGAACTTCTAGAACACCACCAGATACATAGATTAACTCTTCTGTACCGTTTTCAAGCAGAACGCGAATCGCGCCCGGCTTGAGCAAAGTGACTAACGGCGCGTGACCAGGCATAATACCCAATTCACCGCCAGCACCTTTTGCGATAAGCATTGTCACAGTGCCTGAGTACAAAGACTCTTTAACACTTACAACATCACATTGCATAGTCGACATGTGAATCTCCTAAATGAGAGTTGCTAATTAAAGCTTCTCGGCTTTAGCGATCACTTCGTCAATACCACCAACCATATAGAACGCTTGTTCTGGGATGTGATCGTATTCACCAGCTAGAAGACCTTTAAAGCCACGAATTGTTTCTTTAAGTGGTACAAGTTTACCAGGAGCACCAGTAAACACTTCAGCTACGTGGAACGGTTGAGAGAAGAAACGTTGAATCTTACGTGCACGGTACACAGTAAGTTTGTCTTCTTCAGCTAACTCGTCCATACCCAAGATCGCAATGATGTCTTTAAGCTCTTTATAACGTTGCAATACGTTCTGTACAGAACGTGCAATTTCATAATGCTCAGCACCAACAACCAATGGATCTAACTGGCGTGAAGTAGAGTCAAGTGGATCGATCGCTGGATAAATACCAGAAGATGCGATGTCACGGCTCAATACTACAGTTGCATCTAAGTGAGCAAATGTAGTTGCAGGCGATGGATCTGTTAAGTCATCGGCAGGTACATATACCGCTTGGATAGATGTAATCGAACCAGACTTAGTCGATGTAATACGTTCTTGAAGAACACCCATCTCTTCTGCAAGCGTCGGTTGGTAACCTACTGCAGATGGCATACGACCTAAAAGAGCAGATACTTCAGTACCAGCCAATGTGTAACGGTAAATGTTGTCAACGAACAACAATACGTCACGGCCTTTACCGTTTTCATCTTTCTCATCACGGAAGTATTCCGCCATCGTCAAACCAGTTAACGCTACGCGTAAACGGTTACCTGGTGGCTCATTCATCTGACCGTAGACCATTGCTACTTTGTCAAGAACGTTAGAATCTTTCATCTCGTGATAGAAGTCGTTACCTTCACGAGTACGCTCACCAACACCAGCAAACACAGATAAACCTGAGTGTGCTTTCGCGATGTTGTTGATCAATTCCATCATGTTTACAGTTTTACCAACACCGGCACCACCGAATAAACCAACTTTACCACCTTTTGCAAACGGGCAAAGTAAGTCAATGACTTTAATACCTGTTTCTAAAAGGTCAGTAGAAGCTGCTTGTTCAGCATAAGAAGGTGCTTGACGGTGAATCGGTAAACGCTCTTCAGTCGCTACAGGACCAGCTTCGTCGATTGGGCGACCAAGAACGTCCATGATACGACCTAAACATGCAGTACCTACTGGTACAGAAATTGGCGCACCAGTATTAGACACGTTTAGACCACGTTTAAGACCTTCAGTAGATCCCATTGCGATGGTACGAACTACACCATCACCAAGTTGTTGCTGAACTTCTAAAGTAGTTTCAGTACCGTCAACTTGGAGAGCGTCATAGATCTTAGGAACGCTGTTGCGTTCAAACTCGACGTCGATAACCGCGCCGATGATCTGAATGATACGACCGCTACTCATTGCTGTCTCCTCAATTCAAAATAATGTTAAACGGCAGCGGCACCACCAACGATCTCAGAAATTTCCTGAGTAATCGCGGCTTGACGCAGCTTGTTATAAATGAGTTGTAGGCTCTTGATAAGCTCACCTGCGTTATCAGTTGCAGCTTTCATTGCAACCATACGTGCAGATTGCTCACATGCGATGTTTTCAATCACACCTTGATAAACCATAGACTCAATGTAACGAACCAACAAACCATTTAAAAGCTCTTCAGCTTCTGGTTCATATAAGTAATCCCAACCATATTGACGGTTAAGATCTTCGTTCGTATCAGCCGCAGCCAAAGGAACGAGTTGTTCGATTTTTTGGTTTTGAGTCATGGCATTGACAAAGCCGTTTGACACAAGATAAATACGATCTAATTCGCCTTTATCGAATGCATCTAACATCACCTGTACAGAACCAGTTAACTGTTCAAGACTTGGTGCATCACCTACGTTTGTAGTTGCTCCAAGTACTTTACCGCCGTAGTTTTTAAAAAACGAAACCGCTTTTTGACCAATCAAAGCAAATTGAACTTCAATTGACTGCTCTTGTTGCTGTTGGACGTGTTTAACCACTTTTTTGAACAAGTTAATGTTCAAACCACCAGCAAGACCACGATCTGAAGAAACAATGATATAGCCAACGCGTTTTACTGGGCGTTCAACCATATAACGATGTTTGTATTCAGGATTCGCTTGTACCAAATGAGCAATTACACGGTGCATATTTTCGGCATACGGACGGCCCTGAGCCATGCGCTCTTGCGCACGACGCATCTTAGAAGCTGCTACCATCTGCATCGCGCGAGTAATTTTCTGCGTGCTTTTGATACTAGCTACTTTGGCGCGAATTTCTTTTAAATTTGCCATACGCTTAACCTAGTATTCGAAAGCCCTTTCGAGCTTCCGAAGGTTGATCCGTGAACCAAACCTTAACTAGATTCAACATCGTTGAATCTTAGTAAGTTTGAGTCGCTTTAAAGCTTTCAATACCTGCTTTAATTGCAGCTTCGATGTCTTTGTCGTAGTTACCAGTTGCATCGATGTTTTGCATTAACGCAGCATGCTCTGAACGGAAGTAAGAGATCAACGCAGTATCAAAGTCTACGATTTTCTTCACTTCAACGTCAGCCATATAGCCTTCGTTAGATGCATAAATTGAAACTGCTTGGTCAGCAATTGAATATGGAGCATATTGTTTTTGCTTCATTAATTCAGTTACACGTTGACCATGTTCAAGTTGCTTACGAGTTGCTTCGTCAAGGTCTGAAGCGAACTGAGCAAACGCAGCCAATTCACGGTATTGTGCAAGAGCGGTACGGATACCACCTGACAATTTTTTGATGATCTTAGTTTGAGCAGAACCACCAACACGTGATACAGAGATACCCGCGTTCACAGCAGGACGAATACCTGCGTTGAATAATGATGTTTCTAAGAAGATCTGACCGTCAGTAATCGAAATTACGTTTGTTGGTACGAATGCAGATACGTCACCCGCTTGAGTTTCAATAATTGGCAATGCAGTTAATGAACCAGTTTGGCCTTTAACTTCACCATTCGTGAATTTCTCAACATAGTCAGCAGATACACGAGAAGCACGCTCAAGTAGACGTGAATGAAGATAGAACACGTCACCTGGATAAGCTTCACGACCTGGTGGACGACGAAGAAGCAATGAAATTTGACGGTAAGCAACAGCTTGTTTAGACAAGTCATCATAAATGATAAGCGCGTCTTCACCGCGGTCACGGAAGTACTCACCCATTGTACAACCAGCATAAGGTGCTAGATACTGCATCGCTGCAGGATCAGCAGCAGCTGCTGCTACAACAGTCGTGTACGCCATAGCGCCAGTTTCTTCAAGCTTACGTACTACGTTTGCAATTGTTGATTGTTTTTGACCAATCGCAACGTATACACATTTAATGCCTGACTGCTTTTGAGCAATGATCGCATCGATCGCCATTGCTGTTTTACCAGTTTGACGGTCACCGATGATCAACTCACGCTGACCACGACCAACAGGGATCATTGTATCTACTGATTTATAACCAGTTTGTACAGGTTGATCCACTGATTGACGCCAAATAACACCTGGTGCTACTTTTTCAACAGCATCAGTAAGTTTTGCATCAATAGGGCCTTTACCATCAATTGGGTTACCCAAAGCATCTACTACACGGCCTAAAAGTTCTGGACCAACCGGAACTTCTAATACACGACCTGTGCAACGAGCTTTTTGACCTTCTTGAAGGCTTAAGTAGTTACCTAAGACAACGGCACCCACTGAATCCTGTTCTAGGTTCAGTGCCATACCAAATAAGCCGCCGTCGAATTCGATCATTTCACCGTACATTGCATCAGCAAGGCCGTGAATACGCACAATACCGTCGGAAACCATAACAATGGTCCCTTCGTTCTTAGCGGTCGCGCTGGTGTCCAGATCGCCGATACGCTGTTTAATGAGCGCACTGATCTCGGATGGATTCAGTTGTTGCATTGCGCTATACCTCAATCTTTTTAAAGTTCAGTCTTCTGTTCGCAGTTATTTTTAACAATTACGCTAGAAGACGAGTCCGCATTTTTTCAAGCTTGCTAAGCGCAGAATCATCTATCACTTGGTCGCCTGCACGAATAACAACACCAGCAATCAATGCTGGGTTTACTTCAACTGTAATTTTCACAGCGCTGTTCAAACGTTTTTCTAACGCATGAGCCAACTTCTGTTCTTGCACTGAGTCCAGCGGGAAAGCTGACTCAATCACAACATCTACAGTGTTGTTATTTTGCGATTTGAGTTGTTCAAATTCTGTGTCGATTTCAGGTAACAATGCTAAACGACCATTGTCTGCAAGAAGTGTCAAAAAGTTTGACACAGCTTCAGTTTGTTCGTTACCTAAAACTTTCGCAAAAAGACCAACCTGCTCAGCAGGTGTCAACTCAGGGCGATTTAAATAAGCGGAAAATGCTTCATCTTGCACCGCAGCACTGAGCAGTTGTAATGCATTTGACCAAGCGTCAGTTGCATTTTGCTCAGATGCATAAGCAAATGCTGCTTTAGCGTATGGGCGTGCCAACGTCAAGAGTTCAGCCATATTCGCCTCTCTTAAAGTTTAGCAGCCAGCTGATTCAGCATGGCATTATGAGCTTCTGCGTCAACTTGTTGGTTCAGAATTTTCTCTGCACCAGCAACTGCAAGAGCAGCAACTTGTTGACGTAATTCTTCACGAGCAGAATTGATGTCTTGGTCAACAGCATCTTTCGCTTGTTGACGAATACGCTCACCTTCAGCAGATGCTTGAGTACGCGCTTCTTCGATCAATTGTGCCGCACGACGGTTCGCTTGTTCGATCAATTGAGCCGCTTGTGCTTTCGCCGCATCAATTTCTTGCTTAACTTGTGCTTGTGCATCAGCAAGATCAGCTTTCGCTTTCTCCGCAGCGTTTAAGCCATCAGCGATTTTACGCTGACGCTCACTAATCGCATTGATTAGTGGTGGCCATACAAACTTCATGCAGAATGCGACAAATATCGCAAATGCAATCGCTTGGCCAAACAATGTGAGGTTGATATTCATTGCAAATTCCTCAAATAGTGAATTTCGGAATTAAGCTGATTAACCTACAAATGGATTAGCGAAGATGAAGAACAAGCCAATACCAACACCGATCATAGGCACAGCATCAAGAAGACCCGCGATTAAGAACATACGAGTTTGAAGTTGTGGAGCCAATTCTGGTTGACGAGCTACAGCTTCAAGGAAGCGACCGCCTAAAAGACCAAAACCAATCGCAGTACCTAAAGCACCAAAAGCGATCAAGATAGCAGATGCAATTGCAACTAGACCTAAAGTGAGTTCCATGATAATTCCTCAGAGGTTAGGTTTATACCAAATTAAATTAAAAAAATTATACCTAACCACCTGATGACAGTTAGGCAATACCATTAATGTTTTTCGCTTGCCATGCTCAAGTATACGATTGTTAGCATCATGAAAATGAAGGCTTGCAACGTAATAACAAGAATGTGGAAGATAGCCCAAGGCACAGACAACGCCCATTGGATCCAGAAAGGTAACAACGCGATCAAGATGAAGATCAACTCACCCGCATACATGTTACCGAATAGTCGGAGCGCCAATGAAATTGGACGTGCAAGGAATGTTACCAATTCTAGAATCAAGTTCACTGGAATCAATAACGCTTTTGCAACTGGGTTACTTGGATTAAATGGGTTAAGTGCTAATTCACCAACGAAACCGCCGATGCCTTTTTCACGGATACTATAGAACAAGATCAACGCAAATACAGACAATGACATACCAAGGGTAATGTTAGGATCTGTAGATGGAACAACCTTGAAGTAAACGTGGTGAGGGTCCATGCCAAATACACTTGCACCAATTTGTTGTGCTAGATAAGGAATCCAGTCAACAGGAATTAAGTCCATCGCATTCATGAGGAAAATCCACACAAAAATGGTCAAGGCTAAAGGTGCAATTAAACGTGATTTACCATGAAACGTATCACGAACACTTGAGTCAACAAACTCGATAATCATTTCGATTGCAGACTGGAACTTGGTAGGAACACCAGAGTTTGCAGCTTTCGCCACACACCAGAATATCAAACAGAAAATCAAACCAAGGCCAATTGACCAACCCATTGAATCCAAGTGAATAGCAGTGAACCCCATCTGTTGAGCTTCTGCACCATTCTCAGCCAATTTCCAAGTACCATCTGGCATTTTGCCATAGGTCATATTGGTCAAGTGATGCTTGATATACTCGGTCGAAGTCAGGGCATGTTCTTCAGCAGCCATAAATCACACCTGGTCAATGTCAAATAATAAATAGGGTTAACGAATATCGCGTGCTGCATGATATCTCGTTAATCCCCAAAAAAATTTTCAATTTCTGCTGCGCTTATACTCGTTTTTGTTGCCGTGCTACCCAAAATGGAGCAACCCACGACATCGCCTGCACGAGAATAAAACCACAAAACAATGCTACCGGGGATAACGGTTTAACATTGCTTAAAATTAAAATGAAACCAACGATCACAATTGCAAATTTGCCCATCAAGCCTCGATACATGTTCGAAAGAACCTGTTTTGAAGCACGTGCACCAGCGGCTCGAAACGACTGCCAAGAAAAATAACAACTGGCAAGCCAACATAACAGTGCACCTAATGCTGCACTTAAAGCCGCAGTCGAGTCTTTCAAGACCCACGCTACCAAGGCTGAAACAGGTATCATTAATGCTTGTAAATAGACCAAAGCTTTTGCTAATCGTCGGTCAATCAAGCGACTAGTTTGGCTCATTTTTTATCCACTCACAGCATAAATGCTTGACAAGTTTAGCTGATGATCGTTTTTAATCGCAGGCATTATAGAGTTACACCCCTGAACATGCAATCTTTTCCCGACCTTAGTCGTGTTTTTTTCGATATACAGGCTGCTTTTCATATGAGCATTTGTTGATTAATTTTTGCATCATTTTCGTGCATTAAGTACGCAGGCTTGTGTCTGTTGTGCCAAAGCTTGCCATGCAACCACAAAATCTTGTTGTTTTGCTAAAGTCTCATCAACGGATTGAAAAGAAATTTCTCCCAATTTTCGATATTGACTTGGACTCGCACTGGCTTCTGCAAGTAAACACATTTTTTTGTAAGGACGCGTATCGTTTAAAAACTTGATTTGTGTAACAGTCGGTGCCACATGTGGGTCATCCGTCATTGCACCTGCAAATTTTAAATTGAGTGAACGCTCAAGATATTGGTAAGCATCGTGATATGCCCAATAAGGACGTGCAGCACCCGCTGTGGTAATTTTTTGTGAAGCGAGCAACATTTCATTGGCAAATTTTTTCGCGTTATTCCAATAAGCAGTTTTATTTTCAGGATGCTGTTGTGATCTCAAGGCAGCAATAAAGAAGCCTATGCGTACTGCATTGTTTGGATCTAACCAAACATGAGTATCTATCGTGTCTTTAAGTGCAATGCCTTTCGGATTTCTAAGTGGAAGCGCCTGAATAATACCTGAGTCAAGAATCGAGATGGCTTTAGCATTGTCTCCAAGAACTTTTTCTAAAGGTGCTTCGTGTGCTTTACCCAACCAAACTACCAATGAAGCATCCATAATCGTCTTTCGATTATCTGGTGTTAACTGTACATCATGCCCGGTCTGATTCCCTAACAGCAAAACAGGTTCTTCTACTCCTTGGGTGATTTCTTTTGCAATCAGATAAATAGGATGAGTAGAGACCACCAAAGGCGCTTGAGCCCAAGTGACACTAGCAAATAATGCACATAAGCAAAAAGCGATCATGCGATTCATGGGAGTGTATTACCAAAAAGAATTTATGTTATAGTATAACAAAAGTTAAAAAATACCTACGCCATTCGTAAGTTGATAGAGCTTCATGTTAATATTTATGATTCTCTTCATTCAAATAAGAAGTTTTGAGGTCTGATATGAGCTTATGTTCACACGAACACCATGATACTTTGCATGGTGTACACGATCATCTCAATGTACAAGAGCGTTTATCAGAAGCAGAAAACCTTTGTGCAACCTCAGGCGCGCGTCTTACTCCCTTACGTAAAGAAGTATTGGAGTTGATTTTGAATGCATCAGGACCCGTTGGTGCATATGATCTTTTAGCCAAGATGAAAGGTGCTGCGGAACGACCGGCAGCCCCTCCAACGGTATATAGAACACTCGACTTCCTTTTAGAAAAAGGATTTATCCATCGTTTAACCTCTATTAATGCATATATCCCTTGCTGTCATCCACGTGAAGGACATCAAGCTGCTTTTTTGATCTGTACTGAATGCCATACAGTGAAAGAAGCTTCAGCAATAGGTTTGATTCAACAATTGAATCATTTGGCAGAGTCCGACCAGTTCAAAGCACATCATAGTATTATTGAGATTTCAGGAATATGTCAGCAGTGCTCAAGCAAAGCGTGAACACCCCCCTTGTTCAGCTAAAGCAGATCAATGTCCAGATTGATGATCGTGACATTTTAAAAAATGTAGATTTTTCGCTACAAAAACAAGAAATTGTCACGCTTATTGGTCCCAATGGTGCGGGTAAATCCACATTGATCAAAGTACTGTTGGGTATTTTAAAACCCAATTCAGGGAGTATTGTCAGTTCATCAAAACTGAAACTCGCCTATGTACCTCAAAAATTCAACCCCTCTCATAGCCTTCCATTAAGAGTTAAAGATCTTCTTGATCTGGAAAAATGTGATAAAGCCATTAAAGCAGAAATCATTCGCGATACAGGCATAGCAAAACTCGAAAACTCTAAAGTACAACAACTTTCCGGTGGCGAACGTCAACGCGTTTTATTAGCACGGGCATTATTACGCCAACCTGATATTTTAGTCTTAGATGAGCCTATGCAAGGTTTAGATATCCAGTCTGAGGCAGAGTTATATGGCTATGTTCGAAGTTTACCTGAACGTTATGGTTGTGCCATCTTGATTGTCTCTCATGATTTACAATGGGTGATGCAAGGAACACAACGTGTTGTATGTTTAAACAAGCATATATGTTGCAGCGGCTTACCAGACAGCATTCAACAACATCCTGAGTATCAGGCTTTATTTGGTGACACTTTTGGCAAGCAACATGCCTTTTACCAACATCACCATGATCATTGTGCGCATGGTGACTCTGCCAAAACCTGTGAACATGGTTCACATCCTCACATTCACCCTGAACCGGAAGCTTAAACCATGATGGAATGGTTAGAATTACTCTTACCTGCTTGGATCATGGGCACACTGTTGGTGTTTCTAACTGCACCACTGGGCTGTTTGATGTTATGGCGCAGAATGTCTTTCTTTGCAGATACCATGGCTCATGGTACTTTGCTGGGTGTGGCTTTGGCAGCAATGTTAAGTTTACCGCTCTGGGTCGGTGTTACTTTTACCGCAGTACTTTTGGTTGCTGTGCTGTGGGTTCTACACGACCCTCGCCTGCCAAATGATGCTCTACTTGCTTTATGCGCAGCCACCCTACTCTGTTCAGGTTTATTGCTGATCCAGCACTTACCTGCTTTACGTCCAGAACTATTGAGCTATTTATTCGGTGACTTACTGACGATTGAATGGTCTGACTTAGCTGTTTTCGCGGCTGTCATTATTGGCGCTTTGGCAATTTTGTATTCTCACTGGCAAGCGCAAATTCAAATTGCAATTGATCCAGATATTGCAGTCAGTGAAGGTGTTAATGCCAAATGGCAACGTTTAATTTTTATGTTGTTATTGGCATTGTTCACGGTACTGGCTTTACGTGCGGTCGGCTCGTTGCTGATGGGTGCTCTTCTGGTTATTCCTGCTTTAGCTGCACGTTTGATTTCGCACTCACCTAAACAAATGGTGATCGGTGCTTTTGTGATTGCACAAATTGGTGTCACTGTAGGCTTATGGTCAAGTGCAGCATTAAATATTTCAACAGGTCTAAGCATTGTTTTGACCATGTCTTTATTGTTTGCACTGATCTTCTGCACGATGAAAATTAAAAAAGGATAATTTCAATTAAACCCTAGCATCGCTTATAGGGTTCATTGAACATCCAATACTTAAAATAGGCTTTGAGCTGAAATGTATAAGCCATAAAGCGCGATTGTGACTAAAATTAAACCGCAAAGCCCTAATATTTTGGGATAAATTCGACTTTTAGACAACTGATTAAAAGACAAATAAACTATAGATAAGGTGAGGAAATCCAAGATAATCCATGTGATCACGAGGATAACTAAACTTACATTCAGATCTGAATGAACATGGATAAATTGTGGAAAAAACGAAGAGAAAAAAATAATATCTTTAGGGTTTGAAATACCGACCAGAAAACCTTTCGTTAAACCACCCTCTACTGGCGAAAGTACAGTAGTCAACTGCTGGTCTTGCTGAAACCACACCTCTTTGAGAATGCCATAACCTAAATAAGCAATATAAAGACATCCAAGGATTTTGATGATCAGGAAAAGTGTTTCATTAACACTCAACATTCCCTTTAAAATTAAAATGGAAATTGCAATCAATACCAAAGAAGCGAGGTTTGTTCCGACGATGGTTTGTAATGATTTGCGATAGCCCCCTTTTAAACCCGCACTTGCCACCAAAATCATGACTGGTCCTGGTGTTGCTATCATGATAATTACACTGATGGCATACAGATAAAATTCTAAATAATTCAAGTGACCCTCGGCTTAACAGATATTCTATTGGATTTATTTTTAATTGTTCAATAACTCAAACCATGAGACTTTTACTGATGTACTAAACTCAACAAACCAGCAGCACAACTAAATAATACGGCAAAGGTACGATTCATATACTTTTGCTGCTTGGGAGATTTAAGCAATCTCAAGACTTTTGCAGCCAACCCTGTGTAGCCAGCCATCACAATTAAATCGATCGTAATCATCGTGATCGCCATAATCACATATTGAATCCATTGTGGTTTAGACAGATCTAAAAATTGCGGCAATACTGCAAGTAAGAATACGATCGCTTTTGGATTACTGATATTCACCACAAAGCCGTATAGAATCAACTTGGGAATGGATTTAGTCGGTTGTTCTGTTGGGATATCTATAGACTGTGTTTTAGCTGTCCATTGCATATAGGCTAAGTACAGTAAATAGCAAACTCCAAACCATTTCACAGCAAGAAAAGCCATCGGTGTAGTAGCAAATAATACCCCTACCCCTGCAGCAACAATTGCGATTTGAACCAACAATGCCAGTTGCAACCCTATTGCATTCCAGTAACCGTGGCGAAAACCATAGTTCAAACCACTCGACATTGATGCAATAGCGCCTGCGCCTGGTGAGATACTAATCACCCAACACGCCAACATATATGCAAACCAAACTTGATAGGACATAACAAAAAATAAAATATTTTGAACAAAGCATTATAGCGGTTTTAAAACGACACATTTCGATTAATTTAATTGGTAAAAAGTATAAGACTTTACTACCCAGCTGTTGCCAGTTCATGCACAATAGCTAGATTGATAAATAAAAATTGAGGAGCCATCTCGATATGACAGCCCAATCTGTAATTTTACCTTTACCCTCTGACCATGCTCGCTTCATCGTTTTAAATTTAAAAAATCTGTCTATTGATGGCTTAAAAAAGCGTCTCAATGCCTTATTGAGCACTCGTGATCGCCTGATCACGCAACACCCCGAAGCTGAGATTAAAACTGCAATCGCTTTCGGTCCTGAACTATGGTCAAAGCTTTATCATACTTCGCCTGAAGGGTTTAAGCAGTTAGAACCGATTCAAGGTGCCTTTCAAATGCCCGTTGTTCCTGCGGATGTTCTGATTCACATTGCTTCTGCACGCACGGACATTTGTTTTGCACTGAGCCAATCCTTTTTTGATGGTATTCAAGATCAAGTTGAAGTTTTAGACGAACGTGTATGTTTCCGTTATCTCGATGGTCGTGATCTAACGGGATTTATTGATGGTACCGAAAATCCTCAATTTCCTGATGATCGTACTGAGACTGCATTATTGGGTGAAGATTCAGGTATTTTTGAAGATGGATCTTTTATTTTTGCGCAGCGTTATGTCCATGAGCTTGAAAAATGGAAACGCTTAAAAGTAGATGCACAGGAAAATGTGATTGGTCGTTCTAAATTAGAAAGTATTGAGATGGACGATGAACACAAACCTGAAAATGCCCATATTGCTCGTGTTGTTATCGAAGATAATGACGGTGAAGAATTAGAAATTCTGCGTCACTCTCTCCCTTATGGCGATGGACAAGGTGAGCAAGGCTTATTTTTTATTGCTTATACCAAAGATTTAACCCGTATTGATCGTATGTTAGTCAATATGTTTGGTACTCAAGGCGATGGAATTCATGACCGTTTATTACACTTTGTGACTCCTGTCGATGGTGCGTACTTCTTTGCACCGAATGAAGAAGTATTGGAAGAGATTTTGGAAGATTAAAATAGCTAAGGAATAGTTAAATATGACTATTCCTTATCATCAGCAATTAAATTTCATTTATTCTTAAACGTAATATCTAGTATTTTTAAATGTTAATTCAGAGGACTTTCAATTTTCATAATAATGCCATCATCAGAAATTTTATAATAATTTATTTTAGTCAACTGACCATCATAACTTTTAACCTTAATATTATATTTTTTATCAATCCAGAACTCTGAACCTGTGCCAAAATTTACTGAATGCCCCTTACCATCTTTAAATACATTAAGACTATAATTTTCCAACTCTCCTTCATCAGTAAAATAAGCAATAAAAACCGTTTTATTACAAATATCTGGTAATCTTATCGCTCCTCCAAATGGCACAAAATCACCATGATTTTCTGAAAGTTTTTGTAAAAAACTATTAGAAAATTGAGAGAATGAAATTGTATTTTCTTTTTTTAATTTACTCTTTGATGAAATAGGCAACATCACAGGGAATGTCTTTTTAAAATTATTTGCTACTATGTTATTTGTATTACATGATTCCTCACTATCATTTGGCTTAGCTAGCGAATTAGTCATATAAATCGAATTCAAAACAACAAGAAATATAATAAATATTTTTTTCATTTTATACTCCAAAATTAATATTAAAGTCCAGTTACCAAAACCCTTAAAAAGTTATAACAGTCATAAATAAAAAGGCAAAAGACATCTAACCTCTTTAGTTTATACGTCTTATAAAATTCATTTATTGAGCTGAATAAACTTTATTTAATCGTTTAAGTTCATCTAGTCTTGCTTTATCAATATCGAGCAAACATGATTCAATTATTATGGTTGCACCATCGCCTTGAGCATTGGTTGCTTCTTCACCCATAAAATCTTTACAGTATGCATTTTTATAAGCTAACCACTTCGATTGAGATATTTGAAATTTTTGCAGATTATCAGACGATTCCTCAATATTAAGGATCACTTTTTTCATTTCATTAATGACAGCCTTTGAACTGCTTCTAATACATATGAGGCTTTCATCATCATTTTTACAGGAAGTGTTAGGTTGAGCAAATGCAAGACCACCCATACTGAATAACAGTAAGAATATTAAGATTAATTTTTTCATAGACACTCATTATAGCAATTAAAGATAGAAAGCCTTCAGTTTAAATTTTATATGATCGAAATCGAAAGTTTCTCTATATTTTAAATGAAAAAGCAACTTTATGAAGCTGCTTTTCATCCAGAAATTAACTATAAATATTATAGATTAATTTAATTTTATATTTTTATTATTCCCCGCAGAATCTTTATAGCTTAAGTTATATTTACCATCAATAGCATAGCTTTCTCCAAGATTATAAACTTCAATCTTTGGCTTTATTTTAATCAAATAGAATAAAGTCGTCGATCCATTATCTGTGTCATGATATTTTTCACCAATCACAAATTGTGAATCTCCTATATCTGGTATAAATTTAACTCCATCTAAATTTAAATAATTAATTTTATTCTGGCTTAAGATCGTATAAATTTCTGGCGACATATTTTTCACATCGTTCAAACTATATACATGATTTTCCAAATCACTTAGCTTCTCACATTTACTTTCAGAGTTGCTTTTTAAACACTTCAAGAAGTAATTTGAGGCATTAGGAATTAATATCTTTTTTAAATTGCTTTCTTTAGTACTTTTGGGTAAATTTTCAGAAATATTTGTTTTTACAAAACTTCCATTTATCACCTTAAAACATAACTTTGAATGACTGTAATCATCTCTATATGCATAAAAATCTCCTGTAACACACAAGCTATCATTATTCACCGAATAATCAAATTTAGACTTATAATCTATTTGATAATTTAAAGGATAAGCCTTTAAATCTTTTTGGTTGAGTGCAACTATTCGATAATATTTTCCATCATTTATTTTAATTATCGTATAATTTTTATTAAAATCTGCCTTATTCCCAATATTTTTTTATATAAATTTAATTTATCTGCTTTGCAATAATAATTATCTATATCATAATCGAAACCACAAGGTTCAACTTTTAATTTTAATACCGCATCCTTTTCAACTGATTTTGCACTACAACCTGTAATACAAAATAAACTTAAAAACATTAATATACCAAACTGTTTTTTCACTTGCCATCTCACTTTTTTTTGCTATTGATGATATTGATAAATTTTTTCTAGAATTTGGATTTAAATGATTAGGAGTACTTTCTAAAAATAATTTTGTAACCATGACAATAGAATCTACGCACGATGCTTATTTTTGTTTAAAAAATGAAGTTTAATAAATATAAGGAATAGTTAAATATGACTATTTCTTATATTTATTCAATATTTTAAATCCAAAGAAAGATCTATTAATTTATGCAATTTAAATACCTTGTAAAGCTTAATTATTGAGCTAAACAAGCTTTATCTAAGTGTTTAATTTCATCCAATCTAGCTTTATCAATAACGAACAGACATGATTTAAAGTTGATTAAAAGAGTAATTTTGTCAATAATATTTACTCTCTATCAACCCATAGATACCATGAAATATCTACAGCCAATAAAACACAGCTTTAAAACTCATCATACCCAGGTCGATTAATATTTAATCTAAAATTCTTTTTTTCTATACTTGGTTCATTTCCCACACATTTCATTTCTTCATTTTTACTAAAATCAGTATTAATAACAAAAGATTGGATGCAATAATTTTTCAATTTATTTTCATTTATATCATCAAATCTTTTGACTTGGTGATCCAAGATTGGAAACTTACCTCCCATCGTTATAAACAAAGTATTTTTATAATTATTCTTGTTGTTTTCACCACCTGATAAAAATATTACTTGCGCAGGTCCGGAACCTTCATAATTATTAAAATTCACAGCAATCAAACCTAATAAATATTCTTTGCTTCCAATTTTTTTAACTGCAGTCATCAAAATTCGAGCTTGATCCTCTCCAGAATAAAATAGTTTTAAATCCTTTTGATTAACTGGATATTTATCTAATTGAATGAACTTATCATTGATCAATAACGTTTTAGAATCAAATGGTAATTCAACTTGTTTATATTCATTAATTAAAAGACCACTATTGACTTTCGACTCACTCATCTTCGGTGAATCTGAGTTTAACATCTTATTTTCTGCCTTTTGACAGGCTACAAGTGAAAATAAAATCAACAATGGGATAAATTTTTTAATGTACATAATATGCCCTTATATGTCCTGAATATTTGGTTGATAACCCTGTAAATGTAAATGGTTATCGTGATCACCATTTGTAAAAGTGACATGGGGCAAAGTTCTGTTTGGCTGACCCTTTCTCTTCATCACTTGTGACCCAAATGCTTTATAACCAAAAAGATATAGTGCATTTACAAATCTTACATTCGCATCCCAGTCAAATCTATCGACGTGGCTCACAAGAACCGGACCATCTTTATGGCAACCATTAATTCCTAGATAGCGAAAATCTCCATTAATCCCGTTGAAGTGTGAATCACTACCTACCGATCGACCATCTCGAGCACTAAATCCAGAACCATGATAATAACCGTATCCTAAAGAGCACATAGCACCAATAACTGCTGCAAACGCATCTCCCTTAAGATAATATCTTGATCGACCTGGTAAATAAATATCCCACAAATATCCGACTTTACCATCCGGACTCTTGTAGGATTTGAGCGTCCTTTGGTCTACCAAATAAACATTTCCACCTACGACCCCGTTACCTTTTTTACGTTTAGGCGCAACGATAAATTCAGTTTTGCCAATATGATGTGATTGTCCATTTTTATCATAATAAATATATTCAGCAAAACCTGTTGCAGCCGCATTCTCTCTTTTGATTTTACCATCAGAGTAAATATGATAACGCGTCGTATCACTTGTCGCGGGTGTTTGATTAGAAACAGTTGTTAAAGGTTTACCCCCATTCTCTGTATGAGTATTTTGTTGAGATACTTTGGGTGGCTCTTGTTTAACTTCGGGTACTTTAGCAGGAGCTGGTGGATTAGGCTTACTTTGGGACGGCGCATTAGTAACAGGATTTTGTTGTGGAACTTTTTGCCCTGATTCTAATCGTCTCGATTCCTTGATAAAGCCTTCATTTATTCTAAATATCCTATATGGACTACCATTAATTACCCGAGCTTTTACCAATGAATTCGAACCAACACCAAAACCATATACAAAACCAACTAACATTTTTAAGTTAATTACACCAGCAGCATTGGTTTTTTTTGAAATTTGCCGTCCTCGATAAAAAATAGTTACAGCGGTATTTGGAACAACTTGATCATCTTTTTTGACAATCATCTGAAAGCTATGAACTGGAAGCCTTACTTTTATTGTCTGATTAGAAAGTGATTCGTCAACCTTGAAGTGGTGAATTTTTTGGTACTTCCCATCCCCTGAAACAGAAACTTCTATATCTTGACCGGCTTCAGCTGAAATATTATGTTTTATGCCACTCCCATCTGCAGAATGCTTTTTAATATTATTTTTATAGGTAAGAAAAAAGCCCATATTTGAGATTGGTTTTCCAGTATCAGCTTCAACAATCTGTATATTGAAGTTCACATCTTTCGTTTCAACTGCTTTAGATTCTTCTGAAACACTTGGAGCTTGCTCATTTCTAACTTCTTGAGGCGTTTTATTCGCCTGTGGTTTTGGTTGAGGAGCACTATTCTGTTCTAAAACAACGGGTACTGATATTTGTTTGGTTAATTTGATTGTATAACTTTCCTTCTTATCTTTTTGCTGCGTAATCTCAAGTGCTTTTCCATCAACAATTATTTTTATTTTAGTACCAGGATGCCTAACAATTACAGGAATTTTTCCTTCTTCACTTGTTTTATAATCATTAGAAATCTTTCCAATTTTGCTATAATATTTTCCTTCTTTGTACTCGGACTCTACTATAATTTTTTTACCTGAAACAGCATTCCCTTGTTCATCCACAACATTTATATAAATCTTACGATTACAACAGCTTTCTAAATCATAATGAGCAAATAATGATATATACTCACCCACTTTTGTTCCAAAAGCATCAGCTTGGTTACCTAAACCCTGTACAAACTCTAAAACATATTTAGGACCTTTTAAGTGTGCTCCTGCAATGCATCCTGACTCTGTAATTTCAACCCCATTAATACGAACGCCATAAAATTCATTTACATTTCGATTGTTCAGCCGAGTGCAGAGTGTATTGATCCATTTATTAAATGCTTTTATTTGAACCGTTCGATCTTTGAGAAAAACACTTTTCGAAGTTACATCATCTAAGCCCGTCCAACTTCCACTCCAGTCATTCACCGAAAATGATTTCTGAAAAAGGCTATTAGGATCATTACTAAAAGTATATGGTGGCTTAAAATACCCCAAATCATAAAGCGCACTTTCGCCAAATTGAAAATAACCAATAAATCCATAACCTGCGGTTTTACCATTATGTACTTTTCTAGCAGTCAAATTAGGATCGACAAGGTCAGATAAACTCAAATCCGATGAAGACTCTCGACGAGATACTGCATATATATATGCTTGCCTATCCTCACCAAATGACTTTCCGTTTACTGGAGAAACAAAACTCATAATGCCCCCTTAGATTCTTGATCAATTTGTTTAAATAAAATTAGAACTTTATTTTTTGTTTTATCACTCATATTTGTAGAAAATTTCATTTTATTTTTATCAAAATTGAAACTCAGATCTTCATTTAGGTTGAGCATTACATCACCTAAACTCTTACCGTCATCAATAATATAAAATTTCTGAGGTTTATTTTTATTTGTTAATGAGATAAGTAAAATATTTTGACCTGAACTTTTGATATTCCAACACTCATCAGGAATATGTAACCAATGACCTGTATTTAGATCTATCTTATTTTGCTTTAAAAGCTTAGAGACAGGCTCTTTAATATCTTTACGCTGAAAGCTACATTTATCAGACTCTATATAATTAAAGCTTACGACTTCATTATCAATGTTCCGTTTTGGAAATTCCTTGATAACTTCTGCATTACACCAAGTCACAAATAATAAAATGAATAAGAAAGAAAATATTGTTTTCATGATCAAGCCTTACTTTCCAAAATTACAAAAATCTGCTTCTAAATCTTCACTACAAGATTCATTTTGATCTTCTATTGCATCATGATCATCTGCAGCGCCACAACAGCCCTCACCCTCACAACTACTATGATCTGAAGTGTCATCAATATCGTTCTTTATAACTATTAATTCTTTTAAATCTTCACTATCATGCCCAAGAATAATTGCTTCGACATTGTCAGCACTATCACTGAAAAACCGTTGTGTGCGTCCAAGTTCATCCAAAACACCAATAAATTCAGTTTTTCGTGAATGATTTACGAACTTAAATCTGACCTGCTGTTTTAATTCATCTTTACTAAAAATATTACTAAAATCAAAACGTCGGCTAAAAATTCCACTCTCAGGCATTTTCGGCAACTGCGCATTCACTGTTGCCCCACTGGTAAACAACTGTTGTCCTGACTTCACCTCAAACTTTCCACCAGTTTTAATAAAGACACCACTACCATTAACCACCAGCTGAGTACCACCCGCTTTTAGATCAATCTCTTTAGAGCTGGTTAACTCAATCTTATCTTCAGTTGCAATCAGCTTAATGACTTTCTTCGCAATGATTTCAATCAAATCATCCTGAGCCTGAACTTTGATCGGTCCTTTTGCAGCAAAAGCACTTAAACCTTTCTGTGCGGCAAATAAACTAATTTTATCTTGTGCATGACCCACAATATTCTTCTGAGCGCTCATGTTAATCGAACCATTTGCACTTTCAGCTATATCTTGAGAAGCTTGAAGAATAATGTCTTCTGGTGTGGTTAATGCAATCCCATTTGGCGAAGCCAATAGCATCAATGCTTGACGGAAAATTTTACCTTGTTCTTGTTTGGCGTTGTCGCTGCTATCTTCCAGACCTTGTGTATAACCCTCCATAAAGCCCTGCAAACTACTCAAAGCCTCCAGCGGTTTAATTTCAAGTTTGTTCCCCTTATTGAATGTTCCACAAGTACTCATGATGTCAAAATCTTTGATTTCGACATTGGATAAAACCTTACCCACATTACTAATGGATTCAAAAGGATTAGATTTAATATTATCTTTTAAGCTTGCCAGCTTGCCTTTAATAATATCTGTACCGTGTTCTTCAACATTTTCAATAAACGCCTTTAAGTTTTCAACCGCTTCTTTTGCATCAGAAAAATATTCATTAAATTCATCTACAATGCCTTTTGCATTGCCACCTAAAGCACCAATGTCTTTAATAAATCCACCACAATCTTTTAAAGCATTCAAAGGATCACTACTCACCCCTTCTTTAAATAGATTCAAAGTTGTGTTGAGCGCCTGCCCTGCACTTTTTAACTCAAGTGATTGAATGAACTTAGGCAAACGATTAATGACATTCAATGCATCGGTTTGTTGCTTTACAGCAATCTCACTTAGCACCTTCATACTTTCAGCCCCTTGATTCAATAAAGACTGTGCTTGGGCTGCTTCTAAATGATCTGCAATTGCATTTTCTTGGGCATAGGTTGTGATAAGCATGCCTTTTCCTGCACGCACCGCCCCATAAGCGTCTGTTCTTAATTCAAAACCTTCGCCACGCCCATTGCTGGTTTCTTTATCTTTCGGATGACTTAAATTTCCCAAGTTAAGTTGAGTGGCTGCGTGACTACTTTGCAGTTGGGCACTGATTTGCCCAGTCGTGTCATCAAAACGGAGTTGGTTAAAGCCTGAACCACCGACTTCAGATGAGCGGATACCACTGAGTTTCTTGGTATCAGGAAGCTGACCTTTGACATCAAACATGGTTTGATGACGTTCTGCTTCATGTAAACGCCCCATCACAAACGGACGATCTACATTACCATCAAAGAAATCAATCACCACGATTTCACCAATCCGAGGATGAAAACGTGTACCGTAACCTTCTCCTGCCCATGAGGTTAATACATCCACCCATGCTGAATCAGTATCGTTATCATTGGAACCTGCACCACCGTCATGGCTATTATCATCGGTACGGGTAAACAAGAAACGAACTTTAATGCGTCCCCATTGGTCCACATAAATTGTTTCACCTTGTGGACCTACCACTTTAGCGCGTTGCGGGAATGCAGAAGGTCTGTGTGTTAATGGATTGTATTCTGGAACGACTGGAATTCTGCGTCGTACCAATGACAGCTCATTGGCTTGACGCTGATCTTTAATTAAATGATTCCAATAGTTTAAATTAAGCAGTTTAGAAAGTTGATCTTGCAGTTCTTTCGGTAAGTTATTCTGATTGTAGAAGGTTTTACCGAGAATCAAAAACTCGCGATCTGAACCTTCATGCTGATCAATTTCCGGATGCTCTCTCAACTCAAACCAATAACCAACTTGTGCATCACGTACTGAACTGATTGCGGTAAAATATTTGGCTTGTAGTTCTTGGTATTGTGAAAGTTGGGTATTCAGTTTATCGACTTGAGCCGAACTTGAAGCAGTGGTTTGGTCTTCACCTTTGAGGTCACTGGTCCACGCTGGGCTAATGGTCCAAGCCTGTTCTAAACTCAACGTTTCATTGTCTTGTTGTTCGCTATGCTGATGATTGCTGAGTTGACTATCACCCTGATCTTGTGCGAGATTGTCAGCTTGCCAGCGTTGCACTTGTACAGCTGTTGATTGGATTGATCGTTGTGCAATTAAGCTGGTAATGGTATCAAATCGTTCTGTTGCATGACTACGATGGAAACGTATACTGCGCCTAGGCATTGCTTCATATTGACTATTGTCATCAATCAATCTTAATTTCTGGGTTTGAATTTGTGCAGCAGAAACTGGAACTATGCGTTCAGATTCATCAACCAACCAGTTAATTCCCTCACTGCGCCATAATCTTGTTAAAAATTCGTAATCTGTTTCATTTGACTGCATCACAAAAGGACGCACATCATATTGTTTTTTTAAACCACGACTATCCAAACTCAAACTAGATGCAAATAATGCACTTTTGGTTTGCCATTCCTTGAATAAAACTTCAGATATTTCCAAAATACTTTTATTCATGAAAACGCGACTATTACGGCGTTTATGCCAAAGACTGGTCGCATCTTCAAGCGTGAGCTTGTAAATACTTAATGCACCGTCACTTTGTCCTTGACTTGCACCAGTAATGATTCCTGTGGTTCGATAGAGTTCCCCAAAGTCAGTGACTTGGTCAACAGCGACCTGACAACCTATAAATTGTTTTAAAGCAATATGTGCATTGGTTGAAAGGCAAAGTAATTCTGCCTTCAATCCTTGATTAATATATTGTTGTCCCTGAATGCACTGTAGAAATACACTGCCATTTAAGGCTTGATTTGAGAATTGGACATGGACAGCCCTTGTCTGCAACCCTAACCCAAAACTTTCAAGTAAAGTATTAATATTTTTCAACATTTTAGTTATTGATATTCAATGACATGTTGGCTTATTGTAAATAAAAACTCACAGAAAGACATACAGAAATTGTTAAAATTTTTATTTTTGTAACTGACATACTCAAAATTGATCTTATTTTTATGAGAAAAATACAGATATTTAAATCAATCTAAATCTCCAATTTTACCCGTTTATCCTATTACAAAAGGGGCAATTTGCCCCTTCTATAAAAAATTAAAAACACTTAAAAAGGAACGCGCTTATAATCACGATAAGTTGGTTTCCAAAAGTTCTGTTCAATACTTTCGAGTAATTGCTCATCACTCATTACCGTCGCAACACCATCTTGCATTGCTGCTTGAGCAACTTTAAATGCAATAATTTTAGAAACTTTCTGCAATTCGTTTAAATCAGGTAATAAGTCCGCATGGATATCGTTTAACTTCGGTGAGCAATCTGCCAAAGCGGAACTTGATGCCATCAGCATATTGTCTGTCACACGCGTTGCTTGAACAGCCACAACACCTAAACCAATACCCGGGAAAATATAAGAGTTATTGCATTGTGAAATATTAAAGGTTTCTCCATGATAATTCACTGGCGCAAACGGGCTACCTGTTGCAATTAATGCTTTACCTTCTGTCCATTGGATAATATCAGCAGGCACAGCTTCTACACGTGAAGTTGGGTTCGATAAAGGCAACACAATTGGATATTCACAATTTTCAGCCATGGTTTTAATGATTTCTTCTGTAAATAAGCCCGGTTGACCCGATACACCAATCAATACTGTTGGTTTGGCATTTTTAACGACATCCAGTAGAGAAATAATTTCTTCTGGATTGCCCCAATGTGCAACATCATCAGGCTTTTGTGCAAGCTTACGCTGGAAGTCAAGTAGGTTTGGCTGATTTTCTGTGATGAGACCAAAACGATCAACCATAAATACTTGTGCACGCGCTTCAGCATCAGTTAAACCTTCCGCCACCATTTGCGCAATGATCTGTTCTGCAATACCACAGCCTGCTGAACCTGCACCCAAGAAAGTCACTTTTTGATCTTTCAATTGTTTACCTGCCGCACGGCTTGCCGCAATCAGTGTTCCTACACATACTGCTGCTGTACCTTGAATATCGTCATTAAAGCAACAAATCTTATCACGATATTTTTCTAATAAAGGCATGGCATTTTTTTGTGCAAAATCTTCAAACTGAATCAAAGCTTTTGGCCAACGACGTTTTACCGCAGCAATGACTTCATCGACAAACTCATAGTATTCGTCACCACTGACACGTGGTTGTGACCATCCCATATAGATTGGATCATTGAGTAATTGTTGATTATTGGTTCCCACATCTATTGTGATTGGCAAAGTATATGCAGGGCTAATACCACCACAAGCGGTATAAAGTGATAATTTTCCGATTGGAATCCCCATACCACCAATACCTTGGTCACCTAAACCAAGAATACGTTCACCATCTGTTATCACAATCACTTTAACATTCTTACGATTGACGTTATGGATGATCTCATCAATATATTTACGATCAGGGTATGAAATAAATACGCCACGATGACGTCGATAAATATCCGAAAAACGCTGACATGCCTCACCCACTGTTGGGGTATAAATAATCGGCATCATTTCACTTAAATGATTTTCAATCAGGTGGTAAAAAAGTGTTTCGTTGGTGTCTTGGATATTTCGTAAATAAATATGCTTATTGATTGCTTCACTGAAAGAACAATACTGCTGATAGGAACGTTGACTTTGTTCCTCGATACTTTCAATCACATGAGGAATCAAACCATGTAAGTTAAACTGGGTTCTTTCTTCCTCTGTGAAAGCTGAACCTTTGTTGAGTAATGGCAGTTCTAGTAAGGCATTGCCTGCGTAATGAATATATAGAGGATATTTTTTCAAGGTTTCCGTTGGCATTTCCATTCTCATTGAAGCAGTCATTCTGCTTCTATCTTTTGCTAAGCTACGACTTTGGTCGCATACAAGCTTAAGCCTATTTTTCGCTAAATGGGTATTTAGATACGTGATAGTGATATTCAAAGTATTTTACAGAATGATAAATTATTCTCATTTTTTACAAATTCTTTAAATATTTAATACAATCTATTGTTTTTTATATCAATAACAAAGAATTAATCCAAATTTTAAAATCTATCGATTTCCAATGTCATTGAGCTACGATTGATTTTTTTCGTATTTCAATTTATGTTGTCCTTAATTGAATGAAGCAAAACCAATAACAATGAACACAAATATTTTTATACTTCTACTAAGCACTGCAGTCATCTGCACAGGTTGTCAAACAGCCAAAAAAGTATCTTCTGGTGTTTCCAAAACCACTGAAAAAGTGAAAAGCTTGGTTGGTCTAGGCGAAGCAAAAGTTCCAGAAGTCGATAAACAAGGCGTAGTCGATGTCAGTAAAGCAACCTTAGAAAAGCTTGAACAAATGAAACTCAATATGCCCACTGGACAATGGGTCTATATTGAAAACGATTTACAAGGAATTTATACCCTACAAAACAAATCTGCTGACGGCAATATTTTGTATTTACGTCTAAACTGCAAAATTCCTTCGCAAAAATCTGGATTTAGTATTGAAGATAAAGATGCTAAGGAATTACTTAAAGCACATGATCCCCAAGCAGGACAAGTTCAGTTTTTAATCGACAATAAAAATTATGGCAATCCTTTTGATCTGGTCAATGCGAAAAAAATGCCAAGTTTCCAAGCTGCGCTCAGTAAGGCTAAAGTGATTAAGATTTTTAATAATTCTAAACTTTACACCTTTAACAATGGTCATGCTGAATTGCTCAGCAAACCTGTTAGTTGCATGTAAGCATCCGACTAAATTATTTAGGCATATCCACAAAAACAGCTGTGAGTCGACGCACTAACGGCAAAACAACCAATACCACTGGATATGCCACGGCCCACGAAACCATCCATGCCGAAAACCATTTTGCCAAAAAACCATCCACTAGACCCACATTAATGAACATATTGATCAATGACACCATGCCACTCATTAAACAGGATAAGAAAAAAGGCATGATCCATGCAGCAAATTTTGCAGGGAGTTTTGGAATATTTCCGATAATCGTGGGAGGAATATTTGACATGAGGACTCAAAATTGAATAAACATGACAATTTTATGCTTTTCAGGTGGGTGAAACAATCAATCATTCCACATTACATCCAACACATTTTGCCACTTTGTTTCATTAGGTAAGCGCATCGCTCCATCGTAGAACATGGCTATGCTATTTAAAGCAGACGCTAAAAAAATGATTGTGTTTAAAGGCAGCCAAGTATCGTCGCCAATATCAAAAAATTTCGAATTCATTTGTTCATTACAAGTTAACCAAGATTCGCCTTGTTGTGCGGTAGGGATATTTTTGTCATAGCGCAAGATTAAGTGCTTGCTGTCAACAAACCAAAATAACAGAATGATTTGTCCTTGATTTGGAATATCCAGAGCAAAATAGCCTGAGTTTGAAAATTCAAGATTTTGCGCTTGGACTTGACTAAACAACCGAATAATTTGCTCTTTTTTCATTTTCTGATGATCAAATTGATCCAAAAAGCTCACAAACATCTTTTGTTATCCTTTTTTAAAGAAGATCTATCTAGGCTGTCAGTTGATCATATAAAGCTCGAGAATAGATCAAATATCTCAGGCTACGATCTTTCTGATTGAATAAGTTTTATTCTATACAAATGCATTCACCTAAAAGGCTCAAAATTTGCTATATTTAGCGTTTTTCTGCGACATTTATTTCTCTATAGATTATGAATACGGCCATACAAGCAGCTCTTGATCATGCAGTGCAATCCCTACAAGCTGAAGGGACTCTTCCATCTGACTGGAAAAACACAAGTGTTTTAACGCGAACCAAGGACCGAAGCCACGGTGATTTCGCATCAAACATTGCCATGATGGGTGCAAAAGTTGCGGGTATGAAACCACGTGATCTTGCTGAGAAAATTTTAGCAAAGCTCCCAGAAGTGGTAGATATAGCAAAAGCTGAAATTGCAGGACCTGGTTTTATCAACTTCTTCCTCAATGCAGATCAACGCTTTGCTGTACTTGATCAAATTCAAGCACAAAAAGATCTGTTTGGTAAAACCCAAGCCAATGCAGCTAAAAAGATTCAAGTTGAATTCGTTTCTGCCAACCCAACGTCTAGCCTGCATGTGGGTCATGGTCGTGGTGCAGCTTACGGGATGACTGTTGCTACATTACTCGAAGCAACGGGTGCTAAAGTTGATCGTGAATATTATGTCAACGATGCAGGACGTCAAATGGACATCCTTGCGACCTCTACTTATTTACGTTACTTAGAATTGACTGGGCAAACTTTAGTTTTCCCAAAAAATGCCTATCAAGGCGATTACGTTAAAGAAATTGCTCAAAGCATTATCGATAAAGATGGTAATGCTTATGTGCGTGATGTTGCTGATATCTATAAAGATGTTCCAGAAGACGTTCAATACGCTGAGGAGTTGGATGCAGATGGCAATAAAGTTGTGCTTTCAGGCGATAAAGAAAAGCATATCGATGGCTTGATTCATAACTCACAAACATTGGTTGGTGAAGGCTATCGTGTGTTCCATCAAGCTGCATTACATGCCATTTTAGATGACATTAAAGATGACCTTGGTGAGTTCGGTGTTACTTTCAATCAGTGGTTTAGTGAAGCATCGTTGACTGATAAAATTGACGAAGCCCTACAAACTTTAGATCAACGTGGCTATCTTTATGAAAAAGATGGCAACATCTGGTTTAAATCGACTGAATTTGGTGATGAAAAAGATCGTGTTGTAAAACGTCGTAATGGGCAAACCACGTATTTTGCCTCTGACATTGCTTATCATTTGAATAAATTACAACGTGGTTATACTGACCTAATTGATATTTGGGGCTCAGACCACCACGGTTACATTTCACGTGTAAAAGCAGCCATTGATGCAATGGGTTATGACTCATCAAAACTCACCGTGTTATTGGTCCAGTTTGTAAGCTTATGGCGCGGTGGTGAGATGGTACAAATGTCATCTCGCTCTGGTCAATTTGTGACTTTACGAGATCTTCGTAAAGAAGTTGGAAATGATGCAGCACGTTTCTATTATGTTATGCGCAAATCTGAACAACACATTGATTTTGACTTAGATTTGGCTGTATCACAAAGCAAAGACAATGCGGTGTATTATATTCAATATGCACATGCTCGTATTTGCCGTATGTTAGAAAAAGCGGCAACAACAAATATTCAATTTGATCCTGAAAGTGCGCGTCAATTTGCTGCAAAATTAGAACTTGAAGCAGAGGCTGAGATTTTAGCGAAACTTGCGGCATACCCTGAAGTGATTATTCGTGCAGCAAACAATTATGAACCGCATCAAGTGGGTAACTACTTGAAAGAACTTGCAGCTTTATTCCATGGTTGGTACAACGAGAATAAAGTTTTAGGTGATGATGCTGAATTGACGCAAGCACGTTTATTGCTTTCTGCCAATGTTCAGCAAGTTCTTCGTAATGGTTTAGAACTGCTTGGTGTTTCTGCACCTGAAAGCATGTAAGTCAGCAATAAATCATTACTTTACATCGCGCTCAAGCGAAACTATGCTTGAACGCGATGTTAAACAATAAATAATAAGAGGATTTCTCGTGTTTGGAAAAACGCAACGCGGTGTGTCTGAAAGACCAACCAAACCTAAACAACCATTGATTCCTAAATGGTTAGGGATGCTTGTGGTCATTTTAATCGTGTTAAGTTTTGGTGTCGCTCTGATGCTCTGGAAACCGTGGGCGCCTGTTCAACCTCGAAATGAAATTACGTCTGAACATTATCAAGAAGATACCAACAAAGACTATCGCTTTTATGATTTGTTGCCACAACAACAAGTGACGCCGATTCCTGAACAAGCGGTTCCAGAGAATAAAAATCAGCAGCAACCCGTTATTGTTGAAGCACCTTCTCAAACTCAAACTGACAATGTTGATGTCGGTGTCAACGCTGAAAGAACAGCACCTGCTCAACCTGAATACATCTTACAAGTTCGTAGTTATGATGATCCCGATGCCGCAGATGCTCGACGTGCCGAAATCATTTTAAATGGTTTATCTGCTGATGTTGTACAAAGTACTGAGGGTGGCAAAACTTGGTATCGTGTGATTTCTGGTCCATATGAATCACAGAATGCCGCAGTCATCGCTCAGCAAACCTTACAACATAGTGGAATAGATTCGATTGTGGTTAAACGTTAATTGTTTTCTCTATCATTGAACTAAGCTATTTATTAAAAACAGGATGCATTGACATTCTGTTTTTAAATTCAAATTTTATCTATTCAATCTGTTTAAATTATTCGTCTATTTTTTACTCAAAAAAATATAATTCGACTAAATATTTACCCAAGTTGATCAAAATTAGAGTAATCTACCTCCCGCAATACATTACCCATGTATCCGCAGAGAGATCAAAAGTCACCAATACTTTTGATTTGCTGTCCTGTAGTTGGCGTGACGATCAAATCCGAATATTACAGGGCGCTCAGAGCTTGGTATGGGTAAATGTTTATTTTTCTCATGAACTTATCTAACGATCATCATTCCTCTCTTTCCATAAAAAATCTTCATCTAAACTTCACTTAAAATTCATTCGCCTAAATATTTCAATTTCAGTACACTCAACACGAGATGATAAATATTTAATTGCAATGAATCATAAAAAGCAGATTTTATGCGTTGAAGATGATGCAGCGATACTTATGCCATTACGCTATGCACTTGAGCGTGAAGAGTGGCATGTCACTTGGGCAAATTCTGGTCTACAAGCCATTGATTATATTCAACAACAACCCTTCGACTTTATTATTTTAGATATTGGTTTACCAGATTTAAATGGCTTTGATGTGTGTAAAAGAATTCGCCATTTCAACCACACACCGCTGTTGTTTTTGACAGCACGTGATGACGAAATTGATCGAATTATTGGTTTAGAGATTGGCGCAGATGACTATTGCACTAAACCGTTTAGCTCAAGAGAAATTGTCTCCAGAATTAAAGCCATTTGGCGCAGAATGGAGATTCAAAATCAGCTCCAACAAAATACCCCCATAACGCCACATTTAATATCTAAACATTCCCAAACATGGCAATGCAATGATGAGTCTTTCCAGATTCAATACTTAGGCACCATACTGCAATTAACACGTTATGAATATCGTTTACTCAAACTGTTGATTCAACATCCTGAACAAGTATTTAGCCGACAACAATTGATGGATCAAGTTTGGGAACATCCTGAGCATAGCTTAGATCGAACTGTTGACACTCATATCAAGAGTATACGCAATAAACTCAAACAAATATCTGCTGAACAAGATCCAATTGAAACTCACCGTGGCTTCGGCTATAGCCTGAAAAGGCTGGACTAAAGCATGTCGATATTTATCCGTATTTGGTTCTTCTTCGGGTTAATTATCTTGCTCGGTTTATGGTTTATGTCTTATACCTTTAATCAGCAAGTAAAGCCCAATGTACGACAGGTTGTCGAAGATACACTTGCGGAAAATGCCAATATTATTGCTATGCTGGTTGCAGAAGATGTCTATGAAAATAAGGTTGGAACTGCCCAGTTTGATGATAAAATTCAAAATGCGCTCAATCGAAAAATCAACGCCAATATTTGGCAACACAATAAGAATGAAATCAATCAACAAATTTATATCACTGATCAAAAAGGCATAGTGATTTATGATTCACAAGGCATTGCAACAGGACAGGACTATTCAAAATGGAATGATGTCTACCTGACATTAAGAGGCAAATATGGTGTTCGTTCAACCCGAAGTTATGAGGAAGATAGTAACAGTAGCACCATGTTTATTGCTGCACCTATCTATTATCAAATTGATCAACAACAAAAGTTGATTGGAGTGGTCAGCATCGGAAAGCCCAATATATCCGTACAACCTTACATTCAACGTGCTGAAAATCAACTGATCCGCCAAGCCATATGGATTACGTTGTTGAGTTTATTTTTAGCCAGCCTAGTGGCTTATTGGCTTAAACATAGTATTGATCGTGTGCGTAAGTATGCTCAAGCGCTGGCACCTGTCAACCAAACTCCGCATTTTCGCTCCGCCAAAGAACTCAATCAAGTTGCTCAAGCCGTGGAAGATATGCGAGAAAAACTGGAAGATCGCGCTTATGTCGAACACTACGTCAACACCCTGACACATGAGCTAAAAAGCCCTTTAACTGCGATCCAAGCCAGTGCTGAGTTGCTTAAAGAAGATTTGCCTTTAACTGATCAACAAAATTTTGCTACACATATTCATGAACAAAGCCAGCGTTTGCAGAGCTTGATTGACCGTATGCTGTTACTGACTCGCTTGGAAAAATCGAGGCATCAAATTGAGATTCAAAATTTTAATTTGTCTGAATTAATCCATCAGACTTTAGATCGGCACGCCAGTCAAATGCAGGCTAAAAAAATTCAATGTTTATTAGATATTGAAGCCGATTGTATGATTCATGCAGATCGTTTTTGGCTTCAACAAACGCTTGGCAATATTTTAGACAATGCTTTGGATTTTTCTCAGGATTCGGCAAAGATTCTGATTCAACTACATCGGCAAGCACATCAACATATTGAATTAAATATCTTTAATGAAGGTGTATGGATTCCTGACTATGCGCTTACACAAGTTTTTGATACATACTTTTCACTTCCTCGACCAATCAGCCAACAACGTAGTTCGGGTATTGGACTCAGTATTGTTCAGCAAGTCATTGAACAACATCATGGTCAGATTAACATATTAAATATCGAGGAAAATCAGATTCCAATTCTGCAATCTCATCAACAAGGCGTATTGGTCAAGATTTTACTTTAACCACAAAGATTTGAATATTCACCTAAACTTCACATAAAACACAAGGTCAGCTCAAACAAAACACATTTCGGCTTCGCATACTGAACCTAATAAAAACAACGGCTCAGGAACACCGTATGCGATCCAATTTTCTCACCTTTAAAATTATTGCAATTGCCATTTTGATTGCGCTGTTTTGGATAGGTCTACTCTTCATTAGCACTTTGGTGTCAGAACGACAGGGATACCAACAAGCTTTTCTCAGAGAAATCTCACAAAACAACATCAGCCCACAAACTGTTATTTCACCTTATATTCGTGTGCCCTATACCGAAATCAAAACCTGTTTGGACGACAAAAAAGTCGCATATTCCTGTACAGAAGAACAATGGGTATACATCAGTGCAGACAGCACACAATGGACTGCTGATTTTAAGGTTTCTGATGATGCCTATAAACGCACCATCTACCGAGCAATTAGCTATACTGCAAATTTAACCGCTAAAGGCATTTTTCAAAAGCCGACACTGGAAAATAAAGACTATCAATGGAATCGTGCTGAGATCATGTTTCCTGTACATGATCCACGAGGTTTAGACACGCAACCCACGTTAAAAATACTCAATAAGAATTATACTTTTGAAATGAGTCCCAAAGGCAGTGATGCTTCTGGTTTTGACTTTATGCGTATTTCTACAAAAAATTATCCTGAATTAATCAATGCGATTCAAAATGGTTTTTCTTTTGATTTAGCCACCAATATCACAGGTCTTGGCAAGTTTAGCTTGGTTCCCACCAGCCGTAGTGTCAGTTATCAAGCCAAAGGTAACTGGGCGGACATCAAGTATTCAGGACAAAATTTACCCTTTGCTAAAACCAGTACCCATCAACAATTTACGGCACAATGGAAAAACATTGCACTGGGTCAGCAAAACATCAGCAAATTGATTGAATGTGACACCAGTGATTGCATTCGCCAATTCAGCCAAGGCTATTACACTCAAGAAAATGCCTATGACGTTGAGCAAAGTCAACGAATTGGTTTATCAACCGAATTTTTAGAATCCGTCAATGTTTATACTCAAACAGATCGAGCAATTAAATATGGTGTCGTGATTATCATCATTACCTTTGGTTGTTTCTTCTTATTTGAGGTGCTTAAAAGCCTTCGTATTCATCCAATTCAATATTCTTTGGTGGCAATCGCACAAGGTCTTTTCTTTGTCCTACTGCTTTCTATCAGTGAATACTATGCCTTTGCATGGGCTTACTTTGTCGCAGGAGTTGCCTGTGTTGGTCTCATGACATGGTATTTGTTCTATGTGATGAAAGGTTTTAAAGCTGCTGCCTTATTCGGTGTGATCCTCAGTTCACTCTACGCTGTGATGTATCTGTTATTGCATTCCTCAGGCAAGACCTTCTTGATCGGTTCGATCATTTCATTTGTATTACTCGCGGTCGTCATGTTCCTTACACGTCACATCGATTGGTATCAAATCAACAATAAGCCTGAGCGAGCGCTTAAATCCTACATCCCTCCTCAATCTTAATTGCCATGCAGTGAATGTCTATTCATTCACTGCTTAATCATCGTTTTAAATTCATCGAGATGGTCATGAATCTTTTTATTAAACAAAATGCGCCAGAACAACTACAGCAACTTTGCCCTTTACAATCATCAGTTGCGTTTTGCTTAAATCAATTACGCATCGCAAAAATTCAGTTTTTGAACTTAGGTAGCCTGATTATTTGCCCTGAGTACGATTGTTTTATCGTTTTTAAACATAAAACTTTAATTCGCATAGATGCATTTACGCACTCATAACAAAGTTGGTTTGCAGATGTATCTTGATCACGTAAAATTTAGCCCATAAACAAGATTTGAGAGTGATCATGACTGTACAACGTTTGCATGTAGAAAAGCGCTTTTCTGAAATTGCGATTTCAGGCAATTTAGTCCATTTGGCAGGTCAATTGGCAACAGATTTAACCTTAGATATTAAAGGACAGACTCAGCAGACTTTAGATATGATTGACCGTTTTCTTGCAGATGCAGGAACAGACAAAAGCCACATCATGTCTGTGATGATCTTTTTGAAAGATATTGAAAATGATTATGCAGCAATGAATGAAGTTTGGGATGCTTGGTGTTCTGATATTGAAGCACTTCCAAGAACTTGTGTGGAAGCAAAACTTTATCGACCTGATGTTTTGGTGGAGATGACGGTAGTTGCGGTAAAACCTGAATCATTGTAGAAATTAATTTGAACATTTAAAAATGCATGCTGAGACATGCATTTTTTATTAACCATATACACGATTAGAATAAAGATCAAACTTCCCCAACAGTTGTTCCTCGAGCACGTGTGAATGACTCATTTCAGCGAACTCACTTAAAAAATCTTCACGCAAATCCTGATATTCAGGAATACCGAGATAACGAATCACTCTGTAGCCTGCAGATTGTAACAATGCATCTTTATAGGTATTTTGGTGAGCACGTTTAATTGCATTGATATCTTCTAAAGCAATCACAGCCAAAACTTTACAGTCTTTGTCCAATACAACAAAATCTGCAAACATTTGCTGATATTTACGACGTGTGTGTAAATATTTTGTTGTTAACAATGCATCAAAAGACACATGAGCCAAAATATTAGCTTCAGGTAAAATTTCTTTTAGTCGAGTAAAAGTAATCTGTTCATGTGAATTAAATACTGCTCTTCTACGCAGAGCACTATCAACTTGCTGCTTATTTTTCAATCCTTTATAAGCAATCGCAATCACAGCGGCAAATAGTATCAAACTCGCAACAATCAATATGTCCATATTTCATTTCCTAATTCTTTATTATAATTTGGTCAAATAAGACCAGTTCTTGTGTATCTAAAGATACTTTTTTACTCTCAGTTCAACGTCACATATGAGATATAAATTTGCTTAATTTAAAAAATAACAACTCATATCACAGTTTTAAAATATTTGTTGAACTATTATTTATTTTCCTCATTTATTCCTACAAATAAATGAATTGATTTATGGCTTTTATACCTTGTATCTATTACGAATACAACTAAATCCGATAAAACTTTAGTTTGATTGTAGGACAATTAAAACCAGAATTTGTGTACTTTTCGTACACAAAATTTTTCAACAGTTTAAGCAAAGTTATCCACAGTTTTGTATTTTAATTATTCAATTTGAATTTAAAGAGGGTGCTTTCGCACCCTCTTGAACACTCACTAAAACTTAAGCTCTACTTTTCGGCTTAGATTTTCCTTTACTGTTTCCACCAAACGGTTTTTTACGATCCCCTGTTTCACGCGGTGGCAAACCTGTATGTTGTGTCAACACTTGCCCTTTTTGTGGACGATTTGGCTGATTGGCATGTCGTGACTGAGTACGTGCAGTATTTTCACCCGTACGCTTTTGTGAATCACCTGCCAATGTTGAGTTCTTCTTACGTGCAGATTGATACTGACCATCCGTACCTTGCGGTTGATAGGTTGGGATCAAATGCTGTTTAGAGTTGCCAATCAAATCAGCACGCCCCATTTCACGTAAGGCATCACGTAATAAAGGCCAGTTATTTGGATCATGATAACGTAAGAATGCTTTATGTAAGCGACGACGCTTTTCACCTTTGACAATATCGACATTTTCAGTATAACGCGCCACCTTCGCCAACGGATTTTTGTTGGTATGGTACATGGTTGTCGCTGTTGCCATTGGTGATGGATAGAAAGTCTGAACCTGATCGGCACGGAAACCATTTTTCTTGAGCCAGATCGCCAGATTCATCATGTCATAATCTGTAGTTCCTGGATGCGCAGCAATAAAATAAGGAATAAGATATTGTTCTTTACCCGCTTCCTTACTAAAACGATCAAACATCTGCTTAAAGCGGTCATAAGTTCCGATTCCGGGTTTCATCATCTTCGACAATGGACCTTTTTCGGTATGCTCAGGGGCAATTTTCAAATACCCGCCCACATGATGTTGAACCAGCTCTTTGACATATTCAGGATTTAATACAGCAAGATCATAGCGTAAACCTGAACCAATCAGAATTTTTTTAATGCCTTTGATTGCACGGGCTTTGCGATATAACTGTGTTAGAGGCGCATGATCAGTATGTAAATTTTGACATACACCCGGATAAACACAGGAAGGTTTACGGCAATTTTTTTCAATTTCTGGATCTTTACAATGCAAACGGTACATATTTGCCGTTGGACCACCGAGATCAGAAATAATGCCTGTGAAGCCAGGTGCTGTATCACGAATCTTTTCGACTTCACGCAAAATTGACTCTTCAGAACGGTTTTGAATAATTCGCCCTTCATGCTCAGTAATTGAACAGAAAGTACAACCGCCAAAACAGCCACGCATAATATTCACGGAGAATTTAATCATGTCGAAGGCTGGGAAGCGTGCATTGCCATAAGCAGGATGTGGTAGACGTGCATAAGGCAAATCAAACACATAGTCCATTTCTTCAGTGGTCAATGGAATCGGTGGCGCATTCAGCCAAACATCACGTTCACCATGTTTTTGCACCAAGGCACGCGCATTTCCCGGATTGGTTTCCAAGTGTAAAATACGGTTTGCGTGTGCATACAACACAGGATCTTCTGCCACCTCTTCAAAAGCAGGTAAACGAATTACCGCCAGCTCGCGCGGTGGTAATTTATGTTTAATCGCCTTTGAAGCAGGCTGTAAACGTACAATTTGAGTATTTTCATCCAGATGATCGCCTTCACGTACCACAGGATTGGCAACCAATTCTTTTTGGAAATTTTGATATTGGCTTAAAGAATTGCCTTTATTCTGCTCAATCTCACATCCATCCAAATCTTCGGTCATCACATACGGGTTGATGATCGGATCAACTCGCCCAATTGAATCCACATCATTGGATGCAATTTCAACAAATTTGGCTTTTGAAGCACGATTGCTCTTATTGACGATGAATGCTGTGCCACGAACATCGGTAATTTCATGAATTTTTTGACCTTTGGCAAGGCGATGCATCACTTCAACAATAGAGCGTTCACCATTACCATACATCAATAAATCCGCTTTGGAGTCCATCAACACTGAACGGCGGACTTTGTCTGACCAATAATCATAATGGGCGATACGGCGTAAAGACGCTTCGATACCGCCCAACAATACTGGTACATCCGGAAATGCTTCACGACAACGTTGGCAATACACCGTTGCAGCACGATCGGGACGTTTATTCGGCACATTGTCTGGAGAATAAGCATCATCTGAACGAATCTTACGATCTGCTGTATAGCGATTGATCATCGAGTCCATATTGCCTGCTGTAACACCCCAAGCAATATTTGGTTTACCTAGAACTTTAAAGGCTTCGGCAGATGTCCAATCGGGTTGAGCAATAATGCCAACACGGAAACCTTGCGCTTCAAGTGTTCGACCAATAATCCCTGAGCAGAATGAAGGATGGTCAATATATGCATCCCCACACACTAAAATAAAGTCACAACTGTCCCAACCGAGTTGATCCATTTCTTCGCGAGACATGGGCAAAAAAGGTGCTGGTTCAAAGCACGATGCCCAATATTTGTCATAATCAAACAACGCAACAGGCGCGGTCTGAGCAGTATAAGCGGTCGACATGGTAAGTTTTCTCGATTGGCGGTTGGCGATCGGGAGAGATCTAAGATGAAAGCCAATCATTTTACCATGAATTTTGCTCATGTTGCTTGATTAAAAAGTAAACATTTTATTTTTAGCAGTGATTTCTCTATTTTCATTTCATTCAAATGTCAAAATGAAATGAATAAACTGTTTTAAATGAGGATCGTGAATCAATCAATAAAAGCTCAGGGCAATTTAGTTCGATTCAAGCTTTGTCGAATCTGAGTCAGTTTGCTTCTGCATTTGATTTAATTTTAGCGCGACCAATAACCCAATACCCAGCACAACAGTTATGCTCACGGTTAAACCCGACCAGCCATATTTTTCCCAAATCAAGCCACTACCACTGCCCAACAGGCTTGAACCGAGATAGTAGCAAAACAAATACAGCGAGGAACCGACTGCACGATATTGTAAAGACTGTATAGATACCCAACTGCTTGAGGTGGAATGTGCCGCAAAAAATGAAAAGGTGAAAATAAATAACCCAATTAACACAGTCCATAAAGATGGAATGAACATCACCCACAAACCTAGCGCCATACTACAAAACATGGCAATCAAAACTTTTGCACGTCCAAATCGACGACTCCAGCCAGCTGCACGTGGTGAGCTATAAATACCTGATAAATAAGCGATCGAAATCAAGCCAATCCACGTCTGAGACAACTCAAAAGGTTTTTCTAAAAGATGATAGCTCATGTAATTAAACACAGTGACAAAGCAACCCATCAAAATAAAACCTTCGATGAATAGGAATCTTAATTTTGCATCAGAGAGGTTTTTCTTGAACGATTCGATAAAGCGAGAGAATTGAATCGGATAAGATTTAAAGTGTTTGGACGCAGGGAGTGCAACATAGAAAGTGATGGCGATCAATAAATTGAGTATGCCAATAATCATAGTAGCTGTTTGCCATGAAATATAATCCAGTAAAACGCCTGCGATTAAGCGCCCACTCATACCACCAATCGCAGTACCTGAAATATACAAACCCATTGCAAAGCCAACATCTTTTTGTGCGATTTCTTCGCCAATATAGGTCATCGCTACTGATGCAACTCCACTCACCGCCAGACCAATCAGCATTCGTGTGGCAAGAAAGATTTCCCAATATGGTAGTAATGAGCTAATTAATAATAAAGTGGCTGTTGAAAACAAAGAAATCGCCATGATCTGTTTACGACCATAACGATCTGAGATTAACCCTGCAAACAAAAGCCCCAAAGCCAATGTAATGGTGGAAAATGAAAGTGGGAAACTGCTATGTGTAGGGGTCACATGAAAGAATTTTGCCAGAAAAGGCATCATCGGCTGAACACAATACAATGATGAAAATACCGCAAACCCTGCTAGAAATAGTGACAGCAAAATCGCCAGAAAGGGACGAGTACCATACTCAATGTACGCTGTAGATTCAGATGCATCAGACATAGTTTTTCCTCATGTCTGATCAGTATACGCCTATTTTGAATAATTGATAAAAGTGAAAAAATTATCGGAGATTCATTCCTTGTTTAGCAAAGAATAAAATACCGATAACAAACTAAATTTTATAAAAATAAAACTTAAAAATGAATTTTAAAATATAAAAAAGAGCATATTTTTAATACACTCTTCTCATAATTTTAGAGACTTTTCTAATGTTCACTGAATCATCAGAAAAACCTTAAACTTTTTTCTCTTCGATGTTCAGCGCATTGATTGCCAAGACAGCTTGAGTACGATTTTGTACACCCAACTTACGGAATATTGCAGTCACATGCGCTTTAATCGTCGCTTCAGAAACATCCAGTTCATATGCGATTTGTTTATTCAGCAAACCTTCGGCAACCATCATTAAGACACGGAATTGCTGTGGCGTTAGAGATTGGATACGCTCTGCCAAAGCTGTTTCATCTGCAGCACGAGGGTCAAAATTCATATTCGCAGTCGGTAAATTTGGCGGCAACCAAATTTCGCCTTCTAATACTTGGCGAATTGCTTCCCCAATATGGCTTGGATGCGCAGACTTCGGAATATAACCCATTGCACCGTGCGCAATCGCACGCTGAATAATCGATGCTTCTTCGTGGGCTGATACCACAATAATTGGAATCGCAGGATACTGTGCACGAACATGGACCAATGCAGAGAAACCCGATGCACCAGGTAAATTTAAATCCAATAAGACTAAATCTGGTTCAGGACCATTTTCCAAACGCTCGTAGAACTCATTAACAGCCGCAGTTTCACTGATTTGAGCTTGTGGCAAACTATAACGAACCGCCTGAATTAACGCATGGCGAAACAGTGGATGATCATCAACGATTAAAATATTCATAAGCGAAGTGAGAGATCTCTAGCACAGTTCTTTTATTCTAACCGCACTATTGCTATTTAAGATACGTTAATATTAACGAATTTTTGAATTATTTGTGTGCTTTAATGAGAATTCCCTACTCTTTTTCGGTTATTTCTCAAAATACAGATTTAAATATCACTTTTAAATATAAAATAAACATCTAAAAATGAATTGCTTATCCAAATAAATAATATCAAATAAGTTCAGCAATTTAGACTATATCTTCTCCTTAAAATGAAGCATTTTCCTGTATATCTCAAAAACTGATAACCAATCTGTTTTTCATTATTTTACCAATCTCACTGAATATAGATAAATGAATGGCATTTCGAGATTCAATTTATTAGGTTGCCAACATGTCTATTTATACTCAACAAAAACCCTTAAATATTGTTGCTGTATCAGGGGGCTTAAATAACCCTTCAAAAACAGAAAGTTTAGTTCAAGCCATTTTAGATGAGCTCGGTCAAGCAACTCCGATCAATGTGCATTTTATTAAATTCAGTGAAATTGGTCATTTACTGGGTGGTGCAATTTACCGTAATCAGCTTCCACAACGTGTACAAGATGATTTAGCAGCCGTCGAAGCAGCAGATGCCTTGATCGTCGGCACACCAGTTTATCGTGCATCTTTCACAGGTTTATTTAAACATTTCTTTGACTTTGTTGAACAAACAGCACTGGTGGATGTGCCGGTATTACTGGCTGCTTCAGGCGGAAGCGATCGCCATGCATTGGTATTGGAACATCAGCTTCGTCCATTATTTAGCTTTTTCCAAGCCCAAACCCTACCGATTGGCGTCTATGCAACCGATCGTGATTTCACGCCTGAATACACCATCAAGAGTGAACATATTCAAGATCGTATTACTTTGGCTGTTGCACGCGCATTGCCAATTTTGGAATGGGCTCCTGCAAAAGGGCAACGTGCTGAGGTTGTCAAAGCTAAGACGGAACAAGCCAATCAAAACTTAGGGATTAACAAACAAATCGAGCAAGATGAGGTACTGCCTTCAGCTGCAATCCCAAACTTGGATGCAGCAGAAAACCGTCTTCATGCAAAATCCAAATCACCACAATCACAGGTTGCTTAATTGCAACCTCGTAGCCGCAGATAATAAAAAATAGAGGGTCATGTTATGTCACAGTTTTCATCACACCATAATCCAGCCATTAAGTTTGCATATTGGGTGCCCAATGTCAGCGGTGGTTTAGTGGTCAGTAATATTGAACAACGTACCGACTGGAGCTATGACTATAATGTCCGCTTAGCACAAGCGGCTGAAAAAAGTGGTTTCGAATATGCCCTCACCCAAATTCGTTTCACCGCAGGCTATGGCGCTGAAAATCAACATGAGTCTGTAAGTTTTAGCCATGCTTTATTGGCGAAGACGGACAAATTAAAAGTGATTGCTGCAATCCTACCTGGTCCATGGAAACCTGTTTTAGCGGCCAAACAATTGGCAACGATCGACTATCTGACTAATGGTCGTATTGCCATTAATGTGGTGAGCGGTTGGTTTCGTGGTGAGTTTGATGCCATCGGTGAACCATGGCCTGAACATGATGAGCGCTATGTCCGTTCTGAAGAATTTATTCGAACTTTAAAAGGAATATGGACTACAGATAACTATAGTTTCGATGGCAAATATTATCAGTTTAAAGACTACACCTTAAAACCAAAACCTTTGCAAAAACCGCATATTGAAGTGTTTCAGGGAGGAAGTTCTCGTGCAGCACGTGATATGGCATCTCGTGTATCTGATTGGTATTTTACCAATGGCAATACTCCTGAAGAATTAAAAAAGCAAATTGATGATATTCGAGAAAAAGCCAAGCTGAATGGTCATTCAGTAAAAATTGGGGTCAATGCTTTTATTATTGCCCGTGATACAGAGCAAGAAGCCAAAGCAGTGTTACAAGAAATTATTGATCAAGCCAATGTTGAAGCAGTCAATGCTTTTGGTGATGCAACACGTGAAGCAGGTGCCGCCTCTAAAGAGGGTGAAGGCAACTGGGCAAAATCAACTTTTGAAGACTTGGTGCAATATAACGATGGCTTTAAGACCAATTTGATTGGCACACCGCAACAGATTGCTGAACGAATCGTTGAGTTAAAAAGTGTGGGCGTCGACCTCATACTTTCGGGCTTTTTACATTTTATTGAGGAAGTTGAATATTTTGGAGAAAAAGTGCTGCCTTTGGTACGTCAACTAGAAGAAACTCAAAAAGCGCAAATTACTGCGAAATCAGCCTGATCATTTCTAGCGCCAGAGTTTGTGCCGTAGAAAACAACAATAAACAACTAAAACAAATTTTTGCAGCTTATCCCTCATGACTCGGCTTGAGGGATTTTTTTTGACATCGCTAAAGTTTCATGGTCGTTCAGTATGAACAGCCCAATCAGCTATAAAATATCGTTCTTCACCGATTGATTTGTTTTAATCATCTATTTTGCTTCAAGTATCTATATCGACATACATATACTCAACAAGCTTGATCTTGGAAAATCTCTAATCCACATTAAAATAATCTTTTTTTGCCTGTATAGATTGGAATAAGTGGTTATGGCTCTTTTAAAGAAAACAAAAACGATCTTTTACGTCCTGATCAGTAGCATGGGACTGACGACTTATGTAAATGCCAATCAGCAAATAACCACTGCGAAGGTTGAAAATGCAATGACTCAGGCATTTCAGCCCTTAATGCAAAAATATGCAGTACCCGGGATGGCAATTGGAGTACTGTACCAAGGCAAAAGTTATGAAAAATACTATGGTGTACAATCACTTGCTGACAAGAAATCAGTCAATAAAAGTACCCTGTTTGAATTAGGCTCTGTGAGTAAACTGTTTACTGCAACGGCGGGCAGTTATGCGCAAAGTTTATCTAAACTATCACTTCAAGACCATCCAGGAAAATATTTATCTGCATTAAAAAATTCAGAAATTAATAAAGTCACACTTTTGCAGTTGGCAACCTACACCACGGGTAATCTGCCATTACAATTTCCTGATCAAATCAAAACCGATGCACAAACGCTTAAATACTTTCAAGATTGGAAGGTCAATCAACCCGTTGGTCAATTTAGACAATATTCAAACCCCAGTATAGGGCTATTTGGCGAAGCTACAGCAAAAGCCATGAACATGCCGTTTAGCACATTATTAGAGCGAGTTCTCTTTCCTCAACTTCAGCTCCAACATAGTTATGTCAACGTCCCAAAAGCGCAGCAAACTAATTATGCTTTTGGCTATGATCAAAACAATCGCCCAATTCGAGTTAATCCGGGACCTTTCGATGCTCAAGCCTATGGGGTGAAATCAAACCTTCCTGATCTACTACAGTTCTTAAAATTGAACTTAAATCCAGATCAAGCGAAGGCATCCATTCGACCTGCAATTCAAGGAACGCATATCGGTTACTTTAAAATGGGAGGGATGACCCAAGCACTTGGATGGGAAACTTTCGACTATCCAGCAAGCTTAGAAACATTATTAGAAAGCAACTCTGACCGTGTGGTGATGCAATCAAACCCAGTTGAAAAAACACTGGTCAAATCAGGGGCAAGAGTATTCCATAAAACAGGATCAACAAATGGTTTTGGAACCTATCTGATTTATATTCCTGCGGAAAAATTTGGCTTGGTCATGCTGATGAATAAAAGAATTGCAAATGCCGAACGTATTCAAGCCGCTTATGAAGTATTGAATACCTTGAAACAGACATCTCATCCTTAACCTTTGTTGATTGTCGAAGTGAGGTACGCCATGTACCTCTCAGCGATTCAAAGCTTATGCTGTCTCAGCTTCTTACCTGTAGTCAATTTTTTGAAAAAAAATACAGTAAATATAATTTTTAGACCAATAAATTCAATATGATAAATATATTGTTTGATAATCTAAAGCTTGCAATGCCACGCTTTAGATCTATAGTTTAAATCGGTTTGCGTAGGCGATGCTTCACTTTTCAGAGATAAAAAGATGACAAAAATCTTTCGTTTAAAAGGGTTCTTGCGCTGCAAACAAAGCAGTGCTTTGTTTTTGCTCATATACCCCCGCTCAACATGGCGACATCCATGTCGCCTCACGATAGCAAGACTGTCTGAGAATCAAAAATACAAAAAACTGTTTATACAAAACTTTCAAAAATCCATATAAAAAGCATATGCTTGTTTGAAGATAAATCACTTGTATGAATAATCAGGTGGTTTGACTATATCTAAGTTTGGTCACATAGACAAATGAAATGGCTGAGCTTGCTCAAGAATAAAAACTAGGATTAGGGACTTTTCCTGTCAACACCCAGTCCCCAACCTCTTGATATTTATAGTCGATTGGATCATGTAAAGTTTGTGTGCGTACATTTCGCCAAAAACGGTCTAAATTCAATTGTGCTGTGGTTGCACGCGCACCCAAAACTTGAAAAATATTTTGGGTCACGAATAGTGAGCTATTCGTAGCAGCAATTTTTGCAGTCGCAATCGCGATTGACACCTGACCCCGTTGCTGTTCAGTTAAATCTTCACCAATATTCCAAGCCGCTTGCAATGCTTCAACTGCCTGCTCTATCAGTAAGCGTACGCTTTGTAGCTGGACATAAAAATCAGCAAAATGCTTTTGGATATACGGATCATGTATCGCTTGCTCAGCCAAAGATTTTGACCATGCTTTTTGTGTTTGTATCGATTGTCGAGCGACTTCAAATGCACCTTCTGCGACACCTAGGAAAAGATGCACAAAAATCAATTGAGCAATCAGTGGGCGTAAACTTGAATACGGCGTACTTAATGGTCCAGGATTTAAAAGCAACTCATCTTTATATACTTTCACTTGTTCAAAATGGCTAGTTCCACTGTCTGTCTGACGTTGTCCCATATTGTTCCAATCCCCTAAAAAGCTTACTCCTTCTCGTTGGGTTGGAATCACAGCAATCAGTAACTGATCAGCAGCATTAAAACCAGAACACAGTAAAATATCTGAATCTATAGAACCTGAACAGAAACTTTTATCACCATGAAAAATAAATTCCTGTTCAGACACTTGTTGAACAGTGGTTCGTTTATCTAAAGGATTGAGCGTGTTACCCCAAAACAAATGCTGCTGCGCAGTTTGCTCAAACCATTGCTGATATTGCTCAGGTTGGGCAAAGAGTTGAACGGTGGCGATTAATAAATGATGAAAAGCATAGACATGTGCTAAGGAACTATCGACTTGTGCGATGGTTTGAACCGTCTGAAAAATTGTCTTCCAATCTGCGCCTTGCCCACCATATTGTTGTGGAATAGCCAGGCTCAATAAACCACTTTTGCGGATCAAATCACGTTCAAACTTCGGATTGCCTCCTGCTTTGTCTCGCTCAGCTGCTGTTTGTGCAAATTGCTTTGCCAGTTCTTTTGCAATATCCAAAGCCGAAAGATTTAAAGCAGATTGTGGTGCATTCATCATTTTAACTCTTATATCCAATTTATTGAGCTTAGCAGATCAAGCAAGATGACCTTATCACAATGCTTGCGTTACTTATTCGATCCTTTGAAAATAACACTTAAAAAATACCGCCAGTATTGAGCTGACGGTATCAAACTTTAGCCTAACCAAAAGCTACTCGCGAGCTTGATCAAGTGTGAGCTTTGACTTCTGTAATCAATTGATCCACTACACTTGGATCCGCCAAAGTCGAAGTATCGCCTAAACTGTCTAATTCATTGGCAGCAATTTTTCTTAAAATCCGACGCATAATCTTACCTGAACGGGTCTTTGGTAAAGCCGGTGCCCAATAAATGGCATCTGGTGTTGCGACAGGTCCCAATACTTTACGAACCCAATTGACCAGTTCTTTACGCAATTCTTCTGTTTCAGCCTCGCCCGCTTGTAAGGTGACGTAAGCTGCAATTCCTTGCCCCTTGATCTCATGAGGCATACCCACTACGGCAGATTCAGCAACTTTTTCATGCGCTACCAACGCACTTTCAATTTCAGCCGTACCTAAACGATGACCTGAAACATTCAATACATCATCGACGCGCCCAGTAATCCAGTAATAACCATCTTTATCCCGTCGTGCACCATCACCTGTGAAATAACTTCCAGGATAGGTTGAGAAATAGGCTTCAATAAATCGCTCAGGATCTCCCCAAATGGTGCGCATTTGCCCCGGCCAAGAACCTTTGATAATCAAGTTCCCTTCAGCCGCTCCTTGCAGTTCCTGACCTTCTGCATCAACCAGCGCAGGTTGTATTCCAAATAAAGGACGTGTTGCAGAACCTGGTTTTAGTGCAGTTGCGCCTGGCAATGGTGAAATTAAAATTCCGCCTGTTTCGGTTTGCCACCATGTATCGACAATCGGACAACGGCTTTCACCCACTACGGTATAATACCAATTCCAAGCTTCAGGATTTATTGGTTCACCTACTGAGCCCAATAAACGCAAACTACTGCGGTCACTCTCACGAACGAATGCATCACCCTCACGCATCATGGCGCGAATTGCTGTCGGTGCGGTATAGAGAATCGTAATATTATGCTTATCGACTATATGTCCAGTACGTGCCCAAGTTGGATATTGTGGAATTCCCTCAGACATTACTGTGGTAGTACCGTTAGAGAGTGGTCCATAAAGCACATAAGAATGACCTGTAATCCATCCGACATCAGCAGTACACCAGAACACATCATCTTGCTTAATATCAAATACTTCTCTAAAGGTTGAATTCACATAAGTCAGGTAACCCCCTGTAGTATGTAAAACACCTTTCGGTTTTCCTGTGGAACCTGAAGTATATAAGATAAATAAAGGATCTTCGGCGTTCATGGCTTCTGGCGGGCAGATGTCTGTCACCGTCATAATTTCCATGTGATACCACAAATCACGTCCCTCTTTCATCTGAATAGGGTGCCCAGTACGATGGACGACAATCATTTTTTCAACAGAACTGGTCCCCGCAAAAGTCAAGGCAGCATCCACATTTTCTTTCAATGGAATAGTTTTTCCGCCACGCATTCCCTGATCAGCGGTAATGACTAATTTGGCTTGACTGTCATCAATTCGGCTGGCAAGAGAGTCAGGAGAGAATCCTCCAAAAACCACACAATGCACCGCCCCTATACGTGCACATGCCAACATCGCGATTGCAGCTTCGGGAATCATCGGCATATACAAAATGACCCGATCACCTTTGGTTATCCCATTTTTTTTCAATACATTGGCAAAACGACAGACTTCATCATGCAGCTCTTCAAAAGAAATAATTTTATGTCGTGATGGATGATCACCTTCCCAGATGATTGCAGGTTTAAGTGGATGCTCTTTGAGGTGACGATCTAAACAGTTGGCACTGACATTCAATTCACCATCCGCAAACCATTCAATCTTAAAATGATCTTTGTCAAAATTGGTATTTTTAACTTGAGTAAATGGTTTGATCCAATCCAGTTTTTTTGCTGCTTCTGCCCAAAACTCGTCTGGATGCTCCACTGACTGTTGATAACGGTCAAAATACTCTTGTTCATTGGTTCTTGCGGTTTTTACAAATTGTTCTGGAACTGGATATATTTCGTTCATATTCTGCTTCCTTGATCTGTCATCTCATCACGAGATGTATGCCTACGTTATTGATTTTATTTGCTGCATGTGTTCAGTATTACGATAGCGCATTTTGATTAACAATTGTGCTTTGGTCGTAGACACAGGGGTCACTTTAACCATCGGAAAATGTTAAGTCATTTGCCAAAACATTCGAATTTTCAATATCTATGTCGCTTTTTTGATCTTATAATTTGTGGTGATAAGTGCATATGGTTTTTTTCAGAAAAAAACATTTCCTTACTGAATTTCTTCAACTGGACACAATCATCATGCAAACACAACAATCCTCTTCATTTTTCTCAAAACAGGTCATACCACAAACTGATCATCCACTATCGATACACGGTCGTTTTAATCGTTTGAGTTATATTGCTTGGTTCGGGATCTTACAGCTGTTTTTTACTTTTGCACTGTTGAGTCTAAGTGTGATGCTGGGAATTTTGAATTTGGATTCAATGCATTTCAGCCAAAATGCCATCCATTCTCTTTCTACACTCAGTCAAATGAGTTATATCTTATTGAGCTGCACATATTTATATTTCATGTTCGTGGTGGTGATTCGTCGACTTCATGATCGCAATAAATCAGGTTGGTGGATAGTGCTGTGTTTGATTCCAATCATACAGTTTTTTATGGCATTTTATTTGCTCTTTGCACGTGGTTGCAGCAAAGCCAACCGTTTCGGTCATCCCCGCCCATCTGCATTCATTGAAAAATTACTCGCTTGGTTGATGATCATTAGTTTTGTGATTGGATTATTTGCATCCACCAGTATCGTGTCTTTTATGGTAGGTACAGGAGAAATTGGCAGTCCCACTACGATCATTCAAAAGAGTACTGAATATTTTTAAAGCGGATTGACTTTGCAATCAACTTTATCAATGCTGGTAAAATTCTCATCAATATTATTTTATTTTTCGGTTATACGAAAAACTGTAATCAAGGCTTAACTTCTTTAAAATTTCAGGCAAAATATGCCAATTATTTTATTGGACATCATTGTGGCTGAAGATGCAAATGCATTGAGTACCGTTGCGCAAGACACGACTCAATTGATTAGTTCTGCAGGTGAAAAAACTGCGCAAACGGTAATTCAACATACCGAAAAATATAAAGATGCATACACAACCATTGATAAATTTGTAGATGGTTTTTGGGAGCGTATGCCTTATTTATGTATTGCGTTGATTGTCATCACCATTTTTTGGTTATTGTCTAAGCTGTTTAAATTCTTTGTTCGTCGAACACTCGAAAATCGTACCTATACACGCCAAAATTTAGTTTTAGTATTGAACCGTGTAGGCAGTACAGCGATTATATTTTTTGGTTTTTTAATTGCCATGGTCATCGCAATTCCAGGTTTTACGCCCGGTCAATTGATGAGTGCCTTGGGGATTGGTTCGGTTGCGATTGGTTTTGCCTTTAAAGATATTTTCCAAAATCTACTTTCAGGTATTTTAATTCTTTTAGGTGAACCGTTCAAAATTGGCGATGACATCATCGTGAATAACATGGAGGGTACGGTTGAAGATATTCAAATCCGTGCGACCTTTTTACGTTCACCAGACGGTCGCCGTATTGTGATTCCAAACGCAACGGTTTATACCAGCGCAGTCACGGTCAATACGGCTTATCAGCGTCGTCGCTGTGAATTTGTAGTCGGTATTGGCTATGAAGATGATGTACAAAAGGCGAAGGATATTATCCTTAAATTACTGGATAAAGATCAGCGTATCCTGAGCCAACCGGGCTTTACAGTTAATGTATCTGCTTTAGCTGATTTCTCAGTCAATTTAACCGTTCGTTGGTGGGTAGATACCACTCAAGTTGTCACTGCTGCATCGATCAGTCAAATTCAAGAAAATGTACTTGAAGCCTTTGCAGAAAATAATATTTCCATCCCTTACCCAGTTCAGGAAGTCAAAGTATATCGTGGTGATCCATCTAGCGACGATCTTGAATCAGCTCGTGCTAAATAAGCGTCCAATGACATAAGGAATCGCAGTTTCAGTACGTAGAATACGGTTGCCTAAGCTGACAGCTTGGCAGCCGTTTTTAATGAGTAAATCAATTTCATAGGGAATAAAACCGCCCTCTGGACCAATAATTACAGTACATGCATGTTCAATCGCAAAAGGCATCTGCTGTTCGATATAAGGATGTGCCACATAAGCTGGGCTGTGTGCGTGAATCAACTGTGGTAAAACATCTTCCACAAAGGGCTTAAAGCGTTTATATAATTCTATTTTTGGGGCAATGGTATCCCCAGCTTGCTCCAACCCCAACGTTATGTAGTGTTCAAGTTGTTGTAAAAAAGGCGTTTGCCAATAGCTTTTATCGACGCGATAACTATGTATAAGTATCATTTGCTGCACGCCCATTGTGACTGCATCCATGATCAAACGCCGCAATACTTTCGGACGTGGTAGAGCGACAATCAAAGTCATGGGTAATTTTGCAGGAATGACTTCTTTTTGAATCGGTCTAATTAAAATCTCTTGTTCAGAAACAGCAATGATTTCCGTTAAATAGCGATCTCCATCTCGAACACCTACTTTCAATGTATCACCAACCTTGACTGCGAGATGGCGATGTAAATGTTCAAGTTGTCGATTGGAACTAATTTTCCAAATATCGGACTGCGTTTGACGAGGGTCGAGAAGAACAATGTTCATAATAAAGTCTGGTTCATTTGGCTTGATGCATTGCAGCTTTTACAACAGCGGATTTCACAACAATATCGAATTATAGATAGCGATCAATCACGGCAATATGTTTCTGTAAAGAACCTTTATTACGGTTCAATACTTCAACCGCATGCTGACTCAACAGTTGGGCAAAATCCTGATCTTCCAAGCAGCGAACCAATAGCGCAACAACCTCATCGACTGTTTGTCCAACCTTTACAGCATTCGCTTGTAAAAACTCATCTACGATCGCCTGAAAATTAAAATAACGTGGTCCAATCACAGTAGGAACATCTAAAACCATTGGTTCCAAAATATTATGACCACCCCCCGGTTCATTTAATGAGCCACCAACAAAACACGCTTGGCTCAAGGCATACCACAACCACATTTCGCCCATGCTATCGGCTAAATAAACTTGCGTATCCGTTTGGATTGTCTGTTCTAAACTACGACGGTGAGTGATTAAATCTAAGTTTTGCGCTGTCGAAAAAACATCATCAAAGCGTTCGGGATGACGGGGTACAACGATCAATACCCAGTCTGGATAACGTTCTAAGTATGGCTTAAATGCCATCAGTAGTTTTTCTTCTTCAGGCGCATGCGTACTGGCAATAGTTATAATTTTTCTATTACTCAAATGCCAATCATGTTGAAGCTGCTCAGCCTGCTGTAAAAATTGCACTGGTGCAGAAATATCGAATTTAATGCTTCCAACCACTTCTGTTTTAACTTGCTGAATACCTAAATCAACAAAACGCTGTTGAGTTGCCCGATCCTGTGCCAATAAATAATCCAGTTTTTGTAGCATCGGTAAAGTCAGACTGGGTGCTTTGGCATAACCTTTGGCTGACTTTTCTGAAAGTCTGGCATTGACCAAAATGCACGGTACTTTAAATTGTTGGCTTTGATCAATCAGATTAGGCCAAAGTTCTGTTTCAACTAAAATCAGCAGTTTTGGCTGGTATTTTTGATAAAAATCAGTAATCAGATGCTTCTGATCCGCAGGTAAATATACCGCTTGAAAAAGCGACTGATACGGTGCTTTTAAAAATAATGATTTTGAGCGCGCTTGTCCTGTTTTTGTTGTATTGGTCACTAAAACAGCATGACCTGCCTTTAGATAATGCTCAATTAACGGTTGTGCTGCATTGGTTTCACCTACAGAGACACAGTGAAACCAAATCGTATGTTGATTCTTGACTACTTCAAATGGACCAAAACGTTCGAGACATTCTTGTTGGTATTCCGCCATATTTTGTGCACGTTTTTTAATTCGCCAACGATACAAAGGTTTGACGATTGCAAGTGCTGCGTTATACCAGAAAGGAGTAGCCAAACAGAATGCCTCTATACAAATCAATGGGCAAATATAACAGAGCATTATTCAGTTGTTAATGAATAATATTGAATGATTTGTTGTCACGGCACTGAAAAACTTTTTGCTAAAGCCAAGACATCTAATCCATTAGTACAAAAGCATGCTTTGTTTAGCTAATCAGAAATGAAATCTGATCGAAATTTTATGGGTTGAAGCATAGATATTTATACTACAACCCAATCTGATCTTTTGCGATTGCGATATGAACGAGATCCTATGATACAAAGCTTTGCATATTTTAGCTACATGAAGCCAGCTACATACGCTCTAGTAAAAAATCGTTTTAGCTTATAAAACAACAATGTGATTAAGCTAAAGCTGGATAATCAATATAGCCTTCTGCTGTTTGCGAACCAATCATATTTTCAAACACCAATTCATTCAAAGGTGCATCCTGAACCAGGCGCTCAAACAAATCAGGGTTGGCAATATACGCCTTACCAAATGACACAGCATCTGCCTGACCAGATGCTAGTAATTGAATCGCATCTTCACGACTTAAACGCATATTGGCAATATACGGTACGCCACCTGAACGCTGCTTCATATATTGACTGATACTGTCTTCAGCCAAATACTCACGGGTAAAGAAAAATGCAATTTTACGCTGACCAAGTTGCTCAAGTGCATAACCAAAAGTTTCACGTGGATCAGCATCACCCATATCATGTTCATCGCCACGCGGTGCGAGATGCACACCAACACGACCTGCGCCCCATACTTCGATTAAAGCGTCTACTACTTCGAGTAAAAAGCGGGCGCGATTTTCTACCGAACCACCATATTCATCCTCTCGGTGATTGGTTGAACTTTGTAAGAATTGATCGATCAAATAACCATTGGCTGCATGTAATTCCACACCATCAAAACCTGCTTGTTTGGCTTTGATTGCAGCTTGTTTATATTGTTCCGTAATGCTGTGAATTTCAGAAATTTCTAAAGTACGTGGAATCACATAGTCACGTTTAGGACGTAGTAGACTGACCTGACCTGCTTGCTGAATCGAACTCGCAGATACAGGGGTTTCACCATTGAGTAAATCTGGATGTGAAACACGACCAACATGCCATAACTGCGCCACAATTAACCCACCTCGATCATGCACTGCTTGAGTCACAGGTTTCCATCCTGCTACCTGTGCTTCAGTAAATAATCCAGGGGTATTGAGATAGCCATTGGCTTCTTCTGAAATGACAGTAGCTTCAGAAATGATTAAACCTGCACTAGCACGTTGTGCATAGTATTCAACCATCATTGCTGTAGGTACACGATCAGCGGTGGCACGGCTACGCGTTAATGGAGCCATCACCACACGATTTTTGAGATGTAAATCGCCAAGTACAAGGGGAGAATTGAGTTCAGCCATATTTGCCTCATCACTCGCTGTCCCGAATTTGAGACCTTAAAGCGAGTTTTGTAGATAATCAATATATTGCTGAATGAGCGCTTCATTGCGTGAAAAGTATGACCACTGACCATATTTTTCTGCCTGAATTAATCCTGACTGTTGTAAAACAGACAAATGATTTGACATGGTAGATTGAGAGACATTACCGAGTCTTTCGATATTCCCTGCACACACACCACGCCCAAAGCCACCGCACTGCTCTTCAGACAAATATTGTTGTGGGTTTTTAAGCCACTCCAAAATCTGACGTCGAGTCGGATTCGCCAATGCTTTAGAAATTAAATCAATATCCATCTTAGACACATTCAATTCAGAGCAAAGCTCCATTCAGCATCTTTGCATTTAATATATCGCATTTTTTCGATTTTAATATCGATTTTTTTGGATATATTGCAAAAACACAGATAAAGCTTTGCTTTTGTTAAAATTTTAAATTAAAGACCTTGTTTTAAACTGGCTTCAATAAATTTATCCAGATCACCATCCAATACTGCACCGGTATTTGAGTTTTCTACGCCTGTACGTAAGTCTTTAATACGAGAATCATCCAATACATATGAACGAATCTGACTTCCCCAACCGATATCCGATTTGGAATCTTCAAGCGCTTGAGCTGCCTCATTACGTTTACTCATTTCCAATTCGTATAATTTGGCACGTAATTGTTTCCAAGCATGGTCACGGTTGGCATGTTGTGAACGTTGGTTCTGACAAGCCACCACAATTCCTGTTGGTGCATGAGTTAAACGGACGGCTGAGTCTGTTTTGTTAATGTGCTGACCACCCGCACCTGATGCACGGTAGGTATCTGTACGCACGTCAGCAGGATTAATATCAATTTCAATATTATCGTCAACTTCAGGTGAAACAAATACCGCTGAGAATGAGGTGTGACGGCGGTTACCAGAGTCAAATGGTGACTTACGGACTAAACGGTGCACACCTGATTCGGTACGTAACCAACCATATGCATACTCACCTTCTACACGGATTGTTGCTGATTTGATACCCGCAACATCACCATCAGATTCTTCCATCAACTCTGCTTTAAAGCCATGACGTTCAATCCAACGCATATACATACGTAACAGCATAGAAGCCCAATCTTGCGCTTCGGTACCACCAGAACCTGCTTGGATTTCTACATAGCAAGGATTCGGATCCATTGGATTACTAAACATACGACGGAATTCAAGTTTTGCCAACTCTTCTTCAGCCGAGCTCAATTCAGCTTGTACATCAGCCAATAAGCTTTCATCATCTGCTTCAACTGCTAGATCAAGCATAGCTTGGGCATCATCTAACTGCGTTGCCAAACCTTCTAACACATTGATGACGTTTTCAAGCTCACCTTTTTCTTTCGCCATAGCTTGTGCACGGCTTTGATCATTCCAGATCGCAGGATCTTCTAACTCGCGGAGAACCTCTTCTAAACGCTCTTTCTTTAGATCGTAGTCAAAGATACCCCCGTAGTGTTAGACCACGGTCATTTAAGTCTTTTAGCTGAACTAGATAAGGATTAATTTCCACGAGTTTTAATCTCACATTTGACGTCTTTTAATTCGCAGGCATTCTACCACAGAGTACAAAAAGTTGAGATATGGCTTTTTTTTAACTTAAATAATTGACCAAGGTATAGTTTTTGTGAACAATGTTATTATTATGTAATCAATACACTTCACAACAAAAATATCTTAGGAAATTTATGAAACGATCACTCATGTTTTTCGCTATGAGCTCTGTCGCTTGCTCTAGCTTCGCTTATATTGTGCAATTGGACGCAGCCGTCACCTCTCTTGATCATGATAACAACTACATAGATAAAGATTATCAAATTGATATTAAAGGAAAATATTTATTTGATACTGTGCAAATCAAAAACAACCCATATAATGAAGCTGCTTTTTTGAACCACAATAGTAATGCTTATGCGACTTATAACTATCACAGCATCAAAAGTCAGGACTATTTGACCTATGATCCTTTAGCAACAGATAATTTTTATCAACTTGCACGAGCAAAAGACAAACAAGATGTTCACTATTTCACAGGTGGTCTAGAGTTTTTCCACGAGCAATTTTATTTAAATGGCGAAATGGGTTTAGCAGCAGTCAAAATAAAAAGTGATCTAGATTCAAATTATGGTTCTATAAACTATAAAAACGATTATAACGTGACCATGTATCGCGCATTGGTAGGTTATATGCCGATCAATAATTTGCTCGTTGCTGTAGGCGTGGATGGTTATCGTGGAGATAAGTATGCTGATGATCAAACTGATTTTGCAGCGAGAATCAAATATGTAACACCTATTGGTCAGAATGGAAACTACCTAAACCTTGAGGCAAATGGCACATTTGGTGATGAAAATAATGTGATCTTTGCTGCAGATTATTATTTAACACATGCTTTCAGTATTGGTAGTGGGTATAGCTTAAAAGACGACGACGAAAGCAATAATAATTTTCTTTGGTTCCGAAGCAAATATTTTGTTAATCCAAATTTTGCTGTGGGTGCAGAAGTTGGTTTGAGTAGCGGAATGGACCTTTTTAGCTTAAATGGAACTTTCCGTTTTTAAAGGCAAAGGGTTACAAAGAATCTAGGTATTTCATTTATGAAATACCTTTTTTATTACAAAGTATGTCCATCACTTACCCAAAGCCTACTAATATCCACATTATCTACACAGTTTTAATAAAACAAAACACAATATTTAAATTATATTTATCATATATTTAATATTAATTATTTACATATACTCACTATTGTTACAGTCTCGTTACTATAGCATGGTTGACGATTTTTGAATTTCACCTAGACTCGAAATTGTAACTAAACATGTATAAATCAATTCTTCTTCATAGGGGGCAAATTCCATGAAAAAATTAGCAATTGCATCTGCAATCTTTTCCGTAGCCGCTTTAACTGGCACTGCACATGCTTACCAAGCAGAAGTAGGTGGTTCTTATACTTATAATGATTGGGACAACTCTGATGCTACTCATAACTTCGGTGTAGATGGTACTTATTACTTTAAACCAGTACAAACACGTAACTCACCGTTGAATGAAGCTGCATTCTTAGATCGTGCAAGCAATGTAAAAGCCAATGTTGATTATGCAAAAAATAGTGGTGTTAAAGACAGTCAATATGGCGCTGGCATCGAATACTTCGTACCAAACTCTGATTTCTATGTAAGTGGTCGTCTCGCTCGTGATGAGCATGAAGTTGATCGTACAGACATTGACAATAAAGTAACAACTTATGGTGCTGAAGTGGGTTATTTACCTGCACCAGGTTTATTACTTGCGTTGGGTGTAACGGGTTACGACGTTAAAAACGGTGATGACGGCGCAGACCCAACTGTACGTGCTAAATATGTAACTAAAGTGGGTCAATATGATGCTAACTTTGAAGCATATGGCGCATTCGGTGATTTAGACGAATACAAAGTACGTGGTGACTTATATTTAGATAAAACTTTAAGTGTTGGTGCTGATTACTATAACAATGATCTTACGAAACGTGATGAATGGGGTATTTCTGCGAAGAAATTCTTCAATCAAAACGTAAGCTTAGAAGGTCGTGTTGGTTTCGGTGATGACTACAACACTTATGGCGTTCGTGCTGGATACCGTTTCTAAGTTAAAATCTAAGACGACATTAAAAGCCAGTCACTTGACTGGCTTTTTTTGTTTTTTATAACAATTTATAATGTCGCTAATTTTGCAGCATAAATTATTTACCAAAAATTGTATCTCGATGAAATTCTAAATAATATTGATGATTCGAATGAAATTCAAAATATGCTTTTGATGGTATTTTAAAAAATTCTTTATCGACATCAGTTAATTGAGAACTCAATAAAGTATTTCCGCTCTGATCAAAAGAAATTAAACCTTGATCAAATAATCTGTCAAAATTTGGGATGAGCAATAATCCATTATATTCATCACTTCTTTCCTCATTCTCAGATTTTGCCCAGGGTTTTATATGAGATGCTGTCAATAACTGCGGATTTTTGTAGCCAGTTACAGCACAGTAGGGATGCAAATCAAATAATTTTTTTCGAAACTTGTATTGCGTGAGACGTATCATCACCAATCTTTCAGCTTCTGAGGTAAAGTTTTGATTTTCCGTGAATATATTTCGATCTCGAATATCAAATTCTTTTAAATAATTTCCATAATGGTTGAGCGCAGAAGAGTACATATTATTCCCAACATGATTGCGCTCTTTATAAATATCTAGTGTGAAGATCATCTTTTTTAGAGCGTCAAACTCAATACTATTTTTTGGCAACTGATAACTTGGAAGCCATTCACCGATTCTATTTTGAATCACCAAAACATATTTGGACGCAGTTGCGGTTGATAATCTTCTTTCTTCTATCAACCAATGATAAAAATCCATAAGCATCTCTAATTATTCTATTTTTCAACTATACATTAAAAAAGGACGCTTATGCGTCCTTTAATTTAGTCATTAATTTTTTCTAAACTACTGCTGCCGTGAGCATAGCTCTTGGCGTAAAATCAGCAAGAAGCGTTGCTTTTAGAAAGCCCCTACTGCCGCGGGCACAGCTCTTGGCGTAAAATCAGCAAGAAGCGTTGCTTTTAGAAAGCTCCTGCTGCCGCGGGCACAGCCCTTGGCGTAATTCAGGCAAGAAGCGTTGCTTTTAGAAAGCTCCTGCTGCCGCGGGCACAGCCCTTGGCGTAATTCAGGCAAGAAGCGTTGCTTCTTGAAACCCCTGAATTACTCCCATTCAATTGTTGCTGGTGGCTTAGAAGATACGTCATATACCACACGAGAAACATCTTTAATTTCATTCATGATACGTGTCGAGATTTTATCCACCAACTCATACGGCAAGTGAGCAAAACGAGCAGTCATAAAGTCAACAGTTTCAACCGCACGCAGCGCAATGACCCAAGCATAACGACGACCGTCACCCACCACACCCACTGATTTGACAGGTTGGAATACAGCGAAAGCTTGCGCAGTTTTATCATACCAACCACTTGCACGAAGCTCTTGCATAAAGATGTCATCTGCAAGGCGAAGAATATCAGCATATTCTTTCTTCACTTCACCCAAAATACGAACACCTAAACCTGGACCTGGGAATGGGTGACGATACAGCATTTCATGTGGTAAGCCTAAAGTTGTCCCTAAACGACGCACTTCATCTTTAAACAAATCACGAATTGGCTCAACCAACTCGAATGCCAAATCTTCAGGTAAACCACCCACATTATGGTGTGATTTAATCACATGCGCCTTACCATTTTTAGTTGCCGCAGACTCAATCACGTCAGGGTAAATCGTACCTTGCGCAAGGAAGTTTACACCATCAAGTTTACGTGCTTCTTCTGCAAATACTTCAATGAATTCACGACCAATAATTTTACGTTTTTTCTCTGGATCAACTTCACCTGCAAGTGCAGATAAGAAGCGATTTTCAGCATCCGCACGAATCACACGAATACCCATGTTTTTCGCGAACATATCCATCACTTGCTGACCTTCGTTTAAACGAAGTAAACCGTTGTCAACAAATACACATGTCAATTGATCACCAATTGCTTTATGAAGCAATGCAGCAACAACTGAAGAATCCACACCACCAGAAAGACCTAAAAGAACTTTTTGATCACCAATTTGCTCACGTAATTGTTCAACACGTAAGTCGATGATATTTTCAGAGTTCCAAAGATTACGGCAACCACAGATTCCATGTACGAAGTTAGACAATAACTCTGCACCTTTAGCTGTATGAGTAACTTCTGGGTGGAATTGCACACCATAAAAACGACGAGTTTCATCACTCACTGCTGCAAACGGGCAACTTGGTGTACTTGCAGTCACTTTAAAGCCTTCAGGGATTGCTGAAACTTTATCGCCATGGCTCATCCAAACATTGAGTTTGTCTTCGCCATCGTTTAAATCGCCAAGCAGTTGGTCACGAACCAAGACATCAACGGCAGCATAACCAAACTCATGTACTGTACCTGGTTCTACTTTACCGCCAAGCTGTTCAGACATGGTTTGTAAACCATAGCAAATACCCAATACTGGTACGCCTAATTCGAATACACATTTTGGCGCACGTGGACTACCTTCCTCATGCACACTCTCTGGACCACCCGACAAGATGATACCATTTGGATTAAAGGCACGAATGTCTTCTTCAGACATATCAAAAGCATACATTTCAGAATATACACCAGCTTCACGTACACGGCGTGCAATAAGCTGGCTATATTGAGAACCGAAATCCAAGATAAGGATACGATCTTCAGTAATTTGAGTATTGGTAGTCATGAGTCAACAACTATGCAGGCAAACGAATATAAGCGCCGTATTCTATCATTTTTATAAGCTGTACGCACTCCATTCAAGCAAGTTCGCAATCTTTCTAAAAAATCATTTTAAATAATCAACTTATAGATTCATTTTCCGTTTAATGATTTCGATCAATTCGGTTGGTGTCACACATCGATTTAAAAAACTTTCTAAACAACCTTCATTCGTCACTTCTCTAAAAAAAACCTCATGATCTGTGCCGAATAGGGTCGGATTTTCAGGACAGGGATCTGAGGCACAAATATATAAATGATCAGGAAAACCATAGCGGTAAAAGAGTTGTAAAAGCTCAGGTTTTGGATTTTGAGTCAGTTGGATGATTGCGTTGAGATCAACATCATCGTCTAAAAAGTCATCATTCCATTCTTTAAAATCAGCCGTGCCTTCTTTATAAGGAGTAAAGAGTATGGGTTGCCAAAAGCTTTGCCCTCGTCCTTCTTCAGTCAGTTGATAATATTCTTGAATAAGTTGAGTGAAAAACGCATCAGGATTTTTATCGAGTTCGGCTTGATGTTGATCTATATATTCACCTAGACCATAAATAGGTTCTTGATCATCCGCTGTTGCCCAAGGCGTATCTTGAGGTCGTTCATATAAAACGCTATTGAAACGAATAGCGCATAAATCATCTATCCACGATACACCTTTGATCTGATCAATATTACCACCAAGTGCTTGTATTCTTTCTAAGATTTCTTTTTTCATTGTGCAAGCTTAAATAAGGTCTTTGACATAGCATAAACCGATTCATCTGTTTGAATAAACCAAAATCAAAACACAAAAAAGCCAGAGATTGATCTGACTTGTTTGTATGTTCAGTTTTATTTTTCAATGGCATGATCAATACTGAAGCGTCCTGCTCCATGAAGCATTAAGAAAAATAGACCACCCGCCATTGCAAAGTTTTTCATAAAGTTAATTGCATCTGTTTCACCACCGTGGAACAAGAAAGCCGTAATCAAACTAAAAAAACCTAAACCAAATGCAGCAAATCGTGCTTGGAAACCAAATAACAATGCTAAACCACCACCAAACTCAACCAAAATTGTTAAAGGCAACATTGCACCCGGTACACCCATAGATTCCATATAACCGACTGTTGCACTATATGCTGTGATTTTTCCCCAGCCTGCCACAAGGAAAATATAAGCCATTAAGATTCGAGCAACCAATGCAATGAATGCATTCGTACTTGGCTGATTTACAATATTTTTAACTACAACATTTGGATTAAACATGAGAACACCTAAATTTGTATTTCGTTTTGAAGATGGATATATATTAGTCAGTAAAAATTTTCAGATCGATACCTAAATTTTAAACTTATCGTTGCAAATTAAGAACAATGATAAATTTAAATATTTACTTTTTAATACTGACTTTCATAACTCACACTGCTAGGATTTGTGCACCAATTCGCATAGTTTTTGCCTTATGGATCTGATTGATTTTATTTTGCATATAGATGAGCACCTTTTTGAATTTATTAAAAATTACGGTGTTTGGGTATATGGAATCTTATTCCTGATTATTTTCGTTGAAACAGGTCTAGTGGTCATGCCCTTTTTACCTGGGGACAGCTTACTCTTTGCAGCGGGTGCTTTAGCTGCATCTACAGGTGCAATGGATCCAACCGTTTTAATTGTACTGTTATTTATTGCCGCCGTTCTTGGTGATACTTTAAATTACCATATTGGCAAGTATATTGGTCCACGTGTTTTCGAAATTGATTCAAAATTTATCAATAAAGAACATTTGCTTAAAACCTCACAGTTTTTCGAAAAGCATGGTGGAAAAACGATTATTTTTGCTCGTTTTATTCCTTTTGCCCGTACATTTGCGCCCTTTGTGGCAGGTGCAGGAAGTATGAATTATAAATACTTTCTCACTTATAATGCGGTAGGTGGAATTTGCTGGGTGGGTTCTTTTATTATTTTAGGTTATTTATTTGGTAATATGCCAATCGTGAAAGATAATTTTACCCATTTAGTATTTGGTATTATTATTTTAAGCGTACTCCCTGGCATCATTGGCTATATCCGTCATAAGTTTTTTAACAAACATAAACTGCCAGACAATGAATAAATGACTCGCAAAAGATTCATATAACAACACAGCCGATTTTAAAATCGGCTGTGTTGCTTCTGTTTAAAGTGTTTATTTTTTTACTTGCTGACGTTTAGGCACATAAGGACAGTTTTTAAATTGAGCTGCTTGTGAAAGCGCATCTTGCTCACCATAGAGGCGAGATAGTTCAGTGTTCTTAGTGTTTGAAGATTGTCCTAAATTCACCGAGATACTTGGACCAATTCCCCAACCCCAGCCACCGCTGCCCCAACCACCACCAACACCTAAACCAACTCCAACACCTGTGCGTTTTGCTGGTTGAACGCCATTATTGATATATTGTTGAATGCGGTTAAATTCTGTTGCCAGTTGCATACAGTTCATGGATTGATACTGCGTTGGTGACACATAGGTCGGCTTCACCGTCGTCGCACATGCAGATACAAGTACCGTCGTTAAGGCAACAACAGCTAATTTAGCAGAAGTCATTTTCAATGATTTCATTACAATCTCGAAATTATTTTTTATCAATCTCATTGAACAATGATTGATAGGCTTGAGTCAATTTATGATCTGTAGCCAAATGAATTAATGGTAGATTTTTATGATGTGACTCTTTCATTAACACGGATGGTGGCAACATATTTTCTAAAACAGGCAAGCCTTCATCTTTGAGTTGCTGGACCACTTCACGCGGTAATTTGGCTTGTGCCTGATATTGATTCACCACAATACCTTCAATTTCAAGGCGATCATTATGGTCATCTTGTGTTTCAATAACATTTTCAATCAAAGTTTGTAATGCTCGTTTTGAGAATACATCACAATCAAATGGAATCAATACGCGATCTGCCGAAATCAACGCAGACAAGGTAAAGAAGTTAAATGCCGGAGGTGTATCAATATAAATACGCTCATATTGATCAGACAAAGTTTGAATAGCATCACGCAGTTTATAAATCTTATGCTTTGATTCTAAAGCATGCTCTAATTCACCCAAACTCGGACTCGCTGGCAATACATCTAAATCTTTAAAGGGTGAGCGATGAATGTATTGTTCAAAGCCCTTATTCTTTGTTTTGAGAAGTGTGCCCAGTGCATTACCAATCAGACCTTTTTGCTGATTATTCCCCAGCACATCATTAAAGAAGTTTTCAATATTGGGTTCTAAAGCTGTCTTTTCCGCAGAATAGGTTGCATCGTCGCCTAACAAATATTGGCTTGAGTTCGCTTGAGGATCTAAGTCGATCACCAGTGTTTTAAAACCCTGATAGGCACTAATGGCTGCGAGATTTACGGTAATACTTGATTTCCCTACACCGCCCTTTTGGTTAAACACCACACGAGTCAACATATCAATCCCCAATATCTCATTATTTTTAAACGTGTATACAGTTTAACCTAGACCTTATCCAAGTGTGAAATTCATGTCTAACAATCAACTAAAAACTGGTTTAATCATCACCAAGCTTAAGGTTGCAATCAACGCTACTGCTCCAATCACCATACCTGCACGGCGTTGAACCAAAAGCACCGAATCATCTTTTTTATAGGCTTTAATTTGTGAGGAAAGAAAGACAATAAACAGCATGACTTTGGCATAGAACCACGGCTGTACTTTGAAATCATTGATGATTAATAAAGTGATACCCGTGAGCACAATGACCGTCAAAGCAAGATGCTGTAAGGCAACCAAAACAACACGCCCTTGTGAACTTGGCTGTTGATCTTGCGTACCCACAAATAAAGTCACTGCATGTAACACAAAAACCAGTATGAGTAAGACCACACTGCTCATGTGAATAATTTTAACTAATAGATGTATATCCATCTTAAATCGTCCTAAGTGTTATGACTTAGGTGCATGTGCACATTCAGGGCTTGCAGGTGCTTGACCTTGCCATTCACTTGGCATGTAGGCATGAATCGCCAAAGCATGAATTTTTCCAGGGCTAAGGAGTTCTTGAGCAACTGCATAGACCTTTTGATGACGCTGTACCAAACGTAACCCAGCAAATTGCTCACTGACGATCACCACTTTAAAATGTGATTCTTTACCCGGAAAATATCCACCATGACCTGAAGACTCATTGATCACTTCTAAATGAGATGGCTCAAGTTGATTTAACTGTTCAATCAATTGCTGTTCTAAACTCATGCGCTTTCCTTTTAGAGATGCCAACGGGTAGATTCCATAGTATAACGGATTCTTGATACTTCTCCGTGACTAAAGCTAGACTTTTACAACCAGATTAGAATGTTTTAAATTGAATTTTGAATTTTTTTCATAAAAATGTCTTTATTTTATGCAATTAACCGTGAACCTTGCAGAAAAATCTTGACCCTATCATTTGTTGATGTATTATACACCGCATGCGGGAATAGCTCAGTTGGTAGAGCATAACCTTGCCAAGGTTGGGGTCGGGAGTTCGAGTCTCCTTTCCCGCTCAAAATTTTTTTATTCAGTTTTTTTATTTAAAAAATTGGACAGACTCCGCGGGAATAGCTCAGTTGGTAGAGCATAACCTTGCCAAGGTTGGGGTCGGGAGTTCGAGTCTCCTTTCCCGCTCCAAAATTTTTTTATTCAGTTTTTTTATTTAAAAAATTGGACAGACTCCGCGGGAATAGCTCAGTTGGTAGAGCATAACCTTGCCAAGGTTGGGGTCGGGAGTTCGAGTCTCCTTTCCCGCTCCAAATTCAAAAAGCTCTAATCGAAAGATTGGGGCTTTTTTATTGATTCTATTCAAGGTTTATAAAGTTATATCGTCAAAACGTTTAATTTCTCATAAAGCGATGAAAGAATATTTGAAATAAGCAAACCATAGAATCTACTAATATTCCCAACGCTTACGTTTAACCCTTATCTACGATTCTCTATTGGATTAAATCAAGACTATCTCAATTAAAGCTCGATCATGAATTTTTGGGGGTCTACGAGGACATGTACGTTTTTAATTCCAATACGTTTTCTCCAGCTTAAAATAGTATTTTTTATGAATTTCAAATTAAGCAACAACGACTCGAATAGAAAAACGTCCATCACACTTGGCTAAAACTGTCCATCTAAAATGTTCTGAATAACCTATAAAATCTAAGGTCTTAGATTTTATCTGTTTGACTACATTTCATTGTCAAAGTTGATTGGTTTCCAAGTCTCAATCAACCAGATAGATGTTGAGATGACATCTTTGCAGTCACCTGCATCAACAATGTTAGTCTTATTTTTCAAGCTCTATTTTTTTCTTTAAATACTGTCATATGCAGACTAAGCAAGCCAATAATTATTTTTCAGCAAGTGATTTGATTGGCTCCTTTGAGTTTTATCAAATTGGCTCTCGTTTGTCATTCATCTACGCGACATAGTAGAAACAGGAAATTCGTGTAGAGCGCGAGCTGGATTTAATATAACCGGCACAGTAGTTATTACATTAGAGGTGATATTTATATTAGACCTCTTGCATTGGTTAAAATTTGAGCACGGATAAGCTTGGATTTATAAGGTATTGCATAAAGCCTGAATGACCACAAAACTACTTTTAAAAGCGCTCTAGTGTTCGAAAAATAAAGACAAATTGAAGGAATAAAAATGATCAGTGACCCAGCTAAAATCATTGATGATGAAAGCACGTTACGGCGTGATTTGGCTGCTGCCTATCGTTTGGCTGCCATGTTTGGTTGGGAGGACACTTTATATACTCATTTTTCAGCCCGCCTCCCTGGTGAAGGGGAACCACGCTTTCTGATTAATCCATTTGGTCTAATGTTTGATGAGGTGTGTGCCAGTGATCTGATTGTGGTTGATTTACAAGGTAAAGTCATATCAGGACACTCTCCATATAATCCAGCAGGATTTACTATTCATAGTGCCGTACACATGGCAAGAGAAGATGCACATTGTGTTATCCATACGCATACATTAGCAGGTATGGCGGTAGCTGCCAGTGAACAGGGGTTGTTGCCACTCAATCAGATCAGTCTTGAATATTACAATCGGGTTGGTTATCACGATTATGAAGGCGTCGCTTTTAATCTAGATGAGCGTAGTCGCCTCCAGACATCACTAGGCAATAATAGTGCATTAATTCTACGTAGTCACGGTTTGTTATCAGTTGGAGCAACCGTTGCTGATGCTTTTCAGATCATGTACTACCTGAACCGTGCTTGTGAAATACAATTGGCCGCAAGTCAATTGGCAATACTTGGGCAGGTGCGACAGGTCGAACCTGCTTTATGTCAACATGTGAGTCAGCAATTTCAAGGTGTAGAACATGAGCGTCAAATTGTTTGGCAGGCGTGGTTACGTAAACTAGATCGTATAGATCCGTCATATAAGGATTAATCGAACATGGCAAGAATTGCTATTACCGATACAGGGGGACTTGACTTTACCCCAGGTATTGCTGTGTTGGATGCGGCTGGACATGACACGATTTTGCTTCATGAAGGAGAAGGTTTGCTTACACACTTGGCTGATTTGGAAGGGCTGATTGTCAGTTTTTGCCGTATTGATGCAAGTGTAATTGCAGCAGCCCCATTGTTGAAAGTAATTGTGACCACCACAACAGGGCTAGACCAAATTGACATGCATGCTGCAAAAGCAGCGGGCATTGCTGTTTTTTCACTGCCTAGTCCAGCCACTGAGGAGGTCGCAACACATGCATTGGCAGGCATACTGACGTTGTTGAGAGAAATTCCTGCTGCACGTGAGGCATCAAAGTGTTGGGATTTTAAAAAAATTCCAGCACCTACACGAATCAGTGAACTCACACTTGCTGTTTACGGTATGGGGCGTATTGCTAGAGCATTGGTCACACTTGCCCTGCCATTATTTGGACGTGTTGTTGCCTATGATCCATATATATCCACTGAGGCATGGCCTAAAACGGTTGGACGTGTTGATTCACTCAATGATCTTTTTCAGATTGCAGATGTGCTGACCTTACATGCGCCAGCTACATTGGAGAATCATCATCTTGTGAATACGCGCACGATTGAGTTAATGCCTCAAGGTGCGTCGATCATCAATGTTGCACGTGGTGAATTGGTGGATACACAAGCACTCATTGCAGCTGTTCAGTCTGGAAGACTGCGTGGCGCATTTCTGGATGTTGTTGATCCAGAGCCTCCTGAAGCAGATGCCCCTGTACTGCATGAACCAAGGATTGTGGTAACACCCCATTCAGCTTTTTTTAGTAAAGAAACTGAACTGGCTTATGTCATGCTTGCTGTTGAAAATCTACAGCAAATATTTGAATAAAAAAAAGGAAAAGGAAAATTTCTATGGGTATTGATATTGCGATTGTTGTTTTTTATCTAGTTGTAATGCTGATATTTGGCTTTTTAGGAAAAGCAAGGACCAAGAACAGTAGTGATTTTTTGGTCGCAGGTCGTCGTCTTGGTTTTGGGCTATATACAGGTACTATGGCAGCGGTCGTACTTGGCGGTGCATCCACCGTTGGTGGAGTTGGTCTTGGTTACAAGTTTGGTATTTCTGGTATGTGGCTCGTGGTCGCCATTGCTATTGGCATAATTTTGCTCAGCCTGTTTTTTGCCAGCCCAATCCAACGATTGCGCGTGTTTACGGTTGCCCAGATGCTACAATTACGTTATGGCATTAATGGGACTGCAGCATCTGGTATTGTGATGGTGTTATACACACTAATGCTGACAGTCACCTCAACAATTGCATATGCAACCATCTTTAATGTGTTATTCGGTACACCACAGTGGATTTCTGTGATGATCGGTGCTGTCATTGTCATGCTTTACTCTTCGATTGGCGGGATGTGGTCAATCACATTAACTGACATGGTGCAGTTCGTGCTTAAGACGATTGGCATATTTGTTTTATTGCTACCATTTGCTTGGACTCAGGCTGGGGGTTACGATGGTATTATGGCAAAGCTAGGTCCAACAGCTGGTGCGGCACATTTTGATATGGGTACCATAGGTATCGACACAATCATCACTTATTTTGTGATTTATTCGTTTGGTATGTTAATTGGTCAGGATATTTGGCAACGTGTGTTCACAGCCCAGTCACCTAAAGTCGCTCGTTGGGGTGGTACTATAGCGGGGATTTATTGCTTGTTGTATGGGGTTGCTGGGGCTTTGATCGGGGTTGCAGCTTCTGTTTTGTTGCCAGATATTTCTGCGAAGAGCGATGTATTTGCAGCTGTTGCTGAGAAGGTATTGCCTGTAGGGTTATCGGGAATTGTACTTGCTGCAGCTCTCGCTGCGATGATGTCTACAGCTTCTGGCGCCTTAATTGCCTGTGCCACAGTATCCAGAGCCGATGTGATGCCATTTTTTGGTCATTTGATGGGTCGCAAAAGTGATTCTAGCGGGGTTAATCCTGAACATGATATACGCGCCAATCGGTTATATATCATTGGACTGGGCATGATTGCGACTATTATTTCGATGATGGTAAGTGATGTGGTGACTGCATTGACCATTGCCTATGATATTCTTGTGGGTGGTTTGCTCGTTGCAATTCTTGGTGGGTTTATATGGCAAAGAGCGACTGGGATTGGCGCCTTGGCTTCTATGGCTGTAGGTACGGTAGTGACACTTGCGACAATGATCTTTACCAATATATTGGCCAATGAACCAATTTATTTTGGTCTGCTGTCGAGTTTGGTGACCTATGTTGTAGTGAGCCTGATGAGCAAGCCTACGCCTGCTGAGGTGCTGAATACATGGCAAGACCGATTATCAGGTCGAGAGATTGCTATTTCAGATGATCTAATGAATGCAACAGAATCAATAAAAGTAGAACAAAAGCATTGAGCATTGCCACCATATTAAAAATCATCATTGGAGTATAAAAATGAGCAATAAACCATTTAACCAGCCTTTAAGTGGCAATGAAATGCCGCGTTGTGGCGGGATAGCCACAATGATGCGTTTGCCTATGCAAGTGAATGGTGAAGGGCTAGATGTGGCTTTCGTAGGTATTCCGTTTGATATAGGCACTTCTAATCGTCCTGGCTCCCGTCTGGGACCACGACAAATTCGTGATGAGTCACGAATGTTGCGTCCTTATAACGTTAATACCTTTGCTGCACCTTTTGAAAGTTTACAAGTAGCAGATATTGGTGATGTGCCAATCAATACGTTTAACTTGCTGAAAAGCATAGATATCATTGAGTCATTTTATCAAGAAAACATTTTAAAATACGACTGTAAGCCAATTACTTTGGGTGGTGATCATACCATTGTATTGCCTATCTTGCGTGCTATTAGCAAAAAGTATGGACCTGTGGCAGTCGTACATATCGATGCGCATGCTGATGTGAATGACGAAATGTTTGGTGAAAAAATTGCACATGGCACACCATTTAGGCGCGCCGTGGAAGAAGGCTTGTTAATCAACGACAAAGTATTTCAGATTGGATTACGTGGCACTGGCTATAGCGCTGATGAATTCAAGTGGTCTATTGATCAAGGCTTTACCGTTATTCCAGCTGATCAATGCTGGTATAAATCATTAGCACCAGTAATGGAAAAGATTCGTGCCAAAATTGGTGATAGTCCATTGTATTTAAGCTTCGATATAGATGGTATTGATCCTGCATATGCCCCAGGTACAGGAACTGTTGAAATTGCAGGACTAACCGTTCCACAATCATTGGAAATTATTCGTGGTTTGAAAGGTTGCCAGCTGGTTGGAGCTGATTTAGTGGAAGTCTCTCCTCCCTATGATCCATTTGGTTCAACGGCAGTATTGGCAGCTAATTTGGCATTTGAGATGCTCTGTGTATTTCCTGGTGTCAAATATGATGGATTGTAGGCTAAGCCGATTAACTTGAGTTCGGCATATTTACAATAAAGTTGTACTGTGAATGTTCAATCTGATGCGAGTTTTTAACTGATCATTCACTGTTTCAATCAGGTCTCTTTTACTCAGCAATTGTTTTTTGTTCTATGTGAGTTGGAATCTTTTTTATATTTCTCCCTGCGATAGTTAATAGTTTTAGACCTCTTGCTGCCAAGACTTCTGTTTTAGATGAACTCAAATAATCTTAATCTCGCCGTCAATTTTACCGACCTAATTTTGGTCACACCAAATACTTGACAATAGTTCACTCAGTCAACGATGTCCTTTCTTTTATACAAAAGACCTAGAATTACTTTTAGCTCAAAGGCGAGAGCCAATTGCGCAGTTTGCTCGGAGAGCATGTATTGTTAGAGTTACAGCAAGAAACAAGGGGCGCATTACAGCAACTGTATGACAAGCGTCGACTTATTTAGTCAAACTAATTCAGCGTTATTTGAGTAAATTTTTTTCTTCTGAATTCGATGGAGACCCTGGTCTACATCTGGCGATGCAATTACCCAACAAATGCGATGACAGAAAAATCGATCATCAATTTATGATATTTTTCATAAATAATGAAAAATATCATATAAAATCTTTTATAAAAAATTCAAGTCATTGATTTATATAATTAAAAATAATTGGCACAGCAATTGCTTAAAACACAAAAATTGTACTTCTTAATGGAATAAAGATGCCGATTCATACATTCAAGTCTGCGCATAAATTAGTGACTGGCTTTAATGCATCCAAACAGTTAGCCAAATACTGCCATGATTTAAATATGTCTAAAGTTTTAATATTGACTGATCATGGCATCTTAAATTCAGGTTCATTAACACCCATTACCAATCTTTTACAACAACAGCATATTGAATTTTCGATTTATGCGGACATTACGCCTGAGCCTGAAATTGAAGTGGTTTTGCAATCCAAAAAATTCTTTGAGCAAGATCAATATAATGGCGTGATCGCAATTGGCGGTGGAAGTGTTATTGATACCGCAAAATGTATTGCAATTTATGGCAACAATCATGAGCCTTTGGAAAGCTTTTTTGGCGAAAACAAAGTCAGTCAAAAAGGTCTTCCTCTGATTGTATTGCCGACTACCGCAGGGACAGGTTCAGAAGTCACGAATATTGCCATTCTTTCTGACTCTAAAAACCAAATTAAAAAAGGCATCGTGAGTGACTTTTTACTCCCAGATGTTGCAATTGTCGCACCTGAAATGACGTTAAGCTGTCCAGCACATATTACGGCTGCCAGTGGTGTGGATGCTTTGGTTCATGCAATTGAATCATTTATTTCTGTCAATGCTTCACCCTTAACAGATGCTTTAGCGATTCAGTCAATGAAATTAATTATCAATGCCTTACCCAAAGCCTATGCCAATCCAGATGACTTACAAGCCCATGAAGATATGGCAAATGCCAGCTTAATGGCAGGTTTGTCCTTTGGTAATGCTGGCGTTGGTGCAGTGCATGCACTCGCATATCCTTTAGGTGGGCGTTTCCATATGGCACATGGTGTCAGTAATGCCTTATTGTTGCCTTTCGTCATGGAATACAACCGCATCGCCTGTTTGGACAAATTTAAAGTGATTGCTGAATGCTTTAATGAACCGACAACAGGGCTGAATGATCTTCAAATTGCCGATCGTGTGATTAGCCGTTTACATAATATTTGTGAGATGGTCAATATTCCAAAAGGTCTTCGAAATTTCAATATTCCTGAGTCAGTGATTCCAGAACTGGCTGCGGAAGCGATTAAAGTCGAAAGATTACTCCGCAATAATCCTCGACGTTTAACACAGCAAGAAATCGAAAACATTTATTATGAAGCTTATTAATAATGAATGAGTTTCTTGCCATGACTTGGGTCAATCTTCTTGCAAACAATTCTAAAGATGCGGATATTTCTTATCAAATATTAACATCGATCATGAATGCCTTAGATGACGGTGTATATATCACCGATCATCTGGGCACAACTTTATTTGTTAATGATGCCTATTTAAAGCTGACACATTTAAATCGAGAAGATTTAATCGATCATCCGATCCAAGACTTGGTCAATCAAGGGGTTTTTTCACGTTCAGTCTCTATGGACGTGATTCAAACTCATCAAAAAACCACCATTTTACAGTCCTTACAAAACCAGACTGAACTACTGGTCACAGGACATCCTGTATTTGATCAGGAAAATCAACTCATTGCAGTCATCACGTCAGTTCGTGATATTACAGTTCTACTTCAAGCGCAAAAAGATCAAAAAGAACTCGAAGATATTCGCAATACACAAAAGAAATATTCAACACGCAAGCTGAATGACAACTATCTGACCAACTTAAGCGACAGTACCAATAAGACCTTCAATCGAGCGAAACGTATCGCACATTCAGATATTAAAATTCTCATTCAGGGCAACACAGGTACAGGGAAAACTGTACTGGCACGTTTTATTCATAAAAACAGCCCACGAAAAGATCAGCCCTTCTTAGAAATTAACTGTGCCACCATGCCAGATGGTTTACTGGAATCTGAATTATTTGGCTATGTGCCTGGTGCTTTTACAGGTGCCTTGCAAAAAGGTAAAAAAGGTTTATTTGAAGTCGTCAACGGCGGTACTTTATTTTTGGATGAAGTTGGCGACTTACCTTTGGCACTGCAAGCAAAATTACTCAAAGTTATTGAAGATAATCGTTTTATTCCAGTCGGTGGTTTTGAATATGTCTACACTGATGTTCGTATTATCTCTGCAACGCATCACGATTTATTAAAACTGGTTGAGCAAGGTAAATTTAGACGAGATCTTTATTACCGCCTTTGCGTCACCTCATTAAAATTAGAAGATTTAAAAAATCGTATCTCTGAAATTGAACCATTGTTAGAACTGTATTTGGCAAATTTCAATAAGAAATATCACACCAACAAACGCTACTCGGCAGAAGTGATCGACTTGGTAAAAGCCTATTCATGGCCAGGAAACATTCGAGAGCTGACTAATTTTGTTGAGCAAACTGTTGTACTGAGCGAGTCGTCCACCATTTTGCCTGAAGACATTCCTGAAGATATACAGTGCGCTTTACATGGTGAATCCCAGTTCAATACGCCCCTTTCGAACTCAGCAGAAACCCTTAAAAAACAAGTGGATGATTTTGAGTTCAAGATCATTTCCCAAGCCCTTGCTGTGTTTAAAACCACACAAAAGGCAGCCCAAGCTTTAGGTATTGACCAATCAACATTGGTTAAAAAACGACAGCGTTATCAGCAACTTTATCAAGAGTAAACCAATATGGATATTGCTTCTTTATCAATCTTTAAACAACAGGCCTATGTCAATGGTGATTGGATCAACTCAACTGATCAACGTCATATCGATGTACAAAATCCAGCGACAGGTCAAGTGATTGCACAAATTCCTGCGCTTACTGTGGCACAGGTTGAGCAAACCATTATTTTTGCTCAAGAAGCATATCTGGATTGGAAAAAGCAGTCCGTCAAATACCGTTCTGACCTCTTAAAAAAATGGTTTGCACTCATCATTGAACACAAACAAGAACTTGCCAGCATCATGACGCTTGAGCAAGGTAAGCCGCTCAAAGAAGCTGAAGGCGAGATTGTTTATGCTGCGAGTTTTATTGAATGGTTTGCTGAAGAAGGTCGTCGTATGTATGGCGAAACGATTCCTGCACCGAGTCAAGACAAGCGTTTACTCACTTTCCGTGAACCTGTGGGGGTATGTGTCGCCATTACACCATGGAACTTCCCTGCTGCCATGATCACACGTAAAGTAGCACCAGCATTGGCTGCGGGTTGCAGTATCATTGTCAAACCTGCTCAAGAAACACCTTTAACTGCACTTGCGCTCGCTTATCTTGCTGAGCAAGCTGGTATTCCCAAAGGTGTTTTAAATGTTGTGACAGGTCATTCAAAAGAAATTGTTGCCCCGTTGACACAGAGTCCAATCGTACAAAAATTAAGTTTTACAGGTTCAACGCCTGTTGGCGCTTTATTGATGGAACAATGTGCACCAACCATTAAAAAACTCTCACTGGAATTAGGTGGAAATGCACCTCTCATCGTCTTTGCAGATGCAGATTTAGACAATGCCGTACAGGGAACCATTGACAGTAAATTTCGAAATGCAGGGCAAACGTGTGTTTGTAGTAATCGCATCTTTGTACATAGCAGTATTTACGATCAATTTATTCTCAAACTCAAAGATAAAGTCTCTCAGTTAAAACTTGGTAATGGGTTAGATTCTGATACAGATCTAGGACCACTCATCAATCAAAAAGCGGTAGAAAAAATTCAGCAACATATTGAAGATGCAATCAGCTTAGGTGGTGAATTGGTTTATGGCGGTCAAGTTTCCACACTAGGGACGCAATACTTTGAGCCAACCATTATCGCCAATGCGCAAGACAACATGCTGTGTTTTAGGGAAGAGACTTTTGCCCCTCTCGCTCCAATTTTTAAATTTGAAAATGAACAAGACGTAATTCAGCGTGCCAATAACACTGAATTTGGTCTGGCTGCCTATATTTTTACTGAAAATCTTCAACGCACATTTAGCGTTGCCGAAGTGCTGCAATATGGCATGGTTGGAATTAATACTGGTTTAATTTCTACCACGGAAGCCCCTTTTGGAGGAGTTAAAGCTTCGGGACTTGGACGCGAAGGCTCAAAACATGGTTTGGATGAATATACCGAATTGAAATATTTATGCTTGGGTAATTTTAAAGCTTAACTTTAATTAAATAAGGACATGATGGAATGGAACAAGTATCAGGAAATACTTCTACACCGCTTGCAAGTGACAGCGCTCCACCGAATATTAAAAAGGTGGTCGGCGCCTCCATGGCAGGGACTGTCGCTGAATGGTATGAATTTTATATTTATGGTATTGCCAGTACTTTAGTGTTTGGTCATTTATTTTTCCCAAATGCAGGAACCACGCTAGACGGGATTATTGCTGCCTTTGCAACCTATGCGATTGGTTTTATTGCACGCCCTTTAGGTGGTCTAGTATTTGGTCATTTTGGTGATAAATATGGACGTAAAAAGCTGTTACAACTGAGTCTATTTTTAGTGGGTGCTTCCACATTTTTGATGGGATGCTTACCCGGTTATAACAGCATTGGCTATATGGCACCTGTGTTATTGATTGTCCTGCGTTTTATCCAAGGTTTTGCAGTCGGTGGAGAATGGGGCGGTGCAATCTTATTGGTGGGTGAACATAGTCCAAATCATCAACGTGGATTTTGGGCAAGCTTCCCACAGTCTGCCGTAAGCGCTGGAAATATTTTAGCAAGCTTGGTGATTTTGGCACTGTCGATGATTCTCTCCAATGAGGATTTCTTGAGCTGGGGATGGCGTGTCGCGTTTTGGCTTTCAACCATTATTATTTTTATTGGTTATTGGATTCGTCGTAGTGTGGAAGATGCCCCTATTTTCCAAGAAGCACTGAAACAAGCTGAGGAAAAACAAGATAATTCTTCTAATTTTAAAGAATTGGTCACCACTTATCCAAAACGTTTAGCGTCTGGATTATTACTCCGTTTAGGTGAAAATACCTCTTACTATATGATCGTGGTATTCACCATCACTTTCCTCACCCTGAAAGTCGGTATTGAATATAAAACAGTGCTGATGATTCTGCTGGCAGCCAATGTTTTCCACTTCTTCACCATGCTTTTCAGTGGCTATTTATCTGACAAAATTGGACGTAAGCCAACCATGATGGCTGGAAATATCGGGTTAATCATCTGGGTATTCTTCTATTTCTCAGCAATTAGCACAGGCAATTACGGCACGATTTTTGTGATGATGTGTATTGGTCTATTGTTCCAAGCGATGGCATACGCCCCTGAATCTGCAACATTGGCGGAATTATTCCCAACCAAAATGCGCTATTTAGGTGTATCTTTTTCTTATCAATTTGCATCAATCTTAGCAGGTTCAATGGCACCGATCATTTGTGCATATTTATTTAAGACTTATGATGCAACATTGCCTATCGAAATTTATATCGCGATCGTTTCATTCATTTCAGTACTTGCTGTAGCAAGCCTAAAAGAATCGAAAGGCATTGATTTAAAAGATGTGAAATAGTTTAAAGCATGGCTCAAACACATTAAATTTTCCAACAAGGAAAGTTTAATGTGTTAAAGGAATACACCTAATTTTATTTGTTTCAACTTTCTGAAATCGACGCTATTCAGCACCAATGTCTAATATAGACACCAATAAAAAACCAATCCGTAGATTGGTTTTTTATTTCCATTGATGTATTTCAATCCATGCTTGATGATCTAAAAATTAACGCTCTCTTAATGCTTCTTTGGCTTTATTGAATGGTTTCAACAAGTATTCAATAATGGTTTTCTGACCTGTGCGAATATCCACTGTAGCCACCATACCCGGCGTAATCGAAAAAGATTTACCTGCCTTATTCACCAGTTTATCTTTATTGGTTCGAATATAGACGCGATAGTAAAACTGATCTTGTTTCACCTCATCACGGATAGTATCCGGTGAAATCACCGTCACTTTACCTTCCAAACCACCATAAATAGAGTAGTCATAGGCCGTGATTTTCACTAAAGCCGGCTGCCCCGGATGAATAAATGCAATATCTCGTGGGGAAATTCGTGCTTCAATCAATAACTGCTCATCAATCGGAACAATGGTCATCAACTTGCCATTTTGCGGTACCACCCCACCAATCGTGGTCACGGCAATTTCTTTGACCACACCACGGACAGGCGCTTTAAAGGTGGAACGTTTGACTGAGTCATTTCGACCTGCCACGATTTGCTGTAACGATTGAATATCTGCATTGGCTTTCGCCAACTCTTCGCGTGACTTTACATAGTAGTCATTACGCTTGTCATTGATCTGATTTTCAAAGTTATTGATATCTCGTTTTAGACGTAATACTTCAACCTCGGATGCCGCACCTTTGGCGACCAATGGTTGAGTCATTTGCAATTCATTTTGCACCAAAGCCAAGGCATGTTTTAACCCCGTGATGGACTCATCCAAATTGGCACGACGAGAGGTATACAGTGCCGTTTCCTCTCGAACCAAGGCTGGTACTGCCAATACATCTTTAGGGAAGCGTAGCGGTGTACCGTTCACTTCCGCCTCTAAACGTGCAGCGGTGGCTTGGGTTGCCAGTAATTTAGTCTGGCTTTCTCCGACTTGTGACTCAAATCGAGTGGGGTCAATCTGAGCAAGAGTTTGTCCTTTTTGTACAATATCACCTTCTTTGACATCCAAACTGGTGAGCACCCCACCATCTAAGGATTGAATAATTTGCTCTTTGGACGAAGGAATTACTTTACCTGTGCCCGTTGAAACTTCTTCCAATTTAAAAACGCATGCCCAAATCAAGAATGCCAATAAGCCCACTGCCACGATCCAAATAATAAAACTGGATTTAGGCAAGGGTGGTTCTGAAAACTTGAGTGCTGAGGGATTACTAGGACGCTTGAGTAGATCGCTCGTCTCACGATCATCGGAGTCAACAGCTGTCGTGCTTTGCAGTTCAATCTTTTGCGGATTTTGTTCTTGGCTCATGCTGAAGCACCTCCCGCATTCGGTTGATGTTGAGGATTTAAAATGGCATCTCTTGGTCCATCTTTAATGATCTTTCCTTCATGTACCACAATAATCCGATCCACCAGTTGTAATACTGCAGGGCGATGGGTGGCCACCACCAAAGTGCGATGACCCAGCCATTGTTTAAGATGTTGAATCAAGACTTTTTCAGAGACATCATCAATCGAGGCAGTGGGTTCATCCAACAACACAATATTCGGGTTTCTCAACAGCAACCGGGTCAGCAACAGTGCTTGTTTTTGTCCACCTGAAAAGCCCACACCTCCCTCAAGAATGGTATGGTCCAAGCCTTCTTTTTTCTGCTCTACGATTTCCAGTGCATTGGTGATTTGCAAAGCACGCACGATTTCTTCATCGGTTGCCAAGGGCGCACCCAAGGTTAAGTTTTCTCGGATGGTCCCAAAGAATAAATGGGCATTTTGATTGAGCAGTGCCATATCTCGGCGAATATCATCAGGATCAAGCAAGGATTGATCGACACCATCCAGACTAATTTTGCCCTGTACAGGCAGTTGCATCCCAGCAAGTAATTGTAAAAGGCTCGATTTTCCTGCACCATTGCGTCCCAGAATCGCCACCTTTTCTCCGACCGCAATTTTGAGTTGCGGTATGACCAAGGTCGGACGTGGGTCATCTTCAGTGTATTTAAACACCACCCCTTTAAAATCATAATCCCCTAACAGCACTTTACGCTGAATCAATTGAGCACGCTCAGGGCGGTCAACCGGTTTTTGCATCAACTCATCTAAACCATTCTTTGCTACTTTGGCTTGTTGCCAACGCCCAAGCACACCCGTCACTTGAGAAATGGGTGCCAGCATCCGTGAAGAGAGAATCGAACACGCCACCAATGCACCCGTGGTCATGTCACCTTTCATCACTGCAAAACAACCGACCAACACCACAATGGCATAGGTCAAGCCCTGGATCTTCTGTGTCCATGCATTTAACCAACCGACAATTTTTCGTTGACGCATGCTGACATCTGCTGAGACTTCATTCATGTGATTCCATTGATTTTGGAATCGGGCTTCAGCACGCAGTAGTTTGATATCTTCGATGCCTTGCACCGCTTCAACCAAAATCGCATTACGAATTGCCGATTCACGCATACCTTCAGTTGCCAATTGTGCCAATTTCTTTTGTACCAAAAAGCCCGGAACAATCATCAGCGGCACCACCAGCAACATCACCCAGAAAATGTTGCCTCCAATCATCCAAAAAATCACCAAGAACAGGAAGAAAAAAGGAAGGTCGGCAATTGCACTGATGGTGGTTGAGGTGACCAATTCACGGACCCCTTCTAGTTCGCGAATCTGCGAAATAAAAGAGCCTGTTGAACGTGCTCGGTCTTTATTGCGAATGCGCAGTGCATGACCAAATACCCGATCTGAAATCTTTAAGTCGGCACGTTTACCGATAATATCGGATAAATAGACCCGTGCAATTCGCAGAACAAATTCAAAGATTGCAGCGATCAGTACGCCACCTGCAAGCACCCACAAGGTCGGAATGGATTGAGACGGCACCACACGGTCGTAAACTTGCATGGAGAAGATAATGGTCGCCAATGCCAAAATATTGGCAATCATTGAAGCTACCATGATGTCGGTATAGCGTTTCCAGTCTTTTAAAACAATGTCCCAGAACCAGCTTTTTTCATAAGGCTTAATGTATTCATCAACACGCGCATCCGGTACAGAGGTTTCAGGTCTAAATATATAGACGCGCTTGGCATGGGCTTGTAGTTGCTGCACACTGAAGCTTTGTGACAGCCCTTGATCACCACTGAGTTGTAGGCTGACATTTCCAGCAGCATCTACTTTCTCAATCACCGCCACCTGACCATCATTCAGCTCAACCACCACCGGCAAGCGCCATGGATTGAGAACATCCGTGCTAAAGTCAGCTTGACGTATATTTAAGCCAACTTGACGGGTAATCAGTGCCAGCATGTCATCAAGATTGTGATATTTATTCCAATCCAGTTGCAGACGAATTTGTTCTTCTGAGGGTTGAATACGATAATGTTGTGCAACCGCGATAATGGCTTGTAACCAGGGTTGATAATTTAATCTATTATTATTCATGGCTGAACTTCAAACCCCTGAATTTGAATATTATTTAAATGATAAGCATGTCTACTCTTTCCGGTTACATTGATAAATAATGCAATCGTGTCATAGATATCAAATCGTGCTGCTTCTCTTTCAATCCTTGAACTTTGGTACGATTGTTCTGAACTGAGTAAATCTAAAATCGAACGTTTGCCGAGTTTGTATTGTTCTTCATACAGCTCTCGGGTTTTGGCGGTTGAGCGTTCTCGGTCCATCAATACCCAAATTTGTTTATCGGTGTTTTCAATACTTTCACGGGCAATTTGGGCTTGATCCATAATATTGAGATAGGTGGCATTCAGCTTGGCACGTGCCGCTTGTTCAGCATAATTTGCTGCTTTAACCTGTGAACCCACTGCACCGCCTTGATAGAAATTACTCGACATCTGTACCCCAATCGAACTGTCGGTATCATTCTCAATTCCAGTATTGGGATTTTGACCATTCAATGCTTTGGTCACCGCACCCACCAAAGAAATGGTCGGATAGACACTGAGTTGAGTTTGTTTCTTTTGGCTTTGTGCCACATCAATTTCAGCCTTTGCGGCAATCATACTGGGGATGGTATTGACTTCGGGGTCGTCATATAGCCCCGATTGCTTGACGAATTCATCAGGAATATTGAACTCAATTTGGCTGACATCAAAACCCAATAAAGTGCGTAACTTTTGTTCTTGCTGTTTAAGAAAATTCTGCTGGGTAATCAGGTAGGAACGAGAATATTCAACATAACTTTGCGCTTGCACAGGGTCTGCATGACTGCTGATGCCCGCTTCTGCTCTTAAACGTGCAATCTCATGTAAGCGACTGACCCCATTAAATTGATCTTGGGCGATTTTTATAATATTACGATATCTCAATAAACCTAAAATATCTCGAGCCGTCTGGGTAGAGATTTCATCAATACTGATCAAGACATTGGCTTGTTCAACCGCCAATTTATTTTGTTGTGTGGTGACACTGCTTTTGACTTTGCCAAAATCATAGAGCAATTGATTGGCTTCAACAGAATATAACTGCCGCCCTTTATCATTTGAGGTGAAGTCACCAGTATTCATGCCAGCTTTTAATTGTGGATAGTATTGTGCCTTGGCGACATCAATATTGGCGTTTTGGGAAGCCAAAGTAGAAATGGTTTGGGCAATATTGGGATTGCGTTTGACAGCGATTTGCACGGCTTCTTCAAGGCTTAAGGTCCGTGTGGGTACTGCATATTGCTGGGCAGTTGGTGGATTTTCCAGATAAAGATTATTTAAAGACGCCTTTTGCCCCAGATAGGGTTTGACCACGGGCAAAGGGCTCGCTGTGCTTTGCTCGGGTTGGTATTCAAAGTCAGCGAGTTGTTTAAGTTGCACGGTACGAAAGGAGGAGTCATCTTTAGGTTTGATTAAACTCGATACACTTTCCTTGATGCCTTTTAAATAGCGGGTGTCTTGTGCATGGCTATTGTTCTGAATCAGAACACATAGACTGATTGCACCCAAGCTTTTTAAAAAAATTATGGGTTTGTGAGTGATTAACATTCCTGAATGGCACCTAATCATGCTTGTAATTATCGGCATTGAATTATTTTGAATTATTTCCTTACTCGATTGCTATTCTACACATTCTAAAATTCAAGCAAATATATATTTCATTTTTTATTGGCTAACTTTGTTAAGAAAAGAGTTTAAATTTCAAAAAGTAAGTCCAATAATTGTGATATTTATCACATGAATTATCAATTTAATAAATATTAATTTTTTATCCATCAAAAATCATGAATCAAAAAATAAACAACCATACTTAAAATATTTTTAAAATGAACAAGAAAAACATAAAAAATTTCAATTTTATAAATCAACCTAAAATTACATCTTCTCATCTCATTTTTTACTTACTTTGAGGTTAAAATGGTGTTTCACTTAAACCCAAGCTTATACAATAGAAAGATGGACATGAATAAACTGACTTGTTTTAAAGCCTATGACATCCGAGGCAAACTTGGTACAGAACTCAATGAAGAAATCGCTTATCAAGTCGGTCGTGCTTATGGGCAAATCTATCAACCAAAAACTGTCGTCGTGGGTTGTGATGTTCGCTTAACGAGCGAAGATTTAAAACAAGCGACGATTCGCGGTTTAAATGATGCTGGTGTAGATGTACTTGATTTGGGGATGACGGGAACTGAAGAAGTTTATTTTGGTGCTTTTCATCTCGATGTACAGGGTGGAATTGAAGTCACAGCCAGCCATAATCCTATGGACTATAATGGGATGAAACTGGTTCGTGAAAATGCCCGTCCGATTAGTGCAGATACTGGCTTAAAAGATATTCAAGCCTTGGCTGAATCCGAACAGTTCATTGAAGTTGAGAAAAAAGGTTCAACGCAAAAATACAATATTCTGCCTGAATTTATTGAACACTTACTCACCTATATTGACCCAGCAAAAATTCGCCCACTCAAATTGGTGATGAATGCAGGCAATGGCGCTGCTGGGCATGTAGTTGATGCCATTGAAGAGAAATTCAAAGCATTAAACATCCCTGTTGAATTTATCAAAATCCATAATCATCCAGATGGTACATTCCCAAATGGTATTCCTAATCCAATTTTGGTCGAAAATCGTGACAGCACTCGTAATGCGGTTTTAATCCACCATGCGGATATGGGGATTGCATGGGATGGCGACTTTGATCGTTGCTTCTTATTTGATGAAAAAGGTCAGTTTATCGAAGGTTACTATATCGTCGGTCTATTGGCACAAGCGTTCTTATTAAAACAATCAGGCGAAAAAATTGTCCACGACCCTCGTCTGGTTTGGAATACTTTAGATATCGTCAATCAGTATCAAGGAACACCTGTCCAATCCAAATCTGGACATGCATTCATTAAAGATGTCATGCGTGAACATAATGCGGTCTATGGTGGAGAAATGAGTGCGCACCACTATTTCCGTGACTTTGCTTACTGCGACAGCGGAATGATTCCATGGTTATTGGCGATTTCAGTGCTATCTGATACACAGCAATCACTTTCAAGCCTTGTTGAAGATATGATTGCGAAATTCCCATGTAGTGGTGAAATCAACTTTAAAGTGAAAGATACTCAAGACACCATTCAAAAGATTTTTGACCATTTTGCTGATTTGAATCCAGCCATTGATCAAACAGATGGGGTGAGCCTTGATTTTGGTGCATGGCGTTTAAATGTACGTGCATCAAACACTGAACCGCTCTTACGTTTGAATATTGAAAGCCGTGCAGATCGTAATCCTAAACCAATGCAGGATTATGTAGATGAATTAACCCAGTTGATTCAGGCTTAGTTTTTTCATCATAAAAATAGGCGCTCAATGCGCCTATTTTCCTTTTACAAGCTTATGATTGGTAACCTGTTGGATTTTGTTTTTGCCAGTTCCAACTGTCTGCTAACATATCTTCGAGGGTATATTTTGCTGTCCAACCGAGTTCTGTAACAGCTCGTGCATTGTTGGCGAATGATGTTGCTACATCTCCCGAACGGCGCGGTGCAATTTCATAAGCGACGGGAACGCCATTCACTTTTTCGAAAGTATTCTTCACTTCAAGTACAGAACAACCGTTGCCTGTGCCAATGTTCCAAGCACGACAACCTTTGGCATTTAAACGATTATTTAGCGCACACAAGTGAGCATTGGCTAAATCAACCACATGGATATAGTCGCGAACCCCTGTCCCATCAATCGTGTCATAGTCATCACCATAGATCGACAGTTTTTCACGACGTCCCACAGCAACCTGAGTGACATAAGGCATTAAATTATTTGGAATCCCTTGCGGATCTTCTCCAATACGGCCACTTTTATGTGCACCCACAGGATTAAAATAACGTAACAAAGCAATCGACCAACGTGAGTCTGCAATGGCTAATTTCTGCAATAATTGCTCAACAATCAGTTTGGTGTAACCATAGTTATTAGAAGGCATACCTGTTGGCATAGTTTCATCTAAAGGAGATATATTGGCTTCATCATAAACTGTTGCTGATGAGCTAAAAACGAGATTAAAAACCCCTGCTCTTTCCATGGCTTGCGCCAACTGTATTGATCCTGCAATGTTATGGTCAAAATAACTCAATGGAATTTGTTGACTTTCTCCCACTGCCTTTAAGCCTGCAAAATGAATCACAGCATCAATTTTATGTGAAGCAAATGCTTGGTCTAAATCATGTGGATCACGAATATCACCTTGGATAAACTCCAAGCGTTTGCCAGTAAGTTCTTGTACCCGCTTGAGTGATTCTTCTGAACTATTCGACAAATTATCAAGCACAACCACATCATGTCCTGCTTCTAGAAGTTCCAAGCACGTATGTGAGCCTATATAACCCGCCCCACCTGTGACCAAAATATTCGCCATACGTTTTTCTCTATTCTTTACCTAGTAATATCTTGATTAAGCCTTGTGTCGAAGCATCTAGTTGAGAAAAGTCTTTTTCTTTTCCACTCAGAATTGGAAGCAATTGATTGGCAATTTCTTTCCCTTTTTCAACGCCCCACTGATCAAATGGATTGATATTCCACATGACCGACTGTACAAAGACTTTATGTTCGTACAAGGCAATCAACATTCCAAGACTATAAGGACTGAGTTCTTGTAATAAAAGTGTAGAGCTGGGTTGATTGCCTTCATATTGTTTATATTCAGGTAAACTCTCCAACTCATCTGCATTTAAAGCCTGATTACCAAAAGCCAATAACCGTGATTGAGCCAAACAATTAGATAAAGCCAAATGATGTTGTTCAATCAATGCTTCTGCATTTTCAGCATAGGTAAATTGGTTAGCATTGTAGCGCTGTACAGGTGCGATGAAATCACAACTCACCGCATGCGTTCCTTGATGGAGCAACTGATAAAATGCATGTTGCGCATTGGGTCCAACTTCACCCCATACGATCGGACATGTTTTTAGCTCAACTTTTTGATTGTTGCGTTGAATGGATTTACCATTCGACTCCATTTCGAGCTGTTGCAAATAGGATGCAAAATATTTCAATCGCCCATCATAGGGCAATACCGCATGGGTTTGGATATCCAGAAAATTATTGTTCCAAACACCCAACAGCCCCATCAAGACTGGAATATTGTGTTGAAATGGTGTCTTTTGAAAATGTTGGTCAATCGCATAAGCACCCGCCAAAAGCTGTTTAAAACCTTCGACACCGATTTGCAAAGCAATCGGTAATCCGATACATGACCACAATGAATAACGTCCACCGACCCAATCCCAAAGCAGGAATTGGTTTTCTGCTGCAATGCCCCATTCAGTCATTTTTTCAGGTTTGGTTGAAACCCCAATAAAATGATGCTGCACGACACTTTTTTGATGACCTAATGCTTTTTCTAACCATTGGCGCACAGTCTGTGCATTGGATAAGGTATCAATCGTCCCAAAAGATTTTGAAGAAATAATAAATAAAGTCGTTTCAGGGCGCAGTTGATGCAACAGTTCAGAAAGCTGACTTCCATCCATCGTCGAGACGAAATGGACTTTTAATGGTTTAGCTGTAGTAACTTTATAATCGGATAAGGCATGGCTGACCATAAGGGGTCCAAGGTCTGATCCACCCACACCGATGTTGACAACATCTTGAATCACTTCACCCGTTGAACCACGACATTGCCCTGCATGCACTTTTTCAACAAGCTGAAACATGCGATCAAGTTGTTGATGCACAGCTTGAGCTAATTTAGGGTAATCTTGATCATGTTTAGGTAAACGCAATGCCCAATGCATTGCCGCCCGACCTTCAGTGTAATTAATCTGTTCTTCTGTAAATAAGCGCTTAATCCATGCACTCAGTTGCTTCGAATCTGCAAATTTAATTAAAGCTTCAAATGCCGCTTGATCAATACGATGCTTACTATAATCAAAACTGAGTTGATCAAAATGAACCGAAAATTTTTCAAAACGCTGTGGGTCTTGCTGAAACAAATCGGTTAAACGTAATTGTTGAACGCTTTGCTGACTTTGATCCATCTCTAATATCGACGTTATCATACGCGCCCCACACCTTGATAAGCAAAACCTTGTCCTTTGACAAATTCTGGATCCCAGATATTACGTCCATCTAGAATAAATGGATGCGCCATTTTCTGCACAAGTTGAGTGTAATCTGGACTCCAATATTGCTTCCAAGCGGTTAATAGGCATAAGGCATGTGCATTTTCGACGGCTTGATATTGATCATGGCACAAGATTAAATCACTGCGCTCACCATAGAGAGCAGATACTCGCTCTAATGCTTGTGGGTCATGGAGTTGAACAATTGCACCTTGTGCCCAAAGTGCAGCAAGCATGGCATGAATTGGAGAGTTTTCGATACTTGAGGTATTTTCTTTAAATGACGCACCCCAAATCGCAACAATTTTACCTGTTAGTTGCCCTTGGTAATAATTCCACAGCTTGCGAAACAAAATTTCCTTTTGCTGTTCATTGATATTCCAAACCTGATCAAGTAATTGGCTCTTTATTCCAGAACCTGCAACCGTGCCTGTGAGGGTTAAAATATCATGAGAAAAATTCTCACCACCAAAACCTACACCAGAAGAGAGATAGCTCGCACCAATTCGATTATCCGCAGCTAAACCTTGTTTTACATTTTGAATATCAATATTGAGTTTTTCTGCCACTTGCGCCATATCATTCATATAGCTGATACGTGTTGCTAACATGCCCGAAATACTCAGTTTGGTAAATTCAGCATCTAAAAATGGCATAAAAAGATATTGGTGTTTTAATTGGAAAAATGGTCTTAACAACTCTTTTACAATTGGTTGGGTCGCCACATGATCGACACCAATGATCACCTGCTTTAGTCCAGTAAAACTTTGAATTGCATTACCTTCTTGAATCGTATCTGGCAAATACGCCCAATGATCGGCAACCAAAATTTCTTTCAGTGTTTCTGTCCCCTCCAAACCAAAGGTTGAACCATTAATCATTAACTTTGGATGTATGATGGGGCTTCGCTTGAGTTCTTCAGCTAATTTTTTGGCTTGATCAAATTCAGACGGGTTAAAACTAAATAAAAAAACTTCACTGTGTAGTTGGAGTTGCTTTACCCCAACCAATTCAATGGCATGATTTTTAATTTGTTTTTGAATCAGCTGATTTAAATCTTCATCTTGGTAATGAACTGAGGACTGTTTTTCAACGCCTACTTGAGGGCACCAATACACATGATGCCCATATTCAGCAAACAAGCCAGCGAGAACGCCAGCTTGAAGTGTTGTGCCAAATACACAAATATTCATATCATACCCAATATTTTATAAATTCAGTTCTTTGATGAGTTGTTTGAATTCGTCACCGAGTTTTGGATGTTCTACACCATAGTGCAATACAGCTTTTAAATAACCAATTTTACTACCACAATCAAAAGTTTGACCTTTCATTCGATAGGCTTCTACATTTTCTATTTTTTGTAATGCTGCGATCGCATCGGTCAGTTGGATTTCGTTTCCTGCACCTTTTGGCGTTTGTTCAAGTAACTGCATAATTTTAGCAGGCAGTACATAACGTCCCACAACAGATAGATTTGAAGGTGCAGTACCAACTGCAGGCTTCTCTACAATACCTTGCATCACAACACTTTCACCTTCTTCAGGCGAGGCTTCAACATCTACAATACCATATTGATCTACCAAATGATCAGGCACAGCTTCAACCATAATTTGTGATGCTTTCGATGAGTTAAAGCGTTGAATCATACGTGCAAGATCATTTTCAGCGCTATTTTCTTTGACTAACACATCTGGTAATAACACAGCAAAATCTTCATCACCAACTACAGATTTTGCACATAACACAGCGTGACCTAAACCCAATGGTTGAGGCTGTCTGACGCTAACCACGCTGACATTGCTCGGTAAAATTTCAGTAATTTCTTTGAGTAAATCTATTTTTTTCTTGTTTTCTAATGTTGTTTCAAGCTCAAAATTACGATCAAAATAATTTTCTATAGATGCTTTTGAAGAATGCGTCACCAAAATAATTTGTTCAATACCTGCTGCCACAGCTTCTTTGACCACATACTCAATGGCAGGGCGATCAACCACAGTCACCATTTCTTTAGGAATAGATTTGCTTGCAGGTAAAAAACGTGTTCCTAAACCAGCAACAGGGAGAATGGCTTTTTTGATCATAACTTAAAACTTCAATATATTAACTTAAGACTTTACTTCATCATTTTTTGCTTCTGTTTCATTCCCTTTAAAAAGAGAAGGACCAACATGACCAGGAGCATTAATCCCCTCACGATTGGTCATAACAGAAACAGTTTTAAACATAATTTTAAAATCGACTAATAAGCTTTGGTTGTCGACATACCAAACATCGCATTTAAAACGTTCTTCATAGTCCAATTCATTACGACCACTAATTTGAGCAAGTCCTGTCATACCAGGACGAACTTCTAAACGACGTGCTTGTTCAGGTGAGTAAAGTTCAACAAACTCTTTCAGCATTGGTCTAGGACCAACGACGCTCATATCCCCTTTGAGCACATTAATCAGTTGAGGCATTTCATCTAAACTGGTTGAGCGTAGTTTTTGTCCAAAAGGCGTGATACGTTGCTCATCAGGTAATGGGTTACCATGAGCATCATTTGCATCTTTCATCGAACGAAACTTCATCATTTTAAAAAGTTTACCGTTCTTACCTGGGCGTTCTTGATAGAAAAAGATCGGAGAGCCTAGGTTTTTGCGCACTTTGTAGGCAACAAATAAAAAAATAGGCGACAAAATTATTAATGCCGTCAATGATATAACTATATCTACCAATCGTTTCATTACTTAATTTACCACTCTATTTTTTAACTTTTTTCCGCAGAAAAGTATTATAAATTTTTCCTAACAGTGAACTAGGTATCAGCCTAAATGCTGATCTTATTAAAAATAGCATATTAGCATGAATTGGATTCTGCAACTTAAGTTGTTTTTTTAAATTTAGTAATTGTTTTTCACTTTTAATATATTCTAAACCTTTACGACGTGCATGCATACCATTACCTACACGCGCATAAAGTACAATATCAGGCAAATTTGCTACCACATAACCAGCACCAATGACACGTAACCAGAGATTGTAATCTTCCATATATAAATGATGTTGATACCCACCTAATTCATTGATTATAGACTTCTTATATGCTACAGTCATATGATTGAAAGGACAACGCTTTTGCGCAAATTTTTGAATTTCGTCATTTGATGTTGGTACAGCTTTTAAAGCTTGAGAATCATTTGGTTCATTTTCAAACTCTAAAACTTGTCCACCAAACAAAACAACATTTGGATTATTATTTATAAATTCAATCTGCTTTTCAAATCGATCAGGAGTACAAATATCATCTGTATCCATACGAAGAACCCATTCATTTGAACAATGCTTTAAGCCTTCGTTTAAAGCTCTACCAAGACCAATGTTTTGCTCTAGCGCAATAACTTTTAAAATATTACCAAGTTCTCTTTGCCAAAATAAAAGACATTGTATTAACTCATCTCCAATTGGACCATCTAATACTAAAACTATTTCGTTGGGATGAGTTTTTTGATTAGTCCAAACGCTTTGAAAGCACTGATTTAAAGATACAGGGCTTTCCTTAAAGTAAAGTGATAATAATAATGAAAATTCCATACTGTACTTCATTTAATTTAGAGAAAATTTTTGCATTTCTTGAAATTCGACTTTTCTTGCAAACCAATAATTTTCTTTTTGGGCTTCCATCAACTGCCTTACAGTTAAAAATATTGGACTAGATCCATGTTGAAAATTAATATCAAATTTAATAAAACGTTTATTACCAAAACTAGAAACCTTATGTAGCATTTCATTTTTTGCAATTAAATATTGAAAAAAATGTTCATCAGGGCAAAGTTTCTTTCTAAAGTATTCTAGATCCTCTGTGGTAATAGACGCAGTTAATATTTGCAATTCATTTCTGCGAATCGAAAACCATTGACTTCCAAAATAGAAAGTTTCACTCGTTGGCAATATACTATCCAATTTCTTATAAAACTGTGTTATTAATTTTCCTAATAATGTTCGCTGATATTTCGTATCTGCATGCAGCATATTAAAACGCATTCTATATTGATGTTTTTTGGAAACATGACATTCAATATAAATATCTGAATTATTCCACTCTAATTTTTTTCCAAGAATTACATCATCACCACTAATTAAATGAAAAAAGGAATTTTCTTGATCATGCCTTAGAGCAAAATTAATTAAATTTAAAGTCGCCTTCACCATAGAAAAGCCAGCCCATGTTATATCAACCCTCTCATTTTCATTTAAAAAAAAGACATTATTTAGCTCTTTAGTTTTAATTAATTTAATATCAGTTTTTTTATCAATATGTATATAAAAATTAGAATCATGACGTTCTTTTGCATAATTATAAATATGTTCGATTGGCTTATGGGCAAGAACCAAGAAAGCATTTTTAGCTAACATACTAGATTTCCTTAAAATAATCAATAAATACATAATCAAGTTGATTTACTAAAATAAAAATCTGAGCAATCAAATAAAGTACAAACAAAATTAAAAACTTTATATCCGTTCTTTTATATGAAAAAATAAAACTAGTTAAAAAAATCTCAGCAAACAAAAAAAACTCTGAGAGACGGGTGCTTAAAATTGCAAAATCATTGAATCCTATACGAATACCCAATCCTACAGCATAGGTCACTAACAAAAAAACTAGAAAAAGACTTTCATTTTTATACAAATTATCTTGGGGTTTATTTTTAAAGAAAAAACAAAGAAATATTTGGAAAAAAATGAATAATAAATAGAATCTTAATGAGGTTAAACGGAAAGGGCTTAAAACCTCCGAATAATCACTATCTGTATAAGATGCTACACGTACAAAATAATCCGGAATAATAAACAATATAGACTTACAAACTAGAATAACACCTATAATTATGCTTATATAAACCAATAAATTACCTCTATATCTTTCAAAAAAAGATTTTGTCAGTAAATATCCAATAAAAAAGAAAACAAATGCAAAAGCTGTTTGATGAAATAAGCAGGCTATAATAAACAACCCTAAACTAGAGTAATACTTTTTATTAAAAAAAAGTAATGCTCCATAGAAAACAAGTGCCGTTGAAAGCCCTTGTCTTATTTGCATAAACTGTTGCATGACAAAGTAATAATTCGTTATATATACTAAAAAAAATACTATTATATTAATCCTAAGATACAATGACACCTTATACAAACAATATAAAATTGAAAAAGAAATTATAAAAAAAACCACACGATAATCATCAAACAAAATAGAAACTATATAGCTTAAATACCCATAACCTATTTCCATACCTGAGTTTGAATAAAATCCACTAACTGAACCTAAATTCATATACTCTAAATTTTCATATACATATTTATAAACTATTGTATCCCTAGTTTTACCGCGAAAAGTGACAATAAAAGCTAAGAAGATGAAAGAAATTAATAATAGTCTATGCCTACGAATTAATAGCATTTATAGAGTACTCACAATAATTTCAGCTTATTTAAAAAGAATTTTTTCAATTGTCTTTTTCCTTTCTTCATAATTATGATTATATTGGCATAAAAGTTTATTCATCTCATCAAAACTCTTATGATTAGAATAAGTTTTGCTTTGAGGTCTATAGCTATGATCTACAGCAACTTCATCAACAATACCTATTTTAAATTTATATTTTTCAGCGATTTTCGGCCAAATATAATCTAATCCCCATCCCATTTCAGCACCGTCAGGAAATGGTAGAACATATTGAAATATTGAGGAATGAAATGAAAAAATAGGACCAATTTCTACAAAATTAGTAACTCTTGCAATGGTATTTCTATTTTGTAAAACAATTTTATGAATATTAAAGCTATGCCTTGTCCTAGAAGGTTGAGCAATTTTTAGGTTATATCTATCCACTATATCAATATACACATCTAAAAACTGATCATGAACAACAATATCATCATCAGTAACTATCAAATAATCATATGTATTTAGCTTAATACCTGAAAAAATTTGATTTAAAAGTTTAAATTTCGGTGTTTTTTCTTTCAAATGTAAAATTGTCGATGATTTCAACTCTTCTGGAACTTCATTACCACCAATTGCGACCCATTTTTGATCAACAGTATGCTCATTTGATTTAGAAAATTGCTCCATCAAATGAATAGCTTGGTTTGGATAATCTGTTAAATAAATGCCTATGAGTAAAATTTTCTTTTTCCCAATAGATGAGTCTATCACAAACTTTTTAGGAACCTCATTTGTCAAGAATTTTTTTTGTTTATTAATCCTATTCAAACCTAAAATAAAATGATGTATTTTATTAAACAATCTTATCGACAAACTCATAAAACCTACCTAACATCAAATTTTAATTCAAAAAGATGAATTAATATTATATCATGATAAAAAATCACATAAAATCGTTCTCATACAATTAATATTTAAAAAAATTTATAGATCTCAGCTTTTAGATCGTAATCATTTTTATCAAATATCTCTTGAATAACTGCTAAGTTCTTCATACTTTTTCGTAAAGGTAATTGATTATTCAATTCATCCAACATGATATATTCATAGCCATAATCCTCAAAATCACCTATTTTTTCTGAGAGTACGATAGGTATAATACCGTAGGTTAAATATTCAATAATTTTTGTCGGACAAGCTACTTGATTCACTAAAATATCATTTCTTAAAACAAAACCATAATGGCTTTTCCTATAGTAATCTTCCAATTCATTAGGTTTTACTGATTTTACTAATAATTGGTTATGGTCTATCTGAAACTCTTTTAATTTTTTTAAAATCTGATTAGGCTCTCCAGTCAATATTGTAAATCTAAACTTATCATCTAAATTCTTCTTTATCGCTTCAAGCATAAGATCTATATTTTGCCAAATTTGTGTATTTCCACTGTATATTATTTCTATCTTATCAGACAAATAATCATTATCATTAATTTCTTTTCTCTTTAAATGACTAGGAATAATTGCATATACAATAAATTGACAACTACTTGATGGATATTTTTTCTTATAATGTGTCACCATTTTATTAGTTACAGCAATACACACGTTTATCTTTTTAAACAATACACGCTCTATAAATCCAGCAACTAATGTATGAATTTTCTTATTCTTCATCATTAACTCTTCAGGAACAACTCCATGAAGATCTAGAACAAAGAACTTATTAAATATTAAAATAAAAAAAATAGAATATATTGCATTATAAATTGATTGTATATATACAAATGAAGATTTATTAAAACAATTTAGTATATAAAAAAAGTGCAACAATATATTACAAGAAACATCTATTCTTAAGCCATTTTTTGAAGCTTTTTTTTTCCAATTATGAAACAAACTTATATCTAAATAAATTCGCTCATCTTTTTGATAAAACTGATCGATACTCGCTACCCTCTGAAAAAAACCATCACGATATTCTGATTCAGTTTGTGGAAATTTACTTAGAAATAATATCACGGCACTAATCTCATTTACTTAATTCTGTATAAATTTCGACGATTCTAGAACATGAATTCCCATCACCATATGGATTATAAGCACGTGCCATTTTTTCATATTCCTCATTGTCATGAAGTAGTTTTTGGGCTTCAATCACTAAAGTTACTTTATCACAACCTATCAATTTAACTGTGCCAGCTTCAAGTGCTTCTGGACGTTCAGTCGTATCACGCATCACTAACACTGGTTTTCCAAGTGATGGAGCTTCCTCTTGAATACCACCACTATCCGTAATAATAAAATATGCTTGATTCATTAGAAAAATGAACTCTTCATACTGTAATGGTTTAATCAAATAAATATTTTCAATATCAGATAAAATTTCATTGACAGGTTTTTGAACATTTGGATTTAAATGGACCGGATATACAATATCAATATTAGGATTATTCTGGGCTAATTCCTTTAAACCTTCACAAATATTAACAAACCCTTGACCAAAATTTTCACGCCTATGTCCTGTGACTAAAATAATCTTTCGTGTTTCATCTAATCTATATTGATTGCAAATATTTGATTTAATTTTCTGCTTTAAAGTTGGTTGATGTTCAATTCTTCGCAAGACATATTTCAAAGCATCAATAACAGTATTTCCTGTCACATAAATATTTTCATTTTGTTTCCCTTCTCTTAATAGATTATTTTTACTTTGTAAAGTCGGCGCAAAATGGTAAGTTGATAAAACTCCTGTCAATTGGCGATTTCCCTCCTCGGGCCATGGAGAATAAATGTCAAAAGTTCTTAAACCTGCTTCAATATGACCAACTTTAATCTTAGAGTAGAAAGCTGCTAAACTAGTTGAAAATGTTGTAGAGGTATCGCCATGCACAAATACTATATCTGGCTTGAAATCCCCTAAAACCTCTCTTATTCCTACTAAAACATTTGCTGTAATATCATACAGATCCTGACCTTTTTTCATGATATTCAAATCATACTCAGGAACAATATCAAAAATCTCTAAGACTTGATCCAACATTTGTCTATGCTGAGCAGTCACACAAACTTTCGTTTCAAAATTATTATTTTTTTTGAACTCTTTAACTAATGGAGCCATTTTAATCGCTTCTGGGCGTGTACCAAAAACAATGAGAATCTTTTTCATAATTTAAACCTATAAATCAATGCCAACATACAAATAGTTAGAAGCACTTCACCTACAATCATTGAAACTATCACACCATTGATCAATAAATGTGGAATTAATACTAAATTCAAGAATACTGTAATCAGTCCAGCCACAATGAATGAAAATGTATAAAATTTATCTTTTCTTGACGCAGATAAATATTGTATGCCAATAATGTTATTGATCACTCCAAAAAACAACCATATCATCATAACTGCCAAAATATAGCTATAAGGCTGAAAGGCTATACCGTACACCAAGGCGATTATTTTTTCGGAAAAAATAGCAACTGTTACTCCTATAAATAGTGCCATTCCACCAATAATTAAAGCGACTTTTCTTATATATAATCTTGCTGTTTCTTCATACATAACTTTTCTACAACTTATAGGATAAAGTGCTTGTGTAATTGGGGCAAATAAACCCACTATTGCTCTAAATAATCTTTCCGCTGCCGAATAATATCCAACTATTGTGTTTGTTGATACAAAAGACAAAACAACTGTTCCAGATGAGATTAGTAAATTTCCAAGTAATGATGTATAAAATAAATTTGATCCACCCTGCAAATAACTGATCACAATATTTATTTTTTGAATCTTGAATTCAATATCAAACTTTTTATAAACCAAAAATAAAGAATAAATTCCTGCACATATCGCTCCAAGTGAAGTCAATAATGGAACCAATAAATAATCAGAACTCTGTTTAACCAAAATAAAAATAGTAATAGTAAAAAATACTTTGGATATGATGTTTATAATAGTAATATAGCGCATTTGCTCTATACCCTGAAAAAACCATACAGGAAATAGAATTTGCCCTAGTACTGTTCCAAATGTTAGATAGTATAACCAAGGGTCAACACTAAACTTATTAAATATTATAATTAAAATTGTAAGTATAAATAATGAAACAATAAAAAGTATAAATTTTATAGTCATTACTGAACTAAAAATTTCACTTAATTTATCTTTGTCATCGCGATGAAGTGTAACTTCTCTTGTTGCAGTAAAGTTGAAACCATAATCCGTTAAAACAATAAAATAACCTATTATTGCTGTTGCAAAAGCTAATAAACCAAAGTTTTCCGCACCTAAAACTCGCACAAGATATGGTAGGGTCAAAAGGGGTAAAATATAGTTTAGACCCTGCAACATTGCTAGGGAAAAGAAGTTACCTAAAAATCTTCTTTTCTCTTCGTTATGTATTAATTTATTAAATTTAGCTAACAACGTTGTAACTCATCTCAATCTCTTTACATGTTTAATATGATTTTAAAAGCAACTAACTTAATCTTAATCCTTTCATAATATTAAGTGTAGATACCTCGGCATCCTTATTACTTACTAAAATATTATCAATGTCACCTATTGGCCATTCAATCGCAATAGCTGGATCATTCCATACAATTCCTCTCTCACTTTTTTTATTATAATAATTTGTGGTTTTATATAAAAATTGAGTATTGTCCTCTAATGCAATAAAACCATGTGCAAAACCTTCAGGAATCCAAAATTGCTTATGATTTTCACCCGAAAGTTCAACACCAACCCATTGCCCATACGTTTCTGAGCCTTCTCGAATATCAACAGCCACATCCCAAGCACGCCCTTGAACTACCCGTACAAGCTTACCCTGTGCATATGGGTCAAGTTGATAATGAAGACCTCTCAATACACCTTTTTGAGATAAAGAATGATTGTCTTGAACAAACTGAGGAATATTTAAACCGCGCTCTTGGAGTATGAGTTCAAAAGCTTTCTGATTAAAGCTTTCCATAAACCAACCACGGTCATCCCCAAACACTTTAGGTTCAAGTATTAAAAGGCCTTTAATTTTTGTTTCAATTACATTCATTTAGTTCTCTACCCAGGCTTTAAGCTTGATTACAAATTAATCTTTTGATTTCTTTTGGTGTTCTTGGTACAATTTTAACAAATATTGACCATAACCTGTCTTCTTAAAAAAAGTTGCTCTATTGAATAACTGTTCAGCATCAATCCAACCATTATTAAAAGCAATTTCTTCTAAGCACGCAATTTTCAGTCCTTGGCGATGCTCAACTGTTTGAACAAATTGACTTGCTTCAAGTAACGACTCATGTGTACCTGTATCCAACCAAGCAAATCCTCGACCAAGTAGTTCAACATTGAGCCCTTCTTGTTGTAAATAGACATTATTTACATCAGTTATCTCTAACTCACCACGATGTGATGGTTTAATATTTTTTGCAATTTCAACCACCTTATTGTCATAAAAATAAAGTCCAGTAACTGCATAATTTGATTTAGGTTGTTTTGGTTTTTCTTCTATGCTTAGCGCTTTGCCGGTTGAGTCAAAGTCAACCACACCAAAACGTTCAGGATCATTAACATAATATCCAAACACAGTTGCCCCAGTTTGTCGTTCAGAAGCCCGTTTTAACTGTGCTCCAAAGCTTTGTCCATAAAAGATATTATCTCCGAGGATAAGACAAACATTGTCATTACCAATGAAATCTTCACCTAAAATAAAAGCCTGAGCTAAGCCGTCTGGTGAAGGCTGTACTTTATAAGAAAGTGTTATTCCCAACTCTTCTCCCGTACCTAATAACTTTTCAAAATTAGGTAAATCTTCTGGTGTTGAAATAATAAGAACTTCATTAATTCCAGCCAACATCAACACTGATAAGGGATAGTAAATCATCGGTTTATCATAAATTGGAAGGAGCTGTTTTGATGTACCCATTGTGATCGGATACAAACGTGTTCCAGACCCACCAGCAAGAATAATACCTTTACGTTTTATTTGGCTCATTTAATTATTTCCTCTAAAACTTGTGCTACACCTAACTTCCATTCGGGTAGATGTATTTTAAAATTTGTTTGTAGTTTCATGGTATTTAAACGCGAATTTAATGGACGTCTTGCAGGTGTTGGATATGCCGATGTTTCAATCGGATTGACTTTTTGAATTACTAAATTTTGACCTTTTTGTTTTGCAAAATCAAAAATAAACTGCGCATATTCATACCATGAACATTGACCTGTAGGCGCAAGATGATAGTGACCATGTAACTGTTTTTGTTGATCTAAACCAGCCAGTAAGTAATATTTCAAAGCTTGACAAGTAACATCAGCAATCAAGGCAGCTCCTGTTGGAGCACCTATTTGATCATCGATAATATTTAACTCTTCACGACTTGATGCTAATTTCAACATGGTTTTGATAAAATTATTACCATGTGAGCCATATACCCAACATGTTCTAAAGTTGATATATGCGCACCCACTTTTTTCAATAGCAATTTCACCCAATCGTTTAGTTTGTCCATAAAGATTTACAGGCTCAGATTGATCATTTTCAGACCATGCTGTTCCTCCCTTACCATTAAACACATAATCCGTCGAATAATGGATCAGCAACGCCTTTTCTTTTACACAAAGTTCAGCAAGTTTTTTAACAGCAAGATGGTTAATCAGATCAGCATTTTCTTGATCTGATTCAGCTTGATCAACAGCTGTATATGCGGCAGCATTGACTACGATATCTGGTTGAACTTTTTCAAATACATTTTTAATTTGATCAAAATTTGCTAGATCGCCACATAAACCATTTTTATTAATCGTGCGGTCAAGAGCAATGACTAGACCTACTGGCTGTAAGGCACGTTGCAACTCCCAGCCAACCTGCCCATTTTTTCCAAGTAATAAAATCTTCATCATAGTATTCAAAGCTTAATCATTTTCAGATTGATATTGTTGCTTGACCCAATTTTTATATTCACCACTTTGAACATTTTCAACCCAATCCTGATTAGACAAATACCATTCAACTGTTTTACGAATGCCTGTTTCAAAACTTTCCTCAGGAACCCAGCCTAAATCTTGCTTAATCTTACTTGCATCAATCGCATAACGTAAGTCATGCCCAGGACGATCTTTTACAAAGGTAATCAATGTTTCGTAAGGTCGGTTATTTATTTGCGGTTTTAACTCATCCAAAATTTTACAAATCGTTTTGACCACTTCAATATTTTGTTTTTCATTGTGTCCACCAATATTATAAGTCTCACCTACCACACCTTCGGTAACAACTTTATAGAGTGCGCGCGCGTGATCTTCGACAAATAACCAATCACGAATTTGATCACCCTTGCCATAGATAGGTAAAGCTTTACCATCTAAAGCATTTAAAATCACCAATGGAATCAATTTTTCAGGAAAGTGATAAGGACCATAATTATTGGAGCAATTGGTGACAATGGTGGGTAAGCCATAAGTTCTCTGCCATGCTCGAACTAAATGATCTGAACTGGCTTTACTTGCAGAATAGGGTGAGCTTGGTGCATATGAGGTTGTCTCTGTAAAAAGATCACTTGTATTTTCCAAATCACCATATACTTCATCCGTTGAAATATGGTGAAATCTAAAGGTCTGTTTTTGTTCTTGGGACAATGTTAACCAATATTTACGAGCGACTTCTAAAAGTGTATAGGTCCCAACGATATTCGTACTAATAAACTCTGCTGGCCCATCAATCGAACGATCCACATGAGACTCAGCCGCTAAATGCATGACTACATCAGGCTTAAACACTTCAAAAGCTTGCGTTAATTTTTCTGTATCGCAAATATCAATTTGTTGGAATTGGTAACGACGTTCTGTATCTATTTCTTTTAATGACTCAAGATTACCCGCATAGGTTAATTTATCTATATTAAGCACTTCACTTTGGGTGTTTTTTATAATATGTCGCACCACTGCTGATCCAATAAAACCCGCACCACCAGTCACCAAAACTCTCATAAAAAATCCTGCAAATCGTTTTAATAAATATATCGTTAAAGTATTTCAATATCATTCACTCATGCAATATAAGTATGATCACAAAGCGTGCTTTTACTCACATTTACAACTGTAAAGATTATATCTAAACTCAAGTTAAAATCATATATGAAAAGCTTTTATCCAAAGTAATTTAGCCGCTATATCATGCCATTCAAGATTAGTATGGGACACTTTATTCTTTCTATATTCAAAAATCATTGCAAAGATACAACTCAACACAGTTCTTTTTCGGTTTTAATACAATTACAGCGATATAAGAAGATACCCAACCTGTGTTTTTTAGCTTACAATCCATCTTCAAGATTTAATTCTAAGTAACAACGCAATATAAAATAAGGGTTTTGAATGTGAAGTATCCGTACACATCACTGTTGACTATTTTAGCCATATCGATTTCATTTTCTGGTTGTGCAATCACTTCAGGGCTTCAAACCTATGATTTACCAGAACAAGGGCAATATAAAACAGATCAAGGTGCAGAACTCTCAGTTGTTCAATTAACCCAAACCACCATTCCAAGTCTAAATATTACCAATCAAGCCCAATCTAGCGACCTTGCTTCATTGTTTCATCATCAACAAAATACTTATCGTTTAAGTTCAGGGGATGTTCTTTCTATTCAGCTTTGGGCATATCCTGAAATTACACCTCCTATTCAAGATGCAACCAACATCAAGGCTGTAGGCTATCCAATTGACTCAAACGGCAATGTTCAACTCCCTTTAGTAGGTTCTGTACGTATTGCAGGCAAAACTTTAGCGGAAACTAATCGTTTTTTACACAATCAGTTTGCAAAATATTTAAAACATCCAGATGTGGTTGTGCGTGTACTGTCTTATGAAGGGCGTCGTTATTTTGTTAATGGTCAAGTCATGCGTAGTGGACAATATACTTTAAATGACCAACCGATCAGTATCTATACTGCATTAGGTCAAGCCGGTGGTATAGACACTAAAACAGGTGATACCACAAATATTCAACTGATTCGAAATGGTCAAACTTATAATTTAAATACCATTCAGTTAGAGAAACAGGGACTGTCTCTACATCAGTTGTTGATTCAACCGAATGACACCATTTTCGTCCATACCAAACAAGATCAAAAACTTTATGTGATGGGTGAGTCCAGTCGAAGCCAAGCACTGACTTTACGTGATCAAGGCATGACCTTGAGTGATGTACTTGGTGAAAGTGAAGGCATTAGTCCTTATTCAGCAAGTGCCGCACGAATTTATGTCATGCGTACTGACTTAAATACCAAGCAATCGACTATTTATCATCTTAACTTAAGTAGTTTAGGTAATTTGGCTTTAGCCAATCAATTTGCTATGCAAAAAAATGATATCGTTTATATTGATGCTACAGGTTTAACCCGTTGGCAACGTATCATGAATCAAATTATTCCATTTTCAAGTGCTTTATATAGCTTTGACCAACTGGGTAAATAAGATGCAAATCCAAAATATACTGGTGGTCTGTATTGGCAATATTTGTCGAAGCCCAATGGCAGAGTTTTTTTTAAAGCAGAGTCACCCTAATTTAAGTATTGAGTCTGCTGGTCTTTCCGCAATGGTTGGACATAGTGCAGATGATAAAGCCATTGCTTGTATGGATGCTTTAAGTATTGATATGCGTAGTCATATTGCACGACAAATTAATGCAGAACTAATCAAAAAAGCAGATTTGATCTTGGTGATGAGTAAAAATCAGTCTCAACATATTGAACAAAAATGGCCATTTGCTAAAGGTAAAGTGTTTCGTCTAGGACATTGGCAAGGTCAAAATGTGCCTGATCCTTACCAACATGATCAAGCTTTTTTTGATGAAACATGTAAAAATATCCAAGCCTATGCCAAAGATTGGCAATCACATCTATAAATTTTAATTAGTTGTTTACCTATGAATCAAAATTCAAAAACTAATGATGATACGATTGACTTAAAAGAGTTGTTTTTCTCTTTAATCGCCCAATGGAAAGTGATTGCGCTTTGTATCATTTTAAGTTTGATCTGTGCGCTACTTTATTTACGTGTCACCTCCCCAGTTTACTCCACAGATGCAATGGTACAAGTGGAAGATGGTAAAAGTGCCGCATCAGCAGCGCTTATGGGTGAACTTAAAGATGTAGCGGGCGGTTTAGGACAAAAATCTCCTGCCGATGCTGAAATTGAGATCTTAAATTCACGTCTGGTACTTGGAAAAGTCATCAAAGATTTAAATCTAGATATTCAAATCCAAGACAATGCTGATACTTTTTTACATCGATTAATTTCTAAAGACAAAACAAAACTCACTTATACTGCTCAAACTGTTGATTTTAAGAAAAATCAATCTAGTTTTTCTATTTTAAAGTTTGATGTTCCACAATATTATTATGATAAAAAGCTAACATTACATTTTATCGATAAAAATCAGTTTAATCTAAGTTATCAAGATCAAGTTGTGTTTAAAGGCACTCTTAATCAGCTTAATCAAACTCAAGACAGCAAAGGTCTGTGGTCTATCCAAATCAATAGCTCAACACCGTTCCAGCAAGATTTTACAATTACTAAATTTGCACTTCCTTCTGCTGTGAAACTGATGCAAGAAAGCTATTCTGTTGCAGAAAAAGGTAAAATGACGGGGGTGATTGGACTAAGTTACAGTGGTGGAGATCAGCAACATATTACTCAAGTGTTAAATCATATCCTTAATGTTTACCATCAACAAAATATTGAACGTAAAACCCTAGAATCTAAACAAACCTTAAGTTTCCTTGATCAGCAATTGCCAGAACTAAAGCAACAGCTTGAAGAATCCGAAATTAAATTTAATAAATTTCGTGAACAATACAACACCGTTGATGTCACTCAAGAATCAGAGTTGATGTTAAAGCAAAATGTTGAATTGGAAAAAATGCGTATTGAGTTAAAGCAAAAGCAAGCGGAATACTCGGCCAAATACACCCCTGATCATCCGCTGATGACCGAGATCAACGCACAACTTGCGGCAATTCAAAAAAAATCGACTGAGTTGAATCAAGCGATTAAACGTTTGCCTGAAACACAACGTCTGTACTTACAACTGTATCGTGATGTTAAAGTCAATACTGAACTTTACACCTCTTTATTAAACAGCTATCAGCAATTAAAAATTGTAAAAGCAGGTGAAATTGGTAATGTCCGTATTATTGATACCGCTGTCGAACCTGTAAAACCAATTAAGCCTAAAAAATTGATTGTACTGATTCTTTCTATTTTTGTAGGTGGTTTTATTGGTGTACTGATTGCTCTACTTCGTAATATGCTTGCATCGGGCATTAAAGATTCTTCTCGTATCGAAAATGAACTTGATTTACCGGTTTATGCAACTGTGCCCCGCTCTCCGATTCAGGAAAGCCGAGTACAATTGCTGAAAAAGAAAAAGTCGATTCCGATCCTTGCAGTTAAGAATAGTGAAGACATTGCAATTGAAAGTTTACGCAGTATTCGTACAACCATCCATTTTGCATTGAACAACGCTAAAAATAATATCATTGCGATTTCAGGACCTGCACCAGAAATTGGTAAATCCTTTATCTCAACCAACCTTGCCGCAATTTTTGCGCAAGGTAATAAAAAAGTCCTTTTGATTGATGCCGATATTCGTCGTGGTTATTTACATAAATACTTTGACCATGATACGGCGCCAGGTTTAACTGAATATCTAACCAATCAAAGTTCTTTAGAACAATGTATTGTCCATTCAAGCACTGTAAGTCATCTAGATTTTCTGCCTCGTGGTAAAAATCAAGGTAATGCAGCTGAAATGCTGAGTTCACCGCGTTTTAGTGAATTGCTTTCACTACTGTCTCAGCAATATGATCATATTATTATTGATACACCACCGATCTTGGCGGTGACGGACGGTATCATCATTTCACAATTTGCAGGTGTCAACTTGGTGGTTGCGCGCTATGCCAAAACACAGATGAAAGAGTTGGAGCTGACTGTGAATCGCTTTGAACAGGCAGGAAGCAAAGTGAATGGGATTATTCTCAACGATGTTCAAGCCACAGCTGGTGGTAATTATGGCTATAATTACGCTTATGCTTATACATCTACTAAAGATGATTAATTTTAAATAAGACAAAAAAGCCAGATTCATTCTGGTTTTTTTATGCTGGGTCAATGGGCAATATAACTGTATATTTTTAGTTGTTCAGCTCAGATAACTATATCGTTTAGACTAAAGAAGTTATATGCTTGAGCAGTTTATGTTCATCTGTAAATGAACTTGTTAAAAGATTAAAATTTGGAAATTTTTATGAGTAAAGCCTTACCCATCGCAATCGCTGTAATCTTAGGTGGTGCTGCACTTGTTCCTGTTTATTATGCATCTCAACACCCTGCTGATGTAAACAGTAGTCATTCAATGTCAAAAGACGCAAAACCTGTAGAAAAAATCAGTTATGCGCTTGGTTATGAAGTTGCCAGCCAAACTCCTCCAGAAGTTGATGTCAATACCTTTATCAATGGTATTCGTGATGGTCATGCGAAAAAGCAACGAGCCTATACCGATGAAGAACTACAAAAGGCCTATGTTGAGTTTCAAAAAGAAATGCAACAAAAGCAATTGCAACAAACGAAACAGTCTAATGCATCAAGTGATGCTTTCTTAGCAGAAAATGCAAAGAAAGAAGGTGTTAAAACAACTGCTTCAGGATTGCAATATAAAATCACCAAAGAAGGCACAGGCAAACAGCCATCTGCGACTTCACAAGTCACAGTGCATTACAAAGGTCAACTTTTAGACGGTAAAGTGTTTGATAGCTCTTATGACCGTGGTCAACCCGTTGAGTTTCCTTTAAACCAAGTGATTCCAGGGTGGACTGAAGGTTTACAACTGATGAAAGAAGGCGGTAAAGCGACCTTGTATATTCCTGCAAAATTGGCGTATGGTGAGCAAGGTGTGCCTGGAACGATTCCTCCAAACAGTACACTCATTTTTGATGTTGAACTGATTCAAGTGAAATAACGTTTAAAAAAAGGAGAGGTTTACTCTCCTTTTTTGGATTTTTAATTATGAAAAAGACACTGATTGCACTCAGTATGAGTTTACTAAGTAGCGTTGCTTTTGCTACACCCATTAACAATAAAAGCACTCAGCAAGATCAACTTGGCTACAGCTATGGTTATGTCATGGGGCGTAGCAATGCTGATACACTTAAACAGATCAATTTAGATGCCTTTATTCAAGGGATTAAAGAAGGATCTACAGGTCAAAAAGCTGCATTGACCGATGAAGAAATGGCCAAAGCATTAGCGCAATATAAACAGCAGACTGAAGCTAAACAGTTACTAGAATTTAAAAAAGCGGCTGATGAAAATGCGCAACTCGGTGAAAAATTTCTTGCTGAAAATGCAAAAAAAGCAGGGGTGATTACACGCCCAAGTGGTTTACAGTACAGTATCTTGCAACAAGGAACTGGAAAATCACCTTCAGCAAAGTCTAAAGTATCTGTCAATTATGAAGGTCGCTTACTGGATGGCACTGTATTTGATAGTTCGTTTGCACGCAATGAAGCTGTTGAATTCCAAGTCAGCCAAGTCATTCAAGGCTGGACTGAAGGGTTACAATTGATGAAAGAAGGTGCTAAATATCGCTTCTTTATTCCAGCAAAACTCGCCTATGGAGACATGGGTGCAGGTGATGCGATTGGACCAGACAGTACCTTAATCTTTGATGTAGAACTGTTGAAAGTGTTACCTTAGTTTCTTCAGTATAAATATTAAAAAACATCGCTTAATCTGCGATGTTTTTTATTTCTAATAAGCATCAATCTTATCGTTAATGCTTTAAATGTCTTGGTCTAAACCCCGATGCAAGTAAAGCAACAGCATAAGCAATTACGCCGACCAGACATAAACCCACTACTTCAAGAATCCGGATCCATTGAGAAACGCTACCATCATACCAAGTTAAAGCGCACCATAACGCTGCGATCATGGCGATATTGGCAATCGCAAACTGAATGAAAAGTTTTTTCCAATGTGCGCCAAAACGGAAAATGTCTTTTTTATGCAAATAAAAATACAACATCCCGGCATTCACCAAAGCTGAACCAGATGATGCAATCGCTAAAGCCATATGCTCTGCTTGCCAATTAATTAATTTAAAAATACCAATAAAGATAATATTTAAAATGGCATTAGCAGCAACGGCCATTAGTCCAACGCGTACAGGGGTTTTGGTATCCTGAATCGCATAGAAACCTGGTGCAAAGACTTTAATCAACATAAATGCCAATACACCGCCACTCATACATTGCAAAGCCAATGCAGTCATCTGTGTATCACGTGCATCGAAAGCACCATGCTGGAAAAGTGCTTGAATAATTGGGGTAGACAGCATAAATAATGCAATACTGGCAGGAACACCCACCAGAACAATCACACGTGCAGCCCAATCTAACATTCTACGGAACTTGGCTTGATCTTGTTCAGCTTTACTCACCGAAAGCGAAGGAAGAATCACGGTACCAATCGCCACACCGATCAGCCCTAGAGGCAATTCAGTCATACGCTCTGCGCTATATAACCAAGATACAGAACCATCTTGCATAAACGATGCCCAGATTGTATTCAGTAACAAGTTAATCTGCGTCACCGAGACCCCAAATAAAGCAGGTAACATCAGCTTTAAGATTCGGTCCACACCCTCATGTTTAAAATCAACTTTAGGTGGAATCAGTAATTTTTTCTTCCAAAGTTCAGGAATTTGTATCGCAAGTTGTAAAACCCCTGCTGCAACCACAGCCCAACCTAAGGCCATAATCGGCTCTGCCATATAAGGTGTTAACCACCAAGCCCCTGCAATCATCGCAACGTTGAGCAGCACAGGTGAGAACGCAGGTGAAGCAAAAGAACCGTAACTGTTTAAAATACTGCTGGCAAAAGCGGTCAATGACATAAACATCAGATATGGAATCGTCAAACGAAACATATCGACAGCAAGGTCAAATTTAGCAGGGTCACTGTGGAAGCCAGGTGCGTAAACATACAAAATGACAGGTGCAATAATCATACTGATTAGCGTTAATAATGACATCACCATTAACAAACAACCAAACACTCGACTAATCAAAATTTGCACTTCAGCATGCAGTTTTGTAGTTTTATATTCAGTGAGGACTGGAATAAATGCTTGAGAAAAAGCCCCTTCAGCAAATAATCGCCTGAAAAAATTGGGAATACGAAAGGCAACAACGAATGTGTCAAAATCTTTACCTGCACCAAAGACATTGAGTAGGACCATGTCTCGTACCAAACCCAAGACTCGAGACAGCATGGTCATTGCACTAACAATAAAGGTGGATCGCCACAGCGCCATCGTATTCACCTAGTTAAAATAAAGTCGCTATTGTAATTAAATATTCTCAAAATTGCGTTGTTAAATCATAAACAGAAATCTATTTTAGCCATCTTTTTCGATACTGAATTTTTTCTGTGTCAAATCTTCCCGAAAACGTTGCCATTCAAAGTGTGTTCCAGGATCTGTTTTCCGACCTGGGGCAATATCTGAATGCCCTGCTAAATGATGATCAGTCTTCGGATAAGCTTGTTGCAAAGCAGCTACCACATCAACGAGCTGTTGATATTGCACTTCTTCAAAGTCGAGATCGTCACTGCCTTCCAATTCAATGCCAATGGAATAGTCATTACACTCCACTTTCCCCAAATATGATGAACGTCCTGCATGCCAAGCACGATCATTAAAATTAACAAACTGGATAATCTCGCCTGTTCTTAATATCAATAAGTGGGTAGAAACTTGCATCCCTTGAATGGTTTGAAAATAAGGATGAATTGACCAATCTAATTGATTTTGAAAAAATTGTTCGATATATCCACCACCGAACTGTGATGGCGGCAAACTGATATTATGAATGACAATCAGCTGAATCTCAGTATTTTCGGGACGTTGATTATAATTTGGAGATGGAACTTGTCTTGCGCCAATCAATTGACCATTTACGACCTGAAACCTTGATGCCGATTGCATATCTTATTCCTACAGGGCTTGTTTATTTTCAACAAAGCGAATTTCAATATTTTAGTGTACTCTCATCCATATAAAATAAAAACTTCTTCAAACTTGCAATGACAATGCTAATATATCGCTCAGTTTTTAAGGGCGACAACAATAGGGATATCCATGAGCATACCTGAAGCTTTGCTTGAACAATCGATTCAAATTAATATTCAACAAGCACTCCAAGAAGATATTGGCGATGCGGATATCACCGCCCTACTCACGCCAGAAGATGAGCAAGCAACAGCAACGATTATTTCACGTGAAGACATGGTTCTTGCTGGGCAACCTTGGGTGAATGCCTTGATTAAAGCCTACGATCCAACAGTAAAAATCACTTGGTTGAAAAATGATGGCGATGTCGTCAAAGCCAATGAAACGATCTATCAATTGGCAGGTTCTGCACGTAGTTTACTGACAGTGGAACGCCCAGCATTGAATTTTGTTCAGACTTTATCTGCTGTCGCAACTAAAACTGCAGCATATGTAAAATATCTGGAAGGCACAGCAACCAAACTTTTGGATACACGCAAAACCCTACCCGGTTTACGCATTGCACAAAAATATGCGGTGGGTGTAGGAGGTGGACAAAATCATCGTTTGGGCTTATTTGATGCTTTCTTAATTAAAGAAAACCATATCATGGCAGCAGGTGGAATTGCACAGGCGATCGCCAAAGCACGTCAAATTGCACCCAACAAGCCCGTTGAAGTTGAAGTTGAAACATGGGATGAACTGAATCAAGCCCTTGAAGCTCAAGCTGACATTGTGATGTTAGATAACTTTAGCCAACAGCAAATGATCGATGCAGTTAAGCATGTTGCGGGACGTTGTAAATTAGAGGCTTCAGGCAATATCACCTTAGAGACTTTAACTGAAGTGGCGCAAACCGGTGTGGACTATATTTCAATGGGTGTCTTAACTAAAGATGTTAAAGCTATTGATTTATCAATGCGTTTTAATGGCTAAATACTCGGAATATCTCTTGATCAAGCAGTACCACGGTACTGCTTTTTTTATTACAAAATATAACGATCAGTGAATAAATAATCAGCTACTTTTATGCTCAATATACTTTAAATAATCAATAAATCATCTGTATAGATAAGAGATAAACAATGAAAAATCATATTCTATCTTCATCACTCCTCGCTTTAGCGATTCCGATTTTCAGCCATGCAGACACCGTCAATGTTCATGTGTTAAGTGCAACCGTCAAAGATCAAAATATTGCCAATGCCGAAGTGATTTTACAAAAGAATGGTGAACACTCTGCCTCAAGCTCTACCAATGTCGATGGACGAAGTACAGTCAATAGCAATGGTGCAGACGGCGCTGATAATTTACTGATTATCAAAAAATCAGGTTATTCAACACTTGTGGCAAAATGCCCATGTGATGGTATGACCTATGCACTCAGCCCTGTGCTTAAAGATTTAAACAGTATGCGTATTGTCCTGAACTGGGGCAAAAATCCTTTGGATCTTGATTCACATTTAAGTTATAAAAATCAGCATGTTTACTGGGACAGTAAACAAGGCTTATCAGCAAATCTAGATGTCGATGATACTGACTCTTATGGTCCAGAAACCGTCACCATTGATCAACGTCTTGAAGGTCAATATTACGTTTATTCAGTGCATGATTTTTCAGATCGTGATCGACCCAACACAAACAATCTATCCAATAGCCAAGCCAAAGTCATGGTCTATGCAGGAGAGTCGCTGATTCGTTCCTATTATATCCCGACAGGTCAAACCGGGAATTTATGGACTGTCTTCCGAATTAGCCCAGAAGGCGAAATTCAAGACATCAACCGTATTTCTGGAACCACCGTGAATGCCAGTCAAGTTGGTTCAAGCATCTCGAATTATCAAAATCAAACTACACGGGTAAATATAGTTCCTGTTTCTACTGATGCACAGAAGCGAGCTAAAACGCTCAACCTAAATGCAGATAAAGCTTATAAAAATAATCAGATTGAACAAGCAGCCATGCTCTATCAACAATCAATTGACTACAATCCGAATGTTGGCCAAACCTATAGTAATCTTGCCGTGGCCTATCAAAAACTCAATCGTGCCTCAGAAGCATTATGGGCAAATCAAAAAGCGATTGCTTTGGCGACCAATGACAATACCAAAGCGTATTCTCATTATAATATGGGTAAAATCTATGAAAATAACCAGGATTTTGCCCAAGCCAAACATCATTATCAATTGGCAAATCAATACAAGCCAAGTGAGACTTATAATGAAGCAATACAACGAGTAAGCCGTTAAATCTTAAGCCCAAAAAATGAGTCATTTCTTTGGGCTTTTATCTTGGTTAACTCAGTCAAAATTTTAGTTAAAAAGTTTAATTTGCTTACAAAATAGACAGTTTTTACATAGAATAATTGCCTGAATCAGCCTATAATTTTTGGCTCTCCAAGACTTTGCTAAAATTAGGCCGATGAAGACGTTGAAACAACAAGTTTTGTTTTTACTTGTCGCTTTTTTATCAGTATTTGCTTTTTTCTTATACCAAGAAGATATCACGCGTTTCTTTCAATTACGTGACATCTATCTAAAGCCACGCCTGTATAAATATGCTTTTTCTATCTTACTGAATTATGCTTTCATCAGCTTATTCTATTTAATTTTAAGAAAAACCTTTGCAACGATTTTACTGAGCCAATTTATTATTTTTTTACTCAGTTTTATCAACATTAAAAAAGAGCAATATCTTTCAGCCAGCTTAGTCCCTAGTGATTTTTTATTATTTAAAGAAACCTTTATTGCTTCCCCCATCTTATTAAAAATTGCTGTTTTTGCTGCTATCGCGGTGTTTATTGCATTGTTTGTATTTTTATACCGTAAAGAAAAATTAGGTAGTAAACCCTTACTCTTAACCAATAGCATTCTATCTTTTGCGATTCTTGGATTTTTTATTACTGCTAATTTTAAAAATAATTTTAGTGAATCCTGCGCCAATGCTGCAAAAAATTCGATTTGTCAGTATGCACAATACTTACCCAATACACGTGGTGATTGGATTGGTGATCATTTAACTATTCGATATTTGGGATTTCCAACATTCTTCTTTTCTAAGACCGTGGATGGCTTAAACAATAAAATATTCCAAACTGAAGTGATTCCTGAAGAAAAAGTGGCGACGCTTTATCAACCGATGATGGATGAGAATCAACAAGCGACAACATCGAATCTAGAATCCGAGGATCAGTCTCAGCAACAACTGCCCAATATTATTTTTGTCATGAGTGAGTCGCATTGGGATGCTACAAAATTAGACAAAAGCATTCCTCGGAATATCACCCCAACAATCAATAAAAATCAGGTTTCTACTGTACTTTCTCCAAGCTTTGGGGGTGGTACTGCCAATGTTGAATTTGAAGTATTGACCAGTTTAAATACCTATTTAAATCACAATGAATTGGCTTATGTATCAAAGCTCAAACGCCCAACCTACTCATTGCCGATGTATTTAAATAGCTTAGGTTATGAAACAACAGCTATGCATAATAATGGTAAATATTTTTATAACCGTAGCGCTGTTTATCAAAATCTAGGTTTCAACCGTTTTACCTCGATTGAAAATATGATCAACATGGCTGACCGTGCCAAATATATCAATGCTGCAGGTTGGGCAACAGATGATTTGATTTATAGCAGTATTGAAAATCAACTGAAGAATACAGATAAACCGCAATTTATCTATGCGATCAGTGTTGAAAACCATCCGATGTATAGCGATGATCGTTTTGGTAAAGACCATTTTAAAATCACCAAAGACGGCATCAGCGATAACAGTAAACGTGCACTGAATACCTATTTAACAGGGATGCAGCGTGCAGATGATAAATTGAAAATGCTGATTGAAAATGTCAAACAGCTTGAGCGTCCTACGATTGTCATATTCTTTGGTGATCATTTGCCAAATTTACAAAAAGTATATGATGAATATGGCTTTTTTAAATCTGAACAAGAAAAAGCTGAAAAGAAAGATGTGCGTTTCTTTGAAACACCACTTGCTGTATGGGCAAACTTTCCTATTGACCGAAAGCAATTTAAAGGACCTTTTGTTGCTGCACACTTCCTTGCACCTAAAGTGCTTGAAGCAGCACATGTTCCCCTTTCACCCTATTATCGCTTTGTGAACAATGTCAGCTCTTGTTATCGCACTGTTCATCAAACAGGTATACAGACACAAAAATCTTGTGAATTTAATCAAGCTGAGATTTTACAGCAGTACAAAGACATGAATATGGATGTCTTGAATGGCAAGAACTTTACTTACCAGATTTTAAAATCGAAAGCTGAAAGCTAATGGTTGGTTCAGGAAGATTCTGCTGAATCTTTCTGATCAACTTTTTGTTCAATCTGCTGTTGTTGATCATTGTTTTTGACTTCAAATTCTTTGCTTTCAAAATCCTCCCGGCGAGGATCTCCTGCCATCAACATAAAAGTAATCACTGCAAATAGAAAAATCAGAATTTTCATAAAATGCCCCAACAACTCAATAAAATTTCACCTATTCTAAAAAGACTTGTTTCAAAACCCTTGAAGACTCTGTAGATAAAACATAGGACATTGTGCTGATTTATGTATCTATTGAAGTAAATAGATGATTGGAAGCTTAAACATGTAATTTTGCGCAAATAATGTGGTCTTTGATCAACTCAAAAAATAAGGTGCAAAACGCACCTTATTTCAAGCTGAACAATCAAATACTGAAAGATTAAGACTCGATAAATCCCATATATGGATCAGAGAAAGAGTCTTTACCCGTTTCAATACGTCCAGCAAAACGGCGTTTAAAGGAACTGTCGCCCTCGATCGTGACAGTAAAATCATACCAACCACCAAAATCAGACATATTCCAGTTCAATTCCTTTTCCGTTGATGCTGTTTCAATATTCCACGTTTTATTCGGCAGATAGGCATTGGCTTTTACCATCAGTTTTGCAGGTTTACTTGCATCATGACGAACTTTTAGATAGATCTTTGGATCACACTCTTCAACACACACCCGCACTTCTGCCAACGACTCAACCTGTGCAGATTTAGTCAAATCTCCAGCAAAACCACGGTGAAAACCGTTAGGTCCCAATACCCACAAATCATATTTTCCAGTGGTGGTGTTCCATACGTCATCCAACTGCTTTCCTGCTTCAACCATATAACGGCGAGGGATTGCTTCAAGATTCAACTGATCATAAACATGGAATACTGCTGCGTGTGTTCCGGTATTAGAAAACATTAATTTGACTGTTTTTGCCGCCAAATCGACTTTCGCACTGCTATGTAAAATGTAAGGTAATGCACGGGATAAACGTGTTCCGATCTCTTGAACTGGGTAAACCTGACTCAAAGGGCGTGAAACTTGAGGCAATAAAGCCTGTGCATTTCGAATTGCATCCGCTTCACTTTTGGTTTTCTTACCCATCAATTCTTCAATCGCAAGTGTATTTGGATTCTTAAAATCAAATGCTGTTGTCAAATCTCCACATACTGCCCTGCGATATGGACTAATATTGGGTTCTTCTACCCCAAAACGCTGTTCCAAGAATCGGATCACCGAAGAGTGATCAAAAACCTGTGAATTCACCCAACCTCCACGACTCCACGGCGATATCACATACATCGGCACACGAATTCCCGGACCATATACCCCAACACCATTACTGATTTTTGGGTCAGTAAAGTTTGGTTGCCCAGCTGAAGCTTTTGCATGTGTTGCATATTCATAAGAAATTTGTTCATCGGTCAATGTGGTTTTACCTTGCATTTGACCTGAACTGTCTTTAGATGGCGCACTTGGTGAAGGAACATGATCAAAGAATCCATCATTTTCATCAAAATTCACCAATAAAACGGTTTGACTCCAAATTGCAGGATTTTCGGTCAACGCATTTAGCACTTCTTGAATATACCAAGCACCTTGAACAGGGCTTGATGGTCCAGGATGTTCACTGTAGGTTGCAGGAGCGACCATCCAACTCACTTGTGGCAATTGACCTTTGGCAATATCTTCTTTAAAGGAACCCAGAAATCCACCATCAGGCATGGTATTGGCAATCCCTTTATACAAAGGCTGTGTTGCATCAATTGTAGGATCGTAGGCTGGACAAACGGTACTATTATTGACGGGTTTACCTGACAACTCATTGGCACGACGATATTGCTTAAATCCAGCCAAAGGATTGTCGGTAAAGTTATCTGGCATATTTTGATAAACTTTCCAAGTTATACCTGCTTGTTGTAAACGCTCAGGATAGGTCGTCCAATCATAGCCCGTGGTTGATGGACCAATACTATCCAAATCATTCACCACACTTGCCACACCCGCAGCTTTAGGACCATTCGAACCCGTCCATAAGAACATACGGTTAGAGTTCGTACCTGTGTGCATGGCGCAATGGTATGCATCACATAAGGTAAAGGCATTGGCAAGTGAAAACTGAAATTCAACTTCTTTCTGTTTGTAATATCCCATTGATTGAGGCTGTTTATATTGCACCCAGTTGCCCATACGCCCATGGTTCCAAGCAAACTGACCATCAGTCCATGAATGGGGTGTACCACTGACACGTTGTGCATTGCCACGAGTACTATCTAAATGGTAAGGAAAAATTTTATTTTTATCTTTGTCGTATTGTTCCCAAACTTTGCGGTTGTCTGATAGTGGAATCGTAAAACGATCACCAAAGCCTCGAACGCCTTTGAATGTTCCAAAATAATTATCAAATGAGCGGTTTTCTTGAGTCAAAATGATGACATGCTTTACATCTTTAATTGTGCCTGTTTCGACTTTGGCATCAATCGCTAAGGCTTTTTGAATGCTGGCTGGAAAGCTAGCTAAAGCGGCTGTACCAAAGATTGTTTTTGTAGAATTGATTAAAAAATCACGACGTTTCATGTCTATTTCCTTATATTTTTATTATGGTGCGCAATGTACTTTACAAGTGGGTGCTGGCGGATTCGTCGTTGATGTTTCGTTGTTATCATCATTACAAGCACTGAGCAGTACACTCAGACTCGTCACTGCAATCAAGAGGAAATTTCGCATTGTCCTATCCATGAAATAAATGTAGCCATAGTCAATATGATCCCAATGACAATAGGGTGAAGTTTTAATGGCAATTTCATGACGATCAAAATACACCACTATATTTTTCACATAAAAAAACGCATCCGAAGATGCGTTAGATTTATAGCAATTTAGATGATGAAGGAATTACCAACCCAAGGCTTCTTGCTGCTTTTTGACCAACTCTTGGATTCCTTTTTCAGCCATTTCTAACATTGCATTGGATTGAGCACGGGTAAAAGGTTTATCTTCTGCTGTACCTTGAATTTCAATAAATTCACCCGCTTGAGTCATCACTACATTCAAGTCAGTTTGACAGTTAGAATCTTCTTCATAACAAAGATCAAGTAACACTTCATCTTGATAAATCCCGACTGAAATTGCAGCGACCAAGCCTTTTAGTGGGTCTTGTTTGATTTTTTTCTTTTCTAACAACACATTCATCGCATCAATCAATGCAACCGCAGCACCAGTAATTGAAGCAGTACGTGTCCCACCATCCGCTTGAATCACATCACAGTCAATTGTAATCGTATTCTCACCCAACTTTTTCAAGTCAACCATTGCACGTAAGCTACGACCAATCAAACGTTGAATTTCTTGAGTACGCCCTGATTGCTTTCCACGAGCCGCTTCACGATCACTACGGGTATGGGTAGAACGTGGCAACATGCCATACTCAGCAGTTACCCAACCTTGTCCTTGTCCTTTTAAGAAACGAGGTACTGAATTGTCAATACTTGCAGTACACAGCACTTTTGTATGACCAAATTCAACCAATACAGAACCTTCCGCATAACGTGTGTAGTTACGAGTAATTTTAACTTCACGTAATTGATCTAATGCACGTTGGTCGATACGCATAGTGTGTCCTTATTGGATTCAGAAATAATGCGGCTAAGTATAACAGATACTCTAGTGTTGGTTTTGTTACAAGATGGTGGTTTTTGAAATTGCTGAGTCTACGTTGCTGACTGACAGATTGGTCCAAACCACTTGCATGCGACGGAGCATCATCTTAAAAATAATTGGATCAATGTGAAAGTTTTCATACATCACGATGCCGAAATAAATTTATGCATAAAGTCGCCACACTACAAATCAATAATACTGCTGCCAAATTTTGTCCCCAACCAGCCAAAACTAATCCCCCACCTAATAATAAATAATACATCAAGCCCAACAGTGCGCCTGCTGTACCTAAACATTCAGCATAGTGTTTAAGTGCTGTCGCAAGAAGATTAGGGATGGCAAGCCCATATGCAACCATGATCAACAGTACAGGAAAAATAAATAACCAACTCTTGATGGCTAGAGTGATACAGATCAAAATACTCCCCAAAATCGCAATCAATGCCGCAATGGACACCAAAGTATGGGGATTTACATTTTTATTAAGCAAAGATTTATTCAGTAATGCGCCAAAAATGGCGCCTAAGGTCAAACACAGACCGCTCAATCCAAACACCCATGATGAGGCTTCTAATATTTGAAAATAGAAAGGAGACAACTGATAGTAAGCAAAAAGATTGATATTAAAAAGTGCAACCAAAAATGCGTTTTTCCAAATCTCATTATCTTTAAGCATGGCAATAAGAATATGAAGAATAGGAACTTTTTTATTGTTTTTAACAAGCGTCTCAGGGAGCTCAAATACACACCAACACATAAGCAGGATTGAAAATAGCGCTAAACCTAGAAATACACCTTGATATCCCCACCATGTTGTGATGAATGCACCAAATACCATACCTAGAGCTGGGCTAAGCGCAAGTAGAATACCAATAATGGAAAAAATCTTGACCAGCTCCTTGCCTTTGAAAGTATCTCGAATAATGGTTTGTGTTCCGATGGAACCCACAGCAGCGCCAAATGCCGAGAACATTCTGGCAATGATTAGATCATCAAAAGTACGACATAAAATCGCAGCAATCGAGGCAATCGCATAAATCAATAATCCACCCAATATCGATTTTCGTCTTCCTAAAATGTCACACATCTGCCCCCAAAAGACGATACCCAACGCAAAGGCAATGAAATATAAAGAGATCGTTTGACTCGCCTTTTCAGAACTTATATGGAATCCATGTGCAATATGAGGCAGTGCTGGGCTGTAGATCGTCTCAACAACTTGGGGAAACATCATCAAAACAGCCAGTAAATAAAATATAGATTTCTTTAACATTTTCTTTTGAATACGTTGAATTGAACCATCGAGAAAAATAACAAAATCAAATTTTGAGAGATATAATCATAAAAGACATATTATTTATAAAATCGGACAAACAATGGCATGGTTAGCAGCGGATGCTGATTTTAATCCCGATCAACTCGGATTAAATGTGATCGGTATTGCTTCGGAAATTGCTCGACATGATTCGGGAGAACATGCCCACAAAATGGGACAACTGCTATTTACCAACAGTGGCAGCATTAGAATTACCTTATCTGGTCAGCTATGTATCCTGCCCCCTGCACATATCGCATGGATTCCACCAGACACAACTCATCGTGCTGAAATGAGCCAAGTGACTGGCTATCGCTCGGTATATATTAATACCGTTCAATACCCAGTACTTCCTAAAGAAGTCAAAGTCTTGCAAGTTAGTGCTTTATTAAAAGAAATATTGGAGAGAATCGCTTTCGCTGATTTTGATACGGACTGGAGCAAACGACCTTTTTTGGATTTATTTAATGTTGGATTGAATGAAATTGAAACTGCACCATCAGTATCGGTTATTCTACAATTTCCAACTGATCGTCGATTAAGAAAATTTTTAGGTACTGAGCTATTACCGCATTTAAATGTATTTGCAGATCTGGTTGGACTCAGTGAAAAAACCATTGGCAGAATTTTTTTACGCGAAACAGGTTTGAATTATCAGCAATGGCGACAACAATGGCGTTTTCTGAAAGCGATAGAATTATTATCTAAAAATGAAAAAATATCCGTGATCAGCCATCACTTAGGTTTTTCCTGTGAGAGTGCCTTTATCGCCTTTTTTAAAAGAATCTCGGGGAAATCACCAAGGATGTTGATTAAAAAAGATCAGTCATGATTGGACCCAAAGCTGAATTTTAAAGTTGAGTTTTTATATTTTAAACAAAAGAACCTTGTCGCTCTCAACAAGGTTCTTTTGGACTTTCGCCACCACAAAAGGGCTTTGTAAGATAAAATCTAAGCAAAAATCCCTTTCACTTTCTGCACTGATTGACTAATGCTTGTGGTCCAGTGATTAGGTAAAGAACATTTCGCTAAACGTACCCACACACTACCAAACTGTTTAAAGAAATTCGCTTCATTATAATTGATGTCATATTCTGCACATAACGCCTTAATTTTAGGAGCAACTTCCGCATAACGGTTCGCAGGCATATCTGGAAATAGATGATGTTCAATCTGATGACTTAAATTACCACTTAAAATATGCAACCAATCGGTTCCAGTAAAATTGCTCGAACCACGAATCTGGCGTAAATACCATTCTGCACGTGTTTCATTTTCAACATTATCCGCTTCAAAGGTTTCGGCATCCTCAGTGAAATGACCATTGAAGATCACTGCTGAAGACCATAGGCTACGAATCACATTGGCAATCGCATTCCCTGCCAAAACAGGTAAAGCATTTGGTCCTGCGATCAATGGAAAAAACACGTAATCTTTTAAAATCTGACGGCGCGCTTTTTTACGAAATTTTGTAGCATCTGCCCAAACTTGTTTCCACGTTTTGGTTTTGTAAACCAAAGCATCTTCTAAATGCAGATTCTGTACACCGACATACCATTCAAAAAATACCATCAATTGAATCGCCAATGGGATATTGAATAAAAAGCGCGGTTCCCACTTTTGTGACTCACTGACTCGGAGTAACCCATAGCCAACATCATGGTCTTTCCCGACAATATTGGTATAGGTATGATGCACATAATTATGGGTATATTTCCAATCATCACCTGTTGCCATGGTATCCCAGTCATAGTTTGCCCCATTCAAACTTGGATCATTTAACCAGTCGAATTGTCCGTGCATGACATTATGTCCAAGTTCCATGTTTTCAACGATCTTGGAAATACCCAACAACCCTGTGCCAATGACCCAAACTGGTGGAATCCAACCCCCAAACATCAACATTCCACGGGATGCTATTTCACTATAACGCACAAAATTTCGGATTTTATAAATATACTTGGCATCTTGTTCCCCCAAGCTTTCCATCACTTCACGGCGGATTTCATCCACCCGACGACCAAACTCTGCTGTTTGTTCAGGGTTTAAATGTTTCGATTTACTGTTTGGAAAATTGACTGACATATTCATTGTTTTACTCCTCAGCGCTTCATTTTTAGAAGCTTTCGCTGAATTTTGGGTACAACTTCCTACACCTAGCTTCAACAGAGCAAGAAGTTGCTTAAATTTATTTAAATTTATTTAAATGATTACTTTAATTTACAGATTAATGACCACAGGACTAACGGCCTGACTGATACACAATTTAATTTGAGTGTTGCTGTCATGGTCAGTTTCACCCGTGAGTATATTCTTGGTTGAACCACTCACTTTAGTACATGTACAGGTATTGCAAATCCCCATACGGCAACCATGGGTTGGTTTTAACCCGGCATATTCAGCACTCTCAAGAAGGTTAGAACGCGCTTCAAACTCTTGTTGTGAGCGTAAAAAAACGATTGGTTGTGCTTCTAGGCTTTCGTCTACTGCAATCTGGAAATATTCCTGTTTTAAGCGCGCTGTAATATTCAAATCCTGATAAATTTGATTGATGCTTTGCATCATGGCATTCGCACCGCAGGCATAAGTTTGACGTTGCTGAAAATCAGTAACTAAACTTTGCAATAGCTTGATGTTTAAATGCTGTTTTTGCTGAACTGTATTGATGTAATGATAATTAAACTGTGGGTATTGCTGAAAAAGCTGTTCCAAATCTGCATGATATGCTTCATCCCGACTAAAATAAATCAGATCTACAGGACGATTTGAATCAGTCAATGCTTCAAGCAACAGCGAGTAAATTGCGGTGATTCCACTCCCAGAAGCCACCAATAATAATGGGGTATGATCTTGGTCTAAAACAAAATCACCTTGAGGTTGAGACAGTTCAACCACACGTCCAAAAGCCAACTGGCTTAATGCAGTAGAAACCTTACCTTGTTGCTTAACAGCGATAATAATGTCGCCATTATTCAAAAATTTCACGACAGAATAACTGCGTTGTTGACGTACACCTGCAATTTCTACAGTGACTAAAACACTTTGACCTGCTTTAAATTGCTGATGTTTAAAATTACGATTTGGTCGTAATTGAATTTGATAAAAGTCAGTGCTCAACGCACGTGTTTTAACCACTGTGGCTTTGACCTTTTTCCAAGCCCAAATAGGATTGATTTTTTCTGCGATAAAATCGACAAAATCCTCACGAACCCATTCTGGCTGATACTGCATATAGCTACTCATGTGACGTTCCTCTTTGTGCTTGCTATTTATTGAGTGAACAAACGTTCTTTTAGTGAACATATGTACACTATAATCATTTTTTTAATTCAGTCAACACCTGTACACTGACATTCGTCGTTTAATTTGTTTTTATTTTTGATAGACTCATCACAACAAAAATCTTTGGATATCCAAATGTCGATACGCGATGAACGTAAACAACAGAGCCGTCAGGCTTTACTTGATGCTGCTTTAACCTTAAGCACATCGGGTCGTTCATTTTCGAGTATCAGTTTAAGAGAAGTTGCCCGTGAAGTAGGTTTGGTACCAACAGCGTTTTACCGCCATTTTCAAGATATGGATGAGTTAGGTAAAGAGTTGGTCGATCAAGTGTCCTTATACCTTAAAAACGTGTTACATCAATTGGGCAAAGGACTTGCTCATCCAGAAGCCAAGACCAAAACCAGTATGGAACTATTCTTTGAAGCTGTAGACAGTAGTCCCCAACAGTGGATTTTTATGATTTCAGAACGTTGGGGTGGTTCAGAAATTGTTCGTCGTGCCATTTCACGCGAAATCGATTTTTTGAATGATGATCTTGCCAGTGATTTAAAAAAATTTGAAGTGATTGATAATTTTCGAGATGAGAGTGATTTAAAAGTCATCACCAACATTCTGATTAATCTATCTTTTACTTGGGCAATGTCTTGGATTAGCCTGTCTCGCCAGTATTCAGGTATCGAACTTGAATTACAGAAAATGGTGTTAAAAAAGCAAGCTGTGACTCAAATCCACTTAATTTTCAAAGGGATTGAAAATTGGGAAGTCAAAGCATCTTAAACACCCTCACTTAAATTTCTAGACGAAGGTTGACACTGGCTTAAGTTAGTGCAAAACTTATTGGAACAATCGTTCCAATAAAAACATTCTATGCGTAACAAAGAATTTGAACCAGATGAAATTGCCGATGCTGCCATGCAAGTCTTTTGGCAAAAAGGCTATGCTGCAACTTCTGTACAAGACCTTGTAGATGGTACAGGGCTGTCACGCAGCAGCTTATACAATACCTTTGAAAATAAACATACACTTTATCAAGAAGCATTAAAACGTTATCAGGCAATCACTACTGCAAATATTCAAAAACTGACTGGAGATGCGTCTGTTCAAGAACGCATACATCAATTATTGCTTTCAATTCTTGAGGATGAATTAAAAGATCCACAACAGAAAGGCTGTTTGGTTGCCAATGCTGCTTTAGAACTTGCTGCACATGACTCAGATGTTGCTCAGCAAGTACAACATAATTTTCAACGTCTTCAGCAAGCTTTAGCACAGATCATTGTTGATGGACAACATAGCGGTGAGATTTCAATTGATAAAAATCCAAAAGCATTGGCTTATTTTTTGGTCAATACCATTCAAGGAATGCGAATACTGGGTAAAGGTAGTGATTTAGCAGAAAGACAAAAAATTTTACAACATGTCATTGATATAACAATGTTATCTCTCTAATTCGACAAGTCAAAATGCTTTCAAGATTTTGGCTTTTTATTTCAATCTTTTTGGAACAATCATTCCAATAAAAAGACAACAACACAGTGATGTTGCTATAACAAGGATTAAATATGATGAAAATTTTCACACCCAACCATATGAATAAATTTAATTTATCAATATCTATTGATCATGCAAGGGAGATCACAACAAACCCATTACAAGCTCAATGGACTAGACAGGCATGCCACCTTATCACAGCACAGGAAATCCCCCATGTCTGATCATCAAAAATCTCAAAAGCAGCCATCACCCAACAAAACTGTTGAAAAGTTACCTGTATTGCAATTGCTTGCTTTTACCTTAGCAGGCTTTCTCGCCATCATGACAGAAACCTTACCTGCTGGATTACTACCACAAATCAGTCAGGGACTGGCAATCACAGAAGCTCAAGCAGGTCAATTTATTACGCTTTATGCCTTAGGGTCTGTGATTGCCGCAATCCCTGTCATCACCTTGACACGAGACTGGAACAGGCGCCCTTTATTTTTATATGCAATTACAGGTTTATTGATCTTTAATAGTCTCACCGCAATTTCAATGCACTATTATTTTATCTTGGTGGCGCGCTTTTTTGCAGGTATGTCAGCAGGTGTGATTTGGGGACTACTGGCAGGTTATGCACGGCGCTTAGTTCCTTTTCATCTACAAGGTAAAGCATTGGCGATTGCCAGTGTCGGTCAGCCTTTAGCGCTTTCTCTGGGTGTACCCTTAGCAACATGGTTTGGTCATTTGTTTGGCTGGAATCAGGTCTTTTGGGCAATGTCTGTACTCGCACTGATCCTAATCATTTGGGTACGTGCCATGATTCCAGACTTTCAAAGTCAGCCCCAGCAACACAATAAGTCGATTTCACAAGTATTTTTCAGTGCTGGGATTTTGCCGATTCTGACTGTCTTACTATTTTGGATTTTGGCACACAATATTCTCTATACCTATATCGCTCCTTTTTTAACGTCTGTGGATTTAAGCCAACACCTTGATCTTATACTGATGCTGTTTGGGGTCTCTTCTATTCTTGGTATTTGGTTGGTGGGATTATGGATAGATCGACATTTAAGAAAGCTCACCATAATCAGTTTGATTGTTTTTGCTCTAAGTACGATATTGCTTATTTTGAGTCATGATGCGCTGATCATTGTGGTTTGTATCGCAATTTGGGGAGTAGCGTTTGGTGGAGCACCAACGCTATTACAAACTGCACTTGCCGATGCTGCTCAGGAAGATGCCGATGTTGCACAATCGATGTTGGTCACTGTTTTTAATTTAGCAGTCGCAGCTGGTGGATGGCTCGGTGGCATAATCTTGAATCACACAGGGGCTTCAACCTTCCCACATTATATGTTGGGTTTGCTTATTGTTTCGCTATTGATTGTGAGTTTGAGTCATCAACATGCTTTTAAAAGCGGTCAACGAAAACTGGCTTAAACATCGTCTAAACACTTTAGATATAAAAAAACCCGCAAACATTTGCGGGTTTCTGAACTGATCAGGCTTATTTTCCTGTACGTTCTTTATTTACAAGATAGTCAACAACTTGTGTCACTTTAGCATCTTCACCTTGAACCACATATTTACCGTTGACCACAACTGCCGGTACACCAGAAAGTTGATATTGTTGTGCCAACTGGTTTGATTCAGCAATTTTTGCTGTGATCGCAAATGAACTATACATGCTGTTGAATTTTGCTTCAGGTACGCCATATCGCGTAAAGAATTTAGCAAAGGCATCTTTTTGGAGAACTTGTTGATTACCTGAAAAGTTAGTATGGAACAAAGGCAAATGTGTACGTTTGCGTACACCTAGTGCTTCACTGACATAGTATGCACGTGCACCTTGTTCCCATAATGGATTCATCGCAGCAGGTGTACGAATAAAGTTAACATCCTTAGGAATCTTCTTTAACCACGTTTGCATATGTGGTTCTAATTTGAAGCAATGTGGGCATCCGTACCAAAAAAATTCACGTACTTCAATTTTACCTGGTACTGCAACCTTTCCAGGATTTTGAACAACGGTATAATCTTTGCCTGCAACAAAATCAGCGGCCATGGTGTTTGCAGAAAATGCCATCACCATTGCGGTCATGCCACCTAAAATAAATTTTTTCATTGACTTTATTGTCCTCTAAGTCGTCTTGTATAGCTTATGCATTCACTATAAAACAAATATGAGAAAATCGTTTTCCTTCTGTGAAGTTTTTTACACGATTCATCGCTTTTTTCGGATTTATGGTTACACTAGGGTCTGTCGAGAATGAATCTATGGTTTCAACAATCGGTATTTTTTAGTCATACAAGGCATTCATAATGAAATTTAGTTATGCTAAATAAATTATTCATCACCGAGTCATGTCAAAACATACCATTGTTTCCAAGACTTTTGGCAAAGATCACCCAAACCTCGCTATGGAACTCGGTAAGGGAATAGCCCTTAACTCGGTTACATATCTGTTTGAATAAATTTTAGCCTAAAGTACAACCAAGGTATCAAATCTCAACAGACCCTAACATAACTGAACTTAATTTTTGATTAAAACAATTCACTTAGAGGTGACGAACATGTCGCAACTTAATGTTGATCCACAAGAAATTGCTAAATTTGAAGCATTAGCTGCTTTATGGTGGGATCAGCACTCTGAGTTCAGACCCTTACATCAAATCAATCCATTACGTTTAAATTGGATTGACGAACATGCCAATGGTCTTACTGGCAAGAAGATCCTCGATGTTGGTTGTGGTGGCGGCATTTTGGCTGAAAGCATGGCTCGTCGTGGTGCAGATGTTTTGGGTATCGATATGGGTGCAGCGCCACTCAATGTGGCACGTTTACATGCAGAACAGGAAAATGTTTATAATATTGAATATCGACAAATCCCTGTAGAACAACTGGCTGAAGAGCAAGCAGGTCAGTACGATATTGTGACCTGTATGGAAATGCTGGAGCATGTGCCTGATCCTGCTTCGATTATTCAAGCATGTCAAAAATTAGTTAAGCCCAATGGTCATGTGTTTTTCTCCACCATTAACCGTAACCCAAAATCGTATTTATTTGCGATTATTGGCGCAGAATATGTCTTACGTCTATTGAAAAAAGGCACGCATGACTATCACAAATTCATTAAGCCTTCAGAACTGGCTCATGACATTCGTCAATCTGGCTTAACACTTAAAGATATGACAGGTTTACATTACAACCCGCTCACCAAACACTATTGGCTCGCAGCAAATGTAGACGTGAACTATATGGTATATACCGTGAATGAAGGTGTCTGATGCAAGCTGTTCTTTTTGATTTAGACGGCACCTTGATTGATACTGCCGCAGATTTTATTCGTATCATCCAAGACATGTGCCGAAATGAAGGACGTGCTGTCGTCGATGCAGATTTGATTCGCACTCAAGTTTCCGAAGGCGCGCGTGCGATGGTCAAACTGGTTTATCCAGAACTTGAAGTTGATGACCCGGTTTTTCTCGCTCATCGCCAACATTTTTTGGATTTATATGGTGCAGACATTGCCGTTGATACAGATCTCTTTGCAGGTATGTATCCGCTTTTAGCGGAGTTGGAAAGCAATGAGATTCCTTGGGGTATTGTGACCAATAAGCCTCGATGGCTTAGTGAGTCGTTACTTCAAGCACTCAATTTAACTGAGCGTTGTGCTGTATTGGTTTGCCCCGAAGATGTGAAACAGACTAAACCTGACCCTGAGCCAATGTATTTAGCTGCAAAACAGATTGAAATTGCCCCAGAACAATGCATTTATGTAGGCGATCATCCTCGTGATATTGATGCTGGACGAAATGCGCAGATGTATACCATCCTTGCTGCTTATGGTTATTTACCATTACAGTACAAAGATGATTTAGGTGCTTGGCAAGCGGATTGTATTGTGGATAATGTTGATGAATTACATCAAGTTATCAAGAAACTTGTCAACATTTAGAATTGTTAAAAATTCTTTAATTGTTCTAACAAGATAATAAAAAGGCACTGAAACATCTTGAATATGATGTTTCAATGTTTTTATATTGAAACTCAAATCACATCATAACAACTATAGGAGGTCTCCCATGAAATATTCAGAATATCAACCTCGCCCAGATTTATTGAAGGATAAAATTATCCTGATTACGGGTGCGGGAGACGGTATTGGGCGTGCAGCAGCACTCAGCTATGCCTTACACGGTGCCACTGTCGTTTTACATGGTCGTACGCTCAATAAACTTGAAGTCATTTATGATGAAATTGAATCATTAGGTGCGCCGCAGCCGGCGATTTTACCTTTACAACTCTCAACTGCTTCCGCTCGAGATTACGAACTTTTGGTTGATACGCTTGAACAGCAATTTGGACGTTTAGACGGTATTTTACATAATGCGGGTATCTTAGGCGAACGTGTGGAACTGGCAAACTATCCCGAAGAAGTTTGGGATGATGTGATGGCAGTGAATTTACGTGCTCCTTTTGTTTTGACCCAAGAACTCCTGCCTTTATTACAAAAATCTGAACATGCCTCGGTGGTCTTTGCAAGCTCAGGTGTTGGACGAGAAGCACGTGCACAATGGGGTGCTTATTCGGTATCAAAAATAGCGATTGAAGCGGTGAGTAAAATTTTTGCCAAAGAAAATACTTATCCGAATATTCGCTATAACTGTATTAATCCCGGTGGTACACGTACGGCAATGCGTGCCAAAGCCTATCCTGATGAAGATCCAAAAGTGCTACCGTCACCAGAATCGATTATGCCAGCATATCTTTACTTGATGGGTGATGACAGTCTTTCATTAAATGGCGAAAGTATCGACGCACAAGACTGATTGATTTTCCCCTCACCGCGTTTTTGATCAGTGAGGGGAAAATATTGTTGAGTGAATTTTTTATAAACATCATCAAAGTTTAGATTTAGAAAACAATTTAAATCGATTTATTCAATTAAAAATATAATTATATCCAGTTTTTCAAATTACATAAGGTCCTTTATAGTTTTCCTCAACAAAACCAGATCTGGAGAGGAATGAATCATGACTGATTTAAAATATAAAGTAGAGATCATCCGTTCAATCGAACAATTACAACTGCCAAATGATTTTATTCAAGCACTGGATGATGCTTATCAAGCAGAAAATATTATCAAAGCGATCAATTGTCTCAAGGATATGAATGACCAATGGTACTAGACCGTTTGATCAAAGCTGAGTTAGCGCTACGCTTCAACTCAGCTAAAAACAATATTTATAAATATTTACATTTTTTTAATCATAAAATGTGCACTAAAGAAAAGTACATGAGCGTTTGTGGTTCAAAGCATTACGATAACCCTTTTCACTTTTTCAGAAATATGTTTTGATTATGTCTGTATTTTTTAATGAAAAACTGAATTTTCTTCACAGTTTCTCTGCAATTTAGCAGTACAGTAGTGAGGTCAAAATAAACACACTGGATAAGCGAGGATGATTATGAAAAAGATTTTAGCGATCATCGCAGTCTCTCTATCAACACTGCTGACGACTCAAATTACCATTGCAGGTCCTCATTTTGACAATGACCATGGTTATGACCAAGGTAAGCGTGATCGCGGTGAGCGTGGGCGTAATTTTCGTGGGAATGACGATGATAATATTCAAGAGCAACGTCGGGAGCGAGAAGAACGTGGTGTAAAGCGTTTACAGCAACATAAATGGCAAATGGGTTATGTAATGCCACAACATTACAGAGGAAACAGCTATAAAGTTGATTATAAGGATGAGAATCTACCAAAACCCTCACGTAATCAACAATGGTATAAAATTAATAATGACTATATCCTAGTTGATTCTGATAACAATAATATTGTGAGTATCCGTGGTATGTAGTCTGTGTAACACTGATCAATATTTAAATTTCATAAGCTCAAACACCTTTTTCGTTTGAGCTTTTTTTTTGCTCAATTTCTGCTTTTACAAGCGATGAGAATAATTTATAGAACTTGCATGCAAATTCACAATTCAATGATATTTCTCCATTTTTTATCTCAAATTCGGGAGTAATTTTGAATCATCGGATAGATCATCCGTTTTATAAGGTCAATTCAAATGAAAAAAGTTATCAGCGCAATCACGCTCTCTCTCAGTGCCTTAATCGCAACCTCAGCAATGGCAGATTGGGATCATGGTCGTGATCATCGCCCTATGGCTAGTCATGAAAAATTTGAATGGCGAGAAGGTGTAATTTTACCTGAACGCTACCATGACAATCATTACTATGTGAATGATTATCGTGTTTATAAAAACCTTCACAAACCAGCCAAATTTGAGCGTTGGTATAAAGTTGATGGTCGTTATGTACTTGTGAACGAACGTACCCACCATATTATTCGAGTCATCCGTTAATATTAAAATGATCAAAAGCACAGTCCCTATTCTGTTTGCTTTATCCATCCGTTAAAACTCAACGCCTTCCTCACCCTCCTTTTCCCAAGGAGGGTTTTTTTATTAAAATTAACTTCAGATTGTTCGTTTTATTTTCAAGCTCATTGAGCAATTGATCGTTTTGCGTATCAAGCCTCTCATTTTGTCGATTTCCACAGCAGAGATACGACTTTGAGATTTCTAAGGACCGAGAAAAATAAGGATATTGGCTGCCTTCATCAAATCTTCATACATTTCACAATTCAACTAAATCATCCTCACCATTTATCTCTAATTTTTGCGTAATTTGAAAGCATCAAAGGACACAAGTTAAATTCAGGTGAATCAAATGAAAAGCATTTTAACCACGATCACACTTTCGATGGCGGCACTGATAACCACTTCAGCTATGGCAGCCCCACATGTAGACCATCGAGATCAACAGCACCGTTATGAACAACAGCGTTGGGATCATCGAAATGATCATCGTTGGAACAACAATAAGCATTATGGCAATACCGTTATTCCAAGCCGTCATTGGCGTTCAGGTCAGTATTTACCTTCTCAATTTGGCTCTTCTCGTTATCACGTCAACTATAAAAACTATCGTCATTTATCCAAACCAGGAAAGTATCAACAGTGGTATAGAATCAATGGCGACTATGTATTGGTAAACCAAAAAAATCATCGCATTATTCGTGTCATCGGCTGATATTTTTAACATAAACTAAAACCCAACTGTGCTTGGGTTTTTTTAATATTTTGAGAAATACATGACAATTCTATTGAATTAACAATGCTTTCAACTACATATTTTCATGGATATCTTCATTATTTCTCTATATTTCAGGATTAAGTTTATCCATAGATCGAAAGGAAATGTGTTGATACCGGAGCTTCAAATGCAATGTCAATCACTTCCTTTTTAATATGTGAACTTTCATCTTATATTCAAGATTTAATTGTGAAATGAATAACCCTTTTGCACTCGTCCTCCCACGTTCGAGTGCTTTTTTTATTTTGACTATTATTTCTCAGTTATTTTTGTTTAGAATCATCATATAGCAATCAACAATACTGAGATAGGTATGCAAACTGACAATCCAGAAACAACGCAAAGCATAGCGCAAGAATATGTGCATTGGTTTCGTCATTCTGCACCTTATATCAATGCCCATCGGGGCAAGACCTTTGTATTGATGTTTGGTGGTGAAGCCGTTGAACATCCAAATTTTCAGCATATTATTCATGATATTGCACTATTGCATTCACTAGGTATCCGACTCATTTTGGTCCACGGCGCGCGCCCGCAAATCAATGCAAATTTGCTCCAAAATAAAATTCAGAGTCCGATTCATATCAATCGTCGCATTACCACACGTGCTTCTTTACCCTGTGTGATGAGTGCTGTAGGTTCGATTCGACTACAAATTGAAGCCTTATTGTCTATGGGGCTCGCCAACTCACCGATGTTTGGTGCTCGCATTGATGTTGTATCGGGTAACTTCGTGACGGCAAAACCTTACGGTATTCGAGATGGGATTGATTTTCAGCTCACTGGTGAGGTTCGAACCATTGATACTGAGGCGATTCAACGTCATCTAGACAATCAAAATATTGTGCTATTAGGTCCAACAGGCTATTCAACCACTGGTGAAGTGTTTAATTTACTCGCAGAAGAAGTGGCAACAAAAACCGCCATTCACATGCAAGCGGATAAGTTGATTTTCTTGGGTAGTCAACAAGGCTTGATGGATGAGTACGGTCAATTAAAACGTGAAATTACCCCACACCAACTTGATAGACACATTGAAAAATATCAAGATTCAAATTTTGAAATTGCATTGCATTTACACAATGCCAAACAGGCATCCTTAAAAGGGGTCAATCGCGTGCACCTCCTTTCATATGCATATGATGGCGCTTTAATTGAAGAACTCTTTACCCGAGATGGGCATGGCACCATGATCACAGATGCACATTATGAAGAAGTGCGTATGGCAAATATCGGTGACGTAGGTGGTTTAATCAATTTATTACGCCCATTAGAAGAAGAAGGGATTTTGGTCTATCGTTCACGCGAACGACTTGAAACTGAAATTGATAAATTTGCTGTCATCGAGCGAGACGGTACAATTTTAGCGTGTGCCGCACTCTACCCAATTCCTGCTTCAAATGATGAAGTAAGCTCCGCTGAAATCGCCTGCGTTGCTGTCCATCCTGGCTATCGTAAATCGAATCGAGGCAGTCAAATTCTCCATTTCCTAGAAGAACATGCACGCCAGCAAAGCATTCAACAACTGTTTGTTCTCACTACACGAACAGCACACTGGTTCTTAGAGCATGGTTTTGACTTGGCGAATGTGGATGACTTACCAGAAGCGCGGCAAGCCCTATATAACTATCAACGTAATTCAATGGTATTTAAAAAACGGATTGCCTGATCCTCAAAACAAACTGAGTTCTATGAATTATCACATTTACATCTAAACTTATCTAAATAGATTCCATGACTGAGATGTTTTGCTTATGCATGATCATGGAATCTATATTCCTAATCTAAATAAAAACAATAAATTTATACTTTTCATATTCTTATAACTTTCTATTTTTATAGAATATTAATTTTATATTTCTAATTTAACGATAACTTTAGCATTTAATCATTTATCTTTTTTTTTCATTAGCAATCATCAAAAACTTATTTTTTTGAAAATACAAAGCCTTTTAAGCTGATGCTCATTCTTTTTACATTACACAGGCATCGTGACTCATGGCGCACTTATTTCAACCTTCATGGAAAAAAATCTCCTTTCTAAGTGCAAGCCTTGCCACCATCATGATGCTGACTGGATGTTCTAAACCACAAGAAAGCACGACTTTAAATATTGGTTTTCAAAAATATGGTGTATTGCCGATTATCAAAGCTCGTGGTGACCTAGATAAAGCACTTAAAGAAAAAGGGGTCAATGTCAAATGGGTTGAGTTTCCTGCTGGTCCACAATTGCTAGAAGGTTTAAATGTGGGGAGCGTATCTTTTGGCGAATCAGGTGAAGCACCTCCTATTTTTGCTCAAGCGGCAAATTCCAATCTGGTCTACGTTGCCAATCAGCCTGCTGCACCTTTGGCTGAGGCACTGATTGTCCCTAAAGATTCACCTATTCAATCGGTACAAGACCTCAAAGGTAAACGTGTGGTCCTGAACAAAGGCTCTAACGTACATTACCTTTTACTCAAAGTATTGGAGGCAAATCACTTAAAATTGGATGATATCCAAGTGGTCTACTTACCGCCTGCCGATGCACGTGCTGCTTTTGAAAAAGGTGCAGTCGATGCGTGGGTTATTTGGGATCCGTTCTTTGCTGCTGCTGAAAAACAGCTCAATGCAAAAGTGATTGCTACTGGTCAAAATGTGGTGAATAACCATCAATTTTATTTGGCTGATCGTAAATTTGCAGAACAACACCCCGATGTTTTAAAGGTCGTGGTGAATGAATTGAACACCACCACACAATGGGTATCTCAACATCAAACTGATGCAGCAAAACTTTTAGAAAAACCAACAGGCTTACCGCTTGATGTACTCAATACATCCATTTCACGGATGGGTTTTGGGGTAAGTCCGATTTCTAATGATGTGGTGAAAAAGCAACAAGATGTCGCTGATGCTTTTTATCAACAAAAACTTATTCCAAACAAAATCAATATTCAAGCGGCTGTATTAGCCCACTAATTTCGCACAATGCGATGTAATGAGGACATCAAAATGACCCAACACTTTGTACAACACAAAACATCATCATGGTTCAATGCTCCTACACATGCAATGACAACAATGTTGATCTGTAGTGCAATGCTTGGGTCAACTTCGGTGTGGGCAATCGACCCAACAGTGAAAGAATTGCGTATTGGTTTTCAAAAAAGTTCGATTAACTTTGCAATTGCCAAACAACAGAAACTCTATGAAAAGGAATTTCCCAATGCCAAGATTTCTTGGAGTGAATTTCCAGCAGGACCACAGATTCTTGAAGCTCTTGCCGTTGGTTCACTGGATGTAGGTGTCACAGGAGATACGCCACCAGTCTACGCACAAGCAGCCAATAAGCCTTTGTATTATATTGCCTATGAAGCGGCCAAACCGTTGGCTTCGGCAATTTTAGTACCGAAAAGCTCAAAAATAACCAAACTCGGCGAATTAAAAGGTAAGCGTATTGCACTACAAAAAGGTTCGAGCGCTCACTATTTACTGGTTCAAGCTGTACGTAAAGCTGGCTTGCAATGGTCGGATATTCAACCCATTTGGCTCACTCCTGCTGATGCACGCGCCGCTTTCCAAAAAGGAGCCGTCGATGCTTGGGCGATTTGGGACCCATTCTTTGCTTCTGCGCAGATTGAAGATCAAGCCCGTGTACTTGCTTCAGGGCAAGGTTTAAGTCCGAATTATACTTTTTACTTGGCGTCACCTGAATTTTTAAAAAAATATCCTCAAGCAGTCAAAGGCATTATCCAACAAATTAATGTTGCAGATAAATGGGTGCAGACCAACCGTGTTGCCACCGCACAATCAATTGGTCAAAGCACGGGCTTAAAACCACAAGTCAGTCAGACTTTTATTGATCGACGCCCTCGCCCCTCAGGTGCTGCTCCACTTTCAGCCAAAGTGATTTCAGACCAACAACAACTCGCAAATCGCTTTAGCGAACTCAAAATTATTCCAAATAGCATAGAGATTAAACAAGCTGTTTGGACTGCGAAATAGTATTTGAATTTTTTTAAGGATGCATGATATGAAAATCTTCTGGTTTATTCCCACTCACGGTGACAGTCGTTATTTAGGAACCAGCAAAGGCGCACGACAAGTCGATCATGCCTATATGAAACAAATTGCTGTTGCAGTCGATAATTTGGGTTATGAAGGTGTACTTATTCCAACAGGTCGTTCATGTGAAGATCCATGGATCACGGCAGCAAGCTTAATTGATGCCACTAAAAATTTAAAATTCTTGGTTGCTTTGCGCCCAGGTGTAACCACACCTGCCCTCGCAGCACGTATGGCGGCTACTTTTGACCGTTTATCCAATGGTCGTGTTCTACTTAACCTCGTTACAGGTGGTGATGAACAAGAATTAAAAGGTGATGGTTTATATGAAGATCATGCTACACGCTATAAAACAGCAGCGGAGTACACCACCATTTGGCGTGAAATTTTAAAGCGTTCACATACGGGTGAATCTTTTACATTTCATGGTGAACGCCTGAATGTTGATGATGCCAAACTGCTTTATCCTCCTATTCAAGCCCCTTACCCACCGCTTTGGTTTGGTGGCTCTTCTGAAGACGCCATCGAATTGGCAGCTGAGCAAGTCGATACTTATTTAACTTGGGGTGAACCACCTGCTGCGGTAAAAGAAAAAATTGCAGTGGTTAAAGCACGTGCTGAAGCCAAAGGACGCCAGTTAAGTTATGGTATCCGTTTACATGTGATTGTTCGTGAAACCAATGAACAAGCATGGCAAGCAGCCAATGAACTGATTCAGTATGTCGATGATGCAACCATCGCAGCTGCTCAAAAGAAATTTAAACAAATGGATTCTGTCGGTCAGCGTCGCATGGCAGAACTACACAATGGTGATCGTAGCAAACTTGAAGTTTCTCCAAACCTTTGGGCAGGTGTTGGATTGGTTCGTGGTGGTGCAGGTACAGCATTGGTGGGCGATCCACAAACAGTTGCAGACCGTATCCAAGAATATGCAGACTTGGGTATCAACACATTTATCTTTTCTGGCTATCCGCATTTGGAAGAATCCATTCGTTTTGCTGAGTTGGTATTCCCATTGCTTCCATTGGAAACACGTAAAAAACTCACCCAACCAAATTTAACTGGACCATTTGGGGAAATTGTTGCCAACAACTACACACCTGAGGAAAATAAAAAGCCCTTAAAGGAGCTCGCATGAATGCCATAGCCAAGCGGAACCCTAACAAGGAAAGTCATATCGTTTCACGTGGAACAAAGCAATTTGGGCAGCGCTTGCTGCCTTGGATTGTTCCAATTTTACTCATTGTCATTTGGCAAATCGCCTCGAAAACTGGCTTACTTGAAAGTCGTGTTCTTCCAGCACCTACAGCTGTTGTATCGGCATTTTGGACATTATTGGTCAGCGGTGAACTTTGGCAACATGTCAAAGTGAGTGCAGGACGTGCCTTACTCGGGCTATTGGTTGGGGGTGGCTTAGGTCTGATTTTAGGCTTACTCAATGGCTCTTCGAAAGTTGCATCCAATCTACTTGATACGACCTTGCAAATGATTCGAAATATTCCTGCTTTAGCACTCATACCGCTTGTGATTTTATGGTTCGGTATTGATGAATCTGCAAAATTATTTCTAGTGGCTGTTGGTGTATTTTTCCCTATTTATATCAATACCTATCATGGCATTCGCTCAGTCGATCCTCAGTTAATTGAGATGGGGAAAAGCTATGGTTTAAATCACTGGCAATTGTATAAAGAAATTATTTTACCAGGCGCAATGCCATCCATTTTGGTTGGTTTACGCTTTTCATTGGGCTTAGTTTGGGTCTTACTTATTGTTGCAGAAACTATTTCTGCTCAATCTGGAATTGGTTATATGACCATGAATGCCCGTGAGTTTCTACAAACAGACATCGTCCTTGTCGGTATTTTACTGTATGCCCTTCTCGGCAAGCTTGCCGATGTATTCGCACAATTCTTAGAAAAATATCTATTGCGTTGGCACGCAGGTTATCAGAAATAGGAGCTTAAAATGACCGATTTAAGTATAAGCCAATATGCCAATGATCTTCTTCCAAACCCAGACATTATTGAACAAGATCAGACAAAAATTGGCGCAGAAATTTCGATTGAACACCTGCATAAGTACTATGGTGAAGTTAAAGTTCTTGAAGATTTAGACTTACATATTGAAGCAGGAGAGTTTGTTGCGATCGTAGGGCGCAGTGGCTGTGGTAAAAGTACACTCTTGCGTTTAATTGCTGATTTAGAACAACCGAGTTACGGTGAAATTAAATTTAAGTCATTGTTGAATTTCCGTGAAGGTATTATTGCAGATGATATCCGGGTGATGTTTCAAGACCCGCGTCTTTTACCTTGGAAAAACATTTTAAAAAATGTGCAATTGGGTCTCACCAAAGATCAATTTCCCAAAGCTGAGCAATTATTAGAAAAAGTCGGGTTAAAAGAAAAGTCTGGATTATGGCCTTCTCAACTTTCAGGTGGACAACGTCAACGAACAGCACTTGCACGTGCCTTGTCGCACACACCACGAGTATTGCTTCTTGATGAACCTTTGGGAGCTTTGGATGCATTAACACGCCTAGAAATGCAAAGCCTGATCGAAAAACTGTGGTTAGAACAAGGATTTACTACTATTCTGGTCACCCATGATGTCAGTGAGGCTGTGCAATTGGCAGACCGTATTATTCTTTTGGATAAAGGGCATATCGCACAACAGTTTCAAGTTGATTTAGCCCGCCCACGTCAAAAAGGAGTTGCCTTTGCTGAGCTTGAACAACAAGTGCTTGCTGCGGTGCTTGCGACTTAAAAATAGCGTGCTGAAAATTTATCTATAAAATATAAGGGCATAAAAGTTCGTGCCCTTATTCCAGATTGAATCCTATATTTTTATCAATATACCGAAGTTTTATCCATTTTTATCGGCGAAAACTTCATTATTAAATAAATAAAATCATCCGTAGAGATTTTTCATTCAAATATAATCGAGTGCTTTTAAATCAAAATGACTTTCTTAAATTAAAATTAAATAACAGCATTCATGGTTCATTATTTTGTAAGTGACTCAAAAAATAGCCTTATACTAAAAAATGTCACAAAATTTAAATAATAAGCCATAACTGACATAATTTTTATATTAATTTTGCTCTAGTTTAGTGCAATTTTAGATAATAGTGAATTACGATTGATTTAATAATAAAACTTCATAATTATTTATCAGAAATATACCAAAATAATGTTGCTTTCTGTGCACAAATCAAACATTTTACCGTACAATTTAATAATCATTTATTTGATTTAAAGATGCGATGGAACAAAAAAAGAGTGCTCAAAAACGGCAGCAGTTACTTAGTGCTGCACTTGATGTGTTTTCTGTCTATGGTTTCAACGGTGCAAGCCTAGACGAAATTGCGCAGTTAGCAGATATGCATAAGTCGAATATTTTCTATTACTATGAAAATAAAGAAGCTTTATACGTTGAAGTCCTGACTACCGTGATGCAGAAATGGTTAGCACCATTACAATCGCTTGAATCGGAATTGGAACCAGCTGAGGCTTTGTCACATTACATTATGACAAAGATCGAAATCTCAAGAACTCAGCCCAAAGCCTCTAAGCTTTTTGCCTTAGAAGTAATTCAAGGTGCGCCACATATTTTATCCATCCTCAAAGGTCCGCTTAAAAAGTTATTTAAACGCAAAGCGAAGGTCATTTTGAATTGGCAAACTCAAGGTAAAATCTCAGATCAGATTGATGCTGAATTACTGATTATCAATATTTGGGCATTGACTCAAAACTATGCTGATTTCAGTACTCAAATCGAAATGGTTACAGGTAAAACTTTACGCAATAAAAGTATGTGTCAACGTGCAATCGAACATACGATTCACATGACTTTATATGGTGTTTTACCGCGTAATTAATCATCCAATATAACAATATTGGTTATTTTGGCAAACGACCATAGTTCCCTATGGTCGCCTGAACTTAAATTGAAATTCTAAAGATATTCAATTTGTTGTTTTTCTAATCTAAAGACTGATAAAGTTTTAATAATTTCTGTGCGCCTAATAATAAATTTTCTTCCCAATCTAAATGCGCAGTATCGTTGGCACCATCGGTAATATACTTCACGGAAATTAATCGCACGTTGAGCTTTTTACATACTTTCGCCAATGCATAACCTTCCATATCAACTAAATTACAATTGACCTTTGGCTGCCCTGTTTCAAAACTATCCCCTGTACCACAAATGCCTTTTGATAAATGAGGAAAATAACAGTCTAAATGAATTTCTTGAGGAAAATGCTGATCCATTGGCGTCACACCCACTTCAAAGCCGAGTGGAGAAACATCCATATCTCGCTGTACAAAGGTTTTTACTTCGATCAATTCATGGGCATTAAAAGTTGAGCTTCCTGCACTTCCGAGGTTCAATATGGTTTTGCAACCTGTTTTTTGAATGACATCATAAGCTGTGAATGCTGCATTGATTTTGCCAATTCCACTATAGTGAATGGGAATTCCTGCTTGTTCAAACAAACCTTTAGATTCATTGGGTAAAGCCATGATTAATGCTAAATTATCTTTCATCACTGTTCAAAATTAAAATTTTACTTATTAAAATTGAAATTTTATCCTAGATCAATTTAATTCTTTTTTAAAACAATCTGCCCACCACATTCAATTTAAAATCATATACAAATCACTACGATACTCTACATTTTGATTGTTCATAATAATGATGAAATACATAAATAGAGATGACAATAAATGAATATCCAAATCATTGTGGGCAGTATTCGAGAAGGTCGTGTTGCAATCAAAGTTGCAGAATGGCTACACAAAGAAATTAACAAACTTGAATTTAATACTTTAAATGTTGAAATCGTAGATTTAAAAGAATGGGATTTGCCTTTCTTTGCAGGGAAAAACTCACCTGCATCTGGTATTTATGACCAACCTAAGCAGCAGGAATGGGCAAAAAAAGTCGCTTCGGGAGATGCCTTCATTTTCATTACCCCAGAATATAATCATGGATACAGCCCTGTACTGAAAAATGCAATTGACTATGTATATAAGGAATGGCAAAGCAAACCTGCAGCGTTTGTGAGTTATGGTGGAACCAACGGCTCTCGTTCTATTGATCAAATTAAACAGGTATGTGCCTTTATTGGTATGGTCGACTCCAATGCTGTCATCGAAATTCGTGATATTGGTCAACGTGGTAAAGCTGAAATTTTTAAAGGTAATGAATTTGATCAGAAAGCTGTAAAATCTGTAGTCAATAAATTGATTCAATATGCCAATGTTTAAAGTGATTAATGTACGCTTTAGCTTACAATGATTGTTTGATTTTACGACTTGGACGATCTAAAGAATTTATCTATTCTAGAGTCATAGGGAACAGGAAGTTTCCCAGACACAAAACAACAATAATCGGTCTGAGCATCAGGAAGTGAGGTAGAACAGGAGTTTACCTAACGAACCAATACGAAAAAGCCCCGTCAGGATGATGGGGCTTTTTTTATCCCTGAAGAATCGTTAATTCTGCCCAACTGTTAATGATTGATCACCAATACATTTACAACCACATGATAAAGGTGAATTGTGTTGTGCCGCAGCCTTGCCCATCACCAACATATGATTATCACCTGCCACAATCGTAGCTACACACTTATGCTTAGGGCATGTTGCTTTGTCTCCGACACAGGCAATTGCCTTTCCATCAATCAAAAAAGATGATTGGGCAGAAATGATTTTTCCACCACCTGTGGTTGGAGATCCTAATGTAATATATGGAAGTGCCATAAATTTTACCTTTTATTGTTTTGTTATTCAGAAAGCATTTTATAAAACATCAAACTCAATACGGCGGTTCTTTCTACGCCCCTCATCCGTTGCATTGTCAGCAACAGGTTTAGTCGAACCTAATCCTGCAGTACTTAGGCGAGTTGGTGCAATACCTTTAGTGGTTAAATATTGTTTTACAGCTTCAGCACGTTGCAAGCTTAATGCTTGGTTTTTTTGTGGATCACCCTGACTATCAGTATGCCCAACAATCTTAACATTCTTACCCTGAACCTTATTTAATGCAACCACCATCTCGTCTAAGATTTGTGTACCTGCTGGAGTCAAAACTGCTTTACCAGATTCAAATTCAATAATTCGATTTTTTAATGCATTATCAATAACCGATTGCTCCGCAGCATTCACGGTAATTTGTGCATTGAGTCGGTAAGGCGGTTGAACCAATGACTGAAATAATGTGGTGGTAGGTTGAATATCAGTTTGAACACCCATTTTCCCCATCAGTTCAACTTGCGTACCTCGTACCGAAAGCTTACCTTGGCTAATTTTTTTTAGATCCGGTGTGATGACTCGGGTCACTGAATCGCTCCAGCCATTCGGCGCAGATACAGGACGAATTTGAATTTTATCAACCACCTGATCATTACCATATACCGCTTTTAACTTGGCTAAAATCGCTTGTTTGGTCATATCATTGGGTACAACACCCTCAACCACGATCGGTGCAGCAAATACCTGTAGTGAATAAAATAAGCTCGAAATAATCGCAAATTTTTTCAATATTTTTACTTTTTGATTCTTCATATCATTATTCATCTATAAAGGTTTGCCGAAAAATTTTCATACCTTGCGTTAAACTTAATTGACGCTGGCAGAGCGATTGCTCAAGCGCTGCAAGACCTGCATTCTGTTCAAGATAAGCATCAATCCATAATGGTTGTACCAAAGACACCCAATGATCATTTTGCATATTTTGAGTAAAAATATTACTTAATGCAGTAATGTCAGCACCTTGGAATCCAAACAATAAAATCGGTGACTCTTGGTGCAAAATACCGATCAAAATCTCTGTATTGTTTTTTTCCAAGAAACGTCCAATTAAATTGACCCAAAATGCAGCAATTTCATAGCAATAACTTTGGTTATTGATGGGTAAAATTAATACTTTTGATAATTTACTGGTGCCATGTTTCAGTACAGGTTGCAGCAATAAACCCAAGCCCAGCATACTTTGCGCCAATTCATAAGGCGTGATCTTCATCATTTGCGCAAATGAATGCATTGTATGATGTTCGAAGAAGTCTTGTGTTTTTAGCTCAGACAGTACCTGAACCTCGCGATCAATCAAACCGAGTTTATTCACCAATAACTCAGGATCAGTTATGGTTCTAAACATGCGATTCTTTTGAAAAAGATCAATCAGTACAGGTTTATATTTAAACGGCGCATACAATAAGTTTTGAAAAGGATTTTCAATTTCCAATAATTGGCTCAAAACCATTGGAAACTGGCGCCCTGAACTGTCTTCACTGGTCACCATATTGGCGGCAAGAAACATTTTTTCTTTCGGATTGGCAATAAAGAAATCTAATGGTGCTAAAGATTGATAGGCTTCATTAAAATTTTCTTCCCGCATCGCCATTTCTAGTGCTTCAGTAATCCATTGATCAATCACTTGGATCAATGCATATTGCCCTTTGGTTTTTAAAAAGTCACCGCGCGCAGGGCATTTTCCATAATACAATGGTGTAGACTTTAATGTTTGCATACTTTCATCCCTCGCACTAAATCGTTCCCTAAGATCATTGAGCTCCCCCATTTGTTGCAGGCTGCGGTGCTGCATTTGCTGCAGGCGCCTGCGGTTTAGGCGCTGCTGCCGATGATGCTGCGCCACCAAATGGCGATGAAGCTTGTGGATTAGATGCTGTTGCAGGTGCTTGCTGTGCTGCAACCACCAATGCCGCTTTAGGGCTAGTGACTCGATCTACCAGTTTTAAGCCCACATAACCACGATTTGAACCAATTGGGTTAGAAGCATTACCACTAATCAAACGGAACTGAAGTTTCACAAACAAATCACTGTTTTGTTTGCTGGTCCATGTCATTTCAAAACTACCATTGAGTGGCTTACGTTGTGCACTGTCAATTAATTTGTTGATACCATACTCGCCTGGTTCTTCAAAGATCGTATGAGTTTGACCATCTAAATCAATTGCTGTGATGCGCGCACCCGGAATTGCTCCAGGATTTGGCCACATAAAGTTCACCCATTGTTGAATACCATTTTCATAAACTAAACGCTGTCCATCAATATCAATGCTATAAGACAACAATTTGTTATTTGGAATTGGATAGAACTGGAAGTTTGATTGGTTGGCTGCTGGGGCACCACCGCCTGCCGCACCAGCTGATGCACCATTGATCGGTGTAGTATATTGCTCAAAATTCATCACAAATTCTGGGTTCAGCCCCACACCCATATTCTTCCAAGTTTTTGAAGATAAGGTATAACCACGACGAATCACGAATGGGTCTAGCGTCTCTTTAACAAACTTGGAAATACTTCCGTTGTCACCAAAAATTTGGCTAATTTCATTACTGGTCGCTTGAATTGTTCCTGATGAATTAAACGGAACTTTTTGCGAAAGTGTTTGACTAAATGGTTGGTACGCTTGTAAGGTCCAAAGTTTGTTGATCTCATCTTGTGCTGGGGTCAATAAGCTATCGAACGATTGCGTCAGTGGGCTAACCAAAAGCTTTTGAACCATTTGCTGATCTAGCTCGCCCAAGCCTACTGTGAGTTTTTCATCGACAACTTTTTGGGTCGCATTAAAGACTGAACTTTGATCATTGATTGTTTGTTTCGCTAAAGCCAAAGCACTTGGACCAAAATCACCCGCGCTACGAAGGTCATTCAGTTTACTTCTCACTTGAGCCATGTTCTGTAAATAGTCGTCGAGCAAGGATTTGTCTTGTAAATCATCACGCTTACGTACCAATTGATAGAACACTTGGAACTGTTGAGAAATTTGTCCTTGTGTCTGGTTAGACGCGCGTTGGATTTCATCCGATTTACCCTGACCGAGTACTTTACGTTTGAACCAAGCAACAAAACCTGTTTGTGGTGCGGCAAGCTCTGCTTGAACCACAGGGTTATCCCAGCTGGTTTCTTTCGCGACACGATCAATATAAGTTCGGATTGGAGAGTTTTGTGGTTCACCCAACACATCCATGATCTTCGCTTGCTGAACAAAATCAGGACCTTTTGCATAATGGGTAGCGTTAATAAACTTTTTCCATTCTGCAATATATTCTTGTTTATACAGTTGCGTCAGCTGTTTACGAATTTGATCTGGACTGCCACTAAATGTTAAATCGTCAGACTGAGTACTATTCAATACCCAATCTTTGGTATCTGTTGGTTTGTTTGCAGCTTCTTCAATGGCTTTGTCAACATATTCATCCCAAGCTTTCTGGGTGAATATTCCTGGTAAAGCATAACCACCCAACATCACGTTACGATTGGTTTCACCCACAATTTGTGCCACAGTGACAGCAGGATAACGTACGGCTGCACGCATTTTGATTTCGTTATAAACACGATCACGTGCTGGCATTCCTCGAACCACTGAGAGCAATACTTGACGAGTTTGATCCACGAGCTGAGCATCTGACTCTAAAACTGGGAACTTTTTATCATTGGCTAATGTCATTGAATAGCTCAAGATTTTTTCAGCTTTTTGAATCATTTCTCCACGCGGCATTTGTCCACGGTTGGCATCTAACCACGAACGCCAGAAGCGGGTAACTTGATCACTTAAATGACTTGCGTCCATATATTGTGGATTACTCATCATAAGATAAGCTTTCAATGCATTATAAGCATCTTGCGGATTTGTGTCTGAAGGCTCTGATGCAATCTGTGTAGAAGAGGTTTGTTTAATTTCCACATTAACATGATTTTGCTTGAGTGTTTGCTCATTGCCTTTAACACGTTGCAAATACTGCGCAATGTTTTGCTGACTCGGCGCTAAGACAATCTGTCTCACCCCTTTTAAATACTCCGCTTTTAATTTTTCTTTTAACTCATTGCCTTGATATAAACCAAACGAGAATTTTAAAGGGCGATGCTGATCAAAGTCATCTAGCTGCTCTAACCGTTGTTGCAAAATCAGTAAAGCATCAATTTGGGTTGAAAGCTCTTGACCTGTGGTTTGTTCCATTTGAACAACTTTATTGAGATCTGCTTGTACATCTGCAATTAATTGCTGGTTATTTCGATAAGACCAAACCCATAAGCCTAAAATAATCGACACACCCAATAATGATGCGATAAATGCCAAGTAGCGCTTACGTTTTGTATTTGGATTAATATGTTGTTTAACTAAATTCTTATCTTTCAGAATAACTTCTGAGAATAAACCCTTTAAGAAATAACCATGATTCTGAGAGATTGAATTTTGTGGAATACCATGTTCACTGTTGGGGATCTTAGCCAGTTGAAAATCATCAACGATTTGTTCTGTCATTGGACTTTCAATCACACCCTCTTGTAAAGCACTGGTGAAATAGAAACCACGGAATACAGGTTTAAACTGGTATGGATTTTCTTCAAACAATGTCCCGATAAAAGTTTTTAATACAGGTTTTAACGTCTTAAATTCAAGCGGGAAAGTCATCACACTTGGAGAAATATTTTGTGCATGACGGCGACTTAAATGGGTTGTACTTACGCCTTTTAAGCCATCATATAAAATGTTGTAGTGTTTCTCGAAGTGTTCAGCTGCATTTTGTGATGATTCTGGATCATAAGGTAAAGTCGCACCCCAGACTTGATCAAATTCTGCTGCCTCATAGCATTCAAAAAACTCGGTGAAGCCTGCGATCAAATCCATTTTAGAGAAAACCAGATACACTGGCGCAAAGATCTCTAAGCGTTCAGTTAAGTCTTGGATCCGCGCTCTTAAACTTTTCGCTAATTTAATTGATTTTTCAGGGCTTTGACTGACCAATTCAGCCACACTTACAATCACAATCAATCCATTGATCGGTGCTTTTGAGCGATTCTTTTTCAGAATATTTAAAAAACCTAACCATTCTGAATGATCTTCTGAATATACAGAATAGCGCCCTGCGGTATCGAGCAACACTCCTTCTGTAGAGAAGAACCAATCACAGTTTCGCGTACCACTGAGCCCTGAAGACACCACTTTTTGATGGGTTTCTTCGAATGGGAATTTCAAACCAGAATGATAAATTGCTGAACTTTTCCCCGCGGCAGGGTTACCAATCACCATATACCACGGTAATTCATAAAGGGCAGCGTTTCCGCTTTTGTCACCCAATTTAGATTTACGAATCAATTGGATCGATTCTTTCATCTGTTGGTTGATCAGGTTTAATTCTTCTTTGTCTTTTTGTTTTCCGTATTCAGCTGTGTTGTCTTGCTCAATGGCTTCAGCCAAAGCTTCACCTTGTTCAGCATGCTTACGGCGTTGAATCAACCAGTAAATTCCGTAAATCACCAACCCAAGGATATAGGCAGCGAGCATCATAAAGAAATACTGACGTGGTACCACACTGTACGAAGAAATTATCGCAACAAGGATTGAAAGCGCAATCACAAGCTTTGGATTTGTGATGTATTGCCATGCATAGCTTAAAATTGTTTGTATCATTTTCTCGATTTCTTTCTAAATTTGTCTGTAATCTCTATGCAAACTCAGTCCCAACAATTACTTGGGTTTGCTGATGTTCAGCACTATAAACATAGCCATACAACTCATCTTTAAGGTGCAGACCCAACATAAAACCAAAAACTTTGGCTAATGATTGGGTATGACCTAAACTACTTTTACAATAAAGATAGTGATGTGCTTCAATCGGTGTTTCTGCAAAATTCTGTTCTAATCTTTTTAACAGTTTGACCTCTTTAGGATCATCTAAAACCAAAACAAAAGGTTGTTCTTGTTCAAATTGTTCTACTTGAGCCAAATTCAACTCTTTTAAGGACCTAGATGCCTGATCAGAATTTAGTGCAATTCGAATATACTTTGTTGGCTGTAAATTTTGCAATTCAACCTTTTCATTGGTCATACAACAGGTACTGATATATTCAGAAGGAATATATTTTTCTGTCATCCATGTTCGATCATCAATGGTTTCTTGATCAATTTCAGAATCAACTACAATAAATAACGAAACTTCTGCATCTAATGATTGTGTTCTTTTCAGCAATTTCATCCAATCATGATATGCCGTTGTTTCCCCCCAGTAATGATATTCAGTATGAAACTGCTGATCAATGATACCAAGCTCTGTAAAATACTGTTGAATCAATTCTGCACCTGAGTTTTCATCCCATGTGTGAAATAAATTTTCAGGCAAAATAAGATGAATATTGAAGCGATTCAATTGTGGTACAGCTTCTGCAACCTGTTGTTCTACAGGTTCATCTTCATATTCTTGATGCGGGTTAATCCAGGCAGGATGCATACGATATTCATGTGCAAGTTTAGCATCATAGAACAGTGCTGAATTCTTTAAATGCTCCGCAATTTGGTGAAGCATGTCGGTATTCTGTTCAAGCTGTTGCTGAATTAAGGCTGTGATCCGTTTCTGACGACCCGATAAACTTGATGAATCTTCTTCTTGTTCTTCAAGTGTTTGTATACGCAATGATAAGATGGGTAAACCATAACTATTGATGAGTGCTTGATCAAGTTGGGGGCTGACCACATCTTGCAGCTGCTCAATATGAACTTCATTTTCACCCATTGCACTTAAACTGGTTGTTGAATAGACCTTTAAATTTACCCATTCAATTTCTGCATCTGGCGTTTCAACGATATTTTGCTGTTCTGAGCGTTGCTCTTGTTCAAGTTTTTGCTGCTCTTTCTTGTCTTGACGACTTTGATAGAACTTCTTCAGCAACATCGGTGTCACAAGCAACAATGTAATTGCAGCAGGGATTAGTCCAAAGAAAATGACAAAATCCTGTCCACTTGGATTGTATTTAATATCACGCCAATAAAATACGACAATTGCTGAGACCAGTAAAATGACACTGATCAATGTTGCTAAAATTATTTTAATCATTTATGAAGCTCCAATCAGCGCATAACAGGTTTCATCATTATCACTTTGCATCTTCGGCATCACAAAAGCACCTTGTGCCAAACCGACTTGTGCTGTTGAACTCAACTGCAAAGGCTGAACTTCTTCTTTAGCAAGCACCAACCGCAAATCAACCAATAAGGTTGGACTACACCAACTCTGAAGTATTTTTTTTAATTTTTTACTTAACTTCTTCTTCGGTAAAAACTCTAAATATTGAGCATGAGTTAATGGACCAATTTGAATTTCTATTTTTCCATCTATTTGTCGAATAGTTTCCCCACAAAAAGTATTTACCCCCAAAAGAAAGGGTTGTTTGCCCCCTAATTTGGTTCTCTGCTCATCGCCTAGCTTAAACTTCTCAGTAATATATTCTTTGACTTCAACAGGATGATTAAAGACACAGGTCAACATCGTTTTCAACGCATGTGCAGTATTGTTTTGTCCCTGCATCAATCCTGAAAACTCAGCAAAATAATCGTCTAAATCATCTTGCTGATGCTGTGTTCGAATATATCCATTTAACGCATGTAAAATTTCTAAGTAATTATTTTCTTTTTCAATTTCATAACGTACAGGCAGGTTATAACTCAGACTTGCATCGACAAATTGGGCTGTAAGTTTATGGTTAAATAGCCCTAAGAACTTTTGTACCTCGACACGTTGTTTACGAGGTGCTTGCTTGACTTTATTGGTATAGGTATAAGGCATTGCACCCTGCATACCCGTTAAACCTACTACCAAATTGGTCATATGGATCTTATCCTCAACTTGTTCTAAGGATTCAATCTCATGCTTGGGGAAATTTAGATTTAGTGAACTTTCAAAAAGAAAATCATCTGACCAACTTTTTAAAGTGGTGATGGTGGGTGCATGTCTAAATAATCGGGTTGACTGCACAAATTCAAAAGCTGTAGGGGTTTTGAAAAGCTCGTCAACTACAGAAGCTTCTTGCCACCAACGTTCTGTACGCATTGGTATAACTCCTGTTTTGTATTTAAATCTCTCACAAAAACATCAACAAAGCTGTTCATTTGTACTTTTAAATTGAAAATATGACTAATCAATTCACTGAAAATATAGAGACTATGTCCACGGAAAACTTGAACATCCACATCCATCAATACCTTAACGCCACGTACAAACATCGGGAAAGGTTTTGCTTCAACAAGTTTATGGGTAATTTCAAATTCGATCTGTTTAATCGCATCAATAATCAAATGATTTTCTTTCGATTTTGGTAAGTTATAAAGTTCAAGTAACTCTTTGATATGACTGACGGCATCCCCTTTCATTAACGCCAGCGTATTTAAAGAAAGATGTGAAATAATCCGCCATTGTTCATTTTTATTCATTTCAAATTGATAAGGCTCAGTTGGTCTTTTTAATATCAAAGCACGGCGAGCAACTGTACTGTCATTCAAATTCAAAACATTATTCGATTGACCTAAAGCTTCATACGGCAATTCACGGTTTGAACAAAGTAATCTGCAACTGACAAAATCCGACTTAATACTCTGAGGCTCGAGTTGTTTTGAAATAATTGAATAGCCTGTTTCCACATATTGATTTTGTAAAACAGTCGGATTTAAGGCATAAAAAAACTGAATATCTTCACCATGATAATGACTCATTGCGAAGAAAGGTAAAATAGGATAAACCACTTGATCCTGATTACTTTTTTCACGAATCAAATTCATTTCAAGTATTGAATACACTTGATAAAATTCAGGATGGTGCGCATCTGTGATGAGAGGGTATTCTAAGTTTTTATGATTGATTTTTTGCGGTTCAGCCTGTTTTTCAAATAGGTTGACCACTGGGCTGGTAAATAATTTAAAATTCGCCACATTCAATTCTGAATAATTTCGAATAATGGCTTGATCGTTTAAATTCAGCTTCAAATGAATTTGAATTTCAAAAGTTAAATTTTCATCTTTTAATAATTTTAAAAAATCTAAATTTACATTCAGATAACTAAATTTTTCTGGAAAACAAAAGTATTCGATCAACAAACGATAGGCATGATGAGTATGTTGATCTATAGGTAATAGACTTTCATCTTCACGGAATCCCATCACTTCAAAAGGATTATTTATTGCTGTAACTTTTTTATTGATACGCAGACTAAAGCTGGTATCCTGATGAAAAATATGATCTAAAACTTGCAATGGAAAGTTAGAAATCGCATCTAAATAAATAGGAAGCTTTTCATTTTTCAACCAATTTTTACATGGATTTAATAGCTCAAATTTTAAACTAAGTGTCGCATTTTGATTCAAATGAATATGCGCACTTGGCGTGGTTTGAAAACTTAAACTTTCCAGCTGGATGGGAAGTAGTTTCACTTCAGTGCTGGTATTAAATTCGCATTGGACTCCTTTAAAACTTCTTGATTTTAAAGTTGTTCCTTTAGGAATAATATGAACATCTGTTAATTGTTTTTGTTTATTTAAATCTTCAAAGCTCACCACAGAACAGGCAGGAAAATGTCGCAAATACTGCGGGAACATCACTTCAAATAATGAGCGAGTAAATATGTCATAACTATCGGCTAATTTTTTATCAATACGTGCTGCAATTAAAGAAAAAGCCTGAATCAGGCGCTCAATATGAGGATCATCAATTTGTTCTTGGTTTAAAGATAATCTTTGCGCAATTTTAGGATATTTATCTGCAAATGCACGTGACTGCTGACCAAATTCTTGTAGTTGCTTTTCATAATACGGTAAAAGTTCTTCTATCACGACATACCTACATTTTTAAGATCTGGCAGAGATTACATATTGCTGTGTTGTTGGCTTGAGTAAGGCATCAAAAATTACAGGTTCATAAAGCGGATGAATATTTAAATAGGCTTGAATGCTTAAGCATAAAGAACCAACATTCTGATCATCTAGCTGCATTTCTACTTTAATCTGTTTTAATCGTGGTTCATGTGCAGCGATCGACTGCTCAATGGACTGGCAAATAACATCTCGATCTGTGGGATTTGCAGTTGAAAGCCCGACAAAATCAATAATTCCAAACTGTACAATCGATTTTTTGGCTAAAGCATAATCATCAATATCCACATCTAGTTTAGCGATTCGGGTATTTAACAAATCTTCCAAATCATGAGCAACAGACTCTCTTAGCTCGTGTATGGAAAGCCCTTTTACATAATCATCTTCAACAATCAAACGATCAAAGAGTGTAGACCGAAACCCATAGGGATAAAGTTGATCTAAGTTCATAACTGATATTCTAATGATATGAAACAGATAGGGACTGTGCAGTCCCTATCTGTCTCGACCAACAATTAAGCAGCGTAAGATGCTGTATTGTTAGAAAGAGACCATTTCTTAGTAACGGCACCTTTAGCAGAACCGTTAATATCTTGTTGATTATAAGTCCACTCAACTGCAGCATATTTCAAACCAAATGCTTCAGTTGGAACACCTTCTTCATTTACAGTAGGTGTTACACTTGAAACAAGAACATGCTTCAATTTGATTTGGAGGTACTTGATACGTTTGTCACCGTTTGCACGGTAAAAATCAATTTGAACTTCGTCAAAAGTATAACCAGCAGAACAAGCTTCCCAAAGTTTTGGACTAGTCGCATCCAAATCTTTAACGAAAAGCATGTCTGAATGTTCTACACGTTCAGCAGTATGACCACCAACGCTTGAAGAAGTAGCAGATTTTGGTTGACGGATGTTGTGAGACCAAGAATTAACTTCTAGCCAGTTCTTGTGCTCAGAATCACGTGACTCACCATCAACTTTGTACTTGCCTTGAAATTGAACGTATATGTCTTTCATTAGATTTACCCTTATTTTTTAAAGTTATTATTTAGCCACGCTCTATTTTAATTCGAGGACTGAGGTAACTCAGTGACAAGTCGCAGAGAAACTGACAACTCATCTAGCTGGAAATGCGGTCTTAAAAAGACCACAGACTTGTAGTGCCCTGGCTCTGCAGGATTCTCTACAACTTTTACAGAAGCTTCACGCAGTGGATACTGTGCTTTTGCTTCTTGAGACGCGCCATCATCAAGCAATACATATTGTGATAGCCATTCATTTAAAAATGCTTCTACGTTTCCAGCCGATGCAAAACTTCCGACTTTATCTCGCATCATTGCTTTTAGATAATGTGCAATTCGAGAAACTGCCATGATGTATTGGATTTGGCTAGAAAGTGATGAGTTTGCATTCGCAGTATCACTGTCATATTTTTTCGGCTTCTGCGTAGACTGTGCACCAAAGAATGCTGCATAGTCTGTATTCTTACAATGCACCAGTGGAATAAAGCCCAAATCACTTAATTCTTTTTCACGACGATCAGTGATAGCAATTTCTGTTGGGCATTTAAATACCACTTCACCATCATTGGTTTTAAAGGTATGCACTGGTAAGCCTTCGACCATACCGCCACCTTCTACACCACGAATAGCCGCACACCAGCCATGCAAGTCAAAGGCATTGGTCAAACGTGTACCGAACGCATAAGCTGCATTCATCCATAAATATTCATCGTGATTTTGACCTGAAACTTCTTCAACGAAGTTAAAGCCTTCAGTTGCCCATCCCTCTTTAGGATCATAAGGCAAGCGTCCTAAAACACGTGGCATGGTCAATGCAACATAACGCGCATCATCGCTTTCACGGAATGAACGCCATTGCACATATTCAGCTGTTTCAAACACTTTTGAAACATCACGCGGACGATCAATATCAGTGAATGATTCAAGACCTAACATATTGCTGCTTGCAGCAGAAATGAATGGTGCATGTGATGCTGCTGCAACATGTGAAATTTGTTCTAACAAATACATATCTGATGGTGTACGATCGAACTCAAAGTCACCAATCAAAGTAGCATAAGGTGCGCCACCAAATGAACCATATTCTTCTTCATACACTTTTTTAAACAATGTACTTTGATCGAAATCTGTTGCACCTTGGAAGTCTTTGATCAACTCTTTTTTCGTCGTGTTTAACATACGAATTTTGATCAACGGATTAGACGGTGACTCTTGGCAAAAATAGTACAAACCACGCCAAGTCGATTCAATTTTTTGAAACTGCTCGTTGTGCATGATTTTGCTAAGTTGTGTCGAAATAAGTGCATCAATTTCAGCAATACGCTTATCAATAGACAAAGACATGTTTTCAGAAACAGTAATTGTTCCTGCCATGACTTCTTTCGCCAATTCGCTAATTAAGCTTTTCGCACGATCATGTTCTTCGTCATTACGTGCAATTCGGCTACGCTCCACAATAGAATCAAGTAAACTTACTTCTTCTACAGCTGTATCTTGTACAGTATTGGTTTGTAAATTACTCATTTTCTGGACCCGCCTCAGCACTTAATTTACGAATCTGATCCGTATTTTGTAAAACCTCATCAAGCAAGTCTTCCAAACGCTCACTGTTAGAAATCTTATTTCTCAAGTCTGTTAAACGCTCACGCGCTTCAACCAACTTTTTAAGTGGTTCAACTTGCTGTACAACTTGTTCAGGGCGAAAATCTTCCATTGACTTAAATGTTAAATCAACTGACATGCGACCACCTTCTTCAGTCAAAGTATTTTCAACTTGGAAGGCTGCACGTGGAGATAATGATTCCATCACTTCATCAATGTTTTCTAAGTCAACATTGATAAATTTCTTGTCTTTTAACTTGGTTCTTTCTAACTCAGAAGCTGCAGAGAAATCGCCGAGCACACCAACAACAAATGGTAATTCTTTAACTTCCTTGCCATCACCCACTTCAACATCATAAGTCAGCTGAACACGTGGTGGTCTGATTCGCTGTAATTTTTTCTGTACACTTTCACGTTTTGACATTTTTTTTATCCATTAATTTGAGCAAATAAATTATGTTGGGAAATTCGGTCTAGCTGCTGGTGTCGGCTTCGGTTTTGCTGGAGTAGCAGCGGGTTTAGATGATGCAGGCTTAGATGAAGAAGGTGCAGAACGTGTCGGCGAAGTACGGTTCACTTTCTGAGGACGGCTCACTTTCTGAGGGCGAGAACTACGCTCTACACTCGGCGCAGTTTCCTGATTTTTTTCAACCAAAACTGCTGCAGGCATTGCTTGTCGAACAGCATCTGTAAAACTTTTCGCAACTGGATAAGTTTTGGCTTCTGTCAAGTAACGCATTTCACTGGTACGCATCTTGGTTAGCGCATCTGAAGCCAAACCAAGACCAGCAAGGAACTTAACATCAGTCAACTCATTGCTTTGAATATTCAAAGTTTCTAAATAACTGACAATTTGAAGCGCTTTTTCATTTTTCCCAAGCTGTTGGAATTTCTCCGCAGCTGAGACCAACAGTTTGTTTTTATAGTCTTTGTTCTTCTTATCACACAATTGCGCATAAATCCCCAGAAGCTCAGGATTCGTCTCGCCTTCAACCATTGGATAGTCTTTGATACATGATCTTTTTAGTTTGATCTCATCGTTTGCGCTAACAAATGTGCTCGCAAATGATGCTCCAAGAACTAAAATGTACGGGATATAATTCTTCAAAATCTAACCTCAATTCACTTGATTCAGTTATTCAATAGATTTACTTTTGATGTTTTATAAATATATATAATTAAAGCAACTTCGTTTAAAATCTTAGAAATAAAACTAAAAAAAACACTTTTAGTCAAGTGAAATTTCGTATCAACATTTTAAACGATTGATAAAAAAAGTTTTTTAAAGCGTTTGGATAATATCAATAATATCTTATCTTCACAAAAGTTTTTTTTTCTGTAAAATATTTCTTGAGATTTTTAAAAAAATATTAAACATTTGATTTTAATATACTAATTTAAATGCCAAATTGATAGGCTAGAAAATTAAAAACTGACTTTGTGCCAAAGTAAAGTTTTTGAGAGAGACAAAAATGACCGATTTAAAAGTTTTGATTAAAAAGTTATCTGCATCTTCACGTACAGCTTTAGAACAATCCGCCAATCTATGTGTAAATCATCAAAATTTTGAAATTGAAATTGAACATTTTTTTGTCAAATTACTTGAGCAGCATGGCAATGATCTTGAAATATTACTAAACAAATGCAAAATTTCAAAAGATGCATTGTTAAGTGATTTGTTAGAATGCATTTCTCAGCTTCCGAAAGGCAATACCCGAACGCCAATCTTTTCAAAATCAATTGTTCGACTTCTGGAACAAGCATGGTTGCTTGCTTCAGCTGAACAAGATTCAGTGATTCGCAGTGGACACTTACTTGTTGCGTTACTTACTGCCTCGGACCTCTATCAAATTGCAATTCGAGCTTCAAGCTTATTTGATCTTTTCCCGATTGATATGATGAAGCATAAATTCTTGGAAATTTGCGTGAACAGTAACGAAAATGTTCCCGTGAATACCACAGAAAAAGAAGCCAAATCTGAAGTAAATTCAGGTGATCATTCAGCCTCACTTAAAAAAACGCCGGCACTGGATCAGTTCACTATTAACCTCACTGAAAAGGCTCAAAAAGGTGGAATAGACCCTGTTATTGGTCGTGAATACGAAATCCGTTTGATGCTGGATATTTTGATGCGTCGTCGTCAAAACAATCCCATCTTAACAGGTGAGCCTGGTGTCGGTAAAACTGCTGTAGTTGAAGGTCTAGCACTTAAAATTTCACAAAACCAAGTTCCCGATGCGCTTAAAAATGTTCAACTGCATTCTTTAGATATGGGCTTGTTACAAGCTGGTGCAAGCGTCAAAGGTGAGTTTGAAAACCGATTAAAACAAGTTATCCAAGAAGTGCAACAATCAGCTCACCCAATTATCCTGTTTATTGATGAAGCTCACACCATGATTGGTGCTGGTGGTCAAGCAGGTCAAAATGATGCAGCAAACTTGTTAAAACCTGCATTGGCGCGTGGTGAATTAAGAACAATTGCAGCAACAACATGGGCGGAATATAAGCAGTATTTTGAAAAAGATGCCGCTTTGAGTCGTCGCTTCCAAGTGGTTAAAGTTGAAGAACCAACCGAAGAAGTGGCTATCGATATGTTACGTGCCATGATTCCTGTGATGGCAAATCACTTTAACTTACGTATTGATGATGAAGCCATTGTTACCGCTGTACATTCATCACACCGTTATATCAGTGGGCGTCAACTCCCAGATAAAGCCATTAGTGTATTAGATACAGCGGCTGCACGAGTTGCACTCACACAAAATGCCCAACCTGTGAAATTGGATCAACTCAAAGCTCAACAACATAATTTAAATTTAGAATTCAATATCATTGAAAATGAGCATAAGCATGAGTCAATTCATGAAGAACGCTTAGCACAACTTAAACGATCTTTAGATACACTTGAGCAAGAAATTCAAGAAACAGAACAACAATGGCAAGCTGAATTGGATTTAATTCAGCAAATCAAAGTATTAGAAAGCGGTACCGATACGGAACAAGCATCACATAAAGATGAAATCCTAAAACTTCGTAACAACTTAGCTGAACTGCAAGGTCAAGAACCTCTGGTTTTTGAACGTGTAAATGCACAAATCATCAATGAAATTATTTCAGATTGGACTGGTATTCCTGTTGGGAAAATGGTCAATGATGAAATTAAACAAATTCTCAGCTTGGAAGAAAAACTCGAACAACGTGTAATGGGACAAGATTATGCATTACATCAGCTGGTTCAAGGGATTAAAACATCGAAAGCACGCTTAGAAGATCCGAATAAACCACAAGGTGTCTTCATGCTAGTTGGTCCAAGTGGTGTCGGTAAAACGGAAACCGCCTTAGCACTTGCCAATGAGCTTTATGGTGGTGAATCGCATTTAATCACCATCAATATGTCTGAATACCAAGAAGCACATACTGTTTCCTCTCTCAAAGGTGCACCTCCAGGGTATGTAGGTTATGGTCAAGGTGGTGTATTAACGGAAGCTGTTAGACGTAATCCTTATAGTGTTGTTTTACTGGACGAGATTGAAAAAGCGCATAGCGATGTTCAAGAATTGTTCTACCAAGTTTTCGACAAAGGAACACTTGAAGACGGTGAAGGTAGAGTTATTGATTTTAAAAATACCACGATTTTGTTGACCTCAAATACAGGTTCAAACGCCATTATGCAGGCATGTTTAAATCAGCCTGTAGAAGAGTGGCCAAGCGCTGAAGAGCTTACCGAGCAACTTAAGCCAAGTTTATATAAGCAATTTAAACCTGCATTTTTGGGTCGTATGCGGATTGTGCCATATTTCCCATTACATGATGATCTTCTGGTCAGAATTATTGAACATAAAATTGGCAAAATTACTGCACGACTCGAAAAACAATACGAAACCAAAGTGACATATAGCGATGATTTGATCGAGTTAATTCTCAGTCGTTGCACAGAGGTGGATAGTGGTGCGCGTAATGTTGACAATATTTTAAATGCTTCTGTCTTACCTGCATTAGCAACAGAAATGCTGGTTGCGCTAGCAGAACAAAAAATTCCTAAATTGATTCATATCGACACCAAAGATGATGAAATTATTTACCTTTTAGATCCACAAGCCAAATCTGCAAAGAAGAAATCGAGTAAGAAGCCAAAGGTTGTGGAAGCTTAAATTCACGAGTATAGAGAATGGATATTAATTTAGATACCTTACTAAAACCTATTTCAGATGAACATCCATGTGGAGAAGATTTATCTTTTTCCAATGAGTTTCATGAAATAAAAAAAGCACGAACACATGATGATCCACTATTAGATCAGGGGGATTGGATCTCTGAACCTAAGCAAGCGGATTGGTCATTTGTTGCTGAAAAATCTGTTCAATTATTAACAGATAAAACTAAGGATATCCGTTTACTGACTTGGCTGACCGAAGCTTGGACAAATCTATATGGTTTTGAAGGTTTAATTAAAGGACTAGAGCTGAGCCATCGCGTCTTAGAGCAATTCTGGTTAAAGCTCCATCCTGAAATTGAAGATGATGATTTAGATCAACGTCTCGGGTTGCTACAAGGCTTCACAACACAATTACCCGGCTTGATCAAGAATGTTCCACTCATCAACATTCAACCATTCTACTCACTTGCCCAATACGAAAAATTTTTACATTTACAAAATGTGCGTCGTAAGCAAGCTGAAGATTCTGACAGTGTGGAAGCATCGCTAGAATTAGACCAATTCAACCAAGCTTTATTCAATACATCTCGGACATTTCAATATCAAAATTATCAGCAATTTCAGGAAATTTTGCAGCATTGGAATATCATTAAACAAGTGCTCGATTCTTTGATGGAGTTGGAAGCGCCAAGTTTTGCCAATGTAGATTCTCAACTTGAAAATATTCAAATGAATCTAAAAAAAATCTATAAAGCAGAATCTTTTGGCAGCAACACCAATACAGCGCCTATGGAAAATACAGATACTCAAGTTCAAATACCAATTGCATCAGCTACAGAGTCCTATGCAGCTCCAGTTGTTCAAACACAAAGTTTTCAGCCACAACCACAAAGTCACTTACAGAACCGTGAACAGGCAATGCGTGTTTTACAAGATATTGCTGATTATTTTCAAACCAATGAACCACATAGCCCTGTAAGTTATATGCTGCAAAAAACCATTAAATGGAGTCAAATGCCTTTACACGAATGGTTAACTCAAGTCATTAAAAATGATAATCCCCTTGATTCTATTCAAGAATTACTGGGCGTCAACCAAAATAATGAATCTTCTGAGTGGTAATCCAATATGTTTAAAGCTGAAAAAGTTCTTTGGGGTGAAGGTTTATTTTTAAGACCACAGCATTTCCAACTACAAGATACCTATCAAGAACAACGTTTAAATCATACCGTTCGTTCTACTATTCCCTATCCTTATGGGATTAAAAATCTTCGTTTTGACGAAACTCAATTGGGTACACATGTACTGGCTTTAGAACACATTGATATGATTTGGCAGGATGGCGAGATTTATCAAGCACCAGCTAAAGATCTTTTGCCACAACCGATCTTATTGGATGAATTGAATTTGCGTGGTGAAATGCTCATTTATTTAGCATTGCCGATCTTACAACCCAATAAGAAAAACATTTCAGATGATCAGGATAAGCAACCTGCGCGCTATCATTCTTATTTGAATGAAACACATGATCTGTTTACAGATGCAACACCTGCTGAAATTACTTTTCTGAGACGTCGTACTGAATTCAAACTTTTTGATATTCAAGCTGATCCGAATCAGGATTTAGATGGCTTTTTGTATTTAGCGATTGGAAAAATCAAACGTCATAGTTCAGGTAATTTTGAAATTGATTCAAAATATATTCCGCCAATTTTACATATTCAGTCGAATGAAACCCTGTTGGCGAATTTGAAACGAACTTTAAATGTTGTTCGTGCCAAAATCAAAATGATTCAAACCAATAACCGTGAAAATGAACAGAAACTGATCGAGTTTAGATCGGGAGATATTGTGTCTTTCTGGTTGGTGAATGCACTCAATACTGCTCATGCAACATTAAACCATCTTTTGCAAAATCCTCAAATTCATCCTGAGAAATTGTTCTTTGAGTTGTTACGTTTAACAGGTTCATTGCTCACCTTCTCTACCGCATATGAAGTTGAGCATTTACCACAATATCAACATCACAACCTGCAAGATAGTTTTACTCAATTAGATAAAATCTTACGTGAACTGTTAGATACGATTATTTCAAGTCGTTATATCAGTATCGCATTGAAAGAAATTCGTCCATCGTATTGGGTAGGCAGTTTAGAAACCGATAAAATTACTAAAGAATCAAGACTTTATATCGCAGTCTCAAGTGGTATGATGCAGACACACGAATTGATTCAAATCGTACCTTTACGTTTCAAAGTTGGTAATACGGTAGATGTAGAACAACGTGTTGTTGCAGCACTTCCTGCAATTCCAATTCATCATTTGGTACAAATTCCAACGGCCATTCCAGTACGATCAGGGGTGAGCTATTTCGAAATTGAGCCACACCACGAGATGTATCAGCGTATGCTTGATTCTGAAACCATTTGTATTTATGTACCAGCAGGTTTCCAAGATATCAGTATTGAGCTGATCGCAGTGATGAACGGTTAAGAGGATGAGCAAATGAGTCAGAACAATAATATCGCCCCTTCACTGTTTGATGATGGACAAATTGGGGCAGGTTCTTTACCTCAACCGACTAAAAATACACAAGCAACCAATTTGGTTGATCTTTTGCACGACGGTTTTTATATCGTCTTTTTATTAAGAAATCAGTACGTTCCTGAAAATGCTGATCGCTTTAAAGAGAAGATTTTAGATTTACTCAATCGCTTCGAACATCAAGCCAAGAAACTACAGTTTTCAGCAGAAGATATTCAAGACGCAAAGTATGCCTATTGCGCTTTACTTGATGAAACGATTGTTACCCAACAAGATCCTTCTTTTTTCAATCTACAAAATCATTGGTTAATCAGCCCATTACAGTTGACCCTGTTCGGTTCACAACTGGCGGGTTATCGTTTTTTTGAGTTTTTAGAGCTGATTCGTGCCCGTGGTAAAGAAAGACTCGCATCACTCGAAGTTTATCATTATTGCTTATTGCTCGGTTTTCAAGGTAAGTATCGTATTGAATCTATTGAGAGTTTGAATCACTTAGTCGCACGAGTCGGTGATGAAATTGATTACTTAAAAGGTAAAAAAGCTGCTTTTTCACCTTTTGCTGCGCTACCTGATCAGATCAAAAATATTATTCATCGAGAATTACCTTTTGTTTGGATTCTAATTTTCCTGTTGTTATTTGCAGTGCTTGCTTTTGCAGGATTAAAAATTATGTTGAATAAGAATGAAGATGCTTCGCTTGCAAAATTTAATAATGTAATTGCAGCGCCAGCAGAACAAGCGCATATCACGATTCTATTGCCTTGACGGTAAAATTATGACACAAGAAAAGCAAACATCTATTCGTATATTACAAAGTAAGCCTGTTAAAAAAACTTGGGGAAAATCATCAATCTTTTTACTTGGCTTATTAACCGGGATCATCCTTTCAGCGATCTTTTTCTTTATTTTTATCAATTTTAACCAGCCTGAAACTTTAACTGACTCAGTTGAAACAACATCCGCTGTACAAGAACAAGATGTACAAGCGCATACTGAAGAAGCTACAAACAATCAACATGATGAAAGCGCTGGTGCTTATAAACAACATATTAATGAGAAAGACTTTAATCAAATTTTCAAACATGAAAATAAGCCTGTACCTCAACCAGTTCCAAAGAGCGGCTCACCATTTGAACAAATGCTCAAACCAGAAGTGAAGCCTGCTCCTGCAGTAGCATCTAAACCACCAGTTGTACCTGCAAAACCTGTAGCCGCTGCAACAGCCAAACCGAAAGTTGAGGCAAAAGCAGCTGAAAAAGAAGCTCCAGCGAAAAAGGAAGAAGTTCAAGAGATCTCTCCTGAAGCGACTGTCAAAATGACCATAGAAAGAAAAGAGATAGAAAACAAACCATGATTTTGTTTGTTGTTATTTGTTTTCTCTTTTTGGTGATTGGTCTTACTTTTTTAATGTCTTATGAGATCAGAAACAAAACTTTAGACTATTTAAAAGCACTGCTACCACAGGGTAAGAAAAAACTAGCATCTGCAAAACATTTCGCAGAGCAAATGAACCAAGCAGCTTCTGCACATCAAACTCAGACCCATTGGCATTTACAACAATGGTGGATTTTGATTGCAGGTTTTTTTCTGCTTTCCAGTATTTTAGTTTTTGCCTTTACTCGACCCATTGACCCGACAAAAGTAGAAGCAGAATACTTAAGACAGACAGATCCACAAATCTATGCATTGCTTAATGGTGAGGTCTTAAGCCCTCCGCCTGCTGTTGATGACAGCTTAATTGATGCCGCAATTGTGCAAGCTCAAATCCTAGAGAGAGAAAATCCACTTCCAAATCATCAATTCCCAAGTGTGAATCCATCAGCGATTGATAACGAAGGAGTTGGGGATCAGAGAAGCAGTTTTGATACGGCAATGGTTGACCGTAAATGGGACAAAATGCATCCAAGTTATAAGCAACGTTTGCTGATGGTCTTTAAAATCATGAAAGAACGTCACGGTTATGAAATGGTTCTTTTAGAAGGTTATCGTAGCCCTGAACGTCAAACACGTTTATCGGGCAATACAGCAACCACTTTAGCCAAAGCCTATCAAAGTTATCATCAATTTGGTTTAGCTGCTGATGTAGCCTTTAAACGTGATGGCAAAGTAGTGATTTCTGAACGTGATCCATGGGCTTGGAAAGGTTATCAACTGTATGGTGTTGTCGCTGAATCAGTAGGTTTAACCTGGGGTGGTCGTTGGACAAGAATTCATGACTATGGTCATACTGAATTCCGAATGCCTGGGCTACGTAAAAACCGTGAATCTGCTGAACGCTTAATTGCAGAAGCACAAGGTAAAGGTCTCATGGCAAATAATATTGAGGTCAATTAATGAAAATTTTATTGTTGTAGGAAATTGCTTACAACAATCACAGCGATTGTCATCTATACGATTAGTGATCAATTTTATATTCTATGGTCATAGGGAACAGGAAGTTTCCCAGACAAAACAACAATAACCAAGTGTCTGAGCATCAGGAACGTGAGATTCGACAGGAGTCAGATCTAACACACCAATACGAAGAAAACCCCATCAGGATGATGGGGTTTTCTTTTTATAGCCATACCATTTTTTTGATTTATAGTTTCTTTAAATATTCGACTATTTCTTTATTATTCGCCATTTCTGCCAGTTCCAAGGCTGTAAATTGTGCTTTATAGTGGACATCAGCACCCTGACTCACTAATAACTTCAAAATGTCTAAATGATTATTTTCGGCTGCGGCTTGTAATGCACTATAACCTTCTTCATCCATTTGATTGGCATCAATCCCTTGTGATAAAAGCTGTTCGACTTGTTCAATATCGCCAAGTGAAGCAGCATACACCAGTTCAGGAAGATAAAGTTCTTCATCATCATTAGGAATGGGAGAGAATGAGTTCAGTTTCATAAAAAGATCCTATTTGACTGAATTATTACCCGCAAAATTTTAAATGACAACATCAAATTTAAATTATTCTGAAAGGATTACCAAAATTTCCACCACTTTTGTGTGTTTAAATTTTGATGTATTTGTGGTGCTGTATTTTGAATTTCTTCGCCCTTTTCATTATATATCTCATCGCCATCACCACGAACACTTGCTTTAAAATACTGTGCAATTTTATACATTTTTACTAGAATTTCACGATCTGGATTTTTCACGCTAATACTATTTTTAGACGGAGAAAAATAAACATTTACCCCCTCTGGATATTTAGAATAGCCCTTCCATATACATAATCCTTCAATTTTAAAACTTAAAACCTCATTTTCAGGACCAATAATTTCAATTTGGTCGTTACGATCCATTTCAGGATCATTTTCTATATATTCTAGCCATTTATCTAATGTAATTTTATTTTGTGGTTCAGAATCAATCTGCTCAATATGAATAGAATATCCCATATGATTTCCCTTAATTTGTAATAATTATTCTTAATAATTTTAATAGAAAGCTTATAAATAGGATAGATGTATTTCCATTTCACATAAAAAAACACCCTCAACATTTTAGTTGAGGGTGTTTTAAGAATTAAAAGCTGGCGATGACTTACTCTCACATGGGTAACCCCACACTACCATCAGCGCTAAGAGGTTTCACTTCTGAGTTCGGGAAGGGATCAGGTGGTTCACTCTTGCTATTGTCGCCAGCAAACTGTTATGGACTTTTTCGGGTCTTATGGGTATGCCTTACTTTGTTCCAAATGAGTTTAACAGAAGAACATTTGAGTTGGTTATTGTAACTAGCTTTACAACTAAATCAAGTTTCTTTGATCTTTTATGAATCAAATGATGCTTCACATACAACTGCTTGGGTGTTGTATAGTCAAGCCTCACGAGCAATTAGTATTGGTCAGCTTCATGCGTCACCGCACTTCCACATCCAACCTATCAACGTCGTAGTCTTCAACGGCTCTTTAGAGGACATAAAGTCCTAGGGAAATCTTATCTTGAGGTAGGCTTCCCGCTTAGATGCTTTCAGCGGTTATCCCTTCCGAACATAGCTACCCGGCGATGCGACTGGCGTCACAACCGGTACACCAGAGGTTCGTCCACTCTGGTCCTCTCGTACTAGGAGCAGATCCTCTCAAATTTCCAACGCCCACGGTAGATAGGGACCGAACTGTCTCACGACGTTCTAAACCCAGCTCGCGTACCTCTTTAAATGGCGAACAGCCATACCCTTGGGACCTGCTTCAGCCCCAGGATGAGATGAGCCGACATCGAGGTGCCAAACACCGCCGTCGATATGAACTCTTGGGCGGTATCAGCCTGTTATCCCCAGAGTACCTTTTATCCGTTGAGCGATGGCCCTTCCATACAGAACCACCGGATCACTAAGACCTACTTTCGTACCTGCTCGACTTGTGGGTCTCGCAGTTAAGCGCGCTTTTGCCTTTATACTCTACGCGTGATTTCCGACCACGCTGAGCGCACCTTCGTACTCCTCCGTTACTCTTTAGGAGGAGACCGCCCCAGTCAAACTACCCACCAGACATGGTCCTCGTCCCGGATAACGGGACAGAGTTAGAACCTCAATATTACCAGGGTGGTATTTCAAGGATGGCTCCATAGCAACTGGCGTCGCTACTTCTAAGCCTCCCACCTATCCTACACAAGTAAGATCAAAGTTCAATGTCAAGCTGCAGTAAAGGTTCACGGGGTCTTTCCGTCTAGCCGCGGGTACACCGCATCTTCACGGCGATTTCGATTTCACTGAGCCTCTGCTGGAGACAGCGCCCCCATCATTATGCCATTCGTGCAGGTCGGAACTTACCCGACAAGGAATTTCGCTACCTTAGGACCGTTATAGTTACGGCCGCCGTTTACTGGGGCTTCGATCAAGAGCTTCGCTTACGCTAACCCCATCAATTAACCTTCCAGCACCGGGCAGGCATCACACCCTATACGTCCACTTTCGTGTTTGCAGAGTGCTATGTTTTTAATAAACAGTTGCAGGGGCCTGGTTTCTGTGGCTGCCAATAGCTCAAGGAGCAAGTCCTATCACCGTCAGCAGCGTACCTTCTCCCGAAGTTACGGTACCATTTTGCCTAGTTCCTTCAGCAGAGTTCTCTCAAGCGCTTTGGTCTACTCGACCTGACCACCTGTGTCGGTTTCGGGTACGATTCCTGTGTAACTGAAGCTTAGAGACTTTTCCTGGAAGCATAGTATCAGCCACTTCACGAGTAAACTCGCTTGCTATCAGTTCTCAGCATAGAGCACCCCGGATTTGCCTAAGATGCATGCCTACAACCTTCCACCTGGACAACCAACGCCAGGCTGACTTAACTTTCTCCGTCCTCTCATCGCATTACACAGAAGTATTGGAATATTAACCAATTTCCCATCGACTACGCCTCTCGGCCTCGCCTTAGGGGTCGACTCACCCAGCCCCGATTAACGTTGGACTGGAACCCTTGGTCTTTCAGCGAACGGGTTTTTCACCCGTTTTGTCGTTACTCACGTCAGCATTCGCACTTCTGATACCTCCAGCATGCTTCTCAACACACCTTCATCGGCTTACAGAACGCTCCCCTACCACGTATACAATGTATACATCCGCAGCTTCGGCATATAGTTTTAGCCCCGTTACATCTTCCGCGCAGGCCGACTCGACTAGTGAGCTATTACGCTTTCTTTAAAGGGTGGCTGCTTCTAAGCCAACCTCCTAGCTGTCTATGCCTTCCCACATCGTTTCCCACTTAACTATAATTTTGGGGCCTTAGCTGGCGGTCTGGATTGTTTTCCTCTTGACTACGGACGTTAGCACCCGCAGTCTGTCTCCCGGATAGTACTCATAGGTATTCGGAGTTTGCATCGGTTTGGTAAGTCGGGATGACCCCCTAGCCGAAACAGTGCTCTACCCCCTATGGTATTCGTCCGAGGCGCTACCTAAATAGCTTTCGGGGAGAACCAGCTATCACCGAGTTTGATTAGCCTTTCACCCCTATCCACAAGTCATCCCCTGGCTTTTCAACGACAGTGGGTTCGGTCCTCCAGTTAGTGTTACCCAACCTTCAACCTGCTCATGGATAGATCACCCGGTTTCGGGTCTATACCCAGCAACTAAACGCCCTATTAAGACTCGATTTCTCTACGGCTCCCCTATACGGTTAACCTTGCTACTGAATATAAGTCGCTGACCCATTATACAAAAGGTACGCAGTCACCGAACAAGTCGGCTCCCACTGCTTGTATGCATGCGGTTTCAGGATCTATTTCACTCCCCTCACAGGGGTTCTTTTCGCCTTTCCCTCACGGTACTGGTTCACTATCGGTCAGTCAGGAGTATTTAGCCTTGGAGGATGGTCCCCCCATATTCAGACAAGGTTTCACGTGCCTCGCCCTACTCGTCATCATTATATGTGCACTTTCGTGTACGGGACTATCACCCTCTACGGTAGCACTTCCCAGAGCTTTCCGCTAATACACATATAACTTAATGGGCTGATCCCCGTTCGCTCGCCGCTACTGAGGGAATCTCAATTGATTTCTTTTCCTAAGGGTACTGAGATGTTTCACTTCCCCTCGTTCGCCTCGCATGACTATGTATTCATCATGCGATACCTACCTTATGGTAAGTGGGTTTCCCCATTCAGAAATCTCCGGATCACAGGATATTTGCCGCCTCCCCGAAGCTTATCGCAGGCTATTACGTCTTTCATCGCCTCTGACTGCCAAGGCATCCACCACATGCACTTAATTACTTGACTATACAACCCCAAACAGTCGTTAATCCCTACAAGGAGGATCAACAATGTGGATTTAACCACTTCTATTTGTTGCTTGTGAACTTAATCACTGTACAGCTTCAATTTAATTCATATACCAAAACGCTTGATTCAGTTTTATCGCTAGTTCTCATTTCATTCCGCTTTAACAATTGCTTGTTAAGCTTCATAAAACGAGTTAAACAATTATTTCAACTCAAATATATTCTGTTAATGATTCACTACCGCCTCGTCAGCAAGTAGTTCACTGTGATAAATCACAGAAGTTAATAAACTCTATAAACTTCAGTTCATTAATTTCTATAATCAATCTTTTTTAATCAGGTAACTGCGTAGTAGTGGTGGAGACTAGGAGAGTCGAACTCCTGACCTCCTGCGTGCAAAGCAGGCGCTCTACCAACTAAGCTAAGTCCCCAGCTTAAGATCTTAATATATCTGCTCTTCTGTGTTCAGTAGACTTGGTGGGTCTGACAAGACTTGAACTTGTGACCCCACGCTTATCAAGCGTGTGCTCTAACCAACTGAGCTACAGACCCTCAGATACATCAATGAAGAACAACTTGTTGTGGATTCTTACCAATCGTCAATCTTTCGTTAAGGAGGTGATCCAGCCGCAGGTTCCCCTACGGCTACCTTGTTACGACTTCACCCCAGTCATCGGCCACACCGTGGTAAGCGTCCTCCTTACGGTTAGACTACCTACTTCTGGTGCAACAAACTCCCATGGTGTGACGGGCGGTGTGTACAAGGCCCGGGAACGTATTCACCGCGGCATTCTGATCCGCGATTACTAGCGATTCCGACTTCATGGAGTCGAGTTGCAGACTCCAATCCGGACTACGATCGGCTTTTTGAGATTAGCATCCTATCGCTAGGTAGCAACCCTTTGTACCGACCATTGTAGCACGTGTGTAGCCCTGGTCGTAAGGGCCATGATGACTTGACGTCGTCCCCGCCTTCCTCCAGTTTGTCACTGGCAGTATCCTTAAAGTTCCCATCCGAAATGCTGGCAAGTAAGGAAAAGGGTTGCGCTCGTTGCGGGACTTAACCCAACATCTCACGACACGAGCTGACGACAGCCATGCAGCACCTGTATGTAAGTTCCCGAAGGCACCAATCCATCTCTGGAAAGTTCTTACTATGTCAAGACCAGGTAAGGTTCTTCGCGTTGCATCGAATTAAACCACATGCTCCACCGCTTGTGCGGGCCCCCGTCAATTCATTTGAGTTTTAGTCTTGCGACCGTACTCCCCAGGCGGTCTACTTATCGCGTTAGCTGCGCCACTAAAGTCTCAAAGACCCCAACGGCTAGTAGACATCGTTTACGGCATGGACTACCAGGGTATCTAATCCTGTTTGCTCCCCATGCTTTCGTACCTCAGCGTCAGTATTAGGCCAGATGGCTGCCTTCGCCATCGGTATTCCTCCAGATCTCTACGCATTTCACCGCTACACCTGGAATTCTACCATCCTCTCCCATACTCTAGCTTCCCAGTATCGAATGCAATTCCCAAGTTAAGCTCGGGGATTTCACATCCGACTTAAAAAGCCGCCTACGCACGCTTTACGCCCAGTAAATCCGATTAACGCTCGCACCCTCTGTATTACCGCGGCTGCTGGCACAGAGTTAGCCGGTGCTTATTCTGCGAGTAACGTCCACTCATCTTGGGTATTAACCAAAAGAGCCTCCTCCTCGCTTAAAGTGCTTTACAACCATAAGGCCTTCTTCACACACGCGGCATGGCTGGATCAGGGTTCCCCCCATTGTCCAATATTCCCCACTGCTGCCTCCCGTAGGAGTCTGGGCCGTGTCTCAGTCCCAGTGTGGCGGATCATCCTCTCAGACCCGCTACAGATCGTCGCCTTGGTAGGCCTTTACCCCACCAACTAGCTAATCCGACTTAGGCTCATCTATTAACGCAAGGTCACAAGTGATCCCCTGCTTTCCCCCGTAGGGCGTATGCGGTATTAGCATCCCTTTCGAGATGTTGTCCCCCATTAATAGGCAGATTCCTAAGTATTACTCACCCGTCCGCCGCTAGGTCAATTACCGAAGCAATCTCCCCCGCTCGACTTGCATGTGTTAAGCCTGCCGCCAGCGTTCAATCTGAGCCATGATCAAACTCTTCAGTTAAAATCATTAGTGACTTAAGGTCACAATTCTGGCTCATCAATGTACTGACAAATTCTCTCAAATAAACTTCGAGTAATTTAAACCAATCAATCAATGATAATATTTCGATTAATCAATCAGTAAAAATCCACACAAGTTGTTCTTCATATTCTCTTAATGATCAATTTACCACTTCGTCAGTGACAAATAAGACGCAATAAACATTCAACAACTTAACCCTCTAAGCTAAGTTTGTTTGCTGTATCGCGTCGGGATGAGCTCATTATAGGGCAATTTCTTACACAAGCAAGTGCTTTTAACTGATTGTTTTATTGAGTGTTGTATTTTTATGCACTATTTTGGTTCATTTTTAGACTTATTGTGGCGTAAGCTTTTAATAATAAAGCAGAAATATGACCAAAATATTTCTGCTTTATTTTTTAATTATTTTTTGACATTGCTCTTTATGGTTTGAATACTGATGATTTTTACAGCTTGTTTAGGTACATCTTGATACATCCCGACTGTTGCTGTAGGGGTTTGCACTATTTTATCTACGATATCGAGTCCTTGAGTAACTTTACCAAACACGGCGTAACCTAGGTTACCCGCAGATTTATTTAAAAAGTCGTTATTTGCAACGTTAATAAAGAATTGACTGGTTGCTGAATTTGGTGCATTGGTTCTCGCCATTGCTAAAGTGCCACGAAGGTTCTTTAAACCATTACTCGATTCGTTTTGAATCGGCGCCTGTGTTACTTTCTCTTTCATATTACTATCGAAGCCACCGCCTTGGATCATAAAGCCAGGAATAACGCGATGGAAAATGGTGCCATTATAGAATTGACTATTTACATAGCTCTTAAAATTCTTAACGGAAATTGGAGCTTGATCATCATATAGTTCAATATTGATGTTGCCCAAGTTGGTTTTGATTTGCATATCTGTATTGGCAAATACGGGTTGCATAAGAATGCCCAAAGCAACACCCATACCGATTTTCTTAATCATTGTCTTTTTTCCTTAAATTGATTTGATAAGTTTGCGCTTATATTAGTGTGCTTTTATATGATTGAAAAATGACATTTCACCACCTTTACCAATACTCTACATTAATCTGTAGAGATAAAGTTGAAGTTCGAATTGTTTAAATGGTCTCAGCATCTTTATATTCAGTATCTTTATATATGGTCAGCTTAGCTATCTTATGTATTTTGCTTTCTACTTAGCTTGATTGTTTTTTGATCAACAACTATTGTTTCACGTGAAACAATAGTTGTTGATACTCAATATGCGATCGGCTTTATTGTTTATCCCAAAATTTACGAAACTCTTTACTCATTTCAATGACGTATTTTTTTGCTTTTCGTGATACTGGTGTTAGGTTGATAAAACCGTGAGTTTGATCTTCATAATCATGGTAATGAACTTTGACACCATTTTGTCTGAGTTTGTAGGCGTAAATTTTACCTTCATCATGCAATACATCATGCCCTGCTGTGATCACAAAGGCTGGTGCAAGTTTCTTGAGAGGACCATTGGTTGGTGAAATGATTGGATCATCCAAGGCAACATTAAAACGTGTGACGTAATAGTCTGTCACATAATCAATATCAGAACCTGTTAAAACCAAACCATCTTTATAAGCAAAGAAGGACGGATGTCGACTCTTAAAATCAACTGCAGGATAAATTAAAAATTGAGCTTGTGGTGCATATACTGAGTTTACTGTTCGTTGTGCCACGACTGCACTAATATTGCCACCTGCACTATCTCCACCAACCGCAATTCGACTTTTTAGGATTTTAAATTGACGGCGATTTTGATATACCCAAGCCAGAGCATCTTCACATGACTGGATCAATTCGCGAGGTCCAACTTCTGGAGCGAGTGGATATTCAATACTTAAAACTTGAACTTTTGCATGTGCTGCAATTAATCGACACACTTCATCATGGGTATCAACACTCCCCACGACAAAACCACCGCCATGGTAAAAAACAAGCATTGGTAATTTTTTATTTGGTGCGGGATGATAATGGCGCGCATAAACACTACCACTTTGTAATGGTAAACGAATATCTTCTACAAACTGAACATGGGTAGGTTTATTGGTAATAGATTGCATTTGTGATTCAAACTGCTTTCTAGAGCGTTCTACATTTGCACCAATAAAGCCTACTTTACCTTGCTTGAGTTGAGCAGCCATTAAACATTTGGTAAAGCTGTCCAATTGAGGGAATTGGTAAGGATATCCCAATAACTTGCTTAAAGACTCTTGTGCAAATGTCGGTAAACGATCTACAGCACGCCCCGCTGAACCTTGCCCCTTTTCGACTAACTCATGAATATTACGTTGAAAAGCAACCATTATGTTTCTTCCTTAAATGTCCAAATTCTTCATATTTTCTACATGATCAGGAATTGACTGACTATAATCTTATACAAGTCTCGTCATCGATATACAAATATAAATTTTAAATACGCTAATCTGACTAAAATGACTTGTCATTGACTATTTTGCTATATCTCAGTTTTTTTTTGCTATTTTGATTGTTACACGGAGACAACTTATGGCTATCAAAGCATTATTTGTTTCGCTCATAACATCTATTATTGCTGTGGGTTGTGTTGCATTTCCCGATGAGGGTTATGACACACGCGGTTATGGACAACCGATTTATCGTGATTATGGCTATACTCCACGCTATGATTCAAGATATGACCGCAACAATGACCGTCAGCGTTGGGAACGTGAGCGTGCCTATCGTATACAACAAATGCGGATTGAACAAGAACGGCGCCAAGCTCAGCATGATCGACAACGTTGGCAATATGAACAAGCAAAACGTGATCAAATGAGAAAACAGCATTGGGAACAACGTCGACAAGAGTGGAATAACAAATCTAATCATGATCGTCGCTGGGACAATAGAGCTGACCCAAAACAATGGCAACAGCACGACCGACAAAATCAACGTGATAAAAAACGTGATGATCGTCGAGGGCGTGACAACAATAAAGACTAAGGGTTCAAACTACACCTCAATGCTATTGTCAATTTAGCAAATGCAATGAAGCTTTGAAAAACAAAAATCAAGGTTTTACAAGACCATTTGCCAAATGATCAGGTTTATATTCTGATTTGAAATTTTGTCATTTAAGTCATTGTGATTTCATTCATTTCAGGCAATGATTTGGCTAATGTCAAATGATACTTTCACTCAAATTATGACCATGGAAATGAATGAATTGAGTGGAATATTTGATTGTGTAATAAATCATATCCTGAATTAAATTCTTGATAAAAAGTCCAGTTTGGTTGGACATGAATAATATTGATCATGGAAAGGAAAAAAATAATGAAATGGTCTCATGCCCTCATTGTTGCTACAGGTCTTTTGGCTGCTGTCTCTACTACTCAAGCAAAACAAGTCATGTGTGTGTTTGATTTGGTTGGTAAAAATGGCGACGTTTTTACATTAATGAAAGATTATCAACTTGCAGCGAAAAACTGGGGTGCAGATCTTGAATTAAAAGTAAATTCTAATGAAGCCGTCATTGCTGAAGATTTTAAAGCTGGTAAATGTGATGCTGTCAGTATTACGGGAATGCGTGGTCGTCAATTTAATAGCTTTACAGGCTCTTTAGATGCCATAGGTGCGATTCCTGACCTTAATCTTGCGGTAAAAATCATGCAAGGACTTGCTAGTCCAAATTTTGCCAAATACATGACCAATGGAAAGTATGAAGTGGTCGGGGTAATTCCTGTTGGTGATGCTTTCCTCATGGTCAATGACCGTAACATCAATACTGTTGCCAAAGCAGCAGGGAAAAAAATTGCAGTTCTTGACTATGACCAAGCCCAAAAGATTATGGTTCAACAAATTGGTGCTCAAGCTGTAAGCGCCGATGTAACCAATTTTGGGAGTAAGTTTAACAATGGGCAGGTTGATATTATTGGTGCACCTGCCGCTGTATTTAAACCACTAGAGTTACATAAAGGTCTAGGCAGTAAAGGTGCGATTGTTAATTATCCACTTTTACAAGTGACTGGAAATATTATTATTCGCCCTGATAAATTCCCAGCTGGTTATGGTCAAAAGTCTCGTGATTGGATTAAAACTCAGCTTCCTCGTGCCAACAGTATTATTGGTAAGATGAAGGCAGATATTCCTGCTAAATACTGGATGCAGGTGCCTGAAGGCGATAAACCAGGGTATCAAAAGTTAATGCGTGAGTCGCGTATCAGCTTAACCAAGCAAGGTGTTTACAATAAGCAAATGATGAAAATTCTTTGGCAATTCCGTTGTAAAAATGACCCTAAAAACTTTGAGTGTGCCCTACAAGATGAGAACTATAAATAAATCTAGATTAAATCCGATAAATTTAGTCTGAATTTACTTTAAAGTTCACTCACTGACCATATATTGAGTATGTTATACTGAATATATGGTCTTTTTGTTTAAGCCATTCGAAATATGAGGAACAATATCATGACCGCCCAAGCACTTGAGCTGACCGACAATGCTGCAAATAAAGTTCGCCAACTTCGTGATAGCGAAGGTAATCAAGATTTGATGTTACGTGTCTATGTAACGGGTGGCGGCTGTTCTGGTTTTTCTTATGGATTTAATTTTGCTGAAAGCATGAACGAAGATGATGCAGAATTTATCAACGGCGATGTAAAAATGTTAGTTGACTCGTTGAGTTACCAATATCTTGTTGGCTCAAAAGTAGATTATGTTGAAGGTCTAGAAGGCTCTCGCTTTATTGTTGAAAATCCAAATGCAACAACCACATGTGGCTGTGGTTCATCATTCTCCATTTAATTCAAAGCATATTTTGAATCAAATCATGCCCTCTTCTTGTGAGGGCATTTTTATGGTTAGAACATCAATATTAAATCGTTTCTAAAATATACTGACTCAATGCTTTGGCATTTTGAACAGGAATCCAATGTGTTGCATCCATAATAATTTCTCTATAAGGTGCAGCAATATAACGATGATTCAATTCGACACTTTTTGCACTTACTGCTGAATCATGTTTGCCCCAAATAAACAAAGTTGGAACGCGAATCGGTTGAGTAAGATGGCGGTTTGAACTAAATGGAAGTCCTCGATACCAATTTAATGCATAGCTTAAACGTTGTTCAGCCACCATGTCCTGTTGAAAATCTTCAAGTTGTTTCGTAGTCATTCCTGAATCTTTTAATAGACCTAAGCCTAATTTTGGGACTTTTTCAAACAACAGCTCGGGAATCTTCGGCAGTTGAAATAATCCAATATAATATGATTTTAATAGTTGATTACTGCTCAGCATTGCTCGCATAAATGCGGCTTTATGTGGAACTGAAACCGTAATGAGATGTTTAATTTTTTCAGGATAATGCTGGGCAACCTCCCAAGCTACGACAGCACCCCAGTCATGTCCGACCAAATATACAGGTTGCTGGATCATTTCTAATAAAGCATTTACATCTTCCACCAACTCTGCACTTCGATAGTCCCGACGATTTTCTGGTTGCGCCCCAAGACTATATCCACGCTGATTAATAGCAAAAGTTCGATAGCCTTGTTCATTTAAGATCTCAGCGGTTTCAGTCCAACTTTTATTGGTTTCAGGAAAACCATGTAATAACACAAAAATCTGTCCATCTAAAGGACCTGAATCAATCACATCAAAGGTTAAACCTTCTCTTTGAAAAGACTCAATACGTTGTTTTTCTATTGCTAAGCTCATGCGCATCTCAAATTTTATTTTTACTGATCTTGAAAGTTTACTCACGATTTTTTAACAGCAGTACAGGACATTCTTGACGCTAAACAGGTCGATGATTGTTCGACAAAAATTCTGTTCTTAGGGTTTTACTACAGATAAATGATGCTTAAATTTATCGGCAAGTTTTTGAAAACATTGTCATAGACCTATATTTTTTCATCTAAATCTCATATCAGTAAGGTGAAACGCGCACCTTACTGATGATAAACCTTAAACAGCAGTAATCGTTCCCAAAACACGATAACCTTTTGCACCCGTCACTGCAGGTAAATTTCCACTCAACTGCTGATCAAAACGCATTGCTAACCACGCAAAAGCCGTTGCTTCGACCCATGTTGGTGCTAAGCCCAAGGCAGAAGTCGATTGCACAGACCAATTATGTTTACGCAGACGCCAACGAAGTTGTTCTAACAAATGGGAGTTATATGCACCACCACCACAAACATAGACTTCACCAGTATCTAAAGGTGAACGATAGATGGCTTTTTTGATTGCACGCGTGGTCAGTTTCATTAATGTCGCTTGGACATTTTCAGGCGTATCTTCTAATTCATCATATTCTAAATCATTACGCCAATCGGAAATTTGCTCATCCAACCACTCTAAATTGAAGTCTTCACGACCTGTACTTTTAGGGGGTTCTTTGGAAAAATATTCATGTGACTGCAAACGATCCAACAAGGAACGAATCGGTTGACCATAAGCTGCCCAATTGCCATTTTCATCATAAGGTTGCCCAGTATAACGATGACACCATGCATCCATGAGAATATTGGCAGGTCCTGTATCGAACCCATAAACACCTTGTTCATTCCCCGCAGGCAACATACTGACATTGGCGATTCCACCTAGGTTGAGAATCACACGATGAATCGTTGCATGTTGGAACAATGCCTGATGAAATGCAGGAACCAATGGTGCACCTTGCCCACCTGCTGCCATATCTCGACGTCTAAAATCTGAAATTACAGGAATCTGGGTAATCTCAGTGATGATATTCGGATCGCCAATTTGTAAGGTAAAGCCATGTTCTGGACGATGTCGAATTGTCTGCCCATGTGAGCCAATAGCTTTGATCTGGCTTCTATCTAAGTTATTTTCTTGTATTAGTTGATTAATACCATTTCCAATCATGGTTGCAAGCGCCACATCGGCCTTACCCATTCGATCAATTTCATTATCATCGGGTAAAGTCAAAGCCATCAATTCATCCCTTAAATCAGGATCAAAAGCGACGGTAAGTGTGGCATGAACATGTAAAGGATCAAATGAAGCTGCAACAAAATCGACGCCGTCCATGCTGGTTCCAGTCATTACGCCAATATAGATTGTTGTCATGAGATATTCTTCGCCTGCATTATGCTGAAAAAATGTTAGTATATCGCACAAATAGTCTAACTGAAGTATTTGGGTTTTTGTAATGTCAAATTTCCTGCCGGCTGAAGAACAACTTGCCCTCATTCGCCGAGGCACTCATGAAATTATTTCTGAAGAAGATCTTCTGAAGAAACTGAAAGAAAATCGTCCTTTAAAAATTAAAGCAGGCTTTGATCCAACTGCACCAGATTTACATTTGGGTCATACAGTTTTAATTAATAAGTTAAAAGCTTTTCAAGATCTTGGACATGATGTCACGTTCTTGATTGGTGACTATACTGCGATGATTGGTGATCCAACAGGTAAAAGTGCAACTCGCCCACCACTTTCACGTGAGCAAGTTTTAGAGAATGCAAAAACTTACCAAGAACAAGTATTTAAAATTCTTGATCCAAATAAAACCAAAGTTCGTTTTAACTCTGAATGGTTTGCAACAAAAACTGCTGCTGATTTGATTCAATTGGCTTCACAGCAGACCGTTGCACGTATGTTAGAGCGTGATGACTTTACAAAACGCTATAACAGTCACCAACCGATCGCCATTCATGAATTCTTGTACCCATTGGTACAAGGGTATGATTCGATCGCACTTGAAGCTGATGTAGAGCTGGGTGGAACAGACCAAACATTTAACCTCCTTATGGGTCGTACCTTACAAGGGCGTTATGATCAAGAGGCTCAAGTGTGTATCACTGTGCCTATTCTTGAAGGTTTAGATGGCGTCAACAAGATGTCTAAATCCTTGGGCAACTATATTGGTGTCTTTGATGCGCCGGGTGCAATGTACCAAAAAGTGCTGTCTATGCCTGATAGCTTGATTGAACGCTATTTTGAGTTACTTAGCTTTAAGTCTATGGATGAGATTGAAGTTCTTCTCAAAGAAATGGCAGATGGGCGCAATCCTCAAGAAATCAAGAAAATTCTTGCACTTGAATTGGTTGAGCGATTCCATGGTGCAGAAGCTGCTGAACATGCCCACAAAGGTGCAGGTAACTTAATTACTGAAGGTGAATTACCTGAAGGTACACCAGAGGTAACCATTTCACGTGGCGAGTACAATGGAGAAATTTCGATTGTTTCCATTTTACGCGCGGCGGGTTTAACTAAAAATTCAGCTCAATCTAAAGATGCTGTTTCACGTGGAGCAGTTAAAGTAGATTGGCAAGTTGTCGATGCTAGTTTTACAGTGAAAGAAAATGTGACTCTAGTGATTCAAGCCAGTAAGAAAGCCATTGCCAAAGTGACTTTCATTGACTAATTACAGTTAAAATTGCTTTGAAAAGCCATCAATATTGATGGCTTTTTTGTCTCCAGCAACTTTTATTCTCCTGCTAGCGAACACTCAAAATTGGTACGATCCACAGTACAACGTGCCCTTTTTAATACAGACATCATTACAGGATCGTAAATCCCTCTTTTGGTCAGTTCTATGCGTCCATCACGTAACAATTTCTGATAACGAAGTGCATCGTCTTTGCTCACATTTAATTTATATTTTGCAGGAATTTCAGCTTCCATTTTTTCTATTTTTTTAAAAGAACTGTTCAATTGTTTAACTGACCATTCTCGAGACTTCATACCGAAACCATCAGGAAATTGATCGGACTTAATAATTAAGTCAGCCGTCACATTGACTACGGGATAAGTAAACATTGCCCCATTCGCCCCTATACCCTTATAAATTTCTAACGGCTTGAAAGCATAAGCTGGTGAAGCAATGGCATCTACTTCACCATCATTAAATCTTTTAACAAAATTAAAAATATCAGAAGGCACACCAATCGCCCCAACCCGTTCAACAGCAATCTTTTGTGCAATATCGTAATGCAGATAAGCAAATTTTTTCCCTTTACCCTTTTCTAGGGTATTGATTGAACGATCACGAACAAAAATATAGGCGATCCCAATAGGTGTGATCGCGACCAATTCATATTTAATGCCATTTTTTTCAGATACCAATCGCTTGGCATTGCGTTTATCCAAAGCATAATTAATCGCTTTTTTGGCAATTTCATTGTTGGGAATTCCACCTAAAGCATCAATTGAACCCCCAAATTTATTGTACTCACGTGAGCGCATAGTGGTCATGGCAGCAGCATCACACTTATTGGTCTTAAAGTTTTTATCCACCATTTCTTCTGACTGATATACCGTTAAATTGACGTCTGCACCCCATGCTTTTGCTGCCAAAGCCCATTCTTCCATCAATTTATAAGACTCACCTGCCTTTCCCAACAAATCGAAGACACAAACATTTTGCTTGGCTTGTGCCCAAGGTGACAGAAAAATAGAAACAATAAGAAGTAAATATCTAGCCTTATTCATCATCTAAACTTCCATATTTATTTACAGATAAATTGCAATTTATGTAAACAATTCTGTCCACAATAAATTGCTTTAATACACATTTAATAAATAATAATGTGATACATACTACACAAAATTTAAGCATTTTTATCATTTTTTGATCGGAAAGTTAGCACTAGCATTAGCTTCAAAATAAAACGAATTAAAATTCAATTATTAATATCAAATATATAAAATTTTAATATTGTTAAAATATACTAAAAATTAACATTCCGCTGTTGTAATCCAAGCAACATGAAGAAGTATGCTGTCAGATTCACTTCTCTTTTTGTGATTTGTCACCCTAAAACCAATTTGTTTTCGGTTTTATTCAATACATTTTTTGAACTCTGGGATTTATCCTTTAATATATCGCATCCAATAGGCAACAGTCAGCTTCTTATGATTCAGTTAGATCAACTTTCAATTCGTCGCGGTGGACGCATTTTATTTCAAAAAGCGTCAATGCAACTTCATCCTGGTTGGAAAATTGGTTTAACGGGTGTCAATGGTGCAGGTAAATCCACCCTTTTCTCAGCATTACTCGGTGGTATTGAATCTGATAGTGGCAGTCTGACTCGCCCAAATATTTGGACTGTTGCCCATATGGCTCAAGAGATCAAAGCGCTCGATATGAAAGCCATCGATTTTGTGTTGTCTGGCGATGAAGAATATTGGCAAATTCAAGATCAATTAAATCATCCAGAAAACCTAAGTAATGATGAGCTCGCACACCTATATAGCCGTTTTGAAGAAATTCACGGTTATACAGCATCTTCTAAAGCATCACAATTGATGGCTGGACTAGGTTTTTTTGAGCATCAATCTGAACTTTTAGTGTCGAGCTTTTCAGGTGGATGGCGTATGCGCTTAAATTTAGCGCGTACATTGATGAGTCGTTCAGATTTACTTTTACTCGATGAACCAACCAACCATTTAGATTTAGATGCAATTCTTTGGTTAGAAGATTGGTTAAAAGCATATGAAGGCACACTGATTTTAATTTCACATGACCGAGATTTCTTAGATGCTATTACGGATCATATTTTACATATTGAAAATCAGATCTTGACCTTATATACAGGCAATTACTCTACTTTTGAAACTACGCGCGCGGAACGCTTAGCACAACAGCAGCAAGCTTTCGAAAAGCAACAAGAAGCCAAAGCACATCTACAAAAATTTATTGATCGTTTTAAAGCCAAAGCCACCAAAGCACGACAAGCTCAAAGCCGTATTAAACAACTGGAACGAATGCAGGAACTCGCACCTGCGCATGTCGATAATCCATTTACGTTTAGTTTCCGAGAACCCAGCAAAATGAGTTCTCCGCTACTTACATTGGAACATGCAGATATTGGTTATGGTGATAAACTAATTGTGACCAATGTTAATTTACAGATCACGCCTACCAGCCGTATCGGTTTATTAGGTATGAACGGTGCGGGTAAATCGACGCTAATTAAATCTCTGGTAGGTGATTTAGCGCTTATACAAGGCGTCCGCAAAGATTCTGAATTATTAAATATTGGATATTTTGCACAGCATCAAATGGATGCTTTAGATGGCAATGCAAGTCCAATGCTGCAACTTGCACGAATCGCAGATCCGAAAATTAGTGAAGCCACCTTACGCTCATTTTTAGGCAGCTTTGGATTCAGTGGCGAACGTATGGACACTCCTAGTGAAAGTTTCTCAGGTGGTGAACGTGCCCGTCTGGCGTTAGCACTCATTGTTTGGTTACGTCCCAATGTGCTCATCCTTGATGAACCAACCAACCATTTAGATTTAGATATGCGTCATGCTTTAACTATGGCGCTACAAGATTTTGAAGGTGCTGTGGTTCTGGTTTCACACGAACGTCAATTAATTGCGTCAGTATGTGATGAACTGATCTTGGTTCATGCAGGTGAAAGCAAAGAATTTGACGGTGATTTACAAGATTATGCAGCATGGTTACGCCAAGCACGTATTGATATGATGAAAAATGGTCAAAAACCAAGTGCCCCTATTCAGTCTCAAGTCGTTGAAAAAACCAGCATCTCTAAAGTCGACAAGGAAGCTCAACGGAAAGAAGCCGCACGCCAACGTGAACTGAGCCGCCCGATTCGCAAGAATATAGAGAAAATTGAAAGCCAAATTGGCAAAATTCAGCCTAGACTTGTTGAAATTGAGGAATCTTTAGCAGATTCAGTACTTTATGAAGCAAATCGTAAAGATGATTTACTCAAATTAATGAATGAACAGACTGAACTCAAAACAAAGCTAGAACAAGCTGAAGAGCAAATGCTAGAGTTAATGATGGAACTTGAAACATTAGAAAGTTCTTTCGAATAATGCTTTTTGAATCAGCTAGAGGTGGAGGCATCCACCTCTAGTTTTATTTACAAAAACACAAATAAATCAATAACTTAAAATAAAATTTTAATCATGCAATAAATCTTTGATGAAATCCTTCATGGTTCACTGCAACATCGCCCAATCTCATTCCTTTTTATTCCCACGACAATTCTTTTTTTGATTTTCAACGATCAAAGCCATTTTTAATGTGTTCTTGATGCACATTTAACATAACTGATGCTTCTGATCAGATCTGATCAATTTTTAATATGCAAAATACCCAGTCCATTTTGGAATAATTTTTTAAGTCAAAGCCTCTAAAATCTCTCAAAAAGATACATAACTTTTATTTATAATTTAAAAAACAAGCGTGGAACATATTAGAATTACTACAAAATTAAGAAATAGAGTGTTTTCCTGATAATCTTGTTCAAATTTAAGCGTTTCTGATTAAACAATTGTGGATAACTAAGATTTAATTACTGTTTGTTGAAAAATTTTCACAGTCCATTTTTTAAGATTTTTATGGTATTTGAGCATTAAAGTTTGTACTTTCTGTAGTCAAAATTCGTTTGAAATCCAAAATTACCCACAGACTTATCAACAATATTTTGATCAAGAATCAGTCACAATTCAAGTATAAAATTTGTCTATTCGTCGCTTTTTTAATGTGTATCTAATCTTTAAAAAAAGTTAAATTGAGTAAAAAATAGTGAAAATTACACAATCTTGTTACATACAAACAATTTGTAATAAAAGCAGTACCACTTACTTAAAAATTTGATTTAATTATGAAAATGAAGGATATGTAATAAAATGAACCAACTAGTTCACAATAATTATCAAAAAAATAAAAATAAATGGAGTAAATACTCTATTTTTTTCAAACAAAGCTGATTAATATTGCGCTTAAGGAAAGTTCCTCAAGATGAACAAATAGATCAGGACGAAAATATGAAAAAAATTGCATTCGCTATTGCCGCTACTTCTTTACTTGGAGTGAGCTCAGCATCTCAAGCTGCTATTGATGTTTGTGTATTCGACTTATTGGGTAAATCTGGTGAATCGTTCCAGATGGCTCAAGAATGGGCATTGACAGCAAAAAGTTGGGGGGCAGATATTAATCTTATCCCTAAACAAGATGAGGCTGTTGCTGATAACGATTTTAAAGCGGGTAAATGTGATGGCGTGTTTATGACCGCAATGCGCGCACGTCAATATAATAAATTTGTAGGTTCAATCGATTCAATTGGTGGTGTACCAAGTAATGCGATTGCACAAAAAGCCATTACTTTTGCTTTAGATGCACGTAATGCAGCAAAAATGACCACAACCCTAGGTGGTAAAAAATACGAAGTTGCAGGGATCGCACCATTAGGTTCAGCATTTATTTTCGTACGTGATAAAAACATCAACTCAATCGAAAAAGCTGCTGGTAAAAAGTTTGCGGTATTGAGCTATGATAATGCACAAAAAATCTTGGTACAGCGCGTAGGTGCACAAGCAGTACCATCAGATATCACTAACTTTGTTGCTAAATTCAACAATGGTCAAGTTGATATGGTTGGTGCGCCTGCATATGCTTATAAACCACTTGAAATTCAAAAAGGTTTAGGTGCAAATGGGGCGATGTTTAACTTCCCAGTTCTACAAGTAACTGCTGACTTTGTTATTCGCCCAGAGAAATTCCCAGCTGGTTTTGGTCAAAAATCTCGCGATTATTTTGTGAAAAACTTGCCAAAAAGCTTCGCAATGATTAACCGTTTAGAAGCAACCATTCCAGCAAAATACAAGATGAATTTAACGGCTGAAGATAAACTTAAATATCAAAAGTTAATGCGTGACGGTCGTTTAGAACTGACTAAACAAGGTATTTATGATGCAGGTATGATGTCAGTACTGAAAAAAGCACGCTGTTCAGTAGATAAAGCCAACTTTGAATGTACCCTTGGCGGTGAATAATACAATTGAGTATTTCAATATTTACAATAAAAAACCAGTTTTCATAAACTGGTTTTTTATTGCTCTCTTTTTAAATTTAGAATCATATATTTAAATTATTAATCACAAAAAAAGGGAACAAACCAAAGTTTATTCCCTTTTTTTTGCACTGCATTTCTTCAATTAAGCATCAATATCAGCATTGAGTGCATTTTCTTCAATGAAAGCACGACGTGGTTCTACGTCATCACCCATCAAACACGCAAACATACGATCTGCTTCAATTGCATCATCAATCGTCACTTGAAGCATATTACGGTTTTCAGGATCCATTGTGGTTTCCCAAAGCTGCTCCGCATTCATTTCACCCAAACCTTTATAGCGTTGGATCATCATGCCGCGACGAGAGTCACTTAAGATGTGTTGCCACACTTGGTGGAAGGTTGAAACGTTGATTTTACGCTCACCTTTTTGCAAATAAGCGCCATCTTCCAACAAACTGAACCAGCTCTTAGAATTTTGCAATAAACGTTTATATTCACTCGATGCCAATAAACCTGCATCTAATAAATAGCTATGCGGTAAGTTATGCACATATACGGTAATACGTGGGAAATAAACTGTCGTTTTAGTTCCGTCAGCATTGTCTTTATCGAATGCCTCTAGACTCAACTCAGGACGAAGGCTTGGTTGAGCTGCACCAATAGCAGATTGAAGCTTTTCCGCCCATTGCTGTACATAATTTTGATCATGATTTTGATCAAGTTTATAAGCATCTAAACTTAACAAACCATCCAGCAAAGTTGCTGGATAACGTAGCGTTAAACGATTCAAGCTTTTTTGTGAAGTTTGATAATCTGAGATCACTTTTTCCAGTGCCACACCACGAATAGCAGGTGCATCTGCACTTACGTGCAACTCTAACTCATCAATTGCATTGGAAATCAGATAAGTTTCAAGCGCTTCATCATCTTTGATGTATTGCTCTTGTTTACCTTTCTTCAACTTATACAATGGAGGCTGCGCAATGTAGATATAACCACGTTCTACAAGCTCAGGCATTTGACGGAAGAAGAAAGTCAGCAGCAAGGTACGAATATGTGAACCATCCACGTCCGCATCGGTCATGATAATGATTTTATGATAGCGTAATTTGTCTGGATTATATTCTTCACGCCCAATACCACATCCTAGTGCAGTAATCAGCGTTCCCACTTCTTGAGATGAAATCATCTTGTCGAATCGAGCACGCTCGACATTGAGAATTTTACCCTTTAATGGAAGAATGGCTTGCATCTTACGATTACGTCCCTGCTTTGCAGAACCGCCCGCAGAGTCACCCTCGACCAAGTATAATTCAGAAAGTGCTGGATCTTTTTCTTGGCAATCTGCCAATTTACCTGGTAAACCAGCAATATCAAGCGCACTTTTACGACGCGTCATTTCACGTGCTTTACGCGCCGCATCACGCGCACGTGCAGCATCAATAATTTTTCCTGCAATCGATTTGGCTGCTTGAGGATTCTCCAACAAGTATTCAGAGAAAGCCTTGTTCATTGCCTGTTCTACCGCAGGTTTTACTTCACTTGATACCAATTTTTCCTTGGTTTGTGATGAAAACTTAGGGTCAGGCACTTTCACTGAAACGATTGCTGTTAAGCCTTCACGAGCATCATCACCAGTTACGGCAACTTTCTCTTTTTTGAGTAAGTTTTCATTTTCCATGTAGCTGTTTAAGCCACGTGTTAATGCTGCACGGAAACCAGCCAAATGCGTTCCACCATCTTTTTGTGGAATGTTATTGGTGAAACAACGCACATTTTCCTGATAAGTATCGTTCCACTGTAATGCGACTTCAACACCAATTCCATTTTCAGCTTGCGTAGTAAAATGGAAGATTTCATTCAGATGCGTTTTACCTTGATTGATGTATTTTACAAATTCAGATAAACCACCTTCAAAATCGAAGATATGCTCTAAAGCGACACGTTCGTCACGAAGAACAATACGTACACCAGCATTTAAGAATGACAGCTCACGTAAACGACGTGCCAAAATATCCACATTAAAAATCGTTTGACTGAAGGTTTCTGCACTTGGCCAGAAACGCACAGTGGTTCCTGTTGTTTCAATATCACCGATCACTTTCAAGGGATATACAGGATCACCATGTTTGTATTCTTGTTGGTGAATATGCCCAGCACGGTGGATCGTTAATTCAAGTTTGCTCGATAGTGCATTTACGACCGAAACACCTACACCATGCAAACCACCTGATACTTTATAGCTGTTATCATCAAACTTACCGCCAGCGTGTAGAATGGTCAGAATTACTTCTGCCGCAGAAACACCTTCCTCTGGATGAATATCAGTAGGAATACCACGCCCATTATCTGCAACACTGACAGATTCATCTTCATGAATCGTCACTAAAATTTCATCACAGTGACCTGCTAAGGCTTCATCAATCGCATTATCGACGACTTCGAAAACCATATGGTGTAAACCTGAACCATCATCAGTATCACCAATATACATACCTGGACGTTTACGAACTGCATCTAGACCACGTAATACTTTGATACTAGAGGAATCATAAGCCTTTTCATTGGTTTGTTCTGTCTGAGAAGCGATTTGATCTTCTGAACTCATGGTTTCTCCCTAGTGAAAAATAGGTCTTTCCAAAATTGGTTAAAATCTAAAATCATGTTGCAACAACACTTACCTGACCTTGATCCACCTGAAATAACTGGTAGGAAATAGACAAATCATGCAAATGTTTTTTTACTGATTCATGGTCTAGTGTGGTAATAAAAACTTGACTACCAAGTTGGCTCAATCGCTCAATTAAACGTTGTTGTGCACTTAAATCTAATTCTGCTGTTACATCATCTAATAATACCACAGTTTCCTTATTACAGGCATGTAACATGGCAATTTGTGAGAGTTTTAACGCCATTATGAGTAACTTTTTTTGCCCTCTGGACAGTACCACATCAGCATCCCCCATTGAGGTTTTTAGTCGGATGTCAGCACGGTGCGGACCGTATTCAGTATAGCGACGATCAACATCTTTTTGATGATATTGAATGAGGTCATTGGCTAAGCCATGTTCCACATGGAACCCTGTGTTATACTCCATATCAATGCTTAAATCTGGAAGTAATTGCGCCAAATCTTCTTGTAAATATTGTTTCCAACGATCAACTATTTCGACGCGCTGAGAATGCAACATTTCACCATAATCACTGAGCATTTTGTTCCACGGTTCCAAATCTTGCAAAGACAGATTGCGTTGCGATTTCAGCAACGTATTGCGTTGTTTCAAAGCTCGCGAATAATATTGCCATGCATGATAAAAATCTGGTTCCACGTGAAACATCAACCAATCAAGCAATTGTCGCCGTGGCTTTGCGCCATGGTCAATGATATCGGTACTTAAAGGATCAATCAGTTGCAAAGGTAGAATTTTGGCAAGTTGCCCTTGTGTTGCCACAGTATCGCCATTGACTTTAATCAGTTGCTCACCACTCTGTAGTTTCTGCATACCGATTTTTTCAGTCATAGATTGCGCAAAGACAATCGCATCAGCTTGATTGTTTTGAATGTAATTTTTAGGAATATGAGTTCGAAAGGAACGTCCAGTTGCCAATAGATGAATGGCTTCTAAAATCGAGGTTTTTCCAGATCCATTTTGTCCATAAAAAACATTAAACGGTTGCAACTCTTGGAGAGCAACCGTCTTAAGATTTCGAACACGTTGTATATTTAAACGCGTAATATGCATAACAAATGATTTAAAAAATAAATCAATTAAACACGCATTGGCATGACAACATAGGTTTGATTGGATTGGGTTGGATCTTGAACCAATACCGACTGATTTGCTTCAGACATGGTCATCGCAACATCATCACCATCTAAAACACTCAATACATCTAAAATATATTGCGCATTAAATGACATTTCCATAGGTGCATTGGCGTATTGAATGGCTAGATCCTCAATCGCCTCATCTTGTTCAGGGTTGTTTGCACGCAATTGCAAAGAATCTGCATTAAAATTCAAAAACACACCACGTAATTTCTCATTACTTAAAATCGCAACACGTTGTAATGATTGCTTGAACACATCATGCGGGATATGAACCACTTTATCGCCACCACGCGGAATCACACGACGATAGTCTGGGAACTTACCATCGATTAATTTTGTCGTGAAACGTACAGTAATGTCACCTTGCTCTTTATCACGGCTTGGTGTTTGAATGGTCACATTCAACAGTTCGCGACCAATCAACAAGGTCAATTGTTCATCTTCGATGCTGAGAAGGCGTTGTAGTTCCCCTACCGCTTTACGTGGAACAATCGCTTGTACCAACTGGGTTGCAGTTGATGATGCTAAGGTTTCGCACAGTGCCAAACGGTGTCCATCAGTCGTCACAGCACGCAATTGATTTTCATCAATTTCCAATAAAGTTCCAGTCAGATAAAAACGCACATCTTGCACAGCCATGGCAAAAGAGGTTTTTTCAAATAAACGCTTTAATTCACGTTCAGTCACTTGAACTTGTGTGCCTTGACTATGCTCATTGGTCAATAATGGATAATCTTCTGCTGGCAAAGTTCCCAAAACAAAGCGGCTATTTCCTGATTTTAAAATACAACGCTGGTCTTCAGTAATCTGTAAATCAATCAATGCAGCCGATGGTAAGGATTTGCAGATATCCACCAATTTACGCGCAGGAACAGTTGTTTCCCCAGCTTGTAAACATGCACCATCCGCTAAGGTTGTGCTGGCAACCAACTCGACTTCCAAGTCTGAACCAGTAATGGTAAGCGCTTGATTTGTAGCTTGAATTTTCACGTTTGAAAGAATATTCAAAGTATGGCGACGTTCAACAGCTCCAACCACATGGGATAAAACATTGAGTAAGCTCTCTTTCGCGATTTTCAAACGCACGGTGGAAATCCTCTAACTAAATTTGACAGAAAAGACAGATAATAAATTTTTTTAATGACGTACTATGCGGCAGTTTATGCCGCATTGCAAGCGTATAATTTGTACAAATTTTAGCTTTGTAACAGACGCATGAGGTTTTTATAATCCTCATTAAAAATTGGGTCTTCATCACGTAAGCTCTGCACTTTTTCACAAGCATGCATGACCGTACTATGATCGCGACCACCAAATGCCATACCAATTTCCGGGAAGCTATCCCCAGTTAATTCACGAGCCAAGCCCATAGCCAATTGGCGCGGTCGAGCATAAATACGGGTTCTTTTCGGACCCACTAATTCTTTCAATGGAATGCGGAAATACTCACTCACCACGCGTTGAATATTTTCTGTACTGATCGTCCGCGCACGAATGGCCAAAACGTCTTTCAGTGATTCACGCACCACTTCCAAATCAATCGCAGCACCTTTAAAACGGGATATTGCGACGACTTTATTCAATGCGCCTTCAAGCTCACGAACATTGGCAACCACTTGTTGAGCAATAAACAATGCGCAATTTCGCGGGAGATCAATCCCACTACTTTCAGCTTTTTTCAGTAAAATTTCGATTCGAGTTTCGATATCAGGCGGTTCTACACCAACAGACAACCCCCAAGAAAAGCGTGAGACTAGACGTGGATCAAGTTCTGTTAACTCTTTTGGATAGCGATCCGAAGTTAAGATAATTTGTTTAGACTCATCTAATAAAGCATTGAATGTATAGAAAAATTCAACCAAACTGGCTTCTTTACCCGCCAATAGATGAATATCATCGACCAATAATAAATCTAAAGAACGACAATTCTTTTTAAATTCCTCAACCTTGCCTTTTTGCAAAGAGCTGACAAAATCTTGGACAAAACTTTCAGCAGTCATATACATCACGCGCGCATTTGGTTTTGCCTGTAATAAAGCATTTCCAACCGCTTGCATTAAATGTGTTTTACCGAGACCTGTTGGACCATAAAGAAACAGCGGATTATGCTGAGATTCACCCAATTGAGTCAAAACTTTACGACAAGTTTCTGCCGCCATTTGGTTGGAACGCCCCTCTACAAATAAAGCAAAATTAAACAATGGGTTAAGTTGTCTCTTTTTCACATTTTTTGCAGAAACAACGTCTTGCTCTTTGTCTTTTTTTACTTTTGGCGATGCTATAGTTGGGCTGGTATGTTGTTCTAAAGCAGCAGTAGTCGTTGCTGGTTGTTCAGCAGCAGAGAGGATTGCACCTGGACGTGAATCAACCAAAATTTCAACTTTACGTATACGACCTTCAGATAATTGCTCTGCCAAGATTGAAATCAATTCTAAATGATGCTCTTGAATGTAGCGTGTCCAATATGGATTAGGTGCATACAGTTTTAAAGTATCTTCGACTTCTTCTGCAACCAACGGACGAATCCACATGGCAAAGACATTATCAGAGAGCTCTTGTCGCAAGCGAGTTAAGCAGTCCGTCCAAAGCAT